>NZ_CP110836.1:4800000-8915460 GCF_026239515.1 Streptomyces sp. Je 1-4 4N24 | reverse complement strand
CCCGCGGAGCGGGTTAGAACGCGCTGCGCGCGTCCAAACGAAACCGCCGGGCTTCGCCCGGCGGTCCTGGGTCCGCTTCGCTCCCAGGAGCAACCTCCGCTTCGCGGAGGTTGCTTGACGAAGTGTTCGTTGACGGTTGGCTTCGCTCAACCGTCAACGAAATGGACTGCTTCGCAGTCCATTTGGGCAGGTCCGCTTCGCTCCCCTGCCTGAGGCTTTCCGGCTTCGCCTTCAAGCCTAGCCCGCTGCGCGGGCAGCTGGTTACAGGGTGAGGATTGCTCGGGGTTGAGTGTCCGCCTCGGCATGTACTCGGACGGGGGCTGTTCTTCCAAGCCCGCACGATGTGGGTGGTGGCCCTGTCATAGTGGGGTGGAGGTCCGAGTTCTGCAGCAGTCTGCAATCAAAAATAGGCACGGATAAAGTCCACGCTGAGCGGGTAGTGCCTACCGGGTGCCCCGGGGTGAGAGGTGACGCGCTGTGGCGACTCAGCGGAAGCTTCGTCCTCATCAGGTCGAAGCTGTTGACGCGGTGGTACGAGCCTTGGCGCAAGTTCCTGCTGAAGGATCACCAGGTGGGGTACGGGCCCAGGTTGTTGCTGCCACTGGCACGGGGAAGAGCCTGATCGCTGTCCACGCGGCGCGGGCTCTGCGTGCACAACGGGTTCTGGTTCTTGTTCCCACGCTCGGGCTGTTGGCCCAGACCGCGTCGGTGTGGCGCGAGGCGGGGCGTCGGGGTCCGATGTTCGGTGCCTGTTCGCTGTCGGGCGAGGACGCACAGATTCTTCAGTGCACCACCGACGAGGCGGAGTTGGTGGGGTGGGTTTCGGGCCTGGAGTCGGTGACGGTCTTTGCCACCTATGCCTCGCTGGGGCTGGGGGTCCTGGAGCGAAGTCATCGCGCGGGGCTGGGTGCGTGGGACCTCGTGGTGGTGGATGAGGCGCACCGGACGTCGGGGGCGTTGGGAAAGGCTTGGGCGGGAGTCCATGACGATGGTCGGGTGCCGGCGCTGCGTCGGTTGTACATGACGGCTACGCCGCGGTTGTGGGAGGTGCCGGATCGGGAGGGTCCGGAGAGGGGTGGTGAGTTGGTTGCGTCGATGGACGATGAGGCGGTGTTCGGTCCTGTGGTGTACCGGCTGTCGCTGTCGGAGGCGATCGAGCGGGGGCTGATCGCTCGTTACCAGGTGGTATGTGTGGACATCGCGGATCCTGGGCTGCCCGTGACCGAGTTGGCTGGGGGCGCGGGCAGGACGGCTCGGGTGCGGGGGGCGCGGCTGGCGGCTTTGCAGACGGCGGTGGTGAAGGCTGCTGCGGAACGGCGGTTGAGACGGTTGCTGACGTTTCATTACCGCACGGGTGAGGCCGAGGCGTTCTCCAGTGGCCTGGGTGGGGTGGCGAAGGAGCTGCACGAGAGCGATCCGGGTCTTTACCCGAGGGCTGATGGGGTGTGGGCGGACTGGCTGTGCGGGGAGCACAAGCCTGCGCACCGGAGTCTGGTGCTGGAGGAGTTCGCGTCGGAGCCGGAGGTTGGACCGGGGGCGGCGTGGGTGCGGGTGCTGTCATCGGTGCGGGTGCTGGGTGAGGGGGTGGATACCAAGGAGTGCGATGCCGTCGTCTTCGCGGACGTGCGGGGGTCGGCCGTCGACATCGTCCAGGCGGTGGGGCGGGCGCTTCGGATGCAGCCGGGCGAAGGCAAGGTGGCTTCCCTGGTCGTTCCTGTCTTCCTCGGGCCGGGTGAGCAGCCTGACGAGATGCTGGTCTCGCGGGCTTACGGGGAGCTGGTGAAGGTTCTCATGGCTCTGCGGGCGCATGACGCCCAGGCCGTGGAGCAGCTGGCCGCTCCCCAGGTGGCCGGGGGCCAGTCGGGCGGCGGGATGGTGGAGGTGCCTGGCGAGGTGGGCAAGGTGGCTGCGGAGCTGTTGTCATTCTCCCGGCCTCGGGATCCCGCGCAGCTGGCGGCGTTCATCAGTCTGCGGGTGTTGCAGCCGGAGAGGCAGTTTTGGAGGCGGGGGCTGGCGGCCGCGCTGGCCTACCGCAGTGATCATGGTGACCTGGCGGTTCCGTATGAGTACCGGACTGCGGACGGGTTCGCTCTGGGGGTGTGGATCGCCCGGCAGCGCAGTGCGCATACGCGCGGGGAGCTCAGCGAAGAGCGCGTGGGCCAGCTGGAGGAGCTCGGCATGATCTGGTCGCATGCCGAGGTCGCATTCGCTGAGGGGCTGTCTGCGGCGCGTGGATGGGCCCAGGAGCACGGGCACCTGCTGGCACCGGCCGATGCCATGTGGGACGGGTACGCGGTAGGGGTGTGGCTGAAGAACCAGCGGGCGGCCGCGCGACAGGACAAGAACGGACAGAGCGAGGACGGGCAGGGGGCGGGTGGGCTGAGTACGGCCCGGCGACAGGCGCTGGAGGACATCGACCCGTCGTGGTGCCCTTCCTGGTCGGTTGTCTGGCAGCGATGCTTCCACCTCGCCCGCCTCCACGTCCAAGTCGGGCAGGCCCTGCCTCAGGAGTCGGGGCAGGTGGTGGTCCAGGGTGACGATCTGGGGCAGTGGGCCGGCCGACAGCGGCGTCAATGGGACAGCCTCGGGGCGGCGCAGCAGTGGCTGCTGCGAGAAACACTCGGGCTCGGCCCCGTGCAGGAGCCTGAGCAGGGTGTGGTGGCGCCACGGCGTACCCGAGCTGAGGTGTGGGCGGCGAACCTGGCCGCTGCCCGCCAGTACCGGCGGCGGGAAGGGCATCTGGAGGTGCCGCACCGGCACGTCGAAGAGGTTGAGGGTGATTCGTGCGCGCTGGGGGTGTTCATCGCCAACAGCCGCTCCCGCCGCACACGGCTCGCGCCCGAACGGATCGCAGAACTCACCGAGCTCGGAATGCGCTGGGCTTAGCCGTCCTGTCGGCTGCCGTTGACGGGTGTGCGGCGGTGTGGTCAGTGTCAGGGAGCCAGGGCCAGGACAGCCTGGGTGCGTGGCGGCACGTTCAGCTCTCTACCGGCGTCCGGCATGCTGCCGGGCGGCCCCGAGACTGCGGCGTTCGGTGGAGGCGCCGTCCCCGTACGACGGTAGAGAGGCGTAGCGGTCGGTCGCGATCTGATCGATCCTGGCGCTGTAGCGGCTTGCTGCCGCCTTAAATGCCTCCTGTGGTGGCAGGAGGTCTTCTGCTGCGCGCAAGGAGCGTAGAAGTTCGCGGGTGAGCTGCATGAGTCGGTTCAGTTCGTCGTCAACAGTGCCGCTTGTAAGCTCGTTATGGCCCTGTTTGGCGGTGGCTCGCCGGGCCTGCTGTTCCATACCGAGAATCACCGCCTGGCGACGGCGCTCGAGCATGCGGAAGGTGTGGCTGCCCGGATCCGCAACGACGGCTTCTGCGGCTTGCACGGCTTTGGCGAGCTGCGGTGAGAAGCGGGTCGCGGCCAGAGCAGCTGCTGCCTTCTCCTTGCGTTCTGCTTCTCTTCGCTGCTGCTGTAGGGCGGGCCAGGAAGGGAACTCTTCCCGACCGGCGCGCTGACCCCTGGTGCGAGGGCTGGCCTTCTCCGCTTTCGTCAGGCGGCTGTCCCACTCGCCGCGCAGGGTGAAGCTGTAGGCGCTGCAGCCCACACTCCCCCACCCACCGAGACCGTGACGGCCATGCGCCCAGCGATCGTTGATCATGACGATCGGCTCTCCGCAGTACCGGCACAGCTCTGTCTGCTGATCCATCAACGCCCCACCCCTGCGTACTGTTCGAGCCCGCCCCTGATCACCGTCCTGGGGCGGTGGCACCATCCTGGCATCCGCCACTGACACCCGGCGGCCCGATGGTGCTGTCGTGCGATGCTCGGTGGCCAGCGCCTCGGTGCCCTTCCCTCTGGGGGCAGGCGTTCGGCGTGGTTCAGGTGGACTGGAGAGAGGATCGGTTCCCACCCGATTAGGTCCTGGGCCGACATGCGAAGACCGGTAGATGGGGCGAGCCAGGTTCTCGTTGTCGAGCGGTTGGCGCCGCTGGGATGATGTCCAGCTCGACGGTGTCGAAGCCGGTCATGCCTGTGATCCGGTCGGGCTGGACGGCCACGCCGAGCTTCACGACGTCCCTCTCGCCCCACCGATCCCGTCTCGGCAGTTTCCTCTGCCTGCGTAGCTCGTGCTGGCGGCGTCATCCGTTGGGGGGCTGCTCGTTATCCGGGGTGGACCAACTCACCTGACGCGAAGGAGGCCCTGGTGGGCCCGTCGTTTGTGATCGAGCGGCTCGAGTTCAAGCGCAACGGCATCTGGTATGTCCGGTGGCTCAAAGGGCTGGTCACCTTCCTGGTCGGCCACTCGAAATCGGGAAAGTCAACCGCGATCGAGACGCTTCTCTATCCTCTCGGGCTAAAGACCACACGGGTGATGCCCGAAGTCCGCAGCTGCGAGCAGATCCGTCTGGTGTTCCGTGTCGCCGGAACGCGCTGGCAGGCCACGCGCAGCGGGGCGGACCCCAAGGCGCGGGTACTGCTGAAGAACCTGGACCGTCCTGAGGAGTTGGAGAAGGCCCTCCCGGTCAGCTCGTCGAAAGCCGGTGAGACCACGGCTGGCGCGTTCGTCCAGGACCTTCTCGGACTGCCAGCCGCCGTCCGCGGGTCGAACCGGCTCACTCTGGACAGCTTCTACAACACCGTGATGGCGCTGCGGCAGAAGACGATCGCCTCGGAGTTCCTCGGTGGCGTGCCGGATGCGTCGCGGGTTCTGGCCATGGAGGTGATCCTCGGGTTGTGGAACGAGGGTCTCGCGGGGCTGGAGAAGAACGCGTCCGAGGCAGAGACACAGCACCGGGCTGCGCGTACAGCTCTCGCCCAGTTCAAGAAGCTGCGTGACTCCGGTGCCCTGACCGACCCAGACGCCACGCGGGCCGAGTACGAACAGAAGGTACGGGAGCACAAAGCGGCCTCCGAGCAGTGGCAGAACGCGGCCAACGTGCTGACGGAGGCAGTCGGAGAGCTGGGACGTCTCGCCGCGCTTTACAAGGCAGCGGAGCAGCACCGCCGCAAGGTGTCCAGGCAGGCTGATGCTGCGCGGGCGAGGCTGAGCAGCGCGAAGGCGGACCTCGCGCGCGCTGAGGGCGCGCGCGATGCCCTGCTGCTGCCGTCGCAGAAGGAGTGCACGGAGTGCGAGCAGCGTCTTCCCGAACGCACCCCAGGGCACTGCCCACAGTGCGATCAGCCTCACCCGGAGGGGGAGAACCGACGAGCCCGGCAGCTCGCTGCGGCGACGGTGAAGGTGGACCGGCTGCAGCTGAAGTTGAGCGAGCTGGAACTTGCCGTTGCCGCTGCAACCGAGATGACGGAAGCCGGTGAAAAAGCCGCCGCGCAGACGCTCACGGACCGGGACACCTTCGAGAAGCAGCCTCTCGGGCCGGCCCGCAGCGCCGCGCAACAGGCAGAGAAGGAAGCCTTCGGGCTCAGCCGGGATGTCGCCCAGCTCAAGCGGCAGACCGAAAACGCCGACTACATCCAGGCCCAGGAAAAGGTCATCAAGGAAGCAAGGGAGCGGATGGAGGCCGCTCAGGCCGCCCGGGACGCCGCGCAGACCGCCGACGAGGTCCGCCGCAAGGAGGTAACGGGCCGTTTGTCGGAATTCTTCCTCGCACGTCTACGGCAGATCAACCCTGCCGTCGAGACGGCACACATCGACCCGCACGACTTCACGACCCTCGTCAAGGAACGCAACGAGGCCAACAAGACCTTCGACGACAGCTCCGTCGCCGGCAGCCCCAAGGTCGCAACGAACGTAGCCCTGCTCCTGGCCCTGCGCGACCTCGGGCGGGTCGACGCCGCGGTCCGGGTCCCCCCGCTACTGATCATCGACTCGCCCCTGGCCGGTCTCGGCGCGACCGGCCTCGATCACGACACAAGCCTGCGTCTGATCGACACCCTCATCTCCATCGCCAACGACCCCTCTGCCGACGGGCACGCCTGCCAGGTCGTCGCCGCGACCAATGATCCGCTCCCCCGTCCCTATCCCGGCGTGAGGGAGATCCCGATCACCGAGGCCGACCGGTTCTTCGACCACGCCCCAGCTCTGGAGAGCTGAACCGCGCCCCCACTGCCAGCGCCACCAGCCGCCGGACCGGCTGGTGGCAGCGCGGCGCCTACAGGGCGGTGCAAAATACCCTAGAAGTGATCTCGCCTCAGTGCTTTCAGCAGTTCGGTGTGCACAGGACCAAGCCCCCGGGTCTGTTTCATGCTGCGCCGCAGGTCGTATGAGTCGGGCTTGGCCATCGGCCGGCTCCGCACACCCACGATGCCAGGGCCGAGGAGGTAGTTAGTCGTCACGACGGTGGCTTGGTGTGCCAGGAGAAATTCCAGGACGCGCAGTTGCTTGCCGCTGTTGCGCGACAACCGGCTGAGCGCGGAGAGCGGGACAACGAATCCAGGTTGCTCCTTCACCTGCCCCAGCAGGTGCATCAGAACTTGGTCGAAGCGTGGGTCGGTGCCGGAGGCCACGACGGACTGGCCCTTGGCGACAGGCTGGACACTGCTGGCCTCGGCATGAAGTATCTCGTGCGCCCCTGGCAATTCGGGCGGTGGTGCCTGCGGCAGGACGTAGGTGTCTTCTCCGCCGGTCCCGGACTCCATGACGTTCGAGAGAGCCGTCAGGCAGGCCCACGCGCGGGGATGGGCGACGTCGAGATCCGCCAGGATGTTGACCCTGACCGGTGTGCCGGGCTGCTCCAGGAAAGACCTGAGCGGGCCGGCGGCGGCTTCAGTGATGGCCGTGATGTCGGCGGCCCTGACGGGGCCGCCCAAGGCGTGGAAGTCTTCGAGCTTGCTGTTGCGGACGGTGACGACGACTGCAGCCCGGAGCCACGCCGGCGCAGACAGGGGACGGTGCTGGCTTACCTCTTCCAGGAAGGGGGTGGCCAGCACATCGGTGTATTCGCTCGGCAGAGCCGCCAGCATGCGCGCACGGCGGATGACGTCGACGACAACAGTGCGCGCCTCGTCGTCGGTGAGCCCCGCCTGGGCCAGAAGCTCAGGCAAGGTCCGGCAGAACCCGCTCACGAACTCCGTGTCGTAGATGCTGTCGCGTGTGGCCACAGTCGTCATGCCCCCCGTGCTGTTGCTGCGGGCAGCCTAGTTCCTCGGCGGACAGCGCACAGTGGGAACCGGACACCTGCCAGACACCAGACGGGCGGGTTTGCGTGTCCTGTGCGCCTCATGGGCCGTTGGATGACGGCAGGTGACGCTTGAGAGGAGATCATATGTCGTACGGGTACGGCAGCGGTCCTAACTGGCCGATGATCCAGGCACGGCGTCGCGCCGAGGAGGAGGCGAACTCGGCCCGCAGGCAGGTCGCGAGCCACAGAGCGGTGGCCGATCGGTGGAGGGCGGCGTTCGAGGCTCTGGCTGGCCAGGTGAGGACGGCGGTCGGACGCGTCGGCACGGAGCATCGTGACGGCGGCCCGTGCGGGTGTTCGTCATGCTGGGACGGGCTGATCACCCGGCTCGCGAAGGAGGCGCAGGGAAGCGAGGGAGGCTCAGGTGAGGCCGGCGCCTCGACATTCTCGTTCTCCGACCTGTTCGGAGGCGCCGGGCCGCAGCCTCGCCCTTGAAGAATCCCCTTGTCGTTTAGGGCCGTGCAGCAGGTGTGATGTGCAGGGCGTTGAGGGGCTGCCGGGAGGTGGCGGGCAGGACCTCGAACCAGCTCTGCCCGTCGGCGAGGTACCGTTCTGCGCTTCTCCAGTAGCGCCAGCCCAGGTCGACGAAGCAGTCGATCGTCTGGTCGGTCGCCCCGCGGGCCAGGTACTGGCGGTGGATCTCGCAGCGGTCCAGCCGCTGACCAGTGCTCTCCAGATAGGCGAGCGCGGCCGCGGCAGCCCGGCGGAGCGGGCTGTTCGGCGCCCATCGGTCGTCCATGTGACGGGTTGCTGTCGTGGAGCGGGGCTGGGCGTCGGGCAGAGCAAGGGTCGTCATGGTGATCTTGCGGTCAGTAGACCAGCAGTGGAGGTCGATGCGGACATGCCTTGGGATGAGGTCGGCGAGTGTCTCGTAGGCGGGCAGGACGTGGTCACGGGGCGCACGGCGAGCAGTCGTATCGGGTGTGATCGCGGCCAGGCGCTGCTTGGCAAGCGCGATTGGTTCACCTTGGCGCCAGAGCAGGAGCAGTTCGATGTCCTCGCTCTGCAAGGAGTCGCGGCCCTGGAACTGGAAGCTGATGCCACGGCGGTTGCCTCGCAGAGCCTGACGCATGGGAACGTAGCCGTCACGGCCGCCGAAGAAGGCATTGAGGGATTGCTCGGTCCAGCGTTCGTCAGTGGTGTGCTGGACCACGACGTCGATATCACCGACCTCCAAGGCTCCACGGATGTAGGACCCGAAAATGTGGATCTCTGTGATCAGGTTGAGTGGCCAAGCGTTCTGCTCCAGTCGTTCGAGCATCTCGTTTAAAACCGTGGTGGCCCGCTCGCGCTTCATCTGCATGCCTTCTGCTCAATGCGACATCTGGTCCGGTACCGGAAGGCCAAGACCTTAACTGCCGGCACCGACAACGACTGACGAGTCGGTGCCGCACGCGAGAGTAGGCGGTCCCTGCGGCCTGCGACCCGTGGCCGAGGAATGCACCCACCCGGCCGCTGTCGGTACCAGTTTCGGCCGCATCTTGGCTGACTGCAGCACTCCACAGGGCCGCGCCTGCACCGGGTGAAGACAGCCGCCAAGGGCCGGGCTCTGCACAAAACCTCGTCTCGGGATCGGGTCACCGGGATCAGCTCTCCGGCCAGTGTGTTCAGGCCAGTTGACCGCGCCTGCCCCTTGCTATCAGTGCCCGCGGCTAGGCTTCAAAGCCGGTCAAGGGGGAGGTTTGCATGATCTACGGTCTGCTGGCACCGGATGTGCCGCTCGGTCCGTTCGAGTGCTCGCCCATCACCGTGTGGTCCGCCCAGGGCAAGCAGGCCAAACTGCACGCCAGTTCTTCGTGTTCCTACCTGCGCTCCGCCCGCGCCACCGAGCGGGAGGTGTATCTGGGTGCCTCGGTGGTCGCCCGGATGTGCCCGCAGTGCGGGGCATACAGCTCCTGGGCTCGTCCCGGGACGGGTCTGGCCGTCTTCTTGGACACGCTGACCGGGCTGGGCCTGCTGTACGAGCTGGACAGCTTCCGGGACGCGGACGAGGACGCCTTCGGTGACGAAGAGGTCCGGCAGGCAGCTTCTCCGAACTACCGGGGCATCCCGTGGTCAGTGACAGGACGATCAGTCCTGCGGGGAAGGGGCCGGTATGGGGCCGGAGAACTGCTGTGAACGACGCGGGTGTTAGCTTCACTCCCGTGTTAAAACACCAGGACGAGACCAGGGCGGCCTACGACGGGGTCGTCGAACTGTATGCGTCGATGTTCGCTAATCGGTTGGAGACGCAGCCGTTCGCGCGGAACATGATCGGCACCTTCGCCGAGCTCGTGCGTGGCACGGGGAACCTGCGAGCAGCCGACGTCGGGTGCGGGCCCGGCCATTTGACCGCCATGCTGCACGACTTGGGGTTGGACGCCTTCGGGCTCGACCTCTCCCCGGCTATGGTCGCCCACGCCCGGCGGGCCCATCCGGCGCTGCGGTTCGACGAAGCACGAATGGAGGCCCTGCCGGTCGAGGACGGCGCGCTCGGCGGAGTGCTGGCCCACTACTCGATGATCCATACCCCACCTGAAGAATTGCCCGCGCTTCTCGCTGAGCAGGTGCGTGTCTTGGCACCAGGGGGCCTGCTCCTGGCGTCCTTCTTCGGAACCGAGGGGCCGGAGCCTGTCCGCTTCGACCACAAGGTGGCGCCTGCCTATAGCTGGCCGGCGGAGCAGTTTGCCGAGTTGCTGGCCGGGGCCGGACTCGTCACGGTGGCTCGGTTGCTCCACGACCCAGCGTCCGAGCGGGGCTTCCTCGACACCCACCTGCTGGCCCGCCGCCCGTAGAACGTGGCCCGTGGCCGGGGTCGGGGTGGTGTAGATCATCCGCGTGGAGGAAGCTCGTCCAAGCGCCGCGTTCTGTGGCGGTGTCCGCTGAGCACGCCGGATTGACAGCCGTGCAGTCACGCAGGACCCGGCGGGGTGGCCGCCGCAGTGGTGCGAGCAACGATCTCCCGGAAGGTAGGGATTCCCAGGTCGACAGACTCCTGCTTCCGGGAGATCTGGGCGTCGAGTTGGGCTAGCTTCTCCTCGGCGTGGGTCAGGCTGCTCTGCAGCCCTTCGATCTCGCCGAGCCAGCCTTCCCTTTCGGCTTCCAAGATGCGCGTATGGAGGTTGTCGCGGATTTCGACAAGCCGGGGACGTTCTGTCGCGTGGACGATCAGGGCGGGGCATCGGACGCAAGCGTGTTCGTGAGCACAGTCAGTTCCGTATGCGCGGCCGCAGTCGCCCAGGGCGAGCTTGCGGCGCTCAAAGTGTCCGAGGAACTCTCCCCATTCCTCAGGGGTGACGGTGCGGTATTCGTCGGCAGGCCGCAGAGCCCGGCGCCGGGCGATGAACGCTCGGTGTGCCTCGATGGCGTCAGTGGGGTAGATCGCGGCGTATCCCATCGTTGTTCCGATGTGGTCGTGACCAGCGATGACCTGTGCGATGTGAGGGGGCAGGCCGTTGAGGATGGAGTCCGTGATGAAGATCCGGCGGAAGTCGTGGGGCTGGAAGATGAGGGGGTCACCCGCGCTGTCCGTCAGACCTGAGGCCAACAAGGTGACGTCGAGTCCCCGACGGATCGTCGCTCGTGACAGCGGACGCAGGTAGCCGCCAGAGCGATCCTGGAACAGGAGAGGCATCGGCGGGTTCCAGACCCGTTCGTAGTGGTCGTAGCTACGGAGAACGGGGACTCTCCCGTCCGAGCCTCGGACTCGAGAGACGACCGTGCTCAACACGTCCGCCAGCTCCGGCGTGACCAGGACAAGTCGCTCCTGGTCGGTCTTCGACGGGGCGATCTGCAAGAGCGGAACCGTCTGTCCGGTGGTGGGGAGCTTGTAGCTGACGATGCTGTGGTGCCCCAGCTCGAGGAGTTCCTCGATGCGGATGCCGGTGTGCCGCAAGATCTCGATGGCAGCCCACCCCCAGAATGCGCTGCGTTCCTCACCCGCGAATGAGCGCCGGGTGCCCTTCGCGTCCCAGGCATGGATCGGGCGCCCGTCAGCGCATTTGCTGAAGCGCGGGACTCTGAAGGTTTCACCAAGCACGCTGAAATCCGAACCGAGCGGGGCAGCGTTGAGTGCATCGAGGCGCATGGTGGCCTCTTTCAGCAGGCGATGAGCCGTCTTCACCAGAGTGGGCAGGGCCGGGAGGCGCTCGCGAGTACGTTGGTCCATGCGGGCCTTGAGCTGCTTCTCAGCCTTTCTTCCCGAGCACTCGGCTTCGCTGATCGGGCAGGGTGCCACCCAGGCGGCCCACTGGCCGGGGTCCTCCACTGCCCACTCCGCCAGGTCCAGGTAGAAGGCTCTGACCTGGGTTTTGATCCCGATTGCACCTCGGCGTGGCTCTGTGAACTCCCGAAATGATCCATCGGGCAGGCGCTTGCGGACGGTCTTCGTAGCCAGGCGGACCTTCCAGGCAGTGATCACCTCGGCAGGCAGCCGAAGAGAGTCGATGCCCGGATGGTGCCGCTCCAGGTCGTCCCAGAACCGAAGCGCCAGCGAGATCGTGAGCGCCTGCAGCGTCGTGAAGTCGAGCCCTACGGACCGATGGGAGAGGTAGGCGACCAAGAGATCGCGGATCGGACGGCACTGCAGTTCGTAGCGGTCGACAAGGTCCGCCGGGGTGAGTTGCCCCGTACGGTTCGAGATCCGGAACAGCGTGTGCGGTGCGTCTGCTGGAAAGAGACCCAAGTCGCGTAGCCAGGTGTAGGCGAGCTGGATCCGTCCATTGCTGTTGCGCGGATTCTTGCTTTGCAAGAGCAGCAGGTCGCCGACGACGATGTCCTCGATGGCGCCGCCTCGGCAGGCCATGATCTCCGCGATGGTCTTCAGCCCGGACGAGATATTCGCAGCCGAGATGTTGGTCGGCAGTGAAGCCCTCAAGCGGGCGAACCCCTCGGGGTCGCGTGTGGTCTCCAGGGCCGGCCGAAGATGCCGCGATCTTGACCCGATGAGGAACTCCGGGTCGGGTCTGACGGCATCCGCGCAGAGCAGCGCCAGCACCCCGACGAGGAGCGTTTCACGGCGGGATACTCGCCCTTCCGGGCGGGCCCAGGCTGCGAAGGCATCCCTCCACCCCTGCGACGCAATGTGCTGGCCGTGGGCAGGGCTCTCCTGCCAGCGCTGCTGCCAGGTTTCTCCAGGAAAGGTCATCAGCCAGTCGAGCAGGAGACGTGCCCCGAACATCCGATTCGCCTGGGCGCTGGGTTCCACAGCTCGTAGCGGTGGGCGAGCCAGCCGCTCAAGGACCTCTTCACGTGTGACCGCGGTCGCTTCCCACATGCTTGGTCTTTCCCGATGCGGGAATCGGTTCATCAGCTTGAGCTCTTCGGCGCCCACCATGCTGGTGACCCGCGGAACGAAGCTCGAGCCGACGTGCGTCGCAGTGCTCGTCATGACGCGTCCCGGCCGAAGAGGATGGACAAGGAGTCGGGGTTGTAGGACGGCTCGTCAACAGGCACAGGGGTCTCCTCGCGTCGCTTCTCCTGGCGGGCGTGGTGGGCGAGGCCGGCTCTGATGACGTCGTCCCTGGTCGGACGGTTGTAGATGTCCAGGGTCGACAGGTACTTGTGGCCGAGGATCTTCTGCACGTAAACCGGCGGCATGTTCGGGTCATCGAGCATCAGGAACGTCGCCGTGTGCCGCAGATCGTGAAGGGTCCAGTTAGCGCCCAGGAGATCGTTGGCGCGGTTGAACATCATGCGCGCCGCGTCGTACTCCAGCGGCCGCCATGGGCGCCGCAGCGTCCACCACAGCGGATGGTGACGGCCTCGAGGGACTCCTTTCTTCCAGGCGGACTCTTGGTAGAGCCGCAGCCAGACGAACGCGTCCGGGGTGGCGGCCAGGTCCTGGTAGTCGCGGGTGCCCTTGCGGATCACACTGACGGTCTGCTCGCCGACAACCGCGCCGCCCTGCTTGACCGTGAGCAGCTCCTCGGCGCGGGCACCAGTGGCGACCCAAAAGGCCAGCAAGGCGCGGTCCCGATGAGAACGGAGCCCGGCGAAAACCTTGGTGTACATCTCGTCGGGAATCCGCCGCGGGACCCGCTGCGGAACGGTGGGCCGGTAGAGGCCCGTGCGTCGGTTGCGGTGCTTCTTCTCACCATCACGCTGTGTCCGGAGCTGGGACAAGCGGCGCCCACGGACCAACGGGAAGGGGTTCACCAGCAACGAACCGGTGTTTTCATCCAGATGGAAGTTGTAGAACTCCCGCAGCACCGTCTCGCAATGAGCTCGGGTTGCCGGCGAGTACTTGGTCCCGACCGTGGGCTTTCCAGTCACCGGATTCGGCGTACCTGGTGCTGGCCTGTCACTGCGAGGCGGCGGGACCTTGGAGGGAGCCTTGCCGCGATGGCGCCAATGGATGCGCTTCGGCTTGTCCGCCACCTTCATCCACAACATGAAGTCCCGGGCGTCTTCCCGGGTCGCACGGTCCCACTCGATCCCGAGCGCCCAGAGGAACCGGAACCAGCGCAGCAGATCCATGCCGTACGAACGTGGCGTCAACGGCGAGCTGTCCCTCGCCATCAGCTCCTTGAGGTAGAGCGCAACGGGCGCAACCGGCCTCCCGCGTCCATCCAGCACCCTGTACGGCTCCCAGGGATCTCCCGTCTTCAGTAACTGGCCTAACTCAGGCAGGACAAAGTTCCTCAGGTCCCTTCCGGACCGCTGCTCATCAAGCACCTCGGGAAACTAGCAGATACCTGGTCTGACCTGCGAAGACAGTTGAGTTAGTTCGGTTAACAGGCCAGCCCTGCTTCGCCGGCCTGCGCCCGACGTACCCGCGGACACCGCCGCGCGGGACGAAGCAGAGGACGACGAGGACGCCGCGTGGGAGGAGTTGCAGGAGGCTCGGCGTGTGCGCGAGGCGGTGTTTCGTGAATGGCGCGACGCGGTGACGAGCATGCACCGTGCGCACCAGCAGCTGGAGATGTTCCCGTGGTTGAGGTCTTGGGCCAAGGCTGCGCTACGACTGAAGGCCGATCGGCTGCGCGCCGTGCAGGTCCAGGCCCGGCTGCTGGTCACGGAGGATGCGCTGCTGGCGGCGGCCGCGGCAGCAGCCCTGCAGGAGCCGGATGTCCCCGCCGACGACGCGGCATTCGCCCCACTGGGCGCTCCCGCCGAAGCGAAGAGGAAGCTGTTGTCGCTGTGGCAGCGGTGGCAGAAGACGGTCGAGAACAGCTGGGATCCTCCACGGGCACAGGCCTACCTCGTCCACCATCTGGCAGACGGGATGAGCAGCCGCCGCAAGGGACGCGATCAGATGCTCGAGCGCGCCCGGGGCGTACTGGCCGAATGGGAAAGCCGTGCCCGGTTGGCGGCCGAGCGGAAGTATGACGAGCACGTCCTGGTCGCGCGCCTTCCCCACGACGCGGCGACGGAGCGCGACTCCCGCAGGTCACTCCTTGACCGGTTGGACGAGTGGGAGCTGGGCGTCCTCGCCGTGTACACGGTTGACACCGTCTGGCAGCCGCAGTCCGTCATCACCGTGCGGGTACCGGAGCCCGTGGCGGCGCGCCTGCTGACGCAGCAGCACGGCCTCTCCTACACCGAGAGGACTGCCGGGATCGAACCAGCGCTCGAGACAGTGGCAGCATCCTCTCCCCTGGCGGAACTACCTTTCGGGCCAGGGGTGTTCGATGACACTCCGGTCCGCAGCAGGCGCCCGGTCACCCTCGCGCACCTGCGTGCACTGCGTGCCGCAATGCGGGACGCGGAACAGCTGTACGTCGTCTTCTCCGTCGACGCCGGCCTCGAGGTCGTGGCGCTGAGCGTCCTGGAACAGCGCTGCGCTGCGGGATGGCGGGGCGTCATCATTGCGGGCGCCAGTGACCTGCCCGACGCCCTCTTCGATAGCCGACCCATCGTTCCCGGTCAGGACGTGCCGGAAGGCGGGGAGATCTGGCCCGAGCGTGTCTACGATCCGCATCACGCGGCGTTCGGCGCCGGACTGGGTGTGGCGGAAGGCGAAAGGCTGCTGGTGCGACTGTGCGCGGGGCGCCGGGACGCGGGCCACGCGCTGCGGTCGCTGGCTCTGGCGCGTGGCATGGCCGACCTGCGCCAGTTGGAGACTGCCGGGTACGACGACCGGGGCCTTGCGCGCCGTCCCTTCGCCGCCGCGGTCTGGCACGGTCTGCTGGCCATGGAGCAGCTGGACCTGCAGCCTTTCGAACCCGACACCGGGACCGGCTGGCGGCTCGGGTCGGGGCTGCCGCTTGGCGTGCTCGCCCGGGTGCAGGTGTACACCTCCGACGCGGCCGGCCGGTATCAGGGCCGTGCCCACTCCCCCGGCTGCGCCCACCGGCGTCCGGAGCACGGCGTCGGCCGAGACGACGACCTGGTGACCGTCGAAAAACTGGTGGGCAGCAAGGGCTTCGACCCCTGC
The DNA here is from genome assembly GCF_026239515.1 of Streptomyces sp. Je 1-4 4N24. Lineage (NCBI taxonomy): Bacteria > Bacillati > Actinomycetota > Actinomycetes > Kitasatosporales > Streptomycetaceae > Streptomyces > Streptomyces sp. Je 1-4 4N24. The sequence goes on along the minus strand of NZ_CP110836.1, from coordinate 8,899,978 downwards.
AGCAAGTGCGGCGGGTACGCGATACGCCGCCTGACCCAGGACCAGGTCGCCTACTACCGCGCTGCCCACCGGCTGCACCATCTGGCACAGCAGGTGCATGCCGTGGCCCGCACGGGGGTCGCGGACGGCTCGGACCTGGCGGCCGAGCTGGAGGAATTCACCAGCCTGGACCGCGATCGGACCGAGGCATGGTTCCCGTCACGGGAACAGGCCCGCCAGTGGCGGGAGATCGTGGACCGTCTGCGCCGTACGCTACCCGGGCCCGGGCCCGGATCTGCATAGCGCAGACCCGCCCGTGGCAACGGGTGCCCCGGCTCGCCACCCGGTAACGCCACCGACCCGCACACAGGCAGCAGCCATCGCGCGCCTCCCCGACACATGCTCCTCCGCCGACCCCGGAGGGGCCCGAGGCGTGCGCACGGCCAAGGGCTTCGTGGCGTTCGACTCCGCGTCTGCCGAGGATCTGTGGAGACGCGAGTCCCCGCCGCGCTCACGGCCATGGAAACCGGCACTCCGTTCGCCGACCCCCTGCACATCAAGGTGCTGCACGACCTGGTCAGGCAGGACTCGGCTGCCGCCGTGGTGGAAGGGACCCGGCACTGTTCAACATGGTCTCAGGCAGCTGGATTGATCGTGGCCGAGGATGTCGGTCACCGGATCCAGCGGATGTCCAGGGCTTCCAGTGCATCGCGTTGTTCGTGGGTGAGGCGCAGTGGGTCGCGGCGTTTGTCGGCGATCCAGGTCGCCAGGTGAAGTCCGGTGTCGGGGCAGAGGTAGTCGTAGGGGACTTCAAGGTGCTGATGGCTGCGCCAGAAGGCGCGTGCCGCGCGCAGTCCTCTGGCGAAGGCCCACGCTGCATGGCCGCGGGGGCGGCGAAGGAGCAGGGCCAGGGGGTGGCGCAGCGGGAGTGTGCCGAGGAGTTCGTGCTGGTCTCTGTGGAGGGTGGGGAGGACGTCGATCTGTGTGTCCAGCCAGCGGGTGAGGGGCGTCTCGTCGGTGTCAGGACACAGGTCGGGAAAGGGGAGGTTGCCGGCGCGGGCGGCAACAAGAGCCTGGGCGTAGGTGTGGTGCCAGTGTTTCGGCCAGTGGGTGTTCCACCAGGGGTAGATCTCGTTCAGGGCACGCTGATAGCCATAGGGCAGGATGCGCTGGCTCGCCTCCCGGCGGCGGTCTGCGATCCAGCGGCCGAGACGGATTCCGCCGAATGTTTCTTCGAGGTGCGGGGCGAGGTGGCCGTGACGGGCTTTGTAGTCCCGGGCGATCTGCAGCTTGTGCTCGATGCTGTGGTGGGGGTGGGGCCAGATCATGCCGAGGGTGTCGAGCTGTTCGATGCGTTCGGGCAGGAGCATGCGGTTGATGCGCAGGGAGCGCTGGCGGCCGAGCCACCAGCCGAGGTAGAAGTGGTCGGGGCCGAGGTAGCGGCTGGGGACGTTGAGGTGGCCGTAGGTGTCGAAATAGCGCTGGGCGCTTTCGAATCCGATCTGCCATACCCGGTTGGGTGCTCCGGTGGCCTGGAGGTCGAGCAGGGGGATGATCTCGTCGGCGCGTTCGGGCCGGGCGGCGACTCCCAGGCTCTCTTCGGAGTCGTCGGAGATAGCCCAGTCGACACGGTGGATGACGTGCTCGTCGTAGGTGCTCAGGGCGATGAGGACCTGGTAGAGGAGCCGGTAGCGGGTTCCTTTGACTCCCTCCTCCAGCTCTTGGCCGGGTTCCATGAAGACGGGGACGACGATGGTGGAGATCTTGTCGTCGCCGGGGTTCTGGCGCAGTGCGCGGCCGACGGCTTGGGTGATGTCGAGGGAGCTCTGCTTGGAGTCGGCGAAGAGGATCGAGTCGGTGCTGGGGACGTCGATGCCCTCGCCCAGGCAGCGGCAGTTGGTCAGGACCGCTCGTTGAGGGGTGGTGTCGGGGCTGGGGCTGTTGATCGGGACGGATGCGAAGGCTTCGAGTGCCTGGCGGCGGACAGCGGGGGTCTGCTTGGCGTTGACGGTGCCGGCGAGGAGAGGCGCTTGCGTCGCTACGGGCATGAGCGCTGCTGTTTCGTGGAGGGTCTCGGCGAACACGCCGGCGGATGCGATGAGGCGGTGGAAGGTCAGGGTCCGCCGCAGGTCGTATCGCTTCTGAGCACGCAGCAGGGCGATTTGGGCGGCTGCCACGCGCAGTCCTTCGGCTCCGGCGGATGCGATGGAGGCGTAGCGCAGGACGCGGTGCAGCTCGGCGTCGCTGATCTCAACGGCGACGATGCGGTAATCCGCGAGGAGGCCCTGGTCGATCGCTTCGGCGAGAGAGATGCGGTAGACGACGGGGCCGTAGAGGCTGTGGTCGTCCATGGAGGCCACTTCGCAGCCGATCGCAACGTGTGAGCCGGCTTTCTCGTCGAAGACGCGCGGAGTGGCGGTCATGTAGAGACGGCAGCGGGCGGGCAGGACGTCGTTGTCGTGGATGACGCCCCAGGCTTTATGGCGGTTGCCAGCGGTGCGGTGAGCCTCGTCGGAGATCACGATGCCCCAGCGCGGCAGGTGGTGATCGCGGTGGGCTCGGGCCAGGTTGTTCAGCGACTGATAGGTGCAGAAGACGTTCACCGGGCCGTCGGTCAGGGAGGCGTGACGGGCGAGTTCGCCCGGGTCGTGGATCATGGTGAGAACGCCGCGCAGCGGGCGGACCTGAGGGTCGTCGCGCCCGCAGTAGCCCAGGTAGATCCCCTGTCGGCCTTCCTGCTGCCAGACGGCGGCCGTCTGTTCGAGAAGGTCCAGGGTGGGCATCACGACCAGCGCGTTGCCCTGGGGAGCGGTCTCCTGGACGGTGTTGAGGGCGACAAGGGTCTTTCCCGTTCCGGTGGCCATGATGACGCTCACACGGGGTGCGCCGTCGGTGAACTCGTCGACGCAGGCGTCGACGGCGAGTGTCTGGTGGCCGCGTAGTGGTGTTCTGAGGCCGTTGCTCGTCAGCGTGGCCACGATGCCCTCCTGGCAGCGGATCGTCACGTTGCGGATCAAGAGTCAGACCCGTGCCGTGGAGGCTGTCGGGGCGTTGCGACCTGGTTCACCCGAAGGGGTTAAGGACGCTTGACCAAGCTGTACGGCGCCTGGCGACGATAGAACACAGGCGTGCGGGGCGGTCAGAGAAGAGAGGGAACGGCGTGGTACTGCAGATGCCGGGGCTCTACGGTCCGCGTCAGCCCCTGCCGCTCCGGGTCCAGCCTCTGCCCGGTGAGTCGACGGGGTCGTTCGTGAACCGGCTGGCCCACGCCAACGGGCTGGGGCTCGCAGATTTCCTTCAGCGCGTGGGCCAGGGCACGGGATCGTCGTCGGACGATGCGGCGCGCGTGGCGAAGTATCCGCAGTGCACCGAGATGTACGTGAACGGGCCGGGCCTTGAGTATCTGGCCATGCTGGCCGGCGAACCGGCGGCCGTGTTGCGGCGGGCACTGCCCGGGCTTGCCACGCGCCATCTTCTGCCCGGTAACGCGGATGCGGTGTGGAAGTGGCCCTGGCAGCCGTCCGAGGGGCATCTCGTACGCTGCTGCACGAGATGTGCGGAGGTCCGCGGGGTCAGGGAGCCGGCCTGGTGGCTGATGTCTGACAGCTGGCGGGTGTGTGCCCGGCACCGGCGGTGGTGCGACGACTCGAGGACGGAGCCGCAGGACGAGCTGCCCTTGAAGGAGCTTCCCGAGGTCGTCACCGCACACCTGGAGCGTGCCCGGCTGCACAAGCAGTTCGGCCGGTCAGGTGCGGAGCTGTTCGCCGACGCTTTCCAGGTAGCGGCGGACTGGTGGCGGGCGATGCCCATGGTGCTGCGCTGGGTCCACCGGGCGTGGGCATGCGGGCTGGAGGACCGCAGTAGCCGGGTGATGCCACTGGTGATCTACCCGGAAGCGGCACGGCTCGCACAGCTGATGGCCGAGTTCGAGCAGTCGGACATCCGGGACACCAATGCCCGCGCCCGGTGGCTCGGCAAGGCCGAGGCGCTCATGGAGGTGTGGGAGCTGGATGCCCAGGCAGGCGGGGCCCCGCTGCTGGACTGGCTGCACCACCACCGAACACCGACCGCGACCGTCCCTGCAGACACGGAAACGCAGCCGGCCACCAGAACCAAGCAGGAACGGCTGCCACTTGCACCGGGACACAACCGGCTCGCCTCACCTACAGGCCCGCTGGAAGCACGATCATGCCTGACCTGAACCGGCCTTGGCAGCCGCGGGTGCCCGGCCGCGCCCGCGTCTGACCTGCACTGGCCTTGGAGGAACTCGTCTGGTGCGGGGGACGGTCCGGAGAGGTCGACGGGGCCGTATGCGACGGGGAGCGGAGGCGTCGCCGACTCCGGTACCTCGCCCAGCCTCAGCACCGCGGCGCTCTGGCGTATCTGCTCGTGCCAGCCGTGCAGTGCACGGCTGGCCGAACGCTCCAGCCAGGTGTACTCGCTCTGCTCCACAACGGCGACGTGTTCATCGGCAGCACCGGAGAACAGCACGCCGGTGTGTAGGGTCGAGGGGACACCGAGGTGAAGCTCGAGCCTCGGCGAGGCGTCCCAGGCCAGGCGTTCCGTATAGGGCATCACGTGCAGCGCGCTGGCTCCTCCGTTGGCGGCGGGCCCGGGCCGGGGGGCGAGCAGCAGGGAGTCAGCATCGACGCCGAGTGTGTCGGCCAGCTCCTCGGCAACAGCGGCGGCGGCGGAGCGAGAGCGGGTGCGGACGATGACGGGGCCGCCTGCCCGGTCGGCCCGTGCCCAGGCGATCAGCGCAAGCAGGAGGTCCCGGCGCGGGTTGTCGTCGTATAGCAGTTCATACAGGTCCAGCACGCCGCGCCGAAGGTCGGGCCATTGGGTCTCGCGGAACAGCCCCCACGGCCCGACCCTCCCCTCCAATGTCCCGCGGGACACCGACCGGGCCAGCGCCCGTGCACCACTGCCGCGCCCCATGAGCACCTGCCAGGCGTCTTGCTTCCCGATCGAACCCCAGCTGCACCACAGCAGGTTGAGCAGACGCACGGCGTCGGCGATCGGCTGCGGCCAGGACTCCGACGTGTGGACACGCCGTGCTGCGACCACACCCGCCACGACCGTCCGATGGAGCTCGGCGAGCTGCTCGTGACGGTATAACGCCACGCTTGCCGTGGCTGCCGGGCGGTGGGCGAGGAGGGCGTTACTGGTCAGGGGACCGTATGCGGGACGATGACCGAGGGTGTGCCGCACGTCGGCGCGCAGCGCGGGAGTCCACGGCCATTGTGTCCAGGCCCGGCCACTGCCTGGCTGGGTGCCCAGGTCGGCCACGGCCACGACGCGAGCGGCATCGTGCTCGCTCGCCCAGGCCAACGCGCGCTCCCAGGACTGGTCGTTGGCCATACTGGTGCGGTCGATGACAACGGTGCCGACGCTGGTCCCCAGCGAGGGCCGGCCTAAGGCGGTGTTGAGGTAGAACAGCCCCGAGGGCGAGTCGACAGCCCTCGTGATCTTTCCTTGGAGATCAACGACCCGGCCGTCACCGCGGATTCTCTGCATGCGCAGGGCTCGCGAGAGGTTCTGCCTGCCGATCGCAAGCTGTGCCAGCCGTACGGTGACGTTGGTACGCAGTCCGACGACGACCACCGGTCCGTCAGGGACCGGGCAGGATGGTCCGCCGGTCAGCTCTGCCCCGCGCCGTATGAGCTGAAGGTAGATCCCGACCAGCACGGCCAGGTCGTGCCGCCCGCGGGGCAGGCTCAGGTACACGCTGCGTTGATTGCTCGATAACGCATGGGACAGCAGGGTCAGGGTGGCACGGTCCAGCGGGCCGAGATCGACGGTGCGGCCGCGGTCCGTCATGCGAAGGGCCTGCACGCGCTCGAAGAAGTCGGCCGGGCCTGCGTCGGGAGGGACGAGGCAGTCCAAATATGTCACGCGCGCAATCACCCACCTGGTATCCCCCCACTACCTGCCGTTACAGTAACGCACGTTGACAGGCCGTCACCTGCTCCTGCCCAATCCGAGGGCGGTGGATCCGGGTTCGGACCACCGGGGGCGTACACATGAACGAGAAGTCAGGAGCGGGCCTCCCTCCGGTCTCACTTCTCGAGGCCGGGCCGGCGCCAGTGGAGTGGAGCCGGATCGCCGAACACGAGTCATGGCGCAAGGAAGTGCACCGGCCCGCGACCTACGTGCACAAGTGGTGGGCGAGGCGCCTAGGCAGCGTCGCACGCCACTTACTGTTGGCTGCCGTGTCCGGGCCGGACGACTCCATTGCGGACGCCTCGGCCAGGCTGCGGGGGCTCGTCGTCTACGACCCCTTCGCCGGATCGGGCACCACCCTTGTCGAGGCGGCCAAACTCGGGGCCGCTGCCGTCGGCCGCGACATCAACCCCGTCGCGACGCTCACCCAGCGGCAGGCGCTGCAGCCATGGGATCTCGAGGTGCTCGCGGACCTCTTCGGGCAGGTCGTCAGGAAGTGCGCCCGCCCCGTCCAGGAACTGCACCGCACCGTCTCCAATGAACCGGTCCTGCACTACTTCTGGGTGGCCCTCGCGCACTGCCCAGAGTGCGGCGAGGACGTGGAGCTCTTCACCACCCGGGTCTTCGCCCGCCATGCGTACCCGCGCAGATTCCCCCGCGCACAGGCCATATGCCCGGGCTGCCGGGGCATCTGCGTCACCGACTTGAGCAAGGACGAGAGGGGGCACTGTCCCGCCTGCGGCATGGCCTTCTCGTTCCAAGGGGCCGCCCGCGGACGGTTCATGACGTGCCGTCTCGGACACCGCACCCCGGTCATTGCCGCGCTGAACGGCGTCGTCCCGGAACGGCGCATGTACGCGAAGCTGGTGCTGCACGCCGACGGCAAGCGTGAGTACCGGGCGATCGACGACTTCGACCTCTGCCTGTACGACAAGGCGGCGAAGTCCCTCGCCGACACATCCCCCGATGAGCTCGTACGCCCGCTCGGCGCGCTGGAGAAAGGCGTCAGCACGGTCCAGGCGCTGCGCTGGGGGTACGACTCCTGGGAGCGGTTCTTCAACGAGCGCCAGCGTTATAGCCTCGGGCTGATCGGCGCGGCGCTGCGCGATCTCCCTGGGGCGTCCGCGGAGCGTGAGGCGCTCATCGCATCGTTCGGCAGAACCGTCGAACACCACAACCTCTTCTGCTCCTACAAGGGGGAGGGCACCGGCCCGGTCCGCTCGATCTTCCACAACCACGTACTGCGACCGGAGCGGTGCAGCGTCGAAGGAGACCCCTGGGGCGCCCAGGGGGGATCGGCCGGGTTCTCCGGGGTGCTCACCCGGCTGCACAAAGCGGCCCAGTACAAGAACACCCCGCTGGACTTCAGGGCCGAGGCCGGCCGGATCCTCGCCGTCGACCAGTCCTCGCTGCCCGTCGCCCGCCCCCTGAGCACGACGTGGCAGCAGTTCGCACGGGATCCCGCAACGGCCTACACCATCACCGGCGATGCCTCGCAAACGGATCTTCCCGACGACAGCGTGGACCTCATCGTCACCGACCCCCCCTACGTCGACAACGTCCACTACTCGGAACTGGCCGACTTCTTCCACGCGTGGCTCAGCGCCATGCGCCCCTACCAGGGCTACCCGGACATACCCAGCACCCGAGCCGTCCAAGAAGTACAGAACGCCGCCCCTGATGGATTCCAAGCCACCGCAGCCCGTGTCTGGCGCGAGTGCCGGCGCGTCCTCAAACCCGGCGGCTGCCTCCTGTTCAGCTTCCACCAGTCGCAGACCAGGGGCTGGTGCGCTCTGATGCGGTCGCTGTCCGACGCCGGCTTCACCGTCACCACCACCCGCGCCATGATCGCCGAAGTGGCCACCAGTCTCTCCAAGACCGCAGCGGCGGAGCCCAACCGCATCGACGTCATCGTGGTGTGCAGGGACGCTGCGGGCACGTCTGCCGGGGCAGCCCCCGACCTCGACCAGGCCGCCGCGCAGGCGCTGTCGGAAATCCAGGGCCTCAGGGGAGCCGGGCTGCGGGTGGGCCCCGGCGATGTCCGCACCGCCGTACGCGCCGCGGTCCTGGCGGCAGGAACACGCCAGGCACCCGCCGACTGGGAGACCCTGCAAACAGAGGCAGACCAGCGAGCCACGGCGGCGGTAGCGGAATTCGACACCACCTGACTCCCCCGCCGGTGCCAGCCACATCCGACCTGCCCCGGACCGGCGAGGAAAACCGGGTGTGGCCCCAACACGCGGACCGTCCAACGTCGGCTGCCCGCCCTCGCACTGCTGCCAGTCGCCTGCCGAGGAACAGGGGGCCGCGTCGCACTGCTCACGACCGGCCCTGTGGTCCGGCTCAGAGCCCGAGGCGGTCCTGCGGCGGCGTTGCGCGGAAGAAGGCACGCAGGGGTTCATCGACGGCGCGTTCGCGGCCGGTGCCGGCAGCAGCAGCGTCGAGGAGGGGTGCGAGGTCTTCAGTGTCACAGGGGGTGAGGACGAGCCAGCGCAGAACAACCTGCCGCACGATCAGCCTGAGGTCACGCAGGGCGGCCAGCTTCTCGCTCTCGTCCTGGTTTTTGAGGACGTCCCCATGCACGTACTTGGAGCGCGCGCTGTACGCATCCTGCACAATTGTCTCGACCTGCTGGCGCAGGGACGGGGTGAAAAACAGGGCGGCTGCACGGGACCGGATCCTTTCGCTGACGCCCTCGTGCTTGTCGTCGGGGCTAGCCATCAGGGCTTCCAGCGTGATGACGTAGTCCAGGTGCAGCTCGTCAGCCTCCTGCTCCCACACGCCGTAGTCGCTGTGGGTGCGCTGGTGGGCCTGCACCAGGTGCCGGGCCGCGCGCTCCAGGCGCAGGGCGCGCCTCCTGGGCAGCCTTCGGCTGCTGGTGGCGCCGTCCACGACGGCGTCGATCTTTGCGGTCACGGCGGAGCAGAAGGCTTGCAGGCGCGGGAGTTGCGCCTGGGTGACGTGGAAGGTGCCAGTCTCGCGGACCTCGACTTCCTCCTGCCTGCCGTCATGGTCCTCGTAGATCTGGAGGGTGGTGGGCACGTGGTTTGGGTGCAGCCCGAACTCGCGACCGCGTTCGACGTCGAACACCGCGTCGACATGCAGGAGTTCGGGGCTCCACAGGATCAACGGCAGCAGCGCCCTCCAGTGCCGGGCCTCCGGCCGCGGGCCGGTGAAATCGAACCAGGGCGCGCCACTGCGGTCCGAGGCACGGTCCGGATCGGGGGCGTGGACGAACGGCGCACCAGCCAGGAGACGGAGGTCGAGCCCGCCCGGCTGAAGGCCGTAAAGGGCGGGCATCTGGCCCAACTGCCTCAGTTCGTCGGCGGTGAAGGTCTGAAGGGTGTACCGGCCCAGCGGGATCCGTGCCCCCTCGGGGAGATCGCCGGTCAGCAACAGCCAGTCCTCCACTGCCGGCGCGGGCGCCGTGCAGAAGGCGACGAAGCTGTCCGCAACCTCTTCCACCGGCACCGTCGCCCCCTGGGCAACCAGACGGGTCGCGTCCCCCAGCCCTGATCCGCTCAAGAGCGTGGACCATCGGGGCATCCAGTCACCATCGGCCTTGCCGTACAGGTCGCGGTGTTCGGATTTCGGCGCGGCGCCCACCACCGCGTTGATCACGGCATCGAACTCCGGCTGCGTCGACAGAGCCACATCGGTGATTGCCTGGGGTATCGAGGCCAGGTCCCGTGCCAGCTCGAGCCAGGCAAGGACGGCCTGACGCAGTGGGGAGGTGTCTTCCATACGGCACGAAAATAGCGCACCCTCGCCGCCCGCCAGACCCAACCACCAGGCCACAGCTCCCGGCCTGAGCGGCCGTTCCCGCGTTGTTCTGCAACTCGGACCGCTGCGCTGATCGGTGGCTGGCCCGCTGCGATCAGTTGATCTTCTCGAATGGGTGACCTGCGGAGAACGGATCTAGCGCTGAGCTGGGCCGGCACCCGCTCGACCTTCCAACGGCATCGAGCTCCGGGGCACCCGTCCACCAGTGGCACTACCCGCAGTACGCCCTCACTCAGCAGTCGTAGCTCTTGAGCGTCTTCGAGGCACCGGTGGCCGACTTCAGGTAGTCGTTCTCCGACTTCAGGCTCTCGTTCTCCGCCGTCGACTCCGCCAACTGCACAACCAGTCCGGCAGCCATGGACAGGAGCCCCTCGTGCTTCGTCTGGAGCCCCTCGTGCTCTTCCTGAAGCCCCTTATACTTCCAGGCAAGGAGCCCGATGGTGGTGGCGGCCAGAACGCTGACGCCGGCCTTACCCACGACCCTGGCTTTGCCGAACTTACCTCCGGCTGGCCCGACACCGCCCTTGCCGATACAAACGTGGCCCGTCTGGTGCAAGTGCTGTTGAGCCTCGCCGAGATGGTCGCTCTGATACGAGCACGATCCGCATTGGTAATGGGCCATCAGTCGTTCCTCTCCCCCAGGGAGATGAGCTTGCCACAGGGCACGTGCCTCCGGAGACCACTTGGTCATCCTCCGTACGCCCACCGACGCTGAGGGAAGGACGCGCACCTGCACGGGCGGCGCGCCCCTGGTTGTGGGCTATGCCGTCAACGCCCCCAGGATGGCCCATGGCGCGCCACGGGTAGCTCGTTCAGGTCTCTGGCCAGCGGGGACGCGTCGGTTCCAGGCCGAGGAGGTCGAGGAAATGGAGCTGGACGCCGCGGCTGATGACGATGATGGTCGGGTCGGTGGCACCGACGACGCGTAGCCGCAGGCCAGAGAGATGGTAGAGGATCATCCGGCCGGTGGGCCGGACCTGCTGGTTGCCGGGATAGAGCCCGGGCATCCTCTGGTCGCTCCCGAGGGCCCGGCGGGCCTGGCGCTCGATCAGGCAGAACACGAGCAGGGCCAGGCAGATCACCGTCACCAGTGCGGCAACCCTCTTGTTGTCCTGCACGAAGACGGGGGTGACTGCCAGGAGGCCCTTGAAGTCGCTGTAGCGGCGCTCGACGGTGCCTTGGCCCTTGTAACACCGCAGTACCTCTGCGGTGTCGGCATGTTCGGGGGTGAGGGTGGTCAGCCGCGTGTACCAGCCGTCGATGGCGGCTTCGGCCTGGAGGACGTCTTGGTCAAAGTGCCAGTTGAAGGTGGGCCGTCCGGTGGCGTCGGTGGTGATGGAGGTACGCAGGCAGCCAGTGACGCGGCGGGCTTTGGCGATCACGCCGATGCGGGCGGCGATCTTCTCTGCAGTGTTGCAGTAGCGGCCGCCGGCCCTGCGCTGCAGCTGTCGAGCTCTTCCCGGGCCTTGACCAGGCGTTTGTCCCGGGCCCGCTGCTAACCGCCCTGATGATCAACCCGTCAGGCGTCGTGCACGCCCTGACCATGTGCCTCGCCCCTGAAATCGCCGCGCTCGCCACCTGGCTGGAGTCGGTGCTCACCGAACAGGCCGACACCGGGGAGGGGCTGCTGCGGCTGCCCGGGGCCGAACAGGGCGGGGCGGAGGTGTTCATGCATGGCTGGATCGACCACCTCCACCAGCTCACCGACCGGGCACGCGCCCGCCGCACCGGCGCCGACGAGGACGTCGACGGAGCGCGGCCGTCCACACGAGCATCGGCGGACATCAGTCCGGCCGGGAGCAGCATGGACGGGACGGACCGCCAGCCGGACGAGGGCGGCCGGGGCGCCGGCCGAGCGGGAGGAACAGAATCAGTGGCCAGGCACGACGGTGAACTCGGCGTCGCAGCGCGGCTAGACGCCCACGGCTTCCTTGCGGCGGCCCGCGCCGTCGTAGAGCACCGTCTGGGCCTCCACCTCGGCGACGAGGAGCACCGGGCGCCGCCCGCCGGCTCCTCTGAATCCCTCCCCGACGGCGCCGACAGCCCGGACCTGTATCTGATGGGCCGCGCCCTCGCAGAGCCTCTCCCCACCGCGACGAGCTCGCCGAGCGCCTGACCCTCGTCCTCGACGGCAGCGCCCTGCTCACCGACCGCCGAGGCATTGCAGTGGCGGTGACGCCCCAACTCCCCGCCGGACGGCGGGCCGTACGCTCCAGGCCCGCGCCACCGGGCGCAGCGGCAGGACGCGGGAACAGCACGGCGCGGGCGGCCCGGAGCGGGGACTTCGCGCAGGTGAGGCCGTCATGAGGCGGGAACCGGGCGGCCCGCGGACCTACGGCTGGGCCCAGCGGCACGACGCCGTACGCGAGCTGCTGGGACAGCTCGCCACCGACGCCACCCTCGCTGGCGTCTGGCCCGGACTCGACGAGCTCGCCCAGTTCGTGCCCGCCGCCTCCTCGACTCTGTCGACCAGGCCGCCAAGGCAGCTGTCGGAACGCACGGAAGATTTCAGTAGAGCACGATTCATTTCGATACGTCCTTCAGAACCGCAGCGAAGATTTCAGTGCTGGCCGTGTCGGAGGCGAGCTCGGCAACCATCGACCGTGCTCGATCGTCCCTTCGGGTATGCCACACCCGAGCCCTGAACCGTCCCCGACTCCGCCTGACTGGCCGCACTGTGGCCACGGCACTACCCCGGAGGACACGGTCGGCTGCCGCGGCATTCACGCCCCTGGTCACACAGTCTGCCTCGCCCATCTGGCCGACGCCGACCGCGACGCCTACCTGGATGGCCTGACACCCGGCGCCGACATCGACCATCGCGGCACCTCCTTCACCGAACCCCTTCTCGATGCCCTCCTCGACGCCCTCCTCGACCCCGCCACCGGACACCCCCGCCTCGGCGAAGCCCGGTTCGACTCGGCGACCTTCCAAGACGATGCCCAATTCGTAAGGGCGATCTTCCAGGGCCACGCGTGGTTCGACTCGGCGACCTTCGAGGGCCTTGCGTGGTTCGACTCGGCGACCTTCCAGGGCCTCGCTCGCTTCGAGTCGGCGACCTTCCAGGGCTACGCCCATTTCGACACGGCGAGCTTCCAGGGCTACGCCGGGTTCAGATCGGCGACCTTCCACGACCTCGCATGGTTCGACTCGGCGACCTTCCAGGGCATCACCAAGTTCGACTCGGCGACCTTCGAGCACCTCGCCCAGTTCGACTCGGCGACCTTCCAGGACGCCTCTTTTGTGCGGGCGGCCTTCCAGGGCACCGGCCAGTTCGGGCAGGTGACCTTCGAGGGTCACGCCTCATTCGGGTACGCAACCTTCCAGGGCGCCGCCCACTTCCGGTCGGCAGTTTTCGAGGGCGACGCTAGGTTCGATGAGGCGACCTTCGAGCGGCTGGTCACCCTCGGCCCCTTGGTGTGCGCCGGGCGGTTTGTGCTCTCCGAGGCGACGTTCAGCAGCCCAGCGAACCTCTCGTTCGCTGCGCGCCGGCTGGAGTGCTTGCGAACCCGCTGGACATCAACGGCCGAGTTACGTCTGCGCTACGCCACAGTGGACTTCGCCCACGCTGTCTTCGAATACCCCCTCACGATCGCCGCGGAGGCCAACCCCTTCGTACTCCCCGACGGACAGACGGTGGACGAACAGGTTCTTGCCGATGCGCCCGACGCCGCGGTGCGGATGGCCTCGTTGCGCGGGGTGGACGCGGCCCACCTGGTCCTCGCCGACGTCGACCTCGCGGGATGCCTGTTCACCGGAACCGTGCACCTGGACCAGCTGCGACTGGAGGGTGCCTGCATCTTCGACACGGTGCCGCCCGCAGTGCATTGGCGGGGCTGGCGCCCCGTACGGTTCACCCAGCGCCGCACCCTCGCCGAAGAACACCACTGGCGCGCGAGCGAGCCATCGGCGGCCCGGGGCTGGAACGTGGCAGTGTTCGGCGCCGGGCGCGTCGGGCCGTTGCAACTGGCACCGGTGTACCGCGCGCTGCGCAAAGCGTTCGAGGATGGCAAGCATGAGCCTGGGGCCGCCGACTTCTATTACGGAGAGATGGAGATGCGCCGCCACGCCGACGACATCCCCCGAAGCGAGCGAAGCCTTCTGACCGCTTACTGGGCGCTGTCCGGCTACGGCCTGCGCGCCTCCCGGGCTCTGGGCTGGCTCGCCGCCGCCATGCTCGTCACCATCGTGCTCCTGATGAGCGTCGGCCTCCCCAAGGACGCCCCGAAGCAGGAAGCGACCGGCACCGTCCCCGTCGGCGGAGGCACGGTCACCTTCGAGATCGACAAGGACGAACCGCACAACCCCACGGGGAACCGGTTCACCGGCGAGCGTTTCGAGAAGGCCCTGAACGTCACGCTCAACTCGGTGGTCTTCCGCTCCGCCGACCAGGACCTGACCACCGCCGGCACCTACATCGAGATGACCTCCCGCCTGGCCGAGCCCGTCCTTCTGGGCCTCGCGGTCCTCGCCGTCCGCAACCGCGTCAAACGCTGACCCACTGCCACCCGACACTGAAGCAATCGCTGCACCCGAACCCACATGAGCCATCGCGCGGAAGATTTCAGTGCCCAAGTCACAGGCTCGCTCACTGAAATCTTCCGTGCTGCCCGACAGCAGCGGACGACGCGGGTACGGGACACCGTCGCCGACCTGGAGAAGGCGTTGCGGGCGGCCGCCCGCAACGCCCGGGGCTCGGCAACCCCGCCCCCTCGGCCTCCTCACCCGCACCCGGGTCCGCGAAGGCACCCCCGACTGGTGACCACCACACCCCGGCCGGACCACTGGGCACCACGGCCGGCTCTGAGCGCTGGGGCGCGTACACGGGGGCGCGGGAGCCCGCCGGGCACCACCCCGTCGGCGGGGGGCGAGTTGTGTAACGCGCAGGATGTACCGGCGAAAAGATGTAACGCCCGCCGGAAGTATCTACCCTTCAGCGGAAATACGTCCCGGCTGACACGGCGCCGGGACGGCCGACGGCCCGTCACCTCGCGCCCCGTCCAGGGTGCCAAGCATTGCAATGTCCAGGCCGACGACGGTGAAGACCGTGTCCTATGACGCGGGGTCGCTGCACCGGTGGACCCGCTCATGTACAGACAGCGGCGAGGGCTGCAGTCATCGCTGCGGCAACAGTGATGACCGCAGCAAACGTGGTGGCGGCCTGCTTGAGGGCAGTGGGGTAGCTGGCGCCGTCCAGGCGAGCGAGTACGGCGGCACCGACGGCGGCCAGCAGCGCGATCACGACGACCAGGGCGGTGGTGAGCAGTACGACGGCGACGTTCACGGCAGGCTCCCTGCGCACGGTGAGGTGTTGACATGGTTGAAGGTCGCGGAATCGGTGTGCGCCGGGGTTCGCCGGAGGGAAGATGAACAGCGGCGAACACATCACGGCCCGGGGGCGAGCACGTGCACGACGAGCAGAGCGAACACCATCCGGCACTGACCGAGCTGCGCAGGAGACTGAACGGCGGACTGGCCCGGGCCCGGCTCGACAAGACGCAACTCGCCACCCGGGCACAATTGGGGCGTACGACCGTGTCGGAGGCGTTCGGGGCCGACGGGCGGGTGCCGTCCGAAAAGACGGTGGCGGCACTGGCCCGCGCGCTGAAACTCCCCGTGCAGGAGCTGCTGGAGCTGCAGCGGACCGCGGCGGCCTCGGATGCGGGGTCCGGGTCGGGGCCGGGCAGGCCGATCGGTGAGTGGGAGCCGCACGCTCTGGAAGTCCACCCGGCCGGTCCCGCCCCGGCCGGTCCCGGTTCCGGCTCGCCGGAGCAGCGAGCCCTGCCCGGCTATGTGCCCCGCGAGCACGACCGGATCCTGGCGGACGCCGTGCGCGAGGCCGGCGAGGGCCACAGCCGGATGCTGATTTTGGTCGGCACATCCTCCACCGGGAAGACACGGGCCTGCTGGGAAGCCATCCAGTCGCTGGCCGAGAAGGGGTGGCGGCTATGGCACCCCTTCGACCCGACCCGCGCCGAGGCCGCGCTCGACGACCTGCACTGCGTCCGGCCACGGACCGTGGTCTGGCTGAACGAGGCCCAGCACTACCTCGGCGACCCGAGGACCGGCGAACGAATCGCGGCCGCCGTGCACAGTCTGCTCGTCCAGCCGGAGCGTGGGCCGGTGCTGGTGCTGGGCACGCTGTGGCCCGAGTACGCCGCCCAGTACACCGCGCTGCCCACCCCAAACGGGCCGGACCCGCACAGCCGGGTCCGGGAACTGCTTACCGGCCGCACCCTCACGGTCCCCGACACGTTCGACGCTCCGGCTCTGGCCGCTGCGAACGTCCTCGCCAAGGGCGGCGACCGGCTGCTGGCCGACGCCCTCAACCGCGCCAGTGCCGACGGACGCCTGACACAAGACCTGGCCGGAGCCCCCGAACTCCTGCACCGCTACCAGAGCGGCACCCCGGCTGCCAAAGCCGTACTGAAAGCGGCGATGGACGCACGCCGCCTCGGCGTCGCCCTCCACCTCCCCCAGGCATTCCTCACCGACGCCGCCCTCGACTACCTCTCCGACATCGACCACGACCAGCTCACCGACGACTGGGCAGAAGCTGCCTTCGCTGAACTCGCACACCTGGTTCATGGGAAGCAAGCCCCCCTACGCCGCGCCAGCCCCCGCCCCCAGCGCCGCACGCCCGGAACCCCACCAATCGCCACGCCCTCCCACCCGACAGCGGCGCCGGTATTCCGACTTGCTGACTACCTCGAACAACACGGCCGCGCCACCCGCCGACGCCTGTGCCCACCCGCCTCTTTCTGGCAAGCTGCCCACACCCATCTCACCGACATGGACGACTTGCTAAATCTCGCTGAAGCAGCGCGATTCCGTTACCGCAACCATTGGGCATTGCACCTCCGACATCAGGCCCGCAGGCACGGGCCTACCCTCGCTGCACAAGCCGAGAATCTCGCCAGCATCGTGGTGGCACCTGAACGGAGAAGGCCACACGAAGAGAGCACAACCGAAAGCTCCGGTGGACAAGTCGCGGACGCCAGCGAGGTGCCTCTCTTCTTACTCGCGCAGCTGCACGAGAGGGCCGGAGACCAGGAATCGGCCGAGGTTTTACTTCTGCAGGCCGCCGACGACGGCGCCCCGGAGGCACTGTTTGCCTTGGCAAGACGGCGAGAGCGTACCGGGGATATAGGCGCTGCCGAGGCCTTCTACCAGCGCGCCGCGGATGCCGGCTACAGAGTCGCACTGGTGACGCTGGGGTGGATCCGCGAGACTTCTAACGACCTTGTCACAGCTGAAGCCCACTATCAGAGGGCCAGCGACGCTGGCATTCCGGACGGCCGAATGAACCTGGCACGCATGCGCGAGCAAGCCGGAGACCGAGATTCGGCCGAAGCCCTGGCCCGACAAGCCGCAGACGCTGGCGACACCAGCGTTCTGGTCGCCCTGGCACGCATGCGCGAACAGGCTGGAGACAAAAAGGCCGCCGAGGCCCTCGCTATGCAGGCCGCCGAGGCTGGGAACACCAGCGCTCTGGTCGCTGTGGCACAGATGCGCGAGGCTTCAGGAAACCAAGACGCCACAGAAGTCCTCTATCGATGCGTTGCCGACTTCGGCGGGCTCTGGCAGTTCCTGCAGGAGCGATGGCCACATGGGTTGGACCCGGATGGCACGCCCGCACAGCCATGGGAATGAACAGCTGGGGCCTTGGGCCTCGCCGGAGGCGGGTTTCCGGCTGCCCACGGAGGTGAACGGGTGCTCGCGGCGCTCACCCCGGGATATCTCCCCGCAACCGTGGTAGGTGAGCTGCTGGCGCAGGTCCAGGTAGCAGAGCAACCGAACGCCGGGCTCGCCCGCGTTCCGGGTCGTGTACTCCGCTGCTCGCCGCCGCCCACCGGTCGGCGAGCAGCTGCTGGAAGGCGAGCGCGGGGCGTCGGCGGCGGCCGCGACGTCGACCAGGCCAGCCGGCTTACGTGCACTTCGTTCATGTACGGCACTACGCCGGGTGTCCCCGGGAGGGTTCCGCCGCAGTGTGTCTTCACCCGACCGAGTGGCAGGCCGTCAGGGGCCGTCGCCGCCCCAGTCCAGCCACGCAGACATAGGGAAATCCCGCGCCGATCACTGCATTCCGAGACGATCACTGAACTCGCACTTCAGGACCTCTCCAGCTTCTACAGCTCCACAAACCCCCAGCTCAGAGCCGCGCCACACCACGGCCAAAAATCCGGAAATGATCACCAGATCCCAAGGTCAGCGCTTCGCTCATGGAGTGATCGGCAACGGATTTGTCACACACGCGGGCCCTTTGCGGTAGAGCCCGGAAGGCGGCGAACGGACTGTCGGCGAGCCGCATCTGCTGGTCGATGTCGGTCACGGCGTACTCGGGAACCGCCGCGGTGAGATCGTCTAGGGCCGTGGCGGGGGTGGCCTGGGCGAGCATACTGAAGCGGCGGATCTCACCGGTGCGGGCGATGTCCTCGAAGAAGCCGGCAACGAAGCACAGCCGAATGAGCGCGTCCTCGTCCAGGCTGCTGGGCTCGGCGAGGTAGGTGTCGACGGCGGGCCAGCAGCTCCTGGCCCGCCGCGTGCAGGGCCTTGCGGGCCCCACGAGCCGGTGCGCCGCGCAGCGGTCCGGTGCCGTCGAGAAGCATGACGCCCCGGCAACGGCCAGTCCGAGCCGCCCGCCGAGGCTGAGGCGGAGGCGGTAATCGATAGCGTGCCCGAGGGCCGACCAGTTCGGGTACTGCACGTCGATCGGCTGCACCGGGTGCGGGAGGCCTGCTACGCGCGCCTGATAGTCGCGGACCAGGTTCTGGCTGTAGGGCAGGTGGGTGGACATGCACTGCGAGATGGGTGAGGAGTCGTACTTCAGCTGTCCGGTCAGGCTCAGCTCGATCATCGGCCGCCCGGCTACCGTGCCGTCCCGGCCGGCGCCGGCCATGGCCTTTTCGTACTCGTCGATCCAGGCGATGCCCTCGGTGTCCAGCAGGTGGCGGGCGTGGGTGACCGCGACGTGGATCAGGCGGGCCTCGCTCGCATTCAGCGCGCGCTGCAGGCCGTGGTCGTCCACCGACGGGGCCATGAAGCCCTTGCCGATGCGTACCGACGGCCACTCGCGTCCCTTGGCCTTGACCACCTGCAGGGCTGGCACCGCTTCGCCACCACCGCCCCCGCCCCGGCCCGGCGACCCGCCCCGCAGCACGGAAGAACGCCTGGCCTACCACTCCAGCTTCGTCACCATCCGCACCCCCGCCATCAGCCAACTCGCCACCCAGGCCCGCACCCTGATGGTCCTCGGCCGCCACAGCAGACCACCGCACGACCCTCCCTGATCGTCACCGGACCCGCCGCAGCCGGCAAACCACCGCCCTCCTCCACGTCGGCCGCGCCTGCCACCTCGCCCACACCCGCAAAAACCCGCCCTCGACCGGATCAGCCCACACCGCGGTACCCGTCGCGTACGTCCTCGTCCCGCCCGGCGCCACCGCGAAAACCCTCATCACCGAGTTCGCCCGCTACCTCGGCATCCCACCACCACCCGCATGACCCAGACCCAGATCACCGACGCCGTCTGCCACACCTACACCGCCACTGGTGTCCAGCTCGTCCTCATCGACGAGATCCACCGCCTCAACCCCCGCACCACCACCGGCGCCCAAACCGCCGACCTGATCAAAGACCTCACCGAACGCCTCTCCGCGCCCTTCGTCTGCGCCGGCATCAACGTCACCGCCCCCCTCTTCACCGGCACCCGCGGCGCCCAACTCGCCGGACGCGCCACTCTCATCACCTGCGGCCCCCTCCCGCCCGCCACGGCACCCGCCACCCCTTCACCGACGTCATCACCGACATCGAAAACAACCTCGACCTCACCCACCACAAACCCGGCACCCTCCCCACCACGCCCCTACCTCCACCAACGCAGCGCCGGCCGCATCGGATCCCTCACAAGGCTCATCCGCCAAGCCGCCATCACCGCCATCAGCGACGGCACCGAACGCATCACCAAAGCTGCCCTCGACGCAGTACGACTCGGCCACCTCGCCGAAACCCACCACCGCCCCCGCACCCGAAACCGATAAACCCACTCGCCAGCACAAACAGCTCTGAACAGCACAAACGCCAACCGGGCCATTACACGCTAGAGCCATCTACAACGAACCCGGTCCCATTCAGCACAGAACACACAACCCAGCTCACACACCACAGCCACCCCGCTGGAACCGAACATCCCGCCTCTCAGCAAATCCGCAACACACCAGGTCAACCGCCACCCCGCACACCAACAACCCCCTCCGAGCGTCAACTGGTCATCGGCGTACGGGACGACTTCTACGGCCGGTGCTTCACCCACCCGGAGCTGCGGGCGGCGCTGCGCGAAGGCGCGCAGCTGCCCGTGGGCCCGCCCTCACGCGCCGAGCTGCGCGAGATCATCGTCGAGCCCGCGGCACAGGCAGGGAGCACGGCCGCCCCGAGCTCGTGGCAACCGTCGTCGCCGAGGCCGCCGACCAGCCCGGCGCCCTCCCGCTGGTGGCCCACGCCCTGCGCGAAACCTGGCACCGCCGCCACGGCCCGCCCTGCGCCTGGACGACTACCGCGCCACGGACGGAATGCGCGGCGCCGTGGCCCCGAGGGCCGAGGCGCCCTACGCAGCCGAACCTCCCACCCGACGGGCCCTGATG
This sequence comes from Streptomyces sp. Je 1-4 4N24, assembly GCF_026239515.1. NCBI lineage: Bacteria > Bacillati > Actinomycetota > Actinomycetes > Kitasatosporales > Streptomycetaceae > Streptomyces > Streptomyces sp. Je 1-4 4N24. The sequence goes on along the minus strand of NZ_CP110836.1, from coordinate 8,879,633 downwards.
CGCGCCGTCTTCCTCCGCCTCACCACGCTCGGCGACGGCACCGAGCACACCCGCCGACACGTACCACGCACCGAACTCAACGAACTCGCCTCACCGGCAGACGTGGACGCCGTTCTGGGGAACTTGACACCCGCCCGGTTGGTCGTGCTGGCGCGCGGCAGCATGGAAGTGGCCCACGAAGCGGTGATCCGGGCCTGGCCCCGGCTGCGTCGCTGGCTGGACGAAGACCGGGACGCGCTGCGAACCCACCGCCGACTCACCGCCGCCGCCACAACGTGGGACGCCTCGACCGGGACAATGGCGCGCTGTACCGAGGCGGCCAGCTTGAGGATGCCCGAGCCTGGACCCAGAAGCGTGGGCGGGCCTCCCTCAACTCCTGGAGGCCGACTTCCTCGACAAATCCGTCATCGCTGGCCGCCGCCGTGAGCGGCGCGCCCACCGCACCCTGATCACTGTCGCCACCCTCCTGTGCCTGGCCTCATCGCCACGACAGTCCCTGCCCACAGCGTCTCCGGGCGGAGAACGAGCGTCGTCTGGCCATCTCCCGTGAACTTGCCACCCACCTCGCCCAATTGAGCGAACGGGCGCCGGGGGGGCGACTTCGGTCTTGGTCAGGTGATGGTTGGGCTGCGACGTTCCATAAGGACGACGTCGCGCCAAGCGCCATGCTGGCGACCGATGCGTTCGCGGGTGCCGATGATGCGGAAGCCTGCCTGCTGGTGGAGCCGGAGGCTGGCGGTGTCCTCGGGGAAGATGCCGGACTGAATAGTCCAGATCCCTGCCGCTTCGGTGGACACGATCAGTGCGTTGAGGAGAGCGGCCCCGGCTCCCTGCCGACGGGCTTCGGGGTGGACGTAGTCGGAGTACTCCACCACGCCCGCGTACTGCGCGCAGCGGTCGGAGACCTTCGTGGCGGCTATCCAGCCGAGGATGCGCCCGTCGGTGTCGAGCGCGATGTGTCGGTGGTTGAGGAGTTTGGCTGCGGCGAATGCTTCCCGGGTGGGTGCGGTGGTCTCGAAGGTGGTGTTGCCTTCGTCGATGCCGAGCTGGTAGCTCGTCAGCACGTCTTGAGCATGTTCGGCGGTCAGCTCGGTGATCCGGAGGGTGCCGGTGGTCGGCGTTTGGCATCCATTACTGACAATCGGGGAGCCTACTCCCGGCTCCGTTCTGGGCTGAGCCGCTGCCGGTCAGCCGTCTGATCAGACCGAGGCTGCGGGCACGGCCTGATCAGCCGAACAGCCGGGAACCGAGCGGGTGCTGCCGGTCGAAGCCGGGGAGGATCAGGAATGTCGCGCTGGCGGTTGTGGTGGTGAAGGGCAGCAGTGCGTCGGAGGTGTCCATGTGGGTGAGGGTGGCGGAGAAGGTCCGCAGGTCGTTCTGGAAGCTGATGAAGAGCAGGCCGGGGGCGGGCTCGTCGGTGCTGTAGGAGCGGCGGAGCATGAGCCCGACCCCGACCACGGTGGCGTGCGCTCTGCGCACGTGGGCGTCCGCGGGGACGAGATAGCGCCCGTCTGGTGTCTTGGCGCCGAGTTCTGGGCCCGAGGCGACGGGGCCGCCGGAGAGGGGGACGCCGCTGGCCCGGCGCCGCCCGAAGACCGCTTCCTGCTCGGTTACGGACAGGGCGGCGAACCGCGGCAGGTCGAGTTCCATACGCCGCAGTACGGCAAGAGTTCCGTCGGCGACCGCAGGGGGCCCCGCCAGCCACAGGTCGCGTTGTTGTTCGGCGGTCGTGTGCGGGCCCACGATGCCATCGATGAAACCGAGCGGGTTGCGTGGCGCGGTAAGGCCGTTGCCGACGGACACGTTCGTACCGCGGCGTGCGGACTGGCGCCAGCGTTCGCGGATGCGGTCACCGGCCCGGTCCAGGAGCGCGGCGGCGACGACCGGTAAGAGCAGTGCGTCGCTGGCGCAGATCTGCATCAGCAGGTCACCGCCGCGTGCCCGTGGGGCGATCCGTTCGCGGGAGAATCGCGGGAGGTCGGTCGCGCCGGGCAACGAGGCACCCACCGTGCGCACCAGCCGGGGGCCCACGCCGACGGTCACGGTGAGGTCGCCCGGCGGCAGGCCCATCAGCCGCGGGTCGGTCCCCGTGGTGAGTGTGCGGATGGCCTGGCCGAGTTCGGCCAGTAACGGGCCCGGAGCCACAGCGGCTCCGAGGTCGGCCACCACGGCCAGCAGGTTGCCCTGGGCCGGCTGGGGAAGCGTGATGCCCGCCTGATACCGGCCCATCGCCGCAACCGGCGTCGGCGTGGCCGCTGGGGTAAGGGCCTGCCGGCCTGGCTGGGCGGAGTCCGATGTGCACCCGGCGGCCAGACCTGCGGCCACCACGGCGCCGGTGACATCGAGGAACCTGCGGCGCGACGGATGGTGATCGGCTCGGTGCATGGTGTGCAGAGTGCCACACCCGCATCGTACGTGCGGGTCAACCTCCCGATTCTGGCTTGGACTTGGACGCCATGCCAGACTGGGATCATGCCTCGATTAGCTCTTCGCGTGGTGGCGGCGGTACTGGGCACGTTGACACTTGTGGTCGGCTGCAGCGGCGGCGATGGCGGATCGGGCATAGGCCGGCGACCGGCCGGTGCGGATGTGACGATCCGAGTGCCTGCCGATGCCCCGACGATCTCGGATGCGGTGTCGTTGGCTCGGCCCGGTGACCTGGTGCTGGTCGCGCCGGGCGTGTACCACGAGTCGGTGAAGATCGACACGGCGCGCATCACTCTTCGCGGTTTGTCCCGGGACAAGGTCGTCATCGACGGGCGGTTGCAGCAGCCGAACGGCGTCGTTGTCTCGGCGCCGGGGGTGGCCGTGGAGAACCTGACCGTGGAGAACAACACGCAGAACGGGGTCCTGGTCACCGGTTCGGCGAAGGCGGCCGCCGGCCTGCCGGGGCAAAGCGGCGGCTACGACACCGGCGATGAGCCCGTCACCTTCCTGAAGTCGTTCCTGGTCTCGTATGTGACCGCGACCCGCAACGGTTTGTACGGCATCTACGCGTTCTCCGCCCAGAACGGTGTCATCGAGCACTCGTACGCGTCGGGCGGCGCCGACTCGGGGATCTACGTCGGCCAGTGCAAGCCCTGCAACATCGTGGTGCGGGACAACGTCGCCGAACTCAACGCGGTCGGTTACGAAGGCACCAACGCCAGCGAGGACATGTACGTGGTCGGCAACCGCCTGGTCGGCAACCGGGTCGGACTCACCACCAACTCCGACCACCAGGAGAAACTTCTCCCGCAGAAGGGCTCCGTCATCGCGGGCAATCTGATCGCCGCCAACCAGCAGTCGGCCACCCCGGAGCAGGCCGACGGCGGGTGGGGCACCGGCGCCGGCATCGACGGCGGCAGCGACAACCGGTTCATCCGCAACCGCATCTCCGACAACAGCAACGCCGGGCTGGTGATCACCGCGACCACCGACATAGCTCCGGTCGGCAACCAGATCGTGGACAACACGTTCACCGGCAACGGCGTCGACGTCGGCTGGACGTTCCCCACCGCCACGCGGGGACGGGGCAACTGCCTGCGGGGCAACGATCTGCGCACCACCGTGCCCGCCCGGCTCGCGACGACTGCGGCCTGCCCGCTTCCGGCCGGGTCGCCCTCGCCGGTCGGCAGGTGGGCGATGCCGACGGCGCCCGGTGGCATCCCCTTCACCGAGGTCGCGGCGCCCGGTCCACAACCGCAGTTCCCCCGCGCCACCGCTACGGGCGCCACCGCTGTCCCGCCCGTCCCGGCCCTGCCGAAGACGGAGGGCATCCGGCTGCCGCCGGCGTCCCTGCTCGCCGCGAACGCGCGGGTGCAGACGTCCTGAACAGCGGCTACCGGGTCGGGGTGGTTCCGGGTACCGGCTTGACCGGAACGTACTTGTGGGTGTCGAAATCGATGACTACCGGCTCCTGCTGCGAACCCACGCTGACGCGGACCCGGTACATGGTGCCGTCGGAGCCGATCCAGTAGTGCACGTTGCCCGCCGTACCGGCGCGGTCAGGGGAGGACGGTCCGGTCATGACCTCCACCCAGCGCCCGTCCACCTGCTCCCGCCCCCACCAAGCGGCGCCGTTCTGCGGGAGCAGTTCGGCGTTGTCCGGCCGGTCGCCGCCGAGACCGAGCGCGATGGACAGGGAGGTGTCCAGCGCGCTGCCGGACGACAGCAGCGGACGGTCGTACCAGCCCGAACGGGGCAGCGAGGCGGGTGCGTGCGCCGGGGCGTCCGTCATCGGGCGGACGTGCACCGAGGTGGGCGTCCACTGGATCAGCCCGTCGCTGGACTTGTCGCGCCCGGTGCCGTGCACCACGCCGTAACCGACCTTGCGCCGATAGTCGACGGACCCGGTGACGGTCAGCCCGCCGGCAGTGCCCGGCACGGTGATCGTCACCGTGCGGCCCTGCGCCTGGTAGTTACGGAATCGCGTGATCGCCAGCCGGCTCGCCTCATCCGTCGTCAGCGAGCGCGGACCGCCGGCGCCGGAGCCGCCGTCGGCGACCAGGAACGCGGCCACCGCGGCCACCGCGACGGCCGCGATGCCGATGACGGCCGCGGCCCGGCGCGACCGCGGCCATCGGCGCCGGTCAGCCGGACGACCCGGTGGGGCTTGCCGGTTTCTCACGCTCCGCACGCGGTTCGACGCTGACACTCTCCGATTCATCCTTTCGATCACTACACCGTCCGGCCGCCGCGGGCTCGCGGCGGCACTCGGCAGTCCGGTGGCAGACCACGCCAAGGCCGGCCCTCGTGGACCGGCCGAGACGTGATCTGCCCGTACGCGCCGTCCGGATCGCGGACGGGCAGATCACCGTTGTGCGGGTGCGTTCAGTGTTGCCGGGCGCGACGATTCCGGGTCACGAACGCGATGACCAGGCCCGCACCCACCAGCAGACCGACGATGCCGATCATCTCCGCCACCCCGGGCGTACCGGTGTTCGCCAGCGAACCCCCGCCTCCACCGGCCGGGGCCGGGCGGTTGGCAGGCGGCGCGGGGGACGGCGGCGTGGAGGCCGCAGGCGGCGTCGGAGTCGGAGTCGGTGTCGGTGTCGGTGTCGGTGTGGGAGTCGGGGTCGGGGTCGGCGTGGGAGTCGGCGTCGGCGTCGGGGTCGGCGTTTCCTTCGGGATGTACACCCCGGCGTCGATCGTGTGATCGACCCCGCCCGGCTTGTCCGGCGCCGTGACAGGCGCGTAGCCGTTGCACAACGGTCCGGTGGTCGGCGGGGTCACATTGGAGTCGTGCGCACGGTTGGCACCGGCCCGCGGGAGCGTGAACCTCAGCTCGCTCGCCGGGGGCTGCTCGGGCACCTGGCTGGTGTCCGCGGTGCACACGTCGAACTGCACCGTGTACTTCGCGCCCGGCGTGAGCTCGTACGCAGCGCCGACACCCCCGAAGTAGTACTCGCCGGCGGCATTGGTCCTGGTCGTGGCGACCCGTTTGCCGTCCGCGTCCAGCAGGTTGATCGTCGCCCCCGGCAGCAGCACATGCCCCGGGTCCTGAATCCCGTTGTGGTCGCCGTCGAACCACACGACGTTGCCGATCTGGATCGGCGCGTTCGCCGCCGCGTACGCGATGTCACCGAGCCCGCCGGCCTTGCCGAACCCGCCTTGTTCCCGGCTGACGAACTGGAATCCGTTGGCGGTCGGGTTGTTGCCCGGGCCCTGACCGGACGTGATGTTGTGGTACCCGGTCCCTGAGGTCGCGACGTTGACGACCGGGTCGAACTCTGTGCTGACGACCCACTCCTGCTGCGGGATATAGGCCACCGACCCCAGCGCGGTCTCCTGGTGCGCGTTGGCGTAAAAGTCACCCGGGAAGTATTCGACGACATCGGCGGCCTGGCCGCCATTGTTGGCGGGGGTGGCGTGGTTGGGGCAGCCCCCGGTGCCCTCCCACTGGTATTCACCGGTGGGAGTGGCGCAGACCATGGTGATGTCACCACCGGACATGCCGTTTTCCGCTGTGTCGTTCCCCGGGCGGGGGTCCAGCCCTCCCCAACTGAGCACGTCCATGAACCGGTCGCGGAAACCCAGGATCATCGAGCCGTCGCGGGCGAAGGCGAGGGAGGCCAACTCCGGCTGCGGATCGATGAAGACGCCGCCCGCCTTCCGGTCGTCCCACGTGTCCAGGCTGGTGTTCCACGGGTTCCAGTGGGTGGCCTTGTCGCCGGAACCGAAGACGCTGCCGCGTTCGTCCGTGAGCGGGTGGCTCAGCACCGTGGTGAACCGCTTGCCGTCGTAGGTGGAGACGAAGGCTTTCAGGTCCGCGCGCTGCCGCGTGCTCTCCGCGCTGCACACGCCACCGACGTACAGCGTGTTGTTGTGGACCTGGAGACCGAACGGCCGCCAGTCGTCGGGGCTCGCGCACCCCGGGTCCGGGATCGGGACCGTCGACTTGGGCGCCGCGGCGGTGGCCCCTGTCGCGTCGAAGCTCACCAGGCTGCGGGTCCGCAGGTTCACCGCGTACAGCGTGGAGCCGTCCTCCGACAGGGCCAGGCCACCGATGCTCTCCTTGCCCGGCGCGTCGGTGAACCCGGGATCCTTGATCATGTTGGCGGTGTCGTGCCGCGTCACCGCGGCGTCCGGCACCCGCGCGAACAGCTCCGGCGCACCCGAGCCATTGACCGGCACCGTGTAGATCGCGCCCCCGCCCTGCGGCCCGTACGGGGCGTACCGGCGGGCGAACGCGCTCTGGAACAGCCGGGTCCGGTGCTTGTCGTACGCCAACCCGAACGTCGTGCCCACCTGGTCCTGCGTGGCCAGCGTGGTCGGGCACGCCACATCGGTGGGACACGTGCCCCGGGTCTTCGTACCGAACGCCACCAACGCCCGGTTGTCGGTCCCGTTGGCGCCGCTGTGGATCGGCACGAAGTACCGCGAGTCAGGCAACGCGTAGTCGGCCTGATCCCAAACCCCCGTCACCACCGAGGCGTTCTTTCCACCCGACACATCCACGAACGACGTGAAGCTGTCGAAGTGGTCCCCCGCCGTCGACGCAGGCGCCGCCTGCAGATAGCCGCTGTACGGCGCCGGGATGCTGACGTCGACGCGGTACCGGCCGCCGCTCAGCACGGTCGACCGCGACACCACGACCTTTCCGGTGGCATCCGTGACGCCGGTGACAACGTGCCCAGCGGGGTCGGAGATCTCCACCTTCATGCCCCGCTGCGGCACGTCCATCGTCGTGTTGATCACGCCGGTGCCGAAGAAGTCGCGCAGCACCTCAACCGTCAGCGTACCGTCGGCGGTCGAAGCGGCGGCCGGTCCAGCCGTCGCTCCCACGGCGCCGCCTGCCAGCAAGAGAACAGATAACCCTATGCGCGCCAGCGCACCCGCAAGCCTGCGGGCCGACCGGCGTGAGTCTCTGCCGACTCGGTTCATGGCATCACACTCCACACTTCTCTTGTCGTGAAAACGAAGCACGCGCTTCTCGCCGCACGGCCACTTCGTGGCCCCAGACGCGGATGCCGGCCGCGACCGCCACGGAAAAGAAAAAGGGCCCACCGCCGTTGCGTGGACCGCTTTGTGGTGATCGCTTTAGCTTATTGCGGGCGAGCCGTAAGTTCCGTGCGCCATGAAAAGCGAACGCGTGTTCAGAGCCTTGAGCAGAATCGCCCCGGGTTGCGTCTTTTTGCAGATCAACCACGGCACCCTCGCCCCCACCGCCTACCTCACCGACCGCCATCGCGAGCAGCGCGCGATATCTTATCCGCTTGAGTCTCGCCGTCACCAGCAGAAGCCCTGGAATCCATCGAGATCCGCGACGGTCCCGGAGCGCCCAGAGAATGGCGATCGGAAGAATGTGCGAGAGCGACGTAATGGTCGGATCCGGCCGGTGGGGTGCGATTACGCCCAGGTGACGCGCCTGGGACGCGCTCGTCACGCAGGGACGTTGCGTAGCCGAGATTGGTCCACGATTCGCCTGCTGCATGATTGTTGGGGCGTCATATTTGTTATGCGGAAAGGGGATCCGAAGTCGTCGCACAGCTCGTCGGGTCCAGGGCCTGGCCGAGCACTCCCGAGGCCCCGGTGAGCAGCAGGGTCGGGCGTTCACCCCGTGGACGGAAGGGGACGCGGCAGTGGATTCGGGCGGCATTCACGGACTCCCCGCGGGTGCGGTGCAGGATGGCGGGTCGTGGTCCGGGGCGAGGACACCTGGGATCAGGCGATGGTGAGCGGCCCGTCGGCCAGGTACGCCGCCAGCGGACCGGTCATCCGGTGCCGTTCCGGCGGATGCAGGTCGGCCCGTTGGCGCAGGTGGCGAGGTAGCCGACCTCATCAGAGGCCATGGAGTCGAGGTCGCCGGGCAGTTCGACCGCGCGCGGGACCACACGAGAGAGGGTGTCCTGCACGCAGTACCGGACGTACAGCGAGTCGGCGAGCATCGACACGTCCGGGCCGCCGTCGTCGATCCGGCGGGCGACGCCCTCCGCGGCCGACATCGCGCCTCGGTCCACCAGCAACCGGACCCGCTCGACCAGTGCGCTGGCGGCCCCCCGAGGTAGCTGCCCGTCATCAGCAGCTGGAACCAGACGAAGCCTGCGGTCAGCACGTCCGGCTGCCCGTCGAGGGCCGAGGTCGTCACCAGCAGCTCCGTCGGCACCAGTACATCGTCGAGGGTGACCTGCGCGCCCTCCGCCCCCGCCCCGCCGACGCTCAAACCCTCGCTTTCTGCGGGCACCAGCGCCACCGCCGATTCCTCGCCATCGTCGCCGTCCAAGCGGGGGACCATGACACTGACAACGAGCAGGTCCATCGACCGGGCCAGACTGCACAGGCGCGTGACCCCGCTGATCCGCACCCCGTCGGGCCCCACCGTGGTGGTCAGCGAGGCGGAGAGGATTCGAGATCCGCGTCGGCTACGCCAAGATCCGCAAAATGGCCGCAGGCGACAGCCTGCGGTTCAACTCCGGCTATCACTTCCTCCTCACCCGCATCACCAACCTCAGCGAGTACACGTCCTTCGAGGAGTTGCTCACCGCGGAGGACAACACCGCCGTCGGCGAACCTGGCACGACCCGCGACCAGTTGCTGGCCGCCTGCCGCGACATCTAACGCTTCGCGGGAAATTCTGCTAACTGTGGCCCCCGTTGCGGGCGCGCCGGGCCTCGCGCACGGATTCCGCCAACGCGGCCATCAGATCCACCGGCGGCTGCGGCTCAAGCGGCGGCGCTGCCTTCCCGCCCGCGGCGAGGGTGGCCACCAGGAGGTTCAGCGCCTGGGCGTAGTCGTCGTGCAGCTCGGTGGTGTCGACGCCGGTCATCTCGGTTGCCTACTCCCATACGTCCGGGCCGCCGCCCTCCCAATCGATCAAGCTCTGGTCGTCCAGACAGATGAGGCTGTCGTCGAGGCCCGCTTGGCGCAGGAGACGCACCACATCGGCTGGGCTATCGGCGACACCGAGCGCCACCCCGCCCAAAGTCGCCGGACGGCCCCCCGTGCTGGAAGGAGGGCAGATCCGCGCAGGAGCACATTCGCCATGGCCCCAGACTCCCCCGAACGCCTCCCGCCGCATCGGCAGCGCGGACTGCGCCATCTGCGCTCTACCGCGCGCCTGCCCCGCACATACATGAGGTCATGAGTGGACCGCTCCTGTCGGAGCCCGACCACGCACGCACAGAGGAGAGCGCCATGGCAGCCTGCGAAGTCTGTGGCAACGACTACGCGATGGCCTTCGAGGTCCGCACAGTCGGCGGTGCGGTCCACACCTTCGACAGCATCGAATGCGCAGCACACAAACTCGCACCCGTCTGCGACCACTGCGGCTGCCGCATCCTCGGGCACGGCCACCAAACCGACCGACACTTCTTCTGCTGCGCCCACTGCGCCCGGGCTGAAGGCCACACCGCACTCACCGACAACGCCTGAGCGCGCACGGCTCTCAGCAGAGCCGGCCCAGACGATGAACACCCCGCCACATGTTCGACGGGCTGGTTCGAACAGCTTGCCGGGTGCCGCTTCACGGGCGGGAGGCGATGCGCCGGCCGAGGCCCGCCGCACCGCCGCTCCTCGGCGCTCCCGCCGCCCCCAGGGCTGAGCCCCCGCCCTGGGGCACCCCCGGCCGCGGCCCGCCCCCTCCGTACGCGTCCCGCGCATTGCGCCAGGCAGTCCAATCCAGGCAACCCGAAGGCGGCGTAGTCGAGCGCCGCGCCACCTGCCCGCGGCCGCCCGGCGGACCGAGCGGCGATCGTATCCGCGAGCCGGTGTGGACGCCCGCTCTCCCCGCGCCCCGTCCGCACCGGTCGCGTCGCCCGCCCGGCAATGCCCCTCTCGCGGAGGTAGTTGAGAGATGACCGGCACCACGCCCGCCACCCAGGAGACCCCGTCCGACGAGCAAGGCGTCTCGCTGACCGTCCGTGCCAATCCACAGACGGCCGTACAGGGGCTCGATCTGACACTGGAGACCACCGTCCGGGTCGGCAGGGGCCCAGCCGGGACGGGCAAGACCGGAAAGTTCCGGATCACCTACGAGGGACAGTTCGCCTTCCAGCGGTTCGATGACCCCAACGGCCTTTTCACCGTGGTGGAGCAGAGCCAGAGCAAGATCGTGCTGGAATCCGTGGAACTCCCGGTCGATGACGCCCGGATGGGCGTCCAGACATTCCCCGTCGTACGGGTGCTGGCCGACCCCGCCTTCGGCCACGCCGAGCTGTGGGCCGGCGCGGAGTTCGTCGGCACCGGCATCGACGTACCGCGCACTAGGAACCCGCTCCAGAAAATCCCCTACGTCCAGAACTGCGCCCTGTACCTCTCCCCGGGCATCGTCCAGCCGGCCCGCCCGGTGGCCGGCGGAGCCGACGCGAGCATCACCTGGACCCTCACCAACAAGGGGCCGTCGAGCGCCGACCACGTCGGCGCGGCTCTGAGCTACGAGGTGCCGGCGGATGGGCGGTCCGGGCCGCAGCTGGTCGATCTCGCCATCAATGGGCAGTCGATCGGCGGCGCGATGCAGTTCGAGGTGCCTTCCCTGGACGTCGGCGGCACGGCGCAGATCGTCGCGAGGTTCCACTATCCCGCCGGGCTCCGCGGAGACTACAACGCCACCCTGTGGGCTTTTCGAGCCGCCCGCGAACCATCCGACACGGTTCCCGTCCACCTCGTTGGCCGGACGCAGCTCACCCTGGCAGGTGAGCCCGCCAACCCAGTCGAGGCGGGCCGCGAAGCGTCGTTCAGCTGGAAGCTGACCAACGCCGGCCCGTCGACCGCGACCGACACCACCATCCAGGCCTCCCTGCCTCCGGGAACCACCTTCACCTCCGCCAACGACAACGGCACCCTGCAGGCGGACGGGACCGTGCGGTGGGAACTCGGCACACTGCCGCCGGACACCCCGCGCGTCCTGACCATGCGAGCCGCCACCTCCCCGGACGCCTGGGCCGGCCTCCGGGCCGAAGCCTCCGGCTGGTCCAGCACACCGGACAACACCGGTAATCCGGCCACCACCGGCGAACAGCACGTCACCGTCCCGGTCAAGGAACGCGCCACCGTCGCGTTCCCCACGGCGACGGTGGCGCCACAGCAGGTGGTCGCCGGCGCGGGCCCCGTCACCTACACCTGGCAACTGCGCAACGCCGGCCCCTCCAGCGTCCGGAACCTGACCGTCACCTCGCCCCTGCCCAAGGGCGTGGCCTTCGTCTCCGCCACCCAGGGCGGCGCCTACCGACCAGCGGACCATACCGTCGGCTGGCAGCTTGGCCGACTCCGTCCCGGGGACCTCCGGCTCTCGGTCACCGCGGACATCCGCCCCGAGAGCACCGGCGCCCAGACCGTCACGGCACAGGCCACCTCACCGACCATCGACGGCGCGACCGGCAAGCCGATTCAGGCCACCGCCCCGGCGGCGACCGTCACCGCCGTGGCACGGGCCGCCCTCTCCCTCACGGCCGGCACCCCCGAGCCGGCCTCGGTCGTCGCCGGGGACCGCGACACCCCCGTGACGCTCCGCTGGACACTGACCAACGTCGGCCCCTCCACCGCCACCGGCGTCACCGCGTCCGCCCAACTCCCCGACCACGCCCACTACCTCGCGGCGGCCCCGGGCGCCACCCTGCAGGACCGCATGGTGCACTGGCAGCTGCCCGACCTGCCGCCGTCCGACCCCGTCGAGCTCACGGTCACCGTGTGGGCCGCCCCCGAGGCGCGCGACGCCCTCACCCTCAAAGCGCGGGCGGACGCCGCCACCAAAGACCCAGCGACCGGCGCCCCGGCCACCACCGGCGAGCGGCCGACGTCCGTCCCACTGACCGTCAAAGCGCCGCTGACCGTCACCGAGACCCGCTTCGTACCCGGCACCGTCCAGGGCAAGGACCAGCTCGCCCTCTCCTGGTGCCTGGTCAACAAAGGCCCCTCACTGGCCCGCGGCGTAACGTGCGACGTGGACCTCCCCGCCACCCTCACCCTGGCCGAAGGACAGAAACTGCCCTACGTCCACCCGGTGCGCCGGGAGGGTAGCCGGTGATCACTGGAGGGACGTGGCCCTGACCTCGGGTACCGGCTGCAGCAGTGCGGCGGTGAGGGGGTGTCGGGGGGTGGTGAGCAGTTGGCCGGTCGGGCCTTGTTCGACGAGGTGGCCGTCGTCGAGGACGGCGATACGGGTGGCCAGGGTCGCGGTGTCGCGGTCGTGGGTGATCAGGACCAGGGACATCTCCGGGTGGGTCCGTACGAGGTCTGCGAGGAGCGTGCGGAGGTTCCGGCGGGTGACGGAGTCCTGGCCGGAGGTGATCTCATCGCAGATCAGGACCCGGGGGCGGGCCAGCAGTGCACGGGCCAGGGCGGCGCGCTGGAGTTCACCGCCGGAGAGCTCCGCGGGCCGGCGGCGTACGAGGTCGCCGGACAGCCCGAGGGTGCTCAGGGTGAGCTCGGCCTCGGCCAGGGCCTCGGGCCGCGGGACACGGCGCAGACGGATGGCGCTGCGCATCACCTGGCCGAGGACCGGGCGGTGTTCGTCGAAGGCGGCTCGGGCGTCCTGGAAGACGTACTGGACCGCGGCCAGTTGCTCACGAGTGCGGTCGCGGAGGCTGCGGGGCAGGGCGACGCCGTCCAGCAGGACCTCGCCGTCGTGGCTCCGGTGGAGACCGGCCAGACAGCGGGCGAGGGTGGTCTTGCCGCTGCCGGAGCGGCCCACGACGGCCGAACAGCCGGGCGGGAGAAGCAGCTCGGGGGTGTGCAGGACGGTGGACCTGCCGTGGCGGGCGGTGAGGCTCCGCACCTGGAGTACCGCCTCGGCGGCAGCCGGCCCGGAGGTGGTGCGGCCGGCCGGTGTCCCGGCGTCCGTGCTCGGGGCGATCGGATCGTCCGGCGGCTCGGCGGAGGCGGCAGGGGTGAGGAGTTCCCGGGTCCAGGAGTGCCGGGGGCGGCTCCAGAGCTGCTCCGGTGTGCCGGATTCCACGATGCGGCCGGCGCGCAGGACATGGACGTCGTGGGCCAGGGCGCGGACGACCTCCAGGTCGTGGCTCAGGAGCAGCACGGCGATGCCCTCCCGGGCCACGGCGGCCAGTTGGTCGGCGATCTGCTGCTTCGTCACGGCGTCCTGGCCGGTGGTCGGTTCGTCCGCGATGAGGGTGCGGGCGCCGGTCAGCAGGGCCTGGGCCAGGACGACGCGTTGCTGTTGGCCGCCGGAGAGCTGGTGGGGGTAGCGGTGCAGCAGGGTTTCGCCGTCGTGGAGCTGGGCCTGCGCGAGCGCGCGCAGGATGCGGCGCCGGATCTCGGACCGGCGGGCGCGGCGGGGCAGAGGGCTTACCTGGGTGCGCGCGATGTCCTGGAGGAGGGCGGCGACCGGCCGGGCGGGGTTGAGCACGGTGGCGGGGTGCTGCGGTACGTAGCCGACGAGGGTGTCGGGGGTGTGCACCTGGCCGGTCACCCTGGCGCCGGGCGGATACTCGTTGAGCAGGGCGAGTCCGGTGGTGGTCTTGCCGCTGCCGGAGGCGCCGATCAGGGCGGTGATCCGGCCGGGTGGCACCCGCAGGCTCACTCCGTCGACGAGCGCCCGGCCGTCGATGTCGACGCGTAGGTCCTGGACCTGAGCGGCCTGGTCCTGGGCCTCGGCGGACTGGCCCTGGGTCTCGGCAGGCTGGTTCATATGCACGGATCGCTCTTCTCGTCTCGCCCGGTCCCGGAGGGCGTGCCGTCGGTGGGCAGCGGTGCAGGGGTGCGGACGGGCCGGGGTGCACGGTCCCGTCCCGGCGTTCGGTCGCGGCGGGTGAGGGCGGCGTCGAAGAGCAGGTTGGTGCCCATGGTCAACGCCATGATCAGTACGGCGGGCAGCACGACGGCCCAGGGCTGGACGAACATGCCCGTCCGGTTGCGGTCGACCATCACCGCCCAGTCGGCGGCGTCCGGTTCGGCGCCGACGCCGAGGAAGGCGGCCGTGGCGACCAGGTACAGCACACCGGTGAGCCGGACCCCGGCGTCGGCGGCGAGGGTACGCAGGGCCGACCGTCCGACGTAGCCCACGGCCGTCCGCCACCAGGTCTCGCCCTGCATCCGCAGCGCCTCGACCGCGGGCCGTGCGGCCGCCTCGGCGGTGGCGGCCCGGACCGCGCGGACGGCGTCCGGGATGTTAACCAGTGCCACCAGCAGCGCGAGGCCGCCGGCACCGGGCGTCAGAACCGCCGCCACCAGCAGAATGATCAGCAGCGACGGCACGGCGAGCAGGACGTCCAACGGCCGCATCAGCAGCTCTTCCAGCCAACGGCGGTGGGTCAGCGCCCCGATGAGGCCCAACGGGAGCGCCACCGCGTAGGCCAGTGCTGTCGCCGCGAGGGCGGTCAGGACCACCGGGCGGCCGCCGAGCAGCACCTGCTGCCAGACGTCCCGGCCGACGAAGTCGGTGCCGGCCCAGTGCCCGCCGCCGACGGTGAACGAGGGCGCCCGTGGTCCGGGCTCCCCGGCGAACAGCGGCCCGAGCAGGGCGAGAAGCAGCGGGATGGCGATGACCAGCAGGGCGAAGGTGAAGCGGCCCGTTCCGGATGCCGTACGGGGGCTCATGCAGCCACCGCCGTCCGGGGCACCAGACGGTAAGTGGCCAGGTCCGCACCGAGGTTGAGGACGACGGCGGTGCAGCCGAAGACGACCGCCAGCCCCTGGATGACCGGGACATCGCGTTCCGCCACGGCATTGATCAGGACCGTTCCGAGTCCGGGAATCACGAAGAGAGCCTCCACGACGATGACACCGCACAGCAGCCAGTCGACCGTGCGGGCGAGCTGCTGGGCGGCGGGCGCAAGGGCGTTGGGGAGGGCGTGCGTATAGCGGGTGCGCGCGCCGGGGATGCCGTAGCGGCGGGCCTGCGCGACGTACGGCGAGGCCAGCGCATCGATCATCCCCGCGCGCACCAGCCGCGCCAGCGAGCACACCGGACGGGACAGCAGCACCAGTACGGGCAGCACCAGCGCCGCGGGATGGGCGAGCAGATCGTCGCCGTAGCCGACGGCGGTCGGCGGCAGCCAGCCCAGCCGCAGCGCGAAGACCGTCACCAGCAGCACCCCGAAGGCGAACTCCGGTACCGCGTACACCCCCAGGGTCACCGAGCTGATGAGGCGGTCCACGAGCCGTCCTTCGTGGCGGGCGGCCAGGACGCCGAGGCCGCCCGCCAGCGGCACCAGCAGGAGCAGGGTGAGCGCGGCGAGCAGCAGGGTCGGTCCGAAGCCGTCGGCGAGGTAGGAGCTGACCGGCCGGCCCGAGGTGAGCGAGGTGCCGAGGTCGCCGTGCAGCAGCCCGGCCGTCCATGAGGCGAGGCGTTCGTGGACGGGCCGGTCCAGGTGCATGGTCTCCCGGATGGCCGCGATCCGCCCGGGGTCGGGCTGGTCGCCGGCGAGCACCACCGCGGCGTCGCCGGGCAGCGCCTCGGTGAGGGCGAAGACGAGCAGCACGACCGCGACGGTCTGCCCGGCGCCGAGCAGCAGCCGCCGGGCCAGCCATGACCGCAGACCGTTCACGCGAGCCACACCTTGTCGAAGCGGGCCCAGTCGAGCGTGTTGGCGGGGGCCTTGTGTGCCACGCCGCGGACCGTGCGGGCGGTGCCCAGGATCCAGTCGGCGAAGCCCCACACCAGGAAGCCGCCCTCGGCGTACAGCCGGCGCTGCATGCGCGCGTACACGGCTGCCCGGTCCTTCTTGTCCTTGGTGGACTGGGCCTGCTGGTAGAGCGCGTCGAAGTCCTTGTGGTGCCACTTGGTGGCGTTGGTGGTGGAGCCGGACAGCAGGCGCTGGGAGAAGTGTGACTCGATGGGCATCGCGCCGGAGCGGTAGCAGCACAGCGTTCCGGATTCGAGGGTGTCCTGCCAGTAGCTGTCCTTGCTGCCCATCGCCACCTTCACCCGCACTCCGGCCTTGGCGGCCTGGTCGCGGAAGATGGCGGCGGCCTCGGTGAACCCTGCGGCGACGGCGGAGGTGTCCAGGGTGACCCGGAGCCCGTCGGCGCCGGCCTTCTTCAGCAGGTGGCGGGCCCGGTCCAGGTCCTGTTCGCGCTGCGGCAGACCGTCCGCGTAGTACTCGTACCCCTTGCCGAACAGGTCGTTGCCGATCTCGCCGGCGCCGGAGAGCGCACCGTCGACCAGTTCCTTGCGGTCGGCGAGGAGGAAGAACGCCTCGCGCACCCTCTTGTCGTCGAACGGCGCCCGGTCGGTCTTCATCGCGAACGCCTGCATCGCGCTGTTGCGCAGCCGGACGATCTCGATCTGCCCCTTGCCCTCGTGTGCGCGGGCGGTCGTCGGCGACAGCTCGTGGGCGTACTCGACCTGGCCGCCCAGCAGGGAGTTGACGCGTGCGGACTCCTCGTTGGCGACCAGGAATTCCAGCTGCTCCAGGTAGGGCGCGCCGTCCCAGTAGTCGTCGTTGCGCCGGAAGACGGCGGAGCGTCCGGGCGTGAAGGAGACGAAGCGGAAGGGGCCGCTGCCGACCGGTTTCGTGTCGAAGTCCGTCGCGCCGTCGGGGACGATATAGGCGCCGAACGCGGCCAGGAGGTTGGGGAATTCAGCAGTCGGACGCTTCAGCGCGAACTCGACGGTGCGCTCGTCGACGGCGCGGCTCGCCTTGAGGTCGAGGGGCTCCAGGGAGGCCTTGGCGCGGAACGCCTTCTTGGGGTCGGCGATCCGGCGGAAGCTGTAGAGGACATCGCGGGCGGTGACCGGCTTGCCGTTGTGGAAGGACGCCTTGCGCAGCTTCACCGTCCAGCGGTCCAGAGTGGTGTTCGGCTCCCAGGACGCGGCCAGCCGCGGCTCGGCGGCGAGATCGGCACCGAAGTCGGCGAGCTTGTCGAAGAGGGCCTTGGCGCGGGCGGCGTCGGCGAAGAGGTTGGCCAGATGCGGGTCGAGGGTCTCGCTCGCACCGCCGCCGGCGAAGGCGGCACGCAGCTTCCCGCCGCGCCGGGGCTTGCCGCCGCTGTCAGCGGCGCCCTCGGAGGGGCTGGTGCAGCCGGCGAGCGCGAGCGCGCCGAGGCCGGCCGCCCCGCCGGCCGCGGCGAGGAAGCCGCGGCGGCGCAGGCCGGGGAAGCGGGGGTCGTTGACGGGACCTTCGTACATGGCGGTTTCCTTGCTGTGCGCGGGTGGGTGGAGGGAGGCCGGGCGGCCGTCAGTCGTGCCGGGTCAGCCGGGCGACGAGGTGGAGCCGGTCCCCGTCGGCGGACTCGCCCGGCCCGGCGCCCTCGTGCCAGGCCGGGTCCGTCCGCGGCCCCGGCCCGTCGTGCAGGTCGAGGACCTCGAAGCCGTGCGCGGCGAGGACGTAGCGCAGCTCCTGGGGGAAGAGCAGGCGCCATGCGGAACGCTGCTCGTGTGGCGGGGTGCCGTCGTCGGTGGTCCAGAGGCGGGTGCGGCGCAGGAGTTGGGCGGCGCGGTCGATGTACAGCGTGGTGGTGGAGGAGTAGGCGGTGCCGCGCCAGGTGAAGTCGTTGACGGCCGGGGCGTCGAGCAGTTCCGTCCGGCCGAGGAAGAAGGCCCCGTTGCGCATCTCGGCCACGAGCAGCCCGCCGGGCGTGAGGCCGCGCCGGCAGGAGGCGAGGAAGCCGTCGAGTTCGGCGTTGGTGTGGCAGTAGAGCAGGGCGCTGTCCAGGCAGACGATGGCGTCGAAGGGGCCTTGGCGGAGGTCGAAGTCGCGCAGGTCGGCTTGTACGTAGTCCGGACCGGGGTGCTGTGTGCGGGCGTGGGCCAGCATCGCGGCGGAGAGGTCAGCGCCGACGACGGTGCGGCCCGCCCCGTGCAGATGGGCGGCGTCCCGTCCGGTGCCGCAGCCGAGGTCGAGCACGCGGTGTCCCGCGCGGTGCCGGCGCAGGCAGTCCTCGGCCCAGCGGCCGGCGAGCCGTTCGGTGTCGGGGAAGCGGGCCTCGTAGAGCTCCGGGTTGTCGGTCAGCAGGTTTTCGCTGGTCATATCCGTTTCCATGGGTGTGGTCAGGCCTTCCCCGCCGTCGTGGGCTCCGCGGTGGCCGGTACGGGGTCGGTTGCCCGCCCCGGCAGACCGCGCAGCCGGTGCAGCCAGGCGACGCCGGCCGCGGAGACGAGGCCGAAAGCCAGGCAGCAGGCCCACGGCAGCCACTGGGTACGGGTGTGTTCGCCGGTGTCCATGGCCCAGCCGACGACGGTGTTGCCCGCCGCAGCGGCGATGCCGGAGACCACGTAGAACAGTCCGAAGTAGGTGCCGGTGAGCTCGGCGCGGCCGAAGGCGGGAATCAGCTCCATCACGAACGGCTGGGCGACCATGACGCCGAGGTAGAGCAGCAGCGCCCCGGCCAGGACGGGCAGTGCGCGCAACGCGGCCTCGCCGGGGCCGCCGGACGGCGGTCCCAGGGCCGCGACAGCCATCGGCGGGACGAAGCCGAGGCCCATGAGACCGAGGCCGGCGCTGATCCACCGCGCGCGGTCGCCGCGCTCCTTGAGGGCGCGGGTGATCCGCATCTGGAGCGCGAGGTTGGCGACGGTGCCGATGAGGAACACCAGACCGGCCGCGCCGTCCCAGCCGGTGGCCCGCCGGGCGCCGTCGGGCAGCAGCAGATACAGCTGGTTCTGCATGGTGAACATGCCGACCATGGCCAGCGCGAAGGCCAGGAAGACGCGGTTGCCGAGGACCTCGCGCCAGTCGCCGAGGACGCTGTTGGCCGCCGGGGCGACCTTGGACGCGGGCAGCACCACGGCCTGGGCGACGGTGAGCAGGGCGAAGATCGCGGCGGCGGTCAGCGCGGAGACCCGGAAGTCGACCAGCAGCAGGGCGCTGCCGAGCAGCGGCCCGATCAGGGCTCCGGTGGTCGCGAAGACGTTGAAGAGCGCGAACGCCTCGGCCTTGCGCGGGCCCGCCTCCTGCGCGAGATAGGCGCGTACCGCGGGGTTGAACAGCGCGCCGGCCAGCCCGGAGAGCACGGACGCCGCGATGAGGACGACCAGGCCGTCGCCGAGTGCGAAGAGGCCGAAGCCGACGGTCCGCAGCGCGCAGCCGGCGATGATGACACCACGTGCGCCCAGCCGGTCGGCGGCCGATCCGCCGATGAGGAACAGGCCCTGCTGGCTCAGGTTGCGCACGCCGAGGATGATCCCGACGACCGCGGCGGACATTCCGAGGTCTTCGCCGAGGTGCACGGCGAGGTACGGAATGAGCAGATAGAAGCCGGTGTTGACGCCGAGCTGGTTGATCAGCAGCAGGCGGATGGCGATCGGGAAGCGGCGCATCTCGTGCCAGGTCTTCACCGGTTTGCCTCCCCGCCGCGGACCGGCTCCGTCGTCTCCTGGCCTGCTGTTTCTTGGTCCGCCGTCTCCTGGCCCGCTGTCTCCTGGCCCGCTGTCTCCCCGCCCGGTGGCGGTGCGCCGTGGGCCGGCCGGACGCCGAGGCCCGGTTCCCGGCCGGCGCGTACGGTGCCGTCCGTGCCGCCGATACCGGTCCAGGGGTCGTGGGCGAGCAGCAAGTGGCCGTCCAGGTCCGTCCATCGGGCGCGGTCGGCGAGGTGGACGGCGGGGGCGAGGCCGAGGGTGCTGGCGGTGAGGCAGCCGAGCATCAGCTCGGTACCGCTGCCGGCGAGCAGGTCGGCGATGCGCAGCGCCGCGGTGACCCCACCGCACTTCGCGAGCTTGACGTTGATGCCGTGCACCCGCCCGGCCAGCCGCCGGGCATCCTCGAAGCCGGCCGCGTCCTCGTCGGCGATGATGGGCAGCGGCGAGCGTGCGGCGAGTGCGGCCAGTGTCTCGGGGTCGCCGGGGGCGAGCGGCTGCTCCACCGCCTCGACGCCGAGGCCGGCGTAGCGGGGCAGCAGGGCGTCGGCCAGGGTGGTACTCCAGGCGCCGTTGGGGTCGAGCAGCAGCCGGGCGTGCGGTGCGGCGTTGCGTACCGCCAGTACGCGGTCGAGGTCGTCCTCGGGGTCCGGAGCACCGGCCTTGATCTTGATGACGGAGAAGCCGAGCCGGGCCAGCCGGCCCGCCTGCTCCGCGGCCGCACGGCACGAGGTGATGCCGATGGTGCGGGCGGTGGCGGCGCTCGGCGCTTCCGACGCGCCGAGCAACTGGTGCACGGGCAGGCCGGCGCGCTTCCCGACGAGATCGAGCAGCGCGGACTCCACGGCCGCGGTCACCGCCGGGGGCATGCCGGGCGCGGGCAGGTCGCCCGCGCGCAGGGCGTCGAGGGCGCTCTCGGGGGTGGCGCAGCGGGCGAGTTCCCGCGCGGCCTCGTGCAGCAGCCGGCCGAGGGTGGCGGCGTCCAGGCCGTAGTACGTGCTGGTGACGGCTTCTCCGTAGCCGCTGTGGCCTTGGTGCTCGATGGCGAGCCATACGGCGTCGCGGGCCGCCATCGTGGAGCGGGATATCCGCAGCGGCTCGGTGAGTTCGAGTCGTACGGTGCGCTGGCTGACCTTCACGGGGCTTCTTCCCAGGTGGTGGGGCAGGCGGGGTGGTGCGTGGCGGCGGGCAGCGGGGCGGGCGGGCGTCCGCTCGCCGCGGCCGGGGGTGCGAGCGGGTCGGCGACCGTCCCGCACCGGGTCCATCCGGTCGCCTCCGCGGCCGTCGGATGCGGGATCTCGACCGGGCGGGTGGCGGCCGTGGCCAGGTCCAGGCCGTGGGCGGTGGCGAAGTCGTCGTCGTAGACGCTGTTGAGGTAGCGCTGCGGACCGTCGGGGAAGACGGTGGCGACCACGGCCCCGGGGTGTACCCGTGCGGCCCATGCGGAGACCAGGGCGACCGCGCCGGTGCTCCAGCCGCCGCTGACGAAGTTGCCGGTGGCGAGCCTGCGGCAGGCGTCCGCGGACTCGGCCGGGCCGACCCAGTGCACCTCGTCGAAGGCGTCGTAGGCCACATTGCGTGGATGGATGCTGCTGCCGAGGCCCCGCATCAGCCGGGCCCTGGCGGGCTGGCCGAAGATCGTCGAGCCGGTGGCGTCCACACCGATCAGCCGCAGCTGCGGCCAGTGCCGGCGCAGCGGGCCGACGACGCCCGCGCTGTGGCCTCCGGTGCCGACGCTGCACACCAGGACGTCGAGATGGTCGAGTTCGGCTGCCATTTCGGCGGCGAGGGAGGCGTAACCGGCGACATTGTCGGGGTTGTTGTACTGGTCGGGCCAGTACGCGCCGGGCAGCTCGGCGAGCAGCTGCCGCAGCCGGGCCAGCCGGGCCGCCTGCCATCCGCCGTCGGCCGCCGGACGGTCGACGAGTTCGAGCCGGACCCCGTGGGTCCGCAGCAGCTGGCGCATGGACGGCTCCAGCTCGGTGTCGCCGACCAGCACGACCGGATGGCCGAGCGCCTGGCCCGCGAAGGCCAGACCGATGCCGAGTGTGCCGGAGGTGGACTCCACGACGGGGGCGCCGGGCCGTAGTTGGCCGCGCTCCCGGGCGCCGAGCAGCATGGACACGGCGGCCCGTGCCTTCATGCCGCCCGCGCCGAGCGCTTCGAGCTTGGCCCAGAAGCCGGGGTGCGGGCAGGGGAGGTCGGCGGTGACCCGGGCGAGCGGAGTGCGGCCGAGCAGGCCGAGGAGCGCGCGGTTGCCGGTCGGATGCCGGACGGCCGTGGTCACCGGGCGGCTCCGGATGCCTCGTCGCGGTAGCGGTGGACGAGACCCGGTCCGCCGTCGAGCCAGAAGAACGGGTACGGCTCCGCACACACCGCGCTCACCCCGGAGCCGAGGAACCGCGGCAGCACCGCGCTGCCGGTCTGGGCGAACATCACCAGGGGCTTGCCGTGGCGCAGCGCGTGCTCCCGCAGCGGTTCGAAGCTGCCGTTGCCCAGGGTCATCCCGGAGGCGAGCACCGCGTCGCAGTGCTCCAACTCGGCGAGCGCATCGGTGCGGACGGGCTCGCCCCACTCCGTCGTACCGCCCTTGAGGTCGCAGGGCACATACGACAGCTCGCGCTCACGGAGCGCCTCCAGCAGCGAGTTGACCACGCCGACCACGAGCACCCGGGAGCCCGGCGCGGTAGCGACCAGTCCGGTGACGGCCCGTGCCCTGGCCCGGGACTTCCGCAGGGACGACCCGGCCGGCAGCGACCAGGGCCGTGCGCCGTTCGCGGGCGTGTGCGGGAGGACATGCATCAGATAGGTGTCGAGGGCGGCCACCCGCACCGGGCGCAGTTCGTGCGCCAGGAGGCGGGCCAGGTCCGCGCCGACACAGTCCTCGATCGCGGCGTCCGGCAGCTCACCGGGCTCCACCGCGCAGGAGCCGACGGCAGCGGCCAGCCGCAGGCTCAGCACTTCGTTGCGGTAGCCGCCGCTGCGGCCCTCGTGGCGTACGGCCTGCCGGGTGCTGAAGGCGACGGCGACCTTCTGGGTACGCGGGTCGGGCCCGAAGTCCCCGTCGAGGACACGGGCCACGAGGTCGTCGTACGAAGCGGCGGGGGCAGGGAGGTGGGTGGTGGGGGTGGTCATCGGTTCACCACCCGCGGGCGCAGCTCGGACAGCAGCGCTTCGACGCGCCGGCGCGCGGCCGGGCCCTCGGCGTCGCCGGCCATGACATGCCCCAGGTACTCGTTGTTGCTGCCGGCCGCCTTGACCGCCTTGCCGGGGTCGGCGAGCTGGACTTCGAGCACACCCGGCGCCTTCCGCACGAGGTCCGCGCCGTCGATCTCCTCCAGCACGCCCGTGGACTGCGGGACGAGGAAGCCGATCGCGGCGCTGCGCAGCCCGGTGTCCCGTATCCGCAGATCGGGACGCTGTCCTATCGCCACGTCCACCGCGGCAGCGGCAATGTCGACACCGGTGACATGGCGGATCAGTTCGGTGATGCGGTTGCCCGCGGGGCGGGGGTTGACCTCGATCAGACGCGGTCCGTCGGGCGTCAGCTTGATCTCCGTGTGCGCCACGACGCCGTCGAGTCCGAGTGCCTCGATCGCCTGGCGGGCCGTCTCCCCGGCCGCTGCCGTATCGGCCGCCGGGAGCGGGGCGGGGAACATATGGCCGGTCTCGATGAAGGCCGGCGCCCCGCCGACGCTCTTGTCGGTCACCCCGACCACCTCGGTGGCGCCGTCGAACGTCACGGTCTCGACGCTGACTTCGGGTCCGTGCAGCAGCTCTTCGAGGAGGACCACGGGCGCCCGGCGCTGACCGCGGGCGTTGACGGGGAAGCCCTCCAGCGCGCGGTAGGCGCGGGCCAGCTCCGCTTCGTCGTCGACGCGCCGGACGAACATGCCCGCGCACAGATCGACGGGCTTGAGTACCAGCGGATAACCGATCCCGGCCGCCGCGGCGGCGGCTTCGGACCGGTCCCTACAGACCGCGAAGCGCGGCCCGGGGAGCCCGGCGGCGGCGAGCACCTGCCGGGTCGCGTCCTTGCGGCAGGCGTTCTCGACCGCTTCGGGTGCCGGGCCGGGCAGTCCGAGGTGGCCGGCGATCCGCGCGACGGTCGGGAGGTAGTAGTCGCAGGAGGTGATCACACCGTCGAAGCCGAGCGCGGGGTGCAGCCGCTCGACGTACGGCAGCAGCGATTCGAGGTCGTTGGTGTCGGCGGTCAGCACATTGCGGGCGCCGAGCAGCGGGTGAGCGGCGCCCTCGGGCGCGGAGCGGAGGTAGTGGTGCAGGTCGCGGGTGAGGAAGGTGAACTCGTGTCCGCCCTCACGGATCGCGCGTGGGAGCAGCCTGCTCATCGCTCCGACCCAGCTCTCGACCATCAGCAGATGAGCCACGGTGTCCCTTCTTCGCAGCGTTGTTCGGGCCTTGTTGCGGCGGTACTTGACGGAGCGGTGGCCCCTTGGCGAGGGCCGTCCGGCTTGACCGGGCCACACTGTAAACGATAATCATTTTCACCACCAAGTCCTGCGGCACCCTCCGCCGCACTCCCGAATGCGAGACCTGTGATTCCTGCCGTACGCCGCACGGGCCTGCTCTGCGCCCTGACGGCCACCGCCGCCCTGCTCCCGGCCGCCCCCGCTCCCGCCGCTCCCCCGCCACCGGCTCTCCACTTCGGCTCCTGCCCGGACTCCGTACCGGCCCCGCCCGCGCCCGAACGGGTCGAGTGCGGCCGGCTGAGCGTCCCGCTGGACCGGAGCCACCCGCACGGCAAGCACCTCGACATCGCCGTGTCCCGGGTCCGCGCCTCCGGACCGGACTCCGAGCGGCGTGGCGTCCTGCTGGTCAACCCGGGCGGGCCCGGCGGGTCGGGCCTCCCCTACGCGGTCACCAAGCGCGCCAAACTGCCGGAGCAGGTGCGGCGTTCGTACGACGTGATCGGCTTCGACCCGCGCGGCACCGGTGCCAGCGCGCCCGCGGACTGCGGCCCGATGGGCGGCCTCTTCGACAGCCCGGGCCAGGACCCGGTGCCGGCAGGGCGGACGGCCGAGCAGGCGTACCTCGACGGACTGCGGCGGACCGCCGACGACTGCGCCCGGCACCTCAAGGACGCGCTGCCACATCTGTCGACCACCGAGACCGCCCGGGACATGGACGCCATACGGGAGGCGCTCGGTGAGCGCCGGATCGGCTATCTCGGCGTCTCCTACGGCAGCTATCTCGGGGCCGCCTACGCCGCTCAATTCCCGCAGCGGGTGGGCCGGATGGTGCTCGACAGCGTCGTCGGCCCCGGGGAGTGGTACGACTTCGATCTTCTCCAGAGCCGGGCCATGGTGCGCCAGCGGGCGGTGTTCTTCGCCTGGGCGGCCCGGCACGAGAAGCGCTTCGGGCTCGGCACGGACGGGACGGCGGTACGTACCGCGTACCAGCGGGTGCGGGACGGTCTCGCCGAGCGCCCCGTGGACGGCTTCGGGGCGGCGGAGTTCGACCGCGCCGTGTACCGGGCGCTGGGCCGCACCGAACGCTGGGCGGGCCTCGCCGACGGCCTGCGGACCTACCTGCGCGACGGCACCACCGGCCCGCTGCGCCCGGCGGAGCCCTTCGACGGCCCCGCGTCACGTACGTATGAAGCCGCCAACCGCACGGTCAAGTGCGCGGACGGACCGGCACCCTCGCCTGCCCGCGTGGTCGCCGACATCCGGCGGATGCGGCGGCTCGACCCGCAGCCGGTGCTCACCGGGATGGAGGCCTCGGTGTGCGCGTACTGGCACCACCGGCCCGCGCACGCTACGCCGCTCGGCAGCCCGGACGCACCACCGGTCCTGCTGATCGCCTCCGAGCACGACCCCGTCACCCCCGTCGAAGGCGCCCGGGCACTGCAACGACGGCTGCCCGGCTCCCGTCTGGTCTCCCTCCACGACGACTACTCACACGGAGTGTTCGCCAGCCGGGGCAACGGCTGTGTGGACGGGACGGCCGCGGCCTATCTGACCGACGGAACCGTGCCGCGCGCCGACGTGCACTGCACGGGGCCCGGACTGCCCACCCCATGAGCCTCGTTGAGTGAGGGCGGACGGCCCGGCCCGCGCCACAGGACCGGGCCCGCGCCGTCGCCCGCCCGGCGTTCACCCTCCGCCCGCGCCCGCCTCTCCACAGAGCGCACAGCTGTCCTTGCCGTCCCATTCGCCCCACCCGAACACCGCGGGAGACAGGGGCAGCCCCTCCAGTTCGTCGCGCACCGCCACCCGGTAGGCCCTCACCGCTGCGAGGTAGGGGTGATAGACGTCGTGGAAGGCGGGTGAGGTCGACGAGGCGCCGGTCGCGACCACGCGCTGCAGGCTGCGGAGGTGCGCGAACATCGCCTGTCCGGGCGCCGGCGATGGTGGTGGTCGCATCGATGTCGATGCACACCTCCCGCCGCCGCGCCTCGGCACCACGGTCGTGTGCGTGCCGATGCCCGAGGGCTGTCTCGTCACTCGATGACCCATGGCCGATGCCGACGCTTGACCTTGCAGTTGCTGTAAGGGTGACCATGGCCTCATGTTGTCGATCAGCGAATTCAGCGAAATGTGCCATCTGCCGCCGCAGACGCTGCGGTACTACCACTCCGAGGGGCTGCTCGTCCCGGCCCACGTCGACGAGCAGACCGGATACCGCTCGTACCTGCTGGAGCAGGCCGAACAGGCCATGCTGATCACCGTCCTGCGCGGCACGGGAATGAGCGTCAAGCTCGTCCGGCGTGCTCTCGACGAGCCGGACGCGACCCCGGCCCTGTTGCAGCAGCACAGTGCGGAGGTGGAGCGGCAGCGGCAGGCTCAGGACGAGGCGATCAGGGACGCACGGAGATTCTTCGACTCATGGCCGGAGGTGCGCCGGCGCCACACACCCGAGATGACCGTGGTGTCGAAGCTGGTGCCCGGCACGTCAGCCGTGCGCAACCCGTACGAATGGGATGAGTCCGATGCCGCCGTCACCGCCACCGTTCAGGACATGGTCAAGACCGTGGAGTCCTGCGGAGCCGTCGTCTCGGGGCCTCCTTGGCAAACCCTGGCCGGCGAGACCCCGGAGCAGAAGAGGCAGGCCCTCTCCGGCGAGGGGCCGTGCTGGCTGGTGAAGATTCCCGTCACGGCGGACGAGGACGCCCTCGCGGCTCTGCCCGGCGACATCGAGGTACAGCTCTTCGAGGCCCGCGAGGAACTGTCGATATTCATCCCCGGCACATTCTCGATCGCCAAGTACTGCACCGCGCTCTCGCGCCTGGTCCCGCATCCCGTCGACGACGCATACGTCGACATCACCCGCATGCGGCATCTGCTGCACGACGACGGTGTCGAAACCGCTGCGGCGATCCGTACGCTCGACGAGACCGGCGCGGACGAGTGAGGCGACGAGCGGCTCCCTGTGCACCGAGAGTCCTGGGGAGGAGCGGCGCCGGAGCTACGACCGGCGGCGAGGCTTGCCGCGCCGGGCGCCCTTGGGACTGCCGGAACCGCTGCGCGGACTCTTGCCGGCCGGCTTTCCCGCTGCCTTGCCTGCCGCGGGCTTGCGCCGGGCGCCACCCGCCTCGGGGCGCTTGGCCTTCGGCTGTGCCGGGGCCGGGGCCTGCGAGCGCCCCCGTGTGCTGTTGACGGTCCGCCCGCGGACGATCCCGATGAAGTCTTCCACCAGGTCGGTGGTCTCTTCCTGCAGCCAGGACAGCGCGACGCGCGACGCGGGGCCGTCCGTGAGAGGCCGGTAGGTGAGGTCCTTGCGGTGGTGCAGCCGGGCGAGTGACTGCGGGACCACGAGGAGTCCCACCCCTGCCGCCACCAGCTCGATGGCGTCCGCCGTCGTGGCGGGGCGCTCCTTCGCGGGCCGTCCCGGCCGGTGCTCCCAGTCGAGGGTCTCGTCGAGCGGGTGCAGCACGATCTCGTCGGCCAGATCCTCGGCGGCCACCTCGTCGACCGCCGTCACGAGGTGGTCCTTCGGAACCACGACCACGGTCGTCTCGGTGTAGAGGGGAATCGCGGCGAGATCCGTCCGGTCGACCGGCAGCCGCACAAAGCCCGCGTCGGCGCCACCGCCCCGCAACAGCTCGCAGGCTTCGGCGGCGGGCACCGCGATCAGGTTCAGTGGGATGTCGGGCAGCCGCTCGTTCCAGATCCGCACCCACTTCGTGGGCGTCACTCCCGGGACATAGGCGAGCCGGAACGACGGGGATGCTTCCGAGCTTGTCACGCCGCCAGGTTACCGGTCGTGGTCGGAGGTAGCGCACATGCTCGATACCCTTGACACCATGAAGTCGCACCAGACCCCCCAGACGATGAAGCCCGCGACCGCGGCGAAGAAGCTGGGTGTGTACCTCGAGGCCACCCCCACCGAGTTCCAGGAGGGTGTCGTCTCGCGCACCGAGTTGAACGCACTGCAGGCCGATCCGCCCGAGTGGCTGCTGGAACTGCGACGCAACGGCCCGCACCCCCGGCCGGTGGTCGCGGCGAAGCTGGGCGTTTCCATCTCCGGTCTCGCCCGCGCCGGTGTCACGGAAGCCCTCACCACGGAGCAGATCGACGCCCTGAAGAACGAAAGCCCCGAGTGGCTGCAGCGGGAGCGCGCCACCCAGGCCGAGGTCCGCAAGGAAGCGGTGCGGATCAAGGAGAAGAAGGCGGAGAGCAAGGCGGAGAGCGGCGAGCAGCCCCGCCGCCCGCGCTCCTGACCTCTGTCCCTGCACGATGCCGGCCGCGGGCGCGCGGGTCATACCTGCCCGCCCGGCCCGGCGGGCGGCGAACTCCTCCGTAGCCGGCCGTCACCGGTACGGCACCCTGAGCGAGAGCGGCTACTCGAACCGCGTGGGGTCGCCCGCCCCCCGGCGGACGATCTCGGCACCGTCGCCGGAGAAGTCGATGACCGTGGTCGGCTCGGTGCCGCAGTCGCCCGAGTCGAGTACGGCGTCCACCACGTGGTCGAGCCGTTCCTTGATCTCCCATCCCTGGGTCATCGGCTCCTCCTCGTCGGGCAGGAGCAGGGTGCTGGAGAGCAGCGGCTCACCGAGGTCGGCGAGCAGGGCCTGAGTGACGACATGGTCCGGGATCCGCACGCCGACCGTCTTCTTCTTCGGGTGCAGCAGCTGGCGCGGTACCTCCTTCGTCGCGGGAAGGATGAAGGTGTAACTGCCGGGGGTGGCGGCCTTGATCGCGCGGAACACGTCATTGTCGATGTGCACGAACTGACCCAGCTGCGAGAAGTTCTGGCACACGAGGGTGAAGTGGTGACGGTCGTCGAGATTCCGGATGGACCGGATCCGCTCGATACCGCTGCGACTGCCGAGCTGGCATCCCAGTGCGAAGCAGGAGTCCGTCGGGTACGCGATGAGAGCGCCGGAGCGGATGCTGTCGGCCACATTGCTGATGGTGCGCCGCTGAGGATTCTCGGGGTGCACGTCGAAGTACTTCGCCATCCGTCGAGCCTACGTGATCAGGACTCCCGCGCCCGGATGGGCAGGACGCCACTGCCCCGTGGAGGACGCCCGGAGAGCGTGTCCCCGTGGCCGCGGGGCCGACGTCATGTTCCGCGCGGCCGCGACGTCGGGCCGGGTCACCGCCCGAGCAACAGCCGGGCGATCGCGAGCTGCTCCTGGTCCAGCTCGTCCTCCTCGTCCTCGATGTTCCACAGCAGGTTCTGCAGGGCCCGCCCCAGCGTCCAAGCGGCCGCCCGCTGCCGGTCGAGGCCCAGCGCCTCGGTCATCAGGTCGAAGCGGTAGCGCACTTCGGACGGCGCGAAGTCATTGGCGAGCGCGGGCATCAGCTCGAAGCCCGGGTCGCCGGCCAGCGGCTTGGGGTCGATGGCGAGCCAGGGCTCACGGTCCGCGGCGAGGATGTTGTCGTAGTGCAGATCCCAGTGGAGCAGCCGGTCACCGGGGTCGCCCACGACCTCGCGTACGGCCGCCGCACAGCTCTGCAGGAGCGCCCGTTCGGCAGGGTCCGCGACCTTCCGTACCGCGTCCGGCACCGCGTCGAGCATCTGCCGTGCGATGTCGCCCAGCTGACGCAGACCCCCGGGTGCGGGCACGGCGCTGAGCCTGGCCAGCAGTTCGGCGAGGATCCGCGTGGCCTCCCGGGAGTCGTCGAGCGTCGACAAGTGGCGCTTCTCGTCGAGGCGTTCGAGCAGCAGCGTATTGGTGTGCACATCGTGGTCGAGCAGCCGTACGACGCCGTCGCCGCCCCAGACACGCAGGGCGACCGGCTCCCCTTCGCTCTCCTCGTCCAGCAGCTGCATCTTGAGTGCGGCCGGGGTCCCGTCGGCCCGCTCGACCGGCAGGACGAGCGCGGACATGCCGTTCAGGGAGGGTCCGGTCAGCTTCAGTCCCCAGCGGTCGAGGAACTCCGCGGCCCGCTCCGGCAGCGCGGCGATGAAGTCGCGGCCCGCCGCCCCGTTGAACCTGATCTGGGTGGCGACGAGTTCTTCCGGGATGTCGATCACACGGTCGATCCTACGAGCATGCACGCCTCGGCTCCTACCGAATATCCGCCGCGCTGTCGGTGCCCCCGCCCGTATCGGAAACAGGCAGGTGAACGGAGGCGCCGCACGTCCCTGCGGCACCACGGGGACGGCGCCCGCCCAGCACCACGTTCCTGCCGTTCCTTCCCCGCCGCACCCCCGCTACCGTTCGATCATGGCTAACACAGAAGTCCTTGACGCGGTCGCCGCGATGCCGCCCATGGTGTCCTCGGAGTACCACGTCGTGGCGACCGGGATAGCGACCCGGCTGGGGGCCGCGGAGATGGCCGTCCTGGAGCGGTGCATCGCCGATACGTCGGACCCCACACGCGGCTTCAACGCGCTGTACGTCGAGGAACGGGCGAGGGCCGGAGTGGTGCGTCCGACCCGCCTGATCCTGCCCGCCGTCCTCGGCGGCGGACTGCTGCTGGCGGCCTTCCTCACCTGACCGGACGGTGACCGCCGGTGGAGAGGGACCGAGTCCTCCCGAGCCACTCCGCACCCGGCTCCGTCCCTTGACGCTTCAGACACCCACGCCCTTCTTCCGCACCCCTCAGCCGGGCTCGACGAGCAGGTGCCGGGGGCCGCGCAGTACCGGGCTGCGCCGGTACGGAGGCGGGTCCTCGACCAGGCGGGGGCTGCCGAGGTGCTGGATGAGTTCGTTCAGGGCGATCTGGGCTTCCAGACGGGCGAGCGGGGCGCCGAAGCAGCTGTGGATGCCGCTGCCGAACCCGAGATGCTGGTTGTCCTCGCGGGCCGGGTCGAAGCGGTCGGGGTCACGGAACCGTTCGGGGTCACGATTGCCGGAGGCGAGCATCAGGATGAGGGGGGCGCCCTTGGGGATGGTGAGCCCCGAGATCTCGATGTCGGCCAGCGGGGTGCGCTGCGGGAGCATCTGGACGGGAGGCTCGTAGCGCAGCAGTTCCTCCACCGCCAGGGGCATCAGAGCGGGGTCGCCGCGCAGACGTGCCAGCTGGTCGGGGTGGCGCAGCAGGGTGAGGATACCGTTGGTGATCAGGTTGACGGTGGTCTCATGGCCGGCGATCAGCAGCAGCACGGAGGTGGTCATGATTTCGAGCTGGGTGAACTGCCCGTCGGTGCCGTGGCCCGTGGCGAACGCGGAGAGCATGTCGTCGGACGGATGGTCGCGGCGCTTCCCGGCGAGCTCTCCCAGATAGAGCGCCATCGTCTTCCGGGCCTCTGCGGCGGCGCGTTGGCGCTCCGCGGGGTCGTCCCCGGGGCTGGGGTCGATACCGGCGACGATCGCGTCCGACCACTGGCGGAACTGTGGCTCGTCCTCGATGGGTACGCCCAGGAGGCGGCAGATCACGGTGACGGGGAGCGGGTAGGCGAAGTCGTCGACGATGTCGATCCGTTCCTTGCCCGCCAGGCCGGCGATGAGGTCCTTGACGATGCGGGTGATCTCGCCATGCATGGCATCGATCCGGCCGGGCGTGTGGGGCGGGCCGAAGGACCACATCGCCAGGCTCCGCAGCCGGTGGTGTTCGGGGTCGTCGAGCCCGATGAAGGCCGGCGGGAGTCCTTCCTCGCCGATGCCGGTCTCGTCCGGTGCGGTGCGGTTGCGGCGGTCCGAACTGACCCGTGGATCGTGGAGCAGCGCGGCGATCTCGTGGTAGGTCCCGACCAGGTAGCTGCCGTCCTCCTGTCGTGCCACGCGGTTCTCGCGGAGTTCGGCGTAGAGCGGATAGGGGTCGGCGCGGTGGGCGTAGTCGGTGATCCGTTGGAACAGGGTGTCCGCAGCCATGCGCGGGGGCTCCTCATCGCTATGAGTGGCGGTGGTCTCAGCGGGCCGGCCGCACCACCGTCAGGCGTCGGTCCGGCAGATGACCGGTGAGGGCGACGGTCGGACCGTGCGAGAGCATCTTCGGGTCCGGTACGTCGGAGGGGACGGGAACCGGGGACTCGATCTGGTCGGCGGCTCCCGGCGCGGGCGGAAACGGCGCGGCCGTCTCGATCAGCCGCTGGTAGTACTCCAGTGACCTGGCCTGGTTGACGCTCACGGCCGCGGTGACCCGCCCCCGGTAGCCGTAGACGGCGACCAGCCGGGCGTCCTTCAGCGAGCCCTGGGCGATGACCACCTGGTCGGAGAAGGTGGGCACGCCCACCGACTTGATGTTGAGGCCGAACTGGCTGGACCAGAAGGCCGGTACCGTCAGGTGCGGGAGCCGGCGCGGCCCCGGATTGACCATGTTGTGGGCCGCCACCTCGGCCTGCGCGACCGCGTTGCCCCAGTGCTCCAGGGAGAGCAGCTGATACTCGAAGAGCGGGTGCGGGAACCGGGCGATATCACCGGCGGCGAAGACGTCGTCGGTCACGATCCCGTACATGTCGAAGGCGCGGCACCCCGCGTCGCAGGTCACCCCTCGGGGGCCCGCGGCGAGTCCCGATTCGGCCAGCCATTCGGTGTTGCGGATCGCGCCCAGGGCGACCACGGCGACATCGGCATCGATGCGTGTGCCGTCGGAGAACTCTGCGCCGGTGAGCCGGCCGTCGCCCTCCAGGGCGGTGACCGTCACTCCGCAGCGCAGGTCGACACCGTGGGCGCGCTGCAGCTTCGCGGCGAGCGCGCCCAGCGTTCCGCCGAGGGCACCGACGAGGGGCGCCGGGCCCCGCTCCGCGACCGTCACCGCCAGGCCGCGCTCCCGGCAGGCGGAGGCGATCTCCGAACCGGTGAAGCCGGCGCCGATGACCAGGACGCGCCGCGGTCCGGCGTCGAGACGCTCCGCCAGGCGGCGTGCCTCGTCGCTGGTGCGGAGGGTGAACACCCCGTCCAAGGCGGCCTCGGCAGGGTTCGGCCAGGGCCGGGCACGGGTTCCGGTGGCGATCAGCAGCCGGTCGTAGGGCACTTCCTCGCCATCGGCGAGCAGGACCCGCTTCCCGATCGGATCGAGTCCGGTGGCACGGACCCCGAGTCTCCACTGCGCCTCCACGTCACGGCGCCGCGGCAGCCCGGTCCGGTCCGCGGGAACCCTCCCGAGCAGCACCTGCTTGGACAGCGGAGGCCGGTCGTAGGGAGGCTGCGGTTCCTCCCCGACCAGGGTCAGTGAGCCGGTGAAACCCTTTTCCCGGAGCGTCTCGGCGGCCCGCAGCCCCGCGAGGGACGCGCCGACGATGACGATCCGGCCGTCGCCCGCTTCATCGCGCACCGGCGCCCGCCTCCTCGCCCATGAGGATGGCCTGCACCGGGCATGCCGCCACGGCCCGGCGCACCCGTTCCAGCTGCCCGTCCGGCACGACCGGGTGGTACAGCAGGGACTCCTCGCCATGCATCGTGAACACCTCGGGGGCGAGGAACGCGCACTGCGCATAGCCCTGACAGCGATTGAGATCGACGACGACGTTCAACCCGAGCCACTCCTCCCACCGCCCACCACCGCACCCGTCGTCATCCGTCCTACTACCGGTGGCAGCGCGGCGCAGACGATGCTCGGCCATCCGAGTGCTGACGCGGGGTGACCAGAAGCGCAGGTCAGCCTGCATCCCATACACCTCCCGCCGCACACTTCAGGCTCCCCCTTCACGCCCCACCCCTCAGGCCGAAGCAGCTCCAGATCGCTCCCCCAGGAATGCAGAATCGCGCAATGCCCGGAGACCGGGAAGCCGTCGCGGTGCCCTTTCGCCGACCGGTAGGCGAAGTTGAGATACTCGTCCAGCACGTCATTGGCCGCCTGCCGTGCTCCGCACGGCTCAGTGTCTGCTTGCGGCGCACGAGTTCGGTGACCGTGCCGTCCGGATCAGCAGGGACCCCGGCGGCGAACGAAGCAAGCGCGGTTCCCGTGTCCGCGTCCGGGTCATGTGCGGAGGAAGAAGGGACTGAGTTCACTTCATACACACAAGTTATCTGCCGCCACAGCCGTATGTCATCGGGCACCGGAGAGGTGGCGCCCCTCCCCCGTCAGACGGCTGCCGGGGAGCCGACGGATCCACCGTCGGAAAGCCTCAAAGGAGTGACGTCCGGACAGAGTTCAGCTCCCGGGCGGACGGTCCACGGGAGCGCGGAGACGTCCCGTATGGCTCATTCACCGCTCATTTCTTGACTGATGGAGACTGTGCGCGCGACACCCGAACTCCCCGTGTTCGTAGGCCAGTTGATCGATGGAGTCGACCACATGAGTCATGGGCCCGACGATAAGGAAGTGCGACTCCGGGTTAATTGCGGAGAGAGATGAGTAACATCCAGCCAACCGTAGATCGACCAGGCGATAGAGAGCAGGCTGTGTCATGTCAGACTCGGAATTCGCTGCGCAGGTAGCTGCCAAACTGGAGGGCATCGCGAAAGAGATCGACGAGCTGCAGAAACTCAAGGCGAAGTTGGAGGACCTCCAGAAGCACCTCGGAGCCGGTCCCCGGAAGGCAGCCGTCGCACCGCAGCCGGCGGAGCCCGAACCCGCGGTGACGAAACCGGTGACGGTACCCTCGGCACGACGGGCGCAGGCCGCCGCACCGAAGGCCAAGCCGGCGTCGAAGCCCCCGGCCAAGGTGGCGAAGAGCGCGAAGAAGAAGACGCGGAAGACCAAGCCGGCCCGGGCCACCGCAGGCCGTCAGAACTCCACCCGCGCCGACCGCGTTCTCGCACTCCTTGACGAGCAGCCGCGCACGGTGTCGGAGATGACGAAGCTGCTCACGCAGCAGCACCCGGACCACTCCGCACCGGAGACCGCCGTCCGCAACACCCTGGAGACCTCGCTCGTCGCCAAGGGCCTCGCACACCGCAGCAAGCAGGGCAGGAGCGTCTTCTACTCCCGCCCGGCGGCCGGCGCCGGAACCCAGGAAGCCGAAGCGGCCGTGGCCCAGGAGGAGGCCGCCTCCACGCCCGCCTGACGGGTATCTCGTCCGGTGCTCGGCGACGCCGTCGGCCCCTGCCTCGTGCCGGTCTCGCCGACGGTGCGCCGAGCCGGACCCCGCCCCTGGCTGAGGCCTCCGGCGTGGGCCGGGCGGTCCGGCCGCGGGCGCGGTCGCCGCAGGCGGAACGACCTCGCAAGTCGTGCGATCAGCCGGATCGCCTGTAGGGTCGGGGGGCTGTGGTCCGCCACGGCGATCATGTGCCCGAGCTGCGGAAACGATGCAGATCGGCCCGCAGTCGCCGGACGGGATGGAGCCGTCCGGCGGGCCCGCACGTGGTCGCGCCGGGGCGGGCGGCGGGCCACCGCAGCCGCAGTCCTGACGCTGTCGGTGAGGGCAGTCGCAGGGGGTGAATCGGCCGAGTCTTGACGAACGGGCCCTGCCCGATCTTGACTGCCAGAGTCCCACCCCTGCCAGGGCCCCCACCAGGGGTATTGGCCCACTCACCGAAGGTCACAAACATGACGGTTGACGTCTCCGCCGCCACTGAAGTCGGGCAGTTCCTGCTCGGCGA
Organism: Streptomyces sp. Je 1-4 4N24; assembly: GCF_026239515.1. Lineage (NCBI taxonomy): Bacteria > Bacillati > Actinomycetota > Actinomycetes > Kitasatosporales > Streptomycetaceae > Streptomyces > Streptomyces sp. Je 1-4 4N24. Next base: position 8,844,123 of record NZ_CP110836.1, on the reverse strand, counting down.
CTCCTTTGCTTGCCTGGCCGGCCGTTCAGCATGGCGACAGGGTGGCATCACCCACCGCCACTACACATGGTTCGGTGATGACACCACGGGCGAGCAGATGGCGGCTGATCTGCAGGCGTATGTGGAGGCGGTGGACTGGGCCGCCAAACCCTTCACAAGCTTCGTGGCCACCTTCTCGGGCCCTCTGAACCTGTCGGAGACCGAGTTCGAGCAGCATTTGTGGCAGCAGCTGCAGGCGCTGCACGACCACGACAGCCGTACGCACTCCTGGGCCGAGGGCTACGATCCCGACCCGTCGTCCGGTGCCTTCGCCTACAGCGTCGCCGGGCACCCGTTCTTCGTGATCGGACTGCACGAGACGCACAGCCGCGTCGGCCGCCGCCCGCCGTTCCCGATGCTCGCCTTCAACTCCCACCACCAGTTCGACCGGATAAAGGCCGCCGGCCTCTGGGACCGGCTGGCGGAGAAGATACGCAAGCAGGACATCGAGCTGCAGGGCAGCATCAACCCCAATCTCCTGGAGTACGAGAAGCTCTCCGAGGCCCGGCGCTACTCGGGCCGCCCCAAGCCGGCCGACTGGGCCTGCCCCTTCTCCGCCCGGGTCTGAGACCGCCAGGAGCGACAGCGCCGAGCTGCCGCACGCACCCGCCGCCTGCCCCCCGCCCGGTCCTGTGCCCCTGGGCGGCGGTATCGCGAAGACGGGATCGCCCTCGCCATCGGCGGGGGCGGAGCGCCCTGGCCATCGGCTCAGGGGCCCTTCAGGCGCCCCGGGCCGCCCCGGTGCCGAGGCGGGCGAGCTGGCGGTCGTGGAGGCGGCTGAGGAGCAGGAGCGAGACGACCGCTCCGAAGAGTGCGCAGGCCATGTCCCACTGGGTGTCCCACTGGTCCCCCTGGGTGGCGAGGAACGCATCGGCCGCGGCGCCGCCGGCCAGCGCCGTCCACCACTCGATCATCTCGAAGAACGCGCTGAAGGCCAGGCATGCGCACACGGTCAGCGGGCCCAGCCAGGCACTGCCGCGCAACGGGGAAGTCCGGACCAGCAGTTCGCGGACCAGGATCGCGGGCACAAAGCCCTGCATGAGATGCCCGATGCGGTCGTAGGGATTACGGGAGAGGTCCAGCGCGTCCTGCAGCCAGTGCCCCACCGGGACCTCGGCATAGGTGTAGTGGCCGCCGACGATCAGGACCAGTGCGTGCGCGGCGAGCAGACAGCACAGCAGCGGGCTGAGCGGAAAGCGCTTCCGCACCGCGACCAGCACCGGCAGGCCGACGATCACCCAGCAGGTCTCCATGAGCCAGGTGGCGCGGTCGTGCGGCTGGAGGCCCGACAGGGCCAGGGCGAGGAGCACCGCCGCGAGCAGAACCGGCGGCAGGGGGCGGGGAGCGGTCATGGCCTTCATGGATCAGCCTCGGAGACATCGGATACGGGTCGGCGCGACCGCCACGGGGCGGACGGACGGGGCACCGCGTACGGCGTATGCCCCGGTCGGCGCCAACACACCACCTTGTACGGGAGGGGTGCTCCGCCGTGCACGTTCATTCCGCTTCAGCGTCGTGGCCGCCACGGGGCGCTGTCATGAGTACCTCTACTCAGATGCTCAGATGCTCAGATCCGTGCCGGTGCGCCGGAGCCGCCACCCACAGCCGCCGTGTTCCGTTCTCCGATGAACAGAACGGTGGGGGCCGAGCTTCTCTCGGCCCCCACCGTCATCCTCGGCTGTCCCGGCTCGGTCCTCGCGCCCAGCCGGCCGGCGCGAGGTCTGCCGGCGCGAGGTCTGCCGGGCTGCTACTCCACCGCGTAGGACAGCTTGTAGTGGGCGTCGTCTCCGGTGAACTCCAGCACGCCGCTGCCGCGCCGGACCGTGTGTTCACCGAGGAAGTCGTTGTCATCGCCGCCGTAGTCGGCCTCGTAGATCTGGATCAGGGCCTTGCCGGTGAAGTCGACGTACTCGTCGAGGGTGTCCGTGTCGCCCGCGTCCATGGAGTGGAAGTTCCTCACGATGCCGTTGACTTTGATCACGACATCGTCATGAAAGGTCCAGTCCTCCTGCTCAATGCACTTGATCTTCTTCAGGTGAAGTGTGGGCATGACGCTCCCCGGTCGTTGCGCTCGTGGCCATCTGCGGTACCCACGCTGCCGCCGCGCTCTAAACGATCACTAAACGACGGGGTTCCGCGGCTCGGGAGAAGGCGTCTCGGTGGCGGTGACGGTGGCGGTCCCCGCTCAGGACGCCTGAGCGGTCACCGGCGCCGCCTCCGCCCCGCCTGCCGACGGACCGAGCCACCGGGCCCGGTCGCGTTCCGCCCAGCGCACCACCGCACCCATCCCGAGCCCGGTCACCAGGAACAGCGCTCCCAGCACGAGCCAGCCCGGCACTCCCCAGGTGACGAGCAGCGAGGTGAGCAGCAGGGGGCCGAGCGTGCGCGCCAACGGGACGCCCGTACCGAAGAAGCCCTGGTACTGACCGACTTGACGGTCCGGCGCCAGGTCGAAGCTGATCTGCCAGGATCCGGCCGACTGCAGCATCTCGCCGACGAGCTGGAGCACCGCGCCCACGACGAGCACCGCCCCGGCGGCCCACGGCCCCATATCCGCGGCCGACAAGGCGAAGACCAGGCACGAGGCCAGCATGATCAGGCAGGAGTGCCACACCGCCCGCGAGGCGCTGCGCAGTCCCGTCACCATCCGGGCCGTGCGGACCTGGAAGGCCATGACACCAAGGGTGTTGAGGACGAACAGCGCCGAGACCAGCCAGCTGGGCGCGTCCGTACGCGCCACGATCCACAGCGGGATGGCGAGGCTGAGCAGCGGCATCCGCAGCAGCAGGACCGCGTTGAGGAAGGTCAGCACGGCGTACGGGCGGTCCCGCAGCACCGCGAACCGCGGCTCACCGCCCGTACAGACCGGGACCGGGGCCACCGCGGGCAGCAGGAGCAGCACCGCCGTACAGCTCAGGAAGCCCACCGCGTCCAGGGCGAAGACCGCGAGGTAGGCCTCTTGGGTGTCGTACTGGAGGGCCAGTCCCCCGAGGGCCGCGCCGATGGCCAGCCCGGCGTTGAGTGTCGACTGGAGGTGGGCCAGTACGCCGGTGCGGGCCGAGCGGTCCACGAGCCCGGCGAGCAGCGCCTGGCGGGCCGCGGCCAGTCCGCACTGCGCGGTGGCGTACAGGCACACGACGACGAGGAACGGCACGAAGGAGCGGATGAACAGGAACGAGGCGACGGCGATACTGGTGACCAGGGCGAGCAGCACCGCGGTGCCGCGCGGCCCCCGGCGGTCGGCGAGCGCGCCCAGCGGCACTCCCGCGACCGAACCGACGGCCCACGCCACGGTCAGCCCCAGGCCGATCTGGGTGGGTGAAAGTCCGATGACCCGGGTGAAGTAGAGCGCCGAGCAGACGTAAAAGGCGCCGTCGCCGACCGAGTTGCTCAGCTGTGCCGCGGCGAGGACGCGTGGTGCGCCGGCCGGCGGCAGGATCCGTAGGGACACAGGACTCCCGGGTACGACGACCGGACGGCCGGTCTCACACGATGCGTTGACGCAATGACGCTAGACAGCCGGCGGTCCGGTGGACAGATCCACTTGCGGCCCGCGGGAGTGGGCCAATTCGGCCTCCCGGCGGCCAATGCCTCCGATTCAGGCCGGGTCGGCCAAGCCAGTAGTGACGTGCACATGGCGCGGATACGATCGACTGCCCCCCTACGCGAAGGACTTCCCCCATGAAGCAGACATCCGCGAAGAACACAGCCTTGAAGCACACGGCCTCGAAGAACACAGCCGTGAAGAGGACAGCTGCGAAAGAGACCTCTGCCCGCGGAGTCACCTGGCGCATGCTGCTCGCGCTCAGCGGTATGGCGGCGTTAGCCGTGCCCGGCGCCGGCGCCGCCGAGGCCGCACCGCGCGCCGCCGGGGACGAGGGCCGTGCGGGCCGGTGTGTCGTCGTGTACTTCGATCTCGGTGAGACCTTGGTGCACACGGCCGAGGACAAGAGCGTGCGGTACCTGCCGGGTGCTGCCGCGTATCTGCGTGCGCTGCGCGCCCGCCATATTCCCGTCGGCCTGATCACCAACGTGCCGCCCTCCTGGGGCTCCACCGACGCGGAGCGTGCGGCGGAGCTGAAGAAGGTGATCGACAAGGACTGGGCGGGCACCAGCCCGTTCGCCTGGTCGGACTTCGGCGACCGGATCTTCACCCCGCGGACCGAGGCGGAGCGGAAGCCCGCCCCCGCCCTCTGGAAGCGCGCCAAGAAGGCCGCGGGCCCCTGCCGGGTGGTCTACCAGGCGGAGACGGCGGAGGAGGCACAGGTGGGCGGCTCCCTCGGATACCTCGCCTACCAGGTGACCCGACCCGGGTGGCCCCCGTACCTGCCGGTGCGGCTGATCGCCGCCCTCTCCCACCTGCCCTACGGGAACACCGCACTCCCCAAGGGGCGTTGAGGCCGTCAGCCCGCCGATCGGGCCCGGCCCGGGACGCGACGAAGAGGCATGAGGCCTGACGTGGTGTGGCGCGACCTGGCTGCACCTGGACGGAGGGCGTCCCTTATGGCGATGCCCTCCGCTCCCGCCTCGGCCGCCTCCCCGACCACCGGCCACAGCTACCGACCGCCGACTTCGCCCGGTGCATACGGCCGACGAGCCGAGCCGGCGGTCACCCTGCCGTCGTTGTGCTGTAGCGCTCCAGCCGGTCCGCCAGCTCGGCCGGACGGGACAGCATCGGGAAGTGCCCGCCCGCCATCTCATCCGGCACCAACCCCAGGCGCTCCGCCGCCACCGCACGCAGGAACGGTGCCGGGAAGAGACGGTCCTGACGGCACAGCAGGAACCGGGTCGCCACATCGGGCCAGGTCCGCATCGGCCATGGCCGCGCGGCCGGGGTCTCGGACTGCCGCCGCCACCGGACCGCCGCCTCCGCGGCCAGCTCCGGCGGCAGATCCTGGAAGAACGGGTCCGCGGCCGACCCAGCGGCCTCCGGCACACCCTCCGCACCCGTGCCGTCGCCCGCCCGCTGAGCCGCCCGCCCGGCCCGTCTGACCTGTGCGTCCGGGTGTCCCGTCGCCGCCCACCACTCGTCCGGCGCCTCCCCCGGCAACGGCACCATCGCCGCCACCAGCACCAGCATTTCCACCGGCACCCGCGCACAGACCAACGGCGCCGTGAACCCGGCGAACGAGTGCGCCACGAGCATCAGCCGGTCACGCCCCTCCACGGCGGCGACGACCGCGTCCGGATACTCCTCCAGACCCGCCGCGTCGTCCTCACACGGCAGATCCACGCTCACCACCGCCCGCCCCCGGGCCCGCAGCTCCGCCTCCAGCAGATGCCAGTGCCAGGAGCCGCACGCGGCACCGGGAATCAACACAAAGGTCGTCATGAAACGCCGCCTCCTGCCGGCCACCGGCCCAGCCTGGGTGCGTGCGCCCGGGGCCGGTGGCGCGCACCACTGTCAGGTCCAGTTGCACCAAGAACTCTCCGCCACCGAGAACGGAATACCGAAGACGCCATACCTGTCGAGAACGGAATTCGGCGGCGCCTTCTGCGGCACGGCTCACGCCTGATGGGCGCCTCGGCAGATCGTGCACATGATGCGGCGCGCCATCTCCGGCAGGGTGCTCTGGCCCACCCCCTGTACGCGGGCCACGGTGTGCGGGGCGGACCGGGCATGCTGGTGACACAGCGCGGCGCCGCAGTTCCGGCAGATCGCCACCGCGGCGGTGGTTCCGTGGCCCGGCGCGCAGTCGTAGCAGTTCATGGCACATTCCGATCTCGTGAGGTGGGCCGGCGGGCCCCCACGGCAATGTACGTCGCAGCGCCTGACGGAAGGCGGCAGCACATGCCGGGTCGGGGCGGGGCTCACCTGGCCGCCCCAAGGAAGACACCTCCTCTCCGCGGGCGGGGGACGGCCCCGTCCGACCGCCGCGGACGGACCCGCGCCCCTTCCCTCGTCTCCGGCCGATTTCCCTCGTCTCCGGCCGATCGCCCCGGCCGGTCAGGCAATCTGGCAGGGTCAGTCGACCGGCTCATGCGGAACGGGCTGGTCGGTGCGGAAGCCCGCGGCCTTTTGACCGCCGGTCCGCCCGGTGCCGGCCTGGTCGGTGTCGGGAACCGTCTCGTCGGGCCCGTCGCTTTCGCTCTCCGACAGCTCGGGGTCCCAGGGGTCGGGGACCCGGCTCTCGGCATCAGCCTGGTGGCTCGGCAGGTCATGGGGCAGCGGGGTGCGGTCCTCGCCGTCCGCGTCATAACGGGTCATCAGTTGACGTGCCTCCTCCATGCGTACGTTGAGTGTCCTGGCCCGGTACCCGGGTACCGCAGCGCCATGCTCGACGCAGACTGAGACACAGACCACCCGCCTGCGTCTCGACGCCTCACCACGACGGGCACGAGGGGTACGACGGGTACGACGGGTACAGGACCGTGGGAGGCCGGCCGTGCCCCACCGTGGCCTCCTCCCGCTACGAGCCGCCCCCGGACGAGCCGCCGCGCCCGAGAGCTGACGGTGGCCGACTGCATCTCCGGCCGGGCCACGGCCGCTCGCAAAGGAATTGCCGGGGACTGAGAAGTCGGTCATTCGCGATCTTCGGGCGCCCGGATCGACGCCGGCAAGCACCGCACGGCTCCGCCGCGGTGCCCACAGTCACCGATTCCACGGCATCGTGACATCCGTCATATCGGCGCCCGGCATCAACTAAGCCGGATAGTAGAGAGCAGCCTGGCGACATAGGGGACTTGTCCGTCTTGAGTCGGGAATTTCTCGCGCCGAGCCGGCCGCCATTCGGCCCGCTTGATTCTTTTGCCCACGCCTTGAGCGCATAAGTGCATCTGACGAGGCAACAGCAATTCTCGAAAGCGACGAAATCCGGACCAGCACGCTCGTATCTCCATTGCAAGGGTCGCGGGTACTACTAAGCGCAGTAGTACCGAGGAGCGTTGCCTTGCCGTCCGGCGGCCCCAAGAATGACGAACCGCAAGGCGTCTTCGCAGCTCAGGCGCGGGGATTGCACAGAGCCAGCCGTGCCGGGGACGCTCCGCAATTACCGAGTGAGGTCACGCATGAGTAAACATCGCAAGAAGCGGCACTATCGGCAGATAACCATCGCTGCTGTCGCCATAGGTGCCGTGGGCGTGCCCTCTGTTGCCATGGCCTGTCTGGACGGGCAGGAGAATGCGGGCGGCCGGCATCACGGCCAGTGGAAGAATGCGTCCGCCGATCACCGGTGGTCGAAGGGCGAGAAGGACGCAAAGCCGGCGGCGAAGACTTCCCCGGCACCCGCCGCGTCCCCGAGTGCCGCGAAAGCCACCGCCACGGCATCCGGCGCCACGGCCCGCGTAGTCGAACTCGTCAACGATGAGCGCCGCAAGGCCGGCTGCTCACCGCTGACCGTGAACGCAAAACTGACAAAGGCCGCCCAGGACCACAGCAAGGACATGGCGGACCATCGGAATATGTCGCATACGGGTTCCGATGGATCGTCGCCGGAGGACCGGATCACCCGGGCCGGTTACGACTGGAGCTCCTACGGCGAGAACGTCGCCTACGGCTACTCCACGCCCGAAAGCGTGATGGAGGGCTGGATGACCAGCCCCGGTCACAAGCGCAATATCCTCGACTGCTCCTTCAAGGAGATCGGCGTCGGCCACGCACAGCCCGACGACTACTGGACGCAGGACTTCGGAACGGCGCGATAACGGCATCGGCCACGGGCGGCACCCTGAGCAATGAGCTGACCGCGTCAGGGTGGCGGCCGGCAGGGCGCGGAAGGGAGCCAGCCTCCCCCCGCCGCACACCGAAGGACACATGAGGTCCCCGACCGGGTTCCGGTCGGGGACCTTGTGCTGCCCGGCCGAGGACGGCACTGCGGCCCGGGCGCCGGGACAGGCCGACCCACACCACGGGCAACGCCCCGGCGCGTACCGCCTAGAGCAGATCGGTGGCCGAGTCCGCGAGCCGGCGCCGTGCCGCGCGGGCGGCGGGGAGGACCGAGGCCGTCGCGGCGATGGTGACGGCGATGGCGATGACCAGCAGGAGAATGCCGAGGTCGGGGCGCTGGGCGATACCGGTCCCCCAGCCGCTGGTGCGGCCCTGGAGGTTGATCAGCCACTGGGAGGCGAGGACGCCCAGAGCCGTGCCGGCCAGCGCGGCGGCCAGGGTGATGAAGGCGGTGGCCGAGACGATGACGGCAGTGATCTGACGCGGCGTCAGGCCGACGGCCCGGAGGGCGAGCAGATCGCGGCCGCGGTCACGGACACCGGCGCCGACGGTCGTCGCGAGTTCCACGAGCCCGATGAGGATCAGCACCGCAATCAGTCCGACGCTGACGGCACGGACCGCGGACAGCTGGTCGGCGGGGTTGGGGATCTCGCGCACTTCCAGACGGCCGGCGGACGCCTTGTACAGGGCGTCGCGCACGGAATCCGGGTCGGCGCCGTCGTGCAGGACCAACTGGTAGAAATCCGGGCGCGGTGGGTGCGACGCCTGGGGCGCCCCGCTGTCGGTGTCGCCTTCACGCAGGGTGTCCAGGGTGGTGGAGACGACCCGTCCGCCGTCGGTGGTCTCGATGCTGCGGCCGACGATGTGGAGGACGTGCGGGCGTCCGGCGACGGTCATCCGGACCCAGTCGCCGACCCGCGCGTCCAGGAGGTCGAGCAGGCCCTGCCCGGCGACCGCTTCGTCGGGGCCGTGGGCGGCGCGCCCTTCCACTACGGCGCCGGGGTGGGGCCGGGCGTCGGTGCCGAGCCCACGAAGGGTAATTGTCCCGGTCTGACCCGGTACGAGCGCCTGGACCTCAGCGCCCGGGTAGGCGGTCAGCTGCCGCTGGGAGGCGAGGAGTTGGCGTAGCTCCCGGTCACCGAGGGTGTCGGAGCGCGCGGTGAGGGCCGCGGACAGGCCGACGTTCTCGGGGTGCGAGGTGAAGCGATCCAGGGTGGTCCAGGCGCCCAGGGCGATGGTGATCAGCAGCAGCGGGACGGCCAGCCGCGCCACGGCTGCCGAGGAGCGCAGCGGACGGTGGAAGGCGCCCCGCCAGCCGAGCACCAGTGCCGGGGGGACCCGGAGGCCGAGCGCCCGGCGGGTCAGAGCGGAGGCCCGGCCGCCGGTGGCGGTGGCGGCGCGGGCGACGGGCACCGGGGGCACCCGCCCGGCCCGCCACGCCGCCAGGCAGGTCGCCGAGCCGATGAAGGCCACCACACCGCCGGAGATCACCAAGGTCAGCCAGGCGTGCCCGGGAAGCTGCCGCCACAGGGCGATCGCCTCCCCGATCCGCCCGGGGACCAGAGTGCCGGCCACCTGGGTCAGCAGTGCCCCGAGGGCGACGCCCAGCAGCGCGAGGCCCAGGTGGAGGGCGACGAACATGCGGACCACCTGGCCGGGGGTGAACCCGATGGCCTTGAGGATGGAGATGTCCCGCAGATGTCCGCGGATCCTGGTGCTGATGGCGCCGCCCACCGCCAGGGCCGCGGCGAGCAGTGCGCCGAGTCCGAACAGGCCGAGCAGCCGCCCCAGGAGCTGGTTGTCGCCTTCGGCTTCGGCCTTGGCCTGCCGCCAGGTGGAGACGTCGGTGATCTGGTCGGCGCCGAGCTGGGTGACCGCCCGCTGGACGACGTAGTCGGTGTCCGCGGGGTCGCCGAGCTGGAGGCCGATGGTGCGTCCGCGCTGGTCGCGGCCCGCGTCGGAGGTGTCGAGGGTCTCGGGGAGCACCCAGGCCACCCCCGGGGTCTCGCCCGCGCGGAAGGTGACCTCGGCGGTGTCCGCGACGCCCACCACGCGCAGCGGTGACGGGAAGCCGCTCAGCACGAGGGTGTCGCCCGGTTTGGCCCACATCGCGCGGGCCACCGAACTGTCCAGGACGATGCCCTTGGTGGTGCCCGCATCGGCGCCCGCCTCCAGCCAGCGGCCCGCGACGATCTGGGGTGCGGCGGTGGCGGGGCGCTTCGCCGCACCGCGCAGTTCCAGGGTCGCCTTGGCGTCGCCGGGCTGCAGACTCGCGGTGGTGCGGACCGTACGGAAAGGCCCGGAGGTGGCCCGTACCTCGTCCAGGCCGGCGAGCGATCCGGCGGCGGCGCCGCCTTGGGTGTGGATCCATACGTGAGCGCCGGAGGACTGGGTGAAGGCCCGTTGCCAGGGGTCGGTCGCATAGGCGAACAGAGCGGTGGCCAGCAGCAGCGAGATGGTGATCCCGGCCGTGGCCAGCGCGGTGAGCACCGCCGCCGGGCGGTGTGCCGTCAGATGCGCCTGGGTCCAGCGCGCCGCTGCTCGCACCGCTCAGCCCTTGAGCTTGAGTACGTCGGCCACACCGGCCGCGGGGCGCTTCGGGCCGTCGCCGAGGTGGGCGTCGTCGACGACCTGGCCGTCGAAGAAGCTGATCACCCGGTCCGCGGCACTGGCCATCCTGGCGTCATGGGTGACCAGCAAGATCGTCTGGCCGCGCTGGTGGAAGCGGGCGAGCAGCCGCAGCACCTCCCGGGTGCCCTTGCTGTCCAGGCTTCCGGCGGGTTCGTCGGCGAGCAGCAGGCTGGGGGTATTGACCAGGGCGCGGGCCAGGGCGACGCGCTGCTGTTCACCGCCGGACAGCTCCCCCGGTGTGCTGTTCTCCTTGCCGGTCAGCCCCAGCTCGTCGAGCAGCTCGGCCCGGTCGGTGCGGGCCTGCCGGGGGGACCGGCCGGCCAGCAGTGCGGGGAGTTCGACGTTGTCGGCGACGGAGAGGTTGGAGACGAGGTTGAAGAACTGGAAGACGATCCCGATGTGGTTGCGGCGCAGCACCGCCCAGCGTGCCTCGCTGTAGGCGTCGACCTGGCGGCCGTCGAGCCAGATCGAACCGCTGTCGGGCCGGTCCAGACCGCCGAGGAGATGCAGCAAGGTGGATTTGCCGGCTCCCGAGGGGCCGGTGAGGGCGACGAACTCCCCGCGTTCGATGCTGAGGTCGACGCCCCGCACCGCGTGGACCGGGGCAGCGCCTTCCGGCCGGTGGGTCTTCACCAGGCCCGCTGCCCGGACTATCGGGCCGGACGGCTCGTCCCGGTTCATTCCAACTCCTCTTGACAGCGCTCCAGCCAGTCCAGATCCGCCTGCAGATGCAGCATCGCGCCCTCGATCAGCAGCTGTGCCACCCGGTTCTCCCGGTCCTCACCCGCCGAGAGTTTCGACAGGTCACGCATGGTGTTGAGGTAGAGGCGGCGCTGCTTGTTGATCAGGGCGATCTGGTCTGCGGTCCCGGTGTGGGGGGCCAGGGCGAGCTTCATGAAGAATTCGTCCCGGACCCGTGGTTCGGCGGTGGACTCCTCGAACCACGCGTCCACCGTCTCGCGCCCCGCGGCGGTGATCCGGTAGATGCGCTTGTTCGGGCGGTCCGACTGCTCGACGTCCTCTCCCTCGATCAGGCGCGCCTTCTCCAGCCTGCCCAGGGTGACGTAGATCTGGCCGACATTTGGCTGAGGGTATGCGGCGCCCAGGAGGTTCTCAAGGGCTTGCTTGAGTTCATAGCCGTGTGCGGGTCCGCTGACCAACAGCGCCAGGAGTGGCAGCCGCACGCTCTCCCTCTCCCTCCCCGCCCGGGGTGTGTCTCTCGGATCAGCCCTAGTTGCCGGTCATCTGACCCCATACGGCTGTGAGCCGGGTCGCTTTCGCATCTTCCTGCAGCATCTAGTATCCCGCATGGCTAACAGGTATACATGGGGCGGGCTGTCGGTCCAGTGTCCCGTCGACGCCTGGTTCAAGGAGGAGCCCATGCGGTGGAAGCGTGCCGCCGGCAGGGCTCTGCTGGTCTGCGCTCTGCTGTTCGCGGGCAATGCGGGCGCGCAGGCCGGGGAGCCGGCGGGCGGCTCGGACGGGCGGGGCCCGATCACTCTGGTGACGGGCGGAGACCTCACGGGCTATCTGCGGGGCGTCCTCGACGGCTGGAACGACCGGCATCCGCGCGAGAAGGTGACCCTGGTCGAGCTGCCGGACGCGGCCGACGAGGTGCGGGCGCAGATGGTCACCGAGCTGCGCTCCCGCAGCGACCGCTTCGATGTGCTGAACATCGATGTGGCGTGGACGTCGGAGTTCGCGGCCGCGGGCTGGATCAAGCCCGTGAACGGTGCGCAGTTCCCGCTGAAGCGCTTCCTGCCTCCCGTGGTGGACACCGCCACCTTCCGTGGGCAGCTCTACGCCGTCCCCTATGTGACCAATGCGGGGCTGCTCTACTACCGCAAGGACGTGCTCGACCGGGAGGGTGCGCGGCCGCCGCGCACCTGGGCCGAGTTGAGGCACCTGGCGAAGACGGTCGCGCCCAAGTACGGGCTGGACGGTTACGCGGGCCAGTTCCTGCCGTACGAGGGGCTGACCGCCAATGTCGTCGAGGCGGTCCAGTCGGCCGGCGGCACGGTGCTCGCGGGCGAGGGCTCGCGGGTGACGGTGGACTCCCCCGCGGCCCGTCGCGGGCTGTCCTTTCTGCTCGACGGGGTGCGTGAGGGCTGGATCCCTCGACGGGCCCTGGCGTACAAGGAAGAAGAGTCCCGTAAGGCGTTCCAGGACGGCCGGCTGCTGTTCCTGCGGAACTGGCCGTACGCCTATGCGCTGGCCAATGCCCAGCCCTCCGGGGTGGCGGGCAAGTTCGGTGCGGTGCCGCTGCCGGGTCCCGACGGGCCGGGCTCCAGCGCGCTGGGCGGCTCCAACCTGGCGGTCAACGCACAGTCGCGGCACCAGAAGACGGCGACCGAGCTGATCTCCTATCTGACGACCGAGTCGGTCCAGCGCCGGGTGCTCACCAAGGGTGCGCTGCCACCGGTCTGGGCCGATCTGTACACGGACCCGGAGCTGGTGCGGCGCTTCCCGTACCTCCCGACGCTCAAGCGGGGCGTGCTGGCGGCCAAGCCGCGCATCAAGAGCCCGCACTACGACCAGGTGAGCCTGGCGGTGCAGGCGGTCCTGCATGACGCGCTGATCCACCGTCGGAGCACGGATGCCACCGTCGCACGTCTGACGCGCGAGCTGACGGCCATCGTCGGCCGCGGCTGACGTCGGAGCCTCTTCGCCTCTCTCCAGCAACTTCTCTACTTACTTGTTAGGTACAGGCTAGCTGGATAATTCCCCGCAAATTCGGGCATCTCGCAGCGAATTTTGACCATTTCGTTGACACCGAAAAGACATGCCTACTTAACATGCATGCATAACAGCGATCGCAGCCGCACGGCATGCCCCATGCAAGAACGGGATCACGGCAGATGCTCATAGCCACGGCAGGGAACGGCTCCTCGGCCGACTCCACGCCCTCCCCCTCCCTCCCCGGTCCGGCCTCCGCCGCACTCTCGCCGGCCACCGGGTCCACGTCCCGGAACACGGCGCAGCACTGGTGGCGCGACGCGGTGATCTACCAGGTCTACGTCCGCAGCTTCCTCGACAGCACCGGCGACGGCATCGGTGATCTGGCCGGTGTGCGGACGGGGTTGCCCTACCTCAAGAAGCTCGGGGTGGACGGCATCTGGCTCAGCCCCTTCTACCCCTCCCCCCAGCACGACCACGGCTACGACGTCGCCGACTACCGCGATGTCGACCCCGTATACGGCGATCTCGCCGAATTCGACCTCCTGGTGGCCGACGCCCACCGGCTGGGTCTGAAGGTGCTCCTGGACATCGTCCCCAACCACTGCTCCAGCGAGCACCCGTGGTTCCGCGCCGCCCTGGCCGACGGACCGGGGAGCCCGGCACGGTCGCTCTTCCACTTCGCCGACGGGCGCGGGGAGAACGGTGAGCTGCCGCCCAACAACTGGCGGGCCATGTTCGGCGGCCCCGCCTGGTCCCGGGTCAAGGAGGCGTCGGGCGAGGAGGGCCAGTGGTACCTCCACATGTTCACGCCCGAGCAGCCCGACCTGAACTGGCGCAACCCCGCCGTGGGCGCCGACTTCGACAGTGTGCTGCGCTTCTGGCTGGACCGCGGGGTCGACGGCTTCCGTATCGACGTGGCCGCCGGACTTTTCAAGCACCCCGAACTGCCCGACTCCCCCGACCCGTCGGCCGACGAGCGGACCCGCGACTCGGTCAACCCGCTGGCCTGGAACCAGCCCGAGGTGCACCAGGTGTGGCGCGACTGGCGTGCCCTGTGCGAGGAGTACACGGCCCGCGACGGCCGCGACCGGCTGCTGGTCGGTGAGGTCTCCGTACGGACGCCGAGCGAGCAGGCCGCATACGTCCGGCCCGACGAGCTGCACCAGGCGTTCTTCTTCCACCTGCTGACCGCGCGCTGGGACATCGGCACCTTCCGCAAGGTCATCTCCGAGGCGCTCACCGACATCGCGGGCACCGGCTCCACGGTCACCTGGGTGCTCAACAACCACGACCAGGTCCGGACCGTCACCCGGTACGCGACCGACCCCGGGGGCGCCGGGCGGACGGAGTCCGCGGGAGGTCTGGGCCCGGCGCGGGCCCGTGCCGCCGCGCTGCTGATGCTGGCACTGCCCGGCGCTGCGTACGTCTACCAGGGCGAGGAACTGGGCCTGCCGGAGGTCGTCGACCTGCCCGACGAGGTCCTCACCGACCCGATCTACCACCGCACGGGCAGCCGGGAGCACATCCGCGACGGCTGCCGGGTGCCGCTGCCCTGGTCCGGGCACGCCTCGCCGTTCGGCTTCACCAGCGGTACCGACGCGGCACGGCCCTGGCTGCCGCAGCCCGACTGGTTCGCCGACCATGCGACGGACCGGGCGCTGGCCGACACCCGGTCGTTCTGGCACCTGTACCGCGAGGGGCTGGCGCTGCGCCGCAGTCTTCCGCAGCTCGGCGAAGGCACGCTGCGCTGGCTGGACTCCCCGCCCCAGGTCCTGGCGTTCGTCCGTGGCGACGGCCTGGTCTGCGCCGTCAACTTCGGCACCGAGCCGGTGTCGGCCCCCGTACCGGGCGTCCCCCTGCTGGCGAGCGGCGACTGCCCCGCCGGAACGCTCCCCGGTTCCACCGCCGCCTGGTGGATGGACGCCCCATAAACCCCTGACCCTCTCGACAGCCCGACCTCCGCAGTCCTCCCGCACTCCTTCCGCAGTTCTTCCCGAAGGGAATCCCAATGATGAGACGACCCTCAGTACGACACACCCGAGCCGCCCTGTCCGGTGCGGCCGTGCTCGGCCTGGCGCTCTCCGCCACCGCCTGCGGCGGCGGAGTCTCCGCCGGGGGCGGCAAGCAGGAACTGAGCGGTGAGAGCGTCACCGTGGCCGGTGTCTGGACCGGTGTGGAACAGCAGAACTTCAAGAAGGTCCTGGACGCGTTCTCCGAGAAGACCGGCGCGAAGGTCACCTTCTCCTCCACCGGCGACAACGTCTCGACGGTGATCGGCAGCCAGGTCGAGGGCGGCAACGCCCCCGATGTGGTGATGGTGCCGCAGGTCGGTGTGCTTCAGCAGTTCGCCAAGAAGGGCTGGCTGGCGCCCCTCTCGGCGGAGATCGGCGCCGAGGCGAAGAAGAACTTCGCGCAGGTGTGGAAGGACTACGGCACGGTCGACAAGACCTACTACGGCCTGTACTTCAAGGCCTCGCACAAGTCGACGGTCTGGTACAGCCCGGAGGCCTTCGCGCAGGCCGGCGTCAAGCCCGCGAAGACCTACCAGGAGCTGCTGAAGTCGGGCCGTACGCTCTCCGACTCCGGTGTGCCGGCGTTCTCCGTCGCGGGCGAGGCCGGCTGGCCGCTCACGGACTGGTTCGAGAACATCTACCTCTCGCAGGCCGGGCAGGAGAACTACGACAAGCTCGCCGCCCACAAGATCCCGTGGACCGACCCCACCGTGGTCAAGGCGCTCACCGCGCTGGGCAAGCTCTTCAGCGACAAGAACCTGGTGGCCGGCGGCGGTTCGGGCGCGCTGCGCACCGACTTCCCCGAGTCCGTCCAGCAGGTCTTCGGCCCGGAGCCGGGGGCGGCCATGGTCTACGAGGGGGACTTCGTCAGCGCCCTGGTCACCGATGAGCTCCACAAGAAGGTCGGCAAGGACGCCAAGTTCTTCCCCTTCCCGGCGGTCGACAACGGCAAGGCGCCGGTGGTCAGCGGCGGTGACGCCGCCGTGGTGCTCAAGGCCGGCAAGCACAAGAAGGCCGCGATGGAGCTGGTGAAGTACCTGGCCACGCCCGAGGCCTCCGAGGCGTGGGCCAAGGCCGGCGGCTATATCTCGCCCAACAAGAAGGTGCCCGCGGACGCTTACCACGACGAGGTCACCCGCAAGGCCGCCCAGTCGCTGACCGAGGCCGGGAACTCCGTGCGCTTCGACATGTCCGACCAGGCCCCCGCGGCCTTCGGCGGCACCCAGGGCGCCGGCGAATGGAAGCTGCTGCAGGACTTCCTGCGCGACCCCTCGGACCCCGAGGCCACGGCCCGCAAGCTCGAGGCCGCCGCGGCCAAGGCGTACGGAAAGTAAGGACCAAGGGCCCGATCCCATGCCTGTCACCACTCCCGCGGTGCCACCCGCCACGTCGAGCGGCACCGCGTCCCTCCCCCCGGGCGACACGCCCGGCAGGGCGAGCGCCCCCGTGCGGAGCGCGGTCCGGCGCCGCCGGCGGATCGCCGCGGTGTTCCTGTTCCCCGCGCTGTTGCTGCTGGGCGCCCTCGTCGCGTACCCCATCGTGTTCTCGGTCATCCGCAGTCTGTACGACGCCTCGGGCGACACCTTCGTCGGCGCCGACAACTACACCGCGATGTTCCAGGACCCCGCCACGCTCCGGGCCATCCGCAACAGTGCGATCTGGGTCGTCTTCGCCCCCGCGCTGCTGACCGGACTCGGCCTGGTCCTCGCCGTCCTGACGGAGAGGATCCGCTGGAAGACGGCGTTCAAGCTGCTGATGTTCATGCCCATGGCGATCTCCTTCCTCGCCGCCGGCATCATCTTCCGTCTCGCCTACGAGCAGGATCCGCAGCGCGGTGTGCTCAACGCGGTCACCGTCGGCATCCACGACAGCGTCCAGGGGAAGTCCACCTCCTTCCCGACCGCCAAGGCGCGCCTCGGCGACAAGCAGCTGACCAAGGGCCAGGACGGTTCCTACCGCACGGCGCAGCGCACCGGCCCCGGGAACACCGTCAACCTCGGTCTGGTCGGTGTCCCGCCCAAGGACATGCCGTCGCAGGCGCGGCCCGCCGCACCGGCCGCCAAGTCCCCCGCCGCCGACGGTGAACTGCGCGGTGTGGTCTACCTCGACTTCACCCCGGGCGGTGGCGGCAAGCCCGGCACGGTGGACCGCGGCGAACGCGGGCTGCCCAGGCTCTCGGTCGAGGCGGTCGACTCCCACGGCAAGGTGGTCGCCACGGCCACCACCGCATCCGACGGCTCCTACCGCCTGGCCGACCTGGCCCCGGGTTCCTACGCCGTCCAGCTCCCCGCCAAGGACTTCGCCCCGCCGTACGAGGGCATCTCCTGGCTCGGTCCGGCTCTCATCACCCCCGCCATCATCGGCGCCTACATGTGGATCTGGACCGGCTTCGCACTCGTCCTCATCGGCGCCGGGCTCTCCTCGATGCCGCGGGACGTCCTGGAAGCCGCCCGGATGGACGGCGCCAATGAGTGGCAGGTCTTCCGCAGGATCACCGTTCCCCTGCTCGGCCCGGTCCTGGGTGTGGTGTTCGTGACGATGGTGATCAATGTGATGAAGGTCTTCGACCTCGTCTACATCATCGCCCCCGGACCCGTGCAGCAGGACGCCAATGTCCTGGCCCTGCAGATGTGGCTGGTCTCCTTCGGCGGCGGCAACAACCAGGGACTCGGCAGCGCCCTGGGTGTCCTGCTGCTCCTCCTGGTGGTGCCGGCCATGGCCCTCAACATCCGACGTTTCCGCAGGAGCCAGTCATGACCACCGTCAACGGAACTCCCGCGTCCCGCCGGCGGGCCGGTGCACGGCCGGCGAAGTGGCTCAGCCGCGGCGTGATCCAGGTGTTCCTGCTCGTCGTCGGTCTGGTCTGGCTCACCCCTGCCGCCGGGCTCTTCCTCTCCTCGCTGCGTACGGAGGAGGCGAACGCGGGCAGCGGATGGTGGACCGCGCTCACCACGCCCGGCCAGCTCTCGCTCGACAACTACACGGCGCTGCTGAAGGATTCCGGCATCGTCCAGGCCTTCTGGAACACGGTGCTGATCTCGGTGCCCACCACCCTGGCCGTCGTGGTGATCGCCGCACTGGCCGGATACGCCTTCGCCTGGATGGACTTCCCCGGCCGGGACTGGGTCTTCCTGGTCGTGGTCGCCATGCTGGTGGTGCCGGTCCAGATCGGTCTGCTGCCGGTGGCCAAGTTGTTCGGTGCGCTCGGGCTGTTCGGCTCGATTCCCGGCGTGGTGCTCTTCCACACCGCCTACGGGCTGCCGTTCGCCATCTTCCTGCTGCGCAATTACTTCGCGGAGATCCCCAAGGAGATGCTGGAGGCCGCCCGGATGGACGGCGGCGGGGAGTGGCGGATCTTCTCCCAGCTGGTGCTGCCGCTGGGCCGCCCCGCCATCGCCAGCCTGGCCATCTTCCAGTTCCTGTGGGTCTGGAACGACATGCTGGTCGCCCTTCTCTTCGCCGACAACCAGTCGCAGCCACTGACGGTGGCCCTGCAGTCGCAGATGAGGCAGTTCGGCAGCAACATCGGGGTACTGGCGCCCGGGGCATTTCTGTCCTTGATCGTGCCGCTGATCGTGTTCTTCGCGTTCCAACGGCACTTCGTTCAGGGCATCATGGCCGGTTCGGTCAAATAGCCGGCCCGGTGGTCCGGGGGGGGGGACCGGGCCTCCCCGGGGAGGGGAGGGCAGCGCGCGGCACACGTCAGCATCGTGCCGCGCGCTGCTCCGTTCCTCGACGGAGGGGGCACGACGAGCCGGTGGCTCCGTCCCGGCCGTGCCCGTCCCGAGGGCGCCGCGTTATCCGGTCGTCCTCCGGGCGTGCGCGGGCTAGGTTGGCGCGATGTCCGAACTGCGTACCGAGCGCCTGCTGCTCCGCGAATGGCGGGAGTCCGATCTCGGCTCCTGGGCCGCGATGAATGCCGATCCCGAGGTCCGGGCGCACTTCCCGGAGGTGCTCACGCCTGAGCAGAGCGCGGCATCCGTCGCCAGCTTCCAGGCCGATCTCGCTCACCGCGGCTGGGGATGGTGGGCGCTCGAAGTGCGCTCCACCGGGGAGTTCATCGGGTTCACCGGTCTGGACCCGGTCGATGAGCACATGCCGTTCACCGGAGTGGAGGCCGGCTGGCGGCTGGCCCGTCCGGCCTGGGGGCACGGCTATGCCACCGAGGCCGGCGAGGCCGCCCTGTCCTTCGGCTTCACCACTCTCGGCCTGCCGGAGATCCTCGCGGTGACGACGGCCACCAACCTCCGCTCACAGGCGGTGATGCGCCGCCTCGGCATGACCCGCAACCCCGCCGACGACTTCGACGATCCCGACGTGCCCGAGGGCCCGCTGCGCCGGAGTGTGCTGTACCGGATCTCCGCCGGAGCGTGGCGGGCCGTCGAGCGAGGGTGAAGCCGGCCGGTCCGCGCCGTCAGGGAAGCGGCGGGGCGCCGGAGCCGGTCCGGGCCGGCGGGAAGGGGCCCGCTCCCCCGGCCGCGGTGAGGCCGCATGGGCGCGGAGCCGGGGCGCCGCACAGGACGATGCGGCGCCCGGCACGGTGCGGTCACCGGCTCGCAGGGGCGGCGTCCGGCCTCGGCTCCATCTCCAGTCCGGCCGGCAGTGGCCCGGTGTGGATCACGCCCAGCCGTTGTGTCGCCCGGGTGAGCGCGACGTACAGATCGCTCGCACCGAGCTCCGCCGGTTCCACCACGATCACGGAGTCGAATTCCAGGCCCTTGGCCTGCCGCGGGCCGAGCAGCACCACCGCACTGGTCAGATCCGGGGCGGGTCCGGCGGAGACGGCCGGGAGGACGGCGGCCAGGGCCTCGTGATGGGCGGACGGGGCGATCACCGCGAGCCGGCCGTCCAGGTGGCTCTCCTCTGCGACCGCCTCGGCGACCACATGCGCGAGGTCGTCCGTACGGTGCGCCCAGGGGCGTACACCGGTCGAGCGGATCGAACGCGGTGGTGTGAAGGACGGATCCACGGACCGGGGTACCTGCGCCGCGACCTCCATGATCTCGGTCGGCGTACGGTAGTTGACGCCGAGCCTGACGAGGTCCCAGCGGTCGTCCACGTACGGCGCGAGGATCGCCTCCCATGAACCGCAGCTGCCGGGCTCGGCGGTCTGCGCCGGGTCGCCGACCAACGTCATCGAACGGGTGGGACAACGGCGCATCAGCAACCGCCACATCATGGCGGACAGCTCTTGTGCCTCGTCCACGATGATGTGGCCGAACGCCCAGGTCCGGTCGGCCGCGGCGCGTTCGGCGGCGCTGCGGTGGTCGGCCTCTTCATGCCGGTCGGCGAGCAGTTCCGCGTCCACCAGGTCGTGCGCGGCCAGCACCTCCGAGTCCTCGTCGTCGCGTTCCTCGAACTCCTGGGTGCGGGAGCCGTAGGAGAGATCGAGCACGCCCTGGGCGTAGTCGATCCGTTCCTGGCGCTCCGCCTCGGCGGCGGCGCGGGCCGCCGAGGTGTCCTCGCCGAGGAGTTCGGCCGCCTCGTCCAGCAGCGGAACGTCCGCAGGGGTCCAGTCGCCGTCCGCCCGACGGATCGCGTCCGCCTCGGCGTCCGGGAGGTGGACGGGATCGGCAAGGAAGTCGGCGATCAGCTGTTCAGGGGTGAGCTCGGGCCACAACTCCTCGATGGTGTGGTGCACTTCGGCGCTGGTGGCGATCTCCTTGCCCAGCTGGGCGATGTCGTCCGGGCCGAGGAAATTCGGCCCGCCGAAGGGGTCCGCGCCGATCCGGTCGACCAGTTGCGCGGTGAGCGCGTCGATGACGCGGAAGGCGAAGTGGGGTCGGGCGAGGTTGTGCGGCAGCCTGGTCTCCCGTGCCCGGCTCCGCGCCTCCCGCGCCATGTCCGCGTCCAGCCGCAGTTCGCCGTCCTCGTGGTCGATCACGATCACGGGGTCGGGCAGGGCCTGCCGGTCCCGGACGAAGGCCGCGAGCGCGTCGGCCATCGCCGCACCGCCCTTGACCTCGGCGGCTTCGGGGGTGTCGGTCCCCGTCGCGGTCACGCCCGGGAAGAGTTCGCCGGGCGAGGCGAGCAGCACACCCGTCTCGCCGAGCGAGGGAAGCACCTCCGCGATATAGCTGAGGAACGCCGGGTTCGGCCCGACGATCAGTACGGCACGGCGGGCCAGCTGTTCCCGGTGCGCATAGAGCAGAAAGGCGGCGCGGTGCAGTGCGACGACGGTCTTTCCGGTGCCGGGACCGCCCTCCACGACGAGGATGCCGTGGTGCGGGGCGCGGATGATGCCGTCCTGCTCGGCCTGGATGGTCTGCACGATGTCGTGCATCCGTCCGGTGCGCGCCGCGTCCAGTGCGGCCAGCAATACGGCGTCCGCGTCGGTGCCCTCGTGTCCGGTCCGCACGGCGTCGGCGAGGTCCATGATCTCGTCGTGCAGGGCGGTGACGCGTCTGCCCTCGGTCGTGATGTGCCGCCTGCGGCGCAATCCCATCGGGGTGTGCCCGGTGGCGAGGTAGAACGGGCGGGCGACCTCGGCCCGCCAGTCGATGACGAGCGGCGTGCGGTCCGCGTCGTCGCGCCGGATGCCGATCCGGCCGATGTGGTGATCGCGGCCGTCGCGGAATGCCAGCCGGCCGAAACACAGACCGTTTTCCCCGGCGTTGAAGGCGGCCAGCAGGCCGGACTGTTCGGCCACCAGCACATTGCGCTCCAGCCGCATCTGGGCGTGGTTGCCTTCGGGCGGCAGGGCGGCGGCGTGCACCGCCGTCTCGGCCAGGTCCCGCAGCTCGGTGAGCCGGTCATAGAGCAGATCGATGAATTCCTGCTCGTGTTGCCATTCCTTGTTTGACAATTCAGCTCCGCTCGGATAAAGTTCGGTATATAGGTGAGCTTGTGTCTTTGAATTTCTCAAGACACAGAAGCCCTCAATATACCCAGAGAAATACCCCGGCCGTCAACTCGGTCCGGGGTATTTCTTTTTCTCCGGCAGGAACTCCACACGAGAGCCGCCCGGTGTCAGCTCATGCTGTTCAGCGGAGCGACACCGGGCGGCCCTGGATCGTGCGCCGGATCACCAGGTGTGCGCGACGTCCACGATCAGCTCGTGACCGGACTGCTGCACCCGGAACGGCAGCTTGGCGCGTACACCCAGACCGACCTGGGTCTGCCCCTCGAAGCTCGCCCCGAACTTGGTGTCCTTGAACGTGCGGTATCCGGCGAGGTTCACCCTCGGCAGCGGCTTGCCGGCCGTCGCGGCGTAGGTCTGCTTGCCGGTCGCCGGGTCGTGGCTGGGCGCGGACACAAAGACCTGCAGGATGGCGCCGCCCTTGACCGGTATCTTCTCGCCCGAGCCGTCCTGGTGGAACGCGTCGACATACCCGACGTGGTAGCCGGCCTTGCCCTTCGCCCCGCTGATGTCGAACACCATGCGGTCGTAACAGGCGTTCCGGCCGGTCTTGATGTTCTTCAGCGGCCCACCGTACGCGTCCGTGGCCGACTTGGTGCCACTGCCCCAGACGGTCGAACAGGTCGTGGCCGGGGCGGCTTTACCCACCGGGCCGGTCGCGGCGCCGGCCACCCCGGCCGTGCCCGCCACCCCGACGCCCGCCAGCACGAACGCCGCGGCCGCTGTCCCCAACCGTCGCATGACTTACCTCCAGAGAAACCTGTGTACAGATGCATGCGGTAGGACGGGCGCGGAGGCGACGGAGTTGTGCGCCGGTCGGCTTTTGGCCGACGAAGGGGCCAAGTTGTCGTGAATACGGAGTGACGGCCACCGGGCACCCTCCGGCCGGCACGCGTTGCTGCCACGGATGTGCCGTCGGCGGCGAGGCGCCGTCGGACGCGGAAGGGCCGTCAGCCGTCGAGGTGCCGTCAGACCTCGGCCACGTCGACGGTCACGCCCTTGCGGCGCAGCGCGGTCAGTTCCTCGGCCGGTGTACCGCGGTCGGTGACGACCCGGTCGTAGTGGCCGATGTCGCCGTAGGCGTGGGTGGCGGTCTTGCCGAACTTGCTGTGGTCCACCAGCAGAAGTGACCGCTGCGCGCACTCCAGCATGGCCTCCTTGATCTCGGCGTACTCGCGGATCGGGTGGAAGAGGCGGCCGCCGAGCACGGACACCGCCGACATCACCGCGAGGTCGGCGCGGATCCGGCCGAGACCGCGCAGTACGTCGGGACCGACACAGGAACCGAACTCGGCGCGGTAGCGACCGCCCAGGAGTGTGACGTCGGTGTCCGGCGTCTCGTCGAACAGCCGGGCCACACCGAGGGAGTTGGTGACCACGGTGACCGCTTCGGTCCGGGCGATCCGGTCCGCGAGCGGGAAGACCGTGGTCGAGTCGTCCAGCACAACGGTGCTGCCGGGCCGGATCTCGTCGGCGACCGCGGCGCACAGTGCCTCCTTCACCGGGTGGTTCACGCCGATGCGGAAGCGGGTGGCGGTCTCCATGGTGAGGGTCGGGAAGGGTGCGGCCCGGCCGCGTTCCTTGCGCAGCAGCCGGCGTTCGGCGAGCTGGTCCAGGTCGCGGTGCATGGTCGCGAGGCTGACCCCGAAGTGTCTGGCCAGATCGTCGATGCGGACTTCTCCGTGCTCGACGACATGGGTCAGTACGTCCTGCCGTCGCCGGTCGACCTCGGCCAGCGACGACCGCGTGGAAGCCATCGGGCCGCCCCTTTCCGTTCGGACAGCGGCAGCGCCTACCGCTGCGGGTAGATGACGGCCTTCACGGCGGTCGCGTCGTGGGTGGCGACGGTCAGTGCGCTCTCGGCCTCGGCAAGACCGTAACCGTGCGAGACCAGGGAGTCGAGCCGGACCGCACCCGACGCCACCAGCGCCGTCGCGGTGGGCCAGGTGTGGGCGTAGCGGAAGGTGCCGGTCAGTTCCAGTTCGTAGTTCTGCACCCGGCTCAGCGGGAGCGGGATCTCGTCGCCGCCCATGCCGACGAGGACCACCCGGCCTGCCCGGCCCACCGTACGGATTGCCTCGCCGCTCACCGCGGGGACGCCGGAGCACTCCAGGAGGACGGTGGGGGTGTAGCCGGCTTCGCTCAGCGGGGTGGCCGACACGTCCAGGGCGGTGGCGCCGGTGGCGCGGGCAAGCGCAAGGCGGTGCGGGAGGACGTCGGTGACCATGACCTCGCGTGCGCCGAAGGCCCGTGCCGTCTGGGCGGCGACCAGGCCGATGGGCCCCGCGCCGGTGATCAGGACGCGGTCGCCGGGGGCGACGTGGGCCTTGCGGCAGGCCCAGACGGCCACGGACAGCGGCTCCAGCAGTGCGGCCTCCTCGAGGGTGAGGGAGTCGGGGACCTCGTGGGCGAAGTCCTGGTGCACGGCCAGGTATTCGCAGAAGGCACCGTCCACCGGCGGGGTGGCGAGGAACCGCATGTCCGGGCACAGGTTGTAGCGGCCCGGACGGCATTCGCCGCAGCTTCCGCAGGGGGTGCCGGGCTCGATGGAGACGCGCCGGCCCATCCGGCGGGTGTCGGCGCCCGGGCCGCAGGCGACGACCGTGCCCGCCGCCTCGTGCCCGAGGACGAGCGGCTCCCGTACGACGAAGTCGCCGATGCGTCCGTGCCGGTAGTAGTGCACATCCGAGCCGCAGGTCCCGACCGCCTCGACGCGGACCAGGACCTCCCCCGGGCCGGGATCGGGGACGGGACGTTCCTCAAGGCTCAGCTTCCCGGGTCCGTACAGGACGGCGGCGCGCATGGTGGCGGGAATCCCGGATGTGGCGGTCATAACGGGCTCACGGCTCCCTCAGGGGGTGGGGATGTGGAAAGGGCGTCGCGCGCTCCGGTTCCGGACCGGCGGGCCACCGCGTCGCCCCTTGGCTTCAGCACGGTACCGCCTCTTTTTTTATCAGAGCAGTCTTGACTTCGCACAAAATGCGAGAAGACTTACGCCGGCTCACCGTCTCCGCGACCGGTGCGCCACTCCCCGTGCCCACCCCCTCGTCAAGATCCGCCCCCTTGGAGGGCCCATGAGCAGCTCCGCTCGCCGTCGACCGCCACGGAACCCGGCCGCCGGCCCCCGTCGCTCCCTCTCCGCCCGTCTGGGCATTCCCCCCGCCCTGACCTGGGGCTTCGTCGGGGTCCTGCTGTTCATGACGGGCGACGGGGTGGAGACCGGCTTCTTCTCGAAGTACCTGGCCGACCAAGGCCTGGCCAAGGCCGATGCGGCGGTGGTCATCGCCGTCTACGGCATCACCGTCGCCGTCGGCGCCTGGCTCTCGGGAGCCCTGTCCGACCTGTGGGGACCACGGCGGGTGATGACCGCGGGCTTGGCCATCTGGCTCGTCTTCCAGGTGGTCCTGCTGACGGTGGCGCTGCCGTCCATGAACTATCCGCTGCTGCTGCTCGTTTACGGATTGCGCGGATTCGGCTACCCCCTGTTCGCCTACGGGTTCCTGGTGTGGGTGACCGCGGCGACCCCACCGCAGCGGCTGGGAACGGCGGTCGGCTGGTACTGGTTCGCCTTCACCGGCGGCCTGCCGACCCTCGGCTCACTGGTGGCCAGCGCCACGATCCCGATGGTGGGCTCCTACCAGACCTTGTGGCTCGCGCTCGGCCTGGTGGCGCTCGGCGGTCTGCTCGCCCTGCTGCTCGTGCGCGAGCCCACCGGCCGGTCCGGGCTCGCGCCGCTCGGCGGGAATCCGCTGACGACGCTGGCGGGCAGCGTCTCGATCATGCGGCGCCGCCCGCGCGTGGCCATCGGCGCCGCGGTGCGCGTCGTCAGCACCGGTTCCCAGTTCGGCTTCCTGGTCTGTCTGCCGTTCTTCTTCACCGAGACGGTCGGCTTCAGCACCTCGGCCTGGCTGCGGCTGCTCAGCGTGATGTTTGCGGCGAACATCTTCGCCAACCTGTTCTTCGGCGCCGTCGGCGACCGGCTCGGATGGCAGCGCACCATGACCTGGTTCGGCGCCGTGGCCTGCGCGGTGACCTGTCTGGCGCTGTACTACGTCCCGGTCGTGGCCGGTCCGCACTTCGCCGCCTCCGCGGTCGCCGCCGCCCTTTACGGCATCGCCCTGGCCGGCTACGTACCGATCTCGGCACTGATCCCCGCGCTGGCGCCCCGCCACAAGGGACAGGCCATGTCCGCACTCAATCTGGGAGCCGGGGCAAGCACCTTCGCCGGACCGGCCATCGTCGCCGTCGCCCTGGGACCGGTCGGGGTACAGGGCATCGCCTGGATCTTCGCACTGCTGCATCTCGCCACCGCGGTCGCGATCCGCTTCCTCGAACCCGACCCCGAGTTCACCGCGCCTGTCACCGCACCGGCCGTCGACGACAGGGGAGTTCCCGTCGGCCGTCACTGAACGCCGTAGGGGCTTCTTGCCTCGCTCGCCGACCGGCCGGGCGGCCGGCCGGGCCTACAGGGGCCGGCCGGCCGCGGTCCTGCCTTCGGCGATCGGCGAGCAGCGAGCAGCGAGCGATAGCGGCCCGATCAGCCCGCGCTGCCGTGCGGGCACAGCTGCTGGACCGGCGGCATGGCGTGCCGGCCTGCCGGGCGCAGCGGTGAGAAGTAGTGGGTGAGCGCCCAGACGCCGATACGGGTGCCGGCGCGGCATCCGACGACGTCCGCCGTCCGGAAGTGGATTCCGCCCCAGACGCGGGCGTTGATCATGTCCTGGTTGAACTGGCGGGCCTCTTCATAGTGGCGTGTGGTGCCGGTGATCTCGGAGGGAACGTTGAGGTCGATATGAGTGGTGCCGAGGATCCCGGTCAGGGTCCGGATCACGGCGCCGGCGACCGTGGTGTGACCGCTGAGGTAGTCGGGGTGCGGTGGTGTGACGAGCAGTGGCTGCCACTGCGGGTCGGCGTCGGTCGCGGGGTTGCCATCGGTGTCGGCCAGCTGGATGGCGGTGATCGGCCGCCAGAATCCGTAGTGGAGTTTGGCGTCCCATGCGGTGATTACGGCGTCGGTTGCCGATGCGTTCCCCGCGGCGAACATCCGTGCCGTATCGGCGATGTCCAGGTGGTGCCGGGCGGTGTGATCCCGGAAGGCCGACTGGAACTGCACCGCCAGATTGCCCCCGAAGAACAGGGCGGTCTCGGTCTGCTGCGCCGTGCGGGCCGAACCGGTCTTCGCCCCCATCGTCTTCACCTCGTTCACGTCCTGGGCGTAGCGGGCCGAGGACAGCGCGGGCGGCCCGCCGGGGCGGAACTGGGCCGGGGAGGTGAGCAGCAGGGGACGGAGGGTGGCGAGCCAGGGGTCGATGAAGGGCAGATGGGCCGGCGGGGTGGGCCGCCAGACACCGGGCGCGGGCGCGGCGGTGAACTCCACCGGTGCGAACCGGCCGTCGTCTTCGCGCAGCTCGATGAGGTGGTCGGCGGCACGCTCCCCGAAGGCCACGCCCTGCCGCTTCGCTCTCCCTTCGGGGATCTTCGCGAGCGAATCGGCGTACGCGGCATCGAGCGGCGTCTGGGAGGCGGGGAAGTAGGTGAGCAGCACGCGGTGTGCGGCGGTGACGGCCGCCGCCTCGGGCGAGGCGGTGGAGGGTCCGCGCGCCCGCCACTTGTAGGGGGCGTAGGTGCGCTGGATGCCGACCACGGCGTTGTAGACGGCGGCCGAGACGAATCCGTGCCAGATGACCACCTGTCCGGAGGGGCGGGTGGGGCCGAGGTTGGCGCTGATGGTGTCGGTGGCGATGACGTTCCAGTCGCGGATCGCCGCGGGGTCCGCTGCGGGCGGCGGGTGGCTTTCGGCGGCGGCCGTGGGGCCCGCCACCGCAGTAAGGGCGAGGAGCAGCAGTGCGGTGACGGCGCCGATGGCGGCGCGTCTGCGTGAACGAGAAGTATCCATAACCGACTTAACAGTCAATCGGGTGAAGGGACACGCCTCTGCGCCGCCAGGAGTGCGTACGCCGGAGCGTGTACTTGGCTCTCGTGGCCTCCTCCCCCACTACCGCGTGTGGGCGTCGGCCGGACCGGCGCGGTACGCCCGGGTCCGGCCGCCGGCGTCACCCGGACCGGCGCTGTGCGGCGGCGCGTTCGCGGGCGGCCGCTGCGCGTACCGGGTCGCCGAGTTGCTCCTCCAGCCGGGCCTTGGCCGACCAGTTGTACGGGCAGATCGGGCGCAGTTGGATACGTTCGCTGAGCAGGGTCCGGGCCAGCTCGGCGCGGTCGGCACGGAGGGCTGCCTCGACGAGGGTCCGCTGGACGGCGTCCCGTTGGGCGTGGCTGCCGCCGAATTCGTGCAGCCGGTGGCGGACGGGCAGCAGCAGATCGGTGGCCCGGCCGTAGTCGTGCTGTCCGTAGGCGATCAGGGCGCGGCAGACGGGCAGTCCGATCTCGGCCGTCATGGCGCGGTTCGACCCGCGGGGCTCCGCCGCCACCCAGCGTTCCCGGTCCTGGACGAGGCGCTGCGCCTGGGCGACACGCCCTGACCCCACATAGGCCATGACCGCGTGCGCGTCGTTGAAGGCGTAGTGCGGGCCGTCGTCGCGGTTCTCCCAGGCGTCGGCGAGCCGCGCCCACCGTGCGCTCTGTTCGTCCTGTGCCAGATACAGCCGCCACAACAGGGCTGCGGCGTCGAGCAGTTGCATCGCCATACCCGGCGAACCGTCGTGGTGGAGCGCGGAGTCATAGATCTCCAGCACCCGGGCGGTGTCGCCGGCCTCCAGTGTGTAGAGGGCGTAGTGCCACCAGTTGTGGACCGTGAGCAGGCTGCCCTGTGACCAGTGGTCGGTACGGGCGTCGAGAAAGCGGATCCCGTCCGTGAAGCGCCCCCGCATCTCGTAGGTGTGCACCACACTGTGGATCCCCCACACATCGCCCGGATGCCGCGCCAGGGCCGCCAGGCCGACCTCCTCGGCACGTTCGTAATGGCCCGACTCCTCCAGGCCGAACGCGTACATGCCGAGCAGCGGACCGTGGTGGGGGTCGTCCTCGTCCCAGGCGTCCAGGGCGCCTCCGACGCGGTCGCGGAGGCGTGCGGCGTCCCCGGTGAGGAAGTCGTGCTGGTGCCCCGCGAAGAGGGCCAGCGCATCGCGCGGGTAGGCGATGGTGAGGTCGCCGAGGATCCGGCCGGCGCCGTGCACATCACCGTCCAGCCATGCCGTGGCGGCCGCGAGATGCATACGCTCCCGAGGTGTCAGCCCTGCCGTGTCCAGTCCGGAGCGGAAGCGGGCAAAGCTGTCGCGTGCCGCGGCTGCGTCCTTCTCCTCGGTCCCGAGTACGCCCAGATAGGCGGCCAGCGTCTGGCCCATCACCGAGCGCGGCGCGGCGGCCAGTACCGCCTGTGCGGCCTCCGCGACCCGGGGCCGGAAGAACAGCAGGTCGTCCAGGGCTTGTTCGTATGGGCCGAGGGCCTCGGCGCCGGTGTCACTCATCAGATGTCCGTGGCGGTCCGCTGTCATGGTGGCTCCTGCGGGCTGAGTGCGGTGAGGGAGTGGGGAGGTGACGGGCAGGAACACCCGGTCACTTCCGGGCGAGCCTGTCCGCCGACCACGACGGTGCGGCGGCAACGGCCGTCCCGCAGCGCGGAAACGGGGCGCGGAGCCGGTGCCCGTGGCCCCACCTCGATGCCAGGCCGACGCTGCCGCCGGATCTCCATCCATACCCGCTTCACGACGGGAGCCACGGCGGAAACGTCCGGTTCATCTGGGAAGACGTTCCGGGAAACACGTGCTGCCTAATGTCCCCGCCATGGACACAGCACCGGATGCGCCGTCCGCGGCCTCACTGCGCCCGTCGGCGCGAATGCGAGGTATGACACCGCATTCCCCTTGCACCCCAGGAGGTCCGGCATGAGTGCCGAACCACGCGTGATGGCCCCCGACGGCAGCCGGCGGCCCCGGCACACCGAGGCGCCCGCCGAGGCCCCGGGCGAGGCGACCACCGACAGAGCGGTCAACGAGACCCTGGAGGACTACACCCTCCGGTTCGCCCCGCGCAGTTACCGCCGGTGGACACCGATGGTCGTGGCGACCACGGCGCTCGGCGGTATCGCGTACATGGCCGACTTCTCGATCGGTGCGGGCATCGGGCTCACCCATGGCACCGGGAACGCGCTGGCCGCGATCCTCGTCGCCGCAGTGGTCATCTTCGTCACCGGCTTTCCGCTCGCGTACTACGGGGCGCGCTACAACATCGACCTGGACCTGATCACCAGGGGCTCCGGCTTCGGCTACTACGGCTCGGTGCTGACGAGCGTCATCTTCGCCAGCTTCACCTTCATCTTCTTCGCCCTCGAAGGCTCGATCATGGCCCAGGGCCTGAAGCTGGGCTTCGGACTGCCCCTGTGGCTGGGCTATGTGATCTCGACGCTCATGGTGATCCCGCTGGTCATCTACGGGATGAAGGCACTCAGCAAGCTCCAGGTCTGGACGACCCCGATCTGGCTGCTGCTGATGGTGGGGCCGCTGGTCTACCTGGTCGCCACCGACCCCGGTACGGTGCACGCCTTCCTCTCGTATACGGGCGCGCACGGCGGCGGTGGCGTCAATCCGGCCTCGGTGCTGCTGGGGGCGGGCGTGTGTCTGTCGCTGATCGCGCAGATCGGTGAGCAGGTCGACTATCTGCGCTTCATGCCGCCCAAGACCGAGCGGAACAAGCGCGCCTGGTGGACGGCCGTCGTGATGGCCGGCCCCGGGTGGGTGGTGCTCGGCGCGCTCAAGCAGGCCATCGGGGTCTTCCTGGCCGTCTACATCCTCGCCGAGGTGGGGCCGTCCTCGGCCACCGAACCCATTCAGCAGTTCACCGGCGCCTTCGCTGCCATGATGCCGTCCTGGCTGGTCGTCCCGCTGGCCGTGGTGCTGGTCGTGATCAGCCAGATCAAGATCAACGTCACCAACGCCTACTCCGGTTCGCTGGCCTGGACGAACTCGTTCACCCGGGTCACCAAGCGCTACCCCGGCCGGATGGTGTTCGTCCTCGCCAATCTGGCCTTCGCGCTGATCCTGATGGAAGCGGACATGTTCAGCTTCCTCAACAACATCCTCGGGTTCTATTCCAACTGCGCCATCGCCTGGATCGTCACCGTCGCCACCGACATCATGGTCAACAAGTACCTGCTGAAACTCTCCCCGCACGCCCCCGAGTTCCGGCGCGGCATGCTCTACGCGGTCAACCCGGTGGGAGTGGTGGCCTTCCTCGCCGCATCGGGACTGTCCATCGCCCTGTACTTCCACGCCCTGGGTGACACGCTCCAGCCGTACTCCCCCGTCGCGGCGGCGGTGATCGCCTTCGTCGTCACCCCGCTGATGGCGGTCCTGACCAAGGGCAGGTTCTACTTGCGGCGCACCTCCGACGGGATCGACGCTCCGCTCCTGGACCCGGACGGCAATCCCAGCTCGGCCACGTTCCCGTGCCATGTGTGCCGACAGGACTTCGAGCGCCCGGATCTCGCCGCCTGCCACAGCCATGGCGCGATGGTCTGCTCCCTGTGCCTGAGCACCGACCGGACCGGCGTCCATCTGCTGCCCGCGGAGCGGAACTGACGCAGCGGCGGTCCGGCCGCGCGCCGCCAGGGCGTCAACACGGGCGGCCATATCACCTAAAAGTCTGCTCTTCGCGCCCGGTGTCTCTGGAGCGGGAGCCGGTGGGGAACGACAGCTTCGTACGGGCGGCTCACAGCCGTGGCGCACCGCGGTCAACGGGACCGCAACGCCATGAGCCGCAGTTCCTCCACCAGTTAGGAGACTGACCGATGGCTCACCGGATCAAGAGTGCTCTGGTAACTGCGGGCGCCTGCGCCCTCGTTCTCGGCGGGGCGGGTGTCGCCGGTGCCGACAGCGGCGCCGGGGGTGCGGCTCTCGACTCACCTGGCGTGGTGTCCGGCAACAACATCCAGATCCCCATCCAGATTCCGGTCCATCTCTGCGGCAACACCGTCAGCGTCATCGGACTGTTCAACCCCGCCGTCGGCGACCCCTGCTGACCGGCTGACGCCCGGTCTGTGCCCGGTCGTTCAGAGCGCGCAGCCGCCCCGGCCGGTGCCGGCCGACGTGGCCCTCGGAGAGACATCCGGGGGCCACTTCATCTGGGCGGAAACGAGAGGAAGGTAGCCGGTCATGCGCCTGGGACGGTGTGCTGCAGCCGCAGCTGCCGCAGGAGCGTCGCGTTGTCGGGCGTACGCCGGACCTTCTCCAGCAGGGACTGCATGTTCGCCTGGCCGTCCCCGGTCTGGAGGGCGCGGCGCAGTCGACGCGTGGCCGTCAACTCGGCCGGTGGGAGCATCAGTTCCTCCCGGCGTGTGCCGGAGGCGGCGGCATTGACCGCCGGATAGACGCGCTTGTCCGCGAGTACCCGGTCGAGACGGAGTTCCATGTTTCCGGTGCTCTTCAATTCCTCGAAGAAGTAGTCGTCGGCACGGGAGCCGGTCTCCACCAGGGCGGTGGCGAGAAGGGTGAGCGAACCGCCCTCCTCGGCGAGCCGTGCCGCGCCGAAGAGCCGTTTGGGGCCCTGCAGCGCGGCGGCGTCGACGCCTCCGCTCAGCGTGCGGCCGCCGGACGCGGCGGCGTTGTTGTGGGCCCGGCACAGCCGGGTGAGGGAATCAAGGAGGATGACGACGTCCTGCCCGTGCTCGACGAGTCGTTTGGCGCGCTCCACGGCCAGTTCGGCGAGGGCGATGTGTTCCCTGGCCGGACGGTCGAAGGTGGAGGCGAGCACCTCGCCGCGCA
The DNA here is from genome assembly GCF_026239515.1 of Streptomyces sp. Je 1-4 4N24. NCBI lineage: Bacteria > Bacillati > Actinomycetota > Actinomycetes > Kitasatosporales > Streptomycetaceae > Streptomyces > Streptomyces sp. Je 1-4 4N24. The sequence continues at coordinate 8,811,522 of NZ_CP110836.1, read as the reverse complement.
CCGAACGACGCATCTCGGTGACTTCTTCCGGCCGTTCGTCGATCAGCACGACCATCAGCCGGCATTCGGGGTGGTTCTCGGCGACGGCGGCCGCGAGTTGCTGCAGCAGCACGGTCTTCCCCGTCTTCGGCGGTGCCACGATGAGCCCTCGCTGTCCCTTGCCGACCGGAGCCAGCAGGTCGACGATGCGCGGGGCCGGTCCGCCTGTGGCGCTTTCCAGGCGTAGGCGGTGCCGAGGGTGCAGCGGTGTGAGGTCCCGGAAGTGCGGCCGGCCGCGCACGGCGCCCGGCCGGTGCCCGTTGACCGTTTCGATCCGGGCGAGCGACCGCGGGCGTTCGCAGACCCCTACGACGAAATCGCCGGTGCGCAGGCCGGCCGCACGGATCAGGGCGGCGGGCACCCGGACGTCGCGGGACGAGGCACGGCAGCCCTCCACGCGGAGAAATCCGGATTCCTGCCGTCCGTTCACCGTGTCCAGGACCCCGGCAGCCGTGACGACAGGTGATGTCGAGGACGCGCCGGCGGGCGGTGCGACGGTGCGGGAAGCGGCGGTGGTGGGGGTGCTGAGGTGGGTGCTACTGGTCACTGGGGTCCTCTCGGGACGTTGGTACAGGGCCGATGGGAGGGAACCGGCAGGGAAGGGCGGTGAGATCACGCCCCGCGGGCGAAAGGGCCCGCGGCCGGAGAGAGAAGCTGCGGCATCGCTGGAGTGCGGGTGCCGAAGAGCCGTGCTGGATCGCCGGCCGGGAAACGGCGGGCGCAACAGCGAGGGAAAGCAATCCGCTGCGGAGAGAAGCGGAGAAAGAGGCACCGGCGCCGGAAATCGGCGAGCACGCGTGTGTCTCTCCGGCACGGTACCACCACCCGGCGGGGCCGATGCGGTGAAGCGCGCACCGGATCTATGCTGAGGGCGATGTTCGCACCCCAGGGACCCACCTTCCGTGAACTCGCCGTCCAGGCGCTGTCCTCCGTCGAGCGGGGCTACGACCTGCTCGCCCCGAAGTTCGACCACACTCCCTTCCGGACCCCGGACCGGGTGCTGACACCGGTTTCACGGGCGCTGCACGGGCTCGGGCCGTTCGACAGCGGTCTCGATCTGTGCTGCGGAACCGGCGCGGGCATGGATGTCCTGCGGCAGGTCTGCCGGGAGCGGGTCACCGGTGTCGACATCAGCGCGGGGATGCTCTCCGTGGGCCGGACCCGTGAACGGATGAGCGCGGCCGCACCGCGCGTCGAGTGGGTGCGCGCGGACGCACGGGCCCTCCCCTTCGGGCCGGCCTTCGACCTCGCGGTGAGCTTCGGCGCGTTCGGGCACTTCCTGCCCCGGGAGCGGCCGGGGCTGTTCGCGCAGGTCCACTCCGTGCTGCGCCCCGGAGGCCGGTTCGTTTTCCCGATCGGGGCCCCTGCCCGGCCGGGGTCGGCCGGCTACTGGACGCTGCTGGCCTTCGACGCGGTGATGCGGGTGCGTAACGCGCTGTGGCGCCCGGACTTCGTCATGTACTACCGCACGTTCCGGCTCACCGAGGTGCGCGCAGAGCTGGTCCAGGCCGGTTTCGAGGTGCAGCTGCAGGCTCTGCCGGAGCTCGGCCGCCGCCCCGACGGCAGCCCCCGGTGCCGGCTGGTGGTGGCCACCCGGGCCCGGTGAGCGAGGGCGCCGTACGGGCGGGCCGCCCGCCCTAGTGCAGGAGCGTGGGCGGCCCGTACACACCGGGGCAGCCAGTCTCCTCCCGGCCCAGGTATGACCGCCCTCTTCACCAGCGCACAGCGGTGAAATCGATGGGCTGCGGCTGAAGGGTGCGGGTGCGGGCCGTCAGGTGCGCGAGGCGGCGGGTCATCTCCTCGGCCGGGAGACGCTTGCGGTCACCGTGGCCGGGCAGCACCCACTCGAAGCGCAGCCCAGGAGCCGTCCGGGCCAGGGAAGCGGCCAGTTCCGTGATCGAGTACCAGGTGACACTGGCGGCCACCTCCAGATCGGCGGTGGTGCGCGACCAGTAGAAACTGTCGCCACTGAAGCAGTACGTACCGTCGGCGAGGTAGAGCACGCTGCCACGTGTATGGCCGGGCAGCGGATACGCGGTCACCCCCGCACCGATCTCGACCGGATCGGTGCCCCGGATGAGATGGTCCGCATCCGGAGCGGCGTCGAGGTCGCCCTCGTGGATCCACAGCCGGGCCCCGAACCGGTCCGCGTAGCGGCGGCCGTGTGCGGCATGGTCCCGGTGGGTGAGCAGGACGTCGGTGACGGGGCCCAACGCCTCGTAGCGGTCGGCCAGTTCGGCGCTCCATCGGGGCGTGTCGATCATCATCGTGCTTCCCGTGGGCCGGCGCAGCAGATAGGCGTTCGCCCCCGCCGTGTGGCGGGAGTTGTGGCCGCAGAGATGAACCGTGTCGTCCAGGGCGAGGGGGAAGGGGTCCAGGTCGGGGGTGAGGTGGTGCGCGGGGTGGCGGATGGACCGGGTGTGGCAGGCGAAGGCGGCCGCGTACAACTGCCGTTGCTCCGCCTCGGATTGCGGTTGCCGGAACACTTCCGCCCGCCCGTCGTGCTCGCGGATCACGTCGGGGGCCAGCTGCCGGGCCACGTCACAGTTGGTGCAGCGCGTATCGACGTACCAGCCCTCACCGCCGCTCTCCTCCGGTACCGCCTCGGGTGACAGGTCGTCGCTCATGACAGGTCCGTCCTTCCTGGTCCGCGTGGGTGTCCGGTCGGTGCGCGCTGCCAACAGAAGTACCCCGTCGTGCACCAAAACCGGAAGAGGGGGCAGACCTTGCGCTTTGCTGCTGGAACGCCTCTTCCGGTGGGGAAACGGGCGTGTGGGGTGGGGTGATTTATAGCCATTTGGCCTACCCGTTGACGGCTAACCGGCGCGACGGCCGGGGCCTCCCCCTCCACATGCCGGGGAGGCTCGGCGATTCAAGCGGCCGTCCGGCAGGCGGCGCTCAGCCGGCGGAGGGTCGCGCGCATACCGGCGCGATTGAGTGCGGCGCGCCGGGCGGCCGGGGTGCCGGTGAAGACCAGTCCCAGCAGCTCGGCGAGCCGGCGGCGCCACCCGTGACGACGGAGGTCGATCCAGTACTCGGTGACCAAGGTGCCCCGCTCCGTCGGGGTCAGCCGATAGCCCCAGCGCGCCACGGGGAGACCGAAGGTGGCGTTGTCGAAGGCGAATTCGCGCCCGGGGTCAGCGGTGACGATCCGGCAGGTGGCGAACCAGACCCAGCAGGCCCTCCGGTTGATGCCCACGAAACGGTCGCCGCGGGACCACACCCAGATGACTTCCGGGCTCCACTCCTTCATCCGCCGGACGTCGGCGAGGGCCGCGTAGACGGTCTGCGGCGGGGCCGGTATCTCCAGGGATTCCTCCACGCTCCACACCCGGCCGGTCATCGCGCACTCCCCTGGGGCATGGCCTCGTGCGGCCGGGCCGTGATGACCGCGGCGGCATCGAGCACCTGCCGAGCGACGTCCGTTGCACCGTTGAGGCTGGTGAGGTGTCCGCACTTCGGCCGGATGATGAGGCGCCCGTCGCGGCAGGCATGGAGGAAGCGGCGTTCATGACAGCGGAAGTGGTCGCGTTCGCCGTTCACCAGCCAGACCGGGCCCGGGTACGCGGAGAGTGACGCCAGTGGATCCATCCCTTGCACGGCCTCCACGATGCTCGGCGTGATCCCGGAGCTCAGACCGCCCGCGACCATGGCATCCGCCTGGGGGCGGGGCAGTGCGCGGCGGAAGGCGAAGGCGCTGAGCCGGTTGGCCTCATCGGGGTACCGGGCCGCCAGCCGCGCCGCTCCCCGGTAGGCGGCGCCGAACAGCCCGCGCGGCAACGCCGTACAGCCCATGGCCACCAGGCCGAGGACGCGGTCCGGGTGGGCACCGGCGGTGGCGAGGGCGACATAGCCGCCCAGGGACAGCCCGACGAGCAGGGCACGGCCGCCGAGTTCGTCCACGGCGTCGGTGACCGCCGCCACGGCGTCCGGTATGCCGAAGGGTTCCCCTCGCCGGTCGCCGTGGCCCGGCAGGTCGGGCGCCGCCATGGGGTGTCGCTCTCCGATGACTTGGATCACGGGTCGCCACATCGTGCCGCTCACGCGCATGCCGTGCACGAAGACGATGGGCAGCCCGGCTTCTTTGGACTCCATGCCCGGCACGCTACCTCAAATGCAACGCAACGTTGCGTTGTTCTTGATGCTAATCTCCCCTCATGAGCGAGGAACGGCACGGAACACGGCGCGGCGGCGGCCCACGGAAGGCGCAGGAGATCTTCGACGCCACGCTGGATCTGCTGGCGGAGAAGGGCTATGAGGGGCTGACCATCGAGGGGGTCGCGCAGCGGTCCGGCGTCAACAAGACCACGATCTACCGCTGGTGGCCGTCCAAGGGAGCCCTCCTGGGTGCCGCACTCATCGGCGCACGCCAACTCGATTTCACACCTCCCGACACCGGCAGCCTCACGGGAGACCTGGAGGCGCTGCTGCACACGGTGGTGGCCCTCCTCACCACGCGACCGGCCTCCGATATCGCCGTCTCCGTGCTGGGTGCCGCCACCCAAAGTCCCGAACTCGCCCTTCACATACGGGATTTCTTCGCTGACCGGATCGCGCTGGAGCAGCCGGTCTTCGAGCGTGCCCTCGCCCGTGGTGAACTCGCGGCGGACACCGACACCATGCTGCTGGTGGACCTGCTGGCCGGGGCCGCCTGGGTGCGCGTCGTCCTCCGACAGCTGCCCCTCGGCAAGGACTTCGTCTCGCGCGCCGTCGGCACCGTCCTCAACGGGGCCCTCGCCCGGACCTGATGCTGCCTCCGTTTCAACCCCTTTAAAGAGGCCGTTTCACCATCAACTACAACTTTACTAATTCTTGGTGTAGTTGAATCAGATTTCACACCAGTCTCAAACCTAACAGCGACGAAGGTCACACTCGGACTCGTCGCTTCCACAAAGCTGGGTGAGAGGTAACAAGCACGATGGCAAGAAGCGGAATGATCCGGCACGGAAGCCGGCTGATGGCGCTGACCACGGCGTCACTGGGTCTGGTCGCGGCGATGGCCGTGCCGGCCGCCGCGGCGGACGAACCCACCCGGGACCAGCTCATAGCGGACTGCGCTTCCGGCGAAGGGAAGTGCACCTTCAACGAGCCGAAGCTCGGCAAGGCGTACCTCGGAGACTTCCGCCAGGTCTCCAACTCCCTGTACAACTGCAGCACGTCGGACGCCACCCAGTCGATGGGCTGGTCCGACACCGTGGGCTCCACGGACTCGGCAGGGGTCTCCGTCACGGCCGGCGGAAACATCGCCGGCATCATCGACCTGAGTGTCACCGCGACCTACAGCCACACCTGGTCGAGCTCGCACACCGAGAACAGCTCGCTGAACATGACGGTGAAGCCCGGCGAGGTGGGCTGGATCTCCCGCGCGCAGGTGATGCAGACGGTCTCCGGCACCTGGCAGACGCACTACGACAGCCCGAAGTGGGACCACTACTACTGGTTCGTACCGGACACCGTCACCGGGCCCGCGCCCAACGGGACGGACGGACAGAGCAATGCGGTGACCGTCAAGACCCGGAAGATGACCACCGCGGAGAAGAAGTCCTGCTCGGCCGAGTCGAAGAAGGACCAGGCGTTCGTGGTCAAGCGCTGACCACGGCGGAGTCGCGCAGCTGAACGGGGGCGCGGTCTCGTGCGTTCGGGCACGGAGCCGCGGGATCACAGCCGCCGACCGCAGTGCCTCTCGGCCCGCACGGGACCGGGAGGCACACTCGGATCGGGAGGCACACTCGGATCCGGAGGCGCACTCGGATCGGGAGGCGCACTCGACCGCGCTGCCGGCGCCATGTCCGAGGGCTGTTCGCGGCATCCGCGCATAAGCTCCGCCCGTGCACTCTCCACGTTCCCTCGCCGTCGGCGGCGCCCTTGTCCTGGTCATGGCGCTCGGCACGGCATGCTCCGCCGGCCGTCCCCCGCACACCGCCGGCCCGGGGTCATCGGCGCCCTCCCCCGCTGTTCCCACCGCGGTGCGGCCGCCGACCGCGAACGCCGTCTTCGACTATCAGCTCGGCGGCGCCTATCCGCCGCCCGGCAAGGTCCGGGCCGTCTCCCGCGACCGCACGGCGAAACCGGCTCCCGGCCGCTACAACATCTGTTACGTGAATGCCTTCCAGGCACAGCCCGACGACGCCGGCTCCTGGGAGGACGACCACCCCGAACTGCTCCTGCGGGACGAGCACGGAGACCTGGTCATCGACGAGGACTGGGACGAGCCGCTGCTCGACATCTCCACCGGCGCCAAGCGTGCGGCCCTCATGGAGATCGTCGGCCCGTGGATCGACGGCTGCGCCAAGGCCGGCTATGACGCCGTCGAACCCGACAACCTCGACTCCTACGAGCGGTCCGACGGCAAGCTCACCGCCCGGCACGCCGCGGACTTCGCCCGGCTCCTGGCCCGCCGCGCGCACCAGCGGCATCTGGCCATCGCCCAGAAGAACACCGCCGATCTGCTGCCGCAACGCGGCCGCATCGGCTTCGACTTCGCCGTCGTCGAAGAATGCGCCCGCTACAAGGAGTGCACCGACTTCGCGACGGCCTACGCCAACAGGGTCTTCATCATCGAATATGCGCAGCAGGACTTCACGGCCGCCTGCCGGGCCTGGGGCAGGAAGCTCTCCCTCACCCTGAGCGACCGCGATGTCCGCCCCGCCGGCACCAAGGGCTCGCTGCGCCGGTACTGCTGACAGCTGCCCCGACTCCGCGGGGCGGAGTGGCCGGAGCGGTCAGGCATTCCGGGTGGGGCGCATCGCCCGTGCCGGAGCGGTGCCCAGATATCCGTAGGCCGAGAAGGCGCTCGCCACGAACGCCTCTTCCGGGCGTGCCAGCTCGGTGGTGGCGACCTCCTTGCACGCGGTCCGGGGCTCGGCGGTGCTCTGGCCGAAGCGGCAGGCGACGGCGGTGAGTTTGATGGTGACGAAGTCGGCGATCTGGGCGCCGTATTGGATGGGGCGGCCGTGGATGGTGATGTCGCCGACGGTGAAGGGCTTGCTCGTGGGGACCTCGTAGACGGCCCGGACCCGGTGGTCCGCTTCACCGCGCTCGTAGGTCCAGTAGCTCTGGGGGTCGGAGCCGTCGGGGGTGGCCCAGCCCTCGGTGGAGAGGCCGTCGAAGTAGAGGCCCACGGGGTCGGCGAGGGTGATGGAGGCCTTCTGGCGGGCCAGCGCGTTCACCGAGCCACCGATGTGGGGGTCACTGTTGCGCTCGGGCTGGCCGTAGTCGCTGCACAGGCAGAGCTCCTGCTCGGCGGTGAGCTCGCGGCCGTCGATGACCCGGCGGATGGTGGCCGCGGCGGCCAGTTCGATCTCCGCGGCGAGGGTGTTGTTCTTCTGGATGAGGTGCATGGCGCCGTGCGTGGTGGTGCTGTTCCACTTGTTGTAGCGGTCGTACTCACCGTTGACGAACAGATCGCTCTCCTGCACCTCCGGGCTGATGTACCGGCGGTAGAGGCTGAGGGCGGTGTCCGGGCTGGTCTTCGCGAGGACGTCCCAGTACTCGGGCCCCTCGCAGGTGAACGTCACCCTGGTGACCTTGCCGTCCGTGCGGGTGACGCTCCACTCGCAGTACTCGTCCTGGGCCTTCCGGCTGGCCTCGGCCTTCTTCCAGCGCTGGAGGTCGGAGGTCGAGTTCACCTTGAGGATGCGGGGGAACGCCGTCCAGCTGACGGTCGCGGTCCGGGCATCGGCGGCCGTCTCGGTCTTGGTGAGGTTGTAGAACTGCGGCCGGGGGCTGTCATGGAGCACCTGGCTGCTGTCGGGGCCCTTGATGGCGTAGTCGACATTGTCGGAGACGAAGACGTCCCATGCTTTACGGCCGAAGTCGCTGAGGTCGGTCAGTCCTCCGGGCGCCGAATAGGTGCCGTTCCTGGTCATGGCGGTGCTCCTCAGATCCGTGCGGTGACCGTGGTGTCATCAGGTCTGTGCGGTCACGGTGGCGTCTTCCTTCATCCGCAGCGTCGCTGCGGTGGCGGGGATATCGGTGGCCGGCAGGGTCAGTTCGAACTCGTGCAGCTTCATGGCCTTGAACTGTCTGCGGCGTGACTCGGCCAGCCGGACGTAGTCGTCGAAACCTCCCCTGGTGGTGATCCGTTCCTGGACCTTCTTCAGATAGGCGGTGAGCCGTTCGGAGAAGTCGCCGCGCCAGGTGGCGTCGGGAAGGTTCCAGTGCGCGGCGAACCGGGCCTCCGGACTGTCGGCCGGCAGCGTGCCGGCCGCGGCCAGGATCTGCTGGGCGATCCGGTCGCCGAGCGAGTCCGCGGCGGTGGCCGTGGTGGGCACATAGCGCATCAGCCGGGCGCGGTCGGCGCTGAAGACAGGGTTGGGAAAGTCGACCATCAGCGCGCAGGCCGCGAACTTCGGTGAGATCAGGCCCCGTTGACCCATCTCCCGGACGACGGCGTTGTCCTCCAGGGCCGCCTCGGGCACCACGAACGCGAAGAAGGTGTCCCCGGGGCGGCTGAAGTTGCCGGCCTTCTCCTCCAGCCGGAACCCGAAGGTGTCGAGGCTCTGTGCGTACAGGGCGGTGGTGGTGGCCGGGACGGGTGCCTCCACCTCCAGTTCGAGGTCGTCGAGCAGCGCGTCGTTGTTCATCCAGAAGCCCATCGGCAGCGGCAGCGGCTCGTCGCCGGGGCGGATACCGACGCTCTGGGTGGCGGAGCTGGTGAGGTTGACCGTCGTCGTGGTGAACAGCTGGCGCAGCAGATGGTCCGGGTGCTGCACGATGCCGCCGGCGGTGACCGTCTCCAGCCTGGCCGCGGTCCAGCGGTTGATCTGCGCGCGGACGGTCGTTTCCAGGTTCTCGGCGCCGATCACCCGCCGGTAGAGGGGGTTGTCGCGCAACGGGTCGTCGTCAGGCAGCTGGATGGCGGCCGACTGGGACTGCCAGTTGATCCACGGCTGCTTCAGTTCCTTCATCACGACACTGCCGTTGACGTGGCTGTCGAAGCAGCCCTGGCCGCGCGAGGCGGCGGCCAGCGCGTCCCAGGAGTTGCCGGTCCAGATCCAGGCCGGGGTGATCCGCATGTAGTAGTTGAAGACCTTGTTCCGGTCGTCCCAGGCGGCGACCTGCAGGAAGGTCGTCCGGGGGTCGCTGTTGGCGCCGGTGCTGATCAGCAGGTCGGCTTCAGTGCCCCCTACGGCATAGGTGAGGGCGAAACGGATGTCGCGCCGGAGGTGCGGTGCGTCGGCCGACGGGATCGTGCCCGACTCGCTCACCAGGTAGACCTTGGGCTGGTCGACGACGCCGGGGAGCTGGTCCAGCAGATCCTGCACGGCCATCGGGAAGATGTGCCGCTGGAAGCACAAGGTGGCCATGGGGTCTCCCAGGGCGGCGAGTTCCTCCTGGCTCACCTCTCTGGGCCGCTCCTCCACTCCGCTCACCAAACGGTGGAGCCGGCCGGCCCGGAGAAGGGGGTGTCCGCTCCCTGCGTCGAACTCGGCGTGCTCGGCGGCGATCGGCCCGTCAGGGCGTTGCAGCCAGGCCGTCGCCCGGCGCCGTTCCGCAAACTCGTCGGGCATTCCGGTCCTCTCGCCGCCCGTCCCGTGGTCAGTTGCCCCGTGGTCAGTTGTGCTCCGTCGGATCGTCGCGGGCCGGTTCGGTCCGGCGCAGGTCGGTGTCGGAGAGCGGTTCGAGTTCGCCGCGGGTGTCGAGCCAGTACAGAAAGGCCACGGCCGGGCAGACGAACACCGCGGCCACGAGGGTGACCAGGCCGGTCCAGCGCAGGCTGCCGGGGGCACCGGCGCCCTCGGCCACGGTCAGGGACGTGGGGATGAGGTAGGGGCGTTGGGCGGCTCCCCAGGCGATGATCGCCGACGCGACCACGCCGACGGCGGTGACCCGGGCCCAGGCCCCGGACCGGCGCAGCAGCAGCCATCCGGTGGCGACGGAACAGACTCCGGCCAGGATGACGAGGCCGAGACCGACGCCATGGGTGAGCCCGTGCCAGACGTGCGGGGCGTCGCTCCGGGTGACGGTCAGCATGACGGCCGCAAGGACGGCGAGCGCGACGACACTGCCCAGAGCCCGCCGCCGGAAGTAGCCGACCAGGTCGGGGGCGCCGAAACGGGCGGCGTCGCCGGCCAGGAACACGGCGCCGAGGAACGCCGTCGCCACGATGGCGATCAGTCCGAAGAGGACGGAGGTCGGGTTGGACCAGGCGTGGGCCGAGGCCTCCGTTCCCGGCACCGCCCGGCCCGAGGCGATACCGCCGACGGCCGCGCCGAGGAAGAACGGGGTGAGCAGTGAGGCGATGGCGAAGACCGCGCCGTAGAGGCGTCGCCCGGCGATCCGGCGGAGGGGTTTGCGCAGCGCGAAGCCGGCGCCGCGCAGGACCAGGCCGATGGCGGCCAGGGCCAGCGGCAGCCACATGGCGGAGAACACCGTCTGGAAGAGCGTGGGGAAGCCGGTCCACATGATGACGAAGATGAAGACGAGCCAGACGTTGTTGACCTCCCATACGGGGGCCATGGCGTGGTCGATCAGCCACCTGGGGCGCGCGCCGCGCTCGGCGCCACCGGCCGTCAGGTCCCAGAACCCGGCTCCGTAGTCGGTGCCTCCGGCGCAGGCGTAGGCGGTCACGGCGAGCAGCAGCGCCACCGCGATGACATCGGCGATCACGGCCGGCCGTCCTCGGCCGGTCCGTCCCCGGTGCCGCCGCCGGACGGCGGGTCACCAGCCGGTACCCGTGAGCGGGGCCCGTACGGGGTGTCGGCCTCCGGTTCGTCGGTCCGCTCCCCCGACGCCCGGCGTGCGTCGGCGAGCCGCCAGCCCGTACGCATCTTGAGCAGCACCGCGAGCAGCGATCCGAAGATGAATACATACACCACGATGACCAGGCCCAGCATGATCCAGAGGCTGGTGGAGCGGGTCGGTGTCACCGCCTCGGCGATGCGCATGTGTCCGTAGACGATCCAGGGCTGGCGCCCGACTTCGGCGGTGATCCACCCGCATTCGACGGCGACGACGGAGGCGACGCCCGCGCAGGCCGCGCCGCGGAAGAACCACGGTGAGGCGGGCAGCCGGCGTCGCCGCAGCCAACACCAGCCGTACCAGAGGGCGAGGAGGATCAGCAGGGAGCCGATCACCACCATGAGGTCGAAGGCCCAGTGAGCGATGGTCGCCTGGGTGGCCGTCGGCCGGTCGTCCGCCGGGACGGAGGTCAGTCCGGTCACCTTGGTCCCGGGGGTGAACCCCGCCAGGATGGAGTCGAATTGGGGGATCTTGATGCCACCGGAGATGCTGCCGTCCGGGTGCAGCCGGCCGAAGATGTACTCGGGTACATGGGTGTCGGTCCGCCAGACGAGTTCCGTCGCGGCGAACTTCACCGGCTGCTTGTGGAAGACCGACCGGGCGATCGAGTCGCCCAGCAGGAACTGCACCGGGGTGAACACCGCGGCGAGGGTGAAGGGGACGGTGAAGCCGAGCCGGTGGTAGCGGTCGCGGCGGCCGCGCAGCCAGCCGACGGCGTAGACACCGGCGACGGTGTAGCCAGCGGTGATCAGCATCGCCACGACGAAGTGCCAGTACTGCGGCCCGAACATCGGGGTGAAGATCGCCGACCAGATGTGCACGTCCTCGGGCTTGCCGTCGGCGCCGAGGGTGAATCCCTGGGGCGTGTTCATCCAGGAGTTGGCCGCCAGGATGCCGAACGCGCCGAGCAGGGCGGCGGCGGGCAGAGGCAGGCCGAGGAGGAAGTGGGTGCGGGGCTTCAGCCTCCGCCAGCCGTAGAGGTAGATGGCGATGAGGACCGCTTCGAGGAAGAAGGCCCAGGCCTCCACCCCGAATCCGATACCGAAGACGCCGCCCCATGTGCCCATCAGGCCCGGCCAGAGCAGTCCGAACTCGAAGGACAGCACGGTGCCGGTGACCACACCGACCGCGAACTGCACGGCCATCACCGCCGACCAGCGTCTGGCGAGGAGCAGCGCCACGGGGTCGTTCCGGCGCAGTCCGCGATGGTGCATCACCAGCGTGATCAGCGGGAGCGCCACCCCGAGCGGCACCAGGATGATGTGGGTGGCCAAGGTGAAGGCCATCAGCTGCCGGGCCGGCAGCAGTTGGGCCGGGGCGTCCGCCAGCAGGGTGACCGTGGTGTGCATGCCTACGTGCCTTCGGTGCTCGGGACGTTCAGGAGAGCGCCGGCCTCGTCGTCCACGCTTGCCTGCCTCCTCGGTGCACGGCCCCGGCCCTGCGGGGCACAGCGCCGGTCGCGCCGGCTCGTCACACAATCACCGGTGGGCGCGCGGCAGCACGCACGGTGCGGCCGGGTTGAGCCGTTGCGCCGATGTTCTTCGCCCGGTCGGCCCAGCCGACGGCTCGGCGCACTCCGGGGCCGGTCCGGCGGCAGGCGACCGGCCGGTTCGCGGGGCCACGGACAGAGTGCGAGGGGCCCGGCAGCCCCACACCGCCGAACCCCTCTGTCAGGGAGACCCGCCGGTCTCCCTCGTTCCACTCAGCCCTTCGCCGCGTTACGCCGTCTCATGACTGGCGTTGCCGTTGATCTTCTCGATCGCCTGGCGGGCCTGTTCCTGCGGCGAGCGGGCGGGCAGCGGTGACACCGTCGTGGACGCCATGGCGGGCTGCGTCCGCTCCTGCGGCATGGCCTTGGCATGGGCGGCGGGCGGCCGGATGCGGAGCCGGTGACTGGCGGCCTCGTCCAGGGTCACCGGTCGTTTGAACCGGGCAGCCAGCCGGGCGGCGTCCTGACCGAGCGCGGCGACATCCTCCCACTGCACGCGCACCACCAGAGAAAGTTCGGCGTCTCCGTCCGGCAATGCCTGCAGCTGCGGGATACCCGGGTCAGTCATGCTGCCTCCTCACATCGTGGACCGGTGCCCCAGGGGCACGGATATGGAGAGATACGCAGGGGCACCCGTCACCGTTCACCTCCCGCCGGAGGGAAATGGGGAGCCAGGAGATCGCCGGGACGGGACCGGCCGACGGAGGTGCGGATTCCGTAGGGCACGATGGTGGGTGGAACGGTGAGCGGGTGATGCCAGTGATGAGTCTGCAGAGGCTTCTCAACTCCGTCGGGCCGGCCGTGCTGTCGGGGGTGTGCGCCCCCGGAGGCACCGCGGTCCCGGTGGGAGACGTGGTGATCGCCGAGCCGGACGGTGGCTTCGATCTGCGTCCGGGCGATGTCGTCCTCGGAGTGAACCTCACGGACCGTTCCCAGGCCCTGCGCCTGTTGTCGTTGTGCGCCGAGCGGTCGGCCGGCGCTCTGCTGCTGAAGGCCCCGGCCGCGGTCGACGAAACGGTGGTCACGGCCGCGAGCGCCGCGGGACTCCCACTGGTACAGGTCGAGCAGCAGGCGGGCTGGGCCCAGGTCGTGTCGCTGCTGCGGGCGGTGCTCGACAGTGAGGGGTACGTGGACTCCGGCAGCGGGTCGGCGGGCGCCGAGGCGGGTGATCTCTTCGGCCTGGCCGATGCGATCGCCGCCGTGATCGACGCGCCGGTCACCATCGAGGACCGCAGCTCCCGGGTCCTTGCCTACTCCGCGCGCCAGGAGCGCGGGGACGAGGCGCGGGTCGCCACGATCATGGGGCGGCACGTCCCCGACGAGGTGAACGCCCATTTCCGGCGGTACGGCGTCTTTCACCAGATCGCCCAGGACACCGGCCCCATCTACGTACCTGCGGTGGTCGAGGGAACCAAACCACGGCTGGTCGTGCCGGTACATGCCGGCGGGGATGTGCTCGGCTCGATCTGGGCCATCGTGCCGGGACCGGTGCCCGCCGAGCGGGCCGAGGCGTTCGCTGACACGGCCGCGACGGCGGCCCTGCATCTGCTGCGCCGGCGCGCCGGTGCGGATGTGGAGCGTCTGGTGCTGACCGACATGGTCGCCACCGTGCTGCACGGCCAGGAGGGAGCGGCCGACGCGGCGCGGCGCCTGGGGCTCACGACCGGCCCCTGGCGAGTGATCGCCGTGGGGGTGCGCTGCGAGGACGACGGTGAGGCGGAGCGACAGCGCCTGACCGTTTGGGAGCGGATGTCCCGGTTCCGCGGCAGTCGTCTGCGGTCCCCCGCGGCGATCGTCGGAGGTGTGGTCTACGGGATCGTCCCGGCGGAGAGGGTCGCCCCCGGCGCGGACGACGGGTCGGGGTGGCTGGAGACGGTCCGAGGCACCACCAAAAGACCCGCTCCGCTCGTCGCGGTCGGCGGACTCGCGGCGTCGGTCCCCGGGCTGGCCCGCTCGCGTGAGCAGGCCGATCTCACCCTCGATCTGCTCCGGACGGGCCTGATCGCGCGCGACCAGGCCGTACACGACGAGGTGTGGGCCACCGTCGTGCTGCGCCATGTCGCCCGGTCCGCCGCGGCGGCACGGATTGCGGGCGTCGGGCCGCTGCAGCAACTGGTCGACCACGATCGTGCACACGGGACGAACTGTGTGCCGACGCTGCACGCCTGGCTGGAGGCGATGGGCGATCCACGGGACGCCGCCGCCCGGCTGCACATCCACCCCAACACGCTCCGGCACCGGATGCGCCGGCTCCAGGACGTCGTGGCGCTGCCGCTGGACGACCCGGAGGTCCGCACCGCCCTGCTGCTCCAGCTCACCGCCCGCCGCTACGGCACGGAGGGCCCGGACGACGCGGTGGGTGCTTCCGCGTGAGGCGCCCCGGGCCGCTGCCCGGTATGCCGCTCTGAGGAACCGGCGTCTCCGTATGCCGGAATTTCCGCATGCCGGGTCCGTATGCCGTCCTCCCGTACGCCGCCCCCTCCCGTACGCCACATCCTGCCCCTCCGCCCCTCCCCGTTGTCCCGGCCCCACTGCCGAGCGGCCCGAGACGGTGCCGATCGCACGATGACGGGCCGTTCCCCCGTCGAAACCATGGGTCCACCCGCAGCCCACCGGGCAGCATTGGTTTCCCTGGAAGGACGGTGGCATGTCATTCGGCATTCCCCGCGAGGCCGAGAGCGCCGACGCCGGACCCGGAGCGGCGGTGACCGCGGTGGTGAACCGACACCCTCCGGGGGTGTCCGCCACACCGTCCTCCACGGGGCCGGACCCGGTCGGCGGATCGATGGCCGGGCCGCACGGCCAGGAGGCGCAGGGGGCCGGAACACCGCACGCACAGGCCCGTATTGACCTCTCGGCGGTCCGCGCCAATGTCAGCCGGTTGTGTGAAGCAGCCGGGTCCGCCGAGGTGATGGCCGTGGTCAAGGCCGACGGCTACGGTCACGGCATGGCCGCCGTCGCCCGCGCGGCGCTCGCGGGCGGTGCCACCTGGCTCGGCGTCGCCGGGATGCGGGAAGCACTGGCGCTGCGCGCGGCCGGCGTCCCCGGCCGGCTGCTCGCGTGGCTGCTGACCCCGGGTGACGACTGGAATGCCGCGGTGGCCTCAGGCGTCGAGCTGTCGGCCGGTGCCACCTGGGCGGTGCGGGCCGCGGTGCGGGCGGCGCAGGCCGTGGACCGTCCCGCGCTGCTGCACCTCGAAGCGGAGACCGGGCTCGGGCGCGGCGGCGCCACCGCGGACGACTGGCGGGCGCTGCTGGAGACCGCGGCACGCGCCGAAGCGGCCGGGTACGTCCGGGTCGTCGGCGTGTGGTCGCATCTGGCACGGGCCGATGAGCCCGGACACCCCTCCTGTGACGAGCAGTTGGCCGCCTTCCGCAGCGCTGCCGGGCTCGCCCGTCGGGCCGGGCTCACCCCCGATGTCCTCCATCTGTCCAACTCGGCCGCCACGCTGACGCTTCCGGAGGCACACTTCGACCTCGTACGCCCCGGGCTCGCCGTCTACGGACTGAGCCCGGTGCCGGACCTGGCCGTGCCTTCCGAGCTGGGGCTGAAGCCGGCGATGACCCTCACCGCCCGCCTCTCCTCCGTCAAGCGGGTCCCCGCCGGGCAGGGCGTCTCGTACGGCCACCGCTATCGCACCGCCCGTGAGACGACCCTCGGTCTGGTCCCCCTCGGCTATGCCGACGGTGTTCCCCGGCATGCGTCGCAGGCCGGCCCCGTCCTTGTCGCCGGGCGGCGGCACACGGTGGCGGGCACCGTGTGCATGGACCAGTTCGTCCTCGATCTCGGCGACGCCCCCGCCGCGCCCGGGGACGAGGTCGTCCTCTTCGGGCCCGGCGACCGTGGGGAGCCCGGTGCGGCGGACTGGGCGCGGGCCGCCCACACCATCTCCCACGAAATCGTCACCCGTATCGGCGCCCGCGTGCCGCGCACCTACACCGGCGGCTCGGCCTCCGGCGCACTCTGACGGTGGCGGCCGCTAAGCCACGGCATGGAAGAGAGCCGCCGCCGCTCCCCGTGACTCGACGCCCAGTTTGGTGAGGATCTTCGCGACATGGAACTTCACCGTCGACTCACTGATGTGGAGTTCCTGGGCGATCGCCCGGTTGCGGTGCCCGAGCGCGAGCCGGGCCAGTACCTGGAGTTCCCGCTCGCCCAGTGAGGTGAGCGGGTGCGGTGCCGGATCCTGGGACACCCGCAGCGGGAGGGTCGCCGACACCGTGGTCCCCCACCCGGGCACCGCGTCGACATCCAGCCGTCCATCCAGTACGGCGAGTCGCTCGGCGACCCCGCCGGGGGCCAGGGCGCCGGGGGTGAGGGTGCCGGGCCCGTCGTCCCGTACGGTCGCGCGCAGTTCGTCGTCGGTGATCTGCCAGGCGACATGGACGCGGGTCACCGCCTCCTGTTCCAGGACCTTCAGCAGCAGCGCCCGGACGATGACCCGCGCGGTGTGTGCCACGTCGGCTGCCACGGTCCCCGGGGAGTCGGGGGCGCCCAGCTCCAGTCGTACGGGGCTGTAGCGGACCAGCGGTCGCAGGGAGTCGGCGAGCCGGGCGAAGGCCTGCCCGGCCGGCTCCTCGGCGATCTGCTGGTCGCGTTCCGCCTCCGCACGCAGGTCCACCAGGGCCGAGACGGCCAGATCCGTGGCGGTGGCGCGGGCCGCCGCATCGTCGAGGCTGCGGCTGCGCAGGACTCCCAGCACCCCGGTGAGCGCGGCCGAATAGGCCTCGCCCAGCTCCGCGATCACTCGGGCCCGGGTTCCGGCGGCGGTCCGCGAGCGGGCCAGCGCACCGGGCAGGGCCTCCGCCGCCATGCGGTCGAAGTGGCTGGTGACCACGTCCCACAGCGCTTGTACGAGAGCGGCGGCCGCCTCGTCGGCGGGGGTGGCGTCTACGTCCCGTACCAGCAGCAGGACGGCGCCGCGGGGTGTCGCCCGGCTCGTCACGACGAGGGCCTGCCGCTCCGCACCGGCGAGGGTGAGCATGCCCTGCCATGGGCGGCCGGGGATGCCGGAGGCGAGCAACGGCGCCAGGTCGGCGGTGGACAGCCGGCCGGTGATCTCGGCCGCGCCGTAGGTCTTGAACGGTGAGTGGGCGCAGTGTGTGGAGAGTTCAGCAACCGCCCGGTGCGGCACCAGCTCGGCCAGGACGACGGAGAGCCGGGGCACGATCTCGCCGAGTGGCTGGCGGATCACCTCGTATGCGGCGGTCAGGGCGGGCACGGATCCGGTCAACTGCATGAGCCTCAGCGTAGCCAGCGGCTTGGGCGCCGGCGCCGGCCTTTCGGCCAGGCCGGACTGTCCCGATGGCCGGCGTCGGTCCCGTCCCCAGGAACGAGGGTGAAGGCATCAACCCCCTTGCCTCCACGGCAATTCCTGCACCGAACGAGGAGACCGTTATGCGAGCGATCATTTACGACACCTTCGGCGGCGCCGAGGTGCTCCGCCTCGGGGACACTGAACAGCCGGTGCCCGGACCGGGCGACGTACGGGTGAAGGTGGTGACGGTCGGCGTCAATCCGCTGGACTACAAACGGCGTTACGGCTGGGTGGAGCAGTTCTACCCGACGACGTTTCCCGCCGTGCCGGGTCTGGAG
The DNA here is from genome assembly GCF_026239515.1 of Streptomyces sp. Je 1-4 4N24. Taxonomy (NCBI): domain Bacteria; kingdom Bacillati; phylum Actinomycetota; class Actinomycetes; order Kitasatosporales; family Streptomycetaceae; genus Streptomyces; species Streptomyces sp. Je 1-4 4N24. Next base: position 8,793,656 of record NZ_CP110836.1, on the reverse strand, counting down.
TTCGCCGGCGTGGTGGACGCGCTCGGCGACGGCGCGGGAGACGAATTCGCCGTCGGCGACGAGGTCTTCGGCTGTACCAGGACCGGCGCGTACGCGGAGTACGCCCTCGCGGGAGACATGGTGCGCAAGCCCGCGTCGCTCTCCTTCGAGGCCGCGGCGGCCCTCCCGGTGGCCGGTGAGACGGCGCAGCGCGTCCTCGACCTGCTGGGCCTGGCGACGGGCGAGACCCTGCTGTTGCACGGGGCGGCGGGTGCGGTCGGCCAGGTCGCGGTCCAGCTCGCGGTGGCACGGGGCGCCACGGTGGTCGGTACGGCGTCCCCGGCCAATCACGACTTCCTGCGCGCGCTGGGTGCGGTTCCGGTGGCGTACGGGGCGGGCCTGGCCGACCGGGTCCGGGCGGTTGCCCCCCAGGGCGTGGACGCGGTCTTCGACGCGGCCGGACAGGACGCGCTGCCGGTCTCGATCGCGCTGCGTGGCGGAACGACGGACCGGATCGTCACCATCGCCGATATGAACGCCGCCGAGCACGGTGTGCCCTTCTCCGCGGGCGGTACGCCGTCGGAGCAGATCCGGGCAGGCCTGGCCGCGCACGCCCGCCTCGCCGTCGAGGGCAGGCTCGCGCTGCCGGTCGTCGAGACCTTCCCGCTCGCCGACGCGGCCAAGGCGCAGGAGCTGAGCGAGGCGGGGCATGTGCGCGGCAAGCTCGTCATCACGGTCTGAGCCGGCGGCAGCCGGTGTGGCGGCCGGCTGACGGCGGCGCGCAAAAGGGCGGTGCGCCACAGGCTGGCTGCCTGTGGCGCACCGGTACCGGAGCGGTGGCCGGTGGGGGCGGCGGTGACTGCCAGGGCCGCGGAGCCGAGTACAGCCATGGCGATACGCGAAGCGTTACGGAACATCGAACCTCCTGTGGGGGACGCCGCTTGCACGGCGCCCAAAAACCGGACTGCCGGCCGGGTTGACCGGGCTCTCACAGAGTGACGACCCGTCATGCTTTGGCGGAAGAAATCCCCGTTGGTGTGACAAAACACGGAGATATACACAACCACACCACGCCAGGCTCGTACGCCCCCGCGCTCGCCCCACCACCCGCAACACCCCCTACACGCCTCCCCGTGCAGCCCTACGGGGCACGGCCACCCGCGGGCGACCGGCCGACGGACCTGGCGACGGTCCGCTCACCCAAGTCCTCCGCCCCATCCGGACGTTGCTCCGAGAGGCGGTTTCTCGCTCCCTCCCGTGACACGAACTCAGCTTTCCGGTGAGCCACTCAGGCACCATCCGTTGCCTGGAGCCCCCGGAACCTCTACGTTGAGCGCGCCTGATTTCAGCTCAGCCCGGTGCATTGCGCCGGGCTTCGGGAGGAACCCCCCATGCGCAGAAACACCTCCGGACAGCACCGCAGACGCACGTCCATACGCACCGCGGTGTCCGTCGGCATCGCCGCGGCGGCGGTGGCCGCGACGGCCGCCGCGGCCACCGCTGGCGCCACCCCGGCTCCGCAGGCCCAACGCACCCAGCACGTCGAGTACTTCAACGGCGCGGACGGCCACCCACGGCAGACCACCGTTCCGGCCTCCAAGCCCCTGGCGCCGTCCGAGAAGGCGGCGACCGCCGCCGGCGACGGCGATGTCACCTCGATCGTGCAGAACGGCACGGTCGGCACCAAGCTCGATGTCGTCTTCATCGGTGACGGCTACACGGCCGCCCAGCAGGAGGACTTCCACGCCGACGTCCGCGCCAAGTGGGCCAAGATCTCCGGCGTCGAGCCGTACGCCACCTACCGCGGCCTGTTCAACGTCTGGGCCGTGGACGCCGTCTCCAACGAGTCCGGCGCCTCCGGGGACCCGACGAAGGACGTGGTCCGCGACACCGCCCTCGACTCCGCGTTCTTCTGCGACAACACCGAGCGGCTGCTCTGCGTCGACACCGGCAAGGTCGAGTCGTACGCCTCCAAGGCCCCGGCCGCCGACCTCGTCGTGGTCCTCTCCAACTCCACCAAGTACGGCGGTGCGGGCTACAACGACATCTCCTCGCAGGTCGGTTACGACGGGATCGCCACCGCCTCCTCCGACAACGACCAGTCGGACCAGATCGCGGTGCACGAGACCGGCCACTCACTCGGCAAGCTCGCCGACGAGTACGACTACGGCCAGTCCGGTACCTACACCGGCCCCGAGCCGGCCCAGGCCAACCTCACCAAGCTCTCCGCCGACCAGATGACCGCTCAGCAGCAGAAGTGGTACCGCTGGATCGGCCAGCAGTCCCCGGACGGCGGCGCGGTCGGCGCCTTCGAGGGCGGCGGCTACTACCAGTACGGGCTCAACCGTCCCACCGACAACTCGATCATGCGGACCCTGGGCCGGGAGTTCAATCTCCCCGGCCGCGAGGCGATGATCGCGGGCTTCTACCGCTATGCGAGCGTACTGAGCAGCCCGGTCTCCACCCACCACGCGGTCTCCCGCGGGACCCGTATCCGTGTCACCGCACCCGCCTCCGCGCAGCTGAAGTGGTACGTCGACGGCCGCGAGCGCAAGGCCGCGCGCGGCAGCACCACGGTCGTCCCGCGCACTCTCGGCGTCCCGGCCGACGGCCGCCCCCATAAGGTCACGGCTCGGGCCGCCGACCGTACGAAGGCGGTTCGTGACCCGGCGCTGCGCAAGCTGCTGTCCCGATCGCTGAGCTGGCACATCGCGCCCTAGTACGCCCCCAACAGCTCCTCGCACACCGCCCCGGTCACCGGGCGGGCCGGTCCACGCGCCCGCCCGGTGACCGGGACTGCGTCTTGCCCGGGGCGGAACTGCTGCCGGTCGGCCGCTGCGGTCAGAGGCGCACCACCATCTTTCCGGTGTTCCGGCCGTCCATCAGCCCGAGGAAGGCCTCCACTGTGTGGGCGATGCCGTCCTCGACCGTCTCACGGAAGCTGATTTTCCGTGCGGCCAGCCAGCCGCCCATCTCTTCGGCGAACCGCGGCTGGATACCCGCATGGTCCCCGACCTCGAAACCGCGCAGTGTGATCCGCTTCTTCACCAGCTCGACCATGTTGCGCGGCCCCGCCGCCGGCTCGGTGTCGTGGTACCCGGAGATCGCTCCGCACAGCGCGGCCCGGCCGTTCGGGTTCAGCGCGTCGATGGCGGCTTCCAAGTGGTCTCCTCCGACGTTGTCGAAGTACACGTCGATACCGTCCGGGGCGGCCTCGGCGAGCAGCTCGCGCACCGTGCCGGACTTGTAGTTGAAGGCGGTGGTGAAGCCGAGTTCGCCGGTCAGGTACTCCACCTTCGCCGCGGAACCGGCGCTGCCGATGACCGCCTTCGCCCCGCGCAGCCGCGCGATCTGCCCGGCCAGGCTTCCCACCGCCCCGGCCGCGCCGGAAACGAAGACCGTGTCCCCCGCGCGCATTTCCGCGATCTCGGTCAGCCCGGCGTACGCGCTCAGTCCGGGCATCCCGAGTACGCCGAGGAACGCGGAGTCCGGTACCCCCTCGATACGCTGCAGCCTGGTGAAGCGTCCGGCAGGAGCGACCGCGCCGGTACGCCATCCCAGGTCGCTGAGCACCAGGTCCCCCGGCGACAGACCGGCCGCCCGCGAGGCGACGATCTCACCGACCGCGCCACCCGTCATCGGCCGGTCCAACCCGTAGGCCAGGCTCCCGGCCGCCGTGGCACTCATCAAGGCCCGCATATAGGGGTCCACCGAGAGGAAGGTGTTACGGACCTGCACTTCGCCTTCGGCCGGTGCCGGTAACTCCCGCTCCACGAGCCGGAAGTCCCCCAGCACCGGGCGCCCCACGGGGCGGGCGGACAGCTGCCACTCCTGCACGGTGTCGCTCATGCGCTGTTCTCCTTGTGTGCGCCGGACTGCTTCTCCGTAAGGTGCAGCGCCACCGGCCGCCAGGACATTCCGGTGCCCGCGGTCCGGTATCCGACCGACTGTGCCCGCCAAAGTCAGCGCGGCGCCGCAAGGTCCTGGGTCCACCAGGGCCCGCCCGAGCCCTGGACGACGCCGATGCCGACTTCCGTGAAGGCGCAGTTGAGCAGGTTGTCGCGGTGCATGCTGTCGCCCATCCAGTCGTTCACCGCGTCGGCGGCGCTCCGCGGACCGCGGTGGAGGTTCTCGCCCCAGCTGCTCCACCGGTATCCGGTGGCGGTGATCCGCGCGTCGGGACCGGTGCCGTCCGGGGCCTCGTGCTCGTAGTACTGCCGTGCCGCCATATCGGCGGAGTGACGCTGCGCCGCGGTGTGCAGGCGACGGTCGATGCGCAGCGGCCCGCAGCCGGCCCGCGCCCGCCGCTGGTTGATGAGTGCGGTGGCCTGCTCTTCGAGGTCGGGCGGGGTGGCCGACGGCGTGGGGGGCGGTGTGGCGGACCGTGTGGGAGGCGCGGTCCTGGAGGGCGACGGGGTCGGGGTGGGTGTGGGGGTGGGGCGTGGCGAGGGGGTGCGGGCGGCCACGGTACGGGGCGTCTTCGGCTCATTCTTCCGGTTGTCCGGCGGCGTGCCGGGAGACCACCACACGGCGGCGCTGACAGCCACCGCGAGGGTGGCGGTGCCCGCGACGACCGTGCCCTTCTTCACCCGGGGCGGCCGCTTGGGCAGTTGGTGTGCGCCGGGCGCACCGGACGCGGGATCCGCGGGTGCCGGGGCCGCCTGCACGGTCGCGGCGGCAGGGGCGGGCAGGACGGACTGCGGAGTGAGGTGCGAGGGCAGCGGCAGCAGGGCGAGACCGGCCAATAGGCCCTCGGCGGGCAGCAGGTCGTCCCAGTGTCCGGAGCAGGCCGTGCACTGACGCGCATGGCGGGCTATTCGCTTGCGCCAGAGGGCGCAGGGCTCGTGGTCCCAGGTTTCCGTCAGCTGGGACAGCTCGGGGCAGAGGGGAGTTGCCGAGAGCGCGCGGACCACGACGCGGCCGGCTTCGAGCTGTTCCTTCATCCGCTGCACACGGACCGCCGCATGGCGGGAGTCGATCCCGACGGCGGCAACCAGATCCGGCCTGCTGATCTCGCCGGCGGCCTCCAGCCACCACAGGGACAGCAGTGACCGGTCCCCCTCGTCCAGCCAGCGGGTGGCCGCGGCCACTTCACGGCGCTGGCCGGACAAGCCCAGCTTCAGGATGGTCAGGTCCACGAAGTCGGCGGAGCGGTCGGCCCGTTCCGTCGCCTGGTCCAGGCCGACAACGGGTGTCCTGCGGGCCGCGGTCCACCGGCGGCGCACCTGGTTCATGGCGATCGCCACCAGCCAGGAGCGGAAGGACGCCGGCTCCCGCAGGTCGGCCAGCGACTCCAGGACGCGCAGCATGGTCTCCTGCACCACGTCGTCGACGTCCGCATGGCCGTCCAGCGCGCGGCCCACGACGTTGTAGATCAGTGGCAGGTATGCGGCGACCAGCTGCTCCCGGGCCTCTTCGTCCCCGGCCTTGGCTGCCTCGACGGCCTCCGTCCCGTTTTCCTGCTTCACGCCTATTCGTTCCTGTTCCTTCGTGCGTACCCGTAGCCCCCGCACACAGGAGATCCCGCGCGCTCGCCGCGATAACAGAAAAAACCTACGTGGCTCCGGAAGCACCCCGGTCCCCGGCCGACGCCCATGGCGCACTCCAGGCGCCCCGGCCGGCCCGCGCAGCGTGGAATCCGGCCTGCTGACGGCCCACGAAAAAACTTTTCGCACTTTCCGTTATCGGGCCCCGGCCCCGTGCTCTCCCATGTGTCGGCCCGCGAGAACAACGAGTCCCCCAGGCTCAGCGGGCCGGCAGATCCCCATCCCCCACAGGAAACGGAACCATGAACAACGACCACCTTCAGACGGAGCGCCACGACGAGACGCCGGCCGGGAACGGCCGCGGGGCGGGCGAGGCCGGTGGGCACCGGCGTTCCGGCGGGGCCGGGGCGGGAGGCCGGCACGGACGGAACAGCGGCGCGCACCGCGCAGGCAGCACTCCGCGGCGCAAGGCCACCCTCCTGGCGGTGGCGGCCGTGGTCACCGTGGGCGGCGCGTCCGTGGTGCTGATACGCCCCGACTCGGGAGCCGACCGGGCGCTCGCGGCGGATCCGTCCGTGCCGTCGGCACCCACGGCGAGCGTCTCCGCTGAGCCGACGCCGTCCACCTCGCGCGCGCCCAAGACCCACAAGCCCTCGGCCTCTCCGTCCAAGGCCAAGCGGCACGGCAAGCGGCATTCCTCGCCCCGGCCGCAGACCAGCCGTCCCGGCAGCGGCAACGGTGACTCCGCCCGGCACACCGCGCCCCGTACGTCCCACGTCGGCTCCGGAGCGGGAAGCACCACGCCGAACGGGGCACAGGCCGCATCCGGCACCGCCGCGCGGTTCGCGCAGAAGGTCGTCGAGCTGGTCAACGCCCAGCGGGCGCGGCACGGTTGTGGCCCGCTCACCGTCGACCCCCGCATTCAGAAGGCGGCACAGGCCCACTCGGACGACATGGCCGCCCGCAACTACTACGAGCACAACACGCCGGAAGGCGTCGACCCCGGTACCCGGATGACCAAGGCCGGGTTCCCGTGGGGCAGCTGGGCCGAGAACATCTTCAAGAGCCCCAAGGACCCGGCCACGGCGGTGGACGGCTGGATGAAGAGCCCGGGCCACCGCGACAACATCCTGAACTGCTCCTACAAGGCCACCGGTGTGGGCGTCAATCTCAGCGGCAACGGCCCTTGGTGGACGCAGGACTTCGGCACCCGCTCCTGAGCGACGCCCTGACCGGTCGACCCCGGCTCGTCCGCCCGTGCCCGGGGTGAGCGGGCCGGGCTTCCCCGTGGTGCGGGCCCGCTCCGGCCCGCACCACGGGGGCCCCGCGGCGCCGAACGCTCAGCTGCGTGCCGGGGCGAAGGTCCGGTCGAGGAAGCCGTCGAGGCTGCGGCGGGCCTTGGCACCGTGCGGGCCGGCGAAGATCTCGGCGGCGTGGAGGGTGCCGGGCAGTACCGTGACCTCGGCCTTCGGGAAGCTGTGGGCGACCTCGCGCAGCCGCCCTTCGTCGGAGAGCGGGTCGTCGGCGGTACCCAGGAGCAGCAGTTCACCCTCGTAGGACGTGCCGTTTCCGGCGGAGTACCCGCCCAGCGAGGCGAGGGGGCTGATACCGGCGACACCGGCCGGGCGGTCGGTGCGGTCCGTCAGCATGCCGAGCATGAGCGTGCCGCCCATGCAACCGCCCACCCACGCCACGTTCGTGGCGCCGCGCGAGCGCAGCAGCCGGGTCGCTTCGGACACGGTCCGGCGGCGGTCCCCGCCCCAGTCGAAGGTGACCACGTGATAGCCGTCGGCGGCGAGCCGCTTGGCCTCGGCCGCCCATTCACAGGCGTCGCCCCAGGAGATGGGCGCGAAGACCACCCCGCGGGGACCGGTGCCCAGGGTGACCAGGCGGCCGTCCCCCGAGGACCCGGGCGGGCGGTACGCGGTGGCGCCGCGGACGCCGTGGAAGCACGACGGCAGCCGGTCCGGTGTGGCGCTGAACTCTCGCACTGCGATGGTTCCTTCCTCGGTGGAGCGACGGTTTTCCGCCATCGCACTCCCCTGTGGGGCCGTTTCCACGTCACGGCCCGCACAGGCGGTGACGCTGGTCAGGGCCAGAAACAGGACCGCCGTCATGGCCAGGGCACGTCTCGGCTCACGCTTGAACATGAGAGAAGCATAGAGAGAAAGCATTGGAAAAAGCTATATTGAAAGATAGATGGAAAGCTTTTCACAGCGTCCACATCTGGCAACCACACAGTCTCCCCAGGTCAGAACGTGCCTGTGCGGTGGGTGGGATATCTTTGTACTGAGCATCGGGTAGAGGGAAGGCGGTTCACAGTGGAGCCTGACCACGTAGACGAGATCATCTCGGCATGGGGACACGAACTGCCCGAAATTGCCGGTCTCCCCCTGGAACTGGCCAAAAGGACCGCCCTGTTGGTTTCGGCCTTCGATATCGCGGCCGGCGCCGAGCTGGAGAAACTGGGGCTCACCCAGGCCGAGTACGGAGTACTCGCCACCCTCCGGCGGATCGGCGCCCCCTACCGCCTCAAGCCGACCGAGCTCACCCACGCGCTCCTGCTGTCCTCCGGTGGGACCAGCAATGTCATCAAGCGCCTGGTGGCCGCCGGCTATGTCACCCGCGCGGCGGCCGAGGACGATGCGCGCAGCAGCTGGGTACAGCTCACACCGAGCGGGGTGGAGACCGCCGAGGCGGCGGTGCGCGCCACCACCGCCGTGCACGCCCGGCTCGTCGACCGGATTCCGGGACGCACCGCGAAGGCCCTCAGCGAACAGCTGCGCATCGCGCTGGCCGCCATCGAGGAGGGCGTGCTGATCCGGCGCTGACGCAAGAGGTCAGCGGCCGGCCAGCCGGTCGCGCACCTCCTCCGCCCGTGCCAGCAGCCGCGGCAGTCCGGCGTACCGCAGCCGCCCCGCGCGCTTGACGATCCGTCCGGCGACCAACACGGTGTCGACGTCGGCGCGGTCCATCGACGACACGACGGCCGCGGTGGCGTCGTGCAACGGCGCCACACCGGGGCGGTCGGTCCGCAGCACGAGCAGGTCGGCCTGCTTGCCCGGGGTGAGAGAGCCGATGCGGTCCGCCATCCCGAGCGCCTCGGCGCCGCCGAGCGTCGCGAACTCCAGCACCTCCCGGGCCGTGAGCAACGCCGCTTCCGGGCCCGCGTGGCCCTGCAGCGCGGCGAAGCGCCCGATCTGGAAGGCGGCCCGCATCTGCGTGAACATATCGCTGGGTGCGGCGACTTCGACATCGACGCTGAGGCTGGGACGCAGACCGGCGGCCGCCGCCGCGGCGAACGGCGGCAGTCCGTGCCCCATGGTCATCTCGATGGCGGGCGCGACCGACAGCGCCCCACCGCTGTCGCGGATCAGCTCCAGCTCACCGGCCGCCATCCCGGTGCCGTGGATGAACACCGCGCCGGGGCGCAGTACCCCGAGGCGGCGCAGCCGGGAGACGGGGCTGCCGCCCCGGACGTGCAGCGCGGTCGGCACATCGAGTTCGCGGGCCAGGGCCCAGCCGCGCCGGATGTTCTCGTCGCTGCCGGCCTCGGCGTTCAGCGCCATGGTCACCAGGCCGTCCTTGGCGTGCAGCCGGCCGCCGCGGATGCGGCGGGCGTCCTGTGCCGTGCCCTGCCCGTAGGCGAAGACGCTGCGCAGCCCGGATTCGGTGAGCGCGTCGAGCAGGGCGTCGGTGTGCTCCTCGGTCGGCTTGTCGACATTGGAGATGTCCTGGACGGTGGTCACCCCCGCGTCCAGGGCGCCCAGGGCACTCAGCAGATTGCCCAGGTGGAGATCGTCGGCGCTGAGCCGGGGCGCCAGGGTGTGCAGGACGGTCGCGAAATACTGGTCGAGGGTCTGGTCGGCGCCGCTGCCGCGGAGCGCCGCCTGCCACATGTGCCGGTGGGTGTCGACGAAACCGGGGAGCACGAGGCACCCCCGGGCGTCGATCCGCTCGTCCGCCGCCGTGGCGTCGATGTCCGGGCGTACCTCGGTGATCCGGCCGTCCGCCACCAGGATGTCGGCGGACGGCAGTTCACCGATGGCCGCGTCCATGCTGAGGACCCGGCCGCCGGTGACGAGCAGGCGTGCGGTGGTCATGCGGTGCCCCACCCCGGGGGCGGTGTCAGGCGGCCCATCTGCAGGTTCCAGTACTCGGTGTTGCGCCGGCAGCGGCCGTCGGGGGCGAAGGTCAGGATGTTGGTCTCCAGCAGGGTGACCCAGTGCTCCCCGTCGGGGTTGAGGGCGGGGGCCCGCATCGTGACCCAGAGTTCGACGGCCGCCCGGTTGCCGGTGATGACGGGAGTGCCGTGACGGCCGGTCATCTCACTCTGGCCGGAGGTGATCTCGCGCCAGTAGCGGCCGATGGCCTCGCGGCCGCGGAAGGTCTGCGCGGCCACGCCGGGCACCGCCTCGTACAGGGCGTCGGGGGTGAACAGCCGGACCGCGGCGGTGTCGTTCTTGGTCCGCCAGGCCTCGAGATAGGCGTCGGTCCAGCTCGCCACCTGGGCGGCGGTGAGTTTGGGGGACTGTCCGGCGGCGTGTGCGGCCGGAGCCACTGCCGCCAGGGGCAGCGCGGCGACGCCGGCGCGGAGCAGGGTGCGGCGGTGGGTACGGGAATTCACGGGTGTTCGGTGCCTTTCCGTGCGTACGGGGTGACGCGGATCGCGACGGCTTCGCGAAGCCGGGTGGAACCGGTGTCAGGCCTCTTGCTGGAGGCGGACGGAGAATTCGATGCCGTCGCCCAGCGGAAGCTGCTGGGAGAGATAGCCGTTGCCTGCGGCGCGGACATGGTCGGTGAACTCGGGTGGCAGCATCGGCAGGTTGTCGGAGACGACCAGGCCACCGGTGCGCAGTGCGGGTTCGAGCAGCTTGAGGACCGGGAGGTAGAGCTCCTTCCAGCCGTCCAGCAGCAGCAGATCGACCGGCCCGGGAAGCGTGGCGAGCTGTTCCCGGGCGTCGCCGGTCCTGATCTCGGCGTAGCCGGCGAGCCCGGCGCGCTCCAGATGGCTGCGTGCCCGGTCGGCCTTGCCGGGATGCAGCTCCGAGCCGATGATGCGGCCGGCGCCGTTGTCGCGCAGGGCCGCCGCCGCATAGATCGTCGAGGCGCCGAAGGAGGTGCCGAACTCCACGACGAGTGCCGGGCGCAGGCTCCGTATCAGCTGGTACAGGAAGGTACCGACCTGCGGGTGCACGGGCAGCGCGGCCTGCGCGCACAGCTCGGCCGCCTCCTGGGCGGTGGGCGGCTGCGGCCAGTCGGCCGCGGTGGCGTAGGCGCGCTTCATGACGTCCGGGTCGTTGCGCTCGGCGGTCCGGGCGATCTCGTCCAGGACGGCGCCGACACGCTCGTCGTCGAGTCCGGTGGTGGCGGTGGTCATCCCTGGGCCCTCCCGTCCCGCACGGCGGCCAGCAGCGCGGGGTCGAGGTAGCTCTGTGCGTTGTAGATGGTCCGGTCGGTGTCGAGTATCTCGCGCCGGCCGTGCATCACCCGGGTGTTGTCGATCAGGGCCACGTCGCCGTCCTGCCAGACCAGCTCCTCGGTCAGCTCCTCGGTGAGGCGGCGGAATTCGGTGAGGAGCTCCTGGGGGATCTCCGTACCGTCGGCGAAGGTGATGCGCGGGGCCTCGTAGTTGTACGAGGGGCCGAAGACGCTGTTGGCCCAGGAGAGCCGGCTGCCGAAGAGCGTGGGGTGGACGGCTCCGACGCGGTAGGCGTAGTGGAGGGAGCCGTCGTCGTTGAGTTGGAGGGTGGTGGACACACTGCCGCCCACCAGGTCCTTCATATCGGCGAAGGTGATGTCGTCGAGCTTTTTGCGGCCTTCCGTCTGGTGGCAGACGAACGCCTTCCACTTGGGCTCCTCCACCCGGCGGCTGTACATGATGTCCTTGACGCCGAAGACCGCGCGGGCGGTGTCACTCGCCGCGTCCCAGACGCGGTAGCCGTCACAGACGGTGGTCTGGGAGCCCCTGGCGGCGGCCTTCTCACACAGGAACCACGTCAGGTCGGGGCCGAAGGGGCTGTTGCCGTTCTCCAGATGGAGGCCGACGGCGACGGTGCCCGCGTCCACCTTCTGGGCGACCTCACCGCCGTGGAAGGAGCGCGCCGGGTCGAGGGTGATCCGGCTGGAGTGCGCCTTCACGAAGGAGGTGAACTCCTCCAGGTCGGTGCGGAAGCCCCGGAACAGCAGAAAGCCGGCGTCGGCGAGCAGCCCGGCGACCCATGCGGGGTCCAGAGCACCGAGCGACCTGTCCTCGGCGGGCAGGACGAGCCGGCCGGTGGCGGCCCCGTAGGGCCGGACGTCAGCGATCGTGGTCATGCGTCTGCTCCTTGGTGGTCGTACAGCGTTCCGTTGGACAGGGCAGCGCGGATGGCTGCCCGCATGGGCCTTCCGGTGACGGTGAAGAACCGGCGGTAGAGGCGCTCGTCGGCGACGGTGAGGTGCGGTACGGCGACCCGCTCCACCTCGGAGAGGTGCGCTTCGCCGAACTCCCGGACGGCCGCTTCGGCCGCCGCGAGGTCGGTGGACTCCTTGACGAGGAAGAGTCCGTGGAGGGCGGTGAGTCCGTCACCTATCACGGCGACGGCGCGGACGAACGGGAGTTGGGCGTACTGTGCCTCGACCCACTCGGGGGCCACATTGCGGCCGGCCGCGGTGATGATGACGTTCTTCTTGCGTCCGGTGATGCTGATGAAGCCGTCCTCGTCGATCCGGGCCAGATCGCCCGTCCGCAGCCAGCCGTCGGTGTCGAGGACCAGGCTGGAGGGGTCGTCGCGGGTGTAGCCGGCGAACAACGAGGTGCTGCTGACCAGGAGTTCACCGTCGTCCGCGGTCCGGACGCGGACATGCGGCAGCGGCCGGCCCACAGTGCCCAGGCGGCGCGCGTCCGGGGTGTTCCAGCTGACCACGGAGCTGTTCTCGGACAGTCCGTAGCCCTCGTGCACCGGGAGCCCGTGGTCTTCCAGCCGCCGCAGCAGCTCGGGGTGCACGGGCGCCCCGCCGCAGCAGATGAGCGGCGCCTCGGGAGTGCCGAACAGGGCCGGTGCGACCGCTCGTCCGCTCGCCACGGCCTCGTCCGCGGCGGCGGCGAAGGCGTCGACGAGCGCAGGGGTGGCGACCATTGCGGTCGGACGGGCGGACGTCACATACGGCATGGCATCGGCGGGGGCCGCCGCAGTGGTGCCGACCAGGGCCTTGCCGGGCGGCATCAGGACCAGCGTCCCGCCGTCGAGCAGGACCATGTAGAGGCCGGTGACCTGCTCGATGAGCAGGCTGAACGGGACGACGGAGAGATAGCGGGCGAAGGCCCCGCCGGGCATCACCGCCCGCAGTGAGCCCAGCAGTTCGTTCAGGGCCGCCGCCCTGATCCGTACCCCCTTGGGACGCGAGGTCGTCCCGGAGGTGTGGATGATCTTGCACTCCCAGTCCGCTCCCCCGGCGCGGGCCGGCGGCAGCACCATGGGCGCGGACGGTACGGGCTCGTCCGTGGACAGCGGCAGTACCGTGCAGTCCGGGCGCAGGACCCGGTCCCTGCCCCACTGGGTCAGCCGCTCCTGCCCGGCCGCGTCCACCACGCACAGATCGGTCTCCGCCAGCAGGCCGGCGGCCTGCTCGGCGGAGAAGGCCAGCGGGACCGGTACTTCGGTGGCGCGCGCGGCGATCAGTGCGAGGTCGGCGACCACGAATTCGGGGGTGTTACCGCAGACCACGCCGATGCGCAGCGGCCGGCCGTCGCCCGGTCCGATCCGCTCGACGAGGTCAGCGGCCCGGCGCGTCACCTCCTGGTAGCTGAGGGTCCGGGCCGGCGCGCCGTCCTCCCCCAGCACCTCGATCAGCGGACGCGCCGACTCACCGAACCTGACCAGGCTCTGCTCAATGCCCAGCATGACCGGCCACCTCCATGGCGCTGATGCTCAGTTGGAGATCGGTGACGGAGTAACGCCCGGTGGCGTCGGAGAACAGCCGGTCCAGGGCGTTCAGTGGGATGACGCCGACCTGCGGCTCCTGCTCGTAGTAGGTGCCCCAGCACGCCGCCTCGTCGGGAGACAGCCGGCGCGGGTCGGCGGGACCGAACGGCACGAAGGAGATGCCGGTCCGGTCCAGGGTGGTGATCAGGCTGCGGGTGACGGTGCACAGGATGTACTCCATGCCCAGGCACCAGGCGATGATCGGGGTGGCTCTGATCAGTTCGCGGCCGACCGAGGCGCGGCGGGTGGCCAGTGCCCCCACTTCCACCACCCGCCTGCGGTCGACCGAGGCCCCGAGTCGGGACAGCGCGGCGTCCTCGACACCGGTCTCGAGGTACCGCTCGGAGAACAACTCCTGGTCTCTGCCGAAGGTGAGCCCCGCGCAGGCCAGTGGCGCGCAGGGCTTCTCCGCCGCGCCGCAGGCCGGCCGGGCGACGATGAACGAGTCGGGCCGGGGCGCCACATCGGCGCCGTATGCCTGGGCGTACACCTCACGAGCGAGGTCCGCGGCGTCCAGCCATGAGCTGGTCGACCGGTGTGCCAGATCGATCTGCACGGTGCTCCCCCCTTCCCCGGCTGCCGGCTTTACTTGGTGCCGACGACCAGAGACACGGATGAGGGCAGCGCGATGCGCTCGACGGTCTTCAGCCCCGCGTCGCTGAGCCATCCGGAGATCTCCGGCAGGCTGTAGGTGCGGTCGCCGGAGCAGGCGTACATGGCCAGCGAGAACGCCGCGTTGTGCTCGTCGAGCTGCTCACCGCGGACGTCTTCGAGCACCACGATCCGGCCGCCGGGGCGCAGCGCCTTGGCGGCCCGCGCGATCAGGTCCCGGTTCTCCTCGTCGGTGTGGTTGTGCACGATCTCGAAGAGGAAGACCACGTCGTATCCGGTGCCGAGGTCACCGCTGAGGAAGCTGCCGCGCTGCAGGGTGATCCGGTCGGACAGCCCCGCCTTCTCGATCGCGGCGCCGGTGTCGGCGAGCGCCTCGGGCAGGTCGAGGATGGTGGCGGAGAGCTCGGGGTGCCGCTCGCACATGGCCATGGAGTGCAGTCCGTGCGAGCCGCCCAGGTCGAGGAGGCGCCGCGCCCCTTCGGGCAGCGGGACGGCCTCGACGATGGGCTGCACCGTCAGCCGCGACTTGACCCGCATGTACGCGGAGAAGTCCCGTCCGGCCTCGGGGTTGCCGGCCCAGCGCTCCCACAGGGACTGGGCGGGCTTGCCGTCCCGGACGGCCTGCGGCAGATCCCACATCACGTTGGTGAGTTCGTACGCCCACAGCAGCGCCGGGGTGAAGTCGTACTCGGCGTTCTGGCCCAGCCAGCGTTCGGCGAGCGGGCCGTTGCGGTAGCGCCCGTCCTCCAGGGTCAGCCAGCCGAGGACGGCGACGACGTCGGCCACCGCGCGGGTGCCGTCCGTGCTCGCGCCGATCGCGGCGGCCAGCTCGTCGAGGGTCTTGGGGCCTTCCTCCTCCAGGATCCGGAAGATACCGAGCTTGGCGGCGGAGGTGAGCGCCGCGTAGCGGATCGTGGAGCCGATCACCTCATCGATCGGATTGCCCGACAGTTCGGCGTCGGTGGTGGTCTTGAACATGGCTGATCTCCTCGGGATGGCAGGGAACGGCCGCACAGACGGTGCGCGGCCAGGACATGCCGTGCGCGCGGCATCCGCGGGCACGGTGAAGGTGGTGGGACTGCCGAACGGGGACGAGCTTCAGCCGGCCGGGACCGGTGGGAGCCGGTGCGCCCAGGGGCGTGCCGGCTCCGGCTGCGCCGCAAGGGCGAGCAGGAGGTGTGCCACGCCATGGCGGCCGTGGTACCTCACTCCGGGGGACGGGCCCCCGGAGTGGTGGTGCTTCGGACCTCGTCCGACGCCCGGCGCGGGGACGGCACCGGAGATCCCGGCCGCCCGGACAACGCGGCACCGTGCGGCGTCGTCGGGTGCTCCCTCCCCGGCCTCGTGCACGAGGCCGGCGCGGAGCCGGGCACCGGCGGCCTCGACCGGTGTGCGGTCCAGCGGGAACCGGGCGGTCGAGGACCGGACGAGGAAGGCTTCGCGGAGCCCGTACGGCGGCGTCACGGCGTCCCGGGACATTGCGGAGGCCGAGAGCGCCGGGCAGAAACGGCCCGGGTCCGGTCCCGGGAGGGCAGCGAGGGCCGCCGCTCCCGCCCGCAGCGCGCGGCTGACGGCCGGTTCGCTCGCCGGGCCGGTCCTCGGGTCACCGCTGTCGGGGCCGCCGCACGGAGAGCGGCCCCGGGCGGGCTCGATCCCGACGACCCCGCGGTGGAGGGCTGCGATACGGATGGAGCGGGCCGTGTCGCCCGGACAGGCGCCGGGAGCGTGCCCGGCCAGGGTGCCCGCGCCCCCACGACGCGGGCCGCCTCGGCCCCGGCCACAGCCGTCCCGATGAGTGCGTGACGGCTGATCATCTCGCGGCGTACCACCCCGGACAGCGTGTCCGCATGGCAAACCGCCGACTCCTGACGGCTGTTCATCGGGTCCCCCCCGTCGCAGCTGCCTCAGTGCGGCTCATCGACGGTCAGGCGGACACCTCGTCGAACCCGACGGCCGCGCGGCCTGCCCGGTGGATGTGGGCGGTCTCGGCGATCCGACGGCCGAGTGCCTCGGCGGTGCGCAGGTCGCTGGCGCAGGGGGTGACGTCCGCACCCTCATCGTTGTTCGACTGGGACATGGCGCCCAGCCAGCTGCCGAGCCGGTTGAGGTCCTCGGGGCTGCCGGAGGAGGTGTTCCAGCCGCCGTACTCGGCGAGGCCGACCCAGACCATGCCGTGCTGGGCGGCGAACAGCGCGATGTCGATCAGCGCGTTGAGCTTGTCCCCCGCCATGTTGCCGCTGTTGGTGAAGCCACCGGCGATCTTGTTCTTCCAGCGCATGTTGTCGCCCCAGACCTGACTGGTGGCCTCGACGAACGTGCGGAAGACGGCGCTGCTGCCGCCCATGTAGGTCGGTGTGCCGAAGATCAGGGCGTCGGACTCCTGCAGCACCTCCCACAGTTCGTCGTTCAGCTCGGCGAGGGAGACCAGTCGCACCTGGGTGTCGGGGACCTTCTCCGCGCCGGCCGCAACGGCCGCCGCCTGCTTTGCGGTGTGGCCGTATCCACTGTGATACGCCACCGCAACCTTGATCTGCATACTTCTCCCCCACCCGGGAACGATACGATGTTTTAGCTTTCACTAAAGCTGTCCAGAAAGCTTTAGGTGCTGGTTACGCTATCCATCCCCGGACTTCCAAGGCAAGCGTCTCCGGCCAACACCCTGAAAAGAAGAGGTAAATCCGCAGGTAGGGGCAGCTTGCGCGACCACTTCCGCACCTCCCGACACCTGCGCATCACACCGGACACCCCGTCATCACGACTGCCACAGCGCCGACTTCGAGGCGACAGGCGAAATCGGACGCTGCGGCACACTTCACTATCAGACACACAGGGCTGGCCCCAGGGGGCTGACTACACGTCAAATACCTTTTCGGCCATGCGACTTCACGACCGTCGGCGACCGGAAGCACACCCGCCCGAGCCATGACCCATAGTGTGACGCACGTCACACGCTGGGGTGTCATACGTCGAGGGGGCGTCATCCGTGTGCAGGGTGTCGGGCCCGCAAGGGGCCCTGGCTACGGGGAAAGGACACGACATGCGTAACAGGCGAATTCTCAGCACCGCGGTCGCCGCCGCCGCGCTCACGGTCATCGGGCTGGGCGGCGCCGCCCAGGCCCACGCCGCCACCGGGACCGAGGCCGCCGCGCCGGCCGCCTCCTCCACGCAGCACCAGGTCAAGCCGATGGACGGCCCTCCCGGGACCGTGTGGACCGGCAAGAAGTTCTGGACCCTCAGCGGCTGCCAGGAGGCCGGCACCGACCTGGTCAGCAGCGGCAAGTGGGCAGACCCCTTCTGTGACGGCTCGGGCCTCAAGTACGACCTGTGGGCCCGGCCGCTGTAAACCCGGTACGGCTTCCGGCACTTCACCGGTAGTCGCCCGCAGTAACCCCGAGTAGGGCGGTCCGTCCCCGCGCACATCCGCGGTCACGCGGGGACGGCCGTCCGGCCGGTCACAAGGAGCAAGGAGCAAGGAGCAAGAAGGCAGCGTGAGGCATGCTCGACCCGCCCCGATGCTGCCGGATGCGGCGGACCGCGCGAGGATGGCGGTATGAAGCGCACCACCGTCGTCAATCTCAAGGGCCACCGGGACGACCCGGACTACGCCGACGTCGTGTACGTGGGGCGCGCGATGAACCGGGGCGGCTGGCACCTCAAGGCGTCGCCGTTGGCCAGCCCCTTCCGTCCGGGCCGGGACGGAACACGCGCGGAGGTCCTGGCGAAGTACCGCGCCTACCTGCTGGAACGCCCCGACCTGCTCGCGCTCCTGCCGGAACTTCGGGGACGCCGGCTCGGCTGCTGGTGTCTTCCGGAGCCCTGCCATGCCCAGGTGATCGCCGAGCTCGCCGACGCGGCGGAGTAGCGGAGTAAGAGCCCGGCGCCGGCCGGCGGGCCCCGGCGACCGGCGGGCCTCCTGGTCAGGTCCCTCGCGGACCGGCGGCATCGGCGGGAATGTGGGCGAGCGCCGCGCTCGAAATGCGGTACCTGCCGTTCGGTACGTCGCCGGTGGTGACATGGACGGTGAGCGGACCCGCTCCTTCGTACCCCCGGTCGACGGCGTGCCGGGCCAGCACATCGGTCAGCTGCCGGCCCACCTCTCCGCCGCGGGCCGCCAGTTCATCGTGCACCTGTGGCGCGAGCTCGACGGTGTAGTCATTGGGGACGAGGACTCGGCTCTGGCTGCACACGACCGCATGGTCGTCACACTCCTGCCGTAGCGCATCGAACAGCTCCACCGGATCGGTGCGGAAAATCTTCGCCAGCAGTGCGCTCTCGCAGTCCTCCACCACGCGTTCCCAACGCCTCAGCATTCCCATGGATTGTCGCCTGCCCCAGGGCGACTGCCACATGCAGGCACATGCAGGCACGATGGGCGTCCGGGAGCACGGCGGATGCGGCGCCGGACGACCCGTCGGTCCGGCGCGGACAACCCGTCGGTCCGGCGCGGGAAACCCATGGACTCCGTCGTACGGGGCCGTCACAATGGGCGCGTGCCGATCATGAAATTCCCGGAAGCCGATACCCCGCCCGCACTCCAGAAGCAGGTGTCGGAGCTCCGGGACGAGGCGTGGCCGCCGGACTCCGCGTCGGCGCCCGGCACCTTCGCCCACGACCCGGCGCTGCGGCCGGTGTCGATGCTGCTGGTCGAGGGTGCCACGGTGCTCGCCGCGCTGGACATCCTCACCAAGGACCTCGTCCACACCGGACAGCGGTACCGGGCCGCGGGGCTGAGCACGGTCGTGACCCGTGGCACCGCCCGCGGACAGGGCCACGGCCGCCGTCTGGTGACGGCCGCCCGTGAGGCAATGGCCGCCATGGACCTGGATATCGGCCTGTTCACCTGCGACCGGCCGCTGCAGCCGTTCTACGAGAGCGCAGGCTGGCAGCATCTCCCCGGCGCGGTGCTCATCGGCGGTACGCCCCAGGCACCGTTCCCCAGCGACCGGCCCGGATTCGACAAGGTCACCATGGCCGGCTTCTTCTCGTCCCGGGCCCGGAGCCATCGTTCCTCGTTCCCGCACTCCCACATCGAGCTCTACCCGGGCGAGATCGACAAACTCTGGTGACGACCGCTGCCCGGGGAGGACGGCCGGTGGCGTTCAAACGGCCGGAATGGGGCCAAGTGCCGTATGAGCGGAGCGAATGGCCGATTATGGATGCAGCGGAGGTGCCCGTCGGCCCGGCCCGGTGACACCAGTCCGACCCGTCCGGCCGGCCCCTGCGGAGGATCGATGGTCAGTTATGGGGAGTTCCGCGAGGTGGCCGGCGAGGCGCCGGACACCGGTCAGCAGCGTCCGCGAACTCCCCGGCGGCCCGGCTGTCCCTTCTGCCTCATCGTGTGGGGCCGGGCGCCGGCCACAGTGCTGCGCGCATGGCCGGAGACCATCGCCATCCGGCCTCGCCATGGCGGTGTCACCGCCGGGCATGTGCTGGTCATCCCCCGGGTGCATGTCGCCGATGTCGCCGAGGACCCGGTGGTGTCCGCGGCCACCATGCTGCGGGCCGCCGAACTCGCGGCGGAGGCCGGGGACTGCAATGTGATCACCTCACGCGGTCCCGCGGCCACCCAGACCGTCCGCCATCTCCATCTCCACCTCGTCCCGCGCGCCGAGGGCGACGGCCTGCTGCTGCCGTGGAGCGCCGTCCGGCCCACGGGGACGTGAGCGGCGCGGGGTCCCGTGCACGGACGGGACCGCCGGCGGTCAGGCAAGGAAGAGGACCGTCATGGTGTCGATGGCGACCAGGACGCCGTAGGAGAGCAGCATCGTCCGGGACAGCGCCACAGCCCGCCAGGGTACGGGTCCGCCGTGCTGCTCGGCGTCCATGCTGAAGGGCGGCACCCCCGGGCTCCCGCGTTCGGCGACCTTCTCGTAGAGACTGCGGAATCTCCGTTCCTGGCGGAGGTAGTAGCTGTCGAGCAGCCAGAACCCCGCTGCCAGTCCCAGGGCGACCGCGGCCGTCTTCCAGCTCGGCCCTCGGGTGGCCACCGCGATGAAGGCGCCGCTGACGGTCATGGCCCAACTCTTGACCAGGAACGAGGTGTTGGCGTGGCGGGCGATCACGGCCTGCAGGAATTCCAGATGTTTCACCTCGTCCGGACAGAGGCCCGGCTGTGCGGTCATGAGGCCGGGCCTCCTTCCTCGGGTGGCCGACTGTCCGTGCCGGCGTCCCGGGGCTCCCCTGCGGGTGCTGCCGGGGGCTCACCGGGAGCCCGGCCCCCGCCGGGCGGCTGCTCCGGGGCGGCGGCCTGGTCGGGTGCCGTGGACTCCTGAGGGGCCTGGTCCTCCTCGGGTGCCCGGACCTCCTCTGATACCGGGACGTCCTCCGGTGCCGAGCCCGCTCCGGGGGCCCGGTCCTCGTCGGGGCTCGTCGTCCCGGCTTGCTCCTCCACGGGCTGTCCGGGCGATGCACGGAACTGTGTGTTGAGGTCGCCGGCGAGGTCGTTGAGGCGGTCCTCGAGCTGACCGGGGCCATAGCGTTCGAGCACCGTGTAGACGTGGTCGAGGAGTTCGAGGCGGGCCCGGGGTGGTGTGGGGTGGTCGGGCGCCCGGTCTCCGGTGGGCGGGCGGGCACCGTTGCGTGCGGAGGCGGGGTGGGGCCAGGCGGGTGCGGTCAGCGGAAGGTCATAGCTGCCGGCCACGCCGGTGCGGGCGCGCTCCTCGACGATACGGATGCATGCCTCGTCGAGCGTACGGTGGGCGTCGCTCGCCGCTGTCTCCACGGTGGACCGCAGCCGCCACCAGGTCTCGGCGTGCGCCACCAGGCTGCGCCGCGCCGCCCCCAGCAGCTTCCTGCCCTGCTGCTCCGCGTCGACGACGGCTCGCCGGACCTCCTGGTCGCTGTCGGCGCAGGGGTTGTGGGCGAGCACCTTGACCACGATCGCGGCGGTGCTGAGCACCAGGGTGAGGATGACGACGGCGCTCTGGTCCGGCGCCAGATCCACATGCTCGCGCACCGCGCCGGCCGCGCGCATCCGCGCCCAGACACCGACCATGGTGAGGATGGCCAGGGTGAAGAGCACCGGCCCGGCCGCATTGGGCCAGGGGAGTTCGCCGGCCTTCCGCCGTTCCGTACGCGGGCTCCTGGGCCAGAGCGCTTCGCGCAGGGCCGCGACTGGACCGCGCCGCGTCCGCTCCAGCGTGCGGGCCGTCCGGGTACGCCGCCGGAAGACGGACTCGGCAAGGAGACTGCCCGCGGCCAGCAGACAGACGGCGACGCCGAAGCCGGGCAAGTAGGCGAGGTAGTAGCCGGGTTCGGTCTCTCCCAGTCCGAAGAACCGCTGCATCAGGGTGCCGATGAACATCGTGTCGAAGGACACGCAGGCCACCAGGGTGGGCCACAGCAGACGCCGCCAGAGCACCGGCCGGCGGCGCAGGCTCTCCGGTCCGTCCTCGGCATGGCGGGTGCGCAGTTCGCCGACGCGCTCCTGGGCCTGCTGGGACGACCGGGCGACCACGAACCGCTCGGCCGCTTCGATGGTCGTCCGGGCCTCCTGGAAGGTCCGGGCGACCTCGGTGGCCGCGGTGCCGAGTCCCGGCTGCGCCGCGGTCAGTGCGGTGTTGGCGTCGGTGAAGGCGCGCATGAGGGCGGCCTGTTCCCGGCTGTCGGTCTGGTCCACGGGCCTGGCGGACGGCCGCTTCCTGACGTCCAGTTCGACGAAGGCGGGGTCACTGCCGGGGCAGTCGACCGCCGACTGATAGCGGGCGGCAGGCCCCGCCCGGTTCTTTCCGTTGGTGGTGTTCATCGCTGCCCGCCGCCCTCACTTCCTGGTGATTTCGATGTCGACGCGCCGGTCGCACTGCAGCTTGTCCTCGGCGGTCATCCGGCCCCCCGCGGTGTGCTCCGGCTTCGCGCAGCCCGTGGGCAGGCCGCGGCCGTGTGCCGTCACCCGCTGCACCCCGAGTCCGGTCAGGACGTCCTTCACCGCGTCCGCACGCGCCTGCGACAGCTGGTGGTTGTTGTCCGGCCGGCCGCGCGGGTCGACATAGCCGAGGACGGTGACCCTGCTGCCGGGGGTGGTACGGGCACTGACCGCGACATCGTTGAGCAGGGGCAGGGCCTGGGGGCGGACGGCGGACGAGTTGGTGTCGAAGAGCGCCGCACCGGGGAGTTCGTAGGTCTCCGGGCGGTCCTGCGCATAGTGGACGGCCGGGTCCTGGGGCGGCTTCTTCCGCGGCTTGCTCCGCTCCGCCGTGCCGATGGCGGTCGGGGCGAGGGTGCAGGAGGTATCGGGAGCGGCCGTTTTCCCGGCGCCGCACAGCCCGCGCCACAGGTTGCTCAGCCAGGTCCGCTGGGCCGCCGTGGGTGCGGGCTGGCCGGTGGCCGGCTGGCCCAGCCCGGCGAGTGTGAGATGCACTCCGGTCAGTGACGGTGTCTCGTCCCGGGCGGCGCAGACCCGGGTGATGGCCTTGATCTCGCTCTTGTCCCGGAAGGCTGCCGCGCGCAGATCGGCGCAGCCCGTGGTGGAGAGCCCGTCGGTCAGGACGAGCAGGCTGCGGCGGCCGGCTGCCCCCTCCAGGGAGGACGTTCCGGCCGTGAGGGCCGCAAGGACATTGCTGCCGCCGCTGCGGGGAACGGCTCGCCCCGCCTTGTCCACCAGGTCGGTCAGACAGCTGACGGCTTGCTGCTTCCGCTTCTTCTGATTGATCTCGTTGTGGTTGTCCTTGACCCAGTCGGCCGAGCGGTCCTTGGCGATCCAGGTGATCTGCGCCGAGTCGCCGCTGAAGCTGCCGACCGAGACCGTGTCCTTGCGCTCGACCACCGAGGTGAGCAGAGCGCCGATGCTGTGGGCGTAGTCACGCGCGCCGGCCGGGCCGCTCACGGAGGTGGAGCCGTCGACGAGGACGACCGTACGGCCCGCAGTCTCGACGGGGTCCCTCATCCAGGCGCAGGCGTCCAGGCGTGGGGCCTCGCCGCATGCGCCGAGGAGGCCCGCCATCAGGGCCGCTCCCAGGGCGCCGGCGATCGTGGGCACTGCCCTACGGCGGATTGCCCGGGTCGCTGCTATGTCTGCGGTGTTCACGGTGCCAGCTCCTCGACATCGCCCACGGTGTCCACCCAGGAGAAGGGGCTCAGCCCCATCTGGCGGCAGAATTCGCTCAATGCCTTGTCGTAGGCGTTGGCGTACTCGAACAGGCCCACCTGCTCGTGGTGCTTGGTCGCCGCCGTGAGGACGTCGGCGAGTGCCTCGGCCCCGTTGCGGCGGGTGTTCTTGAGCGCCTGCATGACCTTGAAGAAGTCCTCGTCGGCGAGTGCCGCGGCGAAGGGCACCAGGAGCCGCCGCTCGGCCGCGCCGAGGGTGCCCAGCAGCTCCAGTTCGCTCATCACCTGCAGCCAGCGCTCGGTGAGTTCCTGCACCTGGTCCGCCTTGAGTTTGCCGAGGCGGTGCTCCTTCTCCATCCGCACTTCGGCGAGGTGGAAGGGCAGCACATGCTCGCGCAGCGCCGGGTCGATCCGCATCCGCACCGAGGGGCGGCAGCGGATGAGGCCCTTCTCATCGTGGTAGCACCAGCCGCCGCGCAGCTCCTTGTTGACGGCCTTCTCCGCGGCCACCGGATCGCCGGGATCGCAGGCGCGGGCGACGGACCAGGCGCGGCGCAGCAGCTTGCCGCGGGCCGCCTCCTCGTGGAGCGCCGCGCGCTCCCGCAGGACGTCCAGAGTCATCTCCCGGCTGCTCCAGCGGAAGTGCGGGACGAGTTCAAAGGCGAACACATCGCCCTCGGCGGCCACCGACAGCGTCTCCTCAACGGGCGGCAGCTCCACGCCCACCTCGGCCTGTGCCGCCTGCCCGAGCGGCGAGGTGTCCTCGCCGTCCGGCTCGTCGACGGTCTCCGGGGCGCCGTCGGGCTCCGTACCGCCCTTGCCCGTGACCCGCCGCCACCAGCTGCGTAGCCTGGTGCGGAGTCCGTTGCGCTCTGCCATGGTCTCTCTCCTCTTCGTATGCGTACGGGGTGTCGTCAGGACGCGGAGCCGGAGGCGGCGCCCGCTTTGGGGGGCTGGTCCCGGAGCTGGCGAATGGTGCGTGAGTCCGGGTGCCGGCCGGCCCACATGGCGAGGTAGAACCCGGCGCGGAGGGACAGCGGCCGGGCGCAGATGCGCGGGACGAGGACCTCCAGGAAGGCGGCCAGCTCCTTGTCCGCGTCGCCTGCGAGCAGCCAGCGCCGCAGCAGGTCCCAGGCGCGGGTCGAGCTGTCCTGCCCCATCAGGGCGTGGCGCCACAGGCGGACCAGGGCTTCGGCACGGTCCTGGTCGGTCATGGCGGTATCGGCGAGGACGGGCCGGTCGCGGCGGTCCGGGCCGGCGCCGTAGCGGCTGAGGATCAGCAGGGTGCGGATGGCGTGTTTGGTCAGATGGTCGTTGTCGGAGGTGATCCAGCGGTCCAGGGCGTCGGCGGTCGGGCCCGGTGCGCCGGCGAGGTAGAGCCAGGACATCGAGAAGGCCACCGAGCTGCTGAAGGCCAGCTCCGGCCGGGTGCCCAGCTCGCGCAGCGCCCAGAGGGTGTCCGGGACGTCCTGGGCGCCGACGAGGGTGCCGTACGCCCGGGCCGCGCTGTCCTGGAACTCCCACCGGGGGCTGCTCAGCCAGCTTCTGATCTGGGCCCGCACCCGGCCCACCATCCGGGGGTCGTGGGCGGCCATCTCCAGGGCGAGCGCGGCGGACTGCCGATAGGCGGCGGACTTGCGGGCCCAGTGCCGGATCAGGTCCCGGTAGACGCTGTCGAAGTCATGGCTGAGCAGAATCCCGGCGATATGCGCGGCCCGTACCCGGATCCGCTCCAGCGGCCCGGCGACCAGCGCCGTCAGCCATTCACGCAAGGGATCGCGCAGACTGTCGTAGTCGTGCCAGACGACCTCGATGACGGCGTGCATCAGCTCTTCGTCCACCAGCCGGGCGCACCGGGGGTTGTCGTCGGTGCGGCCGCCGGACATGGCGTCCCCGGAGGCGCGCATCTCCTGGGGGATCAGCTGGTCCAGTTCCCGCTCGAAGACATGGTTGGTGGGCGCCGGTTCACGGGTTTCGTAGCGCGGCAGCACGGTCGCGCTGAGGACTTCGCCCGCTTCGAAGACATCGGAGAGCGGGTGGCCGTGGAAGAACGCGTAGGCGATACGGAACGCCTGGCGGTGCGGATCCAGCACCGGGCCGTGCGAGGTCTCGGCGGGGACCTGGAGCAGTTGTTTGGCCAGTCGGCGCAGCCGGTCGCGCCACTGGCCGATGATGTCGCTGAGGCTGGTGTCCTCGGAGTGGATGCTCTGTGCCAGGAGCTCGGCGAACTCCACGACGCTGCGTACGGACGGCGCCCCGTCGAGGGTGCGCTGCACCAGCTGGGACTCCAGCATCCGGGCGGTGAACGCCGTGGTGTGCCCGGTGCTGCAGTCCTGGTGTCGGCATGCTCCGGGGTGGCCCGCGAGCAGTCTGCGCAGATGTACCGCCAGGACCTTGTCGAGGGCCGGACGCCGGTGCTCGAAGGCGTGCGGACGCAGCCGGTCGGGTTCCACCCTGCCCAGCTCGCCGATGATGACGAGGAAGGCGCGGTGTTTGCGGGCGAGATGGCCAAGTGTCTCCAGCGTCGACAGCTTCAGCGGCTGATCGCCCAGGTCCACCACGAAGCCACCGGGGGTGAGCAGGTCGTCGGCGCGTTGGCACAGCGCCTGCAGGATGCCCTGGGCCTCGCTGTGCAGGATCCTGATGCCGTCGTCGGGGCAGCAGCCGGCGAGCAGTGTCAGTGCCGTGGACTGACGGCCGCTGCCCGGCTGCCCGGCGAGCACCAGGATGTGCTGGGCCGCGAGCCGGGCGGCCATCTGTATCTGCTGGTCGACGTCCTGATGGGAGTCCAGCTGTTGGGCGACGGTCAGCGAGGAGACGCTCAGCACCTGGATCTCGACGCCGGTGTCGCCGCCGAGGGTCAGCTGCTCGGCGTAGAAGGCGGAGCCGCTGCCGTTGGCGACCGCACTGCGCTTGAGCTTGTTCAGGGCGTTCTGCTGCCGGGCCTGCTGGTAGCGGGTGAAGTCGCCGCCCTCGCCGGTTTCCCGGCGGGGGGCTGAGCGGGCGGTGTCCTGGGCCGACGGCCGGCTGTCGCCGGCCAGGGCCGCTGCGGGGCCGTCAGGGGCGCCCGCACCGGTGGCCTCGGTGCCGTCGGACGGTGCGGCCGGGCCCGGCTCCGGGGCTTCGGCCGCGTGCTGTGCCGGCTCCGCCGCGGCGGCTGCGGGCTCCTCGGCCGGCACCTCCGCGGCTCCCTCCGGCCCGGCCGGTTCGGTCTCGCTCACTGTCGGCCTCCGCTCTGTGCGTTGCGGTCCTCGTTCACGGTGGCGTTGCCGCTCCCGCCGTTGACCACGGCGCAACCGCTGTAGGTGGAGTGCGAGCCGGCCTGCGGGGCGCGGCTCGCGGGAGGTGCCGGCTGCGGATCCGTCCTGCGCACCGGTACGTGGCCGCGCAGTGCCTCCGTGATGACGGGGAGGTCGAGATGGGCGTACGGCACCCGCAGCTGCATGAACTGCCGCTCCGTCAGCTCGGCGATGTCGGCGGGCAGTTGCTCCTTGGTCGGGAGCTGCGCCGAGTCGATCAGCACGGGGATGACGGTCTTGCGCCACATGAGCGCACGGTGGATCTCGTCGTGGACGTAGTCCCCCGGTACGTCGATCCGCCGCCGGCCGTCGGTGTCGCACAGCGAGAGCCAGTTCGGGCCGATGAGCACGAGAAGGACCCCGCAGCTTTCGAGGTGACGCCACAGCTCGGGCGGAAAGTGCGCGCCGGGCGCAGTGGTGCGGCGGTCCCGGAAGACGTTCTCCGGGCCGAATACATCCTTCAATTTCTCGTCGAGCAGGACAGCCGCCACGGCGCCATCGCCGGTCCGGTAGTTGATGAATACTCCGGCCATGATTGTTCTGCCTTTCCTCATGAGGACAGCGGTGGATTGCGGCAGCCGGGTTCTGTCGGGGTTACTCGGGCTGTCGCGGGCACAGGGGGATGAAGCCGAGATTCACAGGGGTTTCAGACGTGGTCAACGCGTTGCCCTCGGCCTTTTGGCCGGGCAACGGAACACCACGGGTTCGGCGGGAGTGCGGTTCTTCGGGCGGCCTTCTGCGCGGTGCGGGACGGTGGTCGAGAAGTCAGGCCGGAGTTCCCGGACCGGTCCGGTGGGTGTGCAGACCGATCGCGAGGTGCGGAAGGGTCCGACGGACGGTCGGATTCTTTGGCCAACGATTGAGTGCACGGCTCAGGCGCAGAAGATCGGCGCGGATGGTGGCCGAGTCGATGAGGGCAACATGAGAAGCGACCAATTCCGCGATCGCACAGGCCTGTTCGATTTCCCCGACGTTCGCCAGTGCAAGCGCCAGCCGGGCGCCATATCGGGCTCTGGCGCGGCGGGATTCCGGCGGAATGGCCTCCAGACCGTCGCCGAGCAAAGTAACGGCCTCCGCCGGGGAACCGAGGTCGTGCATGCACCAGCCGGCGACGAAGGCCGTCAGATCCGGCAGATGGATACTGCCGAGGACCGGGTCCGCACCGTCCGGCGGCACCGCTCCGGCGGTCAGCTCCGCGCCGCGGTCGAGCGCCCGGCGGCAGGCGTCGCGGTCCCCCACCAGCGCGTGCCCCTGCGCCTCGCGCTGTGCGGCGAGTCCGCGGATGCGTACGCTGCGGGCCTGCTGTGCGGCCCGCCGTGCCAGCTGAACGGTGGCCACCGAATCGCCGGTGTACAGGGCCAGTTCCGCCCGTCGGATCAGGGCGTAGGCGGCCAGTTCGTCGTCACCGCCGTCCGCGGCGAGCTGGACCGCCTGTTCGGTCCACCACAGCGACGCCGCGTCGCTGCCCGCCTCCTGCGCCATCCAGCCGGTGTACTCGGCGAACCGGGAGGCGAGCCGGAGCACGACATCGCGGTGGGCGGGCTGCGCCTGATGGGCCATGCCCCGCAGCGCGCTGGTGGCCGCGATGCAGAGCTGGGCGACCACCGACGGCCCGAAGAGCTGCCCCAGCCGGCGGAACTCGTCGAAGACATTGCGGAAGTACGGCAATGCCGAATTCATCTCCCCGCTTTCGAGGAGAGGCGGCGCGAGAGACCAACTCACAATGGTGGAGGGCAGACCCCCGCCACCGGGCGAGGCGGGGTCGAATGCCACGAAGTCGCTCTCACCGCCGGCTTGCATACGTAAGGTCCAGGGCGTACCGACATCCGCCTCGGTCATCGGCGTCACAGCGGTACTGCGCTCGGGTGCGGAAATCAGGCTGCTGAGTTGTCCGCCGGCATGGAGAGCGCTGTCACATAACTGTGCAAGATCATGGCTGGGTGCCTTCACACCACGCTCGATCTTGCTCAAGTGTCCTTTGGAAAAGCAGATCAGGCTCGCCAGTTCTCCCAGCGACAGCCCCGCTTCAATCCTTCGCCGGCGTAACTCCGCCCCGAACCGCACAGGAATCCGCTGCACCCCGCTCGCCCCCCTCGTCGTTCGCGACCGGTGAAGGGAGTGTGCCACGCATCACACCAACTCTCACATCCCCTTCACGAATTGCTTGCTATCGGTTTCATCACGCTCCGCTTCTGAGTGGGAAATCCCCTTCCCCGCAGGAAGGACGCCTTGCGCACCGGCCACATCGAGGCTGCCGCCCGTTCCGCAACGCCGAGACCTCTGCGCGGTGGGCCGCCCTCGCCACCCCGGACAGGGCGACGGACCGGCTCGCCCACTCCGCTACCGGCCCGGAACGGAACCCTTCTCCAGGAGGTGGTTCACCGTGTGGACGACTCGCTCCAACAGCGCTTCGTCGTACGGCAGGAAGGGCAGCGGGACGGCGCGCCGACCGGTGGGCAGATCGATGTCGACCGGATCGCCCTCCCGGGTCACCCGGCCGGTGGCCAGGTGGATGTCGTAACCGTCCAGGTGAAGGTGCCGGTCGCCCAACTCGATACGGCCGGAGGCTATGTGCTCGGCGAGAACACGGCGCAGTGCCGCCCGGCGGAGTCGTGCGGTCCGGCCGAGCGGCTGGTCGTAGAGACGGTTCAGCACATGCCGGGTGTCGCGGTCATGGGCGTGCTTGGCGCACCAGGCGAAGCTGCCGGTGCTGGTAAGGAGGTCGACGGAGCGCAGGATCTCCGACAGCCGGACGGCATCGACACCGGCCAGGGGCTGGGGGCCTCCGTCAGCGCGCTGGAGGAAGACATCCTGTGCCTCCGCCCAGCCCGAAGCGCCGGGGTAGAGGTTCCCGGCGACACCGAAGCGGGCCTTCATATCCCCTACGGACAGGGTGAGTTCCTCGTCCTCGATATTCCAGCCCTGGCGTACGGCAAGGCCGAGGACGGCTTCGATGCGGACGAGGTGGCCACGGAACATCGTGGTGGAGTGACCGGTCTCCTCGGGCAGATAGTGCTCCCGGTAAACCTGCCGGAAGGGCTGGCGCACTTGGCGTGCGGAGATCCGGTCGCGCCAGGTCCGCCGTTCGGCAGGAGAGGCCCGGGCGGGGTGCCAGAGCCGGACCGCCGCGGAGGGCGCGGGCTCGGGGAGGTCCAGGGGCCCGGTCGCGGGCAGCACCGCCCGCCATGCACCCGGCGCGCACTCGATCTCCCAGACCAGGCCACGGGCGGTCCCGCGGGCCACGGGGTGCCCGGCGAGCGCAGCCCGCCAGCGGTCGTAGCGATAGACGGTCCCCTCGGCGTAACCGCCCTCCAGCGCCCTTGTCAGGGTGCGTACTTGGGCCCGGGTCTTGCCCAACAGGTCACGGGCGAAAGCGGTTTCTTCCAGGTGCTCACGCCGGACCGACACCGGCAGCGACTTCACGGTGCGTCCGTCGGCACCTTCCCAGGTCAGCGTGGCTTCATCGGTGACGGTGAGCACGGCGGTACAGCTGCCGCAGGGGATGCGCCGGACGCCGTCGGGGCCGTATCCGAGGTCGGGGAGGCGGAGCGCGACCTCCGTCCGCCGGCCGAGTTGACGCTCGGCTCGGCGCAGGAGGCGGTCGAGTTTCTTGCTGACGCCGGCATGCCGGACGACCCTGCGGGCTTCGCGCAGGGCGGCGATGGCCTCGGGCGTCGGGTAGGCCTCGACGGCCTGCGCGAGGGCGATACAGGCGCCATGCGAGGGAAGGGTCTTGGCGCTCGTGGGCGCCACGGCGACCTGCGGCAGCAGGGTGGCGAAGGCCTCCTCCGCCCACGGTTCGTCACGTCGTAGGGCCAGCCGGGCGGCGCGACGGAGGGTGTCCGTGTCGGCCGGGGTGAAGGCCTTGTCGGCGGCGTAGGGGATCTGCCCGGCATGAAGAGCGGCGAGATGGTCGGCCGCGGTGCGCAGGGCGTGCCGGGCGAGCTCGGCGTGCAGCGCCTCGGACGGCTCCGCGTCCCGCTCCGGCAGTGGCGGCCATTCACCCGCCAGGGGCCCGTACCGCTGGTCCTCGGCGAGCATCGCCCGCTCCCGGGAGCCGGTTGCGAGCATCACCTCCAGCTCCGCGAGGCGCAGCGGACTGTCGGTGTACAGCACACGCAGACGCGCGGTGAGTTCCTCCTCCACCGCCGGGCCGGCCGGCACGGCCACGGCGAGCGCGGCGTCGGCGACCCGGTCGGCCTTCGGCCCGGCCGTCCGGACCAGGAGTGCGGCATGCTCCGCCAGTGCTTCCTGGTCCCATGGCTCCGTACAGCGCAGCAACGCCCCGGCCGCATGGCGCACATCGGTGGGCCGCGGTGACGCGGCCAGCGCGGCATAGAGGTCAGTGAGAGAGGCGGCAGTGAAGGACGGCTGCACCTTGGCCCAGGTCACTTCGCGGGCGACGCGGCGGGCGTGGTCCGGGGCGCTCTCGTCGGCGAGGGTGCGATAGGCCGCGGGCAGCAGCGCGCCCAGTTCCCCCGGCGTCAGTCGTGCGCAGGCGGACCAGATGCCGCCGGACCAGTCGGCATCGGGCTGCGGCCCGGCCATCGCGGCCCGCAACTGCGCGGCGTGCGGTGACAGTTCGTCCATGACCACAGACCGTAGCCGCAGGGTCTGACAATCCGGCCCGGCCACCGCCGCACCCGACCGCGCAGGCCCCGGGCGGGCCGGCCTGCTTGCCGGCTGATGAGGCGGGCTAGCTGATGAGGTCCTGTGGGCGCAGGTAGCCGGCGGGCCGCTCGTGCTCGCCGAACCAGCGGTGTGCGGCGCGGGAGCGGGCCGCGTCGATCAGCTCGTTGCCGTAGTGGCGGATGGCGAAGGCAGGGATGCCGATGCGGTAGCGCCGGTCGGGTACGCCCGCCACGTCGGCCTGTTCCTGGACGAACAGCGGAGCCAGCGCCGGGTCCTGCGGTTCCTTGACGCCTCCGGTGGGGCACAGCTCAAGACTCACCAGCCGGTGGCCCGAGCTGTCCGGTCGTTGGTGGCACCAGAACAGGCCCACGGCGTCCAGCGTGTCCCACGGGATGACCGCATGCGTCGTCTTGTTGCGCCGCCACCACACACCGGTCGCATCGAACGCCAGGTAGGCGTCGCGGTCCCCCCACCCGACCCACGCCATGAACACCCCGACCGCGCCGAGCGCCAGGAACCAGATCACCGCGAACACCCAGGCGCCGACGCCGTATCCGTGGACGGCACAGGCGACGGGCATCGAGATGGCGAGGGCGAGACCGGCAACGGCACCAGGCAGGGTCCGGCGCATCCGCTGCTTGCCGAAGCGGAACATGGCGGCGTCAGGGGCAGGTGTACGTCCGGGGAGCATGCACAGGAGTCTACGAAGTGGCGGCGCCCCGCTGGACGGCGGGCCGCAAGCGCCCGGATCAGGCCGGAAGTCCGTATGCGGCCGGAAGTCCGTATGTAGCCGGAAGTCCGAGGCAGGCCGGAGGTCCGTATGCGGCCGGGAGTCCGTCTGCGGCCGGGAGTCCGGCTCCGCGCCAACCGTCGAAAACTCGTTTGGACGGCCGCGGGAATCCGTCTAATCTCTCGGATCATCGACGTGTAGCTCAGCAGTAGAGCGCCGGGCTCTGGACCCGGAGGGCGCGGGGGCGGCACCCGCCACGTCGGCTATGAATGACGACGCTGAGCAGCAGCCCCTCACCCGGATCCCGCCCTATGCGCGGGACCAGTTGGCGAAGGCATTCGTCACGGCGCTGACCCACGAGGACGCCGGAACCCGCGAGCGCGCTAAGGACCGGGCCCGCCGCTGGCGCGGAATACTGGACGGCCTGGCCGACGGCTCGTTGACCGTTGGTTCGCGCACTCCGGTGGCCGGCCTTCCGGCCTGGGTGACCCCCGAGGTCGTCCGGGGCGGCTTCGCGACCGGTGAGGCGAGCGCCGGTGGGCCGCTCCAGCCGTACGAGAAGGAGGCGGCGCGCCGGGCCGGTGTGCCGGCCGACCGCCGGGCGCTCTTCGTGCATGCGCTGACCGAGGCCGGGCAGGCAGATCTGTGTGCGCTGCTGGACGACGGGCGCTATGAGGTGTCGGTACCCGAGGAGGCCGCGCTGCTCACCGTCGCCTGGCTGGTGCGCTCCGGGCAGGTGACCGAGGCGGTGGAACTCGTCGAGGTGCTGGAACCGTTCGCCGGCCGGCTGCGGTTCACCCCCCGGCCGTCGGCCGCGCCTGCGCCGGACGCCTCCGCGGTGCACCGCCGGACGGTCGCCGACGCCGGCCGGGCCCTGGTGCGACGGCGGCCCCACGCGGCGGTCGAGACCCAGCGGGAAGCGCTCACGGTCTGGCAGCCGTTCGCCGACGAACTGCTGGTCCACTGGCTGGAGACCGCCGAGGGCGAGCGGGTCCTCGCGCGCACGCCGGACGAGGGCTGGTACGAGCGGGGGGCCGCCCTCCTGCACCGCTACCGGCTGCTGGCGGCGGCCCATACGCGCTGCGGAAAGCACCGCGACCCCAAGGAGAACCTGGGCATCCTGCGCGGCGCGCTGGAGGAGACCGTCGCCGGGCGTCCGCTCGATGCCCGTCGGATCGGTCTGCTGCGGCACGCCGTCGCGTCCATGGTGCGGCGTCGCGGGGTGCCCGGATCCGCGCGGCACTTGACACTGCGCGGCCGCCAGGCGGCACAGGGGGCGCTCCCCTCGCACCACGCGCTGGCACAGCTGGTGCTCCGCCGGCTCGGCGAACTCCCCCAGGACATGGGTGCGGCCGATGTGGAACCGCTGCTGGTCGCGGTGACCGAGCGGGAACACCAGGAGACCGGACTGCCCGTGGGAGCCCCGGTTCCGGCGTCGGTCCGCGGGGTCGTCGAAGCGACGCTGAGCGCTCCGCTCGGCACCCTCGTGGAGCGGGGCGTGGTGCCGTCGGCCGAGGTCCTGGCCGAGCTGGTACCACAGCTGGTCGCCGCCACTACCGCACAGGCCTGGCCCGACGGGGCGCTGCGGACCCTGATGGCCGCGAACTACCGGGCGTTCCGAAACCGCCGTTCGCTGCTGCTGCTCCATCTGGAGCGGCAGGTGCGGGTCGAGGATCTGCCCTGGGTACGGGCGGTGTCCGGGCAGCGGGGCGACGAGGCCGGGCAGGAGGGCGCGCATGCCGCGCTGCGGCAGCTGGGCGAACTGGCCGTGCAGGGATTCCCCGGCACGCTGCTGCCCAACCCGCTGGTCCGCGAACTCGGTGTGCTGGCCCGCCAGGCCGACCTCGGTGCGCCGATGGTCGAGGAGCTGGCGGCGGACATCTTCATGGACACCTTCAGCCCGAAGTTCCTCACGGCCGCGAGAATCGCGGGCGAGCTGCTGCGCGGCACGCTGTACGAGCGCTACTACGGAATCGACTACGCGCATATCCGCAACCTGGCGATCGCCGAGGCGGGAGAGGCACTGACCCGTGCCTACCGGCCGCGTACCTCCCCGCAGTTCGCCCGGCTGTGCACCGCGCGGGCCGGGGCGTCCGGGCGGGGCTCGGTGGCGGCGAACGGCAAGGTGATCGAGCAGGCGCAGATCCTCACCACGCACAATCTGGCGACGCTGGTACGCCAGGTGGGCATCGCCCCGGAGCCCGGCTGGGAGGATCTGGCCGGCCGCTGCTTCCGTACGGTCTGCCGGCTGGTGGCCCGGGTGCACCACAACCCTCGGCCCCTGGCCACCATCAAGGACGCGGCGTACGCATGGCGGCAGCTGATCTTCTTTCTCGCGCTGTGCACGCCCGCCGAGCAGACACGGCTGCTCGCCGGCCTGGACGAGGAGACGGCCCGTCACCCGGCGCATGTCGCCGCCCGGCTCGCGCCCGCCCTGGCGGGGCTGCAGCTGGTCGCGGCCGGCGGAAGCTTCGCCGACGACGGGACGGCGCTCGGTGGCCGGGCCCGCCGTTTCCTCGGCTGGAGCACCGAGAAACACTGGCTGCGCCGTCTGCCGACGACGAGGGAGCAGGCGGCGGGCTGAGGGGCCGTCTTGCCGGGACCAGGGCGTGCGGGCGCGGGGACCGCAGTGAGGGCCTGTCCGGTGGGCCGGCATGGGCCCACCGGACACCTCGCAGACGCATCGGCACGCCCCCTCACTGCCCGAACCGAGGGAAAACCTCCAAAACGGCCCTCTCATTACTGTGTCCGCCCAGCTGATCATGCGATCGTGCTTGGTCGCAGACTTGCAAGGCGCGGTGTGTGCTCCGGCCCGGCCGCCTCTTCCTCCGCGACGACCCGAAGGACGTGCCTCATGAGCGAACGAGTCATCACCCCGCGCAGCCGTGGCTTCCTCTTCCTCGACTCCCATCCGGCGGGCTGCGAGCGCCTGGTGCAGGAGATGTGGCAGGCCGTCCCCTCCCCCGCCGAGGTCCCGAGCAGCGCTCCGGTGGCACTCATCGTCGGCTCCTCGGCGGGCTACGGGCTGGCCGCGACGATCGCCGGCCTCGCGCGGGTAGGCATCCGCGGTATCGGCGTCTGTTTCGAGAAGGCCCCCACCGAGCGGCGCACCGCCACCGCCGGCTGGTACCGCACCGCCGCCACCGCTGAACTCGCCCGCCGGCACGGTCACGAGATGGTCTTCCTCAACGGCGACGCATTCTCCGACGCGATGAAGGACCAGGTCGCGGAGGTGCTCCGGGAGCGCTTCGGCCGCCTGGACCATCTGGTCTACTCGGTCGCCGCCCCGCGCCGCACCGACCCGGACACCGGTGCCACCTACACCTCCGCCCTCAAGCCCATCGGCGAGGCGTACCGCACCAAGACCCTCGTCTTCGACAGCGAGGGGGCTCCGGAGGTCAAGGAGGTGGAGACGGCGCCGGCCACGGAGGACGACATCGAGCAGACCGTCGCGGTGATGGGCGGCGCGGACTGGGAGCGGTGGATCGACCAACTCGCCGACCGTGAGCTGCTCGCCGACGGATTCACCACTGCCGCCCTGTCCTACATCGGCTCCCCTCTGACGGACGGGATCTACCGGCAGGGCACCATCGGCGCCGCCAAGTCTCACCTCGAAGGGACCGCCCGTACGCTCAACGAGCGCCTGGACAAGCTGGTCGGCGGCCGTGCGGTCACCTCCGTCAACGGGGCCGCGGTCACCCAGTCCTCCACCGCCATCCCCGGCATCGCGCTCTACGTGGGCCTGCTGCGCGGCGTCCTGGGCGACGCCATGGTGCCGCCGATCGCCCAGCTGGCCGGCCTGTGGGACCAACTCACCGGTGCCCGGCCCCTCGATGTCGACGACGACGGCCGGGTCCGTCTCGACTCCTGGGAACTCAACAGCGCGGTGCAGGCCGCCGTGACCGAGCGGTGGGAGACGGCCACCACCGAGACCATCACCCGCCTCGCCGACCTCGACTGGTTCCATGCCGAGGTCCAGCGGCTCTATGGCTTCGCGGTACCGGGAATCGATTACACGGCCCCGACCGCCACCCAGGTTCCTTGGCCGGACGCCCTCTCCTGAGCGCGGGAAGAATGCCGCCGGGCGCCCGAAAGCTGCGAAAAGAAGGCCATCGAGTGGCCCTCGCCGGACGCGATCAGATTTCCGTCTCCGCCGGTTCGCCGAGTAACTCGGTGAGCCGGGCGGATTGTTGACGGTGCCACAGATTCGGCTGACTGCGATACGGCACCATCGAATGCAGATTCCACCGGCAAGGAATTCCGGCAACAACTGGGCACGGTCGCCACCCCCTCCGGTTTCGTCTCCCATGGCGCCCTCGCCGATGAGGATCCGGTGAGGATCCGTGAGGATCCGGCCCGATGGATGGCGGGAGTTGCCACTGCCCAATGCGTTCGGTCACACCGCCGTTACGCAACAGGGGCGCCCCGACCCCCGGCTCCCACAAGAAGGCTTATAGCCGGGCTGTGACTGTACTCAGCACCGGCGTCGCGGATTCTGCGCATCCCTCGGCGATATTCACGTCCACGGGGTCACCCCATGGGGGTGACGGGAATCACGGAGAAATGCGGGGCGGACGGTTCGCTCTCAGGCCGTGACTCTTGCGTCAGGGCCCGGCTCGCCGGTGCGCGAGGCACCCTGGCGGGAGATGACCGCCGTCACAGTTTTACCGGCCGGCTTCCTGAGGACCTCTACGGATGCCGCGAGGCGGCAGACCATCGACCATCCGAAGCCGCCCCCCTCTCCGGTCACATCGGGCGTGCGGGGGCGCGGCAGAACAGGGCTGGAGTCGCCCACGGCGACCACGACCGAATGCGGGCCGGACGTCAGCCGCAACGTGCAGAACTCGCCGCCCGCATGACGTACGGCGTTGGTGACCAGTTCGGAGACGACCAGGATCACCGCGTCCTTGGCGTCCTTGTCCAGGGAGGGCTCCAGACGCTCCAGAAACGTGGCCGCAAGGTGCCGGGCAGGCCCGACGGCTTCGGAATAGCAGTCCAGTTGAAGCTCCAGCACCGGCGACGCCGTGACCATGCGCGGAGCCTCGGCGGTGCACATGATAAAGCTCACCTCGTATCGCGTCGACTTACCTTCAGATCGGAAAGCGTGCCCTCTTCCCGAGGTGTCAACCACACATTTCCGAGTTCGGAAGAAAATGTTTGCCCTTCGCAACATCGGAATGATCGAACCCCGGCCCGCCCCAGCGGATACGGGCAAGCGGTGCGCCGCCGAACACCTCACCGGACCAGAAGCCGGGCGGCGCCGATGACCGCTACGGGCCCTCGGGACCGCCCTGCGATTCCGGCACCGAAAATGATCAGTGCGGCAGCGTCGGAAGAAGGGGAACCACAGTTGTCATCCTCCGGACAATCGGGTGCCCGATTCCGCCGCGGGCACTCGGAAATCACCCACCGGTTTGCTTCACGATCCGTCGGGTAAAAGCGCCTGCATGCCTTTCGTTGCACGGGCAGGCCGAATGGCGGCAGCAGCCGGGACCCGCCGAGGGGCGCCGGACATGGTCACAGGCCCTCAATCGCCGCGGTGGCCCCTCCCTCGTCACTGCTCACCGCGTCCCGCCTGACCTACGACGCCCTGCGGATCGCCGGCGCCGGGTACTTGGCTGGCTGGGCCTTTCGGCGCTGTGGCGGTGCAGGCAACAAAAGGTGCATGGTGAATGGAAATACCTCAAAGGTGCCGCCGCCATGGCCACTTCCGATGAGGAGTCCACCGGATCATTCGCCTCCGGAAGAGGCTCCGCCTTCCGGGCCGGGCTCGGCACCAACCTGCTCAACCCCAAGGCAGGCCGATCACACCTGACACGTCACCCAACAACCCCGCAGAAGCGGCGCAGGCGCCCCGGACACCGTCACGAGGTGAGCGCTGCGCCCATACTCCTCACCGGCCACACCGTGCGCCCGGCTCACCCGCCCCCGCCCGGCGCAGCCACGACCGGCTCCGCCGCCTCGGTCCTGGCGGTGCGCACAAAAAGCCGCAAAGGCACATAAGCCGCCATATAGGCCAGGAATGCAATGTAGTAGGCGAAATCATCCCCATGCAGCGCGGCCGCGACCGGGCCGACGAACAGGGTGGTGTTCATGAAGGGCACGGCCGCGGCGAAGGCGGCGACGAAGGCGACACAAGCGGGCCACCAGGGCTGGGGGCGGCCGAACTCGGCCTCGATGCCGATCGGCGCACCCCGCCGGGCCTTGGCACGCAGCCGCGCGTCGCCGCCCAGCAGCCCGTGCACCCCGGCGGCGGTCTGGTCGGTGAACAGCTCGGCTCCCCACAGCCCCAGCGCCTGGACCCAGGCGAAGGAGAGCACCATGCCGAGCAGGGAGTACCAGAACATCCGGGGCCGGGACGTCGTACGCGGCAGGTAGCGGCTGAAGTCCGAGGCGTACGGCGCCCACGAGATGGCCAGGCTGAGGGCGATGGTGCTGGTCAGGACGAAGGCGCCGAGACGCTCGCCGCCGCGCGCGGAGCCCGATACGGGGAGCGGCACACCGGACAGCAGCTGCACGCTGGGCACCACGAACGCGGCGCCCAGCACGAAGGTCATCACCCGCTGGAGCTGATGGAGGGCCTCGTATCCGAAGACGCCGACGACCCCTTGGAGCAGCAGAACCACCAGTGCCCCCAGCCAGAACGGCCAGCCGAGCAGCTGGGCCAGCGCCGCACCGCCGAAGAGGCCGATGAGCGCATGCCAGGCGACGGAGGAGAGCCACTGCATGATGCCGGGCAGGGCCACCCCGCGCCCGAAAGCGAGCCGCGAGAGCGGCAGCTGACCGGTGCCGGTCCGACTGCCCCACGTGCCCAGGTAGGCGGCGGGGACCGCGCCGACGACCGTGCCGAGCACCATGGCGGTGACGGCGGAGGCCGAGCCGATCGCACGGGTCCCGGTGACCCGGAGGGTCACGGATAGGAAACCACCGTGGACGGCACCGTCGAGGTGCCCGAGGTAGGAGCGCCGATGCTGTTGATCACGTGCTCGTACTGCCCCTTGCCTCCCAGGGAGACCACCAGCAGATGGTGGAGCTTCACGCCCGGTTTGACGGGCGCCTGGAAGCCGTGTTCCTGACGGATGGTGGGATCCACGTTGTAGTAGCAGTAGCTGCCCAGGCCCCACCCTTCATGGGTGGTCACGCCATCAGCGATCTTGTACGCGGCGTACCCCTTGATGTCGCCGTTCTGTATCGCGGCCTGATTGGGCGCGTCGTAGGCCTTCTCGTTCTGGAAGAAGACCGTACGTCCCCGTTCGCCGCGCCACTCCACGTCGTACTTGTTGAAGTGTTCGACGAAGAGCCCGGTCGCCAGGACGTCGTCCCCGTTGACCCGGACCCCGTAGTCGGCCCGGTTCGTCTCCCAGCCCACACCGTCCCCGTGGTCGGCCCGCCAGACCCAGGTGTGGTCGATGAGGGTGTGGTTGCTGTTGATCACCATGCTGGTGGTCGCCTTGCCGGGGCCCGCCCCGCCGATCCGTATGAAGACGTCCTGAACCGTGGTCGGATTGGCGGCGTGGTCAGCGGACGCACCCTCGGGGCCGACCTCCAGCAGTGTGGCGGAGTTGACCAGGCCGGCATCGATCAGGAATCCGGCGAGTCGCACACCGTCGACATCGGCGACCTTCATGGCCGTCGCACCGTTCTCCGGAACGAGGGTCGGGTACCCCAGCCCCAGCACCACGGTGTTCGGGCGCCGCACCTCGACCGGCCGGTCGAGGTGGTAAATCCCGGGTGTGAGCAGCAGGTTGAGGCCCTGGGCCAGCGCCGCGTTGAGGGTTGCCGCGTCGACACCGGGCTTGGCGACATAGAACTGGCCGAGCGGAAGGGACTCGCCCCTTGGCGTGCCACTCCCCCAGGTCGTGCCGCGGGCATTCGTGCGCTTCTCCGGGAGGAAGACCTTGTAGTCCGCCCCGTCGAGATAGAGGAAGGGCTTTTCGCGGGAGACCGGGGTGGTGTCGAGAGTGGTGTACGGCGGGTCGGGGAAGCTCTGCGCGGGGGCTCCCTCGACGCCCGAGAACACCATGTTCCACACGGCGTTGTTCCAGCCACCCACCGAGCTGTCACGGGTGTACCACTGCTGCTGTGAGTAGGGGGCCACGCTGCCGTCGATACGGCTGTCGGCGATATAGCCGCCGCTGGCCCAGCCGTAGCCGTCCGGCGCCAGGTTCAGTCCGCCCTTGATGTGCATCCGCCGGAACGGCGCCGCCTGTGCCACCGCCCACCGGTTGGTGCCGTTGACCGGGTGGAGCGTGAGGTTCTCCGCCGAGCGCCAGAAGTTCTGTGTCGCGTTGCCGTTGAACCAGCCGGCGTCGACGGTGACATCGCCGTGGAACGTCGTGTCACCGGGCGACAGTCCGAGGCCCGCGATCGAGGTGTAGAAGCCGATCTGGGCGTTCAGGCCACGGTACGTGCCCGGTTTGAAGAGGAGCGCGAATCTCCCCTCGCCGAACTGGGCGGACTCCTGCCGCTTGAAGATCTCGTCGAGAGTGCCCTGGATGTTGGGCGTGGCGGGATCGAACACCAGCACATTCGGGCCGAGGTCGCCGCCGCCCGGCAGCGCGCCGGCGGCAGGCGCAGCGGACGCCCGGCCAGAGAGGACCGGCAGGCCCGCGGCCGGAACGGCAGCTGCCATCGCGGCCAGCACGCTGCGGCGGGAGGGCCTCGGCGCGCGGGGCGCCGAACCGGCAGTGGGGGGTGTGGGCATAGCAGCTCTCCTGATTCAGGAAGTGAACGATTGAAGTTCATGGGAGCGCTCTCTTGCCCGATGCATGTTCACCATGTGTGAACGATGCGTCAAGAGTTCTGTCAGGAATCGGGGGACTTGGACTGTCTGAACGTCAAGTGACAAGGTATTTGGACCATCCCCCCGAGAAGGCCCAGGGCTTCGCCCGTTGAACTCAGCCGGCAGCCAGGAGCAGGTGACAGCGGCGGTCCGGCAGTACGCCCCGCCGCACCTCTGCTCAGGTTCAACTGATCGTCGCACGAAGCCGTCTGGCACGAGGACGCGGCCCGCGATTCAGCCCATCACAGGCAAGGTGCGCACGTTCATCCTTCACCCGCTCGACGGCAAGGGCGGAGGACGGCGACCGCCCGTCTCGTGCCGCCACCTGTCCGAGCACGACGAATCCGGATCGCTGATCTCTGGCGAGAAAAGAAGAGCGTCCGGAAGGCTGAGACGGATCGAGCAGTGCCCCGAGCTGCGGGCCCAGAAAGACGCTCGACTGGGAAAACCCGGCCGTGCCTCTCAAGCTCCAGATGATCGCTCACGTCGGCGGGGAACGGGGGAAACTCAGTGGTACGGCTTCCCTCTCCATGCTGGAGTGCGCGGATGAATCACGAGGAAGTACTCGCCCTGTTCGACCGCCAGCTGAGGCGCGACGTGCAGGCCGACAGCCCCGGAACCCGTGTCGAGCGTGACGGCAACGTCGTGCGGCAGGTCGGCGCGGATCACGACTGGAACGGCGTCCTCTGGTCGGACCTCGACCGGACCACCGCGGATGTGGCGATCAGAGCACAGGCGCGG
This sequence comes from Streptomyces sp. Je 1-4 4N24, assembly GCF_026239515.1. Lineage (NCBI taxonomy): Bacteria > Bacillati > Actinomycetota > Actinomycetes > Kitasatosporales > Streptomycetaceae > Streptomyces > Streptomyces sp. Je 1-4 4N24. The sequence continues at coordinate 8,752,386 of NZ_CP110836.1, read as the reverse complement.
TATTTCGCCACGCTTGGGCGCGAGTTCGAATGGAAGGCATACGCCCACGACCGTCCCGGTGACCTCGGGAGGCGGCTGAAGTCGGCCGGGTTCACGCCCGAGCCGCAGGAGGCAGTAATGGTCGCGCCGGTCCGGGGCCTGCCCACAGACGCCGCATTGCCCCAAGGTGTCCACCTGCGTGCGGTGACCGACCCCGCCGGGGTGGACCTCGTGGCGGACGTCCACGAGCAAGCCTTCGGCACCAGCAGCGCACGCCTGCGGCAGCGGCTGCTCGCCCAGCTCGCCCAGAACTCCGAAACCATCAGCATGGTCGTCGCGATGGCCGGCGACCTGCCCGTGTGCGCAGCGCGGATGGAACTGAACCCAGGCACCGACTTCGCCGGCCTTTGGGGCGGCGGCACCGTGGCTGCCTGGCGAGGCCGGGGTATCTACCGTGCTCTGGTCGCCCACCGCGCCCGGACCGCCGCCGACCTCGGCTACCGCTACCTTCAGGTCGACGCCACCGACCAGAGCCGCCCCATCCTGCAACGACTCGGGTTCACCGTTCTGAGCACCACGACTCCATACGTCTACGATCCCCACCGCGAGGCGTAACCCGAAGATGACGGCTGGGGCGCACCGACGTGCGAAGGGCAGTGCGCCTCAGCCTTTCCCCGCCATCGGGACGGGTTCTCAGCCGACGGTAAGGCCGCGCGCATCGCCACGCCATGTGAGGACTCCGTACGGGGTGCCCGGCGTGACGCGAAGACCTCCGCACTCTCCGCTTTTGCCCACCGGGCCTGCCGGGCCTCGGAATTCTCGCTCGCGCAGCAGAGTGGCTCTTCCGCGGGCCTCAGCCCAAGGCACGGTCGAGGTTGAATGCGGCGCTGATGAGTGCCAGGTGGGTGAAGGCTTGGGGGAAGTTGCCGATCTGCTCGCCGGTGCGGCCGATTTCTTCGGCGTACAGGCCGAGGTGATTTCCGTAGGTGAGCATCTTCTCGAAGGCGAGCCGCGCCTCGTCCACACGGCCGGCACGGGACAGCGCCTCGACATACCAGAACGAGCAGATCGAGAAGGTGCCTTCCTCACCGCGCAGTCCGTCCGGGCTGCCGCCGGGGTCATAGCGGTAGACCAGGGAGTCGGACACCAGCTCCTCGCCCAATGCGTCCAGAGTGGACAGCCATTTCGGGTCCGTCGGGGAGATGAACTTGGCCAGCGGCATCATCAGAACGGCGGCATCGAGAACGTCGTCGCCCTCGTGCTGAACGAACGCCATTCGCTTGCTGGACCAGCCACGCTCCATGATTCGCCGGTAGATGGCGTCCCGGGCCCTTCCCCAGCGGAGCATGTCCGCCGGCAGCCCCCGGTGAGCGGCGATCCGCATCGCCCGTTCCAGCGCCACCCAGCACATCAGCTGTGAGTACAGGAAGTTCTGGGTTTTGCCGCGGGTCTCCCAAATACCTTCGTCCGGCTGGTCCCAGTTGTCACAGACCCAGTCCACGAGCTTGCCGACGGTGTCCCAGTGCTCGCTGGACAGCGGCTCTCCCCATTTGTCGTAGAGGTAGAGGGAGTCGATGAGTGCACCGTAGATATCCAGTTGGAGCTGGTTGACGGCGTTGTTGCCGATCCGGACGGGGCTTGAGCCCAGGTGGCCCTCCAGGTGGAGGAGTTCTTCCTCCGGCAGTTCGCTGCGGCCGTCGATGCCGTACATGATCTGCAGTGGGCCGTCGGCGCAGTCCGTGAGGCAGATGTTCTGGGACAGGAAGTGCACAAAGGCCTTGGCCTCATCGGTGAAGCCCAGTCTGAGCAGCGCATAGATGCAGAACGCGGAGTCTCTCACCCAGGCATAGCGATAGTCCCAATTCCGCTCGCCGCCGATCTGTTCGGGCAGGCTGGTCGTGGGAGCGGCCACGATGGCGCCGGTCGGCGCGTAGGTGAGGAGCTTGAGGGTCAGCGCGGAGCGGTGGACCATTTCCCGCCAGCGCCCGCGATAGCGGGAGTGCGAAAGCCAGCTGCGCCAATAGCGCACCGTGGCGCCGAACAGATCCTCCGCCTCCGACAGCGGACAGGCCCGCGGCTCCACCCCGTCACCGATCCGGTCGAGGGCGAACACCGCGGCACTGCCCTCGTCCAGCGTGAACGAGCACCGGGCATCCGGACCGTCGATCTCGACCGGAACGCTGGACGTCAGCGCCAGCGAAAGCGCCGGGGAGTCGAACACGGTCTGGCCCTGCCGGGAGCTCACGGTGTGCACGCTTCTCCCGTAATCGAAGCGCGGAGCCACCCGGGCGATGAACGGCAGTGATCCGCGCACACAGAGCACCCGCCGGATCAGCCGATGACGGTCCGCCTCGCGGGAGTCGTCGACGATCGGCATGAAGTCCTGGACCTCGCCGACACCGTTGTCCGCGAAGAACCGCGTGATCAGGATGTTGGTGTCGGGAAAGTAGAACTGCTTCGTCCGGGCGGGCACATCCGCGGCCAGTTCAAAGGCCCCGCCGCGATCGGCGTCCAGCAGGGCCCCGAAGACACTGGGCGCATCGAATCGTGTGCAGCAATACCAGTCGATGGTGCCGTTCGTACCCACGAGCGCAGCGGTGCGCATATCGCCGATCATGCCGTGCTCGGCGATGGGCGTGTAGCGAAGTGCGTCCGCCTTGCTGGGGCGGAGGCTCACACCGGCGGTCATATGCCCTCCCCGGCATTGGGGAGCAGGTGCAGTGAATTTCAGATTACCTCTCAGGGAATGCGGGCGGCGAGCGAGCGGCTTGGTCGCCGCCCCTCCTACCTTGGTGAACCTCGGTCACGCACCGTGACAGGGCGAGTCCCCCGGCCAGGACACCGCACCAGCAGACTCCCCAGCGCCGTGCGCCGGTGCAGGACCGCCCGTCCCGCGCGGGTGCTGGTGATCAGGCCGGCGCCGCGCAGTGCGGCGGTGTGGGCGGAAGCGGTGGCATTGCTGACGTTCAGCTGCCGGGCGAGTGCGCTGGTGGTGTGCTCCTCCCCGAGGAGCAGCAGGATGTCGAAGCGGGTCCGTCCGAGCACACCGGCGAGCGCCTCGTCCGAGCCGACCGCCCCGGCCGGCGCGAGCGGCAGACCCGGTCCGGCCGGATAGGTCACGGCCACGGGGCGCTCGGGCAGGTCGGCGATCAGGGGAGGGCCGGTCCAGTGGAAGGTGGGCAGCAGCAGTACGCCGCGACCGCCCAGCGCGATGTCGCGCTCGTAGGACGCCTCGAATTCCCAGACGTTCTCGTGCAGCCGGACGCCCGGGGCGAGTTCGGTGAGTGCGGTGCCGATGCCGTGCTCGGCCACGGTCAGGGCGTGGCGGGTGAACTCCGCCTGGTGGAGGTCCTGCACCAAGGGCCACACGGGGCGCAGAGCCGTATCGAATGCCGCGTGCTGTGCCCGGCGGAGGAGGCGCCAGGCGTCGCCGTCGCCCCGGTACAGATCGCGGAGCCACAGCGGAGCCGGGGTCGGCTGCCGGGCGTACACCCGCTCGATCTCGGAGCGGACCAGGTCCGGTGGCGATGCTCGGACGGTGTCCAGCCCCTCCTTCAGAGTGTCGCTGAAGACATCGAGGAAGTGGGGGGCCACCTCGGCGGGAACCAGGTCACTCAGCGGCTCGACGGCGGGCGGCAGGGACTGGAGCAGCCGTCGTCGCCAGCGGCCGAAGAGCAACGCGTCGTCCGGGGAGCACATCTTCATGAGGGCCACGTTCAGCTCTTGCAGCGGGGCCGGCCGGGGGGCGAACCGGACCTGGGCGAAGTCGGCAGCCGTGAAATGGACCCGGATCACTACTCTCCCTGGTGGCACATCGCCATCGTTTCGGGCAGGGCCTGAACGATGGTCCGTCCTCCCCGCTGGGTGCCACTCTCCAGGTCATGCCCCCTTTATTCATTCAGGGGCTGCCGGAAGGCACAAGGACTGACGTCACAGAGGCACAAGGGGAGAGTCATGTTCCGCAAGAGCGTCGACGAGGGTGAGCGAGCGGGCGGATCGTCTGCGCTGGAGCGCGGCGTTGAGGGCGTGCCCGGGGGTGGGCAGGTGGCGGGAGTGAACCGTCGGACCGTCACCAAGTCGGCCGTGCCGGCGGCCACGATGCTGCTCGCGGGCGGCGGCGTCGCGCAGGCACAGCCCGGGACGGCGCGCACCGCGAAGGACCTCACCGTACGGTTGCCGGCGCCGACCGGGCCGCACCGGATCGGGTCCACCACGCTGTATCTGGTCGATCGCGCCAGGCGTGACCCGTGGGAGCCGCTCCCCGTTCGGGAAGTGATGGCGACGGTGTTCTATCCGGCCCGCACCGTCCGCGGCTACCCGGTCGCCCCGCAGATGACCAGGGGCGCCGCCGAGCGTCTGCCGTTCATCGAGCCCCTCTTCCATGAGGGACTGCCGGCGAAGGGGGTGAACTGGGCGGCCACCAGGACCCATGCACACACGGGCGCGCCCGCGCAGACCGTGCGGCGGCCGGTGCTGCTGTACAGCCCGGGAGGCGGCGACCCGCGCACCTTCGGCACCGGTATCGCCGAAGAACTGGCGAGCCGCGGCTATGTGGTGGTGACCCTCGACCACCCCGGCGACGGCAGCGAGGTCGAGTTCCCGCACGCCGGGGCCGGGAGGAAGAAGGTCCGCGAAACGGTTTTCCGGGGAGACCCCCGCTCGGACCCGAAGCTGTTCCGTACCGTGATCGGCACCCGGATCGCGGACACCCGGTTCGTGCTGAACCAGCTGGAAGCGCTGGCCGCCGGGCGGAACCCGGACGCGGAGGGACGCCCGCTGCCGGAGCACCTCGGTCGTGCACTGGATGTGCGGCGGGTGGGGATCTACGGCCACTCGGCCGGCGGCACCACCGCCGCGGAGGCGATGTACGAGGACCGGCGCCTCCACGCCGCGGTCAACCTGGAGGGCTTTCTGGACCACCCACCGGCCTCCCCCGGCCAGGAAGGGAAGCTCTTCCCGATCGCCCGGTACGGCACGGACCGGCCGCTGCTCCTGCTGGGAACCGATGGCTTCCCCTACAAGAAGGAGCTGGAGCGTTCCTGGTCGGCGATGCTCGCCCACCAGCACGGATGCACCAGCCGCCGGCAGCTGGACCACGCCGCGCACGGAGTGTTCACCGACTACGCCGCCCTCGTGCCCCAGTTGCAGGCCGCCGGGCTGATGACCGCCGCCGACCGGACCAAGCTGGTCGGCGCGATCGACCCGGCCGTGTCGGTTCCCCTGGTGCGCCACCACGTGCTCTCGTTCTTCGCCCGGCACCTGCCCGTGTGCTGACGGGCGGGACCTGGCCGGCGGCCGGCCTGACCGACAGCCGGGCTCTGCGGACTCGTCAGACCGCAAGAGCCCATCAGGCCCGGCCGGACAGGCCCTGATGCCTACCCGGCCGCAGCCCCTGGGCTTTTGACGGTATGCCACGAATCCGGCCCGGCCTCTCGCCCTACGCTCGCGGGCCGTAGGACCATGGCACGCTCGCCTCGCGCAAGTCTCTCGTTCCGTACGCCGGCCCTCGGGAGGACCTGGATCATGAGCAGACCGATCGCTGTCCGCGGCCGCCTGGCCCTGCTGCTCACCACGCTGCTGCTCTCTCTGTCCTTCACTCTCGCCCCGGCACCGCCGGCGCACGCCGCGAAGGCCCCGTACGGCCACGGGCACGGGTTACGCCTCTCCACCGCGTCGGCCGACACGTACTGGACTCCGCAGCGGATGCGGACAGCACGACCGGCCGCCGCGGCAAAGAGCTCGGCGGTGCCGCGCCCGGCGACGGCCGCAACCCCGCCGAGCCACCCCTTCGACGGGCTCCCCCAGGTGGGGACGTTCTTCTGGACGGATGGCAGCAACACCGGCCGGTTCTGCGGCGGCACGGTCGTCCGCAGTCCGCACCGCGATCTGGTGGTCAGTGCCGCCCACTGTCTGCGCTCACCCGACCCGAAGCGACATCTGTCGTTCGTGCCGCAGTATCACGACGGGCTGAAACCGCACGGGATCTACCCCGTCGAGCGCCTCTACCTCGACCAGCGCTACTACGACCTCGGAACGGACGTGGGCGCCCGCTGGGACTATGCGGTCGTCCGGCTCGGGACACGCGAGGACGGTGCCGAGGTGGAGGAGGTGACCGGCGGCTTCGGCCTCCGGCCGTACCCGGGCTATGCCCACCGGAACGTACGACTCATCGGCTACCCCGGCAACAAGGACACCACCCACCCCAAACCCCTCGACTGCACTTCCTCCACACACCGGTACACCAGCACCGATCCAGCCGCCCCCGGCGATTTCCTGGAGATTTCCTGCGCGGGCTATATCGGCGGCACCTCCGGCGGACCGTTCCTGGTGCGGGACTTCACCGGTTACGCCCTGATCGGCGTCATCGGCGGTTACCACACGGGCGGTGATTTCCCGGACGTCTCCTACAGTTCGTATTTCACAGTCGACACCCTGGCCCTCTATCTGCACGCCGTCCATGGCGATCCACCTGCCACCCCGCGCCAGGGTGTTTCCGCACGCTGAGCGCGGAGGGCGACCGGTCATCCACCGGCATATCCGGGCATGGCGTTGGCTCCTGTTAATGTCAGCGATGGCGGAAGGCCGGTTGCCCACCAGGCCGCAGTGGAAGGTGACGCCCGTTGGTGCCGTCGTTTCTCTTGTCCGTACTGAATCGCTTCTTCCGTAACGAGGCATGGCGCCGGCTGCATGCACAAGCGGCGCTCTGGGTCACCGTGGTCATGACCGCGGTACTTCTTGCGGGTGCCGCTCTGGTCGTGATCGCCGAATCCGGTGCGCCACACGCCAATATCACGTCGTATCCGAAGGCGTTGTGGTGGTCGATCGAGACAGCGACCACTGTGGGGTACGGGGATTTCTACCCCGTCACGCTGTGGGGCCGTGTCATCGCTTCCCTGTTGATGCTCAGCGCCATTACGGCATTCGGGGTCATCACGGCGGCGCTCGCCACCTGGTTCGTGGGCCACGCGGAGCAGGACATGGTCCGTCTGAGCAAAGCGGTGGGGAGTCATGCGCGTGAGGACGCGGAGGCACTGCGTTCGGAGCTGCGTACGCTGCACGAGCGCTTCGACCACGTCGAGAATCTGATCCGGGACAAGGGCACCCACTCCGCCTCCTGAGCAAGGACGGGCGCGGGCCTCGGGCGCGGACAATGTGGGAGTGCAGACAATGTGGGAGTGCGGACAATATGGGAGTGCTGCCCTCAACGCCGCCTCGGGCATCGCGGGGCGGGCAGGGGAATACCTGTTCGCGCGGTTGGCGGCGCGTCTACAGTAGTGAGCGTGATCGATTCCGCTGATGTCCGCCGTATCGCCCTCTCCCTGCCCGAGACAGTGGAGAAGGAAGCCTGGGAGATGCCGACCTTCCGGGTCGCCGGGAAGATGTTCGTCACGATCCCCGACGATGAGACATCATTCGCCGTGCGATGCCCTATTCATGAGCGCAAGGAGCTCATCGCAGCGGAACCGGAAAAGTTCTGGGTGCCGCCGCACGAGGCGGGCTCCCATTGGGTGCGAGTGCGACTGGCCGAGCTAGAGGACATGACCGAGCTGCACGACATCCTCGTGGACTCATGGAAGCAGGCCGCACCGACGCGACTGGTGGATGCTTTCCCCGGGAGCGACTGACCCGCCGATTGATGCCGTCCGTCGCTTGATGCCGCTGATGCCCGACGCCCTTCTCGGCGAAAGCGAGCAAGAGGCGGCCCCGCACTCAGGCGGACGCACTACCGCAAGTGAGCGCAGAAATCAGTCGCGGCGGCGCAGATCGCTCCAGTCCAGCGCTTGGGACGCCGTCCGCTGCGAACGCTCTGCGGCCTCGCGGGCTTCGGCGAGAATGTCTCCGTGCTCCTCGACGAGCTCTTCATAGATCGGCGTGGGGCTGGAGGTGTGTGTGGAGGTCGTCATGTCTGATCCCGTTCCCTTGTGATTCTTTGTGCTGCGGCTTGGTAGGTTCTCGCCGCCCTGGGAAGAAGGGAGCACCACATGGAAAGTGTGGTGCGCAAAGGGAGGTTGTCCCCACACGTGCGCCGCTCCCCCGTGCGGCGCTGGACATCGTGTCATGTGCGCGGCGAGCACGCAAAAGATCATCCCAGAGCCTGAGACCGCTGCTGCCGCCACACGAAGCGCGCCGGCCGCTCCCGAATCGCTCCCGGATCGCTCCCGCCGCGCGACAGCGGACACCTCGCCAACCAGGTTCGCGCCAGGTTGTTGCCCCGCCTCCCTGAGGACTGCCCGCCTACCTACCTGAAGACTGCCCCGTTCCCTGAAGACCGCCCGACCTCGCCGACGGCTCCCCGAATCTCATCGAACTTTGACCGGTACCCCTGGCGGCCAGTGCACCGCCGACGATTCCGGACGGTCAAATCCTGGCTGAAACGTGGGGCAAAGTTGCTGAGACGGGCCCCCTGCACCGTTCGCCGGAACCCTCACTCCGACGGCGGGACGACCCAGGCCTCCAGGCCGGCCAGGAACCGGCGCCCGAGGCCGAGCCCTCGGGCGTGGGGAGCCACCCACACCACGCCAATTAACCCAATCCGTCACACACCGACCCCATCGTCTACGACAGCAGCCTGAACCCGGGCGCAGTGGCATGGTTCAAAGCCACCGCTGCGCACTCATCGAGCGGTCGACGGCTACTCACAGCTCCTGGCCGTCCATGAAGTTCTCACTTGGGGTGTGCTCGATACTCATGACGGGTCGCACTCGCACAGCAGCGAAAAGGAGGTCGTGGATGTCGCGCTATCGCGAGATCAAGTTCCGGGCCGTTACCTCGTTCCAGCGGAGGATCGGCAATCCGATCACCTCCCGGTTTCCGCAGCAGACTCTTCTGGAGACGACGGGGCGGAAGTCCGGATTGCCCCGGCGGACACCGATCGGCGGACGCCGCGTCGGGCGTGTCTTCTGGTTCGTCTCCGAGTACGGCGACAAAGCGCAGTACGTGCGGAACATCCAGGAGAATCCGCAGGTCCGGGTCAGGATCAAGGGGCGATGGTATGCAGGTACCGCCCATCCGGTCCCGCAGGACGACCCCCGCGCCCGGCTCAAGACCCTCCCGCGACTGAACAGCACGGCGGTCCGGGCGGTCGGGACGCATCTGCTGACGTTCCGGGTCGATCTCCTCGACTGATCGAGCTGGTGTCTGCCTTGCGCCGAGCTCACGGTTGTCCAGTGCCGATGGTTCTCGGCCGTGACTCCGGAGCAACGCTGGTGCGGCCGCCGCCTGTTGGGCAGGATGCCTGGTGTGGTGAGCTCGCGGCGATGTGAACTGTGTGGAGCGCCTCTTCCGACGCCCTCACGCGCCGCAAGAGGCGGCAAGGCCGCGGGCGGACGGCCCGCACGGTACTGCTCCGGCGCCTGTCGGCAACGCGCGTTCCGGCAGCGCGCGGAGCATCCCGCCGCCTCACCTGCGGAATTACCAGGTCGCGGACTGCCGCCCGCCCTCGACGCGTTCGTGGGGCGTGAGCGAGAACTGTCGCGGTTACGTACTCTGCTGAGATCCTCCCGGCTGCTGACCCTGACCGGCCCCGGCGGAGTGGGCAAGACACGTCTGGCACTGGAGCTCGCGGGCCGTGTGCACGGCGGCCGGACGGGCCGCGCACAGTGGGTGGCCCTCGACTCGCTGCAAGACGGTGAGCTGCTGCCGCAGGCTCTTGCCGCCGCCCTCGGGGTCCGGGAGCGCGGAGGCCGCGCCGGGATCGAGGCACTGATCCATGCGCTGGGCACACGCACGACGCTGATCGTGCTGGACAATTGCGAGCACCTGGCCGAAGCCTGCGCACGGCTGGCCGCGACGCTGCTCACGCGCTGCCCCCGGCTGCGGCTTCTCGCCACCAGCCGGGAGCCGCTGCGGGTCCCGGGCGAGGTCGTCTTCCGCGTCGGCGAGTTGTCGCTGTCGCCCACCGGCGAGGAACGCGAGACCGCTGCGCTGCTGCGGTCCGAGGCAGTCAGGCTGTTCCTGGCGCGCGCCCGGACGAGCGACGCGGCATTCGAGCTCGGGTCCGGCGAGGCCCGCACGGTGGCCGAGATCTGCCGGCGGCTGGACGGGCTGCCGCTGGCCATCGAACTGGCGGCGGGCAGGGTGGGCTCCCTCTCACTGCCGGGCATTCTGCACGGGCTGGACGACCAGCTGTCCTTGCTGACCGACGGCAGCCGGACCGGGCCGGGGCGCCATCGCGAGCTGGGGGCCGCGATCGATTGGAGCCATCGCTTGCTGGATCCGTTGGAGAGAGTGGTGTTCCGGCGGCTGTCGGTCCTCGGAGGCGGCTTCGACGCGGAGGGCGCTGCCGCGGTCTGCGGCAACGGAGGGGGAAACGACGACCGGGACGGGGACGGAGACGGGGACGGGGACGGGCACGGCGACGGGGAGGGGGACGGAGAGCGCGCCGTAAGCGGAGAGGTCCGCGGGGAGGGCGGCGCTCACGGGGGTGGCACCGGCCGTGGGGAAGGCATGCACCGCGGAGATGACGTGCATCGCGGGGACAGCGTGCATCGCGAGGGCGGCGTGCATCGCGGGGGTGGCACCGGCCGCGAGGAGGACATGCACCGCGGCAAGCGCGTCGGCCCCCAGGCGCCCCACAGCCTCGTGCTCCCGGAGCAAGTCCTGCGCGTGGTCTGCGCGCTGGAGGCGAAATCCCTGATCGTGCGGGTACGAGGGGATGAGCCGCAAGGCACGGCGAGATTCCGGCAGTTGAGCGCCATCCGGGCCTATGGAATGGACCGGCTCGCGGAAGCCGGCGAGCTGCCCGACACCTGGAACCGGGCGCTCGACTGGCTCGCCGGGAAGGCCGCGGGAACCGTCACACCAGGGGTGTTCCTCGACACCGTCGAGGGGCCCCTCGCCCGGGAACAGGAGAACCTCGCGGCGGCCGTCGCCCACTCCGCCGCCCGTTCGGACCACCGGCACGCCCCGCTCGCGGTCACGCTGGCCCGGCTTCAGTACCAGCAGGAGCAATTGACGGCCGCACGCACACTGCTGTCGGGGGTGCTGGAGCGGGTCCAGGGGCCCGAAGACCGTAGTGCCGCATTGGCGCTGGCCGCGCGGTCGGCCTGTCTGCAGGACGACCATCCCGCGGCCCTCGCCTTCGCCCAGGAAGCGGTTGCCGCCGGGCGCACGGGGCGGCATCCCGGAAGGCTGGCCAATGCCTTGGACGCGCTGGCGGCCGCTCGGCTGTGCCGGGGCGAGTTCTCCGAGGCTGTCGCCGTCTTCGCCGAATGCCTCGATGTGGTCCGTACGCTCGGTTGTCCGCTGGACCTCGCGCTCTGCCGGCACCATCTGGCGTGGGCGCTGCTCCAGGCGGGCCGGGCCGCGGAAGCCGAGCAGCTGATGCAGGAGTGCCTTCCCGAGTTGGAAACGAACGCCCCGCCGGGCCAGGTGACGGCTGCCCTGCACACCGCAGGAGCGATCCGGTTGGCGCTGGGCGATGTGGACGCCGCCGAGCGGAGGTTCGCCGAGGTACTGCTCAAGGCGCCGCCCGGCGAGAGCTTTCATGGGCTCTATCCGCTGGAAGGGCTGGCCATCGTGGCGGCCGAGCGGGGGGACCTGCAGCGATCGTTGCGGCTCTACGCGGCGGCCGCCGCGATGCGCCGGCGGATCGACACGGAGCCGGAAGCGCACTGGTGGGGGCAGGTGGAGGCGGTGGTGGCGCGGGTCCGGGAGCAGGTTCATCCCTCCCGAGTCAGCGCGGCGATGGCGGCCGGCCGGCGACTGCGCGGGGCTCGGCTGGTCTCGTATGCGCTGCGCGGCACCCAGGTCCGTTCCGTAGGACAGGAAAGCGTTCAGACAGCGGGTTCCGGCCGGGTCGGCGCAGTCGGTCAACCGCCGCTGACCGGACGGGAGTCGGCGGTGGCGGAACTGGTCGCCGAGGGTATGACCAATCAGCAGATCGCCTCCCACTTGGGCCTCGCAAAGAGCACCGTGGCCGGCCATCTCGACCGGGTCCGGGACAAGTTGGGGGTCAGGTCCCGTACGCAGATCGCCGTCCGGGTCGCGGGGCGGACCGCAGACCCCGGGCCGGGTCTCTGAAGGGAGGGCTGAGCGGACGTCTGAGCGGACGGGGTCACGGTACCCCCATGAGCCGGAGTCGGCCCGGCCGCAGCCGCATGGCGGACCGCGCACCACACCTCCCCGTACGTCGGCGTCCTTGCCTGCCGCCCATGAAACGAGGCGCCTCACTGGGACCGCCCCCACCCGAGGTTTCGTCACGGTCGCAACTCACCCGACATCTGACCGGTGTGCGGACCGGCACCACACCGGAGGCTGTCCGAGAGAACGCACCCGACGGACGGCGATCCCACGAAGGCCATCCCACAGACGGCCATCCCACGGACAACCACCCCACGGACGGCCCGTCACAAGGGTGGCCGTCATAGGGGCGCCACAAGGTACGCCCCCAAACCGGCCACCGTCAGCCAGCCACCATCACCACTGACCTCGGCCGTCAACGTCCGGACCGTCCTGTCGGGTGCCCGTCCACGAGTTCCTTCCGGCAAGGAGATCCGATGCGGTACGCCGACGATACGAGCCCCGGGGCTGCGACCGGTCCGCAGCCGCCCCCACAGGCAGACGGCGCACAGGGAAGTTCGAGGAGGTCCTTCCTCAGGTCCACCTCCGCAGGGGTGACCTCCGTGGCCCTCGGGGCGAGCGTGGCCGCCTCGGCCGGCCCTGCGGCCGAGGCGGCGGAGCCGAGCCGGTCATCGCCGGCCCGCCGCGCAGCCCTCCCGCTCGCCGTCACCCCTGCCTGCTCAGGGCAGGAAACCCCAACAGCCATCGAGGGCCCGCTGTTCAAGCCCCACTCCCCCGCTCGGGGTGATCTGATCACGCCGGCCATTCGCGGGGTACGGCTCGACCTCCGCGGAGTCGTTTACGACACCGCCTGCAAACCGCTGCCCGACACGCTCATCGAGTTCTGGCAGTGCGATCAGAACGGCGATTACGACACTTCGGGGTTCTCGCTCCGCGGTCACCAGTACACGGACAGCAGGGGCGCCTACCTGCTGCGGACCATCATCCCCCGTGACTACTGGGGCCGTTGGGGCCAACGGGCACCGCATATCCACACCCAGCTACAGGTCTCCGGTGGCCCCGTACTCGTCACCCAGCTGTATTTCCCCGACGACACCCAGGCGTACGGCCGGGACTTCGCGGCCCTCAACGCCGCCGACCGGCTGCTCAACCGTGCCTGCACCATCGGGCTCACCGGTCCGGCGGCCGGCCTCTACACCGGCACCTTCGACTTCGTCCTCACCACCACGGTCTAGACAGCGGGCGTTCCGCCTCCCCCTCAGATCCGCCCCTCCACCAGACAAGGAAGTCCGTATGTCAACGAGTAGCTCCACACCCGGGCGGCGTCGCGGCCGGGTGCCCCTGCTGGCGGCACTTGCGGCCACCGTGGTCACCGGGACACTGGTCCTGGCCGGCCTGAACGGTGAACCGGCCGCCTCCGCCGCCTCCTTCCTCTCCCCTCCCTCCGGCACCTCCCCCGCATCCTCCGCATCCTCCGCGTCCTCCGCGTCACGCGCGGACCGGTGGCAGGCGACGCCGGTGCCCGTGGAGAAGGGGGACCTGACCGCAATAGCGGCACTGAGTGACCGGCAGGCCTGGGCCGTGGGCTATCGGCTGAAGAGTGCCACCGCTGTCGAGGCCGTCGCGCTGCGCTGGGACGGGACGTCGTGGAAGCAGGAGTCCACGCTGCCGGAGAACAGCTTTCCGCAGGCCCTCGCCGTCCGGTCGGCCACCGATATCTGGACGGTGGGCAGCGCTTCGACGCACTGGGACGGGAGCACCTGGACCACCCACCAGCTGGACCGCGACCCGGCAGGCAGAGTCGTCCCCGACGCCGTGACGACGACATCCGACGGAAAGGCATGGACCGTGGGCCGGGCGATGAACCGGTCGGTGAAGGACGGAGTCCCTGCCATCCAGTCGTGGGACGGCAAGAGCTGGCATCGGCAGACACTTCCCGATGTCGGCAAGGGTGAACTCAGCAGTGTCACGGCCGTCGCCCCGGACGATATCTGGGCGGTCGGCGCCGCGTACGCCGTCGACGAGAAGTCACCGCAGACGGCGCTGCTGCTGCATTGGGACGGCACCCGTTGGCAGCGCGTCACCGCTCCCGGCCCGCAGGGGTCCCACAACTGGCTCGGCGGGGTCACCGCGTTCGCCGCTGACGACATCTGGGCGGTGGGCGGCAGTACGTCCGGCGGTGAGGAACGGCCCTTCGCCCTGCACGGGAACGGCAAGACCTGGACAGTGGCGAAGACGCCGAACGTCGCGGACGGCCGGCTGCGTGCCGTCGGCAAGGCGGGAAACGGCGAAGTCCGGGCCCTGGGCGGCAAGGGCGCCGCGCCCACGGCCCTGCGGTGGAACGGGCAGAAGAACCAGTGGGACACGGCCACCGCGCCGGGCCTCGTCGTGCGGAGCTTCACCACTGTGCCCGGAAGCACCGCTCTCTGGGTCGCCGGTATTGCTGAGGAAGGTGACCTCGTACCGGCCGTCAAGCGGCTGAAGGGCTGAGCCGAGGGCGGCCGTTGGGGCGGGACGCGGACACCCCAACCCAGCGGCCGGCCCGGCGCCGGTTACCCCAGCCATCACTCCTGGTCAGCAACGCGTGGCAGCGTCGTCGCCGACACCTCCACCCCGTATACCGCGGGCCGGTGCGCCGGTCCTCGTACGCACCGATCTCGGCGAGGTCTTGCACGGGCGGCTGCCACGGCTGCCAGGGCAGTCGCCGTTGACGGTGACCAGGTCGGCGTCGGTCATGACGGATTCGCCACGTGGTGCGGGTTGGCGGCGGTGCCTTCGGTGCTGAGCAGGACGAGGGTCGAGGCGGGGCTGAGGGCCAGGGCGGTGCGGCGGGCGGCGGCGCCGTCGCCGGTGAGCGCGGCGCGGACGCCGGCGAGCGAGGCGGCGCCGCAGGGGCCGGAGGGGACGCCGAGAGCGGCGAGGTCGTCGGCGGCGCGGGCGCTGTCGGCGTCGGTGACGGCGATGGCGGCATCCAGGCCGTCACGGAGGTAGGGCCAGGCGAGGGTGGAGGGAGTACCGCAGTTCAAGCCGGTCATGGTGGTCACGCCGGTCGTCACGGTGACCGGTGCCTGCCGGGTGAGGCTCGCCAGGACGCCGGCTGCGCTGTCGGGCTCGACCGACAGCAGGGCGGCCGCTCCGGCGGGGCGGCTTCGGTAGTGGGTGACGGCGGCCTGGGCGAGTGAGCCCACGCCCACCGGGACGGCGACGAGATCGGGCAATCCGGCGCCCACCGCGGCCAGTTGGGCGTCGATTTCGGCGAACAGGGTCGCATAGCCCTCGACGATCCAGCCGGGAATCCGCTCATAGCCGGGCCAGGCGGTGTCCTGGATGAGGACGGAAACCGGGGTGGCGGCGACCGCATCGGCCGCTTGCCGTACCGCCTCGTCGTAGTTTCCGGCGACTTCGGTGACCCGCGCCTCCTCGGCGGCGATGGCTGCCGTGGCGGCCGGGTGGACGCCCTCCGGGACGAAGACGTGGGCGCGCTGCCCGAGCAGGCGGGCCATACGGGCCACGGCTCGGCCGTGGTTGCCGTCGGTGGCGGTGACGACCCGGCACTGGGCCTTGACGCTGTGCCGCAGCACGGGCTTCGAGCCCGATGTCCGGTTCGAGTCCACGGACCTGCTGCTGCATCTGCGGCTCGTCGAACAGGGCCACGCCGCTGCTCTGCTCCCGGACCTCGTATGGGACGGCCGCCCGGCGACCGTCCCCCTCCAACAGCTCCCGCACGGCGGGCAGGCCCGCAGACTGTTCACCGCGATCCGCCGGGGCCGCGGCCGGCACCTCGCCATTCAGGCCTGCCGACGGGCCCTCCGGGAGGCGGTCGGGGCGTCGGGGCCGCCAGGGGCTCGCTGAGGGACGCCGGCACGCCGACGGTCCCGCGGCCTGCCCCGGAGAGCAGCGTGACAGCCGTCGGCCGGAGTCACCGGGCCTCAGGGGACGCGAGCCTCAGTACGCGATGCCGTCGAGCAGTACGCGATGCCGTCGATCAGTGCGCGATGCCGTCGATCAGTTCGCGTGCGCCCTGGCGCAGCAGAGCGACGGCCACGGAGGTGCCGAGGGTCTCCGGGGTGAGCGGGCCGGCCCATTCGTGCGCGTTGAGGACCGTCTTGCCGTCCGGGGTGAAGACACAGGCCCGCAGGGACAGTTCACCGCGGCGGTCCGTCTTGGCGTAGCCGGCGATCGGGCTGTTGCAGTGGCCCTGCAGGACGTGCAGCAGCATGCGTTCGGCGGTCGTCTCCTGGAACGTCCGGGGGTGTCCCAGACCGCTGACGGCGTCGATGGTCTCGGTGTCGCCCTCGCGGCACTGAAGCGCCAGCACGCCCGCGCCGACGGGTGGGCACATCTCGTCCACGGACAGGATCTGGGTGATCACGTCCGTGCGGCCGATGCGCTCGAGCCCGGAGACGGCCAGCAGCAGTGCGTCCGCCTCGCCGGCCGCGAGCTTCTCCATACGGCGGTTGGCGTTGCCGCGCATCGGCACACACTGCAGATGCGGATGGGAGGCGGCGAGCTGCGCGATCCGGCGGACCGACGAGGTGCCGATCCGGGTGCCTTCGGGGAGTTCGTCGAGGGTGTGCCCGCCGGGGTGGATCAGCGCGTCACGGACGTCATCGCGCTCCAGGAAGGCGGCGAAGGTCGTGCCGGCCGGCAGCGGACGGTCGCCGGGGATGTCCTTGACGCAGTGGACCGCGAGGTCCGCCTCACCGGCCAGGAGGGCCGCGTCGACCTCCTTGGTGAACGCCCCCTTCCCCTCGACCTGGGAGAGGGCCCCCATCCAGCGGTCGCCGGTGGTCTTGACCGGGATGACCTCCGTGGCGATACCGGGGTGCAGCGCGCCGAGTTCGGCGCGGACGCGCTCCACCTGGGCCAGAGCCATGGGCGAGTCGCGGGAGACGATACGGATCAGTTCTGGGGCGGACATGGGCACACGATAGACCGTCAGATCCCGATGCCGAGCACCCGCAGGCCCAGGCGGCGGAGCCCAGCCGCTCAGGCGCGGTACGGTCCCACCATGTCCCGGTCAATATCTCGTTCCACCGAAGCCACGCTCCCGCCGTCCGCCGTCACCGCGGACGATCTGGACCGTGCCGTGCAGCTCTCCGTTTCCGTACTGCGCCAGGCGCCGCCGACGGCGTGGGACGGCAGGGCCGGTTCGCTGGAGTGGGACTGCTGGGAGACCGTCGAGCACCTCAGCGACGATCTCTTCGCCTACGCCGTGCAACTTGGCCCCAGAAGGCCGCCGTTGGAGGGCAATGTGCCCTTCGTGTGGGAGAGCCGTCGGCCCGGCGGCCCCGCGAACGCCGTGCATGCGGACCGTGCGGCGGGGCCCGCGGGGCTGCTGCAGGTGTTGGAGGCGAGTGGCGCGCTGCTGGTGGCAATGGTGCGGACGACGCCACCGGAGGTGCGCGCGCACCATGTGTTCGGGGTGTCGGACCCGGAGGGCTTCGCCGCGATGGGGGCCGTGGAAACCCTGGTGCACACGTACGACCTGGCGGAGGGCCTCGGACTCGCCTGGAACCCGCCCGCCGACCTGTGTGCCCGGGTGCTCGCCCGGCTGTTCCCGGACGTCCCGCAGGCCGCCGATCCCTGGCCCACCCTGCTGTGGGCCACCGGACGCGCCGAGCTGGCGGGGCGCCCTCGGCGCACCACTTGGCGCTGGGACGGGAGCGTGCGGGGATAGGCCCCGGCGCGACTGCGCCGCCCGGGTGAGGTGGGTGACCACCAGTCCGGAGCCGAGCGCGTATCCGGCGAAGGGGGCGAAGTCGGGCCAGCTGCCCAGGAATTCACGCCGGGCCCCCCGGCCGATGAGACAGCCCAGGCCGGCCGGTGGAGCGGCGGCCTGGGCCAGTCCTGAGATGCCGGGGTGGTCTCCGCGGTGCGAAGGGAACCCGCTCAGGTCTGTCTGAACGAGGCGAGGTGGGCGAACACCACCACGTTGTCCACGTAGTCCTTGACCTTCCTGTCGTATGCGCCACCGCAGGTGATCACGCGGAGCTGCGCGGTGGGGGCGTCGGCGTAGACCCTGTCATTGGGGAATCTCGCCTTGTTGAAGGTCTCGACGGAGTCAACCTTGAAGGTGGCGATGATGCCGTCTTCCCGGGTGATGTTGATCGTGGCGCCCGTCTTGAGCGATTCAAGTTGCAGGAACACCGCCGGTCCGGTCTTGGTGTCCACGTGACCGGCGATGATCGCCGATCCGCGCTCGCCCGGCGCCGCCCCGTCCTTGTACCAGCCGACGAGGTTCTTGTCCCCCGCGGGCGGCGCGTTGAGCTGCCCGGTCGGGCCGATGGTCAGCGGGGTGAAGGGCGCGTCGACGGCGATCGCCGGAATCGACACGCGCTTCGGTGCGGAACGGGGCAGTGCCAGGTCGGGGACCGCCGAAGCGGCGGAGCCCCGCGGTGTGGCGGACTGGGCCACGGCAGGGTGGGCCAGCGGCTTGGGGTCTGCAGAGGTGTCCACGGAGTTGTAGACGAGGAGTGAGCCCAGCAGAAACGCTCCCGCAGACCACAGCAGACCGCGGCCGACGGGGCGGGACGCGGGGGCGGTCCTGGAGGGATTCGAATTCGGCTGGGGCGACTGCGGGGCGGTCATGTGAGGGTGCCTTTCATGAACGAGGCGTCGCGGGCGTGAGGGGGGCATCGGTAACGCAATCGCCGCGGCCACCGTCCACGTGGAACGGTGGCCGCGACAGCTTCGGTCTCCGTGCGGGTGCCTGATCAGGCAGCCGCGGTACCCGAGGCGTTGCGACGACGCAGCATGTACGCACCGGCGCCGAGACCGCCGAGCATCAGCACGGAACCCGCGGCCATCCCGCCGCCGGTCGCCAGACCGCCACCACCGGTGTGGATGCCGCCGTGCGGCTTGCGGTGGTCGCCACGGCCGTGGTCGCCGTAGCCGCCGTCACGGTCGTGGTCGCCGTAGCCACCGCGGCCGTGGTCGCGGTCGCCGCGCCCGTGCTTGTCGTGGTCGTCGCCGTAGCCGCCGCGGCCGTGGTCGCGGTCGCCGCGCCCGTGCTTGTCGTGGTCGTCGCCGTAGCCGCTGCTCTGGTCCCAGTCACCGAGCACGGTCTTGGCCATGGCACCGCCACCGGTGTGCATGCCACCGCTCGGCCTGTGGTCGTCACGGCAGTGGTCACGTCCGTGGCCACGCCCGTCGCGGCCGTCACGGCCGTCACGGCCATCGCGGCCATCGCGGCCATCGCGGCCATCGCGGCCGTTGCGGTCACGGTCGCGGTCCCGACCGTTGCCCCGGCCGTCGCGGCCATCGCGACCGTCGCGGCCGTCACGGCAGTGGTCACGGTCGCGGTCGCGGTCGCGGTCGCGGTCGCGGTCGCGGTCCCGACCGTGGTCACGGTCATGGTCGTCGCCGGTCGCGGCCTGCTTGTGGTTGCTGGAGGAAGCGCTGTCCGACGCAATGTCCTCCGTGATCATGGCGTTCGCAGCGGGAGCGGTGATTGCAAGCACCGCCGTAATGGCGGCTGAGGCGAACAGGGTGCGAGCAGTGCGCATGGGGACATGTTCCTTTCGGCGCAACTGCGAAGGCTGACTCTTTGTCGGCTCATCGGATCGCAGTGGCGACGTGATCACCGTCAGCCGGATTGCGGCCGCGCACCACCGGAGAACGTCGCATTCGAGGTACGCCATGGGCTCTTCGGGTGGCGGAAGGCAGCGGATTCACCCATTGGACGGCGCGCGTCGTCGGCGTGTCGCGAAACGAGTGGGCTAAAGGCGCTCCGGCGGCCCTCCGCGGCGGGCCAGTCATCGCTCGACGAGCACGGCGAATGAGCACTTTTCGCGACACGCCGACGGTTCCTGACGGACTGAACAGCTTCGCCGCGGTGATGACGCATACGGACGTCAACACCCCCGGACCGTCGACCGGGCAGCAGCCCACAGCCGGCTCGGCCGGGCCACGGCCCAAGGCCCGCGAAGCCGCCGGCGCCGTCGGCAACGGCTCCGTGAGCGCACTGACGAGACCCGGCTCATGGACCGCCCTCGCGCGGATGCCGCCTGCCGGGCAAACGGGACTGGGATTTCTTCGCAGACGCGGCACCCGGACGAACTCCCTGACGGATAAGGCCCGTTCATTCGCCGATAAGCAGCAGAATCGGTCCGGGATGGGCAGCCATCTTCTGCCTCCGCCGCGCGGTCATGCTGATCGATATCGGCGAAGTGGCGGCGCTGGGCCGCGTGTTGGTGGCCGACGGCGCAGGGGAGGCAGCGCCACACATGGCGGGCAGCGCCCCCGGCATGACGGGCAGCGCCCGGCCCGCACTCGGACACGACTGCCGGGCCTGGGATGCCGGCCTCCTGGACAGGGCCACCCTTCCCCGCGAGCTCGCTGATCAGGGGCAGCTCCTCCCGCCGAACCGGGAAGTCTCCTGTTACAGCGGAAGGAGCGGCCACGTGTACGGCGCCGCGTGGACGGCCGTGCGTAGGCCCATACGAGAACCGCCCCTCACCCGGATTGAGGAATTTCGTACGCCGACGGGCTCAGCCGACAAGCCGTCCGGAGCTTCCTGCGAAACATCGCGGAGCGGTCTGCCCCACCGCTCAGCGGTCTGCTTCGACGCTCAGCGGTCTGCTTCGACTCAGGTAGCGCTGTCCCGGAGCGCCTCTTCGACGATCGCCTCCAGCCGGGCGTGGTGCGCCCCTCGCCAGTAGACGCGGCCGCATGCCGTGCACTGGGCGAAGACGTCATACGTACGCTGCGTGCCGTGCTCAAGATGCTCACGGACGGAGTTCTTGTCGGCGTCCATGAGCCGGCCGTTGCACGCGGTGCAGCGAGTCCACGGCGCGAGGGTGGGAGCGAAGCGCCCCAGCACGTCCCGGAGTTGGTCGTCGGGCCGGTCGCTGTAAATGAACGCGCCCGCCCAGATCTCCCGCCGTCGCAGCAGCCCGCGGTCCCGGGAGAGCAGTACCCGTTGTTCCTTCGCCGAGAGCGCGGCCAGTGCCGCGTCGCCGGGATCCTCGTTCGTGTACGCCGCGTCCACACCGAGCAGCCGCAACCTGCGCGCCAGGGTGCCGAGGTGTACGTCGAGCAGGAACCTCAGCGGCGCACCGGGAAGCCGCTGCGGACGCTCGACGGCGCGCACCTCGATGCTCTCGCCCGCCTGCGGAACATGGGAGACGGGAACCTCGGCGCCGTCCACGACAAGCCGGCCGACCTCGGTGAGCGGGACGCCGAGCGACTCGACGACATGGCCGAGCGTCGATGCCCCGTCGGTCACCACGGGCGTACCGGCGGTGCCGTGCGCTGAACCGACGAAAAGGTGCAGTGCAGGGTCGAAGCTGAAGTGGATCTCGGGTCCGTTCACGCCGGACAGCATGCCATCGGGTGAGCCACACCAGCCAGCGGATTCCTGCCGGTCAGAGGCGCGAGCGCGGGCCGGCCGGTCGCCCCGCGCGGCAGGCACCAGCCGACGGGCGACAGGCGACAGGCGACAGCCGACAGGCGACGGGCTACGGGCTACGGGCGGCAGGCGAGACACGAGAGGCCACCGCAGCGGACCGCCCGTCATCCCCCGTGGGACGGCAAGGGCAGGCGATGCCACAAGCGTGTGCCGCGGCTCGGCCTCGGCAGTGGCCCGGCCCCGGTGGCGGCCGCGTCCGGCTGCCTTCTGGCTACGTACGGACCGTAGCGTTCCGCGCCCCGGATTGTTCACGATGGAGCAGGACCCGTTCCCCGGCCGCCCCTAGCCTCACTGCCACCACAGCACCACCATCACCAATGAGGGGCGGTACCGGTGAACTGGCTCATCCACGACTACCGCGAGAGTGATCTCGCCGAAGTGGTCCACCTGATCGACTCCACGGCCGAGCTCGGGCAGGAGTCCGTCTTCTCGCTCGCCGAGTGCATCGGTGCGCTGACTTCTCGGCAGCCCGCCGTAGTGGCCGTCCACCAGGGCGCGCCCATCGGGGCGGCGCTCGCATGTGTGGCGGGTGAGCGGGGCTGGGTGATGCGGATCGCGATCTCCTCGGCCTGGCGTGGCCGGGGGCTGGCGAGTGCGCTGCTGGTGGAACTGGAGCGGCGGCTGATCGCCGCCCGGGTGAGCCGGATCGCCTATGTGCTTCCCGAGGAGGACCTGCTCGGGGAGGGACTGCTCAACGCGGGCTATACGCGGCAGCCCGCGGTCGCCTACTTCGAGAAGGTCGAGCCGCACCACGGACCCGCGGCCAGCCTCCTGGAGGACCTCGGCGGACGGTTCCTGCCCACTGACCTGTGGGCCAAGGTCGCCGGCATGGAAGCGGAGAAGGACCTCATCGAGCGGCGGGTCGTGCTGCCGTTGGCGGAGCCGGAGCGAGCCGCCCGGCACGGGGTCCGGCCGCCGCGGGCCATCGCCCTCTTCGGTCCGCCGGGGACCGGGAAGACCACCTTCGCCCGCGGTATCGCAGCCAGGCTCGGCTGGCCGTTCGTCGAGCTGCTTCCTTCCCGGCTGGCCGACGAGGGCAACCTGGCGGCGGCACTGCGCAGCGCGTTCGCCCGGATCGCGGAGCTGGAGCGGGTCCTCGTCTTCATCGACGAGGTCGAGGAGATCGCTCCGGTACGCCATGAGCCGGCACAGCCGGGCGGGCTGCACGGGGTGACGAATGAGCTGCTCAAGCTGATCCCCGGCTTCCGGGAGCGGGACGAGCGACTGCTGGTGTGCGCGACCAACTCCCTCCGCTCGCTCGATCCGGCGTTCCTGCGGCCCGGCCGGTTCGACTACCTGATCCCGATCGGTACGCCGGACGCGGCGGCCCGGTCGGCGATCTGGTCCCGGTACACGGACGGCCGGGCCGATGTGGATGTGGCGGCGCTGGTGGCGGCCAGCGAGCTGTTCACCCCGGCCGATATCGAGCACGCCGCCCGGGTGGCCGCCCAGGCGTCCTTCGAACGGGACCTGGAGGCGATCGGCGTCGGCGCGGGTGCCCACGGACGGCTCGGGGCGAGCACCGACGACTATCTCGCCGCCCTCGCCCAGTGCCGGCCGACCGTCACCCCCGCCATGATCGACGAATTCAGCGCGGACATCACCGCCCACGCCCGCTGCTGACGGCCGACGCGGCGGCCCGGCGCCCGGCACGGCGGCAGTCGGATCCGGCCGACCGCCGCCGCACACCCCCTGCGCGGGCCGGGCCGTATCCCACTGAGCCCCTGCTGGCCGTCAGAACGACACCCGAAGCACTGCGGAGGGAGGACATGGACCGCTGCGGCTCCTCCGTTGGGCCGATGTTGACGTCGGGAACCGGTGCGTACGGTCTGACCGGTGCCGGGCTTCGTGCATCATCGGGGATCATCAAGAGGGGCGGGCAACGCATGGCGGACATTGTCGATCTGGGGGCCTACGGCAAGGACTTCACCGCGGATCCTTACCCGTACTACGCCAAGCTGCGCGCCCAGGGGCCCGTACACCGGGTGCGTCTCCCCTACGCGCCAGAGGCGTGGCTGGTCGTCGGGCACGAGGCGGTCAGAGCCGCGCTCAGCGACCCTCGCCTCAGCAAGAACTGGCGCGAAGCCGGGCTGCAGAGTGACGCAGGCGAAGAGTCGGCCCTGTGGACGAACATGCTGGATGCGGACCCGCCCCACCACACCCGGCTGCGGAAGCTGGTGGCCAAAGAATTCACGCCCCGCCGCGTCGAGGCACTCCGGCCGCGGGTGCAGCAGATCACCGACGAACTGCTGGACACGATGCTGGCCGCCCCGGAGGGCCGTGCCGACCTGGTGGAGGCGCTCGCCTTCCCGCTGCCCATGACCGTCATCTGCGAACTGCTCGGCGTCCCCGCCATGGACCGGGACGCCTTCCGCGCCTGGTCGAACGAGATCGTCGCGCCGACCAGCGAGCAGGCAGCGCAGGAGGCGGTGGTGGCGATGTCCGGTTACCTCGTCGACCTCATCGAAACCATGCGCAACGCTCCTGGCGACGGCCTGCTCAGCGCCCTGATCCGCACCAGCGACGAGGACGGCGACCAGCTCTCCCGTGACGAGCTGGTCGGCACGGCCTTCCTGCTGCTGGTCGCCGGCCATGAGACGACCGTCAGTCTCCTGGCCAATGGCGTACGCGCCCTGCTGCAGCACCCTGCCCAACTGGCGGCTCTGCGCGCCGACTACTCCCTTCTCGACAACGCCGTGGAGGAGATGCTGCGCTACGACGGCCCGGTGGAGACGGCCACCTGGCGCTTCACCGCGGAGCCGGTCGAGATCGGCGGCACACTGATCCCCGCCGGCGAGACCGTAGTGATCGCCCTCGCCTCTGCCTCCCGGGACCGCGAACACTTCGCCGCCGCCAATGACTTCGACATCACCCGTGACGCTCGCGGACACACCGCCTTCGGCCACGGCATCCACTTCTGCCTCGGCGCCCCGCTCGCCCGGCTGGAGGCCCGTGTCGCCCTCCGGTCCCTCTTGGAACGCTGCCCCACCCTCGCCATGGACGCCGATTTCGACGACCTGACCTGGCGCACCGGGCTGCTCAGGGGAACCGAGCATCTGCCGGTGCGCTGGAACAGCTAGAAGCTGTCCGGTGGGCCGTGGCGGCATTCGCCGGCGGGGCGGCACCCGCGCCGCCGAGCGGGCCATGATGCTGTTCGCCGACGGCGTGCTGCCCGAGGGCTTTCCCCTCCCGCCTAGCTGTACTGCGCCCGTGCGGTGTCCGGAGAAGGGCCCGGAAAGGGTCACGGCGTCCGACGCGGTGCAGCGTCGGACGCCGAGGGCTGATTCACCAGGACCGACCGGCCTGGGCCTAGCCGACGAGGCGCCCACAGCCGACCGCTGGCGGGCCGGCCGCACTGCGCGTCAGCAGCTCAAATTGTCGCCAGGTGTGGTCCCCAGGATCTGCACAAAGCTCTTGTAGCTATTGATCCGGCTCTGCACCTGGCCGGGGTTGCCGCCGTTGCATTCGAGGGAGCCGTTGATGCTGCGGATGGTCTCGCCGAAGCCGGCTCCGCTGACCATCGCATGATGCGGGGTCATGGTGCCCGGCCCGGTCTGTGTGTTCCAGTACCAGAGGGCGGTCTTCCAGGCGACGGCGGCGTCCCGCTCCACCAAGTAGGGATTGTTCAGCAGGTCGATGCCCAGCGCATCGCCCGCTGCCTTGTAGTTGAAGTTCCAGCTGAGCTGTATCGGCCCGCGGCCGTAGTAGGCCGCCTGGCCGGCCGGGCACCCATACGGCTGGCTTGCGTCGCAGTAGTGGGGATAGTTCCCGGTGTTCTGCTCGACCACATGGACGAGGCCACCGGTCTCGTGACTGACGTTCGCGAGGAAAGCCGCGGCCTCCTGCCGCCTTACGGTATCGCTCCCGGTGTTGGCGAACTCCGGATAGGCGCTGAGGGCTGCGGTCAGGCCGCTGTAGGTGTAGAACGCATTCCGGTTCGGGAACATCTGGTTGAACTGCGCCTCGCTGACGACGAATCCCTCGGCTCGGGCGTCGGCACCGGCCGGGGCCGCGGCGCAGTTGAAGCAGTCCGTCGCGGCAGCCGCAGGCATCGTCGGCACGACAAGCGCTATGCCCACGGCTACGGTCGCGGCGCCCAGCAGCGCGGCAATACGTGACCTCATTGCGGTGACTCCTTCTGGGGCCGTCCTCCTGGCAAGGAGGGGCCACGGTGGGGGGAACGCCTTACAGGAACGCCAGTTGCAGCGGTCGCCCAGATGGAACAACTGGCGAGCAGGCAGAGGGACGTTGGAGCACGGGTGGATCAGGCGGTACGAGACCACACCAGCAAGCGCGGCACGACGACGACAGCGACAGCGACAACGCAACTACGACCGCGAGAGTGCTGCGGTCTAGACCAGCGTTAGGTTATGAGCACCACCGCGAACATGTCCATACCAATGCAGCGATCCATTGACGGGCCGCCCCAAGGGGTCGGGCCGCTGCTCTCCCCCTCTCCTCCGCAGATCCGGGCGTTGTCAGACGACCGCGAGAGACTGGGGACGCAGTAAAGCAACAGCACAGAACGGTGGTTGCCGGGGGCGGTGAGATAAATACCCTCCCCCTGTGCAAAGGTGGCCCGATGAAGACAATCGGGCTGCTCGGAGGCATGAGCTGGGAGTCCACGGCGGAGTACTACCGGCTGCTGAACGAGTTGACGCGTGAGCGTCTGGGCGGCCTTCACTCCGCTCGGTGCGTGCTCTACTCCGTGGATTTCGCAGAGATCGAACGGCTGCAGGTCGAAGGGCGCTGGGACCAGGCGGGCGAGGTACTCGCCGACGCCGCCAGGGCACTGGAGTCGGCCGGCGCGGACATGCTGCTGATCTGCACCAACACCATGCACAAAGTCGCCGACCAAGTGGCCGACGCCGTCACCGTCCCGCTGCTGCACCTCGCCGACACCACGGCCGACGCCGTCCGTGCGAGCGGCCTGCGCCGTATTGGACTGCTGGGTACCGCCTTCACCATGGAGCAGGACTTCTACCGCGGCCGGCTGGAAAGCCACGGGCTGGACGTGCTGGTCCCGGACGCCACCGGGCGCGACACCGTCCATCGTGTGATCTACGAGGAACTGTGCCTCGGCATCGTCCACGAAGAATCCCGGCAGTCGTTCATGGCCGTCATCAGGGACCTCATTACTGCCGGAGCCGAGGGCATCGTGCTGGGCTGCACCGAGATCGAGCTGCTCATCGGGGCGGAGCACAGCCCGGTCCCGGTCTTTCCGACCACCCGGCTGCATGCCGAAGCAGCCGTCACCCGTGCTCTCAGCGACGCCCCGTAGCCCCACAGCCACCCAAATCCCCGTAGCCCTCCGAATCGGAGGTTAGAGAAATGACCACACCCAACTCCCCTCACTCCAGCAATCTTTGTGTCATGCCGAGGTTTGAACTGACTGCAGGTACCCTGACGTGGTGTCGCGTACCGAATTAGAACGACTGGCCAGGATCCGGATGCAGGTCACCGGTGAGACGCTCGAACGCGCCATGGCCGTGCTCGAAGGCCACGCCACCACCCCCACACCGCACTCCGAACGCGCCACCAAGCCTGACGCCGCCGGAAACAGCGACCTCGAGAACGGTGAGACCGAGGACGGCGAGGCAGGGGAAACCCACACGGTCGGCGACACCGACGAAAGCAACGCGGACAGCGAGAAAGCGTCAAAGTCCGACGCCCGACGAACGCCTCAGAAGCGAGGCCATCTACGCGGTCTCTGATATCCGTTCGGCCCGGGGCGGAACGAAATCAAGATCCTGTCGACTTCTCGGCAGCAACCAGAACATCGAGCTCCAGCTCTTGGAAGACCGGACCGGCATACGGAGGCGAGTCCAGGTGTTTCTGACGGTCGCAGGTGCAGTTGTTGCCCTTTGGATGCTGCTCTTCGCGTGGGTGATCCGGCGTCGGCGTAAGTTCGGAGGGGGCGGCGCGACATCCGGCGCATGGGACGAACTCTTCCAACCCTCACAACAACATGTCCAGGAAGAGAAGGAACGCCGGCTCGTCCTCCGTGACGATGCGGAGTCCGGCGCCCCGCCCCGCAGCACCGTGGACTTGCAATCCGGCCTGGCAGTAATTCGCCCGGAGCCCACACACGAGCCCGGAGAACGCTGACCGGGATCTGCCTTGCGCCCTGCGCGAGCGGCGGGACGGCCGAACCCGATCCAGAGTTTCCCGCTTCTCCTCGACTGATGCCTGCCCAGACCACAGGCCCGCCGCTCAGCACGCACCCCGCACCCCGCACCCCGCCGTAACGGGCGAATCCCAGAAGGTTACGGGAGCGACGCCCGGGGCCTGCTACCGCCGCTATCGCCGCCACCGCGGCGGGGCACCTCTCACCACTACAGGTTCAACACAGTGCAATCGAATGCCGACAGAGTGTGTGCATGGATGCGCAGGCTGGGCCGTCGGATGGGCTCCCGAAGCTCACGGGGTGAGGGGTCGCGCCAGCATCGGCGTGCGGAGCATCTGGTGTCCCCCGCTGGCCAGCATGCGGACCTCGCCCCGGTCGCTGATCTCTGCGCGTACGATCCCCGACTCATCCTCGTAGACCGGATACCCGCCCGCTCCCGCCCGCTCGGTGCGATGGACGATCACTACGTCGTCCTCCACCGCGGGGGCTTGAAATACGAGCTCATAGCATTCCGGGTAATCCATCAGGGCCTCCCGATAAAACTGGGCAGGTGCCCCCGGCGACGCTTCCCGCCGGCACTCTCAGCGCGCCGCTGCACCTCGGCCATTCCATCGTCGCCCACTCCTGCCCACGGCGCCTCAGGAGAACTCCGAGGTGAGGATCCCTGACCGGATGGACCTTTACCTGAGCGGCTCTGCCGGGGCCCCGAGAGCCGGCCCGTCATACGGCCCGCCCCTCGACAGGGAGCGCACAACCCAGCCTCGGGAAACCTGACATTTGTCATGTGGGCTTGTGATCAAGGTCGTTCCACAGGCTGACGTCTGCCTGCTGTCCCGTCGCGAGAATCGGGACAGCGAAGATCGAACGCTGTCTGCAGACCTTGAACTGACGGAGAATTCATGCCCGTTGCCTCCACCCCTCGCCGGCGCATGCGGCTGGCCGGGACTGCCACCGCCGCCTTACTCACACTGACGATCCCTACCGCTGCTTCTGCTGCCGCCCCGCCGAGCACACCCGCGGGCAACGCCGCCACCGCGGGGGCCACCGACCGGTCCGGCATCGACCGGGCTGCCCTGGAAAGGACGCTCAAGGCCTTTCATGACGCAGGGATGTACGGCGCTTACTCTGCGGTGCGAAGCGGCACCGCAGGGTGGCAGGGCGCTTCGGGAGTCGCCGACGTCGACACCGGGCGCCCCACCACTCCGCAGATGGAGCATCGGATCGGCAGCATCACCAAAACCTTCACCGCGGTCGGCGTCCTCCAGCAGGTCAGCAAGGGGCACATCGAGCTGGACGCTCCGATAGGCCGCTATCTGCCCGACCTCGTTCCCGGGGAACGCGGGCGCACCATCACCGTACGGATGCTGCTGAACCACACCAGCGGCATCGGCGACTACGGCGGAGCCATCTTCCCCACAGGGGACAGCATCGAAGGCAACCGCTTCCACCAGTTCGATCCCCGGGAATTGGCCCGGCTGGGGCTGAAGGCGGAGCCGTTGGGCAAGCCGGGCCGGGCTCATCACTACTCCAACACCAACTTCGTGCTCGCGGGTCTCCTGCTGCAAAAGGTCACCGGCAAGTCGCCGGAGACGTACATCACCGAGCACGTCATCCGGAAGGCAGGGCTCCGGCACACCTACTTCCCACGATCGGCCTACCTCACCGGACCGCACGCCAGGATGTACGAGGCCGCGCACGGCGGGTTCGACCCACCGCGGGACTTCAGCGTCTACAACATGTCCTGGGCCGGCACCGCGGGGTCGCTCGTATCGACCATGGCCGATCTGAACCGCTTCTACCGGGCGCTGCTGGGTGGTGAACTGCTTGCCCCGGCCCAGCTGCGACAGATGAAGACCACGCTACCCACCGAGGACAGCGCGTTGCGCTATGGACTGGGCCTGTTCAGATGGCGCCTGCCGTGCGGAGACTTCTGGGGGCACAACGGCCTGGTGCTGGGTGCCATGACCTGGTCCGTGTCCAGTGCGGACGGCCAACGGCAAATGTCCCTCGGTTTCAACCTGACGCGCTATCAGAAGCTCGACGGGAACGGCCTCCCCGACCCCACCGGCCCGATAGACACCGCCATGGGGAAGCACATCTCGCAGGCACTGTGCGGGACAACTGCCGGCGGGCCCGCAGGCCTGACCGACACAAAGCCACCCCACTCACTCCTCGTCGCTCCGAAGGAGCTTCCGCTCCCGGCACCCCGCCGATAAGGCCGCCCTGCCACTCGGATGTGTGCTCCGCTCCCGTGCGCTGTCACGGGAGCGGAGCGGGTCCGAGGAGCGCCAGCAGCTCGGATAGTTACGGAAACCACGGTACGGGGCACCACTGACAACGCGGTCCGACGGAACACGGCGGAGTACTCAAGGGCGGCCTCCGGGGAGCGACGCCGCTTGAGCTCGAGGAGGGGCGTGATGGCTAACCCAGAGGGCATTTCCTGAGGTGAAAGCGGGGGTGCGGCCCAGCCGCACCGGTGCCAACGGGGGACTTGGGGGGCTTGATACATCACCCGATCGGGATATCCCCTGGCGGCTGCAGCCCGACCTTCACCCATCCTCGCCAGACCCTGCGGCAGGAAGGAAACCAGGACGTCCGGAGGAGGCACGTAGATCCGGCAAGTCGCTGTGCCGACGTGGGGGACGGAACCGCGGGGGGAGCGGTGGAAGCAGTGGAGCCGACAGGAATGATGGAAGTGGTGGGGAGTAGTAGCGGGTAGTGGGGAATGGTGGGATCGATGATGGCTGAGCGACCTCAGATTTCGCTGGCGACGGTGGTCTTGGACTGCCCTGATGCCCATGCGCTTGCGGACTTCTACCGGCGACTGCTCGGCTGGGAGGTGAAATACAGCGAACCAGACTGGGTCCTGCTCGGCTGCCCGGACGGCGGGACCGGGCTCTCGTTCCAGTCCGAGCCCGGATATCAGACCCCCGTGTGGCCGGAACGGCCCGAGGAGCAGCAGAAGATGCTCCATCTCGATCTCCGGGTCGATGACCTTGACGGCGCCGAGGCGTATGCGGTCGCGGCAGGGGCGACGCGCGCCGCTTTTCAGCCGCAGGATGATGTCCGGGTATTGCTTGATCCGGCAGGGCACCCGTTCTGCCTCTTCCTCCCCTGAAAGCAGCGACGTCGAGGGGGGCGGCGGCCCTGTCGTCGGTACCGCCTTCCGTCGCGGCCGCGGATGATCGCGGAGCGTGTGGGAATGGACACATGCAGGAAGCGAAGGCGGCGCGGGAGGCCGACGGTCCTTGCTGGTCAGGAAGTTGAGGCACCGTCGAAACGCCAGCCTCGGGCAGGGACTATGAGCCGTGGGCCGGTGCGCGCGGGGCCGCGTTGTCAGTGTCTGCCCCTAGCATTGCTCATATGTCCCCAACTCCTTCTGCCCCTACAGGTGTGCCCGTTCCTGCCTCCGAGGCCAACGAGTCGATCCGGCGATTTGTGCGCGCCCGGCGCGGCCTGGCGTGGTCGGCTCAGGACATGGCGGAGTATGCGGTGCTGCTGGAGATATGGACGTTGGCGGTGCGCTCGGAGGTAGCGGAGGTTGTCGAGGCGGCGTAGTCTCCACAAAGGTCAAGGCAAGGGCGGTGCCCTGGCCCCACACCGGATCACGCCAAAGCCCGCGCCTCCCGTTGTTCACCGGCAGGAGCGGCCTCCGCCGTTCCCCCCGGCATCCGTGAGATCGCCCCCCTGCCGTCCCATAGAGGCATCCTTCACCTACCGACGCGCCAGCCAGGTGGCGATCTCGTCTACTACCGCAGCGTCGACATGCCCTGGCCGCGCGTACTCGGCCGGGGTGGGCCGCCCCTGGCCGGTAAAGAAAAGGTGGTTGGCGTCCGGGTGGATCCGGATCGCCACGTCGGGGCGGCCTTCCAGGGCACCCCGCCAGCGCGTCAGGTCGTCGGCGACGGTCACCTGATAGTCCCGCCCGCCCTGCAGAATCAGCATCGGGCAGGCCAGACCGGCTGCCGTGGCCACTGGATCGTAGCCACGCAGGTCGAGCCAGTAGGCGGCGGAAAGCCCGAGCGGCAGCAGCTCCGACGGCGTGTCAGGCGTGAGTGCGGGGCCCGCTACCAGCGCGGCCTGCCGGACGAGCGCCGTCACAGCCTCGTCCGCGCTCGGGTGGGGTGCAAGCGCGGTGAGATAGCGGGCCACTCGGACGGCCGCCTCGTGCATCGGCTGCGCGTCCGCTGCGAGCAGGACCAGACCGGCGATCGACGGGTCGGCGGCGGCGATCCGGGGAGCCGCTTTGCCGCCCATGCTGTGGCCGAGGAGGTGGATGCGGTCCGCGTCCACCTCTGACTGCTGCCGGAGTAGCCGGACGGCGGCGAGCGCATGCGGCAGATACTCGTCGGTCATGGTGAAGTCGGATAGCAGACGGTCAGGCCGCGTAAAGGTGATCTTGTCGAAACGCAACACGGCCACATTCCGGGAGGCGAGCCCCCAAGCGAGGTCCTTGAGCGGCTTGTTCGGGCCGCTGCTCTCGTCCCGGTCGAACGCGCCGCCGCCGCTGAGCAGTACCACAGCGGGCCACGGTCCGGGGCCGACTGGCAGGCTCAGCGTTCCGGGCACGGCGAGCGGCCCGGTGCCGAGCAGGACGTCTCGCTCAATGAACCGGGTCGGCTCCGCGTAGTGCGGCGGCTGCCACTCGGCGCCGCCGTCCGGATCGAGCCGCAGGCCGTGCAGCAGGCCATCACCGCCAACCGACGTGACCACGGTGAAGTTGCCGTCGGCGCACTCCACCGGGATGCGCACACGTACCGGTTCGGCCTCAGCGGCCGCGCTCACCGGCTCCCCGATCTGCCTGACCTTGCCCCGTCCGGCCAACTCCGCCGCCCACGCGAGCCGCAACGCATCCGCGGAGACCGCAGCACGCAGCGGTGGCGCGAACAACTCCACCATCTCGGCGAAACGCTCCGCCCGCAGCAGCGCGGCCAGGCTCTGCGCCACCTCCAGCGCCTTCACTTCATCTATTCGCACAATTGAGAAAGGTAGCAGCTGTGAGACAGCTTGGACGGCGATTCTCTGGAGCTGCTCGCCCACCCCATCCAGCTGCGGATCGTTCATGCGCTGGGCGGCGGACGGCTGCTGACCACCGATCAGTTCTGCGCCCCGGATTCCCGAAGCCTCCAGGGCCACCGTCTACCGCTACAACGAGCTGCTGGTGGGCGGCGGGGTCCTGGCGTGGCTGAGGGGCGAAGAGGCGGAACCACGACGTCCGATTTCCGCCAGCCGATGCGCCTCCCCCCCCATTACCTTCTTGGTGGCCCCGCAATGGGGCGCCTGGCCTCCGGAGTTGGTATGACTTTCTCCCCCTGTCGAACGCATGACCTGGGGGGTGGTGTCACCAGCTCCGGAGGCATCGACAGACCGCTGATTAGGGGCATGACCACCGGCTTCTTCGCAGGTCGGGAGGCTCTTCGTAATGTGGATGTGGCGATCGGTGCCGTGGGACGGCCGGGCGGGAACGACCGGAGGAAGCACGTGATCGACGTCAGCGACATCGGTGCCTTCCTCGGCCTGGACGTCGGCAAGGGCGAACACCACGCCACCGCCGTCACCCCGGCCGGGAAGAAGGCGTTCGACAAGCGGCTGCCCAACAGCGAACCCAAGCTCCGCGAGGTCTTCGCCAAGCTGCAGGCCAAGCACCAGACCGTGCTGGTGGTGGTCGACCAGCCCGCATCGATCGGTGCTCTGCCGCTGGCTGTGGCCCGGGACATGGGCTGCCCGGTCGCCTACCTGCCGGGCCTGACGATGCGGCGGATCGCCGACCTCTACCCCGGCGAGGCCAAGACCGACGCCCGCGACGCCTTCGTCATCGCCGACGCCGCCCGCTCGATGCCGCACACACTGCGGACGATCGAGCTCGCCGACGAGGCGGTTGCCGAGCTGGAGATGATCGTGGGCTTCGACGACGACCTGGCCGGCGAAGCCACCCGTGTCAGCAACCGGCTGCGGGGCCTGCTGACGCAGATCCACCCGTCGCTGGAACGGGTGCTGGGGCCACGAGTGCAGCACCCAGCGGTGCTCAAGCTGCTCGACCAGTTCGGTTCCCCGGCCCAGATCCGCAAGGCCGGACGCCGGCGGCTGGTCAGCCTGATGCGGCCGAAGGCACCGCGCATGGCCGAACGCCTGGTTGAGGACATCTTCACCGCGCTGGACGAGCAGACCGTCGTCGTCCCCGGCACGGATGCAGCCGCATTGATCGTCCCCAGCCTCACCCGCTCGCTCCAGGCAGTGCTTGACCAGCGGAAACTCCTCGCCACCAGGATCGAGGAACTGCTGGAGACCCACCCTCTTTCCAAGGTCCTGACGTCCATGCCGGGGATCGGCGTCAGGACCGGAGCACGGATCCTCATCGACGTCGGCGACGGTTCCCGTTTCCCGTCCGCCGCCCACCTCGCCGCCTACGCCGGACTCGCCCCAGCCACCAGAAGCTCCGGCTCCTCCATCCGCGGCGAACAACCCTCCCGGAGAGGAAACAAGCAGCTCAAACGCGCCTTCTTCCTCTCCGCGTTCGCCGCCCTGGCCGACCCCGCCTCCAGGACCTACTACGACAAGAAGATCGCCCAGGGAAAACACCACACCCAAGCCCTCCTCTGCCTCGCCAGACGACGAGCCGACGTGCTCTTCGCCATGCTCCGCGACGGCACCTTCTACCAGCCCCAACCCGCCCCCATAGGTTGACGAAACCCATAGGGGCACCCCCCCCCCGCAGACTCAAAGAGTGAAAGCAGCGGACACAAACGAGGACGCGCCATGATCTCCCCCGAGACGACCACTGTCACCACCAGCTACACCACCTTCGACAGCCCCCTGGGCGAGCTGCTGCTCGTCGGCGAGGAATCGGCCACCGCCCCCGGCGGCACTGCCCTGACCTCCCTCTCCATGCCACAGCAGCGGGGCGTGACCGTACAGCCGCACTGGCGACGCGACCCCGGCCCCTTCGCCGAGGCCGTGCGCCGGCTCCGCGCCTACTTCGCCGGTGAGCTCACCCGCTTCGAGCTGGCGTTCCGCACTGCCGGTACGGAATTCCAGGAGCGCGTCTGGCGAGCCCTGGAAGCGATTCCGTACGGCAGCACGACCACCTACGGCCGACTCGCCGACGTGGTCGGAATGCCGCGGGGCGATGTACGGGCTCTCGGGGCCGCGATCGGCGCAAACCCGCTGCTGATCCTGCGCCCCTGCCATCGCGTGATCGGCGCGGACGGCACGATGCGCGGCTACGCCGCGGGCGTCGAACGAAAGATTGCGCTGCTCACACACGAGGGCGCCCTCCAACCCACCCTCATCTGAGCCCGGCCGAGTCCGGAAATCCCTCCCCGATGATCTCGCCCCTCATTCCCCGAGCCGAGGTGGCCGCCTATGGCGGCCTCCCCTCCCCCGCTCCGCACTCCGACGCGGAACTCGCCACCCTTCTCGACCTGTTGACCGCGCCCGGTGTTCGTATCGCCACGGTGGTCGTCGGACACAGCCGGGACGCCGCGTCGCGTTCGTCCGCGGCAGCGTTCGTCGCAGCATGGCGGGAGATCGGCCGGCAGCCGGTCCTCGCCATGGTCGACTGGCCGGAATCCGCCGCGTCCTGGCTACGGGCGGCCCACCGTTTCACCGCCGAGGAACCGGATGCCTGGGTGGTGGCCGCCGCCCCGCTCGGCTGGGCCCAGATGAGCCGCCGGCTACGTCACAGCACCGACTGGGATCCGGCCCGTACCTATGGCTTCGCGGCACTCGGCGACTCCCGCGTCCCAGCCCTGGCAGGCGCGGCAACGCTGCAGGGCATGCGCGGCGCCACAGCGGACGGCGGCACCTGGGCCATCGACCGTGGCTGGGTCACGCAGCAGTCACCGGCCCGTAGGAGACCGCCGCTTCGTCCCCGTGGCACGCTGTAAACAGCCAGCGATGAGGCAGGAGCAGATGAGCACGCCACTACCCGGCTTCGAGGACTTCGGGGAGCCCGAGGGCCCCAAAGGGCCTGGTCGACCGGCCGTCGCCGGAGAGCCTGGAGGTCCGGACGGCTCTGGCGGCGCGGGAAAATCCGGCGGACCCGGAGGCCACCACTCCCCCATGTCCGACCGTAGCCGCGCCCGTACCGGCAGCTGCCAAGAACGCGCCCGCGCCGGAAACCGACAGGAAATCGCCCCCGGCGCCGTCCACGTCCCCGGCTGGCTGACCATGGCCCAGCAGCGCGAGCTGGTCACCGCGTGCCGTGACTGGGCGCGCGGCCCGGCTCCGATCCGGCACACCAAGCTGCCGCGCGGGGGCGTGATGTCCGTCCAGACGGTGTGCATCGGCTGGCACTGGCAGCCGTACGCGTACACCCGCACCGCCGACGATGTGAACGGCGCCCGGGTGCCCGAATTCCCCGACTGGATGGTCGAGTTGGGGCGCCGCGCGCTGGTCGAGGCGTATCAGGATTCCGCCGCGGGCGATGGCTACACACCGGACACCGCACTGATCAACTTCTACGACGGCCAGGCGAAGCTCGGTATGCATCAGGACAAGGAGGAGCGCTCCGGCGCGCCGGTCGTCTCGCTCAGCATCGGCGACACCTGCGTCTTCCGGTTCGGCAACACCGAGACGCGTACCAAGCCGTACACCGATATCGAGCTGGCCTCCGGTGACCTCTTCGTCTTCGGCGGACCGTCCCGCTTCGCCTACCACGGCGTTCCCAAGGTCCGACCGGGCACCGGCGACCCGGCGTCCGGTCTGGCCGGCGGCCGCCTCAACATCACGATGCGGGTGACCGGACTCGACGGCTGACTCCGGCACCGCGAGGCACACTGGACTCATGTGCCGCAGCATCAAGACCCTCCGTCCGCCCACCACCCCCGAGGTCACCGACGAGGACATCCGGGCCGCAGCCCTGCAGTACGTCCGCAAGGTCTCCGGATTCCGCGCCCCCGCCGCACACAACCGCGAGGTATTCGACCAGGCCGTGGACGCCGTGGCAGCCGCGACCCAGGACCTTCTCGACGGCCTGCAGATCCGTGGCTCCGCCGCCCGTCAGCACACGCACTCCTGAGCCGCGACGGCATCGCCGGAACCGACTCCCGCGGCGCGCCCTGGGCGCGCCCTCGGTGCGCCCTCGCTGGACCCAGAACACCGACCAATCCGGCCGCAGCCGCCCGCACAGGTCCCGCCCCACCCTCATCACGCACCACGCACCACGCACCACGCACCACGGACCACGGACCACGGACCAGGAACCGCGCACCGGCGCCACGGCCCACTATCCTCGCCTCCTCACTCTCACCAATCGAGCAGCGCCTGAACCGGTAGGTGATCGCTCGGAAACTGACCGTGCGCGGAGTACGTATTGATCGTGGCGCGCCGCGTACGCACCCCCGGCGACGTGAGGATCCAATCGACGCGGTCCCCGTCCGGCACCAGCGGCCGGTACCCATGAAAGGTGGCGTACTGTCTGCTGCGCTCGTCGGCCGTGTCCCAGCTGTCGACGAGCGAGCCGCCGTCGAGCATCGCCTCGTACACGGAATTCTTGTGCGCCGCGACATTGAAGTCGCCCATGACGATCCGAGGCAGCGAAGGGTCCAGCCCACCCAGCCGTTCATTGATCAGACGGGCGGAGCGCTCACGCGAGTACTGATTCGCATGATCGAGATGGGTATTGAGGGCATAGAGCTCTCTCCCGGCACGCACATCCCGGAATCGGACCCAGGTCACCATCCGAACCACGGTGTTTCCCCAGGTCGCCGACCCGATCAGATACGGCGTATCGGACAGCCAGAAATGGTCGTACTCGACCGGCGCGAGCCGTCGGACATCATAGAAAACGGCCGCGAATTCGTCCTTGCTCCCACCGCCCCGCCCGGTCCCCACCCAGTCGTAATGCGGTCCGAGGTCCTCGGCGACATCACGTAACTGCCCGTACAGCCCTTCCTGCGTCCCGAGCAGGTGCGGGGCCTCATGACGCAGCAAGCTACGCATCACTGGCCGGCGCTCGGCCCAGGAATGCGGCCGGACATCAGAGGCGTACCGCAGATTGAAGGTCATCACCCGCAGCGCCCGCCCACCGTCCGCGGCGTATGCGGTCCCCGCCCCGTGCACCGCCGCCACCGGCCCGGCGACCACCGCAGCAGCCGCCACCCGAAAGGAGAACCGCCGACTGACCGACGCAGTCCCGGCACCAGAAAAGGGACCAGATCCCGAGGAACCAGAGAAAACCGAGGACGCCGGGCACGCCGGGGAAGCAGCGGGATCAGAGGAACCAGAGCAATCAGAGGAGCTGGTGGAAGCAGAGGTACCAGAGAAGTCAGTGGATACAGGTGAAGCTTTCCACCCGGGATCGAGAGCAGTCACGGCAACTCCAGTCATCCATTGCACAGGCAGACACCGACAACGTCACCACCGTCGCAACAACAACCATCATGCGAAAGTCTCGAACCCCACCGTGGGCCATAAGTGGCCTACGAATAAACCGACATGAAACCCTCACGAAACGCAAAGGAAGATGATTCCGCGAGACCGGGAGAACCGAGCCTTCCCCCCACCTCTCCCCGGTACTCTCCCCTGGCCCCCTCCTTCGACTCCCTTCCCTACCGTCCGCCCGCCGGCCCCTGCCAGTCCGCATGCCGAATACGGGAGATCTCCCGTACGTCGCCGACCGTCCCCCACTCGTCCTTCCCCAGCCGTGACAGGGGCTGCATCCTGGAGATTTCCGGGTGCCCGTCGACCAGCACGTCCTGCGCCACGACCGCATGCACCACGCGCCCGAACACCACGGTGGAATCCCCGATTCCCAGCGTGGTGTGCACCTCGCACTCCAACGCCACCGGCGAGGCCGCCACCCGCGGCGGCTTGACCCGCAGACTCGGCTCAGAACCGACCCCGGCCGCCTCGAACTCACTCACCCCGTGCGGGAAATCCGTACCCGTGTCATTGATCTGCTCGAAGAGCCCCTCCGGGGCCAGGTTCACCACGAATTGTCCGGTCGCCTCGATATTGCGCAAGGTGTCCTTACGGCCTACGGAAGTGAACTGCACAACGGGCGGCGCGACGCTGGCGATGGTGAAGAAGGAGTGCGGGGCCAGGTTCGCGGAAGCACAATCAGGGCTGATCGTCGAGACCCAGGCGATGGGCCGCGGCACGACGACCGCGGTCAGCAGCTTGTAGAACTCGTTGCGGGACAGGGCAGCAGGGTCGAAGTCGGTACGCATGGTGATCAGTATCCACACGGGCGGCCGCGGCTCCTACAGCGGATCTACGGCACCACCCAGCCCCTGAGTTCGTCGGAGAGTGCCTGGTATCGGAGCCGACGAGCACCAGGAGCCGGCACCGTGACGACAGCCGACGATCAGTTGGGAGTCGGCGGAGGCGTTCTCGGCCTCCAGCGGAGTCGCTGGACGCTGAGACGTGGTGCGTGACGCTGGGCCGCCGCGGCCTCCCGGTTCGCGCGAGCCACCACCTGTAGCTGCTGGTATCGCCGGCGTTGTTGGCGTGGCTGGTCAGCCTTGGGGCCGGTGGTGCCGGGCGCACTGGCTGCTCTGAAGAGGGCTACAGCGATGCCCCACCCTCCCCTGGCAGGGTGTCGCCTTGGCGGCGAAGACCGCGTCCATTCGTTTAGTGATCGTTTATTGAGGCTCGGCAGGATGTGAAGTGTCGAGGAGGATCCTTCACAGGGGACGGTATGGCCAAGCTCTATCTGGAGAAGCTCAAGTGCGTCACGACTGAGGGCTGGAGCGGCTTCGACGAGCCGAGGCTTGTTGTCCAGAATCGTGGCACTGTGTGGAATGGGACGGTGCTGGGAGACCGGATGTACACCGTCAAGTACGACTGCGACTTCACGGGAACGATTGCCGTCTCCCTCGGGGAGGTCGGCGGAACAGTCGGGGATGGCAGGCTCGGGGAGCAGTGGATCACGGATACGCCTGGTGAGCGCAGTCTGCGCTTCAGGGCGGATGGTGCTGAGTACAACCTGCTGTATGCGGTGGAGTAGGTAGCTCGAACTGCCCCAGGTCGACGCCCATCGCCCCCGGATGGAGTTCTGGCGCACAGAACCCAAGGCGCCCCCACCCAGTTCGGGCGGGGGCCTCAGGTGTGGCTCTGGTCAGTCTTCGGCCTGGTCGTCGACGTGCTTGCAGTGCTGTGGGCTGTGGCCGCGTCGTGTGTAGTGGCAGATGCGGGCCCGGTGTTGGCGTCTGCGGCGTGAGCGTGACCAGTGCAGGATGTGGTCGACGGGTGCGGTTGGCGGTCAGTGAGGCGGGCGATCGGGCGTCTGATCTCGGCGAGGCTGAGGTCGATGAGCTGGGGTGATCCGACTCTGCTTTCCCGCATCGAGTTCACGGGCCCGCAGGACCGTCAGGCAGGCGTGTGCGGCCATGGCCAGGGTGATGTGGCGATGCCGGCCCTGGTAGCGGCGGACTTGGTAATCGTCCAGACCGCACCCCTGCTTCGCCGTTGAAGCATTCTTCGACGGACCGCCGGCTGCCGGCGATGTGGATCAACTCGTCCAGGGTGGTCGTGCCTGCGGGGCAGTGGACGATGCAGTAACTGATCGTTTCAGAATGAGGTCATGGGGAGCTGCGGATGCTTGGCATTGCTGAGCGGCTCCGGAGCCCACTTACCAAGTGCAGTCGGCTTGTAGGTCGTGGATGCTGTCGCCGAGCTCGGCCGGCGGGGTCGGCCAGCCTGCCAAGTGCCAGTGAGCGATGCGCCAAGCAAGTCGCCGCGGCCAGACCGGGGTAGTGGGCAGCCGGTCTATCGGAACCCATACTGGCGTGCCGCCATGGTTGTCGAGTTGCTCACGGGCGCCGATCTCGCCTTCGGCGTTGAGGAGAAAGTAGTGCTCACGGCGATTGTCCTTCCAGACCCGGGCTACCTCCTTGATCACGCTTCCAGCCAGGCCGGATTCCTCTCGCAGCTCTCTGACCGCCGCTGCGCGCAGCGTCTCCCCGGCCTCGACTCCGCCGCCGGGGATCTCGTAGAACGGTTGTCCGTCCTCCTCGAAGCCAATGAGCAACATCTGCTCGTCGCGAATGACGACGGCGCCGGCCCTGACCCTCACCGGGTCAGCTGCCGCCGGATCCTCCCAGAGCGCAGCTGCCCTCACCGGACCGCCCGTCGCCCAGTTCCGTAACACGGTTTCAGCAGTTCCGACGGGCCGGATTCGCGCATGCAGCGCCTCGGCCAGGGACAGAGAGCAGCACTCAATATCCGCCACCTGGCCATGACGGGGGAAGTAGTAAGCCCCATCCGCATGCAGGTCCTTCGCCAGGACAAGGCCCGCATCGTCAATCTGCACGTTCGCCATCATGGGTTCGTCGGCCATCCGTGAAGATTAAGGGCTGTCCCGTGGACGCTCTGCTGGGCGTACGCGAACGTGCCGAGCGGCGGCGGGAACAGCTCCGCGCGCGCCTGGCGACGGTGGAGCGGCTGACGGCCGGCCTGCCGCGGCCGCGTGTGGTGGCCATCGAGTGGCTCGACCCGCTCTGGCCCGCGGGGCACCGGGTACCGGGTACCGGGTACCGGGTACCGGGTACCGGAGCAGATCACCTGCGCCGGCGGCACACCGCTGCTCGCGGTGCCGGGCGAGCACACCAAGCCGATGGAGTGGAGTGCGGTACGCGCCGCACGCCCCGACGTCCTCCTCGTGCTGCCGTGCGGCTTCAGCATCGACCGCACGCTGCAAGAACGCGGTCTGCTCACCGAACTGCCGGGCTGGAACGAACTGCCCGCCGTGCGCAACGACGCTGTCTGGGTCCTCGACGTACCCGCCTACTTCAACCGGCCGGGCCCCAGGGTGATGCGGGGTGCGGAGGCCCTGGCCCACGTCCTGCAGTCCGTCGACGTGGGCGACCCCGTGCTGCCGGGCGAGGCGAACCGGCTGTCCGAAATGGAGAGCTGACCAGGCGCCGGTGGCTCAGGCGGTGTGTCCGCCACGGGGTAGGGCACGAAGGTCCGGCCCGGCAGCGGCAAGCGGCGGGTTCACTTGCGGCTGCCGCGCAAGGCTGGGCGCCCGTCTCTGCCGACGTGGCTATGCGAGGTCGGCGAGGAGCGCGTCAAGTGCGCTGGTCAGGGCCTCGGAGT
Organism: Streptomyces sp. Je 1-4 4N24; assembly: GCF_026239515.1. Lineage (NCBI taxonomy): Bacteria > Bacillati > Actinomycetota > Actinomycetes > Kitasatosporales > Streptomycetaceae > Streptomyces > Streptomyces sp. Je 1-4 4N24. Next base: position 8,710,807 of record NZ_CP110836.1, on the reverse strand, counting down.
TGGCCGGGTCGAACCAGGTGGTGCGGATGCGTTCGTTGTTGCCGTTCGGGGTCTCGTGGTCGGCTGCGAGTTGGTGCAGGGAACGGGTCTCGTCGCTCAGGGCACGACCGACGCCCTGGAAGAGGCCGCGAACGTAGCGGTCCGCGTCCTCGGAGGCGATGCCGTGGCCGGCGGCCCACGACGTGAGTGTGGCGAGGTACCAGTAGTGGGTGGTCAGCGTCCCCGTCAGTGTGGAGAAGACGTTGAAGGCATCCTCGTCCGCCACGGGAAGCACCCCGCCCAGTCGCTCGAAGAGCGAGTTCACCTCCGGGTGCGAGGGGTACACCACCGTGACGGAGCGGCGTTCGCGGATGGCCGGCAGGGGGATGGCACGGGCCAGCGGGGCTTCGGTGGCGAGTGTCCGGCGCAGGTCGTCGTTGCCGACACCCGCCATCACGTTCACCACGATCTTGTCGTCGTCCACCCGTACGCCGGCGAGGGCGTCGTGCCGGTCCTGGCGTCGTACGGCGATGATCACCAACTCGGAGCGGTCCACCACCTCCTGGTTGTCGGCACACACCTGTATGCCCTCGTAGCGCTCGGACAGCTCCGTAGCCGTCCGGGCGCCCCGGGGGGAGAGGAACACCTCTGGCAACTCGTCGCCCCCGTGACGCAGGCCCATCACGATGGCCCGGCCGATCTCGCCCACTCCGATGATGCCGATGCGTTTCACTGTGTCTTCCTCCATGGTGTGTGGTGGTCGTGACCGGTGGTCGGTCCGGGTCTGTGACGTTGTCCTGTGTCAGTGGAGTCCGTGCCGCGGGCGCTGCGGTGCCGGCGGCCCCGCCCCCGGCCCCTTTCGGGGGCCGCCCTTTCGGGGCCGGGCGGGCCATGGCTCGGGGCGCTGCTGTCGGGATGACCACCCTCCGTTCCCCACGTGCGGAGTCGGACGGTGCCGGCGTCACACCGTCGCGGCCGCCTCCGCCGCAGTGCGACCGTCAGGGCCCCGGCCAGGCAGGAAGCCATCCCGATCCACCTCACCGTCAGGAGCCTGCGGCGTCGCCGTACCGAACGTGCTGCGGTCATTCTGCTGCCATCTCAACTCCCCGTCTCGGGATGCTTGATGGCTTGGTGAAGGCCACGCTGTCCCCGGCCCGGTCAGCCGTACATCGCCACGCGGTAGAGCGCCGCAAGCGCGTCGTCGATGGGATGGGGCTGCGGCTTGCCGGAGGAGTCGAGCCTGTTCCACCTCTGCAGGTTCACCGCGACCGCCATCTGCCGCCGGCCATCGGCACGGGTCATGGCCAGCGCTCCACCACCCCAGACCGTGCCGCCATGGCCCCAGAAGGTGCCCTGACCGGGACCCTCCATCGGGTGCAGGCCGAGGCCGTAGTCGATCGTCTTTCCCTCTTGGGAGACGACCGGGACAGTGCGTTGCATCTGCGCCAGCGACGACGGGCTGACGACCTCCCCGGCCAGCAGCATGCCGTAGAAGCGGTTGAGGTCCGCGACGGTTGATATCAGCGAGGCCGACGGCCCCACCCATGACATGTCGTAGACGCTGTAGTCGCGCGGCGGGTCGATCATGCCGAACCAGGCCTCGTAGAGCTGCGAGTGGGGCCCGTTGACGTACGGTCCGGCGGGGAGTTCGGTGTCCTGAAGCCCGGCGCGCTCGATGACGTTCCGGGTGATGTACTGCTCGGCGGTGGTGCCGGTCACCTGTTCCAGGAGTTGGACGAGGAGCAGGTAGTTGGTGTTGGAGTACACCCCCGGCGTACCGCCCGGGGCGCCGACGGCAGGTGCGGTGACCCCCATCTCGATCAGTTCAGTGGGGTCGAAACACGTGAGCCGGTTGTCGTCCAGGCTCTGGGGGCCGGTGTCCGCGAGGGCGGGGTACGCCTTGAGGGAGGGGTAGGCGTACGGGAGGTACTCGGCGAGGCCGCTGGTGTGGTTGATCAACATCCGGACCGTGATCGCGTCACCGCGTTCTCCGGGAACCAGCCTTGGAAGGTACCGGCCGATCGGCAGGTCGAGACCGATCTGACCGCTCTCGACCTGCTGCAGAACCGCGGCAGCGGTGAAGGTCTTGGTGATGCTGCCGACGCGGTGCCGCATGTCGGCGGTGACGGGGCGACCGGTGGCGATATCAGCGACCCCGGCGGCGCCTCGCCAGACCTGGTCACCGTCACGCACCTCGGCGAACAGGCCCGGCATCCCGGCGCGGTGGACGTTTTCGATGGCGGCGTTCAGCTCTGCAGGATCCAGTGCGTTCCTCACGACATGCGTCCTTTCGTATTCCCCGGGGTCAGCTCCACGTCGGCCGCCTGACCCCGGTAACAGGGCCCGAGGGCACATCGGCCCGCCTGCTGCCGGGCCGTCCGGCAAGCTCATGTCCTCATTATGCACGCGGTGCGTGCAACACCAAGTGCATAGGTTAGACTGAGCCCCGGCGAGAGGAGTGGGATGGCAGGCCGAAAGCGCTGGTCGACCGAGGAGATCCTGGATACGGCGGCGGAGCTGCTGCGCACGAGCGACGCCGAGTCGTTCAGCGTGCGCAAGCTCGCCGCGACCCTCGGGACCGATTCCTCCAGCCTCTACCGGCACTTCCGCAGCAAGACCGAACTGCTGCGCGCGGTCGCCGACCGGATCCTCCTGGCCGCCATGGACGGCTACCGGCCCGAGGGCAACTGGAAGCAGCGCATCACGGCCCTGGCCCTGCGCCTGAGAGAGGCCTTCGGTCAGCAGCCCCAGCTCGCCGCGGTCTGGGGACGCTATGCGTCAAGCGGCACCGGTTCCCGGCTGGTCATGGAAGAGGTGCTGCAGGCCCTGCGCGCGTCGGGACTGCCCGACGAGGAGATCCCTGCGCGCTACCACCGGATCGCGATCCTCATCGCCGCGTTGATCGCCTCCGAAGCCGGGGTCAGCACCATCCCCCCCGAAGAGTACGAACAGGGCATGGAGCTGTTCCGCGTCGCAGTCCTCGGCGCCGACCCCGAACGGTTCCCCGCCCTGGCCCACTTCGCCCGCGACGTCCGCCCCCTCGGGGCAGACCGCCGCGCCGCGTTCGAAGAGATCCTCGCCGCCCAACTCGCCCACATCGAGGCCGCAATCCGCCCGAGCTAGCCGACCGGCTCGGGGGGCGCGATCGCAAGGCGGAGGAGGAAGTCGACGCGGAGCGGTTGGGGCCTCCCCTGCTCGAGCGAAGCCGAGAGCTTGGGGAAGTGTGACGACAACGCCGATGGGGGTCCCCCGCGCCGTTCAGGCGTGGGGGAGGGCGCGCCAGACCCCGCGAGCCCGGCTTGATCGGGAAGACACCCCCGAGTACCCGCGGATGGGAGAGTCAGCTCAGTCGACCTGCGTGGGCAGGGGCGGAAGGCGCAGGTGCGCGAGGTCATCGGGGGGTGGGCTGGTGTGGGGCCACATGGGGGTGATGTCGGCGTCGGCGTCGGCGGTCGCGGGGGCATCGGTCAGGCGCATGCGCTCACGTAGCCTGCCGTAGAAGTCGGTTGGCCCGAGCCGCACGACGCGCAGGCGCTGCGGAGCCGCGTAGACACCGATCCAGTCCCCTGGATCCAGGACGCCGCGCAACTGACCGTCGACGCTCACCGCCGCGCGGCCGGAGTGTCCCAGGACGCGTACGGCGACGGCTTCGTCGGGTGCGGCAACTACCGAGCGGTTGAAGGCCATGTGCGGAGCGACTGGGGTGAAGACGATGGCGTCGGCTCGGGGGGAGATGACGGGGCCGCCCGCGGCGAAGCTGTAGGCGGTGGATCCGGTGGGCGTGGCGACCAGGACGGCGTCGGCGGAGTAGGAGGCGAGCAGTCGGCCCGCGAGGTACACACCGAGGGAGACCTGCCGGTCGCGTGCCAGTTTCTCCAGGACGATGTCGTTGAGAGCTGTCACGTTCAGGGCCATCCCCCAGTCCCGGGCGACGGCACACTCGGGGCGCACCGGCGGAGGCGGTAGCGCGGGACCCCGGCCGTAGCGCAAGAGGGTCTCCATACCCTCGGGGAGTTGCAGCGGACAGGACGCCCGCATCGTCAGCATCAGGCGGGTCTCGACGTTCACTTGGCCGCGATGGATGGTGTCCAGTGCGCTCTCGACACCGTCGGCCGGAACCTCGGTCAGAAAGCCGAGGGTGCCCAGGTCGACACCGAGGACAAGCGCGTCGTTCTGTGCAGCCAGGCGTGCTCCGCGCAGGAAGGTGCCGTCTCCTCCGAGCGTGACGATCAGATCGGGGCTGCCGGCCGCACCGACTTCTTCCCGCGCATCTCGCCGCAGTCCCTCCTGACTCCACACGTCGATGGCGACGCAGCCGACATCCTGGCGTTCGCACCACCGTCGGACGACGTCGGCGGCCGCCACAGCGCCGGGGCGGCCTCCGTGGACGACGACGCCCACCCGTTGCACGCTCACACAGCGTCCTTTCCCTCCGGGTGCTCGGTTCGCTCGCCGCTGTGCGAGCACCCGGTCCGGACGGTCGCGGGCTTCGCGTCCCGTCTGGCGACCCTGTGGCACGAGCACCGTCACCGCACAGGGCCGACCATGGACGCCCACTCCGTGAGCGGACCGGCCCCGCCCTGACGCACCATCCCGGATATCAGCGAACCGAAGGCCGATAGCTCGCATATAGGGATGTTTGCATTCTTGGGGCATCTTAGCGGGCGCCCCTGGTCTCCCTTGGGGCAGCAGCTCATGCCAAGCGGCGTAATTTCCCATCCGCATTTCCCATCCGCGAACCCGCAATCGCGCTGCGGCCGGCGCAGACACGGGCGCGGGCGAGGAGGTCGGTGAGGCTTTCGCCGTCCTCGCAGCGGAGGGCGGGGTTCGTGAGGCGGTGGGCTCTCCACCGATGGGCTCAGCTCGCCGTTGCGGTTCGAATTCCCAGGGCGATCAGCACGGATCCCGCCAGGCGTCTCATCCCACGCCGGAATCGAGGTGTGCCGATTGCCGTGCGCGCGGCGGCGACCACCGACGTCCAGAACAGCAGCCACACCAACACGATGGCCACATGCGCGACCGCAAGCGTCGCGATCTGGTCGGTGCGGCGGGACAGCCGCCTGGGCCCACGACGCTTAACCCGTACACGGCGCGCCATCGTTTCGCGAGAAGCTTGTCAGTTCCAGCGGACGGCAAAAGCAAAGGCAAGGAGATCTCTCCATAGATCTCTCCTTGCCACTCTTAACGTATAGCGCACCGGGGGGCTTGCGGCAAGACCCGGGTGGTGGCGCAAAATCGTCCGCCAAGGCCACAACCTGCGGAAATGGGGGCACGACGTGCGGGTGTTGTCGACGTATGGGGGACGCGGTGACGTCGAACCAGTGGTGGGACCGGCAGTGCGGTCGCGGGCGCTCGGGGCGGTGGTGCGGGGGTGTGCGTCGCCCGACTGGGCGGAGCGGTCGGCCGACTCGTCAGTGGGAGGGCAGCCAGAGAGGAGGACGTGCCCGGCAGGAGGTTCGACTGAGCTGGAGGCGCCGGTGATGCGATCGGCCGCTGCGGTGCAAGGGAGCACGGCTGCCTCGGAGGTATCGCGATGATCGAGCAGTACGTGTGGGAGCTTCAAGAGGTTGACGAGACGAAGGTCGGGGTCGTCGGCGGCAAGGGCGCGCATCTGGGCGGGCTGTCGCGGATCGAAGGCATCCGCGTGCCGGCCGGCTTCTGCGTGACGACGGACGCCTTCCGGCGGATCATGGCGGAGGCGCCGTCGATCAGTGATCGGCTCGATCAGCTGTCGCGCCTGAACCCGGACGACCGGGAGGCGCTCCGGACGCTCAGCGCGCAGATCCGCCGGACCATCGAAGGGGCTGCCATCCCGGGCGATCTCGCGGCGGCGATCACCCGCGCGCTCGCCCGGCTCGGCGAGCAGGCCGCCTACGCCGTCCGATCCAGCGCGACGGCAGAGGACCTGCCGACGGCCTCCTTCGCCGGCCAGCAGGACACGTACCTGAACGTCGTGGGGCCGACGGCGATCCTCCAGCACATCAGCCGGTGCTGGGCCTCGCTGTTCACCGAGCGGGCCGTGACCTACCGCCGGCGGAACGGCATCGACCACCGTACGGTCCACATGGCCGTGGTCGTACAGCAGATGGTCCTCCCGCATGCGGCCGGCGTCCTGTTCACGGCCGACCCCGTCACGGGCAACCGGAAGGTCGCCACCGTGGACGCCGGCTTCGGCCTCGGTGAGGCCCTGGTCTCCGGCCTGGTGAACCCGGACGTCTTCACGGTGCGACACGGCGAGGTCGTCGCCAAGGTGATCGCCGCCAAACAGCGTGCCGTTCACGCCCTGCCGGCCGGCGGTACGCAGGAAGTGGCGATCGACGCGCAGCGGCAGGAGCAGCCGGCGCTGACGGATGCGCAGGTCGTGCGGCTCGTGCAGCTCGGGCGGCGGATCGAAGCGCACTTCGGCCGCCCACAGGACATCGAATGGTGCCTGGTCGATGATGACTTCCAGATCGTTCAGAGCCGGCCGATCACGACGCTGTTCCCCGTCCCCGAGACCGGCGACCGCGAGAATCACGTCTACGTCTCCGTCGGTCACGGGCAGATGATGACCGACCCCATGAAGCCCCTGGGGTTCTCCATGTGGCAGCTGACGGCCATGGTGCCGATGCACGAGGCCGGTGGGAGGCTGTTCGTCGATGTCACCCGGCGCCTGGCCTCGCCCGCGAGCCGCGCCGGTCTCCTGGACGTCCTGGGGAGAGGCGATCCGCTGATCAGGGACGCTCTGGAGACCGTCCTCGACCGCGACGATTTCGTCCCCTCGCTCCCGGACGCGGGTCCCGGCGGACCGCCGGCCGGCGGTGCGCCCGCCCCGAGCGAGCCCGATCCGGCTGTCGTCCCGGAGCTGATCGAGCGCAGCCAGGTGTCCATCGCCGCCCTGGAGCGCGATATCCGGACGAAGACCGGACCGGCGCTGTTCGACTTCCTGCTGGAGGCCTTCGAGGAGCACAAGCGGGTCCTCAGTGATCCGCTGAGCATGCAGGCGATCATGGCGGGGATGGAGGCCACGTGGTGGCTCAACGACAAGCTGCAGGAGTGGCTGGGGGAGAAGAACGCGGCTGACACGCTCACGCTGTCGGCCCCCGACAACGTCACGTCGGAGATGGGACTGGCCCTGCTCGACGTCGCGGACGTGATCCGCCCGCAGTCGGAGGTGGTGGCGTTCCTGCAGGGCGTCGAGGACGAGGACTTCCTGGACGAGCTGGCGAAGCTCGCGGGCGGGACCGAAGCGCGCGACGCCATAGAGGCCTACCTCGACCGGTACGGCATGCGCTGCGTCGGCGAGATCGACATCACGAGGCCACGGTGGCGCGAGCGCCCCACCACGCTCGTGCCCGTGATCCTCGACAACGTCAGGAACTTCGAGCCGGGAGCCGCCGAGCGGCGCTTCGGGCAAGGGCGGCAGAAGGCGCAGCAGAAGGAACAGGAGGTGCTGTCACGGTTGCGGGCCCTGCCGGACGGGGACCGGAAAGCCGACGAGGCCAAGCGGATGATCGACCGGGTCAGAACCTTCATCGGGTACCGGGAGTACCCGAAGTACGGCATCGTCAGCCGCTACTTCATCTACAAGCAGGCCCTGATGAGGGAGGCCGAGCGCCTCGTGCGGGCCAAGGTGATTCCTGAGAAGGAGGACATCTTCTACCTCACGTTCCAGGAACTCCACGATGTCGTGTGCTCGAACCAGGTGGATGGCCAGCTCATTCAGCAGCGCAAGGACGCGTTCCGGTCGTACCACGCGCTGACACCGCCCCGGGTGCTCACCTCGGACGGTGAGGCCCTCACCGGGGCGTACCGGCGCGACGACGTGCCGGCCGGCGCCCTGATCGGTCTACCCGTTTCTGCCGGGACCATCGAGGGACGGGCCCGCGTCATCCGTGACATGGCGGAGGCCGATCTCGAAGCGGGCGACATCCTGGTCACGCCGTTCACGGACCCCAGCTGGTCGCCGCTGTTCGTCGGAATCGCGGGCCTGGTGACGGAGGTGGGCGGCCTGATGACCCATGGCGCAGTGATCGCCCGGGAGTACGGCTTGCCGGCCGTCGTGGGCGTGGAGCAGGCCACCCGGCTGATCCGGGACGGGCAGCGGATCCGCGTGCACGGAACCGACGGGTACGTCGAGATCCTGCGGGGCGCAGCGGGCGGCGATCTGGTCGGGTAGCGGGCCGAAGCGGGTGGATGCATGCCCAGTGGTTGCCAGGTCCGGGTAGCGGCCAGTCAGGCGGCGGACTCACCTTGACCGTCGACGACTGTCACGGCGACTTCCAGATGCCGCTCGACCATGGGACGCACGGGGCCCAACGGAGCCTGTCCGCACCGCTGTTGAGCTGATGACGACGGCGCTGACAGGAACCGGGGCCGGGCGGGGCAGCTCGGAGCGTCAGCTGCCGAAGGGGATGTCCCGAGGGGTGGCCATCCGGCGGGTGTCCGGGTGGGCCTTCACGTAGTCCGTGAGGTACGAGAGCGACTCCCGCACCGCGCTGTCGTCCGTGCCGCAGCCCTTCAGGCCGCTGACGCCGTCCGGGTAGCACGACATCCGGTTGCCGTAGATCAGGCTGTCGACGGCGGCACTCCCGTCGGAGGAGTCGAGCAGGGTGGCGGCACGCTCCCCGTCACCCTTGCCCACCGTCCAGCCGACGGTCTGCGCGAGCTCTCCGGCGTCCCTGGCCTTCCTGCCGGCCGCCAGCTCCTCCCGGATGTTGCCGAACTTCAAGGCCATGTTGAACAGGCCGTTGTCCATCACGCGCTGGCTGCCGGGGACGTTCGGCCCGTGCTCGGCGAAGCCGTCGCGGACCTGCACGTAATCGCCGCTGAAGCTGACCGCTTCCTTGGAGTTCAGGTCACCGAGGGCGTTCTTCCAGCCGCTGCCGCCCTCCTTGCCGTAGAAGCCGTAGAGCACCCGGATGCCCCTGCTCTCCAGCTTCTCGCGCGCCATGTCCCGCAGCGCGGCCACGGAGCAGTGGCGCCACTTGGGGTCGCTGCTGTCGCACCAGTCGGGGTTCTTCATGTCCAGCCAGACGAAGGAGACCTGACGCCCGCCCTCATGCTCCTTTGCCACCTGGTCGAACATGGCCGACATGGTGTCCCCGTAGCTGGTGAGAGTGCCGTCGTGGTCGGCCCACCAGCCCTTGCGCCAGGCCGTTGCGTCCATCTCCAGCGCGTTGGCCCCGTTCTCGAGCGCCGTGGTCACCCCGCCCGTGGTCAGCACCCGGTGGGCGATGGCCCAGGTGGGGCGCTGCTCGCTGGTGCTGGGCGCGGTCTCGGAGGGCTCGTCCTCCGGTACGGCCATTGCGGCTCCGGTGCCCAGGGTGGCTGCGGAGACGACCAGAGTCAGCGGCAGCAGTATGGCGCGAAGCCGACGTGGGGAGGCCATGAGGACGGTCCTTCCGTTGCACGGGCTATGCGTGGTGGCAGCCCGTGTGCCGTGCGGTGGCTGTCTGCCCTACAGACAGACGGCGGGCCGACTGCCCGCAACTGCAAGCACTGTACGCTAAGTTACCCACGGGTAAACATTGGCTGCGGTCCGTACACGGCCGCCCTGCCCGTTCGGGGCAAGGGCGCGGAAGCTTCTCGGCGGCGCCGGCCTGATGCGGAATCCCCCGCTCCCTCCGATCCGTCCCGTCGATCATGGTTGGTAGCCTCCCGGGATGACTGCGATCTTTGACGAAGCCGTCCGCGCCCGGCTGCAAGCCCCCAACATCTGGTATGTCGGCACCGTGTTCGCCGACGGAGCACCGCAGGTCAGCCCGATGTGGGTGGACCTGGAGGGAGAGGGTGAGCTGATGTTCAACACCTCGGTGGGCCGGGTGAAGGAGGAAAACCTGCGCCGCGACCCCCGCGTCTATCTCTCACACGCGGACGCCGCCGATCCCTTCGACCGAGTGCAGATCAGTGGCGAGGTGGCCCGCTTCATCGACGGCCAGGAGGCGCACGACCGCATGGACCGGCTGGCCCGGAAGTACCTGGGCAGCGAACGGTTCGAGTGGATCATGCCGGGCGAGCAGCGGGTGACGGTGATCGTGCGCCCGGTCAAGGTGCGGCACATCGTCGGGGTGGAGCGGTTCCGGCCCGGCGGCCCCGTCCCCGCGCCCTGACCGGCCCACTCAAGCGCCGTCCACTCCGCGCGGGGTGGCCTTCCGGTCGGTCGTGGCAATCCGTCGTCACCGGCTTCCTCTCACGCGAGTTCTGGCCCCATCACTGACCAGCCAGGAGTGTGAGCGAAGGCTGAGTGGCCCAGTTCACTTCTGTGGCGGATTTCGGGCGGTCCGACGGCGGTCGCCCCACCACGCTTGATCTCATTTCCCGAACGGACCGGCATCGAACCGGGCGCCAATTGCCTGACCTGCAAGGTGTACACGTCCTTGGTGTGCCAACGTCGAGGCTGGCACGAGCGGCCAGGCGAAGGGACGGACGACAGTGGGATTACGCAAGGGCAGGTGGGGAATGGCGCTCACCGCAGTCGCGGCGGCGGCCGCGGGGGTCGTGCTGCTCGGACCCGGTGCCGCGGGGCCCGGATCCGGTCCGAAGGCGTCGTTCGCGCTCCGCTCCCATGAACCGCGGGTGGTCGTGGGTGATGACGATGCGCCAGTGCCGCTCCTGACGCCCGCGTTCAAGAACACCGGGCCCGAATCGGCCTCCCACGGCGTCGTCCTGCGAGTGTCGGTCACCAACGCGGTGCTTGACGCCACCGCCCCATCACACCGCAACTGCTACTACTCGGACGACTACCACACCGCGTTCTGCGAGTTCCCGGGCGCCGTGCCCGTGGGAGCCGCGTTCGAGACGACCGAGCCGATCACGGAGCGCATCAACGCCCAGTACCACGAGCTCGAAGCGGCATACACATACGCCGTGTGGCCGTTGGACGGTCCTTCACCGCACACCCCGGACTACAAGGCGCACTACCACCAGGGCACGGGTGACGCACTCGGCCTGAAGCCAACGCCCCTCAACGCCGACAAGCGCGGCGGTGAACTGCACTTCCGCTGGAAGGCGTTGGAGGGGCCGGCGGACTGGTCTGTCAGGACCCTCACCATCCGCGGCAGGATCGGTGAAGAGGTCGAGGTGGACGTCCCGCAGCCCCAGAGCACACCGCAGCCGGGCCCGACACGGATGCGCATCGAACTCCCGCCTGGCACCACACTGGCCAAGCTCACACAGGAGGTGCGGGAATCAAAGCCTTCCGAAGTGGACTACTGCTCGCGGGATGACAAGGACGGGAACATCTACTGCACCAACGTCAACTGGAATGTCCTACGGGTACGGATCGACCGTCGGGTCGACGGCGGCGAGGGGCAGATCTCGGTGCCCGAGCCGTTCAACGGGGACACCGACCCAGCCAACAACTCCGCCCCGATCAAGGTTGAGATCACCGGCACCACATAGGCGGACCATGCCATGCCACCGGAATCCGGCGGGCCGGGCAACGAGGGACGGCGCGATGGGACGCCCCCTGCGGGCCACAGACATGTCGCCTCGGGGAGCCCGTGGGCGGCACGATGTTGCTCACGATTGTCGGTTCGCCGGCCCTTCCTGGTTCCCTCTCCGCACCGGCCCGACCAGCGAGATCACGATCTCTGCTGGAGTACTAACAGCGAAAGGTCGTGGTCGCGTCGAGGGCGGCCCTGCCGGTCGTGATGTGGTTGACCGGCGCACGCTCGTCGGCGTAACCGAAAGAGATCCCTACGAGTAGCTTCCCGCGGTCCACGCCGAGTTCGCCACGAACGGTGTCGGCGTAGAAGCTCAGCAGTCCCTGCGGGCAGCTGTCCAAGCCGTACGCGGTCATAGCCAGCAGCAGCGTCTGGGTGTAGATCCCGACATCCGCGGCCAGTCGTGCCCCGGCGTCTCCGGCGGTGAAGAGGAACGCGACGTGCGGGGCACCGTAGAAGCGCAGGCTCTCGGCGTCGAAGGCCGCGCGGGCCGCGTGGTCGTTCCGGCCGATGCCCAGCGCGCCGTAAAGCGCGGTGCCGAACGCGGCGCGGCGACGCTGCTGGGCTATCGAGTACATCTCCTCGCGATAGGGGAAGTCGACCGTGGTGCGCTGCTCGGCGTGCGCCGCCTGAAGCGCGTCGGCGAGACGGTCCCGAAGCGACCCGCTCACCACCTCGACCTGCCAGGGCTGGGTGTTCGAGCTGGACGGTGCGGCGCCGGCGAGTGCGAAGACCGCGCGCAAGGTCTCCTCGGGCACCGGGTCGGGCCGGAATGCGCGGGTCGCGCGGCGGCCTCGGATCAGCTTCTCCGCGTAGCCGCTCAGCTCGGTCGGGTGGGACGGGCTCATGGTGGTACTCCTCGGACGCCTTAGGTAGACGGAAGCGTGTACTTAAGCTCGACCGTAACAGCGACTCCACCTAAAGTAAACGCCTGCGTATACTCAAGGTATGGAGGCAACGACCACGAAGACCCGACGCCGGGGGCGCGGCGGGCGTGAACGGATCCTGGGCGCGGCGGCCCTGCTGTTCGCGAACCAGGGGATCAACGCAACCGGTATGGAGCAGGTTGCGGAGGCGGCGCCGGTATCGAAACGCACTCTCTACGCGCATTTCCCGGCCAAGAGCGACCTGGTGATCGCCCACTTGCAAGAGTTGGCCGCATCCGGACGGACCCTGGAGAGCGTGCTCACCCGCGAGGATCTCGATCCGCGGGAGCGGATTCTCCAGCTGTTCGACCTCCCGGCACCGGACGCCTCCCCGGTGCGCGGGTGCCCGTTCATCGATGCCGCGGCCGAGTTCCCCGACCCGCAAAGCGCGATCCACACGTACGCGCGCGAGCAGAAGCTGCTGATGGCGCAGCTCGTCACCGAGCTGGCGGCGGAGCTGGGCGCTGCCGAACCCGCCACGCTCGCCGAGCAGTTGGTCACGCTCGCCGACGGCGCGGCCAGCCGCGCGATGGTGCTGGATCAGCCGGACTACGGTCAACACGCGCGCGCGGCCGCGGAAATCCTGCTCGACCGGGCCCTCATGCCGATGAGTTAAAACCGGGATGCGCTACAGCAGGGTCACCCGCTCGTCGGCACCCGCTGCGCCGACCGCGCCGGCGCCGGCCTGGGACTGCTCCCGGCCGGACTCGCGGCGTGGCTTCTGTCCGTGCTGCGGCAGCCGGCTGCGTCCGCTCCTGTCCGCGCTCTGCGCTATCGCCGAATGACCGAGTGGATCCAGGCGAGTTGCTGGGAGATCTCCCCTGCCTCGGCGATCTTCTCCCGGTCGGAGCCGTCAAAGACGCCGAGGAGGGTTTCGGTGCCGCGTGGGGCGATGCTCATCACCGGGCCTCCGGAGTCGCCGCCGGCGGGAATCCCGGACACCTTTTCCATACAGAAGTCCGAGCCGCCCGGTGCGGTGTAGCCGTCGCATCGGGGGTCGTCCGGCCGTACGACCCGGAGTTCCGACTGCTTGAGCACCGGGGACTGGCAGGTGTTTTCGTCCCCGGCGCAGGTGGCGCCCCACCCGTACTGCCGCACGGCCTTGCCGGGGTGGACACGGGCCGTGGCCAAGCGCGCCGTGCGGACCTTCATCGGCGGGACCTTGATGAGCATCATGTCGGCGTGCGCGCTTCCCACGCGCCCGCCGGGCACCGGATGGACCGTGGTGCCCTTCCGCACATCGAGGCTGCCGACCCGGAACGAGATCCGCTTGTCGGCGATCGGCTGTGCCTGCTCGAAGAAGCAGTGCGAGGCGCTGATGATCCACTGGCGTGCGACCGCCGTCCCGGTGCATGCCGGTTGGCCGTCGACGAGCATGCGCACCGCCCACGGGCCGTAGGTGCTCTTCGACCCGCCGATGACGGCGGAGGCCGGCGCGGATGACATCACCGAGCCCGTCACCAGCAATAAGGCAGTCAGCAGCAGTACACGAACTCGACGCATCATCCGCAACGGCTCCTCTCGTCGGGGCAATGGGCCGTGCGGGTGGTGAGGTACCCCGCTGGGGCCGCAAAGCTCCGAATGAGCTCAACGTAACGACCAGGGCGCTTCATTGGGGTCTTTGTGGAAGTTCACCGGGGGGGGCGGACTGGGGCCGGAGACGACACCTCTACCCGCTTGATCAGACCCGCTCCGGTGCCGGGCGCCGCCGGTGTCCTGAGGACCGTTGGCGCCCGGTTGTGGTCAGGTCAGGAACAGGGCTTGTAGAAGTGCTTCCAGCCGTCGGCGGGCATGGCCGGCGGCTCCGGCGTGGTCCCGAACTCGCCGTACTTCCGCTGCAGTTCGTAGTCGTAGTTCCCGGGGCCGCTGCCCGGCTTCGTCAGGCGCACGTCCCGGTCCAGCCCTCCGTCACCGGAGTTGTTGAGGATCGCAAGGTCCGGGTACGCGTCGCCGCCGTAGTTGGCGATCCGCAGCTGCTGAACCTCGCCGTGGTCGCCGATGTCGGAGTGCCGGGACTTGGCGGAGGTCAGGTTCGACCGCTTGAGGGGGCCGGGGCGGTACTCCGCGACGCGCGCCGTCGAGGGGTCGTCCCCACCGGACGGCTTGACGAGGTTGACGACCATGTCCAGGGTGCCGTCGCGCTGGAAGTCGGCGACCGCGGCGGACGCGACCTCCCCCTTCTTCGCGCCGAGAAGGGCACTGACGGCGTGCTTGGTGCCGAACGAGCCGTTCGCGGTCCCCCACTGGATCGTCATCCTGGTGCCGGTGAGGCCGGGATTGTTGACCTTGTCGGGGTGGCCGTCGCCGTCGAGGTCGCCGATCAGCGTCGTGGCATCGGCCAGGCACGGGGCCGTCGCCACGGCGGCCTTGCCGGCCTGTGCCGCGCCACCCGGGGCCGGCGCGGCGGCCGCATCGGCCTGGAAGCCGGCAGCAGTCAGGGGCAGGGTGACGGCCGCGACCGGCACGGCGATCAGGCGTAATCGCTTACGAAGCATCTTCAACTCCTCATGTCGTTGCTGCGAGGTGAGATGCCGTCAGCGCCCTGGGCGTTGGTCCCCGGATCGCTGTATTACACAACCGTGACGCGCGAGCGGGAAAGCGGGACGACGCTCGCCACCCTGTCGAGCTGACCGTCCCGCGCGCAGGTTTCACGACGCGGCGGACCGGCTGGACCGGCTGGATCGGCTGGACCGGACCCATGTGCTACGTCTGTTGCCATGGCGGAGGCGTGCCGCTTGGAGGCTGCTTCAGCTGGTCAGGGTGACCGAGGGTGGGGTCCAGGTGCCGTCGAGGACACTGGACTTGGGCCGGTACATGCGCAGGATCATGGAGAACCGGCCGCTCGGTGCGGGCAGCCAGTTGGACTGTGTGCCTGCCGGGGCGTCGTGCTGGATGTGGATGTCCGTGGAACCGTCGGGGTTGCGGGTCGGCTTGACGGCGTGTCCGACCTCGTAGCGGTTGATCGGGTTGCGAACCAGGAAGCCGGAGGGGTCGTACATCGTGAGGGACCAGAAGGCTTTCACCGGCGGGGTTTGCCCCGGGGGGAAGTGGAGGGCGTACCGCTTGGCTCCCGTCAGCGGCTTGCCCCGGCTGTCGGTGCAGACGATCGGGTAGACGGCGTCCCGGGGACGGTTGGCGCCGAGCCCTTGCCAGGCGGTGGTCGCGCGCAGCAGGTAGTCGGTGCCACACGGCGTGCAGCTCTTCGGCGCTGCCCTGACCCTCCGCCGGCTGGCTGAGGGCTCGACGACCGGCTTCCTGCCCGGCTAATGGATGCTTCAGCTGGGAATGGCTGACTCAGCCGCCCTTGTCGTACCGACATCAAACGGGAGTCTCGATTCCTGTTCGTAGGTGCCGGGTTCCGGGGCGGGAGAGGCGGCATTCATCATCCGTACGACGACCGGCGGGGCGAGGTGGCGGCTGCGACCGCCGCGCTAAACGGGTTGGGCGGGCCCGTCAGCCGCTGCCGCAGCCGCAACCGGAGGCCGACTCAACCGGCTCGGCAGGGGTGGACTGGCCGCTGCAGCAGGCGTCGCCGCTGAGGGCTTCGCCCGTGCCCATCCGGTCGGCGTCGGCCTTGACGACGTAGACCTCCCAGGGCTCCTTACCCGGGCCGTGCACCCACACCTTGTCCTGAAGGGCATAGCAGCAGGAGGTGTCGTTCTCCTCGAAGGTCGCCAGCCCGGCTTCCTTGAGGCGGTTGGTGGCGGAGGTGACTTGCTCGGTGGAGTCGACCTCGACACCGAGATGATCCAGGCGGGTCTCCTGACCGGCCACACCTTCGATCAGGACGAGCTTCAGCGGTGGCTCGGCGATGGCGAAGTTGGCGTATCCAGGGCGGCGCTTGGCCGGCTCGACGCCGAACAGCTTGGAGTAGAACCTCACCGATCCTTCGAGGTCAGCGACATGGAGAGCGAGCTGAACGCGGGACATGACGGTCTCCCCTACTCTTTGTATTGATGTTCATCGATTCAAGCTTGCGCCTTGTATCGAAGTTTGTCAACATAGACGCATGTCGAAACAAGAGCTTGAGGTGCTCGGTCAGGCCGATGCCTGCTGTCCGGGCCTGCTGACCGCCCCGCTGGACGAGGACCAGGCCACCGAGCTGGCGAAGGTCTTCAAAGCCCTGGGTGATCCGGTGCGGCTACGGCTGCTGTCGATGATCGCTTCCCGGGCCGGCGGCGAGGTGTGCGTGTGTGACCTGACGCCCGCCTTCGATCTGTCCCAGCCGACGGTCTCCCACCACCTCAAGCTCCTGAAGCAGGCCGGGCTGATCGATTCCGAACGCCGCGGGACATGGGTGTATTACCGGCTCCTGCCGCAGATGACCGACCGGCTCGCCGGCATCCTGACCCGTCCCGCCGGAGAGCCCCTCCCCCAGCCCGCTCAGACACCTGCGGGAGCCACCTCATGACCGCCGAGGCAACGGCTGAGGCCGCGCCCGCGGGGCCCGTCGCGACCCGCTTGGCGTTCCTGGACCGCTTCCTGGCGTTGTGGATCCTGCTGGCCATGGGCGCCGGCCTCGGGCTGGGCCGGCTGGTCCCGGGCCTGGGGGACGCACTGGCGATGGCGCCGGTCACCGGAGTCTCGCTGCCGATCGCGCTGGGTCTGCTGGTGATGATGTACCCGGTCCTGGCCAAGGTCCGCTACGACCGTCTGGACACCGTCACCCGCGACCGCCGCCTGCTCGTCCCCTCCCTGGTGCTCAACTGGATCCTGGGCCCGGCCGTGATGTTCGCGCTCGCGTGGATCTTCCTGCCCGACCTGCCGGAATACCGGACCGGGCTGATCATCGTCGGGCTGGCCCGCTGCATCGCCATGGTCATCATCTGGAACGACCTGGCCTGCGGCGACCGCGAAGCCGCCGCCGTCCTGGTCGCCCTGAACTCCGTCTTCCAAGTCCTCGGGTTCAGCCTGCTGGGATGGTTCTACCTCTCCGTCCTGCCCGGCTGGCTCGGACTGGAACAGACCGGGCTGAACGTCTCGGTGTGGGAGATCGCCCGGAGCGTGCTGATCTTCCTCGGCGTCCCCCTGGCCGCAGGGTTCCTCACCCGCCGTCTGGGCGAGAAGGCCAAGGGACGTGCCTGGTACGAGACGAAGCTGATCCCCCGCATCGGCCCGTTCGCCCTCTACGGACTGTTGTTCACGATCGTTGTGCTCTTCGCCCACCAAGGGGACGCGATCATCTCCCACCCGCTGGACGTCGCGCGGATCGCGCTGCCGCTGCTGGTCTACTTCGCTCTCATGTGGGCCGGCTCCATGGCCCTGGGCAAGGCCGTCGGCCTGAACTACCCGCGGACCACGACGCTGGCGTTCACCGCGGCGGGCAACAACTTCGAGCTCGCCATCGCCGTGGCCATCGCGACCTTCGGCGCGACTTCCGGCCAGGCCCTGGCCGGTGTCGTCGGCCCCCTCATCGAGGTGCC
The DNA here is from genome assembly GCF_026239515.1 of Streptomyces sp. Je 1-4 4N24. Taxonomy (NCBI): domain Bacteria; kingdom Bacillati; phylum Actinomycetota; class Actinomycetes; order Kitasatosporales; family Streptomycetaceae; genus Streptomyces; species Streptomyces sp. Je 1-4 4N24. The sequence goes on along the minus strand of NZ_CP110836.1, from coordinate 8,693,053 downwards.
GGTGCTGATCGGACTGGTCCATGTCGCCCTCGCCGCCCGCCGCTTCTTCCCCGACACCACCCCGGCCGCTGAGCCGGCCGGCCTCCAGGAGCCCGCCCGTGACTGATCCCCGCAGGCCGTCGGTGCTGTTCGTCTGCGTCCACAACGCCGGACGCTCCCAGATGGCCGCCGCCTTCCTCACTCACCTCGCCCAGGGCAGGGTGGAGGTCCGTTCGGCGGGCTCCGCCCCCGCTGACGCCGTGAACCCGGCCGTCGTAGACGCGATGGCCGAGGCCGGCATCGACCTCTCCGCCGAGACCCCGAAGGTCCTGACCACCGAGGCCGTCCAGGCATCCGACTACGTCATCACCATGGGCTGCGGCGATGCCTGTCCGGTCTTCCCCGGCAAGACCTACCTCGACTGGGCTCTGGAAGACCCCGCCGGCAAGGGAGTCGATTCCGTCCGGCCCATCCGCGACCAGATCAAGGCCCGCATCGAAGCCCTGATCGCCGAAATCGACACGAAGCCAGAGGGCTGAACGCGCCGTGCGGCCCCCCGGTCCGACCGGGGGGCCGGGGTGGTCAGGCGTAGTGGCGGTAGACGGCCTGGGCCACGCAGGCCGGCTTGTCGCTGTCTTCGACCTCTACGGTGAAGGTCAACGGCATCTGCACGCCATTGCCCTTGACGTCCTCCACGGTTCCGACGGCGCCGCGCAGGCGGATCCTGGCGCCGACCGGGACGGGGCGGGGGAAACGGACTTTGTCCAGGCCGTAGTTGACGCTCATGGAGATCCCGGTGATGTCGAGGAGTTCACCGAAGAGCGGGATGATGAGGGAGAGGGTGAGGTAGCCGTGGGCGATGGGACCGCCGAAGGGCCCGTCCTTGGCCTTCTCCGGGTCCGTGTGGATCCACTGGTGGTCATCGGTGGCGTCGGCGAAGGTGTTCACCCGTTCCTGGGTGATCTCCTGCCAGTCGGTGCGTCCGAGGTCGGATCCGCTGAGGGACTTGAGTCCTTCGAGGCCGTTGGCGGTGGTGGGCATGGGGAGTCCTTTCGGTGGATCGGGCAGCGCTGGGTACGGCCCGATCGGAAGCAGAAGGGGCTTTACAGGTGGTGGGCAGCAGCGGCTCTACAGGTGGTGGCCGTCCGCGGGAGTGTCCGCGTAGGAGGCGCGCACGGCGGATTTGACGACTTTTCCGGTGGCCGTGCGAGGCAGGCTGTCGGTGAGAACCACGGACTTGGGGATCTTGTACTTGGCGAGCTTGCCGTGCAGATGGTCGAGGATGCCGGGCTCGTCGGTATGGGCTCCGGTTCTGAGGACGACGACGGCGCGGCCGACTTCGCCCCAGACATGGTCGGGGACCCCGATGACCGCGCATGCGGCGACGGCCGGGTGGGAGAGAACTGCCTCTTCGACCTCGGCCGGATAGACGTTCTCGCCGCCTGAGACGAACATGTCCTTGACCCGGTCGACGATGTAGGCGTAGCCGTCGGTGTCGGTCCGGGCGACATCGCCGGTGCGCAGCCAGCCACCGTCGGCGAAGACGGCCTCGGTCTCCTCGGGGCGGTTCCAGTAGCCGGTCATGATGTGGGGGCCCTGGACGAGCATCTCGCCGCGCTGCCCCGGCCCGGCGTCTAGGCCGTCGGGCAGCACCACGCGTGTGTCGGTGAAGAAGTGGGGCACGCCGGCGGACCCGGCCTTCGCCGAGGTCTGTTCCTTGTCCAGGAAGAGGATTCCAGGGGACGCCTCGGTCATGCCGTACCCCTGGCTGAAGGCGAGCCCCCGGGCGAGGTACGTGGCGATGGTGCCGGCGGGGACGGGTGCGCCGCCGCAGTTGACGGTGCGCAGGCTGGACAGGTCCGTGGTCGACCAGCGGGGCTGCGCGGCCATGGCGTCGTACATGGTGGGGACGCCGAACATGTACGTCACACGCAGGTTCTCAATGGTCTCCAGTACACGTGCGGCGTCGAAGGCGCTGAGCAGCACCACCCGGCCGCCCTTGAGGAGGGTGGGCAGGCAGGTCATGTTGAGGCCCGCGGTGTGGAACAGAGGGGCGGCGACCAGGGTCACCTCGTCGCTGCCGAGGTCGGTGTCGACGAGGACATTGACGCTGTTCCAGACGATGTTGGCATGGGAGAGGACGGCACCCTTGGGGCGGCCCGTGGTCCCGGAGGTGTACATGATCATGCAGGGGTCCTCCGGGGCCACGGGCTCGTCCAGGGGGTCGGTGCCACCGCCGGCGAGGACCTCCTCGTAGCCGAGGGCTCCCTCGTGGGACCCGTCGAGCGTGATCCGGTGGCGCACTCCGGCCTCATCGGCGGCGGCGCGTGCGGCGCGGGCCTGCTCCGGCGCGTGGACGAGAACGGTGCTGCCCGAGTCGGACAGGTTGTACGCCAACTCCGGGGCGGCCAGCCGGTTGTTGAGCGGGACGAAGACCGCCCCGAGCAGGCCGGCGGCGAACAGCGTCTCCAGGAAGGCCGGGTGATTGGGCCCGAGGTACGCGATCCGGTCGCCCCGTGCCACGCCCCACTCCTGCAGGGCGTGGGCGAGACGCACGACGCGCTGGTGGAACTCGCGGTAGGTCCAAGAGCGGTCCTCGTGGAGGACGGCGACCCGGTCCGGGGTCTTGCGGGCCCGACGCGTCGGCCACGAACCGATGCCTTGGTTCAACACGGCGACTCCTTCCGTTCCTTCACAGACCGAGCAGGCGGGCGGCGTTCTCCTTGAGGATCTTCGGCCGGACCTCGGGCTTGATGTCGAGCTTCTCGAAGTCCGCCAGCCACCGGTCGGGGGTGATGACGGGGTAGTCGGAGCCGAAGAGGACCTTGTCCTTGAGCAGGGTGTTGGCGTACCGCACGAGTTGCGGCGGGAAGTACTTCGGCGACCAGCCGGACAGGTCGATGTACACGTACGGCTTGTGGGTGGCCACCGCCAGGGCCTCGTCCTGCCAGGGGAAGGAGGGGTGGGCCAGGATGATCCGCAGCTGCGGGAAGTCCACGGCGACATCGTCGACCAGCATGGGGTTGGAGTATTTCAGCCGGATTCCGCCGCCGCCCGGGACGCCGGCTCCGATGCCGGTCTGGCCGGTGTGGAACAGCGCGGGCACGCCCAGTTCCTCGATGGCCTCGTACAACGGGTAGGCGAGGCGGTCGTTGGGGGCGCATCCCTGGATGCTGGGGTGGAACTTGAACCCGCGGACGCCGTACTCCTCCACCAGGCGTCGTGCTTCGCGCACGCCCGCGCGGCCCTTGTGCGGGTCGATGCCGGCGAAGGGGATCAGTACGTCGGTGTGCGCCGCACAGCTCTCCGCGATCTCCTCGTTGGAGATCCGCGGGTGTCCCGTGGCGTGTTCGGCGTCGACGGTGAACACCACTGCCGCCATGCGGCGTTCGCGGTAGTGCCCGGCCATCTCCTCGATGGTCGGCTGCCGGTGTCCGTGGGCCTTGAAGTACTCCGCGGAGGCGCCGAGCAGTTCGGGGCTGAGTGCCCCGTGGCCGTCCTTGGAGACCTCCGCGTGCGTATGCATGTCGATGGCGGTCAGCTGGTCGAGGTCGAGCGCGAGGTCGCCCATCTCACGCCTCCGGGGCCTTGGGTGCCGGGATGCCGTAGGTCTCGGGCTCGGCTCCGACGCCGGCCGGCCACTGGGCGGCGATCGCGTCGGCGCTCCAGCCGCCGTCGGCGAAGGCGACCGCCTTCTCCTTCGGGTGCGCCCACAGGGCCAGCCGGTCGCCGCCGATGCCGATCGCCTGCCCGGTCACTCCCTCGGAGGCGTCCGAGGCCAGGAAGGTGACCAGGCCGGCGACGTCCTCGACGGTGCCGAGCCCCTCGTCCTTGCGCAGCCAGTCCGGCAGGGGGACGCCGGTGCGCTCGGCCTCCTCGATGACCGGCGCGAACGCGGGGATGGTCTTGGTCATCTCGGTGGCGGCGACGGGCACGACGGCGTTGACGGTGATGCCGGACCGGCCCAGCTCCATGGCCCAGGTCCGGGCCATGGCGACGACGCCCGCCTTGGCCGCGGCGTAGTTGGTCTGGCCGAAGTTGCCGCGCTGCCCGGCCGGCGAGGAGATGAGCACGAGCCGGCCACCGGTGCCCTGCTCCCGCATGCGGACGGCGGCCGCCCGGGCGCAGGTGAAGGTGCCGCGCAGATGAACGCGGACGACGTCATCGAAGTCGTCGTCGGTCATCTTCCACAGCACGCGGTCCCGCAGGATGCCGGCATTGGTGACGAGCACGTCCAGGCGCCCGAACTCCCGCACCGCCGTGTCCACCAGCTCCTCGGCGGCGGCGCTGTCGCCCACCGCCGCCACGGCACCGGCCGCCCTGCCCCCCGCGACCGTGATCATGGCGACGGCGGCATCGACCGCGTCCTGGTCGACGTCGTTGACGACGACGGCGGCTCCCGCTGCCGCGAGGGCCTGGGCATATCCCAGCCCCAGACCGCGCCCACTACCGGTGACGACGGCGACTTTCCCGTGCAGGTCCATGGAGGGTGCCCTCTCGTGAGCAGTGTGTGGCATGCCGAAAGCACCGGCACGCGCCGGGATCGACAGGGATCCTGATGAACAGCAGTCTGGGCAATCATCAGGATTCCTGTCAATGCTCTAGGGTGGTACGACCGATGCCCCGAGGGCGCCCGGCGCAGGACCGACATGGACCGCCACACGCGGACACCACCACAGGAGGACGAACGTGAGCACCTCGCTGCTCTACCTGGTCAAGAGGACGGAGCTGGCGGTGCGGGCCCGCTTGGAGGAGCTGCTCAAACCCGCCGGCATCACCGCGCTGCAGTACACCGCCCTCACCGTGCTGGAGCGACACGACGGCATCTCCGCCGCACAGCTCGCCCGCGACTCCTTCGTCACCGCCCAGTCCATGGCCGACATGGTCCGCGCGCTGGAGAGTCGCGGCCTGATCCGTCGCGAGCCCAACCCCGCCAATCGCCGCGAGCGCCTCATCCTGCTCGCCGACGCGGGACGCCGGCTGCTCACCGAGTACGCCGAGCCGGCCCGCGGACTCGAGGAGCGCATGGTCGCCGACCTGACCGCCGAGGAGGTCGACCGTTTCCGGGAGGCTCTGCATCGCACATGGCGGTCCCTCACCTGACCTGGGCCATCCGCCGAAGACCGATGCAGCGCACCAGCCGGGCCGGTGCTTGGATGCAGCGTGCCATGCCCGTCGATGGCATACCCGCTCGTGATCGTTTTACGAGCTCAGAGACGTTCAGAGACGTGTCGCGGCCTGGACGAGTCCGGCGACGGCCCGGGACCGGCTGTGGGGCGGCCACGCGATCACGGTCGTGACCGTCGGTGCGTCCAGCACCGGCACGGCGGCGAGATCGTCGCGCAGTTGGGCTCTGCACGACTCCGGCGCGATCCAGCAAGCGCGGCCGAGCGCGATCAGCTGCAGCAACTGCGCATGCTCCCGAACCTGCGGACCGGGGCCATCCGGGTACGTACCGTCGCGGCCGGGCCAGCGCGGCACCGGCAGACCAGGCAATGTGGTGACTTCGGCCATCTGCACATGGGCCCGGCCGGTGAGGGGATGCCCCGCCGGCAGAATCACGACCTGCCCCTCCGTGCGGAGCTCCTCGGTGTCGAATCCGGCCGTCGAGTCGAACGGCAGGTGCAGCAGAGCCACATCGGCCCGGCCGTCACGCAGCACTCGCTCCTGCTCGCCGATCCCGCACAGGAGCAGGTCGACGGTGACCGCATCGGGTTCGGCGGCGTAGGTGTCGAGCAGTTTCGCCAGCAGTTCACCGGCCGCGCCGGCCTTGGTCGCGAGGACCACGCCGGGGTGGCCGGTCGCGGCGAGTGCGGCGCGGCGGGTGCGACGCTCGGCGGCCTCGACCGCGTCCAGCGCCGCTCGGGCCTCCCGCAGGAGTACCGACCCGGCCTCCGTCAGGGTGACCGTGCGGCTGGTGCGTTCCAACAGCGGCGCCCCCAGGCGCCGTTCGAGCTGGTGGATCGCCCGCGACAGCGGGGGCTGCGCGATCCCGAGCCGCTGTGCGGCCTTCCCGAAGTGCAGTTCCTCGGCGACGGCGATGAAGTACCGCAACTCCCTTGTCTCCACGGCGTAATGCTATCCGGCCCCAACTGGATCGATACCCGTGCGGTATCGCCGGCCACCCAATCGGTGTTGGCCGTCTCCCGCTGTGCCCGGACAGGATTGGCCGCATGAGTGAACAGACGATCGCGCTGGTGACCGGCGCGAACAAAGGTATTGGGTATGAGATCGCGGCCGGTCTGGGCGCCCTCGGCTGGAGGGTTGGTGTCGGCGCCCGGGATGAGGAGCGTCGCGGGGCCGCCGTGGCAAAGCTGCGGGCGGCCGGCGTCGACGCGTTCGGTGTACCGCTCGACGTGACCGAGGACGCGAGTGTGGCCGCCGCCGCCGGGCTGATCGAGGACCGCGCCGGACGCCTCGACGTGCTCGTCAACAACGCCGGGATAACCGGCAGCGCGCCACAGATGCCCACCACCGTCGACGTCGCGACGGTGCGGGCGGCCGTGGAGACCAATGTGCTCGGCGTCATCCGCGTCACCAACGCGATGCTGCCGTTGCTCCGCCGCTCGGCCTCGCCGCGGATCGTGAACATGTCCAGCATGGTCGGCTCATTCACCCTGCAGACGACCCCCGGCGCCGAAACGGGCCCGATCTCCGTCGCTTACGCGCCGTCGAAGACGTTCCTCAACGCCGTCACCGTCCAGTACGCCAAGGAGCTGCACGACACGAACATCCTGATCAACGCCGCCTGCCCCGGCTACTGCGCGACCGACCTCAACGGCTTTCGCGGCCTCCGGACCCCGGAACAGGGCGCGGCGATCGCCATCCGACTCGCGACCCTGCCCGATGACGGCCCGACCGGCAGCTTCTTCGACGACGCAGGAGAGGTGCCTTGGTGAACCGAATGCCAGTGAGTGAATGACCTCACCGCATCATCGACCGCAGGGGGTACTCCATGTGCCTCTGACCGGCGCATCCGGCCGGAGGGGCTCTGCCGGTCCGCCCCGAGCTGCTCGGGGCGGACCGGCAGGTATCGGCGTCGGCCAGGCGGTTACGGCTCGACCGTGACCGGCTTCTCGGCACGCAGGTCGCTGACGAAGCCGCCGTTGACCACGCGCATCCAGTAGGAGTGCGCGCGGTCCGCGGGGGGAATGTCAGGGTGACGCTCCAGCTTGCGGTCCATCGAGGTGGCTCCGGCCTGGACGTTCCGTTGGAACGTGTAGGGATGCCACACGCCGACCTCGCTGGAGTAGAAGGGCTTGCGCTCCATCAGGATGACCTGGTCCGGGTTGCCCTGCGCGGGCTTCCAGGTGACGCGGACGGTGGCCGCGTCGAGGCGGTCGACGGATGTCAGCGCCGGCGCCTTCGGAATCACCGAAGAGGCGGCGGGCTTGAGGTCGTTGCTGCGGATGGTCCGCGGTACGGACGGATCGTAGTTCTCCGGGTTGTCCAGCTTCCCCGTGACGCGGAGCGCGGTGGGGGCCTGGCCCCCGCCGCCCGCGCACGCGTCGACCTGGACGACCTTTCGCCAGTCGTCGGAGATCCTTACGTAGTCCTCCTTCTGGGGCGTCAGCTCGTGGGCGCCGCCGCCGAAGACCCCGCTCACGGAGTAGACGTAGCGGGAGTCGTGGGAGCGGACCACCTGGTAGCTGCACCGGTCCACGGCCGCGGCGCGCGCGTTGATCGTTGGCTGGAGCGACGGCGCGTCGCCGGCAGGTGCGGCGGCGGGGGCCTGCGGGGCCGCTGTGGCGACGCCTGCGCCCGAGGCGAGGGCACCGAGACTCAGTGCGCATGTGGCGAGGGTGGCAGCTATACGAGAGGTCATACATCCTCCGGTGACATCCATTGACTCACGGGGAGCCGTGAGCAGATGACGTGCTGGGCCGGCCCGGGCCGCCTGTGCGGACCGGGCACGGATACGTCTGCGGCGCGGGATGCCTCGGACGTGGGGGGCGGCCCTGGTCGGGGTCACCGACCAGGGCTGGACGCTACCGGCAATTGATGGTCAAGAAAAAGCCAAGGCATGGCAAAGCGAAGGTTTTGCGTCACCCATTTCTTCGGCTGAAGCCGTTCGCGGCCGGGGTAACGACCGTGGTTTTCGGGGCCGTTGACGACAAGTGGCTCTGACCGGCGATAACGAGGATTGTCGAAATCCTGTTCCCGCCACCGTCAGAGGCACTTCCTGTGTGGGTGCCGCCAGGAGGTGCTCCACATCGATCCTGGCGGCACGACCGGCCCGTGGGCGTCAGGCCACGGCGGGTGTGTAGTGGTCGGTGTCACCGCCTTCGAGGGCGCGGCTGGAGGTGCCGGTGATGCCCACCGGAGCGTCCCCGGCGACGGTGACGCGGTGCAGCAGGCGCGGAAGGTCGCCGTAGTCGTCGGGGGCGTAGTGCTGGGTGATGCGGTTGTCGAACAGGACGAGGTCGCCCGGCGTCCAGGTCACCCGGACGATGTTCTCCGGCCGCGTCACGTACGACTGGAAGATGCGCAGCAGGTCCCGGGACTCGGAGGGGCCGAGGCCCTCGATGGTCTGCGCGAAGCCGCCGATGAACAGGCCGCGCTCCCCCGTCTCGGGGTGCACACGTACCACCGGGTGGGCGGTGCGGTACGTGCGCGAGACGAACTGCTTGCGGTGCGCGGCCGCCTTGTCGGTCTTCGGGGCGGCGTAGTCGTAGGCGTTGGTGTGCACCGCCCACAGCTTGTCCGCCAGCTCGCGCAGCGGCTGGGGCAGATCCTGGTAGGCCGCGGCCGAGTTGGCGATCAGCGTGTTGCCGCCGTAGGGCGGGACGACGATGCTGCGCAGCGTCGACGCCTTCGGGGGTGTGCGGACGAAGGTGACGTCGGTATGCCAGTGGTTGGCGCGGATGCCCTCGTCCCCGTCGACGGGCAGGATGTTGGGCTGCCCGTCCACGGACGGGACGGTGGGGTGGGCGGTGGTGAGTTCGCCGAAGAGGGAGGCGAAGCGCAGCTGCCCCGCGTCGTCCAGCTGCTGGCCGCGGAAGACCAGTGCCTTGTGTTCCAGGAGAGCCTCGTTGATCTCGGCGACGATCGCCGGGTCGAGGTCGGCGGAGAGATCGACGCCGACGATCTCGGCGCCGATGCGTCCGCCGATCCGGCGGATGTCGAAGCCTGTGCTGGTGCTCATGTGCGTATTCCTTTCAGGGGGTTCGGCAATCTCAGGAGGTGATGGGCAGGGAGATGAAGGCGGCGGGGGCCGGCTGCGGGCATGGAGAACCAGTTGAGCCGCCGGACGCCGAGCCCGGTGCGGACCGCTTCGATGTCACGGGCCGTGCTGGTCAGGTCGACATGGGCCACCAGCGGGCCGTTGCGGCGCAGGCAGTCCTTGGCGAAGGTGCGGTTGTGGGCCACGAGCTTGTCGAACGCGGCCCGGTTCTTCGGGAAGTAGCTGACCCCGGCGGGCTTGAGCGGCTCGGAGCAGCGGATGGGGGTGCTGTGGCCCACCCCGCGTGGGTCGACCGCAACGATGTCGAACCGCTGGGTCATGGCACCGGCGATGTCGGGAAAGCCGTTGCGTGTCGCCAGCCTCAGCTGCTCGATCGAGGAGCCACCGGCTCCGTCGTTGAGGAGCAAGGTGCCCTGACGGTGTGCCGGGTCGTCGGCCTTACGGCGGACCAGGGCCAGATCGAGCTGCGCGGCTCGCGGTTTGGACCAGTCCACCGGCACCCGCATCGTGCCGCACTGCATGCCCGGAAACCCGGCGTCGGCGCACGGACGCCACGTGATGTGACCCGTCGGGGCCTGTGGGGCGGTACGGCCGGGCGCGGCGACCACCGGCGTGGCCAGCATCGGCGTGGCCAGCACCGCCCCGGCCGTCAGTATGGCGGTGAGCGTCCGCCGAAGTTGTCTCATCACTCTGCTCATGACGGCTCTCCCCGAACTACGTTACACATCAACACTATCGTTATAGCTTGTAACTGTGCCCAGTTTGAGGCGCGTCGCCACCGCCCGCCAAGGGGATGACGCAGGCTTTATTAGAAGCACTTCCGCTAGTGATAGCGTGTAACTCCTTTGACGTGAAGGGCTGGTGGCCATGACGGCGAACGCGAAGAGTCCCCGCAACCGGTACCGGGCACAGGTACGCGCAGAGATCAAGGAACTCGGGTGGGAGCAGATCGCCACCGCGGGGGCGTCCGCACTGTCCCTCAATGCGATCGCCAAGCGGATGGGGATGAGCGGCCCGGCGCTCTACCGCTACTTCGCCAGCCGGGACGAACTGATCACCGAGCTGATCAGGGACGCCTATCGCAGCCTGGCCGACGCGCTACGTGCCACCGCCACTGACGGCGCCGACCTCGCGGACCTCGCACACGCACTGCGTCGCTGGGCTCTCGACGACCCCCAGCGGTATCTCCTCGTCTACGGCACGCCCGTACCCGGCTACCACGCGCCGGAGGACACCACCGCGATCACCGCCGAGATCATGTCGACACTGCTCGACACCTGCGCTGCTACGTCAGCGGACACTGCCGAAACGGCATTGGACGCGCACCTCGATGAGCACCGGCAGTGGGACGGCGGACACCCGGCCCCGGCCCCGGCACTGCGTCGCGCCCTCGTCTTCTGGACCCGTCTGCACGGTGTCCTTTCGCTGGAACTCGCCGGCCACTTCGCCGGGATGGGCTTCGACCCCGCCCAGTTGTTCGCGGCCGAGCTGAACAGCCTGCTGGACGACTGACCGCGGACGGCGCGCGGGACCTGCGGTCCCGCCGGGCGGGGGGGGCGGCCTGCCCCCCCCGCCCGACGGTGTGGCCTCAGCGCAGAAAGATGCCGAACTCCGCCTTGGTGGCGGGGCCTTTGACATCGCCGGGGCCGAACGCCGTCGCGCCCTTGGTCGTCAGACCGTCGCCGGAGCCGCGCAGGGACCACACCGCGCCGGCCGCCGCGTTCTCCGCCGCCGACGACACGGCGAGATCGCGATGCCCGTCGCCATTGACGTCGAGGAGGCCACAGGCCGCCCCGAAGGCGTCGTTCTTCTCCGCGACCCCGGGCACACCCGGGGTGTTCTGGTGCAGGACCTGGCTGCCCGCACCGGTGACACCCGATGCGGTGCCGTGCAGCAGAGCGACCGAGCCCGCGTCGGTGAGGCCGCTGAAGTCCTCCCCGCTGACCCCGAGCGCGATCTCCGCACGACCGTCGCCGGTCACATCGGCGACCGAGACACAGGAGCCGAGCCGGTCGCCGCTCTCCTGGGCGCCGTAGAAGCCGGGCAGGCTCTGGTCGAAGGTCTGCGTGCGGGTGGTGGAAGGGCCGGAGGGCGTGCCGTACGCGACCGTCACCTTGCCGGTGTCTTCGTTGTCGCCGGCCACCACGTCGCCGTATCCGTCGCCGTCCACGTCACCCACGCCGAGGGCGCCCCGGACGCCGGGCGCGTCGGCCTCCTTGAAGCCCGAACCACCGCCGAGCAGAACCTTGTTGTCCCACTCGCCGTCGCCGGCGTAGTTCCACATCACGATGTCCTGGCGGTGGTCGCCGTTGACGTCGCCGGTGGCCTTGGCGACGACGGGGCCGCTGATCGAGTGGGGGCCGCTGATGCAGCTGTCGTTCTTGGCGCACTCCGCGCCCGGTGCGTCGTCGTCGTAACCGAACCACTCGGACTTGTCCAGGAAGTTGAGCCGTGCGGCCGGCGACCCTGTCCGCGAGATCGGGCCCTTCCACAGGTTCGCGGCCTGCGCCACGGGGTCGTCACCGTAGCTGCCGGGATCACCGAAGAGGGCGAGATCGGCCTTGCCGTCGCCGTCGAAGTCCCCCACCTGCGGCGCCTGTCCGTACGTGCGGATCGGCGTGCCGCCGGTCAGGCCGGACGGCGAGCCCCACAGGATCACGCTGCCCGACGATGCCTCTCCCGCACCGATGACCAGGTCGCTGTAGCCGTCGCCGTCCAGGTCGCCCTTGCTGAAGGTCTCGCCGAAGCGCTGCTTGGCGGCGGCCGATCCCGGCACCCCGCTCGTCGAACGGCTCACAAGCTTCTTGTGGGACGGCACGAGCCCGTTCGCCGAGCCGTATGTCACCGCCACGTAGCCCGCCTGGACCTTGTGGGAGACGGTGGCGCCCGGGGCACCGGAGACGAGGTCCGCATAGCCGTCACCGTTGAAGTCACCCTCGGGGGCCGCGCGGCCCGTCGCCGCGAATGCCTCCTGGGGAGCGAGCGACCAGGCGGTCAGACCGCCGGCCACCAGGAGCGCAGCGGCCAGCGGAGCCGCGGCGCGGACGCCGCGGGCAGATGCAGCATTACGGGACCTGCGGACATCGAGGCGTCTCGGGTGCGTCATGGGGGGCTTCCTTCGGTCGACCGGCCATGTTCACCTCAAAGGATGCTCCGGACCCGAAGATGGTTGCATGCACCACGCGATACGGTGCGGGCCCGCCCGCGCGCGCTCCGCCAACTCCCCCCTGCGACATCACCCACCGGAGACAAGCTCGGCCAGGTGATGCAGCGAGTTGGTGAGATGCTCGGGACCGAACGGCGGGAACTGGAGGTACTCCCGGATGGACTGCGGCACCGCCGACCAGTCGTAGGTGAGCGTGACCTCCGTCTCGGACGGAGCGAGCGGCGCAAGGTCGTAACGCCACATCCAGCCGCCGAACTCCAGGTGACCGTCGCCCTTCTCCTGCCCCGTCAGCCAGCCAATGGCGCACGGCGGGTCGAGCACCTGGACCTTGTTGGCCACCTGGTAGTCACCGTTGGGATGGTTGGCGTGATACATGTCCATCCGGAAGATCTGCCCCACCTCGGTCAGCGGCGCCCGGTCGACAGCTTCCTGAACCCAGCCGGTGCCATCGATCGCAGAATGGTTCGTCGGGTCCGCCAGCACCGCGAACACCCTCGCGGCGGGCACGGCGACAGTCAGGGTGGCGCTCACATTCTCCTGGTCCATGGCGTGCACGCTCCTTGTCATCTCATCTCGGGCCTCCCCCAGGCGCGGAAGAGGAACGTTCCCTACATGCAGACGACGCGGCGAGGCGAAACTCATCGGTCGTGACCCGTTGAGTGCGGCGTGCCTCATCGGTGGACGGAGCCCCCACGGTCGTTCGTCACCGCCCTGATCTGATCCCGAGGATGTCCCGGTCGGCCGATGGGTGGCCGACCCGGACATCGGGCTCAGGCCAGGTCGAACCGGTCGAGGTTCATCACCTTGTCCCACGCTGCCACGAAGTCACGCACGAACTTCTCTCCCGCGTCCGCGGACGCGTAGACCTCCGCGACGGCTCGGAGCTGGGAGTTCGAACCGAAGATGAGGTCGACGGCGGTGGCGGTCCACTTGGCCTCGCCCGTGGCGTGGTCCCGGCCCTCGTATACGTTCTCGGCCGAGGCCGACGCCTTCCACTCCGTGCCCATGTCGAGCAGGTTGGCGAAGAAGTCGTTGGTCAATTTCTCCGGCCGCTGCGTGAAGACGCCATGCGGGCATCCCGCGAAGCCGGTGTTCAGGGCACGCATACCGCCGACCAGAACCGTCATCTCGGGAGCGGTCAGCGTCAACAGGCTGGCGCGGTCCAGCAGCAGCGTCTCCGGTGACAGCTTCTCTCCCGCCCGGAGGTAGTTGCGGAAGCCGTCTGCCCTGGGTTCGAGCACGGCGAACGCCTCCGCGTCGGTCTGCTCCTGCGAGGCGTCCGTGCGCCCCGGTGCGAACGGGACGGTGATGTTGTGCCCGGCGTTCTTCGCGGCCTGCTCGACGGCCGCGCATCCGCCCAGGACGATCAGGTCGGCGAGGGACACTCTCCTTCCGCCGGTCTGTGAGCCGTTGAAGTCCTGCCGGACCTGCTCGAGGGTCTGCAGCACCTCGGCCACCTCGGGCAGGTCGTTGACCTCCCAGTCCTTTTGCGGCGCGAGGCGAATCCGTGCCCCGTTGGCGCCGCCGCGCTTGTCGGTGCCGCGGAAGCTTGCCGCCGCCGCCCACGCGGTGGTGACCAGCTGGGAGACGGACAGTCCCGAGCCGAGGATCCTGTCCTTGAGGGCGGCGATGTCCTCGTCCGCGACCAGTTCGTGATCGACCTCAGGGACCGGGTCCTGCCACAGCTGCGGCTCGGCGATCCACGGGCCGAGGTACCGCGAGAGGGGCCCCATGTCGCGGTGCAGCAGCTTGTACCACGCCTTGGCGAACGCCACCGCGAGCTGGTCCGGGTTCTCGTGGAAGCTCTTCGTGATCGGCGCGTAGACCGGATCCAGCTTCAGCGCGAGGTCCGTCGTCAGCATCATGGGAGCGTGCCTCTTCGACGGATCATGAGCATCGGGCACCGTGTCCTTGGCCGAGGGGTCCGTGGGGGTCCACTGCTTCGCGCCGGCCGGACTCGTCGTCAGCTCCCAGTCGTACCGGAACAGGTTGTCCAGGTACCCGTGGTCCCACGTCGTCGGCTTCGAGGTCCATGCGCCCTCGAGGCCGCTGGTGAGCGCGTCGGCGCCCGTGCCGCTGCCGTGGGTGTTCCGCCAGCCGAGGCCTTGCTGCTCGAGGGGACACGCCTCGGGTTCCGGGCCGATGTACGAGGGGTCGACCGCGCCGTGGCACTTCCCGAACGTGTGGCCGCCGACGATGAGCGCAACCGTCTCCTCGTCATTCATCGCCATCCGTCCGAAGGTCTCGCGGATGTCCCTGGCCGCAGCCATCGGGTCCGGGTTGCCGTTGGGCCCCTCCGGATTGACGTAGATCAGCCCCATCTGCACGGCACCGAAAGGAGTGGCGAGTTCCCTGTCGCCGCTGTAGCGCTCATCTCCGAGCCAGGTGTCCTCGGGCCCCCAGAAGATTTCCTCGGGTTCCCAGATGTCCTCTCGTCCGAAGCCGAACCCGAACGTCTTGAACCCCATCGACTCCATGGCACAGTTGCCGGCGAAGACCAGTAGATCGGCCCAGGAGATTTTCCGGCCGTACTTCTGCTTGACCGGCCAGAGCAAACGGCGTGCTTTGTCGAGGCTCGCGTTGTCCGGCCAACTGTTGAGGGGGGCGAAGCGCTGAGCGCCTGCGCCGCCACCGCCCCGGCCATCGGCGATGCGGTACGTTCCCGCGGCATGCCAGCTCATCCGGATGAAGAGCGGCCCGTAGTGACCGTAGTCGGCAGGCCACCATTCCTGCGAGGTCGTCATCACCTCGAAGACGTCCTGCTTCAGCGCGTCGAGATCGAGGTTCGCGAACTCTTCCGCGTAGGTGAAGCCCTCGTCCATCGGATTGGACCGGGATGAGTGCTGATGGAGAATCTGAAGGTCCAGCTGATTCGGCCACCAGTCCCGGTTCGACCGGGGCCGAGTCGACGTGGGGGCCGGGGAGGGGATTACTGGGTTCTCGCTTTCGCTGCCGGACACGTCCGTCCTTCTTCCTGTCTCGGTGTTTCCTTCTGCTGGCTGCTGTTCTTGCCGTCGGTTGCTTTGCTGCTGTCGAGCACCGCGACCCGCGCTCGTAGCGCGCCATGGCGCCCGCCGGCTGGAAACGCCTGACCGGACCCGCGGCAGTCCACGCGGGCCGGCGGCCGGCGAGAAACTTCCCTCATGCACGACGCCGATGATCGAGCCTGGCTCGGCGTCCGTATGGTCGCGCACCGCGGACCGCACTGCCACGAGAACACGCAGAGCATCACCGCGTACCACTCGAAGTCCGACGGCCGGCGCGGCAGGTGTGGTGATCGGCGCGGCCGCTACGCTCGCGAGAAGGGATTCCTCATATCGGAGGCACGATGCCCGGCAAGACGAGCAAAGCCGGCGAGGTTGCCGCCCCCGCCTTATTGCAGCTTTGCGGGATCAGCCGCACCTACGGTGATCGCGAGGCGCTGCAGCCCCTGGACCTGCAGGTCCAGGTCGGTACCTGCACCGCTCTCTTCGGACACAACGGCTCCGGGAAATCCACGTTGCTGCGCATCGCCGCCGGCCGGGACAAACCGACCACCGGCACCGCGCTGTTCGACGGCAGGGTCATCGATGAGGACGCCCCCGAGGTGCGCGCCAGGGTCGCCGTCGTCGGCGACACCATCGCTTGCTACCCCGACCTGAGTGTGCACGACCATCTCAAGCTCATCACCGTGGCTCACGACGTGGCTGACGCGGACGGGTGGATCGATCAAGTCCTGGCCGACCGCCGCCTTGAGGGCCACGCGCACCATCTTCCCTCCGCCCTGTCATCGGGACAGATGCAGGCATTCCTGCTTGCCGCTGCCCTGGTCCGCCCCCGCGATCTTCTTGTACTCGATGAGCCGGAGCAGCGCCTCGACCCCGACTCCCGCAGGCGCCTGTCCGTCTACCGCTTCGCCGAGCGCCTTGAGCACGTGGCCGCCCACGGGGACGTCCTGGAGGCGATCCGCCGTGCGCTTCCCGCCGGTCTGGTGCTGCTGGCTCTCAGCCTGGCGGTGATCGCCGCGCGCGACGCACTGTGGCGCGGGCCTGTCATCGTGCCGGGACCGGTCGCGGCGCGGCTGCTCAGCCAGCCGGTCGACCGGACCCGAGTGCTACGCCCCTACTTCCGCCTCACTGCTGGACTCGCCGTCGTCGGCGGGGTGCTGTGCGCGGTCGCCGGGGGTGTGCTGTTGCGCCTGACCGGACTCTCCTCGCTGGGGCCCGGGCTTGCGGCCTGCCTGCCCGCCGGGCTGTGTCTTCCGCTCCTCGCGGTCGTGCTCGCCCTCCAGGTCGAACGACGGACCAGCCTGGGAGCCCGGGTCAGGGCATGGACGCCGTACGCCGTGCTGCTCCTGGTGGTGCTCGTCGCGCAGACGGCGTGGGCGGCCACCGGGCACCGGCTTCCGGTGCTGGAGCAGGTCGAGCTGTGGTCCGGGCCCTGGGGCTGGGCCGCGCAACCTGTCGTCCATGCGGCAGGTGGCTCGGCGAGCAATTGGCCCGTCGCGCTCGCGCTGCTCGTGGTCCTCACCGCAGCGGCGACGCTGTACGCGCATGCGGTTTCCGCGACCGTCCCCACCAGCTCTGGCGGTGGGCCGGCTGGCCGAGTCGGCGCGACTGGAGGCGGACGGTCTCCGGCGCTCATCATGGTCTCCCTTCCGCTTCGCGACCTTGATGCTCCATCACGCGATCGTCCCGGCAGGGCTTGGCGCGGTACTGGCCTGCATGGCGGCCGTGCCCTTCGCACTCAACGGAGCTGCCTGGGCGCTCCTGCTGATGCCGGTGTGCGCGCTGCCGTTCGCCGCGGCCTCGGTCGTGGCGGCGGTACGCGGGCCGGTCCGGTCCGAGCTGCTGTTCATCGGGATGCCTACTCCCTTCGGGGACCTCAGCTTCTTCGTCTTCCTGATCTGGTACGCAGCACCACTGCCGATCTCGGTCACCGCCCTGAGTTTCGCGCTGGAAGCCGTCCTCACCCATGGGGCCGGCGTCGGCGCCCTTGCGTGCATGGTGCTGGTCGCCTTGGCATTGACGGCCGTGCTGCTCCTCGGCGCCTCCCACCTGGCCAAGAAACTGCGCAGGCATTGATCCAGGCAGGGTGGGGGCGAAAACACCGAATTTGCATGTTAGTGTTCAATATTTGCGCGGCCGTGACGGCTGGCGATTCCGTCCGTGCGGCCTCCCTTGTTCGTCGGCTGCTCGTTCCTGCCGGGCCTTCCTCGGTACGTTCCCCATGCGGAAGGCTCTTCATGAATCACCCGGACCGCGTCGGTGCCTCGCACGGCAGCCCCGCCCGGTCAGTGCCCCTCGCACCGATGGTGTCTCCGGTCGGCTCCTTCGCGGACCTGGAACTGCCGGCCGAGGTGCTGCGCACTCTCACCGAGCGCGGCGTGCGCGAGCCCTTCCCGATCCAGGCGGCCACGCTGCCCCCTGCCCTCGCAGGACGCGACGTCCTGGGGCGCGGGCGCACGGGGTCGGGCAAGACGCTCGCCTTCGGCCTACCGCTGCTCGTACGGACGGCCGGGCGGCGCGCGGAGCCGAAGCAGCCGCTCGCCTTGATCCTGGCGCCCACCCGGGAGCTGGCCCAGCAGGTGACCGAGGCGCTCGCGCCGTATGCCGAGGCGCTCCGGCTGCGGATGGCCACGGTCGTCGGCGGCATGTCGATCGGCCGGCAGGCCGCTGCGCTGCGTGACGGGGCCGAGGTCGTCGTCGCCACCCCTGGCCGCCTGCACGACCTGATCGAGCGCAGGGCCTGCCGCCTGGGACGGGTACGGATCACCGTCCTCGACGAGGCCGACCAGATGTGTGACATGGGCTTCCTGCCGCAAGTCACCGAGGTGCTCGACCAGGTGCACCCCGACGGCCAGCGGATGCTGTTCTCGGCCACCCTGGACCGCGACGTCGATGACCTGGTCCACCGCTACCTCCACGACCCCGTCGTCCACTCCGTCGACCCGTCCGCCGGCGCGGTCACGACGATGGACCACCATCTGCTGGTCGTCCACGGCCCCGACCGGTACGCCGTCACGACGGAGATCGCCGCCCGCGACGGCCGCGTACTGCTGTTCCTGGACACCAAGCACGCGGTCGACCAGCTCACCCGGCATCTGCGGGCCAGCGGAGTGCACGCCGCGGCACTGCACAGCGGCAGATCCCAGCCGCAGCGCACACGGACCCTTGCACAGTTCAAGAACGGCCAGATCACCGTCCTGGTGGCGACCAATGTCGCGGCCCGTGGTCTGCACGTCGACGACCTCGATCTCGTGGTGAACGTCGACCCGCCCACCGACCCCAAGGACTATCTGCACCGTGCGGGCCGTACTGCCCGGGCCGGTGAGTCCGGCAGCGTCGTCACGCTGGTGCTGTCGAGCCAGCGCCGCGAGATGAGCCGGCTGATGGCCGGGGCCGGCATCGAGCCGACGATCACCAAGGTGCGCTCGGGTGAGGCGGAGCTGAGCCGGATCACCGGGGCCAGGGCCCCCTCCGGTACCCCACTCGACGGTGCGCCCGCCACGCCCCGGGCCAAGAACACCAACGCCCCCTTCCGCGGCCTGGGCACCAGCAAGGACGCCTCCCGCGGCACCGGCGGCAAGTCCCGCAAGGCCGGCGAGGCCCGCAAGCTCGCCGAGGCCCGCAAGGCGGCCCGGGTGCGCCGCGGCAACTGAGAGCCGCTGCGCCGCCGAGCCGCGGGCCGCACCGGGCGCGGGTCAGGCTGCGCCGGAGTCCTCCATGGCCCGAGCGAGGCTCTTGGGGCGCATGTCAGTCCAGTGGGTGTCGATGTACTCAAGTGCCGCGTCGCGACTGGTCTCCTCAAGGACGGTCCGCCAGCCTGCCGGAACGACGACGAAAGAGGGCCACAGCGAGTGCTGCCCCTCGTCGTTGATCAGAACCAGGTAGGTGCCGTCCGGGTCCTCGAAGGGATTGCTGCTCATCCGGTCACTCCCTCTCAGCGGATGCGATCTCTTCTTCTTCATCATGGTGACGGATTCATCGTGGTGACGGATCGGCAGTTGACGAAGAGACTGAATGCCTGGCAGAGCCGACCTCCTGCCTGAGCCGGCCCCCCGGGCGAGCACGGGCGCCGGGGCCGCTCCGCGCCGGAAAGCGCGAACCAGCCACCGCAGAAGCGCATTCGGCCAGGGGCCGTGCCTCGTCCCGGCGGGATGATCCGGACAACCGTGTGGCGCAAAACCGAGGGCAGCGCTCTCCCACCAGCACGTCCTAGAGGCTTCAAGTAAACGTGAGATAGGGCATATTGCTGCGACTTTACTCTCCCATTGCCTGCTGTGTTTCGATGGGCCGGTCCACTTTCGATCAACGGCCCACATCCGACGGCAATCGCCGGCGTCACGCCGGGAAGACCGATGGGGATGCTCATACTCATGCCCGAAAACTGCCCTGAACTACACCTTTCCGAGGCTCAACTCGGGGTCTGGCTGGCGGAGCGTGCCGGGCACAGCCGCCCCGGCGCCTATCAATGGGCTGAGTACCTCGTCCTGGACGGCGACGTCGACGTCGGCCTCCTGGCCGCCGCGGTCACCAGAGCGGCTGCCGAGTGCGAGGCGGTCAACGTCCGCATCGTCGAGACGGCGGGTTCTTCGCCGGTGCAATGTCTTCTCCGGGACCCGCAACACACCGTCGAAGTGGTCGACTTCCGGGGAGCGTCCGACCCGGACGCCGCCGCGCTGGAGTGGATGCGGGCCGAGATGTCCAAGGCCGGGGGCAGTGACGCCGGGCCGTTGTTCCTGGGGGCCGTGCTGCGTGTCGCGGACGACCGCTCGCTGGTGTTCCACCGGGTTCACCACCTCGCTCTGGACGGGGCGGGCATGGCCCTGTTCGCCGAACGCGTCGCCGAGATCTACAGCTGCCGGTACGAAGGGCGCGCCGTTCCGGAGAGCGGCTGGGCCGGGCTCCGTCCCTTGGTGCACGCCGAGGCCGCCTACCGGGAGGCCGCCGCACGCACCGCGGACCGGGACTGGTGGCTGGAGCGCCTGGCCGGGCGGCCGGACTTCCTGAGCCTCGGCACGCATGCGGCCCCGGCCACGGACCGGTCGCTGCGGCTGACCAGGGTGCTCTCGGCGGAGCAGTTCGCCGGTTTTCGGGACGGTGCAGAGCGGCTCGGGCACCGCTGGACCCGGCTGCTCACCGCGGCGACCGCGGTCTCCCTGCACGCGGTGACCGGTAGCCGCGATGTCGTACTGAGCCTGCCGGTCGCCGGCCGTCCGGCCGGACTCGCCCGGACCGTGCCCGCGATGTCGGCCAATGTCCTCCCCCTGCGGTTGCACGTCGATCCGGCGGCCCCTCTCGGCGCTCTGCTCGACCAGGTGGCCGACGAACTGCGGCTGGTGCGCCGTCACCAGCGATACCGGGGTGAGCACCTGCGGCGTGAGCTCGGTTATCCCGAGGACGGCCGGAAGTTCTTCGGTCCGGTGCTCAACATCCAGCGTTTCGACCGGCCGTTGCGGTTCGGTCCGACGACCGCGACCGTCCACAACTTGCAGGCGCCGCCGTCGGAGGACCTCTCGATCGTCGCCTACGACCGTGGCGACGGTGTGCTGCGCCTCGACTTCGACGCCAATCCCGCCAACCACGGCGAGGAGTTGCTGCAGGACGTTGCCGACCGCTTCCTGCACGTGCTGTGGCAGGTGGCGGAGGCCGACCGGGAGACACCTCTGGCGCGGATGGCGGCGTCCACCGCGAGGGAGCGCCGGCACGTCGCCGCTCTGGGCACAGGTGACCGCACGTCGGCCGCGCCCGGTGGCACGGCCGTCGGCCGGTTCGCCGAGCAGGCCTCCCGCACGCCCGACTCTGTCGCGGTCCGCTCGGCCGAGACCGGGGAGCGGCTGACCTACCGCGAGCTGGACGCGCGGAGTTCGGCACTGGCCGCCGCGGTCGCCGCGGCAGGCGCGGGACCGGAGCGGACCGTCGCGCTGCTGCTCGAACGCTCGGTGGACCTGGTCGTCGCGGCGCTCGCGGTGGTGAAGACGGGCGCGGCCTATGTTCCCCTGCAACGCGACGACGCGCTCTCCCGGCAGGAAGCGGTGCTGTCCGATGCGGGAGCGCGGGTGCTGCTCACCGACCGGGAGACCGCAGACGATCCCCTCGTCACGGCGGCACGTGACCGTGGGGTGCGGCAGTTGGACGTACGGGAGCGGGGATCGGCGGCCGGGGAGCCCCGGGCGATGCCGGAGGCGACGGCGTGCCTGATGTTCACCTCCGGCTCCACGGGGCGTCCCAAGGGGGTCGCCATCACCCAGGGCAACCTGGCCGGGCTCGCCGCCGACCGGTGGTGGACCGAGGGCGGTGCGGACCGGGTGCTGCTGCACTCGCCGCACGCCTTCGACGCGTTCAACCTGGAACTGTGGGTGCCGTTGCTGACCGGTGGCGAGGTGGTCGTCGCCCCGCCGGGGAGGCTGGACCCGGCCGGACTGTCCCGGATCACGGCGGCCACCGGGATCACCGGACTGTGGCTGACCGCCGGGCTGTTCCACGCGTTCGCCACCGAGGACCCCGCCTGCCTGGCCGGGCTGCGCCAGGTCTGGACCGGCGGTGACGTGGTGTCCCCGGCGGCGGTGCGCGCCGTGCGGTCCGCGCTGCCGGAACTCACCGTCGTCAACGGTTACGGGCCCACCGAGACCACGGTGTTCGGGACCAGGTTCGCCGTCGAGGAGATACCGGAGGGCGCCGGCTCGGTTCCCATCGGTGCGCCGCTGGACGGCAAGCGGGTGCTGCTGCTCGACGACGCGCTGCGGCCGGTACCACCCGGTGTGGTGGGCGAGCTGTACCTCGGGGGTGTGGGAGTCGCGCGCGGCTACTTCGGCCGGGCGGCCGCGACCGCCGAGCGCTTTGTGCCCGATCCTTTTGGCCCGCCCGGCGCCCGCGTCTACCGCACGGGCGACCTGGCCCGCTGGAACCGCGACGGCCGGCTGGAGTTCGCCGGACGCGCCGACGGGCAGATCAAGCTGCGCGGCTACCGGATCGAACCGGGTGAGATCGATGCCGCGCTGCTGGCCGAGCCCGGGGTGCGGCAGGCCGCGACGATCCTGCGCGAGGACCGGCCGGGAGTGCGGCGGCTGGTCTCCTACGTGGCCGCGTCGGGTGACACGACACGGCTGCTCGATGGCGTGGCGGACCGGCTGCCCCCGTACATGGTGCCCTCGGCCGTGGTGGCGGTGGACCGGCTGCCGTTGACCCGCAACGGCAAGCTCGACCGGCTCGCGCTGCCCGCTCCGGAGGACGGGAGCACGGAGGCGGCCAGGGCTCCCCGCACCGCCGTCGAGCGCCGGCTGGCCGGGCTGTTCGGCGAGATCCTCGGCCTGGAGAGCGTTCCGCTCGACAAGGACTTCTTCCAGCTCGGCGGCGACAGCATCAAGGCGATCCAGCTCGCCGGTGCGGCTCAGCGGGCCGGTCTGGCCGTCAGCACCCCGGACGTGTTCCGCACACCCACCGTCGTCGCCCTCGCTGAGGGCATGGGAACGGCGCCGGAACCGGGGCACCGGATCGCGCTGGGTGACGCGGACGATCCCATGGTCCCGCTGACGCCCGTCATGCACTGGCTGCGCGAACGCGGCGGCCCGATCGACGGCTTCGTCCAGTCCCTGACCGTGCGTACTCCGGCGGGCATGACCGAAGCGCAGGTGCGCGCGGTGGTGCAGGCGCTGGTGGATCACCACGACATGCTGCGGCTCTCGCTGAGGGCAGTGGACGGGCTGTGGGCTCTGGAAGTGCTGCCGCGCGGCACCGTCGAGTGGAACCGTCCTGGCGCCCTGCTCGATCCCGTGCAGGGGCAGGTCGTCCGCGCGAGCCGGCGGGATCCCGGGCCGGCGGAGTCGGGTGAACTGACCCTCACCGTGCACCATCTCGGCGTCGACGGTGTTTCCTGGCGCATCCTCCAGGAAGACCTCCGCACCGCGTGGGAGGCCGTCCGGCACGGGCGCACACCGCAGCTGCAACGGACCGGGACCTCCTTCCCCCAGTGGGCGAAGGCACTGGTCCAGTACGCGCACCACCCGTCCGTGCTGGAGGAATTCTCCCGGTGGCATGCGGTACCGGAGGATCCGCCTGTCGCCGGCCGTGCGCTGGACGGCGAGGTGGACACCGAGGAGACCCGGCGCCGGCACTCCGCCACCCTGTCCGGCGCGCTCACCGCGCGTCTGGTGACCGAAGCGACCGCGGCCTTCGACTGCTCGGTGCACGAACTGCTGCTGACCGCGTTCGCGCTGGCCGCCGCCGACTGGCGGGAGGGACCGGACGCGCTGCTGGTGGACCTCGAAGGCCATGGGCGGGAGGAATTCGCCGCCAACCTTGACCTGTCCCGTACGGTCGGCTGGTTCACCACCCTGTGCCCCGTGGTGCTCGATCCCGGCTGCTCCTGGGCGGACGCCCGCACCGATCCGGCCGCGCTGGACGGTGCGGTGGCCATGGTGCGGTCCTGCGTACGGGACGCCCCGCGCGCCGGTCTGACCCACGGTCTGCTGCGCTACCTCAACCCGCAGACCGGTCCGGAGCTGGCCGCCCGGCCGTCGCCGCAGTTCGCGTTCAACTACCTGGGCCGGTTCGATGTCGGCGGGGACGGCGACTGGGCGGTGCCGGCCGACTCCTCGGTGCTCGGCCCGGCCACCGGCGGCAAACTGGCGATGGGCCACACCGTGGAACTCGACGCGGTGATCACCGATCATCCGGACGGCCCCCGGCTCGTGGCGCACTGGTCCTGGCCGGGTGAACTCCTCACCGAAGAACGGGTCTCCGGACTCGCGCACCGGTGGTTCGACGTGCTGGAAGCCCTGGCCCGGCGGGCCCGCGCCCGAGCCACCGGTGAGCTGCCCCTTCCTCCTCTGGCGCAGGGACTGCTGTTCCACTCGCTCTACGACCACGACGGCGCCGATCCGTACCTCGTCCAGTTCGTCTTCGAACTCGGCGGAGCGCTGGACCCCGCCGCGCTGCGCGACGCGCTCCACCGCCTGCTGCTGCGCCATCCCCAGCTCTCCGCGGGCA
The DNA here is from genome assembly GCF_026239515.1 of Streptomyces sp. Je 1-4 4N24. NCBI lineage: Bacteria > Bacillati > Actinomycetota > Actinomycetes > Kitasatosporales > Streptomycetaceae > Streptomyces > Streptomyces sp. Je 1-4 4N24. The sequence continues at coordinate 8,668,755 of NZ_CP110836.1, read as the reverse complement.
TCCGGCACAGTCCGTCGGGGCGTCCCGTCCAGGTGGTCGTCCCGGACTTCACCGTGGAATGGCAGGAGATACCCGCGCACGAGGACCTCGACCGTTTCCTCGACACCGACCGCAGGCGGCGGTTCGACCTCGCCAGCCCCCCACTGGTCCGCGCGGCCCTGCTGCACCATGCCGACGCGCGGCACACCTTCGTACTGACCACGCACCACCTCCTGCTGGACGGCTGGTCCATGCCGATCCTGATCAAGGAGTTGTTCTCGCTCTACGCCGGCCACGCGCTCCCGCCCGCGACGCCGTACCGCGACTTCCTCGACTGGCTGTCCACCAGGGACTCCCGCGCTGACGAGGCCGCCTGGCGCGCGCTGCTGTCCTCGGTGGACGGTCCGACGCTGGTCGGCGGGGCGGGACGGCGCGGTTCGACCGCGGCCCGGCACAGGCTGACGGTGGAGCTGGACGACACCGCGAGCGCGCGGATCGAGGCCGTGGCGCGGCAGCACGGGCTGACCGCCAACGTCGTCGTACAGCTGGCGTGGGCGGTCCTGCTCGGTGCTCTGACCGGCCGCGACGACGTGGTGTTCGGCGCGACGGTCTCCGGCCGCCCGGCGGAGCTGCCCGGTGCGGAGCACATCGTCGGCCTGCTGATCAACACCATCCCCGTGCGGGTCCGCCTCGACCCCCGCCGGTCGGTCGCCGAGTCCCTCGCGGACCTGCGCGCCCAGCAACTGTCCATGTGGGACCACCAGCACGCCGATCTGACACAGCTGCAGTCGATCGCCGGGCATGCCGAACTCTTCGACACCGTCGTGGTCTTCGAGAACTATCCGATCGACGAGGACGAACTGCGCGATCTGGTGCCCGGACTGGAACTCCGGGACGTCCAGGGGCGGGACGGCACGCACTACCCGCTGACGCTGATCGCCATGCCGGGCGGCGACGGCCGCCTGCGACTCCGTCTCGACCACAGCAGCGACCTGTTCGACGAGGAAGAGGCCCGCCGCGTCCTCGACCGCCTCGGCGCGCTGCTCCACCGGATCACCACGCGTCCGGAGGAGCGGTTGGGGCAGCTCGACCTGCTGCTGCCCGACGAACAGGAGAGGCCGGCGGAGACCGGAGCCGAGCCCGCCCCGATCGCCCTGCCTTCGCTGTTCGAGGAGCAGGTGCGGCGGCGGCCGTCGGCCCCGGCCCTCACGTGCGGGGACACCACCCTGTCGTACGGGGAGCTCAACGCGCGGTCGAACCGTCTCGCGCGGCTCCTCGTCGCGCGCGGGGCCGGACCGGAACGCCTGGTGGCCCTGGTGCTCGGACGTTCCACGGACCTCGTGGTCGCGGTGCTGGCCGTGCTGAAGTCGGGAGCCGGCTACCTGCCTCTGGACCCGGCCCACCCGGTGGAGCGGGTGCGGCAGGTGCTGGCCGACGCCGCTCCCGTGCTCGTCGTGACCGGCGAGCCGCTCGCGGTGCCGGATCCGCAGATCGTGCTCGACGGCACCGATCCGGCCGCCGATTACCCGGCGGACGACCTCGGCCTGGCCGTGGACCCCGACAGCGTCGCCTACGCGATCTACACCTCGGGCTCCACCGGAGCGCCCAAGGGTGTCGTGGTGTCGCACCACAACGTCGGGCGGCTGCTCGCGGTGACCGACGGCCGGTTCGGCTTCGGCGACCACGATGTGCACACGCTGTTCCACTCCTACGCCTTCGACGTCTCGGTGTGGGAGCTGTGGACGGCGCTGGGCCGTGGCGGCCGCTTGGTGGTGGTGCCGGACGACGTCGCCAAGTCACCACGGGAGTTCCTGGAGTTGCTCGCCCGGGAGCAGGTCACCGCGCTGAGCCAGACTCCGTCGGCGTTCTACCAGCTCATGCGGGCCGCATCGGAGACGGAGCCGGGCGGGCTGCCCGCGCTGCGGGTCGTCGTGTTCGCCGGTGAGGCGCTGGAATTCTCCCGCATCCGTTCCTGGCACGGCCCCGGCCGGCCGAAGCTCGTCAACATGTACGGGATCACCGAGACTACCGTGCACTCGACTTACGCCGAGCTGACCGATCCCGACGAAACGGCCGGTGTCATCGGCACCGCGCTGCCCGATCTGCAACTGCACCTGCTGGACCATGCGTTGCGGCCGGTCCCCCCGGGCTGCCCCGGCGAGATCTACGTAACCGGTCCCGGTGTGACGCGCGGGTACCTGGGACGGCCCGGCCTCACCGCGAGCCGTTTCGTCGCCGACCCCTTCGGTGCGCCCGGTGCCCGCATGTACCGCTCCGGGGACCTCGCGCGGCGGCGGGCCGACGGCACGCTGGAGTATCTGGGCCGGACGGATCACCAGGTGAAGATCCGCGGCTACCGGATCGAGCCCGGGGAGGTCGAGCGCGTCCTCGAACGGCACCCCGCCGTGGACCGCGCCGTGGTGCTCGCGGACACGGATGCCGACGGCGGCCGACTGCTCTGCTACGCCGTGACGCAGGGGGATCCGGCACCCGCCGAGCTGCGCGCGTACGCCCGGACGGTGCTGCCCGCCCACATGGTGCCCGCGTTCATCCTGCCGGTCGACGAGATCCCGCTGACCGGCAACGGCAAGCTGGACCGCAGAGCCCTGCCGCGACCGGAGTCCGCACTGCCGGTGAGCCGCCCGCCGGCAACCGAGCGGGAGCGGCTCCTGTGCACCCTGTTCGCCGAGACGCTGGGGGTCCCCGAGGTCGGCGCGGAGGACAGTTTCTTCGATCTGGGCGGGCATTCGCTGCTGGCCACCCGCCTGATCAACCGGGTGCGGGCGGAGACAGGGTGCGAGCTGAGCATCCGCGCCCTGTTCGACGCCCCCGTCGTCGCCGACCTGGCGCGGTGCCTGCCGGAGCCGGCCGGTACCGCGCGGGCCGAACTCACCACGGCCGCACGGCCGGAGCGGATCCCGCTCTCCCCCGCGCAGCGGAGACTGTGGTTCTTCAGCCGGCTGGCCGGCGCCAACTCGGTCTACAACATGTCCTTCGCGACGCGGCTGAGCGGTCCGCCGGCGACGGAACACCTGTATGCGGCGCTCGGCGACGTGCTCGTCCGGCACGAAAGCCTGCGCACCACGGTCAACGAGATCGACGGCGAGCCCTACCAAAAGATCGGCACGGCCGAGGAGTTGTCGTTCGAGGTGGTGACCACGTCGGAGGCCGAGCTGCCCGGCCTGCTCGCCGACGCGGCCACGCACGTCTTCGACCTCACCACCGAACTCCCGGTCCGCGTCCTGCTCTTCGAGACCGCACCCGAGCGGCACGTGCTGCTGATCCTGCTGCATCACATCGCCGCCGACGGCTGGTCGCTGGCTCCGCTGGCCCGCGACCTGTCCACCGCCTACCGCGCACGCGTCGGGGGCGAGGCCCCGCGGTGGACGAGCCGGCCCGTGCAGTACGCGGACTACACCGTCTGGCAGCGCGGGCTCGACCTCCGCCCCGAGCTCTCGTACTGGACAAAGGCACTGCGCGGCGCCCCGGAGGTGCTGCCGCTGCCGCTCGACCACGCCAGACCGCTGGTGTCCGCGCACCGCGGGGAGACCGTCGACTTCACCCTGGACGCCGACCTGCACGCACGGCTGAACCAACTCGCACGGTCCACCGGCACCAGTCTGTTCATGGTGATGCACGCCGCGCTCGCGGTGCTGCTGTCACGGCTCGGCGCCGGTGTGGACATCCCCATCGGCACCCCGGTGGCCGGGCGCCACGATGAGGCGCTGCACGACACGGTCGGCTGTTTCGTCAACACGGTGGTGCTGCGCACCGACCTCAGCGGAACACCGACGTTCGCCGAACTGCTGGAGCGGGTCCGGACCACCGACCTCGACGCCTTCGCCCACCAGGAAGTGCCGTTCGAGCAGGTGGTCGAGGCGGTCAACCCGCCGCGCTCGCTCTCCTGCCACCCCGTCTTCCAGGTGATGCTGGCCTTCCAGGACACGCCGCCCGTCGCGTTCGACCTGCCGGGGTTGCGGGTCGAGCCGGTCGCCGCACACGGCGGCGCCTCCCGTATGGACCTGCTGTGGAGCCTGCGCCAGCACCATGGGGACGACGGTGCGGAAGCCGGTATCGAGGGCCAACTGGAGTACGACACCGAGCTGTTCACCCCGGCCTCCGCGCGACTGCTGCTCACGCGGCTGGACGATCTGCTGGGGGCGTTGGTGGCGGAGCCGCATCGCCGGATCGCCGACCTCCCGATCCTCGTCGCCGGCGAGCGGGAGCGGATGATCGGGCGCTGGAACTCCACCGCCCACGAGGTGCCCGAGACCACCGTGGCCGAACTGTTCGCGGCACAGGTGCTCCGCGTTCCCGACGCACCGGCCGTACGGCACGGGGACACCGTGCTCACCTACCGGGAGCTGTCCGAGCGGGCGGCGCGCATCGCGGCGGAGCTGAGTGAGCGCGGGGCCGGCCCGGGCAGTCTGATCGCGCTGGAGCTGCGGCGCGACCCCGATCTGCCGGCCGCGCTGCTCGCGGTCCAGTCGATCGGTGCCGCCTATCTGCCCATCGACCCCTCGCTGCCGCCACAGCGGATCGCGGCGCTGCTGGCGGACGCCCGCCCCCTGCTGGTGGTGCGCCACGACGACGGGCTCACCGTCACCGCGGGCTCCGGGGAACCGGCGCGCGTACCGGAGAACACGGCGTACGTGACGTACACCTCGGGCTCCACCGGGCGGCCGAAGGGGGTCGTCGTGCCCCACAGCGCGCTGACGAACCTGGTGCTCGCCCTGCGCGAGCGGCTGACGGTCGGCGCCGAGGACCGCGTACTGGCCGCCGCGCCCGCGGGCTTCGACATGTCCAAGCCCGAGCTGTACCTCCCGCTGGTCACCGGTGCCACGATGGTGCTCGCCGGCCACGGCGCACTGCGGGACCCCGACGAGCTGTCCGCCCTGCTCGACCGGCATCAGGTCACCGTGATGCAGGCGACCCCGTCGCTGTGGCAGACCCTGCTGACCCGGCGGCCGGACCGGCTGCGCCACATCCGCGCGGTCATCGGCGGCGAACCGGTACCGCGGGAGCTGGCCGAAACACTGACCGGCTGCACGGCGTCCCTGCTGGCCTGTTACGGCCCGACCGAGACCACGGTCTGGTCCACCACGCACCCGGTCGGCAGCGTGGCATCCGCCACGGTCCCCCTCGGGCGCCCCCTGTGGAACACCCGGTGCTATGTGCTCGACGCCAGGTTGCGGCCGGTGCCCCCGGGCGTGACCGGCGAGCTGTACGTGGCCGGCGCGGGCGTGGCCACGGGCTACCTGCACCGGCCCGGACTGACCGCGACCCGGTTCGTCCCGGACCCCTTCGGCCCGGAGGGGGACCGGATGTACCGCACCGGCGATCTCGCGTCGTGGACCGCCGACGGAATCCTGCACTTCCACGGCCGGACCGACGACCAGGTGAAGATCCGCGGCCATCGCGTCGAGCTCGGGGAGATCGAGGCCGTGCTGGCCCGCCACGAGGACGTCGACGCGGCCGCGGTGGCCGTCCACGACCGGAAGGCCGACGACCGTCGGCTGGTCGGCTATGTCGTCCCCGCCCACGCCGATCTGCGCTCGGTGGGCGCACACCTGGCCCGGCACCTGCCGGACTACATGGTGCCCACCCGCCTGCTCGCACTGGACCAACTCCCCCTCAGCACCAACGGAAAGCTGCTGCGCGACCAACTGCCCGAACCGGACTGGGCATCCGCGGGCGACTCGCCACCGCCGGAGAGCCTCCGCGAGCACCTGATGTGCGAGATCTTTGCCGAGGTGCTGGATCTGCCCCGGGTCGGACCCGGCGACCACTTCTTCGAACTGGGCGGGCACTCGCTTCTGGCGGCCCGGCTGACCGACCGGGTGCGGACCGTGCTCGGGCTGGAGCCGACGATCCGTAACGTCTTCGAGGCGGCCTCCCCCGCAGCGCTGAGCCGGCTGCTGGACGGGGCACTCTCGCAGAGCGCACCCGCGCACCTCGTGCCGTTCCGGACCGGCGGCCCGGCGGCACCGGTGTTCTGTGTCCATCCGCTCAGTGGGATCAGCTGGGTGTACTCGGGACTGCTGCGGCACATCGACCGCGACCACCCGGTGTACGGCATCCAGGCCGAGGGGCCCGGCGGAGTGGCGGACCTGCCCGGCACCGTCGAAGCGATGGCCGAGCGCTACCTGGGCCTGCTGCGGTCGGTCCGCCCCAGCGGCCCCTACCACCTGGTCGGCTGGTCCTTCGGCGGACTCGTGGCACATGCGATGGCGGTCCGGCTGCAGGAACTCGGCGAGCCGGCCGGATCGCTGTTCCTGGTGGACACGGTCGCCGGTACCGGCCCCGGGCCGGAGGATCCCATCGATGACCAGCGCGTCTTCCGGGTGCTGCTGACGGCCGCGGGACTCGACGGCGAGCACTTCGCTCCGGCGGACCTCGACTTCGACACCGTGTCGGCGCTGCTACATCAGGAAGGCAGCGTGTTCGCCCGGTTCACCGAGGACGACATCGGCCGCGTCCTCACGGTCTCGCGCCACAACTACGGGCTCGCGCGGGCCTACCGGCCGCCGCACTACCCGGGCGACACTACCTACGTCGAAGCGACGGCACACACACCGCGCCGGGTCCCGCACCACGACCTGTGGCGGCCCCACGTCGGTGGCGACCTGACCGTCGGTCACGCTACCGCGCCCCACCACCGCGTGCTGCAGCCGCAGCACATTGCCGAAGTCGGAGTCCAGCTCCGCGACCTGCTGAGGAGGCAGCGTTGATCCGCACCGGGGCCGGCGCCCTCGCCGAGCTGCCCGCAGGTGCGCGGGTGGTGATCCGGCTGCCCAACGGCAGCGCTCTGGCGGACGTGCTGCTCACCTGCTTCGACCGGCGTCTCGTCGCGGTCCCGCTGCACCCGCGCGCCACCGACCGGGCGGTCGCGGGGATCGCCGAGCGCGTCTCCGCGGCCGCCCTGGTGGACGTCCACGGCCTGCACCGCACCGCCCTGCCCGACGTCCATACCGCCCCGGACGATCTCGCCTTCATCATGTTCACCTCGGGCTCCACCGGCCCGCAGAAGGGGGTCATGCTCAGCCGCCGGGCGGTCCTGGGCAACGCGGCCAAGACCGCGGCACTGCACGGGCTGTCGCCGGAGCGCCCGCACGGGACCTGCCTTCCGCTGTACCACTGCAATGCGCTGGTCCTGTCCCTGCTCGGCACACACCTCACCGGTACGCCGCTGACCCAGCAGGCCGCCTTCGACCCGGTCGGCTACTTCGCCGCGCTGGGCGCCGCCGGGGCCAGGACCGCCTCCATCGTGCCCGCACTGCTGGCGGACCTGCTGGAGGTGGGCCCCGACTGGCCGGACGGCCTGGAGTACCTGATCACCGCGGCCGCCCCGCTGACCAGCGACCTCGCCCGCCGTTTCCACCGCCGGTACGGTCCGCGCCTGCGGCAGGGCTACGGCCTGACCGAGGCGGTCAACTTCAGTTTCACCATGCCCCGGCTCGACGACGCCGAGTTCCGCGACCAGTACCTGGAGCACCTGCCCCCGGTCGGGGCGCCGCTGCCGGACACCGAACTCCGGCTGGAGTCCGGTGAGGTGTGGATCAGAACGCCGGACCTGATGACCGGCTATTGGCAGGACCGTCGTACGACCGCCGCCACCGTCACCGACGACGGCTGGCTGCGCACCGGCGATCTGGGCGAACTGCGCGACGGCCTGCTCGTCCTGCGCGGCCGCGCCGGTGAGCGCATCAACCGCGGCGGGGAGAAGCACTACCCGCTCGACGTCGAACACGGCTGGCGCCAAGCGGGTCTGTCCGGCCGGTTCGCGGCGGTCGCGGTGGACGAACCCTCACTCGGCCAGGACATCGGGCTGATCGCCACGGAGCAGCCGGTCTCCGCCGTACGCGACCTGTACGAGCGGGCACAACTGCGCCCGGCGGCCGTCCAGTTCGGCGGCCTGCTGGCGACGTCCACCGGCAAGCCCCAGCGCAGGGCGATGGGCCGGGGACTCGCCGCGCGCCGGCTGGCTCCCGCGCGCTACGAACGGTTGCTGCGCTACGCCGCGGCCACCGCACAGGACCTGCTGCGTTCAGGGGCCGACCACTCCGGCCTTCGCTCCCTGGCCACACAGGCGGGGAACCGCCGCCCCCACCCGGACGAGGAGACCATCTTCGGCGCCTTCGACTTCCTGCGCGAACACTGGCACCACGAGGACGACGCGGAACTGTCCCGGGCCAAGGCCCACTGGCGTACGACGCTGCGCACCGAGTGGCCTCTGGCGGTGCACGCGGAGCTCGCCGCGGAAGTGGCGGCCCGCCACGGTTTCGAGGGGCCGCCGGTGCCGTTCGGCACCGAAGCCCGCTTCGGCGGCGGCGCACTGCTCGTGCTCCCGCACGGGCCCGCGGCCGACGGCCCGATATGGCCACTGGGCCCGCTCCTGTCCTTTCTGGACGGTCCTCTCGGGGCCTGCGGGAAGGACCGCTGGACACGGCTGACCCGGCTGCGCGACCGCGGATTCCCGACCACGGGCTGCTCGGTGCTGCGCGCCGGGCGACATGACCTGGGCGGCGTGCTGTGGGCACGGCAGCCGGATTCCGGACCGAACGAGCACGCGGGAGCGACTGGATGACACACGGCACCGAAACGACCGGGCGGATGAAGCAGTCCCCCGACCACGAGGACGAGATCCTCGACGTCCGGCGGCATCAGGACCCCGGCCGGAACCGGCTGACTCCGGTGGTGCAACTGCCACCGGACGTCGCCCTGAGCGTGGTCGACGCCCTCGCCGGTCTGGTCCGGGCGGCACACCGCACGGAACAGGCTCGCCCCACCCCCGCCGGCGTGCTCAAACAGGCGCAGGAGTTCGAGGAGGGCGACGTCTTCATGCTGGAGCCCCCCTTCGAGGGCTTCTTCGCCGACCGCTACCTGATGGACTTCTACGACACCGCCGAACGGGACATCTGCTCGCGCATGCACCTGCACACCGGGCTGCGGTTCGTGCGGATGATGACGGGCCCGGAGACCACGATCCGGGTCTCCAGCCTGTCCCCGATCACCGTGCGCCCCGCGGCAGCGAACTGGACCGGTCCGCTGCGAGCCTTCACCGACGCGTTGCCCGGTACGCCCACCGGGGTGCACCGGGACCGGCACAACGTGATCGTCCCGCCGAACTCCTGGGTGGACATGCAGATTCCGCGCGGGGTGTCCCACCAGTTCAACGCGGTAGGACCGAACGCGGTGATCGACTCGGTACACCCCGAGGAATCCATCGAGACGCTGCGCGAGGGAATGTCGGGCTACCGGATGATGGCGCAGACCATCTTCCTCGCCAAGGACAAGAGCCCGGCCACCACGTGCGCCGACACCACCGATCCGAGCAGCAGCGCTCGCCACTGACCATGGTGAAGCCAAGTGGATGCGGCCATGGCTGACGCTCTCCTGCTCGTTCGCGCCCGGGAGCTGTGGGTGGAACTGGCAGACACAGCAGTCGAGTTCTTCCCCTCAGGAGGGGCGAAGGTTGTGGTCGCGCCCAGTTCGCGGTTGGCTCCGCCGTCGTGGACCGGGGTCGTACGGATCGGTGACGCTGCCCTCGTCACCGCGCCGAGCGTGCGTACCGCCGGGATGGTGGCCGAGGCCGCGCGGAAGATGTCCCCCGAAGAGCTCGTCGACATCGCTCGTCTGCGTGCGGTGCTGCCTGTACTCGATGTCCTCGGCCCGGCTTCGCTCTTCTATCTCGGCCGGGACGGCTTTCTTCCCGCGCATGAAGGCACCGCGGTCGAGCAGTTGCCGATCGGTGACGGTGACAGTAACGGTGACGGTGGTCTGGCCGCCCTGCTGGCCCGGGCCGGGAAGGAGGAGGCCGGCGAGAGCGGCCTGGAGGACATCTCCTCCCCCGCGTTCTGTCTTCGCCGGGGCGACGAGGTGGTGGCCGCGGCCGGGTACCGGTCCTGGCCACGGTCGGTGGCTCACCTCAGCGTGCTGGTGGCCCCGCACTGTCGGGGCCGGCGCCTGGCCCGCGCCGTGGCGTCCGCAGCGGTGGCCCATGCCCTCGATGCCGGGTTGCTGCCGCAGTGGAGAGCACGGCTTTGTCCCTCGCAGCGTGTGGCCGTAGCTCTGGGGTTCCAGGAACTGGGTACCCAGCTCAGCGTTCGGCTTGATGACGCCCCCCTCGACCGTGGCCGGTAAGCACTGAGCTTCCGCAGACGGCCTCCGCCTCCTCCGTCGCCGGCGCGGGGCCCGCGGAGATGTCCAGGGCCGCCACCAGCTCGCGGTACAAGGGATCCGTCGCCAGCAGTTCCTCGTGGCTGCCCTGGACGCGGATACGGCCCGCCTCCATCACCACGATGGTGTTCGCGTCGACCACGGTCGACAGCCGGTGGGCGATCGTGACCACGGCACCGGCGGCGGCGCGGGAACGGATGCAGTCGTGGACGGCGGCCTCGGTGATCCCGTCGAGCTGGGCGGTCGCCTCGTCGAGGAGCAGGACGTCGGGGGTGCGTAACAGGGCCCGGGCCAGGGCGATGCGCTGGCGTTCGCCGCCCGAGACGGTCGTGGTGGACAGGGTGGTGTCAAGGCCGTCGTCGAGGGCGTCGATCTTCTCGGCCAGCCGGACGTCCCGCAGAACCCGGCGCAGTTCCTCGTCCGTCGCGTCGGGGCGGGAGAGCAGCAGATTGTCGCGGATGGTCCCGGGCACGATCGGAGTGTCCTGCTCCACGTACGCGAGTCGGGTCCGGATGTCGTCATGGGTGAGGTCGCGGTAGGGGCGGCCGTCCAGGAGCAGTTCGCCCTGCGTCGGCTCCAAAAAGCGCAGGACGAGAGAGAAGAGGGTCGTCTTGCCGGCTCCCGATGGGCCGACGATCGCGGTGTGCCCGCGCCGGGGGACGGCCAGGTCGATGCCCCGTACGGCGGGCTCGGCGTCGGGGCCGTAGGCCGCGGTGACCTGCCTCAGCGCCAGTACGGGCACGTCGTGCCGGGGATCCGGGCCGGCCGGGGGCGCCGGGTGGGCGGCGGTGCTCTCGGTCTGCAGGTCGTCGGTCTCGCGGATACGTTCCGCGGCCGCCATGCCGGCCTGTAGCGCGGTGACATTCGAGCTGAGCTCGGTGATCGGGTCCACGAGCCCGAACGCGTACAGCAGGAAGGCGATCAGGCTGGAGACCTCCATCTGCCCCTCGCCCACCCGCCAGGCACCCACGCCCAGAATCACGATGATCGCCAGCTCTATGCCGGACCACGAGACCGTCCAGGCCAGCGCCTCGCGGCGGACCGCGCGGATGCCGTACTCGGCCGAGGAGCGCGCGTCGGCCACGATCCGCTCGGCGGTGCGGTCCTCGGCGCGGCTCACCTTCACCGTCCTGATGGCACGCAGTGTGCCCTCCAGCGCTCCGCCGAGCCGGCCGAGATGCTCCTGGGCCCGCTGCTGAGCCGTGGCGATCCCGGGCATCAGGACCGCGAACAGCACACCGACCAGCGTCACCGATGCCATCGTGGTGCCGAGCAGTACGACGTCGAGCACGCCCATCAGGACGAGTGTCCCCAGGAGCATCACCGTCCCGTTGATCAGGCCGACCAACGCGTCGGTGGCGGCCTCTCGCAGCAGCACCGTGTCGGAGGTGACGCGGGTGACGAGCTCGCCAGTAGGGCGTCGGGTGATGGCCGGCACGGTGGCCCGCAGGAAGCGCCGCACCATCGACTCACGGGCCTCCAGCACGACGCGCTCCCCCACGGCACCGAGGAGCGTCCACTCCCAGAACCGGACGGCAACGCCGACCACGAGCAGCACCAGCAGGGCCGCCAGGGGCCCCTTCAGCGGCGACGCATCACCCAGCGCATCGAGCACCCACTTCGTGACCATCGGCGTGGCCAGCCCCAGCGCCGACGCCACCAGGGCCAGGAGCAGTGCCCGTATCAGCGCACCCTTGTGCGGGCGGGCGAACGAGCACAGGATCCGCAGCCGTGGCATGGCCGCACTCCGCGGGAGGGATTGACGAACAGTCATGCCCCTGAGTGGAATGTCCACGCTCCACAAGGGTCAAGCGAATTTCGTTCCCGTATGGCGCGTTTCCGTACTGCTGCGCCGGTCACTGAGCGCTTTCGAGGTGAGCAGGCCGCCGCTCAGCCGCCACACACATGCGCCGGCCTCCCCATGTCAGCGCGGGCAGTTGGCGGTCTTGTCCGGGAGCTTCCCCCCGACCAGATACCTGTCGACGGCACGGTCGGTGCACGTGGACGGATCCTCCGCGGCGTACGCCCCGTGCCCCTGGCCCTTGCGTACGAGCAGCGAGCTGCTGTCCAGCTGCCGGTGCACCGCCCGCGCGTTCTCCAGCGGAGTATTCGAATCGTCGGTGTACGACACCAGCAGCACCGGTGCCGCCCCGGAGGCCTTGACCGGATCGGCCCCACCGGTGGGGGCAACCGGCCACGTCGCGCAGTCGATCATCTGCCAGGCGTAGTAGCGACCGAAGAGCGGCGACTGCTTGGCGAACGCATCGGCGGTGTCCAGCATCTCCTTCGGGGACTTCGGCGCGGACGGCGAGTCCAGGCACAGCACCGCCGGCATGCTCGAGGACTCGTTCTCCTCGGCCTGCTCCTCCTGCGGCGTCAGGTTCTCGCCACCGCTCTCGTCGGCCGTCGCGGCCTCGAAGCGCTCGAAGGCGGTCCCGTCCCCGTCCAGGGCGGCCACCAGCGCCGTGGTCAGCTGCTTCCAGCTCTCTTCGGCCGTCACGCCCATCTCCAGATACATGGACAAGGTGGCGTCCGTGATCTCCTCGCCGTCAGCCCCTCGCAGCGGCTCCTGCTCCAGCTTCTTGGCGAACTCGGTGAGCCTCCGCAGAATCTGCTCGACCGTGGCTCCCAGACGGTCGTCCCCGCGCGCGACGAGGTCCTGGGCGTATCGACGCAGCGCGTCATCGGAGGTCTTGACGTCGAGCCGGGTGACCTGCCGTATGTCGGCGTCGGGGTTGACGACACCGTCCAGCACCATCCGGCCCACTCTGCCGGGAAACAGCTTCATGTACTGCTGACCGATGAAGGTGCCGTAGGAGACGCCGGTGTAATTCAACTTGGCGTCCCCCAGGACCGTACGCAGCACGTCCAGGTCGCGCGCGACGCTCACACTGTCCATGTGCGCGAGAACAGCGCCGCTCGCCTTCTCGCAAGCCTGGGCACGCCTGGTCGCGTCGGAGAACTCCCTCTCGGCCTCCGCTTCGGTACGCGGCGGGTCCTCGGGCCCCTGCGCCACGCCGTCGGGGCACTTGATCTGCCCGGAACCGGCTATGCCTCGTGGGTCGAAGCCGACCAGGTCGTAGCGGGCCCGGGCCTGTCCGCCGGCCTGCCAGTTCCCGCTGGCCACGTCGGCCGCACCGCCCGCGCCGGGCCCGCCGGGGTTGAAGAGCAGTGACCCCAGCCGACGCCCCTGGTCCTTGGCCGCCACCCGCGACACCCGCAGTTTGACGGTCTCACCGTCAGGGGCGGCGTAGTCCACAGGCACCTTCACCCAGCCGCACTCCGCGCCGGGCACCGCCTCGGGGGTGACGTCCGCGCCACAGGCCGTCCACTGGACCTCCTGCTGCGTGAAGCGCGCGGGCAGCACCGGGACGGACGTGCTCTTGCCCTTGGCGTCGTCGGGCCGGGACGCTGCGGCGCCACTGACGCCGCAGACCGTCACCACCAACGTGGTGGCGGCCAGCACACCAGCGGTCAGGGACTTGGAGCTGGAATTGGACCTGAACTTGGACCTGGACCTGCGGGGTATGGACATCAATCGCCGTTCTCGCTCTCTCGCTACTCCCCGGGAAGCATGCGCATAGGCGGCGCCCCCCGCTATCGCCCCCGTCACAATCGCGGTACGGACATACGCAGCGCCGTGGGGCCGGCACGCACCGTAATCGGCGCGGGTCTCCAGGAGCGGTCGAGCTGCGGCCTCCAGCAGCGGCAAACGCCGGCGCCATCGATGCGGTAGCCCCGACCGTAATCACGGTGAGTGGGGAGTCACACCCGTCGGTGACCAGGAGGCTCTCGGGCCGGCCCGGCCCCTGGCACCGCCCCTCTGCAGCCGCAGATCACCACCGGCTCCGCGCCGGCCCGGCCGGCGGGCTGTCGCCACAGGATTGGAGCCATGAGCCAAGGCCCTCTCACGCCGCCCCCGGCTCGGCCCCGGAGCCGGGGACTCATACGGTGGTGACACGGCCCCATCCGTCAGCGCGGAACAAAGGAGCCCCGTGTCGACTCCCTCGGGCGCACGTCATACCGCTCTCCACTACACCGATCAGGGGAGCGGCCCGCCCGTGGTCCTGGTCCACGGGGTGGCCGGCGGCATCGTCACCAGCTGGGGGAGCCTGCTGGAGCAGCTCGCCGAGCACCATCGCGTCATTGCGATCGACAACCCGGGCTCGGGCAACAGCCCGCTTCCCGACGGCTCTTTGCAGCTGGACGCCATCGCCGACAGCATTGCCCTGACAGCGGAACACGCCGGTCTTGAGCGCTACACCGTTGTGGGCTCCGACGCCCTCGCCCAGGGCATCAAGGGCAGCCGCCTCATCCGCGTACCAGCCGGCCACGACGCGCCGGCAGAACAGCCGATGGCCATCTCCGCACACATCCACGCTCTCACCCACCGATGACCGAACTTCCTGTCACCGGGGTGTGGAAGGCAGGGAGGGGAGCCGCCACCGCGCCGGCGTCACGGCCACCCGCTCGTGCACGCCACCACGATCAGGAAATGACCCTCACGGTCAGCCCATAGTCCAGCTCTGCACCGTCGACGAGCAACGCCTCGACCGTGCGCGTACGGGGGTCGATGTCGGCCACGATCCCGTGCCCGACGTAGCGAGGGTAGCCCGAGGCGCCCATCTCGCCCGTCGCCTCGACTACCGCCGATCGGACGGCTGAGTCCTCCACTGAGGCACCGCCCCTGTCCTCAACATGTTCGGGGATCAACAAGATCGTGAAGCGCTGCGGCTCTTTAGTCACGCTCCGATATTTAAGTGCCTGCGCCACCAGCAGTGGGGCAGGCGCGCGGCATCGGAGTCGCGCATGCGGGCGTGCCCTGGCCGGTGGCGTGGCAAGGTGGACGGTATGTGCGGTCGATTTGTCTCCACCCGCGGTCCGCAGGATCTGGTCGACCTGTTCGACGTGACGCGCTGGGATCCCGGCCAGGCGCTGGACCCGAGCTGGAACGTGGCCCCCACCGATGACGTGTGGTCGGTGCTGGAACGCGTCGAGCGCGACACCGGCGAGATCACCCGGCAGTTGCGGCCACTGCGCTGGGGGCTGGTGCCCTCGTGGGCGAAGAGCCTGAGCGTCGGCGCGAAGATGATCAATGCCCGGGTGGAGACGGTCGCGGAGAAGCCGGCCTACCGCCGGGCCTTCGCCAAGCGCAGGTGCCTGCTGCCGGCGGACGGCTTCTACGAATGGCAGGCCGTCGCGGCGACCGAGACGGCCAAGGCCCGCAAGCAGCCGTACTTCATCAGCCCCGAGGACGGCCGGGCCATGGCGCTCGCCGGACTGTACGAGTTCTGGCGCGCCCCCGACGCCGGCGACGACGATGCGCCGGGGACGTGGTGGACCACCTGCACGATCATCACCACCGAGGCCACCGACGCCGCGGGACGCGTCCACCCGCGGATGCCGCTGACCATCCCCCCCGCCGACTGGAGCGCCTGGCTCGACCCCGCCCACCAAGACCCCGCCGAGCTCCGCGCGCTGCTGACAGCTCCGGCCGCAGGACACCTGGACTCCCGCGCCGTCTCCACCGCGGTCAACAGCGTACGCAACAACGGGCCTCACCTCCTGGACGAGATCACCGAGCCCCCGTCCGACGGCTGACGGCTGACGGCTGACGGCTGACAGGTCGCTGCGAACGGAGTTCGTGCCGATGGGGTGCCGTACTAGCCGATGTCGGGCTCGGAGCGTACTTCGATCCGGTCCCCCGTCCGCTCCATCTCCAGGACGACGAGCTCGTTCCGCCCCCGCCGCCACAGATGGCTCGGCGCGTACAGGGTGACCTGCGGCCCGAGGGACCAGTAGCGGCCGAGCGCGAAGCCGTTGAGCCAGACCATGCCCTTGTCCCAGCCCGGAAAGGCGAGGAAGCCGTCCGCGGGGGTGTCGACATGGACCCGGGTCCGGTGGAACGCGGGGCCGGTCGGGGTCTCTCCGCTGCCGAATTTCAGAGCCGAGAGATTGTCCAGGGGCAGCCGGCGGATCTCCCAGTCGCTCAGTTCCTCGTCGTCGAGGAGTACCTCGCCGCTGATCCCCTTGGGGTCGTTGAAGTTCTGGCCGAAGTTGACCCGCCCGGTGGGGTCCACCAGGAGGTCGAGGGTGCTGGATGCGTCGGCCACGGTGAAGTCGACGCGGTGGTCCGGCTGGTTGCGGTCGAAGGTGCCGATGCGCTTGCCGTCGCCGAACACCAGCGCGCGGTCGCCCAGGCCCGTGATCCTCAGGGCCTTGGTCCCCTGCTGCCCCCGTACCCGAGTGCGGTAGTGGATCAGTCCGTACGGCTGCCCGAGCGCCTCCATGTGGACGGGAGCGGTATGCCGTACCGGAGTGCTCAGTACGTCGAGCACATCCATCAACGGCACCGACTCGCGGACGGTGACCCTCTGGGCCGGCATGCGGCGCGGTGTGGCCGGCAGGGGCGTGTTCGGCAAGGTGGTGTACTTGGCCAGCACCTCACGCACCTTGTGGAATTTCTCGGTGAGTTCGCCGGATTCGCTGATCGGGGAATCATAGTCGTAGCTGGTGACGGTGGGCTGGTAGGCGCTGCCGGTCACGTTGGCACCCGCGGACCAGCCGAAGTTCGTTCCGCCCACCGCCATATAGAAGTTGATCGACGCTCCCGCTTCGAGGAGCTTCGCCACATCGGCGGCGGTCTGCGCCGGGTCGGTGGTGTGGTGCCGCTCTCCCCAGTGGTCGAACCAGCCGTCCCAGAACTCCGTACAGAACAGGGGCTTGTCCGGCTGGAATTTGCGCAGCTCCGCGAAGGGTCCGGTGGGGTCCCCGGCGAAGTTGACGGTCGACAGGAGATCGGGGAGGCTGCCGGCCTTCAGCGCTTCCTGGGTGGCCCCGTTGGAGCAGAACAGCAGGCTGTCCACGCCCTGTGCCCGCATGCTGTCCCGCAGATGTTCCAGGTGCGCATGGTCGTCGTCGTAGCTGCCGTACTCGTTCTCGACCTGCATGGCGATGATGGGCCCGCCGCGTGTGGCCTGCAGATCGACGAACCGGGGCAGGAGTTCGGCGAACCAGGCGTCCACCGCCCGTTCGTAGGCAGGGTCGGAGCGGCGCAGCGGCGCGTCCTTGTCCTTCAGGAGCCAGGCCGGCAGACCGCCGAAGTCCCATTCCGCGCAGATGTACGGCCCCGGTCGCACGATCACCTTGAGCCCGGCCTCGTCCGCGGTCCGCACGAAGGCGGCGACATCGCGCCAACCGGTGAAGTCGGCCTTCTCCTCGTACGGTTGGTGGAAGTTCCAGGCGACGTAGGTCTCCACCGTGTTCAGGCCCATCGCCCGCATCCGCAGCAACCGGTCGCGCCAGTCCTTGGGATGCGTCCGGAAGTAGTGGAAGGCACCCGCGAGGATCCGGAACGGCTTGCCGTCCAGCAGGAATTCGTTCCCGCGGATGGTCAGCCCCCGCGGGCTGTCGGCCTGGGCGAAGGCCGTACGGCCGCTGCCCAAAGCGACACCCACGGACGCGCCGCCCGCTATGGCCGCGCTCAGAAATCTACGTCGGCTGAACTGCGTCATGTCTGCTCTCCTCGATTCGACTGGCCGTCACCCAAGGTTCGAACATGTTCAGTGGTGCGCGCTTCTGTGCATTGAGAGTGTTATGTAGAACAGAAACGAGCACAAGGGTTCGTGACCGAGCACGGTGAACCAGGGGGACGCGGACGTAACCGTCAACGGCCTGGCCCGGCACTCACAGGGAGACGTCCGGGTGCAGGCGCCCGACGCTCCACACCCGTTGGCGTCGTACGGCGAGGGCAGTCAGCGCGAGGAAGCCGGCCGTGAAGAGGAAGAGGACGACGAAATCCCGCAGCAGGTTCGCGGTGAGCCCGCCCGATACGGTGACGCGCAATCCGTCGACCAGGTAGGTCATCGGGAGCAGTGGGTTCAGCACCTGGAAGAAGGCCGGCTCGGTGGGCAGCGGATAGAGCCCGCCGGAGGCGGTGAGCTGGAGGATGAGCAGGACCAGTGACAAGACATCACCCGGCACCCCAAAGACGGTGCGCAGGCAGTGATCGACGGCAACGAAGGCCGCTGCCGCGGTGACCAGGAGCGCGACCGTCCCGACGCGGTGGACGGGGCTGAGCCCGAGGGCGAGGTCGACGACGCCGTAGAGCACGAGCGCCCCCACGGCGCCGAGCACCGCCGCCGGAAGCCACCCCGCGACGGCGGTGGTGAACGCACCGACCCGGCCGGCCAGGGCGCGGGTGTTGAGCGGCCGCAGCAGCAGGTAGGCGAAGAGGCCGAACACCCACAGGGCGATACCGAAGAAGAACGGGGCCAGACCGCGTCCGTAGACCCCCGCCGGATGCAGGTTGCCGCGATCGATGTGGACGGGTGTGCCCAGCACCTTGGCGGCGTGGGCGACCTGATCGGGGCTGGTGCGGGGAGTCTTGTGCAGTCCCTCGTCCACGGTGCGGGAGACGTCAAAGGCCCCGTCGTGCGCCTGGTCGGCGGCGGAGCGCAGGGCTCCGGAGCCCTTTTCCAAGGTGCCGAGACCGTTGGACAGACTGCGTGCGCCGTCGGCGGCGCGGTGGGAACCGGTGTCGACGAGACGGAGCGGGGTGTGCAGGGCCAGCACATCTCTCCTGAGTGAGCCGATGTTGTCCTGGAGGCGCTCGGCGTCACGGAGCGAGCGCCGGGCGTTGTTCTCGGCAGCGGCGGCCCGGCCGTCGAGGTCGGTGGCGGTGGAATCCAGGTCACGGGCGTGGCTGAGGGCCCTGCGGTAGACCGGGTCGTCCCGCAATTCGGGGTGCGAATCAGCGAGTTCGGTGAGATCGGCCACCGCACGTGAAGTGCCCTTGTGGGTCGCGCTGGTGGCGGTGTGCACCGCGTCCAGGCCGTCGGTCGTCAGCCGGGCGGTCGTCACCAGGGCGGAGACGGCTCCGGGCAGGCGGTCGGCGGCGGCCCGGTCGAGGCGGCCGGAGAGGTCATCGATCTGCCCGGCTGCCTGGGCGATCTGCCCCGCCCCGGCAGCGACGCCATCGGCACCGTCATGCAGCGTGGAGGTCGCCGAAGCGACCGTGGAAGTACCCTGCTGCGCCACGCGGGTGGCCCCCACCAGCCGGTGCGCGCCATCGGCCGCGGTGGACAGCTTGTCGCGCACGTCCGACAACTCACCGTAGACGCTGCGCACATAGGCAGCATGTGTGGCGGAGTTGACCTGATCCTGCAGCTTGTTCTGCACCACCTCGGTCATGATGCCGGCGATGTAGTTGTTGGCATCGTTGAGTTCGATCCGGATGCCCGCCTGTTGCGGGCGGGTGTCGGCACCGGTGGCGAGTTTGCGGCTGAAGTCGGACGGGATGTCGATGGTGAAGAAGTAGCGGCCGTGCTCCAGCCCGTCCCGTGCCTGGTCCGCTCCGACGAAGTGCCAGTCGAAGGTGCCGGACGCCTTGAGCTGCTGGACCAGCTGGTCTCCGGCGTTCACCCGGTTGCCCTGCCGGGCATGCGCCGGCTGGTCCTGGTTGACGACGGCGACCGGCATGCGGTCCGTCTTGCCGTACGGATCCCAGTTCGCCCAGAGATACATGGCGCCGTACAGCAGAGGCACCAGGCAGAGCAGGACGGGGACCAGTCGGCGCATCGGGCCTCGGAAGCGCCGGAGTTCGAGCAGCGCCAGCTTGACGGCTTTCATGTGTCGGCGTCCTCTCGAACAGCGGCCGTTCCGGCCGGGAGACGGTCCCGGCTGCGCCGCGGCAGTAACAGCGCGATCAGGCCGGGAGCGGGCGGGGGCGGACGGAGGCAGCCGGCCAGCACGGTGGGACCGTTGTCCTGGACCCGGCGCAGTGCCTCCCACACGGGTCCGTGCGCGTCGGGCGGGAGGCCGTCGTCGACGTCGTCGACCACGAGCGCGCCGGGCCGTTCGGCGAGGGCCAGTGCGGTCGCCAGCAGCAGCCCGTCAGCCGGGCCGAGGTCCTCGACCAGATCTGCCTCTCGTGGGGCGAGGTCCAGGGTCTCGAATGCCTGACGGATGCGGCGCTCCGTCACACCGGGACTGGTCAGACAGCGTTCGGCCATCACCTCTCGCACCCGTAGCCGTCCTTCGAGATCGACCGCGGGCGCGGCTCGGGCGAGGGCGACCAGCCTGCGGACCCGCCGCCCCTCGGCGGGCAGGACGTGCCCGCCGACCCGGACGGCTCCGCCGGAGAGCCGCATCCGCCCGGCGAGCGCCAGCAGCAGAGAGGTACGCCCGGAACCGGCCGGGCCGTGAGCGGCCAGCAGTCCGCCCGCCGGCACATCCAGGTCCACCCCCTCGAACACCGGACCTCTCGGCCCCCGCACGCTCGCCCCGCGGGCCACCACGTCAACTCCAGAAGCTGTCATGCAGCAAGGTCTAGCCGCGATCGGTCAACCCACCCATTTATCAAGCGAGTTGTGACGCTCTTCACGTGGCGCTGAGGACGGTGCCCGGATGCCTGAGCCGGATGCCTGAGGGGATGCGGAAGCCGTGGGTGTCCTCGTCCCGCCAAGGACCCGATTCCGGAGGGCTTGGCTTGTCGGCTTCCTGCTCAGGCCGACGCGTTCGGAATCTCCCCGGGGCGGCGGCCCCATGCGGAAATGGTGACTTGCGGGATGTCGATGAACGCTGGGTCCTTCAACAGGGCGGCGAACTCAGCCAGGTCGGCTTCAGTGATGAGCCCGTCGGCGAGAAGCGCGGGAGCCGCCTGAGTGATGAGAGGGAGCCAACGGTCCTTTTCCAACCCGCCCATGCAGCCGAGGTTTCCGCTGAAGGCCACCTCGGTCAGTGCGTTGCGCGCGAGGAGAGAGGGCAGGGCGCGGGCCCAGGTCATATCGGCGCCGTGTTTGCGATATGTGCGCTGATAAGCCTCAAGGATGCGCCGGACCAGCGGGAAGGGCGAGGTGTCGGCCGGGAGGTGGTAGGGCTCTTCAATGACGAGCCAGCCACCTGGGGAGAGCCAGCGGACGGCCCGCGCGATCACCTCGTCGCGGTCCGCAAGATGACAGAACAGGTAACGGGCATGGATGAGGTCGAAGCTGCCGGGCGCGTAGTCCCCGCGCGTGATGTCGGCTTCCTGGATCTCCAGATTCGCGGCCCGGCCCGCATCCAGGTGACGGGTGTCGAGATCGACAGCGACCACGCGTCCGTCCGGGCAGCGTCCGGCGAGCCAGTAGGCGATGGAGCCGGTGCCCGCGCCCAGTTCCAAACAGTTCCATGAGGCTTCGATGGGAAGCCCGTCGAGGACTCCGGTGGTGAACGCGTCGACGCTGCGCTGGATGGACTCCAAGCGGTCACGTTCACGCTGGGCGTCATTGCTCAACAGGCCGCTGTTGTACGGGGTGGTGGCAGGCCGCTGCGTCATGGGGTGCGCCTCTCTCGTGCGAATGGCCGATGGGTGGGGATCGCGCCGGGGAGCAGGCTCAGCGCTTCGAGCGTCGCGGCCGGTGCCGCTGGGGCTCCCCTCCGCCTGCACCGCACCGTCAATCGGGGACAGAAGGCTACAGCGGCCTTCCCTCGGCTTGATCGGTTTGCACCCTCGCCTCCGCCGCAGCGGCTGCGGCTGCAGCGGTGAGCCGGGCGGCCGCCGCAGGGGGTCTGAGGGGAGGGCCGACACGGTGAATCCGCTGATCGGTAGGAGTGAATGCGCGGGACGGGCCGTTGCTCAGGCTTGGTCGATGAGGGCACGGCCGGTAGCAAGACGCGGGGTACCAACCGCGAGGTGCAGGAGCACACAGTGAAGAACATGCCACGTGTCAATTTCGTGATCGCAGGAGCTTGCGGTCTGCTCCTGGCCGCCGGCGGGGCGTCGCCCGCACAGGCGTGGGACGGCGGCGGACTGTTCGGCGGCGGCGGGGGCGGCGTCTGGAACAGCGACACCATCGCCAACTTCCACGCCGGGTTCAACTGCTCACACCGGGCCAGGATCTGCATCAACGGGCCGCTGAACAGCGGAAACGTCCGGAACTCGCAGAACGTCCGCCTATATGGCCACAACAGCAACAGCGGCAGTCCGACCAACGTCAACGGCAACACCAACGACAACGCCGGCGGCACGACCGGAGCCGCGAACAAGTCCAGCAACGACCAACAGCACATCGGCCACGGCGGGAAGCAGAAGCTGTGACCCGACACTGACTCCGCCCCTCCGGCCCCGGCGCGATCCGGGGCCGGAGGGCTGTGCGGCCGTGGCCGCGCCGGGGGGCGGGGCGGAAAACGGCGATCGCCCGGCGGAGTCCGCCGGGCGATCGTGCGGCTGCCGCGGCCTTGGCGGCCCGGCAGCCCGGGGAGGTCATGGCCTCAGTGCAGAAAGCCTCCCAGGATGCGCTGCACGCTGTTGCCGCTGCCCTGCGAGGCGCCCGTCGCGGCGTTGGCGCTGTTGGTCGACCCGTTGGTGTTGGCGAGGTTGCCGCTGTTGTTCGGGTTTCCGTGGTTAAGGAAGTTGCCGCTGTGCAAACTGTTTCCGCTGCGCACCGGCCCGTTGATGCAGGGGTGCGGAGAACGGAACACGGGAGACTTGTAATTGAAGTCGGCGAGGCGGTTGTTGCACACCACCCCGGAGACCATGCCGGTGACGGTACCGAGGTCGGCGCCCACGGCGGCCGAGAGCAGGGATTCGCCCGGGAGGCTCTGAGCGCGGGCAATGCCGCTGCCGAGCAGCACCAGCCCGCACGCACCGGCGATACTGCCCGCCTGCACAATTCTTCTCACTCGTCGCTCCTCGTGGCTTCGTCCAACGGCTGCCATACGTATCGTGCTGCCGCTATCGGCCCGTACCGGCGTTCAACCCGCAGCAACGAAACCCCCGGCGGCCACAATCAGCCGGGTGGCCCAACTCGCTTCGCGCACGAGCCACTCCGGCATCGGCTTCTCCACACGCCTGGCTCCGGCGTGCACCGCGGCATGGAGGGGACGAGGCGCGGCCGGCGCAGGACGCACAGCGGTCGTCTCACTGCTCGGCACCCAGTTCTCAGATCTCGACCGCCGCCAGACGCAGGCCCGATGGCTCGTGCGTGTGCATGGTCGCGGGGAACCGGTCTTCCGCGACGATGCGCGTTGCCACGAGGTGTCCGCCCGGCCGGTGGGCCGGGCTGATTCACCCGGTCCGAAGACCGTGATCAGCCCGGCCGCCCGGCTACCGGCGCCTTGGGACGCCTTCGCTCGCGCGAGGCGATTCAGCCGATGTCGACAAGGAGATCGCCTCCCTCCACCTGCTGGATCTGGTTGATGGCCAGCCTGGCCACCCGCCCGGCCTTCGGGGCGGTGATCGCGGCCTCCATCTTCATCGCCTCGATGGTGGCCACCGTGGTGCCGGCCTCCACCTCGTCGCCCTCGGCCACCGCGAGCGTCACCACTCCGGCGAACGGTGCGGCGACATGGCCCGGGTTGGTCCGGTCGGCCTTCTCCGTGACCGGTACGTCGGCGGCCGCTGCGGTGTCGCGCACCTGGATCGGCCGCAGCTGGCCGTTCAGGGTGGACACCACCGTGCGCATACCGCGTTCGTCGGCCTCGCCGACGGCCTCCAGCTCGATCAGGAGCCGTACGCCCGGCTCCAGATCGACCGCGTACTCCGTTCCGGAACGCAGGCCGTAGAAGAAGTCCTTGCTGTCCAGCACGCTGGTGTCGCCGTAGGCCTGACGGTGGGTCTCGAAGTCGCGTGCCGGCCCGGGGAACAGCAGCCGGTTGAGCGTCGCGCGCCGGTCCTGCTCCAGTCCCCCACGGTCGTCCGCGGTGAGTTCCTGCACGGGCCTGGGTTCGGCGCGGCCTTCCAGCGCCTTGGCACGGAACGGCTCCGGCCACCCGCCGGGCGGGTTGCCCAACTCGCCGCGCAGGAAACCGATGACGGAATCGGGGATGTCGAACTCGTTGGGCGTCGCCTCGAAGTCCGCCGGCTTCACCCCGGCGCCCACCAGGTGCAGCGCCAGGTCCCCGACCACCTTGGACGACGGGGTCACCTTCACCAGGCGGCCGAGAATCCGGTCGGCGGCGGCGTACATCGCCTCGATGTCCTCGAAGCGGTCCCCCAGGCCGAGCGCGACCGCCTGCGTACGGAGGTTGGAAAGCTGGCCGCCGGGGATCTCGTGGTGGTACACGCGGCCGGTCGGCGAGGCCAGGCCCGCCTCGAACGGCGCATAGATCCTGCGGACGCTCTCCCAGTACGGCTCCAGGTCCCCGACCGCCTTCAGATCCAGCCCGGTGGGCCGCTCGGAGTGGTCGGTCGCGGCCACGATCGCCGACAGCGAAGGCTGCGAGGTGGTGCCGGCCATGGACGCCACCGCACCGTCCACCGCGTCCGCGCCGGCCCGGATCGCGGCGAGGTAGGTGGCCAGCTGGCCGCCCGCGGTGTCGTGGGTGTGCAGGTGCACCGGCAGGTCGAACTCGCGGCGCAGGGCCGATACGAGCTTCTCGGCGGCCGGAGCCCGGAGCAGCCCTGCCATGTCCTTGATGGCCAGGACGTGGGCGCCGGCGTCCACGATCTGCTCGGCCAGGCGGAGGTAGTAGTCGAGGGTGTACAGCCGCTCGGACGGGTCGGACAGGTCGGAGGTGTAGCACAGGGCGACCTCGGCGACGGCCGTGCCGGTCTCCCGTACGGCGTCGATGGCGGGCCGCATCTGCCCGACGTCGTTGAGCGCGTCGAAGATCCGGAAGATGTCGATACCGGTGGCCGCTGCCTCCTGCACGAAGGCGTCGGTCACCTCGGTCGGGTACGGCGTGTAGCCCACGGTGTTGCGGCCGCGCAGCAGCATCTGCAGGCAGATGTTCGGTGCGGCCTCACGGAGTGCGGCCAGGCGCTCCCAGGGGTCCTCGGCGAGGAAGCGGAGCGCGACGTCGTAGGTGGCGCCGCCCCAGCACTCCAGGGACAGCAGTTGCGGCATCGTCCGCGCCACCACCGGGGCGACGGCCAGCATGTCCTTGGTACGGACCCGGGTGGCGAGCAGTGACTGGTGGGCGTCGCGGAAGGTGGTGTCGGTGACTCCGATAAGCGGTGACTCGCGCAGCCACCGGGCGAAGCCTTCCGGGCCCAGCTCGGCGAGCCGCTGCCGGGAGCCGGCGGGCGGTTCGATGGCGGGCAGGGGCGGCAGTTTGGTGATCGGGTCGATCAGCTCGGGCCGTGCGCCGTGCGGCTTGTTCACCGTCACGTCCGCGAGGTAGGTGAGCAGCTTCGTGCCGCGGTCGGCGGAGTGGCGCGCGGTGAGCAGGTGCGGGCGCTCTTCGATGAATGACGTGGTGACCCGCCCGGCCCGGAAGTCCGGGTCGTCGAGCACGGCTTGCAGGAACGGGATGTTCGTGGCCACGCCGCGGATGCGGAACTCGGCCACGGCGCGGCGGGCCCGGCCGATGGCGGTGCTGAAGTCCCGGCCCCGGCAGCTGAGCTTGACCAGCATCGAGTCGAAGTGGGCGCTGATCTCCGTACCGGCGTGCGTGGTGCCGCCGTCCAGGCGGATCCCCGAGCCGCCCGGCGACCGGTAGGCGCTGATCCTGCCGGTGTCCGGGCGGAAGGCGTTGGCGGGGTCCTCGGTGGTGATACGGCATTGCAGCGCGGCGCCGTGCAGCTCGACCGTGTCCTGCGTGAGGCCGAGATCGGGCAGCGACTCACCTGCGGCGATACGCAGCTGTGCCTGCACGAGGTCGACGTCGGTGACCTCCTCGGTCACCGTGTGCTCGACCTGGATGCGCGGGTTCATCTCGATGAAGACGTGGTTGCCGTCGCGGTCGAGCAGGAACTCCACGGTGCCCGCGTTGCGGTAGCCGATCTCCCGGGCGAACCGCACGGCGTCGGCGCAGATCCGCTCGCGCAGCGCCGGGTCGAGGTTCGGCGCGGGCGCGAGTTCGATGACCTTCTGGTGCCGGCGCTGCAGCGAGCAGTCACGCTCGAAGAGGTGGATGACCTCGCCCTGCCCGTCGGCGAGGATCTGCACCTCGATGTGGCGGGGATCGACGACGGCCTTCTCCAGGAAGACGGTGGGGTCACCGAACGCGGACGCGGCCTCGCGGGCCGCCGCCTCGATGGACTCACGCAGCATGCCGGGGTCCTCGACGCGGCGCATACCGCGCCCTCCGCCGCCGGCGACCGCCTTGACGAACACGGGGAAGCCGATGTCGTCGGCGGCACGCACCAGTTCGTCCACGTCGCTGGAGGGCTCCGAGGAACCGAGCACCGGTACACCGGCCGCACGCGCGGCGGCCACCGCACGCGCCTTGTTCCCGGTCAGTTCGAGGGTGTCCGCGCTCGGCCCGACGAAGGTGATGCCCGCTTCCTCGCACGCACGCGCCAGGTCGGGGTTCTCCGACAGGAACCCGTAGCCCGGGTAGACCGCGTCCGCGCCCGCCCGGCGCGCGGCACGGACGATCTCCTCCACGGAGAGGTAGGCACGCACCGGGTGTCCCGGCTCGCCGATCTCGTGGGCCTCGTCGGCCTTCAGCCGGTGCAGCGAATTGCGGTCCTCGTGCGGGAAGACGGCAACGGTTTTCGCGCCCAACTCATAGCTGGCGCGGAAAGCGCGAATCGCGATCTCACCACGATTGGCGACCAGTACCTTGCGGAACATGCTCGATCCCTTCAGCCTGCCGTTGACGGACACCGTAGTGTCCTGGGCTGGCGGATCAGCCACCGGGCCCACGGTGACTTGTTACCTGACCAGGCGCAATGTACTCGGCAACGGGTCAGCGGGAACCCTGCCAGAGGTGGCGAAACACGCCGACACCCGGACACCCGGTGTTTCCCGCTGAACCCCTCTGAGCTGCGGAAACACCGGCCGGCCACACAGAAGTGAGTGCGAACTCACTCCCCTCGTCGTCACGGCAGCGGCTGCTCGGTCCAGATGGTTTTGCCGTTGCGCACATAGCGGGTGCCCCAGCGTTCGGTGAGTTGGGCGACGAGGAACAGGCCACGGCCGCCCTCGTCGGTCGTGGCGGCGTGGCGCAGATGGGGAGAGGTGCTGCTGGGGTCCGAGACCTCGCAGATGAGGTGGCGGTCCCGGATGAGCCGGAGGGTGACCGGGCCGTTGCTGTAGCGGTAGGCGTTGGTGATCAGTTCGCTGACGATCAGCTCGGTGGTGAACGCCATCTCCTCCAGCCCCCAGTCATTGAGCTGGGCCATCGCGAGCGTCCGGCCCTCGGCGGCCGCGGTCGGCTCCGCCGGCAGTTCCCAGGTGGCCACCTTGTGTGCGGCCAGGCAGCGGGTTCGGGCGGTGAGCAGTGCGATGTCATCGCCGGGGCGGTCGGGCAGCAGCGCGTCCTCCACCGCCTTGCAGGTGTCTTCCAGCGAGCGGGTGGGGTCGCTCAGCGCCCCGCGCAGCAGCTCCAGGCCCTCGTCGACGTCCCGGCGCCAGGCCGCCAGGAGCCCGTCGGTGTAGAGCGCGAGCAGGCTGCCCTCGGGCAGTTCCAGCTCGGCGGCCTCGAACGGCAGCCCGCCGAGCCCGAGCGGTGGGCCGGCCGGCAGATCGGGGAAGTCCACCCGTCCGTCCGGGGTCACCACCGCGGGCGGCGGATGACCGGCACGGGCGAGGGCGCAGCGCCCGCTGACCGGGTCGTAGACCGCGTACAGGCAGGTCGCGCCGACGACCTGTGGGGCACGTTCGCCGGTCGCCTCCTGCTCGGCCGCCAGCCGGTCCACGAGGTCGTCCAGGTGGGAGAGGACCTCGTCCGGGGGCAGATCGAGGTTGGCGAGGGTGTGGACGGCGGTACGCAGCCGGCCCATGGTGGCCGCCGCGTGGATGCCGTGGCCGACCACGTCGCCGACGACGAGGGCGACCCGCAGCCCGGAGAGCGGGATGACGTCGAACCAGTCGCCGCCGACGCCGGTGGTGGCATCGGCCGGCAAATACCGGTGGTCGATCTCGACCGCCGGGTGCTCGGGCACCTCGCTCGGGAGCAGGCTGCGCTGGAGCGCGAGCGCGGCCTGGTGCTGCTGGGTGTAGCGGCGGGCGTTGTCGATGCAGACGGCGGCCCGGGCGGCGAACTCCTCGGCCAGCGTGAGGTCGTCCTCCTCGAACGGCTCGGGCCGCCGCCACCGCCACAGGCTCACCACGCCCAGTACGAGGCCACGCGCGACCAGCGGCACAACGATGAGCGAGTGGACGCCCAGTTCCTGGAGCCGCTCGACCTTGTCCGGGTCAAGGGAGGACCAGTCCGGGGAGGACTCCAGGACCGGTTCGAGGACGGGCCGCCGCTCGGCCAGACATCTGGTCTGCGGGGCCCCCGGTGGGGGGTGCCTCATGTGGCCCACCGGATGCATCACCCGGGACGCCTCGGGTGCGATGCTCCGGACGGCCGTCCTGACCATGGGAGCCCAAGCCCCCTGGCCCGGCTCCTCACCCCGGGTCACCGGTTCCAGCAGGTCGACGGAGACACAGTCCGCAAGGTCGGGGACCGCCACCTCGGCCAGCTCGCGCGCCGTGCGCTCCACGTCGAGGGTGGTGCCGATACGGGCACCGACGTCGTTGAGGAGCGCCAGTCTGCGCCGGGCCCGGTAGCGGTCGGTGACGTCCTCCACCATCTGGGTGACGCCGAGGATCCGGCCCGCGGGATCCTGCATCCGGAAGGCCGACACGGAGACGACCAGTTCCCGGTCGGGGTCGTGCCGCAGACGGCAGGGCTGCTCGGTGAAGATCAGCGGCTCCCCCGTTTCGAGCACCCGTCGCAGCCGCGCCTCCACTGTTGCCGCGTCCCGGCCCATGACGAAGTCGCCGATGCGCAGCCCGCGGTAGTACTCGGCCCGGATGCCGCCGAACCGTGCGATCGCCCGGTTCACCCGCAGCAGGCTCAGGTCGGGGGCGAGCACCGCAAGACCGATCGGGGACCGGCGGAACATCCCGTCCAGGATCGACCGGTCCGTCTCCCACTGGACCACCTGCTCCGCGGGCCCGCCGACGAGAAACCACTCGATTCCGCTGTCCGCCCGCGCCACCGCCCGGACCCGGCAGCCCAGCTCCACCCGCTTGCCGCCGCGGTTCCGTACGGGGATGACCCCGAACCAGCCCCCGTCACTCAGGCAGGCAGTCACCGCGGCCATGACGACGTCTTCATCGCGCGGGTCGAGCAGCACCTCGCGCCCCGGCCGCCCCAGGACATCCTCGGGCGCGTAGCCGAGCAGCGCCTCGGCACGCTCGCTCCAGCCGACGACCCGCCCGTTGCCGTCCAGCACGGCGGAGGCCGAGCGACGCACGGCGAACGGATCGTCCGGGGCCTCGCTGAACGTCGTCACCGGTGTGTCCATCACCTACCACTCTCGTACCGTCCCGGTGCGACTGCGCGTCGGCGTCACGAGCAACGCCCCTGCCGGTGATCCGGGTGGCGCAGAGTGGAGGCAGCAGGGCGCGATGCCGCGGCCGGCCGTCCGCCCTGGGTGGTGGGGGGGCACGTCGACGAGGCCCGCACCGTCAGGTGATTGCGGCCGCTGGTGACCGACCTCGATGAGCGGTCTTCTGGAGCTATGACTCCCGATGAGCTGAGGGAGGACGGCGGATATGAGCAAGGACCGGCCGAGCGAGGATCTGGTACGGGCGGTCCGAGCGGCCGGCGTCAGTGACGAGCGCCTGCTCCAAGCCGTACGGATGACACCGCGAGCACCTTTCGTCCCCGCCGCTCACGCGCCGTCCGCCTATCAGGACGTACCCCTTCCGATCGGGCATGGCCAGGTGACCACCCAGCCCTCGCTCTCCGCGATGATGATCGACGGTCTCGACCTGCACGGCGGGGAACACGTCCTGGAAGTCGGCACCGGTCTCGGCTTTCAGACGGCACTGCTCGCCCGCCTGGCTGCCGACGTCGTCAGCATCGAGTGGTGGCCGGACATCGCCCAGCAGGCCCGGCGCAATCTGGACCGGCAGAACGTTCCCCATGTGGAGCTGCGCGTCGGGGACGGCAGCGCCGGCGTGCCGGACCGCGCCCCGTACGACGCCATCCTCGTATCGGCCGCCTTCCCGGACGTCCCTCCCCCGCTGGTCGAGCAGCTACGGATCGGCGGCCGCCTCGTACAGCCCCTCGGCACGGGCGGGCGCGAGGAGGTCGTGTCCTTCCGGCGGACCGCCTCCGGGCTGGAGCGCCGGCGCGTCCTGACCCTCGCCCGCTTCGTCCGCCTCCACGGCCGGTACGGCTATGCGCCGTGAGCGCGCCGGCCCAGCGCCTTCCACAAGCTGCCCGCCTCAGCCGCCTTGCACGTGCTGCCCGCCTCAGCGCCGACTCCTCCTGCCCACCGGCCCACCGGGTCACGGGCCCCGCGGCCGTCTCCCATTACCGGAGTCTTACCGTGCCCCCGGATTGCCCCGGAGGAGCGTCCCTACAGGGTTCCCTAAGGGCGAGGCTGACGGTCGATTCCGGTCAGCCGGTTCATACGCCTGAGGAGGCCCTGTGTCCCAGTCCCGCAGTGTCCGACTGTCCCGCCGCACCGTCCTGACCGTCCTCCTGGGGTTGGTCGTCGCCGCCGGACTCGGGCTGGCTCTCTTCCAGCCCTGGAAGGCGTTCACCGATACCGAGGTGAATGAGGCGTTGCCGGCCTCCTCCTCCTCGATGCGGACCCAGCCGTCGATGAAGGAGTCGCCCATGTCTCCCCGGCCGGCCGCCGGGCCGAAGGATCTCGCCGAGGGCCGCTTCGTCACCCATGAGCACGCCACCAGCGGAGTCGCCCGCACGGTCCGGCTGGCCGACGGCGGCCATGTGGTGCGTCTGGAAGACCTCAAGACCTCGGACGGTCCGGACGTACGGGTCTACCTGTCCACCCGTGACGCCGGCGCGGTCAAGACGGGCCTCGGGGACGGCGCGGTGGAGCTGGGGAAGCTCAAGGGCAATCTGGGCAACCAGAACTACACCGTCCCGGCGGGCACGGATCTGTCGGAGTTCCGCAGCGCCGTCCTCTGGTGCGAGAGGTTCTCGGTCTCCTTCGGCGCCGCCGACCTCTCCCCCGCCACGGGCTGATCCTTCCCCTCCTCCACCCGCCCGGAGAGGGGGCACACCCCGCTCGCCCGCGCCCTGCCTTCTCCCTGTCTCACCTGAGGCCCCGCCGTCCGATGGCGAGGGGAACCCGTGGAGATGTTCAGGGCGCGGCCTCTTCCCCGTCCCGGGCTCCAACTCCACCAACCCACCGGATACGTCTGGCAGTTGGCGCAACCGCGCCACCACCACCGCGACGGGGGAAGGGACGAGAGAAAGGGCGAGGCAGGCGAGAGAAGGCGCGAGGGCAGGAGCGCGACCACGGGCCGCCGGCGACTACGGCGACTACGAGGTGTACGTGCAGCCTTGCTTGCCGTAATGCCACTCGTACTGGCCCATCACCCACGGGTCCGCCGTGATCGTGAAGGTGCCGCGCGGAGCGGGACAGTGGAACGTCGTGGTGACGGTGTCACGGCCCGGCGGAGGCCCAGGCGACGCGGGAGCCGCGGAGGCGATGCCGGCACCTCCGGCGCTGAACAGCGCGGTAACGAACGCTATCGCGATGATCTTCTTCATCTCGTTTCCCCGTTCCATCGCGTGCGGGAACTGCCTCTGAGGACGATACACGCAACCGCCCAATTCGGAACAAGAGGAAAATTCACCCCATCGTCCGGGAAGAGTGCGCAGGCCCGGCCGCTGTCCGGGAGGGGTGCGCAGGCACCGCCGCTGCGGGGTCCGGAGCCGGGGCTCGTGGACGGGAGCTGGGTCCTCAGCCGCGCTGGGCATCCGGGCAGTCGGTTTCCACCCACGTGGCAGTGAGATCGCGGCAGACGACATACAGCGTGCCGGGGCGGAAGGCCACCTCGTGGGAGCAGCCGTCCTCGTGGGGCAGTATCTCGTCCAGGATGACCGTGCCGGGGTCCTCGCTCGCGGGGCCGTGCGGAATCTCGATCCGGAAGTCGGTCACGTCCGTGTAGCGGATGGTGAGGTCTTCGTCGTGCTTCCAGCAGTTGTGCCGGAAGTGGGCCTCGGCGTCCGGCTCTTCGGCGCTGGGCAGGCTCAACTGCCGGAGTTTGAGGTCTTTTGTGCAGCGTTTGCTGCTGAAGCTGTAGTGGTCCGGATCGGTGGCGAAGGCCCGGGCGCCGCAGGGCAGGTCGTCCATCACCTGGGGCAGACGCTCAAGGTAGCGGGCGGGGCTGATGACACCGGTCAGTCCGTTGATCCGGGCGTCGAGGTCCAGGTAATCCATTCGCCCATTGAAACCCGCCCCTGCTCAGATGGGTTGGGGCGGCCGGCGGTGGTCGGGGCGGTCGGCCCGCCCCTCCCGGCCGAGTTCATTCTCCCCCGCCGGGAGGGGCGGGCCGGGCGGCCGGCGTCGCTGCGGCAGCCGCGCCGCGGAGGCCGTCGGGGCCGCCGGGGCCGCCGGGGCCCATCAAGCGGGCGTGATCCGGCCGCGCCAGGCTCCGGATTCGGCACCACGGTGCTCGATATAGCCCTTGAAGCGCTGCATATCGCCCTTGACGCGCCGTTCGATGGTTCCCGACATGTCGGCGGCCTTCTCCGCCACGCCCGAGGGCTCGACGTCCATCACCAGCTCCACCCGCGTATGGGTCTCATCCAGGCGCCGGAAGCTGACCAGGCCCTTCTGCCGCGTGTCGCCGGTGGTGGTACGCCAGGCGATGCGGTCGTCCGGGAGCTGGTCAATGATCTCGGTGTCGAACTCCCGCCGCACGCCGCCGATTTTGGTGGTCCAGCGGTTGTGCCGGTCGTCAAGCTGGGTGATCTTCTCAACACCCTCCATGAACTTCGGGAACTCCTCGAACTGCGTCCACTGGTTGTAGGCGGTGTGGACCGGGACCTCGACGTCCACCGTCTCCTTCACCGTGCTCATCGCTACGCCTCCTCAGTGGTGGCATTGCGCAGGTAACAAAACCCGCGACGCGCATCTCGCGTGGTTCAGCGGGTGCCCGACAGCCGTCTTCTTAGACAACGCCGGCAGGATTTTTCGAGTCCTCCTCGCCCAGCCGGCCATGTGAGCCCCCGCAGCGGCTGACCGGCCCCGGTCGCTACGAGGGTTCGTGCGGGTCGCTGCAGCACAGGGCCCCCGGGCCGCCGGCACCCCTGGGAGGGACCGGCAGCGCGAGGGCCGCCGCTCTTCACCGGTTCCGGGTCAGCAGTTCACCCGCAGGACCTCGGACCCGCTCAGCCACGCACCCTTGAGCTCGTAGCAGTGGTTCTTGTTGGCGTCATCGATGGTGACCGTCTTCGGCGGACCGTCCGTGGAACCGGCGAAGGTCACCTTGACGGTGGCTCCGGTCGCCTCGGCCGGGAAGTACGCCTGCCAGCTGGCCCCCTTGGCCTTGGCGTTGCGGCAGTAGTTCTTCTTCTCTATGCCCGCCGGGCCCTGCCATTCGTAGCAGGTGTCGACGAAATACAGCGCGTCGCTCTTGAATTGGATGAAGTTGTCCGCGCTCGCGGCGGCCGACGGTGCCGTCAGAATTCCGCCGCCCAGTGCGAGGGCGAGAGCGGCCGCACCGTACCCGCCCGCCCGCTTCATCCGGCGAGTGTTGGCTTTCATCTTTCCGTTCCCCTCATCCCGGCCTAGCACTGCTTCTCGGTGATCTTCGGGCCCCAGGTGTAACCGGAAAGCTCGTAGCAGTGGTTGCGCTTCAGATCGGTGATCTGCGGTGTGATGTTCCCGCCGCCGACCTGTGCGTTCACCGTCACGCTCAGCTCCACACCGGTCGCGTCCTCCGGTATTTCCACGTTCCAGTCCTGGTTGATGGTCTTTCCGGAGTCACAGCTGTCGGGCGTCTGCGAACCCGTCCACTTGTAACAGGTGTTGGCCACGAACCAGCCCTTGTTGGAGAACGAGATGGAGTGGCCCGATCCGGCAAAAGCCGGCGATGCCGTCACCACCGCGCTACCCAGCGAGATGCCGATCGCGGCGACGGCGCAGGCCGCCGTTCTCCTCATTTTCGCCATGACTGCGTCCTTTCGTCTCGTCGGTTCCCGCCGGATCACTGTTCGATCAGCAACTTTTCGCCGCACTGCACGAGGTCGGAGCCGGCGCGCGGGGCGGCCCCTTCCTTGAGGGGAATTTCCGTACGCACACCGGAAATCTTCGCCCCGCCGAACTTCCCGCCCTGGATGGTGACGTCGGAGGTGACGCGCTCCATGTCATGCCCCACCTTGAGCATGCCCCGCCAACCCGGCTTCACGGTGACGTCGATGCTGCCGGTCTTCGTCTCCGTATGGGTCTCGTTGTACTGGGCACTGACGCCGATCCCGACACCCTTGGCCAGCTCGATATCGATGGACCCGCCCACGTTCCAGCCCCAGGCGAACGCGTGCATGCCGCCCATCTGCTGCTTAAGGTCCGTCTGGCCCGGACCGCAGTTCTCCAGCGGGCCGGTGCCGGTGCCGGCGTTCTCCACGTCGAACCACTTCGTCACCTTTTCGGGAGTGCCGACCGTTGTCGACGCGCACGAAACCGACTGGCTCTTGCACTGCTCAAGGGCTTCCTTGACCCGGGCCACATCAGTGTCCTTGAGGCCGTTCTTGTATTCGACCGTCGGCGTCGCCTCGTTCACCCACTTGTCCGTGTGACCGTTCACCGTCTTGAGTTCGGGTTCTGCCGCAAAGGCCACCGGAACGGTAAAAGCGACTGCGGTGGTGAGTGCACCGGCGACCACGCCCATGCGCATGAAGTTCATGGCTCTGTTCTCTTTCTTGTATTTCAGCAACCGGTTTCGACCAGCTTTTCCGATCCGAGCAGGCCCTGGATCTCGAAACAGTGGTTCGTGCTGGTGTCCTTCACGGCGGCGCTGTCCCTGATGGCCCCCCACTTCGAAAGCTTCAGGTTGACCACGGCCGAGGTCGCGTCCGCCGGGAAGTACGCGGTCCAGGATTGCCCCACTGCCCTGCCTTCGTGGCAGTAGTCCTTTCCGCTGGTGCCCAGCCACTCGTAGCACGTGGTCGCGACAATTCCCGCCTTGTTGGTAATCTTGACGTAGTTGTCGGACCCCGCATGAGCGGCCGGGGCGAGCGCCACGGCGGAAGCGCAGAGGGTCACCCCGGCCGCCAGACTGAATACCGTCCTTCGGGCAGTTCT
The DNA here is from genome assembly GCF_026239515.1 of Streptomyces sp. Je 1-4 4N24. Lineage (NCBI taxonomy): Bacteria > Bacillati > Actinomycetota > Actinomycetes > Kitasatosporales > Streptomycetaceae > Streptomyces > Streptomyces sp. Je 1-4 4N24. The sequence continues at coordinate 8,633,660 of NZ_CP110836.1, read as the reverse complement.
CAAGGTTCCGGCCTTTCTCTGAACTGTGGTGCGGCGCCTGGGAAGAGCATCGATTTCCGATGCCGCGCCGTGTGCTCACAGTTATGCCCGGCCAGACCCCCGTTGGGAAGAAACAGGCCGCAGAGCTGCGGTGCGCAGAAGAATCACAGCGGTCGACCACGAAGTTAGACACGGGGACCACGGATCTATCTCGTGGTCAGCCACTACGGCACGAGGACGTCCAGCCCGGCCATGAGGAAGCACCCCTCCCAGTGCGGGAGCGCGCTAAGGATCCGGTGTGCTGCACATGAAGCCATCGCCCGTTCGTCCGGTCCGGGGAAGCCCCGGCATCAGTCCTCGTCCTCCTGGTCCTCGTCCTCGTCGTCTTCGTCGTCATACCAGCCTTCGACCATCCCGACGAGCCGTTCATCAATCGGATTGCCCACCTCGTCGTCCTCGGCGAGCAGGCGGCGTAGCGTGTTCAGCGGGTACCAGTGCTCACCGGGACCGGCCCCGGGTGCGCCCACGCAGGGGGTGTCCAGGAGTCCCGGCGCCTCTGTCTCGCCGTAGAACGGCGGTACTTCGCCCGTGTCGAAGTCCGGCTCGAACTTCCACACCCACCCCTTGCGGCGGCACAAGACTTCGCCGATGTACCACACGGCGCCTTGGATGAAGGGAGTGCGGCGCTGCTGAGTGATCTCCTCCGTCTTGGTGTACACCTCCCTCACCAGGTCTTCCAGTGCGTCCAGGGAAGCGTTGGAGAAGTCGAACACGGTGACGCCTCCGGCTTCGTGGGCCCAGTGTTCGAAGCCGGTCTGTCGTTCGGTCAGCCACGCCAGGAGATCGGGGTGACGGGTCGAGTCATAGCTTTCACGGGGTGCAGGCATGCCCGGAACCGTACCGAACGCCGCTGACAGTGGTCCCGGAGCTTGCCGAGTCGGTACACGACACCTCAACTACCCGTTACGCACGGCATGTTGGTGCTTTCCAGTGTTGTTGGCCGGCGGAGGCGGACCGTGAGATGCCGCCCCGCGCCCAAGATCGTCAGTAGTCGACGTGAGAGGTGCCAGGCACGTCGAGGTCGTCCTCCAGGTCGACTTCGCTGAAGCGGTTCGCGTAGACGGGTTCGATGAAGACGTTGCTGTAGTCGGGCTTCGCCGGGCGAGGGGGATTGGCGGAGATCTTGTTGTGCGGCTGCGGTGCTGAGGGGGACATGAGGTTCCTTGCTGTTTATGGCCGTAAGCGGTGGTTGGGCTGTGATGGCTCACGCGGTCGGGCAGGTGTCCGACGAACCTTGGGATGCGGCGCGGGTCAGCCAAACGTCGGGGGCCGATGCCGCGAACCAAGTGTCGGCGCTTCAGCTCCACCGAAGTAGCCGTGGTTGTGCTGCCGTTGGGCCCCTGCGATGTGGTGTCGTACCGGGTCTGCCAGTGTCGGCGAGGGGATGCGAATCGCTCCAGATGCTCGATTCGGTGATCATGATACGTGCATCGGGCTCAGCAGAGCTTGTCAGACGCCGCATGGACGAGTCGCCCCCTCGTTTCTACGGGCGAACCGCTCAAACTCCGGCTGCCCTGAGAAGTTGACGGAAGGCACCCGTAAAACGTCAGGGTTCGCCTCCACTTGTCGGCGGATGCAGCGATGCGGGGCCCGGAGCCGAAGTGGCCGACATGCGAATGCACAGAGTCGTCACCACAGGAGTGGCGCTTGTCGTCTCCCTGACCATCGGGGTGGGGGTGGCCGCCTCTGCCACCGCACCATCCGGCTCCCGCCCCTCGGCAGCTCATGATGCGGTGCGGTTCGAGTTGCCCGAGCCGACGGGCGGAAGCCGGTCGGGAGCACGGAGCTCCATCTCGTCGACCACGAGCGGCCCGACCCCTGGGTCGACGGCAGAGACCGGGAACTGATGGTCAGCGTGTGGTATCCGGCGCGTTCGACGCGCGAGTATCCACGCCGGCCGTACCTACAGCCCGGCACCGCCCGCTTCGTGGACGAATCGGACTCGTTCAGGCTGGCCCGGCCCGGCGATGTGGACTGGGCCGCCATCCGGACGGACGCGGCTTCCGCGGCACCTGCCGACCACCACGGCGGGCGGCCGGTCGTGCTGTACTCGCCGGGCCTGCAGTCCTTCCGTGCGCTCGGCACCTCGACGGCGGTGGAACTGGCGAGCCGCGGCTACGTGGTGTGACCATGGACCACACCTATGAGGCACCGGCGGTGGAATTCCCGGGGGGCCGGATTGATGAGTGGCCGGTACGCGTGGCTGTTACGAGCGGTTAAGGGGCCTCCTTCCGGCCGCGGGTGCGGACCGAGGGGGGCAGCAGCTGCTCGCGCAGGGCGGTGAGTTGGTGTGAGGTCTCCACAGCGCGGGTCTCGTCCAGCGTGGTGAGGGCGAGCAGCAGGGCGTCGGCGATGACCAGGCCGGTCAGTGACTCGGCGGTGATGCCGGTGGGGGTGTGCGGCGCGGTCAGTACGGCCTCGACGCGGCCCTCGAAGGTGTCGCCGAGTTCATCGGTGACGAAGACGACCTTGGCGCCGACCGCGCGGGCCCGCTCCACCAGCACGGTGAACTCCGTCAGCGGGCGCGCCGGCTGGAAGACCACCACCGCGTCGCCGCGCCCCAGTGGCAGCAGCGCATCGGCGAACGCGAATCCGGTCGCGCCCAGGAAGCGGGCCCGGCGGCCGGTCCGGGCGAGCATCAGGGCGAGGTGCCGGGCGGCGAGTTCGGAGGCCGCGACGCCGTAGCAGAACACCTCCCCGGCCTGGGCCAGTGTGGCCACCGCGCGCTGGAAGGACTCGGTGTCGGTCAGTCGACGGGCGTGTCCGATCCGTTCCGCCGCCTCGTCGAAGACGTCGTCCCAGATGACCGTGAGGTCCTTGCCGAAATGGGCAATGCGCTGCCGCAGCCGGACCTCGGGGGCGACGGTGGTGGTGAAGTCGGTGGTCAGATCCCGCTTGAGGGCGGGCAGGCCGGCGTAGCCGATGCGCTGGAGGGCGCGTACGACGGTGGCGTTGCTGGTGCCGCTGGCGGTCCCCAGCTCCTGGGCGCCGGCGAAGAGCAGCTGCTCGGGCTCGGCCCCCACGAGGTACTGGGCGACGGCGCGCTCGGAGGCGGAGAGCTCGTCCCAGGCGTCGCGGACGGCGGCCCGCAGCCGCGTCATGCCGGTGCCCTCGCCCACGCCCGCCCCTGCTGGAATCTCCATTACAACCCTTGACTTTCATGAGACCGGCATTACTCTCCTGGACAACGCATTCCAAGAGACCCACTTGCTGAAATTGACGTTACAGCATCACACGTCCCGGCACTGGGTCCTGCGCAGGGAGAGACATGGCACAGCGCACCCTTCCGGTCATCGAGATCGCCGGTCCGCCGGCCGAGCGAGGCCGTCAGTACGGCGAGGCGGTGCGCGACCGCATCCACGCCGCGATCGCGTACTACGAAGCCGCCTTCGGCGCCTCCAGCGGGCTGACCTGGCAGCAGGTCACCGCCCGCGCCGCCCGCTGGCTGGCGCCGGTCCGCGACTACACACCCCACCTGGTCGACGAGATGCAGGGGATCGCCGACGGCGCGGGCGTCGGCCTGCTCGACATCCTCGCCCTCAACGCCCGGGGCGAGGTCCTCTACGACAAGTCCTTCACCAAGATCAGCGAGGCGGCGCTGTCGGCCGATGAGGAGCCCGCCGAGGGCTGCACCTCCTACGCCGCCTACGGGGAGGCCAGCGGCGACGGCCATGTCTACGCCGGGCAGAACTGGGACTGGCGGGCCGGCGTCGCCGACACCGTCGTGCTGCTCCGGATCGTCCAGCCGCCCAAACCGACCCTGATCATGCAGGTGGAGGCCGGGCAGATCGGCCGCCAGGGCGCCAGTTCGGCCGGTATCGCGCTCAATGCCAACGGTCTCGGCGGGCGGTTCGACGACGCGATCGGGCTGCCGCAGACCGTCGTACGGCGCAGCGTCCTGGACCAGGACAGCATCACCGACGCCCTCGAAGTGCTGTGCCGCACCCGCGCGCACATCGCCAGCAACGCACTGCTGACCTGCCGCGAGGGATTCGCCGTCGACCTGGAGACCACTCCGGCCGGACACGGCTGGATGTATCCCACCGACGGGCTGCTGGTGCACGGCAACCACTACCAGGCCGGCGTCCCGGCCGCGCTCACCGCCGGGTACCGCCCGGTGTCCTCCGACTCCCTCGTACGGGTCCCGCGCGCCGAGGCCGGACTGCGGGCACTGCGTACGTCCACCGGCCCCGACGAGTCGCGCAAGATCATCCGACAGGCGATGTCCGACCACCTCGGCCACCCCGAGTCGCTGTGCACCCACCCTGATCCCCGGAAACCGGCGCTCCGGCACTGGACGACGCTGGTCTCCTCGTGCGTGGATCTGACCAGCGGCGAGTACCACGCCACTGCGGGCACCCCCTGCGAGCACGAGTACCAGCGGGTGCCGTGGAACCTCTACGACGGACCGGGAGCACACCGATGAAGCTCACTTCCCGGCCCACCGCTCCCCTGCTGGCCGCGGCCGTCGTCACCCTCGCCCTGGGCACGGCGGGGTGCAGCGGCGCCACCAACACCCTCGGCGGCGGCAAGACGCTGAACGCCGCCGATCTCCGGCTCACCCCCACAACTGCCGAGGCCACCGGCCGGCTCGACACCGTCAACTGGTTGCTGGAGGACGAACCGGACTCCCTCGACCTGGACACCCAGGGCACCAGCGCCGGCCGGACCGTGCTGACCAACGTCTGCGAGCGGCTCTACCAGCTCCAGCCGGACATGTCCGTCCGCCCCTTCCTCGCCCGGAAGGCCACCCGCCCCGACCCCACCACCCTGGTGCTGAGCCTGCGCGACGACGTCACCTTTCATGACGGTACGAAGATGACCGCCGACGACGTGCTGTGGAGCCTGAAACGGCACGCCGACCCGGACATGGAGCAGGCCGACGAGTTCGTGAACGTCAAGAAGATGGCCAAGACGGGTCCGCACGAGATCACCGTGACCTTCAAGCAGCCCGACGCCCTCTTCACCAAGGCGCTCGCGGGCGATGCGGGGCTGGTGTACCACCGTGGCCAAGTACAGGCGGCGGGAAAGGAGTTCGGTACCCCGGGGCGCGGAGACGCCTGCTCGGGCCCGTATGAGCTCACGAGCTGGAAGTCGGGTGACTCCCTCACCATCCGCCGTTCCGACAGCTACTGGGGCAGCAAGCCGCTGACCCGGCAGATCGTCTTCCGCTGGGCCTCCGACAGCGCCTTCGTCAATGCCCTGACCACGGGCGCCGCCGACGGCGGCTACGCCGAATCCCCCAACACCGCCGCCGCCCTGGCCGGCCGCAAGGGGCTCACCGAGCACTACGGCCCCAGCACCGCCTCCCTCGCCCTCATCCCCACCGAGCGAGGCGGCCTCAAGGACCCCGCGATCCGCCGCGCGCTGTCCCTTGCCCTGGACCGTGCCGGCATCGCCGCCTCCGGCTACGGCGGGCTCGTCCAGCCCTGGGCCACCCCCGTCGGCTCCGGCGCCTGGGGCTATGCGAAACCCGCATTCGCCGCGGCGCAGCGGAAGCTGAACGCCGCCGCCCCCGCGCGGCCGGACGCCGCCGCTCTCGCACGGGCCAAGAAGCTGGTGCAGTCGGCGGGGGCACCCGACGAACCGATCATCATCGGCACGGACGCGAGCCAGGGCCGCACCGTCATCGCCAACGCGGTGCGTGCCGCGCTGCAGAGCATCGGGCTCGTCGGACAGATCAAGACCGTGCCGACCGCCCAGTTCGAGGAGTTCTACAGCTCTCAGCAGACCCGCTCGGAGATCGATGTGCTGGTCGGCGACTGGTACATCTCCAAGAGCGACCCGATGGGCTTCTACGACAACGCCCTGTCGGACAGCCCCAACAACTGGGTCGGCTTCAAGAGCCGTACATACGACAGCACGGTGCACCAGGCACTACGCACCCTGGATGACGGCGCGCGCGCCCGGCTCGCCGTACGGGTGCAGAAGGAGTTCGCCGACGCGGCGGTGTGGATTCCCGTCGCGCAGCTGCCCTCCGTCCTCGTCCTCAAGGACGGACTGACCGGGCCGCCCGCCTCACAAGCCCACCTCTACTACCCCTGGGCCGCCGAACTGGGTACCGCGCCCGGGGCCGCCCCCGCCCACCAGCCCCAGGAAAAGGACTGAACCGCCGTGGTCCGCAGACTCGTGCGGCGCATCGCCGGCCTCATCGCGACGCTGTTCGCCGCCTCCTTCGTCATCTTCGCGTCCGTCTACGCCGCCCCCGGCGACCCGGCAGTCTTCCTCGCCGGCGGCCGCGACAAGCTCACCCCCGAGAAAATCGCCACCGTCCGCGCGCAGTACCACCTCGACGAGCCGCTGGTCGTCCAGTACGGCCGCTGGCTGTGGGACTGCGTGCACACCGACCTGGGGAGGTCCTTCCGCTACGGCGACCAGGTGGCCGATCTGCTGACCGCCAGGCTGCCCACCACCCTCGCACTCGTGGGCTACGCGACGGTGCTGTTCGTCCTGCTGGGTGTCGGCGCCGGGGTGCTGGCGGCGGTCCGCCGCGGCTGGGTGGACTCCGCCGTCGTCGGCGCCACCACCCTCGCCGGCTCCGTCCCCTCCTTCGTCGCCGCCATCGCGCTGATCTCGCTCTTCGGGGTGCGGCTCGGCTGGTTCCCGGTGACCGGTGGCGGAACGGGCTTCGCCGGAACGGTCCACCACCTCACCCTGCCCGCCCTGTCCATGGCACTGGGGGCGTTGGCGATCATCAGCCGGGTCACCCGGCAGGCCATGCTGGATGCCGCGGCCGCCGACCATGTGGAGGTCGCGCGGGCCTGTGGCGTCCCCGAGCGCGAGATCGTCCTGCGGCATGTGCTGCGCAACGCCCTCGGCCCGATCGTCACCATGTGCGGTCTGGTCACCGCCGGAATGCTGGCCGGCACCGTCGTCATCGAGACCGCCTTCGGGATCAGCGGCATCGGCTCGCTGCTCGTCGGCGCCATCAACACCCATGATTTCCCGGTCGCCCAGGCCGTCCTGCTGCTGATGGTCACCGGCTACATCCTCGCCACCACCCTCGTCGACCTCGTGCACCCGCTGCTCGACCCGCGGGTCAAGGCCGCAAGGAGCACCATATGACCTCCCTCTATCCGGCGGTGGGCCCCGGCCCGACGGTGACCGCAGGGCGCCGCCCGCGTACCAGGCGTCCGGTCGCTCCGACGGCGGCCGCCGGTTTCCTCGCACTGGTGGTGCTCGCCGCTCTCTGCGCGCCGCTGCTCGCCCCGTACTCACCGGACGCCATCGATCTGTCGTCCTCGCTCGAAGGCACCGGCCGGGAGCATCTGCTGGGCACCGACGCCTCCGGCCAGGACCTGCTCAGCCGGGTCCTGTACGGGGCCAGGACCAGCCTGATCGCGCCGCTGCTGCTGCTCGCGCTGGCCGCCACGCTCGGCGTCACCCTGGGCACCGTCGCCGCCTGGCGCGGTGGCTGGGTCGACACCCTGGTCAGCCGGATCACCGACGTCATGTACGCCTTCCCGGGCCTGCTGTTCGTCGTGCTCATCATCGCGGTGTTCGGTTCCGGTATCACCACCTCGGTGATCGCCCTGGGGCTGGCCTTCGCCCCCACCATCGCCAAATACACCCGCAGCATCGCCCTCGCCGAACGCGCCAAGCCCTATGTCGATGCGTACCTCGTCCAGGGCATGGGCGGCGCCCGGCTCTGCGTCCGCCACCTCGTCCCCAACCTCGGCCGCTCACTCGCCGGCTATCTCGTCGTCCTCTTCGGCGAGGCCCTGATGAGCCTGGCCACCCTCAGCTATCTGGGCTTCGGCACCCAGCCGCCCAGCTCCGACTGGGGGCTGATGGTGCAGGAGGGCCAGGCCGCGATCGTCCAGGGAGCGCTGCTGCCGGCCATGGTGCCGGGCTGTGCCGTGGCCGCCGTCGTGGTGGCCTTCAATGTCGCCGGTGTCCGGGCCGCCGACCGACTCTCCGCCAAGGGATAGCCGCCATGCCGAACCCGACCACGCACCCTGCCCCCCTCCCGTCCGCACCCCCGCCGGACGCCGCTCCGCTGCTGGACATCGACCGGCTGACGCTCCAACTGCCCGGCACCGCCCGCCCCGTCCTCGCCGAGGTCTCACTGCGCGTCGGCCCCGGCGAAATCGTCGGCCTGGTCGGGGAGTCCGGATCGGGCAAGTCCACCACCGCCAAGGCCGCACTGCGGCTGCTGCCCGAGGGCGCCCGCGCCGAGGGCACCGTCCGGGTGTCGGGCACCGAGGTGCTGTCCCTGAGCGGAGCGGCACTGCGCGCACACCGCGCCGGCACCGTCGCGATGGTCCACCAGGACCCGCGCTCGGCACTCAACCCGGTCCGCAGGATCGGCGACTTCCTCACCGAACGGCTCACCCGCAGCGGACTCGACCGCCCCGCGATACGCGCCCGCACCCTCGAACTCCTGGACACTGTGGGCCTGTCCGACCCGGAGCACCGCATCCGGCAGCGCCCGCACGAACTCTCCGGCGGCATGCTGCAACGCGTCGTCATCGCCGGTGCGCTCGCCGCCGCCCCCCAGCTGCTGCTCGCCGACGAGGCCACCAGCGCGCTGGACGTCACCACCCAGGCCGAGATCCTCGCCCTGCTGCGCACCCTGCGCGACGAGCACGGTATGGGCCTGCTCTTCATCACCCATGACCTGCAACTGGCCGCCGCCTATTGCGAGCGGGTGTACGTCATGTACGCGGGCCGGGTCGTCGAGGAACAGCCGGCCGGCGCCCTGTTCAGCGCGCCCCGGCACCCCTACACCCGCGGGCTGCTGGCCTGTTCGCCCGACCTGGCCGAAGCGCCGCGCGTGCTGCGCCCCATCCCGGGCCGCCCGCCGTCCCTCGCCGACGCCTTCCCCGGCTGCCCCTTCCACGCACGCTGTGCACACGCCGACGACGACTGCGCCGCCTGGACGCCGGCCCCGGCCGCGCTGCCCACCGGCGGCTCCGCGTCCTGCCGCAAACTGCCGGACGCCCCGGCACCGACCGACTCCCCCACGCCGTCCTCGTACGAGAAGAGGCAGCCATGACCGGCATCCACCCGCTCCACGCCCCGGCGCCCCGGCCCGCGCACGACGGCACGCCCGTGCTGGTGGCCGAGGGACTGGCCAAGACGTATCCCCTGCCGGGCGGTGGCCGGCACCGGGCCGTCGACGGGATCTCCTTCACGCTGCCGCGCGGCGGCTCGATCGGGATCGTCGGGGAGTCCGGGTCCGGCAAGACGACCGTGGCCCGGATGCTCGTCGGACTGGTGCGCCCCGACGCCGGCACCGTGACCGTCGACGGCCACGCCCGCACACCCCGTACGCCACGGGGCCGGACAGCACGGCTGGCCAGGGCCCGGGACCTCCAGATGGTCTTCCAGGATCCCTATGTCTCACTCGACCCCCGGCTCACCGCGCGCCAGTGCCTGCACACCGCGCTACGGCTGCACGGCGCAACACCGCGGCACGCCGAAGAGCGGGCGACGGAACTGCTCGGCCTGGTCGGGTTGGGAACCCGGGAGGCCGGCGCCCGGCCACACGGACTCTCCGGCGGACAGCGCCAGCGCCTCGCCATCGCCCGTGCGCTCGCCGTCGACCCGAAGGTGCTCGTCCTGGACGAGGCGGTCGCCGCGCTGGACGTCTCCATCCAGGCGCAGATCCTGCAACTCCTGGCCGAGATCCGCCACGACACCGGAGTGGCGTTGGTGTTCGTCAGCCACGATCTGGCCGTGGTACGCCACCTCACCGACGAGACACTGGTGATGCGGCACGGCCGAACCGTGGAGCAAGGCCCCACCGAGCAGGTACTCGCCGAGCCGGCAGCGCCATACACCCGGGCGCTCCTGGCAGCCGTGCCACACCCGGGGTGGGACCCCGCAACAGCCACGGCGGCGGCCACCATGGCAGGACTCACGGCATAGCGATGCGCGCCGGCCCGCGCCGCCTACCGCTGAGGACACCAGCACATCGGCTTCATCAAGCACCTCACATCAACAGCGGGCACCCCGGCGAACCTGTGCGCTCGCAGCCCTGGATGATCTGAGGTGCGGATATCTGCCGCATAGAGTGAATCACGAGGGAAAATCCGTAACCCGCAATCTGCAATCTGCAATCTGCAATCTGCAATCTGCAATCTGCAATCAAGGAAGTGTGACGTGCCGCGTAAAACGCTCCAGCCGCAGGAACTGTTCTCCAGCAGGCCGTGGGGCTTCTCCCAGGTCGCGGTCTCCCCACCGGGAAAGATCGTCAACATCGCGGGGCAGGTGGCATGGGACAGCAACCACGAGGTGACGGCGGTGGGGCGGGAGGCGCAGCTTCGGCAGGCGCTGAAGCATGTGTTCATCGCTCTCGAAGCCGTCGGCGGCACCCCGGACGACATTCAGATCCTGCGGCTCTACCTTCCGAATTTCGAGTCCGGCCCCGAGGCGGATCTCATCGGCCGCGTCCTCGTCGACACCTTCGGAACGGAGAACCCGCCCCCGTCCTCATGGATCGGAGTGCAGGCTCTGGCACAGCCGGAATACCTCGTCGAGGTCGAGGCCATGGCGGTCGTACCGGAGGAGAACCGCGCGGGGTGACGACGGGTGCCCACAAGGGCGGGGTGTGCACAGGAGGCCACCGCGGTGTCCCCCTGTACACACCCTCACCCTCGCCCTCGGGCCTTGCCTGATCACGACGTCACGAGACATCCCTCAGGCGAGGTGCAGCGGATGTTCAGCGGAGATACTCCTCGATCACATCCACACCGCGCACGGCTCCCCCGCTCTCCCTGATGACCTTGCGCATCCGGTCGAGGTTGGCACGTACCGTGGAGTCGGAAGCGACCCGGGCGACCGCGGCACGCAAGGACTCGGCGGTCACCGTCGCCGCGTCCAGTTGCTCGCCGAGCCCCAATTCCTGTGCCCGCCCGGCGTTGGCAGCCTGCTCGGGCATCTGCGGAACGGTGATCAGCCCTACCCCGTAATACAGGGACTCCATCGTGGAGTTCATGCCGGCGTGGGAGACGAAGGCGGCGGCCTGCCGCAGCACGGCCGGCTGCGGGAAGTGCGGGCGGACGTCAAAGGTGGGCGGAATGTCGCCCAGCTCGGCGACGTCCAACCCTCCCACAGACATGGCGACGTGATACGGCCCATCGCCGAAGGCCTCGATGCAGGTGCGGTAGAACTCCGGCCGGTCGTTGAAGACCGTTCCCAGCGAGATGAACAGGACGGGCGCGTCGGGGTCGGCGGGCGACCAGGGTTCGTCATGCTCCCGGCTTCCCAACGAGGGGCCGATGAAGCGGAAGCGCTCGTCGAAGGTGTCACCCGCGGGCTGGAACTCCCTGGGTATGAAGACGAGGTTGAGCTTCTCGGTGACATCGAGGAAGTTCGCCGGGTCGAGCACGACGCCGTGCTCGGCGGAGAACTCCGCACAGTCGTCGGCGAGTGCGGCGGCCAGGGGGCTCTCGTTGCCGTCGCCGCCCATGAAGCTGGCGAACAGCGAATACACCTCGTTCGAGGCGAGGTTGGGAATGAGCCGCACGGCGGGTAGGCCCAGTTGCTCGGCAAGGACCCGGGCCGACCAGTTCATTGCGTCGTAACAGATCGCGTCCGGCGATTCCGTGACGCAGTGCTCTCGCAGCACCGGGTAGGCCGAGCGCATGGCCGCGAACAGGCGGCGCATGAAAACGGCGATATCTGCAGGACCGAACTCGCGTGGCGGCGCCGCCATCACATCCACCGGCTGCAGCTCCACCCAGCGCGCGCCGGCACTGATCACCGCTTCGGAGTGCTCCGCGCTGGTGGCGTAGTCCACTCGGTGCCCTCGCCGCACGAGTTCCTGGACCAGCGGCAGTGTGGGATTGACATGCCCGTGCCCTGCAAGGGCCACAAATAACAGGTGTTTTGGCATATCGCACATTCTACCGAGCCGGGATCTCGCGCCTCGGTGGGCGCCCTCTGGGGGCGGGCACTTGGGCCGACGAACCGCAGTACGTAACGCGTCGCCGCCGCCTTGCGAAGGGATTGCCCGTTCACTGCGGGCGAGGAGTGGCAAAGAGGAGTACCCACTCCTTGCCACTCTCAACTTATAGCTCACTGGGGGGCTTGCGGCAAGGGCCCGGTGGTGGGGCAGAATCGCGGGCCGAGGTCAGAACCTGCAGAAATGAGTGATTCACGAAGTGTGTGCGTTTTTGTCTCGTGATGAGTCGTGCGGTGGCATCGAGCCGATGGGGGACGTGCGCTGCGGTTGCGGGCACTCGACACCGGGGGGGGGCCGGTGTGCGGGCCTGCGGACGTCGCGGCAGCGACCGCGCACCGGAGTTGATGACATGAACCCCCTGACCACCAGCGCGTTCGACCTTCCCCACCACCTCTCCCCCAAGGCCGACCCGGCCCTGATCGACGGCGACGAGCAGCACTTCGCGGCCATCGCGGAGAGCCTCCAGCAAACGATCGCCGAACTGTCCGCCCGTCTTGAGGCCGAGCGCAGCGCTCCCGGCGGCATCGGCCGGGCGGCGATGGACCGGGACGCGGAGATCCACCGGCTGACCGGGCGCCTGCGCGCCTTGCGTCGCTTCGGATTGGACCTGTGTCTGGGACACATCGTCAGTTCGGACCGTCCCGAGCCCGTATACATCGGACGCCTTGGTCTCACCGACAGCGCGGGACGTCGGCTGCTGCTCGACTGGCGCTCCCCCGCGGCCGAGCCGTTCTTCGCAGCGACGCATGCCAAGCCGATGGGTCTGGCAAGCCGCCGCAGGTATCGCTGGACCCGCGGCCGGATCAGCGACTACTGGGACGAGGTGTTCACCGCGGACGGGCTCGAAGGGCACGCAGCGCTCGACGACCAGTCCGCGTTCATCGCCAGTCTGGGCAGCAACCGGTCTGCCCGGATGCGCGATGTGCTCGCCACCATCCAGGCCGACCAGGACGCCATCATCCGGGCGGGATCCCGCGGCACTCTGGTCGTCGACGGTGGTCCGGGTACGGGCAAGACCGTCGTCGCACTGCACCGCGCCGCCCATCTCCTGTACTCCGACCCCCGCCTCGGTCACCGTCGGGGCGGCGTGCTGTTCGTCGGTCCGCACCAGCCCTACCTGGCCTACGTCGCCGATGTCCTGCCCAGCCTGGGAGAGGAGGGCGTACAGACCTGCACCCTGCGGGACCTCGTCGCCGAGGGGGCCGGAGCAGCGACCGAGACCGACCCGGGCGTGGCCCTTGTGAAGTCGTCCGCGGACCTGGTGAAGGCGATCGAGCCGGCCGTCGGTATCTATGAGGAGCCGCCCACCGAGGGGATGACGGTTTCGACCCACTGGTCCGACATCTGGCTGAGCGCCGATGACTGGGCGGCGGCGTTCGAAGCAGTGGAACCAGGTACTCCGCACAACGAGGCGCGTGACCAGATCCGCGAGGAGCTGCTCACGATCCTGATGGACAAGGACGACAGTGACGCCTCGCCCGACCTGCTCAGGAGGTCGCTGCTGCAGGACCGGGAGCTGATCGGGACCCTCAACCGTGCGTGGCCGATGCTCGAGGCGAGCGACCTCGTCGGAGATCTGTGGTCGGTGCCCGCCTACCTGCGCAAGTGCGCTCCCTGGCTCGGCCCCGATGACGTGCGCAGGCTGCAGCGGAAGAACGCCCAGGCCTGGACGGTGTCCGACCTGCCGCTTCTGGACGCGGCACGGCAGCGGCTCGGCGACCCGGAGGCGTCCGTACGCAAGCGTCGGCACGAGGCCGCGGTCGCCGCCGAACGTGCGCGCAGGGCCGACGTCATCGACGGCATCCTGCAGGACACCGAGATCGACGAGAGCGAAGGCGCGGTGGGGATGCTGCGCGGACAGGACCTGCAGAGCACCCTGATCGATGAGTCCGCCCTGCCCGGCGCCGAACCGGACCTCCTCGCCGGCCCGTTCGCGCACATCATCGTGGACGAGGCGCAGGAACTGACCGACGCGGAGTGGCAGATGCTGCTGCTCCGCTGCCCGTCCCGGAGCTTCACCATTGTCGGGGACCGCGCCCAGGCCAGGCACGGGTTCACGGAGTCGTGGCAGGAACGGCTCGAACGGATCGGGCTCGACCGGATCGACGTGGCCCCCCTGAGCGTCAACTACCGCACACCGGAAGAGGTGATGGCGGAAGCCGAGCTGGTCATCCGGGCCGAGCTCCCGGACGCCAATGTGCCGACCTCCATCCGCAGCAACGGCATCCCCGTCGTCCACGGATCTGTTGCGGATCGGGACGCGATCCTCGACACCTGGCTCAGTGCGCATGCCGACGGAATCGCCTGTGTCATCGGCGATCCCACGTTCCGGGCGACAACCCGCGTCCGGTCGCTGACCCCGGAGCTCTCGAAGGGGCTCGAGTTCGACCTGGTCGTCCTCGTCGACCCGGAGGAGTTCGGCAAGGGGGTCGAAGGAGTGGTCGACCGCTATGTCGCGATGACCCGGGCGACCCAGCAACTCGTCATCCTCACCAGCTCCTGACTTGGGCGACGACGGGACGAGCGCTGCGGCTGGCGTGGGGGATATCCAAGCGGCGATGAGCTGCGCTGCTCGGGAGCGTCGATCCTGCGGTCGCCGAAGAGGATTTGGCCGGCGTCCGGCCCGAGATGGACCTCGACGCAGTTGATCCTTGGGGTCGTGGCGATGGAGCGTGGCACGTCAAGGCGGCGGGTGAGGCTGAGCGCGCACCCGCCGCCGCAGAGAACGACTCGGCCTCACGGAGTTTTCAGCACACATGCCCCGTCATGGTCGTCGCCCAGCGCATGCCGGCGACCATGTGCTCCAGGTAGCCCGCGTCGCTGACCGTCACCGCGATCTCTGCATAGGGCAGCTCGGCGAAGGGACGGGGCTCCAGAAGCCTCCATACGGCGTAGTCGTCCAGGTCGGCGGGGCCGTCCGGCTCCTCCGGATCCCAGGGCTCGTCCGGGTTTTCCAGTGCTGCGACCTCACTTCGCAGGGGGACGTTGCGGTAGGGGCTGATGTCGTAGAGGGTCACGATGTCGGCGGCCCCTTGGGAGAACTCCTCGGCGTTGCCGGGAGTCATCACGAAGTGCGAAACGCCGTCGTGGCCCCTGCCGCCGTCCAGCTCGTACACGTCTTTCGCTTTGCGCCTGGGTTCGAGCACGGTCTTGCCGTCGTCCGCGAGCAGGAATCCGTCTTCGGTGACGCGTATGTGCTTGCCGAGGATGAGTTCGTAGAGTTTCGAGAACTCGTCCTTCAGCCGCATGCTTGACGTGATGTCGCTGCCCTGCTCCTCGGTGAAGGGGTATCGGTCTCCGCCTCCCTCCTCATCGTCTTCGTCCTGGAGAAATTCACGGTCCAGGTGCCACCAGGCGTCGACCAGGAGAGACAGGGGGAAGACCGTCTCCCGCGGCACGGAGGGGACATCGGGGTTGATGATGTGCACCCTCCCCCGGAGGGTCGAGCCTTCGACGGAGTCGACGGACACGGTGAAGATACTGGTCATGCTGGGGCCCCTTGAGTCGGAAGCGGTGGTCACGCTTGGTCTCCGGTCAGTCAGGAGAGTAGGCGTGCCCACTGACACTCGCTCCTGTCGCCGGAGCAGCATCGGCCGGCCACTGGGCGGGACCGACCTGCAGGGTTCCGCGCGGCATGCCCTCTGCCGGGGTCTCGCCCGCCTTGCGCCGTTCCAGGACGTTGTCGGTTCTCAGCTGACGTCCGGTGCGGCACATGAGAAGTCGTACACGGCGAAGTCGGTGACCGGGACGTATCCGATGCGTTGGTAGAGGGCGTTGCTGGTGGGGTTGGCAGGGTCCGCGAACAGCACGACGTCCGTCGCACCTGCGGTGAGCGCGGCCCTGGTCACCTCGACCGTCACGGCGCCGGCGTAGCCACGGCCCCGGAGGCGGGCCGGGGTGTAGACGGGGTCCACCCGGACCATTCCGGCGAGCATCGAGGTCACGGCCGCCATGGAGACGGGCGTGCCGTCCGGGGTCTCCCAGAACGTGAAGTGTTTGTCGGCGAAACGCGAGCCGGCCCAGGAGCCGGCGTCCACGGTGGGGACTTCTCCGACGGTGTCGACGAACTCGCCGCACCAGCGGACGACTTGCTCGTGGTCCCGCTCGCCCGCGACTCGGCCCCGGCCCTCTGGGAGCAGTTCCGGTGGGGTGAGTGTGCCGAGACGGTACAGACGGATCCGCTGCCTGAGGGTCGGCGCGGCGTCTGTGTGCCGCTGCCATGCCTCGGCGAAAGCAGTGGCGGTGCTGTGATCCGCACTGACGTAGGGAAGGGAGCGCCCGAGGGCGGCCAGGTGGGCGGCGAGGGTGTCGGCATGCTCGGGGGTGAGGGAGGTGACACTCAGTCCGCGGGACGGGAGACGGTAGAAGGTGGCTCGGACCGTGCCCGCTCGCTCCAGTCGGCCGAATAGGGTGGGTTGGGCGCCGTATGCGTCCGCCCCGTGGGTGCGCAGTTTCTCGGTCACCGTCAGCGGCATGGTGTGCAGGTCGGGCCGTGAGCGCAGGAAGTCTCCGGCGCGGGCGAGGAAGTCGTTGACGTCTTCGGTGAGTTGCCAGTCATCCGGTCGCATGCTCCATGATTTCCCATGCCGTAGGGGTGTGCCCCGTGGTTTTCCGCAGGGCGAGGTCGCAGGGCGGCTTCCTCACCGTCATTCGGGCATCCGCGCCAGGAAGGTGACAATTGTTCCCATCGCTCCTTCGGCCGGCTCCCGGGCCTGCTCGCGCCCGGCTCCGGCCGGCTCCCGGCCGGCTCCCGGCCGGCTCCCTCAAGGGGCGTGCGGTGCGGTGGGGGTGCGAGTCCAGCCTGGTCCCACAGCGCACCCCCGCCGGGAAGCCGCAGAGATAGCAGGGGACGGACAACGAGGCCGGGGCGGCGTCCTGCCCCGGCCTCGTTGCGGTCATTGCCCAGGGGGTAACCGCTAACCGCTGCTCATCCTCTGCGGCGGACGGGCGCGGTGTGGAGCGGGAGCCCGAGGGCCCCCATTGCCGCCTCCATGGTGGCCTCGCCAAGGGTCGGGTGGGCGTGGATGGTGTCGGCTAGGCCCGTCAGTGTCACGCCGTGGGTCACGGCGAGTGCCGCCTCCGCTATCAGGTCGCTGGCGCCGGGACCGATGATGTGCGCACCGAGGACCGCACCGCTCGACCGGTTGGCGACCACCTTGACCATGCCGTCCGTAGCGCCATACGCGTGAGCGCGCCCCAGCGCGGCGAACGGGAAGCGTGCGGTGGTGATCTCGTTGCCGGCTTCGCGTGCTTGAGCCTCCGTCAGGCCGACGCTCGCCACCTCCGGGCGGGTGAAGGTGGCTGCCGGTACGGCCCGGTAGTCGATGCGTTCGTCGTAGCCGCTCACCACGGACGCCGCCACCAGGGCCTGGTGGGAGGCGACGTGCGCGAGCTGGATGCGGCCCGTCACATCTCCGATCGCAGAGATATGCGGGATGTTGGTGCGCAGGCGGTCAGTGACCGGGATGTAGCCCCGGTCGTCGGTGTGCACTCCGGCCTTCTCCAGGTCGAGGCCGGCGGTGTTGGGACGGCGTCCGACGCCGAAGAGGACGATGTCTGCGGGGAGGGTCTCTACGGGTTGGCCGTTGGCATCGGTCACCAGTGCCCGGAGCTGAAGACCGTCGCCTCCGCCCTCGCCTCCGCCCTCCCCTTCGATGGCCGTGACGGTGTGCCGGGTCAGTACCTTGATCCCCTGCTTGGTGAAGGACCGGGTGAGGGTGCGTCCGATCTCTGCGTCCTCAGCCGGCAGCAGCGTCGGCGCCATCTCGACGAGGGTGACCTCGGCGCCGAACGTGCGGAACAGGCTCGCCCATTCCGCGCCGACCGCGCTGCCTCCGACCACCACGGCCCGGGCCGGGACCTCCGGCAGCAGGAACGCGCCGTCGGAGGTGATGACGCCGGGAAGGTCGGAGCCCGGGAGGTCCGGCATGAGCGGCTGGGACCCGGTGGCGATGATGATGTCGTCCGCGGAGAGGCTTTCCCGCGCCGGCTGCTGCGTCGGGGGTGCGGCGTAGAGCGGGCCGTCTCCTCCGAGGGGCGAGGGGCCGGTTTCGTGGACGGCGACGGTATGCGGATCGGTGAACCGCGCATGGCCGTTCACCACGGTCACGCCGTTGGCCTTGAGGAGATGCGCGATGCCCTCCGTCAGCCGGCTGACGATCCCGTCCTTGCGCTGCAGAACGGCGGAGTAATCCAGCCGCACCCCCTCTGTCAGCACACCGAACTCCTCGGCACCACGCACAGTTTCCAGAACTTCCGCCGAGCGCAGCATGGCCTTGGTCGGAATGCAGCCCCAGTTGAGACAGACGCCACCGGGGCGCTCCTTGTCGACGAGGGCGACCGTACGGCCGAGCTGGGCGGCGCGGAGGGCGGCGACGTAGCCGCCGGGCCCGCCGCCGATGACGAGAACGTCGAAATGCTGGTTCATGGGAGGGCTTACTCCTCTTCCGGGTGGGTGTCTGCGGACGCGAGGGGATGCCGCTGCGTCAGTGCGGCTACGTGAGCGCTCAGCTCGGCCATGGCGGCGGCGTGGGGTTCGTGTGTGAGGGCTCGGGCGATCACGTCGGCGACTTCGCGGAAGGACGCGTCATCGAATCCACGGACGGCCAGTGGCGTGGTACCGAGGCACAGGCCGTGCTTATCCGAGCTGTCCGGCGTGATGCCGAGCGAGCGCAGACGTTCCCCGGCCCGTCCGGCGTCCAGCGATGCATGCGCGAGATCGATCAGCACGAGCGGCGTCTCGGTCGAACCGGTGACCACCCGGGCCCCGGTCTCGGCCACGTCATCGGCGAGGAGCCGTCCGGCGAGAATGCGGGCGCCACGGAGCGAGCGCTCCTGCCGTTCCCGGAACTCCGATGACATGGCCCCGCGAAGGGCGACCGCTTGCGCCGCGAGGAACTGCCCCGAAGGCCCGCCACTCGTCCGGCGGGCGGCGGTTGTCGAGGCCATCCGCGTGGCGAGGTGTCTGTCGTCGGTGAGCAGCACCCCGCCACCGGCACCGTCCAGTATCCCGTGCAGGTCGGCGGTGACGACATGGGCACCGGACAGCGGACTCGGCTGCAGCCCGGCCGCGACCAAACCCGCGAAGCACGTCATCTCGACCATCAGCAGGGCGCCGATCTCGTCCGCGACCTGTCGGAAGCGCACGAGATCCGGAATGCGGGGGTGGGTTGCTCCGCCCGCGACGATCACCGTGGGCAGGTGGGCCCGGGCAAGGCGAGCCACTTCCGCCATGTCGACCAGACCGTCGGATGCCCGAAGTGGGTACGGGACGACGTCGTAGGGCCGGCCGGTCAGGGTGACGAGTGTGCTGTGCACACCCTGGCCACCGAAGGCGTGGTCAGGGCAGAGGACAGTGTCTCCGGGGGCCAACAGGGCGGTGAGGGCTGCCTCGTGGGCCGGGACCGCCCTCTGAGGCAGTACCTGGGCGCATTTCCCGCCGAAGAGGGCCTGCACCCGGCTGACCGCAATGCGTTCGAGCGCCGCCTGCGCCTGGGGCGTGGCGGAACTGCTCTCTCCCGCAGCAGTCATCGCCAAGGACTGCTGCCGTTGCCGCAGTTCTGCCGCGACGGCCGCCGCGACCTCGGGGTCCGCGTCGGTGAAGGGGGGTACGTATCCGGGATTCGCCGTGACCGTGAGGGGTGGTGGCGATGGTGCCCCGCGGAGGTGCGTGGAAGCAGGGGATGGCATGGGCGAATGGATCCTCTCGGAAAGAATCGGCAGGAGCGGAGGGGAGGGCACGAAGCGGCAACGGCCGGAACGGAACGGGCGGTGAGGTCCGCCGGGTCAGCATTCGATGATGTTGACCGCGAGCCCGCCGCGCGCCGTCTCCTTGTACTTGACGCTCATGTCGGCGCCGGTGTCCTTCATGGTCTTGATGACCTTGTCGAGGGAGACGTGGTGGCGGCCGTCGCCGCGCAGCGCCATACGGGCGGCGGTGACGGCCTTGACGGCTGCCATGCCGTTGCGCTCGATGCAGGGGATCTGGACGAGGCCGCCGACGGGGTCGCAGGTCAGGCCGAGGTTGTGCTCCATGCCGATCTCGGCGGCGTTCTCCACCTGCTCGACGGAGCCGCCGAGGACCTCGGCGAGGCCGCCGGCGGCCATCGAGCAGGCCGAGCCGACCTCGCCCTGGCAGCCGACCTCGGCGCCGGAGATGGAGGCGTTCTCCTTGAAGAGCATGCCGATGGCGCCGGCCGCGAGCAGGAAGCGCACGACCCCGTCCTCGTCGGCACCGGGCACGAAGTTGATGTAGTAGTGCAGGACAGCGGGGATGATGCCGGCCGCGCCGTTGGTCGGGGCGGTCACCACCCGGCCCCCGGCCGCGTTCTCCTCGTTCACGGCCATCGCGTAGAGCGTGGTCCACTCCATGGCGCGGGCGGCCGCATCACCCTCGGAGCGCAGCTGGCGGGCGGAGTGGGCGGCCCGCCGCCGGACCTTCAGACCACCGGGCAGGATCCCCTCACGGGACATCCCCCGCGTCACACACGCCTGCATGACCTGCCAGATCTCCAGCAGACCCGCGCGGATCTCGTCCTCGGTGCGCCAGGCCTTCTCGTTCTCCAGCATCAGAGAGGGGATCGACAGGCCCGTCTCGCGACTGAGGTTCAGTAGTTCCGCGGCTGTCCGGAAGGGGTACTTCAGGACGGTGTCATCGAGCTTGATGCGGTCCTCGCCCACCGCGTCCTCGTCGATGACGAAGCCCCCGCCCACCGAGTAGTACGTCTTCTCCAGCAGCGGTGCACCGGTGGTGTCATAGGCGAAGAGCGTCATGCCGTTGGCGTGGTACGGCAGCGCGCGGCGGCGGTGCAGGATCAGTCCGGTCGACTCGTCGAAGTCGATCTCGTGGGCGCTGCCTGTCTCGGCGCCCAGCAGCCGCAGCCGCTTGATGGAGCGGATGCGCTCGACCTCGCCGTCGGCGGATTCGACATCGACGGTACGGGGGGAGTGGCCCTCCAGCCCCAGCAGTACGGCCTTCGGCGTGCCATGGCCGTGTCCTGTCGCGCCGAGCGAGCCGAAGAGTTCGGCGCGTACGGAGGCAGTGCGAGGGAGCAGGCCATCGCGTTGGAGGCTGAGCACGAACATCCGGGCGGCGCGCATCGGGCCGACCGTGTGGGAACTGGAGGGTCCGATACCGATGGAGAAGAGGTCGAATACGCTGATGGCCATGCCATCCTCCGTGGGTCGCTGGGGGCACCGGCCAGTTCGGGACGGTGTCGCTCAGACAGGTGGTGTGAAGCCGGGCAGGGGCGGCAGGGTGGTTTGTCGCAGCGCGACGCACCGCCGGCCTTTGCGGCGGTCAGCTCTCGTAGACGTCGATCGACGGGCAGGAGCAGAGGAGATTGCGGTCGCCGTGCGCTCCGTCGACAGGGCGGACGAGGAGCCAGTACTTGTTACGGCCGGCCGTCGTCATCGGGTACGCCGCGGTGTCCCGGCTGTAGAAACGCTCCCCGTCGCGTGCCGGCATCTGTGCCGTGTGGGGAGCGTCGTGGGAAGGGCGCACAGCTCGGCTTCGGTCCGGGCCTCGGACGCCGGGGCGGGAAGCCGCGACCCGCGGCGGTCGCGCAGCGAGCCGGGCACCGCGGCGTCGATCAGTTCGTCCCGCGAACCGAAGCCGAGGTGGGAGAGCATCGTGGACGGCTCTTCGGCGTCCGGTCCGATGTGGCGCACGGAGAAGGGTGCGGTCCGTTCCAGAGCGGCGAGCGACTGGTGGGACGGGGTGTCGGGGAGAGCGGCGGGGTACGCCATGGAGACTCCTCGGGCCTGGCGCGCACCGTCGAACGGGGCACGCGATCGAGTGAGCCTCCCCCTCTGTCATTGGCCTGAGAGCTTCACCGCGCTGGGCGGCTTGCACCGTGGGCGAGACGCATGAGCGTCTGCTTTCCAGAGTCCACCTCCACTGCGCGGTAACGAGGCCTGAGAGTTTCCGGGGAGGATTTGCTCCTTCGGCGCCACGCCACTGGGGTGTGGGCTCTCCCGCGCAGAATCGTCGGTGGTTTTTTCAGTTGTGGTTCGCCGCACCGTACGGTGATCGACACACCGCCGTCAAGAGCTGTCCGCAGCGGGCCCGAGCACGCGCCGGGCTCGCACGGCGCGGCCCTGAACTGGGAAAATGGCGCGTTGTTGGCCGTCAGCGGACGCCGCTGTCCGCGTACCGGTGAGTATCGATCAATCCCTTCCCGCCCCCGTCGGTCGAGTCCCTCCAGGCAGTCCGCCAAACCACCCGCGCTCCCCGCAGAAGGACGAGATCCTCTCTTACGGCCCTCGCCAAACGAAGCGGCACCGAGGGCGTCTCCGGTACAAGTGAGTGTCCGAACGGCACCATGCTGTTCGTCGGCGGGGACACCTTCAACGGCGATCATGTACCGCAGCCGGGCGAGCCCGCCGATGACTGGCGCGCGCCGGTCGGCCTGCGCTCCAGCAGCGCGGACCTGAACAACCTGCGTATCGATGGCAGCGTCGGCGTCGATCACGCCAACAGCCTGGTCGACGAGCCGCACAGCCCGGTCGGCGACAAGGCCACGACGGCGATCCCGTCCGATGTGTTCGTCGTCGATGGCGTCATGTACATGCACCTCATACGCGGCGTCATCTACGATCAACCGCGAGGTGGAATCGGGGATGCTGCTGCACCGGGTACGGAAGGACAGCCTCGGCAGCGCGGACGCATACGAGCCATGGGGCTACGCCGACGGCGCCTGGCGGTGGGGCGCGCCCCCGACGACTGTCTTCGGGACCCGGAAGTGGGGCGAGATCTGCTTCCGCGCCATGGCTGGCAAGTACGTCCTCACCTGGCTGAACAGGAACGCGCTGTCGATCCGGGCGATGGTCTTCCCGCTCCCGACGTCGGACCTGACCAGGACGCTGGAGCAGACGATGATCCTGCCCGGCATCCCGGGGCAGGAGGCAGCCAACTTCGTGGCGAGCCCGTACGGCGGATTCGTCATCCCCGGCTCGACGTTCGGCAACTTCCACATCATCGTCAGCCAGTGGTACGACCCGAAGAGCCGTAGGAGTGACCAAAGTAGTTGATCTTCTTCTCACCCAGCGACCTACGGATCGCGTCCATGTCCCGGACGGTGCTCAAGGTGTCGGCGTGGTCGAAGACCGGTCCACTGTGTCGTCGGCAGTCCTTGCGCAAGGTGCGGTTGAAGTCGGTGAGTCGATCGAACTCCGCCTGATTGCGGGGGTAGGCCGACGGCCGTTGGTCCAGCAGCTTCTGCGAGCACTTCACCGGCTGGCTGCCCCCGACACCCCGGGGGTCGAACCCGATGATGTCGAACTTTTCCTGGACGTCCGCGCTGAAGTGGGACTTGGCGCGCCGTACAGCGAAGTCCACTCCTGAATCACCCGGCCCGCCCGGGTTGACCAGCAGCACACCGACCCGGCGGTCCGGATCGGTCGCCTTGCGACGAGCCACCGCAAGATCAAACTTTTTACCCGACGGACGTGCCCGGTCGACGGGCAGGCGCAGAGTCCCGCATTCCGCTGCGGCGTCCTGGGGGCATGGCTTCCAGTCGATGGCTTCCTGCGTCGTCGCACTTCTGCCAGGAGAGCCGGCATCCGCCTCCACACCGGGCGTCGACGCTCCGGCAAATAATCCAACGGCGAGCACTCCGGTGAGCGCCCTGAAGAGCGGTTGCATCAAGCCCCTTCCGAGGGTCTTACGAAATGAATCACGGGGGTTGCCCTCAGCCGAGCCTGACAGCGGGCCACCCGGGATCACCACCGCCAGAGACGGAAATCAGGGAAGGCACCGGGACGTGGTCAGGGTTGTCCTCAGGGCGACGCCTCAGGGTTGCCACCCGGCCCCTTGAGCCCTCACCCACGCGTCAAAGAGCCCAGGCTCATCCCGGCCACCACAGCAAGGAGCCCGCGATCGCAAGCCACCGCCCGGCACCTACGATGGACTCGTGCCGAATTTCGAGGTAGTGACAGCCGTCGCCGCACCCCCGGACCAGGTGTTCGCGGTATGCCTGGATGTGCAGGCGCACACCCGCTCCATGGCCGCTTCGTCGGAGCGTGCAGTGGGTGGCAGGACTCGGGGCGAACTGTCTCTCGGTGACACCGTGACCTTCCGGGCTCGTCATTTCGGTCTGACGTGGCGGCTCAAGGCCCGTATCACCGTCTACGACCGGCCCCGACACTTCGTGGACGAGCAGGAGTCCGGGCCCTTCAAGCGATGGCGGCACGCGCACCACTTCGAGCCGGACGGCGCCGGTGGAACCGTGATGAGAGACGTCATCGACTTCGCCTCACCGCTGGGGCCTGTCGGACGTATCGTCGACAGAATCCTCCTGAGCCGGTACATGCCCCACCTCATCAGAACCCGCAACGCCTACCTGGCCGGCACTTTCGACTGAGTGGTCGGGCAGCCACGACCGAGGCCGGCGCCCCAAGGGGGCGTCTGCGGAGGAACCAGGTCGCGGACTGAGCTTGGCGTGCCGCGGATCAACGCCAGGGGAACGAGGCCTGAGTCGTCAGGCGTCGATGCTCCCAGCCCTGAGCCCTCAGCCCTGAGCCCTCAGCCCCCAGCCCCCAGCCCCCAGCCCCCAGCCCCCAGCCCCCAAGCACAGTCCGCCAAGCATCAGTTACCGAAAAGCGGAAACACCCTGGCGGTGCACGAGGTGCGGTGGTGTCTTGATGTGTGTGGGGAGGGCTGGATCCGGCTCCAGGTCACCCCAGTGGGCTTGGAGGGGGAGGACGCCTGCCCACAGCCCGAGTTCGGCGTCGGGGGTGTCACCGTCGTCCGGGGCACCGGTGCGGATCTTCACGGATGCCTCGTCGAGGGAGAGGGCCAGCAGCGAGGTGGCCGCGAGTTCCTTGCGGCTGGGCTGCCGCGCGTAGTCCCACTGGCCGGGGGTCACCTGTTCGGTGAGGCAACGAAGGCCCGTCCACTTCTCCTCCGGGTCCGTGATCGGCCGGGGAATGCCGAAGATCATGGCGCTGCGATAGTTGACGCCGTGCTCGAAGACGGACCGGGCCAAGACCAGGCCGTCGATGTGCGTCACGGTGACACACACGCTCGCGTCGGGTGAGGCGACCAGGCTGCGGCTGGCTACCGATCCGTGGAAGTACAGCGTGGTGCCGTCCGTGCCGTAGACGGTGGGTATGACCAGCAGGTTGCTGTCGACGGTCACTCCGAGGTGGCAGACGAAGCCGGCCTTGAGGATGGCATCGAGGTCGTTCCGGTCCAGGCTGCCTTGCTCTCGCAGCCGGTGGTGACGTGTGCGGTCCGTCTGCGACAGGGGCCGACCGGGCGTGGGATGGCTCATGGCGGGGCCTTACGTTGGTGTCGGTGGGTGATGTTCCGTCCGGTGGCCGGAGCGTGTGTCGGAGACGAAGGCACCCGACACGAAGGTCCCTGCCCAGCGGCCGGCGCGTCGCTCCAGCGGCGGCACGGGGCGCGTTCGGCTCGGGGGCGACGCCCGGGCTTCCTCCCCTCCCCCGCCAAGGTGGTCACCGATGCAGGCGCCATTGATCACCCGCTCCACCCCGTAGCCTACTGATTCCATTGCGAGGTGACCAGGGATCGATGGGATTAGTCGCCCATACGCCCCTACTCGACTAATTCCTTACCAGGAGGATGCGCCGCCTGTTACACCTCCAAGCCCCGCGAACCGTGATCGGCACATCTCGCTGAGTTGCCGCCCTGTGCCGGGTGGGCCCGACCTGCGCACACTGGAGGTATGCGCGGGATGACCGTCGGCACCACGGCGGAGCGCGAGGAGCTGCTCGCCGCAGCCGTCGTCGAAGCCGTCGAAGGAACCAGCGCGTACGCGGGGAGCGTCTTTCTCCGCTCCCGCGACCGCCGGTCGATCGTGCTCGCCGCGACCTGCGGGGTGCCGCCCTCTCTGCTCGGTGGCTGGCGCCTCATTCCGGTGAGCAGTCCCATCCCGGTCGCCGCGGCGTACAGTTCCGGGCGCACGGTCCACCTGGCCAACGCAGAGGAGACCATGCGCCGCTATCCCCAGCTCGCGGTGGCTCTGCCGTACGCCTTCGGCTCCTGCTCCGTGCCGGTGGGCGCAGGTGGGGAGACCTTCGGTTCGCTGGCGATCATCTGGGCGGCGTCACCCGGCAGCGAGGGGCTCACCAAGGCCCAGCGCCGCCACGTACGGACCATCGCCAGCCGGCTCGGGACCTCTCTCGCCGCCCTCCGGACCCGCAGCGGCGATCCAGTTGAATGCGCCCCCGAAACGATCCCCGTCGAGAACCCCGCTCCCTCGGCACCGGCCGTGCGGGTTGGCCTGTTCGACTGGGACCTCGTCTCCGGCATGATCTCCGTGGACGACGAGTTCTGCACGATTTTCGACCTCGACCCTCGTACGTTCGATGGACAGGCCGAAACCCTTCATGCCTCCCTCCACCCGGGCGATCTTGCTGCCTTCCGGTTCGGGGCCGACGAGGCAGCGTTGGGGAGCCGGACCACTTCGCGACGCCTGCGCATACGGGATCACAGATACGGCGGCGACGGGTACCGCACGGTCGAGCTGTGGGGCCGCGTGCTAGAGGCCGACGACGCGGAACCACGCACCCGCCTGGTCGGCGCGGTCGTCGATCCCCGGGCCGGCAGCACGGCCCTGGCAGCCGTCGAACGGCTGCGGGACGGGCTGTTCTCCCTCGCCCCTGACGGGCGGGTCACCTACGCCAACCACAGGGCTCTGCAGCTGCTGGACGTCTCCGGCGACGAGCTGCTGGGTCGGATTCTCTGGGACGTGCTGCCCTGGCTGTCCGATCCCGACGTCGAGTCCCGGCACCGGTCGGCGATGATCTCGCAGGCGCCGTCCTCCTTCCTCGCCTGCCACTCGCCCGACCGCTGGCTCGCCTTCTCCCTCCATCCGGAAGCGGATGGAGTGACGGGCCGCGTGGTGCCCCTCGGCCAGCCACCCTCGGCCTCGACGCCCTCCGCCTCCTCCACCGAGTCGCCGACTGCCGCCACACCGACGCGTCTGGGCGTCATGCACCACGTCCTGCAGCTCGGCAGCGCGCTGACCGAGGCGGTCACCACCCGCGAAGTCTGCGAAGTCGTCTCCGACCAGCTCCTCCCCGCGTTCGGAGGCCAGCAGCTTGCGATCTACGTCGTCCGCAACAAAACGATGCACCTGCTCTTTCACACCGGGCACCACGAAGACTTCCTCGACTGGCTGGAGGGCGCACCGCTGCACGCCCGCCTGCCCGGTACGGAGGCCCTCACCTCCGGCGCTCCGCTCTTCATCGAATCGCGGCAGGACCTCTCACAGGACTACCCGGACATCCCCACTGGCGAGGCGAGCTCCTGGGTGTATCTGCCCTTGATCGCCTCCAGCCACCCGGTCGGCATCTGCGTCCTGGGCTTCGACACGATCCATCAGTTCACGGAGAGGGACCGCGGCGTCCTCACCGCTCTCGCCGGACTGATCGGCCAGGCCTTGGAACGAGCACAGCTCTACGACTCGGAGTTCGCCATCGCGCGCGGCCTGCAGCAGGCGCTCCTGCCGCACCGGCTGCCGGCCATCCCGGGCATCCGCACCGTTGCGCGCTATCTGCCCGGCACCAGTGGCATGGACATCGGCGGCGACTGGTACGACGTCATCCCCACGCGTAACGGGGTCTCGCTCGTCATCGGAGACGTGCAGGGGCACAGCATCGCCGCCGCGGCCACCATGGCCCAACTACGCAGCGCGGTACGGGCCTTCACGGCCGTGGGCCATGCACCCGGCGAGGTGATGGCGGGCGTCAACCGCACCCTCATCGACCTCGACCCCGGGCTGCTGGCCAGCTGCTGCTGCATCCACCTCGAACCCCGGACCCACGATGCCCAGGCCGTCACCGCGGGGCACCCCCCACCCCTGCTCCGCCGCCCCGACGGGACGACCGGTGCCCTTGACCTCGACGTCGGCCCACTCCTCGGTGTGGAGCGCGCAAGCGCCTACCCCCCAACCCGGTTCGCCCTCCCGCCGGGATCCGTCCTCGCCCTCTACACGGACGGCCTGGTCGAGGAGCCCGGGGCCGACATCGACGTGGGAATCGACCGCCTTCGCGCCTCCCTGGCACACGCCCGCTCGGACTCACTGGACGAACTCGCCGGCCGGCTGCTGCACAACGCCCGGCGCTCCTCGTACCGGGCCGACGACATCGCCCTGCTGCTCACCGAAACCGCATACGGAACCGGTGAGCAGCAGGCCCCGGATGGCACCTCGGAAGGGCCTTGTGCCGACCGCCCTCACGACTCCGCGAATGGTCCCGGCGACGACCCGCGCAGTGTCACTTTCGGCGAGGGTTGACGCCTGAGCTGCTGTTTTGATGGGACGATCTGGAACCGCGGCCCGGCCACTACAGCTCGGGCTACCTCCGCAAGATCGAACGGATCCTCAACTGGGCCCACCGCTGGCGCATCCAGGTCGTCATCGACGCCCACCAGGACGTCTTCGGCCCCGAGTTCGGCCATCGAGGCATCCCCGAGTGGGCGACCCGCACCGACGGGCTGCCCTTCGCCCCGCATCCGGGCGACTGGTTCGCGGAGTACTTCGAACCCGCTGTGCAGGCGGCCTTCGAGCACCTCTACCAGGACACCGACCTCCAGCGCGCGCAGGCCCGCATGTGGCGCGTGCTCGCCCAGCGCTTCGCCCACCACCCCGCCGTGTTCGGCTATGACCTGATCAACGAACCCATGGGGCGGCTCCGCGAGGGCGAGGACATTCCGGCGGCCGCCCACCGCATCGAGTCGGAGCAGCTGACCCCGATGTACCAGCGGATCGCGGACGAGATCCGCACGGTCGACCGCCACAACAGGCTGTCCGTCGAACCGACCCCGATCGTCGGCGAGGGGCTGCCCACCGGCCTCGGCCGCATCCACGATCCCAAGGTCGTCTACGCGCCGCACTTCTACAACGCCACCATGGAAGCCGGCGGCGACTACGCCCCCTCGGCGCGCTGGCTCGAAACCTATGAGGACGCCGTCACCCGCTACCCGCGCGCCCAGCACGTACCGGTCGTCGTCGGCGAGTGGGGTCCCCGGGACAGCTCGCTGCCCAATATGGCGCGCTTCTACGGCGATGCCCTCGCCTCCCTCGACCGCTACAGCTCCGGCTGGGCGGGCTATGTGTGGTGCTACGGCGGCGGGTACTGCGCCGTCGACAAGGACGGCCACTTCCAGGCCAACAAGGAACAGACCGCGCGTCCCTATGCCCCCGCTGTCGCAGGCACGGTGCGTGAGCGGCGCTACGACGCCACAACCCAGACGTTCCACCTCGTCTACGACTCCTCGGGACGGCCCGACGTCAGCGAGCTGTCCACTCCGCCTACGGCCACGGGATGGCAGGTGTCGGTGCAAGGCCCGGCCGTGGCCCGGCCACGTGTCGTACCGGCCGGGGAGCGGGGCACGGTCCGGATATGGCCCCAGCCAGGCGCCTCCGGACGGGTCACGGTGACGGTCTCGGCACGGGAATGAGGTGACCCCCGGCAGGCCGTCTCACCCACGCCGCGATCGACGGAACCGGGCGGGCGCCTCTACACCGAGATGGGCTGGGCATGACCGATGCCACCACAAGCCCCCGGGAGCACGCCAGGGGCTGACCGTCGGGACGGATCGATTGATTTTCGATCGAAATCAATCGATAATCGATGCATGCATCGTTTCTTCATCGCCGCACTCCGGGCTGGCATCGTCGCAGTGATCTTGTTCGGCCTCTTCGGTCAGATCGTGGTCATTCCGACGACGGCCGCCGATGAGGTCGACCACTTCCCCCCTTACGCCCCGTTCGCCGCGCCCTACGTGACGGTGGCGATCGCCGGGATCGCCTGTGTCCAAGTCGCGCTCGCCGCAGTGTGGATGCTGCTCACCATGGTCGAACGTGATGCGATCTTCACGCCAAGGGCCTTCCGATGGGTCGACACCATCATCGGGTCCTCGATCGTGGCAACGCTGCTGGCGATCGGGGCCACCGGGCATCTGGCCCTGACCGATATCCCCTCTCCCGGCGACGGCATGGAGGTCCTCGGCGCACTGGCCGCCGCGACCGCGAGTGCCGGCGTAGGGGCCTCGTTCGTGATGCTCATCGTCATCATGCGAAGCCTCTTGCACAAGGCGACGGAACTGCAGACCGAGATCGCCGAGGTGGTCTGATGGCGATCATCGTCGACCTCGACCTCCAGCTCGCCAAACGCGGCCTGTCGGTGGGCGAGTTCGCCGATGCGGTCGGCATCACGCCTGCCAATATTGCCGTGCTGAAGAACGGTCGCGCGAAGGCGGTGCGGTTCACGACGCTGGACGCGATCTGCCGCACACTCGGCTGTCAGCCCGGCGACGTGCTGCGCTGGGTCCCCGACGACGGCGCGGACGACGCCTAGGGGATGTCTCCCCGGCCCACGGAAATCGGGGAGACACCCCGGCGAACACCCCGTTGTCAGTGGTCCCGTGCATCATCGTTCTCATGACACAGAGCACTGCCGACACGCTGCACACACTCGCCCGCGAGCACCTGCCCCACGAGATCGCCGAGCGCTGGATCAGCCTGCTGCGGCCGGGGCTGCGCCTGGAGAAGGCCGCGGGTACGGCTCCCGTCGTCGGCCGGCTCGGCGGTCTGCCGGCGCTGCCGGAGAGCGAGGAGTGGCCGGTGTGGGAGGGGCATGGTCCGCTCTCCTTCATCGCTTCGCTCGACTGTGCCGAGCTCCCCTCTGCCGCCCTCGACATCACCATGCCGGCAGACGGCACGCTGGCCTTCTTCTACTTCGACGGGCAATTGGACGACGGCTGTGCGGTGGTCGCGCCCGATGAGCCCGACAGCTGGGCGGGAGCGCGCGTGCTGTACGTCCCCGCGGGGGTCGCCGTCGCCGAGCGGACGGCGCCGGAGGCGATTCAGCCGTACCCGAAGGTCCCGCTTACGGCGCGTGTGGAGACGACGGCACCGTACCTGTGGCATCCGGTGGTCTACAGGGAGTTCGCGCCGATGCCGGACGACCATCCGGTGTGGGACGACGACTTCCAGGAGGCCCTGTGGGACCACTTCGACGGCACGGAGCACCGCATCGGTGGCCATGCGCACCCGGTGCAGGACGAGGTGGAGACCGAGGTCGCCCGGGGCGCACTGGGCAGCCCGCCGTGGGACGACCCCCGCATCAAGGAGGAGGCCCTCCGCTGGGTGCTGCTCGCTCAGTTCGACACGGATGACGATGCGGACATGATGTGGGGCGACTGCGGTGCCCTCTACTGGCTCATACGCCCCGAGGACCTGGCCGAACGCCGCTTCGACCGCGCGATGTTCACCTGGCAGTGCGGCTGACGGGAGTCCCCCGCCCGTGGCCATGCCCCGCCGCGGAGACGAACCGAATTCGCCGGCTGTGTACGGGCAGCACGGAAGCCGGGGGGGTGGGGGCAGCTCCACCGACGACTGGGGGGTGGGGCGTATGGTCGCCGTGCCCGCCGACAGGAAGTCTTGTGGAATGAGACAACACAGGTCGGCCCTCCTCGCATTGCTCCTTTCGCTCGGCGCGGTGGTCGCCGCCGCTCCCCCGCCCCCGGCTCAGTCGCCGGTGCCCGCCCTGGAACGTAAAGCGCACCCGCTGCGCACCACCGAGCCCCAGGGGAACCTGGACGATCTGCGTCCGGTCGGCCGCATGGTGAAGGACGCACGGGTGGTGGGTCTGGGCGAGGCCACCCACAGTTCGCATGAATTCTTCGCCATGAAGCACCGCGTCTTCCGCTACCTCGTCGAGGAGAAGGGCTTCCGCAGCTTCGCCCTGGAGGGAAGCTGGAGCACTGGACTGCGGCTCAACGACTATGTGCTGCAGGGCAAGGGCGATCCACGGCGGATCATGCGCGAGGAGTTCCAGAGCAACTACTCCTGGTGGAACAACATCGATTACCTGAACCTGCTGACCTGGATGCGCAGTTACAACAGCCGGCATCCGCGCGATCCGGTCCAGTTCATGGGCGATGACTTCGGGTACGCCGGTCCGGAACTCTATGACCGGGTGACCGGCTATGTGGCCAAGGCACATCCGGCGCTGCTGCCGCGCGTTGCCGAGCTCTACCGCGGTCTGCGGCCCACGACCGGCGTCGACGCCCATGTGAACGGCTATCTGAAACGGCCGCCGGCCGAGCGGAAAGAGATAGCCGGCAGGACCGGGCGCGCGCTGGACCTGCTCAAGCGGCAGCGGCCCGCCGCGGGGACCCCGAGGGAGGCAAGGGAGGCGCATACCTGGGCCGTACAGCACGCCACGGCCATCGACCAGACGGCCCGGGGATACGCCTTCGACTTCGACGACCCGCAGCAGGTC
The DNA here is from genome assembly GCF_026239515.1 of Streptomyces sp. Je 1-4 4N24. NCBI lineage: Bacteria > Bacillati > Actinomycetota > Actinomycetes > Kitasatosporales > Streptomycetaceae > Streptomyces > Streptomyces sp. Je 1-4 4N24. The sequence continues at coordinate 8,601,454 of NZ_CP110836.1, read as the reverse complement.
GCTGCGGGCATGCGCTACCGCGATGCGGTCATGGCGGACAACGTGGCCTGGTGGCAGCAGCACACCGGGGACAAGGTGGTGCTGTCGGCTCATGACGGTCATGTCGCGCTGCGGACCTATGACCCGAAGCACTACCCCAAGGTCCAAGGCAGCTTTCTGCGCGACAAGTTGGGCGCACACTATGTGAGCATCAGCATGACCTTCGACCGGGGCTCGTTCAACGCCACCGGAGCCGACGGACGGGTCCGGGCCCACACCGTGGGACCCGCGAAACCCGGCAGCAATGAACACACCCTGGACCGGGTGCGCCACCGCGACTACGTCCTGGACCTGCGCACCGCCCCGCCCGCGGCCCGCGCCTGGCTGGCCACGGCACGTACCACCAGGAGCATCGGCACGGAGTACCCCGGGCCCGGGGCGGAGTTCCCGATCGCGCTCGCACGGTCGCACGACATCGTCGTCCATCTGCACCAGGTCGGTGCCGCCCGGCTGCTGACCGGCCCGTCACCCGCCGGAAAGTGAGCCGTCGGGTGTCCTCTGCGCCTGGTGCGCGGCGGAGACCACCCGGCTCAGTCCACCGTTTGGTCGCCGTCGGGCAGATCCTCGACCGTCACCTTTCCCCGCGGCTCCCCGAGTGCGTCCGCCACCTCTCTGGCCAGGCCGCCCGGGTCGGGCTCAGTGGGTACGGGGATCTGCTCGCCCTCTGCGTAACTCTCGATCGCCTTGGTGAAGTAGCTCGGATGCCAGGCACCGACGGCGCCTCTGACCTCCACCGCGCGGACCCCCCGCGCCCCGGTCCGCTGCTTGACCGCAGCGAGGATCCGGTCCGACCGGTACTCCCCCGGCACCTGGAACAAGCTGGCGTGCGCACCCACCTTGCCACCGTCCCGGAGGCGGACGGTCACCGTCAGACAGCTGGTCACACTCGGGTAGATGAGGGTCCCACCGGGCCCGACCTCACCGACCTGCCCCTCGCTGATCCTGAGGTGCGCGGTCGTGGGTGTGCCGGGCCCCGGCGTACGGGCCGGAGACGTCATCGGTCCGGGGAGGGACCCGCTCGCGACCGCCGGCTGAGCCTGGGCCCCGACCACGCAGGCGACACCCAGGGAAAGCGCCAGGAACGCTATGACGGGTAAGGATGCCGTGCCGTTCGCTTTCCTCCGCCGAGTCCACCGCATCTGCGCCACACGCCCTTTCGCCGCAGTGAATGAGTCCAGAATGAGTCCAGGAGGGCACCATCATGCATGCGGGCGCACCAACGTGACGCGAGCCCTGGCTGTCCGACCGGACCGTGCCCGAGGCCGAGGGCGGCCGGCAGACCCTGGCGCTGGGCCCTGGGGAGGCGCCGTCCGCGCCAGGTGATGCGCTTCGCCGCCTGCGCCTGTGCAATGGAGAAGGGAGCGGCAGCGGACCGACCCGGCGGGAGGCGTATGCGCGTGGACAGGCGTTGGGCCGCACGTCTGGCGCTGGCGGCGGGGACGGCGGCGTTGCTGGTCCTGCTGGTGTTCGCAGGTCTGCGGAGCATCGTGCTGGTGGGCGTGGGGCTGGCCGGGCTGGTCGCCACGGCGGCCGGACTGTGGTGGGTGCTCGCGCGCACGGGTGTGATCAGGGTGCTCGCTTTCCTGCTGGCGACCGCCACACCGGTCGTCGTCCTGGTGCTCTACGCGGTCGCCGGGCTGCTGTGGGTAGTGCTCGTCTCGCTCGCCCTGTGGACGCTTGCCGTCTTCACGGGCAGAACGGCCCTGGTGCCGCAGAAGACCGAACCGGCGCGCCGGCCGGAACGTCCGGTCGCTCCTCCGAGACGCCCCTTCCTCATCATGAATCCGCGCTCGGGCGGCGGGAAGGTCGGCCGATTCCGGCTGGCGGACCAGGCCAGGGCGCTCGGCGCCGAGGTCGTCGAACTGGATCCCGCGCGGCCGCAGGACGTGGCGGAGCTGGCGCGGCGGGCCGTCGACGACGGCGCCGATCTGCTCGGTGTCGCGGGCGGCGACGGTACACAGGCCCTGGTCGCGGCCGTAGCGGCGGCGCGCGGCCTTCCGTTCGTCGTCATCTGCGCCGGGACCCGCAACCACTTCGCCATGGACCTCGGCCTCGACCGTGAGGATCCCGCGGCCTGTCTCAAGGCGCTCACCGACGGGGTCGAGCTGCGCGTCGACCTGGGCTTCATCGACGTGGGGCTGCCTGCGGCGGAAGGCCGGGGGCGTGTCTTCGTCAACAACGCCTCCTTCGGCGCGTACGCGACCGTGGTGCAGAGCCCGGCCTATCGCGACGACAAGGCCCGTACCACCCTTCAGATGTTGCCGGACCTGTTGACCCACCACAGCGGCCCGCGCCTGCAGGTGCGGTCCGGCGATGTGACCGTCGACGCGCCCCAAGCCGTCCTGGTGAGCAACAACCCCTACCGGATGGGAGATCCCGCGGGACTGGGGTACCGGGAACGGCTGGACTCCGGCGTCCTGGGAGTGCTCGGTGTGACGGTCGACAACGCGGTCCAGGCGGCCTCGATGCTGCGCGGCAGCCATGGGCCGGGACTGACCTCGCTCACCGTCCAGGAGGTGGTCGTCGACGCCGATGCCCCCGTCATCCCGGTCGGCGTCGACGGCGAGGCCCTGACCGTACCCACCCCCGTACGCTGCTGGATCGAACCGGGCGCCCTGCGCGTACGGTTGCCCAGCAACCGTCCCGGCACACCGCGCGCGAAGCCTCCGATGAATTGGCGCAGGGTACGCCGGCTCGCCCTGACGGTGGGGCGGACGGCGGCGGGGAGGGACACGGACACCGACTGACGGCGCCGGCCGCTGCGCAGTCTCATGCGGTCCGCGGCCCGCTGCCCGCTGCCCGCTGCCCGCGTACAACGTGCCCCTGCACCCACGCCGCGCCCCCGCGCCCAGAAGCGGATGTGGCCTGCGCCGATTCCGGCTCATCGGTGACCGGGCAACGACCCTCCGTGGCCGCTCGGTCCACCTTGTGAGTTTCGCCGCCGTAACGGAACCCCGGCGTCCATCAGCCCCTCTCTCTGGGCGCCCAATGGGGCACTTCAGGGCGATAAATGCGATGAGGACCGTTATGCGCGATGTCAGTCGGCGGGGAATGCTCGGACTCGGGGTGGGAGCGGCAGCGGCACTGTCCGTCGCCGGCTGCTCCTCCCCGGGTTCGTCGGAGTCCGGCAAGGTCGGGACCAACCCCGGAAAGACGCCGAAGAGCAAGCCGATCGGCGACGGCTCGACCGCGTACACCGGAAAGCAGCCGAAGCAGCCGCCCAAGCCGGAGCGACTGGCGCCCGGCCAGAAGCCGCCCCAGTTCGTGGTCTTCTCCTGGGACGGGGCGGCCGAGGTGGGCAACGGCCTTTTCCCGCGGTTCCGCAAGCTCGCCCGTGACCACAATGCCTCGATGACCTTCTTCCTTTCCGGGCTGTATTTGCTGCCGGAGTCGAAGAAGCGCCTGTACCGGCCGCCGAACAACGCCGTCGGTGCCTCCGACATCCCCTATCTCACCGATGACCACATCAGGGAGACGCTGAAGAACCTGCGTGCGGCCTGGCTGGAAGGCCACGAGATAGGCACCCACTTCAACGGCCACTTCTGCGGCACCGGCAGTGGCTCGGTCGCCAACTGGACCCCCGCCCAGTGGGACTCCGAGATCGAGCAGGCCATGGACTTCGTCACCAAGTGGCGGACCAACACCGGCTTCACCGACCTCGAACCGCTGCCCTTCGACTACAGCAAGGAACTCGTCGGCGCCCGTACGCCCTGTCTGCTGGGCCAGGAGAACCTGCTGCCGACGGCGCGCAAGCGCGGCTGGCGGTATGACGCCAGCTCGCCCGGCGGCCTCCAGGTCTGGCCCACCAAGAAGCAGGGCATCTGGGACTTCCCGCTCCAGCAGATGCCGTTCCCCGGCCACTCCTTCGAAGTCCTCTCGATGGACTACAACATCATGGCCAACCAGTCGCAGGCCTCCACCAAGGCCCCGCCGGCCAACTACCCGGGCTGGCGCAAGCAGGCCGCCGACGCGTACATAGCCGGCTTCCAGCGGGCGTACGACACGAACCGGGCCCCCTTCTTCGTCGGCAACCACTTCGAGCAGTGGAACGGCGGCATCTACATGGACGCCGTCGAGGAGGCGATCAAGCACATCGCCGACGAGAAGCACAAGGACGTCCGGATGGTCTCCTTCCGGCAGCTGTGCGACTGGCTCGACGCCCAGGACCCCCAGGTCCTCGCCGGCCTGCGCCAACTCGGCGTCGGACAGAAGTTCACCGGACGCGGCTGACAGCACAGGAGGGGTGCGGAAGTCCCCCCACCCTCGATTCCCTTGACCCCACCCCCACCCTTCCCGTACCCGTTCCTCTGCCTCTCACCAGGGCTCTCTCTTCCGGTAGGGCCTCTGTCTTTGGTCAGAGGCGACTCGCCCTCAAGGCGCAGGGGAACCTCATGCGAGGCCCCCGATAATCGGCGTTATGTCGTCCAGCACCCCACCTGTGGCCGAAAACCGCCCTACCCGAAGCCTCTTTGCTGGGCCCGGGGAGCAAGGGCGGTGGCTGCTGTGGCGGGCGGCGGGCGAGGCGCTCCTGGCCGGGGCGCTGGTGCTGCTCGTCCACGAGGGCATGTCGACGTTCGACGGCAGGCTGGGGGGCGGGGCGCCGGTCCTGGGACTCGTCGGCATCGCGCTGGTGCTGGTCCGGCGCCGGTTCCCGGTGGTTTGTGTGGCCGGGCTGGCCGCGCTGATGGGGGTGGTGTCCGCCGTGGCGCTGCTGACCGCGGTGGCTGCCTACACCGCGGCCCGGCAGACGAGAACGCCGCGGCGGCGGATCGGGGTGCTGCTCGGGGCGGCCGCCCTGGCGATGCTGACCTGCGCGGCGTTCGCCCCCGAGCTGGAGGTGGGCAGCAGGTTCTTCGGCCTTGTGCTGGGTGCGGTGTTCGCCGTCACCACGGTCGTTCTGCCGGGGCTGGTCGGTACCGCCGGTGGGCAGCAGGACCGGCTGCTGCGGGCCTTGCGGGAGCGCGCGGCCGCCGCCGAGGAGGCGCGGCGGCTCGTGGACAGCGAGTCGCGGATGCGCGAACGGTCGCGTATCGCCGCGGAGATGCACGATCTGGTCGGCCACCGGCTGAGCCTGGTCTCCCTGCACGCGGGCGGGCTGGAGATGGCGCTGCGGAAGGAGGCGCCCGAACTGCGGGACGAGGCCGCTGTGGTGCGCCGTGCCACCCGCGACGCCATGCAGGAGCTGCGGGAGGCGCTGGGGGTCCTCGGCCCGCTGGGGAGCGACACCGGCACCGGCGCGCTGACCGACGCGACGGGCACCCGCGCGGACATCGAGGCGCTGGTCGAGGAGTCGCGCGGCGGAGGCATCCCCGTTGCGTTCTCCTGGGAGGGGCCCGATCTCGACGCTCGGCCGGCCCAAGTGCGGCGAGCGGTCCACCGCGTGGTGCGGGAGTCGCTCACCAACGTTCACCGGTACGCGGCCGAGGCCCATGTGACGGTCGCGGTCCGCCACACCGACGAGCGGGTGGCGGTGCGGGTGCGCAACGGCGTTCCGCCCACGCGGCCCGCTGCCGTGACCGGGCTCGGCTCCGGGCGCGGGCTGACCGGTTTGAGGGAGCGGGTGGCGCTGCTCGGTGGCAGCTTGGAGGCCGGGCGGACGCCCGGTGGCGGCTTCGCCGTGGCGGCCGAGATCCCCGCTACCCCGGGGCCCGGCGCGGAGACTGCGGACGCGGCACCGGACGACAGCGGATCGGTCCCCGTCGAAGAGTCCCGCAGCAGGCTCTCCGTCCTCCAGCGGCGCGTTGCCGGCGCCGTCATCGGACTGCTCGGCCTGGCGGGGGTGGGCGTGTTGATGCTGTTCGGGGTCGTGCTGGTGGACCATTCACGCTACGAACTCGCCTATCAGAGCCCCGAAAAGCCCCGGTTGGGGATGACGAGGGGGCAGGTGGAGCGCGCCGTGGCACCGGACGACGACGCGTCGCGCGCGGCCGCCGCCGGGCGCGAACCGCCGCGGCCGGCCTCCGTCACGGACTGCGTGTATCCGTACGCGGGCGGGAAGCCCAAGGGCGGGCGGATGGAGCTCGTCCGTTACTGCTTCCGGTCCGACACCTTGATCGCAATCGACCGTTTCACGGTACCCATCGTGACCGAACCGCCCCATGAGAGCAGGACTCATGACTGATCAGACCAACTCCGCGGGCTCCGGGCCGGGTTCCGTGATCCGGGTACTGCTGGCCGACGACGAGGAGCTGATCCGGCACGCCATCGCGCTGATCCTCCGGCACGCCGACGGCATCGACGTGGTGGGCGAGGCGGCCAACGGCGCCGAGGCCGTCCGGCTCGCCGCCGAGCACCGGCCCGATGTGGTGCTCCTCGACGTCCGCATGCCCGTACTTGACGGACTCGCGGCCGTCGAACCGCTCATCGCCCTCGACCCCGAGCCGCAGGTCGTCATGCTCTCCACCTTCGGCGACGAGGAGAACGTCACCCGCGCCCTGCGGGCGGGCGCCACCGGCTTCCTGCTCAAGGACGGGGGGCCGCAGGAGCTGATCAGCGCGGTACGGGCCGCGGCCGCGGGGGACGCGGTGCTCTCGCCCGGCGTCACCGGGGTCGTCATCCGTCGGATGCTCAGCGGCAGCACCGACGCTCCCGACCCCAGGGTGGCGGGACTGACGGACCGGGAGCGGGAGGTGCTGGTCATGCTGGGCGAGGGGCTGTCGAACCTGGAGATCGGCACACGGCTCGGCATCGGGGTGGGGACGGTCAAGTGCCACGTCGGATCGATCCTGGGGAAGACCGGGTGCAGCAGCCGGGTGCAGGCTGCGCTGCTGGCACACCAGGCCCGACTCATGGGCTGAGTCGCCGGCCGGGCCGAGGAGTTGAACACCATCCGGAAGCAGTCGGGCCTCTCTTGGCGTGCAGGGGACGTGGTCCGGAAGGAGACGACGCCGACCGGGGCGGTTCCGCCCTTGGACAGGCGCCCCGCTACGTAGAACTCCCCGTCCACCAGCGGCAGTTGGGATCTATTCGACAACACTCCCCCCTTACGCCCTGCCCCCTGCCCCCTGCACCTGTGCCTGTGCCTGCGCCTGTGCCTGTGCCTGTGCCTGTGCCTGTGCCTGTGCCTGTGCCGATTGTTCAGACCCCCACAAAGGAAAGTGATCAGATATGAGATGGGTTTCCACCTTTACCGCGGCGGCCATAGGAGCTGGAGCGGTTGCCGGCCCTGTCGCGGCGGCCACACCGTCCGCCGCAGCGTCGCAACGAGCCAAGGCAGTCACCTCGACGGTGCACTGCACGTCCAAAGACCGAGAGCTGGCGAAGAAGCTGTCGGAGGACATAGCCACGGCACTGGCGAGCCGGAAGAGCATGGCGTCGCTCTCCTTCTACGACCGCCCCACCGAAACCAGGTGCACGTCCGACGCCGCCAAGAAGTACGACTCGGCCAGCGTGGCGAAGACAATAATTCTCGCGGCCTTGCTGTACCAGAAAGGCAGCACCCTCACCGAGGCAGAAGACGCTCTCGCCCGCAAGATGATCACCGAATCGGACAACGCCTCCGCCACCACCCTGTGGAAGCAATTGTCCGACCTGACGGACCCCGCAAAGCCGAACCCTGTCAAGATCCAGGAATTCCTTGACAAGGCCGGCATGGATCACACCGTCCTCGACAAGGAAGGCTCCTGGGGCCTCACCCAAGTCACCGCAGACGACCAGGCCAAGCTCTTGCGTCTCTTCTCGGGCGACGACGACGCGGTCCTCGGGAGCAAGGCTCGCTCTTACGCCCTCGGGCTCATGAACCACGTCCAGAGCACCCAGCGATGGGGAGCCACGGCAGGAGCCCCACTCGACTCCGTGATCCAGGTGAAGAACGGCTGGCTGCAGCGCAGCCAGAACCCTGACGTCGATTCCTTCGACAAGGGTGACTGGAAAGTCAACAGCATGGCAGTCCTCACCGAAAACGGCTACGACTCCGGGCTGGCCATACTCACCGAGAACAACAGAGTCCCCGAAGGACGCCCCGCAGACGAGGGTTGGGATTACGGGATCGAAACGATAGAGACCATCTCCCGCACCATATACCGCGACGTTTACCCGGACGCCGAAGGCTACGACCCCAGCAGACCGACTTCTCCGGCCACTGAGCCGCCCGCAGCGAAATAAAGCTCCGGCGCCTGACCTCCGAGCCCGGGGTGCGCGATCGGCGCTTCCCCGGGCCCGGACAGGACGATCAGGCCGGCTTGTGTTCGTGGGCCGGTTGTGCCCCGTTGATGTCCAGAATCTCGCGGAAAGCGGTCATGCACGGCGAGCAATAGCGTGCGGTGGGGTCATCCTCCTGGTCCGACGGCCTGGGGCCGTGGGCGGCCAGCTTGCGGCCGCACAGGGTCGCACGGGCGTCGTGCTTGGCCATGACGTGCCACACCTGTCCTGAGCTGCCGGTCGTTGAGGGGCCGGCGCGCATCTCGTACATGGGCCTCTCCCTGATACTGGTGGGGGGCTGGACGGCAGGGCACAAGCCGCCGCCTCCAGCGCCGTGGGTCCGGTTCCATCCGTTGCTCATGGAACACCGGGACACCCGGCTGGGCCATCGAAGGAGGGCTGGTCGGGTGAACCGACGCCGCGCCTGGTTCGGCCCTCGGCGGCCGGGGGAAAGGATGCGCGCCGCGCCGTGCGGATCCGGAGGGCGGCCGGGGCACGGCGCGTAAGGGACGCGCCGGCGCGGGCTGCTCGGCGGGGGGCAGAGATCTGGTGCACACCCGCCGAGAGCGGGCCGCGGCGATTCCTCGGCGGTCCGAGACCACCGAAAATCCCCACGTCGCTGACAGTGCACGACGGTGTCGACGCCGGACACGCTCGGTGACGCCTGCGCGCAGGACACCGCGCCCCGCGCGTACGGTGCCGCGGTGCGGAGGTCCACGACGACCGACGGCACCGTACGCGCGAGGCCACGCAAGGCGAGCAGCGGTCAGGGCCGGCGGCACTTCACCCTTGTTCAGCAGTCACCGTCTGCACCGGCCGGCCCTGCCCTTGGCGGCACACGCCTCAGGCGCCACCGCGGATGACCCGGCGGGCGGCCTTGAGCCAGCTGGATTTCTGGGTGGCAAGCTTCCGGAATTCCGCGGCGTGGCCGCGCACCACATCGTGCTGCATCCGCGTCTCCGCCTTGCCCCAGACGGCCACGAGCCGGGTCTCTTGTTTGCACCGCACGTCCGCCTCCGCCACCGCGATCTCCTGGCGGGAAGGCCGGGGGGACTTCGCCCAGCGGTCATCGCCGGCGGCGGCCAACGGGTCCGGATAGCGATACCCGTTCCGCTTCATACAGGCACTCCAGGAACGGACGACGGACCGCACCGCACGATGCTGCTGAGATGCCGTGAACTCATCGCGGATACGTCGGTTGAACTGCGCCGTGCTGCCCTTCGGAACGCCTCGCAGCAGGTGGACATGCGCCTTCTTCCAGCACCCGCCGACGCCGTCCTTCCCGTATGCGGCGAGCTGCGCGGGGCGTGGCATCTTCTCCCTGGCCCGCCAGATCTCGTCGCGCCGAGCCGTCTCCGGCGGGGCCGGCGGCAGGTGGTATCCGAACCGGCGGGCGACGTCCGGTTCGATGACCCCGTAACGGCGTCGTTGCGGCGGGTCCGGGTCGACGGTGCCCGGTTGAGGAAGCGCCCTCCACGCCTGCCCCTTGGCGCGCATACAGTCGCGGATCAGGACGTCTTCTGCCGCTTCGATGGTGTGGACATCGGGGCCGGAGAGCGCATAGGCGTCGAACGGCAGGATCAGGCGGCGTACTTCCTCGGAGGCGGGCGGCACTACGGGGGGCCGCGCGCTGTGGCGCGGCGTGGAGGGAACTACCCCGGACGAACATCCGGTGACCAGGGCCAGCAGAGCCAGGACGGCTGCGATATGACGGAGTGGCATGGTGACCTCACTACGCACTGCGGCGTGGTGGGGCGGCCGCCCTCACGGACGCCCCACCGCACTCCGCTGCTACCGGAACGTCACACAGCTGGCCTTGTTGTCGAAGCCGTTGTTCGACAGGTCGTTGTCGGAGCTGTGTGCATTGGAGTAGTAGTGCGGCCCGACGCAGCTGCCGGCGTGGTCGCTGAGCACCACGAAGTGGGACGTGGTGTTGTTGACCGAGCTGGTGCCGTTGTTGATCGTGCGGCCCTTGTGCGGTCCGCTCAGCCAGCGGTTGTTCCTCAGGTCGCGGTCGGAGCCCGTGACGTAGGCATAGCCGCCGTGCCGGTTGTCGTCCTTGAAGAAATAGAACTTGGCCGCGTTGATGCCCACTTCGGCCGGTGCCGCGGAGTCATCTGCCGCTGCGGTCGTCACGGCCGGAGTGGCTGTGGTGGCGTCCGCGGTGGCCGTGCCGATCCCGATCAGTCCCACCGTGCTCAACGCGGCCGCGGTCAACGTCCGCATGATGTTGCGCTGCATGTTCTTCTCCCCCTTGCGTCAACGGTGTTGCCGACGTGGGCGGGGAGCCTTCCCGGTCATGGAATGCCCCCTCTGCCCCCCGGGCACCGCCCGGCGTCAGAGTTGATTCAAGCACTTATCGCACAGCAGTACACAGAATTCGAGCAGGTTCGAAAGTGTGGGGAGTGGTGGTCGAGTTGCGCACTCAGCCAACGCGGCGGGTCACCCACCCCATGGTTGTGTGTACCCCTCGCGCAGCGGGCCGCCGCGCAGATCGAGCACCTGCTCCGCCGCGGCTGCCAAGGGCGCAGGGTCGCCGTGTTCGGCCACCGCTCTGTGGCCGTCCAGCAGGGCCCTGCCCCGTTCCGGATCTGCGCTGAGCAGTCTGCGGGGCAGCCATTTGCCGATGCCTGTCCAGGCGCCGTGGTGGGCCGTGAGCAGGTGCGCCGACTCGCCCAGGGTCGAGTCGGCGAGGGCGAGCTGTTCGTAGCGGTCGGCCGGCTGAGTGTCGATCAGATCGTCCATGAAGCAGGTGAGGTAGTAGCGGCCTCGTTCCCACTCCGCCGGGGTCAGCGGTGGTGGGCCGGCCGCGAGTACCGCTCGGGCCTGTGCGCGTGCTCGGGACACCTGGCCGTGTGGATCCATCAGGGGCACGCCCTGGTCGTAGAGGAAGAGCACGGTGCCCCGGCGACGGGCTCGGTCCCCTGCGAAGACGTCAGGAAGGTCCGCGAGGGTGTGCAAGAACAGTTCGGCCAAGCGGCCGTCGTGGCGTACCACCTCGCGGCGGCTGGTGTCCGAGTCCGGAAGCAGGACGGCCACGTCCAGATCGCTGGCCGGAGTTGCCCGGCCTTGGGCGGCCGAACCGCCGAGTGTCGCGCCCAGGGCGTGCGGGAAGCGGCTCGTCACCAGGCCAAGAGCCAGGGCTGTTGGGGCTGCTGGATCATTCATGGGCGTTCATCGTGCCAGCCCCTGAGGGCGTCTTCCACCACAAGCGGCGCGGTCGCATGCCCCTTCAGCGCAGATCCAGGCCGAGTTCCTTCTCCAGCACGGTGGCCTGTTCCGGTGTGGCGAAAACGTAGTAGCTGTCGTAGTTGGCCTCCCTGAGGTAGACGAACTGCACCTGGTGGAACCGGCGTGCGTCGTCGCCGGGATCGGGATCGACGTGGTCGATGAATTCCATGATCGCCAGATGGTCGAGGTACCTGTGCGACCGGTGCTCGGTCTCCTGGGTCACCGGGACGCCGTTGCGGGTGAACTCCAGGGTTTCGCCGTACTCGCCGCCGTGCAGCCTGACGTCGGTGATGGTGACCGCGCCGTCGGTGAGTGCCGCGGCCTCCTCCAGGATGCTCGTGTAGCTCCCTTCCAGGTCGCCGACATCGTCCGCGTGGGCCGATATCGCCACGCCGAACTCCTCCAGTGCACCGGGCACTTCATGGGGCATCAGGTCATGATGTGCGCATGCGGCGCACTCCGCGAGCACGCTGTCGGCCTTCTCCCGGGACACCATGCCCATCCGCGTCAGGAGCGCCCCCACGTGTGCGTACGAGGACGCCCTGAACCAGAACAGCTCGTCCCGCAGGCCGCCCTGCCGCTCCCCCTGCGCCTCCTCGTCGAGGAGCAGCTCACGCAGGCACCCCAGCGGAATCACCGCGCCCCCGATCCGCTTGTCCGGCTGATCCACGAACGGCACCTCGGTCCACACGTTCTCCCGCGAGCCCAGGGCCCAGGGCTCGGCGGCAGGATCGAACGGGATGTACTGCCACACCGCCCCCTTGTTGCGCCGGATCACCTCCCCCAGATACCAGCAGGCGCCCTGCACGAACGGCTCGTCCCGCGCCGCGTCGAATTCCTCCACCGTGGCGAACCGCTGCTTCACGACGACTTCCAGCCAGTCCAACGTGTCCGGGTGGAAATTCCACCGCCACGCTCCGGCGAACGCGTCCTCGACCCAGCCGGACAGCGCCTCCTTGCGTTCGGCCAGCCACGCCGTCAGCACCGGATCCTCCGGCAGCGGCAGCCTGGGGTCCACGTGCGGCGTGTGCTCCTTGACCGGCTGCCACCCCGGTATCTCCTGCTGTCGCGCCGTCACGGCCCGGCCCAGCCGCTCCGCCTCCTCGGCGAACGCGGTGCCCGTGCGGACGCGGAGGGCGTACGAGATCAGCAGCATCGGTGCGACGGGCGAGAGTCCGAGATCCGGGTCCGGGCAGACGGCAGGCTGCCCCGGGAGATCGCCGACCGGCCGGGTGTGCCAGCCCCAGGCACCGCCCGCGATCCCGAGCAGGACTTCGCCGAGGTAGGCCATCGCACTCTCCACGAACTCCGTCCGCTTCTCGCTTTCCTGGACGGAGTCGTCGTGCTCCAGCAGGCGTGTCTCCAACTCGGTCAGCGACTTGGGGCCGTAGTCGAAGGAGAAGTCCTCGGGAAGGTGCACCTTCTCCAGGAGCAGCAGCTGATACGGCAGGTCGTCGGTCCACGTCTGCAGCAGATGCTGCGGGGAGTTCTCCGGCTGTGTCTCAGCGGTCATGCGGACACTGTAGGGGCGAGCACTGACACCGGACTCCGTCCGCCGCCCTCGTGCGCCTGCGCCTGCGCTGAGAGCACCATCCGCGTCGCGTAGCGGGGTCAGCTCCCCGAGCCGGGAGAGAGCCCGCGCGAGGCTGTCGCCGTGAGGTGTGGGAGGAGACCCAACCGGCAATCCCGGCCCGGCTCGGGCACGTTGCGGGAGGTCGCGGTCCGGACGGTGCCGTCAAGGTACGAGGGGCAGGCTTCCGCTGAACGCCGTACCGCATGTCCGGCTCACTCAAGACGCTGAAAGGCAGTATCGCGATGGGAAACGTCACGCAGGAAGCATGGGTCACCCATTACGGCGAAGGCCGTACGTTCCGGCCACTCGACGACGCCGAACTCACCCTGCTCCGTGAACTGGTTCCCGCACCGCCCGGTGGCGGCCATGCCCTGGATGTGGGCTGCGGCCTGGGCGATCTCGCCCGCCACCTCGCGGCCACCGGCTACACCGTCGATGCCCTCGACTTCGCCGCCTCGGCCCTCAGCACCGCCGAGCAGACCCCGCCGGCATCCGGCACGGTGCGGTTCGTGCAGTGCGACATCGAACGGGACCCCCTCGACGGCCTGCGCTCCTCGTACGACCTGATCGCCTTCCGGCTGAGCTATGCGTTCATCGGCGACCGCACCCGCGTCATGCACCGACTGCGCGAACGGCTGCGCCCCGGCGGCGCGGTCGTGGTGATCACCCCGGTCGTGGAGGGGGTGCCGGCCGACCGCCGCGCCATCGCGCTCGACGAGGAAGAGATCACCCTGCTGTCCGCCGGATGGCACACGGCCGAACGGCGTGACGCGGAAGGGCTGGCGTTCCTCGTGCTGCGCGGCCCCGCCTCGGGCCCGGTGGCCTACCGCGGTAAGGGACGCCCGTCCCCGCACGCCTTGACCGGTGCGGGCGTCGTGGTGACCGACGAAGCGGGCCGGGTGCTGCTGGGCAGGTCGCTGCGGGGGACGTGGGAGCTGCCCGGCGGCAAGAACGACGGCGGTGAATCATTCGTCGAGGCCGCCGTGCGCGAGCTCGAAGAGGAAACCGGTCTGCGGGCCAAGACGGCCGATGCGCGGCTGCTGGCGATCCTGATGGACGCCGTTCACGGCATTCCTCGCGTGACCGCCGCGGTGCGCATCGTCGACTTCTGCGGCAAACCGGCCGTGCGGGAGCCGGATCTCATCCACCGCTGGGAGTGGCACGACGTCGCCGACCTTCCGACGCTTGCCGCCGCACTGTTCACGCCCAGCGCCCACGTCCTGGACGTCGTCTGGCCCGGACTGCTGCCCGGTCTGCCGCCCGTCCACCGGCACCCTCTTGTCTGAAGGAAGGCTCACACCCGGGCGCGAGTCATGACCGTGCGATCGGTGATCACGAGGATCAGACCCAGGACGCTGACGATGACCATGATCAGGGCGATCAGGTGCAGGCGCTGATCGCTGACCTGGGTGTGGAACACGACGGAGATCAGCGCGGACGAGGCGATCGAGCCGAGGAAGCCGAACGTCCGGAACAGCCCCGCAGCGGTACCGATCTCACCGGCGCCGGCCTGGGTGTACAGGGTCGTCTGGTTGGCGCTGATGGTGGTGCCCAGGGTGATCCCGAAGACGAGGGTGATGACCACGATCCAGACGGTCGGGGTGCTTGCGGTGAGCGCGAGCACCCCGGCCGAGGCGGCCAGACAGGAGACCGCCGCGACGATCAGCGGCATGCGGACCAGGTTCCGTTGCGAGATCGGCCGGGCGAGCAGGGCGGAGAGCGCGCTCATGGGCAGCAGCAGAAGACCGGCCGCCTCGGCGGACATGTTCCGGCCGGCCTGGAGCCACTGGGTGAGGCCGTAGAGGACGGTATAGACGCACAGCGATGCCACGGCGAAGCGCAGGTAGGTGCGGGTGAGCGCCGGGTTTCTGCCCAGCAGGCGTACGTCGAGGAACGGCCGGTGCGCCCGTAGTTCCCACCAGACGAGTCCGGCACCGATGACGGCGGCCAGGACGAGAACGAGCCAGTCGGGGTGCGGAAGTCCCCTCAGGAACACCAACAGAGCGGCGATGGCCCCGCCGAAACCGACGATGCCCGTCATGTCGAGGCGCGCCGCGAGCTCGCGAAGTGTCCTCGATCCCGCGACCGGCGGGTCGGAGGGAATCCATAAGTAGGCCATGGCGAGGGCCAGTAGGGCGAAGGGGAGGTTGATGAAGAACGTGGTCCGCCATCCCCAGGCGTCAACCAGCATGCCGCCCATCGGAAGGCCGAGGGCGGACGTGGCCGCGCCGGCGATCATCAGGCCCCCGAGTACGCCGCCGGGCGGTGCGTCCAGCCCGGTCGCCTCCGCCCGGCGGCGGATGAGCAGCATCGCGGAGGGGTAGACGGCGGAGCTGCCCACCCCGATCAGCACCCGGGCCACGACCAGGGCGGTCAGATCCTGGCCCAGTCCGCCCACGGTCCCGCCCGCCAGGACGATCAGGATGCCGGCCAGGAACACCCGGCGCGGCCCGAGCTCCTCCGCCAGCTTCCCTCCCATCGGCTGGGCAATCGCGCAGGCCAGGTAGAGCGCCGAGACCAGCACCGCGGTCCGCCCCACCGAGACGTGGACGGCGGCCGCGATCGGCACCAGCGCGGTCGCGATGAGCGAGGTATTGATCGCGTTGATCGCCGATCCCGTGAACAGCGGCGTCACGAACCGCCACGAGAACGCGTTCGTGGTGTGGGTGGTGCCGGGCGGTACGCTCGCCGGCGTCACAGGTTCTCGCCCAGCCGTTCGATCAGCGGCGCTGCCGCCCTCAGGGTCTCCAGCTCGGCGCGGGTGAACCCGCCGGCGTCGAGCGCCTCCGCCAGCTGCTCCGCACGGGCACTACGCCGGTTCCGCAGCTCCCGCTGCCCGTCCTCGGTGACCGACATGACCACCCGCCGGCCGTCAGCGGGATCGGGACGGCGCCGCACCAAGCCGCGCTCTTCCAGCCCGGCGAGCGTCATCCCCATCGCCTGCGGCGTGATCTGCTCGGCCCGGGCCAGCTCGCTCGTCGTCGACTCGGCCCGCTCCAGGCGCGACAGGACCGACACCTCGGGAAGCGTGAGCTCGCCCGGAAGCGGCTGACGAAGCCGTCGCACGAAGAGACCGAGGCTCACCTGCAGCGCCGAACCCACCGCGTTCACATCCAGATCATCCGCCATGATGAGAAAGCTAGCTTTCCTAGTTGAGCGCGTCCACCGGCTTTCGCGAAGTGGCGGGAATCCCTGCCCCCCGCTGACACGCTCTAGCGACGACCGGCCCCGGACCCGCTCAGCGGCGCCGAAGCCTGCGACTGGCTCCCGATGCGGGGATGCTGCCCGCCAGGGGCCGCCGACCTCCCCAGGATGCTGAGGACGACCGCTGCGCCTGCGAAACCGGCCAGGCAGCCGGCGGTGTTGGACAGCAGGTCATTGATGTCCGCGGTACGCCCCCATTGGACGAGGTGCTGGGCCGTCTCGATCGCGAGGGAGCCGAGGAATCCGAAGAGCCCTGCCGTGAACCAGCGGCAGCCGAGCGCGGCGAACAGGATTCCGCCCGGGAGGAACAGCGCCATGTTCACCAGGAAATCGACGAGGTCGGCGGGGTTGCTCACGTCGAGCAGGGCGATATTGACGGGCCGGCCCCCGCCCGACGGCGTGCCGAAGGTGAGACTGACGACCCCGGCGGCCCACAGCCACACCAGGCCCAGCAGGATCCGCTGGGAGGTGCGGCGGGTGCGGGTGGCCGGCCAGGTGAGGAGAGCACCCGCGAATCCGACAAGGAGAGCAATCACAGCGAAAGGCATGGGGAAC
The DNA here is from genome assembly GCF_026239515.1 of Streptomyces sp. Je 1-4 4N24. Lineage (NCBI taxonomy): Bacteria > Bacillati > Actinomycetota > Actinomycetes > Kitasatosporales > Streptomycetaceae > Streptomyces > Streptomyces sp. Je 1-4 4N24. The sequence goes on along the minus strand of NZ_CP110836.1, from coordinate 8,584,713 downwards.
GGTAACCGACCGCCACTTCCGGTGCGCCGCGGAGACACCACCCTGGCGCACAGGACTGCTGCGGAAGCACTCACCGGCAGCGGTGAAGCCTGCGCTGAGGGGCGGCTCCCCAGGCGGGCGCCGCGGACGGCCCCGCAGCGGCTCCGTCGGCTGACGGGGAAGCTCAGCGACGCAAGTGGGACACCAACTGGCGGCAGTCGCGGGCGAGTTGGCGGACGCGGCCCAGAGTGAGGGCTGATCGTAGGGAGGCCAGGGGCTGCAGGGGGGTGTCGAGGAGGCGGGGGTCGAGGTAGGGGGTCCAGCCGGTGGCGTGCGGGTGGTAGCGGGGTGGGCCGACACAGAGGCGTTTGGTGACCACCCAGCGGGTCTCCGGGCCGGTGTTCGGGCGGGTGGCGTGCAGGTGGTCGCCGGCGAAGACCAGCAGGTCGCCCGGTTCCAGCTCGACCTCCACCGGGTCACCGACCGGCTGGTCCGGCAGCAGGCGCACACCGTCGTGCCGCAGGGGACGCCGGTACGCCTGCGGCCAGAAGGTCAGTCCGTTGTCCTGGCGCACCCGGCTGACGGCCATCCAGAGGTTGACCGAGTTGACGGCGGTGTTGAACCAGGAGTCCGTGTGCGCCTCGTTCGGGAGCAGGAAGCCGGTGTAGGGGCGCAGTTCCTCCTCACTGCCGCGGACGGCGGCCTGCGGCGGCATGATCCGCACGCCGAGGTGGTCGCTCACATACAGCCGGCGTCCCTGCGGCGGCAGCGCTGCGGCGAAGCGGAGCAGCAGCCGTTGGGCGGCCGGGCGCAGTCGGCGGTCCAGCTCGTCGCGGACTGCCCGGACCTGTTCGGCGCCGGCGACTCGGTGCAGATGCTCCAGGCCGCGTTCCGCGAGCCGGCCGGCCGCTTGTGGTGAGACGGCGGAGGTGACGGAGGCGAGCGCCGCACGGTGGAAGGTGCTGCCGGGGACGAGCTGGTGCAACCCGCCGCGGACCACGACCAGATGGCCGTCGAGCACCTGGCGCAGACGCAGCTCGCCGACCGTCGACGCGTGCAGGGTCGCCAGTGACACATCCGCTCCCTCAGTCGGCCGGCTTGCTCGCGCGCAGCGAGAAGGACAGCGGCATCGACGGCAGGCCCTCCGGCAGCCGCCACCAGCCGTCCTGGCCCCGGCCCATGAAAGGCACCATCCGCCAGGCCACGAACGGCCACTCGTGCAGGAACTCCACTCGCAGGCCGGCGGCCGCGAGTGCGCTGACGACCTCGCCGAGCGAATGGCCCCAGGCGTACTCCCAGCCGGGCAGCTCCGCCTCGGGTACCGCGGTCGGACTGCGGTATTCGAAGGCCAGCGGTTCCGCCTCGCCGAAGTACGAGTAACGCAGCCGCAGTTCGGCACGGTCGGCCTTGTTGTCGAGCATCCAGGCCGCCGGATGCGACTCGAAAACGTAGACGAAGCCGCCGGGCGCGGTGAAGTGCGCGGCGACCTCGGCCCAGCGGTACAGGTCCGGCAGCCAGCCGAGCACCCCGTGCGAGGTGTAGACGATGTCAAAGGTGCCGTCGAGCCGGGACGGGAGGTCGAGGACGTCCGCCTCCACGAAGACGGCCGACGGGGCGACGTCGGCGGCCAGGGAGCGGGCGGTGGCCACGCCCTCGGCGCAGAAGTCCACACCGGTCACCCGCGCCCCCAGCCGCGCCCAGGAGAGGGTGTCCAGCCCCACGTGACACTGCAGGTGCAGCAGCGAGCGGCCGCGCACCTCGCCGACCTCGGCACGTTCCAGCGCGCGCATCCGGGAGCCGCCGGTCCGGAACCCCGCGAGGTCGTATTGGGCGGATGCGGCCTTCAGCGGCGTCCACCGCTGCCACATCTCATGGTTCTTCCTGAGGTACGTCCGTGGGTCACGCGACCCGCTCGGCGCGGTCATGCCGGCAGCTCGTAGACGCTGATGTGCCAGCGGCTGCTGTCGTCGAAGGGGACACCGGACCACCCGCCGAACCGCTCGCGCAGCCGCAGGCCGGCGGCGGCCGCCATCAGGTCGAGCTCGCCCGGGGCCGCGTAACGGAAGACCACCTGGACGTGCCGGAAGATGCCCTCGTCGAGCACCAGGTAGTCGGAGGTGTAGCGCTGGGAGGCGGGCTGGAGACGACGGGTGCGCAGCATCGGATCACCGTTCGCACTCGCCACGGACTGGGCGCCGCCGCCGCTGTGGGCCGCCAGCACCTCGGGGAGGTGGCCGTCCAGGACGAACAGCCCGCCGGGCAGCAGCCGCTGGGCCGCCCTCGCGAAGCAGCGCAGCTGGTCCTGCTGGGTGGGCAGTTCGAAGAAGGTGCCATTGGCGACATAGACCATGGCGAACTCGCCGTCATGGTCCACCTCGGAGAAGTCACCGAAGCTGATGGTGAGTTCTTCGCCGCCCGGCTTGGCGCGAAGCTGGTCGACCATGGTCGGGGCGGCGTCGATGCCGTGGACCTGGTGCCCGCGCCCGGCCAGCGGCAGGGCCACCCGGCCCGTACCGATGCCGAGTTCGAGCAGGGGGCCGGGCGGCGCGCTCCGGGCCAGCCGCGCCAGCAGGTCCACGGTCTCCTTGGTGCTGCCGGCGGACGGGGTGAACCAGTCGTCGTAGCGGTCGGCGAAGTCGCCCGCATAACGGGGAACCGTCGTCATCGTGCTCCTCTGGAAGGGGTTCAGCCGAAGGGGTGCGGCGGCGTGCCGGGGGCGGCCACGGAGGGCAGCGGCCGGGCACCGGGGGCGATCAGACGGACGAAGGCCAGGTGCTCCTCGCGGAGTGCGGCGGGTGCCGTGTCGACGCAGACGATGTCCTCGCCGGTGTGCTGGGCGAGCAGGCCGACGGGGTTCACGGGATCCACGGGTGCGTTCCGCGGTGTCGGCAGGGGGATGGGGCCGTACTGCAGCCAGCGCGCCAGTGCGTCCTGATGGCCGTGGTAGGTCCACAGCGCATGCGCGACCGCGGATGCCGGCGTACCCGTCAACGCCAGCCGCTCATGGGCACGTTGAGCCGCCAGGGTGCTCATGCTCCAGCGCACCAGCAGCGCCTCCTGCGCGGCCCGTGCCAGGAGGTCCGTGCGTTCGGTCGCCGGGCCACAGCGCGCGCCGAAGGTCTGCTCGCGGCCGGCGGAGGTGTGGAGGCAGACGGCGACGGCGCAGGCGCCCGGCGCGGAGAGGGTCAGCGCGGTGGCGTGCACGCCGAGGCGCTCGCACACGCGGTGCACCGGCGGGGGAAGTTGGTCCAGTACTCCGGTGGCGGCGGGCGCATGCTCCGCGGGGGCCTGCCAGCTGCGGCGCAGCAGGTCGCGTTCCAGGATCTCCCAGGCCGCGTGCTCGACGGCCGCGGCCCGCTGCCGGTGGGCCGCCAGGCCGGTGGAGCCGGCACGTGCCGGCGCGGTGCAGCCGGCGGGAGGGCGGTGCTGCAGGAAGGCCAGCGCGGCCGGCACCAGGATCTCCGTATCGGAGAGCAAGGACCTCCCGGTGATCCAGAGCTGGTGTGCGGCGCGGGCCTCCGTCCCGGCCCAGGGCGCCGGATCGAGCGCGGGCGCCCGCCTGCGCCGTAGTTCGGCGTGGCTGGCGACGAGCGCAGGGGATGCCTCCGCCGCGCGCCCGGCCAGGACATTGCCCATCCGCTCCAGCAGCTCACCTCGGGCCCGCACCGCGACGTCGGCCGCCCGGGTGCCCGCCGCGCTGCCGATCAGCACCCGCTGCCCGCCGGCGCTCGCGGTGGCGTCGAACAGCGGGCTGCGGGCGGCGACCCGGCCGAAGAGCAGTTGGGACTCGCCGGGAAAGGGTGCGAAGACCTGCGGGGGCCATGCGGTCGGCAGGGCGCGGGCAGCGGCGGGCGGCACAGACGGACTCCCGGGGACGGTGGATCAGACGGCGGTCGGGCGCAGCAGGTCGTCGCACTCCCCCAGGACGGCGAATCCGTGCGCGGTGAGCGACCCCACGTGCTGCCGCAGGGCGTCGATCGCTTGCCGCGCATCGCTCGACAACCGGTCCCGACGGGCGGCCAGAGCAGGGATGGCGGTGGTGTGCTCCGCGGGGGTGGCGGTGGTGTCCTCCGCCTCCAGCAGGCGCCGGTAGAGCTCCGTGCAGCGGGTCAGGACCACCGCCTGCTGGAAGAGTCCCGCCAGTGGGCGCGGATCGGCCCGCAACGGGGTCCGTACGGGGTCCACGCCATCGGCGGCGGCGGTGAGGAACGGACCGCTCAACTGGGCGGCGTTGCAGCGTGTGTGGGTGCCCTCGTGGACCAGTGCCTCGGCGAACCGGACCGGTCCGGGCAGACCGCGGGGACTCGCGCCCAGTCGGGCGCGGTTGACGTAGACGGCGCCATGGGTGGCGAAGTCGGTGAAGCCGTCGATCGCCCGGCCCTCCAGCAGCGCCACCTGTGCCACGCAGATGCGTAGTTCGGCGAGCATCTCCGGCCAGGCGGCGGCGAGCCGGTCCCGGCTGTCGTCCAGGACGGCACGCTCGGCACGCTCCCAGCCGGCCAGCCGCGACCCGCCCGTGACGTCGGCGCCGCGGGGCCGCGCGGCCAGCGCACGCTCCACGGACCGGGCGAGGTGCGGTGCCGGCCCGACGGGCCCCAGGGGCTCCCCCGTCGCGGTGTCCGTGCCTGCGGTGACGTTCGGCAGGTTCGCGGTCTGCACGGCGAAGGCGGCGGCCACGAGCGCGGGGCCCGCCGCCGCGGCCGTCCGGACTCCGGCGGCCGCCAACACGCCCTCTGCCACCCGCCGTACGGCCTCCTCGTCACGGCGGGCCGCCTGCGCATCGGGGGCTACCCGCAGCACCGGTTCACCTCCACCGAGTTCACACTCCACCTCTGGGCATCGGAACCCCCGAGGTCCGGACCTCTGGGCTCGGGGACAGGCGCGGCGGGTAGCAGGCAGCCGATCCGAATCAGTCCTGGTCCGGAAGGTCGATCATGAGTGCGTAGTCGGGGAGCTCCTCGGTGACCTGCTCGATGTCCTCGTGCTCCATGTCCGTCCTTCCCTCTCGGGTCGCACACCTCAAGGAGCGTCAGCTGACGCCCGCATCGAACGTACGGGGCCCCTGACCGGCAGACCACACGTTCACCGCACTGCCGTACGGAAACCGGACGCCTTCCGGCTCGCGTGCGCCGTCACCCGTGGAACACGCTCCGCCGAAGGCCAGCAGTGGATCAGTACGCCACGGAGCACCGGACGGCCGGGCCGCGCGGGAAGCATGTGACACCAGTGGTTTCCCGATCTGGCTGATATCTCCGCCGGGCCGAGCGGGTGTGCGCCGCCATGCGCCCCGCCGTGCCACCGGCCGCTCAGCGAGCCCGGTTGTGACCGGAGATGGTGATGGGAAGCATGGGCGCCCGTCACCACGACGCCCGGAGGCTCCTTCACCCATGCGGATCGCCTATCTGCACAGCGGCAGCATCCCCTCCGTCTACGCAAACGGTGTGCACGTGATGCGGATGTGCGACGCCTTCACCGACGCCGGCCACGAGGTCGTCCTCCACGCCCTGCCGGGCACCGTCCCCGCCGACGACATCCACGCCTACTACGGCACCCGCAACCGCTTCGAGGTACGCACCCACGGGCAGCCGGCGGTGCCGGGGGCGGGCAAATGGATCCGGGCCCGGCAGGTCCGGGCCGATCTCCGCCGCCGTGGCGTGCCCGACCTGCTCTACGGACGCGACCCCTTCGCCCTGCTGGCCTGCTCGGGTCTGGCACCGCTGGTGTACGAGACCCATCTGCTGTGGCCCAGCCGCAGCATCCGGGCGGTGGAGCGGTCACTGTTCCGCAGGCCCAACCTGCGCCGGGTGGTGTGCGTTTCCCAGGCACTCGCCGACGACTACCGCGCGGCCTTCCCGGAGCTCACCGCCCTGAACACCGTCGACCTGGTCGCCGCCCACGACTGCGCCGATCCGGTGCCGCTCGACGGCCCGGTGGCCCCCTTACCCGGCCGGGAACGGGCCTTACGGATCGGCTACGTCGGCCATCTCTACCCCGGGCGGGGCACGGACGTCATCCTCGGCCTGGCGGAGCAACTCCCCGAGGCCGATTTCCATCTGGTCGGCGGCACGACGGCGGACCGCACACACTGGCAGAGCCGCTGCCGCCAGCCCCATGTGTACTTCCACGGTCATCGGCCGCCGGCCCAACTTGCTCCCTTCTACCGGGCGTTCGACATCGTCCTCGCGCCCTATCAGAGGCGGGCTTACTGCGCCGGAGGCGTCGGCGAGATCAGCCGCTGGGTGTCACCGATGAAGCTGTTCGAGTACATGGCGTACGGCAAGGCCGTCATCGCCTCGGACCTGCCCGTCCTCCGGGAAGTCCTCACCGACGGGGTCAACTGCCTCCTCCGTCCGCCCGGCTCCGTCACGGACTGGGCACAGGCCGTCACACAGCTCGCCGAGGACACCGCCCTCCGTTCGGCCCTGGGCAAGGAGGCCAGGCGGCAGCTGACCGAGCACTACACCTGGCGGGCCCGCGCGGACCGGGTGCTGCCCGCTGTCCCGGCGGCCGCCGGGCCGGAGAGCCGCTGATGCGGGCGGTGGTGACGGGCGCCGCCGGGTTCATCGGCTCCCATCTGTGCGCACATCTGCTGGCCTCCGGTGACACGGTCGTCGGCATCGACGCGCTGACCGACTCCTACGACCCGGCTCTCAAGGCGCGCAACCTGCGTCTGCTGGCGCCGCACGCCGCCTTCACCCACCACCGGGCCGACCTGCTCGAGGCGGACCTCGGCACGCTCCTCGACGGGGCAGAAGTCGTCTACCACCTTGCCGGCCAGCCCGGTGTCCGCCCCTCCTGGGGCTCGGATTTCGCCCGCTACGCCAACCGCAACCTGCTGGCCACCCAGGCCCTGGTCGAGGCCGCCCGGAAGCGCCCCCTGCACAAATTCGTCTACGCCTCCAGCTCCTCCGTTTACGGTGACGCACCGGTCTTCCCCACCCCCGAGACGGTCTGTCCCCGGCCCGTCTCGCCCTACGGCGTCACCAAGCTGGCGGCCGAGCACGTCTGCGAGCTGTACCGCACCGTCTACGGACTGCCCACCGTCTCGCTGCGGCTGTTCACCGTGTACGGCCCCCGGCAGCGCCCCGACATGGCCTTCGCCCGCCTCGTCGACGCCGCGCTGACCGGCGGGCCCTTCCCGCTGTACGGAGACGGTGAGCAGACCCGGGACTTCACCTACGTAGGCGACGTCGTCACCGCCATGCGCGCCGCTGCCTGTGCCGGCTTCACCGGTGTGGCCAACCTCGGCGGTGGCCGGCCGGTCTCGATGAAGCAGGCGGTCACCACGGTCGAGCAGCTGATCGGGCCGGTCACCCTCCATCCGCGGCCGGGCGGCCCCGGCGAGGCCCGGCACACCGGAGCCGATATCGCCCTGGCCGCACGGGAATTCGGCTATCACCCCCGGACGGACCTGTACGACGGGCTGACCGCAATGGTCAAGCACACGATGACCTGGAGGCACCTCGATGGCTGAGGACCGCCCCACCCGGCCGAAGGTCTTCGGCCTCGGACTGTCCCGTACCGGCACCCGCTCCCTCACCACCGCGCTGCGCACCCTGGGCTTCGACGTGGCCCACTACCCCTGCGACCCGGGTACCTACCAGGCCCTGGTGGACGGCACGGCGCGCTTCCCGCTGCTCGCGGAGCGCGACGGGATCACCGACATCACCGTCGCGCCCTACTACGAGGAACTCGATCTCGCCTGGCCCGGCGCCAAGTTCATCCTCACCGTCCGCGAGGAGCAGAGCTGGCTGCGCTCCTGTGCGCACCACTGGCAACGGCCCGTCACGAGCAAGGCGGCCCCCGACTCGGTCTATGTGCGGGTCCAGCGCTTCCTGCGGGCCGCCGTCTACGGATGCCATGAATTCAACGCGGCGCGCTTCGCCCGGGTCCACCGCCGGCACGTCGAGCAGGTGCGGCGCCATTTCGCGGGCCGTAACAACGACTTGCTGGTGCTCGACATCGTCGGCGGACAGGGCTACGAGCGCCTGGCCCCCTTCCTCGGCGTACCGATCCCGGACGAGCCCTTCCCCGGTTTCTGATCTGCCTGCCAAGTCCGGGTCCCTCGCCGGTGGGTAGTCCTTCACCCAGGGGCCGAGCCAGTGGGGCCACCCCCCGATAGAGGGGTGGCCCGCTGCTGGACCTGCGCCGCGGCCTGCGCCTCACTGCGCAGCGATACGGCGTCGTCGGGAATCAGTCGCTGATCTCTCCGGCGGCGAAACGGCGTGCCTCGCGCCGGCCCGCATAGCGTTCCTTACGGTTGCCGACCCTGACCATCTCCTGCCATTCCTTCACGCAGGAGCGGACGTTGCACCCCGCACAGCAGGTGCGGCCGAGCAGCTGCATGCCGGGGTCTTCCCACCGGCAACGGGTGTCCGCGTCCTCCTGCGTCGGGTGCGGCGGCAGATCGCACGCACCGTAGCGATGATCGTGGACCGGCCGGGGGTTGTGCTCCGCGTGACGCACCCACAGTGGCTTCGTCTTGTCCGTACGGGACATCTCGTTCCTTCCGGAACCCGCCGCCCGTGCTCCCGGACCTTCCGGGCGGACGGCTAGATCCACCACTTCACGGCGTCACGCTCCTTCCTATGTCCACAGCACCTGCCGACGAAATCCCGCACCCCATCGGGTGGCAATGCCCCGGCCCGACGCAGTCACCAGAGCCACCACGCCCTCAAGGGCGCGATGCGGACGGCACTTTAGGCCACGAGCCACGAGAGTCAAAGGGCTTTTCGGGCCGCCGCCCCGCCGACCGCCGCCTCCTCGTCATGGGCTGCGGAGGCTTCGGATTGCTGCTGCCCGCCTCGACGAGGGTCGGCCCTGAAATCATTCGCCCGTGCTCCCTCGTCCGGTACGGTCGCGGAATTGTTTTCACTGCTGGGGCCTGTGAGGTTCGCGTGCGGCCTCCCCGGCAGTTCCCGGACTGAGAGCAGGTTTCGTCATGGCTTGTCGTATCAGTGAGCTCGTGCTCGGTTGCCGCGACCCTGAGGCGCTGGCGCGGTTCTGGTGCGAGGTCCTGGACTTCGTCGTGCTCGATCGCGAGGACGACGGCACGCTGGAGATCGGGCCGCGCGAAGGGTTCGGTGGCGCGCAGCCGACGATCATCCTCAGCTACAGGGATGAGCCGGAGAAGGGGAAGTCCCGGCTGCACATCGACGTCAACGCCACCGACCGCGATCAGGACGCCGAGCTCGAACGCCTTCTGAAGCTAGGTGCGCGCCCGGCCGACATCGGCCAGACAGGGGAGGAACAGTGGCATGTCCTGGCCGACCCCGAAGGCAATGAGTTCTGCCTGCTCAAGGCCCGTCTCAACCCACTCTGATGCTCATCGGTCACTCCTCGGCACCAGGTACCCGGGGCCTGCCTCGAAGTCCGGCGTGACGGGCGCGTCGTGATCGTGCAGTAAGTGAGGTCTCCGGTAGAGGGGTTCATCGACCACGAAGAATCTGAACACCGGAGGCCTCATGGCCGCCCCCAGCGGTGATGAGGCGGCTTGACCTGCCCGATAGGAAGCCATCCTCCACATCGCCGTCATCAACGACTGGCTCCTGGCCTCGCATGGAGACAGGCCCTAGCCGATCATGTCCGCGGCCAGCGCCAGTGGTTGCCAGTCCGGGACCAGTCGGTCCTCGATCTGGGCGCCGGCATAAGCGATCTGCTGAGGCGTCAGGTAGTCACGGTAGCCGCCGACGATCCCCCGTCTGGTCTTGTACGACTCGATGTCGTCCAGGCGTCCGGGGCGGAGCTTTTCCGAGTGGAAGACGTCAGCGACCTCCATGGCGCGCATCCGGTCGAAACTGCCGAACTCCACCGCTTCCCGTAGCGTCCCGGAGGCCGGGGACGGCACACCGCAGAACTCCAGGACCCGGGCCAGCTCTCCGGTGGTGTCCGCGGCCAGCCGCTCGTAGGACGTCAACAGGAAGCCCTCGGGAATGCCGCGGCTGGCGTACCAGATGTTCCAGAACGCGACGCAGGTGCGGAGGCTGCCCTCCTCGGCGGCCAGGAAGTCGCCCAGCTCCCCTCGATACGGGTTACCTGGCCGACGGGTGCGCTGGAAGTAGTGCGAGACCATGGTGTCCCGCAAGTCCCTGGTGAGGAAGACCACCTTGCGGCCTCGGTACCAGCTCTTGTCGCTGGAGAGCTCGTTCGGGGAGCGCCAGGCGACCCGGTCGTCGTGCCAGAAGATGATCCGCGGGATGGCCGGTTCGCTCTCGCAGAACGCGGTGAGCTGCAGGTCCGCGCAGACCTCCATCGGCAGTCCCCAGCGGGCCGAGATGGCCTTCGCCATCATGACGCGGAGCCAGGTGCGACCGCACTTGGGAAAGGAGATGACAACGACCTCGGCGGAGTCCGCGGCGTCCCAGGAGCCCTCCTGGGACGGGGTGGGGAGCGTCATGCCCGTCAGTGTCCGCAGGCGTCGGCCGGCGGACAAGGGCGCACTATGCGCCACACCTGCCGCCACCGGTGCCCTCTCTCTAAGGCCAGGTCAGGACCGCGGACGGCCGGCGCAAAGCAGCGGCTGCCACCTCACCCTCCCCTAGCGGCCGAGCGCTTTGCGGAGTTCCTCCTTGTTCATCTGGGAGCGGCCGTCGATGTTCCTCCTCTTGGCCTCCTCGTACAGCTGGTCCTTCGTGGGGCCCTGCGGACCGCTGTGGGAGCGCTCGCCGCCGCGCTGAGAGGCGGATTTGGGGTCGCGGAGCGAGGCCTTGCCCGCCGACCTCGCTTCCCCGGAGCGGGCACGTTCCTTGTTCACCGTGCGCGCGGCGATCTCCTTGGCGCGCTTCTCCGAGACGCCGTGCTCCAGCGCGTTCTCCTTGATGTGCTCGTACTGCCGCTCACGCTTCTTGTCCGAACCTGCCGGCATGCTGCAGCTCCTTGATCGAGTGGGGCGTCTTGCATGTGCTGAAGGGCGCCTACCCACCGCCGGTGCGTCCACTGGCTGCGGCGGTGCCTCTACCACTCCACTCGCAATGGGCGCCGTGCGCGACAGGAGAGAGCCGGTCAGGCAGCGTCCGTGCAGCCAGATGGTGGAGGCGGTGCGCCAGAGGGGGCCCGGACTCCTCTGGTCGTGGCCGCCGGCCGGGCAGTTGGAGCAGGGTGGCGATCGCCAGGCCGGCGAGGTTCGCCGTCGTGACCGGGGACCGGCCCGGCAGACAGGGCGTCAGGCATCGGCCTGCCGTGGCGCCCGGCGGTGCCCGACCGTGCCTATGGTGATCACACCTCTCCCCCGTGCCCCGGCAGACCGGCTGGAGGGGGCCTGCGGCTCGACCACTGTCCTTTCTGCCTCGGATCTGCCTCGGAGTACGACGTGGGGAACAAGACGACGCCCTTGGCGGGGCGGCTCGCAGTGGTGACGGGCGCGGCCCGCGGGGTCGGCGCGGGCATTGCCCGGGAACTGGCCCGGTACGGTGCGCGGGTCGTCGTCCTCGGCCGGGAGGAGGAGCCGCTCGCCCGACTGGCGGACTCACTCCCCGTCGAAGCGCACAGCTTCGCGGTGGACGTCACCGATGACGCGGCGATGGACCGCGTGGCCGCCCGGATTCATGACCACATCGGCCGGCCGTCCGTAGTCGTTGCCAACGCCGGTGTGGCCGAGGGAGGCCCGTTCGCCACATCGGATCCGGCCACCTGGCGGCGGGTCATCGAGGTGAACCTCATCGGCAGCGCGATCACCGCGCGGGCCTTCGTTCCCGGTCTGCTGGCCACGCGCGGATACTTCCTGCAGATCGCCTCGACGGCCGCCTTCGGGCCGGCGCCCATGATGAGCGCGTACTGCGCCTCCAAGGCCGGTGTGGAGTCCTTCGCCCAGTGCCTGCGTGCCGAACTCGATCACCAAGGAGTCGGTGTCGGCATCGCCTACCTGAACTGGACCGATACCGACATGGTCCGCGACGCGGACCAGCACGGGGTACTGCGGGAACTGCGCGCCCACATGCCGCCACCGGCCAGACGCGTCCACCCCGTCGAGACGGTCGCCGCACGCCTCGTGACCGCGATCGAACGCCGCTCCCCCACCGTCTACGCGCCCTCATGGCTGCGCCTCGCTCAGCCGGTCCGTCCCGTACTGCCACCGCTGGTCACCTGGATCTCCCGACGCGAGCTGCCCCGGCTCGCTGAACGGGTCCGCTTCGATGCCACAGGACTCCTCGGCGCCGGTGGCCGCGCCGACCGGACGGCGGGTACGGACCGGACGGCGGGTACACAGGGGACGCACGGGGTGTAGCAGCATCCGCCGGTCTCGGGCTCAGACTCGGTTTCGTGCTCGGCTCGGGCTCGGGTCGGTTTCGCACTCGGGCCCGGTTTCGGGCTCGGCGGACACCTCGCGCTCTGCCTCGGCAGCCGGACTGTACGGGGAAGTCGCACACAGGCCCGGACAGCGGTCAGCGGTCAGCGGTCAGCGATGTCCTCACGGAGGCCGTCGGAGAACTCCCACCACGACAGGGGGAGCCAGTCGCCGTTCACAAAGGCATCGACCGTCGCACCGCGACCACGGACAGTAATCGTGGTTCCAGGCGGATACGTGGTGCCGGACAGGCCGGGCACCGGGACGAGCAGGGTCCCGAGTCGCTGTGCTGCCACGTGTCGCCCTCCCTCTTTCGCTTCTCGGTGCGACATTGCGATACCGGAGTGGATATTCCCTCTCACATTAGCGGCTTGCCCCGCCCAGCAGACCGGAGAATCATGAGTGATAGCTCACGTCAAAGGGGCGGGGAATCCATGCGCACTCTTCGCTGAGCGGGAGGTGGCAGCAATGAAAGCCGTCGTCTACAAAGGACCGTTCACCGTGGCGGTCGAGAATGTCGACAAGCCCGGCATCCAGCACCCCAACGAGGTGATCGTAAAGGTCACCTCCACCGCGATCTGCGGCTCGGACCTGCATATGTACGAAGGGCGTACGGCAGCCGAGCCGGGCATCGTCTTCGGGCACGAGAACATGGGAATCATCGAGGAAGTCGGCCAGGGCGTCACCTCCCTCAAGGAGGGTGACCGGGTGGTCATGCCCTTCAATGTCGCCTGTGGGTTCTGCGACAATTGCGTCGAGGGATTCACGGGTTTCTGTCAAACCGTCAATCCGGGATTTGCGGGCGGCGCTTACGGCTATGTCGCCATGGGCCCCTGGGCGGGCGGCCAGGCCGAATATCTGCGCGTACCCTATGCCGACTTCAACTGCCTGAAGCTGCCACCGGGAAACGAGCACGAGACCGACTTCATCCTGCTCGCCGACATCTTCCCCACCGGCTACCACGGCTGTGAACTCGCACAGGTACGTCCCGGGGAGAGCGTCGCGGTGTACGGCGGCGGGCCGGTCGGGCTGATGGCCGCCTACTCGGCGCTGCTGCGCGGCGCGAGCAAGGTGTTCGTCGTGGACCGGGTGCCCGAGCGGCTGGCAAAGGCCGAGGAGATCGGCGCGGTCCCGATCAACTTCGCCGAGGGCGACCCGGTGCAGCAGATCAAGGATCTGACGGAGGGCGTCGGCACGGACAAGGGCGTGGACGCCGTCGGCTACCAGGCGATGGCACACGGCGCGGCACGGGAGGAACCGGCGACCGTTCTGAACTCGCTCGTCGACACGGTCCGGGCCACCGGTGCCCTCGGCGTACCGGGCCTGTACGTTCCCGCGGATCCGGGCGGCCCGGATGAGCAGGCCAAGCGGGGCATGCTCCTCGTCTCGATCGGCAAGCTCTTCGAGAAGGGCCTGCGGATGGGTACGGGGCAGTGCAACGTGAAGCGCTACAACCGGTTCCTGCGCGACATGATCATCGAGGGCCGGGCCAAGCCGAGCTTCGTCGTCTCGCACGACCTGCCCCTGGACCAGGCCCCCTCGGCATACGACAAGTTCGACAAGCGCATCGAGGGCTACACCAAGGTCGTCCTGCATCCCTAGGACGCGTCCGCAAAGTCCCCGTCCGGCTCGCGAGAAACCCCGGTCGGCCGCGCCGGCGTACCGGCCGGGCGGCCGGACCGGTCAGGCCGGCCGGGGCAGTCGCCGTGACAGCGCCTTGCCCGCCGTGGCAGCACGTTGCCCGCCTTCGCGCCGTCCGCATACGGCTGCCCGCCCGCAGAAGGTCTGGTCTTCCCTCCACGCGGCCGCTACGTCTCTTCTTCCAAGCGGATCGCCTTCTTGAGATCCTCCGCCGCCTGGCCACCCCGGCCTTCATGGGACTCCAGCAGGGCGGCTGCCAAGGCGTCGAGTTTCCGCTGGATCGCATGTTCCGCGCGGAGCTCGGAATTCTTCAGCAAGGCGAGAAGGAGCAGGGTCACCGCGGCCATCAGGTCCCCCGCCAGCAGCTGCCAGGCCAGCGACAGATGTACGAGATGGGCGACAAGAAAGAACGCGATCAGAACGAGGCAGACCACGAAGAAGGCGGGAGAGCTGGTGAAGTGCGAGGATTTCGCGGCGAGTTGGGCGAACCGCCCGCGCTGCGTTCCGCCCCGCTCCACGGGGTGCCGAAGGGTCATGGCACCTGGATACTCAAGCGGATCGCTCCGCGGACAGCGCCATGCCGAAGGCGCCAAGGTTTTTCACTTCAACAGCGACGAGTCCGGGCACGCCGACAGCACGCCCGGACCGTCACAGATCTCCTTCATTCCGGTCTCCTTCATTCCGGCCTCCTGCACACCGGCGTCCAGGAGCTCCTGACGGCAGCAGCCGCCGTGGTGCCGGCCGCCCGGAACGGACCGGTTGCCCGTCCGTCCCGGGTGGCCGACACCTATCGCATCAGGGGCACGAAGTCCCCCCTCGCACGGCCTACTTCACGTCGAGGAAATCGCTCGTGGAGGTCACTGACGAGGTCGTCGACGTACCGGCGAAGGCGTAGCGCCAGTCGCCGTCGGCGGAAGCCTTCACGGTCGTCTTCAGGTTGCCGTGGCTGTCCGACTTGATGGTCTTGACCGTGCTGAAGCTACCGGCGCCCTTCTTGCGGAACTGCAGCTGCACGGACTGCTGGGTGTAGCCCGCGTACTTGTCGGTGTCCCAGTTGGCGCGGGTCAGGGCACCGGTGACCGTGACGGTCTTGCCCTTCGCCACGGGCTCCGGCGAGGCGTTGGTCGTCAGTCGCGACGCCCGCTTGACCCAGGAGGACTTGTAGGTGTCCTTGGTGGAGTAGTCGCCGTCCTTACCCACCGCGGACGCGAACACGTGCCACCGGCCGGCAAGGATGTTGCCGTAGACGGTGGACGCCGGGTCCGCAACGAGGGTGACCGAGCAGGTGGCGGTCGTGGCGTTGACCGTCTTGCAGGTGCCGTGGTCAACGCTTGGGGTCATGGCGCCGTCGACACCGGTCTTCAGGTCGGTGCCGTGCCACAGGAACGCATAGCCGTCGTAGATGCCGGCCGGGTCGGTGGCGGTCACCGAGACGGTGTACGTCTTCTTCAGGCTGGTGCCGACCACTATGTCCTTGCCGCCGTTGACGGTGACATTCGTGATCTTGGTGTCGCCCCGCGCGTCGTCCGCCGCGGCCTTGGCGGGAGACTTCGCAGTGAACGGAGAGAGCTGCGCCTTGTCGGCGCGGGCGCCCGGGTTGTCCGCGGCCTGTGCGGTCGGGACAGTGAGGGCGGAGAGGGCCAGGGCGCCGGACAGTGCGGCAACAGTGGCTCGAGTGCGCATGTATTCCTCGAATAGGAAGGGGCCCCGCGGCGTGGGACGCGTTCGACGGGACCCGGATCGGTCTGGAGTCCGCTGACTCCGAAGACCAGACCCCGAGCAGATGTGAATGGTTGTACATCTGCATGGAGTTTTTGTGAACGCCTGCCATGGGGGGGGCGGCCGCCCCCCTCAGGCTCATTCCCCGGCCGGCAGTACCGCCCCCGCCACCAGTGTGCGCAGCGCGGCCAGCGCCTGGTCGGGGTTGACGCGGTCGGGCGCCAGCAGCCACTGCTGATGGATGCCGATCCCGGCACCGATGATCGTGACGGCCAGTGTCTCGGCGGACAGTCCGGGCGGTAGCGGCAGCCGCTCCAGCCATCGTCTGCAGTGGTCGCGCAGGGTGTTGTGGATCTCGACGTAACGGCCGTGGATCGGCGACCCCGGCTCCAGCGCCTCCACCAGGAGCGTGACGAAGAGCTTGGTGGTGGGCTGCGCGAACAGCGCGTCGGCGCCGCCCATCAGGCGGTCGAAACCCGCTTCCGCCTCCTCCGGCTCCGCCAACTCCCCCGGCTCCTCGACGAGTCCGGCGCGGATCAGGTCCACCGAGCGTTCGAGGACGGCCAGCAGGAGACCTTCCTTGCTGCCGAAGTGCCACGGGATCGATCCCCTGCTGATGCCGGACCGCTCGGCCACGTCGGCGAACGTCGTCTGCCGGTAGCCCTTCGCCGCGAACAGCTCCGCCGCCGCCCTGAGGATCAGCTCGCTGCTCTCGTGACTGGTCTGCTCTCGTCGCGTTGTCACGCCACCTCCTCTGTGCTAGCAATAATATTCTATGCTGGCCAACATAGAAGCACCGCGGGAGGTTGTTTTGCGCTTCGTCACCTACACCTCGGCCGACGGCGATCGGGCCGGCGTCCTCAACGGCGAGCTGATCCATGCGTTATCGGAAGGCACCTCCCTGCTCGGACTCCTCGGCCCCGCGCTGCGGCAGGCGGGCGAGCGCGCCCTCACCGAGCCCGCTGACGTCGTCGCGCTCGCCGACGTCACGCTGAAAGCCCCCCTCCCCAGGCCGCCATCCATACGGGACTGCCTGTGCTTCCTCGACCACCTGCGCGCCTGCCGCAAAGCAGTCGGCGACACGGGAGCGCTGGAGCCGGTCTGGTACCGGATCCCCGCCTTCTACTTCGCCAACCCCGCCACCGTCATCGGCCCCTACGACGACGTGCCCATCTCCCCCGGCAGCGCCTGGTTCGACTTCGAGCTGGAAATCGCCGCGGTGATCGGCACCGCGGGCCGCGATCTGACGCCCGAACAGGCCGAGGGCCATATCGCCACACCCTCTTCTGTGACTGGAGCGCACGCGACCTCCAGGGCCTGGAGAGCCAGCTCAAGATCGGCCAGGCGAAGGGCAAGGACGGCGCGTCCACGCTCGGGCCGTGGCTGGTCACGCCCGACGAGCTGCCCTTCGGCCCGAACGGCAGGCTCGCGCTCCAGGTGCGGGCCGAGGTCAACGGCGAACCGGTCGGCGCGGGCCGTACCGACGCCGCCTACGCCAAGGGCCTCGACTTCCAGGAGGCGGCGTTCGGGGTCGATCTGGCCGAGTACGCCGGCTGGCTGGACGCCGAGCGGGTCGTGGTCAACTTCTACCGGCGCTATCGCGAGATCCATCCCGACCAGCCCGTGCTCGACAGGTTCGCGCTGTTCGCCCTGATGGCCGAGTGGGACAGTCGCCGGCAGTCGTCGGTCCCACGGTCCGCAGGGCTCGTGGCCTCCCGCGGAGGCGGGTTCGAATCGTCATGACCCGTCGGCCAGATCGTCGCACTCGCACTCGCCCTCGTCGGCGTACGCAAAGGCGGTGGAACGACGCCTCGCACGACTGGCTTCCGCTTCCCACGACGCGCCACTCGCTGCCGGCTCCGCCGTCGAGTGTGCGGGCTCAACCCCGTGCCACGTACTCCTCTGCACTGAAGGCGGTCCCCAGATGAAGCTCCCGAACACCGCACACTCCTCCCACCCCTGGCGGATCCACGCCCTCACACCCGACTTCCGGCTCGAGGACGTATGGGCGCTGCCGACACCTGGCGGTCCTGACGACCTCACGCGGCTGGTGCGGCAAATGACCTCCGGCAACGGACGGTTCTCCGGAGCCACCCGCACGCTCTTCGCGCTCCGCTGGAAGCTCGGGGCACTGCTCGGCTGGGATCGGCCCGGCTCCGGTCTCGGCGCCCGGGTGCAGACTCTGCGCGACAGACTGCCGGCGGATCTCCGCGACGCCCCGCCCGGACCGGGCTTCCGAGCGGTCCCGCTCACCCCCGTCTATCTGACGGACAGCGAGTGGGCGGCGGAGGTGGCCAACCGGACCGTGCACGCGGTGATGCACATCGGCTGGGTACCGGACGAGTCCGGTGGCTACCGCGGTCAGATGGCTGTCCTGGTGAAGCCGAACGGGCTGTTCGGGAAGGCCTACATGGCCGCGATCAGGCCGCTCCGACATCTGATCGTGGATCCGGCGCTGATGCGGAAGATCGGACGCGCCTGGCAGAGCCGGGGGGACGAAGACCGACGTGCGGGATAACCGGTTCCCGCCAGGGCCCACATCGGCCGACGGCACCCGCACCGTCCCCGCCCTCCGCGAGGGCGTCGCCCGGACCGGGGGCCGGCCACGACACCGACCCTCGACACGGGCGCCTCCGCCACCGGCCGCACGACCAAAGGGTCCGGCTCAGAAACCGCTGACAACCCAGACAAAGACCCATCATCGAGCAACACCGAGGAGAGCATCATGAAGGTCGGAATGGTAGCGAGCCACTATCCGCACGCCGCTTACCGTGAGGAGTTCATCTCGCGCGTCCATCAAGTCCGCGAGGTGTTCCTGCGGACCCCGGGATGCCTTTCGGCTGAGTGCTGGGTGTCCGCCGACGCGGTGGTGTCGATAGTGCAATGGGAATCCGAAGAAGCCTCCGCCGCGTCCTTCGCCACCGTCGCGGCGGCAGGACTGGACCTCGCCTATGACGAGCGTGAATCGCGCCCGCGCGAGATCGTCCGGCTCGCGGCGTGCTGACGTCGCTTTCGCCGTGACCGGCAGGGGCTGGAGGGTGTCTCCCCGGTCTCCGTGGAGACACCCCTAATCCTCGTGCCCCGCCGGAGGCATCGCCGTGCCACCCCGGCACCCTGTGAAGGTGGCGTTCGGGCAGAAGGCGTCAAAGCCCATCTCGTACCGGGCGAAGGCTTTCCAGGCGGCGTTCCGCACGGCGGTGTACTCGGTACTGGTCAGCGGTCCGCCCTTCATCGCCTTGAAGGACCGCAGGATGGCGTCGCGTGCCACGAGGAACGAGGGGTTCTTCGGTGTGAGCTTCATGCCGTCGACGACCGCCTGCCATGTCACCTGGTAGCCCCGCTCCTTGTTGTCGAGGGCGGCGGCGACCTTGCGGGTCAGTTCCATGAGCGCCGCGCACCAGATCTCGCCGACGTCATGGACTTCCTGGTAGGTCAGATCGCGGTTGCCGGCGCCCGCGACCTCTCCCGGTCCCTTGCCGATGTCCCCGAAGGCGCCGGGGTATTGCGAGTCGTAGGGCCGTTGCCGGATGCCCTTCGATCGGTTGACCACCCAGTTGCCGAGGACATCGCGTTCCTGGGAGTTCGAGAAGTTCCTGGTCGTGAGGGCGAAATAGTCTCCCCAGCCCTCGCCCATCGCGACCGGCTGGTCCTCCTCCAGACCGTTGGCGTCGAACAGGCCGCCGACGAGACGGTTGGACACCCCGTGGCAGAACTCATGGAGGACGACATCGAAGTCATCGGCCGTGTGGCGGCCGGTGCCGGTGACCAGGCCCATGTTCATCACGGCTTCCAGACCGTCGGCCCGGGTGGCCATGTTGGCCGTCCCGAACACCGCCCCCGGGTGGGCGAGGGCCCGGACGGGGTCCGCCCCCTTTCCCAGGCCCGTCACGTTCGTGGTCTGGAAGTTGCCCTGGTCCTCCGTGAAGCCGAGCATCATGAAGAGGTCGTGGGCGAAATTGCAGAAGTAGAAGATGTTGGTGACGAATTGCTCGGGGCTGTCCTGCGGCGGGTCGAAAAGGCTGTTGCCCTCGGCATCAACCGTGACCTCGACGGGTCGGCGGGTCGCTCCATTGAGCGCGCGTACGTTGTTGCCTTCGGTCGACACCTTCCCGTTGTGGGTCCTTGCCCAGGGCAGCGGGAAGCCGGCGGGCAACCCCGCGGACGCCACGGTCGGATAGCCGTTCGCGGGCACGGGGAACGGGACGGTGTCAAAGGTGCTCTCGGCCGGGTTGCGCTGGAAGACACGTCCTGCGATCGCATGCCGGACCGTGTCGTAGAAGTAGAGGATCTCGGGCTCGTCCGGGTTCGCGGTCCGGTCGTCGGCCTCGACGAAGGCGTGGTACTGAGCGGACAGTTTCTCTCGGGAGAAGGTGAACATCCAGGTGAGGCGGGCATCTTCGCCCATGTACAGGTACACGAGCCGGGCCGGGACGGCTTCCTCGAACGGTCCCTTGCTGAACGTCATCGGCTGATCGTTCCGCGCCTGGTGCGACAGTCGCTCGAAGCCGTCCGATATGTCGAGACGCGGGAGTTCGTCGTCGCCGAAGACTCCGCGGAGCGTTGTCGGCTCGGCGGCCTTCGCGGCCGCCACCCGCAGCGCCACCTCGGCCGGGACCACCGGCCTGGCCGGCAGGGTCGCCGGTGCACTCACCGTGTCGCCGATGACCCGGTCGACGGTGCCGTCCTCGAACATCCACACCTTCGGCGCCATGGCCCACACCTCGATGCCGTTGAGCACCTGCTGCAGGCTCACGACGCGCAGTCCCTCGCTCGTCGTCATCACATTCGGGTCGGCCTCGAATTCCACCGGCTCGCCGGCCGCGAAACCGATCGCCTCGGCGACCGACGTGACGTACTGCTTGGCCTGGGCGATATAGCCGTTCTCGGGCATGGGCACCGACTCGTCCGTGGTGGTGAAGCCGGGAGCGCCGGTCACCCGCAGCTCGGTCAGATGCCCGGTGAAGCGGTTCACTTTGCTGCGGTCCGCCACGAGGGTGTGGTCGACCTCCGCCGCCACCCGTTCGGTGTCGTCCAGGAAGGCGTCGGCTTCGGCGACACTGGCCAAGCGGTCGTAGTTCTTGTTCCGCTTGTCGATCATTACGCTCATGGCGTGCTCCTTGGGAGGGTTCAGAGGCCCGCGAGCGTGAGTGCCGCCGCCGCGACCGTGCGGGCGATCGCGGCGGCGTAGTCCGTGTCGTGGTCCTCGTCGAGGAGGGTGTCGCCCGGCATGTGGTACTGCCGGGTGCCGGTCGCGGGCGCGGTGTCGTCGAAGAAGTTCTCGCAGACGGCCGCAGCTGCCCAACCGCGTTCATGGAAGCTTGCGTGATCGCTCCGCCCGGCGGCCGGGTCGCCGGAACCCGCGAGCGCTTGGAGCGAGAAGTCGGCCGCGACCGCAGGGGCGGCCTGGGCGATGAGCCCCCCGAGCGCGTCGGAGGCGCCCACGACCGGGCCGGGGACCGACGATCCCGTGTGGATCTCCATCGTGCGTGTGCCGCCCTGGAAGCCCGCGATCATGTCCATCTGGAGCACGCCGACGATCCGGTCCCCGGCCGCGGCCGCCGCACGCGCATAGGCCTTGCTGCCGACGAGGCCCTGTTCCTCGGCGTTGAAGAGGACGAAGCGTATGGTCCGTGCCGGTGCCCTGCCCTCGGCGATCATCGCGCTCAGGCACTCGGCCGTGGCCAGGACCGCCGCCGTACCGCTCCCGTCGTCGTCGGCGCCGGGTGCCGGGTCCAGGGCGGGGTCGTAAGGGCGTGGCCGGCCGCTGCTGTCGAAGAACTCGCCCCTGGCCGCGGTCGAATCGAGATGTGCCGTGATGAGCACGGCGGAGTCCGCTGCCGCGACCGGGAATTCTGCTTCGACATTGGAGAGCCTGCGCCCCCGCCATGAGAACTCATGGCGTCTGACCGTCAGGCCGAGGTCATGGAGCCGGCGGGCGAGTGCGGTGACCACGAGGGCGTTGTCCGGGCTCGCCGCGTCGCGGCTGCGGACCTTCAAGGGGTCGCCCTCGACGAGCGGGTCGATGCCGGAGATACGGGCGACATGGCCGCGCATCGCCGCGGGGGTGATGGCCGCACCTACCGCGGCGACGGTCTCCGGAGAGGGCACGCCATTCGCGAACCCATCCGCAAATCCCTGGACCTGTGTCTCCCCCGGCCGGGAGAGGAGAGCCGGGTCGGGAAGCAGCCGCTCGGTGTGCCCGGGTTTCGCCTCCGCGATGTGCAGGTCTTCGACGGGGGTGCCGGCCGCGGCGGCGACATAGACGCCGCCCGGTGCCGGGCCGAGAGAGGCGACCGACTGTTCCGGTCCGTCGAGTGCGCCCGCGATGAAGGTGAACGCCGCCGCGGCGCGCAGAGTGGCCTCCGCCGTTTCCTTGGCCGTGCCCGAGACATGGGTGAGCGCCTCAGGGAGGGAAACCGGACGGTCGTCGCGCATCAGGAAGGCAGAGGTCTCCGCCACCTCGCCCCGGAGGTCGGCCGTGAACCCGCCCTGCTCAAGTGCGGCCACACCCCGCGCGGTCGCCATGACGAGGACGAGGTGGGCGGAGGCCACATGGACCGGAACGATCTCACCGGTACGCGCGATCGCCTCAAGGTCGGCCAGACTCCGGTTCGCCGGCACCTCGATTCGTGCCCAGAACACCGGGCGGCCCTCGATGGCGGCGAACGTGAAAACCGGGTGTGCGGCGGCCCGCATTCCGGCTTCGCGGGCGAATACGCGCTCATCGGGATCTTCGCCCACGAATACGCAGTCATCGGCATCGACGCCCGCGCTCGCCACCGCGCCGTCGAAGATCCCGCGAGCGGTCTTTGCGCCCCAGTGAAGGAGACTGTCGTCCGTGAAGCGGCCCGCAAAGGCCGCGTGCAGCGCCGCCACCGCGCGGGCGCGCGCCGCCTCCCCCGTGCCCGGGTTCGAAATAATGCCTTTCCGTATGCCCGCTGACGCGTCGAGA
This sequence comes from Streptomyces sp. Je 1-4 4N24, assembly GCF_026239515.1. Taxonomy (NCBI): domain Bacteria; kingdom Bacillati; phylum Actinomycetota; class Actinomycetes; order Kitasatosporales; family Streptomycetaceae; genus Streptomyces; species Streptomyces sp. Je 1-4 4N24. Next base: position 8,562,139 of record NZ_CP110836.1, on the reverse strand, counting down.
ACATCGAAAACACGAGGCCGTGGACGGAGAGTCAAAGAACCGTCGGCCCCGATGCTCGCGTCCGCGAGCGTTTCACCGATGTCGAAGAAGAGCACGGGCATCTCGGCGCCTCCGGAAAAGAGCGCGCCCCCGACCGGGCTCCGCGGTGCCCCGAACCTGGGCCCCGTACTCGTGGGGCGTGCAAGCGTGCAAAGCGGGCTACGGCTGCGGCTGCGTGCGCGCTGCTACGAAAGCCCCGCCCTTTCCATTGTCCGTGGCGTGATGCGTTCTCGCATCCTGAGTCGGACGCCCTTGCGCATGTCCCCGCCATGGATCGCATTCGCCGCCTGACGCATCGTCAGGAGCGGCTCGTCGAAGGCAGAGCGATGACCCAACCCGCGCGTACATACGGGGCTTCCTACTGTTCCTCCGCCTCCTCCTTCCGCCTCCTCCTTCCGCCTCCTCCCTCCCTTCATCACGCCCACTGTGGCGCCGATTGACGGCTACCGGATCCACCATCCGCCCGAAATGCACTCTTCGTATGCGCATGCAAGTCTGGTACCGGTTCATCGTTCGAGATCCGCCAGGAGGCACGACCGTGGGCAAGAAGCAGAGCCGGCAGAATCGCGGCGCCCGCACCGGCGGCCATGAACGCAGCGCCGCCGCGGAGGCGAAGGAAAAGGCGAAGGCATCGACCCCGCATGAGCCGGAGCAGTCGATGTCGAAGCACGTCGCCCACAAGGCCCAGCGGAAGTTCGGCCACAACTGATCTTGGGCGGTCGGCCACGGTCTGCCGCGGTCGGCCACGGTCTGCCGTGGTCTGCCGCGGTCTGCCGCGGTCGAGGAACGGGCCTTCCCGTAGGATCGCGGCATGAACCTGTCCGGGAGAGTCTGGGGCGCCACCGGTCCCGAACAGGAGGCGTCCTATCCCTGCGATCGCCTCGTGGAGGCCCCTGCCGCGGGGTGGACCCGGGCCGTTGACATAGCGGCGCCGACCGGCCTCGTCTTCCGTTGGCTACGGCAGTTGACCATCGCGCCGTACAGCTATGACTGGATCGACTTCCGCGGACGCAGAAGCCCGCACACCCTTGTCGAGGGGCTACCGGAACTGGCCCCGGGGCAGCCGTTCCTCGTATTCGAGATCGCAAGCTTCGAGACCGGCAGGCACATCACCGGAGTGCTCCCGGCCCGGCGCGCCGAACGCCACGGGCAGATGGCGGTGAGCTACACCCTGCGCCCGCTCGACGGTGGTTGCCGCCTGGTGGTGAAGGTCGTTGCCGAGGCCGAGGGGCCCCTCGCCCACAGGCTCCGTCGCAGGCTTCTCGCCTGGGGTGATCTCGTCATGATGCGCAAACAGCTCCTGACCCTCAAGAAGCTGGCCGAACGGGACGGCGTCGCCTGAGCGCCGCCTTGTAGGAGGGGCCTCCGGATACCGGGCATATCCGGAGGCCCCGACAACGCGGCGTGGGGGCACCTCCCAGCATGAGCCGGGTGAGCGCGCCGAAGCCGTCGTCGTGCGCCCGCCGGGGATTGCACGACAGCCCTTAGGCGGGTAGGGCGAAGCGTCCTTTGAGGGCGTTCAGGCCGGTGGTGTAGATGTTGTCGCCGAACTGCTTCTCGATCTCGGGGATGAGTTCGTCGGCGGCCTCGTATGTCGCGGCCCAGCGGATCTCGGCACCCGCCTCGTGCGGGTGCACGGACAGCGTGGAGACGTAGGCGGAGACGGGGACTGCGGATTCGTGGATGGTGTAACGGAGCATCCGGCGCGCGTTGTCCTTCTCCAGGAGCCGCTCCCTGATGACCACTCGGCCGTTGACGGAGAACGCCTGTATCGCCCCGGGCGTCTCGGGATCGGCGCCGTCCTCGATCACCGACGGCGGGAGCAGGGGGTGCCAGTCGGCGAGGCCGCCGAACGTGCCGATGATCCGCCAGACGGCATCGGGGTCGGCGGTGACGACGGTGGTACGGGTGAGCGTGTGCACGGGCGGTCCTCCGATGGCTGCGGATGGCGATGGCTGCGGCTGTATGTGATCAGCCGCTTCTGTCGGCGGCTCACCAAGTGCCGTCGCCCCGCAGTACGGCGTCGGCGCCGCCGTCGATGAAGACGACCTGGCCGGTGACCAGTTCGTTCTCGGGAGAGGTGAGCCAGGTCAGGAGGGGCACGATCTGTGCCGGCTGGGCGGGGCCGTGAAGCGGCATGGGGACGGTCGCGTCAACGATCTTGCGTATGTCGGGGCTGGCCAGCATGGGCTCCGTCATGGGGGTGACGACGGTTCCGGGGGCGATGGCGTTGAGGGGGATACCGGCGCCCGCCCAGTCGGCGGTCACGGCGGTGCGGCGTATCCATCGGGCGATGGCGGCCTTGGTCGAGCCGTAGATCGCATAGCCCTCTCCCCGGTCGACCGCTGCCCGGGCGGCGGCCAGCGCAGCTTCCTCGTCACCGGCGAGCGCGGCGTCGGCGATGGCCGTGTCGTGCGGGTGGACGGAGGCGACCGAGGCGATGACGACGGCGCGCGGGTCCGTACCGGCGGCCAGCAGGGGGCGCAGCCCTTCCAACGTGGCGACCGCGCCGAAGTAGTTGACGCTGACGGCGCGCGGTTCGAAACCGGCGAGGCCGGCGCCCGCGATCACGGCGTCGAGCCGTCCACCACTCAACTCGCCTGCGCGCTGGACCAGATGGGCCCGGCCATCGGGGGTGGCGAGGTCCGCGACGATATCGGCGTCCTTGAGGTCGGCCCCGATGACCGTGTGCCCCTGCTCCCTGAGCCGGGTGGCGGTGGCCTTGCCGATGCCGGAGGCGGTTCCGGTGATGAGGTAAGTGCGGGACATGGTCGGCTCCTTCGCTGACGCTGTACGTGCTCCGGTCGCTGATCACCGTGCGTCGGCCGTGGACCGTACGCCGTCGATGGCCGATCACCGGTCATCGACCGGCCATCGCCGTTCGCCGCGCCGCCCCCACCGGCGCACGGGCTTGCAGGGACAGCGCGACAGCACGGGCATGGCGGACGGATCGACCGCTGAACGATCGGCTTCTGATCAGCCGTTGATCAACATACCTCTTTTCTGGCACGCCATGCCAATAATTCTCTGTGAGAATAAGGGCCGAGCTGAAACACGGCAAGGAGCACACAATGGCGGCAGCACGAGGCCGTCCGTCCCTGACGGAACATCGGCGCCTTCAGACACAGCTGGAGATCGCGGAGGCCGCGGCGGCCCTGTTCGCCGACCGCGGTTACGACACGACGACGGTCGAGGACATCGCCTCGGCCGCGGGCATCTCCCTGCGCACCTTCTACCGCTACTGCCCGGCGAAAGAGGACGCCCTCACCCCCCCCTTCGCCTCCAGCGTCGGCCAACTCGTGGACGTCCTCGCGGACCAACCGGCCGAAGAACCGCTCAGCGCCGCCATCGAGGCGTCCTTCGGGACGGAGACGGCCGAGCGGCGCCTGGAGGACGCCGCCCGGGCCCGTCGGCTGGTCCGGGTCCTGGGAACCGTCCCCGTCCTGAAGATGCGCTGGCTCGCGGCGGGGCGGGAGATGCAGGAACGGCTCGCGCCCGCGCTGGCGTCCCGCACGGGCGCCCCTCCCGACAGTCTCGAAGTGCGGCTGCTGACCACCGCGGTGCTGGACGCGTTCACCGTCACCATGGAGTACTGGGCCTGGCAGGACGAGCCTGAGGAATTCGTCGACCTGATGCGCCGCGCGCTGGCGTTTCTGCGGCTCGACGAGCTCCAGTGGAAGCCCGGGCCGTCCGTCGACCAGTAGGCGGCCATCGGCCCGGAATCGCCGGGGACCGGACCGGGCTAGGAATCATCCCCTTCGTATGCCGCCAGCGCGACTTGGCGGCACTCCAGCACCTCGCCGAGGTCCTCGGGGACCACTCGGTCCTTTGCCAGCTTCATACGGGCCGCGGCCTCGACGGAGGCCCATGCCTGGCGGGCGCGTTTGTTGGCCACCCGCCGGCTGTCACCCCGGAGGAAGCCCGCCCCCGCCGCACACCCCGCGGCGATCAGCGCCAGCAACGCCGCGGGGATGCGGGCGTCCGCCGAGGCCAGCCCCGCGGCTCCGGACACGCCGGCGAGGAGCGCCGCGGGGAAACCCAGGGCGATATCGACCTTGACCCAGAAATCAGCCCTGCGGTGAGCGAGGTCCTTCTGTCGTATCGCTTCGTCACATAACCGCTCCAGCTCGGCCCGCAGCCGGTCAGAGGGCTCGTTCCAGGAGGGAGACACGGGTGGTCCGGCAGAGGTAGTGGCCATGCCTGGATTCCAACACGAGGGAAACTCAAGGGACTTGTGCGCGCATGGACAGTCTTACGGGGCGTCCGTGGTGGGCTCCCGACAGATCGGCGGGGGCGGGGCGGAGATCGAAGTGCGGTGCCCCTCGCCTCACAGGTGCCTGCCTCCGTACGTCGCCCGCGCACCTCTCGCCCGGACGGATGCCCCTCTCCGCGCAGCTCACCCACGATGATTAGTGTGGAATCCGCCGGCGTGATCACCGGCGGACGGGCGGCCGCCCTCGTGCGTCCCCCCGGGAGCCCGAGGAAAGGTGTGGACATGACGAGCGTGCACGGCGCATCCCTGGACATCCCCACCCCGGACGGCGCCGCCGACGCCTATCTCGCTCACCCCGACGACGGCAAGCCGCACCCCGGGGTCCTGCTGTACATGGACGCGTTCGGACTGCGCCCCTCATTGGAGGAGCTGGCCGGGCGTCTGGCCGGGCACGGCTACACGGTGCTGGTGCCCAACGTCCTGTACCGCGCGGGGCGTGCGCCCGTCGTGGACCTGCCCGACTTCATCGCCCCCTCCCATCTGCCGGAGATCTTCGAGCAGCTCTCCCCGAGCATGCAGGCCCTCACCCCGGACCTGGCGATGCGGGACGCCGGCGCCTACCTGGACTGGCTTGCCGCCTCTCCTCTGGTCACCGACGGGCCGGTGGGTACCACCGGCTACTGCATGGGCGGTGTGCTCGGGATCCGCACCGCCGCGGCCTACCCCGACCGCATCGGAGCCGCGGCCTCCTTCCACGCGGGCCGGCTGGTCACCGATGCCGAGGACAGCCCGCACCGGCTCGCCGGCCGCAGCACGGCTGAGCTGTACTTCGGCCACGCCGACCGCGATCATTTGATGTCGGCCGACCAGATCGCGAGCCTGGAGCGGACCTTGGACGCCGAGGGCGTCCCCTACCGCAGCGAGTTGTACGAGGGTGCCCAGCACGGCTACACCCAGACCGACACCGCCGCGTACAACTCCGTGGCGGATCAGCGTCATTGGCACAACCTGCTGGAGCTCTTCGGTCGTCGGCTCTGACCGACGGGCCGGGCGGGCGGTGCGAACCCGAAGGGCCGCGCTCGCCACCCACGACGCCGGCAGCCCTGCGCTCCCAGTCTCCTCAACCAGCCCTGACCAGCGGCTCCGAGACGTACGGCGGTCAACTGGAGGGGCCCCTCACCCCGTGTTAGCGTGAAATTGTCCGTACCAAAACGGGCACGCACCCGCATACCTGGCCTCTCCAGAGGGAGATGGTGACCATGGCGCGGGACCCTCTGTTCCACGCGTCCCGGGCCGGCACCGAGGCTCGGGGAGGCGAGGAGAGTTCCCCCCGGGCCGTCGGACGGGCGGCCGCCGTCAGGAACAATGTGGACTGGGACGGCCTGCGCCGGCGGATGAGCGGCGCGCTGCTGCGGCCGGGAGACGCCGGGTTCGAGACCGCCAGGAAGCTTTTCAACCCGCTCAATGACGACCTGGTGCCCGCGGCGGTGGCGCAGTGCGCGTCGGTGGGCGATGTCCGCGAGGCGGTGCTGGCGGCGGCGAACCGGGTGCCGCTGGCGGCCCGTAGCGGTGGGCACTCCTATGTCGGCTACTCGGCGCCGCACGGCGGCCTCACCCTTGACCTCCGGCGTCTGTCGACCGTGCGGGCCCAGCCGGACGGCACCGCCACCATCGGCGCCGGTGCGACACTGCAGGACGTCTACACCGCGCTCGGCCAGGCCAACCGTTGTCTGCCCGGCGGCTCCTGTTTCACCGTCGGCATCGCCGGGGTGGCCCTGGGTGGCGGAATCGGCGTGCTGCAACGCAGGTTCGGGCTCACCTGTGACCACCTCGTGTCCGCCGAGGTCGTCACCGCGGACGGGAGGACGCTGACCGCCTCGGCCACGCAGAATCCGAATCTGTTCTGGGCCCTGCGCGGTGGTGGCGGCGGCAATTTCGGGGTCGTCACACAGTTCACCTTCGCGACCGACCCGGCTCCGGCGCTGACGGTGTTCCGGCTCGACTTCCCGGCGGGGAACGCGACGAAGGTGCTGACCGCGTGGCAGCCGTGGATCACCGCCGCGCCGCGCGAGCTGTGGGCCAACCTCAATGTGTCGGGTGGGGCCAAACCGCGCTGCAAGGTGGCCGGCTGCTTCGTCGGGCCGAGCAGCGCCTGCAATCTCCTCCTGAACGACCTGGTCACGCGCGCCGATGTGCGTCCCGACCAGCGAAGGGTCGAGGACCGCGACTACTTCAAGGCCATGCGCTTCTTCGCCGGCAGCCCCGACCGACAGTCGTTCGTCGCCTCGTCGCGGGTTCTCACCTCGCACGCCGCCAATCCGGGCGCCGTCGTCACCGTGCTCAAAAACCGTCCGGGAATGGATCTCATCCTCGATCCCCTCGGTGGTGCGGTGGCCGATGTGGACGTCCAGCAGACCGCGTTCCCGCACCGCAAGGCCTTCGCCACCGCCCAGATCTATGCGAGCGCGACGGCGGCGTCCGAAGCCGCGGTGACGCGCAGCGTCGGCCAGGTCGTGGCGGGACTTGCGGACCAGGGCATCAAGGGCGGCTATGTGAACTACATCGATCCGGCCCTCCCCGACTGGGCAAAGGCCTACTACGGCCCGAATCTGGAGCGCCTGCGCACTGTCGCGTACGAGTACGACCCGGACCAGGTCTTCGACTTCCCGCAAGCGGTCACCCACACGTGACCGGCCATCCCGGCGACGCACCGGCTACCCCGCCGGCCGGTACCGGCAAGGGGTCCGGCGTGTCCCGCCAGGAGTTCGACGCGCTGTTCGCGGCGGTCCGTACGTGGGGCCGCTGGGCCGCTGCCGACCGCGGGGCCTGGAACCGGGTGACGCCGGAGCACGTACGGCGGGCCACCGCGCTGGTCCGGTCCGGCACCCTCGTCCCGATGGCACGTCCCTGGGACACGGCGCCCGGCCCGGACAACAGCAAGCCCGCCCTGCATTACATGTCCGATCTCGGTGACGTCGAGCCTCCTGAGCCCGCCACGCACAAGGACTTCATCGCCGTCGACTACCACGGCAAGGCCGTCAGTCATCTGGACGCGCTCTCCCATGTCGCTTACCGCGGGCAGCTCTACGACGGCCGCGCGGCGCAGGAGTGCATCGACGCCGGAGGTGCGCGGTTCGGCGCCGTGTCCGCGCTGGGCCCGCTGGTGACCAAGGGGGTGCTTCTCGACCTGCCCCTCGTTCTCGGGCTCGGCTGGCTGGAGCCCGGACAGGCGGTGCACGCGGCGGACATCCTTGCCGCGGAGCGGGCACTGGAGGTGACGATCGGCGAGGGCGACGCGGTGCTGCTGCGGTCCGGCGCTGTCCGCCGCCGCCAGGAACTGGGTGCCTGGGACACCGGCACGGCGAGCGCGGGCCTGCATGTGGACGCCATGCCCCTGCTGGCCGAGCGCGGCATCGCCCTGCTCGGCGGCGACGGCGACAGCGATGTACGGCCCTCACCGGTCGACGGCCTGCATTCCCCGGTGCATGCGCTGGCCGTCGCCGCGATGGGGGTGCCGCTCCTGGACAACCTCGACCTGGAGGTGCTCTCCGCCGCGAGCGCCGAGACGGGCCGTTACGAGTTCCTACTCCTGGTAGCTCCCCTGAACATCCCCGGTGGCACGGGCTCGCCCGTGACTCCGGTCGCGGTCCTGTGACGGCCGGCGGTCACCGGGCCGTCCATCAGGCGACCTTTTTACCGGGCGACCCGCTGGAGGCCAGGTCACGGCCATGATCGCTGCTTCGGCCCGCCCGTGAGCTCCGTACGGTCGGACTCCGTGGCCGGGTCGCGGAAGGTGTCCGGCCGCCCGGTTCTCCTCCGGGTCCGCGATCAGTACCGCCAGAAGTGCAAAGCTCTACAATTGGATCAAACGGGACAGCTGCTCCGACGTACGGGTGGCCATCGCGGCATGCACCCATGTGGGAAGTGATTGGGATGGGGCTGGCGGGAGAGGGCATCGGTCCCGCACGCGCCCGTGAGCAGTTCCTCCGTGAGGGGTCGGTCGAGGGGGCCGTCCGGAGTCCGATCCTGAATTCGTGGCAGCGTTCCCGGTCGCTGGGGCTCACACCGGAAGGCTGCGTGCTCCCCTTCCGCCAGGATCTCGATCTGGACGGCCGGCTCGTCCGCGCCGCGGTGCCCGTACTGGACCGGCTGCAGTCCCGGTTCGCGGGCCGGAACATGAATGTGTCGCTCGCCGACGGACGGGGCGCGGTGCTGCAACGCCGCTTCGGCGAAGCCTCTCTGGTCAGACATCTGGCCGCGATCCAGAGCGTCCCGGGCTTCGTGTTCGCCGAGCGGTTCGGCGGGACCAACGGGATCGGGCTGGCGCTCGCGGAACGGCAGCTGATCAATGTCTTCGGTGCCGAGCACTTCGCCGAACGCTCGCAGTCCAGTGCCTGCGCGGCCATTCCCGTCCGCGACCTGCTCAGCGGGCGCATCGAGGGCGTCCTCTGCCTCGGCTTTCCGCTCACCGACGCGGACACCGCGCTGAACACCGTGATCCGCAAGGCCGCCGGCGTCATCGAACGGCGGCTGCTGGAGCAGAGTTCGGCGCGGGAGCGGGCCTTGCTGCAGGCGTACCTCGACGCCAGGCGCCATGCGCCGGGCGGCGAGACGAGCGGCAACGGGCAGCTGGGCGAGCTCGCCGAGAGCGGTCTGGACTGGCGGGACCAGATGATCCTCAAGGAGAAGGCCACCGAACTGATCACCTCGGCCCAGCGGGCCGCCGTCGAGGTGTCCCTGCCTGGCGGCCGGCGGGTCACCCTGCTGAGCCGCCCCGTGACGAGCGCCTCCGGGGTGGAGGGAATCGTCATCGAAGCGGTCCTGCCCTCGGCCCACCAGCGGGTGGCCGTACCCGCCGAAGCCGGGACACCCGCCACCCCCCTCGCGGAGCAGGTCCTGGCACCCGCCACCCCCCTGCCCGGGCGCCTTCCCGACGCCGCACCCGGCCGGGCGGTCGCGACAGCCCGCAGGCCCGGCACTCCCGGCATGCCCGGCGCCATGGGAAGCACCGCACCCGACAGCGCGGCCAGGGGGCTGGTGATGGTGGGCGAGCCGGGTGTGGGGACGTATGCGGTGGCGGCCCGGCGCCGTCTGGAGCTGCTGTCCGAGGCCAGCACCCGCATCGGCACCACCCTGGACGTGAGCCGTACCGCCCACGAGCTGGCCGAGATGGCCGTGCCGCGCCTGGCCGACTTCATCACCATCGACCTGCCCGCGGCGGTGCTGCGCGGCGAGGAGCCGACCGACCCTCGCTCCGGACTCCACCGCACGGTGGTCCACGGCATTCGCGACGACTGCCCCTTCTACCCGGCCGGCGAACCGGTCGATCTCCGCCCGACCACGCCCCAGCTCCGCTGTCTGGCCGCCGGGGAGCCGGTCCTGGAGCCCGACCTGCGGGCCGCCACGGGGTGGATCGCCCAGGATCCCGGGCACGCCCAGGATCTGCTCGACCACCACGTCCACTCCCTCATCACCGTCCCCCTCCTCGCCCGTGGGATCGCCCTGGGCGTGGCGAGCTTCTACCGCTCGGCGGATCCGGCGCCCTTCGGGGACGACGACCGGTCGCTGGCCCAGGAACTCGCCACACGCGCGGCCATCTGCATTGACAACGCCCGCCGTTACACCCGTGAACACACCATGGTCCTGGCGTTGCAGCGCAGCCTGCTGCCGCACAGCTTCCCCGAGCAGAACGCCGTCGAGGTCGCCTCCCGCTATATGCCTGCCGAGTCGGGGGTCGGCGGGGACTGGTTCGATGTCATCCCCCTCTCCGGCACCCGTATCGCCCTGATCGTCGGGGATGTGGTCGGCCATGGGATGCATGCCGCCGCCACCATGGGCCGACTGCGCATCGCCGCGCGCAACTTCGCCGAACTGGACCTGGGCCCGGACGAGGTCCTCACCCACCTCGACAATCTCGTGGGGCGCCTCGACCGGGACGAGGACGCCGCGGAAGCCGCCGGCAGCCCCGGCATCATCGGCGCCACCTGCCTGTACGCCATCTACGACCCCACCTCCCAGCAGTGTGTGATGGCCCGGTCCGGCCACCCCCCACCCGCGATCGTCCGCCCCGACGGCACCGTGACCTTCCCCGACCTCCCCGCGGGCCCGCCGCTGGGCCTGGGCGGGCTCCCGTTCGAAACCGCCGCATTCCACCTCCCGGAGGGCAGTCAACTCGTCCTCTACACCGACGGGCTCATCCAGGACCGCCACCGCGATTTCGACCGGGCCCTCGACCGGCTGCGCCAAGCACTGGCGCACCCGGACCGCTCACCCGAGGACACCTGTGAGGCCGTTCTCCGGACCGTGGTGCCCGACCACCCCACCGACGACATCGCCCTGCTCGTCGCCCGTACCCGCGTCCTGGCCCCGCACCGGATCGCCACCTGGGACGTGGCCTCCGATCCCGCGTGCGTCTCCGGCATCCGCGCGGCCGTCACCCGCCAACTGGCCGAATGGGGGCTGGACGAGGTCGTCTTCGCCACCGAACTCCTGCTCAGCGAGCTGGTCACCAATGCCATCCGCTACGGCACCGGCCCCATCCAGGTACGCCTGCTCCACGACCGCACGCTGATCTGCGAGGTCTCCGACACCAGCAGCACCGCCCCGCATCTGCGCCATGCGGCCAGCACCGACGAGGGCGGCCGCGGTCTGTTCCTCGTCGCGCAGCTCGCTCAGGCCTGGGGCACCCGCTACACCGCCGACGGCAAGGTCATCTGGGCCGAGTGCGCGCTGGAGGCACCTGGCGGAAAGCCCGGCGCCATCGAAGCACACTTCGACGACATTCCCGCCATCTGACAGCCCATCCGGCATCGAGGCCAAAGGGGGCCTTAGCATGTCGGAAATGTGGCGACCTGGCCGGTCACGCATCATCAGGACCGCACGCCCCGGCGCCCCCACCACCGCGAAGCGCCCAGCAGCAGTGTCCCTTTCAGTCGGGAAGAACCACGAGGCCGACCCCCGGAGAAGTCTGTGCACGACGCTCCTGACCGCCCCCCTCCCCCGCACCATGGCCCGGAGCCGCTCGTCCGCATACGCGGCCTCAGCAAGCGGTTCGGCGGCACACTCGCCCTGGACGCGGTCGACCTCGACATCCACTCCGGCAGCATCCTCGCCCTGCTCGGTCCCAACGGTGCCGGAAAGTCCACCCTCATCAAGGTGCTCGCGGGCGTCCACCACGCGGACGAGGGCGAGGTGACCGTGGCCGGGCACCCGCTCGGCACCGAAGCGGCCGCCCGCACCATGTCCTTCATCCACCAGGACCTGGGGCTGGTGGAATGGATGACGGTCGCCGAGAACATCGCCCTGGGCACCGGCTACCCACACCGCGCCGGGCTGCTGTCCTGGCGGCTGGCCCGCGAACGGTGCGCCGAGGCCCTCAGCATCGTCGCCGCGCACCTCGACCCCCGCACCGTCCTCGCCGACCTCCCGCGCGCCGAACGCTCCTTGGTGGCCATCGCCCGCGCGCTGTGCACCCGGGCCGAGCTCATCGTCCTCGACGAGCCGACCGCCAGCCTCCCGGCGGCGGACTGCGCCCGGCTCTTCGAGGTGCTCCACACCCTGCGCGACCAGGGCCACGCCCTCGTCTACGTCACCCACCGGCTCGACGAGGTGTACAAGGTCGCCGAGGTGTTCGCCGTCCTCCGCGACGGCCGCCTCATCAGCCAGGGCCCGCTCGCCGGCCACAGCCCCGCCCGGCTGGTGCACGACATCGTGGGCCATGAACCGGCCGGCTTCCGCCGCGCCCCCGCCGCGGGACCCGTCCTGCTGAGCCTCGACGGCGTACGGACCGAGAACACCGCACCGGTCAGCCTGGAACTGCGCACCGGGGAGATCCTCGGCATGGTGGGCCTCACCGGCGCAGGCCACATGGAACTGGGCCGCGCCCTGGCCGGCGCCCGGCCCGTCGTCGGCGGACGGATCCGGCTCAACGGCCAGCCGTACACCCCGGGCACGGTCACCGCCGCCGTCGGCTCCGGCGTCGGCTTCGTGACCAGCGACCGTCAGGAAGAGGGCTGTGCCGCCGAACTGACCGTACGGGAGAACTTCCTGGCCAACCCCCGGGCGGACGGACTGCGGGCCTTTCACTGGATCAGCCCCCGGCGCGAGCGGGCCGAGGCCACGGCCCTGGCCGAGCGGTTCTCGGTGTTCCCCCGGGACAGCGAGGCACCGATCGCCACCCTGTCCGGGGGCAACCAGCAGAAGGTCATGGTCGGACGGTGGCTGCGGATACACCGCAGTCTGCTGATCCTCGAAGAGCCGACCGCCGGGGTGGACATCGGCGCCAAAACGGCGGTCTACCGCCTGCTCCAGGAAGCGCTGGCCGAAAGCCTCGCCGTACTGCTCATCTCCACCGACTTCGAGGAGGTCGCCCAGGTGTGCCATCGCGCCCTGGTATTCGTCCGCGGGGCGGTGACGGAGGAGCTGAGCGGGGAGGCCCTCACGGTCACCGGACTCGCCCGCGCTTCCTCGGCCATGGCCGCGCTCACCGGGGAGACGAGGAGACCATGACGCCCTCCCCGCATTCCCCGCAGGTCCGCCGGCTGGGGCACCTCGTCGGCGCCTACGGTCTCTTGGCCCTCACCGCCCTGCTGTTCCTGGCCTTCTCCCTCGCCCTGCCGGACACCTTTCCCACCCTGGACAACATCTCCGAGATCCTGTCCAACCAGTCAATCCCCGCCATCCTCGCGCTCGGCGCGATGATCCCCATCGTCACTGCCAAGTTCGACCTGTCCATCGGCTACGGTCTCGGCCTCGCGCATGTGATGACGATGCAGCTCATCGCCAACGCCTCGTGGCCCTGGCCGCTCGCCTGTCTCGTGGTGGTCCTCGGCGGTGCGGTCGTCGGCACCTTCAACGGTGTCGTCGTCGAATTCGCGAAGATCGACTCCTTTATCGCCACCCTCGGCACCGGCAGCATCCTGTACGCCCTCACCGGCTGGATCACCAACGGCGCCCGGATCGTCCCCGGCCCCCAGGGCCTGCCGGCCGCCTTCACCGACCTCTACGACTCCCGGTTCCTCGGCCTGCCGGTTTCCGCTTTCTACGTCCTCGCCCTCACCGCCGTGCTGTGGCTGCTCCTGGAACGGCTGCCCCTCGGCCGGTACCTGTACGTCATCGGCTCCAACCCGCGCGCCGCCGACCTGCTGGGCATTCCCTCCCGGCGCTATGTCATCTATGCGTTCGCCGGCTCGGGCCTGATCGTCGGTATCGCCGGTGTTCTGCTCGCCGCGCAGCAGCGCATCGGCAATCCCAGCGTCGGCCTGGACTATCTGCTGCCTGCCTTCGTCGGTGCGCTGCTTGGCTCCACCGCGATCAAACCCGGTCGCCCGAACGCACTGGGCACTCTGGTCGCCGTCGTCATCCTCGCCATCGGCCTCGCCGGTATCGGCCAGTTCGGCGCGCAGTTCTGGGTCACCCCGCTGTTCAACGGCGCCACCCTGCTCCTCGCCGTCGGTATGGCCGGCTATGCCGCGCGCCGACAGCTGCGCCACCGACGGGCGGAGCCGCCCCGTCCCCGCAAGGACCTGTCCAATGTCACCTCGTGACGTGCCGTCTCCGTGTCATCCCTCCGCGAGGAGCACCCGTGCAGCCGCACCGCAAGCCCGCCCTGAGCACCGCAGTCGCCGTAGGGGTGGTGGCCGCTGTGCTCGCCGGCTGCGAGCGCGGCACCTCGACCGGTGCCGGGCCCACCGCCACAGGGCCAGCCGAGGCCGGCTGCCCCGCCGTACTGGCCGGCGCCGAGGCGGCCGTACAACGGGCCATGAAGAACCGCCCCGCATGGCACGGCCCCACCCGTGGCCCCCGGGCGGTCCCCGGCAAAAGCATCGTCTATGTCGCCCAGACCATGACCAATCCCGGTGTCGCCGGCGCCGCCGAGGGGGTGCGGGACGCCGCGCAGGCCATCGGCTGGGACGTCCGGGTGATCGACGGCCAGGGCACCCCCGCCGGGATCCAAGCGGCATTCAGCCAGGCCCTCGCCCTCCGGCCCTCGGGCATCGTGATCGGCGGCTTCGACCCCAAGCTGACGTCGCAGCAGGTCGCCAAGGCCAACGCCCTGCACATTCCGCTCATCGGCTGGCATGCGGTCGACTCCCCCGGCCCGAGCAAGGACCCCGAGCTCTTCACCAACATCACCACCCGCGTCCAGGACGTCGCGAAGATCAGCGCGGACTGGGTCATCGCGCACTCCCACGGCCACGCCGGAACCGTCGTGTTCACGGATGCCTCGATCCCGTTCGCCAGGAACAAGTCCGAACTGATCAAGAAAGAACTGGCCACCTGCTCCGGAGTGCGGCTGCTGGCGGAGGAGAACATCCCGATCTCCGACACCAGCAGCCGCACTCCCCAGCAGGTCTCCTCACTCCTCTCCCGCTTCCGGAACACATGGACCCACTCCATCGCCATCAACGACGTGTACTTCGCCGACGCCGCCCCGGCCCTGCGCGCGGCACGCAAAAAAGGCGCCGGCGCCCCCTTCAACGTCGGCGCGGGCGACGGCGATCCCTCCGCCTTCCAGCGCATCAACAGCAAACAGTTCCAGGCAGCCACCGTTCCCGAGCCGCTCTCGCAGCAGGGCTGGCAAATCCTCGACGAATTCAACCGCGCCTTCTCCGGCGAACCCGCCAGCGGCTACGTCTCCCCCGTCCACATCTCCACGGCCGCCAACAGCAGCGGGGCCACGACCTGGGACCCGCCCGGCTACCGCGCGGCGTACCGGAAGATCTGGGGCAGATAGGCCCGGGACACACCACCCTCAGGCCCCTGCCCCACGAAACACGGACAGTTCGGGATGCCGGAACGCGGAATGGCGTCGGCCGTGGCCGTTGCCCGGGCAGGAGCGCCGTGTTCTGGCCGCGCGCGGGTCGTTCGCCAGTCACTCGGCACCAAGGATGTCCGAAGCTTCCCGGCGTTCCTTTTCGGCGTTCCACGTGACGCGTATATCTGCTGGTCACGGCTGATTCAGACGTTCCCGTATCCCGAACTGCCCGTCGTTGGTGGCGGCTGGGACGGATCATGCCGCAGGCTCGAGCCGCCTCGGCAACGCAACAGCCGGACCACCGGGGCACGTAACAGCGCAGCACGGTCGAAGCCGCCGAAGGCTGCTGCACCGCCGGGCGTTGACCCGATGAAAGAGCTTGGAGTGCCTTGGTGGCCTTACGGATAGCGATCACCGCTGAACCGGTACCTTCACACGTGTCCGCGCTGGACTACGTCACCTGCCCGGCCCTTGAACAGGGCCACCAGGTCACGCTCCACGCCCCCCTCATGTTCCGCCGCGAAGCCCGGCGACGCGGGGTGGAGTTCTCCGGCGCCGGTACGAACTGGACATGCGATCCCGTCGTCCAGCAGGCGGCGAGCGAGGTCTGGCAGAGGTACGGAAACGGCCCCTTCAACCGGTACGTCTTCGGCCACCTCTGGCCCGAACAGGCCGAGGCGAAGGCCCATGACCTGCTCACCGCGTGGACACAGGAGCGGCCCGATCTGGTGATCGCCGAGTGCAGCGACCTCGGCGCGCACCTCGCGGCCAGGGCCTTGCAACTGCCCCTGCTCGCAGCGGACAACGGCCTCGGCCCCGTGCTCCTGGATCTCTGGGACACCCACATCGCGCCCGCGCTGCTTCCCCTCTACATGCAGCACGGGCAGGACACACCCACGCTCCCCCCGATGCTCACCCCCGCGCCGGTCCACTGGTTCTTCGAGACGCCCCCGCCCTCGGCGCGCGCGGTCCGACGCACTGTCGCGGACTTCCGCACCGCCCTCCCCCAGTGGCTGGACCGTGCCCCCTCGTTCCGCCCGTCGCGCCCGCTCGTCTACGTGAGCCTCGGCACCCTGACCACCGCGATGTCCGGTCTGCGTACCGCCGTCGGGAAGGTATACCGGGAGATCATGGCTGCACTCCGCGCAATCGACTGCGACGCGATCGTGTCCGCGGGAGACCTCGCGCAGCACCTGCCGAGCGCGAGCCCTCACATCAAGGTCGTCAAGCACGCCCCGCAGCCCGCGCTCCTGCACCGGGCCGACCTGTTCGTGACGCACGGAGGCCGGGCGTCCCTGCTCGACGCGGTGCAGGGCACAACGCCCGTGCTGGGACTGGGTGTTCTCGGCGATCAGCCCGACAACGCCGCCGCGTTCGCCCGCAGCGGCCTGGGCCGGGCGCTGGACGTGACGGCGAGGCGCGGCGAGATCGCCGACGCCCTGACGGCGCTCCTGGGTGCCCCGCGCTACGGCGCCGCCATGAGCGCGGCCCGTGCCGAACTGTCTCAGCTGCCGCCCCTGGACCTCACGGAAATACGGGACAGCCTCTTGGGCCGGCAACCGTGCGGTCGTCCTCGGCTCTGAGTTCACTGCGCCTCTTCATGGGCCCAGCGATCCAGTGGGCCGTGATCGGGCCCAACTGCTGCACCGGACCATCGCACGTAGCTGCGGGAGCGCACCAGGAAACGAGCGTCAATTACAAGTTGACAATACCCGAACGTCAACTTAAGATTGACGCATGAGCCCACTCGACATCAGCCTCGCCGACCTGATCGCCCGGCTCGACGAGGAACTCCCCGACGCCAACGCACTGGCCCGCATCAGCGAGGCGCGGCTGCGTGCCCAGACCCTGTCCGACCTCGGTGACCAGCTCATCGACCACTACGTCAGCAACGCCAAGCAGACCGGCGCGTCATGGACCGAGATCGGCGACGCCATCGGGGTGTCCAAGCAGGCCGCCCAGCAACGCCACGCACCCGGCCCTTTCGAGCGGTACACCAACCTGAACCGGCACAGCATCGTGCTGGCGCAGGAGGCCGCCCGAACGCACAAACACGACTCCATCGGCACCGAACACCTCCTGCTCGGCCTGCTCGGCGAACCGCGGGGCCTGGCGTACGAGGTGCTGATCGCGAAAACCGAATCGGAGCAACGCATCCGTGACGCGATCGAGGAAGCGATGCCGCCGGCCGGGGAGAAGGCGCTGCGCGGTCACATCGCGTTCCGGCCGGAGAGCAAGGAGGCCATCGAGCAGGCACGCCGCTCATCGGCCGACCTCGGCCACGACTGGGTCGGCACGGAACACGCGCTGCTGGGCCTGATCAGCACCGAGGAGAGCCCGGCCGCGCAGATCCTGCGCGACCTCGGCTTCACGTCAGACGAGCTGCGCGAGACCATCAAGACCGAGATCACCAAACGGTCCGCCGAGGGCGACAAGCAGTAGCGAAACGATCAGTCGCCCGGAGGACCGGACCGACACAGCCTCCCCACCCGAACGGGACGGTGCGCTCGCGCCACCGGCCCCCACCTGAGGCGGCAGTCGCGGAGGAACGTCCAGCTCTTCATGGATCTTCCAGCTTGACCAGGCCGGTTCCCGGCTTCAAAACCCCGGACGTGTGTAGCGAGTTGACGAAGAGTCAGGTTGGTGCGCCAGTACGCGGCAACCAGCAGGACCCGGTCCTCCAGTTCAGGCTCCATGACCGACCCCGGCGGACCGGGTCCGCGCCCTCGCGGCGCAAGGCGACGATCAGCCTGCCGAACTACCGCGGGCTCAGCCCGGTGAACGGGCTGCCCAGGACGGCTCCGGCGCCGTGATCACATCAGCCACAGCAAGACCATCCCACCCGTGACCAACAGTTACGGACAGCCCTTAGGCTCCGCGCCCGACCCACGTAAGGGGAACGTCGTCGTCCGGCGCCTGGATGAGTACCCGGGCGGGAATCGCGACGATCTTTTCCGCCTTTCCATCGGTGTTGTCGATCTTTTGGACGATGTAACCGGTGTACCACCCGGCGTTCGCGTGCGCTTGGAATGTTCCACCGGCCATTCCCTCCGGGACGGTGAATTCCCTGCGCTGCTGGGCCATGCTCGCCCACTTCTTCGTGGTTTCGGTCGACTGGTTGTACTCGCCGCCGCCCTCGAGGGCGGCCCCTTTGTTGTCCGGCGAGGCGTTGATGATGAGCTTGCCGCCCGCCTTCCAGCCCTTGACCTCTTTGTCTTCCGTGCCGATGCTGGCCTCGGTCACGTAGGTGAGCTTCGTTCCGCCGGGGACCCTGTCCGTGGTCACCATCACCGGGTATCTCTGGTCGACCTTTCCCACAAAGCCACACGTCAGCTTGCGGGTTTGCTTCTCGAGTACGTCGCTGGGCTGACCGCATATGGACTTCGCATCCCAGTTGCCCAGCCAGCCAGGGTCCTTGTCCTCCTTGCTGTTCGCGCGTTCCTCCGTGCCGTAATTCTCGAAACCAGGGGTGGAGCCGAAGCCCTCCAGCATCTTCTGGGCATCCTGGACCGCCTGCTCGGGTGAATAGCCCGTCTTCTTCACCTGTTCGAGCGTGATCTCCTTGGTGTCCTGACCGGTGACCGGGTAGCCCTGGATGGCTGCCGTGTCCTTGAGGTGCGCGGCCTTGTCGAGGTAGTCGATGACCTCCTGGTCGCTCTTGTAGAAGGGGGTCTTGGGGGTCTCGGCGTCGGCGGCCCAGGCCGTAGCGGGAGCGCCGGCGAGCGGGGCCGCGAGGAGCGCGGTCGCGGTGATGAGGGCGGCACGCCGGGCTCTCCCCGTCGGTGGCGTGCGGCGGGAGGTACGGGCCGAGTCTGTTCTGTCGAGTGACATCTCTTCTTCCTTCCTTGCGCCGGGTGGCCGATGCGTCAGCCTGTTCCCGAACTCGCCTGAAGATTGCGGTACGGAGATTTCCGCCCCGCCCTTCGGTGTTTAAGGAGAGCGCCGCTGCACACTATGGGTTCCCCGGACTCCCCGGTAACTTCCGCAAGTGTCCGCGAGTTGACGCACGGGCCCCATTGGGCGAATCCTCCGCGCATCTCCCGGTCAACTCAGAGTGAGGCGAGCGCGAGGGGGAGCGAATGCCGTATCTATCGGATGGCCTACACCTCAGGTATCACCTTTCCCGGCGATAGGCCGGGCGCAGGTGGCAGTGCAGACGGCGGAATTCCGACGGACGGGCACATGACCCAGCAGAAAGCCGCCCCCGGCGACACAAGACCGTCTCGGGTTGCGGCTCTGCCTTTGGGCGAAGGAGCGCGTCCTTCGCGAGAGGGAGGAGAGCACGCTGTGGCATCAGCTACGGAGCAGATATCGGGTGGATGCGGCCGGAAAACGCAGACCGGGTGCGCGTTCGTCAATGGGCATGTGGCGATCCTTCGGAACAATTTCTGCCCTGAGCGCTGCGCCCAAGGGTGCCGAAGCGTTCGACGTGGCTCGCTGGTCCACACCGAGAGGGGGTGGCGGTTCGAGCAGATAGGGGCGCCAGACGCGACCTGCCCTCCAATGGGCCCCAAAGGGGGTGACCCCTTTGCATGATCATGCGCCGCCATGCATACTTCATCCATGTCTAAGGTCCTCACCTCCCTTCCCGCCGGCGAGCGCGTCGGCATCGCCTTCTCGGGCGGCCTCGACACCTCGGTCGCGGTCGCATGGATGCGCGACAAGGGCGCCATCCCGTGCACCTACACCGCCGACATCGGCCAGTACGACGAGCCCGACATCGCCTCGGTGCCCGGCCGTGCGAAGACCTACGGGGCCGAGATCGCGCGCCTGGTCGACTGCCGCGCGGCACTGGTCGAGGAGGGCCTGGCCGCGCTCACCTGCGGGGCGTTCCACATCCGCTCGGGCGGGCGGGCCTACTTCAACACCACGCCGCTCGGCCGTGCCGTCACGGGCACCCTCCTGGTCCGGGCCATGCTCGAGGACGACGTACAGATCTGGGGCGATGGTTCGACCTTCAAGGGCAACGACATCGAGCGGTTCTACCGGTACGGCCTGCTCGCCAACCCGCACCTGCGGATCTACAAGCCTTGGCTGGACGCGGAGTTCGTGACCGAGCTCGGCGGCCGCAAGGAGATGTCGGAGTGGCTTCTCGCCCACGACCTGCCCTACCGCGACAGCACGGAGAAGGCGTACTCCACCGACGCCAACATCTGGGGCGCCACCCACGAGGCCAAGACTCTGGAGCACCTGGACACCGGCGTGGAGACCGTGGAGCCGATCATGGGCGTGCGGTTCTGGGACCCCTCGGTCGAGATCGCCCCCGAGGACGTGACGATCGGCTTCGACCAGGGCCGCCCGGTGACGATCAACGGCAAGGAGTTCGCCTCCCCCGTCGACCTGGTCATGGAGGCGAACGCCATCGGCGGCCGGCACGGCATGGGCATGTCGGACCAGATCGAGAACCGGATCATCGAGGCGAAGAGCCGCGGCATCTACGAGGCGCCCGGTATGGCCGTGCTCCACGCGGCGTATGAGCGCCTGGTCAACGCGATCCACAACGAGGACACCCTCGCCCAGTACCACAACGAAGGACGGCGCCTCGGCCGGCTGATGTACGAGGGCCGCTGGCTGGACCCGCAGGCGCTGATGGTGCGCGAGTCGCTGCAGCGCTGGGTCGGCGCGGCCGTCACCGGCGAGGTGACGCTGCGGCTGCGGCGCGGTGAGGACTACTCGATCCTCGACACCACGGGCCCGTCGTTCAGCTACCACCCGGACAAGCTGTCCATGGAGCGTACCGAGGACTCGGCGTTCGGCCCCGTGGACCGGATCGGCCAGCTCACCATGCGCAACCTCGACATCGCCGACTCGCGCGCGAAGTTGGAGCAGTACGCCGGGCTCGGCCTGATCGGCACCGGTACTCCCGCCATCGGTGCCGCCCAAGCGGCCGCGACCGGGCTGATCGGCACGATGCCGGAGGGCGGCGCCCAGGCCATCGCCTCCCGCGGCGAGGTCTCCGGTGACGACGAGATGCTGGACCGCGCCGCGATGGAGTCCGGCACGGACTGACGGGGTCCCTCGATCGGAACGCTCGGCACCCCCGGGCGATGCACGACCGGGAAGGGCCGGCTCGACGCCCACAGCATCGAGCCGGCCCTTTCCGCTTCCCGGGGCCGCGGGTCATGCCGTCACCGTACGGAGCCCCCATCGGAACTCACCACACAGCTGGAAGACCAACTCGGCACGGCTACACAGGGGCTCCAAGCGCAACCCGGCGGCGGAATGTGGAGTCCTGAGTGGCTGTCAGATGTGGGCTGTGGTGGGAGTGGCAAGCACACCGAAAGCGAGCGCCGTTCCCGTCCGCCGGGAACGGCGCTCGCGATCGGTGCCGGTTTGTGGATCCGGTGGCCGTATCAGTCCCGCTGTGCGTGGTGGAGTTCGGAACGGAAGGCCGCCTCACGGGCGGTATGACCCGGGCGACGGCGGAGCCCCGCCCACGCGATGCCGAGGATGACGAACCAGACCGGGGTCACCAGCAAGGCCCGCAGCGTGTCGGGCTCCTGGGTCAGTGCCCAGATGAGGAACGCGAAGAAGACCAGCACGACGTAGCACATGGCGATGCCGCCGGGCATCTTGAACTTCGATGCCTCGTGCAGGTGCGGACGGCGCTTGCGATAGACGAGGTAGCTGATCAGGATGATCGACCAGACGAAGATGAACAGCACGGCGGACACGGTGGTCACCAAGGTGAACGCCTCGATGATCGAGTTGTCCATGGCGACCATGACCACACCGGCGAGCAGGAACACCCCGGAGAGGAGCAGGGCGTTGGCCGGTACCTTCCTGGAGGTGAGTCTGCCGAAGCGCGCCGGGGCGTCGCCCTCCCGGGCCAACCCGTACACCATCCGTGAGGTGGAGTAGATGCCCGAGTTCGCAGACGAGGCGGCCGAGGTCAGCACCACGAAGTTGATCAGCGAGGCGGCGATCCCCAGACCGGCGAGAGTGAACATCACGACGAACGGACTGCGGTCCGCACTGATCTCGCGCCAGGGCGTGACCGAAATGATCACGATCAGCGCGACGACGTAGAACAGCATCACGCGCACCGGGATCGAGTTGATCGCCTTGGGCAGGTTCCGTTCCGGGTTCTCCGCCTCGGCCGCGGTGGTGCCGACCAGTTCGATGCCGACGAAGGCGAAGGTCGCGATCTGGAATCCCGCGACGAACCCCATGGGACCGGTGGGGAAGAAGCCTCCGTCGTTCCAGAGGTTGGAGAAGCTTGCCGCCGCACCCCCGGGCGCCTGGAAGTGACTGAACACCATGACCAGCCCGACGACGATCAGCGCCACGATCGCGACGATCTTGATCAGTGCGAACCAGAACTCGGTCTCGCCGAACGCCTTCACGGTGGGCAGGTTCAAGGCGATCAAGAGGATGACGGCGGCCAACGCCGGTATCCACAACGGTAGATCGCGCCACCAGTAGGACACATACCCGGAGATCGCGATGACGTCGGCGATGCCGGTCACGATCCAGCAGAACCAGTAGGTCCAGCCGGTGAAGAAGCCGGCCCACGGCCCCAGCAGATCGGCCGCGAAGTCGGCGAACGACTTGTAGCGCAGGTTGGAGAGCAGCAGCTCCCCCATCGCCCGCATCACGAAGAAGAGCATCACGCCGATGATCATGTAGACGAAGATCACCGAGGGCCCGGCCAGCGAGATCGTCTTGCCCGAGCCCATGAACAG
The DNA here is from genome assembly GCF_026239515.1 of Streptomyces sp. Je 1-4 4N24. Taxonomy (NCBI): domain Bacteria; kingdom Bacillati; phylum Actinomycetota; class Actinomycetes; order Kitasatosporales; family Streptomycetaceae; genus Streptomyces; species Streptomyces sp. Je 1-4 4N24. The sequence goes on along the minus strand of NZ_CP110836.1, from coordinate 8,539,446 downwards.
GCCGGTTCCGATCGCACCGCCGATCGCGATGAGCTGGATGTGCCGGTTGGACAGTTGACGGGAGAGGTGTTGCTCGCCCTCGGGCGGGGCCGTGGATCCGGCCGCCGGTTGGTCCGGCGCGGCCGTCGAGCCGGTGTCACTGCGTTCAGGCATGGGCAAACCTCGCAGATCTCAAGACCCGTGCGGGCACGGGAAGGGGGCATCTCGGAGAATGACCACGCGCCCACAGGGGGCGAGCGGCAGGGTCGGCCGGGCGCGGACATGCGGCAGTCGGCCGGAACGGCGTCAGAACGGTCCCACATAGTAGATCGAAGATCAGCCCGGGAGCCGGCAGGCAGTGGCGGTCAGGGAAGAGGCGGCGGGACAGCCATCAGGGGCTCCTCGAATGTCGAGCACGGGCAGGGGCCCGTGCGGCCGAGTGAGCCTCCCCCTCTGTCATGAGCCTGAGAGCTTCGCCGCGCTCAGCGCGCGGCTTGCACCGTCGGCGAGGCGCCTCAGCGCCTGCTTTCCAGAGTTGCCTGCCCGAGCGGTAGGGGTGCCTGAGAGATTCCGGGGAGGTGTTGCTCCTTCGGCGCCTGGGTCTGGCTGATCCAGTGCTCTCCCGCTCCGGGGTGAACGGCAATGTGCGGTGAGGCTAGGGCCCACATCAGCGACCGGTCAAGGGACCGGCCGAACGCTGGACATTACCTCCAAGTAGCACGGCACTCACCCGTGGGGCACGGCATTTGTGCAGCTCAAGGCGCACATCCTGAGGCCATCCGTTACCGGCACGTACACCGGGCGGACTCTTGACGGCTGTCTTCCGGTGCCCGTACGTTGCGTCCGGAAAGATCCGGCAGCACGTACACCGCTGACGATCCTGCGCGGGAGAGTCCACACCCCAAGATGCGGCGCACCATGGGTGTCCACCGCTCGGTACGACCAACCAGGTCATCACCGGCTGAACGGTTCCCGACGGCCGCACCGCAGTGACGCTCACCCCGAACGGAGCCCGGCCGCCCTACGGGCCCCCGTTGACGACCGCCCGCCCCACCGAGCCGTCCGCGACATGCCACTTCTTGAGGATCCTTGCGTACTCGCCGTTCCTGATGAGGCGGTCGAGGGCTTCCCTTACGGCGTCGCGCAGGGCCGTGTTGGTCTTGGCGACCGCTATGCCGTAGAGGAGGGGTTCGAGCTGGGCGCCGCTGAGTTCGAGGGCGGTGCCGCCTGCGCGGGTCGCGGCGTTGTGGGCCGCGACCGGGAAATCGTCGAGGCAGGCCGTGGACCGGCCCTTGGCGACATCGTCGTAGACCTCAGCCGGTGAGTCGAACTCCCGGATCTTCAACTTCGCGGGGGCCTTCGGGTTCAGCTGGTCCAGGTAGTCACGGGCGAACGTGCCGCGCTGGACGGCGACCTTCCTGCCGGACAGGTCTCCGGGAGCCTTGACGCCCTCCGGGTTGCCCTTGCGGACGACGAGCACCAGCCCGGCCTTGAAGTAGTCGACCAGGTCGACACCGCTGCCGGTCTTCGTGCCGTCCGTGCGCCCCTCCTGACGGTCCTTGGTGTCGGTCATCGCCGACATGACCAGGTCGAAGCGGTTCACGTTCAGACCGGTGAGGAGGGTGTCGAAGGTGGCGTTCACGAACTTGACGCGCAGGCCCAGCTCACGGCTGAGGGCGGTCGCGAGTTCGACGTCGAGGCCGGCGGGCTTGCCGTCCCTGACGAACTCCATGGGCGCGTAGCTGATGTCCGAGCCGATGGTGACGATGCCCTTGTCGCGTATCTCCTTCGGCAACCGGCCGGACGGTGTCCCGATGGCCGAAGGGTTCCCGCTCGGCCTGGAGCCGCCGGACGGCTTCCTGCCGCCGTCACTGCCGCCGTCCGGCTGCAGCGTCCAGGCCAGCGCCCCGCCACCGGCTCCGACCCCGACGACGGACAGCGCGGCGAGCACACGGCGTCGGCTCGGTCCCGGGGACGCCGGCTGCCCAGGGGGTGCGGAGGCCGGTCCGGGAGGGACGACGTGCGGCCCCGGTGGCGGAGCAGGCCGGTGGCGCTCCTGCGGCGGGGTGGCGAGGGCGGGGCCGTATTGGCCCGGGGACGGAGTGGCGGGCTGGGGAGGCACGGGGGCTCCCGCGGGCCTCTGCGGCGGCGCGTCGTACGACGGCGGGGGCGGTGCACCGTCCGCCGTCGTACGGGTCGGCAGCCGGTCGTCGGGGACGTCGGCGGGCCCCTCGGCCGGGGGTTGCGGCGCGAACATGTCCGGGGACCTGGGGTCGCTGAGCTGCGCGGACAAACGGCGCAGCTGTACGGCGACGGGCTCCGGCAGCCAGTCGCCGTACGGGCCCGGTGCGCCCACCAGAGCCATGAGGGCGGGCAGAGCGGGCCGCCCCTCCGGCTCCTTCGCCAGGCAGGCCGCCGCCAACTCCCGGAGGAAGTCCGTGAGTTCGTCGAGCCGCGGTTCCTCGTGCACGGTGCGGTACATGAGGACCTGCGGATCGGCGTTCCCGTAGGGGCCGGCGCCCGTCGCCGCGAAGACGATCACCCCGCCCAGCGCGAACACGTCCGCCGCGCCAGTGACCTTGGGGCCCGTCATGACGAGTTGCTCGGGCGCCATGAACCCCGGCGTGCCGAGGGCGGTGCCGGTCGTCGTCAGGGCGGTGTCAGCGGCTGAGTGCGCAATGCCGAAGTCGATGACACGCGGGCCCTCCGCGGTGAGCAGGATGTTCGACGGCTTGAGGTCGCGGTGCACCAGCCCGTGCGCGTGCACCGCCGTCAGGGCGTGCAGCAGGCCCGCCGTCAGCAGCCGCACCGTGTGCTCGGGCAGCGGCCCGCAGTCGTGCACGGCATCGGTCAGCGAGACACCCGGCACGTACTCGGTCGCCATCCAGGGGACGTCGTCGTGGGGCGCGGCGTCGACCACCGGCGCCACGAACGGTCCGCCCACCTGCTGGGCGGCGGATACCTCACGGGCGAAACGAGCCCGGAAGCCCCGGTCGTCGGCGAGTTCGGAGCGCGCGGTCTTCACCGCCACCGGCCGCCCGTCCGCCGCGCGGCCGAGATAGACCCGTCCCATGCCGCCGCCACCGAGAAGGCCGATGATCCGGAACGGGCCGATCTGCTGCGGATCGTTCTTCGCCAGCGGTCGCACCGATACCCCCACCCGTGCCGCCAGTTGTGTCGACACCATTCTGCACGTGCCCGAGTGCTCCGACGGAGGCCGTACGCCGGTGGCGGCGGGCGGTGCGGTGGACGAGGCCAGGCCCTGCCCGGGGCCGGAGCTCGTGCAGGCCGAAGAGGGCCGCGTCGTTCTTCAGTGGCAGGTCTTCGGCGGGGCCGGTCGGCTGCCGCCGTCGGACCGGGGCAGCGCGGCCGAGGCGAGGAAGTCGTCGAGCATGCTGATCTGTACGTCCTGGGGGAATCGGCCGGGGTCGAAGAGGGCCTGGACGACGAGTCCGTGGGTGAAGGCGACGGCAGCGGCGGCAAGTTGGTCCGGGTCGGCGGCTGCGGGGAGCTCGCCGAGATCGCGTGCGGCTTCGAGGTGCGGGCCGATCGTCGAGCGCAGGCGGGTGTAGCGGTCGGCCTGTTCCGCGGTCAGCCCGTCGTCGGCGAGGGAGAGGTCCCAGGAGCTGACCCAGATGCGGTTGCGGGCGGTGTCGTCCGGAGCCAGCGGCAGGATGTCCAGGAGCATGGCGCGCACGGTGGCGAGGCCCGCGGCGGGACGCGCGCGGCGGGGCCTCTCCGCGCTGCGCTTCTCCAGCAAGTCCAAGGCGTGTGTGAGCAGGGCCCGTTTGGTCGGGAAGTAGTGCATGAGCATTCCGGTCGAGACCCCCATCGCAGCGGCGACGGCACGCAGGGTCAGCCCGCCGAACCCCCTGTCGGCGAGTACGTGCCACACCGCCTCGGATACGTCCTTGCGGCGGGCTTCACGGTCTCCGGGTGCGGGCGGCGGCATGCTGCTAGCTTACGTACCGAACGCTTGTTATGGACCCAGAGAGCGAGGCTCCCATGTTCACCCAGCCGCTCGGCGACCAGGCCCAACTCCGCCCCCTGGAGCCGTGGCAGGCACAGGAGTTCCTCGCCCATATCGACCGCGCCCGGGGCTCCGTGGACCCGTGGATACCCTGGGCGACGTTCAGCACCGACCTCGACTCGGCCACGGCTACCCTCCAGCGCTACGCCGACCGTCTGGCCCAGGACACCGGCCGGATCTACGGGATCTGGCTGGACGGCACGCTGGTCGGCGGCGTCATGTTCACCCACTTCGACAGCGCCTCCGGGGTGTGCGAGATCGGCTGCTGGCTGGAGCAGGCCGGGGAGGGACGGGGCCTGGTGACCCAGGCCTGCCGGGTGTTGATCGACTGGGCCTTCCAGGAACGCGGAATGAGCCGCGTCGAATGGTGGGTCGCGGCGGGCAACACCCGCAGCATCGACGTCGCGCGCCGACTGGGCATGACCCGCGACGGCGTGCTGCGACAGCGCTCTTCGTACCGAGGTACGCGGCACGACAGCGAAGTCTGGTCGGTCCTTTCCGGAGAATGGCCCTCTCCCGGGGAAGTGTCCGGGGCCCGCGTCCAGGCCGAACTCGACCGGCTGATGCGCGTGTTCGTCGGCGCCTTCACCAACACCGGCGACAGCCGGCCGGACCTCGGGGTCATCCGCGACGTCTTCATTCCGCAGGGGAGGATCATCGCGAACGTCGGGGCAGAGCCCGTGATCTACGACCTCGACGCGTTCATCGAGCCCCGGCAGAAGATGCTCACCGACGGGACGCTGACGGAGTTCAGCGAATGGGAGGTCGCAGAGCGGACCGAGATCTTCGGATCGATCGCGCACCGGTTCAGCGAATACCGCAAGTCCGGCTTCCACCACGGCGAGTGGTTCGAGGGCTCCGGCCACAAGACCACCCAGTTCGTCCGGACCCCGTCAGGATGGAGGATGTCTTCACTGGCCTGGGACGACGCACCCGCCACCGCCACCGAATGACCGCGCGGATCATGGCGGGACCGAGGCGTGCGCGGCGGCACTCGACTGGTTCACCGGCGTGCTTCCCGGCGAGCCGGTGGTGCTCTGCACCCAGACCGCCAACGACCGCGCGATGCGCCTCGCGGCGAAGCTGGGGTTCACCGAGGTGGAGCGGTTCGAGGAGTACGGCGCCGAGCAGTGGTTCGGCGTGTGGTCCTCCGTAACGCCGTCCGGTTGAGCCGGGTTCTCTCACACCCGTCCGGGTCTCGCAGTGACGAGGGATGCGCCAGGGCATCGCCGCCTGACGTCCGGCCACAAGTCGCCTGTCGCAACGGCGGGTTCCTGCAGCCTCGATGCCGGTGATTCAGGCCGTGGTCGTGCGCGGGCTTCCTCCTGGGCGGGGGCCGATCAGGACGCGGGACAGCAGGCGTGGGTCGGCCAGCGTCAGGGGACCTGCAGTCATGTGGAAGAGGCCGGAGAAGGCGGTGTAGAGCTGCGGGTCATGGGGGACGGTGTCGATCAGGCGGTTCATGAACCAGTTGCCGGCCCTGACGGGCCAGGAGAGCCGCGACTGATCCCAGGCCCGGTCGGGGGTGGTTGCCATCAGCCATGAGGAGGCGGTGACGCGGGCCAACCGCTTCTGGAAGGCCTGCCCGTCGAGGGGAGTGCGGGCAGGCCTGTTGCTGAGCATCTGCTCCAGGAGACGGGCTTCGAGCGCGGCGATGGTCATGCCCTGTCCGTAGGCGGGGTTGAAGGTGCACACCGAGTCCCCCAGGGCAATCAGACCATCGGGCCAGCTGGCAAGGCGGTGGTAGGCGATCTTTCGGTTGACCGTACGGGCGTAGCGGCGCACGGCGGAGGTGGGGGTGAGGGAGGCGATGGTGTCGGCGACAGGGCCGCGCAGCGTTTTGGCGAAGGAGAGGAATTCGCCGTCGCTGTGGGGCAGTTGGGTTCCGTTGGCTCCGTGCAGGGTGACGTGGAGTGCCTTGTTCTCGATCTGGATCGCGTAGCAGCCCTTGTGGAAGTCGGGGGCCCGCAGGGGTTGCAGCACGCCCATCCACGAGGGCGGGGCCTGCCCTTCCGGGTAGGAGTAGGTGTGTGAGGCATAGCCGACCTGAGCATCGACGGTCGTCGTACGGGGGCTGGGCAGACCGAGGGCAGCCAGCCACTGCGGCAGGTGGGAGGAGCGGCCCGAGGCGTCCACCACGAGGTCCGCGGCGATCTCGTCCTCGCCGTCACCGTTCTTGACGCGCACGCCCGTGACCTTCCCGGGCGGGACCGTGCGCAGGCCGGTGACGGTCAGTCCGTCCCGTAAGGTGACGGGTTCCAGCGCCCTCACCCGTTGGCGGAGAACATGCTCCAGGAGAGGACGGGAGAAGGTCTGGATCGGCATGCCCATCGGTGTAGGCGGGGGGGTGCCGTTGGGCAGCACGGCACACAGCCCTTCGCCCCAGTCCCACACCGGCGCACCGGCCTGTTCCAGCTCGGCCCGCAGCCCGGGGAAGTACCCCTCGAACACCTCGGCACCGAGGGCCAGAAGGCCATGGACATGGTGCCCCTGCGGCACGCCGGCCCTGGGTGCGGACGCACTCGGAAGCGTGTCGCGTTCGATGACGGTGACGGCCTCGAAGCTGTCGGCCAGGACACGCGCGGCGGCAAGCCCCGCCATGCCCGCCCCCATCACCACCGCGTGCCGGACGTCCGAATCCGTGGGCATACCGCTCCCTCCCTCTGCGGGCCGAACCCCGCTGTTCCCGGGCCCTTCCCTGCCCCGATCGGCCGACGGGTATGCCGAAAGAGGTGAGCAACTGAGTACGTTCCGTAATCAGGGTGATGTCGCCCCGAGTCGGCTGATGGCTCGTCCCGGCCGGAGTTGACAGGGCCGGTGATCGTCTCAGTGTCGGGGCAGGAGGGAGCCCAGGGGGCCCAGATCGAGGTTGAGGTCTTCCAGACGCAGGTCGTGCTGTTCGCACAGTTCGGTCATCCGCGCTTCGAGATGCATCAGCGTCTCCCCGATGTGTTCCACCTGCTCATCACTCAGATCGCCCTGCTCCACGCGGCGGATCGCCTGCCGTTCCATCAACTGCCGCAGCAGCTCGACCACGGTGAGCACCAACGAGACCAGATCGCGGCCCATTTGCTCACGGTCGAGGTCGATTCTGCTCTCGGGCGTACCCGTTCTTCCCGTCACAGCGGACCTCCGTCCGACCACGGTGCGGGCACACGTTCACTGACCGAGGAGAGCAGTGCGTGCAGGGAGAGCCGGATCAGCGGCACATCGGCGATGGCGATGACCAGGTCCCCGCTGACCACGACCCCGGTGGACAGGACGCGGTCCAGAAGGTCGACCAGTGGCACCCCGATGGGCCCGGCGAGCGGGCCCGGGGTGTCCCAGGGGACGGGCTCGCGCACGGACACGGCTCACACCTCCCCGACGAAGGAGTACGGCACCCAGGGGCCCGAGACCTCGACCTCTGCTCCCGTACGGTGCCGCAAGGTCTCCACCGCGTCGAGCAGTTCCTTCTCCCGCACGGTCATCACCAGGTATGCGGCGTTGAGCACCTGCAGGCGGTGCCGCTCCCCGGTCATCTCCGGAGTGTGCGGGCGAAGCCGGCGGGTGGCGGTGGCCAGACGGCTCAGGGCGGCGTCGACGTCCTCGGCGGTCTGCAGCGCACGGTCGTGGTGCTGTTCCCGCGCCCGGTGCAGCCCCCGTTTCCGTTCCAGGTAGGCCCGGCCCGCCCCGCCGGACGGTCCGCCGCCGCTCCCTGGAGATCCGGTTCCGGGAGGCTCGGGAGCGGCCGTCGGGAGGCTGACCTTCACTCCCCATTCGGCGTGGCCCTCGATACGGGCCAGCGCAGCGGCGAAGCGGTCCCGGTCCGCGCCAAGGGCCTGTCGTGCCCGTTCGTCCCCCCGGTAGAGGGTGGCCAGCGGCAGCGGCACCGTCGGCCCGCAGGCGGCGGCCGCGGTCACCACCTCGTGGTGAGCCCGTGCGCAGCGCTCCAGTTCGGCACGGTCCGACAGCCGCTGCTGCCAGGCGTCCTGGGTGAACTCGGCGGCCGGTACATGCTGGACGACCGCGGTGAGCGGGCCGAGCGGCAGTGTGCGCACGGGGAAGCCTTCGACGAGGCCCGCGAGCCCGCTGAGGGCAGCCGGGTCGAGCCGGCGGCTCACCGCATAAACATAGGTCGCGGTCGCGGTCGCGGTGGCGGTGGCTGGGGCGCTCTCCGAGGTGCCGAGCTGCTCTGTCGTCATGACGCCGCCTCGTCATTCGTCCGGGAGGAGGACGTATCACCGTCGTCGCCGGACTCCAGCGCTTCGATGCGCTCGCGCAACCGGGCGTTCTCTTCGCGCAGTTCACTCCGTGCCGCCTTGGAACTGAGCGCGGGGTCGGTCTCCCACCAGTCGATACCGGCTTTCCTGGCCGTCTCCACCGACGCGACGAACAGGCGCAGCCTGATGGTGAGCAGCTCGATGTCCAGCAGGTCGATCTTGATGTCCCCGGCGATGACGATGCCCTTGTCGAGGATGCGTTCGAGGATGTCGGCGAGGTTCGCGGTGCTGGGACCGTTGGCCGGAGGAGCGGCCTGTCTGTAATCGACGTCGGTCACGTGGTCACTCATTCCTCTTCGTCGCGTACGGGGCGGGGCCCGGCTCCGGAGCGCCGGTCATCTCCCGTACAGCAGGTCGAGCAGCTGGTCCTCTTCGCGTTCGAACGCCGCTTTGCTGAGGTGACCGGCTTCGTATTCCTGGTTCAGCGCGGCGAGCCGGGCGCGGATGACGGACGGATCGTGCAGCTCGCGGTCGGCCGCCTGGGCGAGTTGGTCGGCCACCCAGACCACCCCCCGCACCGGGGCGAGCGGCAGCGTGAGCACTCCGCTGATCAGCCCCATGTCATCCTCCCGCTCTTCCCGCGAGCGCCTGCGGCTCCAGGAAGCTGTAGCAGGGCAACGGACCCGCCACCCGCAGTTCGACGCGCTCGTGCCGGTCCTGGGCGAGACGCTCCGCCTCCGCGGCGAATTCGGCGCTGTCGCTCCGGTCCACCAGGAACGACACATTGATCTGGCATCCGGACACCTCCGGCCCGGGGCGGACCGCATGCGCCCAGGGCTTCAGCTCCCGCACGATTTCCTGGCCCGCTTCGGCGGCCCGGCGCGACAGCGCGGTCGCCACCGCCTCTCCCAGCCGCATATTGGCCTCGTAGCTCGGCCGGCGACGTACCTCTTCGCGCAGCCCGCGGATGGTGGCGTCCCCTGTGACGAGGGCGGCGAGCGAGTCGTTGGCCGGCATCGCCTTGACATTGATCTCAACCCGGCCCGCGAGGCTTTCCAACGCCGCCAGATGGCGCTCCTCGGCATCGGCCAGCTGACGGCGGATCACCGTCTCGTCCGGCGCCACCATGCCGAAGCGCATGGGCAGGACCGGCCCGCCCTCGGACAGGGCCAGCAACAGCTCCTGATGCGCCAAGAGGTCGCGACGGCGGGCGCGCAGCTTCGGCGGCGCCTGGCTCACGACCGCGGCGACCCGCCCCTCCACGATTTTTTCCACGACTCCTGGGGGATCCCCCACTCCACCCACATGCGAGGGCAACGGGCGATCGGTCCGGACGATGCCGTAAACGTAGATACCGTCGTCCGTCACGGGTCATTCCTCCTCTGAGCGCCGTCGGCGGGAAGCAGCTCCGGACCGGGCGGAACTACGCCGCCGCCGCTGCGGCTGCGCTTCCTCCTCGTCCGCATCGTCATCCGAGTCATCGCCCTTTCCCACCGCCGAACGGACGGTTTCGCCAACGGATTTGGCGGCGTCCTTCACCTTGCGTTTTCCGATGCCTTTGGCGGCCTGACCGCTGAAGAGTTCGGGAACGGTGACACTTCCCGAATCCCGCTCCAGATCCAGCCGATTGCACGCCTCCGCGAACCGCAGGTAGGTATCCACACTGGCGACCACGATGCGGGCATCAATCTTCAGAATCTCGATCCCGACCAGGGACACCCGTATGAACACATCGATGACCATCCCCCGGTCCAGGATGAGCTCCATCACGTCGTACAACGTTCCGGCCCTGGGCGGGCAGGGAATTACCTCTCCGGACAGGCCTGAATAGGTCGTGGTGGTCATCTGGGGTGCCCTTTCAGCTGGTCAGGACGGCGCGCTCACTGGTCGGCCGCACCTCGTCGATAGCGGTGGGTCCGGTAGTACTCGAGCAGTTCGCCCTCGTCGTCGAGCCTTACCTCGTACGTCGCAAGAAGGCTTGTGGTGTCCGGGATCCGCGCCAGCTCCAGCACATCCACCACGACACACCAGCCGTCGTCGGTCCGCCGTACCGCCGAAACGCCCTCGGTCCGGTGGCTGATCACGCTCTGCAGCAATTCAGCGGCACGGTGCGCCACCTCCGCAGGGGTGTTCTCCGGCGTTGATTTCCGCTTTCGGGCAGCCGTGGACGACCGGACCCGCGTTCGGGATTGTTCTGCCATACACCAAGTCTCATCGTCTCCATGACCTGCGCATCCTGAGCGGGCCCAATCTTGTGCCGCGGCGGACGCGGACCGCGCCGTGCGACATCGGCAAGGCAACGGCGGCCTGCGCCAGGCCGGTGGATACCCGCGGAAAACGGCGGTCCGCCATTAGGGGGCGCGCACTCCCGGTCAGGCGGCGTGGGGAGGGCGGCGGCGGGTGACGGCCAGGATGGCCATGTCGTCCTCGTGGTCGCCCTCGGTCCAGCGGCCGACGTCCTTGGTCAGGGCCTCCACCAGCGCCTCGGGGTCGGTGAACCGCCGGCTCAGGCGCCCCGAGAAGACCGGGTCGTAGAACGTGCCCCGCTTGTCCCGTGCCTCGGTGACCCCATCCGTGATCAGCAGCAGCGAGGCTCCCACGGGCAGTGGCGCCACATCGACCGCTTCGGAGGCCGCGGGAGCGATATCGCCCAGCCCCACCCCCAGGGGGAGCTGCGGGACGGCCGGGTCGAGCCGTACGAGCTGCCCCTCGTGCACCAGATACGGCGGCGGATGCCCGCGGTTCACCAGACTCAGCGCCTCACCGTCGGCGGAGACCTCGGCCAGCACGGCGGTGGTGAAGCCCTCACTGGAGATCACCGGCCCGCTCCGGGCCGCCGCTCTGGCCAGTGCCTCGTCCAGCCGCCGGCCCAGCGCGTCCAAGGTGGGAGCGTATTCGGCCTCCTGACGGAACGCCCCGAGCGCGACCGACACCGCGGCGACAGCCTGGATGCCCTTGCCCCGTACATCCCCGATGATCATCCGTACCCCGAACGGCGTCTCCTGCACCGCGTAGAAATCCCCGCCGATCCGCGCCTCGGCCTGCGCCGTGGTGTACCCGGCAGCCACGGCCAGCGGACCGGCCTCCGCCGGCGGGTCCGGGAGCACCGCCCGCTGGACCGCCTCCGCGACATCCCTGGCCAGCGCCAGATCACGGCCCTGCCGCACAATGAGCCGGTTGACCCCGAGCGCCAGCACCCCGATCAGGCCCACCACGGCCAGATCGACGAACAGCGGCGTCGCCGGACGCCCACGCTCGATGTCCAGTGCCACCGAGACCACACAGGTGACACACACGACGGCGAGCGCGGAGCGGAAGGTGAGCGTGGCACCGGCCACGAGCGGTGCGGCGGCCAGCAGCGGCAGTCCCATGTACGGCTCGGGCGCGAAAAGGTTCAGCAGGACGCCGGCCAGGAGGGCCAGCGCCGCGAGGATCCAGGGCACCTTCGCCAGCGTGGGTTGCAGGCCATTCACAGTGCATCTCCTGCTGCCGGGCCGCGCTCGCGACGCGGAAGGACCGGACGCCGCCGCACGGTTTGCCGCACCGCACCAGGTGTGTAGTTCCAATGGCTTCACATATACGCCCTGTGGGCTGGATGCGCGCGTTGCGGACCCGCTCCCACGGGGCGGGTGACCCGGCCTGGCTTGATCCGGACGCCCGGTCACCGCCGCCCCGAGCGATAATGATCGAATTGCGCACTGGGGGGCCGCGTCATCTTTTACTTGATTCTCGCTTGTGATGTGCTTTTTTGGATCTTCCTCGTCGGCGGCCTGGCCGCGCGCTACGCCGCCGGCCGGCGGATTCTCGGTGGCGCGCTGCTGCTGTGTGTCCCGCTGATCGATGTCGTGCTGCTGGGGGCCACCGTCCTCAGCATCCGGGACGGCGCCGGGCCGACCGTGTGGCACGGCCTGTCGGCGGCCTACCTCGGTATCACCGTCGTCTACGGACACCGCACCGTCCGCTGGGCCGACGCGAAGTTCGCCCGCCGCTTCGGCGGGAGCAGCGCTCCGCCCCGCCCAAGCCTCCACGGTCGCGCGGCTGTTGTGGACGCCTGGAAGTCCTGGTTCAGGTTCCTGCTGGCCTATGCGATCAGCGTGGGCTTGATCTTCGCTCTGGTGGTGCTGGTCGGCACCTTCGACAAGGCCGCTCCACTCCTCGTCTGGCTCAACCCGCTCACCAAAGTCCTTGTTTACAGCCTCATTTGGCCCATAGTGACCACCATTTGGCCCGGCAAGGCGCCGGAGCAGGAGCAGGAGCAGGAGCGGGAGCGGGAGCGGGAGCGGGAGCGGGAGCGGGAGCGGGAGCGGGAGCGGGAGCGGGAGCGGGAACGGGAACGGGAGCGGGAACGGGAGCGGGAGCGGGAGCGGGCAACGGAGAACGGCTGAAGCGCAGGCCCGGTGTGGTCGTGCCGACCAGCGCTACCGCGCCGATGCACAGCAAGCCGCCACTGACCAGCGCCGCCGTGCCCGATGTGGCGTCCGCCATGAGGCCGCCGCGCATATTGCCGAGGTCCGGGCCGGCCTGTCCGACGATCTGTTCCGCGGCGCTGACCCGTCCTAGCAGCTCATCGGGGGTGTGCAGCTGTACGAGGGTGCTTCGGGACACGACGGCGACGGTGTCGGCGGCACCCGCCAGGACCAGGAAGGCCGGCCCGGTCCACGGGTCGGCCGACAGGCCGAAGAGGGTGAGGGCCGCGCCCCAGGTGGCCGATCCGCCGAGCATGACGAGACCGGGGCGGGAGAGGCGGGTGAAGGTCCCGGCGAAGAGGGAGGCAAGGACCCCGCCGGCTGCCACGGCGCTCAGAAAGAGTCCGAGCGTGCGGGGATCGTTGCCGAAGCGTTCCGCGTTGACCAGGGGGAACAGGCTGATCGGCATCGACAGCACAGTGGTGGCCAGGTCCGTGAGGAGCGCTCCGCGGATGACGGGAGTGCGGACGAGAAAGACCAGGCCGTCCGCCACTCCGCGCAGACCGGGCCGGGCGGGGGCGTCGCCGGGTCTCATCCGCGGCAGGCCGAACGCGCCGTAGAGCGCGGCGGCGAAGGTGAGCGCGTCGATCAGGTAGACACCGCCGACGCCCAGCCCGCCCAGGATCAGCCCACCCAGTACCGGGCCGGTCAGCATGGCGCCCTGGAAGGCGATCCGGTTCAACGCCAGCCCGGCGGCGAGCTGTTGCTTCGGCAGCAGCCGCGGAAGGAAGGTGCGTGACACCGGACCGCTGCCGGCCGCGAAGCAGGACTGCACCGCGACCAGCAGCAGCACCCCCGCGGTCGGAAAGTTCCCGAGGAGGCCCTGCAGGGCGAGCAGGGACGCACAAACGGCTTGGCCACTGGTCGTGATCAGGTAGAAGGTCCGCCGGTCCACGCGGTCGACGAGCGACCCGGCGAAGAGTCCGAGCACGATGAGGGGGACGGCCTGGGCCAGACCGACGGCCCCGGTCCAGACGGTGCTGTGCGTCGTCTGCCAGACCTGGAACATCACAGCGACCAGGGTCATCTGGCCGCCGAGGCGGGAGAGCGTCTGGCCGAGCCACAGCCGCCGGAACGGCGCCGACCGGCGCAGCGGGGTCACATCGAGCAGTGCGCGCTTCACTCCCATGCGGGGTCCTCGGCCAGCTTCTCGGCGATCCGGTCGTGGAAGCTCTTGCGCGCGAGGACCTGCTCGATGTCGGCGACGACCCGGCTCAGCGGATAGGGGATCTCGGCCTCGATCTCGGCAAGGGCCGCCTCGGTGGCGCGCCACTCCGCGGCCAGCCGTCCGACGATGCCGCGGGCGCGGTCCGTGAGCGCCACCTTCTTGCTGCGCGCGTCGTCGCCCGGCACGGTCTCCACCCAGCCGGCCGCGCGCATCGCGGCCACCTTCTGGCTGAGTGCGGAGTGGGTCCGGCCGACCGACCCGGCCAGTTCGGTGATGGTCATCGGCCCGCGGGCGTGGAGCCGGAGCAGCTCCATGACGTAGCTCGGCTTGAGCCCGGTGATCCGCTCCTCGGCGTAGATCCGGGCGATCTCCGCGTCCATCGATGCCTGCAGCAGTCGCAGCGGCCGCCAGAGGCTCTTGCCGGTGGGGTCGAGCGTGGGGTCCTCGGTCATGCGCGGCATCGTAACAGTGCTTATGTAAGTGCTGTCAGATTGCTTTAGGCCAGCGGTGCCCAGGCCCCGCCGGGACGAGGTGTGCGGGCGGCCGGTCCTGGTGGACGATGGAAGCCGAAGCACTCACCAGCGAAGGGGAGGGCCACAGCCAACGAGGTGGACAGACCGCGGACCGGAGCGAGGGGGCAGGCCACGTGGTCCGTCGGGTGGAAGGAGTGCCCGGGTGAGCGCAGCCGACGGGCGTCCGGCCGGTGCCGGTCAGCCGCAGGGAAGGCCGCCACAGCCGAGCGGGCTGATGGACCTCCTCGGTGTGGCCGCGGTCCTGCTGGACGCCGACGGCCGGATCGTCCTGTGGAGCCCGCAGGCCGAGGACCTGTACGGCTACAGCGCCGAGGAGGCGCTCGGGCGGTACGCGGCACCCCTGCTCGTGCACCAGGAGCACTGGGACCTGGTCATCGGGAAGTTCACCGGCGTCATGGAGACCGGCCGGAGCTGGAGCGGTACCTTCCCCGTCCGGCACAAGGACGGCACCGTGCGGCTGGTGGAGCTGCGCAACATGCGGCTCATGGACGACCACGGCGACTTCTACGCCCTCGGGCTCGCCACCGACTCCTCGACGCTCCGCGAGGTGGAGCGGGATGTCGCCCTGTCCACCCGGCTGATCTCCCAGTCCCCCATCGGGCTGGCGATGCTCGACACCGAACTGCGGTACGTGGCCGTCAACCCTGCCCTGGAGCGGATGCACGGCATACCCGCGAAGGACCATCTCGGACGGCACTACCGCGAGATCATGACCGCCGCGAAGTTCGAGGTGCCCGAGGCCGCGATGCGGCAGGTCCTCAAAACCGGGGTTCCCATGGTCGACCAGGCCACGGTCGTCGGCCGTACCCCCTCCGACCCGGACCACGAGCACGCCTGGTCGATCTCGCTGTACCGGCTGGAGGACCCCCATGGGCGGGTGCTCGGGGTGGCCGACCTGGTGGTGGATGTCACCGACCGGTATCAGGCAGCCAGGGAGGCCGCCGAGGCCCGGCAGCGGCTGGCCCTGATCGCCGACGGCTCGGCCCGGATCGGCACCACCCTGGAGGTGGGACAGACCGCCCGGGAACTGGCCGAGGTCACCGTTCCCGAGCTCGCCGACGTGGTAACGGTCGATGTCCTCGACTCCGTCCTGGACGAGCACCGGCCCGCCCCTGACGACGGCCCGGCGCTCTTCCGCGCCCTCGCGGTGAAGGCCGCCTACCCGACCGAAGCCGTCCGGGCCGCCGATCCGCCCGGCCATATCGCCGCCTACGACACCGACCGTCTGGCCACCCAGTGCGTCCGCACCGGCCGCCCGATCCTGGTCTCCCACGCCGATGCCCGTGACCTGGCGCGCATCGCCCGCGACGACCAGGCCGCCACCCTGCTGGCCCGCGCCGGGGTGCACTCCTACATGCTGGCCCCGCTCACCGCGCGCGGCCATATCCTCGGCGTCCTGGGGCTCATCCGGGCGCTCAACTCGCCGCCCTTCGACGAGGACGACCTCGCCCTCGCCGCCGAACTGGCCTCCCGCGCCGCCGTGTGCATCGACAACGCCCGCTCGCACCAGAGCGTGCGCAATGCCGCCGAGACCCTGCAGCGCAGCCTGCTCCCCGACCACCCGCCGCACCGTCCCGGTCTCCAGCTCGCCTCCCGGTACCGGCCCGCGCAGGCCACCTACGAGATCGGCGGCGACTGGTACGACGTCCTCCCGCTCGACGGCGACAAGACCGCCCTCGTCGTGGGCGACGTCATGGGCAGCGGCATCGACGCCGCCGCCACCATGGGGCGTCTGCGCACCGCCACCTGCGCCTTCGCCGACCTCGACCTCGACCCCGACCAGGTCCTCCAGCACCTCGACAAGATCACCTCGGGGCTGGAGCACTACATCGCCACCTGCGTCTACGCCACGTACGACCCCCACCGCTCCACGTTCCATATCGCCACCGCCGGCCATCTGCCCCCCGCCCTCGTCCGCAGCGGCAAGCACCCCGAGTTCCTCTACCTGCCCACCGGCACACCGCTCGGAGTGGGCGGCGTCCCCTTCGAGACCACCACCTTCGTCCTGGACCCCGGCGACCAACTCGTCCTCTACACCGACGGATTGGTCGAGACCCGCCACCACTCCCTCGACGAACGCCTCGACACCCTGCTCCGCCTGCTGGACGCCCCCGACCGCTCCCTGGAAGACACCTGCGACCGGCTCCTGCGCGAACTGCGGCGTCCCGATGACCCGGATGATGTCGCCCTGCTGATCGCCGGCACCGAGCCGTTCATCCCGGGAACGCCCTAACGGCCTTGCGGGAATCCGCTGCGGCACCCCGGGCACGTTCGCCCGATGGCCGAAACAGCGGGTCGCAACCGGCGAATTACCCGACCGAATGCGGGCGTGACGTGAATTGAGAAAGGATTTGAGCGCTCGCGCCCGGAAATTGCTATTCATTGGGACCAGGCCGCGTCCCCTTCCGGTGAATGCCGTGCAGTTCAGCACTCGGGAAGCGTCGTTCCCCTGTCGTCTGTCGTCGTCCGGTCCCGTGAGGCAGCCCCTCACCAGCAGCAATCCGTCATGCTCATGCCTTTTCCCGCGCACACCGCCGATGCCGGCGGCGCGCTCACACCACCCAGAAAGCTCAATTATTCGCCCGGATTCGATCCTCTCAAGTGGTGCGCCGTGACAATGCAACTGGCTGGGTGTCATATCACTACTGCGCCGCAGAAGGCCGACAGGGTGTCGCCCTTCGCAGCAGGCCGAAAGGAACATGTCCATGCGCAGTGCCCGCACTCTGTTCGCCTCCGCCGTCATCACCGCGATGTTCGCGGTTGCCGCTCCCACCGCGACCGCGGCCGAGGCCCACACCACGGACCACGTCGCGTCGAGCAGCTCCGACCACGACCACCGCAAGTGCAAGCACGGACACCACAAGAAGGACCATCACAAGAAGAAGCACCACAAGCGGGACCACCACAAGCGTGATCACCACAGGTGGGACCACCACCGGCCGACCGGCGGGGTGCACACCGGCGGCGGGTACCTGGCCGACCTCCTGCGCTAGGACGGGGACCAGGCCCGGCACGACGGGTCAGTAACCGGGTGCCGGCCGGCTTCCTGTTGCACCGTGGGGTGGGCTCTCCTCCGGGGGAGCCCACCCCACTTCGGCGATTCGCCGTGGCAGGCGACGGCTGGTAGGGAGGTGGTATGAGCGAAATACCTCCGGTCCTGACCGTAACCGCTATCAGCACCATCGGAGTCACCGATGTTCACGACGACAACGCGGACTCGTGGCTGGTGATCGAAACCGCCGAGCAGGGACAGCTGTTGCTGAACCTTCCCGGCCCCCTGTACCGGGCGGCGGTCCAGTCGACCGAGCTGCCGGCCGGCCAGCCCGGCCCCGGCCGCCTGGCGCTGACCGAGGACGAAGTCGCTGCCTACCGCGCCCACATCGCGAGCCTGACCCGGACGGACCAGGAGTCCGCCGAGTAACTGGATGATCAGCCGGACCGGTCACCGACCGCACACCGACTGCATCGAAGAACGACGCCCGGAACCTGCGGCGGGCGTCCACGGCGGCGTTTCAAGCGGCCGAAAGCGGCAACGCGTTGTGGCATGTCCTCACGCGCTCGTTACCGCAGCAACGAAGCAGCGAAGGTCGTCGTCGTCCTTGCAGACCTGACGGCGCTGATCCTCGGTCTGTGGATCCTGTTCGCCCTCGTCGACGCGAACCGCGCCAATGATCTGGTCAACTTTGTCCATGATGCGGCCGGCTGGCTGGCCGGGTGGTCGCACGATCTGTTCACCATGGACGCCGACTGGTTGCGGACCGTGCTGAACTACGGGCTGCCCGCCGTCGTCTATGTGTGCATCGGGCACGCGCTTGCTGCCCGGATCCGCCGTATCTAAGGGCCGCCAGCTCCCTGGTTCCGGGCCCGGGCGATGAGGACGGCGACGTCGTCGGGATCGTCCGGATCGCGCAGTGCGTCAAGCAGACGGTCACAGGTGTCCTCCAGGGAACGGTCCGGGCTGTCGAGAAGGTGCAGGAGAAGCGCCAGACGCTCGTCGATGGCGTCATGGCGGGTCTCGACCAGCCCGTCCGTGTAAAGAACCAGCTGGTCGCCGGGGCGCACGCCGAAGGTGGCCTCCTCGAAGGGCACACCGCCGACCCCGAGGGGTACGCCGATGGGCAGGTCGAGCAGTTGCGGGGGCTTGCCCGTGCGCATCAGCACCGGCGGCAGATGTCCGGCGACGGCGATGTGACAGACGGCGTGGTGCGGGTCGTAGACGGCGTAGGCGCAGGTCGCGTACTGATCCAGACCGGCGGTGATCTTGTCGATGTGCTGCAGCACCTCGGTCGGCGGGATGTCGAGGTCGGCCAGGGTGGAGGTGGCGGTGCGCAGGCGTCCCATGGTGGTGGCTGCGTCGATGCCGCTGCCCATCACATCGCCCACGACGAGCGCGGTCTTGTCCGCCCTGAGGGGGATCACATCGAACCAGTCGCCGCCGACCTCGCTGGTCGTGCCGGCGGGCTGGTAGCGGGTGGCGATCTCCAGGCCCTTCTGGTGCGGCGGGTGGGCGGGCAGCAGGCTGCGCTGGAGGGTGATGGCGGCGTTGCGCTGGCTTTGGTACAGGCGGGCATTGTCGATGCACACCGCGGCGCGGTCGGCCAGTTCGGCGGCCAGGGCGAGGTCGTCCTCGTCGAACGGCAGCGGGTTGCGGGCGCGGGTCAGCCGCCACGTCCGCGAGGTCGGGAACGGCGACGTCGGCAAGCTCGCGGGCGGTCTGCTCCACCTCCAGAGTGGTGCCGATCCGGGCGGACCCGTCGGCGATCATGGCCAGGCGTCGCCGGGCGCGGGCCGCCTCGGTGGCCGCGCGGTGCCGGTCGGTGACGTCCACCGAGAGGACGGCCACCCCGAGCACCCGCCCGCCCGGGTCCTCCAGCCGGTAGTAGGAGACCGACCAGGCGTGATCGTTGTCAGGGTCGGCGGGTGTGCGTCCCACGGTGTGTTCGTCGACCAGGGGCGTGCCGGACTCCAGGACCTGCCGCAGGGCGGCCTCGATGGCATCGGTCTCCAGGAACGGCAGCACCTCACGCACCGACCGGCCCAGATGGTCCTCGGCGGGGACTCCGTTCATCCGCTCCAGCGCCGGGTTGACGGCCAGATAGCGCAGCTCGGTGTCCAGGACGGCGAGTCCGATGGGGGACTGCGAGACCAGCCGCGTGGACAGGGCCACGTCCCGTTCCACCTGGCGCAGGATCTCCTCGTCCGTGGCGATGCCCAGGGCGTAGAAGTCACCCCGGTCGTCCAGCAGCCGCATATTGCGGAACTCGACCAGCCGGGTGCTGCCGTCCTTGTGCCGGACGGGGAAGGCGCCGGCCCAGCTCTCGCCCGTCGCCATCACCTCGGTGAACAGTCTGATCACCAGGTCCAGGTGCTGTTCATGGACCAGCAGCCGCCCGGCGAACCGGCCCAGCGCCTCCTGCGCGGTGTACCCGAACAGCTTCTCGGCCTGCGGGCTCCACAGCACGATCCGTCCCTCGGCGTCGAGCAGCACCGCCGCGACGCTGAGCAGGTCCAGCAGCCCGCTGCGCTGCGGCTCCCCGGGAGGCGGCTGGGCGCCCGCCGGGCCGAAGGGGCCTGCTGTACCCATCCCAGGCACCTCCTCCGCCTGTGAGCGCGGCATGCGGCCCCGCCGGGTTCAGACTGCGGCCCGTGTCCACTGCACCCAGCAGTGCTTCCATGGTCCCCGGATCAGGGCGACCGCGCAGTCGCGCCGGACCGCGCCGCGGCGCCCCGGACCACTGATGCGGTCGGCAGGGCGCGCACCGGCCCGCACCGTGATCAACACCACCACTCCCCCGGCGGGTCGGCGGGTCGGCGGGACGGCGGGTCGGCGGGTCAGCGGGGCGGCGGGTCAGCGGGGCGGCAGGCCGGCGGGTTGAGAACGTGCTCCCCGCCGCCGTCCCCGCGCTGGTCACGCCGTGGGAGAGCAGGCGCTCGCGGGCGCGGTCCGCGGGGTGGTCCGTGGTGAACAGGGCCGGTCGGCGGGGCCATTCCCCGGTGGCTTCCTCCGCAACTCCAGGTACGCATTCGCCGCCCGGGCCCCGGATTTGCCTCGGGCCAGGGGCGGTGTGCAACAGTGGGCCTCCCGGTCAGCCGGGCGCGCCGCCTGCGCAGCCCCTGCCGGGACTCCCCCACACCCCAAACGGTCGGTTCCGGCTGCGCCCTGCGCGTGTCCGGGCCGTCGCCCTCCCGCTACGTCCTTCCCGAGAGAGCGATGCAGGCAACGACTCTTCCTCCCCGGACCGCAGACCTGTTCCGACAGGGTCTGGAGCGCCAGGCCGGCTCCGCCCTGCTGCGTTTCGGCGCCGCGCGACGGCGCCCGGCCGACCGGATCAGCTGGTCCGGCGACGGTGCCGCCGCCTGGCTCGACGACGCCCGCGGACATCTGTGGAGCGTCGGCGAATCGGTTCCCGCCGCCGGGCTCATCCTCCGTGCCGCGCATGAACTCCCCGATGATGTAAGGGAGTTCACCGGCCCTCTGGGCACCGAGGCCCTGGTCGGCCGTCACCTCGCGGTGACCGATGTCGTCGAGTGGGTCTTCCGGTGGACGCTGGAGGAACCGGCCGTCCACCGGGCCGAGGAGCGGGTGATCGAGCTGGACGAGACGCACCACGGGGAGCTGCTCGCCTTCCTCAACGAGCACAGCCCCGCCCATTCGACCGGCCCCGGCTCCTCCGGCGTCAGCCTGTGGACCGGCATCCGTGACACGGACGGACGGCTGGTGGCCTGCGGCGCCCTGAGCAGCCTGCGGGACAGCGGCGCTCCGCTGATGGCGTCGGTCGCGACGGACGCGAGGCAGCGCGGTCAGGGGCTCGGTGCGGCGCTGACCGCGTGGCTGACCCGGTACGCCGTACGCCGGTACGGGTTCTGCACACTGTGGCAACTCGCCGACAACTCCCCCGCCGAACGCCTCTACACCCGCCTCGGATACCGCAACGAGGACCCGTGCGTCTCCGCGCGCATCGCCGCGCCGGGACGCCCTTGAGGGGACGCCGGCCCGTCGACGCCGTCGACCGGTGACGAGGCCGCGCGCTCACAGCCGCAGGCGGTGCACCCGGGCGAGGAGCAGGACGGTGTCATCGGCCGGGGAGCTCGGTACGAGGCGGGCGAGGATGTGGTCCGCGGCGGCCTCCAGTGAGTCGGGGAGCCGGCCCAGTTCGGTGCGGAGCGCCGTCAGCCCCTCGTCGATGTCCTGGCCCCGCGCCTCGATGAGGCCGTCGGTGTAGAGGACGAGCGTGGTGTCGTCGGGCAGGCCGATCTCCGTCGACCGGTAGGGACAGCCGCCGACGCCGAGCGGGACCCCCAGCACCTCGTCGACGATCTCGGTCCGGCCGTCGGGGTAGCGGAGGAGGGGCGGGGGGTGACCGGCGCTGGCGATCCGGGCGCGTCCGGTGACCGGGTCGTAGCGGATGTAGAGACAGGTGGCGAGTTCGATGCCCGCCTCCTGGGCGCACTGGTCGAGTTCGGCCAGCAGCTCTTCCGGCTCCTGGTCGTGCCGGGCCAGTGCCTTGGCGGTGATACGCAGCCTGCCCATCGACGCGGCGGCCGAGACGCCGTGTCCCATGACATCGCCGACGACCAGGGCGACTCGCTGCTCGGGCAGGGCGATCACGTCGTACCAGTCGCCGCCGACCTCGGTGACGTGGCTGCCCGGCAGATAGCGATGGGCGAGGTGCAGGGAGGGGCAGGTCCCCAGGGAGCTGGGCAGCAGCGCCCGTTGGAAGGTGAGCGCGATGTTCCGCTCCCGGCTGTACAGCCGCGCGTTGTCCAGGCAGAGCGCGGCCCGGGAGGCGAGCTCCGCGGCCAGGCTGAGGTCCTGCTCGGTGAAGGCCGGCCGGGCCGCGGAACGGCCGAAAATGGCGATGCCCTGCACCGTCCCCCGGGCGATGAGCGGGGCGAGGAGGAGGCAGGTCAGACCGCTGTCGGCCAGCACCCGGGCGCGCTCTTCGTCCAGCACGGTCCGCAGGATGAACTCCTGGTTCACCGGCGCGGAGATCGGACGGCCGGTCCGCAGCATCCGGTGGATGGCGGAGCCCGGCGGGTAGTGCACTCCCTCCACCCCGCTCACCAGTTCCGTCGCGGGAGGGGGCAGGACGGTGCCGTGGGCCAGGCGGCGAGTGATCACCGGCAGCGCCGGGTCGAACGACTCCCGCTCGTCCAGCCATTCCACGAGCTCCACGACGGCCGCGTCGGCGAAGGCCGGAACCACGGCGTCGACCAGCTCCTGGGCCGTGACCTGCACGTCCAGGGTGGTGCCGATCCGGGTGGACGCCTGGTCCAGCAGCGCCAGCCGCTGACGGGTGGCGGTCGCCTCGACGATGGCCTGCTCCCGGTCGGTCACATCCACCAGCAGTCCGCCCACCCCAGGGCGGGTGCCCCCTGCCCGGGAGAGCGGGAAGAAGCTCACCGACAGCACCTTGTCCCGGTCCGGATGGCCCCGGGTGCGCATCCCGACCCGTACCCCCGCGACGGGCTTGCCTTCCTCGGCGACACCGCGCAGCATCCGCTCGTACTCCCCGCCGTCCGCGGTGATCATGATCTCGGTGATGCGCCGTCCCAGGTGCTCCTCGATGGGCAGCCCATTGATGTCGGCGAGCCCCTGGTTGAGGTGGGCGTAGCGCAGCTCCTCGTCGAGCATGACCAGGCCGATGGGGCAGGTCTCGAAGAGCGCGTCGAGGAAGGCGAGATTGGTCTTCACCCGGTCCAGCTCGTCACCACGGCTCGCCAGGGCCATGACCACCGAACGCCCCTCGGCCCCGGCCACCGGGAAGACCCGGAATCCGCAGTCGAAGACCGAACCGTCCAGGTGCGTGGCGAGCAGCCGTCCACGCCAGTAGCCCTCGGTCCGGCCGCGCTCGGCCAGGCGGGCGCAGGCGTCGGTACCGTCACCGGGAGACGCGGGGAAGAGCAGGGCGCCGGGCTTCGCCAGCAGCTCCGCGGCGCGGTAGCCAAACAGGTGCTGGGCGCCGGGGCCCCAGTAGCAGATCCGGTTGTCGTCATCGATGCCGAACACGGCGACCGCGACATGCTCCAGCAGCGACCCGGGCTCGGACCAGAGCGGACCGCGAGCCTGCTCGTCGCTCGGCCGATCTGATGGCACCGGCTTGTCCTTCCACCCGCCGCGCACGGTGGTCCGGCCGCCCTCCGGACGCCGGAGCGGCTCTCTTCATTCTGCGCCCGTCGCTCAGGTGCGGACACTCGGCGTGGTGAGCAGGCCCGGGACGAGCGGCAGCGCGGCCGCCGTACGCCGCGGTTCCGGCCCTCATGATCGATCCGGCCGGACCCGCCCTGGCGTACGGCAGCGCACCGGCACCTGAGCGGCCGCAGTGGCGCGGTGCCGGGCCGGGCCGGACCGGGGGCCTGACCGGGGCCTGACCGGGCCGGGCCAGGCCGGGCCAGGCCGGGCCGGCCTCGATGCGCCGGGATGCGCCACTGCCCGGCCGGGATGCGTCGGGCCGCGCCAGATACGCCGGGATGCGCAGTACGAGGAGACCCGTACCGCCGCGCCTCCCTGACCTGGGAGACGTCGTCCCGCAACTGCCCCACGGGGCCGGTCGGAACCGAATGACATTGGCTGGATTCCCGGTGTGAGCGGACCTGCCGATGCGGCTTGGGTGGAGAGGTCCGCAAGAGCGCTGCGTGAGGGGTGCGGGTGTACGACTACATCATCGTGGGTGCCGGTTCGGCCGGATGTGTGCTGGCGGCCCGGCTCACCGAGGACGAGAGCACCCGCGTTCTGCTGGTCGAGGCCGGGCCGGTGGACGATGCACAGGAAATCCACGTCCCCGCCGCCTTCGGCAAGCTTTTCCAGACGAAGTACGACTGGAGCTACCTCAGCGACTGCGAACCAGGGCTGGACGGCCGGCGCCGGTTCCTGCCCCGCGGCCGGATGCTCGGTGGTTCGTCGTCGATGAACGCGATGATCTACATCCGGGGCAACCGCCGCGACTACGACGCCTGGGCCGCCGCGGGTGCGGAGCAGTGGGGCTGGGACGACGTTCTGCCCTACTTCCTGCGCGCCGAGGACTTCCGGGGGGAGACCTCCCCGTGGCACGCCACCGGCGGGCCGCTGACCGTCAGCGAAGGCCGCTCACGGCATCCGCTGATGGCTGCCTACGTGGCGGCCGCCCAGGAGGCCGGCCACCCCTACACCGCTGACTTCAACGGTCCGGAGCAGGACGGTGTCGGCTACTACCACCTGACGCAGCGCGACGGAATGCGCTGCAGTACGGCCGTCGCGTATCTGCGGCCGGCTCTGGAACGGCCGAATCTCGAAGTGCTCACCGGCGCCCAGTGCACCCGGGTGCTGTTCGACGGGACCCGCGCGACCGGGGTCGAGCTTGAGCGGGGTGGTGACCTGCTCCAACTGCGCGCCGAGCGGGAGGTGGTGCTGTCGGCCGGGGCGTACAACTCCCCGCAGCTGCTCATGCTTTCCGGTATCGGCGTGGCCGATGAACTGGCGGCCCTCGGCATCACACCCCGGGTGGACCTCCCGGTGGGGGAAAACCTCCAGGACCACCCGCACATCGGCCTCTCCTACCTGACCGACACCGAATCCCTGCTGACCGCGGAGACGCCGGACAATGTGCGCATGCTGGAGGCCGAGGGCCGTGGTCCGCTGAGCTCCAACGTCGGTGAGGCCGGAGGGTTCCACCGCACCCGCGAGGGGCTGGACGCTCCCGACGTCCAGGTGCACGCCACACCGGTGATGTTCCACGAGGAGGGCATCAGCCCGGTCACCGACCATGCCTTCATGTTCGGCGCGGTCCTGCTCGCCCCCACCAGCCGGGGCAAGGTCTCGCTACGGTCGGCGATCCCCAGCGCCAAACCGCACATCCTGCACAACTACCTGACCACGGAGGAGGATCGCGCCACGGTGGTACGGGCGCTGCGGATGCTGCTGGACATCGCCGACCGGCCCAGCCTGCGCAAACACCGTCGCGCCGACTTCCGCGTCCCCCGCGCCACGGACGACGCCGGGCTGCTGGAGTTCGCCCGGCGCGAGCTGCAGACCCTCTACCACCCGGCGAGCACCTGCGCGATCGGCCCCGTGGTCGACTCCCGGCTCGCGGTGCACGGTGTCAGCGGTCTGCGCGTGGTGGACGCCTCGGTGATGCCGACGGTGGTGCGGGGCAACACCAACGCTCCCACGATCATGATCGCGGAGAAGGCGGCGGATCTGATCCGCGGCCTCCCGGCACCGGCCTGAACCGCGGTCTCCGGGCACCGGCCTGAACCGCGGTCTCCGAGCACCGGCCTGACCTGCATGCCGGCGCCCGGAGGGGAGCGCCGGCGGTGGCCCCGAGGGCCGAGGCGTAGAGGACGAGGACGCCATGCCTTCCGGTTCCGTGGTGTGGTGCGGGACCGGAAGGCATTCCTGGGGCGGGACGTGAGGTTCAGCTGATCCGCGCGGGCACGAGCAGACGTTCGCGGCCCAGGGCCCTGGCCGTGGTGTCGCCGTACATGACGAGCTTGCCGCCGGGCCAGAGCGCGAGGAGGTCGTCCTGGCGGGTACCGCCGCCGAAGGCGCCGGCGGTGACCAGACTGTTGTAACGCCATGCGGACTTCGCGGGGCGGAGCCGGTGTTCGGCCTTGAAGCCCTTGGCGGCGACGTTCTCGTAGACGGTCACTTCACCGTCGGACCAGCGGACGAACAGATCCTGGTCGCCGGCGGTCGCGGCGAAGTTCCCGGCGACGCTGTCGCGGGCGTGTGACCAGGTCGTGTTCCTGCGCTTGGCGAGCTGCTTCTCGGCGTGCAGACCCCGCCCGTCCACATTGGTGTAGAGGGTCATCTCGGCATCGGACCAGCGCACCACGAGGTCGTCGCGGCGCGCGTTGCCGCCGCCGAACCGGCCCGCGGTGATGCTCTCGGCATGCGTCCAGGTGCCGTTGGGGCCCTTGAGCTGGATCGCCTGGGTGAGCTTGTTGGTCTCGTTGACGTCCTTGTAGAGGGTCAGTTTGCCGTCGGACCAGCGGACGAGGAGGTCATCGGTGCTGTTGCCGGTGAATTCTCCAGCGGTAACGGCCTTGGCCTTCTTCCAGGTCGGGCCCTTCTTGACGAGCTGGATGTCCTTGCGCAGACCGTATGCGCGGTTGCCGGGGTAGAGGGAGACTTCACCGTCGGACCAGCGCACGATCAGGTCGCCGGTGTTGTTGCGCACCGAGTCGGAGTGGAACCGGCCGGTGAGGACAGTGGTGGCGTGCTGCCAGGTGGTGGCGTCACCGAGGGGGTTGACGGTGTCCGGCGCCGCGTCCGTGACCGCCTGCTGGTAGAGACGGAAGACGTCGTTGTCGAACTGCGAGCTGTAGGAGATGTCGTCCTGCAGCCCACCGGTCTTGTAGCCGCCGATGGCGCCGACGAGGTTGCCGCGGCTGCCGTCGAAGCCTTCCAGGAACGGACCGCCGCTGACCCCCGTACGGAAGCCGGCGCAGCTGATTTCCATGAACCGGCCCTGGAAGGCCCTGGTCGCGTTCGTGCACTGCAACGGGGTCTTCTGGCCCCCGGGATAGCCCATGAGCGTCACCTCACGGCGGGCCAGACCCGCGGCGGGGACCGCAGTGAGCGTGTTGCCACGGCCGATGGCATCTTCCAGGAGCTGTCCTTGGGAGTTCGGTCCGACGCGCAGGACGGCGAAGTCCACATCGTCGCTGGGTGACGAGGACAGATACCGTTCGTCGATCCACACCTTGCCCAGCTCCATCGGGAACAGGCCGTAGGGCTGCTCCCCGGGCCGGCCCGCCTGCGAGGCCCCACCACGGTAGCCGGGCACGAAGGCGACATTGCGGTACGGCTTGCCGCCCTTCAGGCAGTGGGCCGCGGTGAGCACCAGACTCTTGGTCGGCGAGGTGACGGCGCCGGCGCTGCAGAACTGGTTGGGCGTCGCCGACCCGTCCTCACTGCGGATCAGGAACACACCCACCGTGGCGACCCCCGACGCGACCTGATGGCTCGGCGCAAACAGTCCACTGCGGCCCGCCACGTCGACGGCACCCCGCTGGTCCTGTCCCTTCTCCCCGGCCCGCACCGCGTCCACGGGGACGGCGGTACGAATGCGCTCCGGCGTCCAGTAGCGCTCCAACTCCTGCGCCTTACGGATCTCTTCCTGCGTCACGCCCTTGGACGGCTTCACGGGGCCATTGGAAGGCTTCACGGGGCCGGGGGACGGCGTCGCCGGACCGGACAGCGGCACAGTCGCCACGCCGGCGGGCACATCCGGTGCCCGAAAGCCGCTCGGCAGGGACGGTGGTGCGCCCTGATCCAAGGGCGCAGTCCAAGCAGCCGGCGGCGACGCTTGGTGCGCGGCGAGCGCCGGAACGGCGAGCACAATCGAGGCGCAACCGCCGACGGCAGCGGCGCGCACCCAAGGTATTCGTTTCATGAGCCTGTCCGTTGAAGGGTCGGAACGACCGGGTTCAGCTGAGGGAGCCGGGGGCGCGTGTGCGTTCCCGGCCCGGGGATTCGGTGGTGGTGTGGTGCTCGCGCGGTTCTTTGGCGCGCCTCCTCCGGATTCAGCGGGGCGAATCCTGATCGCCGACGGCCGGTGCCGAATTCACCGACTGCGCTGTCCTGAAGGAATGGCCAGATCGCATTACTTTCGCTGAGCGCTTTCCGGCTTACGGTGAGCTGCCTTTCGGCGGCCCCGGATGTCCACATCGGCAATGACCCCACCCGTGTTTCCTTCCGCACGCCGGATGGGCGAAGGAAACTGCACGGCAGGGGTGGGCGCGTCAGCGAAATCTCGGGAGAGGAGAGTCGTCAGACTTCGACCGGTGATCCTTCCGGGATGGGCGACGGCGCATCCGCGGTCCCCCCATGGATGTAACGACAGAATAAGAAGCGGGGAGGAAGGTATCACGAAACCACAGGCAAAAGCGGACAGCGGGTGCTTTGCCGAATGTCAAAACCTTGTGATGTGGGCCACTTGATGCTCCGTCAAGTGACTGTTCCGTTCTTGTATCCGCCTGATGCCGTTCCCGCCCTTTTCTCGCCGCCGGACTACACAGCCCATGGGCCTATCGGCGGCGGGCAATCGTGATGATCTCCCGGCTCGTACCGCTGACGGGCCCGCCGTCCCAGGTCCCGTACCGGGCCTCGACGGCAAAGCCGGCGTCTATGAGGAACGCGTCGAGCATCGCGACGTCAAGGAAGCGCAGGCTCGTCCGGTCGACGCGGAGCACGGTGCCGTCGGCCGCGGCCGTCGTCCCGGTGAAGGTGACCAGGTCACCGATCACGGACTCGGTCTCGTGCCATACGCGCAGGGCCCGGCCGGCCGAGTCGACGATGTCGGATGCCTCGGACGGATTCCACTCCTCCCAGGCACGCGCCTGCGGGTGCCGCGTCTCGAACGCGAAGCGGCCGCCTTTGCGCAGCGCCGTGTGAACCGCCGCGATCGAGGCACGCAACTCCGCGTCCGTGACAAGGCATTGGAAGGCATGGCGCGTCATCATCGCCAGGTCGAATACGGCGTCCCACCGCGCGGCCGCCGCTGCTGTGCCCTCGACCCACTCGATATCGGCGCGATGCCGGACCCGGGACCGAGCCCGGGCAGGTGCGGCGCGGTCCGGATCGAGTCCGACAAGACGGCCCGGATGGCCACGTTCGCGAGCGAGGTGCAGCATGGCGCCGGTGCCGCAGCCGACGTCCAGGACAGAGGCCGCAGCCATGACCAGCTCTTCATAGAAGGCATCGCTGGGGTACTGCTCGGGGTCCCACGGATTCAACAGGTCGTACAGCGCGGCGGCATCAGCGTCCGGGAAGGCGACGGCAGCGTCCACACCTGTCTCCTCCGTCCAGTCCATCGGCCCGCTTCGTCCGGTCCATCGGTTCAGCGCTCCGGGGCGGCCCCGGTCGTCTCGGCCGGGGCCGCCCCGATTCAAGCCCGCAGCTCGCCGTCGAAGACGGTTACTGCCTGGCCGAGCAGGGTGACGCGGTCGCCGCGGAGTTCGACGCCCACCCGGCCGCCTCGCGGGGAGAGTTGTACGCCGGTCAGTGTGGTGCGGCCCAGCCGTCCGGACCAGAGGGGGGCGAGGACGCAGTGGGCGGCGCCGGTGACGGGGTCCTCGGGGATGCCGGCGGCGGGGGCGAAGACGCGGGAGACGAAGTCGTGGTCGGCGCCGTCCGGGGCGCTCGCGGTCACGATCACCGCCCGGCCGCTGAAATCGGCCAGCGCGGCGATGTCCGGGGTCAGGTCACGCACCGTTGCCGCATCGGGCAGTTCCACGAGCAGATCGTGCCTGGCCCGGCCCGTCCACTTCGGCTCGGCGCCGAGGACCTCGGCGAGGTGCGGCGGCGCGGGGGTTGCGGTCGGCACATCTGCCGGGAAGTCCAGGGATATCACGCCCTGGTCGCGACGACGGGCGGTCAGTGCACCGCTGAGGGTGTCGAAGTGCAGGGCCGCGTCAGGAGCGGCGCCCTGGGTGGTGTGGAGGACGTGGGTGGTGGCCAATGTGGCGTGACCGCACAGATCGACCTCCACGGTCGGTGTGAACCACCGCAATCCGTAGGTGTTTTCCGCTGTCCGGTGCACAAAGGCGGTTTCCGGCAGATTGAGTTCGGCAGCCACCCGCTGCATCCAGGCGGCGTCGGCCGGCTTGTCCAGCAGACACACACCGGCGGGATTGCCGGCGAAGGGGCGGTCGGTGAACGCATCGACGATGAAGGCACGCATGCCTCCGACGCTACTGGTTGTGGCTCGTTCGAGGGGTGTGGGTTTGGAGAGGGCCTGGAAAGGGGGTGCGATGGGGGCCGGTACGTCGCCCTTGTCGGCTGTACCCCGGATGCGGGGCTTCCTCGGTGCCAGGTGTTCCGTACGCCTTTGGCGTGGCTCGTCGGCCATTGATGTGCCGTAGTCCGCCATCCGTTCCGCCAGTCATTTTCACTCCGGAAGTGAGCATCTTTTGGCCTCTTCTGTCTGACGGAGCACGGGAGGGGCAAGCTGTTCTCGCCATGGAAGCCGGATACGTACTCAGAGGATTGCGGGCCATCGCGTTCGCGGTGGTCTGCGTACTGCTCACGGCTGTCGGGCATGTGCTGACCTCCGGTGCGGTGCTGCCGTGGAAGGTGCTGCTCACGGCCGCGGCAGGGGCCGCGGGGGGTGCATGGTGCTTCGCCGGCCGTGAACGAGGTCCGTTGACGGTGGCGGCCCTGACCGTGGGTACCCAGGCGACACTGCACTCCGCCTTCGCCCTCGGGCAGGCGATCGACCACGCCGGGCACAGCAAGCTGTCCTGGGTCAGGCTGTGGTGGGAATCGCTGCGGTGTGGTGGCGGTGTGCCGTTCCATGACATGCGAGCCCCAAGTGGCCTACAGAGCAGCTTGGTTGACGGGTTGCCGGTGCAGGCGATGCTCGGTGACGGGCACTTCGGTGGTCTGTCGATGCCGGGCCAGATGCCCGGCACGGGGCACCTACCGCATCCGGGGACGCCGGGTGGCGTCGGCGCGATGGTCGCGGCGCATCTGCTGATCGCGACGCTGAGCGTGTGGTGGATGTGGGGCGGCGAACGCGCGGTCTTCCGGCTGGTGCGGGCGGTGTCCCTCGCCCTCGTACCGCGTATACGCCTCGTTCTGCACCCCGTGCTTCCGACCCTCCCGCCGGACACCCGGGAACCGGAGCGGGCACCGCATCGCGCCTTGCGGAGGCTGCTCCTGGTCCATGTCGTCTCGCGACGCGGCCCACCGCTGGAGCCGGCTGTCCACTGACAGCAGTGCGCCCTGCGGGCCACGGACGGATCGTGCGCGGATGCCGCGCCGCCGGCCGCTCCCGCCCGATATCTCCGGTCCCGACGCCGTTCACCGTGACCGGATCCAGCGAAGGACTTCCGATGATGATGACGCCTGCCCAGATGCCGGTATCGCAGATACCCCTGCCCATGGACCTGCTTACGGGAGAGGAGGCCTCGTATGCGTGCCGCTGAGGACGCCCTGGTGACCAGGTGGGCGCTGGAGGGCCGCAGCGGCGACGAGGCCGCCGTCGAGCGGTTCGTACGGGCCACCCGACGCGATGTGCTGCGCTATGTCACGCATTTGAGCGGTGACTTCCAGGCGGCGGATGACTTGGTCCAGGACACCTATCTGCGGGCCCTCCGGGGCCTCCCCTCCTTCGAGGGCCGGTCCTCGGCCCGTACCTGGCTGCTGACGATCGCGCGGCGCACGGTCGCCGACCGGATCCGGGCCAACCGGGCCAGGCCCCGTATCGCCGCGCTCGACGACTGGCAGACCATGGCGGAACAGGCGCAGCCGGAGATCCTGCCGGGATTCGACGAGGGCATCGTGCTGGCCGATCTGCTCTGCGCCCTTGCGCCCGCGCGGCGGGAAGCGTTTGTGCTCACCCAGCTGCTCGGGCTGCCCTATGCGCAGGCCGCCGCGGTGGCGAGGTGTCCGGTGGGCACCGTCCGGTCCCGGGTGGCGCGGGCCCGGGAGACGCTGATCGCGCTGGTGAACTCCGCTGAAGGGACCACCGCGCGGCGGCCGGACGGTGCTGAGCGGGAAGCGGCGAATGCGGGGTTCGGCGCGAGGTGGCAGGTGTCCGCTTCGACGGCTTCGGCCTGAGGCGGGGTCGGTGTCGGGCGGGGCCGGGAGCCGGATGCGGTGGTAGCGACGGCCGGGCCGGGGCGCAGGACGCTTGGAGCTACGGTCCCCGCGCCCCGGTCCCGCGGCCCGCCCCCCCAGAGAAAGTGGAGTTGCCGGGAACTCCACGGCCCGGCGGTCCGACTAGTGGGCTGTGGAGCGCAGCAATGAGCGGCCGGAGCCCCCAGCGGCACGGCAGACGAGCAGGGCGTCCGGTCTCGACGTACGGATGCACGGCGTGGTGTGCCGGCATGGCCGCCTGGAGGCCGTGAGCGGTGTCGATCTGGACGTGGCTGCCGGTGAACGGATCGCGCTGACCGGTACGAACGGTTCGGGCAAGACGACGCTGCTGCGGGCGGTGCTGGGGCTGCACCGGCAGGTCGACGGCCAGATTCTCGTCGGGCGGCGGGGCTGCCGCAGCGCGGCGGAATGGGCGTGGCGCCGGCGGGCCTGCGCATGGATACCGCAGCGCCCGGCCGCCGGCCGCTTCCCACTGCTGGCGAAGGAACTGCTGGCGAGCAGCGGCGCCCCGGCCGAGGCGGCGGACGCCGCCGAGCGTCTGGGGGTGGGTGCGCTCGGGGACCGTCCGTTGAGCAGTCTGTCCGGTGGGCAGTTGCAGCGGATGCATCTGGCGCGGGCGGTGGGGTGTGTGGCCGCCGGGGCGGGGGTGCTGCTCGCCGACGAGCCGACGGCGGCACTGGACTTCGCCGGGCAGGAGGAGGCCGCCGAGGTGCTCACCACCCTGCCGGTGACGGTGCTCGTGGTCACCCACGACCGGGCGATGGCCGCGCGCTGCGACCGGACGCTGGAGATGGCCGCCGGACGTCTGCGGGAGGTCCGGTGAGCGCGTTCGGACAGGTCGGTGACCTGCTGCAGCTCGTACCGGTCCAGCGCGCCGGGGCCGGTCTGCTGCTCTCCGCGCTGGGCCTGCCGGTGGTGGGCGTGGTGATCGTCGGGCTGGACATCATGCCGGTCCGCTTCGCGATGATGCATGTGGCACTGCTGGGTATCGCGGTGGGTCAACTGATCGGGCTGGACCCGGTGTTGTGTGCCCTGATCGCCTGTGCGCTGGCGGGTGCCGGGGTGGCCCCCCTGGCGCGTACGGCGGACGGCCTGTCGGGGGCGATGGGGCTGCTGATGAGCCTGGCCATCGCCGCCGCGCTGCTGATGCTGGCGTTGTCCGGGGTGAATGCGAACGGGGCCTTTGCGCTGCTGTGGGGGTCGATCCTGGCGGTGCGCCCGGTCGATCTCGCGGTGCTGGGTGCGCTGGCGGTGGCTCTGCCCGCGCTGTTCGTCTGGCGGCGCCGGGAGCTGTCGTTGCTGCTGCACGACCGGGAGCTGGCGCTGTGTTCCGGGGTGGCGGTCCAGCGGCTCACCGTGCTGCTCCTGGTGCTGGTGGCGGTCGCGGTGGCCGGTGCCATCCGGCTGACCGGGGCCCTGCTGGTGGACGCGCTCACCCTGCTGCCCGCCCTCGCCGCCCGCCGGCTCGGCCGCTCCCTGGTGTCGATCACGCTGTGGGCGATCGGCATCGGGCTGGTGGTGAACGTCGTCGGTTTTCTTGCCTCCTTGGCCTGGGACCTGCCGCCCGGACCGGTCCTCGTCCTCACTGCGGGTGCGGTCGCCCTCGCAGCTCATCTCATCCCTGAACGGAGAACTCCCTCATGGCGCGAACCCGCGTCCTCGTCCGTCCCCTCACCGCACTGAGCGCGGGCCTGCTGCTGATCTCCGGATGCGGCTCCGGCGCGGCCTCGGAAAACACCGCCTCCGGTACGTCGGACAAGGCCGGCTCCGGCCCCGTGGTGGTCGCCACCACGGCGTGGGAGGCGGCGCTGGCGAAGGCCGCCGGGGCGAAGAACGTCACGTCCATCGTCCCCGCCGGCATCCGGCATGCGCCCGATTACGACGTCAAGCCGTCGGATCTGACCAAGGTGGCGAAGGCCGACTATGTCCTCTACTCCCCCTTCGAGCCCTTCGCCGGCCGGATCGAGGAAGCGGCGGGCTCCGAGGCCAAGATGATCGAGCTCAACCTGGACAACACCCCGTCGAAGACGACGGCGAATGTGACGCGTCTGGGCAAGGCGTTCGGTACGCAGAAGGCCGCCGGGCGGTGGAACACCACGTTCGGCAAGGAGTGGGAGTCGCTGCACAAGAAGGTGAAGGCCGCCTGGCCGGGCGGCAAGGCCCCGGCGGTGACGGCGCAGATGTTCACCACGTGGGCGGCCAAGCTCGCCGGGGCGCAGATGGTGGGCACCTACGGCCCGGAGGCGGTGACCCCGGCTCAGCTGTCCAAGCTGTCCGCGAAGAAGCCGAAGTTCGTGCTCGACAACGAGAACATGTCGACCGGAACGGTACTGCCCGGTTCGGGCGCCAAGCAGCTGAGCATCGCCAACTACCCCGGCCAGGACCTCGATCTGCTGGCGGTGTACCGCAAGGCGGCGCAGCAGATGGAGAAGGCGTTCGACGGGTCCTGAGCGGCCGAACCGCCGTGCGGTGGTGGGCCGTTGGAGCACGGTCCCACCACCGCCGGCCGGTCACCCCGTCCGTGCGGGCTCGTCCGGGAGCCCGGCGGCGAGCCGCTCGCGCAGTGCGGCGCGGTCGGGCTTGCCCGCCGGGGTGAGGGGCAGCGCGCCGGTCACCGGCAGCAGATGCTCCGGGTGTTTGCGGCGCTCCAGACCCCGCGCATCGAGGTGGGCGCACAGGCTCTGCAGGGTGATCTCCCGGCCTGCTCTCGGTACCACGCAGGCCGCGAGCCGCTCGCCCATCAGCGGGTCGGGCACGCCCACACAGATCACGTCCCGTACGTCCGGGTGGGAGGAGAGCTCGCCCTCCACCTCCGCGGGGCTGATGTTCGCACCGCCGCGGATCACGATGTCCTTGAGGCGGCCGACGACCCGCAGGGTGCCGTCGGCGGCGAGAGTCCCCAGGTCGCCGGTGCGTACCCAGCCGTCCGCCGTGCGGTAGCGCATGTTCAGCTCGGGGGCACCGACATAGCACAGGGGCGTCATCGGGCCTCGCGCGAGGATCTCCCCGGGCCCGTCCGAGGCCGCACCGGGCGGCGGCGCGATACGGATCTCGCAGACGGCGGGGTCGGGCCGGCCCACCACGATCCCCGGCCCGTCGTCCGGGAGCGGGGGCCGCTGGGCCGTGCCGGTATGGCAGTTGACCCCGTCGGCCGATCCGTAGAGGTTGACCACCGGGCAGCCGAAGACCCTGGCTGCCTCGTCGTGGGTGGGCGCGTCGAGCGCGGAGCCGCCCAGGATCAGTGCCTTCGGCCCGGCCGCCGTACGGCCTTCCGTTGCGCAGCGTTCCACCATCATGCGGACCATCGTGGGCACGCCCAGCACATGGGTGGGCCGTTGGGTGCGCAGCGCCGCCAGCGCGTCCTCGGGCGTGAAGCGGTCGATCAGCACCAGGGTTCCGCCGTGCCGGGCGAGGGTCACCGCGGTTCCGTTGCTGCCGAACGCCGAGGCGAGCGGGACGAGGAACAGACACCGCGGGTGTGTGCCGTCGACCAGCAGCGAGGCGAGGAAATTGCCACGGCCGCCGGCGAGCGCGTTGTGCGAGTACGCCACCATCTTCGGCTCCGCCTCGGAGCCGGAGGAGACCAGGATCCGGGCCGCGGAGTCGGGATCGGGCCGTACGGGGGTGAACCCGGTCCGCTCGTCGCCGGTCAGGTCGGCCATCGACCGGCATCCGGCGGGGGCCGGACCCGGTCCGGCGGCGATCACGGTGTGCAGGGCGGGCAGGTCGCCCGCCCGCTCCGCCAGTTCCCTGGCGTGCTCGCTCCCCCGGTACGTGGTGGCCGCGATCACGGCCCGTGCCCCGGAACGGCCGAGCAGCGATACGGCTTCGCGTCCGCCGCGCCCGACGGGGAAGGGCAGGGCTATCGCCCCCAGAGCGGCCAGCGCGAGATCGGCGGCCACCGCCGCTCTGCTGTTGGGCAGTTGGACGCCCACGACATCGCCGGGGCGGATACCGGCCTCGGCGAGGCCGGCGGCCAGACATCGTGCCTCGGTGTCCAGCTCGGCATAACTGGCCTCGCCCTGCGCGTCGATCACGGCGGTGCGGAGCGGGTCCCGCATCCGGTGTGCCCGGAACAGTGCGTACAGGTCGAGATCGGGGCAGTGTCCCTCCGCCGCCCACGTGCGGCGGAGCGTGCCGGGAACCAGGTCGTGCATCCGATGGGTCATACGAATCTCCAGGGCGTGGGGACGGTGAGCGAGCCATGGGGGTCACGGGTGAAGGCACCGCGCAGGCGCGGGTCCTGCGGGAGCGCACCGAGGTCGGTGGTCACGGCGGTCGCGGCCAGTCCGTCGGCGCGCAGTCCTTCGAGCGCCTGCTCCGAGGTGAGCTCCGTCAGCCGGGCCGCGCGGGCACCGGCGGTGGGGGCCGAGTCGTCGGCGGGGGCGATCCAGCCGTCGGCGGTCGGCAGCGGACGGCGAAAGCCCGCGGGACGGCGGAGTTCCCCGCCGGCCGCCGCCCGGTGCAGCGCCGGTGCGGTGAGCGCTTCCGCGGCGCCCAGCAGCGAGGACTCCACCCGTACACCGCGGCCGCCGCGTTCGCGCAGCAGCAGACCGGCGACCACGGCTTCCGCGCCGAGCAGTCCGCCGAGGACGTCGATCAGGGTCATCAGGGACGGCGCGGGCGGTTCGTCGGCGGGGCGCGCCACCGTGCCGATGCCCGTACGGGCCTGGACCATGAAGTCGGTGCCCATCGGAGCACCGGGCAGCCGGCCCGCCCAGCCGCTGGTGTAGGCGTACACCAGCCCCGGATTGACGGCCGACAGCCGGTCGGCGTCCAGGCCGAGCTGTTCGGCCTTGCCCGGTGCCCAGTTGTGCAGGAAGACATCGGCACCGGAGGCCAGCTCCCGCAACTCGGCCTGCCCGACGGCGGACTTGATGTCGATCTGTACGGCGTCCTTGCCCCGGTTGAGCGCGAGCCATCGGGCGGAGATGTCCTCGCAGCAGGGCGGCATACCGCGCAGCGGGTCACCGCCGGGGGGTTCGATCCGGAGGACCTCCGCGCCGAGCTGACGGAGCAGACGGGCGGCGAGCGGGGCCTGGATGCGGCGGCCCGCTTCCAGGACCGTCAGCCCCGCGAGGGGAAGTGCAGCGGGGGAGACGGTGGCGGTGGCCGGCGGGGTCCGGTCCGCGGTCCGGGGGGTCAGGGTCCACGGTGCCGGGTGAGCCGTCGCTCCGGGCGGTGCGGCCGGGGCGTGCAGGGGGCACACCTCCGCCCCCGAAGCGGCTGCGGCCTGCTGCACCCGCGCCCAGGGCACGGAACCTGCCGCTCGGTGCAGCGCCTCGGGCATCGGGGCGCAGGCGGTGGCGTACCGGAACTGGAAGGGCTGCCAGCCGGTGCGGATCGCCTCCTCGGGCGCACCGAGGTCCCGCCAGAACCGGGCCCAGGGGACGGGATCCAGGGCCTCCAGCTCGAACCGGGTGCCGCACCGGGCGGTGAACGGCGGCCCTCCCGGCGACAGCGGCACGGCCTCGGTCTCCGGGGCGTTCGCCGCCGCGAGGTACTGGCCGAGGGTGAGCAGCGCGGCCCGGTCGGCTCCGGTGGTGACCTGTGCCGGGCCCGCACCGCCACGCGCCCGGCCGAGCAGGGCGGCGAGCAGGCCCTGCACGGTGAGCACGGAGGCACAGGTGGCGGCGTAGTCGACGGCGAGACCACGCGGGGGGCCGTCGCGTCTGCCGTGCACCTGCATCATGCCGGTGGCCGCCTGGACGGTGGCCTCGTCGGCGGCGTCCGCGGCCGGCAGGACATCGGCCCAGGCGGTGTACGCGGTGGCCGCGCCCGGTGCGCCCGCGGCCTCGAAAGCCGCGGGCCCGGTGTGCGGTACGGGCGTCTGCGGTGTCAGTGTCGCGCCGAGCGCCCGCAGATGGGCGGCCGCCGGCGTGGTGAGCGCCGGGGGGCCCGCGACCCGGACGGTCACCTCTTCCAACGGTTGGGACGCGCGGATGACGGCAGGGTGTCCCACGGCACTCCTCTCCGGCGGCGGACCGCCGCCTGGTTCACACACAGACACGGGAACCAGACGGCGTCCGGCGCCGACCAACTCCACGGCCAGTAAGTCGGACTGTCGGTTCACCGAGTTCCCGGTGAATATGGAGGAAGGCCGTGCACGCCATGAACGCTGGGCAGCAACTGTCGGCGACGGACCCGCCGCTCGGGTCCGCCGGGCTCGGGCAGCCCGGCTGCCCGCCGGAGATCGACGCCCTGCGCAGGCGGGTCATGGCATTCGTGCGGGAGCGGGTGATGCCCTGCGAGCCGGTGCTGGACGCGGGGGGCGCCGCGGCACGCACCGAGCTGCGCAGACTCCAGGCCGAGGCGAAGCGGGAGGGGCTGTGGGCCCTGCCGCTGCCGGAGGAGTGGGGCGGCCAGGGGCTCGCCCTTCCGCTCTACGCGCATATCGCGGAGGCCGAGGGGGCCAG
Source organism: Streptomyces sp. Je 1-4 4N24 (assembly GCF_026239515.1). Lineage (NCBI taxonomy): Bacteria > Bacillati > Actinomycetota > Actinomycetes > Kitasatosporales > Streptomycetaceae > Streptomyces > Streptomyces sp. Je 1-4 4N24. Next base: position 8,501,068 of record NZ_CP110836.1, on the reverse strand, counting down.
CGACCACGGCCCGGCCGCACTCGGTTCGGCGCCCCTCCTCGATGTGCTGATGCTCGCCCGGCATGCCGACGACACCGTGAAGGAACACTTTCTGCGGCGCATCGCCGACGGCGAGGTGCGGACCTGCTATGCGATGACCGAGCCCGGAACACCCGGTACCGACCCGGGGTTGACCGCGACCAAGGCCGTCTCGGACGCCGCGGGCGGATGGGTCCTGCACGGCCGCAAGTGGTTCATCTCGGGCGCGGGCGACGCCGATCTGCTCACCGTGCTGGCGCGGGTGGATGACGAAGGGCCCGGTACGGACAGCCTGTCATTGTTTCTGGTGCCCTCGTCCGCCGCGGGGTTCACGGTGGTGCGTGAGCTGCCGGTACTGGGCGCCGGCGGGCAGTGGGAGATCGAACTCGACGGTGTCGCCGTGCCGCCCGAGCATGCGGTGGGCGCTCCCGGCCAGGCGCTGCGGATCGCCGGGGAGCGGCTGGTGCTCGGCCGGGTGCTGCGGTGTCTGCGCTGGCTCGGACAGGCCGAGCGGGCCTTCGATCTGATGTGTCTGCGGGCCCGGTCGCGGAGTCAGTCGGCCGGGCCCCTGGCGGACCGTCAGCTCGTCCAGCAGATGGTCTTCGACTCGCTGCTGGCCATCCGTACGACCCGGCCCCTGGTCCATGAGGCGGTGGCCCGGCTGGCCGCGGGCGGCGACGCCCGGCTGGAGACCGGCCTGGCCAAGGTGGCAGCCGCCCGCATGCTGCAGCAGGTGGCCGACGCCGCGATCCAGGTGCACGGCGCGGCCGGCCTCGGTCCGGACACCGCGCTGCCGGGGCTGTTCCGCACCGGCCGCACGGCCAGGCTGCTGGATGGCCCCGACGAGCTGCACATCACGGCCGTCGCCCGCCGGGTGCTGCGCGGCTATCCGGTCACGTCGTGAACGGATCCGTCCGGCCGGTGAGGATCGCCAGTCCCAGCGCGAGGAAGAAGTCACCCCAGATCAGCTCGTGGCACAGGGCGAGGGCGCGGGCGGCGTCATAGCACCCGTCCGTCAGCGCGCCCCGGGCCGGCAGATGGCCGGTGCACAGGCGATGCAGGATCTGCCGGGCCCGCACGGTCAGCCGCTCGGCTTCGGTCCCGCGGTCCGCCGCCCGCGCCAGGTCGGCCAGCTTCAGCAGGGCCACCGCCTCGATGGCGGCCGCGGAGGTGTCGACCGGGCCGGAAGGCTGCCCCTCCTGGGCAGGCGGGACGAGCGGGGAGGCCGGGGCGAGCCGGGGCGCGGTGAGCCGGCCGGCCGCCTCCCACAGTCCCCTGGCCGCACGGGAGTCGAGCCCGTCCGCGAGGAAGTGGAGTCCGTCCGCGAGGCCGAGCAGCAGCCAGGGCGTGGTGCGGCTCCACCCCGGTGCGGGTTCGGCGCAGGGTGTCCAGCCGTCCTCGGGCCCCGCCTGCCAGGCCGGGCGCGGTGGGTGCTCGGTGCGGCTCAGGCTCAGATGCCGGGTCAGATGGCCGTACGCCGCGCACTGCCCCTCCCCGGCCAGGCCCGCCAGCAGCGGCACCAGCCCCGGCACCGCGTCCACCCGTGCCAGCATCCGGGGGCCGCCGAACGCCGCGCCCCAGGGCACCAGTTCGCGTTCCGGGTCGTACGCCGCCAGACAGGAACGGGCCGCTTTCTCCCGCAGCCCGGCCGCCTCGCCGTCGCGTCCCGGCCCCGCGGCGAGCGCGGTGCCGTACCAGAAGATCAGCCCGCGGGTGGCGGTGTCCTGGTCGGTCCAGTGGGCCAGTCTCCGGGTGCACTCGGCCGCGGCCGTCCGGTCCTGCGGAGCGCCCGACGACAGGGCGCGCAGCCAGAGCAGTCCGGCCCAGAAGCCGCCCGTCCAGGACCCTTTGGAGGTGGACTTCCAGGCACCGCTCTCCGGATCGGCGTACAGCGGGAAGCGCGGCCCCACTTCGGCCGCGGTCTGTCCGGTCCGCTCCAGCACTGCCGACCACGCACGGTCGGCCCATGCCTCGTGGTGGTTCGTCTCAGGCATCGGGCCCTCCGGAGCGACGCAGCATCAGGGGAACGGCGACCGCCGACGCGGCCGCGAACTCCGCCGCCACCAGGAGCCAGCCCGGCCCGTATCCGGTCGCGGAGACCAGCGCACCGAACAGCGGCGGTCCCACCGCGAACCCCGCGAAGAATCCCGCCGACACCAGGGCCGAGTCCTTCCCGGCCCGGCCGGGCGCCGCCTTCCGCAGCACCAGGACCATGGAGACGGCGTTCGCCGACACGGCGAACGAGCCGACGGCGACGGCGGCCGGCCACACCAGCGGCTGCGCCCGGAGCGCGACGGCGAGCAGCAGCGCGGCGCCCACCGCACCGGCCGCCAGCAGCGCCGGCAGCGCCTCGGCCCAGCCCGGCCGCCCCGCCGCCCGTGACCAGCCGACGCGGCCGCCGATGCCGGCCACTCCCAGGACGGCCACCAGTGCCGCCGCCGTGGTCGGCGTCATCCCGAGGCGTTGCGAGCCGAACAGCGCCAGGTAGGTGTTCACCGAGGCGATGCCGCAGCCGAGCAGCAGCGAGAAGACGGCCAGCCACCATGTCTCCCGGGGGGACGATGAGGCCGCGGGCGGCCCCGCGGTGGCCGACGGCCGGTCGGCGGGCAGGGCGCGGGCCGCCCAGAGCGCGGCCAGCGCCGCCGTGGCGGCCGCCGCCCAGACCGCGCCACGCCAGCCCACCCCCGCCGCCAGCAGCGACAGCGGCAGTCCCGCCACGAAGGCCCCGCACTGCACCCCCGACTGCTTCAGCCCGGTGACGGCGGCCCGCCGTTCGGCCGGAAAGGCAGCGAGGATCACCTTGTTGGTTGCGGGGTTGGCCAGCGCCTGCGGTACGCCGCCGAGTGCGACGGCCAGCAGCAGCACGGCCGTCCCCGGGACGGCGCCGATGAGCGCCAGCGAAGCGGCGGTGAGCAGCAGCAGCGCGATCAGACAGCGCCGGGGGCCCACCCGGTCCACCAGTCGGCCCGCCAGCGGCGACAGCACGGCCGCCGCCCCGAAGCCCGCCGTGGTGGTCAGGCCCAGCACCGTGCGCGATATCCCCAATTCCCCGACCAGCCGCGGCCCGAGGGCCCCGATCACGAACAGCTGGAGCATGGAGAACGCCATCGCCGTCGTGAGCAGCACGGTCAGAGACCGGCCGCCCGGTGCCCGTACGGTGCCACCGTCCGGCCCGGCGGCCTCCGGTTCCTTGCCACGTTTCACCAGCACGCGCCCCTCCCGACAGCTCCGGCCCTCACGGGCCCCGGTCCAGTCAGTCGTACGGGCCCGACGCCTGGTTCCCGGCCGCCGACGGTTGACCGTAGCCGGAGTTACGCCCACCACCTGCCCTCAACGGCCCGCAGGCGGCGGGCATGCCTCGCCGGGAGCTCCGGAGAACTCGGCGCGCCGATCAGTGGCACCTTCGATATCTTTGTGTAGGGAGGGATTTGCCCGCTCCCCTGCACGCGGGAAGGGCCTGCCGCCGCAGGCGCAGGCATCCGCCCGTGCCCCGGCGGAAATCCGGCCGGCCGACGGCACAGCGGTGCCACCGGCGCCGGAGTGCGCGCGGGCTCGGTGCGCAACCGAGCGCGCGGGCTCGGTGCGAAGCCGATGACCACCACCCAGCCATGACGCCTGTGCGGCGACTGCCCTGGTACACCGGCACACGGGTACAGGGCCCCCGGGCCGAGGGCCGACGCCGCGTCCCCACCGGCCGCACCGGAAGCCGGAAGCCGGAAGCCGGAAGCCGGAAGGAAGGTCCACGATGAGCACAGCGCCCCGAGGCTCCGCACACCGAACCGACCCCGGACACGGCAGTGACGCCCCGTCGCCGTTCCTCGCCCTCTACAACAGGCTGATGCTGGCGGTGGACCACAGAATCGGCTGGCAGAACCTCCCGAAGCCGCTCGGCCTGCTGACCCTGCTGGGCCTGCGCAACATCCTGCGCCGGCAGAACCTCTTCGACACCAGCGGCTACCCGTCCCAGGATCTGCCGGACACCGGAGCTCCCGATGCGCGGCACCGCACCGAACGGACGGCGGACGGTACGTACAACGACCTGGACAACCCCCGCATGGGCATGGCCCGGTCGCGCTTCGGCCGCAATGTCCCGCCCGCTGCGACCTTTCCCGAGCCGGAGCCGGACATACTGTCCCCCAGCCCCCGTGAGATCAGCCGCGCACTGCTCACGAGACACGCCTTCATCCCTGCCGAATCGGTCAACGCCCTGGTCGCCGCATGGCTGCAATTCATGATCCGCGACTGGGTCAGTCATGGTCAGGGCAGCATGGACCGCCCCTGGCACATCGAACTGGCCGACGACGACCCGTGGCCGGCCTCGCCGATGCCGGTGGCCCGCACCCTCCCCGACCCGACCCGGCCGGCGAACGGCGACGGTCTGCCGCCCACCTTCCTCAACGAGAACTCCCACTGGTGGGACGCGTCCCAGCTCTACGGCAACGACCCGGCCGCGCAGCAGGCACTGCGCTCGGGCACGGACGGCAAACTGCGGGTGCCCCACAACGGTTCGCTGTTCCCGGACGAGCCGGAGCGGGACCCGGCGCACACCCCTGGCTTCTGGCTGGGCCTCGCCATGATGCATCTGCTGTTCCTCCAGGAGCACAACGCCATCTGCGACCGGCTGCGCCATGAGTACCCCGGCTGGTCGGACGAGCAGCTCTTCCAACGGGCGCGCCTGATCAACGCGGCCCTGATCGCGAAGATCCACACGGTCGAGTGGACCCCCGCGGTGATCAGCCATCCGACGACGATCGCCGCGCTCCGCGCCAACTGGTTCGGCATCCTGGGCGAGCGGGTGCACAAGCTGCTCGGGCGGATCAGCGGCAGCGAGGTGCTCAGCGGCATCGTGGGCGGCCGGACCGACCACTTCGGCGTCCCCTACGCACTCACCGAGGAATTCGTCGCCGTCTACCGCATGCACCCTCTGATCCCGGACGACTGGAGCTTCCGCTCGGCCGCCGACAACTCGCTGCTGCAGGAGGCCACTTTCCGCGAACTGTCGGGCCCGTATGCCTACGACATCCTGCGGAAGCATGCGCTGCCGGACCTGTTCTACTCGTTCGGCACCTCGCATCCGGGACTGGTCACGCTGCACAACTACCCGAAATTCCTCCAGGAGTTCCAGCGTCCGGACGACCAGCTCATGGACCTGGCGGCCGTCGACATTCTGCGGATCCGGGAACTCGGCGTACCGCGGTACAACGAGTTCCGGCGCCTGCTGCACCTCAAACCCGCCAAGGACTTCGCCTCCCTCACGGACGATCCGTCCTGGGCCGAGGAACTCCGCCGGATGTACGACGACGACATCGAGCGCGTCGATCTCATAGTGGGCATGTATGCCGAGCCGCGGCCGAAGGGTTTCGCCTTCAGCGACACCGCCTTCCGCATCTTCATCCTCATGGCCTCCCGCCGCCTCAACAGCGACCGGTTCCTCACCAGGGACTACACGCCCCAGGTGTACACGCAGACCGGTCTGGACTGGATCGAGAACAACAGCATGACCACCGTGCTGCTGCGCCACTTCCCGGAGCTGCGGTCGTCCCTGCGGTCCGTGGACAACGCCTTCGCCCCGTGGAAGGCGTCGTGACCGCGGCGGGGTCATCCGTCCGGCGGTCCACCGGTGGCCGCCCCGCATCCGACGGGTGAGGGTGGCCGTGTGACCGCCGTACCGCGGTCCGCTGCCGCATGGGCCGAAACATGGGAGAGCCGGATGCCGAAGTACCTGGTCCAGGCCAGCTATACCGCCGAGGGAATGAAGGGGCTGCTCGCCGAGGGCGGCACCGGGCGCAAGGCGGCCGTCGAGCAGGTGGTCAACTCATGCGGCGGCAGGCTCGAAACGATGTACTTCGCTTACGGGGACGACGACTTGTACTGCGTCGTCGACTTCCCCGACCAGTTGTCGATGGCCGCCATCGCCATGACCGTCCGCGCCAGCGGAGCCCTGCGTTCCAAGACGATTCCGCTGCTGACCGTCGAGGACATCGACGAGGCCGCCAAGAAGTCGGTCGGCTTCCGCCCACCGGGCGCCTGACCCGCCGCCGCCCGGGAACGGACCCGCGGCGCGGCAGGCCCCGCCGGTGGCGGACCCGGGCCACGCAGCGGAGGCGCGGGCGGGCACGAGGACGGTCTGCATCACCGGGCTGCGGGAGGATGGGCAGGGAGCGTGTGAGGAGACCGGAGCTCGATCATGCGGCGCTGTTCGCCGCGACACCGAGCGCATGCCTGGTCCTCGATCCGGAGCTGGTCATCGTGGACGTCAACCAGGCGTATCTGGAGGCGACCGGGCGGACCCGAGACGATCTGCTCGGGCAGTACGTCTTCGACGCCTTCCCCGACAACCCCGCGGACCCGGACGCCGAAGGGGTGCAGAACCTGCACCCCTCGCTGCTGCGCGTGCTGTCCACCGGGGAGCCGGACACGATGGCGGTGCAGAGGTACGACATCCCCGTGATGGACCAGCCGGGGCTGTTCGAGGAACGCTGGTGGTCCACGATCAACACCCCCGTCCCCGGGCCGGACGGCAGGGTGGCGTGGATCATCCACCGGGTCGAAGACGTGACGGCATTTGTCCACTCCCGCCGGACCCGTCCGGTGCCCAGCGGGCAGCTGAGCGAACGTGAGGAGGCGATGGAGGCCGAGCTGTACGTCCGGGCACGGGCGCTGCAGCACCTCAACGAGGAACTGCGCCGGGCCCACGCCCGCGAACGCCAGGTCGCCGTCACCCTCCAGGAAGCCATGCTCCACTCCCCCGACCTCGCCGGACACCGTGACATCGCGGTGCGCTACCTCCCCGCCATCGGCTCACTGAATGTCTGCGGCGACTGGTACGACATCGTCGACCTGCCGGAGGACGGATTCGCCCTCTCCGTCGGCGACGTCGTCGGCCACGGGCTGGAGGCCGCCGCCGTCATGGGGATGCTCCGCAGCGCCCTCAGCGCCGCCGCCCGCTCCGTCGAAGGGCCCGCCCAGGCGCTGAAGGTACTCGGCCTGTACGCCCGCTCCGTCGACAAGGCGCTGGCCACCACCGCCGTCCAAGCGCTGATCGACACCGCCGGCCACCAGGTCACCTACAGCAGCGCCGGCCATCCCCCGCCCGTCCTGCTGCACGCCGACGGCACCCACGAACTCCTGGACCGGGCCACCGACCCGCCCCTGGGTGCCCACCCCGAACAGGTGCCACGCCCCCAGGCCCACCTCCCGTACGTGCCGGGCGACACCCTCGTCCTCTACACCGACGGCCTCATCGAACGCCGCGACGAGGACATCGACACCGGCCTCACCCGCCTCACCGACGCCCTCGCCCCCTACAGCAGGCTCAGCCCCGAACGCCTCGCCGACGCCCTCCTGGCCCGCCTCGGCGTCAGCGCCGGCGCCCGCGACGACATCGCCCTGGTCATCGTCCGCCTGTAGTTCCGGCGGGGGCGGGGAGGCACGGTCAGTCACTGCCGCAGGGCAACGAGTCAGTGAAGTGGCGCTCCCCGGCCATGAAAGAGCCCACCGTGCCGTCGTCATTCATGAGGAAGGTGATGACCCTCCCGTGGAACTTCGCCTGCCTGGGAGCAAAGACGAGCTCCTCGGGTCCGCCGTCTTCTTGATGCGACGTCACTTCGTCACCGTACGTGGCCAGCACGTCCTCCCGCGTGCTCCCCACATGCACCCCGGAAGCAGTGGCGAGCGAAGCCGGCGTCGACGACAGGACAGAGATCGCCACCAGCCGGTCGTCGCCGTGGGAGAAGCGCAGCGAGAGGTTCTGCGGCCCTCCCTCGGCGGCCAGGTCACGGCACTCCGGCCCGCCCGGTCCGTCGGGAATGCGGGCGCCGATCGCACGCTCGGCCGCTTGACGGCTCATGCCCATGCGCAGCGGGCCCATGCCGTTGACCGTGATGGGCTGGGCACTCAAATCGACCGGGTCGCGCTTGGTGACCCCGGCACGGCCCACCGCCGCGGAGCGACAAGCATCACCAACATGGGTGGCAGAGCGACTGGTTGACGGTACATCAGCAGCGGATCCGGCGATCACCGCCGTCCGGTCGATCGCACGGGCCTCAGCCGTGCGGGTGGGACAGGTGGCGGCGGACGCCGCGGTGGCAGCGGGGAAGACGCCCGCCGTAAGCCCCAGAGCGAGCATGGGCGCGCAGGTAAGCGTGAGGAATTTGCGACGTGCACTCCGCGTCATGGTCAGTGGCTCCATGCGTACAGGCGTCGGCACTTGAGTACTTTCAGAACAACACAGCTTCCGGGACCACGCATCTCCGTCCCGCTCCTGGGTGCGTGTGGGGCGTTGCCCCGCCGGGCGTGGGCAGTTCCGGGGTGGCAACAAGGTTGAGGTGGAACTGGACGCCACACAGACCGATGGCACCCATCGCCACTTCGCCGGGCTCGTGCTGCCGGGCAAGCCACCCCGAGGCCCGCCCCATGCGGCGGAAGGCCGTCATCAGGGCGGGTCACGGGGCGAGCGCGGCAGCGTGGCTCAGCGTTCCTGTTCCACCAGGCGCTTCAGTTGCTGCAGGTCACTTCGGAGGCCGCGTTCGATGGCGGATGCCTGGGCGAATCCCTGCGGTCCGCCGAACGCCTCCTTGATGGTTCCCGGGTCGTACTCGAACCGGGCCTGGACCCGGGTGTGCTCCTCGTCGATGGGCAGCAGTGAGAAGGTGCCCGCCAGGTCGGGGCCGCTGGTGGTCTGCCACCTCATGACGTTTTCCATGCTGCGGTCGGTGATCTCCACTACGCACTCCTGTGGCTGACCGCCCGCGTCGATGTCCAGATGGGTCCGGTGTTCGCCCTCCGACCGGGCCTCGCGCACACCGTCCAGGAACCGCGGATAGGTCTCCGCGCGGTGGAGGCAAGCCCATGCGGTATCGAGGGGAACGCCCACGTCAATGTGTTCTTCGAGAGTGCTCATCAGGCACCTCACAGCTCGGTTCACGGCTACACGGTCATGTCTCCAGGGTGCTCCGCGCGGGGACCGGAAGCGAGCCCGCCGACCCCGCCCGGGCGGCGGCCACCGAGCGGATTTCCTCCGATGCGGTGCTGCTGCGGAGGCGCCGGGCCGGCGAGCAGGATGAGCCCGAAGTCCCAGGTCAGCCACGGCCCCCGCAGCGGACCGCGCCAGACACCGGGACGTGCCGGGACGGGCGGCGGACCGGCCGGCGGGCGACGACCGCGTGTGTCAGGACGCCGCCGTGACGCTGCATCAGGAGGCCGGTAAAACACGGCGTCCGCGCCGGGCCGGTGCGACACAGTGTCCGCGGGCCGGTGCGCGGGACGTTCCGCCCGGGGCCAACCGGCGGAAGCCGCCTTGTCCGGTGAGGCGCGGGGGATCTTGCCGTGTGCCCGGGGCCGCGCTGCCGCGGTCGGTGGCCATCAGACGACCGGCGCCCCCGGTTCCCTCGCGCCGCCCGGGCCTGACCGGCCGGGCGATGGGGGCCGAGTGGCTCATGCCGGGGCGGCGCCGCTCCGGCCAGGCTGGAGGGGAAGGGGCGAGGCACCGGCGCCCGTGAGGGCTCCGTGTGCGCGGAGGTGCGTCATGGCCGGCCCGGTGGTCGTAGGACTGGACGACACGGGGAACAGTGTGCCTGCCGTGCTCTGGGGCGCCGAGGAGGCCGCGGCCCGGGGCCTCCCGCTGCATCTGCTGTATTCCTGGGGCACCCCGTCGGCGCATGGGGCCCCGGCCGCTCCGGAGGCGGACGGACCGGAGCACCATGCAGCCGAGATGCTCCGTACCGCCGCGGATCTGGCACACACCGGGCACCCGGGGATTCCGGTGACCACCGAGCAGGTCGAGGAGCGGCCCGCGGACGCCTTGGCGGAGCGGAGCGCACAGGCCTCGATGCTGGTTCTGGGGTCGCGCGGGCACGGTGCGATCGCCGGTTTCCTGCTCGGCTCGGTCAGTCTGCAGGTGCTGGGCCGGGCGGAGTGCCCGGTCGTCACCGTGCGCGAGGACGCGGCCTTTCCGCGGCGGGAGATCGTGGTGGGCGTGCAGTATGCGGGGCCGGAGGACGAGGCCTTGCTGGAATTCGCCTTCACGGCCGCCGACGCCCATCACGCGCGCGTGCGTGCCGTACGGGCGTGGGACTCCGCGGCGACCGTGGGCCCGGTGCGTGCCGCTCCGGCCCGCCCGCCGGACGGGACAGGGGCCGGCGTCGCGGAGCAGCAGACGCTCGCCGAGACGTTGGGGCCCTGGCGGGCGAAGTTCCCCGCGGTCGACGTGGTCCCGCACGTCAGGAGCGGCCGAGCCGCACCCGTTCTGCTGGCGGCCTGCTCCCATGCGGGGCTGCTGGTCGTCGGGCGTCGCCTGCGGCGGTCACCGATGCTGCTCGGCCCCGTCGTTCACGCCGCCCTGCACCATGCCAACTGCCCCGTCTCGGTCGTACCGCAGCCCTGAGTCCGGGCGCTGCGCCCCTCTCCCGGACGTGGGGCGACGGCCCGCTCGCGCTACTCCGGCGTCTCCTGCCGATGCGTGGCGGTGTCGTCCCGCAGGGAGCTGAGCCGGTCGATCACCTCGACCACTCCGTCGACGCTTTCGCACAGCCGCACGGCAATCGGGACCAGGCTTCTGCGTTCCAAGGTGCCGGTGAGGGTCACGTGGCCGTCGGAGACCTCGACCGTGACCGCGGACGGTGACACCCCGAGCGTGCGCGTCAGTACCTCCTCCAGCACCTCCTCCTGGATGGCCCGGTCCCGGCGCAGGAAGAGCTGCACGAGGTCACTGCGGCTGATCACTCCGATGAGCCGTCCGGAGTCGTCGACCACGGGCAGCCGCTTGACCTTCTTCTTCTCCATCGTCCTGGCCGCTTCGACGACACTCCACTCGGGCCGGGCCACGACGGCGGGGCTCGTCATGAGCGCTTCGGCGGTGGTCGCCCCGAGCTTCGCGATCTGCCGGCGCAGCAGATCGGCTTCGGACACCACCCCCACGGGCTGGTCGTCCTCGTCGAGCACGGGTACGGCGGTGATGTCGTACTCGTCGAGCAGCCGCGCGATCTCCTTGAACGGAGTGCCCCGTTGGACGACGACGGCCTCGGGCGTCATCAGGTCTGCCACGGTCCGGTGCCTCATCTCTGGCCAGTCCCTCCGGGTGTGCCGGGCCGGATCTCCTCGGCCCCATGGGCGGACAGTGCGCTGCCGCAGGCTCTCAGTCGTGGGGAACCACAGCGACCGGGCAGGTCACATGGTGGATGGCGGCATGCGCGACCGGACCGACGCGGGGCGCGAGCAGGGGACGGTGCCGTCGGCGGCCGACCACCAGGAGCTCGGCCCCGAAGACCGTCTGTACGAGGGCCCGGGTCGGGCTCTCCGGCAGCACGGTCTCCTGTACCAGCACACCGGGGAAACGCTCACACCACGGGCGCAGGGCGTCCCGCAGCTCGATGTCCGCCTCTTTGGTGAGTTCCGTCGCGGCATCGGGGTCGATGCCCCACGGGGTGTACGCCTGCACGGGCAGCGGGCGTCCGTGGACGGCCTGCAGCGGAAGGCCACGGCTCGCCGCCGCGTCGAAGGCGAACCCGATCATCCGGTCGCAGGGGCCGCTGAGTCCGACGCCGACGACGACCCGCGGGTCGGGGGCGGGCGGCGTGCCCTCGGAGGTGTGGCGCGGTGTTTTCGCCCGCTCGGCCGCCCGGACCAGGACGACCGGCCCCTCGGCGCGGCCCACGACATTCAGGCTCACATCGCCGAGCACATAGCTTTCCCAGGTCCCGAGAGCCCGCGACCCGAGTACGACCATCAGCGATTCACCGGCCGCGCGCAGCAGCGCCGGTTCCGCCTCCGACCCCACCAGGTCCTCGATGATCTGCAGATGCGGGTGGCGTTCCCGTACCTCGTCCTGGGCCCGGCGCACGAGCTGCCGGGCGGCGGCGTTCTGGTCACGGTCGGGGGGCGTGTCCGGCGCCTCGGCGGCCAGCAGTATCCACGCGTGGAGCAGCCGCAGCACCGACTGGCGCCGGTCCGCCTCGTCAGCGGCCCACTGCGCGGCCGCCAGGCTCTCCGGCGAACCGTCGAGCCCCACGGTGATGATGTCCGGCTCCATGACCGCCCTCCTTTCGGGGTCGGAGAAACGGGCCGGACGGCCCGTCACCCGGGCTCCGGTCCCCTGCGGGGGTGAAGCACCGTTGCTCCCGCCTCACTTCCCGTGCGGACCCGCGCCCGTACCGGGAGCCGAGGCGGCCTGGGTGGCGAGGACGGCCGCCTGGATGCGCCGCTCCACACCGAGTTTGGCCAGCAGGCGGGAGATGTGGTTCTTGATGGTCTTCTCGGAGAGATAGAGCCGCTTTCCGATCTGACGGTTCGTCAATCCGGCGCCGATCAGGCCGAGGATCTCCCTCTCCCGCGGGGACAGAGCGGAGAGCGCCGCCGCCTCGGGCGGCACGCCGGAGTCGCCGCCCCGCAGACTGCTCATCAGCCGTGCCGTCGTCGCGGGATCGAGCATCGAGCTGCCGGAGGCGACCGTGCGCACCGCGGCGACGAGATCGGCCCCCTTGATCTCCTTGAGGACATAACCCGCCGCACCGGCCATGATCGCGTCGAGCAGCGCCTCGTCGTCGTCGAACGAGGTGAGCATCAGACAGGCCAGATCCGGCAGGTGCGAGCGCAGCTCCCGGCACACGGTGACCCCGTCGCCGTCCGGCAGCCGTACGTCCAGCACCGCGACATCCGGCCGGAGCGCCGGACCGCGGGCGAGCGCATGGGCGGCGGTCCCGGCGTCGCCGACCACCTCGATATCGGGCTCGGCGTCGAGCAGCTCCGCCACACCACGCCGGACCACCTCATGGTCGTCGAGCAGGAACACCCGGATCGGCCGGTGCGGTGAGAAAGCCTCCGCGTCGCTCATGACGCCCCTCCGGCTGGTACGACGTCCGTCTCACTGTCCCCATCGTGACCCCTCTCGCAGGGGCCTGCCAGGCCGAACGGTCCCGGGGCGGCCGTGCGGTGGCCGAAAGGCCCTGGTCAGCCGGGGCCCGCCCGACGCTCCTGCCCTGCGGGCACCGGGCCGGTGACGTCGAACCGCACGTCCACGACGCCCTCGACCGCCTGCACCAGGCGCGCGGTGACGGGAAGCAACGACGGGTCGCGGACCGTGCCGCTGAGGGTGACCACTCCGTCGGTGACGCCGACCGCCAGATCCCCGGGCGCTGCGGCGAACAGCGGGCCGATGATCTCCGTCCGTATTTCCGCCGCCAGGTCCTCGTCGGCGCGCATGAAGACCTTGAGCAGGTCGGCACGGCTGACGATGCCCTGCAGCAGCCCCGCGCCGTCGACCACGGGCAGCCGCTTCACCGACTTGAACGCCATGGTCCGCGCCGCCTGGGCCAGGGTGTCACCGGCGTGCACCGTCAGGGCGGGCGCGCTCATCAGCTCCCCCGCCGTCAGCGCACCGGCCTTGCGCACATCGTCCAGCCGCGTCAGCTGCTCCAGACGGCTCGGCTGCGCTCCCCGGAACTCTTCCTTGGGCAGCAGATCCGCCTCGGAGACCACACCGATCACCCGGCCCTCCCCCGCCAGCACCGGCAGCGCGCTGACCTGCCACCGCTCCATGGTCTCGACGATCTCCTTGAAGGGCGCCTCCTGGCCGATCGCCACCACGGTCCGGGTCATCACGTCGCCGACGGTGTACGGGCTGTGTTCCATGACGCCTCCTCGGTACCGGCCCTGGACCGCGCCCCGTCCCGCCCCGCCGCCGGTGGGCCCGTGAACGGCCTCGGCGAGAGGTCCCGTCAGCCGTGCGGGCCCGCCATCGGCGTACGGGCCCGTGCGGCAGCCGGGGTGGTGACGTCGAACGCCACGTCCACGACCCCCTCGACCGCGCGCACCAGGCGTGCGGCCACCGGGATGAGCGAGGTGTCCCGGACCTGCCCCCGGAGCGTGACAACCCCGTCGGCGACCGTGACCCGCAGATCCCTGACCGGCGTCGCGAACAGCTCACCGATGACGTAGCGGACTTCCTCCGCGAGGTCGTCGTCCGAGCGCAGGAACACCTTCAGCAGGTCGGCGCGGCTGACGATGCCCTGGATCACCCCGTGCGCGTCCACCACCGGCAGCCGTTTGACGGACCCGCGCGCCATGGTCCGGGCCGCTTGGGAGAGCGTGGCATCGGCCGGCACGGTCAGGGCGGGCGCGGTCATCAGCTCCCCCGCGGTCAGCGCTCCCGCCCGGCGCACATCGTCGAACCGCCGCAGCTGCTCCAGGCGGTCGGGGTCCGACTCCCGGAACTCTTCCTTGGGCAGCAGATCCGCCTCGGAGACCACACCGACCACCCGGCCCTCCCCCGCCAGCACCGGCAGCGCGCTGACCTGCCACCGCTCCATGGTCTCGACGATCTCCTTGAACCGCGCCTCCCGGTCGACCGCGGCCACGGTCTGCGTCATCACATCGCTGACAAGGTGCGGAGTGTTCTGCATGATGCCTCCTCGGTACCCGGACGCACGTCACCCGGCCTGTGACACCTCCAGCCTGGAATGCGCCGAGCGCGCGGGACAGGGGCCGTCCGGTCCCTTCCCCCGCCGGTCGGCCGAACGCCCCGCACGGGCCTCACCCCCACACTCACACCCGCGCGGCAGCCCGGAGGTCGCGGTCGAAGGCGCGGATGTCCTCTTCGGTGAGAGTGGTGCGGGTGCGGGCGATGGCCTGCAGATAGTCGTCGGTCAGCTGGGTGGGGTCCCCGGCCTGCCGCGGGCCCGCCGCCAGATGCCGCTCGAAGGCACTCTGGGCGGCGGTGCGCGCCGCGTACTCGATGTCCGCCGGTGTGAAGCGACCGCTGGCCCCGACCAGCGCGTCAAGATCGATACCGGCCACCCGGTCCGGGCCGATGTAACGGGTCCAGATGGCCCGTCGGGCCTCGGCGTCCGGCGGGCCCACCGGGATCAGATAGTCGAACCGTCCCGGCCGCAGAAAGGCCGGGTCCAGGGAACGCACCGCATTGGTCGCACAGATCAGCAGCCGGCGCTCACCGCGCCGGAACTGCGGGATGAGCTTGAGGAGCTCATTGGTCACCCGGTGGGCCAGCGACGTCGGATCCTGCCGCTCCGAGGCGATCTCCTCCGCCTCGTCGAAGAACAGCACCACCTCGTCCAGATGCTCGACGCGCGCGAACAGCCGCCGCAGCGCGGCCGCCACCCCGTGCGCGTCCTCGGCAAGCTGGTAGGGGAACACCTCGATGAACGACCAGCGCAGCCGGGATGCCACCGCCCGCGCGAACGTGGTCTTCCCGGTGCCTGGTGGCCCGAAGAGCACCACGGCGCGCGGCGGCACCAGCTGGTAGCGCTCGGCGACCGCGGGATTCTCCAGCGGCAGCACCAGCCGCCGTTCGATCAGGGCCTTCTCCCCGGTCATCCCCGCGATGCCGTCCCACAGCCCGGTTTCCGGCACCACGCCGCCCAGCTGATCGAGCAGAGTGGCCTCCGCGGAATCCGCGCTCAGCAGCTTCTCGAAATAGCTCAGATCCGGCCGGCCGGTGTAGCCGGAATTCTTGAAGGCCTGCTCACCGACCTCCCCCTCCGGCAGCAGCGCCCCGATACGGCGCACACCCGCCTCCGCCAGGCGCTCCTCCAGCGCTGCCAGCAACGCCGACCCGATGCCGTGGCGGCGCCACTGACGGGCGATGGCCAGCCGCAGCACCCAGGCCCGCTCCTGCGCCACCGACGACACCGCCGCCCCGACGACCCGGTCCCCCACCACAGCCACCACGGCCGGCATCCGGCCCCGCAGGGCACTCACGACTTCCGCGAGGCTCACCGCCGGTTCCCGCGCGGTGTCCCGGGACTCCTCCCAGATGCGCACCACTTGGTCCAGATCGCCTTCGTCGAGATTCCGGACCCGCCACGGAGACATCGCCACCACCTCCCCGGACATTTTCCCGCGGCCGGGGCCCGTCGGCCCGGTGAGTGGTACGGTTCCGGCCGCCGCCGAGAGAATCCGGTGGAGCGACTCGGTTCCATATATCTATCGCGACCGGCATAGATTTTCTCCGTCGTTCCAGGCATCGGCATGCGTCGGACGGACGGGAGGACGGCGGGCCGCGCCTGACCGGCGCGGCGCACAGGCCGCTCACGCAGCCGCGCAAGCCGAGAGTGCGTGGCGAGCCGCCCACTCTCGTGGCCGGATGGGTCGGCGCGCGAGGGGCGAATATCTCGTGCCGCGACCACAGAAATACCCGCCACGGCAGCAGGGGTTTTCGCGGCCAGGAATGGCGGAGGCAACAGCCACGCAAGGCTGCTGATGCCGTGCTACTGTCGATCTCAGTTGCAGTTGTGGTTCCCAAAGACTTCTCGCACCCCCGTCGACATTCCATGCCGGCGGGAGCGCTTTTGTATATCCGGTTTTCCGGACGGGGCAATCATCACGGCGACGCGGGGTCCGCACAGTGCGGCCCCGGCACTGCCCCCGAAGGAGATATGACATGGCTACCGGTACCGTTAAGTGGTTCAACTCGGAAAAGGGTTTCGGCTTCATCGAGCAGGACGGCGGCGGCGCTGACGTCTTCGCCCACTACTCGAACATTGCCACCCAGGGCTTCCGTGAGCTCCAGGAGGGCCAGAAGGTGACCTTCGACGTCACGCAGGGCCAGAAGGGCCCGCAGGCCGAGAACATCGTCCCCGCCTGACGCTGACGCATACACCGCAGCTGGGGCCCGCACCTTGGGTGCGGGCCCCAGCTCGTTGCCCTTTGCGGAATCCGCCGCGTGTGCCGTCACGGCCGCGCCGGCGTCAAGAGGCAACCTGCTCGGTACCGGACCACGGCCTGCTGCGACAGCACGCCGCTCCACCCGGCTCCCCGATCCGGCATCACGTGCGCCGCTCTTCGCGGCGAAATCTTTTCCACGCGTCGGCGGTCGATTCCGCCCCGCCTCGTTCCATCTGTTTTCGCCGGTCCGTTCTGCGATTCTTTTGTGTGTGGCTCACAGCTGCCGGGAATTCTTCGACGTACCGCATCGAGGAAGGTTCTCCATGAACCGCACATCTCGCCCGAACGACCGCTTCTCCCGTACCCGCTCCGCCGGTTCAGGCCGTGGCGGCAACCGCTCACAGTCGGCCAACCGCTCCGGTGGCAAGCGGCGTCGTCCCGCGCCGCAGGGAGAGTTCGCCCTGCCCGTCACGCATACGCCCGCGCTGCCGCCGGCCGAGTCGTTCGCCGAACTGGACATGCCGTCCGCGCTGCTGGCGTCGCTGACCGCGGAAGGGATGACCGCCCCGTTCCCGATCCAGGCCGCGACGCTGCCGAATTCGCTGGCCGGGCGCGACGTTCTGGGCCGTGGCCGCACCGGCTCGGGCAAGACCCTCGCCTTCGGCCTGGCCCTGCTGGCCCGCACCGCCGGCCAGCGCGCAGAGCCGGGCAAGCCCCTGGCCCTGGTACTGGTCCCCACCCGGGAGCTGGCGCAGCAGGTCACCGATGCGCTCACCCCCTACGCCCGGGCGCTGTCGCTGCGGCTGGCCACCGTCGTCGGCGGTATGTCGATCGGCCGCCAGGCCGGCGCACTCCGCGGCGGGGCCGAGGTCGTCGTCGCGACTCCCGGACGGCTCAAGGACCTCATCGGGCGCGGTGACTGCCGTCTGAACCAGGTCGGCATCACCGTGCTGGACGAGGCCGACCAGATGGCCGACATGGGCTTCATGCCCCAGGTCACCGCGCTGCTCGACCAGGTTCGCCCCGAGGGGCAGCGGATGCTCTTCTCGGCCACCTTGGACCGCAATGTCGACCTGCTGGTCCGGCGCTATCTGACGGACCCGGTGGTCCACTCCGTCGACCCGTCGGCGGGCGCCGTCACCACGATGGAACACCACCTGCTGCACGTCCGTGACGCCGACAAGCACGCCACCACCACGGAGATCGCCGCCCGCGAAGGCCGGTCGATCATGTTCCTGGACACCAAGCGCGCGGTGGACAAGCTCACCAAGCACCTGCTGAACAGCGGGGTACGCGCCGCGGCCCTGCACGGCGGCAAGTCCCAGCCCCAGCGGACCCGGACCCTGGCCCAGTTCAAGACCGGCCAGGTCACCGTGCTGGTGGCCACCAACGTCGCCGCCCGTGGCATCCACGTCGACAATCTCGACCTCGTCGTCAATGTCGACCCGCCCACCGACCACAAGGACTACCTGCACCGCGGCGGCCGCACCGCCCGCGCCGGGGAGTCCGGCAGCGTCGTCACCCTCGTGCTGCCCAGCCAGCGCCGCGAGATGGACCGGCTGATGGCCGACGCGGGGATCACCCCCCAGTCCACCCAGATCCGCTCCGGCGAGGCCGAACTGACCCGTATCACCGGTGCCCAGGCTCCCTCCGGTGTTCCCGTTACCATTGCCGCACCGGTCGTCGAACGCCCCAAGCGCAGTAGCTCCTCCACCCGCGGCCGGCGCAGTCGCTCCTCGCAGGCCCGTCGGTCCTCCGGCGCACCCCGGACCGCGTCCGGGACGTCGCAGCGCCGGCCCGCTGCCGGCAAGACCCCGTAACGCGGCAGTCATGCCGCTCGCCCGCCGCTCCTCCTCCGCTCCGCCGTCCGGCCGTTTCCGGTTCTCTTCGACCCTGTAGAGGCACTATGCGCGTCGTCATCGCCCGCTTCCCCTTCGACCTGATCAAGACCGAGGTGCAGGACTCGATGAAGGGCGTCAAGCCCGAACCCATCACGGGTGAGTCCGTACTCATCGGCGGCCGTCACTACCCCGTCAAGCAGGTCGGGGAGATCATCACCCGGCAGGACCGCCGCGACTTCTCCGCCGGCGAAGTGACCCGGGCGCTGACCCGCCTCGGCTTCACCTGCAACTCCTCGACCCCCGTCGCCCGCACGCCTCTTGAGGAGGCGTCGGCACTGCTCCAGGCTCCGGCGACGCCTGACGGCGACCCGACGGGCTGAGACCGACCCCGTACAACGAAGTGGGCTCCGACCGCACCGGTCGGAGCCCACCTTTGTGTGACGGTGGTCCTCCAGGCTCATGACGGGCCGTGGTCGCGCGGCGCCCACGGCAGCGACGGCGACAGCGACAGCAGGACGGTCCTGCGCCGGGGCGGGGACGCGGCCTCAGCGGTCGGAGTAGCGGAAGTCGCCCACCGTCCACGCTCCTACGTCGTTGATCGCGACGCGATACATCCCGCCGGTCTCGGGCAGGCCGATACTTCCCTGCAGAATCCTCGCCACATGGAAATACAGGTGGGTGGGTGGCTCTTTCCGTTGTGGCGGGCGGGTGTCCGGGCCGGCTGAGGAGAAGAGCGCGGAAAACGGTCCCAGCCGCTCCGACTGCTCCAGGACCTCGGCCACACGCTGCCGCCACACGCTCTCGGGCGCCAGCCGCCCGGTGATGACAGCACCTTGGACAACCACTGTGAGCGACATCTGATTGCTCTGCTCCGACTCCACCATGGCGGCGATGTCGACAAGCAGCTCGTCGGGCTTCGACATGGGAGCAGACTTTACTGCCGCGACCGGCCCTCGGCACCACACCCGGCAGCGCGCGCCCCCGCGGCCGCTGTTGTTGAGCCACCGTCACCGGACGTAGGAGACTACGCGTGCAGTGGTCCGAAACCAGGCCCGCACGGGACGCAGGGCGGGGCCGGGGGCGGCCGATGAGCCAGATGACGGGGAACGGGACGGTGGAGCAATGGATCCGGTGCTTGCCAGTGCGGGGACGACGCTGGTCGGACTGATGGTGACCGAGGCCTGGGGGCAGACCCGGGACGGTGTGGTCGCGCTGTGGCGGCGGGTACGGCCCGCGGACGCCGACGGTGTCGGCCGGGACCTCGACGAGGCCCGCGCGGAACTCGTCCAGGCCAGGGAGGGGGGCGCTGACGAGGAGACGGAGCAGGAACTGGTCGGTGAGTGGCAGCGGCGGCTGCTGCGTGTCCTGCGGGACGATCCGGCGGCCGCCGAGGAATTGCGGCGGGTGCTGGAGGCGGCCCAGGGGGCGCAGCCGACGGAACCGCCCGCCGGCAGCGTCCAGTTGCAGGCGCGCGCGGCGGACAGCTCCCGGATCTACCAGGCCGGGCGCGATATGCGGGTACAGGGGTCATGAGCGACGGGGCGTCCTGGGAAGCCGAGGCGCACGACCGGGCACGGATCTACCAGGCCGCCCGTGATCTGCACATCACCCATCAGCAAGGCGACGACCGCGCGCCGAGGACGGTGCCGCGGCTCTCCCTGCGGCATCTGCTGTCGTGTTTCGACGAGGCGCCCCTTCCGCTGTCCGTCCTGTCCGCCGAGGCGTTCGCCGCGGTCCGGATACCGGAGCTGCCGGCGGAACGGGTGGCGGCCGAGGTGCGCGAGCTGACCGACCGCGCCGGGGCGGCCGGTGAGCCGCCGGTGCCCTGTGTGCGGGCGGACGCCGCCGTCGCCGAGTCCGCCCGGGAGCTGACGGACGAGGTCCGCGACCGACTGTGCGGCTACGCCGCCGCGTTGCTCGACCACGCCCTGCTGCGGTCGCCCGACGGTGCGGCACCGGACCTGTTCGCCCCGCATGCGATGGCCCTGCTGTGGCGCGCCGGCCGGGAAGCGTCACGGGCGGCCACGGTCGCGCGCCGGGTCCGGGACGCGTATGCCGCGGCCGGCCGGTACGAGGAAGGACTGCCGTTCGCGGTGCGGATCGTGGAGTCGTCGGGCGCCGGGGCGGAGCTCGCGGATGCCCTGGCGCTCGGCCGACTCCAGGTCGGCTGCGGGGACTTCGGCGACGCGGAAGCCGTGCTGCGTCCGGTGCTCGACCGGGCGGAGAGAGAGGCGGGCGGGCGCGGACTGTCGCTTGCCGGGCACACCGGCCCGAGCATCGCCGAGATCCTCCGGGAGAACGCCGACGGCCCGTTCACCGGTCGGCTCTCCCCGGCCGACTGTCATGTGCTGACGCAGATCGCCGAGGTGCAGCACGCCCTGGCCGATGCGCTGTACGGGCTGCGGCGCTACGCCGAGTGCGAGCGGCTGTTGCATGCGGCGGCCGGCCTGCGCTGGCGAGTCCAGGGGGCGGCGCATCCGGCGCGCCTGCTCGCCCAGTTGCACCGCGCCCGCGCGCTGGGGCAACAGCGCCTGTGGCACGAGGCGTTCGCCCTGGTCCATGACGCCCTCACCTACCGGGACAGAGCGGAACTCGAAGGGGACCGCCCGCGGGACGCCGCCCTGCTGCGACTCGTGCATGCGGAGGTGACGGCGGCAGCGGTCCGCTCGTTGCGGGACGAGGGTGCGAGCCGGTCGCGTGGCGTGGGGATGTTCCCGGCGCCGGTGGTGCGTTTTCTGGACCGCACGATGAGTCCCCACCCCAGGCCCGAGAAGGTCACCTGGGCCGACGCCGTCCAGTTGGCCGGGGAGGCGGTACGCGCCTGTGACCGTGCCTTCGGTGCCGCGCACCCCCATGCGCGTACCGCCCGTACGCTGCTGGAACAGGCCCGCCTTGAACAAGGATCCGCCCCATAGCGTCATCGGCTGAGACCACTCCCCCGGCTGTCTGCGCGTCCCCCTTCCACAAGGCGGGCAGGCCGGGTCGGGTGGGGCGGCTTTCCCGGGTCCGCGGAGTGCCGAAGCCGTCTCGGGGTAGCGGTCCGGAGAGGCGGGCGGGGGCCCGTCGACAGGAAGGGAACCGGATGGCCATCGCCAAAACCAGCGTCCTGGTACTGGATTGCGCGGAGCCCGCGGCACTGGCGGACTTCTACGCACAATTCCTCGGCGGAGAAGTGCGGATCGGGACCAGCCCGGACTACATCGAAGTCGTCGAGAGCGACACCGTGCACCTCGCGATACGACGGGACCGGGGCGCGGCGCCGCCCAGTTGGCCCCGCCCGGACGACTCACAGCAGGCGCATCTGCACTTCCTCGTCCCGCAGGACAACATGGACGAGGCGGAGCGCGAAGCGGTCAGCCTGGGAGCGCGGCCGCTGCAGACCCGGGAGAACCGCGGGCCCTACGACGCCCGTCGCTATGCGGACCCCGCGGGCCACCCCTTCGTTCTCGCCGCGAGCGAGGGCCATGCCCTGGGGCAGGCGAACTGAGGGCTGCCCGGGGCGGGCGGCGAGGCGGGGAGCGCCACCGGGCCCGGTGGCGCTCCCTCTGTTGCGGAAGCGCCCTGCAGAGACGCCCTGCGAGCGGGTGTGGTTATCGGGTGCGGGCCGCCGGGCGCACGACCAGCTCGTTCACCTCGACCTCCGGTGGCCGGCTCACGGCGAAGGCGATGGTGTCCGCGACCGCGGCGGCCGGCAGGGCCACGGCGCGGTAGGCGGTCATGGCGTCCCGGGCCGTCGGATCGGTGATGCTGTCCGCGAGTTCGGATTCCGTGACGCCCGGCGAGACCACGCTGACCCGGATGCCGCCCGCGGACTCCTGGCGCAGTCCCTCGGAGATCGCGCGTACGGCGAATTTGGTGGCGCAGTAGACCGAGGCGGTGGGCACCACCTCATACGCCCCGGTCGACGCGACATTGACGAAGTGTCCGGCGCCCTGGGCCCGCATCACGGGCAGCGCGGCGGCGATCCCGTGGAGCACCCCGCGCACATTCACATCGAGCATCCGGTCCCATTCGTCCACCCGCAGCGCCTCCAGTGGCGACAGCGGCATCACCCCCGCATTGTTGACCAGGACGTCGACCCGTCCGAATGCCGCGCGCCCGGCCGCGACGAAGGACTGCATGTCCTCGGCGCAGGTGACGTCCAGTCGCCGGAAGGCCACGGTGCCGCCGTCGTTGCTGATCTCCTGGGACAGCGTTTCCAGTCGGTCGGTGCGGCGGGCACCGAGGAAGACGCGGTGCCCGTCGGCGGCCAGCCGGCGGGCGGTCGCCTCGCCGATGCCGCTGCTCGCGCCGGTGATCAGGATGGCCTTCTCGTGCTCCGTCATGGGTACTCCTTTACCAGTTGCTTTCACCGGCGAGCCTCCACGGCGGAGCGCACCGCGACCAGGACAGCTCGTGCCTGGGTGCCCCACACCCAGGCACCTCCCGCAGACACGCCCTACGTTGGACGGATGACGAACAACGAACTCGGGGCGTTCCTGCGGGCGCACCGGTCACAGGTCCTCCCCGAGGACGTCGGTATGCCCTCCCACGGGCGTCGCAGGGTCCCCGGGCTGCGCCGCGAGGAGGTCGCCGTCCTGGCGGGCATGAACGCCGACTATTACGCGCGGCTGGAGCAGGGCCGCGAACGCCACCCCTCGCCGCAGGTGCTCGATGCCCTCAGCCGTGCGCTGCGGCTGGACGAGGACGGGCGGACGCATCTGTGCCGGCTGGCCGGTGTCGTCCCGGACGACCGCCCGGCGTCCTACGGGCCGGAGACCGTCGGCCCGGCCCTGCGCCAGCTGATCGACGGCTATCCGCACACACCGGCCTTCGTCCTCAATCCGGCGCTGGACATCCTGGCTGCCAACTCCCTGGCCGAGGCGCTGTTCTCCCCCTTCGAGCGCGCGGACAACCTTGCCCGCATGGTGTTCCTCGACCCGGCGGCGCGGCAGTTCCACACGCGCTGGAGCCGGGCAGCCCAGGCCACGGTGGCGAATCTGCGGCAGGCGGTCGGCCGTGACCCCGATGCCCCGCGGCCGGCCGCACTGGTACGGAGCCTGACCGCGGCGAGCGCGGCGTTCACCGAGTTCTGGCACTCCCACACCGTGCGCGGAAAGACCCACGAGGCAAAGGAGTTCAGCCACCCGGAGGTCGGCGCCCTGTCCCTCACCTACCAGGCCTTCGACGTCCGGAGCGCGCCCGGCCTGCAACTCGTGATCTACCACGCCGAGCCGGGCAGCCCCAGCGCCGAGGCCCTCTCCCTGCTCGGCACCCTCCACGCCACCGATCGGCAAGGGTCGGACGGCACGGTGCGGGCTCCGGGCACACGCGGGCACTGAGCGAGGGGCCGGCAACTGCCCCTCTTTGCTGTCTCGGCAATGTTATTTGTCAATGTGGCGCGGCCGGTCGAGCATCTCCGGTGAACGGAGGTACGAGAGATGGCAACCCAGAAGAAGGACCGGATTCCGGCCGCGCTCTCCGCGGAGGCGCACCATGACGTGGTGGTGGTCGGGGGTGGCGCGGCGGGCCTCAGCGGGGCCCTGGCGCTGGCCCGGTCACGGCGTTCGGTACTGGTGGTCGATGCCGGCGAGCCGCGCAACGCCCCGGCCGACCGGGTGCACAACTACCTGGGCCGGGAGGGCACACCCCCGTCGGAGCTGCTGGCGGCGGGGCGGGCGGAGGTCGCGGCGTACGGCGGGTCGGTCGTCAGCGGCCGGGTCGTCTCGGCCCGGCGCCGGACCGGCGACGGTGGGTGGCACGGGGGCTTCGACGTGGCGCTGGCCGACGGCACCCGGGTGACGGCACGACGGCTGCTGGTGTCCACCGGGCTGGTCGATGAACTCCCCGAGGTCGCGGGGCTGGCGCAGCGGTGGGGGCGTGAGCTGCTGCACTGCCCCTACTGCCATGGCTGGGAGGTCCGCGACCAGGCGATCGGTGTGCTGGCCACCGGGCCGAACGGGGTGGACAAGGCGCTGCTGTTCCGCCAGTGGAGCGCGGAAGTGACCCTGTTCCTGCACACCGCGCCGGAGCCGTCCGAGGAGCAGTGGGAGCAGCTCGCCGCCCGCGGTATCGCAGTGGCCGACGGCAAGGTCACCGGGGTGGAGCTGACCGACGACCGGCTCACCGGGCTGCGGCTGGACTCCGGCCGGATCGTCCCGTGCCGGGCCGTGGTCGTCGCACCGCGGTTCGCGGCCCGTGGGGCCGTGTTGGCCCGGCTCGGCCTCGAAGCGGACGAGCAGAAGAGCGGCGAGCAGGTACTCGGCAGTGCCATGGCCGCCGGCCCGGCCGGGGCCACCCGGGTTCCCGGAGTGTGGGTGGCCGGCAATGTCACGGATCCGTATGCCGGGGTGATCCAGGCGGCTGCCGCCGGGCTCACCGCCGCCACGGCCATCAACGGCGATCTGGTCAAGGAGGACACCGCCCGCGCCGTCGCCGCCCACCGTGCCCGGATCCCGGCACCGTACGAGCCGTTCGCCGCCCGGACGGAAGCCGAGGTGTGCGCACGCGTACTGGGCGAGCGCCGCCACGGTCTGTGACCTCCCCGTGGTGCCCGGGCTGCGCTGAGCACGGTGGCCGCCGCACAGAACAGGCGGGACATCACCCTTCTGGCGCAACGCTTCGGGCACCCGGCCCCGGTCGCCATTCGCTGGGGAATGGCGGACCACAGCACCCGCCATTCCCCAGCGTGATCGGACGGTAAAGCCGCCCTTGCATCCCCGTGTTTACGATATCCGGGATGAATTGGCGTGTTTCTGGCTGACAGCCTGGTACGTACGCGTACGTGCGCCAATTTTCTGCCTTCACAGGCGGTGAATGCACTCGTCACCTCTGACTTCGGGAGCTCATTATGGAACCCGGCGCTACCGTGTGGAACTGCCCGTTCGACTACGCCGAGGCACTGGAATTCGATCCGACGCTCAAGCGTCTGCTGACCGAGGAACCGGTCGCCCGTATCAAGCTGCCCTACGGGGAGGGCGAGGCCTGGCTCGTGACCCGGTACGAGGATGTGCGCACGGTGACGACCGACCGGCGCTTCAGCCGCAGTGCCATCATCGGCCGGGACTTCCCGCGGATGACGCCCGAGCCGATCGTGCAGGACGAGGCGATCAACGTGATGGACCCGCCGGCCAGCAGCCGCTTGCGGAGCCTGGTCTCCAAAGCGTTCGCCCCGCGTCAGGTCGAGCGCATGCGCGCCCGTGCGCAGCACGTCGTGGACGACCTGCTGGACCGGATGACCGCGCAGGGCTCCCCGGCCGACCTGATGGAGAGCCTGGCGTCCCCGCTGCCGCTCACCACCATCTGCGAGGTCCTCGACATCCCCGAGGCCGACCGCGCACAACTGCGCGGGCACGCACGGACGATGATGAACGTCACCGTCGAGAACCGGGACAGCGCCGTCCGCGCCAAGGCCGATATGCGCGCGTACTTCAAGACGCTGACGGCGAAGCGTCGCCAGCACCCGGGAGACGACCTGATCAGCGCGCTGGCGACCGCTCGCGACGGCGACGAGCTCCTCAACGACCAGGAGCTCACGGTCCTGGCCATGGTGCTGCTCATCACCGGCCAGGACACCACCACCTACGAGATCGGCAACCTCGCCTACACCCTGCTCACCCGGCCCAGGGAACTCGCCATGGTGCGGGCCCGTCCGGAGATGCTCCCGCAGGCGATGGAGGAACTGCTGCGGTTCATCCCCTTCCGTAAGGGCGTCGGTATCCCCCGTGTCGCCACCGAGGACGTGGAGCTGAGCGGGGTGATGATCCGGGCCGGGGACATCGTGCATGTCTCCTACCTGACGGCAAACCGGGACGGCCGGAAGTTCGAGCGGCCCGACGAGCTGGATCTGGAACGCGAGGACCGGCCCTCCCACATGACCTTCGGCTGGGGCGGCCATCACTGCCTGGGCGCCCCGCTCGCCTTCACGGAGCTGGAAGTCGCCCTCGGCGCCCTTCTGGAGCGTTTCCCCGAGCTCAGGCTGGCGAAGCCGGCCGAGGAAGTGCGCTGGAACACGACCTCGATCTGGCGCTATCCGCTGGAGCTGCCGGTCGCCTGGTAAGGGGGCGACGCCGCGGAATGCAGAAGTCACCTCGCTGGCGTACGGTTACTAGTCGGAAAGAAGATCCACCTGCACGGGGAGAGTTCATTCTTCGACGGATGGCCCGCTCACAGTTCTCTCCGAGGGTCGCGCACTTCAGTCCGCCGATTCCCGCCTTGGCCAACGTGCCCGTTCTTCGGGCAGGTTGCCGCGGCGGGAACCACCGGCCGACAACGACCCGAAAGGGAAATCAGGGAATTCCCTGAGCGGACCACAAGTCTGCAAGGAGCCCATCCCATGGCGGTTCTGTGCAAACCTGCAATCGCGGTCCCTGAATACGTCATCACCCAAGACGACACCCTCGAACTCGCACGGCGGCTGCACAAGGATCATTCGCAGCTGCGGCTGGTGCTCCGCCTCATCGAGCACACCGGTGTACGCAAACGGCATTTGATCCAGCCGATCGACAAGGTGCTCAAGCACCCGGGGCTCGACGCCCGCAGCGCGGTCTACGAGGAGGAGTCCAAGGCCCGTGTCCCCGCCGTGGTGCGCCAGGCACTCGACCAGGCCGAACTGGAGCCACAGCAGATCGACTTGATCGTCTACGTCTCCTGTACCGGCTTCATGATGCCGTCCCTGACGGCCTGGCTCATCAATACTCTCGGCTTCCGGTCGGAGACACGGCAGATGCCGATAGCCCAACTCGGCTGCGCCGCGGGAGGCGCCGCGATAAACCGGGCGCATGACTTCTGCACCGCGTACCCCGAGGCCAATGTCCTCATCGTCGCGTGTGAATTCTGCTCGCTGTGCTACCAGCCCACGGATCTGGGGGTGGGATCTCTGCTGTCGAACGGCCTGTTCGGTGACGCGGTCGCCGCCGCCGTGGTCCGGGGCAACGGCGGCACCGGCGTCCGCCTGGAGCGCAACAGCTCGTACCTGATCCCGAACACCGAGGACTGGATCTCCTACGCGGTACGGGCCACGGGATTCCACTTCCAGCTGGACAAGCGGGTGCCCGGCACCATGGAGCCGCTCGCTCCCGCCTTGCGCGCCATCGCGGAGCAGCACCAATGGGACGCGGGCGAACTGGACTTCTACATCGTCCACGCGGGCGGTCCGCGCATTCTGGACGACCTGTGTCACTTCCTGGAGGTGCCGCCCGAGGCGTTCCGCTTCAGCCGCGCGACGCTGACCGAGTACGGCAACATCGCCAGCGGTGTGGTGCTCGACGCCCTGGCGAGGATGTTCGACGAAGCGTCGGCCGTCGAGGGCCAGCGCGGCCTGCTGGCGGGTTTCGGTCCCGGCATCACCGCCGAGATGGCCCTCGGCACCTGGGCCTCGACCCCTGACATCGCGGCGTGAGCGCGCCCGCGCGGTGCGCCCGGACGGTGATCCGCCGGGCGCACCGCGCATGTGCCCGCGCAGCGTGGCACCGCGACGCCTCACTCCCCTGGGGTAGCGCTCGGGCCCGCGTCAGCGTGGCGGCGCGGGGAGCGACTGGGACCGTGCCGCCCCGGGAAGGCGCCGCGGTGCGGGCGCATCCCGGGAACGGGATCACCCCGGGGCAGCCGTCGGCGGGGGCACGGCAGCGGTTGGCGCAAACCGAACTTTTGCCTTGAATAGGAATATCTTGACATGCGTGTCAGTGCGTTCTATGCAGATGAGTAGGCGGCTTGCTCCCCATATCAGCAGGTGAGGAGGCCTACGCGGGGCCGTTCCGCGAGCGGGCCGCAAGGTGAGGAGAAGACCATGGCACGTGCAGTGGGTATTGACCTTGGTACGACGAACTCGGTGGTCAGTGTGCTGGAGGGCGGCGAGCCCACGGTCATCACCAACGCCGAGGGCGCCCGGACCACCCCGTCGGTGGTCGGCTTCGCCAAGGGCGGTGAGGTGCTGGTCGGCGAGATCGCCAAGCGGCAGGCCGTGACCAACGTCGACCGCACCGCGCGGTCGGTCAAGCGCCACATGGGCGAGGCGCAGTGGCGCTTCCCGGAGAGCGGCGACATCGACGGCAAGCAGTACACCGCTCAGGAGATCTCCGCGCGGGTGCTGCAGAAGCTCAAGCGCGATGCCGAGGAATACCTGGGCGAGGACGTCACGGATGCCGTGGTCACCGTTCCGGCCTACTTCAATGACTCCCAGCGCACCGCCACCAAGGAGGCCGGTGAGATCGCCGGCCTGAAGGTGCTGCGGATCGTCAATGAGCCGACCGCTGCTGCCCTGGCCTACGGCCTCGACAAGGAGAACGACCAGACCATCCTGGTCTTCGACCTCGGCGGCGGCACCTTCGACGTCTCACTGCTGGACATCGGCGACGGTGTCGTCGAGGTGAAGGCCACCAACGGCGACACCCACCTGGGCGGCGACGACTGGGACCAGCGGATCGTCGACCACCTGACCAAGCAGTTCAAGAACGCGTACGGCATCGATCTGTCCCAGGACAAGATGGCCACCCAGCGGCTGCGGGAGGCCGCCGAGAAGGCGAAGATCGAACTGTCGGCGGCGACCGAGACCACGATCAATCTGCCGTATCTGAGCGCGTCGGCCGACGGGCCGCTGCACCTCGACGAGAAGCTCACCCGCTCACAGTTCGAGCAGCTGACCGCCGACCTGCTCGAACGCTGCAAGACCCCGTTCCACAATGCGGTGAACGACGCCGGGATCAAGGTCGCCGACATCAACCATGTGATCCTGGTCGGCGGCTCGACCCGGATGCCCGCGGTGACCGAGCTGGTCAAGGAGCTGACCGGCAAGGACCCGCACAAGGGCGTCAACCCGGACGAGGTCGTCGCCATCGGCGCCGCCCTTCAGGCCGGTGTGCTCAAGGGTGAGGTCAAGGACGTCCTCCTGCTGGACGTCACCCCGCTGTCCCTCGGTATCGAGACCAAGGGCGGCATCATGACCAAGCTCCTGGAACGCAACACCACGATCCCGACCAAGCGCTCCGAGATCTTCACGACGGCCGAGGACAACCAGCCGTCCGTGCAGATCCAGGTCTACCAGGGCGAGCGCGAGATCGCGGCGTACAACAAGAAGCTCGGGATGTTCCAGCTGACCGGTCTGCCGCCGGCCCCCCGCGGCGTCCCGCAGATCGAGGTCTCCTTCGACATCGACGCCAACGGCATCATGCATGTCACGGCCAAGGACCTGGGCACCGGCAAGGAGCAGAAGATGACCGTCACCGGCGGCTCCTCGCTGCCGAAGGACGACATCGACCGGATGGTCCGCGACGCCGAGCACCACGCCGAGGAGGACCGCCGCAGGCGCGAGGCCGCCGAGACCCGCAACCAGGCCGAGCAGCTCGTCTACCAGACCGAGAAGTTCCTCAAGGACAACGAGGACAAGATCCCCGGCGAGGTCAGGACCGAGGTCCAGACCGCCGTCGGCGAGCTGAAGGAGAAGCTCAAGGGCGAGGACACGGCCGAGATCCGCACCGCCAGCGAGAAGCTCGCAGC
Source organism: Streptomyces sp. Je 1-4 4N24 (assembly GCF_026239515.1). Lineage (NCBI taxonomy): Bacteria > Bacillati > Actinomycetota > Actinomycetes > Kitasatosporales > Streptomycetaceae > Streptomyces > Streptomyces sp. Je 1-4 4N24. The sequence continues at coordinate 8,471,120 of NZ_CP110836.1, read as the reverse complement.
TGTCTCCCAGAAGATGGGCCAGGCCATGTACGCCGACACCCAGGGCGCGCAGACCACCCCGGGCCCTGAGGGCGCCGCTGCCGGTGAGGGCGGACCGGATGCCGCCGCCGACGAGCAGGACGATGTCGTCGACGCGGAGATCGTCGACGACGACAAGCAGGAGGGCAGCGCACGATGAACCGCCCGCCCCACGTCCACGGCCTGCCCCACCCGCCGCTGGCCCTCGTCGGACACGGGTCGGCGAAGCGCCCCGAACCGGGCCCGCCCGATGTCACCGACCGCCCGGACGAACGGACGGAGCAGGGCACCGGCAGGCCGTCCGGCCATGACGAGCCGGCCGGGCGGCCGACGCCACCGGAGGCGGTGCTGTACGCCGAACTCCGGGAGCGGACCGCCGACCTGCAGCGGCTGAAGGCCGAGTACGACAACTACCGCAAGCGGGTCCACCGCGACCGGCTGGCGGTCGGCGAGATCGCGGTGGCCAATGTGCTGAGCCGCTTGCTGCCCGTGCTCGACTCCCTCGCCGAGGCCACCGAGCAGGGCGAGGTCACCGGTGGTTTTCAGCGCGTCGCCGAGGCACTGCGCGCCGAGCTCGGGGCGCTGGGTCTGCAGACCTTCGGCGCGGCGGGCGACCCGTTCGATCCACTGATCCACGAGGCGGTCACCTTCACCCCCACCGACCGCCTGGAGCAGGCCATGTGCACCGAGGTGCTGCGCCTGGGCTACCGGGTCGGCGACCGTCTGCTGCGCCCCGCACAGGTGGCCGTCGCGGGCGAACCGCCCGCCGCGGCGCCTCACGTCCGGCCCTGAATTACCTTTCCGCACCTCGGAATTGGTCTGCTTGTCCCGTTCCGATCCCTGTTCCGATCCCTGTTCCGATCCCTGTTGCGATCCCTGTTCCGATCCCTGTTGCGATCCCTGTTCCGATCCCTGTTGCGATCCCTGTTGCGATCCCTTGCGATCCCTGTTTCGCTTGCCGTCCCGCGCTGTTCATGACGCGACGGTGAGCTCATTCATCCGCCGATCCGCCCGGCGATCCATACGTTGACCTGTGCCTTGGCCTGTGCCTGGGCCTGTGCCTTGGCCTGTTCCTGGGCCTGTGCGTCGGCCTGTGCGTCGGCCTGTGCGTCGATCCCCGGCTTGCGGGGCGAAGACGGTCTTCCGTGAGCGGGAATTGCCGCCCCCTGTGCGCGACTACGCATATGTTCGAGCCCCAGGGGCACGCGATCCTCTACCGCCAGCAAACGGCCTCCGTACTTCGACAGAAAGCCCTACGACGCACGACAGGCGGGATCATGGCGACCGAGGAAAACACGGAACGCGAGAAAGCACACGGCGGCGGAACGCAGCGGATCTCCGCCTCCACGGCAATGCGCCATGCCTCCGGGCAACTTGCGCAACTGCTCCAATGCGAGCCCGACTCGGTGTCGGCTCTCAAGCCCACCGATGACGGTTGGTTGGCGAACGTGGAAGTGGTGGAGATCGAAAGGGTGCCGGACACCGCGAGCGTGATGGCTTCCTACCGCGTCCACCTCGACGGACAGGGCCAACTGGTGGGATACGAGCGGACCCGCCGATACGGGCGTGGCCAGATCGACAGGTAAGCCGCCGACGCTCGGCACCCACCACGACAACGCACGGCCCCATGACCCGCTCCAGTCACCTGGAAGGGACGATCGACCGTGACTGCCATTCAGCAATCCAACGCAGCGACCAGCGGAAGTGGTTCGGGAAATCTTTACGATGTTCTTGAGCTGATCCTCGACCGAGGGCTTGTGATCGACGCCTTTGTGCGGGTCTCTCTCGTCGGTATCGAAATCCTCAAGATTGATGTGCGCGTCGTCGTCGCGAGCGTGGACACCTATCTGCGCTTCGCCGAGGCGTGCAACCGACTCGATCTGGAATCCGGCCGTAAGGCACCGAGCCAGCTCACCGATCTGGTCGGTGAGGCGACCGAGAGTGGCGCCAAAGGAAAGTCGAAGGGTGCGCTGACCGGTGCCGTTGAGGCATTCAGCGAATCCTTGCAGAAGGGCCAGGAGGACTCCGCGGAAGAGGAAGAGCGGCCGGCGCGCAAATCTTCCGCGTCCAGCAACCGGCGCACCGCGCGCCGCCGGGAGGACTGAGCCATGGGAACGTACCTCTACGCCATCACGGCGGCCGGCCACCCCCTGCGGCTCTCCGGCATCAGCGGGGTCGGCGAACCCGCGGCGCAGCTGCGCACCGTCCGCACCAAGGACCTGTGCGCGGTGGTCAGCGACGCACCGCCGCAGCTCCGGGCCAAGCGCCGCGATGTGGCCGCCCACCAGGACGTTCAGGATCGTCTGCTGGCCGACGGCGCCGCCCTGCCGATGCGCTTCGGACTGGTCGGCACCGATGACGCACAGGTGGCCACCGTCCTGGAGCAGGACCGCGACAGCTACCTCCAGCGGCTCGAAGAGGTCGACGGCTGCCGTGAGTACCACCTCAAGGTGGCGCGCGACGAGGATGAACTGCTGCGGGAGATCGTGCGGGAGTCCGCCGAGGTACGGCGGCTCAACGACCGCACCCGGGAGAACCCCGGCGCCTACGACGACAAGGTGGCGCTCGGCGAGCTGATCTCCCAGGAGGTGGAGGCCCGGCACGAGCGCGCCCGGTCGGACATCGTGACCCGGCTCGCCGGGGCCGCGGTGCGCACCGCGGACATCGAGCCGACGAAGCGCCACTTCCTCAGTGTGTCCTTCCTCGTCGAGCGGGAGAAGGCCGCGGCCTTCTCGGAGGCGGTCCACGAGGAGGCCGGGCAGCGCGGTGACACCTACGACTTCAGCCTGCACGGCCCGCTGCCGCCGTACAGCTTCGTCTGACCTATGAGCGGAGACCGGCCATGGGCCTCCTCACACAGCTCCTGACCCTGCCGGTGGCCCCGGTGCGGGGCACGGTCTGGGTCCTGGACCAAGTGCTGCTCACCGCCGAGCGCGAGTGCTACGACCCGGCGCCGGTCCGCGAGGAACTGGCCGCGCTGGAACAGCAGTTGCTCGACGGCAGCATCGGGCCCGAGGAGTTCGACGCCCGCGAGGACCAACTCCTGGACCGGCTGGAGTGGCTGGAGGCCCACCAACAACGACTACGTACCGACTCCTGATCAGGGGAGATTGAGGTGTACGACAGATGATGAGCAACGCCAAGATAGGTGTGGCCCTCGTCGGGGGCTACCTTCTGGGGCGCACGAAGAAAGCCAAGATGGCCATCGGCCTGGGCATGTTTCTGGCCGGCAAGAAGCTGAATCTGGATCCGAAGCAGCTGGGCACGCTGGTGGCCAACTCGCCGGTTCTGGGCCCCCTGAACGACCAGGTGCGCAAGGAACTGGTGGACGCCACGAAGGCGGCGGCCGGCACCGCGCTCACCCAGCGGATGTCCGGTCTCGCCGACTCCCTGCACGAGCGGACCGCGGCCCTCACGGAGGGCCAGGACGCGGCCGGCGATACCGGGCGCGCCGCGGACGACGAGGCTCCGCGGGCGGGGGCGGACGACGAGGACCAGGCGCCCGAGGGCGAGGCCCGGGGCGACGCCGGGAACGCCGAAGACGCCGAGGGTGCTGTGGACGCCGAGGAGGAGCCCGCGCCGCGCCGCGGGAAATCTGCCGCCTCATCCGCGAAGTCCACCAACTCGGCCAAGTCAGCCACCACATCAGCCGCGAAGTCCTCCGCGAAATCAGCGAAGAAAACGGGCACCGCCGCTGCGCGACGCCCGGCCGCGAGCGCATCACGGGCCTCGGGAAAGGCCGCTGCCGCCTCGTCCCGCGGGCGCCCGGCCGCCTCATCGGGGCGGAAGGCCGCCTCGGGGGCCCGTAAGAAGGCGTCCGGCGCGGCGCGCACAGCCGCCGACCGTGGAGGCAGCAATGGCTGAGTCCACTTTCAGCAAGGTGAAGCACGAGGTGACCCACAGCCCGGCGGCCGACGAGCTCAAGGAGGAGCTGCAGCGCTACCTCCAGGCACGGGCCCAGCACGCCGTCACCAGCCTCGGCCACAAGCTGGGCGAGAGCGTCGGCAAGCTCGCCGAACCCGGCGCAGGCGCCGGGGGTCTGGTGAGCAGCCTGGCGAAGGGCGGTGCGGCGCTCGGTGAGGGCAAGTCGCCGCAGCAGGCGGCGCTGACCGTCGGTGCCTCCCACCTCAAGGACACCGTCAAGGACAAGGTCAAGGGACTGTTCGGCAAGGGCCGCAAGGGCGGCGGCGGAAAGTCCAAGAGCGTGACCATCGTCGAGGACATCGATGTGGGTGTTCCGGTGCGCGAGGCGTACGACCAGTGGACGCAGTTCCAGGAGTTCAGCACCTTCGCCAAGGGGGTCGTCAGTGTCGACAAGGCCGATGACACCACCAGCAACTGGAAGGTGAAGGTCGCCAAGTCCACCCGCAGTTGGCGGGCCAATGTCACCGAGCAGGTGCCCGACGAACGCATCACCTGGACCACCGAGGGCGCGAAGGGCACGGTCAAGGGGGTGGTGACGTTCCATCGCCTCACCGACAACCTGACGCGTGTCCTGCTGGTGCTGGAGTACTTCCCCAAGGGGCTGTTCGAGAAGACCGGCAACATCTGGCGTGCCCAGGGCCGCCGGGCCCGGCTGGACCTCAAGCTCTACCGCAAATTCATCATGCTGCGCGGCGAGGCCACCGACGGCTGGCGGGGCGAGATCCAGGACGGCGAGGTCGTGGTCGAGCACGCCGACGCCGTCGAGGCGGAGAAGGACGGGGAGGACACCGAGCCCGGCTCCGACGACGACGGGCGCCCCGACGCGGACGGCACCGACGAGGCCGAGGCGGACGAGGCCCAGGAGGACGAGGAACTCGACGACGAGGGCATCGACCCCGAGGACGGGGCGGACGAGGACGGAATCGCGGCGGAGGACGACGACGAACTCGGCGAGCCGGTCGACGAGGAAGACGAAGACGACGAGGACGACGAGGACGAGGCCGAGGCCGAGGCCGACGACTACGGCGAGCCGGCCGCGGAGGAGGACGACGACCTCGTGGAGCCCGACGAGGAGGACGAGGACGAGGTCCCTCGGGACGAGCGGGAGGCGGACGACGAGGACGAGCCGGCGCCGCCCGCCCGGGGCCGCCGTACCGCCGGCGCCCGCTGACCTCTCCCCACCGCACAGACGAGGCTGAACATGTCCGATTCACTGGCCGGCCGTATGGGGCCGTCCTCCGGTCCGTCCCCGTACGGCCGGCAAGGGTCCTCCGCCAACCTGGCCGACATCCTGGAACGCGTCCTCGACAAGGGCGTCGTGATCGCGGGCGACATCCAGATCAACCTGCTCGACATCGAGCTGCTGACCATCAAGCTCCGGCTGCTCGTCGCCTCCGTCGACAAGGCCAAGGAGATGGGCATCGACTGGTGGGAGCACGACCCCTCGCTCTCGTCCCGGGCCCGTCCACCGCAGCAGGTGCCCGCCGGGCACCCGCCGGAGACCGGCCGCAGTGCGCTGGCCGAGGAGAACCAGCAGCTGCGCGCCGAGCTCGCCGAGCTGCGGGCGGCGATCGGCTCGCGCCAGGGCTCCGACGGGCGCCGGGCGGACCACGAGGAGGAACAGTGAACAGCCACCTTCAGGGAGAAGCGGAGACAGCCGCAGCCCCGCGGCAGCCGCTCCGCCTGCCCACCGGGCAGCGGGAGTCCGGTCCCCTCTGGAGCTCGTACGTCTACGCCATCGGCCGGGCGGGCACCGACCTCGGCACGGCGGCTCCCCGGCTCACCGGACTGCGGGACGGGCGCCTGCGGACGGTCACCGCCGGCCCCCTCACGGCGCTCGTCTCCTCCGTCCCGGCCGACGCCTTCAGCACGGAGGGTATGAAGGCGCAGCTGGAGGATCTGACGGAGCTGGAGGAGATCGCACGTACCCACCACACGGTCGTCGAGGCCGCCCACACCGGCACGACCGTGCTCCCCATGCGGCTGGCCACCGTGTACCTGGACGACGACCGGGTGCGGTCGATGCTGCAGGAGCGCAGCGCGGAACTCGACGCGCTGCTCTCCCGGCTCGAAGGCCATGCCGAGCTGGGGGTGAAAGTGTACGCGGACCCGCGCGCCGCGGCCGCGGAGCCGCCGCCCGCCTCCGACGGCCCGGACCCCGCCGCGTCCCCGGTCAGCCCCGGCCGGGCCTACTTGCAGCAGCGCCGGGCCCAACGCCGGACGCAGCGCGATGCCTATCGTGCGGCGGGAGCCCTCGCCGACGACGTACGGGTCCGGGTGGCCGCCCTTGCCCGGGACCGGGTCGCCCATCGCCCGCAGCAGGGTGAACTGGCGTCCGGCGCCGGGGAGAACATCGCCAACGAGGCCTACCTGGTGCCCACGGACCGTATCCGGGAATTCCACCGGGCGCTGGCAGGTCTGGCCGACGGTGTCCCCGGTGTACGCGTCGAGGTCACCGGGCCATGGGCTCCGTACTCCTTCGCGACCCCGCCCGCGGAAGACCGGAGTGCGTGATGGAGGGTGACGCCCATGAGGCGGCGGGCGCCGAGGTCTCCTATGTAGGGGACCCGAGGGACCTGGAGGACCGCTCCGCGGAAGAGCCTCTCGCGGGGCGGCAGATCGCTCTCATCGATCTGCTGGACCGTCTCCTGAACGGTGGCGCGGTGCTCACCGGAGATGTGGTGCTGTCCATCGCCGACGTGGACCTGGTGCATATCAATCTGCGGGCGGTCATTCGCTCGATCACACCCGACGGTCCGGCGCCATGGTGAGACACCCGGCGTGCGGACCCGGCCTGAACACCGTTGCCCGGCCCGGTAGTTGTCCCTTGCCTCCACTCCCCCGACGAGAATCGCCCATATATCCCATACTTGCCCACGACGAGGGACAGCCCATGACGAACGAAGCGGCCGCACCCGTGGAGCCTGCTTTCGCGGAGGTGGCGCAGGCCGCGGCCCGGGCCTTCGACCTGGTGCCGACCCGGGCCGATGAACCGCCGCAGGGGCAGGGCAGCGCGCTCGCCCAGCAACTGAGGACCGATCCGGAGACGGTGGAACGCGATCTCATCAAGCTGGTGCTGACGATCGTGGAGCTCTTGCGGCAGCTCATGGAGCGGACCGCCTTGCACCGCGTCGACCAAGGAGATCTGAGCGAGGAGCAGGAGGAGCGGGTCGGGCTGACGCTGATGATCCTCCAGGACCGGATGGCAGAACTCTGTGAGCGCTACGGGCTGACGATGGAGGATCTCAACCTCGATCTCGGCCCGCTGGGATCCCTGCTGCCCCGCCACGACGCCGGCTGATCCGGAGCCTCGACCGGCCACTTCCGCCGCCCACCGCACGGGCATTGCAACTGATGACCCGTCACCTTAACCTTCCGGCACACCCCCACCGCACCGGGGCGCTCGTACGGTCTCACCCCTACGATCCGTGCGCGGTGCAACGGGGCGGCGCGCCGCGTGCCGGAAGGACAGCCATGTCCGACGACAGCGCTCGCAGATCCTCCCTCACCCGCCGTTCGTTACTGACCGGGGCCGCCGCCGCGGGACTTGCGGCGGCAGCCGGGCTGCAGCCCGCTCATCGCATCCCCGCGGGCAGCGCCGCGGCCACTCTCACCCCTCCGCCCGGCTTTCCCGCGGGCATTCCACTCGCCCAGCAGGCCTTCCGGAACTGGTCGCTGGAGATCGTCATCGAAGGCGTCTGGACGGCGTCGGCCCGTACACCCGACGATGTGGTCACCCTCGCCAACTGGGCCCATCAGCACGGCTACCGGCTACGGGCCCGGGGCAAGGGCCACACCTGGTCGCCGCTGGTGGTGCCCGCCGGGGCCGACACCAACCGTACGGTCATCGTCGACACCGCCTCCCACCTCACCGCGGTCAGTGTGCGCGGCGGCAACCCGGGGAGCGTCACCGCGCAGGCGGGGGCGACCCTCGACCGTATCCTCGCCCGCCTGGAGGAGTCGGGGCTCGGCCTCGCCACCACCACGGCGCCCGGGGACCTCACCATCGGCGGGGTGCTCGCGATCGGCGGCCATGGCACCGGCGTACCCACCGCCACCGAGAATCCGCCCGCGGGCTCCGGCTTCGGCACCCTGAGCTCCCTCGTCACCTCGCTCACCGCGGTGGTCTGGAGCGCGGCGGAGGGCCGCTATGTGCTCAAGACCTTTGCGCGCTCGGACCCGGACATCCGGGCCTTCCTCGTCCACCTGGGCCGCGCGTTCGTCACCGAGGTGACGCTGACCGCCGCGGCCAACACCCGGCTGCGCTGCCAGAACTGGTACGACGTGAACGTGGGCACCGTCTTCGGGCCCCCAGGTACGGGCGGTCGCACGATCGGCTCCTATCTGGACCGCACCGGGCGCATCGAGGCGATCTGGTTCCCGTTCACCGATGTGCCGTGGCTGAAGGTGTGGAGCGTGGCGCCCGCCAAGCCGGTGTTCGCCCGACAGATCGACACCCCGTACGCCTACACCTTCGCCAACCGGGTCACCGAGGAGATGTCGCGGCTGCTCGGGGAGATCGCCGCGGGCGGGGGCGACAAGACGCCCGCCTTCACCAAGCTGGCCATGTCCATCGTCGGCTCGGGGCTGATCGTCACCGGCACCTGGGATGTCTGGGGCTGGTCGAAGAACAGCCTGCTGTACGTCGAACCCACGACCCTGCGGATCGTCGAGGCGGGATGGGCGGTCCTGACCTCCCGGGCGAATGTGCAGCGCGTGGTGAATGACTTCTACTCCCGCTACCAGAGTGTGCTGACGGCTCATCAGGGGCGCGGCTCCTACCCGGTCAACGGGCCGATCGAGCTGCGTATCACCGGTACGGACCCGGTCGACGGTCCCCTGCTGTCCCCGGCCCGGGCCCGTCCGGACCGTCCCGAGTGGGACACCGTGGTGTGGCTGGACTTCGCCACCTATCCCGGCACGGCCGGCGCGGCCCCGTTCTTCCGTGAGCTGGAGCAGTGGATCTGGCAGACCTACAACGGGTCGTATGCGACCGTGCGTCCCGAGTGGTCCAAGGGCTGGGCGTACACGGACAGCGGGCCGTGGCGGGATCCCGCCACGCTCGGCGGCACCGTGCCGGCCGCGTTCGACGGCTGGCGGACCGCCCGGGACACCCTCAACTCCTATGACCCGGCACGGGTGTTCTCCAACACCTTCCTCGACACCCTCTTGCCCTGAGCAATCTCCCCCTGGGGGGCGCGCGGCAATTCCGCGCGCCCCCCAGCGGATATCACCCGGCACGTGCGTCACACCCGTACCAAGCACAGGAAACAACCCGCTAAGAGGCCATCACAAAGATGGCGGGAATGTTCCGCCTGCCCCCAGCTGCGCTTTCCGGAATCCGACCCCTTGATGTGTGAACTTCCTACGACGCCGCCGCCCGCCGGACGACCGCCGATCGGCCGTGTCCGCTCTGCCCGCACACTGGCCGACGGGTGTGCCGGCACGCACCGGCCGGCACACGAATTGTGGAGTCCGGTCATCCCCGCAAGGAATGAACGCGGCAGCATCCGGGCACGATGACGCGGTTTCCGGTCATATCCAGTGAAACTCCATCTGGCGGGAATGACAGCCGTGACAATTCAGCAGTGCACCGTTCGGGGCTGAAACTGAGTGCTGCGACAGGGGCTCATGGGGTAACTGTCGCCGCATCGCGGGTTGTTTCCCGGGCGGCTGTTCGGCCAACGGGGGCAGACAGCAGAAGCAGAAACGAAGGGACGAACGTGATCCGGGTCTTGGTGGTGCACGAAACGCGGCTGTTGCGCTCGGCGCTCACCGCGCTGTTGCGCGACGAGGAGGGTATCGACGCTGTCGCCGCCTGCTGGAGAAGTGCCCCCGGGCGAGCCCGTTCCTTCCGGCCGCAGGTGTGCGTCGTGGACGTCGACTGCGCGGCCTCGGTGTCGTCGGCGGACCCTCCGGGCGGCCCGGGCTGCGCCCTGCTGGTCCTGGCCAGCGCCTGCCGGCCCGGTACCCTGCGCCGGGCCATCGCCGCTCGGGCGCGGGGCTTTGTGGACAAGGACGCGCCGCCGGCCCGGCTGTTGCACGCCATAAACCTGGTGGCCGCCGGGAAGCGCTATGTCGACCATTCGCTCACCCCGGATTTCCTCGAGGCCGCCGACATGCCGCTGACGCCACGGGAGTTAAGCGTGCTGTCGCTCGCCGCGGGCGGCGCTTCCGTCTCCGAGATCGCCCGTGAACTGCATCTGAGCAGTGGGACGGTGCGCAATTACATGGCGGCGATCAATCGCAAAACCGGTGCCCGGAACCGGGTGGACGCGATACGGATATCGCAGGGGGCGGGCTGGGTCTAGGGAGAGTCACCCCCTGGGACTGGGTGTCCGCAAAGTCCCGTGGTCAGCCGAGATAGCGGGACTTTGCGGAGATTCGCTCAGCGCGCTCCGGGGTTTCCGCGGCCGGCGGGGCCTCCGGCTGCCAGCTTCCCGCCAGATCGCGATAGAGGGCCGAGCGTCCGAGCAGTTCGTCATGGGTGCCGCAGGTGGCCCGGACGCCGTCGAGCACCAGGATGCGGTCGGCCCGGCGGGCCGAGGTGATCCGGTGGGCCACGACGATCAGCGTTCCCGGACGCTCCGCGAAGGCACGCTCGGCCCGCATCTCCGCCGCCGGATCGAGGTGGCAGGTCGCCTCGTCGAGCAGGACGAGCGGCGCGGGTGACAGATGCGCCCGGCCCAGTGCGATCAGCTGGCGCTCCCCCTGGGACAGGACGCCCAGGTCGAGCGGAGCGTCGAATCCGCCCAGCCGGCGCACCAGCGGGGCCAGGCCCACGGCGTCCGACGATGCCTCCAGGGCGGACGCGGAGGCGCCGTCAGGGCAGAGATAGCGCAGGTTCTCGCGCAGGGTTCCGGAGAAGACGTAGGCCTGTTGCGGGATGAGCACCCGCAGCAGGGACGGATCGGGTCCGGACCGTGCGCGGACCGGCCGGCCGGCCACGCGTATCTCGCCGTGGCCGGGTTCGAGCAGACCGGCGACGAGAGCGGTCAGGGTCGACTTCCCGATGCCGCTCGGCCCCACCACGACGAGGTGCTCGCCCGGTTCGACGGTCAGGTCGAGGTCGTGCAGCACGGGCTGCGCGGCGGGCCCGTAGGCGAAGGTGACCGCACGCAGGCGCACTCCGGGGCCGCCGGGTGGGACGGGGACGTGGGGCGGGACGGGGGCGGGGGGCGCGGGGTCCGGAGGGGTGGTGCTCTCCGGATCCGGCGCGGTGGTGCCCTCCGGATCCGGCGCGGTGGTGCCCTCCGGATCCGGCGCGGTGGTGGTCTCCGGATCGGGGCCGGGTCCGGGGCCGGGGCCGGTGGTGAGCCGGTCCAGGACCACGAGCAGCCGGGTGCCGGCCGATCCCAGGGCGTTCATCAGGGTGTGCAGTGCGGGCAGCAGGGACTGGGTCAGATAGGCCAGCGCGCCCAGCACGACACCGGGGGTGAGTCCTTGCCGCAGCAGCCAGGGCGCGGTGATGAGCAGCAACAGGATCGGCAGCTGGCCTGCCAGGCCGAGCGCGAGACAGCGGACCGCGGCCCAGCGCGCCAACTGCCGTGCCGCACGGGCCTCGTCCTCGATCAGGCCGTACGCCCGCGCCGCGGTCTGCTGCTGTGCGCCGCAGGCGACCACGTCCCGCAGCCCCTCGGCGACGGCGCCGAACTGTGTGGACAGGTCCTCGTCCGCCTGCAGAAAGGCGCGCTGGCGGGCCGCCATCGGCCGGAGGGTGGCCAGGAAGAGCAGCAGCCCGGCCGCGAGCGGAGGCACCACGATCAGCAGCAACTGGGGTGCCAGGGAAAGGAGTCCGAGCACCGCTCCGGCCGCGGTGAACACGAAGGAGCGGGCGACCAGGACCAGTCCGGCGAAGCTGTCCCGGGCGATCTCGGTCTGGTTGGTCAGCCGGGAGACCACGGCGCTGTCCGCCGCGCGGGCCGGGTGCGCCACCGCTTGCGTCAGCGACCGCGACACCACCTGGCGTATCAGGCTGTCGCGCAGCGGCTCGACGAGGTCGGCCAGTCCGCGGAAGACCCCCCGGCCAGCCAGGCCGCCGACGATGACGGCCAGTGCGGTGACGCCCAGCCAGGCCAGCCCGACGCCGGTGTGCCCGGCCAGAAAGCCCTGGTCCAGGGCCTTTGCCAGACCGTAACCGCCGAGGAAGGTATGTGCGGACTCCAGCAGTGACCAGCCGGCCAGCAGCAGCAGTACGCGGGTCCGGCGGCGGAGGAAGCGCCTCGCCCGGGGCAGCAGTCGTGCCGTCGCTGTCGTCATGAGGCGGTCCGGGTGTCCTCGTCGTCGGTGTGGGCGAACACCGCCCGGTAGTCGGGGTCCGCCCAGAGCCGGTCGTGCGGGGCGACGGCGCGGAGCCGGCCGTTCTCCATCCACGCGACCAGATCGGCGCGGGCGGCGGAGGAGACCCGATGGGCGATCAGCAGTCTGCTGCCGGTCCGTACGTCATGGACCAGCGCCCGGCGGACATGGAGTTCGGTGACGCTGTCCAGGCTGGAGGTGGCGTCGTCGAGGACGAGCAGCCGCCCCGCATGGGCGAACGCCCTTGCCAGGCCGAGGCGTTGGACCTCCCCGCCGGACAGCGGGGCGCGGGCGAGCGGAGTGGCGTATCCGTCCGGAAGGAGGCGGACGAACGAGTCCGCGCCGGCCGCGCGGGAAGCGGCCTCGATCGTGTGGGCCGGGGGCTCGTAGGGGCCGAAGCCGATGGCCGCCCCGATGGTGGCGCCGAACAGGGCGGGGCGTTCGAAGGCGTAGCCGATCTCGCGGCGCAGGTGTGCGGGATCGGCCTCGTGGAGCGGGACGCCGTCCAGCAGCACCTGCCCGCTGTCGGGATCGGTGAGCCGGCCCGCGACCGCGGCGAGCAGCGATTTGCCCGCCCCCGAGTGCCCGACGACCGCCATGGTCGTGCCGCCGGGCACCACCAGGTCGACACCGCGCAGCGCGGGGGCACCACCGCGGACGAGGGTGACCGCACGCAGTTCGAGCCGGCCGCGGCCGTCCGCGGGCAGGGGCGTGGTGCCGTGTGCAGGGGTGGGCAGGGTGAGGAGTTCGCCGGTGCGGTGGGCCGCGGCGCGGCTGCGCACCAGGGCGTTGAGCTGTCCCACCACCCCGCCCAGCCCGGCGGTGAGGGCGGCGTACCGGGAGGCCGCCAGCAGCTCGCCGACGGACAGGCTCCCGTACGCCAGCCGGATTCCTCCGACGGCGAGGACGGCGGTGGTCAGCAGCGGCACCAGGATGCTGCTGCTGACCACGGCACGTCCGTAGATCTGCCACATCTGCCGTCCCTGCGCGCCCAGTTCGGGAAGCGGCGCGAGGACCCGGTCCCGCTCCCGCCCCGCCGTTCCCGCCGCGGCGACGGTCCGGGCGCCGCCCAGTGCCTCGACGAGCCGGGTGGCGATGTCTGCCTGGACGCGTTGGTAGCGCCGGACGCTGTCGGAGGAGCCGCGGGCGAAGGCGCGCAGCAGCCGGGTCAGCAGCGGCAGCCCGGCAAGGAACACGGCGGCCAGCCAGATGTCGGTGAGCGCCAGGGCTATCAGGGCGCCGACCGGGGTGATGAGAGCGGCGAGGCCGGTGGCCGCGGCGGTGGGTGCGGTCCCGGCGTCCGCGGCGTTGCCGGTGAGGCGGGTCACCAGGTCACCGGGGGTGAAGCGGTCGGCGACCCGGTGCGGGGCGAGGGACAGCAGATGGTCGATACCGCGCCGGCGGAGCCAGGCGGTGCTGCGGGCGGTGGTGACGCCGCCGGTCAGTGCCACCAGCGCGTCGAGGAGCACTTCGGCGATCAGCAGTACGGCGCAGAGGACGAGGGCGCCGTGAAGGCCAGGACGTGCGCCGAGCACGAGGTCGAGGGTGTGGCCGAGGACGGCGGGCAGCGCGACGGCGGCACCCGCGGCGGCCACGCTGAAGAGGCAGACGGCGATGGCGTGTACGGGGCTGTGCCGGAAGGCCCCGGTCAGTACGGAGCGGACACCGGTGTCCGGTCCGGGCCGGGCGGCCGGCGGGGGCGAGGAGGGCCCGGAGGTGCGGGGCATACGGGGTGGAACCTCGCCTCCAAGGGACGGATACGGGCGGCAGCGGCAGGCCCCGGGCGGTGTGGCCACCCGGGGCTCGCCGTGACTCATGCGCTACGGGAACCGAGGTCCCTTAGCAACGGGAAGTCAGTTACAGGTGCTGACGCTCAGGCTGCTGTCGCCGCAGAGCAGCAGGCTCGCGCGGCTGCCGGTGTGGAGCTCCTCCGTGGCCTCGGCCTTGGGGGTTTCCATCGTCTGCAGGTCAAGAAGGGACATGGTGGTTCCTCTCTGATGGGGACGGGGTGTTTCTCGATCGGCCCCGGACGGGGCCGGCTTCAGGGCCGCCTGGGCGGCGGGAGGAAGGGCAGGTGCACGGGTGTGTCGTGCAGCGCGCTGCCCAGTGCGAGCAGGCATCCGGCGGTGCCGGTGCTCAGGTCCATGGAGAGCCGCATCATCTGCTCCCCGGCGAAGGCCAGATGCCCCTGGTAGGGCACGGCGCCCCAGGCCAGGGAGTCGATCTGGCGGCGGAGGTCGGCGGCATGGGTGCCGGGGCCGCCGGCCGTGGTGCGGGCGAGGTGGAGCACCATGCCCGCCGCGCCGCGGAACAGGCCGGGCTGGGCATAGAACTTGGCCTGGGCCGCCTGCACGATCTCGTGCCGCGCCCGGTCGAATTCCTCGTCCGGACGGTGGGCGAGAAAGTCGTCGAGCACCATGCCGATGCCGACGCTGCCGGCACCGAGGTAGGGCATGGTGCGCCAGCCCTCGTTGACCTGGAGGGCGCCCCCGGCGCCGCGGACACAGCGGGCCAGGTCCCGGCGCAGGGCGTCGGCGGCCAGATCGAGCAGCGCGGAGTCGTCGGTGCGCTCGTACAGCCGGAGGAAGAGCAGTGCCGCTCCGCTGTCGCCGTGCAGCAGTCCGGCGCGGGGTGTCGCGCCGCCCTCGGCCGGTGGGGCGGCGGCCCGGAGTTTGTCGGCCACGAGCTGGGCACAGTGCAGTGCCCGCTCCCCGAGGGAGCTTTCGCCGGTGGAGCCGGACAGGGAGTCGAGTGCCAGGCCGAGGCCGGCCAGTCCGCTGTGCAGATCCGGTGCGATGTCCTGCCAGCGCTGGGAGCCGAGGGTGTCGACGAGGTCCAGGGCACGGTCCCGGTGTCCGAGCCGGTCCAGGACCCAGGCGACGCCGGAGAGACCGTCGTAGAAGCCGAGCGGACTGCCGGACGCGGGGGTCTTCGTCCGCCGCAGCAGCCACTCCTCCGCCTCCGGGCAGCGCTCCGCGCCGGTCTCCGCCAGGGCGTACAGCACCCCGGCCGCCCCGTAGGCGAAGCAGGTGCCTCCGCCCGTGGTGGAGAACTGGGCGATGTCGCCGGGGAAGTAGCGGTCCTCACGGTCGGGTGTGGCCGAGGCGAGCACGGCCCGGACCATGGAGTCGCGGCTGTGCGGCCAGTCGCCGAGGGCTACGGGTAAGTAGTCCGCTCCCCCGGGCCGGCCCGTGCTGCCGGAGGCGCTCGCCGGCTGATGGCCCCGGAGGATTTCCGCCACCGCCTCGTCGAGGTAGTCGCGGGGCACCGGGAACTGTGCGGCGGCGATCTCCGCCAGATGTGCCGCCTTGCCGCGGTCCACCGCGAAGAGGCTGGTGAGCGGGAGGAAGAGTGCCAGGCGCAGACAGGCCAGGGCGTAGAGGTCGACATCGAAGCCCCGGCGGTCCGCGGGGGCGACAAAGCCCGGGTTGGCGATCACCTGGCGGCTGGACGCGTCATCGACGGAAGCGGCCTCGAAGTCCAGGAGCACCACGGAGGATTCGTCCTCGGACATCATGATGTTGAAGAGGTGCAGATCGTTGAAGACGACACCACGGGAGTGGATCGCCTTCACCGCGTCGGCGACCAGACCGTGGACGCGCATGGCCCACTGGGTGTACTCCGCGAGCCGCTCGGGGCTCGGATCGGCCTCGATCAGCGGGTGGCGGTGCGCGAAGAAGCTGTTCAGCGGGCGGCCCTCGATGAATTCCAGCACCAGGAAGGTGTGGTCGCCGAGGGTGAACCAGTCGAGCACCTCGGGGGCGCAGCCGAGCCCGGACAGTCGTTGCAGCGCGTCCCGCTCGCGCGCCAGCCGGGCCACGGCGTCCGCTTCGTCGGCGGCCAGCCCGGCGTACGGCCGTGCCTCCTTCAGCACCACCTGCTGGTCCGTCCGCAGATCCCGGCCGACATAGACCCCGCCGCCGTTGGAGAAGTGCAGCGCCCGCTCGATCTTGTAGGGCAGGTCGGTGACGGTGGTGGCGGAGCGGGCGGCCAGATGCGGCTGGAGGAACTCCGGGAGGGTGACCCACTCGGGGACGCGGAACGCGGGCTCCCTGCGGTCGGGGACCAGCTGGCCCTGGTCGTCCTCGATCGCGGGGCGGAGTTCGCCCTTGTCGTCGTAGCAGTGCCGCTCGGTGAAGCTGCCGTAGCGCACATACACCGGACCGGCGCCCCAGCGCAGATCGCTGAGGATGTACGGTCCCGGTTCGCCGGCCAGCAGGTCGCCCAGCTCCTCGGCGATGCGGTGGCACTGCTCCTCATCGGCCGGGTAGACGGTGAGGAACTTTCCGCTGGCGCCGCGGTCGGCGTACTTGGCGTTGCGGATGTGCAGCAGATAGCGGCTCGGCATGCACTTGAAGGCGACCGAGCGCGGGACGCAGTAGTCCCAGACCTTGGCCAGCACTCTTTCGGCGTTGTCCAGGCAGGCCGAGACATGAATCTTCCAGCCCTGGCTGGGGAGTTCGCGGTCCAGGGGGCGGAACGCCAGCCAGTCGCCGGAGCGGTGGCGCTGCCAGCCCTCCGGCAGGTCCCGGTTCAGCGTCGCGTACTGCGCGCCACGGCCCTTGCTGCTTGCGGGCATGCGGTGGGGAGCGTCGTAGAACTGGCGGTCGGCGTCGCAGAAGACGGCGTAACCCTTGTTCATCGCTCTCCCTCGGCTGGTGACAGGGATGACGCTGTCACGGCGCAAGGAGGCAGAAACAGTCATGTCTGTCACGAAGAACCCATGAGAAATGCACGTTTGCTGCGAATTTGCTGGGACGCCGAAAGGGCGACCGGGACCGCCGCCTTGCCCCCTAGGACGGACGGAGGGTGAGCGTGCCCTCCGGCTCGGCGGCGCAGGGCTCGAAGCCGGAGCCGATCCGGTCGAGGAGCCCTTGCAGCCACCGGGAGTCCTCGGGCGAGGCGTGCCGCAGCCGCATGCGCCGGGCCTGAAGGGGGATGATCCGCACGTCGTGGAGCCTGCCGGTGTCCGGGTCCACCGTGACGAGGAAGAGCAGCCGCAGGTCGTCCCGGTACGCCTCGTAGCCGGTGATGCCCTCGTAGTCATCGATGAAGTCGCCGCACCCGTGGATCACGAGCTTCCCCCGGTACGCCTCCAGGGCCCGGGGGTGGTGCGAGGAGTGCCCGTGGACGACATCCACACCGCCCTCCAGGAGGGCGCGGGCGAAGCCGGCCTCGCTCCGGGTCACGTGGTAGCCCCAGTTGGGGCCCCAGTGGACGGAGGCGACCGCCAGATCTCCCGGCCGTTTCACCTGCCGTACCCGCCCGATGATCTCGCCCGCGGCGGCCGGCGTGGGCCGGGCCACGAAGTCGACCCCGGAGCGGCTCCCGGCTGCCGCCCAGTCCCGCGGGATACCGCTGGACGGCATCCCGAAGGAGAACACCAGGATCCGGCGGCCGTCCGCGACCGGGACCATCGCCGGGCGGCGCGCCGCGTAGGGGTCGGCTCCCGCCCCCGCCGTCCGCAGCCCCGCGCCCGCCAGCGTGCCGAGGGTCTCCGCCAGTCCCTGGCGGCCGAAGTCCAGGACGTGGTTGTTGGCCAGTACGCAGACGTCGGGGCGGGCGGCGGCCAGGCAGGGCAGGTTCGCCGGGTTCATCCGGTAGTGGATTTCCTTCTCGGGTGCAAATCCGCCGTACTGCGTGATGCTGGTTTCCAGGTTGAGCACCCGGGCGGCGGGCGCCGCGTCGTCGAGCACCTCCAGCGCGTCCCCCCATGGCCAGGCGAAGCCGGCCGGACACGGAACGGGGCCGTTCCTCGCCGCCGCCAGCTCGACATAGGCGCGGGCGTCCCGGACGTATCCCTCCCGCAGCGCCGGATCCCCGGGGTGCGGCAGGATCTGGTCGACACCGCGGCCGAGCATCACGTCACCGCAGAGGAACAGTGTGAGCAAGTCACCGCCCATTCCCCCAGGTTAGAGCCGGTCGGCCGAGGTTTCGCGACGGGCGGGCCGACACCGCGCTCCGCGGCGTCCCGGAGCCGGGGAGATCCCGCTCCCCCGGCCCCCGGGACCCGTCACCCACGCCTCTGAGCTGCACCGATACCCGACGTACGGTGACGCGGCTCAGCAGGCTTCACACCGCGCCCGGGCCCCGGCCGACGGGCCGTGCGGAGTGGCGGAGTCCGCCGCGGGGGCGGGAAGCGCCGCGGGAGCGGGAAGCGTCGCGGGAGCGGGAAGCGCCGTGCTGCCGCGCCCGGCCGGAGGGGGCGCCGGGCGGGGACCGGCGGCCAGGATGCTGACGGAGTTGGCCACCACGATCGCGGAGACGGCCAGCCACTCGATGGCTTCCAGGGTCTGGTCCAGGACAACCAGACCGACCAGTGCCGCCAGGACCGGGTTGACACTCATGAAGATCCCGAAGAACCGCGCGGGGACCCGGCGCAGGGCGAGCAGGTCGGCGAGGAACGGTACGGCCGAGGAGAGGATGCCCGCGGTGGCCGCATATCCCAGAGCACTGGCGCTCGGCGGGTGGTGAGCGAGCACGGTGATCCCGAGGGGCAGGTAGAGCAGCGCGGAGACACCGGCGGCCGCGGCCGAGCCCTCGGCGCCGGGCAGACGGGCTCCGACGAGGCGGTTGAGCAGGATGTAGGACGCCCAGCACACGGCGGCGACCAGACCGAGGGCGATGCCCGCGTAGTCGGTGGTCGGCTGGGGGCGGGTCAGAACGACGACCGCGGCCCCGGCGACGAGGGCACACAGCAGGTCCACCAGGCGACGGGAGGCGGCCAGGGCCACGGCCAGCGGGCCAAGGAACTCCAAGGTCACCGCCAGGCCCAGGCCGATGCGGTCAATGGCGGTGTAGAGCGACAGGTTCATCGTGGCGAACACCATCGCCAGGCACAGCACCGGCCACCACTGCCGCCAGGTGAACGAGCGCAGCCTGGGCCGGCCCACCGCCAGGAGGACGAGCCCGGCCACCCACTGCCGCACGGCCACCACCCCGGCCGGTCCGATCACCGGAAAGGCGAGCGCTCCCGTCGCGGCGCCGGTCTGGTTGGCGAGTCCACTGCCGCACATCATCGCCACGCCCGTCAGCCGGCCCGAGCGCGCCGTCGGTCCCCCACGAGCGGCCTCCGGGAGCGGCAGGCCTTGCGTGCTTCGTCTCATGCACGGCAGCATCCGCCCATGGGCGTCCATACATAAAATGCATGCTCGTACTCATCAATGCGCTGTGGTTATGGATGTGGGATGGAACTGCGACATCTGCGCTGTCTGGTGGCGATCGTCGATGCCGGTGGCTTCACCGATGCCGCCATCGACCTCGGGATCTCCCAGGCTGCGGTGTCCCGGACGCTCGGTTCGCTCGAAGACTCCCTCGGCGTACGGCTGTTGCACCGCACCAGCAGGAGCGTCATCCCCACCACCGCGGGTGTTCAGGTGCTGGCGCGCGCCCGGAAGGTGCTGGCCGAGGCCGACAACCTCATCCGCGAGGCCACCACCGGCCACACCCGGCTGCGCATCGGCCACGCCTGGTCGGCCATGGGCCGGCACACCGCCGAGTACCAGCGCCGCTGGGCGGCCCGCTATCCCGACATCGAGTTGCATCTGGTCCGCACCAACTCCGCCACCGGTGGCCTGGCGGAGGGCCTGTGCGACCTCGCCGTGGTCCGCACGACCTTCGACGACGCACGCTTCGCCAGCGCCGTCGTCGGCCGGGAACGCCGCTACTGCGCCATGGCCGCCGACGACCCCTGGGCCAAACGACGCGCCATCCCCCTGGCCGACATCCACGCCCGCACCCTCCTCATCGACCGGCGCACCGGCACCACCACCGCCGACCTGTGGCCCCCCGATACGCGTCCGGTCGTCGAGTACACCCAGGACATCGACGACTGGCTCACGGTGATCGCCACCGGCCGCAGCGTCGGCATCACACCGGAGAGCACCGTCAACCAGTACCGGCGCGACGGCATCGTCTTCCGGCGGATCCGGGACGCCGCACCCGTCGCGGTCCACCTCATCTGGCGACGCCATGACCCGCATCCGGCCACGCATGCCGCCGTCGCGCTGCTCACCGACCTCTACCGGCAGCGCACGTGAACACGCACGTGAACGGCAACGCACGTGAACGACCGCACACTCCCCCCCTCCGGGGAACTTGACACCGCCCCCATCCAGGAATCGGACCGCACACCATGACGGAACCCTCCGCCGCGTCGACGACACACCTGGCGGCACTCGGACCCTTCTGCGCCTTCGAGACCCACACCGCGGGGTCCGAACTCAGCCCGCCCTGGCGGCCGTTGAGCGAGGCGGCACGGGAAGGGAGTGGCGTCCTGCGGGAGCGAGTCGCCTCGGTGCGGGCCTCCCTCGCCGCCAACAGCGGCCGACCACCCGAAGCCGTCGCGCCTCGGGTGGCCGCATCGGTGGCCCATCTGGGCCTGGTGGCGCGGGTCATCTCACCGGTCCTTGGCCTGGCCGCTCTGCACGGCCTGCCGTCGCGGCCGCTCACACTGGGCGACCTGTGGTGGGGTTCCGCCCTCGGCGGCGCGTTCCGGCTGTCGCTGCCCCGGGAGGCGGTGACCCCGGTCGCCGGCGGTGACACCCGCACGGCCGGCGCCATCGCCGCGGACATGCTGGACGGACCGGTCCGCGCTCTGGTGGACGCCTTCGCCCCCTTCTCGGTGTCCCGGCGCATCCTGTGGGGCAACGTGGCCTCGGCCGTGAACGGCGCGGCGACGGGCATCACGGCGGCGGCCCCGGACCTGGAACAGCCCGCCCGCGCAGCGGCCCTGGCCTTCCTGCGGCAGCCGCAACTGCGGGACACCCACACCCTGGACACCCACAACGGCCGCTTCACACGCAGGAGTTGCTGTCTGATCTACCAGGCCGCACCGAATGCCGCGGGCGCCGTGTGCGGCGATTGCGTGCTGGTGCGCGGACGGGGCAGATCGAGACCGGCCGGCAGGGCGGACCGGGAGTGGCCGAGGACGCTGCCCAGGAGCGGATCGGTTCCGCCGGCGGCCGGGTCCGGTTCGTGAGGACGGCGGGTCCGGGTCGGGTAGATGAGGTAGATACCGCGTGTGACCGCACCACTCAACTGCGGTTCAGGCGGCGTCGGTTCGCGTCGCCGTGACCGGCACCGTCACGTACCGCATCGTGACTGCCGCCCATCCCGTCAATGGCGGCCCCGACGCCCTCCAGCACCTCTGCCGGCTTGTCCGAAGGGAGTTGGGTGCGGGCGCGCCAGGTCAGCGTACGTAGTCCCGGCCCCGCCACCGCGGTGCTCAGCGAGGTGGCGCCTGTGTGTCCCCGGGGGCCGCGGCGGCAGCCGGGTGATCCGACGGTGCACCCGGCACCGGACCGCGCCGCGCCGGTTGTCCGGTGAGGTAGTGCACATACTCGTGCGCCAGGCGGAAGCCGGCGGTCCAGGCGAGGAGACGGCTGGGGCGGTTGTCGCGGGAGCAGGTCCAGCTGGGGGTGTGGCCGCGGCCGGCGACGTCCTGGCACAGGGCGGTCACACAGGCCAGGGCGAGGCGCCGGCGACGGTGTGCGGGGGCGGTGTAGCAGGCGATGTCCTCGTACGCGGTGCCGTGGAAGTACGTACAGGCGACGGCGAGGAGCTCGTCCTCCCCGAAGGCCGCCCAGCCGAGTCCGCAGGCGGCGAGGCCGGCCGGGCCGCCCCAGCTGGCATGGAGCCACGCCGCGTCCGGGGCGAGGGCGGCCAGCGCCGCGGCGTCCTCCGGCACCAGTCGGCGCACCGTCACCCCGCGGGGCGGGCACGGCGCCGCCACGGACACCTGGTGCACGTACAGCATCCGCTCCCACGGCACGATCCGGCCGAAGGCACTGCGCAGGGCCGGCAGGAAGCAGGTAGGGGCCTGCACATAGTGCGCGTCGAAGACGGCGAGGGCATCCGGCGCCAGGTCGCGGGGGTCACCGCGGAGCAGCACATGACCGGCGCAGGCGACGGCCAGGGCGCGGGGCGCTTGGGCGCTGTCGGCCCACCAGCAGCCGGTTCCGGAGGCCGGGACATGTTCGGCCAGCGCTGCCGTCCCCGGCGACCCGGCCGCGAACCAGCGGGCGAGCGGGGGGAGCTGGTCGGGGGCGAGTTCGATCACTGCGGTTCCTTGCGGTGGTCGTGGAACGGCCCGGTCCGTACGGAACCGGGGCCGCTCGCTCGACGCCTGAGGCATATCGACCGCCTGGACGATACGGGAGGAATCCCCAAAGCCGGACGTGATCCCGCGCCCCCGCTCGCCGTGTCGCTGTGTCGCTGTGTCGCCGAGCGGATCCCCTCGGCGACCGTTCCGGCCGTGGCCTGGAATCCGCTGAGCGGTGTGCCAGAGTGGGAGGAGGACGGACCGCGCATCGGTGCGTGCAGGAAGAGTTGCCTGTCATGTCCACTCAGTCGGATCGCCTCGGCGCGGTCACCACACATCCCAGGTCCCCGCCTCGCCGGAGCGAGGAGTACGAGGACCTCTTCGATCAGGCTCCGGTGATCTTTGCCGCGCTGAGCGGCCCGTCCCATCTGCTGGAGGCGGCGAATCCGGCGTTCTTCGAGGCCTTCGGACGCGACCGCGGACGTACCGATGTGCCGATCGGTGAGCTGATTCCCGAGCTGGCTCCGCAGGGCGTCCTCGACCGGCTCGACGAGGTCTATCGCACCGGTACCGCGTACCGGGCCCACGCGGGGCGGCTGGTGCTCGGTGCGCCAGGGGCCGAGCGGGAGGGGTTCTTCGACTTCACCTACGAGCCCCGCCGGGACGCGCTCGGCGAGATCGACGGAGTGGTCGTGATCGCGGTGGAGACCACCGCGTTCCACCACGCCCAGCTCCTCGCGGCCGAGCAGCGCCTCCTGCTGGAGCAGATCGCGGGCGACGCCCCTCTGGGCGACATCCTGACCGGCATGGCGCGGGCGATCGAGGAGCTGTCACCGGAACTGATCGTCTCGGTGCTGCTCATCGATCCCGAGGGCCGGCATCTGCTGCACGGCACCGGCCCGAGCCTGCCCGCCTTCTACAACGACGCCATCGACGGGGTCGAAATCGGTCCGGACGTCGGCTCCTGCGGTACGGCCGCCTATCTGCGCGAGCCGGTGATCGTCACCGATATCGCCACCGACGACCGGTGGAAGAACTACCGCGACCTGGCCGAGCGGGCCGAGGTCGCGGCGTGCTGGTCCACCCCGATCATGGGGACGGACGCCCGGCTGCTGGGCACTTTCGCGATTTACCACCGCATCCCCAAGGCCCCCGCGGCCAAGGACGTGGCCCTCAGCGGCGCCTTCGCCCGTATTGCCGCGCTGGCCATCGAACGCCATCAGGCCATGGAGGCGGGGCGCGCCGCCCAGGAGCGGGAGAAGGCGGTCCGGGACGACCTGGCCTTCGTGCTGGAGGCCAGCACGGCCATCACCCGTGAGCTGCACTATGCCGACTGTCTGCAGTGCCTGGCCCGGCTGACCGTGCCCACCCTGGCGCCGCTGTGCACGGTCCATGTGCTGGAGGACGGCCGGACCCGGCGGATCGCCGTGGCCGCCGCCACCCGGGCCGACGAGGAGCTCCTTGCCGCCCCCGGCATGCACGACGAGGTCGAGCGGGCGGTGGTCCGGGTGCTGGCCTCCGGTGCGACGGAGACGGACCACGCCGATGTGGCACGCGGCGGCCGCCCCGCACTTCCCGGCGTCACCGGTTACGTGTCCGTACCGCTGGGCGCCCGCGGCCGCACCTTCGGGGTACTGACCCTCCTGGCCACCGGCCCGCCCCTGGACGGCCATGCCATCACCCTCGCCGAGGAGCTGGCCCGCCGGGCCGCGTCCAGCGCCGACAACGCCCACCAGTTCACCGACCGCGTCCAGCTGGCCCGTGACCTGCAGGCCGGTCTGCTGCCTCCCGAGCTGCCCAGGATTCCTGGCGCCGAGCTGGCGGCGTCCTACCACCCCGCCGGCGAAGGGCTCGATGTCGGCGGCGACTTCTACGACGTCTTCCCGCTCCCCGACAACCGCTGGGGGCTCATGATCGGCGATGTGTGCGGGCGCGGCGCCCTGGCCGCCACCACCACCGGTATGGTCCGCCACACCGCCCGCGCCGCCGCGCGACTGCTGCACGACCCGGCGGACGTGGTCGCCGCCATCAACGACGCACTCACCGGAAGCTCCCTCGGCGAGGACGTCTTCGTCTCGCTCGTCTACGGCGAACTGCGGCACACCGCATCCCACCTCACGCTGGACCTGATCCGCGCCGGCCATGTCCCCCCGCTCGTCCGCCGCGCCGACGGCACGGTCGAACAACTCGCCCAGTCGGGCCTGCTGCTGGGCGTCGCCCCCACATTCGACGGCTCCCCCTGCCACCTCGTCCTCTCCCCCGGCGACAGCCTGATCCTGGTCACCGACGGCATCACCGAGGCCCGCTCCGCCGCCGGCGCGTTCTTCGACGAGCAGCGCCTGGCCGAAGCCCTCCTCCCGGGGCGCACCACGCCCTCCGGCGCCGCCGGTCTCATCGAGTCCGTCAATGCCGCGGTGACCGCCTTCGCGGGCCCGTCCACCCCCGACGACCAGGCCGCGCTGGTCCTCACCGCCACCTGACCGCTGCGGCACACCCGGCACCGGCCGAAAGGCCCCGGCCCGGCGCGCGCAGGTTCGCCCGATGAGCCCGCCCCTCTGCCCTCCGCCGGAGAACCTGCCTATTTTGGCCTCATGGACAGCGCGCCACGTGACACACCCGACGACACCAACCCGCTGCACCGGCTCTCCCTCGACGCACTGCGCCGGCGTACGAGCATGAAGTGGCGCACCTACCCGGAGGATGTGCTGCCGCTGTGGGTGGCGGAGATGGACGTACCACTGGCCGCACCGGTCGCCCGCGCGATCACGGACGCGGTCGCGCTCGGCGACACCGGCTACCCGGCGGGCACCGCGTACGCCGCGGCACTGGCCGACTTCGCCCGGACCCGGTGGGGCTGGAACGGGCTCGCCGTGGAGCGCACGGCGATCGTGCCCGATGTGATGCTGGGCATCGTCGAGATGCTCAAGCTGATCACCGGGCCGGGAGACCCGGTGGTCGTCAACTGCCCGGTCTATCCGCCGTTCTACCAGTTCGTGACGCATATGGACCGGCGCGTGGTGGAGGCCCCGCTGGGCGGGGACCTGCGGATCGACTTCGCCGCGCTGGAGGAGGCGTTCCGGCATGCCGTGGCGGGCGGCGGCCGGGCCGCGTACCTGCTGTGCAGCCCGCACAACCCCACCGGCGCCGTGCACAGCGCCGAGGAGCTGACCGCCGTCGCGGCACTGGCGGACAGGTACGGCGTACGGGTCGTCGCCGATGAGATCCATGCGCCCGTGGTGGCCCATGACGCCGCCTTCGTGCCCTATCTGAGTGTGCCCGGGGCGGAGAACGGGCTTGCGCTGATGTCGGCGTCCAAGGCGTGGAACCTGGCCGGTCTCAAGGCCGCGCTCGCCGTCGCCGGACCCGCCGCGGCCGACGATCTGGTCCGCCTCCCGGAAGAGGTCAGCCACGGCCCCAGCCACGTCGGGATCATCGCCCACACCGCCGCCCTGCGGGACGGCCGCGACTGGCTCGACGCGCTGCGCACGGGTATCGACGACAACCGCCGGCTGCTGGCCGGCCTGCTGACCGAGCAGCTCCCCCAGGTCCGCTACCGCCCCGCCGCCGGGACCTATCTCGCCTGGCTCGACTGCCGCCCGCTGGGCCTCGGCGACGATCCCGCCGCGGCCTTTCTCGCCCGCGGCAGAGTGGCCCTCAGCCCCGGGACGAGCTTCGGCACCGGCGGCGCCGGGCACGTCCGGCTCAACCTGGCGACCTCGCCCGGCCTGCTCACCGAGGCGGTACGGCGGATGGCCGCAGCGGTGGCCTGACCACGGCACCGACCGCAACGGGCGCTCGCCCCGCGCCCGGTGACCGGCGAGCGCCATGGTCCGGCGGACATGCGGACATGCGGACATTGGGATCGCCGTCTTTGTCCCCCACACCTTGCGGAGTCCCATTCATTAGGACATGATCTCGTTCATTGCGGGGACGGGACGCGCCAACGGCTTCACGGCAGGCGCAAGTCCCAGTGACAGCGCCGGAATTGGGTCGGTAGTGTCACTCGACCGATCGGATCCGCAGCGCGTACCGGAAGGGCCGAGGGCGACGATGAGCGAGTCAGGGGCGCCGGGGACCGGCCGGGCGTCCGGGGGCGGGAGTTCGGGCGAGCGGGCCGCGGGCGCGCTGGACCGGGGGCTGGCGATCCTGACGCATGTGGCGGGAAACCGCGGTGTCTCGACCCCGGAGATCGCCCAGGCGCTGGGGCTGACCCGGAGCACGGCGTACCGTCTCGTCGACCGCCTGGAGGAGCAGGGCTGGCTGACCCACGCCCCGGCCGCGGGCCAGTGGCAGTTGGGGCCGACGGCGGTACGGCTCGCGTCCGCGGCGGTGTCCTCGACCACTCTGCGCGATACCGCGGCGCCTGCGCTGCGCAAGCTCGCCGAGCTCACCCAGGAAACCGTCAGCCTCGGCGTGCCCAACGGCCTGACCATGGTGTTCGTCCACCGTGAGCGCGGCACCCGGCCGGCCGTGGTGACCGCCGAGCCGGGCGCCTCCCGCCCGCTGCACTCCAGCTCGCTGGGCCGCGCCTATCTGGCGGCGCTGCCGCAGCAGAAGCTGGAGGACACTCTGATCGAGCTGGTCCGCGACCCGATGTCCCCGGTGTCCGCGGCCACGGTCTCGGAGGTGCACGCCGAGGTCGAGCGCACCCGGGAGCGTGGCTGGTCCCAGGATCTGCGGGACTTCGACGAGTCGAGCTGCTGCTGCGGCGCCGCCGTCTACGACCACACCGGAATGCCGGTCGCCTGCATCAGCGTGGCCGGTGTGGCCGAACGTATGGCGCCGCTGGTGCCGACCTACGGCCCGGTGGTGGCTCAGGTCTGCCGTGAACTCTCCTCGTCCCTGGGCTACTTGCCGCCCGGTTCCTGAGGCACGGTGACGCGCTCACCGGCACCGTCGCGCAGGCTGCCGCGCACCGGGTTGGCCAGCCGTCCGATCCCCTCCACCTCCGACTCCAGCAGATCGCCCGGCCGCAGGGCACGCGGCGGCCGCATGAAGTCGCCGCACCCCGCCGGGGTTCCGGTCAGCACCACATCACCGGGCCGCAGGGTGAAGAACCGGCTGAGGTAGGCGATCAGGGCGGGGACCCCGAAGACCATGTCGGCCGTCGAACCGTCCTGCACCGTCTCGCCGTTGACCCGGGTGCGGATCCGCAGCCGCTGCGGGTCCGGGATCTCGTCGGCCGTGACCAGCACCGGCCCGAAGGGGCAGAAGGTGTCCAGGCCCTTGCCCCGCAGCCACTGTCCGTCGCGCTCCTGAAGATCGCGGGCGGAGATGTCGTTGGCGACGGTGTAGCCGAAGACGTACCGCAGCGCGTCCGCCTCGGACACCTGCCGGGCCTCGGTGCCGATGACGACGGCCAACTCCGTTTCCCAGTCGACCCGTTGGGTGAGTTCCGGGTCGATGACGACCGCCTCGCCGCTGCCGATGACACTGGAGGACAGCTTGGGGAAGAGACGGGGCTCGGCGGGGCGCTCCCCACCCCTCTCCTCGATGGCGTCCCGGTAGTTCATCCCCACGCCGTACAGCGCGCCCGGCCGGTACGGCAGGACCGGCACGAGGTCGGCCCCGGTGGGCAGTTGGTTCCACGACCACGGCAGGGTGCCGCCGATGACCTCCGCCAGGGAGACGGAGGGCGGTGCCAGCCGCCAGGGGTCCTGGGGGGCCAGCCGGCCGGCGAGCCGGTCGCGCCCCTGGTGGGTAACGGTGGCCAGATACATGGGCTCTCCAGGGCGGTACGGCACCCGTCGCGGGTGCGGCGGGGCGCTCGGCGGATGCGGGCCGGACGGATCCGGACCGATGAGAGGGAAGCCTCGGGCAGGGGCAGCGGCCCGTACGGGCCTACGGCGCCGGGCACCGCGCATACGGATACGCGGTATCCGCATCTCGGCCCCACTCCTGGGTCGTCCATGACATGATTTACTCCTCAACAACAAGGCGTGTCCCAATAATTGGGACTCAACACCATCCAGTGAGACGCGGATGCCGACGGTACGGGAGAGCGCCCGTCGGCCGCAATGACCGGAACTCAGGGGAAAGCGGGGAAGCCGCGGCGGCCGGGGACCGCGCCGCCGGGGGGGAAGAACGGGGGCCGGGCCGTTCGGCCTCGACAGTGGCCGGGCCCGCCACCGGCCGCTCACCGCACCGCCCTTGAGGCCGTTTTGGAGAGCGGGGCGTTTCTCCATACGATCCGGCAATGATCACAAGAAAACGGCTGGCGGCCGGGGTGTGCGGCCTGCTCGCCGCGATGGCCGTCGCACTGCTCCCCACACCTGCCGCCGCCGGTGAACCGGAGGCGAGTCTTCCCCCAAGGTCGAGTTGACGCTCGATGTCAGCGGCTCGATGCGGGCGCGTGACATCGACGGGCAGAGCCGGATGGCCGCGGCGAAACAGGCGTTCAACGAGGTGCTGGACGCCGTGCCGGACGACGTCCGGCTCGGCATACGTACCCTCGGCGCCAACTACCGTGGCGAGGACCGGAAGACCGGCTGCAAGGACACCCGGCAGCTCTACCCGGTCGGGCCGCTCGACCGGACCGAGGCGAAGGCCGCGGTGGCCACGCTCGCCCCCACCGGCTGGACGCCCATCGGGCCCGCGCTGCTGGGCGCGGCCGACGACCTCAAGGGCGGTGACGCGACCCGCCGGATCGTCCTCATCACGGACGGCGAGGACACCTGCGCCCCGCTCGACCCCTGCCAGGTGGCCCGGGACATCGCCGCCAAGGGCATCCACCTCACCGTCGACACCCTCGGGCTGCTGCCGAACGCCAAGACCCGCAACCAGCTGAGCTGCATCGCGGAGGCGACCGGCGGTACCTACACCTCGGTCCAGCACACCAAGGAACTCCGGGACCGCGTACACCAGTTGGTGGACCGTGCGGCCCGGCCCGTCGTCACCCCGAAGCCGACCGAGGGCGCCCAGCAGTGTGCCGAAGCGCCGGAGCTCAAGGCCGGTGTCTACACCGACCGTGAGAAGTTCGCCGAGCACCGCTGGTACCGGGTGGCGGTCCGGCCCGGCCAGGAGCTGCGGGCTTCGGTGAGCATCGCCGCCGACCGCGCGGTCAACAACGACTACGGGGTCCTGCTGCGCGCCTCGACCGTGCACGGGCGGGAGATCGTCCGCGGTGCGGAGGCCGGCGACGGCCGTACGGATGTGATCTCTTCCGGGCTGCGCTACCCCAAGGCGCCGCTCACGTCCTCGGACGACACGGACAAGCCCGCGGCGGAGACCGTCTGTCTGCAGGTCAGCAACTCCTTCTCGGCGCCCGCCTCGGTCAAGACCGACCCGGGCATGCCGGTCGAGCTGACCGTCGACCTGGTGGACGGCACCGGTGAGGCCTCCGACGCGGCCTTCTTCGGCCTTGGCCACGGCTGGTGGTTCCTGGCCGCGATGGTGATCACGGGGCTGGTGGCCGGTCTGCTGTGGGGCTGGATATCCCGTTGGCGTGTCACCGTCTGGAGGACCAACTGATGCGCACCCTACGCACCCTGATGACCGCCGTGCTGGCGGGCGCCGGACTCCTCGGCCTCGCGGGAACCGCCGTCGCCGACAGCCCCTCCCCCAGCGCGAGCGCCGATGCCGAGGCGGCCGCTCCGACCGAGGCCGGTACCTCCTTCCGTACCGCGACCGCCATCAAGCCGGAGCAGCGGGCCACGGCCGACGCCTCCACCGGTGACTACCTCTACTGGGTGCTGCCCGTGGACGCGGGACAGCGCGCCACCGTGAAGGCCAAGGTGACGCTCCCGCAGGCCGCCCGGCACGGCACCGCCACCTGGCAGCTCGATGTCTACGACGGGCTGCGCCGCCGCCAGGCGTGTACGTACGGCGCGCAGAGCAGGAAGGCGGCGCAGGACGCCGGGTCCGTCGAACTGTCCTGCACCCTGCGCACGGTCCGCGCCTGGGCGGAACCCTGGGCGAACGACCCGCTGCCGGGCAGCTATTACATCCGGCTGACGGTCACCGACCTGCCGAAGGACGACCTCGGTCTGCCCATCCGCGCCGAGGTCGACGCCACCACGGCCGACACGGGCGGTGCCCACGCGGTGGACGGCCGCCTCGCCGCGCCCCTGGTGCCCGGTGCCGGCGCCGCGACACCGCAGCCCGAGGAGAGCAGCGCTCCCGGGACCTCCGCCGCCCTCGGCGAGCCGGACGGCGGCTGGTCCTCCGGCTGGTGGTCCGACCGCTGGATCTGGACCGCGGTGGGCGGGCTGCTCGCGGCCCTCGCCGGTATCGCCGGCTACCGCTTCACCCGGGGCTCCGGCCGCCCGTCACAGGTGCCGCCGGGCGCCTGACCGACCGGGGCGGCCAGGACACCGGGCCGTGGCCGCCCCGCGCCGGGTCTTCCCTCGTCAGGCTCGCTCACGCGCGTCGGCTCCTGCCCGGCGGCAGTGCGGATCTTCCGGTCCGCCTGCACCGCCGGAGCGGAGTGCCCACGCCTGCGGAGGGCACCCTCCGCCTCACCCCGGCAGGTGGAGTTCACCGGTCGCGGCCAAGGCGGCCCGGCCGGTGAGACGGGGGATGCCGTCGATGACGGTGACCCGGAGGTGCGAGGGGCGGCCCAGCGCATGCCCCTGCACAAGGGTCACCTTCTCCCCGGCACGGCCGTGCCGGCCCAGGAGACAGGCGAGCGGGCCCGCGGCGCTTCCGGTGGCCGGGTCCTCGGTGATCCCGGCGACCGGATTGACGAAGCGGGCGTGCACATCGGCGCCGGGCTCGGCCGGGTCGAGGGCGTACAGGTACACACCCTGGCCACCGACTTCGGGCAGCAGCGCCCGCAGCCGGGCGGCATCCGGCCGCGCGGCGTCGACCACGCCACGGTCCCGGAGCCCGACCATCAGATGCGCGGCGCCGGTGGAGACGACCTGCGCGACGGGCAGCCCGGCGGCCGCGCCGAGTTCCCGGCCGTCGACTCCGAGTGCCTCGGCCAGCGCGGCCCGGTCGGTCAGCTCGTCCCCGTACGCCGCCGCCCGCTGTTCCAGGGTGACCTCGATGAGGCCGTGCTCGTCCACGGTGATCTCGACCGGCAGTACCTCGGCGCCGAGTTGCTGGAACCAGCGGCCGGTGCCGAGTCCCGGACCGAGCCGGCCCGCGGCGGCCAGCCACCACCAGGCACCGAGGGCGTTGTGGCCGGCCCCGAACACCTCGACGCCCGCCGCGGTGAAGGAACGCAGCCGCCAGGTGGCGCCGGCGCGTTCCGGCCGCAGCAGAAACGTCGTCTCGGCCTGATGGAATTCGCGGGCGATACGGGGCAGCAGCCCTTCGTGCAGCGGGTCGGCGTCGGGGACCAGGGCGAGCGGATTGCCTTCCAGCGGCTGATCGGTGAAGACATCCACCAAGGCGAACGGCGTACCGGCGGCCATGGCCGGGCTCCTCTCGGCGGGGTCGGATCGCGCTCCAGGCTACGCCCGGCCCCGGGTGTCCCGTGAGGCTCGGCCGGCGCTCAGCAGTTGCAGCAGGTGAGGCATTCACAGCAGCCGAGGCACTCACAACCGCAGCCGCTGCAGTCGCAGTTCTGGCAGCACCCCTCGCGCTTCTTGCGCGACCACGGCCCCTCATACTCCTCGGCACAGCAGAGCTGACAGGTGCAGCACAGCCCGATGGCGACCGCGCAGCCGGTGAAGAACCCGCGGGGCTTCTTCGGCTTCTGCGGGAACTGCGGCATCCCGCCGCCCCCACCGCCCGAGCCGCCACCGTCGCCGCCACCCGGACCACCCGGACCACCCGGGGGTATCTGGCCGCCGTGGTAGGGGTTCTGCGGGCCGTTCAGATGCTGCCCGCCCTGGGCGTACGGGCCGCCGGCCGGCGCCTGGCCGTACTGCGGGGCCTGGCCGTACTGCGGAGGCTGACCGTACGGGGCGGGCCCGCCGGGTCCGTTCCCGTACGGGTTGCCGCCCTGGCCGCCGTAGGGGCCCGGCGCTCCGTGCCCCTGGTGGGAGCAGGCGGCGGTGCCGAAGGCGCGGTCCACCGACCGGCGCAGCTCGTGCACCAGCAGCACATGCACCAGGGCGGAGTCGGTGAACTCCACCTCGCGCAGGGCGAGGCGGATGCCGTGCAGGGCGTCGTCGCACAGCCGGCGGGCCTGCGCGGTGGTGGCGCCCGTGGCGGTGAGCGGGTTCCAGGCGCCCTCGGCGGCGTCGGCCGTGCGGTCCTCCACGGCGTCGAGGAGGTGGGCGAGCCGTCCGAAGAACCGGCCGGCCTCGGCCAGTGGCGCGGCGTTGCCCGGCCGGCCCGCAAGGACCGCGGTCTGGGCGAAGGCCGCGGCGGTCGCCGTCTCGGTGGGTTCGGTGATGACCGTCAGCGGCGTGCCGGGACCGGCCAGTTCCTCGATGCCCACCTGCCGGTCGACCGCGTCGACCAGCACCGCGGTGTCGAAGCCGAGGGTGGCGCCGGTGCGCGCCCCGGCCCGGTTCCATCCCGCGGCGACCTTGCGCGCGGCGGCGGCCACCGGCCGGCGGCGCAGTGCTCCGTTCCGGTCGGCGACATGGTCACGTATCTTCGCCGAGGCGAGCACGAGGGACACCGAAGCCGCCAGCCGCGCGCCCTCCCCCTTCGCCACCGAGGCGGTCCGCATCCCCCGCAGGGGGCAGGGTCCCGCGGTCCGGCGGCGGACCTCCGGAGCGCCGGACTGAGCATCCGTCAGCACCGAGACGATCAGCCCGTCGTAGTTCGTGACGACCCGGGCGAACTGCCCGTGATCGCCGCGCAGCGCAAGACAGAGGCCGCACAGATGGGCCATCCACTCCGCCTTGAGCCCTTGGGACAGACGATGGGTACAGGGCCTGACGATTCCGAACATATGGATCCCCGTGAGAAGTCGGCATGGGCCGGCCCCGGGCAGAGCCGCGGCCGGCGGCGGCGGAAAAAGCGTATCGAGTGCGCCGTTGACCTGGACACATGCCCCTCGTGGGGGCCCGGTGCGGCTGACGTCCCGTCATCGGGGCGGGCCGGCCCGGCATCCACGGGGAGGGGCGGTCCGGCAACTGCGGGGGTGGGCG
This sequence comes from Streptomyces sp. Je 1-4 4N24, assembly GCF_026239515.1. NCBI lineage: Bacteria > Bacillati > Actinomycetota > Actinomycetes > Kitasatosporales > Streptomycetaceae > Streptomyces > Streptomyces sp. Je 1-4 4N24. The sequence continues at coordinate 8,437,844 of NZ_CP110836.1, read as the reverse complement.
GTCGCTCCGCCTCTGCCAGGGGGTAGCGGGGGCGGAGCGACCGCGCGGCCCGGGTCCACAGGCAAAACCGGGGCCGAGCCGGGAATCGGGGAAATCCCTCGGCTCACCCTGAGATACGCACCGCGGGCCAGGAACGTTCAGCCGACTTCCGGATGCGTCGCGGCGTCGGTCCCGGTGCCCGGCCGGCGTCAGTTCTCCACCGGTCCGGCCGGCTCCGCCCCCGGATGGTGACGCATCCGTGCGGCGAGGACGGCGACATCGTCCTCGGCGTGCAGCCCGTCGAGGCGGAGCAGGACCTCGTCGAGCACCTGCTCCACGCCGGCCCCGGCGGGCACCCGCATCTTCGCCAGCCGGGACAGGGAGGCGTCGATGTCCTCACCACGCCGTTCGATGAGCCCGTCGGTGAACATCAGCAGGGTTTCCGCGGACGTGACGGCGCGGGTGATGAGTTCGTAGCCCCCCACTCCGGTGCCCAGGGGCGGGCCGACGGGGACATCGACCAGGGCGGCGGCTCCCTCGGGGCCGATGACCGCCGGGGGGAGGTGGCCCGCGCTGGCGAACGCGGCGATTCCGCGCGCCGGATCGACCCTGGCCAGCAGGCAGGTCGCCGGCCGGCGGGACTCCTCCCCGGCCACGGCGACATCGAGTTGCCGCAGTACCCGATGGGGTGGCAGGTCGGTCGAGGCGACATAGCGGAGGTGGGAGCGGTAGGCGTTCATGTCGACCGCCGCGTCGAGCCCGTGTCCCATGACGTCCCCCATGACGAGCAGGGTGCGCCCGTAGTGGAGCCGCACCGTCTCGAACCAGTCGCCACCGACCAGGGCGCTGGTGCCGGACGGCAGATAGCGGGTGGCCAGCTCCAGGTTGGGGTGCGGCCGGCCCGGCTCAGCGAGGAGCGCCCGCTGCAGGTCCATCGCCGTGCCCTGCACCGCGGCATACCGGCGGGCGTGGGTGAGCCGGGTGGCGGTGAGGCGTGCCAGGTGGTGCACGGTGGCGGTCTCGTGCTCGGTGAAACTGCCGCCCGCGCGCAGGGCGAGCAGCACACCGTAGCGACGGCCGTACGCCAGGAGCGGCGCCGCCACGGCCTCGGCGGAGCGGCCGCCCGGCAGGACCGCGGCCACCGTGACCGGCTGCTCTTCGTCCAGCGCCCGCACGGAGGGTGACATGCCCTCGGGCCGTCCCGTTCCCTCGTCCGGGAACTGCGCCTCCAGCACCTTCACCAGACCTGCCGTCGCGACACGGGTGAGCGCCGCCGGGGACGGGGTCCGCGCCCCGGTGCCCGGCTCGGTGAGCAGCTCCACCGCCGCGGCGTCACACAGGTGCCGGCACAGGAACCGGGCCAGCTCGGCACAGATGGTCTGCTCGTCCAGGGTCGTGCCGATCCTCTCGGCGGCCTCTTCCACCGTGTGCAGACGAGCCAGTACACGGGCGTGATCGGCGTCCCGGTCCGCCTCCGCGCCATCCCGGTTCGACAAGGCCACCTCCACGGCACTGCGGCCCGCCGCGCGCGGGGCGCTCCTCATGCACCCATACCATCAGCAAGCCGGCATCACGGCCCGCCGCGGCGGGCGCGCCGGATCCTCCGTGCGGCCGAGAGCGACCCCCCGGCCGTCAGCTGAGGACGCCCGTGCCCAGCAGGCCGAAGAGCAGCGCGCCGACGAGGATCCGGTAGAGGACAAAGGAGTTGAAGGAGTGCTTGGCCACGAACTTCAGCAGCCAGGCGATCGAGGCGTAGGCGACGCCGAAGGAGACGACGGTGCCGATGGCCAGCGGGGCGACGGCCGCGCCGGTACCGAGGGCGTCCTTCAGCTCGTAGATCCCGGCGCCGGTGAGGGCCGGGATGCCGAGGAAGAAGGACAGCCGGGTGGCCGCGACGCGCTCCAGGTCGAGCATGAGGGCGGTGGACATGGTCGCGCCGGAGCGGGAGAAGCCGGGGAAGAGCAGGGCGAGGATCTGTGAGCAGCCGACCAGCATCGCGTCCTTGAGCGAGGTGTCGTCCTCACCGCGCTTGTGACGGCCCCTCCGGTCCGCCGCCCACATCACGCCACTGCCAAGGATCAGCGAGCCGGCCACCACCCAGAGCGAGGCGAGCGGGCCCTCGATCAGCGGCTTGGCGGCCAGACCGACGGCGACGATCGGGAGGGTCGCGTAGATCACCCACCAGGCGAACTTGTAGTCGTGGTGGTAGCGCTCCTCACGGTCCCGCAGCCCACGGAACCACGCGCCCATGATGCGCACGATGTCCTTGAAGAAGTAGACGAGTGCCGCGGTGATCGCTCCGACCTGGATGACCGCGGAGAAGGCGACGACGGTCTTGTCGCCGACGGGGATACCCATCAGACCTTCGGCGATCTTGAGGTGGCCGGTGGAGGAGACCGGAAGGAATTCCGTCACCCCCTCGACGGCTCCGAGGACGACGGCCTGGCCGATGCTGATCGCGCTCATGGGTTCCATTCCGGGTGGTCGGTGGAGCGACTGTACTGGCGCCGTCCCGGTCCGGCCGGAGGGCGACGCGCCGCGAGCCGTCGTGACACCGCCCCGGGGCGGTGGCGAGCGCCGGTACGGAAGGCCTCGCCGGCGGGCTCGGACGAGAAAGATGGCTCACGACGGCAACATCAGGTGGCGGTGGGCCGCCGGGATCCGATACGGATGAACGCAGCCCGTGGCCGACGGTGAACAGGGCGCGGACGGCCGGGCCTTGAGCCATCTCGCCCGCGCTCCCGTACCGGGCCGGGTGCGTCCCACGCATCCCGGCGTCTACAGTTCACCGCTGGTCTACAAACCTGTAGACGACCAGGGGGAGGAAGGGGCACGCCCGCAGGGCGCCTCACCCGTCCCGCAGCAGTCCACCCGAGGAGCCGGTATGCCGCGCACCGTGACCGACATGGCCATCGCCCCCACCAACGCGGCAAGAGCGCCACGGCGGCCGACGGACTGCTGGGAGGCCGTGTCGTGATCCCCGCTCCCCGGACCTCCGCCCGGCAGGGCACCGATCAGCTCGCCCCGGCCGGACCGCCCGCCACCCCGGCGCGCCACCCCGCCGGTGCCTCGGGCGAACCGGCGCCGCCCGCCCCGGCCAAACAGCGCGACGCCTTCTTCGACAACGCCAAATATCTGGCCATTGTGCTGGTGGCGATCGGACATGCCTGGGAGCCGTACTACCACGGCCACCGGAGTGCGGCGTCGCTCTATCTCTTCGTCTATGCCTTCCACATGCCCGCGTTCACCGTCATCTCCGGCTATTTCTCGCGCAGTTTCGATATGCGCCGCGACCGGCTGCAGCGGCTGGTCACCGGCGTCGCCGTCCCGTTCGTCGTCTTCCAGGTGACCTTTGCGCTCTTCCGGTACTGGGGCGGTGACACGGAGAGTTTCACCCTCAGCATGCTGGATCCGTGGTTCCTCACCTGGTTCCTGGCGGCCCTGTTCATCTGGCGGCTCACCGCACCGCTGTGGCGGATCGTGCGCTGGCCGGTGCCGCTGGCCCTCGCGATCGCCGTCGGGGCTTCCGCCTCCCCGGACATCGGCACCGAACTCGACCTCCAGCGGGTCCTGCAGTTCCTGCCGTTCTTCGTCCTCGGCATGTGCCTCAAAGCGGAGCACTTCAGCCTGGTGCGCCGCTGGCCGGTGCGGATCGCCGCGGTGCCCGTCCTCGCGGCGGCGCTGGTCTTCACGTACTGGGCCGTGCCCCGGATGAACAACGCATGGTTCTACCACACCGACAGCGCCGAGAAGCTGGGCGCGCCCTGGTGGATCGGTGCCCTGATGCAGCCGGCCATGTTCGGCTGCTCGCTGGTGCTGACGGCCTGCTTCCTGGCCTGGGTGCCGGGGCGCCGGATGTGGTGCACCGCGCTGGGCGCCGGCACGCTCTACGGCTATCTGCTGCACGGCTTCCTCGCCAAGGGCTCCCGCTGGTGGGGCTGGTACGACGCCGGCTGGGTCCACACCCCGTGGGGCGCCGCCGTCGTCACTTTCATCGGCGGAGCGGTGGTGACACTGCTGTGCACGCCACCGGTGCAGCGCGTCTTCCGCTTCGCCATGGAGCCGAAGATGCGGTGGGCGTTCAGGGCGGAACCCCGGACCGGCGCGGCGGCGGCTCCTGCCGGGAAGCAACCATCCACGCCGCCCTAGACGGCGGATGCGGCCTCGTGTGCCCCACGGCCCCGATTGCCCCGGCGCGGAGCAGCAGTACTGTTGGCGTGGCTCATACCTGTGGTGGTGGCTCCATCTTGGGCCGGTCGAGTGCTTGACATCACGTGATCGGAAGTCCTGCGAGAGGGCCAGCAGCCCTACGAGCCCCGGCCAACCGAACCCTGCAGAGGCGCCGATCATGGATCCAGCTGCCGTGGCATCGCCACCCCGTACGGGCATCAGCCTGCGCCAGTTGCTGATGTCGCTGGGCGAGCCCCTGGTGGAGCTGCAGGCCGCGCCGGACGGGCTGGACGTCGAGATCCGCAGCGTCGCACTGCTCGACCCCGAGGACCCGCCGATGGCCCACCCCGGCGAGCTGATCCTCGCCATAGGGGCACGGGGCCGCGCGGCGTTCCCCGCGCTGCGGGCCGGCGGACGCGACGGAGCCGCTGCCGTGGCGGTCAAGCTGGACGCTCCCGGGCAGGCCGCGGCGCTCAGTGCGACCGCCGTCGAGGCGGGCATCGCGCTGCTGTCCGTACGCAGTGAAACGCGCTGGGAGCAGGTGGACGCGCTGGCCCGTGCGGCGCTGGAGAGTGCGCCGCAGGGGCGCCCCGGCGAGGGGGCCGAGGAGGGCGACCTGTTCGCGCTCGCCCAGACCACCGCCATCCTCACCGGCGGCATCGTCAGCATCGAGGACACCGCCAACCGTGTGCTGGCCTACTCCCGCTCCGCCGACGACGACGAGGTCGACGACCTGCGGCGGCGCTCCATCCTGGGCTGGCACGGCCCGGAGGCGTATCTGTCGCGGCTGCGCGAGTGGGGTGTGTTCCAGCGGCTGCGCACCTCCGACGACGTGATCAACATCGACGCACACCCCGAGCTGGGGATCCGCCGGCGGCTCGCGGTGGCCATCCGGTCCGGGGAACGGCAGCTGGGCGTCATCTGGGTGCAGGAAGGGTCCTCGCCGCTGACCGAGCGCGCGGACCAGGCGCTGCTGGGCGCGGCCCGGGTCGCCGCACTGCATCTGGTACGCCGCCGCCGGGAGCTCTCCGCCGATCTCACGCTGACCCGCACGCTGGCGGCCGGACTGCTGGAGGGCAGCACCGGACCCCAGCCGCTGGCGAGCCACCTGGCCCTGGACGCGGCCCGCCCGGCCGCCGTCCTGGGCTTCTCGTACGGGGCGGCCGGGGCCACCCCACCGGAGCTGGCCCGCGGCGAGGTCAGCAACCTGATCTCGGTGCACACCGCCGCCCGGCACAGCAGCTCCGTGGTCACCCAGGTCGATACGCGGATCTATGTGCTGCTGCCGCAACTGCCGCGCAGCATCGACACCGGCACGCTGCGCGGCTGGGGGCAGGAGATCACCGACGCCGCCGGCCGCCACCTGGGCCTGTCGCTGCGCGGCTCCGTCGGCTGCATCGTGCCGGGGCTCGGGGAGATTCCCGAATCGCGCCGGGAGGCGGACCGGATCCTCGACGCCATGCTGAGCGTCGGCGTCGCCACCACGGTCGCCGCACTGCCGGACATCCAGGCGGAGGTGCTCGTCAGCGAGGTGCTGGCGCTGCTGTCCGCGCACCCCGAGATGCGCGACCCCCGGCTGACCGCCCTGGTCACCCATGACGCCCGTAACCAGGGGCAGTTGGCAGAAACCGTGCTCGCCTATCTGAACGCCTTCGGCGATGTACGGGCCGCCGCCACCGAGCTGCATGTGCACCCCAACACGCTGCGCTACCGGATCCGCCGGGCCGAGGATCTGACCGGTCTCGACCTCAGCCGCCCGGACCAGCGGCTGCTGGCCATGCTCCAGCTGCGGCTGCCGCCCGCCGACTGAACCGGGGTGCGGCGGGTGCCTGTGGGTGCCGCGGCCCGCCCGGGGACGCCACGCAGGGCATCCGCCTCTGCGCGGAGCCGCGGGCGCCTGCACCCAGCCCCACATACCGCCGATAGTCCACAATTCTCCTAGGATGGGCGATATTGCTCCATTGAGCTGACGGGCTGGCGATGATGAGTGCGGAGAATGCCCTGCCGGGTGGCTCGGACCGCGCATGCGATATCGCGAAGGCGGCCACGGCCGAACTGGACGGAGAAGGGCGGGTCATCGCCTGGACCCGGGCGGCGGAGCGGCTGCTCGGCTATCCGGCCGGGGAGATCCTGCACCGCCCCGCGGTGGAGCTGCTGGCGATACCCGGTGACGAAGTGCGGGTGGCCTCCGTGGCGCGGTGGTGCCGTGCGGGGAGCGGCTGGGGCGGCTCGGTCGCGGTGCGCCACCGGGACGGCCGGGAGGTGCAGCTGGCGCTGCAGGTCACGCCCGTTCTCGACGGTGCGGGCCAGGAGCGGTGGTCCGTCCTCGCCATGGAGGAGTGGCGGGTGCCGGGCGGCGGGGTGAACCAGCTGATGCTCGAACCGTTTCTGGCGCATGCGCCGGTCGGCATGGCCGTGCTCGACACCGATCTGCGCTACGTCTGGGTGAACGACGTACTGGAGCGCCTGATCCCCCTGGAACAGCGGCTCGGGAAGCAGGTGAACGAGATACTGCCGAGGCTGGAGGCCGAGGCGTTCGAGGAGCGGATGCTGCGGGTCCTGAGGACCGGATCGCCGGTGATGGACTATGAGTTCCGCAGCCCCACCTATGCGGACCCTCACCAGGAGCGCGCCTACTCGGCGTCCTTCTTCGGGCTGTCCGACCCCCAGGGCCGGCGTATCGGCCTCTGGTACATGGTCATCGATGTCACCGAACGCTGGCGGGCGCAGGAACGCCTGGCCCTGCTGAACGACGCCAGCGTCCGTATCGGCAGCACGCTCGATGTCACCCGGACCGCACAGGAACTGGCGGATGTCGCCGTTCCGGCGCTCGCCGACTTCGTCGCCGTCGATCTGCTGGATTCGGTGCTCAGGGGTGCGGAGCCGGTCCCCGGGCCGGTCGACAGCACCCCCACCATGCGCCGCTGCGGTCAGCAGTCGGTCCACGAGGGCTGTCCGGAGGCCGGCCTTGCCGTGGGGGAAACCGTCCAGCGGTCCCCCTCATCGCCGGTCGCCCGCTGTCTGCTCACGGGCGAGTCCCTGGTGGAACCGGTCCTGGACTTCGCCACCAGCGCCTGGGTCACCGAGGACCCGGTACGCGCCGCCGTCATCCGGGAATTCGGGTTCCGTTCGGTGATGGTGGCACCGGTGCAGGCCCGTGGCATCACCCTGGGCGCGGCGACCTTCTTCCGCTCCCGCCGTCTGGGGCCCTTCGTGGCGGACGACGTACGGCTGGCCGAGGAGCTGGTCGCACGGGCCGCGGTGTGTGTCGACAACGCGCGCCGCTTCACCCGCGAGCGCACCGCGGCCCGGGTGATGCAGCAGAACCTGCTGCCGCACGAGCTGACCGGAGGGTCCGCGCTGGAAGTGGCGTCGTGGTACTTCCCGGCGGACGCGCCGAGCGGGGTGGGCGGCGACTGGTTCGATGTGATTCCGCTGTCCGGGGCGCGGGTCGCCCTGGTCGTCGGGGATGTGGTCGGGCACGGCATCAACGCCGCGGCCACCATGGGGCGGCTGCGCACCGCCGTCCGTACGCTGGCGAACCTGGATCTGCCGCCCGATGAGCTGCTGGCCCGCCTGGACGACCTGGTCATCGGCCTGGTCAAGACACACCGTGCCGATCCGGCGGCGGACGCCGCGGACCCGAGCGTGGCCTCGACGTTCATGGGGGCCACCTGTCTGTACGCCGTCTACGATCCGGTCAGCAGGCGGTGCAGCGTCGCGCGGGCCGGCCATCTGCCGCCGCTGATCGTCGGCCCCGACGGCACCGTGGACTGCCCCGACCTGCCCGCGGGACCGCCGCTCGGCCTGGGGTCGCTGCCCTTCGAGGCCGTCGAGCTGGAGCCGGCCGAGGGCAGTCTGATCGCGCTCTACACCAACGGGCTGATCGAGGCCCGCGACCGGGACATCGAGGTCGGGCTGTCCCGGCTGAACGAGGCCCTCGCGGTGCCCGGGGAGACGCTGAAGGACATCGGCTCGAATGTGGTCAAGGCCCTGCTGACCGGCCCGCCGTCCGACGACGCCGCGCTGCTCCTCGCCCGGACCCATGCCCTGGACGCCCAGCAGGTCGCCTCCTGGGAGCTGACCTGCGACCCGGCCGAAGTCGCCACCGCCCGTGGGCTCGCCGGCCGTCAGCTGGCGGAGTGGGGCATGGACGATCTGCTGTTCACCACGGAACTGATCGTCAGCGAACTGGTCACCAACGCCATCCGCCATGCCACCGCGCCGATCACCCTGCGGCTGATCCGGCAGGACGCCCTGATCTGCGAGGTCTCCGACGCCAGCAGCACCTCGCCGCGGCTGCGCCATGCCCGGACCACCGACGAGGGCGGACGCGGACTGTTCATCGTCGCGCAGCTGACCCGGCGATGGGGCACCCGCTACACCCCGACCGGCAAGATCATCTGGACCGAGCAGAGCATGCCGTCCGAGGCGGGCGGAGACGACGAGGCCGACTGAGCCGGGATCGCCGGAGGGCGCAGGCGGACGCTTGCGGGGCGCCCCGGAGCAACCCCAGGCAGTCAGCGGCCCCGGTGGCGCCACGCCCCGTCCGACGCCGCGCCTCACCCCGCCCCGAGAGCGCTCCTGATGGTGTCGCGCTCGCCCCCGCCGGACACATGGCCACAGTCGTCCCCGGCCGGAACGGGCCATCCGACGAGACCGCGGCCGGGCAGATCGACATGGTCACAGTCGGCACCGGCGACCACCCGGCGCGGTGCCGCGCCGGCCCGCTCGGCGGTCAGATGCGCGGTCACGAAGGCCGCGCTCGTCCTGTTGATGTCGCGGGTCAGCCCGAGGGGAAGCAGCGAGCGGGTCTCGGCGATCGCCTCGTCCTCGCCGGCCCGCAGCACCACCCGGACGTCCGGTGCCACACCGTGCGCCGCGACCGCGACGGCGATGTTGTCCAGCTCATGGGAGCCGACGGCGGCGAGCGCGCGGGCCCGCCCCAGCCCCAGCCGCGCCAGCACCTCCCGGTCCTCGCCGTGCGCCAGCACCACGGGTATCCCCATCGACCGCGCGAGGCGCAGGTTCGGGGCGGTGGGCTCGCGCTCGACCCCGACGACCGGGACCCCCAGCTGCCGCAGCGTCTGGCACAGCCGCAGGCCGACCTGCCCCAGCCCCACCACGATGACGTGACCGGCACGGGGGAGCACCCGCGGCCCCAGCACGCCGACCAGCCGCGGGCCGAACAGCCGGTCGACGATGCCCGCGGTCAGCAGCGCGGTGAATCCCACCGTCACCAGCATCGCCGCCCCGGACACCACCTCGTAGACGGGATGGCCGGCGTGCGGTGCGGCCGGCCCCACCCCCGCCACGACCCGGGCGGCTTCCAGGAAAGCGGTGCTGACCGGCTTGTGGAACACGCCGACCAGCCACACCCAGTCCAGGACCAGGACGGTCACGATGCCCAGCAGCCCGATGAGCAGCAGGCGGGCGTCCGCGTCATGGGGCTGTAGCTGCCCCCGCAGCCGTCCGAGCACCGCCCGCCGCCGGGCGGCCGCGCTCGGCCGCCATGCCGTCTCCACCAGCCGGCCCTCCTGCGGCCGGACCGCCACCGCACCGTGCCCGTCGTCCCACACGGCCAGCGCATCGGGGTCGACACACAGACCGGCCAGCGTCGGCGCCAGGAGATCGGCGGGCGAGACCGGCACACAGTCGCGCAGCAACAACCGGAGCTGCTCCGCCACGGTGCGGTCGAAGACGGTGACGACGATCCGGACGCTGTCGCAGACATGGCGTACGGCGAGGGCGTAGCGCAGCGCGGACAGATCGTCGCCCACCAGGACGGCGATACCGGCCGGCCGGGCGGCGAGCGCCCGGCGGAGGTCCTGGTCGTCCGGCGCCGCAAGATGGTCCACCGGGTGTCCGCTCTCCCCCAGGGAGGCACAGACCCGGCGCGCCAGCGTGGTCGCGCCGATCACCACCATTCCGGCGTCCCGGCCCGCGGGGGTCGCCGGATTCACCCCGGTTTCCACGGCTTCGCCCACCGGCTCCGCCGGGTGCGCCTCCGGAGATTCACCGCGCCATTCACCTGCCATTCCGTCCCGCGACCCGCTGCTGTCGTCCACCCCTGGTGGTGTGGGTGAGGGAGCGGTCGTCGGAGCGGTTCGGGTCTGTCGGGCGGTGGGAAGGGTGGCCATGGAGTCCCCTTGCTCGTCGGCCGGCGGCAGGGCCTGTCGGCAGGCCCCAGGGCCGAACTCACGCTAGAGCGCGGGCGCTCCGGGGCATCTGTTCCGTCGGCCAAGGCTTCGCCGACGGCGTTGTCCGCCCGCACGAGCACCCGTCCCGACGCCTTCAGGGGGCGGGCGCGGGGAGACACCGGCGCACCCGGTCCGCCTCGCGCGCCCGGGGCGCGACCTCCCGTCCCCGCCATCCGCATTAGCCGAGCGGACAGCTATCCGGGGTGAATTTGTCCACTCGCACAAATACGCCGCCGAGCACCGCCACATACGCTTACGCAAATCCCAATCCGGACGTGATGCGGCTCACCTCTCACGAGGAGGGCGAGCAGTAGCGCGGAGGCGCAGTCAGCGCTCCCCCACCCGCGCAGGCATCCGAAGGCCACGGCTCGATCGCCGGGCCTTCAAACGTCGTCAGGGCCACGATCGCCAGCACCTGGACCCGGCCCTGTCGTGCGTCCAGCTACCGAGGCGATCCCAGCAGTCACCACGTGCATGACCCCTCCAACCCTCAATGGATGTCGAAGATGACTACATCTCCCCCCAGCCCCGTGGCCGCTCCGCCCTCTCCGCCGGGGAACGGGCAGGCTCCGCAGCAGTCAGGTCTGCAGTCGGGCCTCAAGAACCGCCATCTGTCCATGATCGCCGTGGGTGGGGTCATCGGCGCCGGTCTCTTCGTGGGATCCGCCTCCGGCATCACCGCGGCCGGGCCCGGCATCCTGCTGTCGTACGCCCTGGTCGGCGCGATGGTCGTGTTCGTGATGCGGATGCTCGGCGAGATGGCGGCCGCCAACCCGACCTCCGGCTCGTTCTCCGCCTACGCGGACCGGGCGCTCGGGCGCTGGGCCGGTTTCTCGATCGGCTGGCTGTACTGGTTCTTCTGGGTCGTGGTGCTCGCCGTGGAGGCGACCGCCGGCGCCGCCATCCTCACCAGCTGGGTCCCGGCCGTCCCGCAGTGGGCCTGGGCTCTGATCGTGATGGTCGTCCTCACCGCCACCAACCTGGCCTCGGTCGCCTCGTTCGGTGAGTTCGAGTTCTGGTTCGCGGGCATCAAGGTCGTCGCCATCGCGGCGTTCATCGCCCTCGGCGGCCTGGCGATCTTCGGTGTGCTGCCCGGCTCCGACAACGCGGCAACCGGCTTCGCCAACCTCACCTCCCACGGCGGATTCCTGCCGAACGGACCCACCGCGATCCTCACCGGTGTGCTGATGGTCGTCTTCTCCTTCATGGGCAGCGAGATCGTCACCCTCGCCGCCGGTGAGTCCGAGGACCCGCAGCGGGCGGTCACCAAGGCCACCAAGAGCGTCATCTGGCGGGTCGGCATCTTCTACCTCGGCTCGATCCTCGTGGTCGTCTCCCTGCTGCCGTGGAACGACCCCTCGATCGCCAAGAAGGGCTCGTACGTCGCGGCCCTCGACTCCATAGGCATCCCGCACGCCGGCCAGATCATGAACGTCATCGTGCTGACCGCGGTGCTCTCCTGTCTCAACTCCGGCCTCTACACCGCCTCCCGGATGGCCTTCTCCCTCGGCCAGCGCGGCGACGCCCCGAAGGCCTTCGCCCGGACGAACACGCGTGGCGTCCCGCAGGCCGCGATCCTGGCCTCCGTCCTCTTCGGCTTCATCGCGGTCGGCTTCAACTACCTGTGGCCGGACACGGTCTTCCAGTTCCTGCTGAACTCCTCGGGCGCGGTCGCGCTCTTCGTCTGGCTGGTCATCTGCTTCTCCCAGCTGCGGATGCGCGGGATCATCCTCCGCGAGAACCCCGACAAGCTGATCGTCCGGATGTGGCTCTTCCCGTATCTGACCTGGGCGACGATCGCGTCGATCTCGTTCGTGCTGGTCTACATGCTCACCGACGACAGCGAGGGCGGCGGCCGGATCCAGGTCCTGCTGTCGGTGCTGCTGGCCGTTCTGGTGGTCGGCGTCTCCCTGGTCCGCGACCGGCTCGGCCGCGGCACCGCCGAGAAGGAAGCCGTCACCTCCCGCTAGCAGGAGTGTCTGCCATTCGGGCAGGGGTGTGCCTCGGCGCACCCCTGCCCGTACGCTCACCCGAAGCCCTCATCACCACGCTCGTCCCCGCAGACGACTCACCACCGGAAGGCCCACCGACGAATGCCCGTCTTCAGACGCCGCAAAGGCAGCCTTCCCCGCCTGGTCCCCGAGCTCGACGACCGCACGCTGGGACAGGTCCGGCGGCGCGTCGAGACGTGCTGGTCCCGCGGTTCGCTCGACACCGCCGTGATGGCCTCGATGGGCGATGTGATCGACGAGACCGGCCAGGACTGGGACCGCAAGGCCCACCGGCTGGCGGTGCTCGCCCGTGCCGCGGGACGGTCGCTGCCCGGCATCTGGCGCCAGCACAACCCGCAGAACCAGAACGCCTTGCTGCTCCACGCCTGGTCGGATCTGCTCCAGGCCCGGCAGCAGGACTCCGCCGTCGATCTGAACGACACCCGTGAGACCTGCCGGCTCGCGGCCGATCTGCTCACCGCCGACCCCACACCGTGGATCCTGCACCTGGCCACGCTCCGCCTGGAGCGGCGCCCCTCCACGGAGCTGTCGGCGATCTGGCGGGAGATCAAGGCCCGCGATCCATGGAACCGCGAGGCCCATCTGCAGGCTCTGGGGTATCTGTCGCCGGACGAGTGCGGCTCCAGCGCCCTGGTCCTCGATCTGCTCGACGGTGTCCGCGCCGGTATGCCGCCCCAGGCCCCCGCCGCCGGTCTGGAGCTCACCGCGCTCATCGGCAGCCATCAGCGAGCGGTTGCCGGCGGCGGGCTGATGGCGCTCGGCGCCGGCGAGATCTGGCGGCGCCCCGACGCCGCCAAGGCCCTTGACCATGCGGCGCACTACTGGCCGGGCCCGGGGTTCCTCACCCACGCGGCGGCCCTGGCCGATCTCAACCTGCTGGCCTACGCCCTGATCAAGGCCGGCCGGACGGCCGAGGCCGGGGCCGCACTGCGCGCCACCGGAGGGGTGGCGACGCCCTGGCCGTGGAGCATGGACGGCGACGCCCTGGAGCGGTACACGCACTTCCACGGTCGCTATGCGGCCGGTGACCCCGACGGCGGCTCCGCGGGTCGTGCCACGAGCCGGCGGCGCTGAAGGGCAGCTCCGCACCGCAACTCACCGCGCCCGTAGCGGGCATGTGTGCGAATCACAGCGCGCGCGTGCGAGCAGGTAGCCGGATCGGGTGGTTTTGTCGCCTCTTGCGGCGTATCTGGCGTGCCCCGACCCCTTCCAGGGGATCCCCTCCTGGAAGAGGGTTGGGAGATTCGCATGCGCAACACCGTCAGCACCGGCCGCTCGGCGGCATCTGGCGGCTGGCGCGTGCTGGTGTTGCTGGTGTTACTGACCCTGTTGCACGCCGCGCTGAGCACCGGCTCCTCCGAAGTCCTGATGCCCGGTGCCGGCGGCTGCCCTCCCCGTACCGCCACTCCCGCCCTGTCCGTCCCGGCCGAACGGCCCTGCATCCCGGCGGGACCGGTGCTGGCGTCCACCGAGGGCGGCGGAAAGCATCCGGGCAGCGGCGTCCGGCGCAAGTGCGACGCCTCGGGGTGCCATCTCCGCCATCAGGTCCCCACCGGGGCCGGCGGTAAGGCGCTCGGGGACTCCCTCCCGGAGGAGACCATCACCGCTTCGGGGAGCGCCTCGGCCACGACTGTCGTCACGGCCGCCGCCCCCGCCTCGCCGAAGCGCGTGGCCATCCTGCGCTGCTGAGCGGGCCCGGCCGTATACGCCCACCCCTCCCCGCACCGGGGCCCGGGGCGAATGCGGCCTGCCGTCATCAGCTTTCGGGACCACCACCGCAGGAGATTCGGCATGCCCCTCGACGTCTTTGCCGCTCTTGGCGCGCTCGTCCGCGCCGAGGCCGCACGCACCCGGACGAAGCCCGCGACGAACCCCACGAAGAAGAACCCCACGGACCAGACTCCGGCGCAGCGCCCGAGCAGCCTGTCGCCCCCGTCGGTCGAACCGCCGGACACCGTCGGCGCCCCCGCCCCCACCCCCGCTCCCGCTCCCGCCTCCGCCCCCGCTTCTGCTCCCACCGCCAGGAGGAATTTGCTCGCCAGGCTGATGCAGAAGCTGACCACGCTCTTCGGCTGAGGCGGGCGCAGGCCCGGACCCCGGGCGGTCCGCTGTCCGGGCGGCGGCGCGCGGCGAACCCGGTCGAGCGGTGGCAGGCCCCACGGCGCACCGTTTGTCCGGCTCCCCTGCGGGCACCATCCTGGAGCCATGGCCCCCGTTTCAGGCCCGGACGCACTGTCCGGCTGGGCCGTCCGGCATCCTGGCCCGATCACCTCCGGGCCGCTGGTGCCGGTCCGTCGCCCCGCTCCCGAGCCGGGCCCCGATGACCTGCTGCTCAGGGTGGAAGCCTGCGGTGTCTGCCGTACGGATCTGCACCTGGCGGAGGGCGATCTGCCCCCGCACCGCCCGTCGACCGTTCCGGGCCATGAGATCGTCGGCCGGGTGACCGCCACCGGCGAGTCGGTGACGCGGTTCCGGACCGGGGACCGGGCCGGCGGGGCATGGCTGCGCGGCACCTGCGGAGTCTGCCGCTACTGCCGCGCGGGCCACGAGAACCTCTGCCCGGCCTCCGTGTACACCGGATGGGACGCCGACGGCGGCTTCGCCGAAGCCGCGCTGGTCCCCGCGGATTTCGCCTACCCGCTCCCGGGCACCCAGGACGCCACGCTGCTGGCGCCGCTGTTGTGCGCCGGGATCATCGGCTACCGCGCGCTGCGCCGCAGTGCGCTGCCCGCCGGCGGCCGGCTCGGGATCTACGGTTTCGGTGCCTCGGCACATCTGGCCGCGCAGGTCGCCCTGGCCGAAGGGGCCACCGTGCATGTGCTGACCCGGTCCGCGCAGGCCCGTGAACTCGCCCTGGAACTGGGCGCTTCCTCGGCCGGCGGCGCCTACGACCGGCCGCCCGAACCGCTGGACTCGGCGATTCTCTTCGCTCCGGTGGGCGATCTGGTGCCGGTGGCGCTGCAGGCGCTGGACCGCTCCGGCACCCTCGCCGTTGCCGGTATCCACCTCTCCGACATCCCGCCGCTCACCTATCAGCAGCATCTCTTCTACGAGCGGAATCTGTGCAGCGTGACCTCCAACACCCGGGAGGACGGGCGCGAGTTCCTGGCGACCGCGGCGCGGATCGGCATCCAGGTCACAGTCAGCCCCTACCCGTTGAGCCGCGCCCCGGAGGCACTCGCGGACCTGGCCGCCGACCGGGTGCACGGCGCCGCCGTGCTGACGCCCGGCTGATGCTCTGCGTGACGGCACCAGGAAATGAGCACGTCATACGGGGTCAACTCCGATCCATGGGCTCACCCCTTTCGGGTACTCGCACCTCCCGGCGTCGTCACGGATAGTAGTCATCGGTAACGCAATGCTGTCAGTTCGCGTAGGAGGGCAAGGAGCCATATGACGGTCAATCAAATCCAGGCCGGAGTTGAGTGCGGGATCGAAGTGGGTCCTGGCGACGCCCGGTACGAGGCCCTGCGGAGAGGGTTCAACCAGCGCTTCATCGCGACACCCGACTATGTGTCGGTGGTCAGTTCGACGAGCGAGGTCGTCGCCGCGGTCAACAAGTATCTGGCGAGCCACCGTTCCGACGAGGATCTCCACCGGCGGCTCACGGTCCGGTCGGGCGGCCACTGCTACGAGAACTTCGTCTGCGGCGACGACGTGGGCGTGATCATCGACCTCGGGCAGCTGGACCGGGCCTATCTGGACCAGGAAATGGGCGCGTACTGCGTGGAGTCGGGGGCGAACAACTGGCATGTCGCCACCCACCTCTACGCACCGTTCGGAGTGGCCCTGCCCGGCGGCTCCTGTTACTCCGTGGCCGCCGGCGGCCATGTGGCCGGCGGGGGTTACGGGCTGCTGTCCCGGCAGCACGGGCTGACCGTCGACTACCTCTATGCGGTGGAGGTCGTCGTCGTCCGCGACGGACAGCACGCGGAGGTCGTGATCGCCCGCCGCGACTCACCCGAGCCGGAGCTGCGGGAGCTGTGGTGGGCCCACACCGGCGGGGGCGGCGGGAACTTCGGCGTGGTCACCAGGTATTGGTTCAAGGGGCTGCCCGAGCCCCCCTCCCAGGTCCTGCTGCACGCCGTGGCCTGGCCGTGGGAGGACATGCTCAAGGACCCGGAACGCCTGAAGTCGCTGGTGCGCAATTACGGGCTGTTCTTCGAGTACGAGAACACCACAGAACTCCCGGCGTCCCTCCGCTGCGACTACAGCGACATGTTCACCCTGCTGAAGCTGAACCAGCGGGCCAACGGCAAGATCGGTCTGATCACCCAGCTCGACGCCACCAGGCCGGACAGCGTGGAGAGGCTGAATGCCTTCCTCGGGTGGATCACCCAGGACCTGGGCATCGAGCCCACCCCGCTGGACCGGCGGATGGGCGAGCACGCGCCCATGGGCGGCCTGGAGGTGCCGACCCGGCTGCCCTGGCTCACCGCCACCCAGACGCTCAACGGCTCCGGCGACAACCAGTGCGGCAAGTACAAGTCGGCGTACATGAGGCGTGGTTTCACCGAAGCGCAACTCGACACCATCTACCACCACTTGTCGTGCAAGGGCTACGACAACCCTCAGGCACTGCTCCAGGTCGACTCGTACGGCGGCGCGATCAACCTCCCGGACAGCGGCGACACCGCGGTCTACCAACGCAGTTCCGTACTCAAGCTCCAGTACCAGACGTACTGGAGCTATCAGCAGGACTCCAACGACGACGGTGTCGCCGACCACCACGATGCCGAGGTCGACCCCTCGATCGCGGCGCCGCACCTGCGCTGGATCCGTGAGTTCTACCGCGATGTCTACAAGGACACCGGCGGGGTGCCGATCCTGGCGCCGACCGGCACCCCGGACGGCGGCCAGCCGGACCCGGTGACCGACGGGTGCTACATCAACTATCCCGACCGCGACCTCGACGATCCCGAGTGGAACCGTTCCGGCCAGTCCGCGCACCGTCTGTACTACGGCGACAACTATGGGCGCCTGCAGGAGGTCAAGGAGCGCTGGGACCCGCGCAATGTGTTCCGCAACGCCCAGTCCGTCCAGCCGTACACCGGCTGACCGTGCCACCGGGGCCGGCAAGGATGATCCGTCCGTTCCGCTGCCGTGAGCACCGCTGATCGGCACAATGGAGGTGTGCCACATCTCTCAGAACTCAGCCTTGCCGACGGGACGTCGATCCGCCTGGAGCTGGCCCCGGCGACCGCGGCGTCTCCCCCGGCGCAGTCCCAAGAAGCCGACCTGCCGGACGGCATGGGCCCGACCGTGCCGGTGGCCCGGGGCGGCGCGGCGGCCGGCGCCGGTGCCGTCGCGGCGATGCGTACGACGCTGCGTCCGCTCGGGCCCCTGCTCCAGGAGATCCATGATGCGGTCACCGCGTCCGAACGACCGCCGCACGAGATGTCGGTGCAGTTCGGGGTGCAGGTCGGCCAGGACCTCAAGCTCGGGATCGTCGGGGCCAACGGCCATGCGAGTCTGACGATCACGGCGACCTGGCAGCCGCAGCGGGCGGAGTAATGGGCTGGTTCCGCGCCGCATCGGGCACCGACGTTCCGGCGGATCCCCGCTTCCGGGTGGCGTCGGTGCTGAATGCGGAGGACGGCAAATCGGCGGGCGCGGCCGTGGTGCTGACGCCACATCACCTGCTCACCTGCGCCCATGTCGTCAATGACGCGCTCGGAAAGGACCTCTTCGACGACAGCCGGCCGGAGGGGGCCACGCTGCGGGTGAAGACACACGGCCCGTCCGGTGCGCAGCTGCACGAAGCGCAGCCCGTCCACTGGCTCCCGCCGCGCCGGCTCGACGGAACGGACGGTCCGCCGGGCCGTGGCGAGCTGGAGTGGGCGGGCGATCTGGCGGTCCTCAGGGTCAGCGCCGAGTTAGGCTGCCCGGCTCCGCCGGAGTTCCGGCCGATGCGGGTGGGCCAGTCCGTGCGCGCCTGGCACGGCTCCGCGCTGAGCGGCTCGTACGCCGATGTCCGGGTGAAGACCTGTGACAGCCGGGTCGGCTACCTGGACGGCGCGCTCTCCGGTATGGCGATCGGGCCCGCCTACAGCGGCGGCCCCTTGTGGTCGGATGCCGAGGGCGCGGTCGTGGGACTCGTGGCCGCCTGTGTGCTGCCGCCGGTCGACCAGGTCTACGACTCCCGGCATGTCACCCGCCGCAGTTGGGGCATCCCGTGGCAGCGGATCGAGGCGGAGCTGCGGGCGGCCGGCGCCGGGGCGCTGCTCGACCGGCCGGTCCGCGACGACGATCCCGCGCAGGCCGTCCTGGCCGATCTGCTGGCGAATGTGCTGCCCGCGCCGATGTTCCGGGCCGACTACGCCAGGGCGGTCGCCGAGCGCTGCGGCCTCGGGCACCCCACGGACGGCTCCGCCCCGACTCCCGAGGAGTTCGCGCGGGTCCTGGTGACCGAGGAGCGGGCGCTGGCGGCGCTGACGGAGGCGCTGCGCTCCCGGGACCCGGGTGCCGTCTCCGCGTTGATCGCGGCGGGGAAGCTGTCCGCGGTGCCCCGGCTGCTGTCGCCGCGGGAGCACGACCGGCTG
The DNA here is from genome assembly GCF_026239515.1 of Streptomyces sp. Je 1-4 4N24. NCBI lineage: Bacteria > Bacillati > Actinomycetota > Actinomycetes > Kitasatosporales > Streptomycetaceae > Streptomyces > Streptomyces sp. Je 1-4 4N24. Next base: position 8,418,941 of record NZ_CP110836.1, on the reverse strand, counting down.
CTGGCCCAGCTGACGGGGCTGCCGGGCGAGCTCGTGGATCTGCTGCCCGAGGCCGTACGGGCCGCGCTGCCACTGGTCGCGGAACTCCCCTACGACGCCGGGTTCCCCGAGCTGCTCGGCAGGCTGGAACAGCTCTCCGGTGACAGCCGTTCCGGACCGGGCGAACTGCGGGTGCCCGGGCTGCTGCGAGCGGTCGAATATGTGGCGGTGCTGTGTCCCCCTCCGGAGCGGGCCCGGCTGCGGCTGTGGGCCGACGGCGTCGCCGCCCGGCTCGGTATCCCCGCGTCCTCGCTGCGGGAGCGCCGTGCCGACGCGGACGAATGGGCGCTCGGGCGGAACCGGCGCACCCGGCCGCCGCGGCTGTTGGTGCACCTGGTCAAGGCCGGTGCGGACGCCTTCCATCTGCGTCTGTGGAGCGACGACGGGATGGGCCCGCACCGGGCGCCGACCGAGACCGGCCGCCGGTACAGTGCGGCAGAGACCGCCGAGGCGGTGCTGCTGCTGTTGGAACGGCTCTGCCGGACCGCTCCCGAGGGCGTCCGGCCGGTCGTCGAGGTCCTCCTCGACCGTGACTGCCTCGAACTCCCCGTGGACGAGTGGGAGTTCGCCGATCCGGACGGCCTGATCCCGGGGGTGCTGGGCGCGGAGTACGCCCTGGTGGTGCACTGTCCGGAACTCCTGCGCCGCAACGAGCGTTTCCTCACCGACTGGCGCCACCGCTGGGACCGTCTGGAATCCTCCGGCCCCCTCCGCATCACCGGTCCGTCCACCGGAGTGCGCGAGGTGTACGGCAAGTTGCTCGACCGGCGCGATGCCGCCCGGGTGTCGGTGGAGGTGTCCGCACGGGCCCGGATGGAGATCATCCAGGTGTGTCTGGCGATGGGCGTTCCGGTCGTGCTGTGGGACCGCGGTCCGGCGCACGAGGTCTCGCACGCCGTCCAGCAGGTGTCGGAGGCTCCGGCCCGTGCACTCCCCGAGCAGGTCCGTTCCTACCGCGCCAAGACCCTGCACCGTCCCGCCGACCATCCGGGCAGGCCCGTCCTCGCCTGGGCCGACCCCGACCGCGCTCTGCCCGAACTCCAGCTTTCCGAACCCACGGAGCTCATATGAACCCCGAACCCGCCGCCGACTGGCGGCTGTTCCAGGGAGACGGCACCCAGCGCCGGGTCACCCTGCCGCAGGCCCCGCCCTGGCGCAGGTTCGGCGGCTCCCGGCGCGGCGCCCCCGGGCCCCTGCCGTATCTGATCGCTCCGGAGCACGCCGACGTGGTCAACGCCGCGCTCCATCTGCGCAGGCCGCTGCTGGTGACCGGGCCGGCCGGCACCGGCAAGTCCTCGCTCGCCAGGGCGGTCGCCCATGAACTCGACCTGGGTGAGGTGCTGCGCTGGCCGGTGAACAGCCGGGCCAACGTCCAGGACGCGCTGTACCGCTACGACGCCATCGGGCGGCTGCGGGAGACCACCCTCAGCCGTGACCGCGGGGAGGCCGAGCCCTCCATCGGGAGCTTCGTACGCCTCGGTCCGCTGGGCACGGCGCTGGTGCCGGGCCCGCGGCCGCGGGTGCTGCTCGTCGATGAGCTCGACAAGGGGGACGTCGATCTGCCCAACGATCTGCTGACCGTGTTCGAGGAAGGCGTCTTCGAGATCCCGGAGCTGGCCCGGCTGCCCGAGTCGCAGTCGGTGGTACAGGTCCTGGCGGCCGACTCCCAGGACCCGGTCACGGTGGAGCGGGGCAAGGTGCTGTGCACGGAATTCCCGGTCGTGGTGATCACGAGCAACGGGGAGCGGGACTTCCCGCCGGCGTTCCTGCGCCGCTGTATCCGGCTGGATCTGCCCACTCCCGACGAGGAGCGGCTGCGGTCCATCGTGGCGGCCCACCTCGGTGACGGCGCGCTGGTCGGCGTCGAGGACCTGCTCAGGTCGTTCCTGCAGCGCCGCGGTCCGGGCGAACTCGCCACCGACCAGCTGCTCAACGCCGTCTTCCTGCGGGCCGGCGGCGTCGATCTGGATGCCGACGGGCTGCTGGACGCCGTGCTCCACCAACTGGGCGGGACCGTCTGAGCGATGACAGGGGGATCCGACCGGCTCCGGGAGGTGCTCGCGGTCTTCGCGGGGGCCGGTGTCGAGCTGGACCGGCACTCCCTGCTCGATGCGCTCTGGCTGGCCGGACGGCTGCCGACCGACGCGCAATCGGCGCCTCTCGCACGGGCGTTGGGCCCCGGGCACCGGTCGGTGTCCGGGGCCGAGGCGTGCCCGGAGCCACCGCCCCCGCCCGTGCCGGACGACGGTGCCATGGCGGAAGCGGAACCCCCTGACGTCCTGCCGCTGGACGACCTCGGCGGCGATCTGCACGCCGCGCCGGAGACCGGCACGGTGCCGCGGCCGCCCCGGCGGGAATTCCCGCTGCCGCCGAAGACGAGTGCGGCGATCCCGCTGCGGGTTCCGGAGAACAAGGCGCTCCTCGGCGAGCTGGGCATCGGCCGCGCCCTGCGCCCGCTGCGGCAGCGCCGGACCACCACCCGTATCCAGGAGTTCGACGAGGCGGCGACGGCCGCGGCGCTGGCCGAGAGCGGGCTGCCCGACGTCGTGCTGCGCCCCGGACACGAGCGCTGGCTCGACCTTGCGCTCGTGGTGGACGACGGTATGTCGATGCTGCTGTGGCGGCGGCTCGCCGTCGAGTGGCGGACGATGATGCAGCGGGTCGGCGCGTTCCGGATGGTCCATGTCCACGGGCTGGACACCCGCGGGCCCGATGCCCCGTTGCTGCGCGGCCGCCCGTTCGACCCGGACACCACCTCGCTGCCGCCGGCAGTGCTGGCCGACCCGTCGGGCCAGACGCTGATCCTGCTGCTGAGCGACGGTATGGGGGCCGCCTGGCGGGACGGCCGGATGCACCGGGTGCTGGGGCGCTGGGCGGCGAACGGGCCGGTCGCGGTGGTGCATGCGCTGCCGCCGCGGCTGTGGGGCGGCTCCGGCATCCAGGCCGGCCGCTGGCGGGTGACAACGCGCCGGCGTGGTGCCGCCGGGGTCTCGTGGAGCGTCAGCGATCCGGTCCTGCCCGCCGACCTCGCGCCGTTCCACGGGCTGCCGGTGCCGGTGCTGGAGACCTCGGCGGGGCCCGTCTCGGCCTGGTCCCGGCTGCTCGCCTCGACCGGCGGCACGGTCCAGCTCCCGCTGCTGCACGCGCCGGCCGGGCGCCCCGTCGTCCCGTCCGGCGACGGCACGGACACCGTGCGGCACTTCCGCGACGCGGCCTCGCCCGAGGCGTACCGGCTCGCCGCGCACATCGCGGCGGTCGCGCCCGTTTCCGTGCCGGTGATGCGGCTGGTGCAGTCCGCGGTGCCGTGGTCCGCCGACACCGCCCATCTCGCCGAGGTGTTCCTCGGCGGGCTGATGCAGCCCGTCGAGGCGCCGGTGGCCGGCCCGCTGCGGGACCAGCACCGGATCTTCGACTTCTCCGAGGCGGCCAAGTCGGCGCTCCTGGACGCGGTGTCCACGCCCGAACTCCTGCGCACCGGACGCCACATCGGGCACCGGCTGGAGCAACTGGCCGGACGCTCCCCCGACTTCCCCGCCTGGCTCGCGCATCCGGACGGGATGGACCACCTTCCGGCCGGCTCGCGCGCCTTCTCCTCCGTGGAACGGCGGCTGATGGCCCGGCTCGGCGCCTCCGTGCAGGTGGCGCCGCCGGACGACGACATGGAACCGGCGGACCCCGACGGCTGGCGCCCCCTCACCTCGCGGGATCCCCGCCGGCTGGGCCCGTACACCCTGCACGGCCGGCAGCCCGGCGCACGTTCGCTGGTGTACCTGGGCCGCGACCGTGCCGGCAAGGAGGCCGCGGTCCGGGTGATCAGGCCGGGCGCACCGGAGGAGGCAGCGGCGATGCTCGCCACCGAGGCGGAGGCGCTGGGGCGGATGGCCGGCCAGTATGCGCCGCTGCTGCTCGCGACGGGCCCGCGCGACGAGCCGCCGTGGCTGGCCATGCAGCTCTACCGTCCGTCCGGGCAGGACCAGGGCGGGCCGCCGCCGCAGCTCAGCAGCCTGCTGCGGGCGGCCACCGGCTCCCAGCTGCGCCGCGACACCCTGCTGTCCATCGCCTACGGATGGCATCTGGCGAGCGCCGTCAATCTGTGCCATCTCAAGGGGCTGGTACTCCCCGAACTCACCCCGCAGAGCGTGCATGTCGTCGGGCGCTCCCTGATGCTGACCGGTCTGGGCCGGTGCGGCATCGACGGGAAGTTCCGGGCCCGCGGGGCGGAAGCCGTCCCCACGATGGCGGACAACATCGAGTCCCTGGGCCAGATCCTGCGCCGGCTCGGGGACAAGCACCGCGTCCCGCAGTCCGCGGAGAGCGGGGACATGGCGCTGTGGCAGGGCGACACCTGGCGGCCGTTGCGCGAGATCGTCACGGCGTGCCTGTCCGAGGACCCGGGGCGCCGCCCGACCGCCGGTGAGGTCGCCGAGGCCTTCGCCCGTTACGTACCGATGGCGACGGAACTGCGGACGGGCGCCGACGCCGGCGGCGCCGCACGCTTCTCGTTCCGTCCGGGCCCGCAGATCCCGCTCGACCACGACTCAGCGGAGCTCGGCGAGGCGGCGGACCGGCCGCTGCGGGGCGGTAGTCCGGCGCCCCGGCTGGGGCGGCGGCGGATGGGGCCGGAGCAGCAGCGGAAGCTGGAACTGGTCCGTGCCCGCCTGCGGTTCAGCTACCGGGCGACCGTCGTCGGCGTGGACGGCGAGGTCGGCCGGAGCACCGTCACGATCGCGCTGGGGGCGCTGCTGTCCGCCGCGCGCGGTGGGCGGGTGATCGCGCTCGACGCCGGCCACGCGGTCGGAGAGCTGGCCGCCCGGCTGAACCTCGGCGGCTCGGCCGGGCTGCGCCACGATCTGCTCCGTACGCTGCCCGTGGCCGACAGCTACGAGGAGGTGCTGCGCCACACCCTGGACGGCCCGTCAGGACTGCGGGCGCTCACGCACGGCCTGGGCCGCACCACGCCGGTTCCGGTGTACGAGGAGGAGTACCGCCGGCTGATGGAGCTGCTGAGCCGGCACTTCTCCGTCGTCCTCGCGGACTGGGCCCATCTGCGGACGGAGAGCGTCACCGACACCGCCCTGTCGATGACGCACCGTCTGGTCGTCGTGGCCCCGATGACCGAGCGCGGCATCGAGCAGACACAGACACTGCTGTCCCGTCTCGCACGCCGTGGCTACCCCGAGCTGGCGGAGCGCGCCGTCCTCGCGGTCACCGGCCTTGCCGGACCGGACCGGCCGGTGCGGCGGGACGATGTCGTCGAGCACTTCCGCGGCCATCCGGGCGGGGTGGTCTTCATCCCCTTCGACTACCGTCTCGACAGCCGGCGCGACATCGAGCTCGCCCGGCTGCGGTCCCGTACGCAGGACTCGTTCCTCGACCTCGCCGCGCTGCTGGCGGAGGACTTCCCCGGTCACACACCGTGATCCCGGCGCCGACTAGCTCCCGGCTCGCTGTGTGCCGCACCATGGAGGGAAGACGGTAAATCACGACATATCCGATTGAGGCGGTGGCGGGGTGGACGCCCTGGCCCCCGAGGGCGGATACGGCGACCGTGGCTTATGACGACGGCTTCCGGCGTACGGAGGCGGTGCAGGCAGTGACCGCACGAGTCCTTGGGTCTACCGGGGCTGAGCTGACCGCCGTCTATGTGCCGGCCGAAGGGGACAGCGTTCTTCAGCTGGCCGAGATGGTCGGCGGCTCCGGCATCCCCTACGGATTGCCGACGAGCTATCCGGTGTCCGGCAACTCTCCGGTCGCCGCGGCCTTCCGCGGCGCCGCCCCTCTGTGGCTGGGCCCGGCGGAGCTCGCGGAGTACGACCTGACCGGTTCCCCGGACAGCCCCGGCGCGGACCCCTGGGACGGCGCCGGGAAGCCGCCGGTCGATGTCTCCCTGAGCGTGCTGCCGCTGGGCGTGAGCGGCCGCCTCCTGGGGTGCCTGGTGGTGATGGACAAGGCCACCGACGCCTTCGACGCGGACCGCCGCCACCTCCTGGAGCTGCACGCCGACCAGGTGGCCGCGGGGCTGGAGGCCATCGCGGCCCGGGTCATGGCGCAGACGGAGCGGCGGTCACTGCTGGGGCCGGGGCTGGACACCCTCCGGGGCGGCGCTTTCACGCTGGTGCTGCGCACCGGACGGATGGACGCGGACGCACAGGTGCTGGAGCTCTTCGGCATCGCTCCGGAGGAGTTCGACCGGCGGGTGGAGACGCTGCTGGAGCGCACCGTACCGGACGACGTGCCCGCGCTGATGTCGATCGTGGAGCCGGGCGCGCTGCCCACGGCCGGCCAGCAGCTGTCCATCCGTATCCGCCGGCCCAATGGCGAACTGCGCTGGCTGAGCCTGCGCAGCCGGGTGCTGGTCGACGCCGCCGGCACCCCGGAGCGGATGCTGGGGGTGGTCGCCGACGCCTCGTATCTGCGTCCCACCGCCGACGAGGTCTCCATCGTGCAGCGGCTGTCGGCCGCGCTGGCCGGGGCCACGACGATCCGGGACGTCAGCCGGGTGGTGGTCTCCGCGCTGCGGTCGCCGCTGGAGGCGGACCGGGTGGCGGTGGCCGAGCTGGAGGCCGACCGGTTCGTGGTGTCCGTCCTCGACCCCCCGGAGCCCGGTGCCTGGCCCGCTGCGTGGCGGTCCGAATGGCGGTCCGAGTGGCCTGATGCGGCCTGCCACTCCATGCCCACGCTGGAGAGCGTGCTGCGCGCCGGGCATGTCGCCCTGTGGCCGCCGGGAGCGGCCCTCGAACCCGACCTCGCGGGCATCGGGCCCGGCGGGCTCGCCGTGCTGCCGCTGCCGGCCGAGGGCCGGATCGTCGGGGTGTGCCTGATCGGATGGGACGAGGAGCACCACTTCGGGCCGGAGGAGCGGTCCTTGCTGACCGCGACCGCGGGCCTGGTGGGACAGGCCCTGGTGCGCGCCCATGCGCTGGACGCCGGGCACGAGCTCGCCACGATGCTCCAGCGCAGCCTGCTGCCCCGCAAGCTGCCGTCGCTGCCCGGCGGGGTGGCCGTCGCCCGCTATCTGCCCGCCACGATGGGGCTCGAAGTGGGCGGCGACTGGTACGACGTCATTCCGCTCTCCGACGGCCATGTCGCGCTCGTCATTGGCGATGTGGAGGGCCACAGCGCCGGCGCCGCCACGATCATGGGGCAGATGCGCACGGCCATCAGGGCCTACGCGGTGGAGGGCCACCCGCCCGATGTGGTGATCTCCCACGCCAACCGGCTGCTCCTCGGCATGGAGACCGATCTGTTCGCCACCTGCTGCTATGTGGACCTGGACATGGAGGAGGGCATCGCCTGGTTCGTACGGGCCGGGCATCTGCCGCCGCTGCTGCGGCTCCCCGACGGCAGCACCGAGGAACTGCCGGTCGAGGGCGGGCCTCCGCTGGGTGTGGCCGAGGACGGTGAGTTCCCGCTGACCGAGGTGGGGCTGGCCCCCGGCACCGTGCTCGCCCTGCTCACGGACGGCCTGGCGGAGTCGGCCAGCCTCCCCCTGGAGGAGGGCATCCGCCGGGTGCGTGCGGCGCTCGCCGCGGCCGATCCGGCCGATGCCGGTCAGCTCGCCGATGACCTGCTCGGGGGCGCGAAGCGGCGGGACGACGATGTGGCCCTGCTGGTGCTGCGCTACGACGGGATGCGGGTCCGCCCGACCCGGGTGCGCTGGACGGTGTGGCGGCTGCCGGACGCCGTCATGCACGCCCGCCGCTTCACCGGGCGCACCCTGCGCTCCTGGGGTGCGACGGAGGAGCTGGACGTGGCCCTGCTGGTGGTGTCCGAGCTGGTCACCAACGCCATCGCCCATACCCAGGGGGAGGTACGGCTCGATCTGACGCTGGCCGCGGACCGGCTGCGGATCGCGGTGAACGATGCCTCGCCCCGCGCCCCCGTCAAGCCGACGAGCGTGGACTGGGAGTCGACCGGTGGCCGTGGGCTGCTGCTCGTCGAAGCGATGTCGGCGTCCTGGGGCTCGGTGCCGCTGAGCGGCGGCAAGCAGGTGTGGAGCGAGATCACCCTGGAGCCGGGCGAGCGGCTCGGCGCTGCGGAGGCGGCCGCCGCGGACGGCCGGCCGAACGGTGAGGAGGTGCGCTGAGGTGAATGTGCGCCTGCGGGGAGCCGCTGCCCTCCTGGCCGGGGTGTGCATGGTGGCCGGCCCGGCCGCCTGTGGAGAGGCCGGCGGAGCACGGGAGTCGAACGGGTCCGCCTCCGGCGGCGCCCCGAAGATCGGTGTGCTGCTCCCGGACAACACCTCGCGCCTCTACCACTTCGACAAGCCCCTGATCGAGAAGAAGATCCGTCAGCTGTGCCCCGAGTGCACGGTGGAGACCGTCAGCGCCCAGCACGATGTGGCCACCCAGCAACAGCAGATGGACGCGATGATCACCAAACAGGTCCAGGTGCTGATCCTGGATGCCGTCGACTCCAAGTCGCTCCGCTCCTCGGTCGAGAACGCGCGGCGGGCCGGGATCCCGGTCGTCGCCTACGACCGCCTCGTCGAGGGGCCGGTCTCCGCCTATGTCTCCTTCAACGGCGAGACGGTCGGCAGGCTGCAGGGTGAGGCGCTCCTCAAGGCGCTCGGTCCCAAGGCGCGCGACGCCCAGATCGTCATGATGAACGGCGCTTCGACGGACCCCAACTCCGCCTGGTTCAAGCAGGGCGCGCTCGCCGCGCTCAAGGGCAAGGTGAAGATCGGGAAGGCCTACGAGACCGGCGACTGGCGACCGGAGAACGCGAACCGCAACATGTCCGCCGCCCTCTCGGCCCTCGGCGCGGACCACATCGACGGTGTCTACTCCGCCAACGACGGACTCGCCGCCGGCATCATCGCCGCCCTCCGTGCCGCCAAGGTCGCTCCGCTGCCGCCCATCACCGGGCAGGACGCCGAACTCGCCGGCATCCAACGCCTCGTCAAGGGCGATCAGATCATGACCGTCTACAAGCCCTTCGCGCCCGAGGCCGGCACCGCCGCCGCCATGGCCGTCGCGCTGGGACGCGGCGAGAAGCTCAAGGACATCACGACGCACACGGTCAACAGTCCCACCAACCGGGGCATCCCGGCCGTGCTGCTCACCCCGGTCTCCGTGAACGTGCACAACATCAAGAACACCGTCGTCAAGGACGGTATGTACACGATCGATCAGATCTGCACCCCCAAGTTCGAGTCCGCCTGCAAGAAGGCGGGGCTCCTCAGGTAAGGCAGGTATCCATGGAGTCCGGCGCACCTCTCCGGCGACCGAGGCCGGCGCCGCCCCTGCTGGCGCTGCGCGGCATCTTCAAGCGGTACGGCGCCGTCCAGGCCCTGGCCGATGTCGACCTGGAGATCCGCGCCGGTCAGGTCGTCGCTCTCGTGGGCGACAACGGCGCCGGCAAGTCCACGCTGATCAGGGTGATCGCCGGGGTCGACCCTGCCGATGAGGGCATGATCGAGTGGGAGGGCCGGCCCGTCCACATCACCCGCCCGCACGATGCCCAGGACCTGGGAATCGCGACCGTCTACCAGGACCTCGCGCTGTGCGACAACCTCGACGTGGTCGGCAATCTCTTCCTCGGCCGCGAGATCCACCGGGCCGGCGTCCTCGACGAGGTGGAGATGGAACGCCTCACCCTGGACCTGCTGGACATGCTGGCCATCCGGATGCCCGACGTCCGCCTCCCGGTCGCCTCGCTCTCCGGCGGCCAGCGCCAGACCGTCGCGATCTCCCGCTCGCTCCTCGGCGAACCCCGGCTCGTGCTCCTCGACGAGCCCACCGCGTCCCTGGGCATCGAACAGACCGCCCAGGTCCTCGACCTCGTCGACCAGCTGCGGGAGCGCGGTCACGGGGTGCTTCTGATCAGCCACAACATGGGGGACATCAAGGCGGTCGCGGACTGGATCGCCGTCCTGCGACTCGGCCGCAACAACGGGTTCTTCGATGTGACGACCACGTCCCACGAACAGATCATCTCCTCGATCACCGGAGCCACGGACAACGCCGTGACCCGCCGCAAGACGCCGGAGTGGGAGGTGGAGCCATGAGCCGGACCTGGGCGCTTAGGAAGAACAAGGCAGCCGGCGCCTCGGTGCCCTCTGCCGACCGGCGCCGGCTCGCGCCCGAGTTCGGTGCGCAGAACCCCCTGGAGCTGCTCAAGCGCAGGTTCCACAGTGGTGAGCTCGGCTCGGTCCCGGTCGCCCTCGGTCTGATCGTGGTGTGGATCATCTTCGAGAGCCTCAACGAGAACTTCCTCTCGCCGCGCAATCTGTCCAACCTGAGCGTGGACATCGTCGGCATCGGCATGATCTCGGTGGGCGTCGTCTTCGTGCTGCTGCTGGGCGAGATCGATCTCTCGGTCGGCTCGGTGAGCGGTCTGGCCGCGGCCGCGTTCGCGGTGCTGAACGTGAACCACGGTGTGCCGGAGGGGCTCGCGCTGCTGATCGCGGTGGTCGGCGGCACGGCGATCGGAGCCTTCCAGGGGTTCTTCCTCGCCAAGGTCGGGGTTCCGGCGTTCGTGGTCACCCTTGCGGGCCTGCTGGGGTGGAACGGCCTGATGCTCTACATCCTGGGCGCCAACGGCACGATCAACATCGATGACAAGGGCCTGCTCGCGATGCTGACCGGCTACTACTTCCACAACGTGGCCGCGGCGTACGGCCTGGCGGCGCTGGGCACCGCCGGGTACTTCCTCACCTCGTACCATGACGCGCGGCGGCGCCGGGCCGCCGGGGTGCCCGCCCGGCCGCTGAGCGAGATCCTGCTGCGCACGGGCGTGCTGGCGGCGATCGCCATGGCCTCGGCGTTCGTCCTCAACCAGTTCCTGGGCCTCCCCCTGGCCCTGTTGATCTTCCTGGTCATGCTGGTCGGTCTCGACTATGTGCTGCGCCGCACGCGCTACGGACGCATGATCTTCGCGCTGGGCGGCAGCGTCGAGGCTTCCCGCCGCACCGGCCTCAATGTGGACCTGGTCCGCATCTCGGTCTTCATGATGTCCGGCACGATGGCGGCGATCGGCGGTCTGTTCCTGGCCTCGCGCGTCACCTCGGCCAGTCAGACCTCGGGGGCGGGCCTGCTGCTGATGGACGTCATCGCCGCGGCGGTCATCGGCGGCACCAGTCTGTTCGGCGGACGGGGCCGGACCTGGTCGGCCCTGCTCGGTGTCCTGGTGATCCAGTCGATCGCCTCCGGGGTGGCCCTCATGGGCATCCAGACGGCCGTGCAGTTCATGATCACGGGCGGGGTGCTGCTGATCGCCGTGGTCATCGACTCGCTGTCGCGGCGGGCTCAACGGGCGCACGGGCGGGTCTGACGCACCACCGCTGCGGCGGGCGTTTGCGCCGCGGTACGGCACGGCACCCCGTGGTCGAACCCGGCGTCATCCTGGCCCTGTTGAGGGGGTGGCAGTTCACGGCCTCGCCGCCGCGCTGGTCCACCGGTTCCCGCGCACCGGGGGCCGCACCATGCTCCGCAGGATGGGCGTCGGCCCGCCCGGCGGCCCGGGAACGTCCACCGCGCAGGACGGCGCCGGGTCCGGGCCGCGCTGACCTGTGCCGGCGGGATGGGGCCGAGTGGCTCATGCCGGAGCGGACGAGGTCGAGCACCCTTGAGGTGTGGGCGCGAAGGCGCCGAGCGCGCCAGGAACGGAGCGAGGCCATGAAGGATGTCATCACCGCCGGTGTGGACGGTACGCCCGAGTCCTTGTCCGCGATCCTGTGGGCGGCCGAGGAAGCACGGCTGCGTCGTGCGCGCCTGCGGCTGCTGCATGCCTGGGTGCTGCTCGCGCCGGAGCCGACGCCCCGTCCCGCCGCCGAACAGGACCAGAACTACTGGCCGCACCGGATGATGGACGAGGCCGTTACGGCGGTCCGCACCCGTTTCCCGGACCTTCCGGTGGAGGAGGCCCTGGTGTCCAAGGACCCGCTGGAGGCCCTGAAGGAAGCCGCGGAGCAGTCGGATCTGCTGGTCCTCGGCTCACGGGATCTGGGCCCGGTGTCGCGCTACGCCCTCGGCGAGCTCGGCCTGCAACTGGTGGCGCACACCACCTTCCCCACGGTCCTGGTACGCGCCCGGCAGGACACCACGGCGACCGAGCGGGCCGGCGAGGTGATGGTGGGGCTGAGCCTCCACGGGCCGTGCGAGACGCTGCTCGCCTTCGCCTTCGACAGCGCCGCCCGGCGGGGTGGCACCCTGCGGGCCGTCCACGGCAGGCATCTGCCCGCGTACGCCTACAACCGCGGGGGCGGTGTGGAGCCGATCGCCGCCGAGGAGGCGGCGCAGGACGCGCGGCAGGAGCTGGCCGCCGCCCTGCAGCCCTGGCGGGAGAAGTACCCGGACGTGCGGGTGGACGACCGGGTGGTGATGGAGAGTCCGGCGCCGGCGCTGCTGCACAGCGCCGCGGACGCGGGACTGTGCATCGTCGGCCGCCGGCGCCGGCACCGGCTGCCGGGGCCCCGGATCGGCCATGTCGTGCAGGCGGTCGTCCACCACGCTCCGTGTCCGGTGGCCGTGGTCCCCCACGAGTGACCGCGCGGCAGCGGGCGCCACGGTCCGTGACGGCCCGGCGTCCGCGCCAGGACGCGCCACGGCAGAAGGCGGATGATGACGGTGAGGGCTCATACGGCGGGATCAGCTGCCGACGGCGAGGCGGCCCCGGTCGCGGACCGGGCGGCGGCCTCCGGCGGCAGCCCCCGGTAGGAAAGCGGAGGCAAGCCATGGCAAGGACAGTCGAGTGGCCCGTCCGTCTGTACCTCTCCGAGGAGGACGGCACGACCAAGGCGCGCGTGGTGCTCCGTACCGGAACCACCACCCTCACCGGGCACGGAACGGCACGGTGCAGCCCCGAGGACCGGGATGTACCGGAGATCGGCGACGAGATCGCGGCCGGACGTGCGGTGAAGGATCTCGCCGGGCAGCTGCTGCGGGTGGCCGACGACGACCTCGAAGGTGTCGGTGCCGCGCCGCCCCGGCGGGAGCACCGCGTCGCCTACGGCTGGACGGACGCCATGGCGTGAGCCCGGTGCGGGCGGCGGGCCCCGGCCGGCCGGTGGCCCGGCCGTCCGTGGAAGGAGTCGGCCATGTCGGATGCGACGACCACCGACCTGTACGAAGTCACCATGGCCCTCTCGTATCTGCACGAGGGCATGACGCAACCGGCGACCTTCAGCTGCTTCGTGCGGGCGCTGCCGCCGGAACGGGGATTCCTGATCGCCGCCGGGGCCGAAACCGTCCTCGATTTCCTCGCCGGCTTCACGGTCGGACACGAGGATGTCGAGGTGTTCGCCGAGGCGTTGCAACGGCCGGCGCGGGATCTGGCCCCGCTCCTGGGCATGCGGTTCACCGGCGAGGTCCGGGCGGTGCCGGAGGGGCGGGTGGTGCTGGCGGGTGAGCCGCTGCTGGAGATCACCGCTCCGCTGCCGCAGGCCCAGTTCGTGGAGTCCTTCGTGCTGAACCACCTCACCCATCAGACGGCCATCGCCTCCAAGTGCATCCGCTGTGTGCTCGCCGCGCGGGGCCGCTCCGTCGTGGATTTCTCGCTGCGGCGCACCCATGGCACCGCCGCCGCCCGGCAGGTGGCCCGGCTCGGTGCCATGACCGGTTTCGCGGGCACCAGCAATGTGGCGGCGGCGCACGCCGAGGATCTGACGGCCGTCGGCACGATGGCGCACTCGTACATCGAGGCGTTCGAGGACGAGGAGGCGGCATTCACCGCGTTCGCGCTCTGCCACCCCGGACCGGTGACCTTTCTGGTGGACACCTACGACACCGAGTCGGGTGTCGCGGCGGCGGCCCGGGTGCTCAACGGGCTGGGCCGCGGTGACGGGTCGGCCATCCGGCTGGACAGCGGTGACCTGGCGGAACTGGCCTTCAGGGCCCGCTCGATCCTGGACAACGCGGGGCTGCCGCAGGTGCGGATCGTCGCCAGCGGCGGGCTGGACGAATACGCCGTGCACGACCTGGCGCGCGCGGGAGCACCGATCGACGTCTACGCCGTGGGCACCCGCGTCGGGGTGAGCGCCGATGCCCCCTCCCTGGACTCGGCGTACAAGCTCGTCGCCTACGACGGCCGGCCCGTGATGAAGCTGTCTTCGGCGAAGCTGACCGCCCCGGGGCGCAAGCAGGTCTTCCGCCGGCCCGGGTGCCTCGATGTGGTCGGCCTGGCCGACGAGCCGCTCCCGGAGGGCAGCACCCCGCTGCTGGAGACGCTGATGCGCGGGGGTGTGCGCAGCGCACCGCGCGGCCGGCTGCCGGACGCCCGGCAGCGGGTCGTGGCGGATGTCGCGGAGCTGCCCGCGACAGCCCGGTACATCCGGTCGCCGCAGGCGGTGCACCCCAGGGTGTCGAAGCGGCTCGCCGCCCTGACCGACCGGGTCCGGCGGCGGATCGAGCGCGAGGTCCTGGCCCCGTTCGGCTCGCATGCCTGAGGCCGGGGCCTGAAGCCGGGAGGCCCGGCGGGGCATTTCTCCGTACCGTCGTCGTATGGCGGAGAAACAGGGCGGCAACGGCCCCGGGAAGCTGCCGCGGTCACTGTACGAGCGGGAGCTGTACCGGCTGCAGACGGAGCTGGTGAAGCTCCAGGAGTGGGTGCGGACCGAGGGCGCCCGGCTGGTGGTGGTCTTCGAGGGGCGCGACGCGGCCGGCAAGGGAAGCACGATCAAACGCGTCACCGAGTACCTCAATCCCCGGGTGGCGCGGATCGTGGCGCTGCCCCGGCCCACCGAGCGGGAGCGCACCCAGTGGTACTTCCAGCGCTATACGCAGCACCTTCCCGCGGCGGGCGAGATGGTGCTGTTCGACCGCAGTTGGTACAACCGGGCCGGTGTCGAGCGGGTCATGGGGTTCTGCACACCGGCGGAGCACCAGCGGTTTCTGCGGCAGTGCCCGGTCTTCGAGCGGATGCTGGTGGAGGACGGCATCCTGCTGCGCAAATACTGGTTCTCCGTGAGCGACGAGATCCAGGAGCGGCGGTTCCGGCGCCGGCTGGAGGACCCGACGCGGCGCTGGAAGCTCTCCCCCATGGACCTCGAATCGCTGACCCGCTGGGAGGAGTACTCGCGGGCCAAGGACGAGATGTTCGTCCACACGGATATCGCGGAGTCACCGTGGTACGTCGTCGAGAGCGACGACAAACGCCGGGCCCGGCTGAACATGATCGCCCATCTGCTGTCGACGCTGCCCTACCGCGACATCGCCCCGCCGTCGCTCGACATCCCGCCACGGCCACCGGCCACCGGTTATCAGCGGCCTCCCCGGGACCTGCAGACCTATGTGCCCGATCATGCGGCCGGGCTGGAGCGGTGACGGCGGGGCGGCAGCGCCGCTTCAGTCATGATGCGGCACCACCGCCACGGGGCAGGTGGCATGGCAGAGCGCGGTGTGGGCCACCCGTCCGAGCTGGAGGCCGAAGTGGCCCTGGCGGTGCTGCGCTCCGGTCACCAGCAGATCCGCGGCGGCGGTGCGGTGCACCAGGACCTTGTGGGCCGGCCCCTCGACCGTGACCCGCCGTACCCGCACCGCCGGATGCGCGCCGGACACCTCGTCCAGCGCCTCGTCCAGCAGCGCCGAGGCCTGCTTCTCGTGGTAGCGCCGGGCGTCCGCGGCGAGCAGCGGGGCCTCGGTCGCGTCGCGTACCGGGAGGGGCCAGGCGCAGACCGCCTCCAGCGTGCAATGGCGGGCCTCGGCCTCGCGGAAGGCGAAGCGGACGGCCGTCGTCTCCTTGGCCGGGTCGGCGACACCGAGGAGGATGCGCTCATGTGTGCCCGCCAGTCCGGCCGTGTCACCACGCACCACGATGACCGGGCACCGGGCGCGGGCCGCCACCGCCAGGCTGACCGACCCCAGCAGCAGACCGGCGATCTCGCCGCGTCCCCGTGACCCCAGGATCAGCGCCGTCGCATGGAGTCCCTCGTTCAGCAGGGCGGTGACCGCGTCGGCGGCGAGCACCTCCCCCGAGACCTTGACGTCCGCCTGCCGGCGGCGGGCGACCTCCGCGGCGGATTCGACGACGGACTCCGCGAGCACCTGCTCGCTGGGGCGTTCGCCGCCCTCCGCCGGCACCGCGCCCTCGTAACGCTCCCATCGGGAGGCGTAGACGACCCGCAGCGGAAGGCCGTGGCGCGCCGCTTCGTCCACTGCCCAGTCGAGTGCCCGGAAGGCGGAATCCGATCCATCGGTCCCTACGACCAGCGGATGCTCCATCGCCCCCACGTCCTTCCTGGCTCGGCGCGGAATGTCCCTACTGCCACGGTCGCACCGTGTCCGGGGGGTGCGCAGGTCCGGACGGACACCGGACCGTGGGCCGCCCGGACCTCCTTCGGCGCGGCGCCGGGCCCGCGCCGCCGGGACAAGCCCCGGCAGGGCTCCGCGGCTACCGTGGAGGTACGGCCCCGCCCTCGCGAGGGGCCATCCAGCGGAGGCCATGGTGGGCGACCACGGAAGCGGCCGGCGCGATACCGTCCGGCGCAGGCTCGATGCGCTGCCGGACGAGCTGCAACAGCGCCTCGACGCCCTGCGGCAGGGCCCCGGCGACCCGGCGAATCTGCTGCTGGAGGCGGTGCTGTCGGTGGGCCGGGAGCTGGATCTGCCGCAGGTGCTGCGCCGCATCGTGGAAGCGGCGGTGGTGCTCGTGGACGCGGAGTACGGGGCGCTGGGCGTGGTCTCCGAGGGCACCCGGCTCTCCCAGTTCCTGCCGGTCGGGGTCACCGAGGAACAGCAGGAGGCGATCGGCCGGCTGCCCGAGGGGCACGGCATCCTGGGTGAGCTGATCCGTCATCCCCGGCCGCTGCGGCTCCCGGAGCTGTCCCGGCACCCGTCGTCGTACGGCTTTCCGCCGCACCACCCGCCCATGCACTCCTTCCTCGGGGTGCCCATCCGGGTCCGCGACGAGGTGTTCGGGAATCTCTATCTCACCGAGAAGCGGGGCGGCGGCGCATTCGACGCCGAGGACGAGACCGTGCTCTCGGCGCTCGCGGTGGCGGCGGGCGTCGCCATCGAGAACGCGCGGCTGTACGAGGAGGCCCGCTACCGGCAGCGGTGGCAGGAGGCCAACAGCGCGATCGTCGCCAGCCTGCTGCTGCCGGAGGCGGACGAGAGGGCGGCCCTGGCGCTGATCGTGGACCAGGCGCGGGAGATTCTCACCGCTGACCTCGGGGTGATCGCGGTCCCCGAGCCGGACGGCACGGCGCTGCATGTCGCACTGGCCTCCGGGGTCGACGCCGAGGCCCACCGCGGGCTGCTCCTCCCCTTGCAGGGATCGTTCATGGGGGCGGCGCTCGACCTGCGTGAGCCGCTGATCAGCACCGATGTCGAGCGGGACCCGCGGATCACCACGGGGCCGCCGCGCTGGATGGGGCTGGGGCCCGCGGTCGCCGTGCCGATGATCACCGGTGGCCGGCCTCGCGGGGTGCTGCTGGTGGCGCGGGTGCGGGAGCGGGCGCCCTTCACCGAGCTGGAGACCGGGCCGCTGCTGACCTTCGCGGGTCAGGCGGCCCTCGCCATGGAACTGGCCGATCAACGCCGGTCCGCCGAGCATCTCACGCTCCTTCAGGACCGTGACCGGATCGCTCGTGATCTGCACGATCTGGCGATCCAGCGGCTTTTCGCGACCGGGATGACGCTGCAGAGCGCGGTCCGTTTCGTGGACCACCCGGAGGCGAGCGAGCGGCTGCTGCGCGCGGTGGACGATCTGGACGAGACGATCAAGATCATCAGGTCCACCATCTTCGGGCTCCGCACCCATACGTCGGGCCGGGCGAGCCGCGGGCTGCGGGTCCGCACCGTCGCGGCGGTGGAGCAGGCCGCCCGCGCCCTGGGCTTCACCCCGTCGCTCCGGATGCAGGGGCTCATCGACACCGATGTGCCGGCCGAGATCGCGGAACATGTGGTGGCGGTGCTGGGCGAGGCACTGAGCAATACCGCGCGGCATGCGCACGCCACCGCGGTCGAGGTCTCGCTGGCCGTGGGCGGCGGCGCGCTGAGCCTGAGCATCACGGACAACGGGGTGGGTCTGCCACGCAACGGCCGGCGGAGCGGGCTGAGCAATCTCGCCAAGCGGGCGGAGAGCGTGGGCGGCGAGATGACACTGGAGACCCCGGCGCAGGGTGGCACCCGTCTGCTGTGGCAGGCGCCGCTCCCGTCGTCCTGAGCACTCCCGTCGTCCTGAGCCGCTCGCCGGGAAGTCAGGACCGGTACGGTCCGGCGTCGCCGGCGGACGGCGGCGGTCCCTGAGCGGCGAGGACGGCCGCCTGAATACGGCGTTCCACCCCGAGCTTGGCCAGCAGACGCGAGATGTGGTTCTTGACCGTCTTCTCGGAGAGGTAGAGCCGGCGCCCGATCTGACGGTTCGTCAATCCTTCGCCGATCAGCCCGAGTACCTCCTGCTCCCGCGGTGACAGCCCGGACAGCGCGTCCGCCGCGGGCGCCGCGTCGGCGTCCACGCCCCGCAGACTGTGCATCAGCCGCGCGGTGGTCGCCGGGTCCAGCATCGAGCGGCCGGCGGCGACCGTGCGGACGGCGGCGACCAGATCCGACCCCTTGATCTCCTTCAGGACATAGCCCGCCGCGCCCGCCATGATCGCGTCGAGCAGCGCATCGTCGTCGTCGAACGAGGTGAGCATCAGACAGGCGAGGTGGGGCAGCCGCGACCGCAACTCCCGGCAGACGCTGATCCCGTCGCCGTCGGGCAGCCGCACATCGAGCACGGCGACATCCGGGCCGATCGCCGGGCCGCGGGCCAGCGCGCGATCGGCGGTGCCGGCGTCGCCGACCACCTCGATATCGGGTTCCGCGTCGAGCAGGTCCCGCACACCACGGCGCACCACTTCGTGGTCGTCGAGCAGGAAGACACGGATCGGCCGCTGCGGTGAGAACTCGCGTACGTCGCCCATGACATCCTCCACGCTCTCCGTCGTCCGTGCGGACGGTGCTTCTCATCGTCGTCCCGCCCCGGTGAGCACACCAGGGCCGAACGGGGCCCCCGCCCACGGGGGGCCGACCCCGACCGGCCCCCCGCAAGGGCCGTTCGGCCCCTCCTGCCGGCTTCGCACCGCATGCGACGGTCGGGTGCACAGGCGCAGGGGGTGCGAAATGGCTCGCAGCGAGTTCCTCCGGCCGTGGCGGCACAGCCCGCTCCGACGGCGTTCGGATGTGGCGGAGGCATGGCTGGTGCTGGTGACCACCGTGCTGATCGCGCTGGGTGCTCCGGCCGCCGGACTGGCCGCCGCGCAGGCGGTGGACGCCGGCACCGCTCGGGAACGGCAGGGCCGGCACACCATTTCGGCCGTGCTGACCCAGAACCCGCCGCCCCGGATCGGGGTGGATGTCTCCGGCGGCGTCGGCACCCGGGTCCATGCGACGGTGCGCTGGACGGCCGCCGACGGCTCGGCCAAGACGGGCGTCACGACGGTGTCGCCGGGGCTGCGGGCCGGGGACCGTACGACCGTCTGGCTCGACCGCCACGGGGCGCTGGTGCGCAACCCCGTCAGCCCCAGGCAGACGACAGGCGAGAGCATCGCGGTCGGCACCGTGGCCGGCACCTCGGCCGGGCTGCTGCTCCTCGGCGCCCAGCGCACCGGCCGCGCCCTGCTCAACCGCCACCGCTACGCCCAGTGGGAACGGGAGTGGGCGGCGGAAGACCCCCGGTGGGGGCAGCGGGCGGCGTGAAGCGGTGTGCAGCCACCGGGCCGCGGTCCGGTGCGGGTGCCCGGTCGTCCGTGCGGCGCGCCCCCGGCCCGCAGCCGTGGTGCCATGGAAGGGACACCGACGAACGGAACCGTCATGACCGGCGCGCCGTCCCTGGCAGCGTGCCTGCACTCCCTGCGGGCCGTCATCTTCGACACCGACGGGGTCATCACCGACTCCGCCCCGGTGCACGCCGCGGCCTGGAAGGGCGCCTTCGACGCCTGCCTCGCGGCCGTGGGCGGGCAGCGCCCCTTCGACCCGGTGGACGACTATCTGCGCTATGTCGACGGCCGGTCCCGGCAGGACGGGGCCGCCGCCTTCCTGCGCTCCCGGGGCCTGGATCTGCCGCCCGGCGAGCCGGACGACGCGCCGGGCACGGACACCGTGTGCGCCGTCGCGGCCCGCAAGGAAGAGCTGTTCAGCGAGAGCCTGCGGACCCGGCCCATCGCCACCTGGCCCGGCACCGTGCGCCTGCTGTACGCGCTGCGGCACCACGGGGTGCCGTGTGCCGCCGTCTCGGCATCGCGTCATGCGACCGAGCTGCTGTCCGCGGCCGAGGTGTACCCGCTGTTCGGGGCCGTGGTGGACGGCAACGAGGCGAACCGGCTGCGGCTGCCCGGGAAACCGGACCCGGCGCTCTTCGTGGAAGCGGCCCGGCGGCTCGGTGTCCCGCCCGGGGATGCCGCCGTGGTGGAGGACGCCCTGGCCGGCGTCGAAGCCGGCCGCCGCGGGGGATTCGGCCTGGTGGTGGGCGTGGACCGGACGGCCGGCCCGTACAGCGCCACCGCACTGCGCCGCCGCGGCGCCGATGTGGTCGTGACCGACCCGGGCGAGCTGCTGCGGTCCGGGGAGGGCGGATGACCCATGCCTGGACCTGGTCGTACGAGGGGTACGACCCGGACACGGAACGACTGCGCGAAACCCTGTGCACCCTCGGCAACGGCTACTTCGCCACCCGCGGCGCGGCCTGCGAGGTGCTCTCCGGGCCCGCGCACTATCCGGGCACCTACGCCGCCGGCTGCTACAACCGGCTCCTGTCCACCGTGGCGGGCCGCCCCGTCGAGAACGAGGACATGGTCAACCTGCCCAACTGGCTCCCGCTGCGCTACCGGATCTGCCCCGCCGACGCGGCCCCCGGCCCCTGGCTCTCCCCCGACCACGCGCATCTGACGGAGCACCGGCAGACGCTGGACCTGCGGCACGGCACCCTGACCCGCTGGTCGGTCTACGAGGACGAGGCCGGACGGCGGCTGACCGTGGAGCAGTGCCGTCTGGTGCACATGGGCGAGCCTCATCTGGCGGCGCTGCGCACCTGTTTCGCGTCCCACGGGTGGACCGGCGCGGTGGAGGTGGAGGCCGGGATCGACGGTGCGGTCCGCAATGCCGGCGTCGCACGCTACCGCGGTCTGGCGGACCAGCATCTGACGGGATGGGAGACCGGCACCGAGCAGCCGGACACGGTGTGGCTGAGCTGCCGCACCCTCGACTCGGACATCCGTATCGCGCTGGCCGCCCGGACCCGCGTCCCCGGCGGTCGCGGCGGAGTGCCCCGGCCGCAGCTGACCGCACTGCGGGCGTTCCACACGCTGATACTGCCGCTCACCCCCGACTCCCCCGCGGTCGTCGACAAAACGGTGGCGCTGTACACCTCCCGTGACCCGGCGATCGAGAGCCCGCTGCACACGGCCGTGGACGCGGTTGCCCTCGCCCCGCACTTCCGGCAGCTGCGGGCCGCACACCGCCGCGCCTGGGAGAACCTGTGGCGGCAGGCCAAGCTGGAGGTCCCCGGAGAGTCGGGCCGCATCCTGCGGCTGCACCTCTTCCATGTGCTGCAGACCCTCTCGCCGCACACCGCCGAGCTGGACGTCGGGGTACCGGCCCGGGGCCTGCACGGTGAGGCGTACCGCGGACACGTCTTCTGGGACGAGCTGTTCGTCCTGCCGTTCCTGAACCTGCACCTCCCGCAGGTCTCCCGGGCCCTGCTCGACTACCGCTACCGGCGGCTGCCCGCCGCCTGCCATGCGGCGCGGGAGGCGGGGCGCACCGGTGCGATGTACCCGTGGCAGAGCGCGGGCGACGGCCGCGAGGAGACCCAGCAGCTCCATCTCAACCCGCGCTCGGGGCGCTGGCTGCCCGATCACACCCGGCTCCAGCACCACGTCGGGTCGGCGATCGCCTACAACGTGTGGCAGTACGGACAGGCCAGCGGCGACACGGAGTTCCTGCACACCAGGGGCGCGGAGATGCTGCTGGAGATCGCCCGCTTCTGGGCCGCGGCCGCGGACTGGGACCCCGCCCTCGGCCGCTATCGCATCCGTGGGGTGGTCGGTCCCGACGAGTACCACGACGGCTATCCGGGAGCCGCCGAACCGGGGGTGGACGACAACGCCTACACCAATGTCACGGCGGCCTGGGTGCTGATGCGCGCGCTCGATCTGTGCCGCACCCTGCCCGAGCCCCATCAGCGGCAGCTCTTCGAACAGCTCCAGCTCTCCCCGGAGGAGCCCGAGCGCTGGGACGACATCGCGCACCGGCTCCATGTGCCCTACCACCGCGGGGTGATCAGCCAGTTCGCCGGGTACGGGGACCTCGCCGAGCTCGACTGGCACGGATACCGGCAGCGCTACGGCGACATCCGCCGGCTGGACCGGATCCTGGAGGCGGAGGGCGACACGGTCAACCACTACCAGGCCTCCAAACAGGCCGATGTCCTGATGCTGGGCTATCTCTTCTCACCGTCGGAGCTCGCCGCGGTGTTCCGCGGGCTCGGCTACCCCCTCGACGAGGACACCTGGCACGCCACCGTCGACTACTACCTGCACCGCACCAGCCACGGTTCGACGCTCAGCGCCCTGGTGCACGCCTGGGTCCTGGCCCGGGTACACCGCCCCGACGCCTGGACGTACTGCGAGGAGGCGCTGACCGGGGACGTGGCGGACGTCCAGGGGGGTACCACCGCGGAGGGCATCCACCTGGGCGCGATGGCCGGCACCCTGGACTTCGTCCAGCGCGGGATGACCGGTCTGGAAACCCGCGACCAGGCGCTCTGGCTCGATCCGGCACCGCTGCGCGAGCTGTCGAGGTTCGGGGTGCGCATCCGCTACCGGCGCCACTGGGACATCGATCTGCGCATCCGTGCCGAGCAGGTCCGGATCGCCGTCCCGGCCTCCGAGAACGCCGTGGTACGGGTGAATCTGCGCGACCGCTCGTTCGCCCTCGCGCCCGGTACGTCCCGGCGGCTGGACCTTCCCGGGGAATGAGGGGGCCGAAGGGCCCTGTCGCATGGCCCGCACGGCCCTCCTGCCCGGCGCGCCCGCCACCTTTGATGGTGACAGCGGCCCGGAGGCCGGAATCGTGCGGACAGGTGAGACCCATGCGGTGGCAGTCGACGCCCCCTAGGCGCGGGCGCCCCATGGGCGCGCCGATCGTCGTACAGCTCTTCGGAGAGCTGGACTTCCCCAGCGCGGCGCGCACGAACAGCCGCCTCGATCCCGTGACGGCCGGGAACCGTCCGCACACGGTCCTCGACCTGAGACGGGTGGACTTCCTCGACTGCGGCGGTATCGGGGTCCTGTGCCGCGCCCGCCGCCGCACCCGCGCACACGGCGGCCGGCTGTCCCTGGTGATCACCGACCCCCGTTTCCTGCGCATCCTGGACGCCGTCGGCCTCACCGGCACGTTCGACATCCTCGACGCCCCGCCGGACACGGCCCGCCTGTCGGACGACGGGCCGTGCACCACCGGATGTGACGGGTCCGTCACCGCCGCAGCGGCCCCTCGCAGCTGAAGTCCGAGCTACCGGCCTTGCCCGAGGACCAGATCTCGGTGGGGCCGAAGGAGCAGTTCATATCGGCGAAGTTGTTCGCCGCGGGCTTGGCACGGTCGAGGAGGAAGTAGTCGACCGTCTCGGCCATGTCCTTGAAGACCTGGTCGGGGCTGCCGGAGTTGCTGAGGTTGGCGGTGATCCGGCCGGTGCAGACGAACCGGCCGTAGCCCGGGTCGCCGCCGTCCTTGCAGGTGGGCCTGCTGGCGGTGGCGGCCGTGAAGGCGCTCTGGACGTCGGCGGGGGTGGACAGCTTCAGGGAGCCGTTGGGGACGAACCTCGTGTCCGGTACGAAGAGGTCGTCGACGATGGCGATCTGGGCGTCGAGGAAGGCGTCGTACTGCTGCTGGAGCCCCGTGTCGGAGCCCATCCGGTTGCGCCAGGAGTCGAACCCGGCCGGGTCGTCGGCGCGCAGGTGACGGTACATCTCCTGGAGCTTCGCCGGGTGGTCGCGCCACAGGAACTCGAAGAACGTCCCGGCGTAGTTGTAGAAGCGGAAGCCGTCCCCGTCGTAGGTCGCATGGAGCAGTCGGTTGATGCTCATGCGCGGTCCGCCGCCTGCCGTGTCCGCGATGATGCCCTTGACGAGGGACCGGCGTACGGCGATCCCGTTGTCACGGGTCGAGCCGTCGAAGAATTCGGCGCTGCCCTCGTCCATGGCGGTGGTGCGGTCGCCCTGGTACCAGGGGCCTTCGCCGAAGAAGCCGGGGACGGCGAAGCGGCCGTTGAGGTAGTGGACGTACTCGTGCCGGAAGAGTTCCTCGAGGGTGAGGGTGGAGTCCTGGGGGACGCGGCGCTGGTAGGTGTAGAAGGTGGCGCCGCGCTCGATGTAGACGCCGCCGTTGTTGGTGCCCATACCGGTGAGCAGCGGGTGGTAGATCTCGTAGTCGGCGCGCGAGGCGTACAGCACGATGTTCAGGGTGGTGTTGGGGTCGCCGGTCAGCGGCTCGACGGTGCCGACGACCCGGTGGAACTGCGCCCTGACCTGCTTGGACGCATAGTAGAGCTGGTCGACGGTGGCGCGGTCGAGGGCGGTGCGGACCTTGATGGCGCCCTTGTCGTAGGAGTAGGTGCGCGGGAAGATCCGCTTCTCTATGTCCGCCTTGCACACCCCGTACGGTGCGCAGGCCTCGAAGTAGTTGAGCCAGGTGGCGACCTTGGCCCAGGGCTCGCTACCCTCGCCGTAGTTCTGCACGGTGGTACCGAGCAGGGCGCCGAGGTCGGTGATGATGCCCGGCTTGAGGGCGGCGATCTCACCGAAGCGGCCGTACTCCAGGAGGGCGTCGCGGATGACCCAGGCGTTGGGCGTGCCCTTGAGGTGGGTGTATCCCACGAAGGCCTTGAAGACGGCGCGGTAGTTGGGGTCGGCGGTGACCGCGGTCTGGAAGGCGGTGTCCTTGTTGCCGGGGTAGACGCCCAGGTAGTTGACGGAGAGCGCGGCGAGCGCGGCGTTCCCCCATGACGTGTCCTTGTGGGTGGCGGTGTGGGACGCGTCCATGGTCGCCAGGACCTTGCGGATCAGACCGAGTTGATGCTGGCGCAGCCCGGGGGCGCTGGCGGCGTACAGGGCCTCGCGCAGGGTGTCGGCGTTGGCCCGGGTGACGTCGAAGGTGCGCGCCGCGGTGGCGAAGGCGTCGACGGCGCGGCGGATGGCGTCGACGGTGGGGCCGTCGGTGATGTCGATCTCGTCGTGCGAGAAGTCCTGGTAGGCCACCGCGTGCAGGTACGTGAACATCTCGTACAGATGGCTGGTGTTCTTGCCGTCGTGGGCGGCGGCCAGACCGGTGATGCGACGGGCCACGGCCTGCACATGGGCGTCGGACATGACGGGGACGAGCCGGGCGTCCCAGGTCCAGACGAGCTTGCGCAGACAGTCGTCCGCGGTGACGGCCGGGTCGGCGAGGAAGTCAGCGAACTGCTCGGGACTCAGCCCCGTGATGCCGTCGAGGGTGCAGGGGGCGACGGCGGGTCTGGGCCCGTGTGGCGCGGTGGAGGGTCTGGTCTGCGGGCCCGGTATCCGGCCCCGCTCGGTGACGGAGCGGGGGGTCGGCGCCTGTGCCGCGGTGAACTTCGGTGCTCTGGCGAGGCGTTGGACCTGGTCGAAGGGGTTGGTGGTGGGAGCCGCGGCCCGATGGCCGGGCTGCTGCGCCCCGGCCCGCTGCGCGGGGGTGGCCGACGTGTGGGGCGCTGCGTGGGCCGCCTGGACGACCGGCAGGGCGAGGGTGGTGGCGAGGGTCGCGGCAAGCAGAAGCCTGCGCGGCATGCGCGGATGTGACACCTGAACCTCCGGGAGGGAGTGGGGGGTTGGTGAGGGGGGCCTGAGGGGATTGGCCTTCACCTCACGAGGTGTGACCTATAACATAGTAATGTGAAATTGCACTGACAAGGCTTCAGAACCCTTCTTTCCCGGAGGCGTCGACATGACCTCGCGCACCGCCCCGCTCCACACCGGGAGCCATGACCTGCCGGTGTCGGACGCCCTCGCCGACTTCATGGCCGGCCAGTGGGCCGCCACCCCGCTCCCCGCCGGCTCCCGCGTCCCCGGCTTTGCGCTCTTCGCCGGCCGCCGGGACCGGCTCGCCGCCCGCTTCCCCGGCGAACGACTGCTCGTCCCCGCAGGCGAGTTGACGGTCCGCTCCCACGACTGCGATCACCGCTTCCGTCCGCACAGCGCCTATGCCTGGCTGACCGGGCTGACGGGCGAGGACCAGCCGGGACATGTGCTGGTGCTGGAGCCGGACGGCGAGGCGGTGCTGCACCTACGGCCGCGCTCACCGCGGGACGGCGGCGGCGAGTTCTACCGGGACCGCAAGTACGGCGAGTTCTGGGTGGGCCGCCGCCCCGATCTGGCCGAGGCCGGGCAGCTCACCGGCATCCGCTGCGCCCATCTGGACGACCTGGTACGCCACGAGGACGACCGGGACGCCTCCCGTGATCTCGAACTCGCCTGTGCGCTCAGCGAGTTGCGGCTGGTGAAGGACCCCTGGGAAGTCGGGCAGCTGCAGCAGGCCGTCGATCACACCGTCACGGGTTTCGAGGATGTCGTACGGTCCCTCCCCACCGCGCTGCGCCATCCACGCGGGGAACGATGGATCGAGGGGGTCTTCCAGCTGCGCGCCCGCGCCGAGGGCAACGGCACGGGGTACGAGACCATCGCCGCGGCCGGCGCCCACGCCTGTGTACTCCACTGGATCCGCAACGACGGTCCGCTCGACCCGGACCAGTTGCTGCTGCTCGACGCCGGCGTGGAGACCGACTCGCTGTACACCGCGGACATCACCCGGACCCTGCCGCTGTCCGGACGCTTCTCCCCCGTCCAGCGCCGGGTCTACGAGCTGGTGCTCGCCGCGCAGGACGCGGGCATCGCCGCCCTCAAGCCGGGAGCGAGCTTCCGCGACTTCCACCGGGCCTGTACGGGCGTCCTGGCCGAGGGCCTGGCCGACTGGGGTGTGCTGCCCGTCCCCGCGGCCGAGGCGCTCACCCCCGACAGCGGTCTGTACCGGCGTTACACACTGTGCAGTTCGGGACATATGCTCGGACTCGATGTGCATGACTGCGGCCGGGCCCGCGCCGAGCAGTATCTGGACGGCGTCCTGACGGAGGGTCAGGTACTCACGGTCGAACCGGGGCTCTATCTCCAGCCCGACGACGAGACCCTGCCGCGGGAACTGCGCGGTATCGGTATCCGTATCGAGGACGATCTGGTGATCACGGCGGACGGGGCACGGCTGATGTCCTCGGCGCTGCCCCGCACCGCCGACGGCGTGGAGGAGTGGATGGCCGGCCTCCTCGCCGGAGGGGCGTGAGCCAACGGCCCCTCAGGCTCGGCGAATGCCCGCTCCGCGCCGCGGCCGCGGAAACAGCGGCTCGTCCCGGCCTTCGGCCCACAGCGAGCGGACATGGCCGAGGTGGCGGGCCATACAGGACTCGGCCGCCTCGGCATCGCCCGCCAGCATCACATCGAGCAGTTCCACATGCTCCTCGGCGGAGGGCAGCAGCTGGTTGCGCTCATCGAGACGGGTGAGGCCATAGAGGCGGGAGCGCTTGCGCAGCTCGCTGACGGTCTCGACGAGGCGGTCATTGCCGCTGAGACCGAGCAGTTCGAGGTGGAAGCGGCGGTCGGCCTCCAGATAGCCGATGAGGTCATGCGCCCGGGCCGCCGCGACGATCTCCAGCGCGGCCGGGCGGAGGGCCTCCAGCTGGGCCCGGCCGGCGGTGCGGGTGACCTGGCCGACGACCGGCACCTCGATCAGGGCCCGGATCTCGGTGTACTGGTCGAGGTCGCGCTCACTCACCTCGGTGATCCGGAAGCCCTTGTTGCGGACCGGTTCGACCAGCCCCTCCCGGGCCAGATCGAGCATCGCCTCACGCACCGGGGTGGCGGAGACCCCGAAGTCCGCGGCGAGCCCCGGCGCCGAGTAGACCGATCCCGGCCGGAGTTCCCCCGCGATCAGGGCCGCGCGCAGCTGATGGGCGACCTGATCGCGGAGCCGCTCCTGCGCCGTGATCAGGCTGCGATGCTTGAGTTCACCCATCGTGGTCCTCCGAGTTGGCGCGGAGTGCCAGCGTACAATGTCACGTTGCGCCAACTGCCTGGTGGGAGCTGCCCGGACAACGCAGGAAACGCGGCTCCGGCCTTAGCGTGGAGGCATGGAGGAAACCGGGGCGGCACCCTCGCCGCCGGGCAGTGGCGAGAGTGGCTTTCCCGTCTATCACGCGGCTCGGTGTGGCGGCCTTGCGGAGTTGGACGCAGAGCTGGTCCGCTGCCGGGCCTGTCCCCGGCTGGTGGAGTGGCGCGAGGAGACCGCCGCGCATCCGCGCGCGGCGTTCCGGGACCAGGAGTACTGGGCGCGCCCCGTCCCGGGGTTCGGGCCGCCGGACGCGGCGCTGGCCCTCGTCGGGCTGGCGCCCGCCGCGCACGGCGGCAATCGCACCGGCCGGATGTTCACCGGGGACGCGTCCGGTGACTTCCTGTTCGCCGCGCTGCATGCGGTCGGCCTCGCCTCTCAGCCCACCGCGACGCACCGGGGCGACGGACTGGAGCTGTACGGGGTACGGGTCACCGCACCGGTGCACTGCGCTCCGCCGGAGAACCGGCCGACGCCCGCCGAGCGCCGTACCTGCCGTCCGTGGCTGTCGGCGGAGCTGGAACTCCTCGGCCCGAGCCTGCGTGCGGTCGTGGTACTGGGCGCCTTCGGCTGGCAGGCGCTGCTGCCCGTGCTCGGCGAGACGGGATGGCCGCTCCCCCGGCCCCGCCCCGCGTTCGGTCACGGGGTCCATCTGACCCTGCCCGCCACCGGGCGGCGGCAGGAACTACAGGTGCTCGGGAGCTACCACCCCAGCCAGCGCAATACGTTCACCGGCCGGCTCACCTTCGACATGCTGGTCGAGCTGCTCGGCCGCGCCGCCGGACTCGCGGGGCTGGAGCCGTCGGGAGACTGACTCCCGAGGCCGGTCGGGCGCCCGGTGCGTACGGTTCCGCCGCCGTGCGGCCCCGGACGCCGACTTCTATCCTTGGAGCAGGACGGCTGCGCGGACCGGTGGGTGACGGATTCACGGCCCAGCGGGTCGGCTTGTGCCCCTAAGGGGCGCGGGGAACTGCGCGACAGCCACGATGCCGCCACAGACAGCGTGACGGCATCTCTCGGCACCTCCCGCGACGCTTAGGAGTGCGCGTGCGCCCTCGCGTGGCAGCTCAGGTCGAAACGGCCGATGCGGGCCGCTCCTTCTCGCACCGGGACCGGGCAGTGATCGCCGCTGCCGCGCTGTCGATGCTCATCGTGCAGATGGACTGGTTCGCGCTCGATCTGATGCTGCCGGTCATCGCCAGGGACTTCGGGACCTCCTCAACCGACCTCCAGTGGCTGGTCAGCGGGTACATGCTGGCCATCGGCGCCTTGATGATCGTCGGTGGCCGGATCGCCGATGTGCACGGGCGGCGACGGGTCATCGTGACCGGACTGCTCGTGTTCGCCGTCATGTCCGTGGTCTGCAGCGCCGCGCAGAACGCCCCCTGGCTCGTGGGCGCGCGCGTCGTGCAGGGGGTCGGTGCGGCGCTGATCTTCCCCGTGTCCGTGGCGGTGGTGACCAGTTACTTCCGGGACGAACGGCAGGGACCCGCGGTCGGGACCGTCCTCGCGTTCAGTTCCATCGGTACCGCGCTCGGGCCGTTCGTGGGGGGCGTCTTCGCCGAACACGTCAGCTGGCGTGCGGTGTTCCTGCTGAATGTGCCGGTGTGCCTGGCCGCCGTGCTGCTGGTGCTGCGGTTCGTCCCCGAGAGCCGCGACGAGCACGCGACCCGCCATCTCGACCTGCGCGGCGCGGCGGCCGTTGCCCTGGGTCTGGCCTGTCTGATGCTCGCCGTCGACCAGGGGCAGGGCTGGGGGTGGGCCTCCGCACCCACGCTGGCCACCCTCGCGCTGGGGGTCGCCTTCCTCGTGCTGTTCGTGGCGGTCGAGCGGCGGGCGCCGGAGCCGCTGATCGAGCTGTCGCTCTTCCGCAATGTGAAGTTCGATGTGATCACCCTTGCGGGCTCACTGTCGAATGTCGTCTACTGCCTGATCGCGGTGCTCGCGGCCCTCTATCTGCAGCAGGCGCGGGGCCTGTCGCCGTTTCACGCCGGGGTGATCTTCCTGGCGCTCTCCTGCGGCGTCGGAGCGGCCAGCTACTGGGCCGGGCAGCTGGCGCTGCGCTGGCGTGCCGAGTTGCTGATGGCCTGCGGCATGCTCACCAGCGGCGGCGGGTTGCTGGCGCTGACCTGGGTGCGGCCGTTGGGCTGGTACGCGGTGGTCTTCGTCGTCTGCGGGCTGGGCATCGGGCTGGGGTGGGCGCTGACGAATGTGGCCACGCAGGCGCATGTTCCCGCGGAGCGGACGGGCGCGGCGTCGGGGCTCGTGCTGACGTCGCTGGTGCTGTTCGGTGCGGTGAGCGTGACGATCGCGACGACGGTGCTGGAGACCGTCAGCGGCTCCCCGACGACCGCGGCCTCCGACGGGCCCGCCATCGAGGCGGTCCTGCGCGGCACTTCCGTCCTGGCCTTCCTCGGCGCCTTCGGGCTGTTCGCCATCTGCCGGCCACGACTGCGGACCCGAGGCGTTGCGGTGGAAGACACCGGCTGACGGAGGGGCAAGGCGGGGCGCAGGGGCGGCGGCAGCGCCCCTGCGCAGGGTGTTCCGGCCGTCGCCCGGCGGCAGTTCGCGCCGGGCCGGGGCGTCATCGTGTGCCGTACACCGGCTGCGGTGCCTCGGCGGCGGCCAGCAGCGTACGGGCGGTCTCGCCCGCCTCGGCGGGTGTCCAGCGGCTCTTCTTGTCCGCGGTGGGGCCGGGGCGCCAGCCCTCCATCACGGTGATCCGGCCCGCCTCCGCCTCGAAGACCCGGCCGGTGACCCCGGCACTGCCCGCGGACGCCAGCCAGACCACCAGCGGGGAGACATTCTCCGGGGCCATCGCGTCGAACTCCCCGTCGGCGGGCGCCGCCATCGTCGCGGCGAAGGTCCGCTCCGTCATCCGGGTCCGGGCGGCCGGTGCGATGGCATTGATCTGTACGCCGTAGCGGGCCATCTCGGCGGCGGCGACGAGGGTGAGGCCGATGATGCCGGCCTTGGCGGCGGCGTAGTTGCCCTGGCCGACGCTGCCGAGCAGCCCGGCGCCCGAACCGGTGTTGATGATCCGGGCGTCGGGCGTACGGCCGGCCTTGGTCTCCGCCCGCCAGTGCGCGGCGGCGTGCCGCAACGGCAGGAAGTGGCCCTTGAGATGGACCCGGATGACGGCGTCCCAGTCGTCCTCGTCGAGGTTGACGAGCATCCGGTCGCGCAGGAACCCGGCGTTGTTGACGAGGGCATCGAGGCGGCCGAAGGTCTCCAGGGCGGTGGTGACGAGCGAGGCGGCACCCTCGGTGGTGGTGATGTCGCCGGTGTGGGCGACGGCCCGGCCGCCGTGTGCCCGGATCTCGTCGGCGACCTGCTGGGCCGGTCCGGCCGAGGCGCCGTCGCCGTCGGGCGCCACCCCGAGGTCGTTCACCACGACCTGCGCCCCTTCCACGGCGAGGGCCAGGGCATGGGCGCGGCCCAGGCCGCGGCCCGCTCCGGTGACGACGGCGACGCGTCCCGCGCAGATTCCGGTACCGGTCATCTCAGGTCTCCTGTTCCGTCATGGCGGATCTCCTCGGGGGCTTCGGGCGCGCCGGGGTGGTTGACGGTGGCGGCGTCGAGGAAGGCGGGGCGCTCACCACCACCGTGCACGAGCAGACTCGCGCCGGTCAGATACGCGGCACGGTCGGAGGCGAGGAAGACGCAGGCGTCGCCGATCTCGGCGGGTTCGGCGAGCCGGCCGAGCGGCACGGTGGCGCCGACGGCGGCGATGCCCGCCTCGTCTCCGTAGTGCAGACCGGCGAGTTCGGTGCGCACCATGCCGAGCACGAGGGTGTTGACCCGGACCCGGGGAGCCCATTCGACGGCCATGGAGCGGGCCAGATGGTCCAGGCCCGCCTTGGCCGCGCCGTAGGCGGCGGTGCCGGGCGAGGGGCGGGTGCCGCTGACACTGCCGATCATGATGACCGAACCGCCGGCCGGCCGGTCGCACAGCACCTCGTACGCGGCGAGCGAGGCGGTCATCGGCGCGAGGAGGTTGAGTTCGACGACCCGGGCGTGCCGTTCGGCGGCGGTCTGTCCGAGGAGCCGGTACGGGGTGCCTCCGGCGTTGTTGACCAGGCAGTCCAGCCGGCCGTGCGCCGCCGCGACCCGGGGGAAGAAGGCCCGGACGGCGGCCGGGTCGCGCAGGTCGAGGGGGCGGAAGTGCGCCGTGCGGCCGGCCGCGGTGACGGGGGTGTCCGGCGGCCGGCGGGCGCAGACCACGACCTCCGCACCGGCCTGCAGGAACGCGCGGGCGATGCCGGCGCCGACGCCCCGGGTGCCGCCGGTGATGACGGCCACCCGTCCGGTCAGATCGAGGGTCAGGCTCATTCGGCACCCCTCCCGCAGCGCGCGATCCGCTGCTAGCTTCGCAACCTAACAAACGCTTGGTGGAAAGGTAGCTGATCGCCTCATGGGTGTCTCCACCTCCACGCCGGACAAGGGCATCGCCGTCATCACCGTCGACTTCCCTCCGGTCAACGCCCTTCCCGTACAGGGCTGGTACGACCTCGCCGACGCGGTGCGCGCGGCCGGCCACGACCCCGGCATCCGCTGTGTCGTCCTCACCGCCGCGGGCCGCGGCTTCAACGCGGGCGTCGACATCAAGGAGATGCAGCGGGACACCGCGGCAGGCGGCCATGGCGTCCTGATCGGCGCCAACCACGCCTGCGCCGAGGCCTTTTCGGCGGTCTATGCCTGCGAGGTGCCCGTGGTCGCGGCGGTGCACGGCTTCTGCCTGGGCGGCGGCATCGGTCTCGCCGGCAACGCGGATGCCATCGTGGCGAGCGACGACGCCACCTTCGGGCTGCCGGAGCTGGACCGCGGCGCGCTCGGCGCGGCCACCCACCTGGCCCGGCTGGTCCCCCAGCATCTGATGCGCGCGCTCTACTACACCTCGCGCACCGCCACCGCCGCCGAACTGCATGCGCACGGCTCGGTCTGGAAGGTCGTCCCGCGCACGGAACTGCCCGGCGCCGCCCGGGAATTGGCGCGGGAGATCGCGCAGAAGGACGGCAGTCTCCTCCGTCTCGCCAAGGCCGCCCTCAACGGCATCGACCCCGTCGACGTCCGGCGCAGTTACCGCTTCGAGCAGGGCTTCACCTTCGAGGCGAACCTCAGCGGGGTCGCCGACCGCGTCCGCGACACCTTCGGCACACCCCACGGCGCACCGGCCAAGGAGGGCTGAGCCATGACCGACAAGACCATGACGCCCGAGGAAGTCGTCTCCCGGCTGCACAGCGGGATGACCCTCGGCATCGGCGGCTGGGGGTCACGCCGTAAGCCGATGGCGCTGGTGCGCGCGCTGCTCCGCTCCGACGTCACCGATCTCACCGTGGTCTCGTACGGCGGGCCCGATGTCGGCCTGCTCGCCGCAGCGGGCCGGATCCGCAAGCTGGTCGCGGCGTTCGCGACCCTGGACTCGATCCCCCTCGAACCGCACTTCCGCGCGGCCCGTCAGCGCGGTGCCTTCGCACTTATGGAGATCGACGAGGCGATGTTCATGTGGGGCCTGCACGCCGCCGCCAACCGGCTGCCGTTCCTCCCCGTACGGGCCGGTCTCGGCTCCGACGTCCTGCGTGTCAACCCCGGTCTGCGGACGGTCACCTCACCGTACGAGGACGGCGAGACCCTCGTCGCCGTGCCGGCGCTGCGCATGGACGCCGCCCTGGTCCATCTGAACCGTGCCGACCGCCTCGGCAACGGCCAGTACCTGGGCCCCGACCCGTACTTCGACGATCTGTTCTGCGAGGCGGCGGACGAGGCGTACCTGTCCTGTGAGCGGCTCGTGGACGACTTCGCCACCGCCGTCCCGCAGACCCTGCTGGTGAACCGGCATTCGGTCACCGGGGTCGTGGAGGCACCCCAGGGCGCGCACTTCACCTCCTGTGTCCCGGACTACGGCCGTGACGAGGCCTTCCAGAAGCTGTATGCGACCACGCCCTGGCCGGAGTTCGCCGAGCGGTTCCTGGCCGGGGACGAGAAGACCTACCAGTCCGCGGTCCAGACCTGGCACGAGGAGCAGACGTGAGCCGGACCACCACCACGACCCGCGCCGAGTACTGCGTGATCGCCTGCGCCGACGCCTGGCGTGACAACGGCGAGGTGCTCGCCAGCCCGATGGGCCTGATCCCGTCGATCGGCGCCCGGCTCGCCAAGCGCACCTTCTCGCCCGATCTGCTGCTCACCGACGGCGAGGCGATGCTCGTGGGTCTCGACGGGGCGGCCGAGGGCTGGCTTCCGTACCGCCGGCACCTCACCATGGTCACCGGCGGCAGACGCCATGTGATGATGGGCGCGAGCCAGCTCGACCGCTTCGGCAACCAGAACATCTCCTGCATCGGCGACTGGCAGCAGCCCGCCCGCCAGCTCCTCGGGGTACGCGGCGCACCCGTCAACACCCTCAACAATCCGGTGAGTTACTGGGTGCCGAAGCATTCGCGGCGGGTCTTCGTCGAGAAGGTCGACATGATCAGCGGGGTCGGATACGACAGCGCGGCCGCCGCCGGCCCGTCCGCGACCCGCTACCACCGCATTCCGCGTGTGGTCTCGAACCTCGGCGTCCTCGACTTCGCGACCCCGGACCGGGCCATGCGGCTCGCCTCCGTCCATCCCGGTGTGACGGCCGGGGAGGTCCAGGCGGCCACCGGCTTCCCGCTCGCCCTGCCCGACGAGGTGCCGTACACCCGGGAGCCGACCGCCACGGAACTGCGGTTGATCCGTGCGGTCATCGACCCGGACGGGCTGCGCGACCGCGAGGTGCCGCCGGTATGACGGCCACGACCGGGATCGAGACCCCGCTGACCAGGCTCGTCGGGGTGCGCCATCCCCTGGTGCAGACCGGTATGGGATGGGTGGCCGGGCCCCGGCTGGTCTCGGCCGCGGCCAACGCGGGCGCCCTGGGCATCCTCGCCTCGGCGACCATGACCGTCGAGCAGCTGCGGGCGGCGGTCCACGAGGTCAAGTCCCGTACGGACGCGCCCTTCGGAGTCAATCTGCGGGCCGACGCGGGGGATGCGGCGGAGCGGGTGCGCCTCATCGTGGCGGAGGGCGTACGGGTCGCCTCGTTCGCCCTGGCCCCGTCCCGTGAGCTGATCGCCCGGCTCAAGGATGCGGGGGTCGTCGTCATCCCGTCCGTGGGGGCCCGCCGCCATGCCGAGAAGGTGGCGGCCTGGGGCGCGGACGCGGTCCTCGTGCAGGGCGGGGAGGGCGGCGGGCACACCGGGAACGTCGCCACGACCGTGCTGCTCCCGCAGGTCGTGGACGCGGTCGACATCCCGGTGATCGCCGCGGGCGGCTTCTTCGACGGCCGCGGTCTGGTCGCGGCGCTGGCCTACGGTGCGGCGGGGATCGCGATGGGCACCCGGTTTCTGCTGACGTCCGACAGCACCGTGCCGCCCGCCGTCCAGGCCCGCTATCTGGCGGCGGCCGTCAAGGACATCACCGTCACCACGAAGGTGGACGGTCTGCCGCACCGGATGCTGCGCAGCGAGCTGGTCGAGACGCTGGAGCGGTCCGGGCGCGGCACCACGCTGCTCCGGGCGGTGCGCCATGCCGCGTCGTTCAGGAAGCTGTCCGGTCTGAGCTGGGCCCAGATGGTGCGTGACGGCCTGGCGATGAGACACGGCAAGGACCTCTCCTGGAGCCAGGTCCTGCTCGCGGCCAACACACCGATGCTGCTGAAGGCGTCGATGGTCGAGGGGCGCACCGATCTCGGGGTGATGGCCTCCGGCCAGGTCGCCGGGGTGATCGAGGATCTGCCGTCGTGTGCGGAGCTCGTCGACCGGATCATGGCCGAGGCGCGCCGGACGCTGGCCGCGCTGCCGCGGGACCCACCGCTGAGCGGCCCGCTTCTGCCGGACCCACGGCGCTGAGCGGCCCGCTGCCGCCGGGTCCGGCCGGAGCTTCCGGCCGGGCCGCGGCAGGGCGGGTGAGGCCCTCGTGCCGTGCGACCGTCAGAGACGCTCGATGATCGTGACATTGGCCTGGCCGCCGCCCTCGCACATGGTCTGCAGCCCGAACCGGCCGCCGGTGCGCTCCAGTTCGTGCAGCAGTGTCGTCATCAGCCGGACGCCGGTCGCGCCGAGCGGGTGGCCGAGGGCGATGGCGCCGCCGTTGACATTGACCCGCTCCGGATCGGCACCGGTCTCCTTCAGCCAGGCCAGCACCACGGGGGCGAACGCCTCATTGATCTCGACCAGGTCGATGTCGCCGATCGACATACCCGCCTTCTTCAACGCGTACGCCGTCGCCGGAATCGGTGCGGACAGCATCCGGATGGGGTCCTCGCCGCGCACCGACAGATGGTGGATGCGGGCGCGCGGGGTGAGACCGTGCTCGGCCACCGCCCGCTCCGAGGCGAGGAGCATGGCGGCCGCGCCGTCGGAGACCTGCGAGGAGACCGCCGCGGTCAGCCGGCCGCCCTCGACGACCGGCGGCAGGGCGGCCATCTTCTCCGGCGAGGTGGTGCGCCGTGGCCCCTCGTCGGTGGTGACCTCCCCGTAGGGAACGATTTCGCGGTCGAAGCGGCCCTCGTCGATGGCGCGGACGGCCCGCCGGTGCGAACGGAGCGCGAACTCCTCCATGTCCTCGCGGGAGAGGTGCCACTTGGCGGCGATGAGTTCGGCACCGTGGAACTGGTTGACGGGCGCCGCGCCGTAGCGGGCCCGCCAGCCCTCGGAACCGGCGAACGGGCCGTCGGTCAGGCCCAGCGGGGCGGCGGCCTGGCGGCTGGCGAAGGCGATCGGGATCTGCGACATGTTCTGTACGCCGCCCGCGACCACCAGGTCCTGGGTGCCGGAGAGCACGCCCTGGGCCGCGAAGTGGACGGCCTGCTGGGAGGAGCCGCACTGGCGGTCAATGGTGACACCGGGCACCTCCTCGGGCAGTCCGGCGGCCAGCCAGCACGTCCGGGCGATGTCCCCGGCCTGCGGCCCCACCGTGTCCAGACAGCCGAAGACGACGTCCTCGACGGCGGCCGGATCGGCTCCCGTGCGTGCCATCAGCGCCGTCAGTACATGGGCGCCCAGGTCGGCGGGGTGGACGGCGGACAGACCGCCGCCCTTCTTGCCGACCGGGGTGCGGACCGCGTCAACGATGTAGGCCTCGGACATGGTGGTCTCCCTGGTCAGATTCTGCGGAGGTGCCGGTCGGTTCCGCAAGGCGATGCCGTCGGCAGATGCGGGCGGCGGACTCCCCGGGGCGGTTCGGTGCGCGCGCCCCGGCCGGTGCCGGGCAGCTGCGGCTCACGCATGCTGGGAGCTGACGGACACCGTTTCGCCGGTCATGTACGAGGCGTAGTCGCCGGCCAGGAAGACGATGACATTGGCGACCTCCCAGGGTTCGGCGTAGCGGCCGAACGCCTCGCGCTCGGTGAGCTCCGCGAGCAGCTCGGGGGTGGTCACCTTCACCAGATGCGGATGCAGGGCGAGGCTGGGCGAGACCGCGTTGACGCGGACGCCGTACTCGGCGGCCTCCATGGCGGCGCAGCGGGTCAGTGCCATCACCCCGGCCTTCGCCGCGGCGTAGTGGGCCTGGCCGCGCTGGGCGCGCCAGCCGACGACGGAGGCATTGTTGACGATCACTCCTCCGCTGCCGGTGGCCTTCATCCGGCGCAGCGCGGCCCGGGTGCAGCGGAAGGTCCCGTTCAGCGTCACGTCCAAAACCTTGCCCCACTGTTCGTCCGTCATCGCGACGAGATCGGCGGTGCCGCCGAGCCCGGCGTTGTTGACCACGATGTCGAGCCGGCCATGGCGCTCTTCCGCCAGCTCCAGCAGGGCGTTGACCTGGTCTTCGTCGGTGACATCGCAGGGCAGGGAAGCCACCGTGCCGGCGCCGAACTCCGCGGTGAGCGCCTCGGTGCTCTCCTTCAGACGGCGCGCATGGGCGTCACCGATGACGATGCGGGCGCCTTCCTCCAGGAACCGCCGGGCGGTGGCACCGCCGATGCCGGCTCCGGCGGCCGCGGTGATGACGGCGGTCCGGCCGTCGAGCAGATGGTGGCCGGGCACGTAAGGGGGCGGTGTCATACGCGAGCCTCCAGCGGATGGTCTCCAGGCCGGTCCAGGTCCGGGCGATCCGGTCGCGGAACAGCGAAGGCGCTCGCCTGTGGTGGGGCCTCATCTGTGGTGGGGCCTCGACGCTGCTCCTGGCGACACGTTAACCTACCAAACACTTGTTAGAGAAGGAGGCGATGGCGATGCCCGCTGCCCATGACGAGACGCCCCCGCGCGACGGGCACCTCCCCTGCCCCCAGGGGGCGGGCGCCTGATGGACCTCGAATTCACCGCCGCGGACGAGGAGTTCCGGGCCGAGGCACGCGCCTGGCTCGCCGGCCATGTACCC
Organism: Streptomyces sp. Je 1-4 4N24; assembly: GCF_026239515.1. Classification (NCBI taxonomy): domain Bacteria; kingdom Bacillati; phylum Actinomycetota; class Actinomycetes; order Kitasatosporales; family Streptomycetaceae; genus Streptomyces; species Streptomyces sp. Je 1-4 4N24. The sequence continues at coordinate 8,380,467 of NZ_CP110836.1, read as the reverse complement.
GCCACCCCGCTGCCGTCGCTGGAGACCGCGGAAGGATTCGCCGCGCACCGGGAGTGGGAGCACCGGCTCGCCGCGGACCGCTGGTCGGTCGTCACCTGGCCCGAGGAGTACGGCGGCCGGGGCGCCTCGCTCCTGCGGTGGCTGGTCTTCGAGGAGGAGTACTACGCCGCGGGCGCCCCCGGGCGGGTCAGCCAGAACGGCATCAGTCTGCTCGCCCCGACCCTCTTCGAGCACGGCACCGAGGAGCAACGCGCCCGCGTGCTCGGCCCCATGGCGCGCGGTGAGGTCATCTGGGCGCAGGCCTGGTCGGAGCCGGAGTCCGGGTCGGATCTGGCGTCGCTGCGCTCGGTCGCCGTACGGACCGACGGCGGATGGCTGCTGAGCGGGCAGAAGACCTGGTCGTCCCGGGCCGCTTTCGCCGACCGCGCCTTCGGGCTGTTCCGCAGCGATCCGGACGCCGCCCGGCCGCACCAGGGGCTCACCTATCTGATGTTCCCGCTGGACGCACCGGGTGTGACGGTACGCCCCATCGGCCGCCTCGACGGCAAGCCCGCCTTCGCCGAACTCTTCCTCGACGAGGTCTTCGTGCCCGACGCGGAGGTCATCGGCGAGCCGGGGCAGGGCTGGCGGATCGCGATGAGCACCGCCGGCAAGGAACGCGGGCTGACGCTGCGCAGTCCGGGCCGCTTCACCGCGGCCGCCGAGCGACTGACCGCACTGTGGCGCGAGACCCCCGAGGGGGCCGCTCCGGCCCTCGGCGACCGGGTGGCCGACGCATGGGTCGGCGCCCGCGCCTATCAGCTCTTCACCTACGCCCACGCCTCCCGGCTCGTCGCCGGTGAGGCGGGGGGCCTCGGCGCCGAGTCGAGCCTCAACAAGGTCTTCTGGTCCGAGCTGGACATCGCCCTGCACGAGACCGCCCTGGACCTGCTCGGCCCGTACGGGATGCTCGCCGATGACGCCGACGAGGCGCCCGCGCACGGGAGTTGGGCCGAGGGCTACACCTTCTCGCTCGCCGGGCCGATCTACGCCGGCACCAACGAGATCCAGCGCGACATCATCGCCGAGCGGCTGCTCGGCCTGCCGAAGGGACGCCGGTGATGCGGTTCCTCCTGACCGATGAGCAGCGGGAGTTCGCGCGGACGCTGGACGGCATGCTGGGGGCGTCCGGCACACCGGCCGTGGTGCGTGCCTGGGCGGCCGGGGAGCACAAGCCGGGCCGGGCGCTGTGGGCGCGGCTCGCGGAGGCGGGGGTGTTCGGGCTCGCCGTTCCGGAGCGGCACGGCGGGACGGGTCTGCTGCCGGTCGAACTGGCGCTTTCCTTCACTGAGTTGGGACGGCATGCCGTTCCGGGTCCCCTGGTGGAGACGGTGGCGGCGGCCGTGTTCCTGGAGCGTCTGGGATCAGACTCCCTGGCCGGGGAGTGGCTGCCGCGGATCGCCGCGGGCGAGGCCGTCCTCAGCCTGTGCGCCGGGGCGGGGCCGTACGCCCTGGACGCGGATGCCGCCGACGCCGTCCTCGTCGTACAGGGCGACACGGTGTGCCGGACGGACACCCACGGGCCGGTGCAGACCACCCTCGATCCGGCCCGGCGGGCGGCCCGCCCGCTCGGCGGCACGGTGGTGGCCCGGGGCCCCGCGGTGACCGCGGCCGCCGCGCACGCCGTCGAGGTCGCACGGCTGGCCACCGCCGCGCAGTCCCTCGGCCTCGGCCGCGCCCTGCTGGCGGCGACGGTGTCCTACGTCAAGCAGCGCACCCAGTTCCGGGTGGCCATCGGCTCGTTCCAGGCGGTCAAGCACCGGCTGGCGGACACCCTCATCGCGCTGGAGTTCGCCCAGCCGCTGGTGCATGCGGCGGCCCTGGCGGTGGCCGCGGGAGCCCCCTCGGCGGGCCGGGAGGTGGCGGCGGCGAAGGTCGCGGCGGGCGAGGCCGGCCATACCGCGGCGCGCACGGCACTCCAACTGCACGGCGCCCTCGGATACACGGAGGAACTGGACCTCTCGCTGTGGATCCGCAAGGCCCGCCCGCTCCGGGACGCCTGGGGCACCCCGGCCGACTGCCGGGCCCGGGTCCTCACGGGCTGACACCGCCCAGGAAGCGTCTGCCCTAGAAGCTGAAGGTCATAAAGGCCCCGTATCCACCGTCGGCCGCCTTGACGAAGAAGGGGACAAGGTCCTCGTAGGCGCGCTCGAGCCACTCCAGCTCGCCCTCGGCGTCGAAACTCCACATGTTGGGGTACACGCCCTCCTTCGTCATCTGCTCCGGGGCGTAGTGGGCCGCCAACTGCTCCCACGGGGTCGCCTGCAGTTGCCGGGCCACGCTCTCGATCTGCTCCGCAGACCATCCGAACAGGGAGCCGTCCTCCAGGATCGGGAACCCGTCCATCAGGAAGTCGAGCCGCACATCCGTCTCGTCGAGCAGGAACTGGAGGCCGGCCCATGCCTTGTCCGGGTCACCACAGGGACGGTCCGGCCTCGGGAAGTCATCGTCGGCGTAGAGCTCGAAGACGTATTCATTGGCCCAACTCGGATCCTTCTCCGCCCTGTCCAGCTCCTCCGTTGTCGCACTGATGAAGCCGATGCTCACGGCCATAAAGACAATCCCCCCTGGTCCACCGCTAGTTCGATCCGTTTCTCGAACGGTGACGGCGAGTGTTCCACAGGGCTCTGACAACGGCGCCGTCACCTCACTCGCCCCGCGGCGGCCCGCTCGGCGCACGCCCTACAGGCGCCGGCGGTCCCGCTCGTCCAGGTCGGCCAGCATGGCATCGGCCAGGTCCCGTTCGGAGGCGTAGTAGCGCTCCGACCACTTCAGGACGAGTGCGGGATAGGCCCAGGCCTCCTCGCCGCAGGCGTCCTCGACGTCCACCTCGGCGCGCTGCCGCATGGTCTCCGCGTACTCCCGGTGCCGGCCCAGCACCTCCCGCATCCGGTCGGTCTCCAGCAGATGGCCCAGCCACATCCGCAGCATCACGCCGTGTTTGAGGACGGGGGGCTCCACGGGCGCCTCGCGCGCCCAGTGACGGACCGCCGCCATCCCCGCGTCGGTGATCACATAGACCCGCTTGTCGCGGTTGCCGGTCTCCTGGGCGACCATCCGCGAGGTGAGGTAACCGACCTTCTCCAGACGCTTCAGCTCGCCGTAGATCTGGCTGAAGGAGGGGCTCCAGTAGAAGAGGCGCAGCGACCAGTCGGACCATTTCTTGAGGTCGTAGCCGGACAGCTCCTCACCGAAGGAGAGCAGCCCGAGCACCGCCCAACTGGTCGCCGGCAGCGCCGGTCGCTCGGCATCGCCGGTGTCCGCGGCGCCCGCCCTCATCTCCGTCACGTCGCGCATCCTACGGTCCGCGCCGGTCCCCCGCCCGGCCGCTCATCGCCAACTCCCGTCCTGCTCCTTGGCATTCCTGCTAGAGGTATGTCTGTTGGAAACACCTCCGGGAGGTGGGCTGGGCGCGGAGCGGGGCGTCGCCGGGCAGGAGACGTGTGAGTGGCGGGTGTCACTCGGCTCGGCGCCCCGGCAGAGGGCCTTCGAGGCGCGGCCGTTCGCGGAGTCCGGGGCTGCCCGGCGGCGGGTGCGGACCGGGACCCGCTGCCCAATAGTGGAAAGGTGAGCCCTCAGCAGGGAGCTTCTCCGGGGTCCGGGCCGCGGCGTTCGGCCGGCGGGCCCGTCAAGGCCAGGCTGCGCAGGCTGCGCTACCTGCTGGAGCACGGCAAACACGGACTGCAGGGGCACCGCACGGTGGTCGGCAACGCGGTCCGGGTGACGACCGCCTCCTGTGCCGCCTTCTATCTCTGCCGCTACGGGCTCGGCCTGACCGTCATGTCCGTCTACGCCACCTTCACCGTGGTGTCGCTCGGTGCGCTCGCCCGGATTCCCGGATCCGGGCGGCAGCGCGCCACGACCGTGCTCACCGCGATCCCCGCCGGGCTCGTGCTGGTCACGCTGGGCACGCTGCTCGCCGTCCAGACCTGGGCGGCCGTCGTCGGCATGCTCGTCATCGGCTTCGTGGTGGCGTACGCGGGCACCACCGGCCCGCGGATCGCCGGGGCGGCACCCGGGATGCAGCTGCTCTACATCCTGCCGTGTTTCCCGCCCTACGCCCCGGACTTCCTGGGCCAGCGGTTGTCCGGCTTCCTGCTGGGAGCGGTCCTGCTGGCACTGGCCCAGCGCTTCCTGATGCCCGAACCGGACACCCCGTCCTTCCGCCGGCTGCTGGCCGACGCCGCCGACGCGGCCGCGCGCCTGGCCGACCACCACGGCGGGCCCCCGCCCGTACAGGCGCTCGCCCAGGCGCACACTGCAGGGGAGGCGCTCCGTCCCACCTGTGTGCCGCCCGCCGACCGGCCCGCCTCCCCCACCCTGACGCACAAGGCCATGGCGCACGCCGCCGAAGCCGTCCGCACCCTGCTGGCCCGGCTGGACGACCTGCACACCGGGGCCGGGCCGCACCGGAAGTACCAGCCGGAGACGGTGGCGCTGCTCAAGGGCATCAGCGCCGCCGCCCGCGGGGCGGCGGACGCGCTGCGGCAGGGGAAGCGGCTGCGGCCCGGCGCGGGGCCGTCCGCCACGGCCCTCCAGGAAGAGCTGGCCCCGGTCCGCGCCCACCGGGCCGTGGACACCCTGGAACGGCTCGGTACCGACGAGCGGCTGGTCTATCTGCGCCGCCGGTCCCAGGTGGTGCAGGCCGCCGACTGCGCCGTCGTCCTCGTCCTGGCCACCCGGCTGATGCTCGGCGACCGTACCGTCGAACGGAACCCCGCCGGGCACACCTTCGCCTACGCGCGGGCCCGCTGGCCGGAGCTGTGGTGGCAGCGGCTGACCATGCACCTCACACCCCGCTCGGTGATCTTCCAGAACGCCTGCCGGTTCGCGCTCGGGCTGGCCGCGGCCCGGGCCACCGCCGGACTCCTCGACCTGCAGCACGGCTTCTGGGTCCTGCTCGCCACGCTCACCCTGACCCGTACGACCAGTCTGGAGACCTGGTCCGCGGTCCGGCAGGCGCTCACCGGCACGCTGGTCGGTGCGGTGCTGGCGGGCGGGATGCTGGCGCTGGTCCACGACCGGGACACGGTGTACGCCGTCGTGCTGCCGGTGGTCATGCTGGTGGCGTTCACCGCGGGGCCGTTGCGCGGGCTGGCCTGGGCGCAGGGCGGCTTCACCCTGGTCGTGGCCACGCTGTTCGCCCAGGTCTCCCCCGTCACCTGGCAGCTGGCCCCGGTCCGGCTGGTGGATGTGCTGGTCGGCAGCGTCATCGGGCTGGCCTGCGGGCTGGTGGCCTGGCCGCGGGGCGCGGGCAGCGAGGTGCGCAGAAGCATGGCGGGGCTGTGCTCGGCCATCGCCGACGCCATCGGGTACACCACCGCACGGGTCGTCGAACGCTCCGGCAGCACCGATACCTTCGCCCTCAACCGCGCCCTCGGCCTCGCGCAGGAGAGCCTGGCCCAGTACCAGTCCGAGCCACGGGAGGACTCCCCGCAGCCGGACTGGCCCGTGCTGCTGGTGGCCGGGAAGGACGCGCGGCGCGGAGAGCGGCTGCTGCCCGACCGCCCCGGCCGGATCGCCTCGCAGGACGTCGGCACCTGGCTGCGCCACGCCGCCGACCGCACGGCGGCCGACTACCGGTCCCTCGCCCGGCACCTCTGCACGGACCACGGTCCGCCTCAGGACCATCCGCAACCACTCGATATCCGCGCCCTGTTGGCGGTCACCCCGGCCATCTCACGCGACAGCCCCGACACGGAGGCCCGCGCGGTCTCCGCCGCGCTGCTCCTCGACTCGGTGATCTGGCTCGACGCCCTCACCGCCGATCTGACCCGTATCCACAAGGAGATGTGACGCCTCCGCCGCCCGCCCCGGGGACCACTTACGCCGCGGCTCTCCCGCGTCCGGTGCCGCGTGGGGCGCGGCGGGCCGGACGTATGGCGCGGGACGGGGCGTGCCCGGCTCCGGCTGCCCGGGTGCGGATGGAGTTGCGGGCCCTGATCCTGAAGCAGTGGAGTCGCGTACGACGTGTCGCGTCGCGTCTTCCGGGCACCCGGCAGGGCAGGAGCATCAGGCAACAGCACAAGGCACCCGACAAGGCAGCATGTCGCGGTACCGCCGTGACAGCGGAACGGACACACATGAGCAATGGATTCATGGGTCCGGAGGGTTACGGCCCGGACCCGTTCGGTGACTTCCTCGCGCGCTTCTTCGGTTCCGCGCGGTCCACGGGCGGTGAGCAGGGGCAGCCCATGCCCCGGCAGGCGGACATCGCGCGCATGATGAGCGCCACCGCCCGGGATCTGGTGACCTCCGCAGCCGCCTACGCCGCCGAGCACGGCAGTCCCGAGCTCGGCACCGAGCACCTCCTGCGGGCCGCCCTGGCGGCCGAACCGACCCGCAGCATGCTCCAGCACGCGGGGGCGGACCCCGATGCGCTGGCGGCCGAGATCGACCGCGCCGCCGGTTCGGGCCCGAAACAGGCCAGCGTCGCCGTGACGCCCGCGGTCAAGCGGGCTTTGCTGAGCGCGCACGAGCTGGCGCGGGACAACGGTGCCTCGTACATCGGCCCGGAGCATGTGCTCGACGCCCTGGCGGCCAATCCGGACTCGGCGGCGGGGCGCATTCTGAACCTCGCCCACTTCGAGCCGCAGGCCGCCCCGCAGGGCGGTCCCGGCGCCGCGCACCCGGGCACCGAGCACGGCGCCGCACCGAAGCACGACACCCCGACGCTCGACAAATACAGCCGCGATCTGACCGACCTGGGCCGCGCGGGCCGGATCGACCCGGTCATCGGCCGTGACGAGGAGATCGAGCAGACCATCGAGGTGCTCTCCCGCCGGGGGAAGAACAATCCGGTGCTGGTCGGCGACGCGGGGGTCGGAAAGACCGCGATCGTCGAGGGCCTGGCCCAGCGCCTCGCCGACGGGGACGTCCCCGACACCCTGGCAGGGCGTCGCGTCGTCGCGCTGGACCTGACGGCCGTCGTCGCCGGCACCCGCTACCGCGGCGACTTCGAGGAGCGGATGAACGCCATCATCGAGGAGGTCCGCGCGCACACCGACTCGCTGATCATCTTCATCGATGAGCTCCACACGGTCGTCGGGGCCGGCGGCGGCAGCGGGGACGGCGGTTCCCTGGAGGCGAGCAACATGCTCAAGCCCGCCCTCGCGCGCGGGGAGCTGCATGTCATCGGCGCCACCACCCTGGAGGAGTACCGGCGGCACATCGAGAAGGACGCCGCGCTCGCCCGTCGCTTCCAGCCCATCCTCGTGCCCGAACCGAGCGTCTCCGACACCGTGGAGATCCTGCGCGGACTGCAGGACCGCTACGAAGCGCATCACCAGGTGCGCTACACGAAGGAGGCGCTGCTGGCGGCGGTCGAGCTCTCGGACCGCTACATCGCCCACCGTTTCCTCCCCGACAAGGCGATCGACCTGATCGACCAGGCGGGCGCCCGGGTCCGGCTCCGTTCGGGCGCCAAGGCCACCGATGTACGCGATCTGGAACGCGAGGTGGAGCAGCTGGTCAGGGACAAGGACCAGGCGGTCGCCGCGGAGCAGTACGAACGGGCCACCGAGCTGCGGGACCGGATCGCCGACCTCGCCGCACGGATCGAGGCCGGCCAGGCCGAGCCGCCGAGCGACTGCCACATCGTGCAGGTCACCGCGGAGGACCTCGCGGAGATCGTGTCGCGGCAGACGGGCGTGCCCGTGAGCAGTCTGACCCAGGAGGAGAAGGAGCGGCTGCTCGGGCTGGAGGAGCGGCTGCACACCCGGGTGATCGGACAGGACGACGCGGTCACGGCCGTCTCCGACGCGATCCTGCGTTCGCGGGCCGGACTCTCCGACCCCGACCGCCCGATCGGCAGCTTCCTTTTCCTCGGCCCGACCGGTGTGGGCAAGACCGAACTGGCCCGCGCGCTGGCCGAGGCGCTGTTCGGCAGCGAGGAGCGCATGGTGCGGCTGGACATGAGTGAGTATCAGGAGCGGCACACCGTCAGCCGGCTGGTGGGTGCACCGCCGGGGTACGTCGGCCACGAGGATGCGGGCCAGCTGACCGAGGCGGTGCGCCACCACCCCTATTCGCTGCTGCTGCTCGACGAGGTGGAGAAGGCGCACCCCGATGTCTTCAACATGCTGCTGCAGGTCCTCGACGACGGGCATCTGACCGACTCCCAGGGCCGCACGGTCGACTTCAAGAACACCGTCATCGTGATGACCAGCAACCTCGGCTCCGATGCGCTCAGCGGCGGCCGGGGAGTGCTCGGTTTCGGCCCGGACATCTCGGGGGCGGAGGCCGGCGACGGCGCGCGGGAACGGGCGCTGAGCTCCTTGCGCGAACACTTCCGCCCGGAGTTCCTGAACCGGCTCGACGAGATCATCGTCTTCCGCCGGCTCACCGACGACCAGCTGCGTCAGATCACCGGGCTGCTGCTCGACGGGACCCGCCGCAGGCTGCATGCCCAGGACATCGCCGTGGACTTCTCCCCCGGTGCCGTGGACTGGCTCACCCACCGCGGCCACCAGCCCGAATACGGGGCCCGGCCGCTGCGGCGCACCATCCAGCGCGAGATCGACAACATGCTCTCGCGGCTGCTGCTCGACGGTGCGCTGTCGTCCGGTGACGAGGTGCGCGTAGAGGTGGAGAACAACGAGCTGGCGTTCCGTACCGGCAAGAGGGAACGGGAGTCCAGGTGAATGCGCTGGGCCCCCGTGAGACGTCGCAGGGGCGTCATGAGTCGCCGGAAGAGCGTGCCGACCGGCGGTGGAACGACCTGCTGCAGGAGGTGCGGGTCATACAGACCGGTGTGCAGATCCTCTTCGGGTTTCTGCTCACCGTCGTCTTCACCCCGCGCTTCGCCACGCTCGGACAGACCGACCGGACCATCTACGTGGTGACGGTCCTGCTGGGGGCGGCCACGACCGGCGCGCTGATCGGGACGGTGACCTTCCACCGGCTGGTCACCGGTCACCGGTTGAAGCCGGAGACGGTGCTCTGGGCCGGGCGCCTGTCCATGGTCGGGATCGTGCTCCTCCTGGCGACGGTCGCCTCCGCCCTGCTGCTGATCCTGCGCATCGCGATGGACGACTCCGCCGTCCCCTGGATCGTCAGCGGGCTCGTCGCCTGGTTCATGCTCTGCTGGTTCGCGCTGCCCACCTGGGTGCTGCACCGGTACTCGGCCAGGGAATGAGCGCCCGGTGCGGCCCCGATGGGGGCACGGTGGTCCAGGGGCGGAACCCGCCCGGCGGGAGGCCGAGAACGCCAATGCCGGGCCGGCGGGTAGTTCCTGACCACATGGCACCGTACGGAGGGCAGCCCGCCGGGTAATACGGCGGCCCGCGCCCCTGACGCACCCGCCAAGGGCGCGGGCCGGGACCCTGACCTGGGTTCCCGGCCCGCGCCCTTGGCGGCCGCTGTGCCGTCGGCGGTTACGCGGCGGCCGTACGCATACGGCGCGGGCGGTAGAGCAGCGCCGCCCCCGCGAACCCGGCGCTGACGATCGCCAGCCCCACCGCGAGCAGTTCGGGCCACATGCCGGTGTCGCCCAAGCCGCTGCCCAGCGGGGCGAAGACCCCGGCCCGGGACAGGGCGTGCAGCGCGATGATGATCATCGCCGCGGCGGCGCTCACCGTCCAGACCAGGGCGGTGTCGTGCATCGCCAGCCAGCCGGCCAGCAGCAGGTAGACGATGGCGATGGCCATCGAGAGCCCGGCGGCCGCCTGGGCGCCCTGCAGGTGCGAGGTGTTCACCGGCAGATGGCTCAGCCCGCACAGTGCGAGTGCCAGGGCCGCGGGCCAGCGCAGTACGGACCGCAGCACGCCGGGGACCGCGTAGCCCGGCTGGCGGGGCGCCTCGTCCGCGGGCGCCCAGCGCGGACCGCCCTGCGGCATGGCGCCGGCGGGCCGCTGGGCCCAGGGGGGACGGCTGGGCTGCTGGTGCATCGCGGACTCGTTGTGCGCGGTGTACATCGGCTGCCCGTCGCGGCCCAGAGGGCGGACATCGGGGTCGAGGACGTGCATGGACGCGGTGCGCTCCGGTTCGACGGGGTCAACGGGACCGCCTTGGCCGCCGGGACCGCCGTATCCGCCGGGGCCGGGCGGGAAGTGATCCATGAGGCCGTGGGCCTCGGCACCGCCGCCGTTCGTCCGGTCGAACAGCTCGATCAGCTGCGCCACCTCCTCCACGGACCGGTCGACGGCCACCGCGCACAGTGCGTCATGGCTCGATTCCGCGGTGTGCGGGGTGGCGCTGAGCATGTCGAAGAGCGCAGCGACCTCGCTCACCGGACGGGCAACGACCGCCATGCGCAGGGCTTCGTCGCCGGGGTTGGGAACGTCGCCACTGCGCTTGAGCCGTTCTACAAGAGCAGCGACTTCCTCCAAGGGCCGATGGGTGACTGCCTCCCACAGAAGTGTGCGGGCCGAGTTTTTCTCAGGGGTCATGGGCGGAAAGTGCTCGCCGGGTTCTGTCGAGGACAGTTCGGCGTCGCCCCCACAAAGAGCTGGTTCGGATGACATGGAGGGACTCCACTGAACGAGGGGAGCGTCAAACACCAGAAGCGCTGACACTCGGCGGACTTTGAGCGTGCTGTGCTTCAGCCAACGTCCCTACGGGCCGCCCTCGCCATTCAGGAAGGCCATCCGGTGGAGACACGCCGGTATACCCGGGCGTGCCGCGGCCGGCGGTCACGCTCCGGCCGGACCGGTCCGGTTCCGCACCCCCGGATAAAAGGGCGCGCGCGATGCCTTTTCCGCTCCGGGAATTACGCCCGGACACCCACCCGTACGGAGCGTGACGCCCGAGTGCCAAGGGCCGTCGACCCTGATTAGCTGGTAAATGCAGCTCTCCCCACACCGTTCAAGGACAGATCATGAGCGCATCAGGAGAATCACGCGCACGCATCCAGCAGATGCGGGACAAGGCCCAGGAACTGCAGGCGGCCGCGGAGCGGACCAGCGACCCGGAGGAGCGGAAGCGGCTTCAGGAGAAGGCGCGCAGGCTCCGGTCCCAGAGCGAGCAGGAAAGCGGTATGGCCAGCGGAGACATCTACCCTGCCGACTGAGGCCCCGGCAAACGGGATCTGGCCCCGTGGCCCGCCGGCGTCCGAAGGCGGCGCCGCGCCCCACCGTCTGAACGGTCCCGCCGCAGACGGAGCGGCGCCGAGGCGCGCGGCTGTTCGAGTGGCTTCGAGGTGGGCACCGATCGGCGCTCCGCACCACCGGGAAGCGCTAATCCCATGATCCCATCAGACTCCCCGCGGGCCGCCGGCGCGACGGCCGGGACCGCTTCCCGGCCGCCCTTGGTGGACCGTGCGGGCTATGACGAGCACTTCCTCGGGGTTCGGGTACCGCTGCCGCTGCCCAGCCGTCCCGAGGTGGAGACGGTGGTGCTGCCCTACACCCACTTCACCGTGGTGCTGCGCCCGGACCGGCGGATGGCGGTGGCCACCGCGGTCTGCATCGACGGTCAGCGCCTGCTGGAGAACGTGCCACGGGAGAGCAGCTGGCAGTTCGATCCGCGGCTGGACAGGGCCCACCAGACGGGCAATGACGTGTACCGCGACAACTCCCTGGACAGGGGACATCTGGTGCGCCGGCTCGACCCCGTGTGGGGTACGGCCGCGGAGGCGAACCAGGCCAATGAGGACACCTTTCACTACACCAATGCCGCCCCGCAGGCTGATGTCTTCAACCAGGGCAAGCAGCTGTGGCAGGGGCTGGAGAACTATCTGCTCGACCACGCCGCCGACTTCGACCGCAAGCTTGCCGTCCTCACCGGACCCGTACTGCACGACTCCGACCCGCCGTACCGGGGCGTACAAGTGCCGCTGCGCTTCTGGAAGGTGGCGGCCTTCCTCCAGGACGGCGCGCTGGCGGCGACGGCGTACGTCCTCGACCAGAGCCCCGATCTGACCCGGGACGCCGAGCGGGCCCTGGCCGGTGCACAGGCGGGCGCGCCGCCGCCGCTGGGTGCGTTCCGGACGTACCAGGTGCCGGTCAAGGATGTCGCCGAGCTGACCTCGCTGGACCTGGGGCCGCTGCCCGCCGTCGATCTGATGCCCGTCGTCCTCGCCCCGGCCGAGCGCTGGCAGCGGCTCGCGTCGTACGACGACATCATGCTGCAGCGCGGCTGAGGCCGGGAGGCGCGAGCAATGCAACCCAGGGTCGTCTATGTCCACGGAAACGGGAACAAGGTCCGCTCGGAGCTGCTCAAGTCCCAGTGGGACACCGCGCTGTTCGGCCGGGACATGGCCGGGGCGTCGCGGATGGCGTACTGGGCCCCGGTGCGGTATCCGGCTCCGCTCCCCGATTTCCGGCCGGATCCGCTGGACGGCCGGACGGAGCTGATCGAGGAGATGCCGGCCGCCGCGGACCGGGCCGGGGCGGAGCCGCCGGAGGACTTCGTGGCGCGGACGCTGGGTGAAGCGCGGCTCGAAGCCGGTGAGATCGCGCTGGAGGGGCGGGCCGGGGCCGATGAGAGCGCGCTGGTCGACTGGCTGCGGGACATGACGTATCTCGCGGACACGCTGGCACAGGCCGGGGAGGACGAGGAGCCCGGTGCGGAGCTGCCGCTGGAGGCGCTGCCGATGCCCCGGTCCGGCCGTATGGCGGTGTTCCGGCTGCTGGTCAAGCACGCCTTCAAGGACGTGCACGCCTATTTCTTCGGCGGGGCGGGGCCGGCGATGCGCGAGGTGGTCAAGGAGACGCTGGCGGGCGTGGACGGCGGCCCGCTGGTGGTGGTCGGCCACAGCCTGGGCACGATCATCGCCTACGAGGTGCTGATGGAGCAGGGCCGGGAGGTGGAGCTGCTGGTCACCGTCGGATCGCCGCTGGCGATCTCCGAGGTGCAGGACCATCTGGCGCGGCCGCCGGCGGTCCCGGCCGGGGTGGCGGCCTGGCGCAACGCCTCGGACCTGCGGGACCTGGTGGCTCTCGACCACACTCTGCGGCCCGAGTACGCCCCGCAGGAACGGGTCACCGATCTGCTGGTCACGAATGACAGCAGCAATCACCACGGCATCAGCGAATATCTCTCGCAGCACGAGGTCAGGACACCGGTTCAGCGGATCTTCGACGGTGGCGGGTAGGTGCGGCATGCCGTTGACGGAAACGGAGTGGGACCTGGTCACCACGTGGGTGCGCAACTATCTGCTCGACACCACCGATCCGCATACACAGCTCGCCCAGTACGGATTCCCGCCGGAATTCATCGGCGCGCTGCGGCTGACGCATCTCAGCACGGACAATGCCCGCACGCTCGTGCACCAGTCACGCACCGATATCCAGCGGCAGCTGCGACTCGTCGAGGCCGTCACCACGATCGACCGGCTGGCCGTGCTTCCGGACATCGTGAAGGCCCAGGAATTCCTGGCCCGGCTGCGGGAGGACTTCCGCGCCCACGCCGCACGGGACAATTTCCGCACCTGTGTCCTGAAGAACGGCACCGAGGCCTTCATCGGCCGCCAGGATCTGCGGGAGACCCTGCGCCGGTTCGTCGCGGACCCCCATACGTTCATTCTGCTGGTCGACGGCGAGCCGGGCAGCGGCAGGTCGTACACCTACAACTTCCTTCGCCATATCGGGCAGCACAGCGGATTCCGTCCGGTGCGCGTCACCCTGTCGCACACCGCGACCGCCGCCAAGGTCGTCCGTCGGCTGGCCGACTTCGTCGCCGATCCGCAGGAGGGCGCCGCACCGCTGAACCCCACGGAACTCAACGACCTGCTGCCGTCGATCGACGAGGCTGCGCACTGGGTGGCCGGCCGGGCCACCGCCGTCGAGGAGCGCTTCTGGCTGGTCCTCGACGAATGCGACAAGCTCGATCCCAGCTCCGATGTGTGGGACTTCATCGGACAGCTCGGCATGGCCATCTACGAGCACGCCGCCGTCCGCGGAGACCAGGCGCCCCGCCTGGTGCTCCTCGGGTACGGGCGCTCGATGCGTCAACTCCCCTACGACCTGCGGGGAAACCTGGCCTGGGACACCGCGCGGATCGCCGAACCCGACGATCTGCGCACCTTCTTCGACCAGGCCTTCCACGAGTCGCCACCGGAGGCCCTCGGTACGGGGCAGCTCCGGGAATCCGTCATCACCACGCTCGTGGACGCGGCCGTGCACGAGGTGCTCCAGGCCACCGAGGCGAACGGTGGGGACCGCGAGAGCTATATGCGGAAACTCTGCACGGCAGCGGAGGGGGCCATCCGTGTCTACCAGTCCCTCTGACCGCCCCCCGATGGACCCCTCCGCGGCACGGGAGTTGTTCGTCGCCCGCTTACGCGCGGAGCTGCACACGGGTGAGGAGCGGCCCCAGGAGGTCTCCGACGCCCGCCGGGCCTACCGGGAGGCGGCCTGTCTGCTGAGCCGTTTCGATCCACAGCGGCTCCGGCTGCCCGGTGAGGAGGCCCCGACCGGCGGCGCGGTCCTGGAACTGGTCGACGACTGCACGACCATGGGGATGCAGGACCAGGGCGGGTGGTCCCTCAAGTCCGATGTGCGGGACCGGACGCTGCGCGGGCTGGCGGGGCCCGGGGCCGCCCGGCGCGTCCTGGAGTGCCATCTCGACCAGCTTCCGGCCGAACCGGGTCCGGAACGCTTCTGTCTGGCCTATCTCTCCGGCCTCCCCCCGGCGACGGACGGGCTGACCACCGACGAACTGGCCGACGCCCTCCAGGCGGTGCTGTGGCTCTCGCGGGTACCGGGCACGACCGGGCTGCCGGACACCGCGGAGCTGCAGCTCACCCTGGAGCGGGCCAGGCTGCTCGATCCCCTGGAGCGCCTCGTACGGTGGCCGTTCCAGGGGCGCAGGCGTGAACTCGAGGAGCTACGGGACTATGTCCTCCTGCCCGGCGGCTCCCCGGCGGCCGGAGCACAGCCGGACGGTCATCCGCAGCGCCCGGCGCTGGTCCCCCCGCTGGTCGTGCACGGTCCCGGCGGGATGGGCAAGACCACCCTCCTCGCCAAGTTCGTGCTCGACAGCATCCACCACCCGGCCGGCTGCTTCCCCTTCGCCTATATCGACTTCGAGCGGCCCACCCTCTCGATCCAGGAACCGGTCACGCTGATCGCCGAGGCGGCCCGGCAGCTCGGCATCCAGTTCCCAACGCACCGCGCCGAGCTCGACGCGCTGGCACACGAGTGCCAGCAGGCGGCCCGCAGCCAGCGGGAGGGGCAGGAGCGGGTGAGCCAGCTGCATGAACTCGCCACCACACGGGCCGTGCTGGGGCGCCGCTCCTCGCAGGAGTTCCAGTCGCTGGCCGCCGGACGGGAGACCGATCTGATCCGCCGGCTCGCCGATGTCCTGCGGCGGGCGGTGGCGGACCGGAAGGACGGGGAGCACCCGGAGGACCCGCCGTTCGCGCTGGTCGTCGACTCGTTCGAGGAGGCGCAGTACCGCGGATCGCCGGTGGTGGGGCGGATGGTGGCGATCTATCTCTCGTTCCAGAGCATCTACCCGCGGATGCGGCTCATCGTCTCCGGGCGGGCGCCGGTCGAGCATCCGGCGAAGCCCGTCAAATCACTCGACATCGAACTCGGTGAACTCGATCCGGAGGCGGCCGTCAGCCTGCTGACGTCCTGCGGGGTCAAGGACCCCGAGGTGGCACGGGCGCTGGCGGACCGGGTCGGCGGCCATCCGCTCAGTCTGAAACTGGCCGCACGGGCCGCCACGCTTGCGGGACTGGATGCCGAAGGGACCTGCGAGCTGATCCGCAGCCTGCCCGAACGCCGCCATCAGGTCTTCCGCCGGGTCGACCAGTTGCTGGTCCAGGGGATCCTCTACGAGCGCATCCTCAGCCATATCGGCAACGAGGAGGTACGCCGGCTCGCCCACCCCGGGCTGGTGCTCCGGGTCATCACCCCGGAGATCATCCAGGAGGTGCTCGCCGGGCCCTGCGGGCTGCACGTGGCGACGCCGGACCAGGCCGGTGCGCTCTTCGAGGAGCTCAGCCGTCTGGACATGGTCGAGCCGGTCCGCCCGGACGCCGTGCGCTACCGCAGCGATGTCCGCGCCATCATGCTGCGGCTGCCGGGCGGCGACCGCACCGCCGTGATGCGCGCCGTCGAGCGGCGCGCGGTCGAGCACTACGCCGCGCGCGACGGCCTGGAGGCCCGGGCCGAGGAGATCTACCACCGGCTGCGGCTCGACGAGAACCCGCGCTCGGTGGAGGAACGGTGGCTGCCGGGCGTCGAGCGGTTCCTGGTCGGGGCGCAGCAGGACATGACGCCGAGGGCCGCGGGCCTGCTGACGGCCCGGCTCGGCGGCGGGACTCCCGATCAGATCGCGGCGGGCGCCGACCAGGAGGACTGGGAGCGGATCGCGGCCCGCGAGGTGGAGGACCTGCTCTCCCAGGGCTACGCCCAGGCGGCCTTCGAACGGCTCGGCAGACGGCAGCCCTGGACACCCTGCAGCCCCCTGCACGCCCTGCACGCCGAGGCCCTCAACCGGCTCGGGCGGCGGGAGGAGGCCCGCCGGGCCACGGCGGACGCCATCGACGCGACGGAGCGCGCGGGCTGCGGGGAGCGCCGGCTGGAGCTGCTGCTGCTCTCCGCCCGGCTCTCGGAGGAGGCCGGCGACCTGGCGAGTGCGGACCGGGCGCTGCGGGTGGCGGAGGATGTCGCGGTCGGTCTGGGGCAGGACCTCGAAGCGATGGGCGCGCTGCTGGCCCGCGCCCGGCTGACGGCGGGCGCCGACGGCGCCGACCCGGAGGCGGACCAGCAACTCGCCGAGCGGCTGCGGATGTTGCCCGATGCCGTGCTCGCCGACCAGCCGGTGCTGGTCCGCGCGGTCGCCTCGCAGATCTACGACCGGGCCCCCGGCGCGCTCGACCATGCGCTGGAGGTGGTGGGGCTGCCGGCCGACGACGAGACGCTGGACACCCTGGGAGCGGCGATGCGCCGCGCGACCAGCCGGCAACCGGCGCTGCTGGGCCGGGTGATGGGGATCCTGAACGAGGCCGCGGGACCGTCCCGGCAGCCGGCCGGCGGCGCGCCGACCGGTATCGCCGGGATCCTGCGGCTGGCCCGGGACCGCGGCACCCTTGGCACCCTCGCCCGGCGGCTGCTGGCCGTACCCGACAAGAGCGGGGAGATCGTCGCCGGGGTGGCCGCGGCCATGGGCGTGGGCACCGGGGCCCGTTCGGCGGCCCACGCGGCCTCCGGGCCGGAACGCGAGAACCGTACGCCGGAGGAAGGGAGCGGCCCCGCGGGGCCCGATGACCGATGACCGCCTATCTCTCACCCGACGAGATCCGCCAGGTGCTGGACGCCTCGGTGGAGACCGGACTGGCCGACCCCACCGTCCGGCCGCTGCTGCTCGACGGCATCATGCCCCGGTACCGCAGCACGCTGCCGCTCCATCCGGCGCCCGGACGGCAGGCGCACTCCGACCTGAACGAGATGAACCGGGTGGAGCGGCTGGTGGACGGCTCGGTGCCGCTGGAGATCTGGCTGCGCAACGCCGTCGCCGAGACCACCGAGGCCGGGCCGCTCACCGTGTTCCAGAAGGCCCTGGACGAGGTGGCACGGAAGGCGGGCGGTGAGCCGGATGTGCTGGCCGGGCTGCCCTCCCCCGCCGCGGAGCTCAAGGAACAGATCGTCCACCGCGACGACACGGTGCCGATCGGCTTCCTGCGCGGGGGTGAGCTGGCGGGCGGCGCGGTGGCCCGGCTCAAGGTGCCGCCGTACCAAGGGGGCGCTCCGCTGCAGCCGAACGGTTTCCCGCACTCCGGTACGGGGTGGCTGATCGCTCCGGACCTGCTGGTCACCAACCACCATGTGGTCAACGCCAGGACCGGGACCGGGGAGGGGCGGCCGGTGGCCGACGCCGAGGACCTGGGCCTCCAGGCCCGGCACACCCTCGCCCGGTTCGACTTCGACACCGATGAGGTGGAGACGGCGGAGGCCACCGTCAGCGAACTCGTCGCCGCGGACGCGGCGCTCGACTATGCGGTGCTGCGGCTGGCCGCCGAGCCGGCGCGGCCGGTGCTGAGGCTGGCGGCGGAACCGCTGAAGGTCGCCGGCGGCGACTATGTGGCCGTCAACATCATCCAGCACCCAGGGGGCCAGCCGAAGCGGGTCGCGCTGCGCAACAACCTCGTCTACGAGGCGGACGAGAACGATGTCCGCTACTTCACCGACACCCGCGGCGGGTCGTCGGGGTCGCCGGTGTTCACGGACGACTGGAAGGTGGTGGCGCTCCACCGGGGGACGCGACGGGTGGAGAACGTGCTGTTCCAGGGCAAGACGACGGCCTTCGTCAATGTCGGCACCCAGATGCGCAGCATCATGCGCCATCTGCAGACCAGCAGCCCCGGTGTCCATGCCGAGATCGAGACGGCACAACAGGCCGCCCAGCGCGGCTGAGGAGGCGAGATGCACAGTCGGCGCAGATCACCGGTGGCGGCCGGTCCCGAGCAGGTCTTCTCGGATCTGCGGGAGGTCGCGGCGCGGGTGAAGGACGGGCTGTCCTGGGAGATCCCCGAATCCCTGGAGGAACTGCCCGCCGAGGAGCTGCCCGCCGGGCAGATCGCGCAGTTCGCCCGGCAGGAGCGGACCCGGGTGCTGTCGGCGGGCGTCAGCGGTCTGGAGAAGCTCGCCGAGGGGCGCGCGGACGAGATCGACGACGACGAGTCCTTCGGCATGGAAGCCATCGTGCTGCTCGAAGGCCGCCCCGCCATCCTCGTCCAGAACCATGACTTCGCGCCGCAGCAGGGCGACTGGGCGGTGCTGGACGGCCACCGGGCGGCGATCCGTGCGTCGCTCTCCCGGGTGGGGCGGGTCGAGCTGTCCGGGCATCTGAGCCTGGACTGGCTGGGCACGGCGTTCCTGGTCGGCCCGGACGTGGTGATGACGAACCGTCATGTGGCGGCGGAGTTCGCCCGTGGTGACAGCACCGGCTGGACCTTTCAGCAGGGCATCGGCGCCCGGCTCGACATGGGCGAGGAGTACGGCGGCGAGGCGGTCGGCGGCCCCGCCTATGACGTCGTCGAGGTGCTGGGCATCCACGAGGACGTGGACCTGGCCCTGCTGCGGGTCGCGCCGCCGGCCGGTGGCGGGGCGCTGCCCGCTCCGCTGGCCGTGGCCGCGGACGCGCCCGCCGACCTGCCCGGACGCCCGGTGTACTGCGTCGGCTATCCCGCGTACGACGGCCGGCGCAACGAGCCGGAGTCGATGCGCCGGATCTTCATGGACATCTACAACGTCAAGCGGCTGCAGCCCGGCACCGCCACGGAGCTGGTGCCGGACCAAAACGTCATCAAGCACGACTGTTCCACGCTCGGCGGCAACAGCGGCTCACCCGTCATCGACCTCACCGACCACCGGGTCCTGGGCCTGCATTTCGGCGGCCGCTACGGCTTCGGCAACTTCGCCGTGCCGCTGTGGCAGCTGGTGGACGATCCGCTGCTGGGCCGGGCGGAGATCAACTTCGTCTGAGCCGCCGCGCGCCGTCCGCGGATCAGCCCGACTTCTTGACGAACTCGGTGGTGTAGGTCTTCTTCAGGTCCACCGTGGCGTTCTTGAGGTTGGGGTTGAAGGCCTTCAGGACGCGCTCGACGGTCGCGGGCCCGTCGGCCGGCATCACCCCGTCCTCGGTGAACATCGGCAGGGTGTCCTTGATCGCCTGGGCGTACAGCTCCTTGCCGCCCTGGGCGTAGTCGGCCGGCATCTTCGCGGCGATCTGCTCGGGGGTGTGCGTGGACATCCACTTGAGGGTCCTCACAAAGGCGTTGGCCAGCTTGCGCACGGTCCCCTTGTGGCTGTTCACCCAGTCGGTGTTCATGTAGAGGCTGGACGAGGGGTAGGGGCCGCCGAGCGCCTTCTGCGAGCCCTCGGGGGTGCGCATGTCGATGAGGACCTTGCCGAGGTTCTTGTCCACGATCTGCGCGACCGTCGGGTCCGTCGTCATCCCGCCCTGGATCGCGCCCTGTTGGAGGGCCGAGATGAAGGTCTGGCCGGCGCCGACCGCGACCGGTGTGAACTCGTTCGTCTGCACACCGTTCTTCACCGCGAGGTATTTGGTCAGGAAGTCGGTGGAGGAGCCGAGACCGGTGACGCCCAGCTTCTTGCCCTTGAAGTCCTTGGGTGAGGTGAGCTCACCCGCCGCCTTGGTCGAGACGACCTCGACCTCGCCGGGGGCGTGCGCGAGCTGTACCACCGATTCGACCTGCTTGCCCTTGACCTGCAGATCGAGGGTGTGGTCGTAGAAGCCGACGACGCCCTCGACATCGCCGGAGACCAGCGAGGTGGTGGCCTGCACACCGGCCGGTTCGGTGAGCAGGGTGACATGGACGCCTTCGTCCTCGAAGTAGCCGAGCTGCTGGGTGAGTCTCGCGGGAAGATAGATGACCTTGTCGAGGCCTCCCACCATGATCTTGATCTTGCCGTTCTTGTCGTCCATGGCGGTGGCCCCGGACTTTCCGCCACAGGCGGTGAGGGTGGCCAGGGCCAGAGTGGCGGCGGCCAGGGCGGCGGAGAACTTCAGTGCGGTGCGCATGGTCACGTCCTTCTGAGGTGGGAAAGGGGCGGTGGGACGGGCTCAGGGCCTGTCCGGTGGGTCAGGGTCGGACAGGCCCTCGGGGAGACCTAGCGGTCGCCGGCGGAGTCGGCGGGCTTCCAGCGGAAGAGCCGCCTTTCGAGGAAGGCCAGCAGCCCTTCGGCGAGCAGCGCGACCACCGCGAGGATCACCATGGCGGCGTACACCCCGGCCGCGTTGAAGGTGCCCTGGGATGCCGAGACCAGCAGGCCGAGGCCCTTGGTCGCACCGATGTACTCGCCGACGATCGCGCCGATCAGCGCGAAGCCGAAGCTGACGTGCAGGCTGGTGAAGATCCACGAGGTGGCGGAGGGGATCACCACCTGCAGGGTGACCTGGCGGTTGCTCGCGCCGAGGATCCGGGAGTTGGCGACCAGGTTGCGGTCGACCTCCCGTGCGCCCTGGAAGGCGTTGAAGAAGACCGGGAAGAAGACGAGGACGACCGCGGAGGCGACCTTGGAGGCCGGTCCGAGGCCGAACCAGATGAGGAAAATGGGGGCGAGGACGATCCGCGGCAGCGCGTTGAGCACCTTGATGTACGGGCCGAGCACATCGGCGAGAAAGCGGACACGGCCGAGCGCGATCCCCAGCACCACACCACCGAGGACGCCGATCACCCAGCCGAGCAGCGCCTCGTAGAGCGTGTACCAGATCTGCTCCCACAGCGAGCCCTGCGGGGTGCCGTGCAGCGCCCACTGGCTCATCTGGTCCCAGATCTTCGAGGGCATCGAGAAGTTGAACGGATCGATGACGGCGGCCCGCGCCAGCCACTCCCACAGTCCGAGCAGCCCGACGAGCAGCAGCACCCGGGTGCCGTGGACCAGGAGCCTGTGGTTGCGCGCGGCCCGCGCCCTGGCCCGGGAACGGTCCGTACGGGGCGCGCCTGCCGGGGACTTGACCGGCACGACGGTCTCAGGCGACATCCGCGGCACCCCTCTCGCGGGTGATCCGGACCTCTTCGCCGAGCGAGGACCAGATCTCCCGGTAGATCTCGATGAACCTCGGCTCCAGCCGGACCGATTCGACCTTGCGGGGGCGGGGCAGATCGATCTCGAAGACCTCCTTGACGGTCGCCGGACCGGCGGTCATGACCACGACCTTGTCGGCGAGGGCGATGGATTCCTCCAGGTCGTGGGTGACGAAGACGACCGAGGCGCCGGTCCCCGACCACAGCTCCAGGAGTTCGTCCGACATCAGCGCCCGGGTCTGCACGTCGAGGGCGGAGAACGGCTCGTCCATGAGCAGGAGTTCGGGGTCGTTGACGAAGGTCGCGGCGAGTGCGACCCGTTTGCGCTGCCCGCCGGAGAGCTGGTGCGGATAGCGGTCCTCGAAGGCGGCCAGTCCGACCCGGGCCAGCCAGTCCCGCGCCCGCTGCCTGGCCTCGGCCTTCGGTACGCCGCGGAAGCGGGGGCCGGCCATCACGTTCGACAGCACGGTGCGCCAGGGGAAGACCGCGTCCTGCTGGAAGACGAACCCGATCTTGTCCCCGATGCCGCGGACCGGCTCACCGGCCACCAGCACTTCGCCCTCCGTCGGCTCCTCCAGGCCGCTGACCAGCGTCAGCGTGGTGGACTTACCGCACCCGGTGGGGCCGACGACCGCGACGAACTCACCGCGTTCGACGACCAGGTCCAGATCCCGGACGGCGGTGTGCAGCGCCCCCGAGGGTGTCCGGAACGCCTTGCTGGTACCCCGCAGTTCGATCGCGGGGCTCGTGTGGCTGCTCATGGACCGGGAGGCTAGGAGTGATACCGGCCACAGCGGCAGCCTTGTGGGCGCAAGCCGCCTTTCTGCGCGCAAACCCTGTTGTGCTCATTTTGCTCACGCTAGAACCACTAAGGGGCTACCAGGGGGTACACAGGTGCTCACGCACGGCTTACGGTGCCGGCACCCCGAGATGAAAAGGAAGATTCGGTTCCGCCAAGGTGCGGAGGGCCGAAGACAAGGGAGAGCCCATGCGGATCCGCTGGCCCCGACGGGTCTTTGCGCAGGTACTGACCGCGCAAGTGGCCCTGACCACCGGGGTCATGGTGCTCGCCACCAGTCTGTTCCTCGCCCCGCTCAGCACCGAGCTGGACGATCAGGCGATGCGCCGGGCGCTGTCCATCGCCCAGACCACCGCCGCCGACCCTGACCTCGCCCGGAAGCTGGTCGCCACCGAGCCGGACGCGCACGGGCCGGTGCAGGCCGGTGCGGAGCGGATCCGTACCGCGACCGGGGCGCTGTACGTCGTCGTGATGGACACCCGCGGAGTGCGCTGGTCGCACACCCACCCCGCCGAGATCGGCCGGCATGTCTCCACCGACCCGGGCCGGGCTCTCGCCGGGCGGCAGGTGCGGCAGATCGACACCGGCACGCTGGGGCGTTCGGCCCGCGCCAAGGTGCCGCTGCGCGACGAGCGCGGCCGGATCGTCGGCGCGGTGTCGGTCGGGATCGCCTACGACAGCGTCCGGGGGCGGCTGCTCGGCACCATCCCCGGGCTGCTGCGGTACGCGGGCGCCGCGCTGGCCGTCGGGGTGCTGGCCGCGATCGTGCTCTCCCGCCGGCTGCGCCGCCGTACGCACGGGGTGGCGTTCACCGATATCTCCGCACTGCTCGACGAGCGGGAGGCGATGCTGCACGGCATCCGTGAGGGCGTGGTCGCCTTCGACCGGCGCGGCCGGATCCGGCTGGTCAACGACGAGGCCGCACGGCTGCTGGGCCTGGACGCACAGGCCGCCGGCCGGCCGCTGGACGAGGTACTGCCGCCGGGCCGGACAACGGATGTGCTGGCCGGGCGGGTGGCCGGCACCGATCTGCTGGCCGTCAGCGGCGGCCGGGTGCTGGTCGCCAACCGTATGCCGACCCAGGACGGCGGGGCGGTGGTGACGCTGCGGGACCGTACCGAGCTGGAGTTGCTCGGCCGTGAACTGGACAGCACCCAGGGGTTGTTGGACGCGTTGCGGGCCCAGGACCACGAGCATGCCAATCAGTTGCACACCCTGCGCGGGCTGCTGGAGCTCGGCCGGTACGAGAAGGCGGTGGAGTTCGTCACCGAAGTGGCCAGTACGCAGCGAGCGTCCGCGGAGGAGATCGCGGAGCGGGTGCCCGATCCCCTGCTGTCCGCGCTGCTCGTCGGCAAGGCGGCGATCGCGGCCGAACGCGGAGTGTCCCTGCGGGTGTCGCCCTCGACACTGCTGCCCGACACGGTGGTCGACCCGCGCGACCTGGTGACGGTGCTGGGAAACCTCATCGACAACGCACTGGACGCCGCCGCGGAGCGCCGCCGCGCCGAGCCGTTCGTCGAGGTGGAGCTGCGGGCCGAGCACAGCACGGCCGTACTGCGGGTCTCCGACACGGGTCCGGGGGTGCCACCGGAGCTACGGGACCGGATCTTCGCCGAGGGCTGGTCCACCAAGGCCGCCCGGCCCCTCCCCGGGGAGGGCCCCACCGGCCCGGTGGCCTTCCACCGCGGCCGGGGCATCGGCCTGGCGCTGGTGCGCCGGCTCGCCGAGCGCTACGGCGGGATGGCCAGGGTGACCGCCCGCGCGGGCGGCGGCGCGGTGTTCACCGTCGTCCTGCCCGAGGCACTCGCCCCGGAGGACGGCTCTCCCGGGCGCCGCCGCACGGCCGCCGGGGGAACCGCGGTGACGGGCGCGCCACGGCGTCCGGAGCGCCCGGAACGAACGGAGTCACGGAAGCGAAGACCCATGGGGAGCGGAGCGTCACAATGATCGATGTCCTGGTCGTGGAGGATGACTTCCACGTCGCCGAGATCAATGCCGCGTATGTCTCCCAGATATCCGGCTTCCGGGTCACCGGCCGCGCACACACCGCCGCCCAGGCCCTTGCCACGCTGGAGCGCACCCCTGTCGATCTGGTGCTGCTCGATCATTATCTGCCCGACGAGAACGGTCTGGCCCTGGTCCGGCGGCTGCGGCAGCTCGGTCACCGCACCGACGTGATCATGGTGACGGCGGCCCGTGATGTCGGCACGATCCAGGACGCGATGCGGTCCGGGGCGCTGCAGTATCTGGTCAAGCCGTTCGGTTTCTCCGGTCTGCGCACCAAGCTCGACGGCTATGCGGCGCTCCGCCGGACCGTCGAGGGGCTGGGCGGCCGCGGCGAGGCCGGCCAGGAACAGGTGGACCGCATCTTCGGCGCCTTCCGGACGGCCGAATCCCCGCACACGGAGCTCCCCAAGGGCCACTCCGCCGCGACCGTCGACCTGATCCGCCGTGTCCTGGACACGGCCGGGCACCCGCTGTCCGCCCACGAGGTCGCCGCATGCGCCGGTGTCAGCCGCTCCACGGCCCAGCGCTATCTGAAGCACCTCGAACGCAGCGGCCACATCACCCTGACCCTGAAGTACGGGGACACCGGGCGCCCCGAACACCGCTACCGATGGGCGGGCACCCACTGACCGGACCGCGGCCCTCACCGGCCGGCTCACCCGGGGCGTCCAAACCCCACACCCGCAGGCGGCGTTGGCCGCCACCACGCCATGGCAGCGGATTCCGACCGCCCCTAGGCTGCCGATCATGAATGCAACCACAACCAGCGGGACGGACCGCGCGCCCGACATCCTGGACGCCCTGCAGCTGGCCGCCGATCCGGAGCGGGCGACGGACTTCGCCGAGGCGGCCCACCGGATCCTGGCGGACCTGGTCAGCGGTGGTGCGCCGCTCGGCTGGGCCGACCCGCCCGGCCGGGCCGAGGTGGCGGAGCTGGTCGACCGGGTACTGCGGGCCGCACATATCGGGGACGGGGCGCTGCGGGCGGCATACACCGGCCGTCGGCTGGTCGGGCTGGGGTACTGGCTGCGCTATGCCCGGCCAACCAATCGGCAGCATGCGGATCTGGAGAAGATCGCGGTGGCCTCCGAGGCCCATGGCCAGGGCCTCGGCCGGTCGCTGACCAGCGCCCTGGTCGAGGACGCCCGGGGTGCCGGAATCGAGGTCCTCACCCTGGACGCCCGCGCCGACAACACCAGGGCGCTGACCCTCTACCGGTCGCTCGGCTTCCGTGAATACGGCCGGCTGCCCGATTTCGTGGCGATGGGCGGACGCCGCTACGACAAGGTCTTCTACATGCTGGACTTCCGCGGAAACGGTCGGCTCGGCGAGGATTCGCCGCACCCGCAGTAGCGGCTCCGGCACGGTAAGGCACGAAAGAGGCGGGGGAGGGCGCGGGGACGCTCCAGGTCCGGGACCGGGCCCGGACATCATCTGCGCCGTACCCCTTGACAGCTCCCCCGGCCGGGCTCGACGATCCCCGGGTGAACCTGTCAGACAGCCAGACAGCTGGCGATGTGCCCCGTCGGATCAGCGCGATGGAAGCGGTCCTGAACCATCTGCGCGGCGCCATCGAGCGGGGCGAGTACGCGGTCGGGGACAAACTCCCCTCCGAGGCCGAGCTCTGCCGGCGGCTGGAAGTGAGCAGACCCGTGCTCCGGGAGGCGCTGCGGGCGCTCCAGACGATGGGGCTGACGGTCTCGCGCACCGGCAAGGGCACCTTCGTCATCTCGGACGGCGCCGTGGCGGACCCGACCTTCGGCGACTACGCGGCGAGCGACCTGCTCGAGGTCCGTCGCCATGTGGAGATCCCGGTGGCCGGTTACGCGGCGGTGCGCCACACGACGGAGGACCTCGATCAGCTGAACCATCTGCTGGAGCGGATGGAGCAGGAGACCGACACCACCGCATGGGTGGCGATGGACAGCCTCTTCCATCTCGCCATCGCCCAGGCGGCCGGCAACCCGGTCTTCCGCAGGGTCATCGAGGAGATCCGCGATGCGCTGGCCCGCCAGTCGGCCTTCCTCAACGAGCTCGGCGGACGGCGCGAGCAGTCGAACCGGGAACACCGGGCGATCGTCGAGGCACTCGTCGACCGCTCCGAACACGACGCGGTGGAAGCCATGGCGCACCACCTCGCCCGCGTCGAGACGACGCTGACCACCATCGTGCGGCCGCAACACCGCACGGCCCCCTCCACGGAAGACGAGGATCACGCGTGAGCGAGCAATCCCTCCGGCAGGCGGAACGGCAGCAACAACAGGGAGCACCGCAGGACGCCGCGCGGCGGCAGCCGGGCGGACATGTGGACGCCGGTGACGCCGGCTACCAGAAGTCCCTCACGTCCCGGCACATCAACATGATCGCGATCGGCGGGGCCATCGGCACCGGGCTGTTCCTCGGCGCGGGCGGCCGGCTCGCCGATGCCGGGCCGTCGCTGGCCGTGGCGTACGCGCTGTGCGGTCTGTTCGCCTTCCTCGTGGTGCGGGCGCTGGGTGAGCTGGTGCTGCACCGGCCGTCCTCGGGTGCGTTCGTGTCCTACGCCCGGGAGTTCCTCGGCGAGAAGGGCGCGTTCGTCGCGGGCTGGATGTACTTCCTGAACTGGGCGACCACCGGAATCGCCGACATCACGGCGGTGGCGACCTACACGCACTTCTGGGGCATGTTCTCCGAGATCCCGCAGTGGGTGATCGCGCTGATCGCGCTCGCGGTCGTGCTGGCCGTGAACCTGATCTCCGTGAAGATCTTCGGCGAGCTGGAGTTCTGGTTCGCGATCGTCAAGGTCGGTGCGCTGGTCGTCTTCATGCTGATCGGCATCTTCCTGCTCGTCACCCAGCACCCGGTCGCCGGCCACTCCCCCGGCCCCTCGCTGATCTCCGACAACGGCGGCCTCTTCCCGACCGGGACCCTGGCGATGCTGCTGGTCATCCAGGGTGTGGTGTTCGCCTATGCGTCGGTGGAGCTGGTCGGTGTCACGGCGGGCGAGACCGCGGAGCCGGCGAAGGTCATGCCGAAGGCGATCAACTCCATCATGTGGCGGGTGGCCGTCTTCTACGTCGGCTCGGTGGTCCTGCTGGCGATGCTGCTGCCCTGGAGCGCGTACTCGGCCGGCGAGAGCCCCTTCGTCACCGTGCTGTCCAATGTCGGGGTGCCGGCCGCGGGCGGTGTGATGAACCTCGTCGTGCTCACCGCCGCGATGTCCAGCCTCAACTCCGGCCTCTACTCCACCGGGCGCATTCTGCGCTCGATGGCGATGTCCGGCTCCGCGCCGCGGTTCACGGGCGTGATGAGCCGCAGCCAGGTCCCGTACGGCGGCATTCTGCTCACCTCGGGGGTCTGCGTACTGGGCGTGGGCCTCAACTATGTCGTGCCGAGCGAGGCGTTCGAGATCGTGCTGAACTTCGCGGCGATCGGCATCCTCAGCACCTGGGCGATGATCATGCTCTGCCATCTGCTCTTCTGGCGGAAGGCCCGCGCCGGGGAGCTCACCCGCCCCAGCTACCGGCTCCCCGGCTCGCCGTGGACCGAGATCGTGACGCTGGCCTTCCTGGCCTTCGTCCTGGTGCTGATGTGGGCCGACGGCGGAGCCGGCCGCACCACTGTGCTGTCGCTGCCGGTGATCGTGGCCGCGCTGGTCGGGGGCTGGTTCCTGGTACGGGGCCGGGTCGGCACCCTCCGGGACGCCGCGGCGGCGCAGGCGCGCGGCGAGCACCCGGACACCGCACTCCCCACCCAGCGCACCGACACCCACCACAGCACCGAAAGCACCGAGAACTGATCATGACCCAGAGCACCACCCTGCCGCCGCACCGCACCGTGGGCGAACCGCCCGCGGTCCGCGAACCGGCCCATGTCCCCGTCGCCCATGTGGTGCGCGGAGGACTCGTCGAGGGCGTCCACCACGGCTCGGTCGTGGTGCTGGCGGCCGACGGAAGCGTGGAATTCCAGGCCGGCGACACCGAGGCCGCGTTCTACCCGCGCTCGGCACTCAAGCCGCTCCAGGCGGTCGGCCTGCTGCGTACGGGGCTGCCGCCGCTGGACGATCCCGCGCTGGCCCTGGTCGCGGCCAGCCACTCCGGCGAGGAGCAGCATCTGACCACGGCCCGGGGCATCCTGGCCGCCGGCGGACTGACCGAGGACGAGCTGCGCAATGTCCCCGATCTGCCGTACGACCCCGCCGTACGGGACGAGTGGCTCCGGCGCGGTCTGGGGCCCACCCGCCTCGCGCAGAACTGCTCGGGCAAGCACGCCGCCATGCTGCTGACCGCCCGCGCCCGGGACTGGCGCCTGGACGACTACCTCGACCCCGGCCATCCGTTGCAGCGGGAACTCGCCGCGACGGTGGAGGACCTCACCGGCCAGGGCATCGCCCGGGTCACGGTCGACGGCTGCGGCGCCCCGCTGTTCTCCGTCTCCCTCCTCGGGCTCACCCGGGCCGCCGCCCGGCTGGCGACGGCCGCCCCCGGCACCGAGGAGGGCCGGGTCGCCCACGCCATGCGCGAGCACCCGGAGATGGTCTCCGGCAGCGGGCGGGACGTCGCCCGGCTGGTGCGGGCGGTGCCCGGTCTGCTCGCCAAGGACGGGTTCGAGGGCGTACAGATCGCGGCGCTGCCGGACGGACGGGCGGTCGGCGTGAAGATAGCCGACGGCGCCGACCGCGCCCGGATGCCGGTGACGGCGGCGGCCCTGGCGCACTGCGGCGTCGACGCCGATGTCCTCGCCCCGTTCGCCACCACACCCGTCATCGGGGGCGGCGCACCGGTCGGGGCCCTCCGGGCGGTGGACTCCCTGGCCCCGTAAGCAATCTGACGACACGTCACCTCCCTCCCTGGGCGCACCCCCGCCCGGCCCCCTCCTCCGCTCCACCTCACAAAGGACCCTCTGCACCATGACTGCCGCCGGCCACCGCCGCGAACACGATCTTCTCGGCGACCGGGAGATACCCGCCGAGGCGTACTGGGGCGTGCACACCCTGCGCGCCGTCGAGAACTTCCCCATCACCGGTACGCCGATCGCCACCTACCCGCACCTGATCAATGCGCTCGCCGCCGTCAAGGAGGCCGCGGCCCGGGCCAACGAGGACCTCGGGCTGCTCGACACGGAGCGGGCCGACGCGATCGCCGCCGCCTGCCGGGAGATCCGGTCCGGCGGGCAGCTGCACGACCAGTTCGTCGTCGATGTCATCCAGGGCGGTGCCGGGACCTCGACGAACATGAACGCCAACGAGGTGATCGCCAACCGGGCGCTGGAGATCCTGGGCCATGACAAGGGCGACTACCGTCATCTGCACCCCAACGAGCATGTCAACCTGAGCCAGTCGACGAACGACGTCTACCCGACGGCCGTCAACGTCGCCACGATCATCGCCGTACGGGAACTGCTCGACGCGATGACCGTCCTGCGCGAGGCCTTCGCGGCCAAGGCCGAGGAGTTCCGCGACATCCTCAAGATGGGGCGCACCCAGCTTCAGGACGCGGTGCCGATGACCCTGGGCCAGGAGTTCTCCGCGTACGCGGTGATGCTGGAGGAGGATCAGAGCCGGCTGGCGGAGGCGGTCCTGCTCATCCACGAGATCAACCTCGGAGCCACGGCCATCGGCACCGGCCTCAACGCCCCCAAGGGATACGCCGAGGCGGCCCGTACCCACCTGGCCGCCCTCACCGGTCTGCCCCTGGTCACCGCCGCCAACCTGGTCGAGGCCACCCAGGACTGCGGCGCGTTCGTCCACCTGTCGGGCGTTCTCAAGCGCATCGCCGTCAAGCTCTCCAAGAGCTGCAACGATCTGCGGCTGCTGTCCTCCGGGCCGCGTGCGGGCCTGGCGGAGATCAATCTGCCGCCGGTGCAGGCCGGTTCGAGCATCATGCCCGGCAAGGTCAACCCGGTCATCCCTGAGGTCGTCAACCAGGTCGCCTTCGAGGTCATCGGCAACGACGTCACCATCACCATGGCGGCCGAGGCGGGCCAGCTCCAGCTCAATGCCTTCGAGCCGGTCATCCTGCACTCCCTCTCGGAGAGCATCACCCACCTCGGGGCCGCCTGCCGCACCCTCGCCGAGCGCTGCGTGGCGGGCATCACCGCCAACACCGAGACGCTCCGGGCCAGTGTGCAGAACTCCATCGGCCTGGTCACCGCCCTCAACCCGCACATCGGCTACACCGCCGCCACCGCGATCGCCAAGGAGGCGCTCGCCACCGGGCGCGGCGTCGCCGAACTCGTCCTGGAACAGGGGCTACTCCCGGCCGACCGGCTCGCGGCGCTGCTGCGCCCGGAGGAAATCGCCGGTACGGGCGGTGACTTGACCACGGCCTGAGCCCTCGTCGGGCAAGCGGCACACCGGGACCGGGCAGGTCCCGCACGGGCCGGGCGGGCGTCCCCTTTGAGGGACGTTCGCCCGGCCCGTTGGCGTGCGGTGCCTCGGCACCGAGCTCGAATGAACCGCACCCGGTCACCGGCACGGCGACGGCTGGGCCCGCCCGCATCCACGCGGGCCGGGCCGCGTCTCTGAGTGCCCCGGACCGCGGTGGTCCCTCGTGGACGTGCCGCCGGGGCGGGGTCCGGCGCACGATGATGAGGAGGAGGAGGAGTACCCCCGCCTGACGACCGGCGCGGGGCAGCCGGCAGGCAGGATGGTCAGGGGCGCGTCCGGCGCCGGAGACGGGCCGGGGCGGCGCCCCGCACCAGGCCATGAAGAGACCGAACGGCACGAGAGAGAAGAGATCCGCATGCGTATCGCGCTGTGCCAGATGACGGCATCGACCGATCCGAAGGAGAACCTCGCGCACGTCCAGGACCAGGTCCGCCGGGCGGCGCGCGAGGAGGCCCGGCTGGTGGTCCTTCCGGAGGCGGCCATGGTGCGGTTCGGGGCCCCGCTCGGGCAGGTGGCCGAGCCGCTGGACGGGCCGTGGGCGGAGGGCGT
Organism: Streptomyces sp. Je 1-4 4N24; assembly: GCF_026239515.1. NCBI lineage: Bacteria > Bacillati > Actinomycetota > Actinomycetes > Kitasatosporales > Streptomycetaceae > Streptomyces > Streptomyces sp. Je 1-4 4N24. Next base: position 8,349,264 of record NZ_CP110836.1, on the reverse strand, counting down.
GCGGGCGGTGGCCCGGGAGACGGGCGTGACGGTGGTGGCAGGCATGTTCACCCCGACGCCCGACGGGCGGGTGGCCAATACCCTGCTGGCCACCGGGCCCGGGGTCGAGGAGTCCTACGACAAGATCCATCTGTATGACGCCTTCGGGTTCCGGGAGTCCGACACGGTCGCCCCGGGCACGCGCGTGGTGACCATCGATGTCGACGGGGTCCGGGTGGGCCTGGCGACCTGCTACGACCTGCGGTTCCCCGAGCTGTTCCGGGCGCACGCCGATGCGGGGGCAACGGTGTCGGTGCTGCCCGCCGCCTGGGCCTCGGGGCCGGGCAAGCGCGCACAGTGGGACCTGCTGGTACGGGCACGCGCCCTGGACGCGACGGTCTGGCTGGCGGCCGTCGACCAGGCCGCCCCGGATCCGCAGGCCGATCCGGAGACCCCCACCAAGACGCCGACCGGCGTCGGGCACAGCGCGCTGATCGGCCCCGACGGGACCGTACGCGCGCAACTGGGCGCCGCGGCGGACCTGCTCATCGGGGATGTGGACACCGAGGAGACCGCCCGTGTACGGCGTGCGGTGGCGGTGCTGGACAACCGGACCCTGTAGGGCCCGGGGACCGGGCGGGGAGGTCGAGCGGCCAGGAGGAGGCGGCGGTCGCCCGGAGGTGGCCGTCGCCCGGAGGTGGCCGTCGGGGGCCGCACGGGCGGCCGCGGCCTCCCGGCCGTCAGCCGTGCACGACGTCCGCCGTCCCTGACGGGGTGTCACGGAGACCGAGTCGCAGATGCTCGACGTGGAAGAGGGCCTGGTCGAGGAGTTCGGCGACATGGTGGTCGTAGAGGGCGTAGACGATCGAGCGGCCGTTGCGTTCGCCGGTGACCAGGCCGAGGTTGCGCAGCAGCCGGAGCTGATGGGAGCAGGCGGACTGTTCCATGCCGACGGCGGCGGCGAGGTCGCCGACCGCGCAGGGGCCTTCCTGGAGGCGGGCCAGGATGTGCAGCCGGGAGGGCGTGGACAGGGCCTGGAGGGTGGCGGCGACATCGGCGGCTCCCACCGCGTCCAGGCGCTCGCGGGTCGTGGTGCGGTGGTCATCCATTCCGTGGCCCATAAGGGCCATCCTAACGACGATGAATGAAGACCTCTTCATTTGTTCCGGTACGGTGGTGACCCTGTCGTTCCCCCGCCCGCGAAGGGTTGTTCCGTCATGCCTTCTGCCGTGCTGCAGCGTCCGCCCCAGACCTCCACGGCCCGCCCGGGTGTTCCACGCCGCACCCGGGTCCTTGCGCAGCCCGAGGCCCGCTGGGCGGCCGCCGCCACCCTCGCGTTCCTCCTCGCGCTGCTGCTGCAGCTCACGGGCGTACCGGCCTGGGTGTGGGGACCGCTGTACGCCGTCGCCTATGTGACGGGCGGTTGGGAGCCGGGCTGGTCCGGGCTGCAGGCGCTGCGGGAGAAGACCCTGGATGTCGATCTGCTGATGATCGTCGCCGCGCTCGGGGCGGCCGCGATCGGCCAGGTGCGGGACGGTGCGCTGCTGATCGTCATCTTCGCCGTCTCCGGTGCCCTGGAGGCGCTGGCCACCGCCCGCACCCAGGATTCGGTGCGCGGTCTGCTCGATCTCGCCCCGGGCACCGCGACCCGGCTGGCCGACGACGGCAGTGAGGTGACCGTGGCCACCGCGGACCTCGTCGTGGGCGACACCGTCCTGGTACGTCCGGGCGAACGGGTCGGCGCGGACGGCCGGGTAGTGGACGGGATCAGCGAGATCGACCAGGCCACCATCACCGGTGAGCCCCTGCCGGTGGCCAAGGAACCCGGTGACGAGGTGTTCGCCGGCACCCTCAACGGCACCGGTGCGCTGCGGGTCAAGGTCGAGCGTGACGCCGACGCCTCCGTCCTCGCCCGGATCGTGGCCATGGTCGCCGAGGCCTCCGAAACCAAGGCGCCGACCCAGCTGTTCATCGAGAAGGTCGAACAGCGCTACTCGGTCGGCATGGTGGCCGTCACCCTCGCCGTCTTCGTGATCCCGCTGGTGTTCGGCGCGGATCCGGCCCGCTCCCTGCTGCGGGCGATGACCTTCATGATCGTCGCCTCACCGTGCGCGGTGGTGCTGGCGACCATGCCGCCGCTGCTGTCGGCCATCGCCAACGCCGGACGGCACGGGGTGCTGGTCAAGTCCGCCGTCGTCATGGAACGCCTCGGCCAGGTGGACACCGTCGCACTCGACAAGACCGGCACCCTGACCTCGGGCACCCCGCAACTCACCGCGGTCCGCCCGCTGTCCGGATCCGGGGCGACCGAGGAGACCCTGCTGACCCGGGCGGCCGCTGCGGAGCACGGCGGCGAACACCCCCTGGCCCGTGCGATCGTGGCCGCCGCCCGCGCCCGCGGCCTGGTCCTGCCCGCCGCCGGGGAGTTCACCGCCTCCCCCGGCACCGGCGTACGGGCCACCGTCGAGGGCACACGGGTCGCGGTCGGCGCCCCGGCCAGGCTGCTGCCTGCCGGCGATCCGGCCGCCGCGGAGGCCGGCGCCCTCGTCACCGAGCTGGAGGAGGCCGGGCACACCGCCGTGCTGGTCCTGTGCGACGGGGTGCCGGCCGGGGTGCTGGGCCTCGCCGACCAGCTGCGCCCCGACGCGGCGGCCACCGTCACCGGTCTCAGGTCGCTCACCGGACGGACGCCGATGCTGGTGACCGGCGACAATCCGCGCGCCGCCGCCCGGCTCGCCGCGGCGGTCGGCATCACGGACGTCCGGGCCGGGCTGCTGCCCCAGGACAAGGTCGGTGCCGTCCGTGAACAGGAGGCGGCCGGGCACCGGGTGCTGGTGGTGGGTGACGGGGTGAACGACGCTCCGGCGCTGGCCGCCGCGCACACCGGGCTCGCCATGGGCCGGGCCGGTTCCGACCTCGCCCTGGAGACCGCCGACGCGGTCATCGTCCGGGACGAACTCACCACCGTGCCCGCCGTGATCGCACTGTCCCGCACGGCCCGCCGGCTGGTCGTCCAGAACCTGGTGCTCGCGTCGGTGTTCCTCTCCGGTCTGGTCCTCTGGGACCTGATCGGCGATCTCCCGCTGCCCCTGGGCGTCCTCGGCCATGAGGGCTCCACCGTCGTCGTCGGCCTCAACGGCCTGCGGCTGCTGCGCGAATCGGCCTGGCGGCGGGCGGCGCGGCCGGCCCGGTGAGATCAGCCGCCCGGGGAATGCCACCGGCCGCTCATGCGTCGGTGCGGATCACCACCACCAGCGTGCGCGGGCCGTGTACCCCCTCCACCCGCTCCAGTTCGATGTCGGAGGTGGCCGAGGGGCCGCTGATCAGCGTGACCGGGTGCTCCGGCGTCAACCGCGCCACCGCCTCCGGTACACCGGTCCGCACCGACGACAGGTCGACGACGCAGACATGCAGATCGGGGACGAGGGTCAGTGCGCGCCGGCCCTGATCCGCCGCGGCGCCGTCCAGGAAGATCGTGCCGGTCTCGGCGCAACTGACGGCGGAGGCCGTCACCACCCCGTCCAGCGCGTCGAGTTGGGGCGCCGGAACGTCCGCGGAATCCGTCACCGTCTCCCCGTCGTACCCGGCCGGCCAGGCCGGATCGAGCCCGGGAGGGACCCCGATCACCCGTGCGCCCTGCGCCTGCAGCACCTCGGCGAGCACCGCCGCGGTGGTTTTGGCGGTGCAGGTGCGCACCTGCGCCCGGTAGTCGACGAGCCGGTCGACGAAGAGGGCGAGCCGCTCCTCGTCGGGGAGGGAGCGGCCGGTGCGATAGGCGCGGGGAACCGTCACCTCGGGCCCGCCGGAAAGGGTCAGGGCGTCCCGGACACGGCGGAGCACCGTCTCCCGTGCGGTCGCGGTCACGAGTCCTCCTGCGGAGCGTCGTCGGTGTGCCGGGCGCCTTCTGCCGCCGCGGCCCGCATCGCGGCCGCGCCCTCGGCGGAGGCGAACCAGGAGCGGAAGGACTGCCGGGGCGGGGCGGGTGTGTCACGGCTGTCGCTCCAGCCGTTGAGCGGCGGTGGCAGGCGGGAGAGGGTGCCGTCCCGCCCGGCCGGCACCCGTCCGAGCCCTGCCGCCTTCTGTGCGGTGGTGAACAGTCCGGGCCGCTTCATGACCGCGGCCGCGGCCTTCATCGCCAGCTTCTCCGCGGTCGTACCGGACTGCTCGGTGTGCTGATGCCGCAGCTCGACGAGGAGCGACGGAATGTCGATCTTCACCGGGCAGGCGTCGAAGCAGGCCCCGCACAGGCTGGAGGCGTACGGCAGCGAGCTGTTGGGATCGTCCTTGGCGCCATGCATACCGGCCAGCTGCGGGGTGAGCACCGCCCCGATCGGGCCGGGGTACGTCGATCCGTAGGCATGACCGCCCGTCCGCTCGTACACCGGGCAGACGTTGAGGCAGGCCGAGCAGCGGATGCAGTTGAGCGCCTCCCGCCCGATCCGGTCCGCGAGCGCCGCGGTCCGCCCGTTGTCGAGCAGTACGAGATGGAACTCCTGCGGGCCGTCGCCCGGCGTCACGCCCGTCCACAGCGAGGTGTACGGGTTCATCCGCTCACCGGTCGAGGAGCGCGGGAGCAGCTGGAGGAAGACCTCCAAGTCCTCGAAGCGCGGCAGGACCTTCTCGATACCCATGACGGTGATCAGCGTCTCGGGCAGCGTCAGACACATCCGGCCGTTGCCCTCGGACTCGACCACCGCCAGGGTGCCGGTCTCGGCGATCCCGAAGTTGGCGCCGGAGACGGCCACCTTGGTCGTCATGAACTTTTCGCGCAGGAAGGTGCGCGCCGCGGCCGCGAGCCGGGCGGGGTCGGCGTCGAGTGCGGGGTCGACGCCCGGGATGTGCCGGAGGAAGATCTCCCGGATCTCGTCGCGGTTGCGGTGGATCGCGGGCACCAGGATGTGCGACGGCCGGTCGTCGGCGAGCTGCACGATCAGTTCGGCCAGGTCGGTTTCGAGCGCCGCGATCCCCTGGCTCTCCAGATGCTCGTTGAGGCCGATCTCCTGTGTGGCCATCGACTTGACCTTGAGGATCTCGTCGCTGCCGGTCTCCCGCACCAGCCGGGTGACGATCTCGTTGGCCTCGACGCCGTCCCGGGCCCAGTGGACGGTGCCGCCCCGCTCGGTGACCTTCCGCTCCACCTGCTCCAGCAGCTCGGGCAGCCGGTTCATGGTGTCCGTCTTGATTGCCGACCCGGCGTCGCGCAGCTGCTCCCAGTCGGGCAGCTCACCGGTGACGGCCAGGCGCTTGGCGCGGATGGAGTGGGTGGCCTTCCCGAGGTTGCGGCGCAGTTGCGCGTTGTCCAGCTCGTCGTGGGCGGCCCGGGGGAAGGTGCGCTCACCGCGCAGATGGCCCGTCCCGTACGGGGAGCGCGGGGGGACGGCAGGCATACCGAGGAAGGTGCCGTTCGCCGAGGGGCCGGTCGGACTGCTCATCGGGCGGCCTCCGTCAGGACGTGGGGCACGGTGCGGGTGGAAGCGAGGATCTGCGCCAGGTGGAGGGTCCGGGTTCCGGCCCTGATGCGCGAGAAACCGCCGGCGATATGCATCAGACAGGACGAGTCGCCCGCCGTGCACACCTCGGCCCCGGTGCCGGTGACATGGCTCATCTTGTCCCGCAGCATCGCGGTGGACGTCTCGGCGTTCTTGACCGCGAAGGTGCCGCCGAAGCCGCAGCAGACATCGGCCTCGGGCAGTTCCACCAGGTCGATGCCCTCGACGGCGCGCAGCAGCCGCAGCGGTTTCTCACCGACCCGGAGCATCCGCAGCGAATGGCAGGTGGGGTGGTAGGTCACCCGGTGCGGGAAGTACGCGCCGACATCCGTCACGCCGAGGACGTCGACGAGGAACTCGGACAGCTCGTACGTCTTGGTCCGTACGGTGGCCACGCCGGCGCGAAGGGCCGCGTCACCGTAACGTTCGGCGACGCCCTGGTGCTGATGGCGGACCGAGCCCGCGCAGGAGCCCGACGGCACCACCACCGCCTCGATCGACGGGTCACCGAACTGTTCGGCGAAGTTCCGCACGAGCGGCACCGGTTCACGCTGATAGCCGGTGTTGACATGCATCTGGCCGCAGCAGGTCTGCTGCGGCGGGAAGACCACGTCATGGCCCAGACGGGCCAGCAGGACCGCGGTGGATTTCACCGCCTCCGGGAAGAGCGTGTCTCCCAGACAGGTGGCGAAGAGTGCGATGCGCATAGAGCCTCCCTGGGGCTTATGGTCCGACCATACTCGCCTCGAACCGAAGAAGAAAAGTAAGGACGCAGTTTGGTCCGACCTTATTGACATGCGACATCTTCGGTGGGCTACTGAGGACCGATTCGCCAGCCACACGGCGCCGCGATGGCCGGGGACGGGACGTTCACGACGGCCGGGCGGCGCGCAGACTCGATGAGGAGCACTCCGTGGCCACCACTCCGCCCGCTGCCCTGGCGGCCTACACCCCCGACGTGGCCGCCGTCGGGGACAGCCTCACCACCACCGCGCTACTGGGCCTGATCCCCCTGGCGGCCTTCTTCCTGCTGCTGATGGCGGCCAAGCGCTCCGCACTGCACTCCGCCCTCGGCGCCCTGCTGGCCGCCCTCCTGGTCGCGGTCCTCGGCTACGGAATGCCACTGCGGCTCGGCGCGCTGTCCGCCGCCCAGGGCCTGGCCTTCGGCCTGTTCCCGGTGATGCTGATCGTCGTGTCGGCCATCTGGTTCTACGAGCTCACCGTCGTCAGCAACCGCTTCGACGATCTGCGCCGCTGCTTCAACTCCGTCGGCCGCGGCGATCTGCGCATCCAGGCCATGCTCATCGCGTTCTGCTTCGGCGGGCTCCTCGAAGCCCTCGCCGGCTTCGGCGCGCCCGTCGCGATCACCGCCGCCATGCTGATGGCGCTCGGACTGCCCCGGCTCACCTCGGCCGTGACCGTCCTGGTCGCCAACACCGCGCCGGTCGCCTTCGGCGCCATGGCCATTCCCATCACCACCGCGGGCAACCTCACCGGCATCCCCGCGGAGTCCCTCGCCGCGGTCATCGGCCGGCAGAGCCCGCTGCTCGCCCTCTTCGTTCCGCAGTTGCTGCTCTTCATCGTCGACGGGTGGCGCGGACTGCGGCAGCTGTGGCCCATCGCCCTGGCCACCGGAGCCGTCTTCGCCCTGGCCCAGTTCTGGTGCTCGGCCCACTTCGCCTACGAGCTCACCGATGTCGTCGCCGCACTCGCCGGCTTCGGCGCCGCGGTGGTCATGCTGCGCTTCTGGAGCCCGACGACGCCGGACGACCAGCGCTCCCAGGTCGGGGCCGAACCGCTCACCCGCCGCCGCACCGTCCTCGCCGTGCTGCCCTACCTCCTGGTCATCGCGGTCTTCGCGCTCGCCAAGCTCGACCTCGGCGGACTCGACATGCCCGCACTGCTCGGCTCCCTCGCCGTCCAGATCGACTGGCCGGGCCTGTACGGCAGCCTCCTCGCCCCCGACGGCTCCCCCGCGGGCAGCGCGGTCTACAAGCTGGAGGTCCTGGGCAATCCCGGCACCCTGCTGATCCTTTCCGGGCTCCTCGTGATGCTGGTCTACAGCCGCGCAAAGGACGCCGACCGCTACCCCATGACCGCGCGCATGGGCCTGACCTGCGCCGGGCGCACCGTGAAGAACATGCGCACCGCCATCGCCACGGTCGCCACCGTGATGGCCCTGAGCTACGTCATGAACCAGTCGGGGCAGACCCTCGCCATCGGCACCTGGCTCGCCGCCGCCGGCGGACTCTTCGCCCTGCTCTCCCCCGTCCTCGGCTGGCTCGGCACCGCCGTCACCGGCTCGGACACCTCGTCGAACGCCTTGTTCGCCACCCTCCAGCAGACCGCCGGCAAAACCGCGGGCCTCGACCCCACCCTGCTGGTGGCCGCCAACACCACGGGCGGTGTGGTCGGCAAGCTCATCAGCCCGCAGAACCTGACCATCGCGGCAACCGCGGTGGAACTGCCCGGCAGCGAGCGGATCCTGCTGCGCAAGGTCGCCGGATACAGCGTCGCGATGCTGGCGGTCCTGTGCGTCCTGGTGTTCCTGCAGTCGCTTCCGGTGCTGTCCTGGATGCTGCCGTAGGCGTACGGGAGGGAGCGGCCGGGCCCGCGGGCGCGGTGGCCGGCGCGGCCGCTCCCTCCTGCCGCGCCTCGGGCGGGAAAGGGCTCGGGCGCCATGGCCTCCCCGGCCGCTTCCCGCCCGACAGCGCCGCCTAGCGGTCCGCGTCCGCCCGACTCTCGCCGCCCTGCTCCTGCGCCTCTTCCTGCGCCTGCTCCTGCTCCTGCTCCCGCGGTGCGTTCTCGTCGACCAGCCTGCCGTGGAAACCGCGGATATGTGCCTCGGCCAGATCGGCGGCCTGTGCGCCCTTGCCCGCCCGCACCAGCCGCAGCAGCTCGGTGTGCTCGGCGTTCAGCGCCTCCGCCGTGGCCGGCCAGTCCTCCGCCGTCTCCAGCGCCCGCAGGATCAGCGGACGCACCGACTCCCGCACCGCCGAGGTGAGGGTGGAGGTCAGCTGATTGCCCGAACTGCGCGCTATGGCGACATGGAACCGGGTGTCCAGGTCGTTGAAGTCGGCGACCCCCACTCCCGGCTCCCGCATGCGTCCCAGGAGCGTTTCCGCCTCGTCGAGGTCCGCCGCCGAAGCGTGCTCCGCGGCCGCCTCGAAGCTGGAGCGCTCCAGGACCACGCGGGCCTCCAGCACATCGTGCAGGCGGTAGCTGCCCAGGGCGAAGTGCAGGCGCAGCAGCCGGCCCAGCGCATCGTCCGGGTTCCGTACGATGCGCGCCCCGGCGTCCGGCCCGCGCCCGGCCTGGGCGACCAGCACCCCGATCGTCTCCAGCACCCGCAGCGCCTCGCGCAGCGCGGACCGGCTGACACCGAGGACCGGCGCCAGCTCGCGCTCGGGCGGCAGCCGGTCCCCGGCCTTGAGTTCTCCGGCGAGCACCCGCTCCTCGATGCGCTCCAGCACGAGCTCATGTGTGCGCGACTGCCGCACAGGTCGCCATTCGGCGGTCATCCCCAACTCCCCGGCTCGGCCTCATGCCCCGTGCAAAAACTATGTCACACAGGACGTGTGGTCGGACCACACTGCCGGGCGGCCGGGGGCCCGGCCGCCCGGCAGGCCGAGGGCGCCGCATGGGGCCGCTGCCGGTCAGACCTCAAGGTCCAGTCGCGGTCCCTCGCGCCGGGACGGCTCGCGGCGGAGCAGATGCTCCTGGGCGGTGGTCGCGATCCGTTCGAGGACCCGCTGTCGCAGCGCATCGGGCGGGGTCACCGCTTCCGCATCGGCCAGACACGCGACGGTGGCCTCCAGGTCGGCGACCTCCCGGGTGCAGGCGTCACAGCCGGCCAGGTGGTGCGAGAAGGCTGCCGCCTCCTCGGGCGGAAGGGCGTGCAGGACATACGCCCCGACCGCCTGGTGCGGATCCTCGATGGCAGACATCAGCCGCCTCCCAGACAGACACGAAGTCTCCGCAGGCCGGTACGCATCCTCGTTTTCACCGTGCCCGCGGGGGTGGACAGGGCCTCGGCGACCTCCGCGTAGGTCAGCCCCTGGTAGTAGGCGAGGACCAGCGGCAGGCGCTGGGTGTTCCCGAGGCCGGCCAGACAGCGGTACACCTGAGCCCTCTCCTCCCGCTCCTCGACGGCCTCCATCACTTCGTCGAACGGGGTCTGGTGGGACAACTGCGCGGCCTTCCGCTCGCGTTCCACACCGGCCCGCACCGACCGCACCCGCTCCACCGCCCGCCGGTGGGCCAGTGTCAGGACCCACGACTTCGCGGCACCGCGGTCAGGACGGAACCGGTCGGCCTTCCGCCACACTTCGAGCATCACGTCCTGAGTCACCTCTTCAGCCTGCGCCTCGTCACGCAGGATCCGGTAGGCCAGGCCCATCACGGGCACCACGAGGGCGTCGTACACGCCGACGAACGCACGCTCGTCACCCTGGGCAACCCGCACGAGCAGACCGTCCACGCGACGGTCCGCGGGAGACCGCTCCGGCGGCCGGGGCCCCTCGGATGCGGTGTGCGAAATGCGCCTCACGACGTGTCGAACCGTCCCCTCGTCCGTCTGGTGTGGACCGTGTTTTCGGGAAGGAGTGCGCCGGGACGCGGGGTCACGCGTCGGCCGCGCTCTCCCAGGCTGATGCCCCCTCACGGAGAGCGCAGCCGGTCGGCGCCCGTTCGGCTGACGGGCCCCTGCCGGGCCCGCGCACCTTGACTCCTCGCCCGCCGGGTGCCCTCGCGCGCGGGATTCGGGCGGCCCTCGGACAAGGGCCGGTAAGGGGCGCGAAGTCGCAGGTCATCCCTGCTTTGGAGCTCTTGCGCAAGGGAACGGGGCAACCCCCTGGAGGAGAAAAGTCTCCCTTTGTGAATCCAAGACGGTCCGGGCCTCGAATACACGTTAGGAACTGCCCGTGCGACGCGGACCGAGCGCCTACGGGACCGAAGTGCCGGACGACAGTGGCCGGCGCTTCTTCAGGGAGGCGGCCATGGTCGGAAAGCCGGTCGAAGAACTGACCCCGTATCCGGAGGAGTCCTCAGCCGGCCGGTGCGGTGTGGGCCTCCCCGGTCCCGATGTCGAGGACGCCCTCGCCGCAACACTGGCCGAGGTCATGGGTACGGGGCAGACGCCGGTGGACCAGCACTTCTTCGACGATCTGGGCGCCGACTCCTTGGTGATGGCGCATTTCTGTGCGCGGGTCAGGAAGCGCGCCGACCTGCCGCCGGTCTCGATGAAGGACATCTACCGGTATCCGACGATCAGGGCGCTGGCGACGGCTCTGGCGGACTCCGCACCGTCCTTCCCGGTCGAGGCCCCGCCCCCGGACCCGGCTGCGGTCCCGGCTCCCCCTCCGGCCCCGGCCTTCGCGGGCACTCCCCGGTACGTCCTGTGCGGAGCGCTGCAGCTTCTGACGTTCCTCGGGTACTCCTGTCTCGTCGCGGTCCTCACGGTCTGGGGCTATGAGTGGATCGCCGCCGGGACGGGCCTGTTCGACAGCTATCTGCGGTCCGTCCTGTGGGGCGCGGCCGGCCTGCTGTTCCTGTGTGCTCTTCCGGTCCTGGTGAAGTGGGTCCTCATCGGCCGGTGGAAGCCCCAGCAGTTCCCCGTCTGGAGCCTGGCATACGTCCGCTTCTGGGTCGTCAAAACACTGATCCGCGCGAACCCGCTGGTCCTGTTCGTCGGTTCGCCGCTCTACCCGCTCTACCTCAGGGCACTGGGTGCGAGGATCGGGCGAGGCGTCGCGGTCTTCTCGCGCAGTGTGCCGGTGTGCACCGATCTGCTGGCCATCGGCGACGGCACCGTCATCCGCAAGGACTCGTTCCTCAGCTGCTACCGGGCACAGGACGGCCTGATCCAGACGGGCGCGGTGGTCCTCGGGGAGAACGTGGTCATCAGCGAGGCCACCGTGCTCGACATCGACACCGCGCTGGGCGACGGGGCCCAGCTCGGCCATGCCTCGTCCCTGCACAGCGGGCAGATGGTGCCCGACGGCGAGCGCTGGCACGGCTCACCCGCACAGCGGACTGGAACCGATGTGGACTTCCGCGCCGTGGACCCGGCGGTGTGCGGTGCCTTGCGCAGGACGGTGCACAGCTTCCTGCAGCTGGCGACCCTGCTGCTCCTGTACGTGCCGCTGGCGGTCGGCGGTGTGGGCATCCTGCTGGCCGAGGCACCGCAGCTCACCGCGGTCCTGGAACCCGGCCCCACGGCGCTGACCCACTGGACGTTCTACGTGGACGCCCTGCTGGTGTCCTTGCTGTTCTTCGCTGCCGTCCCCCTTGGTCTCCTCTTCCAGGCCACGGTCCCCCGGCTCCTCAGCCGGACCATCACGCCGGGCAAGGTCTATCCGCTGTACGGCTTCCACTACGGGGTGCACCGGCTGATCGCCCTCACGACCAACCGGAAGTTCCTGATGCGCCTGTTCGGCGACAGCTCCGCCATCGTGCACTACCTGCGCTGCCTCGGTTACGACCTCTCCCGGATCGAACAGACCGGGTCGAACTTCGGCACCGAGGTCAAGCACGAGACGCCGTTCCTGAGTTCCGTCGGGAGCGGGACGATGGTCGCCGACGGCCTGTCGGTCATGAACGCCGACTTCTCGGACACGTCCTTCCGTGTCTCCCGGACCTCGATCGGACCACGCAACTTCCTCGGGAACCGCATCGCCTACCCCTCGCGGGGAAAGACGGGCGACAACTGCCTGCTCGCGACGAAGGTCATGGTCCCGGTCGACGGCGAGGTCCGGGAGGGCGTCGGACTCCTCGGCTCACCCAGCTTCGAGATTCCCCGCTCGGTCCAGCGGGACAGCACCTTCGACCAGCTGAAGAACGGCGCGCAGCTGAGCCGCCACCTCGCCGCCAAGAACCGGCACAACGCCGCCACCATGGGGCTCTATCTCCTGGTGCGGTGGCTCTACTTCTACTGGGTCACCCTCCTCGTGGCGGTCGCCGCCGAGCTCTACGACTCCGTCGGCGCCCTGGCGATCGCGCTGGGCAATGTGCTGGTCCTGCTGTCCGGTGTCGTCTACTTCGTGCTCGTCGAACGGGCCGTGACGGTGTTCCGTCCCCTGGTCCCGCTGTTCTGCTCGATCTACGATCCGCGCTTCTGGCGGCGGGAGCGCTTCTGGAAGGTGCCCGCGGAGACGTATCTGCTGCTCTTCAACGGCACCCCGTTCAAGAACCTGATCTGGCGGCTGCTGGGGGTCCGCATCGGCAGCAAGGTCTTCGACGACGGCTGCTACCTGACCGAGCGGACCCTGGTCGCCATCGGAGACGGCTGCACCCTCAACGCGGGGAGTGTCGTCCAGTGCCACTCACAGGAGGACGGCACCTTCAAGTCCGACCGCAGCACGATCGCAGCAGGCTGCACGCTCGGCGTCGGTGCCTTCGTCCATTACGGCGTGGCCATGGGCGACGGCGCGGCGCTCGCGCCCGACTCCTTCCTCATGAAGGGCGAGGCCGTCCCGCGGGACGCGCAGTGGGGTGGGAATCCTGCCCGGCAGGCCTGCGGCCGGGACGCCGGCGAGGGATGGAGGTAGAGGCCGATGACCACATCCATGACAGCCCGCACCGCCTACGGACGCGGTGTGCTGACCGACGGTGCGTTCACCAAGGTCCCGCGATGGACCCGCGTCCCGGTACCGGGCACCGCGGAGCACCGGTCGGTCCTTCCCGAGCATCTGCCGGCCGTGCTGCGCCGGCTGGCCGACACGCTGCGGGTGCCGCTGAGTTCGGTGCTGCTGGCCGCGCACGCCAAGGTGCTCGCCGTGCTCTCCGGTGACCACGAGGTCGCGACCGGCTATCTCGCCGAGCGGGGCGGCACACCGCTGCCGTGCCGGCTGACGACGGCGGCCGCCTCCTGGCGGGGCCTCCTGCTGGACACCCACCGGGCAGAGGTGGAGCTGCTGGGGCGGGGTCGGGCCGCCGCCGACGTGAGCGAGCCGGAAGCGGGGCCGGACGGGGAGTCCCCCGAGACCGTGTTCGACCTGCCCGGTGAGGACGGCAGTCCGGTCGGCGACACCGTGCTGTGGGTGACCCTCGCCCGCCACGACGGCCGGGAGGTGCTGCGACTGCGATACCGGACCGATGTGCTCGACGAGGACTGCGCCGCCAGAATCGGCGGCTACTACGTCACGGCGCTCACTCTGCTCGCCGCCGATCCGGAGGCCGAGCACCGGCGGCAGTCCCTGCTGTCCGCCGAGGAATTCCGGCTGCAGCTCGAAGGACTGGCCGGTCCGGTCCGGCAGCTGCCGGACCGCCGGTTCCACGAGGTGTTCGAGCAGCGGGTGCGGGCGCACCCGGAGGCCATTGCCGCCGTGCACGGGAGCCGGCGGTGGACGTACCGCGAACTCAACGCCCGCGCCAACCGGTTGGCGCACACCCTGCTGGCCCGCGGGCTGGGCCGCGAGGACGTCGTCGCGGTGGTCACCGAGCGCAACCTGGAGTGGATGGCCGCGGTGATCGCGATCTTCAAGGCCGGCGGGGTGTACCTGCCCGTGGAGCCGCACTTCCCGCCCGGCCGCATCGCGCTGATGCTCTCCCGCGCCGGATGCCGGCAGGTGCTGACCGAACCCGGCAGCAGCGCCGGCCTCGACCGGGCCCTCGCCTCGGTTCCCGGGGTCCAGGCCCTCTTCATCGACGCGGTCTGCGAAGCGAGCCACGCCGACAGCGACCCCGGGGTCCGGGTCGACCCGGATCAGCTGGCCTACATCTACTTCACCTCGGGCTCCACCGGTGAGCCCAAGGGCGCGATGTGCGAGCACCTGGGCATGCTCAACCACCTCTACGCCAAGATCGACGACCTGGCGATCGGCGAGGGGCAGGTGGTCGCCCAGACCGCGCCCCAGTGCTTCGACATCTCCTTGTGGCAGCTGCTCTCGGCGCTGCTGGTCGGCGGCCGGACCCTGCTGGTGGAGCAGGCGGCCGTGCTGGACGTGGGGCGCTTCATCGACACGGTGGCCGACGGACGGGCCACGGTGCTCCAGGTGGTCCCGTCATACCTCGATGTCGTCCTGTCCTCGCTTGCGCAGCGGCCTCGCGAACTGCCGGACCTGCGGTGCGTGTCGGTGACCGGCGAGGCGCTGAAGAAGGAGCTGGTCCAACGCTGGTTCGCGGCCCGGCCCGGGATCAGGCTGGTCAATGCCTACGGTCTGACCGAGACCTCGGACGACACCAACCACGAGGTCATGGACGGCGTGCCGGACAGCGAGCGGATCCCGCTCGGACGCCCCGTCAGCAATGTGCAGGTGTACGTCGTGGACGAGCACCTGGCGCCGGTGCCGCTCGGCGCTCCCGGAGAGATCGTCTTCTCCGGGGTCTGCGTCGGCCGCGGGTACGTCAACGATCCCGAGCGCACCCGCCAGTCCTTCCTGCCGGACCCGCACCATCCCGGGCGGCGGCTCTTCCGGGCGGGCGACCACGGCCGCTGGCTTCCGGAGGGAAAGCTGGAGTTCCTCGGCCGCAGGGACTGCCAGGTCAAGATCCGTGGGTTCCGTATCGAGATGGGTGAGATCGAGAACGCCCTGCTCCGGGTGCCCGGGGTCGGTGACGGCACGGTGGTGGTCACCGAGCGGGCGGGTCAGGGCAAACGCTTGGTCGCGTTCTACTCCGGCCGGCAGTCGCTGGAGGCCGATGTCCTGCGGGGCCGGCTGGGCGAGTTGCTGCCGGAGTACATGGTCCCGTCGGTCTTCCTCTGGCGGGAGAGTCTTCCGCTGACCGCCAACGGCAAGATCGACAAGAAGGCGCTGGAGGCACTCGCCGGCGGACTCGACGCGGTCGAGGACACCTATCACGCACCGCGTACCCCGACGGAGCGGCGGCTGGCCGCGGCATGGTCCGAGGTGCTCGGCATCCCGCAGGACCGGATCGGCCGGCAGGACAACTTCTTCGACTGCGGCGGCACTTCGCTGGCGGCCGTGGAACTCGCGGTCTCCCTGGACCGGGTGATCTCGGTCAAGGACGTCACCCGCCACCCGGTCCTCGCCGCGCTCGCCCGGCAGGTCGACGGCGGGTCCGGGCGGCGCCCCGGAATGCTGCGTCCCCTGTCGGAACCGGGTGCCGCCCAGGCAGGTGCCCTGGTGTGTTTCCCCTGTGTCCGGGGGGACACCGGCGAGTTCCAGGCGCTGGCCGAGGCACTGCGGCGCAGCGGCCCCGCGCTCTACGCCGTCGCCCTGCCCGCGTCCGGCACGGCCGCGGCGGAGGAGCCGTGCGTGCCGGTCGCCCAGGTGGCCGAGCAGATCGCCGAGCAGGTGGCCGACGAGATCATCGGCCTCGGTCTGACCGGGCTGCGGCTGTGGGGCCAGTCGTCGGGAACGGCCTTCGCCGTGGCGACGGCCAAGCGGCTGGAGGAGCGCGGGGTGGAGGTCCGGCGCGTCTTCCTCGGCGCGCAGCTGCTCGGTGACGCGGTGGACACCACACCGGCGGTGCAGCTGTCCGCGCCGCTCACCGTGGTCGTCGCCGCCGACGATCCGCACACGGCGGAGTTTCCGCGGCGCTATCTCGACTGGCGGCAACTGGCCGAGTGCGTGGACCTCCACGAGCTGCCGGACGGCGGCCACTTCTTCCTGCAGACCCGCGCGAACGACGCCGCACAGGCCGTGCTGTGCGACATCGCCCGGCCGGCTTCGTCCCGTGCCGCTCCTGAGAGGAGAACCGCCATGGTGTCGTCACTCCCGATCTCCCTGCCCGAACTGGAACGGGAACCCGGCAAACCTCCGCTGCTGCGGGCCGGGGCCACCGACAGCGCGGCGCACTGGGCGGCCGAGCGGCGGGACGCGCTGCGCGCCGTCGTCGCCGAGCACGGTGCGGTCCTGGTCCGCGGCCTGGGGATGAGCGACCCGGCACAGGTCGGCGCCGTCCTTCAGGGCCTGGACGTCGCTCCGCTGTCCGAACGGGAGGCCTTTGCCGCCCGGCAGACCTACTCCGAGGGCGTCTACTCCTCGTCGAAGTGGCCACCGAGCCAGCCCATGTGCATGCATCACGAGCTGAGTTACACCCTGGAGTTCCCCGGGCTGATGCTGTTCGCCTGCCTGAGCGCCCCCACCTCCGGCGGGACCACCGCGGTGGCCGACTCGGCGGCCGTGCTGGACGCGTTGCCCCCGGCCCTGACCGAGCGGTTCGAGCGGGAGGGCTGGCTGCTGACCCGCAGCTACCACCCCGAGATCGGAGCCACGCTGGACCAGGCGTTCGGCACCGAGGACCGGGACGCCGTCGAACGCTACTGCCGCGCGCACGCCATCGAGTTCACCTGGCAGTCCGACGGTGGTCTGCGTACCCGACAACGCCGCAGTGCCGTGGTGCGCCATCCGGTCAGCGGCCGCCGCTGCTGGTTCAACCAGATCGCGTTCCTCAACGCCTGGACGATGGCTCCCGAAGTGCGGGACTACCTGACCGACGAGTACGGCCCCGACGGGCTGCCGTTCAACACCCACTACGGAAACGGCGCCCCCCTCACCGAGGACGTCGTACAGCTGCTCAACGAGGTCTACGAGGCCCACACCGCCCGCCGGCCGTGGGAGGCCGGAGACCTGCTGCTCGTCGACAACGTCCGTACCGCGCACAGCAGGGAGCCCTTCGAAGGGCCGAGGGACGTGGTCGTGGCCCTGGCCGACCCGGTGCGCCTGGCCGACTGCTCGCCGACCGTGGAGGTGACTCTCCCATGACCACCGTCCGCCCCACCCCGTCCCGGCCCGTGCCCGCCGAGCCGCCCCCCACTCCGTCCTTCGCGGTGATCTCCGGCGCCCAGGTGCACCGGGCACTGCAGGGACGCGAAAAGGAGCTCGTGGACGTCATCGAGGCCACCTACCGGCTGCACGGTGCAGGCGAGTCGGTGAACCCGCCCTCGTCCTTCCTGCGCTTCCCCGACCGCCCCTCCTCCCGGATCATCGCGCTGCCCGCCTCCGTCGGCGGAGAGACGCGGGTGGACGGCATGAAGTGGATCTCCAGCTTCCCGCCGAACGTGGCCGCCGGAGTCCCCCGGGCCTCGGCCGTGCTGATCCTCAACGACTATGACACCGGCTACCCGTTCGCCTGCCTGGAGAGCTCCATCATCAGCGCGACCAGGACCGCCGCGTCGGCGGCGTCGGCAGCCGACCGGCTCAGCCGCGGGCGCCCCCGCCCCACCCGCGTCGGCTTCTTCGGAGCGGGCCTGATCGCCCGGTACATCCACACCTTCCTGGAAGGGACCGGCTGGTCGTTCGACGAGATCGGCGTGCACGACCTGTCCGCCGAGAGCGCGGCCGGCTTCCGCCTGTACCTGGAGCAGTGCCGTACCACCGGGCGGGTCACCGTGCACCACAGCGCGGAGGAGCTGATCCGCTCCAGCGACCTGGTGGTCTTCGCCACCGTCGCGCCCGCGCCGCATGTCCACGAGGTCTCCTGGTTCGGTCACCATCCGGTGGTGGTGCATGTGTCGCTGCGCGACCTCGCCCCGCAGATCCTGCTGGCGTCGACCAACATCGTCGATGACATCGAGCACTGCCTGAGAGCCGCCACCTCCCCGCATCTGACCGAACAGCTCACCGGCAACAGGGAGTTCCTGCACGGCACGCTGGACGAGGTGATGGCCGGCCGGGTCGCGGTCCCGGCGGACCGGACCGCCGTCTTCTCCCCGTTCGGCCTCGGGGTGCTCGATCTCGCGGTCGGCAAGTACGTCTACGACGAGGTGGTCCGCTCCGGCGAACTTCAGGTCGTCGACGGCTTCTTCCATGAACTGCGCCGGTACGGATGAGCAGCCGGGACCTCGGCCGTCCAGGGCAAGGAGGCTTATGCACCACCCACGCCCGGAGAGATCAGCAGCCGGACCGCCGCAGTGCGGCGCACCCTGCCGCGGACCTGTTACGGCGCCCCGTCCGGCTCGGTCGGACACCCGGCCGCGCCCACAGGAACGAAGCCCGCCGCCATGGTCGGACGGACCTTCCGACGGTGCTCTGCCGCAGATGAGGAGACCATCGTGCCTGTCATATCCGCGCCCTACGCGTTCAACGAGGAGGAGCTCTATGTCGACCTCCGGTCGATCTTCGGGCACTCCCTCTTCCTCAAGTGTGAGGGCTTCAACTTCGCCGGCTCGATCAAGCTGAAGGCCGCGACCGAGATGGTGGAGTCCGCCGAACGGGCCGGAGACCTGCGCCCGGAAACGATCCTGGTCGAGTCCTCGTCCGGGAACCTCGGCGTGGCGCTCAGCATGATCGCGGCGAGCAAGGGCTACCGCTTTCTGTGCGTGACGGACTCCCGCTGCAACTTGGCGACCAGACTGATGATGGAGGCTCTGGGCAGCCAGGTGCACGTGGTCGCCGACCAGGAGTCCAACGGCGGCTTCCTCGGCGCCCGGCTCGCCTATATCCGCAGCCTGTGTGCCTCCGACGAACGGTGTCTGTGGCTCAGTCAGTACACCAACCCGAGCAACTGGCAGGCGCACTACCGCAGGACGGCACCGGCCATCGCCCGCGCCTTCCCGCGGCTGGACCTGCTGTTCGTCGGAGCCGGCACCACCGGCACCCTCATGGGCTGTGCCCGCTATTTCCGGGAGTGGAACCGACCGGTTCGGATCATCGCCGTGGACAGTGTCGGCTCGGTGACCTTCGGCGGTACTCCCGGGCACCGGATGATTCCCGGCCTGGGCATGAGCGTCCAGCCGCCGCTGCTCGACGAGTCCTATGTGGACGACGTCGTACAGGTCGAGGAGGCCGACACCATCCGCGCCTGCCACCGGCTGGCCAAACGCGGCTTCGTGTTCGGCGGCTCGACCGGCACCGTGGTCAGCGGCGCGACCGACTGGCTGACCCGCCACGAGGCGCTGGGCCGCACGGCGGTGGCCATCGCCCCGGACCTCGGCGAGCGCTACCTCGACACCGTCTACCACGACAACTGGGTGCAGGATCTGTACGGCGAGGACGTGCTCGCGCCCGATCCCCCATTCGACGCCGACGTCGCCCCCCTCGGCCCCACCCCACCGGAGCCGCAGCCGCGCCGACGGCGCCGGCGCCACGATGCCTGAGGCCGCCCCGGCCTCACGGAGCCGCCGGGCCGGCCGCCCCACACGCGACGGGGAGGCCGGCTCGTCCCGGCCCTCTCGACAGCTCAGCCGCCCCCGCCCGCCAGGCAGTCCGTGACCCACTGGTGGAAGGCCCCGATGTGGTGCTCACTGGGGACCAGCACCCCGCCGTTGCGGTAGGCGCGGGAGCTCATGGCCGGCTGGGTGCGCTCGCAGGCGTCGAAGTCCTGGGCGTTGACCCGGTGGAAGAGTTCGACGGACTTGGAGACATCGGCGCCGGAGTCGACGATCTCGGGCAGGTACAGCCAGTCGCATTCGACGACGGTGCGGTCGGGAGCCATCGGGAACATCCGGTGGACGATGACATGGTCCGGGACGAGGTTGACGAAGACCTGCGGGCGGACGGTGATCGCGTAGTAGCGGCGGTCCTGGGTGTCCTCGATACCGGGGAGCCGGCCGAAGCCCTCGGTGCCGTCCACGGTGAATCCGGTGGCCTCGTCGGCGAACGCCGCACCGTGCCCGACGTAGTACTGGGCGGCGAAGCCGTCGGCGAACTCCGGGAGCACATCGGTGAGTTCGGGGTGGATGGTGGCGCAGTGGTAGCACTCCATGAAGTTCTCGATGATGAGCTTCCAGTTGGCGCGCACGTCGTAGGTGAGGCGCTTGCCGAGGGCGAGTCCTTCGGTGCGGTAGCGGTCGAGGGAGGCGGCGTCACCCAGCCGCTCGACGGCCGCGCCGATCACGGTGTCCTCGAAGGACGGCGGCTCGTCGGCCAGGCACACCCAGGCGTAGCCGAGCCACTCCCGGAGCGGCACGGTGACCAGGCCGCGTTCGGTGCGGTCGAGGTCCGGCATCTTCTGCAGGTTGGGGGCGGCCACCAGGCGGCCGTCGAGGTCGTAGGTCCAGGCGTGGTAGGGGCACTGGAGGTTGCGGCGGACCTCGCCGGACTCCTCGGTGCACAGCTGCGCGCCGCGGTGCCGGCAGATGTTGAGGAAGGCGCGCAGCTCACCGGCGCGGTTGCGGGTGATCAGCACGCTCTCCCGGCCGATCCGGACGGTGCGGAAGGCGCCGGGCTTTTCCAGGTCGGCGGCGCGTACCGCGCAGAACCACAGCCGCTCGAAGATCTTCTCCTGCTCCTGGCGGAAGATCTCGGGGTCGGTGTAGTGATGGCCGGCGAGGGTGGCGATCAGGCTCGGGGCGGCAGCGGTCGCGGGCGTGGTGGATGCCGGCGAGGACTCGGTGGGCGTGGTCGTCATCGTGTCTCCTTCGTGGATGCGCTCGGCTTCAGCTGGGTGAGGAAACGAAGCTCCCGCGTGAGCGGGGCAGGGAAAGCCGATTCGCCGTCAGGACGGATCGGCGTCCACCCGCAACGGTGGCGAGGCCGTCCACTTGGGCCAGGAGCTCTCAACTGTCAGTCCCCCCGGATAGGTTGCTGTTCATGGCGACGAAAGCGAAGGCAGCAGGTGCCGGGCACGCCCGGTTCGCCTACCGGCTTCGTGTGTCGTCCACGGCCCGCGCCGCACTCGAAGCGGAGTGGGACCGGTGCCGGTGGGTGTGGAACGAGTGCGTGGCCAAGTCCAAGCAGGTCGGCGCTTGGAACAAGACCCGTCCTGACGGGGTGGAGAAGCGTACGTGCGGACCGGTGCAGCTGGCCGCGATGCTGACCGAAGCCCGCGCCCGGATCCCGTGGCTGCGGGAGGGTGCGTGTGTGCCCCAGCAGCAGTTGGTTCGGGACTTCGGCAGGTCCCGGGCGAAGGCGCTCAAGGACATCAAGGCCCGGTTGCCGGTGCGGCAGCGGGCGGGGATGCCGAAGTACAAGAAGAAGCGCGAAGCGCTCCCCACCCTCGAATACACCAAGCGGGGTTTCTGTCTCAGGGATGGCCGCCTGCACCTTGCGGGCGGCACCGTGGTGAGGGTGGTGTGGTCGAGGGACTTGCCCAGGCCGCCGTCCTCGGTGCGTGTGTACCGCGACAGTACCGGCGCCTGGTACGTCTCCTTCGTCGTCCCCACCGTGCCCGAGAACCTGCCGACCACTGGGCGTGTGATCGGGATCGACTGGGGCGTTACGGAGACTGCGACCACCACCAGCGGCGACCATGACCTTCCCCATCCGCAGTACGGGAAGAGGGCCGCCCAGCGTCTGACGAAGTACCAGCGGATGATGGCGCGTCGCAAACCCGCGAAGGGGCAGGCCGCGTCGAAGGGCTACCGCGAAGCGAAGCGGCAGACCGCGAAGCTGCACAAGAAGGTGGCGCGGCAGCGTCAGGACACCGCGCGCAAGTGGGCCAAGCGCGTTGTCCGTGACCATGACGCTTTGGCGGTGGAGGACTTCAAGCCGAAGTTCCTTGCCAAGTCCTCGATGGCCCGCAAGGCGGCCGACGCCGCGATCGGCGCCACCAAGGCGGCGTTGGCCGAGATGGCCCGCAAGCATGGGCGGGCCGTGCATCTGGTGCACCCCGCGCACACCACGATGGACTGTGCGCAGTGCGGAGCGAGAACCAAGCACGCACTTCCTCTTTCCGAGAGAACCTATGCCTGCACCGCGTGCGGAGCCGTATCCCCCAGAGATAAGAACTCCGCCCGCATGATGCTGGTCCGGGCTGGTCTTCAACCCGGCTAGCGCTGATCGTGTAAGACCTGTCGGCCCGCCGGGCCGCAGGCGACGTGAGCCAGGAATCCCCCTCGTTCACGAGGGGGAGGAGTCAAGGAGGCTCTCCTCAAGCGGCCGCGGCGGCGGGCCGGCGGGGGTCGAACAGCTCGATGGGGTGCGCGGTGGCACCGGTCAGCGCGAGATCGGCGACGATCTCGCCGACCACGGGGACGAACTTGAAGCCGTGTCCGGAGAAGCCGCAGGCGACGGTCACCGTCTCCGGGTGCGCGGGGTGCCGGGTGATCACGAAGTGTTCATCGGGGGTGTTGGAGTACATGCAGGTGGCGGCCTTGAGGAAGCGGCCGGGGAGAGCGGGGATGCGCGGGGCGAGCTGGTCGGCCATGGCGCGTACCTCGTGGTCGTGCACGGTGCGTTCGATGGTCTCCGGGGTGCAGACGGTGCCCTTGCGGAAGAACGCGACCTTGGCGCCGCCGTCGGGTCCGTCGATCGACGGGAAGCCGTAGATCTGGACGCCCCGGTCGTCCTCCCAGATGTAGATCGGGTGCCGGTCGGGGACGAAGGGCGCGGTGCCGCCGTCCGGGGCGAACCAGTACATGACCTGTCGCTCGATGGTGAACGGCATGCCCAGGTCGGTGAGCAGCTGGGGCGCCCAGGCCCCCGGACAGATGACCAACTGGCCCGCGGTGTAGGTGCTTTCGGGGGTGTGGACGCGGACCCCGGCACCGCCGGGAAGCTCCTCCCAGCGGGTGACCGGCTCCTCGAAGTGCAGCTCGGCGCCGTCCTGGCCGGCGAGCTGGAGATGTGCGGCGACGGTGTGCTCCGGCCGGACCAGACCCGCCCGCGCCTCGTACAGCGCGACCTCGTCCGCGGCGGGGGTGAGGGTCGGGAAGCGGCGCCGGATCTCCTCGGGTTCGAGCATCTCGTGCGGGAGGTCCCACTGGCGGGCGGATTCCAGACTGCCGCTGACGGTACGGCTGTCGGGGCGGCCGAGCATCACCCCGCCGCAGAGGGTGGCGATCTCCCGGCCGGTGTCCCGCTCCAGCTTCTCGTAGAGCTCGTAGGAGCGCAGCAGCAGCGGTACGTAGGCGGGGTCCTCGAAGTAGGACTGGCGGGTGATGCGGGAACCGCCGTGGCTGGAGCCGCGGTGGTGTACCGGACCGAACTTCTCCAGGCCCAGGACCCTGGCGCCCCGGGCGGCGAGGTGGTGGGCGGCGGCGCTGCCCATACCGCCGAGGCCGAGAACGATGACGTCGTAGGTGGGAGCCATGCGGTTGCTCCTTCTGCGTACGGAGGCGAGCGGATCACCGGTGGACCACGGACGGGCTGCCCTGGTGCTATCGGCGGATGCGCTCCATCTGCGGGTCGAAGAGTGGCTCTTGGGCGACGGTGGCGGGGATCTTCTCGCCGAAGTACTCGATGTGTACGGCGGTGCCGGGGGCCGCCGCGGTGACCGGCAGCCAGGCGTAGGCGATCCCGCGGCCGAGGGTGTAACCGTAGGCCGCGGAGGTGACATAACCGGCCGGGGCGCCGAAGGGGGCACCTCCCGCTCGAGCGGAGTCGAGAGTGGGGGCATGGACCGGTTCCTTGCCGAGCACGACGGCCGCGGGGTCGTCGAGGGTGAGGCAGGTGAGCCTGCGGGAGACGGTCTCCTCGGTCACGCCCTCCAGCGCCGCCCGGCCGAGGAAGTCGCCCTTGGCGGGGCGGACCGCGAAGCCGACCCCGGCCTCGTAGGGGTTGTGCTCGGTGGTCATGTCATGGCCCCAGGCGCGGTACCCCTTCTCCAGGCGGAGGCTGTTGAAGGCGCTGCGCCCGGCGGCGATCACCCCGTGCTCCTGCCCCGCCTCCCAGAGCGTGTCCCACAGCCGCAGCCCCATGTCGGCGGTCGTGTACAGCTCCCAGCCGAGCTCGCCGACGTAGCTGAGGCGCATGGCGGTGACCGGGACATGACCGAGGTAGGTCTGCCGGGCCCGGAAGTAGCCGAAGGCCTGGTGCGAGAAGTCGTCGCGGGTCAGGGGCTGGACCAGAGCGCGGGCGAGCGGGCCCCAGACACCGATGCAGCAGGTGCCGGAGGTGATGTCACGGACCTGGACTCCCTCCTCGGGGGCGTGCCGCAGCAGCCAGTCGAGGTCGGATCCGCTGTTGGCGCCGACCTGGAAGCGGTCGGGGGCGAGCCGGGCGACGGTGAGATCGGAGCGGATGCCGCCGGTCTCGTCGAGGAGCAGGGTGTAGGTGACCGCGCCCGGCTTCTTCGCGAGGTTGTTGCTGGTCATGCGCTGGAGGAAGGCGAGGGCGCCGGGGCCGGTGACCTCCAGCCTGCGCAGCGGGGTCATGTCGTAGAGGGCGACCTTTTCACGGGTGGCTCTGGCTTCGGCGGCGGCGATCGGCGACCAGTAGCGGGCCGACCAGGCGTCGCGCTCGGGGAGCTGAAGCCCTTCGGCGAGCGGGGCGTTGGCCTCGTACCAGTGCGGGCGCTCCCAGCCGCCGCCCTCCAGGAAGTATGCGCCGAGCTCCTGCTGCCGTGGGTAGAAGGGGCTGGTGCGCAGCGGCCGCGGCGCTTCCATGGGCTGCAGCGGATGGATGACGTCATAGACCTCGATGAAGCTCTGGGCGCCGCGGTCGGCGACATAGGCGGGCGAGCGCTGGGCGTCCTCGAAGCGGTAGAGGTCGCACTCGTGGATGTCGATGGCCGGCCGGCCGTCGGTCATCCACTCGGCGACGGCGCGGGCGACGCCCGCGGAGTGGGTGACCCAGACCGCCTCGGCGAGCCAGAATCCGCGCAGTTCACGGGATTCGCCGAGGACCGGCATGCCGTCGGGGGTGAAGGAGAAGACGCCGTTGAAGCCCTCGGCCACCCGGGACGAGCCCAGTGCGGGCAGCAGTCCGACGCTGTCCTGCCAGCTCGGCGCGAAGTCGTCCTCGGTGAAGGGCAGGGAGGACGGCATCACGGGCGCATTGTCGAAGGCGGGGACGCCGAAGGGGTCGACGGGCATCGGGCGGTGGGCGTAGGAGCCGATGCCGATCCGGTCGATGTGCTCGCGGAAGTAGAGGTCGCGGTCCTGGAAGCGCAGGATCGGCTTGCTCGCCTCTGTCCGTGGGTCGTTGACACCGGCCAGTTCGGGCAGCGGTTCCGTGGTGGCGTACTGGTGGGCCAGCGGCAGGAGCGGTACGTCCACCCCGGCCATCGCGCCGATCACCGGGCCCCAGAAGCCGGCGGCCGTGACGACATGGTCGGCGGGGAAGGTGCCGCGGTCGGTGGTGACGCCGGTGACCCGGCCGTCCTCCCGCTCGATCCCGGTGACGGTGTGCCGCTCCAGGAAGCGGGCGCCGCGTTGTTCGGCCCGTGCGATCTGGGCGCGGCAGGCGAGTACGGCGCGGGCCAGACCGTCGTCGGGGGTGTGGAAACCGCCGTACAGCGCGGTCTCGTCGAGCATCGGCCACAGCTCCTTGCACTGCTGCGGGGAGAGCAGTTCACCGCGGACGCCCCAGGAGGCCGCGAGTCCGGCCTTGCGGTGCAGATCGGCCCAGCGGGCCTCGGTGGTGGCGATCTCCAGACCGCCGACCGGGTTGAAGCAGGGCAGTCCGTCCACGTCGAGGGAGCGGAACTTCTGGACGGTGTAGGCGGCGAACTCGGTCATGGTCTTGGACGGGCCGGTCTGGAAGACCAGGCCGGGGGCGTGCGAGGTGGAGCCGCCGGGGGCCGGCAGCGGGCCCTGTTCGAGGACGGTGACCTCGGTCCAGCCGCGGGCGGTCAGCTCATCGGCGAGGGAGCAGCCGACGATGCCGGCACCGATGACAACCACGCGGGAACTGTGGGCGGGCGTACGGGACATGTCCCTCCTCCTGCTGGTCGGGGTGGTGCACCGAGGGTGGCTGTGACGCCGTTACAGGACCACGACGGAGCGCAGTACCTGTCCGTCGCGCATCTTGTCGAACGCGGACTCCACCTCGTCCAGGGCGATCGTCTCGGTGACGAACCCGTCGAGGTCGAGCCGTCCACTGAGGTAGCGGTCGATGAGGACGGGGAAATCGCGGCTGGGCAGGCAGTCGCCGTACCAGGAGGACTTCAGGGCGCCGCCGCGCGAGAAGAGGTCGATGAGCGGCAGTTCGATGCGCATGTCCGGGTCGGGGACACCGACCTGGACCAGGGTGCCGGCCAGATCCCGCATGTAGAAGGCCTGTCGGTAGGTCTCGGGGCGGCCCACCGCGTCGATCACCACATCCGCGCCATGGCCGCCGGTCAGTCCGCGGACCGCCTCGATGGGGTCCGTACCGCGGGAGTTGACGGTGTGGGTGGCTCCGAAGCGGGTGGCGCCGTCCAGCTTCCGGTCGTCGATGTCGACCGCGATGACCCGGCGCGCGCCGGCGATCGAGGCACCGGCGATCGCCGCGTTGCCGACCCCGCCGCAGCCGATGACGGCGACGGTGTCCCCGCTGCCCACCCCGCCGGTGTGCACGGCCGCGCCGTACCCCGCCATCACCCCGCAGCCGATGAGACCGGCCGCTTCGGGACGGGCGTTGGGGTCGACCTTGACCGCCTGTCCGGCCGCGACCAGGGTCTTCTCGGCGAAGGCCCCGATGCCGAGCGCGGGGGCGAGCGGGGTGCCGTCCACCAGAGTCATCGGCCGGGTGGCGTTACGGGAGTCGAAGCAGTACCAGGGCCGGCCGCGGCGACAGGACCGGCAGCTGCCGCAGGGCGCCCGCCAGGCGAGGACGACATAGTCGCCCGGGGCGAGATCGGTGACGCCGGGGCCGACGGACTCGATGACGCCCGCCGCCTCATGGCCGAGCAGGAAGGGGAATTCCTCGCTGATCGCACCGTCCCGGTAGTGCAGGTCGGTGTGGCAGACCCCGCAGGCCTGCACGGCGACGAGCACTTCTCCCGGGCCGGGATCCGGCACCACAATCGTCTGCGGCTCGACCGGTGCGCCTCGTTTCGCCGCGACGACGGCAAGGACCTCGTGTGGCATGCCCTACCCCTCACTGTTGCGCACTGCACGACTGGTTGCGCGATGAGAGACATCGTGGAGACGCCGGATCGGCACCGTCAAGAGGTACGGGCCAGCTCTTGTAATTGGGCTCATGACGCACCCGGACACGCGGGCGGGGCCGGAACATCCGCTCCGGCCCCGCCTCCGCGCCCGCACTCGTCACCGGGTCAACAGGCGTACCCCATCCGCCGCGACAGCTCCTCAGCTGCGGCAACGGTGCCCTTGACGACCTCGGGCAGCCGCTCCTCGGCCAGCCGGTAGGCGGGCACCGACACACTGATCGCCCCGATCACCGCGCCGTCGTGCGCCCGCACCGGCGCCGCGACCGCACGCAGCCCGAGCTCCAGCTCCTCGAACGCCACCGCGTAACCGCGCTCGACCACTTCGGCGAGCTCCCGGCGCAGCGCGGCGGCCGAGGTGACCGTCCGCTCGGTGAGCCGCGGCAACTTCCGTGCCAGCACGGCCTCCTGGACCGGTGCGGGCTGGAACGCGAGCAGCGCCTTGCCGCTGGAGGTGGCGTGCAGCGGGGTGCGCCGGCCGAGCCAGTTCTGCGCGGTGACCGACGCCGGGCCGCGCGCCTGCATGATGTTCACGGCGGCATCGCTCTCCAGCACCGCGATGTTGACCGTCTCCCCCATCTCCTCGGCCAGCTCCCGGCAGACCACCGCGCCTTCCTGCGAGATGTCCAGCCGTACGGCCGCCGCACCGGCCAGCCGCAGCACCCCGGCGCCCAGGTAGTACTTGCCGCGCTCCTGCTCCTGCCCGACCAGCCCGCGGTTCTCCAGCACGCCCAGCAGCCGGAACGCGGTCGACTTGTGGACGCCCAGCTCATCGGCGACTTCGGTCACCCCGGCCTCGCCGTGCCGGGCCAGGATCTCCAGGACCGTCACCGCCCGGTCCACCGACTGCACACTGCCCGGCTGTTTCGGCGGCTTGTCCTCCGCCTGCCCCTCCACGATGTCCGTCATCTGTTGGATCTCACCACCTGGCACCCCGGCCGAGGCCCGGGATTCGAAGGATCGGCATTTCCGGGGATCGCTTGACGCATCCGCTCCCCATCTGGATTCTGTTGCGCATAGCGCTTCATCGTGCGCACCGCGAAACTCGATGATACCGAACAGTAACAGGAGGACCCGTGATTCCTGTCTGCCATCTCGCCGATCTGCCCGCAGGCGAGTCCGTACGCATCGACACCGCACCTCCGATCGCCGTCTTCCACGCCGACGGGCAGCTGTACGCCATCGACGACACCTGCACCCACCAGGACGCCTCGCTCGCGGACGGCTGGCTGGAAGGGTGTCTGGTCGAATGCCCGCTGCACGCCGCTTCATTCGATCTCCGCACCGGAGCGCCGACCTGCCTGCCCGCCCGCCGGGCCGTGCGCACCCACCACGTGACCGTCGAGGACGGCATGATCCACGTCCACCACCACGCCGCCGAGGAGGGCACCGCCGCATGAAGTCGGTCGCTGTCATCGGGGCCTCGCTGGCGGGCCTGTACGCCGCGCGGGCCCTGCGCGCCCAAGGATTCGACGGCCGTCTGGTGATCGTCGGGGAGGAACACCACCGCCCCTACGACCGGCCGCCGCTGTCCAAGGACTTCCTCACCGGCGCCACCGCTGACCAGGGTCAACTGGCCCTGGCCGACGCCGAGGAGATCGCCGAACTGGACGCCGAATGGCTGCTCGGCACCCGGGCCACCGGGCTCGACATCCACGGGCGCACGGTGCTCCTCGACGGCGGCCGGTCCCTGACCACCGACGGTGTGGTCCTCGCCACCGGCGCCACCCCGCGCCGCCTCCCCGGCCCGGCACCCACCGGAACCCACACCCTGCGCACCCTTGAGGACGCCCAGGCACTGCGCGCACAGCTGACCCGGGGCCCGGTCCGGGTCGTGGTGATCGGCGGGGGCTTCATCGGCGCCGAGGTCGCCTCGTCCTGCGCCCGTCTCGGCCATCACGTCACCGTGGTCGAGGCCGCCCCGCTCCCCCTCGTCCCCCAACTCGGCGACACCATGGCCGGGATCTGCTCCGCCCTCCACGCGGACCACGGCGTTACCCTGCTCACCGGAACCGGTGTCGCCCGCCTGCACGACGGCGGCGCGGGGAACCGTGTCACCGGGGTCGAACTGGCCGACGGCCGGATGCTCCCCGCCGACGTGGTCGTCATCGGCATCGGGGTACGCCCCAACACCGCCTGGCTGGAGGGTTCCGGACTCCCGCTCGACGACGGGGTGTGCTGCGACGCGGGCGGGGTCACCCCGCAGCCCCACATCGTGGCGGCCGGCGATGTCGCCAGGGTGGACGGCGTCCGCGCCGAGCACTGGACCAGCGCCACCGAACAGGCCGCCGTCGCCGCACAGAACCTGCTCGCCGGCGGCACCGTCGTCACCCACCGGAGCCTGCCGTACTTCTGGTCCGACCAGTACGGCGTGCGCATCCAGTTCACCGGCCGGCGACTGCCCACCGACACCCCGCGCATCGTCGAGGGCTCGCCCGACGACCGCAGCTTCCTGGCCTGCTACGAACGCGACGGGCGCACCACCGCCGTACTGGCCCTCAACCGCCCCCGCCCCTTCATGCGCCTCCGCCGCGAACTCGCCCGCGCCACCCAGCCGGTCACCACCTGACCTCCGTCCAGGAAGGCGCGACAGCGGAACGGGAGCCGGATGACGCCTGTGGAGTGATGCCTGTGGAGTGATGTCTGCGGAGGGACGACTGTGGCGCAGCAGACACTGAGAAGCGGATGACGGAGTTGCCTTGGGGTGTTCGGAACAGCGGAACGTCTGCCGGCCGGCGGCGTTCCGCGACCGCGTTCTCTTCCTAGGAGACCCACACGTGACTCCCAGCGCCTCCGCCACCCGAGCGGCCCAGACACTCTCCCGTCCCGTCACCCTGGGCGGCCTCACCGTGCCGAACCGGATAGCCATGGCGCCGATGACCCGCGAGTTCTCGCCGGGCGGTGTCCCGGGCGCCGATGTCGCGGACTATTACGCGCGCCGCGCCGCCGGCGGCGTCGGCCTGATCATCACGGAGGGCACCTACGTCCAGCACACCGCCGCCGGAACCAGCGCCGCCGTCCCCCGCTTTTACGGTGAGGACGCACTCGACGGCTGGGGGCGCGTCGTGGCGGCGGTCCATGCGGCGGGCGGGACGATCATGCCGCAGCTGTGGCACGTCGGCATGGCCCGCCAGGCGGGCGCACCGCCGTTCCCCGACGCCCCGCCGTCCGGCCCGTCCGGGATCGCCCTCGACGGCACACCCTCCGGGCATGCCATGACCCAGCGGGATCTCGACGATGTCATCGCGGCCTTCGCCGAGGCGGCGGCCGCGGCCGAGCGGCTCGGCTTCGACGGCGTCGAACTGCACGGTGCACACGGCTACTTGATCGACCAGTTCCTGTGGTCGGGCACCAACCGGCGTACCGACGCCTACGGCGGCAGCCCCACCGCCCGCACGCGGTTCGCCGCCGAGATCGTGGCGGCCTGCCGGGAAGCGGTCTCCCCGGACTTCCCGGTCCTCTTCAGGATGTCCCAGTGGAAGATGAACAACTACCAGGCCCGCCTTGCCGATTCGCCGGAGGAACTCCAGGCGGTCGTGGCGCCGCTGACGGAGGCCGGCGTCACCGCGTTCCACTGCTCGACGCGCCGCTACTGGCTTCCCGAGTACGAGGACTCGGACCTCAACCTCGCGGGATGGGTCAAGAAGCTCTCCGGCCGGCCGACCCTCACCGTGGGCTCCGTCGGACTCGACAACGAGTTCATCGGGACGTTCAAGGGCGAACAGGCGGGCGTCGCCGGCATCGACCGGCTGCTGGACAGGCTGGAGCGGGACGAGTTCGACCTCGTCGCCATCGGGCGGGCCCTGCTCGGCGACCCGGAGTGGGCCGCCAAGATCTTCGAGGGCCGCACCGACGCCCTCGTGCCCTTCGACGCCTCGATGCTGCGGACGCTCAGCTGACACCGGACGCACCGGGCGCGGCCGGTCCGTGCCGCGCCCGGCGCCACCGCCCGCACCGTTCCGCCGGGCAGCTTCCCGGCCCCGCCGGCCGGCGGTCAGACCGCGTTCAGCTGGGCGGCCGCGGCGTCGACGGTCTGGGTGAGCAGGGTGGCGATGGTCATGGGGCCGACGCCGCCGGGAACCGGGGTGATCAGGGCGGCGCGGGTGCGTGCCGAGTCGAAGTCCATATCGCCGACGTTGCCCGGGTTGGAGCCGGCGTCTATCACGACGGCGCCGGGCTTGAGGTGCTCACCGCGCAGGAACCGGGGCCGGCCGACGGCCGCGATCAGGACATCGGCCTCCTTGGTGAGCGACGCCAGGTCGGTGGTGCGGGAGTGGCAGTAGGTGACGGTGGCATTGCGGCCGAGCAGCAGCATCCCCACCGGCTTGCCGAGGATCGCGCTGCGGCCGACCACGACGGCATGCTTGCCGGCCAGGTCGACGTCATAGTGATCCAGCAGCCGGAGGATGCCGCCGGGCGTGCAGGAGGCGAAGCCGTCCAGGCCGAAGCTCATCGCGGCGAAGGAGTGGCAGGTGACGCCGTCGACATCCTTCTCGGGGGCGATCGCCTCGAACGCGGCCCGCTCGTCGATGTGCGGGCCGGCCGGGTGCTGCAGCAGGATGCCGTGCACGGTGGGGTCGTTCGACAGCGCGGTGATCGTGTCGACCAGCTCCGCGGTCGTGGTGGCGGCGGGCAGTGCGACATGCCGGGAGAGGATTCCGGCCTTGGCGCACCGGTTGCGCTTCATGCGTACGTACGTCACCGAGGCGGGGTCCTCGCCGACGAGGACGGTCGCCAGACACGGGGCCGTGCCGGTGCGTTCGGTGAGGTCGGCCGCGCGCCGGGCGGCCTGTTCGACCATGCTGCGGGCCAGTGCGCTGCCGTCCATGAGGCGGGCTTCCGGGGACATGAGCTGCTCCTGAGCGTCGTGTGGGATCGCCCAGGCGCGCGGCACGGACCGTGGATGGCCGAGCCGCTCCCCGGTGGTACTCCACCCAAGCGCCAGTCACGGCTCGGCGCCCACTGTAATCGACGTCTGATCACCCGCCCAGGGGCGGCATCGGCCCACGGCGGCCATGGCGCTACGGCGGCCACGGCAGGCGACGCCCTCGGCGGCCCGTATGCCTCCGGCGCGCGGCGGCTCAGGCCCCTCACCCCCCTCCCTGACCGGGTGCGGAGAGGGGTGGTTGAGGGGCGGCGGTGGCCTCCCATTGACTGAGGATGCCGTCCCAGTCGTGCTGGGCAGCGGTGATGGCGTTGGCATCCCAGGTGGGCTGGGTGGGCTGCTGATACTGCTGGTGTTCCTCGTACACCCGGTATTCCTGGTACTCCTGCGGGTCCGGGTAGTTCTGGTACGGCTGCTGCTTCCAGGGCTCTTGCTCGTAGTGCTCCCGTGGGGGCTGCTGTGGTCGCTCGCGCCAGGTCAGATGTGGGGTCTCGGGTTGTGGGGAGGGCGGGGGACTGACCATCCGGCGGTGCCGGCCCGCGCGGTCCGACGCCGGAGGCTGGACCGGGCGGCTCTCGGCGGACAGCTGTTGCGCGCGGGCCACCAGCAGCCGGACGTCGAGACCGAGTTCGGTGGCCAGGGCGGTGAGGTCAACTCCGTTGTGCCAGCTGCTCATCAGGACGGCGTCCAGCGCCGGTGCCCAGGCAGGCTCGGAGGGGGGCTGGGGCACGGCGACCGGGACCGCCTGTGGTGGTGCCGAGGGGCCCGGAGGGTGCACGGCGGCCCCTGGTGCGGCGGCCGTCTGCGCCGGCTGCGGTGCGGGGGCCTGCTGTGCGGGGGCCTGCTGCGCGGGCTGCTGCGGTGCGGGGGGCTGCTCGCACGCGGGCTGGGCGAGCAGGCTCTTGGCGACCGCGCGGGCGTCTTCCTTGCCCACCGTGCGCCGGGCCAGCCGCACTTCGCGTTCCTCCAGGCCGAGCAGCTCCGCCACCACCGCGTCACTGCCCACGGTCACGGCGAAGGCGGCCAGGGTCCGCGAACGGCGGGCCTCGGCCTCGTCGAGGAGTCCCTGCGTCCGGCGGACCTCGTCATCGCTGCTGCAAAACGCCTGTGCGAGTACCGCGTGGCGCTCCCACAACTCCCTCGGTTCCATGACTGCGACAACGTTCCTTCGTCCGGATTGGACCGCTTCCCGGCTATAGATCACTGCATAAGGTGATATTCGATGGAGACGCGTCCCTGCCTGCCTGGCAGAAGTACGGACGGCTGCAAAAATACGCAGTGACCCCAGCGTCGAAGAATCGTTTCTACGGCCATGAGCGTCCCCTCTTCCGGCACCGTCGCAGGTCACGGACAGACGTCCCTCCCCCGCCCCGGGCAGATGCCGCGGTGGATCACCGCGGAGGTCATCAGGCAGACACCGGTGTACGCCGGGCTGGTGAAGCAGTGGACCGAGCGTGCCGCCACGGTGCCCGGGGTCGCCGACCCCGAGTGGCAGCGCCTGGTCTCCTACCGTGCGCTGATGGAGGAGACCGAGAGCGCCCTCACGGCCCTCCGGCCCCATCGCGCGCCCGACGTACTGCCACCGAGAAAGCCGTCGGTCCCGTCGGCCCGGCCCGCCCGTCTGGACGCCGGAACCGGGTCCGCGGCGGCCGCCGGGCCGGCGGCGCAGACGGCACCCCGGCCGGAGTACCGTTGAGTTGTCGAGGATTTACCGCTGTCCGGCGACTGCGCCGGCAGCGGCTTTGACCAGCGACGGAGCCCGGGTGAGCGCAACGGATGACACGGACTTCAGCCCGATCGGGGTGATCGGGCGGGTGACCGTCTCGATCCCGACCGACGGCCCGGGAGAGGTGCTGCTGCCCGTACGCGGCGGCTCCGAAGCCTTCGCCGCCTGGTCCCGCGAGCCCATCGCCCGGCACACACAGGTCATCGTGGTGGAGCACACCTCGGCGCGGTCGGTGATCGTCGCGCCGCTGCCCGCGTGACCCGGCGGTCCCGCAGACCGTGCCCGCCGCCCCCGTGAGCACTTCCTTTTCCCGCGGCCGTCCCCGCGCCCCGACCGAGGCCGGTCGCACCGGACCAGGAGCCTTCCGATGTTGTTCTGGCATGTTCCGGCGCCGAACGAGGCGCTGTTGATCTCCGGCTCGAAGCGCCGGGCCGGGGACGCCCAATTCCGTATCGTCACCGGCCATGGCTGCTGGGTCCTGCCCGTCAAGCAGAAGGCGTCTCTGCTGTCGCTGTCGCTGCGGGAGGCGGAGATCTCCGAGGACTGCGTCACCCAGCAGGGCATCCGGCTCGGCGTCCGGGCGGTTGCCGTCTTCAAGGTCGGGGACGACCAGACGTCCATTGCCAACGCCGCGCGCCGGTTCCTGTCCGAGCAGGCCACGATGGAGGAGCTGGTGGGGCGGATCTTCGCCGGTCATCTGCGCTCGATCGTCGGCGGACTGACCGTCGAGCAGATCATCCGGGAGCGGGACCGGGTCGCCCAGGAGGTCAAGGACGGCAGCCACTCCGAGATGGAGAAGCTCGGCATCGTCGTCGACGCCCTGCAGATCCAGGAGATCGCCGACACCTCCGGCTACATCACCAATCTCGCCGCCCCGCACGCCGCCGCGGTCGCCAGCGCGGCCCGGATCGCGCAGGCCAAGGCCGACCAGGAGGCGACCGAACGGGAGCAGCAGGCGGCGGCGCTGAAGGCCGAGTACGAGCGGGACACGGCGATCAAACGGGCCGGGTTCCTCGCCGAGACCGAGCAGTACAACGCCCGTGCCGCGCAGGCGGGCCCGCTCTCCCAGGCCAGGGCCTCGCAGGAGGTCATCGAGGAGCAGACCGCGCTGGCCCAGCGGCAGGCCTCGCTCGCCGCCCAGCGGCTGGAGGCCGAGGTACGCCGCCCCGCGGACGCCGAGGCCTACCGGCTGCGCACTCTGGCGGAGGCCCAGCGTGACCAGGTCCGGTACGAGGCGGACGCCCGCGCCTACACCGAGCGGACCGTCGCCCAGGCGCGCGCCGACGCCAACACGGCCCTCGCGGGCTCGCTGCGGGACGGCAACCAGGAGCTGATCGCCGCCAACCGCACCGTCGAGAACCTCCCCGCCCTCACCGAGGCCGCAGCCGAGGGCCTCGCCGGCGCCCGGCTGACCGTCCTCAACGGCACCGACGGGATGAACGAGATCGTCTCCGGCATCGTCGGCCAGGGACTGGCCATTCTCGACAGCCTCAAGAAGGGGACCGGCGCGCCCGATGCCACTCCCCCGCTGGCCGACGGCGCGGGATCACTGCCGCGGAAGGTGACGAAGCTGAAGCAGGACGGCGCCGGGTCCGGTGCGTCCTGACCGGACATCCGTACGGGACCGGAACGGCGTGCCGGGCCGTGGCGGCCGGTCACCCGTCGAGGACGGCGAGGTCGAGTTCCCTGAGACGGGCGGGGTCGGCGATCACGTCGTAGGCGGTGATCCTGTCGCCCTCGACGGTGACGGTGAGGGCGAGGAGCAGCCGGCCACGCGGGGCCACCACGATCCCCACGGCCCCGTTCACCAGCGCCGGCGCCGCGAACCGTGCCTTCCGCCCGAAGACCAGGGTCCCCGCGGCCACCGAGTGCGCACCGCGGAGCTCCGTCGGCGCGCCCGGGGGCAGCGCAGCGGGGTCGGCCCGGCGCACGACGTCGGGGGCCAGCACCGCGAGCAGCGCGTCGAGGTCACCGTCGCGCGAGGCGGCGAGAAAGGCGTCGACGGCCTTCCGTTGCCGGGCGAGGTCGGCGGCGGGAACGGCGGGGGTGCCCTGGACCTTGTGACGCGCGCGGCTGGCGAGCTTCTTCGTGGTCACCGGCGAGCGTTCCACGAGGGGAGCGATCCGGTCGAACGGCACGGCGAACATGTCGTGCAGGACGAAGGCGATCCGCTCGGCGGGAGCCAGGGTGTCCAGCACCACCAGCAGGGCCCGGCCGACCGAGTCGATCAGCAGTGCTTCGGGTTCCGGGCCGATCCCGTCCGCGGCATCCCGGGCCGGGTCGGGCGGTTGCTGTCCGACCGGTTCCTCCCGTCGTGCGGTGCGGGAGCGCAGGATGTCGAGGCAGAGCCGCGACACGACCGTCGTCAGCCAGCCGGGCAGGTTCTCGACGGTTCCGCTGTCGACACGGCTGAGCCGTAGCCAGGCTTCCTGCACGGCGTCGTCCGCATCGCTGAGGGAGCCCAGCATCCGGTAGGCGACCGCGCGCAAATGGCCGCGCTGTGCCTCGAACCGTTCCGCCAGCCGGTCCTGCTCGTCCATCGGTCACCTTTCCTCGTCCCGCTCCGTCACCTTGATGACGCGCACCACCGGGCCGAGGTGACC
This sequence comes from Streptomyces sp. Je 1-4 4N24, assembly GCF_026239515.1. Lineage (NCBI taxonomy): Bacteria > Bacillati > Actinomycetota > Actinomycetes > Kitasatosporales > Streptomycetaceae > Streptomyces > Streptomyces sp. Je 1-4 4N24. The sequence goes on along the minus strand of NZ_CP110836.1, from coordinate 8,312,925 downwards.
GGACGCCCGTGATCCGGCCCGGATTCCGGGCCCGGCCACCTCCCTGGCCCGATGACCAGGAGGAACACACCATGAGCAGTACCCTGCCGACCACCGCCGACCAGCCGCTGCTGCGGCGCGCGGACCTCGGCGGCCTCTCCTTGCCCAACCGTGTGGTGATGGCCCCGCTCACCCGGGGCCGCGCGGCCAACGCCGCGCTCGTCCCGACGGAGTTGCACGCCGCCTACTACGGCCAGCGGGCCACCGCAGGACTGATCATCACCGAGGGGACCTGGGTCAGCGAACGGGCGGTCGGCTTCGTCCACGTCCCCGGCATCTACCGCGAGGACCAGATCGCCGGGTGGCGGCGGGTCACCGATGTCGTGCACGCCCTCGGCGGCCGTATCGTGCTGCAGCTCTGGCACACCGGCGCCGCCTCGCACCCCGACCACCTGGGAGGCGAGCTGCCCGGCGGGCCGTCGGCGGTCAACCCCCGTACGAGGGCCTTCACCGCCGGCGGGTTCAAGGAGACCGTCACTCCCCGGGAGATGACCACCGCCGACATCGCGGCCACGGTCACCGACTTCCGTACCGCCGCGGAGAACGCCCGGCGGGCGGGGTTCGACGGGGTCGAGATCGGTGCCCTCGGAGCCTTTCTGATCGCGCAGTTCCTCAACCCGCGGCTGAACCGCCGTACCGACGCCTACGGCGGCGACCGTACGGGCCGGCGGCGTCTGCTGCTGGACATCGTCGACGCGGTCGCCGTGCCATGGCACGGCCGGTGCGTCGGCCTCCGCCTGGCGCCCTACTGGACCGAGGGGGAGCATTTCCGGGCCGATGAGGAGATGCTCGCCGACTACGACGCGCTGGTGACGGAGCTCAACGACCGTCCGGTCGCCTACCTGCATCTGCGGGGCCGGGACCGCACCGCGGCGGACGGAACTCCCGACCTCGCGGCGCTCGCACGCTACCGGCGGCGGTTCGACGGCCCCCTGATCGCGAACAACGGCTTCGACCGTGAGTCGGGGAACGCCGTCCTCGACGCCGGGATCGCCGACGCCGTGTCCTTCGGCACGCACTTCATCGCCAACCCCGACCTCGTCACCCGGTTCGCCCTGCGGCAGGAGCCGGCCGTCGGCGACCCGGCCACGTACTACACGGGCGGGGCGGAGGGCTATGTCGACTACCCGGTGAGCGGGATGGGTGTTCCCCTGCTCGAACGGCGATGACTGCTGGGAGTTAGGGCGTGTCGTTCGGATCAGGGCGGATCAGGGAGCCCTGATCCGAACGACACGCCCTAACGCTCGCTTGACGGACCCGCCGCATACCGGGTCGCTCCACACGTCCATCGGCACGTAGCCGATGCGGCGCCCGTCCGCCCCCAGGAGCCGCCCCATCCGCTTCAGCGCCCGCAGTGCGACGGAGCGACGAGTGATCACCAGCTCCTGGACCCGGCGCAGCATCCGCACCTCCAGTTGCTGAATGTCGGCCGCAGACCGCAGCCACGCCGTCACCGCAAGGTTCGCCGGACCGGCGAGCGCCGCCACCGAGCGGACCCCTGGCAGTACCACCAGCTCCCGCGCGGCGGACTCCAGGCGGTTCGCCGGGCACTGCGCGGTGTAGAGCACCTGGACCGGCCACCCCGCGCTGTGCGCCGCAACCTCGCATCGGAAGGCGAGCGTTCCCTCCCGCATCATCCGGTGGACCTTGCGGCGGACCGTTGCGGCGCTGACTTTCGTACGCTCCGCCAGCTGCGTCCAGGAGCAGCGGCCGTCCGGACCGAGCACCGACAGGATCCGAAGCTCTTCCGGACCAGGTGACACCGTTCCGCCATGAGGCGCGGGGCTGATCGCGGTGAGCTGCCGCACCTGTTCCGCGTTGAGCGCGTCCAGCCGCCACTGCCGACCGTCCGCGTACTCCCGGGTGACCGGGTGTACCGCGATGCGCTCCACACCGGGCAGCCGGTGCAACCGATCGGTGACGTACCGCGAGAGCACCCCCAAGTTGCCCGCGCTCACCATCAGTTGCAGGTCACCACCGTTGTGCGTGAGGTCGACCGACACCACGTGCGGGTCGTGGACGAGGGCCTGCGCCACCGCGTCCACAGCTCCACCCGCGCAGTCGACCTCCACCCGGGCGCGGCACAGTCCGTCGTGCCAGGCGGGGTAGTACGCCATCAGCCACGCGCTGCCCTGCTCTTCCAGGCGGGCCCAGTGGTGAGCCACCGTCGTGTGGTCGACGCCCAGGACCTCGCCGAGTGTGTTCCAGGGCGCGCGCGGCGCCAGCTGCAGGGCGTGCACGATCGAGAGGTCCAGCTCGGTCAGATCCACGGACTTGTGCATGCGGGCCATTGTGCGTGACGTGATCGGGCGAATCGAGGGGTGCGCACGCCCTCAAGGGCATCATCGGGCGACGTCCTGGGCACCCGCGCAGCCGGCGGGTGCCCCCGCACCGCGCCCGTACGCCCACGGACGCGGCCTCGCCCCGGAGGCACCCCTTGCACACCCCTCCACAGCCCCGGACCACCGATACCTTCACCACGCGGATCTTCACGGCTGACCGGATGCACACCCTCGCAACCGGCACCGCCCTGCCCGCTTTCGCCACCGTCGGAGAGTGGATCGCCGCCGCCGGCACCGTCGAAGAGCTGCGCGCCCGCTTCCCCGAGGCACCCGTGCACGACTTCGGCGACCGCACCGTCGTCCCCGGTTTCAATGACGCGCATCAGCACCCGACGTCGATGGCGGAGGCGATGCTGCACGTGGATCTCTCCCCGGAACGGGTGTGCACCCACGAGCAGTTGGAGGCCGCGTTGCGCGGCCGCGCCGCCGAGCTGCCCTCCGGAGCATGGCTGATCGGTGCCCGGTACGACCATGGCAAGACCACCGGCGGCACGGTGATCAAGCGCCGGGACCTGGACCGTATCTGTTCCGACCGCCCCGTGATGGTGACGCACATAGCCTCGCACTGGGCCGTGTTCAACTCCGCCGCGCTGAGTGCCGCGGGCCTCGACGACGACAGCGAGCCCCCGGCCGGCGGCGCCTACGGCCGCGACGCCGAGGGCAGGCTCGACGGCGTCCTGTACGAACAGGCCATGATGCATCTGCGGAGCTCCCCCGCCCCCGGCCGCGACCCCGTCGTCCCGGTCAGCCCACTCGCCGACCGGATCGAGGCCCTGGGCCGCTACCAGCGGATGATGCACTCGGCAGGCATCACCTCGGTCGGGGACGCAGCCGTCGCCGGCGATGGACTGGAGCTCCTGCAGGCCGCCGACGCAGCCGGCGCGCTCACCCTGCGGGTCAATGCCCTTCTGCTCTACACCGCGGTCCCTGGCATGGAGTCGATCGGGCTGCGCACCGGCCTCGGCGGCACCCGGCTGCGCATCGGCGGAGTCAAGGCCCTGGTCGACGGCGCCGTGGCGGGTGGCACCTGCCTGCTGGAGGAGCCGTACGAGGGAACCTGCGAACACGGCATCCAGGCGATGTCCGAGGCCGAGCTGCACGATGTCGTCCGGCGTGTGCACGGTGCCGGGGGGACGGTCTGCGTACATGCCAACGGCGACCGTGCGATCCGCCTGGTCCTCGACGCCGTCGAGGCAGCGCAGGCGGCCGATCCGCGCCCCGGCACCCGGCACCGGATCGAGCACTGCAGCCTCGTCGACGACACGATCCTGCGCCGGATCGCCGCGCTCGGGATGGTCACGGTGCCGTTCGGGAGCTATGTCGCCTTCCACGGCGACAAGCTCACAGGCTGGTACGGCGCCAAGCGGCTGGAGCGGATGTTCGCACACCGCGACCTGCTGGACGCGGGCATTCCCACCGCGGGGTCGTCCGACTACCCCTGCGGGCCGTACGAGCCGCTCCTCGGGCTGCAGAGCTGCGTCACGCGGCAGACCGCGGACGGCACCGTGCTGGGCGGCAACCAGCGGATCACGGCGGGAGAGGCGCTCGCGCTGTACACCACGGGCGCCGCCTACGCGGCCGGCGAGGAGGCCGTGAAGGGACGTCTGGTGCCCGGCATGCTCGCCGACTTCACCGTCCTCGACGAGGACCCGCTGACGGCCGACCCGCAGCGGCTGGCCGCCATCGGCGTGAGCGAGACGTGGGTTGGCGCCCGGCAGGTGTGGCAGGCCTGACCGGGCCCGCAGCTGCCCGCCCCCGCTGCCCGGCCGGCAGCCGCCGTCCCCCTGCCCTCAGCCCGCCCCGTCCCGTCGCCATCGTCATCCGCACCGCCGCACGTTCCGCCTCCGCCGGCCGCGAGGCGCCCCACCCGACCACGACCCGTACGAGGACACCATGACCGGAAAGATCGCAGGCCCCCTGATCGGACTCGGCCTCCCCGCCACCGCTCTCCTGGTCGCGATGCCGCTGCTCGCCGACACCCCGGTGAGAGTCTTCGGCATACCCCTCCTGTTCTTCTGGATCTTCCTCTGGATCCCGCTCACCAGCCTGTGCCTGGGCACCTCCTGGTTCCTCTTCGACCGGCATCGGCCGGATCCGGATCACGACACCCCGCCGGCCCCGTCGCCAGACCTCGCCGCTACCGCCGGCACCGCCACATCCGCCGTGGGAAGGGACCACTGATGGCCATCGCCGTCTTCTGCATCATCGTGGCCGCCTCACTGGTGATAGCCGTGGCCGCCCGCCGCGGCTCCGGTAAGGGCGACGTCTCGCATTTCCTCGTCGGCGGTCGCTCCTTCAACGGCCTGCTGCTCTTCTTCCTCTCCGTCGGCGAGGTCTACAGCATCGCCACGCTGCTCGGGTTCCCGGCGGGCATCTACTCCCAGGGAGCCGGTTACGGCGTCTGGTTCATCGGCTACATCCTGTTGGCGTACCCCATCGGCTACTACGTCGGCCCGCTGATGTGGCGGGCGGCCAAGCGGTACGACGCCATGACCGTCCCCGACGTCATGCGGGCCCGGTTCGGCAGCCGGGCCCTGGAGATCACGGTCGCCCTCGCCACCGTCACCTTCCTGCTGACGTACGCCCAGTTCCAGTTCGCCGGGCTGCACGCGGCGCTGGCCGCGCTGGGATTCCACCTCACGCCGGAGATCACCGTGGTGATCACCGTCGCCATCTCCCTGGTGTACGTGACGCTGACCGGCATCAAGGCGCCCGCCATGGTGTCGGTGCTCAAGGACATCGCGCTGATCGTGGCCGTGGGGCTCGTCGGGCTGTTCGCCGTCTCCGGCCTGCGCGACTCCGGTGCCGGGCCCGGTGCCCTGTTCGACGCCGCCCGCGAGGCCGGCTCGCCCGCGACGCTCACAGGTGAGCCGCTGGTGCACGCTCTGACCACCATGGTGGTGCAGGCCCTGGGCTTCTACCTGGGCACGATGGGGCTGGCGTTCGTCGTCGCGGGACGCTCCGAGCGAACCGTCCGCCGCACCATCGTCGTCCAGCCGCTCTACATGCTGATGTACCCGCTGCTGGTCTTCGCGTCCTACTACAGCCTCGCGCATCTGAAGCTGGCCGATCCCAACCATGCCTTCCCCGCCGCCGCCCAGGCCACCGGAGCCGACTGGCTGGTCGGGCTCTCCGCGGGCGCCGCCGCCCTCACCGGACTGCTCACCGTCTCCGTGCTGGCGCTCGGCTTCGGCGGCGTTCTGTCCCGGAACCTGCTGCCCGCCGCCGACCCCGCCCGGCAGCGGCGCTGGGTCTCCGCCAGCACGGCCGGCTACCTGGTCGTCTCCGCCGTGCTCGCGGTCACGGTGCAGGGGCTCATGCTCGACGTCCTCGCCTTCGCCTACGTCATCGGCTCGCAGGTGGTCCCTGCCTGGCTGGTGACGCTCTTCTCCCGGCGCATCACCGCCCCTGCGGTCCTCACGGGCCTCGTCGTGGGGCTCGGGGTGGGCGTGGCACTGCAGGCGTCCGGACACCCGGTGGTGCACGGAGTCAACGGCGGTCTGATCGCCCTCACCGTCAACCTCGCCATCACCTTCGCCAGTGGGCTGTTCCTCGCCAGACGTACCCCCGCCCCCGCGGTCGAGCCCGCCCTGACCTGACGGCGGCGTGCCCGGCCCTGTCCCGCGGGGCTACCGCGGCCTGGCAAACGCATTCCCCGGCCAGATCAGCGCGCGAGTGGGGAAGCGCCCCGTCAGCCGGCACGGGCCGCCGGACACACGAAGGTGCCCGGCGGCCCGTGCGGGCCCCGGTCAGGTCATGGCCGCCGCCGGCGCACGGCCGGCCCGGATCACTTGGCGGGTTCCGTGGGTGTACCGCGCCAACGGGTCAGGACGAAGTGCGCGATGACGCCGAAGAGCAGCCCCCAGAAGGCGGATCCGATGCCGAAGAGGGTGACACCAGAGGCGGTGGCGAGGAAGGTGATCAGGGCCGCCTCGCGGTCCTTCTCCTCCTTGACCGCCCCGGTCAGCCCGCCGGCCAGCGCACCGAGCAGGGCGACTCCGGCGACCGCCGCCACCAGTTCCTTGGGCAGGCCCGCGAAGAGCACCACCAGCGTGGAGCCGAAGGCCCCGATGAGGAGATAGAACGCCCCGCAGGAGACTCCGGCCACATAGCGCCGCTTCGGGTCGCGGTGCGACTCGGGGCCGGTGCAGATGGCGGCGGTGATCGCCGCGAGGTTGATGGCATGGGAGCCGAACGGTGCCAGCGCCGTGGAGACCAGGCCCGTGGAACCGATCAGCAGGCGGTCCTTGGGCTGGTAGCCGGATGCGGTGAGCACAGCCATACCTGGTGCGTTCTGTGAGGCGAGCGTCGCCAGGATCATCGGCACCGCGATGCCGATGAGGGAGGCGAGCGAGAACTCCGGGGTCGTCAGCACCGGCTTGGCCAGCTCGATCCGGTCCAGATGGATGTCCAGCCGGGAGCTGACGGCACTGGCCGCGACACCCGCAGCCAGGGCGACCAATACGGCGTACCGGGGCAGCCACCGCTTCGCCAGGAGGTAGGCGACCAGCACGGAACCGGCAATGAGAGGTGCGGTCTTGAGTGAGGTGAACACCCCGGTGCCGAAGGAGAAGAGGATGCCGGCGAGCATCGCGGAGACCACGGCGGTGGGCACCTGCCGCATCAGCCATCCGAACACTCCGGTCAGACCGACCAGGGTGATCACCAAACCGGTGACGATGAACGCGCCGATGGCCTCCGCGTAGGAGTACGCCCCCAGGCTGGTGACCAGCAGGGCCGCGCCCGGTGTCGACCATGCGGTGATCACCGGCATCTTGGTGCGCAGGCTCAGCGCGATACAGGTGAGCCCGCTGCCGATGGAGATGGCCCATACCCAGGAGCTGGTCTGTGCGGTGTTCAGATGCCCGGCGGACGCCGCCGCGAGCACGATGACGAGCGGGCCCGAGTAGGACACGACGACGGCGACGAAGCCCGCCAGTACCGCGGACAGCGAGGCGTCACGGAACAGGCCGGGCCGGGTCCCCGGCGCCGGAGCCGGGGACCCCTCCGCCGCGTCCGCCGGCCCCGGTGGGGCGGAACCCCGCGGTGCGGCGTCGGGGTGGGGGGTGGGTGTCTTGGAACTCAACGGTCTTCCTTCACGGCCTTTTCCAGGGCCTGTTCGAGGTCGGCGACAAGGTCTGCGGGGCTCTCCAGACCTATGGACAGCCGCAGCATGTCCTTCGGCGAGGTACTACCCGGCCCTTCGAAGGTGTAGCGGTGTTCAACCAGACTCTCCACCCCGCCCAACGAGGTGGCACGGATGAAGAGTTCGCAGTGGTTCGCGGTCCGCAGGGACTGCTGCCACTCGCCGTCGACGTGCAGGGAGAGCATGCCGCTGAAGCCCCCCGTCATCTGCCGGGCGGCGACGGCGTGTCCCGGGTCGGTGGCGAGTCCCGGATAGGCCACCCGCCGGATCCGGGGGTGCTCGGCGAAGTGCTCGGCCACGGCCATCGCGGTCTCCGAGATCTGGCGCATCCGGGGGTAGAGCGTCCGTATGCCCCGCATCAGGAGGTAGGTCTCCATCGGGCCGAGTATCGGGCCGGTCAGCCGGCGGTGCAGCTGCAGACGCTCCCAGATCGTGTCCCGGGCCTCGCTGCTGCCCTGCGCCTTGACGAGCAGTCCGGCCACCACATCGGTGTGGCCGTTGAGGTACTTGGTGCCCGAATGCATGATCAGGTCAGCGCCGAGTGCGAACGGCCGGGAGTGCACCGGCGTGGGGACGGTGTTGTCGACGCCGAACAGGGCACCGGCCCGGTGTGCGATCTCGGCGCAGGCGGCGATGTCGGTCACCGTCCAGGTGGGGTTCGCCGGGGACTCCGCCCACACCAGCGCGGTCGGGGCGGCGGTCACGGCGGCCGCCACCGCGTCCAGGTCGTTCATGGGTGCCTGGACGACCTCCAGGCCGCGCTGCGGGCCGAATTCCAGCAGCCATTTGGTGAGCCCGAAGTACATGGTCTGCGGGACCACGACCCGCGCACCGGCCGGCAGCACCTGGAAGACGGCGGTGGCGGCGGCCATGCCGGACGAGAAGACCAGCGCGTCCGAGCCACCCTCCAGGCCCGCCACCACCTTCTCGACCTGCTCGTACCCCGGTGTCCCCTGGTCGCGCAGATACGCCAGTCCGGCCGGCGCCCGGTACTCGCTGTCGCGCGCGAAGGTCGCCCCCAGACCGATCGGGGGCGGCACGGCTCCGGTGGTCGGGCAGCGCCAGCCGTCGCCCTGCGCGGCGCGCGTCTCGGGCCGGTACTCCTGCGTCCAGGGGGTGAAGGTCTCGCTGTTGTTCATCGCTTCCTCGTCATCAGTTCCGGCAGAGCGGTGCTCAGGGCAAGTTCGGCGTCCAGCAGCGCACGGGAGGGCGCGCCGGGTGAGGGCACATAGTGGTTGTAGTAGCTGGACCCCTCGGTGTGCGGCCCGAGGAAGAACAGACGTGGCTGCGGGGTGCCCGTACGGTCGATCCCCTGGCCCTGCCGGGTCACGTCCAGCCCGTGCACCGTCCCTCCGCGGTGCGCGAGGGTACGGACGCGGCCCGCGGCGACGAGCGTGCCGAGCAGTGTCCCGGGTGCCCGGTCCGCGCCGGGCTCGGTCACATGCGCCTGCACCACATGGTCGACCTCCATCCGCAACGGCTCGGCCAGGCAGGTGGATTCCAGTCGCCAGGGTCCCTGTCCGACCGGTGCGACGATCTTCGGCTGCGGGCCGGGGCCGAGCCGGACGATCCCCGCGTCGATCAGCGAGAGCAGCTCGGCCGACCGGTCCAGCTGCGGGCCGATCACCAGCCGGTTCACCGTCGAGGCGAACTCCCCGAAGAAGGCGGCCAGCGACGCGTCGTCGACTCCCGGCGGGTCGATGACCGCGCGCAGGACATCACGGTGGTCCCGCAGGACCTCCAGGGCCTCCTTGAGCGGGCTCACCCCGAGGCCTTCGCGGGCCTCGGCCAGGTCGGTGGCGACCTCCGCGGTGAACCAGTCGCGGTAGGCGGAGTACTCCGTCCACTGCCGGTCCGCGAGGCCGGCGGACAGGATCCCGGGCACCGGGCCGGTGCCGAACCGGGCGCGCAGCTCATCGAGCAGGGGCTCATGACCGGTCCGGGCACAGCGCCTGGCCATCTCCAGCCCCGCGTCCGTGATGTCACCCATCTCCCGGCCCAACAGCACGCGGTAGTAGGCGAGTTCCATCTCGGCCTCGACGAGCGGCAGCACCTCGGCGGCGAAGTCGATCCGCCGGTCCGCCCGCCGGGTACGGATCTCGTCGAGGCGCTCCGTGGTCAGCGCCAGCGGGACGAAGCGCATCCGTCCCGGGTGGAGGCGCGGGCGGCTGCGCGAGGGCATCCCGGAGCGGTTGGTCAGCACGATCAACGGCTCCTGCCCGCTGGGCAGATAGCTCATCCCGTGCTCGCCCGTCGTGTGCGCGCCGCCGCGGCCGAGGGTCAGCGTGGCGATGACGTCCATGGCCGTCAGCCCCATGCCGAGGACGGCCACCCGTTCGCCCGGTCCGATGCTGTCGAGCGCCTCGGGCAACGGATAGGGGCGGGTGACGAGTCGGGGGTCGGGAGCGGGTGCCGCGGGCCGGTAGAGCGAGTGGTGCCCGACGGTGACGAAGACGGCCTCGGCGTCGATCCGGGTGCCGTCGGCGAGGACGACCGTTTCGGTGTCCGGCGTTGCGGGGTGGATGTCAACGGCCGTCGTACGGTGCCGCACCAGTGTGAGGTTCTCGGGCGCCGCGTCGATGATCTCCCCCGCCGCCCAGGTGAGGTACTCACTCAGCAGCCTGCGGGGCAGGAAGTCGTTCGGCTGGATCTCCCGTCCGGCACCCGGGCGCACGGTGTAGCCGTCGTCGGCCAGCCGCAGATCCCGGCGCCGGCACCATTCGTGCAGCGAGGGACCGGATATCGGTACGGGGCCGTCCACCATGTGCCGGTCGGCGAAGGCCGAGAGCTGTGCGCAGACGGTGTTGAGCAGCAGATGGTCGGGCTGCGCGGGCAGATGGAATCCGGCGCCGAAGGGCTGCGGGTCGATGAGGTGGACGGTGAGCGGGGCCGGCCGCGCCAGACAGTGCGCGACCAGCCGCTCGAAGACGCCCAGCCCCCGCGATCCGGCGCCCACGATCGCGACGGAGACGGGTCTGTGAGTCACCACCGGCGCGTCTCCCCGAAGAAGTTGGGCACCTCGATGGTGCTGCCGTCCTTGCGCGCCTCGCCGAGGACGAACGCCCCTACTGCGAGGTCCAGTACGCCCAGCCCGAACGGCGAGAAGATCACCGGACGGTCCGGGGAGGGCGTCACCTCCCCGTTCAGTACTCCGGCGAGGGTTCCGGTCACGAACTCGCGGGAGCCGGACAGCTGCTCGGCCAGGTGGGGTGACGTCTGGGCCTTCAGACAGTGCTCGACGTCGTCGAGGATGTTGTCCGCCCCGAGGACCACCTCGGGGGCCAGGTCACGCAGGGAGATGTTGAGAACCAGCTGACCGGGCTTGAACGGAGTGCTGACGTAGGGCTCCAGAGCCGTCGTGGCGAAGACGACGGTGTCGGCCCGCAGCGCCTCGTCGAGGTCGGCGGTGAAGGTGGCCGGACGGTTCTGTGTGCTGCGCACATGCTCGGCCAGGGCCTGTCCGGAGGCCTCGTCGAGATCGTGGACGAGGTAGGTGTCCGGGGCGCAGCCCGCGACGTTCAGGTAGTCGCAGATATTGCGGGCGATGACGCCGCCGCCCACAACGGCGATACGGGTCCCCGCGAAGCCGTCCGGGCGCAGCGCGGTCGCCGCGACGGCCGCGGAGGCGGCGGTGCGTGCCGCGCTGATGTTGGCGGCTTCGAGGCAGGCGATCGGGTACCCGGTCTCGTAGTCGTTCAGGAGCAGGACCGCCGAGGCGCGCGGGGCCCCGCGGCGCGTGTTGCCCGGGAAGCTCGCGATCCACTTGATGCCGGCGAGCTGGACATCGGCGCCCAGGAAGGCCGGCAGCGCGATGATCCGGGAATCCGGCTTCTCCGGGAAGCGGAGAAAGTAGCTGTCCGGGTTGACGGAGTCTCCGGATTCATGCGCCCGATAGGCACTGCTGACAATGCCGAGCACGTCTCCACGCTTTTCGTGAAGAACTTGACGAACCGTTTCTCCGGCCACTATCTCAAAATTGAACATCAGGCGTTCCCCCCACTCAGGCCGGTGCCTGAGATATTTTGTTGCCGACGGCCTCGGGCCAGCGTTGCGCCACCCATGCGTCGTTGTAGATGGTCTCCAGGTAGCGGTCCCCGAAGTCGGGTGAAATCGCCACCACGACACTTCCGTCCGGGATTCCCTTCGCGGCGTCCTGTACGGCGCACAGCACCGTGCCGGACGAGCCCCCCAGCAGCAGCCCGCGTTCTTCGGCCAGCGTCCGGCACATCTCGACGGCGGCCGACTCGGAAATGAGCACGACCTCGTCGATATTCCCGGTGTCCAGAATTTCCGGCCGTCTGCTCGTCCCCAGGCCGGGAATGTGGCGGCGGGCCGCGGGCCCGCCGAAGGTCACGGAGCCCTCGGCGTCCACCGCGATGATCCGGGTGGCGGGGCTGTGGCGGCGCAGGTACTCCGCGCAGCCCATCAGGGTGCCGGTCGTTCCGGCCCCGATGAAGGCGTAGTCGATGTGGCCGATCTCCTCGAGGAGCGCACGGCCCGTGCGGTCCCGATGGGCCTGCGGCCCGGCCGGGTTGGCGTACTGGTTGAGCCAGAACAGGTCGGGCTCGTGGCGCAGCCGCTCGTCGATGTAGTCGATGCGCGACTGCAGATAGCCGCCGTGGGCGTCCCTGGTATCGATGACCACCACTTCGGCGCCGAGAACCTCCATCAGGCGCCTCGACTGGACGGTGGCGTTGGGATCCGTGACACAGGTCAGCCGGTAGCCCTTGGCCGCGCACACCATCGCCAGGGCGACGCCGAGATTTCCCGACGTCGACTCGATCAGCCGGGTCCGCGGAAAGCAGCGCCCGGAATCCTCGGCCGCGGCGACCAGTGCGACAGCCGTTTTGAGTTTTACCGAACCGGCAGGATTGAGGCCTTCCAGTTTGAGGAAGACTGAACTGCCGGGAACTAATTGGTCAAGCCGGATGAAGAGATCATCCAGCACGAGATCATAAACTTCTTCCGCTATCACCAGAATCCAAACCGTTGAAAATGGGCAGCGCAAAGCAATTGCGCTCGCCGAAGCGAGGAGCCCACGGGCTTGTTGGTCGGCGCACGGGTCAGGTGCGCGCTACGCAGAAGGGACTCTTCCCCCGTCCCCCGATGTCACAAATCCCCCATTCGCGATGCGACAGAACAATCCTGCCACTACGCAAGGCCGATGACAACGATTATATGGACGCCAAAACCGTTGAATCGTGAAATGTGGCCGGATCCCGGCCATGGGCACCGCTCCTGACCTGCCGTTACTCCTGGTGAGGTCAGCGGGTGAGGAACTTCCGCAGGACCCGGACATGCGGTGGGCCCGGGGTCATGCCCCCGGGCCCACCGCGCACTGTCCGACGGGTACTAGAGGAGGCCGAGCAGGCCGAGGTTGAGCAGGCCATTCCTGCCCAGACCGGAGCCGTCACGCCCATTGCCGTCGCGGTATCCGTCGCGGTATCCGTCGCGGCCGTAGTCGTCGCGCCCGTAGCCGTCGCGCTCGTAACCGCCGTCGCGGCCATAGCCGTAGCCGTCGCGGCGGTCGCGGCCGAAGCCGTCATAGCCGTCGTGGCCACGGTGCCCGACGCGGCCCTGGTGGCGGTTGTTCTGCTGCTTGCCGTGGTGGCCCTTGACACAGCTGTGCGAGGCGCACTTGGTGTCCTGGGAGCTGCTGGGAGGCGCGGTCGCGGCGGTGGCGGCGCCTGCCGTCGGCACCACGAGGGCAGCCGCGGTCAGGCCGGCCACTGCAAGGCCGCGCGGGATCGAACGGAGCATGTTTCCACCTTCACTCGACTCTGCAGAAAATGAATATTTCCTGCAAAGGCGACGATAAGCGGGCATTTGTCCACCGACTTGCGACCCGCCGCAGAGTCACTGGAACGCAGCACGCACGGCAACGACCCACACCGCTGTCCGGCTGTTCACTCCGGAATGCCGCCGCTTTCCGCGTCCGTCGGCCCGTTCGTCGACCCGTCCGTCGGCCCTTCCACCGGCAGGCTCTCCAACAGGTTTCCCAGGGCGCCCGCGACGAGTGCGCAGACCGTGTCGGGGTCGGCGCTCGCCAGCGGCTCCTTGGCGACGACCACTCGCATCAAGCCAATTCCCAGCAGCCAGGACAGTGCCAGATCGGCGCGCAGGCTGCCGGTCTCGGACGCGGAGAGCGTGGCGAGGACCTCCGCGTACTCCTCCCCCAGCCCGCGCAGCGCCTCCGCTATCTCGTCGCTGCCGCCGATGGAGCGCAGACACACCTCCAGCGAGCGGTCGGCGCCCTCCCCGCCGCCGGCCAGCATGCCGCGCAGCGCGACCTCGAACAGCCGCTCGGCGGGAGTGGTCCGCAGCTGCTCGTGGCCGCCACGCGCCATCACCTCTCCGAACAGGGCTTTCTTCGAGCCGAAGTAGCGGAACAGCAGGGCCTGGTTGACCCCGGCCCGGGACGCGATGTCGCGTACCGTCGCCCGTTCGTAGCCGCGCTCGGCGAACAGCTCCGATGCGGCGTCGAGCAACCGCAGTCGGGTGCCCTGCGCGTCCCGCCGGGAGGCGTTCGCCGTGCCCTGCTGCGGGGTCTTTGCCATCGCCACGCTCCTCTCCGTTGGCCCGTCACGATGACGGCCACAATGCGTCGTTGACCGCCTCCGGGGGGCGGCTTACCGTGATGTAAGCAGGTGCTTACACAAGGGAGGTCGCCTTGACCGCAGCCGACACAGCACCCCTCTCCTACCCCTTCAATGTCCCCGAGAGCCTTGAGCTTTCCGAAGAGTACGAACAGGCCCGCAACCGTCCCGGGCTGCTGAAGGTCCGCATGGCGTACGGCGAGCCGGCCTGGCTCGTGACCCGGTATACCGAGGCCCGGTTCGTCCTCGGAGATCAGCGCTTCAGCCGCGCCGAGAGCGCGCGGCACGACGAGCCCCGGCCGTCCGAAGGACGCCGGGACAGCGGCATCCTGGGGATGGACCCACCCGATCACACCCGGCTGCGGACGCTGGTGGCCAAGGCCTTCACCGTCCGTCAGGTCGAGAAGCTCCGGCCGCAGGTCAAGCAGCTGGCGCATGAGCTGCTCGACGAGCTGGTGGCGGCCGGGCCGCCCGCCGACCTGGTGGACCGTTACGCCCTGCCCATCCCCGTCGCCGTGATCTGCCGGATGCTCGGGGTGCCGGCCGAGGACCGGCCGCGGTTCCGGGTGTGGAGCGATGCCGCCTTGTCGACAAGTTCCCTCACCACGGCGGAATTCGACGCCAATATGGAAGAACTCCGCGCCTATATGCGGCAGTTGATCGAGGAACACCGGCGCGCCCCGCGGGACGATCTGATGACGGCGCTGATCGACGCCCGGGACGTCGGCGACCGGCTGTCCGAGCTCGAGCTGGTGGACCTGTGCGTCGGGATTCTGGTCGCCGGGCACGAGACCACCGCCACCCAGATCCCCAACTTCGTGCTCGCACTGCTGGACCACCCGGGCCAGCTCGCCCTGCTGCGCAAGCAGCCGGAGCTGATCGGCGGTGCGGTGGAGGAGTTGCTGCGTTTTGTTCCGCTGGGCAGTGGCGCGAGCCAGCCCCGTTATGCGACCGAGGACGTCGAGGTCGGCGGGACGCTGGTGCGGGCCGGGACCCCGGTCCTGGTGGCGGTGGGCGCCGCCAACCGGGATGCGCTGCGCTTCGACACACCCGGCGCGCTGGACATCTCCCGGACCGGGAATCAGCACCTCGGATTCGGCCACGGCGTCCATCACTGTCTCGGTGCGCCCCTGGCCCGCCTGGAACTCCAAGAGGCGATCGGCGCCCTGATCACCCGCTTCCCGGAACTGCGGCTGGCCGGTGACGTGGTGTGGAAGAGCGAGATGCTGGTGCGCGGACCGCGGGTCATGCCGGTGGGGTGGTGAGCGGATGACCTGGGAGGTGGAGATCGACCCGCGGCAGTGCATCGCCTCGGGGTCCTGCGCCGCCATCGCACCGGACCTCTTCGTCGTGGACGGCGCGCATGCCCGCCCGCTGAAGGACCGGATCGAGGAGGACGAACGCGCCCTGGACGCCGCCGATGTCTGCCCGGCCATGGCCATCACTGTCCGGGACGGTGCGAAGGTCCTCGGACCCCGGCCGTAGGGCACCGCGGAGGTGACGGGGCGTGGCGGCCGCCACGCCCCGTTTGCGACATCGTCCCTGGTCAGGCGGTAACTCCCCGTCTCCGTACGGCAGTTGGCCGTCCGCGTCGACCCTTCGTGCGCAGCCACCCCGATTGCTCACCCTCAGTGTCGGAGCACAAGATCACTTCATGTAGGCTTACTGACTGGTAACGACCTATTTTTCGACCAGAGGGGGATCTCATGCGTCGACGTATTTCCGTACTCGCCGTGACGGCGGCCGTGGCCGGAGGCGTGCTGTTTGCGGCGCTGCCCGCGCAGGCCGCCACCACGGCCGCCGGCCGGCAGAGCGTGGCGGCCGGGGGCGGCATCAGCGTCAACATCGACGAGCTGCGCCAGCAGTCCGCCGACCTGAAGGCCAAGGCCGCGCGTCTGGACCACGAAGGCGAGCACGAGGCCGCCAAGCGCGCCCGTGCGCAGGCCAATGCGCTGGACAAGAGGATCAAGGCGTACCTCGACGCCGAAGAGAACATGTCCTGACCCGCGTCAGCGTCCCACCGTCGCCCGCCCCGGAACCATCGGGGCGGGCGACGGTGCTGTGTACGGACGGCCCGCGGGCAACTGCCCGCGGCCCCGCCGAAGACCCCCCGACAGCACGGGAAACGGCAGGTCGGGCCCCCTCTCGTTCCCCCGTGAAACCGGGGTGCGACGATAGGCCTGTCATGGATGCGGGGCAGGTTCTCAGGGGGCTGCGTGCCGCGGTGTTCGCGGCGGTCTGTGTGCTGCTCGCTGCGCTGGGCCACGTGGTGATGTCGGATGCCGTGATTCCCGGCTGGGTGCTGCTCGCTGCCGGTGCCGGGACCGCGGCCGCTGCCTGGTGCTGTGCGGGCCGTGAACGGGGCCCGCTGCTGGTGGGGTTGCTGACCGTCGGTACCCAGGCCGCCCTGCACACCGTCTTCTCGCTCGGCCAGGCGGTCGCCGGTTCCGGTGGCGGCGGACGGTCGCTCGCGCGCCAGTGGGCGGAGAGCTGGCTGTGCGGCGCTCAGGGGATGCAGTCCGCCGGCCGTGACCACGCCGAGCTGACGCGGCTGATGCATCAGCAGATGGCGGCCATGCCCTCGACGGGGCACGGGTCCTCCATGCAGGGCATGGACCACATGGGAGACATGGCCGCCCCCATGCACCAGATGCCGGGGATGCACGGCAGCGCGACCGGCATGCTCGCGGCCCACCTGCTGGTCGCACTGCTCAGCGCCGGATGGCTGTGGGGCGGCGAGCGGGCCGCCTTCCGGCTCGTACGGAGCGTGTCGGTCTGGCTGTTCGCGCCGTTGGTGCTGGTCCTGCGGATCGCGCTGCCCGAGGCGCGGCCCGCCGTACGCACCGCCCGGCAGGAGCCGCGGCACGCGGTGCGGCAGGCGTTGCTGGCGTATACGAGGTCGTTGCGGGGTCCGCCGCAGGAGCCGGCTGTCGTCTGACAGCGCGGTCGAATTCCCGAGCCGGTGGACGGACGGGCGCCATTGGCATGCGCCCGGGGTCCCGGCTCCGACTTCACCGGTCCCCGCCGGAGCGCGGTGACCGGATCATGCGAAGGACTCCAGATGATGATTCCTGTCCGGATGCCGGTGGCACCGCTGCCCGCGTCCGATTCCGACGCATCGGCCGAGGGGGGCGGGCGCCCACGGGCCGCCGCGTCAACCGGCTCGTTTGCCACCGGTGTCCGCCGTGCCGGGAGAGACCGGGCCCGGCATGACGGAGGCCGACCGCAGCCGGGCGAGCAGCGCATCGGCGGCCGCCCGGTCGTCTTCGCGGTGCGCGGTGGTGCGGTCGAGGCCGGCCGTCAGGGCGAGTGCCTGCGCGTTCCACCGCCGGCAGTCCTGACAGCCGGCGAGATGGCCGTCGAGCCGGCGGGCGGTGAGTCCGGGGGGCAGTTCCTCGCCGTCGAGGCGGGCGGAGAGAGCCGTACGGATGCGCGAGCAGAGCATGTGTCCATCCTCCCCGAAGCCGGGCTGTGCGGCGAGGGGCGGTCGCGGGATGCGGGATGACGAGGCGGTGACGGGCTGGGCGCTGGCCGCCCGTACCGGTGACGAGCGGTCCGTCGAGCAGTTCGTGCGGGCCACTCAGCTCGATGTGCGGCGCTATGTGACGCATCTGAGCGGTGATCCGCAGGCGGCCGACGATCTGGTGCAGGACACCTATGTCCGGGCGCTGCGCAGTCTGCCGCGGTTCGAGGGCCGGTCCTCGGCGCGGACCTGGCTGCTGACGATCGCCCGGCGGGTCGTGGCGGACCGTATCCGGTCCCATGCGGCCCGGCCCCGGCTGGCCGCGACGGACGACTGGCAGACGGCCGCGGAACGGGTGCAGCCGCGTGGGGTGCCCGGCTTCGACGAGGGTGTCGCGCTGGCCGAACTGCTGGCGGCGCTGGTGCCGGAGCGGCGGGAGGCGTTTGTGCTCACCCAGCTGCTGGGGCTGCCGTACGCGGCGGCGGCCGGGGTGATGGGCTGTCCCATCGGGACCGTGCGGTCCCGGGTGGCGCGCGCCCGGGAGACGCTGGTCGCGCTGCTGACGGACGCGGAGCGGCCCGAGCCGGCCGAGGGGCCGCGGGTCTACGCGGATGCCGTGGCCTGACGGGCCGCTCGCGCACCGGCGGCGGGGCTCATGGGCGGGTAAGGGCCCGGTCCATGAGCCCCGTCGCGGCTCCGGTTCCCGCTCCCGCTCCGGCTCCGGCTGATTCCTCACTCGTCGCCGGGGCGTACCGCCCGGGCCCGTACGGTCTGCGGTGGGCTGTGGCGGAAGTGCAGGGTGAAGGTGAGCCGGTCGCCGGGCGCGAGCCGGGGCGGCGGGCTGACCATGACGTCCAGGGTGCTCGGCATCATCGTCAGTGCGGCGCCGGCCGGGACGGTGACGGTGCGGACCATCGCCATGCTCCGGGCGTTGTTCCCGATGTCGACGCTGCGGCTGAGCATCGCGCGATGGCCGGCCGGACCGGTGACACCCGTCAGGACGTCGTCCGCGCCGCCGGTGTTGCGGATGGTGAAGAACGCGGCGGTGGCATCGGATCCGCCGGCGATCAGCACCCGCCCCTCGGGGACGCTCAGCGCCGCGGGGGTCCCCGCGTTGCCGGTGACGGTCCAGAGGGCGAGGGCGTTGAGGGTCACCAGACAGGTGAGCAGCGGTACGGCGACGGCCGAGAGGGGCAGCCGTTTCATCGGGTCTCCCAACGTGCTTGCGCCCGGGGGCTGTGGGGGCGGCGGGCGGACGTGCCGGCGCCGCCCGGCCGCCAGGCGCGCAGCCGGAGGCTGTTGCCCACGACGAGCAGCGAGCTGGCGGACATGGCGGCGGCCGCCACCATCGGACTGAGCAGGCCGACGGCGGCGAGCGGCACGGTGACGAGGTTGTAGCCGAAGGCCCAGACGAGGTTGCCGCGGATGGTTCCCAGGGTGCGGCGGGCCAGGTGCACGGCGTCGGCAATGGCCTGGAGGTCCTCGCGTACGAGGGTCACATCGGCCGCGCCGATCGCGGCGTCGGTGCCGCTGCCCATGGCGATCCCGAGGTCGGCGAGCGCGAGGGCGGCCGCGTCATTGACCCCGTCGCCGACGACGGCGACCCGGCCGCCCTGTTCCTTGAGCGTGGTGACGAGGGCGGCCTTGTCCTCGGGGCTGGCCTCGGCATGGATCTCGGTGATGGTGAGATGGCCGGCCACCGCGCGGGCGGTGGCGGCGCGGTCGCCGGTGGCCAGCACCGGCCGCAGTCTCAGGCGGCGCAGGTGGTCGACGGCGCGATAGCTGTCGGGACGGAGCGCGTCGCCGACCGCGAGGACGGCCTCCGGGGTGCCGTCGACGGTGACCAGGACGGCGGTGTGGCCGGCCGCCTCCGCGGTGTGCACCGCGTCCGGCAGCGGGGCCGGCAGACCGGTGAGGTCGCCGGGCCGGGTGACCTCCACCCGGCGCCCGTCCGCGGTGCCGCGTACGCCGTACCCCGGCGTGGCGCTGAAGTCCGCGACGGGCGGCAGCGGTTGACCCGGCTGCCGTTCCTCGGCGTGGGCGGTGACCGCACGCGCCAGCGGATGCTCGGAGCCCTGCTCGACGGTGGCGGCCAGCCGCAGCGCCGCCGAGGCGTCGAGACCGCCGGTGCGCGGGGTCAGGGCCGTGACGCTCATCCGGCCGGTGGTGAGGGTGCCGGTCTTGTCGAGGACGACGGTGTCGATACGGCGCAGTCGCTCCAGCGCCTCCGGCCCCCGGACCAGGATGCCCAGCTGGGCGCCCCGGCCGGTGGCGGCCAGCAGGGCGGTCGGGGTGGCCAGCCCCAGCGCACAGGGACAGGCGACGACGAGGACGGCCACCGCGGCGGTGATCGCGGCCTGCGGCTCGGCCCCGGCGCCGAGCCAGAAGCCCAGCACGCTGACGGAGACGGTCATTACGGCGGGCACGAAGACGGCCGCCACCGCGTCGGCGAGCCGCTGGACCTTGGTCTTGCCGGTCTGGGCGTCCTCGACGAGCCGGGTGATCCGGGCGAGTTGGGTGTCGGCGCCCACCGCGTCGGCCCGTACCTCCAGCAGACCACCGGAGTTGACCGCGCCGCCGACGACCGCCGTGCCCGGACTTGCCTCCACCGGGCGGCTCTCGCCGCTGATCAGGGACAGGTCCAGGGCGGAACTGCCCTCGACCACGGTGCCGTCGGTGGCGACCCGTTCGCCGGGCCGGACCAGGAAGTGGTCGCCGACCCGCAGCCGGCTCACCGGGATGCGCCGCTCGCCCTCCGGCGTCCGTACGGCGACGTCCTTGGCGGCGAGTTCGGCCAGGGCGCGGAGTGCGGCGCCGGTGCCGCGCCGGGCCCTGGCCTCCATCCGCCGTCCGGCCAGCACGAACAGCGGTACGCCGACGGCGGCTTCGAGGTAGAGGTGGGCCGCCCCGTCCCCGGCGGTGGGCAGCAGGCTGAACGGCATCGTCATACCCGGCGCCCCAGCCCCGCCGAAGAACAGCGCATAGGCGGACCAGAGGAACGAGGCGGCGACGCCCAGGGAGACCAGGGTGTCCATGGTGGCCGCGCCGTGCCGCAGACCGCGCAGCGCACGGGCGTGGAAGGGGGCGGCGCCCCAGACGGCGACGGGTGCGGCGAGCACGAAGCACAGCCACTGCCAGTCACGGAACTGCCAGCCGGGCACCATCGACAGGACCAGGACGGGGAGCGAGAGCAGGGCGGTCACCAGCAGCCGGTGCCGCTCGGCGCGGGCACCGTCGTCCTGGGAGCCCTGGGAGCCCTGGGAATCCTGGGAGCCCTGGGCGTCCGGGGCGTCCGGGCGGTCGGTGGGCGACAGCCGGTCCTCCGGGTCCGCCTCCGGGGCGGGTTCGGGGAGCTGTGCGGTGAAGCCGGCCGCCTCGACGGTGGTGATGAGGTCGGTGACGGAGACCGTCGCGGGGTGGCTGACCGTGGCCCGGCCGGTGGCGAGATTCACCGTGGCGGCGACGCCGTCCAGCCGGCCGAGCTTCTTCTCGACCCGGCCCACACAGGCGGCGCAGGTCATCCCGCCGACCGTGAGGGTGGTGCTGCGGGCCGGTGCGGGAGCGAGGTCCGGCGACGGGGTACCGGGCCGGGGTTCCGGCGTCATCGCGGCGCTCCCAGCGGCACCGGGCGGGGGGCCGGGGCGCCCATGCCGTGCATCCCGCCCATGTCCCCGTCATCGGCGGGCGTGGACTCTCCCGTACGGACCCCGTCGGCCGGGCGCAGCCCCGGGGCCACCGGCCCGGCGGCGGTCCCGGCCGCGTACGACAGCATGCCGAGCACCACCAGCAGCGCGAGGAAACCGATGACCGACCGTGCGGGCAGCAGCCGTGTGACGGCCTGGCGAAGAGGGGGCCGACTGCGGTCGGCCGAAGAGCTGGACATCGCGTCATCGTGGCAGCTGACGGCGGCGTCGAGCGGGCGATCGGGGTCTTGTGAGCACGTGAGGTTTGTCCCGTTCCGCCGCCGGAACTCACCGGGCGCCGGGTCCGACTAACTGGGTTTGGGCGGTGTCCCCCGCGCCGCCGCGTTTCTCCCGCGTCCGGCCGAAATCACCTTCCCCGACGGGAACTCGGCACGCCCGCTGCCCGACCTCTCCAACGCCGCGCCAACCGGGCGCCGCACCCCTGCCGTTGAGGAGGCCGTCGTGTCACCGTCGTCCGAACCCGTCGCACTGTACGGGCCGGAGTACAAGCGCAACCCCTATCCCCTGTACGCCGAGCTGCGGGAGCGCGGCCCGGTCCACCGGGTGCGCTTCCCCAGCGGGGTGTGCGCCTGGCTCGTCACCGGCTACGACGCCGCGCACCAGGCGCTCACCGACCCCCGGCTGGGCAAGCACCACTCGCGGGGCAACGCGGCCTGGCGGGCCCGCGCCTCGATCATGCCCGAGCCCCAGCACTCCCAGCTCCAGGTGCATCTGCTCCACCAGGACCCGCCGCGGCACACCGCGCTGCGCCGGCTGATCACCGATGCCTTCGCACCGCAGCGCGTCGAGTCGCTGCGCCCCCGCTTCCAGGGAATGGCCGATGCCCTGCTCGACGGGCTCCCGGACAGCGGCGGCACCGACCTGGTCGAGGTCTTCGCCGCCCGCTTCCCCTTCCAGGTGCTGGCCGAAGTCATCGGACTGCCCGAGGAGTTCGCGGACCGCTTCGACCGGGACTGGGGGAAGGTCGTCCAGCCCGTGGGACCCGAGGACCCGGGCCGGCCGGCGTACGAGGCGCGGCTGCGCGGGCTGCAGCAGTACATCGCCGACCTGGTGCGCCACAAACGCGCCGAGTGCGGCGAGGATCTGCTCTCCCGGCTGGTGGCCGCCCGCGACGCGGAACGGCTCGGAAAGGAGGAGCTCGATTCGATGGTCTTCCAACTGCTGGTCGCGGGACAGGAACCGGTCACCAACCAGATCACCACGGCACTGGTCACCCTGCTGCGCCACCCCGCCCGTCTCGCCGAACTGGCCGCCCGGCCGGAGCTGCTGCCCCGCGCCGTCGAGGAACTCCTGCGCCATGACAGCGCCTTCGAGCTGACGACCTGGCGGTTCTTCGCCGAGGACACCGAGCTGCACGGTACCCGGATCCCGGCGGGCGACTCCGTCATCGTCTCGCTGAGCGCGGCCAACCGCGACTCCCGGCGGTTCCCCGATGCGGACGCCCTGCACTTCGACCGCACCCCCAACCCCCATCTCGCCTTCGGCCACGGCATCCACTTCTGCCCCGGCGCCACACTCGCCCGTATCGAACTCCAGATCGCCCTGGGCACCTTGCTGAGACGGCTGCCCGACCTGCGGCTCGCCGTCCCGGAGGACGAGCTGGAATGGACCCCGGCGGTCCTGGCGCGCGGCGTCGGCCGGCTGCCGGTGAGCTACGGCCGCTGCCCGTATGCGGGTTCCGGCGTGAACGGGCCCGATGCCGCGTGCTGACCAGCCCGGCGCCACCGCGTCCGGTGGCGCCCTCCGACGACCTCGCCCGCTGTGCCGAGGTGCTCGGCGCGCTTCTGCCCTACCGGCGCACCCTGGACACCGGCCACGGGGACACCCCCGACTGCTTCCCCGCCCAGCTGGGGCAGCTCGCCGTGCCGGTGACGGCGGGCGAGCCGATCGTCTTCACCCTTCCGGGCTTCCCCTGCAAGTCGCCCAACCCGGCCAAGGTGTTAGGCCACCTCCCCGACGAGGGCGAACGGCTGGCACTGCGCTTCCTGGACGCGCTCTGCGCCCGCATCGCGGCTCACCACCCGCCCGGCGCCCGGGTGGTGATCTGCTCGGACGGACATGTCTTCAGCGACCTCATCCAGGTACCCGACCGTGACATCGACGCGTATGCCGACGCGCTGCGCGCACTGATCCACGACGAGGGCCTGACCCGGCTCGACGTCTTCGATCTGCGGGATGTCTACGGGCAGCGGCTGTCGCACGACGCCAAGCGGTCCCTGGTCCACGAGCGCTACGCCCCCGGCCTGGACACCCTGCGGTCCCTGACCCGCAGCGACGAGCCGACCCGGCGGCTCTACCAGGGCATCACCCGGTTCCTCTTCGAGGACTCCGTCGCCTTCGCGGGGACTCGTTCGGCGCTACAGCGCAGCTGCCGCCGGCGCGCCTACGGGGTGATGCAGCGCAGCCGCGCCTGGGGCGAGCTGATCGCCGCGCACCATCCGGGGGCGTTCCGGCTCTCCATCCATCCGCAGCCGCGGGGCTCGGCCAAGTTCGGCATCCGGCTGCTCGAAGCACCCGATGCCTGGCTGACGCCCTGGCACTCCTGTGTGCTCGAACATGCCGACGGGCGGCGGGAGTTGCTGCACCGGGCGGATGCCGAGCGGCTCGGCCGGCTGGTGTATCGCCAGGGGCGGCCGAGCCACTTCATGGCCGGGTGAGGGGGCGCGGGGTGGGCGTCACCCGCCGTCGGCGGGCAGCGGCTCCCGGTGGTCGAAGGCGATCAACGGGTCCCCGGTGAGCGGATGGTCGGTCACCGCGGCGCGCACCCCGAACACCTCGGCCAGCAGCTGCGGTGTCAGCACCGCACGGGGCGTTCCGGACGCCACCACCCGTCCGGCGTGCAGCACATGCAGCCGGTCGCACAGGGACGCCGCGGCGTTCAGATCGTGCAGCGAGATCAGGGTGGTACGGCGCTGCGCGCGCAGCAGCGCGAGCAGCTCCACCTGGTGGCGTACATCGAGGTGATTGGTGGGCTCGTCCAGCACCAGCACCTCCGGGCCCTGGGCGAACGCCCGTGCCAGGAGCGCCCGTTGACGTTCACCGCCCGACAGGGTGGAGAAGCGGCGGGCGCCCTGTCCGGCCATGCCGACGGCGGCCAGCGCGCGGGCCACCCTCTCCCGGTCGGTGCGGTCCTCGCCGGCGAAGGCCCGCTTGTAGGGCGTACGGCCCATGGTCACCACTTCGCGTACGGTCAGCTCGAAGTCGCTGCCACGCTCCTGGGGCAGCGCGGCGACCTGTTGTGCGGTCCGGCCCGGTGAGAGCGTGCGGATATCGGTCCCGGCCAGCAGGACCCGACCGGCGGTGGGCCGCAGATGCCGGTAGACGGTGCGCAGCACCGTGGACTTGCCGCTGCCGTTGGGGCCGACCAGCCCGGCGATCTCACCGGCCGCCGCCATCAGCCGCACTCCGGCGACGACATCGCGTCCCGCGTAGCCGACGTGCAGCTCCTCGATCTCGACGTTCACCGGTCCGCCTCCAGCCGCCGGTCCAGGATGAAGAGCAGGGCGGGCGCCCCGATCATCGCGGTGACCACGCCGATCGGCAGTTCCTGGGTGTCCATGGCCGTACGGCACACCAGGTCCACGACCACCAGCAGCAGTGAACCGGTCAGCGCGGACAGCGGCAGCAGCCGGCGGTGGTCGCCGCCGATGAGCAGCCGGCACAGATGCGGGACCATCAGGCCCACGAAGCCGATGGCCCCGGAGACCGCGACCAGTACACCGGTCAGCAGACCGGCCACCACGAACAGCTCGCGACGCAGCCGGGTGACGTCCACGCCCACCCCTGCCGCGGTCTCATCGCCCATGATCAGCGCGTTCATGGCGCGGGCCCGGGCCTGCAGGGCCAGCAGACCGGCGGCGACCGCGAGCGCCGGCAGCCACAGCACCCGCCAGGTGGCCCCGCTCAGGCTGCCCATCAGCCAGAACAGCACGCTACGGGTCTGCTGTTCATCGCCGGCCTGGAGCACCAGGTAGCTGGTGAAGCCGGACAGGAACTGTCCGACCCCGACACCGGCCAGCACCAGACGCAGCGGGGAGAATCCCCCGCCGCGCCGGGCCATCCACCACACCAGCGCGAACGAGCCGAGCGCACCGGCGAACGCGGCCCCCGAGAGCCCCAGCCCCAGGCCGCCACCGGCCGTGACGCCCAGCACGATGGCGGTGACCGCGCCCAGCGACGCGCCGTTGGAGATCCCCAGCAGATACGGGTCCGCCAGAGGATTGCGCACCAGTGCCTGGGTCGCGGTCCCCACCAGGCCGAGCCCCGCCCCGACCAGTGCCGCCAACAGGGCGCGGGGCACGCGCAGTTGCCACACGATCAGGTCGTCGGTGCCCGGCCGGGGCGGCGCACCGCCGAGCCGCCGGAACACCACCGACCAGACATGGCCGGGCGCGATATCGGTGGCGCCCAGGGAGACCGCCGCCGTCAGGGCCACCACCAGCGCGACACCGAGCCCCACGGCCAGCAGCCCGGCGAGCGGGGTCCGTCGCCCGGCCCCCTCGGCCCGCTCCTCGCATCCGTGCGGATCGGCGACCGTCGCGGCCACTAGCGCGCCGCCTTGAAGCGTGCGGGGTGGAGGGTGTGCGCGATCTCCTCGACGGTGTCCGCGTTGCCGACACCGGCGATCGTCGTCCGCTCCGAGCCGATGCGCAGGAACTTCCCGTTCCGCACCGCCGCGAGCCCCTTGGTGGCGGGGAAGCTCTTCAGGAACGCCGCGGCCTCGTCGTACGCCTTGGCGTTGGCCGCCGCATCGCCCCGGTTGCGGACCCCGAGCTGGATCCAGTCCGGGTTCTTGGCGACCACGTCCTCCCAGGAGACCGGCTTGAAGTCCCCGTCACAGCCCTCGAAGACATTGCGCGCCCCGGCCTGGCCGATCACGGCGTTGGCCACCTGCTTGCGGCAGACGGCGACCGGCTGCTTGGTTCCCGCGTCATAGTCGAAGAAGAAGTACGTCGGCCGCTTGCCGGGCGGGATATCGCCCACGGCCCGGCGCACCTTGTCGGTCTTCGCCCGCATCCCCGCGACGAGGGCGTCCGCCCGCTCGGCGGTGCCGGTCACCGCGCCCAGCCGCTTGATGTCCCCCTCCACACCGGACAGATCGCGCTGCGGCTTCTTGGCCATCGGCGCACAGGCGGTCGACGCCAGGTAGAGGTGCTTGATCCCCGCCGCCGTGAACTCCTCCGCGGTCGGCGCGTCTCCGGCCCCGCCCATGGTCTTCATCGCCGCGAAGGAATCGATGTACAGATCGGCGCCCGAGCCGAGCAGCTTCTCCTTGGGGATGACGGACTTCGACAGCACCGGCACCTTCCGCGCCTTGGCGTCCAGACCACCGGGCAACGTGCCCTTGCCGGGCGGGAATCCGGTCCCGATGACCCGGTCGCCCGCGCCCAGCCGCAGCAGCATCTCCAGGGCGGCGGCATTGCTGGTGACGATCCGGCGCGGCGCGGCGGCGAACGTGGTGGTGGCGCCCTGGCAGTCGGCAACCCGTACGGGAAAGCCGGCCCCGCCGCGTCCCGGCGCGCCCTGGTCCGTACCCGGCCCGCCGCCTTCTCCGCTGCCGCACGCGGTGGCGGCCAGCGCGACAACTACCGCGACACCGCACAACTTCCAAGGACGCATGGCGCTTCTCCCCTATGCCTCACCAGCCGGTTCACCGGCCGTGTCACCGGCCGCCGCGGCGTCCGGCGGGCCGCAGACGCGACCCGGCACAGGTAGTCGGCCGGGCACCGGGGGCGGTTCCAGGACGACCGCGCCCTTTTCGGCCGGAGGAATCCCCGTACGCGCACCGGCAGTCCCCACCGGGCGCCCACGGGCGGCCGCACTCGTCGCCGCCGCGGGAGCGAACTAAGGTGACGCGTCACCACAGCACCGGAAGGCTGGTTGATGACGACGGATGCGACGGGTGTGACGGAGGTGGCCGATGCGGACGATGCAGGGGCGCCGGGCCCGGAGCTGTCAGCGGGCGGGAGCGTCTAGGGAGTGTCCGCCTTGGCGTCCTCGTCCGCATCGTCGTGAGGCAGCGCGTCGTGGCGGACGTGGAGGAACTCCCAGGCGCCACGCAGCCGGGTGCGTAGGTGCCGCTGGGTGGCGCGACTGTCGAGGCGGACGTCCAGGGCCCCGGGCATGCGGGTGTCGGCCCGGCGTCCGGCGGGCAGCCGGGTGGCGTCGAGTCCGTCGCGTCGGGCGATGAGAACGCCGAGTTCATGGCGGCTGAGGGCGTCGGCTCCGGCGAGGTGGCATATCCCTGGCCGGTCGGACAGGGCGAGTTCCCGCAGCGCGGAGGCCAGGTCTGCGACATGCACGGGGCAGCGGATGTCGTCGGTGAACAGGACGCCGTCACGTGTGCCGGCAGCCAGGGCGTGCACCAGCCGCTCGTGCACGGAGCCGCCGTTTCCGATGATCAATGAGGTGCGGGCGACCGCGGCGGCCGGTGCCAGGAGCCGCACAGCGGTCTCAGCGGCGGCCTTTGCCGCGCCGTACGGGGTGACAGGGTCGGGCAGGCAGGACTCGTCGTAGTGAACACGGGAGCCGGAGAACACGGCGTCGCTGGAGACATGGACCAGCCGGCAACCGCGTCTCGTCGCGGCCATCGCCACGCGGATCGAGCCGTCGGCGGTCACCGCCCAGTTGCTCCCTCCGCTCGTGACGTTGATGACGGCGTCAGGGGCAACCGTGGCCAGTACCTCGTCGATGTGCCCGGAGGCACGAAGGTCGAGCCGGTACCACGCGGCTCCGGGGATGCTGCCGGGGCGGGAGTGGTACGTCGCTGCCGTCTCCCAGCCCGCAGCCGTCGCCTGCCGCACGAGTTCCGTCCCCAGGAACCCGCTGCCGCCGATGACCAGGACCTTCATCGCGCCCATGCCGGTGTCCATGTCGCGTCGTCGCGGTGGGCGGGCCGGGTGGCGCCGACGTAGGTGCGGAGTGTGGTGAGGGCGGGGTGCGGGTTGTCGCTGCGCCAGATCAGGGAGTGCGGGTAGACCGGTGTGGGGTCGTGTACGGGCACGCGCCGCAAGTCCTGGTCGGCGGGCCAGACCAGGCGGGTCTGTGCGCCGACGAAGGTTGCCAGCGAGGCGGAGTCGGCGATCGTGTCGAGGAGCGGCTCGGTGCCGAAGTCGGGGCCGGTCGCCTCGATGGTGAGGCCGAACTCCGCGGCGAGTTCGTCGTAGTAGGCGGCCCACTCGGTACCGGCGATGACGCCGGGCATCCAGATCCGGTGCCCGGCGAGCTGCGTCAGGCTGACCGCGCGGGCGGCGGCGTGCTCATGGGCCGGCCCGGTGAGGAGTTGGATGGGCTCATCGAAGACCCGGGCGGCCTCGACGCCGTCGGGGAGTTGCCGCGCGGGCAGGGTGACCGCGCGGAACGACGCGTCGATCGTGCCCGACCGGACCGCGGCGAGGGCCGCGTCGGCGTCGAAGAGGGTGGTCACCACGTCGAGTGCGGTCCCGGGATGCGCGCGGTGGAAGTCACGCAGCAGAACCGCCGGCCCGAGCCGTCGGCCGATCACATCGACGCGCAGCGCACGGCTTCCGGGCCGCACCGAAGCGGCGGCCCGCTCCTCGACACGGAGGAGTTCGCGGGCATGCGGCAGGAACGCCTGCCCGTCGATGGTGAGCCGGGCGCCGCGTGCGGTGCGGGTGAACAGCCGCACACCGAGGTCCTTCTCCAGCGCGGCGATGCGCTTGGAGACGGCCTGCTGGGTGATCGACAGGGTGGCGGCGGCTTCCTGGAACTGTCCCGCGTCCGCGACGGCGACGACGGTGCGCACGGCAGTGAGATCCACGCCCGTCATCCTAGAGGCACAACGTCTGGTTGTGGCTCCCCGGGCCCATTGGTTGTTTGATCAGCTGACTCGCTGCTGGCTTTGATGTCTCCGGTCAACGTGACGTTGTCCGGCCGCGGGAGCGAGGGGTGTGGTGTGCATGGGGGTCAGGCGGTCGCTGGGGCGGCAGTTCGGGTGGCTGTGGGCGTCGTATGCGGTCAGTACGTTCGGCACCCGGCTCGCGTTCGACGCGTTCCCCCTGATCGCGATTCTGGTGCTGCACGCCGGGCCGGCGGAGGTGTCGTTGCTGGCCACCGCGGGGCTTGCGGTGGGGGCGGCGGTGGCGGTGCCGCTCGGCCCGTGGGTGGAGTTCCGCCGCAAGCGGCCGGTGATGGTGGCGATGGACCTGGTGCGGTGCGTGGCCCTGATGAGCGTCCCCGCCGCGTACGCACTCGGTCTGCTCGGTTTCGTCCAGCTCCTGGTCGTGTCCGTCGTCGTAGGTGCGGCCGACATCGCCTTCAACGCGGCCAGTGGCGCGTATCTGAAGGCGCTCGTACGGCCGGAGGAACTGCTCGTCGCGAACGGGCGGTTCGAGTCCACGAATTGGACCGCCACCGTGCTCGGGCCGCCGGTCGGCACGGCAGCAATCGGGCTGTTCGGTCCGGCGATGACCATCGTGGCCGATGCGGTCAGCTATCTGCTCTCAGCCGCAGGGCTCGGTGCGATCGGCGGCAGTGAGCCGCGCCCCGTGCGCACCGGTGCGCACGGGGCGCGGCTCCGCCCCGGAGACCTGCTCGAAGGGTGGCGGTACATCCTGACCCACCCAGCCCTGCGCCCCCTGTTCTTCAACACGGTCCTGGTCAGTGGCCTGATCATGGCGGCCTCGCCGCTGCTCGCCGTCCTCATGCTCGGTGACCTCGGGTTCGCGCCCTGGCAGTACGGCCTCGCGTTCGGCCTGCCCTGCGTCGGCGGCCTCATAGGATCACGGCTGGCCCGCCCACTCGTCGCGCGGTTCGGACGGCACAAGGTCATGCTCACCGCGGGGGCACTGCGCGCGTGCTGGTCGCTCGGGCTAGCCTTCATCGGGCCAGGCGTGGCCGGGCTCGTGCTCGTCATCGTCGTCGAGCTCGGGCTGATCACCTGCATGGGCGTGTTCAACCCGGTGTTCGCCACCTACCGGCTCGAGCACGTCCCGACGAACCGGATCGCCCGCACTCTGTCAGCGTGGTCGGTCACCAGCAAGGCCACTGTCGCAGCCATGACCGGCCTGTGGGGCCTGCTCGCCGGCCTCACCGGCCCCCGCACCGCGATCGCGCTCGCCGGTCTCCTCATGCTGACGACCCCGCTGCTGCTCCCCCGCCATGACCACATGCCGCGCCGCGATCCGGGAGCCGCTCCTGACACGCCGCTGATGGCGGCTGACTGAGAGGGGTGTGGTGACGCCGCTCAGCGCCGGTGCCCCCCTTGTTCGCCTCCGCGTTGGTCATGGCCGCGATTGTGGTGCGGCCGTGGACCGCGGTGCACGGTGATAGGGCACAGAGCCGGCAGTCACCGCTCACAACCCGGAGGGCGGGGCGGGCGCTCAGGGGTTGACGCCGCTGCCCTGGGGCCCGTACAGATCGAGCAGGCGGGTGCGGGTGCCGTGCAGCCGGTCGGCCACTGTCTTGGCCACGTAGCGGTAGACCGCCCGGCCGAGGACGGGGTCGGATTCGCACAGGTCGCGGACCGCCCTGGCGTCGAACTCCACGGCCTCGACCGGGCCGACGGTCTCCGCTCCCAGGTGCCACAGATAGGGCGGGAACAGCCAGGACCAGCCGAGCAGTTCGTCACGGCCGAGAGTTTCGACGATCGCCGCCCGGCGCCCGGGGACGTGCTGGTCGAGACACACCTGTCCGCTGCGGATGATCCAGAACCGGTCCGCCCGCCGGCCCTCCTCGAAGAGCCGGGTGGCCCGCGGCAGCGACACCTCGACGGCGATGTCGGTCAGCCGCCGTCGCCGGTCGGGCGGCAACTCGTCGAACATGTCTTTGATCGTGGTCATGCGTCCTCCGCTCGCTGATTGCACGATATGCGGAGCTTTGCGGGGATCGGGGGAATGGCTCGGCCCGCCGGGCGCCCGGCGGGCCGGAACCAGGGCCCGTCTCAGGTCAGCTGACGTCGCACCAGGTCGTGCAGCCGGCCGCCGGTGTCGGCGAGCAGTTCGGCCGGGGCGCCCTGTTCGACGATCCGGCCCTGCGCCATCACGATCACACGGTCGGCGTCCATGACCGTGGACAGCCGGTGGGCGATCACCAGCCGGCTGGCGCTGAGCTTGCGGGTGCTGTCGATGACGATGCGCTGGGTCTCGTTGTCCAGGGCGCTGGTGGCCTCGTCGAAGAACAGGATCCGCGGGCGGCGGACCAGCGCCTGGGCGATCATCAGGCGCTGCCGCTGACCGCCGGAGATCGCGCCACCGCCGGAGATCATGGTGTGCAGACCCATCGGCATCCGCTTGATGTCCTCGGCCAGGCCCGCCATCTCGGCGGCCGCCCAGGCCTCTTCCTGGGTGAAGGCCTCGGCGCCGCAGATGCAGTCCAGGATCGATCCGGTGAGCGGCTGTGCGTTCTGCAGGACGACGCCGCACTGACGGCGCACCGCCGCCTGGTCCAGGGCGGCCAGGTCCTGGCCGTCGTAGAGCACACTGCCCGAGGACGGCTTGTCGAAGCCGATGAGGAGCCGCAGCAGGGTCGACTTGCCGCAGCCGCTGGGGCCGACGACGGCCACGAACTCGCCCGGCTGGACCCGCAGCGAGACATCGTCGAGGACGAGCGGGCCGTCCTCGGTGTAGCGGAACGAGAGCTTCTTGGCCTCGATGCCGCCGGCCAGAGTACCGGGCTGGGCACTGGCCCCCCGCACTTCCGGCTTCTCGTCCAGCACCGGCTTGATCTGCTCGAACATCGGCAGTGCGGCGGCGGCCGAGACGAAAGCGCCGGTGATCTGGGTGACCGCGGTCAGCAGCATGGTCACCGAGGTGTTGAAGGTGAGGAAGGAGGCGGCCGACATGGTGCCGCGGGCCGGACCGGCCAGCAGCATGAAGAGGGTGAGCGAGCAGAGCGGCAGATAGACCGCGTTGAGGACGGTGGTCAGATTCTTGATCCGGCCGGCCTTCTGCTGGAGTTCACGGGAGCGGGCGAACTCCCGGGCCCAGGCCGCGTACGCAAAGCTCTCGGCCGCGGCGACCCGCAGTTTGGGCAGTCCCCGCAGGGTCTGGAACGCCTGGTTGTTGAGCTTGTTGCCGAGCTTGACCAGCCGTCGCTGCCAGCGCAGCTCCCACAGGCCCATGGCGAGGAACACCGCCCCGATGACGATCAGCATGGCGACCGCCGCCAGCGCCAGCGGCACGCTGTAGAGGAGCAGCAGCACCAGATTCATCGCACCGATGGTGGTGGACTGCACGGCCACCGGGCCGAGGCCGGACAGCACCCGCCGGATGCTGCTGATGCCCATCGCGGCGCTGGCCAGCTCTCCGGTGGAGCGTTCGGTGAAGAACTTCGTCGGCAGCCGTAGCAGCCGGTCCCACACGGCCGGCTGCAGGGCGCTCTCGATGCGGCCCTCCATCCGCAGGACGGTGAGGTTCTGCAGCAGCATGAAGGCGGCGGAGACAATGCTGGTGATCATGACGGCCAGGGAGACCTGCACGATCAGGCTCTTGTCCGCGGCCGGTACGTACTCCCCCAGCACCTTGCCGGTCGCGATGGGGACGAGGGCGCCGAGGCCGACGGTCACCAGTCCGCTGAGGGCCAGATTGCGGAGGTCCATACGGGTGCCGCGCAGGCTGAAGAGCATCAGCCGCCACAGGCTCATGGGCCGCTCCGGCAGCGGGCGGTAGAACATCACGGCGCGCGCTTCGAATTCCTCGGCGTTGTCCTTGCCGATGCGCATCCGCAGACCGGAGACCGGGTTGACCGCCTCGTAGCGGCCGCGGCGCCACAGCAGCGCCACCGGGGCACCGGACTTGGCGCGGTGGCCCACCAGGGGCCCGGTGTTGGTGCGCCACCAGCGGCCCTGGAGCCGGACCGCGCGGGTCCGGATCCGCGAGCTGACCGCGATCCGCTCGACCGGGGTGATCCGGTCGTTGACGGCGCCGCCCTTCGGTGGCTCGGTGAGCGTGATGCCGGCCGCCTCCGCGACCGTGCGGCAGATCGCGAAGGTGGTGTCATCGCCGGTCCGGTCGGTCCCGGCGCCGCCCCGCCCGGCCCGGTCCTGCCGGCCGATGGACGCCAGCAGCGCCTGGTCGGCGCGCTCGCGGACGGTTTCGCCCGCCTTGATACCGGCCGCCGTACGGTCCTCGTGGGCGCGCTCCAGCTGCTCGATCCAGCGGTCGACGGCGGACAGCAGCCGGTACTGCTGATTGACCATCTGCTGCCATAGCTCGGGGTCGACCAGCAGATCGCCGGCCGCCTCCGCGCTGTAGGAGGCGCCGTACTGCACGCTGCCGGGCGGGACCGGCATCCACAGGATGTCGTCGTCGGCCACCGCGTCATCGCCCGGCCGGCCGTCGAGCGGTGCCTCGAACAGCACACCGAGGCTGCGGGCGGTGCCCAGCGCGAAGGCGTGCTCCAGCGGGGAGGGCGCCTCGCCCTGGACGTCGTACGCGGGGTCGTAGCCGTAGCCGCCCTGCGTGCCGTACTGCGGATACGACCCGGTGTCGCCGTACTCGGGACGGGGCAGTTCGCGCAGGGGGATGCGGCGCACCAGGCAGTCCTGGGAGGGCCGGCCGAGCAGGGTGTGCTGCGGGCCGGCGACCGGGCCGAGCAGCAGAGTGCCCGCTTCGAGCCGGCCGAGGAAGTGCCAGTGCCCTTCCTGGGCGGCGTCGACCGCGAAGAGATCCAGCGAGCCGCTCGTGACGAGCCACAGCACATGCGGGCCCTCCAGGGGAACGCTGCGCAGCCCGGTGCAGTCGACCGGTGTGCCGAGGCTGCCCAGCGCATGGGTCACGGCGTCGGTGTCGCCCGGTCCCACGACCGCGGGCGGGGGTACGGACACGTCAGTGCTCCTTGACCAGCTCGGCGTACGGGCCCCCGGCGGCGACCAGGTCCTCGTGCCGGCCGCGTTCGACGACCACCCCGTGGTCTAGGACGACGATCTCGTCGCTGTCGCGGACCGTGCTCAGCCGGTGGGCGATGACGACGCAGGCACAGCCGCGCCGCCGCAGGTTGTCCATGATGATCTGCTCGGTCCGGGCGTCCAGTGCGCTGGTGACCTCGTCGAGGACCAGGATGCTGGGGCGCCGGACCAGTGCGCGGGCGATCTCCAGCCGCTGCCGCTGCCCGCCGGAGAAGTTGCGGCCGTCCTGCTCGACCCGGCTGTGGATGCCGTCGGGGCGAGGGGCGATCACCTCGTCGTAGAGCGCGGCGTCCTGGAGGGCGGTGATCACCGCGTCGTCCGGGATCGACGGGTCCCACAGCGCCACGTTGTCGCGGACCGTGCCCTCGAACAGGAAGATGTCCTGGTCGACGAAGGAGACGGAGGCGGCCAGCGCGCTGCGGGAGAGGTCCTCCAGCCGCTGTCCGTCGATGCGGATGGTGCCTTCCCAGGGGCTGTAGAGGCCGGAGATCAGCCGGGAGACGGTGGACTTGCCGCTGCCGGAGCCGCCGACGAGGGCGACCTGCCGGCCGGGGCCGACGGCCAGGGAGAAGCCGGTCAGCAGCGGTTTGTCGAGCGGGCTGTAGCCGAAGGTGATGTCTTCCAGCGTCACATGGCCCTTGAGCCTGCGGGTGTCGGCGTCCGGCTCGGGGCGTGAGTAGAGGGTGTCGACGGGGAAGCTCTCGACGTCCTTGAGGCGGGCCACATCGGCGGCGAAGTCCTGGATCCGGCCCGCCACTCCGTTGAGCCGGGTGAGGGGCGCGGTGAAGCGGGTCACCAGCGCCTGGAAGGCGACGAGCAGACCGATGGAGATATGGCCCTCGACCGCCCGCAGCCCGCCGATCCACAGGATCAGTGCGCTGTTGAGCGTGGCGAGGGTAGGGGCGACCACGGCCAGCGCGGCGCTCGGCACGCCCAGGCGCTGCTGCACCTCCAGGGTGGTGGCGTGCTGGCCGGCCCAGCGGCGGAAGTAGCCGTTCTCCCCGCCGGTGGCCTTCATCGTCTCGATGAGCTGGAGACCGGTGTAGGAGGTGTTGGTCAGCCGCGCGGTGTCGGCGCGCAGCTTCTGGGTGTGGGTGGACCGCAGCCGGATCACGATCCGCATGGCGACGACATTGAGCAGCGCGATTCCCACGCCGATCACGGTCAGTTGGGGGTCGTACGTCCACAGCAGGAAGGCATAGAGGACGACGACGATCCCGTCCACGCCCGCGGCGGCGAGGTCACGTGCCAGCGTTTCGGCCACCGCGTCGTTGGACTGCAGCCGCTGGACCAGGTCGGCCGGGCTGCGCTGGGAGAAGAAGGTGACCGGGAGTCTGAGCAGATGGCGCAGGAAGCGGGCGCTGGTGAGGGTGGAGGAGATGATGCGGCCGCGCAGCAGATTGGCCTGTTGCAGACCGGTCAGTACGGCGGTCAGCGCGACCATGGCGCCCATCGACGCGAAGAGCGGCCCCAGCAGCGAGGTCTGGTGGCCGATCAGGAACATGTCGATGTACGTACGGCTCAGCGCGGGCACCGCCGCGCCGACCGCGACCAGCAGCAGGCTGGCGAGCAGCGCGGCCAGCAGGGTGCCGGTGGTGCCGCGCATCCGGGCGGGCACGGCGCTGAGGACGCCGGGCTTGCGGCCGCCCTTGTGGAAGGATTCGCCGGGTTCGAGGACCAGGGCGACACCGGTGAAGCTGGTGTCGAAGTCCTCCATCGCCACGAAGCGACGGCCCTTGTCGGGGTCGTTGATGTGGACGCCGCGGCGGCCCATGCGGCGGCCCGTGCCGTCGTAGACGACGTAGTGGTTGAACTCCCAGAACAGGATGGCGGGCGCCTGCACCTCGGCGAGCGCGGCCGGTTCCATCTGCATGCCCTTGGCCTGCAGCCCGTAACTGCGGGCCGCCTTGAGCAGATTGCTGGCGCGTGAGCCGTCGCGGGAGACACCGCAGGCGATCCGCAGCTCTTCGAGCGGCACATGCCGTCCGTAGTGGGCGAGCACCATGGCCAGCGAGGCGGCGCCGCACTCCACGGCCTCCATCTGGAGGACGGTGGGGGTGCGGACGGTCTTCGTCTTCCTGGGCTTCGGGGCGGGCGCGGCACGGCGGGTGCGGCGGGCCCCGGGCGCGGGCTCCGGGCGGTGCCGGCCGCGGACGGGCGGCGGCAACTGCTGCTGCGGTGCGGCGGAGTCATGGGGGGCGGTCACGGCAGCAGCCAATCGATCGGGTGCTGCGCGGCCAGGTGGACGGCGCCACTGGCCGGCGTCATGGAGTCGACGGCGTACGGCGGGCCGTCGGAGGTCGACCAGGCGTAGCCGGATTTGCTGTGCGGGGCGGCGTCGAGCTGTACCAGGACCGCGACGGGCTGGCCGTGCCGCGAGAACTCCTCGCCGAGCTGGCCGCTGCCCAGGAAGGTGCTGATGCGCTGGCGGGACTGTGCCGTCCTGCCGACCGCTTTGACCCGCCCGCGCAGGACGCCGTACTGCTGGGACGGCACGGACTGGACGGTGAGGTCGACGGACGCGCCGACGGGGACGGTGGCGCCGCTCTCGGCCGGTACGTACAGCGTCGCCGTCAGGGGGTCTCCGGCACGGGCGATGCGTTCCACGGAGGCCACATCCGCTCCGGTCGTGACGACGGAGCCGATCGTGGCGACCATCGTGGTCAGCCGGCCGGCGGCGAGCGTACGGACGACGGTGGTGCCCTGTGCGGTACGGACCCTCAGCACGGGGGTGTGGGCGGCCACCCGCTTGCCCTCTTCCGCGAGTACGGCGGTGACCTGGCCCGCGACGGGGCTCTGCAGGACGTAGCTGCCCTGGCCGTGGGTGAGGATTCCGGGTGCGTTCAGGGTGGACGTCACGGTGCCGGTCACCGCCCATACGGAGGCGGCGACCACGAAGAGGACCGTGACGATCAGTACGAGCCAGCCCTGGGGGCGGGCGAAGCGCACCGGAAGGTCGATGTCCTCGGGCGATTGCAGCTTGGAAAGGGCCTGTTGGCGGAACTGCACGACACTCTTCCCTCAACTGCAACGTTCTGGTGCGGACGGGTGGTGGCCGGAGCCCCGGGCGCCCGGATGGAGTCCGGGCGGACGGGGCAGCCGGCCCGGCATGTCGGCAAGGAGGGGGCGCCGACCTGCCGTTGTCACCGTTCAAAGCCGGCTGTGCCGCTCAGCGGCACAGAAGGGGCTCAGAGACCGGCGACCAGGCCCGAGGCGGTGCCGACGACGCCCGCGGTGTCGGTGCCGGCGACACCGTCGACCAGGCCGGTGGCGGTGCCCACGGCGCCCGAGACCGGGGCGATGGAGTCAACGGTGCTGGTGGCGGTGCCGACCACGCCGCCGACGAGGCCACCGGACACGTTGTCCAGGTCGCTGTCGGAGATTTCCTGCGTCTGAACCTGGGGGGTGGAGTTCATGATGATTCCCTTCGGATGAATATCTCGAAAAAGCTGCTTCCGAACCGTCCGGTGGGGGCCCGTCCGCAGCAGCGGCAGTCGGGTTCCCGAAATCGGGAACCGGGGGGTGACTCCCGCAGTGCGAAGGATCAAAGCATGCAGGCGCGTTGCGCTGCTAATCGGGTAGCCGCGGATCCGGGCGCGATCGCCCCTTTGAAATACCTGACGTGCACGCACGTCCATGACTTGGTGGCAGCTTCTTCACATCTCCTTCGGTTTCTTTTCCGGGCCCTCGGCAAGCGCCCGTTCGGCGAACTGGACATTCCGTCACCAAAGCGCTAAGTCGCAGGTCAGCGTGGGGGTGAGTCACAGGAGACCGTGTGTCGACTGCACATTCGGTGTGCAGATTCCTTGAAGGCCGCCGATTTTTGCGGCACCTCGGCGCGGTGTGGGCAGGCAACTCCGGCGCGCGCTTCCGGCGGAGCCGCGCCGAATGTTGCATGGGCATTAAGTGTGCCCGATTCGCCCGGAGTTCATGGGCGCCATTGAAGGTCTTGAACGTATTGAATGGGCGCATCGGCGCTATCCGTATGCCATTTCCATGAAAATGGATCGAGTGACCGGAGAACGGACATAACCGCATAACGGAGTGCCTTCGGACCCGTCGGTAATGGGCGATTACCGCCGGAAACACCGGCACCCCGGTGGCAGCCGCTCAGCGGCTGGGGCACCGTGAGAAAGGACGCTGCGGGGCCGGCGCCCCGGGAAGGAGCCGTACGTGGAGCCCGTCGAGGCGCTGGAGCGGATCGCCTTTCTGCTGGAGCGGCAGGGGGCGGTGAGCTACCGCGTCCAGGCGTTCCGTACGGCCGCGACGGTGATCGGCGCGCTGTCCGCCGACCAGCTGCGCACCCGCGCCCGGAACGGTTCGCTGGGGCGCCTCAAAGGGCTGGGGCCCAAAACCACCCGGGTGATCGAGGAGGCGCTCGCGGGCGCGCGGCCCGAGTATCTGACGCACCTTGAGGAGGAGGTGGGCGGGCCGCTGGTGGAGGGGGACCAGGGGCAGCGGCTGCGCCGGGCGCTGCGCGGTGACTGCCATCTGCACTCGGACTGGTCGGACGGCGGCAGCCCGGTCGAGGCGATGGCGCGGGCCGCCCGCGGCCTGGGACACGACTGGTGTGTGCTGACCGACCACTCCCCCAGGCTCACCGTCGCCCGCGGACTGACCGCCGAACGGCTGCGGCAGCAGTTGTCGCTGGTGGCGGAGGTGAACGAGCGGCTGGCGCCGTTCCGGCTGCTGACCGGGATCGAGTGCGACATCCTCGACGACGGCTCGCTCGACCAGGAGCCGGAGCTGCTGGAGCGGCTCGATGTGGTGGTCGCCTCGGTGCACTCCAAACTGCGGATGGACAAGGCGCCGATGACCCGGCGGCTGCTGGAGGCGGTCCGCAATCCGCTGGTGGACGTGCTCGGCCACTGCACCGGGCGGCAGATCACCGGTAAACCGCGCCCGGAGTCGCAGTTCGACGCCGGAGAGGTGTTCGGGGCCTGCGCCGAGCACCACACCGCGGTGGAGATCAACTGCCGGCCCGACCGCTTCGATCCCCCGCGCCGGCTGCTCCGCCAGGCGCTGGAGACCGGGACCCTCTTCTCCATCGACAGCGACGCCCATGCACCGGGCCAACTGGACTGGCAGATCTACGGCTGTGCCCGTGCCGAGGAGTGCGGCGTACCGCCGGAGCGGGTCATCAACACCTGGACGGAGCGGCAGTTGGCCACCTGGACCCGGACGGGCCGGACCCCGCACCGCTGACCGCCCCCGGCGCCGTCCTCCCGCGCTCCGCGAAGAGCGGCGTTGCTACCCTCGCCTCCTCATGGACATGCGCACAGAAGACGAGTGGGTCGCCGTCCCGCCGGGGCGGGTGACGCTGTCGGACCGGCGGACGCAGCGCAGTTGGGCGGTGGAGCTCGCGCCCTACCGGCTCGCGCCGTTCCCGCTCACCCAGGCGCGGTACGCCCAGGTCACCGGCGAGCGGCCGAGCAGCGCGCAGGGCGACCGGCTCCCCGTCGAGGGGGTCTCGTGGTGGGACGCGGTCCGGTTCTGCAACGCCCTGTCCGCACAGGAGGGGTTGGCGCCCGCGTACCGCCTGCACCCCGATGTCGAGCGGATCGAGTGGGTCACCACCGCCGACGGGTACCGGCTGCCGACCGAGGCCGAGTGGGAGCACGCCTGCCGTGCCGGTACGACGGAGGCGCGGTACGGGCGGCTCGACGAGATCGCCTGGTATCGCGGCAACTCGCGCGAGCGGATGCACGAGGTGGGCGGCCGACAGCCCAACGTGTGGGGCCTGCACGACATGCTGGGCAATGTGTGGGAGTGGTGCTGGGACCTCTACGACGCCGAGGTCTACGGCAGCTACCGGGTGCTGCGCGGCGGCGGCTGGTTCGACGAACGCTGGAGCTGCCGGGCCTCGGTGCGGCGCCGCAGCCACCCGACCTTCCGGATCGACGATGTGGGGTTCCGCCTCGCGCGTTCCCTCTGACGGGCCGGTGGCGGGGCTCCCTCCGCGTGGTCAGGCGGCACGGGGAGCGGCTGCCGGCGCGTCCGGTGCGGTGGCCGGGGTGAGGCGCAGCACCACGACGTAGGCGACGACCACGGCGACGATCACGAGCGGCATCACCGTCAGACCGCTCTTCCCCAGCAGCAGCGTGGCGAGCAGCACCGAGGTCATCGGGAGCCGGAGCATGGCCACGCACATCGCGCCGACGCCCATCGCGAAGGCCGCGGTGAGCGACAGACCCGGCAGGTGGGACAGCACGACACCGCCCGCCGCACCGAGGAACAGCGCGGGGAAGATGGGGCCGCCCCGGAAGGCGCTGAGCGAGGCGCAGTACGCCAGGCCCTTGCACAGGATGAGCAGCAGCAGCGCGCCCACGGTGTAGCCGGCGCTGTCCCGGAACAGCGACCCCAGCGCCGACTGGCCCGAATAGAGCATCTCGGAGGAGGGCTTGCCGGTGGCCGCGGCGAACGCCACCGCCAGTGCGCCCACCACGAGGCCCATCAGCACCGTGGCCGGTACCCGGTGCCGGACGACATGTCCCTTGAGGAACCGCGCGAAGCGCCGTACCCCGGTCCCGGCGAACCCGGCGGCCAGTCCGATCACCAGCGCCCAGCCGAACTCCGGACCCGTCGGTTCGGCGGCCCTGGGGATGTCGTGCAGCGCGAGCGAGTACGTACCGAGCCCGGTCCAGTCCCCCAGCCCGGTGAAGATCAGCGCCCCCAGGCCGGACGCGAGCAGACCGGGCACCAGCACGATCCCCAGCATCGGACCGCCCAGCCCCGACACCTCCATCAGCAGGAACGCGCCCAGCAGCGGGGATCCGAGCAGGGCGCTGATCGCCGCGAAGCTGCCGGCCGCGCCCACCGTCGCCACCGCCTGGTCCGGCATGCCCCGGCCCATCAGCCGTACGGCGCCCGCGGCCAGACCGCCGCCGAGGGCGATGAGCGGTGCCTCGGGGCCGAGCACCACACCGAAGCTGAGGGAGGCCAGGGCGGCGAGGAAGACGCCGGGGAGCGCGGAGGGCGGGGGCGCCCCGCTGAGCGCCAGCCCGTCGGCCGGCTCATGGCCCCCGCCGCCGGGCAGATACCGGACGGTCAGCCCGACGAGGAGACCGGCCACCACCAGCATCGGGACCGGCCACCAGATCGGCGTCCCGGCGAAGCCCAGCGCCCGTGGCAGGTCCTGGTAGATCAGCGGTTCCAGCTCGTGGACCAGCGCGAGAAAGCCGAACGCGACGGCGCAGACCGGGAAGCCGATCACCGCCGCCACCAGCAGGAGCTTCAGATATCCGCGGGTGCGCACCAGCGCGTAGGGGTCCTGGGGCACGGTGGTCGGCGCTCCGCCCACCGGGCCGGCCGGGCCGACCGACATGCGCCTCGCCTCCTCGGAACCGGGGATGCCCCGGCGCCCGCCCGGGCCGCCGCCGTGATGAGCCTGCCATGGC
Organism: Streptomyces sp. Je 1-4 4N24; assembly: GCF_026239515.1. Classification (NCBI taxonomy): domain Bacteria; kingdom Bacillati; phylum Actinomycetota; class Actinomycetes; order Kitasatosporales; family Streptomycetaceae; genus Streptomyces; species Streptomyces sp. Je 1-4 4N24. The sequence continues at coordinate 8,271,373 of NZ_CP110836.1, read as the reverse complement.
CGGACCGGGCCGGCACCTCGGACGCGGCCGGACAGGGAGTGGTGGCGGCGCGGTGTGTCCGGCCCGCCATCGCCGTGGTGCGTGCGGCCGCCGTCGCCGTGGTGCGCGCGCCGGCTGCCGTCCTCAGCCCTGAGAGGCCGCCGCCTCCCGGAGCGCGGCGAGCACCGGGCGGAAGAGCGGGTGCTCCTCGGCGCCACGGCGTACCGCGGCGAAGACCCGGCGGGTGGGGGCCACATCGTCGACGGGGCGGACCACCACCCCGGTGAGGTCCACGTCGCGCAGCGCCGAGCGGGGGACGAGCGCCACGCCCGCCGCGGCCGAGGCGAGCGCGACGACGGCGCGGAAGTCGTCCGAAGAGTGCTCCAGACGCGGCTGGAAGCCGGCGTATTCGCAGGCCAGGACCACCACGTCATGGCAGGGGTTGCCGGGGTAGGGGCCGATCCAGGGATCGCCGGCGAGATCGGCCAGTGCCACCTGGGCGGCCTCGGCGAGGCGGTGGCCGGGCGGCAGGACCGCGTCGAACGGCTCGGCGTAGAGCGGGACCCGGGTCAGCCGTGGGTCGTCGGCGCCCGGTGCGCCGCGGTACTCGACGGCCACCGCCACATCGACCTGCCGGTCGAGGACCATGAGCAGGCTGGCGTCGCCCTCGGCGTCCTGGACGTGGACCCGGATACCGGGGGCGGTGCGGGCGAGTGCGGTGAGGGCGGGCGCGACCACCAGGCCGATGCCGGTCGCGAAGGCCGCGACGGTGACCGTGCCCGCCTCGCCCGAGCCGTAGGCGGCGAGCTCGGACTCGGCGCGCTCCAGCTGTTCCAGGACGGCGTTGGCGTGGGTGAGCAGGATGTCGCCCGCGGCGGTCAGCCGTACGCCGCGGGCGCTGCGGTCCACCAGACGGTGGCCGGTCTCCTGTTCCAGGGCGGCCAGCTGCTGGGAGACCGCCGAGGGCGTGAGATAGAGCGCGGCGGCCGCGGCGGTGACCGTGCGGTGGTCGGCCACCGCACGGAGGATGTGCAGCCGTCGTGCTTCGATCATGCTTCCAGTTTCGCAGCAGCGGCCCGCGGGCGGTGTCAGCCCCCGAGCGCGGCCCTCGCACCGATGAACGCGTCGACCGCGCGGTTGACGTCCTCGGTGGAGTGGGCGGCGGACAGCTGTACCCGGATCCGCGCCTGGCCCTGCGGGACCACCGGGTAGGAGAAGCCGATGACGTACACGCCGCGCTCCAGGAGCAGCTCCGCCATCCGGGCCGCCTCGGCCGCGTCACCGATCATGACAGGGGCGATGGCGTGGTCGCCGGGGAGGATGTCGAAGCCCTCCTCGGTCATCCGCGAGCGGAACAGCGCGGTGTTGGCGTGCAGCCGCTCGCGCAGGTCACCGGCCGACTCCAGCAGGTCGAGCACCTTGAGGGAGGCGGCCGCGATCACCGGGGCGAGCGAGTTGGAGAAGAGGTACGGGCGCGAGCGCTGGCGCAGGAGGGCGACGATCTCGGCGCGGGCCGCGACATAGCCGCCGGAGGCGCCGCCGAGGGCCTTGCCGAGGGTGCCGGTGATGATGTCGACGCGGTCCATCACCCCGTGCAGCTCGGGGGTGCCGCGGCCGCCGGGGCCGACGAAGCCGACCGCGTGCGAGTCGTCGACCATCACCATGGCGCCGTACTGGTCGGCCAGGTCGCAGATCTCACGCAGCGGCGCCACATAGCCGTCCATGGAGAACACACCGTCGGTGACGATGAGCTTGCGGCCTGCGCTCCCCGCCTCCTTCAACTGGCGTTCCAGATCGGCCAGATCGCGGTTGGCGTAGCGGAAGCGGCGGGCCTTGCACAGGCGGATGCCGTCGATGATGGAGGCGTGGTTGAGGGCGTCGGAGATCACCGCGTCGTCCGGGCCGAGCAGGGTCTCGAAGACACCGCCGTTGGCGTCGAAGCAGGAGGAGTAGAGGATGGTGTCCTCCTGGCCCAGGAAGCCGGAGATCCGCTGCTCCAGCTCCTTGTGGACCTCCTGGGTGCCGCAGATGAAGCGGACCGAGGCGAGGCCGTAGCCCCAGCGGTCGAGCGCTTCGTGGGCGGCCGCGATGACCTCGGGGTGGTCGGCGAGGCCGAGGTAGTTGTTGGCGCAGAAGTTGAGGACCTCGCCGGGGTTGCCGCCGGCGGTGACCGCGACGGTGGCGGACTGCGGGGTGCCGATGACGCGCTCGGGCTTGTGCAGACCGGCGGCGCGGATCTCATCGAGGGTGCTGCGCAGTTCGTTGCGTACGGAATCGAGCATGAGGGCTCCTTAAGGTACGTGGGGCGGGTGAGACGGTCGTGCCCGAGAGGCGAACCGAGCCAGAAATCAAACAGTCCAGTCGAGAATGATCTTGCCGCTGCGGCCGCTGGCGGCGTCGTCGAAGGCGGCATCGAAGTCCTGGTACGCATAGCGGCCGGTGATCACGGGCGAGAGGTCGAGGCCGCCTTCGAGCAGCACGGACATCGCGTACCAGGTTTCGAACATCTCCCGGCCGTAGATTCCCTTGATCGTGATCATGGAGGTGACGATCCGGGACCAGTCGACGGGGAACTGCTGGGACGGCAGGCCGAGCATCGCGATCCGGCCACCGTGCGTCATGTTGGTGATCATGTCGCACATCGCCTCGGGCCGGCCGGACATCTCCAGCCCGATGTCAAAGCCCTCGCGCAGGCCGAGCTCGCGCTGGCCGTCGGCGATGGTCGCCTCGGCGACATTGAGGGCGAGGCTGACGCCGACCTTGCGGGCCAGGGCGAGGCGCTCCTCGCTGACGTCCGTGATCATGACATTGCGGGCCCCGGCGTGCCGGGCGACGGCCGCCGCCATGATGCCGATCGGCCCCGCGCCGGTGATCAGCACATCCTCGCCGACCAGCGGGAACGACAGCGCGGTGTGCACGGCGTTGCCGAACGGGTCGAAGACGGCGGCGATATCGAGGTCCACGGGGACGCGGTGCACCCAGACATTGGTGGCGGGCAGCGCGACGTACTCGGCGAAGGCACCGTCCCGGCCGACGCCGAGACCGACGGTGGCGCGGCACAGATGGCGACGGCCGGCCAGACAGTTGCGGCACTTGCCGCAGACCAGATGGCCCTCGCCGCTGACCAGGTCGCCGGCCTTGATCTCGGCCACATCGCGGCCGGTTTCCACCACCTCGCCGACGAATTCATGGCCGATCGTCAGCGGGGCGGTCACGGCGTTCTGCGCCCAGCCGTCCCACGCCCGGATGTGCAGATCCGTGCCGCAGATGCCGGTGCGCAGCACCTTGATCAGCACATCCCCCGGGCCGATGGCCGGCTCCGGTACGTCCATGAGCCAGAGACCCGGCTCCGTCTTCTGCTTGACCAGTGCCTTCACCGCAGCGGCTCCCGTACGTCAGTGACCTGCCGGGGGCCCGCCTCGGCCGCCCGATCTTCGTCAGGAAATCTTCCGTACCTCGGCCGCGCGGTCCATCGAGGATTTCTTAAGCGCGGCCACAGCTGCCCTTTACGCCTGCTCCGCGCAGGGGCGACCACGGGCCCGGGAGTGTAAGCGTTCGCCACCGCAAGCGTCGGAATTCATCACAGCTTGAGTGGCCGTGAGACCGGAGTGCACGGCGCTACGTAGGACTGGGTGAGCACCACACACGGGTGCTGACGCGACGCACCGCGGTCGCCCGTGTGCCCCGTTCCTGTGCGTCCCTGGAGGTCAGTGAATTGAGCCACCGACATGTGAACAAGCGCCTGCGGACCGGCGCCATCGCCACCGCAGGTGTGGCAGCCGTCGCGGCCGCAGCGATCCTGCTCCCCAACGCCAACGCGAGCACGGACCAGCCGGCGGCCCCGAAGACACTCAGCGCCCACTCGGCCACTCAGCTGGCGACATCCCTGAAGGCGGACCTCGGGGACCAGAGCGCGGGCTGGTACCTGGACAGCTCGAACGGCCACCTGGTCATGAACGTCCTGTCGGAGGACGACGCCGCGAGCGTCAAGGCCAAGGGCGCCGTCGCCAAGGTCGTGCAGAACAGCATGACCGCGCTGAAGTCCGGTGCGCAGACCCTGCGCGACAACGCCTCGGTGCCCGGCACGGCCTGGTCGATCGACCCGAAGACCAACAAGATCGTGGTGGTCGCCGACAGAACCGTCACCGGCGCAAAGATGGCCACCCTCACCAAGACCACGAACGGTATGGGCGAGGGCATGGTGACCGTCAAGCGGTCCCAGGGTGAGTTCAAGCGGTACGACGGCGGGGACGCGGGAAGCGCGGCGGGAGGCGCGGCCGGCAGCGCCGCGGGGGGTGCCGGGGACGCCGCGGGCGGTGCCGGAGATGCCGCAGGTGGCGCGGGAGACGCCGCAGGTGGCGCCGGAGATGCCGCGGGCGGCGCCGGAGATGCCGCGGGCGGCGCGGGAGACGCCGCGGGTGGTGCCGGGGACGCCGCAGGTGGCGCAGGTGGCGCCGGGGACGCCGCGGGCGGCGCGGGAGACGCCGCAGGTGGCGCCGGGGACGCCGCGGGTGGCGCGGGCGATGGCGGTGCCGGTGGCGGCGAGCAGGCCGCCGGGCCGATCGGCGGCAGTGCCATCTTCGGCGGCAACGCCCGCTGCTCACTGGGCTTCAACGTCACGGTCAAGGGCGCACCGGCCTTCCTGACGGCCGGTCACTGCGGCAACGACTCCAAGACCTGGACGGCGGACCAGGGCGGCAGCCAGCCGCTGGGCACGGTGTCCGACTCCCAGTTCCCGAAGACCGACTTCGCACTGGTCACCTACGACGACGCCAACGCACAGCCGCAGAGCGCGGTCGACCTGCAGAACGGCAGCACCCAGGAGATCACCAAGGCCGCGGAGGCCGCCGTCGGTATGAAGGTGCAGCGCTCGGGCAGCACCACCGGCCTCAGCGACGGCACCGTCACCGGTCTCGACGCGACGGTGAACTACGGCAACGGCGACATCGTCAACGGCCTCATACAGACGGATGTCTGCGCGGAGCCCGGCGACAGCGGCGGCGCGATGTTCTCCGAGGACTCGGCGGTCGGGCTGACCTCCGGCGGCAGCGGCGACTGCACCGCGGGCGGCGAGACCTTCTTCCAGCCGGTCACCGACGCGCTCAAGGCCACGGGTGCGGAGATCGGCGCCGGGGGCGGCGGTGCCGGCGGCGACGCCGGCGGTGACGACGCCGCGGCCGGCGGCAATGGCGCGGGCGGCGGCGACGCCGGCGCGGGAAACGCCGGTGCCGGCAACGCAGGAGCGGGGAACGCCGGTGCCGGCAACGCGGGGGCCGGGAACGCCGGTGCCGGCAACGCCGGCGCGGGAGCGGGCGACCCGGGAGCGGGTGCCCAGGACCCCGGCGCGGCCGGCGGTGACGCGCTGAACTGACGCGAGGAATCAAATGCGCGACCGGCCCCGCCCCTTCAACGGCGAAGGAGAGCGGGGCCGGTGAGCGTACGGGGCCCTGAGTGTGGCGGAACCATAGCGACCGCCCGCGGAGCGGTGTCAGACCCGACCTCCAGGCCGGCTCACCGCCCCTGGCCCCGGAATCCGTCGAGGCGGTGCGCCGCACGCTGGAGCGGCTGGCGCAGGGCTTCGCCCTCAGTGTCCACGGCAGCGACGGACGGGTCCGCTTCCGCAGGTTCGGCCTGGTCAACTGGCTGACGCAGGCCGGGGCGGCCGGCGGCTCCCCGTACGCGGGCGGTATGGAGGGCAATGACCACACGCTGCTGCAGGGGCTGGCGAGGTCCCGTTGGACAAACCGCTCTCCGTGCAGGGGCCGCGGCCGGGGCCGGAACCGGCCGCCGGCGTCAGGGCGAGGTGATGGTGAACAGGCCGCCGTCGGGGTCGCGGATGACGGCCTGGCTGCCCTCGCCGTCCGCGGTCGGGGTCACGGGGGTGACGGTTCCGCCGGCGGCAACCGCGGTGGCCGTCACCTTCTCGATCTCGCGGACCGGGAAGTGGACGTGCCAGCGGGGGCGCACCCGCGGGTCCGGGGCGGACTCGACGGCGCCGCCGCGCAGGGTGGCGACGATGTGCGTACCGTCGCGGACGATCACCTGGTCGTGTTCGTAGGTCACATCGCAGCCGCCCGGCTCCTCGGAGGCCCAGCCGAAGACCTCGGCGTAGAAGATGGCGGCGGCGAAGGCGTCACGGGTGCGCAGTTCGAGGCAGGCGGGGGCATTGCCCTGTCCGACCGACCAGGCCAGGGTCTGGCCCTCCCAGAAGCCGAAGGTGGCACCGTCGGGGTCGGCGGCGAGGGCGGCGCGTCCGGGGCCGAGCTTGAGCGGGCCGACGGCGACGGTCGCCCCGCGCTCACGGATCCGGTCCGCGGTCTCGTCGGCGTTCTCCACCGCGAAATAAGAGGTCCAGGCCACCGCGACCTGGAAGCTCTGGGCGAGGGCCCCGATGCTGGCGACCGGCTGCCCGTCGGCCATCGCGATACAGAACTCCTCTCCGAGGCTCGCCGGGCGGAACCGCCAGCCCAGGACCGCGGAGTAGAACTCCTGCGCGGCCTCCAGATCGCGGGCCATCAGGCTGACCCAGCAGGGAGCGCCGCGTACCGCGGTGACGGGGCCATGGGCCGACATGACATCTGCCTCCTGTTGCTCAGCGCCCCTTCCCACTCTGCCAGCGACGGGGCGGGGCCGCACCAAGGGCGCGTCCCCCGGCGGCAGCGCAGTTGTGCCGGTCTTGATCAGGCTCGATGCTGTAGATACTGAACCGGGCTGGGCTGATGCCATGAACGCATGGAACGCGGCGGAGAGCGCCGACTTCCGTGGTCCCCTCGACGTCACCAGGGCGGCCACAGCGGTTCTGGACGCCCAGGACATGATCATCGGCTGGAGCCCGGCGGCCCGGCGGCTCCTCGGATATCTGCCGGAGGAGATCATCGGGCAGCCCCTGGAGACGCTGGTTCCGCCCGCCGTCAAGGGGTCCGGACAGGCACCGGAGGAGGCGCTGAGCGGCGACCGGGAGCTCACGGTGCGGCACCGGAACGGCCGGCTGGTGCGGATGGTGGCCATGATCTGCCCGCTCGCCAAGGTGTCCGCGGGCTCCGGCCCACAGCCGGCCCGTGTCCTGGTGGCGGCCGAACTGGAGGCCCACCGGATGTGGGAGTCCCGCCAGGCGATGCTGCACGGTCTGGCCACCCAGTCCCCGGTGGGCCTGGGCATCTATGACACCGATCTGCGGCTGACCTGGGCGAACAATGCGTATATCCGGGAGGTCGGGCTGCCGCTGCGGGAGTTCCTCGGTGCCCGCGCCGATGAGCTGTATCCGGACGGCGAGTTCATGACCGAGGGGTATCCGCGCACCCTCGACGCGGTGATGCACCATGTCATCGACACCGGCGAACCGTTCCTCGATCTGCACTTCATCGGTCAGCAGCCCTCCGACCCGGGCCCCGATCACGTCTGGTCCTGCTCCTATTACCGGCTGCAGGACGCCCACGGCCAGGTGCTCGGGGTGTGCGAGGACGCCTTCGACATCACCGGCCGCTACCAGGCCCAGCGCCGGCTGAACCTCCTGGTGGAGGCCGGCGCCCGGATCGGCACCACACTCGATATGACCGTCACCGCCGGGGAGATCACCGAGGTGGCGGTGCCGGGGTTCGCCACCACGGTCACCGTCGACCTGATGCAGTCCGTGCTGAACGGCGACGAGCCGGAACCGGCCGGCGGTGCACTGCCCACTCTGGTGCGCGTCGCCACCCGCTCCGCCCAGGCCGGTCCGGACGGGCCCCCGCACAGCCCGCACCGCGTCGAGTACCCGCCCGGCTCCCTCCAGTACCGCAGCATGTCCTCCGGCGGGATGGTGCGCGAGGAGAACACCATCGTCGTGCCGCTGCGGGCCGGCGGCACCCCGTTGGGACTGGTCACCTTCCGCCGCGGCGCCCCCATGAGGCCCTTCGACAAGGGGGAGATCGAACTCGCCGACGAGCTGGTCACCCGGACGGCGGTGTGCCTGGACAACGCCCGCCGCTTCGCCCGGGAGCACACCGCCGCGCTGACCCTCCAGCGCAATCTGCTGCCCCAGCATCTGGCGTCGCCGTCCGCCGTCGATCTGGCCTACCGCTACCTGCCCAGCGATGACGGGGCAGGGGTCGGCGGTGACTGGTTCGACGTCATCGGGCTCTCGGGTACCCGGGTCGGTCTGGTCGTCGGGGACGTGGTGGGCCATGGCCTCCAGGCGGCGGCGACCATGGGGCGGCTGCGGACGACGGTCCGCGCCCTGGCCCGGCTGGACCTGGCCCCCGACGAACTGCTGGGCCGGCTGGACGACCTGGTGGAACAGACCGCCGAGGAACAGGCGGCCACGGTCGGCACGGACATCGGCACGGACGATGTGGCCACCGGTGTGACCTGCCTCTATGCGGTCTACGACCCGGTGTCACGGCGGTGCACCATGGCGCGGGCCGGGCATCTGCCGCCGGCCGTCGTCGACCCGGAGGGCGGTGTGTCCTTCCCCGACCTTCCGGCGGGCCCGCCACTGGGCCTGGGGGGCCTGCCGTTCGAATCGCTGGAGATCGAGCTGCCGGTCGGCAGTCTGGTGGCCCTGTTCACGAACGGGCTGGTCGAGGCCCGGAACCACGACGTGGACGAGGGGCTGGACACCCTTGGCCGGGTGCTGGGCGAGCACCGCCGTCCGCTGGACGAGCTGTGTGACCATGCGCTGGCCGAGCTGCTGCCGGACGGCCCGGCCACCGATGACTCGGCGCTGCTGCTGGTGCGCACCCGTGAGCTGGATGCCGGGCAGGTGGCGGCCTGGGAGCTGCCCGCGGAACCGGCCGCCGTGGGCAAGGCCCGTGAGCTGGCCACCGGACAGCTGCGGGAGTGGGGCCTCACGGAGCTGTCCTACGCGACCGAACTCGTGGTCAGCGAGCTGGTCACCAATGCCGTACGGCACGCCTCCGGGCCGCTGCACCTGCGGCTGCTGCGCGACCGGACCCTGCTGACCGAGGTGTCGGACACCGGCCATACCTCGCCCCACCTGCGGCACAGCGCCAGCGACGACGAGGGCGGACGGGGGCTGTTCATCGTCGCGCAGCTGGTGCGGCGCTGGGGGACGCGCTACACGCCGTACGGGAAGACGATCTGGACGGAGCAGGCGTTTCCGCCGCGCTATTCCGGGGTTCCGAGGCCGGCCCGCTGACCGGCCGGAGGGCGCGGTGGCCGGGGCCGGCCCGGCGCACATCGTGCGGGTGTTCGGAGGCGGTCCCATGATGGAACCAAGCGAGGTCCCGGCGACTCGGCGGGCGCGGACAGAGGAGGACCCTGTGACGAGCAATGGCAGGGAGCAGGCGGCCGAGCGGCGGCCGACTCAGCTGTACACCGGTAGCGAGCGGCCCTACGACCCGGAGGATCTGGTGAAGGCGTCCGGGCGCGAACCCACCCCCGAGAGCCTGGAATGGGCCAGGCGCCTGATCGCTGAGGAAGGCCCCGGCGCCATCGAGCGGTATCTGCCGTGAGTGCGGCCGACTGAGCGGCGGACGGCGGCGCGGAGGGCGGCCTGCTCCGCGGACGGTGTGCCCTGGTGCACCGTCCGCGGACGGGCGGCCCGCGCGCGTGTAGTGCGCGCCGTGGGCGTCCGCGCCGTAAGAGGCCGCCCGGCGCGCGGAGTTGAGCATCGGTCCGGTGCCGTCGCCCACGAGGGCCCGGTGCCAGGGGCCGGAGGCCGCCGTGCCGGCGGGGCCCTGGCATGGGCACGGCCGTCCGCCTACCACTACCGCGGATAAGGGGTGTCTCACGTGGCACGTTTCGCGAGCTTCTTGTAGCAGGTCAGGGCGGCGGCCATGGCCAGGCCTCGGCTCTGCCAGTCGTTGCGGACCATGTAGGGGATCTTGAGACCACGAGCAGCCCATGGCAGGCTCATGCCGCATGATCGATGAGTTCGCGAAAGACAACCTGCACGGGAGACTGCGGCGGGACCGCAAGGCGCTGCTCTGGAAACTCGACGGCTTGTCCGAATACGACGCCCGCCGACCTTTGACAGCGACCGGGACCAACCTCCTCGGCCTGGTCAAACACGTGGCCACCGTCGAGGCCAGGTACTTCGGCGAGGTCTTCGACCGCCCTGCCCCGGAACCGCTGCCCCGGTGGCAGGACTCCAACGGCGGCGATCTGTGGGCGACCGAGGACGAGACCCGCGATCAGATCATCGGGTTCTACCGGCGCACGTGGGAACACTCGGACGCGACGATCAACGAGCTTCCCCTCGACGCCCCCGGCCACGTGCCGTGGTGGCCGGAGCCTTATGCCGACACGAACCTGTTCGCCATCATGGTCCATGTCCTCGGCGAGTCCATCCGGCATGCCGGGCACGCCGATATCCTGCGCGAGGGCGTCGACGGCCGGACCGGGTTGCGCGCCGAACACGAGGCGCAGATCGACGAGGAAGCCCGCGCAGCCTACTGCGCGAAGATCGAGCAGGCCGCCAGGTCGGCCGCACCAATCAAGGCTTAGAGGTTGTCTCACGTGACTTGATGTTCGTGCGGCATGATGCCGGTCGTGGGTGCTGATCTCATGCACGACAGCCTCGCCCTGAAGCCGCTCATCCGCGGCATACCCGCCGTCCGGCCCCGCCGGGGACCACAGCTTGGCTCTTCGCGCACCACCGCCGCACCGTCCGATACGAACGAAAGGGCTCGCACTTCCTCGCCTCCTCGGCCTGGCCGCCGCCCTGACCTGCTACAAGAAGCTCGCGAAACTTGCCACGTGAGACACCCTCTAAACCCCTTGCGGCGGCCCGGAGCACTGGGGAAGATCACCTCGACCGCCGCCTTCCCGGCATGCTCCGGAGCGCTCAGGGAGAGCGTCTCCCGCCATGGGCCACGCGCCCTCCTCCGGGACCGTGCGCCCGTGGACGGCTCCCACCACCATGACGCCTCTCAGCGCCTCGACACCGCACCGGCCGAGACCTGCCCGGGTACTCGCCGCGGAAAGGAATCCTCCGTGACCACCGAACGCATCTCCCCGCCCGTCCGCGCCGGCGAGCGGGAGGCCCTGCGCTCCTCTCTCGACTTCCACCGGGCCACGCTCGCCATGAAGACCGACGGCCTCTCCGACGAGGACCTCAGGCGCCGGTCGAGCCCGCCCTCCACGCTCTCCCTGCTCGGCCTGGTGCGGCACATGGCCGAGGTGGAACGCACCTGGTTCCGCCGGGTGATCAACGGCGAGGACATCCCGCTCGTCTGGTCGGCCGAGGGCGACTTCCAGGCGGCGTACGACGCGAGCACGTCCACCCGCGCGGAGGCGTTCGACGCCTGGCAGACGGAGGTGGCACACGCCCGCCGCATCGAGCAGGAGGCCGCCTCGCTGGACGTCACGGGCTACCAGCCCCGCTGGGGCGAACATGTCTCACTGCGCGTGGTGATGCTGCATCTGATCCACGAGTACGCCCGCCACAACGGCCATGCGGACTTCCTGCGCGAGGCCATCGACGGCACGGTCGGTGCTTGAGCGGACCGGGGGCCAGGGCGGTGGGTGCCGGCCCCACGCAGGAGCGGCGCGCGGGGCCGGTCCCCTTCGTACGATCACCGAAGCCCTGGTGCGGGCGCGAGGAACTGCTGATGGATGACCGGGAACCGCTGTGTGCCGCGCGCCTGGCGGGTTACGGGACCGTGGCCACACAACTCTCCTTGCTGAGCGACCATCGGCTCCGGGAGGTCGTGGCATCCGCCGTCCCGCTCGGGTCCGGTATCGGCGGCAGATCGGCGGAGCTGGACGTCGAGGGGGCGCGCGTCTTCGTCAAGCGGGTCCCCCTGACGGATACCGAGCTGCGGCCGGAGCATGTGCGGTCGACGGCGAACGTCTTCGGGCTGCCGCTGTTCTACCAGTACGGGGCGGGCTCGGCCGGATTCGGTGCCTGGCGGGAACTGGCGGTGCACACCATGACCACCCACTGGGTGCTCGGGAACGCGTACGCGGGTTTCCCGCTGATGTATCACTGGCGGGTGCTGCCCGACTCCCCTCCCGAAGGATTCACCGACGAGTTCGGCGGGTTGGAGGGGGCCGTCGCGCACTGGGAGGGATCACCGGCGGTGCGCGACCGGCTGGAGGCGATCGGACGGTCCTCGTCCAGCCTGGTGCTCTTCCTGGAGCATGTGCCGCACACCCTCGCCGGATGGCTGGCCGACCACCGCAACGCCGACGTGACGGAGAGCGGCGACGGCTCGCCCTACCCCTGGGTGGCGGAGGCTCTGGCGCGCGGGACCGCCTTCCTGCGCTCTCGCGGACTCGTCCACTTCGACGCCCACTTCGCCAACATCCTGACCGATGGCCGCCGGCTCTACTTCGCCGACTTCGGACTCGCCCTGAGCTCTCGCTTCGACCTTTCGGCCGACGAGGCCGAGTTCCACTCGGGCCACCTCGCGTACGACCACTGCCATACCGCGAGTCATCTGCTCCGTCACCACCTGCTCGACGGCGTGCGCGGCGGCACGGAACGCGACGTCTTCCTGCGCGACTGGATCGCCGGACGACGGCCCGGCGACCTCCCGCCCAAGATCGCCGCCCTCATCGACCGCCACGCCCGCATGGCCGTCGTCCTGGACGACTTCCACCGCCGTTTCCTCACCGAGAGCAAGCGGACACCCTTCCCGACGGCAGAGATCGAACGGGAGGTGGGGTACGAGAGCAGGGCCGTCACCGCGTAACGGCCCGCTCCCTCAGCCGAGTTCGAGACTGGTGACGCCGAAGGTGCGCTCGTGCTCCGCCGGTGGCACCGGGCCGGTGTACATCCGCACGGTCTGCGACTGCGGGGTCAGGCCGCGGGAGGTGACCAGGGTGTGGGCGGCGTGCCGGGGGCCGGGGACGTCGAGGAAGATCTCGTCGGCCGGGTCGGCGGACGCCGCGAGGGCGTCGAAGAGCGCTTCGGCGGCCGCGGTGGTGTCGGCGAAGAGCGGGCCGATGCGGTGACCGGTGCGGGCCGGGCGGAGCACGCCGTAGCCCGCGATCGCACCGTCGTGCAGATACGCGAGGGCGGTGTGGCCGGGGGCCGTCAGCCAGCGGGTGACGAAGGCACGGCGGTCGGCGGGGAAGCAGCGCCGGTCGTAGTCGGCGAGGGCGTCGAGATGCGCACCGGTGACGGGGACGACGCCCGCCGCCGGGGTCCCGGGGCCGGTGGGGCGTCCGGCGTAGCGGATGGTCTCGTAGGCGGGCGCGAACCCGGCGCGCCGGTAGGTGTCCTGCTGGGCGGGGACCGCGTCGAGACCCACGGTCCGCGCACCGGCGTGCGGGAAGGCGGCACGCCAGGTGGCGAGACCCAGGCCCCGCCCGCGGTGGTCGGGGTGGACGAGGTAGTAGCCCAGGAACGCATAGGCGTCCGAGTAGTTGACGACCGAGACCGCGGAGACGGTCTGTCCCGCGCGGCGGCCGATGAAGAAACCGGCGGGGTCGGTGGGGTGGAAGCAGGCGGTGTCGCCGCGTCCGGGGTTCCACTCCTCGTCGGCGGCCCACTGGGCCACCTGGTGCCAGTCGTCCAACGAGGCGGTACTGACGGCGAGTTCGCCGGTGACGGGCTGTGGATCCGGAGCGTTGCCAAGGGTGGGCATGCCGGGTGTTCGTCCCTTCTGGTGGGGTCAGGAGGCGAGTGAACGGGAACGGTGCGGAGCCGGTGACGGGCCGTGGGCGGGACGGGGCCGCCGGAGGACGTGCTCCGGCGGCCCCGCCCACGCCTGGCCGTCGGACCGGCTCTGGAGCAAGTCCTTGGGGACCGGCTCTAGATCAGGTCCATGGCGGCGACCTCGTCGGGACGGCCGTAGCTGACCGGTCCCTGGAAGCGCTGCCGGGCGGTGGCGAACCACCACACGGTGGCGATGATCAGCACCACCGCCAGCGCGATCGGCGCATAGTTGAACGAGGCGGGGGTGATCGGGGACGCCTGGGGCAGCATGAACAGCACATTGCTGATCAGGATCCAGGTCACCGCGATCGCCGCGACGGGCTTGCCGTAGCGCCCGAGGTTCCACGGACCGGCCTGGAAGTCGTCGAGCCGCAGCCGCAGGAAGATGGGCACGGCGTAGGCGAGGAACAGCCCGACGACATTGACGCTCACCACCGCGGTGAAGGCGGTGTGCGACCACCAGCCGGGCAGCACCAGTACCAGGGGGCAGGCCGCGGCGAGCCAGACGGCCTTGACGGGGGTACGGGTGCGCGCGGAGACGGAATGCCACCAACGGGAGCCGGGCATCGCGCCGTCGCGGGAGAAGGCAAAGATCTGCCGGGTATTGCTGGTCATGTTGGCGAGCCCGCAGAACAGCATGGCGCCGATAACGATCAACAGCAGGAAGCTGGCGGTGTTTTGGCCGAGTGCGTCGACGAGAATCTGCACCGGCGGCGCTTCGGCACTCGCCGCATGCCCGTAGTCACGGATCGCATACACCAGTGCGAGCATGAGGATCAGCCCGGTGATCGCCGAGCAGCTGATCGCCCGCATGATGCCCCGGGGCGCGTTGACCGTGGCCTTCACCGTTTCTTCGGACATGTGGAAACTGCCGTCAAAACCGGTGAAGGTCCAGCTGGTGACGAGCAGACCCAGCATTCCGCCGTAAATCGCTTGTGTGAAGCCGGTGTTGTTGGCGAAGTGCAGCGCGAACGACGGCGGCTGGTGGTGGTCGGGTATCAGGGTCAGCGCGCCGACGATCACCACCATGCCGATCAGCAGCCACCACACGGAAATGCGGTTCACCACCGCAACCAGGCGCACGGTATACGTGTTGGCCAGCGCCTGGACGAGAAGGATGGCCGCGGTGATGCCGACGGTCTGCTGCGGCGTCGACTCGTAGGACGGCCACTGCATGGCGATGAACGCCTGGATGAAGGTGGCGGCCGCGAAGTTGGTGGCGGCGGTGCCGCCGACCTGGCCGACGAAGTTCAGCCAGCCCGTGTACCAGGACCAGGCGCCCTGATGCCGCTTGGCCAGCTTGCCGGCCGAGAAGTAGAGCGCGCCGCTGGTCGGGTAGGCGGAGGCGATCTCACCCATGGCGGCGCCGACGAACAGCACCATGATCGATACACCGATCCAGCCGAAGACCAGGATCCGTGGACCGCCGGCGTTCATCCCGAACCCGAAGGAGGAGAAGATGCCGGAAATGATATTGATGATGGTGAAGGAAATGGCAAAGTTGTCGAACGCGCGGAATCTGCGGGTGAGTTTCCGCGGATAGCCCATGGCATGGAGCGTGGCATCGTCGTCGAGGGTGACGGGATCTGCCGTGTGGGGGTTTTTCGAGCGAGCTGGAGACGTACGCTCGGACACAACCGAAACCTTTCTGGGGGGACCTGGGGTGAATGGACCGGGCTGAGTTGTTCGAACGGATGGTGTGGTACGGGTTTCCTTTTGCGGCGAGAAATTCACGCCGCCACCGGCCTGCCGGTGATTCAGCCGCCATGCGGAACGGGGAGCCCGCAGGAGCGCCTGGCTTTCGTCAACTGCTCTTCGGGGTCGCCGAATGCACTCCAGGGCATACGCGAGGCATAGGGACCCATCGCAGTGAAGACTTCCCGCGCCTCGAATTCACGTTTCGCCATGAAGAGCGCATGTGCCAGATACGCCAGATCCAGCACCGGGGTGAAGCGGTAACCGGCAACCTGCGGGAACCAGTTGTGGTAGATGCCCATCGCGGTGGTGATCCACTGGGGTTGCTCCCACGTGTGGTCCGCGAGCAGCGCGGACGGGTTGTAGTCCTCGACCAGCGCCACCAGCGGCAGCAGCCGCAGCGGTGAGGCGGCGGGGGCCCGCTGGCCCAGGAACGCGGCCACGTCCCAGCTCGCGCTGGACGAACCGCCGTAGCGGGTGAAGAAGAACGACAAGAAGCGGTGGTGCGCCTCACGGTGCCAGGGGTCGAGCCGGAGGATGTGCGCGAAGAGGTACCACGGGCCGGCCGGCGCGGTCAGCAGCCCCTGTGGTGCGGGGTCCTGAGGGCGGTCGAGGCGTGTCAGCGCCAGCTGGGCCACCCACGGGGTGGGGTCGTCGGGGAGCAGTTTCGCGGCCCGTTCGCACGCCGACTGCGCTATCCGCGCCAGGGCGCCCTGCCGCCGGTCACCGGCGTCGGCCATGCGCAGGGCCCGGAGCATCGCCACCCGGGCCCAGAGCAGTGCCGCCTCCGGCCCCGGCTCCTCGGCCAGCCAGCGCTCGGCCAGGTCCGAATCCGCCGCCACGGACGCCAGCACCAGGGACCGGTGGGCCCGCACCTCGAAATCGTCCCGGGTTTCCTGCAGAACCTCGTGCGCGCTCAAGTACCGCCCGGCCCTGACGTCCATACACGCGCGCGCCAGCGCCCGGTCATCGGCCGCTGGACTCCACACGTACTGCCCCTCGAAAGAGCCGGCCGTCATGGTCCCCTCCCGGTCACGAAGGCGTCTTCCCCCCACACGGCATTCCAGCTGCGCCGAATTCAGCTGGACCCCTGCCACCGGTCAAGTGACAGCGGCCACACCCTACTCATCATCAACTCATTGCGAAAACAAGCCGCCTGGAATATCTGGTTCCGCACCTTTTAGCCTCGATGAGATTGAAAAGGAAACAACTTCTTGACCGCCCTTCAGAGGCCCTCCACTTTGCCACTTCGTTCGCCACAGGGCATTTATTTGGCATATTCAGGCGTTCACAACCCCTCCACAAGTGCACATCGTTGCTGATTACCCCTCCGTATCCATCGTTTCCATGGCTGCGCCCTCACGGGGATACGGGCGGGCAGCGGTGCGCCACACCCCCGGAGAGCGAGACCCTCCCCCCGGCCCACAACTCGTCAGGGAGGCGCCCGGTTCACCGACACTTTCCAGCCACACCGGCCGAAAGGAACCCACCGCCGAGCGAGGGGCACACCAGCCCGGACAGCCGCGCCCACCGCCGGGCAGCGAGGGCGCCGAAGCGACAACATTCAATGAATTCCCGGTGCACTTGTTGAAGGAATCAGCGGCACCCCGGACGCAACCCGCCTGGCCGCCCGCCGCATTGGAGCCGCGCATCACAAATTCGGCTCAAGAGCAACCGAATTAGCGGATGCTACTTTCCGGAAGCGCGCGATCACATGTAGCGTTCGTCTGGACCGGAGGCCGTGACTTCACACCACGTCATGGCTGGGTACGGGCATGGGCGCGAGCGTTCTTGCGGCTGGAACGGAGTGATCGCCCCGCTGGGCGGACCTGCACCACAAGTGCCTGGTCGCCCCCCGGCCGCACACCGGACTGCGCCGCGATCGCTGCACAGCACCTCAGCACCCTTGAACGTCGAGCACCGCCATGTCTGTCCGTACACGCCTGCTTTGCAAGAGGAATGGGCCCAGATCATGTTTATGAACTCCTCGACGACCCCGCTTGCGCTGCGACCGGACGCCGACTCCGGCCGGCCGCCCACAGCCGGGCCCGGCGAAGGGCCACCCCTGGCGGTCGACCGGCTCCCTGACGGCACGTGGCAATTGACCCTGCACGCCCTGGAACCCATATCGGTGCACCGGCTGCCGTCGGACGAGGTCCACATCATCCTGGCGCCACCGCGCGAGGAACCGGCCGGTGAACCAACAGCCGGCCGGTCACGGCCGGAGCCGATCCGGATCGACACCGCGGCCCGGACCGTCTTCATCAGAGGCCGCCAACTCGACCTGCCCCGGCTGGAATTCGATCTGCTGGCGCACCTTGTGCTGCATCCACGGCGCGCCTTCACCCGGGAACAGCTGATGGCCGCCGTCTGGCCCAGCTGCCAGTCCAGCAACCGCACCGTCGATGTCCATATCGCCCGTCTGCGCCGACGCCTGGGACCCGGCCTGCGCGACTCCATCAGCACGGTGTTCGGTATCGGATACAAGTACCAGCCCACCGCGTAGGCCGGTCACCGCAGCTGACGCTCAGCAGCGGGCCGGTGGCCGACGTATGCCGGTCACCGGCCCGCTGCTGAGCGGTCAGGGTGCGGAAGCCTCAGCCCTCCCCGAGGGAGGAGCCGAGGTGCGCGGGGGCCGCCGACGCGGGTTCCTTGCGGACGAAGGCCCGGCGCAGGGAGTGATAGGGCTGGTCCGGGTCGAAGAAGATGCGGTGCATCTGCGCCAGTTCGTGCTCCCGGTAGGCGGCGAGCGGGCGGTGCGCCTCGTCGCGTTCCCGGTCGGCCTTCTTCGTGGCGATACGTGTCTGCGTCGTGGGCGCCGAGGCCAGCCGGGCGGCGAGCCGGCCGGTCTGCGCGGCGAAGTCCTGTGCGGCGCAGTCGATGATCCGGTCCACCAGGCCGAGCCGCGCTCCGGCGGCGGCGGTGACCGGCAGGGCGCGCGCGGTGAGCTGCCCGGCCACCTCGGAGCCCGTCCGGCCCGGCAGGGTGTAGGTCCAGTATTCCGAACCGTAGAGCCCCATCAGCCGGTAGTGGGGGTTGAGTACCACGGCCGCGCGGCACCACACCTCGTCGGCGGCGAGGGCCAGCATCGCCCCGCCGGCCGCGGCATTGCCGCCGAGCGCGGCCACCACCAGCCGGTCGGTGGTGGTCAGGACGGCGTGCACCAGATCGTCCATGGCCTGGATATTGGCCCAGGACTCCTCGGCGGGGTCGGCGGCGGCCTCGATGACATGCAGATGGATGCCGTTGGAGAAGAAGTCCCGGCGGCCGCCGAGGACCAGCACGGAGGTCGGCCGGGCACAGGCGTGGCGGTAGGCGGCGAGCAGGCGCCGGCACTGGTCGGTGCTCATCGCGCCGCCGGGGAAGGAGAACTCCAGGAAGCCGGCCGGGCCCTCCTCGCGGTAGCGGATGTCGGTCCAGGTCCGGGGGCCGTCGCCGGGGTCGAGCGGGGCCGGGACCTCGGGGAGCGGCGGGAGGCGGTCGCCCAGCGCCAGTGTGGCGGGCAGCTTGAGGGTGCCGGGCTCCCCCGGCGCGCGGGGCGGCCGCAGCTCCGGGATCCATACCGCTCCGTCTGCCGTCGCCCGGCAGATCGCGCCACATCGGGTGGCGAGCAGCTCGCCCGGCCGGCCCGTCAGGGTGTCCTCCGGGTGACCCCCGTGCAAATGCCAGGTTTCGCCGAGCAGTTCGTCCCGTACACCGGGCTGGGAGTCGGCGGCGCGCAGCTTGCGTACGACGGTGTCGGTGGGGTCGGAGCGCCAGTCGATCCGGCGCAGGTCCTGGCGGAACGGCGGCCGGGGACGGCCGGGTTTCGCGGCGTCGGACAGTTCGGCCTGTGGCTGCGGACGGTGTGTGCCGGACGCCACGCGGGCGACGGCCGCCAGGACCGCCTCCAGCGCGGCATCGGCGATCTCGTTGCGGTACAGGTCGCTCTTGCCCACGTCGGGGACGGGGCAGCTCGCCGCGGCCCAGATGTCGCCGCCGTCCATCTCGTCGTTGGCCTGCAGGACCGTGACGCCCCACCGGTCCGCGCCCAGATGCACCGCCCAGTCCACCGAGGACGGGCCCCGGTCGCCGACGGGCCCGGGGTGCACGATCAGACAGGTGTGGGTGGACCACACCTCCCGGGGAATGGCCGTCTTGAGCATCGGCGCCACGATCAGGTCGGGAGCATGGTGGCGTACGACCTCGGGAAGCGGTGTGTCTCGCGTCACCAGCTCCACGCTCACCTGGTGTCCGTGGTCGCCGAGTTCGGCGTACACACGCTGCGTCAGACTGTTGAACGCGCCGGCGATGAGCAGAATGCGCACAGCAGACTCCCCTGGAGCTGGGACCGATGGGCGGATGGCTGGATCGTCCCGCACCAACGGCCGCCGGGCTCCGGACCCGCGCGACGGGTCACCCGATCGACGGCCGCCGTGCGGCGCAATACGGAGCCGGCGGCGCCGGAAGAGCTGCCGCCATCTGACGTCGCGTCATGTAGTTCCGCTGCTGATCACCTCGACGGGATCCCGCCAAAGTTGGCGCACCGGCCACCCAACCGCGCTTTTGGACATTGCCCTTAATTGACATCCACTTGGTCATACTTTTACTTTCAGTGCAGTGGCATCTGCGCAGGTCAGCGCCGTGTGCCCCGTCCGTCTTCCGCACTCTCTCTCGGAGGTTCCCATGGAGCAGCTCATCAAGAAGATGGCCCAGGACACCGTCTGGCAGAACTGGCTCGCCGCCAACTCTGCGCAGCAGGCGGCGAAGAACGGCTGCATCAGCGCCGCCCCGAAGGCCGGCTGCATCAGCGCCACGCCCAAGGCCGGCTGCATCTCCTGACCGTCGCGACCGGTTGAAGGCCCGGGAGCGGGCCGCGGCGGTGAGCACTCCGGCCGCCCGCCGCCCGCTCCCGGGCATCGCGCCCCTCATTCCCCGTGTGGCACCGCATTCCCAGCAACGACGAGGATTCCATGGATGGTCAGCCGACCGCCGAGGTCATCGAGCAGATCCGCGACATACCGATCTACCGTGAGTCGCTGGCGAAGGGCTACTTCCCCATACTCGACAAGCCGGAGATCGCGCGCGGCTTTCCCGACAACTGGATGACCCCCCGGCTGGCCGCGGCGCTGGAGTCCGGAGAGGCGGAGTTCGTCCTCTCCACGGGCACCAACCACGCCCGGATGCAGATCATCCGGCCCCCGTACTTCCTGCTGCGCTCCTACTACCAGCTCTGGAGCGAACACCCCGATATCGCCGACACCTGGGAATCGGGCTGCCGGCGGGTGTCGCTGACCACGGTGCTGGCGACGGAGCATGTGGCGCGGGTCAACGCCGCCCGGCGCGGTACTCCGCCGGAGCCGGTGCCCACCCTCGACGACCGCCGGCTCGACGAGCGGACCTGCTACCTCAATCTGCGGCTGGACCCGGCGCTGTGGGAGCGCGCCGAGGTGGAGCGGATGCTGGAGGAGATCCGGACCGCCCGGCAGGCGCACCCGCGCGGCTGGTACCACCTCGACTGCTCCGGCTACCACCTGGCGCATCTGGTGCGAAAGGTCGGCGAATGGGGGCTGTGGGACGACTTCCCGCCCCCCGCGAGCATCATCCACGCCTACGAATACACCCCGGTGAACGTCCGGCGCTTTCTGCGTCAGCACTTCGACTGCCCCGTCATCGACCTGTTCGGCAGCACCGAGCTCGGCTACCTCTACTACAGCGACCGCCACGGCACCTACTGGCCGTACCTCGACAAGATGAGCGTCGAGCTCCAGCCGGTCGCCGACGGCAGCACGATCTACCAGCTCATCGTGTCGAGCGTGCGCAATCCCCATATGCCGCTGATCCGCTACCGCTCGGGCGACTGCGTACGGACTCTGGACGGAACGCCCGACCCGGGACAGATCATCCAATTCTGCGGCCGGGAAAAGGAGTTGCTCAGCACTCCGCACGGGCCCGTCGCCCAGGGCGACCTCGACCGGTGCATCAGCGAGGCCTCCCCGGACGTCTTCCTGTACCAGTTGCGGCTGACCGGTGAGGGCGAGGCACAGCTGGTGTACACGACCTTCCACGGTGCGCCGGTCGAACTCGCGCAGGCCGCGGCACTGGAACAGGGCATCGGTGAGCTGACTGGGCGGCGCTGCCGGATCGAACACCGTACGCACATCCCCATCGGGAAGTCGGGAAAGTACGCCTGGCTCACGACCGGCAGCTGACCCACCGGACGTCCGCGCCCCGGACGTCCGCGCCACTCGGACAGGAGAAGCATGACCAGCCAGCCGCGGATATCCGCCGACGACCTCAAGGAACTGCTCGGCGAGGCGCTGCACGCCGAAGTGGTGACACACTTCGACGACAAGAGCGCCGCACCGCGGGAGTTCGTGGAGCGCCAGGTCACCGAGTGTCTGCGCTACCTCTATCTCGTCTCCCGGCACCACGACCGGCTCGGCGGCCTCTTCCTGCCGGTCGAGCAGGACATCGACGAGATCTGGCACTACCTCATCCTGCAGACCCGCGAATACCGGGCGCTGTGCGAGCAACGGCTGCCGGGTCGGTTCTTCATCGAACACCGCAGCATCGCCTACGAGGACTATCAGCAGGAGCCGGGGCGCGAGCAGGCACTCGAAGAGGCCCTGCGCTGGATCCCGTTGTACTGCCAGGAGTTCGGCCCGTTCGACGAGGGAGCGCTGCCGCACTGGACGATCGTGCGCTTCCTCCACGAGCAGATGGGACTGTCGCTCGCGGACATCGCGGCGCTGGAACCGATGGCGGCGACCCCCTAGCGGTCCGCATCCGCTGGAACCGAAAGGAATCATGAGGGACCGGAACGACGTAACGGCCGGCCGCGAGGTACCCGAACAGCGCCGGATTCTGGCTGTCCTGGTGTTCGCCCAGATCCTCAGCGGCGCGGGCCTCGCCGCCGGAATCACCGTCGGCGCGCTGCTCGCCGAGGAGATGCTCGGCTCGACCGGTCTGGCCGGCGTGCCCAGCGCGCTGTTCACCGCCGGGGCCGCGCTGGGCGCGCTGGGCATCGGCCAGATCTGCCGACGGTACGGCCGCCGCCCCGGGCTGGCGCTCGGGTACGCCGTCGGCGCACTCGGCAGCCTCGGGGTCGTCGTGTCGGCCGCCGTCGGCAGTGCGGTGCTGCTGTTCCTGGCCCTGCTGGTATACGGGGCGGGCACCGCCACGGGCCTGATGGCGCGTTACGCCGGGGCGGATCTGGCCTCCCCCGAGCGGCGCGGCCGGGCCGTGAGCATGGTGCTCTTCGCCACCACGCTCGGCGCGGTGGTCGGCCCCAATCTGGTGACCCTCACGGGAGAGGTCGCACACTCCTGGGGCATCCCCCGTCTCGCCGGGCCGTTCCTGCTGGCCGTCGCCGCGTTCGGGGCGGCGGCGGTGGCCCTGGCCGCGCTGCTGCGGCCCGATCCGCTGCGGCTGGCCGAGAAGCTGGCGGCGGCTCAGGGGGCGGTGGCGGCCGGGAGTCCCGCGGATGATGCCGCGGACCGGCCGGAACCCCGGCTGAACCGGCGCGAAGTGGTCATCGGCACCTCGGTCATGGTCCTCACTCAGCTGGTGATGATCGCGATCATGACGATGACGCCCGTCCACATGCAGGCGCACGGGCATGGAACCCAGGCGGCCGGGCTGGTCATCGCCCTGCATGTCGGAGCGATGTTCCTGCCCTCCCCGCTCACCGGGCTGCTGGTCGACCGCCTCGGCCGGCGGTGGATCGCCGGCGCCTCCGGTCTGACGCTTGCGGTCGCCGGGCTCCTGGCCGCCCTGGCTCCACCGCACTCCGTTCCCGCGCTCGCCACGGCACTTGTGCTGCTCGGCATCGGCTGGAACTTCGGACTGGTCAGCGGCACCGCCATCGTCACTGACGCACTGCCACCCGCCCGACGCGCCTCGGCCCAGGGGCTGGTGGACGTCGGCATCGCCCTCGCGGGTGCCGCCGGGGGGATGTCCTCGGGGCTGGTCGTCGTGGTGGGCGGCTACCCGACGCTGGCTCTGGCCGGCGGGGTTCTCGCGCTGGCGGTCGTACCCGTGGTCGCGTGGTCGGTCCGCCGCCCCGCACACATCGACACCGCCCCGGCAAGTTCCCACGCGGAGCCGGAACCAAAATGAACACCCGTTCGTCACACGGATGTGCCCGAACCGAGACGGGGGACATCTTGAAACTTGGCGTCATTTCTCGTTATCACGCCGGAAACCTGGATGCTGCACTGTGAAGGCAGAGTGGAACCGTGTGAACGAGCCACGGGGGGCAACGATGCGGAAGGACACCTGCACACCGGGCATACCGGTGCAGCGCCGGTTCCGCACGCCCCTGTTCTCGCTCATGGTGATCCTGGCGTTCCTGGTGGGCGGTATGACGTCAGCCCCCAACCGGCCCCAGGCCACGTTCGCCGCGGAGTCCGTGCGCAGCACACCGGCCGTCAAGCCCACCTACAGCAGCGCCGAGGAAAAGACCAAGGGCAAGGTCGAGCGCGGTCAGCCCCGGCGCACCGTGCGGACCTCCGTCGGCAATCCGCACCACATCGGGCGTCCGCTTTCGCCGGTCAGCGGTGCCGGGGTGACGTCCGACGCCGCCCCGGCTCCGGGTGACCCGACACCTGGCAGCACCACCAAGGCCGCATCAAGACCGGACAGCATCCCCGTACTCCACTGCGTCTTCCGCTGCTGAGCGCGGCGTGGTGGCCTGCCCCACCAGCCGCACTTCGTACATTCCCGCCACCACCCCCACAGTGGCAACCCTCACCAGCAGGAGACCTCCTCATGGAGACCTTCATCCAGCATGCCCGGGGCCTGATGGCCCGGATCGCCGATCGGCGCGAAGAACAAGAAACCTACGGCCGGCTCGCGGACGGCCAGTCGCCCCTCGCCCTGTTCATCACCTGCTCCGACTCCCGGGTCGTACCGTCCCTGATCACCGGCGCGCGACCCGGTGAACTCTTCGAGCTGCGGACGGCCGGCAACGCCGTGCCCGTGTACCAGGAAGACATGGCGGCCTGTGCGGAGGCCGCGACGATCGAGTACGCGATGCGCGTACTGGGCGTGGCCGACATCGTGGTCTGCGGCCACTCGCACTGCGGCGCGGTCGGCGCCAAGGCCCGCGGCGAGGACCTGACCGGCGCACCGGCCGTACGGGACTGGCTGACGCAGCAGCTTTCCGACCAACTCCCCAAGGACGAGGAGCCGACGGTCGCCGCCGCGGTGCAACAGCATGTGCGTGAACAACTCGACCGGCTGCGCGGCTACCCCTGTGTACAGGAGCGGCTGGCCGCCGGAGAGGTGAATCTGCACGGCTGGTTCTACGAGGTGCACACCGGCCTGGTCGCGGCGCATCACCCGGCCTCCGATATGTTCCTCCCCCTGTGAAGGCGGGTTTGCCTCTCATGAAGCGATTCCCCTCCTTCCGGGCGGACTTCACCGCCTCTCTCGTGGTCTTCCTCGTGGCCGTCCCGCTGTGCGTCGGGGTGGCGGTCGCCTCCGGTGTCCCGGCCGAACTGGGCCTGGTCACCGGTGTGGTCGGCGGACTGCTCACCGGTCTGCTCCCCGGCAGCAGCCTCCAGGTCAGCGGCCCCGCCGCCGGTCTGACGGTGCTGGTCTTCGAGGCCGTCAAGGAGTACGGCCTCGGCGCGCTCGGCGCGCTGGTGCTGGCCGCCGGTGTGCTCCAACTGGCCATGGGCGCCCTTAAGTTGGGGCGCTGGTTCCGGGCGATTTCGGTGGCCGTCGTCCAGGGCATGCTGGCCGGCATCGGCCTGGTCCTGATCGCCGGGCAGCTCTACGCCCTCACGGACGCCAAGGCGCCGGGCAGCGGACTCGCCAACATCGGCGGCCTGCCCGACCTGGTCGCCTCGACCGTACGGTCGGGGAGCGCGCTGGCCGCGTTCGCCATTGGTGCCGGCACCATCGCCGTCCTGGTGCTGTGGCCACGCTGGCGGCGCGCCGCCCGGATCCTCCCCGCGCCGCTGGCCGCGGTGGCGCTCGCCACCACCGCGGTGTGGGCGCTGGACATGCCCGTCGCACGGGTCGAGGTCAGCGGGCTGCTGGACGCAATCCAGCCACCCGGCCTCGATGACCTCGGCCGGCTCGGCAGCATCGGTGTGATCGGTACGGTCCTGGCCTTCGCGCTGATCGCGTCCGCCGAGTCCCTCTTCAGCGCCGCCGCGGTCGACCGGCTGCACGACGGGCCGCGTACGGACTACGACAAGGAGCTGATGGCCCAGGGTGCGGGCAATGCCGTCTGCGGTGTCCTGGGTGCCCTGCCGATGACCGCCGTCATCGTCCGCAGCGCCGCCAATGTGCAGGCGGGCGCGAAGACCAAGGCCTCGCGGGTGCTGCACGGTTTCTGGCTGCTGGTGTTCGCCGCGGCCTTCCCCGCGGCGCTGGGTGTGGTCCCGGTGGCCGCGCTGGCGGGCGTCCTGGTGCACGCCGGCTGCAAGCTCATCCCGCTGCGTGACCTGCGGCCGCTGTGGCGCGAACACCGCGGGGAGGCCGTTGTCCTCCTGGTCACCGCGATCGCGATCGTGACGGTCAGTATGTTCGAGGGCGTGCTCATCGGTCTGCTGATGGCCGTCGCGAAGACGGCCTGGGAGACCTCGCACATCCACCTCGACATCCAGGTCCCGGAGGACACGGCGGAGCCGGTGCAGGTGCGGGCCATCGGAAATGCCACGTTCCTGCGGCTGCCCAAGCTCCTCGACCAGCTCGAAACGCTGCCCGCCGACCGGGACGTGGAGCTCGACCTGAGCGGGCTGCGCCATCTCGACCACGCCTGTGGTGCCGCGCTGACGAACTGGGCCGAGCAGCATCGCCGGAGCACCCGCGAGGTGGAGCTGGTGTCCTGACGACAGGCCTGCCCGCGCCGCCGGTTGGCGTGCGGGCAGCAGCCGTCCACTCCTTGCTCACCGGCCACCGGTCCGGCTGTTCCCGTGCTCGCCGATGAGGCGTCCCGGGGCAGCCGCCGGTGGCCGGCGCTTTGGGGCCCGCCGGGCCGGGGACTCAGCCGCTTTCCACGTCCACCGTCGTCAGCCCTGCATACGCCCGGGGCGCGCGGCGCCGGATGCGCAGTGCCACGCCCACTCCGAGGGCGAAGACGAGCGGCAAGGGTGCCAGCAGGGCGAGGTTCACGCCCGTCGACGCCTCGGTCAGCAGGCCGAAGTTGCGGCAGACCAGCACGATGAGGACGACCAGACCGGCGCAGGCGGTCAGCGGTGCGGCCACCACCCGCCAGGCGGGCAGCCCGCGGCGGTCGCGCCGGAAGAAGCCGTATACCGCGAGGGCCGCGAGCGTCTGCAGCAGCATGATGCCGAGGATGCCGGTGCCGTTGCTCCACAGGAAGGTGACGGCGTACGGGTCCTGACCAAAGACGAGCGTCGCGAGCACCACGGCGAGGGCGATCGCCGACTGGAGCACGACGGCGGCGGCCGGGGACCGGTGGCGTGCGGTGACGGTGCCGAGGCGGCGGGGCAGCAGACGTTCCCGGCCCAGGGCGTAGAAGTAGCGGGTGGCGCCGTTGTGGAAGGCGAGGGTGGCGGCGAAGGCGCTGGTGACGATGAGGAGTTGCATGGTGTCGGCGGCCCAGGCCCCGGCGAACCGTGCGGTGGCGGCGAAGACCATATCGGTACCCGCGGCGCCGTTCGCGACCGTTCGCGCCCGGTCCGCCCCGTAGGCGTTGAGGACCGTCCAGACCGTGAAGGTGTAGAAGAGCGCGAGAAATCCGACGGCGAGGTAGGTCGCGCGCGGCACCGAGCGCTCCGGCCGCCGCGCCTCCTCCGCGTAGACCGCGGTGGCCTCGAAGCCGATGAACGCACCGACGGAGAGCACGAACATGCCGTCGGCGCCCGCGGTGCCGAGGTGCGCCGGGGAGAGCGCGCCGAACCCGGGGCCGTCGGGCCCGCCCCCGTGCGCGTACACCGCGATCTCGAACACCAGCAGGATCAGCACTTCGAGGGCGAGCGCAACGGCGAGCACCTTGGCGCTGAGGGTCACTTTCAGACACCCGAGGACACCGATCGCGACGAGGCCGGCCGTCGCCCAGACCCACCAGGGGCCCTGGACGCCGGTCAGATCCCGGAACCCGGACTCGCTGAACCAGCCGAAGACCGCCAGCAGGGCGACTTCGATGGCGTTGTACGACAGCACGGCCACATAGGCCGCGCCGACCCCCGTCGCCCGGCCGAGCCCGCGCCCGATGTAGGCATAGAACGCACCGGCGTTGCGGACGTGCCGGCTCATCGCGGTGAAACCCGCGGCGAAGACGATCATCAGCAGCCCGGAGAGGAGATAGCCGAGGGGTGCCGCCCGGCCGGCCATACCGATGGCCACCGGCGCCGCACCGGCCATCACGGTCAGCGGTGCCGCCGCGGCCACCACGAAGAAGACCAGGTCACCGGTGCCTATGGCGTTGCGTCCGAGGGTCTTGGCGGTGCGTGGCGAGGGGGCGGCGGAGGTGGCCGGCGGGGTGCTCATGCGCGAGAACCGTAGGCGCGGCACGGCATGTACGGAAAGACCGCGCGCGAGGCACACCAGGGGCTCACCGGACACGACGGCGGAGCCCGGAAGATTGCGTCCGCCGCGGTTGTTGAGCCAAGGTCAGGCCGTGGTGGGCGGCGCCGACGCCCGCCCGCGCGCGATGCCACGCTCGTCTACAGAGAGGGACGGACAGCATGCCACTTCAGGGTGAGTACGAGCCGAGCCCGGCGCAGTGGGTACGCGATCAGGTCGAGCTGTACGAGACCTCCGGCGGTAAGGATGGCACGACGATGCGCGGTATGCCGGTCGTCATCCTCACCACCCGGGGCGCCAAGAGCGGCAAGATCCGCAAGAGCCCGCTGATGCGGGTGGAGCATGACGGGACGTATGCGGTGGTGGCTTCCCTGGGCGGTGCGCCCCGGCATCCGGTGTGGTACCACAATCTCGTGGCCGATCCCCGGGTGGAGCTGCAGGACGGCCCGGTGCGCCGGGACATGACGGCCCGTGAGGTCACCGGGACGGAGAAGGCCCTGTGGTGGGGGCGTGCCGTCGAGGCGTTCCCCGATTACGACGAGTACCAGAAGAAGACGGACCGCCAGATCCCGGTGTTCGTACTGGAACCGTCGGCCACGGCGCACCGGCCTGCCGCCGGTTGACGCTCAGAGGGTCACCAGCGAGACCTCGGTGGCCTTGACGCTGGTCCATACGGCCACGCCGTCGGCCAGCCCGAGTTCCAGTGCCGCCGAAGGGGTGATCTCGGCCACCAGGTCAGGAGCCTCGGACGAGGTGATGAGAACCCGCAGCCGGCTGCCCGCGGAGGTGAGTTCGCGGACGGTGCCCGGCCAGACGTTGCGGGGGCTGCCCGTGGGCCTGTCGAGGTGTACGGACACGGCCTCGGGGGCGATGATCGCCAGCGCCCTGGCACCCTCGGGGAGCGGGTCGGCGACGACCAGACGGCCGCCGTCGGTGAGGGCGAGGGCATCGCCGGCTGCGGTGCCCGGCCAGGCGTTTCGGCCCAGCATCCGGGCGACCCAGGGCGAGCGTGGGTGCCGGGTGACCTCGGCGGGCGGGGCGTCCTGGAGGGCGCGCCCGTCGTCGAGGACGAGGACACGGTCGGCGAGCGAGACCGCTTCGACGGGGTCATGGGTGACGATCAGACAGACCCCGCCGAATTCCGCGAGATGGCCGCGCAGGGTGTGCCGGACCTGGGCGCGGGTGGTCTGGTCGAGTGCGGCGAGCGGTTCGTCGAGCAGCAGCAGACGGGGCCGGGCGGCCAACGCCCGTGCCAGGGCGACGCGTTGGGCCTGACCGCCGGAGAGCTGGCCGGGCTTGCGGTGCGCGAGGTGGCCGACGCCGAGCCGGTCGAGCCACTGCTGGGCCGTGCGGCGGGCGTCGGCACGCGGGGTGCCGTGGGCGCGCAACCCGTACGCGGTGTTGTTCAGGGCGTTCAGATGCGGGAAGAGCGCACCGTCCTGGGGGACCCAGGCGACGCCGCGGCGGTGCGGGGGCAGCGCGGTGACGTCCGTGTCGCCGAGGCGGAGCGCGGCGCGGGCGCGCGGGGTGAGGCCGAGCAGGGCGCGCAGCAGGGTGGTCTTTCCGGCGCCGTTGGGTCCGACGACGGCGATGGTGGTGCCCGGAGCGGCGTCCAGCGTCAGCCGGTTGAAGCCGGTGACCTCGGCGTGCAGCGGCCAGCGCTCCCGGTGCGGCGCGGACGGCGGGACAGGATCCTCGGTGCCCGCGGCGGGCGGTGCCGGTGGGCCGGTGTCGGCGGCGGCGCGTACGGTACGGGCCGCGCGGCCGGCGGTGGTGGCGCCGGTCCAGCGGCCGCGCAGACAGATCAGCACGGCCATGGCGATGACGAGCAGCAGCAGCGAGACCGAGGTGGCGGCTTCCGGGGAGTCCTGGAGCAGCAGATAGACCTGGAGCGGAAGGGTCTGGGTGGTGCCGGGCAGATTCCCGGCGAAGGTGATCGTCGCACCGAATTCACCGAGCGCACGGGCCCAGGTCAGCGCGGCACCGGCGGCGAGGCCGGGAGCGACCATGGGGAGGGTGACGGTGCGGAAGACCCGTACGGGAGAGGCCCCGAGGGAGGCCGCGGTCTCCTCGTAACTCGGGCGGAGTCCGGCGAGCGTGCCCTCCAGACTGATGACGAGGAACGGCATCGCGACGAAGGTGGCCGCGACCACCGCGCCGGAGGTGTGGAACGGCAGGACGATGCCGAAGGTGTCCTCCAGCCAGGGGCCGAGCAGTCCACGGCGGCCGAAGCCGAGGAGCAGCGCGACCCCGCCGACGGTCGGCGGCAGCACCATCGGCAGCAGCACCAGCGAGCGCACCAGCGCCTTGCCGCGGAAGTCGACCCGCGCCAGCAGCCAGGCCAGCGGTACACCCAGCAGCAGCGCGAGCCCCAGCGCCGAGAAGGACACCAGCAGCGACAGCCGGAGCGCTTCGAGGACTCCCGGACTGGTCAAGTGGGCGTTGACGTCGCTCCAGTTGGTGCGGGCGAGGATGCCGAGGAGCGGCAGCAGCAGAAAGGCGACGGCGACCAGCGCGGGCACGGCCAGCACGAGGGGGGCGCGGCTGCCGGGCGCGCGAAACCTGCCTGCCGGGGGCGGGGCGAGGGTGCGGTGGCGTCTCATCGGGGTTCCTCGGCTCGTGGCGGGCCGGGCGGTGCGCGCACGGGGCTGTCCACTCCCCCGAGCCGGACAGTCCCGCGCGCGCCGTACCGGATTACGGCTTCTGGAAGCCTGCCCGCTGCAGGATCTGCTGGGCCTCGGGCGTGCTCAGCCACTTGACGAACGCGGCCGCGGCCTCGGCGTGCTGGGACATCTTCAGGGGCGCGGCCGGGTAGGAGGCGACGGCGTTCTGCGCGTCGGGGATGTCGACGGCGTCGACCTTCTTCGGCGCGGTGGCGGCGTCCGTCTTGTAAACGAGACCGGCGTCGGCCTCGCCGAGCTCGACCTTGCCGAGCACCGCGCGCACATTGGGCTCCTCGGAGACCGGCCTGACGTTCAGCTTCTGCGCGTCCAGGACCTGCTTACCGTAGCGGCCGACCGGCACCTGGGAGGCGGCCAGAACGACCTTCAGCTTGCTGTCGGCGAGGTCCTTGAGGCTGCCGATCTTCTTGGGGTTGCCCTCACCGGTCACGATGACCAGGCGGTTCTTGGCGATGACGGTGGGAGTGCCGACATCCACCCTGATCCCGTCCATGGTCCTGGTATCGGCGGTGACCACGGCGTCGGCGGGGGCGCCCTCCCTGACCTGGGCGGCCAGCTCCTGGGACCCGGCGAACGAGAAGTTCACCTTGGTGCCCGGGTGGTCCTTCTCGTACACCGCACCGGCCTTCTTGAAGACATCGGTCAGCGAGGACGCGGCGAGCACGGTGAGGTCCGCCTTGGGGACGGCGCCGCCGGACTTCCCGGCGCCCTTGTCCTTCTTGCCGTCGTCGTTGCCGCCGCAGGCGGCGAGCGGGACGAGCAGGGCGGCCGTGACGAGCGCGGCGGCGGCACGGCGCGCGGTGAAGAGCTGGGACATGAGGCGGGACTCCTTGGAACCCGGGACGACGGGTGTCGTCCGAGCGGATGGGAAAAGCCGCGCCGTGGACGGGCGACGCCGCTGAGATGAGGCAGCCGGCCGGTGGGGACGGTGGGGCGGATCGGCTGTGGTGCTACCGCGGTGGGGTCAGGTGCGGTCGATGTGCACGCTGGTGGACTTCACGCGGGCGGTGGCCTGCATGCCGACCTCCAGGCCCAGTTCCTCCACCGCTTCCCGGGTCAGCAGGGAGACCAGACGGTGCGGACCGGCCTGGATCTCGACCTGGGCGGCGACATCGCCGAGCGTGACGGCGGTGACGATGCCCGGGAAGGCATTGCGCGCGGAGGTGTACGAGGCGTCTTCCTCACCTGTGCCGTTCTGCGCCACCTCGATGGAGAAGGCGGCCAGATCACGACCGTCGATGAGGCGGCGGCCGCCGTCGTCGCGATGGGTCGCGACCTTGCCGGCGTCCGCCCAGCGGCGCGCGGTGTCCGGGCTGACGCCCAGCAGCCGCGCCGCCTGACCGATCGTATAGGACTTCATGTGCGACAAGATAGGCAACATTGGCTCGCATCTGCAATTCATAAAGCGAAGCTCTATAGCAAATGCCAGGCACCTTGGAGGAAGGAACGAAGCCCGGCGCATCCGCCCCCGGGCCCCCGACCGCGGGGCCACTCCGCCCCGCACCGTTCTGCCCGGCACATCCGGACACCCCTCCGGCACCCGCACGGCATGCCCGGACGACCGCGCGGACCGTGACTAGAGTGCGGACCAGAGCAGGAGATACACCCCCATTCCCCGCCACTTTCGCGTTCCACTCCCCCGGTGAGGCATGTCCATGAGCCTGAGCATCCGTAACCAGATTCCCGGCACCGTCGCCTCCGTCACCCCCGGCGAGGTCATGGCGACCGTCAAGGTCCGGCTGGACGGCGGCCAGGAGATCACCGCCGCGATCACCCGGGAGGCGGTACGGGAGCTGGGCATCGCGGAGGGTTCCGCGGTGCGCACGCTGATCAAGTCCACCGAGGTCGCGCTCGCCACCGGCGCGGTCGAGGGCCTCAGCATCCGCAACCGGATCCCCGGCACCGTCACCGAGGTCGCCACCGGGGGCGCGATGGCCGGCGTCAAGGTGGCCGTCGCGGGCGGTGAACTGACCGCGGCGATCACCAGGGACGCGGTCGAGGACCTGGGGCTGGCCGCCGGCTCCGAGGTCACCGCACTGATCAAGTCGACCGAGATCGCACTCGCCGCCTCCTGAGCCCGGGGCTTCTCGAATCCCCCGGACCGATGGGGGCTCAGGATCTCCCCCCATCGCCGGGGGACAGATCGTGGGACACCGAGGGCAGCGCGCAGGTCCCGAATACCCTCCGCCGCGGCCACCGCTCCCCGGATGCCACCCTGCTGCGCTATCTCACCTTGTTGACGAGAGGTGAAAGGAGCACCAAGGGCGGCATCTCCGGCACAGCCGCCGGCCGACCGTGGCCCGGCCGCGGACCTCAGCAGCGGTTCTTCCCGCTTCCGCCCCGCAGGACTCGCCCGCGGCCCGTTCCGCGGGCTCCTCCGTGAGGGCCGTCCGTGCCGCGTGCGTGCATCCGAACAGAGCAGTGCGATCCGCCATCAGCGGGTCTTCGTCACTCTTGGCGCAATCGCCCAGTACCCCCGCCTGCCCGGTCCGGCGCGTCACCATCTGCTTTATCCATCAAGGGAGTTGAGGGTCACGGGACCCACTGAACACCCATCACACCCACCCGAAAGATTACGATTTGCACCTTTTCTCCCCTTGCGCCCGAATTATCCCGATGTGAATCTGGTATCCCATTCGTCGAAGGAGTTGATCGCATGGTTACGGATCGCACAGCGCCGGTCGAGACGGCCGCCCTGGCCGCCGAGGTCGAGGGACTGCTTGAACCCGCCGAGGCCGACGGTGTTTTCCGCGATACCCGCGAGTGTGGAGGTGCGCTGCTGCTGGCCGCGCTGCTTCTGATCTCGCCCCCCACCCCCCGGCCCAAGACTGACGTCCGCTGAGGCTGAAGGGGAAAGCGTTGGCTGAACAGACGCAGGGAGCAGTCCCGCTGAGCGCTGTGATTGCCGATGCCGCAACCGGGGTCGCCCTCGCCCTGCGGGGTGAGGGCGACCCTTATGCGTTGTCCGGCATCTTGCGGCAGAGCGATGCACTGACTCCGGCCGCCATCCGGGTGCTCGGCGCCGATGCACTCGCGCCGTACGCAATGGACCACATCGGGTCGCCCGTCGGCGCGGACGACGAAGCGGTGGTCCGGCAGGCGCTCGCGGCCTATCCGCCGGGAGCGGACGCCTCGGAGGTCTCGGTGTGGAGCTACCGGGGCCTGGTCGAGGCCTCGCATGCGTTCCTCCCCGGAAGCGCACCGCACTGGCCGCCGCCGCCCGAGGCCGCGGCCGGATGGGTCGACCACGACCCCTGGCCCAAGCTTTCTCATCGGGTGTCTCAGCTCGCCGCGCTCGCGCTGCCCGGGCTGGCGCCCGGTCTTGCCGAGCAGCTGGCCACCCGCACCGACGATCTGGCCCGCGGCTTCGTCCGGGCGGTCCGCCGCCGGGACTGGCTGCAGGCGGCCGGCCTGGGCCGCTGGCTCGCCCGGCTGCCGGAGGCACCGCAGACCCTGGGGCTCGACAGCGGGCTGGCGTTCGTCCGCCAAATGGGTGGCGGTGATCCCCGGGTGACGCTGCATGTCGTGGCCGCACAGCGCTTCTACGGACGGGGGTGGTGACCGGGGGCCGGGGCGACCCCGGGCTGTTGGACCGGATGGTCCGCGACAGCCTGGGGTGGCTGGACGAGGCGCGCCCCTTCTTCCGCCTGCCCCCGAACGTGACCACGGACGCCGATCCCAATCTGACCCTCAAACCACTCGGTGAGCTGGCCGAACTGACCCAGCTGATCGGAGTGCTGCACCCGCGGGACGACATCCGGCAGACGGCCCGCGGCCTCTTCGCGTTCGCCTGGAACGAGACCCGCGACGGTGAGCTGTTCGCCGAGCTGATCCGCGGAGAGCCGTTCGCCACCTATCCGGTGGAGCTCTACGGGGTCTTCGCCCAGGCCGGGCTGCGCCATGCCGAGGCCGATGCGCTGGCGCAGACCACGACGCGGCTGCGCGGCTGGCGGGTGGCCCGTGAGGACCACACCCGTACGCTCGGCGTGCTCAACGCGGAGCGGCGGATCGGCCTGCGCCGGCACGCCGACTTCGGCTCCGTGCTCGCCCTGACCGGTCTCGGCCGGCTGCCGGAGCCCTGGGCGCTGGACCGCAAGGCGGCGTACGGCATCACCCACGACGTCTTCCACCTCACCGACTGGGGGCGCAACCGGCAGCGGCTGTCCCCCGAACTCGCCGACTACCTGCGGCTGTGGGTCCCCTCCTGGCTGGAGAACTGGCTGGAGGAACAACTGTGGGACCTGGTGGGCGAGTTGCTGGCCGTGACGGCCTGTCTGCCCGCGGCTCCCTACGATGCGGTGGCCTGGCAGCGGCTGGCCGGCGCCCAGGCGGCCGACGGCAGTGTGCCCGAGCTGGGTGCCGCACCGTCCACGGGCGACCGGGCCGAGGCGTTCACGGCCTGCTACCACTCCACCCTGGTGACCGCGTTCGCCGCCACCCTCGCCCGTATCGCCTCCGACGAGGCCGAGGCCGGTCCCCCGGCCGGGAACGCGGCGACGGCGGGCGAGCGGACCACTCCCTGCGAAAGCGAGACTGCCCCGTGACCGTGACGGCCGCATCCCCCGCCCTGCTGCACGGTGTCGGCGACCGGGCCCTGAGCTGGCTCGACGACCACCGTGAGCACTTCCGGCTGACCCCCGACGACTTCGCCAGCAACGGCGCGGTCGTCGAACGGCTCAAGCCCATCGGGGAGCTGGCGCTCAATATGCATGTGCTCTTCCGGGAGGGCGTGGCCGGCTCCCGGCAGAAGGAGCGGGCCGGGAAGCTGCTGGACTTCGCCTGGCGGGATCTGCTGGACGGCGGCAACGTACTGGCCCGGCTGCAGCACGACGAGCCGATCTCCCCGGTGCCCCTGGAGGTCTACGCGACCTTCCACGAACTGGGTCACCGTCATCCGGGGCTGGAGTCCGCGCTGGAGGTGTGCCGGCGCACCACCACCTGGACGGCGCTGGAGATGATGCCCAACCGGCGGCTCGGTGTGCTCAACGCGGAGCGCAAGCTCGGCCTGCCGCCCAGCAGCGACTTCGACCAGGCGGTGGCGCGCACCTGGCTGGGGCAGCTGCCGGAGCCGTGGACGGTGCAGCTGCACATCGCCTACGACCTCACCCATACCGTCTTCCACCTCACCAACTGGGGCGAGGCCCCCGAGCGCATCCCGCCGGCCATCGCCGACTATCTGACGCGCTATCTGCCCGCCTGGATGGAGGACTGGGCGGACCTCGAACACTGGGATCTGCTCGGCGAGCTCCTCGTCGTCGACGCCTGCCTGCCGCTGCCCACCCTGGACGCGGAGCTGTGGGAGCGGTACGCCGCCGCGCAGTCGGCCACCGGCGCGATGCCCATCCAGCGCCGGATGCCGCAGGGCGACGCCGCACGGGTCTTCGATCTGGTCCACCACCCCACCCTGGTCGCCGCGTTCGCCTCCGCGATGGCAACTTCCCGGGCCCTGTCCGCCGTCGGATGAGCCCCGACCGCCCCGGACCCGCGCTCGCCGACCGTCTCGCGGACGCGGTCACCCTGATCGACGCCCCGGACATCGTGCTGGCCGTCACCCGGCGCGGCCGGCGGACCGTGATGACCGGCGGTTCGGCCATGGCACCGCCCACCCCCCGGCACGCCCTGCGCTACGAGCTGGGGTCGCTGTCCAAGACCTTCACCGTGCTGCTGCTCGCCGAACTGGCCCGCACCGGTGTGCTGTCCCTGGACGATCCGCTCGCCGCCCATCTGCCGGACCTGCCGCTGCCGCATCCGTCCTCACGCCGGATCGCCCTGCGGCATCTGGCCACCCACACCTCCGGGCTGCCGCGGATCCCCGCCGATCTGATCGCCGGTGCACTGGTGCACCCGTACTCCAACGGCTATGCCCGCTACGACACGGAGCGTCTGCTGCACACCTTTGCCCGGACCCGGCCGCGGAACGAGCCGGGCACCCGCTGGCGTTACTCCAACTTCGGGCTGGCGCTGCTCGGCCCGGCCGTGTCCCGTGCCGCGGGCGCCGGCTACCCCGCCCTGCTCACCGACCGGGTGCTGAGCCCTCTCAAGCTCACCGACACCACCCTGGGCCCGGGTACCACCGGCACCGATGCCATCGGCCACCGGACCAACGGGGTGACACCGGTGCGCAGCGCCGACATGGGAGCCTTCATCGCCGCCGGGTCGGTCCGCGCCACCCCCGGTGATCTGCTCACCTATCTCGAAGCGCACCTCTCCCCCGAGGAGACACCGCTGGCCGGGCCGCTGCGCGATGTCCAGGTGCCGCAGCTGCGCCGCGGCTGGCGCAAGCGCGACACCCATACCCTGACGTGGTATCAGCACCCCGCCGCGCGCGGGCCGCTGCTCTTCCATGTCGGGGCGACCTTCGGCCAGCAGGCGTTCCTCGGCTACCACCCGGCGTCGCACACCGGCCTGGTCGCGCTCGCCACCCGCCGCGGCCGCACCTGCCACATGATCAACACCGCCTACGAGCTGCTGTACACGCTGGCCGGCGACCCCTCGCCCTGACCCGGACCACACCGCCGGTCACAGATCGCCCGCCAGGATCCGGGCGAGCGAGGTCCCGGGGCGTTCCTCGCTGGCCCGGTGGAAGAGCTCCGTATACGCCTCGTCGCCGATCGCCGCGCGGGCCCGCTGCTCGCACTCCTCGCGTACGGCGCGCAGTTCCGGGGTACCGCGCTGCGGATGTCCGACCGTGCGCCAGATGGCCTGGCCGCTGCCGTAGACGCGGGCGGCCGCGGCACCGTCACCCTGGGCCGCGACCGCGGCCGCGAGCAGATCCAGGCCGAGCGCGATCCCGAATTTGTCGCCGATGCCCTGCTTGGCCGCGAGCATCGCGCGGGCGTGGTCCGCCGACTCCTCGGGGCGGCCCTGGAACAGCGAGATCAGGGAGAGCTGGTAGTCGGTGTAGGAACGGGTCCAGTATTCGCCGCGCTCCACACAGCCGCGGCGCAGTGCGGTCGCCTCGGCGCGGGCCCGGGCCAGCTCCCCCAGGCCGGTGAGCGCGAAGATCTGCACGAGATGGCAGCGCAGCCGCCCGGGGGAGTCGAAGGGGTCGTACGGCGGCGGGCCCAGGACCTGTTCCACGACGGTGTGCGCGGACATCGGGCGGCCGGCGATCAGATGGGTGAGGCCGATGAGGTAGCCGGCCGCCAGTACCGCCTCCGCGTCGTCGGACGTCCGCGCGGCGCGGGCGCACTCCAGGCCCAGGGCGTCGGCCAGCGCCAGATCACCCTGGAGCAGTACGGCGACGCCGAGCGCCCACAGCGCCCGGGTGCGGGCCGGGCTCGGGGCCGGCTGCGCGGCGAGGGCGCGGGCCACGTAGTTGCGGGCCTCGTGCAGATGGCCGCAGCAGCTCCAGAAGAGGCCGATCGAGGCGCTGAGTTCCTGGGCGCGTTCCGGGTCGGTGACCAGGAGGTGGTCCAGTGCGGTGCACAGGTCGACATGGGCGTCGGCGACCCGGCGGTACCAGCTGACCTGTTCGGGGCCCAGCCAGCCCAGCTCGGCGCGGCGGCCGAAGTCGGCGAAGTGCGCGGCGTGCCGGTCGGCGAGCGCGGTCATCTCGCCCAGTTCGGCCAGCCACATCCGGCCGTACTCGCGCAGGGTGTCGAGCATGCGGAAGCGCGTGCCCTCGCGGGTGAGCACCGATTTGGCGGCCAGGGAGGCCAGTGTGCTGCGTACCTCCGGTCCGGTGAGCGGTCCCCCGGCGCACACGGCACTGGCGGACTCCTCGTCGAAGGTGCCCCGGAAGACGGACAGCCGGGCCCACAGCAGCCGTTCCAGCGGTGCGCACAGCTCATGGCTCCAGCCGATGGCGCAGCGCAGGGTCCGGTGCCGCGGCAGCCGTACCGGTCCGTCGGCCGGGTCGAGGGTGTCGAAACGGGAGGTGAGCCGCTCGGCGATCCGCTCGACGGAGCTGTGCGCCAGCTGGGCGCCTGCCAGCTCCAGGGCCAGCGGGATGCCTTCCAGGCGTCGGCAGATGACGGCGGCGGCCTCCGCGTCCAGCGGGGTGGTGAGCCGCAGTCCGGGGGCCGCGGCGCCGGCTCGTTGGGTGAACAGGGTCAGGGCGTCGTTGCCGCCGGTGAACGGCAGCGGACCGATCTCGGTGGTCCATTCGCCGACGAGGTCGAGCGGCTGTCTGCTGGTGACCAGCACGGTCACGGAGGGGGCGGCGGTCAGCAGATCTCCGAGGAGGTCACGGCAGGCGTCGACGAGATGTTCGCAGGAGTCCAGCACCAGCAGCAGCCGTTTGTCGGCGAGCCATTCGCACAGCGCGGCCACCGGTGTCCGCGCCGTGTGGTCGGCCAGGCCGACGGCATCGCAGACGCTGGCCACCAGCAGTCCGTCGCCCTGCAAGGGCCACAGATCGGCCCAGCAGACCCCGTCGGGAAACCGGGCCGCCGCCGCGCGCGCGGCCCGCATCGCGATCCGCGTCTTGCCCACGCCACCGGGGCCGGTCAAAGTGATCAGCCGGTGCTCCGTCAACTCGTTGTCGATCCGCCGCAGTTCGGCCTGCCGGCCGACGAAGCTGGTCGACTCCTCGGGAATGTTGCTCGCCACCGGCCCAGTTTGCCCCAGCCGAGGCGTCCGGCGGTCCGGTGGTGGCAGCGGGCCGGGGCGCGAGGTTGACGGCCGCCGGCCGGGCCGGGGCGTTCTCCGTCAGGGCGTGACGACGGGGAAGGTGGGATGCGGCGTGCTGAGCAGGCCCAGGAGCTCGTGCAGCGCCCCCGTCTCACCGTTCTGGGCGGCGTCTCCCGGTCCCTGGCCGGTGAGCAGGCCGAGCAGCTGGGCCTTGGTGAGGGTGAGGGTGAGATCCGGGGTGCGGTCCTCGGACGGGGTGGGGACACCGGGTGCGCTCACGTAGGTGAGGGCCCCGTGGGAGAGCGTCAGCTGCCAGGTGCGGTCCTCCTCGGGGAGGTAGAGGTCGAGGGTGAGCGCGGTGGACCAGGCCCGGGGGCCGTCGATGCGGATGGCGAGGGAGTCGATGAGCTGGTCGACGGTCAGTGCCATCGCGATGTCGGGGTGGACGGAGCCCTGTACCGCCTCGGCGAGGCTGCCGCGCAGTTCCATGGCGCCGGTGAGGTAGACGTTGCGCCAGGTGCCGTTCTCGCAGCCGTAGCCCAGCCGTTCGTAGACGAGGGCCAGTGCGCGGCGGGCGCGGAGGTTCTGCGGGGCGGCGAAGACGGCATGGTTGAGGAGGGTGGCGGCGAACCGCAGATCGCCGTCTGCGGCGTACCGCTTGCCCGCGTCCACCGTGGCCTCGACGCCGCCCAGGGTGTCCACATAGCGTCGGGCCTGTTCGGCCGGCGGGTGCTCCCACAGATGGGCGGGGTTGCCGTCGAACCAGCCCAGGTAGCGCTGGTAGATCCCCTTGACGTTGTGGCTGAGCGAGCCGTAGTAGCCGTGGTGGGCCCAGACCCGCTCCAGGCCCGGCGGCAACCGCAGCTCCTCGGCGATCTCGGCGCCGGTGAGCCCCTCGTTGAGCAGCCGCAGCGTCTGGTCGTGCAGGTAGGCGTACAGATCACGCTGGTGGGCCAGCAGGGCCCGGACGCGGTCCTTGCCCCAGGTCGGCCAGTGGTGGGAGGCGAAGGCGACCTCGGCCTCGTCGCCGAAGAGGGCGAGCGCCTCGCCCAGGTGGCGGGACCAGGCACGGGCGTCACGGACGGCACCGCCGCGCAGCGTCAGGATGTTGTGCATGGTGTGGGTGGCGTTCTCGGCCAGGCAGAGGGCCTGGTGCGCCGGGAAGCAGAAGTTCATCTCCGCGGGTGCCTCGGTGCCCGGGGTGAGCTGGAAGACGATGCGTACACCGTCGACGATCTCCTCCTGGCCGGTGCGGGTGATGTCCACGGTCGGCGGGATGAGGGTCACGGTGCCGGTGGAGTGGGCGGCGCCCAGGCCGCAGCCGATCTGGCCGTCCGGCCCCTTGGGCAGCTCCGACCCGTACATGTAGACGGCGCGCCGGGTCATCGCCGTACGGGCGTAGATGCCCTCGCTGACCGCGTGCTCCAGGAAGCCGGCCGGTGCGAGCACCGGCACGGGGTGGTGGCCCGGCGGCAGCACGCCGCGTCCGCCGCCGAAGTGCGCACCGTGCGAGTGGGTGTAGATCAGGCCGGTGACCGGCCGGTCGCCGCGGTATTTGCGGTAGAGCTCCAGGGCCGCGGCGGCGGTCTCGATGGACAGCAGCGGGTCGATGACGATGACGCCGTGGTCGCCCTCGACCAGCGTCATATGGGAGAGGTCCAGACCACGGGCCTGGTAGATACCGTCGGTGACCTCGTACAGACCCTGCCGGCTCACCAGCCGGCCCTGCCGCCACAGGCTCTCGTTGGCGGTCTCGGGGCAGTTTCCGGCCAGGAAGTCATAGGCCTCCGCGTCCCAGATCACCCGGCCGTCGTCCGCGGTGACCTGGGGCGGGTCGAGCGCGGCGATGAAGCCACGGTCGGCGTCGGCGAAGTCTTCGTGGTCATCCACGGGTACAGCGGTCACGGGGCGCTACCTCTCCGGGGCGGCGGGCCACAGTCGGAAGACCCATGTCACCGATTTAACCCAATGTGCCGGGTTGTCGCATGCGTGCGGGCGCCCGCCGGGGCCCGCACGCGGGCGCCCCGCTGCCGCCTCACACCGGCGCGGCCTCGATGACGCTGAAGCGGCTGGGCTCCGGGAGCCGGGTGACCGTACGGACCTCGAAGCCCGCGCCACGGCACAGCTGCGCGAAGTCGTCCCGGGTGCGCTCCCGGCCGCCGACGTTGACCAGCATGTTGAGGTCGCTGAGGTAGACGACCCCGGATACCGAGGCATCGGCCACGGGCGGCAGCACCGGCTCGACGATCAGCAGCCGGCCACCGTCGGGGATGACCCGCCGGCAGTGGCGGAGGATGTCCGTGCACCGATCGTCGTTCCAGTCATGGATCACGCTCTTGAGGAGATACACGTCGGCGCCTACGGGGGCGGCGGCGAAGAAGTCCCCCGCCACGAGGGAACAGCGGTCCGCCAGCCCCTCGTGCGCCAGCTTCGCACCGGCCTGGGCGAGGCCCTCCGCGCTGTCGAAGAGGATGCCGCCGAGGGAGGGATGGGCCTGCAGGATCGCGGCGAGCAGGGTGCCGTCACCGCCCCCGATGTCGGCCACGGTCGCGAAGCGGCCGAAGTCGAAGGCCGACGGCAGCACGGCGGCGGTGTCCCGGGTGCCGTCGCTCATCGCGGCGTTGAAGTCGGCGGAGAGTTCCGGCTGTTCGGCGAGGTGGCCGAAGAAATCCTTGCCGAAGACCGCGTCGAAGGAGGTCTCGCCGGTGCGCACACTGTCGTCCAGCCGTTCCCAGGCCCGGAGCATGGTGGGGTCGCTGAACATCCGGACGAAGGAGTGCAGCGACCGGTGGCCGTCGCTGCGCAGCAGGGCGCCGGCCGGGGTGACGGTGAAGGTGCCGCCGGCCCGCTCGTCGAGCAGTCCGAGACCCGCCAGCGCCCGTAACAACCGGCCCATGGCCTGCGGGTGGGCCGCGCACTCCGTCGCCAGTTCGTCCGCGGTCCGCGCGCCGTCGGCGATCAGGTCGACGACCCCCAGCCGGACGGCGGCGCCCACCGTATAGGTCGCCATCGCTCCGCAGGCGATCTGGACCAGGGCCCCCCGGGCCTCGTCCGACGGCTGGTTCTCGTGCGACATGAAGTGACACCTCTCTGGTCAACTGCGTTATGGGCAGGGCGAGACAGGGCACAACAACGCAGGCGGCACTGCACCCTTGACGCTCTAGTTAGGTAACCCTAACTTCGCGCGATCATCGGAGCAATGCCCCTGCTCCCCTTCGCCCTGCCTCCACGGCGCGGCCGTCCGCACGACCGGGAGAGGAGGGACGCCCCTGTCCCCGCACCACGACCGCGCCTTCGGCGAGCTCACCGAGCTGTTCCGGCACGGTGCCGCCCCGCACCCCCGCCCCCGTCCGCCCTTACGCCACCCGGCCCGGCCTCGTCCGCACCACCGCTTCGCCTGGCTGGCACCGGCCGTGGCGGCCTGCACCCTGGCCGCCGGTATCGCGCTGGCCCACGGCCTGCTCCTCGCGAGCGGGCTGGTGCTGGCCGGGCTGCTGGGACAGCTCTCCACCAACGGCCGCGGCCGACGCGACTAGATCTTGCCGGACCCCGATCCGCCGGACAGGCCCTGTCACCGCGCACCGCACCGCCCGCCCGCACACAGCCGCCGGTCATCTGCCCCCATGGGAGGCAAATGGCCGGCGGCTTTTCACGCCCCCGTGGGGAGCGCGGTCAGGTGCCGCGGCGGCTCTTCGACGCTGCGGCGACACACATGGCGCCGAGCAGGAAGGTCAGGACACCGATGATGATGTTGTTCCAGATCACGCCGGCGTCCGGAGCGCTGCCGACGATCCACGGCGAGATGATCATCCACACGCCGATCGCGCACATCGCGCCGCTCAGGCCGTACATCCGCTCGGGGGCCACGGTGAACCCGACCGCCATCAGGGCGATCGCGATCCCGAGAATGAGGTTGTGCGCCACGAGCGCCGGCTGTGCGGCGGCGAAGTGGACAACCCACGGTGAGACGGCGCAGTACAGGCCGACCAGGAGCACAGGTCCGTCGACGAGTACGACATCACGCCCGCCGAGCACCCGCTCATACCGTGCCTGCATCTCAGTTGCGTCGGGGTGACCTGCGAGATCTCCCCTGGGGTGTGAGACGTCGGCCATGCGACTCGCCTCCTTCGTTCGCAAGCCTGGCCGTTCGCGTGGCATCGGGCCGCGCATCTTTATTCTGCGCTTATGTCGCCTTTATGTGTAGATGAAGGGGCAGGTGAATTTTAAAGCTTTGCCGTCGCGGGGCTGTCACCTGCGGCCCAGTTCCCGCCCCAGCCCCAGATTCCAGCGCCCGCCCCGACCGCTCAGCTCGGTCACGGTCAGCGGCGGCACATCCAGCCGCCAGAACGCATCCGGGGGA
Source organism: Streptomyces sp. Je 1-4 4N24 (assembly GCF_026239515.1). Taxonomy (NCBI): domain Bacteria; kingdom Bacillati; phylum Actinomycetota; class Actinomycetes; order Kitasatosporales; family Streptomycetaceae; genus Streptomyces; species Streptomyces sp. Je 1-4 4N24. Next base: position 8,227,992 of record NZ_CP110836.1, on the reverse strand, counting down.
ACCTGCAGGGCGCACACCGCCGCGGCGCGCACGACATCCGGTTCGACGACGGCCAGCACCCGGCCCGCTTCCAGGGCCACCCCCGCCAGCCAGCCCGCGACCCGGTCGCACAACTGCCGCAGCGACTCCCCGTCGTGCCCGGTGAAATCAGGGTCCGCGAGCCAGGCGGCCACCGCGTCAGGCTCGGCGTCCGCGACTTCGGTAAGGGTCCGCCCGCGCCAGCCGCCCATCGCACAGCCCGCCAGCTCCCCCGCGGGCAGCACCGACAGCCCGAGTTCCTCGGCCGTGCGGCGGCACCGGACGGAGGGCGAGGCAAAGGTCCGGTCGGCGGCCGGCAGCTCTCCGGCAACGGCTCGGACACGGCGCAGCCCGGCCTCGCTCAGGGGGCCGTCGTCATCGAAGCGCACCTCCCGCTGGGCCTCGCCCGCGGCCGGTGAGACCAACATCACCCGAGTTGTCATGTCCTCTTCTCTCGCTTCACGGGGACGGCAACCCCTTGCCCGCACAAGGGAGTTGTCCGGACGGCGCGCCCTGTCCTGCGCCTCTCCGCCCCCACCGTGGCCTTGGCCGGGGGGTCGGTTCGCGGTACCTTCCCGATGATATTGACGACGACATGACGGAAGCCGGTGGGATCCCGGCGCGGTCGCGCCACTGTATGTCCGGTTTTTACCAGCCCCTCAGGGCCGGGGCCGGGCGAGCCAGACCCGGCATGTCGTTACGCACTCCAACGAACAGGGACGCGAGTTCCCCCGCACAGGAGGTCCTGCCATGGCCCAGACCATCGCACCCCCGGCCGCCGGCGCCGTCACCCCGGCTCCGATCCCCCTCAAGGCAATCGCTCCGTGGGCGCTGTTCACCGGCGTCCTGATGCTGGTCCTGCTGTACTTCATCGGCGCGGAGCAGGGTGCCACCTCGCTGCTCTCCGGTACGGACGTCCACGAGTGGGTCCACGACGGGCGCCACCTGCTCGGCTTCCCCTGCCACTGATCGGACCCCGCACCCATGAACTCCGTCACCGTCAGAAACCTCTTGGTGCGCGGGATGCTCGCCGGTCTGGCCGCCGGTCTCCTGGCCCTCGTCGTCGCCTATCTGCTGGGCGAACCGCAGGTGGACGCCGCCATCGCGTTCGAGGACGCACACAGCCACGAACACGGGATGGAGGTCGTCAGCCGCGGTGTGCAGTCCACGGCGGGGCTGGCGACCGGCGTACTGGTCTACGGCGTGGCACTCGGCGGGATCGCCGCACTGGTCTTCTGCTTCGCCCTGGGGCGGATCGGCCGGTTCGGCGCCCGCACCACGGCAGCGCTGCTCTCCGGCGCTGCGCTGGTGGCCGTCTACCTCGTACCGTTCCTCAAGTACCCGGCCAATCCCCCTGCCGTGGGTGACCCCGACACGATCGGCACCCGCACCGCTCTGTTCTTCCTGATGATGCTGCTCGGCATCCTGCTGGCCGTCGCCGCCACGATGTTCGGCCGGCGGCTGGCTCCGAAGCTGGGCAACTGGAACGCCACGGTCGCGGCCGGCGCCGCGTTCGTGGTCGCCATCGGCCTCGCCTATGCGTTCCTGCCGGCCTACGACAACGTGCCCGAGGGCTTCCCCGGCACACTGCTCTGGCAGTTCCGGCTGTCGGCGCTCGCCATCCAACTGGTGCTGTGGTCCGCCTTCGGGCTGATCTTCGGTCACCTCGCGGAGCGCGTCGTACCGGCGCGGCAGGAGGCCACCGCGGCCGAGGCGGCACCCGCCGTCTCCTGACCCGCCGACCGGCCGAACCCCACGAGGGAGGTGCTCGCGACTCCGTGTCGCGAGCCCTCCCTCGTGGCATGGGGTGCCGTGCGGGTGCCCCGTCCGGCCGCGTGCGGACGTCAGGACAGCCCGGGTATGCCGTCCAGATGCGGCAGATCGTGGTCCAGGCGCTCCCGTTTGGCGCGGAGGTAGCGGATGTTCTCCACACCGGGCGGCATCAGCAGCGGGACCTGTTCGGCGACGGCGATACCGTGCCGCAGCAGGGCCTCGCGCTTGCGCGGGTTGTTGGACAGCAGCCGCACGGACCGGACGCCGAGATCCTGCAGCATCTCCGCCGCGACGCCGTAGTCACGGGCGTCGACCGGCAGCCCGAGCGCGATATTCGCCTCGACCGTGTCCAGCCCGCCCTCCTGCAGCTTCATCGCGCGGAGCTTGGCCAGCAATCCGATACCGCGGCCCTCATGGCCCTGGAGATAGACGAGAATGCCGCGCCCGGCCGCCACGATCGCGCGCAGCGCCGCGGACAATTGGTCGCCGCATTCACAGTGGGTGGAGGCGAAGGCATCACCGGTCAGGCATTCCGAATGCACCCGGGTCAGCACCTGCTCCCCCACGACATCGCCGTGGACCAGGGCCACTTGCTCGATCCCGCTACGGAGGTCCAGATAGCCGACGGCGAGAAATTCACCATAGGTCGTGGGCAGCCTGGCCGTCACCACCCGTTCCACGCCCGGTTTTTGGCCGAGGGCGTCATCGATTGCGACACGGAGGTCAGGGCCGGCAGAGGCGTCGGGGTCCATCATGGCGCGATCGTACCCGCGCGGGTAAATGATCGGCAGAACTCACTCATAATGACAACAAGTATGCTGCGACGCCGTGACAACCACGACTCCGCGAGTCGGCGACGAAAGGCCGCAGCATCCATGACCGCTTCGGGACACCCGACTTCGGCCCCCGGCCCGCTGCCGGCCGACACCACGGAGGAGATACGGGCACGGCGGCCGACGATGGCCGTACTGCCCATCGGCAGCTTCGAACAGCACGGCGCCTTCCTGCCGTTGACCACCGACACCGTCATCGCGTGCACCATCGCCCGCGAGGTGGCCGCCGGCCGTCCCGTCCAGGTGCTGCCGCCGCTGACGGTGTCCTGTTCGCATGAGCACGCCGCCTGGCCGGGAACCGTCAGCATTTCGGCACACACCCTGTATGCGGTCGTCACGGACATCGCCGATTCGCTCCGCCGGTCCGGTATCGACACCCTGATTCTCATCAACGGACATGGCGGAAATTACGTCCTGCGCAATGTGGTTCAGGAATCCGCCGGGCGCGGTGTGCGCATGGCACTGTTCCCCGGATCGGCCGACTGGGACGCGGCGCGCACCCGGGCCGGGGTGGCGACACTGTCCCACACCGATATGCATGCGGGAGAGGTCGAGACGTCCATTCTGCTGTATGCCCATCCCGAATTGGTCAAGGAAGGCTATGAATCGGCGGATTGCGTCGCCGATGACCGGAAGCAGCTGTTGACGCTCGGCATGTCGGCCTATACCGAATCCGGTGTCATCGGGCGGCCGTCACTGGCGTCCGCCCGGAAGGGGCAGGAATTGCTGGCCGGGCTGGCCGAGGCATTCGGCGAATATGCCGCGCTGTTCGGTGACCGGGCGGAAGCCGATGACTGAGCTGCTCGACGCGGCAGCCGCCTGGGACCGGCTGCGGCGCATCCGTACGACGGACGAGGCCCTCGCCGCCGGGATGGTGGCGGACGGGAACGGCGGACTGCGCTGGCAACAGCCCGCCACCGCTGAGGCGTTGGAGCTCGCCGGACGCTATCTGCCGCTCTGCCTGGCCGGCCCACGGGTCGCGATCGCGCAGCTCGGGCAGAGCCTGGACGGCTTCATCGCGACCCGTACCGGCGATGCCGACTATGTCACCGGTGAGGAGGACCGCTGCCATCTGCACCGGCTGCGCGCCCTGTCCGATGCGGTGGTCGTCGGGGCCGGCACCGCCGTGGCGGACGATCCGCGGCTGACCGTCCGCGCCTGTGCGGGCGACAACCCGGTGCGGGTGGTGCTCGATCCGCGGGGCCGGGTGCCGCGGGGCAGCGGGGTGTTCACGGACGGCGCCGCACCGACGCTGTGGGTGGTGGGACCGGAGGTCACCCCCACCGCCCCGGGCACCGGGACCGAGGTTCTGGTGCTGCCGGACGCGGCCGCGTTCGCCCCGGAGCGTCTGCTGGCGACGCTCGCGCGGCGCGGGCTGGGCCGGGTGCTGATCGAGGGAGGCGGGGTCACCGTGTCGCGGTTTCTGCAGGAGCGGGCGCTGCACCGGCTGTATGTCACCGTCGCACCGGTCCTGCTCGGCGACGGCATCCCCGGCCTGCGGTTTCCCGGAACATCCGTCATGCGGGAGGCGCTGCGCCCGCCGCTGCGGCGCACCCTGCTCGGCGAGGACACGCTGTTCGAGCTCGAACTGCGGCCGGACGGTGGGCCGTTCGGCGGAACGGCGGACCAGGAGGGCCTCTCCGGCGGGTCAGGGCCGGAGAGGCCCCGGCCCTGACCCGCCGAACAGCACAACTAGGACGTGTCTCCCCGGGCCGGGGTGGCCTGTGACGCCTGGGGTCGCGCTCCCCCGGCCACCGCAGACGGGACCTCCACGGCACGTTGCCGGATCATCCCGGTAGCCGCAGCGAGGGGAGGCCCCTCCGCTCCGCTCCGCCTCGGCTCTTTGGAGGGAATCCGGATGCCGAGCGGCACGGCACCGGACGCCGCGGGCCGGGCCGCGGAGAGCGGGGAGACCCGTGCCAGCAGCACCACGGCGCCCGGGAGGCTGGCGACGAAGGCGAGTACGCCGTAGATCACGGCGGTGGTGAGTCCCTGTGCCGCGCCCAGTCCGGCGGCGCCGAAGGCCCAGGCGGCGACGCCTTCCCGGGGGCCCCAGCCGCCCACGTTCAACGGCAGCGCCATCGCGAGCAGCGCCAGCACCGCCAGCGGCACCAGTTCGGCGGTCGGTGCGGTGGCCCCCGCGACCCGGGCGGCCAGCACGAACATCCCGAGGTAGCCCGCCAGGACCGCCGCGGACGAGAGCGCCACACCGGGCCAGACACCGCGGGCCAGCAGGCCCTGGCGTGCCTCGGCCACTACGGTGCGCAGGGCGCGTTCGCCGCGGGAGGCGCCCCGGCGCCGGCGCAGCCGCACGGCGACCGCCAGAACCAGCAGACCCGCCGCTGCCACGGACAGGGCCACGACGGGCGAGGCGAGGAAGCGGGCGACCGGTGCCAGGACCGGCGACGGCCGGACGAGCAGTACGACCGCCCCGGTGACGAGCAGCACGACCTGGCCGGCGGTCCGTTCCAGGGCCACCGCGCGGACTCCCCGGCCCAGGTCGCCGGAGCTGCGGCCGTGATGGACGGCGCGGTGCACATCGCCCAGGACGCCACCGGGCAGCGCCGCGTTGAGGAACAGCGCCCGGTAGTAGTCGGCGACGGCCCGGCCGAGGGGCAGCCGCAGACCGACGCCGCGGGCGACCAGGCACCAGCGCCAGGCACTGCACACCGTGGTCAGCACGCCGATGCCGAGCGCGGCCAGCAGGGTGGCCGCGTCGATCCGGCGCAGTCCGGCCAGGAAGGCCTGCGATCCCAGATGCCACACCAGCGCCACCAGGATGCCCAGTCCCGCGAGCAGCCTGAGCCATGCCACCCAGCCGGACCGCTTCATCACTCGCTCCCGGACGGGTGCGGGGGCAGCGCCAGCAGATCGGTGTGGTGCACCGCGACGGTCAGCTCCCCCGCCGCGCACTCCTCCAGCCGCCGGCGCAGATACGCGACGGCCTCGGGTGCCAGCTCCGGCCGCTGGGCGTGCGCGGCACCGACCCAGCCGCGCAGCCATTCGGCGGTCAGCGCGGATTCGGCACAGCCGAGCCGCCACGGGCTGGACTGCACCAGCACCCTCGCACCGCGCCGTTCGAACGCCGCCACCGCCGCCGCGACCGCGTCCGGACCGAGCAGTGCCCGGCCCTGGTCCGTGCGGCGCTGATGGTCGTTGAAGGCATCGGTGATCTCGGCGTCGAACGGGTCGGACGGGCTCAGCTCGACCCGCCCTGCGACGGAGAGGGCCAGCAGCGCCGGGGTGCCCGCGCCCACACAGGCCTCGGCGAGGTCTTCCACCTCGTCGCGGGTGAGCAGATCCAGCAGCGCGGAGGCGGTGACCAGTGAGGTGCCGGCGAAGTCGTCGGCGGTGAGCGCGGCCAGATCGCCGCGCGCGGTGGTGGCGGCAACGGGCGTGCCGTCGGCGGCCGTTACCGGCATCCGCGCACCGGCGAGATCGAGCAGCGCGGGATCCAGGTCGTGCAGGATCCACTGCTGCGGGCCGGGCAGCCGGACGGCGAGCCAGCGCCCCATCGAGCCGATGCCACAGCCGAGATCGCGGATCACCAGACCGTGGGGGCTGCCGGGCGGGCCCGCCGGGGCGGTCCGCGCCGCCAGCCACGCCCGCAGCGGGCGCAGCAGCTCGGGTGCCCGGGCCGCGGCGTCGGCACGCTCCCGCAAATCCAGCCACCGCGGGGCGAATCGGGGCCGGTCGGGCGCGCTCATCGCGTGCTCCGGAGCTTGTGCCGAAGCTGTTCCAGCACTCCGGCCAGACTGTGCGACGTCATCTCCCACCCCTCCAGCATGGCACGCCGTCCGCGCGCCGAACTCCTGACCCGGTCACGCAGTTGTGGATCGCCGAGCCAGCCGCGCAGCGCATCGGTGAGCGCCGCGGGCCGGCCGGGCGGTACGAGCAGACCGGGCACACTCCCGTCGGGGGCCTGCCCGACCGCTTCCGGTACGCCGTCCACCGACGTCGCCAGCACGGGAATCCCGCGCGCCAGCGCCTCGGTGACGACCATGCCGTAGGTCTCGGCGTACGAGGTGAGCACCAGCAGGTCGGCGGCGGCATAGCTCGCCTCCAGGTCCGCGCCCGCCCGTGGCCCGGTGAAGGTGATCCGGTCGCCGAGGCCGAACGTGTCCACCGCGCCGCGGAGTCGGTCGACGTATCCGGGGTCGCGATCGAGCGCGCCGACACATGCGCAGCTCCACGGCAGCTCGGTGACGGTCGCCAGCGCGTCGATCAGCCGGTGCTGTCCCTTGCGCGGGGTGACCGCGGCGACGCACAGCAGTCCGGTGGCGCCGTCGGTGCCGGGCGCGAGGGGCGCCGGGTCGGCGCCGGGAAGGACGGCGTGGACGCGCGCGGCCGCCAGTCCGTGGTGCGTGACGAGCCGGCGGGCGGCCCATTCGCTGGTGGCCACGACGGCCTCCACGGCGTGCAGCGTGCGGTGTTCGCGGGCGTCCAGCTCCGCGGCCAGGGCGGGGTCGAGTCCGGTCTCGTCACCCAGCGGGAGGTGCACCAGGACAGCGAGCCGCAGCCGTGCCGCCTCGGGGGCGAGGATCTCGGGGACGCCGCAGGCGACCAGGCCGTCGAGGAGGACCACGGCGCCGTCCGGCAACGCCGCCAGCCGCTGCGCCAGCGCCGCGCAGGCCGTGGCGTCCGGCCGCGGCCAGCTGCCGGGCAGTGCGTACGGGCGGACCTGCCAGCCCGCGGCCGGGAGGTCGCGGCACACCCGGCGGTCGTAGGTGTTGCCACCGCTGGGTGCCGCCGGATCGTCGACGTCACCGGGAAGGACGAAGTGCACCACCCGCTCCGCGGCGGTGGCGCCGGTACGGGTCACAGAGTGCGCTCGTACGTCGCCCAGGCGATGTGTGACTCATGCAGGGTGACCGATATCCCGGCCAGCTCGCGGGCGCCCTCGCCGAGGTTGCCCGCCTCGATACGGTCGGCGAGCCGGTCGGCGATGACCTTGGCCAGGGCCTCCGTCGAGGTGTTGATACCGGCGAAGGCGGGCTCGTCGTCGAGATTGCGGTAGTTCAGCTCCCCGACCACGCCGCCGAGTTCCTGGGTGGCCAGGCCGATGTCGACAACGATGTTGTCGGCGTCGAGCTCCGCACGGCGGAAGGTCGCGTCCACGATGAAGGTCGCGCCGTGCAGACGCTGCGCGGGGCCGAAGACCGCGCCACGGAAGCTGTGGGCGACCATCAGGTGATCGCGGACGGTGATGCTGAACAAGGCCGTTCCTCCGGTGTGATGTCGGTCTCAGTGGCGGTGTCGCCGGGGCGGAATTCAGGGCGGTTTCGAGAGGGCATCGAGGGGGCTTCGAGGGGGTTCAGCCGTCCGCCGGTGCGTACCGGATGCGGTGGCACAGCGCCGGGAGGTCGCCGGAGGCGAGCCGGGGCAGCACCCCCGGCAGCTCCTCGAAGGCCGACTCGCCGGTGATCAGTGCGTCGAAGGCGGGGTCGGCGAGGAGGTCCAGGGCGACGGCGAGCCGGTCGGCGAAGGTACGGCGGGCGCGACGGGCCGGGGAGACCGCGCCCACCTGACTGCTGCGGACGACCAGCCGGCGGGAGTGGAAGGCCTCCCCCAACGGCAGGCTGACCTGCCGGTCTCCGTACCAGCTCAGCTCGATGACGGTGCCTTCCGGGGCGAGCAGTTCGAGCGAGCGCGCCAGCCCTTCCTCGGTGGCGCTGGCGTGGACGACGAGATCGCAGTCGCCCAGGGCGTGCTGCGGCAGCGCGAAGTCCACGCCCAGTGCCTTGGCGGTCGCCTCCCGCGCGGGGTCGGCGTCCACCAGCTGCACCCGGACCGCGGGGTAGCGGGCGAGGACCGCGGCGACACTGCAGCCCACCATGCCCGCGCCGATCACCGCGATCCGGTCGCCGACCAGCGGCGCGGCGTCCCACAGCGCGTTCACCGCGGTCTCCACCGTGCCCGCCAGTACGGCACGCGGGGCGGGGACGGAGTCGGGTACCAAAGTGACGGCGCTCGCCGGGACGACATAGTGCGTCTGGTGCGGATAGAGGCAGAAGACCGTGCGGCCCACCAGCGCGGACGGCCCTTCCTCGACGAAACCGACATTGAGGTAGCCGTATTTGAGGGGTGCGGGAAAGTCGCCTTCCTGGAAGGGCGCCCGCATCACGGAATGCTGGCTTTCGGGGACGCCGCCACGGAAGACGAGGGTCTCCGTTCCGCGGCTGACTCCGGACCAGAGTGTGCGCACCAGAACCTCATCGGCACGGGGTTCCGGCAGCGGTACCGTCCGGATTTCACCCTGACCTGGAGTGTTTAGCCAAAACGCACAAGCGACGCGCGGCATCGGAATCCTCCTGGACGCTCTGGCGATGATTCGTCGATGCTGGGGATCATGAGAACGCCGTCACCATACGCGGCGCCTCTCGACTCCGCCACACATCCCGGGAGGCATGGTGGCCGTACAAGAGCGTTACGACACAAGGCCGTTCGGACCGGACATTACGGCGGGCATGGGGGTGCAGCTGCTCGTACTGGAAGCGCTCCGCCGGGTGGCCGGTCTGGGCACCACGGGGTGGCTGACGGGCTGCGCGTTCGCCGTGGCCACCTGGGTCGTGCTCACCCTCGCGCTGCGCCGGTCGTGGACCCCGTCGTTCGGCATCGCCAACCGCGTCACCCTGGCCCGCACGATCCTCGTCGGCGGGGTGACGGCGCTGGTCGCGGACTCCTTCGAGCGGCGGGCCCCGGTCGTGGTGCTGGTCACGCTCGCCGCCGTGGCACTGGTCCTGGACGCGGTGGACGGTCAGGTGGCCCGGCGCACCGGCACGGTGACACCACTGGGGGCGCGCTTCGACATGGAGGTCGACGCCTTCCTGATCCTGGTGCTCTGTGTTTATCTCGCGATGCCTCTGGGTGCCTGGGTGCTGGCCATCGGCCTCATGCGGTACGTCTTCGTCGCGGCGTCCTGGCTGTGGCCGTGGCTGCGTGGCGCGCTGCCGCACAGCATGGCCCGGAAGACCGTGGCCGCGCTGCAAGGGGTCGTGCTGGTCGTGGCCGGTGCCGGAGTGCTGCCGATGGCCTCGGCGGCCACCGCGGTGAGCGGTGCGCTGGCGCTGCTCGTGTGGTCCTTCGGCCGTGATGTCGCCTGGCTGTGGCGGGTCAGGGGGCTCACGGGCGGCCCGGCTGTGGTGAGTGGCCCGGACCGGGCCGGGGCCGGCCCGCGCGCTATGTCCCGGCGTGCCGGCCCAGATAGATGACGAGCGCGAGGAAGACCAGCAGCAGATGGCTGACGACGAAGTAGAGGAACACCCGTCGCCACAGGCTGCGCCGGGGGACCCGGTGGGTGAGCAGTACCGCGCCGGGCAGCCGCGCCAGCTGGGTCCCGGGACGGACCGCGGTCGCCCGGGGCCGCCGGACACCGCAGCGCGCCGAGGGGTGCGGGCGGACGGTGCTCTCCGGGCAGGCACGGCCGTGTCCGCGTGCCGTACGGATCGTCCCGCGGCCAGGCGGGCGCCCCCGGCAGGGGCGTACGGCGCCCGGACCGGAGGACTTGGGTATGCAGGTGCGGGAGCGGACCGCCCGCCAGGGCGGCGGCCCCTTACGCCGGGGTGCGCCGGACATCCGCGATCACCCTGTTCCGGTGGGGCACATACGGACCGTTCCCGTCCGGCCGGTATTCGTGCAGCGGAGCGAGCGGTTCACGAGACCGCCCCCACACCGCCGGTCGCCGGCACGCCACCGGCCGTCGGTCGTCCGCGGGCGTCGGCCTGTCGGAGTTCGGCGAGGAGGGCATGCTGCCCGGTGAGCACCTCGGTCAGGGCCCGGCGGGCGGCCCGCAGCAGCTCCGTGACCTCGCCGCCGGCCAGCTCGTAGACGACGGTGGAACCGCTGCGGGTGGCCGTCACCAGGCCCGAGCGGCGCAGGACCGCCAGCTGCTGGGAGAGCGCGGACGGCTCCACCCCGATCGCGGAGAGCAGACCGCTCACCGGCATCGGTCCGCTCTGGAGCAGTTCCAGCACCCGGATACGGACCGGATGGCCCAGCATCCGGAAGAAATCGGCCTTGGCCTGACAGACCGGGAACCACGCACCGTTCATGTCCGCGCCCCGCTCCCGGGACCGGCCGCGGCCCACACCGCACACACCCGTTCCCCTGCCGATTCGGCGAAACCGCCCACGCATGTCCTCCGCGTTCAGGCCGCACGGCCATCGCGTCATCTGTTGAATTGCGGAATTCTGCAACTGTAGACGACAGGGGCGGGCGACTTGAATGGGTGTGGCGGACAAACCGGTGCGGGCGCGGTACGGGACACGGCCCGGCGCGCCCTCGTCCGCCCGCTCACCACCCGGACCTCGCCCGACGAACTCTGTGGCCTCCGCGCGCAGTTGTCGCACGGGCCGGGTGAGACCGTCCAGGACGGGCATCGGGACCAGGCCCACAGCGGCCACGGGTGCCACAGCCCCCGACGCCCCGTGCCCCGTGCCTCGGAATTCCGGTGGACAGCCCCACCCCCCAACCACATAGTGACGCCCATGACTTCACTGGTACGTCACCTCACGATCGACTGCACCGACGCCTATCGCCTGGCGGGCTTCTGGGCGGAGGTGCTGGACGGCTCACTGGCCGAGGACGATCTGCCGGGCGATCCGGAGGCCACGGTCACGGCGGCGGGCGGTGCGCTGCTGTTCGTCACGGTGCCCGAGGCCAAGGCCGGCAAGAACCGGGTGCACCTGGATCTGCAGCCGCAGGACCGGGACCGGGACGACGAGGTCGAACGGCTGCTGGCGCTCGGCGCGACCCTGGTGGCCGACCATCGGCGGGCGGACGGGACCGGGTGGGTGACGCTGGCCGATATCGAGGGCAATGAGTTCTGTGTGGAGCGCAGCGCGGCGGAGCGGGCGGGCTGAGCCTGCCTCAGTCCTGCGGGGACCGGGCGGCCGCGAGGCGCTCCTGTGCCTCGGCGAGGTCCTCCTCGGTCGGGGCGTCGTCCTGACTGAGCGTGCGGCGCCAGTACCCGCTGAAGTCGATCTGCCGTTTGCCGATACCGCGCTCCTCGACCAGATGCCGCCGGAGCGCACGGACCGCGCCCGCCTCACCGGCCAGCCAGGCGAAGACCGGTCCCGGCGGGAAGGTGAGGGCGCGCACGGCCGCCGGCAAGGCGTCATGGCGCCCGTCCGCGTGCACCCATCGCACGGTGAGGTCCGCCCGGGTCGTGAAGAGCTGCTCCTCGGCCGCGCCGGCCACCGCGATGCAGGCCAGCGCGCGGGTGCCGGCCGGCAGTGCCTCGACGAGGGAGCCGATAGCCGGTAGTGCGGTCGCGTCGCCGGCCAGCAGCAGCCAGTCGGCCCGGTCGAGCGGGAGCGGCTTGGCGTACTGGGCCGCCGGTCCGTACCGGGCGAGGAGGTCGCCCACGGCGGCTGTGGCCGCCCACCGGGTCGCCGGGCCGGCCGTCGCCGTCGTGCCGTGCAGCACGAAGTCGATGGTGATCCGGTGCCGGACGGGGTCGTAGGAGCGCACCGTATAGCTGCGCATCCACGGCCGTTCGTCCTCGGGGAGGGCGAGGAACGCCTGGTACCAGCGCATCGCGTCGCCGTCGGCGGTGGTGTCGGGCAGCCGGGGCGCGCGGTGGCCCGGCCTGGGGAAGAGCAGCTTGAGCTGCTGGTCGGGCCAGGTCGGGAAGTCGTCGAGGCCGTCACCGGCGAAGGTGATACGGACCATGTGCGGGGTGATCCGCCGGACGTCGGTGACCTGGATGAGCGCGACGGGCACGGCCGTCATCGGGTCCTCCATGGGAGAGCAGGGCCAGGGGGTGTCTCCCCCTGGAGCCCGTCCGGCGGCCGGCGTGGGCTGATCCACGCCCACCCGCCGGCCAGGCCCAAGGACGGGGACTTACGCGGTGGGTGTCTTGAGGTAGCTCCGCAGATGGCGTGCCGTCAGCGAATCGCCGGTGGCGACGAGATCGGCGGGGGTGCCGGTGAAGACCACCCGGCCGCCGTCCTGGCCGGCGCCGGGGCCGAGGTCGACGATCCAGTCGGCGTGGGCCATCACGGCTTGGTGGTGCTCGATGACGATGACGGTGTTGCCGTCGTCGACCAGCCGGTCGAGCAGGCCCAGCAGCTGGTCCACATCGGCGAGATGCAGTCCGGTGGTCGGCTCGTCGAGGACGTAGACGGCGCCCCGCTCCGCCATGTGAAGGGCGAGTTTGAGCCGCTGCCGTTCGCCGCCGGAGAGGGTGGTGAGCGGCTGGCCCAGACCGATATAGCCCAGGCCCACCTCCGCGAGCCGGTCGAGGACGGTGCGGGCCTGCCCGGTGGGGAAGAACTCCCGGGCCTCGGCCACCGACATGGCGAGGACCTCACTGATGTTCTTGCCGCGCAGGGTGTAGGTGAGGACCTTGGGGGTGAACCGCTTGCCCTCGCACTCTTCGCAGACCGAGGCCACCCCCGCCATCATCGCGAGGTCGGTGTAGACCAGGCCGATGCCCTTGCAGGTGGGACAGGCCCCTTCGGAGTTGGCGCTGAACAGGGCGGCCTTGACGCCGTTGGCCTTGGCGAACGCCGTACGGACCGGCCCGAGCAGCCCCGTGTAGGTGGCCGGGTTGGACCGCCGGGAACCCCGGATCGGGGACTGGTCGGCGATGATCACGCCGTCCCTGCCGGGCAGTGACCCATGGATCAGGGAGCTCTTGCCCGACCCCGCGACACCGGTGACGACGGTGAGCACCCCGAGCGGGATGCCGACGCTGACGTCCTTGAGGTTGTGGGCGTTCGCGCCGCTGATCGATATCTCTCCCACGGGGCGCCGTACCTGCTCGCGCAGCGTGGCGCGGTGGTCGAGATGACGCCCGGTCAGGGTGCCGGAGGCGCGGAGCGCGGCGACATCGCCGGTGAAGCAGACCTCTCCCCCGGCGGATCCGGCTCCCGGGCCGAGATCGACCACATGGTCGGCGATCTCGATCGTCTCGGGCTTGTGCTCGACGACCAGGACGGTGTTGCCCTTGTCGCGCAGCCGCCGCAGCAGGTCGTTCATCCGCTGGATGTCATGCGGGTGCAGTCCGGTGGTCGGCTCGTCGAAGACATAGGTGACATCGGTCAGGCTGGAGCCGAGGTGACGGACCATCTTCACCCGCTGGGCCTCACCACCGGACAGCGTGGCGGACTCCCGGTCCAGGCTCAGATAGCCCAGGCCGATCTCGACGAGCGAGTCGAGGGTGTGGCAGAGGGTGGCGACCAGCGGGGCCACGGCGGGGTCGTCGATGCCCCGGACGAAGGTGACCAGGTCACTGATCTGCAGGGCCGAGCACTCGGCGATATTGCGGCCGGCGATCCGGGAGCCGAGCGCGGCCGGATTGAGGCGGGCACCGCCGCAGGCACCGCAGGCGGTGAAGGTCACCGCCCGGTCGACGAAGGCCCGGATGTGCGGCTGCATGGCGGCGCGGTCCTTGGCGAGATAGGTGCGCTGCACCCGTACCAGCAGGCCTTCGTAGTTGATGTGGGAGGTGCCCACCTTGATCTTGGTGGCGGGCTTGTGCAGGAAGTCGTCCCACTGGGCGGGGGTGTAGTCCTTGAGCTTGACGTCCGGGTCGAAGAATCCGGAGTGGGCGAGGGTCTGCCAGTACCACGAGCCGACGGTGAAGCCGGGAGCGGTGATCGCGCCCTCGTTGAGGGAGAGTTCGGTGTCCAGCAGCTCGTCGGTGTCGATCGCCGAGACCCGGCCGAGACCCTCGCATTCCTGGCACATGCCCTCGGCGCTGTTGAAGCTGAAGGCGGTGGAGGTACCGGCGTGCGGGGCGCCGAGGCGGCTGAAGATGATCCGCAGCATGGTGTGGGCATCGGTCGCGGTGCCGACCGTGGAGCGGGAGTTGGCGCCCATCCGTTCCTGGTCCACGACGATCGCCGCGCTCAGATTGCGCAACGCGTCGACATCGGGACGCCCCTGGCTCGGCATGAAGGACTGGATGAAGGCCGTATAGGTCTCGTTGATGAGCCGCTGCGACTCGGCGGCGATGGTGCCGAAGACCAGGGAGGACTTCCCCGAGCCGGAGACACCGGTGAAGACCGTGAGACGGCGTTTGGGTATGTCGAGCGAGATATCGGCGAGATTGTTCTCCCTGGCGCCGCGGACCTGGATCATGTCGTGACTGTCCGCGGCGGATGTTTCGCCGTTGCCCGGCCGCCGGCCGGTCTGCTGGTCCCCCATGTGTGCTGCCACCCCTCCTGATATCTTTACACCGTAAAGAGTTCGCTCGGGGACGTTACTTTATGGCGTAAGGAGTCGCAAGTGGTGGTTTTCGCGGGCCAGGGCGACGCCCGTCGTTCGATGGCGCTGTTGTGGCGTGCGGAAGGTGCCGCCGGCACGCGGACGCGACGGTGGCCGGGACCCAAACCGGCACTGAGCGTGGCAGCGATCGTCGATGCCGGGGTGGCGGTCGCCGACGCGGACGGCATGGCGGCGCTGTCCATGCGCGCGGTCGGCGAGCGCCTGGGGCGTACCGCGATGGCGCTCTACACCTACGTCCCCGGCAAGAGCGAGCTGGTGGACCTGATGTACGACCAGGTGCTGGCCGAGCTGCCCACCGACTACGACCTGACGCCGGGCTGGCGCGCCGCGGTGACCTCCTGGGCCGAGGACACCTGGGAGTTCTACCTCCGCCACCCCTGGGTGCTCCAGGTCTCCCAGGCGCGTCCGGTGCTCGGCCCCCATGAGTACCGCGCACTGGAGACACTGCTCCGCCTGCTGTACGCGACGGAGCTGAGCTCCGCGGTGCTGCGGCGGGTCGTCGGGGCGCTGTTCCACTTCATCCGCGGCGCCGCGCAGACCGTGGCGGAATCACGGCTGGCCGCGGCCTCGACGGGGGTCTCCGACGAGGAGTGGTGGCAGGCCCGTTCCGGCATGCTGACCGAGATGGTCCCCGACTTCGCGGAGCGCTTTCCGCTCCTGGTCCGGCTGGAGACCGAGGGCGCCGCTCCGGACCCGGGCGACTCGGTCCCCTATATGGAACGCGAGGCGAGGAGCACCTTCGACATCGGGCTGAGCGTCCTCCTGGACGGCATCGAGACGGCGATCCGTCAGGGCCGCTGACCGCTCCCCCGCGGGCGGTGGTCCGCCTTCCCCGCGGCCGTTGGGGTGATCAAGCGGGCTCACTGCCCCCGGGCCGGTGTCGTCGGCCGGGCTTGGCGCGTTGGTCTTCCGTGACCGTTTTCCGCGCCCGACCGTGGTTTCTGCCGACCAGCCTCGCGGCCTTCCTGACCGAGGTGTGGCCGGACGGGCCGGCTGACGACCCGTCGGGTACCCGGCCCGACGCCGGACCCGACGCATCGTCGGGTACTCCGTCCGACACCCCGCCCGATACCCGGTCAGCTGATTCCGGGCCGGCCGATTGCGGACCGCGCCCCGGTCCGTCCGATGCCCCCGAAAAGGCCCCGGAAAAGCCCGCTGACCGGCCCTGATGGCGGGCCCGACGACGGGCCGGGGGAACGGAGCTGACGGCGCGTCGAAAGCTGGCGTCTGCACACACCGTGACGATCGGGTCACCACATGTGGCGAGCCGGAGTGATCACCCATAGCTTCGCCTCATGGTGCTACGACACGTGAAATACATGGGCTGCGTCGCCGCGATGATGATCGGCGGCCTGGGTGCGGCTTCACCGTGCGACGCTCCGGGACGCCATGTCGTCCACGCAGGGGAGTCGATCCAACGCGCGGTGAACAAGGCAAGGCCGGGTGACACCATCGTCATCCGGCCCGGACGCTACAGAGAGAGCGTGCAGATCAACAAGTCCCGGCTGCACCTGGTGGGTGCGGGCCGGAAGACGGTGATCACTCCGTCGGGCAAACGGACCACCAACGCCTGCGGGCAGGCCGGCCACGGCATCTGCGTCGTCGGGAAGAACAGAGCGCTCCGGGACGTCAGCATTCGCTCGCTGACCGTCAGCGGCGCCAAGAAGACCGGGATCTGGGCCTCCGCGACCGACCGGCTCTCGGTACACCACGTGACCGTGCGGAAGAGCGGCGTGTGGGGCATCGCGCAGGAGAAGTCCATCCGGGGCATCTTCCGGGACAACACTCTCGTCGACAACGGCGACGCGGGCATCTTCCTCGCGAACAAGACCAAGGAAGAAGGCGGCGGCTCCGACACCCGGGGCGCCGTGATCAGCGACAACTACCTCGCGGGTAACCGGATCGGGGTCACGATCCGGCGGGTCAGAAACCTGACGGTCAGCTACAACACCATGACCAGGAACTGCGGTGGGGTGTTCGTCGTCGGCGACGAGTCCCGCCCCCAGGCCGGAGCGCTGACGGTCCGGAACAACTCCATCTACAAGAACAACAAGTTCTGCAAGGGGAACAGCCGGCTGCCGGACATCCAGGGCTCCGGCATCGTGCTCACCGGCGCCGAGCACGTCCTGGTGCGGCGCAATGTGATCCGGGACCACCACGGCAAGTCCCCGCTCTCCGGCGGTGTCGTGCTGTTCCACAGCTTCGTGAAGGTGCTCAACCACCACAACGTCATCAGCCACAACATCGTGCTGCACAACAAGCCGGTGGACCTGGCCAACCGGGACCTCCCCGGCAAGGGGAACCGGTTCATCCACAACGTCTGCCGGACCTCGGAGCCGGCCGGGCTGTGCCGACGGCTGCACCGGGACGGGCTGAACCCGTCCGCCACGGGAGAATAGAGGCGCAATGACCACCGTAAGTCCCACTCCCCAGCCGGCCATGCAGCTCCGGGAGCTCATCTTCGGAGCCGCGTGTGCGGCGGCCGTACGGGCGGCGGCGCGCCTCGGCGTCGCCGACGCACTCGGCGACCGGCCCACCACCGCGGAGGAACTGGCCGCCGCGGTGCAGACCGAGCCGCGGCCGCTGGACCGGCTGCTGCGCGCGCTGTCCTGCTACGGGATCTTCGCCGAGACCGACGACGGGAAGTACGTCCACACGGAGATGTCCCGGCTGCTGCGGGAGGACACCCCGAACAGCCTGCGCTACATCTCCCTGTGGTGCACGGAGCCGTGGACCTGGGAGGCCTGGCCGCGGCTGGACGACGCGGTGCGCTCCGGCCGCAGCGTCTTCGACGACCTGTACGGCAAGGGGTTCTTCGACTACCTGCACCAGGACGCACGGGAGTCCGCCGAGGTCTTCGACCGGGCGATGACCACGTCCAGCAAGCAGTCGGCGCAGGACATCGCGGGGCTGCTCGATCTGAGCGGGGCGTCCTCGGTGGCGGACATCGGCGGTGGCCAGGGGCATGTCCTTGCCAGCCTGCTGGAGAAGTACCCCACGCTCCAGGGCACCCTGCTCGATCTGCCCACGGTCGTGGCGAACCCGGACCCGCGGCTGCGGGACGGCGGTGCGCTGGCCCCGCGGGTACGGATCGTGCCCGGGGACTGCCGCGACGACATCCCGGTCCAGGCCGATGTCTACATCATCAAGAACATCCTGGAGTGGGACGACGAGAGCACCCGCAGAACGCTGCGGAACGTGGTCAGGGCCGCCCGTCCCGGCGCCCGCGTCGTGATCATCGAGAACCTCGTCGATGACAGCCCCTCCATGAAGTTCACCACCGCCATGGATCTGCTGCTGCTGCTCAATGTCGGCGGCGCCAAGCACACCAAGGCGAGCCTGGTCAGCCGGATGGCCGAGGCGGGTCTGAAGGTCGGCGACATCCTGGTCGTCAACCCGTATCTGCACGCCTTCGAATGCACCGTCCCCGAATGAGAAGGTCCGGGCACGGCAGGCCGCCCGGTGAGGAGAGTGCTCCTCGCCGGGCGGCCTTGCCCCTGTCCGGGGATGCGCGGGAGCCGAGGGGTCTCCTCGGCTCCGCGTGCGCGTCAGCTGCTGCCGTCGCGCTGCCAGCTGTAGAACTGCTGGGCCATCGCGTCCTTGGGGCTTCGCCAGGTCTCCGGGTCGTAGGCGCTGACGTAGGCGGACAGCTTGTCGCTGACGGCGCGGAATTCGGGGTGTTCCGTCACCTTGGCGATCTCCGGGCCGGGCGGCCGGTCGGATTCGATGAGGTGCAGATACACGTCACCGAACTGGAAGAGGGTCCGTCGCGAGACACCGACCAGGTGGGGCAGTTCCGTACGGTCGGAGGCCTTGAAGACCTCGGCGATGTCCGGAGCCGAACCGGGTGCCATACGAGCGACGATCAGAGCGTGATGCATCAGGGGTCCCTTCGTTGCCGCCGGGAGGCGGTCCGAACGCGGCCTGGCGGGCCGTCAGCTGACGGTGGTGGACCGGAGCTCGCGGTCCCGCTGTTCGATCCGGTCCCGGATGAGCTCCATCTGGATCCGGGAGTTGCGGTTGATCATCTCGGTCATGCCCTTGTCATCGACCGGGGCGTCGGGCTTCATCGCGAAGTCCTGGGTCCAGTGCATCGAGGTGCCGCCCGGGATCTCGGCGTACTTCCAGTGGATGTCCATGTGCGCGAACGGGCCGGTCTCGACGCGGCGGGCGCGCACCGAACGGTTCTGGCGGTCGACGACCCGCTCGGAGACCCAGCTCCAGACGGTGCCGTTGTCGTCCGGGTGCATCGTCAGCCGGAAGGTGGTCTTGTCGCCTTCCCTGGACAGCACCTCGACCGAGGCGTACTCGCTGAACAGCTGCGGCCAGTTCTCGATGTCGTTGGTGATGTCCCAGACGAGGTCGAGGGGCGCCGCGATGGTGATGTCGTTCTCGGTGTGGCCAGGCATGTCATGCTCCTGTCGTAGGCACGGTGTCGTTGGCGGTGTTCACGAGGGCGAGGAAGTCGCGCGGCGTCTTGCAGCGCTCCGCGTCGGTCGGCATCGGCCGGCCCTGCCGGTTCTCCAGCTCGCCCACGATCCCGAGGAGCCCGAGCGAGTCGAGGCCGAAGTCGGCGAACGTCGCGTCCTGCCGGTTCGTCAGCTCCTTGGGGTCGACGGTGAGGCCGGCCGCGGACTTCATCAGCGCGGCCAGCTCATTGAGCGTCAGTTGAGCGGTCATCTGAGGTTCTCCTTCTCATGAGGGGGACCCGGAGCCCTTCCGCAGCACCAGCGCCGCGTTCGAGCCCATCAGTCCCCGGCTCAGCACCAGCGCCGTCCGCAACTCGGCGGGGCGGGCCCGGCCGGTCACCACGTCAAGGTCATGGCAGACGTCGACGACGTTGGGGGTGGGCGGCACGACGCCGTACTCCATCGCGAGCACCGCGGCCGCGGTGTCCAGGACGGGGGCGCCGCAATACGCCCGGCCGGTGCCCGTCTTGGGAGCGGTCACCGGGACCTGCGAGGCGTGCCGGCCCAGGGCGTCCGCGAGCGCCAGCGCCTCGGCCCGGTCGGCCGCGGGGACACCGAGCGCATCCGCGAACACCACATCGATCTCCTCCGGGGCGCACCGCGCATCCTCCAGCGCGCCACGGATCGCGTGGGCGAGCCCGTCGCGGGACTCCTCCCACAGGGAGGCTCCGGTGAAGGTCGCGGCATGCCCGGCCAGCACGGCCCGGACACTCGCCCCGCGGCTCTCGGCCGCCGCCTCCTCCTCGACGATCAGCATCGCGCCGCCCTCGGCGGGCACGAATCCGCAGGCGCCGCTGGTGAACGGGCGGTAGGCGCGGGCCGGATCGTCGAGCTTGCTCAGATCGTCGTAGCCGAGCTGGCAGACGACCGAGTAGGGGGCCAGTGGTGCCTCGGCGGCACCCACGACGACGGCGTCGGTGCCGCGCCGGATGGTGCGGCCGGCATGCGCCAGGGCATCCAGACCGCCCGCCTCGTCGCTGGCCACGACGCCGCACGGCCCCTTGAAGCCGCCACGGATGGAGATCTGTCCGGTGCTCGCCGCATAGAACCAGGCGATGGACTGGTACGGGCCGACATGGCGGGAGCCCTGGCCCCAGAGCCGTTGCAGCTCCCGCTGGCCGAACTCGCCACCGCCCGATCCCGCGGCCGTGACGACCCCCACCGCGAACGGTGAGTCGTTGTAGTCGGCACGGCCGAGACGGGCGTCGTCCAGCGCGAGGTTGGCCGCCGCCATGGCGAAGTGGGTGAACCGGTCGGTCTGGACGAGGTAGCGCTCCTCGATCAGATCCGCCGGGTCGAAGCCCCGTACCTCACCGGCGACCTTGAGGGGCAGATGTTCACACCCCTCACGGGTGACGTGGTCGAGGACACTGATGCCCTCCACCGTCGCCTTCCAGAAGGTCTCGGTGCTCACCCCGTTGGGGGCGATGACGCCGATGCCGGTGACGACGGAACGACGTTCTTTCGGGGAGCTCATGTTGCCCTCCCACCCTGTCGGGTCAGTACCACCGCTGACTGGAATCCACCGAAGCCGCTGCCGACCGAGAGCACCGAACGCAGCGGCAGCTCCCGGGCCGTCTTGGGCACATAGTCGAGGTCGCACTCCGGGTCCGGAGTCTCGTAGTTGGCCGTCGGCGGCACCACCTGGTGGGTGAGTGCCAGCACACAGGCCACGATCTCGATCGCGCCGATCGCTCCGAGCGAGTGGCCCACCATGGATTTGATGGAACTCATCGGCACCTGGTGGGCATGGGCACCCAACGACCGCTTGACGGCGGCCGTCTCGTGCCGGTCGTTCTGCTGGGTTCCCGAGCCGTGCGCATTGACGTAGTCCACCTGGGTGGCGTCGATCCTGGCGTGGCCGAGTGCGCGGTTGATCGCCTCGGCCATCTCCAGGCCCTCCTGGGTGAGGCCGGTCATGTGGTACGCGTTGCCGAAGGTGGCATAGCCACGTATCTCACAGTGGATGGTCGCTCCGCGGGCGCGGGCGTGTTCCAGCTCCTCCAGGACGAGCACGGCGCCGCCCTCACCCATCACGAATCCGTCGCGGTTGGCGTCGAACGGGCGGGAGGCGTGTGCGGGATCGTCGTTGTTCGCCGAGGTCGCCTTGATCGCGTCGAAGCAGGCCACGGTGATCGGGGAGATCGGCGAGTCCGAGGCGCCGGCGATACAGACATCGACCCGGCCCTCCTCGATGGTGTGGAAGGCGTAGCCGATGGCGTCGAGGCCGGAGGTGCAGCCCGTGGAGACGGTCTGCACCGGGCCGTGGGCGCCGATCTGTTCCGCCACCGCGGAGGCGAGCGAACTCGGGGAGAACGCCCGCTCCAGATGGCGGCCGGCCGGCCGGTGGTCCACATCCCACCGGGCACCGTGGCTGCTGACGGCGACATAGTCGTGTTCGAGACGCGTGGTGCCGCCGACCGCGGTGCCCAGGGACACCCCGATGCGCCAGGGGTCCTCGGCCTCGGTGTCCAGGCCGGAGCTGCGCAGCGCCTCGTTCGCGGCGACCATCGCGAACTGGATGTACCGGTCCGAGCGGGCCACCTGCTCCTCGCTCAGACCGTGGGCCGCGGGATCGAAGTCGCACTCGGCGGCGATACGTGAGCGGAAACCCTCGGGGTTGAAGAGGGTGATGCCACGGGTCGCCGTACGGCCGGAGGACAGCAGGTCCCAGAAGGCGGGCACACCCACGCCGCCCGGAGCGACGATGCCGACGCCGGTGACCGCCACGCGGCGGGTCATGACACCGGCTCCGTGCGTTCCGGTGGCGCGGCCGGTGTGCTCTCCTCCGAGCCCTCGGTGTCGACGTGTCCGAGCTCGGGGCGCGGTGCCAGCGGGCCGAGGTGGAAGACCATGCGGGCCTCTTCCTTCCCGACATTGCGGAAGCGGTGCCGCATGTACGGGGGGATCAGCAGACCCTGGTCCGGGCGCAGCGGGTGCGGTTCCCCGTCCAGGTCGACTTCGAGCGCGCCCTGCACGACGTACACGAACTCCTCGGAGTACGGGTGGTAGTGCTCGCCGATGCGCTCGCCGGGCTGCACGAGTGCCATGCCCATGAAGCCGCTCGTGGCGCCCACCGCGCTGGGTGTCAGCATGGCGCGCAGATCACCTCCGCGCCGGCGGTTGGGCTGGGTCTCGCTGAGGTCCACGATGCGTGGGCGGTGCGTGGTCATGGCTGTTCCTCCAGGGGCGTGGTGCCGGCGGTTGAATGGGGTGAGAGGCCGGGGGCGTCAGGCGCCCGGTGCCCGGCGGTCGGTGATGAGCGCCATGTCGGAACGCTCCAGGAAGCGCGTGATCTCGCGGTCGTTCGACAGACCGCCGGCCACATCGGTGTCGATGAGGCGCCGCAGCACGGCCGTCTTGCGGGGGCCGCGTACACCGAGCGACAGCATGGGGTCGCTGTCGACGGGGATGCGCAGATCGACCATCCGGACCACTACGTCGTCGCGCTGGAAGATGGTGCTGCCGGCGACGGGACAGGACGGGTCGTCGGCGGCCAGTTCGTCCTGGCGGGCCAGCATCCGGGCCAGCGCCATACCGCAGCCCTCCTTGGCCGGGTAGTACAGCGCATGCCGGCGGATGCCGTCCGGCTGCTGTCCGCCCGACGCGACGTGGTGCACCGCGGGCAGTGCGGCGCGGGTGAAGAACACCCGGGCGGAGTTCGGGTCGCTGAGGTCGCGGTCCTGCTCCAGATACGGGTTGATGGCTTCCTCGACGGCCCTGACCTCGGGCTGCTGGGAGATGTGCCGCAGCGCCGCGACGAGGTCGCCCTGCACCTCGACCGCGCGCACGACGCGGTTGCCGTGCATGAAGAGGGAGGTGCGGCGGAGCCTGGTGGTGTCGTCGACCCGGGCCTCCGGGGAGGTGTACCCGGCGAGGATCTCCGCGACCATCGATTCGCTGCCCGGCTTCACGGTGAAGGTCAGCGCGTGCCGGACCACCCCGTCGCCGACGCGGGGGTTGGCCTGCAGCCGTCCCTTGGGGGGCTCGGGCGCGAGGCTGGCGATGTTCGAGGTCTCGCGCAGCACGCTGAAGCGCAGCGAGCGGGTGTCGCGGACACAGCCGTGCAGCGGCTGGACCATCTTGACGTGTTCCTCGCTGTTGACCCAGGCCAGGAACGGCGGTGCGCTCTCCCATTCGCTGGTGATGAGCCACTGCGAGGGGTTTTCGATGGACTGGCACAGCTGGTCGGTGATGTGCCCGGGGACGGACGCGACCTGGTTGCGCAGGTGCTCGTAGGCTTCCAGGAAGTCCTGCTGGGCTCCCTCGTGGAGATCCAGAAGCAGCACGACCCGAAGCCGCGAGCCGTCGAAGGCTGACTGGGATATTCGTTCCGACAGCGTTGTCATCGTCTACGCATCTCCTTCGGGGCCCGACGGCCCCAGTGGTGCGTCGTCAGTTCCGGTGCGATCCGGTGACTGAGCCGGATGGTGGGGGCGGCCTGCCCGGTGTCCGGGGGCGTCCCGGATTCGATCGTGGCCGGGACCCACGGGTGGCGCGAGATCTGTGAGCCATGCAGGTGAACCGTGATCGAACAGGCCCTCAGCCGGGCATTCGTGCTCCATCTGCCGTACACGCCCCTGGAGCTGGAGCACGCAATGAATCCCACCGCCGAAGACCGGGTTCCGGTACTCATCGTGGGCGGGTCCCTGGTCGGCCTGTCCGCGTCGCTGTTCCTGGGACGTCTGGGTGTCCGACATCTGCTGGTCGAGAAGCACTCGGACACCTCCCGCCACCCGCGCGGGCGGGGGAACAACGTCCGCACCATGGAGCTGTACCGCGTGGCCGGCGCGGAGCAGCGGATCCGCGAGGCCGCCTCGACGCTGGCCGACAACCACGGGATCCTGCAGGCCCGTTCACTCACCGGCGACGACCAGGAGTGGCTGTTCAAGGAGATCGACCCGGGCGGCGGGCTGGCCCGGTTCAGCCCGTCCGCCTGGTGCCTGTGCAGCCAGAACGACCTGGAGCCGGTGCTGGTGCGCTGCGCCCGTGAGCTGGGCGGTGACCTGCGGTTCTCCACCGAGCTGAGCTCCTTCGAGCAGGACGCGCAGGGCGTGACCGCGGTCCTGAGGAACCGGGAGACCGGTGAGCAGAGCACCGTGCGCGCGGACTACCTGATCGCGGCCGACGGCCCGCGCAGCCCGGTCCGCGAGCGGCTGGGCATCGGGCAGACGGGTCCCGGCGACCTGTTCCACAACGTGAGCATCACCTTCCGCGCGCCGGAGCTCGCGGACGCCGTGGGCGACCGCCGCTTCATCGCCTGCTACTTGACCAACCCCGAGGCCGACGGCGCCCTGCTGCCGGTGGACAACCGGGCCGAATGGGTCTTCCACGCCCCGTGGCACCCGGACCGGGGCGAGACCCTGGAGGACTTCACCGACGAGCGGTGCATCGACCACATCCGCCGGGCAACGGGCGTACCGGACATGGCAGTTGAGATCACCGGCAAGGCGCCGTGGCACGCCGCTGAGCGGGTCGCCGAACGGTACGGGACCGGCCGGGTCTTCCTCGCCGGCGACTCGGCCCACGAGATGTCCCCCACCGGGGCGTTCGGCTCCAACACCGGCATCCAGGACGCCCACAACCTCGCCTGGAAACTCGCCACCGTGCTGAACGGCTCGGCAGGCCCCGGACTGCTGGCCTCGTACGAGGCGGAGCGGCAGCCGGTGGCGCGGGAAACCAGTGCCCGTGCCTCGGCCCGCTCCGCCGAGCACAGCCACCCGGGGTACGCCCCGGCGCCCGGTGCGGGCGGCGGCCGGCAGCGCGGGGTGCTCACCGTGGCCCTGGGGTACTGCTATCCGCAGGGCGCGGTCGTCGGCGCCGACCCCGAGCTGCCGGTGGTGCCCGAGCAGATGCGGCTGACCGGCGAGCCGGGCACCCGCGCCCCGCACATGTGGCTGCAGGCCGCCGGCGAGCGCCGCTCGACCCTCGATCTGTACGAGAAGTCCTTCGTCCTGCTGACCGGCTCCGACGGCGAGATGTGGCGCACCGCGGCCAAGGGCGCCAATGAGGAGTTCTCCCTGGGGCTGCAGTGCTACATGATCGGCACCGGGCCGAACGACGACCTGGCCCCCGCGGAGGACGCCGACTGGGCCGAGAAGCACGGGACGACGCCGGAGGGCGCGGTGCTGGTGCGCCCCGACGGCTTCGTCGCATGGCGCGCCGAGGGGCGGGTGGCCGACCCCGAGGCGGCGCTCCGGGAGGTCCTCGCCTCGCTGCTCTGCCGGAGCTGACCGGCCCGCCCGGCCCTGTTCGAACGGCAGGGGCCGGGCCGCACGGCACTCAAGGCTACTGATGACGGAGGGGCCGGCGGGACATCCGCCGGCCCCTCCGGCGCGCGAACGTATCTTCTGCCTGTCACCACCGCAGGGGCATCTGGGGGCCGTCCCGGCCGCGTCCCGCAACTCGGGGGCCGATTTCCGGTTGAGTCCGGGCATGGACGCCAAGAAGCCCGCCGCTCACCCCTTTCAGCGCATCTCGCTCCCCCGCCAGCCGCCGCCGCTGCCGCCCCCTGCTCCGCAGGCGCGCCGCCCGGCCGAGGAGGAGACGCCGATCTTCGATCAGCTGCTCAAGGAGTGGCGCTCGGGGGAGCTGCGGCCGGTCGTCTCCTGGCCGGTGGACGATCCGGGGAAGATCCGCGCGGGCGGCGCTGTTGGGACGGACGAGGGACGTCCCTATCCGCGGAACCGCGACGAGGAGCATGACCGTGAGCCTGTACGACATTCCCCTGCGCACCCTGACAGGTGAGCCCGCTTCACTCGCCGACTACCGGGGCAAGGCCCTGCTGGTGGTGAATGTGGCGTCCAAGTGCGGGCTGACCCCGCAGTATTCGGGCCTGGAGCGGCTGCAGCAGCGCTACGGGGACCGTGGCTTCCGTGTGCTGGGCTTCCCCAGCAACCAGTTCGCGGGCCAGGAGCCGGGCACCGCCGAGGAGATCGCCACCTTCTGCTCCGCGACGTACGGCGTGAGTTTCCCGCTGTTCGAGAAGACCGAGGTCAACGGCGCGGACCGGCACCCGCTGTATGCGGCGCTGACGGACACCGAGGACGCCGAGGGGGCGGCCGGCGACGTCCAGTGGAACTTCGAGAAGTTCCTGATCGATGCCGAGGGCAAGGTCGCGGGCCGCTTCCGGCCGCGGACCGAGCCGGAGGCCGAGGAGCTGGTCACCGCCATCGAGGCGGTCCTGCCGGCCTGAGCCGGTGCCCGCGCCGCCGGTCCGCGGGGCGGGCGGCGTACGGGGGCGCGGGTCAGGCAACGGCGGTGCCGGCGCCGTCCGTGACCTCGGACGGTCCGGCGGCGCCGGCGGCCGGTTCCTCGGCGCCGTCCCCGTCGGACACGATCTCGAAGGTGCCGTTCAGCCCGGTCATGCGCAACAGCCGCCCGACACTCCCGCCGCGGGTGACACCGGTCAGCCGCAGCCGGCCGCCCCGCTGCCGGGTCCGGTAGCGGGCGCGGCTGAGCAGCGACAGACCGGCGCAGTCGATGAACGTCACCGCGCGCACATCGAGCAGGAGATCGGCGCCCTGGACACCGGTGAGGTCGTCCAGCCGGTCGGACAGCACCGACACGGCGAGGATGTCCAGTTCACCGCGGAGTTCCAGCACGGTCGTGCCGCCTGCCGCGCGGCTGGGTCCCACAAGTCTCGGGTAGTACTGACCTTGTTCCACTTGATCCATCGGCCCGGCCCACTTTCGTGCCGAGGCGCGGGATATGGCCACGCGTCTGCGGCGGAGACGTTCGGTAGGTGTGGGGGGCGCCCGGCGCAATCCGGGCGGGTCGGCCCGTTTCCGGGTCGTGGGTGGTGCGTGGTGTGTCGCCTGTGTTCCTGCGTTTCTGCAGCTGTCCGTAGTTGTCTACGGCTTACCCGCAGGCCGCGGCGTCCAAGTCCCAGCGGCCGGGACATCTGAAGGTTGTCTCAAAGTCGCCCCTTGCGGGCGTGGCCGAGATAGGTGACCAAGGGTTTGCTCCCAGGGGCGAGCGCAAAGCCGACCATGGCTTCGAGCACATCGTCGGTCACCCGGCCGGCGCGGCGGGCCCGTACACCCGCAATCAGACTGCGGACACCGTGCGGCCTGAAGTCGCAGATCCCGCCGTCGGTGAGACCGTGGCGCGCCAGCAGCGCGGCGACTTCGGACGGTGTGCGCAGCCGGCTCGCGGCATACCGGCCGGCCGGCACGATCCGGGTCATCGGCAGGCGCTGGAAGCCCACGAGGTAGACCAGCCGGGACACCGGGGTGCGGTTCACCGTGTCGTAGACGAGTACGCCGCCGGGTGCGAGGGCGCGGGCGGCCTGTTCGACCACCCGGTCGGGGGTGGCGGTGATTTCCAGGGTGTCCGCGAGATAGACGAGGCCGAAGGCCGCCTCGGGGACGGCCGGCCGTTCCGCGGGTGCGGTGCGGTGCTCGATGGTGAGGCCGTCGCGCTCCGCGGCCGCCCGGGCCAGCGCGCTCGCGGACTCCGACGGATCGACGGCGGTCACCTGGAAGCCGAGGCCGACGAGGCCGCGCGCCAGCAGTCCGCGGCCGCTGCCCACGACCAGGGCGCGTCCGGACCGTGGCCGGCCGAGGCGTTCCAGGACGCCGGAGGTGTACGCCAGTCGTACGCCCTGGAAGGCGGCCGCCCGGATCTGCCGTCCGTCGACCGTGTCCGGGTCGGCGGAGTCCAGCGCGATCAGCCGAGCGCTGCCCATGGCGTTCTCCCCTCGGTAGTCGACCACCCCGGCGCCTTTCCGGCCGGTGCATGACGCGTTCCCTGAGGGAACTTAGCAGCCTTAGTTCCCTCAGGGAACTTCGGTACGCTCACACCATGACCCGCACCCCGCTGGCCGACGTGGCCTGCTCGATCGCCCGCGCCACCGACCTGTTCTCCGACGCCTGGACGGCGCTGATCATGCGTGACGTACTGACGGGGATCGGCCGGTTCGACGAGCTCGCCCACGACCTGGGCATCTCCCGCAAAGTCCTCACCGTCCGGCTGTCGCGGCTGGTCGAGGAGGGCGTCCTGGCCCGCGAGCGCTATCAGGAGCGGCCGCCGCGCGAGCATTACGTGGCGACCCGGAAGGGCCGGGAGCTCTACCCCGTGCTGCTGGCGCTGATGAACTGGGGCGACCGCTGGTACGCGGGCGAGGCCGGCCCCCCGGCCCGTATCCACCATCTGAGCTGCGACCGGGACACCACGATGGTGGCCGTGTGCGGACACTGCGGCGAGCCGCTGACGACGGACAACACCCGCCAGATGCCCGGCCCCGGCGGGCGGACCGGGCCCGGCACCCAGGTGATCGGCCCCCTGATCTCCTCCCGTGCACCTCGCTCGGACACCGCATCCGAGCAGCTCGAATAACACACTTTCGGGCGAATTAGACTGTCCGGAACGCCGGAAAGTGTGAGGTGTGCCCTGAAGCCGTCGGACCCCGCGGGAGAACTCCCCGAACGGACCGCGCAGAGCCTGCGTGCGCTGGCCGGGGGGCCGATCTCCCGGCTTCCGCAGCTCCTGGAAGCGATGGCGGCGGTCGGCTCCGACCACGATCTGCGCCGTGCGCTGGACCGTATAGCGGAGACCGCCGCCTCCCTCACAGGTGCGCGCCATGCCGCCGTCGGCATCCACGACGAGGACGGCGGGCCGGGCGACCTGATCGCCCACGGCGTCTCCCCCGAGGCCGAGCCGTCCGCCGGGGCCTCGCTGGAGGTGCCCATCCAGGTGCAGGGGGAGCTGTTCGGCACGCTGTATCTCGCGGGGAAGGGTGACGGCGAGGAGTTCGGCGAGGGGGATCTGCATCTGGTGCGGGTGCTGGCCACCGAGGCCGGGATCGCCCTGAGCAATGCCCGGATGCACTCCGCCGCCCGGCAGCGGAGGCGCTGGATCGACGGCGCGGCATCCGTCACCACGGCACTGCTGGCCGGGCCCGAGACCCGCTCCACGGCCACGAACGCCCTCACCGTCGTCGCGGAGCAGGGCCGGGAGCTGGCCGAGGCGGCGACCGGAGCGGTCCTGCTGCCGCACGCCGAGGGCGGTATGGAGGTGGTGGCGATCTCCACCGTGCTGCCGGAAGCCGTACGGACCGAGGCCTTTCGCGGCCGGATCCCGCCGGAGAGCCCGGTGCTCCACCAACTGCACGCCGGGCTCGCCGTCTTCTCCGACGACTTCGCCGCCGACCCCCGCTCGGTCTCCCCGCTGTCGCGCCACTACGGCCCGACGATGCTGCTGCCGCTGCGCAGCCACGGGCGGGTGCTGGGCGCGCTCGCGCTGTGCCGGATGTCCGGCGACCGCCGCTTCAGCCACCCCGAACGGACGTTGGCGACCCAGTTCGCCGCCCAGGCCGCGGTGGCGCTGGTCCTCGTCGACCGGCACCGGGACCGCGAGCGGCTCGCCGTCTTCGAGGACCGCGACCGTATCGCCCGCGATCTGCACGATCTGGTCATCCAGCGGCTGTTCGCCACCGGAATGCTGCTGGAGACCGCGCGGCACAAGGCTGTGCTGCCGGAGGTGCGGGACGGGCTCGGCGGGGCGATCGACGAGCTCGACGCGACGATCCAGGAGATCAGGACGGCGATCATCGCGCTCCAGCAGGGGCCGTCGGAGGCGCCGCCCGGTCTCCGTACCCGGGTGCTGCGGGTGGCCGGCGCGGCCACCGCGGCGCTCGGCGGCCGCCCGTCGGTGCGGTTCGCCGGCCCGGTCGACGCGCGGGTCGACGACCGGAGCGGCCGGGAGCTGGTGGCCGCGCTCGGTGAGGCGCTGGCGGCGGTGGAGGCCTCGGCGCCTTCGCAGCCGGCCCGTGTGTCGGTCGTCGTGGACGCCACCGCCACACTGCCCGACGGACGGGCGGGCGTACGGCTGACGGTGAGCTGTCCGGACGGCGCGCATCCGCGCCTGACCTGGGAGCGCCCCCTCAAAGGCCGGTCCGGCTCCTGATCCGCCGGACGGCACGGCCCGTTCGGCGGGACGGTCGTGGGCGCGGCGCGGCGCGGCGGGCAGGTCTTCACGATGCCTGTGCGCCCGACGCACGATGACCGTGGTGCCCCGTGGAGGCCCTGACGGGTGACCACATCGGAATCGCTTGACCTCAACATTGGTTGAGGTCCTAGGTTCCTGTTAAGTCGCCGGTCACTCACGGCGATCCCGTGATGCGATCCCGGCACCTTGGAGGCCACGATGGACATGGAAGTCACCGCCTGGCATGCACTGCACAGCTCGATGACCGCGCAGCAGGGCAGGCGCCGCTTCTCCCGCGGCACCCTGCGCCGCATCACGGCGTTCGCCCGCCCGCACCGCCGCCATCTGGTGTGGTTCCTCGTCCTGAGCACGGTGACCGCGATGCTCGCGGTGGCCACCCCGCTGCTCGCGGGGCGGGTGGTGGACGCCATCGTGGGCGGCGACTCACCGTCCATCGTCGTCGGCCTGTCCGTGCTGATCGCCGTCATCGCGGTCGCGGAGGCCGGTCTGGGGCTGCTGACCCGCTGGCTTTCGGCGAGCATCGGCGAGGGCCTGATCCTGGATCTGCGCACGACGGTCTACGACCACGTCCAGCGGATGCCGATCGCCTTCTTCACCCGCACCCGCACCGGAGCGCTGGTCAGCCGTCTGAACAACGATGTGATCGGTGCGCAGCGGGCGTTCAGCGACACCCTGTCCGGGGTCGTCAGCAATATCGTGACGCTGCTGCTGACCCTCGGGGTGATGCTCACCCTGTCCTGGCAGATCACCCTGATCGCGCTGGTGCTGCTGCCGGTGTTCGTGCTGCCCGCCCGCCGGGTCGGCCGGCGGCTGGCGGATCTGCGCCGGGAGGGCGCCGACCACAACGCGGAGATGGGCACGCAGATGACGGAGCGGTTCTCCGCGCCGGGTGCCACCCTCGTCAAGCTGATGGGCCGTCCGGCCCGCGAGTCCGCCGAGTTCGCCACCCGGGCCCGCCGGGTGCGTGACATCGGGGTCCGTTCGGCCATGGTCCAGACGTACTTCGTCACCGCGCTCACCCTGGTCTCCGCCCTGGCGCTGGCCGTCGTCTACGGCCTGGGCGGCTTCCTCGCGCTGCGCGGACAGCTGGAGGCCGGCGCGATCGTCTCGCTCGCCCTGCTGCTCACCCGGCTCTACGCCCCGCTGACCGCGCTGTCCGGCGCCCATATCGAGGTGATGAGCGCGCTGGTCAGCTTCGAGCGGGTCTTCGAGGTGCTCGACCTCAAGCCGCTGATCACCGAGAAGCCGGACGCCCGCACGGTCCCCGAGGGCCCGGTGTCCGTGGAGTTCGACTCCGTGCGCTTCGGCTACCCGTCCGCCGACAAGGTCTCGCTGGCCTCCCTGGAGGAGGTCGCGACCCTCGACACCCGCGGCGGCGAAGAGGTCCTGCACGGCATCTCCTTCCGCGCCGAACCCGGCCAGATGGTCGCCCTGGTCGGCTCCTCGGGCGCCGGGAAGTCGACCGTGGCCCAGCTGCTGCCGCGGCTGTACGACACCGACGCGGGGGCCGTCCGGCTGGCCGGGGTGGACGTCCGTGATCTGACCGCCGCCTCACTGCGCGACGTCCTCGGGATGGTCACCCAGGACGGGCACCTCTTCCATGACTCGATCCGCGAGAACCTGCTGCTGGCCAAGCCGGAGGCGACCGAGGCGGAGCTGTGGGACGCGCTGCGCCGGTCCCGTCTGGAGGAACTGATCGCCGGACTTCCCGACGGGCTGGACACCGTCGTCGGCGAGCGCGGTTACCGCCTCTCGGGCGGTGAACGCCAGCGGCTGACGATCGCCCGGCTGCTGCTCGCCCACCCCCGGGTGGTGATCCTGGACGAGGCCACCGCCCACCTGGACAACACCTCCGAGGCGGCGGTGCAGGAGGCGCTCACCGAGGCGCTGGACGGCCGTACCGCACTGGTCATCGCCCACCGGCTGTCGACCGTACGGGCCGCGGACCAGATCCTGGTGGTCGAGGGCGGGCGGATCGTCGAGCGCGGGACGCACGAGACGCTGCTGGCGGCCGAGGGGCGGTATGCGGAGCTGTACCGGACCCAGTTCACCGACTCGGATGACCGGCCGGCCGCCGCGGTGGAAGCCGGGCGTCCGGATTCCGGCCCGGATCTCCTGCCGGAGTCGGCGCTGGTGAACTGACGCCGCGCCGGTGGGCCCCCGCCTCTTGGCGGGGGCCTCGGTATGCCGAAAACTGAGGCGATGACGCAGCGCGCGGAACACTCCACGCTCATGGACCGCCTCGCCCTCGACGATCTGGTCACCGGGTACGCCATCACCCTGGACGACGGCGACTGGCCCGGCTATCTGTCCCTGTTCACCCCGGACGGCCGGGCCGACTACCGCTCGGCGGGCGGCATCGAGGGCGGCGCCGAGGAGATGGCGGCCTGGCTCGCCGAGATGCTGCGGCACTTCGCGATACGGCAGCATCTGATCGTCAACCGCCGTATCACCCTCGCCCGGCGGGACGGCGCCCCCGGCGACACGGCCACGATCCAGGCCGACTACCTCAACCCGATGCGGCTCGCCGGCCCCGCGTCGGACACCGGGGACGGGCCGACCGCCCCCAACTACACCTGCGCCGGACGCTATGAATTCACCGCCCGCCGCACCACCGACGGCTGGCGGCTGACCGGCGTCGTCGTCCACGAGAAGTGGCGCCAGGTACGGCCGGTGGACGACTGACCGGCCCCGCCGTCCGCCCCGGCCGATATCGACCGTGACGTCCCGCTATCGGCTGTTGCGGCGACACCCCTTTCCTTGATCGGCACACCCGCGCACACTGGCCGTCCGACCGGCGAAAACCGGCACCAGGGAGCCCGGCATGGACAAACCGCTCGGCCAGCAGGCGCGGTGGCCCGGCTCCCCCTGGGCGCGGGGCCTGGCCGCCGCGCTCGCCGGTGCGGTGCCGGCCCTCACCTTCCCCGCCCCCTCCTGGTGGTGGCTGGCGTATGCCTGCCTGGTGCCCTGGCTGCTGCTGGTGCGGACGGCGCCGACCTACGGGCGGGCGGCGCTGGACGGCTGGCTGGGCGGCACCGGCTTCATACTCGCCGTCCACCAGTGGCTGCTGCCGAGCCTGCACGTCTTCATCCTCGTGCTGGCCCTGCTGCTCGGGGCGCTGTGGGCGCCCTGGGGGCTGCTGGTGCGTGCGCTGCTGGGCGGTGCGCCCGGCGCGGCCCGGTGTGCCGCCGCGCTGGTGCTGGTGCCCTCGGGCTGGCTGATGGTCGAACTGGTGCGGTCCTGGGAGTACTTGGGTGGCCCGTGGGGGCTGCTGGGCGCCGGCCAGTGGCAGGTACCGCCCGCGCTGCGGCTGGCGTCGATCGGCGGGGTGTGGCTGGTCAGCCTGCTGATCGTGGCGGTGAACACCGCACTGGCCGAGCTGATCGCCCGCCCGGCGGCACGGCTGCCCGCCGTCGCCGGGCTGCTGGTGTGCGCGCTGGCGGTCACCGCGGTCTGGTTCTGGGCGCCGGTCCCCCGCGCCGCCGGCACGGTACGGATCGCCGTCGTCCAGCCCAACCTGACCGGCACCCCGGCGGAACGGCTGGCCCGGAGTGAAACACTCACCCGGTCGCTGGCGGACCGCGGGGTACGGCTGGTCGTCTGGGGCGAGAGCAGCCTCTCCCAGGACCCGGCGGACCGCCCGGCGCTCGCCGAACGTCTCGCCGCGCTCTCCCGGCGGACCGGCGCCGAGCTGCTGATCAACGCCGACTCCGCGCACGCCGACCGGCCGGGCATCTCCAAGAGCGCGGTGCTGATCGGGCCGGACGGGCCGACCGGGGACCGCTACGCCAAGATGCGGCTGGTGCCCTTCGGCGAGTACATCCCGTTCCGGTCCCTGCTCGGCTGGGCGACCCAGGTGGGCAAGGCCGCCCCGACGGACCGGCTGCGCGGCACCGCCCCGGTGGTGCTCCCGGTCGCGTCCGCGGGCGGACTGCGCGTCGGGCCACTGGTGTGCTTCGAGAGCGCCTTTCCCGATATGAGCCGCCATCTGGTGCGCGACGGTGCACAGGTGCTGGTCGCCCAGTCCTCGACCTCGACCTTCCAGGGCAGTTGGGCGCCCGCGCAGCACGCCTCGCTGGCCGCGCTGCGCGCCGCGGAGACCTGGCGGCCGATGGTGCACTCCACCCTCACCGGCATCAGTGCCGTGTACGGCCCGCGGGGCGAGCAGATCGGCGAGCGGCTCGGCACCGACCGCAGCGCGGCGGCCGTCTACGATCTGCCGTTGGCCGAGGGCACCAGCCCGTACACCCGGTTCGGCGACTGGGCGGTGTACGGGGCGATGGGCGCGCTGGTGATCGCCGGCGGGTATGCCGGCCTGCGGGCGCTCAGCAGGCGGTCTGCGCCAGCGCGTCGGTGACCACCCGTTCGCAGAGTTCATGGGTGCGCAGCGCGTCCCGGGCGGACGGCTGCCGGCCGGCCCGTACGTCGTCCAGGAACGCCAGGACGATCTGCTCGATACCGCGCTGACGGGCGACCGGCACCCAGTCGCCGCGACGCCGGACGCTCGGCTGCCCCTTGTGGTCGATGACCTCGGCGAGATTGACGACCTGGCGCTTGGTGTCCTGCCCGGAGACGTCGAGGATCTCCTCCGTGGAACCGCTGAGACGGTTCATGGCGCCGACGGCGGTGAAGCCGTCGCCGGACAGCTGCAGCACCACATGCTGCATCAGCCCCTCCCGGACCCTGGCCCGCACATCGATGTGGTCGACCTCCCCGGGGACGAGGAACCGCAGGGTGTCGACGACATGGATGAAGTCGTCCAGCACCAGGGTGCGCGGGTCCTCGGGCAGACCGATGCGGTTCTTCTGCATCAGGATCAGATCGCGGGCGTGCTCACGGCACTGGGCGTAGGCGGGCGCGAAGCGGCGGTTGAAGCCGACGGTGAGGCCCACTCCCCGCTCCTCGGCGAGCGCGACGATGCGCTGGGACGCCTCCAGCTCGTAGGCGATCGGCTTGTCGACATAGGTCGGTACGCCGGCCTCGATCAGCCGGGTCACGATCTCGGGGTGGGCGGAGGTGGCGGCGTGCACAAAGGCGGCGTCCAGGCCCGTGGCGAGCAGCGAGTCCAGGTCCGGGTGGAGCTGGGCCGCGGGCAGCCGGTGGGTGGCGCCGACCCGTTGCAGGGTGTCCGGGGTGCGGGTGTGCAGATGCAGTTCGAGCCCCGGTTGTGTGCCCAGGACGGGGAGGTACGCCTTCTGGGCGATGTCGCCGAGTCCGATGCAGCCGACCTTCACTCATGCTCCCTGGGTTGTGCCGCGCTGGTGGTGCCCTGCGTGCGGGAAGCATACGTGCCGGTCGGCGGCCGCCAGTCGGCATCCCGTCCATGCTTCGCGGCGCCAGATCCGGTGTCACGGGAGGCGGCGGTGCTGACACCGCGCGAGATGCCCGGGACGCCGGCGGAAGGGGCGGGGCCCGGCTTCCGGGAGCCGGTGACGGCGATGCCGGCGGCGGCGATGCCGGTGACAGCGATGCCGGCGGCGGCCGGGTCCACCGCGCCCGAACGGCACGCACTGCGCATGATCGTCTGGTGCGTCGGAGTGCTGTTCTCCTGCACCGCGGGACAATTCCGTACGGCCCTCCCCGCCCGTACGCCGCTCGCACCTCCTGTGCGGAGCTGCTCGACGGGATGCTGGGGCGGTGACGTCGTTCCGTGCCGCTAGGGGGCGTCTTCCCGATCAGGCCGGATCAGGGAGCGGGGTGTGGTGCGTGCGATCGCAAGGCGGAGGAGGGAGTCGACGCGGAGCGATGGGGGTCCCCCCGCGCCGTTGAGGCGTGGGGGAGAGTGACGACAACGCGGCGAGCGTGCGTGCCACACCCCGCGAGCCCGGCCTGATCGGGAAGACGCCCCCTATGGCGTGCCCGCGGCCCCGTCGAGGCGCAGTTGCAGCCGGTCGATCGCGTCCCTGAGGCCCTGGCGGTATTCGCCGTCGGCGAGGGCGTTGACCGAGACCCGCGCCCGCCGCAGCTGGGCGCGCGCGTCGGCCGGCCGGTCGAGGGCGGCGTAGTCGGCCGCGATATTGAGATGCAGGGAGGGGAAGAACGCCCGGAGCGCGACGAGGGGGTGGCGGGGGCCGGGGCCGTCGGCGACCCGGGACTCCCCGGGTGTGGCGGCGGTGCCCGCGGGTCGCTCGGTGACGAAGCCCTCGGCCGCCTCCAGGGCCCGCAGATCCCAGTCGAGTTCGTCCCGGGGGTCGTCCTGGGTGTCGGCCATGTAGTGGGCGAGGGTGCAGCGGTGGAAGGCGTCTCCTTGCGGCCCGATCTCGTGCCACAGCGCCGAGAGACGGTTGCGTGCCTCTTCCCGGTCGCCGGCGCGATGCAGCATGATCGCCTGGCCGATCCGGGTCAGCACCCCGTCCTCGGGCGTCGCCTCCCGCCGCGCTTCCACCACTGCACTCCCGTATCCGCTCACACCGCGCTGCCGTTCCCTCGACGCTAACCGCCGGAAGGGAGCTGCGCGCGGTGTGCGCGACGCACCGGGTGGCCGGGCCCGCCGGCCGGGCCCACCGGCTCAGCCCAGGTCAGGGATGCGCCAGTCGATCGGGGCATGGCCCTGCGCGGCGACCGCCGCGTTGATCTGGGTGAAGGGGCGGGAGCCGAAGAACTTCTTCGCCGACAGCGGGGAGGGGTGCGCCCCCTGCACCACGGCATGCCGCTCCTCGTCGATCAGCGGCAGCTTCTTCTTGGCGTAATTCCCCCACAGCACGAAGACCGCAGGGTCGGGCCGGGAGGCCACCGCACGGATCACCGCGTCGGTGACCTTCTCCCACCCCTTGCCCTTGTGCGAATTGGCCTCGGCCTCGCGGACCGTCAGAACGGCGTTCAGCAACAGCACACCCTGCTGGGCCCAGGGCATCAGATAGCCGTTGTCCGGAACCGGGTGGCCCAGCTCCTCCTTCATCTCCTTGTAGATGTTCCGCAGCGACGGCGGCGTCTTGATGCCGGGCTGCACGGAGAAGCACAGGCCATGGCCCTGCCCCGCACCGTGATACGGGTCCTGGCCCAGGATGAGCACCTTCACCTGGTCGTAGGGCGTCGCCTCCAGCGCCGCGAAGACCTGCTCGCGGGGCGGATAGACCGGACCGTTGGCCCGCTCCTCCTCGACGAAGTCGGTGAGCTCCTTGAAATAGGGCTTCTCCAACTCCTCGCCGAGGACCCCGCGCCAGGACTCGGGCAGCATGTCGGTCACCACGTCAACAACCTCCGGTGTGCGATGCGTTCTCAGTTGAAGAACCTACCGGCGACCACTGACAACGCCGTCCGCGGGCCGATCGGCCCGGGGCCTGCTCCCTCAAGCGGTGTCGAGCCTGGCGCGCTGGACGGGGTCCAGCCGCAGAGCGAGCGCCGCCAGGCATTCGTCCAGCTGCGCCACCGAGCTCACCCCGAGCACCGGCACCACCGGCACCGGGCCGCCCATCAGCCACGCCAGTACCACCTGGTTCACGGTGGCCCCACACTCCGCCGCGACCTCCGCCAGCACCCGCAGCCGGGCCACCGAGCCGGGATGGTCGTAACGCTCCGGCAGCGGTCTGTCCGCCTGGGAGTAGGCGCCCCCCATCAGCGTCCCATACCCGGTCGGCGTCAGATCGGGGTGCGTCGCCGCGTAGTCGAGGAGCTCCTCGTCGGCCTCCCCCCGCAGGTCGGACGGCAGGCCCCGGCGCGGCCGCAGATAGGTGTGCCGCTGCTGTACGGCGCGGAAGCCGGGCAGCCCGCGCCCGGCGGCGATGAGCCGGGCTTCCGCGAGCCGCCAGGTCCGGTGGTTCCCGGCCCCGAGGGTGCCCACGGTGCCGTCCTGGACGAGACGGGCCAGCGCCTCGACGGTCTCGTCCAGGGGGACGCGGCGGTCCTCCAGGTGCGCGTAGTAGAGATCCACCCGGTCGGTGCCCAGGCGGCGCAGACTGCCCTCGATCCCGGCGCGGACGGCCGGCCCGCCCAGGCCCTCGGCATGAGCGGGCCATATGGCACCACGGGCCGGGTCCGGCCGGGCGCCGACCTTGGTGGCCAGGACCGTACGGCCGGCCGCGCGCCGGCTGCGCAGCCAGCGGCCGAGCAGCAGCTCGCTCTCGTCGCCGGTGGCGCCGGGGGCCCAGCAGGCGAAGTGGTTCGCGGTGTCGACGAAGGTGCCGCCGGCCTCGGCGAAGCGGTCCAGCACGGCGAAGGAGGTCGGCTCGTCGACGGTGGTGCCGAACGGCAGCGTCCCCAGGCACATCGCGCTGATGCGGGGCCCCTGATCGCCGCCGAGCGTGCGGTAGTGCATGGCATGTCTCCCTGGCAGGTCCGCTGACGCGCGTGGTGCCGGCCCTGATGAGGACCGGCACCACGACTCTGCCTCTTGGAGCGCACACCAGGGCAAGGCCGCTCAGGGCCCGCCCGGCGCCGTCAGGCCCCGGCGTTGAGGAACAGACCGCCGTCGACCACCAGCGTCTGGCCGGTGATCCAGCCCGAGGCATCGGACAGCAGGAACGCCGCGGCCCCGCCGATGTCCTCCGGGACGCCGAGCCGCGCCAACGGGTAGCCGGCCGCCGCCTCCTCCTCGCGGTTCTCGTAGAGCGCGGCCGCGAACTTGGTCTTGACCACGGCGGGCGCAATGGAGTTGACCCGCACGCCCGGCGCGAATTCGTGGGCGAGCTGCAGCGTCAGATTCACCATCGCGGCCTTGCTCATGCCGTACGCACCGATGAAGGGCGAGGGCGCGAGGCCGGCGATCGAGGTGATGTTGACGATGGCGCCGCCGTTGTCCTTCTGCCATGCGTGCCAGGTGCGCTGCGCGAAGCCGAGCGCCGAGACGACATTGGTCTCGAACACCTTGCGCGCCACACCCAGGTCCAGATCGGCGATGGGGCCGAACACCGGGTTCGTTCCGGCGTTGTTGACGAGGTAGTCGACGCGGCCGAAGGCCTCCATCGCACGCTCGACGGCAACGGCCTGGTGGGCCTCGTCATGCGCCTTGCCGGCGACGCCGAGCACCCGGTCGGCGCCCAGCTTCTCGGCGGCCTCCTTGAGGGCGTCCTCGTTGCGGCCGGTGATGACGACCCGGTCGCCGCGGGCCACCAGGGCCTCGGCGATGCCGTAGCCGATACCGCGGCTGGCGCCGGTGACCAGCGCCACCTTGCCGGTGGGCTCGGGGAGCCCGTTGTCCTGCTCGGTCATGTCCAGAACTCCTGAGGTCGGTGGGGCGGTCAGTTGAGCGGGCCGCCGGCGACGTACATGACCTGGCCGGAGACAAAGCCGGCCGCGTCGCCGGTGAAGAAGGCGATCGCGTTGGCGATGTCGTCGGGCCGGCCCACGCGCTGGACCGGGATCTGGGTGGCGGCCGCGGCCTGGAACTCCTCGAAGCCCATACCGACGCGCTCGGCGGTGGCGGCCGTCATGTCGGTGACGATGAAGCCGGGGGCGACGGCGTTGGCGGTGACGCCGAACTTGCCGAGTTCGAAGGCGAGGGTCTTGGTGAAGCCCTGCAGACCGGCCTTGGCCGCCGAGTAGTTGACCTGCCCGCGGTTGCCGAGCGCCGAGCTGGAGGAGAGGTTGACGATCCGCCCGAACTTGGCGTCCACCATGTGCTTCTGGCAGGCGCGGGACATCAGGAACGCACCGCGCAGATGCACGTTCATGACCGTGTCCCAGTCGCTCTCGCTCATCTTGAACAGCAGGTTGTCGCGGAGCACACCGGCGTTGTTGACGAGGACGGTCGGCGCACCGAGCTCGGCAACGACCCGGGCGACCGCCGTCTCGACCTGCTCCGCGTCCGAGACGTCACAGCCGACCGCGATGGCCTTGCCGCCGGCCG
Organism: Streptomyces sp. Je 1-4 4N24; assembly: GCF_026239515.1. Classification (NCBI taxonomy): domain Bacteria; kingdom Bacillati; phylum Actinomycetota; class Actinomycetes; order Kitasatosporales; family Streptomycetaceae; genus Streptomyces; species Streptomyces sp. Je 1-4 4N24. The sequence goes on along the minus strand of NZ_CP110836.1, from coordinate 8,187,931 downwards.
CGGTGATCTTCTCGACGGTGTCCTTGCAGGCCGTCTCGTCGAGGTCGAGTACGGCGACGGCACGGCCCTCGGCGGCCAGGCGTACGGCGGTGGCCGCGCCGATACCGCGGGCCGCGCCCGTGACAATGGCGACGCGCTGCTCGGTGGTGGACATGCGGGTTCTCCTCACCCTCGAAACCTCGACAAGCGGTCCGCCGCACCGATCCCGTGGGTGAGCAACCGCTTAGTAGCCTGAGCAGGGCTGACGCTAGAAGCCCGGCAACCCGCTGTCAACGCCCCACCACCGCACCGTTGCCCACCTCACCTGTGAGACCGGCCGGGTCCCGGCGCACGGGCGTCCCACGGCAGAGCGCCCGGCCCCGCCCGAAGGCGGCGCACGGGCGCCCCTCACCGCAATCCGGTGACCTCAACGCACCAACAGCTCCACCAGCCGCTCGGCCTCGGCGGCGGGATCGGCGGTCAGGCCGGTGTGCACCGGTCCCGGCTGCACGATGGTGCTGCGCGGTGCGATCAGCCAGCGGAAGCGACGTCCCGCGTCGTCCCCCGCCGCCTGTCCGGCCCGCTCGCCGCCCTGGCAGATGCCCTCGACGGCGCCGAGCGCGGCCCGTACGCCGGCCACGTCGACCGTGGGGTCAAGGGCCAGCAGCCGGGCCTCGTCCAGATGGGTTCTGGCCTCGACGAAGCGCCGGGCACGGCAGTACACGACCACCCCGGCATTGATCATCTCGCCGCGCTCGACCCGGGGCACGACCTTCAGCAGGGCATACTCGAAAACATCCCGCCCGTTGTGCAGACCGGTCACTTCACTGCCCTCCGCGGCGGCTTTCCCGCCAGCCATTCCGGTGCCTGCGAGGGCTTGCCCTTGGTGCGCTCCCCGAGAGCGATGTGATCGCTGATCGTCCGTGCGCGGGCCAGCAGGGTGTTCACATACGCCTGACGCAGAACGTCCGGGGAGTCGAATCCGGGCTCGTCGGCCAGCCACTCGTCCGGGACATCCGCCGCGATCCCGGTCAGCAGCTCTTCGGTGATCTGTGGCACGAACTCTTCGGCCGCCGACGCGATATCCGGCCCGAAGGTGGCGAGGACATGGTCGGAGGCGTTGTACGGACGGACCGAAGCCTTCTCCGCGGTGGGCCAGTTGTGGTGCCAGATCATCGCCGCACCATGGTCGATCAGCCACAGTTCGCCGTGCCACACCAGCAGATTGGGATTGCGCCAGGACCGGTCGACATTGTTGATCAGCGCGTCGAACCACACCACACGGCCCGCCTGGCGGGCACTCACCTCGAAGCCGAGCGGATCGAAGCCCAGCGATCCGGGGAGGTAATCCATGCCGAGATTGAGCCCGCCACTGGCCTTCAGCAGCTCCTGAACCTCCTGGTCGGGCTCGCTCAGACCGATGACGGGATCGAGCTGCATCTGCACCAGATCCGGCACCCGCAACCCGAGCCGACGCCCCAGCTGCCCACAGATGATCTCGGCAACGAGCGTCTTCCGCCCCTGCCCAGCGCCCGTGAACTTCATGATGTAGGTACCGAGGTCGTCGGCCTCGACGATCCCCGGGAGCGAGCCGCCCTCACGCAAGGGCGTGACATAGCGGGTCGCTGTGACTTCAGTCAGCATTTTCCCAGGCAATCTGGCCTAGCGGCCTTATAATCCACGATTAGATCCGGACCGGGTCAAGTTGGAGAATCCGCCGCGATCAGCCCTGGGGAGAATCTGGGGAGTTTCCACCGGCACGGTGGATCCCCCTTCCTCGCGAGCAGTCCGTCAACGGCGGTGCGCCCCTTGCTTCCGGCTTCCGGCTTCCGGCTTCCGGCATGAAGTGAGCATAGTAACCGAGCGTGACAGCCGGCGAGGAGTACCCGAGCCACCGCGCCACAGTCACCACGGACTCCCCCGCCTCCAGCATCATCGAGGCGTAGGTGTGCCGCAGAACGTGGAATCGATGTCTTCCGGGCTCAGCCCGAAGACTTCGCCCTGACGAAGCCCGGACCCCAGGCCAGGTACGACGGCCACTCGACGCCGAGGGCTGATCACGTCCCGAACTCGCAGCGCAGTCTCCAGCATCCATGCCTCCCGGCGCTCCCGCGATGCCTTGCGCCACCGCACGGATTTCGCGTGCATCGAATTCCTGGAGAGCCGCTTGTCGTCAACAGCCGCCTCCAGGATGCTGGACAACTCGGACAGGATTCCGCGCAGGTAGCCGACCGAGGAGACCGTGGCCTCCAATTTCGCTGTGTACGCCCGCAGTTCTGCCGCCGCGATGCTCTTGAGCGGGAGATGACCCAGATGCGGAACGATGTGAAGCCGCGCTCTCCGTTCCTGGTTCTGCTGGGTCTCAGATCGCCTCGGCCTGCGGCCGGTCCGGGTGTCGCCGCCGGCGAACTCCAGCCCCGACCTCCAGCGGGAACTGACCTACGACGGGCTGCGGGCCGCCGAGACCAAGGGCAGCAAGAGTGGCCGCCGCCCGGCCATCACCACCGAGAAAACCGACGACGTCGGAGAACATTCCATTCCGGGCCGCGGCGTACCTGATCGCCTCTACAGTTACGTCATGGACGTCAACCGGGGCGACTCGATCTGGGAACTGATGCTGGTGCGGCGTCCCTCCGACACGCACCTCTCGCAGTCGAGCACTCCGGGCGGAAAGAGCCCGCTGGCGCGGGATGACGACAACGCGCTCGTCACGCACGCCGTGCTGTTCGCCGGGAACAAGGCGGCCCTGGGGATCCTCGGCGCGGGCGTCGTGGTGGGGGCCGCTGCGGTGAAGGCTGCGCCGCACGTCAAGAGCGGGCTGATCACCCTTAAGTCGAAGCTGAGCCGCCGGGCGGAGGAGACCGCCGACATCGAGGACCCCGTTCCCCTCACGGTCGTTGCGGAGGTCGGACCGGAGCAGCCTGAAGCCCCTCGACTGCGCGCTGTCTGACCGTCAGGCCAGGCGCTGGCGCGGCCCGGGTAGATCCGCATCACGGACTGTCCAGCCCCTTGTCGCAGGTGCGTACGACACCTCGGCGGCGACCCGCGCGCCCATGCTCGCTACGGCGCTTGGGGGCGAGTCCGGACCGGCGCGCGGCCGCACACACAAAGTCCCCCCTGATCGTTCTGAGCGCCAACGGCTGTACCGATGTGCCAACCGAGGCCGGAAGACGGTGTGAGCCCTGCGCTCGTCCTGGCAGCCGTGTGATCGATGGGCAACCATTCCTGCGACCTGATGGTCATGTCCGTGCCACCCCGGTACTGGGTCGGCATTGTCAGCTCCGCCTCGGAACGTTCCTGAGGCGCTGGAACATGGGGGGAACGCCTTCATGCATTACCGCATCACCGCATCACCGTGGCAGGCTTCGCCGGGGCCCTGGCCCTGTCCGCGCTCACGATTCCGGCGGCCGCCCAGGCGGATGACTTCTCGGGCGACATCAAGATCACGAAGGTGGTCGTCAACGGAGGGAAGGACATCGTCCTGGGGACCACGGACGTGAAGACGTTCACCATCGCGGTGACCGCCACGGACGACTCGGGCATCGAGGTCGGAAGGACCTTCCCGGTCATGTGGCACACACCCCTCCCGAACGGCGACGCTTACGGCCTCGTGATGCCCGACAACATCGCGGGCAAGTGCGTGCGCCAGAGCTTCACCACGACCACCTGCACGTACGCGCTGAAAATCAACCCGAGCATCCACCCCCAGGACCACACCACGGCCGGGACATGGACCGTGAGAGCCCACGCCCTGGCCAACGACGGTGACTACATCACCAAGAATTCCGCCGCGAAGGCGAAGGTCCTGCGCAACTCCAGGCTGAGCGTCAACGCCTCGCCGGAACTGGTGAAGAAGAACAAGACGATCACCGTCGCGGGCGCCCTGACCCGCGCCAACTGGGAGAACTACACGTACGGGGGCTACACCAAACAGCCCGACAGTTGAACCGCGAGCCCACCAGTATCAACCCCCGAATCCCCGCGGCCAGCTCGCCAACTATCGAGCACATTCACCAACTACGGCGTCCCGCCCTAAACGATCTGGTCCGCAGCCATTCGGTTGTGACCTGCGGCGACCAGATCGCTTGAGAGGAGACGGCCCGAGAATCTCAGACGATCTGGTCCCGAAGTTACGAATGCGCCGTGTGCGCTCCGCTGCCGACCAGGGCGCCTCAAAAGACAAACGCACGCCCCCTTGAAGAACCCATGCCCGCAGGCGTGTCGGGGACAACGCCTCGGCGGGCCGCTGACCTGCCCGGACACTCTGGGGCTTGTCCGGGACAGGCTCTCCGTCTTGCTCCCGAGCCTGCGGGTTCAGAGAGTTGACGTCGTCATCGCCGCGCGGTCAGCAGAGCGTGGCGTCACTCATTTCCGGGAGAAACCATGACCGTGATACGGAGAGCCGGGCGCGTGGCCGGGCTCTTGGCCTCGGCGGCCGGTCTGGCGCTCTTGCCATCGACCGCTGCAGCTGCCGAAGGCCCGATCAGCGGGGCCAGCAGCAACCGGTGCAACACGGTGACAGGCACCTACGGCTGGACTGAGGCCGGCGGCGGCACGTACCACACCTGGGGTAGCGCGACGCTCGTCAACCATCCGGCCAACTGCGGGCGTGACTGGAGCGGACAACTTCAGTACTACGACGCCACCCGTCCCTCATGGGGCTGGCGTCCCCTTGCGTTGGTGCTTCGCGGACAAACGCGCACCATCTCACTGGACTTCAAGTACGTGCTGGATGTCCGCTTCCGGGTCTGCAACATCGTCGACGGGAACGACGACGGCTGCGGCCGGGTTCAGTAGAACTCCGGACCGGGTGCACAGCGGCATCAGGAGCTGGCACTCGACGCCAGGCACATAGACAGCGTGGCCGGTCCCGGCGAGGGACCGGCCACAACGGCGTCGTGGGGGCCTGCTGGCTCACAACCAATCTGGCTCAGCAGGGCAGCACAGATCCGGTTCGGCGACCCGGCACCACCGCCTGATCCGGCTCAAGGCGTTGCCCGACGGCTTCCAGACCGAGCTCATCGAGACGGGGGAACGTGGTCGGACAGGGCGCGGCGAAGATAGCGTGGAGCATGTCGAGGTCTTTCCGATGGGCAGTGCAGGAAGAACTTCCATCCTGAAAGACCTCTACGCCTACCCGCCACCCCCCAACTGCGCTGAGCCGATGAACGTCCCCAACAGTAAACGTAGGCGTACTGATTGAGGACGTTGATCGAAGGCGACATGGCTCTCAGGCACTGGGGTTTGCAGTACCGGCCGCGGTGCGGGTCGTGTCTCGGGTGGTGCCGTTGGGGTGCATCCAATGCGACAGATGTGTCGCAGGCGTGGGGCCCACTTGCATGTACCGAGAGTAACGATCACTCCGCTGATCTGGGGTTTTTGCGCTGGTTGGCGTGGAAGCGCGCTTTCTTCTGACGATTCCCACACGTGTTCATGTCACACCATCTGCGGGTGCGACTTTGGCTGGTGTCGAAGAAGGCGGCTTGGCAGGTTGGTGATGCACACAAGGCCAATTTTCCGTCTCGTTCGCCTGCGATGATGCTGATCGCGTCGGCGGCGATCACGCTGAGGGCATCTTCCACGCAGGAAGCCGAGCTGAGCTGCCATCGCCGCTTACCCTCGGCCGTCAGGATCGCCGCGGCCCGGCCCTGAGCGCTGCAGTCATTGATGACTTGGACAGCCGATACAGGGAGACCGTCCTGGATCGCGGCCGCTGTCGCGGCGGCGTGAATCGACTCCCTCAGTTCCCGAGCGAGGTCGAGCTGGGCAGTGGTGCAGGAGTCCACGGCGAGGCCGTTGACTGCCAGCCAGTCGACGAGTCGCGGCGGCGTGGGAATGCGCTCCACAGCGTCGCCCTGACGCTCCGTCAGGGTCGCCGTGAAGCTGGTCGCCAGCACCTTACCGAGGCGGAAGTCGGGGAACGCAGCATGCATGGAACCACCTTAGCTGGTTGCGGCAGGCCTCGGAGAACTGCTAGAACCGTCTTAGCCGGTTCGCGATAGGCCGTAGCCGGTTCCGCGATGGCCAGGAGGTCTCATGAACCGTCCAACCGCCGACGTGCAAGCATTTGAAGCCCACGCAACTGACGCTGACCTCGACGATCTGCGCGCGCGATTGGCCGCGGCGCGGCTACCGGAGGCCGAGACCGTCTATCGCGCCGCGCCCGACCCTCGCCGATGGGAACAGGGCGTTCCTCTCGCCGACCTCGTCGATGTCGTGAACTACTGGCGCACCGGGTACAACTGGCGGTCATTCGAAGAGCGCCTCAACCGGATCGGCCAATTCCGCACGACCATTGATGATCTGGGAATTCACTTCCTGCACCGCCGATCCGCGCGCGCGGATGCCACTCCTCTGATCTTGACGCACGGCTGGCCAGACAGCATTGCTCGGTTCATCGATGTAGTGGACGAGCTGGCAGATCCGAAAGATGCAGACGCGCCGGCGTTCCACGTCGTGGTCCCGTCGCTACCGGGCTTTGGTTACAGCGACAAGCCGGCCACCACCGGGTGGGGAACCGAAAAGATCGCGGCCGCATGGGTGGAACTGATGGGAAGGCTCGGCTACAGCAAGTTCGCAGCCCACGGCGGCGACTGGGGAGGCAATATCACCACGGTTCTCGGCGGCAGGTTCCCGGCGCACGTTCTCGGCATCCACACAACGTTCGCGGAGGGACCGCCCGGGTTGACAACGGACGGGCTGACGGCGGTCGAGCGCAAGTGGGCCGAGGAAACCCGCTACTTCTGGCGCCACCGCGCGGCGTACGCGAAGCAGCAGGCGACCCGACCGCAGACCATCGGCTACTCGCTCGTCGACTCACCGGTCGGGCTTCTTGCCTGGATCCTTGACAAGTTCGCCGAGTGGTCAGATACCGAAGACAGCCCGTTCGAGACGATTTCCAGAGACAGGCTTCTTGACAACGTCACCCTGTATTGGCTGACGCGGACCGGCGCATCGTCCGCCCGCATCTACTACGAAAGCCACAACTCGCTCGACCCAGAACTTCGGGTAGACGTCCCGTCAGCAATCACTATGTATCCCCGCGACATCGAGAAGTGTCCGCGCCCCTGGGCACAGGAGCGGTACCGACAGATCGTCCGGTGGAGGTCGCCCGAAACCGGGGGACATTTCCCCTCGCTGGAGGTTCCCGAGTATTTCGTCAAAGATCTGCAAGAGGGCCTCGCGGCAGTGCTGGCCGCCAGGTCTAAAACTGACGGACGCTGTTGACAGCTGGGTCTCTCGTATCTAGGAGACCTGCATGATGAGGCTGTTTTGGCGCTCGGCCCCCAGTCCGCCCAGACGAGGTTCATGGACACGCCACCCGGCGTTGTGGGCGGCGATGTCGTCCTTGTCGGGCCAGAAGTGCGGCTGGACGCCCTTGTTGCGGTAGTCGGACCGCCTCGGGTACGGCAGTGGAGCCGCCTGGGCACCAGCGGTGGCGTCACCATTCGCATCGACCTGGCGGATCGAAACGGATGTCATGCCACGCCCTCGTGCACATTGCTCGGTTGCCCTCGAAGCTCGTCCGTTCCGCCTGGGCCACGGGTACCCGTCGAGCGTCCGCAGCAGGTCAGCGTGCGGTGCGGGTGTACGGCCGGGACATACCGTCGCGCCAGGCAGTGGCCGACGGTGGCGTCCGGTCGGTTCAGCGGATGAAGTCGACCTCTGGGTAGTGGCGCGAGGGGCCGTCGAGCAGGTGGCTGTTCCGATGGCGCAGGTGCTTGTCGAAGAAGGCGGCGACGTAGGTGCGTTGGACCTCGATGGAGCGGTTGGGGTCGATCGTGCCGAGTGCCTGCTGCATTGCTTCCGGGGTTATCCCGAATGCGCCCGGCGCCTGGGGGAACAGGACCTGGTTGTCGACGAAGGAGTTGTGCCCGGAGCCGCGCAGCTTCAGGTCGAGCCGCTCTCCGTGCAGGTTTTCCCAGAGCCGCCGCCAGCTCCGGTCGCTGTTGCGGTTGTGGTGCTCGGAACTGAACAGCATGTAGGGGCGGTCGAGCCGCTGGTGGACCGACGAGCCGAAGAGCTGGCCGTCCAGGTTCACGCCGGCGTCGATCCTGGAGTCCGCGTGCATGGCGGCGGCCACTGAACCGCCGCCGAGGGAAGCGCCGAACATCCCGATGTGTTTCGTGCTCACGGCCTGGGTCAGCCCGTGAGGGAGCGGCTTGTGTTCCACATCCGGGTTGTGGCCGCGGGCGATCTCGGCCAGCTGGTTGATGACGAAGTGGGTGTCCGCCGCCCGGACGTCGATCAGGTCGCGCGATTTGGAGCCTGGCGGCAGCATGCTCACCTCATGTCGACCGCCAGGGAACACCACATCGCCGGTGTCGTGGGTGTGGTCGATGGTGACGACCAAGTAGCCGCGGCTGGCCAGGTCCTGAACCAGTGCCGTGCCCGTCGCACGGTTCCCACGCCCGCCGGGCGAGTACAGCAGCACCGGCAGCTTGCCGGCCTTGCGGCCGACCGGGGCACCGGTGTGCCCGGCAGTGGTGGGCAGGGTCACCCCGCCCGGCAGCACCTGCTGGCTGACCGGGAGCTGCGCGGCGGGATAGCCGCTGGTGTGCGTGGCCGGATACCACAGCGAGACCATCAACTCGCGCTGCTGCCCGGGCACCCACGGATCCGTGCGTTTCGTGTCGCGCAGGTGGAGGTCGACGGTTCCGACGCCATAGCGCCCGGTCGGGGCGGGGAGAGTCAGCTGACCCGGGGCCGGCGCCGCGTCCAAGGCCGCCGCCTGGCGCAGGGGTTGCGCCGCGTCCAAGGCTGCGGCCTGGCGCGGGGGTTGCGCCGCGTCCAAGGCCGCCGCCTGGCGCGGGGGTTGCGCCGCGTCCAAGGCCGCCACCTGGTCCGGGGCTTGCGCCGCGTCCGAGGCCGCCGCCTGGCCCGGGGCTTGCGCCGGGTCGTCCAAGGCAGCTGCCGCGGTCATGGGCGTACCGGTGCTCTTCCCGGCGGCGACAGCCGGCGCGACTCCGGCGCCCAGGATGACGGCCAGCGCCCCAGTGGTGCCGGCGACCCGGGCTCGTAACGGGCTGTGACGCCTTCGTGCGTGTTTCATGGGCAGTCCTTCTCCATGAGGGCGAACACCGCGTGGCCGGCGGTCGGTTGGCGCTCATCGTAATAGGTGATTTGCCATTGCCAAGCCAAGACCCCTTGTTTATGCGGAGAGTTCTTATTACCGCACAGTTGGTGATGTGACGCCGTCGGTACTTTCTGGAGTTGCGCGGCGTCGGCCTCGTGCCCTGCACCGTCGTCGGCCGTACGTCCGGGCTTTCCCGTGGATCCGTCTGCGCGTGGATCGACCTTCGACACATGGAATGCGTCGCGGAGTTGAGCATGTCGAGTGCCAATGCGGGATACGTACGGGAGACCTGCCCTGGCGTGCGGATGCAGTGGTCAGCGCCCTGCGTTCGACATCCTCGTGACCAGTTACAGCGGCACGGAATGCGACGTCGGAGCGGGCATCAGGAACCGGCGATTAGCCCTGGAGGAACGCCTCAACGGTGCGAGCACGCCGACATTCGAGCTCGCCGAGTTTCGACAGGGGCGTTGGCGAATTCGCCGCCACCGGGATGAGGCGGAGGTCCAGAAGTGGCCATTTCCTCGGTCGATTTGAGTGCAGAGGTTCCGTATGGTCCCTTTGCAGGGAAGCGCCGCGAACGAACTTGTGATTATCGTGTGAACGCAGCTCGATACTGGTCGAGTTGCCACCCGTTCATCCCCCCATGTGCCGAGAGGAGGCTGCCCTGCACCCGGTTGCTCACGCGCCCCGTCGACACCGTGCGCGACGCCGCGCCGACATGCCTCTGCTCGGAGGTGTTCGTCCACCGATCGCCGCACTGCTCTGCGCGCTGCTGGCAGTTGCCGTCTTTCCCACACTCGGCGTCGGCGCCGTTCATGAGCAGGAGGTCCCCCAGGCGGTACGCGACGCGGAACGCCGGATCGCCGAGGATGCCGCGGACTCGTTCAAGACGTCCGTCGACGTCAGGGCCAGGGCAGTGCGTCATTCCGCCGCGTCGGTCAGGGCCCCCGCGAGCGGTACTCCGAAGGCGACGCTGCGGTCCCTCCTTCCGACCGGTCCCCCGGTCCGGGGCGGTGTGCTGCTCGCCCCGCACACTGGCAAGCCGCTCGCGGCCGGTGGTGAAACGGTGCCGCTGGCCGGGGTGGACGCAGCGGCCCTGGCGCGGTCCCCTGCCGCCAACCTCCCGCCCCGGCTGGTCACTTCGGGCCGCGCCGGACCGCGACTGTTGTTCTTCGCCCGGGTGGCTGTCCCTGCTCCGGACCGGAACCCTGACGGCAAGCCGGACCAAGCACGGGAGCCGGCGGGGGAACAGGGTGATGGTGCACGCGAATTCCTGTTGGTCGTCTCGGAAAAGGTCGCGGCCCTCGCGGTCCACGGAGACGGGCGCACCGCTCAACTGGTGGGCCGGAACGGAAAGGTGCTTGCCACCACGGCCGCCACTGGCAAGCCCCTGACACTCGACGCCAAGGACCGCACCCTGCCCTCCGCTGCCGCGGACGCCGGCCTGCACACCGGTGACGCCTCCGGCAGCATGCTCGGCGACGGTCACGACGGGCTGTGCAGGGTCGCGGGTTGGGCATCGGTCGCCGCGATGGACGGCAAGGACGACACCTTCGGGCCGGGACTGACGATTCTCACGCTCAGGGATGTGACTCCGGCGAAGGGCGGAGCCGACCACACAGGGTTCGCCATCGTGGCCGCGGGCGCGTTGGTGGTGATCGCCGTGCTGGTCACTCTGGTGCTGTGGGTCACCGTGCAGCGTCCGCTGCTGCGGCTGCACCTGTCCGCTGCCCGGCTGGCCAAGGGCGCCGGCGAAATGCCCGGAGTACGCGCGGAGTTGGCGCGGCCGGTGGCAGCCGGCGCGTTCGGCGAGCCCGGCAGGGTCGGCCGGGCGCTGGAGTCGATACGCCGCCAACTGCTCGGCCAGACGGAACCGGAGCCTGTGCGGCCGGTGCGGCGCCGCCCCGGTGTCCGGGCTCTGGTCCTCATCTGCACAGTCGTGATCGCCGCGTGGGGAGTGCCGCTGCTGTTCCTGCTCAATCGCGTACCGGCCGCCCAGGCCGTACCGGCAGCCGCCGTCGCCGACCAGCAGGCACGCACCGAAGCCACCGCTGACCGGGTGCGGCAGTCCCTCGGCCAGAGCCACGCCGACCTCGCGGCGACGGCATCAGCCATCGCCGGTGCGCCACGGGAGCGGGCGGCGCAGGTTCTGCGACGTGAACACGCCGACCACCCCACGTACCGTTCGCTGTACGTGCTGGACCACACCGGTGCCATCGTGCTGCGAGCGGGCAAGGAGCCGCTGCGCACCCTCGTCCGTCCCACCGGCGACGGAATCACCCAGGTCAATACGTCGGGCAAGATCCCCGCGATCGCCGCCTACGTCCGGATCCCGACGGCCAAGAACACCAAGAACGCCGATAAAGGCGGGGACACCGCCTCGGCCGTAGTCGTCGCGGAGATCGGCGTTGACGCGCTGAACGACCTGGTTGCCCGGCCGGGGCTCGGCAGAGTGTGGCTGACCGACGAGCACCACAGAGTGCTCGCGGCAAGCGTCGGCTTTCAGGCCTTCCAATCGCTCCCCAGCCGCGCCCTCACCCGTCTGGTGGCCAGGACCGACGCGGCACCCGGCGGCGCGGGCAGCCCGGCATCGGCCGTCCTCCACGCGGGGACCGCGCCGGGCGCGGGCCCGTCGGTCGCGGCCGCCGTGCCACTGGCACAGACGGGTCCGGCCGCCGGCCTCGGCTGGCGGGTGGTCTCCGCCGAACCCGCCGCAGCGCTCAAACTGGCGGCATATCAGGTCCAGTCACGCACCATGCTGGCCGGGCTGCTCGCCCTGGCCGCGGGGGGCGCCTGCCTGAGCTGGCTGCACATCGTGGTGGTCAGACCGCTGCGCACCCTCACCAGATGCGCGGAGCGGCTGGCCGACGGTGACCGCCGCACCGTGCTGTACCCGGTCCACCACGACGAGTGCGGTTCGGTCACGCGCAGTCTGGAACTGCTCCGGCAGGCGCTGGTGGAGCGGGACCGCGGCGGCGGGCGAGCTTACGTGGCCTCTGTCCCTGCCCCATCGTTCCAGCGCGGCAGCGCACCGTAGCAGTGAAGGATCAACCGACGTGCTTTTCCTCTATGTTGTCCTGCTGCTGAGCTGTGCCGTGCTGCTGGTCGCCGGCGTGCTGGAGCAGCGGCGCCACTACGCCGCGCTGGCGCAGATCCCCACGCGGGTGCTGGTCAACGGCATTCGCGGCAAGAGCTCGATCACCCGGCTGTGCGCGGGGGCGCTGCGGGGCGGTGGCCTGGTCACCGTGGCCAAGACCACCGGCACCGCTGCCCGGTTCATCCACCCGGATGCCACCGAGGAGCCGGTGTACCGGAAGTTCGGCATCGCGAACGTCGTCGAGCAGATCGGCATCGTCCGGCGCGCGGCGGCCTGCCGGCCGGATGCTCTGGTGATCGAGTGCATGGCGGTGATGCCCGCACTTCAAGAGGTCAACCAGGAGAAGCTGATCCGCTCCACCATCGGCGTGCTGTGCAACGTCCGCGAGGACCACCTCGCCGAAATGGGTCCGACGCTGGACGATGTGGCCCGCTCGCTGTCCCGGTCGATGCCGGTCGGCGGGGTCTGTGTGACCGCCGAGCAGGAGCGGCTGCACATCCTCAAGGAGGAGGCGGACAAGCGGAGGTGCCGCCTGATCGCGGTCGATCCGGCATCGGTCACCGACGAGGAGCTGCGCGAGTTCAGCTGGTTCACCTTCAAGGAGAACGTCGCCATCGCGCTGGCCGTGGCCGAACTGCTCGGCGTGGAGCGGGCCACCGCCCTGCGCGGCATGTGGGACGCGCCACCGGACCCCGGCGTGCTCTCCGTCGAGCGCTACCGCACACCGGACGGCAAACGGCTGCGCTTCGCCAATGTCTTCGCCGCCAACGACCCCGAGTCGACGTTGATGAACGTCCGTCAGCTGGAGGAGCTCGGTGCGATCCGCCGCCCGCTGAACGTGGTCATCAACTGCCGCCCGGACCGGGTCGAACGCAATGGGCAGATGGGAGCGATCGTCCCCGACCTGGCCCCGGACACGGTCTTTCTCATCGGTCATCCGACCAAGAGCGCCCGCGACGGCATCCCGTCGGGCTGGTCGTCGGGTCGGGTGGTGGACCTGGGCGGCGACCGGCGCGACGCGCAGGAGCTGACCCGCGCCCTCCTCACCGAACTGGCCCCGGATTCCTCGCTGGTGGCCGTCGGCAATATCCACGGCCAGGGCGAGCTGTTCCTGGAGCACCTCAGCAGGCTGCCCTCGGACGACGCCGACGTGCCGCTTCCGGTCGCGCACCCGCCCGAGCCGGAGCCGTACAGCTGGGTGGCATCGCTGAACGACCCGACGTCCGGGCCGCATCTCCCGAGCCCCGCCGCTGCCCATGCCGACGCGCTGTACCAGCCGACAAGGAACCCGCTGTGATCCCCGTCAACGTCACTCCGCAGACCATCGCGCTGGGGATAGCCCTCGGACTGGTCTTCTCACTGGTCTGCTATCTGACCACCAACCTCTCTCCCGGCGGCATGATCACCCCCGGCTGGCTCGCGCTGACCCTCGTCACCGATGTGGTCCGGGCCGCGATGGTGATCGGCGTCACGGCGCTCACCTTCGTCGCGACCAAGGTCCTTCAGCGTCATGCAATCCTTTACGGGAAGCGGCTCTTCGCCGCCGTGGTGCTGTCCGCAGTGCTGCTCCAGACCACGGTGCTGCTCGCGCTCCAGCACGAGTTCCCGCTCCTTTACACCGCCCAGACACTGGGCTTCATCGTGCCCGGCCTCATCGCCTATCAGTTGGTCCGCCAACCGCTGGCCGCCACCGTGATCTCCACCACCGCGGTGACCCTCGGCACGTATGTGGTGCTCGTTGCCGGGCTGCTGCTGGGGGCACTGCCCATCGGCTGAACGAGCCGCACGCGTCCGCCGTACCCCTCCGCACGTAGACGAGGTCACCATGGGCACCAACCCCACCCCGCCCGGCAGCCCCAGTCGCCGTCAGATCCTGGCCTGCGCCGCCGGTCTGGCCTCCGCAGGTGCGGTCACTGGATACGCATGGCACCGCTTCCGGAGCGGCGTACCGGGCGGTGACTTCTCGGTCCCCGCCGGCGGCTACCGCTTCGAGCGCCGCGCCGCGCCTGCCCGTACGGTGGTTCGCGCCGCCGACGACCGCGTGCTGGCCACCTTCACCGACGGTGCCCGCACCGCGCTGCTGACCGGCCCGGCCCGTACCTGGAGCGAGCCGCGCACCACCGGCGCGGTGGTGCGCAGCGACGCCTGGGTACGGCTGATGGGCGGTGCATGGAGTCAGGACAAGGAGCGAACCCGCTGGTTCCGGGAGTGGTTCCCCAAGGCCCTGGCCGACCGCAGTCCGGACGTCCTCGCCGTGGCCTTCCAGTACGGCGACGGGGCGCACGATCTGCGCACCGCGTCGGGTCTGCGCTACGCCGGCAAGGCTCACTTCGGGCCGCTCGTTCCCGGACAGTCGCCGACATCATTCGACTACCGCGATGAGAAGTCCGACTTCTACGACTACCTCGGCACTCCCTGGACCTTCCCGGACGGCATCCGCAAGCACCCGGAGAAGGAGCGCTACGGGGACGTGGACTGCTCCGGCTTCATGCGCCTGGTCTGGGGCTACCGCATGGGCTACCCCATGCACGCCACCAACAGCCCGGGGGCCGGCCTGCCCCGCCGCGCCTACGCCATCGCCTCCCGGGCCCCCGGCGTGCTGCTGATCCCGAACACCGGCCGGCCACCTGCCGACATCAGCCTGCTGCTCCCCGGCGACCTCGTTTTCTTCGCCATCGACATCGGCAGACCGCGCGACATCGACCACGTCGGCATGTACCTGGGTCCGGACACGGACGGGCGCCCGCGCTTCTACTCCAGCCGCTCGCGGGCCAACGGGCCCACCATGGGCGACCTGGCCGGCCGCGCGACGCTCGACGGCCATGGCTTCTACGCCCAAGGGTTCCGCACGGCCCGCCGCCTGTGAAGCCAACGCACCCAGCCCGCCGCCCCAGGAGAGACCCCGCCATGGCCACCACCCCCCTCACCCGGGACGCCACCGACCGGCACCGCCCCACGCAGGGCATCAGACGCGCCCACGCCAGGCGCCGTCAGCGGACCGCCGTCAGCCAGGAGTGCTACGCCCTGCTGCTGATCCTGGCAGCCGCCGCGGTGCTCTACACCTGGGCCATCGACCGTGCCGCGGTGCACCCGTACTACACCGCGGCCGTGCGGTCGATGGCAGCGGACTGGCACGCCTTCGTCTTCGGCGGGCTCGACCCGAGCGGCTCGGTCACCCTGGACAAGATCCCCGGTGCGCTGTGGCCGCAGGCCCTTTCCGTCAGGCTCCTCGGACCGTACAACTGGGCGGCGGTACTGCCGCAGGTGCTGGAGGGGGTACTCGCTGTCTGGGCGCTGCACCGGATCGTCCGTGCCTGGGCCGGCCCCTTGGCAGGGCTGCTCGCCGCGCTGGTACTCACCCTCACTCCGGTCACCGTCGCGCTCAACCGGCACAACATCCCCGACACCCTGCTCGTCCTGCTGCTGGTCCTCGCGGCAGGATCGCTGCAGAAGGCCGTCCGCACCGGGAGGCTGCTGCCGCTGCTCGTTTGCGGGACATGGGTGGGCCTGGCCTTCCAGGCCAAGATGCTCCAAGCGTGGCTCGTCCTGCCGGTCTTCGCCGCGGTGTACCAACTTGCAGCACCTGGTTCCCGATGGGACCGGGCCCGGCGGCTGCTGCTCGCCGGGATCACCGCGCTCGTCGTCTCCTGCTCCTGGCTGCTGCTGGTATGGGTCACCCCCGCCGCGAACCGTCCCTACATCGACGGGACCAGCAACAACAACCCCTTCACCCTGGTCTTCGGCTACAACGGGCTGAGCCGCTTCGGCAACGACCCGCACGCGCTGGGCGCCGTCGCCGGCACCGCCGCCAGCCGCACCACCGGTAACACGGGTTGGACCATGGTGGTCAACCAGAGCGTGGGCCCGCAGATCGCCTGGCTCCTGCCGCTCGCCGTACTGGTCTTGGCGCTGGGCGTGTGGTGGCGCGCCGGACAGCCGCGCACCGACGGGCCGCGAACAGGGTTCCTGCTCTGGGGCGGCTGGCTGGCGGTTCACATCGTGGTCTTCAGCAACTCCAACGGCAACCACGGCTACTACATGACCGTACTGGCCCCGGCCCTCGCCGCGCTGGCCGGTGGCGGAATCGCCCTCCTGTGGGCCGAGTACCGCGCCGGTGGCCGACGTCGGGCGGCGCTGCCCGTCGCTGTCGGGCTCACGGCACTGTGGGCCGCGGCCATTGACGGCCCGCACAGCGAATTCGCGCCCTGGCTGCTGCCGGTGGTGCTGATGCTCGGCCTGTGCGGGACCGTCGGCCTGTGGACCAGCGGACCACACACCACACGACGGGCGATGCGCAGCCTCCTGGCAGCGTCCCTGACAGCCGTACTGCTCGCCCCGGCCGTCTGGGCCGCCTCCTGCCTGAACCCGCGCTACCCCGGCTCACCGATCGAGCCACTGGCCGGACCGGTCGGCCCCGGCTACCAAGATGCGCACCACCACCGGGCCAAGGTCCGACGAAACCCCTTGAACGAACCGTCCGGGCGGGACAGCGCACTGCTGAACTACCTCTCCGCGCACCGTTCCGGGGAGAAGTACCTGCTCGCCACCCAAGCCGCCTACGGCGCCTCGCCCCTGCTGCGCGCCACCCCCCAACCCCTACTGGTCATGGGTGGCTTTACCGGCCTGACCCCCTATCCGACCGCACCACGGCTCAGGGACCTGGTCTCCGCCCACCAACTGCGCTACGCCCTCCTCACCACGCGCCGCCCGTCGACACCGGCGTCGGTCTGGGTGAAGAGAAGCTGCACCCCCGTCTCCCCAAAGGCCTACGGTCAGCTCTCGGACGGAAGCTTCACCCTCTACGACTGCGCTGAAGGCAAATGACCTCCTGAACACGGCGAGTTCCGCGGCCCACACCCTCACCGGTCGCGACGGCTCCCGTACGCAGGCGGCTGCATCGCACTCCGCATTCGGGACGGGCGACGGCTTCGCACACTCGCTGATGAGGCGTCACCTGCGTCGGTCAGTACAAGGGTCACGTGGCCCGCCCTCTGCTCGATCGCCCCGGGGGATTCCGGGAGGGCGACCTGTGAGGGTGCGGCTGCCATACAGGGCTGCGCCCTCGCCGTGCCGCGCGATCTCGGCCACGGCAGGCTCTGGATCGCCGCCTCAAGGATCTTCGAAACTTTAAGTTACCGTGCGGCAACCCCTTGACGTCATCCTCCAGGGCGGGCAAAACTGCCGTCCTGCGGTCGACATTGTCGAACGGTGGATGACATCGGGGCAGAGTCGCTCCGATTGGTCTCCGCCGGAGTGCGTCGACGAGCTGAATCGGCGCCGCCGGCCGTACCAGCCGGCTCCCACGTCGATCGAGCCCAGCCGCCCCGCCCCCGCACCGTATTGAGCCGCTCCAGGAGCACACCGTGACCCACGCGCGAACCGCCGGCCCGTTCATCGCCGCGATCGACCAGGGCACCACGTCAAGCCGATGCATCATCTTCGACCGGGACAGTCGGATCGTCTCCATCGACCAGAAGGAGCACGAGCAGATCTTCCCCCTGCCGGGCTGGGTGGAGCACGACGCCAGTGAGATCTGGACCAACGTCGAGGAGGTCGTCGCCGGCGCCCTCGACAAAGCCGGGATCACCCGCGGCCTCAGAGCGATCGGCGTCACCAACCAGCGCGAGACCACCGTCCTCTGGGACAAGAAGACCGGCGAGCCGGTGCACAACGCCATCGTCTGGCAGGACACCCGCACCGACGCGCTGTGCAAGGAGCTCGGCGGCAACGTCGGCCAGGACCGGTTCCGCCACGCGACCGGCCTGCCGCTGACCTCCTACTTCTCCGGCCCCAAGATCCGCTGGCTGCTGGACAACGTCGCCGGCCTGCGCGAGCGCGCCGAGCGCGGCGAGATCCTCTTCGGGACCATGGACTCCTGGGTCATCTGGAACCTCACCGGCGGCCCTTCCTGCGGCGTCCACGTCACCGACGTCACCAACGCCTCGCGCACCATGCTCATGAACCTGCACACCCTGGAGTGGGACGAGCGCCTCCTCGCCGCCATGGATATCCCGGCCGCCATCCTGCCGCGGATCCGCTCCTCCGCCGAGGTGTACGGCATGGCCGGCGGAGCCCTCTACGGCGTGCCGGTCGCCTCCGCGCTCGGCGACCAGCAGGCGGCGCTGTTCGGCCAGACCTGCTTCTCCGAAAGCGAGGCCAAGGCCACGTACGGCACCGGCACCTTCCTGCTGATGAACACCGGCCGCCGGCCCGTCCACTCCCACAGCGGGCTGCTGACCACGGTCGGCCACCGGATCGGCCGGCGAGCGCCGGTCTACGCGCTGGAGGGCTCCATCGCGGTCACCGGCTCGCTGGTCCAGTGGATGCGCGACCAGCTGGGCCTGATCGGCACCGCCGCGGAGATCGAGACCCTGGCGAGCTCGGTGGGGGACAACGGCGGCTGCTACATCGTCCCTGCCTTCTCCGGCCTGTTCGCCCCGTACTGGCGCTCCGACGCCCGCGGCGTGATCACGGGCCTGACCCGCTACGTCACCAAGCAGCACATCGCCCGCGCCGTGCTCGAAGCCACCGCATGGCAGACCCGCGAGATCGTCAACGCGATGCACAAGGACTCCGGCGTTGCCCTGACCTCACTGAACGTCGACGGCGGCATGACCTCCAACAACCTGCTGATGCAGACCATCTCGGACGTCCTGGACGCCCCTGTGGTGCGCCCGATGGTCGCCGAGACGACCTGCCTCGGCGCTGCCTACGCGGCCGGACTGGCCGTCGGCTTCTGGCCGGACACCGACGAACTGCGCGCCAACTGGCGCCGCGCCGCCGAGTGGACGCCCCGGATGGACCCGGCCGAACGCGACCACACATACAAACTCTGGCTCAAGGCGGTCAAGCGGACCACGGGCTGGATCGAAGAGGAGCACTGACTTGTGCAGAAGGACTGATGCGGTGAAGGCGCCGGACCGGAACCGACACCCGAGTGGGAATCCATCTTCAACGTCACTATCACACGGCGCCGTTGCCGAAGTGTCACCGGCCGACGGCAGTCCGTGCCGGGAGAATCGGACGCAGCCGCCGGAGGGACAGATGCCACACATATGGGGAGTGCGCACGACCTGGCGCACGGTCGGCGACGGCGAGTTCTTCTGCCCCGGCTGCGGCGGCGACCGTAGCTACCTGCGCCGCATCGGCCGCCATCGGTTCGCTCTCCTCGGCATCCCCCTCCTCCCCCGCGGCACCGCGGGAACCGTGGTCGAATGCGCCGCCTGCCGGACCTGCTTCCGGACCGACGTCCTCGGCCACCCCACCACCACCCGCTTCTCAGCGATGCTCCGCGACGCCGTGCACACCGTGGCCCTCGCCGTCCTCGCCGCCGGAAAGGAGGGCATCGATGGCAGCGGCACCGCGCTCACCATCGAACTCCACGAGGTCCTCGACCCGCTCGCCCCCCACCTGGCCCCCGCCGGGAGCGAGGACATCCTGCTGCAGGGCGCCCGCATCGCCCTGGCCGACGGACCGTACACCCCCAGCGAGCACCAAACCCTGGCCGCGGTCGGCCGGGCCCTGCTCCTCAGCCACGAGGACACCGAACGACTGCTGGCCATCGCGGCCCGTACGCCGTCGTAAGGCGCCGTATGTGTCCTCTCCCTGACAGCGAGGGCGACGAACAGTGCGGCCGACCTCAGCGTAAGGAAGGAAGACGGCGTCAGGAAAACACGCCGTCGCGACGGGAGAAGGGCCTCCCCCATGCGCCACGCGCACGCCAGTCCCTCCGCGACTGTCCCCCGGGACCGCATCGACGCCGGCGTGTGGCGGGCTGGGGGGAGAGGGCCGGGTGACCCGGCCCTCCTACCCGGCTGTTACGACCAGCCCTGCTTCACCTCGGCGGGGGCGGTGTTCCAGCTCTTGGGTATGAACGTGATGACGTAGGTTCCGCGGTCGAAATCCGCGTACCCGGCAGACCAGTTCCGGAACTTGCTCTCGTATACGTTCATGGGGCCCAGGCCACTGTTGGGCGCGTGGTAGTGGTTGGCGTGGGTCCATATGGTTTTGTCGGCATCCGCTTCCGCCTGAGCCCCAAACCAGCCGTAGTCGAAATTGACCCAACTTTCGCCAGGTTGGGCGGGACTGCGCGGAATATTCCTGTCCTTCGACATGTCGACCAGGCCTGTGCCCTGGTCTGGGCGGAAGGCGTCCGGGTCGCCGTACTTCCTCTTGTCAGAGGAGCCCCGCTGGTCCTGCCCGCTCCAGAAGTGTTTCGAGTAGACCACCGCCTTCATCTTGGATGGGTCGTAGTTGCCTCCATCCCTTTCCTTGAAGGACGGCGTATTCCTCAGCGCCGAGTAGAAGTTCGAACGGCTGTCCTCGTAGCGCAGAGCGTCATTTTTGTTCGCGAGCTCCGTCTTGAGGTTGTCGACGTAAGTCCCCTCGTCGTGCGCATTGTCCAGGGCCTTGTTCATGACGGACGCCACATCACGCGCCCGCTTGAAACCCTTCCCCTCGTCGAAACTGTCCTTGACGATGCGCCCCTCAAACTCGGCTTGCGTCTCATTGGGGCGTGGCCTGCTGTTTTCCAAGTTACTCTTGTACTTGTTCTCGTCGAAGAACGCGAACGCCAATTTGTTCGTCGGGTAGGGGCCCGAATTGACCCAGGTGATGCCGACGCAGCCGTAGGACAGCTTTTCTCGCTGCTCTTCGGTCATTTGCTGTTGGTTGCCGTCGCGGTGACTGTAGACCTGCTGCCACTTGCGTATGTAGTTGTTGACGACCGTAGTGGCCCTACCTCCGTAGGCCCGGTACGCGTCAGGCATCCGGTTGAGCGGCTCGGCGGGAGGGGTCACCCTCTCGTCGACAGCGTCGGGGGCCCGGAAGAGCGCGCTGGCGCTCGGCGGCAATTCCGCCAGAGAATTGCCAGGTTGACCCGCAGTCAGGGCTCTTTTGTTCAGTGCGTTGATGTTCTTGACGTCCTCCGTCGTCAGGCCGTGCGTTTCGGCGTAGGAACCCTCCCTTTCCCCGTCGCCGCCGCTGGCGGCATGACTGACCGACGGCATGACTCCAGCGGTGCATATCGCCGCACTCACAGTGGCGAAGGCGAGTAAACTACGACGTTTGTACATGAAAATCAGTAACTCCCTTGTTGTGGAATCTCGTGAAACGGGACATGCGAGCGAACGACGCGATGAGGGGTTTGCGGTAAGCAGCCGCTCCGTGGCCTCAGCCGGCTGTCCTGGGTCGCTGCGCCGGCGACAGGAAGGAACGCCGCCACGAGGCGGAAGGAGATGCGGCGAAAGCGGGAGACGGCGGCGGCGCGGTCGTCGCCGGTCATGACCTGGTGGCCGGCGGGCCGCCCGGGTCGGGCGGCACCGGTGCCTCGCTACATCAGCGTCGCCGCCGCGGCGACGACGCGGGCCCGGCCCGGGGGGCCGAGGTCGCCGTAGCGGACCTCGACGCGCGGATGGGAGTGCATGAAGTCGGTGTCGCCCCGGCGGACCTGGCCGGGATGGCCGACAGCGGCGGTCGCCGGGGCGACGGGGGTCGGGGCGGCCGCCTGGGCTCCCTGGGCGAGGGGCAGGGCGGGGGCGCCGGTCACGGCGACGGCAGGGACAGCGCGCAAAGCGATGGGGCGTATCACGTATCGGCTCCTGGATGAGTGATCAGGTAGATACGATCAGTGATCGTGCCCCCGGCGCCAACTCCCCGGCAACGTCGCGGTCTCACAATCGGCCAATCTGTCACGTAGGGCGTATCCGGCCATGTATCCGAGCCGGCCTGTGGGGCGATGCGGCAGCGTTCCCCTGCTCCTGGCGTGTGGTTCGCGGCGAGGCCGGTACCGATGTTGTCGAGAATCCCACGGTGCGGTTGAAGCCGTCGTCGACCGGGACGAAGAGTCCCATTCAACGGGGTGAACCGGCTACGGGAGCGCCGTCAACACGCTCGGGGCCGCAGTCAATCGGGCCATCGCCCACTTGAAGGACTGGAAGATCTTCGCCACCCGCTACGGCGGCCCCCTCTCCCGTTTGGGGTCATCCGTCGCGCAGTGCCTCGGCCCGGGTCAGGGAGAACGGCGGGGTGCGGTCCTCCAGTCGCCCTCGGATGCGCTGTGCTGCCAGCCTGCGAGCCGTGCCACAGACGAGCCTCACCTGGCCCGTGTGGGGGTGCTCAACTCCCCTGTCATTGCACGCTGTTGACACACAGATCCCCTTGACCACCACAAAGGGCCTCTCAGAGTAGGGCAGCACTCTCCCAAAGAGTCAGCAAGAGACAGCAAGAGTCAGCATCCTTCCAGGCCGCTTACACAGCGCCCTCCGTGGAGCGAGACGGTCCCTCGGTCAGCGCAATCGTCGGTCCTCCAACGGCGCCGCCATCAGCAGGTCGTCCGTGGTCTGCGGCAGATGCGGGGTGTGGTTGACCAGCCGGGCCGAGTTCGCGACGACGGCGATGCTGCTGGTGTTGTGGAGGAGAGCGGCGAGGACCGGGTTGATGGAGCCGCCGGCGCCGGCGACCAGGCCCAGGAGATTGACGCCGATGGCTAGGCCGTAGTTCTGGCGGACGAGGCGCAGGGTGTGGCGGCTGAGTTCGACGACCGCGGGGACCTGTCGCAGATCGTCGCCGGGCAGGGCGATGTCGGCGGTTTCGAGGGCGACATGGGAGGAGTGTGCGCCCATGGCGATGCCTACGTCGGCGAGGGCGAGGGCGGGGGCGTCGTTGGTGCCGTCGCCGACCATGGCGACCGTGTGACCCTCGGCCTGCAGGTCGCGGATCAATTGGAGCTTGCCCTCGGGCAGGGCGTGCGCATGCACTTCGGCGATGCCGAGGGCGTCGGCGACGGCCTGCGCGGTTTCCGGTGCGTCACCGGTGAGCAGCGCCAGGCGTGTTACCCCCAGGGCGGTCAGCTGTTGGATGACGGTGCCGGCGCCGGAGCGTACGGCGTCGGAGACACCGAGGAGGCCGATCAGCTCGTCGTCGTGGGCGATACAGATGACGGTCTCGCCGCTTGTGCGCAGCTGCTCGGTCCAGCCTTGGGCTTCGTGTGTCAGCTCGACGCCGTGTTGGCGCAGGAGCGCGGGGCTGCCCACGAGCAGCCGGGTGCCGTCGAGTTCGGCGCGCATACCCATGCCGAGGACGACCTCGCAGGCCTGGTGGAGAGGTGCGCGGAGGTGCTGTTCTTCGGTGTGGGCGACGATGGCCTGGGCGAGGGGGTGGCGGGCGTGCAGTTCACCGGAGGCGGCCAGGCGGAGGACTTCGTTGGCGGTGTAGCGCTCGCTAAGGGTGACGACGCTGGTGACCAGGGGCCGTCCGAAGGTGAGGGTGCCGGTCTTGTCGAAGACGACGGCGGTGACCCGGCCGACGCCCTCCAGGTGGGTGCCGCCCTTGATGAGGGTGCCGCGGCGCGCACCGTTGCCGATGGCGGCGCTGATGGCGGTGGGGGTGGCCAGTCCGGCCGCGCAGGGGCAGGCGATCAGCAGCATCGTCATGGCGCGGCGGGCGTCGCGGGTGACGACGTAGGTCAGCGCGGCCAGCGCGAAGGAGACGGGGACGAAGCGCTGGGTGAAGCGGGTGGCGATGGTCTGGATCGGCGCCCGGTCGGACTGGGCCTCTTCGACCCGGCTGATGATCCGGCCGACGGTGGTGTCCGCACCGACGGAGGTGGCCCGGACGGACAGTGAGCCGGACGTGACGATGGTTCCGGCGTAGACCTCGGCCCCGGCGCGGGCGTAGACGGGCAGCGCCTCACCAGTGATCGCGGCCTGGTCGACGAGGGCTTCGCCGGTGACGACGCGGCCGTCAACGGGGATCCGGTGGTGCTCGTAGACGGCGACCAGATCGCCGGGCGCGACCTCTTCGAGCGCCACCTCGGTCTCGATGCGTCCCACGCCGTCCGCGCCTTCTTCCCGTACGAGCCAGACGCGTTCCTCGCCGATGGTGAGCAGCTCCTCGATGGCCCGCCGGGTCCGGCGGAGGGTCAGGGTCTGCAGGAATTCGCCGATGTTGAGGAGCCAGAGGACGGTGAGGGCGACGACGTTCTCACGCAGCACCAGCGAGATCACGGTCGCCGCTGTGACCAGGGTGTCGGTCCCGGGATGGCTTCGGCCGCGCAGCGAACGCAGGGCGCCGCGGAAGAAGGGCAGACCGGTGAAGAGGGTGATCGCGCCGAGGAGACCGGAGGAGCCCGCGGTGATGCGGGGGCGGCCCAGCAGTCGGCGCAGGGCCATGAAGGCGAGGACGGCGCCGCCGACGACCAGCCGGGCGAGTTCGCCGGTGGAGGAGTCGGGCGTGGAGCGGGTGGGCTTGAGGGGCGCGGAGGGGGGCGGGGCCTGGTCGAGCGCGGTGACGAGGCGGTCGACGTCCAGGAGATCCGGCGCCATCCAGATCACGACACTGCCGGTGCGCGGAAAGATCCGCAGCGCCCGGAAACCTCTCATGCCGGTCAGCCGCTCATCCACCAGCCCTGCGCTGCCGGGGCGCGCCCGCACCCAGGGAACGGTCAGCCGTACCCGGCCCGTGGCCACGGAGCGTACGACCACGCCGGCATCGTCAGTGCTCATGCCCGTGGTCGTGTTCGGTGGCCACTGCAGAGGGTGGCGGGACCTCTTCACCCAGTGACGTACGGGCCTCGGCGAGGACATCACCGGTCTTGAGCCGGGCCTCTTCCGCGGCCGACGCCATCCACCGGCCGGCCCGGATGCCGCCGGCCAAACCATTGACAACTGCCTTGCGGGCGGCGGGCTTTGCCTCGGGAAGGCGCTTGGCTGCGCCTTTGATGATCAGGGCGCCCACCACTCCGGAGACCGCATGGTGAGCAAGCCATCCGGCTGCGCCGCCGGCGAGTGCGACGGGGTGCATAAGAACTCCTTCCGTCGGTACCGGCTCCTTCAAGTGTGCGTCCGGATGGGGTCACCGGGCGAGCCGAGCGCGGTCCCTGGCGCCCGTTGCGTACGCCGCGCCTCCACCAGCCGGCACCCGAGGTAGATCACGAACGCGAGGGTGGTGACATACGGGCTGATGGGGATGGTGCTGCCGAGCGCGAGCAGGATGCCGCCCTCCATCGCGCACAGCGCGAAGACGACGCTCAGCACCGGCAGCAGCACCGGGAGGCGGTGATCCGGGCCGCGGCCGCCGCGGGTGTGACCAGAAGCGCGAGCACCAACAGTGCCCCGACGATCTGTACGCACAGTGCCACCGCGAGGCCCAGGACCAGCATGAACGTCAGGGACAGCGTCCGTACCGGCACACCGCGGGCCTCGGCCACCTCGGGATCGACGCCGGCGAAGGTCAGCGGCTTCCAGACGACGGCGAGAGCGACGAGTACCACCACCGACGTACCGACGAGCCAGGCCATCTGCGGAGTGCTGACGGCGATGATCTGGCCGGTCAGAATGCCGAACTTGTTCGCCGCCCGGCCCTTGTAGAGGGAAAGGAACAGCACCCCGAGGCCGAGTCCGAACGGCATGATGATGCCGATCACCGAATTACGGTCGCGCGCGCGGACGCCCAGGACACCGATCGCCGCGGCTGCCAGCAGGGATCCGGCGATGGAGCCGGCGACGATGTTCACCCCGAGCAACAGCGCGGCCGAGGCCCCGGCGAACGAGAGTTCACTGATGCCGTGCACCGCGAACGGCAGATCCCGCATGATCACGAACACCCCGGCCAGCCCGCCGACCAGGCCGAGCAGCACCCCGGCGATCAGGGAATTCTGGACCAGGCCGAGCAGCTCTCCGTAGTTGTCGAAGTTGAAGATCTGATGCCAGATGCCGGTGTCTTCCGCGCCGTCGGTGAGGAGTCGGAAGCCGAGCCCGATCACGGGCTTTCTCCCCCGTCCGCCCCGTCGGCGTGGGTGTGGCCGGTGCCGAAATCGGTAACCCCGGCCACCACGATCCGGCCCCCGACGCGGACGACATCGACCTGTGTGCCGTACAGCTCCGACAGAGCCGTGGAGCTCATCACCTCGTCCGGCGGCCCGACCCGGTGCCCGCCCCGTGCCAGATAGAGCACGCGGTCCACCAGGCCCAGGACGGGGTTGATCTCGTGCGTGACGAAGACGACGGCGGTGCCGGCGCTGCGGCGCCGCTCTTCCACCAGGCCGGTGAGGGTGCGCTGGTGGTGCAGGTCGAGGGAGAGCAGGGGTTCGTCGCAGAGCAGGATCCTCGGGTCGGTGGCGAGCGCCTGCGCGATGCGGATGCGCTGCTGCTCGCCGCCGGAGAGCCGTCCGAGGGGAACGTCCGCGTAGGGCGTCGCACCGACCGAATCCAGCAGGTCGTCCACCCGGCGGCGGACCGCGCGGCGGGCGAGTGGCAGCCCCCAGCGGTGGCCGTCGAGTCCGAGGCGCACCAGGTCGCGGGCGCGCAGCAGCGCGTGTGCGGGCTGGAACGTCTGCTGGGGCACATATCCGATGTGCCGGCCGCCACGGCGTGGGGCGTGCCCGAGGACGGTGAGCGCGCCCTCGCTGAGCTGCTGCCGGCCGAGCAGCACCCGCAGCAGGCTGGTCTTGCCCGATCCGTTCGGTCCCACCACGGCGAGGAACTCCCCAGGGCGTACATCGAGATCGAGCCCTCGCCACAGAACGCGGCCGCCGTACGCCAGTGCCGCGCCACGCAAGCTGATCACGGGCTCGGCCGGCAGATCCTCGCGCCCTCGCCCGGTCACTCCGCCCGGTTCGGGAAGCGGTCTTACGGCCTCGGTGCGGTCCATCACGTGTCCAATGCGTGCTTCAGGGCGGCGACATTGGCCGTCATCCAGCTGAGGTAGTCCTGCCCGCGGGGCAGCGTCTCGGTCACCGGCACCACCGGGATCCCGTTGTCCTCGGCTGCCTTCTTGACCTGCTCCGTCTCAGGGCTGGAGGTCTGCTGGTTGTAGACCAGTGCCGTGACCTGTTTGCGGGTGAACAGGCCAAGGGTCTGCCGCAGGCTCTGCGGGGAGACATCGCTGCCCTCTTCGACGGCCTCGCTGAAGTCCGCGGGTGTCTTGTTCCGCAGTCCGCTCGCCCCGGTCAGGTACAGCGGCACCGGCTCGGTGACCGCCACGGCGCTGCCCCCGTGAGCCTCCTTGATCCCCTGTTCCTGGTCTTCGAGACGGGTCAGCTTTTCTTTGAACGTCTCCGCGTTGTGGCGGAACGCGTCGGCGTCGGCGGGGGCGGCCTTGGCCAGAGCCGCGGCGATCCGGTCGGCCAGTTTCCCCATCGTGGGGAGGTCGTACCAGACGTGTTCGTTGAGCTGGGCGCCCGTCTTCGGTGCCTTCCCCGAGACCTGTACGGCGTCGATGACGGTGGGCGAGGAGTTCTTGGCGCTGTCCAGCATCCGGCCGACGAAGTCGTCGTACCCGCCGCCGTTCTCCACCACGACCTTCGCTTTCGACAGCGCCAGCCGGTTCTGCGTACTGGCCTCGTACGAGTGCGGGTCCTGCGCCGGGTCGCTGATGATCGACACGACCTCGACCCGGTCGCCGCCAATCTGCTCGGCGATGTCCCCGTACACGTTCGTCGAGGCAACGACCGGAATGGCCGACGAGCGGGCGTCGTTCCCGGGGCCACCGGGCGCATCGGCCCCCGAGGCACCGCCGCAGCCGCCGGCCAACGCGAGCGTCAGAACCATGAGCAGCGCCGGGCCGCGGATCGAGGACAGCCGCATCGCGGCCTCCCGAGCACAGAGAAACGGAAACGGTAATCACTTCATTATCAGCCCGATCTCTGCCGACCCTCCACCGGAGCAAGGGCGGGAGCGGCACCCCCTGGAGCCCGCCACGGACAGACGCCATGGCATGATATAAAAATGGAAACCATTTTCAATAACGGCGACGGAGAGGAGACAGCATGCGCGATGTGGCCCACAACAGTCGGAGCCGCCCCTTCACCCTGGTCGCCTGCACGAACTGCCGGGAAGCCGGGGTCAGCCAGGTGATGGACCGCCTGCGGCATGCCGTCCGCAGCTGCCACCACGGGGTCATGGTTGCGACCGAATGCCTGGGACGGCTCCTGGACTGCCACCCCACCAGCGGGCTGTACGCCGCCGTACAGCCATGCACAGTGGACCGCCGCCCCATGGGCACCCCCGTGCTTCTGGGCCCGATCGTCACGGAAGCCGATGCCGAGTCGGTCGGCGCATGGCTACTGGCCGGGATGCCGCGCGACGGCATGCTGCGCGTCGGCTTGCGCGCAGCACCGGCACCGGCACCCCGACGCCTCCCGCACCTCAACTGATGAGCTCCGCCATGCCCAAGGGCCTGTTGAGCGCGGTCGTCGGCAACACCCCTGAGGCTCGCGGCGCAGTGGTGAACCAGGCGATGCGCCTTTCTCCCCACACCGTGGTCTTGGCCGTCTCGATCCAGCACACGACGGAAGGGGAATACCCGACCGTCCAACGCTTCGTGTCCGGAAATGATCCGCGCCTGCGCGATACCGCACCCCTGAGCGCGACCGGCAATCCGGCGGTAATCCTCCGTCAGGACCTTCTCTCCCTCAAGCGCGCCGCAGGACGGCCCCACGTCACCCTCGCCCTGCCGACGGAGCTCGATGTCCTCCCGTTCCTTGTGGAGTTGTGGCGCACACGGATCGGGAGCAGCTCATTGGAGGACCATTACGAACCTGCCCCCATCCTGGTGGGCGTAGATCCGGCGTCCTTCGTGGCGGACATCGGTTGCGTCCACCGGACCGTACGTCTGTGGAACGAAAGCGCACGCAACGACCCACTGACACCCGCGGAGGTCGCCGCCCGCCAGATCGAGGCAGCGGACGCGCTGGTCTTCCCCGGGCCGGCGACCAGCAACGGCCACCGCGCAGCTGGTGTTGCCGCACTGGCCAGCCAACTCAACAGCCACGCTCTGCTCGTGCGGCCCAAGGGCGCCGACGATGCGGAAGTGGAGCTACCGCCGTCCCTCGTCCAACCGGCAGCCCATGGAATCGCCGACGAGTGGAGGTCCCGGCTGGAGCCCGTGACCGTGCCGCGCTCACGCCGCAGCAGCGACCAGGGGGTGAACTCCGTACTGTGGCGGGCCCGCCGTCCCCTGCACCCCGAGCGACTGGCAGACGCGCTCGGCACTGTGATGCGCGGCGTGGTCCGCAGCCGCGGACACCTGTGGCTGTCCAGCCGCCCCGACTCCGTCGTGACCTGGTGCTCGGCCGGGCCGCACCTGGAACTTCGCGAAGCAGGTTTCTGGCTGGAAGCAGGCGCCCAGCACGCTTGGGATGCTGTCTCGCCGCAACGGCGCACGCTCGCCTCATGGTTCTGGCACGACTACTACGGCGAGCGACGCAACGAGATCACCTTCACCGGCATCGATCTCGATGCGCAACGAATCCGTTCCACCCTTGCCGCCGCGCTGCTCACCGATGCAGAACTGTCACTGGGCCGGGACGGCTGGATCTCCACCCCCGATCCGCTGCTCAGTGACGGAGATCCGCCCTGATCACACGGGTGTGTGTACCGGGTTGGGCGGTGCCGTGGCTGCGACCACCGCCCAACGCGGAGGCATCACTGGATTCCCTCGCAGCAACGGATCGATGAACGAACGATCTTCACCAACTGCCGCGGGACGGAGAGCCGGCCCCTGGAAACCGGCCGCCGCCGCGCCCGCTTCGAGTTCAGCCTCCACGACCTGCACGACCGCCTCGCCGGCCCCGAGTGGTGGGACGACCAGGACTTCGCCAGCCGCAACCAAATCTCTGGTACCGCGCCGCCCTGTGCGCTCGTCTGGGTGAACGTAGGCCGTCCGCCGCGGTTGCCGGTCCGGCTCTCGCCAAGGGCGGAGACGGCTTAGCCGCCCGG
This sequence comes from Streptomyces sp. Je 1-4 4N24, assembly GCF_026239515.1. Classification (NCBI taxonomy): domain Bacteria; kingdom Bacillati; phylum Actinomycetota; class Actinomycetes; order Kitasatosporales; family Streptomycetaceae; genus Streptomyces; species Streptomyces sp. Je 1-4 4N24. Next base: position 8,158,062 of record NZ_CP110836.1, on the reverse strand, counting down.
CCACGGATCATCTGGAGGCGGGCCGGGGGCGTGGACGGCCCGCAAGCGGCCGTGCCGGACGCCGTGACAACGTCGCTACGATCAGCGCTGCTGAGGCCGATGCATCGATGCCTGCCATCATGCACAGACCTGACCTGCTGTTATGCCGCTACGCAGGCGGTGCGGAGGCGCCGCTGCTTCGTATGGCGACGGGGAGGACACGTACATGGCGCAGGAGCGGGCGGGCCACGATCCAGAACGGACCGCGGGGGTGCAGCTGGCGCGGCTGCTGCGCCGCTGGTGGGAGGAGGCCGACGGCCCGCCCGGCTGCACCCGGCCGACGCAGCAGGCGCTGGCCGCGAGGCTGGGGGTCGACCAAACGACCTTGTCGCGCTACCTGAATCCAAAGCACCTGTCGACCGCTCCTCCGAGGGTGGTGGAGGCTTTGCACGCTCAGTTGCGTGCCCCGGCGGCGGAGCTCGAACAGGCACGGGCGCTGTATCGGGCAGCGCTGCGGGAGAATGGCCGTCAACAGGCCGCCGACGGCGGAGGGGAGCACCTCGCGCCAACGGGTGCCGCGGACGGATCCGACGAAACCCCCGCACCCGATGCCACCCCCGGCACTGCCGCGCACGGCACGGATGGCCGCGGCACATCCGGTCGGCTCCGCTCCCGGTGGCTCCGACCGGTCCTGGTCGCGGCGGCCATGGTTCTGGCATTCACGGCCGGAGTGGTCGTCCACGAACGGTTCTCCGCCAAGGACCGCACGGCCGACGGTGCGGCTGGTGCCGCTTCCGCGAGCGAGACGCCGTACGAGTGGCCGTTGCTGCGAAGGGGCGAAGAGGACCAGTTCACCCGTGCCCGCGCCCTGCAGTACCTGCTGAACGCGCAGGGCTACAAGGTGCGGGCCGACGGCTTCTTCAGGGAGGACACCCAGGACGCCGTCATGGACTTCCAGCGCAGGAGCGACCTGCCGGCCGACGGCAAGGTGGGCAGGCTCACTTGGCCGGAGCTGGTGAAAGGGGTCGGGCCCGGATCCGGGACCTTCGAAGTGCGGGCCGTGCAAGAACTTCTGAACAACGTGGGCCAGGGCGGCACGGCGGTGTCGGGGAGGTTCACCGCGGAGACCGCTGAGGACGTGAGGTTCTTCCAGCGCACTCATGGCCTGTCCGTAACCGGCCGGGTGGACGTGGACACCTGGCTGGCCCTGCTGGTGAAACAGCTGCCTCCTGTCAAGACACCGGACTACCAGGGGGCCACCCGCTCACTGCCCTCCGCTTCCGAGTGAGATGGGCGGCACGCGTGCCGCCCGAGCACGGCGCACCCGCCTCTGGGCATGTCGTCTGGATCGTGCAGTCCTCATGCATCGGGCCATAACACCAGGTCAGAGCCCTGCCATACAGGGTGCATCAATGCGCCTCGGCAAGCAGCCGGGACCGTCTTCTCCCACCCGGTCGTCCCGGCAATGCTGATTCCGCGGCCGGCACTCCCGGACCGGCCCGCCCCGTCGGCGGGCGACAGGTCCAGGGCCTCGTACCGGTCCGCTTCCTGTCAGCACGTCGCCCGAAGGGGGCACTCATGTCCGTTGTCCGCAAAACCATTACGTCCGTTGTGTCGGCCGTCGTCCTCGCCGGTGGGCTGGCCGTCGGCGCCGCCAGCCCGGCGAGCGCGGCCACCTGCCCGTCCTCCGCGTCTCCGGTGACCGACGGGGCGTCGGCCAGCTGGAGCCTGCGCTGCTCGGGCGGCAACGTGACGGTGTCCGGCTGGCTCCAGGACACCCGCATGGACGGCAAGTGCGCCGTAGTCCGCATCAACGCCGCCAACGGTGCCTACCGCACGAAGTCCGCGTGCAACTCCGGGGTCCGGGAGCAGTTCTCCTACACCTTCACCGGGACGAAGTCGGCACAGGTACGCCTGGCCATCGCCTGACCGCGTACCGGGGGCGGGCCGCGCCGCCCGCCCCTGCTCGTGATCGGTACGTTGCGCGGGGTTCCGTCCTTGTGGCTTTGTTCACGAGTTCCGGCAGCGGTTGTTCAGCACTTCGGGAGGCACCCGGTTTGGGCCGAAGTCGATGTACACGAGCATCCACAGCACTGGCTGTCTTCGGTGCGGCGGACGGTCGGGGTGACGCCATGGCGTCCTCCTAGGGTGGCCTGACGGGGGCCGGTTGTTCGATGCCGGCCCGGCGAGGAAGGCGTCAGCGTGTCGGAGTCGGAGCGGGAGCTGACCGAGGGTCAGCGTGCACACTGGCAGCAAACCTACGGCGAGCATCCCGGCATGTACGGCGAGAAGCAGCTGCGTGAGGCCGCCGCGGCCCAGGGCGTGTCCGGGCGGGTCACAACGGCGGTTCATGACGTTCGCGAGCCTCTGCCGCTCGCGGACGCTTCGGTGGATGCTGTGTTCGCGCACATGCTGCTCTGCATGGCGCTGTCCACCCAGGAGATCCACGCCCTGCCCGCCAGAGCCCCTGAGTGCCGTCCGTCCCGGTGTCAAAACGCTGCCCGATCTCGTGGGCAAAGCCAGTCCTTGGCGACGTAGGCCAGGCGGGTCACTTCACGGGCCAGCAGCTCCTGGCTGATCGGGCGGTTCAGAACCTCGATGATCTCGTTCGGCTGCAGGGTTCGGTTCCTCCTTCTCAGCGCAGTTGCTCGGCCAGTCCGACGATGATGCCCTCCGGGCCGCGGAGGTAGCAGAGCAGATAGCTGTCCTCGAACCGGGCTATCTCGCCGACGAGTTCGGTGCCGCGAGGGCGCAGGCGGGCAACGGTGTCCTCGATGTCGTCGACGGCGAACATGACGCGGTGCGTACCCAGAATGTTGTGCGGCCGGTTGCGCGGCCCGGCGCTGATCGCCGCGGGGCTGCGGTACTTCGCCAGCTCGAGCCGGCTGTGACCGTCCGGGGTCCGGACCATCGCGATGTCACAGCGGACGCCGTCGAGTCCGGTGCACTGGTCGGCGACGAGGCCCTCGACCTCCGCCCTGCCCTCCAGCTCCATACCGAGTTCCACGAAGAACGCGATGGCGGCATCCATGTCCTCGACGACGATGCCGACGTTGTCCATCCGCTGAATCGCCATGCTGGTTTCTCCTTCTTCCTCGTGCGGCCGGTGGCGGCCGCTGATGTCCCTGGGACGGAGCCGGTGACACGTTCTCGACATCCTCAGACCGCCGAAATCCGAAAAACCGGCGCGGCCGTACCCGAGAACGATCTCTCGGGGAGTTCCGCCGGGGGCGGCGAAAAACTTGGTGTGCGGGGGCGACGGAACCGGGTAATGTCTTTGTCATGTTCTTCCAGACGCCGATTTACGAGTGAGAGCGTGATGGGCCCCTGCTGACGTCCTTCGACGTCGCCGCGCCCGTCCCCCACCGATGAATCCGTAGATCACTTCACATCATTCCGGGAGAACCCGTGAGCAAGAACATCAACAACCCCGTGGGCATGGGCGGCGGCCAGCGCAAGAAGCTGTCCCGCGCCGAACGGCAGAACAACGGTCCGCACCGCAACCTCGACCGCCAGGGTGCCGCCGACCAGAAGGCGGAGCTGGTGCGCAAGATGCGCGAGAAGGCAGGCGCAGCTGAGGGCGCCGGGCAGACGGGTGACGACACCGCACAGAGCTGACGCACCGCCGCCGCAGGGCGGCACCGCACGGGGCAGGGCCCGGACCGCGACGCGCGGTCCGGGCCCTGCTGCCGTACCGGGGCTCTGCTGCCGTACCGGGCGCGGCCGGTCCCTCTCAGCTCTCGGCCGACCACCCGGGGCAGCCGCAGATTCAGCAGCCCGTCACCGCCACCCCGAGCTGCACCGGCAGCGTCACCACCAGCGCGTCCCCCGTGCCCAGCCCGGGCGACACCGACAGGAAGAGCGTGCCGAGCGTCGCCACCCCCACGGCCAGCGAGGACTGCTGCGCGTGTCACCATCACCCCGCTGCCCACCCCCGCCCGGTCCGCCGGAGGGCACGATCCGCAGCAGCACCGGGAGCTGGGAGCCCTGGCCCAGCCCGGCCAGCAGCAGACTGGGGAAGCACCCCCTTGCATCCGGACGGCCGCAGTCGCCCGCTGTCTCTGATCGTCGTTGGCGGGGAGCGGGCGAATGGACGTCACCTCGTGCCAGGTAAGCGACCACCTGGCCGCGTTGATGACATCTCAGGCAAGCCCGCTGCCATGAACGGTCCGCTGCTGGTCAGCATTAGGTGGGCGCAGTCCGGGTCCGGGTGGGCCCGCACCGCCGCGAACGCGGCCAGACCGAACTGCCTGCTGGGAAGGAGGGAGCACCACACCTCCCACCGCAGGTCGAGCCCGCGTGGAGCACGCCTTCGCGCGGAGGACCGGTCCGGCCGGCAGGGTAGCGGAGCACCCCAGATCGTCACTGCGGTCTGCCGACCGGGTGGTGGGATTCGATGGCATTGTGCGGGCCTCGACGGCGATCACGTTGGAGAATCCGGTGCCGCTCCGGATCACTCCGCTGGTGCGCCAGGCGTCGCGGCAGGCGACGGATGGACCGCTGACCGCTGGAGGACCGGCCTTGAGGGAGGGACCGAGAAGTGACCTTCTGGGAGTACCTGGGCACCCGCTGCCAGCAGCTGCTGGTGGGCGCCTATCAGCACGCCGGCGCCGTCTTCCCGTGCATGGTCGTCGCCACGGTGCTCGGGGTCTTGATCGGCGTCCTCACCTACCGCACCGAGTGGGCGGGAAACCTCGCGATCACCATGACCGCAAGCATCCTCACCGTCCCCTCCCTGGCTCTCCTCGACCTGCTCGTCCCAGTCGTCGGCGCCTCGGCCTCGCGCCGGCCGTCATCGCGCTGACGCTGTACGGACTGCTGCCGGTGGTCCGTAACGCGGTCGTCGGGTTGCGCGGAGTCGCCCCGGCCCTCGTCGTGACCGCCAAGCGCAGAGGGATGGCACGTTCGCCCAGCTGCTCAGGGTCGAACTGCCTCTCGCCCGGCCGCCAATCCTCACCGGGTCCGGGTGTCGACCCAGATGCTGATGGGCATCGCGACGATCGCGGCCTTTGCCTCAGGGCCCGGGCCTGGCCACCAGATCTTCCGCGGGATCTCCAGCCTGGGCAGTGCGAACACGCTCAACGAAGTACTGTCGGGGACGCTCGGAATCGTCGTCCCAGCCCTGCCGTTCGACGCCGGGTACGTGCTGATCGGACGGCTCACCATCTCACGGGGGATCCGTGGCTGACTCTGCCGAAATCATCGATCCGACCTCCCCGACGTCCGGCGCCGCGGGCCCCGGCGGATCCGTCCGATCCGCCCCTGGCCGTCCCGCTGATCCTGGCGGGCGTAGGGACCGCGCTCGTGCTGAACGTCGGCACCGCGACGCCGGCCACCTTCGGCGTAGGAGGAGGACTCGGGTACGGACGTCCGTTGCGGGCGCGGGCGCTCTGCTGCTCGCCGCCGCAGGGCTGAGCGGCTGTGGACTGACCAGCGGCAGCCCGCTGGCCGACTCGGTGCAGCCCGGCTCCATCGGGAAGGGACGACCGCTGGAGGGCGCCCAACTGACCGTGACCTCAAAGGAGTTCACCGAGCAGATCATCCTGGGCCAGATCATGGGGCTGGTCTTCAAAGCGGCCGGCGCGGAAGTCCTGGACCGGACGAACATCCAGGGCTCGATCGGTGCCCGCGAGGCGGTCAAGTCCGGTGCGGCGGACGGGATGTACGAGTACACCGGCACGGCCTGGATCACCTACCTCGGTCACGCCAAGCCGGTCGTCGACCCGTACGAGCAGTGGGAGGCCGTACGCGAGGAGGACCGCCGCAACGGCATCACCTGGCTGCCCGCCGCCCCGCTCAACAACACCTACGCGCTGGTCGCGAACCAGACGAATGCGCAGAAGTACCGGCTGCGCACACTCTCCGACGTGGCACGTCTGACGAAGAAAGACCCGGGCGCGGCGACGATCTGCGGCGGAAGCGAGTTCTCGGTGCGCGAGGACGGCCTGGTGGGCGTGGCGAAGACGTACGGATTCGCCCTCCGGCGCGGGAACTTCAAAAAGATGGACGACGGCGTCGTCTACACCCAGGTCGCCGAGGGCGCGGCCTGCGCCCTCGGCGTGGCGGCCACCACCGACGGCCGCATTCCCGAACTCAAGCTGAAGGTGCTGGAGGACGACCGGCACTTCTTCCCCAACTACAACGCGGCACCCGAGATGAACAGCGCCACAATGAGGAAGTACCCCGCCATCGCCGACCTCCTCACCCCGATCACCAAGCGGCTTACGGGGGCGGAGGCCCAGCGGCTGAACGCGCGGGTGGACGTGGACGGGGAGGACCCGCACGAGGTGGCGAAGGACTGGCTGGTGCGGGAGGGCTTCATCCGGGAAGGCTGACAGACAGATGCGCACGAGCGTCCGACGAGCAGGAGGAGAGCGCCCTGCCGCTCGCGTAGACGCGGCCGGCCGGAGGGCCGGGACACCATGATCCGAACGACACGCCCTCATACTGCCACGGTGCTTTCCTGATGGTTTGGCAGGTTCGGGTGGTGTGTGGCCGCGTCGTTGGTAGTGGCTGATGCGGACTTGGTGCTGTCATTGACGGCGTCAGTTGGACCAGTGCAGGACGCGATGGACCTCAACTCTCCCTGCCCGCCCCACAATTACTGACGGCGCGCCGACAACTCACCTGCCATGCGGGATCTTTACAACCGCGCACACATGGTTCGCCTAGCCTCGGGGCATGGAGTGGACCGACCCGCGCGACATGGACGAAGACGAGTACGCCGAGTACCTGCGCGAAGAGAAGACCCGAGACCACGTCAGCGCCCACAACGCGGTGCTGGAGAAGTGGCTGGAACAGCAGCGCACCGGATTCCCCGCCTGGGCGAAGGAACGCGCCGGCCGCGGGCCGTGGGACTTCACCGTGGATTCGCTCCCCCGGCTCGAAGCGCTCATCCGGGACGCGTTCGACAGCCCCGCTCAGGCCCGCAAGGTGACGGACACGCCCCTGGTCGCGGTTGCGGCCTGGTACCTCGGGGAGGTCCATAACCGCGCCTTCGGCACCCAGTGGCAGCTCCACCCCTCCTTCGCCGACGACAATCCCCTCGACCACCGGCCGCACATCACCCTGCCCTGGGAACGCCGGGAGGAATTCCACTACACCGACCCCGAGCACATCGAGGACGACGCGCGCCCGATCTACTCCCCCACCGAAATCTTGTGCAACCTCCCCGCCCGGCCTGCGGATCAGGGCCTCCTGCACCGCATCAGTAGCCGGTGGGAGGTACCCACCTCCTGCGACGATTCGTCCTGCCGCTACCACCCCAACAGTTAGCCGCTGCGCAAGGCACTAGTGCAGGAAGACGATCACTTCATTTCGGATCGGCGCATTATCGAGGAGAGAGTGAAAAGATCCCATGAAAGAGCGATGAAAACCCTCCTCTGCCGGCGCGCGAAAGAAAGGCTGCATTCGCGTACACGCTCACTGGAGGGAAGCACACGCTTATGAAGAAATCCTTATTCATCGCCGCCCCGCTCGCTCTCGCCGCGAGCCTTGCCCTCGCGCCGGCCGCCAGTGCCGCACCTGCCAAAACGCCTGCCCTTTCCTGCCATCAGGTCGTCGACCTCAAGAAGCTGCCGGCCGGTACCAACCTCGACTTGGTCTACCAGGCCGCGAAAGCCCTCGGCCTGACCGAAGTCCCCACTGTCATCGGTGGGGCCTGTAACCAATCCATCCGGACCGACGCTGACTCCGGCAAGACCGAGTATGGCGACCGCGGCCAGGTCATCCTGCGCACCGAGGAGTTCGCCAGGGATCAGCAGTACTGCACCGACTCCCGCAGTGTGGACGGCGGCAAAAGCTTCATCCCTGGACTCGGCGGTCCCGAGGTCCCCGGACGGATGGTGTTCGGCTCCGGCTGCACCAGCGAACCGAATCCGCTCATTTTCTGAACAGGAACACGTGAAGCGGTCCTCGTGCCTTGGAGGAACGACTGAGCCGCCGTGCGGCCGATGATGGCCGACATCAGAACACGAGAGAGCCCTCGCCCAAGGCGGGGGCTCTCTTTTTTTGTTCAATCCGCGTAAATTGGTGGCAATGGAATCGCGAGAGCTGGTTCTTGAGTGAGTGACAGCGTGAAATCAATCGCTTCAATTGTGTGCAACTCTGGCATTTCAGGTTTTCTCCAAGACGACACCTCGGAGCAGGCGGTTCCCGTGGCTCCCAAGGCAGCTGACGGCACCGTATGGATCACTGCGTACAACGCGGACGGCGAGCTTCCCAGTGTCGTAGAGGAGGCCCTGGGCGTATCTGGAAGTGAGCTGATGGATCTCTCCGACGCTGAAGAGCAGGCACGGAGGTTCTGAGAAGGGAAGGCCGGGTCGGTTGTCGGCAGGGGCGGCCGGCGGCCGGCCCGTGCCTTCGGCTGCTGCGCGTTTCGGGTGGGCGCTGTGGCCGGCCTGCTCGTCGATCCGACGAAGCCCCCCGTGTGGACGCTGTTGGTAAACCGGGGCTTGTATGACGACGGCCTGTACGACCCTGTTGGGGTGGTACAGGCCGTCGTCGCGTTCGGGGTGGATTCGTGTCGTTGCGTGGGGTTGGGCTGGCAGGGATCCCTGAGGAGACCGCACGCGCCACCCGGGTTGATCATTTGTTTAGGGGTGCGGTGCAGGGTCGTCCCGGCGCTACACGATCATCGCTAAGTGAGAAGGGGACGCTGTGGCTGATCTGATGAGGAAGCTGCACCTGACGAAGATCAAATGCTTCGAAACCGAGACAGTGATGGGGGATGACAAGCTTCGCCTCCAGTTCAAGTCGACCTACTCAGACGACAACGACTGGGAAATCGGCACGGGCATCGGGTCGATGGGCACTGGGGACGAGAAAGAGCTGAACCTCACGCTGTATTTCTACAAGCAGGTCAAGCTCAGGCTCGTCGACGTGGACACCTTCGATGAGTGGGATGTCCTGGGGGAGGTGACCATCCGAGGGGGCGAGGGAACACAGTCCTTCACCTGGGATGGCGCGCACTACAAGCTGTGGTATCACGTCACCCACTGACCCACTGACCCTCTGCACCACGAAGGCCCCCGCCATGTCCTGACCGGACGCTGTTGGTTACTCCGGGGCCTGCGTGACGACGGCCTGTGCGACCCCGTTGGGGTTGTGCAGGCAGTCGTTGTGTTGGGGGTGGGTTCGGTGTCGTTGTGTGGGGACGATCAGCGACTGGTCAGTCGGAGGTAGCTGTGCACGTGGTGGTGTTCAGTCTCGGCGGTGGTCGAAGAGCACGTGGAGGACCTGTAAGGAACGCTGCCTGATATCTGCGCTGGGGTGGGCGACGGCGAGGGTGATGACCACGGAGAGGGTGGAGCCGAGGACGGCGAAGGCGGGTGTGATGTCCATGCGGGGAAGGCATGCACGGGAGACGTAGCGCCGGAAGTGGTTCAGGTGTCGCGATTGCTGCGCGACACCGCGCGACACGTGCGCAACAGTCGGCTGGAGGGCTGGGGCCGTACGAGCTTGCTATCCCGTTCGGCTCGCTTGCGTGGGCGGGCGGGTTACTGATGGGTGGTACGGCCCCGCGTGAGCGGGGTGCCACAGCGGGCACCCCGCCTTCGCCGATCAGGGGTGGCCGAACGGCATGCAACCCCTGCGCCAGTACTGCTGTCAGCGGCTGTCTTCATAGGCCGGTGCCCTTGATGACACAGCCTCTCGCCTCACGGTACTGCGAGCTGTCAGAACCAGATCCACAGCTTGAACTGGGTGCCCGACTGTGTGCACTCGGCGTGGTAGTAGCGGGAGGGATTGGAGTGCAGGACGGCTGCGCCGGCCCCGGTGCAGGTCCAGATGTCCGGGTAAGTGGCCCAATAGTGCGCGCCCCCCGCCGCGACGCCGGCCTCTTCCTCCCCCTGAGTCACACGGTTGGACCCGACCGTGGAGGCGGCGGTCGCGTCGGACGAGACGGCAAGCGCGGGCCCGACTGAGCCGCCCAGCAGCAGTGCGGTGCCGACGGCCGTGGTCGCGATAGCACGATGAATGCGCATGAATCTCTCCTTCAGTAGGAACGCTGAGTTCGTGTCTTGCCTTGTCGCTCTTGCATACGAGCGCGAAAGGGCATCCGCCTTGCTCCAGCGGCTTTTCACGACGCTCGCCGTCCGGCCCATGCGTGATGCGGCCCACCGGCTCCGCTGGTCTGCCGGGCGACGCCGTACCAGGCCCAAGGGCCTGATCCTTGTGGCATCAAACTTGCCGACATCGGCTGAGCTGGAGCAACAGTTTGTGACTGTCCCGGACAGTCGTTGCTTGTCCGGCCTGGTCAGCGTTTTGTCCCGGACACTGTCCGGGCTCGCTGGGCGCGAGTTGGATGGGATGCAGGAGCGGCCGCGTGATCACCTAGCCTGAGTGCAGGCGCGGGGCCGACTTTCCTGGAGTGGACGTGGCCTGCGCCAATTTGTGATCGACGCCTGGTCGTGGCTGAACTACAGGCCGGTGATGGCCGAAGCCGGCCGCCCAGGCAACCGGTCCTTCCCTGAGCTTGCGGCGTCGTGGTTGCCGCCGCACGAGCTGCGTCGGCTGGCTGCGTACAAGGTGTTGGCCGCGTACAACAACAACCAGGCCGGTCAGCTTGCCGCAGCGTCAGGAGATGAAAGTGCCTTGGAACGGCGTGAGTTGGGTGACGCCGCGAACCTGGTAGACACCGCTCTCGGATACCTGCTCGGCTCGGAGCAGGTATCCGATAGATGCGGATGGTGTTGCTGTGCGGTGCGCGCAGCAGGGTAAGCGCCGTGCCATCCGGCAGCCGCAGTCCCAGCAGGATTTGGAGCCGTGGACAACCCACTCGGCCCGCTCGCGCAGCGACTCGGCGTAGGGCGCCTCCAGTACGTCGACGAAGACCGGACCCCGGTCGGTGGCCGCGTACATCAGGCCCTCGCTCGCGTATCCACGACGGCTCCTTGTAGGTGGCTCGCCGGCCAGCACCCCACACACTTTCCCAAGATTTTTTACAAGCGGGCGGGACCGAAAAGGAGTCGTGGGGCGATGGCCCGCCTCTGACCTATGAGCGGTGTCTCCAACTCGACAATCCGGAGGACCCCCGCCATGAGCGAGCCGACACCACCGCCTCCTGTAACGCACAACTCCGAACCCTTCCTGACGCTCCACTCAGCCATCGTCCTCTTGGCGGCCGGCTTCATGGGGCTGATCGTCGGAAGCCTCACGTTCCTCAACGGAGCGGTCCTAGCCGGCGCCGTCCTCGCCGGGCTGACTGCCTTCGGCGCATCCGTGCCAACCCTCAACAGACTGATCCAATGACACACAGGCGGCGAGCAACGGCTCCGGTTGGCGTTCAGATACGACATTGCCAACGGCTCGCTGGACCCAGCGGGCCAAGGCAGTCCCCGCCGCTTCGATCAAGTCTTCGGAACACTTCAAGCGCACGCGTGCCTGACGGCTCATCAGGAAAGTCAGCATCAGGTCAGCATCCGCCCTGTCAGATCGGGTTTCACCCGGCCAGATACGCGCTTGCCCACAGCGGCACAGCTAGCCGGCCTGACCTGCACATTTGCTGCTTTACCAGGGAAGATCATAGAGTCATTCACCCAGGGGCACACAGGTGTAATCCATGTCCCCGAAATTCCCTAATTAGGAATTGGCGAGATTCATAACATTATTCTCGCCTCTCGTGAAGGGTATCAACTCGAAGAGCACCGGGCCCTGTTGGCGAATCGGCGACCTCTCCGGAATTCCCATTCGACGCAAAGCGGGAAATAGCTCGCGCTGAGAGTCAGCAAAATGTCAGCATCATCCGCAGGGATCTTGATGGCGCCGGCAGGGGCGACTGCAGTGGCTGAGTGAGGCGCGCTCTGAGCTTGGGAATCAGTGGCGCTTGTGGTCACCATTGAGGGCTGACCTGCATAAACGTGGGCCGTGGGGCAGGACGCGTGGTGCCGGAGGGCGCCCGTATTGACCGTGGTTCACCGCCCGATGGGGTCCGCGGAGGGCACGGCCTCGTCGGAAGTCGGCTGATGTGCGGCACGGCCTCCTTCGCGAGCGTGCAGATGGGCACGAGCGTGTGCGCAGCAGCCGCGACGTTGCTGCTGCAGTGCCCGTCGTCGGCGCGCTTGGCCACATGCTGTCCAAGTCCTCGCCCGGGGTTCAGGGGGCGGGGCGTGGTGGAGCGTTCTGTCCTGTGGCGGAAAGGCCGGGCCCGGTTCCAGTTGGACGGCTGCCGTGGCCTGACCTCGGGGGCCGACGCCGCCCTCCCATAGGGCCACGGGCGCGCGCGGAGCGTCCTCGTTAGGCTGGAGACGACGGGCCGGGTGGGGCGGCGGGCGTCCCCATCGTTCAACCAGGCCCGTCCTCGCTGCTGGAGGATCCACACACCATGCGTCCGGACCATCACGCCTCACCGACGGATTCGAGCCGCCCGAACTCCTCACCGGCCGAGTTGCGGCCGTCGGCGGACCTTCCGGGGCGCCGGTTCTGGTGGGAGAGCCGTCGGAGCATGCTGTTCGACATCATGGTCGCGCTGGGCTGCGCGATGGCGTTCGTCGTGCTTGCGCAATTTCCGGGAGGCTATCCGTTCGGGCTGCCCGCACCGGCCTTCTTCGCGCTGGCGGTCGTGGCGGGCCTGGCGCTGATCTGGCGCCGCCGCCGGCCGACGTTGGTGTGCCTGGGAATCATCGCGGCGACGCCTTTCCAGGTCACGCTCTTCGCGCTGCCCATCAGCCTGTACTCCCTGGCCAAGTACGGCCGCAGCGGTCGGAACCTGGTCATTCTGTCCGCGGGTGCGGGGCTTGCCGCCGCCGTCGCGCTCCTGGAGTCCGGCCTGGCCAGCCTGCTGAACCGTCTGCCGTTCATGGTCCTGCTGGTGGCGGGGCCGGTGCTGTTGGGCATGTACGCGGGAGCACGGCGGATGGTGGTGGAGGGCCTGCGGGAGAAGGCCGAACGACTGGAACGCGAGCAGCGCCTCCTCGCATCGCAGACCCGGATGGAGGAACGGACCAGGATCGCCCGGGAGATGCACGACGTGGTGGCCCACCGGGTCAGCCTGATGGCCATCCACGCCGGCACCCTGGAGGTCGATCCCGCGAACAGCGAAAAGACCGTCCAGACCGCGGAATTGATCGGCGGGATCGGCCGGCAGGCCCTGGAGGAGCTGCGCCAGGTACTCGGCGTACTGCGGACGGACGACGAGGGCGACGAGTCCGCCCCGCGCGCCCCGCAGCCCACCTTGGACGACGTACCCCTGCTGGTCGAGCAGTCACGCGCCACCGGCATGCGGATCGAGCTGACGCAGTCAGGAACTGTCCGGCCGCTGGACACGTCGTGCGAGCGCACCGCCTACCGGCTGGTGCAGGAGGCGCTGACCAACGTGCACAAGCACACGCCAGGCGCCTCCACGCAGGTCGATCTGCGCTACACGCCCGACGCGCTGCACGTCACCGTGGATAATGAGGCCGGCCTGGACACCTTGCCGACTGGTCTGCCCAGCGGTGGCCATGGTCTGATCGGGCTCCGCGAACGCGTCACCGTCCTGGGAGGCACCTTCGAGGCCGGCGCACGGTCAGACGGCGGATTCCGGGTCGCTGCCGTCCTCCCCACGAAACCTGCCGCCACCACCAGAGAGACCGCCCCATGAGCATTCGCGTCCTGCTCGCCGACGACGAGGATCTCGTTCGATCCGGCCTGACCCTGATACTGCAGGCCGATCCCGACATCTCGGTGGTCGCCGAAGCGAGCGACGGCGCGCAAGCCGTGCACCTGGCTCGAGCCCACCAGCCGGACGTGGTGCTCATGGACATCCGGATGCCGGTCATGGACGGCCTGGCCGCGACCAAGGAGATCGCCAAGCTTCCCCGCTGCCCCAAGGTGGTGGTGCTCACCACCTTCGACCTGGACGAGTATGTGCACGCGGCCCTGCAGGCCGGCGCGATGGGCTTCCTGCTGAAGAACACCCCGCCCCGCGATCTGATCCGCGCGGTCAAGACCGTCGACGGCGGCGACGCCATGCTCTCCCCGTCGGTGACCCGGCGCCTGCTCTCCGCCTTCGCCACCCGCGACACCGACAGGAACGCGGACGCCCGTGACCGTGTCGCTGACCTGACCATGCGCGAACGCGAGGTGCTGAAGCTCGTGGGCGAGGGCAAGTCCAACGCCGAGATCGGGGTGTGCCTGCACATGGGCGAGGCCACGGTGAAGACCCACGTCAGCCGGGTCCTTGCCAAGCTGCAGTGCGCCAACCGTGTCCAGGCAGCGATCGTCGCCCACGATGCCGGCCTCCTCGCCGCGTAGCACGCCCGCAGCTCCCGGTGTGCGTACGCGGCCCGGCTCAGGCGTCGCGTCGCACCAGCCGGTACAGCGCCACGGCCATGGCGGCCACCGTCCATGCGCACAGCACCGCGAATCCCACCCATGGCGCAAGTCCGCCGAGCATCGGTTCGACCTGCGTGATCGCGAGCCCGGCGTTGGGGGGCAGCGTGCCGACGGGCAGGAACCTCCCCATGTGAGAGCCGACCGCGAACGGTACGACGAAGATCAGCACGAACATCACGATGATGCCGCCGGCTGTACCGCGCACGATCGTGGTCACCGCGAGCGAGAGCACCGCCAGCACGCCCAGGTAGAGCCCGACACCGAGTACCGCCCGGATCACCTGCGGATCCGCCAACGTCCCCAGGTCGGCCGGTGCGGACGCGTACACGATGGCGAACGAGATCACGCTCAGCACAATGCCGGTGACCAGGGCGAGCGCGCCCACGACGATCGCCTTCGCCAGGAGCCAACGCGCACGCCGTGGCACGGCCACCAACGACGTACGGATCATCCCGGTGCCGTATTCACCGCCGATGTTAGTGGCGGCGAGGACCACCACGGCCAGCTGGCCGATACTGAGGCCCAGTTGGCTCATGTTCACCAGAACTGGGAGGGACCGTGGAACCTGCGTCTGTTCCTTGAGAGCGATCAGTGCGGCGACGCCGACAGCGAGTGCGGTCAGGGTGAGCAGGCACCACGCGGTGGCGCCCACGGTGCGGATCTTGACCCATTCCGACCGGATCAGGTTGGCGAACACCGGCTCGCCCGGACGGCCACGGGGTGTGACGGCAGGAATGGTGAGGGACATGAAGATACCTATCTGAGAGATGTCGTGCGGCGTGCCTGTGTTGTGGTGGCGGCATCAGATCTGGTCGGGCGTACTGGTGCGGTACTCCACGCTGTGCCCGGTCAGCTCCATGAACGCGGCCTCCAACGAGACGTGCTGTTCGGATAGTTCACGTAGCTCGGCACCGCACTCGAAGGCCATCGCGGAGATCCGCGCGGCGTCGAGACCGGTGACAAGGAGAGTGTCCGTGCCGTCGACGGTGACCTCGCCGCCGGCCTGCCGGATCCGTACGCCGAGTTGATCAGCCTGTGGGGTGCGTACCTTGACCGCACGGTGTGGACCGCTCCCGATGATCTCTCGGACGCTGGCGTCGGCGATGAGGCGGCCCTGGCCGATCACCACCAGGTGGTCCGCGGTCAACTCCATCTCGCTCATGAGATGGCTGGACACGAACACGGTGCGGCCCTCGAAGGCGAGCCCCTTCATCAGATCGCGGATCCAGCGGACGCCCTCAGGATCGAGACCGTTGACCGGCTCGTCGAACAGCAGGACCTGCGGATCACCGAGAAGAGCGGCGGCGATGCCCAGCCGCTGGCTCATGCCCAGTGAGAACCCACCGATCCGCTTCCCAGCCACTGTGCCGAGGCCAGTGATCTCCAGCACCTCGCTCACCCTTCGGCGCCCGATCCCGTTGCTGTACGCCAGCGCCAGCAGATGGCCGTAGGCGCTGCGGCCGGGATGAGCCGCCTTGGCCTCAAGCATTGCGCCCACCTCGTGCATGGGATGACGCAGCTGGTGGAACGGCTTGCCGTTGACCAGCGCACTACCCGAGTCGGGGTGATCCAGACCGAGGAACATCCGCATCGTCGAGGACTTGCCCGCCCCGTTCGGCCCCAGGAAGCCAGTTACCTGTCCGCCATGCACCGTGAACGACAAATCGCCCACCGCCCGCTTCCCGCCATACGCCTTCGTCAGCCCCCTGGCCTCCAGCATCGCGCCGCCCAAAACGCACGCTCCCTTCCTCGGTATCCAGCGGATTTCCCGCTGCTCAAGCACCGTACGAACCCGCACTCGCCACCGAGACACCCGAAAGGTGAAAACGTCCCCCACGCTTCGTCCCGACTTTCCCCCGGCTGCCTCCTACCAATGGCGGATGAGCCGGTACATCGATCGACCGACCCGGCAGGACCTCTCGTGCGGCAGCCGCCGCCTGGATCCGGCTGTTACGTGCTTGTGATCGTGCGCCTGTAACCAGGGGGCAAGCGCGTGCGTAGAGAGCGATGTACGTCGGCCGCAACAGGAGTACCAAGTGGAGCGGGATGGCCCCCAATAACAGTTTGTCTGCCCGTGGCGCGCCTCGGGCGGGCGTGTGTGAGGTGTCCGCGGCCGGTTTCAGGGGTGAGGTCCATGCGGCGTCGCCGGAGTGGATCCGCCGGGGCACGACATGAATGAGCGGGAGTTCGATGCGTTCTACAGCGGAAGCGTTGGCCGGCTTACCGGCCAGTTGTACGCGATGACCGGCGACCTCGCCGAATCCCAGGACGTGGTGCAGGAGGCGTTCGTCCGAGCCTGGGAGCGGCGGACCGAACTGGATGCCGACGGCGCCCCTGAGGCATGGATCCGCACGGTGGCCTGGCGGTCAGCTGGGCGAGTCCGGCGCACGGGGGATTCCCCGCGAGCGCGCGGACCACGACACGTCCTCTGGGGCCGACACGGCACGAATCGGCGCGCGTCGAAGCCACGGCGGTGCGCATCATGGTCGTGTGGAAGAGCCCGCTGCCGGAAGAACCAGGTCAGGAAGTCACCGGCCTTCGGACCTGTCGCGTGTGGAACAGTGGCTGGTACGGCACTATGCCTGGTTCGGGCTGGCTTGTGTCGCCGGGTACACCGCACAGTGGGGCCCGGGTGTCTACATCCGTGATCCACTGCATGCGTCGGGCTTCATGCTCTTCTTCGTCGCCCTGTTCTGGTCACTCACGGTGCCGAATCGGATGAGCGTGACGCTGTCTCGACTGCAGGCGCGGAACGTGCTCTCCCCGGCTCGCGAAGTCGCCGTCCTTGAGGATCAACTGTGTGATTCGGCACGCCGGTGGGCCCGCGCCATGAGCGTGGTCACCGTGGTTCTCATCGAGGCGGCCTTCATCGCCGCAGTCGGCTTCTCGAACCCGGTCCTCATGGTGATCGAGGGGGTCATGGCCATCCCGGTCGGCCGGTTCCTGGGGCGGGCCGTGTGCTACGGATGGCTGGGGCGGCGACTGCGTGCGAATCAGGCGATCAAACTGATCGTGCAGCCCGGACACGTCGACGGCGCGGCCGGCCTCAGGCCGATCGGCAGCCTGTATTTATTCCAAGCGATGCTGGTCTCCCTCATTGCCCTCTACCTCTCTGTGTGGTGGCTCCTCATGGAGCTCGTTCCACGCTTCAAAGCGCGATACGGGTACTGGCAGGATGCATACCTGGGACTCTTCCTCGTCGCCCTCTGCTGTGTCGCCGCGGCGTTCCTGCTCCCCATGTGGACGTTTCACCTCAGCATGCGGGAGGCGAAGCAAGCGCTCGCACCCGAGGCCGATCGCATCAGCATCGATATCTCCGCTGAAAAACAGCACCTGCTCTCCATGAACGACGGCGTGGACGCCACGCATCATCAGGAGTATCTCAACCGCCTTGACCAGCGCTTTCAAACCATCGAGAAGATGCCGACCTGGCCCGTCTCCGCAGCAATGCGTAACTGGTTCACGGCCAACATGCTGGCGCTTCCGCTGCCTGTACTCGCCGGCCTCGTTCCCGTGTTCGTGCAGTCGGTCCTTACGGGAAACTGATCCGGCCCGTTGGCCTCGCACCAGGAACCGCGTCATACCGGTGGCAGGCGAGACCGGCGACGACCGGATGCGCCATCACGGTCCAGCGTGACGCGACACTTGGGAGCGGCCTCCCGGCCAGAGCGATCAGGCCGCTGCGTACACGGCTTTGAAGGCGTGATCGTTGAGCCTCACGGGCTTGGCGAGGGTCGAGCCGTGTTCATCGACCATGGTGATGGCGTCGCCCGACGTGAGCGACCGGCTGTCTCTCGTTGTGAAGGCGATGACTTCGTCGAAGTAAACAACTCCGAAGTGGGCCAATGGGTCGATAGGTTGGTTGCCGTCCCCGCGAGTGACGCCCACGTCGATCGTGACGGCAGGGGGAAAACCGGTGTCGACCCTGAAGTTCATCGTCTGCGATCTGGTCTCGTTGGCGAGGAAGTAGTGCGCTGTGCCGGGCGGCTTGGTGTCGAGACACAAGGCGCCGCTGATCACATCGCCGGGCCCGACCGGCAGGTCGATCGGCCCGACAGCTTGTGCCCAGAGCTTGCTGGTGACGTTCTGCGTGGCGTCGACGGTCATCTCCACGTGGACATCGAGCAAGCCGAGACCGACGTAGGTATGGAAGTGGTTGGGACCGTTCGGGCTGGGGCTGAACCGCAGGTTGGGCACCGTCCAGGTGACGGACAGAACGGTGAACGGCGAGTGGCTGACGAGGCTGTAGCCGCACGACTCAATGGGTGCCGGCCCCAAAGCGCCGGCGATAACTGCCTCCTTGGCCGCCGTCACGTTGTCCGGCCGCGGCTCGAGATGGTCGAAACTGCGGTAGCGGCTTGCCCGTCGCTCCCACAGGGCGGCCATGCCCGGCTGGGTCTGGGGGTCAGGCCGTAACGGCAGCCCGTGCCTCTCCAGATCCTCCTCAGTGGCGGTGAACGGATCGAAGTCCTGGGGCGGAGGTGGGTGGAGCCGCGCCCCTCTTCTGTCGGGGGCTTCCTGTCTAGTCATGACACTCTCCTCCCGATAGACCGATCCGAGTACCTGCGTACCCAGTGTCTTGCACGGTGTCGGAGCCTGTCATCCGGAGCCGACAGGCGCGGGAGCGCCGACTGGGCCACGTTCGGCCTGGGGACCACCAACGACCTGCGAAGGCGGGAGAAAGCCAGCTGTGCCAAATCGAGCAGCGTTCGACGGGCAACACCCAGCTAACGTCGGCGAGCACACCAAGAACTATGGAGTGCTCGCATTGGCCCATGAGCGGCTGAGGTGGCCCGTCTGAGCGCCATAGCTGGCCCGCCCGGCGATTCCCCTCGAGGGAGCAAGCGAGCGCCTCTCCGGACGCTGCGGAAGAGCGGGCAGAGCATGCGCACAGGAAGTCTGGACGAGGTCGTCCCGGCGCAGCACACTCGTCGTAATGGCCTTTGGTGCGGGGGGATGCATGCGGAGTTCCGAGTCCTGGGTGTTGCTCGCGCCGTTGGGCATGATGTCAGGGATTGGGCTGGCCGCCGGTGGCGGCCATGCCGTGGTGGCGGGCGATGCGAGCGGCTGGCCCTGGCTTGTGGCGGGCCTGGTCGCCGGTGCACTGGCGGCGAGCGGGATCAGGCGCCTCGTCGCGGAAAGCGGCGGGCAAGATCATTCCGCGTCTCGCGGCGATGCGGCGTTAACTCCGCCCGACCCGAGGGCCCTGCGGCGAGGCGCCTGGTCCCTCGGCGCGATCACCCTGCTCTGGGCGGTTGCGACCTCGCTGGTGGCGGCTCTCCTCCCGTGGTCCGCGCGCACCGGATCCGCATCCTTCGGCATACTGGTCGCGGTGGTGGCACTCGCCGCCTTCTTCGCGATGACGTCCGCTGTCGCACTCCGCCGGATACTGCGTGGCATCCGGTCCGCCGCTCGTTGGGGCTTCGTCTCCGCCGTCTTCCTGGCCCTCTGGGCCCTCGCTTATGTGGGAGATGACTGGGCTGGCGGTAGCGATGTGCGTGCGGCGGTGGGAGTTGCTGTCGCCGTTGTCGCCGGGGGGTTGGCGCTTGTGCTGGACCGGATGGAGCGCAGCGCTCGCGGCGCCTGTGGAGATGCGGATGGCCGCAGGGACTGAAGCGTGGCACTCGACGCCACCTTGACCAAAGAGCGCGCATTTCGATCGGTCCATGGCTCGCCTGTGCTGTTGCGGGGACCGTGCGGAGCGCCCAGCATGGTCCGCGTCAGGGAGACTGCACGACACTCATCACTGGGCAATACGAACCGTCGTCGCACCTCTCTCGACCGCACCCGAGCCGCGGACACAGGTCAAGCGCCCAGGTCAGTGGCCCTTCCACACAAGCACCACGGTTGGCCTCGCGGGCCGGCTCGGACGCTCAGGCACAGGAACGCGCGGATCCGGTTGCGTGATCTTCCAAACTGGTGCTCCGCCTGACAACGGGCAGTCGGCATTAGGCTGCGCCATTGAGCCACCACCAGCCGAACGATGCCGACCTCCTGCTGGCCGAACGCCAGGTCTGCTGCGATCCGCCCAGGCCGGTGCCCGGCGCCGCGCGGCCGCAGGTGGCGCGGCGCGTCGGTGAGGGCCGCGGTCAGGCCAATGGCGTCGGCAAGATCGCGCAGCAGGCTGGATCCGGCATGGCTGACCACCCCAGGGCCGTCGGACGATTCGCGACCCGGTGAGTGCACTTTCGCTTTCCTGATCAAGATCCTGACGCCGCGGCAAGTGAAACGTGCAGGCTAGCGGCTCAGCGATCTCGTGCCGTACGGGGCTCACCGAGTCGCCGTCCACAAGCGTGCCGCTACGGTCTGAGAGCCCCCGGTCCGGTCTGTGGTACCGCGTCATCCGTACCATCGACGACCTCAACCCGTGCCTGGTTTTGACCGAAGGCGCCCGAGGGCTCTTGGCTCCCGCTGCCGGTTCCCCTGGCCACGTAGTCGAATTCACGCAACGCTCCCCCCAGTCGGCGCGAAACGTGTCGGATGAGGTGTTCGAGGTCACGGCAGTACACCGAAGGGTTGAGAAAGCCCTCACCCGCGCGGTAGCGGTGCGCATAGTTCCCACCGCCGCACACAGTCACCACGGGAACAGGCTTGACATGTTGCGATCAGAGTGGCGGTTCCCAGCTGCCGTGCGACCACGCCGGGGCGATTCAAGGCCTCATCGAAAGAGTGGCGGAACACGTCCATGCCGGTCACAGCCGCCCCGTGGTAGGCCGTCTTGAGCGAGTCGACCTGCTCGACGGTACCGGCCGCGCAGGGTTCCAACTCCTCCACAAACGAGTGCTCCTGGCATAACGAAGAGTGGCCACTGCACGGAAGCTGTGCCAGAACCCGAGAACGGGCAGCACCCTGTTGAGGTGGCCGTAGCCGGCCCTCGGGATCGAACATCGCCGGCCGCCGTGACACAGCGCAACCGCCATCGCGGGCCTGTCCCGGGATGGCGGTTGCGCCGTGCTCAGTTCAGCCGGGTGGTGGCGTAGGCCTCGATGGAGTCGCGCTGGTACGCAGCCAGCCCAGTTGGCGCAGGTGACCGGGCTGAAGCGGGTGCCGCGGGTCGTCGTGGATCCGTCTGCCGCCTCAACCGGCGCCGCGGTGTTCGGCCGCAACCGCCGTCCGACAGTGTGCCTGCACGCTGGTCTACTCGCCGGAAGGGCCACGGCGCCGGAGGACTTCGAGGCGGTGCTGCTGCACGAGCTGGCCCACATCCGCAACGGTGACGTCACTCTCACCTACGCCACGATCGCGCTGTGGCGGACGTTCATCGCCGCCGTATCGTTCCTTACGCGGTGGGCTTCGGAATCCTCATCTTCAACTCGTACGCCCCGGAAACGCCGCCCTACGAGGTCGCGCTTCCTGGGTGGCGTGCCCTCGTCCTCCCGCTTGCCATGACGCTGGTTGTCTACCTCGCGAGGTCGGACGTGCTGCGCAGCCGGGAGCTCCATGCCGACCTCACCGCTGCCCACTGGGGTGCAAACCCCCGTATCTGGGGTGCCGCTGAGCCAGCTCCGCCCGCGCGGGTGCTGCCTCGCGCGCTGCATTCGTTCATCGAGCTCTGGCGCACACACCCGCGGTGGGACTTTCGGCGAGAGGCGCTGGCCGACTCCACGCCGCTGTTCGAGGTGCCCGCCCTGCTGATGTTCCTGACGGGAACCGCCGTCGTCATGGTCAACGGCCAGCTGTGGCAATTCGTCGGCGACTCCGACCGTGTGGGTCAGTGGGAGTGGAACGTGGCGATGGCGCTTCCGCCCGCCGCGCTGGTCACCGGGGTCGCGGGCACAGTCCTGTGGCGTTCGGTGGTTCACCGGATACTGACCAGGCGACGCAGGCTCTCCGGGGCATGGGCGGGCCTTTGGCTCGGTACCGGGATGACGGTCGGTGAACTGTTCGGGAACCGGGTCGCGATTCACCGGTGGCTGCCCGGCGAGCCTTTGGTGGCGCTGCTGTTGGTGCTCGCGGGACTGACGTTCGCCTGGTGGGTCACCCAGTGTTCCCACCTGTGGGCCATTGTCTGGCGCGGCCCGACGATCCGCCCGCCGATGATGCTGGTCCTGGCGGGCGCGTGCCTGGCGCTGTGCGCATGGTTCTGGTGGTGGCAGACCTCCGGCGTGATCCTCGCAAACGCACCGGGGCTCCTGGCCAACCTCCCGGGGCCGGGATCCGAAGGGCTGCTGGTGGGTCCGGCCGGGGAGTACACCGCAATCCTCGCCACGGCCGAACGCGCGGTGGCACCGCTGACTACCACGGTCGCCGTCCCGCTCGCGCTGCCGGCGGTCGCCGTGTTGTGGGTGGTGCCGCTGCTGGCCTGGACGGTTCACCCGCTGCCCTCGGGCCGGGTTCGCAGCGCCGCGCCGGACACCGACGAGTCGGCGATCCCCGACGTGCCGCTGCCGCCGCTGCGTCGCGCCCTGTTGGCCGGACTGCTCGGTGGTGTTCTGTGCTGGGTCGGAGCCGCGACCGTGAAGGCCCATATGCACGCCTGGCAGCCACCGGCCCGGCTCCGGGGGATCGCTGGTGCCCTCCTATTCCAGCACGGGGTGAGCGCCGCTCTTCTGGTAGGAGCCGCAGTCGCGGCACTCGTCGCAAGTCTGCTTGTCGGCCGCTACCGGCTGATCGCCGCGCTCGTCGCAGCCCACACCGCCGCGCTGGCAGGCTACGGCGGCGTATGGGTGCTGTCCGCGTCGGACGGTTGCATCCAGGGCATCAGCACGTTCACGTCCGCCTGTGGCTGGCGGCCGGCCGCAGTCTGGCAGGCATTCCAGTACCTCCTGGGCATCCTCATCATCCTCGTCACCATCGTGGGCATCGCCTCGGCCGCGGCCACCTCCGCCGTCCGAAGAGCATTCCGCCGTTGGACCCGCCCCACAGCCTCCGCACCGGCCGGGAAAGAACCTCGAAGGCTGGTCCTGCGCCGCCTGGTCGTAGGGGTGCTGTGCGCGGGGGCCATCGGGGTTCCCGCAGCACTTCTGTCCCTCCCGAAACCCTCGGGCAACAGCGCGGCAGCGTCGGCCGCGAAGCCCACTGCACATCCGTGGCTCGCCGCCCAGGAAGCGTCAGCGCAGGCAGAAGCCTGGTACGCCTTGGGCGGCCGGGACCTCCTCGTCCGCTACACCGACACCCTCGGGCAGCTGCGTGCTCTCGGGCCAGACGCACAGCAGTCCTCGGACGGCAACGCGCTGATCGAGTCTCGACTCCCCTCGATCTGCGCCGGGTTCGGGAAGATCGCGCAGGACGCCAACACCTACTTCCCCGTCCCGGCCCCTCGGATCCTGCCGAGCTGGAAGACATTCACCACGATGGCGGCTAAAGGCAGTCAGGATTGCCTGACCAGCCTCGACCAGAACGACGCCGCTCTCCTCGCCACCAGCTTGAAGGAGATCAACCAGGCGACCGGCGCCGTCGACTCGATCAGCGCATGGGTCACCGCAAGCAGGACAGGACGCCCCTAACCTAACGGCATGGCGATGCGATCGAGAGCAGAGGGCTCGCCGGGGTCGGTGGTGTGGTCGGCTCAGCGCCAGTTGCCGGTGGGACGTTCCTCTCCCTCATCGTGTTGCGGCTCTTCTTCGGTGTCGACGGTGCTGGTGGCGGGCCAGAGAACGAAGGGACCGTCCGACGTGGGAACGGACGCGCACATCACTGCTCCACGGAAGTTGAGCCAGAACCCGAGACCTGACACCGTTTGTCGATGAGTTCAGACAGCGCTTGTCGATCACAGCGCCGCGAAATGCCGGTGAGAAGTGACACCACCGGAGCCGCACTCGCGGGCGGGGTGGTGGCCTTCCAAGGGGCGGTCGGGGATGCACTCGCCCTTCCATACCGGAATGGCCACCAGCACGGTGCCCGAGGCGCCGCGCGAGCACTGCCCTCCCTGTAAAGCAAGCTTGACAGCCGCTGAGGGGTGACAAGTAAGCTTTACACATGCGAAACAGCGTCAGGAAGCTGCGGTCGTCACGAGGGCTCTCCCAGGGCCAGCTAGGCACATCCCTCGGAGTCTCACGGCAAACGATCAACGCCATCGAGACCGAGCGGTACACACCTTCCCTGCCGCTCGCCTTGTCCATGGCCACGTTCTTCGAGGTCAGCGTTGAGGAGATGTTTCATGTCGATGAGAGCCCAGCAGGTGACCAGTAACGGAGCCAGGCGGTCCGTCCCCGGCTTCTTCCTCGTCGTCGGGGTCGCCTGCCTTGTGGCCGCGACTTTCGGCGGCCGCCTCGCAATCGGCCTGGTGGCGTTCGGGATCCTGGCGGTCTGCAGTCTTGCCTTAGTGCTGCTGGGACGCCGGAGCGAGACCTATCAGGGCCTCACCGAGAAGGTTCCCGACGAGCGCTTCGCCCGGATCGCAGGGCGAGCCTGGGCCGGCACGGGCGTGGTGCTTACCGTGGGGAATCTCTACGCCTTCATCGGTGAGCTGGCATCCGGAAGAAGCGGCGATCCGTACTTCTGGTTCGTGGCCACCGCCGCCATCGCCTACATCGCGTTCGTCGCCTTCTGGTCTCGGCATACCTGAGAAGCCATCGCCTCGAACGGCTCGCCACCGTAGTCCGACCAGACAACGCGATCAACCTGGTCACCTCGACCGCACTGTGCTCGGCCACCAGCCGGTCGAAGATCCGCTTGATGGTGTGCCGCTGCTTGCGCGGCGCGTCCAGGTCCGAACTGGTCCTGCCGCTCGCCGACGTGCGGGGCACCTTCCTCGTCGCCGGGCTGCTGACCGTCGGGGCCTGCGCGGCCCTGCTCGGCGGGCGGCTGCAGCCTGGGGCCCCTTCACGCTCCTGCGGCCAGCTCACGGTTGACCGCCTGCGTTGACGAGACTGACCGTACGTCCCTCAGCCAGTCACACTGATTTGACCTGGGCAGATAGGCGCGCGGTCTAGATAAGCAGCGCGACCAGGCCGAAGGAGACCGTTCCCTGCCAGAGCGACCGCATGACTCGACGGTATGCACCGACCGCTCAGGGCGCCGCCCTTCAGCATCCGTCCGGGGCGCGCGGTGGACCGACGGCAATAGCGGGGCGTGGTGGCCGTCGCCCGGGCTCCTGCCGACCGTGCTCCTTCAGCCGTCGGCTTGGTTCCCGGCGATCTCGTCCAGGAGGTGCGGACCGCGGTGGTTACCGCTTGCCGGACCTGAACACCCCTGCCGAGTGCCCGCTTCCCTGACCAGCCTTTCCCGGACGCAGCGTCCACGGGACGGGGAAGGTGTGGGTCAGCCACTCGTTGGCGACCAGCCGCTGGACGATGAAGCCCCGCAGTTCACGCGACTCCAGCCGCCAGTCCATCCCCGAGCAGAGCTGCATGATCGACGGGCCGTGGCCGTGCTCGGCCCGCCAGGACGCGGCGAACTCGGCAGCGCGGGGGCCGCGGTCGGGCTGTGTGTCCTTCCACGCGCCGTACGCGTTCCGCACCTTCGACAGAACCTGCCTGGGCACAGCCGGCTGCATGAACGACTGCGCCACCCGATCCAGGGGCAGCGCGCACAGCGAGCAGTGCTCCACGGCCTCGGCGTGACGGCGCCGGACTCACCCCGCCCCTTCCATACCTCCCAGCGCAGGCGGACGAGCGCCATGCTGTCGTGTGAGCGCGGGTGCATGCCGGACAGGTGTCGTACGGACTCGTCCAGCAGATACCGGTCGTCGGCCAGGTCGACGACGATCCCTTTCGACATCAGCTTGGGCAGCGCCTGGCGGCAGTGCTCGGGCATCTCGTCGGGCAGGACGCCGTGGCGGTCGTTCGAGCTGTGGGCGGCCAGGAACAGCGCCGCCAGCTGCGCCTACGTGGAGGACTTCTTGGCCGGTTTCGCTGCGAGCGTGCGGTTCGTCCATCCCGAGACCCGCGACCGCGCCGTCCTACTGACCGGCAGCTCCTCGGGCAGGTTCGGCACCGTGACGGCAACGGGAGTTTCGCCATCACCGTCCAGCGGGTCGCCCGCGAAGTGCCAGCCGCGAGCGGTGAGAGTAGCGACAGCCCCCTCCGCGTCGGCCAGATGCAGAGAGCCCAGATCCTGCCCGGTGATATTTCCGGTCCCGCAGCGGGCCGAACGGATGGCGATCACCGCGGCCAAGAGCTGCGCGTCGGCACCTGAGAGCGGTGATTCGTTGGCGCGATGCGTCTATGCACATCCGTTCTTTGCGGATGGGGCTGAAGGGGCCTGAGCCGACAGGCTCAGGCCCCTCATCTATGCCCCGTCCGCGTCGGCTCGATCAGGGGCCGTGACCGGGTGGAAGCCGGCCAGTTGTGCTGGTCATGAGTGACATCGATGACCGGCTTCTGGCGCTGGTGGACGGCGTGGTCGACTGCGACGAGCAACGTCTTCCCCTACTGACGTTGCGCGAGGCTCAAGCGGCAGTGGAGTTGCTGCAACTGCTCGGCTTCAGCAGCGGCGAGGGAAGCGTATGCGGCCCGGCATCTGGCCGGCAACCTGGCCCGTCGGATCGCGACCGACGGGTGATGTCGCGGAAGTCGGTATAGCTGGTGGGGCCGGGGTTCCTTGACGCGAGATCCACGGTGAGCTGCGATGACTCCGCAGCATGGCCTACGGAAGCGCGGACGTCGAGGTCGTCCAACCCGCCCCCGGTGTCCCAGGGTTCAAGGTGATCCCCCGACGTTGGGTGGTGGAGCGGACCTTCGGCTGGCTCATGCACCACCGACGACTCGCCCGCGACCACAAGACCCACCCCCACCGCTCCGAAGCCATAATCCACGTCGCGATGAATCGACCTCATAAGCCGCAGACTCACCCGCGAATCCACCCCGAACTGGCGCGGCACCTGATCGTCGGCCGGCAGTCAGACCTCGCAGGGCCAGACAGTGACGTGGTCCCGTGCCACACAGACCTCGACCCACGACCCATCGACACCTTCCGGCAGCGGCGGGTCGGCAAGATCAAACAGGATCAGCGCGCCACCCAATTCCAGGACAGCCCCACCGTCTTCGGCGAGGCTCAGCTGTCCACGAAAGACGATGCGACCGCCGTCTTCCCGCAGCCCAGAGGCGCCAGAGGCACTTGGCCAGGTGTTCGTCTCCCAGGCGATGCCCTCATCTACGGTCCACTCGACGTAGTGTTCTCGCCCCACTGCTTCAAGGGCCCCCTGCCAGAGCACCACAGCAGTGCCCACTGCTGAGTGCACCCGGACAGTCATGGGCCTCGACGGGGCAGGCTGCACTGCCGCTACTTTGACCAACACCCCGCCATGATCCTCGATCGGTTTTCCAAACACCCACGCCAGGACAAAACGCACTTTTATGTGTCATCTCATGCACATCGCCTGGTCCGGCCTGCGCACCTACAACCTGGGCCAGCCACAGCAACGCATGAGCTACTACCGCGCCGTCCTGGCCGAAGGACAGCACCACCTCGGCTCTACGGTGCCGGCCTAAACTTCACTGCCACTGCGGGGCCCGACGCGCCGTCGCCGCGCCGTCGATGACGCGGTCGCAGCAGCCCCCTCTGCCACCGGTGCAGGCACGACCTGAACCATCCGCCCGCCTGACGGGGGGCGACATCTTCCGCATCCTGGCCGGGCAATCCCCCAGCGTCGGTACTTCACTCAGTACTCAGTTGTGCGATCTTCGATTTACAGGTCGGCGCACAGGCGAAACCCCAAGGCCCGGGCGAGGCGAGGGATGGTCTGGTCGTCCCCTGCTCGGCCGCCGCCACTCCTCGCTCAGTCGCCGCGACATCGGTACTTCCGCGGGTATTTGCCCCTACTCATGCGCCGCAGCGCGTCAACACCGGTTTTTTGTCGGTTAGTTGATATACAGGAGCAATGTCACACTTATCCGCACTACACGGAGTGGCCCACCTCCGGCTGCTCGGGCCCGTCGAATATGTCTCGGCTGACGGAACGGCCGGACGGCCCGGAGCGCCGGGACCACAGGCCGTACTGGCGGCGCTGGCACTCCGTGCGGGGACCCTGGTGACGATCGATCAGCTGGTGGACGGTCTGTACGACGACGATCCGCCCGCCTCGGCCCGCCGAGTGATCGTGAACTATGTCCATCGGCTGCGGACATACCTCGACCGCGCGCCCGTCGCGGGCGGGGAGGGTGGCGCCGAGGCCGGTGGAGACGGTGGGGCCACGGTCATCGGGACCATGGCGGACGGCTATGTCCTGCGGATGCCGGCCGAGCGTGTCGACGCTCTGCTGTTCGGCCAACTCACGCTGCGGGCCCGGCGCGCGGCCGCGCAGGGCGATCCCGCGTACGCCGCATCCGTCCTGAAGGGGGCGCTCGGTATGTGGCAGGGCCCGGCGCTGGCCGGGCTCCCCGGGCCCTACGCGCAGGAACAGCGCCGGGCGCTCGCCGAACAGCGGGCCTCGGCGACGGAGCACCACCTGGAGCTGTCGCTGGCGTGCGGGCGGCATGAGGAGGTGGTGCCGGAGATCCTGTGCGCTCTGGAGGCCTATCCGTACCGGGAGCGGCTGCACGGTGCGCTGATGCTGGCTCTGTACCGGTCGGGGCGGAGCGCCGATGCGCTGCTGGCCTACGATCACGCCCGCCAGGTATTCGCGGACGAGATGGGCATCGATACCGGCCCCGCCCTCGACGAGTTGCACGCCGCGGTGCTGGCGGGTGACCGGACTCTGTTGGCGGTTCCTGATACGGCGAGGACCGCTGCCGTCCCGGCCGAGGTGCAGGTCCGGTCGACTGTCCGCGCGCTGGGGGCGCCCGCCCAGTTGCCGGCCGTACCGTGCGACTTCACCGGTCGGCACGACGAGATCTGCACCCTGGTCGCCGCGCTCAGCGGGCACGCCGCGCACCCCGTCGCGGTCATCACAGGGATGGGCGGCATAGGCAAGACCGCGCTGGCCCTGCGCACCGGGCATGCCGTCATGGGGTACTTCCCCGACGGCCAGTTGTACGCCGAACTGCGCACACCGTGCGGCGCTCCTGGTGACCCGGCCGACGTTCTGGCCGCTTTCCTGTCCTCACTGGGCGTGCCGCACGAGCGCCTGCCGGCTTCGGTGAGCGACCGCGCGGCACTGTTCCGCACCCTGCTGTCGGACCGCGCCGTGCTGGTGGTGCTGGACAATGCCGCCAGCGTCGCCCAGGTCGAGCCGTTGCTGCCCGGCGCCGACCGGTGCGCGGTCCTGGTCACCGCCCGTGCGCTGGCGGCGCTGCCGGCCGCCGTCAAGGTGTCGCTGAAGGGCCTCGAACCCCACGATTCCGTGGAGCTGATCGGCAAGGTCGCCGGTATCCAGCGGATCGAGGAGGAGCCGGACGCCGTCGCGGCACTCGCCGCCGCCAGCGGCCATCTGCCGTTGGCGCTGCGGGCGATCGGCGCTCGCCTCGCGCTCCGGCCGGCCTGGCCGGTCGCCACGCTGCTGTCCCGGATGTCCGACGATGCCAGGCTGCTCGGGACACTGCGGGTCGGTGAGCTGACGGTCGAGGCGGTGTTCGAGCAGTCGTACGCGCAGCTCTCCCCGCAGCGGGCCCGGGCGTTTCTGGAATTGTCCCTTCCGCACTGCGTCGAGTTCGGTGTGAAGGGTGCCGCCGCGGTTCTCGAACTTCCGGAGCGGGAGGCGGAGGACGTACTGGAAGCCCTGGTCGACGCGGTACTCCTGGAGACCCGCGCACCGGGCCGTTACCGCTACCACGATCTGGTCGGGGCCTATGCGCGGGCGACGGCCCGAGTGGAGCTGACCGACGAGGAACTCCGCCACGTCGTGCGCCGCGCGGCCGACTTCATGTGTGCCAGTGTCGCCGGAGCGGTCCTGGCGACCCAGCCGCTGGGCGGTCGGCTGACCG
Organism: Streptomyces sp. Je 1-4 4N24; assembly: GCF_026239515.1. Classification (NCBI taxonomy): domain Bacteria; kingdom Bacillati; phylum Actinomycetota; class Actinomycetes; order Kitasatosporales; family Streptomycetaceae; genus Streptomyces; species Streptomyces sp. Je 1-4 4N24. The sequence goes on along the minus strand of NZ_CP110836.1, from coordinate 8,128,027 downwards.
CCGAGCTGCGACCGCGGCGGTCGGCGGGCGAGGACGTGGGGACCGGCCAGGAGGCGATGCGGTGGATACGGAGAGCGCTGCCCACCGTGGCCGCCGTGGCGGAGCAGGTGGCCGGCAGCGGAGACGCGGAGGCGGTGGCACTCGCCGTCGACGGGCTGATGCTGGCTCCCTGCTTCGAGGAGAGCGTGCCCCTCGGGATGCTGGCGCCGGCGGCCACCGCTCTGGTGCGGTCCGCGGTGGCTTACTGCGACGAGGACGTGGTGGGCACGGCTCATTACGCGGCCGGGGTGATCCTCAAGAAGCACTCCTCGCTGGACTGCCTCGACCGCTCACGGGCGCATCTGCTGAAGGCACTGGAGATCTTCGGTGAGTCTCCCGCACCCGCCGATGGCCTCCGGCCCTTCCTGACGGTTCTCTTCACCCATGCGATGCTGGCCCACCTCGACGCCATGTGCGCCGACTTCAGCTCGGCCCGCGCCCATGCGGAGCGGTCGGTGGAGATGGCGGTGGTCACCGGCGATCAGGGGCTGGTCACACGGCGGCGCACCCTCCTGCTCCAGATCCGGGCCCAGGACCCCGGCAGCAGGAGGGACCTGGCCCGGATCCGTGAGCAGTGCCGGGAGCTGGCCAAGCTGCTGACCTGCGGCAATGACGTAAGGTGGCTGATCCGGGTGATGACGACGGAGGCGGACACCCTGTTGTACGGCGGGCGTCCCGCGGAGGCGGCCGCGCTCTACCGCCAGGTGTTGCCGCGCGCCCGGACCACCGGCTATGCCCGGAACGAGACCGAGTGTCTTTACCGGCTCGCCGAGGCACTCCTGCTGACCGGGGACGCCCATGCCGCCGTCGACCATGCGCGGCAGGCCCTTCAAGGGGCTCAACTCGCCCAGGAGCACCTGCTGATGGCGCGCAGTCACCAGGCTCTCGGCAGGGCCCTTCAGGCCGGGCGGGCCGAGTACGTGGACGAGGAGGCGGCGGGTCACTTGGAGAAAGCCGCGGAACTGTACCGGGTTCTCGGGCTCCATACGGGTTCCGGGGCTGCCGTCGGTCAGTGACCACGGCCCGCCCGGACACCGCTGAGGGTCCGAACGGGACGCGATCAGCTGCACTGTGGCGTCACTTCCTGTGCCTGGCACACCAGTTGGCCAGCACCGGGCCGATCTGCGCGAGCTGCTCTGGGCGGGTCAGTTCGCCGTGCGCGCCACGTACGGGGGTGACGGCGAGCCGGCCCGTCACATGGGGCCGCCAGGCCTGCGGGCGCTGCATGCCCGGAACCCAGCCCTCGGTGGCCTCGAAGAACAGCACATCACCCCGGAACGAGCGCGGAACGAATCCGCTCTGGAGGCGACTGTTGCGGGCGAACACCCGGACCATGGCCGCCAGGCCCTGTTCCCCGAGCAGGGCGAGCGGGCCGGCCGTGGCGTCCGCCTGGTGCCCGAGGGAGTCGAACAGGGCCTGACGCAGTTCTTCCGCGTCCGGTGCGTCGCCCCGGTCCGTCCCTGATCCGCTCTTCTCCGTACTTCCTTCGTCGTGGCCCTCGGCGGTCGCGCGCGACGGGTAACTGTCCATCAGCACCAGCGAGTTGACCTTCTGCCCGGCCTCCTGGAGCCGTACCGCCATCTCGTGGGCCACCACCCCGCCGAAGGACCAGCCGAGGAGCGAGAAGGGGCCGTCCGGCTGTACCGACCTGATCTGCGCGAGGTAGGCCTCCACCATCTCCGCCATGCTTTCCGGAGCCGCGTCGGGCTCGGTGAGCCCGTGTGCCTGGAGGCCGTACACGGGCTGGTCGGGTGCCAGGTGGCGGAGCAGCCCGGAGTACACCCAGCTGGTTCCGGCCGCCGGGTGGACGCAGAAGAGCGGCTCGGGGGGTGTGGCGCCACGTGTGCGGGACGGCGAGGCCGCCCGGCGTACGGAGCGTAGCGGGAGCAGGACCGCGAGGGAGTCGTCGGGCGTGTCCTGCGAGAGCCGGTCAGCGAGTCCGGCGACGGTGGGGGCATCGAACAGGGTCCGGATGCCCAGCTCGGCGCCGAGCACCGAACGCGCCCTGGCGATCAGCCGGGTGGCGAGCATCGAGTGGCCGCCCAGGGCGAAGAAGTCGTCGTCGATGCCCACTTCGGGCACCCCGAGGACCTCGGCGAACAGCCCGCACAACAGCTCCTCGCGCACCGTTCGCGGGCCTCGGCGGCGCTCCACCGTCCCGTCACCCGGTGCCGGCAGCATCCGCCGGTCGAGCTTTCCGCGCGAGGTCAGCGGCAGGGCGTCCAGGAACACGAACGACGACGGAACCATGTGGCGGGGCAGTGACGCCGTGGCGAGGCGACGCAGCTCCACGGCATCCGCCCGGCCCTGCTCCGTCGGAACCACATAGGCGACCAGCTTGCGCTCCCCCGGCCGGTCCTCCCGGACGATCACCGTCACCTGGCGGACCGCGTCGTGTCCGGCGAGCACCGACTCCACCTCGCCGGGTTCGATCCGGAAGCCGCGGACCTTCACCTGGTCGTCGGTGCGGCCCATGTATTCCAGGACACCGTCGGCGCTCCAGCGCGCCAGGTCCCCGGTCCGGTACATGCGCTCCCCCGGCTCTCCAAACGGGCAGGCCACGAACCGCTGTGCCGTCAGCCCCGGCCGGCCCAGGTAGCCGCGGGCCGTCCCCGCTCCGGCCAGATACAGTTCGCCGACCACCCCGGCGGGCAGGGGACGCAGGCCCGCGTCGAGGACGTACATACGGTTGTTGCCGATCGGCCGGCCGATCAGTGGCCGCTCGTGTTCCGCCGCCGCGCCGTGCGACACATACACGGTGCACTCCGTCGGGCCGTAGGAGTTGAAGCCCTCGGTCCCGGAAATGGCGCGGAGTTCGCTCCACAGCGCCTGGTCGACAGCCTCGCCGCCGAGCTCGACGATCCTCGGTTGCGAGGGCTGCCCTGCGGACAGCATGCCCGCCGTCATCAACTGCCGGCAGTACGTCGGCGAGATCTCCATGTAGTCGATGCCCGCGGCGCCGATGTAATCGACCATCGCCTCCGGATCGCGGCGGACCTCGTCGTGCACGAGGTGCAGTTCATGGCCGCCCAGCAGCCACAGGACCGGCTCCCAGGAGGAGTCGAAGGTCAGCGGTCCGGTCACCAGGGCACGGAACCGGTGGTCCCCGGCGGCCGCCACCTGAGGCGCGAACACCGCGAAGTGGGCGTGGAACAGGTTGCTGAGATTGCGGTGCTCCACGGCCACCCCCTTCGGCCGGCCCGTCGAACCTGAGGTGTAGATGACGTAGGCGAGATGGTCCGGGCGCAGCGGTACGGGCCGGTCCGCAGGGTGCGGATCGACCGGCGTGTACCGGCTGAGGGACTGACGCATGGCGGGGTCGTCGAGGACCAGCACCTCTAGCGAGGGATCGGCCCCCGGACGGAGCCGGGCCACGTTCTCCCTGTCGGTCAGCAGGAAGGACGGCGCGGCGTCCGCCAGCATCAGGGCGATCCTCTCCTCGGGGTACTCCGGGTCCATGGGCACGTAGCAGCAGCCCGCCTTGAGCGCGGCCAGCAGCGCGACGATGTGCTCGCCGGCCCGTGGGAGCAAGGTGGCCACTCGCTGTTCCGGCCGGATGCCCTGGCTGATCAACAGCCAGGCCAGCCGGTTCGCGCGGGCATTCAGCTCACGGAAGGTCAGCGTGCCGTCGGCGTCGACCACCGCGGCGGCATCCGGGCTGTTCCGTACCTGTTCCTCGAAGATCTCGTGCACCAGCCGGTCGTCCGGCAGCGGAAGGGCGGTGTCGTTCCACCGGGAGAGGATGCGCACGCGCTCCTGCGGGGAGAGCAGTTCCATCGCTCCGATGGGAGTGTCCGGGGCAGCGCCGGCGGTGGTGAGGAGGCGCAGCAGCCGCTGGGTCAGGGCCTCGGCGGTGGCACGTTCGAACAGGTCGGCCGAGTAGTGCAACAGGCCGTCGACGCCGCCGGGGCTGCCGTCGGCGCCGTGCCGTTCGGTGAAGGTGAAATCGAGGTCGAATTTGGTGGGGGCGGTGTCGAGGGGTTGAGGGGTGATGGTGGTGCCGGGGAGGTCGAGGGTGCCTTCGGCGTTGTTCTGGAGGACGAGCATGGTCTGGAACAGCGGGTGACGGGCGGTGCTCCGGTCCGGGTTCAGCCTCTCCACCAGCTGCTCGAAGGGCAGATCCTGGTGGGCGAACGCCGCCAGATCCCCTTCCCGTGTCCGGGCGAGCAACTCGCCGAACGACGGATTGCCCGAGGTGTCCGTCCGCAGCACCAGCGTATTGACGAAGAACCCGACGATGTCGTCCAACGCCTGATCGGTCCGCCCCGCCGTCGCGGTACCCAACGGGATGTCCGTACCGGCCCCCAGCCGCGTCAGCAACGCCGCCAGCCCCGCCTGAAGCACCATGAACAACGTCGCACCCCGCTCACGCGCCAACGACTCAAGACGCCCATGCAGGTCGGCGGGCAACTGGAAGTGGACGAGACTGCCGGAGTGGGTGGGCTGGGGCGGGCGGGGCCGGTCGGTGGGGAGTACGAGTTCCTGCGGAAGGTCCCTCAGCGTCCCGGCCCAGAATTCGGCCTGCTCCTTGCCCACGTCCGCCAGAAGCTCACGCTGCCACAGGGCGTAATCCGCGTACTGGACCGGCAGCGGCTCCCACACGGGAACACTGCCGGTGAGGCGGGCGCGATAGGCCATGGACAGATCGCGCAGCAGGGGCACCAGCGACCAGCCGTCGCTGGCGATGTGATGCAGCGTCAGCAGAAGCAGGTGGTCTTCGGGGCCGACGGTGAACAGGGTGACCCGCAGGGGCAGTTCCTCGGCAAGGTCGAAGGGCGTGAAGGCCGCGGCGTGGAAGCGGGCGGAGATCTCGTCGGCGGGGCACGGCACCACGGTGACCTCGACGGCGGCCTCGTCGGGGGCGAGCAGCTGCTGGTGCGGCTCGCCGTCGTGGGCGGGGAAGACCGTACGCAGCGCCTCATGGCGCCCGACCACATCGTCAACGGCGGACCGGAGGGCGTCCGCATCCACCGGGCCCCGCAGCCGGAAGGCGAACGGCGCGTTATAGGTCGGACTCTGCTCCAGACGGTCCAGGAACCACAGCCGCTGCTGCGCGAACGACAGCGGCACCACCGCCGGCCGCGCCCGCGCCGTCACCGCCGGCCGGGCCGCGGCACCGTCGGCCAGCAGATCCGCCAGCCCCGCGGCCGTCGGGGAGCCGAAGAACTCCCTGACGCCCAGCTCCACGCCCAGCACCGAACGGATCCGGCTCAGCAGTCGAGTGGCCAGCAGCGAGTGTCCGCCCAGGGCGAAGAAGTTGTCCGCCACCCCCACCGTCGGCACATCCAACACCTGGGCGAACAGCTGACACAGCACCTCCTCCCGCGCCGACCGCGGACCACGCTCGCCCCTCCCGCCACGGTCGGGGCCGTCCCCGGACGTCGGGCCGGCCCCTGCGGCACCGCCGGGGTCGGACGCGCGACGGGCCGGGAGCCGGTGCTCGGCCGTCCGGTCCAGTAATGCCCGCTCCTCTGCCCGCGACGCGAAGATCTCCAGCGAACCGATGGCGGTGTCCGGTGCGTCCGCGGCGGCGTCGAGAAGGCGGACGAGGAGGCCGGTCAGGGTGTCCGCGGTGGTGCGGTCGAACAGATCGGTGGCGAACTGGAGGATGCCGGACATGCCCAGGGGGCGTTCGTCGGCGTCCCGCTCCTCCGTGAAGCTCCAGCCGAGGTCGAATTTGGAGGGGGCGGTGTCGAGGGGTTGGGGGGTGATGGTGGTGCCGGGGAGGTCGAGGGTGCCTTCGGCGTTGTTCTGGAGGACGAGCATGGTCTGGAACAGCGGGTGACGGGCGGTGCTCCGGTCCGGGTTCAGCCTCTCCACCAGCTGCTCGAAGGGCAGATCCTGGTGGGCGAACGCCGCCAGATCCCCTTCCCGTGTCCGGGCGAGCAACTCGCCGAACGACGGATTGCCCGAGGTGTCCGTCCGCAGCACCAGCGTATTGACGAAGAACCCGACGATGTCGTCCAACGCCTGGTCGCTCCGCCCCGCCGTCGCGGTACCCAACGGGATGTCCGTACCGGCCCCCAGCCGCGTCAGCAGCGCCGCCAGCCCCGCCTGAAGCACCATGAACAACGTCGCACCCCGCTCACGCGCCAACGACTCAAGACGCCCATGCAGGTCGGCGGGCAACTGGAAGTGGACGAGACCGCCGGAGTGGGTGGGCTGGGGCGGGCGGGGCCGGTCGGTGGGGAGTACGAGTTCCTGCGGAAGGTCCCTCAGCGTCCCGGCCCAGAATTCGGCCTGCTCCTTGCCCACGTCCGCCAGAAGCTCACGCTGCCACAGGGCGTAATCCGCGTACTGGACCGGCAGCGGCTCCCACACGGGAACACTGCCGGTGAGGCGGGCGCGATAGGCCATGGACAGATCGCGCAGCAGGGGCACCAGCGACCAGCCGTCGCTGGCGATGTGATGCAGCGTCAGCAGAAGCAGGTGGTCTTCGGGGCCGACGGTGAACAGGGTGACCCGCAGGGGCAGTTCCTCGGCAAGGTCGAAGGGCGTGAAGGCCGCGGCGTGGAAGCGGGCGGAGATCTCGTCGGCGGGGCACGGCACCACGGTGACCTCGACGGCGGCCTCGTCGGGGGCGAGCAGCTGCTGGTGCGGCTCGCCGTCGTGGGCGGGGAAGACCGTGCGCAGCGCCTCATGGCGCCCGACCACATCGTTCACGGCGGACCGGAGGGCGTCCGCATCCACCGGGCCCCGCAGCCGGAAGGCGAACGGCGCGTTATAGGTCGGACTCTGCTCCAGACGGTCCAGGAACCACAGCCGCTGCTGCGCGAACGACAGCGGCACCACCGCCGGCCGCGCCCGCGCCGTCACCGCCGGCCGGGCCGCGGCACCGTCGGCCAGCAGATCCGCCAGCCCCGCCACGGTCGGCGAACCGAACAGTTCGCGGACGCCCAGCTCCACGCCCAGCACCGAACGGATCCTGCTCAGGAGTTGGGCAGCCCTCAGCGAATGGCCGCCCATGGCGAAGAAGTTGTCCGCCACCCCCACCGTCGGCACACCCAGCACCTGGGCGAACAGCCGGCACAACACCTCCTCCCGCACCGACCGCGGACCACGTTCACCCCTCCTGCCACGGCCGGGGCCGTCCCCGGACGGGACTGTGTCGTCGGTCTGCTCCCCGACCGCGGGGCTCTGCGCTTGTGTCATGGTGCTCCTCCCTTGGAGACGGAGATGGGTCAGTTGCCGGTGGCGGGCCGCGGCGACAGATCGCGCCAGTGCTCCTCGATGTGGTCGAGGCAGGCCTGATATCCGTCGGCGCCCCGGGTCACCGTCCAGCCCTGCGGAGGTGCCAGGTGCGACGGCCACAGGGAGTGCTGGTTGTGCTGGTTGACCAGGACGAGATAGGTGCCGTCGACGTCTTCGAAGGGGTGCGTGTGCGTCACGGGGAATGTCCTTTCAGGTGGCAGGGAGCGGTGTGGGGCGGAGCGTTCCCGTTCGGCGGGCTCAGACCGCGGCGTGTGATGCCGGTGCGGTGAGCGGTGCGATGTGGGCCGGCAGCTGCCGCCAGATCTCCGGGGTGTAGAAGTGCCCGCCGGGCAGCACATCGTGGCGGTACGCACCGCGGGCGACCCGACGCCACTGGTTTCCGGCGTCCGGCTCGATGACGTCGTCGTCCGTCGCGGAGAGCATCTGGACGGGGACGCCCACCGTGGCCCCCGGCCGGCAGCGGAAGGTGTCACGGACCCGGATGTCCGCACGCATGAGCTCCACGGCCATCTCCTGGAGTCCCGGGTCCGCCAGGACGTGTTCGGGCATCAGTCCGTTGGTGCGCATCCAGTCCAGCAGCTCGGCGTCGGTGTCCTGGCGCGCGGGGAACATGTCCCGTGGAGTCAGACCGCGGTCCGGCGCGTTGCACGAGGAGACGACCAGCGCCTCCGGTGCCGGGCCGGCCGCATCCTCGATCCGGGCCGCGACGTCGAAGGCCATCCATCCGCCCATGCTGTGCCCGAACAGGACGTACGGCCCGTCGGCCGCGGAGAGCACGGCGGTGGTGGCGTCCGCGGCGAGTTCCTCCCAGTCGGCCGCGTACGGCTCCAGGAAGCGCCCCTCCCGGCCGGGGTAGCAGATGGCGGAGAGGGCCACCTCGGCGGGCAGGCTGTCGCTCCAGGAGTGATACGGCCCGGTGCCGCCGCCGCAGAAGCCCAGGCAGAGGAGCGTGCGGACGGTGTGGCGGTCCGGTGGTTTGATCGGGATGACGGTGGTGTCCTGAGGTCCGGCCATCGTGGCCCTCTCCCTGTCTGTGTGGGGGCTCTGTGGTGCTTCTTCGGTGTTTCTTCGGCGTCGCTGTGGTGGCGGATCGCGGTATCCGTGCAGGCGACGCGGTGACAGTTGGCGCGGTAGGTGCGCGGTGGCCGCGCGAGGGGGATGCCGGACCGTCAGCGGCCGGTGCGCAGGCTGTCGACGTGCCGCGCCAGGTCCCTGAGCCGTGGATGGCGGTAGACCTCACGGGCCGACATGGCGACCCCCAGCTGCTTCTTCAGCCGGGCCACGACACGCAGGGCGATCAGCGAATGGCCGCCCATGGCGAAGAAGTCGTCGTCGGCCCTGATGTGCTCACGGCCCAGGACCTCGGACCATACGGCCGCTATCAGCGTCTCGGCCTCGCCCTCCGGAGCGCTGTCCGGGTCCGCCGTGGCCGGCTCGGGCACGGGCAGGGCAGCGAGGTCGACCTTGCCGTTCACGGTCAGCGGTATCGCGTCGAGTGCGAGGTAGGCGGTCGGGAGCATGAACTGCGGCAGGGCGGCGGCCAGATGGGCGCGGAGCGTGCCGGGAGTGGGGGTGCCGGTGGCAGGTGTGTCGCCCGCGGCATCTGTCGTCGCCACGTAGTACGCGGCGAGCTGTTCGCCGGCGGCCGTGCCGCTGTGCAGGGTGACCACGGCGGACGCCACGCACGGATGGGTGGTCAGCGCGGCCTCGATGTCGCCCAACTCCACGCGGTATCCGCGGAGTTTGATCTGACGGTCGCTGCGTCCGCGGTATTCCAGGGAGTTGTCGGCGCGCCGGCGCACCAGGTCTCCGGTGCGGTACATCCGCGTGCCGTCGGCGGCGAACGGGTCGGCGACGAACCGCGAGGCGGTGAGCGCGGGCCGGTTCACATAGCCGACGGCCAGCTGCCGTCCAGCGAGGTAGAGCTCGCCCTCCTCGCCGAACGGCACCGGCCGCAGCGCGGCGTCGAGGACATGGCACCGGACTCCCGGCAGGGGACGTCCGATGTGCGGAGCGAAGTCCTCGATCCAGGCGGCGGTGGCGTCCACCGTGCACTCGGTGGGGCCGTAGAGGTTGACCGCTTCGAGACGCCGGGCGTCGTGTGCGGCCGCCAGCTCCCGCCAGGTGCCCTCCGGTACCGGCTCGCCGCCCATGAACAGCCGGAGCCGTCGCCCCTCGGCGGCGCGTTCGAGCAGGTCGTCGCGGAGCAGCGGCCAGTGCGAGGGGGTCAGGTCGAGGTCGTGCACCCCGTGCTCGTCCAGGGCTGCCCGCAGCATGGCCGGGTCGGTGCGCTCCGCCTCCCCCAGGACGACCACGGTGTCGCCCCGGCACACCCGTGCCCACTGCTGGACCGAGGCGTCGAAGGAAACGCTGGCGTTCCATGCGACGACCCGGTGCCCAGGGTCGTAGAGGCCCGCCTCCTCCAGCCCGGCGACCAGTGCCGCCACCGCGCCCCGGGTGGTTTCGACGCCCTTCGGTACGCCCGTCGAGCCGGAGGTGTAGATGACGTACGCCGGGGTCCGAGCGGAGACCGGTACGGCCGGAGCCGGAGTGTGCTCCGGGGCCGGGGCCTCCGGAGGGGGTGCGACCGGAAGGGTACGGACACCTTCCGGCCACACCGGGCCGTCACTTCCGCCGGTCAGCACCACGTCGATGCCCGCGTCACGCACCATCGCGTGCAGGCGTTCCTGCGGATAGGCGGGGTCGAGCGGTACGTAGGCGGCGCCGGTCCGCCAGACGGCGAGCAGCGCGACGACGAGGTCGGTGCCCCGGGGCAGGCTGACCCCGATCCGCCGGCCGGGCGCGGCGCCGTGGCCGGCCAGCACTCCCGCCAACCGGGCGGTGTGCCGGTCGAGTTCGGCGAAGGTGAGCGCACCGTGGTGGCTGACCGCGATCCGGTCCGGGGTCGCCGCGACGGCCTGCTGGAAGCGGGTCAGCAGATCGACGGCGTGGTCCGGTGCGGTCTGGCGGGGGTCTTCGAGGAGCTCGGTCATGCTGTCCGCTCCTCTCCAGGGGCGGGCGGCACGGTGGGCCGGCAGCCCGCGAGGTCGACGGGTTCGCCCATCGCGACGACGATGCGGCGGTCGCCGCGGAAGGGGTCGCGGCCATGGGTGGCCAGCACGTTGTCGACGAGCAGCACATCGCCCGGCTGCCAGGCCTCGCGCACCGTCGCACCCTCGTATGCGGCGTTGATGGCGTCGAGTTCGCCGCGCGTCAGCGGCACGCCGTCGCCGAGGCCGGTCTCGAAGGGCAGGCCGTCCGGCCCGAATTCGTCGAGCAGGGCCTCCCGGATCTCCTCGTCCAGCGACCAGGAGTTCCAGAACGCCATGTGATTGAACCAGACCTCCTCCCCCGTCTGCGGATGCCGGATGATCCCGGGCCGCAGTTGCCGGGTACGCAGTCCGCCCGAGGCGTCCCATTCGCAGGAGATGAGGTTGTCGGCGCAGTACTTCTCGGCCCGCTCCCGGGTGTCGGCGGCGAACGCGGTGCGCCAGTCCAGGGAGATGTGCTCGGAGTAGTTGCGGGTCAGCAACCAGCCGGCCGAGCGCATCCGCTCGACGAGCGGGGAGGGTATCCGGCGGAGCACTTCGCGGCAGTCAGCGACCGGTGTCGCGCCGCCCTCCTCCGGTGCCGTCAGGCAGGAGAACAGCAGCAGACCGGGGAAGGTCAGCGTGTAGCTGTTCTCGTTGTGCATACGGATCGGCTGGTTGGGCGGGAGGTCGGTGGAGGAGTAGACGTCGTTCCCGTAGCTGCTGCGGGGGGTGGCCTTCTCGCGGTAGGGAGTGCGGCGGGGCACCAGGACGTCGCGTACTGCCGCGAAGTCCTCGACGTCACGGACCGGGAGGCCCCGCAGGTACACCGCACCGTGCCGGTGCAGTGCGGTGCGCAGCTCCGCGTGGACCGAACCGAGCCACTCAGCTGCTTCGGCGGCGTCTGCGAAGCGGGGGACGTGCGCCATCGCCGGCTTACCGGGTTCGAGGGTCCAGGCGGGGGGTCCCGCGGTGGCGGACCGGGAAGAGCTCATGGTTGTGCGCTGCCTCTCGTGTCGTTGCTGACGGATGTCCTGGAACGCTGCTCGGAGGAGGTCACCCCCATCCGGTGTCGTTCCGGATCTCGGACGGGTGGCGCATGTGCTGCACGGGGCCGGAGAGCGGGAACATGGAATTCCTTTCACGTCATGGGGAAGGTGCGGACGGTTCCGCGGGAGAAATCGGCGCGGTACATCGAATCGGCGCGGTACGTCGAATCGGCACCGGACTCGGCTCAGTTCGTCCCGCGTACAGCACGCTGGACGTTCTGCCGAAATGCGCTGCGGAATTGCTCCGGCCGCGGGTGCCGGTCGCCATTTCCGGCCGTGCCGACGCGTTTCACGTTGCCATCGAGAAAGGCGTGCACCAAGAGCGTTCGGGGATGGTGTTCATGCCTGTCGCATAAAGGAGAGGGGACGAAAGGGGCATCCGTGGTTGCGGGGCCGGAGCGGCCGGCGCCCGTCGGCACGGCGCGGAGGGGCCCGGACGGGCACGGACGAGCGGCACGGCCGTCGCCCGGTCAGCTCGGTTCGGCCTCGCGCGCGGGCAGGTCGCGGCGGGAGCGGATCGGGGACCACAACAGGATCAACGCCGCCAGCGGCATGGCCGCGGTCAGCAGCCACATCGTCGGCCGCACCCCTAACAGCGTGCCGAGGCCACCTGCGAGGAGCGCGCCCAGCGGCAGGGTTCCGTAGTTGAGGAACGCCGAGCAGGCAGTCACCCGGCCGAGCACACCGGAGGGGCAATACCCCTGGATGAAGCCTGCCTTGATGATGTTTCCCGCCACCACGCCGAGCGCGGCAGCGCCGTAGCCGACGACGAAGAACGCCAGTCCGGCGCCGTCACGGGTGAGCGCCATCAGCGGGGCGAGAGCGGGCACGCCCAGCTCGAACAGCAGCAGGGCCCGAGCGGTACCGAGCCGGGCCGCACCCCGGCGCACCAGCAGCGCGCCCAGGACACCCCCTGCGCCACCGAGGCCCACCAGCGCCCCCACCGCGCCGGAGGACAGGCCGATGTCCCGCACCAGGAAGACGACGAGCAGGGCCTGGCAGCCTCCCAGGGCGAGGTTCGAGGCGCCTCCGAAGAGAGTGAGGCTGCGCAGGTACGGATCACGGGCGACCAGCCGCACCCCCTCCCGTACGTCCCCGAGCAGCGGCGCGCGGCGCCCCGACCGGGAGGCCGCTGCCAGCGGCTCGCGGTGGCGGATGCGGCCTATGCACAGGAAGGAGATGAGGAAGGTCGCCGCGTTGGTCAGCATGCCGTCAACCGCACCGGCGGCCTGGGCGATCAGGCCTCCGGATCCCACACCGGCGATCTGCGCCGCGGCGGCGCTTCCGTGCAGCTTCGCGTTGCCCTCGGCCTGGTCCGGGGGGCTGAGCAGGGTGGGGAGGTAGGCGGTGTACGCGGTCTGGAAGAAGACGGCCGCCGAGCCCACCAGCAGCGCGACCAGCAGCAGCTGACCGATGCCGAGCACACCGCACCATGCGGCAACCGGCACGCTCAGGAACAGGGCGCACGAGACGGCGTCGCAGACCAGCATGACCGTGCGGCGGCGCAGCCGGTCCACCCAGACTCCGGCGGGCAGCCCGATGACGAGCCAGGGCAGCCACGTCGCGGCGTTGAGCAGGCTCACCGCGAAGGTTCCGGCATGCAGCACGGAGACGGCGGCCAGCGGCAGCAGCACACCCGTGACGGACGCGCCGAACTTGCCCGCGGTCTCCCCGTACCACAGCTGCCGGAAGTCCCGGTGGCGGCGTAACAGTCCGCCGCCCGCGCGTGCCGCCCGGTGCCCGGTCTTCACCGGCACGGGGAGGTGCCCGTCTGCTCCATGTTGACTGACTGTTGATCAAGCATGTCTAGCGTGCCTTCCGATCGGGGGATATCTCTGATGGGGCTGAGGGATGATGAATACGTCAGAACCACTGGGACGAATTGAGCTCAGCGAGGAAGCGTCGCGTGTATTCGGCTACGCCGCACAGCGCGCCGTATGTGGCATCGAGGAACTCACCGCCGTGGGACTGGACAGCGCGGACGCGGAACGAGCGGTGAAAGAGCTCGTGGATCTGCGATTACTCTGCCGCGCCGAAGGAGAGGCCGGCCGGTTGACCGTGGTGCCGCCCCGGACCGCCGCAGACCGGTTGCTGCGTCCCTTGGAGCGCCATGTGCGGGAGCACTATGAGGAGATCGAGCGGCTCCGGGAGACGTTCGCATCGCTGCTCCCTGCCTACGAGTCGGGGCGGGCGCGTCGTTCGGACGCCGAGCCGATCGAGCTGCTCACCGACCTGAGGACCGTCCAGGAGACCATCGACGAGTTGACGACCGGCGCCCAGCAGGAGGTGCTCACCGCCCAGCCGGGCGGTGCCCGTTCCGCCCGCGCACTTCAGGAGGCGGATGAGCGGGACCGGCGGATGCTCACGCGCGGCGTCCGGATGCGCACCCTCTACCAGCATCCCGCCCGCTACGACCAGCCGACGGTCGACCACGTCCGGCGCGTGATGAACCTCGGAGCGCAGGTGCGGACGCGGACCGACGGCCTGTGCCGGCTGCTGGTCTTCGACCACCGCGTGGCCCTGCTGGGGCTGCGAGACGACCCGGAGGCGGCTCTGCTGGTGCGCGAGCCGCATGTCGTCCACTACATACGGGAGTTCTTCGACTGCCTGTGGCGCGATGCCTCACTCTTCCCGGTCAGATTCGACTCGGCCTCGGCCGTCCGGATCTCCGGCGAGATCCAGGAGTCGATCGTCGCCATGCTGTCGGAGGGGCTGGAGGACAAGTCGATCGCGCGGCGCCTGGGCATGTCCGTACGCAGCTGTCAGCGCCACGCCTCGGAAATCATGAAGGCGGTCGGCGCGAAGAGCCGGTTCCAGGCCGGGTATGTGCTGGGGCGGCTGCACACCGCCGCGCGGGACCGGGAGTGAGCCCGGAGCCGCCCGCACGCACGTCACCGGGGCCGGCCCAGGGCTCGTACGGGGAGGCCCGGATCCACCCCGGCCAGTTCGCGTACGAGCCCGCCGAGGCCCTCTGCGTGCCGGGCTGCCTCCTCCGCCGTGTAGTTGGCGGGGTTCGCTTCCACGCACACGCTGGTGCCGGCGTGCTCGGAGTGCACGTCGAAGTACAGGCCGAGGTCCGGGATGGGCCCAGTGACCAGGGTGCGCACCACGCCGGTGGCCGGTCCGAAGCGCAGATCGCGGTCGAAGTTGACGATATTGACCACCGGTCCGACGCTGTGCCGCTCCGGGGCCGCGGCGAGCGTGCGCCGGAACTCCTCGTAGCGGTAACGGTGGTGGCGCAGCGCCTCCCCGATCTGGCGGTCCGTCCGCCGGAAGGTGTCGGTCACCGACCGCTCCGGCTCCACGAGCACCCGGAACGGCAGGAGGTTCGCCATCGGGGCGACGACATTGCGCAGCAGGCGGGTGGGCCGGCTCGTCGCGGAACAGCCGAAGGTCACCTCGTCGGCGCCGGTGACCTGCCCCAGATAGAGGGCGGCGGCGGTGATCAGGAAGCGCGCGGTGGACACCTCCAGCCGCTCGCTTTGGGCTCGGACGGCGTCGACCACCTGACCTGGCAGATGGTGGCTGTACTGCAAGGTGACAGGTGCGGGCGGAGCCTCCGCCCGGAGGCGGCCGGTGGCCGGCCAGTCGAGCGCGACCTTCTCCCAGAACTCCCGGTCGGCCGCATACATCCGGCCGGCCCGGTAAGCGCGGTCGTGCTCGACGGCGGCCGTGACCGGCGCGAAGGGGTTGGGTTCGCAAGGGGAACCGGTGTGCATCGAGTGGTAGAGGGCCGCGGTCCTGCGGGCAACGGCGGCAGTTCCATGGCCGTCCGTGATGATGTGGTGGAAACGGCGATACCAGAAGTGGCGGTCCCTCGATACCTTGATCAGCGCACCGGCCAGCAGAGAACCGCAGGTCAGGTCGACCGGGCGGGCCATCTCGGCACGCATCCAGGCCACCGCCTCCGCATCGGGGTCGGGCCGCTCACTCATGTCGAGGACCTCGAAGGACCATTCCGCG
Source organism: Streptomyces sp. Je 1-4 4N24 (assembly GCF_026239515.1). Classification (NCBI taxonomy): domain Bacteria; kingdom Bacillati; phylum Actinomycetota; class Actinomycetes; order Kitasatosporales; family Streptomycetaceae; genus Streptomyces; species Streptomyces sp. Je 1-4 4N24. The sequence continues at coordinate 8,112,735 of NZ_CP110836.1, read as the reverse complement.
GGCCCCAGTTCCTGGTAGGGCGTCCCGTCGGTGGCTACGAGGAACCGTGCGCCGAGCGATCCTGCTTCGTCCACGGCGGTGCGGGCGGCCGCTTCGAGGAGCTTCGCGTCGACGGCGCCGGTGATCTCGTAGTAGTCACCCACGTTGTAGACCGGGCTGCTCGGTTCGAGCACCTGCGATATCCAGATCTCCAGTTGCCCCGCGGTCAAAGGGGATTGCACGTTTCCGCTCCAGAGGTCTAGGGAACCGTTGTCCGCCCAGCCTGGCAGCCGCGCCGGGCACCGCACAGGCCGTGCCGGGGGTGGTGTCTGCGCCAGTCGTGGACCCGAGGGGGCGCGGCGCCTCCCGCTCCGCGCTGAGTCCGCTGTTCCCTCGCGCTCAGCGCGTTCTCGCAGCCTCCGGCCCCGTGCCCTGGCCGGTCAAACACTCTGCGTACCGAACGGCGGCAGCGGGTCACTGCGCTCCACACCGCGCTGTTCCAGGGCATCCTGCACAGCCATCACGATCTTTACGGAGACCTCGAACCGCCCCGGCGGGCCACCCTTGGCTTGTGGACGTGCGTCCGGCTCGCAGTGTCACGGCATCGCGGATCTGCGCGATCGGGAAGGTCGCGGCGATCGGTACGGTGATTGCGCCGGGTGGCAACCGCGCTGGTCAGCAACCCACCACACGCCAGACGCAGTGCGACAGGACGGCAGGTCGCGCCGGTACCTCGTGCGCGTTGAAACCCGAAGCCTGGAAGGCCACGGCCGCGCCGGGAACAGCCGGGCCGGTCGGCACGGTTGCATCGACCGAGGGACCGGCGCCGCACGGGCGGGGAGCACGGAGACCACAAGGTCGTCCGCCCCACCAGGATCCGGGCCCCAAGGATCGCGGTACGCCCGCCGCGCGCTCGGAACAAGACGTATTTCTGCAGGAGGACTTTTTCATGACTGACCGGCCCTTGACGCTCATGGCAGTACACGCCCACCCCGACGACGAGGCCACCGGAACCGGAGGGGTCCTCGCGCGGTACGCGGCGGAGGGCATCCGCACGGTTCTCGTGACGTGTACCGACGGCGGTTGCGGTGACGGACCAGGGGGTGTCAAGCCGAGCGATCCCGGGCACGATCCGGCGGCCGTCGCCTTGATGCGCCGTCAAGAACTCGAGGCGAGCTGTGACGTCCTGAAGATCAGCGATCTGGAGATGCTGGACTATGCCGACTCCGGGATGATCGGCTGGCCGAGCAACGACGCCCCCGGCTCCTTCTGGCAGACCCCCGTGGAGGAAGGCGCCGCCCGACTTGCGGAACTCATGCGGCACTACCGACCCGATGTGGTCGTCACCTACGACGAGAACGGCTTCTACGGCCACCCCGACCACATCCAGGCCCACCGCATCACGATGGCGGCGCTGGAGATGACCGCACTGACACCAAAGGTGTACTGGACGACGATGCCCCGCTCGACGATGCAGCGGTTCGGGGAGACCATGCGCGAGTTTCATGAGGACATGCCGGAGCCGGACCCTGCCGAGGCCGCCGCGATAGCCGAAATCGGCCTCCCCGACGATGAGATCACCACGTGGGTGGACACCACCGCATTCAGCGGTCAGAAATTCGATGCGCTGGCCGCGCACGCCAGTCAGGGAGAGAACATCTTCTTCCTCAAGATGGGCAAGGAGAGGTTCGGCGAGTTGATGGGCATGGAGACCTTCGTACGTGTCAAGGACGCCACCGGCGCAGCCGTACCCGAGAACGATCTCTTCGCCGGACTGCGCTGACCCGCCCGTCCGACCGAGGCCCGGGAAGGCTCATCGGCCGCACGGCGCGATCGAGCGGTCACGCCCGGAGGCTTGTCCACGCGAGTTCAGCTCCGGCAGCCCGCGTCCAGGCACTCGCCGGCCGCGTCGACGCGTGCCCGCGCCCGCGGGGTTGACCCCGGGTGCCCGGATCGGGTTCCTCGTGCTCCTGCTCCCCGCACCCGGGGTTGATCCCGGGGTGTTGGCGTTCGTGTTCGGGGGTGACGTTCTGCTCCCCGCTCGTGCGTGTGCCTTCTCGCGCAGTGCCTCCCACCAGGTTCTGCCTTCCGCGGGAGCAGTGGGAGATGCAGGTGCAAGGCCTGCCGGGCGCTCTGTGAAGGCGCCCTTCCCCATACAAGGAAGGGCGCCTTTTTGCTTGTTCGGACCACTCGGCCTGGGAGGGAAACGCAAACGGAGCGGGCCCCCGGTACGTGCCCTACGGCCTTTCGAGCCGGTGCAGGACTACCTGGACGCCGTTCTGGGGTGACGTGCTGGATACGCCACCTGCACCTACGTCACCGACTGGGTCACCGCGAAACTCCGTGGAGTGCGAAGTCGGCCTGGGCTTCGGGCCGCGGTGGTCGAGTCACTGCCTGTAGGGCTGTGCGGTCCGGCCGGCATGGAGAAGTTCGGGACGGCCGGGGCGGCGGTCCGACCCGGACGTCGATTCGTCAGGGCTTGTTTGCGACTTGGCCGGCAGGCCGGCGGGGCTGAGCCGTACGCAGGCCGCCTTCCCGAGCCGCACCGACAGGCGAGCCAAATAAAGACACTTGGGCTCCACGCCTCCCCGTATCCCGCCGCAATGTTGCATTTTCAAATAGACATCGACGCTCGGCCATCGCAATGTCCTGCTCATGAATGCAGGTTGGGCCCGACCGCCGCGGCGCTCGAAAAGGAAGCACCGGAAACGACCGGAGCAGTCCGCCGCCCTCCCGGGCTCGCCATGCAGCTGTCCGATGTGAAGGAATCGGGCTGCAAGGTCACGCATCCAGAGCGTGACACAGAACGCTGTGCTGTGCAGCGAGCTGATGTACACGGTCCACCGGGACCGACGCGGCGAATCGAGAAGCGGCCCGGCGCCGAGGCCGTCGCCCGGACCGACCCACTGTTTGGCCCCCTTGCGCTGCTTCTGCCGCAGGAACCTGGACTACTACCTCTTGCTTCTGCGCAAGTACTCGTCAGGCACCGGAAGTTCATGATGCGGCAATCCACGGGTAAGCAGTTGACTCCGGGCTGCATTCAGTGCGGGCGGAGGGGACGCCGATACTAAGCGGTAACAAATTGCGGGGAAACAGTGGTGTCTTGACGTGCGTGCCCTTTTCGGTCAATTCTGTGGGCGACCGAAGTTCCGTGCCCGGCGCGTGATTCGACGGCGATGTCAGGCATGCCTATTGAGGCCAACGGGGGCCTTTGCCCATCGGTCGCGTCGCGCTCCCTTCCTCTCTCCCTGAGCGGACCATTGTTTTTCCGGAGTGCCTGTGGCAACTGAAGCTGTCCTGGGAATCAGCCCCTTTGGTGAACCCGCCCCAAGACTCGTCGCGGCCGTCTGCCGGGCCGGCGGGCTCGGCGTACTCGACCTGGGGGCCGGAGACCGTCGAGCCAGGGAGGCGCTGTCCCTGCTCCGGCAGTGGGCGCCGGGCCCGTTCGGGGTGCGCATCGGCGGGGGATGCGCCCTCACCCCGTCCGACTTGGCGGACGGCAGAGGTGTGCACACGGTGCTGCTCGCCGCCAATGCATCCATGGGGCCGGGCGATTTCGGCGCCGCCCAGCAGGTCCTGGTCGAGGTGACCTGCCTGGAGGAGGCGCGGTCGGCCGCCCTTGCCGGTGCGTACGGCCTGGTCGCCCGCGGTCATGAAAGCGGCGGGCGGATCGGCGAGCTGAGCACGTTCGTACTGCTCCAACAGCTCCTGACGGATGATGAGTTGACGCTGCCGGTCTGGGCCTGCGGCGGCATCGGGCCGCACACCGCTGCGGCCGCCGTGGTCGGCGGGGCGGCGGGAGTGGTCCTGGACACCCAGCTGGCGCTGCTGAAGGAGTCCGGGCTCCCGGAGGACGTGGCCGCCGCGGTGCGCACCATGGACGGCTCGGAGACGGTGGTGGCGGGCGGGTACCGCGTACTGCGCCGCCGGGGGCCGCAGGCGCCGCCGATTCCGCCGGACCCGGCGGACGTGGCCGTCCTGCTCGGCGCCCGGGACCTGCGCACCCAGTTGCTCCCCATCGGGCAGGACGGCTTCCTGGCCGCCCGCTTCGCGCAGCAGTGGGGCGACGTCGGCCGGGCGGTCCGTGCGGTGGCCGACGCCGTCGTGGAAGCGGCATGTCATGACGGGCCGTCGGGCGCGCTGTGCCCCGACTCCCCGATGAGCCGGGCGATGGGCACCCCACTGCCCATCGCCCAGGGTCCGATGACCAGGGTCAGCGACCAGGCGCGGTTCGCCTCGGCAGTCGCCGAGCACGGCGCGCTGCCCTTCCTGGCGCTCGCGCTGGCCGGCCCCGAGCAGACGCGGGCCCTGCTGGAGCAGACCCGTACCGCCCTGGGCGACCGGCCCTGGGGCGTGGGGGTGCTCGGCTTCGCGCCCGAGCAGGTCAAGGCCGCACAGCTGGAGGCCATCAAGGAGTTCCGGCCGGCCTGTGCCATCATCGCCGGCGGGCGTCCCTCCCAGGCATCCGCGCTGGAGGACGTCGGTGTCGAAACGTTCCTGCATGTGCCTTCGCCCGGCTTGCTGCAGCAGTTCCTGGACGCCGGGGCACGGAAGTTCGTCTTCGAGGGCTCGGAGTGCGGCGGTCACGTCGGGCCGCGCAGCAGCTTCGCGCTGTGGGAGGCCCAGGTCGCGCTACTGACCGAGTTCCTCGACACCGGCAACGGCGCAGACCCGGGCGAGCTGCGGGTGTTCTTCGCCGGGGGCATCCACGACGAGCGGTCGGCGGCGATGGTTGCCGCGCTCGCCGCGCCGCTGACCGCCCGCGGGGTGTGCGTCGGCGTGCTCATGGGCACCGCGTATCTGTTCACCGAGGAGGCGGTGGGCTGCGCGGCAGTGCGGCCGCAGTTCCAGCGGCAGGTCGTGGCAGCGCGCCGTACCGAACTGCTGGAGACCGCGCCGGGACACGCGACACGCTGTGTGAGCAGCCCTTTCACGGATGACTACCTGGGCATCAAGGACGAGCTGCGGGCACAGGGCGTACCGGACCGGCAGACGTGGGAGCGCCTGGAGCAGCTCAACGTCGGCCGGCTCAGGATCGCCAGCAAGGGAGTCGAGCGGCTCGGCGACGAGCTGGTCGAGGTGGACGAGGAACGCCAGCTGGCCGAGGGCATGTTCATGGCCGGCCAGGTGGCCGTACTGCGCTCCGCGACCACCACGGTCCCCGCACTGCACGCCTCCATCAGCTCGGCCGCCGCCGACTTCTTCACCGCGCGGGCCAGGGAGCTGCGCGAGCGGTTCGGCACCGGGCAGGTCCGCGACGCCACCCCGGCCCCGGCGCCGTTGGACATTGCCGTGGTCGGCATGGCCTGCATGTTCCCGGGCGCCCCGGACCTGACCGACTACTGGGCGAATGTCGTCGCGGGCGCCGACGCCGTCACCGAAGTGCCGGAGGAGAGGTGGGACACACAGGTCTATTACGCGCCCGAGGCGGGCGGTGGCCGCACCGAGTCCAAGTGGGGCGGCTTCCTGCCGGACATCCCCTTCGACCCGCTGCGCTACGGCATCCCCCCGTCCTCACTGGGCAGTATCGAGCCCGTACAGCTGCTGGCACTGGAGGCCGCCCGGCGGGCGCTTGAGGACGCCGGGTACGAGGAGAGGGACTTTGACCGCTCCCGGGCCTCGGTGGTCTTCGGCGCCGAGGCAGGCAGCGACCTGTCCAACGCCACCACGCTGCGGGCCCTGCTCCCCGCCTACCTGGGGCAGCTGCCGCCCGAGCTGGACGCACAGCTGCCCAGGCTCACCGAGGACTCCTTCCCCGGCATGCTGGCCAATGTCATCTCCGGGCGGATCGCCAACCGGCTCGATCTGCGCGGGGCGAACTACACCGTGGACGCGGCCTGCGCCTCCTCGCTGGCCGCGGTGGACGTGGCCTGCAAGGAACTGGTCGGCGGCACCAGCGACCTCGTGCTGTGCGGCGGCGCCGACCTGCACAACGGCATCAACGACTATCTGCTGTTCTCCTCGGTGCACGCGCTCTCGCCGACCGGCCGCTCGCGCACCTTCGACAGCGCGGCGGACGGTATCGCGCTCGGCGAGGGCGTGGCCTGCCTCGTACTGAAGCGGCTGGCGGACGCGGAGCGCGACGGGGACCGGGTGTACGCGGTCATCAAGGGCGTCGGCAGCGCCAGCGACGGCAAGTCCCTGGGCCTGACCGCCCCGCGCCGCGAAGGGCAGCGCACCGCACTGGAGCGCGCCTACCGCAACGCGGGCGTCTCGCCCGCCCAGGTCGGCCTGGTCGAGGCGCACGGCACGGGCACCGTGGTCGGCGACCGGACCGAACTGACCTCTCTGACCGAGGTGTTCACCGAGGCCGGAGCGGCACCGGGCAGCTGTGTCCTCGGCTCGGTGAAGTCGCAGATCGGGCACACCAAATGCGCGGCCGGCCTGGCCGGACTGATCAAGACCGCAATGGCCCTGCACACCGGGGTCAGGCCGCCCACGGCACAGCTGCGCCGGCCCAACCCCGCCTGGCAGGAGGGGGTCAGCCCGTTCGCCTTCCACACCGCCGCGCGGCCGTGGGCGGCACCGCCGGCCGAGCGGTTCGCCGGGGTCAGTGCCTTCGGCTTCGGCGGCACCAACTTCCATGTCGTGCTGCGTGCCCACGATGCCGGGCCGCCGCCGGAGCAGGGCCTGGCCGCCTGGCCCGCCGAGCTGTTCGTCTTCCACGGCACCGACCGCGAGGACACCGCCCGGTCGATCGAGCAGCTGCTGGTGCTGGCCGAGGAGAACGACCGGGACGGCCGGCCCCGGCGGCTGCGCGACCTCGCGCTGGCCGCCGCACGCCGCGGCGGCGCCACCGGGAAGCCCGCGCAGTCAGCCGTCGTCGCCGGTGATCTGGATGAGCTGGCCGGGCTGCTGAAGCGGGCCCTGGCCGGTGAACACGACCCGTCGGCAGGCGTCTTCACCGCCGGGGCGGAGGGCCGGCGCCAGGAGGACAGCGCACAGGGCCAGGATCAGGGCGCCGAGGACGGTGCGTCCGTGGCATTCCTCTTCCCCGGGCAGGGCAGCCAGCGCACCGGCATGCTCGCCGACTTGTTCGTCGCCTTCCCCGAGCTCCAGCGCTACCTCCGCCTCGGCCGCCAGTGGGCGGACGCCGTCCACCCGCCGACCGCGTTCGACCCCGCCGTCGCCGACGCGCAGCGGGCCCGGCTCACCGACACCAGGACCGCCCAGCCCGCGCTCGGCATCACGGGGCTGGCGGTGCACGACCTGCTCGGCCGCGCCGGAGTGCGCCCGGACATGACGGCGGGGCACAGCTACGGCGAACTGGTCGCGCTGTGCGCCGCCGGGGCCTTCGGCCCCGAGACCCTGCTGGAGCTGAGCGTGGCACGGGCGGAGGCGATCCTCGACGCCGCCGGAGCCGACCCGGGCACGATGGCCGCGGTCGCGGCCGGACCCGAGGACGTCGCCGAGCAGCTGGCCGCCGCCGGCCTGGGGCCTGTGTCGGAAGTCCCGTCGGGACAGGCGGGACTTCCGACACAGGCCCCAGCGGACCGGGTGGTCGTCGCGAACCACAACGCCCCCGCGCAGACCGTCATTTCCGGTCCCACCGAGGCGGTCGGGGACGCGGTGCGGCTGCTGCGCGAGAACGGCATCGCCGCCAAGATGATCCCGGTGGCCTGCGCCTTCCACAGCCCCGGCGTGGCCGAGGCCGGGGCGCGCTTCGCCGAGGTCCTCGCGGACCTGCCGCTGCGCGAACCTGAGACGCCGGTGTGGTCCAACCGCACGGCGGCCGCCTATTCGGGGCGGCCCGAGGACATACGGGCCGAACTGGCCGCCCAACTCGCCGCCCCCGTACGCTTCGTGGCGCAGATCGAGGCCATGTACGAGGCAGGCGCCCGGGTCTTCGTCGAGGCCGGCCCCGGCTCCGTACTCACCGCATTGGTGTCCAAGATCCTCGGCGACCGCCCGCACACCGCGGTCAGCTGCGAGCCGCCGGGCGGCCAGGGGCTGCGCGGCTTCCTCACCGCACTCGCCCACCTCGCCCTCGCGGGCGTACGGGTGGACGCCGGCGGGCTGTTGCGCGGCCGCGGCGCCGTCGAACCGGGCCATATGCCCTCGGCCGCAATCCCGTCCTCCCCTTCCGACACACGCCCCGGCTGGACCGTCAACGGACAACTGGTGCGCACCCGCGACGGCAGCCCCCTGCCCGGCTCCCTCATGCCGGCCCGACGTATCCCGGAGATGACCGTGACCAAGGCGCACAGCGACGACGTCGTCGCCAACCGGGACCAGATGATCCATGACTTCCTACGGGCCGGCCGGGAGATCGTCGCCGCCCAGCGCGATGTGCTGCTCACCTACTTCGGTGGTGAGGCGGGCCTGCCTGCCAAGGCCCCGGTCCCGACAGCGCCCGTGGAGCCCGTGCCGGTCCCGGCCGCGCTGCTGCCTGCCGAGCCGGCCCCGGCCGGGCCCGCTCAGCCGCCGGCCGCGCCGGACCAAGCACCACAGTCCGCCGCGCCGCAGGCGCTGTCCGGGGCGGACGTACTGCGCACCGTCCTGGACATCATCAGCGAGCGCACCGGCTACCCCCTTGAGATGATCGAGCCCGATCTCGACCTCGAAGCCGACCTGAGCATCGACTCGATCAAGCGGATCGAGATCGTCGGTGAGCTGGCCGCCCGTGTCGGCTTCGGCGGCCCGGACGCGGCGGCTCTTCCGCAGCTCGACGACGCGGAGCTGGAGACGCTGGCCAAGGCCCGTACGGCCGCGGGTATGGCCGACTCGCTGGCCGTGCGGCTGCCGGTCCCCCAGCACGCCACGGAACCGGGGACCTCCGGGGAGCGGACCCCGGACCACCCGCCGTTGGCGGAGGGCTCCCCGGATGCCGCCTCCGTGGCAGGCGAGGCGCCCAGCAGACTGGTGCTGCACGAGGTGGCCCTCGCACTGCCCGACGGGGACACCGTCGCGCTCGCCGGCAAGAGGTTCGCGCTGCTCGGGAGCCGCGGCCCGGTGGCCGAGAGCCTGGCCGCCCTCCTCGACGAGCACGGCGCCCACTCGCTCATCCGGGACCCGGGCCACCTGCTCGACGACGAGGACGGCCCGCTGGACGGCGTGTTCCATCTGGAGGCGCTGGCCAGCACCGGCGGTTCCGGCACCAGCGGCCCGCTCCTGCCCGATTCCTTCCCGGTGTTCCAGGCCGCACTGCGGCGCGGCCCGCGCTGGCTCATAGCGGCCGCACCGGACTCTGCTGCGCCGGCCCTCTCTCCGGACGGCCGGGCGGACGGCCTGCGGGGAATGTTCCGCACCATCGCCCGCGAGTACCCGGACACCCTCGCCAGGGTCGTCGAGCTCGCCCCGGACGAATCGCCGGCGCAGCTGGCGGCAGCACTGGTCGGCGAGTTGCTCGCCGGTAAGGACGCTCCGGTCGTACTCCGCTCCGCGGGCAGCCGCCGCGGCCTCGAACTGGTCGAGGCCGGCCTCGGCCCGCTGGCCGGCAGGGGCGCCGGCCCGGCTGGAGACGGCGCTGCCGAGGCCGAGGCCATGGGTCTGGACCATGACTCGGTCGTGCTGCTGGTCGGCGGGGCACGCGGCATCACCGCGCGGTTCGCCGCGACCCTGGCGGCGGTCGCCCGCTGCCGGATCGAGCTGGTGGGCAGGACCCCCGCACCGGCCGGGCCGGAGGACGAGGCCACGCGCAAGGCCAGCGACCGCACCGCGCTGCGCGCTGCTCTCGCGGCACAGGGCGGCCGCTCGGCGGCCGAGATCGAGCAGGCCGTCGCACGGATCCTGGCCCACCGGGAGATCACCGAAACCGTGGAGCGGCTGCGCGGCCTGGGCAGCGCGGTGCGCTACCACTCGGCGGACATGCGTGACGCGGAGGCGGTGCGACGGCTGGTGACCGGCATCCACGCCGAACACGGCCGGCTGGACGGCGTGGTCCACGCCGCCGGGGTCATCGAGGACCGCGTACTCGCGGACAAGGACCTCGACTCCTTCCGGCGGGTGTTCGGCACCAAGGTGGAGGGTGCACGCACGCTGCTCACGGCCCTGGAGGGCCTGGCGGGCGGGCCCCGGTTCGCCGTACTGTTCGGCAGCATCGCGGCCGTCCTCGGCAACCGCGGCCAGGTCGACTACGCCGCCGCCAACGACGCGCTGCAGCACCTGGGCAGCCGCTGGGCCGCGCGCACCGGGAACCGGGCGCTGACGGTGCACTGGGGACCGTGGGCGCCCACCGGTGAGCACGGCGGCATGGTCACCCCGGAGCTCGCCCGTGAGTACGCCCGGCGCGGGGTCAAGCTGATCGACCCCGAAGAGGGCACGCTGTGCCTGCTGCGCGAACTCGCCTACGGCGAGCCGTCGGCCGACGCCGTGGTCTACACCGCATCGGGCTGGTGACATGACCGGCGAGACGTACGGAAACCGGCCCCAGGTCGCCATCGTCGGCATGGCGGTGCTGTTCCCGGGAGCCGCGGACCTCCAGGCGTACTGGCACAACCTGGCCGGCGGGGTGGACGCGATCAGTGACGTGCCTCCCGGGCGGTGGGACGCCTCCTTCTACGACCCTGCGGCCGTGGACCGCTCGGACCGGGTCTACTGCCGCCGCGGCGGATTCGTCGACGACCTCGCGAAGGTCGAGGTGACGCGGTTCGGGATCATGCCCAACTCGGTGCCGGGCACCGAGCCGGAGCAGCTCATCGCGCTGCAGGTGGCCGCGGACGCCATCGCGGACGCGGGCGGTGAGCGGCGGCTGCCGGCCCGGGACCGGGTCGGGGTGATCCTCGGCCGCGGCGGGTACCTGACTCCCGGGCTCGCCCGCGGGACCCAGAGCGTGCTGACGTCCAATCAACTGGTGCGTACACTCGGCGAGTTGCTGCCCGGACTCGGCGCCGAACAGCTGGAGCGGGTGCGGAAGGCGTTCACCCGGCAGCTGGGGTCCGACGAGCCGGAGCAGGCGATCGGCCTGGTGCCCAACCTCACCGCCTCCCGGGTGGCCAACCGGCTCGACCTGCGCGGCCCCGCCTACACCGTGGACGCCGCCTGTGCGTCCTCGCTGATCGCGGTCGACCAGGCGGTGGGCGAACTGGCCGCGGGACGCTGTGACATGGTGCTCGCCGGAGGTGTGCACCACTGCCACGACATCACGCTGTGGTCCGTGTTCGCCCGGCTGCGCGCGCTCTCCCCGAGCCAGCGGATCCGTCCCTTCCACCGGGCCGCGGACGGCCTGCTGATCGGCGAGGGCACCGGCGTCGTGGCCCTCAAGCGGCTCGATGACGCGGTGCGCGACGGCGACCGGATCTATGCCGTCATCCGCGGCACCGGCGTGGCCAGCGACGGCCGCAGCGGCAGCCTGGTCAACCCGGACCCCGCGGGCCAGGTCGGCGCCGTGCGGCAGGCGTGGCAGGCAGCCGGCCTGGACCCCGCAGCGCCGGGCTCGGTCGGTCTCCTGGAGGCACACGGGACCGCGACCCCCTCGGGGGACGCGGCCGAACTCGCCACCCTGGCGGAGGTGTTCGGCCCGGGTGGCGGTGACCATGACCGGCCGGTGATCGGCTCGGTGAAGTCGATGATCGGCCACACCATGCCGGCCGCGGGCGTGGCCGGGCTCGTCAAGGCGGCGCTCGCGGTGCACCACGCGGTGCTGCCGCCGACGCTGCACTGCGACGACCCGCACCCCGCGCTGGAGCGCACCCGCTTCCGTACGATCGCCACCGCGCGCGACTGGGAGACCGGCGGCGGGCGGCGGGTCCGACGGGCGGGGGTTAACGCCTTCGGCTTCGGCGGCATCAATGCGCATGTCGTGCTCGAATCGGTGCCCGGCGCCCCGGCCGTGCGGCGGCCCCGCCCCGCGGCCGTGGTGCGCGAACCCGAACGGGTGCTGCGGCTTGCCGCCGACAGCCCGCAGCGGCTGGCCGCCCTGTTGGACACCGACGACTCCGGCGTCCTCGCGGCAGCCGCGGACCTGCCCGCTCCGGGCGGCGGGCGCACCCGGCTCGGCATCGTGGACCCGACCGCCAAGCGCCTCGCACTGGCCAGAAAGGCAGTGGCCAAGGGCCTGCCCTGGCGGGGCCGCAACGATGTGTGGTTCACGCCCGAGCCGCTGCTCGGCGGGGACGGCGGCGGACGGCTGGCGTTCGTCTTCCCCGGCCTCGAAGCCGACTTCGCGCCCCACGTCGCCGACGTCGCCGAGCACTTCGGCCTGTCCGCGCTGCTGCCCTCACTCCGGGACGCGGGCCCGGCCGAGGTGGCGGACGTCGGTCGGCACGGCGCCGAGGTGATCGGCGTGGGCCGGGTGCTGGACGCCGCCCTGCGGCGGATGGGGATTGTGCCGGACGCGGTGGCGGGCCACAGCGTCGGGGAGTGGACCGCGATGGCCACCGCCGGGCTGTACGCCGGCCGTGCCGTGGACGAGTTCACCCAGTCCTTCGACCCCGAACAGGTGCGGGTGCCGGGCCTCACCTTCGCCGTACTGGGCGCCCCGGCCGACCGCGTCCGCGCCGCACTCGAAGACCACACCGGGGTCGTGCTCTCGCACGACAACGCGCCGAACCAGTCGATGGTGTGCGGCCCGCCCGAGCGGGTGGACGAGCTCGTGCGGTGGTTCCGCGCGCAGCGCGTCATCTGCCAGGTCCTGCCGTTCCGGTCCGGCTTCCACACCCCCATGCTGGCCCCCTACCTCGACGAGATCCGACACCACGCGGAGCAGTTCGAGCTGCATCCACCGACGGTGCCCGTGTGGTCGGCGACCACCGCGTCGGAGTACCCGGAGGCCGAGAAGGACGTACGCGAGCTGTTCCTGCGGCACCTGCTGGAACCGGTGCGCTTCCGTCCGCTGACCGAGGCGATGTACGAAGCCGGCTTCCGGGTGTTCATCCAGGCCGGTACGGGCCAGGTCGGGTCGCTGATCGGCAGCACTCTCCAAGGCCGCCCGCATCTGGTGGTGGCCGCCAACTCCCCGCACCGCAGCGGCCTCGCGCAACTGCTGCGGGTCAGCACGGCGCTGTGGGCGGACGGCGGTGGTCCGGATGCCGAGGCGCTGCGGAGCGCACGCCGGACCGCGCCACATCGCGCGCCGATGCCGCTGAACCTCGGCGGGAAGCTGGTCTCCCTGGACCGGGAGACGGTGGCCGGCGTCCGCTCGGCACTGGCCGCGGGGCAACCGGCGGCGGACGACCGCGGCGAACTGGCCGCTCTGGAGCGGCTGCCCGACCGTCACTCCGCTGTGGCAGCCGAACTCCGCGCGCTGGTGAGAGACACCGCGGGCGCCGTCGAGGCGCTCACCGCGGCGGCTGCCGGCAGCGCGCACGCCGAGGTACGACCGGCTCCGGCAGCCGCGTCCGTACGACCGGAACCGCCGCAGCCACCTGTGCGTCCTGCCTCGCCGCAACCCCCCGTACGGCCGACGCCGCCACAACCCCCCGTACGGCCCGCGCCCGGCGGTCCCCCGGCGGCACCGGCCCCGCACACCCCCGGCGGGCGGGAAGAGCACACCACGCTCCGGGTATCGACGGACGCCATGCCCTACCTGCGCGATCACTGCTTCTTCGTGCAGCGTCCCGACTGGCCGGATGAGGCGGACCGCCGACCGGTGGTTCCGGCCACCACGGTGGTCCAGCACATGGTGGAGTTCGCCGAGCGGGCCCGGCCCGGCTCGCGAGCCGTCGCGGTGCACCAGGTGCGGCTGGACCGCTGGGTGACCGCCGCACCCGCCGAGGACGTACCCGTCGGTGTCACGCCGCTGGAAGCCGGCCGGGTCGCCGTGACCTTCGGCCACTACGCACGGGCCCAGGTCGAACTGGCCGCACACCATCCCGGTGACCCGCCCCGCCCCTGGCAGTGGGCCCCCGGTGCCGAACGGCGACCGGAGATCACGGCCGAGGAGCTCTACCGCGACCGCTGGATGTTCCACGGCCCCCTCTTCCAGGGAGTCACCGAACTCACCGCGATCGGCCAGGCCCATGTACGCGGAGTGCTCACCACCCCGCCCGCGCCCGGCGCGCTGCTGGACAACGTGGGACAACTCCTCGGCTACTGGATCATGACCACGCTGACCGAGCGCACGATGGTCTTCCCCGTACGGATGAAGAGCATCCGATTCTTCGGCCCGCACCCCGCGCCCGGCACCCGCCTGGAGTGCCTCATCAAGATCACCTCGATCACCGACGCCGCGGTGGAGGCCGATATGCAGCTCGTTCGCGAGGGCAGGGTCTGGGCGCACATCACCGGCTGGGAGGACCACCGCTTCGACAACCACCTGGACACCAGGGAGCAGGAGCGCTTCCCCGAGCGCCACACCCTCTCCCGCGTCCAGGAGGGCGGCTGGTCACTGGTCTTCGACCGCTGCCGGGACCTCGCCTCCCGCGATCTCGTCATGCGCCGGCACCTCGGCAGCGCCGAGCAGGAGCAGTACGCGGCGTGTCCGCCACGCGGCCGCAGGCAGTGGCTGCTGGGCCGGATCGCGGTCAAGGACGCCGTGCGCCAATGGCTGTGGGACCACGGCGAGGGGCCGGTCTTCCCCGCCGAGATACGGGTGAGCAACGAAGCGAGCGGCCGGCCCCGGGTCAGCGGTCTGCACGGCCGCGCCCTGCCCGGACTGGACGTCACGCTGGCGCACCGGGCAGAAGCCGCGGTCGCGCTGGTCCGGCCGTGCGCCCCGTACGGGCAACCGGGGCCCGGCATTGACGTGGAGGAGGTCACCGAGCGCCCCGCGCAGACCCTCACCGCCGCACTGGGCCCGGCCGAACTCGCCCTCCTCACCGCGCGCTGCACCGCGACTGGCGAGCCGGAAGTCCTGTGGTTCACCAGGTTCTGGGCGGCCAAGGAAGCGGTGTCCAAGGCGGAGGGCACCGGCCTGCAGGGGCGGCCCAAGCGCTTCACGGTGGTGGCCGCACAGCCTGACGAGCTGCTGGTGGACGTGGACGGCCGCCGTTACCCGGTGCACTGCCGGCGAATCGGCAATCCGGCCGATCTGCCCGGCCGGGAGTACGTCGTCGCATGGACGGCGGCGCCGACCGACGGCAGCAGCGACGACAGCAACGAGAACACCAGCAACAGCGACAACAACGCAACCGACGAACGGGAGACGCAACGATGAACAGCGGTCAGCCGACGACTCCGGCCACGGCGAACGAGGAGGAAGTTTTCAACGAGGTCGTCGGCATGCTCCAGGCCGTCCTCGGCGACTACGGCCTGGACGAGGCCGGAATCACCATGGACACCCGCTTCCACGAGGACCTGGACCTGGAGAGCATCGACCTGGTGACCCTCGGCGGCCACCTGGAGGCCCGGTACGGGGACACCGTGAACTTCGCCGAGTACCTCGCCGGCCTCGGCCTCGAACAGATCATCAATCTGTCCATAGGCCGGCTCGTCGAGCATGTCGCCGCGTGCCTGCGGGACTCCGAGGAGCACTGAACAGTGGCACTGGTCAACGCCAACGGCGTCGATATGCATGTGGAACGGATGCCTGCCCGCAACGGCACCGGCACCGTCAGCGGCACCTTCGCCGGTACCGCGGCACCGCCCACCGTGGTGCTCCTCCACGGCCTGGTCATCGACAGCCTCATCAGCTACTACTTCACCCTGGCACCGGCCTTCGCGGGCGCGGGACTCGACGTGATCATGTACGACCTGCGCGGGCACGGCCACAGCGAACGGCCGCCGAGCGGCTACCTGCTCCAGGACTTCGTCGAGGACCTCGACGCGCTGCTCGACCGGCTGGAGGTCGCCGGACCGGTGCACCTGGTCGGCAACTCCTACGGCGGCACCGTCGCGTTCAGCTACGCGGCCCGCCGCCCGGACCGCGTGGCCAGCCTCTCGCTGGTCGAATCGGAGCCGCCGACCGGGGCCTGGGCCCGCAAGATGGCCGACAGCCTCGGCAGCGGGGTGGTGGAGCTGGCCCGGGAGAGCCTGTATCCGGAACTGGCAGAGAAGTACAGCGCACACGTCTCCCGGCGGGTGAAGTCCATTGCCCGGCTGCTGCACTCCTGCACCCTGTCCGAGGAGATCCCCGCCAGCAGGGTCATGGAGGAGGCCGAGATCCGGTCCGTACGCTGCCCGGTCCTCGCCGTCTACGGCAGCGAATCCGAACTCGCGCCTCAGGAAGGGTGGTTGAAGTCGCTCCTCCCCCACTGCCGTACCGCAACCATCCCGGATCAGGAGCACTCGATCCTCACCGGCGCCACGCAGCAGGTGAGCGACCTGGTGATGGCGTGGATCCGTGATCACACCGCGGAGCCCTCAGCGTCCTCGGCGCGACCTGCGCCAACAGCAACACCAGCACGATCAGCAAGGGCCGGACACCCATGAGCAGATTCCTCTTCGTCGTACCGCCCCTGGTCGGGCACATCAACCCCACGGTCGGCGTCGCGGCCGAGCTGGCCCGACGCGGTCACGAGGTGGCCTGGGCAGGACGGCCGCAGCTCGTGGAGCCGCTGGTGGGCGGACGGGCGACGGTCTTCCCCTGCGCCTCACGGCAGTTGGGCGACCCCGGCCTGCTGCGCCCGGACTCGCTGCGCGGCCCGGCGGCGCTGAACTTCCTGTGGGAGCGGTTCTTCGGGCCGCTGGCGCACGACATGGCCCCTGGTGTCCAGGCCGCGGTCGAGGAGTTCCGGCCCGACGTCCTCATAGCCGACCAGCAGGCCGTCGCCGGAGCGCTGGTGGCCGAGCGGATGGGGGTGCCCTGGGCCACCTCGGCGACCACGTCGGCGGGGTTCACCTCGCTGGAGGGCATGCCGAAGGTGGAGGAGTGGATCGCCGGCCTGCTGCACGGCCTGCGGCAGCAGATCGGTGCACCGGAAGGCACCGCGGATCCCCGCCTGTCGGACGACCTCGTGCTCCTGTTCAGCACCGAGGCCCTGGTGGGCCAGGACGCCTCCCTCGGCGAGCAGGTGCGGTGCGTCGGCCCGTCCATCTCCGCCCGCCCCACCGGGTCCGACTTCCCCTGGAAGCGGCTGGACCACCGGCGCCCCAAGGTGCTGATCACCCTCGGCACGGCCAACACGGAGGTCGCGCCGCGCTTCCTCGCCGAGTGCGCCGAAGCCGTACGCACCCGGACCAACCGCCTGCAGGCAATCGTCGTCGACCCCTCGGGCACCTTGCCGGAGATCGGCGACAGCGTTCTCGTCCGCCGCCGAGTCCCCCAACTCCCCCTGCTGGAAAGGGTCGACGCCGTAGTCTGCCACGCCGGCCACAACACCGTCTGCGAGACGCTCTGGCACGGGCTCCCCCTGGTCGTCGCTCCCATACGGGACGATCAGCCGGCCGTCGCCGGCCAGGTCACCCGGGCCGGCGCGGGAGTACGCGTGCGCTTCAACCGGGCGGGCGCCGCCCATATCAACGCGGCACTCGACGCCGTACTCCACGATCCCGACTACCGGGCCGCCGCCCAACGGGTGGGTCGCTCCTTCCGCGAAGCCGGCGGCGCGACCGCTGCGGCCACCCACCTCGAACAGCTCGCCGCCCGCACGGCAGGCGAGACGCGGCCGCGCTGAATCGACCGCCGACGCGTACGGCAACTCCTGCACGGCGCGTCGGCGGCCGAGTGTTCACGACCCGCCGGGCGCGAGCAAGCAGAAGCTCTCTCCGTTCACCAGGTCAAGCCGGATCTGGTACACAGGGCCCCTGCGGCCGAAGATTTCGCCGTTCCGCAGGTCCACATAGATGCGCTCGACGGCGTGCCAGGGAATGAACCGCCGCCGCAGCGGGGTCCTGGTCCGAACGCCTTCGGCACCGATGTAGGTGCGCCCGGCGGTGCAGCAGTGCCCGATGAGGGAGAGCGGCACGAACACCAAGAGCGCGATGGTCAGTTCCGTGACCACCCCGTGGCGCGGTTCCTCGATCGAGATACACCGTCTTCCACGGTCCGTACCGCTCAGGCAGATCACGCCAATGCACGCCCGTGCATATCCGGTACAGCACCCCGTTCACGACCTGGCGATGATCCCGCCACCTGCCGCAACGCCCGTTGCTCACCGGCAGAAGAGGCGCCAACCGCTCCCACTGGGCATCCGTCAGGTCACCTCTATTCCCCATAGTCGCATCAACGACTGGCTGCTCGCCGAGACGTTGTCCAGCCTCCGGCGATGCTCGGTGCTGACCGCTGAATACGGTGGAGAGCCCGGCTGAATGAGAGGACGCGAAGAAGTGGATGTGTATGAGGCCGTGGACAGTCGCCGGGCCGTGCGGGCGTTCAGCGATGAGCCGGTACCCAAGGAAGTGCTCGAACGAGTGCTGAACGCAGCGACGCGGGCTCCGTCTAGCGGGAACCTCCAGCCGTGGCATCTGTATGTCGTGACCGACGAACCCTTGGCCGAACTGAAGAGGCGCGCGACCGGCAGGGCACTGGCGGGAGACCCAGGTGACGAGCGGGAGTATCCGATGTACCCGGACGAACTGACCTCGCCGTATCTGGACCGCTTCTCCGCCGCGGCAGCCCAGCGGTACAAAGCGCTGGGGATTAAGCGCGACGACCCCGACCGGCCCCAGAAGATCGCTACCTTGAACTCGGAGGCGTTCGGGGCGCCGGTCGTACTGTTCTGCTACCTCGACCGGACGATGGGGCCCGGACAGTGGGGGGACGCGGGGATGTACTTGCAGACGGTCATGCTGTTGCTGAGGGCGGAAGGGTTGCACAGCTGCCCCCAAGTGATGTGGACCATGTACCGCAAGACCGTCAGCCGAAGCGTCGGAGCCGATGACGGGCTCGTACTGTTCTGCGGCATCTCAGTGGGATTCGAGAAGGAAGGCGTGCCACGGCTGCGTACCGGGCGGGCGGACATGACGGAAACGGTGAGCTTCATCGGAGTGTGACCGCTGACGACCGAGATCGACAGGACAGGCACTAGGTCTAAAACTGACGGAGGTTGTTGACAGGTGGGTCTCTGATTCCTAGGAGACCTGCATGACCGAACGGGAACTACAACGGCGTGCTCGGCATCGGCTCGCGCCCACATGCCCACCGCCACGGCGGCCGACGTCGTGGAGTTCTATCGCCTGCTGGAGGGACAGGCCATCGACGACGTCAACCTCTTCAACATCAAGCTGCAGGAGTGAGAGCCTGCCGAGACCCGTTGCCGTGCTGCCGGCAGTCACGAAGGATCTTGTAGTGCTTCATCCGGGCGAAGGCGTGCTCGACGCGGGCTCTGACGCGGCGATGCTCCGCGTTGTCCGCCTCCGGTCCGCGGCATCGGCGAGCCGGGATACCGGTCGGCTCAAGGGCGAGCAGGGACGCAGGAGTTGAGGGTTGATGCCTGCACATCGCGCGTCAGGGCGATCCCACCGCACCGAGGAATGCGCCCCGACGATCGCTGCAAAAAGGGCCGGAACCGCTCGGTGCTGCCGGGTGAACTCCCTTGCCGCATCCGGCCATGCAGGGGGGCTGGGTCGGTCAGACCGCGCTGCCCTCCTTCCAGTCCGCCCAGGACAGGTTCCAGCCGTTGAGGCCGTTGTCCGGCTTGATGGTCTGCTCGTCGGAGTTCTTGATGATGACGACATCGCCGATCAGCGACTCGTTGAAGAACCACTTGCCGTCGGTGTCGCCCCCGCCGCCCTGGTGGTCGCGCAGACCGACGCAGCCGTGGCTGGTGCCGGAGTTGCCGAAGATCGACGGGTTGCCCCAGTAATTGCCGTGGAGGAAGGTGCCGGAGTCCGACAGCCGCATGGCATGCGGCACATCAGCTATGTCGTAGGTTTTCCCCTTTTCGCCGAAGCCGACCGTGGAACCGTCCATCCGGGTCTGCTCCAGCTTCTCCGAGATCACCATCTGGCCGTTGTAGGTCGGGTTCTCGGGGCTGCCGCCGGAGATCGGGACGTCCTTGAGGGTCTTGCCGTCCCGCTTGACCGTCATGTGCTGGGTGTTCATGTCGACCGTGGAGACCTGCGAGCGCCCGATGGTGAAGGACACCGTCTTGGACTGCACACCGGTGATGCCCTGGCCGCCCTTCACCCCGTCCAGGTCGATCTTCATGGTGACCTTGGAGCCGGCCTTCCAGTAGTCCTCGGGACGGAAGTCCAGGCGCTGGGTGCCGAACCAGTGGCCGACGACCTTCTGGCCGCTGCTGGAGGTCACCGTGATGTGGGACTGGACGTCCTTCTTGTTGGTGATCGCCTTGTCGAACTTGAAGGACACCGGCATACCGACGCCGACGGTCTTGCCGTTGTCGGGGGTGTAGCTGCCGATGAAGCTGCCGGCCGAGGAGACCGTCGTGAAGCTCGCGTTCTCGGTGGCGGCCCGGCCCTTGGCGTCCTTGGCCTTCGCCACGATCCGGTACTTGGTGCCGCGCTCCAGCTGGACCCCGGGCTTCCAGGACGCGCCGTCGGACGATATGGCACCGGCGACGACCTTGCCGGAGTCGGCCTCGGTGAGCTTCACCTCGGTCAGCTTGCCGCCGGTGGCCTTCACACCGGTGTCGTTGATGCTGGCGTTGGTGGCACCGTTCTTCGAGGAGACCGTGATCTTGGCGTCCGAAGCGTTGGCACCCGGCCGGCCGTTCTTGCCGTCGTCGGTGCCGCCGGCCGAGGAACCGTCGCCACAGCCGGACAGCGCCAGCGCGCCCACCGCGAGCAGCGCGGCGACGGCCGGCATGCGGCGCGTCCGACGGGCGCGCCCCAGCGCGCCGGGCGCCTGCTGCTCGGCTGCATGAGGCAACTGGTGCGGGGGACGGGACCGGCCCGACGCGGGTGTGTGCGGCGATGTCACGAGCTGCTCCAGACAGGGACGTTGGGTAATTCCGTGCGCATACATATCCTGCTGCGGAGGCGTTCACGGGTGTGGTCTTCTCACGACCTGTCTCTTCGCTACCGCAGGGTGGCTCTCTGCAAGTGCACCTCACAGATCTAAGAGGCGATCTCAGAAATCCTCTTTACGCTCGTTCCCTACCGGCTCGGCCTCACACGGGAACTCCTGGCCATATCAGCCCCCGCCCCACTCATCCGCCTGCCTCTGACCGCTCTACCCACCGCGCTGGGCCATATCGACGCCGACCGCGCACCGCCGGGTCACAGGTACGGAACAAGAAGGAGGAACAGTGCGTAAGAAGTTGGCCCGGGGAGTTACGGCGAGCGCCGCAGCAGTGGTGATGGTCGCCGGCATCCTGTCGGACTCGGCCTCCGCCGGGACAAGCAACAACACCTCGGCACCCGGTGGACGCAGTAACGCCGAAGGGATATCGCCGACGCGGGAGGATACCGGTCAGCGCGTCGAAGGCACCTTGGCCTCGGAAGCGATGACAGGGCCGAAGGGCACCACGAGCGCCACGAAGGCAGCAAGGTCTGCGGAGACCCGCATCGGTACCGGCAACGGCGTGTACGTCGGCAAGGTCAACATCACCACGCGGCTGCGCAACGGCAGGTACGAGCTGACCGACCCCACCCGCGGCGGCCTGTCAACCGTCGACTTCGGCAACCGCAGCAACCGGGAAGAATCGTCGGGCAAACGGTTCACCGACAGCGACAACGTGTGGGGCAACGGCACCGTGAACAGCCGCCAGTCGGCCGCCGTCGACGCCTACTTCGCTGCCGGAAAGACCTGGGATTACTACAAGAACACCTTTGGCCGCAAGGGCATGCGGGGCAACGGCCAAGGGCCCACGGCAATTGTCCACTACGGCAAGAGCCTCACCACGGCCGAATACGACTACGGCCTCTGGTTCGGCGACGGCAAGGGCGACAAGCGCCCGCTGACCGAACTCGACATCGTGGCCCACGAGTTCACTCATGGCGTCGTCGAGTCGACGGTCGGGTTTGCCCGCACGGGCGACGAATTCCGAGGTTTGAACGAAGCCACCTGTGACATCTTCGGCACGATGGTGGAGTTCAATGCCAACATTGCCGCCGACACCCCTGACTACCTCATCGGCGAGAAGGTCAATTCTCATGGTGACGGCAAGCCGATGCGCTACATGGACAAGCCCTCCAAGGACGGCAAGTCCCCGGACTACTGGAAGCCCGGCATCGGTCGTCTCGACGACGCCCACCACGCGGCAGGGGTGGCCAACCACTTCTTCTATCTGATGGCCGAGGGCAGCGGTAAGAAGGTCATCAACGGCGTGGCCTACGACAGCCCCACGTATGACGGCTCGAAGGTCACCGGTATCGGTCGCGAGAAAGCCGCAAAGATCTGGTACAAGGCGCTGACCACCCAGTTCACCTCGACCACCGACTACAAGCACGCCCGGGCCGGCACGCTGAAGACCGCCGCCGCCCTCTACGGCAAAACCAGCTCCGAGTACAAGGCCGTCCAGAAAGCCTGGACCGCGGTCAACGTGAAGTGACCCACCTCGCACGGCACGCACCGCCCTGGCCGTGCCCACACCCCGCGTACGGACGATGCCGGGGAGCGCGTGGGGAGAATCGACTGCGTAAGTGGGCATGAAGCGGAAAGGCCGCGAAAGAAGCATCTGCGCAGGTCAGATGCAGATCCAGTGGCGTTGCCGCAGGCCAGGGCCACCGGGTAGAGGACCTCGTGATGTATGTACTGCCCGATCATCCGTACACGGCCGTGCATGTTCACCTGTACGCCGACAGGCGAACCTTCACCCGCCGGGTTAGCCTCAACCAGAAACGGGCATTCCAGACTTTTTCGGGATTCTGGTGGGGTGGGCTCGGCTCCTGGGTGTGCGGGTGTCTGTGGCTTCGCTGCGCTCTCCGACGCTCCAAGGGCATCCGCCTGCTGCGACGGAGGAGTTCACCGTGCATCGAGTACTGCAGTTGTTGAGAGGGCGGCGCGTGCCTGTCCTGGCCGCGGCTCTCGGCGTGGCGGGTCTGGTGATGGCCCCCGGCGTGCCCCGAACGGCGGCCGCGCCCGCGGGTCACACTCCTCCTCCGGTGGGCACCGTGCACGAGTACCAGATGCCCCTGCCCCGGCTGGGCAGCACGCATGAGTTGGTCATCGGGCCGGACGGCAACCTGTGGGTCTCCCAGCAACTCGAGGACCGAGTCCTTCGCGTATCCACGGCGGGCCGGGTGGTGGGAATCACCGAATTCCCCAGCAACAGCAGGCCCCACGGCATCGACAAGGACCGGCGCGGCCATGTCTGGGTCACCGAGGAAGACACCAACGCGCTGGTGGAACTGGCCGCCACCGGCGAGCGCATCGCCCGTTACCCGCTCCCGGTGCCCGGCGCCGGGCCGCACGGCCTGCGCATCGGATGCGACGGGCACACCGTGTGGTGGACGGGGAAGGAAAACGGAACCATCGGAAGCTTCGACCCCCGCACCCACAGGTGGACCGTGCACCCCCTCGCCGCCGACAGTCAGCCGATCTACCTGGCGCGAGGGCCTCGCTGTGCCATGTTCTTCACCGAGCTGACAGGCAGCCGCGTCGGCCGTGTCGACGCGAACGGCGTCGTGCGCGAATACGCCACCCCCACCCCTGACAGCCGGCCCATCGCCATTGCCGCCGGCCGACACGGCCATATGTGGTTCACGGAGGAGGCCGGCGCCGCCTACGCCGAACTCGACCCCGCCACCGGCCGCATCACCGAGCACCGCACCGATGTCGAGGGCGCCAAGCTGGCTGGGCTGGCCTTCGACTGCTTCGGCAACCTGTGGGTCCAGTACAACCAGCCCGGACTGATCGACCGCGTCCGACCGGACCTGACCACCAGCCGCTACACACTGCCCACCACCGCCCCGGTCGGCCATCGCATCATTTCCGGTCCGGACGGCTCCATGTGGTTCAGCGAACTGGCTGTCGACATCGTCGGCTCCATCACCACCGGCTGCCCCACCCCACCCCGGCCTCCTGAGCCGACGGCGTGAGCCGCGGACAGACGTCAAGGCGTGCGCATCGCCGTCGCCCTCGCGGTCGCAGCCTGCCGCGCCGACTCTCGATCCATCTCACCAGCCTCGGGTCCGCTCCCCACGCCACGAGCGGTGTCGCCCTCTTGGCCGAGCTCATCCGGCCCGGCGGCCGGGGGTCGGGGCGATGTGGGAGCGCTCTCCGGCTCCCACGCCACCCATGGGGCGTACGCCTTAGCGCATCGCAATGGGAAATGCGCCAATTGGCCATGCGGGACAGCGCGTTACCGTGATTTGACCGTGACTTGACCCCTGGCCATGAGGTAATCTTCACGCAAAGAGGTGTTCGCGCGATGGTCAAGCGGACCATCTGACGTGCTGATGCAGTGGCGCGCCTGTGCTCTGGCAAACGGCCGCGATATTCGGGGGAGATGTACTGATGGAGTGGTGGCGGACCCCCTGCGCATACGGCCACTGGCCGTCATGGTCGCTACCGGACCACAGACGTTCCGACTCCTGCCGCCATGCGGTGGCGGGGCGCTCCACGCTCTAGGCGCGGGCGTCGTCCCGTCTCGGATCACCTCTTCGTTTCGCGTCGACGATGACGCGGAATCACCGGCTGCCGTCTAGAGGCAGACCGGAACATGTTCCTTCCACTGATGACCTGAACACACCGCGCTCACGGGCAACGCTCGTGAGCGCAGGAGAAAGGCCACCATGAAGTCCCTGGTTGACAACGCACGATCCTTCACCTCGCATGTGGCGGAGCGTGCTGAAGAGTTCAGCGCCCTTGAGGCCGGGCAGAGCCCCGAGGTGCTGTTCATCACCTGCTCCGACTCGCGCGTGGTGCCGTCACTGATCACCGGTGCACGCCCAGGCGAGCTGTTCGAGCTGCGGACGGCGGGCAACATCGTGCCCGAGTACAGCAGCGACCGCCCCACCGCGGAGACGGCAACCATCGAGTACGCGGTGCGGGTACTCGGCGTCCGCGACATCGTCGTGTGCGGGCACTCCCACTGCGGTGCGGTCAACGCCCTGGTCAGCGGTGGTGACCTCTCCAGCCTGCCCGCCGTACAGGGCTGGCTGGAGCACGCGGCCGCCCAGCCCGAGACGACCACGCCCCCCTCACCCGACGTTGCGGAGGCGGTCCAGCTCCACGCGGTCGCCCAGCTGGAGCGACTGCACACCCACCCCTGCATCGCGGAACGGGTCGAGGAGGGCACGTTGAACGTGCACGCCTGGTACTACGAGGTGCACACCGGAGCAGTCAAGGCATACGGGCCGGACGAGAAGGCTTTCCTGTCGCT
Source organism: Streptomyces sp. Je 1-4 4N24 (assembly GCF_026239515.1). Lineage (NCBI taxonomy): Bacteria > Bacillati > Actinomycetota > Actinomycetes > Kitasatosporales > Streptomycetaceae > Streptomyces > Streptomyces sp. Je 1-4 4N24. The sequence continues at coordinate 8,087,770 of NZ_CP110836.1, read as the reverse complement.
GTGACCCGCATCCGCCCGCCCCACGGGCCACCCAGTACCTCCACCCTTCCGCTTCCGCTGTGCGAGGAAGTCCACTGATGCTCTCCCCCCTCAAAAACCCCGCCCATCTGCGGCGTGATGTCCTAGCCTCCCTCGTCGTCTTCCTGGTCGCCCTGCCCCTGTGCGTTGGAGTGGCCGTAGCCTCCGGTGTACCGGCGGAACTCGGCCTGATCACCGGCATAGTCGGCGGTCTGGTCGTCGGCTTCCTTCCCGGCAGCAGCCTCCAGGTCAGTGGCCCGGCCGCCGGCCTGACCGTCCTGGTCTTCGAGGCCGTCCAGGAATTCGGCCTCGGCGTTCTCGGGGCCGTCGTCCTGCTCGCCGGGCTGGTCCAACTCGCCCTGGGTGCACTGCGGTTCGGGCGATTCTTCCGCGCGATCACGGTCGCGGTCGTCCAGGGCATGCTGGCCGGCATCGGACTCGTTCTGATCTTCGGCCAGCTCTACACCATGGCCGGGGTCGAGCAGCCCCGCTCCGGGATCGACAAGATCCTGGGAGTGCCGCACCTGGTCACCGAGATCGCCACCTCTGGCCAAGCCCTGACCGCGTTCGCCATCGGGGCAGGCACCATCGCCGTCCTCGTGCTGTGGAAGAAGCTCCCGGCTCAGGCCCAGCTGCTGCCCGCACCGCTTGCCGCGGTCGCCCTGGCCACCGTGGCAACCACGGTGGCCGGCTGGTCCGTACCCCGCGTCGAGGTCCAAGGGCTCCTCTCGGCGATCCAGCCGCCGGGGATCTCCGACTTCGCCTCGCTGGGCAGCCTCGCCGCCCTCGGCACGGTCCTCGCCTTCGCCCTCATCGCCTCGGCCGAAAGCCTCTTCAGCGCCGCGGCCGTCGACCGCATGCACGACGGTCCGCGCACCGACTTCGACAAGGAACTGATGGCCCAGGGCGTGGGCAACGCCCTCTGCGGAGTGCTCGGCGCGCTGCCGCTGACCGCGGTCATCGTCCGTAGCTCGGCCAACGTCCAGGCCGGAGCCAAGACGAAGCTCTCGCGCATCCTGCACGGACTGTGGCTCGTGCTGTTCGCCGCCCTCCTTCCGGCCGCGATCGGCGTCATCCCGTTGGCCGCGCTCGCCGGGGTCCTGGTCCATGCCGGCTGCAAGCTGGTCCCGGTCAAGGACCTCCTGCCCCTGTGGCGCTCACACCGCGGCGAAGCGCTCGTCCTCGCCGTCACCGCGATCGCCATCATCACCACCAACATGTTCGAAGGCGTTCTCCTCGGCATCGCCCTCGCCGTGATCAAAAGCGCCTGGGAAACCTCCCACATCCAGCTCGACACCCACGAAACAACCGACGGCCGGCTCCTGGTCACCCTCACCGGATCCGCCACCTTCCTCCGTCTGCCCCGCATGCTCGAAACCCTCGAAGCACTCCCGCACAACAAGCCCGTCGAACTCGACCTCTCCGAGCTGCGCCACCTCGACCACGCCTGCCGCATCACACTGGAGAACTGGGCACAACAGCGGGGAACCACCATCGGGGCACTCGCAAAGGTCTGACCAGCCATTCATTCCGCACGCGACCTGAGGACGGCTCAGCCTCACCAGGGGCGCGTAAACGCACTGCTGCCCCTCGCCCGACGCCGGGCGAGGGGCACAGGGCTTTCCCTGCGGGCGGTTCATGCCGGCTGGGCCGCGCCCGCCACCAAGGCAGCGGTCACCGGGTGGGCCGGGGAGGTGAAGATCCGCGGAGTGGGGCCGGATTCGACGGCCCGGCCCTCGGAGAGGACGAGGAGGGAGTCGGTTCTGCTCGCCATGAGGCGGAGGTCGTGGCTGATGAGGACCAGGACGAGGCCGCGGCGGTCGCGCAGGTCATCCAGCAGGTCCATGATCGAGGAGGCCGTCCCGGCATCGAGGGCGGAGGTGACTTCATCGCAGACCAGCACGTTGGGGTCCGCCGCGAGCGCGCGGGCGATGGAGACGCGCTGACGCTGGCCGCCGGAGAGTTCGTGGGGGTAGCGGTCGGCGAAGTGGGCGGGGAGGCCGACCTGTTCGAGGAGTTCCAGGACACGGGTGGGGGCCTGGTCGGGGGTGGCGCGCCGGTGCAGACGCAGCGGCCGGCCGAGGGTCGCGCCGACCGTACGGCTCGGATTGAGGGTGCCCAGCGGGTCCTGCGGCACGAGTTGGAGGCGTCGGCGCTGTTCGCGGGTGCGGCCCTGGGCGGTGGGGGCGAGGCGTACTCCGTCGAGGGTGACGGAGCCGCTGGTGGGCCGGTGGAGTCCGACGACGGCGCGGACCAGGGTCGTCTTGCCCGAGCCGGAGGCTCCGACGATGCCCGTACTGGACCCGGCCGGCACGGCGAGGCCGACGTCGTGAAGGACGGGGGTGCGGTGGCCGCGTCGTCCGAAGGCCGCGTGCAGACCGGAGACGGTGAGCGTGGGTGCGCCGGTGGGGAGCGGCCGGTCGGTGGTGCGTGGCAGGGGTGGCGGTGCGGGCGCGCCGCTGGAGAGGTCCACGACGTCGTCGGCCAGCCGGGAGACCAGGTCCGCGTCGTGGCAGGACAGTGCGATGGCGAGCTGGTGACGGTCCGCGAGATGGCGCAGGAGTGCGGCGATCTCGTGGCGCAGCTCCGGGTCGAGACCGGCGGTCGGCTCGTCGAGGAGCAGTGCGGCGGGGCGGCGGGCCAGTGCCCTGGCGAGGGCGACGCGGCGCTGCTGGCCACCGGAGAGCGCTCCGGGGCGGCGTCCCAAAATGCCGTTCTCGGTGGGGAGTTGGACCTCGGAGATCAGGTCGCGCAGTGCCTGAGGGCTGCGGTCCGCGGCGACTTCGGCGAGCAGGCGGCGGACCGTCATCCGGGGATTGAGACCTGAGCCCGGGTCCTGCCCGACGTAGGCGAGACGGTGGCGGCGCAGGCTGCGCAGTGCGGTGGCGTCCAGCGCCGGCACGTCCCGGCCGAGGACTTCGATACAGCCGGCCGTGAGCCGGGTCCCTGGCGGCAGGACGCCGGCCACGGCGCGCAACAGGGTGGTCTTGCCGCAGCCGGAGGGACCGGTGAGTGCGGTGATACGGCCGGGGCGGACCTCCAGACTGCCGCCGTCAAGGAGCAGACGGCCGTCCGGGGCAGTGATCGTGAGGTCCGTGACGGTCACCGCCGGTTCGGTGGACGGTGCACGGTCCTCGGGGTACCGGCCTGGCATGTGGTTCACAGTGCGGTCACCGCCTTCCGGCCGGTCTGCGGGACGAGTGCCGAAACGGCGAGGTTGACGCTCATGGCGAGGAGGCCGATGGCGAGACTGGGGGCCAGTACGCCCCAGGGGTTGAGGACGATGCCGCCCGCGTTCTCCCGGATCATCAATGCCCAGTCGGCGGCGGGTGGTTGGGGGCCCACCTGGAGGAAGCCGGCGGTGGCGACGACGTAGACGGCGGCGACGAACCGCAGCCCGAAGAGGGCGAGCAGGGTGGCCCGCAGGTTGGGCAGGACCTCCCGTACGACGAGGTGCCACAGTCGCTCTCCGCCGACCGCCGCCGCCTCGATGTAGCCGGAGGCCGCGACGGGCGCCGCCGCCCCTGCGACGAGGCGCACCGCGTAGGGCACGCCCATGACGACGGCGGCGGCGATCACCGCGAAGCGTCCGCCGCCCGGCCACGACAGGGTGAGGAGGAGGATGCCGAGTACGGCGGGCAGCAGCATCAGGACGTCCGCGGAGCGTTCGACGATCCGGCCGACGGTCGGCCGCAGGGCACCGAGCGCGCCGAGCAGGGCCGCCACCACCGTCACGAGCAGGGCGACCAGCAGTGACGTGACGATGAGTTCGCGGCCCCCGGCGAGGACACGGGTGAGCACATCGCGGCCGAGATGGTCGCCACCGAGCGGGGCGCCACCACCCGGCTCGGAGTACGGAGCGGTGACGGGGGCATCGATGGCGTGCGGGTGGAGCCACGGCCCGGTGGCGGCGGCCGTGATGAGCAGGAGCGCGGGAAGGGTGCGCAGAACGAGGCCGCGCGAGCGGCGCCGGCGGATGGGCTGTTCGAGGGCGGTCGGGTGCGGGGCGGTCATATGCGGCCTCCGGAAGCCCAGGCACGTACGAGGTCGGCGAGCAGGAGTACCCCGGTGATGACGGCTCCGGTGACGGCGACGACGCCCGCGACGACCGGGCTGTCCCGGTCGGCGACGGCTCCGGCCAGAACCCCGCCGATGCCGGGGTAGTTGAAGATCGTCTCCACCACGACGGCGCCGCCCAGCAGCATGCCGGTCGAGGTGGCGAGACCCGCCGCGATGGTGGGCAGCGCGCCGGGAAGCAGGTGGTGGGTCAAGATCCGGTGCCGCGGCAGCCCGTCGATCAGCGCGGTCTCCATGTGCGGGGCCTTGGCCTCGTCGGCGAGGGCCGCGCGCACGATGCGGGTGTTCCAGCCGATCTGCGGGACGGACAGCGCCACCACGGGCAGCACGAGCATCGGCCAGGACGCGGGTGCGCCGTCAGCGCCGGTGAGGGTGACGGCGGGCAGCCAGCCGGCCCACAGGGCGAAGACCAGGACGAGGGCGACCGCGACCACGAATTCGGGCAGCGCGAGGATGCCGGTGGCGGTGGCCGATACGGCCCGGTCGGTGAGGCGGCCGGGCTTGAACGCCGCCAGGCAGCCGAGTCCGAGCGAGACCACGAGGGTCACCAGCAGGGCGAGTCCGCCCAGAAGCAAGGTGTTGGGGAAGGGGCGGGCGAGAAGACCGGCGACCGCCTCCCCGTGGGCGGAGGTGCCGAGGTCGCCGGTGGGCAGGCCGGTCATCCAGTCGGCGAAGCGGGTCAGGACCGGGCGGTCGAGGCCGAGGAGGTGACGCCGGTGCCCGAGGTCGGCGGGGCTCTCACCGCGCTCCGCGGTGGCGGTGGCGGCGTCGCCCGGCAGCAGTTCGATGGCGGCGAAGACGGCGGCGAGCAGCACGGCGAGCAGCAGCATCCGGCGGGCCGGCAGGGCGAGCAGACCGCCCGTGCGCAGGACCGCGGACAGCACGGGCCGGACCGGACGGACGGCCGTCGGCTCCCCGTCCGGTCCGGTCGCCGGCTCCCGCGCCGTACCGCTCAGCGGGCCAGCCATGCCCGCTCAAGCTGCACACGGCCGTAACCGGGCAGGGTGGGCAGACCGCGCACCGGGGCGGCGGCCAGGTCGATGCCGTCGGCCATGCCCCACAACAGGTAGCCGGATGTGTCATGTTCGATCCGCTGGAGTTCCTTGAGCGCTGTGGCGCGCTTCGCCGCGTCCCTGGTGCCGATGGCCTTGCGGTACGCCGCGTCGAACTCGGCGTTCTTCCAGCCGGTTTCGTTCGTGGCCGATGCGGAGAACATCGTCTTGCTGGCGAAGAAGACGACGGAGTCGTTGGTGCCCCAGTAGGTCGTGTAGAGATCGCCCTGGAGCCAGGTCTTGTCCCAGAACGTGGCGGACTCCTGCTTGACCACGTCGATCTTCACCCCGGCCTCGCGGACCTGGGTCGCGAACAGGGTCGCGGACTCGGTGAGCCCGGAGACGTCCTCGGTGGTCAGCAGCTTGTACGTCTTGGACGTGTCGAAGCCCGCCGCTTTCAGCAGGGACCTGGCCCTGCTGAGGTCACGGGTGCGCTGCGGGATGGCGGCGGCGTAGGCGGGGTCGCCGGTCCCGAGAATGTCGTTGGCTACGGCGCCGTAGCCGGACAGCACCTGCTTGACCATGGCCTCGCGGTCCACGGCCAGCCGGAGCGCCTCCCGCACTTTCGCGTCCGCGAACGGTCCGCCGGTGGTGCGCATGACGATCGGCATCGCCATGTCGTCGGGGCGGCGGATGATCTGGACGTCCTTGCGCTGCTCGGCCGTACGCGCCGCCACCGCGCCGACGTTGGAGGCGACGTCGATCTGGCCTCCGAGCAGTGCGTTGGCCATCGCCTGCGGGGATTCGAAGATCTTGACCTCGATGGCGTCGAGGAGGACCTCGCCGCCGTACCACTCCTCGTTGCGCACCAGCCGGGCGTTGCCGGAGCGGAACCAGTCCAGCTTGAACGGGCCGGAGCCGGGCGCCGTCCCGATCTCCTTGTCCTTGGTGCCCTTCTTGAGCACAAAGGTCGTCAGGCGGGTGAGCTGGGGCAGTTCGGCATTGGGGTAGTCGGAGATCAGGACGACGGTGTCGGCGCCTTCGGCCCGGATGTTCTCGGCCTTGATGCCGGGCAGTCGGGAGGCACCGTTGGGGGTGGCCCGCAGCCGGCGCAGCGACCAGGCCACGTCCCCGGCGGTGACCGGGCTGCCGTCGTGGAACTTCGCGCCCTTGGCGATCGTGAAGCGCCAGGTCTTCAGGTCGTCCGACACCTGCCAGCGCCAGGCCAGCCGCGGGACGGTGTTGGTCTTGGCTCCGGGGGCGGTCAGGGTGTCGTGGACGAGGGCGACGATGAGGTAGTCGCTCTCGTTGGTCTGAACGCTGTGCGGATCACGGGTGACGGCCGAGGCGCGGCCGAGCGCGCCGACCCGGAGCGTGCCACCCCGCTTGGGCTTGCCGCCCGCGGCGGCGGGTTCGGTCGAGGTCCCCCCGCTGCCCGAGCATGCGGCCAACAGCGCCGCCGCACCTAACGCTCCACCGGCCCACAGCACTTGACGCCTGTTCATGTCCACGTACGTCCTCGATCCGCTTCGGGGGCGACTGGGGGGTGCTTAGGTGTGCCTACCCTAATGACAGTCCTTGCTGCAAGGGGTCACGCGCCGACGAACAGATGATCGAACGGCAGCACTCGGGGCAGATTGTGTATCCAACTGCGCTTTGCCGCCTTGTTTTTGACGTTGCATCAGGCAAACGCCCGAAAGTGAACCGGACCCACCAGTAAGGGTTGCCTTGCCTAAGGTCGGCGCCTAATGTTCAGCCCGTTCGCCGGTCAGCCACCACATCAGCCGCCTCCGGGCGGCCGCTCAGTCCTGCCTGTTACGGATCCGCAGCGCCCCGCCCCCACGGCTGCCGGCAGAGGCGCTTTCCCTGTCTCACGACGGAAACGGACTCTCGCCATGAGCACGGCAGCCGCACCTGTCCGCACGCTCGATGACCGCACCGCGAGCGAGCTCCGCCGGACCGCGGAGAAGATACTCGCCGAGTTCGGCGCGTCCACCGCAACTCCCCTCCTCCTGACTGAAGTTGCACAGGCGGCCGCCGGGTTCGACGACACCCTCCGGCACCACTGCCGGCCCGTCGACACCGCCGACGGCCTGTTCGTGCTGCGGGGCCTCGATGTCGACGACGACGCCATCGGGCCGACCCCCTCCAGCTGGGCCACCGCCGACGGCTGCGGTGCCCCCTTCGACCTCCAACTGCTGCTGCTCGCCTCGGTGATGGGCAACCCCCTCGCGTGGGAGGGCCAGCAGGACGGCCGGTTCGTCCACAACATCGTCCCCTCTGCCGGGCGCGAGAGTGAGCAGACCGGAGCCAGCAGCACCGTGCTCCTCAGCCCGCACACCGAGGACGCCTTCCACCCCCGCCGCGCACATCTGCTGATGCTCGGCTGTGTGCGCAACCCCGACGGCATCGCCACCACCGCCGCCAGCATCCGCAAGGCCCGGCTCACCGACGAGGACCTCGGTGTCCTCTCGCGTGCGGTGGTGCCGATCCTTCCCGATGACGCGTACGCCGAGGCGCAGGGCTACGCCGGACAGACGCCGCCCGCGGTCCCCACGCTGTTCGCGGCCGAGGAGGGACCGACCCTGCGCTTCGACCCGGCGTACACACCGCTCGACGAGGCGGACGGGCCCTACCGGGCGGCCTACGGACGGCTCACCGCCGAACTCGCCCGCGTATCCGTCGCGGTGAGCCTCTCCCCCGGCGAGGTCCTGGTCGTCGACAACGACCTGGTCGTGCACGGCCGGGTGCCCTTCCAGGCCCGCTACGACGGCAGCGACCGGTGGCTCAAGCGTGCCTCCGTGCGCGTTCCCGGGCGCCGCAGCCGCCCCCTGGCCGAAGCCGGTGAACACGGCTACGGTCAGGCCGCCCTCGAAGCCCCCACCAGCTGACAGCTCGTCCACGGAACGGAGGCACCACCCGATGACCGACACCTCGATCACCGCCCCCGCCGACCCCCCGATATCCGGCGACGACCAGCACCTGCGGTTCCTGTCCACCACGGATCTGGCCGGGATAGACATCTCCCTGGCCGATGTGGTGGCCACCGTGGAGGGCGCCTACCGCACCCTGCACGCCGGACAGTCCGACAACCCCCGCAAACTGACCGTCAAGCCACCGGACGGGCACTCGGTCTCCTACGCGATGCTGGGCCGGGACGGCTCCCGTGATGTCGTCGCGATCAAGACCTCCTACAAGCACGGCCTGGACAAGGGCCGTGCCGAGCAGCACTACTACACCTCCCTCACGCTCTACGACGACCGCACCGGACTGCCGGTGGCGCTCATGGACTGTTCCCGGATCGGGTCACTGCGTACGCCGGCCGTCTCCGCACTGCTGGCCCGCGAATGCGCGGCGCCCGGCGCCCGCAGCGCGCTGGTGATCGGCACCGGAACCCAGGGCCGCCTCGCCCTGCCGTTCCTGCTCACCACCCTGCCGGACCTGGACCGGCTGATGCTGTCCGGCACCCACCCCGAGGGCATCGCCGCGGTCCGCGCGCGGCTGCGCGACCACTTTCCCGACCGGGAGGTCGAGCTCGTCGACGATCTGCGGGCCGCCGCCGCGGACGCCGATGTCCTCGTCGCCACCGCCGGCTCCCACACCCCCGCCGCCGTCGAGGCCGACTGGCTCAGGCCCGGCGCACTGTCCGTCCTCGTCGGCCATGGACTCGCCCCCTCGACGCTCCACCGGGCCGACCGGGTCATCGCCACGAGCGAGGCACAGATGCATATCACCGGCCTGGACATGGCCGACGCGGACGGCAAACTCCCGGCCGTGGACGCCGAGTTCCCACCCGTTCTCGCCGGCAGCGCCGCCGGCCGCCGCTCGGACACGGAATGGATCTTCGCGTACAACAGCGGCCTGGTCGTCACCGACATCGCCCTCGGCCACCGCTTCGCGCAGCTCGCACTGGCACAGGGCCTGGGGACCGAGGTCGCGCTGTGGCGGTGAGCAGCGCATCCTCCTGGCCGACGCTGCCCGCCCTGCCCGACCCCGCCACCCGCGCCGTGCTGGACAGCGGGCTGCTGGAGGAACTCTCCTACGCCCTCGGCGGCCCGTTCCACTTCCTGTTGCCCGACGCGTTCGACAGCAACCTCCGGGCCATGCGGTCCGTACTGGAGACAGCGGGCGTGGACGGGTTCGTGTACTTCGCGAAGAAGGCCAACAAGGCCACCGTGTGGAGCGAACGCTGCGCCGCGAACGGTGCGGGGGTCGATGTGGCCTCGGCCGGTGAGCTGCGCGACGCCCTCGGAGGCGGGGTGCCCGGGGAGCACCTCGTCGTCACCGGCCCGGCGAAGGACGGCGCCCTGCTGCGTCTGGCGGTACGGCAGGGCGCGCTGGTCGCCGTGGACGCGCTCGATGAACTCGACGCGGTCCTCGCCACGGTGCCGGCCGGCACCGCTCGTCCGGCCCGGCTGCTGCTGCGCTGCCTGCCGCCCGGCCAGCCGCACAGCCGCTTCGGCATGAACGACGCCGAACTGGACACCGCCCTGGACCGCTGTGTGCGGGCGGGTGGCGCGGTGCGGATGGAAGGCTTCAGCTTCCATCTGTCCGGGTACGCCGTGCAGCCGCGCGCCGACCTGGCCGGAGCCCTGATCGACCGGTGCCTCAAGGCCCGCGCTCTGGGGCTGGCGGCCGGCCGGATCAGCATCGGCGGCGGCCTGCCGGTCAGCTACACCGACGCCGAGAGCTGGTACGCCTTCCTCGCGGAGCAGCACAGCGGTCACTACCACGCGGGCAAGTCGTTCACCGCCGGTGACTTCTACCCGTACCACTCCCCGACCGCCGAGTCCGGAGCACTGCGGGTGCTGCTCGGAGCGCGGCCCGAAGGGCACCGCCGGAGCCTGGCCGAGCTGTTCAAGGGCTCCGGTGTCACGCTGTTGATGGAGCCGGGCCGAGCCCTGCTGGACAAGGCGGGTGCGACCGTGTTCCGGATCCAGGGGGTCAAGGACCGCGCGGGCTACCAGCTGCTGACCGTCGACGGCACCAGCCTGAGCCTGTCCGAGCAGTGGTTCAACAGCGAGTACCTGCCCGATCCCTGTCTGCTGTCGCACGCCCCGGACGTCCCCGCCGGCACCTATCCGGCCTGCGTCGGGGCGGCCACCTGCCTGGAATCGGACCTGCTCACCTGGCGGAAGATCGCCTTCCCGCGCCGTCCTCGCACCGGTGACCTCCTGGTCTACCCCAACACCGCCGGCTACCAGATGGACTCCAACGAGTCGTCCTTCCACGACCTGCCCCTGCCCCCCAAGGTCGTCATCGACCACACCGAACGCCCGCGTCCCCGCTGGCGGCTGGACCGGCGGCCGTACTGACCCCGGGCCGATGCCCGTACGCCCCTTCACAGGAGAGTTCGATGCCCGGAGCACTTCAGCGCCCCAGCGTGGTCTCCCGAATATCCGACCTCATCGGCCACACCCCGCTACTGGAACTCGCCGTCTCCGAGACCGGCAGCCGTCTGCTGCTGAAGCTGGAGATGTTCAACCCCACCGGCACGGCGAAGATCCGGATGGCCCGCCAGATGATTCTCGATGCCGAGGCACGCGGCGCACTGCGCCCCGGCGGCCGCATCATCGAGTCGACCTCCGGCAACACCGGACTCGGGCTCGCCGTCATCGCCGCCGAACGCGGCTACACCTTCACCGCCGTCGTCGACCACCACGCCTGTCCGGACAAACTGCGCGCCATGAAGGCCCTGGGCACCGAACTCGTCCACGTCAGTAACAACGGTACGGAAGAACTCGCCACCGCCGCACGGGAAGAGCTCGCCGAGGACCTGGCCCGCAGCCAGGACAACACCGTCTTCACCGAGCAGCACCACAACCCCAGCAACGGCGTCGGCTACTTCCCCGTCGCCCACGAACTGAACGAGGCCCTCGACGGCCGGCTGAATGTCCTCATCGGCTCGGTCGGCACAGGTGGCGCCCTCTGCGGCACCGCCCGCGAACTGCGCACCCTCATACCGTCGTTCCACACCATCGGCGTCGAGCCCGAGGGGTCGATCGCGTTCGGCGGGCCCGCCCACGACTACTACCAGTCCGGCACCGGCACCCCCGAGGGGGCGGAGATCGGCGCCCTGGTCGACTTCGACCTCATCGACGAAGGAGTCAAGGTCGGCGACATCGAGGCGTTCGCGACCTGTCGCGCCGTCGCCCGCACCGGCCTGCTGATCGGGGGCTCCGCCGGCGGAGTCGTCCACGTGGCACTGTCCCGGCTGCCCTCGCTGCCGCCCGGCACCACCATGGTCGCCCTCATCAATGACGGCGGCGAGAAGTACCTGGACACCGTCTTCAACGACGAGTGGATGCGCGCCCGTGGTCTCCTCGCCCCCACAACGGAGCGAGAGACCGACGAGCTCCTCACCAAGCTCCGGAGGAACCGATAGCCGCCATGCCGACCACTCTCCTCCGCGACAGCCGCGCCCTGGCCGCGCTCGCCGTCCCCCTCATCCTCACTCAGCTCGCCCAGGTCGCCCTGACCACCACCGACACCGTGATGATGGGCCTGCTCGGCACCGAGGAACTCGCCGCCGGCGGCCTGGCCCTCGTCATCTTCAACCAGCTGCGCACCATGGGCGTCGGTCTGCTCACCTCGGTAGGCAACCAGGTCGCCACCGCGGCGGCCCGCACCGAACTCACGGCAGACGCGACCGAGCCCCCCAGTGAAGGAGCGACGGAGGGGGAAAGAGAAGCGGCGCACGCGGAGATCCGTGCGCTCGTTCGCGCGAGCCTGGTTCTCGCCACGCTCGCCGGGCTCGCCGGAGCCGTTCTCATGCTCCTCATCGGTCAGGCCCTGACCTGGCTCGGCCAGGACGCCTCCGTCGTCGAACGCACCCGGGCGATGCTGCTCGCCCTGGCCCCCGGTCTGCTGCCCTGCCTGTGGTTCCAGGCCATCCGCCAGTTCACCGTCGGTATGCGCCGCCCCCAGGCCCTGCTGCAGATCACCCTCGCCTCCATAGCCGTCAACGCCGGTCTGAACTGGGTTTTCCTGCACGGCACATGGGGACTGCCCCGGCTGGGCCTGACCGGCATCGGCGTCGCCACGTCCACCGTCCACCTCCTCTCCTGTCTCGCCCTCTATCTCTCGGCGAAGAAGGACGCCCAACTGGCGCCCCTGCTCAGCCTCAACGCGGCCAAAGCCGATAGGGCCACCTCCCTGCGGCTCGTCGGCCTCGGTGTGCCGATCGCTGCGACCTACGGCTCCGAGGCCGGGTTCTTCTCCCTCACCGCGCTGATGGCCGGCTCCTTCGGCCCCGCCGCCCTCGCCGCGCACACCGCCGTCAACCAGCTGGTCTACATCGTCTTCCAGGTCGCCGTCGGCATCTCCCACGCCGCCTCGATCAACGTCAGCCGCGAACTCGCCCTCGGCCGTACCGACGACGCGCGCCGCCTCAAGAACACCGCGCTGGCCTGCGCGGCAGCCGTCATGACCCTCGTCGGTATCGCCTACCTGTCCGTGCCCCGGGTCGTCCTTTTCCCCTTCCTCGATTCCGGCTCCGAGCAGGCCCTCGGCATCGCCACCCACCTGCTCATGGTCACCGCCGTCCTCCAGTTCTTCGACTGCGCGCAGAACATCGGCGTCGGACTCCTGCGAGGACTCGACGACACCAAGAGCGGCTTCCGCATCACCCTCATCGGCTACTGGGCCGTCGGACTCCCCGCGTCCTGGCTCCTCGCCTACGCTCTGGACCTCGCCACCCTCGGCATCTGGCTCGGCCTGCTCACCGGCCTGGCCACCACTGCCCTGCTCCTCCTGCGCCGCTACACCCAACAACTGGCCGGTCACCGGAGCCAACCGGTCCCGGCCTGATCACCGTCCACCGAATGACGGAGCCGGCAGGTGGGACACGCGGATGCGGGCCCGGAACGGCACATCCCGGTCATGGCTGGTGCCACACCGGGATGCGCCGTGACAGGACCGGTCCGGTCAGTCGACGAGGGCGAGCTCCGGCTCGTCCACCGGCCTGGGCGCCGGCTCGACCGTCGCCGTGTCGGTCTTGCGCCGTCCGAGCACTCCTGACAGTCCGATGAGCAGGCCGATCGCCGAGAGGACGGTGATCGTGAGCAGCGCCGGGGTGAAGCCGGCGAGCAGGGCGTCGGGGCCGGTCTTGCCTTCACCTCCGGCGGTGAGGACGGCCGTGACGATCGCGAGTCCGATCGCGCCGCCGACCTGCGTGGAGGTGTTCAGCAGGCCGCCGGCCAGGCCCTGTTCGTGGTCCGGGATGCCGGCGGTGGCCTGGATGTTGAAGGACGCGAAGGCCAGGGTGAACCCGATGCCGAGCAGGATCATGCTGGGCAGCACACCGACGACATAGGGGGCGTCCCGGTCGATGACGAGGAAGAGTACGTAGGCGATGAGATGGGCGATGACACCGCCCGCGATGGTGCGCGAGGTGCCGACCCGTTCGATCAGGGGATCCATCCGCGGCGAGCCGAAGGCCACGATCGCCGCGGCCGGAAGGAAGCCGAGCGCGGTCTGGAGCGCCGACCACTGCAGCACCGACTGGAAGTAGAGCATGACCACGAACTGGAAGCCGATGTAGCCGCCGAAGAACACGGATATGCCCAGGTTGGCCCGCGCCAGCGAGCCCGAGCGGAGGATGCCGAGACGGACCAGCGGATGCGCACTGCGGCGTTCGATCACGAGGAAGGCGAGCAGCAGCACCGCGGCGATGGCGAACTGGATGAGTGTGTTCGGAGCGGCCCAGCCGGCCTCCGGCGCTTCGACGACGGTGTAGACGAGCAGCAGCATCGCGCCGACCGAGGTGATCGCGCCGGGGATGTCATAGCCACCGGAGGAGCGGGGGCCGTCCTTGGGCAGCAGGCGGTTGGCCGCTATCCAGGCGATCACGGCGATCGGTACCGGCAGGAAGAACGTCCACCGCCAGCCGACCTGGGTCAGCAGGCCGGAGAGCACCAGGCCGGCCGAGTAGCCGCTGGCCCCGAAGACGGAGAAGACGCCCAGCGCCTTGTTGCGCGCCGGCCCTTCGGCGAACGTGGTGGTGACGATGGACAGCGCGGCAGGCGCGGTGAACGCCGCCGCCATGCCCTTGAGTATGCGGGTGGCGATGAGGAGGGTTCCGTCGTCGACCAGACCGCCGAGCACGGAGGCGGCCGCGAACACGGCTACCGCGGTCAGGAACACCCGGCGGCGTCCGAGCAGGTCGGCGGCGCGTCCGCCGAGCAGCAGCAGCCCGCCGTAGCTGAGGACATAGCCGCTGACGATCCACTGCAGCGCACTGGTGGACAGGCCCAGGTCTGCCTGGATGGAGGGGAGGGCGACGCCCACCATCGAGACGTCGAGCGCGTCGAGGCCGATGACGAGGGAGACCGTGAGCAGGACTCCCCAGAGTTTGGCGTTCCACGTGGAGGTGGAGGCGGACAGGGGCGCGGAGGAAGTCATGCCGCGACTCTCACATGCACGCGCATCGAATGCAAGTGCATTTAATCTTTGTGCATCAAATGCCGCCGCATGTTATCTTGGCTTCATGATGGGTGGCTCAGAGCAGGAACTGGTCGACGAGTGGCATGGGCTCCTCGCCCTTCACGCCACCGTGCACAATGCTCTCGAGCACGAGCTACAGGCGCAGCACGGTCTGAGTGTCAGCGAGTTCGAAGCCCTCGAACTCCTCGTCTCCTCCGACCACGGCAAGTGCCGGGGCCAGGACCTCACCCAGGCGGTGCACCTGAGCCAGAGCGCCGCATCCCGCCTGGTCGCCAGGCTGGAACGGGGCAGCCTCGTCGAGCGCGTCATGTGTGACCTCGACCGCCGCGGCATCTTCGTCATCCTCACCGACGAAGGCCACAAGCGCTACCGCGACGCGAAACCGACCCACCGCTCCGTGCTGGCGCGAACCCTCCGCGGAGACAACTGACCGGTCTCCGCCGCAAGTTCACGCCCGAGATCGACTGGGTGATTCCCACCCGCGAGCAGCTGGACTTCTTCGTCTCCCTCCTCCCGGCTCGCCAGGTCCTGTTCGTCGTTCTTGCACCGGGCATCGAGGTGTGCCGGTACCGCAACACCATCCGGGATCCACGCGAGCGGTTCGACTTCGACGGCTATGAAGAACTCGACGCCGACATGAAGCGTGAACTCGGCGATGCCGGCTGGTGGTTCGACACCGCGGCCCTCACTCCCGAGCAGAGCGCCGATCGCATCATCCACGAAGCCCGCCACTGAGCCATGTGCAGCGCCTGGTCGATCATGCCGTGAGCCAGCGAGGGTCGATGCGGCCCAACCAAACGTCCTGACACACGACCCGGTCGGTGGAGCTGGGGTAGCTGCCGCCGGTGCCGGTGTCCTGGATGACCTGGGTGCCCCCGGAGCCGTCGCGGCGGTCGCTCATCAACTCCCAAGGTGGCAAAGCGCTCCCGTTGGTGAAGGTGCCGCCAGTAGGGGGATTGAGGGCGCTGGTCGGCGACGGGGGAAGGCGGCGGCAAGACACCCTCCCGCAGCCGCCAGAAATGCGCAGAAAACAGCGGGCCATATCGGAGTGCATGTTAGGTAAGCCTAAGCTAAGTTAGTCGCTGATCGCCTCTCCGTGAGGCGCCTCTGTCAAGGAGACTGACGCCACATGACCTCACTCGCCTACCGCATCCGCCGTACTGCCGCGATCGCCGTGAGCCTCGCCGCCGGCAGCGCTCTTGCCCTGGCCGACACCGCGACGGCGCACTCCGGCAAAACGTCGGGCCCGGTCGCCCAGTCCGCGCCGGTTGCCAAAGGCCTGTATCAGTCCGCGTACTCCGAGCGGAACCATGTCCTCTGGGCCACGTCCTCGGTGGGCCGACCGCCGGTCACCAACTCCAGTCTGGTGAAGGTCGACCCGCGCACCCTGCAGGTCAAGGCGACGTACACGCCGCCGGTCACCAACCCGGAGACCGGCGCCGTCGAGGCGGTCTACGGCGTCGCCGTCGATGACGAGCACAACACCGTCTGGACGACGAACACCCGCGACAACTCCGTGGCCGTCTACAGCCAGCGCACCGGCAAGCACCTCGCCACGCTGCCCGGCGTCAAGCATGCCCGCGAGGTCGTCGTCGACGAGAAGCACAACCTGGCCTGGGCGAGCAGCTTCGGCGACGGCAGTGTCGTCGCCTTCGACACCCGCACCTACAAGGAGAAGAAGCGGGTAACGGTCGCGGGATCGAGCCCCGCGGGTCTGGCGGTCAACGAGCGGTCCGGTGCCGCCTACGCCACCGACCTCGCCAATGACCGGATCATCGAGATCGCCCCGCGCGCCACGGGCCCGCGCCTGATCCCGGCCGGAGACGGCCCCCTCTCGATAGCCCTATCCAAGGACGGCCGCACCGCCTACTCCGCCGACCAGGCCGCCGGCACCGTCTCGGTGATCGACCTGCGCAAGGGGGCCGTCACCAGGAGCGTGCCGACCGGTGCGGGCGCAGTGGCCGTCGCCGCCGACCCGCGCTCGGGCCGGATCCTGGTCGCCAACCGCACCACGGCCACCGTCACGGTCGTCGACCCCCGCAAGGGCGCCGTCGTCGACACCCTGACCACCGGCGCCAACCCCAACCACGTCCAGGTGGCCCACGGCGCGGCGTTCGTGGTCGCCAAGTCCGGCTCCGGTCCCGAGGGCCAGGACGTCCTGCACCGGTTCTCCCTCGGGCGCTGACGACCCGATCCCAGCGGCTCGGTCCGGAGCCGCGCCGGGTCCCGCCCGCCCCGCCCGAGGGTGGGCGGGACCCGGCCCGCCGGGCGCACGGCACCTGGGGCCTGGGGGCCGCCAGATCCGTACGACCGGGCCGGCCGCCCGCCGGCCCGTCCGCATCACCCGGTACCGACCACGTACCGCTCCGCTCGCACACCACACCTCCGACCGGAATGCCCTCCCCCACATGACACATCGATACGCAATCCACCGCTCTCCGCGAAAACTTCCCCTGAGGGACCGGACCGCTCCCGCCGGGTCCGTGATCCTGCCGACGGCCCGCCCGCTGCCCGGGGAGCCGCAGCGCACACGGAGCACGTTCAGGTGAGCCGCACCGCTTCCGCCGCAGTCACGGCGCCCGCGGACGCCGCCGAGCCCGTGCCGTACACCATTGTCAGCCCTCGTCTCACCCGGCTCACCCACCGGCTCGAACAGACCGGGCCCGCCGAACACAGCGCACTGACCGCCGAGTTCTGGACCAGGGTCGAGCGGGAGGGAACTCCGCTCATCGAGCCCCTCGACGACGATCCCGACCACCGGGCGGTGACCTTCCTGTGGCGCGGCCACCGCGCCACCCGTCAGGTTCTGCTGCTCGCCAACGGGCTCACCGACCCCGACGACCTCGCCGGTTCACTCCTCGCGCCCTTGCCCGGCACGGAGATCTGGTACCTGACCCGTCGTCTGCGGGCCGATCACCGGGGCTCCTACCGCCTGGTCGCCGACATCTCACCCGGCCCCCTGCCCAGCGCGGAGGAACCCCTGCGCGCCCGCTTGCGGGGGCTGGCCGCCCATGCGGCGCCCGATCCGCACAACCGGATGCCACTGCCCGGTCGTGGGCGGTCGGCCGGCAGTTCCCTCTTCGAGCTGCCGTTATCCCCGCCTCAACCCTGGCGGGAGCCCCGCCCGGACGCCCCCCGTGGCACCGTGGAGCGGCACCGCAGCCCCGGAGCCGCCCTCGGTGACCAGCACGTCACCTGGGTGTACCGGCCGCCGTCCGGCACAGCGGCCGGCCCCCTGGATGTTCTCGTACTGCCCGACGGGGAGCTGTGGTTCGGCGCGCTCGGTCTGGCCCATACGCTCGATGCGCTCCTCGCCGAACGGCGCATTCCGCCGCTGCTGGTGCTCGCACCCGATACGTCCGGTCCGGTCGCCTGGTGGCACGTGCACGACACCCACGAAGGCTACGCCGACTTCCTCGCCGACGAGTTGCTGCCCTGGGCGGCCGCACGCTGGCCGGTCACTGCGGACCCCCGGCGCACCGTAGTGGCCGGGCAGAGCCTCGGCGGCACCGCCGCAGTGCACACCTGCCTGCGCCGGCCCGAGCGGTTCGGCAGCGCCCTGGCCCAGTCCCCCGCGCCCCGCCCCGCCGCGGCCCGGCCTCCTGGCGCCCGGTCCCCTGCTGCCCGCCCACGGCGTGATCGGCTCCCCGGCAGCCCCGGGACCGCCCACGACGAGCCGTCCTGGCCGTCGCAGTGGTTCGCCCCGCCCCACCGGGACGGCGTCCGTATCCACCTCGACATCGCCCGGCAGGACGTCGCGAAGGTGCCGGGCCCCGCTCTCCACGACCTCCTGGACCGCTGCGGTCACACCGTCACCTGGCAGGAGTTCAGCGGAGGGCCCGACCACGCCTGTTGGCGCGGCGGGCTGGCCGACGGTCTGATCGCTCTGCTCGGCAGCTGAACGGGGTACCGGGGGGGGCGGGGGGCCTCCGTCAGCGGCCGGCCCCCTCCGGCCCGTGACGGCCTCCGGGCGGTGGGTCGGGCCGGCGATCGCGCCCGCACCCGGCCCCGGAGACCGGTGGTGTGCAGTGTCTGCGGGGCGGGCGCCGGGAGCGACTCCCGAGTCTGAAGTAAGGTAACCCTAAGTCATCCGTCCCCTTGTCCGGAGTGCCTTCCATGCCCGTGCCGCCGCAGGACGCCCCGAACCGCCCGCCCCGGCTGGCGCGCCCCGAGGCGCTGCCGTGGCTCCCGGAGCCGGGCTTTGCGCTGACCTCTCCGGACGGGGCCGAGGAGTTCTGGGCCGACGTCCGCCGCCGTGGCACCCCGCTCGTCGCTCCCGATCCGGCGGGCCGCGCCGATCACGTCGCGGTGACGTTCCTGTGGCGCGGTGACGCCCGGACCCGCGCCGTCCAGGTGCTGCCGAACAAGCTGGCCGACCCACGGAACCCCGAGGGCAATCTCATGGCCCGCGCCCCCGGCACCGACATCTGGCACTGGACGGTCCGCCTGCGCCACGACTGGCGCGGCACCTACGACCTCTTCGTCGACGAGGGCGACGGGCCCGGACCGGACAGCCCCGACTACTGGCGCCGGCTGCGCACCCAGGGCCGCGCCGACCCGTACAACGCCCGTCGGCTGCCGCGGCGTTGGGGCGGTGAGCCGGTCTGCTACGCCGAACTGTCCGGGGCCCCGGACGCGGTGGACTGGGCGCCCCGGCCGGGCGTCCCCCGCGGCACCGTCAGCGAACACCAGGTGTCCAGCGGGCACCTCGGCAGCGATCGCCGGGTCTGGCTGTACCAACCGCCGGGCGGGGCGCGGGAGACGGCGGAGCTGCCCGTTCTCGTGCTGCTCGACGGGGAACACTGGCAGCCCCGGCTCGGCGTCGCGCACCTCTTGGACAACCTCATCGCCGACGGCCGCATTCCCCCGCTCGCCGCCGTCCTGCCGGATTCCGTCGACGCCGGCACCCGGTGGGCGGAGCTGAGCTGCCGTCCGGAGTTCGTCGCCTTCCTCACGGACGAGCTGCTGCCCTGGGCGGCCGGGCGGGTGCCGGTCACCGGCGACCCCGCCCGCACCGTGATCGCCGGGCAGAGCCTGGGCGGACTCACCGCGGCCTACGCGGCGTACTCGGCACCGCACCGCTTCGGGAACGCGCTGGCCCAGTCGGGTTCGTTCTGGTGGCCCGACGGCCCGGAGGCCGAGTGGCTGACCGGCGCTCTCGCGGCCGCGCCACGGCTGCCCGTGCGCTTCTGGCTCTCCTTCGGTGAGCAGGAGTGGGTGGCCCTCCCCGCCGCCCGGCGGCTGCGCGAAACCCTCACCGCCGCCGGCTACGACGACGCCGTCTACCGTGAGTTCAACGGCGGCCACGACTACCTGTGCTGGCGCACCGAACTGGCCGACGGTCTGGTGGGCCTGCTCTCCCCCGACGGAGCCGCCTCGCGCACCGCGCAGGCCGCCGCATAGCCCGCCGGGACCCGGAGGTCCGTGAGCGCCCAGCCCGGACTCCGGGCGGGCAGCGGGCCGGTGCCCAGGCGGAGCGTGCGCAGGGACGCCTCCGAGATGCCCGCGCCGGTGGCCTTCAGACAGGCCTCCTTGCGGGTCCAGCAGCGGGTGAAGGCGGCCGGTCGGTACACCGGCGGCAGGGCCGCCAACTCGGCCTGCTCCAGGGGGTACAGGGACGCCGCCGCGTCCCGGACCGTCCCGGCCCCGGGTACCCGCTCGATGTCCACGCCGACCGGCCGGGCGGCGAAGGCCAGCAACGCCGGCCCGCCCGAGTGGGAGAGGGAGAAGTGCAGTTCCTCTCCGGGCGGACCGGCCACGGCGGGGCGGCCGTGCGGGCCGCCGCAGCCCGGGCACGGCAGCCGGGTCAGCGGCACGTGGGCCGCCGCCATGCCGAGACAACCGCCCAGCAGCCGGCGCAGCGCCCTGTGCGCGGCGGCGTACAGCGCACGCTCGGCGGGCCGGCGCAGCGCCGCCACCCGGGCCCGCTCCCCCTCGTCCAGTACGGACACATCGAGCGGTGCGCCCGCTGCGGGCGCCGGTACGAGCCACAGCCGCGGCCCCGGTGACAGCTCCGCCGGATCCGGCGGCGGCCCGGAGTGCGGCCACCGCCGTACCGCCGCCGCGCCGTTCATGGCCGGTCCGCCGCCACCAGCCGTGTGCACGCGTCGTGCGGGGCCGGGCCGAAGCGGGCGGTCCAGCCTTCCGGGGACTCCCGCCAGGCCGGCCACAGGGACAGGTGCCCCTGGGTGTTCTCCAGGACCAGGTGGGTGGCGTGGCCGTCGGGCCCCGGGTCGAACGGCGCGGAGCGGGCGGTCATGCGTCGAGCTCCTTCAGTCGGGCCGCCAGGACGGCGGCGATCTCGTCGAGCTGACGGTCCTGCATCAGCTGCGGGTGGGTGCAGTCCAGATCGCGGTTGGCGATCGTGCCGCTCACATGCGGCCGCCATGCCTCGCGGGTGAGCCAGTCCTCGGCGCGCGGTGCGGCGGCGGTGAAGAACAGCAGGTCGCCCCGGTAGGCGCGGTGGTGGTGGGCGCGCATCATCCGCGCGTGGTTGGGCACGATGTCGACGATCTTCGAGAGGGTGTGGTCGGTGAGACCGGCGAGCGGGCTGCCCGCCCGGCGCAGGGTCGCCAGGACATCGTCCCGGGTGCGCTCGTCGGTGCGGTCGTAGCCGGCCATGCGCAGCACCGCGGTGAGCGCGTCGCCCTCCTCCGGCGCGGGCCGCTCCCGCCACTGCTCGGCCGGGAACGCGTCGAGCAGCGCCAGCAGTTCGACCGTCTCCCCGGCCTCCTGGAGCAGCACGGCGACGGTGTGCGCCAGGATGCCGCCGACGGACCAGCCCAGCAGCCGGTAGGGGCCGTGCGGTTGTACGGCGCGCAGGTGGCGCACATAGTCCGCGGCCTGCTCCGACAAGGCATCCGGCAGCGGCTCGTCGCCGACCAGGCCGCGGGCCTGGATCCCGTACACCGGCTGGTCGGGTCCGAGGCGGGCGGCCAGGCCCGCGTAGCACCAGGCGAGGCCACCGGCGGGGTGGAACGCGAACAGTGCGGGCCGGTCGCCGGTGGTGCGCAGCGGCAGCACGACGTCCAGGGCGTCCTCGGACGCGGGGCCGGAGCTGTCGAGGCGGGCGGCCAGCGCGGCCGGGGTGGGCGCCTCGAAGAGCGAGCCGATCGTCAGCTCGCAGCCGAACGCCGCACGGATCCGCGCCACCAGCCGTACGGCGAGCAGGGAGGTGCCGCCCAGGTCGAAGAACGCGTCGTCCGGTCCGGCGTGTTCGAGGCCCAGCACCTCGGCGAAGAGCCGTGTCACGGTCTCCTCGCGGGGGCCGGCCGGTCGCCGTGCGTCCCGGCCGCCGGTGAAGACCGGGGCGGGCAGTGCGCGGCGGTCCAGCTTGCCGTTGGGGCTCAGCGGCAGGGCGTCCAGGGCGATGACGGCGGCCGGCACCATGTGCTCCGGCAGTGTGCGGGCCAGCCCGGCGCGCACGGCCTCGGGAGCGGCACCGCCGGTGACATAGCCGACGAGCCGCTGTTCGCCGGAGCGGTCCTCGTGGACCAGCGCACAGGCACCGTCCACACCGTCCTGCGCCGTCAACGCCGCCTCGATCTCGCCGAGTTCGATGCGTTGGCCGCGCAGCTTCACCTGGTGGTCGGTACGGCCGAGGTACTCGACCTCGCCCTTCTGCGTCCAGCGGGCGAGGTCGCCCGTGCGGTACATGCGGCTGCCGGGCGGTCCGAAGGGGTCGGCGACGAACCGGGAGGCGGTGAGTCCGGGACGGTGCAGATAGCCCTCGGCGAGCTGCCGGCCGGCCAGGTACAGCTCGCCGGGGACGCCCGGCGGGCAGGGCTGGAGCGCCGCATCGAGCACATACAGCCGGGTGTTCCACACCGGCCGCCCGATGGGCACCGCACCGCTGTCGTCCGCCGCGCAGGCGTGGTAGGTGACATCGACGGCGGCCTCCGTCGGCCCGTAGAGGTTGTGCAGCTCGACGCGCGGCAGGGTGCGCGCGAAGGTGTGCGCGGTGTCGCGGGGCAGCGCCTCGCCGCTGCAGAAGACGCGGCGCAGCGAGCCGCATGCGGCGGCGTCCGCCCCGGCCAGGAAGACCTGGAGCATCGACGGAACGAAGTGGCAGGTGGTGACGGCCTGTTCGCTGATGAGCCGGGCCAGGTAGTGGGGGTCCTTGTGGCCGCCGGGCTCGGCGACGACGAGCACCGCGCCCTCGCGCAGCGGCCAGAAGAACTCCCACACCGATACGTCGAACGACGAGGGGGTCTTCTGCAGCACCCGGTCGGCGGCGGTCAGCCGGTAGGTGTCCTGCATCCACCGCAGCCGGTTGTCGATCGCCGCGTGGGAGACCACGACGCCCTTGGGACGCCCGGTCGAGCCGGAGGTGTAGATGACGTAGGCGGGATGTGCGGGGGTGAGCGCACGCCCCGGGTTGACCGGGAGGTAGCCGGCCAGATCGAGACCGTCCAGGACGACGAGCGGTGTCCCGGTGTCCTGCGGCAGCCGCGTCGCGTGGTCGGTGACGGCGCACACCGGCGCGGCGTCGTCCAGCATGCCGGCGAGACGCTGTGCCGGATAGTCCGGGTCGAGCGGCAGATAGGCGGCACCGGACTTCAGCACGGCGAGCAGGGTGACGACCAGCTCCGCCGAACGCGGCACCGAGACCGCCACCACGGCGCCGGGCCTGGCGCCGAGCGTCTGCAGATGGCGGGCCAGCCGGTTGGCGAGGGTGTTGAGCTCCGCGTAGCTCAGCGAGGTGTCGCCGTGCACCAGTGCGGTGGCGGCGGGGGTGCGGACGGCGCGTGCCTCGATGGGGCCGATGAGAGTGGTCGACGGGAGGTGCCGGTCCGTCCGGTTGAACTCCTCGACGACCACGGTGTGTTCGGCCGGTGTGGCGATGCCGTGCGCGGCCAGCGGGGTGTGCGGGTCGGCGGCGGCGAGCCGGTCCAGCAGGTGCAGGAACCGCTCCTGGTGGGCGGCGAGTCCGGCGTCCTCGTACAGGGCGGGATTGCCGTCGTGGTCGATGCGCAGACCGTGTCCGTCGGCGCGGTCGTAGACGTTGACGGTCAGGTCGTCGACGGGCCCGGCGGAGAGGTTCCGGGCGCGCGTGGGTGCACCGGCGAACGCCACGCCGTAGTCGAAGGGCATGATGTTGACGAGCGGGCCCACCAGGGCCCGGCCCTCCCCGAGCAGTCCCAGGTCGCGGCGGATGTCCTCGTAGCGGTAGCGCTGGTGGCGGCGGGCCCGGCGGATGCCGAGCACCACCTGCCGGACCAGTTCCGCGAAGGTCGCGTCGGCGGAGACGGTCAGCCGCAGCGGCAGGACGTTCATGACCATGCCGGGTACGCGCAGGGCGGCCGAGCCCATGCGGCCCATCATCGGCAGCCCGAGCACGACGTCGGACTGGGCGGTGGCGCGGGAGGTGTACAGGGCCTTGGCGGCGATCAGGACGTCGGGCCAGGTGGCGCGGAGCCGGGTGGCGAGTCCCTGGACGCCCTCGGTGGTCTCGGGCGAAAGACAGGTGGTGCGGCGGCGGAACGTCCGTGCGGGCAGCGCGCCGCGGCCCGCGAGCCGCGGCGCCTCGGGCCGGTCGGCGAAGGCGCCGGACCAGTGCGCGCGGTCGGCGGTGAAGTCCGCCGAGGCGCGGTAGTCGTCGTCCTGACCGACCAGGTCGGCGAGGCGTCCGAAGGTCCGTGGGCCGGGCTCCTCGCCCCGGGCGAGGGCGGTGTACACCTCGGCGGTACGGCGGACCAGGAGCGAGTATCCGAAGCCGTCCATGACGAGGTGGTGGATGCACTGGTACCACAGCCAGCGCTGCTCACCCACGCGGAACAGGGCGTGCCGGAAGAGCGGACCGGCCGCCAGGTCGAAGGGCTCCGCGAGGTCGGCGCGCATCCACCGCTCGGCCGTCTCCTCGCCGTCGTCCGCGGTGCGCAGATCCCGTACGGTCAGCGGCAGTTCGACACCGTCCAGGACGTGCTGGCGCGGCCCGTCCGGGGTGTCCTCGATCCGGACGCGCAGCGCGTCGGCCTCGGCGGTCACCAGGCGCAGGGCGCGGGCGAAGAGGTCGGGGTCGAGCACCCCGTCGATCTCCAGGCACTCCGCGGTGTTCTGGGCGGGGCTGAGCGGGTCGAGGGCCTGTGCGTACCACATGCCCGACTGTGCCGCGGTCAGCGGCAGTACGGCCTGCGGGGCGCCGGTTCCGGGCCCGGCGCCGCCGGTGAGGAGGACCGTCACGAGCCGGCTCCCAGCAGGGGGGCCCAGGCGTCGATGGCGGGGCGTTCGGCGAGGTCCACGAAGCCGACCTCGACGCCGTGTTCGCGGCGCCAGCGCTCGACGAGCGCCATGATGCGGACGGAGTCCAGTCCGTAATCCACGAGGTTCTCGTCGAGCGGGATGTCGGTGGGGTCCTCGCCGAGGGAGTCGGCGACGTCCCGGCGGATCTGCTCCAGGGTGAGCGCCATGGCGGCTCAGGCCTCCTTGAAGAGGGCGTCGGTGGTGGTGACGACGGCGCAGCGGCCGGCGGCCCAGCGCAGGGCCATGTCGTGGTCCGCGCGCGAGAAGTCGGCGACGGCATCCGCGACGACGAACGCCTGGATGTCGCGCTGCCATGCGTCACAGGCGCTCATCAGCACGCCGATGTGCGCGTACACACCGACGACGACGAGCTGGTCGCGGCCCGCGGCGCGCAGCAGTTCCTCCAGTTCGGTGCGGACGAACGCGCTGTACTTCCACTTGGTGAGGACGGTGTCCCCGGGTTCGGGCGCGACGGCCTCGGGCGTGGCGAGGGCCTGCGGGTCGTCCGCGACGCCGGGTCCCCAGAAGTCGAGCTGCAGACCGCGTTCCTCGGGCGTCTGGCCGCCGCGCTGGGCGGAGTGGACAACCGGCACACCGAGGCGGCGGCACCGTTCCAGGATCCGTGCGGTGTTGTCGAGCATGCCGGTGACCGGCTGTTCGCCGGCCGGGAAGGCACCGAGGAAGTGGTTCTGCAGGTCGTGGACGAGCAGCACGGCGCGCGCGGGGTCCGCCGTCCAGGCGACGCGGTTCGCCGGCAGCTCGTCCCCGGCGGGCAGGGGGTAGGGGGCGATGGCGGGAAGTGCCATGGGAGGGCCTTTCAGTGCTGCTCGGTGGTGGCCGCGGCGGACCGCAGCCCCTTCTTGCTGACCTTGCCGATCCCGGTCTGCGGGAAGGCGTCGACGAACTCGACGAGGTCAGGGACCTTGTAGGCGGCGATACCGCGCTCGCGGACGAAGCGTTTGAGGGCGACGGACTTCATCGGCTCCGCGCCGGTGCGCAGAATGACGTAGGCAAGGGTGCGTTCGCCCAGGTACGCGTCGGGCACGGCGACGACGGAGACGTCGTGGACGGCGGGGTGGGCGAGGATGATGTTCTCGACCTCCTCCGGCGCGATCTTCTCGCCGCCCCGGTTGATCTGGTCCTTGGCCCGCCCCTCGACGACGAGGTGTCCGGTGGCCGTGCGGCGCACGATGTCGCCGGTGCGGTAGAAACCGTCCTCGGTGAAGGCCCTCGCGTTGTGCTCCGGGGCGCGCCAGTAGCCGCGGATGGTGTACGGCCCCCGGGTGAGCAGATGGCCGAACCCGCCCTCCTCGACCTCGTGTCCGGCGTCGTCGACGATCCGGATCTCGTCGTCCGGGGAGATCGGCCGTCCCTGGGTGGTGACGACGGTCTCGGGGTCGTCGTCGAGCCGGGTGTAGTTGACCAGCCCCTCGGCCATCCCGAAGACCTGCTGGAGCCGGCAGCCCAGGGCGGGCGCCAGCCGCCGGGCCGCCTCCTGGCTGTACTTCGCGCCGCCGACGAGCACGACATCCAGGCTCGACAGGTCGCATCCGGTCTCCGCGGCGGCCTCGGTCCATACGAGGGCGAGC
This sequence comes from Streptomyces sp. Je 1-4 4N24, assembly GCF_026239515.1. Lineage (NCBI taxonomy): Bacteria > Bacillati > Actinomycetota > Actinomycetes > Kitasatosporales > Streptomycetaceae > Streptomyces > Streptomyces sp. Je 1-4 4N24. The sequence continues at coordinate 8,061,408 of NZ_CP110836.1, read as the reverse complement.
GGCGGTACGAGTCCGGTCATCGTGATCCGTTCCCGCTCGATCAGCGGGAAGGCGGTCGCCGGGTCCGGTCCGGGGCACAGGACGGCCGTGCCGCCCGCGTACAGCACGCCGAGCCAACCGGGCGAGCTCATCGGGAAGTTGTGCGCGGCCGGCAGCACCACGAGGAACCGTGTGCCGGCGTCGACGCCGCAGATCTCGTTGGAGCCCCACACCGAGTAGAGGTAGTCGTCGTGGGTGCGCGGAATGAGCTTCGGCACGCCCGTCGTACCGCCCGACAGCTGGAGAAATGCCAGCTCGTGCGGCTCGGGGCCGTCGGGGGTGCCGGCCGGGTCGCACGGGACGTCGGACAGCGCGGTGTGCTCGCCCGGGTCGCCGGCGACGAAGATGTGCCGCAGGCTCGGTGTGGCCGCCTTGACCTTCGTGGCGAGGGCACGGTGGTCGAAGCCGCCATGGCGGTCGGGGATGACGTACGCGGTGGCCTCGGCGAAGGAGCAGAAGTAGCCGATCTCCGTCTCCCGGTGCGCGGGCAGCGCGAAAACGGGCAGCGCGCCGATCCGGAAGAGCGCGAAGACCACCTCGATGAACTCACCGGTGTTGGGCAGCTGCACCACGACCCGGTCGCCCTTGGCGATCCCGCGTGCCGCGAACCCGGCGGCCAGCCGGTCGGCGCGCTCGTCGAGCTCCCGGTAGGTCCAGGTGCGGCGGCCGGGGGCCGGATCGACGAGGGCGGTCCGGTCGGGGTGGGCGGCGGCGCGCTCGCGCAGCATGCACCCGAACGTCTCGCCGCGCCAGTACCCGGCGGCGCGGTAGCGCTCGGCGAACTCCGCGGGCCAGGTGGGGGCGTCGAGCCCCGGCGTGGTGGCGAGGGGGGTGGCGCCGGCGCTCACAGCGAGGCTCCCACGGCGCTCAGGAAGGTACGGAACTTCGCTCCGGTCTCGGCGGTCTCGGCCTGCGGCGAGGAGGCGGCCACCACACCTGCGCCCGCGAACAGCCGCAGTGTGCGGCCCTCGGCCTCGGCGCAGCGGATCGTCACCACCCATTCACCGTTGCCGTCCGCGTCCTGCCAGCCGACCATGCCCGTGTACGGGCCGCGGTCGAAGGGCTCGGACTCGGCGATCACGGAACGGGCCACATCGGTCGGGGTGCCGCACACGGCGGGCGTCGGGTGCAGCGCGGACGCCAGCTCCAGGGCGGAGACGGCCGGGTCGGCCAGCTCGCCGGTGACCGTGGTCGACAGGTGCCACATGGCGGCGGTGCGCACCAGCGTGGGCCGCGCGGGCACCTCCAGCCCCGTGGAGTACGGCGCGAGCGCCTCGCGTACGGCGTCGACGACGACGGCGTGCTCGTGCAGGTCCTTCGCGGACTCCAGGAGGGCGGCCGCGCGCCGCACGTCCTCGGCCAGGTCGGCGCTGCGCGGCGCGGAACCGGCCAGCGGGTTGGCGACGAGCCTGCCGTTCCGGCGGGCCACGAGCAGTTCGGGGCTGGCGCCGATCAGGGTGCGGCCGGCGCCGCTGGGCACGGCGAAGGTGTAGCCGGCCGGGTCGCGGCGCGCCAGGCGGCGCAGCATCGCGGTCAGGTCCGGCTCCCGCTGTGCCGTCAGCTCCAGCGTCCGGGCGAGCACGACCTTGTCGAACTCTCCGGCCTGCATCCGGGTGACCGCGGCGGCGACCGCCGCGGCGTACCGCTCGGCCGACGGCACCTCGCGCAGCTGCCAGTCGGTGTCCTCGGCGGGCGCCACGGGCAGGGCGATGAGGGGGTCCTCGTGCAGGGGCGGCGCCCAGCGCACGGAGTCCGGGACGGCGAGTGCGTGCGAGGCGCCCTCGGCGAAGGGCAGCGAGCCGACGACGACCGGCGCGGCATCGCCCGCGCGCCGGCGCGCGTCGAGGGTGTCGCACACCCGCCGGGTCAACGGCCGGGTGTCGTGGGGTATTTCGGCGGCGGTGCCGTGGGCGAGCAGGGTGTGCCGGGGCGAGGCGAGAAAGCGGTCGGCGCCGGGTCGGTAGGCGTCGAGCAGAGCGGTCGCGGCACCGGGGGCGAGCAGGGGAAGAGTGGGGTCCGGGGGCGGTGCGGTGGGTTCGCACAACGAGGCAGACATGGGCGTCTCCAAGGGAAAGGTCACGAGCCGAAGTCGCAAGAGGGGGCTGGCACTTGCCCGGTTCAGGCGCGCAGCGTCGCGCCGCCGTCGACGTACAGGTCGTGCATGGTGATGTGGCGGGCGCGGTCGGAGACCAGGAAGACGACGGCCTCGGCGATGTCGGCCGGGTCGGCGATCCGGCCGAGCGGGATGCCGGTGCGGTGCGTCGCGAGGTCGCCCGCGATGACGCGCTGCGCGGCCGCCGTCTCGCTGTCCGCGCCGGAGGCGGTCCACAGTGCGCGCTGCATATCGGTGAGGGTCGACCCGGGCGAGACGGTGTTGCAGCGGACGCCGCGTGCGGCCACCTCCAGGCCCAGGCACTTGGTGAACATCACCGCCGCCGCCTTCGACGCCGCGTAGGCGGACATCCCCGCACGGGGCACACCGGCCGCGTTGGAGGCCACGGTGACGATGCTGCCGGAGCCACGCCCGGTCATACGGCGGGCGGCGGCCCGCGAGACGTGCAGGACACCGTTGGCGTTGACGGCGAAGGTGGCCGCCCAGTCCTCGTCGGCGAGGTCCTCGACAGAGGAACTCCGCAGTATTCCGGCGACGTTGACCGCGATGTCCAGCGGCCCGAGGGAGTCCTCGGCCTCGGCGACGAGGGCCTCGACGGCGGCCGCGTCGGTGACGTCGAGACAGCGGGCCGTGAGGTGGTCGGGGTGCTCCTGGGCGAGTTTTCCGACGCCCTCGGGAGCCAGGTCGGTGGCGATGACGCGGGCGCCGTGCGCGACGAGGGCGCGGGCCACCGCCTCGCCGATGCCCCGGCCCGCCCCCGTCACGAGGGCCAGCCGTCCCTCGAGTTCCAGGCCGGTGGCGCTCACTTGACCATGGCCTTCCGGATGTCGCCGAGCACCGAGACGGCGGCCTCGGCGCCGCCCAGGCTTGTCCACTTCGAGCCGTCGATCATGGTCGCGTGCTGGTCGCGCACGGCCTTCAGCTGCCGGTAGGCGGGCTTGGTGGCCAGCTTGTCCAGGAGGCCGGCGTCCGGGCCGCCGGTGGAGAGGGTGCCGATGAACAGCCAGTCGCCGTCGATCTCGCGGAGGTTCTCGTCGCTGAGCGGTGTCGAGTGGCCCTGACCCGGCTTGTTCTGGACGCCGGGCCGCTTGAAGCCCAGGTCCTTCAGGACGTCGCTGATGAACACGCCCTGCTGCATGACGGCCGTGCCCTTGGCCGAGTAGCGGGCCACGGACACGCTCGTGCCGGCCCGCTCACCGAGGTCCTTCTTCAGCGCGGCGGCCTTGGTGTCGTATCCGGCGAGGAACTTCTTGGCCTCGTTGCTCTTCCCCAGTGCCTTGCCGGTGAGTTCGAGGGACTTCTTCCAGCCCTTCGTGCGGTCGATGGTGACCACGGTCGGGGCGATCCGCCGCAGTTGCTTGAGGACCTGTGCGTCGGCCGTCTGCCCGGCGAGAATGACGTCAGGTCTGGACCGTACGACCTTCTCGATGTCCGGGCCGGTGACCGCGCCCACGACCGGTATGCCCTTCGCCCGGTCCGCGAGATAGCCGGGGGCGCCGTGCTGGCCGCGGCCGGCGGTCAGCCCGACCGGCTTGACGCCGAGGGCGAGCGCCGAGTCCAGGTCCATCTCGCTGAGCGCCACGACGCGTTCGGGCGCGGCCGGCACCTTGACCTCCGTACCTGTCGCGTCGGTGATCCGCGTGACCTTGCCCGCCGGTCCGTCAGCGCCCGCATCGTGCTCGGGTGATCCGCACGCGGTCGCGGTCAGGGCACAGGCGGCGAGAAATGTGGCCGCGGCGGGGCGGGAGAAATGGCGGGAAGAGGCTTGCAACATGGCCTGAGATCTCCGTTGTTCGTTGAGAGGGTGAATCCGGCAAATACGCTGATTTTCTGGTCACCCCAGGAAAATCCGCATGGCGAATAGGGCTTTTTCGGCATGAGAGCACCAAGCCCGCAGCGCGTAGCTTAGGTTAGGCTAACCATATGTCAATCACCAAGGGAGACCGACTGGAAGCGGAACGTGTCCGTCCGCGTGCGCGGTCGCCGTTCCGGTCCCGCACCGCCGTCTGGGCGGCCGCCGGTCTCGTCGCCGTGCTGCTGGTGTTTCTCCTGCTCTCGCTCCTCATCGGCACCGGATCCAGCTCCGCCGCCCGCGCCTGGGACTATCTGCGCGGCGATCCCTCCGCGCGCGCCGACGCCCAACTGCGGCTCGCGGTGCTGGAGGTGCGGCTGCCGCGTACGCTCGCCGCCGTGCTCGTCGGCGTCTGCCTCGGCACGGCCGGCTGTCTGCTGCAGGCCGCGACCCGCAACCCGCTCGCCGAAACCGGACTGCTCGGCGTCAACTCGGGTGCGGCCTTCGCCGTCGTCCTCGGACTGACCTTCTTCGGCGCCACGTCCTCGTCCGCGCTGCTGCTGTGGGCCCTGCTGGGCGGTATGGCCGCGAGCGCGGTCGTCCTGCTCTTCGCCGCGTCGGGACGTACCGCCGGCTCCCCGCTGCGGCTCGTCCTCGCCGGATCGGCGCTCGGCGCCACCTTCCACGGCATGACGTCGTATGTGCTGCTCGGCACCCAATCGACCTACGACACCTACCGCTACTGGACGATCGGCTCCCTCGCCGGAGTCGAGACGTCCGATCTCCTGCCCCTGCTGCCGGTGGTGGCCGTGGGCCTGCTCATCGCGCTCGGCTGCGCCCGCCCCCTGTCCGCCCTCGGCCTCGGCGACGACAGCGCCCGCTCGCTGGGCCACCATCCGGGCCGGGTCCGCCTCCTCGTCGCCGCAGCCGTCTCGCTGCTGGCGGGCTGCGCGGTCGCGGTGGCCGGCCCCATCGCCTTTCTCGGACTGCTCGCCCCCTACGCCGCCCGCGCCCTGGCCGGGGCCCGGATGGCGGCCCAGCTCGTACTGTCCGCGCTGATCGCGGCCGACGTCATGATCCTCGCCGACATCCTCGCCCGGATCGTCATCCGGCCCTGGGAGACACCGGTCAGCGTGCTGCTCGCCTTCGTGGGCGGACCGTTGCTCGTCTGGATCGCCCGTTCGTCCCGCCTGTCCACGGCAGGAGCCGCGGCATGACGGTCTCCGGCACCCACCCGCCCCTCACCCCACCGGACAGCACGGTGCTGCGCGCCGGCACCCTGTCCTGGCTCTTCCCGCGCCGCAGCGCCCTCGTCGCCGCGTTCCTCGTTCCGCTGATCCTCCTTCTCATCACCCTTGCGGTCATGGCGAGTTCGACCGGAATGCCGCTCTCGCAGACCCTCTCCGGGCTGCTGGGCACCGGCGATCCCGGGACCGTCATGATCGTGCGGGAATTCCGGCTGCCCCGCGTGGGCGTCGGCATCATGGTCGGCGCCGCCCTGGGCATCGCCGGCTGCCTCACCCAGACCCTCGCCGGCAACCGGCTCGCCACGCCCGACCTCATCGGGGTCAACGAGGGCGCCACCGCGGCCGTCGTGGCCTCGGCCGCCGGGTCGGCGACCGGGATGGTCGGCGGCTGGTGGCTCGGCCCGCTCGGCGCCGTCGCCGCCGCCGTCCTGGTGGTGCTCTGCGCGGGTGGTGCGGGCAGCCGCGGCTACCGCCTCCTGGTGGTCGGGATCGGCGTCTCCACGTTCATCGGGGCGGTGAGCGACCTGATCATGTCGCGGGAGAACGACAACACCGCGGGCGGAGTGTTCCTGTGGGCCGTGGGCAGCCTCAACGGCCGTGACGGGAGCGTGGGGACACCGCTGCTGACCGCCCTGCTGTTCCTGGTCCCGCTCGCCCTCATGGCCGGGCACCGGCTGCAACTGCTGCGCTTCGACGACGACATGGCCGCCTGCCTCGGCGTCGACCTGCGGCGGGTGCGGGCCGTCGCCCTCGCCCTCGCCGTCGCCCTCGCCGGAATCGCGGTCGGCGTCGGCGGGCCCATCGCCTTCGTCGCCCTCGCCGCCCCGATCCTCGCCCAGCGGCTCAGCGGCCCCACCCGCGTCCCGGTCCTCGGCTCCGCGCTGACCGGCGCCGCCCTCATCGCCGCGGCCGACGCGCTGGGCCGCGTCGCCGCTCCCGTCGAACTCCCCGTCGGCGTCGTCACCAGCGTCCTTGGCGGACCCTTCCTCCTCTGGGTCCTCCTCCGCTCGGACCGGACCACCGGAAAGGCATGACAGCATGACCGCAACTCCCGGGCTCGCCGTGCGTGCGCTGCGGGCCGGTTACTCCGGCCGCACCGTCGTCGAGGGAGCCGAGTTCGCCCTACCCACCGGGCAGGTGGCCGCAATCGTCGGACCCAACGGCTGTGGCAAATCCACTCTGCTGCGGACCATCGCCCGGCTCCACCGCCCGGAATCCGGGGAGGTCCACGCCGACGGCACCGACGTATGGCGGCTCAGCCGGCGGCAGGCCGCCCGCCGTATCGCCCTGCTGCCCCAGTCCCCGCGCGCGCCCGAAGCCGTCACGGTCGCCGGGCTCGTCCGCTACGGCCGCCACCCCCACCAGGGCCTGCTGCGCCAGTGGTCGCGCGAGGACGAGCACGCCGTACGCGAGGCGCTGGAGGCCACCGGCACCACCGAGCTCGCGGCCGAACGCCTCGACCGGCTCTCCGGCGGCCAGCGCCAGCGCTGCTGGCTCGCGATGGTGCTCGCCCAGCACACCCCTGTGGTGCTGCTCGACGAACCCACCAGCGCCCTCGACCTCGGCCATGTCGTCGATGTCCTCGAACTTGTCCGCGAGGTCGCCGCCGCCGGCCGCACCGTCGTCATGGTGCAGCACGACCTGGCCGCCGCCGCCCGCTACGCCGACACCCTCATCGCGATGAAGGCCGGCCGCATCATCGCCCACGGCACACCCCGCGACACGGTCGACGAGGCCCTGGTCAAGGACCTCTACGCACTGGAAGCGGACATCCTGCGGGCCCCCGGCGACGCCTCACCGGTCGTCGTTCCCCGCACCCGCACCGGAACCTGACCACACGTCAGCCACTGAGCCGGGAGCCCGCCCGCACCCTGATGGCCGGGGCGGGCGGGCTCCCGGCTCAGTGCAGATTCCAGCGCTTCTTTTCCGGCCAGTAGGCATACTTCTTACGGCCATCGATCGCGCTCGTACGGAACGGCTTTCCCCCGTCGTTCACGCGCACCGTGCCCTGCTGGCCGCCGCTGCTCCAGCCGACTTCCAGGTACCAGCTGACGTCATGCCCCTCGGTGTGCACGTTGAGGTTCAGGACCTGCGGATCCCTGGTGGAGACCTTGAAGGGGAAGTTCTTCGCGGGCACCACGACGTCGCCGTCCTGTCCGGCCACGGGCTTCGCCAGCGGCTGGGAGTCGTCCAGGTCGATGTCGAAGGTCTGCGGGGTGACACCACTGCCGCAGCCGTCACCCAACGCGTAGACAGGCCAGGACAGCGCGGCACGCTTGCCCACCACCCGGACGTTCAGGGAGGTCAGCACCACGGCGTCGTCCGTATTGCCCGTTGCAGTGAGCTGCAGCAGCATGTGGCCGCCGCCGATACCGCCCAGCGCCCGGGCCCAGTCACGGGTGTCCTGCGGTGCGGTCGGCGGTGGCGGGACATGGCCCGGGGTCTGCTGGAGGAGATAGTTGACGCCACAGGGCTCATCCCAGTTGTACGAGCTGATGCCGACCTGCGGAGCCGATCCGCCCCGGTCGTCATCCGGAGCCCGGCTCGCGCGGGAGCCGTCGGACCGTACCGAGCCGGGCGTGCTGGGCCGCGCCTTCTTGTCAGGGGCCGGATGCCGGTCCTCTGAGCTGCGGCCCGGTGAAGGACTCTCCGGCCGCCGCGTGGAAGCACCCCCGGCAGCCGGCGTCCGGCCGTCGCCCTGCGCGCTCTTCCTCGGGGAATCGACCGTCATGGGCTCTTCAACGGCTAACGCCGCCGGTACGGCGACGGCTGCCACCGCACTGACCGCGAGGGCAATACGGAAGAGGGCGCGCCGCCCCGGGCCGCGCCTGGCCGCCGCCATCGGCTCGGCGACCACTTCCCGCTCGTCCTCGGTGGGCGATTCGTCGGCTGAGGCCGGTGTGGCGGGTGAGTCCGGTGCGGCCGATGAGCCCGGCGCGTGCGGGGCGGGTGGTGAGTGCGGCGGATGCGGTGCGGGTGACGAGTCGGGGGCGTCGTGCGGCTCGGCGGCGGAGGTGTCTGCCGCAGGGGCGGCAGGTACGGCCGTATCGACGGAGGTGTCTGCCGCAGGCACCGAAGCCCCGGCCGTATCCGCGGACACATCTGCCTCATGAGTCGACGAGGTGGCCGGCTCGTCATTCGACGAGGTGGCCGGCTCATCCGTCGACGAGGCCGCTGGGGCAGTCGAGTTGGCTGTGGCGGACATCGCCCGGCTTCGTCTTCGGGCCTCGTCGGCGAGGATCCAGCGCCGGTGCAGTTCCACCAGTTCGTCCGCTGTCGCCCCACACCGCCTGGCGAGGCGGTCGGCGGGCGCGAAGTCCTTCGGCACGGCATCACCGTTGCAGTACCGGTGCAGCGTGGACACACTCATGTGCAACTGCCCGGCGAGGACGCCATAGCTGCGACCGGAGCGCTCCTTCAACAGACGCAGCAGCCCCGCAAACCCCTCTGTCTCTGTCCCCACCCTGCTCCCCTGTTCGTTCCGCCGCTCCGGGACAGCGTTCCAGGGAGTCATCATTTCCCCAGTTCAGCGCCCATTTCGGCGTTCTTCCGACTCTCATTGTCCCGGATCCGTCGGCCACCGAACGCACGCCACGCAGGCTGTGAGCAGCACCACGAAAAACACAAGACGCCCTGCGAACTTGGGGACTTGGGGACTGGGGGACTGGGGAACTACGGCGCGTCCGGGTTCCGGGACCTGCGTGACAGGCTTGACCGCCTCCTGAGTTGAGACGGGGTCCACACCGCCAGGCCGATCACCACGTTCGTGAACTCGACAGAGTCGATGGAGGCCAGCGGAAAGTGCCCAGGTCATGCCGAGACAGTCCGCAGCCGCGCTCCGCGCTTCGACCGACCCCTGACGCGCCGCGTCACCGCGGCTCCGCTCCCGACATGCAGTGGGGCAGCAGGCTCAGGATCTGCTCTCCCGCCGATGGCGCCCCATCGCGCCCCCTTCGCGCCCGTATCGACTCTCAGTGGCCGGAGGGTGGTTCGAAGCAACCGGTTTCCATGAACGGGCCGTTGGTCTTGACCTCGTAGTTGGTCTTCTGGACGAACGCCGTGACGCAGGCGTCCTTGTGGACGCGGAGGCCGACCTGGGCGCCCTCGGGCGTGACGTAGTGGTCGGCCTCGTAGCGCGGGTCCATCGCCCGTACGGTGAGGTTCCCGCCGCGCCGCTCGCCCTTCGGCCCGGTCCGTTCCTCCTCGTACCCGAGCTGGAGCAGTGCCGCACGCACGCTCTTGGGGTCCCACTTCTTCTGCCCCCAGAGCCGCTTGAGCACGGGCTCGATGCGGTTGGCTTCCTTCCGTGCGTCCTTCGCGCCGGCCGGGGACATCTCGCCGGAACGGCGGTAGGCGTTGTTGTCGCCGTTGTGTGGGGCGCCGTCGACCGCTCCGGGTTCCACGTAAGGGGAAGCACCGGGTGAACTGGGGCTGGAACTCGGGGATGTGCTCGGGGCACCGGCCGCCGCGCGAGTGCCGCGCTGCTCGCCGCAGGCGGTCAGAGATATGACGGCGCCAAGGAGGAGAGCGGCCACTGCGACGTGTCTGCGCCGCCCAAGCGTCAAGGTGAGCATGGGCATGACTCTGCCATGACGGGGACGGCTGCACCGGCGAACGCTCCCATGACCTTTCAGCGCTGCCTCTTTGCGCGGCAGGCGCGTGGACATCGAGCCCCACAGAGCATGTATGATCTTGATGTAACTCCGGCGCAACACACGGAGTCACGCGTCTGTGGTCCAAGGAAAGACGCCCGCCAGCCGGCGGGAAATGCAGGTGCAAGGCCTGCCGGGCGCTCCACACACAAGGGCCCCTGTCTCGTATGAGGCAGGGGCCCTTGCCTCTTGCCCTTTCCTCCTTCACGACGGCACTTCCATGGGTCCCCGGCCCCTTGGGCGCAGTGGTGGGGATCGTTCCGAGGCCGGCCGGGCTCAACATCCGAGATTCCAAACGTTGGTTTGCTGACACGTTGTGTAGCAGCAGCGGTGCCTCAAACCCCTTCCGCCCGAAGCCCCCTGCATTCGCGCCGAGTTCCGGCCGTGCGGGGGCTCATGGTTTCGATGGTCCAGGTTAAGGATCTGCGGTGAAGGACGGCCGGCATCGCGGAATATCCGGTTCCGCGGTGCGCCGGGGCGGGGCATGAGCACGATCCGCGCCGTTGAATCCTGCACCTCCGCCCCGGTGTTGTCTCGTTCCTTGTCCCACTCGCCGGTGCAACTTGATGATCCGGTCGTCCCTGCCAGCATGTGGCGGCGCGGGCCGATGGTCGGCGCGCCGGCTCGACGAACCGAATCCTCTGCGGTCCCGACCCGGAGGAGGAGCCGAGACGAACAGAGGAGTGGAACATGTCGCGTCCCACCCGCCGCCAGGTGCTGCACGGCAGCGCCGCGGCCCTGACCGGAGCGGTGCTCGCCGCACCGGCCGCCTTCCCCGACAGCGCTGCCGCCCGCCCCACGGACGGCCACGGAACCCCAGCCGGGCACGGGCCCTCCGGTGGTCACCAGATGCCGGAGCCCTTCGACGAGATGTACCAGGGCCGGCACATCGAGGGCTGGCCGGCTGACGACCGAGGCTCGCAGAACGGTGGCCGAGGAGGGCATCACGCCAATCGGGCCGCCGGGCCCCACGAGGGGATGGACTTCGTCGTCCGCATCGACAACGACGACCTCCATGTGATGCGGAACGCGGACGGCACCTGGATAAGCCTGGTGAACCACTACGAGACGTTCACCACGCCACGCGCCTTGGCGCGCGCCGGCGTTCGCGAACTCCAGGGCGCCGACCTGGTCCCCGTCGTCACCGGCTGAGGCCTGCCCCTGCCCGTCCCCCCACCGAGGAGTCCTCGACATGGCAGACCGGAAGAACCAGGCGGACCTCACCGCCACCGAGAAGCGGAACTTCATCGATGCGGTGCTGGAGCTCAAGCGCAGCGGCCGCTACGACGAGTTCATCAGCACCCACAACGCTTTCATCATCGGAGACACCGACAACGGAGAGCGGACCGGCCACCGGTCACCGTCATTCCTTCCCTGGCACCGCAGGTTCCTGCTGCAGTTCGAAGAGGCCCTGCAGAGCATCACGCCGTCGATCATGCTCCCCTACTGGGACTGGACCGCCGATCGCACCCCCCGCAGCTCCCTGTGGGCCGACGACTTCCTCGGCGGTGACGGGCGGAGCGGCGACGGCCGGGTGACCTCGGGGGCGTTCGCCTTCGGCAACGGCAAGTGGCCGATGAACATACGGGTGGACGGCCGGACGTTCCTGCGCCGCTCGCTCGGCACCGGGGTCCGCGAACTGCCGACCCGAGCCGAGGTCGACCGGGTACTCGCCATGCCGGTCTACGACACCGCGCCCTGGAACAGCTCCTCCGACGGCTTCCGCAACAACATCGAGGGCTGGCGCGGTCCGAATCTGCACAATCGGGTGCACGTCTGGGTCGGCGGGCAGATGACCACCGGCTCCTCGCCCAACGACCCGGTCTTCTGGCTGCACCACTGCTTCATCGACAAGCTCTGGGCCGACTGGCAGCGGCTGCATCCCAAGTCGGGGTATCTGCCGACCGGCAACACACCCGACGTCGTCGACCTCCACGACACGATGAAGCCATGGAACGACGTCACCCCGGCGGACCTGTTGGACCACACCAAGTTCTACAGCTATGCATGACAGGTCCCTGACATGCACCTCCAGGTCCCTGACATGCATACCAGGTCCCCGGCATCTGCCGTGAAAGGTGCCTGATGGCGGCACCGTCCAGGGCCGGGGAGCGGTCATCCTGCTGAGCGCTCCCCGGCCCTGCGGCGGGCGGTATCGCCGTTTGGCTCAGGTGCCCAGGCCGGCGTCGCGTGCCAGGAGTGCGGCCTGTACCCGGTTTTCGCAGCCCAGCTTGGCCAGGATCCGGCTCACATACGACTTGACCGTGGCCTCGCTCATATGGATCCGCTGGCCGGCGTCCGCATTGGAGAGGCCCTCGCCCAGCAACGCCAGAACCTCCAGCTCACGGTCGCTCAAGGTCTCCAGCCGACGGCGGGCCTGCTCGGAACGGAGCACGCTCCGGCCGGACGCCAGCGAGTCCACGACATGGCGGGTGGCGCCCGGCGACAAATACGCGTCCCCGGCCGCGGCGGCCCGTACCGCACGCATCAGCTCCGCGGGCGCCGAGTCCTTGAGCAGAAAGCCCGCGCTGCCCTCCGCCAGGGCTCGCAGCACGTTCTGCTGCTCCCCGAAGGTGGTGAGGATCAGCACTCGCGCATCGGGGACGGCACGGCGGAGTTCGGCCAGGGCCGTGAGCCCGTCCATGACCGGCATCTGGATGTCGAGCAGCACGACATCCACGCGCTGGGCCCGGGCCAGTTCGACCGCTTCGCGGCCGTTCGCCGCCTCCGCGACGACGTCGATGTCGTCGGCCGAGGTGAGAATCATCCTGATGCCCGCCCGAATGAGCGGCTCGTCATCCGTGACGAGAACCTTGATCACGCGTCTCCTGCACCCTCTTGAACGGTCATAGCTGCGGCCGTTCGCCATCATCCCCGATCAGGCCGCCCGCCGGGACAGCACGGCGAGCGTTCCGCCCTTACCTCTTGACCTCGAAGGACTTCTTCTCGATCAACTTGCCGTCCTTGAAGCAGAACCGGAAGACCGGGTCCCTCTCCCAACTACTGCCGAACTCCGTGGAGTTGAGGCTGAGGCACTTCGCCCCCTCGGGCACGGGCGGGGCGCCGTTGTCCAGGCCTTCGTCCAGGAACGAGGAGCCGTCGGGCAACCGCTTGCGCACCTCGGCCTCGGACTGGCCCACCTGCACCGCCGCGTACTCCTTCGGCTCGATCATTACCTTGTCCATTTCACTCACGAGGAAGATCCCACCGACGACGACGCCGATCACCACCAGCAGGGCGATCAGTGCCGCCACCCCGCAGCCGATGGCTATGCCGCTGCTTCTCTTGTCCGTGCTCATTGCCTTGGTCAGCTCCTTCGGCAGACCGTTCCAGTCGATGACCGGATCACCTTCGCCGGGCGAACCCGCCGAAATCTGCTGCCGAAAGTCGCCTGTGGGATCAACGAACGTCGCCGTCGCCCTGCTGGGCGAGGGGCGTGTGGCACCGGCCTCCGACGAGGTGTACGGCAGCACCCCCGCCAGCCGGAAGCCACCGTCGGCCGTCGGGCCCACATGCACCATGCCTCCGACGAGCCGGGCCCGCTCCCCGAGCCCGGTCAGCCCCTGGCCGCCGCTCACCACGCTCCGGCCGTCGTCCGCGGTCCCGGGCGCGGCACCGTTCGCGACCTCCACGACCAACGAGTCCGGTTCATAGCGCAGTTCGATGGTGATCGAGGCGCCCGGGGCGTGCTTGTGGGCGTTGGTCAGGCCCTCCTGAGCTATTCGGTACGCCGCGTGATCGGCGGTCGGGGCGAGCGGGCGCACCTCGCCCGAGCGCCGCAGCTCCACGGCCGTACCCGCGCTCCGGGACACCTCCACCAAGCGCTCGATGCCTGCCACCCCTCGCGCGGACGCCTTGGCGTCCTCCTCCCCCATGGCCTCAAGAGCAGGGGTGGGGGCGCCCCCGGTGGCCGCCGAGGGAGTGGCCCCGTCCCCGGGACCGTGGGTGCCGTCCCGCAGCAGCCCCACCACCTCGCGCAACTCGTGCATCGCGCCCACCGAGGCCTCCCGCAGCACCCCTACGGCCTCCCGCTGTCGCCCGGTCAGCTCGCGGTCCACCTCCAGCGCTCCGGTGTGCACCGAGATGAGCGCGAGCTGATGGCCGAGGCTGTCGTGCATGTCCTGCGCGATGCGCTGGCGCTCGCGCATCCGGGCCTGTCCAGCGATCATCGCGCGCTCGCGCAGCAGTTGGGCGTTGTACTCCCGCAGGGTGTCCAGCAGGGTGCGGCGCTGCGACCAGTAACGGCCGGCGAGGCCGGGCACGACGATCGCGACCAGCGTCGCCAGGACGCCGACGAACAGAATCCCCGGCGAGATACGGGGCAACTCCTGCTGGAGTTCCAGGCCGAAGCTGAGGGCATACGCAAGGGCGAAGGTGCCGGTCGCCCTGCCGACCCCGGTGATCCGGCGCCCGGCCGACCAGCCGACGACGGGGGTCAGCGGGGCGAGACCGGCGAACGCGGCCGAACTCACGACGGTCACCAGAAGTACGGTCCCGGGCAGCACCCGGCGCAGCTGCAACAGCAGCCCGGCAGCCAGAGCGACGGCCACGGTCTGTACCGCGCCCCCGCCGCGCAGGGTCTCGATCCCCGCCGCCAGCGTCCCCAGCACCACGCTCAGCAGCAGTTCGCCCGCGATGCGCCCGGGCGGCCACATCCCGGGATCGAAGAGAGTCCTGCCCGGATCGGCCAGCCGCCGGAACGCCCCACGCAGCCTCGCCGCCGGCGCCTGGCGAGCGCGCCTCACCCGCTCCATACCTTCCACACCTGTCACGCAGCCACGTTAAGCAACCCCTCCTGCCGGCGACACCACCTTTCGTCGCGATGTACCGCAACCAAAGTCGCACGCTCTTGTGCTGGGGAGGGTTCGTGACGTGCCGGCAGGGCAGGCCCGCTCGCTGAGCCAGGGCGGCACGGATCGCCGCCGGTATGGCAGTGGCGACGACGCCGGCGTCTCACTCCGTCAGTCGGGCGAGACGGGTGAGGTAAGGACAGCGCGTACGAGGTGATCCGCGTACGAAACGGTCAGTTGGCCCGGCCGGAACAGGATGCGGTACATCATCGGGGCCACGACGTGGTCCACGACTGCTTCGACGTCGACGTCGGGAACGGTCTCACCGCGCCCCCTCGCCCGGGCGAGGATGACTTCGATCTGGTCCGCGGCGTAGGCCGAGCACTGGCCGGCATTACTGCCGTCAGGGTCGCCGAGGAGCGCGTCGCGAATGTAGGCGCGTCCCGACGGTGACGCCATCTCGTCGAGGAACTGCCTGGCCCAGGACTCCAGATCCGTGTGGAGGCTTCCGTGGTCGGCGGGTGGCTCCTCGGGGCGCAGGCGTTCGACCGCCACGTCGGACAGGAGCTCGTGGAGGTCGCCCCAGCGACGGTAGATCGTCGACGGGGTGACGCCCGCGCGGGCCGCGACCGCCGGTACGGTCAGTGACGCGCGGCCCTGTTCGGCTTCGAGTTCGCGCACCGCGGCGTGCACCGCCTCCTGGACGCGGGCGCTGCGCCCACCGGGGCGAGCCATGGCCTTGGGACTCATGACACCACCTTAAAGCAAAATCGTTGCGTCAGGGGGTGGGGGCCCTCCCTCACGCCCCTTCTCGGCAGTAGCAGCCCTCGCCCACAGAGAGCCCAGCCTCCGACGAGGGCACAGGCGCACTTGCCGCCGAACCGGCTGCCGCACACAAGCACGCCCTGCGTCCGCCCCTCAGGCCGTCACCGCCGCCACCTCAGCCGGCTCACCCCGGACCGATTCGTAGGCATGCCCGGCCCGCAGCACAAGGGCTTCCCCCATGGGCGGCCCCATCAGCTGCATGCCGATGGGCAGCCCCGCGTGATCGCGGCCGACCGGCAGGGTCAGCGCCGGGACCCCGGTGATGTTCGCGGGCGCGGACAGACGGACATAGGCGTCGGAGACACTCTCCGTCGTACCGTCCGGCCATGCCACGGTGTCCTGGCCGGCCTCGGCGGCTGTCATCGGCACCGTGGGCGCAGCGATCACATCGACCTGTTCGAACAGGCGCCCCCACTCCCGGCGCATGAGGGTACGGGCCCGCTGGGCCCGCAGATAGTCACCGGCCGAAAGGAGCTCGCCGGCCTCCAGCAGCACCCGGACGTCCGGCCCATACCGCTCCGGGGCCGACCGTAGTGCTCGTTCGTGGTAGGCCGTCGCCTCCGGGACCATCAGGCCCCATTGGAGCGCCTGGATGTAGCGGGCCATCGGGATCTCGACCTCGACGAGGTCGGCCCCGAGGTCCGACATCTGGGCGATGGCGCCTCGTACGGCGGTTTCGACCTCGGGACCGACCCGGTCGAAGTAGTAGTTGGCGGGCACTCCGATCCGCAGGCCCTTCAAGTCCCTTTCCCGAGGGAGGGGGTGCTCGGGCCGCGCCGCGCCGAGGCCGGCCGGATACTCGTCGTGCCCCGCCAGCGCGGAGAGCACCAGCGCCGCGTCCCGCACCGTACGGGTGAGCGGACCGACATGATCCAGGGACCAGGACAGCGAGGTCACACCGTCCCGGGAGATGAGGCCGTAGGTCGGCTTGAGCCCGACGACTCCGTTCAGCGCCGCGGGTACGCGGATGGAACCTCCGGTGTCCGTACCCAGGGCGAAGGTGGCCGCTCCCGCGGCCACGGCGACCGCGGAACCACCGCTCGACCCACCCGCTACGCGGCCCGGGTCCCAGGCGTTGCGCGTCTGGGGTGTCGTCAGCCCGTAAGCGAATTCGTGCGTGTGCGTCTTCCCCAGGAGCACCGCGCCGGCATCGAACAGGCTCCTGGTCACCGCGCTGTCGGCCTGCGCGACATGCCCTTCCCTCACCCGGGAACTCGCCGTGGTCGGCAGGCCGGCGACATCGATGAGGTCCTTCAGCCCGAACGGTATGCCGTGCAGCGGGCCGCGGTACCGGCCGGTCGCGATCTCGCGCTCCGCCAACGCGGCCGACCTCCGCGCCACTTCGCCCGTCACGGCCACGTACGCCCCGAGCCGTTCTTCGACAGCGTCGATGCGTTCGAGCACGGAACCGGTCAGCTCCACCGGCGACAGCTCCCCGTTCGCCACGGCGTCGGCCGCCTCGGCGAGGGTCAGTTCAAAGGGACGCATCGTCGGCCTCCTCTTCAACGATGTGAGTGGCGGGGGGTGTCTCCCCGAAGTCCAGGTCACGCAAGGTGCTCACCACGGCGTGGATGTGGTTCGCGGCGGCGGCCACGTCGGCGTGACGCTCGCTCTCCAACGGGAGCCCGGCGCGGAGCGCCCATCGGGCGGCCTCCGCTGGGGTGAGTTCGACGGCGCTCATGGATGCCTTTCGTGTGCGTGCAGGGTGAGTTACGGAGCGGCGGTCCGGCGACCACCTCGTCAAAAGCAAAAGATTTGCCTTAGTCGACGGTAGAGGCTAGCGTCATCTAAAGCAAATAAATAGCGTTTACGGTGGAGCGGCCGAACCCACTGGGACCCCGTGAGGCCCCGTCAACGCTCACCGCCGACTCCTGCGTCTCCCCAGCAACAAGAGCCCGCCGCCCGTGCCCGTCCTGAACCCCACGACCACACCGCCACCTGCCCCTCCGGAGCCGGGCACCACCGGCCCTCACCGCCCCGCCCCCGACCCACATCCCAAGTACGAGCGAACGAACGGAAACGCCGCATGCCCAGCCACTCGACACCCTCATCCAGCAGCACGTCTCCGGCCTGGGACCTGGGGGACGTCAGCGTCCACCGCATCGACGAGGTGGCCCTGCCCCCGCAGACCGGCCCCTGGCTGCTGCCGGCAGCCACCCCTGACGTGGTGGCCCAAGCGCCCTGGCTGCGGCCCGACTTCGCCGACGACGCCGGCACCCTGCGGCTGAGCAGCCACAGCTTCGCGTTCTCGGTCGACGGCCTGCGCGTCCTCGTCGATACCGGTATCGGCAACGGCAAAACCCGCGCCAACCCCGCCTGGAACAACCTCGACAGCGATTACCTCGCGCGCCTCGACGCCGCCGGCTTCCCGCCCCGGACCATCGACCTCGTGATCCTCACGCACCTCCACACCGACCATGTCGGGTGGAACACGTATGCCGACGGCGACACATGGAAACCCACCTTCCCCAACGCCCGTTATCTGACGGCCCGAACGGAGTGGAACCACTGGGCGACGGCAGACATGGACGAAGCCCGGCGGCAGATGTTCCGGGACTCCGTCCACCCCATCAAGGACGCCGGCCTTCTCGACCTCGTCGACATCCCGGAAGCGGGCACCGAGATCGCGCCAGGCATCCGCCTGATCCCCACCCCCGGACACACCCCCGGCCACCTCGCCGTCGAACTGCACGGCCGCACGGCCACCGCCCTGATCACCGGCGACTGTATCCATCACCCCGTACAACTGCTCCACCCCGACATCGGCAGCTGCGTGGACAGCGACCCCCACCAAGCGGCCGCCACCCGACACCACCTCCTCGCCTCCCTGGCCGACACCGGCACCCTGATGCTCGGCACCCACTTCCCCTCCCCCACGGGCGGCCTGGTGCAATCCCACGGCGACTCCTACCGACTCGCCCCTCGCCCCGCGGCCCCGGCGCACCACTCCCCCACACCCCACTGACATGACACGGGCCTGGCGCTGGCGGGGCAGGATTGCGGCGCATTGGGGTGGCGTGAGATCGGGGCCGCCGTCGTCGGGGTGATCGAGAAGCGGCGTCAGCGTGGTGGAGACGCCACTCCAGGGGTGTCGTACCTCAGCGGCAAAAAGGGGATCGGTGCCCTGCCCCGGTGTGTGGCACCCAGGCAGGGCGCGTCCTGGTCAGCGGTTTCCGGGGCGTCCAGGCTTGGTGGCGAAAGGGACGGGCAGCGGGCGGGAGGAGGGCGTCGTGCCGCGGGCAGGTGAGTGCGGCGTTGACGCTTGCTGTCGTCTGGTCTGACACGCCGAGCGCGGGCGGTACTGCCCCAGCGCACCACGGCCGAGAGAGGGGACGACACCACGATGACCGGGCAACGGCTGGACGGCAAGGTCGCGTTGATCACCGGGGCGACGGGAGGAATCGGCGCGGCGACGGCCAGACTGTTCGCCCGGGAAGGCGCGCGGCTGGTTGTTACCGATGTCCGGCAGGAGCGGCTTGCGGCGCTCACGGAGGAGTTGGAGGAGACCGGGGCGGAAGTCGTCTCCGCTTGTCTGGATGTATCGTCCGCCCAGCAATGGGATGGCGTGATCACCACCGTCCGTGAGCGGTTCGGCGCTCTGGACGTTCTCGTCAATGTCGCGGGCATCCTGGACTGGCCGGGTATCGAGGACACCCGGGAAGACATGTGGGACCGCGTCATCGACGTGAACCAGAAGGGCACCTGGCTCGGGATGAAGGCTGCGTTGCCCCTGCTGCGCGCCGGCGGCAACGCCTCGGTGATCAATACCTCGTCCGTCCTGGGGCTCGTGGGTAGCGGAGCAGCCGCGGCCTACCAGGCGTCCAAGGGCGCGGTGCGTCTGCTCAGCAAGACCGCGGCAGTCGAGTACGCCCGTCAGGGAGTACGGGTCAACTCCGTCCACCCCGGTGTCATCGCCACGCCGATGATCCAGGAGCTCCTGGAGGAGCAGGGCGACCAGCAGCCGGACATCGTGCGTACCCCGATGCGCCGCGCGGGCCGCCCCGATGAGATCGCCTCGGCCATGCTGTTTCTCGCCGGCGACGAGTCCTCGTTCGTCACCGGTACCGAGCTGGTGGTCGACGGTGGTCTCACCGCCCACTGATCCACACGGCCCGTCCGCGACCGGGGAACGGTTCGGCGCGGACGGTGCCCGCGCCGAGCCGTCTAGGGGACGTCAGTCGAGATCCTCCGAATAGTCGGTCGTGGAGCAGCCCTCGATTTCGCCGTCGTCCGCGGTCTTGCCGGGGGGAGCCTTGAAGTCCGGGGTGCAGTTGAGGAACAGCAGCCCGGCCTTGAGGAGTTGATGCCGCTGGTCGTCGCTGCTCGGGTCGACGACGAAGTCGTCGCCGATCATGAGCTCGTCCTGTTCGTCGTCGTCCCCCTTGACGGCGGTCTGGAACGCCTCCATGTCCTCGATGGTGAGGAAGTCGACGTCACCGTCGTCGCCCGCCGGGTCCTTGCACTCGCCACCGCCGTTGATGCCCGTCATCCCCATGGCTTCCACCCGCTGGACCTCGGGGGGTGAGGCGATGTCGATGCTCTCGCAGTGGAGCGTCGACTTGAGGAAGTCCCCCGCTTCCTGGGGTGAACCCGCGGAGGGCAGGCCGCAAGCCGAGACCGACGCCAAGGCGACAACGGTTCCTGCGGTGGCAAGTATTCGGGCGAAACGCATGACGTTCCTTTTCAGATGTGGCTTTGAACCGGGCGCGCGCCGACCGGATACGGCGGGCGTGCCTCGGCTTCGAGGGTGAAGAGAGCCATCTGCTCTCTCCCCCGCTCCCCCGCCGTGAGCAATTGACGGGGACATGTTAAGCGGAGCGGCGCGTCAGAGGGGCACGTCGGAGCAGCACGTCAGAGGGGCGCGGTCACTTGGTGTGCCGGCCGCCGAGGGGGGCGCCGAGCCGTCGGCTGCAACTGTCCGGAGGTGCCGCAGTTCCCCGGTCGTGGTCGCAGCGCCATGACAGCGATGGCCGTTTTTCTGCGGATTCAAGGCTTGGATGGACATTCCCCTGCACCTCTCCGGAGATTTGCGCCGCCCCCTCGATAGTGGCGCACGCACACCGCCGACACGCTCCGGGACGAGAGGCAGACAGCAATGAAGGCACTGGAACGGAACCCGCTTCCGCTGGAGGGATTGCTGGGACGGGTCGAGCGATTGGTCAACCGGCTGCCCAATCCGTTCGTGCTCTTCGCCGGCATCTTCGGGCTGGTCGCCGTGGTGTCCACGGTGGTTGCCGCCTTCGACGTGACGGTGCAGGTGCCGGGGGAGAAGAAGCCGACGCCCGTGCTCGGTGCGCTGACGCCGGAGGGGCTCAGTCATCTTCTTGGCACGGCCATAGATTCGTTCATGGCCTTTCCCGCGCTCGGCCCGGTGCTTGTCATCGCGATGGGCATAGGCGTCGCGCAGGGTACCGGCGCCCTGGAATGTCTGATGCGGTTCGCGTTCCTGCGGGTGTCGCGGCGCTGGGTTCCCTACCTCGTCGCCTTCGTCGCCTGCCAGGGGCACGTACTGGCCGACTCCGCCTACATCCTGCTGCCGTCGCTCGCCGCGATCGTCTTCAAGGCGGTGGGACGGCACCCGGTGGCGGGCCTGCTCGGTGCCTTTGTGTGCGTGGGGAGCGGCTACGACGGAGGGATTCTGCTCGGCACTCTCGATGTGACCACGACCGGTATCACGCAGAGCGCGGCGCAGCTGCTGCCGGGCATCGAGGGCTATCACGTCCATATCGCCATGAACTGGTTCTTCACCGCGACGGCCGGACTGATCCTTCCGCTGGTCGGCGGCTTCCTCATCGACCGGGTCCTCGAACCGCGGCTGGCGGCCTGGAACCCGAAGCACGATCCGGCGCATTCCGGTTCGGAGGGGCCGGCCGCCGAGACGCTGGCGACCCCGGCGCAGCGCCGGGCGCTGCTGATCAGCGGCGGGGTGACGCTGGCGGTCGCCGCCGCGCTCGTCACCGCCTGGCTGCTGCCGGGCAGCCCGCTGCGCGGGGAGGACGGGGTGCTGGCTCCCTCCCCCTTCGTCGACAGCCTCGCCCTCGTGCTGTCCGGGCTGTTCTTCGTCTTCGGCGTCGTCTACGCCCGCTGTGGCGGGGTCGGCAAGGAAGCACGTGCCGTCTATCCGCACCTCATCGGCGCGGTCCGGGACATGTCCGGGTTCGTCGTGCTCGTCTTCGCGATCGCGCAGACCATCAATCTGCTGACGTGGAGCAACTTGGGCAAGCTCTTCGCCATCGGTCTCGCGGACGGTGCGAAGTCCGCCGGGCTGGGGGGCTTCGGGATTCTGCTCGCGGTCGTCCTGGTGACCTCGCTGCTGAATCTGCTGATCACCTCGGGCTCCGCGCTGTGGTCGATCCTGGGCACCGTCATGGTGCCGGCCGGGATGCTGCTGGGCCTGTCTCCCGCCGCCATGCACGCGGCCTTCCGGATCGGCGACTCCGTGACCGGGGCGATCACGCCGATGCAGGTCTTCCTGTATTTCGCGCTGGTCTCGGCGCAGAAGTACCAGCCCGAGCTGAGACTCGGCACGGTCATCTCCCGGCTGGTGCCGTTCGCCCTGTCCTTCGCGACGGTCTGGACCGTCATCCTCACCGGCTTCTACTTCCTCGACCTGCCGCTGGGCCCCGGCGCCCCCATCCATCTGCCGTAAGCACATCCCCCATCGACCAAGGCAAGGACTGCTGATCTTTGTGACCGAGAACGACCTCCTGTGGCTGCCGGCCCGGGAACTGGTGGAGCTCCAGCGGCGCCGTGAGGTGTCGGCGCGCGAGATCCTCGACGCCCACCTCGCCCAGATCGACGCGGTGAACCCGAAGGTCAACGCGATCATCACGCTCGCCGAGGACCACGCCCGTGCGCTGGCCGCCCGCGCCGACGCCGCCGTCACACGAGGAGAGCTGCTGGGTCCGTTGCACGGCCTCCCGGTCGCGCACAAGGACCTCGCCCCGACCAAGGGCATCCGGACGACCTACGGTTCGAAGCTCTACGCCGGCCATGTGCCGGACCATGACGCGCTGGTCGTCGAGCAGTTGGTGAACGCGGGTGCCGTGACGGTCGGCAAGACCAATGTGCCCGAGTTCGGTGCGGGCATCCAGAGCACAAACGAGCTGTTCGGCCCCACCCGCAACCCGTACGACCTGAACCTGACGGCCGGCGGCAGCAGCGGCGGTGCGGCGGCCGCCGTCGCGACGGGCATGGTGGCCCTGGCCGACGGCGGTGACACCGGCGGTTCACTGCGCAACCCGGCGACCTTCTGCAATGTCGTGGGGCTGCGGCCGTCGGTGGGCTCGGTTCCGATGTGGCCGGCCAACGATCCGTTCGCACCGCTGAGCATCCAGGGCCCTGTCGGCCGTACCGTCGACGATGTCGCGCTGCAGATGTCGGTGCTGACCCGGGCCGATCCGCGGTCCCCCTGGGGCCTCGGTGACACGTCCCGGTTCAACGCCGGTCTGGAGTACGACTTCTCGGACGTACCGGTGGCGTGGAGTGCGGACCTCGGCGGCCAACTCGCTGTCGACGACGCCGTGCGCACCGCGATGCAGCCGGTGCACGAGGCCCTGGCCGGAATCTCCCGCAAGGTCGCCGTCGCGGCCCCGGACATGACCGGGGCCGACGAGGCGTTCCGCACGCTGCGCGGCTGGTACCGGGCGCTCAACTACGGTGACCGGTACGCCGCGAACCCCGAGGCCTTCGGCATCAGGGTCCGCCAGGACATCGAGAACGGGCTGGCGACGACCTCGGCGGGTCTGATGCGCGCACACAAGCTCCGCGGGCTGCTCTTCCAGCGGTTCGCGGAGTTCACCCGCGAGTACCGCTATCTGGTGACGGTCACGACCCAGGTGGTGCCGTGGAGCGCGGATCAGCTGTGGCCGGAGCGCATCGGAGGCACCAGGAGCGAGAACTATCTCGACTGCATGCGTTCCATGTACTGGTTCACCGTGCTCGGCGTACCCGCCCTGTCGGTGCCGGCGGGCTTCACCGCGGACGGGCTGCCGGTAGGGGTGCAGATCGTCGGGCGCAGCGGCGACGACCTCGGCGTCCTGCGGCTGGCCCGGCAGATCGAGCGGGCGCTCGGTGCGGGCCTGCGGCGGCCGGCCGTCGCGGTTCCCGTGGTCGGCGGCCGTACGGGCACCACCCGCCTCACCGGCTGAGGCCGCTGGGACGCCAGATGTCGAGGGGGACGACGCCACGGCTTCGTCCCCACGCATCCAGCAGATGACCGCACAGCTTGTCCTGGCGCAGCACCACGGAACGGTCCGCGATGTCCGCGTACGGGAGCGCCTGGCGCAGTTGCACGGCCCAGTCGTGGAGCGCGTCCACCGAGTGCAGGGTGACCGTGACCAGCAGGTTGTTCGCGCCGGAGAGCGCCGCGCAGCTGCGGGTCTCCGGGAAGGCGCCGAGCGTACGGCCGGCCTCCTCCAGCCGCTCGTCCGGGACGTTGAGCCACAGCACGGCGCCGGTCGGCCAGCCCGCGAGGGGCTGCGCGACATCGCAGCGCAGGAGCAGGTCGCGGTTGCCCAGCAGCCGGTTCAGCCGGCGCTGCACGGTCCGGGGGGTGACACCCAGTTCCGTGGCGATATCGGTGTAGCGGATCCGGCCGTCGTTGCTCAGCGCGACGATCAGTTCGCGCTCCCAGGTGCTGTACGCCGTGGCCTCGGCACTCTGCGGTTCCGGACGGGTGCGGAGCAGGGCCCGCTCCTGGCGCTGGTTCAGCACGCCCAGGCGCCACTGCGATCCCGTACGGAAGTTGCGTGTCACCAGGTGGGAACGGACGCGGACGACGCCCTCCTGCCGGGGCAGGCTCGTGAGGAGGTAGTCGGACATCGAGGCGAAGTCCGGGGTGAAGGCGATCGCGAACAGGTCGTAGGTGCCGGCGACATGCTGGATGGTGAGCAGGTGGGGCTGACGGGACAGCTCGGCCGACACCTGGGCGGCACTGCCCGGTTCGCAGTGGATCTCGACGAAGGCCCGGCAGGTCCGGTAGAGGAGTCCGGGGCCCAGCGCGGGGGTGACCCAGGCCAGGCCCTTGCTGCTGAGGCGCTCCCAGCGGCGGGCCAAGGTCACCGCGTCCTGTCCGAGGACCTTTCCCAGCTCGCTCCAGGTCGCGCGGGGCGCGGCCTGGAGGGCGTTGGCCAGCAGCAGGTCGCCCTCGTCCAGCTGCTCCGGACGCGGCACCTCGGTTTCGCTGCTCACCGTTCGAGTCTATAGAGGAGGCACTTCCCTCTCCAGGCTGCCGCCCCGTGTGAGCGGCCCTCATTCCGCCGGGAAGGAAGGCGGCCCGCCCGCGGCGATACGGCGCGACCGGTGGAAAGGAATTCCCGTACGCAGAGTTGCCGGCCGGGCGGGACTGAAAGGGCGCAAAATACGCCGCGAACTCGTGGGCCAGATACCCCTGTATCTCCTTCAGGGGGTGTGCCGGAGTCTGCGGGTCCGGTTTTGTGAAGCCGGGGTCGGTAGGGGTTGCCGCGCATTGTGCGCGGAAAATAGGTTCCCACCGGGGAATACCGGTGACCGACGAGGAACTTCGTACGGCGCGTGCCGCCACTCCAATCTGCGGGAACGCCGACCCGAGTGGTACCGGGATCCGCTCCGACCGCGACCGATCGAGAGGTTTCCTCATGACCTTGGCCAGTTCGGAACGAGTGACCATGTTCGTACCGGATTTCCCGTTCGCCTATGACGACTGGCTACGACATCCGGCCGGGCTCGGCACCGTGCCCCGGCACCGGCACGGCACTCCGGTGGCGGTGATCGGCGGCGGGATGTCCGGGATGACCGCGGCCTATGAGCTGATGCGGCTCGGGCTGCGGCCGGTGGTGTACGAGGCCGAGCAGCTGGGCGGGCGGATGCGTTCGGTGCCGTTCCCGGAGCATCCCGAGTTGCTGGCCGAGATGGGCGCGATGCGTTTCCCGGTGTCGGCGACCACGTTGTTCCACTACATCGACGAACTCGGCCTGCGTACCTCCCCGTTCCCCAACCCGCTGGCGCCCTCCACCCCAGCCACCATGGTGCATCTGGAAGGACGCGCGCACCGGGCGCGGTCGGCGGCCGATCTGCCCTCGGAGTTCCAGGAAGTCGCGGATGCCTGGGCCAAGGCGCTGCAGGACCGCGCCGAACTCTCCAGCATGCAGGACGCGATCCGCCGCCGCGATATCCCCGTGTTGAAGGCGATATGGAATCAGCTGGTCAAGGAGTACGACGACCAGTCCTTCTACGGATTCCTCGCCACCAGTCCGGCATTCGCCTCCTTCCGGCACCGGGAGATCTTCGGCCAGGTCGGTTTCGGCACCGGCGGATGGGACACCGACTTCCCGAATTCCATCATCGAGATCCTCCGTGTCGTCTGCACCGCGGCGGACGACGACCAGATGACGATCGAAGGCGGCGCCCAGCAATTGCCCCGTGGGCTGTGGACGCACCGGCCCGACCGGCTCGCGCACTGGCCGGCCGGCACCTCGCTGGCCGGTCTGCACGGGGGGTCCCCGCGGCCCGCGGCCGTGCGCATCGGACGCGATGCCGAGGGCTACGAGGTGACGGACGCCGACGGCCGCCGGGACCGGTATCCGGCCGTGGTGTTCAGCCCGCACGTCTGGGCCCTGCTCAATCATGTGGACAGCGATCCGGACCTGCTGCCGACCGGCCTGTGGAGCGCCGTCGAACGCACCCACTACATGGGTTCCTCAAAGGTGTTCGTGCTGACCGACCGGCCCTTCTGGCTGGACACCGATCCGCACACCGGCCAGATGGCGATGGGTATGACCCTCACGGACCGGATGCCGCGCAGTGTCTACCTGTTCGACTCCGGACCGGACCGGCCGGGCGTGATGTGCCTGTCCTACACCTGGAACGACGACTCGCTGAAGTTCGCCACCCTGTCGGCGGAGGAGCGGCTGGAGCTTCTGCTGGCCAAGCTGGGCGAGATCTACCCCGGGGTGGACATCCGTTCGCACCTCATCAGCGCACCGCTGACGATCACCTGGGAGACCGAGCCGCGGTTCATGGGTGCCTTCAAGGCGAATCTGCCCGGTCACTACCGCTACCAGCGGCGGCTGTTCAGCCACTTCATGCAGCACGAGCTCGATCCGCGGCATCGTGGCTTCTTCCTGTGCGGCGACGACATCTCCTGGACCGGTGGGTTCGCCGAGGGTGCCGTGACCACCGCGCTGAACGCGGTCTGGGGTGTGGTCGACCACCTCGGCGGCAGCACAGCTCCGGAGAACCCCGGACCCGGCGATGTCTTCCACGAGATTGCGCCGGTCCGGCTTCCGGAGTGAGCGTGGGCCGGCTCCGGGCCGCATGAGGGGGGCCTGCACCGCCTGGTGCAGGCCCCCCTCATGCCGCCCTACCTTCTTGAGTGCGTCCCGGGAGTTCGCGACTCTGGGACAGCGCGGGTGGGGCAGGGATGGTTTTCATGCTGGCTGCCCTTGATGGCTTCGGTGGCTGATCCCCCTGCCCCGCCACTTCTTCCGGACTGCTGATTAGGCTCTGCGGACCATCGCTTGGTAGGGCGAGGACAGACGGAAGGAGTCGCGCCGCACGTTGTTGCACGGCGAGGGGAGCGTCACCATGTCCGCCCACGCAGGATTCGACATCGCCAAGGAATTCCACTGGCTGACGGTCATCGACGACCGCGCCCGGCTCCTGCTGCATCACCGAGTCGACAACGACTCCGCCGCCATCACCGAGGCGATCGAGGAATTCAACGCCGTCGAGGCCGAACACGGCCCTGTCACCGTCGGCTTGGACGTGCTCGGCGGCATCTCCGGCCTGCTGGCCGCGATGTTGCTGGCCCAAGGCTTCCGATGCGTCCACGTCCCCGGCCTGGCGGTCAACCGGGCCCGCCGCGGGACCCGGGGCGGGGAGAACAAGTCGGACCCCCGCGATGCCAAGGTCATCGCCGAACAAGTCCTGCTCCGTGACGATCTGCGAGTGGTCGAACTGCCCGAAGAGACCACCGTCGAACTGCGGCTGCTGGTCTCCCACCGCACCAATCTCGTCAAGGACACCACGATGCGCATCAACCGGCTGCGCGACCTGCTCACCGCCATCCACCCCGGCCTGGACCGTGTGGTCGAACCCCGGCACAAGGGCAGCCTTCTCCTGCTGTCCCGGTACGTCACCCCGGCCGAGATCCGCCAGGCCGGAACAGCCCGGATCACCAGCTACCTCACCCGACGCGGAGTCAAGAACACCACCGCGCAAGCCCTCGCCGAAGCCGCCGTCACAGCAGCCCGCAGCCAGCAGCTGGCCGTGACCGGCGAGCGCCGCACCGCCGCGCTCATCCGCGAGTTCGCCGACGAACTTCTGCTGCTGCGAAGCAGGCTCAAAGCCCTGGAGAACGAGATCGGCCAGCTGGTCGAAGCTCACCCTGACGGGGCCCTCATCCGCAGCCTGCCCGGGATGGGGGCCACCCTCACCGCCGAGTTCCTCGCGGCCATCGGCAGCATCCGCCGCTTCGCCGGCGGCGACGCACTCGCCGCCGCATCCGGCCTGGCCCCCGTCCTCACCCAGTCCGGCAAGACCCGCTACTCCCGCAGCGCGACCGGCGGCGACAAGACCCTCAAACGAGTCTTCTACCAATCCGCGTTCTGCGCGATCAAGAACGATCCGGCCTCGCGGACCTACTACGACCGCAAGCGAGCCGAAGGAAAACGACACACCACCAGGCTCTGATCGCCCTGGCCCGACGCCGCGTCAACGTCCTCTACGCAATCCTGCGCGACCGACGGCCCTACCAAGCCCGGCCGCCACTCCATCTCGTGGCTTGACAACAGCATTAGGCAGCCACCGTTATGCGGTGCCGGAAGTCGCCGACACCGCCTGTGAGATCGCGTCGATGATCCGGGGCGCCTGAGCGTTCAGGTAGAAGTGCCCGCCAGGGTAGGTCTGCAGCTCGAAGTGCTCCTTGGTGTGATCGCTCCAGGAGCGGGCTTCATCGATGCTCACCTTCGGGTCGCTCTCCCCGACCATCGCGTATACGGGGCAGTTCAGCGGCGGCCCCGGCTGATAGCGGTAGGTCTCCGCGGCCCGGTAGTCGCTGCGGATCGCGGGCAGCACCGCGCGCAGCATCTCCTCGTCGTCCAGCGTCTGGGACTCGGTGCCGTTGAGCGCCTTGATCTCGCGGACCAGTGAGGCGTCGTCGTACAGGTGCGCCGTTTCCTCGCGGTGGCGGGACGGTGCCCGGCGCCCGGAGGCGAACAGGGCCTGCAGGGTGATCTCGCGCTGTTCGAGGCGGAGCGCCACCTCGAAGGCGAGGGTGGCGCCCATGCTGTGCCCGAATATCGCCAGCGGCCGGTCGGTCCAGGGCAGCAGCCGCTCGGTCACCGCGTCGGCGAGATCCGCGATGTTGTCCAGGCAGGGCTCGTTCCGGCGGTCCTGTCGGCCGGGGTACTGAATTGCCAGCACGTCGATCGCCGGGGCGAGCGCCCTGGACACCGGGAAATAGAAACTGGCCGAGCCGCCGGCGTGGGGCAGGCAGACCAGCCTGGTCGCCGCCTCGGGCGCGGGATGGAACCGTCGGACCCACAGATCCTCATCGGCGTGCGCGTTCACGTGTGCATCCCCTCAGACTTCCGTACGTGGTGAAACCCTCGGACGACAGTGCTTGCCGGCCGTGCCGTCGGCAACCCCTAACCGTTCGCGTACGCCCCTATGGGCCCGTCACACGGTCGTCTGGCGTACGACGCCGCCAGGAGCTTCGGGACCTCGACCGCCTTCGACGTGCGCATATCGGATGCCCTTCAACGGGAGTGGAACCCACGATTTCCGGTCCGCTGTTGCGGACCGGAAATCGTGGCGGTGTATACCCCTGGACAGCGACGGTCACTGACCGCCGCCGACACACGGGGGAGGGGGATCCACCGGTTGGTCGCCTCACCCACGGAGCTGTATGGGCTCGGCGTTGCTATTCCCCGCGGGATTTCGCGGTCTCGACGTCCGCCGAGTCGCTCTCCCCGGATTCCTTCTGCTTGGGGTCCTTGTAATTCGGGTCGTAGAGTTTGCGCCGCCCGTCCACCTTGCGGACCGCCCAGATGCTGGTCATCACGGCGAAGAAGGTCAGCGGCCAGCCCATGACGAGCCGCGCGATGCCGAGCCAGGTGGTCTCGTCCATGTTGTAGAGCCACCGCTCCACCGCGAACCGGGAGAAGCTCAGCATCGACCAGAGCAGCGTGGCCAGGTCGTAGTAGAACTTCGACTTCCGGTCCCGGCGCCAGAACGTTCCCTGGAAGTTGGCCGCCGCCCAGACCTGACCGATCAGGGGCCGGCGCACCAGCACGGACAGCAGCAGAATGCTGCCGATACCGACCGTGATCCAGTTGCCGAGCAGGTAGTAGCCCTTGGCCTCACCGACGAAGACGGCGACGCCGGAGGTGATGAGCACCGTGCCGAGGCCGATGAAGGCGGCGGCCAGCTTCTCCTTGCGCAGCAGCTGGAAGATGCCCACCAGGACCGCGGTGCCGATCGAGGCCCAGATCGCCGGCCACATGCTGGTCAGCGCATTGACCACGATGTAGGTGATGACCGGCAGGATGGTCAGGATCGTGCCGTAGACCCCGCCGATGTACTCCCAGGCGTAGGCCAGCTGCTCCTGGAAGTTCTCCGGGACCTGCTTCTGCTCGTCCTTGGCATCCGTTTCCGGATGGTCGGTCACGGACGAGGAATGCGATTCGGCCGAGTGCTTCACGTCTCCCCCAGGTGCGGCGGACGGCCGGTGAGCTTCCCGGTCTGGGCTCGGTAGTGCTTATGCAGCCTGGTCACATCGGTGTCGTGCATGGTTCGGTCTCCCCACGAGGCTCTTCAACATGCTCCATGTTGGCCGGAGATGAGCCCTGGGACATCCCAGCTAGGTCCCAAGAAAAGGTGGAGCTATCTCTACCCCTGTTCGCCCGACGGCCCGCCGGGGGTGCCCGAGGCGGACGCCCCGCCGGCCGCACCGGCCCGGCCGTGCCCGCGGGGACGATTCACCTCATTGCGCCGGTGCTTCCCACCCCGTTCCGGCGAGATGATCAGGGGTTTTACGCTGCGCGGCGGACGGGTTTCCGATTATTCACCTGCCGTCGAATTGACGCCCGATATGGGCAATGCGGGTGCATTTCTTCGCCCGCCCTTCACCGAGCGGCAGGACGCTGTATGTGAAATTGAGAACCACCCCTATTCGCTGGGCAAAATCTTTTGAATCTTGACGGCTGTTCATCCCCGCAATAAGTTCCTGACCTGTCGCCTGATAATTACCTTGAGGGGAGAATTCCATGACGGATATTGACAGCAGCGGGTCGGTGCAGGAATTGCGCTTCCCCATGGCCCGGCGCTGCCCCTTCGCCCCGCCACCGGAGTACGCGGATCTGCGGGCGGACTCCCCGCTGGTGCGGGTACAGCTGCCGCACGGCGGTAGCGCCTGGGTGGTGACCCGGCATGCCGAGGCGCAGCAACTGCTGACCGACCCGCGGGTCAGCTCCGATGCGAGCCGGCCGGGCTTCCCGAGCGTCCGGCCGCCCGAGGAGCCGCCGGCCCACGAGGCCACGGGCGGCGGGGAGCCGCTCACCGCCGAGCAGCTCAACGAGCTGGCGGAGATCGCCCAGTTCCACGAGGGCCAGTTCATCAACCTGGACCCGCCGCGGCACAGCCACTACCGGCGCATGCTCATCTCCGAGTTCGGTGCGCGGCGGATGAACCAGCTGCGGCCGGAGGTCCAGCGCATTACCGACCGGCTGATCGACGACATGCTGGCGCGGGGCTCCCAGGGGGATCTCGTGGAGGATCTCGGTCTGCCGCTCTCCTCGCTGGTCATCTGTCAGCTACTCGGCGTCCCGTACGAGGATCACGAGTACTTCCAGTCCGCGACCAGGACACTGGTCCAGCTGAACGCCGAGCCCGAACAGGTCAAGGCGGCGATGGAGGGGCTGATCGACTTCCTTGACGAGCTGGTCAAGGCGGCGGTGAGAGCACCCGGCGACAACCTCATCGGCCGGTTGATCAACGAACAGGTCGGCACGGGCGAGCTGACCCGCGCGGCCCTGGTGGGCATGGCCTTCCTGCTGCTGACCGCCGGACACGAGGCGACCGCGAACATGCTCCCCCTGGGCATGCTGACCTTGCTGGAACACCCGGAGCAGCTGGCCGAACTCCGCGAGAACCCCGCGCTGCTGCCCGGTGCGGTCGACGAGTTGCTGCGGTTCCACTCCGTGTCGGACTGGGCCGCCTTCGACCGGGTCGCCGTTGACGACATCGAGATCGACGGCCGGAAAATCAGGGCCGGTGAGGGCATTTTCGTGCTGAGCGCCTCGGCCAACCGGGACGAGCGGGCCTTCGAACACCCCGACACCTTCGACATCCACCGCAAGGCCCGGCACCATATCGCCTTCGGATACGGGGTACACCAGTGCATCGGGCAGAACCTGGCCCGCGCCGAGCTGGAGATCGGGCTGGGCACGCTCCTGCGGCGGATGCCCTCCCTGCGGCTTGACAAGCCGATGGATGAACTGCCGTTCAAGTACCAGAACTTCGTCTTCGGACTGCATGCGATGCCGGTCCGCTGGTAGACGCGCCCACGGCATGTCATCGGTCCCCTGGGAGGCCGGGGAGCGATGACATGCCGTGGGACCGCTGGTCGTTACCTGCCGGCCTCCAGCTCGCTGTCGAGGATGTCGAAGAGTTCCTCGGCGGTGGCGGCGCCCAGTGCGGACTCCTGCGCCTGCTCTTCGGGGCGATGCGTTTCGGCCCATGTGGTGAGCAGTCCGCGCAGCCGGGCCGCGACCCCGGCGTACTCCTCCTCGTCCGGGGCGACGGCCGCCAGCTCCGCCTCCAGCAGGCGGATTCCGGCGAACACCGAGGCGGTCCGGTCCGCTTCGCCGGCGATGAGGCGCGTGGCCAGGTGCTCCGCGACCGCGTCGGGCGTGGGGTGGTCGAAGACCAGCGTGGACGACAGGGTCTCCCCGGTGGCGGCGGTCAGCCGGTTGCGCAGTTCGACCGCGGCGAGCGAATCGAGGCCGAGTTCGAGGAAGCCCCGCCCGCTGACCACCGCCTCCGGGCGGTCATAGCCGAGGACCTCGGCGACCTGGGCGCGTACGAGGCCCAGCAGGGTGCGCCGCTGCTCCTCGGCGGAGAGCGCCGCCAGCCGGGTGGCCAGGGAATCCGCGGCCGGAGCCGGGGCCCCGGCCTGGGCGGCATTGCGGGACGGCACCCGGACCACCCCGGCCAGCAGCGCGGGGACACCGCCGGGGCGGGCCCGGAGCACGGCCGGGTCGATCCGCAGCGGGACCAGAGTGGTCTCCGCGGTGGCGAGCGCCGCGTCGAACAGCGCCAGGCCTTCGGCCGGGTCGAGCGGCGGGAAACCGGACCGGGCGGCCCGGCGCAGACCGGCCTCGCCGAGCCGCCCGGCCATGCCGTCGGCCTCGTCCCACAGTGTCCAGGCCAGCGCGGTCGCCGGGCGGCCGGTGGCCCGCCGGTGCCGGGCGAGCGCTTCGAGGAACAGGTTGGCGGCCGCGTAGTTCGCCTGTCCCGCCCCGTCGAGCAGAGTGGCGGTGGAGGAGAACAGGACGAAGCGGGTGAGTGCGAGGTCCGCGGTCAGTTCATGGAGCAGCCAGGCCGCGTCCGCCTTGGGCCGGAAGACGCCGTCGAAGCGCTGCGGGGTCAGCGAGGTGAGGACCCCGTCGTCGAGCACACCGGCGGCGTGCACCACGGCGCGCAGCGGATGCGCGGCGGGGATCCCGGCGAGCAGTCCGGCCAGGGCCGTACGGTCGGCGACATCGCAGGCGGCCACGGTCACGGTGGCGCCGAGCGCGGCCAGCTCGGTGCGCAGTCGCGGCACGCCCGGGGCGTCCGGTCCCCGGCGGCTGACCAGGAGCAGGTGCCGCACCCCGTGTGCGCCGGCCAGGTGCCGGGCCACGAGCGCGCCGAGCCCGCCGGTGCCACCGGTGATCAGCACGGTGCCATCCGGGTCCCACTCCGCACCGGCGTCCGGTGGAGTGACCCGGGCCAGCCGCGGAAGCCGCAACTCACCGTCTCTTAACGCAAGTTGGGGCTCACCGGTGGCCAGCGCACCGGCGACGGCCGGCCCCGAGGCCGCCCAGGAATCCACATCGACCACGGTGATCCGGTCCGGGTGCTCGGCCTGCGCCGAGCGCACCAGGCCCCAGACCACCGAGGCGGCGAAGTCCTCGCCCTCGGTCACCAGGGCGAGCCGGGAGCCGGCGAACCGCTCGTCGGCGAGCCAGGACCGCAGCAGGTCGAGGACGCGGTGCGCGGTGTGGCGGGCGGCCTCGGGCGGCGCGCCCTCGGCGGGCGCACAGGGCACCACCAGAAGATCCGGTACGTCCATGGCGGAGAGCTCGGCGTGACTCCTCGGCCGGACCCCGCCGGCCCGCAGCGCCCGGCCGAGTGCGCCCTCGCCGTCGCCCAGCAGCGCCCAGTCACCGGCCGGTGTGCCCGGGGCGACCACCGTGGTCCAGTCGAGCCGGAACAGCGACCGGGCCACCATGCCCTTCCGGGCCGCCGCGGTCTGTTCGGCGGCGACCGGCCGGGAGACCAGGGAACGCACCGAGGCGACCGGGACGCCCGTGGCGTCGGCGAGGTCCAGCGTGACCGCCTGGTCCCCCGCGGCCGACAGCCGCACCCGCAGCGCCGTCGCACCGACGGCCCGCAGGCTCACCCCGGCCCAGGCGAACGGAACCCAGGGCCGGCCGTCCCGCGGGACGAACTCCCCCAGGTCGAGGGCGTGCAGGGCCGCGTCGAGGAGCGCCGGGGACAGGGCGAAGTCCGCGCTGTCGGCTCCCTCGGGGAGCGCGACCTCGGCGAACACCTCCGTGCCACGGCGCCAGGCCGCGCGCAGGCCCTGGAACTTGGGCCCGTAGTCGTAACCGCGCTGCGCCATACCGTCGTACAGCCCGCCGAGATCGACCGGTTCGGCCTCCGCCGGGGGCCAGACGCGCAGGTCGGGTCCGTCGTGGTCCGGGACGGTGGCGGTGAGCAGGCCGGTGGCGTGCCGGGTCCAGGCCACATCGGCCGGATCGTCCTCGGCGCGGGAGGACACGAGGACCTGGCGGTCGCCCTGTTCATCCGGCGCGGCCACCTCGACCTGCAGCCGCACCGCACCGGATTCCGGAAGCACCAGGGGGCTTTCCAGGGTCAGTTCGGCGAGGTCGGGGCAGCCCGCCCGGTCGCCGGCGTACAGCGCGAGGTCGACGAAGGCGGTGCCCGGCAGGAGCACGGCGCCGTTGATCGCGTGGTCGGCGAGCCAGGGGTGGGAGCGCAGCGAGAGGCGTCCGGTGTAGGCGTGGGTGTCCGCTTGCGCGGAATCGATCACCGCGCCGAGCAGCGGATGTGCGGCATCGGCCTGGCCGAGTGCGGCCGCGTCCAGCGCCGCGTCCCCGGAGTCCAGCCAGAACCGCCGCCGCTGGAAGGCATAGGTCGGCAGCTCCACCGGGTGGCCGGAACCGCCGTAGTACGCCGCCCAGTTCACGTCCGCGCCGTGCGCCCAGGCACGGGAGAGGGCACCGGTGACCTCCCGGGTCTCCGCGCGGTCGCGACGGAGGGTGGGCAGGAACACCGGCCGGTCCTGCCCGGACACACAGTCCGGTGCCATCGCGGAGAGCACCGCGTCCGGCCCCAGTTCCAGGAAGGTACCCACACCGTGGTCCGCCAGCGCACGGACCCCGTCGGCGAACCGGACGGCGCCGCGGACATGGTCCACCCAGTAGTCCGGTGAACACAGTTCCTCGCCGGTGGCGATCCGCCCGGTGAGGTTGGAGACCACGGGGATCTTCGGTGGCGCATAAGACATCACCCGGGTGACCCAGCGGAACGCGTCCAGCATCGGCTCCATACGGGGCGAGTGGAAGGCGTGGCTCACCCGGAGCCGTTGGGTCTTGTGGCCGCGCGCGGCGAGGGCGGCGGCGGCCTCGGTGACGGCGTCCTCGTCCCCGGAGAGCACCACCGAGGCGGGGCCGTTGACCGCGGCGATGCCCACCCGCCCCTCGAACGCTCCGAGTGCGGCGGTGACCTCCTCCTCGGTGGCGCGTACCGACACCATCGCGCCGCCGGCCGGGAGTTCCTGCATCAGCCGGCCACGGGCGGCGACCAGGGCGGCGGCGTCGGGCAGGGACCAGACCCCGGCCACATGGGCGGCGGTGACCTCGCCGAGGGAGTGACCCAGCAGGAAGTCCGGCCGCAGCCCCCAGGACTCCAGCAGCCGGAAGAGCGCGGCCTCCAGGGCGAACAGCGCCGACTGGGCGTAGAGCGTCCCGTCCAGCAGGGCGGCCTCGGGGCTGTCCGGCTCCGCCCACACCACGGCGCGCAGCGGGCCGGGCAGATGGACATCCAGCTCGGCACAGATCTCGTCCCAGGCACGGGCGAACACCGGGTAGGCGGCGTACAGTTCGCGGCCCATGCCGAGCCGCTGCGCGCCCTGACCGGTGAACAGCACGGCGACCGGGGCGGAGCCGGCCTGTCCTTGGCAGATGCCGGGCCCCGACGCACCCGCGGCCAGGGCGTCCAGGCCGGCGGTGAACTCCGTACGGTCGGCGGCGAGCAGCACCGCGCGGTGTTCCAGCTGGGCCCGGGTGGTGGCCAGCGTGCGGCCCAGATCGGCGAGGGCCGGCCCGTGGTTCCCCGCCAGGAAGGACGTGAGCCTGGCGGCCTGCGCCCGCAGTGCCTCCGGAGTCCGGGCGGAGAGCGGCAGCGCGAGCACCGGGGGGTGCTCGATCGTGGGTGGCGGCGCGGGCTCGGGCGGTGCCTGTTCCAGGATGACGTGCGCGTTGGTGCCGCTGAAGCCGAACGAGGAGATGCCGGCCCGGCGCGGTGGGTCCGTGCGGGGCCAGGGTCGTTCCTCGGTGAGCAGGGCGACCTTGCCCTGCGCCCAGTCGACGTGGGGAGTGGGTTCGGTGACATGCAGGGTGCGTGGCAGCAGTTCCTGCCGCATCGACATGATCATTTTGATGATCCCGGCCGCACCGGCGGCGGCCTGGGTGTGGCCCAGGTTGGATTTGACCGAGCCCAACCAGAGGGGTTCGGACCGTTCGGTGCCGTAGGCGGCGATCAGGGACTGTGCCTCGATCGGGTCGCCGAGCTTGGTGCCGGTGCCGTGCGCCTCCACCGCGTCAACCTCGTGCGGGGCCAGTCCGGCGGCGGCCAGGGCCTGGCGGATCACCCGCTGCTGGGAGGGGCCGTTGGGTGCCGTCAGACCGTTGGAGGCGCCGTCGGAGTTGACCGCCGAGCCACGGACCAGGGCCAGGACGGGATGCCCGGCCCGGCGGGCGTCGGAGAGCCGCTCGACGACCAGTACGCCGACGCCCTCGGACCAGCCGGTGCCGTCCGCGTCGGCCGAGAAGGCCTTGCAGCGGCCGTCCGGGGCGAGGCCGCGCTGCCGGGAGAAGGACAGGAAGGTGCCGGGCGCGGCCATGACGGCCACCCCGCCCGCCAGGGCCACGGAGCACTCCCCCTGCCGCAGCGCCTGGCAGGCCAGATGCAGCGCGACCAGGGACCCCGAGCAGGCGGTGTCCACGGTCATCGTGGGGCCTTCCAGGCCCAGGGCGTAGGCGACCCGGCCGGCGATGACGCTGGTGGTGTTGCCGGTGGAGAGATAGCCCTCGTGTCCGCCGGCCCGGGTCAGCCGGGGCCCGTACTCCTGTGGCTCGGCGCCGAGGAACACCCCGGCCCGGCTCCCGCGCAGCGCGGTCGGGTCGATACCGGCCCGCTCCAGCGCCTCCCAGGAGGTTTCCAGGACGAGCCGCTGCTGCGGATCCATCGCCTGCGCCTCACGCGGGCCGATCCCGAAGAACTCCGCGTCGAACTCCGCCGCGTCGTAGAGGAATCCGCCGCTGCGGACGTAGGTCTTGCCCGGGGCGTCCGGGTCCGGGTCGTACAGGGTCTCCGGGTCCCAGCCGCGGTCCTCGGGCAGCCCGGCGACGACCTCGGCCCCTTCGGCGACCAGCCGCCACAGCTGTTCCGGGCTGCCGATCCCGCCCGGGTAGCGGCAGCCGATCCCGACGATGGCGATCGGGTCCGCCTCGTCGGCCACGCCCGCCTGCCCCGGCGGCCCGGAGACGGTCTCCTCGCCGTCCCCGCCGTCGGCACCGAACAGTCCGGCCCGCACCTCCCCGGCCAGCCGCACCGGGGTCGGATGGTCGAAGGCCACGGTGACCGGGAGCGGCAGTCCGGTGGCCGCCACCAGCCGGACATGCAGATCGGCCGCGGTGAGCGAGTCGAATCCGAGGTCGGTGAAGGGGCGGTCCGGGGCCAGGGTCCGCGGTGCGTCGTCCGGCCGGACGCGGCGCAGCGCAGCGAGGGCGTGGTGGCACACCAGATCCAGCAGCGCCCGGTCCTGTTCGGGCCGGGACAGCCCGTGCAACTTCTGGATCAGCGAGGGGTTTTCGTCGAGGGCATTCATGCGCGGACTCCGACCGAGGGGGCTGTGGCGATCAGGTGAGCGTGTGGTACTCCGCGCAGTCCTTGAGGACGGCGACCGGCGGGTGGAAGGTGTTCATCGGGTTCTTCCGGTCGAACGTGCCGGTGTGCGCGAGCGCCACCAGCACCCCGTCGCGCTGCCGGACGAGCAGGTCGGGGTTGCCGTCCAGGTCGATATCGGTCACCGCGAGCGCGTCCTCCAGCGGGTTCCAGTCCGCGCCGAGGTTGCCGACGGTGTACCAGGTGCCCCGGTCCGCTCCGTCGCCGAGGAAGCCGTCGGGTCCGGGCGGGAATTCGTAGACGCACAGATCGCCGTTGTCGCGCAGGATCAGCAGGTCGAGCCGGCCGGTGCCGGTCACGTCGGCCATGCCGAAGGGGAAGTCGGTGGGCTCGGTGACGGTGAGCCGCTGCGGGGTCTTGTCGAAGGTGTCGTTCTCCACGACGTTGCCGGTGTTGCGGAACCAGTCCACATGACCGAGTTCGCTCTCCCGGCCGAAGGTGTCGTCCTTGCCGTCCCCGCTGACGTCGGCGACGCCGATGCTCTCCCAGATCCGGCCGTCGTCGCGGCGGCCCGACATCCGGATCGGCTCGCTCAGGGTGTTCAGACCGTTGAGGCCGCCCTTGTTCTCATAGAGGTAAACGCCGTGCGGATGCTCGGTGTTGACGGTTTCCTCGCTGCCGGCGAGCACACTGGCCAGTCCGTTGCCGCGGATGTCGATGGTCCGGATGATGAGGTGCTTCTCCCAGTGGAAGTCCTCACCGATCTTGACCGGTTCGAGAAAGGTGTCGGTGCCGTCGAACTTTCCGCTGTGCGGGAAGACCAGCAGTTCACCGTTGGTGTCGTGGCGGACGAGCAGGTCCTTCTTTCCGTCGCCGTTGAAGGACCTGCAATGGCCGTTCATGATCATCGCCGGCATTGTTCTTCACTCTCCTCGATCAGCCGTTCCTGTGCCTGGTGACGCGGGTACCTGGGGTGCTCAGCCGGTACCGGGCTCCACTCCGCGGGACCGCAGGAAGGCGGCGAGCCCCAGGGGGGTGGGCAGTGCGAAGAACTCGGCGAGGCGCATCTCCGCCCCGAAGGACTCCTGGATCCGCTGCACCAGCAGCGCGGCGAGCAGCGAATGCCCGCCCAGGACGAAGAAGTTCGCATCGGCGGTGACGTCCTCCCGGCCGAGCAGCTCGCGGAACATCGAGAGCAGCGCGTCGACCAGGGCGTCCTCGTGGTGCTCCGCCGCCGCGCCATGGCCGGCCGCGGCCCGGCGGGCGGTGGCCAGCCGGGTGAGGTGCGGATAGTCCACCTTCTCGTTGGCGTTGGTGGGGAGTTCGTCGGTGAGCACGAAGTCGTGCGGCACCGCCGACGAGGGCAGCTTCGTCCTGGCGTGTTCCCACAGCCGCTCGACGATGCCCTCGGTGGGGTGGGCCACCACGAAGGCCACCAGGACGGCGTCCGCGCTGAGGTCGCCGACGGTGACCACGGCGGCGCCGGTCACCTCGGGGTGCTCCAGCAACACCGCCTCGATTTCGGCGAGTTCAAGGCGGTTGCCGCGGAGTTTGATCTGTCGGTCCACCCGGCCAAGCACCTCCAATGTTCCGTTGTCCCGCCAGCGGGCCAGGTCTCCGGTGCGGTAGAAGCGCCCGTACTCGGGGTGCTCGCCGAACCGTTCGGCGGTCAGTTCCGGGCGGTTGTGGTAGCCGATCGCGACGCCGGCGCCCGCGATGCACAGTTCGCCGTGCACACCGAGCGGGAGTTCCCGGCCGGCCGGGTCCAGTACGAAGGCGGTGGTGTTCCGCAGCGGGGTGCCGGCGTGCACCGCCCCGTCACCGGCGCCGAGCTTCCCCGCGGTGGACCAGATGGTGGTTTCGGTGGGGCCGTAGACGTTGCGGACCTCGGCGGCGGTCTCCAGCAGTCGTTCCGCCAGGTCGGCGGGGAGCGCCTCACCGCCGCACAGCAACCGCCGGCCGGCCAGCTGGTCGCCCACCTGCTCGATCACCGTCCGCCAGGTGGTGGGGGTGGCCTGCACGATCGCGACATCGTGCCGGACCAGCAGTTCCCTCAGCAGGGTGCCGTTCACCCGGGCCTCGTCGGGCGCGACGGCCAGCGTCCCGCCGGAGGTCAGCGGGAGGAACAGCTCCAGTGCGGAGATGTCGAAGGCGAAGGTGGTCATCCACAGCGTGACCTCGCCGGGGCCCGGCTTCAGCTCGTCGAGGAAGTGCCGGACGAGATTGGCCAGGTTTCCGTGGGAGACCCTGGTGCCCTTGGGCCGGCCGGTGGAACCGGAGGTGTAGATCAGATACGCGCACGAGGCCGGGTCGGGGTCCGCCGGGAGTTCGGCGATCTGGCCCTGCGCGGCGCGGAGGCCGGCCATCTCCAGTCGTGGGGTGCCCTCGGGCAGGGTCACCGTGTCGCCGGCCAGTACGGCACGGGCACCGGAGTCCGCGAGCTGGTAGGAGATCCGGTCCGCGGGGTGGTCGGGATCGACCGGGAGGTAGGCGCATCCGGCCAGCCAGACGCCCAGGGCCGCGGCGGCGAGTTCGGGTCCGCGGCGGGCCGCCACGGCGACCAC
This sequence comes from Streptomyces sp. Je 1-4 4N24, assembly GCF_026239515.1. Classification (NCBI taxonomy): domain Bacteria; kingdom Bacillati; phylum Actinomycetota; class Actinomycetes; order Kitasatosporales; family Streptomycetaceae; genus Streptomyces; species Streptomyces sp. Je 1-4 4N24. The sequence goes on along the minus strand of NZ_CP110836.1, from coordinate 8,020,988 downwards.
ATCGCCCGCGGTCACCCCCGAGGCACGCAGCAGCTCCCGGGTGTCCGAGGCCGCCTGCCACAGCTCGGCGTAGGTCGTGTTCCGGTCGCCGTCCGCGAGGGCGACCGCGTCGGGTGCGGCGGCCGCCCGTTCGGCGACGGTGCGCAGCACGGACGGGGCCGGGGTGTCGGTGGCGGTGCGGTTGGCCGCGGCGATGACCGTACGGTCCCGTTCCGACCACGAGGACAGTTCGCCGACGGGCCGGTCCGGTTCGGCGCCGACCGCGACCAGCAACGCGTCATAGCGCTGGAGGAGGAGGGCGACATCGGCCCGGCGGTGGGATTCCAGCCCGTACAGCGCCTCGACTGTGATGCGGTCCTTCTCCGACAGGATGTCGAATTCGAGGTTCATCCGGCTGTAGCCGTTGCGGACCATCAGGGCCCGCGCCGGGAGACCGCCGATGGTCGTCTCCGCGGACAGCCCGCCGGGCAGGTAGTTGAACATATGCCGGAACAGCGTGGTGCTCCAGGCGGAGTTGACCCGCGGGATCTCCGGCAGCAGCAGGTCCACATGGACGTCCACATGGGAGACCGCCTCCAGGAACACGTCCCGGGCCTGTCGCACCAGCGCGCGGAAACTCTGGGCCGGATCGGTCCGGACGCGCAGCGCCAGGATGTTCACGTAGTAGCCGATGGCACCGGCGGCCTGCTGCCCGCGGATGTCCGCGGGCGAGCCGATCACGATGTCCGGCCCGGCGCCGTGCTGCGCGAGCAGCAGGTAGTAGGCGGCGAGCAGGATGACGGGTTCGGAGGCCCGCAGTTCCCTGCGCAGCCGGCGGACGACGTCCCGTGCCCCGTCGGAGAGGTCGTGGGCGACGGTGGCCCCTTTCAGGGTCGTCTCCGCACTCCCCTGCCGGGCCATCCACAGATCCAGCGAGCCGGCGTCGAATCCGCTCAGATGGTCGCGCCAGAACTGGAAGCTCTCCGGGCGCGGTTCGTCGGCGGCGACCGCCGCGACCGGAACGACCGCCTCGCCGGAGAGGTCCTCCCCGGCGAGGACCGCGTCGTAGAGCCGGGTGAGCTCACCCATCACGATCTGCGCGGACGCCACATCGAACACCAGGTGGTGGGCCACGACGCAGAGCACATCGCCCTCGGGTGCCTCGACCTGGCAGATCCGCAGCATGGGCCGGCCGTTGAACTTGAACGGACGGGCGGCGAGCGCGGTGAGATCGTCCGCCAGCCCGTCCGCGGTCGACCGGCTCACCTCGATGTCGATCGGGGCGTCCTCCGGGGACAGGATCGCCTTGCGCAGTCCGGCGCCCTCGTCATGGAAGACGGTGCGCAGTACCTCGTGCTTGCGCAGGAGCCGGGCGGCGGCCTCGCGCAGTGCCGTGGTCCGCAGCCGGCCCGCCACCTGGATGGCGGCCGGGATGTTGTTCACCCCGCTGTCCGGGACGAGCTTGTCGAGCAGCCACAACGCCTCCTCTTTCTGACTGGCCCGGGAGAGGGGCGTGCTCATGGGCTGCATGCGCTGTTTCCTTTCGACGTGCCGGGGTGAGGTCCGTCAGCTCAGCAGGCCGGTGACCGTGGTCGCGACGTCGGGCGTGCGCAGCAGATCGGCGTGCTCGACGGGGAAGCGGATCTCCTTGGCCACCCGGGCGGCCCGGTCGGCTTCGGACAGGGGGTTGAGGCCGCTGGTGGCGGTCGCGGAGGTCATCGCGGTCAGCGACTTCCAGCCGTTCGTCGGGTCGAGGTCGCTGCCCCGCACGAAGAAGTGCAGGAACAGGCCGAAGGTGGCGACGAACTCCTCGCTGCGCTTGGCGTCCAGGCCGACCCGGGCGAACGCCGCGCCGCCGACCTCACGGAAGATCGCGAGCAGCCGCTCACCGAACTTCTTGATGTCGCTCTCGCCGGTCAGTGCCTGCCCCGCGGCCTGCTGGGCGTGGGCGATCTCCTCCGGCTTGAGCAGCCCGGACATCCCCTCCATGGTGGTCAGGAAGTGGTGACAGACCACATCACGCCGGGGCAGCTCGGGGTCGAAGCCGATGAGGGCGGGCGTCTCGCCCTGGCGCTTCCCGATCCGCTCGGCCAGCGCCGCCGCGTACACCGCTCCGACGCAGTAGCCCATGACGGCCCGGACCGGCCGGCCCTCCCGGAGGACGTCCTCCGCCCAGCGTTCGACGTAGTCGGCGCCGGTCATGCCCGCGTCCTCCTCCGGGGCGGGCGGCAGCGTCTCCCAGAGCGAGAATTGCGGACGGGCGAGCGCGACGAATTCCGGAAAACCTGCCTGCGGCCTCCCGGTCACCGCGAAATCGACCGCGAGTACCACATCCTTTCCGTCCGAAGTCAACGATTTCCACGAGCCAGGAACTGCCATGTGGATTCACTCTCCGAGCTGAGCGTGTCGGTGCACGCAGCGTATTGGCCATCCCAGGAGCCGGAACACCCCTAAGGAACCCCTTAGTACCCCGAACCGGCCCAGGGGGTAGGCCGGTTCGCCGGACGGGAGGAACCCGTCCGGCGAGGACCTGATCAACACCGCAACGGCGTCAGGCGAGTTCGGATTCCAGGAACTCGACGACCGCATTGGGGGTCGGATAATCGTAGACAAGCGCGGCTGGCAGCGAGAGTCCGGTGATGCGGTTCAGTGCATTACGGAATTCCACCGCGGACAGCGAATTGAATCCGGCGTCGAGGAAATCGAGGTCGGGTTCGACCGCCGCGGCGCTTTCGTGCCCCAGTGCCCGGGCCGCCACTCCGCGGGCGATTTCCAGCAGTGTTTCCTGCCGGCCCGCCGCGTCGAGCTCCTTCAGGTAGGCCCGCAGCGCGTCGGGATCCACCTCGTCGCCGGTGTCCGCCGCGGACTCCTGGGCGAGCCGACGCACCTCGGGGAGGGCCCGCAGCAGCGAACCGGTCCGGGTGACGGCGAGTTCCGCCCAGTCCGCCTCGGCGACCGTGACGGACTGGTCGCCGTACTCGACCGCTCGGGCGAACACGGTCTCCGGGGACAGTGCACCGTCCCAGCAGAGCACCGTTCCGCTGAGCCCTTCGGCCCGGCGCCGGCGCACCAGCTCCTCGCGGTACGCGCCCGCCGCGGTGACCGCGGCCTGCGACGGATCGCCCCAGGTGCTCGCCGCCGGGGCGAGCAGGACGAACGCGGAGGCGTCGCGGGCGAGTTCGTGCAGATTCTCGGACTCGCGCACGGCCCGCTCCAGCACCTGGCCGAACTGTGCGACGGAGGCGGAGCCGGCCGGCTGGTCCACGGCGCTCCCGATGCCGTGCACCACGGTGCTCAGCGGATGCGCCGCGGGGACGCGGTCCAGCAGCCGGGCCACCGCCGCCCGGTCGGTGAGTGCCTCGTCGAGGACGGTCACCGGGATGCCGAGGGACTCCCCCGCGAGTGCGCGGGGCAGCATCAGATGCGTGGCACCGTTGCGGGCGAGCCAGCGGGCGACGGGGGCACCGGCGGCGCCCAGTTCACCGGCGACCAGCACCGTGCCCGTGGGCCGCCAGGGCTGGTGGGCGACGCCCCGGCCCGCGTGGACGAGCCTGCGGGCGAACACCCCGGAGGGGCGCAGGGCGAGCTCGTCCTCACCGTCGGCGTCGGCCAGCAGCTGGGCCAGCCAGGCCCCTTGGCGGGTGTCCAAGCCGTCCGGCAGATCGATCAGGCCGCCCCGGTGTCCGGGCCGGGCCGCGGCGACCGCCCGGCCGAGGCCCCAGAGCAGCGCCGCCGGGGTGCCGGCCGTGCTGCCCGTACGGGTCAGGGAGACCGCGCCCCGGGTCAGGGACCACAGCGGTGCACCCGGCTCCGCCTCGTCGAGCACCTGGGCCAGCAACAGGGTCCCGGCCACGCCGGACGGTACCGAGGGGTGCTCCGGATGCGGCTGTTCGTCCAGCGCCCACAGGGAGACCACCCCGGCAACTCCCGCCGGGAGTCCGGCGAGCAGTTCGGTCAGACGTGCCCGGTCGGCGTCCGCGCCGGTCACGGCGAGCTGCCGTACGTCGGCACCGTGCGCCCGCAGCGCCTCGGCCACCGACCGTGCGCAGTCCCCCGCCAGGTGCTCCTCCGGGACGAGCAGCGCCCAGGTTCCGGACAGTTCGGCGGTGGACCGTTCGGTCACCGCGTGCCAGTCGGCCCGGTAGCGCGTGCCGTCCATCGCGGACTCCCCGCGGCGGAGGGCGGAAAGGGCCGGCAGCAGCGCGCTCAGCGGCTGGTTCTCGTCGAGGTCCAGGGTGCGCAGCAGGGCGCCCAGGTCCTCCCGTTCCACCAGCTCCCAGAAGCGGGACTCGACCGGGTCGGACGCGTCCGGCCGGCCCTCACCGGCCGGGTCGTCGGCCTCGGGCCAGTACCGCTGCCGCTGGAAGGCGTAGGTGGGCAGCTCGACCCGGCGGCCGCCGCCGAACAGCGGGAGCCAGTCCACGGTGGCGCCGCGGACATGGGCACCGGACAGGGCCTGCAGCAGCGCCTCGCTCTCCGGCCGGTCCTTGCGCAGCGCGGGCAGGAACTCCCCGCCGGGCAGGCTCTCCTGGCCCATGGCGCTGAGCACTCCGCCGGGGCCGAGTTCGAGGAAGGTGTCCAGTCCCTCGGTGTGCAGCGCGTGCATGCCGTCGTGGAAGCGGACGGCTTCCCTGACGTGCCGCACCCAGTAGCCGGGGTCGCGCAGCTGGTCCGGCTCGGCGACCCGGCCGGTCAGGTTGGACACCACGGGGAGGTCCGGTTCGGCGTAGGTCAGGCTTTCGGCGACGGTGCGGAACTCGTCCAGCACGGGGTCCATCAGCGGCGAGTGGAACGCATGGCTGACCCGGAGCTGCTTGGTCCGGTACCCCTTGGCCTCCAGCGTTCTGACGAGTTCGGTCACCGTGGCCTCGGCGCCGGAGAGCACCACGGCCTCCGGCCCGTTCACCGCGGCGATGCTCACCTGGCCGGAGAGCAGCGGAAGTACCACGTCCTCAGGGGCCTGTACGGCGACCATCACGCCGCCTGCGGGCAGGCTCTGCATGAGCCTGCCGCGGGCCACCACCAGTTTCGCCGCGTCGGCCACCGACCAGACGCCCGCAAGATGAGCCGCGGTGACCTCACCGATGGAGTGGCCCAGCAGGGCGTCCGGGACCACGCCGAGGGAGACGACCAGCCGGAACAGTGCGACCTCGACGGCGAACAGCGCGGCCTGGGCGTACTGGGTCTGGTCCAGCAGAGCCGCCTCGGGAGAGCCCGGTTCGGCCCACACCACCTCGCGCAGCGGCCGGGGCAGCAGTGCGTCGAGTTCCGCGCACACCTCGTCCCAGGCCCGTGCGAACGCCGGGTAATTCTCGTGGAGTTCGCGGCCCATCCCGAGGCGCTGGGCACCCTGGCCGGTGAAGAGCACGCCGATCCGGCCCTCCCCCGCGACGCCGGAGACCACACCCGCCGGGGTCGTCCCCGCGGCCAGTGCCCGGATGCCGGTGAGCAGGGCGTCCCGGTCCCCGGTCACCACGGCGCGGTGCCGTAGCGCGGACCGGGTCGACACCAGGGAGAAGCCCACATCCACCGGGTCCGGGTGGCCCTCGGCGAGGGCGGCCAGCCGCCCGGCCTGCGCCCGCAGGGCCTGGGCCGAGTGTGCGGAGAGCACCCACGGCAGCACCGCGGGAGCCGTCCCGGGCCCGGCGTCGGCCGGAGTACGGGCCGCCGAGGGCTGTTCCAGGATCAGGTGCGCGTTGGTGCCGCTGATCCCGAAGGAGGAGACCGCGGCCCGCCTGGGCTGTCCGGTCTCCGGCCACTCACGTGCCTCGGTGAGCAGCTCGACCGCGCCGGCCGCCCAGTCCACGTGGGTGGAGGGCCGGTCCACGTGCAGCGTCCGGGGCAGCTCGCCGTGCTGCATGGCGAGGACCATCTTCATCACGCCGGCCACACCGGCCGCGGCCTGGGTGTGCCCGATGTTGGATTTGATCGAACCGAGCCACAGGGGGTGGTCCTCGGGCCGGTCCTGCCCGTAGGTGGCCAGCAGGGCCTGGGCCTCGATGGGGTCACCGAGGGTGGTGCCGGTTCCGTGCGCCTCGACCGCGTCGATCTGGTCGGCGTTCAGACGGGCGTTGGCCAGGGCCTGCCGGATCAGCCGCTGCTGGGACGGGCCGTTCGGCGCGGTCATCCCGTTGGAGGCGCCGTCCTGGTTCACCGCCGAACCCCGCACCACGGCGAGGACCGGGTGTCCGTTGCGCACCGCGTCGGACAGCCGCTCGATGAGCAGGACGCCCGCGCCCTCGGCCCAGCCCGCGCCGTCGGCCGCGTCCGCGAAGGACTTGCACCGTCCGTCCGGGGCGAGCCCGCGCTGGCGGGAGAAGTCGATGAACGTGCCCGGGGTCGCCATCACCGACACGCCGCCGGCCAGGGCGAGGGAGCACTCCCCCTGCCGGAGGGCCTGCACCGCGAGATGCAGGGCGACCAGCGAGGACGAACAGGCCGTGTCCACGGTGACCGCGGGGCCCTCCAGCCCGAAGGTGTAGGAGATCCGGCCGGAGACGGCGCCGCCGGCGACGCCCACGCCCACATAGCCGTCGAGCTGTTCGGCCGCGGCGGTCAGCATGCCGTAGTCGTTGTACATCACTCCGGCGAACACTCCGGTGCCGCTGCCCTTCAGTGCCGCCGGGTCGATGCCGGCGCGCTCGAAGGTCTCCCAGGAGGTTTCCAGCAGCAGCCGCTGCTGCGGGTCCATCGCCAGTGCCTCCTTGGGGCTGATCCCGAAGAAGCCGGCGTCGAACCGCGCCGCGTCGTAGAGGAATCCGCCCTCGGTGCAGTAGCTGGTGCCCGGGTGGTCCGGGTCCGGGTCGAAGAGGCGCTCCATGTCCCAGCCCCGGTCCGCGGGGAAGGCCGACACCGCGTCCGTACCCGTGGTCAGCAACTGCCACAGCTTTTCCGGTGAGTCGACGCCACCGGGGTAGCGACAGCTCATCCCGATGATGGCGATCGGCTCATCGGTGCGGACCGCGGCCGGTGCACCGGCCGTGGTGCCGACGGCCGCGCCCAGCAGTTCGTCCCGGACGAACCCGGCGAGATCCAGCGGGGTCGGATAGTCGAACACCAGGGTCGCGGGCAGCCGGAGGCCGACCGCCGCGCCGAGCCGGTTGCGGAGCTCGACCGCGGTCAGCGAGTCGAAGCCGATCTCCTTGAACGGCCGGGAGGATTCCACGGCCTGCGGACCGGCGTAGCCGAGCACGGCCGCGACCTGGGCGCGCACCAGATCGAGCAGGGTGCGGTCCCGTTCAGCGGCGGACATCCCGGCCAGGCGCTCGCGCAGTTCGGAGGTGGCGGCGCCGCCGCTGTCCACCTGCCGTCGGCCGGAGGTGCGGACCAGGCCGCGCAGCAGCTCGGGCACCATCCCGGCACCGGCCTGCTGCCGCAGTGCGGCGAGGTCGAGCCGCGCGGGGACCAGCAGCGCGTCCTCCGCGGCGCGTGCCGCGTCGAACAGCGCCACGCCCTGCGCCGAGGACAGCCCGGTCATGCCGGAGCGTGACATCCGGGCGAGCGCGGCCTCGTCCAGTGCCTCGGTCAGCCCGCTCGCCTCCGTCCAGCGGCCCCAGGCCAGGGAGAGCGCGGGAAGTCCGGCGGCCCGCCGGTGCGCGGCGAGGGCGTCGACGAAGGCGTTGGCGGCGGCGTAGTTCGCCTGGCCGGATCCGCCGAGGACTCCGGCGGCGGAGGAGAACACCACGAAGGCCGCCAGGTCGAGGCCCTGGGTCAGCTCGTGCAGATGCCAGGCGGCGTCCACCTTGGGCCGCATCACCGCGTCCAGGCGCTCCTGGGTCAGCGACTCCAGCACCCCGTCGTCCAGGGTGCCGGCGGCGCTGATCACTCCGGTCAGCGGACGGTCGGCGGGGACGGCGGCGAGCAGTTCCCGCAGGGCCTCCCGGTCGGCCGCGTCACAGGCGGCGATCTCCACCTCGGCGCCGAGTTCCCGCAGTTCGGCCTCCAGCGCGGCCGCGCCCTTGGCCGTGCGGCCGCTGCGGCTGGTCAGCAGGAGGTGCCGGACGCCGTGCTCGGTCACCAGGTGCCGGGCGAACAGGGCGCCCAGGGTGCCGGTGCCGCCGGTGATCAGTACGGTGCCGCCGGGGGTGAACTCGGGTGCCGTGGCGGCGGATACGCCCATCCTGGCCAGCCGCGGGAGCCGGATCTCACCGGCCCGCAGGGCGAGCTGTGCCGCGCCGAGGGCCAGTGCGGCGGGCAGGGCCCGAGCCGAGGTCTCCAGCCCGTCGGAGTCCAGGAGGACGAACCGGCCGGGGTGTTCGGACTGGGCGGTGCGCAGCAGGCCCCAGACCGGGGCGTGCACCAGGTCCGCGAGGGCCGCGCCGGGTTCGGTGGCCACCGCGCCCTGGGTGGCGATCACCAGCCGGGCGTCGGCGAACCGCTCCTCGGCCAGCCAGTCCTGGGCGAGGCCGAGCAGCCGGCCGCTCGCCTCCCGGACCGCAGCGGGGACGTCGGGCGCCTCCGGCGGGACGCAGGACACCATCACGACGTCGGGCACCGGCGCTCCGGCGTCCATGGCACGGAGCAGCGCGGCCAGTTCCGGGTACTCGTCGACCCGGGCGCCGGCCGCTTCGAGTGCCGCGCGGTGGTCCGGGCCGGCCGCGCCGAGCAGGGCGACCGTGCCGGCGGGAGCCTCCGCGGGGACCGGTGCCGGGGTCCAGTCCACCCGGAAGAGCGCGTCGTGGAACGTGGGGCCGGTCCCGTCCAGGGCGTCGGTGGTCAGTTGACGCAGCATCAGGGAGGCCACTGAAGCGACCGGGGCTCCGGTGGCGTCCGCGACGCTCACCGAGAGCGTGTTCGTCCCCGCCGGGGACAGCCGCACCCGCACCGTGCCGGCGCCCGCGGCGTGCAGGCTCACCCCGGACCAGGCGAACGGCAGCCACGGCCGGTCGCCGCTCCCGTCCTCGACGAACCCGCCGAGGGCCAGCGGATGCAGTGCCGCGTCCAGCAGCGCGGGGTGCAGCCCGAACGCGGCGCCCTCGTCCTCGGCCGCCTCGGGCAGCGCGACCTCGGCGAACAGCTCGGTGCCGCGTCGCCATACCGAGCGCAGGCCCCGGAAGACCGGGCCGTAGGACAGGCCGGTCCCCGTGAAGCGTTCGTAGAGCCCGTCGAAGGCGACGGGTTCGGCCCCCTCGGGCGGCCAGGCCTCCTCGCGGGGGCCGGCGGTCCCCGTGCCGGCGGTGAGGGTGCCGGTGGCGTGGGTGGTCCAGGGTTCCTCGTCGGGAGCGTCCTCCGGCCGGGAGCGCACGCTCAGCTGACGGCGGCCGGAGTCGTCGGGCCCGCCGACGGCGAGCTGCAGACGGACCCCGCCGCGGTCGGGCAGCACCAGCGGGGCCGCCAGGGTGAGTTCCTCCAGGACCTCGCAGCCGACCTCGTCACCGGCGCGCACGGCCAGTTCCACGAACGCGGTGCCGGGCAGGACCGCCCGCCCGGCGACCACATGGTCGGCCAGCCAGGCGTGGGTGGACAGCGACAGCCGCCCGGTGAACAGCACTCCTTCGTCATCGGCGAGGGTCACCACGGCGCCGAGCAGCGGGTGCCGGGCGGCGCTCAGTCCGAAGCCGGCGGCGTCACCGGCCGCGGTCATGGTGCCCTTGGGCCAGTACCGCTGCCGCTCGAAGGCGTAGGTCGGCAGGGCGACCGTCCCGTCCGCGGCACCGGCGAACACGGCGGCCCAGTCCGGGCTCTGCCCGTGGGCGTGCACCTGGCCGAGGGAGGTGAGGAACCGGGCCACCCCGCCCTCGTCGCGCCGCAGCGAACCGGTGACCAGCGCGGACCGGCCGGCCGACTCGACGGTGTCCTGCACCCCGAGCGCGAGCACGGGATGCGCGCTGACCTCGATCAGGGTGCTGAAACCGGCGTCGAGCAGACCGCGTACGGCCGGCTCGAAGAGCACGGTCTGGCGCAGGCTGCGGTACCAGTAGTCCGCGTCCATGGCCGCGGTGTCCAGCCAGTCGCCGGTGAGCGTGGAGTACACCGGGATCTCGGAAGCCCGGGGGCTGACCGGTGCGAGCACCTCCAGCAGCCGTTCCCGGATCTGTTCCACCTGGGCCGAGTGCGAGGCGTAGTCCACCTCGATCCGGCGGGCGCGCACCCCGTCGGCCTCGCAGCCGTCCAACAGCTCCTGCAGGGCCCGCGGTTCACCGGAGACGACCACCGAGGCCGGTCCGTTGACCGCGGCGACGGACAGCCGCTCGCCCCAGGCCCCCAGCCGCTCCTCGACCTGCTCCAGCGGCAGCGCGACGGACACCATCCCGCCGTGTCCGGCCAGTTCGATCAGGGTCTTGCTGCGCAGGGCGACCACCCGGGCCGCGTCCTGGAGGGACAGCGCCCCGGCCACACAGGCGGCGGCGATCTCGCCCTGGCTGTGTCCGACCACGGCGGAGGGGGTGATACCGCAGGACTGCCACAGCGCGGCCAGGGAGACCATCACGGCCCAGAGCGCCGGCTGCACCACGTCCACCCGGTCGAAGCCCGGTGCGCCCTCGGCGCCCCGCAGTACCTCGGTCAGCGACCAGTCGGTGAACTCCGACAGGGCGCGCTCGCACTCCCGGATCCGGTCGGCGAACACCGGTGAGGAGTCGAGCAGTTCCACCGCCATCCCGGCCCACTGCGATCCCTGGCCGGGGAAGAGGAAGGCCACCTTGCCGCGGCTGCCCACGACGCCCTCCACCAGGTTCCCGGCAGGCTCACCGTGTTCCAGCGCGGTCAGTCCGCTGAGCAGCTCCGCACGGTCCGCGCCTACCACCAGCGCCCGGTGCTCCAGGGCGGCCCGGGTGGTGGCCAGCGAATGTCCGACGGTGGCCGGGTCCAGCTCCGGCCGGTCCGCCACGAAGGACGCGAGCCGGGCGGCCTGTGCCCGCAGCGCCCCGGCGGTCGCACCGGACAGGACCCAGGGCACCGTGCCGGTCGCGGCGAGGCCCGGAGTCCGGGCCGGGGCCTCCTCGGTGGCCGGGGACACGGCCTCGGCGGTGGGGGCTTCCTCCAGAATCAGGTGCACATTGGTGCCGCTGATGCCGAACGAGGAGACACCGGCGCGCCGCGGATGGTCGGCGCTCTCCCACGGCTTCGCCTCGGTGAGCAGTTCCACCGCGCCGGACTCCCAGTCCACGTGCGGGGTGGGCGCGTCCACGTGCAGGGTCTTCGGCAGCACCCGGTGGCGCAGGGCCATGACCATCTTGATCACGCCGGCGATTCCGGCGGCCTGCTGGGCGTGCCCGATGTTGGACTTGACCGAACCGAGCCACAGCGGCCGTTCGGCGGTCCGTGCCTTGCCGTACGTGGCGAGCAGCGCCTGCGCCTCGATCGGGTCACCGAGGGTGGTGCCGGTGCCGTGCGCCTCGACCGCGTCGACCTGGCCCGCGGTGATGCCCGCGTTCTCCAGGGCGCGGCGGATGACCCGTATCTGGGACGGCCCGTTGGGGGCGGTCAGGCCGTTCGAGGCGCCGTCCTGGTTCACCGCGGAACCGCGCAGCACCGCGAGCACCGGATGCCCGTTGCGGAGCGCGTCGGACAGCCGCTCGACCAGCACCACCCCGACGCCCTCCGCCCAGCCGGTGCCGTCGGCCCCGGCCGCGAACGCCTTGCACCGCCCGTCCGGGGACAGTCCGCGCTGCCGGGAGAAGCTGGTGAACACACCGGGGGTGCCCATCACGGTCACCCCGCCGGCCAGGGCCAGGGAGCACTCCCCCTGCCGCAGCGCCTGGGCCGCCATGTGCAGGGCGACCAGCGAGGACGAGCAGGCGGTGTCCACGGTCACCGCGGGGCCCTCGAAGCCGAAGGAGTACGACACCCGGCCGGACAGCACACTGCTGGCCACACCGGTCATCGTGTACCCCTCGGACGCGTCCGGGAGCTGCTGGATCACCGGGACGTACTCGGCGCCGCTGGCACCGAAGAAGACCCCGGTGTCGCTGCCCCGCGCACTCGACGGGTCGATCCTCGCGTCTTCAAAGGCCGCCCAGGCGGCCTCCAGGACCACCCGCTGCTGGGGGTCCATGGCGAGCGCCTCACGCGGGCTGATGCCGAAGAACGCGGCATCGAAGTCGATCGCGTCGTAGACGAATCCGCCTTGTTTCACATAGCTCTTGCCGGATTTCTCCGGGTCGGCGTCGAACAGCTCGTCGGTGTCCCAGCCGCGGTCGGCGGGGAAGTCGGAGATCGGGTCCCCACCGGCGGCGACCAGGTCCCAGAGCTGCTCCGGTGTACCGGCCCCCGGGTAGCGGCAGTTCATGCCGATGATCGCGAGCGGCTGCCGGCCCTTCTCCTCGGCCTCGCGCAGGCGCTGCCGGGTGTCGTGCAGATCAGCCGCGACCCGCTTGAGATAGTCGACCAGCTTCTCTTCATCCGCCATCAGGCGCGCCTTCCTTGTCGGTCCCCAGCGTGCGCATCAGGAGAGTCCGAGTTCGTCGTTGATGAACGCGAAGACCTCATCGGTGCTCGCCGCTTGGAGCCTGTCCTTGACATCGGTCGTGCCGGCCGTGGACCGCCGGTCCTCCCACGCTTTGGTGAGGGCCTGCAGCCGGCTGGTGATGGAGGCTCCGGCGCCCTCGTCCGGGGAGACCGCGGCCAGGGCGCTCTCCAGCCGTTCGAGTTCGCCGAGCACCACGGCGGCCGGATCGGCGGCCGCGGGGGCCAGCGTCTCCTTGAGGTGCGCCGCCAGGACCTCCGCGTTGGGGTAGTCGAACACCAGCGTGGCGGGCAGCCGGAGCCCGGCGGCCCCGTTCAGCCGGTTGCGGAACTCGACCGCGGTCAGCGAGTCGAAGCCCATCTCGTTGAACGCCCGGCCCGGTTCCACCGCGGCCGGCGAGCCGTGGCCGAGGACGGCCGCGGCCTGTTCCCGGACGAAGTCCAGCAGGACCTGGTCGATCTCCTCGGCCGTCAGGCCCGTGAGCCGCTGGGCGAAGTCGTCCGCCGAGCGGGTGGCGGCCGCCACCGTGCGCCGGGCCGGTGCCTTGACCAGCCCCCGCAGCAGTGGGGGTACGGCCTCGGCGGGTGCGCCGCGGAACACCGAGACGTCCAGCCGGGCGGGCATCATCGCCGGTTCGTCGGCCCGCAGTGCCGCGTCGAAGAGCGTCATGCCCTCCTCCGTGGACAGCGGGGGCATCCCGGCCCGGCTCATCCGCCGGACATCGGCCTCGCCGAGGTGCCGGGTGATACCGCTGGTCTCGGTCCACAGGCCCCAGGACAGCGCGGTGGCGGGCAGGCCATGGGCCCGCCGGTACGCGGCCAGCGCGTCGAGGAACACATTCGCCGCCGCATAGTTGCCCTGCCCGGCGCCGCCGAAGGTGCCGGCGGCGGCGGAGTACAGCACGAAGGCGGCGAGGTCCTGGCCGGCAGTGAGCTCGTGCAGGTTCACCGCGGCGTCCACCTTGGGCCGCAGCACCGTGTCGAGCCGTTCCGGGGTCAGGGAGCCGATCACCCCGTCGTCCAGCACTCCGGCGGTGTGCACCACCGCGGTCAGCGGACGGTCGGTCGGGATGGCGGCCAGGAGTTCCCGCAGGGCCTCCCGGTCGGCCGCGTCACAGGCGGCGATCTCCACCTCGGCGCCGAGTTCCCGCAGTTCGCGCTCCAGCTCCGGTGCGCCGTCCGCGGCCCGGCCGGTGCGGCTGGTCAACAGGAGGTGCCGGACGCCGTGTTCGCGCACCAGGCGCCGGGCGGCCAGTCCGCCGAGGGTGCCGGTGCCACCGGTGACGAGCACCGTGCCCCGTTCGTCCAGGGTCTCCGGCATGGTCAGCACGATCTTCCCGGTGTGCCGGGCCTTGGCGATGTACCGGAAGGCCTCGGGGGCCCGGCGGACATCCCATGTGGTGACCGGGATCGGCCGCAGCGCACCGGAGTCGAGCAGGCGCACCACCTCCCGGAGCACCTCGCCGACCCGCTGCGGACCGGCGCCCATCATCAGGTCGAAGGCCTGGTACTCCACACCGGGGTAGGCGGCCGCGACGTCCTCGGGGGCACGCATATCCGTCTTGCCCATCTCCAGGAACCGGCCGCCGCGGGGCAGCAGCCGCAGTGAGGCGTCCACGAACTCACGGGCCAGTGCGTCCAGGACGACGTCCATCCCGCGGCCGCCGGTGGTGCGGCGGAACTTCTCCTCGAAGTCGAGGTCACGGGAGGAGGCGATGTGCTCCTCGTCGAGGCCGCTCTCGCGCAGGGTGTCCCATTTTCCGGTGCTGGCCGTGCCGAAGACCTCCGCCCCGAGGTGCCGGGCCAGCTGCACGGCGGCCATGCCGACACCGCCGGCCGCATTGTGCACCAGCACCGACTCCCCGGCCCGCAGCCGGCCGAGTTCCACCAGGCCGTAGTAGGCGGTGGAGAAGACGATCGGCACCGAGGCGGCCTGGACGTAGGACCAGTCGTCAGGGAACCGCGCCAGCATGCGGTGGTCGGTGACGGCCACCGGTCCGAACGCGCCGGCGAACATGCCGATCACGCGGTCGCCGGGGGCGAAGTCGCTGACGTCGGGGCCGACTTCGAGGACGACACCGGCGGCCTCGATGCCCATCTCCGCCTTCTCCGGGTACATCCCGAGCGCGATCATGACGTCGCGGAAGTTCAGCCCGGCCGCGCGCACCCCGATCCGCACCTCGCCGGGGACCAGGGCGCGGTCCGCGTCCGAGGGCACCAGCGCGAGGTTGTCGAACGTACCGGCGCTGGTGACGTCCAGCTTCCAGGCCGGGCCGCGGGCCGGTGGCACCAGGGTGCCGCCGGAGGCGAGCGACGCCAGCCGCGGGGTCCGCAGTGCGCCCGCGCGCACGGCGAGCTGTGGTTCTCCGGAGCCGAGGGCGGCGGCGAGCATGTCCGGACCGCCCGAACCGTCCGCGTCGATCAGGACGATCCGTTCCGGGTTCTCCGACTGCGCGGACCGGAGCAGACCCCAGACCGGGGCGGCGGCGAGATCCGCGATGCCCTCGTCGGCGTGCACCGCGACCGCGCCGCGGGTGACCACGGCCAGTGTGGTGTTCTCCAGACGTGCGTCGGCCAGCCAGTCCCGTGCCAGTGACAGCATCCGACCGGTCAACTCCCGTATAGCAACGGGTAGTTCATCGGAGCCGGCGTCGGCGGCACACGGGACGAGCACCACTTCCGGCACCGGGGTCCCGGTGTCGAGCGCGGTGGTCAGCGCGGCCAGGTCGGCGTACCGCGTGGCCGTCTCCGGCGCCCCGTCGAGCTCGCCGAGGAGCGCCCAGGCGGCGGTGTCCGCGGGTTCGGCGGTGACCTCCGGCCAGTCGATCCGGTACAGCGAGTCGGGCAGGGACGGCGCGGTGACCGTGACGGCCGGGTCCTGCCTGCGCAGGACCAGGGACTCCACGGTGGCGACCGGGGTGTTCGTCTCGTCCGCGGCGGCCACCGAGACGGCGTCCGTACCGGCCGGTGCGATCCGCACCCGCAAGGTGGCGGCGCCGGCCGCGTGCAGCGTCAGACCGCTCCAGGCGAACGGGAGCCGTGCGCCCCCTTCGTCGGCGAAGAAGGAGCCCAGTCCGGCCGCATGCAGCGCGGCGTCCAGCAGGGCGGGATGGAGACCGAAGGCACCGGCGTCCTCGGCCGCGGCCTCGGGCAGCGCGACCTCGGCGAAGACCTCCTCGCCACGCCGCCAGGCCGCACGCAGCCCCTGGAAGACCGGTCCGTAGTTCATCCCGGCCCCGGCGAGCTGCGGGTAGTAATCCGCGGTGTCGACGGGCTCGGCACCGGCCGGGGGCCAGGCCGTTTCGGCGAACCCGCCGGTGGCGCCGGCGGGGGCCAGTACGCCGGTGGCGTGCCGGTTCCAGCCCTGCTCGGCGGCGTCCGACTCCGGCTGGGAGTGCACGCTCAGCGCACGGCGGCCGTCGTCGTCCGCGGCACCGACCACCACCTGCAGCCGGACCGCTCCCCGCGCGGGGAGCGCCAGCGGCGCCGCCAGCGTCAGTTCCTCCAGCAGCCCGCATCCGACCTCGTCACCGGCCCGTACGGCCATCTCGACGAAGGCGGTGCCGGGCAGCAGGACCAGGTCGCCGATGGCGTGGTCGGCGAGCCAGGGGTGGCTGTGGGTGCCGATCCGCCCGGTGAACAGGACCTCGTCGGAGCCGGCCACCGCGACGGCGGCGCCGAGCAGCGGATGACCGGCCGCGCCCAGTCCGGCTGCGGCGACATCACCGGCCGTACCGGAGGGCCGCGGCCAGTAGCGCTCCCCCTGGAAGGCGTAGGTGGGCAGGTCCACCCGCCGTGCCCCGCGTCCGGAGAAGAAGGCCGGCCAGTCGACCGGGACGCCCCGCAGATGCAGCCGGGCCAGCGCGGTCACCGCGGCCCCGTCCTCGGCGCGGTCCCGGCGCAGCGAGGGCACCAGCACGGTGTCCTCGCCGGTCACACACTCCTGGCCCATTCCGGACAGCACACCGTCCGGGCCGATTTCGAGGAAGGTCCGCACCCCGGCGTCCTCCAGGGCGCGCACCCCGTCGCAGAACCGCACCGCGCCGCGGACATGCCCGGCCCAGTAGTCCGGCGAGCAGGCCTCCTCCGCGGTGAGGGGCCGGCCGGTCACATTGGACACGATCTCCATGTGGGGCGGCCGGAAGGTCAGCTTGGCCACGGCCTGCCGGAAGTCGTCCAGCATCGGTTCCATCAGCGGGGAGTGGAAGGCATGGCTGACGGCCAGGCGCTTGGTGGTGACCCCCGTGGCGGACAGGGATTCCGCGACCTCCAGTACGGCCTTCTCGGCTCCCGAGATGACCACGGAAGCGGGGCCGTTGACGGCCGCGATACCGACCTCGTGCTCACGCCCGGCGAGCAGGGCGGCGACCTCGGCCTCGGTAGTGCGTACCGACACCATCGCGCCGTCGGCGGGCAGTTCCTGCATCAGCCGGCCGCGCGCGGCGACCAGGGCGCAGGCGTCGGGCAGGGACCACACCCCGGCCACATGGGCCGCGACCACTTCACCGATGGAGTGGCCGACCAGCCGGTCGGGGCGGACGCCCCACGACTCCAGCAGCCGGTACAGGGCGACCTCGACCGCGAACAGGGCGGCCTGGGTGTACTGAGTGTGGTCCAGTAACGCGGCGTCCGGGGAACCGGGTTCGGCCCAGACGATCTCGCGGAGCGGACGGGGCAGCCACCGGTCCAGTTCGGCGGCGGCCTCGTCGAAGGCCTGCGCGAAGACCGGGTGGCGACGGTGGAGTCCGGCCCCCATGCCGACCCGCTGGGCGCCCTGGCCGGTGAACATCACCGCGAGCGAACCGGTGGCGGCCGTGCCGGTCACCACCTCGGCGCCCGCGGCACCGGAAGCGAGCGCCGCCAGTCCGCGCCGCAGGTCGTCCTGGTCGGTGCCGATCACCGCGGCCCGGTGCTCGAAGGCCGACCGGGAGGTGAGCAGCGACCAGGCGAGGTCGGCGAGCCCGGTGTCCGGGGCGTCCGTGAGGTGCTCCGCCAGCCGTGCGGCCTGCGCGGCCAGTGCCTGCGGGGTCCTGCCGGAGAGCACCCAGGGCAGCGGTCCGTCCGCCACCGCATCGTCCGTGGGGGGCGCCGGGAGGTCCGGGGCCTGCTCCAGGATCAGATGGGCGTTGGTGCCGCTGAAGCCGAAGGAGGACACCCCGGCCCGCCGGGGCCGGTCCAGCTCGGGCCAGGCCCGGGACGCGGTCACCAACTCCACCGCGCCGCTGGACCAGTCCACATGAGTGGAGGGCGCGTCCACGTGCAGGGTCTTCGGCAGCAGTCCGTGCCGCATGGCGAGGACCATCTTGATCACGCCGGCGACCCCGGCGGCGGCCTGGGTGTGCCCGATGTTCGACTTCACCGAACCGAGCCACAGCGGCCGGTCGTCGGCGCGCTCCGCCCCGTACGTGCTGAGCAGCGCCTGTGCCTCGATGGGGTCGCCGAGGCGGGTTCCGGTGCCGTGTGCTTCCACGGCGTCCACGTCGGACGCTCCGAGACCGGCGGAGGCGAGGGCCTGCCGGATCACCCGGGCCTGGGAGGGCCCGTTGGGTGCGGTCAGTCCGTTCGAGGCACCGTCCTGGTTGATCGCGGAACCCCGCACCACGGCGAGCACCGGATGGCCGTTGCGCACCGCGTCGGAGAGCCGCTCGACGAGCAGAACACCGACGCCCTCACCCCAGTTGGTGCCGTCGGCGCCCTCGGCGAAGGCCTTGCACTTGCCGTCGGGGGCGAGTCCGCGCAGCCGGCTGAACTCGATGAAGGAACCTGGGGTGGTCATCAGCGTCACCCCGCCGGCCAGTGCCAGTGAGCACTCCCCCGACCGCAGTGCGGCGGCCGCGAGATGCAGTGCCACCAGCGAGGAGGAGCAGGCGCTGTCGATGGTCATCGTGGGGCCTTCGAGGCCCAACGCGTAGGCGACCCGGCCGGACATCACGCTGTAGCTGGTGCCGGTGCCCAGGAACCCGTCGGGGCCCTGTCCGGCGCCGGCCAGGACGCTCATGTAGTCGTTGCCGTTGGCGCCGACGAACACGCCGGTGTCGGTGCCGTGCACGGTCGCCGGGTCGATCCCGGCGGCCTCGATGGCCTCCCAGGCCACTTCGAGCAGCAGCCGCTGCTGTGGGTCCATCGAGATGGCCTCGCGCGGGCTGATCTCGAAGAAACCGGCGTCGAATTCGGCCAGGCCGTCGATGAAACCGCCGTGCCGCACATAGCTGGCACCGGCCTGGTCGGGGTCGCTGTCGTACATCCCCTCGGTGTCCCAGCCCCGGTCGGCGGGGAACGGGGTGATCCCGTCCCGCCCTTCGGCCAGGAGCTCCCACAGCTGCTCCGGGTTCCGTACGCCGCCGGGCAGCCGGCAGCCCATCCCGACGATGGCGATCGGTTCGTCGGATGCCGCGACGGCGGTCCGGGTGGCCGACGGGGTGCCGGCGGAATCCGTGATCTCGTCCCGCAGATGGCGGACGAGGACCGTCGGGGTCGGATAGTCGAAGATCATCGTGGCCGGCAGGGTCAGCCCCGACGCGGTGGTGAGCCGGTTGCGGAACTCCACCGCGCTCAGCGAGTCGAAACCCAGGTCCTTGAACGCCCGGGCGGGATCGACGAGTTCGGGGCTGTCGTAGCCGAGGACATCCGCTATCTGGGTGCGGACGAAGTCCAGCAGCGCCTTGTCGCGGTCGGCGTCGGTCAGCCCGGTGAGTTCCCGGCGCAGCGCCGAGTCGGTGACCGCCGGGCCGTCACCCCCGCTCAGCAGCCCCTGCGCCTCGGGCACCCCGGTGAACAGCGGGCTCGGCCGGTGGAAGGTGAAGCCGGGGATGAAGCGGTCCCAGTCCACGTCGGCGACGGTCAGACAGGTCTCGTCCTGGCCGAGCGCCGCTGCCAACGCGGCGATGGCCAGTTCCGGCGCCATCGCGGGCAGTCCGCGCTGACGGAGCTGGTCCTGTACGGCGGCGTCCTCCGCGAGGCCTCCCCCGCCCCAGGGGGCCCAGGCCACCGAGGTGGCGGTGAGTCCGCGGGCCCGGCGCTGTTCGGCGAGGGCGTCGAGGTAGGCGTTGGCCGCGCCGTAGCCGGCCTGGCCACCGCTGCCCCAGACCCCGGCGACCGAGGAGAACAGCACGAACGCGTCCAGCTCCCGGTCCCCGAGGAGGGCGTCGAGGTGGGCCGCACCGGCGACCTTGGAGGAGAGGACCCCGTCGAGGTCAGCCCCGCCGAGTTCGGTGACCGGCCCGACCGGCCCGCCGGTGCCGGCGATGTGCAGCACCGCGGTGGGCGGTTCGGGCAGGCCGTCGAGCAGCCGGGCGAGGCCTTCCCGGTCGGCCGCGTCGCAGGCGGCGAGGGTGACTTCGGCGCCGAGCGCGGTGAGTTCCGCGGTGAGTTCGGCGCTGCCGGGGGCGTCCGGGCCACGGCGGCTGGTGAGCACCAGGTGCCCGGCCCCGTTGGCGGCGAGCCAGCGGGCGCACGCGGCGCCCAGCGCGCCGGTGCCGCCGGTGATCAGCACGGTGCCGCGGGGCTTCCAGGGCGTGGCGTCCCGGTCGAGGCGGGCGCGTACCAGACGGCGGGCGAACACCCCGGCCGGCCTGATGGCGAGCTGGTCCTCGTCCCCGGCTCCGGTGAGCAGGGCGCAGAGCCGGGCCGCCGCGGTCCGGTCCAGTTCAGCGGGCAGGTCGATGAGCCCGCCCCAGCGGTCGGACTGCTCCAGGGCGACGGTGCGGCCGAGCCCCCATACCTGGGCGAGTTCCGGCTCCCGCAGCGGGTCCGCCGCACCGGTCGACACCGCCCCGCTGGTGACGCACCACAGGGGTGCGCTGATGTCCGCGTCGCCCAGCGCCTGGACCAGGGCCAGTGCCTCGGTGACCGTGGGCCGGGCCAGTACTCCGGCGATCTCTCCGTCGAGTGCCGCCAGGCCGGTGGCGAGTTCCTCGCGGCTGCCGCCGAGGGCGAGACGTACCACCTGGGCGCCGTGCGCGGTGAGTGCGTCAGCGAGGTGGTCGTCCTCGTCCGGTCCGGCGAGGATCCAGGTGCCGGTGAGCGCGGCGGCGCCGGCCGGGACCGGTTTCCAGGAGATCCGGTAGGCCCACTTGTCCACCGTGGACTGGTGCTCCCGGCGCCGGCGCCAGGCGGACAGCGCCGGCAGGATCGCGCCGAGCGGCTGGTCCTCGTCCAGCTCCAGGGTGTGCAGCAGTTCGGGGAGGTCCTCGCGGGCGACCAGGTCCCAGAACCGGGCGTCGTCCGCGGCGGCCGGACGGTCCTGCTCGCCGGTGACGGCCGTCTCGTCCAGCCAGTACCGCCGCCGCTGGAAGGGGTAGGTGGGCAGGTCGACCCGTCGGCAGCCGGTGAGGAGCGGGTTCCAGTCCACGGTGGCGCCACGGGCGTAGGCCCCGCCCACCGCCTCCAGCAGCGCCACGGGTTCGGTGCGGTTCTCGCGCAGGGCGGGCAGGAACCGGACCGTGTCATGACCGGGCAGGCAGTCCTGGCCCATGGCGGAGAGCACCCCGCCGGGCCCGAGTTCGAGGAAGGTGGTCACGCCCTCGGCGTGCCCGGCGAGGAGACCGTCGTGGAAGCGCACCGCCTCGCGGATGTGCCGCACCCAGTACTCGGGGTCGCACAGTTCCTGAGCGGTGGCGAGCCGTCCGGTCACGTTGGACACCACGGGCAGCCGGGGCTCGGCGTAGGTGATCTGCTCCGCGACCGCGCGGAAGGCGTCGAGCACGGGTTCCATCAGCGGCGAGTGGAAGGCATGGCTGACCCGTAGCTGCTTCACCTTGCGGCCGCGCGACGACAGCTCGGCGGCGATCCGCGCGACCGCGTCCTCGGCGCCGGAAAGCACCACGGACTCGGGCCCGTTGACGGCCGCGAGACCGACCTGGTCCTGGTCCGCCAGCAGGGGAAGGACCTCGTCCTCGGTGGCCCGTACGGACACCATGGCGCCGCCGGCCGGGAGTTCCTGCATCAGCCGGCCACGGGCCGCGACCAGGGTGGCGGCGTCCGCCAGGGACCACACGCCGGCCACATGGGCGGCGGTGACCTCACCGATGGAGTGGCCCAGCAGAAGGTCCGGCGCCAGGCCCCACGATTCGGTGAGCCGGTACAGCGCGACCTCTAGGGCGAACAGGGCGGCCTGGGTGTACTGCGTCTGGTCGAGGAGGTCGCCCGCACCGTGCACGACCTCGCGCAGCGGCTTCGGCAGCCGGCCGTCGAAGGCGGCACAGACCTCATCGAAGGCGCGGGCGAACACCGGGTACGCCGCATACAGTTCCCGGCCCATTCCGAGCCGTTGGGAGCCCTGCCCGGTGAACAGCACGCCGAGCTTGCCGTCGGCGACGACATCGGCGACCACCCCGGCCGGGCGCCGTCCGGCGGCCAGCCCCCGGGCACCGGACAGCAGACCGTCCCGGTCGGCGCCGAGCACCACCGCGCGGTGTTCCAGCGCGGAGCGGGTGTGCACCAGCGACCAGCCGATGTCCGCCGGAGCGGTCTCCGGACGGCCCTCGGCGAACGACGCGAGTCGGTCGGCCTGGGCGGCGAGCGCCTCTTCGGAACGGGCGGACAGCACCCACGGCACCGGTCCGGCGGCCGGCACGGGCTCCGCCGCGGCCTCGGTCCCGACGGCGGCCTCCGCTTCGGCCTCTTCCAGCACCACATGCGCGTTGGTGCCGCTGAAGCCGAAGGAGGACACCGCGGCACGGCGGGGCTGCCCGGTCCGCGGCCACTCCTGCGCCTCGGTGAGCAGCTCCACCGCACCCTCGGTCCAGTCCACATGGGTGGAGGGCCGGTCCACGTGCAGCGTCTTGGGAAGGACGCCATGGCGCATGGCCAGGACCATCTTCATGATGCCCGCGACTCCGGCGGCGGCCTGGGTGTGCCCGATATTCGACTTGACCGAGCCGAGCCACAGCGGCCGCTCCCGGTCCTGTCCGTACGACGCCAGCAGCGCCTGGGCCTCGATGGGGTCACCGAGGGTGGTGCCGGTGCCATGTGCCTCGACCGCGTCGATCTGGCCGGGGGCCAGTCCCGCGTTGACCAGGGCCTGTTCGATGACCCGTTGCTGGGCGGGGCCGTTCGGGGCACTCAGCCCGTTCGAGGCGCCGTCGGAGTTCACCGCGGTACCGCGCACCACGGCCAGGACCGGGTGCCCGTTGCGCCGGGCGTCGGAGAGCTTCTCCACCAGCAGCACACCGGCGCCCTCGGCCCAGCCGGTGCCGTCGGCCGCGTCCGCGAAGGACTTGCACCGGCCGTCCGCGGCCAGGCCGCGCTGCCGGGAGAACTCGATGAAGGTCCACGGGGTGGACATCACGGTCACCCCGCCGACCAGGGCCAGCGAGCAGTCGCCCTTACGGAGTGCATGCCCGGCCAGGTGCAGCGCCACCAGCGAGGAGGAGCACGCGGTGTCCACGGTGATCGCGGGGCCCTCGAAGCCGAAGCTGTAGGCGACCCGGCCGGAGAGCGCGGACCCGGAACTCGTACTGCCGAAGTAGTCGTGGTACATGAGCCCGGCGAACACCCCGGTCCGGCTGCCGCGGAGGCTCGCCGGGTCGATCCCGGCCCGCTCCAGGACCTCCCAGGACGTCTCCAGGAGCAGCCGCTGCTGCGGGTCCACCGCGGGCGCGTCCTTGGGGCTGATCCCGAAGAAGGCGGGGTCGAAGTCGGCCGCCTCGTGCAGGAAGCCGCCTTCCTTCGCATAGGACGTGCCCTCGGCCCGGCCCGTCGGGTCGTACAGACCCTCCGTGTCCCAGCCGCGGTCGACGGGGAATCCGGTGATTCCCTCGCCACCGGAGTCGAGCAGCCGCCACAGGTCCTCGGGCGAGGCCACCCCGCCCGGGTACCGGCAGCTCATCC
The DNA here is from genome assembly GCF_026239515.1 of Streptomyces sp. Je 1-4 4N24. NCBI lineage: Bacteria > Bacillati > Actinomycetota > Actinomycetes > Kitasatosporales > Streptomycetaceae > Streptomyces > Streptomyces sp. Je 1-4 4N24. The sequence continues at coordinate 7,997,774 of NZ_CP110836.1, read as the reverse complement.
CCACGATGGCGAGCGGTTCATGGCTCTTCTCCTGGGCGTCCTGCAGGCGTTGACGCGTCTCGTAGAGATCGGCCGTCATCCGCTTGAGGTACTCGCGGAGCTTCTCCTCATTCGCCATCTGCTGCGGCCCTCCAGGTGACGCCCGCGACGTGTGCACGTGCCATATCAGGAACTCCCGAACTCTCGCTCAATGAAGTCGAAGACCTCGTCGTCGCTCGCCGCGTCCAAGGTCGCGGCGACCGTCCCTGCCCCGTCGTCCTGCGCACCGCCCAGCCCCGCCAAAATGCTCTGCAGCCGGACGGCCAGCCGGTCCCGGGCGACCTCGTCCGTGGCGATCTCGGGCAGCGAGAGTTCCAGCCGGTCGAGACCGGCGAAGACGGAGAGGAGGCCGGACTGTTCTTCCCGTTCGCCGAGCAGTTGCGCGCACAGCTTCTCGGCGAGGACTTCCGAGGTCGGATAGTCGAAGACCAGGGTGGCCGGCAGCCGCAGCCCGGTGACCGTGGTCAGGATGTTGCGCAGCTCCACAGCCGTCAGCGAATCAAAGCCGAGTTCGCTGAACGGCCGCCCGCCGGGGACCTCTTCCGGCCCGGCATAGCCCAGGACCGCGGCCACCTGCGTACGCACCACGGTGAGCAGCAGCTGCTGCTGCTCCGGGTCGGTGAGCCCGGCGAGACGACGGCCCAGATCCTCGGCGGCGGCCTTCCCGCCGGCGGCGGAGCGGCGGACGCGCGCCCGGACCAGGTCCCGCATGACCGGCGGCAGCATCCCTTCGGCGGCACGGGCGTGCAGCGCTGCGGTGTTCAGCCGTACCGGAATCAGCAGGCTTTCCGCCGACGCGGTCGCGGTGTCGAACAGGGCGAGCCCCTCGGCGGAGGTCAGCGCGTCGATGCCGCCGCTGCTCATCCGCCGCAGGTCGGCCTGGTCGAGACCGCCGGTCATCTCACTGGTGTCGGCCCAGCGTCCCCAGGCGAGGGAGACCGCGGGCAGACCCAGTGAACGCCGGTACCCGGCAAGGGCGTCCAGGAAGCTGTTGGCCGCCGCGTAGTTGGCCTGCCCGGGGGCTCCGAGCACCCCGGCCGCGGAGGAGAACAGCACGAACGCGGAGAGCTCGCGGCCCTCGGTGAGTTCGTGCAGGTTCACCGCGGCGTCCACCTTGGACGCCAGCACCGCGTCGAGACGGTCCGGGGTGAGCGAGCCGATCACCCCGTCGTCCAGGACGCCTGCCGTGTGCACCACTCCGGTGAGCGGCGCTTCGGCGGGCAGGTCGGCGAGGACCCGGGCCAAAGCGTCCCGGTCGGCCGCGTCGCAGGCGACGATCTCCGCGCTCGCACCGAGCCCGGCGAGTTCCGCGCGCAGCTCCCCGGCGCCCTCGGCGGCCGGTCCCTGACGACTGATCAGCAGCAGCCTGCGCACCCCGTGTTCGGTGGCCAGATGCCGCGCCACCAGAGCACCCAGGGCGCCGGTGCCCCCGGTGATCAGCACGGTGCCCTCGGCGTCCCACCTCGGCGCACCCTCCTGTCCGGGCGCGGCGAACCGGGCCAGCCGCGGCACGAAGACGCTCCCGCCGCGCAGCGCCACCTGCGGTTCACCGGAGGCGACAGCGGCACGCAGCGCACGGCCGGCCCCCTCATCACCGTCGGCGTCGGCGTCGCCATGGGCATCGACACGGGCATCGACGTCGATCAGCACGATCCGTTCCGGATGCTCCGACTGCGCGGACCGGACGAGCCCCCAGACCGCCGCCGCGGCCGGGGAGACCGTTTCGCCGTCGAGCAGGACCGCACCACGGGTGAGGATCACCAACCGCGTGTCCTGATACCGCTCCTCGGCGAGCCAGCTCTGAAGCCGCTCCAACACCCGACGCGCAAGGTCGTGCGCACCGTCGGCCAGGCCCTCCCGCGTGGTCTCCGGTACGGACCACAGCACCACACCCGGGACATCGTCCTGCTCGGCGAGCGAAGGCCAGTCAAGCGCAGATGCGTCGAGGACGGCCTTCAGACCGATCTCGTTCTCGTCCAGCACGGCCCAGTCCTCGGCCGCGACCATCGTGGTCTCCGGCACCGGCATGTCCGGCACCGACAGCGAGGCCCAGCGCAGCTGCAGCATCGAATCCCCGCGGCCACCGGCCAGTTGCTCGGCACGCACCGGCCGGACGGTCAGCGAGTCGACGGTGGCCACGACCGCACCGGTGTCGTCGGAGACCATCACCCGCACTCCGTCGCCGCCCCGGGTGAGCGTGGTGCGCAGCGAGCGGGCGCCCACCGCGTGCAGCCGGATCCCGCGCCAGGCGAACGGCAGCCCCGATACGGCGTCGTCGAGCAGTCCGACGGTCTGCAGCGCGGCATCGAGCAGGGCCGGGTGCAGCGCGAACTTCGCCGCCTCGGCGGTCGCGTCCTCGGGCAGCGTGACCTCGGCGTACACCTCGTCCCCGTGCCGCCAGGCAGCCTGGACTCCTTGGAACATGGGGCCGTAGCCGAATCCGGCGGCGGCCAGTTCGTCATAGAAGCCGTCCACGGCGACGGGCTCGGCCCCGGCCGGCGGCCAGCTCTCCGCACCGTCGCCGACCGGCGCAGCGCTCCCGGCGGCCAGGACACCGACGGCGTGCCGGGTCCAGTTCTCCTCCTCCGCTTGCTCCTCCAGCCGGGAGTACACGGTCAGTTGCCGGCGATCGTCCTCATCGGGCTCCGCGACGACGATGCGCAGCTGCACTCCGCCCCGCTCCGGCAGAACCAGCGGCTCCTGGAGGGTCAGCTCCTCGATGAGCTCACATCCGAGCTGGTCTCCGGCCTGGAGGGCCAGTTCGACCAGGGCGGTTCCCGGCAGCAGAACGGTGTCCATGACGGCGTGATCGGCCAGCCAGGGGTGCGTGGTCAGGGAGAGCCGCCCGGTCAGGACGACGGCATCCGGCAGGGTCACGGTGGCGCCGAGCAGCGGGTGATCGGCATTACCCAGACCCGCGGCCGTCACGTCGCCGGCTCCGGTGGCGCCCTCCAACCAGTAACGCCGACGCTGGAAGGCGTAAGTCGGCAGCTCCACGGTGCGGGCACCACGGAACAGCGGAGTCCAGTCCACCGTGACCCCGCGGGCATGGACGACGCCGAGGGCATACAGCAGGCTGACGGGTTCGGGGCGGTCCTTGCGCAGGCTCGGCTGGAGGGTGGCGCTGGCGGTCTCCGGCAGAGTGTCCTGTCCCATGGCGGAGAGCACGCCGTCGGGGCCGAGTTCGAGGAACGTGGTCACGCCTTCGGCGTGGGCGGCCTGGATGCCCTCGTGGAAGCGGACGGCTTCCCGGACGTGGCGCACCCAGTACTCCGGGTCGCGGAGTTCGGTGGGCTCGGCGAGACGGCCGGTCACATTGGAGACCACCGGCAACTTTGCCTCGGAGTAGGTGAGTTGCTCCAGGACCGCGCGGAAGTCGGCCAGCATCGGTTCCATGAGGGGTGAGTGGAAGGCGTGGCTCACGCGCAGCCGCTTGACCTTGCGGCCCTCCGCCTCCAGGGCGGTGATGACCTGCTCCACCTCGGCCTCGGCACCCGAGAGGACTATGGACTCGGGGCCGTTGACGGCGGCGATGCCGACCTGGGCCCGTCCCTCCAGCAGCGGTACGACCTCGCCCTCGGAGGCACGCACCGACACCATCACGCCACCGCTCGGCAGGGCCTGCATCAGTCGACCACGCGCCGCGACGAGCTTCGCCGCGTCCGCCAGGGACCAGACGCCCGCGAGATGAGCCGCCGTGACCTCACCGATGGAGTGGCCCAGCAACACTTCCGGCGTCACACCATGGGACTCGACCAGACGGTAGAGCGAGACCTCCAGTGCGAACAGTGCCGCCTGGGCGTACTGCGTCTGGTCGAGAAGCCCCTCCTGCCCATCGTCGGCCGCCGCCCAGACCACCTCACTCAGCGGCCGCGGCAGCAGACCATCCAGCTCCGCACACACCTCATCCCAGGCCCGCGCAAACACCGGATAGGTCTCATACAACTCCCGACCCATGCCCAGCCGCTGCGCACCCTGACCCGTGAACAGCACACCGAGTCGGGGGTCGCCGATGACCTCTGCGTCCGGGGTCACCTTCCGGAGGGCGGCGAGGAACTCCTCACGGTCGGTGCCCAGCACGACGGCGCGGTGGTCCAGAGGGGTGCGGGTGGTGACCAGCGAGTACCCGATGTCGACGGGGCTCAGCTCCGGCTGTGCTTCCACATAGGACGCCAGCCGTTCGGCCTGTGCGGCGAGGGACTCCGCGGAGCGGGCGGAGAGCACCCAGGGCATGACACCGGTGTCAGAGGCGGTGTCAGTGACAGAGGCGGTGTCCGAACCGGAGCCGGAGCCGGAGCCGGAGCCGGTCGCCGTGGGCTCCTCGGCTACCGGTCGGGGCGCCTCTTCCAGCACGACATGCGCGTTGGTTCCGCTGATTCCGAAGGAGGACACGCCCGCCCGGCGCGGCCGCCCGGTGGTCGGCCAGTCGCGGGCCTCGGTGAGCAGTTCGACCGCGCCGGCCGACCAGTCGACGTGCGAGGAGGGCTCATCGACATGCAGGGTCCGCGGAAGGACACCGCGCCGCATGGCAAGGACCATCTTCATCACACCGGCGACGCCGGCCGCGGCCTGAGTGTGCCCGATGTTCGACTTGACCGTGCCCAGCCACAGCGGCTCTTCCCGGTCCTGCCCGTAGGTCGCGAGCAGCGCCTGGGCCTCGATGGGGTCGCCGAGGGTCGTACCGGTGCCGTGCGCCTCCACCGCGTCCACCTCGGACGGCGACAGATGGGCGTTGGAGAGTGCCTGCCGGATCACCCGCTGCTGCGACGGACCGTTGGGGGCAGTGAGACCGTTGGACGCACCGTCCTGGTTCACCGCCGAACCCCGCACCACCGCCAGGACCGGATGCCCATGACGTACCGCGTCGGAGAGCCGCTCGACGAGGAGCATCCCGGCGCCCTCGGCGAGGGTGGTGCCGTCGGCTGAGGAGGCGAAGGCCTTGACCCGGCCGTCGCTCGCGAGGTTCCGCTGCCGCGAGAAGTCGACGAAGGTGCCCGGGGTCGCCATCACCGAGGCGCCACCCGCCAGCGCGAGCTCGCACTCCCCCGCCCGCAGCGCCTGCATTGCCTGATGCAGCGCCACCAGCGAAGAGGAACAGGCGGTGTCCACGGTGACCGCGGCCCCTTCGAGACCGAAGGTGTACGCCACCCGGCCGGAGGCCACACTGCCGGACGTCCCCGTGCCGAGGTGTCCTTCGACCTCCTCCGGTATGGAGTCGGTCTGCAGGCCGTAATCGTGGTACATGATGCCGGCGAAGACACTGGTCCGGCTGCCGTGCAGAGAGGCCGGGGCGATCCCGGCCCGCTCGACGGCCTCCCAGGAGATCTCCAGCAGGAGCCGCTGCTGCGGGTCCATCGCCAGCGCCTCGCGCGGGGAGATCCCGAAGAAAGCGGGGTCGAACTCGCCCGCGCCGTAAAGGAATCCGCCCTCACGGGTGTAGGTCTTGCCGGGCAGACCAGGCTCGGGATCGTAGAGCCGGTCCATGTCCCAGCCACGGTCGGTGGGAAACTCCCCGATGGCGTCGGTACCGGCGGCCAGCAGCTGCCAGAGCTCCTCGGGCGAGGTGACACCACCGGGGTATCGGCAGGCCATACCGACGATCGCGATGGCCTCCTCGTCCGTGGCGCCGGCCCGCGCGACGGGGACGACCGCTGCTTCTTCCTCCAGCAGTTCACGACGCAGGTAATCGGTGAGCGCGCGTGGTGTCGGGTAGTCGAACACCAAAGTGGCGGGCAGCCGCAGTCCAGTGGCCCCGGTCAGCCGGTTCCGCAGTTCCACGGCGGTCAGCGAGTCGAATCCGAGGTCCTTGAACACCTGGTCGGTACGGACCGCACCGGAGTTGTCGTAGCCCAGTACGGCCGCGACCTGCGTGGTCACCAGGTCGAGCAGCAGCTCCTCGCGGTCCTCGGCCGGCAGTCCGGCCAGCCTCTCCCGCAGCGACGCGGCCTCCCCGGCCGCGGCGGTGGCGCGCCGCACCGGAACCCGTACGACGTTCCGCAGCACTGCCGGCACCGCACCGGAAGCGGCCAGACCCCGCAGGTCGAGCCGGATCGGTACGAGCAGACCGGAGCCGGGCGCGGCACAGGCGAGATCGAACAGGGCCACGCCTTCGGCCTGGTCGAGCGCAAGCGCACCGCCGCGGGCCATCCGCCGGACATCGTCGGAGCCGACCTCGCGGGTCATCGCACTGCGTTCCGCCCAGAATCCCCAGGCCAGGGAGGTACCCGGCTGACCGCTGAGGCGACGGTGCTGAGCAAGCGCGTCGAGGAACGTATTCGCCGCGGCGTAGTTGCCCTGTCCGGCGCTGCCGAGCACACCGGCAGCGGACGAGAACACCACGAACGCCGACAGGTCCAGGCCCTGGGTCAGCTCGTGCAGGTTCCAGGCCGCGTCGACCTTGGGCCGCAGCACGGTGTCGAGACGCTCCGGGGTCAGCGACCCGATCACGCCGTCGTCCAGGACACCGGCCGTGTGCACCACACCCGTCAGCGGCATGTCGGTCGGGATGTCGGCCAGCACCGCGGCCAGTGCCTCCCGGTCAGCCGCGTCGCAGGCGACCACATCTACCCGGGCACCCAGCTCGGTCAGCTCGGACCGCAACTCGCTGGCGCCGTCAGCCTCCAAGCCACGCCGACTGGTCAACACCAGGCTGCGAACGCCATGTTCAGCGATCAGATGCCGGGCGAACAGGGCGCCCAGCGTTCCCGTGCCACCGGTGATCAGCACCGTTCCCTCGGTGTCCCACACCGGCGCACTGTCCGACTCGGACGACACGGTCCGCGCCAGCCGCGGCACGGAAACCACCCCGTCCCGGACCGCCAACTGCGGCTCACCCGAAGCAACCGCCGCGGCGATGGCGTCCACCGAGGCCGGACGCTCATCAAGGTCAAGCAGGACGAACTGGTCCGGGTTCTCGGTCTGTGCGGAGCGCAGCAGGCCCCACACGGCGGCACCCACCGCGTCCAGCGGCTCTCCCGCCACCGAAACGGCACCGCGAGTGGCCACTATCAGCTTCGAACGGACACAACGTTCATCAGCCAGCCAGGACTGGACGCTCTCCAGCGCCCGGCCCACCACGGCACGCACCGCCGCCGGCACGTCCAGCGCACCCTCCGCGCCATCCGAGCCCTCCGCTCCCTCCGTGCCAGGCACCGCAAGCACCACACACTCCGGCACCTCCACAAGCTCACTCAGCACGTCCGCAGTCGACGCACCCAACGCCGCAGCCAACGCCACGTCATCACCCAGCACCGCCCACGAACCCGCCACCGGCCCGGACCCGAGCGGCAACACCGGCCACTCCACGGTGAACAGGGCATCGGTACCCGTGCCTTCGCTGAGCTGGCCGGCTGTCACCGGCCTGGTCACCAGGGAGTCCACAGAGGCGACCACGGTGCCGGTGCCGTCGGCGACCAGGACCGAGAAACCGCCGCCGGCCCGGGTCAGTTTCACCCGCAGTGCGGCCGCTCCTACTGCGTGCAGGCGGACCGTGTTCCAGACGAAGGGCAGCTGGGCCTGTCCCCCGGCCGCGGTGGCCGGGTGGAGTCCGATCGCATGCAGCGCCGAGTCGAGCAGGGCCGGATGCAGCCCGTACTTCGCCGCGTCCGCGGCCACGTCCTCGGGCAGCGCGACCTCGGCGAAGATCTCCTCGCCACGCTGCCAGGCAGCGCCCAGGCCCTGGAACACCGGGCCATAACTCATACCCACGGCGGTGAACTCGTCGTATACGCCGGTCACGGAGACCGGCTCAGCGCCGAGGGGAGGCCAGCTCTCCTCACCGAAGTCCACCGGTTCGGCACCCATGGCGAGGACACCGGTGGCATGCCGGGCCCACTGTTGGTCTGCCGGAGCCTCCTCGACACGGGAGTACACGGCGAGTTCACGGCGGCCGTCCGCATCGGACTCGGCGACGGTGACCCGGAGTTGCAGACCTCCGGTCGCCGGGATGATCAGCGGGGCCTCAAGGGTGAGCTCCTCCAGCAGATCGCAGCCCACCTGGTCCCCGGCCCGGATGGCCAGTTCCACCAGCCCGGTCCCAGGGAGCAGCACAGTGTCCAGTACGGAGTGATCGGCCAGCCAGGGGTGCGTGGTCAGCGACAACCGGCCACTGAACAGGAAACCGTCGGAGTCCGGAAGCGCCATCGCGGCACCGAGCAGCGGATGATCGGCCGCATCGAGTCCGAGTCCCGAGGCGTCTCCGCCGAAGAACACACCGGAAGGCCAGTAGCGCTGGCGTTGGAAGGCGTAGGTGGGCAGGTCGACCCGACGTCCGGACGGCAGCAGGGTGCCCCAGTCCACCGGGACGCCGTGCGCCCAAAGCTGGCCGAGCGACTGCGCGAAACGGGACCAGCCACCCTCGTCGCGGCGGAGAGTTCCCGTCACTACGACGGGGTTGCCCGCCTCCTGCGCGGTGTCCTCGATTCCCGGAGTCAGAACGGGATGCGCACTGCATTCGACGAATACGCCGTGCCCGTCGGCCAGCAGCGCCTGGATCGCTTCCTCGAACCGCACGGTGTTGCGGAGATTCTCGAACCAGTACGCGGCGTCCAGGTCCTCGCCGGAGACGAGTGCGGCGTTCACCGCGGAGTAGAACGGGATCCGGCCTTCAGCAGGGGTCACCTCGGCCAGGACCGTCGCAAGCTCCTCCCGCAGCTCCTCGACCTGGGCACCGTGCGAGGCGTAGTCCACCGGAACCTGCCGAGCCCGCACCTCCTGCTCAGCACACTCCGCCAACAACTCCTGCAAAGCCTCGGGCTCGCCTGAAACCACGGTCGACGACGGGCCATTGATAGCGGCGATAGATATCCGCTCGCCCCACTTGGCGATGCGCTCCTGCACCGCCTCACGCGAACCGGCAACCGAGACCATGCCACCGCGCCCGGCAAGCACCCGCCCGATGGCCTGACTGCGCAGTGCCACGACCCGGGCACCATCACGCAGCGACAAGATCCCGGCCACGCAGGCCGCGGCAATCTCACCCTGCGAATGACCCACCACGGCAGCGGGCACCACACCACAGTCCTCCCAGACCGCAGCCAGCGACACCATCACCGCCCACAACACAGGCTGAACCACATCAACCCGCGCCAGCATGTCCTCGTCGGACAGAACCTCATCCAACTTCCAGGACACGAACTCCGACAGCGCCTCACCACACTCAGCCATCCGACCCGCGAACACCGGGGACATAGCGAGCAGTTCATCCGCCATCCCCAGCCACTGCGAACCCTGACCAGGGAACACCAGCGCCACACGGGTACCGGCTCCGGTGCCGGTCGAACCCCGCACCACACCCGCCGGATCCAGACCCCCAGCCACACCCTTCAGCCCGGCAAGGAGCTCCGCACCGTCAGCACCGAGCACCACAGACCGGTACTCCAACCCCGCCCGCGAACTCAGCAGCGAGAACCCCACATCAGCAGGATCAAGCTCCCGTCGGTCCTCCGGACGGCCCTCCAGACGGTCCTCCACGAAGGACGCCAACCGCTCCGCCTGAGCCGCCAAGGCCTGCTCCGAACGCGCCGACAGCACCCACGGCACCACCCCGGCCCGCGCCGCCGCCCCAGCAGGCTCGCCCTGAACCGGCTCCACAGCGACCGGTTCCACAGCCACCGTCTCAGAGGCAGGTGCCTGCTCCAGCACCACATGGGCATTCGTCCCGCTGATGCCGAACGACGACACGCCCGCCCGACGCGGCTGACCACTCTCGGGCCAGTCCCTGGCCTCCGTCAGCAGCTCCACCGCACCCGCGGACCAGTCCACATGCGACGACGGCTCATCGACATGCAGCGTCTTCGGCAGCACACCGTGCCGCAGCGCCATGACCATCTTGATGACGCCGGCCGCACCGGCCGCGGACTGGGTGTGTCCGATGTTGGACTTGATGGACCCGAGCCACAGCGGCCGGTCCTCCGGGCGGTCCTGGCCGTACGTGGCCAGCAGCGCCTGGGCCTCGATCGGGTCGCCCAGCGTCGTGCCGGTGCCGTGCGCCTCCACCGCGTCGACCTGACCGGCGGCCACTCCCGCGTTGGCCAGTGCCTGCCGGATCACCCGCTGCTGCGAGGGACCGTTCGGCGCGGTCAGACCATTGGAGGCACCGTCCTGGTTCACCGCCGAACCCCGCACCACCGCAAGGACGCGATGGCCGTTGCGCTGAGCGTCGGACAGGCGCTCCACCAGCAGCATGCCGGCGCCCTCTCCCCAGCCCGTGCCGTCCGCGGCGTCCGCGAAGGGCTTGCAGCGGCCGTCCGCGGCGAGGCCGCGCTGGCGGGAGAACTCGATGAACACGTCCGGGGTGGCCAGCACCGTGACGCCGCCGGCCAGGGCCAGCGAGCACTCGCCGGAGCGCAGCGCCTGGATGGCCAGATGCAGGGCCACCAAGGAGGACGAGCAGGCCGTGTCCACGGTCAGCGCCGGGCCTTCGAGGCCGAAGGAGTAGGAGATACGGCCGGAGACGACGCTGCCTGCGGTGCCGGTGCTGGCGTACCCCTCGGTCTGGTCGAACACCGGGGCCAGTTGGGTCGAGTAGTCATCGGAGGTCGCGCCCGCGAACACTCCGGTCTTGGTGCCCCGGACCGACTGGGGGTCGATGCCGGCGCTCTCGAAGGCCTCCCAGGAGGTTTCCAGCAGCAGTCGCTGCTGCGGGTCCATGGCCAGGGCCTCGCGCGGGGAGATCCCGAAGAAGGCGGGGTCGAAGCCGGTGACATCCGCGAGGAAGCCGCCCGCCCGCGCATAGGAGGTACCGCGGTGGTCGGGGTCCGGGTGGTACAGCTCGTCGAGGTTCCAGCCCCGGTCCGCGGGGAAGCCGGACAGCGCGTCGGTGCCGTCGGTGAGCAGCCGCCAGAGGTCCTCGGGCGACTCCACCCCGCCGGGGTAGCGGCAGGCCATGCCGACGATGGCGATCGGCTCGTCGTCGGCGGCACCGGCGGCCCGCACGGGCGCCAGTGTGTCGTCCTGCCGGCCGAGCAGCTCGCCGCGCAAGTGGTGCACGAGGGCGAGCGAGTTCGGATAGTCGAAGACGAGGGTCGCGGGCAGCCGCAGTGCGGTGCCGCTGTTGATCCGGTTGCGCAGCTCCACCGCGGTCAGCGAGTCGAAGCCGAGTTCGGAGAAGGCGCGCTCGGCCTCCACCGCCTCCGGGCCCGGATAGCCGAGCACGGCGGCCACCTGCGTACGTACCAGGTCCAGCAGGGCCCGGTCCTGGTCGGCCGTGGACAGTGCGGTGAGCCGCTGGACGAGGGTGTTGCCGGATTCCGGTCCGGTGACGGCCGCGGCGGCGCGCCGGGACGGGGTGCGCACCAGACCGCTGAGCACGGGCGGCAGTTCCGCCGCGGCGAGTCCCTTGAGGTCCAGCTTGGCGGGCGCGACCACCGCGCGGGCGACGGTGGCGGCCGCGTCGTACAGTGCGACGCCCTCCTCCGACGTCATCGGCAGGACACCGCCGGAGGCGGCGCGCCGCACATCGTGCTCGGCCAGCTTCCCGGTCATGGCGCTGGCCTCGGCCCACAGGCCCCACGGCAGGGAGAGCGCGGGCAGGCCGAGCGCGCGGCGGTGTGCGGCCAGGGAGTCCAGGAAGGTGTTCGCGGCCGCGTAGTTGGCCTGACCCGGCCCGCCGAACACCCCGGACACCGAGGAGAACAGGACGAAAGCGGAGAGGTCGAGGTCCTTGGTGAGCTCGTGGAGGTGCCAGGCGCCGTCCACCTTCGGCCGCAGCACGTGGTCGAGCCGTTCCGGGGTGAGCGATTCGATCACTCCGTCGGAGAGCACACCGGCGGTGTGCACCACACCGGTCAGCGGGGTCTCCGCGGGGATCCCGGCGAGCAGCGAGGCCACGGCGTCCCGGTCGGCGATGTCGCAGGCGGCCAGGGTGACCTCGGCGCCGAGTGCGGTGAGTTCGGCGCGCAGGTCGGCCGCGCCGGGCGCGTCGGCGCCGCGTCGGCTGACCAGCAGGAGGTGGCGCACACGGTGCTCGGCCACCAGGTGGCGGGCGATGACGGCGGCGAGGGTGCCACTGGCCCCGGTGATCAGCACCGTGCCGTCCGGGTGCGGCGCCGGCGGGATGGTGAGGACGACCTTGCCGACCTGGCGGGCCTGGCTGATGTACCGGAAGGCCTCCGGGGCGCGGCGCACATCCCAGGTGGTCAGGGGAAGCGGGCGCAGCACACCGCGTTCGAACAGGGAGAGGAGGTCGGCGAACATCTCGCGGGTGCGTACCGGCCCGGCCTCGGGGAGGTCGAAGGCGCGGTAGCGGACGCCGGGGTAGGCGGCGGCGACCTCGTCCGCGTCCCGGACATCGGCCTTGCCCATCTCGATGAACCGGCCGCCCGAGGGCAGCAGACGCAGGGAGGCGTCCACGTACTCACCGACCAGGGAGTCGAGGACGACATCCATGCCGCGGCCTCCGGTGGCGGCGAGGAACTCGTTCTCGAAGTCCAGGGTCCGGGAGGAGGCGATGTGGTCGTCATCCAGGCCGAGTTGGCGCAGGGCGTCCCACTTCGCGGGGCTGGCGGTGCCGTACACCTCGGCGCCGAGGTGGGTGGCCAGCTGGACCGCGGCCATGCCCACACCACCGGCGGCGGAGTTCACCAGCACGGTGTCCCCCGGCTGCACTCCGGCGAGATCGACCAGGGCGTAGTAGGCGGTGAGGAAGACGATCGGGGTGGCCGCGGCCTCGGCGAAGGACCAGCCCTCCGGGATGCGGACGATGGCGCGGTGGTCGGCCACGGCGAGGGGCCCGAAGGCCTCGGTGAACGTCCCCATCACGCGGTCGCCGGGGGCGAGGCCGGTCACGCCGGAGCCGACCTCGACGATCACGCCGGCCCCTTCCAGGCCCATCGGCCCGGGGTCGCCGGGGTACATGTCCAGGGCGCTGAGGACGTCGCGGAAGTTGAGGCCGGCGGCGCGCACCTCGATCCGGACGTGGTGCCCGGCGAGTGGTCCACAGGCCCGGTCGCTGTCCACGAGCGCGAGGGCGTCCAGGTTGCCCTTGGCGGTGCTGGTGAGCTGCCAGGCCGGGCCGTCCGGCGGGGTCAGCGGGGCGGTGGAGGCGGCCTTGACCAGGCGGGTGGCGTGGAGCGTGCCGTCGCGCAGCGCGAGCTGCGGTTCGCCGGAGGCGACGGCGGCGGGCAGGGCGCGGCAGGACGCGTCCTGGTCGTCGAGGTCGATGAGCAGGAAGCGGTCCGGGTGCTCGGTCTGCGCGGAGCGGACGAGTCCCCACACCGGGGCGGGTGCGAGGTCCGGGCCGCGCTCGTCGGTGACGGAGACCGCGTCCCGGGTGAGGATGACGAGCCGGGACGCGGTGAACCGCTCCTCGGCCAGCCAGTCGCGCAGCGCGGCCAGCGTCCGGGTGGTGGTCTCCCGCACCTGGTCCGGCAGTTCGCCGGGGGTGGTCTCCGGAAGGGACCAGAGCACGGTGTCCGGCACGGTGTCCCGCGCGGCGAGGGCCGCGAAGTCCTCGGCCGTCACCACCTCGGCGCCGTCGGCGCGCAGTGTTGCGGCCAGGGTCTCGGTGCCGCTGCCGACGGCCGCCCAGGTGGCCGGGGCGGGTGCGGCGGCTTCGGGCAGCGTGATCCAGTCGAGGTGGAAGAGGGAGGACCAGCGGTCGCGGGCGGGGGCCGTGAGAGTGCCGGAGACGGGCCGGATCGCCAGGGAGTCGATGGTGGCGACGGGCGCGCCGGTGTCGTCGGCGACAAGGACCGCGACACCGCCGTCCGGCGACGGCGAGAGCCGTGCACGCAGGGTGGCGGCGCCGACGGCGTGCAGCCGGACCCCGGTCCAGGAGAACGGCAGGCCGGGCCCGCCCTTGGTGAGGGTCGTGCCGAGGCTCACGGTCTGTACGGCGGCGTCGAGCAGGGCCGGATGCAGACCGAACCGGCCGGCCTGTTCGGCCGCGTCCGCGGGCAGGGCGACCTCGGCGAACACCTCGTCACCGCGCCGCCATGCGGCCCGTACACCCTGGAACACCGGTCCGTACGCGAACCCGGCGGCGGACAGCTCCTCGTAGAAGCCGTCCACGGCAACGGGCTCGGCCTCGGCGGGCGGCCAGGACTCCTCGAATACGGGGGGTGTGCCGGTTCCGGCGGCCGCGGTGAGGAACCCGGTGGCGTGCTGGGTCCAGGGCTCCTCGTTCTCGGCGTCCTCGTGGCGGGAGAAGACCGAGATCTCCCGGCGGCCGTCCGCGGCGGCCTCACCGACGGTGACGCGCGTCTGCACCGCGCCCCGGTCGGGGAGGGTCAGGGGTGTCTGGAGGGTGAGTTCCTCCAGGAGGTCGCAGCCGACCTGGTCCCCGGCGCGGATGGCGAGTTCGACCAATGCGGTGCCCGGTACCAGTACGGTGCCGGAGACCGCGTGGTCGGCGAGCCAGGGGTGGGTGGCCAGCGCCAGCCGGCCGGTGAAGAGGAAACCGTCGGAGTCGGGCAGCGCCACGGCCGCGCCGAGGAGGGGGTGTCCGGCCGGACCGAGTCCGGCGGCCGTCACGTCTCCGGCACCGGCGGATCCTTCGAGCCAGTACCGCCGGCGCTGGAAGGCGTAGGTGGGCAGGGCCGTCCGCCGGCCGCCCTGGAGCTGTGCGGTCCAGTCCACGGTGGCACCGCGTACGTGGGCGCCGGCGAGGGTTTCGCGCAGGGCCTGGGGTTCGGGGCGGTCCTCGCGCAGACTCGGCTGGAACGCCACGGTCTCCGGCAGACAGTCCTGGCCCATGGCGGAGAGCACCCCACCGGGGCCGAGCTCCACGAAGAGGTCCACGCCTTCGCGGTGCGCGGCACGGATGCCGTCATGGAAGCGCACGGCCTCCCGGACATGACGCACCCAGTACGCCGGATCGCGCAGCTCCTCGGGCTCGGCAAGGCGTCCGGTCACATTGGACACCACCGCGAGCTGCGGTTCCTGGTAGGTGAGTTGCTCGGCGACCGAGCGGAACTCGGCCAGCATCGGCTCCATGAGGGGTGAGTGGAAGGCGTGGCTCACCCGCAGCCGCTTGACCTTGCGGCCCTCGGCCTCCAGAGCGGCGATGACCGTCTCCAGCTCGGCCTCGGCGCCCGAAAGTACGACGGACTCGGGGCCGTTGACGGCAGCGATCCCGACCTGGTCCCGGCCGTCCAGCAGCGGTACGACCTCGTCCTCCGACGCCCGCACCGACACCATCACACCACCGGTCGGCAGGGCCTGCATCAGCCGCCCACGCGCCGCGACCAGCTTCGCCGCATCCGCCAGCGACCAGACGCCCGCCAGGTGGGCCGCCGTGACCTCACCGATGGAGTGGCCCAGCAGGACGTCCGGGGTCAGGCCCCAGGACCGCATGAGCCGGTAGAGCGCGACCTCGACGGTGAACAGGGCGGCCTGGGCGTACTGGGTCTGGTGGAGGAGTTGCTGCTCCTCGCCCCAGACGACCTCCCGCAAGGGCCGGGGCAGGTGCGGGTCGAGTTCCGCGCACACCTCGTCCCAGGCCCGCGCGAAGACCGGATAGGTCTCGTACAGCTCACGGCCCATACCCAGCCGCTGAGACCCCTGGCCGGTGAAGAGCACACCGACCCGGCCGTCGCCCGCGACCCCGCACAGCGCTCCGGCGGCATCGGCGCCGCGCTCGGCCAACTCCTCTACGCAGGCGAGGAGTTCATCCCGTCCGGTACCGAAGACGACCGCGCGGTGCTCCAGCGCGGCGCGGCCGGTCGCCAGGGAGAACCCGATGTCGACCGGGTCCAGGTCCGGCCGGTCGGCCACGAAGGGCATCAGCGCACGGGCCTGTGCGGCAAGGGCGTCCCGGGAACGGGCGGACAGTACCCAGGGCAGCACCGCGGGCGTCACCGGGGCGGCGGACTCCACCGGGCCTGCTTCCGGGGCCGGTTCGAGTTCCGGGGCCTGTTCCGGCGCTGCTTCCGGGGCCTGTTCGAGGATGACATGGGCGTTGGTGCCGCTGATCCCGAAGGACGACACCCCCGACCTGCGGGGGCGGCCGGTCGCCGGCCAGTCGCGTGCCTCGGTGAGCAGACGCACCTCGCCGGCCGACCAGTCGACATGCGGGGTGGGCTCGTCCACGTACAGCGTCTTGGGCAGCACGCCATGTTGCAGGGCCATGACCATCTTGATGACCCCGGCAGCTCCGGCGGCGGCCTGGGTGTGCCCGATGTTGGACTTCACCGAGCCGAGCCAGAGCGGCTGGTCGGCGGGCCGGTCCTGCCCATAGGTCGCCAGCAGGGCCTGCGCCTCGATGGGGTCGCCGAGGGTCGTGCCGGTGCCGTGCGCCTCCACGGCGTCGATCTGGTCGGCCGACAGCCGGCTGCTGGCCAGGGCCTGCCGGATCACGCGCTGCTGTGCGGGACCGTTGGGGGCGGTCAGACCGTTGGACGCACCGTCCTGGTTCACCGCCGAACCCCGCACCACGGCGAGCACCGGATGGCCGTTGCGCTGGGCATCCGACAGCCGCTCCACCAGCAGCAGTCCGGCGCCCTCGCCCCAGCCGGTGCCGTCCGCGGCACCGGCGAAGGCCTTGCACCGGCCGTCCTCGGCGAGCCCGCGCTGCCGGGAGAACTCCACGAACAGATCGGGGGTCGACATCACCGACACACCGCCGGCCACGGCCAGCGAGCACTCCCCGGCGCGCAGGGCCTGCATCGCCCAGTGCAGCGCCACCAGCGAGGAGGAACAGGCGGTGTCCACGGTGATCGCGGGACCTTCGAGGCCGAAGGTGTAGGCAATGCGGCCGGACAGCACGCTCGCCGAGGCGCCGGTGACGCCGTAGCCCTCGGCGACCTCGGGCGCCACCCGCAGCTGCGAGGCGTAGTCCTGGTAGTTCACGCCGACGAACACGCCGGTCCGGCTGCCGCGCAGCGAGAGCCCGTCGATACCCGCCCGCTCGAAGGTCTCCCAGGAGGCTTCGAGCAGCAGCCGCTGCTGCGGGTCCATCGCGGTCGCCTCACGAGGCGAGATCCCGAAGAAGCCGGCATCGAACTCGCCGACCCCGTCCAGGAAGCCGCCCTCGCGGACGTAGGAGGTGCCGCGGTGATCGGGGTCCGGGTGGTACAGGCTCTCCACGTCCCAGCCGCGGTCGGCCGGGAAGGCGGTCATGGCGTCGGTGCCGGAGGCCAGGACGCGCCAGAGTTCCTCGGGAGAGTTCGCGCCGGGGAACCGGCATGCCATCGCGACGATCGCGATCGGCTCCCGCATCGCGCCCGCGAGCTTGCGGTTCTGTTCACGCAACCGTTCGGTCTCCTTGAGCGATGCTCGCAGAGCCTCAGCGACGCGGTCTTTCTGCACGGCCATCGTGAACTCACAGTCCTCGCGTCATGTCGTCTTCGGCGCCGGAACCGTCGAGCGCGAGCTGGATCATGGCTTCCATGTCCATCGTGTCGAGTGATTCGCGGTCGTCGTCTTCGGTGGTCTCGGACGCTTCCTCGGTGATCCCGGCCAGTTCCAGCAGGGAGCTCATCAGCCCGGCCTCGGCAAGACGGTTCAGCGGAATCGAGGTCAGCATCCGGCGGATGGTCTCCTCGTCATCGGCGGCACCGGTGCCGGTGTCCCCGTACGGCGCGAAGTGCGTGCCGAGGTATTCGGCGAGCACCCGCGAGTTGGGGTAGTCGAAGATCGTGGTCGCCGGGAGTTTCAGCCCGGTGTCCCGGTTGAGCCGGTTCCGCAGCTCCACGGCGGTCAGCGAATCGAACCCCAGGTCCTTGAAGGCCCGGCCCGCTTCCACGGCGTCCGCATCGGCGTAGCCCAGTACGGCGACCACATGGCCGCGCACCAGGTTCAACAGCAGGCGCGCCCGCTGTGCCGGGGAGGCGGTCCGCAGCCGCTCCGGCAGTCCGTCCGCACCGCTCTGGCCGGCCGCGGCGCTGCGCCGGGTCCCGCGGACCAGGTTGCGCAGGAGCGGCGGGACCTCGTCGGTACGCAGGCCGGCGCCGAGCGCCGTGAGATCGAGCCGGACCGGCACGGTGAGCGCCCGTCCCCCCGCGACCGAGGCGTCGAACAGTGCCAGGGCCTCCGCCGAGGACATCGGGCGCAGGCCGTCCCGGGCCTTACGCTGCCGGTCGGCCTCGCTGAGCGTGCCAGTCAGCCCGCTGCTCTCCTCCCACAGCCCCCAGGCCAGCGATTCGGCAGGCAGGGTGTGGGCGCGACGGTAGGCGGCGAGCGCGTCCAGGAACGCGTTCGCGGTGGCGTAGTTGCCCTGTCCCGGTGCGCCGAACACACCGGCTGCCGAGGAGAACAGCACGAAGGCGGACAGATCGAGGTCCTTGGTGAGCTCGTGCAGGTTCCAGGCGGCGTCCACCTTCGGCCGCAGTACCGCGTCGATACGGTCCGGGGTCAAGGACCCGAGGACACCGTCGTCCAGCACGCCCGCGGTGTGGACGACACCGTTCAGCGGGGCCTCCGCCGGGATCCCGGCGAGCAGTCCGGCCAGCGCGTCCCGGTCGGCGGTGTCACAGCCGGCGATGGTCACCCGGGCGCCCAGAGCGGTGAGTTCGTCCCGGAGTTCCGCGGCGCCCTCGGCGTCCGGACCGCGTCGGCTGGTCAGCAGCAGGTTCCGTACCCCGTGCTCGGTGACCAGATGCCGGGCAACCAGTGTGCCCAGGGTCCCGGTACCACCGGTGATCAGCACGGTGCCCTCCGGCTTCCACACCGACCCGCCGTCCTTCTCCGACGGGTCCAGCGTGGTGAGCCGCGGTACCGACAACTCCTGGTGACGAACAGCCACTTGGGGCTCGCCCAGGGCGACGGCCGCGAACAGCGCGCTGCGCGAAACCTGCTGGTCATCGCTGTCCACCAGCAAGAAATGATCCGGGTTCTCCGACTGTGCCGAACGCACCAACCCCCATACCGGTGCCGTCACCAGATCTACTTCCTCCCCCGTCACAGACACCGCACTTCGGGTCAGAACCACCAACCGTGACCCGGCGAACCGTTCTTCAGCCAACCAGGCCCGCAGCGTGTCCAACACCCCATATGCGACCTCCCGAACCCCACCAGGAACCCCGACAACCCCTGAGTCCGGCACGGGGAGAACCACTACTTCCGGGGTCGGGTCGAGCGCTCTCACGGCTTCCAGGCTCATGACATCGGCACCCAGTGCGGCGCCGACCCCTAGACCGTCGTCGTCCCCGAGCACCACCAGGGCACTCCCCTCGGGGTCCATCCGGGTCGTCGACGGGGCCACCCAGTCCACCCCGTACAGCGATTCGCGGCGGCCGGCGGCTTCGACCAGCCGCTCCGCCGGCACCTCGCCCCAGTTCACGGCATCGATGGAGGCGACCGGGTCACCCTCGGTGTCCGCGAGCCGTACGGAGTACCCGTCTCCGGCCGGGGTCAGGGCCACCCGTAGTGCGGTCGCCCCCACGGCGTGCAGGCACACCCCGGCCCAGGCGAGCGGCAGGTGCGCCCCGGCCGGCCCGGCGAACTGCAGCGCCGCATCGAGCAGTGCCGGGTGCAGCCCGAAGCCGGCCGTGTCGCCCGTGTCCCCCTCAGGGAGGGCCACTTCGGCGAACAGCTCGCCACCGCGCCGCCAGACCGCACGCAGCCCTTGGAACACCGGGCCGTAGCCCAGCCCCAGATCGGCCCGTTCGCGGTAGAAGTCCGCCAGCTCGACGCGCTCGGCTTCCGCGGGAGGCCAGGCCCGTGCGTCAAAGGCGGCCGGTTCGGCGCCGCGGGTGAGGACACCGGTCGCGTGCCGGGTCCAGTCCTGCTCGTCCGGGGCGTCCTCGGACCGGGAGTAGACGGTGAGCTCCCGGGCGTCGTCCGCGTCGGGCTCCGCGACGAGCACCCGCAGCAGCACGGCACCACGGTCAGGGAGCACCAGCGGCGCGTGCACGGTGAGTTCGCGTACGAGGTCGCAGCCGACCTGGTCCCCGGCCCGGAGCGCAAGGTCGACCCACGCGGTCTCGGGCACCACCGTGGTGTTGAGGACGATCCGCTCGGCCAGCCAGGGGTGGGTGGCCAGGGACAGCCGCCCGGTGAGCACCTGGGTACCGGGCATCGCGACGGCCGCACCGAGCAGGGGGTGTTCGGCACTGCTCAGCCCGGCGGCGGTGACATCGCCGACGGTGCCGGTGTCGTCCAGCCAGTAGCGCTGGCGTTGGAAGGCGTAGGTGGGCAGTCCGATCCGCCGTCCGGTGGGGAGCAGGGTGCTCCAGTCCACCGGGACGCCGTGCGCCCAGAGTTGGGCGAGCGACTGCGCGAAACGGGACCAGCCGCCCTCGTCGCGGCGGAGAGTGCCCGTCACCACGACGGGACTGCCCGCCTCCTGTGCCGTGTCCTCGATTCCCGGGGTCAGGACGGGGTGCGCACTGCATTCGACGAATACGCCGTGCCCGTCGGCCAGCAGCGCCTGGATCGCTTCCTCGAACCGCACGGTGTTGCGCAGGTTCTCGAACCAGTACCCGGCGTCCAGGTCCTCGCCGGAGACGAGTGCGGCGTTCACCGCGGAGTAGAACGGGATCCGGCCTTCAGCAGGGGTCACCTCGGCCAGGACCGTCGCGAGTTCCTCGCGCAGCTCCTCGACCTGGGCACCGTGTGAGGCGTAATCCACCGGGATCTGGCGAGCCCGCACCTCCTGCTCGGCACACTCCGCCAGCAGTTCCTGCAGGGCCTCGGCTTCGCCTGAAACGACGGTCGATGTCGGGCCGTTGATGGCGGCGATAGATATCCGCTCGCCCCACTTGGCGATGCGCTCCTGCACCGCCTCACGAGAGCCGGCGACGGAGACCATGCCACCGCGCCCGGCAAGCACCCGCCCGATGGCCTGACTGCGCAGTGCCACGACCCGGGCACCATCACGCAGCGACAAGATCCCGGCGACGCAGGCCGCGGCAATCTCACCCTGAGAATGACCCACCACGGCAGCGGGCACCACACCACAGTCCTCCCAGACCGCAGCCAGCGACACCATCACCGCCCACAACACCGGCTGAACCACATCAACCCGCGCCAACATGTCCTCGTCGGACAGAACCTCATCCAACTTCCAGGACACGAACTCCGACAGCGCCTCAGCACAGTCAGCCATCCGCTGCGCGAACACCGGGGAACTGGCGAGCAGTTCATCCGCCATCCCCAGCCACTGCGAACCCTGACCAGGGAACACCAGCGCCACACGGGTCCCGGCTCCGGTGCCGGTCGAACCCCGCACCACACCCGCCGGGTCCAGGTCCCCAGCCAGTCCACGTACTCCGGAGAGCGACTCCTCCCGGTCAGCGCCGAGGACCACCGCCCGGTACTCCAACCCGGCCCGTGTGCTCAGTAGGGAGAATCCCAGGTCAGTAGCGTCCAGCTCCGGGCGCTCCGCCACAAAGGAGGCCAAGCGCTCCGCCTGTGCCGACAACGCCTGCTCCGAACGCGCCGACAGCACCCACGGCACCACCCCGGCCCGCGCCGCCACCTCAACCGGCTCGTCACCAGCCGAATCCACGGCCTCCGGGTCAGAGACGGGAGGCGCCTGCTCCAGCACCACATGGGCATTCGTCCCGCTGATGCCGAACGACGACACACCCGCCCGACGCGGCTGACCACTCTCGGGCCAGTCCCTGGCCTCCGTCAGCAACTCCACCGCACCCGCGGACCAATTCACATGCGACGACGGCTCATCGACATGCAGCGTCTTCGGCAGCACACCGTGCCGCATGGCCAGCACCATCTTCATCACACCGGCCACCCCGGCCGCGGCCTGGGTATGACCGAGGTTGGACTTGACCGAGCCCAGCCACAGCGGCCGGTCCTCCTGCCGGCCCTGCCCGTAGGTGGCCAGCAGCGCCTGTGCCTCGATCGGGTCGCCGAGGGCGGTGCCGGTTCCGTGGGCCTCCACCGCGTCGACCTGATCGGCGGAGAGACGGGCATTCGCCAGCGCCTGTTCCACGACCCGCTGCTGCGAGGGACCGTTCGGCGCGGTCAACCCATTCGAGGCACCGTCCTGGTTCACCGCCGAACCCCGCACCACCGCGAGCACCGGATGGCCGTTGCGCTCGGCATCCGACAGGCGCTCCACCAGCAGCATCCCGGCGCCCTCGGCGAGGGTGGTGCCGTCCGCGCCCGAGGCGAAGGCCTTGCACCGCCCGTTGCGTGCCAGGTTCTGCTGCCGGGAGAAGTCGATGAACGTATCGGGGGTGGACATCACGGTCACACCGCCGGCCAGGGCCAGCGAGCACTCCCCGGTCCGCAGCGCCTGCACCGCCAGATGCAGCGTCACCAGGGAGGAGGAGCAGGCGGTGTCCACGGTCACCGCCGGGCCCTCCAGGCCGAAGGAGTACGAGATCCGGCCGGACAGCACGCTGCCGATGCTCCCGGTGCCGAGGAATCCCGCGGCTTCGGGGGCGACATTGTTCAGCCGGGACGCGTACTCGTGATACATCAGCCCGGCGAACACCCCGGTGGGGCTGCCGCGCAAGGCCACCGGGTCGATTCCCGCATGCTCGAACGCCTCCCAGGAGGCTTCCAGCAGCAGCCGCTGCTGGGGGTCCATGGCGGAGGCCTCATGCGGTGAGATGCCGAACATCTCGGGGTCGAATTCGAGGGCGTCGTGCAGGAATCCGCCCTCGCGGACATAAGAGGTGTAGGGACGTCCGGAATCCGGGTCGTGCAGGGATTCCAGGTCCCAGCCCCGGTCGTCCGGGAAGGTGGTGACGGCGTCCCGGCCGGCGGCCACCAGCTGCCAGAGTTCCTCGGGTGAGCTCACTCCTCCCGGGTACCGGCAGGCCATGCCGATGATGGCGATCGGCTCGTGCTGTTTCTCCTCGACCTCGCGCAACCTCTGGCGCGTGCGGCGGAGATCAGCCGTTGCTCGCTTGAGATAATCCCGGAGTTTGGCTTCATTCTCCATCCGGTACCTTCCCCCAAAACACTGTCAGGCGCTTGATCCGCACGCGTTAGGACATTCCGAGTTCGTTGTCGAGAGCATCGAAGAGTTCGTCGTCGGTGGCTGAGTCGAAGTCCTCGTCGGAGTGCTCCGGACTCTCGCCGTTCCCGCTCTCATCCCACTGCCACAAGATGCTGCGCAGCCGGGCGGTGATCTTGTCGCGCCCGGCGGCGTCGGGGGCGATCTCCGGGAGTCCGGCGGCGATCCGATCGAGTTCGGCGAGCAGCCGCGCCGAGGGTTCCTCTTCGGCCGGCACCAGTTCCGCCCGCAGGAACTCGGCGAGCGCGACCGGGGTCGGATGGTCGAAGACCAGGGTGGCGGGCAGGGTCAGGCCGCCGACCGCGGCGAGCTGATTGCGCAGTTTCACGGCGGTCAGCGAATCGAATCCCAGGTCCTTGAACGGCCGGTGGTCCTCGACCTGGTCGGCGGACTCATAGGCGAGTACCGACGCGACATGGGTACGCACCAGGCCCAGCACGGTCTCCCGCTGCTTGTCCGCCGGCATGGCGATCAGCCGGTCTGCCCAGCCCTTCTCGCCTGGTCCCTCGGCGCCGGCCGACCGGCGGGTGTCGCCCGGCATCAGACCGTGCAGCAGGATCGGTATCCGGTCCTTCGGCAGGGCCCGGATCGCCGGGATGTCCAGCGGGATCGGCACCAGCACCGGTTCGCCGGCCCGGCGGGCCTGGTCGAAGAGGACCATCCCGAGTTCCGCGGTCATCGCTCCCGCGGAGATCCGTTCCGCGCGCATCTCCTCGCTCTGGTCCGCGGCCTCGACCCGCTCGGCCCAGACGCTCCACGCCATCGAGACGGCGGGCAGGCCCTCGGCTCGGCGGTGGTGCGCCAGTGCGTCCAAGAAGGCGTTGGCCGCGGCGTAGTTGCCCTGCCCGGGATTGCCGAAGTGCGCGGCCGCCGAGGAGAACAGGATGAACGCGGACAGATCGAGGTCGCGGGTCAGCTCGTGCAGGTTCCAGGCCGCGTCCACCTTGGGCCGCAGCACGGTGTCCAGGTGCCCCGGGGTGAGCGAGGTGACCACACTGTCCTCGACCACCCCGGCCGCGTGCACGACCGCGGTCAGCGGATGGGCCTGCGGGAGCGCTGCCAGCAGTTCCGCCAACGCGGTCCGGTCGGCGGCGTCGCAGGCGGCGAGGGTGACCTCCGCCCCGAGTGCGGCCAGTTCGTCCCGCAGTTCCGTGGCACCCGGGCTCGCCGGGCCACGGCGGCTGGTGAGCACGAGGTGACGTATCCCGTGCTGGGTCACCAGATGGCGGGCCACCAGGGTGCCGATCATTCCCGTGCCGCCGGTGATCAGCACCGTGCCCTGCGCATCGAACGCCGGGGCCTCGCCGGTCAGGTGGACCCGGGCGAGCCGTACGGCGCGCGGCGTGCCGGAACGGATCACGGCCTGGGGTTCGCCGGAGCCGATGACCTCCGGCAGGGCGGCGGCCGAGGAGGCCTCCTCGTCCAGATCGACGAGGACGAACCGCCCGGGATGCTCGGACTGGGCGGACCGGAACAGCCCCCAGCTCGACGCGTGCGGCAGATCGGTCACCGCGTCGGTGACCTCGGCCGCCATGGCGCCGCTGGTCACCAGGACCAGCCGGGAGGTGGCGAACCGGTCGTCGTCCAGCCAGCCCTGAATGAGTTCCAGCGACTCGCGCACGATGCCGTGTACCGCCGACGGAAGGGATCCGTCCTGATCAACGCGGGGTGCGGCGACCAGCACGGCCTCGGGGACGGGTGCGCCCTCCTCGATCGCAGCGGTGAGCGCGCCGAGATCGGCGTAGGTTTCGCCGTTCCCCGCCAACGCCGCCGTCAGACCCGCGCTGTGCGCACCGAGCACGGCCCAGGAACCGGTGAACTTCGGCCCGTGGAGCACCGTCCACTCGGGACGGAAGAGGGTGTCGCGCGGTGCGGAGCCGGTCAGCGCGGAGGCGGTGACGGCCCGCAGCCGCAGCGCGTCGACGGAGGCGATGGGATCGCCGAGGCCGTCGGCGATGTCCAGCGTCACCGCTCCGGTGGGCGCGGTGGTCAGGCGGGCCCGCAGAGTGGTGGCCCCGGTCGCGAAGAGCGAGACCCCGTTCCAGGTGAACGGCATCCAGGGGCCGCCGCCCTGCTCCGCGAGCGGGGTCCACGACAGGGCGTGCAGTACGGAGTCGAGCAGGGCCGGGTGCAGCCCGAACCTCTCGGCCTCGTCCCGCTGGTCCTGCGGCAGGGTCACCTCCGCATAGAGGTCGTCACCCTGGCGCCAGACTTCCCTCAGCCCCTGGAAGACGGGGCCGTAGTCGACTCCGGCCGCGGCGAGCTGTTCGTAGATGCCATCCAGGTCCACCGGGGTGGCTCCCTTAGGGGGCCAGACCTCGAGGCCGGAGCCGCCGGCGGCGGTGTCCGGGCCGAGAAGTCCGGTGGCGTGCCCGGTCCACGGCTCACCGTCGAGCGCGTCATCGGCACGCGAGTGCACATTGACCGGCCGACGGCCCTGATCGTCGGGGTCGCCGACGGTGACCTGGAGCTGCAGCCCACCCTGATCCGGGAGGATCAGCGGGGCCTCCAGCACGAGTTCCTCGATCCGCGGGCAGCCGACCTGGTCACCCGCCCTGATGGCAAGGTCCACAAAGCCGGTGCCGGGAAGGATGGTGACACCCCGGACGGTGTGGTCGGCGATCCAAGGGTGGGTGGCCGTACTGACCCGCCCGGTGAGGACGACCGTGTCGCTGCCGGCCATCGAAACGGCGGCAGGGACGAGCGGATGCTCGACCGGTTGCAGCCCGAGCCCGGTGGCGTCCTGAGTGGCCGCGGAGGCCGACAGCCAGTAGCGCTGCCGTTGGAAGGCGTAGGTGGGCAGGCCGATACGGCGTCCGGTCGGGAGCAGGGTGCTCCATTCCACCGGGACACCGTGCGCCCAGAGCTGGCCGAGCGACTGCGCGAAACGGGACCAGCCACCCTCGTCACGGCGGAGAGTGCCCGTCACCACGACGGGACTGCCCGCCTCCTGCGCGGTGTCCTCGATTCCCGGAGTCAGAACGGGATGCGCACTGCATTCGACGAATACGCCATGCCCGTCAGCCAGCAGCGCCTGGATCGCTTCCTCGAACCGCACCGTGTTGCGCAGGTTCTCGAACCAGTACCCGGCGTCCAGTTCCTCGCCGGAGACGAGTGCGGCGTTCACCGCGGAGTAGAACGGGACCCGGCCCTGGCCAGGGCTTACCTCGGCCAGGACGGTGGCGAGTTCCTCGCGCAGTTCCTCGACCTGGGCACCGTGCGAGGCGTAGTCCACCGGAACCTGCCGAGCCCGCACCTCCTGCTCAGCACACTCCGCCAACAACTCCTGCAAAGCCTCGGGCTCGCCTGAAACGACGGTCGACGTCGGGCCGTTGATGGCGGCGATAGATATCCGCTCGCCCCACTTGGCGATGCGGTCCTGCACCCCCTCACGCGAGGCGGCGACGGAGACCATGCCACCGCGCCCGGCAAGCACCCGCCCGATGGCCTGACTGCGCAACGCCACCACCCGGGCACCATCACGCAAGGACAAAATCCCGGCGACGCAGGCCGCGGCAATCTCACCCTGCGAATGACCCACCACAGCAGCAGGCACCACACCGCAGTCCTCCCAGACCGCAGCCAGCGACACCATCACCGCCCACAACACCGGCTGAACCACATCAACCCGCGCCAGCATGTCCTCGTCGGACAGAACCTCATCCAACTTCCAGGACACGAACTCCGACAGCGCCTCAGCACAGTCAGCCATCCGCTGCGCGAACACCGGGGAACTGGCGAGCAGTTCATCCGCCATGCCCAACCACTGCGAACCCTGACCAGGGAACACCAGCGCCACACGGGTCCCGGCTCCGGTGCCGGTCGAACCCCGCACCACACCCGCCGGATCCAGACCCCCGGCCACACCCTTCAGCCCGGCAAGGAGCTCCGCACCGTCAGCACCGAGCACGACAGACCGGTACTCCAACCCCGCCCGCGAACTCAGCAGCGAGAACCCCACATCAGCAGGATCAAGCTCCGGAAGGCCCTCCGGTCGGCCCTCCAGACGGTCCTCCACGAAGGACGCCAACCGCTCCGCCTGCGCGACCAATGCACGCTCGGAGCGCGCCGACAGCACCCAGGGGAGAACGCCGGGCCGCGTCACTTCCTCAACCGGCTCCGCCGGCGTCTCGTCAGGTGCCTGCTCCAGCACGACATGCGCGTTCGTCCCGCTGATGCCGAAGGACGACACACCCGCCCGACGCGGCTGACCGCTCTCGGGCCAGTCCCTGGCCTCCGTCAGCAGCTCCACCGCACCCGCGGACCAGTCCACATGCGACGACGGCTCATCGACATGCAGCGTCTTCGGCAGCACACCGTGCCGCATGGCCAGCACCATCTTCATCACACCGGCCACCCCGGCCGCGGCCTGGGCGTGCCCGATGTTGGACTTGACCGAGCCCAGCCACAGCGGCCGGTCCTCCTGCCGGCCCTGCCCGTACGTGGCCAGCAGCGCCTGCGCCTCGATCGGGTCGCCCAGCGTCGTGCCGGTGCCGTGCGCCTCCACCGCGTCGACCTGACCGGCGGTCACCCCCGCGTTGGCCAGCGCCTGCCGGATCACCCGCTGCTGCGAGGGACCGTTCGGCGCGGTCAACCCATTCGAGGCACCGTCCTGGTTCACCGCCGAACCCCGCACCACCGCGAGCACCGGGTGACCGTTGCGGCGGGCGTCCGAGAGGCGCTCGACCAGGAGCAGGCCGACGCCCTCACCCCAGCCCGCGCCGTCCGCGCTCTCCGCGAAGGCCTTGCTGCGCCCGTTCGGAGCGAGGGCGCGCTGGCGGGAGAACTCGATGAACTCCATCGGTGTGGACATGATCGTCACACCGCCGGCCAGGGCCAGCGAGCACTCGCCGGACCGCAGTGCCTGGCTCGCCCAGTGCAGGGCCACCAGGGAGGACGAGCACGCGGTGTCCACGGTGACCGCGGGGCCCTCGAAGCCGAAGGTGTAGGAGATCCGGCCGGAGACCACGCTGCCCGCGGTGCCGGTGGCGAGGTGGCCGTCCACATCGGCGGAACTCTGGGACAGGAAGGAGCCGTAGTCCTGGCCGTTGGTGCCGACGAAGACACCGGTGTCGGCGCCGCGCAGCGTCGTCGGGTCGATCCCCGCGTCCTCCAGGGCCTCCCAGGAGGTTTCCAGCAGGAGCCGCTGCTGCGGGTCCATGGCGGTCGCCTCACGCGGCGAGATGCCGAAGAACCCGGGGTCGAAGTCGGCCACGTCCCGCAGGAAGCCGCCCTCGCGGACGTAGGAGGTGCCGTGGTGGTCGGGGTCCGGGTGGTAGAGCCGTTCGATGTCCCAGCCGCGGTCCCCGGGGAAGTACCCGACGGCGTCCTCGCCGCGGGCCAGCAGGTCCCAGAGTTCCGCCGGAGAGGCGACGCCGCCGGGAAAACGGCAGGCCATGCCGACGATGGCGATGGGCTCGTCGTCCACGGCCCCCCGGGCCCGCACCACGGTGGCGGCGGCCTGCCCGCCGAGCAGCTCTTCCCGCAGGTACCGCACGAGAGCAGCCGGGGTCGGATGGTCGAAGACCAGGGTCGCCGGGAGGCTGAGTCCCGTCGCGGTGTCCAGGCGGTTGCGCAGCTCCACCGCGGTCAGCGAATCGAACCCGAGGTCCCGGAACGCGCGGGAGGTCTCCACCGCGCCGCCACCGGCGTAGCCGAGGACCAGGGCGACCTGGGCCGTGACCAGTTCCCTCAGCGCCCGGTCCTGGTCGGCCTGCGGCAGGCCGGCCAGACGGTCGCGCAACGCGTTGCCCGCACCGGCGCCGGCCGTGGCGGCACGCCGGCGCAGCGGCACCAGTCCGCGCAGGACGGGCGCGACCTCCCCGGAGGCGGCGAGGGCCCGCAGGTCCAGTCGTATGGGGACGGACAGCGCGGTGTCCGCGGTGACCGCGGCGTCGAAGAGGGCCACGCCTTCCTCGGCGGTGAGCGGGACGAGTCCGCCGCGGGCCATCCGTCGCAGATCGGTGTCGCTGAGCTGCTTGGTGATCTCGCTGGTCTCGGCCCAGAGCCCCCAGGCCAGGGAGGTGCCCGGCAGACCGTTGTTCCGGCGGTGGCGGGCGAGCGTGTCCAGGAAGGTGTTGGCGGTGGCGTAGTTGCCCTGTCCGGCCGCGCCGAGGACCGCCGCGGCCGAGGAGAACAGCACGAACGCGGAGAGATCGGCGTCCTGGGTGAGCTCGTGCAGGTTCCAGGCGGCGTCCATCTTGGGCCGCAGAACGGTGTCCAGGCTTTCCGCGGTGAGGGAGCCGAGGGTCCCGTCGGAGGTGACCCCTGCGGTGTGCACGACTCCGGTCAGCGGGGCGTCCGCCGGGATCCCCGCCAGCAACTCGGCGAGGGCGTCGCGATCCGCCGCGTCACAGGCGGCGATCTCCACCTGGGCGCCCAGCGCGGTGAGTTCCTCCCGGAGTGCGGCGGCGCCTTCGGCGTCCGGGCCGCGTCGGCTCGTCAGCAGGAGGCTGCGGATGCCATGGGTGGTCACCAGGTGCCGGGCGATCACTGTGCCCAGGGTTCCGGTGCCACCGGTGATCAGTACCGTGCCCTCGGGGTTCCAGACCGTGTCCGTACCGGACGGTTCCAGCCTGGCGAGTCGCGGTACCGACACCCCCCCTTCCCGCAGGGCGAGTTCGGTTTCGCCGGTGGCCACGGCGGCACGGATCGCGGCGGAGGACTTCTCGTGGTCATCGGTGTCGACCAGGACGAAACGGCCCGGGTGCTCCGACTGCGCCGAGCGCACCAGCCCCCAGAGCGGCGCCGTGGCCAGATCCACCGGCTCACCAGCGACCGAGACGGCGCCCCGGGTCACCACCACAAGCCGCGAAGCGGTGTTCTGGTCATCGGCGGCCCAGCTCTGCAGCCGCTCCAGGACCTGGTGGGTCACCGTACGCACGCCGTCCGGAACGGTCGTCCCCTCCTCCGCCGACGGATGCAGGAGTACGAGCTCGTCGCCCTCGCCTTCGGAGGTCTCGGGCAGCTCCGGAAGGGCCACCCACTCCACTGCGAACAGCGAGTCGCGGTCGCCCGGGACGGTCGTGGTGGTCAACTGCTCGGGAACCACGGGCTCCCAGCGCACCGCATCGACGGAGGCGACCACGCCCCCGGCCTCGTCGGCGACCAGGAGCGCGTACCCGTCACCGGACGTGGTCAGCTTCACCCGGAGCGCGGTGGCGCCCACCGCGTACAGGCGCACCCCGGTCCAAGACGCGGGGAGCCGCAGCCCGTCGAGTGCCGGTTGCAGCGCGGCGTCGAGCAGGGCCGGGTGCAGTCCGAACTTCGCTGCCTCGGCGGCCACTTCGTCCGGCAGGGTGACCTCGGCGTAGAGCTCGTCGCCGCGCCGCCAGATGGCCTGAACACCCTGGAACAGGGGGCCGTGCTGGAATCCGGCGGCGTCGAGGGCGTCGTAGCAGCCGTCCACGGAGAGGGACTCGGCGCCGGCCGGCGGCCAGACCGGTTCGTTGAAGGAGACCGTCCCGGTGCCCGCCGCCAGCACACCCATGGCGTGCGGGGTCCAGGACTGTTCGGGGGAATCCTCAAGCCGGGAGTACACCGCCAGTTCGCGACGGTCGTCCCCATCGGGCTCCGCGACGACGACGCGCAGCTGCACTCCGCCACGCTCCGGAAGAACCAGTGGCTGCTGCACGGTGAGTTCTTCGAGCAGATCGCAGCCGACCTGGTCCCCGGCCCGGATGGCGAGTTCGACCAGGGCCGAGCCCGGCAGCACGACGGCCCCGAGTACGGAGTGATCGGCAAGCCAGGGGTGGGTGACCAGGGACAACCGGCCGGCCAGGACCACGGCGTCCGGCAGGGTCACGGTGGCACCGAGCAGCGGGTGATCGGCAGCGCCCAGCCCCGCGGCGGTCACATCGCCGACCCCGGTGTCACCTTCCAGCCAGAAGTGCTGTCGCTGGAAGGCGTACGTCGGCAGCTCCACCCGGCGGCCGCCGGTGAGCATCGGGTGCCAGTCGACGGGGACTCCACGGACCCACAGTCCGGCGAGCGCCTCGGTCGACACCTCGGGTTCGGGGCGGTCCTTGCGCAGCGTGGGCACGAAGCCCGCGTCCTCCGGCAGGCAGTCCTGCCCCATGGCGCAGAGCACGCCGTCCGGGCCCAGTTCGAGGAAGGTGGTCACGCCGTCGTCGTATGCGGCCTGAATACCGTCGTGGAAGCGGACGGCCTCGCGGACATGACGCACCCAGTACTCCGGGTCGCGGAGTTCGGCGGGCTCGGCGAGTCGGCCGGTCACATTCGACACCACCGGCAACTGAGCGTCGGTGAAGGTGAGTTGCTCCACGACCGCGCGGAATTCCGCCAGCATCGGCTCCATGAGCGGGGAGTGGAAGGCGTGGCTCACGCGCAGCCGCTTGACCTTGCGGCCCTCGGCCTCCAGAGCGGCGACGACCTGCTCGACCTCGGTCTCGGCGCCCGAGAGGACTATGGACTCGGGGCCGTTGACGGCAGCGATCCCGACCTGGTCCCGGCCCTCCAGCAGCGGTACGACCGCGTCCTCCGGCGCCCGCACCGACACCATGACGCCACCGGTCGGCAAGGCCTGCATCAGCCGGCCTCGCGCCGCGACCAGCTTCGCCGCGTCCGCCAGCGACCACACACCGGCCAGATAGGCAGCCGTCACCTCGCCGATGGAGTGCCCCAGCAACACCTCGGGTGTCACACCACGCGACTCCATCCACCGATAGAGCGCGACCTCCAGCGCGAACAACGCCGCCTGCGCATACTGCGTCTGGTCGAGGAGCTCTCCCCCGCCCCGGATCACCTCCGCCAAGGGCATGGGCAGCAGACCATCCAGCTCCGCACACACCTCGTCCCAGGCCCGCGCAAACACCGGAGAGGAGTCGTACAGTTCACGGCCCATTCCCAGCCGCTGCGCGCCCTGACCCGTGAACAGCGCGCCGAGTTTGCCGTCGCTGACCAGTCCTGTGATGACGCCGGGCGCGGCGTCCTCGGTGGCCAGGGCGGCCACCGCGGTGCGCAGGCCGTCCCGGTCGGCGGCCAGTGCGACCGCCCGATGGTCGAGGTCGGCGCGCGTGGTGACCAGCGAGAAGCCGGTGTCCACGAGGTTCGGCTCCGGCTGGTCGTCCACGAAGGCGGCGAGTTTGGCGGCCTGTGCGGTGAGCGCCTGCCGGGAACGGGCGGACAGCACCCAGGGGACCAGACCGGAGGGGTCGGAGGCCACGGGGGCGGAGCCGGCCACTGCGGGCTTCCCGACGGGGGCCTGTTCCGGGGTCTTCTCCGGGGTCTTCTCCGCCGTCCTCTCCGGGTCCTGTTCCGGGGCCTGTTCGAGGACGACATGGGCGTTGGTGCCGCTGATTCCGAAGGAGGACACCCCGGCCCGGCGAGGCCGTTCGGTCTCCGGCCAGTCCCTGGCTTCGGCGAGGAGTTCCACCGCGCCGGCCGACCAGTCCACGTGCGGTGAAGGGGCGTCCAGATGCAGGGTCTTGGGCAGCACGCCATGCCGCATGGCGAGCACCATCTTGATGATTCCGGCGACACCGGCGGCGGCCTGGGTGTGTCCGAGGTTGGACTTGATTCCGCCCAGCCAGAGCGGTCGGTCCGCCGGGCGGTCCTGCCCGTAGGTCGCGAGCAGCGCCTGGGCCTCGATGGGGTCGCCGAGCGTCGTACCGGTGCCGTGCGCCTCCACCGCGTCCACCTCGGACGGCGACAGATGGGCGTTGGAGAGTGCCTGCCGGATCACCCTCTGCTGCGACGGACCGTTCGGCGCGGTCAGACCATTGGACGCACCGTCCTGGTTCACCGCCGAACCCCGCACCACCGCGAGCACCGGGTGACCGTTGCGCTGGGCGTCCGACAGCCGCTCCACCAGCAGCAGTCCGACGCCCTCGCCCCAGCCCGTGCCGTCCGCGGCGGCGGCGAACGGCTTGCAGCGGCCGTCCGCCGCGAGACCACGCTGGTAGGAGAAGTCGACGAAGGTGTCCGCGGTGGCCATGACGGTCACCCCGCCGGCCAGCGCGAGGTCGCACTCCCCCGCCCGCAGCGCCAGTACCGCCTGGTGCAGCGCCACCAGTGAGGAGGAACAGGCGGTGTCGACGGTGATCGCGGGGCCTTCGAAGCCGAACAGATAGGAGATCCGGCCGGAGACCACACTGCTCACCGCGCCGGTGCTCATGAAGCTGGCGATTTCGTCGGGGACGTCGACGACCCGCGCGGCGTAGTTGTGATACATCAGCCCGGCGTACACCCCGGTCTTGCTTCCGCGCAGGGTGCCCGGGTCGATACCGGCGCGTTCGAAGGTCTCCCACGCCGTTTCCAGGAGCAGCCGCTGCTGCGGGTCCATCGCGAGCGCCTCGTGCGGGGAGATTCCGAAGAACCCCGGGTCGAACTCCGCGGCATTCTGCAGGAATCCGCCCTCACGGACATAGGACGTGCCGGGGTTTTCGGGGTCGGGGTGATACAGCCCTTCCACATCCCAGCCCCGGTCCGCGGGGAAGGCGGACATGCCGTCGCGGCCCTCGGACAGCAGCGTCCACAGCTCTTCCGGTGAGGCGACCCCGCCGGGATAGCGGCAGGCCATACCGACAATCGCGATCGGTTCCGATTCGAGTTCCCATATCCGGCGGCGACTCTGCCGGAGATCAATCGTGGCCTGCTTGAGATACTCGACAAGTTTCTTGTCGTTCGTCACCTGGTTCCGCCCCTTCGACCGGCACGAAAAATGTTCTGGAAGGTCATGAGTTACCGAACTCCCGGTCAAAGACGTCCAGCAGTTCATCGGTGGAGGCGTCCCGGATATCGCTGTCCGTGTCGTCGCCGTATTCCGCCGCATCGCCGTCGCGGTACTGGCTCAGCGCACGCTCCAGCCGCTTGGTGATTTCCCTTCGGTCACCGCTCTCCGTGTGCAGCATCGAGAGACCGGCTTCCAGCTTTTCGATGGTGGCCAGCACCGTCGCGACCGGGTCGGGTTCATGCGCCACCACCTCGTCGAGGATGTGGCCCGCGAGCGCGGCGGAGGTCGGATAGTCGAAGATCAGAGTGGCCGGCAGCCGCAGACCGGTGGCGGTGTGCAACCGGTTGCGCAGCTCCACCGCGGTCAGCGAGTCGAAGCCCAGCTCGGTGAACTGCTGCTCCGCCTTCATCTTCGCGGTCTCCGCATGTCCGAGGACCGCGGCGACATGGGTGCGCACCAGATCGAGCACCATGCCGGACCGTTCGGCCGCCGGTACCGACCCCAGCCGCTCGCCCAGCGATACCTCCGCCACGGCCGGACCGGCTGCCGCCGCCCGTCGTGCGGGTGCCCGCACCACACCGCGCAGCACCGCGGGAATGTCCCCCGAGGCCGCCAGCTTCCGCGGGTCCAGGTCCATCGGGAGGACCACGGCCGGACCGGCCACGGTGGCCGCGTCGAGCAGTGCCACGCCCGCTTCGGAGGACAGCGGTACGAGCCCGCCGCTCCCGATGCGCCGCAGATCGGCCTCGCCGAGCTTTCCGGTCATCCCGCTGCTCTGCGCCCACAGGCCCCAGGGCAACGAGACCGCGGGGAGCCCCTCCGCACTCCGGTGCGCGGCGAGCGCGTCCAGGAAGGTGTTGGCTGCGGCGTAGTTGCCCTGTCCCGGGGCGCCGAGGATGCCGGCGACCGAGGAGAACAGGACGAACGCGGACAGGTCGTGATCCCGGGTGAGCTCGTGCAGGTTCCACGCCGCGTCGATCTTGGGGCTCAGCACACGGTCCACCCGGTCGGGGGTCAGCGAGGTGATCACCCCGTCGTCCGTGACCCCGGCGGTGTGCACCACCGCGGTCAGCGGAGCCTCCTCAGGAATACCGGCCAGCACTCCGGCGAGGGCGTCCCGGTCGGCCGCATCGCAGGCGAGGATCTCCACCCGGGCACCGGCTTCGGCGAGTTGGGCCCGCAGTTCCTCGGCGCCCGCGGCCGTCGGGCCGCTGCGGCTGGTCAGCAGCAGGTTCCGTACGCCGTGTGCGGTCACCAGGTGCCGCGCGACCTCGGCGCCCAGTACACCGGTACCGCCGGTGATGAGCACAGTCCCTCCGGTGTTCCACACCGGTGCGCTGTCCTGCCCGGCCGGTGGGAGCGCCGACAGGCGGGGCACCGAGAGGACTCCCCGGCGGATCGCGGCCTGCGGTTCACCGGCGGCGATCAGAGCGGGCAGCTTCGCCGGCGAGGCGTCCTCGTCATCGAGGTCGGCCAGCACGATCCGGTCCGGATGCTCCGACTGCGCGGAACGGATGAGGCCCCAGACCGGCGTGGTCGCCAGGTCAGCCGGTGCCCGGTCGAGTGAGACCGCGCCCCGGGTGAGGACGACCAGCCGGGCGCCTTCGAGACGTTCCTCGGCCAGCCAGGCCTGGACCGCGCCGAGGACACTGTGCACCGCCGCGCGGGCAGCGGCCGGCATCGCGTCGGACCCGGCCTCGGACACCGGCACCGATACCGGCAGCACCACCACATCCGGTGCCGGGTCCTGGCCCGCGGCCTTCGCCGGCTCCGGGCAGGTGCTGACGTCCACACCCGCCCGCCGCAAGGGTTCGGCGATCTTCTCGGCGTCCGGGCCGACCACGGTCCAGCTACCGGATACGGGTTCGGCGGCTTCCTCGACGACGTTCCAGGCGAGTTCGTACAGCGATCCGCGCCGCGTGGTGGTGCCGAGCTGTTCGGCCGGCACCGGTCGGGTCACCAGAGAATCGATGGTGGCCACCGGCGCACCGGTCTCGTCGGCCACCAGGACCTGCACCCCACCGTCCCCGGCCGGGGAGAGCCGCACCCGCAGTGCCGTCGCACCGACGGCGTGCAGCCGCACACCGGTCCAGGCGAACGGCAGCCCCGATGCGGCGTCGTCGAGCAGTCCGACGGTCTGCAGCCCGGCATCGAGCAGAGCCGGGTGCAGTGCGAACTTCGCCGCCTCGGCGGCCGTGTCCTCCGGGAGGGCCACCTCGGCGAACACCTCGTCACCGCGTCGCCAGGCCGCGCGCAGCCCCTGGAACGCCGGCCCGTACGCAAAGCCGACGGTGACCAGTTCCTCGTAGAACCCGTCCACCGGAATGCTCTCGGCATCCGCAGGCGGCCAGACGGTCTCGTCGAAGCGCACCGGCGTATCCGTGGCAGTGGTCAGTGTGCCGCTGGCGTTGCGGGTCCACTCCTGGTCGGGCTCGTTCTCGTTCCGGGAGAGCACCGCAAGTTCGCGGCGGCCGTCCTCCGCCGACTCCTCGCCCACCGTCACGCGAAGCTGCATTCCGCCGTGCGGCGGGAGAATCAGCGGGGCGTGCAGGGTGAGTTCGTCCAGGAGATCGCAGCCGACCTGGTCCCCGGCCTGGATGGCGAGTTCGACCAGCGCGGTTCCCGGCAGCAGGACGGTGTCCATGATGGCGTGATCGGCCAGCCAGGGATGCGTGGTCAGGGAGAGCCGCCCTGTGAGGACCACGGCGTCCGGCAGAGTGACCGCGGCACCGAGCAGCGGATGGTCCGCGGCGCCCAGCCCGATCGAGGACACATTTCCGCTCCCCGTGGTGGCCTGCAGCCAGTAGTTCTGCCGCTGGAACGCGTAGGTGGGCAGCGCCACCCGACGCGCGCCCGGGAACAGCGGGGCCCAGTCCACCGCGGCACCACGGGCCCACAACCCGCCCAGTGCGTCGATCAGCGCTCCGGGTTCGGGGCGGTCCTTGCGCAGGCTCGGCTGAAGGGTGATGGGGGCAGTGGTGGTCTCGGTCTCCGGCAGGCAGTCCTGACCCATGGCGCAGAGCACGCCGTCGGGGCCGAGTTCGAGGAACGTGGTCACGCCTTCGGCGTGCGCGGCCTGAATACCGTCGTGGAAGCGGACGGCCTCGCGGACATGACGCACCCAGTACTCCGGGTCGCGGAGTTCGACGGGGTCGGCGAGACGGCCGCTGACATTGGAGACCACCGGCAACTTTGCCTCGGAGTACGTGAGTTGCTCCAGGACCGTACGGAACTCGGCCAGCATCGGTTCCATGAGGGGTGAGTGGAAGGCGTGGCTCACGCGCAGCCGCTTGACCTTCCGGCCCTCCGCCTCCAGGGCGGTGATGACCTGCTCCACCTCGGCCTCGGCACCCGACAGGACGACGGACTCGGGGCCGTTGACGGCGGCGATGCCGACCTGGGCCCGTCCCTCCAGCAGCGGTACGACCTCGTCCTCCGACGCACGCACCGACACCATCACGCCACCGGCCGGCAGGGCCTGCATCAGCCGCCCACGCGCCGCGACCAGCTTCGCCGCGTCCGCCAGGGACCAGACGCCCGCCAGATAGGCAGCCGTGACCTCGCCGATGGAGTGGCCCAGCAGCACTGCGGGAGTCACACCATGGGACTCGACGAGACGGTAGAGCGAGACCTCCAGTGCGAACAGTGCCGCCTGGGCGTACTGCGTCTGGTCGAGAAGCCTCTCCTCACCATCGTCGGCCGCCGCCCAGACCACCTCACTCAGCGGCCGCGGCAGCAGACCATCCAGCTCCGCACACACCTCATCCCAGGCCCGCGCAAACACCGGATAGGTCTCATACAACTCCCGGCCCATCCCCAGCCGCTGCGCACCCTGACCCGTGAACAGCACACCGACCCGGCCATCGCCGGCGAGCGCTGTGGGGTGCTCGCCCGCGGCCAGTCGTCCGGCCGCGTCCAGCAGGGCATCCCGGTCCGCTCCCGTGATGACCGCCCGGTGCTCCAGAGCCGCTCGGGTGGTGGCCAGCGAGAACCCGATGTCGGCCGGGGCCAGTTCCGGGCGTTCGACGGCAAAGGTCACCAGCCGCTCCGCCTGCGCGTACAGGGCTTCCTGTGTACGTGCGGAGAGCGCCCAGGACAGCGCACCGGCCGGCCCGGTCTCGGGGGATCCGGCCTCGACAGTTTCGGTCGGGGCGGTTTCAGTCAGGGCCGTTTCGGTCTTGGCGGGTTCGTCTTCGGGAGCCTGCTCAAGGATGACGTGGGCGTTGGTGCCGCTGATCCCGAACGCGGAGATACCGGTCCGGCGCGGGCGGCCGGTCTCCGGCCACTTCCGTGCCTCGCTGAGCAGCTCCACCGCGCCCGCGGACCAGTCGACGTGCGGGGTGGGCTCGTCCACGTGCAGGGTCTTGGGCAGCAGCCCTTGCTGCAGCGCGAAGACCATCTTGATGATTCCGGCCGCACCGGCCGCGGCCTGGGTGTGCCCGATGTTGGACTTGACCGCACCGAGCCACAGGGGCTGGTCGGCGGGCCGGTTCTGCCCGTACGTGGCGAGCAGTGCCTGGGCCTCGATCGGGTCGCCCAGCGTCGTGCCGGTGCCGTGGGCCTCCACCGCGTCCACGTCGGACGGTTCGAGTCCGGCGTTGGCGAGTGCCTTCCGGATCACCCGCTGCTGCGAGGGACCGTTGGGGGCGGTGAGACCGTTGGACGCACCGTCCTGGTTCACCGCCGAACCCCGCACCACCGCCAGAATCGGATGACCGTTGCGCCGGGCGTCCGACAGCCGCTCCACCAGCACCATGCCGGCGCCTTCGGCCCAGCCGGTGCCGTCCGCCGCGGCGGCGAACGGCTTGCAGCGGCCGTCCACCGCGAGACCACGCTGGCGGGAGAACTCCACGAAGTTGCCCGGGGTGGCCATGACGCAGACACCACCGGCCAGGGCCATCGAGCACTCCCCCGAGCGCAGCGCCTGGATCGCCAGGTGCAGTGCCACCAGTGACGAGGAGCAGGCCGTGTCCACAGTCACTGCGGGCCCTTCGAGGCCGAGTGAGTAGGAGATGCGGCCGGAGAGCACGCTGCCCGCGCCACCGGTGGTCAGGTAGCCCTCGATGTCCTCGGGTACGTTTCCGTCGGCGGGCGCATAGTCGTGGTAGTTGATCCCGGTGAACACGCCTGTCTGGCTGCCGCTCAGGGCCAGCGGGTCGATGCCCGCGTGCTCGAAGGTCTCCCAGGCTGCCTCCAGCAGAATCCGCTGCTGCGGGTCGGCCGCCAGGGCCTCCCTGGGGCTGATCCCGAAGAAGCCGGCATCG
The DNA here is from genome assembly GCF_026239515.1 of Streptomyces sp. Je 1-4 4N24. Lineage (NCBI taxonomy): Bacteria > Bacillati > Actinomycetota > Actinomycetes > Kitasatosporales > Streptomycetaceae > Streptomyces > Streptomyces sp. Je 1-4 4N24. Next base: position 7,958,911 of record NZ_CP110836.1, on the reverse strand, counting down.
AACTCGCCCGCGTCGTAAAGGAATCCGCCCTGCTGGGTGATGCTCTTCCCGGTTTCGGCGGAATCGCTGCCGAACAGGTTGTCCAGGTCCCAGCCGCGGTTGACGGGGAAGCCGGAGATGGCGTCCCCACCGCTGGTCACGAGCTGCCACAGGTCGTCCGGTGATGCCACCCCGCCGGGGTAGCGGCAGGCCATGCCGACGATCACGATGGGGTCGTCGTCGACCGGCCGGGCCACCGGGACGGTGGCGACCGGTGCGGCCACTGTGCCCAGCAGTTCCTCGCGCACATAGCGGGCGAGGGACTCCGGGTTCGGGTAGTCGAAGATCAGCGTGGCCGGCAGGGTCAGCCCGGTGGCCGCGTTCAGCCGGTTCCGCAGTTCGACCGCGGTGAGCGAATCGAAGCCGAGTTCCTTGAAGGCCCGGGTGGTCCCCACGGCGTCGCCGCCGTCGTAGCCGAGTACGGCGGAGGCCTGCCGACGGACCAGTTCCACCAAGGCCCGCTCGCGCTCCGCCTCGGTCATCGGGCGCAGTCGCTCGGCAAGGGTGTCGGCCGTGGCACTGCCGGTGGCCACGGCACGGCGCCGGACCCGCACCAGGCTGCGCAGGAGCGACGGGACCTCGCCGGTGGCGGCGATGGTGTTGAGGTCGAGGTGTGCGGACAGCGCAACCGTCTGCCCCGTGGCCATGACCGCGTCGAACAGCGCGGTGCCCTCGGCCTGGCCGAGCGGGATGAGCCCGCCCCGGGCCATGCGCCGCAGGTCGGTGTCGCTCAGCTGCCCGGTCATGCCGCTGGCGTCCGCCCACAGGCCCCAGGCCAGGGAGGTACCCGGCCGACCGCTGAGGCGACGGTGCTGAGCAAGCGCATCCAGGAACGTGTTCGCCGCCGCGTAACTGCCCTGTCCCGCACTGCCGAGCACACCGGCAGCGGACGAGAACAGGACGAACGCGGTCAGGTCCAGGTCCTGGGTCAGCTCGTGCAGGTTCCAGGCCGCGTCGACCTTCGGCCGCAGAACGGTGTCGACGCGTTCAGGAGTCAGCGACCCGATCACGCCGTCGTCCAAGACACCGGCCGTGTGCACCACACCGGTCAGCGGCCTCTCGGCGGGGATGCCTGCCAGCAGCGCCGCCAGTGCCTCCCGGTCAGCGGCGTCACACGCCACGACCTCAACCCGGGCACCCAGATCCGTCAGCTCGGACCGCAACTCCTGTGCGCCGTCAGCCTCCAAGCCACGTCGGCTGGTCAACACCAGGCTGCGAACGCCGTGTTCAGCGATCAGATGCCGGGCGAACAGCGCTCCCAGCGTTCCGGTACCACCGGTGATCAGCACCGTTCCCTCGGTGTCCCACACCGGCGCGCCGTCCGCGTCCGACGGCTCGGACCGCGCCAGCCGCGGCACGGAAACCACCCCGGCCCGGACCGCCAACTGCGGCTCACCCGAAGCAACCGCCGCGGCGATGGCGTCCACCGAGGCCGGACGCTCATCAAGATCGAGGAGCACGAACTGGTCCGGGTTCTCGGTCTGCGCGGAACGCAGCAGACCCCATACCGCGGCACCCACTGCATCCAGCGACTCCCCCACCACCGAAACGGCACCGCGAGTGGCCACTATCAGCTTCGAACGGACACAACGCTCATCGGCCAGCCAGGACTGCACCGTTTCCAGCACTCGCCCCACCGTGGCACGTACAGCCGCCGGGACCTCCGGCGCACCATCCGCGCCACCCGAGCCCTCCGCGCCAGGCACCGCAAGCACCACACACTCCGGCACCTCCACAAGCTCACTCAGCACGTCCGCAGTCGACGCGCCCAACGCCGCAGCCAACGCCACGTCATCGCCCAGCAACGCCCACGAACCCGCCACCGGCCCGGACCCGAGCGGCAACGCCGACCACTCCACCCCGAAGAGCGAATCCCGGTGCCCCGGGCCGGCAACAGCCACTTCCTCCTCGGAGACCGTCGTCCAGGTGATGGATTCGGCCGCGGCGACCACCTCGCCCTCGTGGTCGGCGGCGACGAGTGCGTAACCGTCCGCAACGCTTGAGAGCTTGACCCGCAGGGAGGTCGCGCCCTCGGCGAACAGCGTCACACCGGTCCACTGAGTGGCGAGTTTCGTCCCGTCCACGGCTTCCTGGCGAGTGACCGGGTGCAGCGCGGCGTCGAGCAGCGCAGGGTGCAGACCGAATCGGCCCGCCTCGCCCTCGTTCTCCTCCGTCAGGGCGACCTCGGCGAACAGGTCCGCGCCGCGGCGCCAGGCCGCCCGCACGTTCTCGAACACCGGGCCATGGGTGATACCTGCGGCGGCGAGTTCGTCGTAGAGCCCGTCCACCGTCAGGGTGTCGGCGCCCGCCGGGGGCCAGGCAGCTTCACCGAAAGCGACCGGCGCGGCTCCCACTGCCAGTACACCGGTGGCGTGCCGGACCCAAGGCAGATCGGCTTCGGCGTCCTCATTGCGGGAGAACACCGCCAGCTCCCGGCGCCCGTCCGCATCGGACTCGCCAACGGTGACACGGAGCTGGATCCCACCGCCTTCCGGCAGAAGGGGCGGAGCCAGAACGGTGAGTTCTTCCAGACGGTCGCAGCCGACCTGGTCCCCGGCCCGAATGGCCAGCTCGACCAGGGCCGAACTCGGCAGCACCACGGCGCCGAGTACGGAGTGATCGGCCAGCCAGGGGTGCGTGGCCAGGGACAGCCGCCCGGTGAACAGGTAGCCATCGGACTCGGGCAGGGCCACGGCCGCGCCCAGCAGGGGATGCTGAGAGTCCGCCTGGCCGAGGCCCGAGGCGTCACCGGCCGCGACCACCGTGGCGGGCCAGTAGCGCTTGTGCTGGAAGGCGTAGGTGGGCAGATCGACCCGACGTCCGGACGGCAGCAGGGTGCCCCAGTCCACCGGGACGCCGTGCGCCCAAAGCTGGCCGAGCGACTGCGCGAAACGAGACCAGCCACCCTCGTCGCGACGCAGAGTGCCCGTCACCACTACAGGGCTGCCGACCTTTTGCGCGGTGTCTTCGATCCCCGGAGTCAGGACGGGGTGCGCACTGCACTCCACGAACACTCCGTGCCCGTCGGCAACCAGCGCCTGGATCGCTTCCTCGAACCGCACGGTGTTGCGGAGATTCTCGAACCAGTACCCCGCATCCAGCTCCTCACCGGAGACGACCGAGGCATTCACCGCGGAGTAGAACGGAACCCGCCCCTGGCCAGGGCTCACCTCGGCCAGGACCGTCGCAAGCTCCTCGCGCAGCTCCTCGACCTGCGCACCGTGCGAGGCGTAATCCACCGGAACCTGCCGAGCCCGCACCTCCTGCTCAGCACACTCCGCCAGCAGTTCCTGCAAAGCCTCGGGCTCGCCTGAAACCACAGTCGACGACGGGCCGTTGATAGCGGCGATAGATATCCGCTCGCCCCACTTGGCGATGCGCTCCTGCACCCCCTCACGCGAACCGGCAACCGAGACCATGCCACCGCGCCCGGCAAGAACCCGCCCAATGGCCTGACTGCGCAACGCCACCACCCGGGCACCATCACGCAAGGACAAAATCCCGGCGACGCAGGCCGCGGCAATCTCACCCTGAGAGTGCCCCACCACAGCAGCAGGCACCACACCGCAGTCCTCCCAGACCGCAGCCAGCGACACCATCACCGCCCACAGGACAGGCTGAACCACATCAACCCGCGCCAGCATGTCCTCATCCGCATCCGACAGCACAGCCATCAGATCCCAGGACGCGAACTCCGACAGCGCCTCAGCACAGTCACCCATCCGACCCGCGAACACCGGGGACGTAGCGAGCAGTTCATCCGCCATGCCCAACCACTGCGAACCCTGACCGGGGAACACCAACACCGCGCCAGAAGCCGCCGTAGCCGCCACACCGCCGCGCACCGCACCCGGCCCCTCCAGGCCATCGGCGAGACCACGCAGGCCACTCAGCAACTGATCCTTGTCAGCACCGACCACCACAGCCCGATGCTCCAACTCCGCCCGCGTGCTCAGCAGAGAGAAACCCACATCAGCCAGACCCAGCTCCGGACGGCCCTCCACAAAAGACACCAACCGGCCCGCCTGAGCCGCCAACGCCTGCTCCGAACGCGCCGACAGCACCCAGGGAAGAACCCCGGGCCGTGTCTCCTCCTCAACCGGCTCCGCCGGCGCCTCTTCAGGTGCCTGCTCCAGCACCACATGCGCGTTCGTCCCGCTGATGCCGAACGACGAGACACCCGCTCGGCGGGGACGGCCGGTGTCCGGCCACTGGCGCGCCTCGGCGAGCAGTTCGACCGCGCCGGAAGCCCAGTCCACATGCGGGGAGGGCTCGTCCACGTGCAGCGACTTGGGCAGGACGCCCTGCCGCATCGCGAGGATCATCTTCATCACGCCGGCGGCGCCGGCCGCGGCCTGGGTGTGCCCGATGTTGGACTTGATGGAGCCCAGCCACAGCGGCTGGTCCTCCGGGCGGTCCTGGCCGTAGGTGGCCAGCAGCGCCTGGGCCTCGATCGGGTCACCGAGCCTCGTACCGGTGCCATGGGCCTCCACCGCGTCCACCTCGGACGGGGACAGCCGTGCACCGGCGAGTGCCTGCCGGATCACCCGCTGCTGCGACGGGCCGTTCGGGGCGGTCAGACCGTTGGACGCACCGTCCTGGTTCACCGCCGAGCCCCGGACGACCGCCAGGACACGATGTCCGTTGCGCCGGGCGTCCGAGAGGCGCTCCACGAGCAGCATGCCGACGCCCTCGCCCCAGCCCGTACCGTCGGCGGCCGCGGCGAACGGCTTGCAGCGGCCGTCCGCGGACAGGCCGCGCTGCCGGGAGAAGTCGATGAACGTATCCGGGGTGGCCATCACGGTCACGCCTCCGGCCAGGGCCAGCGAGCACTCCCCGGACCGCAGCGCCTGCACCGCGAAGTGCAGGGCCACCAGGGAGGACGAGCACGCGGTGTCCACGGTGACCGCGGGCCCTTCGAACCCGAAGGAGTAGGCCAGCCGGCCGGACGTCACGCTGCCGGAGTTGCCGGTGCCCATGAAGCCTTCGACGCCCTCGCCCACGGACTGCAGCTGGTGGACGTAGTCGTGGTACATGAGCCCGGCGTACACGCCGGTCGGGGTGCCGCGCAGGGTGGTCGGGTCGATGCCCGCGCTCTCCAGGGCCTCCCAGGACGTTTCCAGCAGGAGGCGCTGCTGCGGGTCCATGGCCAGGGCCTCGTTCGGGCTGATCCCGAAGAAGGTGGGATCGAAGTCCGCGGCACCGTCCAGGAAACCTCCCTCGCGCGTGTACGAGGTGCCCTGGTGGTCGGGGTCCGGGTGATAGAGAGCGTCGAGGTTCCAGCCGCGGTCGCCGGGGAAGGCGGAGATGCCGTCCCGCCCGGATTCCAGCATGCGCCAGAGATCCTCGGGGCTGTGGACGTTCCCGGGGAGGTGGCAGGCCATACCGATGATGGCGATGGGTTCGTCCACCGTCGTGCTGGTGGCGACGCTGGTGACCGCGGGCTGATCACGGCCCCCGACCAGCTCGTCGCGCAGATGGTCCAGCAGCGCGGCCGGGGTCGGGTAGTCGAACACCAAGGTGGCGGGAAGCCGGAGGCCGGTGGCCGAGTTGAGCCGGTTCCGGAGTTCGACCGCGGTCAGCGAGTCGAATCCGAGGTCCTTGAAGACCTGGTCGATACGGACCGCACCGGAGTTCTCGTAGCCCAGTACGGCAGCCACCTGCGTGGTCACCAGGTCGAGCAGCAGCTCCTCGCGTTCCTCGACGGGCAGGCCGAGCAGGCGGTCGCCCAGCGAGCCGGCCGAGGTGGCCTCGGCGGCGCTGCGACGTACGGGAGCCCGCACCACTCCTCGCAGGATCGCCGGCACCGCGCCGGAGGCGGCGAGCGCCCGCGCGTCCAGCCTGATCGGTGCGACCACGGCCTCACCGGTGCCGACGGCCGCGTCGAACAGCGCGGTGCCGTCGGCCACGGAGATCGGCAGGAACCCGTCCGCGGCCATCCGCCGCAGATGGGTGTCGTCGACCTGGCCGGTCATGCCGCTGGTGTCCGCCCACGGCCCCCAGGCCAGGGACACACCCGTCAGCCCCGCAGCGTGGCGGTGCTGAGCGAGCGCGTCGAGGAAGGAGTTGGCAGCGGCGTAGTTGCCCTGCCCGGCGCTGCCGAGCACACCGGCAGCCGACGAGAACACCACGAACGCCGACAGGTCCAGATCCTGGGTCAGCTCATGCAGGTTCCAGGCCGCGTCCACCTTCGGCCGCAGCACGGCATGGACGCGCTCCGGAGTCAGCGATCCGATCACGCCGTCGTCCAGGACACCCGCCGTGTGCACCACGCCGGTCAGCGGCACGTCGGCGGGGATGGCGGCCAGCAGCGCCGCCAGCGCCTCCCGGTCAGCGGCGTCACACGCCACGACCTCAACCCGGGCACCCAGATCCGTCAGCTCGGACCGCAACTCCCTGGCGCCGTCGGCCTCCAGACCGCGACGACTGGTCAACACCAGGCTACGAACGCCATGTTCGGCCACCAGGTGCCGGGCGAACAGCGCGCCCAGGTTCCCGGTGCCACCGGTGATCAGCACCGTGCCCTCGGTGTCCCACACCGGCGCACCGTCCGCCCCGGACGACACGGTCCGCGCCAGCCGCGGCGCGGAAGCCACCCCGTCCCGGACCGCCAACTGCGGCTCACCCGAGCCCACAGCCGCACGGACGGCCTCCAGCGAACCCGCCGCACCGTCCACATCGATCAGAACGAACCGGCCGGGATTCTCCGACTGCGCCGACCGCACCAGCCCCCACACGGCGGCCGCCGCCACATCGACCGGCTCGCCGGCCACCGAGACCGCGCCCCGGGTCACCACCACCAGCGTCGAACCGTCACACCGCTCATCCGCCAACCACTGCTGTACCCGCTGCAACGCCTCGGTCGTGGCCCCGCGCACCGAGCCCGGAACCCCCGCGCTCGCGCCCGTCTCCACTTCCGGGGACCAGGCCACATGACCAGGCACAACTTCCGCAGCCGGATCCAGGACCCCCACACCCAGACCAGCCGCCGGCGCCACATCCTCGTCGGCCACCGCCCACGAGCCGTCAACGTCCCCTGCGGGCAAGGCGATCTGCGCCCATTCCACCCCGAACAACGCGTCCTGGTGTGCGCCACCGGCGCGCACGAGCTGCCCGGCGGCGGGCACCGGCCGGGTGGTCAGGGAGTCGATGGTGGCCACCGGGGCGCCGGTGTCATCGGCCGCCAGGATCCGTATCCCACCGTCACCCGTCGGCGTCAGCCTGGCGCGCAAGGAGGCTGCGCCGACGGCGTGCAGGCGCACACCGGCCCAGGCGAACGGGAGACCGGGACCGTCCGTACCGAGTTCCTCGCTCAGACCGAAGGTCTGCAGTACGGCGTCGAGCAGGGCAGGGTGCAGCCCGAACTCCGCCGCCTCCTCGGCCGCGTCCTCAGGCAGCGCGACCTCGACGAACACCTCCCCGCCGCGTCGCCAGGCAGCCCGCACCCCTTGGAACACCGGGCCGTAGCCGAATCCGGCGGCGACGAGTTCCGCGTAGAAGCCGTCCACGGAGACGGCCTCGGCTCCGGCCGGAGGCCAGGCCGCTTCACCGAGGTCCGGGACCGCGGTGGCACCCGCAGTGGTCAGCGTCCCCAGCGCGTGCTGGGTCCACGGTTCCTCGCTGTCCTCGCCACGGGAGAACATGGCCAGCTCGCGTCGGCCGTGGGCGTCCGGGCCGCTCACGGTGATCTGGATCTGGATTCCGCCGCGCGACGGGATGATCATGGGCGCCTGAAGAGTCAGTTCCTCCAGCAGATCGCAGCCGACCTCGTCCCCGGCCCGGATGGCGAGCTCGACCAGCGCGGTTCCGGGCACCAGGACGGTGTCCATGACGGCGTGGTCGGCCAGCCAGGGGTGGGTGGCCAGGGACAGCCGGCCGGTGAAGAGGAAACCGTCGGACCCGGGCAGCGGCACCGCGGCACTCAGCAGCGGGTGATCCGCCGCGCCCAGACCGGCGGAGGTCATATCGCCCGCAACCGCGCCGCTGCGGTCCAGCCAGTACCGCTGCCGCTGGAACGCGTACGTGGGCAGCGCCACCCGGCGGGCGCCGGGGAAGAACGTCGCCCAGTCCACCGCGACACCCCGCGCGTAGACGGCGCCCAGCGCCTGGAGAACCGCTTCCGGCTCGGCCCGGTTCTTGCGCAGGCTCGACTGAAGGGTGACGGTGGCGGTCTCCGGCAGAGTGTCCTGGCCCATGGCGGAGAGCACGCCGTCGGGGCCGAGTTCGAGGAAGGTGGTCACGCCTTCGGCGTGCGCGGCCTGAATACCGTCGTGGAAGCGGACGGCCTCGCGGACATGACGCACCCAGTACTCCGGGTCGCGGAGTTCGACGGGCTCGGCGAGACGGCCGGTCACATTCGACACCACCGGCAACTGAGCGTCGGAGAAGGTGAGTTGCTCCACGACCGCACGGAAGTCCGCCAGCATCGGCTCCATCAGCGGCGAGTGGAAGGCGTGGCTCACCCGCAGCCGCTTGACCTTGCGGCCCTCCGCCTCCAGAGCAGTGACGACCTGCTCCACCTCGGCCTCGGCACCCGACAGGACGACGGACTCGGGGCCGTTGACGGCAGCGATGCCGACCTGCTCCCGGCCCTCCAGCAGCGGTACGACCGCGTCCTCCGACGCCCGCACCGACACCATCACACCACCGGCCGGCAGGGCCTGCATCAGCCGCCCACGCGCCGCGACCAGCTTCGCCGCATCCGCCAGCGACCACACACCGGCCAGATAGGCAGCCGTCACCTCACCAATCGAGTGGCCCAGCAACACATCCGGCGTCACACCATGGGACTCGACGAGACGGTAGAGCGAGACCTCCAGTGCGAACAGCGCCGCCTGCGCATACTGCGTCTGATCGAGCAGATCTCCCTCGCCCCAGACCACCTCACCCAGCGGCCGCGGCAGCAGACCATCCAGCTCCGCACACACCTCATCCCAGGCCCGCGCAAACACCGGATAGGTCTCATACAACTCCCGGCCCATGCCCAGTCGCTGCGCACCCTGACCGGTGAACAACACACCGACCCGGCCGTCACCAGCCGCCGGACCAGTCGCCGGACCAGTCGCCGAAGACACATTCCCCAGAGCCGCAAGCAGCGACTCCCGGTCCGCACCCGTGACCACGGCACGGTATTCCAGCCCCGCACGACTGGTCGCAAGAGAAAACCCGACGTCAGCAAGCCCCAGCTCCGAACGCCCAGCCGCCCACGCCGCAAGACGCTCCGCCTGACCCGCCAACGCCTGCGGAGAACGAGCAGAAAGCACCCACGGCACCGGCCCCGCCACCACCGCAGCAACCGACTCCGCCCGCTCCACCTCAGGCGCCTGCTCCAGCACCACATGCGCATTCGTCCCACTGATGCCGAACGACGACACACCCGCCCGACGGGGACGGCCGGTGTCCGGCCACTCCTGTGCTTCGGCGAGGAGCTCGACGGCACCCGAGGACCAGTCGACATGCGGGGTGGGCTCGTCCAGGTGCAGGGTCTTGGGCAGGATCCCCTGTCGCATGGCGAGGACCATCTTCATCAGGCCCGCGACGCCTGCCGCGGCCTGGGTGTGGCCGAGGTTGGACTTGATCGCACCGAGCCACAGTGGCTGGTCGGCGGGCCGGTTCTGCCCGTACGTGGCGAGCAGCGCCTGGGCCTCGATCGGGTCGCCCAGCCGCGTACCGGTGCCGTGCGCCTCCACCGCGTCCACCTCGGACGGGGACAGCCCCGCGCCGGCCAGCGCCTGCCGGATCACCCGCTGCTGCGAGGGACCGTTCGGGGCGGTCAGACCGTTGGACGCACCGTCCTGGTTCACCGCCGAACCCCGTACCACCGCAAGGACCGTATGGCCGTTACGGCGGGCATCGGAGAGCCGCTCCACGAGCAGCATGCCGACGCCCTCGCCCCAGCCGGTGCCGTCCGCGGCGGCGGCGAACGGCTTGCAGCGGCCGTCCGCCGCGAGACCGCGCTGCCGGGAGAAGTCGACGAAGGTGTCGGGGGTGGACATCACCGAGACACCGCCGGCCAGGGCCATCGAGCACTCCCCGGACCGCAGCGCCTGCATCGCCCAGTGCAATGCCACCAGCGAGGCCGAGCACGCCGTGTCCACGGTGACCGCGGGCCCCTCGAAGCCGAACACGTACGAGACCCGGCCCGATACCACGCTGGCCGAGGTTCCGGTGATCAGGTAGCCGTCCGCGTTGTCCGCACCCTGGGCGAGGACCGTTCCGTAGTCCTGGCCGTTGGTGCCGACAAAGACACCGGCGTCGCTGCCGCGCAGGGTGGTCGGGTCGATGCCCGCGTTCTCCAGGGTCTCCCAGGAGGTTTCCAGCAGCAGCCGCTGCTGCGGATCCATCGCGGTCGCCTCACGCGGCGAGACCCCGAAGAAGCCGGCGTCGAATTCCCCGGCATTGCCGAGGAAGCCGCCCTCGCGCACATACGAGGTGCCCTTGTGCTCCGGGTCCGGGTGATACAGCCGCTCCACGTCCCAGCCACGGTCGGCCGGGAAGTCACCGATGGCGTCGCCGCCACGTGCCAGCAGGTCCCACAGTGCCTCGGGGCTGTCGATCCCGCCGGGGAACCGGCAGGCCATTCCGACGATGGCGATGGGCTCGTCGTCCACGGCTGCCGTGGGCCGTACCGCAGGGAGGGCGGTCTGCCCTCCGAGCAGTTCCTCCCGGAGATGGCGCACCATCGCGCCCGGGGTGGGGTAGTCGAAGATCAGCGTGGCCGGAAGCCGCAGACCGGTGGCGTTGTCCATCCGGTTGCGCAGTTCCACCGCGGTGAGTGAATCGAACCCGAGGTCCTTGAACGCCCGGGACGCGTCGAGCCCACTGCTGCCGGAGTAGCCCAGCACCAGGGCGACCTGGGCGGTGACGAGGTCCAGCAGAGCGCGGTCCTGATCTGCCTTCGTCAGCCCGGCGAGACGGTCCCGCAAGGTGTGACCCGCACCGCCGCCGGCCGCGGCGGTGCGCCGCCTCATCGGTACGAGGCCGTGCAGGATCGCCGGCACCGAGGGCGCGGCGGCAAGCGCCCGGAAGTCGAGGTGGATCGGTACGGCCAGCGACGGTTCCGCGCCGACCGCCGCGTCGAACAGGGCCACGCCGTCGGCCGTGGAGACCGGCAGCACACCGTCGGCCGCCATACGCCGCAGGTCGGTGTCGCTCAGCTGCCCGGTCATGCCGCTGGCGTCCGCCCACAGGCCCCAGGCCAGGGAGGTACCCGGCTGTCCACTGAGGCGACGGTGCTGAGCAAGCCCGTCGAGGAACGTATTCGCCGCGGCGTAGTTGCCCTGTCCGGCGCTGCCGAGCACACCGGCAGCGGACGAGAACACCACGAACGCCGTCAGGTCCAGGTCCTGGGTCAGCTCGTGCAGGTTCCAGGCCGCGTCGACCTTGGGCCGCAGAGCGGTGTCGAGGCGTTCAGGAGTCAGCGACCCGATCACGCCGTCGTCCAGGACACCGGCCGTGTGCACCACACCGGTCAGCGGCCTCTCGGCGGGGATGTCTGCCAGCAGCGCCGTCAGTGCCTCCCGGTCAGCGGCGTCACACGCCACGACCTCAACCCGGGCACCCAGATCCGTCAGCTCGGACTGCAACTCACGGGCACTCGGGGCCTCCAGACCACGGCGACTGGTCAACACCAAACTCTGGACGCCGTGTTCGGATACGAGATGCCGGGCGAACAGCGCTCCCAGCGTTCCCGTGCCACCGGTGATCAGCACCGTGCCCTCGGTGCCCCACACCGGCGCACGCTCGGCCTCGGACGGTACGGCCCGAACCAGTCGCGGCACGGAAACAACCCCGTCCCGGACCGCCAACTGCGGCTCACCCGAAGCAACCGCCGCGGCAATCACATCCACCGAGGTCTGACGCTCATCAAGGTCAAGAAGAACGAACTGGTCCGGATTCTCGCTCTGTGCGGAGCGCAGCAGACCCCACACCGCGGAACCCACCGCATCCAACGGCTCCCCCGCCACCGAAACGGCACCGCGGGTCACCACCACCAGCTTCGAACGAGCGCAACGCTCATCGGCCAGCCAGGACTGGACACTCTCCAGCACCCGACCCACCGTGGCACGCACCGCCGCCGGCACGTCCAGCGCACCCTCCGCGCCATCCGAGCCCTCCGCTCCCTCCGCGCCAGGCACCGCAAGCACCACACACTCCGGCACCTCCACAAGCTCACTCAGCGCGTCCGCAGTCGACGCACCCAACGCCGCAGCCAGCGCCACGTCATCACCCAGCACCGCCCACGAACCCGCCACCGACCCGGATCCGAGCGGCAACACCGACCACTCCACCCCGAAGAGCGAATCCCGGTGTCGCACATCGGTGTGCGCGAACTGCTCGGCGGAGACCGCCTCCCACGCCACCGCGTCCGCCGAGGCCACCAGGCCGCCGGCCTCGTCCGTCGCGGTCAGCGCATAGCGGTCACCGGCCTTGGTCAGCCGCACCCGCAACGACACCGCACCGACCGCGTGCAGCCGCACCCCGGACCAGGAGACGGGCAACCGCAGCGTGCCGGTCACCGGCTGCAGGGCAGCGTCCAGCAATGCCGGATGCAACCCGAACTCGCCCGCCTGATCGGCCGTTTCTTCGGGCAGCGCAACCTCGGCGAAGACCTCATCGCCACGACGCCACATCGCGCGCACGCCGCCGAACACCGGCCCGTGCCCGAAGCCCGCAGCCGCCAGCTCCCCGTAGAGCCCCTCCACGGAGACGGCTTCCGCGTCGGCCGGTGGCCATACCGGCGCGTCGAAGCTCCCGGCGGGTGAACCCGCGGCCAGCACGCCGTCGGCATGCCGGGTCCAGGCCTCGTCCACCGCTTCCTCATCGCGGGCGAACACCGCAACCTCACGGCGACCGTCCACTCCGGACTGGCCGAGCGCGACCCGGAGCTGCACTCCGCCACGTTCGGGCAGGATCAGCGGCGCCCGTACGGTGAGTTCCTCCAGCAGGTCGCAGCCGACCTGGTCCCCGGCCCGGATGGCGAGTTCGACCAGGGCCGAGCCCGGCAGCACGGCGGCGCCGAGTACGGAGTGGTCGGCAAGCCAGGGGTGGGTGGCCAGGGACAGCCGGCCGGTGAAGAGGAAGCCGTCCGAATCCGGCAGGGCGACGGCGGCGCTGAGCAGCGGGTGATCCGCGGGGCCCAGGCCGGCAGCGGTCATATCGCCGGTGCCCACGCCACTGCGGTCCAGCCAGTACCGCTGCCGCTGGAAGGCATAGGTCGGCAGCGCCACCCGACGGGCGCCGGGGAAGAACGTCGCCCAGTCCACCTCGACACCCCGGGCATAGGCAGCGCCCAGCGCCTGGAGGACGGACTCCGGCTCGGACCGGTCCTTGCGCAGACCGGAGAGGAAGGCCGCGGGGGTGCCCTCGACCTCACGAAGGCAGTCCTGTCCCATGGCGGAGAGCACGCCGTCCGGACCCAGTTCGAGGAAAGTGGTCACGCCGTCGGCGTACGCGGCCCGGATACCGTCATGGAAACGGACGGCCTCGCGGACATGCCGCACCCAGTACTCCGGGTCACGGAGTTCGGAGGGCTCGGCGAGACGGCCGGTCACATTCGACACCACCGGCAACTGAGCGTCGGAGAAGGTGAGTTGCTCCACGACCGCGCGGAAGTCCGACAGCATCGGCTCCATGAGGGGTGAGTGGAAGGCGTGGCTCACCCGCAGCCGCTTGACCTTGCGGCCCTCCGCCTCCAGAGCGGCGACGACCTGCTCGACCTCCGCCTCGGCGCCCGAGAGGACTATGGACTCGGGGCCGTTGACGGCAGCGATCCCGACCTGCTCCCGGCCCTCCAGCAGCGGTACGACCTCGTCCTCCGACGCCCGCACCGACACCATCACACCACCGGCCGGCAGGGCCTGCATCAGCCGCCCACGCGCCGCGACCAGCTTCGCCGCATCCACCAGCGACCACACACCGGCCAGATAGGCAGCCGTGACCTCGCCGATGGAGTGGCCCAGCAACACATCCGGCGTCACACCATGGGACTCGACGAGACGGAAGAGAGCGACCTCCAGTGCGAACAGTGCCGCCTGGGCGTACTGCGTCTGGTCGAGAAGCCCCTGCTCACCATCGTCGGCCGCCGCCCAGACCACCTCACTCAGCGGCCGCGGCAGCAGACCATCCAGCTCCCCGCACACCTCATCCCAGGCCCGCGCAAACACCGGATAGGTCTCATACAGCTCCCGGCCCATTCCCAGTCGCTGCGCGCCCTGACCGGTGAACAACACACCGACCCGGCCATCACCAGCCACCGGACCAGCCACCGGACCAGTCGCCGAAGACACATTCCCCAGAGCCGCAAGCAGCGACTCCCGGTCCGCACCCGTGACCACGGCACGGTATTCCAGCCCCGCACGACTGGTCGCAAGAGAAAACCCGACGTCAGCAAGCCCCAGCTCCGAACGCCCAGCCGCCCACGCCGCAAGACGCTCCGCCTGACCCGCCAACGCCTGCGGAGAACGAGCAGACAACACCCACGGCACCGGCCCCGCCACCACCGCAGCAACCGACTCCGCCCGCTCCACCTCAGGCGCCTGCTCCAGCACCACATGCGCATTCGTCCCACTGATGCCGAACGACGACACACCCGCCCGACGGGGCTGATCGCCCTCGGGCCAGTCCCTGGCCTCCGTCAGCAGCTCCACCGCGCCCGCGGACCAGTCCACATGCGACGACGGCTGGTCGATGTGCAGGCTCTTGGGCAGCACACCGTTCCGCAGTGCCATGACCATCTTGATGACACCGGCCGCACCGGCCGCGGCCTGACTGTGTCCGATATTGGACTTGACCGTACCCAGCCACAGCGGCCGGTCCTCCGGGCGGTCCTGGCCGTACGTGGCCAGCAGCGCCTGCGCCTCGATCGGGTCGCCCAGGGTCGTACCGGTGCCGTGCGCCTCCACCGCGTCCACCTGGCCGGCGGCCACTCCCGCGTTGGCGAGCGCCTGGTCGATGACGCGCTGCTGCGAGGGACCGTTCGGCGCGGTCAATCCATTCGAGGCACCGTCCTGGTTCACCGCCGAACCCCGTACCACCGCAAGGATCGGATGACCATTGCGCTCGGCGTCCGACAGCCGCTCCACCAGCAGTATTCCGGCGCCTTCGGAGAGCACCGTGCCGTCGGCACCCGTTCCGAACGCCCTGACCTCACCGCTGCGCGCCAGGTTCTGCTGGCGGCTGAAGTCGACGAAGGTGACCGGGGTGGACATCACGGTGACGCCGCCGGCCAGCGCCATCGAGCATTCGCCGGACCGCAGCGCCTGGATCGCGAGGTGGAGGGCGACCAGCGAGGAGGAACAGGCGGTGTCCACCGATACGGCCGGACCTTCGAGTCCGAACAGATAGGCAACCCGGCCGGAGAAAATGCTGCCGTCGGAACCGCTGCCGAGAAAGGCAGCCACTTCCTCCGACGCACCGGAAACCCCGGTCCCGTAGTCGTGGTACATGACTCCGGCGAAGACCCCGGTTTTGCTTCCCTTCAGCGAGAGGGGGTCGATGCCGGCGCGTTCGATGGCTTCCCAGGACACCTCCAGCATCAGCCGCTGCTGCGGGTCCATGGCCAGCGCTTCGCGCGGGGAGATGCCGAAGAATGCCGGGTCGAACTCCGCGGCCTCGTGCAGGAATCCGCCCTGCCGGACGTAAGAGGTACCGCGGTTCCCGGGGTCCGGGTTGTAGAGCGAGTCAATATCCCAGCCACGGTCGGCGGGGAAGTCGGTGATGCCGTTTTCGCCCCGGGAGACCAGTTCCCAGAGATCCTCCGGCGACGACACCCCGCCCGGGTACCGGCAGGCCATTCCGACGATCGCGATCGGCTCGGATTCGAGCTCCCAGACGCGACGGCGGCTCTCTCGCAGGTCGATCGCCGCCTGCTTCAGATACTCGACAAGCTTCTCGTTGTTCGTCACCTGCACCGGCCCCCTCAGGCTGGAAAGAATGTGGACAGAATCGCGGTCAGGACTTCCCGAACTCCTGGTCGAAGAAGTCGAGTAGCTCATCGGCGGAGGCATCCCGGATATCGCTGTTCGTGTCGCGTTTATCCGTTGCCGAGCCGCCGTCGCGATACCTGCTCAAGGCCCGCTCGAGGCGTTTCGTGATGGTCGTTCGTTCACGGCTTTCCGTTTCCAGCGTCAGAAGAGCGTTTTCCAGCTTGGTGATGGTGGCCAGCGCCGTGGCGACCGCATCGGGTTCGTCATCGACGAGTCCGGCGAGAATGTGGTGCGCCAGTGCCGTGGAGGTCGGGTAGTCGAAGACCAAGGTGGCCGGCAACCGCAGCCCGGTCTCCGCATGCAGGCCGTTGCGCAGCTCCACCGCGGTCAGTGAGTCGAAGCCCAGTTCAGAGAAGCTCTGATCCGCGTTGACCATGCCTGCACCGGAGTGCCCCAGCACCATGGCCGTGTGAGTACGCACCAAGTCCAGGACGACACCGGCGCGTTCGGCGGCCGGTACCGCCGCCAGCCGGTCGCGCAGGGACTTCGCCACGGCGGGCCCGGCGCTCACCGTACGGCGCGCGGGCGTGCGGACGATGCCGCGCAGGATCGCGGGCACCTCCCCGGCTGCCGCGACCTTCTTGGTGTCCAGCGCCACGGGAATCACCACCGGGGTTTCGGCGGCGCCCACCACGTCGAACAGTGCCACGCCCTCCTCCGAGGACATCGGCGGCAGCCCCTCACGGCTCATCCGCCGCAGATCGGTCTCGGTGAGCTTCCTGGTGAGGTCGCTGCGCTCCGACCAGAGCCCCCAGGCCAGTGACAACGCAGGGAGGCCTTGGGCGTGCCGGTGCTCGGCCAGCGCGTCGAGGAAGGTGCTCGCCGCCGCGTAGTTGGCCTGGCCGGGCGCGCCGAGCACCCCGGAGGCCGAGGAGAACAGCACAAACGCCGACAGGTTCAGGTCCTGGGTGAGTTCGTGCAGGTTCCAGGCCGCGTCGACCTTGGGCCGCAGCACGGTCTCGATCCGCTCCGGGGTCAGCGCGCCGATCAGTCCGTCGTCCAGCACCCCGGCGGTGTGCACCACCCCGGTCAGCGGCGCCTCCGCCGGTATCCCGGCGAGCAGTTCACCCAGCGCGTTCCGGTCGGCCGCGTCGCAGGCGACCACGTCCACATGGGCACCCAGCTCGGTCAGTTCGTCCCGGAGCCGCGGGGCGCCGTCGGCGGCCAGGCCCCGGCGGCCGGCCAGAATCAGCCGCTTCGCACCGTGCTCGGCGACCAGGTGCCGCGCGACCAGACCGGCCAGCATGCCGGTGCCACCGGTGATCAGCACCGTTCCCTGACCGGCCCATACGGGCTTCCGGTCCGCATCCACCGGCCCGGGACGGGCCAGCCGGGCCACGGAGGCGACCCCGCCGCGCACCGCCAGTTGCGGTTCCGCCTCGGCCAGCAAGGCGGGCAGGGCCCGCAGCGATGACTCCTCGCCATCGAGGTCGGCGAGCACGATCCGGCCCGGGTTCTCGGACTGGGCCGACCGCACCAGGCCCCAGACGGGAGCGAGCGCGAGATCCGGGCTCAGCTCACCGGACACGGCGACCGCGCCCCGGGTGAGGACCACCAGTTTCGCGTCGGCGAACCGGCTCTCGGCCAGCCAGGTCTGCACCGTGCCCAGCACCTGGTGCACCGCCGAGCGCACGGCATCCGGCACCGGGCCGGGGCCGGCCGCGGGCACCGGAAGCAGCACATACTCCGGCACCGGGTCCTGCTTGCCGAGCACCGCCAGATCCGCCGCGGCACCCGCCTCGATCCCGGCGCCCCGCAGGGCACCCGCGAACGCTTCGGCCTCGGGCCCGACCACGGCCAGGGACATCCCGTTGTCTCGGCCGGAGAGGTCGGGCAGTACCGTCCAGTCGAGCCGGAAGACCGAGTCCCGGCCGCTGCCGGCGACCCGCATCTGGTCGGCCGAGACCTCACGCATGACCAGCGACTCGACGGTCGCCACGGGGGCACCGTCGGCATCGCTCACCACGACCCGCACACCGTTCTCGCCGGCCTTGCTCAGCCTGGCGCGCAGCGCGGTGGCGCCCACCGCATGCAGCTGGACCCCGGTCCATGCGAACGGCAGCCCCGGCCCCTCGTCGCCGTGGGCTTCGCCAAGGCCCACCGTGTGCAGGACCGCGTCGAGGAGTGCCGGGTGCAGACCGAACCGGCCCGCCTCTCCGACGGCTTCCTCGGGAAGAGCGACCTCGGCGAACACCTCGTCACCGCGTCGCCAGGCAGCGCGCAGCCCCTGGAAGACCGGGCCGTACTCGTAGCCCGCCGCGGCGAGTTCCCCGTAGAACCCGTCCACCGAAACGGCTTCCGCACCGGCCGGCGGCCAGGCCTCCTCGCCGAGCACCGCCGGAGCTCCGGTCCCGACGGCGAGCACGCCGGTCGCGTGCCGGGTCCACGTCTGTTCGGGCGCTGCGTTCTCGTCACGGGAGAACACCGCCAGGTTCCGGCGCCCGTTCTCGTCGGACTCACCGATGGTGACCCGCAGCTGCACCCCACCGGTCGGCGCGATGATCAGCGGTGTCTCCAGCGTGAGTTCCTCCAGCAGGTCACAACCCACCTGGTCCCCGGCCCGAATAGCCAGCTCGACCAGCCCGGTACCCGGCACCAACACCGTGTCCAGCACGGTGTGATCGGCCAGCCAACGGTGCGTGGACAGCGACAGCCGCCCGGTGAACAAGAAGCCGTCCGAGTCCGGCAACGCCACCGCGGCACCGAGCAGCGGATGATCCGCCGCACCCAGCCCCACCGAGGACACGTCCCCGGCACCGGACGAGGTCTCCAGCCAGTAACGCTGCCGCTGGAAGGCGTAGGTCGGAAGCTGGACCCGCCGCCCGGCAGCGAGCAGGGTGCTCCATTCCACCGGGACACCGTGCGCCCAGAGCTGGCCGAGCGACTGCGCGAAACGGGACCAGCCACCCTCGTCACGACGCAGAGTGCCCGTCACCACGACGGGACTGCCCGCCTCCTGCGCCGTGTCCTCGATCCCCGGGGTCAGGACGGGATGCGCACTGCATTCGACGAATACGCCGTGCCCGTCAGCCAGCAGCGCCTGGACGGCTTCCTCGAACCGCACAGTGTTGCGCAGGTTCTCGAACCAGTACCCGGCGCCGAGTTCCTCGCCCGATATGGCCGAAGCACTCACGGCGGAGTAGAACGGGACCCGACCCTCACCAGGACGCACTTCGGCCAGGACCGTCGCAAGCTCCTCGCGCAGCTCCTCGACCTGCGCACCATGCGAGGCGTAATCCACCGGAACCTGCCGAGCCCGCACCTCCTGCTCAGCACACTCCGCCAACAACTCCTGCAAAGCCTCGGGCTCGCCTGAAACCACGGTCGACGTCGGGCCGTTGATGGCGGCGATAGATATCCGCTCGCCCCACTTGGCGATGCGCTCCTGCACCGCCTCACGAGAGCCGGCAACCGAGACCATGCCACCACGTCCGGCAAGCACCCGCCCGATGGCCTGACTGCGCAACGCCACCACCCGGGCACCATCACGCAGCGACAAGATCCCCGCCACGCAGGCCGCGGCAATCTCACCCTGAGAATGACCCACCACGGCGGACGGCACTACACCACAGTCCTCCCAGACCGCAGCCAGCGACACCATCACCGCCCACAACACCGGCTGAACCACATCAACCCGCGCCAACATGTCCTCGTCGGACAGAACCTCATCCAACTTCCAGGACACGAACTCCGACAGCGCCTCCCCACACTCCGCCATCCGACCCGCGAACACCGGGGACGTAGCGAGCAGTTCATCCGCCATGCCCAACCACTGCGAACCCTGACCGGGGAACACCAACACCGCGCCAGAAGCCGCCGTAGCCGCCACACCGCCGCGCACCGCACCCGGCCCCTCCAGGCCGCCGGCGAGACCACGCAGGCCACTCAGCAACTGATCCTTGTCAGCACCGACCACCACAGCCCGATGCTCCAACTCCGCCCGCGTGCTCAGCAGAGAGAAACCCACATCAGCCAGACCCAGCTCCGGACGGCCCTCCACAAAAGACACCAAGCGCTCCGCCTGAGCCGCCAACGCCTGCTCCGAACGCGCCGACAGCACCCACGGCACCACCCCGGCCCGCGCAGCCGCCTCAGCCGGTTCGCCCTGAACCGGCTCCACAGCCACCGCCTCAGAGGCAGGCGCCTGCTCCAGCACCACATGCGCGTTCGTCCCGCTGATCCCGAACGACGACACACCCGCCCGCCAGGGTTCGCCGGTCTTCGGCCACTGCCGGAGATCGGTCAGCAGCTCGACGCTGCCGGCGGACCAGTCCACGTGCGGGGTGGGCGCATCGACATGGAGGGTCTTCGGCAACAGCCCGTGCCGCATGGCCAGCACCATCTTCATCACACCGGCCATACCGGCGGCGGCCTGGGTGTGCCCGATGTTGGACTTGATCGAGCCCAGCCACAGAGGCCTGTCGGACATCCGGTCCCGGCCGTAGGTCGCTATCAACGCCTGGGCCTCGATGGGGTCGCCCAGCCGCGTACCGGTGCCGTGCGCCTCGACCGCGTCCACCTGACTGGCGGTCACCCCCGCGTTGGCCAGGGCCTGTTCGATGACGCGCTGCTGCGAGGGGCCGTTCGGTGCGGTCAGACCGTTGGACGCACCGTCCTGGTTCACGGCCGAACCCCGCACCACCGCAAGGACCGTGTGGCCGTTGCGCCGGGCGTCCGAAAGGCGCTCGACCAGGACCATGCCGACGCCTTCGCCCCAGCCGGTGCCATCCGCCGCGGCGGCGAAGGCCTTGCAGCGGCCGTCCGCGGACAGGCCGCGCTGCCGGGAGAAGTCGACGAAGGTGTCCGGAGTGGACATCACGGAGACGCCGCCGGCCAGGGCCAGGGTGCATTCCCCGGTGCGCAGCGCCTGGATGGCCCAGTGCAGGGCGACCAGGGAGGAGGAGCAGGCCGTGTCCACGGTCACCGCGGGGCCTTCGAGGCCGAAGGTGTACGAGACCCGGCCGGACAGGACGCTGCCCGCGCTGCCGGTTCCGACATAGCCTTCGAGGTCCTCGGGGATCTGACCGCTCGGCGGGGCGTAGTCGTGGTAGCTCACTCCGGCGAACACACCGGTTTTGCTGCCGCGCAGGGTGGTCGGGTCGATGCCTGCGTTCTCGAAGGCCTCCCAGACGGTCTCCAGCAGGATCCGTTGCTGGGGATCGGTGGCCAGTGCTTCGCGGGGGTTGATCTCGAAGAAGCTCGCGTCGAAGTCGGCGACGTCGTGGAGGAATCCGCCTTCGCGGGTGTAGGTCTTTCCGCTGCGGCCGGGGTCCGGGTCGTAGATGCCTTCGACGTCCCAGCCGCGGTTCTCCGGGAAGTCGCCGATGGCGTCGCCGCCGGAGACCAGCAGGTGCCACAGGTCGTCGGGGGAGGTCACCTGGCCGGGGAACCGGCAGGCCATCCCGACGATGACGATGGGGTCGTCGTCGGCCGTCGGCGTGGTGGACCGCACGGCGACGGGCGCGGCCGCTTCGCCGAGCAGTTGTTCCCGCAGGTGCCGGACCAGGGCGACGGGGGTGGGGTAGTCGAAGACCAGGGTCGCGGACAGGCTCAGGCCGGTCACCGTGTCCAGGCGGTTGCGCAGTTCCACCGCGGTCAGTGAATCGAAGCCGAGATCCCGGAACGCGCGGGAGGTCTCCACGGCCCCGCCGCCGGCGTATCCAAGGACCAGGGCGATCTGCGCGGTGACCAGGTCCAGCAGGGCCCGGTCCTGGTCGGCCTGCGGCAGCCCGGCCAGCTTCTCCCGCAGGGAGTCGCCGGTTCCGGCACCGGCCGTCGCCGCGGTGCGCCGGCGGAACGGCACCAGGCCGTGCAGCATCGGCGGGAAGTCACCGGTGACGGCGAGGACGTTGATGTCCAGGCGCACCGGTACGACCAGGGGCGCGCCGGAGCGGACGGCGCCGTCGAACATCCGCATGCCCTCGTCCGGGGTCTGCGCCACGATGCCCTTGCGCGCCATGCGCCGCAGGTCGTTCTCGCCGAGTCCGCCGGCCATACCGCCACCGTCCTGCGCCCACAGGCCCCAGGCCAGCGAGACACACGGCAGACCGAGGCCGTGGCGGTGTTCGGCCAGGGCGTCGAGGAAGGCGTTGGCCGCCACATAGTTCGCCTGTCCGGGTGCGTCGAAGACGCTGCACGCGGCGGAGAACAGGATGAACGCGGACAGGTCGAGGTCGCGGGTCAGCTCGTGCAGGTTCCAGGCCGCGTCCACCTTGGGCCGCAGCACCTTGTCCATGCGCTCCGGGTTCAGCGAGGCGAGGACGCCGTCGTCCAGCACGCCCGCGGTGTGGACGACCCCGGTCAGCGGGGTGTCCGCCGGGATGCCGGCCAGCAGGGCGGCCAGCGCTTCCCGGTCCGCGGCGTCACAGGCGGCGATGGTCACCTGCGCGCCGAGTGCGGTCAGCTCGTCGCGGAGTTCCGCGGCGCCTTCGGCGGCCATACCGCGGCGGCTGGTCAGCAGCAGATGCCGGACGCCGAGGTCGGCCACGAGGTGGCGGGCGGTGATCGCGCCGAGGCTTCCGGTGCCGCCGGTGACCAGGACTGTGCCGTCCGCGGTCCACACCGGGTCCGGTTCCCCCTCGGGGGCGGGCAGTTGGGCGAGGCGGGGCGCCGAGACGCGACCGCCGCGGATCGCCAGCTCGGGTTCCCCGGCGTCGGCCGCCGCGGGCAGCACGTCCAGGGACCGGGTGTCGTCGTCGATGTCGACCAGGACGAGCCGGTCGGGATGCTCCGACTGTGTGGAGTGCACCAGCCCCCAGACCGGTGCCGTCACCAGGTCGACCGGTTCCTCCGCGACCGAGACCGCGCCGCGGGTGAGCACCATCAGCCGGGTGCCGGCGAACCGCTCCTCGGCCAGCCACCACTGCAGCCGGGCAAGGAGCTGATGGGAGGTTTCCCGTACGGCATCGGGCACGGTGCCGGCCGTGGCCCCGATTACCGGCAGCACCACGGTGTCCGGTACCGGGGCATCGGTGTCCTGCGGGTCGAGCACGGAGGCGCCCAGGGCCGCCGCGAGGGCGGGGTCGTCGCCGAGGACCGCCCAGGTGCCGCCGGTCCGCTCGGCGACCGGGACCGGTGTCCAGTCCAGCCGGTACAGCGAGTCCGGGGTGTGCGAGTCGGTGGTCAGTTCGTCGGCCGTCACGGTGCGGCGGGCGACCCGGTCCACGGAGGCGACCACGGCGTTGTCCGCGTCGGCCGCCAGTACGGAGAAGCCGTCCGCACCGGCCGGGGAGATCTTGACCCGCAACGTCGTGGCGCCGACGGCGTGCAGCCGGAAGCCGGACCACGAGGAGGGCAGCCGGGGGCCGTCCCCGTCCGTGCCGGACTCGGCCCGGCTCAGGGTCTGGACGACGGCTTCCAGCAGGGCGGGGTGCAGCCCGTAGCCGTCCGCCTGGGCGGCCGGTTCGTCGGGGAGGGCGACCTCGGCGTAGAGGTCCTCGCCGCGCCGCCAGGCCGCGCGTACGCCTTGGAAGACCGGCCCGTAGCCGAAGCCGGTCGCCGCCAGCTCGTCGTAGAGCCCGTCCACTGCGAGGGGTTCGGCGGCGGCCGGGGGCCAGGAGGTCTCCGGGAAGGCCGGTACGGGCGCGGGCCCGGTGGCGAGCACACCGGTGGCGTGCCGGGTCCAGGGCCGGGTGTCGTCGGCGTCCTCGGCCTTGGAGAACACGGACAGTTCCCGTCGGCCGTTGTCGTCCGGCGCGTCCACGGTGAGCTGGATCCGCACCCCGCCCCGTGCGGGCAGGATCAGCGGATCGAGCGGTGTGAGTTCCTCGATGAGCTCGCAGCCGGCCTGGTCACCGGCTTGGACGGCCAGCTCGACGAGGGCGGAGCCCGGCACCACCACGGTGCCCAGGACGACATGGTCGGCCAGCCAGGGGTGGGTGGCCAGGGAGAGCCGGCCGGTCAGCAGGAATCCGTCGGAGCCGGGCAGCGGCAGCACCGCGCCGAGCAGCGGATGGTTTCCCGCACCGAGCCCGGCGGAGGTCACGTCCGCGCCTCCGGCGGCGCCCTCCAGCCAGTAGCGCTGCCGCTGGAAGGCGTAGGTCGGCAGGTCCACCCGCCGGCCTCCGGGCAGCAGGGCGGCCCGGTCCACGCGGACGCCCCGGGTCCACAGTCCGGTCAGCGCCTTCAGCAGTGCCTCGGCGTCGGCGAGCGGGGCGCGCAGGCTGGGCTGGAAGGTGACCGTGTCGTCCTCGGGCAGGCAGTCGCGTCCCATGGCGGAGAGCACACCGCCGGGGCCCAGTTCGAGGAAAGTGGTGACGCCGTCGGCGTGGGCGGCCTGGATGCCGTCGTGGAAGCGGACCGCTTCGCGGACATGGCGTACCCAGTACTCCGGGTCGCGGAGTTCGGCGGGCTCGGCGAGACGGCCGGTCACATTCGACACGACGGGCAACCGGGCGTCGGAGTAGGTGAGTCGGTCCACGACCGTGCGGAACTCGGCCAGCATCGGCTCCATGAGCGGCGAGTGGAAGGCATGGCTCACCCGCAGCCCCTTCACCTTCCGGCCGCGGGACTCCAGCGCGGCGACCACCTGCTCCACGGGCTCCGCGGCGCCGGAGAGCACCACCGATGCCGGTCCGTTCACCGCCGCGATCCCGACCTGCTCCCGGCCCTCCAGCAGCGCGCGCACCTCGTCCTCGGACGCCGCCACCGACACCATCACGCCGCCACCGGGCAGGGCCTGCATCAGCCGCCCACGCGCCGCGACCAGCTTCGCCGCGTCCGCCAGCGACCAGACACCCGCGAGATGGGCCGCCGTGACCTCGCCGATGGAGTGGCCCAGCAGGACCTCCGGAACCACGCCATAGGACTCGACGAGCCGGAAGAGCGCGACCTCCAGCGCGAACAACGCCGCCTGCGCATACTGCGTCTGGTGGAGGAGCTCCTGCTCGCCACCGCCGGACTCGGCCCAGACCACCTCGGTCAGCGGGCGCGGCAGCAGACCGTCGAACTCCGCGCACACCTCTTCCCAGGCCCGCGCGAACACCGGGTACGTCTCGTAGAGTTCGCGGCCCATGCCCGGCCGCTGCGCACCCTGGCCGGTGAACAGCATCGCGAGCCGGCCCTCGCTCACGGCACGCGGCTGCTCGGTGTCCTCGGCCAGTGCCCGGATGCCGGCGAGCAGTTCATCGCGGCCGGTGCCGGTCACCGCCGCGCGGTAGTCCAGTCCGGCCCGCGTGGTCACCAGCGAGAAGCCGATGTCGACCGGGTCCAGTTCCGGCCGGGACGCCACGTGGGACGCCAGGCGCCCGGCCTGTGCGGCCAGTGCCTCCCGGGACCGTGCGGACAGCATCCACGGCACGATCCCGGGCGCGGACGAGGCGGCGGCAGGTGCGTCGTCCGGGGCCTGCGGCCGGTCGTCGTCCGGACCCGGCACCGGCGCCTGCTCCAGTACGACGTGCGCGTTGGTGCCGCTGATCCCGAAGGAGGAGACGCCCGCCCGGCGGGGCCGACCGGAGTCCGGCCACTCGCGTGCCCGGGTGAGCAGCTCCACCGAGCCGGCCGACCAGTCCACCTGCGGCGAGGGCTCGTCCACGTGCAGGGTCTTCGGCAGCGTCCCGTGCCGCATGGCGAGGACCATCTTCATCACACCGGCCACTCCCGCGGCGGCCTGGGTGTGCCCGATGTTCGACTTGATCGAGCCCAGCCAAAGCGGCTGGTCCTCCTGCCGGTCCTGCCCGTACGTGGCCAGCAGCGCCTGCGCCTCGATCGGGTCACCCAGCCTCGTGCCGGTGCCGTGCGCCTCCACCGCGTCCACGTCCCCCGTGGACAGCCGGGCGTTGGCCAGCGCCTGCCGGATCACCCGCTGCTGCGCCGGACCGTTCGGCGCGGTCAGCCCGCTGCTCGCACCGTCCTGGTTGACCGCGGAGCCCCGCACCACGGCAAGGATCGGATGCCCGTTGCGCTGGGCGTCCGACAGCCGCTCCACCAGCAGCACTCCGGCGCCCTCGCCCCAGCCGGTGCCGTCCGCGGCCGCCGCGAAGGACTTGCAGCGGCCGTCGGCCGCGAGACCGCGCTGCCGCGAGAAGTCGATGAAGGTCTCGGGGGTGAACATGACGGTCACACCACCGGCCAGCGCCATGCTGCATTCGCCGGCCCGCAGGGCCTGAATCGCCCAGTGCAGCGCCACCAGGGAGGAGGAGCAGGCGGTGTCCACCGTCACGGCCTGTCCTTCCAGGCCGAAGAGGTACGCCACACGGCCCGAGACCACGCTGGAGTCGGCCCCGTTGCCCTGGAACGCCGCGACGTCCTCGGCGACGCCGGAGACGCCCGCACCGTAGTCGTGGTACATCACGCCGGTGAACACCCCGGTCTTGCTGCCCCGCAGCGAGGCCGGGTCGATCCCGGCACGTTCGATGGCTTCCCAGGACACCTCCAGCAGCAGCCGCTGCTGCGGGTCCATCGCCACCGCCTCATGCGGGGAGATGCCGAAGAACCCCGGGTCGAATTCCGCCGCTTGGTGGAGGAATCCGCCCTCCCGGGTGTACGAGGTGCCGATGTGCTCGGGGTCCGGGTGGTACAGCGAGTCCAGGTCCCAGCCGCGGTCGTCGGGGAACTCCGAAACGCCGTCGGTCCCGGCGGCCACCGCTTCCCACAGCTCCTCCGGCGAGGACACCCCACCGGGATAGCGGCACGCCATTCCTACGATGGCGATCGGCTCCGACTCTTTCCGCTCGGTTTCGGTCAGCCGGGCACGGGTATCCCGAAGCTCGGCCGTTGTCCGCTTGAGGTACTCGAGCAGCTTTCCCTCGTTGTTCGCCACCGTATTCCACTCCACTGAATCGGTCGGAGGACCTTTACGTCGATGACACCGAAAGACACCGAACGCCACGACACCCGTACGGCGCACTCGGCAGCGGCATACCCTGCCGCGCCGGCCGCCGTATCAATCGCCCTGATGAGAGCGCGCAATTAGTCCGCGCAGTCGGCTTCCCAAGAATTCCAAGCCCGACAGATCCCCCTTCGACTCACTGCGGGCCACGCTACGGAATCGCCGACAGGTACTCCAACCCCTAGCCTCCCCTAAGGGATATCGCGCAACCCTGAGAGACGGGTGGGGCGGTGAGGGGTGATCAGGGGGTCTGCAGGCGCTCCCGGTGACGGTCGCGGTGAATTACCCGGTGCACGGGTGTGAAGCAGGACAGTTTCGCGCGGGGATACGGGGATACGGGTCGCGGGGAAGGCCGGGGAGGCGAAATCACCGGCCGCGGCCTCGCGCGCCGCAGCCCGCCGACAGCCCCACGGCCGCCCCGTCCATCCGTGGCGGCCCGGCAGTACCACCTGCTCACGGCAGCCCTTCATACCTGGGCAGTCCGCCGGCACCCGGGCCCGCGAAACGATCGGGGCGCACGAAATCCCACTTCTCTTGCGGCTGCCAGGTTAGAGCTGCGATCCCGCGCCGGCTACCCCTATCCGGTACCGGCGAACCCCCTAATTTGCGCCATGCGCGGCCCGGCCCGATTGCCCCGCACATCGGTGACAGCCGAGGAGCGGACCGGATACCCTGAACCCCTCTACGGCCGTCATCCGCAACGGTGTTGACGACCACAGCACGAGACATGGGGAGGAATCCTATGCCCAGGGGGGCGGCCCGTGTCCGTGTCCTCGCGTTAGCACTGGTACTGCTGACCGCGGGATGCACGGACAAGGAGCATTCCAATAAGTCGTCCGAGCTCAAGAACAAAGCTTCCGCCTGTGTGAAGGCACTCCGGATCATCGATCTGGTGCCGGATCCGAAGAAGGCCGAAGACTACGAGAAAAAGGGCAAGGAATTACGCGACTTGGCGAAGGACGTGCGTGACCGTGAGGTCGCGAAGGCCATGCGCCAAGTGGCCCATCAATATGGCATGGCACGAGTCGAGGCCGCACGCGACTTCGGCCGGGTGGCGGTGTGGGTCAAGGGGACCGTCACCAACATCAAAACTTTGAAAAAGGTGTGTGCCTGACCATGGGTCGGACTGAAGCGCAAGGGTGGGACTCCCCCACCGCGCCGGCCGTCGGGCGAGGCTCCGGTGCGGGGCCGCGGACCGCCGTACTGTTCCCCGGCATGGGCCGGTTCGATTTCGCGAGCGCCGGCCGGTTCCTGGTGCTCGACCGGTATGCACGCAACCGGCTCGCGACCGCCGACGAGGTGCTCGGCTTCTCCGTACTGGAGCGCTTCCACGGCGCCGGCGCCGACTACTCCGAGTACGCCCAGCTGGCTTTCCTGATCGCCTCGCTCGCCGCCGCGGACCGGGCCGAGGACCGCTTCGGTATGCGGCCGGACGTCTGCGCCGGGGCCAGCTTCGGCCAGAAGGCGGCGGCCGCGTACGCCGGTTCGCTCGATTTCGCCGATGTCGTACGGATGACGGCGGAGCTGGCGCGCTGCGAGAAGGAGTACTTCAGCACCGAGCACTCGGACGTGGTGACGCACTCCGTTTAC
The DNA here is from genome assembly GCF_026239515.1 of Streptomyces sp. Je 1-4 4N24. Classification (NCBI taxonomy): domain Bacteria; kingdom Bacillati; phylum Actinomycetota; class Actinomycetes; order Kitasatosporales; family Streptomycetaceae; genus Streptomyces; species Streptomyces sp. Je 1-4 4N24. The sequence goes on along the minus strand of NZ_CP110836.1, from coordinate 7,930,468 downwards.
CGCGTCCCGGACGAAGAGTTCCATGCCCTGCTGGACGACATGCGGACCCGGGGTGAGTGGTTCGACATTTCCGGGGTGCTGGAGCGCGGGTTCTACATGGTGTCCCTGCGCGAATCCCGGCTGGAGGATTTCATCCGGGCCGTGCGGGACCTCGGCGGATACTCCCTGTACACCATGCGCCCGCCGGTGCATGCCGGCGCGTTCGGTGCCCTGCGCCGCAAGGCGGAGGCGGAGGTCATCGCCAGGTACCCGATCAGGGCGCCCCGGCTCCCCGTGATCTCGGACGCCGACGGAACGGTGGTGGACTCCGCCGAGGCGATGCGGACGATGCTGCTGGACACCTTCGACCGGGCGATCCGCTGGCCGGACATGGTGACCTCGATGGCCGGGCTCGGCGTGGACACCCTCTATGTCACCGGCGCCGATGACATGTTCCACCGGCTGAACTGCACGGTCCGCAATTTCGACGTCATTACGGTCAACCCGAAGAACGCCCTCCGCCCTGGACCCCCGAAACTCCGGGCCCGGGCCGCCTGATGCCGGTCCGATGAGCCGGTGCGATCCCCCTGCGCCGGCCCACCGGACAGCCCTCAGTCCAGATTCGCGCTGTTCAAATAGGCCAGGACCGCGAGCACCCGGCGGTTGGTGTCATTGGAGTTGGTGAGGTTCAGCTTGGTGAAGACGCTGGCGATGTGCTTGCTCACCGCGCCTTCGCTGATGTAGAGGCGGTGCGAGACCGCGGCGTTGGAACAGCCCTCGGCCATCAGCTCCAGGACCTCCCGCTCCCGGGCGGTCAGGGTGCCCAGCGGCTCCTGATGGGCATTGCTCTCCACCAGCTTGGAGATGACCTCCGGGTCCATCGCGGTACCGCCCTCGGCGACCCGGCGCAGCGCGTCCACGAACTGGGTGGCGTTGAACACCCGGTCCTTCAGCAGATATCCGATGGCACCGGACCCGTCGGCCAGCAGTTCGCGCGCATAAAGCTGCTCGACGTGCTGGGAGAGCACCAGGACGGGCAGGCCGGGGATCCGCCGGCGGGCCTCGTGCGCCGCCTGCAGCCCCTCATCGGTGAACGTGGGCGGTAGTCGGACATCCACGATCGCGACATCGGGCCGGTGCTCCTCCACCGCCGTGAGCAGCTCCGGGCCGGTCTCGACTGCGGAGACGACCTCGAAGCCGTGCGCGGTGAGCAGATGGGTCAGACCTTCGCGCAGCAGGTAGAGGTCCTCTACGAGGACAACACGCACGGAATCTCCAGGGTGACTGTGGTGGGACCGCCAAGTGGACTGTGCACGGTGAGACTTCCGTCGAATGTAGCGAGCCGCCGCTGGACGCCGCGCAGCCCGCTGCCCTTCGCCGGATCGGCGCCACCGGCCCCGTTGTCGGTGATCGCGATCCGCAGATGCTGTGCCGTGTGGCGCACGTCGATGCGCACACGGTCCGCCTCGGCGTGTTTGGAAACATTGGTGAGCAGTTCGGACACCGCGAAATAGGCGGCGGACTCGACCGGGCGCTCCGGGCGGCCGGGCAGGTCGATCCGCAGACCGACCGAGAGCGGTGAGTCCAGGGCCAGTCCGCGGATGGCGTCCGCGATACCGCGTTCGGCGAGCACCGGTGGGTTGATCCCGCGGATCAGATGGCGTAGCTCGATGAGGGCTTTCGCGGAGGCTTCCCTGGCGGTCCCGACCATCCTCTTGGCGGACGCCGGGTCCCGTTCGATGAGCGCCTCGATGGCGCCGAGTTTCATGCCCATGGCCACCCACTGCGCCTGCGCTCCGTCGTGCAGGTCCCGTTCGATCCGGCGCAGCTCGGAGGAGAGGGTCTCCCGGGCTTCCATCCGGGTCTCGGTGAGCTGGTCCACCCGGCGGCCGAGCAGGGCCGACTTGGTCGGCCCGAGGAGGAGCCAGCTCCACAGGCCGTGCAGCCGCAGCAGCGGGATGGCGAGCAGGCTCCCGGTCAGGGTGCCGATCACGCCGATCAGCGGGGCGGTGGCGATCGGGTAGTCGCCGATGACCGGGATGGCATGGATGAGCAGGGGCCAGCGGTCGAAGGTGTGGAAGTTGACGAAGGGCTGAAGCAGCGATGCCCAGGCCCAGGACCAGATCAGACCGAAGAAGCAGTACCCGGTGACCACTACGGGCAGCGCGGCGAGCAGCACCCCGACCACGGGGTCGAGCAGGAGCCACAGCAGGTCCCGCCAGGTGGCCAGATCCCGTGCGTTCTGCCGGTACCGCAGGGACCGCAGCGCCATCTCCGGGGTGCGGTAGAGCGTGCGGCCGATCTGGTAGGTGCCGTCGGGCCGGGGCGGGGGCAGGGCCGGTTCGGGCAGGTAGGGCCGGTCGATCCGGATGCCCGTCCACTCCTGGATCTGATGCCGGCGCCAGGAGGTGAGCTGCCGGCCGGCGACCAGCACGGTCGGCCAGGCCCACAGCAGGATCGGCACCATGGCCAGCAGATGCATGAGCGCGGCGGCCAGTTCGGCGACCGCGAGTCCGGCGGTGAGGGCCAGCCGCCAGGTGGCGAGCCCGCCACGGCCGATCCAGATCAGCGCACGGCGTATCCCCGAATCGGTTGCGGACGCGAGCAGTTGGCAGGTCCAGCGGCCGTGCAGATGGAGCAGGACCGGCCCGAAGCCGAAGCCGGCCAGCGCCGTCGCCACGGCGATCGGGACGGTGATCCCGGTATGTCCCGGCCAGTACCAGGGGAACGTGGTTCCCAGCACGACCAGCGTGAGCGGCAGCAGCGCCGTGACGCTGCCGACGAAGGGGTTGATCAGCATCCACAGGATGTCCCGGGAGGTGGCCGGGTCCTTGACCAGCCAGTCCCAACGCCGTTCGTAGGAAAGCTTCTTCGGGGTCTGATAGAGCCGGTTCTTGTAGCGGTACCAGCCGTCGTGTTCGGGTTCGGGGGGCGGCGGCGGGGGTTGGTACGGCACCGGGATGTCCACCCCGCACCACCGGCTCGCGAGGGTGCGGTACACATTGAGCGGATCGCGGTACCACTGGGCGAGCGCCTGGATACCGAAGAGCGTGCCGAGGCCGACGGCGGCCAGCATGGGTCCGGCGGTGAGTCCCAGCCCGAACAGCACAAGGCCGCGCAGGGGCGCCCACAGGTGCCGTCCGAACATCGAATCTCCCCGTACTTTCCGATGCCCCCGGCGGGAGCGATCGCCAGATGCCACGATACCGACCGGGGGTAGGGGTTCTCGGATTTCTTTGGCCGACACCCATGGCCTCAATAGGGAGGCGCTGGCCGGGAATCGATCCTCAATTCCGGGGTCCCCGGCACGGTGTGCGGTGCGGCGCATATCAGTGACGCATCCCGTAGCGGATCGGCCCCTTCACACGGCCGCCCCGCTCACCGCCCCTCTCCGCCAACGGCCCCTCCACATGGCTGGAAAAAGAGCATTGACCCCCTACAAGGATGGCCGGTGAAGCCGCCACTGGCACCACGCCCGCGGACTCTTCCCCCCTCCTGGGTAAGGAATGAGATATCCGTCAACCGGGGTAGAGCTAGCTCCACCCGTCGTGTGGCCGTAGCTTGATTCACGGAATGTGCCGCCACGGCATATTTTCTGCATACGACGATTCACGATGGACAAAGGTCCATACCGACTCCCCTCCCTCATCGCCAGGAGGTATTCGATGCGGTCGTCGCGCGGTGCATCCCTCACACCGCCCCGGGTCTACGGCGTCGGCGTCTGCGCCGGTCGCCTCGTCGTACATGACCCCTTGACCGGTGTGACCCACTACCGGGACCAGCTGATCACGGTGGGACGCACCATGCTGCGGGCGAGCGAGGTCGCGACGCACCCCGTGGCCGACCCGACCGCACTGGGCGGGTCGGGGGCCCTCGGGGTCCGCTGGTCCCCGGTGGTGCAGCGCGATCCGTCGCCCACATGTGTGCCCGCTGACTCCGTTCACCGCCGTGCGGCGCGCGCGCTGGCCTGCGCCGGACTGCTGACCGTGGACCTGCACGAGGTGGAGCCGCTGCCCACTCCCGATCTCACCGACATCGCCGGCCATCTCACCGACGATGGCTGCACGGTCAGCCTCACCACCGAACACTGTCCTGCCGAGCGCCATGCGGAAGCACTCGCCGACTGCGTCGACGCACTGCGCATCTGCGTGGACAGCGCGGTCACCGGACGGCATCACTTAGGACCCGACGAGCGGGAGCAGCGTCTGAGATCCCTTGTCTCCGGTACGCGCGCCACGGTCGCGGCCGGGCTGCCCACCCAGCTGTACACCCGCGTCATCCCGCCCCGGCCGGGGAACGAGGCGACCCGGTGGCTGGTCGAGCTGGCCGACGCCGTCGGCGCGCACGGGGTGACCTTCGCCCGGCCCCACGGGGACGGCACGCTGGCGATGCCGAGCCTGACCGACTGGGGCGCCGACACACCGCCCTGCGGAACGCTCAAGCCGCTGGACGTTCCGCTGGACACGGTGTGTCTGCGCGCGGACGGCTGAGGAAGCCGTCCGCCGCGACCGCACAGGACCGGAGGCACCAACTCCCGTGTCACCACCGGCAATTGGTACGTACCGCCCTGCGCTCAGGCGATATCCGCGATGTCCGCCGGAAGTCCGACCGGCAGATCCGCCCGGCGCTTGATGTTCAGTTTCCGGTACACCCTGGTCAGATGCTGTTCCACAGTGCTCACGGTGATGTGCAGCTTCCGGCCGATCTCCCGGTTCGTCCGCCCCAGCGCGGCGAGCGCGGCGACCCGGCGTTCGGCCTCGCTCAGCACGGCCATGCCCTCGGCGTCCTCCCATTGGCTCGGAGTGGTCTCACTGTTCAGCGGCTCCCTGGTGGCGACGAGTTGGTTGTACAGCTGCTCGGCATGGCAGCTCTTGGCCAGTTGCAGCGCCCGGCGCCGGATCAGCTGGGCCCGGTCCAGTTTGCCGAGGATCTGCCAGACCTGACCGAGTTCGACGAACGCCCGCGCCAGTTCGTACCGGTCCCCGCCGGCCTGCAACAGATCGACCACCTCGCCGAGCAGGGGCAGCCGTTGCTTGAGATCGCTGACCGAGGCGAGAATTCCGAGCGAGACACCCCGCATCCGGGTGGAGTCCGTCCCGATCATGCGTAGTTGGTCCTTGATGAGTTCCCTGGCCCGGTCGGTCTGGCCGACCCGGACGAGGGCCTGGGCCAGGTCCCCGCGCCAGGGCAGGGTCATCGGATGGTCGAGCTTCCACTTGACCACGAGATCGCCCACGGCTTCGAAGTCCTCTAGCGCGGCGTGCGGCCGGTCCGTCGCGAGATGGAAATGCCCACGAGCCGTCCGGTACTGCAGCCCGTAACGGGTGTCCATCATGGCCTGCGGGATCATCTGGTTGAGGAATTCCGCGGCCTTGTCGAAGTGGCCCCGCATCGTCGCGGCGTGCACCGCATGGGACAGCGGCGAACCGATCGCCACGCCCCAGCTCCGCGCGGAGAGGGCGGTCAGGGCACTGCAGGCATCCCGTTCGGCGTCGGCGAGATCACCGAGCCGGAGGCTGACCGCGGCCCGGGTGTCCAGCAGCACGCCACGCCAGGCGGCGGCGTGCTGGCCCTCGGCCTTCTGGAGCAGTTCGTTGCACCAGTACATCGCGCGCTCGAACCGCTCGGCGGCCAGGAGTTCATGCAGCGCGGAGATCACGGATGCCAGCGGGGTCTCCCTGACCCGGGCCCGCTGCAGCACCTGCTCGGCCCCCTCGACCGCCGGGGAGTTTCCCGTGCCACGCGGCAGAACGGCTGTCTGCGGTCTGCGCGCCGGGCCCGGGGACCCCGGGGGTTCGGACATCGCGGCGTGCCGTTCGACCTGGGCGAAGATCTGCGGATGCCAGCGGGAGAGCCACTGGCGGGTCAGTTTCCGTTCGGCCTGATCCCGGGAGCCGTCCCCCTCGGGCGGGGCACCCAGGCTCTCCAGCGCGCGCACCGCTTCCTTGGGCCGGCCGTGCCATGCCAGCGAACGGACCAGCCGCATCACCTCACGGCCGCTGAGCAGCTCCTTCTCCAGCGCCGTCTGCAGGGGGCCGTGGTGTCTGGTCGCGGCCGCGGGGCTGCTCGTCCACTGCACCCAGGCGAGCCGGGCGGTGAGCATGGCGCGCTTGTGCTCGTCGCCGCAGGAGCGACTGGCGAACTCCAGGTACTGCACCGCCTCCGCCACCTTTCCGAGCGCCAGTGCCTGCTCCGCGTGCGGCAGGGCCTGATCGGCGGCGGCGTGCAGCACCCGGGCGGCCCAGGGCTCGTCGGCCTCACCGGCGGCCAGGAGGTAGCCCACCACGTCCGAGGGCGCCACTCCGTCGTGGTGCAGCAGCTCGGCCGCGCGGCGGTTCAGTGCGGAACGCTCCTCGGGCGTCAGCTCGTCCAGTACCGCTGCCCGGGTGCCCTCGTAGCGGAACTGGGCGTCGATGGTCAGTCCCGCCAGCTCCAGGGCCTCCAGGGCACCGCCCACCACCGACGGCCGGACGTCCAGGAATCTGGCCAGCAGCGCGGGGGCGGCGAACTCGCCGAGCACCGCGATCGCCCGTGCGGTCCGCAGCAGTTGGGGGCCGCCGCGGTGCAGGCAGGCCAGCACCGCCCTGGTGAAGGCCTGCCCGGTGACCGGGCCGGCCGCCGCTCCGGCGGATGCGTCCGGGCCCGGCGCCAGACTGTCGTCCACGAGTGCGCGCGTCAGCAGGGGGTTGCCGCCGGTCAGTGCGTAACTGCCGGGTGCCTGCCGGAGGGCGGCCGAGGAGTCCAGCCGCTGGGCGAGCAGCTGCCCGACCCCCTCCGGGGACAGCGGGGACAGCGTGAACTGCCGGGAATACGGCTGCCTGAGCGCCTCGGCGACCAGGTCGGACGGCGGTTCGGTCCCCTGGCTGAGCAGCAGCATCACCCGCGCCGTCCCGATCCGGTGCTGGAGGTAGGTCAGCACCTGCAGCGAGGCGGGGTCGGCGAACTGGTGATCGTCCACGGTGACCACCAACGGCCCCTTCCTGCTCAGTTCGAGCAGGCCGACGCACAGGTCGTGCGCATCCCTGGTCCCGGACTGCACAGGGGACGGCGGTTCACCTCCCACCTGCGGCGCCTCCAGGCCGGTCAGGTGCGAAAGCATCGCGGAGGCTTCGGGCGGGGTGGTCGCCCCGCTGAAGAACTGCTCGATCACACCGAAGCGGAGCGATTGTTCACTGGGCGCGCCCGAGGCCCGCAACAGCGTGGCACCGGAGGCAACAGCATGTTCCTCGAACGCTCTGAACAGGGCAGTTTTACCGCTGGCGATTCCCCCTCGTATCACGGCCACCTTGCCGCAACCCTTGGCACTGTCACTCAATGCTGTGCGCAGCTCCGCAATAACCGCGTCACGTTCCACTAACCCCATGCAGCTCTTCCTCCCCGAAAGAAGAACCTCAGGCATACCTCTTTCTACCCGAGGTAATGCACATTCCCCACAATATTTACTTTGACGACTGCTGTGCCGGACGACGTGAATACCACGACCGTCACCGGAAAGCGCATCTTATGAAGAAGTTGCTTTTCGCGCCGAGCAAACACATACAGTCCGGCCGCCGAGTGAAATTCGGCGAACATCAATCAACCGCAGTTGTAAAATTTGACTCAGGAGTCAATATCGTATTTCAGAAACAACAAAGGCAAGGCGATAGCATCGCGTCTGGAGATATGATTCCACACCGCCTCAGGTTTGCCACAGGGCCGGAAATTCCGACCAAAAGCGCCTGGGGAAGCAGATGTCCGCGAGAAAGCCCGGTCCCCCAGATGCCGGGAACGCGCTCTTGAAACCCGAACAAGAGAAGATCAAGAGACGTTAAAGGTCGCGTTTTCGCGCCGCAAAGGCACTACCACTATTAATATGAACGATCACACCCCTAGGGTTCAAGCAGACCAGGTGTGACGGCAGTCACACCAAGGCCTCTAAGTGTACGCCAACCACCGGCGTCACATTCTCGCGAATTATGGATTCCGGACCCGGCCCGGCCGGCGCGGAATTAAAGATTCCGGGAGTGGGTGCACCATCACGGAATTCATGATTCCGCAGTTCTCGTTGGTGCCACCTGCACAAATGCGAGGCGGCCAGGCCATCCGGAGCGCCCCGTTCGACCACCGGAACAACCGCTTCCACCGATCGCCGACCACGCAACGCCGCCAGATGTTCACGCGACGCACCGACCGCGCTTCTCAGCCTTCGGCGCCTTCCGCAAGGCCTCCTGAGTAAGAGTCACGTAAAAGTGCGCCGGATCAACCAATAGGAGGCCGCGCACCGCCACGGGAGCCCATGGACCGAAACTCCCGCAACGTCCCGGCGATGAGCGGCAGGACGAGGACACCGGTGACCGGCGGATACCTCTCGCCGCCGGTCACACCGTGACCACCACATCGATCCGCACAATCAGCAGCGAGGGGAAGGAAGTTGGCGTGTCCGGCCTTGACTCGGGCTTGACTCGTGTGCACGTATCGCTACCCAGAGTGAGTGCGTGAGCTGACTTCTGAGTAACCCGTGCCGAACGGCGTCACTGCGGGGAGAAGGCGCGCCGCGCCACCGCCTCCGTTGCCGACACATCTCCGCAGGAGGCCCCCGGCCACCGGGCGCGGGCGTATCGGCCCGTGCGGCGGGCAGCCTCCGAAAGGAAATGCCGGGGCGTGGCTCCGCGCGACCTGCCACGGGTGCCGGGCAGGAAGGCGAACCCCGGCGGAATTCCGGCAGGCGGAATGGCGCCGGGAAAGCAAGATCGAGCGTGCCGACATCCGCGATGGCGCCGTCGGATGCCGTGGTCACGGTGGTCAGGCCGTGGCGAACGCAGCCATGCGAACCCTGCCGTGTGGACATCGCTCCCTTCGGCGCCGGCGGCCTTGGCGGGGTGGCGCCGGCACCCGCGATGCGGCTGGCGCAACGTCCCTGGTGGACCCGGCCCGCGACGGAATTCCGGCCGGGGACGGCCCGAGGCCGGGGTGGCAAGAGAAGGGACCTTAGGGGTGCGGATAAGGGTTCCCTCCCCGCGCCGCCGCTTCCAGACTCGCCGTAGGTGAGGCACGTGCCCTGCCCTGTCGGCTGGGCGGCTCCCGCTCGATTTCCGCAGTGATGCCGCATGTGAGGTCTGCCCACGAGGAAGGAAGCGTGCGACCAGTGAACGCAAGGATCTTTGCCCCTGACTCGGTGCGGACCCTGTCCGAATTCGAGCACGACGCACTCCGCATCGCGCAGGTACTCGGTGAGCGGGGCGTCGGCCCCGGGGACCGGGTCATGCTCAAGGCGGGCAACTCGGCAGCCTGGGTGGCGACGCTGCTCGGGCTGATGCACATCGGCGCGTCGATCGTGCTGATCGACCAGCAGGAGCATGCGGAGCAGACCCGGCAGATCATCCTGCGCACCGGTACGAAACTCGTCCTCAGTGACGAGGACTCGCCGCTCGACAGCAGCCAGGAAGCCGTGCATCTCTACGAGTTGCTGGTGTCCGCCGCCGGCCGGCAGATCGCGGACGAGCCGCTGACCGTCGATGCCTGGAGCGAGCTCCCCGACGGCCTGATCATGTGGACGTCCGGTTCGACCGGCACCCCTAAGGGTGTGGTCAAGTCGGGTCGCAAGTTCCTCAAGAACCTCGAACGGAACGCGGCGCAGGTCGGGCACCGGGAGGACGATGTTCTGCTGCCGCTGCTGCCGTTCGCCCACCAATACGGCCTCTCCATGGTGCTGATCGCCTGGCTGAAGCGGTGTTCGCTGGTGATCGCCCCGTACCGGAGGCTGGACCGCGCGCTGCTGATGGCGGAGGAGTCGGGGGCCACGGTCATCGACGCCCCGCCGTCCAGCTACCGCAGCATGCTCAACCTCGTCTCACGGAAGCCGAGTCTGCGTCCCGGGCTGGAGCGGGCGCGGATGTTCTGCGTCGGCGCGGCGCCGCTGGACGATCCGCTGGTCGGCCAGTACGCGGCGGAATTCGGCCGGCCGCTGCTGGACAGCTACGGCAGCACGGAGCTGGGCAACATCGCCTTCGCGACACCGGACAACCCGGTGGCGTGCGGGCAGGCGATGGACGGTATCCAGGTGCGCGTCGTCGACGATGCGGGCCGGGCGGTCCCCGCGGGCGAGCCCGGCGAGGTGGAGGTGAACACCCCCGACGCGCTGGAGGGCTATCTCGCCGAGGACGGCACCCTGCAGCCCTCGCCGCAGGGCTGGCAGCGCACCGGCGATCTCGGCCGCCTCGACGCGGACGGCAATCTCTTCGTCCTCGGCCGCAAGTACGCGGTGCACCGCATGGGTTACACCCTCTATCCCGAGCTGATCGAACGCAGTGTGGCGGCCCAGGGCTGCTCGGCCAGGATCGTCGCCCTGCCCGACGAGCGGCGTGGCGCACAGCTCGTCTTCTTCGTCGAGGACGACCAGGGCCAGGAGGAGGCGTACTGGCGCGAGCGGCTCTGTGGCATGCTGGCGGCCTACGAGCACCCCGACCGGGTCGTCGTGCTCGATCACTTCCCGCTCAACCGCAATGGCAAGCCGGACAAACGGCAGTTGGAGCACCTCGCCCGAGCCCGCGGCCGGTGAGCTCACCGCCGGCGGCTCCGGCACTGCCGGCGGGTGTCATCCCCGGAGGACGTACGCAGTGAAGATCGCCTGCCTTCAGACCGTCTGTGGCGCGACGGATGTCGGGCAGACCCTCGACCGGCTGCGGGACGCCGCGGGGAAGGCGGCCGCCGAGGGCGCCGAGCTGCTGGTCGCTCCGGAGATGACGGTCGGCGGCTATCCCCTGCAGTACGCGGCCCTCGCGCAGTCGGCCGGCCCCGCGGAGGGCCCGCAGTGCGCCGCGGTGTCGGAGATCGCACGGGAAGCGGGGATCGCGGTGGCGCACGGCTGGCCCGAGCGGGACGGTGCGCGCCTCTACAACGCGGTGCGGCTCGTCGGCCGGGACGGGCGGCAGCTGGCCGTCTACCGGAAGGCGCACCTCTACGGCCGGGCCGAGCAGGAGCTGTTCACCCCCGGCGGGAGCGGCGTGGTGCAGGCGTCCCTGGGCGGCCTGACCGTGGGCATGCTGATCTGTTACGACGTCGAGTTCCCCGAGGCCGTGCGGGCCCATGCGCTCGCGGGCACGGATCTGCTGCTGGTGCCCACGGGCCTGATGAGCCCATGGGACTTCGTCGCCCAAACGATCGTGCCCGCCCGCGCCTTCGAGAGTCAGCTCTACATCGCCTACGCCAACTGGAGCGGCGAACACGGTGGCCTGCGCTTCTGCGGCCGGACCACGATCGCCGCCCCGGACGGCACGGTGGAGTGCCTCGGCCCCACCGCATCCGGCGGGGACCAGCTCCTCTTCGGCGAGGCCGACCCCAACACGCTGGCCTCGGCGCGCCGGACCACGCCCTACCTCAGGGACCGCCGCCCGGAGCTGTACGGGAGCTGACCCCATCACTTCGGTTGCGCACACATACGCCGCTGCCGGGCCTTTCGCCTGAATCCGGACTGTGCCTAGGTTGTCGCCAGGGATCGCCGTGCCCGGGACCACCGCAGACCGGAACGCCCTCAGCACCTGGAGGACACATCTTGCCCAGCAGCGCCGTGACAGCCGAGCAGTCCACGAACTCCGCTGACTTTCCCCGCCAGTTCGCCCGCAGCCGCCGCTTTTCCCTAGGGGTTCCCCGGCACTTCACCGTCTCCCCCGACGGCCGCCGGGTGCTCTTCGTCCGTACGGTCTCGGGCAACGATCCCGTGGGCCGGCTGTGGCAGTACGAGGACGGTTCGGAACGGCTGTTGGCCGATCCGGCACTCCTGGTAGGGGCCGGTCCCGGCGCGGTCCCCGAGGAGGAGAGGCTGCTTCGGGAGCGCGCCCGCGAGCGGACCGTGGGAGTGGTGTCGTACGCGACGGACGAGGCCGCCCGTCTGGTGGCGTTCGCGCTGTCGGGGGCCCTGTGGGCGGTGCGTACCGACGGCGGCACCCCGTTCTCCGTCCCCGCGGCCGGTCCGGTGATCGACCCCCGCCCCTCCCCCGACGGCCGGTACATCGCCTATGTGAGCCGCCGCTGCTTCCACGTCGTCGATCTGGCCGGCGCCGACCGCCGGCTGGCCCGTGCGGAGGGTCCGGAGATCTCCTACGGGCTCGCCGAGTACGTGGCCGCCGAGTCCATGCACCGGCTGCGCGGCTACTGGTGGGCACCGGACAGCCGCCGCGTCCTGGTGGCCAGGGTCGACACCAGCCCCGTGGAACGGCGTTACCTCAGCGATCCGGCCGACCCGACGAAGCCGCCGCAGGCGATCCGCTATCCGGCGGCCGGCACCCCCAATGCGGAGGTCACCCTGCAGCTCCTCTCGCTGGAGGGGGACCGGGTCGAGGTGGAGTGGGACCGTAAGGAGTACGAGTACGTCGTGGCGGCCGGCTGGGACGCGCACGGTCCGCTCGTCACCGTGCAGAGCCGCGACCAGCGCGTCGTGCGCACGCTCGCGGTCGATCCGGAGACCGGTGCCACCGAAGTGCTGCACGAGCGGACCGACCCCGCGTGGGTGGAGATCATCGACGGCACCCCGGCCCGTACGGCGTCGGGCGCGTTGGTGCACCATGAGGACGAGGGCGACACCCGGTATCTGGCCGTCGGGGGCCGACGGGTCACCCCGGAGGGGATGCAGCTGTGCGCGGTCCTCGGGGTCGAGGGCGAGCGGGTGCTGTTCACGGCGAGCGAGGATCCGCTGGAGACCCATGTGTGGTGCCATGAGCCCGGCCGCGGCAACCGCCGGCTGAGCCGGGAGCCCGGCAGGTTCACGGGCGTGGCGCGGGGCGGCACCGTCGTCCTGGCGGGCGTGACGTCGCGGGGCGACGAGGTGGGCGTACTGCGGGATGACGAGAGGGCCGGGGACCCGCCGTACCAGGCCCTCACCTCGCTCGCCGAGGAGCCGTCGGTCACCCCGCGGCCGGTCCATCTCACCCTCGGCGAACGGGAGTTGCGCGGCGCCCTCTTCCTGCCGTCGTGGCACGAGGAGGGCACCGGAAAGCTGCCGGTGCTCCTCGACCCGTACGGGGGACCGGGCATACAGCTCGTGGGACGGGGCCGCGGATGGTTCACCTGTGTGTCGCAGTGGTTCGCCGAGCAGGGCTTCGCGGTGCTGGTGGTCGACGGGCGCGGGACCCCGAACCGGGGCCCGGCCTGGGAGAAGACCATTCACGGCGACCAGCTCACGCCCGCGCTGGAGGACCAGGTGGACGCGCTGCAGGCGGCCGCGGCGCGCTTCGGTGACCTGGATCTGACGAGGGTGGCGATCCGCGGCTGGTCGTTCAGCGGGTTCCTGGCCGCGGCCGCCGTGCTGCACCGCCCGGAGATCTTCCACGCGGCGGTCGCCGGCGCCCCGCCCACCGACCAGCGGATGTACGACACCCACTGGAAGGAGCGGTTCCTGGGCCACCCTGAGGAGCAGCCGGAGAACTATGTGCGCTCCTCCCTGGTCGGCCACGGCCATCTGCTGAGCCGCCCGCTGCTGCTGGTCCACGGGCTCGCGGACGACAATGTGGCGGCCGCGCACACTCTGCGCTTCTCGGCGGAGCTGCTCGCGGCGGGCAAACCGCACAGTGTGCTGCCGCTGCCCGGTGCCACCCATCTGCCGGCCGACGACGCGGTCAATGCGCAGCTGCTGAACTTCCAGCGGGACTTCCTGCTGAAGGCGCTGGAAGGGCGCGCCGACCAGAGCTGACGGGGCCGGCTCGCGACGGGCGGTGCCGTCCCGCCGGGCGCTTCGGCCGGTCGCCCCGGTCGTCGGCCGCCTTCGTGGGGCGTCGCGTCACGACCGCCCCTCGTCCGCCTCCGTCACACCCGTCCGCCATCCGCCACCCGCCACCCGCCGTCCGGTCATCCGCGGTCCGGTCATCCCCGGTCCGGTCATCCCCGGTCCGGTCATCCGCGGTCCGCCGTCTGCCGTCGGCTCCGGCAGACGCGCGAGGCCGCATTGAACGCTCCGGGCGGCGGCTCCGTATGGACCTTGTGCAACGTCCATGGAGCACATCGCGCACCGAAGGCACCACCAAGAACCGGAGGCACACCATGGCTCGACAGGCAGCGTCGGAGCGGACGGAGACCGAAGCGATGACGGCGACGGAGGAGACCGGCCCGGCGCCGGCGGGGCGCGGGGCGGGGCGGCGGGCCGTCGTCGCGGCGGTCGGCGCGGCCGGGCTGACGGCCGCGCTCGCGGCCTGCGGCGGCAGCATGGAGGACGCGGGGGGCGGCAGCTCCAAGGCAGCGGGGGACGAGCAGGCCGCGCCGGGGACGAGCGGCGGGGGCGACAGCGGCTCGGGTGGCACCGGAGGGAGCGGGGACGACGGTGCCGCCGGTGGGGGCGGCGGCCCCGCCCTTGCCAAGACCTCGGAGATCCCCAAGGGCGGGGGCAAGATCTTCAAGGGCGAGAAGGTCGTCGTCACCCAGCCCCAGGACGGCGAGATCAAGGCCTTCTCCGCGATCTGCCCCCACGCGGGCTGTGTCGTCGGCGAGGTCGCCGGCGGCACCATCAACTGCATGTGCCACGGCAGCAAGTTCGACATCACCGATGGCAGCGTGAAGACCGGCCCCGCCACAAAGGCGCTGGCACCCGCCAAGGTGACCGTCAAGGGCGGCTCGGTCACCCTCGGCTGACGCCCCCGGCCACCCGGCCGCCCGCCGGGCTGCCGCCCCGGCGGGCGGGTGTCACGGCGGGCGGGTGTCACGGCGGGCGGGTGTCACGGCCACCGCTCAAAGTCGCATCAGCGTCGCGCTGGGCGGAATGGTCGGTGTCGCGGCATGGTCGGTGTCAGAGCCGTGTCAGTCGTATGTCAGTGCCGTCGGCGATGTTTGTGGCCGCAACAACCGCCACGAAAGGACATCCGATGAGTCAGACGGTTGCCACCCCGCACGGCCTTTCCTCGGAGCGCGACGCGGGCCCCTTCGACCCGCCCCGCCAAATCACCCGGCTGCGTGAGGCTCGCCCGGTCAGTCCCATGGTCTTCCCCGACGGTCACGAGGGCTGGATCGTCACCGGCTACGACGCGGTCCGCCAGCTCCTGGCCGACACCCGGTTCAGCTCCCGTCAGGACATCGGCATTCTCCACGTGCCGTACGAGACCCCCCACATGCCCGCCCCCACCGAACCGTCCCCGCAGGTGCCGGGCCTGTTCGTCGCCATGGACCCGCCGGACCACACCCGGCTGCGGCGCAAGCTCACCGGCGCCTTCACCGTCAAACGTATGAAGCAGCTCGAAGAGCGCATCATCGACATCGCCGAGCGGCAACTGGACGAAGTGGCGCGCCTCACCCCACCGGTCGATCTGGTCAAGGAGTTCGCGCTGCCGGTGCCCTCGCTGGTGATCTGCGAACTGCTCGGTGTCCCCTACGCGGACCGGGAGACCTTCCAGCTCAACTCCGCCAAGTTCCTGGTCAAGGACCAGTCGCTCGACGAGAAGATAGCCGCGTACACCGCAATGACCACGTACCTGGCCGAACTGATCACGGGCAAACGCGCGACCCCCGGCGAAGACATCCTGTCCGACCTGGCCCGCGATGACGACCTCACCATCGAGGAGCTGACCGGCATCGCCTTCCTGCTGCTGTTCGCGGGCCACGAGACCACCGCCAACATGCTGGCACTGGGCACCTTCGCGCTCTTGGAGCACCCCGAGCAGCTCGCCGAACTGCGCGCCACCCCGGACCTGATGCCCGGCGCCGTCGAGGAACTCATGCGCTACCTGTCCATTGCCGACATCTTCTATCGCTACGCCGCGGAGGACATCGAACTCGGCGGTGAAACCATCCCCGAGGGATCGACCGTCGTCGTCTCGCTGCTGGCGGCCAACCGCGATCCGAAACGCTTCGACAACCCCGACACCCTGGACGTCCACCGCAAGGCCCGCGGTCACCTGTCCTTCGGTCACGGCATCCACCAATGCCTGGGCCAGCAGCTGGCCCGCATCGAGATGCGCGCCGGTTTCGACGGACTGCTGCGCCGCTTCCCGACCCTCAAGCTCGCCATCCCCGCCGGCGAGGTGAAACTCAAGAGCGACATGAATATCTACGGCGTCCACGAACTGCCGGTCACCTGGACGGAAACGGCCCGGTAAAGCCGCCGGCCGAGCGCGTCACCTGTGGAGGAACGCGTCTTCAGGACCGCAGCGGCCCCGCCTGCGCAGGGGCCGTCACCACGGCAACTTCCCGCAGAGCGCCAGCAATTGGATGCCTGCCGAACGCCCATGGCAAAATCAGCGGGTGCAGATCGGGATGCTGGGTCCGTTCGAGGTTCGCACGGACGACGGCGGATTGGCCGACGTGCCGGGCGCGCGGCTGCGCGGGCTGCTGATCGCCCTCGCGCTCAAGCCGGGGCATGTGGTCCCGAAGGCGTCACTCGTCGACTGGATCTGGGGGGAGCACCTGCCCGCAGGTGCGCCGAACGCACTGCAGCGCTTGGTTTCCCGGCTGCGGAGGGCACTGCCGGACGGGGTGGTCGAGAGCCGGCCGGACGGCTACCGGCTAGCGGTGGAGCCCGACGCCGTCGACGCCGTGCGGTTCGAACGCCTCGTCATCGCGGGCCAGGCCTGCACCGAGGACGGCTCCCGGCGGGTGCGGCTGCTGCGCGAGGCCCTCGAACTGTGGCGCGGTGCGGCCATGCAGGACGTCGGTCTGCGGGACAGCGCCGCCTTCGACGCCGCGGTCGTCCGGTTCGAGGGGCTGCGCCTGACCGCCACGGAGGAGCGGGTCGACGCGGAGATCACCCTCGGGCGCGGCGCGGAGAGGGTCACGGAGCTGACCGACCTGGTGGCCGCGCACCCGCTGCGGGAACGGTTCGTCGCCGCACTGATGCGCGCCCTGGTCGCGGCAGGCCGCGACAGCGAGGCGCTGCTGGTGTACCAGCACGCGAGGGAAGCCCTGGCCGACGCGCTGGGCGTCGACCCCTCGCCGGAGCTGTCCGCTGTGCACCTCGCGCTGCTGCGGGGTGAGCTGGGGCGGCGGGAGACGAGCCGCAGGACCAACCTGCGCGCCGAGCTGACCACCTTCGTCGGCAGGGGCGCCGATGCCGCCGCGGTCCGTGAGCTCATCGCCGGGCACCGGCTCACCACCGTGATCGGACCGGGCGGCTCGGGGAAGACCAGGCTGGCCACGGAGACCGCGCGCACGCTGCTCGGCGAACTGCCGGACGGGGCCTGGCTGGTGGAGCTCGCCGCCATCGGCACGGACGGCGACGTGGCGCAGGCGGCTCTCGCCGGGCTCTGCCTGCGGGACTCCCTGCTCGGCGGGGCCCCGAACGCGGAGCTGACGGACCGGATCATCGCCGCGATCCGCGAGCGGGAGGCGCTGCTGATCCTGGACAACTGCGAGCATGTGATCGAGTCCGCGGCGTCGTTCGCCCACCGGGTGCTCGGGGAGTGCCGGCGGCTGCGGATCCTGGCGACGAGCCGGGAACCGCTCGGTATCACCGGGGAGGCGCTGTGGCCGGTCGAGCCGCTGGCCCTGCCGGAGGGGGACGCGGGGCCGGGCGAGATCGAGTCAGCACCCGCCGTCCAGCTGCTGCGGGACCGGGCCGGGGCGGTGCGCCGGGATCTCGCGGTGGATGCGCCCACGCTGGCGACGATGGTCCGCGTCTGCCGGGCGCTGGACGGGATGCCGCTGGCGATCGAACTGGCCGCGGCCCGGTTGCGCACCATGTCCGTCGACCAGCTCGCGGGCCGGCTCGACGACCGGTTCCGCCTGCTGACCAGCGGCAGCCGGACCGCGCTGCCGCGGCACAAGACGCTGCGCGCGGCGGTCGACTGGAGCTGGGAGCTGCTCACCGACGCCGAGCGGACGGTCCTGCGCAGGCTTTCGGTGTTCTCCGGCGGGGCGAGCCTGGAAGCGGCCGAGCAGGTCTGCGCGGGCGACGCGGTCGAGCAGGAGCAGGTGCTCGAACTGCTCACCGCGCTGGCCGAGAAGTCGCTGCTGCTCGCCGAGGGCGACAGCGCCCCGCGCTACCGCATGCTGGGCACGATCAAGGAGTACGCCGGGCACCGGCTGGCGGAGGCGGGGGAATCGGACCTGGTGCGCCATGCGCACCTGGCCTACTTCACCGAGCTCACCGAGACCGCGGAGCCGCACCTGCGCCGCGCCGAGCAGCTGGACTGGCTGGCCACGCTCGGGGCCGAGCACGACAACATCGGTTCCGCGATGCGTGGTGCGCTCGCGGCGGGCGAGGCGCAGGCGGCGATGCGGCTCGCGGCGGGCGCCGGCTGGTACTGGTGGCTCAGCGGGCACAAAACCGAGGGCATGGAGCTGATCACCGCGGCCACCAGGACGCCCGGCGAGGTGACCGACGACGTCCGGGCCACGGTGTACGGCCTGGTCGTGCTGTTCGTGACCTCCGGGCCGGGCGACGAACACCAGGCCGCGGAGTGGATCCACAAGGCGTACCGGTTCAGCCGGCGCAGTCGGGGCGGCCACCCGCTGATGGGGTTCATCGTCCCGCTGGAACGCATGCTGCAGGCGCCGGACGCGTTCCTGCCCGCGTTCGAACCGCTGCTGGACGCCGAGGACCCCTGGGCGCGCGCGCTGGCCCGGCTGCACCTGGGCAAGATGCGGATCGTGCTCGGCCATGGCGGACAGGAGGCGGACGCCTACCTGGAGAAGGCGCTCGCCGAATTCCGCGCGCTCGGCGAGCGGTTCGGGATCTCGTTCGCCCTGACCGAGCTGGCGGAACGGATCGCCGTGCGCGGAGATCTCGCCGGTGCGTGCGCACACTATGAGGAGGCGATCGCGGTCGTCACCGAGATCGGCGCCACCGAGGACGTCATGCGCATGCGGTCACGGCAGGCGCGGCTGTACTGGCTGCTGGGCGACAAGGACGCCGGTACGGCCGCCCTCGCCGAGGCACAACGGTGCGCGGAACGGGTCACCTGGCCGGGCGCGCTGGTCTTCCTGGCCCTCGCGAAGGCGGAGTTCGCCCGGTGGGGCGGCGACTCCGAGGAGGCGCACAGGCAACTCGGCGTCGCGGTGGCCGTGTTGGGCGACGAAGCGGACCAGGCGAGCCTCCGCGCGGTGACGCACGACGTGCTCGGCTACCTCGCCGACGACCCCGGCGAAGCCCGGGCGCACCGCGCGGCGGCCTGCGAGGCGGCGTCCGAGGCAGGACACGCGCCGCTGATCGCGCAGGTGCTCGTCGGGGTCGCGGACCTGGCACTGCGCCGCGACGAGCACGAGCAGGCCGCGCGGCTGCTCGCCGCGAGCGCGGGCGTGCGCGGGCTGCCGGACCGCTCCCACCCGGACGAGGCGCGGATCGAGCAGACCGCACGGCGCCATCTCGGCGACGCGCGGTTCGCCGAGGCGACTCGGGAGGGGACGCGGGCCAGCTGGTCCCAGCTGGTCGAGATCACGCTCGCTTCCGGCGGATAGCCGCTCGCCCCGCGCACCGCTCGCACCACCCACCGCTCGCACCGCACACCGGTCGCACCACACGTCACGCATCCGCGCACTGGTGTCACAAATCGCCGGAAACGCAACCGAACAGGCGGATCCCCCCTCTCTTGCAGAGCGGACTGACAGCCCCTGTCCGCCGCCTGCACCAGCCGAGGAGGCATCCACTATGTCCGAGACATCCACTTCCGTGATCCGGCGTCGTCGTGGCCGGTCCATGGGACTCGCCGCGGCCGGTACGGCCCTCGTCCTCGCTGCCCCGACCCCGGCGACGGCCTTAGCCGGCCAGGCCCGCCCCGCCCCGGCCGACCCGGTCTCCGTCTTGACGTACACCGCCAAGGAACGCCAGGAAGCCCTCGCCTACTGGACACCCGCCCGCATCAAGGCTGTCGGGAAGTCCGTGGACCTCGGTCCGAACGGACCGAAGGCCAAGCCGTGGCAGGGCACCGCCATGAAGACCGTCGGGCGGCTCTTCTTCGTCAACGCGAACGGCGCCGATACCTGGTGCACGGCCACTGCCGTCACGAGCGCCAACCGCTCCGCCGTGATGACCGCGGCACACTGTGTGCGCCGGGGCTCCTCTCCCTACAACACCAACATCGCGATGGTGTTCGTCCCCGGCTACAGCAAGGGCAAGATGCCCCACGGCGCATTCGCGGTCCGCACCGCCGTGACCCCACGCAGCTGGGAGCAGGACTCCACCGACGACCTGTCCACGCTGGTCGTCGACACCGACAAGAGCGGCCGCAAGCTCACCGACGTCGTGGGCGGCCAGGACATCGCCTTCAACCGCCCCGTTGGCGGCACCATCTCCGCCTTCGGCTACTCCGCCACCCGCCCGCAGCTCGGCGAGGAACTCCTCCGCTGCGTCGGTACGGCGAAGAAGAAGAGCGGCGTGCAGGCCATTCCCTGCGACATGAGTGGCGGCTCCAGCGGCGGCCCGTGGCTGGCCGACTTCAACGCCACCACCGGCAAGGGAGTCCTGGTCTCGGTCAACAGCGCACTGGACTCCCTGACACCGACCGAGATGCAGGGCGAAGTGCTGGGAGCCATGGCCAAGAAGGTGTACGACCGGGCCCAGAACGGCTGACACAGAGGCACGGGAACCCCGGGCCGGGCCTGGCCAGGCCAGGCCAGCGAACGCACCACCGGCAGGCGTCACCATGCGACGCCAGGCGACGCCTGCTGACGCCTGCTGAACGCGAACCTTCTACTTATCGCGCTGTCGGCGCACCATCTCACTGATCCAGATGGGCGCGAACGGAGAAGTGCAGCCCGGGGAAGTCGGGTAATCCTTGAGCACCTCCAGGCGCTCACCGATGTCGAGGGCACGGGTGCGGTGCTCGGAGTGCTCGATCCCGATCTGAGCCAGGCAGTGGTTCATCGCCCACTGGAGGCGATCCGGGGCGTCTTTCATCTCCGCCTCGATGACGTCGAGCAGCCCTGCGAGGTCAAGACCCTCGGGCTTCTTCGTCACGCGTTCGGTCGTCAGCGCCCAGCCCGCACTCGCGACCACGGGATCCGGATCGGCGGACCAGGCCCGGCGCAGCTCTTCGGAGTGCGGGTTCTTCTTCACCACGTAGTTCACAAGCCAGTCGTGCACCTTGGGTGTCCGCGCCTCGCGCGCCATGACGTCCAACTCGTCACGCTCGAACGCCTTCGGGCGGCAGATCAGGAGCGCCAGCAGTCTCGCCGCGGTGTCACCCGTCTTCCAGAGACGGCACGCGAGTTCCTGCTGCGTCTTCAGCCGCTTCGCGAGCGCCCGCAGCTTGCTGAGGTTCACACCGTGATCGTCACCGTGTTTCTCGTTCACCGCGCGCGTCTTAGGGTCCTCGAGAGCGGCCAGCTCGGCCATCACCTCGGCCACCATCGTCCCGGTCGGCGTCGTCCCGGCCACCTGAGCCTCCTGTCCCTCACCTGCGAAATTCAGCCTACGACGGAAATCCGCCTCCTGTCGTACAGCCGGCCATGGGACGGCACGCAGCGGAGCAGGCCCTCGCTGTCAGCGTCCGGAAGAGGCGGCTGCGTCGAGGGTCGTGGCGAGTTCGACGGGTGTGGACAGCATGGGCCAGTGCCCGGTGGGCAGGTGGAAGCGCCGCCACGGTGGCTGGTTGAGGAAGTCCAGCGTCGGCACCCCGGCATCCAGCAGGGCCTTGGCGTCGTGGCAGGCAACCACGACCTGGTCGACATCAGGGCCGAGTTCATCAGGGCGGGTCAGCCGCTGTTCGAAGGTGCGAAAGGGCTGGGGCGTGGCGCGGGTGCGCATGAGGTCGAGCTGGTCCTCGTCGAGCCCTTCAAGGGTGCTGAACGCGCTGAGAAGCTCGAAGGGCGGCAAGGGCAGCCGCCATCCGTCTCCGTGCTCGGCAACCTGCTGGTGCAGTTGGCCCACCACGTCGTCCGACATGACGTCGAGCAGGCACGTGTCCTCGGCGAAGGGAGCACTGTCGACATAGACCAGGCGTTCCAGCCGCGGTCCGAGACGTCCCGCAGCGCCGGTGACGGGGACCGCCGCGTAGCTGTGCGCCACGAGGGTGACCTCGCGCAGGTCCCGCTCCACGACGAACGCGGTGATGTCGTCGATGTGCGTGTCCAGGCCCACCTCCGGGGTGGCGAGGTCGGATCGTTCGCCCAGGCCGGTCAGCGTCATCGGCAGCACCACGTGCCCACGCTCCCGCAGCGCATGGGCGGTGGCGTCCCATGCCCAGGCTCCGAGCCAGGCGCCGGGGACGAGTACGAAGGTAGCCATGCGGTTTCTCCTTGGATTTCAGGGGTTGCGGCGAGAGTAGAGTCCATACAGGACAGTTTCCGCCCTGAAATGCCGAGTGATCCATGTCATACCCCTTGACGCGCGTACTGGCCCTGCTGGAACTCCTCCAGACACACCCGGGGCTGACCGGTGTACAGCTGGCGGACCGCCTGGGGACCGATGTGCGCACGGTGCGGCGCTACGCGGCACGCCTGCGCGAGCTGGGCATTCCGGTGGAATCGGACCGGGGCCGCTTCGGTGGCTACCGGCTGGCCCGCGGCTACCGGATGCCACCGCTGATGCTCACCAACGAAGAAGCGCTCGTGGTCATGCTGGGCCTGCTCGCCGGGGAGCGTCTGGGCATGAGCACCACGGCTCCCGCCGGCGCCGGTGCCCTTGCCAAGATCGAACGAGTCCTCCCGGACCCTCTGCGTGCACCGCTGGCCGCCATGCGGGACACCCTGTCCTTCACCACCAACACGGTGCTCGCGCAGGCCCCCGAAGCAGGCGTCCTGCTGACCCTGGCGCAGGCCTGCCGCTCCGGTCACACCGTCGGGCTGCGCTACCGCTCCTGGCACCAGGAAGACACAGAGCGCGATGTCGACCCGTACGGGGTGGTCTTCCATTCCGGGTGCTGGTACCTCGTCGGTCACGACCACCTCCGTGACAGCCTGCGCACCTTTCGCATCGACCGGATCGCGTCCGCCACGACCGGCGCGGCAACGTTCACCGCCCCCGACGGCTTCGACCCGGTTACCCACCTCACCGCATCCCTGGCCCGAACACCCGCCCCGTGGCAGGTCGAGGTACTGATCGAAGGCCCCATCGAGGACATCGCGCGCCGGCTGCCCCGCACGATCGTCACCCTCACCGCCACACCCACCGGCGTACTGATGCGCGCGCAGGCCGCCCAGCTGGACAGCGTGGCGCGCCTGCTCGCCTCTCTGGAATGGCCCTTCACCATCCGCAGCCCCGACCAACTGCGCCAATCCCTCAAAGACCTGGCCCAACAGCTCACGGCCGCCGCCGA
The DNA here is from genome assembly GCF_026239515.1 of Streptomyces sp. Je 1-4 4N24. Taxonomy (NCBI): domain Bacteria; kingdom Bacillati; phylum Actinomycetota; class Actinomycetes; order Kitasatosporales; family Streptomycetaceae; genus Streptomyces; species Streptomyces sp. Je 1-4 4N24. Next base: position 7,907,345 of record NZ_CP110836.1, on the reverse strand, counting down.
ACGACCCCCCGGGGACACTCCGAAGTAGAGGACATCGGAACAGCCCGTAGACGAGCGCTCCTTGGGAGCATGCGACTCTGACCGGCTACGGGCCTCCGATCGCGGAGAGGTGCTGGGCGGAGAAGGCTGCTGTGTAGCCCGCGCCGCTTTCCACACTCGCCCATGTGACGGAGGCCAACGCACTGTACGGGGCGATATGGCGGTACGGCAGGCCAACGATGCCGGCCAGGTGCGGGGCAAGGGTCCGCATCACAGGCACAAAGCGGAAGATCAGGAGGGTTTGGCCGGCGCGCTTTGTCATGAGGGTTTCCGCTCGCTGCCACGCCGAGGCAGGAATGCGGCGGCCGAGCTTCCCGGTGCGTAGGCGATTGCCCAGCAGCTGACCGGTTCGATGACCAAGAGCGTCCCCGATCACGACAGCACTTGCAGCGACTCCGATGACCCACAACAGATTCATGCTGCCGGCACGGGCCAAGGCCCCCGCGGTGAGCATGAGAGCGAGAGTGGGGATGACGGCACCCACCAGCAAAATGGATTCCGCAATGATTGCCGCGGCCAGCACCGTGTAGGCGGTGGCAGGGGGAATCTGGCTGAGCAGAGTGGTGAGTCCGCTCATCGCAATATGTCCGACCGGACGGCCAACAGGTCCGGGGCGTTGACCGTATCGATGGGGCGGCGCAGTTGCCACACCTGTGCAGGTGGCAGATTTCCCCACACCGTCCAACAGCCGACCGCGTACTGGTTGTGGTATTGGTTCAAGAGATCTTTGACGTCGCGTTGACGACGGGCCTCTGGGCGGGATGTCAGCAAGGCGCGGACCCAGCGACTGCCGCAGTAGGAAAAGTAGGTGAGAGTGCCCCCGGGGCGGAGCAGTTCCATGTAGCGGCCCATGATCTCCTCAACCTGTCCCGGGGCGAAGTTGGAGAACGGCAGGCCGGAGACGATCACGTCATAGCGGCGGTCAGTGGTGAGCTGTTCGACAAATGCGTTATGGACGCGCACTTGCTCCTGCTTTTCCAGCAGGTTCGGATAGCCGCGAACCAGGCGACGCAGATGTGCGGCAAAATGAGGGTTCGCTTCTACGATGTCCAGCCGGCTTCCCCGAGGTATCCGAGGGAGCAGGACTCGTGTGACCGAGCCGGTACCCGCGCCCACTTCCAGGACATTCGAATTCCGCGGCGCTCGTCTCAGCAACGGGTCAGCCAGCATGTTGGCCAGCGACTTGCTGCTGGGGGCAATGGAACCGACCGTGCGATGGTTCCGTACCGATTCCACCAGGAAGGTCCATCCTTCGGTCGTACGCTGAGCCCGGGCGCGGCTGTGAGAAGTGTGCTCATTCATTGAGAAATGACATTCCTGGGGGATGCGAAGCGGCCGTGTGCGTCACACCGCACTTCGAGGGGAAGGGGATCAGGTCTTGACCCATCCTCGAATGCACAGGTCAGCGCCGTCCTCCCCCACAGGAACCCAAAGCCGGACTGTACTGAAGTGCCACCACGGGCCCCGACGTCATTCTCTGGAGGGACGGCCGCCCACCCTGGGACCTAGGGGGTTTCGTCGGGATCAGCCCCGGGGGGATCGCCGCATCACCGCGGCCCGTAGCGCCCGTGGAGTCACCGGTCACCAGTCACCGGTCACCAGTCGCCAGTCACCGTTCAACGTGCAGCCCCTCTGCGGCTGGCCACAGCGGCACCACGCGGTTCTCAACTAGGACTTGTCCGCCCGATCATGTTCGGGGCGGGTGACCGGACGTAGCCCGCGGACGGCGAGGCCGATCAGCAGGCCAAAGGCTGCGAGGGCCGTGAGCGTGCGCATGTTGTTGAACAACTCCCAGCGCCCCAGGATCTCTGCGTGTTCGGCCGGGGCTGAGGTAACCGCCCATCGCTTGATCTGTCCGTTGATCGGCACGTTGCCGAACCGGGTTATCAGGAAGGAAGCGAGGGTCAGCAGACTTGCCGCACCCGCGATCAGACGGGCGCGGCCGCCTGTCAGGACGGCGAGGGTCAGCGAACTGAGGAACGCCGTGCCCATCGCCGCCTGCATGGTGATGCCGTTCATCTTCATCAGTTCGGCATGGAACGACAGCCGCATGCCGAGCGGTACGGCATTGAAGGTCGGGACGAGATTGGCCGCGCCGTAGCCAAACGCGCCGGCGAGGAGGCCGGTGGACAGCAGGGCGAGTCCGTGGACGATTCTGATGCGCATGTTCGTCGGCTCCAGTGCGTTGGCTCTTTGGGGCGTGTGGTCGGCTCTAGCAGGTGATGAGCAGGGGGCCGGGGCTGCCACCAGCGCGGGGTTCGGCGGCATCTCCATGAATGCAAGGGTTGCGGGGTACCCGCTATAAGTCCAAGATCTTGATCTTCTGCCATCCAGAACCGTCAGTTATGGCCCTCGGTACCTGCGGTACTGGGGACTTGTCCGGTCGTTCAGGTGAATGCTCCGTGGTCAGGTCGTTGATGTGGACATTGGTCGGTCTCGATCAGCAGGCAGTGGCAGAAGGGCATGGCGCCCGTGGTCCTCGACGGCACGCTGATCGAGTCGGACGCCTCGCGGGAGTCCGGGAGAAATGCGACCGGCCGCGCCCGCCCGTCCGGCCACCCGCCGCCCCGGGTCAGCGGCCACGGCGCGGCCGTCTCCAACTGGTCAGGACCTCATCGGTGGTGGTGACGGTGGCGACCAGCGCGAGGGTGTTGCGGACCATCGCGGGGGTGTAGTCGGCAGGCACCCCCGCGATGGCGTCCGCGGGCACCACGGCCGTGTAGCCGAGGTTGACCGCGTCGAAGACGGCATTGGGGATCGCCACATTCGCCGACACCCCGGTGACGATCAGCGTCCGGCACCCGAAGTTGCGCAGCAGCGCGTCCACCTCGGTGCCGGCGATCGGCGAGAGACCGTGCAGTCTGCGCACCACCAGGTCGTCGTCGGAAACGGGTATCGGGTCGGCGACACGGACCGCGGTGGACCCGGTGAGCTGCTGGACTGGCAGCCGCGCGGCCGCCTTGAACAGGCGGGCGTTGTGGCTGGCGCCGCGGCCGTCGGGACGGCGTTCGGCGACCGCGTGCAGCACCTGGACGCCGGTGTCATGGGCGGCCGCCACCAGCCTGGCGACGTTCGCCAGCGCCCCCGACGTGCGGGCCGCGTCGGCGAGTTCGGGCAGTGCGCTCTCCGGGCCGACCACCCCGCGCTGGCACTCGACGGTGAGCAGCGCCGTCGTGGCCGGGTCCAGTTGGCCGATGATCCGTGCAGCGTCCGAAGGCATCGCATTCCCCTCTGGCGGGTCTGAGTTCTCGCGGGTCTGATGTTCTCGCGGGTCTGTTTTCCGACGGGCTTTCCGACGGGCTTTCCGACGAGCCTGATGCCCGTCCGACGGGCTTTCCGACGAGCCTGATGCCCGGCGGGCCTGATTCCGGGCGGGACTGCAGGGCGGCGGGTCTGCAGGTGCGGCGGGACCGGGTCCCGGACGGGCGCTTCCCGACGGGCCGGTTCGAGGCGGGCGAGGCTATCGGGCATTGCGCACGTCAGGAAGAGCCCTCATGCTTTCCGACACCGGTTTCTGACGGCCAGTCAGGCAGCTGGGTGTCAGGTGAGCGGTCAGTGCCGCACGGGCGGCACACGGCGGAGGGCGAGGACGGATGGCCGACACACAGCGGCGCGGGCGCCGGATCATGATGACGCGGAACGAGCTCGACGTCTTCCTCGCGGCGCAGCGCACCTGCCGGGTCGCCACGGTCGGTGGCGACGGTGCGCCGCATGTCGGGGCGCTGTGGTTCGTCTGGGACGGTACGGCACTGTGGCTCTATTCGATCACCCGCAGCAGGCGCTGGGCGCAGTTGCGCACGGACCCGCGGATCGCGGTGGTCGTCGATGACGGGCACGAGTACGTCGAGCTGCGCGGGGCCGAGCTGGCGGGCCGGGCGGAGTGCGTCGGCGAGGCGCCGCGCACCGGCGAGCCGTGCCCCGAACTGGGCGCCCCGGAGCGGCTCTTCGCGGAGAAGTACTTCGGGATGTCCGAGATGCCGCACGACGGCCGGCATGCATGGCTGCGGCTGACGCCGGAGTCCGTCGTGTCGTGGGACTTCCGCAAGATCCCGGGGTGAGGCGTGGGCGCCGCGCGGGTGGTGGCCGCGGCAACGGGGCCGGGTGAGCGCCGCGCACGAGCAAGCTGATCGCCGCGGACGGCGAGGCCGGTTCGTCCCGAGGTGATCGCGTTGTCGGTGGTCTCTGCGAGAGTGGTGGGGGTCAGCCCGTCCCGTACCGGCAGGTGCGGGAGCGGGACGGCCCGGCCGCGAGGTGGCCGGGCCCCGACGAGGACGAAGGAGATCCGGTGAACGTGCTCTTCCCCGCGCTGCGCGACGCTTCGCCCGCCCCCGCGCTGCGCTTCGGCGATCGCAGTCTCAGCCATCGCCAGTTGGCGTCGGTGGCGGGTGCGCTCGCCGAGCGGATCGCCGGCGAGACCCGTATCGCCCTCTGGGCGACGCCGACGCTGGAGACCGCGGTCGGTGCGGTGGCCGCGCTGCTCGCCGGGGTGGCCGTGGTGCCGGTCAATCCGAAGATCGGTGAGAGCGAGCTGGCGCACATCGTGGCGGACAGCGTTCCCTCGCTCGTCCTGGCCGAGCCGGGTGTCGATCTGCCGGGGCCGCTCGCCGCGCTGTCCCGTATCGACATCGAGGCCGCGGCGCCGCCCGAGGAGGCCGCACCGGCCCCGCTGCCGAGCGAACCGGGCGAAGAGGCACCGGCCCTGATCGTCTACACCTCCGGCACGACCGGGCCGCCCAAGGGCGTCGTCCTCCCCCGGCGCGCCCTCGCGCACACCCTCGACGCGCTGGAGGACGCCTGGCAGTGGACCGCCGAAGACGTCCTGGTGCACGCCCTGCCGCTCTTCCATGTCCACGGCCTGATCCTCGGTGTCCTCGGGCCGCTGCGCCGCGGCGGCAGTGTGCACCACCTGGGGCGCTTCAGCACCGAAGCGGTGGCGCGGGAGCTGTCCGCGGACGGCACGATGCTGTTCGGGGTACCGACGATGTACCACCGCCTGGCCGAAGAGGCGGGCCGGAATCCCTCGCTCGCCAAGGCGCTCTCGCGGGCCCGGCTGCTGGTCTCCGGCTCGGCCGCGCTGCCGCTGACCGATCATGAGCGGATCGCGGCGGCCACCGGCCGACGGGTGATCGAGCGCTACGGCATGACGGAAACGCTGATGAACACCAGCGTCCGGTCGGACGGCCCCGATGCCGCGGGCACGGTCGGCGTACCGCTCCCGGGGGTGTATGTCCGGCTCGTCGACGAGGCGGGCAACGCCATCGAGGCGAACGACGCCGAGACGGTCGGCGAGATCCAGGTCCGCGGCCCGAACCTCTTCGTCGAGTACCTCAACCGGCCCGATGCCACCGCCGCGGCCTTCGACGGCGGATGGTTCCGCACCGGCGACATGGCGGTGCGTGACGCCGCCGGCAACTACCGCATCGTGGGCCGTAAGGCCACCGACCTGATCAAGAGCGGCGGCTACAAGATCGGCGCGGGCGAGATCGAGAACGCGCTGCTGGCCCACCCTGGCGTCGCCGAGGCCGCCGTCACCGGCGCGCCGGACGAGGACCTCGGCGAGCGGATCGTCGCCTGGATCGTGACGGAGAGCGGTCCGGACGCCGGGCCGACGCCGTCCGCCCAGGAACTCGCCGACCATGTCGCCCGCCAGCTCGCGCCGCACAAACGCCCCCGCACCGTGCACTTCCTGGACGCCCTGCCGCGCAACGACATGGGCAAGATCCTCAAGCGTGAGCTCCGTGCGTAGCGGCGGCGCCGGGGTCGGGGGCGCGGGGAACGGCGAGTCCGCAGGGCACCACGGTGGCGACGGGGCCGCCGCCGGCGACCGGACTCCCGCGGGCAACTCTGCCGCCACGACGTTGCCGTGCGCCCGGCTGACAGCCCGTCAAGCCATCGCTGCGGTGGCGGACACCTACAGCGAGGCGGCCGTGCCCGACGGTCGCGGCACCCCGTCCGGGGCGTCGTCCGCACCGGACGGCCCCCTCGGCTGGCGCGGCTACGAGGACGCCCGGGCCCGCGCCCGGGAACGGACCGGCGAGGACGAGTCAGTGGTCACCGCGCTGGCCACGATAGGCGGCCGGGAAACGGTCGTGCTCTCCTTCGAGTTCCGCTATCTGGGCGGCTCCCTCGGCGAGCGCACCGGCGACCGGCTGGAGGCCGCCTACACCCATGCGCGCGAGCACGGCCTGCCGGTCGTCTCACTGATCGCCACGGGCGGCAGCCGGATGCAGGAAGGGATGCGCGCGCTGACCCAACTCCAGCGGGTGGCACGGCAGTCGGCGCTGAACCGCGCCGCGGGGCTCCCCCAGCTCGCGGTGCTGCGCGATCCGACGACCGGCGGCGGCTGGGCCACCCTGGGTGCGGCCGCCGATGTGATCCTCGCGCTCCCCGGGGCCCAGGTAGGCTTCGCGGGCTCGCGGGTGCGTCCCCCGGACGCCGACCCCGCCGCCTACACCGCCGAGGGTCAGCTGGCGGCCGGCCAGATCGATGCCGTCGTCCCGCCCGACCGGCTGCGCGCCACGCTCCAGCGGTGGCTGCAACTGCTCGGCACACCTCGGGAGTTCCGCGTCGAGGCGGTGGAGCCCGCGCCCCCGCCGGACGCGCTCGGCGCACCCGAACCGCCGGAGTCCGGCTGGGGTGCGGTGGTCCGGGCCCGCGCACCCGGCAGGCCGCGGGCCGAGGCGTATCTGCGCGCATACTTCGACGACTGGGAGGAGATCGGCGGCGACCGCTGCGGCGGCGTCGACCCCGGGATACGGTGCGGATTCGGTCACCGTGAAGGGCGCACCCTCGCCTTCGCCGCCCAGTGCGGTACGGCTACCCGCCCGGCCGGTTTCCGTACCGCCGCGCGGCTCGTCCGGCTCGCCGACCGGCTCGGCATCCCGGTCCTCACCCTCGTGGACACCCCGGGCGCCGCCAACGACGCGGCGGCCGAACGGGCCGGTGCCGGGGCGGCCATCGCCGACACCTTCGCGGCGCTCGCCACCGCCCGGGTGCCCGTCACTTCCTTGCTCATCGGCGAAGGCGGTTCGGGCGGCGCACTGGCCCTGGCCGCACCGGACCGGCTCTGGGCCACGCCGGACAGCTACTTCTCCGTGATCGCCCCGGAACTGGCCGCGGCCATCCTCAAACGCGACGAGACACAGATCCACGAGACCGCGGACCAACTCCGTATCCGGCCAACGGACTTGCTGGATCTGGGTGTCATCCGCGGCATCGTCCCACCGGCCTGAGAGGAGCCGGGAGGCCGTCGGCGGCGGCCGTCTCAGGAACCCTGCAGGCTCTTCCCTGCCGTACGGAGCGCTCCCACGGCGGCCCGGATCGAGGGCCTGCGATCGGCATCCGCGCGCCAGATGGCATAGACATGGCGGCGCATCGTATGGCGTACGGGCACCACACTCACTCCCTCCGGCACCGGCCCACGGCCGAGACGTGGAGCCACCGCGACGCCCAGCCCGGCCGCGATGAGGGCGAGCTGGGTGCCGTGCTCCTCCGCCATGTGCGCGACACGCGGCTCAATGCCCTTGCTGCGCAGCGTGAACATCAGCCATTCGTTACAGAACTCCCCCTGGGGCCAGGAGATCCACTCATCGTCGGCGAACTCCTCCAGCTCCACGGAACGCCGCCGGGCCAGCGGATGGGTGGACGGCATCGCCACATCGGCCGGATCGTCCAGCAGCGGGGCCTTCGCCAGCCCGTCGGGCAGGGACAGCGGCCGGTTGTACCAGTCGAGGACGACCGCCAGATCGATATCGCCGCGTACCACTCCGCGGACCGACTCGTCCGGCTCCATCTCCGTCAGCCGCGCCCGTAGTTGGGGGTGCTCGGCGCGGAGAGTGACCAGCGCGGCCGGGAAGAGCCCCCGTGCCGCGGTGGGAAAGGCACCCAGCCGCAGCTCGCCCACCGCCTGGCCGCGATGCGCTTCCAGCTCGGCCTGGGCCAGCTCGACCTGCGAAAGGATGCGCGTCGCATGGTCGGCGAGCAGCCGTCCGGCGTCGGTCAGCCGCACCCCGCGCCCGTTCTTGGCCAGCAGCTGCTGGCCCGTCTCCCGCTCCAGCTTGGCGATCTGCTGTGAGACCGCCGAGGTCGTCACATGCAGCCCGTCGGCGGCCGCGCTCACCGAACCATGGCGGGCGACCGCGCTCAGCGTCCGTAGGCGATCAAGGTTCAACATATAAGCAATGCTAAGCGATACCGGCCACTAATTCTCGATTGTGCTACGACGTTGCACCCCGCATCGTTGACCTCATGAGTACCGCCACCGGCGCGCCCACCGCCTCCGCCGACACCACGACCTCTCCGGCCACGACCGCGGGCCCCACGGCCGACAGCGACACCGCGACCACCGCGGCCACCTCGCTCCGCAGCGCCACCGCGACCGCGGCTCCGACGGCCCGCGGCCGGGCCCGCGGCTGGCAGCTCCGCTTCGCCGTCCTCTCCCTCGTCTGGGGCTTCAGCTTTCTCTTCATCAAGGTGGGCACCCAGGGCTTCGCTCCGCTCCAGGTGACGCTGGGCCGGGTCGCCTTCGGTGCGCTGGTACTGCTGGCCGTCCTCGTGGTCAAGCGCGAGCGGCTCCCCCGGTCCGCCCGGACCTGGGCCCATCTGACCGTTGCCGCGTTCCTCCTCAACGCGCTGCCGTTCTCCCTCTTCGCGTATGCCGAGCTGACCATCCCCTCCACACTGGCCGGCATCTGCAACGCCACCTCACCGCTGTGGGGCATGGCGCTGTCGGTCGTCGCGCTCTCCGAGGACCGCCCCACCCGGCGCCGGGTGGCCGGCCTCGGCCTCGGGTTCCTGGGTGTGCTCACCGTGCTCGGTGCCTGGCAGGGCTTCGCCGGCACGGATCTGACGGGCACCGTGATGGCCCTGGGCGCCTCGCTCTGCTACCCCATCGGCTGGATCTACGTCCGCCGCACCCTGGCGGGCGTCTCGCACTCCCATCTGTCCATGTCCGGCGCGCAGCTGCTGCTGGCCACCGCCCAACTGGCCGTGGTGACACCGCTGTTCACCACCGCACCGACCGGCTACCCGATCATCCCGCTGCTCGCCGTCTTCGCCCTGGGCGCCCTGGGCACCGGCCTCGCCTTCCTCATCCAGTACGGCCTGGTCGCCGAGATCGGCCCCACCACCGCGCAGATGGTCACCTACTTCATCCCCGTGATCGCCACCGCGGCCGGCGTGGCCCTCCTGCACGAACAGCTGAGCTGGAACACCCCGGTAGGCGCCCTCATCGTCCTGGCAGGCGCCGCCCTCACCCAGAGCAGGCCGCGTCCGAGCCGACCGACGGTCCCGCCGACCGGTTCGAGCACCACCAACTGACGACACTCACCCGGAAGCCTGGTCCCCGAGCCCGAGCCCCAGCCCCCGTCCCAACCCCAGGCTTCCGAGCCCCCGAGCCGCCCCTCGGGGGCTCCGCCATGCGCACCCCACGCCTCGCCATGCGCACCCCACGCCTCGCCATGCGCTCCTCGCGCCGCCATGCCCTCCTCACGTCGCGGCGTCAACATCCTTGGCTGCTACGGGCGTTCCACCCCCGTACCACAGAGTCGATGCGTGCGCATCACGATGCCGTGGCCGCCGCCCTCACTCGTACCGCCGCGCCTCCCCCACCCCCGTCGCCGCGGCAACGGCGTCCGCCACCGGGATGATGTCGTCGTCGGAGAGGCCGGAGACCGTGATGCGGATGCCGGGGGGCGAGTGGAGGCGGAAGCGCGCGCCCGGGGCCACCGCCCAGCCGGAGTGCAGCAGCCGGGCCACCGCGCCGGTCTCGTCCGGTACCGGTATCCAGACGTTCATCCCGCTGCGGCCGCGCGCACGGACTCCGCGCTCCGCCAGCGCCCGTATCAGCGCCCCCCGCCGCCGGCCGTACGCCCCGGCCACCGCCTTCGGGTCGATCGCGGAGGTCCGCCACAGGTGGACGACCGTGTCCTGGAGCAGATGGCTGATCCAGCCCGGGCCGAGGCGCTGACGGCCGCACACCCGGTCAATGGTCAGCGGATCACCGGTGAGCACCGCAAGGCGGAGGTCCGGGCCGTACGCCTTGGCCGTCGAACGGACCAGGACCCAGTGGTCGGTGATCCCGGTCAGCGGATGGAGCGGGAGGTCGACGATGCCATGGCCGTGGTCGTCCTCGATGAGGAGGATGCCGGGGTCTGCGGCCAGGAGGGTGCGGAGTTCGGTGGCGCGGGTGCGGCTGATGGCGGCGCCGGTGGGGTTCTGCGCCCGGTCGGTGATGACGACGGCACGGACGCCCTCCTGGACCGCGCGCGCCAGCTGCTCCGGCAGCGGGCCCTCGTCGTCCACTCCGACCGGGACGGTGCGCAGTCCGAGCGCCGGGATGAGGTCCAGCAGGCTGCCCCACCCCGGGTCTTCCACCGCCACGGCGTCGCCGGGCCGCAGATGGGCGGCCAGCACCCGCTCTATCGCGTCCAGCGAACCACTGGTGACGGCGACGGGGGCCTCCGTCACGCCGTCGGCGGCGAACGCCGCGCGGGCGAGGGCGGCGAGGTCGTCATCCACGGCCGGTGTGCCGTAGAGCGCGGGGCGCCGTGCGCTGCGCGCGGCGGCCTCGGCCAGCGCCCGCTCCAGCGGCGGCAGCAGGGACGGATCGGGATTTCCGTCGGAGGCGTCCCGCACGCCCGGCGGCACCTCCACCCGCAGCGCCTCACGTGAGGTGCTCGCGGGGCGGGGGCGCACCCGGCTGCCGCGCCGGCCCGCGGTTTCGATCACCCCGCGGTCGCGGAGGGTGCGGTACGCAGCCGCGACCGTATTCGGATTGACCTCAAGATAGACGGCCAACTCCCGCAGTGGAGGCAGCACTTCGCCTGGTTGGAGCTCGCCCGCACCGACGGCTCGCTCGACGCTGGCGGCAATGTCCGATGCGCGCCGCCCTTCGATCCGATACTCTCCTAGCACAAACTTGATTATGCACTAGTACAATGGAGAACGCAATGGCCCGAGCCGAGTCGTACGAACCGACCGCGCGCACGACCCCCACCCGCGCCCGCGAACGCGCCGCCTATGACCACGAGACGGTGCACGCCATCCTCGATGCGGGCTACGTCTGCCACCTGGGCTTCGTCCGTGACGGTTCCCCGGTCGTCCTGCCGACGCTCTACGGCCGGGTCGGCGACCGCCTCTATCTCCACGGTTCGACCGGATCCCGCCCACTGCGGATGGCCGGCGCGGCACCGGACCCCGGCCTGGAGGTGTGTGTGACGGTCACCCATGTCGACGGTCTGGTCCTGGCCAGGTCCGCGTTCCACCACTCCATCAACTACCGCAGTGTCGTGGTGCACGGCACCGCACACCAGGTGACCGACGAGGAGGAGAAGACGGCCGCGCTCGACGCGCTCGTCGATCATGTGCTGCCCGGACGCGCCGCGGACTCCCGGCCAGGCAACGCCAAGGAACTGGCCGCCACCTCCGTGATCCGTCTCGACCTGCACGAGGCCTCCGCCAAGATCCGCGCCGGTGGGCCCAACGACGAGCCGGAGGATCTCGGGCTGCCGTACTGGAGCGGCGTCCTTCCGGTGGCACCCGTGTACGGCGCCCCCATACCGTCCGACGACCTCGCGCCCGGCACGCCCGAGCCGGCGTACCTCTCCGCCCGCTGAGGAGCCACCGTGCTGATCCACCCCTGGGACGCCCCCACCGAAGACGCCGAGTGGCAGCAGTGGCTCGCGGCGCACGACTTCGGCCAGCTGGCCGCCAATGGACGGCCCGGCGAACCTCCCGTGCTGCAGCCGCTGCACTTCGCCTACGATCCGGCCCGCCGCGAGGCCGTCACGCATCTGGCCCGTCCCAATCCCCTCTGGGGCGCGCTGGAAGACCGGCCGACGGTGCTGCTGAGCGTGGTGGACGACTACACGTTCATCCCCGGCCCCTGGCAGGCGGCCGAGGACCAGCCGCCCGAGCACGGCGTCCCCACCAGCTTCTACGCCGCGGTCCAGCTGACCTGCACCGCCCATGTCGTGGACGACCCGGAGGCGAAGGCGGCGCTGCTGCAACGGCAGATGGGCCACTTCCAGCCGGACGGCGGCTCGGCCCCGGTCGCCGCGGGTGCGGCTCCGTACGGACGGCTGCTGTCCGGCATCCGTGGCCTGCGGCTCGAAGTGCGGGAGGTACGCGCCAAGTTCAAGTACGGGGGCAAGCGGAGCGAAGCCGTCCAGCACCGTGTCTCGGAACGCCTCGCCGAGCGGGACGGCCCCGGGGACGCGGCGGCCCGCACCCACCAGCAGCGCAGGCTGGCCGCGGCCGGCACGGGGAAGCCCGCTGTCTGACGGGCACCCGCCGCCCCGGGGGCCCGGACGTCCGGGTGCCCGGCCGACACCGCCGGCCGGGCACCCGCGTCCTCAGCCCGCCACCGGCGCCGCCGACCGCGCGGCCGTCACCGCCCCGCGCGCCTCGGTCACCGCCAGCGCGGCAACGGCCGTCAGCAGCACACCCGTTCCGATCGCCGTCGCCATGGTGAGCCGCTCCCCGAGAAACAGCACCGCGATGGCCGCGGCCGACACCGGCTCGATCAGTGAGATCACGGACGCGGTCGCGGCGCGGACGACGGCCAGGCCCGCGAAGTACAGCCCGTAGGCCAGTGCCGTCGGCACCGCCGCGATATAGGCCAGCAGGCAGAGGCTGCGGCCCAGGTCGTGCGCCTGGGGCCACAGCCCCTCCACCGCCGCGAGCGGCAGCAGGCACAGCGCGCCGACCGCGAAGGCGCTGACCGTCGAGGCGTACGGATCGCTGCCGCCGCCCTTGCCCAGCCGCCGGGTGATCAGCGTCATCGCGGCACAGCCGGCCGCCGACAGCAGGGCATAGCCGATCCCGGCGGGACGGACGGTGGCACCGCCATCGCCGCCGAGGACCAGAACCGCCAGCCCGGCCAGCGCCCCGGCAACGGCCAGGACCCCGCCCGCGCCGAGCCGTTCGCCCATCGTCACCCGCGCCCCGATGGCGATGAGGACGGGACCCGCCCCCATGGTGACGACGGTTCCCACGGCCAGCCCGGTGGCTTCGACGGCGGCGAAGTAGGCGGCCTGGAAGACGGCGAGAGCGATGCCCGTCATCACGATCCGCATCAGGCGCCTGCGCCGCGGCTCATACGGGGCGGGCGTGGGAACGGCGACGGTGCCGGACCGGCGGCGCAGCAACGCCCGTACGGCGAGCAGAAGAATCAGCCCGCCGAAGGTGCGCCAGAAGGTGAGGGCGAGCGGGCCCAGTCCGCTGCCGCGGTAGAGGAGGGCGGCGGCCGCGCCCGCGGTGCCCCAGGCGGTCGCGGCGAGGGTGACGTACAACAGCCCCCGGCCCACGGGCAGGGCGGAGGAAACAGTGGCATGCATGGGAGAGGTGCTCCGGGAAATCCAGGACGGCGTCATACGCCGTGGAATGGTCGCTTGATCCCGTGTGCAGGCAGCGACAAGCGGCTCGGGAACCAGCCCGGGCCGGGGTTTCCTCGGAGGCCGCCGCCCGCTTTACGCGGCGGGCGGGGACAGCACAGTCAAATACATGATCGATACCCTATGGCGCACAGGAACCGGCCGACAAGTCGTCCCCGGTCCGGGGCGCGGACGCCGGGGTACCCGGGGGCTCCGGGGACCCGCTGCCCCCGGGGGCACCCACGCCGTCACCCGTCCCCGCCCCGGCTCCGGCCACCCGTACCGTCTCCGTCGCCTTCGGCTTGGCCGACTGCGCGATGAAGGCACCGGCCAGCACCACCGCCCCGCCGACGATCTGCGGTGCGGAGAGATGCTCGCCGAGCAGGACCCAGGCCAGGACCGTCGCGATGACCGCCTCCAGACAGGCGACCACTCCGGCCACCTGCGGCGAGAGCCGGCGGATCGACACCACGCCGGTGAGGTAGGCCGCCACCGTCGCGATCAGCACGATCCAGGCGAGCAGGAGAACGGCCGGCACCTGCGTCCCGTTCATGTCCGCACCACCGCCGAGCACCGCCCAGTCCATGCCCCAGGGGCGGGCGATCACGGTGAGGAGGGCGGCGCCGATCAGCAGGCCGTAGGCGATCACACCGAGCGGGTCCACCGCATCGTCGCCGTCGGAACCGTGATCGGAGAGCACGAAGTAGCCGACCTGGCAGCAGGCCGCGCCGAGCGCGAGCGCAAGGCCGATGACGTCGAAGCTCAGCCCGGACCAGACCTCGACGACACAGGCGAGCCCGCCGACGGCCAGCACCACACCGACCGCCGCGGCCCGGGTGACCGGCCGTTTCTGGACGAAGCGGACCCAGCCCAGCACAAGGGCGGGCGCCAGATATTCGATGAGGAGCGCGACGCCCACGGGGATACGGGAGAGCGCGGCGAAGTAGCACGCCTGGACGCCGGCGACGGCGAGCAGCCCGTACCCCGCGAGCAGCGCGGGCCGGCGGCGCACCAGATCCCGGTGACGCCAGGCGACCGGCAGCATGACCAGCGCCGCCCCGGCCACCCGCAGCCAGGTGACCTGCAGCGGTTCGAGGCCGGCGGATATCAGGGGCTTGGCGGCGACGCCCGAACCGCCGAAGGCGAGCGCGGACAGCAGGGCGATACCGAGGCCGGCACCACGTCCCCCGGACGTCCGAAAACGGCGCACCCCGAGGGCGGGCGATGACTGCTGGGCCCCCAAGGACCCGGAAATTCCCTGGCCCGAGCCGGTCGATGATCCTGCCGGGCTCCCCGAAGACGCGTGCATCCGGCCATCATGGCAGCCGTGGTCAGCAGCGCCACCCCCGAGACCCCTGTCAGTCTTGGCCGGGACGCTCTCCGTCCAGACGGCCGGCGAGCCGGGCGGTGTCGACGGAGGCCCGGCGCAGCACCTCGACGGCCCGCGATTCGGGGTCGTCCACCAGCGCGGCGAGCAGGTCGAGGCAGCCCGCGCGGGTGGCGTAGCGGGCATGGGCACGGTCCAGGGCGCCGTCCATGGCGGCGGCCGCGGCCGGTGACCATCCCGGGACGGCACCCTCGGCAACTACGGGGACCGCACCGGAATCCTCAACGGTGCCGTGCCACTGGAGTCCGTAGCCGATGCTGCGCTGGACGAGGTAGCCGAGCAGCCGGGCGACCTGCGGTGCACCGTCGAAGACATCGCGTACGGCGGGGTCCCATTCCAGGAGGCCGTGCAGCAGATGCGCGGTGTCGACCTGCCGGTCGCCGTCGCGGGTGGCCCGCCTGCGGGCAGCGGATACGACCGACGCGAGCTCGACGGTGAGCTGTGTATCGAGGTCCTCCGGGGCGGGGCTCTCGCCCCCACTGTACGCAGTACGGTTTTGCACAGCACCCACCCCACCAGCCCCTGAGCGCCGGGACATCACCGGCGGGAAGCATTTGCGTCTCCCACGCTGGTTGCGCACGGCGCACCCGATCTCATCCTTGCGGAGGAGATGCAGAGGAATAGTGGAGGCCGGACATACAGGGACGGGGCGACCGCGCACCTGCCAAGGCCCCCTCCCCAAAACCTGACGACTCATCAGCAATAGCGGGGACCTCGCTATTGAACCTTCACCCCGGCGGGGATACGTTCCGCGGCACCAGCCAGGGATCGTCACCGAAGGGGTGATCGCATGGCCGAAGTCACCGCACAGGCCCGTATCGAGGCACCGGCCGCGAAGGTCTGGGAGCGGCTCACCGACTTCGACTCCTACGGGGAGTGGAACGCCACCCACACCGCCTTCCCCAAAGGCGGCCCGGAATCGCTCGAAGTGGGCGCCGGCTACGAGGAGAACATGAAGCTGATGGGCTTCCCCGCGGAGGTCGCCTGGACCGTGCGGGAGCTGGAGCCCGGCCGGCTGCTCGACATCGAGGGCAAAGGCCCGATGGGCGTCAGCCTGGGGATGCGCTACGAGCTCACCCCGGACGGCGGGGCGACGGCCGTACGGATCGACGGGGCGTTCACCGGCGCCGCGGTCTCGCTGATGGCCGGCAAGCTCAAGGACTCGGCGGGTACCGCACTGAACGAGTCGCTGCGCAAGCTCGCCGCCCTGGTCACCTGACCCTTCGGGGGCCGACCCTCACCCCGGCCCCCGAAGGCCGCACCACCCCGCGCACTCCGCGCTCAGTCCTCCTCGGCGAGGATCAGATACAGCTCCTTGCGCGCCTTGTTGACCACCGCCATGGCCTTCTCCCGCTGTTCGGGACTACCGGTGGCCCACACCTGCCGGAAGGCCTCGACCAGGCCGCCGCCCGCCTTGCGGATCTCGTTCATCGCCTCCCAGTCGACGCCGCGGCCGGCCTCCTCCCAGGGGGCGTCCGAGCCACCGTCGGCCTCGGTGCGCCCGGCGTCGGTCAGCGAGAACAGCTTCTTGCCGCCCTCACTGGCGCTGACGATCAGCCCCTCGTCCTCCAGGAGCTGCAGCGTCGGATAGACCGAGCCGGGGCTGGGCTTCCATGCCCCGCCGCTGCGCTCGGCGATCTCCTGGATCATCTCGTAGCCGTGCATCGGACGGTCCTTGAGCAGCGCCAGGATCGAAGCGCGCACATCGCCGCGGCGCGCCCGGCCGCGCGGTCCGCCGCGCCCCCGGCCACCCCCGAAGGGTGGACCTCCGAACGGCGGGCCGAACGGACCGAAGGCCGCGCGCCGCCGCTCCCAGCCGCCCGCGAAGTCGCCACGGCCGCCATGACGCCCGGGACCGCAGTGCTCATGCCGACGCTCATGCCCGTGTTCATGCCCTTGTTCATGTCCGTGGGAACACATGATGACGTCCTCCATCTCTCTATCGTTGATCGGTCGCGATGCTTCAACGATATATCGGGACTGTTCGTCGAAGCAAGAGCCTGACCCGCATCCGGTGTCCCGTCCCACGCAGGGCGGCGCCGTACACGTCGGCTTCGAGTCGTGGCGGGAGCGGGACCGGCTGCTGCTGATGGACTTCGATCCGAGCGTGGGTGGGGATGGGCTCGCAGCCGTTCTGGCTGCACTGGCATAACGGTGGACATCCACTACCACCGCCGAGCCGTCCGCGCGGCGCATCTGTCGAGGGAGTCGGCCCAGGAGGAGGCGCTTCTCGCCCGGATGCGGCGGAGAAGTCTTTCCTGACTCTGCGTCCAAAGTCGCTGCCCGGTTTCCGGGGTGGGAATTCGCCGGAGCCAGACCCTGTTGGGACGGGAGCGGGTCTTGATCACGTTCATGGAGGGGGATCCATGCCCATTTTGGTCACTACGCCGAACGGAACCGTGGGGCGATACCTGACCGAAGCGCTGCGCGACCGGAGTGATGTGCGCTTCCTCGTTCGCTCCGAAGCCGGCGCCAAGGCGCTCGGCAAGGTCCGTGGTGAGGTCTTCCGTGGGGATGTCACCGATGCAGCGGACGTTCGGGGTGCGGTCGCCGGCGTGGACCGGCTGTACCTTGCACATCCCTTCGCCGAAGACCAGGTTGCCGCCGAAACGAACCTCGGCCTTGCCGCCATCGAGGCCGGTGCGCGCCGGATCATCAAACTGGGCGCCCGAGCTTTCAGTGGCAACGGAATCGTCCCGGACGCCGTCACCAGCGCCCATGACACGATCACCGAACGACTGCGAAGCGCCGGTGTCCCGGAACTGACTGTCCTTCAGCCCGACCGTTTCCTGCAGAACTTCCTCCCGGCAGCGGCCGCGATCGCCAGGGGCACGCTGGCCGATCCCGCCGGACCTGGTGCCAGGGGTTACGTAGACGTGCGGGATATTGCGGAGGTCGCGATCGCCGAACTCCTGGCGGCGCATCCGATCGGTGGTGAGATCGAGATCAGCGGCCCGCAGACACTGACGCTGCCAGTGCTCTGCGAACGCTTCGGCGCCGTTCTCGGCAGGCCGGTGCGGTACGTCGATATTCCACTGGACGGCGCCTGGCGGGCAACGCTCGCGGACCGTGGAATCACGCCGCAGGTCATCGACGGTTTGCAGGGGCTGTATTCGAATTATCACCAAGAGGGCGTGGCAGGTCTCGGTGACGGTGTTCAGCGCGTGCTCGGCCGCCCGCCGCGCTCGGTCGAGGACTTTGCGACCGATCTGCTCATGCCCGCCGTGTCCGGTACCTGACCCCGCCCCGTGCCGCAGCGGTGGTCGACTGTGGCCCCTGACGGATCCTGGGGCTGAGGCCGACGCGCCGGGGAGCTCGCCGCACCTCATCTCAGAGGACACCTACCCGGAAGCACCTCGTGAGCGCGCGGCAGGCCACCGCACCGACCATGCGGCTCCCCCCCAAGGCCAATTCCCTCGAATTGGCCTTGGTCTGTGGCTCTGTGGCACCTCTACGCTCGCGGCCATGAGGATTCGCATCGTCGACGCCTTCAGTGAGCGTCCGTTCGCCGGCAACCCCGCGGGAGTCGTACTCCTCGACTCCGGCGCCTTTCCCGATACGGCCTGGCTGCAGCGGGTCGCCACCGAGGTCAATCTCTCCGAGACCGCCTTCGCACACCCCCTGCCCGCGGGCGGCGACGCCGACTGGGCGCTGCGCTGGCTCACCCCGGCCGCCGAGGTGAACATGTGCGGGCACGCCACTTTGGCCACCGCGCACGTCCTGCACACCACGGGGACGGCGAGCGGTACGGTCCGCTTCCGCACCCGCAGCGGGGTACTGACCACCACGGCCGACGACCGCGGGACGATCACCATGGACTTCCCGACCGCCCCGCTCACCCCGGTCGAGGTCCCGCCGGTGGTCGCGAGCGCGCTGGGCACCGACATCCGCTCCGCGCACGACACCGGCCCCGATGTCGGCGACCTCCTGGTCGAGCTGCCCGACGAGAAGTCCGTACGGGCGCTGACCCCGGACCTCAAGGCGCTCGCCGGGCACGGCGGCCGTGGGGTGATCACCACCGCGCGCGCCGAAAACCCCGACGGCGGCTACGACTTCATCTCGCGCTGCTTCTTCCCCGGGGTGGGCATCGACGAGGACCCGGTAACGGGCAGCGCACACACCGCGCTCGCCCCCTTCTGGTCGGCGCGGCTGGGCCGTGCCTCCCTGGTCGGCCTGCAGGGCGCCGCCCGCACCGGCTTCGTACGGACCGAGCTGCGCGGCGACCGTACGCTGCTGACCGGGGCGGCGGTCACGGTCATCGACGGGGAACTGCTGGTCACCGGCTGAGCCGGCCCGCACGGCAACAGCCCCCGGGAGGCGCGGCAGGCACCGCCGGTGCCCCGCGCCTCCGCCGTCTCATGGCGTCGGCAGCCACCCCAACCGTCCGGCGAGCAGCGCATAGCCGACGAACGCCACGATGTCGATCAGGGCATGGGCGGCGACCAGCGGCCCGACCCGGCCCCACCGCCGGTAGAGCAGGACGAAGAGCGCGCCCATCACCATATTGCCGACGAAACCGCCGATGCCCTGGTAGAGGTGGTAGGAACCGCGCAGCACCGAGCTGGCCGCGAGCGCCGCGAACGGCGACCAGCCCAATTGCCCCAGCCTGCGCAGCAGATACCCGACGACGATGACCTCCTCCAGCACGGCGTTCTGCACCGCGGAGGCGATCAGCACCGGGATCTTCCACCACACCTCGGGCAGCGCCTCGGGGACCACCGTCAGATTGAATCCGGCCGCCCGCGCACCCAGATACAGCAGCACACCGCTGCCGCCGATGACGGCCGCCAGCACGACGCCGCGGCTCAGGTCGAAGCCGGGCCGCCGCCGGTCGAAGCCGAGCACGCGCAGACCGCCGGCCCGTTCCCGCAGCAGCAGATGCGCCACCAGCACCACGGGCACCAGGGCGGTCGCGATACCGAACAGCTGCCAGGCGAGATCCAGCCAAGGCCGGCCGGGCGCATGGGAGCCATTGAGCGTGGCCGCCTGGTCCTTGAGACCACCGGGCTTGGTCACCGACCCGATGAAGCTGATCAGCGCCGACAGCCCGCTGGCCCCCAGCGAGAGGGCCAGCACGATCCAGGTCTCGCTCCGCAGGATGCCTCGGGACGGCTCGCCGACGAGCCCGTCACCAGGCCCTTGACCTGGAACGTCCGCATCGGCCACAGGACTTGTATCCGACTGCACACTTCCTCCGCTTCCGCATTACCGCCTCGTCGCCACCACCGCCCAGCTAGGGTCTCGGCAGCAGGTACGAAGATCGCGCGCGACAGGCCGGGGACGGGCGCCATCCAGATGGCGCGTTTTCCCCCCAGCGCATCCCGGTCGAACTCCGAGAAGGAGAGGCGCTACCGCAATGGGACGACACAGCTTGCCCGACGCCCCCGCACCGGCGCGCACGGGGGCCCGCCGTGGGCTACGTCCACGCGCGCTCGTCCTCGCCACCGGCCTCGTGCTGACCGTCGCCGCCGGCACGTTCGTGGCGCTGGACAGCGGTCTGCTCCCGTTCGGGGGGCCGTGCGACGGCGAGACGACACGGCTCGATGTGGCCGCCTCGCCCGATATCGCCCCGGCGATCGAAGCGGTGGCCAAGTCGGCGCGGGAGGAGGCGACACGCACCGACGGCAGATGTCTGGACGTCAAGGTCACCGCGCGAGCCGCCCACGAGATAGCCGACGCCTTCGGACAGCGGCCGGTCGACCCCGAATTCCAGGTCTGGATACCGGATTCGAGCCTGTGGGTGGACCGGGTCGGCGCGGAGCGCGGGACCCCGCTGACCGCCGCCGGCGCTCTCGCCTCGTCCCCGATCGCCCTGGGCGCCGTCCCCCAGGCCGCCAAGTCGCTGGGCTGGCCGGCGAAGACCTACACCTGGACGGAACTGACCCGCGCCACGGCATCCGGCGACGCGCTGCACCTGGGCGTCGCCGACCCGTCCCACAGCGCCACCGGACTGCTCTCACTGGCCCGCATCAGCGCCGCCCACACCAAGGAAGCACCGGACCGCGTCACGGCGGACACCCGCACCGCCGCCACGGCGAGGCTGCTCAACCAGCGGGTCGCGGACGGCGACGGACGGGCCATGGCCACCCTGCCCCGCGACGGCTCCGGTGCGGAACAGGACAATCCGCGCCGCAACCAGGCGCTGCTGCTGTCCGAACAGGCCGCTTTCGCACACAACACGCGCGCGAAGGACGGGCCGGATCTGGACCTGATCTACCCCGAGGGCGGCACGGCCCGGCTCGACTACCCCTACACACTGGTCGACAGCATCGAGACGGGCCCTGAACAGTCGCGCGCCGCCAACCGCTTCATGACGCTGCTGAGCGGGCCCGCCGGACAGCGCGCGCTGCGCCGGCACGGCTTCCGGGCCGCCAACGGCGAGGCGGACCCGAAGGTGGTCGCCGCGGCCGGCGGACGCGCCCCACAGCCGTTCTCCGCCGACCCCGCCGAGCCGCCGGCGGTGAAGGAACTCCAGGCCCTGATGGGCATGTGGACGATCACGGTGCAAAGCGCCCGGCTCTCCACCGTCGTGGACGCCTCGACCTCGATGAGCGCCCCGGTCCCGGGGCACAGCGGCCGGTCCCGGATGGACCTCGCCAAGAATTCCCTCCTCCAGGCACTGACCACCTTCACCCCCGACGACGAGATCGGGCTGTGGAAGTTCGCCACCACACTGGACGGCGACAAGGACTATGTGGAGCTCTCCCCCACTGAGCGGCTCGGCGGCCGGGACAAGGACGGCAGCAGCCACCGCGACACGCTGGCCGACGCCTTCCGCGCGCTGGCCCCGCAGCCCCAGGGCGCCACCGGGCTGTACGACACCACGCTCGCCGCGTACGAGGAAGCCCGCTCGACCTATGCGAGCGGGAAGTTCAATGCGCTGGTCATCGTCACCGACGGCACCAACGACGATGCCCACGGCATCGGCCTCGACGCCCTGGTGGGCAAGCTGGAGAAGCTCTCCGACCCGAAGCGGCCGGTGCCGCTGATCGCCCTCGCGATCGGCCCGCAGGCCGACACCTCGGCCCTCGACCGCATCGTGAAACCCACCGGCGGCTCGATGCACCTGGTCAGCGACCCGTCGCAGATCCATCAGGTGATGCTCAAGGCCATCATGGCGGCAGGCAGCAACGGACCCCGCTGAACAGCTCCGGGCCCCGGCGACGGACAGCCCTTACGCCCCCTCCGTCGCCGCCTGCCGTTGTCCCGGTACGGCGGAGCGCTCAACGACCGGCCAGGCCACCGGCCAGGTGTGCACCGGCTTCCCCGTGTGCATCAGCTCGCTGTAGCGCCGGGTCATCGCGGCGAGCGCCGCGTCCCGGTCCAGACCGTGGCGCAGGGCGTGGTGGAAGGCCGCGGCCTGCCAGGACGCCCCGTTCACCCGGCGCCGGCAGCGCTCGTCGATGATGCCGAGGTAGTGGTCACGATCGGCCGGTTCCACCCCCCAGGCGTCCAGCCCGCGGGCCGCCAGCGGCAGCAGTTCCTTGCGCACCAGCCGTACGGCCGGGATGTCGGCGACAGCGCCCGCCCGCCCGGGACGCGGCCAGTCCAGGGTCGCGTCGATCCCGTACCGGCACGCGGAGTCGAAGTTGCGGGCCGCGGCGGCGAACGGGAGCCGCGTCCACACGGGGCGCGGCTCCTCGGCCAGCGCCCGCACCAGGCCGTAGTAGAAGGCGGTGTTGGCGATGACGTCGGCGATGGTGGGGCCGGCCGGCAGCACCCGGTTCTCGACCCTGAGGTGCGCGACGCCGTCGGCGACCGCGTAGACGGGGCGGTTCCAGCGGTAGACCGTGCCGTTGTGCAGGACCAGTTCGGACAGGTCGGGCACCCCGCCCTCATCCAGGAGCCGCAGCGGCTCCTGTGACCCGCACACCGGCAGCAGCGGCGGGAAGTACCGCACGTTCTCCTCGAAGAGGTCGTACGCGGACTCGATCCAGCGCTCACCGAACCAGGTGCGGGGGCGTACTCCCTGGGCCTGCAGCTCGGGCGAGCGGGTGTCGGTGGCCTGCTGGAAGACCGGCGGCCGGGACTCGCGCCACAGCTCACGGCCGAAGAGGAACGGCGAGTTGGCGCCGACCGCCACCTGCACCGCGGCGATGGCCTGGGCCGCGTTCCAGACATCGGCGAAGCGGCCCGGTGTCACCTGGAGGTGCAGCTGGACCGACGTACAGGCGGCCTCCGGCGCGATCGAGGGCGAACGGGAGACCAGATGCTCGACGCCCCGGATGTCCAGGGCGAAGTCCTCGCCGCGGGCCGCCCGCATCTGGTCGTTGAGCAGGACGTAGCGGTCGTTCTCGGAGAGGCTGGCGGCCGTGAGGTCGGTGGCGTGCAGGGTCGGCAGAATGCCGATCATCACGATCCTGGCGGCGACCTCCCGGGCTTTCCTCTCGGCATAGCCGAGTCCCGTACGGAGTTCCTCGGCGAGCTGGTCCAGCACACGGCCGCTCAAGCGGTGCGGCAGGATGTTGACCTCGAGGTTGCACTGGGCGAGTTCGGTCTGGAAATCCCCGCTGGCGATGCGCTCCAGTACTTGAGAGTTCATCATGCGGGGCAGCCCGTCGGCGCCGGCGAGATTGAGTTCGATCTCCAGGCCCATGAGATTCCTGGGCCGGTCGAACCGCTTCTCCGCCAGGAGCCTGTGCAATCCCTCGAGACAGTCATGAAGCTTTCTTCGATAACGCTCCCGGTCCGCCAGGTCGATCCCGTCCGCGGCGACCTTCTCCCCCATCGAAGGGTCCCTCCTCGAGTGAACAGCCCGTTGCCACGGGCCGCTTGGGGCCGTCCCCGACACCGCCGGGGCTCGCGCTACGGTCGATGATGCCCCGGCAATCTGATCAATAACGCCGCGGGGGCATGCCGGTGCCGATAGGCTCGAAGTGGTGCAGCGTCCGGCACTTCCCTTAGGCATATCTCGGAGGCACTCACCAACGGCATTTCGCTCGCGAGAAACACCAACGAGTTCCGGCCTACCGCACTGGTAAGGCAATACGAGGCGGCGTCTCCAAAACGCCACACAAAGGGGTGTAAAGCACCTCGCGCGGCGGTCCGGATTTCCCCTTGCCGGAAATCGGCAAGGCCGGTAGCAGAAACACTTTCGGAACATACGTCGTATAAACTCCGCTTACGAGGCAGAGACTTGGCGCCCAGCGTCTCGGCGATCTCACCGTCTCCGGGGCCCAGCGGCTGAGCCGGCCGGGCCGCAGCCCCGGTCGGCCCTGCTCTGACCCCGCACGCAGACAACGCCGTTTGCACCCGCCACGCTCCACCGTGTCTCCGAGCCACGCTCCACCGTGTCTCCGAAGTGAGAGGCGACCCACCATGCCGCTGCACCTCCCCCCTGCCCCCGCGCCCGCCCTGCGCAGTGTTCTCGCCGCTCTCGGCTCGCCCACCGCGGTGTGCGACGCCCCGGTCTCCGCGCTGCGCGCCCATCAGGGTCCGCTCAGCCCCGACCACCCGCTGCCCGTCCATGTCTGGGACGACGTCAGCCGGGCCGGCGGCACCCCGCACACCCGACTGGCGGGCTGGCGCTTCCTGGTCCGCGGCGGGGAGCGTGCCGTGGCGTCCGCGGAGGCGGTGCTCACCGCGGACGGCTGGACCTTCGGACGCTTCTGCGGCGGCCCCTACGTCGCCGCGACCGAGCAGGCGCTGGCGCAGGCCGAGTCACTCGCCACGCCCTACCAGCCGCGCCTGCTGTCCGTCCCCGAGCTGTACATGCTCACGCTGTGGCTGCATCACGACCTCACCTCCGACGGCGCGCAGGGGCTGCCCGCGCCCGGTGACCTGCTGGTACCTCTCGCGCCTGCCCCGCCGGGCATCGCCGCACACCGCCCGCACCGCATCGCCGATCTGCTCCCCCGGCTCACCCTGCGGCTCACACCCGCCCCGCTGCTCGCCGAACCCGCCTGACCCGGCAGCGCCGGCGCGCCTTCGCGCGCGGAATCCGGCGCCCGCCGTCCCGCCCGAGCATGCCCCGCGGCCCCGTCCGGCCACGGGGCGCTCACGCATGCTCACCCACGCGGCCTAGTCCGCGGATACCACTCCCAACCCTCTTGGGGAGGAGTGCAATTGGGAGCAACCGCCCGCATGGGTGACGCGTCCCTATCGAGTGAGTACCGCTGCTGCGAAATCCCTGCGGAATCCCGTCCGTGGGGCAACACTGGGACCGACCGAAAGAAACGGGGGAGCGGCCATGAACAGCTCATCGAGCCGCACTACGACGTTCACTTCACCGCAGCGAAAGACAACTTCCATGTGTCAGCACCAACCGCCATGCCCGTCAGCAGACTCCACCGACCGGGAGGCCGCACACCTTGTGGCGCACCATCCGGAGCAAGGCTGGAGCCTGCTCTGCAACGGCGTCCTGCTCTTCGAGGACACCGGTGAGCTGCTCCCGGACGGGCAGGTCATCGCCCCGCACCGCGCCCGGGCCATCGCCGCTGCCTGACCCGCCGCGCCCACCACGTACCACAGGGCCCCCGGCAGATCTGCCGAGGGCCCTTGATGCTGCGGTGACTCAGTTGTCGTACTCGTCCAGCGGCGGGCAGGAGCAGACGAGGTTACGGTCGCCGAAAGCACCGTCGATACGGCGCACCGGCGGCCAGTACTTCTCCGAGGCGGCGACACCGGCCGGGAAGACGGCCTCCTCGCGGGTGTACAGGTGCGCCCAGTCGCCGCCGAGCGCGCCCGCGGTGTGCGGGGCGTTGCGCAGCGGGTTGTCGTCCTTGGCCCACTCCCCCGAGCCGACCTTCTCGATCTCCGCGCGGATGGCGATCATCGCGTCGCAGAACCGGTCCAGCTCACCGAGGTCCTCGCTCTCGGTCGGCTCGATCATCAGCGTGCCGGCCACGGGGAACGACATCGTCGGCGCGTGGAAGCCGTAGTCGATCAGCCGCTTGGCCACATCGTCGATGCTCACACCGGTCGCCTTGGTCAGCGGCCGGACGTCGATGATGCACTCGTGCGCCACCAGACCGCCGGGGCCCGTGTAGAGCACCGGGTAGTGCGGCTCCAGGCGCTTGGCGATGTAGTTGGCGCTGAGGACCGCGACCTGAGTGGCGCGCTTGAGGCCCTCGGCGCCCATCAGACGGACGTACGCCCAGGAGATCGGCAGGATGCCGGCCGAGCCCCAGGGAGCCGCGGAGATCGGCCCGACGCCCGTCTCGGGGCCGGCGCCCGGCTGCAGCGGGTGGTTGGGCAGGTACGGCGCCAAGTGGGCGCGGACGCCGACCGGGCCGACGCCGGGGCCACCGCCGCCGTGCGGGATGCAGAAGGTCTTGTGCAGGTTCAGGTGCGAGACATCGCCGCCGAACTTGCCGGGCTCGGCGAGCCCGACCAGCGCGTTGAGGTTGGCACCGTCGACATAGACCTGGCCGCCGGCGTCGTGCACCGCCGCGCAGATCTGGGTGATGTGCTCCTCGAACACGCCGTGGGTGGAGGGGTAGGTCACCATCAGGACCGCGAGCTCGTCACGGTGCTTCTCGATCTTGGCGTGCAGATCGTCGGTGTCGACCTCGCCGTCCTCACCGGTCTTGACGACGACGACCTTCATTCCGGCCATCACGGCGCTGGCGGCGTTGGTGCCGTGTGCCGAGGACGGGATCAGGCAGACCGTGCGCTGCTCGTCGCCGTTGGCGCGGTGGTAGGCACGGACGGCCAGCAGACCGGCCAGCTCGCCCTGCGATCCGGCGTTCGGCTGGATGGAGACCTTGTCGTAGCCGGTGACCGTGGCCAGCCGCTCCTCCAGCTCCTGGATCAGCGTGAGGTAGCCCTGGGCCTGGCCGGCCGGCGCGAACGGGTGCAGCTGGCCGAACGCGGGCCAGGTGACCGGCTCCATCTCGGTGGTGGCGTTCAGCTTCATCGTGCAGGAGCCGAGCGGGATCATGCCGCGGTCCAGCGCGTAGTCCTTGTCGGCGAGGGTGCGCAGGTAGCGCAGCATCGCGGTCTCGGAGCGGTGCTCGTGGAAGACCGGGTGGGCGAGGTAGTCGTCGTGGCGCAGCAGCGCCTGCGGCAGCGCTTCGGCGGCGGCCGCGTCCAGCTGCTCGACGTCACCGTTCACGCCGAAGGCGCCCCAGACACCGGCCAGCTCCGCACGCCCGGTGGTCTCGTCACAGGCGATGCCGACCAGGTCCGCGTCGACCTGCCAGAGGTTGACCCCAGCCTCACGGGCGGCGGCGACGACCTCGGCGGCCCGGCCGGGAACCCGCGCGGTCAGCGTGTCGAAGTACGCACCGTGCACGATCTCCACCCCGCCGGCCCGCAGGCCCTCGGCGAGGACCGCGGCGTAGCGGTGGGTGCGCCGGGCGATGGTGCGCAGGCCCTCGGGCCCGTGGTAGACCGCGTACATCCCGGCCATGACGGCGAGCAGCACCTGCGCGGTGCAGATGTTGCTGGTGGCCTTCTCCCGGCGGATGTGCTGCTCACGGGTCTGCAGCGCCAGGCGGTAGGCCTTGTTGCCGTCGGCGTCGACGGAGACGCCCACCAGACGGCCGGGGAGGCTGCGGGCGAACTGGTCACGGACGGCCATGAAGCCGGCGTGCGGCCCGCCGAAGCCCATCGGGACACCGAAGCGCTGGGTGGTGCCGACGGCGATGTCCGCACCGAGCTCACCGGGCGGGGTCAGCAGCGTCAGGGCGAGCAGATCGGCGGCGACGGTGACGATCGCGCCCAGCTCGTGGGCCTGCTCGATGACGGCGCGGGGGTCCCGCACCGCACCCGAGGCGCCCGGGTACTGCAGCAGCACACCGAAGACACCGCGCTCGGCGATCTCGGCCGGAATGCCGTCGGACAGGTCCGCGACCACGACCTCGACGCCGGTGGGCTCCGCACGGGTCTCGATCACGGCGATGGTCTGCGGCAGACAGTCGGCGTCGACCAGGAAGACGCCCTGCTTGACCTTGCCGACCCGGCGGGACAGCGCCATCGCCTCGGCGGCGGCGGTGCCCTCGTCCAGCAGCGAAGCACCGGAGGTGGGCAGTCCGGTCAGGTCGGCGACCATCGTCTGGAAATTCAGCAGCGCCTCCAGGCGCCCCTGCGAGATCTCCGGCTGGTAGGGCGTGTACGCCGTGTACCAGGCGGGGTTCTCCATGACGTTGCGCAGGATCACCGGCGGGGTGAACGTGCCGTAGTAGCCGAGACCGATCATGGAGGACAGGACCTGGTTGCGGTCCGCCAGGCCCTGCAGCTCCTTGAGCACCTCGGCCTCGGTACGGGCCTGCGGCAGGCCGAGCGCCTCGGCGCTCTTGATCACATCGGGTACGGCGGCGGCGGTGAGCTCGTCCAGCGACCCGAAGCCGATGTGCGCAAGCATCTTGGCCTGCGCCGCGTGATCGGGACCGATGTGCCGGCGCTCGAAGGGGGTGCCGCGTTCCAGCTCGGTCAAGGAGATGCGATTGGTGGTCATCTGCGGGGGCCTCCTGGTCAGTACGACCTACGAGGGGCACCACGGCACGGGTGCCCGGACGGCCTCCCCCTCTGTCATCTCAACCTGAGAGCTTCACCGGCCCGCGCGTGGCGGTCCGGCTTTCACCGTCGGTGAGGAGGGGTCCCGGCGCTGTGCCTTCCGTGGCCCGCCCTGCTTTCCAGAGTGACCTCGTCCATGCGGTACGTGTGCCTGAGAGATTCCGGGGAGGATTTGCTCCTTCGGCGCCCTGGTCGCGAACGACAAGGACTCTCCCGCACGGGGTCTGCGGCCAATCGCCAGCCTACCAGCGCGCCACTCGAAGGATCCTTCGAGTGGCCAGGGCATGAAATGTGCCGTTTGGTAGTTGTCACAGGGCAGTTGCGACCAATTGGAGGGGCCGTGCAAACCGATATCGATCCCCGAAGCCTGATCGGCCGCAAAGCGTTCGACCGTAACGGCGCGAAAATAGGGACCATCGACGAGGTCTACCTCGATGATGCGACGGGGGAACCGGAGTGGGCGGCCGTACGCACCGGACTCTTCAGCCGGGATGCGTTCGTCCCCCTGGAGCCCAGCAAGATGGTCGGTGAGGGCCTGCACATTCCCTACGACCGCAAGCTGATCAAGGACGCGCCGGACTTCGGCGTGGGCCGCCATCTCTCCCCTGAGCAGGAACTTCAGCTCTATCACCACTACCGTCTGGATATTTCTTCCCCGACCGATCCGGTGTCCCCCGGCTCCGGCGACAAGAACTTCGGCAAGATCGCCGGCTCGGACGACTGATCGCCCGCAGGCGCCCCGCCCACCAGCGGCAGGGGCTCCCCCGGCCGCAGTGCCGGGTCCTCGACAGCAAAGGTCCGCACCCTCCCCGGTGCGGACCATGGCGTTTCGAAGCGCACGGTCACTCTCCCCACCCCGCTCCCCTGCACCCAGCCGGCGCCGTACTCGTCGTGCACCACGTCCAGCCCCGGATGCCAGCGCCGCGGCCGCTCCTCCTCGGCCTCGTGCTGCTCTGTCCCCCCGGCCTCCTCCGCCGCTGCTGCCGCAGCCGTCGCGGCCTCCTCCGCCTCCCGCTCCGTCGCCAGCTGGGCGAACAGATCCTCTTGTGTGAAGTCCGCCAGGCCACTCACCCCCACGCCCAGGAGCCGCACCCCGCCCGTGGTGTCCACCGTTTCCAGCAGGCGCACAGCGGCCTCCCGTATCACCGCCGGGTCGTCGGTGGGCCCACGGAGCGTCTCGGAACGGGTCAGCGTCGAGAAGTCGTAGTTGCGCACCTTGATGACCACCGTGCGCCCGGAGCGCCCGGCCTCCCGCAGCCGCTGTACGCACCGGTCCGCCAGCCGCAGCACCTCGCTCCGCACCCGCGTCCGGTCGGTCAGATCGACCTCGAAGGTGTCCTCCACCGAGATGGACTTCGCGTCCCGCTCGGCCACCACCGGCCGGTCGTCCTGCCCCAGCGCCATCGCATACAGCCCGGCGCCGTGCGCCTTGCCCAGCAGCCGCACCAGCTCCGCCTCACCGGCCTCCGCTGTCTCGGCGACGGTATGGATCCCGGCCCGGCGCAGTGTCTCGGCCGTCGCGGGACCCACCCCGGGCAGCGTCCGCACCGTCATCGGGCCCAGCAGCTCCCGTTCGGTACCCGGCTCGATCACCACCAGCCCGTTCGGCTTGGCCGCTTCGGACGCGATCTTCGCCAGCATCTTGGCCCCGGCCAGCCCCACCGAGCCGGTCAGTCCCGTCGCGGACCGGATGTCGCGCCGCAGCTGCTCCCCCACGGCACGTACCGCCGCCGTCTCGGCCGGCACCCCGCCGGCCTCCAGGTCGACGAACGCCTCGTCCAGGCTCAGCGGCTCCACCAGCGGCGACAGCGCATGCAGCAGCTCCATCACCACATCACTCACCTGGCGGTACAGCGTGAAGCGAGGACTGAGATAAGCGGCATTGGGGCACAGCCGGCGCGCCTGGGCCGTCGGCATCGCGGAGCGGACACCGAAGACCCGGGCCTCGTAGGAGGCCGTGGAGACCACGCCGCGCACGCCGATCCCGCCGACCACCACGGGCTTGCCGCGCAGGCTCGGCTTGGCCGCCTGCTCGGCGGCCGCGAAGAACGCATCCATGTCCAGATGCAGGATCGTCGGGGCGGGTCTCACATCTCCGATGCTGCCCCATGCCACTGACAATCGGCCCGATGCCGGGCCGCGCACTCCGCCGGGACTCAGCCCGCCCGGTTGCGCCGCCGCGCCAGCTCGTCGTGCGGGTTCTTCCCCACCAGCGTCTCGCCGGTGTCCACACGCTCCCCGTGGAGCTGTGACAGCGCACCTTCCACGTCGCGCCACACCACACCCACGGCGATCCCGAAGACGCCCTGGCCGCCCTGGAGCAGATCCACGACCTGGTCGGGCGAGGTGCACTCGTAGACCGTCGCGCCATCGCTCATCAGCGTCATCCGCGTCAGATCCGCCAGCCCGCGCGAGCGCAGATGCTGCACGGCGGTGCGGATGTTCTGCAGCGACACCCCGGTGTCCAGCAGCCGCTTGACGATCTTCAGAACCACGACGTCCCGGAAGCTGTAGAGCCGCTGGGTGCCGGAGCCGTAGGCCGGCCGGATGCTCGGCTCCACCAAGCCCGTACGCGCCCAGTAGTCGAGCTGCCGGTAAGTGATGCCCGCTGCCGCACAAGCGGTCGGGCCGCGATAGCCGATGTTCTGCGCCTCGCAGTCCCCCGACACCGCCGCGGCCGGTGCCGGGGCAGGGTTCGCTGCTGCGCCCGAGTGGAGCGGCAACGCCCCTTCCGCCGCCATACCGTCGCCGGTGATTGCCACGCCGCCCTCCGTCCTCCACGTCCCGGACGGGACCTGCCATATCGACGGTATGCAGTCACTCGGGGTGCGTCAACGATCGCCGCGCTCGCCACGCCGAGTGATAATCACCCTACGAGTGGTTTCTCGTGACCTCGCACGGGGAAGGGCTCATTGTTTGGCCGGAAACAGGCGGTTCGCCTGGCCGATTCACTGGCTGTTGGTCCCGAAGTCCTCGGGCGAGATCTGGTCGAGGAACTCGCGGAACTTCTCCACCTCGTCCTCCTGCTCGTCAGGGATGGCGATCCCCGCGTCGTCCAGCACACCGTCGGTACCGAAGATCGGCGTGCCGGTGCGCAAAGCCAGCGCTATCGCGTCCGACGGACGCGCACTGACCTCGACCCCACTCGCGAAGACAAGTTCGGCATAGAAAACCCCCTCGCGCAGATCCGTGATGCGGACCTGCGTCAGCTCCTGGCCCACCGCTTCGAGCACATCCTTGAAAAGGTCGTGCGTCAGCGGCCTGGCAGGGACCATGCCCTGCTGGGCGAAGGCGATGGCGGTGGCCTCCCCTGGCCCGATCCAAATGGGCAAGTATCGGTCGCCTCCCACCTCCCGCAGGAGCACGATCGGTTGGCTGGAAGGCATTTCCACCCGGACACCCACGACGTCGAGCTCGTTCACACAGCAACCCTAGGACGTGCCCGGCCGGTTTGGGTAGTCGGGCACTCGTTTGCTCGCTACAGGCGGACCCGCAGAGCGCTCTGCATCAAGGCCGCATGCAGCCGTACGGACAGCGTTGCCAGCTCCCTGGCGGTGGCTTCGGCATGGGCCCTGGTCTGCGGGTTACGGTGCCGCCGAAGGGGTGCAACGACCTGCTCGACCAGGCCCGCCTCGCGTTCGGCCGCCGCCTTCACCGCACGCAGATGCCGCGGCTCCAGACCGAATCGGCCCAGGTCCGCGACAAGTTTGGCCACCGTGACGGCCTCGATGTCGTATCCGCCGTCCGCATGAGGGACGATGAGTCCGTAGGACTCCCAGTCGGCGAGCGCCGCCTCGTCCACCTCCGCGGCGGCCAGCAGCTCGGCCCGGCCGATCCGGGCAGCCGTAGGACGCTCCGCACCGGGATCGTGCACGCCCTCGACCAGATCGCGGGAGGGTGCGGCCGGCGCCGGCAGCGGCACCTGCTCACCGCGCTCCAGGGCATCCAGATGCTCCCTGATGACCTTCAGCGGCAGATAGTGGTCCCGCTGCATCCGCAGGACGGCAGCCAGCCGCTCGACGTCCGCCGGTGTGAATTTGCGGTAGCCGGAAGGCGTGCGCTTCGGTTCGACCAGCCCCTCGGCCTCCAGGAAGCGAATCTTGGAGATGGTGACCTCGGGAAACTCCTCGCGCAGCGCGGTGAGCACCGTGCCGATGCTCACCGGCTTGCCGTCCGAGGAGGCGGCGCCGGCAAAACCGGCGCCGCCTTTCGGTGTATCGCGCATATGCCTTCCCCGGCCGGTCAGATACCGGCGCCTCGCTGGCTCGCGTAGAAGACCAGGCGGAACTTGCCGATCTGGACCTCGTCGCCGGTGGCGAGGGCAACGGAGTCGATCCGCTCACGGTTGACGTAGGTGCCGTTCAGGCTGCCGACGTCGGCGACCGTGAAGAGACCGTCCGGGCCGCGACGGAATTCCACATGACGGCGCGAGACCGTCACATCGTCGAGGAAGATGTCGCCCTGCGGGTGCCGGCCTGCCGTTGTCAGCTCGCTGTCCAACAGGAAGCGGCTGCCCGCGTTCGGTCCCCGGCGGACGACCAGCAGCGCCGATCCCAACGGAAGAGCGTCCACGGCCGCCTGCGCCTCGGGCGACAGCGACGGCGCCAGATTCTGGCCCGTCGTCTCCGAGTCGTAGGCCTCCAGCCCCGAAATGGAGATGGTCGACGTCGTCTCGGACGCCCGCTCGGGCTGGGCACCCGCACGCAGCGGCGCGCCACAGTTGGAGCAGAACCGGCTCGCCTCGGCGTTCTGGTTCCCACACCTCGTACAAACCGGCAAGGCCGACCCTCCACCCGTGTGTGCGGCTGATGGTTCCTGGGAACCTATGCGGCCGGCACCGGAGGGGTCAACAGAACCCGCGCCGTACCCCCCGGACGGACCGCTGACCTCGTCACGGAAGAGCGGACGGCCCTCGGCCGCACCGCTCTCGTCGGGCTGGCGCGGAGCGGCATGCCGCGCGGAGCCGCTGCCGCCCTCCTGGCGTGCGCTCTTGCCGAACAGCTTTCCAAACAACTTCACGGGCGATTCCCCTTGAACGAAACAGACCCGCCCGTGGGGCAGGACGAACCCTCGATGCACACACCGACCCATTCGGACATCCTGTGAACGTCCGTGGCCTTCAGACAGTTTCCACCACACACCACACGCACAGTGCGTCGACCCCCCGCTACCTCATGCCCTTCCTGGGCACTCGACATACGTGCACGCCTCACCGAGATGACAACCGAGCGTAGTCAGGCCGCTTCGCCTCTCGCAAGGCGTCCACAATGATCTTCTCCTCACGGGTCACAGACACCTTGGCCTGCTCCTTTTCCAGCGTCTGGACCACTCCGCCGGGGATGTTCAGCGCCGGTTCCAAGTCCTCCGGCTTGCCGATGACCTTGAAGCGGAACGGCTGCATGACGGGCTTGCCGTCGATCTCCACGCCACCCCGGACGTCCGAGAGAGAGCTGTCCGCGACGACCCGGACATCATTGACCTGGATGGCCTCCGCGCCGGCCGCCCGCAGCTCCTGGATGGTGTCCAGCAGCTTGTCCGCCTCGACGGAGTGCGTCGGGTCGTCGATGGTCAGGTTGATGCCGGGCCCTTGCGCCGCGACGGTCCCGGCCAGCACGCCCAGCTGCTGTTCCTTCTCCACGGTCTGCTTACGGGCCTCCTCGGCCTGGTCCGAGCTGTTCGCCAGCTCGGTCTTCTGCCCTTCCAGGCGCCGCTGTTCGTCGGTCAACCGCTGGGAGCGATTGTCCAGCTCGTCCAGAATGCGCACCAAGTCCTCCTGGCGCGCACCTCGCAGCGCACTGCTGTCACTTGTGGAACGTACCTGAATTGCCAGGCCGAGACCGAGAATGAACAGGAGCAGCGCAACGATCAGTTGAGCCCGGGTCAGCCGCGGCGGCCACAGACTCGCAACGAGCCGCTCCCGACCGGTCTTCGGGCGTTCCGCACTCCCGTCGTCATCGGCAACGACGTCCGGAGTCGAGGAGTCTGCCCCTTTGTCCTGCTTGTGTCCAGCACTGTCCGGTTCCCGGTCTTCGGCTCCGTCGCCGGACTCCGCCGGCTCGGGGGTGCTCCGGCTCTCCGGCGGCATCGGCCGCCGGCCGGCCGGGCCACCGTCCTCGTCCGGCTCCGGCCGCTCCGCCTTCTTCTCCAGATCCGGCGTCTTCTCCGGCTCCGCCTTCTTCGCCGGCTCCGGCTTCTTGCCCGGCTGCGGGGTCTCGTCCTCGGTCATCCGCCTCACGCCCTGAAGACGTGCCGGCGGATGGCAGCGGCGTTGGAGAAGATCCGGATACCCAGCACCACGACGACACCGGTGGACAGTTGGGCACCGACGCCCAACTTGTCGCCGAGGAAAACGATCAGCGCGGCGACGACGACATTCGACAGGAAGGAGACCACAAAGACCTTGTCATCGAAGATGCCGTCCAGCATGGCGCGCAGACCGCCGAACACGGCATCCAGCGCCGCGACGACAGCGATCGGCAAGTAGGGCTCGACCACCGTCGGCACCACGGGTCGGACGACAAGCCCGACCACGACTCCCACGATGAGGCCCAATACGGCGATCACGATGTGCCCTTCCCTGTGTCGGCGCCGTCCGCCTTGGCGGCACCGGCCTGCGGCTTTGCGGTACGTACGATCAAGCTGGGCGCGGGCGGCAGCGTGACCTCGTTCTCAGCGGAAATCCTGGTGCGCACGCCGTAGTTCTCCTGCAGCACATGCAGGTACTGACCGTCGGCGCTGTCCTGGAACGCGGTGCTCAGCCGCTGCCCGTCCCCCACCGCCAGCACCGTATAAGGCGGCACCAGTGGCTTGTTGTCGACCAGTATGGCGTCTCCCGCGGCTCTGATCGCCGAGAGTGACGTAAGCCGCTGTCCATTGACGGAGATGGCCTCCGCACCGGATGCCCACAGGCCGTTGACAACGCGTTGCATATCCCTGTCGCGTACCCGCCCGGTGTCCGAAAAACCACTGCTCTCACGCGGTCCGCCGCCGCTGGAGGCCGCGCCCTTCGCATCGTCCACGACGAGTTTCACACCGGGCCCGGTGACCTGGGTCGAGCCGGAGAGCAGGGCCAGCAGTTCGGCCTTGTCGCCACCGTGCTTCTTCAGGGCGTCGCGCTGCATCCTGCTGACGTCGTCCCGGAGCGCATCGACCCGCTTCTGCTGTGTGTCCGCCTCGCCGGTGCCCTTCTGGATGCGGTTGATCAGTTCCTCGCGCTCCTTGGCGAGCGTCGGTGCTGATATCCGCGCCTGCGCCGCCCCCACCGTCACGACGATCGCGGCCAGCACCAAACCGGCCGCGAGGCCCAACTTCGCCCGCAAGGTACGCGGCAGACCTCGCACCCCGGCTTCGGACTTCCGCGCGGCGGCCTCGGCATATCCGTCGTCGAGACTGTGATCCATCACGTTGGTCAGCAGCGACATGGACGCATCGGGGCGCGCGGCCGGCGTGTTCGGGTTGCTCCGATCGGGGCGCTGCTGCGACATGCCGCACATCGTCGCACGTCGGCCGCGCGGTCTCCCAATGGCCCCACCGGCGTGCCGATTCACGGCCCGCCGGTGGAGCCCCGGTCAGCGTCCTGCGCTGTCCACCACGGCGGACCACTCGTCCAGCAGCTGCTGAGCGGAGGCGTCATCCGGCCCTTCCGCCCACAGGTGGGTGACCGCCTCAGCGGGGTCCGGCAGCACCAGAACCCATCGGCCGTCGGCCTCCACGACCCGCACGCCATCGGTGGTGTCCACGTCCCGGTCACCGGCGGCCTCGACGACATGGCGCATGACCAGGCCCTTGACGGCCCAGGGGGTGGCCAGGTCCCGGCGCTGGACATGCGCCCGCGGGATCCGCGCGTCGATCTGGCTGAGTGTGAGCTGGGTACGGGCGACCAGGCCGATCAGCCGGACGAAGGCGGCCGCGCCGTCGAAGACGCTGCTGAACTCCGGGATGATGAAGCCGCCCATGCCGTCCCCGCCGAAGACCGTGCCGTCGGCGCGGCCCACCCGGGTCAGATCGTCGGGCGAGGTCGTCGTCCACTCCACCTGCGTCCCGTGATACGCGGCCACCTGCTCGGCGATCCGGGTCGTGGTCACCGGCAGCGCCACCCGGCCGGTGCGCCGCTCGGCGGCGACCAGGTCCAGCATGACCAGCAGTGCGCGGTCGTCCTCGATGATCCGGCCACGCTCGTCCACGAGGGAGAGTCGCTCACCGACGGGGTCGAAGCGCACCCCGAAGGCGGCCCGCGCCGAGGCCACGATCTCGCCGAGCCGGACGAGCCCGGCACGCCGGGCATCGGGGGTCTCGGTCGGCCTGGATTCATCGAGCCCCGGGTTGATGGTCAGGGAGTCGACACCGAGCCGTCCCAGAAGGCTGGGCAGGACCAGGCCCGCGCTGCCGTTGGAGGCGTCCACGACGACCTTCAGCCCGGACTCGCCGATGCCCGTGGTGTCCACGGCCCGCAGCAGCGACCCGGTGTAGGAGTCGAAGACACTGGCCGGGAAGATCAGGTCACCGATCTCGCCGGGGAAGGCTCGACGGTACTCCTGGCGGGCGAAGACCCGGTCGAGCTTGCGCTGCCCGGCCTGCGAGAGGTCGGCGCCCCGCTCGTCGAAGAACATGATGTCCACGGAGTCCGGCACACCGGGCGTCGTACGGACCATGATCCCGCCGGCGCTGCCACGCGCGGTCTGCTGGCGGGCGACGGGCAACGGGACGTTCTCCAAGTCGCGTACGTCGATGGCGCTGGCCTGCAGCGCGGA
The DNA here is from genome assembly GCF_026239515.1 of Streptomyces sp. Je 1-4 4N24. NCBI lineage: Bacteria > Bacillati > Actinomycetota > Actinomycetes > Kitasatosporales > Streptomycetaceae > Streptomyces > Streptomyces sp. Je 1-4 4N24. The sequence continues at coordinate 7,870,338 of NZ_CP110836.1, read as the reverse complement.
GATCACGGCACGCTTGAGCGCCCGGGCACCACGGGAGTGGTCACGCGCGGTGGTGACCGTGGAACCCTTCTTCAGCGTGGTGGCATACGCACCCGCGAGCCGCACCGCGAGTTCCGGTGTGATCTCGACATTGAGGATCCCGGACACCCCGCGGGCACCGAACAGATGCGCCTGGCCGCGGGACTCCCAGATCACCGACGTATTGACGAACGCACCGGCCTCGATCGTCTTGAACGGATAGACCCGCACATTCCCCTGGACGATCGACTCTTCACCGATCAGACACTCGTCACCGATGACGGCGCCGTCCTCGATCCGGGCGGCCCGCATGATGTCGGTGTTCTTGCCGATCACACAGCCGCGCAGATTGCTCTGCTGACCGATGTAGACGTTGTCGTGCACTACTGCCCGGTGGAGGAACGCACCGCTCTTGACGACGACGTTGGAGCCGACGACGGTGTGCTCACGAAGCTCCACACCCGCTTCGATCTTGGCGTAGTCACCGATGTACAGCGGACCGCGCAGCACCGCGTCCGAATGGACCTCGGCGCCCTCCGCGACCCATACGCCCGGCGAGATCTCGAAGCCGTCGATTTCGACATCGACCTTGCCTTCGAGCACATCGGCCTGGGCCTTCACATAGCTCTCATGCGTGCCGACGTCTTCCCAGTAGCCCTCGGCGATATAGCCGTAGATCGGCTTGCCTTCCTTCATGAGCTGCGGAAACACATCCCCGGACCAGTCGACCGACACGTCGGGCTCGAAATAGTCGAAGACCTCCGGCTCCATGACGTAGATGCCGGTGTTGACGGTGTCCGAGAAGACCTGGCCCCAGGTGGGCTTTTCCAGGAAGCGTTCGACCTTGCCGGCCTCGTCGACGATGGTGATGCCGAACTCGAGCGGATTGGGGACCCGCGTGAGGCAGACGGTGACAAGGGCGCCCTTTTCCTTGTGGAACCGGATCAGATCCGTGAGATCGAAGTCGGTGAGGGCGTCACCGGAGATGACGAGGAAGGCGTCGTCCTTGAGGGCTTCCTCGGCGTTCTTCACGCTGCCTGCGGTGCCGAGCGGCTTTTCCTCATTGGCGTAGGTGAGCTCCATTCCGAGCTCTTCTCCGTCGCCGAAATAGTTCTTGACGAGGGAGGCAAGGAATTGCACGGTCACGACGGTCTCGTTGAGACCATGCCGCTTCAGCAGCCTGAGCACATGCTCCATGATCGGCCTATTGACGACCGGAAGCAGGGGCTTGGGCATGCTGGACGTCATGGGGCGAAGGCGTGTTCCCTCGCCGCCGGCCATCACAACGGCCTTCATGTCGGAAGCGTCCTCCTCTAAGAGACGACGGTCTTGCCGACTTCACTTGTCCAGAACGCCCACTGTTCCTGTTATCGCGTACGGGCGCCGGGCCTTGGCACCAGCTGCCGGTCCGGAAAGCTCAGTCGGCCGTGGTGTCCGCTCTGATGAGTCGGCGGACCTGGACCACGTAGAGGATTCCTGCCCACCAGTACAGCGCCGTACCCCATCCTGCGAACGCCCATCCGAAAACCGCAGCAAGTGTGTGAAGCCAGCCGCTTCCGCTGCTCAGGAGGAGCAACGGGAAGGCGTACATCAAGTTGAACGTAGCCGCTTTGCCCAGGAAGTTCACCTGGGGCGGCCCGTAACCGTGGCGTCCGAGGAATCCGATCGCGATCAGCAGCATCAGTTCCCGTGCCAGCAGAGCCGCGGTCAGCCAGACCGGCAGGATCTCGCGCCAGGTCAGACCGACGAGGGTGGAGAGGATGTAGAGGCGGTCGGCGGCCGGGTCGAGGATCCTCCCCAGACTGCTGATCTGGTTCCAGCGCCGGGCAAGCTTGCCGTCCAGATAGTCACTGACGCCGCTCAGCGCGAGGACCAGCAGTGCCCAGCCATCGGCCTTCGGGCCACCGAATACCGGCCACAGGATCAACCACAGGAACAACGGCACGCCGAGGAGGCGAGCCATGCTCAGGATATTGGGGATGGTGAGGACGCGATCCGTCTGGACCCGCGTCTCCTGGACCTCCACGCGGAAGCCTCCTGTGGGAAATGTACCAACGATGCCCCTTGACCTTACCTGCCCCGCCGCCGACGCCGTGCCGCGGGTCCCAAGATCACGGAAACGCAAAAAAGCCCCCCAGGAACTTTCGTTCCCGAGGGGCTTTCTCAAAGTTTGTTCGGCGGCGTCCTACTCTCCCACAGGGTCCCCCCTGCAGTACCATCGGCGCTGAAAGGCTTAGCTTCCGGGTTCGGAATGTAACCGGGCGTTTCCCTAACGCAATGACCACCGAAACACTATGAAGTTAACCAACCCGGCACAATCACAGGTCGTTACTTCAGAACCTACACAGTGGACGCGAGCAACTGAGGACAAGCCCTCGGCCTATTAGTACCAGTCAACTCCACCCGTTACCAGGCTTCCATATCTGGCCTATCAACCCAGTCGTCTACTGGGAGCCTTAACCCCTCAAAGGGGGTGGGAGTCCTCATCTCGAAGCAGGCTTCCCGCTTAGATGCTTTCAGCGGTTATCCTTTCCGAACGTAGCCAACCAGCCATGCCCTTGGCAGGACAACTGGCACACCAGAGGTTCGTCCGTCCCGGTCCTCTCGTACTAGGGACAGCCCTTCTCAAGACTCCTACGCGCACAGCGGATAGGGACCGAACTGTCTCACGACGTTCTAAACCCAGCTCGCGTACCGCTTTAATGGGCGAACAGCCCAACCCTTGGGACCGACTCCAGCCCCAGGATGCGACGAGCCGACATCGAGGTGCCAAACCATCCCGTCGATATGGACTCTTGGGGAAGATCAGCCTGTTATCCCCGGGGTACCTTTTATCCGTTGAGCGACGGCGCTTCCACAAGCCACCGCCGGATCACTAGTCCCTACTTTCGTACCTGCTCGACCCGTCAGTCTCACAGTCAAGCTCCCTTGTGCACTTACACTCAACACCTGATTGCCAACCAGGCTGAGGGAACCTTTGGGCGCCTCCGTTACTCTTTAGGAGGCAACCGCCCCAGTTAAACTACCCACCAGACACTGTCCCTGATCCGGATCACGGACCCAGGTTAGACATCCAGCACGACCAGAGTGGTATTTCAACAATGACTCCACAACCACTGGCGTGGCCGCTTCAAAGTCTCCCACCTATCCTACACAAGCCGAACCGAACACCAATATCAAGCTATAGTAAAGGTCCCGGGGTCTTTCCGTCCTGCTGCGCGAAACGAGCATCTTTACTCGTAATGCAATTTCACCGGGCCTATGGTTGAGACAGTCGAGAAGTCGTTACGCCATTCGTGCAGGTCGGAACTTACCCGACAAGGAATTTCGCTACCTTAGGATGGTTATAGTTACCACCGCCGTTTACTGGCGCTTAAGTTCTCAGCTTCGCCAACCCGAAAGTTGACTAACCGGTCCCCTTAACGTTCCAGCACCGGGCAGGCGTCAGTCCGTATACATCGCCTTACGGCTTCGCACGGACCTGTGTTTTTAGTAAACAGTCGCTTCTCGCTGGTCTCTGCGGCCACCACCAGCTCACCGAGTAAATCGGATCACCAGCAATGGCCCCCCTTCTCCCGAAGTTACGGGGGCATTTTGCCGAGTTCCTTAACCATAGTTCACCCGAACGCCTCGGTATTCTCTACCTGACCACCTGAGTCGGTTTAGGGTACGGGCCGCCATGAAACTCGCTAGAGGCTTTTCTCGACAGCATAGGATCATCCACTTCACCACAATCGGCTCGGCATCAGGTCTCAGGCTTCATGCTGTCCGGATTTACCTGGACAGCGCCCTACACCCTTACCCCGGGACAACCACCGCCCGGGCTGGACTACCTTCCTGCGTCACCCCATCGCTTACCTACTACCACCTTGGATCGGCGGCTCCACCACGTCCCTTTGTCCGAAGACTCCAGGCCGGCTTCACGGCCTTAGCATTAATGGATTCGATATTGGGCGTTTCAAAGCGGGTACCGGAATATCAACCGGTTGTCCATCGACTACGCCTGTCGGCCTCGCCTTAGGTCCCGACTTACCCTGGGCAGATCAGCTTGACCCAGGAACCCTTAGTCAATCGGCGCACACGTTTCCCACGTGTGTATCGCTACTCATGCCTGCATTCTCACTCGTGAACCGTCCACAACTCGTTTCCACGGCTGCTTCACCCGGCACACGACGCTCCCCTACCCATCACAGCGGGCGTTGGCCCTCATGCTGCAATGACACGACTTCGGCGGTGTGCTTGAGCCCCGCTACATTGTCGGCGCGGAATCACTTGACCAGTGAGCTATTACGCACTCTTTCAAGGATGGCTGCTTCTAAGCCAACCTCCTGGTTGTCTCTGCGACTCCACATCCTTTCCCACTTAGCACACGCTTAGGGGCCTTAGTCGATGCTCTGGGCTGTTTCCCTCTCGACCATGGAGCTTATCCCCCACAGTCTCACTGCCGCGCTCTCACTTACCGGCATTCGGAGTTTGGCTAAGGTCAGTAACCCGGTAGGGCCCATCGCCTATCCAGTGCTCTACCTCCGGCAAGAAACACACGACGCTGCACCTAAATGCATTTCGGGGAGAACCAGCTATCACGGAGTTTGATTGGCCTTTCACCCCTAACCACAGGTCATCCCCCAGGTTTTCAACCCTGGTGGGTTCGGTCCTCCACGAAGTCTTACCTCCGCTTCAACCTGCCCATGGCTAGATCACTCCGCTTCGGGTCTTGGGCACGCTACTCAACGCCCTATTCGGACTCGCTTTCGCTACGGCTTCCCCACACGGGTTAACCTCGCAACATACCGCAAACTCGCAGGCTCATTCTTCAAAAGGCACGCAGTCACGACACAAGGAACAAGTCCTTGTGCGACGCTCCCACGGCTTGTAGGCACACGGTTTCAGGTACTATTTCACTCCGCTCCCGCGGTACTTTTCACCATTCCCTCACGGTACTATCCGCTATCGGTCACCAGGGAATATTTAGGCTTAACGGGTGGTCCCGCCAGATTCACACGGGATTTCTCGGGCCCCGTGCTACTTGGGTGTCTCTTAAACGAGCCGTTGATGTTTCAGCTACGGGGGTCTTACCCTCTACGCCGGACCTTTCGCATGTCCTTCGCCTACACCAACGGTTTCTGACTCGTCCCACAGCCGGCAGACTGCAGAAAAGAGATCCCACAACCCCAACCACGCAACCCCTGCCGGGTATCACACGTGACTGGTTTGGCCTCATCCGGTTTCGCTCGCCACTACTCCCGGAATCACGGTTGTTTTCTCTTCCTGCGGGTACTGAGATGTTTCACTTCCCCGCGTTCCCTCCACACTGCCTATGTGTTCAGCAGCGGGTGACAGCCCATGACGACTGCCGGGTTTCCCCATTCGGACACCCCCGGATCAAAGCTCGGTTGACAGCTCCCCGGGGCCTATCGTGGCCTCCCACGTCCTTCATCGGTTCCTGGTGCCAAGGCATCCACCGTGCGCCCTTAAAAACTTGGCCACAGATGCTCGCGTCCACTGTGCAGTTCTCAAGCAACGACCAGCCACCCACCACCCCAACCCGAAGGCTGAGTTCACTGGGGCCGGCATCGCGAAGGTCCAGACAACAGTCCGTACCCTCAGATACCCAACAGCGCGCCCGGCCCACTCCATCAATCCCCACGTTCCACGCCGAAGCAGTACTAGTGACAACCAATCAAGTGCGCCGAATAGTCAACGTTCCACCCATGAGCAACCAGCATCAGACATTCGCTGATGTACTGGCCTCTGACCCGAACCAGGTTCGAGTAAGAAGTGCTCCTTAGAAAGGAGGTGATCCAGCCGCACCTTCCGGTACGGCTACCTTGTTACGACTTCGTCCCAATCGCCAGTCCCACCTTCGACGATTCCCTCCCACAAGGGGTTGGGCCACCGGCTTCGGGTGTTACCGACTTTCGTGACGTGACGGGCGGTGTGTACAAGGCCCGGGAACGTATTCACCGCAGCAATGCTGATCTGCGATTACTAGCAACTCCGACTTCATGGGGTCGAGTTGCAGACCCCAATCCGAACTGAGACCGGCTTTTTGAGATTCGCTCCACCTCGCGGTATCGCAGCTCATTGTACCGGCCATTGTAGCACGTGTGCAGCCCAAGACATAAGGGGCATGATGACTTGACGTCGTCCCCACCTTCCTCCGAGTTGACCCCGGCAGTCTCCTGTGAGTCCCCATCACCCCGAAGGGCATGCTGGCAACACAGAACAAGGGTTGCGCTCGTTGCGGGACTTAACCCAACATCTCACGACACGAGCTGACGACAGCCATGCACCACCTGTACACCGACCACAAGGGGGACCCTGTCTCCAGGGTTTTCCGGTGTATGTCAAGCCTTGGTAAGGTTCTTCGCGTTGCGTCGAATTAAGCCACATGCTCCGCTGCTTGTGCGGGCCCCCGTCAATTCCTTTGAGTTTTAGCCTTGCGGCCGTACTCCCCAGGCGGGGAACTTAATGCGTTAGCTGCGGCACGGACGACGTGGAATGTCGCCCACACCTAGTTCCCAACGTTTACGGCGTGGACTACCAGGGTATCTAATCCTGTTCGCTCCCCACGCTTTCGCTCCTCAGCGTCAGTATCGGCCCAGAGATCCGCCTTCGCCACCGGTGTTCCTCCTGATATCTGCGCATTTCACCGCTACACCAGGAATTCCGATCTCCCCTACCGAACTCTAGCCTGCCCGTATCGAATGCAGACCCGGGGTTAAGCCCCGGGCTTTCACATCCGACGTGACAAGCCGCCTACGAGCTCTTTACGCCCAATAATTCCGGACAACGCTTGCGCCCTACGTATTACCGCGGCTGCTGGCACGTAGTTAGCCGGCGCTTCTTCTGCAGGTACCGTCACTTTCGCTTCTTCCCTGCTGAAAGAGGTTTACAACCCGAAGGCCGTCATCCCTCACGCGGCGTCGCTGCATCAGGCTTTCGCCCATTGTGCAATATTCCCCACTGCTGCCTCCCGTAGGAGTCTGGGCCGTGTCTCAGTCCCAGTGTGGCCGGTCGCCCTCTCAGGCCGGCTACCCGTCGTCGCCTTGGTAGGCCATCACCCCACCAACAAGCTGATAGGCCGCGGGCTCATCCTTCACCGCCGGAGCTTTCCACCACCAGACCATGCGGTCGGTGGTCGTATCCGGTATTAGACCCCGTTTCCAGGGCTTGTCCCAGAGTGAAGGGCAGATTGCCCACGTGTTACTCACCCGTTCGCCACTAATCCCCTCCCGAAGGAGGTTCATCGTTCGACTTGCATGTGTTAAGCACGCCGCCAGCGTTCGTCCTGAGCCAGGATCAAACTCTCCGTGAATGTTTACCCGTAATCGGGTCAACACACACGAGAGCGGAACCACCGGACGGAATAAGTCTGGTGGTTCACAGCGTCCTCGCTGTGTGTGCCACCCCGACCGCATCGGCCGTGGTGGACTTTCAAAGGAACCTCATCCGCCGGAAGTGTTTCCGGTAGACGGGGTATCAACATATCTGGCGTTGACTTTTGGCACGCTGTTGAGTTCTCAAGGAACGGACGCTTCCTTTGTGCCTTATCGGTTCTGATTTGACTCAGTACCGGGCTCTCCGGGCGCTTCCCTTCGGTGCTTCACACTCTATCAGGCCTTTTCCGGCTTCCGGACCGCTGCTTTTCTGCAGGCATGCAGAAAGCGCAATTCTTGAGTCGCGATCAAGACGCTAGGAGTGCCGCCCACCTCAACCGGACGCAGTTGATTGCGTCCTGGCTGTCCGGGGCAGGTGTCAGACAGTACAGCTCTGGTGTGGGCGAGGCAAATCGATTCGGCGGGACTCGCGGACGGCAACCGGCGTCTCTCATGCGGAACCGTCAGTTCTTATGACTTACGCTTCTGAACGGTGCGCCGTCCAGGACAGGTAGTGACGGCGGCCTGATGAATCTCCACCCCTGGGAGGCTTCCCATGACCACCGTGACGTCCCCTCTTGCCGGACGCGCCATCGGACTCGCGGCTGTGCCCGACCCGGTGTTCTCCGGAGCGATGGTGGGTCCCGGTACCGCCATCGATCCGGTGCGTGAGCCGTCCGCCGCAGTTTCGCCCGTGGACGGTGTTCTCGTATCGCTGCACCCGCATGCGTTCGTCGTCGTCGACTCCGAGGGGCACGGTGTGCTCACCCACCTCGGTATTGACACCGTTCAGCTCAATGGCGAGGGCTTCGAGCTGCTCGTGAACAAGGGCGACACCGTTACCCGCGGCCAGGAGGTCGTGCGCTGGAACCCGGCCGCTGTGGAGCTGGCCGGGAAGTCGCCGGTGTGCCCGGTCGTCGCGCTGGAGGCCACTGCGGACTCGCTCGGCGAGGTGCGTGAGGACGGCGACGTCAAGGCGGGCGACCAGCTCTTCTCCTGGCAGTAACGCCGGGGCTCCCCCCCCCCAACGGCAGGTACGACATCCATCGCGGCGGCCCGGGGCCGTCGCATCGACCGGAGACGGGTGCAATGGAGACAACGCTGCGAGGCGTCGGCGTCAGCCATGGTGTGGCGATCGGCGAGGTGCGGCACATGGGCACGGCGGTTCTCGAGCCGCCGGCCAAGCAGATTCCGGCGGACGAGGCGGAGCGCGAACAGGGGCGTGCCCGTCAGGCCGTGGAAGCTGTGGCTGCTGACCTGATAGCGCGGGGAAATCTGGCGGGCGGTGAGGCGCAGGCCGTGCTGGAGGCACAGGCCATGATGGCGCAGGACCCCGAGCTGATGGCGGATGTCGAGCGGCGGATCGCCGTCGGCAGCACCGCCGAGCGCGGTGTGTATGACGCGTTCGCTGCCTACCGGGCGCTGCTGGCGGGTGCCGGTGAGTACCTCGCGGGCCGGGTGGCCGACCTGGATGATGTGCGGAACCGTATCGTCGCGCGGCTGCTGGGTGTGCCGATGCCGGGTGTGCCGGACAGTGACGAGCCGTATGTGCTGATCGCGCGCGATCTGGCGCCGGCCGACACGGCGCTGCTCGACCCGACGCTGGTGCTCGGGTTCGTGACCGAGGAGGGCGGGCCGACCAGCCACAGCGCGATTCTGGCGCGGGCGCTGGGGGTGCCGGCGATCGTCGCGCTGCCCGGTGCGGGTGAGCTCGTCGAGGGCACGGTCATCGCCGTCGACGGCAGCACCGGTGAGGTCTTCGTCGAGCCGGGCGCCGAGAAGCGGGCGGCGCTGGAGCAGGCCGCGGCGGAGCGGAAGGCGGCGCTGGCGGCGTCGTCCGGTCCGGGGGCCACCTCCGACGGGCACAAGGTGCCGCTGCTGGCGAATGTCGGCGGGCCCGGTGATGTGGCCGCTGCGGTCGAGGCCGGGGCCGAGGGTGTCGGGCTCTTCCGTACGGAGTTCCTTTTCCTGGATGACAGCAAGAAGGCGCCGTCCGAGGAGAAGCAGGTCGATGCGTATCGGAAGGTGCTGGAGGCGTTTCCGGAGGGCCGCGTGGTCGTGCGCGTGCTGGACGCCGGTGCCGACAAGCCGCTGGACTTTCTGACGCCGGCCGATGAGCCCAACCCCGCGCTGGGTGTGCGGGGGCTGCGGACGCTCCTCGACCACCCGGATGTGCTGCGTACGCAGCTGACGGCGCTGGCGAAGGCGGCCGAGGGGCTGCCGGTCTACCTCGAGGTCATGGCGCCGATGGTGGCGGACCGGATCGACGCCAAGGCGTTCGCGGACGCCTGCCGGGAGGCAGGGCTGCAGGCGAAGTTCGGGGCCATGGTGGAGATCCCGTCCGCGGCGCTGCGGGCGCGGTCGATTCTGCAGGAGGTCGAGTTCCTTTCGCTGGGGACCAATGACCTGGCGCAGTACACCTTTGCCGCCGACCGTCAGGTGGGTGCCGTCTCGCGGCTGCAGGATCCCTGGCAGCCGGCGCTGCTGGACCTCGTGGCGGTGTCGGCCGAGGCCGCGAAGGCCGAGGGCAAGAGCTGTGGTGTCTGTGGTGAGGCGGCCTCCGATCCGCTGTTGGCGTGTGTGCTGACGGGGCTCGGTGTCACCAGCCTTTCGATGGGTGCGGCGTCGATTCCCTACGTGCGGTCCACGCTGTCGAAGCACACGCTGGCGCAGTGTGAGCGGGCGGCGGCAGCGGCGCGTGCCGCGGACACCGCCGACGATGCGCGGGCCGCCGCGCAGGCGGTGCTCTCCGGGGAGTGATCTCGCGCGGCGCGGTGCGTCGCAGCAGCGTGGACGGCCGTCCCGCCCTTTGTGGCGGGGCGGCCGTGCTGTTGCGGTGGGCGGTGTGGTCAGTCGTGGTGATGGAGGTCGGGCGGGGGTGTGAGGGGAAGGCCGGGGGCGTAGTCGACGCCGTGCTCGGGTGGGATCGGTTCGCCGGTGCCGGCGTCGGTGCAGTAGGCGGTGAAGACCTCGGCGGCGCTGAGGGCGCGGGGCCAGGAGTCGCGGAGGGACCAGCCGCGGACCGTGTCCTGGGCGGGGTCGCCGGTGGTGCCGTGGTCGGCGGGGCCGGGGGTGGTGCGGGAGACGATGCCGCCGGGGGTGCGCAGGGCGAAGCCGGCGGCGAGGACCGTGCAGAAGATGAGGGTGTCGGATTCGGCGAGCCGGCGCCGGGCGCCCTCCTGGGCGGTGGCGTGGAGCACCGCCAGGAGGGACGGGTGTCCGGTGGCGACGGAGCAGACGAGGTGGTGGGTGCCGCTGCCGAGGGTTTCGAGGAGCTGCTGGAGGGCCTGGGTGGCGCGGGCGAAGGCGGCGTGGGCGAGGTCTTCGCCGCACTCCGGACAGTCGCCGGCGCGGGCCAGGACGGCGGAGGCGTGGTCCCAGGTCGCCTGGCGGCCGGCTTCTTCGACGAGTAGCGGGAGCAGCCGGCTCAGCGGTTCGCCCTGGTAGGTCAATGTCGCGCCGGTACGGGCGACTTCGGCGGTGTAGCGGCTGCGGCTGTCGGGGCGGTCGGGGTCCAGGGCGAGGTCGGCGCAGTACTTCTCGTAGGCGACCGGGTCGAAGAGGCTGATGGTCGTGAGCACGCCCTGGGAGGCGAGGGTGCGCAGCAGGCGCTCCATCTGCTGGAGGTAGCTGCGGTGGTCGTCGAACGGGAAGGTGCGGTAGCGGCGCATGGCGCGGAAGTCCTGCTCGTCGGCCAGGACGGCGGCGGCGCTGGGGACTTCGCGGCGTAGTTTGCGGCGGGCGGCGGACTGGTCGGTGTACTTGGATGTGGCTGTCATGACTCCCCCTGGTGAGATGCGTCCGGCGCTGAGCGTGTGCGGCCGGACGCCACTTGTCACTGAGAGTAATCGGAGGGTCTGACAATGCGGGCCGGGCGCCGGGCCGGAGGCCGTGCGGGCCTGCGGTCCGGCGCCGGGCGGGCCTACTGCGTGCGGTCGGTGGCGCGGTCGCGGGCCATCTGCTCGTAGAAGCGGAGCAGTTCGAGGTTGTCGACGGAGCCGGGGTTGACGGCCTTGTCGAGGGGGGTGCCCTGGAGGAGGCGTTTGACCGGGACCTCGATGCGCTTGCCGGTGAGGGTGTGCGGTACGCCGGGGGCTTCGATGATGTCGTCGGGGACGTGCCGCGGGGAGAGCTGTTCGCGGATGGTGCGCTTGATGCGGTCGCGAAGGGTGTCGTCGAGGGTGGCGCCGGGGGCGAGGTGGACGAAGAGCGGCATCCAGTAGCCGCCGTCGGGGAGCTCCAGGCCGATGACGAGGGATTCGCGGATCTCGGGGAGCCGTTCGACGGCTTCGTAGATGTCGGCGGAGCCCATCCGGACGCCCTGGCGGTTGAGGGTGGAGTCGGAGCGACCGTGGATGACGACGCTGCCGCGGGGGGTGACGGTGATCCAGTCGCCGTGCCGCCAGACTCCGGGGTACATGTCGAAGTAGCTGTCGTGGTAGCGGGTGCCGTCGGGGTCGTTCCAGAAGCGGGTGGGCATGGACGGCATGGGGTTGGTGACGACGAGTTCGCCGACCTCGTCGATGACCGGTTCGCCCTGGGGGTCCCAGGCCTGCAGGTCGGTGCCGAGGCAGGGGGCCTGGAGTTCGCCGATGTGGACGGGGAGGGTGGGGACGGCGCCGGCGAAGCAGCTGCAGACGTCGGTGCCGCCGCTGACGGAGGCCGTCCACAGGTCGGTGCCGCCCTCCGTGAAGCTGTCGTGCAGCCAGCGGAAGCCGTCCGGCGGGAGCGGGGAGCCGGTGGTGGCGACGCAGGTGATGGCGGAGAGGTCGAGGTCGCGGGCCGGGTGGATACCGGCCTTTCGGCAGGCCATGACGTAGGCGGCGGAGGTGCCGAAGACGGTGGCCCGGGTGGTTTCGGCGACCCGCCACTGGGCGGAGATGTCGGGGTGGCCGGGGCTGCCGTCGTAGAGCACGATCGTGGAGCCCACCAGGAGGCCGGCGACGAGGAAGTTCCACATCATCCAGCCGGTGGAGGTGTACCAGAAGAACCGGTCCTCGGGGCCGAGGTCGCAGTGCAGGCCGGTCTGCTTGAGGTGTTCGAGCAGGATGCCGCCCTGGGACTGGACGATGGCCTTGGGCAGGCCGGTGGTGCCGGAGGAGTACAGGACCCACAGCGGGTGGTCGAACGGGACCGGTTCGAAGACTGGTTCGGTGTCGTTCGAGGTCAGGTCCGACCAGTTCACGGCGCCTTCGGGGGCGGGGGTGCCGAGCAGCGGGATGTGGACGACGGCGCGCAGGGTGGGCAGTTCGTTGCGGAGCTCGGCGACGGTGTCGCGGCGGTCGTGCTCCTTGCCGCCGTAGCGGTAGCCGTCGACGGTGAACAGGACGACCGGTTCGATCTGCTGGAAGCGGTCCAGCACACTGCGGGCGCCGAAGTCGGGGGCGCAGGAGGTCCATACGGCGCCGACCGCGGCGGTGGCGAGGAGCGCGACGACGGCCTGCGGGATGTTGGGGACGTAGGCGCTGACGCGGTCGCCTGGGCGGACGCCGAGGCGGCGGAGCTCGGCGGCCAGCGAGCCGACCTGGGCGCGCAGATCCGTCCAGGTGACGGGGGTCGGCTCATGGGTCTCGTCGACGTACAGCAGCGCGGGTGCATCGGCGCGGGCCGGGTCCTCTGCGGCGCGCAGGGCGTGCTCGGCGTAGTTGAGGGTGGCACCGGGGAACCAGCGGGCGCCGGGCATCGCACGGTCGGCGAGGACGGTCTCGTACGGGGTGATGAAGCGGACGTCGAACCACTCCGCGGTGGCCTGCCAGAAGGCGGGGAGGTCGCTGACGGACCAGTGGTGCAGCTCGGCGTAGCTCGTTGCGGGGTCGCCGGGGGTGGGGGCGGGTGCGCCGTGGTGCGCTGCCGCCCAGGTGTGGAAGCGGGTGACCTGTGCGCCGGCGATGCGGTCCGGGCCTGGTTGCCAGAGCGGTTCCGGCTGGTGGGCGGACTGCGGTGCGGTGGTCATGATGCGGCTCCCGGGCGATACGCGTCGTGGGCGTCGGGCGCGCACAGCGGTGGGGGTCCCCCGGCCCAGTGGGTGGGCGTGTGCGCGTGACACGGCTTGCCTGGACGATGCCATGTGATCGACTTGTGCACCAGGGTGGACTCCCCACATTCGGGGGGTGGCGGATGTGGTGCCGCCATGTGGCGCGGGGGCTGGTGGCCGGGGCCGTGGCGGGATTCGGCCATGGGGGGCGGGCCCCGGGCCTGAAGGTGGCCGAGCGTGACCCGGTGCAGGTGAACGGCAGTTGAACGATGCCCGCACACCCGCCCGTCAATGGCAGGCTGACCGGTATGGACGGGCGGGATCTGGTGCGGTCGGTACGGATGATCAGGGCGGTCGGACCGGCGCAGGGACTGCGGTCCGTGCGCTCGGCGTGGCGGGCGTGGAGAACGGATGCGCGGGCGCTGCCGCGGCGCGGTGCGGAACGGGCGCGGGTACCGGGGCCGGCGCTGAGGGCGGAGCCCCAGCCGGGCGGCGGGGTGCTCCATTTCGCGCGGTCGTCGCTGCGGGTGCGGGTGGCCGCGGGCGGTGCGGTGTTCTGCGGCTGGGACGGTGCCGAGCCGGAGCCGTCGTACGCGCTGGCCGGGGCGTGCCCGGAGGTGGATGCGCGGGCGGTGCTGGAGCCCGATACGGAGGGCGGCTGGCGGGTGGTCTCCGAGCGGGTGCTGGTGGTGGTGTCCCGGCACGGCGCGGTGGAGGTGCGGACGCCCGGCGGGGCGGTGCTGCGGCGGGAGTTGCCGCCGCGCTGGTGGGACGGGGCGGGCGACGAGGGGGTGGACGAGCGCGCCGGGCGGCCGGAGGGGTGCGGTGTCTCGCGCTGGGTGCAGCGCTCTGAGGTGGCGGCCGACGCCCGGTTCTTCGGGCTGGGCGGCCGGGCGCACGGGCCACGGCTGCGGGACGGTGCGTACCGGCTGTGGAACACCGATCCGGGCGGGGCCTTCGAGCCGGGCGACGATCCGCTGTCGCTGACGATGCCGGTGCAGCTGGTGGTGGCGGACGCCGGTACGCATCTGGTCTTTCACGACAATTCCTGGGACGGCCGGGTCACGCTGCGCGAGGGCGCGGAGGGGGCGGGCTCGGGCCATGACCGGCCGGGCACCTGTGAGCTGCGGATGGACGGCGGGCCGCTGCGCTACTGGGTGCTGGCCGGATCCCCGGCCCGGGTGCTGCAGGTCTGGACGGCGCTGACCGGGGCGCCCGCGCTGCCTCCGCAGTGGGCGCTGGGATATCAGCACGCCCGTTGGGGCTTCGGTGGGGAGGCCGAGGTGCGCCGGGTGGTGGCCGGCTACAAGGAGCGGGAACTTCCGCTGTCCGCCGTCCATTTGGACATCGACCACTACGACCGGCACCGGGTCTTCACGGTCGACCGGCAGCGCTATCCGGATCTCCCGGGGCTGGCCCGGGAGTTGCGTGCGGACGGGGTGCGGCTGGTGTCGATCGTGGATCCGGCGGTGAAGGCCGAGCCGGGGGACATCGTGTACGAGGGCGGGGTGGCGGCGGACGCCTTTGTGCGGGACGCGCGGGGGCGCGAGGTGCGCGGGGTGGTGTGGCCGGGCGAGTCGGTGTATCCGGACTTCACCGATGCGCGGGTGCGCAAGTGGTGGGGTGCGCTGTACGCGGAGCGGCTGGCGCAGGGCTTCTCGGGGGTCTGGCACGACATGAACGAGCCGGCCTCCTTCGCCGCGTTCGGGGAACGGACCCTGCCGCGTTCGGCACGGCATGCGCTGGAGGGGCGGGGCGGCGACCACCGGGAGGCGCACAACGTCTATGGCCTGGCCATGGCCCGGGCCGGCTTCGAGGGGCTGTGCGAACTGCGGCCGGCCGAGCGCCCGTTCCTCTTCTCGCGTTCGGGCTGGGCCGGGCTGCAGCGCTACGGCGGCAGCTGGACGGGCGATGTGGCGACGGGCTGGCCGGGGCTGCGGGCGTCGCTGTCGCTGGTGCTGGGGCTGGGGCTGTGCGGGGTGCCGTACAGCGGTCCCGATATCGGCGGGTTCTCCGGGGTGCCGTGTCCGGAGCTGTATCTGCGGTGGTTCCAACTGGGCGCCTATATGCCGCTGTTCCGTACGCATTCGGCGATGGGGGCGGGGCGGCGGGAGCCCTGGGAATACGGGAGCGAGGTGCTCGCACATGCCCGTACGGCGCTGCGTGAGCGGCAGCGGCTGCTGCCGTACCTCGGGACGCTGGGGCAGTTGGCGCGGCTGACCGGGGCGCCGTATGTCCGGCCGCTGTGGTGGAGCGCGGCGCGGGACCGGGCGCTACGGGACTGCGAGGACGCCTTTCTGCTGGGGGACGCACTGCTGGTGGCGCCGGTTCTGGCGGCGGGGGTGACCCGGCGGCCGGTACGGCTGCCGCGCGGCCGGTGGTACGACACCGCGACCGGGCGGGCGTACGACGGCCCCGGGCAGGTGTGGGTGGAGGCGCCGCTGTCGCGGATTCCGGTGCTGGCGCGGGCCGGTGCGGTGCTGCCGGTAGCGGGTGCGCACGGCGGGACAGAGCTGGAGGTGTGGGCACCGGTCGCCGGGCGCGGGGGCAGCGGGCTGGTGGTGCCGGACGCCGGGGACGGCTGGCAGCGGCCGACCGTGGAGCGCTTCACCTCGCGGCGGTCCGGCGGCCGGGTGGTCGTGGAGCGGCGGGACGGGGGCGCGGTGGGGTATCCGGTGCGGGTGCGGGGGCTGGCCGGCGGGACGGAGGGGTAGCCGGGCGGGCGGGGCGTGGTGGGTCGGCGGGAGGTTCGCGGTGGGTCGGAGGGGATGCGGGCGGGGCGTGGTGAGGCGGAGGGAGTTCGCGGGGTCGGAGGGGAGGCGGGCGGGGCCGTGGTGCGCGGTGGGCCGGCTGTGTGGCGGGGCTTCCCCTCCGGCTGCCGGGGCTGGTAGACGAGGGCCATGCCGAGACTTGCTGCCGCCCTGCGCGGCCTCGCTGCCGCTGCCGCCGCCCTGATCGCTGTCACCGCGCTCTCCCCGAGCGCGGCGGCGGACACCGTCACCCGCCGGGCGCCGTCGTCGCCTCCCGCCCACGACCCCAAGGCGCCAAGGGAGTTCGTACCACTGCGCAGCGTGGATCCCACGATCATCCAGGAGATGCGCTACTTCACCCCGCACAACTTCATGGGCGTGCCGGTGACCGGCTATCGGGCTCCGATGTGCCTGCTGACGCGGGACGCGGCGCGGGCCCTGCACCGGGCGCAGGTCTCGTTCCTGCGCCGCGGATACTCCCTCAAGGTCTATGACTGCTACCGCCCGCAGCGCGCCGTGGACCACTTCGTGTCCTGGGCCAAGGACCTCGGCGACCAGCGGATGAAGGCGGAATTCTATCCGCGGGTCGACAAGTCGACGCTTTTCCGGGACGGCTATATCGCGGAGAAGTCCGGGCACAGCCGGGGCAGCACCGTCGATCTGACGCTGGTGCGGCTGCCCGCGCTGCCGACCCGGCCGTACGTCCCCGGGGAGCCGCTGGCGTCGTGCTACGGCCCGAAGGCGGCCCGCTTCCCGGACAATTCGCTGGACATGGGTACCGGCTTCGACTGTTTCGACACCCTGGCGCACACCCTCGACCCACGGATCACGGGCAGCCAACGGGCCCACCGTCTGCTGCTCAAGGACGGCCTGGAGCGCGCCGGATTCGTCAACTACGCGAACGAGTGGTGGCACTACACCTTCACACCGGAGACGTTCCCGGACACCTACTTCGACTTCCCGATAGCGCGGCGGTCACTGGTCCGGCACTGACGGGCGTTGGGCGGCTCGGGGAGGCATCGGCGGATAAGAAGGCCCGTGGGCCGACGGGTCTCGGCCGGCGCGGGCGGGCGGCTCGTTCGCGGGCCGGGGCACGGCATCACCCCCGTCGATCCCGTGCCCCGGACCCTGTTGTGGGGGACGCGGCCGGGCCGCGTCCGGTTCGGCGAAATCCTGCGCGGCTTTCCGTTCGGGCGCCGAATCCTCCGTACGGCCCTCGTGGCGGCCGCCGAGATCCGGCGCGGCGACCGGGATCCAGGCCGCGAACGAGGCGTCGCCGCCGCCCCGGGCCTCGGGAGGCCGGGCGAGGTGATGCCCTGTCCGGTGGCGCGTGCAGGGGCGTCGGTGCCCTCGGAGCCGGTTGCGACGCAGCCCGGCGGACGGACGGGCATCGGTGCGGGCAGTCTCGGGCACCGGCACTCCCCCTCGTGAACGGCTTGATCGCCCGGCGGCCGTACCGGGGTTCCGTGCGGAGCGGCAGCGTGCCACACTCCTGACGTTCCGTCAGTTCTTGGGTTGTCGGTGCGGTGGAGGAGGGGCTGTGGCACGTACGCGGAAGCCGGTGGTGCCGGGATGGTTCGACCAGGATGCGGCGGACTTCCGGCTGCTGGGGACCCGGTGCCGGGCCTGCGGCGCGGTGTTTTTCCCCCGTGAGGACACCTTCTGCCGCAACCCCGCATGCGGGGGCGGCGAGCTGGTAGAGGTGCCGCTGTCCCGGCGCGGCACGGTCTGGTCGTACACCGACGCCCGCTATCGCCCGCCCGCGCCCTACGTCTCCGACCCGGACACCGCGTGGCAGCCGTACCTCCTGGTCGCGGTGGAACTCGCGGAGGAACGGATGGTGGTCCTCGGACAGACCGCGCCCGGCGTCCGCGCCGCGGATCTCACCGTGGGCACGGAGGTCGAGCTGGTGCCGGGGGTGCTCCACGAGGACGAGGCGCACATCTGGACGACCTGGCGGTGGCGGGTGGCGGGGGACGGGGATGGAGGTGGGGCGATCTCCGTGTCGCGACGGCCGGGTACGCCCGGTGCGGTTCCCGATGCCGCCGACGCTCGGGGGCCCGACGCCCCAGATGCTCGGGGGCCCGACGCCCTCGACGCTGCACCCGACGCACCGGAATCCGTCGCCCCCGGTGCGGTTCCCGCATCCCTATACCCGCCCACCCCCCGAAGGGGGGTGGGCGGCGGGGAAAAAACTAAGGGCGCGGGTGGGCGGCGGGTAGCTAGGCAGGCAGATGGGCGGATAGCCAGGCCCTGCCGCAGCGGCGCGAGCGGTGATGTGGCGGTGCTCGGTGTCGGGATGCATCCCTGGGGCAAGTGGGGGCGCAGCTTCGTCGAGTACGGGACGAAGGCGGCCAGGGACGCCCTCGCGGACGCCGGGCTCGACTGGCGCGCGGTGCAGAGCGTGGTCGGCGCGGACACGGTGCGCGGCGGCTACCCCGGTTACGTGGCGGGCGCGACCTTCGCCAAGGCGCTGGGCTGGCAGGGTGCCCGGGTGACCAGCGTCTATGCGGCCTGCGCGTCCGGCGCCCAGGCCATCAATACCGCGCGGGCGCAGATCCTTTCGGGGATGGCCGAGGTGGCCCTGGTGGTGGGCGCGGACGCCGCGCCCAAGGGGTTCTTCGCCCCGGCGGGCGGCGAGCGGCCCGATGATCCGGACTGGCTGCGGTTCCGGGTGCTGGGGGCCACCAACCCGGCGTACTTCGGGCTGTACGCACGCCGACGGATGGCGCGGTACGGCGACACGGCCGACGATTTCGCGCGGGTGAAGGTGAAGAACTCGGCGGCGGGCGCGGCCAATCCGTACGCCCGCTACCGCAAGCAGGTCACCGCGCAGGAGGTCGCGGCGTCCGCCGTGGTCGCCGATCCGCTGCGGCTGCTGGACATCTGCGCCACCTCCGACGGTGCCGCGGCACTGGTCCTGACCAGCATGGACTTCGCGCGCCGGCACGGTGCCACGGACCCGGTCCGGATCCGCGCGGTCTCCACGGCCACCCCGCGGTATCCGCGGACCGTACTGGATCTGCCGGACATCGCCACGGACTCGGCGGCCGCCGTACCGGAGCCGGAGACCGGCTTCCGGGCGTCGATCGCGCACACCGCCTACGAGGAGGCCGGGATCGGCCCCGAGGACCTCTCACTGGCCGAGGTCTACGACCTGTCCACCGCCCTGGAGCTGGAGTGGTACGAGGATCTGGGGCTGTGCGGGGCCGGTGAGGGCGCGAAGCTGCTGCGGGACGGTGCGACGGCGCTGGGCGGGCGGCTGCCGGTGAACGCCAGCGGCGGACTGGCCTCCTTCGGTGAGGCGGTGCCGGCCCAGGCCATCTCCCAGGTCTGCGAGCTGACGTGGCAGTTGCGGGGGCAGGCGGGCGCGCGTCAGGTGCCGGGTGCCCGGGTGGGGGTGACCGCCAATCAGGGGCTGTTCGGGCACGGGTCGGCCGTGGTCGCGGTGCGCTGAGTGCAGTGGTGCAGTGAGTGCAGTGAGTGCAGTGAGTGCAGTGAGTGCGCTGAGTGCAGTGATGCGCTGAATGCAGTGAATGCGAATGCAGTCGCACACCGGCGCGTGTACGAGCACCCCCTGGCGGTCTTGCTCGAACGTCGTGTGTGCCTCGCGCGGCAGTGGGCCGTACGCTCCGGAAGGGTGCGTGAACAGTGCGTGAACCACGCGCCGTTCGCCGTGGTGGCGGGGCATGCTGCTACCCGTGCCTGCCTGGACGGACCAGCTTCGATTCGCCTTCCAGCCCGTCGTGAACCTCTCGACCGGCTCGGTCGCCGCGCTGGAGATACTCGCCCGCCCCGAGGACGCGGACGCCGATGTGCTGGCCGCGGCGCGCCGGCACCCCAATCTGGACGCCGAACTGGCGGCGCTCGCCGTACGGGTGGCGGCACACCGGCAGACGCCGCTGCCGCTGCACATCAACCTCTTCGCCACCACGGTCGCCGAGCTCACCCCGCTGACGGCCCTGGGCAAGGCGGTCCACGACGTGGGCCGGCGGCCGTGGGAGATCACCCTCGATGTCGGCGGGCCGTTCAGCGATGTCCCGTGTGCCGCGCTGCTGGAGGCCGCGGCGGCGTTGCGCGACGAGGGCTTCCGGATCTGTGCGGACGGCGTCGGGGACGGTGATCTTCCGCTGCGGCTGCTCGGCGACCTCGCACCGGACCTCGTCAAACTCGATGCCTCGCTGTGCCGACGGCTGGACACCGACCGGGGGCCGCAGGCCGCGGTGGCCGCCATGCGGCAGCTGTGCGAGCGGGTGGGCGGCCTGCTGGCCATCGAGGGCGTGGAGACCGAGCGGCAGTACCGGGCGGTGCGGGACGCCGGGGTGCAGCTGGCGCAGGGCCACTTGTTCGCGCCGCCCACCCGCCGGCCGGTGACCGAGGTGTATCTGCCGGCCGCGCTCCCGCCCGCGGTGAACGGACCGTCGGCGCCGCACCGCCCGCCCTCGGGGCCGCCGGTCGCCCAGTTCCTGCAGCCCGCCGCGCTGCTGCCGATGTCCGCGTCGGCGGGTGCGGTGCGCAGTCATCTCACCGGGTTCCCCGGGGTGTCGGGGGTGTTGCTGGTGGACGGGGACGGGGTGCCGGTCCGGGCGATCGACCGGGACCGGTTCCTGCTGTCGCTGTCCGGGCGGTACGGGCATGCGCTGTACGCCGACCGTCCGGCGCTGCGGCTCGCCGACCGGCCGCGGACGGTCGGCGCGGACGCCACCGCCTGGCAGGTCCTCGACGTGATCGCCGAGGGCGACCGCGACCGTACCGGGGACGATGTGGCGGTGGTGGACGAGCGCGGCCGTTGCATGGGCGTGGTGCACCTGGCGGACATTCTGCGGGCCCTGGCCGAGAGCCGGGTGGAGGAGGCGGCCCGGCTCAACCCGCTGACCCGGCTGCCCGGTTCGGACGAGATCAACGGTGAGGTGGCCCGGCGGATCGCCGAGGGCCGGGCGTTCGCGCTGAGCTGGCTGGATGTGGACGGTTTCAAGCAGGTCAATGACGGCGCGGGGTTTGCGGCCGGCGATGAGCTGATCCGTGCGGTGGGGCGGACGCTGGCGCGGGTCGCGGCGGGTGAACCGGCCAGCCGGGTGGGTCATATCGGCGGCGACGACTTTCTGGTGCTGGCCGAGCCGGACGGTCTGGCACCGTTCGCGGCGGCGCTGCTGGACGTGGCCTGGTCGGCGGGCGGGCGGCCGGTCACCCTGTCGCTGGCGACGGTGGTCTGTCCGCCCGGCGCCGTCACCGGGCACCACGAGGCCGCGGCCGCGCTGGCACCGCTGAAGAAGGCCGCCAAGGCGCTGCCGGGGGCGAGCTGGGTGCTGGGGCGCCCCGGGTCGGAGCGGACGGAGATCCGGCGCGGCACCGCGGGCGGGGCGTCCGGTCCGGCGGGCGGAGGGTGCCCCGCGCCGCCCGGTCAGGAGGGGGCGGGAGCTCGCGGCTGACGGCGGCGTACGGGCCGCGGGTCCGGGCGGTGTCCTCAACATCCTCTGCGGTGTGCGACCTTGACGGCCCCTCAGCACCGGTGAACACTTCCGGATGCCAGTCGGCATCGCCGCACTCAGGCACCCCGGCCGGGTGGCAGCGGCTGTCCGCTGCCCGCCGGTGGCACGCACCCTGCACGGAGGACCGGGGGACGTCCCCGGGCGAGGGCCAAGGAGCCGCCATGTATTCCAATGCGGACATCGTCGTCGGTGAAGTGATCGGCACCGCGATACTCATTCTCTTCGGCGCCGGTGTGTGCGCCGCCGTCACCCTGCACTATTCCAAGGCGAAGGGCGCCGGCTGGGTCGTGATCGCCTTCGGCTGGGGCATGGCCGTACTGGCCGGCGCCTACACCTCGGCGCCGCTGTCCGGCGGGCATCTCAATCCCGCGGTGACGCTGGGATCGGCGGTCGCCGGCGGCACCGAGTGGTCGAAGGTGCCGCTGTACGTCCTGGCGCAGATGGTCGGCGCGGTGATCGGGGCCGTACTGGCCTGGGCGCTGTATTACGCGCAGTTCGCCGCCAACGCCGAGCAGAGCAAGGCCCAGCCGACGCTCGGGATCTTCTCCACCGCCCCGGAGATCCGCAAGCCGGCCGCCAACCTGGTGACCGAGATCATCGCCACCATCGGTCTGGTGCTGCCGCTGCTGTTCTTCGGCCAGAACAAGGGCATCGGCATCGGCCCGGTCCCCGGCGAGGACGCGGGGATCTATGGCTCCGGGATCAATGTGCTGCTGGTCGCACTGCTGGTCGTCGGCATCGGGCTGTCGCTGGGCGGCCCCACCGGCTATGCCATCAACCCGGCGCGTGACCTGGGCCCGCGCCTGGTGCACGCCCTGCTGCCGATCCCCAACAAGGGCTCCTCCGACTGGAGTTACGCCTGGATCCCGGTGGCCGGTCCGCTGATCGGCGCGGTGCTGTCCGGCCTGGTGTACAACGCGGCGTTCTGACCCGGCCGGGGCCGTCGGGGCGTGCCACCGGGCCGCCCCGCGCCCCGCCGCACCCACTCACCAGGACTTCAGGAGGCGTGACGGCATGACGGAGCGAACCGGGAAGACCGAGAAATATGTGGCCGCGATCGACCAGGGCACCACGTCGAGCCGCTGCATCATCTTCGACCACGGCGGGGCGATCGTCGCCGTCGACCAGCGCGAGCACCGGCAGATCTTCCCCAAGCCGGGCTGGGTGGAGCACGACGCCACCGAGATCTGGTCGAAGGTGCAGGCGGTGGTGGCGGGGGCGCTCGCGAAGGCGGGGCTGCGCGCGGACCAGCTCAGTGCGCTGGGCATCACCAACCAGCGGGAGACCACGGTCCTGTGGGACCGGGCCACCGGCCGGCCGGTGCACCATGCGATCGTCTGGCAGGACACCCGTACCTCCCAGCTGTGCGCTGAACTGGGCGGCGCGGACGGCCAGGACCGCTTCCGGGAGGCCACCGGACTGCCGCTGGCCAGCTACTTCTCCGGGCCGAAGGCGGCCTGGCTGCTGGATGAGGTGCCGGGGCTGCGGGCCCGTGCCGAGCGCGGGGAGATCGCCTTCGGCACCATCGACTCCTGGCTGATCTGGAATCTGACCGGCGGCACCGACGGCGGGGTGCATGTCACCGATGTGACCAACGCGGGCCGCACGATGCTGATGAATCTGTCCACCCTCCAGTGGGATCCGGCGATCCTGTCGGCGATGAATGTGCCGGCCGCGATCCTGCCGGAGATCAGGTCGTCGGCCGAGGTGTACGGCACGGCCGTGGGGCAGTTGCAGGGGGTGCCGGTGGCGTCCGCGCTCGGCGACCAGCAGGCGGCCGTCTTCGGCCAGACCTGCTACGGCGTCGGCGAGGCCAAGAACACCTACGGCACCGGTTCGTTCCTGCTGCTGAACACCGGTAACCGCCCGGTCCCGTCCAAGAGCGGGCTGCTGACGACCATGGGCTACCAGCTCGGCGGGGAGGCACCGGTCTACTGCCTGGAGGGATCCATCGCCATTACTGGCGCCCTGGTGCAGTGGTTCCGCGATCAGCTGGGCATCATCTCCTCGGCCGAGGAGATCGAGCCGCTGGCGGCGAGCGTCCCGGACAACGGCGGGGCGTATGTCGTACCGGCGTTCTCGGGTCTGTTCGCGCCGTATTGGCGCTCCGACGCCCGTGGTGTCATCACCGGCCTGACCGGCTTCGTCACCAAGGCGCATCTGGCGCGCGCCGTACTGGAGGCGACCAGCTGGCAGACCCGGGAGGTCGTGGACGCCATGTACCAGGACTCGGGGGTGCGGATCACCCAGCTGAAGGTCGACGGCGGGATGACGGCCAACCGGCTGCTGATGCAGCATCAGGCGGATGTGCTGGGGGTGCCGGTGATCCGTCCGGTGATCTCGGAGACCACCTGTCTGGGGGCGGCGTACGCGGCCGGTCTGGCCACCGGGGTCTGGCAGGACCTGGACGAACTGCGCAGCCACTGGCAGCGTGACACGGAGTGGACACCGCGCATGGACGGGGCAGCCCGCGACCGCGAGTTCGCCAACTGGCGCAAGGCCGTGGAGCGGAGCTTCGGCTGGCTGGCCGAGGACGGCTCGGCGGCCTCTTAGGCCCTGTCGTCAGGGCCTGGCGCCGCGCGGTACGCAGACGTACGGCCGGTACCCCGGACGGCGGGGTACCGGCCGTACTTCCGTCCCCGTCAGGGCAGTGCGGGCTCCCGCCGGCGGGCGCCGGTCCGCATCGCATGCTCGACGACCGAGATCAGCACATCCCGCGCGGAGTCCTTGAGGCGGGCGTCGCACAGCATCACCGGCACCTGGGGGTCCAGGTCCAGGGCGTCCCGTACGGCCTGCGGCGGATAGCGGTCGGCGCCGTCGAAGCAGTTGACGGCGACGGTGAAGGGCAGTCCGCGCCGCTCGAAGTAGTCGATCGCGGCGAAACTGTCCGCCAGCCGGCGGGTGTCGGCGAGCACCACCGCGCCGAGTGCACCGCGCGCCAGCTCGTCCCACAGGAACCAGAAGCGGTCCTGGCCCGGCGTGCCGAAGAGATAGAGAACCAGCTCGTCGTTGACGGTGATCCGTCCGAAGTCCATCGCGACGGTGGTGGTGGTCTTGGCCTCCACCCCGTCGAGGTCGTCGACCGGCCGGCCCGCCTCGGTCAGCCGTTCCTCGGTCCGCAGCGGTTTGATCTCGCTGACGGCGCCGACCAGGGTGGTCTTGCCGACCCCGAAGCCGCCCGCGACCAGGATCTTGAGCGTCACCGGTTCGACGGCGGCGGACCGTCGGCGGCGATCGGAGCGCCCGAAGGCCATGGGATTCTTCTCCTGAATTGCCGTGTATGCGGGTGGAGCTCACGCTGGATACCCGAGCCTCGGCGCACGGGGCAGCAGGTGCAAGGGAACGGTACAACGTGCTCAGCACGGCGCCCACTTGAGATGTGTCACGCTTGGGAGACGCTGCGGGTCAGAGGGCGCCAACCTGCCCAAAAGGGCGGTGGGAGCGGTGGTTGGGGCAGCCGGGTGCCTTCTAGCGCGGGGTGAGGACGCCGGGCCGGTCGAGCAGGCCCAGCAGGCTCACAAAGCTGGATTCGATGAAGGCGCAGAGCTCGTCCTGGGCGCCGGGCTCCTCGGCGGGCCAGTTGACGACCGCCTCCTCGGCGAACGCCATCCAGGCGCGGGAGGCCAGTTCGAGCCGTGGGGCGTCCGGCATCCCGAGCCTCCGCTGGCCGTCGCGCACCCGGCGGGCGAGGGTCTCCCGGGTCGCGCCGACGATGTCGGTCACCGCGGGATGGCTGCCGGCGGCGCCCCGTACCAGGGCGAGATACACCTGACGGTGTTCCAGGACGTAGACCACGAAGCCCGCGATGAAGGCCCGCATCCAGGCGACCGGCTCCAGGGTGCCGTCCGGTTCCGTCGCGGCGGTGAAGCGGTCGCATGCGGCGCGGACCACCGCGCGGTAGAAGTCGCGCTTGGAGTCGAAGTAGTGGAAGAGCAGCCCGCGGGAGATCCCGGCCCGGCGGGCGACCTCGTCGGTGGACAGCTCGTCCAGGGAGCGGTCGGCGAGCATCTCCAGACCGATGCCGACCAGCTGCTCCCTGCGCTGGTCGGGCGTGAGGCGGGTGGTTCGCTTGCCGGACATGCCCGCAGTTTACGGCGGCGGGGGGGCCGGCGACGGACTCGGTGTCCCGGCCCCCCGCGGTGTCAGACGTACTGTCCGAGGTGCTCCAGGATCGGCGGCGTGACGAGGGCCGGGACCTCTTCGGGCAGCCAGTGGCTGGCCCCCTCCAGGGCTTCGAAGCGGTACGGACCGTCCACCCACTCGCCCGTCGACTCGGCCGCACCGCGGCCCAGGGCGACGTCCCCGCTGCCCCACAGGAAGAGGGTGGGCACGGTGATCCGGCCGGCCGGTACCGAGATGACCGACTCGGGGGCGCGGTACCAGTTCAGCGTGGCGGTCAGCGCGCCCGGTGCGGACAGCCGGCGGACATTGCCGTCCACGAGGGCGGCGGGGACCTTGCCGCCGTACGCGGCGCGCAGCCGGGCGGCGTCGTCGGCGAGCAGGGCGGCTTCCGCGGCGCCCTCGCCGCTGCGGAAGAAGCGGACGTAGTCGAGCATGTGGTGCTGGGTGGGGTCCTCGGCGGCGGCGCGGTTGAGCGCGTCCGGGTGCGGAGTGGCCAGCACGGTCAGGGACTTCAGCCGCTCGGGGTGGGCACCGGCCACGGCCCAGGCGACCATGCCGCCCCAGTCGTGCGAGACGAGGTGGAAGCGGTCCGCGCCCTGCGAATCGGCGAAGGCGAGGGCGTCGGCGACGAGTTCGGGCACGGCGTAGTCGGCGACCCGGGGCGGGCGGGCGCGGGGGGAGTAGCCTCGCTGGTCGACCGCGACGGCGCGGTAGCCGGCCGCGCCCAGGGCGGTGAGCACGGCGCTCCAGGAGTCGGCGAACTCGGGCCAGCCGTGCAGCAGCAGGACGAATTCCCCGTCGGCGGGCCCGCAGGCCAGTGCGTCGTAGGTGTGCGGGCCGACCTGGATCTCCAGGTGGTCGAAGGGTGCCGGGGTCGCGTCCGGGGCCATGGCGGCGGATCTCCTTCTGTTGACAATTGCTCAATAGGCACCGTACCGCGCGGTTGAACGTTGCTCAACAAAGCCCCTGCTGTTGTCGCCGGAGCGCCGGGCGCCCCCAGCCATGACGTCGAGGCCGCCGCGTTCATGGGCATGGGTCCGCACCGGCCTGCGCGCCGTCGCGGGCGCCACCACCGACCCCGGCGACGTCCTGAGCAGGGCCAACAACCTGCTGGTCTCGATGAGCTCCGATCTGCTGACGACCTGCACGTTTCTGCGCTTCGACCCGGTCACCGCGGAGCTGGCCGACGCCCGCGCCGGACATGTACCGGCGATCTGGGGCACCGCCGAGGGCGCGCAGGTGCTCCAGGACGCGGGAGGACTGCCGCTGGGCCTCTTTCCTGACGGGGCGTACCCGGTCACCCGCCGCCGGCTGTCCCAGGAGGGAGCGTTCGTCCTGATCACCGACGGGGTGGTGGAAGGGCCGACCTACCCGATCGAGAAGGGGCTGGCGCGAGTGGCCGCACTGGTCGGCGCGGCCTACGACGCGGACGCCGACGAGCTGGCCGCCGAGGTGATCGCGGTGGCCGATCTGACCGGGCACCGCGATGACGCCGCGGTGCTCGTCCTCCGCCACAACGGCGGTCCCTACGCCTAGGCGAGCACGGCATAGCAGCCGTCCGGCGGCACGGCACGAGTGGAGGCTCGGTGAGACGCACGGAGTGGCTCAGGCGCCATGGCGCCACCGCCGCGCGGATCCTCGGTGTCGCCGCCGTCTACTACGGCGGCGCCCAGCTCGGGCTGCTCCAGGAACTGGTTCGCGGGCAGGTCACCCCGCTGTGGCTATGAGGAGATCCGCCGGGTCTGCGCACAGCTGGCGGAAGCGCTCTCCCGGCTGGATCCGGGCGCCGCCGTCGAGCAGTGGCCGCCGCCGCGGAAGCAGAAACCGGACGGCGGCGGCTGAGCGGGACGGCGGCGGCTGAGCCGGGCGGCGGATCACAGCGCACGCAGGCCCTCGATCACCTCGCGCAGCACCTTCTCGTCGGGCAGCTCGGCCGGGGGCACCGGCCTGCTGACATGGACCAGCTCCGCATCCAGCAGATCCCCGATCAGGACCCGTACGACGCCGACCGGCAGATCGAGTTCGGCCGCCAGCTCGGCGACCGACAGCGGCTCCTGCCGGCACAGCCCGACGATCTCGACATGCTCGGGCGACAGCGACTGGTCGTCGACCGTCTCCTCCGCCCGGCTCTCGGCGATCACCAGCGCGATCAGATCGAGGCGCCCCTCCGCCGCCGTACGGGTGCGCCCGCGCGTCATCGCGTACGGACGGACGACCGGGCCCGCGTCGTCGTCGAACCAGCGGGCCGCTTCCCGGTCCCGCGCCGCCCGGTCGTCCTGTTCGCTCATGCCGATACCTCGCTGCGCCCGGTCCCGCACCCGCGAGGCGCGCCTCTCTGCACGATGAGCTCGCTGCGCTCGCTCATGGCGTCACCATCGTCGTGCTCAGGAGGTCAGGCCGGACCGGGGCGCGGTGCCCAGGTGCGTGCCCACGCGCTTGACCAGCAGCGTCATCTCGTACGCGATCAGCCCGACATCGGAGTCCGCATCGGCCAGTACGGCCAGGCAGCTGCCGTCGCCGGCCGCGCTGACGAACAGGAACGCGTCGTCCAGCTCGACCATGGTCTGCCGGACCTGGCCCGCGTCGAAGTGCCGGCCGACGCCCTTGGCCAGGCTGTGGAAGCCGGAGGCGACCGCGGCCAGATGCTCGCCGTCCTCGCGGGTCAGGTCCTTCGAGGCGCCGGTGGCCAGTCCGTCGCTGGAGAGGACGAGTGCCTTGCGGATGGAGCCGACCCGCTCGACCAGTTCGTCCAGGAGCCAGTTCAGCTCGCCGGACCCCTTCGCCGAGTCCGATGCGGTGGAAGCTGCTGCCTTCGGTGCGGTCATGGACCGTCCCCTCCCGATGTGGTTCCTGGTGCTGTGGTGCCCGTGGCATCTCCGTCATGGGTGACGGTGTCACGGGCGTCCGGGTCTGTGGTGTCCGGGCCTGTGGTGTCCGCGGCCGGGTCCTCGCCCCGCGGGGGCGTGCCGGTCTCGCGCGGGTCGTCGCCGTTGTCGCGCCGGCCGCGCTGCCAGCCGCGCTGGAGCGAGGCCATCCGGGCGCGTACCGCCTCGGCGTCCCGGTCGTCCGCGGGCGGTGCGGTGCTCCGCCTCGCCTCGGCCGGCTCGGCGGCGTCGGCCTTGAGCTGGGGCGCGAGGCTGGCCTGCCGTACCCGGCGGGGCAGGCCCGTGGGCGTGGTCGGCGCGGGCGTGTCCGATCCCTCGGCGGGCCGCGGGGCCTCCGGCGCCGGGTCCTGCGGCGCGCCGGACGACGGCCGGTCCGCGGAACGCCCGGAGCCGGAGTCCTCGGCGCCGGGACGGGCCGTGTCCGGCTTCCGCTGCGGATCGCGGTCGTCGACCGTTCTGCCGTGGTCGGAGACCAGCACCGGCGGGCGGTGGCGGCGCGGCAGCGGGGCCGGGCCGCCGGGCGCCTGGTCCTGGATCTGCTGGTGCTGCTCGCCCTCCGGCGCGGACGGCACGGGGGCGATACCGCGCGGTGCGGAGAACGGGCGGGCCGGTGCGGCGGGCCCCTTCGCGTCGCGGCTGCGTTCCCGCTTCCGGAAGAGACCGCCCTCGTCGTCGGGGCCCAGCTCGTCCGGGCCGAGCGGCGCCTCGAGTTCGACCGGTCCGTCGATGACGGCCGGCGCCCGCTCCCGCTCGGGCCGCGGCGGCGGCACCTGCGACAGCGCGGCCAACTTGCCCGCCGCATGCTCCAGTTCGTTGCCGACGGAGCCGCCGGGGGCCGGATCGTCGTCCTCCCGGCCGCTGTCGTGTGTCTCGGTCAGGAGCGTCCCGGGGAGGAAGACCACCGCGGTGGTACCGCCGTACGGCGAGGGCTGCAGGGAGACCCGTACGTCCTGCCGCTGGGCGAGCCGGCTGACCACGAACAGGCCGAGCCGGTCGGTGTCGGACAGCTCGAACTCGGGGGTTTCGGCGAGCCGGAGATTGGCCTCCAGCAGCAGGTCGGGCGCCATGCCCAGGCCGCGGTCGTGGATCTCCAGGGTGTAGCCGTTGGCGACCCGTTCGCCCAGCACCTGGACGGCGGTGTGCGGCGGGGAGAAGACCGTGGCGTTCTCCAGGAGTTCGGCGATCAGGTGCGTGAGGTCGGACACCGCGGGGCCGTCCACCGCGAGCCGCGGCAGCCGGCGCACCTCGATCCGCTCGTAGTCCTCCACCTCGGCGACCGCCGCGCGCACGACATCCATCAGCTGGATCGGCTTGCGCCACTGCCGGGAGGGGGCCGCGCCGGAGAGGATGACCAGACCCTCCGCATGACGTCGCATACGGGTGGTCAGATGGTCGATCCGGAAGAGGTCGGCGAGTTCGTCGGTGTCCTCGGTGCGCCGTTCCATGGCGTCCAGGAGGGTCAGCTGGCGGTGCAGCAGGACCTGGCTGCGGCGGGCGAGGTTGACGAACACGTCGGAGACGCCGCGGCGCATCTCGGCCTGCTTGACGGCGGCCTCGATCGCGGCCCGCTGGAGGGTGTTGAGCGCCTGGCCGACCTGGCCGGTCTCGTCCTGGCCGAAGACGAGCCGGGGCGCCTCGGTCTCCACATCGATCTGTTCGCCCGCCGCCAGGCGCCGCATGACGCTCGGCAGCCGGACGCCGGAGACGTCATGGGCGGCCTTGCGCAGCCGGATGAGGTCGCGCACATGGCGGCGGCCGATCCGGAACGAGACGATGATCGAGACCAGCAGCGCGGCAAAGCCGAGGACACCGGCGATGGCGGCCTTGAGCAGGATGTTCGTGGCGACCGGCGCGACGCGCTCCTGGTAGCGGTCGCCGGCGCCCTTGCCCATCCGCTGGAGGTCGCCGAGGACCTTCTTGGCCGCGGTGTTCCAGCGCTCGGCGTTGACCGTCCGCGGTCCGTCCTGTGCGCCGGCGGCGATCACCCGGTCCTCGTAGGAGGTCAGCTCACGTGCCTGCGCGGAGCGCCAGTAGTCCTCGTAGAGGCCGCGGTCCCGCATCGGCAGCATGGGGAGGCTGGTGTCGTAGAGGACCCGGCGCTCGGCGACCCGGTCGGACAGCTCCCGCAGATCGCGCTTGCTCATGCTGCCGGAGGCCAGCACCGCGGACATCAGGGCGTCCTCGCGGGCGACGGCCTCCCGGGCGCGGGTGACGATGACCAGCGCCCGGCCCTGCTTGTCCATCTCGACGTTCTCCAGGGCGTGGAGCGCGGCGAGGAAGTCATAGCTGGGGTCGACGAGGGAGTTGTAGCCCTCCATGGCCTCGTCGCGGGAGACGGTGTTGTCCTCGACCTGGGCGCGCAGCGAGCCGAGCCCTGAAAGGCCCTTGAGGATGCCGCGCATCCGGCTGCCGGTGTCGCCGGCCAGGCCCTCGCGGACGTCGCGGGTGCCGGCGTCGGTGCGGAGCCGGGTGACGGCCTCGTCGGTGGCCCGGGTGCGGGCGCGGAGCTCACCGAGCGCGTCGGCGCCGCGCCGGTCGGCGAGGTAGAGCAGGCTCTGCCGGCGCTCGCGCTGCAGGGTCTGGACGACGTCCTCGACCGGATACCCCAGCTTCTGTACGACGTTGCCGACGTCCAGCAGCTGGTTGGCTTCCCGCCCGGTGATATAGGTCATGAACGCCCACATGGACGTCAGGGACACCAACGGTACGAGCAGCAACGCCACGATCTTCCGGCGGACCGACTTCCCGCGAAAGCGCATGGCCTCCCCAACGTCAACCCCGGCGCACGGGGGTGGTGTTCCGTCAACAAACGGCGCGAGCCTACTACTGTCGGGTGACCGAGCCGAAGGCCTCTCCGGAGGTCGGGGCGGGGGCTGGGGAGGGATCGTCCCGAGTTGTCCGTTGATTCCCGGACAACCCACCCGCGTTTCCGGGAGTTACCCCTGTCATCGGTGTCCGGAGGCATGCCGGTCGGTTGGCCGGTTTTGCTCTACCCCGGGTAACCCTGCGCCCGTCCGGTACGTGACCATGGGAAAGGACGGGGTGCGGCACCAGGGGCGTGTACCGGTGAAATCCGGGCAGCCGCCAAGAAGCCGGACACGCGGGGAGAGTGCGGGGAGAGTGACGCGGTCATGGACACCGGCAGACAGTCGTTGTGGCAGGAGGAACCGGCGGCCCGGCGCCGGATGGCCGATCCGGTGCGCACCGCCGCGGTGCGCGCCGTCATCATCGTGGCGCTCACTCTGATACAGGCCATGGTGGCGTTCCTGTGCACGCTGGCAGGCTCCTGGTTCGCGTTTCCCGCGGTGCTCGGCACGGTCGCCAGCACCGTGGTCGCCACCTGGGGAGTGCTGGACGTCTGGGTGACCCGCCAGGTGTGGGTACAGCGCAACGGGGTGCGGTCCCAGCCGAGCAGTACGGCGCGGGAGCTGCGCCGCGAGCGGCGTCGGGCGCGGCGGCAGCAGCGCCGGGAGTCGCGGGAGGGCCCGTCGAGGGTCGATCGCGCGGCCGCGTGAACGGGCGGGGCGGGAGGGCCGCGCGACGCCTGCCGGCCACGGCTCACCGTGGCCGGGTGTTTTTACGCCACCGCCTCTTCCCGCACGGCGGGCCGCACATGAATGATGCCGTCCAGGACGTCCACCTGGTGCGTGCGCACCGGCCGGCGGGCGGGCAGACAGGTCGGGGCTCCGGTGCGCAGGTCGAACAGCGCCGCATGCAGCGGGCATTCGACGAAGCAGCCCTCGACATAGCCCTCGGAGAGCGAGGCGTCCTGGTGGCTGCAGGTGTCATCGACGGCGTAGAAACCGCCCTCGGCGTGGAAGACCGCGATGGCCGGTGTGGCGTCGTCGATCTCGATCCGGACGGACTCGCCCTCGGGCAGGTCCTCGATGCGGCAGACGGGAATCATCTGGCCCCCCTCGCGCTGATCGGTATCATGTGTTCTGAATAACGCATCGCAGAGCGCGATGCGCAACAGAATCCAAGCCGGGACGCGGGCCGTCAAGGGCTTCCCGGCAGATGCCTTCAGACGTGCCCCGCGGGGCCACCGGGTGGTGACGCAAAGACCCATGCCGAAGACGAGCGATACGGCGGACGACCGGTCCGAGGAGCGGCGCGGCGGGGCGGGATCCGTCCAGTCCGTGGACCGCGCGGTGAGCGTGCTGGAGATCCTCGCCAAGCTGGGCGAGGCCGGGGTGACCGAGATCTCCGAGGAGCTGGGCGTCCACAAGTCGACCGCGTTCCGTATCCTCGGGGTGCTGGAGAACCGCGGGCTGGTGGAGCAGGAGAAGGACCGCGGGAAGTACTACCTGGGCGCCGGGGTGCTGCGGCTGGCCGGTGCCGCGGCGATCCGGCTGGACATCTCCCAGGAGGGCCAGCCGGTGTGCCGGGCGCTCGCCGAGGACACCGGGGAGACCGCCAACATCGCGGTGCTGGACGGCGATGCGGCGGTCAACATCATGCAGGCCAGGGGCTCCGCGGCGGTCACCGCGTACAACTGGCTGGGCCGCCGGACCCCGCTGCACGCCACCGCCAGCGGCAAGGTGCTGCTGGCGCATCTGCCGGCCCCGCGGCGGGAGACCCTGGTGACCCGCAAGCTGCCGCGGTTCACCGAGCACACCCTGACCACGGCGGCCGGTCTGCGCGAGCAGCTGGCGGCGGCGCTGGAGGACGGATTCGCCTGCACCAGCGAGGAGTTGGAGATCGGGCTGAATGCGGTGGCGGCGCCGGTGCGGGCCCACGACGGCGCGGTGATCGGCGCGATCGGCGTCTCGGGTCCGGCGTACCGCATGGAGCGTCAGCTGCTGCCGGAGCTCGCGGAGCGGGCGGCGAAGGCGGCCGCCGATCTCTCCCGCCTGATGGGGTACGCGGGTTGAGCGGGGTAGCGAAAAATCCCCCCTTGACGTATCCCTGACGGACTTCCAGCATGTCTCCTATAGCGCAACCGAGCGCACTATAGGCAACACGGCGACAGTGGTGGACCGTCCTCCGCCACTGTCCCCGTTCCCAGCACAGCGCACCACTCCCACCCCTCACAGGCATCCGTGCCACCCCACGCGTGCTACCCGCCCTGCCGCCACCGCAGGCGCTGCTTTAGGAGTGAGACATGCCGCACGAAGCCCGCGCCGTCGTCGCCCTCAAGAAGGGCGCCCCCGTCGAGGTGCTGCCGATCCTCGTGCCCGATCCCGGTCCGGGCGAAGTGCTCGTAACCGTCCAGGCCTGCGGGGTGTGCCACACCGATCTGCACTATCGCGACGGCGCGATCGGCGACGCCTTCCCCTATCTGCTCGGCCACGAGGCGGCCGGCGTCATCGAGGCCGTCGGCACGGGTGTCACGGAACTGGCGCCCGGCGACTATGTGGTGCTCGCCTGGCGTGCGCCGTGCGGACAGTGCCGGGCCTGCCGTCGTGCCCGCCCCTGGTACTGCTTCGCCTCCCGCAATGCCGAGCGGCCCATGACCCTGCTGGACGGCACGGAGCTGACGGCGGCCCTGGGCATCGGCGCCTTCGCCGAGAAGACCCTGGTCGCCGCCGGGCAGGCGGTGAAGGTCGATCCGTCGGCGCGGCCGGAGGCGGCGGGGCTGATCGGCTGCGGGGTGATGGCCGGGTACGGCGCGGCGGTGCACACCGGCGGGGTGGGCAGCGGGGACACCGTCGCCGTCATCGGCTGCGGCGGCGTCGGCAACGCCGCCATCGCGGGCGCCTCCCGGGCCGGGGCACGGCGGGTCATCGCCGTGGACCTCGACGACGGCAAGCTGGACGCCGCCGAGCGGTTCGGCGCCACCGACACCGTCAACTCCCGTGGTACGGACCCCATCGAGGCGGTCCGGGCGCTCACCGGCGGGCACGGCGCCGATGTGGTGATCGACGCGGTGGGCCGCCCGGAGACCTACCGGCAGGCCTTCTACATGCGCGATCTGGCCGGCACGCTGGTCCAGGTCGGTGTCCCCGAGCCGGACATGCAGATCGAGCTGCCGCTCATCGATCTCTTCTCGCGCGGCGGCGCGCTGAAGTCGTCCTGGTACGGCGACTGTCTGCCCACCCGCGACTTCCCGGTACTGATCGATCTGTTCCTGAGCGGCAAGCTCGATCTGGAACGGTTCATCAGCGAGACCGTCACGCTCGACGACATCGAACCGGCCTTCGCCAAGATGCAGCGCGGGGAGGTCCTGCGGTCGGTGGTGGTGGTCTGACCGCCCGCAGGACTCCCGCGCCGCCGGTCATCCGCCGGCCGGGTCCGCCGGCTCCTCGGGGGCCGGGTCCTCCGGCCGGCGGTACATCCGCGTCGCCGTGATCTGGCCGTGCACCGCCTCGCCGGACGGGTCCTGCTGCGGCAGACCCGGCCGCAGATGCTCCTCGACGCTGATGTACTTCAGCCCGGCCCGCAGGTCCGCGTCATTGCGCAGCCGGATGACCAGCGGGAACTCGGCGAGTGCGGTGGTGTCGAACAGGCCGGTGGTGTAGAGCAGCTGGACGCCCAGCGCATCGGCGACCGCGCGCTGCAGCTCCAGCAGATAGGTCGCGTTGGCGCGGCCGATGGGGTTGTCCAGGAACAGCGTGCCGGCGTGCCGCTGCTTGTCGCGGCCCCGATCGTTGCTGCGCAGCGCCGCCATCGTGCAGTACAGCGCGATGGCGGCGGTCAGCAGCTGGCCGCCGGAGAACACATCGCCCATCTGCCCGACCGGCACCCGCTCGGCGCGCAGCACCGCGTCCGGCTTGAGGATCTCCACGGCCACCCCGCGCGGCTGCAGCGCCGCGCTGACCCCGCGCAGCAGCAGGGACATCCCGTCCCGCCGCAGATCGCTGTTCTTCTTGACGGCCGCGCGGGTCGCCTCGTCGATCACCTCGCCGAGCCGCTCGGTGAGCGTGGCCTGGTCGGGGTCCTCGAAGCGGATCCGCAGGAACTCCTGCCCGGACCACTCCCCCAGCCCCTCGGGCAGCCGCGACAGCCGCTGGGCGGAGCGCAGCGTCGTCAGCGACGACTCGACCAGGCCGCGGAGCCGGTCGACGATGGAGCCGCGGTTGCGCTCCAGCTGCTCCAGCTCGTCGGTGAGCACCCGCAGCCGGGGGGCGAAGGCCTCCGCCCACTTGGCGGCATGGTCCGGCAGGGCCGCCGCGGGCAGTTCGCGGATCTGCTGCCGGGCGGGGGTACGGACCTGTTCGTAGCGGGTGGAGTTGGCGTGCCGTACGAGGATGTCGCTCGCCTCGCGGACCGCGGAGTCGGCGGTGGAGAGATCGGCGGCGCAGCCGCGCAGCGAGCGGCGGGACTCGGCGGCGGCCTGCCGGGCGTCCTCCACCCGTCCGGCGTACGGCTCGATCCGCCCGTCCGCCGCGTCCTCGGCGTCCTGGTGGTCACGGAGCAGATCGCGCAGCAGGGCGGCGGTCTCGTCGAAGCCGCCGGCCGCGTCCTCGGCGGCGCGGTGGCCGCGCAGCAGCTCCTCGTGCCGGTCCCGGGCGGCCGTCAACGCCTCGGTGGCGGTGGCCAGTTCGCCGCCCGCGGTGCGCAGCAGCTCCTTGGCGCGGTCCGCGTCCTTGGGCACCAGCTCGTCGGGCAGCTCGGTGTGTGCCTCGCCGTCCGTGGGGGCGAGGCGCTCGGCCTCACCGCGCAGCCGGCCGAGCTGTTCGCTGGCGGCCGAGGCGCGGGTCTCCAGCATGTGCACCAGCGATTCGGCGCGGGCCGCGGCGGCCTGCCGGGACGGGCCGTCGGCGGCGTCCGGGCTCTCCAGGAGCGTCTCGGCGCGGGTGCGGACCTTGTTGGTGAGGCGGTTCAGCTCGGCCAGGGCGGCGCTCTCTTCACCCTCGGCGCGGGCCTGTTCGGCGCGCAGATCGGCGCCGACACCGACCTTCTCGTAGAGCTGGGAGGCGGCGCGGTAGGCCTCGCGCAGCGCGGGCAGGGAGGCGCTCGCGGCCTCCGGAGCCTCGCCCAGATCGTCCGGTACACCGGCGATCTCGGACCGCTCGGCACGCAGCGCACGGGCGGTGCGCCGGGCGTCGTCGGCGGCGCGCTGGGCCGCCCTGCGGTCCTCGTCGGCGGCCCGTGCACGGTCCACGCACTCCTCGGCGCGGGCCTCGAACTCCGCCGCCTCGTCGGCCAGTTCGCGCATCCGGGACTGCCAGGAGGCGCGCTCGCGCAGCCGGTGCGCGAGCCCGGCAAGCAGATCGGCGGCGCGGCGGGCACGCTGGGCGGTCTCCTGGCGCTCGTCGCGCACCCGGGTGGCCTCGGCCGCGACCTCGTCGGTCCCGTCGCGGGCCGCACGGGCCTCGGCCAGCTCCGCGGCCGCCTCCTCCGCGGCCGTCCGGGTCTCCTCCGCGGCGGCGGCCAGCTCACCGAGACAGCCGGCCGGGCAGCCCGTACGCCACGAGCCGAGCCGGGCGGCCAGTGCCCGGTCCCCGGCGAGCCGGGCGGCCAGCGCCCGGATCTCCTCGTCCCGCTCTATGGCGCGCGCCCGCAGCGCCTGGCGCTCCTCGTCCGCGGCGGATTCGTCGTGCATCGCCGGGTTCGGCGGGACGAGAAAGACGCCGGTCTCCCGCTCGTCGGGGGCGGGTGTGGGCGCGAGCAGCGCGGCGGCGGTGCCGACCGCGACGGCCGAGCGCGGCAGCAGCGCGGCCTGGGCGAGCACCTCGCGGGCCCGCGCATGAGTGTCCGGGTCGGTGATGATCACGCCGTCGACCAGCTCGGGGCGGGCGGCGAGCACCCGGGTGTGGTCGGCGGGGTCGACGGACTGCGCGAGATAGCGCCAGCCCGGCAGCGCGGGGACACCGTGCTCACCGAGATACTCCACGGCGGCCAGCACATCGGGCCCCGGGGGCAGCAGACCGCCGTCGCCCAGCGCGCCGAGGATCCGCGCATCATCGGCGGCGGCCGTGCGCAGGTCGAACAGCTGTCGCTCGGCGCCGGCGACGCCCTCCTCCAGCAGCTCCCGCAGCCCGTCGGCGTTGCGGTCCAGTTCCTCGGCGGTCAGCGGGCCGGCGGTGGGGCGGCGCGGGGCGCCGGTGTCCGTACCGGACGTGGCCGTACGGGGGCCGGGCAGGCCGAGGGACTTGGCCTCGGACTGCGGGAGTCCGAGCAGGTCGGCGAGCCGCTGCTCGGCGCCGATGGACTCGGCGGCCCCGCGCTCGGCCTCGTACGCACGCTCGGCGGCCTCGGCGGCGTCCTCGGCGCGGGCCGCGGCCAGTTCGGCGGCGGCGTGCCGGGCGGTGGCCTCACGGGCGCGGTCGGTGGCCTGCCGGGCGGCTTCGCGGGCCGAGTCCCAGGCCTCGACGGCGGTCTTCTCGGCGTCCGAGGCGGCGAGTGCGGCGCGGGCCGGATCGGCATCGGGGGCGCTGTCGTCCAGCCAGCCGGCCCGGACCGCCTCGGCG
Organism: Streptomyces sp. Je 1-4 4N24; assembly: GCF_026239515.1. Classification (NCBI taxonomy): domain Bacteria; kingdom Bacillati; phylum Actinomycetota; class Actinomycetes; order Kitasatosporales; family Streptomycetaceae; genus Streptomyces; species Streptomyces sp. Je 1-4 4N24. The sequence continues at coordinate 7,832,365 of NZ_CP110836.1, read as the reverse complement.
GTCTCCTCGGCGACCTCGGAGAGCCGCTGCTTGAGGTGTTCGGACTCGCTGCGGGCGCGCTGGGCGTGGGTGGCGGCGGTGGTGGCGTCGCGGTGCGCCGATTCACCGGCCTCCTGGAGGGCGGCGGACCGTTCCTCCTCCTCGTTGGCGATCCGCTCACCGGCCTCGGCCGCCGTGTGCAGGGCGCGGACGAGATCGGCGGCGGCGGTGGCACGGGCGGCGAGCGCGGGGGCGGCGTCCCGCTCGGCCTCGCGGATGGCGGCGGCGACCCGGGCGGAGCGGTCCGCTGCCGCGCGGTGCCGCAGGGCGATCTCGGCGGCCTGCCAGGCACTGTGCAGCGTACGGGCGTCGTTGAGCTCCCGGCGCTGGGCGGCGGCGCCCTTCTCCGCGGCGGCCAGCGCCAGTGAGGCGTGCCGGTAGGCGAGTTCGGCGGAGACAAGGGAGCGGCGCTCGCGCACCCGCTCGGCGTCGGTGACACGGTGCGCCGCGGCGGCGACCTGTTCGGCAAGCTCGGCGGCGCGGCCGCGCTCCTCGGTGCCGCGGGCGTGCAGCCGCTGGGCGAGGCCGCGGGTGCGGCGCTCGGCCCCGGCGTGCACTTCGCGGGCGCGTTCGCGCTGCTCGGCGGCGTCGGCGATACGGGAGAGCAGATCGAGGGAGCCGGCCGTGAAGTCCCGTTCGGCGGTGAGTTCGGCGCGCCGGCCGAGCTTGTGGGCGAAGCCGTGCACCAGGTCGGCGAGGCCGTCGGTGTCGCGGGTGTCCGTGACGGCGCGCAGCAGCAGGTCGGTGAAGTCCGAGTCGTTCTTGACCGCGAACAGGCCGGCCGCCTCACCCTCGTCGGCGTTCATCTCCCGCTGGTAGCGGAAGAGTTCCGGGTCCAGGCCCAGCTCGCCGAGGTGTACGTTCCAGCGCTCGTGGCCCTCCTCCCAGACCACATCCAGATTGGGGTAGTTCTTCCCCGCCTCGGTGAGGATGTCGCGGAAGCCCTTCATCGTGCGGCGGCGGCCCTGGGCGCCGGAACTGCCCTCGCCGCTCTCCTGACGGGGGCGGACGACGGTGGCCTCGGCGACGGGGAGGGAGTCCAGGCTCATTCCGGGGCCGGGCCGGAAGCTGTACCAGGCCTCGGCGAACTTCCGGGGGTCGTTGGAGACCTGCCGGCCGCGCCATTCGCTGACCTTGCCGACGACCACGCTCTCGCCGGTGAGGACGTGCTGCCACTCCAGGGCGACATGGCCGCAGTCGTCGGCGAGCAGGAACTTGCGCAGCACGCCGGAGCTGGCGCCGCCGAGGGTGTTGCGGTGGCCGGGCAGCATCACCGAGAAGATCAGCTTGAGCAGGACGGACTTGCCGCCGCCGTTCTCCAGGAAGAGCACGCCCGCGGGGGCCGGGCGGCGCGGCGGGCCGACCGGTTCGTCCTCGAAGAAGTCCGCCTGGGCCGGGGCCGGTCGGGGCACGGGCGCACCGACTCCGCGCAGGTCCAGCACGGTGTCGGCGTAGCGCGCACCGGCGGGCCCGATGGAGTAGAGGCGGACCCGGGACAGCTCGTACATGGCGGACTCTCGTTGTCGTGTCGGGAAGGGGTGACGCTGCTCCCCCGCCCCCTCCCCCTCCTCCCCCTTCGGGGGAGGGGGCGGGGGTGGGTTCGGGGGTGGGGGGGAGCCTCGGTGGGGCGACGGTCGGTGGGAGCGGTCGTGGGTGGTGGGAGCGGTGGTCGGTCGGAGCGGTCTGGTCGGTGGGAGCGGCGGCGTTCGGCGGGAGCGGCGGCGGTGGTCGGCGGGAGCGGCGGTGGCGTTCAGCGGGAGCGGTGGCGGTGGTCGGCAGGAGCGGCGGTGGTCGAACAGCCCGTCAGCCGGAGTGGAAGGGCAGTCCGGCGTCCGCGACCAGGTCGAGGTCGTCGGTGTCCTCGCTCGGCATGAGCGCGGCACTGCCGTCGGCGACGGGGACGATGCCCAGCTCCAGGAGTTCGGCCATGGCGGCGCTGCCGGCCATGTCGCGGACCTGGAGCTGATAGCGGGCGGTGGTGCGGTAGGCGCCGCCGGCATCGTCACCGGTGCGCTGGAGGAAGCCGGAGTCGACGAGGAAGGTGACGGCCTTGGCGATGATGCCGGTGGTCGAACCGGCCAGCCGGCGGGCGTCCTTGGTGGCGCCGGTCGCGCTGCGCCGGGCGTACATGCGCCAGGCGGATTCCAGGCCGGGGGCGTCGGTGGCCGGGTCGGTGTTCTCGCCCTCCTGCTCGGCGCGCTCCTCCAGCCGGCGGCAGGCCTGCCGGACGAAGGCATCGACGCCATTGACCGTGATCCGGCCGATGTAGCCGTCGTCGGCGAGGTCCTCGGGGCGCGGGAAGGCCAGCGCGGCGACGGCGAGATGGGCCAGGCCGTGCAGGAAGCGGTCGGCGGAGTCGGCGGAGGCACGGCGGGCGTAGTCGCCCATCCGTACGGCGAAGACGGAGTCCTCGTCGGCGGTGACGGCCATCCCGGCGCGGGTGGACACCTCCAGGACGACCAGGCCGAGGCCGGTGGCGACGGCGTCGGCGAGCCGGGCGAAGGCGGGGTCGTCCCGATAGCGGCGCAGGAGTTCGCTGTATTCGGCGTCACGCGCGGGCAGCAGCTTGGGCTGGAGGCCGAAGGAGACCAGCCGTGCGGCGTCGGCGGCATCGGCGGGGGTGAGGGGCGCCGGCTTCACCGCGGCCGGCTCGGCGTCGGCGGTGGGCACACCCCAGCCCGGCTCACCGGTCCCGGACGCCAGGTCCGGCTGCGGCGCCTCGTCGTACTGGGTCACGGAACAAGCTCCTTGCGGGGGACGGTCTGGGACATCTCGGGCCGGCGCGACGGCGGACGGCCGCCCGGCGCGCCACGGCCCTGCCGGACCGGGCGCGCCCCGCCGTTCACCGGCCGCTCCCCCTGGGCGCGGGGCATCAGGCCACCTCCGAGCGGTCCGCGGCCATTCCGGCGGCGTCCAGCAGCGCCGTGCCGACGATGAGGTCGGCGCCGCCGAACTCGGGGTCTATCAGCTCCGTGCCGTCGTCGACGGCGAACAGCAGCTGCTGTTCGCCCTGGCGGTAGGCCGTGCCGACCGGCGGGCTGGCGGCGTGCACCGCCAGCAGGGCGACGAGGTAGGGGAGTTCGGGATCGCTGCGGCGCGCCTCGGCGAGCAGGCCGGAGAGCCTGCGGGGCGCGTCGGCGGGCAGGTCGAGCAGCGCCATCGCGGCGTCGAGCTGGGCCTCGCTGAAGCGGCTGTCGTCGGGGGTGGCCACCAGGTCGGGCTCGGGCATCTCGGCGCCGAGGTGCTCACGTTCCATGGGCGGGGTGAGCAGCATCTCGACGAGGTCCCCGACGCGCACGGCCGAGGGGGTGCGCAGCCCCGTGCCCTTGGCGAAGAAGGCGTCGGTGACGCGGATGGCCTGCTCGGCGGGGAGCGGCAGCAGGGGGGCGACCAACTGGCCGTACAGATCGAGTCCGGAGCGGGCGGCGGGGGTGGCGAAGGCCTGCCGGTCCTGCTCGGCGCGGAACAGCGGTCCGGCCTCCAGCAGCCGGGACTGGAGCTGGGTGTGGCGGCGGATGCAGTCCTTGACGATGTCGACGAGCTCGGCGGCCCGCCGCTTGTGCTCGGGCTCCTCGGTCTCGTCCCGGGCCTTGCGGATGTTCGTCAGGATGGCGTTCTCGTGGCGGTAGCGGTCCGCGACGTGGTCCAGCGCCTCGGTGATCATGTCGGGGACGGTCTCCAGCCAGTCCACGGCGCGGACGTTGCGGCGGGTGGCGTCCAGGGTCCTGCGGAGCGTCTCCGCATACTGCACGGTGCGGTAGCGGGCCTGCTCGGCGGCGAGCTGGGCATCGGCCAGCCGGCCGCGGTTGATCAGCACCTCCAGCTTGACCTCGGCGGCGATCTGAGCGCTGGTGACGTCCGTGTCGAGCGCGCCGACCAGGACGTTGACCGCTTCGTCGGTGGCCCGGAGGTAGACGCTGCCACCGGCGCCGGGCACCTCTTCGATGAGCTTGAAGTCGTAGTCGCGGCGGACGTACTCGCCCTCGGTGTTGAAGGTGCCGTAGACGGCGCGGAAACCGCGGTCCACACTGCCGACGTTGATCAGGTTTTCCAGCACCCAGCGGGCCACCCGCTCATGCTCGCCCGTAAAGCGGCGGGGAGCCTGGGCGGCGACCCGGGGGAGCACCTTCGCCACTATCTCCTCGTGGTCGGCGCCGGTGTCGAAGTCCATGTTGAGGGTGACGAGATCGATGACGGCGAGCGCCACCTCCGCCATGGCGTAGACGCCGTACTCGCCCGCGAGGTTGGCCTTGCGCACGTCGAGGTCGTGCAGCGGCGCGGTGCATGCGAGGGCACGCAGCCGACGGGCCAGGCCTTCGTCGGCGGCCGGGCCCGGCGCAGGCCGGCGAGGGCCGTTGAGCTGGGGCGCAGCGGCCCCCGGGGCGGGAAAAGTCACGTCGCACAGAGTAGGCGCTCGCACTGACAACGGACGAAACGGCGCGGATCCGCTCATGGGTGGAACCGCTGGTGGATCCGTTGACGGACGGCTCGCGGGACGACGCGACAGTCTACGGCGTGGCGCGCGGTGGCCGGCCGCCAGGTCCCGTGGGCACGGGTACCGCTCTCAGTGGGTGGCCCCGCCGGCGACGCGGATGTCGGTGCGGGTGCGCGCGGCGGTGAGGGCGATCTCACGCAGGGCCCGGGCGGCCGCGTCGGCCGGGAGCGACGGTTCGGCGCGGTCGACGACCTGCTCCGGCGTGTAGGGGACGTGGACGAATCCGCCGCGTACATCGGGCAGTTCGGTCGCGATGAGGTGGGCGAGGCCGTAGAAGACGTGGTTGCAGACGAAGGTGCCCGCGGTGTTGGACACGGAAGCGGGCAGTCCGGCGGCGCGGACGGCCTCCACGCACGCCTTGATCGGCAGGGTGGAGAAGTATGCGGCGGGGCCGCCGGGCACGATCGCCTCGTCGATGGGTTCGGCGCCCGAGGCATCGGGGATCCGGGCGTCGTCGACGTTGAGGGCGACGCGTTCGATGGTGATGTCGGGGCGCCCGCCCGCCTGGCCGACGCACACCACTATCTCGGGGCGGGTCTCCTCGATCGCGGCGCGCAGCACCGCGATCGACGCTCCGTAGATGCAGGGCAGTTCGACGGCGGACGCCTCGATACCGGGGGGCGGTGCGTCCGCGGCGGCGCGGACCGCCTGCCAGGAGGGGTTGGTGGATTCGCCGTCGAAGGGTGCAAATCCGGTCAGCAGTACCCGGGTCATTCGGTCATCCTTGGTGCGACTGGTCGAGCGGGGACGGAGCGGGTGAAAGCCGGCACGGCGCGCCCCGGAGGTGCGCGGCGCGCGGCGCGGTGCCGGCTCAGAAGGCGAACAGCGCCATGATCACGATGTTGCAGCCGAGCAGCACACCCGCGGTGGGCAGCTGTGCCTTGATGGGCCCGTACTGGTCCTTCAGCTCCAGCAGCGCCGCCGGGACGATGTTGAAGTTGGCGGCCATGGGGGTCACGAGGGTCCCGCAGAAGCCGGCGAGCATGCCGATGGCCAGCACGGCGGCGGGATTGCCGTCGAAGTGCCCGACCAGGACGGGCCAGCCGACGGCCGCGGTCATCACGGGGAAGGCGGCGAACGCGTTGCCCATGATCATGGTGAAGGCGAACATGCCCACGCAGTAGACGACGACCGCGATGTAGAGCGAGTCGTCGGGCAGGACGGAGGTGGCGAGCTTGCCGACCTGGTCGCCGACGCCGGAGACCTGGAAGATGGCGCCCAGTGTGGCCAGCATCTGCGGCAGCAGCATGGCCCAGCCCATCGCCTCCAGCATGGAACGGCCGGACTGCACGGGCACCGAGATCCGCTTCTCGCGGAGGATGATCATGCCGACGACGAGGGCGACGACGGCTCCGATGCCGAGGCCCAGGATGGTCTCGCTGCCCTCCTGGAGGAGCGGCTCGCCCCCGACGGTCACGTGCTTGACGCCGATGGCGCAGGCCATCGCGACGACCGGGATGGTGAGCGCCGGGACGAACAGCCGGTTGCCGAGCTTGGTGGCGCTCGCGGCACGCTGCTCGGGGGTGGTGGTGCGCGGGGTGCCGCGTCCGGTGCAGCCGAAGCCGGCCAGGCAGGCCATGACCAGCACCGCGACACCCAGGGGCTCGGCCGGTGCCTGCTTGGTGACGACCCAGCTGCTGTAGATGAAGCCGGCGCCGATCAGGCCCCAGAAGGCGCCGGTGCCGAAGCGCTTGGGGTTGCTGCGGTCGGTGACCATCTGGGCGGCCATCACCAGGAAGCTGAGGCCCACCAGCCAGTAGAACCACTCTGCCTTGATCACTGGGCGGCCTCCACTGCGGCGGTGTCGCGGACGTTTGCGGTGAGCAGCTCGCGTTCCAACTGGCGGTCCAGGCGCAGCAGTCGCCAGCCGTGGACCACGAAGGCGCACACGGCGGTGGGGATCGCCCACAGCGCGAGCTGCAGCGGTTCGAGGTGGGTGCCGTAGGTGGTGTTGACGAAGCCGGTGATCAGCAGGATCGAGCCGACGGCGAGGAAGACGTCCTCCCCGAAGAAGAGCCCGACATTGTCCGCGCTGGCGGAGAACGAACGGACCTTCTCCCGTGTCCGGTCCGGGAGTTTGCCGTATTTCCGCTCCGCGGCACCCTCGGCCATCGGGACGGCGAGCGGGCGGACGGTCTGGGCGTGGCCGAAGACATTGGTCAGCCCGACTGCCGCGCCGATCTGCCGCAGTCCCAGGTAGAGCGCGAGGAAGCGGCCCGTGGTGAGCCTGGCGAACCGGGCGATGAGGTTACGGGCCTGCTCCTGCAGGCCGTAACGCTCCAGAAGGCCGATGACCGGAAGGGTGATCGCGAAGATCGTCACCGCCCGGCTGCCGGCGAAGCCTTCGCCGAACGCGGCGAGCACCTTGCCCGGCGACAGCCCTCCGAGGAGGCCGGTCGCGATGCCGGCCACCCCTACGACCAGCAAGGGATTGCGTTTCGTGGCGAAGCCGATCACGACCACGAGCACGCCGAGGAGCACGATCATGGATCCGCCTTCCGCGTACGGGGACCCCACAGGGCCCGTCAGGAGATGAAGAGATTGCAGCGGAGGCTAGGCGATTGTTCAACGATCCGACAAGGGGTCTGCACCAACAGATCTGCGGTACTTCCCGGGGCGGGCTCGCGGCGGCCCCTCCGCCCCTCACCCCTCCGCGATGCGCTGCGCGTACGCCCCCGACAGCTGGCTGCGCGAGTCCTCCAGGTAGGACAGCAACAGCCGCTCGGCCTCGGCGGCATCGCCTGCCTGTAGCGCCTCGACAATCTGGCGATTACGGGTCAAATAGGGCGCATGAAAGCGCCGGGGATCGGCCATGACATGGAAGACCAGCCGGAGTTCGGCGAGCACACCGCGCATCAGCTCGTCCGTGCGCGGACTGCCCGCCAGGGCCACGACGCCCTGGTGAAAGCGGATGTTGGCGGTCGAGAGCGCCTGCCACTCCCGGTCCGCCGAGGCGGCCTCACCGGCCTGCACGGCGGCCTCGATCACCGCGATGGCTTCGGCCACACCGGCCCCGTAGGGCCCCTGCCCCAGCCCCCGTACCGCCGCACACTCCACGAGGGTGCGCACCCGGTAGATGTCCTCCAGGTCCTCGACCGTCACCACCCGGACGAACACCCCGCGGTTGAGTTCGTGCACCAGCAGCCGCTCATGGGTCAGCAGCCGGAACGCCTCCCGCAGCGTGTTGCGCGAGACGCCCAGCGCACCGCCGATGCTCTCCTCGGAGAGCCGGGCGCCGGGCGGGAAGTAGCCCTCGGTGATCCGGTCGCGCAGGATGTCGGCGACCCGCTCGGCCGTGCTGGAGCGACCCAGCAGGGGGCGGTCCCGCTCCAGGCCCGAGACCTCGGTGAGCCGCCTCTGATCGTTCTTCGCCACTCCGCCGGACATTCCGCTCCCCGCTCTCGCGCCGTACCGGGCGGCGGGTTCGGGCCGTCCCGGTGTCATGGAGCGAAAGTCAATCCCAGACAGGAGGACAAAACAACGCACCCTCAAACGGATGACACACACCTCTTGTCGGATCGTTGAACAATCCTCTACGTTGTCCTCGACGCCGGTCGGCTCGAGTGCCCTCGGGGGAGAGTCACTACGGATACGGGCCGGCCGGAATGTCCCGCCCGCCCCTGCCCGCACACGGGCCCCCGCACGCCGCCCACCGCGCACCGGCCGGCCCCGAGCACCTCTGGAACGGACACACATGAGCGAGCGCAGCGAGCTGATCGTTGAAAGGTGCGCGCCACGCGAATGCGGGGCCGAGCGGAGCGAGGTTTCGGCATGAGCGAGCGCAGCACGGTGCCCCCGCCCGTCATCGATCTCAACGCCGACCTCGGGGAAGGCTTCGGCCGCTGGCAGCTCACCGACGACGAGGCGCTGCTCTCCGTCGTCACCAGCGCCAATGTGGCCTGTGGCTTCCACGCCGGCGACCCGGCCACGATGCGCCGGGTGTGCGAACTGGCCGCCGAGCGCGGTGTGGTCATCGGCGCCCAGGTCTCCTACCGCGATCTGGCCGGTTTCGGCCGCCGCGCGATGGACGTCCCGCCGGACGAGCTGGCCGCCGAGATCACCTACCAGATCGGTGCCCTGGAGGTCTTCGCGCGCGCCGCCGGCGCCCGCGTCGGCTATGTCAAACCCCATGGCGCGCTCTACAACCGCTGTGTCCACGACGCGGAGCAGGCCCGCGCCGTCATCGACGGCATCCGCACCGCGGGCGGCGGGCTGCCGGTCCTCGGCCTGCCCGGCTCCCGGCTGCACGAAGCCGCCCAAGAGGCCCAACTGCCCGTCGTCGGCGAGGCGTTCGCCGACCGTGCCTACACCCCCGAGGGCACTCTGGTACCGCGCCGTGAGCCGGGCGCGGTGATCCACGACCCCGACGAGGTCGTCAAGCGCGCCCTCGGCATGGCCCGCGACCACGCCGTCACTGCCCGCGACGGCCGGCGGGTGGGCATCACGGCCCGTTCGCTGTGTCTGCACGGCGACACCCCCGGAGCCGCGGACCTCGCCCGGCGGGTCCGGTCCGAGCTGACCGCGGCCGGTGTTCACGTACGGAGCTTTGTATGAGGCCGCTGCCGGTCGGTGAACACGGGCTGCTCATCGAGCTGGACAGCGCCGAGGAGGTCGAGGCACTGCACGCCGAACTGCTGCGCCGGGCCGCCGAGGGAGCCCTGCCGCCGCTGCGCGAGATCGTGCCGGCCGCCCGTACGGTGCTCCTCGACGGCCTCGCCGACCCGCGTGGGCTCATCGCCGAACTCGCCGCCTGGGACATTCCGCCGCTCACCGCCGGCGACCGGCCCACCGTGGAGATCCCGGTCCGCTACGACGGCCCCGATCTCGCCGATGTCGCCGCCCTCTGGGGCGTCACCCCCGACGAGGTGGTCCGGCTGCACTCCGCCACCGAATTCCATGTCGCCTTCTGCGGTTTCGCACCGGGCTTCGGCTATCTGACCGGTCTGCCCGAGCGGCTGCACGTACCGCGCCGGGACACGCCCCGCACCAAGGTCCCGGTCGGCTCGGTCGCCCTCGCCGGCCCGTACACCGGTGTCTATCCGCGCTCCTCCCCCGGCGGCTGGCAGCTGATCGGCACCACCGGCACCGTGCTGTGGGATCCGCGCCGTGAACCGGCGGCGCTGCTCGCACCCGGCACCCGCGTCCGCTTCGTCCCGCAGGAGACCGCCTGATGACCGACCGCGCCTTCTCGGTCGTCCGGGCCGGTGCGCTCACCACCGTCCAGGACCTCGGCAGGCCCGGCCATGCCCACCTCGGTGTGCCGCGGGCCGGTGCCCTCGATGCACCCGCCCACCGGCTCGCCAACCGCCTGGTGGGCAACCCCGGGTCCGCCGCCACCCTGGAGACGACGCTCACGGGCTGCGCCCTGCGGGTGCGTACGGCCACCACCGTCGCCGTCACCGGCGCCCCCTGCCCGGTGACCGTCGACGGCCGCCCCGCCCCCTGGGGCGCCCCGGTCCGTGTCCCGGCGGGCGCCGTCCTGGACGCGGGACCCGCCACCCACGGTCTGCGCTCGTACCTCGCCTTCGCCGGCGGCATCGACACCGAACCGGTCCTCGGCAGCCGCGCCGCCGATCTGCTCTCCGGCCTGGGCCCGGACCCGCTCACCGACGGCACGGTCCTCCCGTTGGGCGACCCGCACGGCCCGCCGGCCGGCGCCGATGCCGTCCCGCACCGCGGCCCGGAGCCGGAGCTGGTCCTTCCGTTCCTGCCCGGCCCGCGCGACGCCTGGTTCACCGACGCCGGTCTGCACACCCTCACCACCGGCCGTTTCCGGGTCTCCCCCGCCAGCAACCGCATCGGTCTGCGCACCGAAGGGCCGCCCCTGGAGCGCGCCCGCGGCGGCGAACTCCCCAGCGAGGGCATGCCCCTGGGCGCCCTCCAGGTCCCGCCCAACGGCCTGCCGGTCCTCTTCCTCCACGACCACCCCACGACCGGCGGCTACCCGGTCATCGGTGTCGTCCCCGAGCGCTGTCTGGCCCCCGCGGCCCAGGCGGTACCGGGGACACCGGTCCGCTTTCTCCGCATGCGCTGAGCGCTCCGGGGGCGTGCCGAGCGCTCCGCGGGGGGTGCCGAGAAGTGTCGTGCCGTGCCGTGTCTGCGGCTGCGGCTGCGGCTGCGGCTGCGGCTGCGGCTGCGTCTGCGTCTGCGTCGTGGCCGGTCGCGCAGTTCCCCGCGCCCCTTTGGGGCGCGACCCCGGGCGCGGTGACGGACGGTCAGCCTCCGTCCGGCGCCCCGTACCCTCCGCCGCCCGGTGTGCGCAGCACCAGCACATCGTCCACACCGACGTCCGCCGCGTCACAGCCCGCCAGGGTCTCGCGCGTACCGTCCGCCCGCTCGATGGAGTTGACGCCCAGCGCCCCCGGGGCGCCGCCCGCCATGCCGTACGGCGCGACCCGGCGGTGGTTGGTCAGCAGGGCGATGGTCATCGGCTCCAGGAAGCGCAGCCGGCGCTCGACACCGCAGCCGCCGTGCCAGCGGCCGCTGCCGCCGCTGCCGGAGCGGATGGCGAAGCTGTCGACGCGGACGGGGTAGCGCCACTCCAGCACTTCGGGGTCGGTCAGCCGGGAGTTGGTCATATGGGTCTGTACGGCATCCGCGCCGTCGAAGCCGTCGCCGGCGCCCGAACCGCTGGCGACGGTCTCGTAATACTGCACCCGGTCATTGCCGAAGGTGAGGTTGTTCATGGTGCCCGAGCCCTCGGCCTGGACGCCGAGGGCTGCGTAGAGCGCACCGGTGACCGCCTGGGAGGTCTCCACATTGCCCGCGACGGTGGCCGCCGGAAAGACGGGGGCGAGCATCGAGCCCTCCGGGATGCGGACCTGTACGGGCTTGAGGCAGCCGCTGTTGAGCGGGATGTCGTCGGCGACCAGGGTGCGGAAGACGTACAGGACCGCCGCCATCACCACCGAGCTGGGCGCGTTCGCGTTGCCGGGCTGCTGGGGTGAGGTGCCGGCGAAGTCCAGTACGGCGCTGCGGTCGGCGCGGTCGACGGTCAGCTCGACATGGATCTCGGCGCCGCTGTCGGTGTCGTAGCGGTAGCTGCCGTCCGACAGCCGGGCGATGATCCGCCGGACCGATTCCTCGGCGTTGTCCTGAACGTGCCCCATATAGGCCTGGACGACATCCAGGCCGAACTGCTCGGTCATCCGCCGGAGTTCCTGGATGCCCTTCTCGTTGGCGGCGATCTGGGCCCGCAGGTCGGCGAGGTTGGCGTCCGGCGCGCGGGAGGGGTAGGGGCCGGCGGCGAGCAGTTCGCGGGTCGCGTCCTCGCGCAGCTCGCCGTCGCGCACCAGCAGCCAGTTGTCGAAGAGGATGCCCTCCTCCTGGATGGTGCTGCTGAAGGCGGGCATCGAGCCCGGGGTGATACCGCCGATCTCGGCGTGGTGGCCGCGGGAGGCCACCAGGAACAGCAGGGTGTCCCCGTCGGTGTCGAAGACGGGGGTGACGACGGTGACGTCGGGGAGGTGGGTGCCCCCGTGGTACGGATCGTTGATCGCATACACGTCGCCGGGCCGCATCTCGTCGCCGCGGCGCCTGAGCACCTCCTTGATGGACTCCCCCATCGAGCCCAGGTGCACGGGGATGTGCGGGGCGTTGGCGATCAGATTGCCCTCGGCGTCGAAGAGCGCACAGGAGAAGTCGAGGCGTTCCTTGATGTTGACGGAGTGTGCGGTGTTCTCCAGGCGGACGCCCATCTGCTCGGCGATGGCCATGAAGAGGCTGTTGAAGACCTCCAGCATCACCGGGTCGGCCGCCGTGCCGACCGCGACCCGGTCGGTGCGCGCCCGGGTCCGGGTCAGCGTGAGGTGTCCGCGTTCGCCCATGGCCGCCTGCCAGTCCGGGTCGAGGACCGTGGTCGCGTCCTCCTCGGCGATGACGGCCGGGCCGGTGAGGGTGTCACCGGGGCGCAGGTCGGTGCGCCGGTAGAGACCGGTGTCCTGCCAGCGGCCGCCGGTGTACATCCGGATCGTCGCGGCAGGCGTCAACTCCCCGTCCCTGTCGCCGGGTTGCGTCTCGTGTTCCCCTGCCCCGCCGGGCGCTCCCAGCGCCTCGACCGACACCGCCTCGGCCACCAGCGGTTTGTCCATGGTGAAGGCGTAGCGCTCGTGGTGCGCCCGGACGAACTCCGCGGCCATGGTGTCGGCGTCGGCCAGCGGGACGCCGATGGTGGAGTCGGTCCCGGCGTAGCGGATCAGCACCCGGGCGCGGGTGGTGACCGAGGCGTCCGGCACCCCGTCGTCGTGGAGTTCGCGCCGGGTCTGCGCGGCGAGGGAGTCGCACACCTCCTGGACGCGGCGCAGGGCCGCGGGGTCGGTGAACTCCGCCTCGACGGCCTGCTCGCGCATCGCGGTGGCGTCGGCGACCCCGATGCCGTACGCGGAGAGCACCCCGGCCAGCGGCGGGACGAGCACCGTGTCGATGCCCAGCGCGTCGGCGACCGCGCAGGCGTGCTGGCCGCCGGCTCCGCCGAAGCTGGTGAGGGCGTAGCGGGTGATGTCGTGGCCGCGCTGGACGGAGATCTTCTTGACTGCGTTGGCCATGTTGAGGACCGCGATGTCGAGGAAGCCGGCAGCGACCTCCTCGGGTCCGCGCTCGTCCCCGGCCTCGGCGGCGGCCCGCTCGGCCAGTTCCGCGAAGCGGGTGCGGACCGTCCCGGCGTCCAGCGGCTGGTCACCCTCCGGGCCGAACACCGCCGGGAAGTGCGCGGGCTGGATGCGGCCGAGCATCACATTGGCGTCGGTGACGGTGAGCGGGCCGCCGCGCCGGTAGCAGGCCGGCCCCGGGTCCGCGCCGGCGGAGTCGGGGCCGACCCGGTAGCGGCGGCCGTCGAAGTGGAGCACGGAGCCGCCGCCGGCCGCGACGGTGTGGATGTTCATCATGGGGGCGCGCATCCGGACGCCCGCGACCTCGTTGCCGAAGACCCGCTCGAACTCGCCGGCGAAGTGCGACACATCGGTGGAGGTGCCGCCCATGTCGAAGCCGATGACCCGGTCGTGGCCACCGCCGGCCTCGGCGGCCGTACGGACCATCCCGACCACGCCGCCCGCGGGCCCGGACAGCACCGCGTCCTTGCCGCGGAAGTGCGCGGCCTGCCGCAGCCCGCCATTGGACTGCATGAACATCAGCCGGATGCCGGGGAGTTGGGCGGCGATCTCGTCGACATAGCGGCCCAGGATCGGGGAGAGATAGGCGTCGACGACGGTGGTGTCGCCGCGCGGCACCAGCTTCATCAGCGGGCTGACCTCGTGCGAGCAGCTGACCTGGGCGAAGCCGGCGCGCCGGGCGAGCTCGGCGACGGCCTGCTCGTGCTCGGCGTGGCGGTAGCCGTGCAGCAGGACGACGGCGGCGCTGCGCAGACCGTCCGCGCGGGCCCGGACCAGCGCCCGGCGGACCTTGTCCACGTCCAGCGGCCGGACCAGCCCGCCCTGTGCGCCGATCCGCTCCGGTACCTCGATCACCCGGTCGTAGAGCGCCTCGGGCAGCACGATCCGCCGGTCGAAGATCCGTGGCCGGTTCTGGTAGGCGATCCGCAGCGCGTCCCGGAAGCCTTCGGTGATCAGCAGCACCGTCGGTTCACCCTTGCGCTCCAGCAGGGCGTTGGTGGCGACGGTGGTGCCCATCTTGACGACGGACACCCGCTCGGCGGGCACCGGTTCGTCCGGGCCGAGCTCCAGCATCATCCGGACGCCGGCCACCGCGGCGTCCCGGTAGCGCTCCGGATGGTGCGAGAGCAGCTTGGTGGTGACCAGCCGCCCGTCCGGCCGCCTGCCGACGACGTCCGTGAACGTGCCACCCCGGTCGATCCAGAACTCCCAGCGTCCGGTCATCCCACCATTGTCGCAGCGCCCTTCGACATCGAGGGGTCTTTGCCGTCCCCCGCGCCGTCCGTCCGGCCCAGCGCGGCGAGCGCGGAGCGGGTGGCGCGGTCGGCCGCGGCGTCCAGCAGGCGTCCGGATCCGGCCAGGCCGTGCCGGCACTCCTGGAGCGCCAGGCCGACCAGACCGGGCAGCAGATCCGTACACCGGTCGGCGACCCAGCGGGTCCCCCGGGTCGCCATCCACAGCGCGGAGCCGGCGCGGGTCGGCGGCGGCCCGTCGAGGGTGAGCGCGGGCGGCGGTCCTACAGGCAGGCCGGTGGCGGCGAGCGCCGTGTGGAAGCCGCGGGCCAGCAGCCGGTGGCCGTGCTCACTGGGGTGCAGCCGGTCCACGCTCCAGGAGGCCCGGTCGGCGACCCAGGGATGGTCGGCGAGGTGCAGATGCACGCCCCCGTAGCGGGCGGACACCGCATGGACGACGGTGTTCACGGCCCGCATCCGGCGCCCCAGCGGACGGGCCAGCGGCGCGGGCAGCCCCAGCATCCGGCCCGGATCGGGCAGACATGCCGTCAGCACCACCGCCCCGTCGGCACTGAGCACGCCGTGCGCCCGGTCCAGCGCGGCGGCGATCCGCTCGATGGCGAAGGCAGCGCGCAGGGTGTCGTTCGCCCCCACGAGCAGCGAGGCGAAGCGCGGGCCGAGCGCCCGTGCCGCGGGCAGCTGCCGTTCGGCGACATCGGCGGCCTGCGCCCCGCTCCGCGCCAGGTTCACCAGCGGGACGCTCCCGGGCCGCTCACCCAGCGCCTCGGCCAGCAGGGCGGACCAGCCGCGCCAGCCACCGCCCGGTACCGGGTCGCCGAGCCCCTCGGTCAGGGAATCGCCGAGCGCGGCAAAGCAGCCCGGGGCCGCGGACCGCCCCCCGTCCAGCACCTGCGCCGGTATCAGCGCCCCCTCGGAGCCCACCGTCACCACCCGCCCAACGGGCCCGCCGGATGCGGCGCGGCCGCGGCGGCGACCGGCCTGCCGACCGGTGCGGGCGCGTCGTGCGCCGCCAGAAAGGCATCGACGGCGGGCTGCCAGCCGTATCCCTCGGCACGCCGTCGGGCGGCGGCGCGCCGGGCGGGCTCCGGCCGGGCCAGGACCCGCTGGACCGCATCGGCGAAGGACGGCCCGTCGTCGAGCGCCGTGTCCCCGCCGCCGCCGACCAGGCCCGCCAGCGCCGACGCCGCGCTGGCGACCACCGGTGTGCCACAGGCGAGCGCCTCCAGGGCGGCCAGCCCGAAGGTCTCGGCCGGGCCGGGTGCCAGCGCGAGATCGGCGCCGGCCTGCAGCGCGGCGAGCCGGGAGCGGTCGCCGAGATGGCCGAGGAACGCCACGGGCAGCCGCTCAGCCCGCACCCGGGCCTCCAGCCGTGCCCGCAGCGGCCCGTCACCGGCCACCACCAGCGCCGCGTCGACCCCGCGCCGCCGCAGCTCCGCCAGCGCGTCCAGGGCCCGGCCCGGCCGCTTCTCCTGCGACAGCCGGGAGCAGAGCAGCAGCAGGAACTCCGCCCGGCCCGCGCAGTGCCGCCGCAGCGCGGCGCTGCGGCAGTCCGGGTGCCAGGCGGCGAGATCGACACCGAGCGGTGCGCGCACCACATTGCGCGCACCGGCCCGGGTGAACTCCGCCGCCGCCCATTCGGTGGTGCACACGACCCGGCTGTAGGCGTGCGCCGTACGGCGGTTGAGCCGGTCCGCGGCGGCGCGGGCGAGCGGCTGTGGCACGCCCCAGGTGCGCAGCACCCCGTCCACGCTCTCGTGGGAGACCATCACCGCGGGCACCCGGGCCCGGCGCGCCCACTCCCCCGTCCAGCGCAGCGTCGTCCGGTCGGAGACCTCCAGCCGGTCGGGGGCCAGCGAGTGCAGCAGCCGCTGCAGCCGGCGGCGGTCGGTCAGCATGCGGTAGCCGCCGCTGCCCGGCAGCTCGGGCCCCGGCACGGTGATCACCCGCCCCTGACCGGTGAGTTCGTCGCGGATTCCGGCCGTCCCGTCGGCCCCTGGCGGACCGGGGACGATGAGCACCGGCTCGTGCCCGGCGGCCCGGTAGCCCGCCCCGAGCTCGCGCAGCGCGGTGCGCAGCCCCCCGGAGGCCGGGGTGACGAAGTTGGCGATCCGGACGATCCGCAGACCCGCCCCGGTGCCGCGTCGCGCGCTCATGCAGCCACCGCCGTCCGGTCGCTGAGCACGGCCTCGTAGTGCCCCAGGAGCTGGTCGCCGACCGCCTCCCAGGTACGGTCCGCGACGGCCCGGCGGGCCGCGGAGCCGAACCGTTCGCGCACCTCGGCGCTCTCCGCGAGGAAGCGCACCGCGTCCCGGAACGCACCGCCGTCGCCGGGCGTCACCAGCAGCCCCGTACGGCCGTGGTCCACCAGGTCGAGCGGACCACCCGCCCGCGGCGCCACCACCGGCACACCGGAGGCCATCGCCTCCTGCACGGTCTGGCAGAACGTCTCGTACGGCCCGGTGTGGACGAAGATGTCCAACGACGCGTAGAGGCGTGCGAGTTCGTCTCCGGTGCGGCGGCCGAGGAAGCGGACCTCCGGCAGCGCGGTACGCAGCCCGGCGGCGCTGGGGCCCTCGCCGATGACGACGGTGCGTACGCCCGGCAGCCGCGAGGTCTCGGCCAGCAGCCGGACGTCCTTCTCCGGCGCGAGCCGCCCCACGTACCCCACCAGCAGTTCCCGTCCCGCGGTCAGCGAGCTGCGCAGCACCGCGTCGCGCCGCCCGGGGTGGAACCGCTCGGAGTCGACACCGCGCGGCCACAGGTGGACCCGGGGCACCCCGTGCTCGGTCAGATCCAGCAGTGCCGCGCTGGAGGGCGCCAGGGTGCGGTCGGCGGCAGCGTGCACCGCCCGGATGCGCCGCCAGGCCGTGGCCGCGCCACCGCCGAGATAGGTGCGGGCATAGCGGCCCAGATCGGTCTGGTAGACGGCGATCGCGGGCACCTGACGGCGGGCGGCGGCCGCCATCCCGCGGGCCCCGAGGACGAAGGGGCTGGCCAGGTGCACCAGATCGGGGCGGTGCCCGTCGAGCGCCGCGGTCAGCCGGCGGCCGGGGAGCGCTATCCGCACCTGCGGATAGCCGGGCAGCGGCATGGAGGGCACCCGGACGACGGGGCAGGGACTCTCGTCCGTACCGGCATCCGCCGAAGCACCCCCGAGCGGCGCGATGACCAGCGGATCGTGACCGCGCCGGACGAGGTGCCGGGCGGTTTGCAGGGCGCAGTGGGAGACGCCGTTGACATCGGGCGGGAAGGATTCGGTGACGAGAACGACACGCATACCGCTGTTCTCGGCGCGCCGCGCGTGGAGAGGACCAAAGGGATCTTTCCTGCCGGAGAACGTTCCGCTGCGCTTTGCCTTTGGCCCCACGTTTCGGCTGCGCTTGGCCGGCTTCCCACGTGTTCGGCTTTCCCGCCGTGGGAGTTGTTCGCCGTTGCGGCTCCGCTGCGCGGGGCGTGGGCTCGGGTGATGCTTGCGGGTTCCCCGCCACGTTGCTCCCCCACTGCCTGAAGGGCGTGGGGGAGCAACGGCGAGAACCCCCACGGCGGGACAGCCGACCACGTAGGCCGAAGGCAAAGCGCAGCCGAAACGTGGGAAGAGCTCAGGACCCCTCGGGTCCGATTCGGCTGCGGACGGCCGTCTGGACCTCGTCCTCCTCGGCCGGGTCGGCGGCCAGGCGCCGCAGCTGTTCGACTACGCGGTCGTCGCCGGTGGCGGCGTGCCGGGCGGCCAGTTCTCTGGTGGTCTCCTCGCAGTCCCACAGGCACTCGACGGCGAAGCCGGCCGCGAAGCCGGGGTCGGTGGCGGCGAGCGCCCCGGCGGCCCGGCCGCGGAGGTGGGAGGAGGAGGTCTCGCGGTAGATGTGCCGCAGGACGGGGGCGGCGCAGCCGACGCCGAGGCGGCCGGTGCCGTCGACCAGCTCCCACAGACCGTCCGCGTCCGGCCCCTCCTCGCGCACGGTCCTGCGCAGCGCGGCCAGCACCAGCTCGGCGTCGCGCCGCCCGCCGCGGCGGGCGAGCACCGCGGCGGCGGCCGCACCCAGCCGGTCCGTACGCGGCGCCCAGGTACGGGCCCGCTCGATGGCGGCCACACTGCGCATCCGGGTAAAGGCGGCGAGCGCGGCGGAGACCAGCTGCTCGGAGGAGAAGGGGTCGGCCACCGCGGCCTCGATCAGGTCGAGGGCGGCGGGGTCGCCGCGCTCGGCGAGGTGGTGGAGTACGGCGGCGCGCGCCGCGTCGGGGGCGCTGTGCGCGGCGCGCAGCAGCTCGGGGCGGTCCTCGGGGCCGGCGACGGCGCCCAGGCAGCGGGCGGCGGCGTGGTGCCGACGTTCCGCGGGCTCCAGCTCCAGGCCCTGCTGGGCCCACTCCAGCACCTCGGTCACGCTCCAGCCGGGGCGCGGCCCGCGGGGTCGCAGCTGTCGCTGCCAGCGGTCGAAGGAGCCCTGTTCCCCGGCGTCGGCCAGGCGGGCGCCGTAACGGGGGTCCTCGGCCCACAGCCGCCAGGGCCGGGGCTCGAAGGCGTCGCGGACGGCGGCGGCCAGCTCGGCCTCGCCCTCCTCGGTCTCGGGGAAGCGGGCGAGGACGGCGGGGGCGAGGGTCATCAGCCCGGCGTCGTCGTCACGCAGCGCGAGCTCGTCCAGGGCCCAGCGCCAGTTGCTGCCCGCCGCGGCATAGCTGCGCAGCAGCAGCCGGGCGGCGTCCCTGCCGTACGCGGCGAGGTGGCCGAGGACGGCGAGGGCCAGGCCGGTGCGCTCCTCGCCGGTGTCGACGAGGTCGTCAGGGTGGAAGAGATGGCGTTCGATCTGCTCGAGCCCGCCGTCGAGCTGCATGTAGAGGCGTGCGTAGTAGAGCGAGCGGTTCTCGACCTGCCAGTCGCGCCGGGGGTCGCGCAGCACACTGTCGTTGAGTGCCGCGAGCGCCTCGGCCCGCGGCGCCGCGAGGGCATGCAGGGTCCCGTCGCCGCGGCCTCGCTGCAGGAGGCCGAGCAGGGTGCCACTGGGCGCTATGTCTGGATCGAACATGAGGTCAGCATCCGGTGCGGGGGACAGGCTGGCAACGGGATTTCCGCTGACCGGCATTCTTGCCGGTGACCGCGGGCCGTATGCCTCGTTCCCACCATGGATCGGCGGGACCGCCTGCTGTACGGCGGCCGAAGCCTAGCGTGGAAGCCGTCATTCCGCCGATTCGCCCCGGGGTTGCCCCAGGAAGGCCGGTGGCATATGCCAGATGCACCACCGTATCGGGTAGTGCCAAATCCCTTACGGACCGTCGCCGCCTGTGCAACAGTCGTTACCGGCCCTTCAGCCCGGCGCCGCCTGATCACGGAGTACGTCATGCCGTCCCCTCTCTTCGCGGATCACTCAGCCGACCGGCCCCCCGAGCGTGAGACGGTCGAGGCACTCATCACGCAGGCCCGCCGCCTGCGCGGTGGCCTCGACGCGGTCCGCCGGGAGTCCACGGTGGACACCGACCTCCTCGCCGACCCGCAGCTGCGCTGGCAGCGGGCCCTGTGCGATCTCGCGGTGCACCACCTCGACGACCTCGGGGGCCATCTCGACCAGCTGAGAGAGGGCCTGCCCGCCGGGAGCGCGGACGCCCCGGCACCGGAGGCCGCACCACCCCTGGCCCCGCCGGAGCCCGAAACGCATGAGCGCGGCGCGCTGCTGCGCCGGGTGGGCAGCGCCGAGTGGAACCTGCTCACCGACGAGGTCAGCTGGTCCGACGAGCTGTTCGCGATGTTCGGCCGGGCGCCCTCCGACGGTCCGCTCACCCTCGACGAGCTGCCGTCCCTGGTGCACCCCGAGGACCAGGACGGGCTGGCCACGATGGTCACGGACTGTCTGGTGGACGGCCGGCCGATCGACGGCGAATTCCGCATCGTGCGCCCCGACGAGAGTCTGCGCACGGTGCACATGGTGGGCGAGCCGGTGCTCGACGCCGACGGCAGTACCGCATGCATGTGGGCCGTGCTGCGGGACGTCAGCGAGCTGCGCCGCAGCCAGCAGGCGGTATGCGAGACCCGTGACTCGCTGCACCGCGAGCGGCAGATCGCGCAGACCGAGCACCGGCTTGCGGTCGAGCTGCAGGAAGCTGTGCTGCCGCCGTGGCGCGGCTCCCTGCGGTTCCCGCACGGCGGCCCGGTGGCCCTCGACCTCGCCGGGCGCTATCTGCCGTCCGGCACCCGCGACCTGATCGGCGGGGACTGGTACGACGCACTGCAACTCCCGGACGGCAGCACCCTGCTGAGCGTCGGCGACCTCACCGGGCACGGCGTCACCGCCACGTCCGGAATGGCGATGGTGCTCGGTGCGCTGCGCGGTATGGCGGTGGCCGGACACCGGCCGGGACCCCTGATGGGCTTCCTCAACCAACTGCTGGACAGCGCCGCCCAGCCGGCGCTGGGCAGCGCGGTGTGCGGCCGGTTCGACCCGGCCGCACGGACGCTGGAGTGGGCCCAGGCGGGGCACCCCGCACCACTGCTGTTCCGCGGCGGCACGGGGCGCGCGCTGGACCCGCCCGAGGGTGTACTCCTCGGGGCGACCTCGGGTGCCTCCTACACCCAGCGCACCGAGCAACTGGAGCCCGGCGACCTCCTCGTCCTGCACACCGACGGCCTCGTCCCGCGCCGTGCGCAGGGCGCGGATGCCGCCCATGAGGGTGCCGAGCGGCTCCTCGCCCTGGCGCCGCGGTTCGCCGCCGCGCGCAGTGCCCAGGACAGCGTCCGCATCGTCGTCGAGGAGTTCGGCACCGCCGAGCGCGAGGACGACGCCTGTGTGCTGATCGCCAGGGTCGGCGGCTGACACACTCGCGGCAGCGGACGGCGGAGCGGTGCCTCCGGCGCCCGCCCCGGTGACGTCGGCCCGGCGGACCGGCGGTGGGCAGGTGAGGTGGCAGCTTCGCGGAGGACGTTCCGCCACCTGCGGCTACAGGTGACGCGCCGTCACCCTCCGTGTCACCGCCCGCCTCAGGCCGAGAAGTTCTTACCGACGCCCGCTCCGATACCGGGACCCAGGCCCGATCCCTTGGACTTGGGCTTCGCCTTCGGCAGGACATGCTGGATCTCCTCGCGCAGGTCCTGGATCTTGGCGTAGCTCGCGTACTGCCCCGTGAGCCGGAACATTTCACGGAGCCGGTCCCAGGTCCGCTGCGAGGAGTTCTCGCTGATGGACACCAGCGCCAGCCTGGCGTAACGGTCGGCCTGTTCGGGGTCGTTGCCGATGAAGCAGGCCGACGCCATCGAGATGTAGTCGAAGATCTGCGACCGCTGGCGGCCGTTCTCCCGCAGCGTCAGCGCCCGCTTGGCGTGGTGCTGGGCGATCCTGGAGACCGAGGGATCGTGGTCGGCGAGGGTACGGAACGCCAGCGCCTGCATGCCGTGCAGATCCGCCTCGTCGAACATCTGCATCCAGCTCGGCGGCGGCACATCGCCCTTGTCCGAGACGAACAGATCCTCCGCCTCGCCCAGGGTGCGGCGCATCGCCTGGCCGTGCCCCTTGGAGGCCTGCGCCCAGGCCTCGATGGTGTGCAGCATGGCGCGGGTGCGCGGCAGGGTTTCCTCGCCGGAACCGGACTTGGCCAGCTTCATCAGATCCAGTGCGTCGTCCGGGCGGCCCAGGTGGACCATCTGGCGGGCGGCACGGGAGAGCGCCTCACCGGCGCGCGGGCGGTCGCCGCCCTCGCGGGCCGCATGGGCCGCGATGATGAAGTACTTCTGGGCGGTGGGCTCCAGGCCCACGTCGTGGGACATCCAGCCGGCCAGCACCGCCAGATTGGCGGCCACCCCCCACAGCCTGCGCTGCAGATGCTCGGGGTGGCGGTAGGCGAGCATGCCGCCCACCTCGTTGAGCTGGCCCACCACGGCCTTGCGCTGCAGCCCGCCGCCGCGGGCCGCGTCCCAGGCGCGGAACACCTCGACCGAGCGCTCCAGCGCATCGATCTCCTGCGACCCCACGGGGGCCGCCTCGTAGCGGTCGAGGCCGATCTGGTCGAGTTCGTCGAAGGAGTCGGAAGCGAACGGGGCGTCGTGGCGTGGGGCGCCGGCCGGTGTCGGGTCGGTGTGCAGCCAGTCGTACATGGCGCCGGTGAGTGCGGAACCCGCGGCGAGCGCAGCGCCCGCACCCACCAAGCCGCGTCGGTTGAGCATGAGGTCCATTCCCGTGAATTCCGTGAGGACCGCAGCGGTCCGTTCGGGAGCCCACGGCAGACCGTCCATGGCCTGCCGCTTCCCCGAGCGACCGGTTCTTGCGAACCCGAGGTCCTCGATGGTTACGACACGGCCGAGGCGCTCGGTGAACAGGGAAGCCAGAACCTTGGGCACCGGATCTCGCGGGGTCTCCCCCATGTCGATCCAGCGCCGCACTCGTGAAGTGTCGGTCGCCAGCTGCGGATGACCCATGGCCGCCGCCTGCCGGTTGACCAGTCTCGCCAGCTCTCCCTTGGACCAGCCGGCCAGGCCGAAAAGGTCCGCGAGACGGGTGTTCGGCTGCCTGTCCACGTCAAGCCCCCAGGTTCCTCGACTGAGTTGACAGTAACGGCCGGTGACATGCGCTGTGTCCATTCGCCAGGGTTCGCCACCCTGCGCCAGATGGTCTGCCACCCGCAGCCACGTGTTCTGTAGACATGCCGCCCCCGGCCTGGTGGCGGGACCGCATTCCCCAGGGTGCGCGCCCTTCACAGGGACCCTGGATCGGCCTCCTGCACGGGGCCCGTTCACGGGTTCCCACCACCGGGCCGGGGAGCGCACGCAACTCGCCGGCGCACGAAGGGATCTGTCTCACCCATGTATGCAGCATCGTCCGCCGTGACCGTCCCCACCCGGCCGCACCGCCCGCACCCCACCGGAGGCGGGCCGTATCTCGACCCCTCCCCCTCCGTGGGGGCGGTCACCGGTCTCCCCGGCGGCCGTACCCGGCGGGTCCAGGGGACGGGTGCCCAACCGCTCAGCGGGAGGCTCGACTTGTCCGGCCCCCAGGGCGCCCAGCTGCGCGCCGCCGTCGCCTCGGTGCACCGCATCTGTCCGGAGTTCAATCCGGTGCAGGTGCTGCGTCGCAGCGGCAGATCCGTCCTCCTCGTGGGGACGACGGGCCGGATGACCGCGGTCGCCAAGTGTTTACTGGACCAGTCTCCGGCCTGGGCGGAAAGGTTCCGGCAGGAAATAAGTGCATACCGCGCATTCGTCCGGCATCGTCCGCCGGTACGGGTGCCGCGGCTGGTGGCGGCCGACCCCGACAACTGCACACTCATCATGGAGCGGATGCCCGGCCGGGTCGCGGCCCTGCCCCGGCACCCGTCCGAGGCCCCGCCCCGCGCGGACGTACGGGCCGCGCTCGGCGCGATCTGCCGGATCAATCTCTGGCGTCCGCCGTCCGGGCTGTTCGACACCCCGCTGGACTACGCGGGCCGGATCGGCCGCTATCACGACCTGGGGCTGCTGACCGACCGTGACATGGGCGATCTGCAGAAGCTGATGCACGGTCTGTCGCACACCCAGGGCCAGTTCTGTCACGGCAATGCGCTGCTGAACAATGTGCTGCTGTCCCCCACGGGCCCGGTGCTGCTGGACTGGGACAACGCGGGCTGGTACCTGCCGGGCTACGACCTGGCGACGCTGTGGTCGGTGCTCGGTGACGCGCCGGTGGCCCGCCGCCACATCAGCCAGCTCGCCCAGAATGCGGGACCTGCCTCGCGGGACGCCTTCCTGGTGAATCTGATGCTGGTGCTCACCCGCGAGATCCGGCGCTATGAAACCGCGGTCCAGCGGACCATGCGCGAGCCCACGCCGACGGGGACACCGGGTCCGGGACAACCCGGTGTGCCGGCGGCGGGCGAGGAGCAGCGGCTGCTCCTGCGCCGACTGCACGACGACTGCCAGATGGCGCGGCGTGCGGTCAGGGCGGCGGTCGGCACCCGCTGACCGCCGAGGGGGGACTGTGAGCGGCGCGCCCGGGCACGGGGTGCGCCGCTCACCCTTGTGCGCCGGTCCCTCACCAGCTCTTCTCCTCACCATCCGCGAAGCAAGGTCATTGGTCCATTCCACTGACGCTCCGCAGGCCCGGCACCGCTGTGGGAAGGCTCCTCTGGAGACGCCCTGACATGCGGAATCCCGAACGGGCACGGTGATTGACGGACTGTCGGCAGACGTATAGCTCTGAGCCGACAGGGGCTCTAGTCTCGGGTCCCGCCCGTGCGGCCGTTTGCGCACCCACCGTCACACCGCCCCGGCTCGGGCCGGCTCGAGGAGGTTGCTTTGCAAGGATCCGCCCCGGAAGACGAGAAGAGAATCCCCCGCCCCGCCCTGCGGAGATCCGCCACCGCCGTCGCGGCCGCGGTGCTGCTGCTGCCGCTCTCGGGAGCACCGTCCGCACAGGCCGGGCAGCCCCGGACGGACGCGCTGCAACAGGCCTTCACCGATGCCGCCGCCCGCTTCCATGTGCCGCGCAGTGTGCTGCTCGGCGTCTCGTACCTGGAGTCCCGCTGGGACGGTCACGGCGGTGCGCCCAGTGTCTCCGGGGGTTACGGTCCGATGCATCTGACCGACGCCCGTACGGCCCTGACGCGGACGCCGGAGTTCAGCGAGGGTGACGAGGACGCGCGCGGCGACGAGGCGCGGGGCCGTAAGAGAGTGCCGGCCGGCGCGGCGCAGCGGGCCGCGCTGCCCACCGAACTCCCGGCCCGGCTCCGTACGTTGCCGACGGCCGCGAAGCTGACCGGGATTCCGGCCGGGAAGCTGCGCACCGACCCCGCAGCGAATGTGTTCGGCGGTGCGGCGCTGCTCGCCGCGGAGCAGCGGAAGCTGGGCACGCCCGCCGGCAGCGATCCGGCGCGGTGGTACACGGCGGTGGCGCGCTACGGCGGCCAGGACAGTGCGCGCAGCGGTAGGGCCTTCGCGGACGAGGTGTACGCGGTGATGCGCCAGGGCCAGGCCCGTACCACCGACGCGGGACAGCGGATCACGCTGGCCGCCGCGCCGGGTCTGGCCCCCGACTCCGCACAGCAGAAACGTCTCAGCACGCCGGCCGCCAAGGCCCCGACGGCACCCGCCACTCGCAAGCCGGAGTGCCCGCGGAACGTCGCCTGCGAGTCGGTGCCCGCGCCGTACGAGGAGTTCGGCGACGGTGACTACGGCAACCACGACAAGGCGGACCGCCCCGCGGACCAGCGGGTCAGCACCATCGTCATCCATGACACCGAGGGGTCCTGGGAGACCACGCTGAAGCTGATCAAGGACCCGGCATATGTGTCGTGGAACTACACGATCCGCTCCGCGGACGGTCTGATCGCCCAGCATGTGCCGACCAAGGACGTCGCCTGGCATGCGGGCAACTGGTACATCAACTCACACTCCGTCGGCATCGAGCACGAAGGCTTCCTGGCCGCGCCGGACGCCTGGTACACGGAGGCGATGTACCGTGCCTCGGCCCGGCTGGTGAAGTATCTGAGCCGCAAGTACGACGTGCCGCTCGACCGGCAGCACATCCTGGGCCACGACAATGTGCCCGGCACGACGACGGCCACCATCCCCGGTATGCACACCGACCCCGGCCCGTACTGGGACTGGGCGCACTACTTCGCCCTGCTGGGCAAGCCGTTCAAGGCCACCGCGGGCCCGCGGGGCGGGCTGGTCACCATCCGCCCCGACTACGACGAGAACCAGCCGGTCTACACCGGCTGCGCGAAGACCGGTGACACCTGTGCGCCGCACGGCTCCACGGCGGTCCGGCTGCACAGCGCGCCGGACGAGGACGCACCGCTGGTCAAGGACGTCGGACTGCACCCGGACGGCAGTGCCTCGACGACCGGTGTGAACGACACGGGTGCCCGCGCCACGACGGGGCAGCGGTTCGCGGTGGCCGGCCGGTCCGGCGACTGGACGGCGATCTGGTATCTCGGGCAGAAGGCGTGGTTCCACAATCCGCAGGACGAGCCGGTGGCGGTGCCCGCCAAGGGGCTGATCGCCGTACCGAAGTCCGGGCGGGAGGAGATCCCGGTCTACGGCCGGGCGTACCCGGAGAAGGAGGCCTATCCGGCCGGGGTCCCGTACCAGTCGGTCGCCCCGCTGTCGTACAAGCTCGCCGCCGGCCAGAAGTACGCCGTCGGGGACCGGCTGACGGGCGACTACTTCTACTCCCCGACCTTCGACCTCAGCAAGCATGCGATCGTGCGCGGCAAGGACGTCTACTACGAGATCCAGCTCGGGCACCGGGTCGGTTATGTGCGGGCGGCCGACGTCGAGGTGCGGCGCTCGGCTTCCTGAACACCGTCGGGTGAGCGCGTCGCGCCCGGTGGACGGGGGAACCGTCCACCGGGCGCGACCATGTCCGCTCCGGTGCTGTGCCGGGGCTCAGCCCTGCTGGAAGAGCTCCGCCGGCAGCGGCTTGAGCAGGGCGTAGAGGTCGTCGGTGATCGGCCGGTCCCAGCTGGCGATGGTGACCAGTACACCGTCGCTGCGGTCGAACTGGGCGCAGGAGATCCGGCTCTCGGAGCACTTGATGCGCTTGACGATCAGCAGGTTGTCCTCGTGCATCACGGGGGTGTCCTCGCTCTCGACGACCGTCACCGGTTCGTCGTTGCCGAGCGCCGCGAGCAGCTGGGCCACCTCGAAGGGCACCTGGTCGTCCTCGAGCTCGCGGGCCGGGGAGCCTTCCGGCAGATTGCCGATGATCATCGCGGGACCGCGGCCGCCGAACAGGTCGTAGCGGAGGAAGACGCCCTGGCAGCTTCCGTCGGGCGCGGGCAGCAGCCCGGCTCCGAGATTGCCAGGCCAGTCCCCGGGGTCCATGGCGAGGACGTCGAAGTCAGGCCCGGCGGGCGTGGCTGCGCTGCGGCGGCGGAGGAAGGACATGCCGCCATCGTACGTGGCCCGGCCGGGCGCGCCGCGCGGACGTCGGGGTCAGCGACACCCCGTGCACGGCGCCGCCGGACGCTCCGGTGGCCGGTGGTCTCAGGCCTGGTCGGCCAGTGCGCGAAGCCGGCGCAGCGCCTCGTCGGCCGCGGCATACGGCACGAAGAGGTGATCGTGGTGGAAGCCCGCGACGACATTGCAGCTGAGGCCGGCCTGGGCGAGTGCAGTGGCGACGGCGGCGGTCAGTCCGACGGCGTCCAGCGCGGAGTGCACCCGCAGGGTGATCCAGGCGGCGACATAGTCGTAGGCCAGGCCCGCGCGGTCGGCCTCTTCCTGGTGGACGACGAGGGTGCGGCCTTCGGGCTCGGTGACGGTGACCACCGGCGTCAGCCCCTCGGGGACCGCGCCGGGCACGCCGGCAAAGACGTAACGGCCCTCGTTCCGCTCGGGACGCATCCCGCTCAGCAGGGCCCGGAGATCGCGTTCACCCGACATGCCACCAGCCTACGGGGCGTCGCCCTGCGCCTCCCGGCGTCGCTCGTGGTGACGGGCGACCCGGGCGCGGTTGCCGCAGGAGGGGGTGCACCACTCCTGGCGGGCGTGGTCCTTGACGAAGTAGCGCACACAGCGCGGGGCGGGGCAGGCCCGCAGCAGACCGCGGTCCGGCCCGTCGAGGAAGGTGAGGGCGGCGCGGGCCAGCGCGGCGACGATCCGGTCGGCGGCCGGCGGGGAACCGGCCGGCTGCAGCCGCAGCGTGGGCCCTGCGTCCGGCTCCCAGCTGAGCCGCGGCACCGTGGGGACCAGGGCCGCGGCGGCGTTCAGCCGGCGGATCGCCTCCGCTTCCGGGAGCAGCCGGTGGGCGTCGGCGGAGCTGGGCGGTCCCGGCCGGACGGCGCGGGCGAACAGCGACCGAAGCGCGGCCCGCAGCTCCCGTACGGCGGTGTGCAGTGCCTCGTCCACGGTGACCGGCCGCTCGGCGCAGTCCAGCAGCGCGGCCCGCTCGCGCACCCAGTCCGCGAGCCCCTCCGGGCCGGCCAGGTCATCGGCGACGCCGCCGTGCCCGTCGTGGCGGATGGTGACGGCGAGGTCGAGAGCGAGCCGTGTTGCGGTCATGGAGCTAATGGTAATGTCCCCGCCAACCATTAACTCGCTGAGGGGGCGGTGTGGCCGGCGTACGTCAACTGCC
Source organism: Streptomyces sp. Je 1-4 4N24 (assembly GCF_026239515.1). NCBI lineage: Bacteria > Bacillati > Actinomycetota > Actinomycetes > Kitasatosporales > Streptomycetaceae > Streptomyces > Streptomyces sp. Je 1-4 4N24. Next base: position 7,803,948 of record NZ_CP110836.1, on the reverse strand, counting down.
AGGTGACTTACCGGTCTTCGCGGGCGAGCTGCCCGCTCCGTCGACGGCACCCGACGCCCCGGTGGCACCGTTCACCGCACGGCTCGTCGGCGCCGCGCGGGCGCAGGTCCCCGAGCCGCGAGCCATGACGAAGGAGCTGCGGTGGCCATGACGACGGAGTGGACGATGCCGGCAGAGGCGGTACGGGCCTCGATCGAGGCGGGCCAGGCGCGGCTGCGCGCCCTGCTGCCCGCCCTGACCGACGACGGGGTGCGGGAGCCGAGCGAGCTGCCCGGCTGGTCCCGCGCCCATGTGCTCTCGCACATCGAGGGCGTCGGTCTGGCCCTGGCCCGGCAGGCCCGCTACGCGCTGCGCGATGAGCTGATCGAGCCGTACGACGGCGGACGCCCGGCGCGCGATGCCGCGATCGAGGCCGGAGCGGTGCGGGGTGCGGCGGCGCTGGGGGACGCCGTACGGGGCGCGTTGGCCGAGGCCTCCGCGGCCTGGGCGGCGGCCGGTCCGGGCGACTGGTCGCGGCCGGTGCTGCACCGCAACGGCGATCTGCGCTCCGCACTGCTGGCCTGGTGGCGGGAGTTGGAGATCCACACGGCGGACGCGGGAATCGGCCACGGTCCGCGGGACTGGCCAGGGGAGCTGTGTCACCACCTCCTGGACCACATGGCGCCCCGAGTCCCCGCGGAGCTGCACCTCGTCGTGACGGCCACGGACGGCACGCTGTCACAGCGGTACGGTTCCGGGGACGCGCCGACGGTGACCGTGAGCGGCCCGCTCACCGATCTCGCGGCCTGGCTGACCGGCCGCAGGCCGCACGAGCCGCTCGACTGCCGCCGGTCGGGAGCGAACACCCCGCTGCCCGAGCTGCTCGGCTGGCCGTAGCCGGCGCCGCCTCCCGGAAGGAACCTCGCCCCATGTCCCGCCCCGAGTCCGGCAGTCCGCGCGTCCTCAACCTCTGGAAGGCGGGCCTGAGTGCGGTACCTCCCGAGGCCTGGCGACGTACGGACCGGGAGGTGCTGATCCTCGCCGACAACGCCCTGACCGAGATCCCGGCGGCACTCGGCCGGCTGCGTGCGCTGCACACCCTCGATCTCGGCCACAACTCCCTGGCGGCGGTCCCCGACGAGATCGGCGAGCTCACCGGGCTGACCCGCTTCCTCTATCTGCACGACAACCGGCTCACCGCACTGCCGGACACCCTCGGCAGACTGGACCGGCTCGGCTATCTCAACGTCGGCGAGAACCCGCTCGGGCGGCTGCCGGCGGCGCTCGGCGAGATGGCCGGGCTGGTCGAACTCCGCGCACAGCAGGCGGAGTTGAGCGAGCTCCCGGAGTCGCTGGGGCGACTCGGCCGGCTCCGGGAGCTGTGGCTGGGCGGCAATGCACTGACGGCATTGCCCGGGAGCCTGGCGGCGCTGCGCGAGCTGAGGGTGCTGGAGCTGCGGGACAACGCGCTCCCCCACGTCCCGGAAGCGCTGCGCACGCTGCCACTGCTGCGCCGGATCGATCTGCGCGGCAACCGGATCGCGGTGCTGCCGCCCTGGATCGCGGAGCTGCCGGCGCTGGAGAAGCTCGATCTGCGCTGGAACTCCGTTGCGGACGGGGCGGAAGCGGTCCTGGCGCTCCGCCAGAGAGGGTGTGTGGTGCTCACCTGACCACGGCTGCTCCCGGTGTCCCTGGCCGGGCGTGTCCGCCCGCCGGGAGACACGCCCTACGTGAGGACGCCCCGTGTGAGCACGCCCCACGTGAGCACGCCTACGTGAGGTCGAATGCGCCCTCGCGCGCATCGAGGACGAAGGCGCGCCACTCGGCGGGGGTGAAGATCACCGCCGGGACCTCGGGGCTGCGGCGGTTGCGCATCGCGATATAGCCCTCGACGAAGGCGATCTGGACGCCGCCCACGCCCTGGGTGCTCGACTGCCACTCGGCCTGCGTCAGATCGAGATCGGGCCTGGGCCCGCCCACGAGCCGCTGCTCCGTGATGCTGTCGGTCACGTGTCCCGCACCTCCCGGTTCGTCGTCCGCGATCAGCGTAACCACTGTGTCCGGGAACGGACAGGGGACGTGGCGAGGCGGTGGAGTGGTGATCCGGGGGCGGGCGCACCGGCCGGGCGTGCCTGCCCCCGGAGGAGGTCAGCAGGCCGGCGTGTCGGCGCCCACCAGCCACATCGCGAAGAACTGGGAGCCGCCGCCGTAGGCATGCCCCAACGCCGTGCGGGCACCGTCGACTTGGTGGTCGCCGGCCTGGCCGCGTACCTGGAGGGCGGCCTCCGCGAAGCGGATCATGCCGGAGGCGCCGATCGGGTTGGTGGACAGCACTCCGCCGGAGGGATTGACGGGGAGCGCGCCGTCGAGTTCGGTGACGCCGGACTCGGTGAGCTTCCAGCCCTCGCCCTCCTCGGCGAAGCCCAGGTTCTCCAGCCACATCGGTTCGTACCAGCTGAAGGGGACGTACATCTCCACCGCGTCGATCTGCCGGCGCGGGTCGGTGATCCCGGCCTGCCGGTAGACGTCGGCGGCGCAGTCCTTGCCGGCCTGCGGGGAGACGAAGTCCTTGCCGGCGAAGAGGGTGGGTTCGCTGCGCATCGCCCCGCCGTGCACCCAGGCCGCCGGGTGCGGGGCGCGGGCGGCCCCGGTGCGGTCGGTGAGGATCATGGCGCAGGCCCCGTCGGAGGACGGGCAGGTCTCGGAGTAGCGGATCGGGTCCCAGAGCATCGGCGAGGCCTGGACCTTTTCGAGGGTGAGGTCCTTCTCGTGGAGATGGGCGTAGGGGTTCTTGAGGGCGTTGCGGCGGTCCTTGTAGGCGACGAGGGAGCCGATGGTGTCCGGGGCGCCGGTGCGCCTCATGTACGCGCGGATGTGCGGGGCGAAGAAGCCGCCGGCGCCGGCGAGCAGGGGCTGCTGGAAGGGGACCGGCAGGGACAAGCCCCACATGGCGTTGGACTCGGACTGCTTCTCGAAGGCGAGGGTGAGGACGGTGCGGTGGACCCGGGCGGCGACGAGGTTGGTGGCGACCAGGGCGGTGGAGCCGCCGACCGAGCCGGCGGTGTGCACCCGCAGCATCGGTTTGCCGACGGCGCCCAGGGCGTCGGCGAGGTACAGCTCGGGCATCATCAGGCCCTCGAAGAAGTCGGGGGCCTTGCCGATCACCACGGCGTCGATGTCCGCCCAGGTCAACTGGGCGTCGTCCAGGGCGCGCCGGGCGGCCTCGCGGACGAGTCCGGCGAGGGAGACATCCCGGCGGGCGGCGACGTGCCGGGTCTGGCCGATGCCGATGACGGCCACGGGCTCCTTGCTCATCACTCACCCTCCAGGACGGCGACCAGGTTCTGCTGCAGGCACGGCCCCGAGGTCGCATGGGCGAGTGCGCGGTCGGACTCTCCCCGGTGGATGCGGGCGGCGGCCTCGCCCAGGCGGATCAGCCCGGCGGCCATGACGGGGTGGGCGGCGAGCGCGCCGCCGGACGGGCTGAGCCGGACCGTGCAGTCCGGCGCGTCGAGCTTCAGGGCGCGGCGCAGCACGACTTCCTGGGAGGTGAAGGGGGCGTGCAACTCGGCGGTGTCCACCATGGGGGCACCTCCCATGCCCTTGAGGCCATGGGGGAGCTCAAAGGCTCCGGCGCGCTCGGCGGCGAGGCGGGTGGACGGGGAGTCGGTGAGGTCGCGGACGCCCAGACTGTGCGCCTCGATGCGGTGATCGAGGCCGCGGATCCAGGCGGGGCGGTCGGTCAGCCGCCGGGCGGTGTCGCCGGCGGCGAGGACGACGGCGGCCGCGCCGTCGCCGATGGGCGGGCAGTCGCCGGTACGCAGCGGGGCGACGAGGTGCTCACCGGCGGGCACGGCACCGCGCAGCTGGGCGTGCGGATTGGCCTCGGCGTCCGCGCGGCTGCGGGCCGCGATCCCGGCGAGTTCCCGCTCGTCGGTCAGCTCCGCGTCGATCAGGGCCCGAGCCTGGAGGGCGGCGAGCGCGACCGAGTCGGGCCACAGCGGGGCGACGTAGTAGGGGTCGAGCTGGCGGGTGAGGACCTCGCGGACATCGCCCGGCGAGGACTTGCCGTACGCGTAGACCAGCGCGGTCTCCGCCTCGCCGGTGAGCAGCTTCACCCAGGACTCGTACAGCGCCCAGGCGCCGTCCATCTCGACATGGGACTCGGAGATCGGCGGCCAGGCGCCGACACCGTCCAGGGCCATGGTGAAGGAGAAGGCGCGGCCGGCGAGGTAGTCGGAGGAGCCGGAGCAGGTGAAGCCGATGTCCCGGGCCGCCAGGCCGGTCCGGTCCAGCACCTCGTGCAGTACCGGCATCAGCATTTCGACCTCGGAGGTCTCCGCGCTGTCGCGGACGTGATCGCTCTGCCCGAAGGCGACGATGGCGACCTCGCGCATCAGATCAGCTCCTTGTAGCTGTCGTAGTCGGCATCGGGTTCGCCGGTGGGGCGGTAGTGGTCGGGGAAGCGGCCGTGCTCGGTCCATACGGGTTCCACCCGCAGCCCCATGCGGACCCGGTCGTACGGGATGCCGCCGATCCGGGCGTGCAGGGCCAGGTCGGCGCCGTCCAGGGCGATATGGGCGTAGACGTAGGGGACCTCGATGTCCAGGTTCTTGGCCTTGATGTTGACGATGCAGAAGGTGGTGACGGTGCCGCGGGGGCCGACCTCGACCTGGGTGTCGGTGGCGAGGCCGCAGGTGGGGCAGGCGCCGCGGGGCGGGACGTAGACCTTGCGGCAGGAGGGGCAGCGTTCGCCGATGGTCTTGTGGTCCGAGAGGGCCTGGATGTAGCGGGACTGGGCGCGGCCGGGCGAGTAGGTGTAGTCGAGCCGGGCGGGGGTGGTGATGCCGGTGACGGCGTTCGCGAACGCGCCGCTGTGCGGGGCCGGTTCACGTGCGCCGGCGGGGCTGTCGTCCGGCTCGAAACAGGCGATGTCGGTGATCGCGCCGGTGCGCTGTGCGGCCCAGCGGACACGGACCCGCATCCCGGTGCGTACGGCGTCGGGGCCGGGGGCGTCCAGTGCGTGCAGCAGTGCGGTGTCGGCGCCGTCGAGCCGGACCAGGACCCAGGCGAAGGGGGTGGTGAGCGGCTGCTCGCGGCGGGGGGAGGGGTTCCAGGCCCAGGTGGTGACGGTGCCGCGGCTGCCCACCTCGACCAGCTCGCGGATCTCCTCGGCGGTGACCGGGTCGTATTCGGTGGGCGGGACGACCACCCGGCCGTCGCTCGCGGTGACGCCGAGGACGGTGCGCTCACGCAGCCCGGTGAGGAAGGCGCTCTGGACCGGGCCGAGCGAGCGGGTGAAGGGGAACTCCACGACGAGGGGTGCCGTGAGGACCTCGGGCATAGGGGACTCCTTGGGTCAGGCCCGCCGGTAGACGGGCGGGCGCTTCTCCGCGAAGGCCCGGGAGCCCTCTTTGGCGTCGGCGGTGTCGAAGACCGGCCAGCCGCGGGCGAGTTCGGCCGCCAGTCCGTCGGTCTCGGTCATCTCGGCGGTGTCGTAGACGGAGGCCTTGACGGCCTCGACGGCGAGCGGTCCGCAGCCGTTGATCAGTTCGGCGATCTCCAGGGCCTTGTCGCGTGCGGTCCCCTCGGGCACGACATGGCCGATCAGGCCGATGCGTTCGGCCTCGCGCGCGGGGTAGGGCCGGCCGGTGAGCAGCATCTCCAGGGCGTGGGTGCGGGGGATCTGGCGGGCGAGCCGGACGGTGGAGCCGCCGATGGGGAACAGTCCGCGCCGGACCTCGAAGAGCCCGAAGGTGGCGCTCTCCCCCGCGACCCGGATGTCGGTGCCCTGGAGGATCTCCGTCCCGCCCGCGACGCAGTGGCCCTCGACGGCGGCGATCACGGGCTTGCGGGGGCGGTGGTGCCGCAGCATCGCCTTCCAGTGCAGGTCCGGGTCGGCGCGCAGCCGGTCGCGGTACTGCTCGCCGGCCATCCCGTCGCCCGCGAGGGCCTTGAGGTCCATTCCGGCGCAGAAGGTGCCGCCGGCGCCGGTGAGGACGATGGAGCGGATCCCGTCGTCCTCGTCGGCGGCGAGCCAGCCGTCGTACAGGCCCACCAGCATCGGCAGCGAGAGCGCGTTCTTCGCCTCCGGCCGGTTGAGGGTGAGCACCAGTGTCGCGCCGACGCGCTCCACCGACAGATGTTCCGTACCACCCATGTTCCGTCCTCCCGTCTCACGACGAGAACAGGTTGCAGTAGCCGCACAGCGACTTCAAGGCTTTTCTGACAGGCAGTCAGATTTCTTGTCCGTGGCCCTTCCCTGCTCCTCGCGGCGGCGCTCTAATGACCGCCAAGCCGACGCCCGCCCGGTCTGGAGGAGACGTGGAGTACAACCTTGCCGACCTCTTCGAGTCGATCGTCGACACGGTCCCCGACCGCGAGGCGCTGGTGTACGTCGACCATCCCGGGACCGGCGCCGAGCGGCGGCTGACGTATGCGGAGCTGGACCGCGCGGCCAACCGCCTGGCCCATCACCTCAGCGACCACGGCATCGGCCCCGGCCGGCACGTCGGACTGCACCTCTACAACGGCATCGAATATCTCCAGGCCGCCTACGCCTGTCTGAAGATCCGCGCCGTCCCGGTCAACGTCAACTACCGCTATGTGGAAGAGGAGTTGGCCTACCTCTACCGGGACGCCGACCTGGCGGCGCTGGTCTTCGACGCGGAGTTCACCGCGCGGGTGGCCGCCGCCCTCCCCCGGGCACCCGGGCTACGGCATCTCGTCCGGGTCGGCACCCCGCCCGACGGCGCCCCCGAGCCCCGGATCACCCCCGTCGCGCTCACGGACGCCGAGGCCTCCGGCTCTCCCGCACGCGGCTTCGGCCCGCGCTCCGCCGACGACCGGATCGTCATCTACACCGGCGGCACCACGGGTCTGCCCAAGGGCGTGATGTGGCGCCACGAGGACATCTTCTTCTCCGGGATGGGCGGCGGGGCACCGACCGGTGAACCGGTCAAGCGGCCGCAGGAGCTGGCCGAGCGTGTCGCGGCCGGGGGCGACGGCCTGGTCTTCTTCCCCACTCCCCCGCTGATGCACGGCACCTCCACCCTCACCGCGTTCATCGCCTTCCACTTCGGCCAGAAGGTCGTCATCCACCGCAGGTACGTGCCCGAGGAGGTACTGCGGACCATCGAACGGGAGCGGGTCACCAGCGTTTCGCTGGTCGGCGATGCGATGCTGCGCCCGCTCGTCGATGCGCTCGGCGGGCCGCTCAAGAACACCGACTGCTCCTCGCTGTTCAGCGTCAGCAGCTCCGGCGCGATCCTCTCCGAGACCGTACGCGCCCAGTTCAGCGCACTGGCCCCGCACGTCATGCTGCTCAACAACTTCGGCTCCTCGGAATCCGGGTTCAACGGCACCGCCACCGAGGACTCGGGCCCGGACAGGGGATTCCGGCTGCGGGTCAACTCCCGTACGGCAGTGGTGGATCCGGCGACCTACGAGCCGGTCCCGGCCGGTGAAGTGGGCCGGATCGCCCTGCGCGGGCATGTACCGCTGGGCTACTACAACGACCCCAAGAAGACCGCGGAGACCTTCTTCGAGGCGCACGGGGACCGATGGGTGCTGCTGGGCGATATGGCCACCGTCGACGAGGGGGGCATCGTCACCGTCCTCGGCCGGGGCTCGCAGTGCATCAACTCCGGTGGGGAGAAGGTCTATCCGGAGGAGGTGGAGCAGGCGCTGAAGGCGCATCCGGACGTCTATGACGCGCTGGTGGCGGGGGTCCCGGACGAGCGGTGGGGCCAGCGCGTCGCCGCCGTGGTCCAGCTCCGTACCGGGGCGGCGGAGCCGGCCCTGGCGGACATCCAGCTCCACTGCCGGACGCGGCTGGCGGGCTACAAGATTCCGCGCGCCGTGGTCTTCACGGACCACATCCGGCGTTCGCCCAGCGGCAAGGCGGACTACCGCTGGGCGAAGGCGGTGGCGGCGGGCGAGCGGACGGTCTGAGCCGGGCGGTGGCGCCCGGCCGGTGCCTCAGCCTGCGTCGCAGACCGAGCGCAGCGAGCGGGCCAGTGCACCCGTGTGCAGACCGTCCAGCTGCCGCTCATGGCGTACCTGCACGGCGGCCGCGGTCAGCAGCGGAGCGCAGTACGGCGCCGAGCGGGCATACGGGGAGCCGGCGATGGCCCGCACCAGCTCGCCGTTGATGCGGTTGATCTCCTTCCGTACCTCACCCAGGTCGGGCCGCTCGGCCGGCGCCCGGCCGGGGTCCGCCTCCCAGGCGCGGTGCAGCCCTCGCTGCACGACCTTGCTGCCCTCGATCTGGTCCCGGAAGATCCGCACCGTGACCGCCGGATCGGCGCCCAGCTCCCGGGCCTGGTCCGCGACCGCCCGCAGCACCTCACGCTCCCGGGCCGGGTCGTCAACCGGGCCGCCGGTGCCCCATTTCGCCGCGGCCACCAGGTCACCGGTCGCCAGCCGCTCCGCGGACAGTGCGGCGAGCGGCCGGAGTTGACCGTACGGGGAGTGCCCGGAGACCGGTGCGCCGGCCGCGGCCGGCGGGGCGGCCGGTGCCGCGACGGCCCCGGCCGCGCCGGTGAACAGGGCGGTCGCGGCGGCGCCGGCGACCAGGGCACTCCGTAGCGAGGTGGTCAGCTGCACGGTCGGCCTTTCTCGAACCTCAGGGGCCCCGGGGGACTGCGGGGTGGCGTACGGCGGCGAGCCTAGGGGGAACGAGAGCGCCGCGGGCCGCCGGCCGCGCGGCGGGCTACGGGCGCGGTGCCAGGAACGAGTTGACCGCCGCGAGGAACTCGCCGGGGCGCTCCTCGTGGACGAGATGACCGGCGCCCTCCACCGTCACCAGACGGGCATCGGGAAGCCGCTCGACCAGCGCGTCGAGGTGTCCCTGCGGGATACGGCCGGCCTCGCCGCCGCCGATGACCAGGGTCGGTGCGGTGATCTTCTCCAGCGCCTCCCACCACACGGGGTCGGGTGCGTTGCGCTCCGCCACCACCGCGGCCTCGGCCTGCCAGTCGAACGGCTGCGGGCCGGCCGGCTGCTCCGGCACTTCCTGCGGCGGGTCGGCGGGCAGCGGCGGGGGCACCTCTTCCAGCACCAGCCGGTCCACCAGCTCCGGGCGCTCCGCGGCCACCAGCAGGGCGGCCAGCGCGCCCAGCGAGTGCCCGATGAGGGTCACCCGCGCCAGACCGAGCGCCTGGAGGAAGCCGATCACATCGTCCCGCCACTGGGCGGAGCCGTAGTCGCCCGGCCAGTCGCTGTGGCCGTGGCCGCGCTGGTCGAGGGCGAAGACGCGGTGGGTGCCGGCGAGCCGGCCGACCACTCCGCGCCAGTCCTCGCCGTCCTCACCGAGGCAGTGCAGCAGCACGGCCGGGGGCGCGTCCTCCTCTCCCCACACCCGGTATGCCAGCTGGACCTCACCGACCTGCACTTTCTGGACGTCACTCATGCGCTGGACGCTACCCGCGAGCCGGCTGCGCCACGCCCCTTGACGTGTTCGCCGCGCGCTGATTACTTGGATCAGCATGTAGCTACCGAATGATCGGTAGGGAAACCGAGGCGGTGAACTCCATGCCGGAAGCGGCTACGGGCAGTGAGGCGTTCGACGAGGTGGAACGGCTCTCCGGGGACGCGTTGCGCGCGCTGCAACTGACCCGGCTGCGCGCCTCGTTGCAGCACGCCTATGACCACGTCCCGTTCTACCGGGAGTCCTTCGACCGGGCCGGGGTGCATCCGCAGGACTGCCGCTCGCTCGGCGATCTCGCCCGGTTCCCGTTCACCGTCAAGGACGATCTGCGCGCCCAGTACCCCTTCGGGATGTTCGCCGTCCCCAAGGCGGAGGTGCGCCGTATCCATGCCTCCAGCGGCACCACGGGCCGCCCGACGGTCGTGGGCTACACCGAGCGCGATCTGTCGCACTGGGCGGATGTGGTCGCCCGTTCTCTTTACGCGGCCGGCGGCCGGCCCGGTCACACCGTCCATATCGCGTACGGATACGGGCTGTTCACCGGCGGGCTGGGCGCGCACTACGGCGCGGAGCGGCTCGGCTGCACGGTCGTGCCGGCCTCCGGCGGGATGACCGGTCGGCAGGTGCAGATCATCCAGGACTTCCGCCCCGAGATCATCATGGTCACGCCCTCGTACATGCTCACCCTGCTGGACGAGTTCGAGCGGCAGGGCATCGATCCCCGGACGACCTCGCTCAGGGTGGGTGTCTTCGGCGCCGAGCCCTGGACACAGGAGATGCGCCGCGAGATCGAGGAGCGGTTCGCGATCGACGCCGTGGACATCTACGGCCTGTCGGAGGTCATGGGCCCGGGCGTCGCCCAGGAGTGTGTGGAGACCAAGGACGGGCTGCACATCTGGGAGGACCACTTCTATCCGGAGGTGGTCGATCCGCTCACCGGCGAGGTACTGCCGGACGGTGCGCACGGCGAGCTGGTGTTCACCTCGCTCACCAAGGAAGCGATGCCGGTCGTCCGCTACCGCACCCGGGATCTGACCCGGCTGCTGCCCGGCACCGCCCGCCCCGCCTTCCGCCGGATGGAGAAGATCACCGGACGCAGCGACGACATGATCATTCTGCGGGGGGTCAATCTCTTCCCCGCACAGATCGAGGAGATCGTGCTGCGTACGCCCGGCGTCGCTCCGCACTTCCAGCTCAGGCTGACCCGGGAGGGCCGGATGGACCGGCTGACCGTGCGCGCCGAGGCCCGGCCGGATGCGACCCCTGAGGCACGCACGGCCGCCGCCGGGCTGATCGCGCACAGCGTCAAGGAGGGCATCGGGGTCTCGGTCGCGGTCGAGATCATCGACCCGGAGACGCTGGAGCGCTCGGTCGGCAAGATCAAGCGCATCGTGGACGCCCGGCCGCGGGACACCGCCTGAGCACTGCCGACCGTCGGCAGCCGTCTGCGGCAGGGCCGTTCAGGTCATCGTCGGGTCCCCCTTGATCAGGGCGAACGGGGCCCCGGCCGGGTCCGTGACCATGGCCAGCCGGCCGACGCCGGGGGCATCGGTGGGCGGGATGAGTACCGTGGCGCCCTGGCCGGTGGCCGCGGCGAAGGTGGCGTCACAGTCGGTCACACCGAAATACGGGTGCCACTCCGAGGTCGAACCGGCCTTCAGGTTCTCCTCCGGCAGCTGCATGATGCCGCCCTGTCCCGAGTCGTCGCCCTCGCCGCCGCCCGGTGCGGAGACGACCGAGTAGACGATGTCGCCGCCCATCGGCATGTCCTGGTGGTCCCAGGAGAAGACGGAGCGGTAGAAGTCCTTCGCCGCGGCGGCGTCGGTGGTGTACAGCTCCGTCCAGCAGAGCGTGTTCGGCTCCATCACCCGCTCCAGGCCCTGGACGTCGCCCGGCTGCCAGACGGCGAAGTCGGCGCCCGTCGGGTCGGTGAAGGCGGCCAGCCGGCCCGCGGTGAAGACATCCATCGGCAGGACCCGCACCGAGCCGCCGGCCTGCTGCACCGTCTTGGCGGTGGCGTCCGCGTCGGGGGTCTGGAAGTACACGGTCCAGGCGGAGCGGGCGCCCTCGTCCATCAGTGGGCCGATGGCACCGACCGTCTTGCCGCCGAGCTGGAAGAAGCCGTACCCGCCGGCATCCGGGCCGGCCGACTGGAAGCTCCAGCCGAACACGGCGGAGTAGAAGGAGACGGCGGCGTCGATGTCGGGGGCTCCCAGGTCGAGCCAGTTCGGGGTGCCCGGGACATAGTTGGTGGTCAGCATGGAGGGCCTCCGTTGCACGGATCGTGACGTGCACGGCGGTGTGCGCGCCATTTCTCAGCATGGCAGCGGGCACTGACAGCCGCCCTTCACGCACGCCGTGCCGGGCCCGGCTCAGGGTGCGCCGAACCGGGCCCGCAGCTCGCGCTTGAGGACCTTGCCGCTGGCGTTGCGCGGCAGCGCGTCCACGAACATCACCCGTTTGGGCGCCTTGAACGGTGCCAGTCGGGCGCGGGCCACCTCGATCAGCTCCCGCTCCCCCACCTCGTCGCCGCCGCCCGCGCCGTCCGCGCGCCGTACGACCACCGCGGTCACCGCCTCGATCCAGCGCTCGTCCGGCAGCCCGATGACGGCGACCTCGGCCACCTGCGGATGCTCGTAGAGCACATCCTCCACCTGGCGCGAGGCGACCAGTACGCCACCGGAGTTGATGACGTCCTTGACCCGGTCGACCACCGTGAAATAGCCCTCCGCGTCGCGGACGGCGAGATCACCGGAGTGGAACCAGCCGCCCCGGAAGGCCTCGGCGGTCTCCTCCGGCTTGTCCCAGTAGCCGGTGCACAGCTGGGGTGACCGGTAGACGACCTCGCCCCGGGTGCCGTCGGGTACCTCCCGGCCCGCCTCGTCCACCACCCGTGCCTCGACGAACAGCACCGGGCGCCCGCAGGAGTCCATCCGGCCCTCGTGCTCCCCGGGGCCGAGCACGGTGGCCAGCGGCCCGATCTCGCTCTGCCCGAAGCAGTTGTAGAAGGCGAGGCCGGGCAGCCGGGCGCGGAGCCGCTCCAGGACCGGCACCGGCATGATCGAGGCCCCGTAGTAGGCCTTGCGCAGCCCGCTCAGCTCCCGGACGGTGAAATCGGGGTGGTTCGCCAGCGCGATCCACACGGTCGGCGGGGCGAACAGGCTGTCGGCCAGGCCCGCTTCCACCAGGTCGAAGATCCGGCCCGGGTCGGGCCCGTCCAGGATGGTGTTCTCCGCGCCCACCGCCAGATACGGCAGCAGGAACACATGCATCTGCGCGGAGTGGTAGAGCGGCAGCGAGTGCACCGGCCGGTCCGTCTCCTTCAGGTCGAGGGCGACGACGGCGCTGGTGTACTCGTGCACCAGGGCGCGGTGCGTCATCATCGCGCCCTTGGGCAGCGCGGTGGTTCCGGAGGTGTAGAGGAGCTGGACGAGGGCGTCGTCGGGCACCTCGGTGACCAGGTCCGCGGCGCCGGGACCCGCCGGCCCCGGCTCGGTGCCCGCGGGCGCTTCCCGGGCCGCGATCCGCTCCAGCAGCCCGCCGGGCGCCCCGCAGAGGGGCATGGTGCGGACGGAATCCGGCAGCCGGTGCGCGAGCGCGGCGTCGGTGAGCGCCAGCCCGCTGCCCGACTGGTCCAGGAGGTAGCGCAGATCCTCGCCGGTCAGGCTGTGATTGACCGGAACGTGCACCAGTCCGGCGCGGGCGCAGGCCAGAAAGCCGATCAGATACGCATCGGAGTTGTGTCCGTAGGAGGCGACCCGGTCGCCGGGCTCCAGGCCGTCCGCCAGCAGCACCCGGGCCGCGGCGGTCACCGCCTCGTCCAGCTCGCGATAGGTCCAGGACCGGTCCGCGTACCGCACCGCGGTCCGTCCGGGCACCCGGCGGGCGCTGCGTCGCAGGACTCCGTCGACCGTATTGCTCCGCGCTTGCGTCATGGCGCGATCCTGGGCCGCACCCCCCTCCGGGTCAAGGCACCCGGCGGAGTCCGGCGCCGGCGGGCCGCGGCCGGTCCGGGAGGGCGGACCGGCCGCGCGGGCGCGCGGGGTGCACGTTTACAGGGCGCGCTCCCTGCCCTCCCAGTACGGGTCACGCAGCCGCCGCTTGTAGAGCTTGCCGTTGGGGTCGCGCGGCATGAGGGCGATGAAGTCGAGCGACTTGGGCCGCTTGTAGCCCGCCAGCCGCTGTGCGCAGTGGGCCAGGATCTCCGCGGCCAGTCCGGACGACGGCGGATGGCCCTCGGCGGGTTCGACGACGGCCTTGACCTCCTCGCCCCAGTCGTCGTGCGGGATGCCGAAGGCGGCCGCGTCGGCCACCGCGGGGTGGCCGAGCAGGGCGGACTCGATCTCGGCGGGGTAGATGTTCACCCCGCCGGAGATGATCATGTCGATCTTGCGGTCACGGAGGAAGAGATAGCCGTCCTCGTCGAGGTAGCCCAGGTCACCGACGGTGAAGAAGTCACCGATCCGGTTCTTCCGGGTCTTGCCCTCGTCCTTGTGGTAGCGGAAACCGCCGGTGCTCATCTTCAGGTAGACGGTGCCGAGTTCGCCCGCGGGCAGCCGGTTGCCGTCGTCGTCGAAGACGGCCAGTTCGCTGATCGGCCAGGCCTTGCCGACCGTCCCGGGCTTCTTCAGCCAGTCCTCGGCGGTCGCGAAGGCACCGCCGCCCTCGCTCGCCGCGTAGTACTCCTCGACACAGTCGCCCCACCAGTCGATCATTGCGCGCTTGACGTGGTCGGGGCAGGGGGCCGCGCCATGGATGGCATGCCGCATCGCGCTCACGTCGTACGCCGCACGGGTCTCCTCCGGCAGTGCGAGCAGCCGGTGGAACTGGGTGGGCACCATATGGGTGTGGGTGCAGCGCTGCGCGTCCATCAGGGCCAGCATGCGCTGCGGTGTCCACTTGTCCATCAGGACGAGGCGGTGGCCGATGTGCAGTGAGGCACCGGCGAACTGCAGCACGGCCGTGTGGTACAGCGGTGAGCAGACCAGGTGGACGTTGTCGTCGAACGGCTTGATGCCGAAGATGGCGAGGAAGCCGCCGAGGTAGGAGTCCTCGGGCGGGGTGCCGGGCAGCGGGCGGCGGATACCGCGCGGGCGTCCGGTGGTGCCCGAGGTGTAGTTCATGACCCAGCCCAGGGTGCGGTCGGCGGGCGCGGACTGCGGCTGTCCGTCGAGGAGTTGCCCGTACGGCCGGAAGCCGTCGATGTGACCGGCGGCGTAGCGCCGGGACGCGGGCAGCTCCGCCTCGTCCGCGGCCTGCCGGGCCGCCTGCGCGAACCGCTCGTGCGCGATCAGCACCTTCGCCCCGGAGTCGGCCACGATCCAGGCGATCTCCGGGCCGACCAGGTGGTGGTTGACGGGGACGAGGTAGAAACCGGCCTGGGACGCGGCGAGGTAGGCGGTGAAGAACTCGACGCCGTTGGGGAGGACCACGGCGAAGGCGTCGCCGCGTTCCAGGCCCGCCGCGCGCAGCCCGTGGACCAGCTGATTGCTCGCGGCGTGCAGCCGGCCCGCGGTCCACTCCTCGCCGTCCGGGGTGATCAGGACCGTCCGGTCCGGGTCGGCGGCGGCCTGCGCCCAGAAGCCGTTGGGCGGTGGGGAGTCCTTGCTCATTCCGCTGTCCTCCTCGGGTTCATACGCGTCCGGCGATGCGGTTGATCCGGTCGATGGCCCGCTCGAAGCCGCGGGTCAGCTCGTCGAAGACGGCCTGTACGCTGCGTTCGCTGTTCATCCGGCCGACGATCTGGCCGACCGGGGTACCCAGCAGCGGCTCGACCTCGTGCCGCTGGATACGGGAGTTGGCCTCGGCGACCAGCAGGCCCTGCAGCGGCATGGGCAGGGTGCCGGGGCCGCTCGGGTCGTCCCAGGCGTCGGTCCATGCGGTGCGCAGCTGACGGGCGGGTTTGCCGGTCAGGGCGCGGGAGCGGACGGTGTCCCCGGGGCCCGCGGCGAGCAGTTTCGCGGTCAGCCGCCGGGAGTGCAGCTGGGCCTCCTCGGTGGTCAGCCAGAGCGAGCCCAGCCAGACGCCCTGTGCGCCGAGGGCGAGTCCGGCGGCGATCTGCTCCCCGGTGCCGATGCCGCCCGCTGCGAGCACCGGCAGCGGGTCGACGGCGGCCACCACCTCCGGGGTGAGCACCATGGTGGCGATCTCGCCGGTGTGCCCGCCCGCCTCGTAGCCCTGGGCGACCACGATGTCGATGCCGGCGGCCTTGTGGTGCAGGGCGTGCCGGGGGCTGCCGGCCAGCGCGGCGACGAGGATGCCGTGCGCGTGGGCGCGCTCGATGACATCGGCCGGCGGCGACCCGAGGGCGTTGGCCAGCAGCTTGATCGGATAGTCGAAGGCCACATCGAGCTGGGTGCGGGCGACCTCCTCCATCCAGCCGGTGATCCGCCAGCCGGACGCCTCGCCCTCCGCGAGCCGCGGTACCTGGTGTTTTTCGAGCAGTTCGGCGACGAAGCGGCGGTGCTCCTCCGGGATCATCGCCTCGACCTCGGCCTCGCTGACGCCTGTCACCTTCTTGGCGGGCATCACCACATCGAGCCCGTACGGGAGCCCGTCGGTGTGCTCCTGCATCCAGTCGAGGTCACGCGCCAGCTCGTCCGGCGCGGTGTACCGGACCGCCCCGAGCACCCCGAACCCGCCGGCCCGGGTGATGGCCGCGGCGACCGCGGGGAAGGGTGTGAACCCGAAGACGGCGTGCTCGGCTCCCAGCGTGTTGCTCAGCTCCGTCTGCATGGGCGCAGGATGCCGCAGGGGGCCGTACGAGGGAAGAGATTTTCTGATGCCTCGTCAGAAACTTGCGTCGTCGGGTCGTTCCGTCGCCCCGGACCTACCCGTACCCCTCACCCCTCCTCCAGCACCGCCATCGCCGCGTTGTGGCCCGGGATACCGCTCACTCCCCCGCCACGTACCGCGCCCGCGCCGCACAGGAGGACGTTGGGATGCGTGGTCGCCACTCCCCAGCGGGCCGGGGCGGTGCCCTCGGCGGCGTCATCCTCCGGCTCCGCGTACGGAAAGGCCAGGTCGCGGTGGAAGATGTTGCCGCCGGGCAGGCCCAGTTCACGGTCCAGGTCGAGAGGAGATCTGGCCTCGATGCAGGGGCGGCCGTCGGCGTCGTGGGCCAGGCAGCCTGCGAGGGGTTCGGCGAGGTGGGTGTCCAGCTCGGCGAGGGTGGCCGCCAGGAGGCGGTCGCGGGTGGCGTCGTTGTCGGCGGTGAACAGGCGCGCGGGGGCGTGCAGCCCGAACAGGGTGAGCGTCTGGTAGCCCTGGCGGACCAGGTCGGCGCCGAGGATGGAGGGGTCGGTGAGGGAGTGGCAGTAGATCTCGGAGGGCGGGGAGACGGGCAGACCGCCGGACGCGGCCTGCTGGTAGGCGTCCTCCAGCTGGCGGTAGCCCTCGGCGATGTGGAAGGTGCCGGAGAAAGCCTCCCGCAGGTCCACGCCAGTGTCCCGTAGCCGCGGCAGCCGGGTGAGCAGCATATTGACCTTGAGCTGGGCGCCCTCGGCGGGTGGCGGCGGAGCCTCGCCCAGGAGGCGGGCCAGCTCCCGCGGGGCGGCGTTGACGAGGACCCGGCGGGCGCCGACGGTGCCCTGGTCGCAGGTCACCTCCGCGCTGCGGCCGTCCGTCGCGATCCCGGTCACCGCGCAATCGGTGACGATCTCCGCCCCGGCCCGGCGGGCGGCGTCGGCCAGGGCGTCGGTGAGGGCGCCCATCCCGCCGATGGGGACGTCCCAGTCGCCGGTGCCGCCGCCGATCACGTGGTAGAGGAAGCAGCGGTTCTGGCGCAGCGACGGGTCATGAGCACCGGCGAAGGTGCCGATCAGGGCGTCGGTGAGCACCACTCCGCGGACCAGGTCGTCGGTGAAGGTCTCCTCGACCAGCTCGCCCAGGGGGCGTTCGAACAGCGCGTGCCAGAGGGCGTCGTCGTCGACCGTGGCGCGCAGCGCGGCGCGGGTGGGGAGCGGCTCGGTCAGGGTGGGGAAGACCCGTTCGGCCAGCCGCTGCGTACTGCCGTAGAAGCGCTGCCAGGCGGTGAACTCACGGTCGGAGCCGGTGAGTTCGGCGAACGCGGTACGGGTCCGGGCCTCGCCGCCGCCCACGAGGAGTCCGGTGGGGCGGCCGTCGCGTACGGCGGGGGTGTAGGAGGAGACGGTGCGTTTGCGGACCGCGAACCGCAGCCCGAGATCCTGCACGATCTTCGACGGCAGCAGGCTGACGAGGTAGGAGTAGCGGGACAGCCGGGCGTCGACCCCGGCGAACGCCCGGGTCGACACGGCCGCACCACCGGTGTGGTCCAGCCGCTCCAGCACCAGCACGCTGCGCCCGGCGCGTGCGAGATAGGCGGCGGCCACCAGTCCGTTGTGCCCGCCACCGACGATGACCGCGTCGTACGAAGTCCGTTCCGGCATGCCCCTTGGTAGCACGCGGTGATCCCGGTCGCCAGGTGCAGGCGGCTGAAACCTCCGCCCAGGTCGGTGCGGCTTCTTGACCGGGCCGGGGGCTGCTCCTAGCGTCCGGCCGTGCTCCGCCCCGGCACCGCTCCCGCCGTCCGCTCCGCAGGCCGTCCCGCCCACCCGTGAGGTGACCCGTGCCCCATCCGTCGGTACCCCGCATCGGCCGCACCTTCGCCGGACTGACCGCCGTCGTCGCCTGCTCGGCCGGGCTGCTCGCGGCCCCCGCGCCCGCCTCCGCCGCCCCCGATCCGGCCCGCGCGCCCGGCGCCCCGCGCCCCGCCGGGGCGTATCCGAATCTGGCGCCGCGCCCCCCGATGGGCTGGAACAACTGGTCGTACTACATGTGCGACCTCGACGAGAAGGTCGTCCTCGACAATGCGCGGGCGCTGGTCCGTACGGGGCTGGCCCGGAAGGGCTACCGCACCGTCACCGTCGACGACTGCTGGATGAGCAGACAGCGTGACGCCCACGGCCGGCTGGTGGCGGACCGGACGAAGTTCCCGCACGGTATGGCTCACCTCGGGGAGCAGCTGCACCGGATGGGGCTGAAGTTCGGGATCTATGCGGACGTCGGCACGCTCACCTGTGAGAAGTTCCCGGGCAGCCTGGGGCACTTCCAGCAGGACGCGGAGCAGTTCGCCCGCTGGAAGGTGGACTACGTCAAGGCGGACGGCTGCAATGTGCCGGTGACGCCGGGGCACAGCAAGGAGGCGGCCTACCGGGATCTGTACGGGCAGCTGAGCCGGGCGCTCCGTGCCACCGGCCGTCCGATGACCTTCTCCGTGTCGGCACCGGCCTATTTCCAGTTCGACGGGGACAGCGTCTGGCACCGGGTCATCGGCTGGTCGGCCGAGGTCGGCAACCTGTGGCGGACCGGCCGGGATGTGGCCCTGGAGAAGAGCACACCGGCCGCGAAGTGGGCCTCCATCGTCCACAACTTCCGCTACAACTCCCGCCTGGCCGGCCTCCAGCAGCCCGGGCGCTGGAACGATCCGGACTTTCTGCTGGCCGGGGCGGCGGGGCTGACACGGCATGAGATGCAGAGCCAGATGTCGCTGTGGGCGATGATGGCCGCACCGCTGATCTCCAGTACGGATGTGGGCGAGCTGTCCCCCGCGGCGCGCAAGGTGCTCGGGAACGAACAGGTCATCGCCGTCGACCAGGATCCGCTCGGCGTCCAGGGGCGCGTCGTCGCGCAGGACGACGGCTCGGCGGTGCTGTCCAAGCCGCTGAAGAACGGCGACCGGGCGGTCGCCCTGTTCAACTCTGGCGGCAGCCCGCGCACCCTGTCCGTCTCCGCCGGCGCGGCCGGTCTGGCGAGGTCCGGCTCCTACCGGCTGCACAATCTGGTCACCGGCCGCCGTACGCACAGCGAGGGGAACATCGTGGCGCGGGAGGTGCCGCCGCACAGCACCGTGCTCTACCGGGTCACTCCGAGCTGACCGGGGGCCGCGGACCAGGTGCCATCCCGCTTCACGGCCGGCGTACGGCGCGCTCCTGGTGCAGGGCCGCGACCCGGCGGTGGAGCGCGGCCGCCTCGTCCCCGCGGCCCAGTTGCTCCAGGCACTGGGCGAGGTCGCCCTGGCTGGCCAGCGCGTCGAGGTGGGCGGCGCCCAGGACCCGTTCGCGGGCGTCGGCGACCTGGCGGTAGAGGTCCAGTGCCTCGCTCCAGCGGCCGAGCCAGCCGAGCGCCACGGCGGTCTCCCGGCGGCTGACCAGGGTGTCGGGGTGCTCGGGACCGAGCACCCGCGCACGGGCCGCGGCCACCTCGCGGGCCTCCACGAGCGCCTCCTGCCAGCGGTTCTGCCGCCCGAGGTTGACGACCAGACCGTGCCGGGCGCGCAGTGTCTCCGGGTCGTCGGCGCCCTGGGCGCGGGTACGGTCCGCAACCAGGTCGCGGTAGAGGGCCAGGGCCTCCGCGCTGCGGCCGAGCCGGCCGAGGCCGATGCCGACCTCGTAACGGGCGGCGAGAGTGTCGTCGTGGGCGGGTCCGAGCGTGGCGGTGCGCGCCGCCGCGACCCCCTGGTAGGTGTGCAGGGCATCCGCCCACTGACCCAACTTGCCCAGTACATAGGCGAGTTCGCAGTAGGTGGCGAGGGTGTCGGGGTGCTGGGCGCCGAGCACCCGGGCGCGGGCCGCGGCCACCTCCTGGGCCATGGCACGGCTGTCCTCCAGCCGTCCCAGCCGGCCGAGGTTGCCTGCGACATGGTGGCGGCAGCTCAGGGAGTCGGGATGGTCCGGGCCCAGGGCGCGCTCGCGGCCCGCCAGTACCTCGGCGTAGATCTGGTGCGCCTCGAAGTGCCGGCCGAGACGGCCCAGGGCATGGCCGGCCTCCAGACGGCTGGTGAGGGTGTCGGGGTGGTCGGGGCCGAGGAGCCGCTCGCGGTCGGCGGCGAGTGCGCGGTGCGCCTCGCCCGCCTCCTCCCAGCGGCCCAGCCGGCCGAGGTCCAGCGCGGCGGTGTGCCGTCCGGCCAGCTCGGCGAGGGCGGCACGGCGGTCGTCCGGCGGTGCCGGGCTGGCGATGCCGGCGGCCGGGGACGCGCCGCCGCCCCGCGGGTCGGTGCCGCCGGTCCAGGTGCCGGTGAGGACCGTGGCGCCCCCGTCGTCCGGATACCGCTGCGGCCGCCGGGTCGCGCCCGCCGGGGAGCCGAACGTCATCCCGTCGGTCCAGGGCGGCAGCTGCCAGGCGGGGACCGTCACCTCCTCCGGACCGGCGGCCGCGGTGCCCCGGCCGGAGTGCGACCGGCGGGCATCGACCAGGCGTTTGCCCAGCTCGTCGGCGTCCCGGGGCCGGTCGTCGGGGTCCTTGGCGAGGAGTTCGAGCATGATCCGCTCGTAGGCCTCGGGCAGGTCGGGGCGGAGCGTACGCGGCGGCTTCGGCGCCAGGTCGCGGTGACCGACGAGCACCGCCCAGGCGTCGCCCAGGTCGAACGGCGGCACGCCGGTGGCGATCTCGTACAGCACACAGCCGAAGGAGTAGAGATCGCTGCGGTGGTCGATGCCGTGGGCGCCGATCTGTTCGGGCGACATGTAGTGCGGGCTGCCCATGGCGATACCGGTGCCGGTGAGGCGGGCGGTGAAGCCGATGTCATGGCCGAGCCGGGCGATGCCGAAGTCGCAGATCTTGACGGTGCCGTCGGCGGTCCGGACGATGTTCGCCGGTTTCAGATCGCGGTGCACGATGGCCTGTTCATGGGTGTAGGCCAGCGCGGCCGTGACCTGTTCGGCGATCTCGATGACGTCCGGGACGGGCAGCGGCTGGCGGCGGTTGTCGTCCAGCAGCTGGCTGAGGTTACGGCCGCTGAGCAGCTCCATGACGATGAAGAGGGTGCCGTCGTCCTCGCCGAAGTCATGGACGACGGTGATACCGCGGTGCTGGAGCGCGGCCGCGACCCGGGCCTCACGGCGGAAACGTTCGCGCAGCACCTGGAGGAACGAGGGTTCGTGCCGCGGCCCCAGCGGCTTGAGGCATTTGACCGCGACCTGCCGGCCCAGCGACTCGTCGCGGGCCCGCCACACCTCCCCCATCCCGCCACGCCCGATGGTGTCGAGAAGCCGGTACCGCCGTTGAATCAGTCTGTTTTCCGCCACCGTGTATCGCCGCCCCCGTCCCCGTTCCCCGCGGTCAGCCGCGCAGCTCCCCCTGCGTGCCCTCCTGCCCGTCCAGTATGGCGGCGGATCGGCGGAGCTTGTAGGGCGCTGGGCGGGTGTCGGGACCGAGTCGTTCGACGGCGCGCAGGATGTGCCGGGGCGGGAGCCGCCAGCGGACCGTGGGCGGAATGGCGCGAAGGAGGCGGCCGGCGGCGCACAGCCGGCGGGTGACGGCGGACGGCGGGGGCGCGGGGCGCCCGTAGAGCTCGTGTGCGTACGCCGGGAGGGCGCCGTAGGCGAGCTCTGCCACCTGCCGCCAGAGCAGGGCGCGGACCGGGACGAGCGCGGCCGGGGTCGGTGGCCGGCGCAGGAAGCCGTCCACCTCGCGGGCCTCGGGGGTCAGCGCCAACTCGGGCCGTACGCGGGCGAAGTAGGCGGCCAGCGCGGCCCGGCTGCCGGGCACACCGGCCGGGTCGAGGCCGACGAGCCGGGCGCTCTCGCGCTGCTCGTCGAGGTAGGCATCGGCCCGGTCGTCGCCGACGGGGTAGCCGGAGCGGCGCAGTACGTGCAGATAGGAGTCCACCTCGGCGCAGTGCACCCACAGCAGCAGGTCCGGTGCGTCGATGCCGTAGCGCTCGCCGGTGGCCGGGTCGGTGGCGGACAGCCTGCGGTGGATACCGCGGACCGCGGCGCCGGCCCCTTCGGCCGCCCCGGTGGTGCCGTAGGTGAGGGTGCCGACGAAGTTGGCGGTCCGCATCAGCCGGCCCCAGGCGTCCTGGCTGCCCTGCTTGCTCATCCGGAACGCGGCGGAGTTCTGGTGCACACCGCGCACCGCGCGGGGGTGCAGCGCCTGGAGGTACAGCGCCCGGACGCCCGCGATCCACATCATCGGATCCGCATGCATCTGCCAGGTCACGGAGCGGGGCCCGAAGAGCCCCGGGTCTCCTGCCATCACCGCACCTCCCGCTGCCGGATCAGCGCCGTACCCGCGGCATCCCGAGGCCGATCCACGAGATGATCTCGCGCTGGATCTCATTGTTGCCGCCGCCGAAGGTGAAGATGACGGCGGAGCGGTAGCCGCGTTCCAGTTCGCCGTGCAGGACCGCTCCGGCCGAGCCCTCCTTGAGCGGGCCCGCGGCGCCGACGACCTCCATCAGCCAGGCGTAGGCGTCCCGCCTGGCCTCGGAGCCGTAGACCTTGACCGCCGAGGCGTCCTGCGGGGTGAGCGTGCCGTGCTGGAGGGCGTCGACCATCTGCCAGTTCAGCAGCTTCATGGCATCCAGTCTGGTGTGGGTACGGGCCAGCCGTCCACGTACCCAGCCCAGGTCGATGACCCGGCGGCCGTCGGCGAGCTTGGTGTCGGCGGCCCAGCGCTGGACGTTGTGCAGGGCGCGGATGGCCATGGTGCCGTGGGCGGCGAGGGTGACCCGCTCGTGGTTGAGCTGGTTGGTGATGATCCGCCAGCCCTTGTTCTCCCGGCCGACGCGGCGGGAGGCCGGGACGGTGATGTTCTCGTAGTAGCTGGCGGTGGTGTCGTGCGAGGCGAGGGTGTTGATCAGGGTGCAGGAGTAGCCGGGGTCGCTGGTGGGGACCAGAAGCATGGTGATGCCCTTGTGGGGCGGGGCGGCCGGGTCGGTGCGCACCGCGAGCCACACCCACTCCGCGGTGTCACCGTTGGTCGTCCAGATCTTCTGCCCGTTGACGAGGTAGTGGCCGGTCTCCTCGTCGCCCTCCCGTACGGCGCGGGTCTTGAGGGCGGCCAGGTCGGTGCCGGCGTCGGGTTCGCTGTAGCCGATGGCGAAGTCGACCTCGCCGGAGAGGATCCTGGGCAGGAAGTAGGACTTCTGCTCGTCGGTGCCGAACTGCATGATCGTCGGGCCGACGGTGTTCAGCGCCATCAGCGGCAGCGGCACCCCCGCCTGGGCGGCCTCGTCGAAGAAGATGAACTGTTCCATCGGGGAGATGCCGCGGCCGCCGAACTCCTTGGGCCAGCCGACGCCGAGCCAGCCGTCGGCACCCAGCCGGCGCACGGTCTCGCGGTAGAAGCGCTTCTGGGCGGCGGGGTCGGCGAGGGGGGCGCCCCTGGTGCCCTCGGGATCACGGCCGTAGGTGTTGTCCGGCACCAGCGCGGCGAAGTACGTGCGCAGCTCGGCGCGCAACTGCTGCTGCTCGGGGGTGTATTCGAGGTGCACGGCCCCTCCAGTTCGTCCGGTCCGGTCGTCCGGTCCGAGGACGGCCCGCGAAGCTGATGGTCCGTCGGCTGCCGGATCGAGGGGCACAGTAGAACGCGTTCCAGTAATACGGAAGGGCGTGGGCGTGCGGACGGAGGACCGGACGGCGGGGCGCGGCGGCGGTACACACACGAAGGCCCGGTCCGGCGCCGCTGCGGCACCGGGCCGGGCCTCCCCGGGGCTCCATCAGCCCACGGTGTGCTTCGCCGGGTGGCTCGTCTGCACCCGGGTGCGGTGGACGTCCTTGCAGTACTTGACCTGACCGCTGTTGGTCACGTACTTCGCCGCGACCCAGGTCCCCCGCTCCGCGCGGGTCAGGTACCAGACGGAGTTGCCGCCCACGCTCTGGGTGCGCACCTTGCACACCAGGCCGACGTGCGCGCGGTGCCGGAGGTAGCCCCGTACGGAGGAGTCCGTGCTGGGGTACTGACGCTCACTCAGCCCCTTCTTGGCGGTGACCACGCCGAAGGGCTTGGCGGGGCCGGGCGTCGCCTGGGCCGGGGCGGCGGCGAGGAGCGTCGCGCCGAGGGCGACGGCCGTGGCCAGCGCACCCGTGCCGGCGACGAGCCGTTTGCCTCGGGCCGCGAGGATGTCGGTCGTGGACATAGGGGTCTCCTGTTCTTGACGCGCAGTGCCACCCACTGGTGGGAAGTGGACATTACGCGCAAACCATCATCGGAATGTGGTGAAACGACGAACAGGCCGCCGATCGTGTGACAGGGCGGGCGCGCCCGGGTCACGGGCCGTCGCTGCCCGGTGGGGCGCACCGGGGACGACCGGGGTCAGCCCTCGGTGCCGACGCGGTGAATGCCGAACGAGCCGCCCTGCGGATCCCGGATCACCGCAACCTTCGGCCCGTGGGGGACCTCCGTCGGGGGCACCAGCAGCATCCCCCCGGACTCGGCGGCCCGAGCGGCCGTCTCATCGACGTCGGCGACCGCGAAGTACGGCAGCCAGTGCGCCCTGACGTCCTCCGGGTAGAACTCGTCCAGCGCGCTCAGACCACCGAAGTCGGCGCCGTCGATGCCCCACTGCGGGTAGTCCTCGTGGGTGCCCACGGTCCAGCCGAAGATCCTCGTGTAGAACGCCTTGGCGGCCTCGGCGTCGCGGGTGGCGAGCTCGACCCAGCCGAGCGAGCCCGGTGCGTTGAACAGCGCGGCACCGGCGAACGTACGGGCCTGCCAGATCGAGAAGACGGCGCCCTCCGGGTCGGTCAGGACGGCGAAGCGGCCCACGTCGAAGACGTCCATCGGTCCCATCAGCTGCCGTCCGCCCGCCTCGGTGACCGACGCGGCCAGCGCGTCGGCGTCCCGGGTCGCGAACGACACGGTCCAGGCGGTCGGCTGCCCGGGGGCGTAGAGCGGGGTCAGCGCGGCGACCGGGGCGCCTCCCAGATACAGCGTGGTGTAGCCGCCCGCCTCCTCCCGCGGGTCGGTCTCGGCGCGCCAGCCGAAGACATGGCGGTAGTACACCTTGGCGGCATCCACGTCCGAGGTGCCCAGCTCCACCCAGCAGGGCGCGCCGGGCGTGGGCTCAGTGATCTTCACGGTGTGTTCCGTCCCTCCGCACCGGGCGCTGCCGGGCGGTGCTGCACTCGTGTCCGTACCCTGCCGGTCTCCGTACGCTGCCGATCGTCCGATGGGCACGGCCGGGCCGCAACCGGAGGGCGGCGTCGGCCGGGCGGGTCGTCCCGCTCCCGTCACGGGTCACGGCCGGCGGGCGGGCAGAAGGCGCAGTGCGCTGTGCGGGGTGTCGGGGGCGAAGGCCTGGGCCAGCGCGCGGGCGGCGTACTCGGCGGCCTGGGCGGCGCGGGGCAGCATGGCCGCCTCGTAGGCGCGTACCGCCGCGTCCGGGTCACCGCCCTCGGCCAGGGCACGGGCGAGTTCACAGCCGTCGAGCATGGCGAGGCCGGCGCCCCCGCCGGCGAACGGCGTCATCAGATGCGCGGCGTCACCGAGCAGGGTCAGGCCCGGAGTGTGGGGCCAGGGGTGCGGCACCGGCAGCGCGAACAGCGGCCGGTTGACGAATCCGCCGTCGTTGTCCCGCAGCAGCGCCAGCAGCCGGTCGCCCCACCCCGCGAACCCGTCGAGCAGTACGGCGCGGACGGCCTCGGTGTCCGTTGTCTTCACCCCGGCCTCCAGTGCCCAGTCCTGGGAGCCACGGAACGCGGCATACACAAGGAGGGGGCCTTGGCCGTGCCGCCGGGCGATCAGCCCCTTGCCGGCGGACAGCGCCAGCATGCCGCCGTCGCCGGCCAGCCGGGCGAGGTCCGGATGGCGGCTGTCGGCGTCCTCGATGCCGGTCTCGACGAAGGTGACACCGGAGTAGTGGGGAGTGTCGTCGGTGAGCATCGGCCGCACCCGGGACCAGGCACCGTCGGCGCCGACGACCAGGTCGAAGGTCTCGGTGTGGCCGTCGTCGAACTCGGCCTTGTGGCGGCCGTCGCCGAGCGGATGCAGGGTGCGCAGATAGCAGTTCCAGTGCACCGTCCCGGCGGTGAGGGAGGCCAGCAGCAGACGGCGCAGTCCGGCCCGGTAGACCTCGGCGCGGTCGGGACCGCCGGGGGCGGGGGCGTCCTGGAGGAGCACGGTCGCGGTGTGGTCGAGCAGTCGCACCTCCTGCCCCGCGGGGTGGGCGAGGGCGGTGAACTCCTCGTACAGACCGGCCGCCCGCAGCGCGGTCCGACCGGTCGTCATCTGCAGTTCCAGGGTGCCGCCTTGCGGATCGACGGCGACCGAGGACTCATGGGTGAAGACGGTGACCGGTACGCCGCTCCGCTGGAGCACGCGGGCACAGGTCAGCCCCCCGGGGCCGGCACCGATGATCGCGATACGCGGAGTGGTGGGGTGCATGGCGCTCCTCGGCCGGGCGGAACCACAGCCCCCCTCACCAGAGAAGCACAGTGCCCCATAACGCACAATTGATGCGCTTACGGTCTGACTCAACACAGAAGCCCCAAAAGGGGTTGACGGGGCGTCACCGGCGACGGCCCGGCGGAGTGGGCGGGCGGGCGAGTGGGTAGGTCGCCCCAGGTCGGGGCCCTCAGGGCGCATCGGATCGACGGTCGGCCGACAAATGGGATAGTTGACCGTTTACCGAACCCCCGCTTGCAGTATTAGGTATGCCTAACCTAATGTAACGACACGTGTCGACGACCAAACCACCTGCCACTGCACCCCCTGTGCCCGATCCGCGTCCCGCCGCTCACACCCTGCGGCGCATCCCGCTGTTCGTGGCCGGGCTCTGTGCACTGGCCGTCTGTGCCGCCCTGAGCCTCGCCCTCGGCGCCCGCTCCGTACCGCTCGCCACCGTGTGGGACGCGCTGACCGGTGCCGCCCACGGCCCGGACGCCCTGGTGGTGACGGGACTTCGGGTACCGCGGACCGTGGTGGCGCTCACGGTCGGTGCGGCGCTCGGGGTCGCCGGAGCGGTGGTCCAGGGCATCACCCGCAATCCGCTCGCGTCCCCGACCACCCTCGGCATCAACGCGGGCGCGGGCTTCGCGGTGGTCACCGCGATCTACGCACTGCATCTGACCCGGCCCGTGGAATACCTCTGGTTCGCCTTCGCGGGCGCCGCGGCCGCCGCGCTGTTCGCCCAGGCCCTGGCCCGGCGCGCCGGTGACCTCGACCCGGTACGCCTCGCGCTGGGAGGCACCGTGCTGCAACTCGTCCTGCTGTCCTGGACGTGGACGGTCATGCTGGCCAGCAAGCGGTCGCTGGACGAGGCCCGGTTCTGGCTGGCCGGTTCGCTGGCCGAGCGCCCGCTGGCGGTGCTCTACCCGGTGCTGCCGACCCTGGCCATCGGTCTGGTCCTCGCGCTGGCCCTCACTCCTGCCCTCAACGCCCTGGCCCTCGGCGACGATTCGGCGCAGGCACTGGGCGTGCCGGTGTCCCGGATCCGCACCGCCGGCGGCCTGGCCGTCGTGCTGCTCGCCGCGTCCGCGGTGGCCGTGGCCGGTCCGCTCGCCTTCATCGGGCTGGCCGCACCGCACCTGGTCCGCCAGTTGCTGCGCACCTCCGACCACCGCGTGCTGGTGCCCGGCTGTCTGATCGCCGGCCCGCTGCTGCTGCTCACCGCCGACATCCTCGGACGGCTCGTCATCCGGCCGTCCGAGCTGCAGGTCGGCATCATCAGCGCGTTCCTCGGCGCGCCGCTGCTGGCGCTGCTGGCCCGGAAGGTGGCCCGGTGAACGACGCCCTGCGAAGCCGGCAGCCGCTCGGCTCCTCCTCCCTGCCGCCCGCCCCGGCCCCCGGACGCCGGGCCGGACGCGGCCGGACCCCGCTGCTCGCCCTCGCCGGTCTGGTGGTGCTCTGCGCGCTGGTGACGGTGTCCGTGGCCAACGGTGAGATGCCGCTGCCTCCCGTCGAGGCGGTCAAGGGACTGTTCGGTGCCGGTGATGCCGGCACGGTGCTGATCGTCCAGGAGTTCCGGGCCCCGCGGATGGCCGCGGCGATCGTCGCGGGAGCGGGCCTGGCGGTGGGCGGTGCCCTGCTGCAGCGGCTGTTCCGCAATCCGCTCGCCTCCCCCGATGTGATGGGGGTGACCGGCGGTGCCTCGTTCGGCGCGGTGGCGATGCTGGCCGCCGGGGCCTCGCAGGCGATGATCCCGCTGGCCGCGCTCGGCGGCGGGCTGCTCGCCGCGGTCCTGCTGGGAGCGTTCGGCTGGCGCTCCGGCACCAGTGTGACCCGTCTGGTGCTGGTCGGTCTCGCCGTACAGGCGGGCCTGTCCGCGGCGGTGAGCTTCATGGTCGTCAGCTTCCCCACCGAGCTGGCCGGCTCGGCCCTGCAGTGGACCACGGGCTCGCTGTACGGGCGGACCTGGACCGAAGTGTGGTCCGCATGCGGGGCGGTGGCCGTGGGCCTCGCCCTCGCCTTCGCGCTGCACCGCCGGCTCGCCGTCCTCGACCTGGGCGACGACTCGGCCGGCACGCTCGGTCTGAACACCCACACCGCCCGGCTGCAGGTCCTGGTCATCGCCATCGTGCTGGCCTCGCTGGCCGCCGCGCTGACCGGCCCGGTCGCCTTTGTCGCGCTGGCCGTCCCGCACATGGTGCGGTTCCTCGCCGGGCCGCCGACCGCCGGGACGCTGGCGCTGTCCGCCCTTGCCGGTGCCGTACTGCTGCTCGCCTCCGACCTGGTGGCGCAGTATCTGCTGCCCGTCAGCGGCCTGCCGGTCGGAGTGGTCACCGCCACTCTGGGCGCGCCCTGGCTGCTGGTGCTGATGATCCGTCAGAGCAGTTCCGTGAACAGGAGTGCCCGATGACCGCCAACCAGCTCTCCACCCACGGACTCGACCTGCGCTACGGCGACCGGCTGATCGTTGGCGGCCTCGATCTGGTGCTGCCCGGCGGCGCCGTCACCGCCGTCGTCGGCCCCAACGCCTGTGGAAAGTCGACCCTGTTGCGCGGTCTGACCCGGCTGCTGCCGCCGGCCGCCGGAACCGTCGCACTGGACGGCGCCGATATCCACCGGATGCCGGCCCGTGCGCTGGCCCTGCGGATGGGACTGCTGCCCCAGCAGCCGGTCACCCCCGACGCGATCACCGTCGAGGCGCTGGTACGGCTCGGCCGCTACCCGCACCAGCGGCTGCTGAGCCCCTGGTCGACGGCGGATCAGCAGGCGGTGGAGGAGGCGCTGCGGCGCACCGGCACCGTGGAGCTGCGCGACCAGCACGTCGACCAGCTCTCCGGCGGCCAGCGGCAGCGCGCCTGGATCGCGCTCGCGCTGGCCCAGGACACCGATCTGCTGCTGCTCGACGAGCCGACCACGTTCCTGGACCTGCGGCACCAGCTCGATGTTCTCGACCTGGTCGCCGCGCTGCACTCCGAGGCGGGCCGCACCGTGGTGATGGTGCTGCACGACCTCGGGCAGGCCGCCCGTTACGCGGATCATCTCGTGGTCCTCAAGGACGGGCAGCTGGCGGCGGCCGGCGCCCCGGCGGACGTACTCGACGCGGAGCTGGTCAAGTCCGTGTTCGACGTGGACTGCCGGGTGATCCCCGACCCCGAGACCGGCACCCCGCTGGTCGTACCCAAGGGCAGCGCGAAACGGCACACAGCCGTCTCCGCCTGACCCTGAACCGCTCTCCCCCACGAGCACTTCCGTTTCCGCTCTCCCCTCAAGGAAGTCGAACCCTCATGTTCACGAGATCTGCATTCCCCGGCGGCCGCCGGCTGTCGGTTACCCTGCTCGCCGCCACCCTGGGCGCCGGGACCCTGACCGCGTGCGGCGGCGGCGCGTCCTCGGACGGCGACGACTCGGCGAAGGGCGGCGCCGGTTTCCCGCGCACCGTCAAGAGCGTCCTCGGCGGCTCGGTGAAGATCCCGGCCAAGCCCAAGCGCGTGGTCGTCCTGGACACCGGTGAGCTGGACGACGTCACCATGCTCGGCATCAAGCCCGTCGGCGCGGTCTCCCCGCACATGAAGAACGACGGCGGCTTCCCCGCCTACCTCAAGGGGAAGATCGGCGGCGTCAAGGACGTCGGTCCTCTTCTCGAGCCGAACCTCGAGAAGATCGCGATGCTGAAGCCCGATCTGATCCTGTCCTCCAAGGTCCGGCACGAGAAGATCTACGACAAGCTCAACGCCATCGCGCCGACCGTCTTCACCGAGACCACCGGCGGCCCCTGGAAGGCCAATCTGAAGGTCCACGCCAAGGCCCTGGGCATGGAGAAGGAAGCCGACCAGAGGCTGAAGGCGTACGAGAACCGGGCCAAGGCGCTGGGTGAGGCCATCAAGAAGAAGTACGACGGCAAGATGCCGTCGGCCTCCGTGGTCCGCTTCGTCGCCGGCCCGACCCGCCTCTACCAGAAGTCCTCCTACAGCGGCGTGGTCCTGAACGACATCGGCCTGGACCGGCCGAAGTCGCAGAGCTCCACCGACCCGATCAAGACGATGCTCGACGTCAGCCCGGAGCAGATCGACAAGGCCGACGCCGACATGGTGTTCGTGACCGTCGCGGACGACCCGGACAAGACCCAGCAGAAGGACGTCACGTCCAACCCGGTCTGGAAGGACCTGCCGGCCGTCAAGGACCACAAGGTCCACAACGTGTCCGACGAGACCTGGATGTCCGGCATCGGTATCCAGGCCGCCGAGCACATGCTCGCCGATGTGGCGAAGGCCACCGGCGTGGCGCTGCCGAAGAGCTGAACCGCCCGGGGGCAGGCCGTCGTCCCCCGGCCCGCCCCCACGGCCCCGGCCACGATCCGCCGGGGCCGGCCACGACTCCCCCCGCACCACCCTTGATCCCGAAGGGGCCCCGCTCATGCGGATGTACCTGCTCGCCCTCAACCCCACCGACTCGGTCACCGAGGGATTCCTCCCCGCCGCCGCCCGCCTCGGTCTCGATGTCACGGTCCTGACGGACCAGCCCGAAGCGCACCGGCGCACCGCCCCCGGCACCGAGGTCCTGGAGTGCGACGTCCGTGACTTCCGCGCCGTCATCACCCGAATAGCCACCCACCGCCCGGCCGCCGCGGTCTTCACCAACAGCGACCATCTGCAGACCCAGGCAGCCCTGGCCGCCGACTACTTCGGGCAGCCGGGCAAGGACTGGCGGGCCGCGCTGCGCGCCAAGAACAAGGCCGAGATGCGCCGTCATCTCGCCGCGGCCGGCGCCGACACCGTACGGTCCGCTGAGCTCGCGCCCGGCCAGGACCCGTCCGCGCTCACCGCCGCCGCACTCCCCTACCCCTGCGTCGTCAAACCCCGCGAGGGCGTGGCCAGCGAGGATGTGATGCTGGCCGCCGGACCGGACGAACTGGTGGAGCGCGCCGCGGAGATCCAGGCGCGGCGCCCGCAGGCGGCGCTGGTCGCCGAGGAGTTCCTGGCCGGTGAGCTCTACACCCTGGAGACCCTGGGCGACGGCCGGCGGCGCCATGTCCTGGGCGGCTTCCACACCACGGTCTCCGCACCGCCCGCCTTCATCGAGGAGCGGCACGACTTCGTCGCCGTCCACCCGGAGCCCGTCGTCACCCAGGTACTGGCCCAGCTCGACGCGCTGGGCGTCGGATTCGGCGCCTGCCACACCGAGTTCGTGGTGCACGAGGGCCGGGCGCGGCTCATCGAGGTGAACTACCGCGTCATCGGCGACCAGTGCGATCTGCTGCTGGCGCAGGTCCTGGGCATCGAGCTGTTCGAGCACATCCTCCGTACGCATCTGGGCGAGCCGCTGCCCGCCGATCTCGGGGCGCGGCAGGACGGTGCGGGCCGGGTCGAGTACGCCCTCGCCGACCGGGCCGGGACGCTCACCGCCGCGCCGGCCGCCACGGACCGCGAGGTGGACGGCGTACGGCTGCGCTACCGGCCGCTGCGCGCGACCGGCACCGAGCACCCGCTGTACCGCACCAACCGCGACTACCTGGGCGTGCTGCGGGCCACCGGCACCGACCGGCAGGCCCTGGACCGGGTCGCGGACGGCTTCTTCGCCGCCGAGCGCTGGGAGATCACCCCGTGACCGCCGCCCTCGACACCGCCGCCGGCCCCTCCGCCCAGGAGACGGCCGAGGAGTCCGAGCTGCTGCTGCGGGTGCTGAGCGCCCTGCTGCGGGAGGACGTCGTCGGTCTGCGCACCCGCGGCACGCTGCTGGAGCGGCCGGACGGCCGCTGGCTGCGGCTGCCCGCGGGCCCGGACGCCGGCGCCCTGCTGCTGCCGCTCGGTCCGGACGGCTACCAGAGCACCTACGCTGCCCGGCTGCCGCTGCTCGTCCGCGAGGCCGACGGCGCCCGGCTGACCTCGGCCGACGCGGTCCTCGCCGCCCTGCGGGAGCTCGCCGACCCGGCCGACCGCCCCGGCTTCGACGCCTTCGCCGAGGAGTGCCGGCAGACGCTGGCGACGATGCGGCTGCACGCCCGGACCCGGGACGAGGTCGAGCAGAAACTGACGGAGCGTCATGGCGCTGC
The DNA here is from genome assembly GCF_026239515.1 of Streptomyces sp. Je 1-4 4N24. NCBI lineage: Bacteria > Bacillati > Actinomycetota > Actinomycetes > Kitasatosporales > Streptomycetaceae > Streptomyces > Streptomyces sp. Je 1-4 4N24. The sequence goes on along the minus strand of NZ_CP110836.1, from coordinate 7,771,360 downwards.
GGCCGAGGGCTGGCTGGGCCTGCACGGTGGTCTGGCGTACGACGCCCTGGCCGCGCGCCTGGACCACCCCGTGTACCCGACCGCGCGGGGCCGCTCCGACCTGGACGAGGACCAACTACGCTCCTACGCACCGGAGTTCCGCCCGGACTTCGCACTGCGCTGGCTGGCCGTGCCGCGGGCCGCGCTCACCGTGGCGGGCGGCGAGGCGGCGCTGCCCGGCTGCTGGCCCACCCCGGCCGAGCTGGGTCTGTCGGACCTCGACGGCAGCCATCTCGCTCTCCCCGTCCACCCGTTGACGCTCGGCGAACCGCTGGACGAGGCGCTGCGCGAGACCGGCCTGGAGCACGAGGCGGTGCTGGCCGAGCGGGCGCTGCTCGGTGCGGTGCCGACACTGTCGATGCGGACGGTGGCGGTGGACGCCGATCCCCGGCTGCATCTGAAGCTGCCGCTGGCCACCGCGACGCTGGGGCTGCGCAACCGGCGCACCATCAAGCCCCGTACGCTCATCGACGGCGCCGAGGGCCAGCGGATGCTGGAGCAGGTGATCGCCCGCGAGCCGCGGTTCGCAGAATCGATTCTGCAGGCCGACGAGACGGTGTACGCACACGCCGGCCATGAGCTGCTCGCCGTGCTGTGCCGGCGCTACCCGGCCGGTCTGGAAGGCAGCGCCGTGGTGCCGCTGGCCGCGCTGCTGGGCCGGGCGCCGGGCGGGCGGCTGGTGATCGACCAGCTCGCCGACCGCTTCTACGGCGGCGATCCGCTGGCGCTGCTGGACGCCCTGCTGACGCTGCTCTTCGACTGGCAGACCACGCTGTTCGGCTACGGCATCGGTCTGGAGTCGCACCAGCAGAACATCTCGCTGGTGCTGGACCGGGCCGCGGACGGCACCCGGCTGCGGCTGCTGTTCAAGGACAACGACGCGCCGCGGCTGCACGCCGGGCGGCTGCGGGAGACCCTCGGGGCGGACGCCCCGGACCCCGCCGACTTCGCCGACCCGCGGATCTTCGCCGATCATGACCGGCCGGTGCTGGACCTGTTCACCACCATCACCGTCCATCTGTGCGCGGGCTCCTACGCCTTCGGGCTGGCCCGGCACGGGCGCGCCCCGCTGGACCGGCTGCTGGGCCTGGTCCGCGACCGGCTCGCCGAGGCCGTCGCCCGGCTGGGCACCGCACCGGGCGAGCCGGGCGCGGCGCTGCGCGCGCACGTCCTGGACGCCGCGGAGCTGCCGGTCAAGGCCATGGTCAGCGCCGGCACCCTGCTGTCGAAGGAACGTTCCGGCGCGGCCGACATCAACAAGCACTACACCACCGGCCCCAACTATCTGCTGTCGCTGGGGACTTCCTGATGCACACCGCCACGTCCCACCGGGTCGAACCGGCCACCGTCGAGACCAAGGTCCGTCCGGGCCTCGCCCGCCGCCAGGTGCACGCCGTGGCCGGCTGCTACTTCGTGGCGTCGTTCGCCGCGCTGGGCCTGCCGCCGTACCTCACCGAGATCCTGCCCGAGCTGGGCGACGGCGCCGCCCGCTGGGCCGGTCTGCTGTACATCGTGCCCACCATCTTCGGCGCCATCGGTGCGCCGCTGTGGGGGCGGCTGGCCGACCGCTTCGGCCGTAAACGGCTGCTGCTGCGTGCGCAGTTGGGGCTGGCCGCGGCGTTCCTGCTGGCGGGCTGGGCCGACTCGCTCACCACCTTCGCCGCGGCGCTGGTGATCCAGGGTGTGCTGGGCGGCACCTTCGCCGCCTCGAACGGCTATCTGGGGGCGGCGCTGGAGGGCCATGCGCTGTCCCGTGCGCTGACGCTGATGCAGGGCAGCGCCCGTGCGGCACTGGTCTTCGCACCGATCGTCGTCGGCTCGCTGACGCCCTGGCTGTCGCCGCACCGCCAGTACGCCCTGCTGGCCGTGCTGCCGCTGGCCGCCGCCGTGATGCTGGCGGCGCTCCCGGAGCCGCCGCGGGTCCGGCCCACCGCACCGCAGGCCGCCACCGCGGAGGTCGACGCGGACGGGACGTCGGCGGTCGAGGCGGCCGCGGCCGAGCCCTCCGGGCGCGCCCCGGACGCCTCGCTGCGGGCCCTGTACGCCCTGGAGTTCGCCTTCGTCTTCTCCACCGTCATCTCCTTCCCGTACCTGATCTCCCTCATCGAGGAGCGCATACCGGGCACCGGTCCGATGGTCTCCGGTGTGCTGTTCGCCCTGCCGCACATGTGTTACCTGGTCGCGGCGATCGCGGTGCACGCCCTCTTCCGTGGCCGTCCCCGGCTCGGCATCGCGATCGGCTTCGGCTGTATCGCGCTCGGCCTGGCCGGGCACGGTGTCGCCGACTCGCTCACCGCCTTCGTCGCGGTACGGCTGGTGCTCGGCGCCGGTCTCACCCTGGGCCTGGTCTGTATGTCGGTGCTGGCCGCCGACTGCGCCAAGGGCCGTGCCCCGGGTGGGCTGTTCGGCTCGATCGAATTCTTCTCCAAGGCCGGTGCCGTCGCCGCCGGTGTGGCCGCCGCGGCCGGAAACGACTGGTTCGGTCCCACCGCGCCCGTCCTGACCGGTACCGCGATAGCGCTGATCGCCGTGCTCGCGACCGCCGTCCCCCGCATTTCCCGTACTCTCCGCACCCGCAGGAGCCCCCGATGCCCTCGCTGACCAATTCGCCCGGCACCGCCCCGGCCTGTGCCGCTCCCGCCGGTCTGCCCACCGCCGACCAGGCCGTGGCGCACACCCTGCTCAACTGCCTGCTGCGCGAGGTGTCCGGCCCCGAGCACCAGACCGCCGTGGACCACGGCCGCCTGCTGCTGCGGCTGCCGCGCCGCGGGGTGCTGCTGCGGGTCGCGCTGCGCCGTACCTCGCTGCTCGGCGCGCACCGGTTCACCGGCCCGGTGTCCGAACAGACCGCCGACGGCTGGGCCGAGGTCGGCTGGCGCCGGCTGGCCGAGTATGTGCACGCCGAGCTGTCGTTGCGGACCGGGGTGGACAACGAGGAGTTCCTGGCGCAGATCGCCTCCAGCCACCAGGCCGTCTCCGCGGCACTGGCGGCCCGTACGGAGCAGCGCCCGGCCGCCGGGGAGTACGGCGCGGAGGACTGGCAGACCACCTATGTCACCTCCGAGCAGTCGCTGATCCTCGGCCACCGCTTCCACCCGACCCCCAAGGCCCGCACCGGCGACCCCACCGCCTGGCAGTCCTACGCACCCGAGACCGGGGCCGCCTTCCCGCTGCTGCTGCTCGCCGTACGCGAGGAGCTCGTCGCCGAGGAGGCGGCCGAGGACGGTGCCACGGCCCCGCTGGACGCGCTGCACTCCGAGGTCCCGGACGGCTACCGGCTGCTGCCCGTCCACCCCTGGCAGTACGAGCTGCTGTGTGAGCACGCCGGTCTGCAGGAGGCGCTGGACCGCGACGACATCCGCGTCCTGGGCACCGGCGGGGCACCGTTCGCCGCCACCGCGTCGGTGCGCACGCTCTACGACGGCGACGCGTTCCTCAAGTTCAGCCTGAACGTCCGGATCACCAACTGCCTCCGGAAGAACGCCAGTTACGAGCTGTCCGGGGCGGTGGCCCTGACCCGGCTGCTGGCACCGGCGCTCGCCGATCTGGCCACCCGGTTCCCCGGCAGCGCGGTGCTCCGTGAGCCCGCCTACCGCAGTCTGGCGCTGCCCGGCGCCGACGGCCGCCCGGACACCGAGCTGCTCGAAGGGTTCGGCGTGATCGTCCGCGAGGGCCTCTCCCAGCGGCTGCTGCCCGGCACCACCCCGCTGCTGGCGGCCGCGGTCGCCGACGAGTACCCGACCAGCCCGGCCCATATCTCCCGTCTCCTGGACGGCGCCGGGCCGCAGGCCGCGCTGGAGTGGTGGGCCGCCTACCTCAATCTGCTGCTCCCGCCGGTGCTCGCCGCCTACTTCGACCACGGCCTGGTGCTGGAACCGCATCTGCAGAACGTGCTGGTCTGCGTCGACGGCGACGGGATGCCCGCGCAGGTCCTCTTCCGTGACCTGGAGGGCACCAAGCTGGTGCCCGAGCACCAGGCCGAGCTGCTGGCGTCGCTGCCCGAGCAGATCGCGCGGCCGATGACCTATGACGCCCAGCGCGGCTGGGACCGGGTCGTGTACTGCCTGCTGGTCAACCATGTCGCCGAGATGCTCGCCGCGCTCGCCGATCTGCACCCGGACACCGAGGTCGAGCTGTGGGCGCAGGTCCGCCGCACCCTGCAGACCCACGCGGACCGGTACGGCTGCCCGCCGCGGCTGGCCGCCCTGCTGGCCGGTGTCCCGCTGCCCGCCAAGGCCAATCTGCTCACCCGCTGGGAGCGCAAGGCCGACCGTGAGGCGGGCTATGTCCTGCTGCCCTCGCCGCTGGCCGAAACCGTTCTGTCCGGCGCCGTGCGCGTCGACGACACCACCCCCTGGAGCGCACGATGACCACCCCCGACCTCGCCCCCACCCCCGCGGTCCGCGACCGCATCCGGAGCCTGTCGCCCGAGGAACTGCCCGCCTACGTCTACGACCTGACGGCGCTGCGCACGCATGCGGCCGAGGTCCGGGCCGCACTGCCCGAGCGCGTCGAGCTGTACTACGCGGCCAAGGCCAACCCGGAGTCGGAGATCCTGGGCGCGCTGCGCCCGTACGTCGACGGCTACGAGGTCTCCTCGGGCGGTGAGCTGGCGCACGTCGGCAAGGCCGTGCCCGGCGCCCCGCTCGCCTTCGGCGGACCGGGCAAGACCCCCGCGGAGATCGCCCAGGCGCTGGAGTGCGGAGTGGAGCGCTTCCATGTGGAGAGCCTGTACGAGCTCCACATGCTCGCGAGTCTGGCCTCCCGGCTCGCCCCGGAACGCCGTATCGCGGTGCTGGCACGCTTCAATCTGCCGGTCGACGACGGTTCCCTGGACGGCAGTTCGCTCGCCATGGGCGGCCGCCCGACCCCCTTCGGGCTGGACCCCGGCCAGGCCGGAGAACTCGTCGCGCTGCTCACCGACGGCACCTACCCGTACCTCGAACTCCGCGGTATCCACGCCCACTTGGCCAGCGGCCTGGAGGCACCGGAGCAGCTGGCCGTGGCGGAGTCCATCGTGACCTGGGCCGCCGCGCTGGCCGCGGAGCACCGGTTCCCCCTCTCCGAGGTGGTCGTCGGCGGCGGTATGGCCGTCGACTACGCCGCGCCGGAGCGCCGCTTCGACTGGACCGCGTACGGGGCGGGCCTGGCCCGGCTCGCCGCGGCGCACCCCGACCTCACCCTGCGGATCGAGCCGGGGCGCGCGCTGACCGCGTACTGCGGCTGGTACGCCACCGAGGTGCTGGATGTGAAGCACAGCCACGGCGAGGAGTTCGCCGTGGTGCGCGGGGGCACCCACCATCTGCGGACCCCCGCGACCAAGGGCCACGACCAGCCCTGCACGGTGCTGCCGTCCGACGCGCCCTGGCCGCACCCCTGGCCGTGGCCGGCGGCGCAGGGCGAGCTGGTCACCGTCACCGGGCAGCTGTGCACCCCGAAGGACGTCCTCGCCCGCGCGGTCCCGGCACCGGGGCTGCGGGCCGGTGACCGGGTGGTGTTCGGTGTCGCCGGGGCGTACGCCTGGAACATCTCGCACCACGACTTCCTGATGCACCCGCGCCCCGGCTTCCACTTCCTCGGCGCCGCGGAGCCCGGCGCGGCAGAGGAGGCCTGAGATGCTGCGGCCCAATGAGGTCCGGCACAAGCTCGGTGCGGGCGAGGAGGTCTACGGGCTGTTCAGCACGCTTCCCGAGCCCACGATGGTGGAGATGATCGGCTGTGCCGGGTATGACTTCGTCATCCTGGACACCGAGCACACCCTCGTCGACCCGCAGCGGCTGGAGAACCTGATCAGGGCCGCCGAGACGGCCGGGCTCACGCCCTTCGTCCGGGTCCCCGAGGCCGATCCCGGCGCGGTGCTGCGCGCCCTGGACGCCGGGGCGATGGGCATCGTCGTCCCGCACGTCCGCGGGCGCGCGGACATCGACGCCACGATCCGGGCCGCCCGCTACGCCCCCGAGGGGATGCGCTCCCTCAACGGCGGCCGCGGCCCCGGCTTCGGCCGGATCGACCCGGCCGAGTACCTCCGCCGGGCCAACGCGGAGATCATGGTCATCGCGCTCCTGGAGGACGCCGAGGGCATCGAGGCGATCGACGAGATCCTCTCCCCCGGCGGTGTCGACCTCGTCCTGCCCGGACCCGGCGATCTCTCGCAGTCGTACGGGGTGCCCTGGCAGGTCCGCCACCCCCGCGTCCAGGAAGCGGTCCGCACCCTGCGCGAGGCCTGTGCCCGCCACACCGTCCCGTTCTGCGCCATGTCCACCACGCCGGATCGGCGCGCGCAGTGGCGCGCCGACGGTGTCACGGCGTTCGTCGTGGGCGAGGACCGGGACCTGACGGCGCGGGCGCTGCGCGGGCATCTGGCGCGGACCGCCGGGCGGGAGTGACGGCAACACCATCGGCGGTACCTGCCGGGGCCTCGGGCGGGAACGGATGACCGGGTAACCGATCGTCCGAAGGAGCTGAGCGGGACATGGACCGGAACACGGCATTCTTGATCGCGGGAGCGGGGCTGGCCGGCGCCAAGGCCGCGGAGACGCTGCGTGCGGAAGGCTTCGACGGCCCGCTCGTGCTGCTGGGCGACGAGCACGAGCGGCCGTATGAGCGGCCGCCGCTGTCCAAGGGCTATCTGCTGGGCACCTCCGAGAAGGAGAAGGTCTATGTCCACCCGCCCCGGTGGTACGCCGACCACGACGTCGAGCTGCGCCTGGGCCAGGCCGTCACCGCCCTCGATCCGGCCGCTCACGAGGTGACCCTCGCGGACGGCAGCCGGCTCGGCTACGCCAAGCTGCTGCTGGCCACCGGCTCCACCCCGCGCCCGCTGCCGGTGCCCGGCGCGGATCTCGACGGGGTCCACTACCTGCGGCGGCTGGCGGACAGCGACCGCCTCAAGGAGGTCTTCCGGTCCGCGTCCCGGGTCGTGGTGATCGGCGCCGGCTGGATCGGCCTGGAGACCACCGCCGCCGCGCGCACCGCCGGTGCCGAGGTGACCGTGCTGGAGGCCGCGGCGCTGCCCCTGCTGGGGGTCCTGGGGCCCGAGGTCGCCCGGATCTTCGCCACGCTGCACACCGATCACGGGGTCGAGCTGCGCTGCGGCACCCAGGTCGCGGAGATCACCGGCACGGGCGGTGCGGTGGACGGCGTGCGGCTGGCCGACGGCAGCCTCATCGGGGCCGAAGCGGTCATCGTCGGCGTCGGGATCACCCCCAACAGTGGGCCGGCCGCCGCGGCGGGGCTCAAGGTCGACAACGGTGTCGTCGTGGACGAGCGGCTGTGCTCCTCCCACCCGGACGTCTTCGCGGCCGGCGATGTCGCCAACGCCTACCACCCCGTCCTGGGCCGGCACCTGCGCGTCGAGCACTGGGCCAACGCCCTCCACCAGCCGAAGACCGCGGCCCGGGCCATGCTGGGCCAGGACGTCCGCTACGACCGGCTGCCGTACTTCTTCACCGACCAGTACGACCTGGGCATGGAGTACACCGGATACACCGGACCGGAGGGCTATGACCAGGTCGTCTTCCGCGGGGACACCGAGGCGCGTGAGTTCCTCGCCTTCTGGCTCTCCGGGGGACGGGTGCTGGCCGGGATGAATGTGAACGTCTGGGACGTCACCGAGGAGATCCGGGCGCTGGTGGCGAGCGGGCAGGCCGTCGACCCCGGACGGCTGGCCGATCCGGACGTACCGCTGGCCGGGCTGCTCGCCTGAAGCGGCGGCCGCCGCCCGGTTCTCACGGAGCGCCGCGGGCGACTGTGTGGCCGCCGTAACGACTGGTGATCGCTTGATGTGACACCTGGTTAACGGGCCGTTCGTAGGGTCGGAGCGAGCATCCGACCACGAAGGGGACCGTCCGTGACCGCACCGGAACCGCTGGCAGAGAGCATCACGCAGGTGCGGACGGCGTGCTCGTACTGCGGGGTCGGCTGCGGAATCGTGCTGGACGTCGCGACGGACCCGGAGGGGCGGCGGACGGTCCGCAGGGCGGCCGGTGACAAGGCGCACCCGGCGAACGGCGGACGGCTGTGCACCAAGGGCGCGACCAGCGCCGAGCTGCTCGCCGCGCCGGGGCGGCTGTCGGCCGCCCTGGTGCGCGCGGACCGCGGCGACGAGCCGGTGGCCGAGGCGATGGAGGCAGCGGTCAAGCAGACCGCCGGGCGGCTGCGCGAGATCGTCGACGAGCACGGCCCGGACGCCCTCGCCCTGTATGTGTCCGGGCAGATGACGCTGGAGGCCCAGTACCTGGCGAACAAGCTCGCCAAGGGATTTGTGCGCACCCGGCACATCGAGTCCAACTCGCGGCTGTGCATGGCGAGCGCGGGCAGCGGCTACAAGCTGTCGCTGGGCGCGGACGGTCCGCCCGGCTCGTACCAGGACTTCGAGCATGCCGAGGTCTTCTTCGTGATCGGCTCCAACATGGCCGACTGCCACCCGATCCTCTTCCTGCGGATGATGGAACGGGTGAAGGCGGGCGCCAAGCTGATCGTGGTCGATCCCCGCCGTACCGCCACCGCGGCCAAGGCCGATCTGTTTCTGCAGATCGCGCCCGGGACGGATCTGGCGCTGCTGAACGGGCTGCTGCATCTGCTGGTCGAGAACGGCCGGGTCGACACGGAGTTCATCGACGGGTACACCGAGGGCTGGGAGGCCATGCCGGCCTTCCTCCAGGACTATCCGCCCGCGAGGGTCGCGGAGCTCACCGGGATTCCGGAGGCGGACCTCCGCCGGGCCGCCGAGTGGATCGGTGCGGCGGACGACTGGATGAGCTGCTGGACCATGGGCCTGAACCAGAGCACCCATGGCACCTGGAACACCAATGCCCTGGTCAACCTGCATCTGGCGACCGGTGCGATCTGCCGCCCCGGCAGCGGCCCGTTCTCGCTCACCGGCCAGCCCAATGCGATGGGCGGGCGCGAGATGGGCTACATGGGGCCGGGGCTGCCCGGACAGCGGTCGACGCTGGTGGCCGAGGACCGTGCCTTCGTCGAGGAGCTGTGGGGGCTGGAACCGGGGACGCTGCGGACGGACGGGCCCGGCCAGGGGACGGTCGAGATGTTCCAGCGGATGGCGGACGGCGACATCAAGGCGTGCTGGATCATCTGCACCAACCCCGTCGCCTCGGTCGCCAACCGCCGGACGGTCATCGAGGGGCTGGAGGCGGCGCAGTTCGTGGTCGCGCAGGACGTCTTCGCGGAGACCGAGACCAATGCGTACGCCGATGTCGTGCTGCCCGCGGCCATGTGGGCCGAGTCCGAGGGCGTGATGGTCAATTCGGAGCGCAATCTGACGCTGGTGCGACAGGCCGCGGACGCGCCGGGCGAGGCCTGGCCGGACTGGCGGATCATTGCGCGGATCGCCTGCGAAATGGGCTATGAGGACGCCTTCACGTACCACAGTGCGGAGGAGATATTCGAGGAGATCAAGCGCGCCTGGAACCCGCAGACCGGCTATGACCTGCGCGGGGTGACCTATGAGCGGCTGCGGGACACTCCCGTGCAGTGGCCCAGCGCGGCCGTCGACGGGCCCGACCGCAATCCGGTGCGCTACCTCAACGACGGTGTCAGCCAGACCCTGGACGAGCGGCCGGACGGCACCCGCCCCCGGCTGTCGTTTCCCACCGCGTCCGGCCGGGCGGTGTTCTTCGCCCGTCCGCACCTCCCGGCGGCCGAGATGCCCGACGACGACTTCCCGTACGTGCTGAACACCGGGCGGCTGCCCCACCAGTGGCACACCCTGACCAAGACCGGCAAGGTCGCCAAGCTGAACAAGCTCAACCCCGGCCCGTTCGTGGAGCTGCACCCGCAGGACGCGGAGTCGCTGGGCCTCGCCGAGGGCGACATGGTGGAGGTCGCCTCGCGGCGTGGCCGGGCGGTGCTGCCCGCCGTGGTGACCGACCGGGTACGGCCCGGCAACTGCTTTGCGCCGTTCCACTGGAACGACCTGTTCGGCGAGTACCTCAGCGTCAACGCGGTGACCCATGACGCGGTCGACCCGGTCTCCTTCCAGCCCGAGTTCAAGGTCTGCGCGGTGTCGCTGGCCAGGGTCGCGGCCGGCCCGGGGCAGCCGGAGGGCGGAGCGGGCGGGGGCCGGACCGGTGGCGCGGCCGGTGCCGGTGCGTTCCAGGGCGGCGATCCGCGCGGGGCGACGGCGGTGCTCGCCGAGGTGTTCCGGCTCGGTGAGCCCGCCCCGCCGGTGCTGTCCGAGCACGAACGGCGCTATCTCTCCGGCTTTCTCGCCGGGCTGGACTCCGGGCCCGCCGTCGGCACTCCCGTGCTGCCCGCCCACGCACCGTTCGGCCCGGAGAGCGCGCTGTGGGTCAACGGCGTCCTGGCCGGGATGTTCTCGCGCGCCCCGGCCCCCCGGACGGCGACGGCGACGGACCCGGCGGAGGTCTCCACCGAAGCCGATGCCCCGCCCGCCCGTACGGTCATCGTCCTGTGGGCCTCCCAGACCGGCCACGCGGAGGAGGTCGCGGCCGACACGGCCCGGCGGCTGACCGGCAGCGGCCGGGCGGCGACGCTGCAGAGCATGGACGACAGCGCACCGGCCGCCCTGCCCCGCGGCGCCGATCTGCTCATCGTCACCAGCACCTTCGGCGACGGTGACGCCCCCGACAACGGGACGGGCTTCTGGGAGACCCTCAACGCGCCGGACACCCCGCGGCTGGACGGGATGCGCTACTCCGTCCTCGCGCTGGGCGATTCCTCGTACGACGACTTCTGCGGCCACGGCCGCCGGCTCGATGCCCGCCTGGCCGAGCTGGGCGCGGAGCGGCTGGTGCCCCGTACGGACTGCGAACCGGACTACGAGACGCCGGCGGGGCAGTGGCTCGACCAGGTCCTCACCGCCCTGGGGGCCGGCGCCGGGCCGGACGGCGGTACGGAACCGGACGCCGATGGGGAGGCGGACACCGCGGGCGTCGCACCGGGGACGGTCCCGGCTCCCGCGGTGCCGGACCGCCCGGCCGGCGGCGCCGCCCGGCCCTCGAAGGCCGCGCCCGCCACCGCCCACCTCGTCGGCAACGATCTGCTGAGCCGGGCCGGGGCCACCAAGGAGGTGCGGCAGTTCACCTTCGACATCCGGGACGGCGCGGGCACCCCACTGGAGTACGAGGTGGGCGACGCGCTCGGCGTGCTGCCGCGGAACTGCCCGGACCTCGTCGCGGAGTGGCTGGCCGTCACCGGTCTCGATCCCGCCGCCACCGTCGACCTCACGGGCCTGGGCACCGTACCGCTGGGCGAGGCCCTGCACCGCCATCTGGACATCGCCAGGATCACCCCCGCGCTCCTCCGGCTCGTCGCCGAACGCACCGGTGACCGGGTCCTCAAGAAGCTGCTGCGGCCCGACAACAAGGGTGAGCTGGCCCAGTGGACCTGGAGCCGGCAGGCCGTCGACGTCCTCGCCGAATACCCGGTCCGGGCCGGTGCGGCGGAGTGGGCCGGTCTGCTCCCCCGCCTGCAGCCCCGGCTGTACTCCATATCGTCGAGCCCGCTGACCGATCCCGGGCTCCTCCGGCTGACGGTCTCCGTGGTCCGCTACGAGAACCGCCAGGGCCGCCCGCGCAAGGGCGTGGCCTCCACCTTTCTGGCCGATGCCGAGCCCGGCAGCCCGGTGCCGGTCTTCGTCCAGCGCACCGCCCACTTCCGTCCGCCGGCCGATCCGGCCACCCCGATGGTGATGGTGGGCCCCGGCACCGGAGTCGCGCCCTTCGTCGGCTTCCTGGACGAGCGGCGCGCCCGCGGCCACCGCGCCCCCAACTGGCTCTTCTTCGGCGAGCAGCGCCGCGCCACGGACTTCTACTACGAGGACGCACTCGGCCGGCTGCGCCACGACGGGCTGCTCACCCGGCTGGACACCGCGTTCTCCCGTGATCAGCGGGCCAAGGTCTATGTCCAGGACCGGATGCGCGAACACGGCGCCCAGCTGTGGTCCTGGCTCCAGGACGGCGCCCACTTCTATGTGTGCGGTGACGCGTCCCGGATGGCCAAGGATGTCGACCGTGCGCTGCGGGACATCGCCGTCGCGCACGGCGGCCACTCGGAGGAGACGGCCGCCGTGTACGTCAAGCAGCTCGCCGCCGAGAAGCGCTACGTCCGCGACGTGTACTGAGACGTACCGGGACGTGTCCTGAGGGGCCCGCCCGCTCCGCAACGCTCCCTTCCGGCCATGCCGTTCGCGCGCCCTTGGGTTCACTTCTTGAACGGGCCGACCTCGGGCATTGGACGGACGATGGAGAGGAAGGAGAGCGCTATGACCCTGATGACCGCTGATGCCATGACCACCGAACGGGAGCCCAAGGGGCCTGGACCGGTGCCGAGCGAGCCCGAACCGGTGCCGCGTGACCCGGTTCCCGCCGAGCCGGAGCCGGACGAGCCGGGCCCTGCCCCGACGGAGCCACCCGGCACGAAGCCGGGCACCCACCCGGCGCCCGAGCCGCCCGACTGACTCCGCGACGCCCCGGTAACCCACCCGGCGTCACGCAGCGAGGTGAGGAAATGGTGCAAGTCGGCTACACCATGATGACCGAGCAGGCCGGGCCCCGGACGCTGGTCGACCATGTGGTGGCCGCCGAGCGCGCGGGCTTCGACTTCTCGGTGACCTCCGACCATTACTTTCCGTGGCTGGCCGCCCAGGGGCACTCCCCATACGCCTGGAGTGTGCTGGGCGCCGCGGCGCAGGCGACCACCCGTATCCCGCTGATGACCTGTGGCCTTCCCGTGCGGTGACGACGTCGGCCGTTTCGTCGACGCGGTGCGCGCCTATGTGGACGCGGGCTTCACGGAGGTCGCACTGGTCCAGATCGGCGGCGGTCACCAGGAGCCGTTCCTGGAGTGGGCCCGGACCGAGCTGCTTCCTGCACTGCGCCCGCTGTGAAACGCCCGAGGCACGCCCCCTTGATGAGGAGCTGAGCATGCACGACGCGGAAACCCCGGCAGGGACGACGGGGGCCCAGGCGACGACGGGGCCCCTCGACACCGCCGAGCTGCAACGGCTCGACGCGCACTGGCGGGCCGCCAACTATCTGTCCGTCGGGCAGATCTACCTGATGGCCAATCCGCTGCTGGAGGCGCCGCTGCGCCCCGAGCACATCAAGCCGCGGCTGCTGGGCCACTGGGGCACCTCGCCCGGCCTGAACCTGGTCCACACCCACCTCAACCGCGTCATCAAGGCCCGTGAGCTGGACGCGCTGTGTGTATGGGGCCCGGGACACGGCGGCCCCGCCGTGGTGGCCAACTCCTGGCTGGACGGCACCTACTCCGAGACCTATCCCGATGTCGGCCGGGACGGCGCGGGCATGGCCCGGCTGTTCCGGCAGTTCTCGTTCCCCGGCGGGGTGCCCAGCCATGTCGCGCCGGAGACCCCGGGCTCGATCCATGAGGGCGGCGAGCTGGGCTACTCCCTCACCCATGCCTATGGCGCGGCGTTCGACAATCCGGAGCTGCTGGTCGCCTGTGTGGTCGGCGACGGCGAGGCGGAGACCGGGCCGCTCGCCGCGTCCTGGCACGCCACGAAGTTCCTGGACCCGGTGCACGACGGTGCGGTGCTGCCCGTGCTGCACCTCAACGGCTACAAGATCGCCAACCCGACGGTGCTCGCCCGGATCCCGCAGGACGAGCTGGACGCCCTGCTGCGCGGCTACGGTCATGACCCGATCCACGTCACCGGCGACGATCCGGCGACGGTCCACCAGGCGCTGGCCGCCGCCATGGACCGCGCACTGGACCGGATCGCCGCGATCCAGCGCCGGGCCCGCGACGAGGGCGTCACCGAGCGCCCCCGCTGGCCCATGATCGTGCTGCGTACGCCCAAGGGCTGGACCGGTCCGCACGAGGTCGACGGGCAGCCCGTCGAGGGCACCTGGCGCTCCCACCAGGTCCCGCTGTCCGGCGTACGGGACAACGCCGCGCATCTGCGGCAACTGGAGGACTGGCTGCGCTCGTACCGGCCGGACGAACTGTTCGACGACGAGGGCCGGCCGCGCCCCGAAGTGCTGGCGTGCGTGCCCGAGGGGTCGCGCCGGCTCGGTGCCTCACCGCACGCCAACGGCGGGCTGCTGGTGCGGGACCTGCCGCTGCCGCCGCTGGAGCGGTACGCGGTGGAGGTCGACAAGCGCGGCAGCGTGCTGCACGAGCCGACCCGGGTGCTGGGCGGGCTGCTGGAAGCGGTCATGGACGCCACCGCGGAGCGCCGTGACTTCCGTGTCGTGGGCCCCGACGAGACCGCGTCCAACCGGCTGCAGGCGCTCTACGAGGCAACCGGCAAGGCCTGGCAGGCACAGACGCTCGGCACCGACGAGCATCTCGCCCGCGACGGCCGGGTCATGGAGGTGCTCTCCGAGCATCTGTGCCAGGGGTGGCTGGAGGGTTATCTCCTCACCGGCCGGCACGGGCTGTTCTCCAGCTACGAGGCGTTCGCGCACATCGTCGACTCGATGGTCAACCAGCACATCAAATGGCTGCGGACCGCGCGCCGGCTGCCCTGGCGGCGCCCCATCGCCTCGCTGAACTATCTGCTCACCTCCCACGTCTGGCGGCAGGACCACAACGGGTTCTCGCACCAGGACCCCGGCTTCGTCGACCACATCCTCAACAAGAGCCCGGAGGTGGTCCGGGTCTATCTGCCGCCGGACGCCAACACCCTGCTCTCGGTGGCCGATCATGCGCTGCGCAGCCGCGACTACGTCAATGTGATCGTGGCCGGGAAACAGCCGGGCTTCGACTGGCTCACCCTCGACGAGGCCCGCGCCCACTGCGCACGCGGCGCCGGTGCCTGGGAGTGGGCGGGCACCGAGGACGGCAGCCGGGACCCCGATGTGGTGCTGGCCTGCGCGGGGGACGTCCCCACCCAGGAGACGCTGGCCGCCGCCGCTCTGCTGCGCCGGCATCTGCCGGAGCTGGCGGTGCGGGTGGTCAATGTCGTCGACATGGCCCGGCTGCTGCCGTCGGAGGAGCATCCGCACGGCATGCCTGACCCCGAGTACGACGCGCTGTTCACCCGCGACAAGCCGGTCATCTTCGCCTACCACGGCTACCCGTGGCTGATCCACCGGCTCTGCTACCGCCGCACCGGCCACGGGAATCTGCACGTCCGCGGCTACAAGGAGGAGGGCACCACGACCACGCCCTTCGACATGGTCGTCCGCAACGATCTCGACCGGTACCGGCTGGTGATGGATGTCGTGGACCGGGTGCCCGGCCTCGGGGTGCGGGCCGTCGCGCTGCGGCAGGAGATGGCGGACGTCCGTACCCGCCACCACGCCTGGATCCGGGAGCACGGCACCGATCTGCCGGAGGTCGCGGACTGGACCTGGGCGGGCTGACGGCGCCCGGCGGCGGCCCGCCTCCGACGGAGTAACGCGCGGCGCGGTGACGGGGCGGCCCGGTCCCCGCATGTGAGCCTGAGGCCCGGGTACCCGGGGCCTCAGGAGGTGCGCGGATGGCGCGACGGCTGACGACGGGCGCCGAACTCATCGGCTGGTGGGCGGTGTTGACCGGACTGTGGATCGTGCTGATCGGTCCGGTCGACACGCTGGAGTGGGCGGTCGGGGCCGGCGCCGCACTCCTCGCCGCCGCTGCGGCCTGCGGTGCACGGCGTGCGGTCGAGCGCCGGTGAACGGCTGGACCGCCGCGGCCGCGGCGCTGCTGCTGTGCGGTGTCGCCCCGGCCGCCTGTGGCGCCGCCACCGGCCCGGTCCGGCGGCGGGTGCCCGCACAGAACCTGGCGACCACCCTGCTCAGCCTGGTCATGCTGCTGCTGGCCCAGGGCTACGGCCGCCCGGCGTACACCGATCCGGCGCTGGTGCTCGCGGTGCTGGGGCCGGCCGGCACGCTGCTGTATGTGCGGCTGCTCGCCGACCAGTTGGCGGCACATCCACCGCGGCCGCGCTCGCTGCTCGCGGTGACGGCGCTGAGCTATACGGCCGTGCCCGTGGTGGTGCTGCCGCTGTGTGTGGCCACGAGCCCCGGCAGGGCCACGGTGAAACTGCTGGTCATCGGCGCGCTGTTGGTGCTGGGGAGCCGGGTGGCGGCCCGCGCGGTGACCGCCGCCGTCACCTCGGGACACGGCCGGACCGGCCCCGCGGAGGGAATGTCCGATGGCTGACGATCTGCCGCTGCTGCTGGCCCTGCTCCTGGTGGCCGGCGCCGGAACCGCCACCGTCCTGGTGCGCGATCCGGTGCGGCAGTCCTTTCTGCTGTCCCTGCTCGGCCTGGCGCTCGCGCTGGTCTTCCTGGTGCTGCAGGCCCCCGATGTCGCGCTCTCCCAGCTGGCGGTGGGCTCCGCGCTGACCCCGCTGATGGTGCTGCTGTCCGTACGCAAGGTGCGGCGCAAGGCGCGCAGCGAGCGCCGGGAGGAGCACGAATGAGCAGCAGGCTGCGGCTGTGGGTGCTGGCCGTCGGCGGTCTGGGGGTGGCCGTCCTGTTCGTGCTGGCCTGTTCCGACCTGCCCGCGTTCGGCGGGCTCTGGCACCCGTACGGCGACCGGGCCGTCCATGCCGCGCTCGCCCGGCACACCGCCAACACCGTCTCGTCCGTCAACTTCGACCAGCGCGCCTTCGACACCCTCGGCGAAGAGTCCATCCTGTTCGGCTCGGTGGTGGGCACCGTCGTCCTGCTGCGGCAGACCCGGGACGAGGACCGGCAGCCCCCGGAGCCGGCCACGGTCGCACCCCCGGTCCGCCGCTATGCACTGCTCGCGCTGCCCGTCACCCTGCTCATCGGCCTGTACGTCATCGCGCATGGCCAGCTGAGCCCCGGCGGCGGCTTCCAGGGCGGCGTCGTGGTCGCCACCTCGCTGCATCTGCTCTATATCGCCGTGGACTACCGGGCGCTGGAGCGGATCAGACCGGTCGGCCTGTACGAGGTGGCGGATGCCGCGGGTGAGGCCGCCTATCTGCTGGTGGGCGTGGCCGCACTGGTGACGGGGGCGGCGTTTTTGACCAACTTCCTTCCCTACGGCACCTTCAACACGCTCTCCTCCGGCGGCACCGTTCCGCTGCTCAACGCCGCCATCGGCGTGGAGGTGGCCTGCGGGGTGGTCGTCCTGCTGGCCCGTTTCCTGGACCAGGCCGTGGAGATCGAGAGCGGGGACGGGGACGGGGACGGGGACGACGAAGCGGAGGCCGGGACGTGAGTGTGCTGCCGTATCTGATCGCGGGGTGGCTGTTTCTGATCGGCTGTTACGGAATGGCCACCAGCCGGAACCTCATCCACGCGGTGGGCTGCCTCGCCGTCTGCCAGTCCTCGACGTATGTCCTGCTGCTCGCCGTCGGCTACCGGGACGGCGGCACCGCCCCGGTCTTCTCCGACATCGCGCCGGGCTCCCGCCCCGTGGTCGACCCCGTCGTCCAGGCCCTCACCCTCACGGACATCGTCATCGGGGCGACCGTCACCGCGCTGCTGCTCTCCCTGGTCATCCAGGTCGCCAAACGGCACCGGACGGTGGACCCGGACGAGCTCTCGGAGCTGCGGGGGTGAGCGTCGACCGGGCCCTGCCGCTGATCGTGGCCGCTCCGCTGTTCGGCGCGGCGCTGCTGGTCGGCGCGGGCCGGCGGCTGCCGCGGTCCGCCGCGGAGGTGCTGGGGTGTCTCTTCGCCGCGGGCACGGCAGCGCTCGCGCTGTACGCGTCGGCCAGTACTCCGTCGTCCACCGCCCGGCCCCTCGAATGGGTGGGCGGCTGGCGGCCGCACGGCGGGGCGGGGGTGGGCATCGTGCTGGTCGGCGACCGTATCGGCCTCGGCCTGGCCACGCTGGTCTCCCTGCTGGTGGTGGCCGCGCTCGCCTACTCCTGGCGGTACTTCGACGAACCCCCGCGGCGCCACGCCGGCTCCTTCCCCGCGCTGGTGCTGCTCTTCCAGGCGGGCATGTGCGGCTTCGCGCTGGCCGGGGATCTCTTCAACGCCTTTGTCTTCTTCGAGCTGATGGGCGTCGTCGCCTATGCGCTGACCGGCTACCGGGTCGAGGAGGCGCGCGCCGTCCAGGGGGCGCTGGTGTTCGGCGTCGTCAACTCCCTGGGCGCCTACACCATTTTGTTGGGCATCGGCCTGCTCTACGCCCGGACCGGCGAACTCGGCCTCGCCCAGATCGGCAGCGCCCTCGACGCGCACCCCGGCGGCCCGGACGCGCTGGTGGTCGCCGCCTTCGTCCTCGTCGCCGCCGGACTGCTCGTCAAGGCCGCGGCGGTGCCGTTCCACTTCTGGCTCGCCGATGCGCATGCGGTGGCCCCCACCCCGGTGTGCATGCTGATGTCCGGGGTCATGGTCGAGCTGGGCGTGTACGGCATCGCCCGTGTCTACTGGACGGTCTTCGCGGGCCCCGGCGGCATCCCGGCACCCGATGCGCACCGGGCGCTGCTGGCCCTGGGGGTGCTGACCGCGGTGCTCGGTGCGGTGATGTGCGGGCTGCAGCGCCATCTCAAGCGGCTGCTCGCCTACTCCACCGTCGCGCACACCGGCCTGTTCCTCATCGGCCTCGCGGTGCTCACCCCGGAGGGGCTCGGCGGTGTCGCCCTGTACGTGCCGGCGCATGCCGGGGTGAAGGCCGCGCTCTTCGCCTGTGTGGGGATTCTGCTGGACCGGTTCGGCAGCGTCGATGAGCCCGAGCTGCACGGCAAGGGACGGCAACTCCCTTGGGTGGGCGTGCTGTTCGGGACCGGCGGGCTGGCGCTCGCCGGGCTGCCGCCCTTCGGCACCGCGCTGGGCAAGGCCGTGACCGAGGAGGCGGTGGGCGGCTGGGCGACGGCGCTGTTCGTCGTGGTCTCGGCGGTCACCGGGGGTGCGGTGCTGCGGGCCGGGGCCCGGGTGTTCCTGGGCCTGGGACCGGTCCCGGGGAGCGGGGCCGCCGCGTCCCGTCCGGCCGACGACGCTGCTGCCGCCGCCGAGGAGACGACCGGGAAGGCGGAGGAGCCGGAGACCAGGGGCGGGCGGCTCTCGCGGGCCCCGGTCAGCATGCTCACCGTGCCCACCGCGCTGCTCGCCGGGGCCCTGGCGGTCGGGCTGGTCCCGGGCCTGCGCACCGGCACCGGCCGGGCCGCCGACGCCTTCACCGACCACGCCGGCTATCTCGCGGCCGTCCTGTACGACCGGGCGACGGAGCCCGCGGCCACTCCCCCGCCGCACTGGACCACGGCCGGTGTGCTGTGGGGCCTGGTGGCCACCGCGCTGGCCGTGGGGGGCGCCCTGCTCGCCGTGCGGCGTCCCCTGGCCGCCGAACCGGCCCGCTGGACCACGCCGCTGCGGCGGCTGCACTCCGGTCATGTGGGCGACTATGTCGCGTGGTTCCTGGCGGGCGTCACCCTGCTGGGGGTGCTGATCGTGTGACGGGCGCGGCGGGGTGCCGGGGCCGTGCCCGCGGTCGGCTGTCGGCCGTGCCCGCGGCAGGGTGCTGACCGTCCCGCGCCGGTTGCCGGGCCGAACCGGTTGCCGGGCCGTGCCCGCGTCCGGGTCAGGCTCCCGCGGCCTCCCGTACGTCCTCGACGACGGATCGGTCCAGCGCCGCACGCACCAGCCCCGAGGCGAAGGCCGCGGTCTCGTCCGGCCCGACCAGCCGCGCCAGCTTCCCGCTGTCGCCCGGCAGGCCCAGCCGTTCCGCCCCCTGGACGGCCTTGCCGTCGAGATACGGGGCGAGTTCGGGCCAGACGCCCTGGACCTCCCGCAGGAAGATGTCACAGCCCGCGGGTCCCAGGCCCGGCACCTGGCGCAGTGCCCTGCGCAGCGCACCGAGGTCACCGTCGGCCGCGTCCCGCATCCGCCGCAGATCGCCGCCGTACGAGTCCAGCAGCAGCGTGGCGCCGTCACCGAGCTGGGTGGCGGTGCGCTCGTCGTAGCGCCGGTATCCGCCCTCGCCCAGGGCGTCGACGCGTTGCTGCCAGGTGGCGTCCGCCATCCGCCGGGGAGTGCGCAGTCCGGCGTCGAACAGCGCGCGGGCGGCCGCCACCGCCACGGAGGCGCGGATCCGCGCACTGAGCAGCCCGGCCAGCACCAGTACCTGGTACAGCGGCTGCGGGGTGTTCGCCACCCGGATCCCGCTCTGGGCGGCGAAGGTCTCGCCGTGCCGTTCCAGCAGGGCGCGCGCCAGGGCCCGCTGCCCGCCGCGGGGGCTCATGGCGCACCCCTGTCCCGGCGGATCGCATCGTTGGGGGAAGTACCGGCCACGCCCTGTCCTCCGTCGTCCGGTGTGGGGTCCGCGGTCACCGTCCCCGGTCCGCACGGCGGGAAACCGCCACTGCTCCATGGGGCGTAACGACGCCGCACCGTATGCGCGGCCGGACCCGGGCGGCTACGCTCGCGACGGCGGTCCGACCGACCACGGGGAGGCCACGCTTGTCCCGGCACGCTGATGCTGCACCGCACTCCACCGGCACACCGGATCGGCACCCCGGGAAGGACACGGAGGACGCCAGGACCGCGGTCACCGTTTTCGTGGCCCTCGGCGCCAATCTGGTGATCGCCCTGGCCAAGCTGGCCGGCGGGCTGTTCGCGGGGTCGCCCGCGCTGCTGTCCGAGGCCGCGCACTCGGTCGCCGACAGCCTCAACGAGCTGTTTCTGCTGGCCTCGCTCAAGCGCAGCAACCGCGCGCCCGACAGCCGGCACCCCTTCGGCTACGGCAAGGAGCGGTACTTCTGGTCCCTGCTCGCCGCCGTCGGAATCTTCGTCATGGGCGGCTGTTTCTCCTTCTTCCAGGGCATCGAGGCCCTGCGCACGGACCACTCGGAGACCCGTACGGGCTATCTCGTCGGCCTCGCCGTGCTGGCCGTCGCGCTGGTCGCCGAGGGCTCCTCGCTGATCCGCGCCCTGGTACAGGTCCGTGGCCAGGCACGGCAGTCCGGCCACAGCATGAGGGAGGCGCTCCGGGCGGCCGGCGACCCCGCGTTGCGGACGGTGCTGGCCGAGGACTCCACCGCCTGCTTCGGTGTGCTGGTGGCCATGGCCGGTATGGGACTCCACATGATCACCGGCGAGGTGCGGTGGGAGGCCTGGGCGGCCATGATCATCGGGGCGCTGCTGGTGTTCGTCGCCTATCAGCTCGCCAAGGAGTCCCGCGGCCAGATCATCGGCGAGGCCGCCGACCCGGCGCTGCGCCGGGCCCTGCGGAGGTTCCTGGAGGACCAGCCGGAGATCGACACGGTGACCACCCTGCTGACCATGCGGCTGGGCACCCGCTCCACGCTGGTCGCTGCCCGGACCGATCTGATCGGCGGGCTGGACAGCGAGGAGGTCGAGGAGGTCCTGGTGCGGCTGAAGTCGGCGATCCGTGCGCAGTGGCCGATCGCCGACCAGGTGTTCCTGGACGTCACGGACGCCTCGCCGAAGGACCGGGAGCGGGCCCGGCGGGAGCGGCGGCAGCTCGACGAGACGGTGGCCACCGGGCGCAACGAACCCGAGACGACGCAGCAGGAGGAGGACGCGGAGTGAGGTGACGGGGGCCCGGAGGTGACTCCCGGCCGGCGCAGCGCACCGTGGCTCCCGGTGCACCCGCCGCACCGCTCACCGCAGCGCGTCGAGCCGCCGGCGCGCCGTACGCAAGGACCGCCCGCGGGCCGGCACCCCGGACCACGGCCGCGTCCCCGCCTGCTCCAGCACCCCCGCGACATCCTTCAACGTCCAGCTCTGTGCGGTGAGTTGGGGGTCATCGAGCTGCTCGCGGGTGATCGGCGCGGCAACCGGGGCGCCCGGTTTCGCCCGCAGCGACCAGGGGGCGACGGCCGTCTGGGCATAGGCGTTGCGCTGCACATCGAGGTAGAGCCGGTTGCCGCGGGACTTCTTGCGTACGGCGGTGGTGAGCCGGTCCGGGCGACGCTCCGCCAGCACCGCCGCGGCCTCCTGGGCGAAACCGCGGACCGTGTCGAAGTCGCTCTTCCCGTCCAGCGGCACGATGACATGCAGGCCCTTCGACCCCGTGGTCATCAGGACGGCCGGCAGGCCGAGTTCGTCGAGCAGCCCGCAGAGCTGCCGGGCGGCCTCCCGTACGGCCTCGAAGTCCGGGCCGGGCGGGTCGAGATCGAACACCAGCCGGTCGGGGTGATCGGGCCGGGCGGCGCGGGACAGCCAGCGGTGGAAGGTGAGACAGGCCTGGTCGGCGAGGAACAGAAGGGTCGCCTTCTCGTCGCAGACGGTGTGGGTGACGGTGCCGCCCTCATTGGTGACCTCCGCCCGCCGGATCCAGTCGGGGTAGTGGGCGGGGGTGTCCTTCTGCATGAAGTGCGGGCCGCCGAGGCCCTCCGGAAGCCGTTCCAGCATCAGCGGCCGGCCCCGGAGCTGCGGGACCATCGACGCGGCCACCCGGCGGTAGTAGCCGACGACATCGGCCTTGGTCAGCCCGTCGTCGGGGAACAGCACCTTCTCCGGCCGGTGGATCCCGACCGTACGGCGGCCGGCGCGCACCGTGTTCGTACGTGTGTCCGCGCGGGCGCCGGTTTCTGTGTCGTTCATGCGGGCGGGGGTACCCGCTCCGGGCCGTCATACGCTCGCGCGTCCGGGTGGTGCACGGCGCGACGGGTCCGTTCGCCTCCCGTGTCGCCGGGCGTTGCGGGGCGTCGCACAGTGAGGAGGTGTCCCGCGGAGTCCGTGCGCCTCGTGTCGCATGGCCGGCGCAGGATCGGCAAGGAGACCAGCATGCCGCGCGGAGCGGGCGCCGGGCGCCCGGCCGCGGAGGAGCGACGCGTGGAGGAGCTCATGACGGTGCGACAGCCACCAGGACCGCCGGGCACCACCCATCCGGACCCGGTCCCGCCCACCCCGGGTCCGGGCCCCGGCCCGCCAGGACCCACACCGGGCCCGGTCCCCGGCCCGGCCCCCGCACCGGGCCCCGATCCGGTGCCCCCTTCCCCGCCACGTCCCGAGCCGGACCCCGTCCCGCCCCACCCGGCACCGCCCACGCCGGGACCCGAACCCGGCCCCGCACCCGATCCGCTCCCCGCACCGGGGACTGCGGGGCGCGCCGAACCAACGGGCACGCCGTGAAGCCACCCGGCAACGGTTCCGCCTCCTGGGAGCCGTCGCCCGGTGCGGGGCCGCTCCGGCGCGAGGAGGCCGACGCCGCCCCATGCGCGCCCTGGCCGCCCCGTACGCGCCGTAGCTGTCGTCGTGCGTCCGCCAGGGAGGACGGGACAGCCCTTGGCCGGTGTCTCCCCGGTCTCCGTGGGAGACACCCCTAGGCTCGGCGGGTGCGGAATTCCGAGGAGTGCGCCGAGGGTGCGGGACCGTTCATCTCCCGGCTGACCTGGCGCCTCGAAGAGGGGGGCACCGCCGTCTGGGAGTCGCGGGCGGCCCGCAAGCGCGGGACCCTCGCCGTACGGCCCGCGGGGGCCACCGAGAGCGGTGCACGGCGCGCCGGTGCCGCGGCACTCGACCGGCTGCGCCGGCTCAACGGCGTGGCCGCGGTCTCCTTCGCCATCGGCGGGACCCTCTTCGCCCTCGGCGCGGCGCTCGCGCAGTTCACCGCGGAGCGCCCGACCACGAGCGCCACGGTCTACTTCATCGGCGGGGTGTTCTTCACCCTGGGCGGCTATGCCTCACTCGTTCAGGCCATCAACGCTCCGCGCCGGGAGAGCACGGCCGGTGCGCTGACCACGCACCACTTCCGGTGGTGGAGCTATGAGCCGGGCCGGATCGACTGGCTGAGTACGTTCGTGCTGTTCGCGGGGACGCTGGTGTTCGGCGTCAATCTGCTGGACTCCTTTCTGCAGGGGCTCACGACCCAGCAGCTGAACCGGCTGGTCTGGACGCCCGACATCATCGGCTGTCTGCTGTTCCTGATCTCCGGTCATCTGGCGATCGCCGAGATCTGCCACGGCCGGCCGTGCATCCACCGGCGCAGCCTCGGCTGGTGGATCGTCGCGGTCAATCAGCTGGGTTCCGTGCTCTTCATGGTGTCCGCGGTGGCCGCCTTCACCCGTCCGGAGACCGGCAGTCAGATCAGCGTCGGTGTCGCCAACTGGGGCACGCTCACGGGAGCGCTGTGCTTCGCGGTGGCGGGTGTGCTCCAGGCCTTCGAACGTCCTTGACATGCGGCTGACCGGTGCCTGTGTAAACGTGGATTCACTGCATGGTCACCGGCGGGTCCGGTACGGACGGCCAGGTTTCTCAAGTGAGGAGTGACCCATGGCCACTCAGAAGCACTACGTGAGCGGATGGACGGCATTCGCCGCAGTCCTGATGATTTTCGGTGGCGCGATGGCCTTCCTGGAAGGCATCTCCGCCATCGCCAAGGACGATGTCTTCGTCACCACGCGGAACTACGTCTTCACCTTCAACCTCACGGGCTGGGGCTGGATCCATCTCATCCTGGGCATTGTCATCCTCCTCGCGGGCGTCGCACTGCTCTCGACCGGGGCGATGTGGGCACGGATCCTCGGTGTGATCCTGGCCGGCCTCGGTGCGCTCGCGAACTTCCTGTGGATCCCCCACTACCCGTTCTGGGCCATCGTGCTGGTCGCCATCGACATCTTCATCATCTGGGCGCTGTGTACGGACAACCACCGGCACGCCGCCACCCGGTGAGCTGAGCATCTCCGGCCCCGGCATGGCCACCGGACCCACCGCACAGGAACGCGCGGAACAGGGCAGGGCACTTCGCTCCGAAGTGCCCCGCTCCCGTCATGCGGAGTTCGAGCCCACCGCCTCCCGTGCCGATCCGGTGGACCTCATCGAGCGGCAATCCGCTGTCCGCGTACCGGAGTTGGTGCCCATCCGCTACGGGCGGATGCTGGAGTCACCGTTCCGCTTCTACCGCGGCGCCGCCGCCATCATGGCGGCGGACCTGGCGACGACCCCGTCGACCGGCCTGCGCACCCAGCTGTGCGGGGACGCCCATCTGCTGAACTTCCGGCTGCTGGCCTCCCCCGAGCGCCATCTGATGTTCGACATCAACGACTTCGACGAGACCCTGCCCGGCCCCTGGGAGTGGGACGTCAAACGGCTGGCGGCCAGCTTCGCCATCGCGGGCCGGGGCAACGGTTTCAGCGAGCCGGTCCGGGCCGGTATCGTCCGGGCCGCCTGCGCGTCCTACCGCGACCGGATGCGCCAGTACGCGGACCAGCGGACCCTGGAGGTCTGGTACGCCCATGCCGACATGGCCGACATCCAGGCAGAGGAGGCGCAGGAGCTCGGCAGCAGGGGCCGTGCGGGGCTGTCCCGGATCATCGCGGAAGCCCGGACCCACGACACCGTGCAGGCGTTCCGCAAGCTGACCCGGAGGAGCGGCGGCCAGGTCCGGATCGCCGCCGATCCCCCGTTGATCGTGCCGCTGGACGACCTGCTGCCGGACGTCGAGCGCGACCAGCTGGAGGAGCAGATCCGCGGGCTGGTCCAGGGCTACGCCCGCAGTCTGCGGTCGGACCACCGCCGGCTGCTGGAGCAGTACCGGGTCGTCGACACGGCCCGCAAGGTCGTGGGCGTCGGCAGCGTGGGCACCCGCTGCTGGATCGTGCTGATGCTCGGCAAGGACGCGGACGACCCGCTCCTGCTGCAGGCCAAGGAGGCCGACGAGTCGGCACTCGCCCCGTACGCCGGACCGGGCGTGCACACCAACCAGGGCGCGCGCGTGGTGGCCGGCCAGCGGCTGATGCAGGCCGCCAGTGACATCTTCCTCGGCTGGGACCGGGTCACCGGGATCGACGGCCGCCAACGCGACTTCTACGTACGCCAGCTGCGCGACTGGAAGGGCATCATGCCGGCGGACATGATGGTGCCCGTGGGCATGCGGCGGTTCGCCGTGCGCTGCGGGGCGACGCTGGCCCGCGCGCACGCCCGGTCCGGCGACCGGATCGCGATCGCCGCCTACCTCGGCAGCGGCACGGTCTTCGACGAGGCGCTGGCGCGGTTCGCGGAGCGTTATGCGGACCAGAACGAGCGCGATCACCAGGCGCTCGTGGACGCGGTCCGGGAGGGCCGGGTCACGGCCAGGCCCGGCTGAACCGGCGGGAGGCGCCGCAGCGGCCGTGCCGAGCGGCGTCCGCAGGCCGCCGCCACCCGGTCGGCGCACCCGGCAGCGCCCGGGGTGTACGGTCCCTCCACCCCGCTTAGCATGGTGCCGAATGGCTCCGATGAAGGCGGCCCCCATGCGCCCCACGGCGAAGTTCTCCATCAGCTTCGGCCTGGTCACGATCCCGGTCGCCGCGTACAACGCCACGGACAGCTCCGCGTCGGTCAGCTTCGTACGGATCCATACGGCGGACGGCGGACGGGTGCGCAATCAGCCCGTGTGCTCGCTGGAGGACGTCGAGATCTCCCCGGACGAGATCGGCCGGGGCTACAAGCCCGGGGACGGCGACACGGTCGTACCGCTGAGCGACGAGGATCTGGACGCGCTGCCGCTGCCCACCGCGAAGACCCTGACGATCCTGGCCTTCGTGGCCGGCGGCGACATCGACCCGCTGCAGATGGGCAAGGGCTACTACCTGGGCATCGACAGCCCCGCCGCGGCCAAGCCCTATGTGCTGCTGCGGGAGGCGATGGAGCGGCATCAGCGCGTCGGGCTCGGCAAGATCGCGCTGCACGGGCGGGAGACGCTCGCCATGATCCGCCCGATGGAGGGCGCGCTGGTCATGCAGGTGCTGCTGTGGCCGCACCAGATCCGTCCGATGGACGGGGTGCTGCCCGAGCGGCAGGCGGAGGTCGCCCCCAATGAGGTGTCGGCCGCCGAGGCCCTGATGGATTCCTTCGGCGAGCTGTCGGAGGACGATCTGCACGATCACTACCGCGAGGCGCTCGAAGAGATCGTGGCGGCGAAGCTGGCGCATCGCGAGCCGGAGTTCCCGGCCGGTGAGGAGCAGCCCGCCGGGCAGGTGATGGACCTGATGGCGGCCCTGCAGGACAGCGTCCGGGCGGCCAAGAGGTCCCGCGGCGAGGACGAGGAGGCCGAGCCCCGGTCCGGCCGTACCGCGAAGAAGAGCGCGACGAAGAAGACCGCGGCGAAGAAGACCACCGCCACGAAAACCGCCTCGAAATCCGCCTCGAAGACCGCCGCCAAGAAGGCCACCGCCAAGAAGACGGCCGCGGCGAAGAAGACCGCGAGCAGGGGCGGGCGGCGGGCCGGCTGAGCCCGCCCCCGGGGCCCGGCCGTCGGTGGCCCCTCCGCCTGTGCACATAAGGCGCCTCCCCCGGGGTACGCGAACCGTCATCAGGCCTTACTGCCAATACAGTTATGGAGGCTGACGCCATGGGTATCGGCGGATGCATCGGTCTTCTCGCGGTGGGGGCCATCCTCACTTTCGCGGTGGACTGGCACATGGCCGGAATCAACGTCGACCTGGTCGGCATCATCATGATGATCGTCGGCATCATCGGCCTCGCCACCTATGTGAGCATTCTGAAGCGGCGGCGCACCCAGCCACCGTCCCCCGGCGCCCCGGTCGTCGATGTCGAGGACGCCCCGCGCCCCCGCTACTACAGGTAGTCCCCGGCCATACGGCCTTCGCTTCCGCCGTGGGTGCCGCTCTCCGGCGACGGCCGCGCCGTTCAGCCGCAGGAGGTCTGGGCCTTCGGCAAGACTCCGTTCAGCAGGAAGTCGTCGACATAGCGCTGCACGCAGAGGTCCTGGGTGGTGTAGGCGGCATGGCCCTCACCGTGGAAGGTCAGTACGACGCTGGAATTGCCCAGCTCACGGGCCATGTTGAACGCGCCCTCGTAGGGGGTCGCCGGATCATTGGTGGTCGCGACGAGCAGCAGGGGCGGTGCGCCGGGCGCCGCGACGTCGCGGGAGGAGTCGTCGCCCGCAACGGGCCAGTCGTAGCAGTCCAGCATGAGCGGGGCGATGTCCGGGCCGAAGAGCGGGGAGGCCTTGGTGAGTTCACGCTCCGCCCGGGGGTAGTCGTCGGCGTCATAGCGTTCCGAGGTGTCCCGGCACGCGATCGCCCGGAGGGCCAGCTGGTCCTGCGGCGGTAGCTCGTCCTGCCCGACCCCCGGTGCCGGGACCGTGCGGGTGGCACTGCCGCCACCGCTCTCGCTCAGACGGAGAATTCCGGCGGCGTCGCCCCGCCGCAGCTGCGCCAGCGCCTGGCGCAGCGCCGGCCAGTCGCTTCTGCTGTACAGGGCCTCGCGCAAGGCGTACACATAGGTGGTCTCATCCACCGTCTCCCCCTTCACCTTCATCGGCCGTTCGCTCAACTCCTTGTACCAGGTGCGGAGTTGCTCCTGCGCCCGGCTCTTGTCGGTGCCCAGCGGGCAGTCCGCCGTCTGGAGGCAGTCGGCGGCGAAGTCATCCAGCGCCCGCTGGAAGCCGCGGGCCTGGGCCAGTGCGGTCTGCCAGGTGTTCTTGGTCGGATCCTCGACGCTGTCCAGGACCATCCGGCCGACCTTGTCGGGGAACTCATGGGCATAGACCGCGCCCAGCTTGGTGCCGTAGGAGAAGCCCAGGTAGTTGAGCTTGTCGTCGTGGACCGCGGCGCGCAGTACGTCCATGTCCCGGGCGACATCGGGGGTGCCGACCCAGCGCAGCAGCCCGCCGGAGTACCGGCCGCAGGCCTCGTTGATGCGCTTCTCCTTCGCGGCGAGGCTGTCGTCGCCGCCCGTGGTGAGTTTGCTGCCGCAGGAGATGGGTTCGGTGTGGCCGGTACCGCGCGGATCGAAGCTGACGATGTCGTAGCGCTGACCCAGCCGGGCGAAGGCGCTCCCGCTGTCGATCAGATAGTTGACGCCGGAAGCACCTGGCCCTCCGGGGTTGATGACCAGCGAGCCGAGGCGCTCACCGGGCCCGGTCGCCTTCAGCCGGATCAGCTGGACCTGCATCGTGCTCCGTTTGGGATGGGCGTAGTCCCGCGGCACCTCCAGCCGGGCGCACTCCAGACGCTCCCGGAAGCCCGGCGGCGGGGAGGCGCCGTCGCCCTGCGTCCCGCTCTGCAGGTCCTGGCCACAGGGCTCCCAGGACAGCGTCTGCTGGTAGAACGTCGCCAGCTTCGGGTCATCGACGGCCGTCGCAGCCGGAGTTCCCCCGAAGACACAGAGCAGCGCCACCACCACCGCCATGGCCGACAGCCGGACGGCTGCCATGCGCCGGCGAACACACCGCGCTCCCCCTACTCCCACACGAGACGGTGCACGGCGTGTTCCCGGCATATTCCGAGCGTAGGGCCGTTGCACAGCTCCCGCACACCTGCCGTGGAGCGCCCCGGTGAAGGCCTGCCGTACGGGCGGCAACCGATGGTCACGGCGCCATGACCCGGCCACCCAGCGGGACCGGCTCCTTTCACAGCGTGGTCCCGGAGGGCTTTTCGGCCCGCTCAAGATGCGGCGGTCACGACTCCGCTCACTCTGGAGATAGGGCAGAAACGAAGCCGTCGAGTGGCGGCTCCCTGCACAGACGCCCATCGGCCGCACGTCCGGGAAAAGGTGACGCACCCATGAATGACGGAACCAAGGTCCTGCTGGCCGCCGCTCTGGCCGGCGGCTATGTGCTGGGCCGCACGAAGAAGGGCCGGTTCGCCCTCACCGCGGCGTCTTATATCGCCGGGCGTCAATTCGGGCTTGAACCACGCCAGCTCGTGGCCCAGGGAATGCGCAAGCTCAGCGAGATTCCCCAGGTCGCAGAGCTGGGTGAACAACTGCGGGGGGAAGTGCTGGACGTCGGCAAGAAGGCCTTGACCACCGCCGCCAACCGCCGTCTGGAGACGCTTGCCGACACGCTCCACGACCGTACCCGGGCCCTCGAATTCGGACCGGAAGAGCCGGAAGAAGAGGAGGAATACGAGTACGACGAGGAGGAAGAGCCGGAGGAGGAAGAGGAAGAAGAGGAGGAGCCCGAAGAGGAAGAGGAGCCCGAAGAGGAGTACGACGAGGGCGAGGAGGAAGAGCCCGAGGAGGAGGAAGAAGAGGAAGAGGAGCCCGAGGAGCGGCCCCGTCGGCGTACGCCACGAGCGGCTGCGCAGAAGAAGGGTGGGCAGAGGGCACCCGCCAAGAAGCTTGCCGGGACGAAGGCTGCCGCCGGTCGGCAGGCCGCGAAGAAGACCGCGGCGAAGAAGACCGCGCCCGCCAAGAAGACCGCAGCCAAGAAGACGGCGGCGAAGAAGACCGCAGCACAGAAGACGGCCAAGAAGGCACCCGCCAAGAAGGCGGCCCCGGCCAAGAAGGCGGCGGCAAAGAAGACCGCCGCGAAGAAGACGGCAGCGAACAAGACCGCGGGAAAGAAGACCGCCGCCACGAAGACGGCCGCCAAGGCCGCTGCCAAGAAGGCTCCCGCGAAGAAGACTGCCGCACAGAAGAAGGCGGCTCCTGCGAAGAAGAGCGCCAAGAAGACATCATCGCGCGTCGAGCGCCGGAGGTAACCGGTCATGGCCAAGACGGGACAGGACAACGCGGACTCGGGCCTCGATCGGCTGCGAGAAGAACTGGGGAACTACGCGACGCAATGGGTGGGGAACCTGGCCGAACGGGCCGGCGGCAAACTGATGGATGTGACCGGACAGCTCACCGATGTGGCCGAGAACGGCGGCTCGCTGTCCAAGATCGCCGGAAATCTGATGGGCGGTGACTCGCCCATCAAGGCCGCCGTCAAGGGGACGGCGGAGAACGTGAAGGACACCGTCACGGGGAAGGCCAAGGAACTCTTCGGCGGCGGAAAGCGCAAATCGGGGGACAAGAAGGTCACCAACATCATCGAGGTCCTCGATATCGGGGTGCCGCTGCGCACCGCCTACGACCACTGGACGCAGTACGAGAAGTTCAGCGGTTTCACCAAGGGCGTACGCAATGTGTCGCTGCACGACGAGACGACCAGTGACTGGAAGGCCAAGGTCGGTCCGTCGACCCGGGGCTGGAAAGCCACCGTTCAGGAGCAGGTGCCGGACGAACGCATCATCTGGACGTCCGAGGGCGCCAAGGGATCGACCCGCGGCGCCGTCAGCTTCCATGAACTGGCGCCCAATCTGACCCGCATCGTGCTGGTCGTCGAGTATTACGCCTCGGGATTCTTCGAGAAGACCGGAAACATCTGGCGCGTCCAGGGTCGGCGACTGCGGCTGGACTTCAAACACTTCCAGCGCTACGTCACCCTCACCGACGAAGAGCCGGAGGGCTGGCGCGGCGAAATCCGGGAGGGCGAGGTCGTACGGACCCACGAAGAGGCCATCGAGGACGAAGAGGCCGAGGAGCGCGAACGCGAGGGCGAGGGCGAGGAGGAGGAATACGACGAGGAAGGCGCGTACGAGGGCGAGGACGAAGACACGGATGAAGACGAGGAAGGCGCGGAAGGCGAAGAGGAAGAGGAGGACGAGGACGGCGAATGGGATGAGGAAGAGGAAGACGAGGAGGAAGAGGAGGAATGAGTTCCACACTCGTGAAGTCACTCGACGCGCTGGGCCGTTGGGAGCAGCTGGACGCCGTGATCGGCCCGGTGCAGCGGGTGGTGCGCGGCCTGCCCCTGGGGCGTTTCCGCGATGTGCTGCACGGCCTGCCGATCGGTCATCCGCTGCACCCGGCACTCGTGCAGGTTCCGATGGGCGCATGGCTGTCCGCCGCGGTGCTGGACGTCGTCCCGGGTACCCGGCGCAGTGCCCGCCTCCTGGTGGGGGTGGGCGTCCTGTCGGCCGTACCGGCGGCATGGGCCGGCTGGGTGGACTGGGCCGAGCAGCATGAGGACCAGATGCGTACCGGCCTGGTGCATGCGGCGTCGATGGCGCTGGCCATCGGCCTGTACTCCAGATCCTGGGTGCATCGCGGCCGTGGCGCCGGCACGCACGGCAAGCTGCTCGCGTTCGCCGGACTGTCCGCGGCCGGGGCCGGCGGCATGCTCGGCGGACACCTCGCCTACCGGCAGGGCGCGGGCGCCAACAAGGCGGAACCGGTGCCGCATCTGCTGGAAGAGGGCTGGCACCCCGTGGGCAGGGTGGAGGACTTTCCGGTCGGCGAGGCCGTACGCCGGGAGCTCGGCGAGGTGCCCCTGCTGGTGGTCCGTCAGGCGGGCGGGGAGATCCATGTCCTGGCCGGGCGGTGCAGCCATCTGTCCGGGCCCCTGACGGACGGCACGATCGCCGACGGCTGTGTGACGTGCCCCTGGCACGGCAGCGTCTTCCGGCTGGCGGACGGGGCGAACGTCACCGGTCCGGCGACCGCTCCCCAGCCCTCCTTCCGGGTGAGCGTGGAGGGCGACGGCTCCGTTTACGTACAGTTGCCCGGCGCGGGCTGAACCGTACGAGGGCCTGCTCAGCGGCCGAGGCCGGGCGCGGCCAAGGCCTGGCGCCGCCAAGGCCTGGCGCGGCCGCGCCGCCCGTGCCACCGAGCGCGCTCCGGGCAGCGCACGGCAGCCACCGCCCGACTGGCCCAACGCCCCCTCGCGGGTGCCGCGCACCGCTGCGGGCCTCCCCCGCCCTTGGCGGTGCGGGAGTCCATGCCGTGAGTGGGCGCGAACGCCCTGCTCAGCGGCGCCTGCGCCGGGCCCGCCGCACTCGGCCGCCCGCTACCGTCGAAGGCAGCAGGCGTTCGGCGTCCGGCCTCGCCCCGCGGGGCCGCGCCCCGTCCGTGCCGATCCGCGCCCAGTGGAAGGGCTCATCATGCGTGTGCTTCCGGCCGCTCCCTCGATCGAAGGGCTCACCGCTGTCGTCACCGGCGGCTCGCGGGGGCTCGGGCTGCTCATGGCCCGCCAGCTGCTGCGGCGCCGCTGTGATGTCGTGCTGCTGGCCCGGGACGAGGCCGAACTCGGCAGAGCCGTCGGCAAGCTGAGGCAGTGGGGCGGCGGGACGGTGCGCGCCGTGGTGTGCGATGTGCGCGACCGCCCCGCTGTACAGGACCGCCTCGCGGAGATCGCCAGGGACCACAACAGGCTGGACATCGTCATCGCCAACGCCGGCATCATCCAGGTCGGCCCCGCGGACGCGCTGGGTGCCGACGGTTTCGAGGAAGCGATGGACTCCATCTTCAACGGGGCCCTGAACACCGCGCTCGCCGCCCTCCCCCACCTCCGGCGCAGCCCGGCCGGCGGCAGGCTGGCCCTCGTCGGGTCCATCGGCGGTCTGCTGGCGGTGCCGCATCTGCTGCCGTACTCCTGCGCCAAGTCCGCGGTGGCCGCGCTGGCCGAAGGGCTGCATGCGGAGGAGGCCCCGCACGGCGTCACCGTGACCGCGGTCCACCCCGGCCTGATGCGCACCGGGTCGCATGTCCACGCCCTCTTCGGCGGGGACCGGCGCCGGGAGTACGCCTGGTTCTCGGCGCTGGCCGGGGCCCCGGTGCTGTCCATGAACGCCGAGCGGGCGGCGGAGCGCATCGTGACCGCGCTGCAGCGGCGGCGGCCCCGTATCGTGCTGACGCCGGCGGCCAGGCTCGGTGCCACGGCGCACGGGCTGGCGCCGGTGACCACCACCCGGCTGGTGTCGGCGGTCGCCCGGGTGCTGCCCCGCAACGGCGCGCGCGGCACCGTCGACGGTTCGACGGTCGCCGCCGGGGAGAAGCCACCGGCCCGGCGCCTTCGCGGTGTCCTCGGCGCCCTCAACGAACGGGCGGCCGACCGCTTCAACCAGCGTTGAGGGCCCGTACCGTCCGGCAGTGCGGCCGCGCTTGCGGTGATGCGGGCCCGGACGGTCGCGAACGCCGTACTCCCCGGCGCCGGCCTTCGCGCCGAAGCGCTCAGGGGCGGAGGTCTCCGCTCCGGTCTCCGGGGACGACCACCGGCGCGGCGAGATCGCGATCAAAGTCGAGGTCGAGACCGAGGGAGAGTTGCCGCAGGAAGGTGCCGAAGCCGTGCGGGGCCCGCGGGTCGGGGCGGCCCGAGGTGCGCACCGGGCACTCGTCGGTGCGCAGGATCGGGCAGCCGCGGCGTTCGAGAGCGGCGACGAGGGCGCGGTCCTCACCGTGTGTCAGCGCCGGGAACCCGCCCGCCGCGCGGTAGGGCCCGGCCGCGATGCCCAGGTTGGCGCCGTGGACATGCGGATGGCACCACAGCAGCGGCCAGGACGGCCGGCCGGCGAAGTAGTGGGCGTTGTGGCGGGCCACCGTGGTGACGGGGAGTACGGGCCGGTGCGCGAGGCGGACGGTGCCGACGATGCAGTGCCAGCCCTGGCGGGCGTGGTGCAGCTGGTGGGCCAGCCAGTGGGGCGGGACCCGCGAGTCGGCGTCGGTGGTCACGATCCAGGTGCGTTCGCCGTGCGGGCGGAGCAGATGCAGGGCGTGCGCGACTCCGGCCGCCCGTGCCGCGCCCACGTTGCGGTCCGGCAGCTCGATGACGGCGGCGCCCCGTTGGGCGGCGACGGCGGGTGTGGCATCCGTGCAGGCATCGGCGACGACCACCGTCACCACGGGCAGGTCCGCCAGGGCCGGGTGCCGGGCCGCGGTCCGTACGGCGTCGAGGGCGCCCGGCAGCTCCTGTGCCTCGTTGTGGGCCGGGACGACCACGGCCAGGGCGGTGGGGTGCGGGGCACGGGAGCTGCCCGCGGTGGGAGATGCGGTCACACCAGGCCTTCTTGCGCCGCGGGAGAGAGGGGCGCGCTTGCGTCGGGGTAGCGGCGCCAGAAGGTCTGCAGGGTGAAGTCGGGGTCCTGGGTCTCGGTCAGCAGCTGCAGGCCGGGGCGGGCGGCGAGGACGGGGGCGAGGTCGCGGCCGGTGCGGCGGTGCTCGGGGACGGGGTGGTTCCAGTGCACGGCGACGAGGGTGCCGCCGGGTTCGAGGCTGTCGAGGGTTCGGGTGAGGATCTCGTGCAGCGCGGTGTCGTCGAAGTAATAGAGGAGTTCGGACAGCACGATCAGATCGAAGGTGCCGTCCGGCCACTCGTCGGGGATGGTGAGGGTGCGGACCTCCACCTGCGGCAGTGCGTGGGTGCGTTCGGCGGCGGAGACCACGGCCGAGGGCATCCGGTCGGTCGCGAGCAGCCGGTCACAGCGCTCGGCGAGCCGGGCGGTCAGCACGCCGACGGAGCAGCCGGGTTCGAAGGCGGCACGGTACCGGCGCCGGGGCAGCGAGGCGAGGGTGAGGGCGTATTTGCGCTGCTCGTACCAGCGTCCGGCGAGGTCCCAGGGGTCGACCGCGCCGGCGTACATCGCCTCGAAGTAGGCGGGCGGCGTACTCATCGGAAGACCACCTCGAACGGCCTGGTGTGGTGGGCGAGTTCCTCCGGCGGCAGGATCGCGGCGTCGCCGTCACCGTCGCCGAGCGGGTGAATCTGGCTGACGAACCGGCCGAGGGCCGCGGCCTTGCGCCGGGCCGCGCCGGCCGGCAGCGGGAGACGAGCCGCGCTGTCCCAGGGGACGCGGGGGTCGGCGGGGCGCGCCCAGTGCCACATCCAGACGGGATACATCCACAACGGCACGCCCGAGGAACGGCAGGCGGCAGCGGCCGCCCGGCCGGCGGCTTCGTGGTCGCTGTGCAGATCCCCGGTCCAGGGCGCGACGCAGAGGGCCGCGTTCACCGCGTACAGCCGTGCCGTGATCTGGTGGCGCACCGCGGTCTCGTGACGGTGCACCTGGGTGTCGGGGATGCGCAGGCGCTGCGGGCGCAGCGACGGCAGTCCGAGGTCGCCCAGGGCGTCACGGAGTTCGGCCGCGCGGACCGCCGCGAGCCGGGCGGCGGTGAGCCGGGTGCTGTGCGGGTGGGAGCCCTCGCCGTCGGTGACGGAGAGGACCTGGACGTCGGTGCCGTGCGCCGCCAGCGCGGCCATGGTGCCGCCGAAGCCCAGCACTTCGTCGTCGGGGTGTGCCGCGACGACCACGACCGGCCCGGCGGGCAGCGGGACGGCGGGCAGGCGGTCGAGGGCGGGCCAGGACGCCCAGTCCGCCTCGGGGGTGCCCGGGGCGTCGATGGCGTCGGCGGCGGCCTGGCGGGCGCTGTTCACCGCTCCTCCGCCTGGCCGGTGAGCAGCAGGCCGAGTTCGGCGTGGTTGCGCTCGGCGTGGTGCTGGCGGAGGTAGACGGTGAGGTCGGCGACCGCCCGCGCATGCCGGGCATCGTGGCACAGCGGCTCGGCGCCGGTGGCCTGGCCGACATGGCGCAGGACGTCGGTGCAGACCTTCTCCACCAGCGCCCGCACCCGCAGACTGCGCATCCGCGCACCGCCGAGGCGGTCCAGGGGATCCTCGTCGATCTCGTCGGCGGCACGCTGAAGCACCGACTCGGCCGCGTGCAGCAGGACGTCCACCTCGCCCAGGTGCGCGGCGGCATGCGCGTCCAGAGGCCGGTGCCCGGCCTCGGCCCCGGCCACCAGGGTGGCGGCCACTGCCTGCGCGCCGCCCAGCCAGCAGGCCGCGACCCCGATGCCGCCGTGCTGGAAGCCGGGTCGGCGCAGATAGCTCCCGGCGTCGCCGACGGGGGTCGCCGGGACCTCGGTGAAGGTGGCGTCGGGGCTGTCGCTGCCGGCCATCCCGACGGCCTGCCAGGTGCCGGGCACAGGTGCGATGGCCGGGTCGCCGACCCGCGCGGCGAACAGCCGCCGCCCCTGGTCGCTGTCGGCCGTCACCAGCGCATGGGTGCAGCTGTGTACCCCGGAGCAGTACGGCTTGACGCCGTTGAGCCACCAGCCGCCGCCCCGGGCGGTCACGGTGAGTCCGGGGCCGGGCGGGTGGGCGGCCCATACGCCCCACCGTTCGCCGGGTTCCGGTGGCGGGCCGTCCAGTTCGTGGAGGATGGCGGCCGCATCGACGTGGCCCTCGGCCAGACGGGCCACACAGAGGTCCTCGCGCCCAAGGGCGGCCAGCGCACGGAACCGCTCCCGGGTGCGCCCCTCACCGGGAAACGGGAGGCGCAGGTCTCCGCCGTCGACCAGTGCGGTGAAGCGCCGGGCGACCGTACGGCACCGTTCGGCCGGGCTCGGCGGGCCCGCCGACGGCCCGCCGGGCCGGGCGCCCACACCGGCGGAGAAGGTCGCATCGGTCGTCACATCAGCTCCTCACCGGAGTGGTCCGGTCGCTCCACAGTCTGCGGTGATCCGCGCACACCTCGCACTTCGGAGCAGCCGCCCGGACCGCGGTCGCGGAAATGCGGAAACCGGGCCGGCCGGGTGTTTCCGGGCCGAGTTGCCGGGCACGCGGACTGGCACGACAGGAAGAGCCGACCTGTGGTGAAAGGAGAATGCATCGTGGCTGCGAGCAATTCCCCCGCCTATACCGTTCCCGGCATGACCGAGTCCGAAGGCGGAGA
The DNA here is from genome assembly GCF_026239515.1 of Streptomyces sp. Je 1-4 4N24. Taxonomy (NCBI): domain Bacteria; kingdom Bacillati; phylum Actinomycetota; class Actinomycetes; order Kitasatosporales; family Streptomycetaceae; genus Streptomyces; species Streptomyces sp. Je 1-4 4N24. The sequence continues at coordinate 7,734,283 of NZ_CP110836.1, read as the reverse complement.
GGTCATCGGACGGCTGCGGCTCAGGCTGCACGCGCTCAATGACCTGGCCCTCACCCTCAAGCATGTGCACTGGAATGTCGTGGGGCCGCACTTCATCGCCGTCCACGAAATGCTCGATCCGCAAGTCGACGCGGTCCGTGCCATGGTCGACGCGACCGCGGAGCGCATTGCGACGCTCGGCGGCTCCCCGACCGGGACACCGGGCGCACTGGCCGCCGAGCGGACCTGGGAGGACTACTCCGTCGGACGGGCGCAGGCGATCGAGCACCTCGGTGCGCTGGACGTCGTCTACTCGGGGGTCATCAGGGACCACCGGGCGGCGGTGGCCGCCACCGACGGGGTCGACCCGGTGACCCAGGACCTGCTCATCGAGCATCTGCGGTCCCTGGAGCTCTTCCAGTGGTTCGTCCGGGCGCATCTGGAGAGCGCCGGCGGCACGCTCAGCACCGGTTCCGCCAACGGGCTGTCCGAGGCGGGCCACGCGGCCGCCGAACAGGCGCGCCGGCAGCCCTGACGGGCGCCGCGCAGACGCGCCCCAGGGCGTCGGCCCCGCCGTTGCACGGAAGGCGACGGCGGGGCCGCAGCGGTCAGTGTTTGAAGGTCTCCCGGCCCTTTTCCACCGCCTGCTTCATTTTCCCCATGGCCTGTTCCGCCTTGCCTCGCCTTTGGAGGCCTTTGTTGCCGAGGGCCCTTCCGGTCGTTTCCTTGGCCTTTCCCTCGACGATTTGACCGATGTTCCTGGTCTTTTTCGCGATGCCCATGTCGCGCTCCCTTCAGGGTTCTTCGGCGGGTGGCAGCAGGGTCCCGAGCGGTCCGAGATCCAAATTGAGGTCCTGCATCGTCAGCTCATATCGGGCGCAGAGTTCCACCATGCGGTCGTGCAGAATCATCAGCGTCGCGCCCAGGCGTTCCTCCTGTTCCTCGGTGAGGTCTCCGGCGTCGACCCGTTGCAGGGCCTGACGTTCCATGAGCTGGCGCAGCAGCTCGACCAGGGTGAGGACGAGCTTGATCAGGTCCCGCTCCACCGTGTCGGGGTCGGCGCTGATCCGGTGCGCCGGACGACGGGCCGCCGCGCTGCTCGGGGGCGGGATGTCCTGCGGTGCCGCGGGCAGCAGGCGGAAGGCCCGATGGGCCGCGTCGGCGACATCATCGAAGCGGTTGCCGGGCCGGCGGTCCTCAGCCGTCATGGTCATCCCGTACCGAGGGGGCGAGGGCGGACCACGGGGAGGGGTTCTGTTCGCTGATGGAGACGATCAGCGCGCGCAGCGAGATACGGACGAGGTCGATATCGGCGATGGAGAGCACGACATCACCGGTGAGGACCACACCTCCGCTGAGCAACCGGTCCAGCAGATCGATCAGCGCGATCTGCCGGTCCGGCAGCGGTTCGTCCGTCGGTGCCGGCTGCCCGCCCGCCGGCCTCATGGCGCGGCTCCCTTCAGCGGTTCGGCCTCGGGCGGTGTGGCGAAGGAGTACGGGGCCCAGGGCCCGGTGACCTCGACGCGTACACGGGACAGTCCCTCGGCCGCCCGGGTGACATCGGCGCGGAAGCTCTCGGCGTCCCGCAGCGGCACGAGGTAGGCGTCGTTGACGACGTTCTCGCCCGGCCCGCGGGCGAGTTCGCCCTGTTGCACCCGGTGCTGGACCCGGTCGACCGCATGGCCGCGGGCGGCGGCCTCGACGCGCCGGGCGACCTCTTCGGCGTCGCGGTAGGCGTCGTCGCGGGCGTGCCGCTGTGCCTTGCGGTGGCTGAGGTAGGCCCGTCCGGGGCTCAGGCCCTCGTCCGCGGGCGGCGCGGCCGGCCGGTCGGTGGGCGCGGGCGCCTCGACATAGATCTTGACGCCCCACTCCGTGTGCGCGGCCAGGTCGGCCAGCCGGCCGGCGAACGCCTCCTGGCGGGCCGTGACCATGTGCCGCACCCGCTCGTCGTCCAGGTACACCGTCGCGAGCCGGAGCGGCAGGACGGTGGTGCGGGCGGCCAGTGCCTCGATCACCCGGTGGTGGGCGCGGGCCACCGACTCCAGCCAGTCCAGATCCTCCAAGTTCGCGCGCAGCGCGGATTCTTGGAAGTCCTGCTCGGGCACCGGGCTCACGGCGACCACCACCTCACCGCGGTCCCCCGCACGCACCAGATGGACCGGTGCCTCCGCCACTCCCGGCAGTCCGGTCAGCGCCTCCGCCAGCGATCCGTCGTCATCCTTCGCGACGGCGTACGCATAGCTGATGACCTCGGTCATGAGGTGTCCCGCTTCTTGGTGCGGGAGCCGGTCCCGTCCCGTTTGGTGCGTGCGCCACGGGCGGGACGGCGGGCGGCGGAACGGCGCACCTCCTCGTCCTCGCCCTCCTCCTCGTACTCCTCCTCGTCCTCGGCCGGCGGCAGTTCGTCGCCCTCGCGCAGGGCCTGGATCTCGGCGCGCAGCCGCCTGTTCTCGTCGGCGAGCGAGCGGTAGCCGTCGGACGCGCGGGACGAGAGCGAGGGGTCGTGCTCCCACCAGTCGATGCCCATCTCCTTCGCCTTGTCCACCGAGGCGACCAGCAGGCGCAGTTTGATGGTGAGCAGTTCGATGTCCAGCAGGTTGATCTGGATGTCGCCCGCGATGACGATGCCCTTGTCCAGCACCCGCTCCAAGATGTCGGCAAGGTTCGCCGAGGAGCCCTGACCGCCGTACGGGCCGGCCCGGGACGGGTAGTCGCCCATCCTCCTGGCGACGGGTTCGTTCACGGCCGCTGCACCTCGATTCCCGGCGTTGCGACGGGAGCGCGGGGCGGCGCTCCCGTTCCGCGGCGGCCACCGCGGTCAGATGTCGGTGCCCTGGGCATGGGCCCTGATCTCGTCCAGCCGGTCCAGCAGCTCGTCCTCCCGGCGGTCGAAGGTCTCCTCGGAGATGTCTCCCGCCAGCAGCGCTCGTTCGAGCTCGGCGAGTTCCCGCTCGACGGGTTCGGGGTCGTAGTACTCGTTCTCCGCGGCCTCCAGGGCGCGTTCCATGACCCAGGCCACGCCGCGCACCGGTGCCAGCGGAAGGGTGGCAAGTTGACTCAACAGGCCCATGGGGACTCCCTAGACGAAGCTGTAGGCGGGGAGCGGGCCGAGCAGCCGGAGGTCGAAGTCCTCCCCCAGCTCCTTGGCGAGATCCCGCTCCGCGCCGAGGAAGCTCTTCTCGTTTTCCTGCTCCACCAGGAAGGACACGCTCACGAAGTCGTTCCCGGTCGGGGGTGAGGTGCGCATCTCGCGCGCGAATCCGCGCAGCGCATCGAGGACCCCGGCGGCGAGCTGCTCCTGCCGTGCCTGCACTTCCCCGGCGACCAGTTCACCGAGGGCGAGCGGGGCTTCCGGACTGGCATTGCCGCTTCTGATCTGCTCGTTGAGCTCTCGTGCCTGATCCGACTCCGTGAGGATCTGCCGTAGCAGCGCATCCTCATCCTGGGCGGCCTTCAGGTGGTATTCGGCGCAGCCCTTCAACGCCTCCAGCCGCTCGGTGAATTCGTCCGTCCGCTCCTTCAGGACGGCCCGTACGGCCTCGTCGTCCGTGGTCGTGAAGCCGAACTGCAAGGGCAGGACCGTGCCGTCGGCCATCAGCCGTTCCTGGACGGCCTGGTGTGCGCCGAGGTCCCGGCGCTTGGGACGCAGCTCCTCCGGGGAGTCGCTGACGACGGCGGACAGCTTCTTGCTCTGTACCGTACGCAGCTCGGACGGCGGGTTCCCCACTCCGTGGAGGCCTTCCAGGCGCTGCGGATGGCTGGTCGCGACGATGGAGTAGACGTAGACCGACATCGCTCATTCCTTTCGTCGCCGGGCCGGCCGGCGAGCGGGCCGCTCGTGCCGCTCGGCGGGCTCCTTGTGCCTCGTCTCGCGTTCCTCGTCGTCATCGCCGCCGCCCTTGAGGGCGTCGGTCACCGCTTCCGCGGCCCCGGACAGGGCGCCCTTGGCCTTGCCGTGCGAGCCGCCCTCGGTCACCTCACCGACCAGGTCGGTCAGCTGGGAGGGTGCCTTGCGGCCTGATTCCAGGTCGAGGCGGTTGCAGGCCTCGGCGAAGCGCAGGTAGGTGTCGACGCTGGCGACGACGATGCGGGCGTCGATCTTGAGGATTTCGATGCCCACCAACGACACACGCACAAAGACGTCGATGACCAGACCGCGGTCCAGTATCAGATCGAGGATGTCGTAGAGGTTTCCGGAGCCTTGGCCGCCGCCTGCGGCAACGGTTCCTCCGCTTTGCGGCACCACAGTCACGGTGCCTCCCTTCACCGGCTCACTCCGGTCTTTCGGAGTTGGCCGTCTCGTTCGCCCGGCGAACGGTCCTGCCTGGCCTCCCGGGGCCCTAACGACGGTCGATCTGGCCTCGGGTGTAGCGGCGGGTGCGCTCGTACGCCACCAGTTCGCCTTCCTTGTCCAGCATCACGCGGTAGGTCGCCATCACGCTGGTGGTCCCGGGGACACGTTCCAGCTCCAGGACTTCCACGTCCGCCTGCCAGCCGTCCTCCGTCGGCTTCACCGCGGACACGGACTCGGGAGCCCGTCCCAGCAGTTCCTTCAGCTGCTCCGCGGCGTACCGCATGGCACGTGGCGCCGAAACACGGCGGCCCGCGCGCGGCGCTTCGCTCTCGCGCTCGCCGCTGCCGGCCCGGGCACTGCTGGCTCGTGTGGCGGTCTTCTTGACGGTTTTCTTGGCGGTCTTCTTACTGGACGGTCGCCGGACTCGTTCGGTCCCGTCCTGTTCGCCTGCGGCCATGTTCCCTCTCCGGAATCGGAGGCGACATGCTGCCCGCGCCACTGTAAAGAGGCGCCACTACATGATATACGGCCTGAGCTGAGCGCATCTTGGGGCGAAAGTGCCTGGTCCCGCGGGCAGCGGACCGGCCCCCGGCAGCGAGTGCCGCGGCTCGGTGGGCGGCGTAACGTCAGCAGTGTCCCGGGAGAGACGTCATGACGGTCTCGGCGCGGGGAGACACCGGCGGGCCGGAGTGGGTCTCGATGGCACGACGACAGCTGTGTGCAGGTGCGCGATGACCGGCGGGACCGGGCCCGGCCCGGTGGATGACCCCGTGGGCCGGGCGCTGCTGCGCGCGATGCACGAGGCCGGGGCGTCCGCCGGCGGGGTCTATGTGCTGGCGGCCGACGCGCCGGTCCTGCAGCTGACCGTCATGAGCGGAGTACCGGCGCCGTTCCTGGCGCCGTGGGACCGCGTCGCGCTGGCAGCCCCCATCCCGGTCGCCGTCGCCACCCGCGAACAGCGCCTGGTGTGGGTGGGCGGTCAGCAGCAGATGGCCCGCGACTTCCCCCGTACGGCGGTGGCCGTGCCGTACGACTTCTCGCTGGCGGCGGCTCCGGTCAGCGGCCCGGCCGGCAGCCGGGGCGCCTTGCTGCTGCTGTGGCCCGCCGGCCATGCGCCGCGGCTGTCGGCGGAGGAACGCGGGGCGGTGGAGGCCGCGTGCGGGCGTCTGGCGGCGCTGCTGGCAGAGCTCCCCCGGCCCGACGGCTCCGGTCCGGCCGAGGCACCGCGGGTCCGCACACCGCCGCCGGTGCGGGCCGTGAGCCCGGACGAGGCGCTGGCGGCGGCCGACTACCTGGAACGGCTGCCCGGCGGCTGCTGCGCCCTCGACCTGGAGGGACGGATCACCCTGGTCACGAAGGGCGCGACGGAGCTGCTCGGCGAGAAGGGCACCCGGCTGATCGGCTCGCGCCCCTGGGAGGCCCTGCCGTGGCTGCGCGACCCGGTCTTCGAGGACCGCTACCGCGCCGCGGTGATCAGCCGCCGGCCGACGTCGTTCACCGCCAGCCGGCCACCGCACCACTGGCTCACCTTCCGGCTGTTCCCGGACGCCAGGGGCCTGAGCGTGTGGATCAGCCCGTCGGACAAGGACTACGGCCCGGTGGAGCCCGCCCCCACCCAGGGGGAGGTGCTGCCCGTCCGGGCCGGCCAGATCTACCACGTACTGCATCTCGCGGCCGCCCTCACCGAGGCCGTCGGCACCCAGGATGTCGTCGCTCTCGTCGCCGACCAGATCGTGCCGGCGTTCGGCGCCCAAGGCATGATCATGTACGTGGCGGAGGCGGGCCGGCTGCGGACCATCGGGCATCGCGGGTACTCCGCCGAGGCGGTCGCCGCCTTCGAAGGGGTCGCCCTCGGCGCCGCCAACAGCCCCGCCGTGCACGCCCTCGCCACCGGGGAGCCCAGCTTCTTCACCTCCCCCGAGGAGATGGAACACGATTACCCGGGGGTGCCGCGTCTGACGGGCAAGGCGGCGCGCGCCGTGCTGCCGCTGATCGTGTCCGGCCGCCCGGTCGGCTGCTGCATCCTCTCGTACACCCGGCCCCGCACCTTCAGCCTGGAGGAACGCCAGGTCCTCACCTCACTGGCGGGGCTGATCGCCCAGGCACTGGACCGGGCCCGGCTCTACGACACCAAGCAGCAGCTGGCGCACGATCTGCAGGCCGGCCTGTTGCCGCACGGGCTGCCCACGGTGCCGGGGTTCGCCGTCGCCGCCCGTTATCTGCCGTCGACCCGCGGTATGGACATCGGCGGCGACTTCTACGATCTGATCCGCCTCGACGAGGACAGTGTCGCCGCCGTCATCGGTGATGTGCAGGGCCACAACGCGGCGGCCGCCGCCCTGATGGGGCAGGTCCGCACCGCCGTCCGCGCCTATGCCACCGCCGGTGCCGCGCCGGGCGAGGTCCTGGCCCGTACGAACCGGCTGCTGACCGATCTGGACCCGGGGCTGTTCACCAGCTGCCTGTACGTGCACATCGACCTGCGTACCCGCCGGGCGTGCCTGGCCTGCGCCGGCCACCCACCGCCGCTGCTCCGCCACCCCGGCCGGCACACCACGGTGGTGCATGTGCCGCCGGGACTGCTGCTGGGCATCGACCCCGCGGCCCGGTACTCCACCACGGAGCTCACCCTGCCGCCGAAGTCCGTCCTGGCGCTCTACACCGACGGCCTGATCGAAACGCCGGGCGCCGATCCCGACCGCTCCGTCGCCGACCTCGCCGGACGCCTCAACGACGCGCCGCCGCTGGGTCCGGACCGTCTCGCCGACGTTCTCCTGGAGAACCGGCACGGCGATGCGGACCGGCAGGACGACGTGGCGCTGATGCTGTTGGCCGCACTGCCGGTCGGGCCGATCACTTGAGCGAGGGAGGCATGACGATGCGTCACCCTTGCTTATCCTGAAGGGAGTTGATGGAGGAACGGATTGATGGAGGAGCAGCCGACGGGGCTGCTCGTGCCCACCGGCACCGGCACCGGCACCGCCGTGGTCATCGCCTCCGCTCCCCATGCCGGGCACTCGCCCCGCTCACCGCCCGCCCTCCATCGGAGCCCGCAGCGGTGCGCCGCCGCGGTGGAGTGCACGCTGGGCCCGGCTGAGGACACCGCTCGGCGTGCGGGTGCGCAGCGCCGCGCGGGCCGCGTTGGCGCCGGGGGCACCGTGCACCCCGCCACCCGGATGTGCCCCGGCGGAGGCCAGATAGAGGCCCGCCACCGGGGTTTCCGGGCGGGCGAGGCCCGGCAGCGGCCGGAAAACCAGCTGCTGGTGGAGGGCGGCCGTACCGCCGTTGAGGGCACCCCCGTGCAAATTGGCGTCCAGCGCCTCGAACGTGGGCGGGGCGAGAATGCGGCGCGCCTTGATCCGGGACCGGAAACCGGGCGCGAAGCGCTCGACCTGCTCCTCCAGCCGGTCCGCCATCGCGTCCTGGTCCCCCGGGTCCCAGGCCCCGCCGATCCCGTCCTCCCCCGCGTCCCCCCGGATCCGGTGGGGTACATGGGTGTAGGCCCAGGCTGCCTCGGTACCCGGCGGGGAGCGGGTGGCATCCGCGGTGGTCATCTGGCCGAACAGGGCGAAGGGCCGGTCGGGCACCTGCCCCGCGGCGATCTGGGCGGTGAAGCGGGTGAGTTCGTCCATTCCGTCGGCCAGATGCACGGTGCCCGCGGTGGCGGCGGCCTCCGCGGTCCACGGCACCGGGCCGCCCAGCGCCCAGTCCACCTTGAAGGTGGCGAAGTCCCATTGGAAGCGCCGCAGGTCCGCCGGCAGCCGGTACGGGAGATACCGGGAGTCCACCAGCCGGCCGTACAGGGCGGGCACGGACACATCCGCCACCACGGCGCGGCGGCCCGGCACGGTCTCACCGATCGCGGTACGCACCGCCACCGCGCGCCCGGAGCGTACGACGACCTCATCGACCCGCTCCCCGCAGCGCAGCACCCCGCCCCGGCGCTGCAGTCGCCGCACCAGGGCCGAGGTGAGCGACTGGGCGCCACCGGCCGGCACCGGAAAGCCGTAGCTCTGGCCGAGCATCGACATCAGCCATCCGAAGCCGCCGCTGCCCGCGGCCTCGGGGGTGAGATCGGTGTGCAGGGCGTTGCCCGCCAGCAGCAGCCGGCCCGCCTCGCCTTGGAACTCCTCCTCGCCCAGGCGCCGTACGGGCAGCAGCATGGTGCGCGCCAGCCGCAGCCCGCCGGCCGCTCGGACCCGGGCGGCGAGCCGGGCCAGGGCGCGCAGCGGCGGGAAGGGGGTGAACAGCGCGTCGAGGAGATCGCTGCCGACCCGGTCCCAGATGCCGCACAGCTCTTGCCAGGCCGCTCCGTCGCCCGTGCCGAAGGTCTCCAGCCCCGCCGCCGTGTCGGCGGTGGTGCGCCCCAGCAGCGCACAGCGGCCGTCGCTCAGCGGATGGGCCAGCACCTGGGGAGCGTGGCTCCAGACCAGCCCCTCCTCGTACAGGTCCAGGGCGGTGAGGACCGGGGAGGCGGCGGCCAGGGGATAGAACGAACTGCACAGGTCGTTGACGAAGTCGGGGTGCACCGCACGGTCGCTGCGGACCGCGCCGCCCGGCTCGTCCTGCTGCTCCAGCACCTCCACCGTCCACCCGGCGTCGGCCAGCAGGTTCGCCGCGACAAGTCCGTTGGGTCCGGCACCGATCACCACTGCGTCCGGCATCGCTGCCTCCTGTTCACCCGGCCGTGGTGCGCCCGGCCCGCCATCGGGCGGGGCGGCGGTCAGGCTCTGCTGGGTGCGCGGACCTGGGTCTTTTCGGCCACTGCGGCCAGCCTGCTGAGCATGCTGCGGTGGCGCAGCTGCAGCAGGACGTCGAGGGCCCCGTTGTGCAGCCGTCCGCCGGGCCCGGCCAGCGGGTGTTCATCGACGATGACCAGGGAATCGGCGCCCCAGGGGCGCACCTCGATGGCGATCCGGGCGGTGCCCAGCCGGCCGCTGTCCACCTCGAGTTCGAGGGTGCGCGGCGGGACGCTGTGGCGCACGGTGGTACAGCCGGTGACGTCCCAGGGCCCCAGGCGCACCGTGTATTCGAGCGTGGCGCCGACCTCCGGCCAGTTGCCGTCCTTCGGCCGGGAACGAGCGGTGCCGACCACCCAGTCCTCGTAACGGGAGCGGTCGGCGAGTACCGCCCACAGCTCCTCGGGAGACCGTTTGATCAGCTGATGCCGTACCGCCACAAGCCTTCCACCGCCTCACCGCACCTCGGCCGCCGGCTTCCTCACCCAGCGTAGAGCGCGCATCCGGGCCCGTCCTGCCGAGCGGTACGAGGTGCTCACGCCACCAGCGCGGGTAACCCGGGCGCCCGGCTCGGCGGGCCGCTGGGGCCGCTCGGTCCGTGAGCAGTTGCCCCGCGGACAATCCGGGATCAAAGTAATGAATACACACGTGTTCGCACGTGCCAGATCGGAGCGGATCGTGATCATTCTCGGAATCATCTTGCTCGTTGTCGGGTTCGTGTTCGGCATCGGCATTCTGTGGACCATCGGAATCATTCTCGCGGTCATCGGCGCGATCCTTTGGATCCTCGGCGCACTGGGGCATGCGGTCGCCGGCCGCAAGCACTACTACTAGCCAGGCACACGGCGGTGGGCCTGCACGGAGTCCGTGCAGGCCCACCACCATGTGCGGAGGCGGAACAACCGGAGGCCGTCCGCGCGGAGGCGGAATTCCGAGCCGGCGCCGCGGCACGGTCAGGCGCGGTCAGGGCGTGAGGACGGTCTTGATCATGCCGTCCTCCTTCGCCTGGAAGGTCTTGTAGGCCTGCGGACCTTCTTCGAGAGGCAGGGTGTGGGTGGCGAAACCCTCCACTCCGAGGACGTCTTCGTCGTTGAGCAGGGGCATGATGTCGTCGACCCACCGTCTGACGTTGGCCTGCCCCATGCGCAGTTGGACCTGCTTGTCGAACAGGGTGAGCATCGGTACCGGGTCGACGTTCCCTCCGTAGACACCGATGAGCGAGATCGTGCCGCCGCGGCGGACCGCGTCGACAGCGGTGTTGAACGCTGTCATGCTGTCCACGCCCGCGCGACCCATCACCTTCTCCCCCAGTGCGTCGGGCAGCCGACCGGCGAGATTCTGGGCGGCCCGCACCAGCGGAGCCCCATGGGCCTCCATGCCGACCGCCTCGATGACGGCGTCGGTGCCACGTCCGTCGGTCAGACTGCGGATCTCCTCCGCCACGTTCTTCCCGTACTCGTTCAGATCGAGGGTGTGGACGCCGCGTTCGCGGGCGCGGGCGAGGCGTTCGGGGACGAGGTCGACGCCGATGACCTTGCTCGCGCCCTTGTGCAGCGCGATCCGGGCGGCCATGTCGCCGATCGGGCCGAGACCGAGCACGGTGACCGTGCCGCCGGGACGGACATCGGCGTAGGCGACGGACTGCCAGGCGGTGGGCAGAACGTCGGAGAGATAGACGAACCGCTGGTCCGGCGGGCCGTGCGGCACCTTCACGGGCAGCGTGTTGCCGAACGGAACCCGCAGCAACTCGGCCTGTCCGCCCGGCACTTGGCCATAGAGCTTGGAGAACCCGAAGAGGGCGGCACCCGTCCCCCGGTCCTTGACCTGGGTGGTCTCGCACTGCGAATGGAGCCCCTGCGCGCACATCCAGCAGGTGCCGCAGGAGACGTTGAACGGCACCACCACCCGGTCACCGACCGAGACGGCCGTGACCTCGGGCCCGACCTCTTCGACGACGCCCATCGGTTCGTGGCCGAGGATGTCGCCCGGATCGAGATAGGGGCCGAGGACCTCGTAGAGGTGCAGATCCGAGCCGCAGATACCGGTGGAGGTGATACGCACGATGACGTCCGTCGGTTCCTCGATCTTGGGGTCGGGGACCGTGTCCACACGTACGTCGCGCTTGCCGTGCCACGTCAGAGCTCTCATCGTCGCTCCTCAGGGGGCAGGGCGGACTCACGACGGAATCCGCCCCGCCTTGCGTCGGGCGGCCGTGGCCTCAGGGGTGCCGGGCCGCCGGGACCTCAGGGATTCTGCGGGTCGACCCCGGTGTGCGCCTCCGCGTCCTTGCCTCCGCTGGGCCGGCGCGAGGGGCCCTTGGGCCCCATGTCCCGCATGCCCTTCTCATCGGTTTCGGCAGCGCGCCGCTCGCCCGCACCCGTCTCGCTCTTGACCTCGCTCGCCGGAGGGACCTTCTCCTGTCCGCCGGACTCCTTGCTGCGGTCCTTCTCGGGCGCGTACTCCTCCGGGTGGAACGACCGGTGCGCACTCTCGTTCTTCTGCTGCTCGGCCTGGTCGACATCGGGCGACCAGCCGTGCTGCTCGGTTCCCTTGTGCATGCTCTGGCCCTCGCCCATCTTCGGGTGCGAGGACTTGCGGTGTTTGGTCACTGCTGCTCCCTACCTTGCGCGTCGCCGACGGTCGCCACCTGACCACGCCCTGCGTGCGGAGCGGCGCACCGTCCTCGCCATGCGCAAAGCTCTGGATGGACACGATGCCCATGCCGGGCCGGCTCCTACGTCGCCTGCGCCGGAGACTCCCGTACCTCCAGGCTGAGGGCCATCGGGATCATCCGCATCTCCGCCCTGCCGCGGCGGTCATCGTGGGCCGGCGGCAGGGCCAGGGCGCGACGACGCGGCAGGAGCCGGGGAGCAGCCGGCCGGCAGCGTCGTACCGGGGAGTTACGCCGGCCGTCCCGCTCCCGTCGTGCCGGGCGCCGCATCGTCGGGAGCGCCGCGGTCGGGGCCGGGGCCGGGCCGTGGTGCGGGCTCCGGCTCCGGGGCGGGGACCGGCGGCGGCTGGGGCTTGGGGTGGACGGGGTCCAGCGGGCCCGGCGGAGGCGGATCCGGCACCTCGTGACCCGGAACCTCGTGACCCTGCGTTCCGCGATCCGGCACCTCGTGACCCGGCCGGAGGGTCGCGAGGCCCGCCGGCCGCCTGCGTACGTCGGCACAGCTTTGCTGCGCGGACCGCGCCTCCGGTGCCGCGTACTCCGCGTACTCCTCGGTGAGATCCGTCAGCAGCACGGGGTGTGCCGTCAGCATGCGCCAGCCCCTTCCGGTCGCCTCATGGTTCACGGCTGCGGGTGCCCCGTCCGCCTCTGCTCACACCTGAGCGTGGCGCCGGCCCGTGCTCCGGACCGGCGCACCACTCCGTCAGCTGGTCAGCTCGACTTCCGGCCGGCCGGAAGAGGCGTCCGCCCCGGACGCGAGGACGACGCCCTCCGCGGTGCGCTCGGCCTCGTGCGGGGCAGGCGCGACGGTGCGCGCGGACAGCGGAAGAGGGGCCGGGGTCAGGTCCTGGCTGCCGAGGAAGGCCCGGTTGACCACCCGCTCGGCGGCGTGGCCGTCGTCCCACATGCAGAAACGGGCGCGGAAAGCGGCACGCAGCTCGGCGGCCTCGGCGCCCTTCCAGCGGCCTCCGCGGAACGCCTCGATCAGCTCGTCCTCGGTGGTGGCGACGACCCCGGGGGTGTCTCCCGGCTTTCCTGACAGCAGGTCGAAGGTGACACCGCGGGAGCGGACGTAGGTCTCCCAGTCATCGGCGTAGTTGATGATCGGCCGGTCGAGGTTGGCGTAGTCGAACATGATCGACGAGTAGTCCGTGATCAGCGCGTCCGCGGCGAGGCACAGCTCCTCGACCGAGGGGTGCCGGGAGACATCGATCAGCGCACCCTGCTCCTGGAGCTCCTGCAGCTGCGGGTTCTGGCCGTAGAAGTAGTGCGTACGGACCAGCAGGACGATGTCCGGGCCGAGTTCGCGGGTGATTTTCTCCAGGTCCAGCTGCGGCACATAACCGACCTGGTAGTCGCGCACCGTCGGGGCGTAGAGAACCGCCGTGCTGCCCGGTGCGATCCCCAGCCGGTCACGGATTTCCCGTATTTCCCGGGCCCCGGTCCGGAAGAACACGTCATTGCGCGGATAGCCGGCGTCGATCGAGGTGAAGCCGCAGGGGTAGACCCGCTCCCACTGCTCGCTGGTGTGCTGGTTCGAGGAGACCGACAGGTCCCAGCGGTCGGCGCGTTCGAGCAGCTTGCGCATGCTCATTCCCTTGGCGGCGGCCGGGTACTTCTGCTGGTCGATCCCCATCCGCTTGAGCGGAGTACCGTGGTGGGTCTGGATATGGACCTGGCCCTTGCGCTTGACCACGTCGTCGGCGAAGTTGACGTTGTTGACGAAGTACTTCGCCCGCGCCATCAATTCCCAGTAGCGCTGGGTGTTGACGACGACATGGTCCATACCGTCCGGCACCGTGTCCACGACGTCCTCGCGCACGACCCACACCCCGTGCAGATGCGGGGCCAGCTCCTTGGCCTTTTCGTAGACTGCGAGCGGATTGCAGGACGGAGTGCGGTTCCAGTAGGCGCTGAAGACAGCGAGATTCTGGTCGATGGGACGCTTCAGCTGCATCCGGTAGAAACGCGTCGAGGCCCGCTTGCTCATCGCACGCTGGGCCTTGCGCAAACGCTGCTGCCCGCGCTGACGGGTACGGCTCACCAGGTTCAGGGCCTGGAACACACGGTACGAACCGCGTTCCAGCGCCTGGAACTGCAGGGCGTCGACCTCCGGGGGCGGAGTGAATCCGGCGGGCTTGTGCCGCCGGTACATCTCCACGGCACGACGGAAGAATTCCGGACGGTCCTGGACGACCACCCGGCTCTCGCGCGCGCCGGTGAACAGGAAGTGGCTGACCATACGCTCGAAGAACAGCGGCCGCAGATGATCGAGGTCCGGCCGGCCGTCGAGAAAGTCGAAGAGCCGCTGGTACTGCTCGAATATCGTGAAGTGCTTCCGGCCCGGCGTCTTCATGGAATTGCCGTGGCGGCGCTGGCGGTATTCCACACAGGCGTGGTCCAGGCACACGGCACGCTCGGCGGTGAGCATGGTCGTGTAGACCATCAGGGCGTCCTCGTAGAGCCCGTCGGTGTACCGGAAGCCGTTGTCCACGAAGAAGTCACGCCGGAACGCCCGGTTCCACACCACCGCGAACATCTGCAGGAACTCGGTGCGCTCGGCGGGATTGAAGACGTCCGCCCCGGCCTCGGCGAGGAGTTCCCGGACGGCACTCGGCTTGACCGCGTGCCACCAGTAGGTACGCACATGATCGAAGAGCAGGAGGTCCGGGTCCTCCGACGCCCCCAGACGGTCGGCCATGGCCCGCAGCGCGCCCGGGGTATAGGTGTCATCACTGTCGAGGAACAGCAGGTAGTCCCCGCGCGCCCGCTCCACGCCGGTGTTCCGGGCCGCGCCGATGCCGCCGTTCTCCTCGTGGCGTACGTGGATCACCCGCGGGTCGAGGGCGGCGAACTCCGCCAGGATCTCCCCGCTGCGGTCCGGCGAGCAGTCGTCGACCGCGATGACCTCGAAGTCGGTGAAGTCCTGCGCCAGCAACGAGTCCAGGCACGCACGGAGATAGCCCTGCACGTTGTAAACCGGAACGATGATGCTGAACCGCGGGGCGGATCTGAGGCCCGTCTCGGGCATGGCGGCGGTGCTCCTCGAAGGTGTCGGCCTCAAGACGGAGGCCTGAAGTTTTCGTGACGGGGAGTGGGACAGCCGACGACCGGAAATGGTTGTGCCCCACCTGCGCAAACCCCCTGTTGCACCCCTCACACGACTCACCCGACGTCCCGGGCCTGTCGTACGCATCAGCCCGCCCACCTGCCACGGAGCCCGCCGCTCAGCCTGGTGACACGGCCACTCGCCACTCGCCCCTCCACAGCACACCCCCACCCCACCCCAAGCTCAATTCCTGCCCGATTCCGGGCAGAAAAGTAGATGTTCCGCGACTCCCGACGTAGGGTCAGCGTCCATGATCGCCATGGACGCCTTGTGGACTTTCGCTCTGATGGTGGGACTGCTCACCCTCACCCCCGGCCTGGACACCGCGCTCGTCCTGCGCACTGCCGCACTCGGGAACCGTCGTCGCGCCTGGGGCGTGGTCCTCGGAATCCAGAGCGGCACCCTGGTCTGGGGCGTACTCACCTCGCTCGGCATCACCGCGCTGCTGACCGCCTCTCACCTCGCCTACGAGACGCTGCGCTGGGCCGGGGCCGCGTATCTGGTGTGGATGGGCGGCAGGCTGTTGTGGTCCACCTGGCGCCGCGGCGCGGTCGACGAGCGCCCGGAGTCTGCCGGGAGCGGCGCCGAGACCAAGACCGGGAAAGGCAGCGACGGCACCCTGCTCGGCGGCTGGCGCCAGGGCCTGGCGACCAATCTCCTCAACCCGAAGATGGGCGCCTTCTACGTCGCGGTGCTCCCGCAGTTCATCCCCCCTGACGCCTCGCATCTCACTGCGGGCGTGCTCCTGGCCGGTGTGCACATCCTTCTGGCCGTCATGTGGGCCTGCGCGCTGATCACCCTCGCGCAGGCGCTCCGGGACCGCCTGCAACGACCCTCCGCGCGCCGCGTTCTCGACCGCCTCACCGGTACGGTCATCGCCGCCTTCGGCCTGCGCCTCGCGCTCGGGGAGTAAGGCGCAGGCCGACGAGAAGCAAGGCCGCAGGCCGGCGTCTCCACGACGGTGTCAGCCCCTGCCGACCGGCGCCGCCGCCCCCTGAACAGCAACCAACACACCCGAAGTGAAAGGACCCCTACATGGGCTCGCTCCCCACCAGCGCGGAGGCCGTGGTCTTCGACTGTGACGGCCTGCTGGTCGACACCGAACCCTGCTGGACCGTCGCGGAAACGGCCCTTTTCGCCGCGCACGGCCACACCTTCGGCCCAGAACAGAAAGCGCTGGTCATCGGCCGTACCGTGGAGGCCGCGGGAGAGGCCATGGCGCACTACTTCGGACGGCCCGGGGCCGGTGCCGAACTCGCCACCGAACTCCTCGCACGGGTCCGCAAGGAGCTGGCCCACGGCGCCGCCGCCCTCCCCGGCGCGGCGGAGCTGGTGCGCGCCTGCCGGGCCGCCGTGCCCATAGCCGTCGCCAGCAACAGCCCCCGGGAACTGCTGGACACGGCACTGGAATCGGCCGGCCTCGCCGCATACATCACCCACTCGTTCGCCGCCGACGAGGTGCGCTCCCCCAAGCCCGCACCAGACCTCTACCTCACGGCATGTGAGGCACTCGGTGCAGCCCCGGAGCGTTCCGTCGCCTTCGAGGACTCGGCCACGGGCATCTCCGCGGCCCGTGCCGCCGGACTCTCGATCGCGGTCGTACCGTCCCTTCCCGGGACCGACCTCGACCACGACTGGCTGGGCGCCGGCCTGGACGACCCCGAATTGCTCGGCTGGGCCAGGGAACTGGGGTACGCCCCTGCCGGCTGACCCACCTCTTCGAGGCCGTGCCGCCCACACCCACCGCCGGAAGAAGCTCGGTGCCCGCGGTGACCTGACCTCACCAGCCTGCAGACGCGAAACTCACCTCATGACCACAGACTTCACCGTGCGCCCGGCCCGACCCGCCGATGCGCGGCCCTTGGCCGAACTGCGCTGGACGTTCAAGCAAGAGGATCAGGAAGCTGTTGGAACTGCCGCTCGACACCTGTGCGAGGCCTGCCGCGCCCCCGAGGGACCGAGCCGTCGGCTCCCCGACGTGAACACCACACGCAGCGAGACGACACCCGTACGTAACAATGCCGCCGGCACGTTCACGGTCCGATACTGGAACCACCTGGTCCAGTCGTGTCCGAGGCCGCGGGACGTACCTGGCAGCCCATCAGGAGAGTCAGCATGAAGTCGGCATCCGTACTGTCGGAACCCTTCCCCCGCCGCCCGGAGACCGTCAAGATCAATAGCTATGCATCACCACAGCCTGACCTGGGAAAACGCCGGTCAGCGACCTGATTGCCCAGCTCACCAGGAGGTACTCATGAAGATGCTGATCAACGTCGCCGAAACCGTGGTCGCAGATGCGCTGCGTGGGATGGCGGCGGCGCACCCGGAGCTGGTGGTGGATGCCGAGAACCGGGTGATCGTGCGGCGGGACGCGCCGGTGGCGGAGAAGGTGGCGCTGGTGTCCGGGGGTGGCAGTGGGCATGAGCCGCTGCACGGGGGGTTCGTCGGGCCCGGCATGCTGGATGCCGCCTGTCCGGGCGAGGTCTTCACCTCGCCGGTGCCCGATCAGATGGTGCGGGCCGCGGCGGCCGTGGACAGTGGCCATGGCGTGCTGTTCCTCGTGAAGAACTACACCGGGGACGTCCTCAACTTCCAGATGGCGGCGGAGCTGGCGGAGGACGAGGGGGTGCAGGTGGCCAGCGTGCTCATCGATGACGATGTCGCGGTCACCGACTCGACGTTCACGGCGGGGCGGCGCGGCACCGGGGCGACGCTCTTCGTGGAGAAGATCGCCGGCGCCGCGGCCGAGGAGGGCATGCCGCTGGAGCGGGTGGAGGCGCTGGCCCGGCAGGTCGTGGCGTCGTCGCGGAGCTTCGGGGTGGCGCTGAGCGCCTGTACGACCCCGGCGAAGGGCAGCCCGACGTTCGATCTCCCGGCCGGGGAGCTGGAGTTGGGCGTCGGGATCCACGGCGAGCCGGGGCGGGAGCGCCGCGCGATGATGACCTCGCGCGAGATCGCGGACTTCGCGGTGGACGCGATCCTGGAGGACCTGGACCCCAGGCTGCCGGTGCTGGTGCTGGTCAACGGCATGGGGGCCACACCGCTGCTGGAGCTGTACGGATTCAATGCGGAGGTCCGCCGGGTGCTCGACGAGCGGGGCGTGGCGGTGGCCCGTACGCTCGTCGGGAACTACGTGACGTCGCTGGACATGGCGGGCTGCTCGGTGACGCTGTGCCAGGTCGACGGGGAGCTGTTGCGGCTGTGGGACGCGCCGGTGCAGACGGCGGGGCTCCGCTGGGGACGGTGAGCGCTCCCTCCGTACCCGTATCCCCTGTACATCCCCTGTCCCTGTCGCTTTCTTGCTCAGTGCCTGAACAACCAAGGAGAGTGGTCCGTGTCCGAAACGGTGCTGGATGCCGCGTTCTTCGTACGCTGGATGACGGCGGCGGCCGCCGTCATCGACCGGGAGGCCGACCGGCTCACCGAGCTGGACTCCCCCATCGGTGACGCCGACCACGGAAGGAACATGCAGCGCGGCTTTGCGGCCGTGGTCAAGGTGCTGGAAACGGAGCCGCCGGCGACGCCCGGTGCCGTGCTCATCGCCGCCGGACGGCAGTTGATCTCCAGTGTGGGCGGGGCGTCCGGTCCGCTCTACGGGACGCTGCTGCGGCGCGCCGGCAAGACGCTGGGCGAGGCGCCGCAGGTCTCGGTGGAGGAACTGCGCGCGGCGCTGGCCGCCGGGGTGACCGCGGTGGGGCAGCTCGGCGGTTCGGCGCCGGGTGACAAGACGATGCTCGATGCGCTGACGCCGGGCGTCGTGGCGCTGAGTGCCTCCTTCGACGCGGCGGCCACGGCCTCCGAGGAGGGTGCGCTGGCGACCGTACCGATGCAGGCCAGAAAGGGCCGGGCGAGCTATCTGGGGGAACGCAGCATCGGGCATCAGGATCCGGGGGCGACGTCCTCGGCGCTGCTGTTCGCGGCACTCGCGGAGGTGGCGAAGTGAGCGCGCAGACCTCGGGCGGTGCGGCCGGCGGCGGGAGTGCGCCGGTCGGGGTGGTGCTGGTCTCGCACAGCGGGCCGGTCGCGGACTCGGTGGCGACGCTTGCGGTCGGGCTGGCCGGGGGCGGTGGCACGGTGCCGGTGGCCGCCGCGGGCGGTACCCCGGACGGCGGTCTCGGTACGAGTGCGGAGCTGATCACCGAGGCGGCGCGGACGGTGGACCGTGGTGCGGGCGTGGCGATCCTGGTCGATCTGGGCAGCGCCGTGCTGACCGTCAAGGCGCTGATCGCCGAGGGGGACGAACTCCCCGAGGGCGCACGGCTGGTGGACGCGCCGTTCGTGGAGGGTGCGGTGGCCGCCGTGGTCACCGCGTCGGCCGGGGCGGATCTGGACGCGGTCGCGGCGGCGGCCGGGGAGGCGTACGGCTACCGCAAGGAGTGAGGGACGCCGCGTGAGAGGCCGCCGGCCCCGCTCAGGGTTTGCGGGCGACGCCCGCGTAACAGGCGGCCTCCGCGTCGGTGACATGGGTGGCGTCCTCGGGACTGTCGGGGCGCCACTGGTGGGAGAGCGTGACGCCCGGTTCCAGCAGCTCCCAGCCGTCGAAGAAGCGCAGGACCTCGGCGCGGGAGCGGAACTGGAGCCGGGTGCCCGCATCACCGTAGATCTCGATGATCTTCTGCATCGCCTCGGGGCTGAAGTCCGGTGTCGCATGGCTCAACGCCAGGGCGCTGCCGCTGGGCAGCGCGGCCTTGAGGGTCTCGACGATGGTGTGGGCGCGGTCCTGGCCGTCGTCGGGGACGAAGTGCATCAGCGCGTTCAGGCTGAGCGCGACCGGGTGGGTGAGGTCGAGGGTGTCGAGGAGCTGGGGCGCGGTGAGGATGCCCTCGGGGTCGTTGACGTCGGCCTGGACGTATGCCGTACGGCCCTCGGCGGTGCCGATCAGCAACGCCGCGGCGTGCGCGAGGACGATCGGGTCGTTGTCGGTGTAGACGACCCGGGCGTCGGGGGCGATGCCCTGGGCGATGTCGTGGAGGTTCGGCGGGGTGGGGATGCCGGTGCCGATGTCGAGGAACTGCCGCAGACCGGAGGCGGCGAGGGCACGGGTGGCGCGGTGCATGAACTCGCGGTTGATACGGGCGGCGACCAGCGCGGCGGGGAAGACGCCCAGCACACTTCCGGCGGCCATCCGGTCGGCCAGGAAGTTGGTCTTGCCGCCCAGGAAGTAGTCATAGATCCGGGACGAGTGGGCCCGGTCCAGCCGTAGGTCCACCACGGAATCGTGCTCGCTCATCGTGCGCAGCCTCCCCAATACGGCGTCCGCCCGGCGCCTCCCCCGCGCACCATGATGCCCGTTCCGTGAGCCGCGCGCGCCCCGGGCAGCGCATCAATCACCGTCGCACGCCCGGCCGTTGGAGAGCACTGCCTCATATGTCCCGGGTCGCGCCGGAGCGCACCGGCGGGGTCATGGCGGACGGCCATGCCACCGTCATGGGCGGTCACATGCCACTGTCATGCGTAGTCATATGAATACGCAGCGGCAGATTTTTGCCCCACCGATGCCACAAAAGGGCCCGCTTTCCGGTTCATTGGAAGGTGAGGGCAACCGCTCTCCCGCTGCCGCCGGTGCCTCGGCGCCCGGCTCGGTGCACGGCAAACGGAACGAGGACGGCTCGTGAGTGCAGACCGGGACCGACCGCCACCGGCGTGCGCTCCGGCGCATGTCCGTACCGCGGAGTTAGGCCCACTTGCCCGCTGTGCGCTCCCGGAGTCCGCGCCGGACCCGTTCGACCGCCGGCTGTCGATCACCTTCGAGGCGTTCCTGGCCACGCATGCGCGCAAGTGGCTGACCTACGCCTATCTGCACACGGGCAGCGAGGCCGCGGCCCGTGAGGTGACCCGGGCGGCGTACGGGCAGCTCAGCCGGCTGTGGCCGCATGCGCTGCGGCAGGCGTCGGTGGAGGCGTACGCCTGGTCGGTGCTCAAGGAACGCGTCGTGGAGTGGCTGTACGACCACCACCAGCCCACCGCGCTCACCGAAACCGCCGCCTTCGCCGTCGTCACCCATGCCCTGCTGCGGGAGTGCCAGCAGCAATTCGCCATGCTGGAGAGCCAGTTGGGGCTGTACGCGGCCATCGCCCGGCTGCCGGAGCGGCAGTGCGATGTGATCGTGCTGCGCCATGTCATCGGATACAGCGACGCACAGATCGGCTCGCTGCTCGGCGTCGACGAAGTCACCGTCCGCTCCTATGCGAGCCGCGGCAAGCGCAAGCTCGCCGCCGCGCTCGGCATCGACCAGGGGAATACAAGGGGGAACTGACCATGTGGCACACCCGTCCCGCCGACCGCCGGGAGACCGTCGAGACGCTGCTCAGCGCGGCCGCGGCGGTGTCCGGCATCGATGACCTGGCCGGATTCTGCGACCTCGATGACGCGGGGGCGCTCTGCGGCCTCGGCGCGTCCCCGCACGCGGGAGCCACGGCCGCGGGCGGCCCGCCGACGGCGGTGCGGCCGGCCCGGGCCGACCAGGGCGCGCCCAGCACCTATCCCAGCGCCCGCGACGAGGCCACCCATGAGCTCCAGTTGGCGTGTGCGCTGGTCGTCAATGCCGCGGCTGCAGCGGCGAGCCTGGAACGGCTGGTCAACGACCATCACATCGACCCCGAGGGCGCGCTGGTCTTCGCCTGTCTGCTGCACATCACCGGGCGCACCGACGCGGCGCACTTCTGGTGGCACTTCGGTGCCGGCGCCGGCAGCCGGACGGCCGCCTACTGCCTGTATCTCTCGCACCGCCGCAACGGCGAGTACCGCGACGCCGCCTACTGGCGCGAGCAGGCGGCCCATGCGCCGGACGAGGAGCGCCGCTCGGTGGCCGCGTTCGACGAGAAGCAGCTGCTGCCGGACGCGGCCCGGCACAACCTCCTGGTCCAGTGGCACAGCGGGCTCGCCCCGACCCTGCCGACCGTTCTGGAGAATGTGATCAACCGTCTCGTCGTGGACAGCGACGACGAGGATTTCGGTGAGATCCCCCGCCCCTCGCCCACCCTCGTCCGGGACCTCGGCCGGGCCGAGTAACTACAGCCCCTGTCCGGTCGGCCGATCCGCCGTTCTCAGGAGTCGTCCTTCTCCGCGGACGGATCGTCCATCGCGGGCGGCCACGCCGGGCGGCTGGCGTCGGGGACCGCGGTCAGCGCATGGCCGACGGTGGGGTAGCAGGAGAAGACGTTGAGGGACTGGGTGCCGATCAGCAGCCGCAGCATCCGGACGCCGAGCGAGGCCAGCAGGAGCCTGCCCTCCAGGCGCCGGCAGAGCCATTCCAGGGCGAGCAGGCAGCTCAGCCCCCGTGAGTCGCAGAAGCGCAGCGCGGTCAGATCGAGCACCAGAAAGCGGTGGCCGGCCGAGACCACCGACCGTGCCTCGGCGAGAAATGCCTGCTCAGTGCGGAGGTCCAGCTCTCCGCTCACCCGCAGTACCGCGCACTCTTCCGCCTGCACGATCGCAGTGACCGCCAACGACCGCATCTCCGAGCTCATGCCGTCCAGACTAAGCGCCGTCGTCGGCTGCACCACCGCGGTGTCCCGCCGGCGCACAACGGGCCGCCCCGGACGCCGCCCCGGCCCACCGCGCCCGTACGGACCCTCCCCACGTGCCGTACGGGCACCCGTTCGTGCATGCGCCAAGCTGACAGGGCCCTGAAGCGGGCAGAAACGGTCAGGTTTTTTGCTGTTACGGGCAGCCTTTGGTGCCGCTCCGGTTGCTATAAACCTGATGCGGGCGGAAACGGGCAGCTCCGTGACCGAACGCAGACCGAAGCACACAGAAAGCGGCAGGAGTGAGCCATGAGGGCCGAGGAACGCCAACAACGCATCCTCGCGCTCGCCCGGCAGTCCGGCCGGGTCGAGGTCGCCGAGGCCGCGTCGGAGTTCGGGGTCGCCCGCGAGACCGTCCGGCGCGATCTGAGCGAGCTGGAGCGCCGGGGCCTGGTCCGGCGTACGCACGGCGCGGCGTATCCGGTCGAGAGCGCCGGGTTCGAGACCACGCTGGCCCGGCGGGAGACCCTGCAGGTGGACGAGAAGCGCCGGATCGCGGCGGCCGCCGCGGCGCTGGTCGGCGAGGCCGAGACGGTATTCGTCGACGAGGGCTACACCCCTGAGCTGGTCGCCACGCTGCTGCCCACCGACCGACCGCTGACCGTGATCACCGCATCGCTGCGGACCGCCTCGCTGGTCGCGGCCTGCGAATCGACCACCGTGCTGCTGGCCGGCGGCCGGGTCCGCTCCGGGACCCAGGCGACGGTCGGGTCCTGGGCCCGGGACATGCTCGCCCGCTTCGTGATCGACCTGGCGTTCCTGGGGGCGAACGGCGTCTCCCGGGAGCACGGTCTGACCACCCCGGATCCGGCGGTCGCCGAGGTGAAGGAGCAGGCCGTCCGCTCCTCGCGGCGGCGGGTGCTGGTCGGGGTGCACAGCAAATTCGGCGCCAGCAGCTTCTGCCGGTTCGCCGAGGTACGTGATTTCGACACGATCGTCACCGACGCGGGGCTGTCCGCACCGGAGGCGCATCGCTACTCGCTCCTGGGGCCGCAGGTGCTCCGGGTCTGACCGCGGCCGGGGCCGCCGGACGACCGGCCCCGCACCGCGGCACCACATCCCCCACAGCAGACCGCCGAAGGCCGGGCCCGCACCGCCGGCCGTCGGGCGGCCCCCGGGCGTACCCGCGGAACGGCGCAGTACGCCCTGGAACCGCCGCTTGTGCGGCATTCGCCGGACATGCGCGTCCCTCTTGTCCCCAGAAAGGTACGAGCCGTGAGAGCACGACCCCCCGGACCAGGCCGCGGCGGCCGCTCCCCAGTGCTGACCGCCCTCGCCGTCGCCCTGGCCCTGTCCACCACCGGCTGCTACCGCGGCGCCGGTGACGCGGGCAACGAGAGCCGCCACAGCATCAACGTCCTGATGGTCAACAACCCGCAGATGGTGGATCTGCAGCGGCTCACCGCCGAGCACTTCACCAAGGAGACCGGCATCAAGGTCAACTTCACCGTGCTGCCGGAGGACGATCTGCGCGACAAGATGAGCCAGGACTTCTCCAGCCAGGCCGGGCAGTACGACGTGGCGAGCGTCAGCAACTACGAGACGCCCATCTACGCCCGCAACGGCTGGCTGACCGAGCTGGGCACCCGTGCCGCCAAGGACCGCGCCTTCGACCAGGGCGACATCCTCCCCCCGGTCCGCTCCTCCCTCACGGCCGCCGACGGCAAGATCTACGCACAGCCCTTCTACGGCGAGTCCTCGTTCCTGATGTACCGCAAGGACCTCCTCAAGGAGGCCGGGCTGACCATGCCCGCACGTCCCACCTGGCACCAAGTGGCCGCCCTGGCAGCCAAGTTGGACGGCTTCCGCAAGGGCATGAAGGGGATCTGTCTGCGCGGCCAGCCGGGCTGGGGACAGCTGGCCGCCCCGCTGTCCACCGTCGTCAACACCTTCGGCGGCACCTGGTTCACCAAGGACTGGCAGCCGAAGGTCGACAGCCCGGAATTCACCCGGGCCACCCGGTTCTATGTCGACCTGGTCCGCAAGCACGGTGAGGCGGGCGCCCCGCAGGCCGGCTACACCGAGTGCCTCAACGACATGCAGCAGGGCAAGGTCGCCATGTGGTACGACGCGACGGCCGGCGCCGGTTCGCTGGAGAGCGCCGAGTCCAAGGTCGCGGGCAAGGTCGGCTACGCACCGGCGCCGGTGGAGCGGACCCGTGACGCGGGCTGGCTCTACACCTGGGCATGGGGCGTACAGAAGGCCAGTAAGCACCAGGACGCGGCGTGGAAGTTCATCCGCTGGGCCTCGGGCAAGGACTACGAGCGGCTGGTGGGCCGCGAGCTGGGCTGGTCGAAGGTCCCCGGCGGCAAGCGGGCCTCCCTCTACCGCGATCCGGCCTACGTCAAGGCGTCCGGGGCGTTCGCCGGACCGACCGAGCGGGCGATCCGCTCCGCCCGGCCGGGCGACCCCGGCGTACAGCCGCGCCCGGCGCCCGGCATCCAGTTCGTCGGCATCCCCGAGTTCGCCGACCTGGGCACCAAGGTCTCCCACGAGATCAGCTCGGCCATCGCCGGGAAGCAGAGCGTGTCCGAGGCCCTGAAGAAGAGCCGGCGACCGGCGCAGGAGGTGTCCGATGCCTATACGGACCACTGAGACGGCCCCCGCGGCCGAAGTGACCGCCGCACCCCGCGGCGGCAGCCCCGCGGTCCGCGCCCGCCGCACCGAGCGGGCGAAGGACTGGGCCCGCCGCGCCCCGCTGCTTCCCGCGCTGGTCTTCCTGATCATCGTCACCCAGCTCCCGTTCGTGGCGACCGTGGTGATCTCCTTCACCCGCTGGAACGCGCTGGCCCCCGAGAACCGCGGCTTCGCCGCCCTCGACAACTACCGGGCCGTCTTCACCGATCCGGCGATGCGGGCCTCGGTGGGCACGACGGTGCTGCTGACCGTGACCGTGGTGCTGGTCAGCCTGCTGCTCGGGCTGGGTCTGGCGCTGCTGCTCGACCGTGGTTTCCGCGGCCGCGGCATCGTCCGCACGCTGCTCATCACGCCGTTCCTGGTCGTCCCCGTCGCCTCCGCCCTGTTGTGGAAGCATGCGCTGTACAACGCCTCGTACGGGCTGCTCAACGGCTCGCTGACGTGGATCTGGCGGCTGTTCGGCAGCGATGACCCACCGCAGCCGGACTGGATGACCGACTCGCCGCTGGCCGCGGTGGAGGTGTCGCTGATCTGGCAGTGGACACCGTTCATGATGCTGATCCTGCTGGCCGGGCTGCAGAGCCGGGCGACGGACGCCATCGAGGCGGCCCGGATGGACGGCGCCTCCGCCTTCGACATCTTCCGCTATCTGACCCTGCCGCATCTGCGCCGCTACCTCGAACTGGCCGCGCTGCTGGGCACGGTGTACGTGGTGCAGAACTTCGACGCGGTGTTCACCATCACGTCCGGCGGCCTCGGCACGGCCAACCTTCCGTACACCATCTACCAGACGTTCTACCAGGCCCATGACTACGGACGGGCGTCCGCGCAGGGTGTCGTGGTGGTGCTGTGTTCGCTGCTGGTGGCGACCTTCGCGCTGCGTACCGTCTCGTCCCTGCTGCGCGAGGAGGTCACCCGATGAACCGCGCTCCCCTGGCCCCGCGCCGCCCCGGCTCCCCCGCCGCTCGGCGCCGGCGCCGCACCGGCAGCCTGCTGGGCCTGACCGCCTGGCTGTGCGGGATCGGCTTCTTCCTGCCCGTCGCCTGGATGGTGCTGACGTCCTTCCACAGCGAGACGGACGCGGCGACCAACCCGCCGAGCGTCGGCGCCGGGCTGAGTCTGCACGGCTACCGCGAGTTCTTCGGCGCGGGCAGCGGCGTCAGTCCCTGGCCGCCGCTGATCAACTCGCTGACCGCCTCCGTCGTCGCCACTCTGCTGGTGCTGCTGCTGGCGGTGCCCGCCGCCTACGCCCTCGCCATCAAGCCGGTACGGAAGTGGAGCGATGTCCTCTTCTTCTTCCTGTCCACGAAGATGCTGCCGCTGGTGGCCGGGCTGCTGCCGATCTATCTCGTCGCGCAGAACACCGGGATGCTGGACAGCATCTGGCTGCTGGTCCTCCTCTACACCTCGATGAATCTGCCGATCGCGGTGTGGATGATGCGCTCGTTCCTCGCCGAGGTCCCGGTGGAGATGCTGGAGGCCGCCTCGATCGACGGTGCGGGGCTGACCTGCACCCTGACCCGGATCGTGGCGCCGGTCGCCATGCCGGGCATCGCGGCCACGGCCCTGATCTCCTTCATCTTCAGCTGGAACGAGCTGCTGTTCGCCCGGGTTCTGACCGGCATCGTGGCCGGCACCTCGCCGGTGTTCCTGACCGGACTCGTGACCAGCCAGGGCCTGTTCCTGGCCAAGGTGTGCGCCGCCGCCACCGTCATCTCCCTTCCGGTGATCGTCGCCGGATTCGCCGCCCAGGACAAACTCGTCCAGGGCCTGTCGCTTGGAGCAGTGAAATGAAAGCCGCAGTGATCAGCGCCCCCGGCACGGTCGAGGTCGCCACCGTCGAGGACCCGACGCCCGGACCCCGCGAGGTCGTGGTCTCCGTCGCCGCCTGCGGGCTGTGCGGCACCGATCTGCACATCCTCCAGGGCGAGTTCGCGCCCACCCTGCCCGTCGTTCCGGGGCATGAGTTCGCCGGTACGGTCGTGGCGACCGGCAGCGCCGTCACCGAGCTCGCCGAGGGCGACCGGGTGGCCGTCGACCCCTCGCTCTACTGCTTCGAGTGCCACTACTGCCGCATCGGCCGCAACAACCTCTGTGAGCGCTGGGCCGCCATCGGGGTGACCACGGCGGGCGGAGCCGCCGAGTTCGCCGTCGCCCCCGTCGGGAACTGCGTCAAGCTGCCCGATCACATCCGTACCGAGGACGCGGCGCTGATCGAGCCGCTCTCCTGCGCGGTGCGCGGCTACGACATCCTGCGCTCCCAGCAGTTGGGCACCCAGGTCCTCATCTACGGCTCGGGCACGATGGGCCTGATGATGCTCGAACTCGCCAAGCGCACCGGTGCGGCCGGTGTCGATGTCGTCGACATCAACCCGCAGCGGCTGGCCACCGCCCGCACTCTGGGGTGCAGTAGCGCGGCCGGTTCCGCCGACGAGCTGGACCGCCCGCGCGGCTGGGACGTGGTCATCGACGCCACCGGCAACGAGCGCGCCATCCAGGACGCCCTGGGGCGGGTCGGCAAGGGCGGCACCTTCCTCCAGTTCGGCGTCGCCGACTACGCCGCCCGCGCCACCATCGAGCCCTACCGCATCTACAACCAGGAGATCACCATCACCGGCTCGATGGCCGTTCTGCACAGCTATGAACGGGCCGCGGAACTCTTCGCGGCGGGCGCCCTGGACCCGGAGGTCTTCATCAGCGACCGGCTCCCGCTGGACCACTACGCAAAGGCGCTGGGCCGCTTCCGGGCGGGCGAGGGGCGGAAGATCCTGGTACGGCCGTGAGCCGGGCCCGGGGCCGGTCCGAACGGACCGCCCCGGGGCGTTTCCGGCGGTGGGCGACGCGTCCCCGGCGGTCAGTGCGGCAGGCGTACGGGGGCGAGTTCACCGTGCAGCAGCGCCGTGCCGAGCGGGGTGAGGGCGTGGATGACCGAGCCGCCGTCGCGCCGGCTGCGGGCCAGGTTGGCCTCGCGCAGTGCGCTCACGTGCTCGCTGGCCGAGGGGGCGGAGACCCTTAAACGGCGGGCCAGTTCGCCCGTGGTGGTCGGCGCGTCGAGCGCGGCGAGGATACGGGCCCTGGTGCGGCCGAGGAGGGTGGACAGCGCCTGCGGATGACAGCTGCGGGTGGTGGCCGGCGCCCAGGCCGTGGAGTGTTCCACGGGGTAGACCAGGACCGGCGGCAGGCCGGGGTCGGCGAGGGCGATGGGTCTGCGCCAGCAGAAGTGGGAGGGGATCAGCCGCAGCCCGCGCCCGCCCAGCCGCAGATCGCGGTCCTGGGGATAGTCGACGTACAGCACCGGAGGCTCCCAACAGAGCGCGGGGCGGAGGCTGTTGAGCATGCCGTCGACACCGCCCCGGCAGAGGGCGCGGGCGCGGGCGCCGCGGTCGGAGTCGACCGTGGCGGCCGCCTCCGTCCAGTCGGGGGCTATCACCGCGCGGTGCACCTCCTCCAGCGCGCGGGCCAGTTCGCCGAGCGGCTCCCGGCTCCCGGCGGCCAGCGCGGCGGCCCAGCGCGGGAGCCGGTCCGGCAGCGCGGCCCGCGCGCATTCCGCGGTCAGCCGGACCGGGGAGGTCTCCCGCAGCGCCGCCAGCCCGGCGGCCAGCCCGTCGCGGGCCGCGTCGGGGGTGAGGAAGTCCGGGAAGTAGCGGGCGTCGGCCGGGGCCAGCGCGCTGATCAGCCGGGCGGCGCGGGTCAGTCCCCGGGCGTCCAGTTCGCGGCGGGCCCGGACGCGCCAGGCGCCGTACACCGGCACCCCGCGCGCCGCCGGTGCGACATGGTGCAGGGCGAGCACCGTTTCCCACAGTGGATCGGGTGCGTCGGCTATCTGTACCCGCGCGATATCCCGGTCTTCGAAGTGAATGCGCAACATGCGGCCCCCGCGGCATGCTCATGACCCTGTCGCCAGGGCCCCCCGTTCGGGACCTGGTCGGACGGTCCCCGCCGCCAGACTGCCGGGTGCGGAACGGAGGTGTCCAGGGCGAGTTGTGGCGTGTCGCCCGCGGGGTGGTGAAGCCGGGGAGCGTGAGGCGCCCGCGGTCAGCCCTCGGTCGCGAGGCGTTGCGCCAGCCGCTCCAGGAACACCCGCTGGCCCGTCACCAGCCGCGCTCGCGCCTCGTCCGGGCCGCACCAGGCCACCCGGTCGATCTCCGGGAAGGTGCCGACCACGCCGGACCCGCGCGGCCACTCCATCTCGAAGGTGCCGGGCACCACCCCCTCCGGATCGAGATCGCTCTCGACGGCCCAGACCGTCACCACCTTGCCGCCCGACTGGCGGGCCTCGCCCAGCGGGAGACAGCGCCCTTCGGGAGGCGGTATGCCCAGCTCCTCCTCGAACTCCCGCCGGGCCGCCTCCCAGGCTTCCTCCGGTGGTACGTACTCGCCCTTGGGCACCGACCAGGCCCCCGCCTCCCGCCGCTCCCACAACGGCCCGCCCATGTGCGCCAGGAGCACCTCGACACCGCTCGCCGTGCCCCGGTACAGCAGCAGTCCGGCACTGCGCTTCCCGGCCATGGCGGCTACGACGCCCCGCCGTCGTGCGCGCCGAGCACCGTCTCGACGGTGTCCGCCTCGGCCGCCGTCTTGTCGTCCCGGTAGCGCACCACCCGCGCGAAGCGCAGGGTCACGCCCGCCGGGTAGCGCGAGGAGGTCTGCAGCCCGTCGTAGGCGATCTCGACGACGAGTTCCGGACGCACCGTCACGACATGGCCGTTGTCCGCCACCGCGAGTTCCCGCAGCCGCGCGGTCTGCCAGCCGAGGATGGCGTCGGTGAGCCCCTTGAAGGTCTTGCCCAGCATGACGAAGCCGCCGTCCGGTGCCCGCGCCCCGAGGTGGAGGTTGGACAGCTTCCCGGTGCGCCGGCCGTGTCCCCACTCCGCGGCCAGCACCACCAGGTCCAGAGTGTGCACGGGTTTGACCTTCAGCCAGGCGGCGCCGCGGCGGCCCGCGCTGTAGGGAGCGTCCAGCGCCTTGACCACGACTCCCTCATGCCCCCGGCGCAGGGTCTCCGCCCAGAATTCCTCCGCGGCCGCACGGGCGGCGGCGTCGGCCGGGTCGCCGACCACCTGGCGGCGCACCCGCAGCGGTTCGGGGACCAGCCTGGCCAGCTCCGCATGCCGCTGCTCGCCGGGGAGTTCCAGCAGGTCGCGGCCGTCGACCGACAGCACGTCGAAGAAGACCGGGGACAGCGGCAGCGCGGCCCGCGCCGCGGAGACGTCCACCCGCGAGCCGAACCGTCCCGCGATCCGCTGGAACGGCACCGGCCGGCCCGCGCCGTCCAGGCCGATCACCTCGCCGTCGAGGATGAAGCGGGTGGCGGGCAGGTCCCGGGCGACCGCGGTGATCTCGGGGAGCCGGTCGGTGACCTCGTCCAGAGTGCGGGTGTGGATCCGGACGTCCGGGCCGTCGCGGTGCACCTGGACGCGGATGCCGTCGAGCTTCTCCTCCACGGCACAGGCGCCGAGCCGGTCGACCGCCTCGGCCACCGACTTGGCGCTGTGCGCCAGCATCGGTCCGACGGGCCGGCCGACGGTGAGCCGGAAGTCCGCGAGGGCCGGCGGCCCCTCGGCGAGCAGCGCCCGCGCCACGTCCGGCAGCGATCCCGCGAGCATCACGGCCCGCCGGACGTCCGCCGCGGGCACCTCGGTCGCGGCGGCGAGTCCTTCGGCCGCGATGGCGTCCAGCGCGCCCTGCCGCACCTCGCCGGTGAGCAGACCGGTCAGGAAGCGCTGCTCCTGTGCCGTCGCCGCGGCCAGCAGCTCCCGGACGCGTGCGCGCCGCCCGGCCTGCGCCCCGGCCCCGGAGACCCGCGCCAGGCCGGTCAGCGCGGTATCCACGTCACGTACGGTCAGTGTGGCGCGGTCCGCGGCCGGCACCGGCTCGCGCAGCACGCTCCAGCCGATCCCGATCCGCCCCTGGGGCAGCCGTCCGGCGAGATACGGGATGACCACCGGGACGTCCTCGGGCGCCGCGGCCCGGAACAGGCCGGCCAGCAGCGCGATCTTCCGCGAACGCGCCGAGGTCGCGGCGACCTCGGCCGACACCTGTGCGAGATGCGCCAGCAGCATAGGGCCATGGTGCCCCCGTGGCGCCGTCCCCGCTTCCCCGGACGGCGAACCCGCGCCCGCGGCCGCCCCGTCAGGGAGCGAGGTAGGAATGGAAGAGGTTTTCCGGGTCCCACTGCGCCTTGATCTCCTGCAGGCGGTCCCAGGTGGCGGGGGTGTAGGAGCGCCGGGCCCGTGCGGGGTCGGCCTCCAGGTCCGTCTCGGCGATGTAGCGGCAGCCGTCGCCGTGCGGGTCCGCGGCGGCCATGGCGTCCCGCAGCCAGCGCGCATTGTCCTGGTCCCCGGCCGGGTCGTCCCAGATCGCGTAACACACGAGGTAGGACTCGCCGAGCGGGGCGAAGGCCATGTTCCGCAGCAGCGTGGGGTCCTGGGAGACCGGCTGCACGGGCGAGAGCACCAGGGACTTGCCGGAGGGGGCGTGGGCGATCGCGTCGGCGATCCGGGTCAGCTGGGTGGCGTGGCTCTCCGGCGACCACAGGTTGTCCGCCGCATACCGGTGTGCGGGGGGCCAGATCGCCGCCGCGCCCTCGTGCAGGGCGGCGAAGGACACCGGAGCGGGCGGCTGCCGGGTGACGGCGCGGGCACCGAAGGGGCAGTCGGCGAACGGCGCCAGCGCCTGCCGGGCCTCCCGTTCCGTCGCGGCGAACGCGGTCGCGGCGACCGTGATCCGGGGCCCCCGCGGAGCACCGACGGTCGGCGGTCCGCAGGACGCGAGGACGAAGGCGGTTTCGACGTACGGCGGGAGGCGGCGGGCGAGCGGCTCCGCCCAGTCCGTCACCCGGCTGACCTGGTCCAGCGGGAAGGTGAGGCCGGTCGCCATGATCGAGGCGGGGTGGGGGTGCAGGGCGAGGCGGAAGCCGGTGACGGCCGCACAGAATCCCGGCCCGGCGCCCCGGGCGGCCCAGAAGAGATCGGGGTACTCGGTGTCGCTGCAGATGACCGTCCGCCCGTCGGCGGTGACGGCCCGGATCTCGCGCACGTAGGCGCAGGAGGCCCCCCATGCACGGGAGTTCCAGCCGAGGCCGCCGCTGAGCAGAAAGCCGCCGACCGCCACGGTGGGGCAGTGGCCGACGGGGAAGGCCAGGTCCTGGGGGGTGAGGGCCGCGACCAGGTCCTGACCGGTGGCGGCGGGCCCCACCGTGGCGGTCCCCGGCTCGCTGCCGTGCGCGGGTGTGATGCCGCACTGCCGGAGTCCGGAGAGGTCGAGCAGCAGGCCCCCGTCGCGCAGTGGTGCACCGGACCAGTTGTGCCCGCCGGAGCGCAGCGAGACCCGCAGGCCCTGGGCGCGGGCCCAGGTGAGGGCGTGCACCACGTCCGCTTCCGTGGCGGCCCGCACGAGGACGTCGGGGAACCGCCGGGGCGTGACCTCGTTCCACACCGCGCCGGTCCGGGCGTCCTCGTAGCCGGGGTCGCCCCGCCGGATCAGTGTGCCCTCGATGTCCGCCGCAACTGCCGCTCCCCGTGGGCGCATCGGGCCCTCCTCACCAGATCTGGCCGGTGATCATGCCGAAGACGCCGATGAACACCAGATAGCAGAACACCACCAGCGCGATACCCAGCACCTGCACCCGACGGGTGCGGACCCGGGCGGGCACCAGCCAGAAGGCGAACACCCGGTTCACCGTCGGCATCAGCAGCCAGGTCAGCGCGCTGACGCTCAGCACATTGGAGAGGAACAGGCCGATGTACTCCCGGATGTCGAGCTTCTCCAGTCCGTATCCCACGGTCAGGTTGAGCACCATCACCGTCGGATAGAGCGCCAGCAGGACGGTCATGGCCTGTTTCCAGTTGGGCGGCGCGCTCCGGTCCTCTCCGTGATCGAAGCGGAACCAGCCGCTGAACGACGAACCGACCTTGCGCACGTCGTAGGAGGTGAAATATCTGCTCCCCTCCTCCAACAGCTTCTTGCGCACGTCGGAGGCGAGCCAGTCGTCGAGGTACTCACGCGACTCGAACCGGAAGACGACGACCCAGTTGTCCTGGACGCCCGCCACCGGCGCGAACAGCTCGGATCCCATGAAGCCCGGTGCCTTCTCCTGCTCCCCGAGCGTCTTCTCCTGCCACTTCTGAAAGCCCTCTTCGCAGCCCGGCTTCACCTCGTGGGAGATCACGGCCGTAACCACCTCGGGGGCCGGCTGGGCGGGACTGCCGCCCTGGAGCACCTCCTGCGTCGGCGGGCCCTCGAAGAGTTCGTGGGCTTCGTCCAGCAACTCCTGCCGTCGGTCCGAATCCAGCCATGCCGTCAGGTAATCCATGGCGGAAAAGCGGAAAACGGCCACCCATTCGTTGGCCTCACCGGCGCCGGGCGGATAAACCTCGGCACCCACAAAACCCGCGAATTCGCGGGCCGCCGCATTCGCCCGATCCTGCCAGCGCTGGTACTCGTCGGCCCGGCCTTCGCGCACCTTCTGCGAGGTCACGACGGTGGCGTTGAGGGCCGTGGAATCACGGCTTGCACGGGCACTCACATCGAGTAGCCTAGTACATAAGGGAATTACGGGGCAAATTGGGCATTTTATTCAGTCCGTTCCGCAGAGGAATCGATGCCGATCGGAGAGTCCGTGATGGAAGACAAAGAACTCCTCGCAGAGGCCGTACGGCTGGCCACGGAATCCGTGGAGAACGGCTGGGGCGGCCCGTTCGGCGCGGTGATCACCCGCAACGGGGACATCCTCGCCCGTGGGCAGAACCGCGTTCTGCTGACCGGCGACCCCACCGCCCACGCCGAGATGGAGACCATCAGCAAAGCCATTCAGGTCCTCAACCCTGAGGCTCCGTCCATCGCCGTGGAGCATCAGAACGAGAGCACGCTGGAGTACGTCCCCCGGCCCGAAGGGTCACCGGACCCGGTGGCGGAGCGCGCCCGTATGCTGCAGGGCTGCTCGATCTACATCAGCGGTGCCCCCTGCCCGATGTGCATGAGCGCCATCTACTGGTCACGGATCGACGCGGTGTACTACAGCTGCGACCTGGCGGACACCGCGCGGATCGGCTTCGACGACACGTTCCAGTACGAGGACTTCCAGCGGCCGCTCGACGAGCGACGGATCAAGATCGCACAGATCTACCCCGAGCTGGGCGCCCATGCCTATGCGGCATGGACCAACCGGCCGGACAGGCACGCGTACTGACGACGGATCACCGGCCGCCGCACCTGCGGGCGGACCGATGTCCGTCGCGCGGCGGGCCGCCGCCCCGCCCAGCGCCTGAGCCGTCAGGAACGCAAGCGTTCCGGGCGGCTCACTCGTACATCACATACTCCGGCTGCGGCCGGAGGGCCAGCACCTCCTTCGGCGTCATCAGGCGACTGCCCTCGGCGTCCTCCTCGTAGAAGAGCTTGAAGCCGGTGTGCAGGCCGTCGGGCAGGTCGTTGACCAGCTTGCGCCAGGTTCCGCGCTTCAGGCCGGGCGAGCCGATGCCGTCGGCACTCTTGATCAGCGCCACACCGGGCTGCGGGCGCAGCGCCGACTGCTCGCTCACGACGGACGTGGCGACCTGGTGGAAGACCAGCGGCTTCTGCGGCAGATCGTGCGCCTCGACCAGCCCGGACAGATAGCGGGCGACCTCGGTCAACTCATGGCCGTCGGTGTGCCCGTAGGTATCGCCCGGCACCTGGCCGGAGTCCATCTCCCATTCCGGGTCGAGGGCGATCCCCACGTCCGGGTGGACGAGCCAGTCACGCAGCGCCTTGACCTCGTCGAGCACCTTGGCACGGCCCGGCTGGATGTTCAGCAACAGCAGCCCGCGGCGGTCGCGCGCCACCCGGTGGAAGCGGCGGACGGTGGCGTCGGGCGTCCGTGAGCGGTACATGCCGTCCGGGCCGGCCGCGGAGTTGGCGACCGTCGCCAGGATTTCGAGTACCGGCAGCGGTTCCCGCCCCGCGGCATAGGAGTGCGCCACCTTCTCCGCCTCGGCGGCCCGCCGCTCGGGGTCGCCGGTCCCGAGCCGGCCGAGCGCCGCGGCGCCGGGCAGGCCACAGAACCCGACCAGCCGGTACCGCGGGAACAATTCCCGTCCTCCCCGCGGGAGTTCGGGACGGCGTCGCTTCGTCGGGCGACCCGAGGGCGCGGAGCCGGACGGGCCCGGGGTGCCGGTCGCGCCCGAAGGGGAGGACCCCGGCCCGCCGGGTGGTGAGGCCCTGGACGCGGAGTCGGCACGTGAGGACGTGCCCGCGCAGGCCGTGAGCAGCCCGAGCCCGGCCGCTGTCGAGGCCGCGAGCAGCTGACGCCGGCTGGTGTGCGGCTCCCTCGCGGGGCGGCGGCCCGCCGCCCCGGCACTGCGTATCTCTGCGTCGGTTCGCCCCGGCACCTTGTCCACCACACTGCCTCCGTCCCCCGGCCTCCGGCCGCCGGCCGGACACCGGTTGTCGTACGGACCGGTCCTGTCCGTGCAGTGCGCATCTCCAGACCCTCCGCGGCAAAACCCGGGGTGATAACGATCAAGCCAGGTTGACCTCGCCGCCCGTCCCCACGGCATCGCCCGCGCGTCGCCGCCCGTACGTCCTCGCCCCGCACGGCCGCCCGCTCGGCACGGCGGTGACCCCGTCGGGCGCCGCGCCGGCGGACCGGTCCGCGTAGCGTGAGGGCGTGATCAGGCCCCGACGCCTCGAAGCCCTGGACGACGCCCCCGACGCCGTCCGGCGCTGCACCCCCGTGCGCCACCTGTGGTACGCCGCTTACGGCTCCAACATGCATCTCGACCGGCTCACCGCCTACCTGGCCGGCGGACGGCCGCCCGGCGGACTGCGCAGCTACCCGGGCTGCCGGGACCCGCGCGCTCCCGCCCGTACGGCACCGATCATGCTGCCGGGACTGCTCTACTTCGCCACCGAATCGCAGGTGTGGACCGGCGGCAGGGCCTTCTACGACCCCGACGCCGCGCCGGACAACCTGCCCGGAAGCGGCGAACTTCCGTCCCGGGGCTATCTGCTGACGCTCTCCCAGTTCTCCGACATCGCCGCTCAGGAGATGTACCGGGAGCCCGGCGAGGATCTCGATCTGACGGAGGCCGTCACCCGCGGCCGGGCCCGGCTCGGTCCCGGCCGGTACGAGACGCTCGTGTGTGCCGGGCTGCTGGACGGTTACCCGGTGCTGACCTTCACCGCCCCCTGGAGCAGCAAGGACGTCGCCGTGAACCCTCCCGCCGCGGCCTATCTTCGGCATATCGCGGCCGGCATCGTCGCCTCCCACGGATGGAGCGCCCGCCGGGCCGCCGGCTATCTCGCCGGCTGCCCGGGAGCCGATGGCCACTGGACGGCGGAGGAGATCGCGGCGCTGCTCACCGGCCCGCCCTGACCGGCGGCCGGCGCCCGGCGCGCCGTACTGGGGCGTACCGGCCGCCGCCGCGTCCGCCGGGCACACTGGGGCCCTCCGGCCGGTGCCGGCCGGCCCGATGACTTCCGTGAGGTCCGCGATGAGAAAGATCATTCTGTCGTTGTCGGTGTCCGTTGACGGCTTCTTCGAGGGCCCGGACCGCGAGATCGACTGGCACCTGGTCGATGACGAGCTGCACCAGTACTTCAACGACTGGCTCCGGCCGATGGGCGCCTTCCTGACCGGACGGGTCACCCATGAGCTGATGGCCGGATTCTGGCCCACCGCCGACGCCGACCCCGCACATGCCGGCCCCATGGCCGAATTCGCCGGGATCTGGCGGGACATGCCCAAGTACGTGTTCTCCCGGACCCTGGAAGACGCCGGCGGCTACCACTCCACCCTCGTGCGGGACGTCGTCCCCGAGGAGATCATGGCGCTCAAGGCGCAGCCCGGCGGCGATCTGGTGCTGGGCGGCCCCAACCTCGCCGAGGCCTTCCGGCAGCACGATCTGATCGACGAGTACCGCCTCTTCGTCCACCCGGTCCTCATCGGCCGGGGCAAGCCCCTGTTCCGGACGGCGGACACCAGGACCGCCCTGGAACTCGCCGGGACCCGGACCTTCGGCAACGGCGTCGTCCTGCTCCACTACCGGCGCGCCAGGGCCGCCGCCGGGTGAGGCGTGCGGGTCGGTGCCGCACCCCGGCTCACGGGGCGGGCGGCTCCTGCGCACCGGGCAGACCGAGCAGGGCGGGCAGACCGGCGAAGGAGTCGAGGACGTGGTCCGGGGTCCCACTGGCCGCACGGTGGGTCTCCGGCAGATATTTGCCCGTCTTGACGAGCACCCCGGTGAGCCCGCAGCGCTGCGCCGCCAGCACATCGGACTCGATGTCGTCGCCCACCATCAGCGTGTGCGACGCCGTGGCGCCGAGCTGTGCCAGGGCGGTGGCGAAGAATGCCTCGGCCGGTTTCCCGGTGACCGTCGCCTCGACCCCGGCGGCCCGCTCCAGGCCCGGCAGAAAGGCCCCGGTGTCGAGGTCGAGCCCGTCCGCCGTACGCCAGTAGAGATTGCGGTGCATGGCGACCAGCCGGGCGCCGCGCTGCAGATGGCGAAAGGCGGTGTTGAGGGCCGGGTAGCTGAATTCCTCACCCGCGCCTCCGAAAACCACCACGTCCGGCGCCCCCGGGCCCGCCTCGCCGCTCCCTTCCCCGACGACCTCCACCCCCTCCAGATCCGCCCGGACCTCACCACTGTTGATCAGCAGACAGCGTGCGTCCGGATGGTGTTCGCGCAGGTAGGCGGCGGTGGCGGCGGGTGCGGTCAGAATGTCGTCGACTCCGACGGGGAATCCCTCCCGGGCCAGCCGCCCGGCGACCACGGCGCGGGTCCGCGAGGTGGTGTTGGTGACCAGCAGCAGCGGGAGCCCGGCCGCGCGCAGCCGCTCCATGGCCGCGACCGCCCCGGGCAGCGCCTTCCAGGACACGGTGAGGACACCGTCGATATCGATCAGGACCGCTCCGATTCCCTTCATACGCCGACGGTAACCACGGTCGGCGGTGGCCGGGCGGACGGCCGGCCACCGCCCACGGCCCGACTTGCGAAGTCACGGTGAATGGGGTTATTTCGAAGTGAGGTGTGAACGCAGCTTCCGTCTCCCCTGGCTAGGGGGTGCACACTGTGCTGTTCACTGACCGCGCGGATGCGGGGCACCGCCTCGCCGAAGCGCTACGGCACCTGGAGGGGGAAGAGCCCGTCGTGCTGGGCCTGCCCCGTGGCGGGGTCCCGGTGGCCTTCCAAGTGGCGCGGGCGCTCCACGCACCGCTCGATGTGATCGTGGTCCGCAAACTGGGGGTCCCCTACCAGCGCGAGCTGGGATTCGGCGCCATCGGCGAGGGCGGCGTGCGGGTGATCAGCGACGACATCGTCCGCCGGGGCCGGCTCGAACAGGCCGATCTGGCCTCCGTGGAGCATGCCGAGGCGGCGGAACTCGCCCGTCAGGCGGAGCGCTTCCGTGCCGGGCGGCCGCGGCTCTCCCTCGAAGGCCGGACGGCGATCGTGGTGGACGACGGGATCGCCACCGGCGCCACCGCGGCGGCCGCCTGCCAGGTGGCACGCGCGCACGGCGCGGCCCGGGTGGTGCTCGCCGTACCCGTGGCGCCGCCGGACGCGGCCGAGCGGCTGCGCGGCGCGACCGATGAATTCGTCTGCCTCTCCACCCCGTTCGCCTTCTCCGCCGTCGGCGAGTGGTACCAGGACTTCTCCCAGACCCCCGACGACGAAGTCGTCTCGCTGCTGGCCCAGGCCGCGGCCGGCCCCGGGCCGGCGGGCTCCGCGCCGGACGCGGAGAGCGCGGCGGACGAGGACATCGAGGAGGAGGTGGCGATCGACGCCGCCGGGGTCCGGCTGACCGGGGACCTCAACCTGCCGGCGGGTGCCCGCGCGGTGGTGATGTTCGCGCACGGCTCGGGCAGCAGCCGCCACAGCCCACGCAACCGGCTGGTCGCCACGGCCTTGAACGAGGCGGGCCTGGGCACTCTGCTCTTCGATCTGCTCACCCCGGCCGAGGAAGCCCACCGGGCGAACGTCTTCGATATCGCCACCCTTGCGGAGCGGCTGACGGACGCCACCGGCTGGCTGCGCGACCGCACCGCCGTACCGGTCGGCTACTTCGGCGCGAGCACCGGTGCCGCGGCGGCGCTCTGGGCCGCCGCCGCCCCCGGCGCGGACGTCGCAGCGGTGGTCTCCCGCGGCGGCCGGCCCGACCTCGCCGGACCGCTGCTCCCCGGGGTACGGGCGCCGACTCTGCTCATCGTGGGCGGCAACGACAGCCTGGTCATCGACCTCAACCGGGAGGCCGAGGCGGCGCTGCGCTGCACCACCCGCCTCGACATCATTCCCGGCGCCACCCATCTCTTCGAGGAGCACGGCGCCCTCCAACAGGTCGCCGACCTCGCCCGGGACTGGTTCATCAGCCACTTGGTGAAGGAGGCATAGCGGGCCCGGCGGGCCCCGGCGAGCCCGCTCCGGCCCTTCAGCCGGTGCTCCGGCGCCCTTCAGCCGATGGTGATCTCACCCATCTCAGTCGATGGTGATCTCACCCATCGCGCTCCAGCCGTCCGCACCCTCGATGGTGGTGCTCACAATGTCGGGGGTGCGGCGCAGCAGCGGGCGCATCTGCTCGATCCCGGCGCGGAAGTGGTCGGAATTCACATGCGCTTCGGCGGCATCGTCCTTGAACGCCTCGACCAGGACATAGGTGTTCGGGTCCTCGATGCTGCGGGACCATTCGAACCACAGGTTGCCGGGCTCGGCGCGGGTCGCGTCGGTGAAGGGCTTGACGTGCTGCGGCCACTCTTCGGCGTACTCGGGCTTCACGGGAAACTTGACGACGATAAAGATCATCCGCCGATTCTAAGGGCTGTCGCGTAATCCCTGGTGGATCAGCGCACGGCGTCAGATGCGGTGCATCGCAAGGCGCCGGAGCGTCCTAATAGCGGAGCTATTCGGGCGTTTCGGCAACGCGGCGAGGTGCCGTAGCTGTCGTCGTGCGCCCGCCAGGGATTACGGGACAGCCCTTAGATCACCTGGCACCCGGTGCCGTCAACCCCTTACCCCGAGGCGTCGGGTTCTGCCTCTTCGGTGCGGGACAGCGATTTGGCGAGCACCACCCCGAGCACGATCAGCACCACGCCCAGCCACACCGGCCCGGCACCGAAGGCGAGCACCAGGATGCCCACCGGGGTCAGATAGCCCGCCAGCGGGATGAGGAAATCGCTCACCGGGGGTTCGGGCGGGCCGCGCAGATTCCGTTCGCGCAGCGAACGGGCCCGCACGACGTCCGGGTACCACTCGGTGAACTGCAAGGCCGCGATGATGGCCCCGATTTGGATGATCCAGCCCGTCCACAGGTTATTGGAATTGCGCAGCACGAGGTCGCCGTACGCCCCCGCTATCGCCGCCACCGCGAATGCGGCACCCCATGCACCCGTGATGTAGTAATTGGTCCGCAGAAATCTGGGCTCGTTCCAGTACTCACGAGGCACCTGTTCCCGGGCGTACTGCAGAGTGAACGGCACCCGGCACGCCATGGAGCCGAGGGCGATCGCCATCAGTGCGATGTTCGCGACCTCCCCCGCATAATTCTCCAGCCAGCGGTATGCGCCCGGGGAGGCGAGGATGCCGATGATCGCCATCACCGCGAAGAACACCACATCGGCAATCTCAAGGATTTTGAAGGAGCTCCCGGGACGGCGTATGCGGCCGACGATGACGAGCGCCACGGCGAGGGCCAGGGCTATGGCCACCGCCAGCTCGAAGCGGCCCGGCCCGACAATGACCGACATCGCGATCCAGGGCGACATACCGATGACGGGGCTGTCGAGAAACTGCGACAACCGGCCCCCGGCGGCCTTGTCCGTCGTGCCGAGTGACATGGCAACAGCCCCTCCTGGGAGGCGAAACTCCCTTCCACGCTAGACCGCTGCCCCGGCTCCCTCTACTCGGGCGCCGTCACGGCGTGGGCCGGACGTGGGCCGGGGCGCGGATCGGGCCTGGGTCGGGGTGCGGCGTATCCGGGGGCGCATGCGGGGTGGTTCAGGGTCGGGTCAGGGAGGACCCTGACGCCCTCGCGGCGCGCGACCGCAAAGCTGTTCGACATGAGCCTTTCTTCCTTGTCCCGCAGGGCAGTTGTGGGGGCCGCCCTGTCCGGTGCGGTGGTCGCCGCGACGGCGGGTCCGGCCCGCGCCGCGTCCCGGCCGGCCCCGGCCCCGTCGGGCGGCGGTCCGGCCCGTCGGGTCCCGCCCGCTCCCGTCCCCGTCCCTCCCCTGAATGTGACCGCGCTGCGTGCGGCCCTGTCCGATCTGGAGCACCCGCAGCTGACCGCGGCCCAGCTGCGGGTGAGCGGTTCGGCCGGGCATTGGTACGGCAACGCGGGTATCGCCGACCGGGACACCGGCCGCGGGGTCCATGAGCGGGACACCTTCCGGATCGGCAGCATCACCAAGGTGTTCGTGGCGACGGTGGTGCTGCAGCTCGCCGCCGAGCGCCGGCTGTCACCGGAGCTGCCGGTGCAGCGTCTGCTGCCCGGACTGCTGCCGGCCAAGTTCCCGCCGATCACGGTGTTGCAGCTGCTGAACCACACCAGCGGACTCCCCGACGAGCAGGACCCGCCCTACGACCCGTCCTCCCCGGAGGAGATCGCCCGGCACCGCTACGACCGGTGGACGCCCGAACAACTCGTGGCACGGGTGACGCACGGCCCCATGAAGTTCACCCCCGGCACCAAACAGGAGTACCGGAGCATCAATTACATCCTTCTGGCGCTGCTGATCGAGCGGCTGACGGGGTGCCGCTACGGCGAGGTGATCACCCGTCGCATTCTCCGCCCGCTGCGTCTGCGGCACACCAGCGTGCCCGGCAACGACCCCCGGATCCACGGGCCGCATGTGCACGGCTATATGAGGATGACGGACGGGTCCCTGCTGGACATCACCGAGTTCGACCAGTCGGCCGCCTGGGGAGGGGGCGAGATGATCTCCCACACCGGCGATCTGGACCGCTTCCTCACCGCCCTGTTCTCGGGCGAACTCCTGCCGCCCCATGAGCTGGAGCGGATGTTCACCCTGCCGCCGGACGAGGTGCGCATGGTGGACGGCAGCCCGGCGCACTATGCCGCGGGCCTGCAGACCGTCACGATGAACGGCATCACCCTGTGGGGCAAGACCGGTGAGCGGTACGGCTATTGCTCGGCCATGGTCGCCACCCGTGACCAACAGCGCCGTGCGGTCTTCTCGTTCAACCCGACCCGGCGCGACGCCACCCAGGTACAGGTCTCCCAGCGGATAGGCGAGGCCCTGACGAAGGCGTGAGCCGGGGGGCATACCGCTGTGGGCTCCGCGCGTCCGCGGAAGCACGGACGCGGGGAGCCCACAGAAACCCCATCGGCGAGGTCGGTCGCAGCCTTCGCTCAGGACTGGGGCCGCTTGCCGTGGTTGGCACCGTTCTTGCGACGGGCCTTCTTCTTACGACGGCGCTTCGATGACATACGTCTCCTTCCTCAGTGACTCAGCGATGCTTTTCGCCGAATTTCTACCACTTCTCAACGGTATCTCGCCCGGCGATCACGAGGCCGCGTACCCAGGCCCGCGGGATCGCACCCCCTCCCGGTTGTGAATCACCCCACGGAAGTGCCGTCCGCCCGGTCCCGCACGGCCTCACAGATCGGCTTCCTCGCCCATGTACAGCCCGGCGAACGCCTTCGCCGCGGACGCGGACCCCAGCAGCCGCCGCAGCCGCGCCCGTGCCGTGCCCGCCAGGAAGCGGTCACCGGACGAGGCGCCGTGCAGCACGTCCGACAGCCACTGCGAGAACTCCAGGTACTGCCAGACCCGCCGCAGACACGCCTCGGAATATCCGGCCAGACCGCTGTCGTCGCCCCGGTAGTGCGCGATCAGCGCGTCGCCGAGCAGCAGCGCGTCATTGATCGCGAGGTTCATGCCCTTCGCGGCGATCGGCGCGACCAGATGCGCCGCGTCCCCCGCCAGGTGGAGGCGGCCGAAGGTCATCGGCTCCACCACGTAGTTGTGCATGTCCAGGACCACCTTCTCGATCACTGGCCCTTCGGTCAGCGGCGGGGCGCCCTCGGCGGCGAGCCGTCGGTGCAGCTCGTCCCACACCCGCGTATGCGGCCAGTCCTCGGCGTCCGACCCGGGCGCGACCTGGAGGTAATAGCGGGTGACCTGGGGGCTGCGGGCCATCTGGGCACCGAATCCGCGCTCGTGGAGGCCGAAGACCACCCCGTCAGCGGACGGCGGTGCCTCGGCGAGGAGGGC
Organism: Streptomyces sp. Je 1-4 4N24; assembly: GCF_026239515.1. Lineage (NCBI taxonomy): Bacteria > Bacillati > Actinomycetota > Actinomycetes > Kitasatosporales > Streptomycetaceae > Streptomyces > Streptomyces sp. Je 1-4 4N24. The sequence goes on along the minus strand of NZ_CP110836.1, from coordinate 7,691,126 downwards.
GAGCCAGGCGACGCCGTGGTCATGGCGGGTGACGGCCGCCCGGCCGCCGGGGACGGCCGCCCGGGTCACTCCACGGGCACCGTCGCAGCCCGCGATGAAGTCGCACTCGATCCGGTGCCGGGCGCCGGTCACCGGATCGGTGTACGACACCGCCGGCCGGGCGCTGTCGATGTCGTGCAGTGCCACCTCCCCTACCCCGAATCGGACCTCGCCCTCCGCCCGGTCCGCGTACGAGGCGATGAGGTCGGTGACCAACAGGGGCTGCGGATAGACGAAGTGGCGGCGGCCCGTCAGCTCAGCCGTCCGTACCGTGTGCCGCTCCCCGTCGAACCGGAACTCGAACTCGCCCTGTGTACCGGCCCGTTCGAGCAGCCGGTCGGCCAGCCCGCGCCGGTCCAGCGCGCGCACCGCCCACTCCTCCAGGAACCCGGCGCGCGGCCGCCGCTCGATGAACTCCCGGCTCTCCGCCTCCAGCAGCACACAGTCGATTCCGGCGGTGCGCAGCAGATTCGCCACGATGAGCCCGGCGGGACCGGCGCCGACGATGACGACGCGGGTGCTCGTGGCGGGGAGAGGGGCGGCGGAGGACACGTTGCGAAGTTCCCTTCGGGGTGCGAAGAAAGATCGCAGGCAGTATGGCGGGCGACGTGTGCGGGCGGTCCGGCGCCCCGGCCCGGAGCGATGCCTGGGGCAATGACACGGCCCTGGTCGCGCGCACCCGCTCGTCCTGAGGCCGGGGGCACCGGCGAGCGGCCCGGTCGCCCGTGCGAGGGCGCCGGACCGCCGGCCGGTGGGCGCGCGTCCGGTCTACGCGCTGCCCGTGAGGCTGGCGAACACCACCACGTTGTCGGGGTAGTAGTGCTGGCCCTTGTCGTAGTCCCCGCCGCAGGTGATCAGGCGGAGACCGGCGTGATCGAGGTTCTTGTACACCTCGAGCGTGGGGAACTTCTTCTTCGGGTACTGGGCGATGCGGTCGACGGTGAACTTGGCCGTCTTCCCGTCCTGCCGGGCCACCTCGATGCTGTCACCGCGCTTCAGCGACGTCAGCTTGTGGAACACCGACGGCTTGCCGTTCCAGGAGACATGGCCGGCGATCACGGCCGGTCCCTTGGAGCCGGGCGTCGGCCCCGGCTGGTACCAGCCCGCCTTGTCGGGGTCCCTGGGGGTCTGCATGGTCCCGTTCTTCTGCTGTCCCAGCGTCTCCAGCGAGGAGGAGACATTGAGCGAAGGGATGGAGAGCCGCTGCGGAGCCGACTTCGGCATGCCGGCGGCAGCTTGGCTCCCGGAGCCGCCCGACGCCTCGCCACCCGGCGCCTCGCCGTCCGACGACTGCCCGCCGCCCCCCGGCTCCTGCCCGGCGGGGAGCGACTGGGGCGGCGCGGCGTCCTGCCCTCCGCACCCGGCGAGGAGCACGGCCGACAGTGCCGCGGCGAGGGCGTAGCCGGTGGCGCGGTGGCCCCGGCGGCGTACGGTGATCACGGTGTCCTCGTTCCGGCGGCTCACGCGGCGGCCCCGTTGCCCCCGGCCCGCCCGGCGGCGAGCACGGACTTCCGCCGCCGTGCGAAGACCAGCGCACCGGCCGTCCCCACGAGGGCGGCCCCGCCGGCGCCCATCACCGCGGCCGGAACCCCGTTCTCCTCGGCGGGCCCGGTGCCGGTCTCGACCCCGCCGACCGGAATGGAACCCACCGCGGCGCCCAGTACCTCACCGCAGTTGGTCGGAGCGGTGGCCTCCTGGGGGAGCTTGGGATCGAGTTCGCTCTTGCCCGCCCCCTCGAAGTCGTACTTCTTGTTGTCGTTGCGGTCGATGCCGTGCTGCACGATGTGCAGGTCCTTGATGTGCTCGACCACGTCCTGGGAGACGGCGAGCGTGCGCTCGTAGGAGACCTTGCCCTGCGCGTTCGCCACCGGCATCCGGTCGACGGCGAGACCGCTCGCCATGTCCGTGGGTCCCTTGGTGGTGAGCGAGATGTTGATGTCGCCGTAATCGACCGTGGCTTCGGTGTTGTTGAGGACGCCGTCGCCGTTCGTGTCGTCGCTGGCGTCCGGGCAGTGGAAGTCATGGCCTTCGGTGGAGCCGTGGAGGTGCTGGGCGGAGGGCTGTCCGGGCACGAGTCCCTCGGACTCGATCTTCACGGTCAGCCGGTTGCCCTGGAGGCTGAGCATCGCCGTGCCCTTGGAACCGGAGTCGTTCAGTTGCGCCAGGTTGATCTGGAACGCTCCGGTGCCCTCGGCGACGGCCTGGGACGAGGCGCCCACGGTGAGGGCCAGGGCGGCGGGCAGAGCGACGAGTACGGCGAGGCGGCTGGTGCGCTTGGCTATCACGATCGTTCCTTTTCCGGCGGCCTCCGCGAAGGAGGGGGGACCGCACGTCGTCCGGGTTCGACAGCAACACCTCGGTGAGGTGTCGAGCGTGATTCGGAGCCGGAACGCCGGTGGATTGGTGGGAGGTGGAAAAAATTTCTGACGGTCTTCTCCCGGCCACGGCCGCCACGGCACCCGCGCCTGCCCCGTCCGCCTCCCCCGGCTCCCTCAAGCGCCGTTGCTCCCCGCACTGACCTGCGGCATCGTCCACCGCGCGTCGATGGTCTGGACGGCTCGGGCCTCGGTCCGGTCTTCGGCTCGGTCCCCGGCCCGGTCTTCGGTTCGCTCCTCGGCTCGCTCCTCGGTCCGGTACGGCTGCCAGCCCGGATCGCCGGTCGCGGCGAAACCGATCCAGGCCCGGTGCATGCGCGACGCGAGGTCCGGCGGCAGGTCCCCGTCCCCGAGCAGTGCCCGGGGGCCGCGGAGCCCGGGCAACCCGGTGCGGTCGAAGACGAAGGGCAGCTCGACGCAGTGGCACGCACCGAGGGAGCCGCCGAACGCAGCCGGCCGCCAACGGAACAGATAGGCGTAGGTGCCGGCCGCCGAGCGCGCGGCATGGGCGTCCGCGAGCTGTCTGCTCCCCTCGGTGAAGGCGTCGGTGATCAGGTGCGCCAGCAGCTCGCCGGGGGACACGTCCGGCCGCTGCGCCCGGTGTGCGGCGACGAGTGCCGCAGGGTCCGGGTGGCGGCGGGCCGCGGCGGCCGCCACCTCCGCCTCGGTGATCCCCGCGGCCCGCCCGGTCGGCACGAGGTACAGGTTGGCCTCGTCGGCGTTGGTGCCGATGAGCAGGTCGACTGCGCTCCCGCTGCCGCCGGCCACCGCGTCCACCGGCTGCTGCGACAGCACGGCACCGTCGAGGACGGGCTTGAACGGGCTGCTGCCCAAGGACGTGTCGTAGTGGCCGTCGCCGGCGACGTCGACCGGGCCGAGCCCGGCCACCGCGGACACCAGCCGGTCGTCAGGGATGTCGGCGAAGGCGCCGGCAGAGGGGGCGATACCGAGCCGCGCCGCCACCGCGCGGGTGACCCGCTCGGCCTGCTGCGGGGCGAACGCGCACAGACCGCTGCCGCTCTGGCTGATCGCACGCCGGAACAGCCCCTCGGCCTGCGGAGCGGCCAGCAGCGCGGCCACGATCATCGCCCCGGCCGACTGGCCGAACACCGTCACCTTGTCCGGGTCCCCGCCGAAACCGGCGATGTTATCCCGCACCCAGCCGAGCGCCGCGATCACATCGAGCAGGCCGCGGTTCGCCGGCGCTCCCGGCACGTCCAGCCAACCCGTGGCGCCCAGACGGTAGTTCAGCGTCACCAGCACGACGCCGTCGCGCGCGAACCCGGTGCCGTCGTAGAGCTCCGCACGTCCGGAGCCGTTGAGGAAGCCCCCGCCGTGCACGTACACCATCACCGGCAGCCGGTCCCGGTGCGGGCTCGGGGTCCACACGTTGACGCTGAGGTAGTCCTCTCCGGTGACCCACCCGGAGCCCAGGAGGGACGACATGTCCAGGGGGCCGAAGCCCGCCCGCGGCGCCGCGGGGGCGGTGGGGCCGGGCTCACCGGCGTCCCGCACACCGCTCCACGGCGCCGGAGCTACGGGCGCCGCGAACCGCCCGGTACCGACCGGAGCGGCCGCGTAGGGGATGTTCCAGAAGACGCTCACCCCTGCGTCCTGCCGGCCCAGGACCGTGCCTGCGGAGGTCTTCACACGTACGCGGTGAGGCATGGGAGTGCTACTCCTCCCCCTGCGCACGGCAGCCCGGTTGACGGTCCGCCCAGCGGGTGATCGCGAAGGCGCTCCCGCGGGAGGCCACTTCGAAGGCGGCACTACCGCGTACATGGGCGGGCAGGACCAGGGCGGTGTGATCGGCTGCCCACTGGAGCACCCGGCGACGGGAGGCCCGTGCCTGCTCCTGGTCCTCACAGAAGCAGCTGTTGCTGTCCGGCTCGACGACCTGTGCGGGGCTGTGCAGCAGATCGCCCGCGAAGACGGCGCGATCCGTCCCCGACTCCAGCACGACCACCGCGGATCCCGGGGTGTGCCCGGGAGCGGGTTCGAGACGAAGGTGGGCGTCGATGTCGTACCCGTCGCGCCACAGGAGGGACCGGCCGGCCCGGACGACGGGCTCGACGCTGTCTTCGAAGACGTTCTGGTTGGCGGCGCCCGAGCGGCGCGCGAGGTCGTGGGCGGGGTTCCAGAAGTGGTGGTCCGGCTCCGGCAGCAGATAGGTCGCGTTCGGGAAGGTGGGCACCCATTCGCCCTGCGTCAGACGGGTGTTCCAGCCGACATGATCGGCGTGCAGATGGGTGTTCACCACGATGTCGACGTCCTCGGGCTGGACCCCTGCCCTTGCGAGCGCGCCGAGGAAGTCGCTGTTCTGCTGATGGAACGGTGGCGCGCTGGGCCGCTGCTTGTCGTTGCCGATGCCGGTGTCGATCAGCACGACCTTGCCCTCGCTGCGCAGCACCCAGGTGTGCGTACAGCTGACCAGCACGCCGTCGTCGGCGTCCCAGAACGCCGGTGACAGCCATGATCTGTTGCGTTCCCAGAATTCCGGCGCGAGCTGGGGGAACATCTCGTGGGGCGGTCTCGTGCGCCACTCCTTCTCCACCACGCGGGTGATCTCCACGTCGCCCAGAACCATCGACTCCACGGGAACTGCCTCTCTCCTCCAGGGCAACGGTGTGCCGGACGCCATCCTGAAGCAGCCCTTGGGGCGGGCGCATCGGACGGATGACTGCACTTCGCGGTGGACGGGAGGGCAGTCGGCGCACGGGGCGAGGCGCGGTAGGCACGGCCGGGAGAGGGACCGTCAGGCCGGTTCCGGTGGGGTGCCGGCCGCGGAGAACCGGTCCAGCAGGTCGCGGAGTTGGGCGCGGGTGGTGACGCCCAGCTCGGGGAAGGAGCGGTAGAGGTGGGAACCGACGGTGCGGGGGGACAGCATCAGGCGCTCGCCGATTTCCCGGTTCGTCAGCCCCTGTGCCGCAAGGCGTACGATCTGCTGCTGCTGTGCGGTGAGGGCCTGCAGGGCGTGGGGTGCCGGGGTGGTTTGCCGGATGCCGGCCGCGCGCAGTTCGGACGTGGTGCGGGCGGCCCAGGGCTGTGCACCCAGTCGCCGGAAGATCTCCAGTGCGGTCATCAGCGAGACCCGGGCCTCGCCGGTACGCAGCCGTCGGCGCAGCCATTCACCGTGGTCCAGAAGCGTCTGAGCGTGCTCGAACGGCCGGTGCTCCGCGCCGGGTTGTGCCAGTGCCGCGGTGAAGTGCGGTGCGGCGGCGGGACCGGCGAGCAGTGCTCTCGCCCGGGACAGCGCGGTCCGCTGCCGTGGCGAGCCGTGTTCCAGGCGGTCCGCCACCCGCTCGACGATCAGCGTTGCCTGGTCGTGGCGGCCGGTGCGTGCGGCGGCGGCCGCCATGTCGGCGACGCCGGGCAGCGAGGCGTGGTAGTGCGCCTCCTTGCCGTCGGCGGTGAACAGCATGCGGAGGTGCGCGAAGGCCGTGTCGTGGTCGCCCTCGGCCGTGGCCGCCATGCCCAGAGCCCACCGGGCGCGGACCACCACCGCCCCGCTGCCGTGGGGGGTGACGGAGGCCAGTGCTTCCTGGGCGGCCGTCCGTGCCGCCTCGGTCCTCCCTTGCAGGGCGGACAGGCCGGCGTGGAGTGCCAGCGCCGCGGCCGCGGTGTGGGCGAGGCCGGAGTCGGCTGCCCCCTGCGCGGAGGCGTCGGCGACCTTCCTGGCCTGGTCCCAGTCCCCGTGTTCCAAGTTGGCCCATCCGGCCGCGCAGCGCAGGCCGGCGGGGAGCGGCGGCCCCGTCGGCCGATGGGCCGCCCGGTGGAACAGGGTGAGGGCCAGAGAGGTTTCGTCGAGCAGCCAGGCGATGGTGCCCAGGGCGGTCAGCTCCCCGGGCGGGTTGGCGTCCCCCACCAGGGCGTGCAGGTCCGCCAGTAGCCCCTCCCGGTCCGACGAGGGGTCGGTCAGCGCCTGGGTCCAGAGCCGGACGAGATCCTTGCCCCGCTCTCCTCCGGTCCGGGGCAACATCCGCTCCACCGCCCGCTGCTGGGCGGGATCGCCGGTGTAGTAGGCGACCAGGGCCACGGTGGCGAGAGCCTCCCGGGCGAGGTCGGGGTCCACCGCCAGGCAGTCCTCGGCGGTGCGCAGCAGGACGCCGGCTGCGGCCGCCCGCAGGGGGGTCAGCGCCAGCGCCTGCCCTGCGCGGAGCGCGGCGAGGGCGCGCAGGGACCGGTCGTCGGTGAGGGCGAGGGCCTGGTCGGTCAGCTGCTCGACCCAGGACATCTGCCCGGACAGGATCGCCGACTGCGCGGCGTGGACGAAGCGGCGGGCGCCCTCGTCCGGCACCGGGCTGAGCTCGGCCGCACGGTTCCACGCCTTGGCCGCTTCCGCATATCCGCCGCGCTGCCAGGTCCGTTCGGCGGTTCGCTCCAGGGCGGTGGCGACGTCCTCGTCGGGTCCGGTGGCCGCCGCCGCACGGTGCCAGGACTGCCGGTCGGGAGCGTCGGCCAGCGCCGCGGCCGCGGCCAGATGCGCCTGTCGCCGCTGCTGCGGTGTGGCGGCGTGGTAGAGCGCGGAGCGGACCAGCGGATGATGGAAGCGGACACCGCCCGACTGGAGCCGCACCAGCCCGGCGTCCTCGGCCGGCAGCCACACCCGGGGATCGTGCAGGGTGACCACGGTGGTGTCGGCGGCGGCGAGCAGCAGTATCTGCCGGGTCTCTTCGGGCAGTTGCCGCCACCGGTGGGCGAAGGACCGTTCCAGCCGTTCGGTGGGCGGGAGGGGTTCACCGCTGCGCACGGGCGCGGCCCGGCCGGCCGCATGGGCCGCGGCGAACTCGATCAGGGCCAGGGGGTTGCCCACCGACTGGTCGAGAACGTGCAGGCGGGTGAGTCCGGCGGGCGGGCAACCCTGCTGGTCGAGCAGCTGGTTGGCCGCGGCCGTGTCCAGCGGACCGAGCTCCAGGGTGCGGTGGCCCCGGCTCAGTCCGGTGAGCCGGGCGGTGTCACGGGTCGCGATCAGCAGCACCACCTGGTGACCGTGCAGGCGCCGGGCCACGAAACCCACTGTGCGCAGGGAGTCCGCGTCGATCCAGTGGGCATCGTCGACCACGACCAGCAGCCGCTTGCGCTCCGCGACCCGGCCCAGCAGCGTGCAGGCCGCCAGCCCGATGAGCAGCGGATCACGCTCCGCTTCCTGGGTGTTCATCCCGAAAGCGGCCAGCAGCGCTCCCCGCTGGCGGACGGGCAGCCCTTCCGCCTCTGCCAGCACCGGGCTCAGGAGCTGGTGCAGCCCGGAGAAGGCGAGTTCCGCCTCGGGCTCCGCTCCTTCGGCCCTCAGCACCCGCATCCCGGCCGTGCGGGCGGTGTGGAGCGCCACGTCGAGCAGTGCGGTCTTGCCCGCACCCGGATCCCCGGTGACGATCAGGACCGGATCCCCGCCGGCCGGCATCCGCAGTAACTCGGCGGTTCGCTCGACCTCGGTGTCGCGACCGACGAGGGGGCCGGGGCTTGTGGGTGCGGTGGCCAAGAACGTCTCCGGCGGAACGGAAGCAGCCCTGGGTGCCGAGGGTCCCGGCACAGCAGCCGGAGTACCCGCGGCGTCGGCCGCTGCTGCCCGTGTGGCGCCAGCGGTGGGCGAGGTGGTTGCGGCGGGCGTCGAGCGGTTTCGTCTGCGGGCCTCGTCGGCCAGGATCCAGCGCCGGTGCAGCTCCACGAGTTCGTCCGCTGTCGCCCCGCAGCGCCTGGCGAGGCGGTCGACGGGCGCGAAGTCCTTCGGCACGGCATCGCCGTTGCAGTACCGGTGCAACGTGGACACGCTCATGTGCACCTGCCGGGCGAGGACGCCGTAGCTGCGACCGGAGCGCTCCTTCAACAGGCCGAGCAGCCCCGCAAATCCCTCTGTCTCGGTCCCCACCCTGCTCCCCTCTCCGTTGCGCCGTTCCAGGACAGCATTCCAGGGAGTGGGCATTCCCCCAGGTCAGCGCATGTTCCAGCGTTCCGGCTTCTCTCATTGTCCCGGAATCGTTGGCACACCCACACATACCCCGCACGCTGTGAGCAGCACCACCGAGACCGGAGGCGCCATGCGAACCCGCTGGTGCACCAGCGATGTTGTCGCCATCGCCGTGCTGATCATCTGTGCCGCGGTGGTGATCTCGCTGATCACCCGACGCTGAACCCACTCGCTAGGAGAAACCGAATCACCATGCGCACCGTCCGATCCCGTACCGCTGCCGCCGCCACCGCCGCCCTTCTCGCGGGCTTGTCGCTGTCCGCCTGCCAGGGTGACAGCGAGGCGGCGTCCGGCACCCCGTCCGGGGCACGCCCGGAGGCCGGGGCCACCTCCAGCGGCGCCACCTCCAGCGGCGCCACCGCGAACGGCAGGCCCGGCGGAACCGGCAAGACGCAAGGAGAGGGTTCCGGCACCGGACAGGGCGCCTCCGGCGGTCAGAGCAAAGACGCCGGAAAGGGCGGAGGCACCGGAAAGGGCGGAGGCACCGCGGACGGCTCGGCGGTCACCTGTACGGGAGCGAACACCAAGGCCGTCATCACCAAGGTCACACGCCCCATCAATCACTTGCTCCTCACGATCACCAACACGGGGTCGCGCTCCTGCCATGCCTATTCGGCGCCCCTCCTGCGCTTCGACGACGAGCAGTCGGCGACCCGGATCATGGAGGACAGCCGGCCGCAGGCCGTCGTGACCCTCGCCCCGGGCCGGTCCGCCTACGCCTCGATCCTGCTCAGCGGCGAGGGCGGCGGTGACTCAGGTGGCCGTACCGCCCAGAGCCTCGAGGTGCACTTCGCTCCGCGGAACGGTTCCGGTTCGACGGGCACCCCCCTCAAGCTCACCCTGCCCGCGGGTACGCACAAGGACAACAACGCCGCCGTCACCTACTGGCAGGGCTCGGCGTCCGACGCGCTGACGTACTGACGTCTGACGTACCTGCCTGTGTTCCTCCGGCGAAGGCGGGGGCGGGGCGGCCGGCCATCCGGCCGCCCCGCTCTCCACGCATCCCTTACCTGAGCTGCCGGTCGATCTCGCGGGAGAAGGCCGCGACCCGGGTGTAGACGCCGGGCGTGGGGGTGGCGGCGGTGCCGTTGGCCAGCCAGCTGACGATCCCGATCAGCTTGCCGCCGGCGACGAGCGGGCCGCCGCTGTCACCTTCGGCATGGTGGGCGCCGGTGACCGGATCGTTGGCACAGACGTGCATCTTGGGGTCGAAGTCGCCCCAGGGGTTGAGCCGTTGGCATGTCCGGTCGGGCAGGACCCGCAGGTTCGCCGACCGGAGCACGTTCGCCTCACGGCCCTCGTTGTCCAGCAGGCCCCAGCCGTGGACCCGGGCACGGGTGCCGGGGCGGTACGGACCGGTGTCGGCAGCGGTGGCCACGGGCAACGGGGTGTACCGCGGTGGCATCGGCTTGTCGAGTGTGAGGACGGCGACGTCGTTCTCCAGGTGGCGGCCGAATCGCGGATGGATCCAGGCCTTGGTCACCTTGCGCAGCCGGCCGTCGTGGCGGCGCAGGTCGGTACGGCCCGCGACCACCCCCAGATCGGTGGGGGCCTCGTCGACGACGCAGTGGGCGGCGGTGACGACCTTCCTCGGAGTGACCAGGGTGCCGCCGCAGAACTGCCCCGAGCGCGGATAGGTGTCGGTCTGCCGCCACAGGTTGATCGTGACGGTCCACGGTGCCGCTGCCGTACTGGATTTCTGTCCGCCGATGACGGCCTGGGCGGGGTGCGCCGGCAGCACGGCGAGGCCGGCGCCGACCAGCACCATGAGACCTGCCAGGGCCGGCCAACGCATGTACCAGTGTCGCGCCATGTGGATGCTCCCCTGCCCCCTCATCCGGCGATCCGGCTCTGGAGGAGCGGGTAGTAGGAGGCCGCCTTCACGGCGACGCCCGGGTAGAGGCGGCTGGTACAACTGCCGCCGCCGCTGATGACACCGACCAGCCGCCCCTGCACCACGACCGGCCCCCCGCTGTCCCCGGAACATGCGCTGACGCCGCCCGCCGGGTAGCCGAGGCACATCGTGTAGGTCTTTCTGTACCGGCGGGTGCCATACGCCGTGATGCACTGCTCGTCGCCCCGGTTGGGTATCAGCGCGGTCTGCAGTGGCGGCACCCGGCGGTCGTCGTCGCGGCCCGTCGTGGAGCCCCAGCCCAGGACCCTGTTGGGCGTGCCTTCCTCGTACAGCTTCTGCTGCGCCGGGGTGGCGAGCGGCAGGGTCCGGTACGGCATGGGGGCGTTGAGGGTGAGGACGGCGAGGTCGTGTGCGTAGGTGGCGCCGTTCCCTTCGGTGTCGGCCTTGGGGTGGATCCACAGCTTCGCCACCTTGCGCACGGTGCCCTTGCGGGTGTCCCGCAGATCCTCCCGTCCGCCCACCACACGCACGCCGTCGACGGTGGCCGGGCTCACGCAGTGGGACGCGGTCAGGACCTTGCGCGGCGCGACGAGCGTGCCCGCGCAGTCCGGTTCCTTCACGTCCTGCGACGTCAGAGCGACCGTCCACGGATACTTCTTGATCTCGGCCCGGTCTCCCCCGACGACCGCGGCGGCGGGCGGGGCGGACGCCCCCACCAGCGCCGCCCCCATCAGGACCGCGCCCGCCAAGGTGCCGCGGAGGGTTCTCGCTTTGCTCATCAGTCCTCCATTGACGATCGAACAAAGTCGCCCATGGAGAGGCTGTGGAGAGTAACGCGGTTGCCTGACACAGCCGTCGGCTGCGAAAGGCCTGAACTCGCTCCCGGGCAACCGTCCTTGGCCGCTCGACGGCATCGGGGACGCCGCCGTGGCCGATACCCGCGAGCTGGTGGCCAAGTATGCCGACGCACCGGAGTTCGACTTCACCGCGGAGGTCGCACGCCCCGTCGCACTCTTGGCCGTATGCCGGCTGCTGGGAGTGGATCCCCTGCCCCTCGCTCAGTTCGCGGCGCTCTCCGACGCACTGCTCCGCGGTATGGATGCAGGCCTGCTCCCCGAAGTCCGCGAGCCGGCGCTCGCGGCCCGCGAAAAGGTCAGCGAACTCATCTCCGGCTGGTACCACTGCACTCGCCGCACCGGTCTGCTGTCCCAACCGCCACCTCTCGCTCGGCTGGGGCCCCCACGCCTGTTCCGGCGCGATGCTCGCCCGCATCGTCATCCGGGCCTTGCTGACCGGACTGCTCCAGTCACCGCAGCCGCCCAGGCCCGCCGGACGACCCTGGCGCGAACGCCGCGCGACACTGCGGTATCCCGACCGGCTGCCCCTCACCTTCCGGCCCGCTCCGGTCTGAGCCGTCAACCGGCGCCGGTCCAAGCTATGGGCGGCGGCCTGCGGACGGCCCTCCCCGGGCGGTGCCGACACCCTTGCTCCCCGAAGTGTGGTGTCCCACCACATGTGCGCCTGACCTGGGGATTTCTACGGTGTGGCGATACGTCAACGTCCGCGTAGCCGCCCGGAAGTGGTGACCATGGCCGCCCCCGCAACCTCCCCGCCCGCGTCCGCGAACCTCAGGCGCATCGTCGCCGCGAGTCTGATCGGCACGACCGTCGAGTGGTACGACTTCTTCCTCTACGGGTCCGCCGCCGCGCTGGTGTTCAACAAGCTGTTCTTCCCCGGGTCCGATCCGCTTGTCGGGACCCTGCTGTCCTTTCTGACGTACGCGGTGGGCTTTGCCGCGCGGCCCATCGGGGCGCTGGTCTTCGGACATTACGGGGACCGGCTGGGGCGCAAAGAGCTGCTGGTGCTGAGCCTGCTGCTGATGGGCGGGGCGACCTTCGCTATCGGGCTGCTGCCGACCCATGCGACGGTCGGCACGGCGGCGCCGGTGCTGCTGACCGCGCTGCGGCTGGTCCAGGGGTTCGCGCTGGGCGGTGAGTGGGGCGGCGCGGTGCTGCTGGTGTCGGAGCACGGGGACGCCCGGCGGCGCGGGTTCTGGGCGTCCTGGCCGCAAACCGGCGCACCCGCCGGGCAGTTGCTGGCCACCGGGGTGCTGTCGGCGATGACGGCGCTGCTGTCGGATGCGGCGTTCACGTCCTGGGGCTGGCGGGTGCCGTTCCTGCTCTCTGGCGTGCTGGTGGTCGTGGGGCTGTGGGTGCGGCTCTCGGTGGACGAATCGCCGGTGTTCCGGGCCGCGTTGGCGCGTGCCGAGGCCCGGCGGACGGAGGGTGCCGCGCTGGAGAGGCTGCCGTTGGTGGCGGTGCTCAGGCACCACTGGCGGGATGTGCTGATCGCGATGGGGGCGCGGATGGCCGAGAACATCTCGTACTACGTGATCACGGCGTTTGTGCTGGTGTATGCGACCTCGCACACCGGGCTGTCACAGCAGACCGCCCTGAACGCCGTACTGATCGCCTCGGCGCTGCACTTCGCGGTGATCCCCGCCTGGGGTGCGCTCTCGGACCGGATCGGGCGCCGGCCGGTCTATCTGCTGGGCGCGGCCGGCGTCGGCGTCTGGGCGTTCCCGTTCTTCGCGCTGGTGGACTCCAACCGCTTCGGGCTGCTGCTGCTCGCGGTGAGCGTCGGCCTGGTCTTCCACGGTGCGATGTACGCGCCGCAGGCGGCCTTCTTCGCGGAGATGTTCGCGACCCGGATGCGGTACTCGGGCGCCTCGATCGGTGCCCAGTTCTCCTCGGTCGCGGCCGGGGCGCCCGCCCCGCTGATCGCGACGGCGCTGCTCGCCGACTACGACAGCCCGACGCCGATCGCCCTGTACGTCATCGCCGCCGCGCTGCTGACGCTGCTCGCGGTGGGCATGGCGCGGGAGACCCGCAGCCGGGATCTCACCGCGGTGGAGGGGAACGCGGTGGAAGGGGGCCCGGTGGCCGGCGGGGGCCGCACGGCCGGTCCGGACGGCGGGGCGTCGTCGGCCGTGCCGTCCGGAGGGGCCTGAACCACCTGATGTACGGCGGGGGCGTGGCGGGCCCGGGGACGCTCCGGGAGACGGGGCAGCGGGTCCGCCACGCCCCCGCCGGGCGTCAGGAGCGGTTCTTGCCCTTCAGGGAGTCCTTCATCCCCCGGAGGTTCTCCTTGGCGTCGCTCATCGCGCCCTTCGACCTGCCCTTGGCCTCGTCCGCGCGGCCTTCGCCCTTCAGCCGCTCGTCGCCCGTGATCTTGCCGGCCTTCTGCTTGGCCTTGCCCTTCATCTTGTCCATGGCACCTTTGTCACCCATGTCGCGCTCCTCTGTCCGGTGGGAAGGGGGGAGCTTCGCCTCTGTCCGGTGGGAAGGGGGAAGCTTCGGCACCACGCTGCCGCAGGTCGCGACGGCGCGCACCCGGAGGCGGCCATCGGTACGGACCGCCCGTGAGCCCGGTGCCGACTCAACGCCCCCTGTTACGCGCCGGTATCGCCCGCCACGGCGGAGGAGAGCTGGTGCAGCCGCAGCGCCAGCTGGATCTCCAGGGCGCGTGCCGGGGTCTGCCAGTCGGAGCCCAGCAGCCGGCTCACCCGGTCCAGGCGCTGCGCAACGGTGTTCACATGGACGTGCAGCGCGTCCTTGGTGCGGGCCGGGCTCATACCGCAGGCGAAGTAGGCACCGAGGGTCCGCAGCAGTTCCGTACCGCGTCGGGCGTCATAGCCGGTGACCGCGCCGAGCGTGCGGTGGACGAAGCCGTCCACATCGCGGGTGTCGGCGAGCAGCAGCCCGAGGAACCCGAAGTCGGCGGCGGCCGCACCCTGGCCGGCCCTGCCCAGCGCCCCCAGCGCCTCCCGGCAGCGTCTGGCCTCCGCGTAGGCGTCGGCGACCGCCGCGGGGCGGGCGGCGGGGGCCGGTACCGGAGCCGAGGCACCGACCGTGACCGGCAGGTGCAGCGCGGCACCGAGCCGCGCGGCGGTCTCGCCGGCGATGTGCGCCGGGTCGTCGTCGGGACCGAGCGGCAGCAGCAGGACGGCGCCGCCGTCCCGTACGGAGGCCAGGCCCCGGCGGGTGGCGGCGAGATGGGAGGCCGCCGACCGGAGCCGGCGGCGGTCGGTGCCGTGGGAGTGCGCGTCGTCCGGCCGCGGCCCGTCGGTCCGGGCGGCCAGGACGACATGCGGCGCGTCCAGGTCCGCGCCGACCCGGGCGGCGCGTTCCCGGAGCAGCCGGGGGTCGCGGTCCGCGGCGTTCAGAAGGTCGTCCAACAGCTCACCGCGTACCCGCTGTTCGGCCTCGCCGGCGGTCCGCCGGGCGAGCAGGAGCAGCGAGGTGACCATGGCGGCCCGCTCCAGGGTCCGCTGGTCGACCGGGTCGAGGGCCGGATGGCCACGCAGCACGAGCGCGCCCAGCACCTCGCCGCCCGCCCCGACCGCCGCGACCCAGTCGGCGCCGTCCCGTACGGCGTGCCCGTCTGCGCGCGAGCGGTCCAGTGCCTCGGCCGGTGCCCCGCCGGGCTCGGTGAACTCGACCTCGCCGTGCAGGACTTCCGCGACCGCCCCGGCGACGTCCTGGACCCCGCCGCCGCGCAGCACCAGTTCGGTGAGCCGGTCATGGACGTCCGAGGCACGCTCGATGACCGCGCTGCGGTCGCGGATGATCTCGTTCGCGGCCTCCAGTTCGGTGAGTGTCTTACGGGTCTCGGCAAGGAGGTTGGCGGTGTCGATGGCGACGGCGGCATGGGCCGCATGGGCGGCGAGCAGCGCGATCTGGCCGTGTTCGAAGACCCGCTCGCGCCGGTCGGCGGCGAACAGCACCCCGATCACACTGCTGCCGAGCATCAGCGGCACCCCGAGTATCGCCACCAGACCCTCATCCTGGACGCCGGAGTCGATGCTGCGGGTGTGCCGGAACCGCTCGTCGTGGAAGTAGCTGTCGGTGACGTACGGGCGGGCGGTCTGTGCGACCAGGCCGCCCAGGCCCTCGCCCATGCCGAGCCGCAGCTGCTGGAAGCGCGCCGAGACCGAGCCGTCGGTGACCCGCATATAGGTGTCGCCGGCGGACGGGTCGTTGAGGGTGAGGTAGGCGACCTCGGTGCCCAGCAGGGAGCGGGCCCGGCACACGATCGCGCGCAGCACCGCGTCGAGGTCGCGCAGCCCGGCCAGGTCGTGCGCGGTGGCGTAGAGCGCGGACAGCTCGGCCTCGCGCCGTCGGCGGTCCTCCAGTTCGGCGCGCACCCGCAGCGCGAGGAGCTTGGCCCGCTCCAGGGCGGCGAGCCGGCCGGCGGCGGCTCCTCCGGCGCGGGCGCGCAGCACCGGGCGCTCGTACTCCTCGGCCGCGGCGCCGGTGGCCAGCAGACCGAGGAACGGGGCCTCGGCCGGGTCGTGGGCGGGATCGCCGGCCAGGGTGCCCTCCGGGGTGTACGGAACGGGCACCGGTCGCGGGGTGTTCCCGGGCCGGGGGCCCGGTTCGGGCGTCGGCTGTTCGGTGGGCATGGTCACCAGGAATACCTCCGGGTCGTCGCGGTGCGCCGGCCTCCCGCCGCCCGGGTACGGACCAGTGCGGACCGGTGCCGCTCAGTGCGCGGTCCAGCCCCCGTCCAGGGCGAGCGAAGTGCCCGTCACGAAGGACGCCTGCGGGGTGCAGAGATATGCGACGGCCTCGGCGACCTCCGCCGGTTCGAGCAGCCGCTTCAGGGCGGAGTCGGCGAGCAGGATGTCGGCCAGTACGCGCTCTTCGGGGATGCCGTGTGCGGCGGCCTGGTCGGCGATCTGCCGTTCGACGAGGGGCGTGCGGACATATCCGGGATTGACGCAGTTGCTGGTGACGCCGTGCGGGGCGCCCTCCAGGGCGGCGGTCTTGGACAGCCCTTCCAGGCCGTGCTTGGCGGCGACATACGCGGACTTGAAGGGGGACGCCCGCAGGCCGTGCACGGACGAGATGTTGATGACCCGGCCCCAGCCCTGTGCGTACATATGGGGCAGCGCGCCCCGCAGCAGCCGGAAGGGCGCCTCCAGCATCACGGTCAGCACCCGGTGGAAGACCTCGGGCGGGAACTCCTCGATGGGCCGGACGAGCTGGAGGCCCGCGTTGTTGACGAGCAGATCGGTGCCGGCCGCGGCCCGCTCGGCGGCGTCCAGATCGGTCAGGTCCAGCGGGCACGGTTCGATGCGGCCTGGGGCGCCGTTCGGGTGATCCGTCACGAGGCGGGTCAGGCCGTCGGTGTCCCGGTCGACCGCGCGCACCGTGGCGCCGGCCGCGGCCAGCCGCAGCGCGCAGGCGCGTCCGATGCCACCGGCCGCTCCGGTGACGAGAGCGGTGCGGCCGTCGAGGTCGAGGGATACCGGGCCTGGGGTGCCGATCACGGTCATGTCCGCACCCTAGGCAGCGGCTTGGCCGGCACCGATGTGGCGCGGCACCACACTTCGCGGGCCGGATGTGGCGGCGGCACCTGCCGGGCGGTGCGCCGGCGGCCGGGGCTCTGGCGCCTTCCGCACACCGGGCCACGGCGCGTGTGCTTCACCCGACCGGCCGTCCCGGATCGCACGGCACCCGGCGGGCTCCTAGCCTCGTCAGCGTGCCGTCTGCGCACCGCCGCCACGAGGGAGGCCGACATGCGGAGGCTCATCGCCGTGCCGACCGTGCTGTTCGCGCTGGCTGCCGCGGGCTGCGGGGACGCGGGCGGCGGCCAGGACACGACGGCCGCGAGGTCCTCCCCCACGGGCGCCGGGCCGGACCGTACTCCGGACGGTGGGCCGGGCTCCGCCTCCCCCACCGTCCCCGGGCAGCCGGTGGACTGCGGTGAGCTCGCCGACGCGCTGGGCGCGGAAGGAGACGTCACCCTCTACGCCGATCCCGGGGCTGGCGGCACGGTGGCCTGCGGGGAGGCGCGTCAGGTGATGTCCGAGTTCTTCCTGCGGGCGCCGCGGGAGGCACAGGACGACCGGGGCACGCTCTCCGTACGGGGCTGGTTCTGCCAGTACGAGAGCGGCCCCACCGGCACCTGGATCACGACCTGCCGCAAGGACAAGCGGGAGATGCACACCGAGGAGCCGCCCAGCAGCACCGAAGAGCCCGGTTCCCCGGAGGGTTCCCAGCTGCCACCGCTTCCCGACGAGTCGTCCGACCCGTTGGACGAGCCGTCGACGGAGGAGCTGTAGCCCCTCGCCCGACGGCCTGAGCCCCCGGAGACGACGGCCGGGGGCTCAGGCTTCCGGGTGCCGGCCCGGCCGTTGCTCCTCCATCCCGTGGAACCACGTCGGCCCGGCCTCCAGCGCCCGCTTGATCCGGGTCAGCGCATACTCCTCGAGCTCCGGCAGGGCGTCCACGGCGAACCAGCCCACCTCCAGCGACTCGTCGTCATTGACCTGCGCCTCACCCCCGGCCGCCCGGCAGCGCAGTGTCACGTCCATGAACTGGCAGATATCGCCATTGGGGTAGTGGGTGGGCGGCATGGTCTCGACGAGGACGATGCCCTCGGGGACGACCCGGACGGCGGTCTCCTCGTAGACCTCCCGCACCGCTGTCTCGGCGGGCTGCTCACCGGGCTCGGGGATACCCCCGATCACCGACCAGCCACCGGTGTCGACCCGCTTGCCCAGCAGGACACGACCCTGGTCGTCGAAGACGACCGCGCTCACCCCCGGCAGCCAGAGGAGCTGCCGGCCGATGGAGTTCCGGAGATCACGAATGAAGTCGGGGGTTGCCATGGTCCGACCCTACGGGACGTCCCCCGCCCGCCCCGGCACGGAGCGCACATGCGCCGCACACCCGTCGGCGCGGCGCTCAGGTGCCCGCCGGGCTCCCCTCACGCGGCCGGAGCCGGCCCCGGATCGCCCGGACGGCGCCCTCGGCGTCATCGACGGTGATGGTGAAGGTCATCCCGTCGCCGAGCTGGAGCACCACGCCCTCACCCCGGCGGACGACCACGGCCGTGCCCTGCTCGGGGCGCCAGCGATACCCCCAGCCGCCCCAGTGGCGGGGGGTGACCTGGGGGGTGAAATCGGCGCCGACGACGGTGTCGAGCGGGATGCGGCGGCGCGGCACCCCTATATGGCCGCACCGCACTTCCAGGCAGTCCTTGTCGACGCGTACCGCGACATGGACGAAGGCGAGCGTGCCGAAGAGCACCAGCAGACCGGCCGCGACACAGCCGACCACCGACATCACCAGGGGCGCGCGCCCCGAGGTCCAGTTGCTCTCGACGGCGAGCAGGATGCCCAGCGCCAGACAGGCCGCGCCGATCCCGGCCAGCAGCCACTGGATGCGGTTGGTGGCGCTGCCGTGCCAGACCTCGGGGATCTCGGCATGGGAGCCGCCGGCGGGGCGCGCTCCGCTGTCGGCGCCGTCGGTACTGCTGTGGTCACCGGGGGCTGCTGCCCCCTCGTGGGGGTGGTCCCTCATGAAACGCAGCGTACGCGTCTTTGCACACCATGGCAGTGCTTCGGACGGCCCCGTTCCGGCCCGGGTTGCGCTACGGGCGACGTCATGGGTGACGTCAGCGCCGGGCGGCCGCGGTGGCCCCGTCGGGCGCGGGGGTCGTCGGCACCGCGTCCGCCGGCGCGAGGTCCGTACGGCTCCGGGCGAGCAGCCGGCCCTCGGCGTAGACGAGCGCCTCGGCCGGCAGTCCGGCGGGGCGTCCGCTGAGGATCACGCTGAGGGCGCCGGTCGGAGCGGCCGCCGGGGCCGGCTCGGCACCGATGCGGCGCAGCGCCTGGGCGGCGACCGCCTCGGCGGAGCCGTGCAGGACCAGCGCGGGGGCGCCCGGCTGCTGGAGGGCGGCGCGGATGCGCTCGGCGACCAGCTCGTAGTGGGTGCATCCCAGGACGACGGTCCGCACGTCCCGTGGGGTGAGATGGGCGGCGGCCGCGATGGCGGCGTCGATCGCGGCCTCGTCGGCGGCCTGGACCGCGTCGGCGAGCCCCGGGCAGGGCACACCGGTGACGTCCACCCCGCGTCCGAACCGGTCGATCAGATCCCGCTGGTAGGGGCTGCCGGTGGTGGCGGGGGTCGCCCAGATGGCGACGGGGCCGCCGCCGGCCGCGGCGGGCTTGATCGCCGGGACGGTGCCGATGACCGGGATCTGCGGTTCCAGCTCGGCACGGAGGGCGGGCAGCGCATGCACGGACGCGGTGTTGCAGGCGATGATCAGGGCGTCGGGGCGGTGCGCGGCCGCCGAGCGGGCCACGGCCAGGGCATGTGCGATGACATCGTCGGGGGTGCGGGGGCCCCAGGGCATACCGTCGGGGTCGGAGGAGAGGACCAGATCGGCGTCCGGCCGCAGTCGCCGCATGGCGGCGGCCGCCGCGAGCAGCCCGGTCCCGGAGTCCATCAGCGCGATCTTCACCCGGACACTTTACTCAGCCGCCCGTCCGGCTTGTCATACCGGGCGGAACCGGCGGGTGCCCCCGGTGGCCGCCCTCCCGCCCTCACCCCTCCCCCGCCGCCCCGTTCCGACACCGTGTCGATGGCCGCTGCGCGACGGGTGCGGTGCGGCAGACTGCGGCCGTGGGAGCGATGGAGTGGATCGGTGCCGGGTCCCTGCTGGCCTGGGTGTGGCTGCTGCTGGGTCAGGGCTTCTTCTGGCGGACGGACGTCCGGCTGCCGGCCCGCCGGGATCCGGAGCGCTGGCCGTCGGTCGCGGTGGTGGTCCCGGCGCGGGACGAGGCCGCGGTGCTGCCGGACAGCCTGCCGTCGCTGCTCGGGCAGAAGTACCCGGGCCGGGCCGAGGTGTTCCTCGTCGACGACGGCAGTACGGACGGGACCGGCGCGCTGGCCCGGCGCCTGGCGGCCGCGCGGGGCGGGCTGCCGCTGACGGTGTCCTCGCCCGGCGAGCCCGAGCCGGGGTGGACGGGGAAGCTGTGGGCGGTACGGCACGGGATGGCGCTGGCGCGGGAGCGCGTCGGGCCGGAGTATCTGCTGCTGACCGACGCGGACATCGCGCACGGCCCGGACAGCCTGCGGGAGTTGGTGGCGGCGGCCCGGTCGGCACGGCTGGACCTGGTCTCCCAGATGGCGCGGCTGCGGGCGGTGACGTTCTGGGAGCGGCTGATCGTGCCGGCGTTCGTCTACTTCTTCGGACAGCTGTACCCGTTCCGCCGGGTCAACCGGCACGGGGCGCGGACCGCGGCGGCCGCCGGCGGCTGTGTGCTGCTGCGCGCGGAGGCCGCCGAGCGGGCGGGCATCCCGGAGGCGATCCGGCATGCGGTGATCGACGATGTGACGCTGGCGCGGGCGGTCAAGCGCGGCGGCGGGCGGATCTGGCTGGGGCTGGCGGACCGGGTGGACAGCGTGCGGCCGTATCCGCGGGCGGCCGAGCTGTGGCGGATGGTCTCGCGCAGCGCGTACGCCCAACTCCGGCACCGGCCCCTGCTGCTGCTCGGCACCGTCCTCGGTCTCGCCCTGGTGTATCTGGTGCCACCCGTCGCGCTGGTGGCCGGACTGGCCGGCGGCGGTCCGGCGCTCGCGGCACTGGGCGGGGCGGCCTGGGCGGTGATGTGCGGGACGTATCTGCCGATGCTGCGCTACTACGGACAGCCGCTGTGGGCGGCGCCGCTGCTGCCCTTCACGGCGCTGCTCTATCTGCTGATGACGGTGGACTCGGCGGTGCGGCACTACCGGGGGCGCGGTGCGGCATGGAAGGGCCGGACGTACCCGGCGCCCTGAGCCGCGCCCCCGGCGCCGCCGCTCACTTGCGGGCCGGTGACCAGTCCAGCCCCCAGCCGTAGGCCTGGTCGATGGTGCGCTGCGGGCTGACACCGGGGTCGGGCACGAGGTAGCGGGCCTCGCGCTGGACGACGAGTTCACTGCCGGTGTTGGTGATCATGGCCAGCGCGCAGACGTTGGAGGGCACCGTGCAGGCGTCCAGCGTGAAGTCGACGGGGGCGCCGTGCTGGGGCTGGAGGGTGACGGTCGCGCTCAGCCCCTCGAAGCTGCGGGCGCCCGCGTAGACGGTGACGAAGATCAGGACGCGCTTGATGCGGTCCTGGTGGTCGAGGTTGATCGTCATGTTCTCGCCGGCCGCGACGGCGCCGGTGCGGTCGTCCCCGTCGAGCTGGATGTACGGCGGGGCGTGCAGGGAACCGAAGTTGTTGCCCAGTGGATGGATCACACCGGCGGAGCCGTCGGTGAGCTGGAAGAGGGCGCACAGGTCGAGGTCGAGCTCACCGGACTGCGGCAGCAGCGCACCGCGGGCACCCATGGCCTCCATCGCTTTTCGGCCGAGTTTCTTGCCCAGCCGCTTGCCCGAAGAGCCGGCGCTCCAGTTGAGGTTCACCCGCATCGCTCCGGAGGTGCCGCCCTGCTTCGTCAGGGAGACAGCCGGGGCGTCCTTCGTGAGGGTGACCTTCGTCAGACGAACGGCAGGCGGTGCGGGGGCGGGCGCGGGCTGCCCCGGCGGGGGCGGGACGGAGGCCGCCGGCTGCCCCGTCGGCAACGGGGGCGCGGGAGCCACCGGCGGCGGCGCCGTGGGGGGCGCGGGCGCCGGGGGCGGCGGCGCCATCGGCGGCGCGGGCGCCATTGCCGGAGGCGGCGGAGCGGGCGCGGTGGGGGCCGGGGCGGGTGCCGGGGGCTGCGGCGCCGCCGGCTCCTCGACGCTGATGCCGAAGTCGGTGGCCAGGCCGGCCAGCCCGGTGTCGTACCCCTGCCCCACCGCACGGAACTTCCAGGCGCCCTGGCGCCGGTAGAGCTCGCCGAGGACGAAGGCGGTCTCGGCGCCCGCGTCCTGGCTGTCGAAGCGGGCGAGTTCGGCGCCGCCCGCGGCGTCCAGCACCCGGATGTGCAGCCCCGGGACGCTGCCGAAGCTGCCGCCGTCGGCGGAGGCGGCGAGCACCACCTTCTCGACGGCGGGTTCGACGGCGGCCAGATCGACGGCGAGGCAGTCGGTCATCGCGCCGCCGGCCGGACGCTTGCCTTCGTGCCGTACGGCGCCGGAGGCGTGCGCGGCCTGGTTGTAGAAGACGAAGTCTCCGTCGTCGCGGACCTTTCCGGACACCAGCAGCAGGGCGGAGGCGTCCACGTCCGGTGCCCCCGGGGCCGCCTGCCAGCCCAGTTCGACCCGGACCGCCGGGGCCGGGACCGGAACATTGCTGCCCTTGAGCATCGACATCGCCGCGCCTTCCTCTCGTCCGCCGTACCCCGTCGGTGGGGCACCCCCAACCTACTTGGCCAGTTCCGAACGTCCCTTGTTCACCTGCGAGAAGCGAGGTCTTTACAGGATCCCTACGGGCGATCGCGACCGATTTCCGCAAGTTCGCTCACATTGGTGCTCCATGGCCTCTCCGAACACGTAAAACAACCCTCTTTCCAGACTCCCCAATCGGCACATCGTGGGCTTAACTTATGAGGCATGACCTCCCCCCGCTCTACCTACGGCGGCGGCTACTACGCTTCGCCTTCCTTCCCGGACACCCCGATCTACGACAGCCTCGTCGCCGAGCGTGGCACACCGCAGATCGCCCCGATCCGGGTGAACCCCTCCCCTTACGACACGGGCTCGTCCTATTTGCCGGCGCTGCCCTCGGCGCTGCCGGCACTTCCGGCCGCGCCCTCCCACCCCTCGGCCGGGCAGGGGTACCCGGGAGCGGCCGCGCAGCCGGTCGCCCCGCTGCAGCAGGCCCCGGCGCCGTACATCCCGCAGCAGGCGGGCGTGCGCGGCTATCCGTCCCCGCAACAGCAGCAGCCCCAGCGCCCGCCCATGGGCACGGGGTACGAGGCGATGCGCCCGGCCGCTCCGGTCGCGCCCCGCCCCGCCGCGCCCTACGACGATCCGTACGGCCGCCAGTACCCCCGCGGGTACTGACCTGGGCGGTCGGTCAACTGTCCGAGGCGGCTGGCAGGATGGCAGGCATGCCCAAGCCTGCGCTCCAGTCGATCCATCTCTACCCGGTCAAGTCCATTGCGGGGTCCGGTCCCGGCGAGGCGGTCGTGGAGCCGTGGGGGCTCGCCGGGGACCGACGCTGGCTGCTGGTGGATGCCGAGGGCAGGCAGGTCACCCAACGACAGCAGCCGACGCTGGCGTTGGCGCGCGCCGAGGGGCTGCCGGGCGGTGCCCTCCGGCTCACCGCGCCCGGAAGGCAGCCGTTGACGGTCGCGGTGCCCGGGTCCGGGGAGACGGTCCCGGTCGAGGTCTGGAAGGACGCGGTCGAAGCGGTGCCCGCAGGCCCGGAGGCGGCCGAGTGGTTCAGCGCGTATCTGGGCGTCGAGTGCCGGCTGGTGTATCTCGACGCCCCGGAGAAGCGCCGGCCCATCGACCCGGCGTACTCCGCGCCCGGTGAGACGGTCAGCTTCGCCGACGGCTTCCCGCTGCTGCTGACGACCACCTCGTCGCTGAACGCCCTCAACTCGCTCATCGCGCAGGGCGACCACCCCGACGAGGGCCCGCTGCCCATGAACCGTTTCCGGCCCAATGTGGTGGTGGACGGCACCGCGCCCTGGGCGGAGGACGACTGGCACCGGGTCCGCATCGGCGCGGTGGACTTCGTGGTGGCCAAGCCCAGCGCACGCTGCGTGGTCACGACCACCGACCAGCGCACCGCCGAGCGCGGCAAGGAGCCACTGCGGACGCTCGCCCACCATCGCCGCTTCGGTGACCGGCTGGTCTTCGGCCAGAATCTAATACCTCGTGGGACCGGCACGATCCGGATCGGCGACCCGTTCGAGATACTCGGCTGACGGGCCGGCGCGCCCTGGGCGTTCGAGGCGACCGGCGGGCCGCCGCGGCCCGGTGACCACCTCTCCGCGGTGTGCGCCCGGCGGCGCCGGCGGAGAGGCCGGCGGAAGACGGAGAGCTGTGGGCCGATGGCTGCGAGGGACACCGACCGCCGCCGGTTCGACCGCGCTCTGCTGACCGCCATGGAACGCGCCCATCCCCGCGTGCTCCTGGAGCGGCTGGGCGGCCTGCGGTCGACGCGCGGGCCGGAGGGGACGCTGCACTTCATCGGCGAGGCGGACGCCACCCACCGGCCCGCGGTCGGCCGGGCGCTGGAGATCGCGCTGGCGCAGACCGCACCGGCCCGGCGGCTCACCGTCGATCTGACCCGGCTGCACTTCCTGTCGGTCGGCTGCGCCGTCAGCCTGCTCACCCTGGCCCGCGGCGCAGCGGGCCACGAGCTGATCGAGGTGCGCTGCGACCGCGGACAGCGCCGGATGCTGCGGCGGCTGGGTGCCGGGACGGTGTCACGGCTGGTGCTGACGGAGGTGGTGCGCCCGTGGTGAGCTCCGGTCCGGCCGAGGTGCCGGCTGAGGGGTCCGGCCGCCGGCTGCTGCAGCGGCGCTTCACCGCCCGGCTGCTGCCCCAACTTCGGCTGCTGGTCGAGGAGTGCGCGGCCCGGGAGGGCCTGTGCGAGCCACGGCGCGGCGAATTCGTGCTGGCGGTGGACGAGATCGCGGGGAACGCCGTGGAGCATGCGGGCGGCTCGGGACGGCTGGAGCTGCGGCAGGTGGGCGATGAGCTGGAGTGCCGGATCAGTGACGCGGGGCCCGGATTCAGCGAGGAAGTGATCCCCGAGCTGCTGCCCGGCCTGGACGGCGCGACGAAGGGGCGCGGGCTGTGGCTGGCGCGCCTGGTGGCGGACCGGTTCGCGGTCACGGGCGGGGCGGGGACGGGCGCGCCGGGCGCCGTGGTGACGGTGGCGGTACGGCTGCGCTGACCGGGCAGGAGTCCGGTCCGGCAGGCGCGGCGCGAGCGGGCCAGGGACCCGCTCCGTACGTCCGGGAGATGCCCTTTGTACGCGGTGATGTTGCTCTCTCTTCGCAGAACTCTCGCATGGACCACCCCTGATGCGGTATTCACGGACACGGAGAGGGGGCAACGATGCGAGCGATGAGAGGCGTATGGCGCTGGCGGCGCAACCCGCTGCGGCGCCGGACCGACCGGTTCGAGGCCTGGGTGGCGCTCGTCGCGGCGCTCCTGATCGTCCTCGGCGCGACCTCCGCGGGCTGGCTCACCGGGCGGGCCGCACAGAGCGCACTGCTGGAGACCGTACGCATCCAGCACCAGCAGCGGCATCTGGTGTGGGTCACGGTCGACCGGCTGATCTCGCGGGCCCCGCTCGACCCCGACCCCGAGACCTCCTCTCAGCGCGATGCGCACCGCCGGGTCCTCGGCCGCTGGACGGCCCGGGACGGCAGCGCGCACCTCGGACAGCTCGCCGCACCCCGTCCGGTGGAGACCGGTGAGCGGTTCCGGATCTGGACGGACGACCGGGGCCGGGTGGTGCCGAGGCCGATGGACACCGGCACGGCGGGGGCCCATGCGGTGCTGGCCGGGCTGGGGACCACGGCCGGGGTCGGCATGATGATCGAGGGTGCCCGGCGGATGATCGTCTGGCAGCTGATGGTGCGTCGTTTCCGCCGCTGGGACCAGGAGTGGAAGCGCGCGGGCCAGGACTGGGGCCGGGCCGACGCGGGCAGTTGAGCGCCTGTCCCATCAGGCTGCTGACCGTGTCAACTGCCGCCCGCCGGGCGCGCTACGGTGGTGGCGCCAGCCTCTCGGCTGGGGCCTCGCAGACCGGAATACGGACATCCGCGGACGGATGGGTGCCGGGCCGACAACCGCCGCACGAAGTGGGGACACGACAGCGCCATGGCACAGGGCTCGGTCCAGGTGACGCACTCCGGAACATCGCGCTGGCGACGCCGCACAGGGGAGTACAGCTCGCTCGCCGCCGCCCTGGAGGCCGCCGGGGACGGAGATGTGCTGACCGTCCCGGCCGGTACCTACCGCGAGAATCTGGTGCTGGTGCGCGCGGTGACCCTGCGCGGCCCGGACGGGGCGCGCGGTTCGGTGCGGATCGCCCCGGCCGACGGTGTGGCGCTGACGGTACGCGCCTCGGCCACCGTCCACGATCTGCATCTGGAGGCGACGGATTCGGCGTCGCCCGCGCTGCTGGTGGAGGACGGCGCCCCGGAGCTGGCCGGTCTGCGGGTGGTGACCCGGTCCGCTTCCGGCATCGAGGTCCGCGGCGGCGCCCGCCCCACGGTGCGCCGCTGCACGGTCGACAACGCGGGCGGAGTGGGCATCAGCGTCCTGGACGGCGCCGGCGGTCTCTTCGAGGAGTGCGAGGTGATGGCCGCCGGGCAGGCCGGAGTGGCGGTGCGCGGCGGGGCCCACCCCCGGCTGGAGAACTGCCGGATCCACCACGCCTCGGGCGCCGGACTGTCGCTGCACGGTGAGGGCAGCGCGGTCGAGGCGGTGGGCTGCGAGCTGTACGAGATCAAGGGCGCGGGGATCCAGGTCGCGTCCCGGGCCACCGGTCATTTCACCGACTGCACGGTCCACCGCACCTCCGCCGACGGCGTCACC
Source organism: Streptomyces sp. Je 1-4 4N24 (assembly GCF_026239515.1). Lineage (NCBI taxonomy): Bacteria > Bacillati > Actinomycetota > Actinomycetes > Kitasatosporales > Streptomycetaceae > Streptomyces > Streptomyces sp. Je 1-4 4N24. The sequence goes on along the minus strand of NZ_CP110836.1, from coordinate 7,664,620 downwards.
CTGGACACCGATGCGGTCCTCACCCTCGCCGACTGCGATATCCACGACATCCCGGAGAACGCCGTCGATCTGCGGTCCCGTTCGGTGCTGACGCTGACCCGCAGCACGGTGCGGCACTTCGGGCGCAACGGGCTGTCCGTCTGGGACCCGGGCACCCGCGTGGACGCCAACCAGTGCGAGATCCACGACAGTACGGGCGACTACCCGGCGGTGTGGGTGAGCGACGGCGCCACCGCCGTACTCGACTCGACCCGGGTGCACGACGTCCCGGACGCCCTGTTCGTACTGGACCGGGGCTCCCGCGCCGATGTCGTCGACTGCGATATCGCCCAGGTCCGCAACACCGCGGTGTCGGTGAGCGACGGGGCGACCGTGCAGCTGGACGACTGCCGGATCCGGGAGGCCGCGACGGGTGCCTGGTTCCGCGACCACGGCAGTGGCGGCACGCTCGCCAACTGCACCATCGACGGTGCGCAGACCGGCGTGATCGTCACCAAGGGCGCGGACCCCACCATCGAGGGCTGCACGGTCAGTTCACCGGCCGAGGCCGGGTTCTACGTCTCCGCGGAGGGCCGCGGCAGCTTCCAGGGCTGCCGGGTCACCGGGAGTTCCGGGTTCGGCTTCCATGTGATCGACGGGTGCCGTACGACGCTGACGCGCTGCCGTACGGAGCGGTGTGCGCGCGGCGGCTACGAGTTCGCCGAGGGCGGGGCCGGGCAGGGCGACGGGCCGACGGTCCAGGACTGCACCAGCGACGAGAGCCGGGCCGTGCAGGCACCGGGCGCCGGCGCGACGGCGCCCGCGGTGCAGCAGATGACCCAGACCGCCGGGCTGCTGGGCAACGTCCCGGCGCAGGGCCCGCCGCCGCCCGCACCGGCGCCGGTGGCCGCGGAACCGGCCGTCAGCAGCCGGCCCTCCGACGAGGTGCTGGGTGAACTGGACACCCTCGTGGGGCTGGAGAGCGTCAAGCGTGAGGTGCGCAGCCTGATCAACATGATCGAGGTGGGGCGCCGCCGGCAGGAGGCCGGGCTGAAGGCCGCGTCGGTGCGCCGCCATCTGGTCTTCACCGGCTCCCCCGGTACCGGCAAGACGACCGTGGCCCGGCTGTACGGCGAAATCCTGGCGTCCCTGGCGGTGTTGGAGCGCGGGCATCTGGTCGAGGTGTCCCGGGTGGACCTGGTGGGCGAGCACATCGGGTCGACGGCGATCCGTACCCAGGAGGCGTTCGACCGGGCGCGCGGCGGTGTGCTGTTCATCGACGAGGCGTACGCCCTCTCCCCCGAGGACTCCGGACGGGACTTCGGGAAGGAGGCCATCGACACCCTCGTGAAGCTGATGGAGGACCACCGGGACGCGGTGGTGGTGATCGTGGCGGGCTACACCGCCGAGATGGAGCGCTTCCTGGCGGTCAACCCCGGTGTGGCGTCCCGTTTCTCGCGGACCATCACCTTTGGCGACTATGCGCCCGAGGAGCTGCTGCGGATCGTCGAGCAGCAGGGCGAGGAGCATGAGTACCACCTCGCCGAGGGGGCCGGCGAGGCGCTGCTGAAGTACTTCACGGCGCTGCCCAAGGGCCCCTCCTTCGGCAACGGCCGTACCGCACGGCAGACGTTCGAGGCGATGGTCGAGCGGCACGCGGGCCGGGTGGCGCAGCTGACCGACCCGAGCACCGACGACCTGACCCTCCTCTACGCGGACGACCTGCCCGAACTCCCCTGAGCCGGACGGCCCTCCGGGCGGTCGTCAGCGGGCCGCTGGCACGGCAGGTCCGGGCCGAGCCGGGCGATCAGCTCGGCGCGGACCGTCTCGAAGACCGGGTCGGCCTGGTAGTCGCCATGGCCCAGGATCTGGGCGGGCAGCGGGTTCTGCAGGGTGCGGCCGAAGGCGAGCGGGTCGCGCAGCGGACCCTGGTCGATCCGCCGGCCGTCCTCGCAGGTGAGCCGGATCGGGCCGCCGATGGGGTCGGTGAAGCGCCACAGATTGCGCCAGTCGTCCATCTCGCGGTGCAGTCCGGTCAGCGCGGGCGGCCCGAAGAACGCGGGGAACCAGCGTCCGTAGAGACGCTCCAGGGGACTGCCGTACGTCATCAGGGCGACGCGGCTGCGGGTGACCAGGTCCAGCTGCCAGACCGCGGCGGCCGCCAGCACACTGCCCTGGGAGTGCCCGGAGAGCACCAGCCGGCCGTCGAACCGCTCGGTCCAGGTGGCCATCCGCCAGGTGAGGTCGGGGACGGCGCGCTCGGCGTAGCAGGGCGGTGCGAAGGGGTGGGCGGCGCGGGGCCAGAACGTGCCGACGTCCCACAGGATGCCGATGGTGCGGCGGGCGGAGTGGTCGCGGTAGGCGCGCCGGCCCATGGTGATCAGCAGTATGACGCCGGCGCCCATCAGCCAGGACCCCAGGGATTCCGCGGTCTCGGCGGCGGCGTGCACGACGGGCGTCGCGCCTTCGGTGGCGCGGCCGGGCGCCCGGCCGGTGAGCCAGGCGCCGACCACCGCACCCGCCCCGAGGACGAGGGTGACGGCGGAGGTGGCCGCGATCAGGACGGGCGCGGAATCGGTGAGTCCGGCGCCGGCGATGGTGGCGGCGATGCGCTTGGTACGGCCCGCGTCGGGGTGCTCGCGCGGGTCGTAGAGCCCGGGGACGTCCTTGGCCACCCGGTTGCGGACGATCACCACACGGACGGCGGCGAGCACGGCGACCACGGCGACGACGACCAGCAGCACGGGGATGACCGAGGCCTGCCAGGACAGCAGGACCGGCGGCCCGGGGATCGGGGCGTGCGCCTGGCCGGGGGTCGCACCGCCGTCCAGCCAGTCCGCGAAGCGCTGGGCCACTCCCCCGGACAGCACCCCGCCGACCGCGCAGGCCAGCAGGGCGACGGCGGGCCCGCCCATACCGCGCAGCGCGGTGCGGGCGTCGTCACGGGCGGCGCGCTGCAGGACCCAGGCCGTCACCGCCAGCGCCAGGACCAGCACGCCCTGGAAGACGGCGATCCCGCCGAAGGCGGAGGCGCCGGGCAGCGGACCGTGGCTGTGGGCGCCCGGGCGCGCCCAGCCGATGTGCACCATGGTCAGCGCCAGCACCCCCAGGGAGGCGAACGGCAGCGCCCGTACGACCAGGTGGTCCGAGGCGACGTCCGGTGCGTCCTCGCTGCGGGCGGTGCGCCAGACCACCACCAGGGTGGCGGCGGCGAGCAGGATGACCAGGGTGGTCAGGGCCCGGCCGGTGACCGCGAGGACGGTGTGGCCGCCGTCCCCGTCGGCCTTCGCGGCGGCGGCGAGCAGCACGGCGGCCACGGTCAGCACACCGGCCGTGGTGTGCGCGGCGCGCAGCCTGGCGACCAGCCGGCGGCCGTACCAGAAGCCCTCGCGGCTGAGCGCGGTGCGTTCGGCGACCGGGGTGTCGCGGGAGGTACCGGGCAGCCGCGGCGGCGGTGAGGCGGATTCGTAGGCGCTCCAGGTGCGGCGCGAGAGCCCCCACAGGAAGCCGATGACGAGCAGCGGCACCACGGACGCGAGCGCGAGACGGCGGCCCGGAGCGCTCCACCAGCCGGAGTTGTCGGGGCTGAGGAAGCCCATCCAGGATTTGCCGGAGGCGCAGACGGTGGTGCCCGCGCACTGCCAGGCCGTGAGGTCGAGGGCGACCTCGCAGGCCGCGGCGGCGAGCAGGACCGTGAGGGTGAGGGCGAGGATGCGTACGAGCAGGTCGTAGATCCGCTGGGCCGGGTGCTCGGGCGGGGCGGCCGGGCGCATCCAGTGGGCGAGGTTGGCGACCATGAAGGGCACCAGGATCAGCCACAGGGCGCGGGCGCCGTTGCCCGAGGTGAGGTTGGACCAGCAGTACGCCTCGCGGACCGGCTCGCCGCGGTAGTCGTCGGGCCGTTGCTCGGCGTCCGCGTCCTCGGTGCGGCGGTAGCAGGCGGCGGTGTCGTCGCCGGTGATCAGCTGGACGCGTGGGTCACCGAGCATCTCCTGGGCGGTGGTGCCCCCGACGCCGTGCACCAGCAGCTCCAGGGAGAGCTGTGGTGCGTTGTCCGGTGGCCCATCTCCTGTGCTGCCGTGGTCCGTTGAGCGGGCGTGCGGTGTCGGGTCCGCGGTCTCCACTGAATTCCCCCGTAGTCCTTACGGCGCCGTGCGGTGCGACGCCCCCAGGATTGTCTCTTCCCCTCGCAAGCACATCCAGCACCACCCCGGGGTGGCGTTCTGACGGACGTGTCGGGGCTTCGCCTTGCGCTCTCGCGCGTCCCCCTCCCACCCCCGAACCCACCCCCGCCCCCTCCCCCGAAGGGGGAGAGGGGGAGGGGGCGGGGGAGCAACCAGGCGGGGAGCAACCAGGGGGAGCAACCGGAGGCCGGCACGACCAGCTCCGGGAGCGCCTCCCGCACACCCCTCACCCCACCCCGGCACCCCGCCTCCTCCCGCCCCCCTTCCCCCACCCGCACCGAACCGCCTCACCCGACAACGCCGTCACTGTCAGTGCCTCGTGCGAGGATGAGGGCATCAGTGATCGCAGGCGGCAGCCAGCGCGTACGACCCGACACAGCGAGCCGGGGCGGAAGGGACGGGCCGGGGTGAGCGACAACCAGAATCTCCTCGCGGAGCAGCGGCGTGCCCTGATTCTCGACGAGGTCAGACGGCGGGGCGGGGTGCGGGTCAATGAGCTGACCCGCAAGCTGAGCGTGTCGGACATGACGGTCCGTCGCGATCTGGACGCGCTGGCCCGGCAGGGCCTGGTGGAGAAGGTGCACGGCGGCGCGGTGCCGGTCAGCGAGCCGAGTGCGCACGAGCCCGGTTTCGAGGCGAAGTCGGGGCTGGAGCTGAGTGCCAAGGAGGACATCGCCAAGGCGGCGGCCGAGATGGCGGCGCCGGGCAGCGCGATTGCGCTGGCGGGCGGCACGACCGCGTTCGCGCTGGCCCAGCAGCTGCTGGAGGTGCCGGATCTGACGGTGGTGACGAATTCGGTGCGGGTGGCCGATGTGTTCTACACCGCGCAGCGGGCCGCGGCCAGTGGTGGCACGGGACCGCGCGCGGGTGCCGCGACGGTCGTCCTGACGGGCGGGGTGCGTACGCCGTCGGACACTTTGGTGGGCCCGGTGGCGGACGCCGCGATCCGGTCACTGCATTTCGATGTGCTCTTCCTCGGGGTGCACGGCATATCGGTCGAGGCGGGTCTGTCGACGCCGAATCTGGCGGAGGCGGAGACCAACCGGCATTTCGTGCGGTCCGCGCGGCGGGTGGTGGTGGTCGCCGACCACACCAAGTGGGGCACGGTCGGCCTGAGTTCGTTCGCGACGCTGGACCAGGTGGATGTGCTGGTGACGGATGCCGGGCTGGCCGCGGGGGCGCGTGCGGAGTTCGCGGAGCTGCCGCCGGAGCTGGTGGTGGCGGGCGAGCAGCCGGAGGACGCAGACATCTGACGGGCCGCCAGCTATGGTGTGCCGCGCAGACCTGCCATCCGTCCCGTAGGGGGTGCTCGTCCCATGGCGCGCCGACTCCGCCCCGTCGAGCTCGACTTCGTCGAGTCCGCCCCGCTGCGGCTGGTCTTCGCCGCGGAGGTCAGCGCGCCGCCGAAGGCGGTGTATGCGGCGCTGGCGGACGATGTGGCCGGCTGGTCGTGCTGGTTCACCGGCGTGGCGCGGTCGGCGCCGACACAGGGCGGCACGGGCCGGGAGGTGCGGCTGACCGGTGGCACCCGCTTCACCGAGACGGTCCTGGCGGCCGAGCCCGATGCGCATTACGCCTACCGTGTCGACACCACCAACGCCCCTGGTCTGCGGGCTCTGTTGGAGGACTGGCGGCTGGCACCGGCGGGCGGCGGCACCCGGCTGCGGTGGACGTTCGCTGCGGACGGCCCGGCACCGTTCCGCTTTCTGCTGACGCTGGCCAGGCCCGGTCTGGGCCGCGCCTTCCGGGAGTCGGCACGGGCCCTGGACCGCAGGCTCACCCGGCCCTGAGCCGGTCCCCGCGGCCCACCCGCAGGCTCGCCCGGTCCTGAGCCGGCCCCCGCGGCCCGCCCCGCCGTGGTTCAGCCGGGCCAGGAGCCGGTGGTCAGGAACTCGTCGAGGGTGCGCGCGTAGGGCGTGATGTCCAGGCCCTGGGAGGCCAGCCAGTCGTCGGAGTAGTACTTGTCGAGGTAGCGGTCACCGGGGTCGCACAGCAGGGTGACGACCGATCCCTTACGGCCGTCGGCGACCATCTCGGCGACGATCTTCAGGGCGCTCCACAGCCCGGTGCCGGTCGAACCGCCCGCCTTGCGGCCTATCGCGGTCTCCAGGGCGCGTACGGCCGCGACACTGGCCGCGTCCGGGACCTTCATCATCCGGTCTATGGCGCCGGGCACGAAGCTCGGCTCCATCCGCGGCCGACCGATGCCCTCGATGCGCGAGGCGGTGGCGCAGTCCGTCTTGGCGTCGCCGGTGAGCCAGCCGTCGAAGAAACAGGAGTTCTCCGGGTCGGGGACGCAGATGCGGGTGTCGTACTGCATGTAGTGGACATAGCGGGCGATGGTCGCGGAGGTGCCGCCGGTGCCCGCGGTCGCCACGATCCAGGCGGGCTCGGGATAGCGTTCGAGCCGCAGTTGCTGGTAGATCGACTCGGCGATGTTGTTGTTGCCGCGCCAGTCGGTGGCCCGTTCCGCGTAGGTGAACTGGTCCATGTAGTGGCCGCCGGACTCGGCGGCGAGCCGGGCGGAGACCTCGTAGACGGTCCGCGGGTCCTGCACCAGATGGCATGTGCCGCCGTGGAACTCGATCAGCCGGGTCTTCTCACGGCTGGTGGTGGCCGGCATCACCGCGATGAACGGCACCCCGATGAGGGAGGCGAAGTACGCCTCGGAGACAGCCGTGGAGCCGCTGGAGGCCTCGATGACGGGCTTGCCGGGGCGGATCCAGCCGTTGCACAGCCCGTAGAGGAACAGCGAGCGGGCCAGTCGGTGCTTGAGGCTGCCCGTGGGGTGCGTCGACTCGTCCTTGAGGTAGAGGTCGATGCCCCATTTCTCCGGCAGCGGGAAGCGCAGCAGGTGGGTGTCGGCGGTGCGGTTGGCATCCGCCTGGACCTTGCGGACGGCTTCTTTGAGCCAGCTTCGGTAGTCCGGATCCGTGCGGTCGACATCGACGGTCGGTATCGGGGCTTCGCTCGCGGCCTCGTGGTCAGGCCGGCTCTGCGGCTGCTGTGCGGTGCTCACCGGCGCTCCTCTGGGATGCGGAGGCCCGCGGACAACGGCGGGCCGATTCCGACTATAGCCACCCGCCGCACCCTTCTCACCTGCATAAACATCACTTTGAGATACCCCAAGGAGGCCGTGGGGCAGGGCCGTTGTGCGCACTGCGCACCGGGGCCACTGGTGCGCCGGGCGCGGTAGCGGCAGACTTCCCCCAAGGGGCGGTGGAGGGCAGCTGCCCGTCTACCGAGGAGGCGCCGGCATGGCGGAGCCTGAGTTCAACGCGACCGGCGTACGGATCGAGCGGTGGCTGCGGTCCCTGACCCGCGCCGGGCAGGTCGTCATCAGCGACGGCAGACTGGCGCTGCTGACCAGCTACGGCACGGAGATCGACAGCGCCCCGCTGCAGGCCGTACAGGCCCATAAGCCACTGTTCGCGGCGCGGGACCGGGCGCTCGCCACGCTCAACGGGCACCGCTATTCGCTCACGCTCGGCGCCCCGGAGCTGTTCTTCAAGGCCCTGGAGGCGGCGCGACCGCAACACCCCTGACGGCCTTGCTCCGGCCGTGGAGGTGCGGTTGCGGGAGCGCTGCGGCTGCCTGACCCTGGACTCGTATCACTGAGGGTTCACCAGCGGTGACGCTGTGGCGCAGTCGGCATCGCTGGATCCGATCTTCGCCCCTGCCCGGTACGAGGGGCGCCCGACCTCATCAGGGAGTCGCGGTCGTGATCAGGCAGCCCAGCAGGCACTGCACGGTGGAGCTCCAAGCCGTTCCGGCTCGCATCGGACATGTGCGCAGAATCGTCTCCGCGCAGCTGCGGTACTGGCGCCTCGACGCCCTGATAGACCCGGCGGCGCTCGGGGTGACCGAACTCCTCGCCAATGTGCACCGGCACGCCCGTCCCAGCAAACAGTGCACCGTGGAACTGTGCGTTCTTCTTGATCAGTTGACCGTCTCGGTGCACGACGAGGACCCCCGGCTGCCCCGGATCCGGGTCGCCGAGAGCTGGGAGACCTGCGGTCGTGGTCTGGCGCTGATCGCGGCGCTCAGCGAGAGCTGGGGGGTGCGCCCGGACGGCAGCGGCAAGGTCGTGTGGTTCACCCTTCCGGCCCTGACCACGGCGCCCGAAGAGGCCCGCGCGGTCCGCGGGTGCGGGGAGTCCCTGCCACAGGAGGACGCCCGTACGGCGGCCGGCTCGCACACCCGGATACGGGGCACCAAGGTCGGCTGACGGGCCGCCTCCGGCCGCCACCCACGGGGCCGTGCCGCCGCGTCGGGCATCCGGCGCATTGCCCTGCCGCGCCTGCCGGTTGACCTCCGGCGGCCGGCCCGGACGGTACGGCGGTCCGGGCCGGCGACGGTCATGCCGCGCCCCCCTTGGGGCCCGCGGCGAAGTGTTCCTCCAGGACGGACAGCCGGCGCCAGTACTCCTCCTCGTCGATCTCACCCGCGGCGAAGCGCCGGCCGAGCACGGCGAGCGGTGAGGGCGTCTCGGCACGGGCGGGGTAGTGCGGGCCGCGGAACCGCCGGCCGGGCCCGCCGTGGCGCCATACGGTGCGGCGCAGCAGTGTCACCACGCCGAAGATGACCAGCGCCCAGAGGACGGGAACGAACAGGATCCAGGGGCCGGGGCCCCCGCCGGACCAGGGGTCGGCGAGTTCGAACATCGCGAACAGCTCCTCGGTGGGCAGATGTCTCCCGGGCCTTCCGGTCCCGGGCGGACCGGGGACTTCCGGTCTTCTTCGAGACTCGCCTTCCGGGGCCCGCCGGTCGTCGTACGGCCAGCGGCTCCTTCCGTACGACCCGGGAAGTACGCGGGGCACCGGCGGCTGCTCCCGATCTCCCGGACGCGCGATCTCCCGGACGCGCAGGGTGCCGCCCGCCGCCCATCCGCTCTTGATCACTGTAACTACTAGTATGTACAGTGCCGTCATGAGCATTCAGGAACCGCCCGGCACGCAGGAACGGCTCGTCCGGAGCACCCAGGAGCTGCTGTGGGAGCGAGGCTATGTCGGCACCAGCCCCAAGGCGATCCTGGAGCGCGCGGGCGTCGGCCAGGGCAGCATGTACCACCACTTCTCGGGCAAGTCCGCTCTCGCCCTGGCGGCGATCCGGCGCACCGCGGAGGAGCTGAAGCGGGCCGCCGAGGAGTGTCTGGACGCCCCGGGCACGGCGTATGAGCGCGTCGCGGCGTATCTGCTGCGCGAGCGGCAGGTGCTGCGCGGCTGCCCGATCGGCCGGATGACACAGGACCGCGATGTGGTGCGGAGCGCCGAGCTGCGCCGGCCGCTGGACGAGATGTTCGACTGGCTGCGGGAGCGGATCACCGAGGTCCTCACCGAGGGACAGCGGCGTGGCGAACTCGCCGCCGCGCTCGATCCGGCGGCGACGGCCGCGACCGTTGCGGCCGTTGTCCAGGGCGGCTATGTGCTGGCCCGCGCCGCCGATGACACCGCGCCGTTCGACGCGGCCGTGGAGGGCGTGCTGGCCCTGCTCGCCGCACAGGTCCCCACCGCCGGCTGAACGCCCCACCCACCACCAGGAGTTCCCGCCCCATGGAGATCACCCGCCAGCGCCCCGCCAGCAGGCCGGGTCCCGCCGCGCACTTCACCGGCAGTGTCTGGCTGGACGAGATCGCGGCGCCGCCCGCGCCGTCCCGGCTCCGGATGTTCAGCGTCCACTTCGCCCCCGGCGCCCACACCGCCTGGCACACCCACCCGCACGGCCAGGTCCTCCACATCACCGAGGGCGCCGGTCTGGTGCAGCGCGCGGGCGGCCCCGTCGAGCCGGTGCGGGCCGGCGACACCGTCTGGATCGCACCCGGCGAACGGCACTGGCACGGCGCGGCACCGGACACCTTCATGACCCACCTGGCGACGGTCGAGGCAGCCGATGACGGCACCGCCGCGGAGTGGGCCGAACTGGTCGGCGCCCAGGAGTACCCGGGCGGGTGACCACCCGCCACAGAAGCCCCCCTCCGCCCCGACCCCTTATGGAGCCGTCATGCACGCCATGCAGTACGCCCTCACCCTGCCCGCCGACTACGACATGCGGATCATCCGGCACCGCGTGGAGTCCAAGGGCCATCTCCTGGACGACTTCCCCGGGCTCGGCCTGAAGGCGTACGGCATCCGCGAGCGCGGGGTCGACGGTTCGCCGGTCAACCAGTACGCGCCGTTCTACCTCTGGGCCGACCCGGAGGCCATGAACCGCTTCCTCCTCGGCGACGGATTCCGCGGTGTGGTCCGTGACTTCGGGCGGCCGGCCGTCCAGCACTGGCAGGGGCTGTTCCACCGTCCGGGCCCGGCCTCCGGTGCCGCGCCCCGCGCCTTCACCCGCCGGACCGAAACCCTCGCCGAGCGCGCCGATCTCGCCACCGTCGTTGCGGACGCGGTCGCCGGACACGAGGAGTTGGCCACCACGGACGGAGTGCACACCACCGCGCTGGCCTTCGACCCCCGGCACTGGGAACTGGTCCACTTCACCCTCTGGGCGGACGGCGCCTCGCAGTCCGCGGGCGACCGCTTCCAGGTGCTGCATCTGTCCGCCCCGGGCACCGGCCGGCTGGGCGCGGGACGACAGTGGTGAACCGGACTCCCGCGGACGGGCCCGACGCCCCCGCCGTCCGTACGGTCCTCGGCGATATCGCGCCCGCCGCTCTCGGCATCTGCGACGCACACGACCATCTCTTCCTGCGCAGCCCCCAACTCCCGGGGCAGGAACTGGACGACGCCGAGGCGGCGGCCGCCGAGCTGAGCGCCTTCCGCGCGGCCGGCGGCACGGCGGTGATCCAGTGGACGCCGTACGGGATGGGCCGCAGCGCCGCCGAACTGCCGCGGCTGTCACGGGAGTCAGGGGTACGGATCGTCGCCGCCACCGGGCTGCACCAGGCGGCGCACTACTCCCCCGAGCTACTGGCGCGGGTCCGCGCGGATCTGGCCGGGCTGTTCGTCACCGAGCTGACCGAAGGGATCGGCGGCACCGGCCCCCGGGCCGGAATGATCAAGGTCGCCGGCGGCTTCCACGGGCTGGACCGGCACGCCCGGCACACCATGGCGGCCGCCGCCGAGGCCCAGCGGGCGACCGGTGCCGCCATCGGCGTCCACCTGGAGCTGGGCACCGGGGCGCTGGACGTACTCGACCTGCTCTGCGGCGCGTTGGCGGTCCCGCCGGACCGGGTGATCCTCGGCCATCTCAACCGCTCGCCGGACCTCGTCGTGCACCGGACGGCCGCCGAGGCCGGGGCGTATCTGGCGTTCGACGGTCCCTCGCGGGCCCACCATGCGACCGACTGGCGGCTGCCCGAGGCACTGGCCGCGCTCGCCGACGCGGGCTTCGGCGACCGGATCCTGCTGGGCGGCGACACCACCACGGCGGGCGCCAGGTCGGTCAACGGCGGCCCCGGTATGCCGTATCTGCTGCGCCGCCACCGGGAACGGCTCGAAATCGCCCTGGGCGCGGACCTGGTGACGCAGTTCCTGACGGCCAACCCGGCACGCGCCTTCGCCGCGGACTGGGCACGGGCGCCCGGCGGAAGCCGGTGACCGGGGCCGGGGGTGCGGTCCGGACGGCAGGGTGTCCTGTCCGTACGGCCGGGCGTGCGGACAGGACGGCCGGGCGTGCGCTCCGGCCGGCCCACCCGGCGCCTACACGGTGACCGAGATCCCCACATGCGGCCGTTTGCCGCCGCGCACCAGCGCGCCGACGCCGTCCATCAACCGGAACCGCAGCCCGTATTTGCGCGCCATCGCCTTGCGCACCCGGCCCAGCCCGGCGGCACCCTCCAGGAGCCGGCCGGTGCCCTCAACGGTGTGGGCTCCCTCGGCGATCCGGCCGCGGACATCGCACGGGGTGACGGTCACCCGGGTGTCCTTGCGCAGCCGCTTCACCTTCCAGCTGTCGTCCCGCGTCCACACCAGGAGCTCCGCCCCCTCGGCCACCGCCCATACGGGGGTGGCCACCGGGGTCCCGTTCCTGCGGTAGGTGACCAGGCTGACGTACGGACTGCGCGCGACCGCTTCGGGAATCATGAGCGCAGCCTAAGGGCTTCCCGTGGACCCGGTCTCCGCCGCGTTCCGGTGCGTCCTCGGCCCCCCGCCGCCGGGTGATTGCGGCGGCGAGCCCGACGCAAAAGCTCCCGCACAGGCCCACGGCGGCGGCCGCGTACTCGTGCCCGTCCGCTACCGGTCGAGGACGACCAGCGGATCGTCCAGGACCGGCTGCCAGGCCAGCTCGGCCGCGCCGACCAGGCTGTTGTGGTCGAGGCCGCAGGGCAGGATCGGCACCCCGCCGCCGCGGGCCCACAGGCTGCGGTCGGCGACCACGGCGCGCAGCCGTTCGGGGTCGGCTTCCAGCAGGGCGCGATGCAGTCCGCCGAGGACGATGCGGTCGGGGTTGAGGATGTTGACGAGTCCGGCGAGGCCGAGCCCGAGGCGGTCGATGAGGAGATCGGCCGCGGCACGGACCCCCGTATCGGCGTACTCGTCCCGCAGCAGATCGGCGGCCTGCTGGAGCAGGGAGACCTCCGGGCCCGGTTCGCGGCCCGCCGCGCCGAGGAAGGCGAGCGGGTCCGCCTCGACGTCCAGGCAGCCGCGGCTGCCGCAGTGGCACGGCGCGCCCTCGGGGTTGACCGTCAGATGGCCGACCTCCAGCGCCAGGCCCGAACTGCCGCTGTGCAGACGGCCGTCGAGCACCAGCGCCCCGCCGACTCCCCGGTGGCCGGAGGCCACACAGAGCAGATCGCGGGCGCCCCGGCCGGCCCCGTGCCGGTGTTCGGCGAGCGCCATGAGGTTGACATCGTTGCCGGTGAAACCGATCTGCTCGGTGACTCCCGGGATGCCGGCCTCGGCGAGCGAGCGCAGGAAGAGGGCGCGTACGGGGGCGCCCGAAGGCCAGGCGAGGTGCATCGGCTTGAGGGCCTCGCCGTCCGGTTCGGCGACCGCGGAGGGCACCGCGAGGCCGGCACCGAGGCAGCGCCGTCCGGTCTCGCGCAGCAGGTCCGAGCCGGCCGCGACGACATCGGCCAGCACATGTACCGGGTCGGCGGGGATGGTGCCGCAGCCGGCCGAGGTGGCCACGATGCGGCCCCCGAGACCGACCAGCGCGACCCGGAACCCGTCCGCGTGGATCTGCGCGGCGAGCACGACCGGTCCGCGTTCGGCGACGAACAGCCGGTGGGAGGGGCGCCCTTGGGAGCCGGCCGAGGCGGTCGGCCGGGAGTCGACGGTGATCAGTCCGAGCGCTTCGAGCTCGGCGGCCACCGCTCCCGCGGTCGCGCGGGTCACGCCGAGTTCGGAGGTCAGGACGGCGCGGGTGGGCGCGCGGCCGGTGTGTACGAGCTCCAGTGCGGGTCCGAGGGCGCCGCGGCCCCGTTCCAGCCTGGTTGTCCGAGTCTGGGTCACACCCCTATTCTGACTTTGTGCCGACGCTAAACAAAATGCGGAGGGCCCTCACGAAGGGGCACGGCTCCGTCCCCGCCGAGCCGCGCCTGACCCGCACCCGTATCGCGCTCACCGCATTCTTCGCCATGGACGGCTTCCTCTTCGCCGGATGGGTCGTCCGTATCCCCGCGATCAAGGCGCAGACCGGCGCCGGAGCGGGCACCCTCGGGCTCGCCCTGCTCGGTGTGTCGGCCGGCGCGGTCGCCTTCATGATGATCGCCGGACGGCTGTGCCGGCGGTTCGGCAGCTCCGCCGTGACGGCCGCCGCCGCGGCCGCCCTCTCGCTGAGCATCGTGCTGCCGCCCCTCACCCGCTCCGCGACCGCGCTGGGGCTGGTCCTGCTGGTCTTCGGCGCGGCATACGGCGCGCTCAACGTCGCGATGAACAGCGCCGCGGTCGCTCTCATCGGCGCTCTGCGGCGCCCCGTGATGCCGGGCTTCCACGCCGCCTTCAGCCTGGGCGGCATGCTCGGCGCGGGCCTCGGCGGACTGCTCGCGGGCAGCCTGTCGGCCACCGTCCATCTGCTGCTGCTCGCCGCGATCGGATTGCTGGTGACGGTCGTTGCGGGGCGCGCACTGTGCGGACACCCGGTGCCGGAGGTCCCCGAGCAACTGCCCGCCGCGGAGGGAAGCCGTCCGGGGAGCGTCCGTGCGGGCCGGGCGCGCCGGCTGGTGCTCGTCTTCGGGCTGATCGCCCTGTGCACCGCGTACGGCGAGGGGGCGATGGCCGACTGGGGCGCGCTGCACCTCTCCCAGGACCTGGGCGCCGGGCCCGGTACGGCCGCCGCCGGATATGCGGTGTTCGCGCTGGCGATGACCGTGGGGCGACTGTCCGGAACGGCGGCCGTGCAGCGCTTCGGGGCAGACCGGGCACTGATCGCGGGCGGGACGGTGGCGACCGCGGGCATGCTGCTCGGGGCGCTCGCCCCCACGGCCTGGGCGGCCTGTGCCGGCTTCGCCGTCGCCGGCCTGGGGCTCGCCAACATCTTCCCCATCGCCCTCGCACGGGCCGGCGAGACCGGCGGCCCGGACGGGGTCGCCGTGGCCTCCACGGTCGGCTACGGCGGCATGCTGCTCGGCCCGCCCGCCATCGGCTTCCTTGCCGAGGCGGTCGGTCTGCCCGCCGCGCTGACCACGGTCGCCCTGCTCGCCGCGCTCGCGGCGGGCATCGCCTGCGTCACCCGCGGGGCACACACCGGGCGGCCGTGAGGCACCTGCGTACCCATGGCCACCGGCACCCGCGCAGCTCCGGCGCGCCGCGGTCGCCGTCCGGACCCGCGGAGGTCCGTTGTCAGTGCCTGCTGGCACACTCGTGCGCATGGAGATCACTGAGTTCGTCGAAACGCTGCGACTGGACGGGGGCCTGCTCGCCGACGCCGCACAGGAGGCGGGGCCGGATGCCCGGATTCCGGCCTGTCCCGAGTGGCAGATGCGGGATCTGGTCACCCATGTCGGACAGGTGCACCGCTGGGCGACGGAGTTCGTGACGCAGGGCCTACAGCAGCCCAGCCGTCCCCCCGAGGCCCCTGATCTGGCCGACGACGAGCTCGTGCCGTGGCTGCGCGAGGGCCACCACCACCTCGTCCTGGCGCTGCACTCCGCGCCGCAGGACCTGGCCGCCTGGACATTCCTGCCCGCCCCGTCCCCGCTGGCCTTTTGGGCGCGCCGGCAGGCGCACGAGACCTCGGTGCACCGCGCGGACGCCCAGCAGGCGGTCGGTGCCTCCCTCACTCCCCTCCCGTCCGCCTTCGCCGCCGACGGGATCGACGAAATCCTGACGGGCTTTCACGCCCGCGACCGCAGCCGGGTCCGTACGGACCTCCCCCGGACACTGCGGCTGCGGGCGACGAACTCGCCCGGCGCCGACTGGACCGTGCACCTCTCCGACGCCCCGCCGCACACGGTGCGCACCGCCCCGGACGCCGGAAAGCCGGCCGACTGCACGATCGAGGGCCCGGCCGAGGAGCTGTATCTCGCGCTGTGGAACCGCCTGCCGTGGGACGCGCTGACCATCACCGGCGATGAGTCGCTGCCCCGGCTGTGGCAGGAGCGGGGCGGCGTCTGAGCTCGGGGGCGCCGCGGGCCGGGGGCACTGCGGGCCGGGCGCTCGCCCGGCCGACGGCCGCCCACCGGACCGTGCCCGTGCCGGCCTGCGCGCTGCGGATCGCCGCCGCGCGGCGCTTCCCCCGCGTCCGCCCGGCACCCGGTCCGGATTCACCCCAGCCAGCCGGGCCGCACCAGCCCCGACTCATAGGCCAGCACGACGAGTTGGGCGCGGTCGCGGGCGCCCAGTTTGACCATCGTGCGGCTGACATGCGTCTTGGCCGTGAGCGGGCTGACGACCAGCCGGCGGGCGATCTCCTCGTTGGAGAGGCCGATGCCGACCAGCGCCATCACCTCGCGTTCCCGCTCGGTCAGTGCGGACAGCGCATCGGCCGCGGCCGGCTCCTTGGAGCGGGCCGCGAACTCGGCGATGAGGCGGCGGGTGACCCCGGGCGAGAGCAGGGCGTCACCGGCGACGACCGCACGCACCGCCCGCAGCAGCTCCTCCGGTTCGGTGTCCTTGACCAGAAAGCCGGAGGCTCCGGAGCGGATCGCCTCGAAGACGTACTCGTCCAGCTCGAAGGTGGTCAGCATGACGACCTTCACCTCCGGCAGCCGCGGATCCTCGGTGATCCGGCGGGTGGCCACCAGACCGTCCACCACGGGCATACGGATATCCATCAGGACGATGTCCGGGCGGTGTGTCAGGACCCCGGCCAGCGCCTGCTGCCCGTCCGCGGCCTCGGCGACCACCTCGATATCGGGCTGGGCGTCCAGCAGCACCTTGAAACCGGCCCGCACCAGCAGCTGATCGTCGGCGAGCAGTACCCGGATCACGGCTCCTCCTCGGTGGCGGTGGGGGTCGGGGTCGAGGTCGGGGTCACCGTATCCGCACCCGGGTCCCGGCCCGGCGCCCTCGTCCCGGTCAGCGGGATGCGGGCCCGGACCCGGAAGCCGCCGTCCGGGCGCGGGCCCGCCTCGACGGTGCCGCCCAGCGCGGCGGCCCGCTCCCGCATCCCGATCAGTCCGTTGCCGCCGCCCGGCTCACCCGTGCCGGCGGTCGCCGGGCCGTCGTCGTCGACCCGGATCTCCAGCGCTCCGGGGGTGTGGCGGAGCAGGACCCGGGCGGTACGTGAGCCGGAGTGGCGGACGATGTTGGTGAGCGCCTCCTGGACGATGCGGAAGGCGGCGAGGTCGGTGCCGGGCGGCAGCGTGGCCGGGGCGCCCTCGGTGGTGAGGTCCACGGCGAGCCCGGCGCTCCGGGCCTGCTCGGTGAGTTCGGGCAGCCGGTCCAGTCCGGGGGCCGGGGAGCGTGGGGCGTCGCCCGGTGTGCGCAGGGTGTCGAGCACCTGACGGACCTCGCCGAGCGCTTCCTTGCTCGCGTCCTTGATGGTGGTCAGCGCGGACCGCGCCTGCTCCGGGTCGCTGTCGAGCAGCGCCAGCCCCACGCCCGCCTGGACGTTGATGACGGAGATGCTGTGCGCCAGGACGTCGTGCAGCTCGCGGGCGATCCGCAGCCGCTCCTCGTCCGCCCTGCGGCGTTCCGCTGCGGCCCGTTCGGCCTGTGCCTTCGCCAGCTGCTCCCGGCGCACCCGTACCAGCTCGGAGAGGGCCACCACGGCCACCACCCAGGCGATGACGAACAGTTCCTGCCCCCAGGGGGCGGGCCCGTCGTGCGGGGGCGGCAGCCACCGGTAGAGCCAGTGGGCGACCACTACGTGGGAGGCCCATACCCCGCCCAGCGCCCACCAGGCGACCTTGCGGTGTCCCGCGACGACCGCCGCGAACGCGCCGAGGGCGAGGACGAGGAAGACCGGTCCGTACGGATAGCCGGCCGCGAGGTAGGCGGCACCGGCGGTGGCGGTGCCGACGGCAACGGTGCGCGGGTAGCGGTGCCGGAAGAGCAGCAGGGCCCCGCCGAGGACCAGCAGCGCGCGGCCGAGGGAGTCCAGCGGGACGCGGCCCGGCTGGTCGTGGCCGGCGAAACCGGAGCCGACCGTCACCACGAGCGTCACGACGAGGGTCGACAGCCAGGGCAGCCGGGTGCCGGTCCGGCCGCGCGGTTCCCCGGGCGGGGCCGCCAGCCACCGCTCCCACGCCGGGCCGACGCAGCGCCGCGCCCACGGCGGCCGTGCATTCTCCATGCCGTCACGCTAGACCGCGACGGGGCCCGGCCGCGTCAGCCCGGCGCGGTGATCAGACGTACTCCTCCGGGAGTACGGCACGGCACACATCCCGCGCTGCCGGCCCTCGACCGGCACCCGCCCGAGCGTGCCGCGGAGAGGCCGCCGGACCTGCCGCCAGACGCCCCGGCCGGCGCCGTCCCGTCTCAGCCGCGGTCCATCGCCTCCAGCGCCCGGCGTGCCATCGAGTGCGTGCGCACGATCTCGGCCAGCGTCGTCGTCCCGCGGGTGATCTTCGCAAAGGCCTGCCAGGCCGGGCGGAAGCCCGTGACCGCGGCATGCAGCAGACCGGGGCGGCGCGAGAAGACCTTGAGCATCTGGCGGCCCACGCCCATCTCCACACCGAGGCCCGCCTTGATGGCGAAGGCGTAATTCAGCGCCTGGCGGCGGGCGTCCACCGCGTCATGCGCCTCGGAGACACGCACCGCCCACTCCCCCGCGAGCCGCCCGGACCGCAGCGCGAAGGAGATGCCCTCCCGCGTCCACGGCTCCAGCAGCCCGGCCGCGTCCCCGCACACCAGCACCCGGCCGCGGGACAGCGGGGAGTCATCGGCGCGGCAGCGCGTGAGATGCCCGGACGAGATGCTCGGCTCGAAGCCCGCGAGGCCCAGCCGCCCGATGAAGTCCTCCAGATAGCGCTTGGTCGCCGCGCCCTCGCCACGCGCGGAGATGACACCGACGGTGAGGGTGTCGCCCTTGGGGAAGACCCAGCCGTAGCTGCCGGGGATCGGGCCCCAGTCGATGAGCACCCGGCCCGCCCAGTCCTCGGCGACCGGCTCCGGCACCGGGATCTCTGCCTCCAGGCCCAGGTCGACCTGGTCGAGCTTGACCCCGACATGGGCTCCTATACGGCCCGCGCTGCCGTCCGCGCCGATCACGGCACGGGACAGCACCACCTCGCCGTCGCCGAGCACCACCGCGACGGTCCGCCGGTCCGGCACCTCGGCGCCGTGCTGCTCCACCCGGGAGACCGTGACGCCCGTACGGACCGTCGCGCCCGCGTCCTTGGCGGACTCGACCAGCCGGGCGTCGAACTCGGGGCGGTTGATCAGCCCGAACAGCATGTTCTTGGAGCGGCGGGTGCGGGTCAGCCGGCCGTTCAGCGAGAACGTCACCGCATGCACCCGGTCGCGCAGCGGCAGGTCGAAACCCGGCGGGAGGGAGTCCCGGGAGGGTCCGATGATGCCGCCGCCGCAGGTCTTGTAACGCGGGAGATCCGCCTTCTCCAGGAGCAGCACCCGGCGTCCCGTACAGGCCGCGGCATGCGCGGCCGAGGCTCCCGCCGGCCCCGCGCCCACCACCACGACGTCCCACACCTGCTGGTTGTCCTCCGCTGCCCGCTCGCTGCTCACCTGTGCTTCTGCTCCCGTTCGATGCCTGGCTGCGTGTACCGCCCGCATCCTACGGGCCGCTGTTGCTCAAGGGGCCTGTGGGAAGATCGGGGGCACTGATGCCCGTACGTCCGGCCCGCCCGGCTCACGAGGCCGGACCGCCCATACGCACAACGTCGCGCCCACAAGGAGCGTTCCATGTCTGACAGCCCGCTCGCCCGCACCATCGCCGCGCTGCAGCCCCGTGCCAGGAACGAGCTGGCAGAGCTGGTGGCCTTCAAGTCGGTTGCGGATCCTGCGCAGTTCCCCAAGAGCGAGTGCGAGGCGGCGGCCAACTGGATCGTCGATGCGCTGCGGGCGGACAGTTTCCAGGACGTGGCGCTGCTGGACACCCCGGACGGTACCCAGTCCGTGTACGGCTTCCTCCCCGGCCCGGCCGGCGCCCCCACGGTCCTGCTGTACGCCCACTACGACGTGCAGCCACCGCTGGACGAGGCCGCCTGGGACTCCCCTCCCTTCGAGCTGACCGAGCGTGACGGCCGCTGGTACGGCCGCGGTGCCGCGGACTGCAAGGGCGGCCTGATCATGCATCTGACGGCGCTCCGCGCGCTCAAGGAGCACGGCGGCATCCCGGTCAACGTCAAGGTGATCGTGGAGGGTTCGGAGGAGCAGGGCACCGGCGGTCTAGAACGCTACGCCGAGGCGCACCCGGAACTGCTCGCCGCCGACGCCATCGTCATCGGCGACACCGGCAACTTCCGCGTCGGCCTGCCGACCGTCACCGCGACACTGCGCGGGATGACGCTCGTCCGCGTCCAGGTCGACACCCTGGAGGGCAATCTGCACTCCGGCCAGTTCGGCGGCGCGGCCCCCGACGCGCTGGCGGCACTGATCCGCATCCTGGACTCGCTGCGCGCCGAGGACGGCTCGACGACGGTGAACGGGCTGACTGCGGACGCCACTTGGGAGGGCCTGCAGTATCCGGAGGAGGACTTCCGCAAGGACGCCAAGGTCCTCGACGGGGTCGGCCTGCTCGGCAACGGCTCGATCGCGGACCGCGTCTGGGCCCGCCCGGCCGTCACGGTGCTCGGCATCGACTGCCCGCCGGTGGTCGGCGCCACCCCGTCCGTACAGGCGGGCGCCCGGGCGCTGGTGAGCCTGCGGGTGCCGCCGGGCACGGACGCGGCCGAGGCGACCAAGCTGCTGGCGGCACATCTGGAGAGCGCCGCTCCGTGGGGCGCGCGGGTCGCGGTCGAACAGGTCGGCCAGGGCCAGGCGTTCCGGGCGGACACCACCAGCCCGGCGTACACGTCGATGGCGGCGGCGCTGCGGGAGGCGTACGACGGCGAGGAGATGCAGACCTCCGGCATGGGCGGCTCGATCCCGCTGTGCAACACGCTCGCCGGCCTCTACCCCGACGCGGAGATCCTCCTCATCGGCCTGAGCGAGCCGGAGGCCCAGATCCACGCGGTCAACGAAAGTGTTTCGCCACAGGAACTGGAACGGCTTTCGCTGGCGGAGGCGATTTTCCTGCGGAGCTATGCCGTTTAGTTCCCCACGTTTTCGGCTTTCCCGCCGTGGTGGTTTGTCGCCGTTGCGGGTCCGCTGCGCGGGGCGTGGGCTCGGGTGACGCTTGCGGGTGCCTCGCCGTTGCGCCTGCGGCGGGCGGGTGGTTGTCGGGTGCGGTGACGGACCTCCGGGGCCTGGTGTGTGGACTGCTTCGCTTTACGTCCACACACCAGGCCCCTCCGGCCCGTCCCCTCCCGTGGGAGGAGTCAGTGACGGTGAGTGGGGGCGGACGTCCGTAGACGCCGATTTCACTCCTGCTTCGCGAGGAGCACATGACCACCGACGACCACCCCCACCCACCGTTTCCCATCCCCCAACGGGAGGGGACGGGCCGGAGGGGGAGGGGTGTGGGACGTAAAGCGCAGCAGTCCCACACCCCTCCCCCTCCGGCCCGTCACCGCACCCCGACAGCCCCGCGCAGCGGACCCCGCCCGCCGCAGGCGCCACGGCGGGACAGCCAAAAACGTGGGGCCGAGGCAAAGCGCAGCGGACCGGCGGGACAGCCGAAAACGTGGGAGCTACCCGAGAGGGACACCCGCCTCCAGGTGGAGCGGACAGCCCCGCTCGCGGGCCCGTAGGGCCCAGTGGAGGCGGTTCCAGCGGACCGGCGGGAGCATTTTCTCGGCCTCGGCCTCGGTGACGAAGCGCCAGTCGCGCAGTTCCGCGCCGGGCAGCAGCAGCTTGCCGATTCGGTCGCCGGTCAGCGTGCCGCCGTCGTAGAGCAGCCGGAGACCGCCGAAGCCGGGCGGCTTGGGGGCTTCCCAGTCCAGCACCAACAGCCGGAGCGCACGCGGCAGTTCGATGCCCAGTTCCTCGGCGACCTCCCGTACGCCGGCCTGTGCGGGGGCCTCACCGCGTTCCACGACGCCGCCGGGGAATTCCCAGCCGGCCTTGTAGGTCGGGTCGACGAGCAGCACCCGGTCCTGGTCGTCGAAGAGCAGGACGCCGGCGGCGAGCGTCTCGGCGGTCGGCTCGGGTGTCTGCACGATGTCGCAGGCACCGGCGCCGGTGCGTACGGCCTCGGCGACCTGCTCGGCGGCCTGTCGGGGGGTCAGCCGGGTGGTGTCGACGACATGCGCGTCGCCGCGCAGCCACGGCAGGGCGTCGGCGTACGGCGTGAGGTGTTCCAGGCACCAGCGGCGGATCGACATATTGATTTCGGCGTCGCCCGAGGTCTCCTCGCGGTGTGCTATCCGCTCTCGCAGGATCGTTTCCTCGGCGTGCAGCAGGACATGCCGTACGGGTATCCGGCGGGCGGCGAGGGCGCCGAAGATCTCGTCGCGGTACTCCTGGCGCAGCAGCGTCATCGGCGTCACCAGCGGGCCGGACACTTCGGTGAGCAGGGCCGCGGCGGTGTCCACGACCATGCGCCGCCAGGCCGGCAGGTCCTGATAGTCGTCGATCTCCTCGAACCGCTTGGCCGGCAGCATCAACCGCAGTCCGCTGCCGAGGAGTTCGGGGTCGTAGAGCGTGCTTCCGGGAAGCAGGTCGAGCAATTCATGAGCCGTAGTGGTCTTGCCCGCACCGAACGTGCCGTTCAGCCAGACGATCACGGTTTCCCCTCTTCCCTAGACCCCAGGTGAGTTGCCCGCAACACCCTGCCACGGAAACGCTCGGGAACCAGGGGCCGCGCGCACGACGGGAACGTTGCACATTCGACCATCGGCCCGGCCAGGGGGACTTCGCTCACCCATGGACGCGCCGATCGAGAAATGCCGCGCGCGGCGGATGCTCGGTCACCGTATCCGCCGCCGCGAAAGCCCCCGGCTAACAAGCGCTCCCCCGCCCCTCCTGTACCGAAACCCCCACCCGATACCGGGTTTCCGGACAGCTGCCGTCCCCTGGGGCGCCGCATATGACGGCGGCCCATCGTGGGCCCGGCGGCCGGTTCCCTACGGTCCCGCCTACCCCTTGCTCGCGCCGAGGGTCAGACCGGCGATGAAATGACGCTGGAGGAGCAGGAAGACCAGGACCGTGGGCAGCGCGACGAGGACGGATCCCGCGGCGAGAAGGTTGTAATCCGTGAAGAATTGTCCGCGCAGATTGTTGAGGGCCGAGGTGACCGGGAGTTTGTCGCCGTCGGAGAGGAAGACCAGGCCCCAGAGGAAATCGTTGTACATCCAGGTGAATTGCAGCGTGCCCAGTGCGGCGAGCGCGGGGCGGCACAGGGGCAGGGTGACCCGCCAGTACTGGGCCCAGACACCGGCTCCGTCGACGATCGCGGCCTCCAGGATTTCCCGTGGCAGGGTGCGCATGAAATTGGCCAGCACGAAGACACAGAAGCCGAGTTGAAAAGCGGTCTGTACGGCGATGACGGCCCAGAGGGAGTCGTACATCGTCAGGGAGTCGGACATCCAGTACGGCAGCGGAATCCTGTTGAACAGGACATAGAGCGGGGTGACGATCACCTGTTGGGGCAGCAGGTTCCCGGCGGTGAAGACCATCAGCAGGACGAGGCCGCCGCGGATCCGCAGCCGGGACACCGCGAAGGCCACGAACGAGGCCAGGAAGAGGGTGAGCAGCACACCGGGGACGGCGATGAGCAGCGAGTTCAGAAAGTACTTGCTCATTCCGGAGTCGACGAAGGCCTGGCGGTAGTAGTCGAAGGAGAGCCGGCGCGGGAAGGAGAAATAGCCGTATTTCGCGGTTTCCTCGTAGGGGCGCAGCGAGGCGTAGACGGCCAGCAGCAGCGGGGCGAGGAAGGCGAGCGAAACGGCGCCCAGGAAGAGGTGGACGCCGAACCGGCCGCGGCGGCGGGTCGGTTGCGGGGCGGCAGGTCCCGGTCGTAGGGCGGGCGGTGCGGTGGTGGCGGTCATCGCTGCTGCTCCCCTCGGAGTTCCTGGACGAGATAGGTCACGATGAATCCCAGGGAGACCAGCAGCAGGACGACGGCGAGGGCCGAGCCGAATCCAATCCGGCTCGCCTCGCCGATGATGTTGTCGGTGACCAGCACGGAGAGCAGCTCCAGGCCGTTGCGGCCCTTGTTGACGGCGTAGACGATGTCGAAGGCGCGCAGCGATTCGATGACGGTGATGACGCCGACGATGACATTCACCGGGCGCAGGGTGGGAAGGACGATTCGGAAGAACGTCTGGCGTGCACTGGCGCCGTCGAGAGCGGCGGCTTCTTTGAGGCCGGGGTCGACGGATTTCAGTCCGGCGAGGTAGAGGATCATGACATAGCCGGTGTGCCGCCAGCAGGCGGCCAGCAGCACCATCCAGATATTGAGTTGGGGATTTCCCAGCCAGTCGGTGGGATTCCGCCCGCCGATGACCGCGTTCAGTGCGCCCTGGTCCCGGGAGAGGATCAGCTGGGCGATGAAGCCGACGACGGCGAGCGAGAGCACCACCGGCATATAGAGCGTCGACTGGTAGAAGCGGCTGAAGCGGACGCCGCGGTCGATGAGGACGGCGAGCAGCAGGCCGAAGGGGGCGGCGAGCAGCCCGAGGAAGACCAGCCACAGCACGTTGTGGCGGACCGCGGGCCAGAACTGCGGGTAGTTGGTGAAGAGGTTGTCGTAATTCTTGAGGCCGGCCCACCGGATATCGCCGATCCCGTCCCAGGTGGTGAAGGACAGTCCGACGGAGGCCAGCGTCGGGCCCCAGATCAGGGCGAGGTCGAGCAGGATGGGTAGGCCCAGCAGCACGCCGAGGACGATGACATCACGGCGGGTGTGGCGCCGCGGGCCCGGTCGTCCGGCGCGCCGTGCGCGGGTGTTCGGCACGGCGGTTCGCTCCCCGTCTTTCCCGGCGACTGTTCGGCGGCGCCTCACGTGGCGGAGAAAATCTGCTTCTTCTGGCGTTCGATGTCGTTCACCAGTCCGTCGATGTCATCCGGTCTGTTGAGGAACTGCTGGATCGCCTGGATCAGCACGGTCGAGGCGAAATCGGGCCGGGTGTCACGGTCCAGGAACTGCGATATCTGCTTCGCGCCCGAGACGAGCTGCACGGCCTTCTTCTGCAGCGGGGTGTAGGCGGCGGCGTCCGCGCCGCTGTTGACCGCGATGTTGTTGGGGTCGGACCGGAGATAGACGTCCTCCGCCCCGGGGGTGGCGAGGAACCTCAGAAGGTCCTTCGCTCCGTTCCTGTCCTTGGCCTTTTTCGACATCAGGAATCCGTCGATCGGTGCCTCGACCGCGTCCTGGCCGTGCGCCGGGTCGATCTCCGGGAAGGGGAAGAAGTCCAGGTCCTCCCGGTCGGCGGCGCTGAACTGCTGCCCGGGGTGGGGCAGTCCGAGCACGGTCATACCGGCCTTCTTCTGTGCGAGGGTCTGGGCGGCCTCCTGCCAGGTACGGCCGTTGGCGCCCTTCTGGTGGTAGGGCAACAGCCCGCGCCACAGGTCGAAAACCTGCTTCACCTGCGGACTGTTCCAGGATTTCTGGCCGCGCAGCAGCGCGATATGGAAGTCGTAGCCGTTGGCGCGCATATTGAGGTAGTCGAAGGTGCCCATCGCCGGCCAGCCGTCCTTGTCGCCGAAGGCGAACGGCACCAGGCCGTCCTTCTGCATCTGCTTGGCGAGCGCCCGGTACTGGTCAAAGGTCTTGGGGACGTCGTACCCCTTGTCCCGGAAGACGCTCTTCCGGTGGAAGACGGCCCACGGATAGTAGTAGTACGGCACCAGGTACTGCTTGCCGTCCAGACCCGTCGACTGCTTCTTCAGCGCATCGGTGAATCCGTCGAACTCCCGCCACAGATCGCTGATGTCGCAGAGCAGTCCCTTCTGCGCGAAGTACTGCATACGGTTGCCGGCGAACCACATGAAGACATCGTCCGGGGTGCCCTGGAGATAGCGGTTGATGTTCTCCTGGAAGTTCTCGTGGTTGACGGTATTGACCCGCACCGTCTTCTTGGACTTCTTCTCGTACGCCTTGAAGGCCTCGGCGAAGGCCTTCTTCGGCACGGCGTCCGAGGCGTTGGAGCCCATCGTGACGCCGCTGGGGCCGCCGCTGCAGGCGGCGAGCAGGGCCGGGAGGGCCACGGCCCCCGCGCCGACCGCCGCGCCCCTCAGCAGAGTCCGGCGGGACATCCGATGTCCTGCCGCTTCCTCATGTGCACCCGAGCCGCTGCACGTTGACTGGACCATGTCCCCCTCCTCAGGGGTGGAACCAAACAGAACCGAACGCGAGTGGTGGGATCTCACTCCGAACGGCAGGTCCAGTCAAGGGTTTTGGCAGGCGGAGCAGGAACCGATACCGCTCCTCTTCCAACAGACTTCAACAAGGCCTACCGTAAACACTCGCACGCGACCGGTACCCGACCCCACACACCTCTCGCGAAGACGGAGGACGCGAACCATGCGCGTTCATATCCGCACCACCCACCGGCGAGGACACCGAAGAATCGTCGGAGCGCTGTCCGCCGCGCTGCTGTGTACGGCAGGGTTGACCGCCCTGCCCGCCGCGGCCCGGACACCCGATGCCCCGGACCCCGGCGCCGCCCGCACCGCCCGTACCACCGGCACCGATCCGGCGCCCCGGCTGCCCGACGGGCTCGCGAAGACGCCCCCGATGGGCTTCAACAACTGGAACTCCACACACTGCCGGGCGGAGTTCAACGAGGAGATGGTCAAGGGCATCGCCGACCTCTTCGTCACCAAGGGCCTCAAGGACGCCGGCTATCAGTACGTCAATCTCGACGACTGCTGGGCGCTGCCCACCCGCGACGGGAACGGCAAGCTCGTTCCGGATCCGCAGCGCTTCCCGCACGGCATCAAGGCGGTGGCCGACTACGTCCACTCCAAGGGCCTGAAATTCGGCATCTACACGAGCGCCGGGATCAAGACCTGCAACCCGGCCGGGTTCCCCGGCGGCCTGGGCCATGAGAAGTCCGACGCCCAGCAGTTCGCCGACTGGGGTGTGGACTACCTCAAGTACGACAACTGCAACAACATGGGCGTGGACGCCAAGCAGCGGTACCGCGCCATGCGTGACGCCCTCAGGGCCACCGGGCGGCCCATCGTCTACAGCATCTGCGAATGGGGCGAGAACAAGCCCTGGGAGTGGGCGTCGGACGTAGGGCATCTGTGGCGCACCACCGGCGACATCAGTGACTCCTGGTCGAGCATGCTCGCAATCGCCAAGCAGAATCTGCCGCTCGCACCGCACGCCGGGCCCGGGCGCTGGAACGACCCGGACATGCTGGAGGTCGGCAATGGCGGGATGACGGACACCGAGTACCGCAGCCACTTCTCCCTGTGGTCGATGATGGCCGCACCGCTGCTGATCGGCTCCGATCTGCGCAAGGCGAGCCCGGAGACGTTCGAGATCCTGGGCAACAAGGACCTCATCGCCATCGACCAGGACCCGCTGGGCAAGCAGGCCACGGTGCTGAAGTCCGAGGAAGGCCGCTGGACGGTGGTCAGGCAACTGGCCAACGGCGACCGTGCGGTGGCACTGTTCAACGAGACCGGCCGGCCGCAGCGGATCGCCACCACCGCCAAGGACCTCGGTCTGCCGCAGGCCGACGGCTACCGGCTGCGCGATCTGTGGCAGCACCGGGACACCCACACCACGGGCACCGTCTCCGCGACCGTCCCGGCGCACGGCACCACCGTCTACCGTGTCTCCGCCGACCCGCGCTGGGCCACCTACCCGCCCGCCGTCGAGACCGGCACCGACCGTACGCCGCTGGTCGAGGCCGGCGCCCCCGCCGGACTCCGCTCCACCGTCCGTAACCTGGGCGCCACCCCCGCCAAGAACCTCACGGTGACGCTCAAGGCCCCGCACGGCTGGCGGGTCAAGGCCACCTCACCCGCGTCGGCCCGCGCACTGCCCGCCGGCCGGGCGCTCCGCACCACCTGGCGGATCACCGCGCCGGCCGGCACCACGCCGGGCGCCTACGCCCTGCCGCTCACCGCCGACTACCGCTCCCCGCGCGGCGAGCGGATCACCACGACACTGCCGGGCACGGCCCATGTCGTGGTGCCCCCGCCGTCCGGGACCGCGGACGCCGCCGCACTTCCCTGGCTCACCGCCACCAACGGCTGGGGCCCGGTGGAGAAGAACAGCAGCGTCGGGGAGGACGGTGCCGGGGACGGCAGGCCGCTCGGCATCGGCGGCACCGGCTTCGCGAAGGGCCTGGGGGTACATGCCGCCAGCGAGGTGAGCTTCTACACGGGCGGGCGGTGCTCGGAGTTCCGCGCCCGGACCGGCATCGACGACGAGGTCGGTGACCGGGGCTCGGTGGGCTTCGAGGTGTGGGCCGACGGCAAGCGGGTCGCCCGGATCACCGCGGTGACCGGCGCGGATCCCGCCGGGACCGTCAGCGCCCCGGTCGCCGGTGCGCAGACCGTCCGGCTGGTCGTGACCGACGGCGGGGACGGGATCGACTACGACCACGCCGACTGGGCGGACGCCACGTTCAGCTGCTGAGGCGGCAGTTGCTGCCGGGCGGGCCGTTCGGTCCGCCCGGCAGCCGAACCGTGTACCGGGCTTTCAGCAGGTGGGCAGCCCGGGGACCGGCTGGTCGTTCGCCCCGCCCTTGAGGTAGACGACGCTGATGTAGACACCGGAATTGCCGCTGTCGTCATCGGTCTTGGCCCACCAGACGTTCGTCCACTTCCCGTACGTCTCCCGGCGCCCCAGCTTCGTCTGGCAGTAGAAGTAGTTGGTGCCCGTGTTGAGGGTGCCGACCTGCTGGAAGGACTCGGTGTACGAGTTTGCGCTGCGCCATACGTCGCAGTTGGCCTTCCCGCCGCCGATCGACTCGCACGACGGCCCCTGTGTCGGTTCACCACCGCCACTGCCGCTGTCCCCACCGGACCCCCCGGACGCACCGTCCTGGCCACCGTCCGAGCCGCTGCCACCGTCGGTGCCGCCCTGGGTCCCCCCTGAGTCACCGTCCTGCCCACCCGGACTCCCGCCCGCGCCACCGGGCTTGGGGTCCTCGGTCCCGTCACCCTCCGACGGCCGGTCCGACGCGGACGGCGACGCGCTCTTCCCGCCGCCCTTGCCCTTGTCGTGGCCTTTGGCGTTGTCCTTGTCGCCTTCCTCGCCGCCGGCTTTGCCCCCGGCCTCGCCCCGGGTGTCCGGCCCGCCCGGTGTCCCGGCCGACGGGGCCGACTGCCGCCCGCGGTCCGCGACCGTCTCACTCGCCCCGCCGCCGACCAGCGCATACGTCAGCCCACCCCCTGCCGCGAGCACGGCGAGCACCGCCGCCACGGCCGGGAGCACACGACGGCGTCCCGGGGCGGGCACCCGTTCGGTGTCGCGTCCGGTGTCCCGCTCGGCGGAGCTCGCCGGGTACGGCCCGGGGGTGCCCGGTGGGGACGTGGGATGCCCGGCGGGGGCGGAGGGCGGCGTCGGTGCCGGTGCCGGTGCCGGTGCCGGTGCCGGTGCCGACAGTGGCGTGGGCTGGGTCGCCGGGGCGCCCTGAGCCCCCTGAGCCCCCGGTCCGGAAAGCCAACCGGCGGGCGGTGCACCCGCGTTGACCGGCCCCGTGGGTCCGGTGGCACCTGGACCGGTGGCGCCGGGACCGGTGGCACCCGCAGGACCGACAGCCGCACCGCCCGGCCCGCCCGCACCCGCCGTCGGACCGTGCTCCCCCGGCGCAGTCGGCGGGGCGGCCGCCCGGACATCGGTCACCGTGGGCGAATGCGACGCTCCGGGCGTCGGCAGCGGTGTGGGCTCGCGGCCCTCGGCCACCGCCGCCAGCAGGCTCCGGGCCTGGGCGGCGGAGGGCCGGTCGGCCGGGTTCTTGGCCATCAGGGCATGGAGTACGGGGGTGAGCGGCCCGGCCCGCCGGGGCTCGGGGAGCGCCTCGGTGACGATCGCGGTGAGCGTCGACCACACCGACGTACGGCGGAACGGGGCGCCGCCGCCCTCGACCGCCGCATACAGCGTCATACCGAGCGACCAGATGTCCGAGGCCGGGGTGGGGTCCTGGCCCTGCGCCCGCTCGGGCGGCAAGTAGTCGAGCGAGCCGACCAGTTCGCCGCTGCGGGTGAGGTGCGTGGTCGCGCCGTCGCCCGGGGCCTCGATGCTGGCGATGCCGAAGTCGGTGAGCACCACCCGGCCTCCCCCGGTGCCTGAACGGTCCGGGCGGTGCCCCCACCTGTCCAGCAGCACATTGCCGGGCTTCACATCGCGGTGCAGCACGCCCGCTTGGTGGGCGGCGTCCAGGGCATCCATCACCTCGGCGCCGATCCGGGCGATCTCCCGCGGATCGAGGGGGCCCTGCTGTTCCAGCGCATCGTCCAGCGAGGGACCGTCCACCAGCTCCATGACGATGACGGGCCGGCCGTCCTCTTCGATGACGTCATGGACGGTGATCACACCGGAGTGCCGGATACGGGCCGCGGCCCGCGCCTCGCGCTGCATCCGGGTGCGCAGATCGGCCAGCTCCGGAGCCGAGGCGTCGGTGTAGGCACGGAGGACCTTGACCGCGACCTCGCGCCCCAGCACCTCGTCGACGGCGCGGCAGACCACGCCCATGCCACCGCGCCCGATCCGGTCGGTCACGCGATAACGGCCGCCCAGCAGCCGCCCGGTCAGCTCCGCGTCCTTGCCGCGCCGTGGCCCGCTCGCGGCGGCGGCTCCGGGCACGCCGTGGCCCGCCCCGCCGTCGGCACTCCGCGCCGGCTCGCCGCCCGGCTCACCGGGGCCGCTCACACCGCTCGCCTCAGGCTCCCCGTCCGCCCCGCCCTGCGCGCGCTCCCCCGCTGTCACCGTCGCCGATCCCCTCGCTGCCCGTACCCCTGCTGACCATCGCGCGCGTCACGGTGGACGGCGCGATGGGCACCACACTAAGGGGCGCACGGGGGCCCGTGGTGCGTTCAGGGCGCGGGGACAAAGGCATCGAGACGGGACTGTTGTGCGGCGGCCGCGGCGCCCACCACCCCTGCGTCCGTGCCCATTTGGGCGGGTACGACCGTCAGGCCCGACACGAACGACAGCGTCGCGTAGTCCCGCAGCGCCGCACGCAAGGGACCGAAGAGGACCTCCCCCGCACCCGCGACTCCCCCGCCGATGACCGCGATATCGATCTCGACGAGCGTGGCGGTGGCGGCAATGCCGGCGGCCAGCGCCCGGGCCGCTCGCTCGAAGGAGCGCAGGGCGACCGGGTCACCGGCGTGTGCCGCGGCGGCGACGGCGGCCGCGCTGGTGTCGCCGCCGGGGCCCGGCTGCCAGCCGTTGGCCAGCGCCCGGCGGGCGATGTTGGGACCACTGGCGATCCGCTCGACACAGCCGCGGGACCCGCAGGGGCAGGGGTCGCCCTCGACATCGACGCTGATGTGACCGATGTGTCCGGCGTTGCCCGTGGGTCCCGGGTGCAGCCGGCCGTTGAGGACGAGCCCGCCGCCGACGCCGGTGGACACCACCATGCACAGGGCGTTGGCGTGGCCTCGTGCGGCGCCCTGCCAGTGCTCGGCCGCGGTCATCGCGACGCCGTCGCCGACCAGCACCACGGGGCGCTCCCCGACGAGTGCCCGCACTCCGGCGACGAGCGGGAAGTCGCGCCAGCCGGGGATGTTGACCGGGCTCACGGTGCCGGTGACGGCGTCCACGGGGCCCGCGCTGCCGATTCCGACGGCCGCCACCCGCGCCCAGTCCGGCCCCGCCGCCAGCTCGCCGACCACCTCGGCCACCGCGCGCATCACCGTCGCCCCGTCCTTGTCGGCGGGGGTGGGCCGGGCGGCCCGTACGACCAGTCTGCCGTGGGTGTCCACCAGAGCGCCGGCGATCTTGGTGCCGCCAATGTCCAAGGCTGCGCTGAGGTCCGTCTGCATCGGTGTGGAATCTCCTGGTGGGCCCGGGGGCCGAGCGTACCGGCCCGGCGTGAGAACGCCAGTCTCCCTTTGATTGACAACGTTGTCTAGAGGCTATGCTCGACGCCACACGCCGATGCCGACAGAATCAGGACCGCACACCGTGACCGACACCGCGCGGGGCACGTCCCGCCGCTATGGCACCCGGCCCACGATGAAGGATGTCGCGGCGCGCGCCGGGGTCGGCCTCAAGACGGTCTCCCGTGTGGTCAACGGCGAACCGGGGGTCACCCCGGACACCGAACGACGCGTCCAGGAGGCCATCACGGCCCTGGGATTCCGCCGTAACGACTCCGCCCGGATCCTGCGCAAAGGTCGCACGGCCAGCATCGGCCTGGTGCTGGAGGATCTCGCCGACCCCTTCTACGGACCACTCAACCGCGCCGTGGAGGAAGTCGCCCGCAGTCACGGTGCGCTGCTGATCAACGGCTCCAGCGCCGAGGACCCGGAGCGGGAACAGGAGTTGGTGCTGGCCCTGTGCGCCCGGCGGGTGGACGGCCTGGTCATCATCCCGGCCGCGGACGACCACCGGTATCTGGAACCGGAGATCGCGGCCGGGATAGCCACGGTCTTCGTCGACCGCCCGGCCGGACGTATCGACGCCGATGTCGTCCTCTCCGACAGCTTCGGCGGCGCACAGGACGCGGTCGCCCATCTCATCGCGCACGGCCACCGCCGGATCGGCTTCATCGGCGACCAGCCCAGGATCCACACCGCCCATGAGCGGCTGCGCGGCTACCGTACGGCAATGGCCGCCGCCGGTCTGCCCGTTGACGAGTCGTGGGTCTCCCTCGGCCCGACCGCACCGGAGCGGGTACGGTCCGCCGCCACCGCCATGCTGGACGGCCCGCGCCCGGTGACCGCGCTCTTCGCGGGCAACAACCGCGTCACGGTGACGGCGGTCCGGGTGCTCGCCGAACGCCCGCGCCCGGTCGCCCTCGTCGGCTTCGACGACTTCGAACTCGCCGATCTGGTCGACCCCGCCATCACCGTCGTCGCCCAGGACGCCGCACGACTGGGCCGTACGGCGACGAATCTGCTCTTCCGCCGGCTCGACGGCGCCGATGACGCACCCCGCCGGATGGAGATCCCCACCCGGCTGATCCCCCGCGGCTCCGGCGAGATCCCCCCTTCGGAGAGCTGAACTCCCCACCACCGCGGGCCCGGTGTCACCCGTCGTCGCGCCGAGGAGGACCGCCGCGGCCGGCCTTCTTCCAGATGAGCGCCATCCCGAGCCCGAGCACGATCAGCGCGACGAGTACGAGGGCGACCTTGATCGCCTGGTCGACCAGAAGATGGTGGAGGAGGCCGGCGCCGTCACCTTCCTCGCTGCCACCCCGGGCGAGGACGTGAGCCAGGCCGTTGCCCGTCAGCGGCACGCCACCGGTCATCGCCCCGCACCCCGCTCCCGCTGCCCGCGCCCGTCGTCGTCCAGGTGACGGGCCGCGGCCCGGATCGCCGCCCCGGCCACCGCTCCGACGCCCCGGGGCCCGCCGCGGCTCCGCGCGGCACCCCGGTCGTCCAGCCAGCGGCTCGCGGCACGCGCGGCGGGTGCCGCATACCGCCGCGCCTCGCCGAGTTTGCCCCCGCGCCGGAGCATCAGCGCCACCGCGAAGACCATGCGTCCCTGCGCGCCGTCGCCGACGAGGCGCGGCTCAACATCGGTTCGGTCCGGCACTACTTCGCCGGCCAGGAAGAGCTGATGCGCTTTGCGATGCGGTCGATGCTCGACCGGGTCGGCGACCGGCTGCAGCGCCGGATCGACGAGCTGGGTGATCTGGACGGACTCCCCGGGCCCCGGATCCGCCGGTTCGCGGTGGAGCTGCTCTCCGAGCTGCTGCCCCTGGACGACAGCCGGCGCGCCGAGGTCACCGTTCTCGTCGACTTCTCCACGGCCGCCCGGACCGATCCCACGCTCGACGGCCTCGCCCACGAGACCGCCGTCGCCACCCGCGCCCTGGTGCGCCGCATCCTCACCCGTCTCGGCTCGGCGGGCGGGCTGCGGCCGGGGCTGTGCGTCGAGACCGAGACCGAGCGGCTGACGTCCCTTCTGGACGGCCTCGCCTTCACCGCCGTACTGCGTCCCGAAGTGCTGGACGCCCCGACCTGCGCCACGGTCCTGCGCGCCCACCTCGACGACCTCGGGCCGACTGACGGCTGACGCACGAGGCCCCCGCCGGATCGGCGGGGGCCTCGTCGGGCACTGCGGGCCCATAAGCGGTTGCGGCGGTCAACTCACTGCCACATGCGAGGAGTTGTACCGGTTTCTGCTGTCGCCCTCAGGCGCCCGTGGCCGTCGGGCGCCCCGCGAGGGCGTCCAGCTCGGCGCGGGTGAGCCCGGTCAGACGGGCGACCTCGGCGGTGTCCACGGCGCCGCAGTCCAGACCGCGCAGCAGATAGCCGCTGAGCGCCTTGGCGGTGGCGGGCTCGTCCATGACGTCCCCGCCGGCCTTGGCCACATACGCCGCGAGCCGGGCCGCGGCCTGCTCCAGGCCTCCGCGGTAGAAGGCGTAGACCGCCGCGTAGCGGGTGGGCAGATGGGCGGGGTGCATGTCCCAGCCCTGGTAGTAGGCGCGGGCCAACGAGCGGCTGACGAGGCCGTGATGGAGCCGCCAGGCCTCGTGGACCCGGTCGGTCGTGCCGACGGGCAGGACATTGGTCGAGCCGTCGGAGAGCCGTACGCCGGTGCCGGCCGCCGCGACCTGCATCACGGCCTTGGCGTGGTCGGCCACCGGGTGGTCGAGGGACTGGTGGGCGGCGCTGACGCCGCAGGAGGCGCTGTAGTCGAAGGTGCCGTAGTGCAGGGACGTGGCGCGGCCCTCGGCCGCCTCGATCATGCGGGCGACGGTGGCCCGGCCGTCGGCGCCCAGGATCGACTGGGTGGTCTCGATCTGGATCTCGAAGCCGATCCGGCCGCTCTCCAGGCCGTGCGCCTTCTCGAAGGCCTCCAGCAACCGGACCATGGCGGTGACCTGCTCGGCGTAGGTCACCTTGGGGAGCGTGAGGACAAGTCCGCCGGGCAGACCGCCGGCCTCCATCAGGCCGGTGAGGAAGATGTCGAGGGTGCGGATGCCACGGTCACGGACGGCGGCCTCCATGCACTTCATCCGGATGCCCATATAGGGGGCCACGGTGCCTCCCCCAGCCTCCGGCCGGGAGGTGCCCCCACCGTACGCGGCGGCGACCAGGGCGGCGGCGCGGGCCGCGGCCGCGTCCTCCTCGGCGTCCGGGCGGGGGCCGTAGCCGTCCTCGAAGTCGATGCGCAGATCCTCGATGGGCTCACGGACCAGCTTGGCGCGGACCCGGTCATGAACGTCGGCGGCGAGCGCGTCGGGGAGGCCGAGGACTGCGGCGAGCGCACCGGCGTCGGGGGCGTGCGCGTCGAGGGCGGCGAGCGCCTGGTCACCCCAGGAACGCAGGGTGTCGGCGGCGAAGGCGTCGCCGGGGACATAGACCGTATGGACCGGCTGGCGGGTGCCGGGGTCGCCCGGGTAGCGCCGCGCCAGATCCGCGTCCACCTGGGCGAGAGCGGCGCCGATGCCCTCGCGTACGGTGTCCGCGAGGCTCGTCGCCACGGTCTCCTGCTGCCCCATTCGCTGCCCCTCCCGGTGCTTACGCCCGACCATCGAGCGTATTCCGCTTAACGGAATCAACAATCCGTATAGCGAAGTTAACGGGGTCATTCGGCGAGGTCAACACCCCTCGCCCGGGGCGACGCAGGTCACGGGCGTACGGCCGCCACCCGAAAACCCCGTGGCGCACCGGGGCCGGCACCACCAGACTCACCCGCATGACTTGGATCGCACCCTCCATCGAGCGCAGAGAACTCCCGACCGTGGCCGGCGAACGGGAGATGCTGCAGGGCTGGCTCGACTTCCATCGCGACACCCTGCTCGCCAAATGCACCGGGCTCACCGCCGACCAGCTCATACAGGCGAGCAGCGCACCGTCCACCCTCACGCTGCTCGGCCTCGTGCGCCACATGACCGATGTCGAACGGACCTGGTTCCGCAGGCGCTTCCTCGGTGAACGGGTCGGCGACCACTACTTCACCGAAGCCGACCCCGACGCCGATTTCGACGACCTCGACCCCTCCGCCGCCGAGGCGCACTTCGCCGCCTTCCGCGCCGAGATCGAGGCCTGCGACAAGGCCGTGGCGGACAGCGGGCTGGACGAGACCTTCCGCACTTCCCGGGGCCGCACGCTGAGCCTGCGCTGGATCTACGTCCACATGATCGAGGAGTATGCGCGCCACAACGGCCATGCGGATCTGCTCCGCGAGCAGATCGACGGCACGACGGGCGCCTAGGGAATGACGCGCGCCGCTCCTGCGGCCGCGGCAGCACGAGGCCCCGTACGCACGCTGCGTACGGGGCCTCGTTGCATGCACCGAAGGGACCGGCACCTCGACGGGCTCAGCCCTTGCGGGTCTTGACCTCGTCGGTGAGGGCCGGGACGACCTCGAAGAGGTCGCCGACCACGCCGTAGTCGACCAGGTCGAAGATGGGTGCCTCTTCGTCCTTGTTGATGGCGACGATCGTCTTCGAGGTCTGCATACCGGCGCGGTGCTGGATCGCACCGGAGATACCCGCCGCGATGTACAGCTGCGGCGAGACCGACTTACCGGTCTGGCCAACCTGGTTGGTGTGCGGGTACCAGCCGGCGTCCACCGCGGCACGCGAGGCGCCGACGGCCGCACCGAGCGAGTCGGCGAGCGCCTCGATGACCGGGAAGTTCTCGGCGCCGTTGACGCCGCGGCCACCGGAGACCACGATCGCGGCCTCGGTCAGGTCCGGGCGGCCGGTCGACTCACGCGGGGTGCGCGAGACGATCTTGGTGCCCTTGGAGGAGTCGGCGACGGTCACCGCGAGCTGCTCGACCGTGCCGGCGGCCGGGGCGGCCTCCGGGGCCGCGGAGTTGGGCTTGACGGTGATGACCGGGGTGCCCTTGGAGACGCGGGACTTGGTGGTGTACGAGGCCGCGAAGACGGACTGGGTGGCCACCGGGCCCTCGTCGCCGGCCTCCAGGTCGACGGCGTCGGTGATGATGCCGGAACCGATGCGGACCGCGAGGCGGGCACCGATCTCCTTGCCCTCCGCGGAGGACGGCAGCAGCACGGCGGCCGGCGAGACCGCGTCGTAGGCGGCCTGCAGCGCGTCGACCTTGGGAGCGACGAGGTACTCGGCGAACTCCGGGGCGTCGGCGGCCAGGACCTTGACCGCGCCGTGCTCCGCGAGGACCTTCGAGGCCTCCTCGGCGTTGGGGCCGAGGTGCACCGCTACCGGCTCGCCGATGCGGCGGGCGAGGGTGAGCAGTTCGAGGGTGGGCTTGCGGACGGCGCCGTCCACGTGGTCGACGTAGACAAGAACTTCAGCCATGGGATTGCTCTCCTGCGGGAAGAATGAGGGCGGTGGGAAGGACTACGCGGCTCAGATGAACTTCTGGCCCGCGAGGAACTCGGCCAGCTGCTTGCCGCCCTCGCCCTCGTCCTTGACGATCGTGCCCGCCGTGCGGGCCGGACGCTCGGCGGCGTCCTCGACCTTGGTCCAGGCGCCCTCGAGGCCGACCTCGTCCGCCTCGATCTCCAGGTCCTCCAGGTCCAGGGACTCCACCGGCTTCTTCTTGGCGGCCATGATGCCCTTGAAGGAGGGGTAACGCGCCTCACCCGACTGGTCGGTGACGGACACGACGGCCGGCAGCGCGGCCTCCAGCTGCTCGCTGGCGGTGTCGCCGTCCCGGCGGCCGGTGACCTTGCCGTCGGCGACGGACACCTCGGAGAGCTGGGTGACCTGAGGGATGTTCAGCCGCTCGGCGAGCAGCGCGGGCAGCACACCCATCGTGCCGTCGGTGGAGGCCATACCGCAGACGACGAGGTCGTAGCCGGTCTTCTCGATGGCCTTGGCGAGCACGAGGGAGGTGCCGAGCGCGTCGGTGCCGTGCAGGTCGTCGTCCTCGACGTGGACGGCCTTGTCGGCGCCCATCGACAGCGCCTTGCGCAGCGCGTCGTTGGCGTCCTCGGGACCGACGGTGAGGACCGTGATCTCCGCGTCGTCGGCCGCTTCCTTGATCTGCAGGGCCTGCTCGACGGCGTACTCGTCGAGCTCCGAGAGCAGACCGTCCACATCGTCACGGTCGACGGTCAGGTCCTCGGCGAAGTGCCGGTCGCCGGTGGCGTCGGGCACGTACTTCACACAGACAACGATCCTCAAGCTCACGCCGACTCTCCTACCTGCTTCGTCTCTTCAGAACTGCCTTGTGCTGGCAGCATAGGCGCCTGTTGGGGCGGCTCCCGGTCGGATCCGGTTCCCCACGCCGACCGTCATATTACTCGCCAGTACATCCAGTCTCGTGCCCCGAATCAAGGCCGCCGAAATGTGACGTTGCCAACGGCCATGAACGGGCGAAGAGGAAGCCGCGCCGGAACCCGAGCGTGTCGCCGGACCCGGCAGGTCCGACGACTGCCCGTCAGTCCCGCAGCGCGTTGAAGCGGCCCTGGTGATAGAGGAGCGGACGGCCGGGCCCCGCGGGGTCGCCAACGACCGGCTGCGCGAGCACGAGGCAGTGGTCGCCGGCCGGCACCCGCGCCACGACCTTGCACACCATCCAGGCCAGAACGCCGTCCAGGAGGGGCACCCCCTCGGGGCCGGTGTACCAGGAGGTGGCGGGGCCGAAGCGGTCGGCGCCGCTGCGCGCGAAGGTGGCGGCCAGCTCCTGCTGGTGCTCGCCGAGTATGTGGACGCCGATGTGCTCGGCCTCCGAGACGGCCGGCCAGCTGGAGGAGCCGGTGCCCACACCGAACGAGAGCAGCGGCGGATCGGCGGCGACGGAGGTGAGGGAGGTGGCGGTGAAGCCCGCGGGGCGGGAACCGGGAGCGGTGATCACCGCGACGCCGGCGGCGTGCTGCCGGAAGACCGAGCGCAGGAGCTCGGGAGAGGCGGTGCGGGGCGTGCCGAGGCCGGGCAGGGCCGTCATGGAGTTGTCCTTCTGCTGTCGAGTACGAGCCCGGGCAAAGCCGCCGACGGCCGTGGGGCGGCCGTCGGCACTGATGTCGTCGCTGCTCACATGCCCGGACAGCGGGCGCTGGCAGTCCGCAGAAGGTCGACGTGGGCGCGTCCGTAGAGAAGGGTTCCTGGCCGCATCACGTCAGAGTGACGATTCGTGACCCACAGCGTCAAGGGGCGCCCGCCATCTGGGAGATCAATCACGGACGGCCGCGCCCAGCGCCGCGATGACATCCGCCTTCCGGGGCTGTCCGGAGGCGCGGCGCACGATCGCGCCCTGTGCGTCGAGCACCAGCACCGTGGGGGTCCGCAGCACGTTGAGCTGGCGTACGAGGTCCAGATGGTCCTCCGCGTCGATCTCGACATGGGCCACCCCCTCGACCATGCCGGCGACCTCGGTGAGGGTGCGCCGGGTGGCCCGGCAGGGCTGACAGAAGGCGCTGGAGAACTGCAGCAGGGTGGCCCGCTCCCCCAGCGCCGCGCCGATCTCGGCGGCGCCCAGCCGCGCCGTGTCGTCCCGCTCCCGCACCGTCAGCCTCCCATTGCGGCGTCGGTGCCATACGCCGAAGGCGCTCGCCGCCGCGAGCACCGCGATGCACACCATGAGTCCAGTCATCGAGGGATGCAGCGTTCACGGGACCGCAAAGATTCCCGGGGCGTATCCGGCCCGGTCCGCGGAAGGGTGAGGGCATGCCTATCGACAGGATTGACGTACGGGGCCCCAGGTTCGGCGCGGCGCTGACCACCGTCGTGCTGGCGGCCGTGCTGATCACCGGAAGCGGTCCGCTGCTGGCCTTCCAGGCGCTGGTCTTCGCCGTCGGAGCGGTGGCTGGTGTGCCGCGGTCGCCCTATGCCTGGCTGTTCAAGGTGGCGGTGCGCCCACGGCTGTCCCCGCCGACGGAGTTCGAGGACGCCGCCCCGCCGCGCTTCGCCCAGAGCGTGGGGCTGTTCTTCGCGGTGCTCGGACTGGCGGGCTACTTCGTGGGGCCGCAGTGGCTGGGGCTCGCGGCCACCGGCTGCGCGCTCGCGGCGGCCTTCCTCAATGCCGTGTTCGGGTACTGCCTGGGGTGCGAGATGTACCTTCTGCTGCGGAGAACGACCGGCTGAACGGGGGCCACGTGAGAAGAATCTCCCG
Organism: Streptomyces sp. Je 1-4 4N24; assembly: GCF_026239515.1. NCBI lineage: Bacteria > Bacillati > Actinomycetota > Actinomycetes > Kitasatosporales > Streptomycetaceae > Streptomyces > Streptomyces sp. Je 1-4 4N24. The sequence continues at coordinate 7,624,995 of NZ_CP110836.1, read as the reverse complement.
GCCCTGGCGGCCGACGCGCTGGCCGCCACGGCCGACATCGGGCACGATCTCCCGAAAGCCGCAGTTACGACTGCGTAGGTTTCCGCCGGGAGAACCCTCCCCAGGCGTGGAAAAGGGGTCCTCCGGACAATGGCAGAGCTCGTCTATCCGCCGGTGATCGGCGCCGCCCGCACGCTCTTCAAGGCGCTCGATCTGAAATTCGACATCGCCGGGACGGACCACATTCCGCGCCGCGGCGGGGCGGTTCTGGTGAGCAATCACATCGGGTACCTGGACTTCGTCTTCGCCGGGCTGACGGCGCGGCCGGCCAAGCGGCTGGTGCGCTTCATGGCGAAGGAATCGGTCTTCCGGCACAAGATGTCGGGTCCGCTGATGCGCGCGATGAAGCACATCCCCGTGGACCGCGGCCAGGGGATGCATGCCTACAAGCACGCGCTGTCCGCACTGCGTTCGGGTGAAATCATCGGGGTCTTCCCCGAGGCGACGATCTCCGAGTCCTTCACCCTGAAGACCTTCAAGTCGGGTGCGGCGCGGCTGGCCCAGGAGGCCGGGGTACCGCTGCTGCCGGTGGCGCTGTGGGGCACCCAGCGGCTGTGGACCAAGGGCCACAAGCGCGATCTGGGCCGGAACCACTTCCCGATAACGATCCGGGTGGGCGAGCCGATCGAGGCCGACCCGGCCGAGCAGGCCGAGAAGATCACCGACCGGCTGCGGTCCCGGGTGCAGGACCTGCTGGAGGCGGCCCAGCGCGCCTATCCCGTACGCCCCAAGGACCCCGAGGACACCTGGTGGATCCCGGCGCACCTGGGCGGCACCGCCCCCGCGGCGCCCGGGAGCCCCGCGTAAGGACGCCGGGACCGGCCCGGATCAGCTGGAGCGGATCTCACCGATCTCGATCCGGGCGTCCGGGCAGGCCCGGTGCAGGGCCTCGGCCAGCTCGGTGCCCGCGGCCGTCAGTTCGTCGAGCGTCATGGGAGCCATCCGCTCCAGCAGGAAGAGGGCGCTGACCGAGTCCTCGGTGAGACGGGTGCGGACGCCCTGCCGCCAGTTCCAGCGGCGGCAGGTGACGCCCTCGTCGTCGCACCAGACCACCTCGCCCGCGTCGGGGTACTCGACGATCTCGGCACCCCCGGCCGCCGTCGCGAACGGCTCCTCGCCGGTGGCCCGGACGAGCCGCATACCGCCCTGGATGCGGTCCAGGTCCTCACCGCCCACGGGGATGAGATGGGCGACGCTGATCGCGTTGTAAAGATCGACGAGGCGGTTGATGCGCGGCAGACCGCCGTCCGCGAGCGCCCGCCTGGCCAGCGCCTCGGCGGAGTTGCGGGTGCGCGAGGGCTTGCTGCCGAAGGCGGTGTACGCGGCGCGCCAGGCGGCGAGGTGCGGATCGTCCTGCGGGGCACGTCCACCGAGGCGTTCGGCCAGCCGGCGGGTGGCGTCCTCCAGGAGCGCCGCGCCGGCCTCGTCGCTGGGCCCGTTGGTCAGGCCGTGCGCTTCCACGGCGAGACAGGCGAAGCCGGGCGCCAGGGCGCGCACCTCGTCGGAGATATGCAGGGCGCAGGTCATGTCGGAGACATACAGGTCACGGGCGATGTCGGAGACATGCAGATCACCGGCGATGTCGGAGACCTGCGAAGAGCTGGGCATCAGGGCCGTTCCTCAGAGATCGGTGGGGAGCGTCTGCCAGAGGTGAGGCCGGTCGACGGCCTCCCGGAGGCATTGGAGCACGGCCGGGTGCGGTTCAGCAAATAGCACCGGATAGTCCAGTTCATTGCACTCCGGTCGCACGGTGAAGGCGAGCTGCTCGCGGTCGAGGCGGAACTGTGCGTCGACGCCGGGCTTGTTGCCCCGCGGATCCTGCCGGACCCAGCGGTCCTCGCCGGGCAGCTTGACGGCCACCAGACCGTGGACGACCTCGAATTTCTGGTAGCAGAGCGCGGTGGGGATGCCTTCCGCCCGCAGCAGGGCCGCGAGCGCATGCGCCTTGGCGTAACAGATGCCGGTGCGCTGCGCGAGGACGTCCGAGGCGCGCCAGGTGACCCTCCCCCACCCTTCGGCCGGGGGGACCCCCATCTCGCTGCGCTCGTCACCGGCGTCCTGGCTGTGCGGGATGGTGTCGCGGACGAATTCGAAGGCGGCTTTGGCGTATGCGTATGCACCGTGGGCGTCGGCGGAGAGGGCGGCCGCGGTGGCCCGGACGCGTGGATGCTCGTGGTCGATGACCTCATCGGCAGCCAAGTAGGCAGAGATTTCCGGGGTGTTCTGAATCAGCTCCATACCCGGGGAGCGTAGCGAGGCGCCCGGCCGGGAGTCAATGACTTTCCGACCGGACGCATAGCTATGCAGTACTGCCTAGCGGCCCATCTCCTCGCGGAGTGCGGCGAGGAAGCCGTCGACATCCTCCTCCGCGGTGTCGAAGGCGCACATCCAGCGCACGACACCGGCCGACTCGTCCCAGAAGTAGAAGCGGTAGCGCTTCTGGAGCCGCTCGCTGACGTCGTGCGGCAGCCGCGCGAACACCCCGTTGGCCTGCACGGGGTAGAGGATCTCCACCCCGCCGATCTCCCGCACCCCGTCCGCCAGCCGCTGCGCCATGGTGTTGGCGTGCCGGGCGTTGCGCAGCCACAGGTCCTTGGCCAGCAGTGCCTCCAACTGGACGGAGACGAAGCGCATCTTGGAGGCCAGCTGCATGGACAGCTTCCGCAGATGCTTCATCGCCCGCACCCGGTCGGGGTTGAGCACGACCACGGCCTCGCCGAAGACCGCACCGTTCTTCGTGCCGCCGAAGGAGAGGATGTCGACGCCCACGGCGTTGGTGAAGGCCCGCATCGGGACATCGAGCGTCGCCGCGGCGTTGGCTATCCGCGAGCCGTCCAGATGCACCACCATGCCGCGCTCATGGGCGTGTTCGCAGATCGCCCGGATCTCGTCGGGCGTGTAGACCGTGCCGAGCTCCGTGCTCTGGGTGATCGAGACGACCTGCGGCATGGCACGGTGCTCGTCGTCCCAGCCGTACGCCTGGCGGTCGATCAGCTCAGGGGTGAGCTTGCCGTCCTCGGTCGGCACGGTGAGCAGCTTGAGCCCGCCGACCCGCTCGGGCGCACCGCACTCATCGACGTGGATGTGCGCGGACTCGGCAGCGATCACCGCACCCCAGCGGTCGGTGACGGCCTGCAGGGCGACGACATTGGCGCCGGTGCCGTTGAACACCGGGAACGCCTCGGCGCGCTGCCCGAAGTGGCTGCGGAAGACACGCTGGAGGTGCGCGGTGTAGTCGTCCTCGCCGTAGGCGACCTGGTGACCGCCGTTGGCAAGGGCGAGCGCGGCGAGCACCTCGGGGTGGGCGCCCGCGTAGTTGTCGCTGGCGAAGCCGCGTATCTCGGGATCGTGGTGCTGCCGGGCGTCGGTCTTCGCACCGGTCACGGCTCGGGGGTCAGCCACAGACGCTGTCCATTCACTTCCTGGGCGGGCCGGCTCCAGACCCCGGCGATGGCCTCGGCCAGCTCCGTGACATCCGTGAAGCCCGCGAACTTTGCGTTCGGTCGCTCGGCGCGCATCTGGTCGTTGACGAGCGCCTTCACGATCAGGATGGCAGCAGCGGCGCGCGGCCCCTGCTCACCCCCCGCCTTGCGGAAACCGTCCGCCATGGCCAGCGTCCAGGCCTCGGCCGCGGCCTTGGAGGCGGCGTAGGCGGCGTTGCCCCCGGTGGGCTTGCCGGCGCCGGCCGCGCTGGTGAGGAGAAAACGGCCGTTGCCGCTGCGCTCCAGGGCCTCATAGAACGCGAGGGAGGTGTGCTGGACGGTGCGGACCAGCAGCTTGTGCAGCATGTCCCAGTCGGTCAGGTCGGTCTCCGCGAAGGTCGAGGAACCGCGCCAGCCGCCGACGAGGTGCACCAGGCCGTCGATCCGGCCGAATTCCTTCTCCGTACGGTCCGCCCATTCACGGGCCTGGTCCAGGTCGAGGAGGTCGACGGTGTCCCCTATCACCGTGGCGCCTCCATGGGCGTAGCGCGCCGCGTCCACGGCCTCCGCCAGGCGCTCGGGATTGGAGTCCGAGCCGACCACCACCGCACCCGCTTCGGCCAGACGCAGCAGGGTCGCCCGGCCGGCCGGTCCGGCCGCTCCCGCCACCGCGATGACCGCACCCTCCAGCGGCCCCTGTCCGCCCGTCGAAGTAACCATCTTCGTCGCCTCCTCGTCCTGCTGCTGGACGGCCTCCGGCCGGGTGTTCCGCTCGGTCTTCATGCCGCCGCCAATGCGTCGCTGTGGGCCGTGATGCCCTTGGTAGAGGCGATCACAGCGCGCAGCTTCTTGGCGAGCGCTTCGTAGAACATGCTCAGCGGGAATTCGTCGGGGAGCACGTCGTCCACGAGTTTGCGCGGCGGCTGGTCCAGGTCGAGGGCCTCGGGCCCCTTGGCCCAGACCGAGCCAGGGTGCGGTGCGAGGTAGGTCGAGACGAGGTCGTACGCAGCGAGCCAGTGGACCAGCTTGGGCCGGTCGATGCCGTCGCGGTAGAGCTTTTCGATCTCCCCGCACAGCTGGTTGGTGACCTTGGGCGCCCGCTCCCAGTCGATGTGGAGTGTGTTGTCCGTCCAGCGTACGACGTCGTGCTGGTGCAGGTACGCGAAGAGCAGCTGGCCGCCCAGGCCGTCGTAGTTGCGGACGCGGTCGCCGCTGACCGGGAACCGGAACATCCGGTCGAAGATCACTGCGAACTGCACATCGCGCGCCTGGGAGTACCCCTCGGCCTCCAGCTTCACGGCCTCCTTGAAGGCGGTGAGGTCACAGCGCAGCTCCTCCAGGCCGTACATCCAGAACGGCTGGCGCTGCTTGATCATGAACGGGTCGAAGGGCAGGTCACCGTGGCTGTGGGTGCGGTCGTGCACCATGTCCCACAGCACGAACGCCTGCTGGCAGCGCTCCTGGTCGTCGAGCATCTCGCGGAGGTCCTGCGGGACTTCGAGGCCGAGCGTTTCCATGGCGGCCTCGCTGACCCGGCGGAAGCGGGCGGCCTCGCGGTCACAGAAGATCCCGCCCCAGCTGAACCGCGCGGGGGCCTCGCGCACCGCGATGGTCTCCGGGAAGAGCACGGCGGAGTGGGTGTCGTACCCGGCTGTGAAGTCGTCGAAGGTGATGCCGCAGAAGAGGGGGTTGTCGTAGCGGGTGCGCTCCAGCTCGGCGAGCCAGTCCGGCCAGACCATGCGCAGGACGACGGCCTCGAAGTTGCGGTCCGGGTTGCCGTTCTGGGTGTACATGGGGAACAGGACGAGGTGCTGGAGGCCGTCGGCGCGCTGCTGGGCGGGCTGGAAGGCGAGCAGCGAGTCCAGGAAGTCCGGCACGCCGAAGCCGCCGTCGGCCCAGCGGCGCAGGTCGGCGGCGAGCGCCTCGTGGTAGGCGGCGTCGTGCGGCAGCAGCGGGGCGAGCTCGCCGACGGCCGCTATCACGCGGTCGACCTCGGCGCGGACGGCGTCGGCGGTCGGTGCGCCCTCCGCCGCCAGGTCGATCGAACCGTCCTTGGACTGCCACGGGCGGATGGTCTCGACCGCGTCCTTGAGCACGGGCCACGCCGGGTGCGCGACCACACTCTCTGCGGTCGTGGTGGCCCCCCGGACACCCACAGGCGAAAGAATTTCCGTCATGACTGCCCTCCGGCGGTAGATCGTGTTGTCAGCCCACGGTAACCAGCCGAGGATCGCCCGCTCAAGTGGGTCCGGTGAAAATATTTCTGCCGACACCCCGCACTCACGCAGATTTTTCCTGTGTGTGACGGCTTGGACGGCACTTCCTACCCGTGACGCCCAGGCTTCCGACGCTTCTTTCAGGGCCTGTTGACGGGGAAAGGGCACCTGTCCGCCCCCTCGGGTGCCGCCGTCCGAGCGCCGCGGCAGCCCCCGCCCACAGCCGTATGGCATATGCCACACTCGCTCCCCGGCATCGCCGCTGCCCGTAGTGGCCGGGTCCCGGCGGGCCCGTCAGCGCGGTGAGGACTCGCCCACGCGAGGGTGAGGCGGTCTGGATCCCGGAGATGGCGGGTACCCGTACTGGACACACCGCGGCCCCGTCCGGCACCCCTTTTTCCGCCGTACGGGCCCGTTAGGCTGTGCGCCATTTCGTCACGCCGTTGCCGAGAGTCGACGGTCGACACTGGGACTGAGCCGACAGCAGCACCGAGCCGACAGAAGCGAGGCAGCCTTGTCCTTTCTCACCATCGGACACCGCGGGATGATGGGCGTCGAGCCGGAGAACACCCTGCGCTCCTTCGTGCGCGCCGAGCACGAGGGCCTCGATGTCATCGAACTGGATCTGCATCTGAGCAAGGACGGCGCGCTCGTGGTGATGCACGACGCGGATGTGGACCGGACCACCGACGGCGCCGGTCCGATCGCCGAGCGCACCCTCGCCGAACTGCGCGAACTCGATGCCGGTCAGGGTGAGCGGATCCCCGTCTTCGAGGAGGTCCTGGAGGCGGTCAAGGGGCCGCTGCAGGCCGAGATCAAGGACGTGGCGGCCGCGCAGGCGCTGGCCGAGGTGATGCGCTCGCGCGATCTGGTCGGCCGGGTCGATGTGATCTCCTTCCACGACGAGGCGCTGGCCGCGATCCGGACCCTGCTGCCCGGCGTCCGTACCGCGCTGGTCGGCAGCCGCTACGGCGCCGATGTCGTCGACCGGGCACTGGCCGTCGGCGCGACGATGCTCTCGCTGAACATCCGCCGGCTCACTCTGGAACTGGTCGAGCGGGCCCATGCCGCGCAGCTGAAGGTCGTCGCCTGGACGGTCAACACCCACGACCAGCTCCGTCTCGCCCGCGGGCTCGGGCTGGACGGTGTGGTGACCGACCAGCCAGAGATCCGCCGGGCGGTCCGCTTCACGGCGTAGGACGGCGGGCACGGCGCCGAGCCGGGCGGGGCGTACGCGTCCCCCGGGCCCCGCCCCGGCACACGGAGAAATCCGCAGTTCACAGCCGTGCAATGTGCTTCCAGCATGCGGACGTTTCCCCCGGCGATCTCGACAGATCACCTCGCGCACTGCCACTCTCCCGCCATGCACCTCGCCAACCGCCCCCTCCTCCTTGCCACTTGCGCCTCCGTCGCGCTGCTCGTCGCGGCCGTCGGCTGTGCCCCGCAGGACGCGTCGCCCGGTGGCCCGGGGGACGCCGCGCCGGGCAAGCAGAGCTGCGACCGCGGCCAACTGGCCACCGTGGCCGACGGCAAGCTCACGGTCGGTACCGACAAGCCCGCCTACGCGCCGTGGTTCCACGACGACGACCCGGCCAACGGCAAGGGCTTCGAGTCCGCGGTCGCCTACGCCGTCGCCCGTCAACTGGGCTATGACAAGGGCGCGGTGCACTGGCAGACCGTGCCGTTCAACAACGCCTTCGCGCCCGGCGAGAAGAAGTTCGACTTCGACATCAACCAGATCTCGATCAGCGCCGCGCGCAAGCGGGCCGTCGCCTTCTCCTCCGGCTACTACGACGTACGGCAGGCGGTGATCGCGCTCAAGGGCTCCCGGGCCGCGCGCGCCAAGAGCGTCGCCGACCTGCGGCGGGTCAAGCTCGGAGCGCAGGTCGGCAGCACCAGCCTGGACGTCCTCCAGGACACCGTCCGTCCCGCGCAGCCGCCGGCCGTCTTCCAGAAGAACGACCTCGCCAAGTCCGCGCTGAAGAACGGCCAGGTCGACGCGATCCTCACCGATCTGCCGACGGCCTTCTACATCACCTCGGCGGAGGTGAAGGACGCCGAAGTGGTCGGGCAGTTCGCCGCCACCGGTACCGCCGAGGAGCAGTTCGGTCTGGTCCTGGACAAGGAGAGCAGGGTCACCGGGTGTGTGACGGCCGCGATGGACAGGCTGCGCAAGAACGGCACCCTGGCCGCGCTGGAGAAGAAGTGGCTGGCCGACGCCGTTTCGGTTCCGGTGCTCAAGTGACGTACGGAGAAGGTGTGGTGAAGACCCGTACGGCGCAGACGGGGGCCGACGACGGGTATGTGCCCTCGCCGCGGCGGATCGAGCGGGAGCGCTTCAAGCGGGCCAGGGCCCGGCGCGCCACCGCTGTCGCCGCGCTGAGCACCCTGGTCACCGGCGCCGTCCTCTTCCTCGTCATCACCCGCTCGCCCGGCTGGCCGCGCACCCGCGAGACCTTCTTCAGCCTGGAGTACGCCCGGATGGCGCTGCCGAAGGTGCTGGACGGGCTGCTGCTGAATCTGCGGCTGCTGGTGGTGTGCGGGGCGGCGGTGCTGGTGCTCGGGCTGCTGCTCGCGGTGGCCCGGACCCTGCGCGGGCCGGTGTTCTTCCCGCTGCGCGCGCTGGCCGCCGCGTACACCGACTTCTTCCGCGGACTGCCGCTGATCATCTGTCTGCTGATGGTGGTCTTCGGGGTGCCGGCGCTGCGGCTGCAGGGCGTGACCACCGACCCGGTGCTGCTCGGCGGCTCCGCGCTGGTGCTGACGTACTCGGCCTATGTCGCCGAGGTCTTCCGGGCCGGCATCGAATCGGTGCACCCCTCGCAGCGGGCCGCGGCCCGGTCGCTGGGGCTCTCCGGCGGACAGGCGCTGCGCTTCGTGGTGCTGCCGCAGGCGGTGCGGCGGGTGGTGCCGCCGCTGCTGAACGATCTGGTCTCGCTGCAGAAGGACACCGGTCTGGTGTCCATCGCGGGCGCGGTGGACGCGGTCTACGCGGCGCAGATCATCGCCGGCAAGGACTTCAACTTCACGCCCTATGTGGTGGCCGGGCTCGTCTTCGTCGCGCTGACGATCCCGATGACCCGCTGCACGGACTGGATCACGGCGCGCATGGACCGCAGGCGCGCCCAGGGAGGCCTCGTATGAGCACGACGGACGACACCCCACGGCCGGCCGTGGAGGCCACCGGCCCGGCCACGTCCGAGGGCGGACCGGTGCTGCGGCTGGAGTCCGTACGCAAGACCTACGGGCGGGGCACGGTCGTCCTGCGGGACGTGGATCTGGAGGTCCCGCCGCACACCGTGACCGCGCTGATCGGCGCCTCGGGGTCGGGCAAGTCCACCCTGCTGCGCTGCGCGAATCTGCTGGAGGAGATCGACGACGGCGCGATCTTCCTGGACGGCGCGGAGATCACCGATCCGCGGGCCGACGTGGACGCGGTGCGCCGCCGGATCGGTGTGGTCTTCCAGGCCTACAACCTCTTCCCGCACATGACCGTGCTGGACAACATCACGCTGGCGCCCCGCCGGGTGCACGGGGTGCCGCGCGCCGAGGCGGAGGCGCGGGCCCGTGAGCTGCTGGAGCGGCTCGGGCTCGGCGGGCGGGCCGGGGAGTACCCGGACCGGCTCAGCGGCGGCCAGCAGCAGCGGGTCGCGATCGTCCGTGCGCTGGCCGGGCGGCCCCGGCTGCTGTTGCTCGACGAGATCACCGCGGCGCTCGACCCGGAACTGGTCGGCGAGGTGCTCGGTGTCGTCCGCGAGCTCAAGGAGGAGGGCATGACCATGGTCATCGCCACCCATGAGATGGGCTTTGCGCGGGAGGTCGCCGACCAGGTGTGCTTCCTGGACGGCGGGGTGGTGCTGGAGCGCGGCACGTCCGAGCAGGTCTTCGGCGATCCGCAGCACGACCGCACCCGGCAGTTCCTGCAGCGGATCATCCAGGCGGGACGGCTGTGAACGGCGGCCGCCGGCCCCGGACCTGCGTGCTGTCTCTTTGATCAGCTGGGGACAGGCCCTATGCCTGCTCGGCCAGCCGATCGAGGCGGTCACGGTGGTCCGGGGTCAGCCGGAGATGGGCCGCGGCGAGGTTCTCCTCCAGGTGAGCGATCCGGGCGGTGCCCGGGATCGGGAGGATGACCGGCGAACGCTCAAGGAGCCACGCGAGGGAGACCTGGGCCGGGGTGGCACCGAGTTCGGCCGCCACGGCGGCCACCTCAGCCGTCGCGCCCGACGCCGCTCCGGCGACCGGCCGCCATGGCAGGAACGCGATCCCCGCGGCCTCGCAGGCCGCGAGCACCGGCTCGTGTGCGCGGTCGAGAAGGCTGTAGCGGTTCTGCACGCTCGCGACGTCGATGAACTCGCGCGCCCTGCCGAGTTCGGTGACGGTCACCTCTGACAACCCGATCCGGCCGACCTTGCCCTGGGCCTGGAGCTCCCGCAACGCGCCGAGCTGGTCGGCGAGGGGCACCTGCGGATCGATGCGATGCAGCTGGAGCAGCTCGATCCGCTCCACCCGCAACCGACGGAGGGCGTGCTCGACCTGATCGCGCAGCGCGTCCGGCCGCCCGTCGTGACGCCACTCGCCCGCGGTCGCCGAGCGCGCGATGCCGACCTTGGTGGTGATGAGCAGCCCGTCCGCATAGGGGTGCAGCGCCTCGGCGAGCAGCTCCTCGTTCGCTCCCCAGCCGTACATGTGGGCGGTATCGATCAGCGTGACGCCCAGCTCGACGGCCCTTCGCGCGAGCGCGAGGGAGGCCTCCCGGGCGGAGCCCGGCTCGGTCGGCAGGCGCATGGCTCCGAACCCGAGCCGCCGTATGCCCAGGTCCCCGCCGATGCGAAACGTGGTCGATGCCATCTGATGCCGCCCCTCGTTCAAAGGCCAAACGCTAACAGTGCGAAGGGCCTTGGCGTGGGTGGGTCGACGAGGCGGGGCTCAGCCGAGCGGCTTGACCAACAGCTCGAATTCCAGGTCGGGGCGCCGGGGGACCCCGAAGCGCTCGTCGCCGTACGGGAACGGGGTGCACTCCCCGGTGCGCCGGTAACCGCGGCGCTCGTACCAGGCGATCAGCTCCGTGCGCTGCCGGATGACCGTCATCCGCATCTCCCGGGCGTCCCAGATCTCCTGGGCGGTCCGCTCCGCCTCCGCGAGGATCACCCTGCCGAGGCCGCCGCCCTGGAGCTCCGGGCGCACCGCGAACATCCCGAAGTACGCGTGGTCCCCGCGGTGTTCGATCTGGCAGCAGGCGATCAGCTCACCGTCCCGCTCGGCGATCAGCAGCCGGCCGGTCTCGTGGCGCACCACGGCGGTGACCGCGTCCGGGTCGGTGCGCCGCCCCGCCAGCAGGTCCGCCTCCGTCGTCCAGCTCACATCTCCGCGGTAGGCCGACTCGATGAGGCCGACGAGCCCGGGGACATCGGCATCGAGGGCGGTGCGGAAGGTCAGCTCACTGGTGGACATGGTGCGCGGAGCCTCTCAAAAGGACGAATGCTCCAAGGAGGCTAACAACCGGCGGGTGTGCGGCGTCAGGGCCTTTGGTCACGGTCTTCCGGCGGTGGGTGCCCGGCCGCGCGCGGCCGGCGGCGTAGGGTCCAGCCATGGTGCACGTACTGAGCAGCAGGGTGCTGTTGCGGCCGGCCGATCCCGAGCGGTCGCGGGCGTTCTACGGCAAGGCGCTGGGTCTGGAGATCTACCGGGAATTCGGTACGGGGCCCGAGCGCGGCACGGTCTACTTCCTCGGCGGCGGCTTCCTGGAGGTGTCCGGCCACGCCGCCGGCCCGGCCACCGAGACCCTCAAGCTGTGGCTCCAGGTGGCGGACGCGGCGGAGGCACACCAGGAACTGCTGGCGCACGGGGTGGAGGTGCTGCGCGAGCCCGTACAGGAGCCGTGGGGTCTGATCGAGATGTGGATCGCCGACCCGGACGGCCACCGGATCGTGCTGACCCAGGTCCCGGCGGACCATCCGCTGCGCTACCGCCCTTGAGGCCGTCTCCGCGGCGCGTCCGGCCGGGGCGGAAACGGTCCCGGCAGGCAGCACTTCCGCGCTCCCCCCTTGCGCCCGTGCGCTCCCGTGTGCCGGGCGCCCGGCGGGCATCCTGCCCCCGATGCGTACGGGTACGAGGGGAGGTGCTCCGTGCACGGACCGGCGTGGGTCGGCTGGCTGCTGGTGCTGCTGTGTACCGCCGCCGGCGCGTACTGCTTGTGGCGGGCGCGTACCGGTCCGGCCGCGCAGCGGGGCGAGGCGCGCGGCGAGGGGCTGATGGCGCTGGGCATGGCGGCGATGGCCTGGCCGGTGGCTCCGCCGTCGTGGTCGCCGTGGCTGTTCACCGCGGTGTTCGGGGCGGCGGGCCTGTGGGCGCTGGCGCGGCGCCATTTGCACCATGCGGTCGGCGCCCTGGCCATGGCGTACATGGCACTCGCGATGGTGATCCCGTCCCAACAGCCGGGCCACACAGGGCAGATGAGCCAGATGAGCCACCTGGGCCAGATGAGTCAGGCGGGCGGCACGGGTCCGGTGGCGCACACGGTGCCGGGCGGTGTGCCGTTGCTGACAGGGCTGTTGCTCGTCTACTTCACGGGGTACGTCCTCGCCGCGGGGGTCCGGCTGGTGCCGGTGGCGGGCGCGGGGGCCGTGGAGGCGCCGGCGGGCGGGCCGGTGGCAGCGGCGGGCGCCGGGGTGCTGCGGGCCTGCCGGGTGGCGATGGGGATCGGCATGCTGGCGATGCTGCTGGCGCTGTGAGCTGCGGCGACGCCCTGCCGAACGGTTCGGCGCCATGGGCGCGTCCGTTGACCGTTCACACCTGTTGCGGGGGTGGTATGCATCACTTCCGACGCGTGGCCGTACCAACGGGTAGTCGTGCGCTCATAAGGTGACGTCATGATGGTCCCTCTCGCGCTGATGATGCTCGGCGTGCTGGCCGCGGCAATGGCGCCACGGCTGATGGCCCGTTCCGACTGGCCCGACCGGGAGCCGGTGCTCGCCCTGTGGGTGTGGCAGTGCGTGGTCGCCGGTGTGCTGCTGTGCTGTCTGCTCGCGATGTCGCTGAGCGCGGCCGCCGCCTGGGAGGGCGTCCGCAGCCCGGTGTTCGGGTTCGCCCCACGGGTCGTCGTCGAGGCGTATGCGCTCCAGGCGCACGGGCCCTGGGCCGGGGCGCTGGCCCTGCTGCTGGCGGGTGGCGGCGCCTGGACGGCCGTCGCCCTGACCCGCGAGGTACGGGCGGTACGCGCCCGTCGCCGGCAGCGGCGGGCCGAGCTGCTGCGCCGCTCCCCGTTGCTGCCCGGCGAGGAGCCCTCCGGGGAGCGTCTGGTCGTCCTGGAGGGGGACCGCCCCGAAGCCTGGTGGCTGTCCCACGCCTCGCCCCAACTGGTCATCACCACCTCGGCGTTGCGTCGGCTGAAGGGGCATCAGCTCGATGCGCTGATCGCCCATGAGCAGGGCCATGCGCGGGCCCGGCACGATCTCCTGCTGTACTGCGCCTCGGCGCTGGCCGCCGGTTTTCCGCAGGTCCCGGTCTTCGCCGCGTTCCGCGACCAGGTGCACCGGCTGGTCGAGCTGGCCGCCGACGATGTGGCCTCGCGTCGCTTCGGCCGCCGGACGATCGCCCTGGCCCTGGTCGAACTCAACGAGGACCGCGGGGTGTTCGGCCCCTGCCCGGCCCAGCTCGCCCAGGTACCGGAGCGGGTGGACCGGCTGCTGGCCCCCGCCCCGCGCTTCACCCCCGGCCGCCGGCTGCGGATGACGGCGGTGGCGGCGCTGGTGCCGGCGGTACCGCTACTGGTGACCTTTGTGCCCGGGTTGAGTGCCCTGACCTAGGGAGACACCTCCCCAGGGCGTGGCCCCCTCGCCCGGAACGCCGGGTATCGGCGAGGATCGACGTATGCCACCGACGCCGCAGCCCACCGTCCGGTCGTCCGCCGTGGACGACGACCGCCGCGCCGACCCCGCCCCTCGCGTCCCGGCCCTCCCGTGCGCCGTCCTCTGCACGCTCGTTTTCGGCCTGCTGCTCACCCTGGTCGCCATGGGCTGGGGGCCCTTGATGTCGGTGGACCGTGCGCTGGCCGGTGTGCTGCACCGGACGGCCGTCGCCGCGCCCGGCTGGACCCGGCTCAACCGGGTGCTCAGCGACTGGCTGTGGGACCCGTGGATGATGCGCGCGGTGCTCGTGGGGGCGGTCGTCCTGCTCGTACGGCGCGGTGAACGGCTGCTCGGAGTCTGGGTGGCGGTCACCGCGCTCGTGGGGACGGGGCTGCAGCAGGTGCTGAAGGCGGTGGTCGGCCGGGACCGTCCGGTCTGGGCGGACCCGGTGGACACCGCGCATTACGCGGCCTTCCCGTCGGGGCATGCGATGTCCGCGCTGGTCGCGGGCGCGCTGGTGCTGTGGGTGCTGCGGCTGGGCGGGGCGCGTCCGCTGTGGCGCTGGACGGCCCGGACGGTGGCCGTGGTCTCGGTCGCCGGCGTCGGCTTCACCCGGGTGTATCTGGGGGTGCACTGGCTGTCGGACGTCGTCGGGGGCTGGCTGCTGGGCGGGGCGCTGGTGGCCGCGGCGGCAGCGGCGTACACCGGGTATGCGCCCCGGCCGGAGGTGAGCGGAGCCGCACGGGGGGCAGGATGGCGGTCATGACGACGATCAAAGGTGTGCTCTTCGACTTCTCCCAAACCCTGCTGCGGATCGAACCCGCCGAGTCATGGCTGCGGGCGGCGCTGGCCGCGTCCGGTACGGCCCTGGCCGAGGCCGAGATCGCCCCGCGGGCGGCCGCGCTGGAACGGGCCGGCGCGCTGCCCGGCGGTGCCTCGCCCGCCGAGATCCCCGCCGCGCTGGCCGCCCTGTGGGAGATACGCGACAGCGATGCCCGCCACCACCGCGCGGTGTACACCGGCCTGGCCCGCCAAGTTCCGCTCCCCGACCCGGAGTTGTACGACGCGCTCTACGACCGCCATATGACGGCGGCGGCCTGGCAGCCGTACCCCGATGCCGCCGAGGTGCTGGCGGAGCTGCACCGACGCGGCATCCGGATCGGCGTGCTGAGCAACATCGGCTGGGATCTGCGGCCGGTGCTGCGCGCCCATGGCCTGGACCGCTACCTGGACGCCTGTGTGCTGTCCTACGAGCACGGCATCCAGAAGCCGGACCCACAGCTGTTCGCCGAGGCCTGCCGGGAGCTGGGGCTGGACCCGTCCGCCGTCCTGATGGTGGGCGACGACCGCACGGCGGACGGCGGCGCCACGGCGCTGGGCTGCTCCTTCCTGCCGGTGGACCCGCTGCCGGTGGACCGGCGGCCGGACGGGCTGCGGCCGGTGCTGGACCTCGTGGGCTGAGCGCCTGGCGCCGGGCGGGCGGTCAGCCGGCGGACCGCGGTGTCAGCCATTCCTGGAGCTCGACGAGGTTTCCGTCCGGGTCCTTGAGGTGGGCGACCCGCATCCGGTCCGTCATCGGCGCCGGGCCGTGCGCGAGGACGGCGCCGCGCCCGGTGAGTCCCTTGCAGGAGGCGTCGAGGTCATCGACCCGGAGGGCGATCAGGGACCGGTAGCCGTCCGGCACGGCCGCCGGCTCGCCGAGGACCCGGGCCATCTGTGCGCGCTCCTGCAGCGCGAGGCCCGCGGTGCCGTCGTCGCGGGTGAACTTCGCATACGGACCGTCCGGGGCCGCGAACTGCGGAGTGAGCCCCAGCGTGTCCCGGTAGAAGCGGTAGCAGCCGCGGTTCCCCGGCTTCATGATGCCGCCCGCCGCGCCGGAGGGGCCCGTTCCGGCCGGCGGAAATCGGGGGACGGCCCCGGCCGTCAGCCGGAAACGGCACCGCCCCGGCCGGTGGGCACCGGCCGGGGCGGAAGGGGCTTACCGCAGCTGTCGCGTCAGCTGAGGGAGGCCAGCGCCTGGTTGAGGGCGGTCGACGGACGCATGACCGCCGAGGCCTTCGCCACGGAGGGCTGGTAGTAGCCACCGATGTCGGCCGGCGAGCCCTGCACCGCGTTCAGCTCGTCGACGATGGTCTGCTCCTGCTCGGTCAGCGTCTTGGCGAGGGCCGCGAACGCCTCCGCGAGCTGAGTGTCGTCGGTCTGCTTGGCCAGCTCCTGCGCCCAGTACAGCGCGAGGTAGAAGTGGCTGCCGCGGTTGTCGATGCCGCCGAGCTTGCGGCTGGGCGACTTGTTCTCGTTGAGGAAGGTGCCGGTGGCGCGGTCGAGGGTGTCGGCGAGGACCTGGGCGCGCGCGTTGCCGGTCTTCTGCGCGAGGTGCTCGAAGCTGACCGCGAGGGCGAGGAACTCACCCAGGCTGTCCCAGCGCAGGTAGTTCTCCTTGACGAGCTGCTGGACGTGCTTGGGCGCGGAGCCGCCGGCGCCGGTCTCGAACAGGCCGCCGCCGTTCATCAGCGGGACGACCGAGAGCATCTTGGCGCTGGTGCCCAGCTCCAGGATCGGGAACAGGTCGGTCAGGTAGTCGCGCAGCACATTGCCGGTGACCGAGATCGTGTCCTCACCGCGGCGGATGCGCTCCAGGGAGAACGTGATCGCGTCGACCGGCGACATGATCTCCAGCTGGAGACCGTCGGTGTCGTGCTCGGCGAGGTAGGTCTTGACCTTCTCGATGAGCTGGGCGTCGTGCGCACGACCCGCGTCGAGCCAGAACACGGCCGGGTTGCCGGTGGCGCGGGCGCGGGTGACGGCGAGCTTGACCCAGTCCCGGATCGGCGCGTCCTTGGTCTGGCACATCCGGAAGATGTCACCGGCGCCGACGACCTGCTCCAGGACGGCGTTGCCGTTCTCGTCGAGGACCCGCACGGTGCCCGTGACCGGGATCTCGAAGGTCTTGTCGTGGCTGCCGTACTCCTCGGCCTTCTGCGCCATCAGGCCGACGTTCGGGACCGAGCCCATCGTCGACGGGTCGTAGGCGCCGTTGGCGCGGCAGTCGTCGAGGACGGCCTGGTAGATGCCGGCGTAGCTGCTGTCGGGGAGGACCGCGAGGGTGTCGGCCTCGGCGCCGTCCGGGCCCCACATGTGACCGGAGGTGCGGATCATGGCCGGCATGGAGGCGTCGACGATGACATCGCTCGGCACATGCAGGTTGGAGATGCCGCGGTCGGAGTCGACCATGGCGAGCTCCGGGCCCTCGGCGAGCTCGGCGTCGAAGGACGCCTTGATCTCGGCGCCGTCGGCCAGCGACTCCAGGCCCTTGTAGATGCCGCCGAGGCCGTCGTTCGGGGTCAGGCCGGCGGCGGCCAGCGACTCGCCGTACTGGGCGAACGTCTTCGGGAAGAAGGCGCGGACCACGTGGCCGAAGATGATCGGGTCGGAGACCTTCATCATCGTGGCCTTCAGGTGCACCGAGAACAGCACGCCCTCGGCCTTGGCACGGGCGACCTGCGCCGTGAGGAACTCGCGCAGCGCGGCCACCCGCATCACGGACGCGTCGACGACCTCGCCCGCGAGGACCGGTACCGACTCGCGCAGCACGGTGGTGGAGCCGTCGTCGCCCGAGAGCTCGATGCGCAGCGTGCCGTCCTGGCCGATGACCGCGGACTTCTCGGTGGAGCGGAAGTCGTCGACGCCCATGGTGGCGACGTTCGTCTTCGAGTCGGCCGTCCAGGCACCCATGCGGTGCGGGTTGGACTTGGCGTAGTTCTTGACCGACGCCGGGGCCCGGCGGTCGGAGTTGCCCTCACGCAGGACCGGGTTGACGGCGCTGCCCTTGACCTTGTCGTAGCGGGCGCGGATGTCGCGCTCCTCGTCGGTCTTCGGGTCGTCCGGGTAGTCCGGCAGCGCGTAGCCCTGCTCCTGCAGCTCGGCGACCGCGGCCTTCAGCTGCGGGATCGAGGCCGAGATGTTCGGCAGCTTGATGATGTTCGCCCCGGGAGTCTTCGCCAGCTCGCCGAGCTCGGCGAGGGCGTCGTCGATGCGCTGCCCCTCCTCCAGGCGCTCGGGGAAGCTCGCGATGATGCGCCCGGCCAGAGAGATGTCACGGGTCTCCACGCTGACGCCGGCCGTCGAGGCGTATGCCTGGATCACCGGCAAGAACGAATACGTCGCCAGGGCCGGGGCCTCGTCAGTGTGGGTGTAAATGATGGTCGAGTCAGTCACCGGGTGCTCCGCTCCACGTCTGCAACATTGCTCGACATCAAGATATCTCGTGAGCGCCCCCCTCTCGACAGGACCCCACCCCGGGCAAAACCGGAGGAACCGACTCCGACCGGATGCGAGCGGAGGAAACCAGTAGGCCGCCGCACGGCACGGCACCCACCCCTTTCCCGCTCACGCCCCCGGCGGCGGGCCGGGCGGCGCGGTACGGCGGCCCACGACGACCGACGGCGCGACCGCCGAAGACCACTCCCTGAGCTGCGACGAACCGGTCACCGGACCTTCGTCCACTCCTTGCAGCCGTTGGTCTCGAACGTCTCCCCCTCGCTGACGGTGACGCGGACCGGGCCCTGGGGGGTGCCGTGGGCGAGGATGCTGTCCATGTCACCGCTGGAGTCCTGGGCGCGCGCCCAGTAACAGAGCGACACATCGGATGCGGCCGGGCCGCCGGTCCGGTAGGTGCCGACGGCCATGTCCTCGCCGACGAGGTAGCTGCCCTGGCCGACGGTGGTGTCCGGACCCGCCGGTGCCGCCGGCTTCTCGGCGGGCTTCGCGCCGCGCTTCGGCTTGTCCGCGTTGGCCTTGGCCGCCTTGGCGGTGACAGTGACCGTGGCGGTGGGGGCGAGCTTCGCCTCGGCTTTCTTGCCGCCGCCGACCGCGGCCCCGAGCCCGAAGACGATGCACGCACAGACCACACCCACTGCGATCTTGAGCGTGGCGCGCTTCTTCTCCGGCGGCTCGGTGGCCCGCGGCGGCGCGAAGGGGTGGGGCTGCCGGCCGGGCGGCGCGGGCTGCTGCGAGTACGACATGATCGGTCCCCCTGGCAATGTGTGATGGTGTCGTGAAGACCGCCCACCGCCGTTGAAGGTTGCACGGCCAGGTGCCCGTACGTGTCCCGTCCCTTACGCCCCGCTCCTTACGCCCGGTCGCCCCCGGTCCGGGCGCCCGTTCAGGCCGGAAGACTCCTCAGCCAGACGGCGACCCCGTGATGATGGCTGCAGGTGCCCCGCCGGTGCCGGCTGTAGCTGTACGTCCCGTCGTTGCACTGCGCCGAGGCCCCTGCCGGAGCCTGCGACTGCTCCTCGCCACCAGTCGTAGAGCTGCTGCCACCCTCGGAGCCCGTACTCCCGGAGGAGCTGGAGGAGCCGGAGGAGCTGGAACCGCCGGAGGAACCGCTCTCGTCCGCGCCGGAGGAGCCGGAGGCGGAGGAGCCGGAGGAGCTGGAACTGCCGGGCTCGGTCGGTTCGTCCGTGGGCTCGGGCGTTCCGTCATCACCCGCGGATGCCGCCTCGTCGGGTTCGTCGCAGCTCTCGCCGGCCTTCACGACGGCGAACGTCAGCGTCTCGGTGTCCGCCATGACCGTCCCGGCGGCCGGCTCCTGATCACACACCTGCCAGTTCCGGTCCCACACCTGCAGGCGTTGCCGGACGGACAGATCGTCGCTCTTGAGCAGGTAGATGCCCCTGCCTTGCGCGTCGTCCTGCGCCTCCTGGAGGTTGCGGCCGGTGTAGTCCGGCACCGTGATGGTGCCGGAATCACTGTCGGACGCGTCGGACGCGTCCGATCCGTCCGACGTGTCAGAAGCATCGGACGCGTCCGCGGCGTCGGAGACGGAGCTACTGGCAGACGACTTCGAGCCGTCCTCGCCGCCCTCGCCGTCCATCAGGTTGACGCACCCGCCAACCAGCAGCACGAGAACGGCGATGACCGCACAGCCGAGCCGGGCGCTCTTCTTCTCCTCCGGCGACATCGGTCGTTGGTTTCTGGACAAGTGGCCCCCCTGCCTTGCGACTGCATGCTCCCCTGCACGCATGGCCCTGCCCACGGTCGCGAGCCGCCGCCCGGCTGAAACCGGAGAGACAGGTGGTGTCGTCGCGCCAGGGCGGTCAGAAATTGCAGTTGGCGAGGAGCTCCCCCTTGACGTCATAGATGGTGACGAGGCCGTTCTTGGAGTCCTTCCAGTCGGCGAAGGCGGAGGCGATCAGCTTGCCCTCGCTCTGGTGAGGGCCCATCAGGCCGCCGGTGAAGTCGGTGTAGATGTCCACCGAGTCGAGGATGTCGTTCTGCTCCTCGGCGCCCTGGACCTTGGTGACGTGCCCGATGGCCGCCTTCTCGTTGGCGCTTCCGTTCTTCGCGACGAAGGCCTTGAACTGGTCGGCCGGTGACCTGGGGGCCGCCTTGGGCTTCTCCTTCGGCTTCTCCTGCGGCTTGGCTTCGGCCGGTTCGGCGTCGGCCTTCGCCCGCTCCTTCGCCGGTGCGGCGGAAGCCTTGACCGGCTTGTTTTCGGCCTGCGTTCCGGTGTCGCCGCCGCCCATCGCGGCGGCGATGACGCCGATGAGGACGAGCGCACCGAAGGCGCCACCGCATCCGATGCCGATCTTTGCGCCGACCCCCTTCTTCTTCGGCGGTGGCGGCGCGTACACACCGGGCGGCATAGACGGCTGCTGTCCGGGCTGGGACGGATATTGCTGATACGCCACGATTCCCCCTAGGTGTCTGGAACCGGAAGAGTATCGAGTGGTTGAACATCGAAATAGATGAAGTGAAGAACCTGTGACGATGCCGTGACCAAAATGCGTTGGCCAAACCTTCGGAGTGCAGGGCCGGGGCTTCTCGGGGCGGCACCGGTCGGAGCGGTCAACTCGCCCTGCCGCAAGGGCCGATAGACCCCAGGGGACGCGGACACCTTCCCGCACGCCGACGAGGAAGCCACATCGCCTGAGATTTATCCCCGAAGGAATGTGCGCCGAGGTTCCTCAGTGAATAGTCTTCTTTCTCAAGTCAGCACTTCATGAACGAAGTTGACAGTCCGCTTGCGCAGTACATGCATGCCACGTACAGGAGATTGCGGTGATTGCCCCTCAAGGTCGCATCGGGCTTTCGCCTGCGCACGAGACAGCCCGGCAAGGGCCGGACCCGGGGCCCACGGGCACCGTCGCCGGACCCCACCGGTGTCCGGGCAGGCCCCTCACCAGCGACGTGGGACCGGTGTATCGCCGCCCCGCCCGATGCCCTCGCTGTCCCGCCCGTCAAGGACGCCGGGCATACCCGCCCTGCCGGCCGCATGGTCGTTCGCTCAGCGCGACGCGCTCGCCCTACGTCGGCGTCCGGCACGGCGGACGCCCACCCGGAGGCTTGAAAAGTGCCCGTTGACACCCCCCTTGCGCACGGTGAGGACCTGTTCCCCTCGCCCGAGAGACCGTTGACGGGACAACGGTGAGACGCCAACCGGCCTTCGACCGGCATCCGGCGCGGGACGACACCCGCCTGCGCGCAGTGGTGGAGGACGCCGCGATGGGCAGGTGGGAAGGCGCACGGGAACTGCTGACCGCGACCGGTGCCGACTGGGACCGCCGTATCTTCCGTCTCCAGGTGCTCGCCCGCGCCGGGTCGCGGCTCACCTTCGCCGACACCTGGGCACAGGCCGAACCTCGTTCTCCGCACGCCCTGGCCCTTCTCGCCACCGTCCTGGCCCTGCGCTCGATGGCCGGCCCACGGGGGCAGGGCAGCGGACCGGAGATGGAACAGGCCTGGGAGACCTGCCATGCCGCCGGGGACGCCCTGCCGGCCGATCCGACGCCGTACGTCGTCATGCTCGCCCTGCTGCGCTACCACTCCCCCGACCGCGACCGGCAGTGGCGGGAGACGGTGCACAGCGTGTGGCAGGAGGTCGAGGAACGCGACCCGTGGAACAGGGAGGCGCACCACGAGCTCCTCACCTACATGTTCCCCGACTGGCACGGCGTGGCGGGCGAGATGTTCCACTGGGCGCAGGAGCGGTGCGCCCATGTCCCCCGCGGGATGCCGTTGCACGTCCTCCCGCTGGTCGCGCTCGCCGAGTCGCACCGCACGCGGATGAAGAAGGAAGGGCACCGCTACGGCCTGACGGTCCACCCCTGGACGGACAATCCGTCGACCCAGCAGGCATGGGTGAACTGGTGGACGTACCGGGCCCCTTCCATGCCGCACGCCGCCTTCCACGAGGACGCCAACTACCTGGCCCACGCGATGTCCTTCGCGAATCAGCACCGGGCGGCGGCCGAGGTGTTCGACGCCATCGGCCCGTACGCCACGGATGTGCCGTGGAGCTACTGCGGAGACGCTCAGCAGCTCTTCGCCCGGCATCGGAAGTGGGCGGTCAAGGGGTCCGGACCGTAGCGCCGACCGAGGTTGCTCCGCACGTCACCGCGCCACCAACAGGAGAGGCTCAGCCATGCCATTGGACATGCCAAGCGTCACGCAGACGGAGGAGGAACGCCTCGCCGAACTCGGTATCGCCCAGACGTTGGACCGCTCGATGTCCGGGCGGCAGAACTTCGCCGTCTCCTTCACGATCATCAGCATCCTGTCCGGCTGCCTGACCATGTACGGCTTCGGTATGAACACCGGCGGGCCGGCCCTGATCATGTGGGGCTGGGTCCTCGTCGGCCTGATGACCCTGTTCGTCGGCCTGGCCATGGCCGAGGTCTGTTCCTCCTACCCGACCTCCGCCGGCCTCTACTTCTGGGCGCACAAGCTCGCCCCGCAGAAGTCCGCCCCGGCCTGGGCCTGGTTCACCGGCTGGTTCAACACGCTCGGCCAGGTGGCCGTCACCGCGGGCATCGACTTCGGCGCCGCGTCGTTCCTCAACGCCTACCTGAACCTTCAGTTCGGCTACGCCGCCACCCCCGCCCACACGATCACCCTCTTCGGTGTGATCCTCCTGCTGCACGCCGTGGTGAACACCTTCCGCGTGCGCGTCGTCGGCTTCTTCAACACCGTCTCGGTGTGGTGGCATCTGATCGGCGTCGTGGTGATCGTCGGTGCCCTGCTGATCATCCCCGACAAGCACCAGTCCCCCGGTTTCGTCTTCACCGAGTTCGTCAACAACACCGGCTGGGGTTCCGCGGTCTATGTCGCGCTCATCGGGCTCCTGATGGCGCAGTACACCTTCACCGGCTATGACGCGTCCGCCCACATGACGGAGGAGACGAAGAACGCCTCGGTCGAGGGGCCGAAGGGCATCGTCCGCTCCATCGTCGTGTCCTGGGCCGCCGGATTCGTGCTGCTCTTCGGCCTGACCTTCGCCATCCAGTCCTACAACGGCGCCCTGGAGTCGGACACCGGTGTGCCGCCGGCGCAGATCTTCCTGGACGCGCTCGGTGCGAGCACCGGCAAGCTGATGCTGCTCGTCATCATCGGCGCCCAGCTGTTCTGCGGGATGGCTTCGGTGACCGCCAACTCCCGCATGATCTACGCCTTCTCCCGCGACGGGGCGCTGCCGTTCTCCTCCGTCTGGCACAAGCTCCACCCCGGGACCCGCACCCCGACCAACGCCGTGTGGCTCGCCGCCGGCGGTGCGTTCGTCCTCGGTCTGCCGTACCTGTTCAACACGACCGCGTACGCCGCCGTCACCTCCATCGCGACGATCGGCCTCTACATCGCGTACGTGGTGCCCACCCTGCTGCGGCTGCGCCAGGGAGAGAACTTCCGGCGCGGCCCCTGGCACCTGGGGCGCTGGTCGAAGCCCGTGGGCCTGATCGCGGTCGGCTGGGTCGTGATCATCACCGTGCTGTTCATGCTGCCCCAGCTGAGCCCGGTGACCATCGAGACGTTCAACTACGCCCCGCTCACCGTGGGTGTGGTGCTCGTCTTCGCCGGCACCTGGTGGTTCGCCTCCGCCCGTAAGTGGTTCCTCAACCCGCAGCACCCGCGGAGCAACCCGTCGCAGACGCCGGCGCCGGAGCGGGCGGCCTCCACCTCGCGGTAGGACTCCCGCCACGGGGGTAACGCGCCCGCCCGCACCGCGCGTTACCCCCGGCTTCCTCGCCGCTCCCCTCCCCGGCGATTCGTTTCTCGTGCCCCTCTTCGCCTGGCTCACCGGAGGGTTCCGCTCCGGCGTTGATTGCCCGGTAAACGTTTGTTGATTGCCTTCGCGCATTCTGCGGCTATCGGTAAACGGGGGCGAGACGAGGAACACAAGTGCTGGATACACGTGTCACGGTGACGGTGCACGCTTCCGACCCGCTCAGTCGGGCCGGGGTCGTCAGTCACCTACAGCACCAGCCCGCCGTCGAGATCGTCCAGAACCAGGGCGGCGCGGCGGCCAGGGAGCGGGCGGAACAGGCGGAGCGGGGGAGAGAGAAAGAAGGCGGTGGGCAGGCGGTCGGGGCCGTGGCGATCATGCCCATCGACCGGTTCGACGAGATCGCCGCGACGGAGCTGAGGCGGCTCGTACGGGGCGGCGAGCAGCGGGTGGTGCTGATCGCCCGGGATCTGCGCGAGCCGGAGCTGATGACGATCGTGGAGTACGGCGTGCGGGCCATACTCTGGCGTCATCAGGCCACCCCGCAGCGGCTGTTGCGGGCGGTGCAGAGCGCGGCACGCGGCGAGGGCGATCTGCCGCCGGACCTGATCAGCACGCTGCTCACACAGGTGGGGCGGCTGCGGCGGTCGGTGACGACCTCCGCCTCCGTGGGCATCGCACCCACGCTCGGGATGGCGCAGCGCGAGGTCGATGTGCTGCGGCTGGTCGCCGAGGGCCTGGACACCCGGCAGATCTCCGAGAAGCTCGCCTACTCCGAACGCACCGTCAAGAACGTCCTGCACGCCCTGATGACGCGGCTGCAGTTGCACAACCGCGCGCACGCCGTCGCTTACGCGCTGCGAGAGGGATACATCTGATGGGGGCGGCAGCAGGCACGGATACGGGCGCGGGTGCAGGTGCAGGTGCAGCAACAGGTGCGGGTGCGAAAGCAAAGGGTGGAGCGGTGACGGAGTTGGCGGAGGACGTACGGGCTACGGGTCACGGGGCGGGGGAACGCGCGTGATCCACGAAGTCGATGAGGCGGTGCGGTCCGTGCTGCGCGGCGGGGTGCTGCCGGACGGCGCGGGGGACGTCGCCTTCGAGGCGCCCACCCGCGACTGGGCGGCGCGGCGCAACGCCCCCACGCTCAATGCGTATCTCTACGACATTCGCGAGGACGTCGCCCGTCGCGAGCGCGGGGCGATCGCGGAGCGGGACGCGAGGGGTGTGATCGTGCGCAGACGCCAGCCGCCGCGCTGGTTCCGGCTGTCCTATCTGGTCACGGCGTGGACCACCCGCCCGGAGGACGAGCATCGGCTGCTGTCCGCCGCGCTGGGGTGCCTGCTCTCGCACGAGATCCTGCCGGCGGCCGCGTTGCCGCAGACGCTCCGCGCACTGGAGGTGAGCATCCCGCTCACGGTTGCGGTGCCGCCCCCCGAGTCCCGCTCGATCGCCGACATCTGGTCCGCGCTCGGCGGCGAACTCAAGCCGTCCCTGGACGTGGTGATCACGGTGCCCTTCCCGGTCTCGCCGTCGTACGAGGTGGCGCCGCCGGTCACGGAGGGGGCGGTCACGGTCGTCCGCGGGCTCGACGGGGTCCCCGGCGACTCAGCGCCCCGGATGCTCCGGTCCACTCCGGACGCCTCGCCATCCGCGAAGGACAGCGAGGGGGAACGGTGAGCGGTGAAACGGTGAGCGAGAACGCCGGCGGGGCGCTGCGGGGCCGGCTGGCGGGGCTCCGCGAGCGGGTGGCCGGGCTGGTCGAGCGGCGCAGCGCCGACGATCCGACGGCTGCGGACCCGCTGCGCGGGCTGTATGTGACCCCGGAGACCGCCAGACGGCTGGCCGCGCAAACGCCGGCGGAGGGCACGGGCACGTCGTACACAGCGGGTGGGGCACATGCAGGCGAGCCGGCGGACGAGGCACCGGGGCCGTCGGACCGCTCGGTCGCGCTCGCCGGGCGGTTCGGGCTGTCGGCCCTGGACCTGCAGATCCTCCTGGCCGCGCTCGCGCCCGATGTGGACCGGAGCTTCGAGCCCCTGTACGGCTATCTCAACGACGATGTCGGGCGTCGCCGTGCCACGGTCGCGCTGGCGCTGGACCTCGCGGGCACCGGCCCGTACGAGGCCGAGGCCCGCGCCCGCTTCCACCCCGCCGCGCCACTGCTGTCCGGCGGGCTGCTCGTCATCGAGGACGAGGACCGGCCACTGCCGGGACGGGCGCTGCGGGTGCCGGAGCGGGTGGTGGCCCATCTGCTGGGGGACAACGGTCTTGATCCTGAACTCAGCGGCGGCGAGGTGGAGTTGCTGTCGGCGGGACAGCGAGCCGCCGGGATTGCGGGAAGCGCTGCCCCCACCGACGACGCGTCGTTTGCCGGGCGACTCGCCGCGCTCGCGAGCGGGCGGCCGCTCGCCGTCCATCTGCGGGAGCGCCGGCCCGGTACCGCCGCCGAACCGGTGACCGACGGGCTGCGGCACGCCGGCCTGCCCGTGCTGCGGTATCGGCCCGACGGACACCACGGCGACGGTGCGGGCCTCGCGGGCGCACTGCTGCGGGAGGCGCGGCTGCGGGGAGCCGCGGTCGTCGTGGGCCCGCTGCCGGAGCGGCCCGGCGCGCTCGTCAGGGCGCTGGCGGGCGGGGACGTGCCGGTGGTCTTGTTCGGAAGCGAGCCGCACGACCCGGGCTGGGCCCCGGATTCCGGGCTGTTCGCGCTGGACGCGCCGGACGGCGGGGCGGCGGCGGACGAGGTCTGGAGCACCGCACTCGGCTCCGTGGACGAGGGCTTCGACCTCGCTGCGGCCGTTGCGCCGTACCGGCTGGGCGCCGCCCAGATCCGGCGGGCGGCCCGTGCGGCCACCGCCCTCGCGGCCTTCGACGGGACGCCGGTGACCGCCGCCCATGTCCAGCACAGCGCACGCCAGCAGTCCGCGCCGCTGCTGGACCGGCACGCCCGGCGCGTACGGCCCGCCGTCGGCTTCGACGGGCTCGTCCTGCCGCCCGAACCGCTGTCGCTGCTGCACGAACTGGTGCAGCGGGCGCGGCACCGGGAGAAGGTGCTCGGCACCTGGCGGCTGCGCACCGGCGGTGGGCGCGGCAGAGGCGTGGTGGCCCTGTTCGCCGGGGAATCCGGTACCGGGAAGACGCTCTCCGCGGAGGTCGTGGCCGGCGCACTGGGGCTGGATCTCTATGTGGTGGAGCTGTCCTCGGTGGTGGACAAATACATCGGGGAGACGGAGAAGAACCTGGAGCGGATCTTCTCCGAGGCCGACCGCACGGACGCCGTGCTGCTCTTCGACGAGGCCGACGCCGTCTTCGGCAAACGCTCGGAGGTCAAGAGCTCGCACGACCGGTACGCGAACCTGGAGAGCGCGTATCTGCTCCAACGGCTGGAGGCGTTCGACGGGATCGCCGTTCTGACCACCAATCTGCGCGCCAACATCGACGAGGCGTTCACCCGGCGGCTGGACCTGGTGGTCGATTTCCCGTTCCCGGATGACGGCCAGCGGCTCGCCCTGTGGCGTTCCTGTCTGGCGGCCACGCCCTGCGCGGACGACCTCGGCCTGGACGTCTGCGCCAAGGAGTTCGAGCTGTCCGGCGGTGCGATCCGGTCCGCGGCGGTGACCGCGGGCTATCTCGCGGCGGGGCGCGGCGGGCCGGTGACGGCGGCGGATGTCCGGGCCGGGGCGCGGCGCGAGTACCGCAAGATGGGGCGGCTGGTGCCGGACGCGTCGCCCATGTGGGACTGACCCTCCGGGGGCGGCAGGGGCCGGGCGAGGCAGCGGCCGGCCCCTGCCGGTGTCACTGCCCGTCGGCGATCAGCCAGTCCTGCCGGGGGTCGGGCCCGTCGGTGCACTTCCAGGACAGCGCGCCCTTGTCGTTCTGCAGATCGGTCAGGCACTCGTCGTTGCGCATGTTGACGATGCGGGTGCGGCCGTCGCCCGTGTCCATCAGCCGCCACTTCTGCTGGGGCGGAAGCTTGCCCGACGTCAGTAGCTCGGGGTCGGCCGCCCAGAGCTCGACCTGGTTGGTGTTCTCCTTCAGCTGGGCAACGCTGCCCGGGGAGCTGGCCGACTCCAGGGCGACCGTGTTGTCCTCGGGGTAATGGTGGATGGTCCACCACTGATTGCGGCCGAACTGATCACCCGTCCACTGGGGGCTCTGGCCGATCTGTGTGCCGTCCTCCTGACTGCCCCCGTTGGCCTGGAGGTACCAGCCGCCGTTGGCGTTGGAGCGGATGGTCTGCTCCTTCGGGCCCTCCGGCTCCCCGCCGCCGTCATCGGCGGGCTCCTCCGGGGGTTGCTCCTCGGGCTTCTCCTCGGGCTTCTCCTCCTCCGGGGGCTTGGACGGCGCCGGCTCGGAGGGCTTCTCCTTCTCCGGGAGCTTCTGGGACTGGCCGGGCTTCTCCCGCGCGCTCGTGGACACCTTGGGCACGGCCCTGAACCACAGCGCCACGAAGGCCAGCGCCGCCACGACCAGCAGCGAGAGCACCGCCATCGCCCAGCGCGGCAGCACGGACGGCTGGAGGTAGGTGCCGCGCAGCTCGGTGGGTTCCGGGACTCCGGCTCGCTGCACGGAGACAGTGAACGGGTGCTTGTTGAGTCCTCCGACCCAACTCACCGCTCCGGGACGGATATTGAGGTCTACGAAGGCGGCGCGGCCCGGCGCGACCTGGACCGAGGTCGGCTCGGGCTCGACGGTGAGGGCATCGCCGTTCTCGCGGCCGGAGAGGGAAACCGTCAGCGGCTGGTTGCCGAGGTTGTCGACGGCTACCGACGCCTTGGCACGCCAACGGCCGCGCACGGACAGGGGCACCAGCTCACAGCGGAGTTCGGAGAACGGCCCGACCGTGACCTGCCCCTCGACCACGTCGCGGATCTCGGGGTGCTCGACCGGCTCGACGCGTATGCCGAAGGGCGTCGGACCGGCCACGGCGTCCGACGTACGCGGGGGTGCGAACTCGACCTCCGCCGTGCCCTCGGCCCCGGGGTACAGCCGCAGCACGTCCGGCTCCACCCGCGTCCAGCCCGCTACGGCGCCGGCCGGCCGCAACCGGTACTCCTCGACGGTGTCGCCCGTGTTGCGTACCCGCAGCCTTACCCTCGCGACGGAACCGGGGTCGACGGTGATCGCGGCCGGTTCCAGTGAAGTCCACATGCTCACCAGGGCAGTCAACCGGCAACGCCGGGCCCGGGTCAGCGTGCGTAAGGGCAGAGCCGGGGGCAGAGCGAGATGTCCTTACGGCACCTTGCGGCTCCCTGGCGGGGTTGCGGCGGGCGGCAGACCGCGGCTCTCCCCCATATTTGCGCGCCCGCGCCCGCAGCGGCACCGGCACTCGCGGCCGGGCGGTGGCGCGGGAGCCGGGAGCGGCGGGCCCCGCTCGGATTCCCAAGGGCCCAGTCGTGCACGGTCGCGGGCAGCCCGGAGCCGGCACCGCCGTCGCGCCTGCCGAAAGGGGACCGCCGCGTGCCGCGGAGGCCCGTCCCGCCGCGGCGCACAGCGGGCCTGGTACCGGATCTGCCCGAGCCTGTACTCGCTTCCGTCCGGGGCCGCCGGCCGCGGCGGCGGCCCCGCCAGCTCCCGGGCCATCGCCACGGGCACGACGGCCGGTTCGCGTTCGGCCAGGGCGCTGACCGGCGGACCGGCGGACGCATGGGCCTGCCGCAGGGTCTCCCCTGGCGCGCTCTCCGTCCATGCGTACGTCTCGGTGCCGTGGTGCGGGGCGGTGCCGTGGTGCGGGGCCCTGAGCAGGCGCAGGGCGTGCGCGGTGGCCGTGTCGTCGCCGTGCTGCCGGGCGGTGTCCACGGCGCGGCGCACAAGCGGTTCGAGGGCGCGGTGACGCGCGGTGCCGCCGAGCACCCGCGACCACGCGGTGAGGAGATCCACGGCGGAACCCAGCAGTCCGGGCGCCGCGCCCAACGCCCACTCCACGGCCGCGTACAGCCGCGGGTGCGCGTCGTGCAGCCACGCACGCGCGGCGTCGGCATCGGCGAGCGTACGGCCCGGGGAGTCCGGGTGGCACAGGAGACCGGGCAGGACACGGTGCGGCTCGATCAGCCGCACCGCCGTCAGGACGGTGGCCAGCACATAGTCGAAGAAGCGGTGCTGCGCCGCCGCCCGCTCGCAGGGGCTGTCATGGCGCTCGCCCAGCCGCCGGGCGAAGAGCCTGAGCAGATCGTGATAGCGGTAGCGGTCCTCGCCGTGCAGCTCCACGAGTCCGGCATCGACCAGCGTCTCGACCGCCTCCTCCGCCTCGTCGTCGGTGGTGTCCAGCAGCGCGGCCGCGGCGCCCCGGCAGAAGGTCGGCATACCGCACAGGGCGAGGGCCCGGAAGGCGTGGGCGAGGCCGGGCCCGAGCGCCTCGTAGCCGACCCGAAAGGTCGCTTCCACCTCCAGGTCGCCCACCCGCAGCTCGTCCAGTCGCCGCTCCTCGCTCAGCCGGGCCACGAGACCGGCCATGGCCCGGCCCGGCCGGGACGCCAGGCGGGCCGCGGCGATACGCACGGCGAGCGGCAACCCGCCGCAGACGGCGACCAGTTCGCGCGCGGCAGCCGGCTCGGCGGCCACCCGCTCCGCCCCCACGATCGCGCCGAGCAGCCCCAGCGCCTCCCCTTCGGCCATCACCTCCACGTCGACTCGGTCCGCACCGGGCAGCGCGAGCGTCCGCGCACGGCTGGTGACCAGCACCGCGCACCCCGGTGCCCCGGGCAGCAGCGGCCGCACCTGTGCACTGTCGCGGGCATTGTCGAGGAGGACGAGGACCTCACGGTCGGCGAGCAGCGAGCGGTACAGGGCGGCCTTCTGCGCCAACCCGTCCGGTACCGCGCGCTCCGCGACGCCGAGCGCGCGCAGGAAGTGCGTCAGAACGGCGCTGCTGTCCTCCGGAGCCAGGCCGCTGCCCTGCAGATCCACATACAGCTGCCCGTCGGGGAAGCGGGCCCGTACGGAATGCGCCACATGCACGGCCAGCGCCGTCTTGCCGACCCCGCCGAGCCCGCTGAGCGTGGCCACCATCGGTGCCCGCGCGCCGGCCGCCCCGCGCAGCGCCGGGGCCAGATGGGCGACGGCCTCCGCGCGCCCCGCGAAATCGGCGATGTCGGGCGGGAGTTGAGCCGGTACGGGCGGTGGTGGGCCGATCCGCGAGGTGTCCCGGTCAGGGCGGGGCGGGCGCGGTTGACGGTCCCGGCTGTCACCGGTGCGGTCGCGGTCAGGACGGGCCCGGTCGCCGAGAGGGCCGGTACCAGGACCGGGCCCTGTTCCAGAGCCCCTCGATCGCGTACGCAACTCCTCGTACAGTGCGCGGAGTTCGCGGCCGGGCTCGGCGCCGAGTTCGGCGTCGAGGGTACGGCGGGTGGCCGCGTACACCGCGAGGGCCTCCGACTGCCGGCCGGCCCGGTGCAGGGCCCGCATCAGCAGGACCTGGGTGCGTTCCCGCAGCGGATGCTCGGCGGCGAAGGCACGCAGTCCGGCGATCGCCCCGGCCTGCCCGCCCAGCTTCACCACGCAGTCGAAGAGCTCCTCCTGGGCGGTGACGCACAGTTCGGTGAGCCGGTCGCGCTGCCGCTGGGCGTACGGTCCGGGCAGTCCGGCCAGGGCCATGCCCGCCGGGAGCGCCAGCGCACCCCTCAGCTGCTCGTACGCTCCCGCGATATCGCCTGCCTCACGTAACCGGCGCGCCGTGGCCAGCCGCTCCTCGAAGACGGACGCATCCAGCGCCTCGCCGGGCACCCGCAGGGCGTAGCCGCCGCCCGACGACACCAGCAGGTGCGCATGCTGCCTGGGCCTGCGGTCCGGCTCCAGCAGGCCGCGCAGCCGGGAGACATACGTCCGCAGGGTGCCCACCGCCCGCGGCGGCGGGTGCTCGCCCCACAGCGCGTCCACCAACTGCGGTACGGATACGGGCCGGCCCCCGTGCAACAGCAGCACGGCCAGCACGGCGCGCTGCTGCGGCGGGCCGGGATTCAGCGGGCGGTCGCCCCGCCAGGCCCGCACCGGACCGAGCAGTTGAAACCGCAACCGGTCACCCCGGTCCGGGCTGCCCGCCCCCTCCGCGCCCTTCAGCACGTCCGCGCCACCGCGCACCGCCCGCTCGCTCCCCGGCCCCTGTCGACCTGCCACGCCCACCCTTCGGACCAGCACTGATGTACCGGCCATACCAACGTAGCCCAGCGTACGGACACCGATTCCCTGGAAACGTCCGATAGTGACCCAACCACTCATCCCTCCGTTTCTCCGGCCATCAGGGCTTCTCGATGGTGCGGCCGGACGCTTACCGGTGTTCAACAGGGCAACCGCTCTGCCCGTTCGGCTCCCCTTCCGCCTCTGGAGGCAGTTTCCGCCGGGGCCGAAAATCGGCAGTCGGGCCACCCAGGACCACGGACCCACGAACCACCGGCCGCCAGAACGGAGCCCTCGTGCACGCACACGAACGGCGGGCCACGGGAGGGGAATCGGCGCCACGCACCGCGCCCCGCGGACCCGAACGCCCCCGCACCCCCGCCGCAGCCCTGTCCGCCCACCCGCCGGACGCGCTGCGCACCCTCCAACGGGCCGCGGGCAATGCGGCGGTCGCCCGCGCCCTGGCCCCGGCGCCGGAGGGCGCAAGAGGCCCACAGCACCTCCAGCGGTACGCGGAGGGAGAGGCCGCCCTCGGCTTCGACAAGGTCTCCGCGCACGGCGGTATCGCCATCCGGGGACGGCACGAGGCCTACGCCGACGCGGACATGATCGCCGCCGCCGCGCACAGCCTCGACGCCCAGGACCAGGTGCCGATCACCCTGGAGCGCGGGGCGGCGGTGCAGGCCGGTGAGCGCACCCTCTACCGGGTGCTGCCCGTCTACAAGGACGCGGCCAGGGCCGCGGCCGCCGTACGGGCCGCCGGCCGGAACCCGGAGGGCGCCGGTCACGAGCCCGTGGCCGGGGACAGTGCGGCACAGCGCGGCGACAAGCGTGCCGCGTATCTGCAGTCCCTGACCGACCCCCCGGAAGTCAGGCAGCTCGTCGCGCTCACCCGGCGCATCGTGACGGCGCTCCAGGCGCGGGCCGAACCGCGCAGTTCCACGGTCGACGGTCTGCGGTCCGAAGCCATGAAGCTGGCGGTGGCCACGATGGGCGGTGGCTGGGTCGCCGCGCGCTTCCCCTACCCGGAACGCACCGGCCGGGAGGGCCTGACCGACCTCGCCGTGATCATGCCGAGCCTGACCGCCGACTTCCTCGCCGGACTTCCCGCCGTCGAGAACCAGGAGGCCCAGGTACAGGAGCTGCTCATCACGCTCCCCAATGACTGCAAGGCCGCCGCGGCCCAGCTCATCGGCACACCGCCGGCCGGCGGCCTCAGCGTGCGACGTGACGCCCCCGCGGTCGGCGAGAACCACTTCGTCGACCTGACCGGAGCGGCGGCGGACGGCTGGGCGAACCACTTCGCCGCCGTCATCCTGCGCGACGGCCCCGACAGCCTCACGTACGAGACCGCCGCCGACCGCACCAGCGCACTTCAGCAGGGCAAGTCCCTCGGCTACTTCGAGCTGTACGGCCCGGCCGGGACCGACCAGTCCTTCGACCAGATCATCGGCGCCAAGAACCAGGCCTATGCGTCGCGGTCGGCACCCACCGCGTGACCGAACGGGCAAAGCGCTCTGCCCCCGACGGGGCCCGTTCGTCTCTACAACCGGAACCGCCCGTACGCGAAGGTCGAAAGCGTAGGGAGCAAAGCAGCAGTAAGTGGTGACGGGGGAGGAACATCGTGCGGGCACAGGACCGGCAGCCCGGCTCGGCCGACGACCGCTCGGGGGCGGCGCACGCCGTCCGTACGACGCCCTCCCCGGCCGCAGACGCGGCTCGCCTGGCCGCGGCCGGGGAGGCGGAGCGCCTCACCCCGGAGGCGGCCGCCGTCCTTCAACGGACCGTGGGCAACGCGGCGTTCTCGGCCCTCCTGGCCGGCCAGGAGCAGCACAAGCACGGCGCGGGCTGCGGACACACCGCGCCCTCCAGCGTGCAGCGTTCGCCCGTCCAGGAGGTCCTGCGCGCACCGGGCCGCCCCCTCGACGAGCCGGTCCGCACCGACATGGAGACCCGCCTCGGCGCGGATTTCTCCGACGTGCGTGTGCACACCGGCGCCTCCGCCCATGAGTCGGCCGAGTCCGTCGACGCCCATGCGTACACCTCCGGTTCGCACATCGTCTTCCAGCGCGGCCGCTACAACACGTCCTCCGCGGCGGGCCGCCACATGCTCGCGCACGAACTGACCCATGTGATCCAGCAGCGCAACGGCCCGGTCGCGGGGTCCGACCGCGGCGACGGGACGAAGGTGAGCGATCCGTCCGACCGGTTCGAGAAAGAGGCGGAGGCCAATGCGAGCCGGGTGCTTTCCGCAGGTGTGCAGCGTACGGCCGACCCCGCGCACACCCCGGACCACGGCACCGCGGACGGGCACCGTCCCGTGCAGCGCACGTTCAAAATGGCAAACAAGACCATGCAGGCCGCTGAAGATGTCCTCCCCCTCGATGCCCTCATGGCAAAGGGCAAGGCGCGCCATGCCCGGTGGGACGACGCGTTCAAGGCGAAGGTCCGGGACGAAATCATCAAGATGGCGAGCGACGAGCGGGACCTCGGTCGCTGGCCGTCATACGAGGAACTCTTGGATTCCGCCGAAAGGCGCGTCCGGGAGGCAGCGGCAGCCGATCTTCCGCCAGTGGTTCCCACCGCCATCAAGACCGGTGCGTCGAATCCGGATCACAAGGAAGTGGACCTCCCTCAAACTGAGCAGATCCATCGCCTCGCCGAGGTCCGCCGGCGACTCTCCTCACGGGGGACGAAACAAGACCTTGACGGGTTCCGCAACCGCCAGAAGATGGTGAACCCGTTCACGCACAAGCCGACCGGAAACTCCTACTCCATCGGCCATACCGGAAACTTCGTCCTGGGCGGCCCCCAGGAAGGCGAGTACGACACGCTTTTCGCACGCGCAGGGAACAGCACCGGCCTGTCCGACAAGGAACTCGCCAAGCACTTCATCCGAGCCCTGACCGAGCCGGGATACGACTTCGACGGAATGAGCGAGGACGGGCGTAAGTACTGCTCGAAGATCGTCGCCATCATCCAGGGCGCCGAATTCCGCCGCGCCGCAGCCAACCCGACCGTGGCGATCGCCGCCTTCAACCAGGTCGTCTCCGGATCGGCCGGCACGCTGCACGAGGCCCTCACCAAGTACGCCGTCTTCGCCAAGGCCAAGGGGAACTCCGCCACCGGCGGCTCCAAGGACTCCCAGTTCCACCGTGATGCGGAGGTGGACCAGGAAGACGGGGACTTCAAGGAGCGAGCACTCAACGAGTACCAGGCACTCGCTCAGCTGGTCTCCGCCAACGGCTTCGATCCGAACGACGCGGAAGAGTTCTACAAGGGGTGCGACAAGATCGCGGCCACCTCGATGAGTTCCTTCGCCTCCACCTTCGAGTACGCGATGCCCTGACCCTCATCGCCACCAGTTCTTCTCGCCGTCAGCTCTTCTCGCCACCGATGTTCCTCACCTTCGATTCTTCCCGCCTTCGCGCAGCACGAGACACACCCGACAGATCAGTTCGCATATCCAGGGAGTAACAGAACATGCCCACCTACCTGTCCCCCGGCGTCTACGTCGAGGAAGTCGCCAGCGGATCGCGGCCCATCGAAGGGGTCGGGACGTCGGTGGCGGCCTTTGTGGGGCTCGCTCCCACCGGTCCGCTCAACGAGCCGACGCTGGTGACGAACTGGTCCCAGTACGTGGCCGCCTTCGGTGAGTTCACCGACGGGTACTACCTCGCCCACTCCGTGTACGGGTTCTTCAACAACGGCGGAACGGCCGCGTATGTCGTGCGGGTCGGCGGTACCGGCGAGGGAGAGCCGCAGGCCGCCGCTGCCCCTGAGACCCCCAGGGCGCTGACTGCCGGGGAGCCGACCGCTCTGGGGGCCTTCAAGGTCTCGGCGATCGCTGCCGGTTCCGCCAACGGCGGGGCGCTCACCGTCGAGGTGCAGGACGTCGAGGGCGAGGGCAGTGCCGACCGCTTCAAGCTGGTCGTCCGGGACGGCGACAAGGTCGTCGAGAGCTTCGACGTCAGCGCGAAGAAGAGCTCGCGGAACTATGTCGTCGCGCAGGTGAAGCAGCGGTCCAAGGCGATCGCCATCGAAGAGGCCGTCCCGGCGGCGCAGGTGACGAAGCCCGACGCGCAGGCCGTCACGCTGGCCCCGCCCGCCCCGGCGCCCGCCACCCCCGCCGGGACCGGCGCGGTCGAGCGGCTCGCCTCCGGCCAGTTCATCGGCGACTCCGCCGACCGCACCGGCTTCGGCGGCCTGGAGGCGCTCGACGAGGTCAACATGGTGGCCGTACCCGACCTGATGGCCGCCTATCAGCAGGGCCTGATCGACCTGGAGCAGGTCAAGGCCGTCCAGCTGGGTCTGATCTCGCACTGTGAGCTGATGGGCGACCGGATGGCGGTCCTGGACCCGCCGCCGGCGCTCAACGCACGCGACATCCGCAAGTGGCGCCAGGAGATCGCGGGTTACGACTCCCGCTACGCCGCGCTCTACTACCCGTGGATCAAGGCCTTCGACCCGGCCACGGGCCAGACCCGCACCATCCCGCCGTCCGG
The DNA here is from genome assembly GCF_026239515.1 of Streptomyces sp. Je 1-4 4N24. NCBI lineage: Bacteria > Bacillati > Actinomycetota > Actinomycetes > Kitasatosporales > Streptomycetaceae > Streptomyces > Streptomyces sp. Je 1-4 4N24. The sequence goes on along the minus strand of NZ_CP110836.1, from coordinate 7,588,851 downwards.
CCACATGGCCGGGGTGTGGGCCCGTAACGACTCCGAGCGTGGCGTCCACAAGGCCCCGGCCAACGAAATCGTCCGCGGGGCCATCGACCTGGAGCTGCAGATCACCCGCGGTGAGCAGGATCTGCTCAACCCGGTCGGCGTGAACTGCATCCGAGCCTTCCCCGGCCGCGGAATCCGGGTGTGGGGCGCACGCACCATGGCCTCCGATCCGGCCTGGCGCTACCTGAACGTACGGCGCTACTTCAACTACCTGGAGGAGTCGATTCTCATCGGCACCCAGTGGGTGGTGTTCGAGCCGAACGACCAGGCACTGTGGGCCCGTATCCGGCGCAACATCTCGGCGTTCCTGGTGAATGAGTGGCGCTCGGGCGCCTTGTTCGGACAGCGCCCCGAGGACGCGTTCTATGTGAAGTGTGACGCGGAGACCAACCCTGTCGAATCCGTCGACGTGGGACGGGTGGTGTGCGAGATCGGCATCGCACCGGTCAAGCCCGCCGAATTCGTGGTCTTCCGGCTGGCCCAGTTCTCGGGCGGTGGCGGGGAGCTGGAGGAGTAGCAGCCGAAACCGGGGCCTCTCCCTCTTCCTCTCACCCCTCACTCATCCCCCTTTTCCTTCCCTCAACAGGAGTGAACCACCTTGTCCCTTCAGCCCGGTGATGCCCTCACCTCACACAATTTCGGCCTGCAGATCGACGGCGTGATGGTCGAATATCTGCAGGAGGTCAGTGGTCTGACCATGGAGCAGGACGTCATCGAGTACCAGCAGGTCTCGGCGGACGGAAAGCCCGTCGTGAAGAAGATGCCCGGCACGAAGAAGGCCGGCGAATGCACGGTGACCCGCGGTATGACGCAGAGCGGCGCGTTCAGCGAGTGGATCAACAAGTCCATTGCGGGCGATATGGGTTCGGCCCGTAAGAACGCCACGATCATGATGATGGACTACCAGAACAACCCCGTGAAGCGTTACAACATGCGCAATGCCTGGTGCAGCAAGGTCGAGACCAGCGGGGTCAAGGCCGGCGACGCCGCCGCGCTGACCGAGCAGGTCACCATCGTCTTCGAAGAGCTGGTCATCGAGTAATGCGGCGCGACGGTCCGGCGGGGGCGCAGCAGCAACGTGAGCCCTTGCGTACGGAATTCGAGTTCGAGTTGCCGCGCGGATTCGTGGACGAGTCCGGGACCGTCCACCGGAACGGCGCGATGCGGCTCGCGACGGCACGGGACGAACTGATCCCGCTGCGGGATGTGCGCGTGCGCGAGAACCCGGCGTATCTGTCGGTCGTGCTGCTGGGCCGGGTCATCACCCGGCTCGGGACGCTCGCATCGGTGCACGACGGAACGGTGGAGAACATGTTCGCCTCCGATCTGGCCTTTCTGCAGGACTTCTACCGGCAGATCAATGCGGAGGGGCACACGCGCGCCGCGGTGTCCTGCCCGCACTGCGAGGAGCCCTTCGAAGTGGAACTGGCCGGGAGCCGCCTGGGGGAATCGTGACGTACGCGACCGGGCGTATCGAGGAGGAAGTCGCCTATCTCGCCTACCACTTCCACTGGGGCATCGACGACATCCTCGACCTCGAACACGCCGACCGGCGCGCGTACGTGTCACAGATCGCCACCCTGGTGGAGCGGGCTGAACGGGAGCAGTGACTGAGGATGGGGTTGTTCAGGTGGCGGCGGGGGTCGCGGGGTGCCCAGGATGCGCAGCGTGCGCAGGGGCCTGAGGCCGGGGCGCCTGCGGAGGCTTCGGCCGGGAGCGCGGACGGTGACGGCGGCGGCAGCGGTGGCGGTGGCGGCTGGTCCGCCGCGCCTCCCATCCAGCGGGTCCTGGGGGCGCCCCGCACCGTCGCGGAGGCCGGCTTCGCCGCGTCGCTGAGCGCGCACCGCAATCCCTCCTTCGGAGGGGAGCTGGGGCACGACGTCCGCGCCACGGCACCCGGTGGTGTCCTGCGCGATGCGCTGGTGCCCGTCGCCGGCCGCCCCGCCGAACTCGGCCTGCCGGTCCTGCGGCTTCCGGTCGCGGGACGGGCGGACGAGACGGCTGACGGAAGCGCGGGGGTGGCCTCGGGGTTCGCTGCCGTACAGAGGGCGGCGTCGCCGGGTGCGCCGCGTACCCAGGCCCAGGGTGGGACACGTAGCCAGGCTCAAAGTGGGGCGGCCGTGCAGAGGAGGGCGGCGTCGGCGGGTGCTCCGGGGACCCAGACCCACGGTGCGGCACATACCCAGGCTCAAGGTGCGGCCGCCGTACAGCGGGCAGTGGCGCCGGGTTCCCCGGGGACCCAGACCCACGGTGCGGCACATACCCAGGCTCAAGGTGCGGCCGCCGTGCAGTCGGCGGCGGCGCCGGGTTCCCCGGGGGCCCAGACCCACGGTGCGGCACGTAGCCAGGCTCAAAGTGCGGCCACTGTGCAGTCGGCGGCGGCGCCGGGCGCTCCTCGTACCCAGACCGAACGTGCGGCACGTCCCCAGACCCAAGAGGGGGCACCTACCGGAATCCCGGGCGAGGCACCCGTACAGCGGGCGGCGTCGCCAGGTGCGCCGCGTACCAGGACGACTGCCGTGCGCGCTCCTCGTCAACCGGCTTCGGGGAGCGAGACGTCGTCCGCGACCCCGCGGAACGACGCGCCGAGCGCGGCGTCTGCCATGTCGCCGGGTACGCTTCCGGTCGCCTCGGCGGCCGGGCCGCCCGTCACCCCGTCTGCCGGGCCGCCCGTCACGCCGTCCTCCGTGCCGTCGGGCGCCCGGTGGGGTGGACAGCCGAGGTCGGCGGTGGCCGAGCCGGCATCCGGGAATGCCGGCGGTGCGGGTGGCACGAGCGTGCCCGGTGGCAAGGCCGCTCCTGGTACCACGAGCGTGCCCACGGGCGTGCCCGGTGCCGAGGCTGTGCCCGTGCCCGGTGGCGGAGGTGAGGCCGCTCGCTCCGCGTCGCGTGCGGTGAGGCCCACCGGCCACCCCTCACCCATGCCGGTAGCCCTGCCCATGCCCGTACGGAAGGCCGGCGGCGCCCGGTCCCCGCTCACCTCGGCCGGCAAGGTCCCGATGCCGCCGCGCCGGCTGCGGCCGGCCACCTCCTCGCATCCGGGGAGCAGCGACAGCGCCCCCTCCCCCACTAACACACCCTTGCAACGCACCGAAGCGCCGGCGCCGACGGCCACGACGGCTCCGGAAGCGGCGCCCTCTGTTCCTTCCCCCTCACCCCGCACCCCTGCCGCCGGACCGGCGAGCGAGGGTGCGGCCCCGGCCCCCGCCGCTGTACGGCCCGGCACCCCTCAACGGGTCGTACAGCGGCGGGCGGTTGGCCCACGCCGACCGATCGCCCCGAACCGGAGCAGCGCGCCGGAGGCCGCCCTGAGCACGGACGCCGCACCCGGCGCCGGCCCGGCGCCCAGCGGTGACTCGACCCCGTCAGCTCCGGGCACAGCACCGAGCGCGAGCCCTGCCCCGCACCCACGACCGGTCTCCGCTCCCTCCTCGCCCGCGAGCACGCCCTCGCGCGCGGACGCCGACACCAGTGATCCCTCGGGGCCGAGCCCGGCGACCCCGAGCCCAGCGGCCCCAAGCCCGGCCGCGACCCCGGCCCCGAGCCCGGCCCCCAGCCCGACGGACCCAAGCCCGGCACCGGGCCCGGCCGCCGGCAACGGCGACCGAACGCGTCGGCCGGTCCAGCGAGCAGTGGGGCAAGAGGGCCATCGTCCTGCGCGGCGGACCGGTGGAACAGGCGGTCAGCGTCTGGGACTTGGAGCTCCGCTGCACCGGAGTGGCGACGCCGGGAGCCCCGTCCAGGACGTTGCGGCCGGCGCACAGCCGGTCCAGCCTCCAGCCACCAACAGCCCTGCGCCGGGCCCCGGACAGCCCTCGCGACCCGCGGTCCAACGGAAGCCGCTGATCGGCGCACCCGCCGAGTCCACCAGCGTGCCCACCGAGTCCACCGCGATCCGTCGTCAGGACGCTGCACCGATACCTACCGCAACAGCGACGCCGACGCCTACAGCGACGCCGGCACCAGCAGCGACATCGGCACCAGCACCAGCACCAGCACGAACAGCGCCCTCGACGCCGGCTCAAATACCCACAACGTCCCAAACACCTGCTCCAGCCGCAGCCCCGGCTCCGGCCCCCGTGCAGCGCTCCGCGACGGCCATGGAACGTGCCACCTCCGCAGGGCCGTTGACGGCGACACGTACATCGGAGGGTCGTACATCGGAGGGCCGTACACCGAAGAGCCGCACATCCAGGACTCACACGCCGGAACCCCACCCGCAGGAATCCCACCCGCGGGAACCCCGCACACCGCAATCCCACCCCCAGGGTTCCCCCACCCCCACGAAGCAAGTCGTGACGACCAGCACCCCTCACCCTCCCCTCGCCACTCCCCTCCCCGCCCGCCGAGCGCCGCTCGCGTCGGCCCGTGCGCTGGACCCCATCGGCCGGCAACGGCCCACCGGTCAGGGGGCGGAGGCCACCGGCCCCGCAGCGGTGCAGCGATCGAGCGTGCAGGCCACTCCCGCCGTCCCCCTCCGCACCGTGGCGAGCACCGGGAACGCTGGGAACGCCGGGAGCACGGACCGCCCGGCTGACACAGCGGGACCGGCGCCCCGACGAACGGCCGTCCCGGCCGTCGCCCTGCAAAAGCCGGCATCGGCGCCGGCACGGACACCGGGCCCCTCGCACACTCCCTCTCGTACGGTCCGGACCGCACCGACCGTCCCCGCCGCCCCCGTCGTGCGGCACGCGCCAACCGCTCCGGGTATGCGAAGCGCTCCCGGCATCCCGGCTTCACCCCCGGCTCCAGCCCCCCGGCCCCTCACGTCGAGCGCCCTCCCGAGACAAGCACCGTCAGCCGCACCTCCCGGCCCCGCCCCGGCAGCAACCTCCCGCCCGATCCAGCGCGCCCCGGGCTCCTCCACGTCCGCCCCCACACCCCCAGCCCCCGCAGCGGCGACCCCAAGAACCACCCCAACCGGCCCAACGGCCCCCACCACCACGCCCACCTCAACCGACCCCACCACACCCACCACCGCCACCGACCCCGCAACCCTCGACGCCCTGGCCCGCCGGCTGGTGGCCCCGCTCTCACGACTGCTCCGTGCCGAATTGCGCGGCGACCGCGAGCGCATCGGACGACTGCGCGACCACGGCCGCTGACCCACGCCCGTCCCCCTCCAGCCCTGCCCCCTCCAGCCCGCCCACCACCTGACCCGAAAGAACCACCCACCATGCCCCAGGCCCAGGACCCCGGTTCCACCGTCTTCTTCAAGCTGACCATCGACGGCCAGGACCTCGGCCTGTTCAACGGCTGCGACGGCCTGGCCTCCGAGGTGGAGGTGGAACAGCGGCAGGAGGGCGGCAACAACGGTTTCGTCTGGCAGTTGCCCACCCGCGTGACGTTCTCCACGATCCGTCTCACCCGACCGCTCACCGCGGACACCTCCCGTGTGGCCGCGTGGATCTCGTCCCTCGCCACCGGCATCAGCCGGCCCACCGCACAGATCGCCGCGCTCCGCGCCGACGGTTCGGTCGTCGCGCAGTGGGGGCTGGTGGAGGTGCTGCCCGTGCGCTGGCAGGGGCCGAGCCTGGACCCGTCCAGCCCGGGGGTGGCGACCGAGACGCTGGAGATCGCGCACCACGGGTTCACCGACGCCGGAGGTGCCTGAGGTGGCCGCACCGACCGGCGGCAAGGCGGGCGCGAGCCTCGTACGGGCCGCCCTCGCGATCCACCAGCCCCCCACCGACCTCGGCGGTTCCATGGGCGGCCGCATGGGTGAGGTGGAGTTCCAGTTCAATCCGACCCAGTTGCAGCTGGGGCGGGAGGCGGAGTGGCACACCCAGACGGCGGTCGCCTACACGCGGGGCGCACCGCCCAAGTTCACCGGCACCCGGCCCGCCACACTCCAGCTGGAGGTGTTCCTCGACGCCTCCGGCACCCCGAATTCCGGCAAGGTGCAGAAGCAGATCGAACTGCTGCTGTCCTGCTGCGAGGTGACGGCACAGAGCGTCAATTCCAAGCGTCCGTCGCCCCCTTGGGTGCGGTTTTCCTGGGGGTCGTTCAACACGGTGCAGTTCGTGGCGTATGTGACGAGCGTCAGCGCCACGTACACCCTCTTCAACCCCACCGGCGAACCGATCCGCGCCACCTGCACGCTGTCCCTCACCGAAGTGGCCATGCCCACCAAGGGGCAGAACCCCACCTCCGGTGCGCTCTCCGCCCGCCGTATCCACCGCACGGTCGCCGGTGACTCGCTCGCCTCGCTGGCCTGGCGGGAGTACGGGGACGCGACCCGCTGGCGGCTGATCGCGGAGGCGAACGCGATCGACGATCCGATGCGGCTGCGGCCGGGCACGGAGCTGCTGCTGCCCGCCGCCGACGAAGACCCGCCTGAAGGCCATCCCCCGAGCCTGCCCCCGCATCCCACAACCCACGAGGCCGCCCGATGAGCAGCGAGAGCATCCGATGAGTGAGAAGACGTACACCAGCGTCCTGTACGCCGAGATCGGCGGCACGCCGCTGCCCGACAAGCTCGCCACCCTCCTCATCGAGGGCTGGGTGGACGCGAGCGTGAATGTCCCGTCCGCCTTCCAGCTCACCTTCAGTGACACGGGGTCGGACATCCTCAAGACCTTCCCGCAGATCAAGGTCGGTGCGAAGGCGGTGCTGTCGCCCTTCACGGACGGGCGGCGCGGTACGCCCATGCTGACCGGCGAGATCACCGCTCTCGAAGTGGACGCGGACGCCAGCGGCAAGTACCTGGTCGTCCGGGGATACGACCCGGGGCACCGGCTGCTGCGCAACCGCCGGGTCGCGGGCTACCCCCATATGACCGCGAGCGACATCGTGCGCCGTCTCGCCGGTCTCAACAAGCTCGCCCTCGGCAAGGTGGAGCCCACCCGCACCGTCTACGAGCTGGCCACCCAGCCCAACATCACCGACTGGGACTTCCTGCTCCGCCTCGCCCAGGAGAACGACGCTCATCTCTCCTTCGACCCAAAGGGCAAGCTCCAGTTCGGCAAGCTCGCCCCGGCCTCGTCGGCGCCCGCCGGCAGCACCCCGGCCGCGCAGAGCCCGTACGTCCTGGAGTTCGGCCACAACGCGATGCACAGCCGGATCGCCGTCACCGCCGCCGGGCAGGTCGACAGGGCGGGCGCGCGCGGCTGGGACATGCGGGCCAAGCGTGCGCTGTCCGCGCAGTCCCCGGCCACGACGAGCAAGGACATCGTCGCGGACATCACGCCGGGAACGCTCAGCAAGCCGTTCGGGAAGGCCGAACTGACCGCCACGGACACCCCGTTCACCACCCAGGCCCAGGTGACCCATGCCGCACGGGCCCTCGCCGACGACGCGGCGGGCTCGTTCGCCGAGCTGGAGGTCGCGGTCACCGGGAATCCGGATCTGAAGCCGGGCCGGCCCGTGGCGCTGAAGGGCGCCGGATTCCCCTTCGAGGGGAAGTACACGGCGACCGGTGTCCGCCATGTCTTCGAGTCCGGGCGGCCGTTCACCACCTGGCTGACCGTCTCGGGGCGGCAGTTCCGGTCGCTGTACGGGCTCGCCTCCGGCGGCGCGGAGGCGGCGCCGCCCATGCCGGGTGTGGCCATGGCCCTGGTCAGCAATGCCAAGGACCCGCTGCGGCTGGGCCGGGTCAAGCTGCGCTTCCCCTGGCTGTCGGACACCTACGAGAGCGACTGGTGCCGGGTCGCGCAGCTGGGCGGCGTACGGGGCGGCGGGCTGGTCCTGCCGGAGGTCGGCGACGAGGTGCTGTGCGCCTTCGACCGGGGCTCGCTGGAGCATCCGTACGTGCTGGCCGGGCTCTACAACGGCCGGGACAAGCCGCCCCGGGAGCCGGACGGTCTCCCCGCGGTCGACCCGACCAGCGGGCGGATCAACTGGCGCAGCTTCGCCTCGCGCAGCGGTCACATCGTCGAGCTGCTGGACGCCAAGACCCGGATGAAGAGCGGTATCCGGCTGCAGACCGGCAACGGCAGGATGACCGTCCACATGGACGAGGCACGCACCAGCGTCACCATCCGCAGCGACGGTTCCGTCTCCATCACGGGGACCCGGAACGTGAGCATCAAGGCGGGCGGCAACCTGTCGCTGACCGCGGGCGGCTCGCTGACGATGAGCGCCGGCGGGGCGGTCGACATCAAGGCGGGCGCGAAGTTCGGCGTCACGGCGGGCGCAGTGGCGGACATCAACGCGACCGGCGCCATCAGCCTCAAGTCGGCCGGCGCGGTGGCCGTCAACTCGGTCGGCGCGGTCTCCGTCAGCGCGGTCGGCGCGGTGGCCGTCAACGCGGGCGCCGCGGCAGCCATCAACTCGCCGGCCACGGTCACGCTGAACGCGCCGGCCGTCCTGCGCAACGGCATTCCTTTCTAGGGAGCTTGAGGAAGTTGAGGGATATGCGTCTCAAGGGGGGCACCGGACATGAGTGAACAGTTCGTCGGTGCGGGCTGGAGCTTCCCGCTGCGTACCGACGCGGGCGGCGGTATCGCACTGGCCCGCCGGGAGCGCGAGATCGAGGAGTCGATCCGGCTCGTCCTCGCCACCGCGCCCGGTGAGCGCCCGATGCGGCCGGAGTTCGGCTGCGCCGTCCACGACATGGTCTTCGCGCCGGTCAACGAGGCGACGGCCGGGCGCATCCGCTACGAGGTGCGGTCCTCGCTCGACCGTTGGGAGCCGCGTATCGAGGTCCAGGACGTCGAGGTCAGCCCGGCGCCGGACGATCCGTCCGTGCTGTTCATCGACGTGCGCTACAGCGTGCGCGGCACCAACAATCCGCGCAGCCTCGTCTTCCCCTTCTATGTGATCCCGTCCACGGAATCCCCCTCCACCGCGTCCGCCGCGTCCACCGAAAGCGAAGCCTGATGGCCCTGCCCGCACCCCATCTCGACGACCGTCGCTTTCAGCAGTTCGTCGACGACGCCAAGCGCTACATCCAGCAGCGCTGCCCCGAGTGGACCGACCACAATGTCTCGGACCCCGGAGTGACCCTCATCGAGGCCGTCGCCCACATGGCCGACCAGATCGTCTACCGGCTCAACCGGGTGCCGGAGAAGAACCATCTGGCCTTCCTCGACCTGCTGGGCGTCACCCTTTTCCCGCCCTCCGCAGCCCGCGCCGACGTCACCTTCTGGCTCTCCGCCCCGCAGCCCGAGCCCGTCGTGCTGCCCGCCGGGACGGAGGTGGCCACCGGCCGGACCGAGACCGAGGAGGCGGTCGTCTTCGCCACCGAGGACGATCTGACCGTCGTGCCCTGCGAACTCGCCGCCGTACTGCGGCAGGAGGCGGGGACCACCCCCGAGGACTGCGGCCAGGACGTCTTCGGCGGCCGCGATGTGGCCGTCTTCGCGGCCGCCCCGCAGCCGGGCGACACCCTCCTGTTCGGGCTGTCGGCGGCGGTGCCGCGGTGCGTGGCCGTGCTGCAGCTGGACAGCCGGGTGGACGGGGTCGGCGTCGACCCGCGCCAGCCGCCGCTGCGCTGGGAGGCGTGGACCGCGGACGGCTGGGCGGAGTGCGAGGTCTCGGAGGACTCCACCGGCGGCCTCAACCGGCCCGGCGAGGTCGTACTGCACATCCCGGCCGGGCACCTCGTCTCCCGCGTGGGCCGGACGGATGCCGCGTGGCTGCGCTGCCGGGTCGTCGAGGCCGCACCCGGCCAGCCGTTCTACAGCGCCTCACCGACCGTACGGTCCGCCTCCGCGTTCACCATCGGGGGCACGACGACGGTCGCGCACGCCGTCGTGATGCAGGACGAGCTGCTCGGCGAGTCCGCGGGCGTGCCCGGCCAGCGGATACGCCTGGCGCATGCGCCCGTCGTCGCCGACCGCCCGCCGCTGCAGCTGGAGGTCTCGGACGGGGACGGCTGGCAGGAGTGGCAGGTCGTCCCCGACTTCGCGGCCTCCGGCCCGCAGGACCGGCACATCACGCTGGAGGAGGCGACCGGTGAGATCGCCTTCGGCCCGTCGGTCCGCCAACCGGACGGTTCCGTACGGCAGTTCGGTGCCGTACCGGCCAAGGGCTCGGTGATACGGGCCGCGCACTACCGCACGGGCGGCGGGCGGTCGGGCAATGTGGCGCGCGGCGCGATCCAGGCGCTGCGCAGCTCGATCCCGTACGTGGCGCGCGTGGAGAACCGCGAGGCCGCGCGCGGCGGGGTCGACGGCGAGACCGTGCAGGAGGCGAAGGTCCGCGCGCCGATCACGCTCCGCGCGCAGGAACGGGCCGTGACCGCCCGCGACTACGAGGAACTGGCGCGGCGCGCGGCCCCGGAGGCCGCCCGGATCGCCTGTCTCGCGGTCGATCCCACCGAGCCCTCGACAGGCCCCGCGGGCACGTCGGGCGCTTCGGCCCCCGAGGCCGGCCAGACCGGCCGGACCGGCGAGAACGCCGTCCGGGTCCTGGTCGTCCCCCAGGCCGTCCCCGACCGCGGCGGCCGGCTCCGCTTCGAACAGCTGGTGCCGGGCGAAGAACTCCTGGGCCGTGTCACGCAGTTCCTCGACGAGCGTCGCCCGGTGGGCACCCGCCTCGCGGTCGGCCCGCCCTTCTACCAAGGCGTCACGGTCGTCGCGACCCTGCACTCCTTCCGGGCGGCGCGGGCCGACCGGGTACGCGCCGAGGCCCTGGACGCGCTCTACGCCTACCTGGACCCGCTGACCGGTGGGGCCCATGGCGACGGCTGGCCCTTCGGCCGCCCGCTGCGCTCCGGTGAGATCTTCGCGGCCCTGCAGCGGGTGCCCGGCGTGGAACTCGTCGACGAGGTCCTCCTGCACCCCGCCGACCCGCTCACCGGCCGCCGCGGCGACGCCACCGACCGCATCGAACTCGCCCGCTCCGCGCTGCTGTTCCCCTTCGACCACCGCGTCCGCGTGATCGAGGCCCGATGAGGGGCACCCCCGCGGGGATGGTCTCCCCGCATCCACTGGGCGGGCAGCTCCCCGCGGTCTACGCCGACGACGACTTCGCCCAGCGCTTCGTCGAGGGCCTCGATGTCGTCCTCGCCCCCCTCTTCAACGTCCTGGACTGCCTGGAGAGCTACTTCACGCCCGCCCTCGCACCCGAGGACTTCGTCGACTGGCTGACCACATGGGTCGGCACCGAACTCGACGGGACGGAACCGCTGGCCACCCGCCGCCGCGCGGTGGCCACGGCCGTCTCGCTGCACCGGGTACGCGGCACCCGGCGCGGGCTGTCGGACGCCGTCCAACTGGCCTTCGGAGTACGCCCGGAGATCATCGAGAGCGGCGGCGCGACCTGGTCCGCGCGCCCGCTCGGTGCCTTCCCGGGCTCGCCGCACCCCGGCCTGCGGGTGACCCTGCGGGTCCGCGACCCCGCCGCCGTCGACCCGCACCGTCTGCACGCCGTCGTCGCGGCGGCCCGCCCCGCACACCTCCCCTTCGCGGCCGAGGTGACCCACCTGCCCACCCCTGAAGGAACCTGACCATGCCCAGCGACCACACCACCTGCCCCGACTGCGGCTCTCCCGCCCCCCAGACGGACCAGTCCTTCTGCGACTCCTGCGGAGCCTTCCTGCGCTGGGACCGGCCGGCGCCGAAGCCGCCCACGGCGGGTGAGGACCGTACAGCCGCCGCTGCCCCTCCCACTCCCCCCGCCACGAACACCCCGGACCGCCACCCCGCACAGCCCGACACCACTCCCACTACTCCTTCTGCTGCTCCTCCTGCTGCTCCCGCCACCGGCGACGGCACCCGCCCGGCCGCCGCTCCGCATCAGGACGCGGGCGCCGCCCCGACCGCCCCGCTCCCGTCAGCCGCCGCGAACGACGGGAACGGCGGGAACGGCGGGAACGTGGGCCAGTCGCCGTCAGGCCCGGACAGCCAGGGTGACCGGCACGGCCAGGACGGCCAGGACGGCCCGGCCGCCCCCCGGGGCGTCTCCGAGACCGGAATCCGCGCCCTCCTGGTCCCCGTACCGGGTGCCTCGCCCACCCCGCCTCCCGAGGCGCCCGGCAGCGTGCTGCCGGGTCGTCCCGAGGCGGCCCGGCCCCGGGTCCGTACCCCGCACGCGGCCCCCGAGCCCGAGCACGGCGCACCGTGCCGGAGCTGCGGAGCGCTCAACGCGACGGGCCGGCACTTCTGCCGGAGCTGCGCCAACCCCCTCACCGACACCGCGCCCGAGACCGCCGAAGGCCCGTACGCCGGTCAGCGGCCGCGGCTGAACCGCGACCGCAGCCGGTGGATCACCCGGGCAGTGGTGGCGGCGGTGATCGTGGCCGTCGTGGCCGGGGGAATCATCGGAGGGCCGCCGGCCGCGCAGGCCGTGCAGGACCACTTCGCCAAGCGCGTCCCCGTACCCGCCGCGCTCTGGAAGGCGTCACACTCCGGCCCCGGCCAGGACGCGAAGCTCGCGTTCGACACCTACTCCAACACCTGGTGGGGGACGGGCTACTCGGGCAACTCGGACGGCCAGTACCTGGAGGCCGGATTCAGCCAGCCCACCGACCTGCTCAACGTCCTGATCACCCCCGGGGTTTCCGCCCGCACCCCGCAGGCCGCCGACCCGGCCCGGCCACGTGAGTTCGACCTGATCGTGACCGACTCCGCGGGCAAGAAGCATGTCTCGCACCCCCGGATCAATGACGGCGGGGCACAGAAGATCGATGTGGCGGTACGGAACGCGATGACCGTACGGCTGGTGCTGCACACCGCGTACGGCGCCACGGAGGACAAGCAAGTGGCCATCGCCGAGCTGGAGTTCTTCGGCCGGTCGGCGCGATAGCCGGCGGGGCCAGGGACAGCCGGAGGCATCACGCTCCCCCGGAGCATGCCGCCAGAACGACGTTCTCCCGGCGCGCGGCTCGCTGCGCGCCGGGGCTTGAAACGCGCGGCCGAGGTCCAGATTCCGGCGGCCCGGCCCGCGTGGACGAAGTCGTCGACCGGCCGTCGCGCGGCACGACCGACACCAACCTGAAGACGCCGGGATGGGGCGCGCCTACTAGGGCGCCCGGTCCCGAAGAGCGCTGCCGGCCCGGCCCCCGCATTCCGGGGGTGTGCTAAACAGGGCGTAATCAAAGGGGTACCTTGCAGCAGCTCAAGCTCGGAATCATGTCGCAGACCCGCAAAGAGAACGAGCACCGTCTGCCGATCCACCCAGCGCACTTCGCACGCATCGACGCCGACCTCCAGCCGAGCATCTATCTGCAGACCGGTTACGGAGAGCACTTCGGAGTCCCGGACAGTCAGCTCGCACCGTTGGTCGCCGGTTTCCGCTCACGTCAGGAGCTGATCGCGGAGTGTGACGTCGTCCTGCTGGCCAAACCGCTGCACGAGGATCTGGCGGAGCTGCGGGACGGGCAGGTGCTGTGGGGGTGGCCGCACTGCGTGCAGGACGCGAAGGTCACGCAGGCCGCCATCGACCGCAGGCTCACCGTGATCGCCTTCGAGGCGATGAACCACTGGACCCGGGAGGGTTCGTTCAACCTGCACGTCTTCCACAAGAACAACGAGCTGGCCGGCTACTCATCGGTGCTGCACGCCATGCAGCTGACCGGTGCGACCGGTGACTACGGGCGCCGACGGCGTGCCGTGGTGATCGGCTTCGGCGCCACCGCCCGCGGCGCGGTCACCGCGCTCAGCGCGCTGGGCGTTCACGAAGTGGATGTGCTGACTGCCCGCGGCGTCACCGCCGTCAGCTCACCGATCCACTCGGCGCGGATCGTGCACTTCGACCACGACGTGGCCAACGGCACCCTCGACCCACGACGCAGTATCGCGCTCACCGAGGACGGCCCGGAGCCACTGGCCGAGTTCCTCGCCCGGCACGACATCATCGTCAACTGCGTGCTCCAGGACACCGCGGCGCCGCTGATGTTCCTGATAAAGGAGGACCTGCCGAAGCTCGCGCCCGGCACCCTCGTGATCGACGTCTCCTGCGACGAGGGCATGGGCTTCGCCTGGGCCCGGCCGACCACCTTCAGCGACCCCATGTTCACCGTCGGCAATCACGTCCACCACTACGGCGTGGACCACAGCCCCTCCTACCTGTGGGACGCAGCCACCTGGGAGAACAGCGAGGCGCTGATCCCGTTCCTCCGGCCGGTCCTCGAAGGACCCGCCGGCTGGGACGGTGACACCACCATCCACCGGGCAATCGAGATCCGCGGCGGCACCGTCCAGAACCCCGCGGTCCTGGCCTTCCAGAACCGCGCCGAGCAGTACCCGCACGCGCTGCTCTGAGCCGACGCCACCCGGTCGACGGCGTACGCGGCGCGGGCACGCCGTCGACCGGGCCCTCCGATGCCCCACGGCCGCGAAACCAGCACTCTCCTCGGAGGGCCCACCCGCCCGCCACCACAAGATCACCGCCCACCGGGGAGGCCGTCGGCCGCCGTACCCACCGCGACAGCGAGCCGGCCCGTGCAATAGCCGTCCTCGACCACGTCGTGACCGCAGCGGCCCGCCGTCGTCACCGTGCGGTCGGCGCGTCGGCTAAGCGTGTGCTGTACGGGCTCTGGGCCGGAGGCTGTACCCGCCTCGGGCGTCGTATATCACGGCCATCGGGGCGCGGACAGACAGCCCGCGGAACATGGCCGCTTGTCCACCGTGCCATTGAGTTCCTCCGGTTTATCCCGGGCAATGTGCCACTAGGCTGTTCGGTGATGTCAGTCGGGCGCACGACGCTGGGCGCGATCGGCTTTGGGGGAAGGGGAGTTGATGCGGAGTCTTGCGCAGATTTCGTTAGAAGACGGGGGTGTGATCCTCTTCGAGGCCCCTCCGGAGCTCGACGGGCCGGTCAAGGCCGGTCGGGTCGCCGAAGCGGTCCGTGAGCTGCCGCACACCCTGCAGGCGGCCTTGGCCCCGGTGAGGGATACAGCACGGGCGGTGCTGGAGCAGTTGCGGCAGGCCGGTCCGCATGAGGTGGAGGTGGAGTTCGGGGTGGACGTGGCGGCACAGGCCGGGGCCGTGATCACCAAGAGCGAGGCGAAGTGCCACCTGAAGGTGCGGGTGTTGTGGCGGAACGGAGAGTCGGCCGAAGGCGCCTCCTGAGCCTCGTGGACCGAGGGAGAACGACGCAGCGGCAAAACGGTGTCCATGGGTGTGATGGCGAGTGGAGGGCGGGGTCGTGGCTGTCGCGGACGGTGTTCCTTCCGGTTCCGGGGGCGAGCGTCGGCCGGCCGTAGAAGCGTCGGCTGTACTGGCGTCGGTCACCCAAATCCTCGAAGGAGATGACGGTGTAGCCGGGGCGGGGTTCCTCGTTGCCGGGGACACCGTCGTCACCTGCGCTCATGTCGTGCGTGCCGCAGGGCAGGAGCCCGGCGGACGGGTGCGGCTCGCCTTTCCCCACCTGGCGGGGGCGCCGACAGTCGCGGGACGGGTGCTGCCCGAGGGGTGGCGCGCTCCTGAGGCGGAAGACGTCGCTGTCGTACGGCTGGAGAGTTCCCCGCCCGGAGCGCGGGAGCTGGCACTGGGTTCCGCGGAAGGGTGCCGGGGGCACCGGGTGTCCGCGTTCGGGTTCCCGGCCCAGGCTCCGCCAAGCGGTCATTTCGGCTATGGGGTGGCCGGTGATCTGCTGCCGACCGGCGGCCATGCGGGCCATCTGCTGCAGTTGACCGGTGCCAACGACCTCACAACGGGGTTCAGCGGCGGTCCGGTCGTCGATGAGGTGACCGGCCTGGTGATCGGCATGGTGACCGCAATCAGTGGCCCTGACAGCCACCTCAAGGGCCTGGGCATCGCCTACGCCACTCCCACGCAGGCGCTGCGCGAGATCTGGCCGGAGCTGCTGGAACAGCAGGTATCCCCCTATCGCGGCCTGGAGCCCTTCACAGCGGAACACTCCCGGTGGTTCCACGGCCGGGAAGCGGCCGTGGAAGGGGTGCTGGCCGGGCTGGACAGACAGCAGCGGGCGCTACTCCTGTTGGGGCCCTCCGGTGCGGGCAAGTCCTCCTTGGTGCAGGCCGGCGTGCTACCCGCCCTCGCCGAAGGCAGGGTGCCCGGCAGCGACCAGTGGCTCACGCTGGTCGTCCGCCCCGGAGAGGATTTGCTCGCCGAGCTGGAGCGGGCAGGGCTCCCCGGGGCCACAACGGAAGGCATCATTGCCGCCGTTGAACGCAGGCTGGCCGCCGATCCCGTCTGCCGACGCGTCATCTTGGTGATCGACCAGTTCGAGGAGCTCCTGGCCCAGGCCACCTCCGGCGAACGTCCCGCGGAGGCGGGTCTGTCCGCCGCAGAACAACTCCTGGCGGCGATCGGCTCTCAGGCCGCGGCCACCGTGATCATGGTCGTACGGGACGACTTCTACCCGCGGCTGGCCGCCCTGGCCCCGGAGCTGCTGGAGGCCGCCGCACCGGGGCTGCTCAACGTGCCCGCCAACCTGAGCGTCCCGGAGCTGCACGCCATCATCACCCGGCCCGCCCACACCGCGGGTGCCCGAATCGAGGACGGGCTGGCGGAACGGATCATCACCGATGTGCTGGCCGCTGACTCCACAGGCTTCTCCCCCCGGCAGGCAGCTGGCACCCTGCTGCCTCCCCTGGAACTGACACTGAGTCAGTTATGGGAACGCCGCGAGGACGGTCGACTCACTCACCGCGCGTACCAGCAACTCGGCGAAGTCACCGGCAGCCTGACCGCATGGTGCAATACGGCCATGGGCAGGCTGACTGCCGACCAGCGCCGCGTCGCGCAGCGGATCCTCACCGCTCTGGTGCGGCCCGCAGACGACACCCACCTCGTCCCCGCCACGCGCCAGCAAGTCCCCCTCGACCGACTGCGCGCCCTGGCAAGCGACCAGGCTGACGGCCGGGCCTTCGATGAGGTGCTGACTGCGCTGACCCGCCGCCGGATCGTCACTACCCGCACCGCGAGCCGCGCCGATGCCACTCCCGGCCTACCGGTGGCCGAACTCATCCACGACGCCCTCATCCGCGACTGGCAGGACCTGCGTGACTGGGTGGCCGAAGACCATCAGTTCCACGCCTGGCTGCACCGCACCGGCGAACGGCGCGCGCGCTTCACAGACAGCGGCCACCCCGGTGACCTGCTGGACGGGACCGACCTCGCGGAGGGCCTGGCCTGGTCCAGGCAGCGCGGACTGCCCTCGGACATCGCCGCGTTCCTGACCGTCAGCCACCGGCGCCAGCAGGCCGCGGTCCGCCGCACCCGGCGTGTCAACACCGTCCTGGCCTGCCTGCTCGCCATGGCTCTGATCGCCGCCGGAGGGGCTCTGTGGCAGCGGCAGAACGCCGTCACCGCACAGCAAGAGGCCGTTGCCTCAAAGGAGGTGGCCCAGTCTCGGCAGCTGGCGGTCCAGTCCGGCGCCCTGCTGGAGGCTGACCCAGAGCTGGCCTCCCTGCTCGCCGTCCAGGCATACCGGACCCGCCCCACCGATGAAGCCGCCGCCAGCCTCTTCAAGGCCGCGGCCCTGCCATTGCGCCGCACCCTGCCCGGCCACCCTGACAGCGTGCACTCGGTGGAGCTCAGCCCGAACGGCCGCACCCTGGCCACCGGCAGCGACACCATGGCGCGACTGTGGGACACGGAGACCGGCAAGCGCATAAAGACCATCACTGGCCACACCGGCCGCGTGCTGGAGGTGACGTTCAGCCTGGACGGCCGCACTTTGGCTACGGGCAGTGACGACGGGACAGTGCAGCTGTTGGACGCGACGACAGGCCAAGGACGAAAGACCCTCACCGTCCCCGGCGGCGGCGTGTGGTCGGTGGCGTTCGCCCCCGACGGACGTCTGGCCACCGGCAGCAAGGACGGGACAGTGCGGCTCTGGGACGTGGCGACGGGCAAGGCCCGAAAGCCGCTCACCGGTCACTCCGGCGGCGTGTATTCGATGGCGTTCAGTCCGGACGGTCGAACCCTGGCTACAGGCAGCGACGACAAGACCGTACGGCTCTGGAATGTCGCCACCGGCTCACCCCGAAAGGCCCTCACGGACCCGAGCAAGAGCGTGCATTCGGTGATGTTCAGCCCAGAGGGCCGAACCTTGATCACCAGTGGCGAGAACGGGAAAGTGCTGCTGCGGGATGTCGCGACCGGCAAAACCCGCAAGACCCTCACCGACCCGAGCCGCGAGGTCAACTCGGTGGCGCTCAGCCCTGACGGCCGTACTCTCGCCACCACAGGCACGGACGCCAAGATTCGGGTGTGGGATGTGGCGACTGGCGCAACCCGAGAAACCCTCACCGACCCAAGCGGCGGAGTGTGGTCGGTGGCGTTCGGCCCGGACGGCCGCACCCTGGCCACCGGCAGTGACAACGGGACAGTGCGGCTGTGGGGCATCGCCACTGACGCGCCCCGGACGACCCTCACAGGTTCCACCGAGTCTGTGCGTTCGGTGGCATTCGCCCCCGATGGCCGCACCCTCGCCGCGGGCACCGGCCGGCGGGCGCGGCTGTGGGACGCCGTAAGAGGAGACGCCCGGAAGCCGGCCTTCACCAGCCGTACCGGGCGGGTGTATTCGGTGGCATTCAGCCCCAACGGCCGCACCTTGGCCACCGGAACCGATGGCGTCGTACAGCTATGGGACGCGGCAACCGGCACATCCCAGAAGAGCCTTGGAAGCCAAGCGGGCAGCTTGCATTCGATGGCGTTCAGCCCGGATGGCCGTACCCTCGTCACAGGCGATGACGGAAGGAGAGTGCGGCTGTGGGACGTCGCCACCGGCGACACCCGAAGGACTTTCACTGACCCGGGCCTGGGCGTGGCTCATGCGGCGTTCAGTCGCGATGGCCGGACCCTCGCAACGGGGAGCGACACCGTGGTTCGGTTGTGGGACCCAGTGACGGGCAAACTTCGCAGAACACTCCCTGGTCACGCCGGCCGTGTGCTGCAGGTGGTGTTCAGTCCCGACGGTCACACCCTCGCGACCGTCGACGGATGGACGATTCGGCTGTGGGACGCCACCACCGGCGAACGCCGCGGCACCCTGACCGGCCACACCGGGTATGTGGACTCGGTGGCGTTCAGCCCCGACGGCCGCACGCTCGCCACCACAGGCGAGGACGTCAAGGTTCGACTGTGGGATGTGGCGACCGGCGAAATCCGGGACACTTTTTCCGACCCGGGCGGCATTGCGTGGTCGGTGGCGTTCAGCCCGGACGGCCGTACCCTGGCCACCGGCGGTGACGACGGGGCGGTGCGGCTTTGGGACGTCACTCTTCCCGGCCCGGCCGAAGCAGTACGAAAGATCTGTCAGCTTGTCCACCGGGACTTCAGCGCGGCAGAACGTTCGTCTTATCTGCCGGACCAGAAGCCCACTCCCGTATGTCCGTCGTGAGTCCGAGCCCCGGATATCGCACAGCTGTGATCCGGCGGCGCGCATTGTTGGCGATCTCTGGGGTTCGGTCCGGTCGATATCTCAGGGAGGGGCCGCACGCGGCTGTGGTGGCACGGCCGTAGAGGTCGTGGCCACCACACTCACGTCATGCGTCGGCGTCGCTGCAACGCTTCGCCTTGGCACGGTAGGCATCTGCCCTCTTGTCGTACGCCCGCGCCTTCTTCTTGTAAGCAGCGGCCTTCTTCTTGTGGCCATTGCGCGCCTCATGCCTCGCCTTGGCCTCGTACTTGTCGGACTTGAGCTGATACTCCTTGGACTTGTGCATCAGCTTGAGCGGGTCGCAGGTGCTGTGGCCCGAGAGCGCGGGGGCCGACACCGATGTGATGGCGGTGGGTTGTGCCGCACTCGCCGAGGCTGTGCCGACGGCGACCGGTCCCGTCACCGCCACCGCGGCAACGGCCACGGACGCGAATACGCGGCCGAACAGCGACCGATCGTCACCCTTGCGCTTGCTCATCTTATGCATCCCCCTTGTTGACACTGATGGAACGTGTTCGCACTGTCACCCTAGGGACTTGCCCGTCCATCCGGCCATGGGTATCCCGGCCATGAGCGATGGCGCTCTTGCCGCCGCCGTCCCGCCGGACACCGGCCTTCTCCAGGAGTACGGCGAATGGACGGCCGTCGTCCATCCCACCCCTTTCGAGGTCACCGGTCTCCACGCTGCGCTGAGCGTCGCCCACCGGCCGCAGTCTTGGAGACCGGTCGTCAGGTCTGGGAACCAAGCGCTAGGGCAGCGATTGCCAACTGGCCACCGCACTTGGGCTGTTTCCCGGGCAACCCATCACTCCATCTCCTAAGCTGCTGCCGGGCCGACGGTTGGCTGCCGTCCTCACACCAACCGGGGAGTAAATGGAAGCCGCTGCCATTGGCGCTCGCCTCGCCTCAAGCGTTGTAGCGCCGCTGATCAAAAGACTCTTCGTAGCTGACGGCCCCGGTGCCGGTTTGGTCGACAAGCCACTGCGCGTCTCGAAGCTCGTTTCGTTCAAGGGCGAGAAACGAGTCCTGTCGGACGAAGATCTGCACAAGATCGCCGAGGAACTGGTGAACCGCGCTGCGCAGTCCACCGGCGTCGAGGAGCGTCTGCCGGCATACGAACAACGCGCTGTGGCACATGCCGTAGCGGACTCCCTGAGATCCCTCGGCTACATCGACATGGACGACGTGCAAGCCGTGCAGCTCGGGCACCTTGCGCTCTCCAGGCATCTGCGGTCGCAGAGCCCCTCGGCCACTCTCGGTTTATCCAGCGACGCGGTGACACTTCATGCGAGCGTGCTCGACACCGCGTGCCTGCACATCCTGCAGTTCTTCACCCAGAGATCAACTTTTGTGGCCCGTACGCTGATCGAACACAGCCGTCGGATCGAAGAGTTGTCTCTCAAGATCGACTCCCTGATTGCCCGCACTCCCTCGCCGGCCGACGGGCCTTTCGAGGAGCGCTACGCCGAGTACATCGCTGCCAAGCACGGCAAATTGACCATCTTTGGGCTCGATCTGTCCGAGGCGCCGGAGAATTGGCCGCTCGACGCCGCCTATCTGAGCTTGGACGCAGTGGGTGGCAGAACGCATGACCTCCCCACCCTCCTCCCCGCCGATCACATCTTGGCCGGCCGTGACCGGGTGTTGCTCCGGGGCGTGGCGGGGTCAGGGAAAACGACGCTCGTACAGTGGCTGGCGGTATCCACGGCGCGGAAGGCTCTCGACGAACGTCTGTTGTATCTCTACGGCCTGGTGCCGTTTGTACTGCCGCTGCGCACACTGACCCGGGGCGGCGCCAAACTCCCCACACCCGACGGATTCCTGGCCGCCGTTGACTGTCCCATCGCCAACCTCCAGCCAACGGGGTGGTTCGACAGGGTGTTGAGGTCAAAGCGTGGGTTGATCCTGATCGACGGAATCGACGAAGTTCCGGTAAGCGAACGCCAAGAGGCTCGCCGTTGGCTACAGGAGCTCGTCAGTTCCTACCCGCACAACCGGTGGCTGGTGACCTCTCGCCCTTCGGCCGTACGCCAGGACTGGTTGGTCGGTGACGACTTCGCAGAACTCGACCTTGCTCCGATGAGCCGGGAGAACGTTGCCGAGTTCATCAAGCGGTGGCACAAGGCCGCGGGCATTGGTGACCGCTACGCCACAGATCTCCTGCAGTCCGTACGAGACAAGCAAGACCTGGGCCGGCTCGCCACCAACCCCCTGATGTGCGCGCTGATCTGCGCCCTTCACCAGGACCGTCGTGGCTACCTCCCGGACGGCCGGAAGGAGGTCTACGACGCCGCTCTCTCCATGCTGCTGTCCCGGCGTGACCGTGAGCGAGGAATCTACAAGCCGGGCACCATCCGCATCGGCGAGGAACATCACATCCAGTTGATCCAGAAACTGGCCTACTGGATGATCCGCAACGGTCGTTCCGAGATGGACCGGGCCGACGCCATCGAGCTGCTGGAGCACGCACTACCCGCGATGCCGAAGATCGCCGATCAGGGGACGGCTGAGGAGATCTATCACCACCTGCTGATCCGAAGTGGTCTCCTGCGCGAACCCAGCGCAGGTTCGATGGATTTCATTCACCGAACTTTTCAGGACTACCTGGGCGCCAAGGCAGCTGTGGAAGGTCTTGACTTCGATTTCCTCATCGCGCACGCGCATCTCGATCAATGGGAAGACGTCATCCGGATGTCCGTTGCCCACGCTCGGACCATGGAGCGAACCCGGCTGCTGACCGGTCTCATTGAACGAGGTGACACATCGGAGAAGGACAGCAGGCGTCTCCATCTGCTGGCAGCGGCCTGTTTGGAACATGCGACAGAGCTGAATCCGGGTGTACGGATGGAGGTGGAGCAGCGGGCCGCGGCGCTCATTCCGCCTCGATCGGCGGATCAGGCACGCGCTCTGGCTGATGTGGGCCCGGTCGTTCTGGACCTGCTTCCCGGACCGCAGGGGCTCTCCGACGACGAGGCCTACTTCACGGTACTGTCCGCAACCCGTCTTGCCACCGACGCCGCGATCTCGCTACTGGCGCAATACCGCGACCTCTCAGACCTCCGTGTCCGTTCGGAACTGGCCAGGGTCTGGAGTCGTTTCGAGTGCGATCGATTCGCTGAGGAAATCATTGCTCACCTCGGAGAGGAAGATCTCTACTTCTGCGTCTCGAATGCACAGGAACTGCATGCGCTCCGACGGTTCGGTGGCCGTACTCGCATCCGGATGACAGGCACGATCACACCTGAGGATTTCCGAACTGCCTGCGATCGGTCCCGCCTCACTCATCTGTGGGTGGAGGCCGACTCGGGCGCCACCTGGGAGTGGCTGGCGTACTTCCCTAATCTCCACACCATCACCTTCGAAAGCCCGCTGGCCAGTATCGATGTGAGCAGTCTCAAGAAGGTCAGCTCCCTGCGCACCATTCGAATCCCCGAGGAATCCGTGTTCGTGGGCTCCGAGGCTCTTCCGCCGTCCACGAAAATCGTGCGAGCGTGCCTGAGCACGACCTGATGGGCGCGGCGCCGTCCGCACCACAAATGCCCGCCGATGGCGTGCGCGTGCCCTCGGGTCGAGCCCTGCGTCCTGTAAGGGCAGGTTCGAAACCACGTGGCAGAGCCTGCGCGCCCGTCTGGTGGACGTGGTGCGGGAGGTGACGGCCTGGGGCGCAAAGGGAGCCACGGTGCTCGGTTGGCGCGGTTGTCGGCGTATTCGGCGCGGATGTGGGAGCGGGTGGCGCGCTCGAAGGCGCGGGCGGCATCGGCGGGCACCATCGTCAGCGCCGCGCGATCTCGATTGCTGCGTCTTCGACGCGCGCGGCGGCGCGCAGGAGTGAGAGCTGCCGTCAGGTCATCGAGGCCACCTTCGGAGTGCACCTGCTCAGCGGATTCCCAGCTCCGCGAGTACCCGGTGCTGAGTTGGTGCCGGCTTAGCCGGGAAGTAGAGGTAGCAGACGCCTCCCGAACCGCTCTTGACCTGGCCGTTTGCGTCGTGGCGCTTCGTCCGCAGCCAGATGTTCTCGAACTGGGAGGCGGGGCGTTAGCAGACACGGGACGGTGTGGCAAATGCGCAGGTCAACAGCTTGGGCTCGTCCGCTGCGAACGAGCCCACGCTGGGCCGTGCTGAGTTCGTGCTGACTTCCGCTGCCGTCCATTCCGGTCCTGTCGGGAGCGTTGTGCTGGATCGGTGCTGATTTCAGAACTGCGGGCAGCGCGGGGCCGTAAGGCGCTCGCTCTTCACTGCGTGTCACGCCAGCACCCACGCCCACCTCCCCGCGAAACGCCCGTTACCAAGCCCGTGAAGGTCAAGAGGCGCTGTACGGGTCGTTTGGTGCGGCCGCGTTCCGTCCTTATCGTGTCGAACTCCCGACCTACGGAAGTGAGCAGCGATGGACCAACCGATGTGGACTGTGCTGGCCCTGGCAAACTTTCTCGGCAAGCCCATCTCATGGGTCTACGACAATCACGAGAAGCAGGCCATCCCCAGCTTTCGCGTGGGCCAACAACTGCGGTTTTGGCCCAGCGAGATCAAGACCTGGCTGGAGGACAACTGCCGCGAGCAAGAGGCTGCATGAACGAGGAGTGCAAAGAGCCCCTGTACGCCGCTCCCCGCTGCTCGCACGCATGGTGTACGCAGGCCGGCTGGGCCGGAAGTCCGGGTCGGGCCTCTATTCGTACGAGCGGGTGCGGCGACACCGGAGTCCGCTGGAAATTCCTCGGCCGTAACGACACCGCAACACCCCAGACCCCAAAGTCACCCCGCACGCCAGCAGCGAAGCGCCCCACGGCCCTCCCGCCAGTACCCCATACGAGATCAATAACAGAGTCGCGGTGCTGTACTTGGCGGGACACCATCTCGCCGATTCCCGCCGAGCACATGGAACAGCGTCGACATCGTGCTGCGTGCGGTGCTCACGTCAGCGGGAGCGTTCCGCCAGGGTGAGCAGCAGGTGGGCGGATTCCGGACGGAGAAAGTCGGAGTGGGCGCCCGAGGGGTGGAGGCGGGTACGGCGGCTGCCGCGATAGAGCCAGTCAGCGTCGATGTTCACCAGGCGGTGGTCCAGGACCTGCTGCGGATAGTCGGTGCCGATGGGCAGCAATCGGGTGGAGAACTGGGGCACCGGGGCCGCCCCCACACCGGAGTGGCCGATCCCTGGCGTCTTCTCGGCGCGCAGGTGCCAGAAGCCGGTGGCGCGGTCCCAGCGGGAGTGGGTGAGGGCGATCGGGCCGCGGAGGGGGGCGCCAGGGCGCGTGGCCGTCGGGAACAGCGTGTCGAAGTGGCGGAGGAACGCGTCGCGCGGGGCTGCCATCTGGAAAATCAGCATGCTGTCGACGGTGAAGGGGCGTAGGTGGTCGTACGGCGTACTCCAGCCGAGCACCGGCGGCTGCTCGGCTGCCTGCTGCACTGCCTCGCACAGGAAACGGCCGCCGAAGGAGTGGCCCATCAGGTGCAGGTACTGGCCGGTCCGGTTGGCCAGGACCGCCGGACCCGAAGGGTCGGTCCGGTCAGCGTCCAGATAGCCCAGCAAGTGCCCGATAACGTAGGGGGCATGCCCCTGGCCCTCGGCGCTCATAGCATGCGCCCGGTCCCTGATCCTTTCGTAGCCCTTCTTCCCGGGCAGGCTGGACGACGGCCAGCGGACCACGACGCACCAAGGGCGGTAACCGGACTTCAGGGCTGGGTAGCGGCCCGGGGCCGACACGTACAGTTCGGCGGCCTGCTCCAGCAGTTGTACGGCGGTCCGGGTCGCCTGGGCCGGCGGGGTCTGCCAGCCGTGGACGTAGACATGGATGTCGGTGGCCCAGTCAGGAACGGCCAGTCGGCGTGCCAGGTGCTCAGCAACCCGGGTGACCGGTACCGGTGACCCACCGCCCGGCACTGTCAGGCGGCCTTGCTCGTCGAGGTCGACCTCCACTGGGGGCGCGAGCTGTGGCGTTTGGGGATTCGGCTTGGGCCGCTTTCGGGGTGCGGTCATGAGACGAGGTCCAGACGGGTGTTGATGCCACCGTTCAGCGAATAGACGAGGGCGAGCGGGTTGTGGAACTCCCGCGCAAAGCGCCGCACCAGCCACTGGCCTATCTCACCCGCCGTGTGTGCACCGGTCAGATAGCGGTCGAGGAAAGCGTACGCGTACTCGGCCGCGAAGGCCTCTGGGATCTCGATCTGCGGTGCAAGGACGCCATCGGCGCCCTGGTCGATGAGCTCCTGCCCCAGGTGCTTCAGCCTTCCCGGTTCCGCGGCCTTCGCCGAGTGGCAGGCGTTCAGCAGTACGAAGGGCTTGAAACGGGACTGCGGACTACGGAAGTAGAAGCGCCGTTTGCGCTTCACCACCGGGCCGTCGACATCCTCGCCATCGGAGAGCCGTACGGTCAGGACCTGGCCGGAGGCACCGGTGTCCACGAAGCGGCCGTGGCACCAGAAATACATGACGTCTTCGTGCAGCACGGAACGCGAAAGGGCCTCCAGAAGCTCACTTCCGCGAGTGCGGACGGTCAGCAGGGAGCGTTCCTCCAGCAGCTTCTGCACCTCGTCCGCCCGGGCCACGTGATCGAGGGTCGTGTCCTTGTTGAGGCTGGCGGTGGCCCGTTCGCGTCGGCCCAGCGGGGCGTGGTCCCAGGGGTAGCCGGCACGGGCTTGCTCAACCTGGTGCCGGTGGCCCAGAAACGCCTCCCAGGGGCTGTCGCACTCCGCCGGGTCCACTGCGAGCATGGGCCAGGGCAACTGCCACTCGGAGTCGAAACTAATGCGCAGCTGCTGCCCGCTGGCGAGGGTGCCCAGCAGGAACTCACGGAAGCGGCCAAGGTCGTAGCCCGTTCCGTCGAGCATCACATGGAGCAGGTCGAAGCCCTCGTCGGCCAGTTTCGCCACCAATGGGTCAGTCAGCTCACGCAGTTCGGTCAGATCGATGGACTCGGCCAGGGGACGGCCGCCCACCCGCTGCCCGTATCTGGGGTCAGTGCTCCGATGAAAGACCACCTGGTCCCGCCAGATGGCCAGCAGCCGGTCCGCGCGATCGAGCAGTTCCTCGGCGGACACCTCCAGCGGGGCCTGGTGCCACGTTCCGGTGTCGGGCGCCGATGTGTCGTGGGCGATGATGCTCAGGCCCGTGCCGGTCCGGTACAGCTTCACTCGCAGTTCGGCGGAGACAGCGTCCACCGTGGCGGCCTGTGAACCGCCTCGCTGGGGCGGCACTCCCGTGAAACCGTGGGAGGGGTCCTCGAGCACCTCCACACCGGGATCGTGCGTCATCTGGGTCAGTCCTCCCCAGAACTGTGTCGGGCATCCTCGTTCTGGGTGGGGGAGCCCGATACGCGGACGGTCGTCCGCAGGTCCTGCAACACCAGTCCGGACGCGTGGTCGTAGAGTGTGAAATGGATGTCGTGGTCCCCCGGCTCGTGCGCGGTCAGCACGAAGCACGCCGGATCGCCTTCGGGGTCATACTCCGCCAGGGCCGGTTCCACCGAGGCATCCGTCCGCCAGGAGGGGACCACCACCATCAAGGCCGGCGGGGGCACTGTGCTCCCCTCCTCGCGGACCAGGCTGATCTCGATAGGCGTCGGGCTGCCCTCCGTCGGCTCCTCGTCCGTCGGCACTGACAGCCGGACCCGCCATGCCGGGCGCGCAATGCGCAGCCGCCAGCGGAGCTCCTCCGTGTCGGGATGGTCCCGCCCGAAGACCCGCTCCCAACGGGCCATCAGCTCTTCGTCGGACGGCGCGGATTCCGGATCGCCTGCCTCAAGGGACGCGAGGGCCAAAGTGGCGAGGCTCTCCAGTGTGAGCGGGTGGTCGGGGCCGAAGACATGGGAGCGGGCGGCATGGACGGCCTTCAGCAGCGCTATTGCCGCCGTGTGATCACCCGCGCGGGCGAGGGTGTCGGCCAGCTGGACGGCGAGGGTGGGCAGAGAGGCGTCGTAATTCCGGGCGAAGATCTCGACAACCATACCCAGGCTAAGGAGTTCGTCGGAATCCTCGGACGCTGCGTGGTCGTCACCCACACCGGCGGCATTCAGATGAACCTGGGCGAGGGCCTCGGCTGTCTCGGGCAGGTCCAGATGTCCTGCCGTCAGCCGGGCCTGGGAACGGAATAGTTCGCCGATCACCCCCAGCGCCTCCTGCGGCTGGCCCGCTTGCGACAGTGCGTGCGCCAGGACCGGCAGGTGGTCCAGCGTCCGCCGGTGCCCGACGCCGAACAGGCGGGTGCAGTCGTCGATCAGCGCACGGGCCATGAGCACCGCGTGGTCCGCGGGACCGATGTCCGCCGTCAGCCAGGCCAGACTGCCGCGTGCCCGGAGCGTCAGCGGGTGCTCTTCGGGGAGAACCGCTTCATACCGCTTGAGGAGGTCCTCAAGGACGAGAATCGCCTGCCGTGAGTCGCCCATCTCCCGGTAGGCAGATGCGAGGGCGCTGCGGCAACGCAGAGAACGGGGGTGGTCCACACCTCGCTCCTGGTCGTAGTCGTCGACCAAGGCCAGGAGGTCCCCGACCGCCCGTTCACGGTCGCCGAGCAGACGCCGGGACCAGGCCAGACTTCTGCGGGCTGCCAGGGCTGCGCTGTGTCCGGAACCCTGTACACGGGCGCGGTCCTCCACCAGCAACTCGCGGAGAGCCAGGGCCTGGCTGAGATCGCCTGCGTACTCGTGCGCCCGCGCGAGACATTGCCGTGCGTCGAGGGTCATGACGTCGTGCGGCCCCCGCAGCCGGGTGAGGTCCTCCACCAACCGCGTGGTGGCCTCGACCGCACGGTTGGCCGTTGAAGCCCCCAGCAGTGTCCATGCGACAGCGCCGCGCAGGTCGAGGGTGTCAGCATGTTCGGCGCCCAATACCCGTTCGTGGTCGCGCAGCAGAACCTCCAGGTCCCGCAGCGCTCCTGCACGGTCGTCGGCCCACTCCCGCCAACAAGCCACGATGCGCCGCCCCCGCAAGACCCTGGGATGGTCGGCGCCCTGGATGCGCGTGCGGTCCTCCACCAGCGCTTGGCCGAGAATGATGGCCTGCTCGCAGTCGAGCCGCTCGGCGAAGGCGAACGCCTGCAGTGTCCTGAGCGCGAGTGTCTCGGTGTGCTCCGGACCGTGGAACCGTGTGTACTCCTCGACCAGCGTCTCGTACCCGGCCACGGCCTGCTGGTACTGGCAGGACTCCCGCCACGCGTCTGTCAGCAGCATGCGGGTGTTCAGCGTGGTGATGTGGTCCCGGCCGCGAACCCGAGCGGTGTCGGTCAGCAACTGCTCGGCGAGAGCCGCGGCCCGGACATGATCGCCTGCGGCACTGTGCCCACTGACCATGTCATAGCGGAGGGACAGCACGGCGGGATGATCGGGCCCGTCGGTACGCTCCTGTTCTTCGAGTACCGCCTGCAGTGTGCTGAGCGACGACCGGTGCCGACCCGCCGTTCGCTGGACCATCGCGAGGTTCCGCCGCGAGCGCAGGGAGCGGGGATGTGTGGTTCCCCACTTCCCGCTCCACGCTTCGACCGCCTCTTCGTACAAAGCAATCGCCCGGTCGTCCTGCCCGTCCGCCGAACAAGCGTCTGCCAGGTTCTCCAGTACCGCCAGGGTGTCCGGGGCGTCGTCCCCCAGGATCCTGCGCTGGTCATCGAGCAGTGCGGTGAATCCGGCGATCGCGCCCGCGTGGTCCTGGTCGCCCAGCCGGGCCAGCGCCAGCCCGTTTCGATCGTGCAGAGTGGCCGGGGCCCTCGGGCCCAGGAGCCGGGTGTGGTCCTCGTTCAGCGTCTGGTACGCCGTAATCGCCTGCTTGTGCTGTCCAGCGGAACGGAAGACGAGGGCTCGCCAGCTCCTGACGTTCAGCGTGTCCGGATGGTCCGGGCCCTGGATGCGGCTGTGGTCGGCGATCAGCGCGTCGAACACCTCGCCTGCCCGGTCGAACCGTGCGGCCGCGCGGTGAGCCGCCCCTATCCACAGCCGTACAACGAGGGTCCTGGGGTGGTCGAGCCCGTGGAGCCGCTCGTAGTCCTCGGCCAGGGGCTCGTAGAGCTCCATAGCCTGCGCCAGACGGTCCTCCTCGGCGAACACCCGGGCGAGAGCGAGCCGTACTTCGAGCACGCGCGGATTGTCCGGGCCGAGGAACCGCTCCATGTCCGCGCGCAGCAACTCCAGCTCTCGGACTGCGCGGATGTGGTCGCCGGTCCATTGCAGGGTGCGGGCCAGGGCTTCGCGTACCGCGAAGACGTGGGGATGCTCAGGACCCAGGATGTCGCTGCGGTCCCGCAGGACGTCCTCGAAAAGCCCGATCGCGGCCGGGAACTCGAAGGCCGCGCGATGGGCGAAAGCCAGGTTGGCACGAGCAGTCAGCGCTGCCGGGTGCCGATCGCCGTGCACCCGTGTCCGGTCCGCGACCAGTGCCTGGCGCTCCTGCACCGAACGCCGGTGGCTCCCTGCCAGCTGCCAGGTGAAGGCCAATGCCGCCCGGGCCCGCAGCGTCTCCGGGTGATCCTTGCCCCTGACCCGGGTGTAGTCGGCGATCACTGCCTCGTACGCGGCGGCTGCCCGAGCGTAGTCCGCCCGGTTCTGATGGATCTCCGCGATGTCGTCGCGGTAGAAGAGCGTGGCGGGATGGTCGGGCCCCTGCGCCCGAGCGCTGTCAGCCGCCAGCGACTCGAACTCCCGCAATGCCGCATCCGGCCCTTCGGCCTCGGACAGGGCCCATCCCAGATCGTGGCGGCTGCGAAGGGTGTCCGGGTGGTCCGCGCCCTGCACCCGGGTCCGGTCGTCGACCACCTCCCGATACAGGGCGACCGCTGTGCGCGGATCGCCCGCGGCCTCGTGGGCGGAGGCCAGCCAGCCCCGACTGGTCAGCGTGTCAGGGTGGTCCGGACCGTGCTGGCGCCGCCGGTCCTCGATCGCCTGCATGTAAAGGTTCAGCGCGGTGCGGTGATCATCGGCCTGCAGGTGGGCGTACGCGAGGTTGGTGCGGCTGGCGAGCGTGTCCTTGTGCCGCGCCCCCAGAAGGCGTTCGCGGTCCGCGACGACCGCCCGGAACTCCTCGACGGCGGCCTCGTACCGGCCTGCCATCTGCAGCGCGTAGGCCAGGTTGTTGCGGCTGGTGAGCGTGTCCGGGTGTTCCTCGCCCTGGACCCGGCGACGGTCGGCGACCACGGCCGTCAACCCCTGCACGGGCCTGGTGACCTCGCCGGCCTTGCGGTGCGCGTACGCCAGCCGTTCCCGGGCGGCGAGGGTCTCCACTGCGTCCGGGCCATGGCACTGGACGCGGTCGAGGTAGACGTCCTGGCACAGCTGGACCGCGCGGGCCGGGTCGCCAGCCTTGGCGTGCAGCTCCGCCAAACGGTCCCGGTCGTTGAGCGTGGTCTCGTGGTCCACGCCGAGCAGCCGCGTGCTGCCGTCGACGGCCTGCGTCATCAAAGGGATCGCCAGGACGTGCTGTTCCCGCGCGAGAAGTTCGTCGGTGCCGAGCCGGTACATCTCGACGGCCGCAGCGTCCGGTTCGGCGGCGGGCTCGGTCTCCGCGAGAGCCTGGATGTGCACCAGCATCCGCCGTACGCGTTCGGGGGAGGCACCTGAGAGTTCGGCGGCCAACGCCGCCTCGGCCAGGCCGCGCGCCTCCGGCACCTCGGCCGGATCGGCACGCTGGAGGGTCTGCCGGACGAGCCGGTGCAGGGTCGGCCCCTCGAGGCCGAGGGTGACTAGGTGGTAGGCCGCCAGCATGGCGAGCGATGGCTCGATGTCCTGGAGACGACGCTCCAGATGGTGGATCACCTCGCGCGGTATGGCCTCGGGGGCGTACCAGGCCAGGGTGTGCAGGAGAGGGACGGCCGAGGGGTAAACGGCTCGGATCGACTCCAGACTGGTCCGCCAGATCCGGGCGATGGTCCTGTCCGAACCGCCCGCGCCGTCGCCCAGTACCGTGTCGGGCAGCCGCGCCAGCTTGTCCCGATAGGTGGCGAAGCCGATGCCGGTCTCCCGTAAATACGCGCCTGCCTGAGCGAGGGCCAGGGGCAGGTGCCCGAGGTCCGCGGCGAGTAGGGAGGCCTGCGAGGCGGCGGCACCGGATCCGGCCGTGGCGGCGTCCATGATGAGTCCGGACGTGCAGTGCAGCAGGGTGACGGCGTCCTCGTGATCGAGCACGTCCAGACTGACCAGGGAGGTGCTCGCGGGCCAGCCGGTGCTGAGCCGACTCGTGGCAAGTTGATGGCCATGGCCGTCTAATCGCCCCAGAAACGGGGTCAGTTCCTCGGGCCGCTCCACGTTGTCGTAGACGACCAGCCAGTCAGAGTGGGTCTCCAGCCACGTCAAGGCCCACTCGGTACGTTCCTTGGCAGTGGCCTCGCGTGCCCACGTCGGATGCAGACGCAGTGTGAGGTCGCCGAATCCGGAGGTGATCTGCTCCTCGGTCTCGGCGACGATCCACCAGACAAGCTGGTACCGGTCGCGCTGGTCCTGGGCAAATCGGAGGACCAGAGCCGTCTTACCGATGCCGCCCAACCCACTCACCGTGGTCGTCTGGGTGACGACCCCGCCGCCGACACGCAAGGACGCGCCCAGTTGCGACAGGTCCAGGGCACGCCCAATGAAGGGCTGCGAGGGCAGCACAGGCAAGTTGTCCAGCCGAGAGGCAAGAGCGATCCGGACGGCGGATGCCTTCGCCTGATCGGACAGAACAGTCGAATGCCTCTCCACGTGAGGGTTGCCACCCGTGTGGGATGCTCCGACGTCCTGCCCCGGAACCGTCGGGTCGCTCTGCAAGACGGAGGCCCCCGTGGCCTGCGACTCCCCAACGATGATCATGACTCCCCCGGTGCGACCATCTGCAACCTGCAGAGTAATCAACCTTACTGACCGACATGGGGGTTGTCAGGAGATCGAGGCCCGAAGTCGGCCTCACGGCGGGCCTCGCTGGCACACGTACATCACCGGGTGGCAACTAGTACAGCCGGAGGGTCTTGATCAATGCCACCAGCGTCCATTGTGTAGAGGTCTGGTCTCCTTGGCGCTCAGTGTCTGACGGAGGATGGTTCGCGAAAGACCACTACGTCGAGCAAGACGCCACCGCCGTCACTCGCGCAGGCACAGCCTTCGCGACGACGCTTGCCCTGGCCTGTTCGCTCGTTGCGGTTCTGGCCGCAACCATGCAATGAGGGAATCGGCGACATGCAGTCCACGGGCCGCTGCTGGCCACTCTCCTTGGAGCTACGAATCAGAAGGCGGCGAAGCAGCCACTGGCGTGCTCACCACTCATCACGCAGGGACTTCCAAGCCTGCTCCGCGTCTCGTCGATGCGATGGTCGTCGGTCGCCACAACGGCATCTTCGAGGCTCTTCGACTCTTGGCGTCGCTGATGGAAGTGTCCCAGCAGCGGCTTTCCGCCGAGCACGCCGACACCAACAGCGCCCGTCGTTGGCCGTTACGCGACGACCATCTAGGATTGACGGTCGGCGAGTGACCGCCGATGAACCGAGAGTTCATCGACCGTGACCGAGGTTGCGGACGACCGAGGCGACGGACGGCGAAATGGCGCGGGATTACGACAGTCAGCTGCTGGAGTCGGTGGCGGTACGCCGCCGCAGGATGCGGGATGCCCTGTTGTTAGGTGCGCAGCGGGGACGTCGCACGGCGGACGAGCGGCTGGGGAAGGTCTTCGCGGGGATCGCGATCACGGCTGTCCTGTGCGCGGGGTGCGTGGGGTGGTCGTTCCTTCAGCACACTCTGGCCATGCAGAAGGCTGAGCAGGAGAAGCAGCAGCGTCAGATGCAGCAGTACGGGCAGCCGACAAGGTCGGCGAACCCCTAGAAGCCCACGGATCGGATTCGGACAGAGTTTGCGACATTCCCGGGGAATGCGCGAAGAGCTGACCGTGCAGAAGAAGTTTCCCTGACGCAGAGCCAGGGTGGAAGCATGTCCCGTCTGGCCAAAGAGTTTGTCAACCCCGCGATGGTAGGTTCCGGTAAGTGGTGAGCAGAGCAGCGAGTTCCCGGACGCAACTGAGCCGAGTGACGTTGGTCGGTGAGCGACGCCGGGCCGATGTCGTCCTGCTCTCCGATACGCCGATAGGGCAACTGATCCCGGATGTCCTGCCGTTGCTGGGCGATCGGCCCGCATCGCGGCCGGTAGCCCGGCAGTTGATTACGGCCGACGGTTCTGTCCTGCCGTACGACAGCACGCTGGCGTCGGCCGGGGTAGCCGACGGCGCCGTGCTCCGGCTGGTGACGACGCATTCTGCGCCGCCGGCTCCCGTTGTGCACGACGTTACCGATCAGGTGGCTGACGACCTCGATCTGCGGGCTTGGCGCTGGCGTCCTGCTGCGCGCCGGGCCAGTGCGGGTGTGGCGACGATCGTCTTCGCCGTGATCGCCGCGCTGCTCGCCCGCCGTGAGTTCCCGCTTGGCGCCCTGGTGGGTGCTCTGTCAGTTGTATCGCTTGTGCTCCTGGCGGCCGGTGCGCTCGTCGCCAAAATCGGGCGGGGGAACCGGGGACTGGCGACCGCGCTCCTGCTCGCCGCCGGCGGGCTTGGTGTTCTCACGGCGTGGACGGCTGCCGATGCGTTTGGCTGGCCGGGCACCGCGCGGCTCGCTGCCGTGGCGGGTGCGCTGGTCGTGACGCTTGCGTTCCTTGGTTACTTCTCTCCGCTGGGCAAGGGTGGGCTCGTTGGTGCGGTGACCACTGCCGCGATCGCCCTTGTGTGGGAGGTGGTTGCCGCTGTTCAGGGGGATGCGGCCCGGCTCGGTGCCGTGATGGCTGTCTTCTCTTTGGTGGTGCTCGGTGTGCTGCCGCGGCTTGCGCTGATGATGTCTGGGCTCACCTCGCTCGATGACCGCCGCTCGGGCGGCGTTTCGGTGAGCCGTCACCAGGTGGGTACCGCACTTGCTGCGGCGCATCGCGGCCTTGCCCTCTCGACGATCGTCACTGCGGTTTCGGCGGTCTCCGCCGGCTGGTTGCTCACGCTGGCCGAGAAGCCGACCGTATGGAGCGTGGTGCTGGCGGCGCTCGTTGTCGTGGTGCTGGTGTCGAGGGCGCGAGCGTTCCCGTTGGTCGTTGAGGTTGTTGCGCTCTTGGCTGCTGCGTCGTGCCTGGTGGTGCGCCTGGTGACGTGGTGGTTGGAGCATGCGGGGGATGTCGGGCCGCTGGCTGTGCTGTGTGTGGCTGCGGTGTTGCCGTTGGTCGTTTTGTCGGTGCAGGTGCCCGAGCATGTGCAGGTGCGGCTGCGACGGATGGGCGATCTGGTCGAGTCCATTGGCATGGTGGGGCTCTTCCCGCTCGCCTTTGGTGTGTTCGGTGTGTATGGGCAGCTGCTCAACCAGTTCTGACAGTTCTAGGTCGATGTGCTGGCGCTGCGGGCGGGCAGCAGAGTGGGGGGTGAACAGGTATGCCGAGCGGAGATGGCTGGCAGGGTGATGTGCTGCGCGACCTGAGGGGCGGCGCCGATCAGGGTGCACAAGGCCCCGGCGGACAGGCATACCGCGCTTCCGCGCCGGGCCACGCACTGCCTGCGCAGGGCACACAGGCGCCGGACGCCACCCCCGGTGGCGGTGCGCCGCGACAGGCCGGCCCGTACGAGGGGCAGGAGCAGCAGGCGGGTCTTCCGGGCGGCTGGCCGCAGCAGGCCGGGTACCAGGAGCAACAGGTCCCAGCCGCGTACGCCCCGAGCCCTCCACCCCAAAGCGCCCCCAGCTCCCAGCCCGCACAGGACAAGGGCCTGGCCGGCGCGGTACACCGCAAGCCGCAGCACGGTGAGTCCTTCGCCGCGCGTGCCGCACGTGCCCTGCGCCGTACGCTCTCGTCGTCAGCGGCGCGTGAGGTCGACGAGGTCACTCGCACTGCCCAGGTGCTCCAGCAGCCCGTGACGACCGGCCGGCAGATTGCCGTCACCTCGATCCGGGGTGGATCCGGCAAGTCGACCGTCGCCGCGTTGCTCGGCACCACGTACGCGCACTACCGGCGGGACCCGGTCCTTTTCCTGGAGGCCGATCCGGCACTCGGCTCGCTGCCGCAGCGTCTCGGCGCCGAGGCGCTGCGCTGGACGACCAGCGATATCGCGGACATCGTCAAGCCGGACATGTCCCTGCTCGACGTCACCGGCTATCTCGTCCAGCTCCCCAACAACGCCTGGTTGCTGCCTGCGAGTCAGGGGCAGATCGGTGTCATGCTGGACAGCCGGGCGTACGAGCGGGTCGTGGTGGCGCTGCGTCGCTACTTCGGTGTGATGGTCATCGACTGTGAGACGTTGCCCGCCGAAGTCGGCCGGGTCGCGCTCGGTGCCGCGCATGGCCGGGTTCTGACCACACCTGCCACGCCGGAAGGAATCCGCAGTACGTATTCGGTACTGCAGTGGATGCAGGGGCTGCCGCGGCATGTGATGGCTGGCACGGTTGTCGTGCTCACCGAATTGGTACCCCATTCAGGGCTCGACCTGGACGAGGCCATCCAGATGCTCAGGTCCACCGGGGTGAGCATTCAGGTTCTGCCGTATGACCGGCATTTGGCAGCCGGCGGCCGGATCCATACCGAACTGCTTGCTCACCCGACCAGGCAAGCCGCCGCCCGTCTTGCCGCGGACGTCTTCCAGCTCTCCCAGCAGCGTCACTGACCCAGATGCCAAGCCCGATCGCGAATGACGGACGAGGATGAGTACCCGACTGATACACCGCCCGGCCAGGGCCACCCGGCCACCGGCCGCGTCCGAGGCGCGCATCATCGAGGCCCCGCCCAACCTCCCCGAGGGGAAGGCGGGCAACATCGCGATGTCGCTGCTGCCCGTCGCTGGCGTCATGTCGTCGGTGGTGATGATGACGGTGGTGCGCAACAGCCAGTTCGCCGGGCTGGGTGCGATCATCCTCGTCGTCACCGTCATCGGGTCCGTCGCGCTGGTCTTCTCGCAGCGTGGCAAGGCGCAGCGCACTCGGCGCACTCAGCGCGAGGCGTATCTGGCCTATCTGGAGGATCTGCGCGAGGAGCTGGCCGGCGAGGAGCGTGAACGGCGCGAGCGGGCCGATGTCCTCAACCCGCCCCCGGCCGCCCTCTACGACATCGTGCGCGATCCGGCTCGCCTGTGGGAGCGCCGTCGCGCCGACGGCGACTTTCTGCGCGTACGTGTGGGCACCGGTGAGATGCCCGTACGCGATCTGCAGATCGCCCAGCAGGGTTCGTCGGTCCTCACCCCGCCCGACCGCTTCATGCTCAATGAGGCGTCGGCGCTGATGGCCCGCTTCCGCACCGGCACCGAGCTGCCGCTGACAGTCCCGCTCGACCGTGTCGGTAACGTCAGCGTCATCGGCCCCCGCGAGGACTGCCTGCGCGTCGCGCGCGCCCTCTTCGTGCAAGCCGCTGCATTGCATGCTCCCGACGATGTGGCCATGGCGATCGCGGTGCCCGGGGACCGGCTCGCCGACTGGGAGTGGGCCAAGTGGCTGCCGCATCTGCTCGACACCGAGCAGTTCGACGGCCCCGTCGCCGCGCGCCGTATCGCCCCCTCTGCACCCCAGCTCGCCCGGCAGCTCGGCCCGGAACTGCGCCGCCGCGCCTCCTACGCAGCAGAAGTGCGCCGCGGCCTGTCCGACAAGGACGCCCTGTCCATGACGTCCCGGCTACTGGTCGTCGCCGACGGGCATGGTGAGGACGCCGTCGACCTGCCGCGTCCCGACGACGCGGTCGGCCTGCGCGAGATGGGCGTCACCGTCCTGCACCTGCTCGAACAGCGGGTCCAGGAGCCGGGACAGGTCGGCGTGCGGCTCACTGTCGACGGCGATCAGGTGATCATCGAGGATCTGCGCGCGCAGGAGCCGGTCCTCGCCCACGGCACCGTGGATGAAGCCGGCATCCCGTTCGCCGAGGGCCTGGCACGGCTGCTGGCGCCACTGCGGCTGTCCGCCGAATCGCTCACCGACGCCCCCCTGACCGGGCCCGTGGACTTCGCCGAGCTGCTCGGCGTCGACGACGTGGCGCAACTCGACCTCTCGCACCTGTGGGCGCCGCGCGGCGAACGTGCCTTCCTGCGCGTCCCCATCGGCATCAACGACGGCCACGAGCCGGTGCTGTTGGACCTGAA
This sequence comes from Streptomyces sp. Je 1-4 4N24, assembly GCF_026239515.1. NCBI lineage: Bacteria > Bacillati > Actinomycetota > Actinomycetes > Kitasatosporales > Streptomycetaceae > Streptomyces > Streptomyces sp. Je 1-4 4N24. The sequence continues at coordinate 7,551,564 of NZ_CP110836.1, read as the reverse complement.
GGAGTCCTCCGATCTCGGCATGGGACCGCACGGCCTGTGCGTCGGCGCCACCGGCTCCGGGAAGTCGGAACTCCTGCGCACCATTGTCCTCGCCCTGGTGGCCACGCACCCGCCGGAGGACCTCGCCCTGGTCCTCGTCGACTACAAGGGCGGTGCGACCTTCGCGCCGTTCGCCAACCTGCCGCATGTCGCTGGCGTCATCACCAATCTGGAGAACCAGGCCGGCCTCGTCGAGCGCGTCCACGCCTCGCTCGCCGGCGAGGTCAAGCGCCGTCAGCAGGTCCTCAAGGACGCGGGCAATGTCGCCGACATCGGTGACTACGCCGCGCTGCGCGCCCACCAGCGGCCCGGCCTGGAGCCACTGCCGCACCTGTTCGTCGTCATCGACGAATTCGGCGAACTGCTCACCGCCAAGCCGGACTTCATCGACCTGTTTCTGTCCATCGGCCGGATCGGCCGCTCCATCGGCGTGCACCTGCTGCTGTCCAGCCAGCGCATCGAGGGCGGCCATCTCAAGGGCCTGGACACCTACCTCTCCTACCGGCTCGGCCTGCGGACCTTCTCCGCCGACGAATCCCGTACGGTTCTGGACACCACGGACGCCTTCCACCTGCCGCCGCTGCCCGGATTCGGCTACCTCAAGGTCGACACCAGCCACTACGACCGCTTCAAGGCGAGCTATGTCTCGGGCGCCTACCGCGGCCCCGTACAGCGCGAAGACGACGACAGCGGCCCCCTCGCCCTCCCCTACGACACCTTCAACACCCTTTCCACCGAGGAGGATGCGGACGCACAGGAGCCTGCGGTGCGGCGCCGCGAGATGGGGCCGACGGAGCTGGGCGTCATGGTGGAGCAGCTGGCGCACGCCGCCGGGCCGGTGCGCCGCATCTGGCTGCCGCCGCTGCCCGACGCGATCTGCCTCGACACGGTCGCCGGTCCCCTGGACGTCGGCCCGCGCGGCGTGCAGCTGACCAAGCGCCGCGGCCCGCTCGAGGTACCCCTCGGCTTGCTCGACGACCCGACCCGGCAGTGGCAGGGACAGTGGTACCTGGACCTCACGCTGGCGGGCGGCCACGCCGCCGTCATCGGCGGCCCGCAATCTGGCAAAACGACGCTCCTGCGCACCCTCATCCTCTCCCTCGCGCTGACCCACACCCCACAGGAGGTCGGCATCTACGGCCTCGATCTAGTCGGCGGCGGCCTGGCGGCACTATCGGGCCTGCCACACGTCGGCGGCATCGCGAGCCGCGCCGACCGCGAGCGTGCGGCCCGCACCGTCGACGAGGTGCGGAACATGCTCGCGGCCCGCGAGGACCTCTTTCGCGAGCACGGCATCGACTCCATCTCACAGCTGCGCGACCTGCACGCGGCGGGCCGGCTGCCCCAGTTGGCCTCCGCCGAGATCGTGCTCGTCATCGACGGCTTCGGCGCCCTGCGCGACGACTTCGAGGACCTGGACGACGCCGTCGCCGACATCCTCAAACGCGGTGGCGGCTACGGCATCCACGTAGTCGCCGGCATGCTCCGCTGGAACGACGTGCGCATCGCCGTCCAGTCGAACTTCGGCACCCGCGTCGAGCTGAGGCTGAACGACCCCAGCGAGTCCAGCATCGACCACAAGCTCGCCGCGACCCTGTCGCCCGACGAGCCCGGCCGCGTGCTCACCGATCGCAAACTCTTTGCGCAGGTGGCGCTGCCCCGTACGGACGGACTTGCCGACACCGCGGACCTCGGCGCCGTCCTGGAGCGGACGGTCCGGACGATCCGCGCCACCTGGAGCGGCGAGGTCGCCCAGCCGGTACGGGTGCTGCCGCACGTCGTGGAGCCCCACCTCCTGCCGGGCCCGGTCGCCGAACCCCAGCGGGTGCCCATCGGCCTGGACCAGACCGCGCTCAATCCCGTTGTGCTCGACCTGTTCCAGCATGACCAGCATCTGCTGATCATGGGCGACAGCGAGTGCGGCAAGACGAATCTCCTGAAGACCATCGCTGGCGGCCTCATCGAGCGCTACAGCGAGGACGAGCTGGTCTTCGCCATCATGGACCCCAGGCGCAGCCTGCGCGGCGCGATCCCCGAGGAGTTCAACGGCGGCTACGCCTACAACGCCAAAATGTGCGCGGGCTTGGCCGCCGGTATCGCCACCGTCTTGGACAAGCGGCTACCTGATGACGCCACGGGCCCCCAGGACCTGGAGCCGGGCAGCTGGGGCATCGGCCCGCGGATCGTGGTCCTCGTCGACGACTACGACGTGCTCACCACTGCTGGCCAGGAACCGCTGGAACCATTCCTTCCGTATATTCCCTCCGCGGTGGACATCGGCCTCCACTTCGTCCTCACCCGCCGCGTCGCAGGAGCCTCACGCGGCATCTACGAACCCCTGGTGCAGGGCCTGCGCGAGTCGGGCTCCTCCGCACTCCTCATGGCGGGCGACCGCGGCGAGGGCCAGCTCTTCCCGGGGGTCTACGCCTCCCAGCAACCGGCCGGCCGCGGCGTCCTCATCCGCAGAGGCCAGCCCAACCAGCTGATCCAGACCGTCTACTCCCCCGAGTAACACCGTAGAACTCTCCCGCGCACCCGAGCCACGCCCCGTACGACATCCATGCCACGACCGACGAAAGACCGGACGACTCCATGACCAAGGACGTCATCGCCCTCACCCAACGCATGCCCAACCCAGCCACCATGCTCGCGGGACTGCTCTCCGGAGGCCCCGACAACCTCGTCGACACCACAGGCGAAGGCGCCGTCATACGCCTGTGCGACGAGGAGGGCCGGCCACTCGTCTGCATCGAGGCCCCGCTACTCGTCCAGGTCGCCGGCGAAGCCGAACGGCTGCTCGGGGCCACGCCACCCTCCGTCCCGTATTGGTGGACGGAAGCCCGCGCCACCACCGGCATCGAGCACGCCGAACGTCTGGCGGGTACTTTCGCCGCCCGGCTGGCCACCTTGGCCGACGGCTCCGCCTGGCCACCTGAAGCCGCGCAGTCCCTGGCCGTGGTGAAGACAGACGGCGTAAGCGTCGCACCCACCCCCGCCGGCCCCGCCGCCGGTCAGGCCACCGTCGACGTCCTGACCGACAAGGTCGCCGTCGTCATCCAGGACCGCCCCGTGGTTGCCATGACGGCCTGGCTCTCGCACGCCTACCAGACAGCCGCCAATGCCGAGCTGGGCCTGCAGATCGTCACCCCGCCCGGAACGACACTCTCCCCTGCAGTTCGCGACAGCCTCAGCAACTGGCCCTCCCGCTGGGTTCTACGGGACGAGCGCGATGGCTACTACGACGGGCTGAGCGGAGCCGTACTGTCCTGGCAGGACGGTATGTTCACCCCCGTCGCGCCGCCCGACGCCACCGCCGACGACCCCCGCACCCAGCTGGCCGCCTCCTACCAAGAAGTCACCGCCGCAGGCGAACGCCAGCTGGCCATCACCTTCCGCACCACCCACCCCGCGGACGAACGCCTGGTTCTCGGCGGGGCACTGGAAGCGATATGGCGCGAACTCACCGGCGAGCCTCCAGCCGGCTGGGGAACCGCAGAACCCGCCACCCTCCCCTGGTCACCGCGCCAGCTGACCGACATCGCCTACGAGCGGGCCCCAGCGCCGACCTGGTTCGTAGTGGTCGGCAGCCCGGACCGGCCCGGCCTCGCCACCATCCGCGTCAAGCGCACGACGGCAGGCGTGGAGGAATACGTCACGCTGACCTTCGGCTACGGGCCCGACGAGGAGCCTCCCATGAGCGCCCTGCCAAGGGCCGCGGAACTGCTCGCCACCCGCCACCGCCTCACCTCGATGCTCATCCAGATCCGCAAAGCCCGCCGCGACCTGGCCGTGCCGCCCCGCTTCGAAGGACCCGGCGTCCCGTTCGCCTTCGTACTCGGCGCGGAGGAAGTCCACCAGATGCCCGACGACCGCGCCCGGAACACCCCGCTGTCCCAGCCGCCCGTCCCCCTCGGCCCCAAGGCCCGCCCCGCGCTGTACTACCCCCTGCCTGGAGACCCCTCGGACCTGTCGGGCTGGCACGACTTCGAACGCCTGATGCGGCACCTGAAAGGCGAGTGAGAGCGCCTGGTCGCCCGGACCGACGCCGTGGATGGATGCATCTCCACGCCCAGCACATCGCCGCAAGTAACGGGGGGACGCCTGGCACCTTTGAGCCATTGTCACACCCTCGCCCTAGCATCGGGATTGTGAATTGCACCGGTCATGTCCCGGTTGATAGGCATGACCGTACATACGATCGTCAAGTCCGGCAGGGGGAGCCCGATGAAGTTCGACATGGGAGCGCAGACGCTCTCGACCCTGAGGTCGAAGTCGCAGGGATCGAGCACGGAACTGGGGACGTTGATCCACCAGCTCGTCCAGGCAGCGCAGCCGCTGGAAGGCAAGTTCAACGGCGCCGGCAAGGCGGCGTTCGACTCCTTCAAGGCGAACGCGGACGAGATCACGGCGTCGCTGAACAGCGCGCTGTCCGCGATTGTGGGCGGCCAGTCGGGTATGGAGTCGGCGTTCGGCTCCGGCGTGCAGGAGCAGGCCGACAACGCCCGCTCGCAGATGGCGGCGGCGAACTTCGACGCGGCCCGCTTCTCAGGCCGCTGACAGCCCGATTGCGGCTCAAGTACTCAGATCTCAGGGGGAGTGATTGTGATGGCTACTGGCATGGACCGGCGTTCGTACGACTCGGGGGCCTCGGCGGAGGCGCAGGGCAACATCCAGGCGGTGATCGGCCGTCTGGAGCAGGTGATCGCGGCGCGTGATGCGCAGGTCAAGGCGGCGATGGCGGATTTCGCGGCGGATGGTGTCGCCGAGGAGTACCACGGCAAGGAGCAGCGCTGGAACCGCGCCTCGCAGGAGGTCCGGAGCATCATCCAGCTGCTGAAGACGACGCTGGAGAAGAACGACTCCACCGCCCACCAGACACTCACACGCGCAAAGGCCGCAGTCGACAACATCGGCTGAATCACCCCCAGCGCACCAGCAGACGGCAACACCATTTTTGCGCTGCGCTGATGGGTTGGCCTCCGTGGAGGCGGCGGTGTCGCGCGGGTCGTGGTGCGTGGGTGCAAGAGATGAGGAATACGGGGGGCATTCATGGCGTCATGGGACATTCAGCCGCAGGGAGTGCAGGGCCAGTTGAAGGTCGTCGGCACGCACGCCGAAGACCTCGGCACAGCCCTCAACACACTGCTCGCCGACATCCAGGAGGCCGCCCAGGCGGCCGGTACGGCCGTGCCGGGCACGCAGGCCACAACGTCACCGAACGGGCTGATGTCGGCGTCGGGGTACAAGCCGGTGGGACCGGTGGCCCCGGACCTGTTGCCGAAGACGGCAACGGGCCCGGTCGCCGCAGCGCTGGTCGAGTACGTGAACGGCCGCAAGAAGGGCATGAAGGCGATGGCTGACCGTTGTCAGGCCGCCGTCTGGGGCGCCGCCAAAGCCACCAATGAATACGTCCAGGGAGACCTGGAAGCGGCCAAGAACGCCCAAAGCGCCGCCCACAGGGTGCGGCTGGATGCTCTCAAGGACTTCGGGGGGAAGAAGAAGTGAGTGGCGGACCGGTCGATCCGGCCGATGTACCGGTCTTCACCGGGGACCTGGACGTTCTCGAAACCAAGATCAAGGCGTTCTCCCGCAGCGGCTCCACGATCGAAACGGCCGGCTCGGACGTCCACAAGTCCTTCGGCGGGCTGGCCGCCTTCTACAAGGCACCCGAGGCGGAGCAGCTGTTCGGCGTCACCAAACCGGTGGAGGACACGGCGCATGACCTCGGCGAGGACATGCGCGTCATCGCCAAGGCGCTGGGCACCTACGCCCGCGAGATCACCCCGCTGATCGAGAAGTTCAAGCAGCTCAAGAAAGAAGCCGCCGACTTCCAATCCAACGAGGCCGCCGAAGACGACTGGAGCGAAGACGGCGACCTGACCGACGAGAACCTCAACCGCCGCAACAAGATCGCCGAAGTCTGGACCGCGTTCCAGGAAGCCGAACGCAACTGCCACGCCAAGATCGTCGGCCTCGTCAACGGCAAGGCACTCCACGTCATCGACGCCACCCACAAGACGGGGTACGGCTACCGCGCCGAAGACCTCAAGCAGGCCAAGAGCCTGCCCTGGGGCGACGCCGTCGAGGAATCCATTCCCGGATGGCAGGTGTGGGAGCACGTCTGGGAATTCGGCAAGGGCTTCGTCGTCGACGGCGCAGGAGCCGGCGTCGAGGCGCTGAAAACCCTGTTCGGCGGGCACGGAGGGGACGCCGCCGGCGAGGCATGGCTCGGTCTGGCCAAGCTCTCCACCGGCGTCACGATCACCACCCTGCCCTTCGTGGGCCCCGCGTACTGGATGCTGCCTGACGGCATGCTCCCCTCCTGGCTGCGGGAATCGCGTACCGCGATGACCGAGACCGGCAAAGCGTTCGTCGCCTGGGACCAGTGGGGATCGAACAACTCCCGGGCCGCAGGCGCTGTCACCTTCAACGTCCTGAGCGCCGTCATCACCCGGGGCGGTGGCAGCGCCGTGGCGGGCGCGGGCAAGGCCGCCACGGCGGCCAAGGCCATCTCCGTCGGCAGCAAGGTGGCCCAGGCCCTCGACCCGATGACCTACGTCGCCAAGGGCGCAGGCGTCGGCCTGTCCAAGCTCCGCGGCGTAATGGCCGGCCTCAAGGACGCCGGCCACCTCGCGACCCCGAATATCTCCGACGGCGCCTACAGCCTGCCCGAAGGCTCCCAAAAGCTGTCGGACGGCACGATCCAGCTCCCCAAGGACGCCGCCGTTCCGGAGGGGGCGACCAGGCTCCCGGGCGGCAGAATCAAGCTGCCCGAAGACACGGTCACCCTCCCGCCGGGCACGGTGAAGAGCCCACTCGACGGCCCGGGGAAGTACATGGGCACCGATGGCTCCCTGTACAGGGAGGACGGCAGCCTCCTCCAGAAGGGCGACGAGGCCAAGAAGGAGAATGTCCCCAACCCGAAAGCGGGCGCGGACACCCCACGGACCGAGACCCCAGCCCACCAGGAACAGCGGGTCCCGGCCGGTGTTGGCGGACGCGGCGGCGATATCACACACGTCGGCTCGGACATATCCGACCCGGCCCGCACCAGTGACAACGCAGGCCACAGCGCCACTGGCCCGCGCGACAACACCCCCATGGGCCGCGCCGGCGACGGTAACACCCCAGGCGGCAGGGCCGACAGCATGCCCACCAACAGCCACTCCCTGGGCGGTGACGGGACCTCTCACACTCCGGTCACCGGCGGGCTGGACAACTCCACGAGCGGCGCTCGCCACACCAACGAAACAAGCAGCACGGGCAACGGTGGCCACGGCGTCAGCGACGGCCCGTCCATCCCGCACCAGGGCGACGGCCCCTCCGCCCACCGCGAGCCTTCCGCCGGCCGGCACGGCGGCGGCCCCGGTGCCGGCGGGCACGATGCTCCGTCGACCGGCGGGCACGGCGATGGCTCCTCCGGTGGTCACGGCGACGGGCACAGCACAGGCGGACACCACGGCCCATCAACCGACAACCCGGGGAGCGAACCTGACGCGCCTGCACACGACGGAGCAAGCGGTGGTGACCACGACGGCCGGGGTACCGAAGGTAGCTCTGGGGACGGGCCGGACGGCGGCAGCCACGCCCCCTCCGACTGGTCCGACCGAGTCGGCGAGCCCGGCGAGCGTGCGAACGAGCCGATTCCGGCGTTGACGGCGGAGGAAAGAGCGGCGCACTGGGGCCACCTCGATGAAGTCGAAAATCGGGCTCCAGAGGAATTCGATCACCTGAAGCATGATCCTGATCACAAGAATCAGATCGACGACAAATCGATGGATGAGGCTCGAGTCGGCCTCGATCTACGGGAGAGCGGCCGCCTCCCGGCGGATATCCGTCGCCCGGAGCTGGCCGACAAGGGTGAATTCTATTCCGAATCCACTGGCGAGTACTATGACATCAAGGGCGTCCACTCCGACTATCCCCCCTTCAACAACGTGCGTGACAAGTCTCAGCCGTTCAAGGGTGCGTATGACCCGGCCAATAACGAGGCTTGGGTCAACAAGCAGCTGGCGAAGCAGATCGAAAAACGTGGACGTATAGTTATTATCGACGTTCGGAACGCAAATCAAGCGGCAATCGACAGCATCAAGGATGTCGTCGAAAGCCGTGGTTGGGGAGATCGTGTCATCTGGTACCCGTAAGAACTGGAAGCCGACTGCGCTCCCGGCCGATCCGGAAGCCACGCGGCAACTGCAGGAATGGCTCGCCTCGGAGGAATATAACCTCAATGGCATGGAGCGCGACTTCCGGGGCGCCGACCTCTCGGGTGGGGACTTCTCGAACGCGTGGTTCACCGATGCGGTTCTCGTGGGCGTGCGACTTGTCGGCGCGTCCTTCTACCGGGCCGACCTTCAGTCGGCGGATCTGACCGGAGCGGATCTGACCGGAGCGGATCTCGTCAAGGCGAACCTGGACGAGGCCGTGCTCCGAACGGCGCGGCTCAACGGGACGGATATGGTCGGGGCTTCGCTGTACGGTACCGATGCGTCGGGAGCGAGCTTCCGCACAACGAGGTTCCTCGGTGCTTCGCTGATCGACACCGACATGAGGGGGGCGGACCTGACGGATGCCGTCCTTGACGAGAACATCTTCGAGATCAAGGCCGACGACTCAACGGTGATGCGTGGCTTGACAGGCACCGTATTCGGGCCGGTCACCGTCTTCAGTGGCGAATCGTCCCGAGAACTGGCCGGCACCGAACTCGAGGCATGGATCGCTGAGCGGGGTGGGCAGGTACGGGTACTTCCTCCGTACCGCACACCGCAGTAGGGCCACGCCCCGGAGTTCACGACAGGGCAATGCAGGAGATCCACAGAGCGCTCGCCACAGTCCTCCGCACTCGGCACTACACCCAGGGCAAGTTCGGTGAGTCCCATTTCGGGGGGCTCACCGGGCTGAAACAGGAAGTTCGCTGGCCATGCTGATGCGCTCAAGCCAGGAGGCAAGGCAGAAACCACCACGGTGCGCGAGACGTTGGACGAGACTGGGGTCCACTGCGCAGTACGGAAGCACCTCGGGAACCGCCTGCACCCTGCGACCGGCGTGCTGTGCGAGTACATCCTCTGTGAGTACCTGGCCGGCGAGGCCACCAACAGCGACGCGGCCGAGAACATCGACGTGATGTGGGTCCCCAGAAACGCGGTGACCCACATCATCTCCGTCGATACGATCTTCCCACCCGTCCTGGCCGTCCTGGCCGTCCTGGCCGTCCTGGAGGAGCAGACGTGACACGGACGAGCGGTCGGGTATCGCCGCCGCCATCGTCGTTCACGAAGGCCGTGTGCTCATGGTCCGCCGCCGCGTGAGCGAGGGACAGCTCTCCTGGCAGTTTCCGGCCGGAGAGGTCGAGCCCGGCAAGGAACGCGAGGACGCCGCCGTACGGGAGCCCCAGGAGGAGACAGGGCTGACCGTGATGGCGGTCAAGCTGCTCGGCGAGCGCGTCCACCCGAAGACGGGCCGCCTGATGTCGTACACCGCCTGCCAGATGCTGGGCGGCACAGCTCATGTAGCGGACACCGAAGAGCTGGCCGAACTTGCTTGGGACGCCCACGGTGACATCCCGGAGTACGTGCCCTACGGACTGTTCGAGTCGGTGCAGGAGTACCTCGACGGTGCCATGCCGTCCTGAGTCGCCCCAGAGGTCTTCGGCGTCTCGTCCGGTGGGCAGCGCAGTGTCGTCAAGCAGACGGCTATCCGTGTCGGTGACGTCTTGGTCGTCGTCTCGGGAGCCCCAGCCTTGTCGATACTCAACTGAAGGGGGCCCTCGGCAAGGTGCAGCGTGCAGTTTGACTCCCGCTGTCGGCGGACTCGAAGTGGGGCCAGCGGCCGGGAGGTATCCCGGCCGCTGGCCCCACTTCTCATCTCGGCGCGATCGTCCGTGATCGTGCCCTCAACAGCTGGGAGGACGGCGGCTTATGCGTCGCCTCCGCGTGCTTCCCTGAGGATCTCGAGGCTCTCGGGGTCCTTGGGTTCGGAGCGGCGGAACTGCGGGTGGCCGAGGTCCATTTGGAGTGCGGCGTGAAGTGGCGCGGGGTAACGCGTTCGATCGGACCACGAGAGCGCCTGGTGGCTGAGTCGGGCTGCGACGACGGCGAGGGCCTCGCGCTCGTACCCGTCGCGCGTGTACATCGGAGTAATTTCGCGAGTGGTCATGCTGTACCAGGGAGAGTTGAGTTCGTTCTCCTTGCGCTCGTCAGCATTCTTTGACGCCTTGCCCGGGTCGGCGCGCCAGCGGGTCTTCCACTGTCCGTGGCGCTTCTTGCCGTAGTTGCGGGGCTCGGTGAACAGGAACCACGGATGCCCCTCGGGCCGGTCTTCCGGGTAGTAGAGATCGCTGGAAGTCTTGAGCGGCTTAGACCATGTCCTACATGGTCTAAGCGGTCGATTTCGCGGACCGATTCGTGCTGGCCACTCCGCGCAGCGGAGATCGCGCCGACAGGCCTACCACCCCGCTCCCAGCGGGGCAGCCCCTTGGGCGGCACGCAACTACATCATCAGCGTGGGTATCCCCATGGAGCGGCTGCTCAGATGCCTCAGATGACCGCCGGCCTCTGGGACTTTGCAGGGACTTTGAGGTCTGTCAGAGGGATTTGCGAGGGACATTCGACCGCGCAAGGCGGCAAGCGCTTGAAAGACCGGAAAGGGCCTCCGATACAGGTCAGAGGCGTTTTCCTAGGTGAAGTCCCAGGTAGGGGCGGACGAGTCGGCCTGTACGCCGGGTACAGCTCGACCTCTGACGTCTGCGGCATACCCAGGGCCTTTCGCGAGGAGTCCCAGCCACGACGTCAGTTGACCGGGCCGGACATGGGAAGCCGAGCAATGCTCGCGCCGACAAAGGCGTTGGGGCGCCGGTAAGCGATGGCTCGTACGGTACCGGGAGCCCGGTGGGCGTAGCGCTCGGCAGCGTGAGAAGTCGTTCGACCGCAAGAAGGACGCGGTGGATTTCGCCACCAAGATGGAGAACGACAAGCGGGAGAACAGCTACGTAGATCCTTCTGCCGGCAAGGTGTCGGTGCGGCGTTACGCGGCCGACTGGCTCGCCCTGAAGCCCATGGCGGCCGGCACGGAGGAGTCCTACGAGCGCATCATGCGTCTACACGTCCTCCCGCAGCTGGGGAAGAAGACCATCTCCCAGGTCACTGCGGCCGACGTGGAGGAGCTGTACGCGCTCTGGCGCCGGCAGGGCGCGATGCCCAACACGATAGATTCCCGCCGCATTGCTCTGTCGAGGATATTCTCTCACGCGGTTCGCCACAAGAGGATCCGCGAGAATCCGGTCAAGCAGGCTGAGAAGCCTGCCAACCCCATCATGCAAGTGGATGAGAGGACGCTTCCCAGCTTCGATGAGATCTCAGCCTTGGCCAAAGAGATTGGTCCACGCCTGGAGCCTGCTGTGTGGCATGGCGTGCTGCGGATTGCGTATCGGAGAGTCGCTGGGAGTCTTTCCGGAGGACATAGTCGGCGGCACGTTGCGTTGCCGGCGGCAGGTTGTGCGTATCAAGAATTCCTCAGGTAAGTACGTTGCCCTCCACGCTCCCTTGAAGCATCGGAAAGAGGGCGAATGGCGCGACATACCGGCGCCCGCCACCCTGGAGCCGCTTGCCGAACGGCTGCCCATTCGGAATCAGGCCGGAGGCATGATCTACCCCGACCTTTTCCGTAAATCCTGGGACCGGGCTCTGAAACGCCTCGGGCTTCCCGGCTACAACCCCCACGATCTCCGACACACATGGACCACCGTGACCCTGAGCAACGGTGTGCCCATCCACGAGGTGTCGCGATGGATGGGCACAGCTCGATCAAGTTCACGGTGGACCGATACGGCCGCCTCGCCCTCAACCGACGGCAGTGAACGCTGCCGTCAGGTCATCGAGGCCACCTTCAGGCTGCACATGCTCAGCGGATTCCCAGCTCCGCGAGTACCCGGCGCTGAGTGGGTGCCGGCTTGGCCGGGAAGTAGAGGTAGCAGACGCCGCCGCTGCCGCCGACGACCTTGCCGTCCGCGTTCTTGCGCTTCGTCCGCAGCCAGATGTTCTCGAACTGCCGGCGCTTGTACACGCGCCGGACCGCGGCGTTGTCCGGTGAGGCCGGGTCGTTGGCGATGATGTCGCCGTCCTCGGTGAAGCCGACGACGGTCATCAGATGGCCGGCGGTGCCGTAGCCCGCGCCGTCGAGTTCGGTCTTCAGGAAGGACTGGGAGGTGATGACGGGGATGCCCGCGTGGATGAGGCGTTCGATGTCCGTGAGGGAGGAGAGGCGGGTCACGACGCCTTGCAGGTCCCGGTAGGTGGCGGCGTAGGCGGCGTTGAAGGGCCAGTTGCCGCAGCCTTCGTACTGGTAGTCGAAGGTGTAGCGGGCGGCGTGGCAGACCTGGGGGTCGGCGTAGTCGGGGTTGACCCAGGACAGCTGCTGCTGGGTGGGCTTGCGGCCCCAGTATTCGACGATCATCTGGGAGGAGGTGGGGCTGCACCAGGCCTCGCCCCCGTTGTCGTACTCCGGGTACTGGCCCTTGTGGATCTCCTGCGAGTAGCGCGGGACGACCAGCTCGCGGCCGACCCGTCCGGGCGCGGACGCCGGCACCTCGAAGCGGTCGGGGAGGTCCGAGCTCATGGCACCCAGCCGCCAGACGGTGGGGGTGAGGGTGCCGCCGGGCTTGCGGTAGAGGGTGACGCGGAGCTCGTAGGAGGCCAGGCGGAGGCCGCTCGCCGGGGTGTCGATGGCGAAGGTGTCGGTCGAGACGCTGCTCTTGCCGTCCTTCTGGTCGTCGATGGAGGTGCGCCGGATGTCGCTGTCGCCGTCGCCGGAGGTCCAGCGGCCCATGACGTACCAGGGGGTGCGGCCGCCGTCGCTGTAGGTGCCGCGCAGCGCGACGGCGATCCACGTGCCGGGCGGGGTGTGGGCGTTCCAGGAGGCGACGACCTCGGTGGCCGGGACCCCGAGACGGTGGACCGGGGAGGTCCAGGTGGCGTACTCCCAGCTGGTGGTCTTGCCGGTGTGCGGGTCTTTGTAGTCGGAGGTGCCGGCCGGGCGCGCCAGGCGGATGCCCGGCCGGGCGCCGGGCGCGAGGGCGGTGCCCTTGGCGTGGCCCTTGGTCCAGTCGGCTGTGGTGGTCCAGGCGTGATAGTCCACGAGGCTCTTCGATCGGCGCGCGGGGGCGTCCGGGGTGGTGGCGGTGGCCGGGGCAGCGGTACCCGCGGCGGGCTTGCGGGAGGCGTCGACGGCCTGGGCCGAGGGGGTGGCGACACCCGCGGCGGCGGCTAGCGCGGCGGCCAGGACGGTGCGCCGGGGCGCGGAGCTGGTCATGGTGGAGGTCCCCCAGTCGGATGCGTACGAGCGGGTGCGAAGGCCGGGCCGGGCCGCGGGTGGGCACGGGCGGGTCGGCAGTGGCTCAACTATTCCCGTTGCGGGCCCGCTTCGGAAGGCGCTACGACGCGCGTCGCCGGAGGAATATTGGTGCGGACCACTGGCATGAGGAGGGGCCGGGGCCCCGCGCGTACGCTGGCGCAATGGACCGTGACCTGGCTTCGCTCGCCGCCCGGCTGCGCACCGCGCCGCCCTCCTGCGGCCCGGTGCGGCTGATCGCGGTGGACGGGCACGCGGGGTCGGGCAAGAGCACCTTCGCCGGGCGGCTGGCCGAGGAGCTGGGCGGAGTGCCGGTGGTGCACACCGACGACCTCGCCACCCATGAGGAGCTGTTCGCCTGGAGTGAGCGGTTCAACGCCCAGATCCTCGCGCCGCTGTCCCGGGGCCGGACGGCGCGCTACGGCGTCTACGACTGGGTGCGCGGGGCCTTCACCGAGGAGCGTGCGCTCGCGCCCGCGCCGCTGGTGCTGGTCGAAGGCGTGGGCGCGGGCCGGCGGGCGCTGCGGCCGTATCTGGCGTGCCTGCTGTGGATGGAACTGACGAGCGAGCACTCCTGGGAAAGGGGTCAACTCCGGGACGGGCCAGGGCTCTCCGCGTTCTGGAGTGGCTGGATTCCGGCGGAGCGCGCGCACTTCACAGCGGATCCTTCGCGCCCGTACGCCGATTTCCTGGTGCACCAGGGGCAGATGGGCTACGAGGTGATCGTGGGACCTTCCGGAACACCCTGAGCGGCCCCGCATTTCACGCTCCGTAGTGGACCACGGCCGACGCGCCCAGCGACGCCGACAGGGTCCCGCCGAGTGCCTCAACTCGGCTTGACCTGGGGGGCGTACAGGACTTACGTTCTGAATGTGCGGTTCTACGGACCGCCCACAGATGCGAAGCCCCCGGTTGTTCCCCCGTGATCGGGGGCTTCGTTCTGTGCAAAACCGGCCCGTGCCGCCGCCGGGCTCCCTCTCTCCCTCACCCTGGGTCACCGCACTCTTCACGCCGTCGCGCCCTGCCCGGTCGTCCGCTCTTGCCCCGTACCGCCCTCTACGGACTGCACCGATCCCGCAGGTACCATGCGAGTCCGTGCCACCGCAGGCCAGGGACCGAGGTGTGCGCGGAGACGGTCAACTCCCGTCCGCCGTATGCCGGTTAGGGAGCCGCGGCCGGGCACTCGCCCGGCGGTACACGGGGGACGTTTTATGGGGGGACGGGATGGATTTCGGCACTCAGGGTTCGCCCGCCCCGGCCGAGCTCGCCTGGCTGCGCGCGGTCGACGCCTACACCGTGGGCGCCTATCCGCAGGCGGAGGAGGAGTTCCGGGCCGCGGTACGACTCGATCCGACGATGGCCGACGCCTGGCTCGGCCTGCACGCACTGCGCGCCGACACCTCCATCGCGCTGCTGCGGATGCACCGGCACCGTGACCGCTTCGGCGAGATGCGCGCCCGCCACCGACGCACCCTCAACTCCTGGTACTGGCTGGGCTGGTGGGTCCAGCCGGTGCTGGAGACGGGCCGCGATCTGCTGCTCGCGCACGCCTCCCACTGGCTCGACGGCCGCCATGTCGCCGAGCTGGACCAGGCGCTGGCCGGCTGCCCGCCCGTCGACACCGACCCCCAGGTGCGCTTTCTGCACGCCTGCCGCGCCTATCTCGTCAAGGACTGGGACCAGCTCGTACGGCACACCGAGCCGCTGCTCACCGACCCGGTGCTGGGCATCGAGGCGGGGCTGTTCGGCGGCATGGCGCGGGTGCGGCTGGAGATGTACGGGCAGGCCGAGCCGCTGCTGGCCGCCGCGCTGATGCGCTGCCGCAGCGAGCAGCCGCAGCGCAAGGAGCTGCGCTACTGGCTCGCCCGCGCCCACGAGGGCACCGGCCGCAGCGCCGCGGCACTCCCCCTCTACCGTGCCGTGCACCGGGTCGACCCGGCGTTCATGGACACCGCGGCGCGGCTCGCCGCCATCGCGGAGGGGGACGGCCTGGACGAGGGCTCCGATCTCGCGACGGTCTCCGCCGCCGGCCTCGGTCAGGAAGCCGGCGGCGATCCGGAGCCGCCGGCCCCGCTCGATCCGGCTGACGGCCGTGAGCTGCTGGTGACCGGCGAGGCGGACGGGCCGGACGGCGAGGTGGGCGGCACGCCGGCCGGGGGCGACGCGGCAGCCCGGGTCAAGGCGACGGCGCCGGTGCCGCGCGGTGCCGAGCGGCTGCCCGCCGGGCCCGCCGATCCGGTGCTGCTGGAGAAGGCGCTGGCGGAGCTGGAGCGGATGGTCGGCATGGAGCCGGTCAAGCGGCAGGTGCGGGCGCTGTCGGCCCAGCTGCGGATGGCGCGGCTGCGGGCGGGCCAGGGGCTGCCGGTGCAGCCGCCCAAGCGGCACTTCGTCTTCTCCGGGCCGTCCGGCACCGGCAAGACCACCGTGGCCCGCATATTGGGGCGGGTCTTCTACGCCCTGGGGCTCCTCGGCGGCGACCATCTCGTGGAGGCCCAGCGGTCCGATCTGGTCGGCGAGTTCCTCGGCCAGACCGCCGTCAAGGCCAATGAGCTGATCGACTCGGCACTGGGCGGGGTGCTGTTCGTCGACGAGGCGTACAGCCTGTCCAACTCCGGCTACAGCAAGGGCGACGCCTACGGTGACGAGGCGCTGCAGGTGCTGCTCAAGCGCGCCGAGGACAACCGCGACCGGCTCGTCGTCATCCTGGCGGGCTACCCGGAGGGCATGGACCGGCTGCTGGCCGCCAACCCGGGGCTCTCGTCCCGCTTCACCAGCCGCGTCGACTTCCCCAGCTACCGGCCGCTGGAGCTGACCGCCATCGGTGAGGTGCTGGCCGCGGAGAACGGCGACCGCTGGGACGAGGAGGCCCGCGACGAGCTGTGCAGCATCAGCGGCCATGTCGTCGAGCAGGGCTGGATCGACGAGCTGGGCAACGGCCGCTTTCTGCGCACCCTCTACGAGAAGAGCTGCGCCTACCGCGATCTGCGGCTCTCCACCTGGCGCGGCACCCCCACCCGCGACGACCTCGCCACCCTCCGGCTGCCCGATCTGATGCAGGCCTACGGCGAGGTCTTCTCCGGCCGCGGTCCGGACATCCAGGGGCGGCCGCCGAAGGGACCGGACTTCTAGGCATCGGGCGGGCGGATTCGCCCTCACGAGCTCGTTAGCGGGCCAGCGCGCGCTCCTCCGCCGGCAGCGGGGTCTCCTCGCGGGGCTCGCTGACCCGGTCTCCCGCGCGCCTGGGGCCGCGGGCCGCCGGGGCCCGGCGGTGGGCCGGGTCGCGGACCTCGCCGACGAGCATCTCCAGGACGTCCTCCAGGGCGACCAGGCCGAGCACCCGGCCGGTCGCGTCGGCGACCGCCGCCAGATGGGAGGCGGCCCGGCGCATCGCCGTCAGTGCGTCGTCCAGGGGCAGTTCGGCGCGGAGCGTGGTCATCGGGTGCCAGATGCGCTGGGGCACTGCGCGGTCCCGTTCCTCCAGGTCAAGGACGTCCTTGACGTGGAGATAGCCCATGTACGCGCCGCCGGGGGCGCACACCGGGAAGCGGGAGTACCCGGTCCGTACGGTCAGCCCCTCCACCTGGCGGGGCGTCACGGTCGGTTCGACGGTGACCAGTCCCGCCCGGTCCAGAAGGACGTCCGTGACGGGGCGGCTGCCCAGTTCCAGGACGTCGGAGAGCTGTTCCTGTTCGGCCGGCTCCAGCAGGCCCGCCTGCCCGGCGTCCTCGACGAGGTGGGTCAGCTGCTCGCTGGTGAAGACCGCCTCGACCTCGTCCTTCGGCTCCACCCGGAAGAGCCGCAGCACTCCGCGGGCGCAGGCCCCGAGCAGCGCGGTGACCGGGCGGCACAGCCGCGCGAAGGCGACCAGACCGGGGCTGAACCACAGGGCGGTCTTCTCCGGCGCCGCCATCGCCAGGTTCTTGGGGACCATCTCGCCGATGACGAGGTGGAGGAAGACCACCAGCGCCAGGGCGATGACATAGCCGAGCGGGTGGACCAGGGCGGCGGGGAGGTGAATCGCCTCGAAGAGCGGTTCCAGGAGATGGGCGACGGTCGGCTCGGCGACCGCACCGAGCGTCAGTGAGCAGACGGTGATGCCGAACTGCGCGGCGGCCATCATCTGCGGGAGGTTCTCCAGACCGTGCAGCACCTGCCGGGCACGGCTGGAGCCCGCGGTCGCCAGCGGTTCGATCTGGCTGCGGCGTACGGAGACCAGGGCGAACTCGGCGCCGACGAAGAAGCCGTTGGCGAGCACGAGCAGCACCGCGAAGAGGAGCTGGACCAGTGTCACCGGGCCACCTCCGCGCCGACCACGACGGGCTCACGGGGCGCCTCGGGGGCGGCGGGCACCGTGACGGTCGCGGTCCGGACGATCCTTATCCGCTCGGCGCGGTGGTGCGACACCAGCCGCACCCGCAGCCGCCAGCCGTCGAGTTCCGCGATGTCGCCGGGGGCCGGGATCCGGCCGAGTATGTGTGCCACCAGTCCTGCCACCGTCTCGTACGGTCCTTCGGGGGCGTCCAGGCCGATCCGGCGCAGGGTGTCCACCCGGCAGCCGCCGTCGGCGTCCCAGGCGGGGCGGCCCTCCTCGGGCGGGGCCTGGACCAGCTCGGGCAGGTCCACCCCGTCGTGCTCGTCGCGGACCTCGCCGACCAGCTCCTCGATGATGTCCTCCAGGGTGACCACACCGGCCGTGCCGCCGTACTCGTCGACGACCACCGCGATCGGCTGTTCGCTGCGCAGCCGCTCCAGCAGGGGCTGCACCGGCAGGGTCTCGGGCACCAGCAGCGGCGGTACCGCGATCCGTGCCGCCGGGATGCGCAGCCGCTCGTGCTCCGGGACCGCCAGCGCGTCCTTGAGGTGCACCATCCCGACGATTTCGTCGAGGCGGGTGCGGTAGACGGGGAAACGGGAGAGGCCGGTGGCGCGGGTGAGGTTCACCACGTCCTCGGCGGTCGCGGATGCCTGCAGCGCGCTCACCCTCACTCGCGGCGTCATGACGTTCTCCGCCGTCAGATCGCCCAGCGACAGGGTGCGCACGAACAGGTCAGCGGTGTCCTGCTCGATCGCGCCCGCGCGGGCGGAGTGCCGGGCGAGCGAGACCAGTTCGCCGGGGGTGCGGGCGGAGGCCAGCTCATCGGTCGGCTCCACGCCCAGCATCCGCACCAGGCGGTTGGCGACGGTGTTCAGCAGGGTGATCACCGGGCGGAAGAAGCGGGAGAAGGCCCGCTGCGGGCCGGCCACGACGCGGGCGACGGGCAACGGCTTGGAGACCGCCCAGTTCTTGGGGACCAGCTCGCCGATGACCATCTGGACGGCGGAGGCCAGCAGCATGCCGATCACCACCGCCGTGCCGGGGACCACGCCCTCGGGCAGGCCGATGGCCAGCAGCGGGCCGGACAGCAGCTCGGCCAGCGCGGGCTCGGCGAGCATACCGACCACCAAGGAGGTGATCGTGATGCCCAGTTGGGTGCCGGACAGCTGGAAGGAGAGTTCCCGGAGCGCGGAGACGACGGTGTGGGCGCGGCGGTCGCCGTCGGCCGCGGCGCGCTCGGCGTCCGCCTTCTCGACGGTGACGAGTCCGAACTCGGCGGCGACGAAGAAACCGTTGGCCAGGATCAGGACGAGAGCCGCGGTGAGCAGCAGCAGGGGGCCGGTCATGCCGCCGCCTCCGTGGTATGCGGGGGTTGGGGAGGGGCGGCGCAGGTACTACAGGACGATCCGTCCATTGCCGGAGGGAGTCACTCCTCGGGTCGCAGTGGTCCCACTGAGGGGCGGGGCGCAGGGCGCGCCCCGGAGAACAGAGTAAACAGCGGGGCCCGGATTAGGGCAGGCTCACCCGGCCGTGTGGTCGACAGCACCATGCTTCTCGGTGAGGTCGCGCAGCGCGCGGGCGTCCCGGATGGCCTGGTCCCTGGCGATGCCGGGCTGGATGCCCATGGCGGGCAGGCTGGTGCCGTCGGCGAGGTCGAGATGGACCCAGGGGTCGCCGGCCCGGAGGTTGACCCGCAGGACCTGCGCCCAGGCCAGTTCGCGCTTGGTGGTGAGGTTGACCACCGTGATGCCCTCCTGCCGTGCGACCACCTTCGGGCGGCCGAGCAGCAGGAGGACGGCCAGCACCAGCAGTCCGGTGAGGACGAAGCTCAGCCGCTCGCCGCCGCTCAGCTTCGGCAGCGCCAGCGCGATCGCCGTGAGGGCGGCGAGCTGGGCGAGGCCCACGGAGTACAGGACGACCCGGGTGCGGGTCGGCCGGAAGGTCACCGGCAGGCTGGGCAGGGGCGCGGACACGTCGTCGGTCTTCCGTCGTGGGTGGTGCGGTGCGTACGGGCAGGTGGCCGGGGGCCGCGGATCAGAGCCGGCAGGCGTGGATGCCGGTGGTCAGGATCGCGCGGGCGCCGAGGTCGTAGAGCTCGTCCATGATGCGCTGGGCGTCCTTGGACGGGACCATCGAGCGGACCGCGACCCAGCCCTCGTGGTGCAGCGGGGAGACGGTCGGCGACTCCAGGCCCGGGGTGAGGCCGACGGCCTTCTCGACGTGCTCGACCCGGATGTCGTAATCCATCATCACGTACCGGCGGGCCACCAGGACGCCCTGCATACGGCGCAGGAACTGGCGCACCTTCGGGTCGTCGTCCGGTGCGCCGGTGCCGCGGATGACGACGGCCTCGGACTTCAGGATCGGCTCGCCGATGATCTCCAGGCCGGCGTTGCGCAGGGTGGTGCCGGTCTCCACGACATCCGCGATGATCTCGGCGACGCCGAGCTGGATGGCGGTCTCCACGGCGCCGTCGAGGTGGACGACGGAGGCGTCCACGCCGTTGTCGGCGAGGTGCTGGCGGACCAGGCCGGAGAAGGAGGTGGCGATCGTCATGCCGCCGAAGTCGGTGACCTCCTTGGCCGTGCCCGGACGGGTGGCGTAGCGGAAGGTCGAGCCGGCGAAGCCGAGCTGGAGGATCTCCTCGGCCGGCGAGCCGGAGTCCAGCAGCAGGTCACGGCCGGTGATGCCGATGTCGAGCTTGCCGGAGCCCACGTAGACCGCGATGTCGCGCGGGCGCAGGAAGAAGAACTCGACCTCGTTCTCCGCGTCGACCAGGACCAGTTCCCTGCGGTCCTTGCGCTGGCGGTAGCCGGCCTCATGGAGCATCGCCGACGCAGGCTCGGACAGTGAACCCTTGTTGGGGACAGCGATGCGCAGCATGAGAGCGAGTTCCTTTGCAGCTAAGCGGTGTTGGGTGTGCGTGGGGGTGGATCAGAGGTGGGCGTAGACGTCGTCCAGGGAGATTCCCTTGGCGACCATCATGACCTGGAGGTGGTAGAGGAGCTGGGAGATCTCCTCGGCGGCGGCCTCGTCGGACTCGTACTCGGCGGCCATCCACACCTCGGCGGCCTCCTCGACGACCTTCTTGCCGATCGTATGGACACCTGCCTGCACCAGCTCGGCGGTACGGGAGGTGGTGGGGTCGCCGGTGGCGGCCTTCTGCTGGAGCTCGGAGAAGAGCTCCTCGAACGTCTTCTTGGACATGATGGTGACCACCCTACGCGGTTATGTCACAGCGCCGCGCAGTGGCTCGACTGAAGGGTGGTGGCGGGTGACGGGCGGGCGCCGCGGCTCGGCCGACGGCTCGCGGCGGGTGACGGGCGGGCTTCAGCGCCAGGGCTCGGACACGGTGCGCAGCGTCGCGGCGGTGGCGACCGCGGCCGTGACCGCCTCGTGGCCCTTGTCCTCGGTGGAGCCCTCCAGGCCCGCGCGGTCCAGGGCCTGCTGCTCGGTGTCGCAGGTCAGCACGCCGAAGCCGACCGGTACGCCGGTGTCCACCGAGACCTGGGTCAGACCCTGGGTGACGCCCTGGCAGACGTAGTCGAAGTGCGGGGTGCCGCCCCTGATGACCACGCCGAGGGCGACCACCGCGTCATAGCCGCGGCCGGCCAGGACCTTGGCGACGACCGGCAGCTCGAAGGTGCCGGGCACCCGCAGCAGCGTCGGCTCGTCGATACCGAGCTCGGTGAGGGCGCGCAGCGCGCCGTCCACGAGGCCGTCCATCACTTGCTGGTGCCACTGCGCCGCGATGACGGCCACCCGCAGGTCGCCACAGTTCTTCACGGTCAGTTCGGGTGCGCCCTTGCCGCTCACGGTTCTCCTCGTTCGGGTGATGTGCTGGTGGTGTGCTGGGTGGTGGTGACGTCGTGCCGGGTGGCTACTGGTTGTCGCAGGTGGTCGCGGAAGCGGGCGCGGCGTAGGCCGCTCCGGTGAGGGGGAACTCCCCTGCTCGCGCAGATTCGAGAGCTTGGGGGATGGTGCCCGCACCGGGTTCCAGCCAGGGCAGATCGTGCCCCATCCGGTCGCGCTTGGTGCGCAGATACCGCAGATTGTGCTCCCCGGCCTGGACGGGCATCGGCTCACGGCCGGAGACCCGCAGGCCGTGCCGCACCAGGGCAGCGGTCTTTTCGGGGTTGTTGGTCATCAGGCGCAGCGAGCGCACCCCGAGGTCCTGGAGCATCTGCGCGCCCGCGGCGTAGTCGCGGGAGTCGGCGGGCAGCCCCAGTTCGAGGTTGGCGTCGAGGGTGTCCCGGCCGCGCTCCTGGAGTTCGTAGGCGCGCAGCTTGGACAGCAGGCCGATGCCGCGCCCCTCGTGGCCGCGGAGGTAGATCACCACACCGCGTCCGGCCTCGGAGACCTGCCGCAGCGAGGCCTCCAGCTGGGGGCCGCAGTCGCAGCGCAGCGAGTGGAAGATATCGCCGGTCAGGCACTCGGAGTGGACCCGGACCAGGACGTCCTCGCCGTCGCCGAGCTCGCCGGCGACCAGTGCGATGTGCTCGACGCCGTCGACGGTGGAGCGGTAGCCGTAGGCGGTGAACTCGCCGTGTGCGGTGGGCAGCCGGGTCTCCGCCTCGCGGCGGACGGTGGGCTCGGACGACTGCCGGTAGGCGATCAGGTCCTCGATGGAGATGATCGACAGTCCGTGCTTACGGGCGAACGGCACCAGCTCCGGCAGCCGCAGCATCGTGCCGTCCTCGCCCGCGATCTCCACGATGGCGGCGGCCGGGCGCAGTCCGGCCAGCCGGGCGAGGTCGACACCGGCTTCGGTGTGGCCGTTGCGGACCAGCACCCCGCCGGGCCGGGCGCGCAGCGGGAAGATGTGGCCGGGCCGGACGAAGTCACCGGCAACCGATTCCCCGGAGGCGAGCAGCCGCAGGGTGGTGGCGCGGTCGGCGGCGGAGATACCGGTGCTGACGCCGTGCGCGGCGGTGGCGTCGACGGAGACGGTGAAGGCGGTCCGCATCGACTCGGTGTTGTGCTCGACCATCTGCGGGAGTTCCAGCCGCTCCAGCTCCGGGCCCTCCATGGGGGCGCAGATCAGCCCGCGGCACTCGCTCATCATGAACGCGACGATCTCGGGGGTGGCCTTCTCCGCGGCGATGACGAGGTCGCCCTCGTTCTCGCGGTTCTCGTCGTCCACGACGACCACGGGGCGGCCGGCGGCGATATCGGCGATGGCCTGCTCGACGGGGTCGAGGGCCAGTGCCGCGGCGGCCTCGTCGTACCAGCTCTGCAGTGCGGTCATGCCGCTGCTCCTTCCAGGACGGGGTGGCCGCTCGCACGCGAGCGCAGCCACCAGTCGCGCAGGCCCCACACGACGAGGGCGAGATAGACGACGTAGACAAGGCCGGAGAAGGCGAGCCCGCTGCTGAAGGCGAGCGGCACTCCGACGACGTCGACCAGCAGCCAGGCGAACCAGAACTCGACCAGGCCGCGGGCCTGGGCGACCATCGCGGTGAGCGTGCCGACGAAGATGTAGGCGTCCGGCCAGGGGTTCCAGGACAGCTGCGGGATCAGGGTGAACAGGGTGCCGACGGCCGCGGTGCCCACGGCGGTGCCGCCGAGCAGCAGGCCGCGCTCGCGCCAGCCGGCGAAGCGTACGGCGATGGAGCCGTCCTGGGCCTGCTGCCGGCCGCGCTGCCACTGCCGCCAGCCCCACAACGCCACGCCGATGACGAGGAGTTGCTTGCCGACGCCGCCGCTGAGGTGGGCGGAGGCATAGGCGGCGACGAGGACGGCACCGGAGAGGAACTGGGCGGGCCAGGTCCAGATGGAGCGCCGCCAGCCGAGTGCCAGTGCGGCCAGACCGATGGTGTTGCCGATCATGTCGGACCAGATGACGTGCTGCCCGAGGGCCGTGAAGGCCTCACCGTTCAGCGTGTCGAGGACGCTCACCGGTCCATCTCCTTGATCTCCTCGATGTCCTTGAGGTCCGCACTGCCGTCGGCACCTCGCCCGAGCAGCCGCTCGACGTACTTGGCGAGGACGTCGACCTCCAGGTTCACCGGGTCGCCGGCCTTCTTGATGCCCAGGGTGGTCAGGGCGAGGGTGGTGGGGATGAGGCTGATGGTGAAGTAGTCGTCGGCCGCGTCGACGACGGTGAGGCTGACGCCGTCGACGGTGATGGAGCCCTTCTCGACGACATAGCGGGACAGCGCGGCCGGCAGCGCGATCTTGACGATCTCCCAGTGTTCGCCGGGGGTGCGCTCCAGGATCGTGCCGGTGCCGTCGACATGGCCCTGGACGAGGTGTCCGCCGAGCCGCCCGCCGAGCGCCATCGGGCGCTCCAGGTTGACCCGCGAGCCGGTGGCCAGCGCGCCGAGGCTGGAGCGGTTGAGGGTCTCGGCCATCACATCGGCGGTGAATTCACCGTCGGCGGTCTCCACAACGGTCAGACAGACACCGTTGACGGCGATCGAGTCACCGTGCTTGGCGTCTTCGGTGACGACGGGTCCGCGCAGTCGGAACCGGGAGGCGTCACCGAGGTTCTCGACGGCGACGATCTCACCCAGTTCTTCGACGATTCCGGTGAACACTTCAGTTCTCCTCGTGGAGGGCGTGGCGGATGGGAGTGGCGGTGATGCGCAGGTCGGGTCCGAGCCGTTCGGTGTCGGTCACGTCGAGCCGCAACGCCTGGGCGATGGTGGTGATTCCGGCGTCGCCGACGGCGGCCGGTCCGGCGCCGAGCAGGACCGGGGCGAGATAGCCCACGACCTTGTCGACGGCCTGGGCGGCGAGGAAGGCACCGGCGAGGGTGGGGCCCCCTTCGAGCAGCACGGAGCGCACGTCACGTGCGTACAGGGCCTGGAGCAGTGCGGGGATGTGCAGCCCGCGCCCGTCGGCGGCGCGCGGCAGCCGGACGATCGGGGCGAGGCCTTCGAGGTGACCGGCGTCGGCGTCCTCGGCGACCGCGATGAGGGTGGGCGCGGTGCCGTCCAGGACGCGGGCGCCGGCCTTGACGGCGGTGGCGCCGGAGTCGACGACGACCCTCAGCGGCTGGCTGATCTCGTCGTCGGACAGCCCGCTGATCCGGGCGCCGAGCTGCGGGTCGTCGGCGCGGGCGGTGCCGGAGCCGACGATCACGGCGTCCGCGGCGGCCCGCAGCCGGTGCACATCGGCACGCGACCGGGGCGAGCTGATCCAGCGGCTGGTGCCGTCGGCGGCGGCGATCCGGCCGTCGAGGGTCGCGGCGTACTTCCACAGCACGAAGGGGCGGCGGCGCAGCACCGAGGTCAGCCAGGCCTCGTTGCCGGCGGCGGCCTCGTCGGCGAGCAGTCCGCCCTCGACGTCGATCCCGGCCTCGGCCAGGGTGACGGCGCCGCCGGTGGCGGCCGGATTGGGGTCGGAGACGGCATAGACGACGCGGGCGACCCCGGCGTCGATCAGCGCCTGGGCGCAGGGGCCGGTGCGGCCGGTGTGGTTGCAGGGTTCGAGAGTGACCAGTGCGGTGCCGCCCCGGGCGCGTTCGCCCGCGGCACGCAGGGCATGGATCTCGGCGTGTGGCCCGCCGGCCCGCTGGTGCCAGCCCTCACCGGCCGTACGGCCGGCGGAGTCCAGGACCACACAGCCGACCACGGGGTTGGGGCTGGTGTGCCCGAGCCCGCGCGCGGCGAGCTCAATGGCTCGGCGCATCGCCGCGATCTCGACGGGGGCTGCGGTGGCCACCGGGTCCTCCTGCCTCTCAGGGCACGGACTCCGGGGCTGTCTGGACGACAGAAGCGGAAACGACGCCACGGGAACACCGCGGCCGGAAATACGCGGACCGCCCGGGAAAATAACCGGACGCGCCGCCGACGGCGGTGTACCGAAGCTCGCCCGCCGCGCACTGCCTCCCATCCGGACTTTCACCGTCGGTGCAGGAATTTCACCTGCTCAACCGGCCGCTGGCTGCGGACGGGTCGCGGACTGTTACCGCCGGTTCGGAATTACACCGACCCCGGAGTGCGCTGCTGCTCTTATGTCAGTACAGCTTCAGTCTGCCACGCCGCGTCGTCGCCCATGCGAGCGAAGCCCTGTGGGCTGCCTCACAGCCCCCGGCGCGCCACCCGTGTCACAGACCGCGCGCGTGAGGCGTCATAGCGGAGACGTCCCCCTCCCTTCTCCCCTCAAGGACTGATCCGTGATGGCGACAATTCTGGTGACCGGCGGCACGGGCACACTCGGGCGGCCCCTGGTGGACCGGCTGCTCGACAACGGCCATGACGTCCGGTCACTGAGCCGGCGGCCGCACACCGGCACGGAGCGGCCCCGGCCGCGGTCGTACGCGGTCGATCTGCGCGACGGCACGGGGCTGCCCGAGGCGATGGCGGGCGTGGACACGATCGTGCACTGCGCCACGACGCCGGCCGGCGGCGACATGGAGGCGGCCGGGCGGCTTGTCCAGGCGGCGAAGGCGGCGGGCATCCCGCACCTGGTGTACATCTCGATCGTCGGGGTGGACCGGGTGCCGCTCAGCTACTACCGCACCAAGCTGGCAGTGGAGCGGCTGATCGAGGACTCCGGCCTCGGCTGGACGGTGCTGCGCACGACACAGTTCCACGATCTGGTGCTACAGCTCATCAAGGCGGGCGCCCGGTCGCCGGTGCTGCCGGTGCCGACCGGGGTACGGGTGCAGCCGGTCGAGGTACGCGAAGTGGCCGCCCGCCTCACCGAGTTGGCGGCCGGCGACCCGGCCGGCCGGGTCCCGGACATGGGCGGCCCCGAGGTACTGAGCGCCCACGATCTCGTACGGGCCACGCTGAAGGCGGGCGGACGGCGCCGGCTCCTGCTCCCGCTCTGGCTGCCGGGCGCGAGCGCCGCCGCCCTGCGCCGCGGCGGAAACCTGACCCCGGAACACGCCGACGGGCAACGCACCTATGCGGAATTCCTGGCGGAGCGGGCGGGTGGGGGCTGATGGGCGGATGAGGGCGTCAACACCCGCCCGTTCGGGTGGCGTCCGGAATACCGCCCACCCCCGGCCCGTTGTGGCCCGCGAGGGGCGTCCGCACCCCCTACGGGATCTGTTCCCACCCCCCTGACGGGTCACCTCAGCGACGGGGAGACACCCCCGGGCCCCGCGGCCCCGAACAGCTCGTTCTGTGCGGCGTCCCGTGCGGCGAGCACCGCGCCGAGCAGCACCGCCCGTCCGCCGACCGCCCCGGCGCGTACGTCGGTGCGCAGCGGGGAGAGCCGGGCCAGATGGGCGGCGACCCGGTCGGCGAGCGCGGCGCCGCCGCCACGGCCGATCTCCCCGCCGAGGACGACACACCCGGGGTCGAGCACGGCGCACACGGCCGCCACGCCGAGGGCGATCCGCGCGGCCAGCGCGTCGAGGAAGGCGGCACCGGCGTCGCCGGCGGCCACGGCGGACCGGACGAGGGACTCGGCGGGCGGGGCATCGGTGGGGACCCCGGTGGCGGACGAGGGCGCGTTCGCCACGGTGTCGGACGGGAGCTGGTTCGCCCCAGGGCCGGACGAGGGTGCGTCCGCCCCCTCCGTTCCGACGGCGGCCCCGTACGGCAGGCCGTGTTCCGCCGCGAGGGCGCAGATCGCGGCGGAGCCTGCCAGGGAGTGGAAGCCGCCGTCGCAGCCGCTCGCGGAGGGCAGTGCGCCGGTGCCGGGAACCGGCAGAAAGCCGATCTCGCCGGCGCCGCCCGAGGCGCCGCGCCGCAGCGTGCCGTCCAGGACCACGGCGGCGCCGGTGCCCTGGCCGAGCCAGAGCAGGACGAAGGTGTCGCGGTCGTGGGCCGCGCCGTCGCGCTGCTCCGCGATGGCGGCGAGATTGACCTCGTTCTCCAGCAGGACCGGTACGCCCGTCCGTGCGCGCAGCGCGCCGACCAGTCCGACATGCCAGGACGGGATCCAGTCGGTGCCGCCGAGCCGCCCGGTGGCGGGGTCGACCAGGCCGGGGGCGCCGACTGCGACGGTGTGCGGAGCGTGTGCGCCCGCCGCGGCAAGGGCCTTGTCCACAGCGGCGAGTGCGGTGGCGACGGCCGTATCGGGGGCACCGTCCGGGTCGATGAGGACGGTGTGCTCGGCGCGTACCCGGCCCAGGAGGTCGGCGACCGCGACGGTGACGCTGTGCGTCCGCAGATCGAGGCCGACGAGATGGGCCCGGTCGGCGACGATCCCGTAGAGCCGGGCATTGGGCCCGCGCCGCTGTGCGCCGCTCTCACCGACCACGGTGATCAGCCCGGCCTCCTGGAGACGCTCGACGAGGTCCGCCACGGTCGGCCGGGAGAGACCGGTCAGCGACTTGAGCTGACCTGCCGTCAACGGCCCCTCGGACTGCAGGAGTTGGAGTGCCAGGCGATCGTTGATCAGCCGTGCGGTGGTCGGGGAGGCGGTGCGGCCGGCCGCTGCCGCGCGCGGTGGATGCATGGCGGGATTCTTTCATCCGGTCGGGCCAACACCCTTATTATCAGGCAGGGTTCCTGATAATTTACCGCCCATGGCTGGCAACGGCATCCCCGACGACATCACCTCCCCACTCCCCCACCCCGGGCTGCGCCGCGCACGCTGGTCCGTCGCCGTGGTGTTCCTCATCCATGGCTCGGTCACCGGCAACTTCGCGACCCGCATCCCCTGGATCCAGGACCACACCGCCATCTCACCCGGCCAACTCGGCCTGGCACTCGCCTTCCCGGCGATCGGCGCGTCCCTGGCGATGCCGCTGGCCGGCCGGATCAGCCACCGCTTCGGCGCCCGCACCGCACTGCGCGGTCTGCTCGCCCTGTGGACCCTGTCGCTGGTCCTGCCCGCCCTCTCCCCCGGCCTGTACGCACTGTGCCCGGCACTGCTGATGTACGGCGCGGCCTCCGGGATGTCGGACGTCGCGATGAATGCGCTGGGCGTGGAGACCGAGGACCGGCTCGGCAAACCGATCATGTCGGGGCTGCACGGCATGTGGAGCGCGGGCGCCCTGCTCGGCTCGGCGGCCGGCACCGTCGCCGCGCACGCCGGGTGGGACGCCCGGCTCCATCTGGCCGGTGCCGCGCTCGTACTGACCCTGCTCGGTGCGCTCGCCTGCCGGGGCGTACTGGATCTGCGCAGCGCCCCCGAGGAGCATCCGCCGCCGCGCTTCGCGCTGCCGCCGCGGTCGGCAGTGGTCATCGGGGCCATAGGGTTCTGCGCGGTCTTCGCGGAGGGCGCGGGCCTGGACTGGTCGGCGGTCTACCTCCGCGACGAACTGGGCACCGACGCGGGACTGGCGGCCGCCTCGACCACCGCCTTCGCGTGCACGATGACCGTCGCACGGTTGGCCGGGGACAAGGTGGTCGCCCGTTTCGGCGCGGTGCGTACGGTGCGGGCCGGCGGGGTGCTGGCCGCGGCCGGTGGTCTGCTGATCGTCGCGGCCCGCCATCCGGCCATGGCGATGGGCGGGTTCGGCCTGATGGGCCTCGGGATCGCGGTGGTGGTCCCGCTGGCCTTCGCGGCCGCCGGGCGCAGCGGCCCCGCGCCCAGCCAGGCGATCGCGGGGGTCGCCACGATCACCTACACCTCCGGCCTCATCGCCCCCTCCGCGATCGGCGGGCTCGCCCAGGCGACCTCGCTGCCGGTGTCGTTCATGCTGGTCACGGCGTTGGCGTGCGGGTTGGTGGCGGGCGCGCGGGTGTTGCGGGTGCCGAGTCGTACGGCGTCGGGCGGCGCCCCCGCGGTGACGGGAGACCTGGAGCGGTCTTGAGGTTCAGGCCGCGTCGGCCTCCGCGCCCGCTTCCGAGGCCTCCGGCCGGAGCAGCCGGCCGGCGATGGCGCGGGCGCGGTCGGACCACGGGGTGGGGCGCAGCGTCTGTGCGTCGACGCGGACGAGCACCCGGTGGCCCCGGGCGTAGGTCTCGGCGCCGTCGGCCGAGCAGAGCCGGAAGCCGTAGGTGAGGCCGGTGCGACCGAGGCGTTCGACCCACAGGTGCGCCGCGTAGTGGCCGGGCCGGGTGACCGAGCGCTCGTAGGAGACGTGCATCTCCTTGATGACGTTGCACATGTCGCCCGCGGCGGCCCAGTCGCCGTCGAAGCCGAAGCCCTGGTCGTGCCAGTACTCCGCCCAGGCGCGCTCGGCGAGCAGCGGGTAGCGGGAGTTGTGGAGCATGCCGAGCGCGTCGAGGTCGTCGAAGTGGACGGTGACGGGGACCAGTTCGCCGTACGGGACGGTGGTGGTCTGCAGGGGTTCGACGCTCACGGGTGGTGCTCCTGGTTTCTCGCGCCGGCCGGCGCTGTTGGCGCGAAGGGTGCTGTAGGGATGGGTGGGGCTCGTGCGACGAGCCGGAGCCATCGTAAGCGGCTGCTTAGCAGTGCTCTCCATCGGCCTGCCAAGGAGCCGGGGCGCGGCCCCGGCAACGGGGCGGCTGCCGAAAGGCTGTTCCCTCAGTGGGCCGATGTGGTCGCCGTCGAGGACTGGCTCAAAGCCATCGCACCGCAGTAGTGGGAGGCCGTCGGCACCGCCCCGGAAATTGCGTCGAACGCGGAGTTGATCCTTGAGAAGGTCATGGGTGTCCCGGATCCACCGCGAAAAGGAATGCCCATGCCGCGTGCCGTCACCTTGATTCGCTCTGCGTCCCTGTCCGATGTTGCCGAGTACGCCTACGCGGCCACGGCCCCGGCAGAGTCGCGGCTGATCTTCCTCGCCGGTGCATGTCCCCTGAATGAGGACGGCTCCACCGCGGCGATCGGGGACGTCGCGGGGCAGGCGGCCAAGGCAGTGGAGAACCTGCGGACCGCGCTGGCGGACGCCGGTGCGTCGCTGCACGATGTCATCAGTACCCGCGTTCTCGTGGCCTCCGCCCGGCAGGAAGACCTGGTGACGGCGTGGGAGGTGGTCCGGGACGCGTTCGGTGACCACGATGCGCCCAGCACGTTGATGGGGGTCACCGTGCTCGGCTACAACGACCAGCTCGTAGAGATCGAATCGGTCGCCGCCGTGCTCGATTCCTGAGCCGGCGGGACCTCCTTGCGAGGGCGGTCTGCCGTCCTGCTCCCGCCCCCTGCCGTCTTTGGAGCCGGTACCCCGGGTGCTCAGGTCTCCAGGGACGGCAGGGGGCGGGAGCAGGTGGAGCGGGCGATGAAGGCGATGCCGTCGTAGTCCTCGGCCGGTACGAGCGGCGCCACGTGGAAGCGGTAGACGAAGCGTGGCACGACGGCGCCGAAGCTTCGCTGCATGTGCGGGGCGCGCAGCCACTGGGCGGTTTCGGGTGACGGGCCGTCGGTGCGCAGGTCGGCGTAGTAGTCGCCGGGGAGGGCGGCCGCGAGGCGGGCTTCGAGGGAGCGGGCTCCGGTGCCGATGCGGTGGCGGACCGGCGGTCCCTGTGGGTCGTTGCCGCGGCGGGCGAGGAAGGTGCCTTTGCCGAAGAGCAGGGCCAGTGCGTAGTAGGCGTCGCCGTAGCGTTCCCGGAGTCTGCTGCCGAGTGCGGGCACTGCGTCGCCGTAAGTGCCTTTCGCGAGATGTCCGTTGTGGGCCCAGACGATGACGCGTGCCTGGGGGCTGTCGTCGACGAGGCGTGTCACGGCGTCGGCCATGTAGCGGTCCCGGACGGCGAAGACGCTGTTCTCCCCGGAGCGCAGGTCCGCAGAGCGGGTCACCAGGTCGGCGGCACGGGTGAGGATGCGCGCATCTTCCAGGGCCTCGTCCGCGGCCTCCGCTGTGGTGTGTTGGGCGAAGTTTTCCCGGTGGTCCGCCAGGAATCCGGCGAGTGCTTCGGCGCGGTGCAGGAGGGCCTGCTGCGGGTCGGGCCGGGAAGCGGGGTGGGCCTGCGCCAGCACCTCCAGTTCACGCACGTCCTGGACCCGGTCGGGCGCCACCTGGCGCAGGAAGGCGGCGACCGCCTCGAGTGAGTCGGTGCAGCGCTGGGGATCGATGCCGGCGAAGCGCACCTGCCGGCCTTCGGGGAGGCCGCGGTTGTGGGCGCGCAGCCACTCGACGAGGTCGAGCATCTCCTCGGTGCGCCAGGTCCAGAACCCCAGGCGGGTGATCAGGCGCGCGGGGTCCCCGGTGCCGTGACGTACGTAGGTGTCCAGGGCGCGGGCGGCGGATGCGCTGGCTTCCAGGGCGAGGGTGGTGAAGCCCGCCTCGCGCACCAGGAATTCCACGATCCGGTGCTTGAGGCGGAAGAACTCGCGGGTGCCGTGGGTGGATTCACCCAGGCCGACGATCCGTACGTCCCGCAGGGTGGTGCCCAGGGATTCGAGGTCGTGGTGGGGAGCGCCGGGTGTCAGCGTGCCGAGTGGGCTGGCGTGCTCGGTCAGCCAGCGGGCGATGTCGTCGGGCACCGTGGTGCGTCTCCTCCCTGTGTACGGCCGGGCGGCGCCTCGGCACGCCCGTACACCCGCACCTGATCGGGCGTCTGCTCCTGCTCCCGGCACGCGGCACGCGGCACGCGGCACGCGGCACGCGGCACGCGGCACGCGGCACGCGGCACGCGGCGAGGATGTCCTGGAGGTCTTGCACGGCGTCCGGGTGTCCGTGCTCGGAGTACACGCCCGCGACGTTGACGACAACTTCGCCGATGCCCGCCCGCCCGTATTCGGCCAACTGCAGGGGCAGAGTGCGACGTGGAGCTGTCTCCTGCCCGCGTGCCGGAAAGGCATGGCAACCGGTGCGCGGGGTCCCGGCACACCGCACCACTCCGCCAGGCCTTTTACCGCCGTATGAGACTCCTGCATCGGCGGGCACCGTGGGACCACATCGGTGAGCGGGTTGATGCGGCCATCAGCGCTCGCCGTCAGTGGGCTCGTTGTAGTCGCTGGTCCCGCCGTCGAGGAGTGGCGCGTCCCGGCGGCCCGCCACTCCGGAGAGCCAACGCAGGGAGTGGTAGCCGGTGAGCACGGTGAGCGTCCCCAGCGCGATGCCGCTCAGCTCGAAGTTCTCGGTGAACTTCAGCGAGACGCCGCCGATGGCAATGATGATCCCGGCCGCCGCAGGAATGAGGTTCAGGGGGACCGAGAAGTCCACCTTGTTCCGCACCCAGATCTGGGCTCCCAGCAGGCCGATCATGCCGTACAGGATGACGGTGATTCCGCCCAGCACCCCGCCGGGGATCGCCGCCACCACCGCGCCGAACTTGGGGCACAAGCCGAAGAGCAGGGCGAAGCCGGCCGCCGCCCAGTAGGCCGCAGTGGAGTAGACCCGGGTGGCCGCCATGACGCCGATGTTCTCGGCGTAGGTCGTGGTGGCGGGGCCGCCCACCGCGGTCGACAGGACCGTTGCGGTGCCATCGGCCATGATGGCCATGCCCATCTTGTCGTCGAGGGGATCACCGGTCATGGCGCCGACCGCCTTGATGTGTCCGGCGTTCTCCGCGATCAACGCGACGAGGACCGGCAGTGCGACGAGGACCGCAGAGGCGGAGAAGTTCGGTGCGTGGAAGGTGGGAACGCCGATCCAGTCGGCCTTTTCGACGCCGGAGAAGTCGATGCGCCAGTGGTCCGTGAGCTTGCCCGCACCATTGACGGAATGAATCTTTCCCGCCGTGCGGTCGAGAATCCAGGACAGCGCATAGCCGAAGACCAGGCCCAGGAAAATGGCGATCCGTGACCAGAAGCCGCGGAGCACGACGAGAGCGAGTCCGGTGAACAGCATCGTCGCCAGCGCCGTCCACTGGTCCTGGGGCCAGTACGTGGACGCCGTGACGGGGGCGAGATTGAAGCCGATCAGCATCACGACCGCGCCCGTCACGGTCGGCGGGAGCACCGCGTGGATCACCCGGGCCCCGACGACATGGATGGCGATGCCGCAGCCGGCCAGGCAGGCACCCACCACGAGCATCGCGCCGGTCAGGGTGCCGGCGTCACCCCCCTGGCCCGCGATCACGACGGACACGCCCACGAAAGAGAGCGAGGAGCCCAGGTAGCTGGGGATGCGTCCGCGGGTGATCACCAGGAACAGTGCGGTGGCGACGCCCGACGCCATCAGGGCAAGGCCGGGATCCAGTCCCATGAGCACGGGGGCAACGAAACACGCCCCGATCATCGACACCACGTGCTGGGCACCGAGTGCGATCGTGCGCCCCCACGTCAGGCGCTCGCCGGGTCTGACCACCTCGCCGGGCTGCAGATGCCGCCCGTCCCCATGCAGTTTCCATCCGAAGCCGGCCATGATCACTCTCCACTCTGCGACGCCCTGCACGTCACAGAGCCGAGGTGATTCATAGTCGAACGACTGCTGCGGGACAAACTGAAGCCGAGGGGGAGGCGAGCGGCCCGGGGGATGCAGGTTTCCAGCCGGGGGCCGCACGGCCGGCCGCGGGCACGGTCGGCCGCCGACACGGCCGGCCGCGGCACAAGCGGGCGCGCCGCCCATTACCCCGTTCCGGTCATCGACGACCGGCAAACCTCACTATCCGCAATTCCACTGTCACGCTGAGTGGATGACGACGACTCAGGAATACGGCGGTCCCGGCTCCGGCCCCGGTCCCGGCCCCGGCCGTACGGCACCGACCGGGGGATGCGCCGCCCGCCCCCCGACCGGCGCGGGGCCCGTGGCCACCAGGGGTGTGGCGGAGGTGCTGGCGCGGATGCGGGATCTGGCCGCGGGGCTGCCCGCCGAGGACGGGGTGGCCGTCTTCAACGGGGTCTATCTGACCGTCACCGAAGCGGTGGCGCGGCGCATCGGGGACGGTACGTTCCAGGACCCGGCGGCCACGGGCGAGCTGGACATCCGCTTCGCGCGGCGCTACTTCGACGCGGTGGATGCCGCGGCCGCCGGGCTGCGGCCGCCGGCCTGCTGGCGGCCGCTGTTCCAGCTCCGCCGTCATCCGGGGGTGCGTCCGCTGCAGTTCGCGCTGGCCGGGATCAACGCCCACATCGGGCACGACCTGGCGCTGGCCGTGCTGGACGCCTGCCGGGCGCTGGAGTGCGAACCGGCCGCGCTGGAGCACGACTTCGACCGGGTCGGCGGGGTGCTGACGAGCCTGGAGGAGCGGATCCGTGAGCTGCTGATGCCCGGCCCCGATGTGCTAGACGTCGCCGATCCGCTGACGCATCTGATCGGTTCGTGGAGCCTGGACAAGGCCAGGGACGGCGCCTGGGTCGCGGCCAGGGCGCTGTGGAGCGTACGCCGGCTGCCGGATGTGACCGAGGAGCTCACCGAGCGGCTGGATGCCGGGGTGGGCCTGGTCGGGCGGATGCTGCTGACTCCGCTGCCCGGCTGATCCTGGCCCCGCACGGGCCGCCACCGCGCCCCGCTCCCGCGAACTGGCGGCATCGGTGACCACTACCGCACCGCGGGGTGAGCCCCAAGGGCGCAGAAGTGGATCACCGGTGTGATCCACTTCTGCCACACGCCTCAGTCCTCGGGCAGTTCGACCGGCGCGATCTCGTCGTACACATCGCCCGGCCCCGGGTTGGTGGCGTCCGTCGTGCCGCCGAAGTGGTGCATCACGCCCCACACCGCGTTCAGCGCGGTCTGCACCGCGCCCTCGGCCCAGCCCGCCGTCCACGAGATGTCGTCGCCCGCGAGGAACAGGCCCCGCTTGTCCTCGGGGAGACGGTCCTGCATGAAGTGGGTGAACAGGCGCCGCTGGTAGCGGTAGTGGCCGGGCAGGTTCGCCTTGAAGGCGCCCATGAAGTACGGCTCGTTCTCCCAGGACACGGTGACCGGGTTGCCGATGATGTGCTTGCGGATGTCGACCTTCGGATAGATCTCCGAGAGCGACTTCAGCATGACCTCCATCCGCTCGTTCGCCTCCAGCGGCAGCCACTTGAGGCTGTCGTCGCACCAGGTGTAGGAGAGGCAGATGACCGCGGGCTCGTCCGGTCCGTTGTCGAGCAGATAGGTACCGCGCGTCATCCGGTCGGTCAGCGTCATCGACATGACGTCGCGGCCCGTCTCCTCGTCCTTGTCGAGCCAGAACGGCCGGTCGACGGGCACGAAGAGCTTGCTGGACTCCATGTAGTGGGTGCGCTCCATCGCCGTCCAGTGGTCGATGGGGAACAGCGAATCATCACACGCGATCTTGCTCAGCAGCATCCAGGACTGCGCGGTGAAGACGGCGGCCTCGTACGTGCGGATGTCGCCGTCGGCGTCGGTGACGGTGATGCGGTTGCCGGCGGTGCGGTTCAGCCGGGTCACCGCGGGCCGGGGCGCACCGTCGTGCAGTGACGACAGCGAGGTGCCCGGCGCCCAGTGCACGATCTTCGCCGGCTCGCGCTCCCACAGGCGCAGCGGCAGCTGCTGGCTGCCGCCGACGATGCCGCGGTGGTGGTCGTCGGCCTCGGTGTAGACGACCCGCAGGATCTCCAGGATGGAGTTGGGGAAGTCGGTGTCCCAGCCGCCGGTGCCAAAGCCGACCTGGCCGAAGATCTCCCGGTGGCGGAAGGACTTGAAGGCCGTCGAGTCGCAGAGGTAGCCGTAGAAGGTCTGGTTGTCGAGCTTCTCGACGAGCCGGGACCAGATCTCGCGGATGCGCGGGACGTCGCGCTCGCGGATCGCCTGGTTCATGTCGGAGAAGTCCGCGCCCTCTTCCAGGCAGGCGTTCCAGGCCTCCATGACCTGGTGGTAGACCTCGGGGAGGTCCTCGACCGTACGGGCGTAGTGCGACTCGCCCTTGAGGTCGACGACGGTCGACGGGGTGTCCGCGGCCAGCGGGTTGGGGAACGGCGTGGTCTTCAGGTCCACCAGGTCGATGTAGTGCTGGAGCGCCGTCGAGGACGGCGGGAAGCGCATCGCGCCCATCTCGGCGGTCAGGCCCGCGCCCTCGGCCCCGGTGCCGTCGAAGCCGACGGTCCGCAGCCGGCCGCCTATCTGGTCCGCCTCGTAGACGACGGGCTTGAGGCCCATCTTCATCAGCTCGTAGGCGGTGATGATGCCGGAGAGGCCGCCGCCGATGACCGCGACCTCCTTGCCGTGCTCGGTCGCGGGGACCTGGCCGAGGCCCGCCGGGTGGGCGAGGAAGTCGTCGTAGGCGTACGGGAAGTCCGGGCCGAACATGGTGATCGGCGGCTGGGCATCCGCGTGGTGGGCGGCGGTGGGCACCGTGGACGTCATCGGGGACGGACTCCTTGCATACAGGGCACAGCAGGCAGGGCAGTGCAGGCCGGGTGGGCCGGCCTGCGGCGGATCGGTGGGGGCGGGGCGGGGTCAGGTCACGTCAGCGGGCCGTACAGCTCGGGCCGGCGGTCGTGCAGATAGGGGTTGTCCGCCCGGGATTCCTTCAGGAAGGCGGGGTCGACCTCGGCCCGGACCAGCTGCTCGGTGCGGCCGGCGCGGGTGCGGACCACACCGTCCGGCCCGGCCAGGCAGCTGAGGCCGACGAACTCGAACTCGCCCTCCGCGCCGACCCGGTTGACGTACGCGACATACATCTGGTTCTCGAAGGCGCGGACCGGGATGACGGACTCGGGGACGAACTGGAAGGGGTGCATCTGGGCGGTGGGCACCAGCAGCAGATCGGTGCCGGCCAGCGCATGGGCCCGGACGTTCTCCGGGAACTCCACGTCGTAGCAGATCATCACGCCGATCCGGAGCCCGGCCAGCTCGGCCTGGACGACGGCCCGCTCCCCCGGGGTGAACCACTCGCGCTCGAAGCAGCCGAAGAGATGGGTCTTGCGGTAGTTGGCGAGGCGCTCGCCCGCGGGGCCGATGAGCTGCGCGGAGTTGTACACCGCGGTGCTGTCGCTCTC
The DNA here is from genome assembly GCF_026239515.1 of Streptomyces sp. Je 1-4 4N24. Classification (NCBI taxonomy): domain Bacteria; kingdom Bacillati; phylum Actinomycetota; class Actinomycetes; order Kitasatosporales; family Streptomycetaceae; genus Streptomyces; species Streptomyces sp. Je 1-4 4N24. The sequence continues at coordinate 7,514,276 of NZ_CP110836.1, read as the reverse complement.
GTCCTGCGCGGCGCGCTCGGGGTAGCCGTAGAGGACCGCGATGCCGTGCTCGGCGGCGATCTGCCCGATGGCCCGGGCGCTGTCGCCGTCGGCGGTCTCCGCGAGGCGGTGGACGTCGCCGCCGATGGCATAGCCGGTCAGGAACAGCTCGGGGCAGGCGAGCAGACCGGCGCCGGTCGCCGCCGCCGCGCGAGCCGCGTCCTGGAGCACCCGCAGATTGTGCGCGACATCGCCGGGCCGTCCCGAACTCTGGAGCAGGGCGGTGTGCAGCGACGTCATGGGACCCCTCGGCGGGACGGTGCGGGCGGACGCATTGACGGTACGGGCCGCCGGTGACCCGCGACAAGGTGCCACTGTTGCGTCCCGATGGACGATTCATTGCGTATTCAAGGGACTGTGCGGTGATTCGTTGCGCCCGTGCCAAAGCGGCCCCGGCGGCTGCCCGCCCGGGGCCCCGGCGCACGCCGGACCGCAGGTCAGCGCCCGGGAGTCAGGTTGGCGGTCATCCGGTCGAGGACGGTCACGGTGCGGAGGTAGTCGTCGTCGGTCAGTCCGCGCATCAGGCGGGCGCGGCCGGCGTCCACCAGGCCGGCGACCTCGGCATGGGTCCGCCGGCCGGCCTCGGTGAGCGCGAGGGTGTCGCCGTCGGCGGTGAGCCGGCCACCGGCGATCAGGGCACCGGCGACCTCGTCGAGGGTGCGCGCTCCCGGCTCCCAGAAGGGCTGCAGCAGCCGGCTCAGCTCCGGCCGGGCGAGCGGCCCCTGGAGCGCCAGGCTGTGGAGCACCTGCCAGTCGCGCCGGTTCAGCTCATGCGCGGCCAGGGTGCGGGCGAAGTCCTCGGTGATCAGGACGTCGAGGGCCTTGAGGTAGTAGCCGATGGGTTTCAGCGGGGTGGTGGTCATGACGGCTGCCTCCGGATGGGGTCGGGGGGCGGGCATGCCCTGCGTCCGCCCGCCCCCCCGCGAACGCAAGGTACATGCACAATGACAAGTACTTGTCTCTGAGTATTCTTCTGCACAGGGTGAGGGGCAAGGCATTTACGGCGAGCGGAATGAGCCAGGGAGCGGGTGCGGATGCGGGAGGCGGAGCGGGACGGGGCGGCCGACGCCACGGGGGCGGAGGTCGCGGCGATCGAGCGCGCCATGGTGGCCCTGCGCCGGAGCGCCGCCCGCCGGACGCTGGCCCGGCGGGCCGCGCGGCAGGGCGGCGGGGAGCCGATGCCGGAGGGCGCGGCGTTCGAGGTGCTGGATGTCGTGGAGGCCGCCGAGGAGCGCGGGGAACCGGCGGGGGTACGGGAGGTGGCGGAGGCACTGCGGGTGGACCAGCCGCGGGCGAGCAAGCTGGTGGCGGCCGCCGTACGGGCCGGCCATCTCCGCCGCGAGGCCGACCAGAGGGACGGCCGGCGCACCCTGCTGGCCGTGACACCGGCCGGCCGGGAGCTGCTGGAGGCGGCACACGCCTTCCGCCGCTCCGTGGTGGCGCGGGTGACCCGGGACTGGCCGGCCGCCGAACGCGCCGCCTTCGCCCGGCTGTTCACCCGCTTCATGGAGGATTTCGGCGCGGCGAACGGGCCCTCCGGAGAGGACTGAGAGTCGGCGCGGCCGGGGCAGCCGGGCGGTCAGACCTCGTCGGGCGGTGCGTCCCGCACGGCCTCCCGCACCGTTTCCCGTACCAGCCCGCGCAGCCAGCGGTGCCCCGCGTCGGCCTCCTGGCGCGGGTGCCAGGCCATCTCCATGGTCATCGGGGGCAGTTCGAGCGGGATCGGCAGTGTGCGCAGCCCCAGCCCGCGGACGGTTGCCGCCCCGGCCCGCTCGCTGGTCAGGCCCACCGCATCGCTGTCGCGGACCATCATCAGCGACGCGGTGAAGGTCGGGACGGTGGCGATCACCTTGCGCCGCAGTCCGCGTGCGGCGAGCGCCGCGTCGACGGGGCCGGTCAGCCGGCCGCGACGGGAGAAGTTGAGGTGCGAGGCGTCGGCGAAGCGGCGCGCGGTGAGTGTCCCGGTGGTCAGCGGGTGGCCGTCACGCACCACCGCGACATTGCGGTCGACGAACAGCTCCTCCGTGACGATCTCCGGCTCGGGGCTGTCGATGACGCCGAGTTCCAGGTCCGCGGCGCCGTCCCGCAGCAGCGGCAGATCGACATAGCTCTCGCCGAGAAAGCGCAGCACGACCTGCGGCGCCTCCCGGGCGACGCGGGCGACCAGGCGCGGGCCGACGGCGGTGACGAAGAGATCGTTGGCGTTGATGGTGAACACCCGGGCCAGCTGGGCCGGGTCGGCCGGTGCGGACGGGGCCAGCACGCCCTGTGCCGCCTCCACCAGCCGGCGCACCTCGGCCCTGATTTCCAGGGCGCGCGGGGTGGGCACCATATGGCGGCCGGCGCGCACCAGGACGGGGTCACCGGTCGTGCGGCGGATGCGGCCGAGGGCGCGGCTCATGGCCGGTCCGGAGAGACCGAGCCGGTCGGCGGCCGCGGTCACACTCTGCTCTTCGAGCAGGGCGTCCAGCGCCGTCAGCAGGTTGAGGTCGATGTTTGCGTTTCGCGCAATCATGGCGTCCATACCTTGCATTCGAGGTCAACTGACCGGACTCTAGCGTCCCCGCCATGACCTCGGCCGGTGTCCTCCCGCGACCGTCCGCGCCGGCCTTCGGGGAGGAGGGCGGTCACGACGTACGGCATGCCCGGCGCTGCGCGAGGGGCTCCGGACTCCGGGGCGCGCCACGGGAGTTGGGCACCGCCGTGGCGAACGGTCCGCACACGGGCGCACGGAGGGCTCGGACCGACCCTTGACCTGAAGCGCGCTTGAGGGAGCAGCATCACAGCCATGGACACCACAGCCATGGACACCGAAGTGATGCAGCGCCGACTCCAGTACCTGACCGACCGGGCCGAGGTCGGCGACCTGATGGACCGCTATCTCCGCTCCCTGGACGAGGGGCGGTTCGACGAGGCCTGGGCGCGCGCCTTCCACACCGAGGACGTCACCGCCGAGCTCCCCATCGGCACCGTCCACGGACGAGATGCCCTGCTGCGGCACGTCGGCGCCGCGATGGCACTGTTCGAGCGGACCGTGCACCTGGGCACCAACGCCGTCATCGAGATCGACGGCGACCGGGCCACCGCCCGCGGAGCCCAGCTGAGCACCCATGTCCTCGCTGACGGCTCCGGGGAGGTCTTCGTCTCGGCCGGGCATGCAGACAACGAGCTGGTCAGGACCGTGGACGGCTGGCGGTTCGTGGGGATGTCCCTGCGCATCGCCTGGACGCACGGGACGCCGCCGGGGCGGCCGGCCGGCCCGGCGGCGGAGGGCTGAGCGGGTCAGCCCGGTGCGCCCGAGCTGTAGCGCCGCAGCAGCGGCGAGAGCACCAGTACGGACTTCGTCCGCTCCACGAACGGCTCGCCCGCGATCCGCTCCAGCACCCGCTCGAAGTGCCGCATGTCGGCGGCGAAGACCTGAACGACGGCGTCCGCCTCACCGGTGACGGTGGAGGCGGACGCCACTTCCGGGTAGCGCGACAGGCCGCGGTGGATCGCCTCGGGCGAGGTGTTGCGGCGGCAGTAGAGCTCGACGAACCCCTCGGTCTCCCAGCCGAGCGCGGCCGGATCGACCCGTACGGTGAATCCGGTGATCGCGCCGTCCGCCCGCAGCCGGTCCACCCGGCGTTTGACGGCCGGTGCGGACAGCCCGACCTCCTGGCCGATGTCGGCATAGCTGCGGCGGGCGTCCTCGGCGAGGGCGTGGACGATGCGTTCGTCGAGATCGTTCAGTCGCACTGCGGGTGGATCACTTCTCTGCGGTGGCCAATCGGGAGCGGCGCAAGCCGTATCCGAAGTAGACCACAAGGCCCACGGCCATCCAGACCCCGAAGACCACCCAGGTCACGGCGCCGAGGCTGCCCATCATGTAAAGGCACAGCACGAAGCCGATCGCCGGGAAGAGCGGCGAGAGCGGGGTGCGGAAACTGCGCGGCATGTCGGGCCGGGTGCGGCGCAGCACGATCACCGCGACATTGACCAGCGCGAAGGCGAACAGGGTACCGATGCTGGTGGCGTCCGCCAGCTCGCCCAGCGGAACCGCCGCGGCGAGCACTCCGCAGAACAGCGAGACGATCACGGTGTTGGCGCGCGGCGCACCGCTCTTCGGGTGCACCTTGGAGAACACCTTCGGCACCAGCCCGTCCCGGGACATCGCGAACAGGATGCGGGTCTGGCCGTAGAGCACGGTCAGCACGACGCTGGCGATGGCGATGACCGCGCCGAAGGCGAGCAGCACGGCCCACCAGCTCTGGCCGGTGACCGCCTTCATGATCCCGGCCAGCGCGGCCTCCGAGCCCTCGAACTCCTGCCAGGGCATCGCGCCCACGGCGATCGCCGCGACCAGGCAGTACAGCGCGGTGACGATCACCAGCGAGAGCATGATCGCGCGCGGCAGGTCGCGCTGCGGGTTCTTGGCCTCCTCACCGGCGGTGGAGGCGGCGTCGAAGCCGATGTACGAGAAGAACAGGGTCGCGCCGGCGGCGCTGACGCCCGCCATGCCCATCGGGAAGAAGTTCGCGTAGTTGCCGGAGCGCACGCCCTGGACGGCGACACCGCAGAACAGCAGCAGCGCGGCGATCTTGACGACGACCATGATCGTGTTGGCGCGGGCGCTCTCCTTGGCCCCGCCCAGCAGGAACACCATCGCGAGCAGCACGACCAGCAGGGCCGGCAGGTTGAAGACACCGCCGTCACCGGGCGGCTGGGACAGCGCGTCCGGGATGGTGAAGCCGAAGACGCCGTCGAGCAGCTCGTTCAGATACTGGCCCCAGCCCACGGCGACGGCCGCGACCGAGACGCCGTACTCCAGGATCAGACACCAGCCGCAGACCCAGGCGACCAGCTCACCGAGGGTGGCGTAGGCGTAGGAGTACGACGATCCGGAGACCGGGATGCTGCCGGCCAGCTCCGCGTAGGACAGTGCGGAGAACAGGGCGGTGACACCGGCGATCACGAAGGCGACGATGACCGCGGGTCCGGCGTCCGGGACGGCCTCGCCGAGGACCACGAAGATGCCGGTGCCGAGGGTGGCCCCGATGCTGATCATGGTCAGCTGCCACATGCCCATCGAGCGCCGGAGCGTTCCCCCCTCCCCCTTGCCGCCCTCGGCGACCAGCCGCTCGACGGGCTTGCGCCGCATCAGCCGGGTGCCGATACCTCCGGAGGAGGGGGGCCGGGGGTCGCTGTCCCCTACGGGTGGGGATGCGCCGTGCTCCAACACTGGGGTGGCTCCTTTATCGCTGCCGATCAGATGACGGGTACGGATGACGGCGACCAGCAGCGGTCGGTACACGGGCATGCCGGAGCACCCCGCAGCAGGAGACCGCCGAGCAGGCGGTCTCCGCCACTCCACGTACAGCGCTTGACCTTACGGCCCGCCGCTGACCTGCCGTAATGCAGGTTCCTTGCGCAACAGTGCACGATCGTTGCGCACCGGCGCGGCGGGCGGTCGTTCGTTGCGCGCCGGCGTCCGATCGTACGGGTTCCGGCGGAGTGGCACGGACCGGGGCCCCGGGTTCCGCTTACCCGAACGGCCCCGCACCGACCCGGGACGCTGTTGGTTTATTCGGGGGCTCGCGTGACGTCGGTCTCCAAGACCCGGTTGTGGTCTTGGAGACCGACGTTGTTGTGCGGGGTGGGTGTCGATGTCGATGCAGCCGAAGGAGCCGGTGGTGATCCCGGCGGAGACGGTTCGGGTGGCGCGGGCCGCGTTCCCGAAAGGGAGTCTGGCGACCCGGGTCCGGGACGAGCTGGGACTACTGTTCCGCGACGAGGAGTTCGCGGATCTGTTCCCCTTGCGGGGGAAACCTGCCTGGTCACCGGGCCGGTTGGCGCTGGTTTTGGTGTTGCAGTTCGTGGAGGGGCTCACCGACCGCCAGGCGGCGGAAGCGGTCCGCGCGAGGATCGACTTCAAGTACGCCCTGGGCCTGGACCTCGATGACCCCGGGTTCGACTTCTCGGTGCTCTCAGAGTTCCGGGACCGCTTGGTGGAGGCGGAGGCCGGGCGGCGGGTGCTGGACGGCATCCTGGCCGCGGCCAGCGAAAAGGGACTGCTCAAGACGGCGGGCCGGGCCCGCACCGACTCCACGCATGTCCTGTCGTCGGCGCGTGAGCTGTGCTGGCTGGAGATGGTGGCCGAGGCGCTGCGATCGGCGCTCAACGTGCTCGCCCGGACCGCCCCCGACTGGCTGGTGAGCGTCGCGGAGCCGGACTGGTTCAAGCACTACGCCACCCGGGCCGAGGATTCCCGTTTTCCCAAAGCCCGCACCCGACGCGACGAGGTGGGCTTACGGGTGGGCACAGACGGGATGCGGCTGCTTGAGGCGGTCTTCGCCCCGTCGGCACCGCACGGCCTGTGCTCGCTGCCCGAGGTGGAGGTGCTGCGGCAGATGTGGGTTCAGCACTTCCACCTGGCCGGGGGCGAGGTCAGGCGCCGGGACCCAAAAGACCGGCCGCCGGGCGCGATGCGCCTGGTCACCCCCTATGACACCGACGCACGTGGCAGCGTGAAACGCGACACGATGTGGGACGGCTACAAGGTCCACTTCACCGAGACCTGCGAGCCGGACATCCCGAACCTGATCACGAACGTCGCCACGACGGTGGCCACCGTCCAGGACCGGTCGATGACCGAGGCGATCCACAACCAGCTCGCCGCGCGGGACTGCCTGCCCGGCGAGCACTGGGTGGATGCCGGCTATCCCACCGCTGCCGCCCTGGTCAGCGCCCGGCGCGAGCACGGCATCGCCCTGCACGGCCCCATCCAGGCCGACAACAGTGCCCAGAGCAGCACAGACAGCGGCTTCGGCCAGGACGCCTTCACCATCGACTGGGACAACAAGCAGGCCACCTGCCCCGGCGGCAAAACGAGCACCACCTGGAGCGATCGGCTTTCCCAGCGCGGACAGCCCGTGCTCCGCGTGACCTTCTCGGTCAGCGACTGCCGCCCCTGCCCCATGCGCCGCGACTGCATCAACTCACCCAACACCAAACGTCCCCGCGAACTGCGGCTTCGCCGCAACGACGAGCACCACGCGCTCCAGGCGGCCAGGGCCGAGCAGCAGACCGACGCCTGGAAAGAGCGCTACAAGGTCCGGGCGGGGGTCGAGGGCACCATGTCCCAGGCTGCCCAGCGCTGCGGCCTGCGCAGATCCCGCTACCGCGGCCTCGCCAAAACCAGCCTCCAGCACCAGCTCACCGGCGCCGCCATCAACCTCGCCCGCATCGACGCCCACCTCACCGGCACACCACGAGCCCGCACCCGCACCAGCCACTTCGCAGCACTTCGCCCCGCCGACCATGCGATCGACGGGGCGAGGTAGGCAGCCCCCGAATAAACCAACAGCGTCCCGGGTCGGTGCGGGGCCGTTCGCGCGGCGGTGGCGGGCCGGTGAACGGCCCCGTGACGCGTCAGTTCCAGCTGTCGTGCAGCGGCTTGCCCTCGGCGTAGCCGGCGGCGCTCTGCACACCCACCACGGCCTTCTCGGCGAACTCCGCCAGGGAGGCCGCGCCCGCGTAGGTGCAGGAGCTGCGGACGCCCGCGATGATCGAGTCGATCAGGTCCTCGACGCCGGGGCGCGCCTGGTCGACGAACATCCGCGAGGTGGAGATGCCCTCCTCGAAGAGCCCCTTGCGGGCCCGGTCGTAGGCCGACTCGTCGCTCGTGCGGTTGCGGACCGCACGGGCGGAGGCCATACCGAAGCTCTCCTTGTACGGCCGGCCGTCGGCGGTGTGCTGGAGGTCACCGGGCGATTCGAGGGTGCCGGCGAACCAGGAGCCGATCATGACGTTGGACGCGCCCGCGGCCAGCGCCATGGCGACATCGCGGGGGTGCCGGATGCCACCGTCGGCCCAGACGTGCTTGCCGAACTTCTTGGCCTCGGCGGCGCACTCCAGCACCGCGGAGAACTGCGGCCGGCCGACACCGGTCATCATCCGGGTGGTGCACATCGCGCCCGGTCCGACGCCGACCTTGATGATGTCCGCGCCGGCCTCGATCAGATCGCGGACGCCCTCGGCGGAGACGATGTTGCCCGCCACGATCGGGACCTGCGGGTCCAGCGCCCGGACGGCCTTGATCGCGCTGATCATCGACTCCTGGTGGCCGTGCGCGGTGTCCACGACGAGCGTGTCCACACCGGCGTCCAGCAGGGCCTTGGCGCGGCCGGCCACATCGCCGTTGATGCCGACGGCGGCCGCGATCCGCAGCTTGCCGTCGGCGTCCGTGGCGGGGGTGTACAGGGTGGCGCGGAGGGCGCCCTTACGGGTGAGGATGCCGACCAGCATGCCGTCCGCGTCGACCGCGGGCGCGAGCTTGCGGTTGGCGGCGTCGAGGCGGTTGAAGGCCTCCCGGGGGTCGATGTCCGCGTCCAGGACCAGCAGGTCCTTGGTCATGACCTCGGCCACCTGGGTGAAGCGGTCCACCCCGGCCAGGTCGTGCTCGGTGACGACGCCGACCGGGCGGCCGCCCTCGACGACGATGCCCGCACCGTGCGCCCGCTTGGGCAGCAGCGACAGGGCGTCGGCCACCGTGGCGACCGGGGACAGCACGATCGGCGTGTCCAGTACCAGATGACGGCGCTTGATCCAGGTCACGACGTCGGTGACGACATCGAGCGGGATGTCCTGCGGAATGACGACCAGGCCACCACGGCGGGCAACGGTCTCGGCCATCCGGCGGCCGGCGATCGCCGTCATGTTGGCGACCACGAGCGGGATGGTGGTCCCGGTCCCGTCGTGCGAGGACAGGTCCACACCCTGGCGGGAGCCGACGGCGGAGCGGCCGGGCACCATGAACACATCGTCGTAGGTCAGGTCGTAGGGCACCGAAGAACTCTCTTCGAGCGCGCCGTTCTTCGGGTTCAGGAATCGCATATGGCCAGGATACGGGCCCTGACCAGGGGTCATATGATTGTCCGATCGCCCTGCGGGCCGTGTGTGCGATCCCCCAAGGGGCCCCGCGGCGCCCGGTGTGTCCCTGCCGCGCCGGGATGATCTGCTCGCGCGGCGGACCGCACGGCATCGCCGCTGGTCGGGCCGCCGCGGCCGGCTAGGCCCCCTGCCGGGCCCGCCCCCTGGCCATGATCACGGCCAGGCCGGTGGCCGTGTCACGCCAGTAACCCACCGCATCCGCCAGCACACCCTCGACGACGCTCCACTCCTCAGGCGCCGCGGCCGCATAGCCCTGCCAGCCGGTCACCACGAGCAGCCGGCCGCGGTCGGCGGGGCACCAGGACAGATCGGTGAGGCAGTCGGCGAGCGCGTCCCAGTTGCGGCCGAACCAGTCCGGCAGCCGCAGCGCGCGGGCGCACCGCTCCATGAAGGCGGCCTTGTCCGCGACCCCGTCGAGATCCAGGGACGTACCGGTCCAGCCGGCGTCCCGCCCGGCGGCCAGCGCGTCCGCCACCGAGCGCTCCGCGGGCCAGGGCAGCACTCCCGGGGGCGTGCTGCCGTCGAGCACCGCCGCGAGCGGCCGGGGCACGGGAGCCGTCATCGGAGCACCGCCTTGAAGGACCGGTAGTGATCGTCGGTGTAGTACGTCTCATGGCCTTCGCCGGTGACGAGCCGGCGGGCGCCGCGGTCCGGTGAGCCGGGCGTGGGAACCGTGTACTCGTGGTAGTAGCCGCGTGGGTGACGGGGCAGCAGTCGCTCGCGGTTGCCGAAGACCGTTCCGTCCTGGGTGTACGGGAAAGGTCCGCCGGCATCGATGAGGCGCAGGGTGTCCCGTGCCTGGGAGGGCAGCGCGCCGACCGCAACGACCGGCATGCCCTGCGCCCAGTCCGGTACGCCGGAAGCGCTCGGTGTACCGCCTACGGCCGTGGCGGTGGACCGTGGCGCGCCCTGCGAACTCCCGTTGTCACCACCGCCCGTGGAACACCCGGTCAGCACCAGGAGCAGCCCGGCGAGCAGCGCGCCGACGACGGCGGCGGCGCGGCGCGGGGAGAAGCGGATCACCATGCGCCGATGCTGTCACAGGCACGCGCAGGCTGCTCGTCGATGACCGCGCCCCGGGTGCCCGCCGGCGGCACGGCACCGGCCTGCCGCGGACGGTCCCGCGCCACGACGGGCTCCGGCGTACGTCACGCCCCGTCAGGGTCCGCCCGGTCCAGTGCGGGGCGCGGCCCGGGGCCGGTCTCCAGCAGCAGATGGTCGGCCGCGGCGGTGTCGGTGACCAGGCTCGTCACCAGCCCGGAGCGCAGCACCGCGCCGATCGCGGCGGCCTTGCGCCGGCCGCCCGCGATGGCGACGACCTCCGGGATCCGGCGCAGCCGGTCCGCCTCGACGGTGATGCACCGCTCGCCGAGGTCCCGGCCGATCCGCCGCCCCTCGGCGTCGAAGAGGTGCGCCGACATCTCGGCGGCGGCACCCAGCGAGGCGTAGTGCTCCCGCTCCTGCTCCGTCAGCATGTCGTAGACGGTCGAGACGCCCGGCTCCCAGGAGCCGATGGAGACACAGGCGACGGTGACCTTGTCGAAGTAGTCGAAGGCACGGGCAATGCCGGTCTGCCGGCGCAGCGCCTCGGCCGTCGCCGAGTCGGGCAGCAGCATCGGCGCGTAGATCGGGTGGGCCTCGCCCCCGGCGACGTCGGCCGCGCGGCGCACCGCCTCGACGGAGCCGCGGTCGGCGGTGCCCGCGTCGTAGACGCCGGTCAACTGCACGACGGTGCACGGCGGGAGGCGGTGCAGCGCGGCGGCCATATGAATGGTCGACCGGCCCCAGGCCAGCCCCAGCACATCGCCCTCGGCGACGAGCTCGCCCAGCAGGTCGGCCGCGACCTCGCCGAGGTTCTCCGGGTCGGCGGCGTCCTCGGGCGGGGTCTGGCCGCCGAAGGCGGGGGGAGCGTCGGCGGGCGACTCGACGACCACCGCGTGCCGCAGGCCGTAGCGGGCCCGCAGGGCGTCGGAGCGTTCGGCGTCCAGTTCGGAGGGCACCCGGATCTCGATCCGTACGAGATCACGCTCCAGCGCCGTCTCCAGCACCCGCGCGACCTTGAACCGGCTGACGCCGAATTCCTCCGCGATCTGAATCTTCGACTTGCCCTCAAGATAGAAACGGCGGGCCATGGCCGCGGCCTGCACCAGCTCGGCAGGGCCCATTCCGGACTGTGGGCGGCTGGCTACCACGAAATTCTCCCCTTTTGCGCATCTGATCGAGTCTTTGCTCATCCTTTCAGAAACCCGGGGGCAACGGGGACCATCACCGCCCCGACCCTCGTGAACGCTCGGTGGCGCCACGGCCAAGGGGCGGCACGGCCGCACCACGACAGGGAATCCCTGGCCGGAATCGGCCGGTCCGCCCGAGCCCCCGCCCGAAATTCAGTGCGCGCAGCCCCAGCCCGCCGCCGCGGTCGCCGTCTCCGCCTTTTCGCGCAGGTCCCGCACCGCCTTGGCCGGATCGTCCGCGCCGTACACCGCGGAGCCCGCCACGAACACATCGGCGCCCGCCTCCGCGCACCGCTCGATGGTCTCCGCCGAGACCCCGCCGTCCACCTGGAGCGCCAGCTCCAGACCGTGCCGGGAGATCAGCTCACGGGTACGGCGGATCTTCGGCAGCATGATGTCCAGGAACGCCTGGCCGCCGAAGCCCGGCTCCACGGTCATGATCAGCAGCATGTCGAGCTCGGGCAGCAGATCCTCGTACGGCTCGATCGGCGTGGCCGGCTTCAGCGCCATCGACGCCCTCGCCCCCTTGGCCCGGATCTCCCGCGCCAGCCGCACCGGCGCGGCCGCCGCCTCCACATGGAAGGTCACGGACCCGGCCCCGGCCTCGATGTACTGGGGCGCCCAGCGGTCCGGGTCCTCGATCATCAGATGCAGATCGAGCGGGGTGTCCGTCGCCTTGCTCAGCGACTCGACGACCGGCACACCAAGGGTGAGGTTCGGGACGAAGTGGTTGTCCATGACGTCGACGTGCAGCCAGTCGGCGCCCTCCACGGCCTTCGCCTCCTCGGCAAGCCGGGCGAAGTCTGCGGACAGGATGCTGGGGTTGATCAAGGCCATGCCCCCAGTATGGCGTGCGGCCGGGGGACCGCCGGAGGCGGGACGGCCGCGGGGATACGGGCGAGGCGCTCCGCCCCTTTCACGGCCGGGCAGGCACCGCAATGAGCCCGCCCCCGGTACGAACCAGGGACGGGCTGCAAGTTGCTCACCCGGGGGGGGAGAGCAGGAGAAACGGCCGCCCCTCAGGCCGTCCGGCGCAGCAGGGCCAGGTACATCGCGTCCGTGCCGTGCAGATGGGGCCACAGCTGGACGTCCGGGCCGTCGCCGAGGGCCGGGACACCGGGCATCAGGGGGCGGGCGTCGATCCACTCCACCTCGACCGGCTCGCCGCCCCGGCCCTTGAGGACGTCGTCCACCACGGCCCGGGTCTCGGCCGGGTGCGGCGAGCAGGTCGCATAGCCGACGACGCCACCGATGCGGACGGCCGCGAGCGCCTGCCGCAGCAGTTCGCGCTGGAGCGGGGCGAAACCGTCCAGGTCCTCCGGGCGGCGCCGCCAGCGTGCCTCCGGCCGGCGGCGCAGTGCGCCCAGACCGGTGCACGGCACGTCCACCAGGACCCGGTCGAAGGCCCCGGGCTGCCAGGCGGGGCGGGTGCCGTCGGCCGCGATGACCGCGTACGGGCCGGGGTTGCCCTCCAGGGCGCGGGCCACCAGACGAGCGCGGTGCGGCTGCTTCTCCGATGCCAGCAGGGCGGCACCCCGCTGCGCGGCGAGCGCCGCCAGCAGCGCCGCCTTGCCGCCGGGGCCGGCACAGCCGTCGAGCCAGGCGCGGTCGGAGCCCTCAACAGGCGCGTTCGCCAGCGCCAGGGCGACGAGCTGACTGCCCTCGTCCTGCACCCCGGCGCGCCCCTCGCGGACCGGGTCCAGCGCGCCGGGCTCACCGCCCTCCGCGAGCCGCACCGCGTACGGGGACCAGCGCCCGGGGAGGGCGCTCTCCTCGCCGGCCGCCGCCAGCAGTTCCTCGGTGGTGCTCCGGCCGGGCCGGGCCACCAGGGTCACCTCGGGGCGTTCGTTGTCCGCCTCCAGCAGGTCCTCGATGCCGGCCCGGCCGCCGCCGAGTGCGTCCCACAGGGCCGAGACGATCCAGCGGGGGTGCGCATGCACGATGCCGAGGTGGTCCTCGGGGTCCTCGTCGTAGTCCGGGGCGACCCGCTCCAGCCAGCCGTCCAGATCATGGGCCGCGATCTTGCGCAGTACCGCGTTGACGAACTTCGCCCGGCCGTCGCCCAGCACCACCCGCGCCAGCTCGACGCTGGCGCTCACCGCGGCATGCGTCGGGATACGGGTACCGAGCAGCTGGTGCGCCCCGAGGGTCAGCACGTCCAGCACCGGTGGGTCCACCTCCCGCAGCGGCCGGTCCACGCACTGCGCGATGATCGCGTCATACGTCCCCTGCCGCCGCAGCGATCCGTACACCAGCTCCGTCGCCAGCGCCGCGTCCCGGGCGTCGAAGTCACCGCCCTCACGCGCCTTGCGGAGCAACGGCGGCAGGACCAGATTCGCGTAGGCGTCGCGCTCGTCGACGGCCCGCAGCGCCTCGAACGCGAGGATCCGGACCGGGTCCTTCTGCGGGCGGCGATAGGGCTTGCTGGGGCGACGGCGCGGCTGCTGACTCACAGAAAAGGTGCTCCGGATACGAGATGAGGGGTCCGTCCCAGCCTACGCGGGCCCGCCGGCCCGAGCGCGCGGGGCGGTGGGACCCGGACCGGGCCCGACGTGCGCAGACGACGGCCCCGGGGACGGGCCCATGTCGTGGGGTCAGTCCCCCAGCTGCTCCCCGCCCTCGATACGCACTCCGCGTGCCCAGTCCGCCGCCTTCATCGGCTTCTTGCCCTGCGGCTGGACCCAGATGAGTTCCACGGGGTGACTGCCGGTGCCGACGTACACCGCCTTCTTCGTGACGGCGAGTGCGCCGGGCGCCAGGTCCAACTCCGCGTGGTCCGCGGCGGAGACGGCCGACATCAGCTTGAGGCGCTCGCCGCGGAAGACCGTCCAGGCACCGGGCGCGGGCGCGCAGCCGCGGATCACCCGGTCGACCCGCAGCGCGGGCACCGCCCAGTCCACCTTCGCGTCCTCGACCTCGATCTTCGGGGCGAGCGTGACACCCTCGGCAGGCTGCGGCACCGCCTGCAGCGTGCCGTCCTCGATGCCGTCCATCGTCGCCACCAGCAGCCCGGATCCGGCGAACGCCAGCCGGGTGAGCAGATCGCCGCTGGTGTCCGTCGCCCGGACCTCCTCGGTCAGCACCCCGAAGACCGGGCCGGAGTCCAGACCGGTCTCGATCTGGAAGGTCGAGGCACCGGTCACCTCGTCGCCCGCGAGCACCGCATGCTGCACGGGCGCCGCGCCCCGCCATGCGGGCAGCAGCGAGAAGTGCAGATTGACCCACCCCTTTGCGGGAATGTCGAGCGCGGCCTTCGGCAGCAGCGCCCCATAGGCGACCACCGGGCAGCAGTCCGGCGCGATCTCCCGGAGCCGGGCCAGAAAGTCCTCGTCGCGCGGCTTGGCGGGCTTGAGCACCTCGATGCCCGCCTCCTCCGCACGCTCCGCGACGGGGCTGGCGACCAGCTTCCGGCCGCGTCCGGCGGGGGCGTCGGGCCGGGTCACCACGGCCACGACCTCGTGCCGGTCCGAGGCGATCAGGGCATCGAGGGCGGGTACGGCGACCTCGGGGGTGCCGGCGAAGACAAGCCTCATGGGTGGCGAACTACCTCTCACACGCAGCGGAACGACGCACCAGTCTAGGGGTCCGCCGCAGGCCATGGGCGGTGCACCCAGGGGGCGTACACAATTTCCCGCGCCTCGTACGGAAGCTCGTACGCCCCCATACCGTGACCAGAGCCGCTCCTGTCGCGTTGGTCAAACAGCATTGACCCGACCGGGCCGCTTTGGCGGCCCGCTCGCTTTCATCCTTCCTTTTCCACGCCGGTTCGAGAGGCTTGCTCATGGCCGACCACGCAACCCACGACGCCCAGGCGCGCGCCAGCCTGCATCTCCTGGTGCGGGACATCGAGCGGGTGCGCCGGCAGGTGGACGCACTGCGCACGCTGACCGCTCAGCTCGGCAACGTCTACCGGCCGCGGCGCACGGGCCCCTCCGCGGGCTTCGTCGTCTACGGACGCGCGCCCGCTCCGACGGTGCGCCTCGCACAGGAGCTGCGGGACAGCGTCGAAACCCTTGTCACGGCCGCGGTCGACTTCGACCGTTCGCTGGGATTCTCGTGGGACGCGGTGGGCTCGGCGCTCGGTGTCACCAAACAGGCGGTACACCGCCGTTACGGCGCCCGCAGAGCCGCTGCCCAGCCCGCCGCGGAGGCCAACGGCGCCGAGCCGGCGGTGCGTTCGCCCGAGTCCTCCGCGACCCGGGCGGTGACCGTGGCCGCGGGGCTGCCCGGCTCCGCGTCCGTCCCGGCCGCCCGGTCCATGCCCGCACAGCCCTCCGCGGCCGCCCGCGACGAACCGGCCCGGCCGGGCGCCTTCCCCGGCCCCCGCAACGGCTGAACCACCCGCGACACCGGGCGCCTTCGCCCCCACGCCGCTCGCCAACGCCCCGGGACGCCGACCTCGGACCCGGGGCGGCGCCATGTCCGGGGCGGGGTCGTGTTCGGGGCGGGGTCGTGTTCGTGGACCTCCTCCTCGCGTCCCTCTCCGCCCCCGCGCGGACGCTCACCCCAGATCGGGCGGATCGATCCGGACCCGTACGGCCTCGCCCTCCCGCTTGACCAACCGGGCCGCACGGGCGGCCTTGAGCGCGGCGGCGAGGGCCGCACCCTGGCCGGGGCGGACCCGGACCAGCGCGCGCTCCCACTGCTCGCCCGGCGGCGGATCGCCCGGCCGGCGCGGGCGCGCGGGGTCCGGCACCGGCAGCGGTACGGGCCCCAACACCTCGGCGCCCGCGGGGAGTTCGGCGGATCTCAGCAGCTCGGTGACGTCCTCGACGCGGCCGGCCACGGAGGCCATCCGGGACACCGGAGGGAAGCCCAGCTCGGCCCGCTCGGCCAGTTCACGGACCGCATGGCCGACCGGATCCCAGCGCACCAGCGCCTGCACCGGCCGCAGCGTCGGCTCCGCGATCACCGCGACGGTGCCGCCCTCCGCCTGGCCGCGGACCAGCGCGGCGGCGCCCAGCCAGCGGCGCAGCGCCTCCTCCCCCGCCCGCAGATCCGGCCGCCCCAGCAGCGCCCAGCCGTCCAGCAGCAGCGCGGCCGCATACCCGCCGCCCTCGGCCACCGGCTCCGCGCCGGGCGTACTCACCACGAGCGCGGGGGCTCCCGGCACCGTGGCCAGCACATGGTCCCGCCCCGAAGTGCGCACCGGAACCGCCGGGAACACCCGGCCCAGCTCCTCCGCCGTCCGCCGTGCCCCCACGATCTGGGCCCGCAGCCGGGCACCGCCGCACTCGGAACAGTGCCAGTCCGGCTCCGGCCGTCCGCACCATGCGCAGCACAGCTCACCGGCGTCCTGCGACTCCAGCGGGCCCGCGCAGGACCGGCAGCGCGCGGGGGTACGGCACCGTTCGCACGCCAGCCGGGGCGCATATCCGCGGCGCGGGACCTGGATGAGCACCGGTCCGCGCTGGAGGCCCTCCCGCACCACCTGCCAGGCCATCGTCGGCAGCCGGGCGGCCCGCGCGGCGGCGTCCCGGGCTTCGTCACCGTCACTGACCGTACGCACCAGAGGCGCCGCGGCCCGCACCTGTTCGCGCTCGGCGGTCAGCGGGCGGGCCCAGCCCGTCTCGACCAGCTGGGCCGCCTCGACCGTGCAGCTCAGCCCGCCCAGCAGGAAACCGGCGCGCTCATGCACCGACCGCTGGATGAGGACCTCACGGGCATGCGGCTGCGGCGCATGCGGATCGCTGTGGCTGGCGTCCCCGTCGTCCCAGAGGGCGACCAGGCCCAGATCCGCGACCGGCGCGAACATCGCCGCCCGGGTCCCGACCACCGCGCGCACCGCGCCACGGCTGACCGCCAGCCAGCGGCGATAGCGCTCCTCGGGCCCGGCGTCGGCGGTCAGCAGCACATGCCGGTCCGCTCCGACCAGCTCGCCGAGCGCCGCGTCGACCCGGGCCGCGGCCCGCCCGTCCGGCACCACCACCAGCGCACCACGCCCGCCCGCCAGCGCCGCGGCCACCGCCCGCGCCAGCTCCTGCGGCCAGGTCGCCCCGGGCAGCGCCGTCCACACCGCCCGCGGCGCGTCCCCCCGGGTCAGCGCCGCCAGAAATCCGGCCCCCGCGCCATAACGCTCCCAACTCCCCGCTTCCGGTGGCGAGTTCGGCGGCAGAGGGGCGGGCGACGGCTTCGCCTCCGCGCGCGCCCGTCGTGGGGGCACCGCCAGCTGCACCACATCGGCGAGCGTCCCGGCATAACGGTCCGCGACCGACCGGCACAGCCCCAGCAGCTCGGGCGTCAGCACCCGCTCGGAGGACAGCACCTGCGCGATAGGGGCGAGCACCCCCCGGTAGTCGCTCTCCGCGACCCGCTCCACGATGAACCCGCTGACGAGCTTGCCGCCCTCGCGCCGGCCGCCCTTCTCCCCCGCCCCGAAGCGCACCCGGACCCGCACCCCGGGCTGCGCCTCGTGATCCATCGCCGCCGGGACCGCGTAGTCGAAATACCGGTCGAGGTGCACCAGCCCCTTGTCGACCAGCACCCGCGCCACCGGCAGCTCGGCGGCCAGCTCGGCCCCCCGCCAGGTCCGCGGCTTCGCCCGCTCGGCCTTGGTCTCCCGCACGGCCTCCCGGATGAGGGCCAACTGCTCGCCCGCATCCGACGCCCCCGCCTCCGGTCGCCCGTTCTCCCTGCTCACAGCATCAGTCTTAGCAGACCGCACGGACAGTGCCGGGCGGCCTGTGGACAGCCGAAGGCCCCGGACCGCCGAGCGGTCCGGGGCCGTGGCACTTCACACGGGCAATACGGGACTTACAGCCCCGCGGCCTTCTTCAGCGCCTCCACCCGGTCCGTGCGCTCCCAGGTGAAGTCCTCCAGCTCACGGCCGAAGTGGCCATAGGCGGCGGTCTCCGCGTAGATGGGACGGAGCAGGTCGAGGTCGCGGATGATGGCCGCCGGACGGAGGTCGAAGACCTCGCCGATGGCCTGCTCGATCTTGTCGGTGTCGACGGTCGCGGTGCCGAAGGTCTCGACGAAGAGACCGACCGGCTCGGCCTTGCCGATGGCGTAGGCGACCTGGACCTCGCAGCGGGCCGCGAGGCCGGCGGCGACGACGTTCTTGGCGACCCAGCGCATCGCGTAGGCGGCCGAGCGGTCGACCTTGGACGGGTCCTTGCCGGAGAAGGCTCCGCCACCGTGGCGGGCCATACCGCCGTAGGTGTCGATGATGATCTTGCGGCCGGTCAGGCCGGCGTCACCCATGGGGCCGCCGATCTCGAAGCGCCCGGTCGGGTTGACCAGCAGACGGTAGCCGTCGGTGTCCAGCTTGATGCCGTCCTCGACGAGCTGGTTGAGGACGTGCTCGACGACGAACTCGCGGATGTCGGGCGCGAGCAGCGAGTCGAGGTCGATGTCGCTGGCGTGCTGCGAGGAGACCACGACGGTGTCGAGGCGGACGGCCTTGTGGCCGTCGTACTCGATGGTGACCTGGGTCTTGCCGTCGGGGCGGAGGTAGGGGATGGTGCCGTTCTTGCGGACCTCGGAGAGACGGCGGGAGAGACGGTGCGCGAGGTTGATCGGGAGCGGCATCAGCTCCGGGGTCTCGTCGCAGGCGTAACCGAACATCAGGCCCTGGTCGCCGGCGCCCTGCTTGTCCAGCTCGTCGTCATCGCCCTCGACGCGGTTCTCGTACGCGGTGTCGACGCCCTGGGCGATGTCCGGGGACTGCGCGCCGATGGACACCGAGACGCCACAGGAAGCGCCGTCGAAGCCCTTCTTGGACGAGTCGTAACCGATGTCCAGGATCTTGTTGCGGACGAGGTTGGGGATGTCGGCGTACGCCTTCGTCGTCACCTCGCCGGCCACGTGCACCAGGCCGGTGGTGATCAACGTCTCCACGGCGACCCGGGATGTCGGGTCTTCCTTGAGGAGAGCGTCGAGGATGGTGTCGCTGATCTGGTCAGCGATCTTGTCGGGGTGGCCCTCGGTGACGGACTCCGAGGTGAACAGGCGGCGGGACACATCGCTCCCTGGGGTTGCAGCGGCTGCTGGCTGATCATTGGCGGAAGGGCCGAGAGCTGCGCTCGGCCCGATCCACTCGCCAGTTTATCGGTCGGATGCGGCGTTCGGGCACACGGTCTCGATTTATGGACCCCCCGTGACCTGGGACACCGCGCCTTACGGTAGGACGATCACCTTGAGGATGTGCCGGGTCAAGGGGACATGCCCGATTTTGTAGGGCCGACGGAGTGGTTCCGGGGCCGGTTCGGTGCGTCAGCGACGAGTCTCGGCCAGGCGGGGTGCGACCAGGTCCCAGACCGTGTCGGCCAGGGTTTCCTTGGGTCCGTACGGCACCGGGGTCTCGGTTCCGTCGGTGGCGAGGATCACTGCTTCGTTCTCCGCCGAGCCGAAGGCCTTGTGCTCGCCGACCTCGTTGACGACCAGCAGGTCACAGCCCTTGCGGGCGAGCTTGGCGCGGCCGTTGGCGAGCACCTCGTCGGTCTCCGCGGCGAAGCCCACCACGAGCTGGCCCGGGTGGGCCCGCTCGGCGGAGAGCTCGGCGAGGATGTCCGGATTTCGCACCAGGGCGACGGGTTCCGGCTCCTGGCCCTCGACCTTCTTGATCTTGCCGGTCGTGTAGACGGCGGGGCGGAAATCGGCGACGGCGGCGGCCATGACCACCGCGTCGGCCTCCGCGGCGGCCTTCAGCACGGCCTCACGGAGCTGACGGGCCGTTCCGATGTGGATCACGTCCACACCTGCAGGATCGGGCAGCTCGGTGTTGCCTGCGACCAGGGTGACCCGGGCGCCGCGGGCCACCGCCGTACGGGCGAGCGCATAGCCCTGCTTGCCGGAGGAGCGGTTGCCCAGGTAGCGGACGGGATCCAGCGGCTCGCGGGTACCGCCCGCGCTGATGACGACATGGCGTCCGGCGAGATCCTGCTCCGCCGCCCGCGCGCCACGGGCCAGCACCCGGCGGCAGAAGTCGAAGATCTCGACCGGGTCGGGGAAGCGGCCCTTGCCGGTGTCGACGCCGGTCAGCCGGCCGACCGCGGGATCGATGACCAGCGCGCCACGGCGGCGCAGAGTGGCGACGTTCTCCTGGGTGGCGGGGTTCTCCCACATCTCGGTGTGCATCGCCGGCGCGAAGATCACCGGACAGCGCGCGGTGAGCAGAGTGTTGGTCAGCAGATCGTCGGCGAGGCCGTGGGCGGCCTTGGCCAGCAGGTCGGCGGTGGCGGGGGCGACCACGACGAGATCGGCGGCCTGGCCGATGCGGACGTGCGGAACCTCGTGGACGGACTCCCAGACCTCGGTGCCGGCCGGGTTGCCCGACAGCGCCGACCAGGTGGCCTCCCCGACGAAGTGCAGCGCCGAAGCGGTCGGCACCACCCGTACGTCGTGCCCGGACTCGGTCAGCCGCCGCAGCAGCTCGCACGCCTTGTACGCGGCGATCCCACCGCTGACCCCCAGGACGACCCTGGGCCGCTCCCGCTCGCGCTTGTCCATCGCTCCGCCGCTCCCCGACCTAGGTCCGTCCGTATGCCCCTATGACACACCAAGGGCCCGGCGGTCGCTCCGCCGGGCCCTTGGTGAATTCTTCAGCTGCTTACTGGGCGGGGCCCTCGATGGCCTCGGAGGTCAGCAGGCCCGCGTTGATCTCGCGGAGCGCGATCGACAGGGGCTTCTCGTGGACGTGCGTGTCCACGAGGGGGCCGACGTACTCCAGCAGGCCCTCGCCGAGCTGGGAGTAGTACGCGTTGATCTGGCGCGCGCGCTTGGCGGCGTAGATCACGAGGCTGTACTTCGAATCGGTGGCCTCGAGAAGCTCATCAATGGGCGGGTTGATGATGCCCTCGGGTGCAGTGATGGAAGAGGACACTCTCTACCTTCCGAAGGGGGATGAAGCGTGGGTGTAACGCAGAAGTCCTGGTCGGCCGGGGAGCTGCGCGGTCAGCCGCTGGTGTTCCGGTCCCCGGATCGATTCAGCATCAAGGCTAGCAGCTCGCGGCTGACGTCCTCGACGGAGGTGTTGACAAGCGTCATATCGAACTCTTTCTCCGCTGCCAGCTCGACCCTTGCGGCGGCCAGCCGGCGCTCGATGACCTCCGGCGCCTCCGTGCCCCGTCCGGTGAGCCGGCGGACCAGCTCGTCCCAGCTCGGCGGGGCCAGGAAGACCAGCTCGGCCTCCGCCATGGAGGCGCGGACCTGGCGGGCGCCCTGCAGATCGATCTCCAGCAGGACCGGCTCCCCGGACTCCAGCCGGTCCAGCACCGCCTTGCGGGGGGTGCCGTAGCGGTTGCCCGCGAACTCGGCCCATTCGAGCAGCTCACCGTTGGCGATGAGCTTGTCGAACTCCTCGTCCTCGACGAAGAAGTAATGGACGCCGTGCTGCTCCCCGGGGCGCGGCTTACGGGTGGTGGCCGAAACCGAAAGCCAGACCTCGGGGTGCACCTTGCGCATATGCGCGACGACCGTGCTCTTGCCGACCCCGGAGGGGCCGGAGAGCACGGTCAGTCGCGGTTGTCTGGCCGGGGGCGCGGGGGTCGTCCCCCGGGAGACTGCAGAACTCATGCAGCGATTATTCCAGCTTCCCGGTGATGCCGGAAAATTCAGGAAGCGGTGCTGCCGAACTCGCGCTCCAGCGACGCGATCTGGTTGGAGCCAAGACCCCGGACACGGCGGCTTTCGGAGATGCCGAGCCGCTCCATGATCTGCTTGGCGCGGACCTTGCCGACGCCCGGCAGGGACTCCAAGAGGGCGGAGACCTTCATCTTGCCGATGACGTCGTTCTCCTGGCCCTGCTTGATGACCTCATGGAGGGAAGCACCGGAGTGCTTGAGCCGATTCTTGACCTCGGCGCGCTCCCGGCGAGCCGCGGCGGCCTTCTCGAGCGCGGCTGCGCGCTGTTCAGGGGTAAGGGGCGGAAGAGCCACGCCTACGTCACCTCGGATGTCGAACTGTCGGATACGGACCAGTGTGGAACCTAGTCACCCCGCACCTGCGGAGCAACGAGCAACGCGCTTACGTGCAGTGCTCTCGACGGAGACTAGCGGCCGAGGGCGCCGGAGTCAGCGAGAACAGACGAAAAGTCCTGGTCAGACTCTGCTGACCAGGACATTTCGGGACCAAAGTCCCCGTCTGACGGCCTTCAGGCGAGCGCGGTGCGCACTTCGTCGGCGAATCGGTCCGCCGCGGCGCGCAGTGCGGCGGCGTCCGGACCGTGCCGCAGCACCCCCCGGCTGACGCTCGGGACGACATTGCGTACGGCGTCCCCGAAAACCTTCGGCAGGTCGGCGGGGGTGGCGCCCTGCGCGCCGATGCCGGGGGCGAGCAGCGGGCCGTTGATCGCCAGATCGAACGAGGAGAGATCGCCGAGCGTGGCGCCGACGACGGCGCCGAAGGAGCCCAGCGGCTCGGCACCGGCGTTCTCGGCGGCAAGATGGCCGAGCATCGTCGCCGCGAGGGTGCTGCCGTCCTCGCGCACCGCCCGCTGGACCTCCGCGCCCTCCGGGTTGGAGGTGAGGGCGAGGACGAAGAGTCCGGCGCCGCTCTCGCGGGCCAGGTCGACGGCCGGTCGGAGCGAGCCGTATCCGAGGTACGGGGAGACCGTCAGGGCGTCCGAGAACAGCGGGGAGTCCTTGCGCAGGAAGGTCTCGGCGTAGGCGGCCATGGTGGAACCGATGTCGCCGCGCTTGGCGTCCATCAGGACCAGGGCACCGCGCTCGCGCGCCTCGACGACGGCGGTCTCCAGGATGGCCAGGCCGCGCGAGCCGAAGCGCTCGAAGAACGCGGACTGCGGCTTGAAGACGGCGACGGTCTCGCCGAGGGCCTCCACGACCGTGCGTGTGAACCGCGCCAGGCCCGCGACATCGTCGTTCAGGCCCCAGTCGGCCAGCAGCGAGGCATGCGGGTCGATCCCGACGCAGAGCGGGCCGCGCTCGTCCATGGCCTGCCGAAGGCGCGTACCGAAGGGCAGGGTCATGCGGTCACCTTCTTGTGCTCGGCACCGACGGCGTCGGCGAGGGTGGCGTAGGGGCTGTTGCGCAGACGGGCGGCCAGCCCCTTGTGGATCGCACGGCACCAGAACGGGCCCTGGTAGATGAAGGCGCTGTAGCCCTGGACGAGGGTGGCGCCGGCGAGGATGCGCTGCCAGGCGTCCTCGGCGTTCTCGATGCCGCCGACCCCGATGAGGGTGATCTTGTCTCCGACGCGGGCGTAGAGGCGGCGCAGGACCTCCAGCGACCGCTCCTTGACGGGCGCGCCGGACAGTCCGCCGGTCTCGGCGATCAGCTTCGGGTCAGAGGTCAGACCGAGCCCGTCGCGGGCGATGGTGGTGTTGGTGGCGATGATCCCGTCCAGGCCGAGCTCGACGGCGAGGTCGGCGACCGCGTCCACGTCCGCGTCGGCGAGGTCCGGGGCGATCTTGACCAGCAGCGGGACCCGGCGGTCGGTGACCGTACGGTCGGCGGCCTCGCGGACCGCGGTCAGCAGCGGGCGCAGATGCTCGACGGCCTGGAGGCTGCGCAGCCCGGGGGTGTTCGGGGAGGAGACGTTGACGACCAGGTAGTCGGCGTGCCGGGCGAGCCGTTCGGTGGAGGTGACGTAGTCGGCGGTCGCCTCGGCCTCCGGGACGACCTTGGTCTTGCCGATGTTGACGCCGACGGTGGCCGGGAACACCGGGTTCCGGGCAGCCAGGCGGGCCGCCACGGACGCGGAGCCCTCGTTGTTGAACCCCATCCGGTTGATCAGCGCGCGGTCCGGTACCAGCCGGAACAGGCGCTTCTTGGGGTTGCCGGGCTGCGGCTGGGCGGTGACCGTGCCGATCTCGACATGGTCAAAGCCGAGCATGGTCATCCCGTCGACGGCGACGGCGTTCTTGTCGAAGCCGGCGGCCAGGCCGAAGGGGCCGTGCATCCGGCGGCCCAGGGCCTCGGTGCGCAGCTCCTTGTAGCGGGGCGCGAGGGCGGCCGCGAGGAAGGTGCGCAGCACGGGGAGGCGCACGGCCAGCTGGATCCAGCGGAAGGCCAGGTGGTGGGCCTTCTCGGGGTCCATACGCTTGAAGATCAGTTGGAAGAAGAGGCGGTACATCGTCGGTGGTGCCTTCCGCGCTGAGGAGGTACTGGGGGCTCATGAAGAGGGGGACACCGTTTCGGTGTCCCCCTCCTGGCCGCTACTCCTCGCGGGCCGCGGTGAGATGTTCGGCGTGTTCCTGGAGGGAACGCACACCCACGTCTCCGCGGGACATGGCCTCGATGCCCTGGACGGCGGCGGCCAGCGCCTGGACCGTGGTCAGGCACGGGACGCCGCGGGCGACGGCGGCGGTACGGATGTCGTAGCCGTCCAGCCGGCCGCCGGTGCCGTAGGGGGTGTTGACGATCAGGTCGACCTGGCCGTCGTGGATCAGCTGGACGATGGTCTTCTCGCCGTCCGGCCCCTCGCCCTCGGACTGCTTGCGCACCACGGTGGTGTTGATGCCGTTGCGGCGCAGCACCTCGGCGGTGCCGGAGGTGGCGAGCAGCTCGAAGCCGTGGGCGACCAGCTCACGGGCCGGGAAGATCATCGAGCGCTTGTCGCGGTTGGCGACGGAGACGAACGCGCGGCCCTTGGTGGGCAGCGCCCCGTAGGCACCGGACTGGGACTTGGCGTAGGCGGTGCCGAAGACCGAGTCGATGCCCATGACCTCGCCGGTGGAGCGCATCTCCGGGCCCAGGACGGTGTCCACACCGCGGCCGTGGATGTCGCGGAACCGCGACCAGGGCATCACGGCCTCCTTGACGGAGATCGGCGCGTCCAGCGGCAGGGTGCCGCCGTCGCCGGCCTTGGGCAGCATGCCCTCGGCGCGCAGCTCGGCGATGGTGGCGCCCAGCGAGATCCGGGCGGCGGCCTTGGCCAGCGGCACGGCGGTGGCCTTCGAGGTGAAGGGCACCGTGCGGGAGGCACGGGGGTTGGCCTCCAGGACGTAGAGGATGTCCCCGGCCATCGCGAACTGGATGTTGATCAGTCCGCGGACGCCGACGCCCTTGGCGATGGCCTCCGTCGAGGCCCGCAGCCGCTTGATGTCGAAGCCGCCGAGGGTGATCGGGGGCAGCGCACAGGCGGAGTCGCCGGAGTGGATACCGGCCTCCTCGATGTGCTCCATGACGCCGCCGAGGTAGAGCTCATGGCCGTCATAGAGCGCGTCGACGTCGATCTCTATGGCGTCGTCGAGGAACCGGTCGATGAGGACCGGGTGCCGGTCGATCAGGCCGGCGTGCCGGGTGAGGTACTCCCCCAGCGAAGGCTCGTCGTAGACGATCTCCATACCGCGGCCGCCGAGCACGTAGGACGGGCGGACCATGACCGGGTAACCGATCTCGGTGGCGATCCGCTTGGCCTCGGCGAAGGAGAAGGCGGTGCCGTACTTGGGGGCCGGCAGTCCGGCCTCGGTCAGCACCCGGCCGAAGGCGCCGCGCTCCTCGGCGAGGTCGATCGCCTCGGGCGAGGTGCCGACGATCGGCACACCGTTGTCCTTGAGCGCCTGCGCCAGGCCCAGCGGGGTCTGCCCGCCGAGCTGGACGACGACACCGGCGACCGGACCGGCCTGGGTCTCGGCGTGCACGATCTCCAGGACGTCTTCCAGCGTCAGCGGCTCGAAGTACAGGCGGTCGGAGGTGTCGTAGTCCGTCGAGACGGTCTCCGGGTTGCAGTTGACCATCACGGTCTCGTAGCCGGCGTCGCTGAGCGCGAACGAGGCGTGGACGCAGGAGTAGTCGAACTCGATGCCCTGGCCGATGCGGTTGGGGCCGGAGCCGAGGATGATCACGGCCGGCTTCTCGCGGGACGCGACCTCGGTCTCCTCGTCGTAGGAGGAGTAGAAGTACGGCGTCTTCGCGGCGAATTCGGCGGCGCAGGTGTCGACCGTCTTGTAGACCGGGCGGACACCGAGGGCGTGCCGGACCTCGCGGACGACGTCCTCGCGCAGCCCGCGGATCGCGGCGATCTGGGCGTCGGAGAAGCCGTAGCGCTTTGCGTCCGCAAGGATCTCCGGGTCGAGCTTCTCGGCCGCGGCGATCTCGTCGGCGATCTCCTTGACGAGGAAGAGCTGGTCGACGAACCACGGGTCGATCTTCGTGGCGTCGAAGACCTCCTGCGGGCCGGCGCCGGCCCGGATCGCCGCCATGACGGTGTTGATCCGGCCGTCGGTCGGGACCTTGGCCTTCTCCAGCAGCGCGGCCTTGTCGCCCGGCTCGGTGACGAAGTCGAACTGGCTGCCCTTCTTCTCCAGGGAGCGCAGGGCCTTGTTGAGCGCCTCGGGGAAGTTACGGCCGATGGCCATGGCCTCGCCGACCGACTTCATGGTCGTGGTGAGCGTGGCGTCGGCGGCCGGGAACTTCTCGAAGGCGAAGCGCGGCACCTTGACGACGACATAGTCGAGAGTCGGCTCGAAGGAGGCCGGGGTCTTCTCGGTGATGTCGTTGGGGATCTCGTCGAGGGTGTATCCGACGGCGAGCCGGGCGGCGATCTTCGCGATCGGGAAGCCGGTGGCCTTGGAGGCCAGGGCCGACGAACGGGAGACCCGCGGGTTCATCTCGATGACGATGACCCGGCCGTCCTCGGGGTTGACCGCGAACTGGATGTTGCAGCCGCCGGTGTCCACGCCGACCTCGCGGATGACCGCGATGCCGATGTCCCGCAGGGTCTGGTACTCCCGGTCGGTGAGCGTCATCGCCGGCGCGACGGTGATCGAGTCGCCGGTGTGCACACCCATCGGGTCGAAGTTCTCGATGGAGCAGACGACCACGACGTTGTCGTTCTTGTCGCGCATCAGCTCCAGTTCGTACTCCTTCCAGCCGAGGATGGACTCCTCCAGGAGCACCTCGGTGGTCGGCGAGAGCGTCAGGCCCTGGCCGGCGATCCGGCGCAGCTCCTCCTCGTCGTGGGCGAAGCCGGAGCCGGCGCCGCCCATGGTGAAGGAGGGGCGGACGACGACGGGGTAGCCGCCGAGCTCGTCGACGCCCGCCAGGACGTCGTCCATGGAGTGGCAGATGACCGAGCGGGCGGACTCGCCGTGGCCGATCTTGCGGTTGACGGCCTCGACGACCTCCTTGAAGAGGTCGCGGTCCTCGCCCTTGTTGATCGCCTCGACGTTCGCGCCGATCAGCTCGACGTTGTACTTGTCGAGGGTGCCGGCCTCGTGGAGGGAGATGGCGGTGTTGAGGGCGGTCTGGCCGCCCAGGGTCGGCAGGAGCGCGTCCGGGCGCTCCTTCGCGATGATCTTCTCGACGAAGTCCGGGGTGATCGGCTCGACGTACGTGGCGTCGGCGATCTCCGGGTCGGTCATGATCGTCGCCGGGTTGGAGTTCACCAGGATGACGCGCAGGCCCTCGGACTTGAGGACCCGGCAGGCCTGGGTGCCGGAGTAGTCGAACTCGGCGGCCTGGCCGATGACGATCGGGCCGGAGCCGATGACCAGGACGGACTGGATATCGGTGCGCTTAGGCACGCTGGCCCTCCATCAGGGATACGAAGCGGTCGAAGAGGTACGCGGCGTCGTGCGGACCCGCTGCGGCTTCGGGGTGGTACTGGACGCTGAAGGCCGGCTGGTCGAGGAGGTGCAGACCCTCCACCACGTTGTCATTGAGGCAGACGTGGGAGACCTCGGCGCGGCCGAAGGGGGTCTCGGAGACCTTGTCGAGCGGGGCGTCGACGGCGAAACCGTGGTTGTGCGCGGTGACCTCGACCTTGCCGGTCGTACGGTCCTGCACCGGCTGGTTGATGCCGCGGTGCCCGTACTTGAGCTTGAAGGTGCCGAAGCCCAGCGCGCGGCCCAGGATCTGGTTGCCGAAGCAGATGCCGAACAGCGGTGTCTTCCGCTCCAGCACCCCGCGCATGACGGAGACCGGGTGGTCGGCGGTGGCCGGGTCGCCGGGGCCGTTGGAGAAGAACACGCCGTCCGGGTTCACCGCGTAGACGTCCTCGACGGTGGCGGTGGCGGGCAGCACGTGCACCTCGATGCCGCGCTCGGCCATCCGGTGCGGGGTCATGCCCTTGATGCCCAGGTCGATCGCGGCGACGGTGAACTTCCTGGTACCGATCGCCGGGACGACGTAGGACTCCTCGGTGGCGACCTGCGTGGACAGGTCGGCGCCCTGCATCTCGGGGGCCTGGCGCACCTTGGCCAGCATCGTGCCCTCGTCGGGCAGTGCGTCGCCGGAGAAGATGCCGACCCGCATGGCACCGCTCTCCCGCAGGTGCCGGGTCAGCGCGCGGGTGTCGACGCCGCTGATGCCGACGACGCCCTGGGCGACCAGCTCGTCGTCCAGCGAGCGCACCGAGCGCCAGTTGGACGGGAGCCGGGCGGGGTCGCGGACGACGTAGCCGGAGACCCAGATCCTCCCGGACTCGGGGTCCTCGTCGTTCACACCGGTGTTGCCGATGTGCGGGGCGGTCATGACGACGACCTGGCGGTGGTACGAGGGGTCGGTCAGCGTCTCCTGATAGCCGGTCATGCCGGTGGAGAACACCGCTTCGCCGAAGGTCTCCCCCACGGCCCCGTAGGCACGGCCGCGGAAGGTGCGGCCGTCCTCCAGGACGAGTACGGCGGGGATCTTGGCAGTCCCCCTGGTGGAGGTCGTCATCGTGCGCCTTCCGTTTCGGTGTGCTCGGTCGTGCTGGTGTGGTGCTCGGTGGTGCTGTGCTCGGTGGTGCCCTGCTGCGCGGTGCTCAGCCGGTCGATGGCCGCGACCCAGGCCGGGTGCTCGCCCGCCCGGTCGGAGCGGAAACCGGAGTCGATCTCCTTGTCCCCGTGCCGCCAGGTGACGATCAGCAGGCCGCCCTCGGGCAGGACCTTGCCGGCGATGCCCTTGTCGAGGCGGGCGCCGCGCAGTGCGGCGGCCGGCACGAAGAAGTCCTCGGCGCCCGGCCGTACGACGTCCAGGCCCTGGTCGGTCAGGGTCAGCTCGGCGCGGCTACGGGTGCCCAGGCCGCGCGCCACGATCCGGTCGAGCCACTGCCCGGCAGTGGTGGACCCGTGATAGCGGCCGCTGAGCCGCAGCCGGGGCTCGCCGAGGCCGTCCGGGGTGGCGGGCAGCTCGGGAAGGTCGCCCTGGAGCGTGCCGCGCCACTTCCAGCCCTGGCGCATCAGCCAGTAGACGAAGACGACGAAGACCAGCAGACCGACGACCCAGCCGATCCGTGCGGCCCAGTCGGTGACCGGCGCCGACTTCTGCGCTTCGGCCAAGTGGATCAGTGGAGGAGTCACGCCAGCTTCCCGTCGACGACCGTTGCCCGGCCCCGCAGAAAGGTGTGGGTGACGCGTCCCGGCAGCTCACGACCCTCGTAGGGGGTGTTGCGGCTGCGGGAGGCGAAGCCCGCGGGGTCCACCTCTCCACGGTAAGCGGAATCGAGCAGTGTGAGGTTGGCGGGCTCACCAGCCGAGACGGGACGGCCGTGGCCCTCCAGGCGGCCGATGTGCGCCGGGCGGAAGGACATCCGGTCGGCGACGCCGGCCCA
This sequence comes from Streptomyces sp. Je 1-4 4N24, assembly GCF_026239515.1. Classification (NCBI taxonomy): domain Bacteria; kingdom Bacillati; phylum Actinomycetota; class Actinomycetes; order Kitasatosporales; family Streptomycetaceae; genus Streptomyces; species Streptomyces sp. Je 1-4 4N24. Next base: position 7,484,640 of record NZ_CP110836.1, on the reverse strand, counting down.
GTCCAGCAGGCCGCTGTCGACCATCGTGTGCTGGACGACGGAGAGCGCGGTCTCCAGGCCGACCATGCCCATGGCCGCCGCGCCCCACTCGCAGTCCTTGTCCTCGTGCGGGTGCGGGGCGTGGTCGGTGGCGACGCAGTCGATGGTGCCGTCGGCCAGCGCCTCGCGCAGCGCCAGGACGTCGGCCTCGGTGCGCAGCGGCGGGTTCACCTTGTAGACGGGGTTGTAGCTGCGCACGAGCTCGTCGGTGAGCAGCAGGTGGTGCGGGGTGACCTCGGCGGTGACGTTCCAGCCCTTGGACTTGGCCCAGCGGACGATCTCGACCGAGCCCGCCGTCGACAGGTGGCAGATGTGCACCCGGGAGCCGACGTGCGCGGCGAGCAGCACATCCCGGGCGATGATCGACTCCTCGGCGACCGCGGGCCAGCCGCCGAGGCCCAGCTCGGCGGAGACGATGCCCTCGTTCATCTGGGCACCCTCGGTGAGCCGGGGCTCCTGGGCGTGCTGGGCGACGACACCGTCGAAGGCCTTCACGTACTCCAGGGCTCGCCGCATGATCACGGCGTCGTCCACGCACTTGCCGTCGTCGGAGAAGACCCGCACCCCGGCCGCCGAGTCGTGCATCGCGCCGAGCTCGGCGAGCTTCTTGCCCTCCAGGCCGACGGTGACCGCACCGACGGGCTGGACGTCGCAGTAGCCGGACTCCTTGCCCAGCCGCCAGACCTGCTCGACGACGCCCGCGGTGTCCGCGACGGGGAAGGTGTTGGCCATGGCGTGCACGGCGGTGAAGCCGCCGACCGCGGCCGCCTTGGTGCCGGTCAGCACGGTCTCGGAGTCCTCGCGGCCCGGCTCGCGCAGATGGGTGTGCAGGTCGACCAGGCCCGGCAGCAGGATCTTGCCGTCGGCCTCGATGACCTGGGCGCCCTCGGCGCTCAGCCCGGTCCCGACCTCGGCGATGCTCTCCCCGTCGATCAGCACGTCCTGCGGCTCGCCACCGAGGACCTTCGCGCCGCGAATAAGGATCTTGCTCATGGTTACTTGCTCTCCTCGGTGCGAGTGCTGGTGCCGTTGCCGGCGGTGAGGGCGGGCTCGTTGCCGCCCAGCAGCAGGTACAGGACGGCCATCCGGATGCTGACGCCGTTGGTGACCTGCTCGACGGCCGTGCAGCGCGGCGAGTCGGCGACCTCGGCGGTGATCTCCATACCGCGGTTCATCGGGCCGGGGTGCATCACGATCGCGTGCTCCGGCATCCGGGACATCCGGTCGCCGTCCAGGCCGTAGCGCCGCGCGTACTCCCGCTCGGTCGGGAAGAACGCCGCGTTCATCCGCTCGCGCTGGACCCGCAGCATCATCACCGCGTCGGACTTGGCGACCACGGCGTCCAGGTCGTACGACACCTCGCAGGGCCACTGCTCGACCCCGATCGGCACCAGCGTCGGCGGCGCGACCAGGGTGACCTCGGCACCCAGGGTGTGCAGCAGATGGACGTTGGAGCGGGCGACCCGGCTGTGCAGGATGTCGCCGACGATGGTGATGCGGCGGCCGGCGAGGTCCTGGCCCAGGCCCGCGTCGGCGCCGACGAGGCGGCGGCGCATCGTGAAGGCGTCCAGCAGCGCCTGGGTGGGGTGCTCGTGGGTACCGTCACCGGCGTTCACCACGGAGCCGCCGATCCAGCCGGAGGTCGCCAGGCGGTGCGGGGCGCCGGAGTCGTGGTGCCGGATGACGACGGCGTCCGCGCCCATCGCCTCCAGGGTGAGGGCGGTGTCCTTGAGCGACTCGCCCTTGGAGACCGAGGACCCCTTGGCGGAGAAGTTGATGACGTCGGCGGAGAGCCGCTTGGCGGCGGCCTCGAACGAGATGCGGGTGCGGGTCGAGTCCTCGAAGAAGAGGTTGACGACGGTGCGTCCGCGCAGGGTGGGGAGCTTCTTGATCGGCCGGTCGGCGACCCGGGCCATCTCCTCGGCGGTGTCGAGGATCAGGACGGCGTCGTCGCGCGTGAGGTCGGCGGCCGAGATGAGGTGACGCTTCATCCGGTTTTCTCCGTGAGTGAAGGAGGTGTACGGGAATGTCCGTTGAGCGGGCATGCCTGCGGGCCCGGGGTCACCGGGTCGCTGCGCGGTGCGCTATCGCTCGCCGGCCGGGGCGGTGTGCTTCACGCCGAGCAGCACGGCGTCCCGGCCGTCCTCCTCGGTGAGCTGGACCTTGACCGTCTCCCGCAGCGACGTGGGGAGGTTCTTGCCCACGTAGTCGGCGCGGATCGGCAGTTCGCGGTGACCCCGGTCGACGAGGACCGCCAGCTGCACGGCGCGCGGCCGGCCGATGTCGCCCAGCGCGTCCAGCGCGGCGCGGATCGTGCGCCCGGAGAAGAGGACGTCGTCGACGAGGAGGACGACCCGGCCCTCGATGCCGTCGGCGGGGATGTCCGTGCGGGCGAGCGTGCGGGCGGGGCCCAGGCGCAGGTCGTCGCGGTACATCGTGATGTCGAGCGAGCCGACCGGGACCGTGCGGCCGGTGATCTCTTCGAGCTTGGCGGCCAGTCGCCGGGCGAGGAAGACGCCGCGGGTGGGAATCCCCAGGAGCACCACATCGTCCGCGCCCTTGGCGCGCTCGACGATCTCGTGGGCGATACGGGTGAGCATCCGCGCGATGTCCGGGCCTTCGAGCACCGGGCGCGCGGGGAGCTGAGCCGTCGTGTCGGAACTGCTTGCGTCCATATGAAACGGACCTCCTTCTCCGCCTCACGGGACGGACCTTAAAGGACGTCGGAATTACGCGCCCCAGGCTACCAGGAGGCCCTCCAGGAGCCGTCCGCACCCCTGACGGGTGAGGGTCTGCCCCGTTCCGCTTGACGAAGTCAGATTACGCTGCGTAACCTCACAGTGAGTTACCAGCCCGCGGCGGAGCCGCATGTCGATACAGCCGTCTGGGGAGTTTTATGTCCAGCGAATACGCCAAACAGCTCGGGGCCAAGCTCCGCGCCATCCGCACCCAGCAGGGCCTTTCTCTCCACGGCGTCGAGGAGAAGTCCCAGGGCCGCTGGAAGGCCGTGGTGGTCGGTTCGTACGAGCGCGGCGACCGCGCCGTCACCGTGCAGCGCCTCGCCGAGCTGGCGGACTTCTACGGCGTCCCGGTGCAGGAGCTGCTGCCGGGCACGACACCGGGCGGAGCGGCCGAGCCGCCGCCGAAGCTGGTGCTCGACCTGGAGCGCCTCGCCCATGTCCCGCAGGAGAAGGCCGGCCCGCTGCAGCGCTACGCCGCCACCATCCAGAGCCAGCGCGGTGACTACAACGGCAAGGTGCTCTCGATCCGCCAGGACGACCTGCGCACCCTTGCGGTCATCTACGACCAGTCGCCCTCGGTGCTGACCGAGCAGCTGATCAGCTGGGGCGTGCTCGACGCCGATGCACGCCGCGCCGTGTCACACGAGGAACTCTGACCCCCCTCGTACCTGCAGAAACGTACCGCCGCTCCGGGCTTCCGGAGCGGCGGTGCTGCATTCCGGGGCCCGTCCCGGGCCGCAGAGGCTCTCGCCGGTACCCCCACGAGAGCCTCTGACGGCGTTCTGCGGGCATGCGAAGGGCCCGGAGCACTGCCCCTCGCTCCGGGCCCGTTCACACGCTCTGCCGACCGCCTGCTACGCCTCGCGCCGCAGGCTCGGCTTCAGCTCCTTGAACCGGCCGAGGAGGCCGTTGACGAAGGCCGGGGAGTCGTCCGTGGAGAACTCCTTGGCGAGCTGCACCGCTTCGTCGATCGCCACCGCGTCCGGCGTGTCGTCCACCCAGAGCAGTTCGTAGGCGCCGAGCCGCACGATGCTGCGGTCGGCCGCCGGCATCCGGTCCAGGTCCCAGTCGACCGCGTAGGTGGAGATCAGCTCGTCGATGCGGGTGACATGGTCCGCGTATCCCTCGACCAGCTGCAGGGTGTACTCGTTCACCGGCGGCTGCCGGGGATCGGTCCGGGCGTGCCGCATCCAGTCCGCGAGCACGGACTGCACATCGGCACCGCGCTGGTCGGCCTCGAAGAGAATCTGGAAGGCGCGCTTACGGGCCTTGGTACGGGCAGCCACGGTTAGCTGTTCACCCGGCCGAGGTAGTCGCCCGTGCGGGTGTCGACCTTGATCTTCTCACCGGTGGTGATGAAGAGCGGCACCTGGATGGAGTAGCCGGTCTCCAGCTCGGCGGGCTTGGAGCCGCCGGTGGAGCGGTCGCCCTGCACACCGGGCTCGGTGTGCTTGATGGTCAGCTCGACCGCGGCCGGGAGCTCGACGTAGAGCACCTCGCCCTCGTGCTGTGCCACGACCGCCTCGAAGCCCTCGATGAGGTAGTTCGCGGCGTCACCGACGGACTTGCGGTCGACGTGCAGCTGGTCGTAGGTGTCCATGTCCATGAAGACGAAGTAGTCGCCGTCCATGTACGAGAACTGCATTCCGCGCTTGTCGACGGTGGCCGTCTCGACCTTCACACCGGCGTTGAAGGTCTTGTCCACCACCTTGCCGGACAGCACGTTCTTGAGCTTCGTGCGGACAAAGGCGGGGCCCTTGCCGGGCTTGACGTGCTGGAACTCGACGACGGACCAGAGCTGGCCGCCTTCGAGCTTGAGCACCATGCCGTTCTTGAGGTCGTTCGTGGATGCCACGGTTGCGGAATCTCCTGGACTGCAGGTGTGGGACCCCGGAGAAGCGCACGCCGAAACCCTACGGCTCAGAGTGCGAGCAGCTCCTTGGTCGTGATCGTGAGTAGCTCGGGCCCGCCGTCCGCCTCGGGGCGGACGACGAGTGTGTCGTCGATCCGGACACCCCCACGGCCCGGGATGTGAACCCCCGGCTCGACGGTGACCGGCACGCAAGCGTCCAGTTTACCCATGGCGGCAGGGGACAACTGAGGGTCCTCATCGATTTCGAGTCCCACACCGTGCCCGGTCCACGGTCCGAGCCGCTCGCCGTACCCCGCGGCATCCAGTACATGGCGGGTCACCCGGTCCACCTCGCGGCACTCCACACCCGGCGCCAGCGCCTCGCGCCCGGCTCGCTGGGCTGCAAAAACGAGATCGTACAGCTCGATCTGCCAGTCCGAGGGCGTGGTGCCGATGACGAAGGTCCGGCCGATCTCGCTGCGGTAGCCGCGGTAATTGGCGCCCAGCCCGACGCTGAGGAAGTCGCCCTCCTCGACCCGCCGGTCGGTGGGCAGATGCCCGGGGCGGCCGGCGTTCGGGCCGGTCGCGACGGAGGTCGGAAAGGCCGGACCGTCCGCACCGTGGTCGACCAGCCGCCGCTCCAGTTCGAGCGCGAGATGCCGCTCGGTGCGGCCGACCAGGATCGATTCCAGGAGCTCCCCCAGGGCCTGGTCGGCGATCTCGGCGGCGATCCGCAGACAGGCGATCTCGTCGTCGTCCTTCACCAGCCGCTGCGCCTCGACCGCGCAGGCCATATCGCTCAGCCGCAGCCGGGGCGCAACCTGCGAGAGCGCCCGGTGCCGGGTGACGGTGAGGTGGTGTTCCTCGACGGCCAGGATGTCCGCGCCGGCCTTGGCGGCCAGGTCGGCGCCGGCCACGACCGGGTCGCCGCCACGTGTCGGCAGCACCGAGACCCGGACGTCCTCGGCCGGGCGCCCCTCGGAGGGATCACCGCTGAGCGGGTTGCCGCACAGCAGCACATCGTCGGCCGGTCCCAGCAGCAGCGCGGCGCCGGGCGGCGCACAGCCGGTGAGGTAGCGGACGTTCGCGGGGCGCGAGATCAGTGCGGCGGCACTTCCGGCCCCGGCTACGCGGTCGCGCAGACGCGTGCGTCGGGCCGCGTACAACTCGGACATATCACGAGCGTACGGCGACTCCTCCGAGGCGGCCGGTCGAGCGGGGCCGCCCGGGGGAGCGGTGGCCGTCCCGGCTACCAGTTGGGCGGGCTGGCGATGCTGCGGGCGACGACGTCGTCCAGCACCCGCACCGTCGTGGCGACGTCGTGCTGGGAGTTGTCGATGATCGGCAGGCCGGAGCCGTACCAGCCGGCCATCCGCCCGTGGATCCTGGCCACCTCTTCGTCGGAGAGCCGGCGGTTGCCGCTGCGCCGGGCGTTGCGCTCCAGGACGATCTCCAGGCCGGGCAGCAGCACGATCGGCAGCAGGCCGGGGCCCACATGGCGCTTCCAGCCGCCGAGGCCGACGACCGGCCGGTCGGGGAAGACAGCGTCGTCGAGGATGCAGGAGATGCCGTTGGCGAGGAAGTTACGGGCCGCGAAGCCGCAGGTACGGCGGGCGAGGCGGTACTGCGCCTCGGAGTGGTCGTTCCAGCCGGACTGCGGGTCGGCGAAGCCGGCGCGGACCCATTCGCGGACGTCGTCGAGGCTGATGTGCGCGGTCGGCACCCGCCGGGTGTCGGCCCAGTGGCGCGCCACGCTGGTCTTGCCGGCCCCGGCCGGGCCGATGAGCAGCACCGCGACGGCGGTGTGCGCGGCGTCCGGTGCGGCATCGGTGGGCGGGCTGGGCAGCGGCACCGGGGCACCCGGGGGCAGCGGCACATGGCCGGTGAGGTCCGTGCTGTGCGGGGTGGGCGGGGCCTGCTGGGGTGCGGGCCCGTGCCAGCCCTGGCCGGGGGCGGGCTGCTGCGCGGGCGGCGGGGCGGCGGGAGCCGGCGGCGGGGCCGAAGGGGCCGGCGGCGAGGTGGGCGGGGTGTGCCCTGCCGGGTTGGGCGTCCAGTGCATGGCGGCCCCGGGTCCTGATGCCTGCCCGCGGGGCGGCGGCAGCGGAGCCCCCACTGCGTACTGCATCCGGTGGCTCTCCGTCTCGTGCGGTCGACGTGGTGCGGTGCTCCCCCGGCTCACGCCGGTGGCGCCCCCAGGCGCCGGGCGGTCTGCCCGGTGCGTCGTGCGGTAACCCACCGGCCCGGAGGGGCCGTTGTGCCCCACGGCCGTCGGCGTGGGTGCTACCGCTGCGAACGGTACCCTCCCGGACGCGGCCGGAGGGCCTCCTGCCCCCGGCGCTCGCTGCGGGAACGGCCGGGGGCGCCGTGGTGTGCCCGAGGGTGCGTCAGCCGTCCAGTTCCTCGGCCAGCGCGCGGAGTGCGAGACGGTACGAGCCGATGCCGAAGCCGGCGACCGTACCGCTGGCGATGGCCGCGATGACCGAATTGTGGCGGAACTCCTCGCGGGCGTACGGGTTGGAGATGTGCACCTCGATCAGCGGGGCGGTGCGCTGGGCGGCCGCGTCCCGCATGCCGTACGAATAGTGCGTGAAGGCACCGGGGTTGATGATGACCGGAATCGATCCGTCGGCGGCCTCGTGCAGCCAGCGGATCATCTCGCCCTCGTCGTTGGTCTCCCGGACCTCGGCCTCGAACCCCAGCTCCTTGCCGAGCCTGGTGCACTCCTCGACCAGTCCGGTGTAGGAGGTGGCGCCGTAGACATCGGGCTCACGGGAGCCCAGCCGGCCGAGGTTGGGCCCGTTGAGGACGAGCACCCGCCGGGTCTTGCCGCTCATGCTGTGCCCCTTCCGCTCGCCTCTGCGCCCGCGCGGTGCGCGGGTGCGGCCGTCGCCGTCGTCCGCGGCCCGGTGGCCGCCCGTGCTCCCCCGGCCGCCGCCGGGTGGGACCGGCCGCGGCTCACGCCGCGATCTCCGCGTGTGCCGCGAGCAGCATGGCCGGGTCCGGGCCCTCCAGGACGGTCGGCTTGGCGAGGCCGTCCAGGACGATGAAGCGCAGCCGGTCGCCGCGGGACTTCTTGTCGACCTTCATCGTCTCCAGCAGCTTGGGCCACTGGTCGCCCCGGTAGGTCAGCGGCAGCCCGACGGACTCCAGGACGGAGCGGTGCCGGTCGGCGGTGGCGTCGTCCAGGCGGCCGGCGATCCGGCCGAGTTCGGCGGCGAAGACCATGCCGACGGAAACGGCCGCGCCGTGCCGCCAGTTGTAGCGCTCGTTCTTCTCGATGGCGTGCGCGAGGGTGTGGCCGTAGTTGAGGATCTCGCGCAGACCGGACTCCTTGAGGTCCGCGGAGACCACCTCGGCCTTGACCCGGATCGCCCGCTCGATCAGCTCGGCGGTGTGCGCACCGTCCGGGCGCTTGGCGGCCTCCGGGTCCGACTCGATCAGGTCGAGGATCGCCGGGTCGGCGATGAAGCCGGCCTTGATGACCTCGGCCAGACCGGAGACGTAGTCGTGCACCGGCAGCGAGTCCAGCGCGGCCAGGTCGCAGAGCACACCGGCCGGCGGGTGGAAGGCACCGACGAGGTTCTTGCCCTCGGCGGTGTTGATGCCGGTCTTGCCGCCGACCGCCGCGTCCACCATGCCGAGCACGGTGGTCGGTACGGCGATCCAGCGCACCCCGCGCAGCCAGGTCGCGGCGACGAAGCCGGCCAGGTCGGTGGTGGCGCCGCCGCCGACGCCGACGATCACATCGCTGCGGGTGAAGCCGGACTGGCCGAGCGCCTTCCAGCAGTAGGCCGCGACCTCGGCGGTCTTGGACTCCTCGGCGTTCGGCAGCTGAATGGCGATCGCCTCGTAGCCCTGGGAGGCCAGGTCCTCGCGCAGCGCCTCGCCGGTGGCGGCCAGCGCCTCCGGGTGCAGCACCGCGACCCGCTTGACCCCCTCACCGATCAGGCCGGGCAGTTCACCGAGCAGTTGCCGCCCGACGAGCACCTCGTACGGATCGGTGCCCGCCGTGCCGCCGACCTGGATACGGGTGGCCTGCTCCGTCATGCCTGTTCCTCCCTGTGGGCGGCCTGCGGGGCGTCTCCCGCGGCCTGGCGTAGGTCCAAAGCGTCCAGAATCGCCTCGACGACCTGCTCGGGGGTCCGCTCCCCCGTGGCGATCACGGCGCGGGCGACCTCGGTGTACAGCGGACGGCGCCGCTCCATCAGCTCGCGCCACTGCTTGCGCGGATTGACGGCCAGCAGCGGGCGGGGCGCGTCGAGGCCCACCCGCTTGACGGCGTCCGCGAGCTGGACGTCCAGGAAGACCACCGGCAGTCCGGTCAGCAGCTTGCGGGTGCCCTCGTCGAGGATCGCGCCGCCGCCGAGCGCGAGCACTCCCGGGTGGCCGTCGAGCGCGTCACGCACCGCGGCCCGTTCCAGGTCGCGGAAGTGCGGCTCGCCCTGGTCGATGAAGATCTCGGCGATCGGCCGGCCGGCCGTGGCGACGACATCGGCGTCGGTGTCCCGGTAGCCGACGCCCAGCCGCTCGGCCAGCAGCGCGCCCACCGTCGACTTACCGGCCCCGGGCGGGCCGATCAGCACGACGGCCGGCGACGTCATCGGATCGCCAGGTTGTCGAGGAAGGTCTGCACGTTGCGGCGGGTCTCCGGCACGCTGTCACCGCCGAACTTCTCCACCACCGCGTCCGCCAGTACGAGGGCCACCATCGCCTCGGCGACGATGCCGGCGGCCGGCACGGCGCAGACGTCCGAGCGCTGGTGGTGCGCCTTGGCCGCCTCACCGGTGGCCACATCGATGGTCGCCAGCGCCTTCGGCACCGTCGCGATCGGCTTCATCGCGGCGCGCACCCGCAGCAGCTCGCCGGTCGTCAGCCCGCCCTCGGTGCCGCCGGAGCGGCCGGAGCTGCGCTTGATCCCGTCATCGGTGGAGACGATCTCGTCATGCGCCTTCGAGCCCGGGACCCGCGCCAGGTCGAAGCCGTCACCGAGCTCGACGCCCTTGATGGCCTGGATGCCCATGAGGGCGGCGGCCAGCCGGGCGTCCAGACGCCGGTCCCAGTGCACATGCGAGCCGAGACCCACCGGCACACCGTAGGCCAGCACCTCGACGACCCCGCCGAGGGTGTCGCCGTCCTTGTGGGCCTGGTCGATCTCGGCGACCATCGCCTTGCTCGCGTCCGCGTCCAGGCAGCGCACCGGGTCGGCGTCCAGCTTCTCGACGTCGGAGGGCTCGGGGACGACGCCGTACGGGGCCTTGGCCGCGGCCAGCTCGACGACATGCGAGACGATCTCGATACCGGCCGTCTCCTTGAGGAAGGAACGGGCGACGGTGCCGAGGGCGACCCGGGCGGCGGTCTCGCGGGCGGAGGCGCGCTCCAGGATCGGGCGGGCCTCGTCGAAGCCGTACTTCTGCATCCCGGCGAGGTCGGCGTGGCCGGGGCGGGGACGGGTCAGCGGCGCGTTACGGGCCAGCGCGGCCAGCTCCTCCGGGTCCACCGGGTCGGCCGCCATCACCTGCTCCCACTTGGGCCACTCGGTGTTGCCGACCATGATCGCGACCGGCGAGCCCAGCGACAGACCGTGCCGCACCCCACCCAGGAAGGTCACCTGGTCCTGCTCGAACTTCATCCGGGCACCGCGGCCATAGCCGAGCCGGCGCCGGGCCAGCGCGTCCGCCACCATCTCCGTGGTGATCGGCACTCCGGCCGGAAGGCCCTCCAGCGTCGCCACGAGTGCGGGGCCGTGCGACTCCCCCGCCGTCAGCCAGCGCAACCTGCTCAACGGTGCTCCTCATGTACTGCTCATCCGCGTACGGTCTTCCCCTGATCCTCCCACGTCGCGCGGGACGACCGGCGCCCAGTCCAGGGTGCGGACCGGGCGCGCGGGGACGTACGGGACGGACCGGGCGGACCGGGCCCGGCAGGGAGGGTCAGCGGGCGGCGAGCGCCACCTCGCCGGCCTTGCGCATCGCGGCCAGCGGCGCCGGTGACCGGCCCGTCATCTGCTCCACCTGCAGTACGGCCTGGTGGACCAGCAGGTCGAGGCCGCCGACCACGGCGCCGCCGCGGTCGGCCCAGGCCGTGGCCAGCGCCGTCGGCCAGGGCTCGTAGAGCACATCGAAGAGCGTGCCCGGCCGGTCGGGGACGGCGGCGGCGAGCGCGTCGGTGGTCCCCGCCGGGGTGGTGGCGATCGTCAACGGGGCCTCGAAGGCCGCGGCGGCGTCCTCCCAGGCGGCGGTGCGGACCGTGACCCCGAGCCGCTCGCCCCAGCCGCGCATCTCCTCGGCACGCGCCTCGCTGCGGACATACGCGGTGACCTCGCCGGTGCAGATCCGGGAGAGCGCGGCGAGCGCGGAGGAGGCGGTGGCGCCGGCGCCCAGGACCGACGCCCGCTCGACCTGCCGCACTCCGCGCTCGCGCAGTGCGGCGACCATGCCGGGGATGTCGGTGTTGTCGCCGAAGCGGCGCCCGTCGGCGGTGAGGACGACGGTGTTCACCGCCTCGACGGCGTCCGCGGTCGAGCTGATCTCGTCGAGCAGCGGGATCACCGCCCGCTTGAGCGGCATGGTCAGCGACAGGCCCGCCCACTCGGGACCGAGCGTCTCGAAAAACCCGGGCAATGCCGCCTCGTCGACCTCGAAACGGTCGTACGCCCAGCCCTCCAGCCCCAGTTCCGCGTAGGCGGCACGGTGCAGCACCGGGGAGAGGGAGTGGGCGATCGGGGAGCCGAGTACCGCAGCCCGACGGGTGGCGCTCATTCCTTGGCTTTCTCTTGTTCCTTGAGGTAAATGCGGCGGTTTCGTTCGTGCTGTTCGTTCGTCTCCGCGAACAGCGTCTTTTCCGGGTTGATCGAGACGAAGTAGTACCAGTTGCCCTTGGCCGGGTCGATCGCCGACCTGATGGCTTCCTCGCCCGGGTTGCCGATCGGGCCCGGCGGCAGTCCCTTGAACTTGTAGGTGTTGTAGGGATCGTTGAAGTTCCGCAGATCATCGACGGACCCGGTGTCCAGCGTGCTCTGGGACCTGGCGTAGTTCACCGTCGAGTCGAAGTCGAGCAGACCGTAGGTCTCGGTGTTGTCCGGCTTGAGACGGTTGTAGACGACCCGGGCGACCTTGACGAAGTCGTGCTTGTACTTGCCCTCGGCCTGGGTGAGGCTGGCGACGGTGAGCAGCTGCATCGGCGATTCGAGGTGCAGCTTCTGCGCGTTCCCCTCCAGGTCGTGCTTCTCGTAGACCTGGTTCGCCCGCGCCACCATCTGCTTCAGGACCGCCGCCGGCTCGGCCTTCTCCCCGACGCTGTAGGTCGACGGATAGAGGAAGCCCTCCAGCGGGTCCTTCAGCTTCGACGCGCTCTTGGCCCACGACGGCAGCCCGAGGTTCTTGGCCTCGGTCTTGGCGACGCCCTTGGTCGTACCCTTCTTGAGGCGGAGCTTGGTGTCGATGAGCTTGTAGACGTCGCCCGAGCGCAGCCCCTCACGGATCGTGAGGCCGTTGCGGCTCTTGGGGTCCACCATCAGCTCGATGGCCGAGGCCGCGGACATGTGCTTGCGCAGGGAATATGTCCCCGGCTGAAGGACTTTGTCCTTCTTGCTGTCGATAGCGGCCTCGGAGAAAGCGTCGGCGCTCTTGACCACGCCTGCCTTTTTGAGGGCCAGCCCCATCTGCAGGATCGTGGAATTCTCCGGGATGTCGACCTGGACCTCGCCGGCGCCCTCGCCCTCGTAGTCGGGGGCCGAGCCGAGGTGGCTCACGATGAAGTCATAGCCGAAATAGCCGACGGTGCCGACCGCTCCGGCGAAGAACAGGGTGACCACCAGGCAGGCCCGGCCACTGCGCCGCTTGTTCTTCTTGTTCTTCTTGCCGCGGCGCTCGCGGCCGCCCCGGCCCTCCTCGCGCGGATCGAGGTCGTCGCGGCCGTCGTCATCGCCGTGGTCCGCGAAGAACGCATGCTCCGGCTCCGGCTCGCGCGGGCCCGGATCGGCCCGCCAGTCGTCGCCGGCGCCCTCGTCGTAGTGCGGCTCCGGGTGCTGAGGGTGCTGCGGCTGCTGGTACTGCTGTTGCGGCTGCATTCCCTGCCGGCCCTGCATCCCCTGCTGATGCGGATGCCGGTGCTGCGGCGGATAGGCGTCCGGCGCGGCGTAGTAGTCGGGGTTCGTCCCGCCGTACGGGTCGGCCGGCGGCTGCTGCTGCCCGTAGGGGTCGTACGGGTCGTACGGCGGCTGCCCGCCCTGCGCACCGTCCCAGCCGCCGTTGTAGTGCTGCTGGGCATACGGGTCAGCCTGCTGCTGGGGATACCGGTGGGCCTGCTGTCCGTCCCACTGAGGCTGCTGCTCCTGGCTTCTGGAGGAACCCTGGTCTCCGTAGAGCGGGTCCTCGGGATGCCACGGTTCGGAGCCGTAGCCCCGGCCATACTCGGTCATCGATCCCCTAGAGCCGAGAGGCGGTGCACTCCGGCCTGGCAGCGCGCTTGCTGTACCCGATCCGCCTCTACTTGCACGCGCGGCTGTTCGAACGCCGCACATCGCGCGGAACGTTACCGTACCGCGATCAGATGACCACTTCGACGCTCTCGCCCGGAGGTTCCCCGGAGACGCGTTCGGTCTCCAGTGCGCTCTGCAGAATGACCACCGCGGCCGCCTGGTCGACCACCGAGCGGCCCTTCTTGCTCCGGACCCCCGAGGCCCGCAGGCCCTGGGTGGCCGTGACCGTCGACATCCGCTCGTCGACCAGCCGGACCCCTACGGGGTCGATGTTCCGGGCCATCTCCTGGGCGAAGGCCCGGACCTTGGCCGCGGCCGGCCCCTCTCCCCCACTGAGGGAGCGGGGCAGGCCGACCACGACTTCGAGGGGCTCGTACTCCTCGACGATCGCCTTGAGCCGACGGTGTGCTGACGGAACGTCACGTCCCGGCACGGTCTCGACGGGGGTGGCGAGGACCCCGTCGGGGTCGCACGAGGCGACCCCGATACGGGCGTCCCCGACATCCACGGCGATGCGCCGGCCGCGTCGCATCTCACTCACGCGCGTCAGGCCGCCTCGCCGACGAGGCGCTCGACGGCCTCGATGGCCTCGGGCACCGCGGCGGGGTTCTGGCCGCCGCCCTGGGCGACGTCCGGCTTGCCGCCGCCACCGCCGCCGAGCGTCTTGGCGGCCGTACGGACCAGTTCACCGGCCTTGATGCCGCGCTCGCGGGCGGCCTCGTTGGTGGCGATGACCGTCACCGGGCGGCCATTGGCGACCGAGAACAGCGCCACGACGACGGCACGGTCGCCCTGGATCCGGCCGCGGACGTCCAGCACCAGCTTGCGCAGATCGTCGGCGGAGGTGCCGTCCGGGACCTGCCCGGCGGCCAGCGCCACCCCGCGGACGTCCTTGGCGCCGTCGGCCAGCCCCGCGGCGGCCTGCAGCACCTTCTCGGCGCGGAACTTCTCGATCTCCTTCTCGGCGTCCTTCAGCTTGGCCAGGACACCGGAGATCTTCTCGGGCAGCTCCTCCGGGCGTCCCTTGACCAGCTCGGTGAGCTGGGAGACGACGGTGTGCTCCCGGGCCAGGAACTTGTAGGCGTCCACGCCGACCAGGGCCTCGACACGGCGCACACCGGAGCCGATGGAGGACTCGCCGAGCAGCTTCACCAGGCCCAGCTGAGCGGTGTTGTGGACGTGGGTGCCGCCGCACAGCTCCTTGGAGAAGTCGCCGATGGTGACGACCCGGACCCGGTCGCCGTACTTCTCGCCGAATTCGGCGATGGCGCCCTGCTTCTTGGCGTCCTCCATGCTCATGACCTCGGCATGGACGTCGAGCTCACGGGAGAGCACCTCGTTGATCTTCTGCTCGACGTCCGTGAGGACCCCGCCGGGCACGGCGGCCGGCGAGCCGAAGTCGAAGCGGAAGCGGCCCGGGGAGTTCTCCGAGCCGGCCTGCGCGGCCGTCGGGCCGAGGGCGTCGCGCAGCGCCTGGTGAGTGAGGTGGGTGGCGCTGTGGGCACGGGCGATGGCGCGCCGGCGGGTGACGTCGATGGTGGCGTACGCGGCCGAGCCGAGCACCACCTCGCCGACCTGGACGACGCCCTTGTGGACCGTGACCCCGGGCACCGGCTGCTGGACGTCACGGACCTCGACGACGGCGCCGGAGTCCAGCTTGATCCGGCCGGTGTCGGCGAGCTGGCCGCCACCCTCGGCGTAGAAGGGGGTGCGGTCCAGGACGACCTCGACCTCGTCGCCCTCGTGGGCGGCGGGGGCCGGGGCACCGTTGACCAGGAGGCCTACGAGCGTGGTCTCGCCCTCGGTGGCGCTGTAGCCGGTGAACTCCGTGCTGCCGGACTTGTCGGCGACCTCACGGTAGGCGGACAGGTCGGCGTGGCCGCTCTTCTTGGACTGGGCGTCGGCCTTGGCGCGCTCCCGCTGCTCCTTCATCAGGCGGCGGAAGCCGTCCTCGTCCACCGAGAGGCCCTGCTCGGCGGCCATTTCGAGGGTGAGGTCGATCGGGAAGCCCCAGGTGTCGTGGAGCAGGAAGGCCTTGTCGCCGGGCAGGACCGTGGAACCGGCGGACTTGGTGTCGGTGACGGCGCTGTCGAGGATGTTGGTGCCGGCCTTCAGCGTCTTGACGAAGGCGGCCTCCTCGGCGAGGGCGACCGTCTCGATACGGCGGCGGTCCTCCAGCAGCTCCGGGTACTGCTGGCCCATGGTCTTGATGACCACGTCCATCAGCTCGCCGATGACCAGCCCGGTGGCGCCGAGCAGCCGCATGTTGCGGATGGCGCGGCGCATGATGCGGCGCAGGACGTAGCCGCGGCCCTCGTTGCCGGGGGTGACACCGTCGCCGATGAGCATCGTGGACGTACGGATGTGGTCGGCGACGACGCGGAGCGAGACATCGGTGGAGTCGGAGGCGCCGTAGCGCACGCCGGAGAGCTCGGTGGCCTTGTCGATGACGACGCGCAGGGTGTCCGTCTCGTACATGTTCGGGACGTCCTGCAGGATCATCGCCAGGCGTTCGAGGCCGAGGCCGGTGTCGATGTTCTTGCTGGGCAGGTCGCCGAGGATCTCGAAGTCCTCCTTGCCGGTGCCCGCACCCCGCTCGTACTGCATGAAGACCAGGTTCCAGATCTCCACGTACCGCTCGTCGTTGACGGCCGGGCCACCCTCGACGCCGAACTCCGGACCGCGGTCGTAGTTGATCTCGGAGCACGGACCGCAGGGGCCCGGTACGCCCATGGACCAGTAGTTCTCCTTCTTGCCCAGACGCTGGATGCGCTCCTTGGGCACCCCGACGACCTCGTGCCAGATGCGCTCGGCCTCGTCGTCGTCGAGGTAGACGGTGATCCACAGACGCTCGGGGTCGAGGCCGTAGCCGCCCTCCGCCTGCGAGCCGGTCAGCAGCTCCCAGGCGTATTTGATGGCGCCTTCCTTGAAGTAGTCGCCGAAGGAGAAGTTGCCGCACATCTGGAAGAACGTGCCGTGCCGGGTGGTCTTGCCGACCTCTTCGATGTCCGGCGTACGGACGCACTTCTGGACGCTGGTGGCGCGCGGAGCCGGCGGCTTGACCTCACCGAGGAAGTACGGCTTGAAGGGGACCATGCCCGCGTTCACGAGGAGCAGCGTCGGGTCGTCCGCGATGAGCGACGCCGACGGCACGACGGTGTGCCCGCGCTCCTCGAAGAAGCGCAGCCAGCGGCGGCGGATTTCAGCCGACTCCATCAGTGGTCCTCTTTTCCAGTCGGTCCGGTCAGACCGGTGTGTCCGGTTGTTCTCGTGGTTCGGTACTGCGGTTCGAGCACCGCGCGGCGCGGTCCCGGCAGCTCGCGCACCTCGGCCGGCTCGCCGAGCCCCAGGGCGTCGTGCAGCTGTTCTTCACGGTCCGCCATTCCGGCTCGTACGTCCAATGCAAATTGGCGCAGCCGGTGTCCGGTCTCGACCGCCTTGTCCGCGGCCTGTGCGGCGAGGCTGTCGGGCTGCAGCTTGCGCAGCTTGCGGTGGACCTTGTTGGTGGCCCACACGCCGGCGGCGGCGCCGGTGGTGAACCAGAATGCGCGGCGGAACATCGCTGTGATCAGTCCTTGGAGCGACGGTTGCGGCGCCCGCCGCGGCGGGCGCCGGGCAGGGTACGGCCGAGGACGACGGTGCGCTTCGGCTCCGGTTCGCCCTTCTTGCCGATCGCGCGGCGCACGCCGTAGCCGAACGCCGCCACCTTGACCAGCGGGCCGCCGAAGGCGGAGGACACGGTCGAGGAGAGCGCGGAGGCGTTGGCGGTGACCTCTTGGACGTCGGCGGCGATGGCATCGACGCGGGCCAGCTGGGTGTGCGCGGAGCGGACCGTTGCGGAGGCGTCGGCGAGGAGGGGTACGGCCTTCTCGGACACCTCGGCCACCATCTTGGTGGTCGCCTTGAGCGTCTGCGCGAGCCTCACCAGCACGAGGGCGAGGAACGACACAAGGATCGCCCAGAAGACGGCCACGAGGATCCCGGCCACCTCTCCACCGGACACGTTGGCACCACTCTCCGACTGGTTTGGTCTGGTTCTCGTCCTGCTCGAACGGCAACCTTGACCTTATCGCGCCGTGACTGTCCGTCCGTACCCCGTTCCCGGTGGCGCGGAGCGGCCGCCAGGGGAATCCGGCAACGTGATTGTACGGTCCGCATCCTGCCGAGTACGCTCCGTGTGCCATGCGACGCCTCACGCGCCCCGGCCCCCTCTCCCGCCCTTCTTCCGAGCGTCTGCGGACGCCGGGCAGGCCGGGGAACCTTCCCGCGGAACTCAACCGCTTCATCGGCCGCGACGACGAACTGGCCGCGCTGGCACGGCAGCTGGAATCGGCCCGGCTGGTGACGCTCACCGGCCTCGGCGGCGTCGGCAAGTCCCGGCTCGCCGGCCATGGCGCAGCGATCTTGCAGGATCGCTTCTGCGATGGGGTGTGGCTGGTCGAACTGTCGTCCCTGCGCGAACCGCACCTCCTGGACCACACCGTCGCCGAGGCACTGGCGCTTGCCGACCACAGCGGCCGTCCGGTGCGCACCGCACTGTGCGACCACCTCGCCGGCCGGGAACTGCTGCTGATCCTGGACGGCTACGAGCATCTGGTCGACGCCTGTGCCGAACTGACCGCGGAGCTGCTGCGCCGCGCCCCCGGGCTGCGGGTACTGGCCGCCGGACGACGGCCGCTCGGGCTCACCGGCGAGCAGAATCTGGCGCTGGCGCCGTTGCACACCGCCGATGCGACCGCCCTGTTCACCGACCGCGCCGCGGCCGTGCTCGGCGGCTTCACCGTCGGGGCGGCCAACGAGGCGGCGGTCACCGAGCTCTGCGAGCGGCTGGACGGCATTCCGCTCGCGCTGGAGCTGGCCGCCGGACGGCTGCGCGCGCTGTCCGTGGACCAGGTGCTCCACCGGCTCGACGACCGCTTCCGGCTGCTGACCGGCACTGCCCGCGGTGCCCTGCCGCGCCACCAGACGCTGCGTACCGCGATCGGCTGGAGCCATGAGCTGTGCACACCCGAGGAGCGGCTGCTGTGGGCGCGCCTGTCGGTCTTCGCCGGGCAGTTCGACCTGGAGGCGGTCGAATACGTCTGCTCGGGCCCGGAGCTGCCGGCCGGTGAACTCCTCGACGTCATCACGGAGTTGGTCGCCCAGTCGGTGCTGGTGCGGGAGGAGACCGCGGCCGGGGTGCGCTACCGGATGCTGGACACCGTACGGGCCTACGGCGCGGGCTGGCTGGCGGCGACCCCCGACGGCGACCGGCTGCGGCGCCGGCACCGCGACTGGTATCTGGGGCTGGCCACCTGGTGCGAACTGGACTGGTTCAGCTCCCGGCAGGCCGAGATCGCGGCCCGGATCGAGGCCGAGCTGCCCAATCTGCGGGTGGCGCTGGAGCAGAGCCTGGAGTGCCCCGCCGATACGCACCTGGGCCAGTACCTGGCGGGCACCCTGTGGTTCTACTGGGTGGGCTGCGGCCGGCTCTCCGAGGGCCGGCACTGGCTGGACCGGGCCCTGGAGCTGGAGAGCGACCACGACGACGCACGGTTGAAGGCGCTGTGGGTGGCCGGCTATGTCGCGGTGCTCCAGGGGGACACCGTCGGCGCACTGGGGGCCCTGCAGGAGTGCCGCGACGAGGCCGAGCGGACCGGCAACGCCACCGCGGCCGCCTATGCCCTGCACCGCACCGGCTGTCTGGCGCTGGTCTGCGACGACATGCCGCGCGCCGAGGAACTGCTGCGCGGGGCGCTGCGGCGCTACCGGGAGATCGGTGAGCTCAACAGCAATGTGCTGCTGGGGCAGGTCGAGCTGGCGATGGCGGTGGCCTTCCGGGGCGAGCCGGCGGACGCGGTACGGCTGTGCGAGGACGTCCTGGAGGTGTGTGAGGACCACGGGGAGCGCTGGACGCGGGCCTACGCCCAGTTCGTGCTGGCGTACGCGTCCTGGTCGCGGGGCGACGGCGAGCGGGCCCGGGCCCTGCTGGAGGAGTCCCTGGCCGTCCATCACGCCTTTCACGACCTGCTGGGCGTGGTGCTGGCGATCGAGCTGCTGGCGATGGTGACGCTCGGCGAGGGGGACGCGGAGGAGGCGGCGGTGCTCCAGGGCGCCGCGGGGCGGATCTGGCCGTCGGTGGGGCTGCCGCTGTTCGGTTCGCGCTACTTCCGCCGGCCGCATGCGCTGTGCGAGGAACAGGCGCGGCAACGGCTGGGCGCCGAGCACTACGGGCGTGCCCTGCGCACGGGCGAGCGGCTCGGCCTGGACGCGACGGTGGCCCGGGTCCTGCGGCCCGCCGGTCCGGTGCCCGCCCCGCACCGGACGGTGCGCCTCGTGCCGCCGGACACGAACGAGCCCGCCGCCTCCCCCTCCGCGAGCGGCGGGGAGACGGCGGGCTGAGCGCGGTGCTGCGCCTGCTGTGGTGCTTAGCGGGCGTAGTACTCGACGACGAGCTGCTCGTCGCAGATCACCGGGATCTCCTTGCGGTTCGGGTCCCGGTCGAGGCGGAACGCCAGAGCCGGCAGGTTGACCTCGAGGTAGCGCGGGGTCTCACCGTCGGTGTCGTAGCCACCCTCGCGGGCGACCTGGAAGGGGTGCTTCTCGCGGCTGCGCTCGCGGACCATCACGACGTCGCCGGGGCGGACGCGGAAGGACGGCTTGTCGACCTTGCGGTCGTTCACCGAGATGTGGCCGTGGACGACCATCTGGCGAGCCTGGTAGATCGTCCGGGCGATGCCCGAACGCAGGACGAGCGCGTCCAGACGGCGCTCAAGCTCGATGATCAGCGCTTCGCCGGTCTTGCCTTCGACCTTCCGAGCGCGGTCGTAGGCACGCGCCATCTGGCGCTCGCTGATGTCGTACTGCGCGCGCAGACGCTGCTTCTCGAGCAGACGGACCTTGTAGTCACTGTTCTGCTTGCGGCCACGGCCGTGCTCGCCGGGCGGGTAGGGACGGGCCTCGAAGTACTTGACGGCCTTCGGCGTCAGCGCGATGCCGAGCGCACGGGACTTCTTGACCTTGGGACGCGACTGGTTCACGTGGAACGGACCTCCGTGTAAGTTAGGTGAGGCTTACCTTAGCGCGAGGAGAACGCATGTTTCGACCTGGGATCCCCCTGCCCGGTGCACACCGCACCGAGGCGGGTCAGCCGCGTCCCGTGGAAGACGCCCAGCAGCCCACTGCCGCCGAGCGCGTACGAACCCTCGTCGAGTCCAATGGTATGGCGTCTCTGGACATCCCCGGTGTCGAGGACCCCGACGAGACCGGCCTCTCGGCGCCGGTCTGCCGGACCGTGACACCCGATGGAGACGTGCTGTTGCTGGTTTCCGGCGACTCTGCGGCGGCTCGGGCGGCGGCACACGCACAGGACGACGACCTGACAGCCGTGATGGAGATCACGGATGTCGCGCCGGTTTCGGTGCCCCATCGCATCCGTGGACGGGCCTGGGTGGCCGGCTGGCTCACCCCCGTCCGCAACGAGCAGCGCGCCGAGGCCGCGATGCTGCTCGCGGAGCGGCACCCGGTCGGCGAGCTGCTCGGCATCGGCGAGGCACTGCAGCCGGACCCCGCTCCGGGCCTGTACGGGCGGACCGCCTGGATGATGCTGCGCCTGGAGGTCGGCGAGGGCGCGGTGGACGATCTGTGGGGCTCCGAGTCCGTCGAGCCGGACGACTTCGCCGACGCGGCCCCCGATCCGCTGGCGGCCCACGAGGCGGAGCTGCTGCAGCATCTGCACGCCGCGCACAGCGAGCAGGTGCGCGGGCTGTGCGCCCTGCTGGGCGACCGCGGGGACGTCTGCGGGCTGCGCGGCCGGGCCGTGCCGGTGGGCCTGGACCGCTTCGGGCTGCGGGTCCGCTTCACGGACGCCGAGCAGCACTCCTTCGACGCACGGTTCGACTTCCCCGAGCCCGTCCGGGACGTGGCGGAGCTGCGGCGGGCGATGCATCTCCTCTTCGAGGCGGCCGCCGAGTAGTCCGGGGCCGCCGCCCGCCGGCGGGCGGTGCCCGGTCGGTCGGCCGACGGCACCGGCGCCCGGCCCGGCCGCCGGCGGGGCTACTCGGCGGCGCTCTCGCCGGAGTCCGCGCGCAGGCGCACCCGGACCCGCTCGACGACATCGGCGTAGCGCGCCTCCGCACCATGGCGGGTGGGCTCGTAATAGCGCTTGCCGTGCACCTCGTCCGGCGCATACTGCTGGGCCGCGATACCGCCCGGCAGGTCGTGCGGATACTGATAGCCCTGGCCGTGGCCGAGCTTCTGGGCGCCCTTGTAGTGGGCGTCGCGCAGATGCGGCGGCACCGCACCCGCCTGACCGGCCCGGACGTCCGCCAGCGCGGCGTCGATGGCCAGATACGCGGCGTTCGACTTCGGCGCCAGGGCGAGCGCGATGGTGGCCTGGCTCAGCGTGATCCGCGCCTCCGGGAAGCCGATCATCGCCACGGCCTGGGCGGCGGCGACCGCGGTCTGCAGGGCCGTCGGATCGGCCAGCCCGATGTCCTCGCTCGCCGAGATCATCAGCCGGCGGGCGATGAACCGCGGGTCCTCCCCCGCCTCGATCATGCGCGCCAGGTAGTGCAGCGCGGCGTCGACGTCCGAGCCCCGGATGGACTTGATCAGCGCGCTGGCGACGTCGTAGTGCTGATCGCCGTCCCGGTCGTACTTGACCGCGGCCCGGTCGACGGACTCCTCCAGCGTCTGGAGGGTGATCTCCTTCTCCCCCTTGGCCAGCGCGGAACCGGCACCGGCCTCCAGGGCCGTCAGCGCGCGCCGCGCATCACCGCCCGCGATCCGCAGCAGATGCCCCTCGGTGTCCTCGGGGAGGGTCACCGCACCCGCCAGCCCGCGCGCATCGGTCAGCGCCCGCCGCAGCAGCCCGCGCAGATCGTCGTCCGTGAGGGGTTCGAGGGTCAGCAGCAGCGAGCGGGAGAGCAGCGGCGAGATCACCGAGAAGTACGGATTCTCGGTCGTCGCGGCGATCAGGGTGACCCAGCGGTTCTCCACGGCCGGGAGCAGGGAGTCCTGCTGGGCCTTGCTGAAGCGGTGGATCTCGTCGAGGAAGAGGACGGTCTCCTTGCCGTAGCCGCCCGAGGCGCGCCGCGCGCCGTCGATGACCGCGCGGACCTCCTTGACGCCTGCCGTGATCGCCGAGAGCTCCACGAAGCGCTTGTTCGTCGCCTGGCTGACGACATACGCCAGGGTCGTCTTGCCGATGCCCGGCGGACCCCACAGGAACACCGAGGACGGCCCGGCCGGTCCTCCGTTGCCCTCGCCCACCAGCCGGCGCAACGGCGAGCCCGGCTTGAGCAGATGCTGCTGGCCCACGACTTCGTCGAGGGTGCGCGGGCGCATCCGGACGGCGAGCGGGGACCCCGCGGGGTCCTTCTCCTGGCGGTCTTCGGCAGCGGCGGTGAACAGGTCGGGCTCCACGATCACGAGCCTAAGCCACCCCACTGACAACGCCCCGGCCGCCGTCAGGAGCGGGCCGGGGCGTCAGGGCCGGACAAGCGGGCCGAGGGGCGTCCTAGAGCAGAGTGCTCCAGTACGTCGACCACCACCTGGTGAGGATCAGCAGCGCGATCACGCCGTACCAGAGCACCGGGACGACCCAGTGGAACTCCAGCACCACCCGGCGCAGCCCCGCGGGGGCCGGGATGATGCCGTGCTTGAGGTTGTGCACGGTGGTGTACCAGAACATCAGGATGGTGACGCACCAGGTCAGCGTGCACCACAGGCACAGCGAGTTGATGTGGTACAGCGACTGGACCATCAGCCACATGCAGAAGACCACGGCGAGCCCGGTGCCGATGTTCAGCCCGGCCCAGTACCAGCGGCGGAAGCGGGCGCCCGCCAGCAGGGCCATACCGATCGCGATGACCACGCCGAAGCCGACCAGCCCGGCCATCGGGTTCGGGAAGCCGAAGACGTCCGCCTGCTTGCTCTGCATGATGTTGGTGCAGGAGATGATCGGGTTGAACGTGCAGGCCGGCTTGTAGTTCGGGTTCTTCAGCAGCTCGAACTTGTCCAGGGTGATGATCCAGGACGCGAGGATGCCCAGCGCGCCGGTGATCACCAGGAGCAGGGAGAAGCCGCGACCCGAGCCGATAGTGCCCGTGCCGCTCGCGCGGTCGTCGTCGGTGGACACGTCGTCAAGCTCTGTCGTCGTCATATCGCCGTTCCGTCGATCCCTCGGGAGATGGGGCTGAGCACGGGCCCGGTCGCGGGCACGCCGTTCATTCTGCCCCAACTCCACCATGACCCACTGTGCGACGAACATAAAGAAGAGCCCTCCGCACACAGCGTT
Organism: Streptomyces sp. Je 1-4 4N24; assembly: GCF_026239515.1. Lineage (NCBI taxonomy): Bacteria > Bacillati > Actinomycetota > Actinomycetes > Kitasatosporales > Streptomycetaceae > Streptomyces > Streptomyces sp. Je 1-4 4N24. Next base: position 7,461,250 of record NZ_CP110836.1, on the reverse strand, counting down.
CTCTCAGCTTCGCTCCACTCCCGCCTGCCCTGCCCGCCCGCCCGGCGGCCGGCCACCGCGGGTGCTGCCGGGCCGGAATCCCTTCGCCGGGATGAATGCGCGGCGGGCGTTGACCCCGGGCGCCCGGCGACGCGGAAGCCCGGCCCAGCGGAAGACCCGGCACATACGAAGGGCCCGGACGGCCGATCGCCGTCCGGGCCCCTCGGGGTCCGCCGTCCCGCGGCTCAGCCCAGCGTGCGCCGGACCTCCTCGGCCACGGTGTCCAGCGCGACCGCGGTCTGCTCACCGCTCTCCAGGTCCTTGAGCTGGACGACGCCCTCGGCCAGGTCCCGCTCACCCGCCACCAGCGCCAGCCGCGCGCCGGAGCGGTTGGCGGACTTCATGGCGTTCTTCAGGCCCTTGCCGCCGAACGCGAAGTCGGTGGCGACACCGGCCCGCCGCAGCTCGGTGACCACACCGAACAGCACCCGGCGGGCCTCCTCGCCCAGCGGCACCGCGTACACGGCCGTGGCGGCGGGGATGTCGAGCGTGATGCCCTCCGCCTCCAGCGCCAGCACCGTACGGTCGACGCCCAGCGCCCAGCCGACGGACGGCAGCGCGGGGCCGCCGATCATCTCGGACAGACCGTCGTAGCGGCCGCCGCCGCCCACCGCGGACTGCGAGCCGAGGCCGTCGTGGACGAACTCGAAGGTGGTGCGGGTGTAGTAGTCCAGGCCGCGGACCAGCTTCTCGTCGTCCTCGAAGGCCACTCCCGCCGCGGTCAGCAGCTCACGCACCTGCTCGTGGTACGCCTTGCAGGCCTCGCAGAGGTAGTCGCGGAGCTTGGGCGCCCCGTCGAGCTGCTTCTGCACGGACTCGCGCTTGTCGTCCAGGACGCGCAGCGGGTTGATGTCGACCCTGCGCCGGGTGTCCTCGTCCAGGTCGAGCCCTCGCAGGAAGTCCTGCAGCGCGGCGCGGTAGACGGGGCGGCACTCCTTGTCGCCCAGGGAGTTGAGCAGGATGCGGAAGTTCCGCAGCCCCAGCGCGCGGTAGGCCTGGTCGGCCAGGATGATCAACTCGGCGTCCAGCGCCGGGTCCTCGGCACCGATGGCCTCGGCGCCGACCTGGGAGAAGTGGCGGTAACGGCCCTTCTGCGGACGCTCGTAGCGGTAGTACGAGCCGGAGTACCAGAGCTTGACCGGGAGGTTGCCCGCCTTGTGGAGGCTGGCCTCCAGTGCGGCGCGCAGCACGGACGCGGTGCCCTCGGGGCGCAGCGCCAGCTGGTCGCCGCCCTTGGTCTCGAAGGCGTACATCTCCTTGGTCACGATGTCGGTGGACTCACCGACGCCGCGCGCGAACAGCTCGACACTCTCGAAACCGGGCGTCTCGATGTAGCCGTACCCGGAGTTCCTCAGCGGCGCGGCGATCGCCTCGCGCACCGCGAGATAGGTGGCGGACTGCGGCGGAATCAGGTCGTACGTGCCCTTGGGGGCCTTGAAGGTGCTCACGGAAGGTCTCGTCACATTCCTCGTCGTGGAGCGGCGCTGAAGCCGTCTCCGAGGCCGGCGGCCACTTCCCGCAGGAAGGGGTTGGTGGCGCGCTCGCGGCCGATGGTGGTCTGGGGGCCGTGGCCGGACAGGACGACGGTCGAGTCCTCCAGCGGCAGGCACACACGCGCCAGCGACTGCAGGATCTCGGCGTGGTCGCCGCCCGGCAGATCGGTGCGTCCGATGGAGCCGGCGAAGAGCAGGTCGCCAGAGAAGAAGACCGGCGGAATGTCGGCCTGCTCGGGCATCCTGAACGTCACCGACCCCTTGGTATGGCCCGGGGCGTGCGCGACGGAGAACTCCATCCCGGCGAGTTCCAGGGCGGCACCGTCGCTCAGCTCCTTGACGTCGTCCGGCTCCCCCACGGTGAGTTCGCCCATGAGCTGCTGACCGATGGAGCGGCCGAGGGCCTTCTCCGGGTCGCTCATCATGAAGCGGTCCGAGGGGTGGATCCAGGCCGGGACATCGTGCGCGCCGCACACCGGGACCACGGAGGCGACATGGTCGATGTGGCCATGGGTGAGAACGACCGCGACGGGCTTGAGCCGATGCTTTGCGACCGCGTCCTCGACGCCTTGGGCCGCCTGGTGGCCCGGGTCGATGATGACGCACTCCTCGCCGGCGGCGGGGGCGACCAAGTAGCAGTTGGTGCCCCAGGCCCCGGCGGGGAACCCGGCAATCAGCACGTTCGTCCTTAAAGGTCGGTGGTGGGGGTCGGTCCGCGGGGACCGCTCCCGGACATCTCGGCAGCTCCAGAGCCTACCGGCGGGACTCCCGGCAGGGCGAACCCGTATACGGTACGGCCACGGCGGACGACAGCGATCGGTGATCGGACGAAGGAGACGACCGGTGGTCAGCAGAGATCAGCGGAGACGGCAGCTCGCCAGGGAGAAGTACGAGCGCCAGCAGCAACGGCGGTCCGCGGCACAGCGGAAGACCAAACGCCGCAATGTGGTCATCGCGTCCGCCGTGGCCGTCGCACTGGCCGCCGGCGTCACCGCCTATGCCTCCACCGCGCCGGCCGGCAACGACCAGGACTCCGACCGGGCGGCGGCGACCCCGCCCCCCTCCAAGGCGCCGGACCCGTGCGGCAAGCCCGCCAAGGGCGCGCCCTCCACCAAGACCTGGAAGAAGGAGCCGGCGATGTCCCTCGACACCTCGGCCTCCTACTCCGCGAAGCTGGCGACGACCTGCGGCACGATCGAGCTGAAGCTGGACGCCGGCAAGGCGCCGCACACAGTCAACTCCTTCGCCTTCCTGGCCGGCCAGGGCTACTTCGACCACAGCAAGTGCCACCGCCTGGTCGACCAGGGCCTCTACGTCCTGCAGTGCGGCGACCCGAAGGGCACCGGCCAGGGCACCCCCGGCTACACCATCCCGGACGAGAACCTCAAGGACTCCCGGCTCAAGGGCGGTGTCTATCCGGCGGGCACGGTCGCGATGGCCAACCGTTATGACGGCCGGAGCGACAAGACCCGCAACTCCGGCGGCAGCCAGTTCTTCCTCGTCTACCAGGACAGCAAGCTGCCTCCGAACTACACACCGTTCGGCACCGTCACCGGCGGTATGGACGTGCTGAAGAAGATCGCCAAGGCCGGTTCGACGCCCGACCCGCAGACCCGCAACACCGCGCCGAACGCCACCGTGGTGATCGACAAGGCAACCGTCAAAAAGTCCTGACCTGCTGGTCGACCTGGGGGTGGTGCATCGGCGCTCGCTGTACGAACCGCGGAATTTCGGTCGTGCTGGATGCGGACAGCCGACCGCCGGTCGCCTAGATTGGCGTTGTGTAGGGTGCCTGCTCCGACGGCTGCCACCCTCACCCGCAATTCAGCCCGTCGGACCGGTCAGGGCGCGGCTCTGCCGGACAGAAACTGTGGACGATGCCGGGGGGCCGCACGCCCCCGTCGGCATCATGTGGAGGAGGCGCTGTGAGCAGCGACCCATGGGGCCGCGTCGACGAGACGGGGACCGTGTACGTGCGTACCGCCGATGGCGAGCAGGTCGTCGGATCGTGGCAGGCGGGAACTCCCGAGGAGGCCCTCGCCTACTTCGAGCGCAAGTATGAGGGCCTGGTCGTCGAGATCGGCCTCCTCGAGCGCCGGGTCAAGACCACCGACCTGTCGGCGAAGGACGCCACGACCGCGATCGAGCATCTGCGCACCCAGGTCGACGAACACCACGCGGTGGGCGATCTGGACGCGCTGCGGAAGCGGCTCGACAAGCTCGTCGAGGCCGTCGAATCGCGCCGCGAGGAGCGCAAGGCACAGAAGGCGCGGCAGAGCACCGAGGCCCGGCAGGCCAAGGAGAAGCTGGTCGCCGAGGCCGAGGAGCTGGCGGCCAGCGAGCAGTGGCGGGCGGCCGGGGAACGGCTGCGCGCACTGGTCGACACGTGGAAGAGCCTGCCCCGGCTCGACCGCAAGGCGGACGACGAACTGTGGCACCGCTTCTCGCACGCCCGCTCGGCGTTCTCCAAGCGGCGCAAGGCGCACTTCGCGTCGCTGGACGCGCAGCGCGAGGAGTCCCGCAAGGCGAAGGAGAAGCTGGTCTCCGAGGCCGAGGCGCTGTCGAACTCGACGGACTGGGGGGCCACCGCGGCCCGCTACCGCGAGCTGATGGCGGACTGGAAGGCCGCCGGACGTGCCCAGCGCGAGCACGAGGACGATCTGTGGAACCGCTTCCGCGGCGCCCAGGACGTCTTCTTCCAGGCGCGCGGTGAGGTCTTCGCGGAGCGCGACGCCGAGCAGCGGGAGAATCTGACCCGCAAGGAGGAGCTCGCCGTCGAGGCCGAGAAGCTGCTCCCCGTCTCGGACCTGAAGGCCGCGCGGGCGGCGTTCCGCTCGATCAATGAGCGGTGGGAGGCCATCGGCCATGTCCCCCGGGACGCCCGCCCGAAGATCGAGGGCCGGATGCACGCCGTCGAGCGGGCCATCCAGGAGGCCGAGGAGACCGAGTGGCGCCGGACGAACCCCGAGGCGCGGGCCCGTGCCGCGGGGCTGACCGGCCAGCTGCAGGACGCCGTCGACAAGCTCCAGAAGCAGATCGACACCGCCCGAGCGGCCGGCAACAACGCCAAGGCCGACAAGCTCGGCCGGGAGCTGGAGGGCCGCAAGGCGCTGCTGGACCAGGCGCTCAAGGGCCTGGAGGAGTTCGGCGGGTGAGCCTGTTTTGCGCCTAAGCCGGCGCCGCTCTCGCGGAGGTGGCTGATCGCCGTCTGGGTACCTCAATTGATGGCTGAGGTGCCTGATACGAAAGAGGGGCCCGGTACGGATTTACGGATCCGTACCGGGGCCCCTTCGTGTGTGCGGCTGTGCAGCCCTATGGCCGGCGGGCCGACGTCACCCGATAGACGTCGTACACGCCCTCCACACTGCGCACCGCCTTCAGCACATGGCCCAGATGCTTCGGGTCGCCCATCTCAAAAGTGAAGCGGGAGGTGGCGACGCGGTCGCGGGAGGTCTGGACGGCCGCCGAGAGGATGTTGACGTGCTGGTCGGACAGGATCCGGGTGACGTCCGACAGGAGCCGGGAGCGGTCCAGGGCCTCGACCTGGATGGCGACCAGGAAGACCGAGGACTGAGTGGGCGCCCACTCGACGTCGAGTATCCGCTCCGGCTGCCGGGACAGCGAGTCGACGTTGACGCAGTCGGCACGGTGCACCGAGACGCCGTTGCCGCGGGTCACGAAACCGATGATGGGATCGCCCGGCACCGGAGTACAGCAGCGGGCCAGCTTGACCCACACATCGTCAACGCCCTTGACGACCACTCCGGGGTCGGCACTGGAACGGCGCTTGGAACGCGGCCGGATCGGGGTCGACTCGGCGATGTCCTCGGTGGCCTCATCCTGGCCGCCGAGCGCCTGCACCAGCTTCTGGACGACGCTCTGTGCGGCGACATGGCCCTCACCTATGGCGGCGTACAGCGAGGAGATGTCGGGGTAGCGCATCTCGTGCGCGAGGGTGACCAGGGAGTCGCCGGTCAGGATCCGCTGGATCGGCAGGTTCTGCTTGCGCATGGCGCGCGCGATGGCGTCCTTGCCCTGCTCGATCGCCTCGTCGCGGCGCTCCTTGGAGAACCAGCCACGGATCTTGTTGCGGGCCCGCGGGGACTTGACGAAGCCGAGCCAGTCGCGGGACGGCCCGGCCCCCGCCGCCTTGGAGGTGAAGACCTCCACCAAGTCGCCGTTGTCCAGGGTCGATTCGAGCGGGACGAGGCGCCCGTTGACCCGGGCCCCTATCGTGCGGTGCCCGACCTCGGTGTGCACCGCATACGCGAAGTCGACGGGGGTGGCACCGGCCGGCAGCGCTATGACATCGCCCTTGGGCGTGAAGACGAAGACCTCGTTGCGGGACAGGTCGAAGCGCAGCGACTCCAGGAACTCGCCGGGGTCCTCGGTCTCCTTCTGCCAGTCCAGCAACTGCCGCAGCCAGGCCATGTCGTTGACGGTGTCCTGGCCCTTGCCGGCGTTCTTCGGTACGTCCGTACGGATCTTGGACGCGCCCGCCACCGCCTCCTGCTTGTACTTCCAGTGGGCGGCGATGCCGTACTCGGCGCGGCGGTGCATGTCGAACGTACGGATCTGGAGTTCAACGGGCTTGCCGCTGGGGCCGATCACGGTCGTGTGCAGCGACTGGTACATGTTGAACTTCGGCATCGCGATGTAGTCCTTGAACCGGCCGGGGACCGGGTTCCATCGCGCGTGGATGGTGCCGAGCGCGGCGTAGCAGTCGCGGACGGTGTCGACGAGGACGCGGATGCCCACCAGGTCGTAGATCTCGGCGAAGTCGCGGCCGCGCACGATCATCTTCTGGTAGACGCTGTAGTAGTGCTTCGGGCGGCCGGTGACGGTGGCCTTGATGCGGGCGGCGCGCAGATCGGCCTGGACCTCGTCGGTCACTATCGCCAGATACTCGTCGCGCTTGGGCGCCCGCTCGGCGACCAGCCGCACGATCTCGTCGTACATCTTGGGGTAGAGGATCGCGAAGGCGAGGTCCTCCAGCTCCCACTTGATGGTGTTCATGCCCAGGCGGTGGGCGAGCGGAGCGTAGATCTCCAGCGTCTCGCGGGCCTTCTTCTCCTGCTTCTCCCGCTTGAGGTAGCGCATGGTGCGCATGTTGTGCAGCCGGTCGGCGAGCTTGATGACCAGGACGCGCGGGTCCTTGGCCATGGCGACGACCATCTTGCGGACGGTCTCGGCCTGCGCCGCCTCGCCGAACTTGACCTTGTCCAGCTTGGTGACACCGTCGACCAGCAGCGCCACCTGGTCGCCGAAGTCGCGGCGCAGGGTGTCCAGGCCGTACTCGGTGTCCTCGACGGTGTCATGCAGCAGGCCCGCCATCAGCGTGGCCGGGTCCATGCCCAGCTCGGCGAGGATCGTCGTCACCGCGAGCGGGTGGGTGATGTACGGGTCGCCGCTCTTGCGCTTCTGGCCGCGGTGCCAGCGCTCGGCGACCTGGTAGGCCCGCTCGACCTGGCGCAGCGTCGCGGTCTCGATCTTGGGGTCATTGCCGCGGACGGCCCGCAGCAGCGGCTCCAGGACCGGGTTGTACGGGCTGGAGCGCTGGACGCCGAGGCGGGCCAGGCGGGCGCGTACCCGGTTGGGGGAGCCGGATCGGCCGGCGGGAGCGGGCGGCAGCGGCTTGGCGGCGGCGGGCTGGTCGGCCTTGGCGGGCGGCTTGGGCGCCCGGGACGGCACGGCGGCCGACTGGGACGACGAGGAGGCGGGCCCCGGCCTGGGCGCCGTACGGGGCCGCTCGGCGGGCGCCGGGGACGCGGAGGTCGGGCCGGCCGGCGGCCGGGGCGTGGCGGTGCCGTCGGGCGCGCCCTGCCGCTCGGGCTGGGGCGCGTCCGAGGAAGCCACGTCCGTGGGCTTCGGCTCGTCCGGGCGCGCGGCGTCGGATCCCGTCGGACGCAGTCCGGGGGAGAGCGGCTGGGCCTCGTCTGGCAAGAGCACTCCTCAGGCGGTTCCGGACCCCAGGACCTCGTATGGGTCGGGGTGCCATGGTATCGACCCCGGCGCCGCGGCTCCCCCGCGGCCAGGGTTCCGTACATGACACAGCAGCGGGGGCACCCGGATTCTTCCGGATGCCCCCGCTGCCGGGGTGCTGTGTGCGACCGGCTCAGACGGTGATCAGAGCCTCCAGCGGAGCGCCCTTCAGGCCCGGCTCCAGCCGCTGCCGCCCGGCGAGGAAGCCGAGCTCCAGCAGCACGGCCAGGCCCGCGACCTCGGCGCCCGCGCGGCGGATGAGCTGCAGCGAGGCGTCGGCGGTGCCGCCGGTGGCGAGCACGTCGTCGATCACCAGCACCCGGTCGCCCGGGGCCAGCGCATCGGCGTGGATCTCGATCTCGGCCGTGCCGTACTCCAGCTCGTAGGCCTGCCCGAGCGTCGTGCCGGGCAGCTTGCCCGCCTTGCGGACGGGGACGAAGCCGACGCCGGCCCGGACCGCGACCGGAGCGGCGAGTATGAACCCGCGCGCCTCCAGGCCCACGATCTTGTCGACGTGGTGCCGCCCGCACAGCTCGGCGAACGCCTCGGTCAGCGCGCCGAAGGCCGCCGGGTCCGCCAGCAGCGGGGTGATGTCCTTGAACACCACACCCGGCTGCGGGTGGTCCGGGATGTCCGTGATCCGGCTGAGCAGGAGCTCACGCAATTCCGCTGGGGCGCTCACCGGCGCTTGCCCGACGGGCGGCCGCGTCCGCGGTTACGGGAGGCGGGCTGCTGGCGCGGCCCGACGACCGCGGTGCCGTCCTCGTCCGTCGTGGCAGGGGCCGGCTCCTCGGTGTCCTCCTGGCCCGCGTCCTTGGCCGCGGCCGCGGCACGCTTCGCCTTCACCCGCTTGGCCAGCGCCTTCATCTGCGGCTCGCGGCCCTTCAGATCGGCGACCAGCGGGGTCGCGATGAAGATCGACGAGTACGCACCGGCGGCGAGGCCGACGAACAGGGCCAGCGAGATGTCGTTGAGCATGCCCGCGCCCAGGAAACCGCCGCCGACGAACAGCAGACCGGCCACCGGGAGCAGCGCCACGACCGTGGTGTTGATGGAGCGCACCAGGGTGCTGTTGATGGAGCGGTTGGCGATCTCGCCGTAGGTGAAGCGGGTCTGCTTGGTGAGGTCCTTGGAGGCTTCCTTGAGGCTGTCGAAGACGACGACCGTGTCGTACAGGGAGTAACCGAGGATCGTCAGCAGACCGATGACCGTGCCGGGGGTGACCTCGAAGCCGACCAGGGCGTAGACGCCGACCGTGATCGTGAGGTCGTGGATCAGCGCGATCAGGGCGGCGAGCGCCATCCGCCACTCGAAGGCGATCGCCAGATAGAGCACCACGAGGACCATGAAGATCCCCAGGCCCAGCCAGGCCTTGTTTTTGATCTCCTCACCCCAGCTCGGGCCGACCAACTGGGTGTTGACGTCCTTGACCGGGATGTTCAGGTCCTTGGCGAGCTTCTCCTGGACCGGCACCGCCTGCTCGGTGGCCAGACCGCTGATCTGGATGCGCAGCCCGCCGCCGCCGAGCTTCTGCACCACGGCCTGATGGCCGCCCGCCGCCGCCTCGGCCTTGTGCTGGGCCTGCGGGGCGGACACGGAGGCCGGAGGCGTAGTGAAGACCGCGCCGCCGGAGAACTCGATGCCCATGTTCAGGCCGCGCACCGCCAGGCCGACGATGGCCGTGATGGTGATGAGGATCGAGATGCCGTACCAGATCTTCCGCTTGCCGATGAAGTCGTAGCCGACCTCGCCGCGGTAGAGCCGGGCGCCGATGTTTCCGAGCTTGGACATCTCACGCCTCCTTCGTCTGGGTGGGGGCGGCGCCGCGACGACGGCGCAGCGGCGGCTTGGCGCCCAGGCGCTTGGGATCGAGACCGGACCAGGGATGACCGTCGGAGAAGAACTTCCGCCGGGCCAGCATCGTCATCAGGGGCTTGGTGAAGAAGAAGACCACGACGACGTCGAGGACGGTGGTCAGGCCGAGCGTGAACGCGAAGCCCTTGACCTTGCCGACGGTGACGATGAACAGCACCGCGGCGGCCAGGAACGACACGAAGTCGGAGACCATGATCGTCCGGCGGGCTCGCGGCCAGCCGCGCTCGACGGCCGGGCGCAGGGTGCGGCCGTCGCGGATCTCGTCCCGGATGCGTTCGAAGTAGACGATGAACGAGTCGGCGGTGATACCGATGGCCACGATGGCGCCGCAGACCGCCGGGAGGTTCAGTGCGAACCCGATGGTCGGGCCGAGCAACGTCATGATCGTGTACGTCAGGATCGCCGAGACGAACAGGCTCGCCAGCGCGACCAGGGCCAGACCCCGGTAGTACGCGACGAGGTAGACGATGACCAGTGCGAGGCCGATGGCGCCGGCGATCAGGCCGGCCTGCAGCTGCTCGCCGCCGAGCGCCGCGGTGACCGTGGTCTCGTCATCGATCTTGAAGGAGAGCGGCAGGGAACCGTAGGACAGCATGTTGCCGAGGTCCTCGGCGGACTGCTGGGTGAATCCGCCGGAGATGGTGGCGGAGCCTCCCGTGATGGCCCGGTCCACCGAGGGGTCGGAAACGACCTGGCCGTCCAGGGCGATCGCGAACTGGTTCTGCGGCCGCTGCTTGGCGGCGAGCTTGCCGGTGACGTCCGCGAACTTCTTGCCGCCCTCGCCGGTGAGGTCCATCTGGACGATCCAGCCCTGGCCGCTCTGGCTGTCGAAGACGGCCTTGGCGTCCTTGACGTCCGTGCCCTCGACGCCGACCGGGCCGAGCACGTACTTCTGCGCCCCGTCGTCCTTGCAGGCCACGACCGGGTCGGACGGCTTGGCGTTCGCTGCCTTGTCGGCGGCGGTGGCACGGCTCTGCTTCGTCGAGCAGTCCAGTGCGTTGAGCTGCTTCTGGAGGGCCGGCGGGATCTCCGCGCCGGCCGGGGGCACCGGCGGAGCCGGGGGCGTGGAGGGCTTGACCGAGCCGGAGGGGGTGGGCTTGTCGGACGGTGCCTTCTTCAGCGCGGCCGTCACCGCACGGCCCTGCGTCGTCGGCTTGGCGCTCGGCGACTGCGAGGACGAGGCCTTCTGCTCGGTACCGGGCCGGTCCTTGGCCTGGTCACCCGCGGCCTTGTCGCCCTTGCCGTTCGCGCCGCTCTTGGAGGGGTTGGGCTTGGGCTCGGGGGTCTTGGTGCCCATCGTCGTGGTGATCACCGGCCGGAACCCGAGCTTGGCGGTGGTGCCGACCTGCTCACGGGCCTGCTTCGCGTCCGTCCCCTTGGGGATGTTCACGATGATGTGGTCGCTGCCCTGTGTCTGGACCTCGGCCTCGGACACACCGAGACCGTTGACCCGTCGCTCCATGATGCCGGCGGCGGTGTTCATATTGGTCTCGTTGATCGCGTTGGGCTTGCCCGGCTGGTTCTGGGCCGCCAGCGTGAAGCTGGTGCCGCCGGCCAGGTCGATGCCCAGTCGCGGCGTCATCGTGCCGGAGTAGAACATCCCTCCGATCAGCCCCGCCATGGCGATGAGGACCAGGATCAGGGTGCGGCCCGGATGCCCCTGGCTCGCGGGCGCCCTGCGGCCCTTCTTCGGTGCTGCCACCTTCTCGTATCTCCCTGTCCAACCCCTCGGCCCGGGTTGCCGGCCGAGGGGCCACGAAGTCTTGTGGGGACGTGCCCCCGCCGGAGCCTAGACCGTCCAGGAACCGCGGTGCACGACACACCACGCGTGCTCCGCGGTTCCGTAGGGGCGGACTACTTCGCGTCGTCGCCGGACTTCTTGTCGTCCTTGACGGTGTCGGCGTCCGCCTTGACGGTGTCCTTGGCCTCGTCGGCGGGCTTGGCGTCCTTGGCCTCGCCGGCGGCGGGCTCGGCGTCGGCCGGAGCCCCGGCGGTCTTGCCCAGGTCGATCTTGTCGGCCTTCTCGGCCTCGGCGGCGTCGCCGGTCAGCGAGGAGGCGTCATCCGGGACGACCGGCTCGTCGCTGTGGATCGGGTCGGCACCGTCCAGGATGCGGTTGTACTCCTCGTCCGCAAGAACGGCGCCGACGGCGTTCTTGGCGTAAATGGCGTGCACGCCGGGGGCGACCTCCAGGAGGACGGTGTCCTCGTGGACTTCCTTGACGGTGGCGTACATGCCGCCGATCGTGCGGACGCCGGTGCCGGCCTGCATTTCGTTGCGCATCTGCGCGGCCGCCTGCTGCTTCTTCTTGGCAGACCGAGTCATCAGGAACATGGCCCCGATGAGGACGATGAAGGGGAGGAGAGTCACGATACTCACGGGACGGAAATCCTTCGCACGACCGCGGATGCGCGGTCTCATATACGGGGGTGGGTATGCCGTCCATACGAACGGCATCGGCGGAGTCTAGGCGAGTCCCCACCAGTGGAACAACGCCCAGCATCCCACCGCAGTTCCTGACCGTGCGAGTCTCCGCGCCGTCACGCTCCGAACAAGCCCTGCTGTCCGCCGGCGCCCGCTTGCTGCTGCGGCGGGACGAGCCCCAGGTGGGCCCAGGCCGCCGGGGTCGCGATGCGGCCCCTGGGGGTCCTGGCCAGCAGACCTTCCCGTACGAGAAACGGCTCGGCGACCTCCTCGACCGTCTCCCGCTCCTCCCCCACCGCGACCGCGAGGGTGGACAGGCCCACCGGACCGCCGCCGAACAGCTTGAGCAGGGCCGTGAGCACGGCGCGGTCGAGGCGGTCCAGGCCGCGGGCGTCGACCTCGTAGACCCCGAGCGCCTGGGAGGCGATCTCGCGGGTGATCAGGCCGTCGGCCTTGACCTGGGCGTAGTCGCGGACGCGGCGCAGCAGACGGTTGGCGATACGGGGTGTGCCGCGGGAGCGGCCGGCGATCTCGGCGGCGCCCTCCGGTTCTATGTCGACGTCCAGCAGCCCGGCGGAGCGGTGGATCACCCGCTGCAGCTCGGCGGGGGCGTAGAACTCCATATGGGCGGTGAAGCCGAAGCGGTCGCGCAGCGGGGGCGGCAGCAGACCGGCCCGGGTCGTGGCGCCGACCAGGGTGAACGGGGGAAGTTCGAGCGGGATGGCGGTGGCGCCCGGGCCCTTGCCGACGATCACGTCGACGCGGAAGTCCTCCATCGCCATGTAGAGCATTTCCTCGGCGGGGCGGGACATCCGGTGGATCTCGTCGAGGAAGAGGACCTCGCCCTCCTGGAGGGAGGAGAGGATCGCGGCGAGATCGCCCGCGTGCTGGATGGCGGGGCCGGAGGTGATGCGGATCGGGGCGCCCATCTCGGCGGCGATGATCATCGAGAGGGTGGTCTTGCCGAGGCCCGGCGCCCCGGACAGCAGGACGTGATCGGCGGTGGCGCCGCGGGCGCGGGCGGCCCGCAGCACCAGGTCGAGCTGCTCGCGCACCCGCTCCTGGCCGACGAACTCCTCGAGGTCCTTGGGCCGCAGCGCGGCCTCGACGGCGGTGTCCTCACCGTCCGCGTCGGCCCCGACCAGCCGGTCGGGTGCGCCCGTGGCGGGGTCCTCGGTGGCGGGCGGTGCGGTGTCGTCCCAGTTCACTGCGGATTGCCTCGCGGGGTCGGGGCGGCCGGGCCGCCAGCGTGGTCGAACGGTCGGGGGCGCGGGGCCCGGGTGGCGGCGGTCATCGGGCGCGGTTCAGGGTCTGCAGGGCGGCCTTGAGCAGCTGCGGCACCTGCGGCGCTCCGCCGTCGGCGACGGCCGCGTCGGCCTGCGGGGCGACCGCGGCGACCGCTTCGTCCGCTTCCCGGGTGGCATAGCCGAGGCCGATCAGGGCGGCGTGCAGCTGGTCGCGCCAGCCGGCCGTGACGGCGCTGCCGACGCCCGCGCGGCCGGTGCCCACCGGCTCCCCGAGCCGGTCCTTGAACTCCAGGAGCAGCTTCTGCGCGCCCTTCTTGCCGATGCCCGGCACGGCGGTGAGGGCCTTCTCATCACCGGTGGCGACGGCCAGCCGCAGCGCGTCCGGGGAGTGCACCGCGAGCATCGCCTGGGCGAGCCGGGGTCCGACGCCGCTGGCGGTCTGCAGCAGCTCGAAGGTCTGCCGCTCGTCGTCGTCGGCGAAGCCGTAGAGGGTGAGCGAGTCCTCGCGGACGACGAGGGAGGTGGCGAGCTTGGCCTGCTGTCCGATGCGCAGCGCGGAGAGGGTGTCCGGGGTGCACTGGACAGCCATGCCGATACCGCCGACCTCGACGACGGCGGAGTCCGGCGCGAGGGCCGCGACCGGGCCGGAGACGAAGGCGATCATCGGGTGCCCTTCTGGGGTGTCGTCCGGCGGACGCCGGGAGCGCGGACGGGGGCGGCGCGGCGGGCCGCGGCATGCGCCTGCTGGAGGCGGTTGACCGCGGGGGCGCGCCAGATGTGACAGATGGCGAGGGCGAGGGCGTCGGCGGCGTCGGCCGGTTTCGGTGGCGCGTCGAGCCGCAGCAGACGGGTGACCATCGCGCCGACCTGGGCCTTGTCGGCCCGGCCCGATCCCGTGACGGCGGCCTTGACCTCGCTGGGGGTGTGCAGCGCGACCGGCAGCCCACGGCGGGCCGCGCACAGCATGGCGACCGCGCTGGCCTGGGCGGTGCCCATGACCGTACGGACGTTGTGCTGGCTGAAGACCCGCTCCACGGCGACGTACTCGGGGCGGTGCTCGTCGAGCCAGGCGTCTATCCCGCGCTCGATCTCGACCAGGCGCTGGGCGATGTCGGCGTCGGCCGGCGTGCGGACGACGCCGACGCCGACCATCGTCAGCGGACGCCCCGCGACACCGTCGACCACCCCGACGCCGCAGCGTGTCAGCCCCGGGTCCACCCCCAGCACCTTCATCGGTCCCCGCCCCTCGCCATATCGGTCAACTGTGCCTGCTCCGGAAGCGCATGCCCCCTGATCAGCACAGTAGTGGCTGCCACTGACAAACCGACGGGCCGACGGGGTGTGTCCCCGTCGGCCCGTCAGTCGACCGAGCGTGCCGCGCCGGTCAGGCGTCGACCTTGGCCATCGTCTCGTCCGAGACGTCGAAGTTGGCGAAGACGTTCTGCACGTCGTCGCTGTCCTCCAGCGCGTCGATCAGCTTGAAGATCTTGCGCGCGCCCTCTTCCTCCAGCTCGACCTGCATGGTCGGGACGAAGTTGGCGTCGGCCGAGTCGTAGTCGATGCCGGACTCCTGGAGGGCCGAGCGGACCGCGACCAGGTCGGTGGCCTCGCTGAGCACCTCGAAGGACTCGCCGAGGTCGTTGACCTCTTCGGCACCGGCGTCCAGGACGGCGCCCAGGACGTCGTCCTCGCTCAGCTCACCCTTGGGGACGATCACCACGCCCTTGCGGTTGAACAGGTACGACACCGAGCCCGGGTCGGCCATCGAACCGCCGTTGCGGGTCATGGCAACGCGGACGTCCGAGGCGGCGCGGTTGCGGTTGTCGGTGAGGCACTCGATGAGCACCGCGACACCGTTGGGGCCGTAACCCTCGTACATGATGGTCTCGTAGTCGGCGCCGCCGGCTTCGAGGCCCGCACCGCGCTTGACCGCGGAGTCGATGTTCTTGTTGGGCACCGAGCTCTTCTTGGCCTTCTGGATGGCGTCGAAGAGCGTGGGGTTGCCGTCCGGGTCAGCGCCGCCGGTACGGGCCGCGACCTCGATGTTCTTGATCAGCTTCGCGAAGAGCTTGCCGCGCTTGGCATCGATCACGGCCTTCTTGTGCTTCGTCGTAGCCCATTTAGAGTGGCCGGACATCCGCCTGTCTCCTTCGCGTCACCAACATCTGAAACGAACGCCTTAGATCCTACCGGGGCCAGGTCACACGGTGTTACTCCCGCCCGTCACCCGGCCACCACCCCTGACGGGGCGCCGGGCCCGCCCTCCGGATCAGCCCCGGGCCCGCCGCACCATGTCCACGAACAGGGCGTGGACCCGGTGGTCACCGGTGAGCTCCGGGTGGAAAGACGTGGCGAGGACGTTACCCTGCCGCACGGCCACGGTGTGCCCGTCGTACGTCGCCAGGACCTCGACCGCGCCGCCGACCGACTCGACCCAGGGCGCCCGGATGAAGACGCCCTCGACCGGCCCGCCGGGGATCCCGGCAACGTCGATGGCCGCCTCGAACGACTCGTTCTGCCGCCCGAAGGCGTTACGGCGCACGATCATGTCGACGCCGCCGAACGTCTCCTGGTCCTCACGGGCGTCCAGCAGCTTGTCGGCGACCATGATCATGCCGGCGCAGGTGCCGTAGACCGGCTTGCCCGCGCCGACGAAGGCGCGCAGCGGCTCCAGCATGCCGAAGACGACGGCCAGCTTGGACATGGTGGTGGACTCGCCGCCCGGGATGACCAGGCCGTCGATCTCGTCCAGTTCCTCAGCACGGCGTACCGGCCGGGCCAGGGCGTCCGCCTCGGCGAGCGCAACGAGGTGCTCACGGACGTCGCCCTGGAGGGCCAGCACACCGATGGTGGGGGTGCTCATCTAGGTGTCCTACCAGCCGCGGTTGGCGTAGCGCTCGGCCTCGGGGAGGGTGTCGCAGTTGATGCCGACCATGGCCTCGCCCAGGTTGCGGGAGACGTCCGCGATCACCTTCGGGTCGTCGTAGAAGGTGGTGGCCTTCACGATCGCGGCGGCGCGCTTGGCGGGGTCGCCGGACTTGAAGATGCCGGAGCCGACGAACACGCCCTCGGCGCCGAGCTGGCGCATCAGCGCGGCGTCGGCCGGGGTGGCGACACCACCGGCGGAGAACAGCACGACCGGCAGCTTGCCGAGCTCGGCGACCTCCTTGACCAGCTCGTACGGGGCGCGCAGCTCCTTGGCGGCGGCGAACAGCTCGTTGTTGTCGTAGCCGCGCAGCCGGGCGATCTCACCCTTGATCTGGCGCATGTGGCGCACCGCCTCGACGACGTTGCCGGTACCGGCCTCGCCCTTCGAGCGGATCATGGCCGCGCCCTCGGTGATCCGGCGCAGCGCCTCGCCCAGGTTGGTGGCACCACACACGAAGGGGGTGGTGAAGGCCCACTTGTCGGAGTGGTTGACCTCGTCGGCCGGGGTGAGCACCTCGGACTCGTCGATGTAGTCGACGCCGAGCGACTGCAGGACCTGCGCCTCGACGAAGTGGCCGATCCGGGACTTGGCCATGACCGGGATGGAGACGGCGTTGATGATGCCGTCGATCATGTCGGGGTCCGACATCCGGGCCACGCCGCCGTCCTTGCGGATGTCGGCGGGGACCCGCTCCAGGGCCATGACGGCGACGGCGCCCGCGTCCTCGGCGATCTTCGCCTCTTCCGGCGTGACGACGTCCATGATCACGCCGCCCTTGAGCTGCTCGGCCATACCGCGCTTGACACGCGCGGTTCCGGTCTCGGGGTTCTGGGGCGTGGTGGGCGTGCTGGACACGGTTTGACCTCACTCAGTGCGGGTGGCTGACTGCTGGGCCCACACAACCGTTTGTGAGCGGCCCGGGAAAAGGGCCAATTAGAGGTCAGTGGCTCGTCACCGCCGGGAGTCGCCGTCTGCGGCCCCCGCCCCCGGTTCCCGCTGTCCGGTTCAGTTCCCGGCCGAGCGGTCGTCCAGGACGGCCGGCGGCTCGTCGTCCATCTCGAAGGCCAGCGGGAAGGGAGCGTGTCCGGCAAGCCGGAAATAGCGCACCACCCGATGGCGGCGGACGGCGCGGGCGGCCCGTACGGCGTCGTTGTGGAACCGACGGGCCATCGGGACGCGGCGCACCGCGGCGGTGAGCTCGGTGACCGTCTGCTCGCCGCCGGGCGCCTCCCGTACGGCCTCCAGCTGCGCCTCCTCCGCGAAGATCGCCCGCAGCGCCTGGCTCAGCTCACTCTCCGCGACCTCCCTGTGATCCTCCTCCGCCTGCCGGGCCTCGTGCGCGGCCTGGTAGAGCACGATCGAGGCGGCCGGGTCCAGGACCCCCGAGGTACCCACCTCCTGCGCGACGGAAGCCCGCCGCAGCAGCTGGGCGTCGAGGGCCGCCCTGGCCGCGTCGATGCGTGCGTGCAGACGGTCGAGGCGGCCGGCCGTCCAGCTGAGGTAAATGCCGATGAGGACGATCGCGGCGGCGATCCAGATGAACGTGGTCACGGCCGGTCACACTACGCGCTGCCGCGCTTTGTCTTTCGCCCCACGTTTTCGGCTGTCCCGCCGTGGGTGTTGCTCGCCGTTGCGGGTCCGCTGCGCGGGGCGTGGGTTCGGGTGATGCTTGCGGGTGCCCCGCCGTTGCGCCTGCGGCGGGCCGGGTCCGCTGCGCGGGGCTGTCGGGGTGCGGTGACGGACCTCCGCGGGTGGGGTGCCGGACTGCTTCGCTTTACGTCCGGCACCCCACCCGCTCCGGCCCGTCCCCTCCCGTTGAGGGAATGAATAAATCTCGGTGGGGGTCACGCCGGTGGTCCAGCGCACCTCGCGAAGTGAAACGCCCTACGGACGCCCGCCCCCACCCACCGCCACTACTCCCCCAACAGGAGGGGACGGGCCGGAGGGGCCTGGTGTGTGGACGTAAAGCGAAGCAGTCCACACACCAGGCCCCGGAGGCCCGTCACCGCACCCGACACCCACCCGCCCGCCGCAGGCGCAACGGCGGGAAACCCACAAGCATCACCCGAGCCCACGCCCCGCGCAGCGGAGCCGCAACGGCGACAAACCCCCACGGCGGGACAGCCGAAAACGTGGGGCCGAAGCAAAGCGCAGCGTCATTCCTTCGCCGGCCACAGGCGATTACGTGGGCCGACCCGTTCATCCGTGGCCACGGACGTCGCGCCCGTGGTGACCGTCTCGTAGACGGCGAGAATGTCGGCGCCGACCGTGGACCAGTCGAAGCGGCGTACGTGGCGGGTGCCGCGGTCCCGCAGCTCGGCGAGGCGCGCCGGGTCGCCCAGGAGACGAACGGCCGCAGCGGCAAGCGCATCCGCGTCCTCGTTGGTGAAGAGTTCGCCGGCCTCGCCCTGGTCCAGGACCTGGGCGAAGGCATCGAGGTCGCTGGCAAGTACGGGCGCCGCGGCCGACATCGCCTCCACGAGGATGATGCCGAAGGATTCGCCGCCCGTGTTGGGCGCGACATAGAGGTCGACGCTGCGCAGCAGCCGGGCCTTGTCCTCGTCGCTGACCATGCCGAGGAATTCGACCCGGGAGCGCAGTTCGGCGGGCAGCGCCGCGACGGCCTCCTCCTCGTCGCCGCGGCCGGCGACCAGCAGCCGGGCGTCCGGTACCTCGGCGAGGATCGCGGGCAGCGCCTTCATCAGGACCGGCAGGCCCTTGCGCGGCTCGTCGATCCGGCCGATGAAGCCGATCGTCCGTCCCTGCCACTCGGCCTTGGGCTCGGCGGAGGCGAAGAAGTCGACGTCCACGCCGTTGGGGATGACCACCGCATCGCCGCCGAGGTGTTCGACGAGGGTGCGGCGGGCGTATTCGCTCACCGCGATCCGTGCGCTGATCTTCTCCAGCGCGGGCTGCAGGATCGGATACGCGGCGATCATCGCCCGGGAGCGCGGGTTGGAGGTGTGGAAGGTCGCCACGATCGGGCCCTGGGCCGCCCAGCAGGCGAGCAGGCCGAGCGAGGGCGAGGCGGGCTCGTGGATGTGGATGACGTCGAAGGCGCCGTGCTGCAGCCAGCGGCGCACCCGGGCGGCGGAGAGGAAGCCGAAGTTGAGGCGGGCGACCGAGCCGTTGTACGGGACGGGGACGGCGCGGCCGGCGGAGACGACGTACGGCGGAAGGGGGGTCTCGTCGTCCGCGGGGGCGAGGACGGAGACGTCGTGGCCGAGGCGGATCAGGTGGTCGGCCAGGTCCCGGATGTGGAACTGCACGCCGCCGGGGACGTCCCAGGCGTACGGGCAGACGATGCCGATCTTCACACGGACTCCGTTCCGGAGGTGCCGGAGGCCTCGGAGCCGCCCGGGGCACGGGGCTGCTGCTCGCGCGGTTCCAGATCGGCGAGCCAGAGCCGCTGCAGCATGTGCCAGTCCTCGGGGTGGTCGGCGATGCCGGAGGCGAAGGCGTCGGCGAGCACCTGGGTCATCGCGGCGGCCTTCTCGGCGCGGGTACCGGTCTCGGGGACCTCGATCTCCGGGTGGACCCGGCCGCGCATGACGGGGGTGTCGTCGTACCAGAGGGTGACGGGCAGCAGCAGGGCGCCGGTCTGTACGGCGAGCACGGCGGGGCCGGCCGGCATCTTCGTGGCCTCGCCGAAGAACTTGACCTCTATCCCGGAGGCGGACAGATCACGGTCCGCGACCAGGCAGACCAGCCCGCCGGCCCGCAGCCGCCGGGCGAGCGTGCCGAAGGCGGCGCCGCCGGTGTGCGGCAGCACCTCCATGCCCAGGCCCTCGCGGTAGGCGACGAAGCGGTCGTAGAGGGACTCCGGCTTGAGGCGCTGGGCGACGGTGGTGAAGGGGACACCGAGTTCGGTGGTGACCCAGGCACCGGCGAGGTCGTAGTTGCCCATGTGGGGCAGCGCGAGGATCACGCCGCGACCGCTCTTGAGCGCCTCCTCCAGGCGGTGTACGTCCTCGACGACGAAGCCGGTCCTTATCCGGTCCTTGCTCCAGGCCGGCAGCCGGAAGGACTCCATCCAGTAGCGCATGTACGAGCGCATCCCGGCACGGGAGAGCTCGGCGAGCCGCTGCGGCGTGGCGTCCGGGACGACCCGGGCGAGGTTCGACTCCAGACGGAGGACGCCCTTGCCCCGGCGCTTCCAGGCGATGTCGGCGATCCGCCGGCCGAGCCGTACGGCAGCGCCTTCGGGCAGCTTCTTGACGGTGCTCCAGCCCAGGGCGTAGAGCGCGTCCGCCAGTTTCTCCGCGTCGATCCACGGCCGGCCGGTCCTGCGCGGGCTCATGCGCTGTTCCCCCCTTGTGCGATGGCGTCGGCCTCGGCCGACTCCCGTCGGACCGTCACCACGCGCTGGCCGAGGGTGACGGCACTGCCGATGCCGACGATCCACAGAGCGATCGGCAGCAGGATTTCGACACCCGGCACCCCGAAGGCGTGCAGCCCCGACAGACCGCAGGCCACCAGCGTGACGACCAGCCGCTCGGCGCGCTCCACCAGGCCGTTGACGTCCACCGGCAGCCCGATGGCCTCCCCGCGCGCCTTGGTGTACGAGACCACCTGGCCGCTGGCGAGGCAGAAGATCGCCATCCCGCAGAGCATCAGGCTGTCGCCCCGGCCCGCGTACCACAGGGCGAGTCCGCCGAAGATCGCCGAGTCGGCGACCCGGTCGAGGGTGGAGTCGAGAAAGGCCCCCCAGCGGCTGGAGCGGCCCAGCTGCCGCGCCATGTTGCCGTCGATGAGGTCGGAGAAGACGAACAGGGTGATGACGACCGTGCCCCAGAAGAACTCGCCCAGCGGGTAGAAGATCAGGGCGCCGGCCACCACGCCTCCGGTGCCGACCAGAGTGACCGCGTCCGGGCTGACGCCGATCCGGATGAGCAGGGCGGCGAACGGCGTGAGAACACGCGTGAAGAACGCACGCGCGTACTTGTTCAGCATGGCCTTCCCGGGAGTCGATACGGGCCGTGCGGTCTGACGGCCACCGGCGGGCCCATCGTAGCCAGGAGGTCAGGGGCCACCACGAACGCATCGCGGCGCGGGGTGCGTCCCGCGGCTCGGGCCCGCCCCCGCGCGCCTGCGCACGCGCCCGCAGGCCCCGCGGGGGTGCCCCGGGCCCCTTGGGAGCACCGGCCCGTGCGCCATGTATGGACGCATCATGGCCTCGGTGGAAAGCTCGAATCACCGCAAAGTGTCGACCTGGAGGCGAGACACATGAGCGAGAAGTCGAGTACACACCCGGGAGCCGCCGGCAGGGCATCTACGGCCGACCAGCCCACGGCCCTGCGCAATGTGGTGCTGGTCGGCCACAGCGGCTCGGGAAAAACCACTCTGGTCGAGGCCCTCGCGCTGGCGTCCGGTGCGGTCAACCGGGCGGGGCGGGTCGAGGACGGCGGCTGCCTCTCCGACCACGACGAGATCGAACACCGCCAGCAACGCTCCGTACAGCTCTCCCTGGTCCCGGTGGACTGGGGCGGAGTCAAGATCAATATCTTGGACACCCCCGGATACGCCGATTTCGTCGGGGAACTCAGGGCCGGTCTGCGCGCGGCGGACGCGGCCCTTTTCGTTGTCTCGGCGGCCGACGGCGTGGCCGGCGCGACCCGTATGGTCTGGGACGAGTGCGCGGCCGTCGGTATGCCGCGCGCGCTGGTCATCACCCACTTGGAGGCGTCCCGCGCCGACTTCGACGAGATGACCGCACGCTGCCGCACCTCTCTGGGCGGCGAGGACCCGGACTCCGTCCTCCCCCTCTACCTCCCGCTGTACGGAACGCCGGGCGCCGACGGCCACTCCCCCGTGCACGGCCTGATCGGTCTGCTCTCGCAGCGGGTGTTCGACTACTCCTCCGGAGAGCGCACCGAACGCGCTCCGACGGCGGACGAGCTGCCGCTGATCGAAGCGGCCCGCAACCGCCTCATCGAGGGCATCATCGCCGAGAGCGAGGACGAGTCCCTGATGGACCGCTACCTCGGGGGCGAGGAGATCGACATCAAGACCCTCGTCGGGGACCTGGAGACGGCGGTCGCCCGGGGCACCTTCCACCCGGTGCTGGCCGCGGCCCCGGCCGCCGACGGCTCCAAGCAGGGGCTGGGCACCGTGGAGCTGCTGGAACTGATCACCGGCGGCTTCCCGACGCCCGTGGAGCGCGAGGCACCGGCCGTCACCACCCCGGACGGCGAACCGCGCCCGGCGCTGAGCTGCGATCCCGGCGGTCCGCTCGCGGCCGAGGTGGTCAAGACCTCCTCCGACCCGTACGTCGGCCGGATCTCGCTCGTCCGCCTCTTCTCGGGCACCCTGCGCCCGGACGAGACGGTGCATGTCTCGGGCCACGGGCTGCAGGACCGCGGCCACGAGGACCATGACGTCGACGAGCGGGTCGGCGCGCTGTCCACCCCGTTCGGCAAGCAGCAGCGCCCGCTGTCCAAAGCCATCGCCGGCGATCTGGCCTGTGTGGCGAAGCTGACCCGCGCCGAGACCGGAGACACCCTCTCCGCCAAGGACGGTCCGCTGCTGATGGAGCCCTGGACGATGCCGGACCCGCTGCTGCCGGTCGCCATCCAGGCCCACAGCAAGGCCGACGAGGACAAGCTCTCGCAGGGCCTGGCCCGCCTGGTCGCCGAGGATCCGACGATGCGTCTGGAGCACAACCAGGACACCCATCAGGTGGTCCTGTGGTGCCTGGGCGAGGCGCATGTCGATGTGGCCCTGGAGCGGCTGCGGACCCGCTACGGCGTCCAGGTGGACACGGTCACGCACAAGGTGCCGCTGCGGGAGACCTTCGGCGCCCCCGCCGCGGGCCGCGGGCGCCATGTGAAACAGTCCGGCGGCCACGGCCAGTTCGCGATCTGCGAGATCGAGGTCGAACCGCTGCCCGGCGGCTCCGGTATCGAGTTCGTGGACAAGGTCGTGGGCGGCGCGGTGCCCCGGCAGTTCATCCCGTCCGTGGAGAAGGGCGTACGTGCCCAGGCCACGCGCGGGGTCGCCGCCGGGCACCCGCTCGTCGACATCCGGGTCACGCTGCTCGACGGCAAGGCGCACTCCGTCGACTCCTCGGACGCCGCGTTCCAGACGGCGGGCGCGCTGGCGCTGCGCGAGGCCGCCCGTGAGGTCCGGATCGACCTGCTCGAACCGGTGTCCGAGGTGAGCGTGATGGTTCCGGACGAATTCGTCGGCCAGGTGATGAGCGATCTGTCGGGGCGCCGCGGCCGGGTCGTGGGCACCG
The DNA here is from genome assembly GCF_026239515.1 of Streptomyces sp. Je 1-4 4N24. NCBI lineage: Bacteria > Bacillati > Actinomycetota > Actinomycetes > Kitasatosporales > Streptomycetaceae > Streptomyces > Streptomyces sp. Je 1-4 4N24. Next base: position 7,438,024 of record NZ_CP110836.1, on the reverse strand, counting down.
AACAGTCAGGGGCGGGACGCACCGTGGTGCGCGCCGAAGTGCCCGAGATCGAGATCGACCGGTACGCCGTCGACCTGCGCTCCCTCTCGCACGGCACCGGGCGGTTCTCCCGCGTCCACCTGCGGCATGAGCCGATGCCGCCGCAGCTCGCCGACAAGTGGCGGGAAGAAGCGGAGAACGGCGCATAGTTGACGGCCGATCAACCGTTGGAGCGGCCGCTGTCCTGCTCAACTCCTCTGGGCTGGACGGCGGCTGTACGCTGAGTTCCTGCCGTTGAACCGAGCGTTCGACGTCAGGGTGCGAGGTCACGGGCTCGAAGACAGGCTCTCAGCAAGTGTGCCGTCAGCGGAAGTCGGGAAGAGCCGCATCATTGGATGCGTGCGGTGTGGGGGGCGGTAGTGGCAGACGGCTTTGACTTCAGTCCCGGGGCGCAGGTCCCGCTGTCGGGGAGCGCCGGGCAGACGGCGGCGACCCAGGCGCTGGCCTCGGCCGCCTACCGGGACAGCCCGCTCGCCGATATCTCCAAGGCCGACTCGGATTCCGGCAAGTCCGCCATCAAGAAGCCCAAGCTGTCGCTGTTCGCGCCCAATCTCGGTGAGGCGTTCTCGCGCGCCGTGCAGGTGCGGATGCTCGGCGGCGGGCGCGCCGCGCTCATCCAGTCCTTCGGGACCGAACCGCAGACCATCGTCGAGCACTGTCTGTCCGCCACCCGCATCCGCAAGCAGCGGGACGCCAAGCTGACGGTGCTGATGGTGCTGTTCGGGGTGCTGTTCCTGCCCGGTGTGCTGGTGTGGCTGGGCGTCTTCCAGCTGCGGAAGATGCTCTCCAAGGACGGCGCGGGCAAGGGCCTCTCCCTGATCGGCGGGGTGCTGCTGACGGTGCTGGCGGTCCTCGGCCTGTTCTTCATGATCAAGCTGCCGTTCAACGGCTTCTGGCCGCTGTACGCCCGCGGCATGATCGTCGCCCCGGTGATCGGCTGGTGGCTGGCCAAGCAGATCTGCGAGAAGACCGCGGTGGCCATGCGGGAGTCCTGGAAGGGGCTGCTGGAGGGCGGCGGCGTGGCCGCGAAGATCCCCGAGGCGGTCCCCCAGGACCCGAACCAGATCGCCGCCGAAACCCTCCGCCAGAATCTCGCCAAAATCTCGGCCGAGCAGAGCAGCAACGTCATCTTCTACGCCGGCCCCAAGGGGATACTCGGCATGGGGACGCGCTGGGGCAGCTGGCAGCTCGCCGAGGAGCTCATCCCGGCGCAGGCGGGCAGCGAGATCCACCCGTTCCGCAGCTGGGACGTGATCCGGGCGATCCACGACAAGCTGCGGCTGCTGGAGCGCAGCCCGCTGCACACCGGCGGATTCCCCACACCGTCCGTACGCCACTGGATCGTCTCGCCGGTCGGCGAGAAGGCCGCCGCCGTCAGCCGCCCCGAGGGCACCCATGTGGAGGCGTACCAGATCCGCGGGCACGAGATAGAGCGGATCTGCAACGAGCAGCAGTTCGGCAGCGGCAACCGCCACTACCTCGGCGTCCAGTTCGTCCTGTGGGACGGCCAGTTGGTGATCACCCTCATGATCACCGTCACCGTGCTCCACGAGACCCTGCGCATCGAGGTGACCGGCCATGCCCTCGGTCCGGTCAACGGCCTCTTCACGACGAAGCCGGAGCCCAAGACCAAGGACGTCGCCAAGGTCGTCAAGTTCTGGGAGACCAAGACGCAGCAGCTCCCGCTCATCGAGCCGCAGGAGGTGGTCCGGCTCGCCGCCCGCGCCCCGCTGACCTGGTTCCCGCCGGTCCTGGACTTCCTCGGCGGCAAGCTGACCCTGCCCGAGCCCTTCGGCCTGCGGCATGTCTGGGCCGACAAGCCCTGGCGCCACCGCTTCATGGCCGATGACGCGCTGCGCGCCGCGACCCCGGTGCTGCGCACGGTCCACTCCGCCGCGATGAGCGTCCTCAAGGAGAACGGCGTGGACACCGAGCGCTTCACCAACCGCTCCCTGGTGCTCAGCGGCATGATCCAGGGCGTGGAACCGCAGAAGGCGGACGAGTACAACGCGTGACCCCCAGGGGCACCACGGCTAGCGGAAGATGCCGGTGTGCCCCAGGGAGTACCGTCCCGGCTGCGGATAGACCGCCAGACCGTGCGGGCCCTGGCCGACCGGGATCTTGGCGAGGGTTTTGCCGGTACGGGTGTCCAGCGCATAGACCTCGGAGTTGTAGCGGCCGGACAGCCACAGCACCTTGCCGTCGGTGGACAGACCGCCCATGTCGGGGCTGCCGCCGCCGCGGATGTGCCATGTGTCGACGAGCTTGCCGGTCCTGAAGTCGAGCAGGGAGATGGAGCCCTCGCCGCGGTTGGAGACGTACATGTGCTTCGAGTCTCGGCTGACGTAGAGGCCATGGGCGCCCTTGCCGGTCGGCATGAGCCGGGGCCGGTCGAAGGTGTCGCCGTTGAGCACCCAGATGCCGTCGGCCATCATGTCGGCGATGTACCAGGTCTTGCCGTCCGGGGAGATCTTCACGTCCTGCGGCATCGCCCCCTCGAACGGCAGCTTCTGCTGGCCGATGACCTTCATCTTCTCGGTGTCGACCTTGAGCAGCTCAGCGGAGAACTCACAGGAGACGATGAAGTACCGCCCGTCCGCCGAGAAGTCGGCGTGGTTGACGCCGGCGCAGTTGACCGGCAGCGTCTTGCGGACCTCCATGGTGTGCGGATCGCGGAAGACCAGCTGCCGGTCCATGGAGGCCATCACGACCGCGTACTTCCCGTTGGGCGTGAAGTAGAGGTTGTACGGGTCGTGGACCTTGACGGGGTCGCCGGCCTTGCCGGTGGCGGGGTCGATCGGGGTGAGGTCATGCCCCCGGTTGTTGTTGACCCAGAGCGTCTTCAGGTCCCAGGACGGCACGACATGCTGCGGCTGGACGCCCACCGGAATGGTCTCGATGACCTTGTAGGTCTTCGGGTCGATGACGCTGACCGTGTCGGAGCCGGTGTTGGGGACATAGATCCGCGAGGGGAAGTCCTTGACCTGCGGCGCCAGCCTGCCCGGCCGGTCCGCCGCATAGAGGTCGTGCTCGTCCAGCAGCGGCGGCATCCCGGGCAGGCCCGGCTTGGCGGCCTTGACCGGCGCGCGCTCGACCGGCCGGGGGCTCTGCCCGGCCCGGTCGTTCTCGTCTCCGCTGCCACAGCCGGCGGCCACCAGCGCGCAGGCCACGGCGAGCAGCGCGGCCCGGTGGCGCGCGCGCAGGCTCCGACGGTCGTGGGTACGGTTCCGGTCAGCCATCAGGTCACTAGCTCCGTTGTCGTCACCGCGCGCAGACCGCGCCGGCGGAGGCCGTCGAGGATCGGGGGCAGCGCGGCCACCGTGCCGGCGTGCCCGAGGTGGAGGCTCACGACCGAGCCCGGCCCGACCGAGTCCAGGACCGTGCGCTGGACGGCGGCGGCACCGGGGTCGTTCGCGTCGAGGGAGTCCACGTCGTAGGACAGGACGTGCGGATAGCCGGCCTTGCGGGCCAGCTCGGTCACCAGGGGCGTGGCCCGCCGGGTCTGCGAGGGGCGGAACCAGCTGCCGATGGTTCCGGTGAGCTTGCGCAGCCGGTCGGCGCAGCCGCTGATCTCGGCATAGGCCTCGGCGGCCGGCAGGGCGCAGATGTTGCGGTGGTGCAGAGTGTGATTGCCGAGCTCATGGCCGCCGTCGAGGATCCGGCGGGCCATCGCGGGCTGCTCGTCGAGCCAGTCGCCGATGGCGAGCACGGTGACCTTGGCGCCGGCCCGCTCGGCCTCGCCCAGCAGGGCGGTCGCCATCTGGGGGTCGCCCCTGCCGTGGAAGGTCAGGGCGACCGCCCGGCTGTTCCGCGGCCCGTTTTCGATCTGTACGGGCAGGCCGGGCACCCGGGTCGGCGGCCGGGCGGCGCGCACCGGGGCGGGCGGGGCGTGGCCCGCCCCGGAGGAGCTCGGTCCGCCGGCCGACCGGACGGCTCCGGGGTCCTCGGCCCTGTGTGGGTCGCAGCCCGTCACCAGCGCACCGGCGGCCGCGGCCGAGGCGGCCGCACGCAGCACGGAGCGGCGATCTAGGGAAGTCACCACCCCATTAGAGGGGCAACTAATCCGAATTAGGGCGATCTATCCGATTCGTCCGGGTGCGTGTCGCCTCGGACACCCGCCCGCAGAAGCCCGGAGGAGCCCTACGCGGGCCAGGCGTGCGCGAGCATCGCCCGGGTGTCGGCGAGGAGTTGGGGCAGGACCTTGGTGTGGCCGACCACCGGCATGAAGTTGGTGTCGCCGCCCCAGCGCGGGACGACATGCTGGTGGAGATGGGCCGCGATCCCGGCCCCGGCGACGGTGCCCTGGTTCATCCCGATGTTGAACCCGTGCGCCCCGGAGGCGGTACGCAGCGCGGTCATCGCCCGCTTGGTGAACTCCGCCAGCTCCGCGGTCTCCGGGCCGTCCAGCTCCGTGTAGTCGGCGACATGCCGGAACGGGACGATCATGAGGTGACCGCCGTTGTAGGGGTACAGGTTCAGCACCGCGTAGACATGCTCACCGCGCGCGATCACGAGGCCGTCCTCGTCCGATTTCTCGGGGATGGTGCAGAACGGACAGCCGTCGTCGGCCCCCGGGCCGGTCGGCTTGTTCTCCCCCTGGATGTAGGCCATCCGGTGGGGCGTCCACAGGCGCTGGAAGGCGTCCTGCGTCCCGACTCCGATCTGCTGCTCCGGCTCGCTTGTCATACGGGCCAGCATATTGCTTCGCCCGTTGGCACCGTGTCGTTGGGGCGCATACCCTGGCCTGCTCCGCGATGCTGTGCCGGTGGACAGGGACGTACGGCTGCAGGAGTGGGAGAGACGCGCCCAGCCCTATCTCTTCCTCGCCTCGATCCTCTTTCTCACCTCCTACACGATCCGGGTCCTGGACCCCGGCCTCTCCCCCGGCTGGTACGTCCTCTGGGAGACCGTCACCGTCGTGAGCTGGACGGTCTTCGTGGCGGAATACCTGGCACGACTGGCCTTCAGCAGGGACCGGTGGCACTTCGTGCGCACCCGCTGGCTGGACCTGGTCGTGACCGTGCTGCCGCTCCTGCGGCCGCTGCGCATGATCGATCTGCACGAGCGGATGCAGTTGCGCAGGGCCGTGCCCGGGCTCGGCCTGGAGGCGCGGGTGATGACGTACTCCGGCCTCGCCGCGCTGCTGCTGGGCTTCGCCGCCAGCCTTGCGGTCTACCACGACGAGCGGTCCGCCCCGCACGCGAACATCCGCACCTTCGGTGACGCGGTGTGGTGGGCCGCTTCCACCCTGACGACGACGGGATACGGCGATGCCACCCCCGTCACCGCGCGCGGCCGGGTGATCGCGGTGGGGCTGATGTTCGTCGGGGTGGCCCTGGTGGGAGCGGTGGTGGGCTCCTTCTCCTCCTACCTGATGCGCCGCTTCCGGACGGACGGCGAGCGATGACGAGGCCCCGGAGAGCCGGTCGCTCTCCGGGGCCTCGTGCTCACGTCATCGCCCTCACACCTCGGCGCGACGCTCCACGACATCGAGGATCTCGGCGATCGCCTCATCGCGCGGGATGCCGTTCTTCTGCGACCCGTCGCGGTAGCGGAAGGACACCGCGCCATGGGCGACGTCCTCGTCACCGGCGATGATCATGAACGGCACCTTGCTCTTCTGCGCGTTCCTGATCTTCTTCTGCATCCGGTCCGACGAGGAGTCCACCTCGATCCGCAGCCCCTTGGTCTTCGCCTGTGCCGCGAACTCCTGGAGGTAGGGGACGTGTGCGTCACCGATCGGGATGCAGGTCGCCTGGACCGGCGCCAGCCATGCCGGGAACGCACCCGCGTAGTGCTCCAGCAGCACCGCGAAGAACCGCTCGATGGAGCCGAACAGCGCGCGGTGGATCATGACCGGACGCTGCTTGGAGCCGTCCGCCGAGGTGTACTCCAGGTCGAACCGCTCCGGCAGGTTGAAGTCCAGCTGGATGGTCGACATCTGCCAGGTGCGGCCGATGGCGTCCTTGGTCTGCACAGAGATCTTCGGCCCGTAGAACGCGGCGCCGCCCGGGTCCGGGACCAGCGGCAGGCCCTGCTTCTCGGCCACCTTCCGCAGCGTCTCGGTGGCCTCCTCCCAGGTCTCGTCCGAGCCGACGAACTTCTCCGGGTCCTTGGTGGACAGCTCCAGGTAGAAGTCGTTCAGACCGTAGTCGCGCAGCAGGTCGAGCACGAAGGTGAGCGTGGCGTCCAGCTCGTCGGCCATCTGCTCCTTGGTGCAGTAGATGTGCGCGTCGTCCTGGGTGAAGCCGCGGGCGCGGGTCAGACCGTGCACGACACCGGACTTCTCGTACCGGTACACGGTCCCGAACTCGAAGAGGCGCAGCGGCAGTTCACGGTACGAGCGGCCGCGCGCATCGAAGATCAGGTTGTGCATCGGGCAGTTCATGGGCTTGAGGTAGTAGTCAATGCCCTCGTCGAGCTGCATGGGCGGGTACATGCCGTCGGCGTACCAGTCCAGGTGGCCCGACTTCTCGAAGAGCTTCCCCTTGGTGGCGTGGGGGGTGTAGACGAACTCGTACCCCGACTCCTCGTGACGCCGGCGGGAGTAGTCCTCCATGACCCGGCGGATGATGCCGCCCTTGGGGTGGAAGACCGCCAGCCCCGAGCCGATGTCCTCGGGAACGGAGAACAGGTCCAGCTCGGCACCCAGCTTGCGGTGGTCGCGCTTCTCGGCCTCGGCGAGGAACTCCAGATGCGCCTTGAGCTCGTCCTTGGTCGGCCAGGCGGTGCCGTAGATCCGCTGCAGCTGCTTGTTCTTCTCGCTGCCGCGCCAGTACGCGGCGGCCGAGCGCATCAGCTTGAATGCCGGGATCGCGCGGGTGCTGGGCAGGTGCGGACCGCGGCACAGGTCCTTCCAGCACAGCTCGCCGGTCTTGGCGTCGAGGTTGTCGTAGATGGTCAGCTCGCCGGCGCCGACCTCGGCGGAGGCACCCTCGGCGGCGTCCGCGGCGGAGCCCTTGAGCCCGATCAGCTCCAGCTTGTACGGCTCGTCGGCCAGCTCCTCGCGGGCGGCGTCATCGCTGACCGCACGGCGCGCGAACTTCTGCCCGCGCTTCTGGATCTCCTGCATCTTCTTCTCGATGCGCTTGAGATCGTCCGGGTGGAACGGGGTCTCGACGTCGAAGTCGTAGTAGAAGCCGTCCTTGATGGGCGGGCCGATGCCGAGCTTCGCCTCCGGGAACAGCTCCTGCACGGCCTGCGCCAGCACATGCGCGGCGGAGTGCCGCAGGATGTTCAGACCGTCCTCGGAGGTGATCTCGACGGGCTCGACCGCGTCACCGTCGGCGACCTCGTACGCCAGGTCCTTCAGCTCCCCGGCCACCCGCGCGGCGACGACACTGCGCTCGCCCTGGAAGAGGTCGGCAGCCGTAGTGCCCGTGGTCACCACGCGTTCTTCCCGCTCGGAATCGCGTTGGACGGTCACACGGACGTCTGACACCGGTCTCTCCTGACTCATGTCTCTTTCGCGTCAGCGATTGCTGCGCAGCCGAATCGTACCGAGCCGGCGGACCCGACCGCGAAACGGTTTCACCACCCCCGGCTCGCAGGCCGTCATTCCTCCGCGCCGCACGCCTCCTCGAAGAAGTCGAGATTCTCCTGGAGCGACTTCAGCAGCCGGTCCCGCTCCGCCTCGTCGACCTGTACGGGCGTGACATCGCGGCCGCCGGTGATCCGCCGGAACCCGCCGCGGCTCTCCAGCCGCCCGCTCACCCGGATCGGCAGTCCCACCAGGTGCGCATGCCCGGCGATCCGGTAGTCCTCCTCCCCCAGCGCGACCCGTACCTGCAGCACATCGGCTCCGGTGATCACCCGCAGCCGCACCGTGCCGGGGCCGCCCGGCCGCTCCCTGCGCAGCCGTACCACCGCCCCGGTCACCCGCACCGGCAGCGACGGCTCGTCGCGGACATAGCGCTGGGCCGCCTGCTGCAGCGCGGGCAGATCGCCGGGCGAGAACTCCACCGGCTCGGGACGGGCCGGGCAGCCGGCCGGGGCACCGGCCGCCGGCGACCACTCCACCGCGATCCGCGCCCCCTCCGCATCCCGCACCAGCGCGATCAGCGCCTGGGCCAGCTCATGGCAGACCCCCAGCTCGACGGCCGCGTCGAAGGCCTCCATCCCGCCGGTGGCCCGCTGGTAGTCGGTGGCGTCGCGGGCCGCGTGCAGCGCCTGCTGCAGCCCGGCGACCGCCCGGCGGCCGCCGCGCACCGGCACGAACGCGGTCAGCCGGCGCCCGGCCGCCGCCGGGCCGACCAGCACCTGGCTCATGAAGCCCTCGGCCTGCCGTTTGTGCCGGGCGCCGTAGTAGCCGGCCCGGCCGTACGTCCCCAGTGCCCCGGCGAGCAGCATCGAGCGGGCCGCTCCGCGCAGCTGCTCCTGCGCCACCCAGTGCGCGGCCCCCGAGCCGCCGTCGGGGACCTCCCGTTCCCAGCGCACCTCGTCGCTCGGCACCGCCAGCCCCATCAGCACCTCATGCGCGCAGGGCAGCGGGCTCCGCGCCAGCGCCGCCAGCGCCTCCGCGAGCAGCTCCCCGCTGTCGGGGAAGCGGCGGTCGTGCGGTATCAGCAGACTGGTGCCGCCCGCCCCGCCGGGCGGTGTCCACCGGGCGTAGTGGCCCGCGGCCCCGCCCCTGCGCCGCCAGCCGTGCCGGGCCAGCAGCGCGCTGAGCACCGCCGGGTCGAGCTGCGCGGGGTCCAGCAGCCGCGCGTCATAATCGTCGGTCGGCCGGTACATCAGGGTCTCCCTCCCGCCCCGACCCGCGTCATGATCTCGCAGAGCGCTCGGTCGTCGAAGATCCGCGCGGTGGGGATCCGCACAGTGGTCCTGCGCCGGCCGGTCACCGGATGGCCAGCCAGGTTGATCCAGTAGCAGCAGTGCCGCAGTTCGAGACGGTCGTGGGAGGCCCGTAGCCAGTCCTCCTGGGTCCGTGGGACCAGCATCACGACCAGGATCTTGTGGACCGTCACGGGCGTACGGGCCAGCTTCACCAGGTGGTCGTTGTCGAGTGTGAAGGCGAACGTCGGCCCCGGCGGGCGCGGGGCGGTCTGGTAGGTGCACTTGAGCTGCACCTTGATGGTGACCTCGTCGTCGACGGTGTGGCCGGGCGCGCCATGGCTGACGTGCCAGTCGATTCCGTTGTCCGGGAAGGGCTGCGCCAGCGAGCATCCGGAGGCGGCGGCGACCGCATGGAGGTAGCCCACCTGAAGGGTCTCCATACAGGCAGTGGTGGCGAGTCCGCCGCGCTGCGGGGTGGTCCGCTGAGGCAGCAGCCCGCCCGGTTCGGGCTGCGCGAGCGTCATCGCGGAGTGGCCTTCCGGGCTGTGCCGATCGATGCGAGTGGATGACGGGGAGAAGGCGGATCGCGTCGGCCCGTCCCTCTGGTTGTCTCCGCGTCAAGTGGTCCGCAAACAAAGACGGTTCGAGCACCGGGCGGCTCGGGTATCACCAGCTCGGGTGACGTGCGTGTCATCCCCCGTACGAGCGCGAGGAGTTGGGATGATGCCGTGCTGGTATGACGGTCCACTTGCCGCCTTCGACACCGAGACCACAGGGATCGACGTCGAGCGCGACCGCATCGTCTCCGCGGCCCTGGTGGTCCAGGAGACACCGCGCTCCGCGCCCCGGATCACCCGCTGGCTGATCAATCCGGGCGTCGAGATACCCGATGCCGCGACGGCCGTGCACGGCCTGACGGCCGACCATCTCGCGCTGCACGGCCGCTGGCCGGCGCCGGTGCTGGAGGAGGTCGCGCGCGCCCTGGCCGCCCAGTCGGTGGCCGGCCGCCCGCTGGTCGTGATGAACGCCCCGTTCGATCTCACCCTTCTGGAGCGCGAGTTGAAGCGGCATCGCGCCAGCTCGCTGAACACCTATCTGGGAGGCCACCCGCTGCGCGTCCTGGACCCCCACGTCCTCGACAAGCACCTGGACCGCTACCGCAAGGGCCGCCGCACGCTCACCGATCTGTGTGCGCACTACGAGGTCGAGCTGTCCGACGCCCATGAGGCGGCCGCCGACGCGCTCGCCGCGCTGCATGTCGTCCGGGCCCTGGGGCACCGTTTCGCCGACCGCCTGGAGGGGATGCACCCGGCGGAGCTGCACACCCGCCAGGCCGTCTGGTACGCGGCCCAGGCCCGCGGACTGCAGGCGTGGTTCGCCCGCAGCGGCAACCCCGAGGTCGTCGATCCGCACTGGCCGCTGCGTCCCGAACTCCCGGCGGCCGCCTGATCCCCCCTCAGCAATTCCGTACGGAGACAAAGACGCCGGGCGGAATTCCCGCGCGACGCTCTTCCAACAAAAAGAACCGGGCCGCCTTTTGGCGGCCCGGTTCTTGATCCCGGTGGGCGATACTGGGTTCGAACCAGTGACCTCTTCGGTGTGAACGAAGCGCTCTCCCACTGAGCTAATCGCCCGGGTGTCGGCGAGGTTTCCCTCGCGAACGAGCAGAACAATACAGGCCGCCCGGGGCTTCCATCAAATTCTTCTTCCGCGGCGGCCCGGGCCGCCGTGCCCGGGTGGCCGGCGCCCCTCACCCGCGGGCCAGCCAGGCGGCAAGACCGCGCCGCCCGGCCCGCATCATCAGCGCATGATTCGCGAGGAACAGCGGCCGCCCCAGCAGCGCGAACCGCCGCAGCAGCGGCTTGCAGACCTCGACGTCCTGCTCGAAGACGGCACGGGTGCCGCCGGCGCCGGGCACCACCGTCCAGCGCGCCCAGCCCGCCAGGTCCCCGCGCATCGCCATCTCCAGCACCCCCGCGCCCGGGTCCCGTACGCGCTCGGTCGCCACCACCATGAGGTCGTACGGCAGCAGGGAGCGGAACCGGGCGGCGCCGCTGCGCTCGTCGAGCGGGGTCACCTCGCGGACCTGCGGCCACCACTGCGGATAGGCCTCGGCGCGTTCGAGGACGGCGTAGACGACGGTCGGCGAGGCGTGGAGCAGCCACACGCTCCGGAAGCGGTAGCGGTGCAGTCGGCGTGACCAGGCGGGCATGATCCCAGTGTGCGCCCCGCGCCGAGGGACCCGCCCAACAACTGCGAGGGCCCGGAGACTTGATGTCTCCGGGCCCTCGTCCGGGGTGGGCGATACTGGGTTCGAACCAGTGACCTCTTCGGTGTGAACGAAGCGCTCTCCCACTGAGCTAATCGCCCGGGCGCACCGCCAACATTACCGCACGTCGGCGGGCACTTCTGACCACGTCCCGGTCACTCGGAGACATTCCACGGCATCGCGAGGCCGAACTTCCAGACGTAGACCGCGAGCGCCGCCGCAATGATCACCACGCCGATGGTGGTCAGGATGATGTTGCGTCGCCGCACCTTGGGGTCGAGCGCCTTCTGGGCCGCTTCGGTGACCTTGTGCTTGGTCCAGCGCAGCACCAGCTGCGCCCAGACGAACTCCGTCGCCCAGATCGCCATACCGCCGAAGATCACCAGCCAGCCCGGTCCCGGCAGCGGCAGCATGATCACGCCGGCCACCACGACCGCGAGACCGACGACGAAGACTCCGACCTGCCAGCTCACGTGCAGTGGCCGCGAGCGCTTGATGAAGTGCGGCGCCCTCGAACCCAGCGGCTTCTCGGCCGGCACGGCCTCCCCCTCCACCGTACCCAGTCCCCCGTTACTCTGCGTATTCATACTCACTAACTTACCGGACGGCACGGTTCACCGGAATTACCGCCGAGGACGATCTCGCAATCCGCCGGAAGAGGTACCTGAAGCCACACAAAACCGTCAGAGGGGTTTACAACGGCACCGTAGGTGGCATGTCGATTTCGCCGACGTGCGAATCCCCGAGCGCACACTGAGCGAAAGGCCCTGGCGCTTATGAACACCACGGTCAGCTGCGAGCTGCACCTGCGCCTCGTTGTGTCGAGCGAGTCCTCACTGCCTGTACCCGCGGGCCTGCGGTATGACACGGCCGATCCCTATGCCGTGCATGCCACCTTCCACACCGGAGCCGAGGAGACCGTCGAGTGGGTTTTCGCCCGCGACCTCCTCGCCGAGGGCCTGCACCGGCCCACGGGCACCGGAGACGTCCGCGTATGGCCGTCCCGGAGCCACGGACAGGGCGTTGTCTGCATCGCCCTGAGCTCACCGGAAGGCGAGGCCCTGCTCGAGGCGCCCGCGCGGGCTCTCGAGTCGTTCCTCAAAAGGACCGATGCCGCCGTACCGCCCGGTACGGAGCACCGGCATTTCGATCTCGACACCGAGCTCTCCCACATCCTCGCGGAGAGCTGAGACGCAGACCGGTTACCGAAAGCACCCACCCGCTCACACTTGCGCCCGTCCGACTCGGGGAGACGGCGCAGGACCGACAAGTTCACACGGCACACTTCGGCGTCGTCGCCGCGGACCCACCGCGGAGTCGGCGCTGAAGCTTGTTCGAAGCGCTAAAGTCGGCCACCATTCGGCAACCACCGGGGGCGGTACCCGTCCGGCCCCACCCTGCCAGGGAGCGGAACCGTGATCATCACCCATGACACCCGGTGCGCGCTGGACGCGGTCGTCGATCTGCTGAACACCGCCCCGGAGGGCGAAGGGTCCGGAGCGCCGGACAGCCTGACCGATCTCGCGGCCCTCGAGGAGTTCGTCCAGCGCAACGACGTCAGTGACGTGGGCGCGCTCGGTGCGGGCGACCTGGCCGCCGTACGGTCCGTGCGCGCGCGGTTCGCGCGGGTCTTCGCGGCCGACGACGACCGCACCGCGGCCGAACAGCTGAACGCGCTGGTCGCCTCGGCCGGCACCACTCCGCAGCTGACCGACCACGACGGGTACGACTGGCATGTCCACTACTTCGCGCCGGGCGCGTCGGTCGCCCATCATCTGGCCGCGGACGGCGGGATGGCGCTGGCCTTCCTCGTCGTCGCCGGGGAGCGCGAGCGGCTGCGGCACTGCGAGGCACCGGACTGCCGGCACGCGTTCGTCGATCTCTCCCGCAACCGCTCCCGCCGCTACTGCGACAGCCGTACCTGCGGAAACCGGCTGCATGTCGCCGCCTACCGGGCACGGCGGCGGGAAGCCGCGGGCTGAGTGGCGGCGCGGTTGCCGGCCTCACAGGAGGAAGAGGTCGTGGACCGCACCGAGAAGGAGCAGAAAGCCGATAACGGCGAGGAAGAGCATCAGCGGCGGCTGGGACAGCGCGAACAGGCAACCGCGTGGTTCGGGGGACGGGGCGTCGTCTTGGGCGAGGGCGCACTCATCGTTCATCTCGCGCGCATCATGACGCAGATGATCGTCTGAGTACGCCCGATAGGCGCCTCAGCAGCGGTAGTTCATCAGATCCCGTGCTTTTTCAGGATCGCTTCGATGTCCGAGAAGTCATCCTTGGGTGCACCGCCCTTGCCCGGTGCGGCCTTCCCCTTGGCCGTCGGCTGCGCCGCCGCCCGGCCCGCGCCGAGCGAGGGGACGGAGGCGGCCGGGGCCACCGCGTCGGTCCGGTCGGCCGCCGCGGCCTTGCGCTCCTTGCGGCTGCCGATCCCGCCCCGGCGGCGCTCCACCGCCCTGGTGGTCATGAACAGCACGACCGAGAGGGCGAGCACGCCGAAGCCGGCCCAGACCGTGGGCTTGAAGACGATGCCGGTGACCCAGTCGATGACGCCCGTCATCACCAGGCCGATGGGGATCAGGGAAAAAGCGGCGATGCGGGTCGCGGCCAGGAACCGCTTGCGGTATGCCGTGATCGCGGCGATGCCCAGGCCCGCTGCCGACACCGCGGCACAGACGGTCGAGGTCAGCATCCGGTCCTCCTGCCGATGGATGGGTGAGCAGGCAGACTGCTCCCTTCCATCCTGCCTTGTACCGGGCCGCATGGGCCATGTTCCGGCACGGCCTCAGGGACATCTCGGGGTTGTCCTCCTCCGCAGGTCCCGGTTCGGGCACCGGGCCGGGGGCTGGAAGACTGGTTCCCATGAACGACGCCACCTCCTCCCCCGCTCCCGTCCGCCCCGTTCTGGACGTGTGGTGCGAACTGCAGTGCCCGGACTGCCATACCGCCCTGGAGGACCTGCGGGCGCTGCGGGAGCGTTACGGGGACCGGCTGGACATCCGGCTGCGCCACTTCCCCCTGCCGAAGCACCCGCACGCCTATGTCGCCGCGCAGGCCGCCGAGGAAGCCATCGAGCAGGGCCAGGGCTGGCCGTACATCGAGGCGGTGCTGGCGCGGACCGAGGAGCTCGGCAAGCGCGGGGACAAGCTGCTGCTGGAGGTCGCCGGCGAGCTGGGGCTGGATTCCGAGGAGCTGGACACCGCGCTGATCGACGGGCGGCATCTGCTGATCGTCGACGCGGACCAGGCCGAGGGCAAGGCCATCGGGGTGACCGGGACCCCGACGTATGTGATCGGCGGCGAGCGGCTGGACGGCGGCAAGAGCCAGGAAGGGCTGCGCGCCCGTATCGAGGAGATCGCCGACGGGCTGCTGGCCGGACAGGGCTGAGCCCACGGCCTCACCGGCGTGTCGCGGGCCCGCTCACAGGATCGGCTTCCACAGCAGATACCCGGTGGGCCGGTAGCCCAGCGAGGTGTAGAGGCCGAGCGCCGGGGCGTTGCCCGCGTAGACGTTCAGGCCGAGGCTGGTGCGGCCCGCGGCGAGGCTCTCCCGTTCGGCGACCAGCATCAGGGTCCGGCCGTGGCCGTGCCCGCGGTGTCCGGGCGCCACCCGCACATCGACGACATAGCCGCCGGACTGGTCCGGCATCCGCAGGGCGACCCAGATGCTGCCGACGTCCGCGCCGCCGTGGGCCAGCACGCGCAGCGCCTGGTCGGGCGTCTCCGCGCCCTCCGGGAGCAGGGCGCGATGGCCGGCAGCCGCGGCCTCCTCGGCGCGCGCCCGGGACATGCCCTGGCCGGTCTGCGTACGGACATGCTCGGCGAGCGCGGCGTCCCGCCAGGCCGGGTACTCCGCCTCGCTCAGCGCGCGGTCGCTGCTGCCCTCGGGCAGCGGGGGCGGAGGGGTGAGGGGCTTGCTCATCATGCGGCTGCGCTCGGTGTACCCCAGGGCGGCCGCGAGCCGCCCGGCGGCCTCGGCGTCGGCCGGGACGGTCAGCTCGATCTGCCGGCAGCCCCAGCCGCGCAGCACTTCCTCGGCGGCGAGCGCGGCGACCGTGGCGCGGCCCCGGTGCCGGTCCGGCCCGTCGATGGTCAGCTCCGCGATCCGGCCGGCCGTCGGGCCGAACCGGGCGTCCGTCGTCAGCCTTATCCCGCCGACCCGGCGGCTGTTGACACAGACGTCGTACGGACGGGCGCGGTGCCCGTCGTCATGTCGTTCTTCCGGTCCCGCTGGGCGCAGCGTTGTGGTCACGAGGACTTTCTACTCGCCCGTGCGCCGACCCGTCATCACCGCGGATCGAAGTCGGCGGCGGACTGCTCGTCGAAGATCCGCATGGCTTCGGCGGTCACCGGGCCCGGGCCGTCGGCGAGTTGACGGCCGTCGATCACGTTCACGGCCTGGACGTCGCGCAGGGTGGAGGTCAGGAAGATCTCCTCGGCCCGCTCCAGGGCGTCCAGCGGCAGATCGGTCTCCTTGGCGCCGGCCCAGGCGACGGTCAGGGCGCGGGTGATGCCCGCCAGGCAGCCGGAGTGCAGCGGCGGAGTGTGCAGTTCGCCGTCCAGGACGACGAAGACATTGGAGCCGGTGCCCTCGCAGAGCGCGCCGACAGTGTTGGCGAACAGCGCCTCGGAAGCGCCCCGTTCACGCGCGCGGGCCAGGGCGACGACGTTCTCGCCGTAGGAGGTGGTCTTCAGGCCGGCGAGCGCGCCGCGTTCGTTGCGGGTCCACGGAACGGTGACGGCGGCGGTGGTGTCGGGGCGGCGCCGGGTCTCGGAGAGGGCGATGACCAGCGTGGGGCCGGCGTCGCCGCGGTCCGAGCCGAGCGGCGAGACACCGCCGGTGTAGGTGAGGCGCAGCCGCCCCAGGGCCATCGGGTTGACCTCCATGACGGCCTCACAGCCGCGCCGTACCTCGTCGAGATCGGGATCGGGCAGGCCGAGCCCGCGGGCGGAGGTGGTCAGGCGCTCCAGGTGCCGGGTGAGGGCGAAGGCGCGGCCGTGCTCGGCCTTGATGGTCTCGAAGACCCCGTCGCCGACCGTCAGCCCGTGGTCGAACACCGAGACCCGGGCGCTCTCGGCGTCCTGCAGTCCCCCGTCGAGCCAGATCTTCATCGCTTTCCTCCACTCGCCTCATGCAGGCCCGACGCTACCGCCAGCAGCCTGCGCGCCTTCAACTCGGTCTCGGCCCACTCCCGCTCGGGATCGGAGTCCCAGATGATCCCCGCGCCGGCGCCGAAGCGCAGGACCGGACCACCGGGCGGGGTGCGGTCGATCCAGAACGTCCGGATGCCCACCGCGAGCTCGCCGGTGCGGCGGTCCGCGTCGACCCAGCCGATGCCTCCGCAGTACGGGCCGCGGGGTGCGGTCTCCAGCTCGTCGATGATCCGCAGCGCACTCGACTTGGGGGCGCCGGTGACCGACCCGGGCGGGAAGGTGGCGTCCAGAAGGTCCGCCCAGGCGGTCTTCTCGTTCGCCTCGGCCAGCTCACCGCGCACCGTGGAGACGAGGTGGACCAGGCCGGGGTGCTCTTCGACGGCGCACAGTGCCGGGACGGTGACGGTTCCGGTGGCGCAGACCCGGCCGAGATCGTTGCGGACCAGGTCCACGATCATCACGTTCTCCGCCCGGTCCTTGGCCGAGAGGTCCGCCGCGGTGCGGCCGGTGCCCTTGATCGGGCCGGAGGCGACGGTGCGGTCGTCGCGCCGCAGATACAGCTCCGGGGAGGCACTGGCGATCTCGACGCCGTGGCCGGGCAGCCGGATCGTGCCCGCGTGGGGCGCCGGATTGCCGCGGGCCAGCACCGCCGACAGCGCGTCGACATCGGCGCGGCCGGGGTCGGGCAGCGGCGCGGTCAGCACCCGGCAGAGATTCACTTGATAGACGTCGCCGGCCGCTATGTGTTCACGGACGCGCCGTACACCGCCGGTATAGGCGTCACGGTCCAGCGAGCTGGTCCAGTCGTCGGGCGCGGGGCCGCGCCAGCCGTCGGGGGCCGGCCGGTCCGCCGCGGTGGCCGGCCGGACGTCGCCGAAGCGGGCACAGACCACGGTGCCCTCGAAGTCGGCGGCGACCGCCCACCAGCCCGTGGAGTCCAGGGCCGCGGGATCGCTGGTCACATCCCGCAGGTCAGTGGCTATCAGGCCGCCGAAGCGTGCCATCGGAGCGAAGTCGTGCACGTCAGCGAGTCTATGGCGGCGGCCCGCACGCCGCCTGCGCCGAGCGAGCACCGCAGCACGCTGCACAAACGCGTTTTTGTACTGGCCCCGGAATCCGCTAGAGTTCAACACGTCGCCGGGACGCGGAAGCGCCCCGGAGGCCACGTAGCTCCCGGACGTAGTCTGGGAGAGACACCTGCGGACGTAGCTCAGTTGGTAGAGCACCACCTTGCCAAGGTGGATGTCGCGAGTTCGAGTCTCGTCGTCCGCTCGATGTGGGGGATCTTCCCGAACCCCCTCACTCCTGGTGGAGTGGCCGAGAGGCGAGGCAACGGCCTGCAAAGCCGTCTACACGGGTTCAAATCCCGTCTCCACCTCCAAGGACGATTAGCTCAGCGGGAGAGCGCTTCCCTGACACGGAAGAGGTCACTGGTTCAATCCCAGTATCGTCCACTGGATCCCCGGAAACGGGG
Organism: Streptomyces sp. Je 1-4 4N24; assembly: GCF_026239515.1. Classification (NCBI taxonomy): domain Bacteria; kingdom Bacillati; phylum Actinomycetota; class Actinomycetes; order Kitasatosporales; family Streptomycetaceae; genus Streptomyces; species Streptomyces sp. Je 1-4 4N24. The sequence continues at coordinate 7,420,317 of NZ_CP110836.1, read as the reverse complement.
TGTCCGTCCCGCGCGATTAGCTCAGCGGGAGAGCGCTTCCCTGACACGGAAGAGGTCACTGGTTCAATCCCAGTATCGCGCACGCAGCTGCGGATCTTCGAGATCCGTGGTCCCGCGGACGATTAGCTCAGCGGGAGAGCGCTTCCCTGACACGGAAGAGGTCACTGGTTCAATCCCAGTATCGTCCACGCCTGATCCCGAGGGCCGGAGCATTTCGCTCCGGCCCTCGGTCGTGCTTCAGGAGGAGAAGAGCATACGGCCGAAGCTGCGGTGATGGCCGTGATGCCCATGGTGGCCGTGGTGGCCCTGGTGGCCGTGGTGGCCCTGGTGCGGGGCGCCCCAGGCGGGGGCTGCGGATAAGCCCTGCGGGGCGGGCGGCGGCGGGGCCTGCTGGGACCACTGTGACTCGAGACGGGCCAGCGCCTCCAGCTCCCCGTAGTCCAGGACTATCCCCCGGCAGCCGGCGCACCGCTCGATCTGGACACCGGTGCGGTGGTACGTCTGCATCGGTGCATGGCACTTGGAGCATTGCATCGTCGCTCAACTCCCCTCATCCGCTGCTGCTCACGGTGGCGCCGCCGGAACGGCCTCCCGGCAGCGGGGCGTTCAGCCTACGTCCGGGGCGGCGGGCGCCAACTGCTGCGGCGGGGACGTCATCCGGGCACGGGCATCGACGACCGCGGTCTCGGCCTCGTCCAGGAGGGCGGGCGGCGGCGGCCCTGGCGACGGCGGGTGAGCGCCCGGCCCTCCTCGGTAATGGGTGCTGGTGCGAGCCATGGGCGGCCCGGTCCGGGATCGTACGCGCGCTGCGGGCGGATCGGGCCGGGGCGGTGGTCCGGAACGCTCGAAGGCCGGGCATCTCCCCAGATGCCCGGCCGTCGTGCCGTCCGCCGCACCCCCCGTCCCCACGGGGTTTCAGCCGGAGGTCCCCCGTCCCGGGCCGCTCTCCCGGGCGTGGGGCGCTGCTCAGCGCCCCAGCATTCCGGCCACGGACGACGCCTGTGTCAGCACGGCTTCCCAGCCGCCGAAGACGACGGCGAGAACGATCGCCAGCGGCAGCACCATGGCCACCGCGACGAGGGGGTGGCGGGTACCGGAGGACTGCTGGCCGGCGAGCACGGCGGCGACTCGGCGCCCCTGTGCCCGCAGGACCGTCCGCCCGGAGATCTGCACCATCGTCCCGCTCCCGTCATCTTCTGGGGCGGCGGGCGTCTGGCCTCGGGGGACGAGTGCACCGCCCGCCGCTTGAAAACAACCCTAGGCACGCGGGCGGCGGCAGGCGTCATGCCGTCGTATCGATTGGTCGGCAAGAGGATGAGGGAACCGCGCTCCGTGTACTCCTCTGGGTGGAGAGACACGTCCAGGACCTGGGGACATCCCGGAGGGGGACCGTCGAACGCACCGTGCCGGGCACTCCTGAGGGTGACCTCGCTCACTCCGTCCGCTCCCCCGCGTACGGCGGCCCGCCCCCACATCGCGCCCCGCTCTCCGCCCCTTCCCGCGCCTCGGCCGTATCCCCTGCTTCCGCGACCAACCCGTCCTGATCCCGCTACATCATGTCAATCCCCCTTCTGCAGCGGATCATTGGGATCTCACGCGGGAGGGCGGACCGCACGGCCGGAGCAGGCGCCCCCGTGCTCAGGGAATCGCACGTGCCACGGTCAATCCACCGGCCGACGCATGCGCGGCCTCTCAGCACAGCGAGCCGTCAATCCGTAAGCTGTGCCACGTCAGACGGTTGGCAGCGGAGGGGGCTCCCCACCGCAGGTAGGGGACGGACATGGCGATGATGCGGCTCCGACGCGAGGACCCGCGTGTCGTCGGGACGTTCCGGCTGCACCGCCGGCTCGGCGCGGGCGGGATGGGCGTGGTCTACCTCGGCTCGGACAAGCGCGGGCAGCGGGTGGCGCTCAAGGTGATCCGGCCGGACCTGGCGGAGGACCAGGAATTCCGCTCGCGGTTCGCCCGTGAGGTCTCCGCCGCCCGGCGGATCCGCGGAGGCTGTACGGCCCGGCTGGTCGCCGCTGATCTCGACGCCGACCGCCCCTGGTTCGCCACGCAGTACGTCCCCGGACCCTCGCTGCACGACAAGGTCAACGAGGAGGGGCCGCTGTCCCCGGCGCAGGTCGCCTCCATCGGCGCCGCGCTGTCCGAGGGGCTGCTGGCCGTCCATGACGCGGGCGTGGTGCACCGCGATCTGAAACCGTCCAACATTCTGCTGTCGCCCAAGGGCCCGCGGATCATCGACTTCGGAATCGCCTGGGCCACCGGTGCCAGCACGCTGACCCATGTCGGTACGGCCGTCGGCTCGCCGGGCTTCCTGGCGCCGGAGCAGGTGCGCGGGGCCGCGGTGACACCGGCGACGGACATCTTCGCGCTGGGCGCCACCCTCGCGTACGCCTGCACCGCGGACTCCCCGTTCGGTCAGGGGAGTTCGGAGGTCATGCTCTACCGCGTGGTCCATGAGGAGGCGCAGCTCGCCGGGGTGCCGGACGCCTTGGCGCCGCTGCTCGCCTCGTGTCTGGCCAAGGACCCGGCGGACCGCCCCAGCACCCTGTCGCTGTCGCTGCGGCTCAAGGAGATCGCGGCCCGTGAGGCGCACGGTCTGTCGGGCGGGCCGCTGGAGAACGGGTCCGGGGCCGGGCCCGGTTGGGAGCGCCTGGAGCGCCGGTCCGCGGAGCGGCCGACCGGGCAGCGGGCCGAGGAGTATGCGCGGCAGCGCACCGAGCGCCGGACGGCGGGCACCTCCTCGCCGCGTCCGCACCCCTCCCGTCCCCCGGTGCCACGGGACGCGGCCGCCCGGCCGGCCGGTCCGGCGTCGGCCGCGGGGAAGAACCCGCGGACCGGCGGGCGGAACGGTCGACGTGTCCCGGCCGGGCGGCCCACGGGGCGAAACGGTTCGCGTACCCCGGTGCGTACGACATCGGGCGGCCGCCGCCCGGGTCCCGACCGTCGGCTGCTGCGCCAGCGCGTCATCGTGTTCGTGGTGGTGACGCTGCTGGTGGCACTCGGCATCGCGGCCGCACAGGGGTGCCAGGGGCCGGCCCGCGGACTCGGGGCGGAGCGGCCGGCGACGGCGGTCCCGTCCGCGGGGGTGGGCGGGCCCTACGGGGTGGGGGAACAGAACCCCTAGGGGATGCGGACGCCCCCTTCCAGTGTGATCCGGGCGGCGACCGGCAGATGGTCGCTGCCGGTGGCGGGCAGGGTCCGGATGTGGCCGACGGTCGCCGAGCGGGCCATGACCTGGTCGATGCGGGCCAGCGGGAAGGCGGCGGGGAAGCTGAAGGCGAAGCCCCGGTCCGCCACGTTCATCCGTGAGGTCAGCGGGGTCAGCCCACGGTCGTCGACCGTACCGTTGAGGTCGCCCAGCAAGATCACCGTTTTCAGCTTCTCGGCGGCGATGGCCTTGCCCAGCAGGGCGGCGCTCTCGTCGCGCCAGGAGGAGGCGAGGCCGCTTGCCCGGAGGCGGACCGAGGGCAGATGCGCGACGTACACCGCGATCTCGCCATGCTGTGTATGGGCTACGGTCCGCAGCCCTCGGCTCCAGGGCTCCGTGATCGCCTGGGGTTTGATGTCCAACAGTCGGCTATCGGTGAGTGGATGCTTCGACCAGAGGCCGACGGTGCCCTGGACCGTGTGGTACGGGTAGTCCGGGGCGAGGGTGTTTTCGTAGACCGGCAGCGCCTGGGGCACCAGTTCCTCCAGGGCGATGAGATCGGGATCGGCGTCAGCCAGGGCGCGGGCCGTGCCCGCCGGGTCGGTGTTCTCGTCGCCGGCGTTGTGCTGCACCACGACCAGGTCGTGCGCGCCGGGCTTCGCCCCGGGCAGGAGCAGCCCGCCGAAGAGGTACGTCCAGGCCGCCACCGGCAGGAGCAGCGCCACCAGCGCGGTGGCCGAACGGCGCAGCAGCGCCAAGCCGAGCAGCACCACGACCACCAGGCCGAGCCAGGGCAGGAACGCTTCGAGCAAACTGCCCAGTCGGCCCAAGGAGTTGGGAACGGCCCGGTGGAAGGCCAGCAGCCCGGCCGTCAGCACCGCGAGCGCGGCAAGGGCCCGCCCGCGCGTCCAGGCTGACAGGCTCCTCGCGTCCCGTTTCGCGTCTTCGCCCGGAGCCCACCAGCCAGACCGGCGCCACGCCCGCCGGGGTGCCGCTGCCGTCACCTTCGCCGTCGGATCGCTGTCCGCCCGCTCCACCATGGCTTCCCATCCGTGTGATCTCGCCCCCCAAGACGAGCCACCTGGTGCGCTGGTTTCTGTTTTCCGCAAGCACGTGCCGCCTCCTCCACCCGCACGGAGAAGACGAGCCCACCCCCTCCCACCGCACCGTCACCCGCGACCGCGACCGCAACCACGACCACGACCACGGTGTACGACGTCTTCCTCGCCCACGCCTGGGAGGCGGTAGCGGTAGCCCGCTCGGCTTCCGCCCGGCCGGCACCACGCTGCTGATCTCCAACCAGCCGGCACGCGGTCAGTGGCATCAGCTGGCTGAGCACGGAACGCAGGCGTCCGTACAAGCGCACCCGCCACTTCCGGCCGCGGACCCAACTCAGATGCTGAAGTGCTCCTTGTCCAGTAGGGGCTGTACCCGTGAGCGGAAGGGGCGTTGCAGGAGTCCGGGGTGCAGGTGCTGGGCCAGGGCGGCGGTGATCATTCCCTGGTCCAGGGCAAGGACGGAGTCGCTGACGCGGCCCGTTGTGACGTTGACGGAGTCGCGGAAGCCGTAGTGGTCGTCGTACGCGTCGAAGTCCCGGGCGAGCGCCTCCAGGTTGGCGATGGCCTCGTCGGGTGCCTGGGGCAGGGCCAGGAAGGAGGCGTGGGGGGGTGACCACTGCGAGGCTGTTGTAGCCGTCCTGCTGCATGCCGATCGCATCGACGCCGTATTCGCGGTATCCCCCTTCGGGGATGCCGGCAGGCGAGAAGCCCCAGTATCCGTACTTCTCCTCCATCAGGCCGCGGCGCTACGCCGGGAAACAGGCCAACCCCCCGGGGTCATGCGCCACGCCGCGGTCCAGACCTCCGCAGCGTCCGGGGCGGGACCCGATGCCTGTAGTCGCACAAGAGTACAGCCGTGTCCCAAGCTTCAAACAACCCCTTGAATCAACGGCGTTGCCTCAAGGAGCTTCTGCCCCAGAAACAGTCGCCGACGCCCGCCTCAAGCGCGGTATGGAGTAGTCCAGTTCGAGGAGTCTGAGTGGAATGCAGGCGTGAAATTCGTAGTGGGTGCGCAGACACCTGAACCCAGTACTGGCGACTGAGTCGGCATGCCGGACTCCCAACTCGGCTTTCCCTGGGGCATAGGTCGAAGGCGGGCCGCTGCATGCCGGTCAGGGCCGGATCGTTGAGCTTCGCGGTCAGGGCGGGATCGACCCATCGTCTGCTCTTGAGTGCCTCGGCAGGCCGGGGCACAAGCGATGCCAGGGTGTAGTTCCAGTCACTGTGGAAGGCATGGGTTGTGAGACAGGGCGTGGAACTCAGCGGGTGGGACCGCGGTGCCCAGGTCGTCGCCGGCTGTGTCCAGCTCGGCGCCGATCCACAGCCCGGTGCGGGTGGTTGTTGCGGCGATGGCCTCGATGACGACCTGGTAGCTGGTCAGCGGCCAGCCTCGCCGGTTCGCGATGATGTGGCCGAACATCCGATCCTCGGTCTTGTTCCACTTCGACTTTCCCGGGGCGGGGGCAGACGACAGCCGCTGGTCCACCGAGTCGTGCTTCCGGCCTGGACAGGACTCGGCAGTGACGCGGCGCCCATTTCGGTCACTTGATCGACTCGTGGCTCAGCTGCAGATCGCGCCAAGGGCCATCGCTTCCATAGCCCGACCCCTGATCATCCCCGTCGGCAAGCGCAAGGGAGAGAACCCTCGGCGGCCAGCATCTACCGGGCGCTCGCCGAGCACGCCAAGCGCGAGGCATATCCGAAGCCGTCGCCACGCCCTGAACCGTCGCGGCAGTCAGCCACACCACGTGGTGCCCTTCCGCGGGTGCTGGGAGGTGTCTTTAAAGCCCCGGCATCACCGTGCCCCCTCACCGCGCGCCCGGACGAGGGCGCTCGCCGTCGGCCTCCCCGCTGCGCTCGCGGCGTGTTCGCCAGAACTCCCGGCTTGCCAGGGCCGCTTCGCGGCGCCCACCGTCCGCGCCGTCCGCGCCGGCCATGTCGGCCGCGCCGCCCGTCGGCCAGTCGGCCAGGAGCCGCTCCAGCAGGGAGTGGGCGGTGTGCGGGTCGCCCGCCTCACCGGTCGTGGACGCGTGGACGTGGCGGTAGCGGAGGGTGTCCTCGTCGACGGCCCCGAGCACGGCCGCGGCGTCCCGGGCGAGCACCTCGAAGAGACGGGCCGCCTGGACGGAACGATCCGGCCGGCCCCGGCGCCCCAACTCCCGTATCTGTGCGGCGAACCGGGCGCGGGCCAGCAGCCCGGAGCGGGTGTGCGCGGTGCCGTGCGCGGGGTTGCGGAACAGGGCGAGGTCACCGGTGGCGCCGAAGGCCCGTTGCAGCGGCTCGGGAAGGCGGGCGCCCGGCAGCGTGACGGCGAGGTAGCGGTGCAGCGTGCCGAGATCGAGCCGCTCGGGGCCGTCCGGGATGCCGTCCGACAGCAGCCGCAGCAGGGCGTCGGTGAAGCCGGTGTGCCGATGGCCCTCGGGAGTGAGGGCCTTCTTCGTCCGGCCCGCTGCGGTCAACAGATGGATGTCAGCCGCGGCCGCCGCGTCCAGGGCCCGCCCGGCGAAGCAGCAGTCGAGGACCGCGACCTTGTGCGCGGCCCGTACCTGCCGCATCGCCTGGAAGACGGCGGCGGCCGGGAGCGAGGTGCGCTCCGCGCGTGATGCGTCGTCCACCGATCCGGGCAGGGCCAGGCACAGACGGTTGTCCTCGCCCAACACCCCGTGCCCCGCGAAGTAGAAGAGGAGCACGTCGAGGGGGTCGCCACCGGGCGCGGGCAGCAGCCGGAGCACGTCCGCGGGCGTCGGTGGATCGATGCGACGGTGTACGGCTGCGGGGTCGAAGGCGCCGAGCGGGCCGGTGAGCGCCGCGGCGAGCGCGCTGACGCTCGCCGCGGCCTGCGGGAGCGCCGGCAGGGTGCCCGGCACGACGTGCGTGGCGGTGCCGACCATTATGGCGACCGACCGCGACGGGGCGGGGACGAGGAGCGGCCAGGGCTCGGACGGTGTGTACGGCACGGTTGGCGGGGGCGTCAGCTCTGGTCGCCGGAGTCCGCCTCCAGGAAGCGGCGCAGCTGCGCCTCCACGGCTGCGGCGTCCTCGGGGCTGCCTGCCGACAGCTCCAGCCCGGCGCCGTCGGGGCGGCTCACTTTCATGGTGATCCGCCGGGACCTGGCGCGCTGGACGAGCCACACTCCGACACCGCTCGCCAGCGCCTCCAGCACCGGCCCGACCGCGCCCAGTACCTCGGCGGCGTCCGCGAGGCCGCCCTGCTCGCCGGGGCCGGGCGGGACCATCCGCAGACGGGCCGAGCCGCTGAGCTCCTCGTCGTCGTTCAGCCACTCGGCGAGCGAGCGGGCCAGCTCGTCGCTGCCGTCGGCCGGACCTGAGAACTCGAAGGTGAGTGCGGGTACGGGGGTGGAGGTGGGGGTGGCGTTCATGGGGCCTCCAGCGGTTGCAGGAACGGGGTTTGCCGGGACCGGGGACGGCACTGCAGGGGTCAGGGCCTCGTCTCGGGGGGACCCCGGCGGAAGCCGGCGGGATCCGGGCGGAAGTCGGGGGCGTGCGGGTCCCCGCCCTCGGGGGCGGGCGCCCTGGCCGGGGGTGCGGCGGTGCGGGCGGTGGTGGTGAACAGCGGGGGGCGGCCCGGGATTTCGTATGGGAAGCGGAAGGCGGCGGCGGCCTGGGGCAGGTCGACGAGGTCGGCCAGGATCTTCTCCCGGTCGCCCAGCGGCTCCGGTACGTCCTGCCGATAGGTGGCGTCCAGCCATGTGCGGTGCAGGCCGGTGAAGTTGGTCCAGGCGTCCGGCACCTCGTGCGACGGGACCGGCCGGACCACCGCACCGCCGTCGGCCGCACCGGGCGGCGTGAGGGAGGCGGCGACCTGCTCCGCCAGGTCTCCGGCCACGGCGCGTCCCCCGCCCGCCGCTGCGGGCTCCCCCGCCACCGAGATCCGGAGGCGATAGCCGTGCCGGTCGGAGCAGCCGCTCAGTATCTCCGCGTAGCGGGCGGCGGCGCGCACCGCGAACGGTTCGGGCGGGATGTACTGCGTGAACACCGGGTTGGGGCGGCCGGGGAGCGCGAGCCTGCCGTACTCCTGGACGAGATAGCGGAGGTAGCCGACCAGTTCGGGCGGCGGCGTGTACGGCTCCAGGCAGACGCCGATCACTGCGGGGGCGCCCGCGCGGGCCAGCGCGTCCCAGACCGGCTCCCAGCTCACCGTCTCCGAGCGGAGCGGGGTGAACGCGACCCCCAGCGGGAAGTCGGTGTCGGCGCGGCCCAGCCGGGCCCAGTCGAGGCGCTTGCGTACCTCGGCGAGGGCGGGCGGACCGGGCGGCTCCCGCCGGAACTCTTCGAAGGGAACGAGTGCCGCGCGGAGTTCACCGGCATCGTCGACCGGCGCGGCCCTGATGTGGCGGGGCGTGTCCGCCATCGCGTCCCGCAGGGCGAGCACGGCGGCGGACGCGGCGGGGCCGTCCGGCCCGTGCATCCGGCACAGCAGGACGCAGCGCACCCCGCCACCACCGGGTGCGGTGGTGTGGCGCAGCTCGAAGGCGCGGCCGTCCGGCTGCCACTGGCGGGCCAGCCAGACCTGCTCCAGCGCGGCCGCCTCGGCGCGCCGCTCGGCTTCCGGCAGGCCGACATGGGCGCCATTGCGGTCCATCGCCGCTTCCGGTTCGAGCCTGATCCCGGCCCAGGCCCACGCTCCGGCGGGCCCCTCGGAGACAAGGACACTCATCCGTCGGCGGCGCCTTCCCTGCCCCGCCCGGCCGGCGGCCGGGGCTGACCGGGCAGCGCCGGCCCCGGGGCGGCACCGGGCGGAGCGGCCAGCGGGGGCGGGACGGCCGGCGGGGGCGGAGCGGGGCGGGAGCCGCCGCCGGCGTCCGTGCCGTGGCCCGTCGCCCCCACCTCCACCGCGACCATCAGCCCCTCGCGGCAGGCGAGGTGGACAGCCTCCCGCATGACGGTGGCGCCCTCGCTGCGCAGCATCTGACGCTCGATTCCGCCGTCGCCCTTGAAGCTGCGGGCGAGCTCGGCCACGTACTTGCGCAACAGCGCCGCTCCCCGGCGCGCCCGCCACATCGTCCAGCCGAGATAGAGGCTGGTGCCGTAGTTGAAGACGGATACGTATGCCACATAGGGCTTGTGGTGGAGGGCGATGCGGTGGCCGAACGCCTCGGGAGTGATGGGGTATTGGCGTGAAGTCAGCGAATTCTTGATCCGCTCGTAGACCACCGACGCCCGGTCGGGGCGGTCGGCCAGCAACACCCGCCATTCGGCGACCGGTTCGGGGAGCCGGCTGAGGAAGAGGATGAGGACGAAGGCGGCGAGCGCGGCTCCGAAAGCCACGAGGGCCCAGGTCGACGCGCCCGCGTCCAGAAACGTCGCGCTGACCGCCTTGCGGGCCTTGTGCCGCGTGCCGTCCCAACCGTCACTCGCGTCTACCGCCGGCGTGGATTGGCTCAGGAGCACCGCGCTGATGAAGCTGGGGACAGCCGCTGCCACAGCGGCGGCGATGACGGCCCGCCCGATCATGCCCAGGATCGTCTTGCCGCTGACCCGTTCGTTGAGGCCCAGCTCGACCGGTTCGTGCCGGAGGGTCTTGTCCAGGTAGGCGGCGTTTCCGTCGCCGCCCCGCCAGCCGGGAAGAGGTGTCGCATCACCGGAAATCATCTGGGGCAGTCAACTCCCTATAGCGGGTGAGACAGCGTCAGGTCAGCTTTTCACCCTGACACAGCGACCCGGTGGCCTGACTGCCGAATCGCCCATTTCCGTTGGCCGGGGTCGTAGTTCAGCCACGCTCCCGGCCTGGGCCCGTACCGCCCCCTATAGGAGTTGTCTTCAAATGTCACGCCCACATCAGGAGCGACGCGAGGGTGACGGCGGCTTGGTAGGACTCGGCGGTCTTGTCGTAGCCCATGGTGATGCCGCGCCATTGCTTCAAGCGGTTGAAGCAGCGTTCGACCACGTTGCGCTGCTTGTAGAGCTGTTTGTCGAAGGCCGGCGGGTGCCCGCCCCGGCTGCCGCGCCGGATCCGGTTGCGGATCTGATCGGCGCGTTCGGGAAGGGCGGGATGTACTTCCGGGGTGCAGAATCCGATGAGGGTGCGTGCCGGCGCCTGATGGAAGGCCCTCGCGTAGCGCGAGGGGTGAGGCGTTGTCCGGATTCCGGTGCATCCGGGAGTCCATCGATGACATTGCTCGGGCTCCGTTACGGCGGTGTCCCCAGCGGGGCCGCGTGCTGTTCCGGCAGGGGGAGCCGAGCCCGTGCTCTGGTTCCGATGAACTACGTTGATCATGCACGGACCGCCGCCGGGGCGTCGCACGCAGGATGAAGCTGCCTGTCGGCAAGTGCAGTTCAGCGGCCTCCGCCCGGCCGACGCGTCATGGACGACGCCGGTGGGGGAAGACGGCCGGCAACGACGTCACCAGAATCGGAGAACAGCAATGCGGTACGAGTCGTCCGCGCAGCTTGACACGTGCGATACGCCTTCCCTCGCGAGGCCGACCTCGCGTCGTCGGCTGCTGGGAGTGTCTGGGGCGGCGCTCCTCACTGCGGCGTGCGATCCCAAGGGGAGTAAGCAGTCGGGTGGCGAGGGGAGTGTGCAGCCGAATGCGAAGGGCGGTGGCGCACCCACCGGCGAGGCGCCGAACGGCGCGCTCGGGGTGAACTTCAACGAGGATCCCTCCGACATGAATTTCGCCCAGGTGAGGGCCCTTTCGGCGAAGTGGGTGCGTGGCTTCGTCCCGATGACGGACTACTTCGACACGCACACCCCGGCCGAGCAGCGGTCCATCGCCAGGCTGCTCGACGCGAGCGGGAACGGCTTCAAGGCGATCCTCTCGCTGAAGTTCCCCTTCCTGACTCTCGGGCAGTCGCTTCCCAAGGTGGGCAGCAAGGAGATGGGAGCGCAGCTGAAGCGCGTGGACCGGGTGCTGGACGCTGTCATGGGCAAGATGGACATCCTCACCATCGGCAACGAGCCTTTCCTCGAGACCATGAAGGACGAGCGCGATGCGCGCCTCAATGTGTTCTACGAGCACGTCGCCGAACACGTCATCGCCTACCGCAGGAAGAACTTCCCGCAGGGCTGTAGGACCCGTCTGTACATGGGGGCTCTCAATCGCCTCGACAAGAAGGATGGGCGCACGCCGGCCACCGAGCGGTGGGTCGCCTTCGTTAACAGGAAGCCGGAGCTCGAGGGCCTCGACATCCATCCGCACGTTGACTCCCTGGAGGCGGCTGGCAGGTACGTCCAGTACGTCGTGTCCCGCCTGGACAAGAGCAAGAAGTTCCTCGCCACGGAGTTCTCCCTGGTGCAGCACTGGGAAGCCCACATGGGCGACAAGATCCCGGCGGCCTACGCCGAGGAGTACAAGGTGCCCCCGAACACCCGCGTGTGGCAGGTGATCGGCAACGCGTTCGAAAAGCCCTTCCCCCAGAAGAGGTGGGATGACTTCCTCGCGATGAGTCCGTGGTTCGCATCCCACAAGGACTATCTGACGCAGCAGGTGCAGATGTTCCGGGAGACCGGCAAGCTCGCGGTGGCCACCTACGGGGTGGTGCAGATCGAATCCATGCAGACGGGCTGGGACGCTGACAAGAAGCCGTGGATCCTCAACCCCTTGTACGCGAACCGCACTGTCAGGGAGGAAAACGGAAGGGTCGGACGGACCACCGTCTGGTTCGACTCGTTCCGTGCCCTCCAGGATTCCTGAGCGACTCACGGTACTGCGGTGGCGGGTGGTGACCTGGCCGAGGGGTGACCTTTGGCCTCCGGCCAGAAGTCGCCCAGTCACTCGCTGCCCCCGTACGCCGCCCGCGGGGCATGAACGGGACCGTGCCGCCCTGGTCCTGGGCTACTTGGCCGAACACCTCTCCGGACAGCGACTCGACGAGCTTGCCCGCACACGGATCTGGCGCCCCCTCGGGATGTCCGAAACGTCCTTCGGCCCCCTTCCCTCCCCGTCCATGGGGCGCTGCGCGCCGACTGAGATGAACGAGGCCACCGGGCTCCATCTCAAGGGCACCGCCCACGACTTCTCCGCACGTCTCCTCGATGGCATCTGCGGAATCGCCGGCGTCTTCTCCGTGCTCGAAGACCTCGCCTCCTTCCTCCGCCACATGCTGGATCCCGCAGCCGCTCCGGAGCCGCCGGGCTTCGGCTTCGACTGGGTGACGGAGTCACAGCTAGACCCAATGAAACAGACATTGAAGAACCAAACGCTCACTAAGCAAGCCGATCGGCCGGATGTGTCCCAGTGTTGAGCTGGGCAGGCCATACCACCACGGTCTGCGGATACCTTCGGGCCGCAGTCTGCGTTGTCCACTCGGCGAGGGCCTGGGTCGTTACCGCTTGCCGTGCCGCTCACCGCCCGGCCTTCGCCAGCGAGTTCAGGGTGGTGGTGAAGCGCGAGCCGGGAGGGCAGCAGGCGGCGACCTCGGCGGCGTCGGCGGCAGTGTCCACATCACGCAGCACGGGCAGGTCGCTCACGCTCAGCCCCGCTTCGGCAAGCCGACGCCGCTGGATCGCCCCGGTGCGGTCGGTGGACATCGGCACGCCGCGCACAAGGGCTGCGGCGCGCGCCGGGTCGGCGAAACCCAGCGCCCAGAATCCGCCGTCCGCGGCCGGCCCGAGCCAAGCATCGGTGCCGTCTCGGCCGACCCACGTAAGGAGGTCCGTGGTCAGTTGGGGGGTATCCATCCCGACCAGGAGGGCCGGTCCACGGTCACAGTGGCCGAAGGCGGCCGCGATCCGCTCGTCCAGGCCGCCGGCGCCCTGGGACACGATGTCGAATCCGGACGGCAGCCAGGGGCCGGGAACACCGTCGAGAACAAGGACTCGGCGCCGGACGGGGGCCCTGAGCACCGTGTGCAGGGTGTCGGCAAGGGCTGCCTCGGCCAGAGCAGCCGCCTCCTGGGGCGTGTAGGGCGGGGTGAGCCGCGTCTTGACCCGCCCCGGCACCGGTTCTTTGGCGATGACCAGCAGCGTGTCCGTAAGCCGGGCGCTCATCGCCCGGTTCCTGGGGTGGTCGCCGCGGTCTCCGGGTCGGTGACGGGCCGCTCGGCGAGAACGGCGCGCATATCCCGTACCGCCTGCCAGGTGCCCCGCCAGGTACCGGTGACCTTCGAGCGGCCCGTGCGCGGGTGATACGGCACATCCGTCTCCGCCACCCGCCAGCCTGCGTCGGCGGCGCGGACCACCATCTGGAGCGGGTAGCCGGAGCGTCGGTCGGTCAGGTCCAGCGCGAGCAGGGACTGGCGGCGGGCGGCGCGCATCGGACCCAGGTCGTGCAGCCGCAGTCCGGTACGCCGGCGGATCAGACGGGCCAGCTCCAGGTTGGCCAGGCGGGCGTGCAGTGGCCAGGCGCGGCGTGTAACGGGCCTGCGGCGGCCCAGAACGAGGTCGGTGGAACCGTCGAGAACGGGCCCGCCGACAGCGGGCAGAAGTGCAGGATCGAGGGAGGCGTCGCAGTCGCAGAAGCAGACGACGTCGGCGGTGGCGGCGGTCAGGCCCGTGTGGCAGGCGGCGCCGAAGCCGCGCCGCGGCTCGTGGACGACATGCGCCCCGAGGGCGCGGGCGATGTCCGCCGAGCTGTCGACGGAGCCGTTGTCGACGACGATCGCGCGCCAGCCTGAGGGGATTCGGCCCAGCACCCACGGCAGGGCCTCGGCCTCGTCGAGACAGGGCAGCACCACGTCCACAGGAGAAGCCGGAGAAGGGGATGCCTCGGTCATGCCACTCACCCTACAGGGGCAAAAGAGACATAGAAGGCAGAAAGGAACTTGCGGATTGCTGACATCCTCTGATGCTTCCGCCGAATGCCGAATACCGGTGCGAGACCCGGTGGCGGTGAATCCGTACTGGAAGGGGCCGGCCCTTCGTGTTCGTCGGGGCCGGCGTTCCGGGCCGGAGGGAACGTCAGCCGGCTCGCAGCGAGGCCGTCGCGAACTCCGCCATTCCCTCCACAAACGCGACCTCCGGCTTCCAGCCCAGTTCGTCACGCAGCCTGCGCGAGGAGGCGGTGATGTGGCGGACGTCGCCGAGCCGGTACTCCCCCGTGACAACCGGCGTCCGCCCGCCGTGCACCGCTGCCAGGAGTGCGGCCATCTCCCCCACCGTGTGCGGCTCGCCGCTGCCGACGTTGTACGCCTGCGTGGTCCCCTCCGGCAGACCGGGCAGACCCTCCAGGGCCGCGAGGTTGGCCCGGGACACGTCCCTGACATGGACGAAGTCCCGCCGTTGGCCGCCGTCCTCGAACACCCGCGGTGCCTCGCCGCGCTCCAGCGCGGACCGCAACAGCGCGGCTACACCGGCGTACGGGGTGTCATGCGGCATCCCGGGCCCGTACACGTTGTGGTAGCGCAATGCGGCCACCCGCCCGCCGACGGCGCGCGCCCACGCGAAGGCAAGGTGCTCCTGCGCGACCTTGGTGGCGGCATAGACGTTGCGCGGATCAAGCGGGGCGTCCTCGGCTACCAGGCCGGGCGCGAGCGGCTCACCACACCTCGGGCAGGGCGGTTCGAAACGTCCTGCCTCCAAGTCGGCCACCGTGCGCGGCCCCGGCCGTACGACACCGTGCTCCGGGCACTCGTAGCGCCCTTCTCCGTAGACCACCATCGAACTCGCCAGCACGAGACGCCGCACCCTGGTCCCGGCCATGCCGGCCAGCAGCACCGCGGTGCCCAGGTCGTTGCAGCCCACGTAGGCGGGGGCGTCGGCGAAGTCCTTGCCGAGCCCGACCATCGCTGCCTGATGGCAGACTGCGTCGACCCCCCGCAGGGCCTCGGCGACGGCCTCCGGGTCGCGGACGTCCGCATGTCTCCAGTCCACCCCCTCGGGGATCGGCGGGGACGTGCGGTGCGCGGCAGGCAACAGCGCGTCGAGCACGCGCACACCGTGCCCGGCGCCGGTGAGGGCGGTGACGACGTGCGAACCGATGAAGCCCGCACCTCCAGTTACCAGGACCAACATGCCACCGACCGTACGGCCACGGGCCCGCCCGGCGGCCGAACGGCACCGGAACATCAGGAATTCGTAAGCCTCCCGCCGCAGGCTGGGCCTCGCCGGGCGGTGCGGCCGCCACCGTCAGCAAGCCGAAGCCCGCGCGGGCCGCGATCCGCTGAAGCCCACCGGCTCTCGCCGCAGCGGCCTGTTCGGCTGTCGGGGTGGTCGTCGGCGACCGATCGTGCCGCTGCCGTCGGCTCGGCCGCCGGGCCATCACGATGAGCAGAACACCGCTGGCCGGACCGAGCCGCCAATACCGCGAACGATGTGATCCGCTGTGTCGAACCGTAAGGTCAGCGAACGGTCAGCCTTCCCCGCTCACGCGGTGACGATGAGTGCGCAGAAGCGGGAGCGCCGACGCGATGTGTGGGCGGTGGTGGCCGCGGTCGTGCTGTTCGCGCTGGCGGTGCTCATCGGACGACTCCTCAACAGGACCGTTTACGGTTCGGAGGGGATTCTGCGGCTGGGGTGGCCTCCGCTGTATGCGTGGTGGCTGCCGCATGTCGGCCCGGGTACGCCGGCGGCTCTCGCCGTCGCCGCGCTGGTGGTGGTCTACGGCCCGCCGACTGCGCGGCGCCTGTCGTGGCGGGCGCTGGTGCCGGCTGTCTGGGGCGCGGCAATGGCATGGACGTGGTCGCTGGCGCTCGTGGACGGTTGGGGGCGTGGCATCGCCGAGCGACTGACCAGCAGTCTGGAATACCTGCAGTCGGTGAACGGCGTGCACGATGTGCCCGCTATCCTGCGGGACTTCACGAACCACATCCTGGTCGGCTCCCCCCACATCTGGCCGGCGCATGTGGCCGGCCACCCGCCCGGCGCACTGCTGACGTTCGTCGGCCTGGACCGTATCGGGTTGAGCGGTGGTGCCTGGGCGGCAGCCTGGTGCATCACCGTCGGGTCGTCGTTCGCGGCCGCGGTCGTGGTGACCGTGCGGGCGCTGTGTGGTGAGCAACTGGCCCGGCGAGCGGCCCCGTTCCTGGTGCTGGCCCCGGCGGCGGTGTGGATCGGAGTCAGTGCTGACGGCTATTTCGCCGGTGTCTCTTCCTGTGCGGTGGCGCTGCTCGCGCTGGCGGCCACCCGCACCACGCGCCTGCCCGGCCTCGCGGCTGTGGGTGCCGGTCTGCTACTGGGGCTTGCCTGGTACCTCTCCTACGGCCTGACGGTCCTCGTCGTGCTCGGTGCCGCCGTGCTCCTGCTCGCCCGGTCGGCCCGCCCCATTCCGTTGGTGATCCTGGGAGTGCTGCCGTGGGTGGCGGCCTTCACCGCCGCGGGGTTCTGGTGGCTTGACGGCTACACGGCCCTCGTCGAGCGCTACTACCAGGGTGCCGCCAAGGTACGCCCGTACGGCTACTTCGTCTGGGCCAACCTGGCCGCTCAGGTGCTGACAGTGGGCCTGGCTACGGTTGCGGGGCTGTGCCGAGCCGCCGGACCTCTGCGGCCGGCCGTGCGGGGGATGCGGCGTAGGTCACCGGCCGGGCGGGGTGCACTGTCGGTGCTGGTCGCCGCGGCGTTGTGCATGATGCTGCTCGCGGATCTGTCCGGAATGAGCAAGGCAGAGACCGAACGGATCTGGTTGACCTTCGCGGTCTGGCTGCTCCCCGCCTGCGCGCTGCTGCCACGCCGGGCTCATGCCGGGTGGCTGGCCGCCCAGGCCGTCCTCGCCCTCCTCGTCAACCATCTTTTACTGACCGGCTGGTGACGGCTGCACGGCCTGGGTCCGGACCGGGAGCCGCCATCCGGCAACGCAGTGTCCGCTGCTGCAACTTCCCTCAGCCGTGATGTCGCGTGTGTACCGGGGGAGAGCCGGCGGACCGCTTCAGTTCGAGGAAGTGGCGGTCGCCGACCGACCAGTGTTCGCCCGGCCGCCACCCGGTGACCGCTGCCGTGCGACGCAACGCGGCAACGCCGACACGGGCCCAGGGGAAGGGCATTCCAAGGCGGCCACGGCCGTCATCGAACCGCACACGCAACCGTTCGTCGACGTCCTGAGAGGCCGCCTCCACCAGCAACAGGCTTCCCCGAGGAGACACCAGGCTCCCGATCCGCTCCAGCAAGGCCGGCGGGTCGCCGCCGATCCCGATGTTGCCGTCCATGAGCAGCGCCGTATTCCAGAGCCCCTCACCCGGAAGTCGTTCGAAGACGGATCGGCACAGCGCCGCGCCTCCGGCGTCGGCGGTCCGCGCGACGGCGGCACGGTTGATGTCGATGCCGAGCACGAGGTGGCCGAGCGCCCGGAGGGCGCTGACCAAGCGCCCCGGTCCACAGCCGATATCGAGGACCGCCCCCTTGCACCGCCGCAGGACGCTCATGTCGGCGGGGTCCGGAGCGGCACACCAGCGGTCCACCTCTGACGACAGAACTCCACCGTCCATACGGCGCATGTAGAGGGGGCCGCGGCCGTCCTGCAATGCGTGCGCATACGGGTCCTCGTGCAGGGGGCCGGAGCCCAGCCGCTGCTCTGGTGCATGCTCTTCGGTGCTCACCGGGCAGGTGCCTTCGCGTTGCGGAGCCGATCGCGCTGGGTGACGCCGGTGGTATCCGTGGGCATCGGGACGTCCCACAGCAGGCTGGGATCCGGTTCGGTCAGGCCGACGGCCCGGAAGCCCGGGGCAGATTGCCTGGCCAGGACCGCCGGTGTGGTTCGTTCAGGTGCGCGGGGCATCGGGATTTCCCTACCGGCCCTTTCTCGGAACTGGCGGCCTTGGTTACGCCTGGTGTCGGCCGGGCGCCTTCGGAGGGGCTTCGTGCGCTCTCGGCCGGGGCGAACGCGCACGCCACATGGCGACCAGCAAACACACTGCGGAGGCTGCGAAGAGGGCAGCCGTGATCAGCAGCCAGCGGCCCCAGAACACATCGGCCGGTAGGCCGGTGTACGAGGTGAAGCCCGGGACCCGGTTCAGGATGAGCGGATACCAGACGAGGAGCAGCAGGAGGGCCACGAAGACGGGCACGCGGATGTAGTTGATCCGGCCTGTCAGCGAATGCGAGCGGTCCGTCGCGTCCCTTCTGCGCCGGAAGACGCATTGCACCACTCGGTCGGTGACGGTGTAGAGGGGGAGAAAGACCAAGTCGTGCAGGAGCGCGGCGCCCACGAACCAGAGGACGACGCCGAGCGTGTCTCCGTTCAGCAACCGGAGTCCCGCATAGACGGCCAGCGCGAAGGAACACAGCACGAGCAAGAGGTGCAGCGGGGGTGCGCCGTAGCGGGTGCGGAAGCCCTTCACTGTGCTGCTCCGAAGGTGAGGCGAGTGACCCATTTGGTGTTGTGCACACCGGGGTTGGCCGGGACGATGATCCGCGCCGGATAGCCGTGGTCCGGGGAGAGGTCCGCGCCATTGACCCGCAGGGCGAGCAGTGACCTGGGGTCACGCACCTGGTTGTCGCGCAGGTGGGTGGAGCTGAAGGCTCCACCGCGCTGGGCGGACTCGACGAAGACACCGGGAAGGCTCTGCCGCTGTACGACCAGGGCCGCCAGGTCGGACAGCCGTACCCCGCTCCAGTGCTGGTCGTCGGTGGACCAGCCCTCCACGCAGGCGATCGGCAGGGCTGCCGTGTGCTGCGGGAGCGCCAGCACCTGCGCGCGGGTGAAGATCCGCTCCCGGCCGGGGCCGCGTACGACCAGGCGCCAGTCAGGCCCGATGTCGCGGGCACGGATACCCACCTCCGCCGCGGTCTTGTTGATCTGAAAGCCATTGGGGCCCTTTCCTGGCTCCTGCCCGTGCGGTGCCAGCAGCGCGGTCTTGCGCAGGGCCCCGCCGATGCTCTGCCCGGCCGTCACGACGAGCAGTGCCAGCGAGCCGGCGCCCACCAGGCCGAGTGCGCCCCGCCGCGACATCGTGGGCGGCGCGGGGTGGGGCGTCACCAGGCCGGTGTCATCCGTCGCTTCGGGCGTCGTGCGTGCGGCGGGGGTACGCACGATGCCGCGGAAGCTACGGCTGCGCAGCGCCCTTGCCATAGTGGGAATCCGGAAGGCGATATGAACGACGAAGGCGCCGATGAAGACCCAGGCGCCGTAGAAGTGCAGGGTGTAGAAGGACCCGGGGAAGATGTAGTGGAGCTGGATGTTGAGCACACCGGTGACGAATTCGAACAGCACCCCGCCCACGAGGAGCAGCAACGAGAGCCGCTCCAGAGCATGGCTCAGTGAACGCACCGGCGGCCAGGTGAACAGCTTGGGGACGACCGACCAGAGCTTCGCCAGCAGGATCGGGATCAGCACCACGCCCAGCGTCACGTGGATTCCCTGGGTGAGGCGGTACAGCCAGGACGGGCTGGTCGGCCAGGAGAACAGGTAGAAGCCGAGCCAGCCCTTCCCCGGCGTCTTGTCGTTGCCCGGTGCCAGGTTCGGGTTGTACGCGGCGTAGGACAGCAGTCCGGTCACGAACAGCACGGTGATGCCGACCAGGAGGATCAGCCCGAACACCGACGTCAGCCACGGTCCCCGCAGCGGACTGCGCCAGAAGCCCGGCCGCGTGGGGCCCGGCGGCGGAGTGTTCAGCAATGCGGCGAGGCGCCGGCGACGACCGGGACGGGGCTTGGCAGCCGTTTCGGTGAGTGGGGAGGCGCCGGCGGCCCGTCGATGTGCGGAACTCCCTCGCGGTGGCGGGCTACTGTCGGCCGCCTCGTCAGGCTGTCGCTGCGGCCTGGCACGACGAGGCTCGCCATCGCGGTCGCTGCCCTCCACATCGATCCCCTCACGGTGGCCGGTGCGACATGATCGCCGCCCAGGACCCACCGTACGCAGCTCGATACGCAATTCACCCTTTGCCGCACATTGTGGAACTCATTCGGCCCCACGCCGACCTCACCCCGGCCAGACGGACTCCCTACGTGCAGAGGCGCCCGAGTTGGCCGCTGGGGATCAGGACGGTCATGGCCGGGTCGGGTGCCCAGTGGGGGCGCCCTGGGCGGTCGTGACGGTGGCAGCGGCCCGCGCGCTGGAGGAGGAGGGCGATGGGGGCGAGGTCGCTGACGACGTGGTCGAAGTCCACGTCAAGAGACTGTTCAACGACTTGGGTGGCAACCACGATCACAGGCCGCGGCGGTCGCTGGCCGCGAGCGCGCAAGTAGTGGCCGCTGCCGCTAGCGTGGGCGGGGCGGGTTTGCCTGCCCAGTGTTCGAGGCGGCGGGTGAGGGCGTCGCGTTGGCGTGCCGGCATGCGGGCGTGGAGGAGCTGCACAAGCGGCCGGTGGGCACCCGTCCAGGCTTGGCGCAGATGCCGGGCGGTGGCCTGGGCGTCAGCGACGGTGTTGCAGACGACGAGCGCGCACCCGGTGCCTTCGCTGGTCATGGGCTGGAGGGTGCGGGTGATGGTGGCGAGGCGGCTGTCGGGGTTCGCCGGGGAGGCTGCGTGCTGGACGCTTTGCATGGTGATGGTGAGGGCGCGGGCGCGGGTGGTGGGGAGGGTTTCGCTGGTGGTGACCTGGCCGGTCGTGGCGTCCACGAATGTCCAGCCGGGGTAGGTGGGGTCGAGCGTGATGGGGGTGGTGTGGCCTGCGCCGCGGCGATAGGCGTCGGCGAGACAGGTGGCGATGGACCCGGTGAGCGTGGCGGAGAGCAGCACGACCGGGGTGCGGGTGTGCCCGAGCCATTCGAGGAGGCGTTCGGTCAGGCGGTGGCCGTATGCGCGTCGTAGGCGTGGGCCTCGTCGATGATGACGGTTTTCCCGGTGAGGCCGAGCCAGCGCATAACGTTGTAGCGGACAGGCAGCGCGGCGAGCGCGGCAGTGTCCCACGTGCCGATGGCCGCGCCGGCGAGGAGCCCGCGATGGCGGCCTCGAAGCCACTCCCCCGAAATCCTGACCGTTTCGGCACAGTTCGCGATCAGCGTGTCGTCAGTGGTCTTGGTGCCTTCTTCGAGCCACGCCATGGAGTGCAGGAGCCGCACGGGGATGGGAAGCGGCCTGGAGGCGTTGGACATGTTCGACGATGCGGCGGTGCATGGCGTTGGTCGTGGCCATGGTCGGCAGGAACACACCCAGCCCCTCGGTGCCGGACGCGTGCCCGAGGACGTGCGCGGCGTAGAGCGCGGATTCGGTTTTGCCGTCGCCGGTCGGAGCGGTGACGAAGACGAGGCCGGGCCCGTTCACGAGTGCGGGGAGGCGCTTGCCGAGGTCTGCTTGCAGGGGGTGAGGGTCGGTGATGAACGGAAACATGTCCGCGAACGAATCGATCGGCTTCCAGACGGGGGCGGTGAGCTGCGCGCCGGTCACCAACGTGCCGGGACAGCACAGCTAGAGCCTCGTCGCGTAGAAGGCCACGGCGGAGGCGGCGGCGACGTTGAGGGAATCCACCCCTGCCGCCATCGGGATCCGGACCCATTCATCGGCCGCGCGCAGGGCATCGATCGACAGTCCGTCGCCCTCGGTGCCGAGCATGAGCGCCAGCTTCTCGTACCGGCGGGCGGCCAGTTCGTCAACCGTGATCGACTTCTCGCCGAGGCACAGGGCAGCCGTCACGAAGCCGTGCCGGCGGAAGAGCTCGATGTCCTTCGGCCAAGAGGTCAGCCGCGTCCAGGGAACATGGAAGACAGCACCCATCGACACCTTCACGGCCCGCCGGTAGAGGGGGTCAGCGCAGCGCGGCGTGAGGAAGACGGCGTCCACACCCAGAGCGGCCGCGCTACGGAAGGCAGCCCCCAGATTCGCGTGATCAACTATGTCCTCAAAGATGGCGACGCGCTGACCTGCACTCTTTTGTAGACCCGAAGGCACCGTCGCGCCGACGTCGGTGTGGTCGTCGACCGCTTCCGTGACCGCGATGCGGCCGGTCCCGGCGAGGAGTTCGTGCGGCGCGGGCAGTGGCTTGCGCTGCATGGAGGCCAGCGCGCCGCGGTGCACGTGGTAGCCCGTCACCCGCTCGGCGAGGGCCGGGGTGACGGCGTAGACCGGGGCCGGGACCTCGTCGATGACATCGCGCATGACGTCGACCCACTTGGCCGAGAGCAGCATGGAGCGCATCGCGTAACCGGCGTGCCGGGCGCGGCGGATGACCTTCTCGCCCTCGGCGATGAAGAGGCCTTCCGCGGGCTCGCGCCGGCGCCGCAGCTCGACGTCGGTCAGGCCGGTGTAGTCGGCCAGCCGTGGGTCGTCCGGGTCATCGACGGTGATGATTTCTGCCACGGGGAGATAGTGCCTTGTCGGTGTCGAGGTTCCAATGCCGCGTGAGGGATCGGTTACCTGTGGGTAGGTGCTACGGCGACGACCTCACCGATGACGATGACCGCCGGGGGGCGAACGCCCTCGGCCCGTACGGTCTCGCCGAGCGTCGCGAGGGTGGCGTCGACGCGGCGCTGGGCCGCGGTGGTCCCCTCCTGGATGACGGCGGCGGGGGTGTCGGCGGCGCGGCCGTGCTCGACGAGCTTGGCGGCGATGGCGCCGCTGTTCTCCACGCCCATCAGGACGACGAGGGTGCCGCGCAGCTTGGCGAGCGCTGGCCAGTCCACCAGCGAGCGCTCGTCGTCGGGGGCGACATGGCCGCTGACGACGGTGAACTCGTGGGCGACGCCGCGGTGGGTGACGGGGATACCGGCGGCGCCGGGCACCGAGATGGTGCTGGAGATGCCGGGGACGACCGTGCAGGGGATCCCGGCCTCGGCGAGAGCCTGGGCCTCCTCCATGCCGCGGCCGAAGACGAACGGGTCGCCCCCCTTGAGCCGGACCACGGCCTTGCCGGCCTTGGCGTGCTCGATCAGCGCGTTGTTGATGGCCTCCTGGGCCATGAAACGGCCGTAGGGGATCTTCGCCGCGTCGATGACCTCGACATGCGGCGGGAGTTCGGCGAGGAGGTCGCGGGGGCCGAGGCGGTCGGCGATGACCACGTCGGCCTCGGCGAGCAGCCGGCGGCCGCGGACGGTGATCAGGTCGGGGTCGCCGGGGCCGCCGCCGACCAGGGCCACTCCCGGGGTGTGCGGGCGGCGGTGGTGCGGGGCGGCGATGCTGCCGTCCCGGAGGCCCTCGACGATGGCGTCGCGTACGGCGGCGGAGCGGCGCGGGTCGCGGCCGGTGAGCACCGCGACGGTGACGCCCTCGCTGCGGCCGGTGGCCGGGGTCCAGGCGGTGGCCGCCTCGGCGTCGTCGGAGCGTACGCACCACACCCGGCGGTCCTCGGCCTCCTGGGACGCGGCGGCGTTGGCCGCCGAGTCGTCGGTGGAGATCAGCGCGTACCAGGCACCGTCGAGGTCGCCGTCCTGGTAGCGGCGGCGCTCCCAGCGGACCTCGCCGGCGTCGGCCATCGCCTCGACGGACGGGGTGGCGGACGGGGAGATCAGCAGGACATCGGCGCCGGCGGCGACGAGGGAGGGGAGCCGGCGCTGGGCGACCTGCCCGGCGCCCAGGACAACCACCCGGCGGCCGGACAGCCGCAGTCCGACGGGGTAGGCAGCGTGTTCGGCGACGTGCTCAGCCATGGCGGTACGGCTCCTTGTGCGGATGGTGCGGGTTCGGCGGCCGGATCGGCCGCTGCGGCTCTGGAGCGGCTGGTCAGGGGTACGGCCCGGGGACGGCGGTACGGCCCCGGCCCACAGCCTATGGGGCTGCGGGCCGGGGGTCATGCGGAGGCCAGGGCCTGATCAGGTCTTCTCCGTCACTCCGGCGGAGTCGAAGGTGGCGACCTCGTGCATGGCGCGGGCGGCGCTCTGCACCACGGGGAGCGCGAGCAGGGCGCCGGTGCCCTCGCCGAGGCGCAGATCGAGGTCGACGAGCGGGCGCAGGCCCAGCTTGTTCAGGGCCGCGACATGGCCGGGCTCGGCGCTGCGGTGGCCGGCGATGCAGGCGGCCAGCGCCTCGGGGGCGATGGCGCGGGCCACCAGGGCGGCGGCGCCGGCGCTCACCCCGTCGAGGATCACCGGGGTGCGCAGCGAGGCGCCGCCGAGGATCAGACCGACGAGGGCGGCGTGCTCCAGGCCGCCGATCGCGGTGAGGACACCGATGGGGTCGGCCGGGTCGGGCTGGTGGAGCTCCAGGGCACGGCGGACCACATCGACCTTGCGGGCGTGGGTCTCGTCGTTGATGCCGGTGCCGCGGCCGGTGACCTCGACCGGATCGACGCCGGTGTAGACGGCGATCAGCGCGGCCGAGGTGGTGGTGTTGGCGATGCCCATCTCGCCCGTGAGCAGCGCCTTGTTGCCGGCGGCGACGAGGTCACGGGCGGTGTCGATGCCGACCTCGATCGCCTGGAGCACGTCCTCCTGGGTCATCGCCGGGCCCGCCGTGAAGTCGGCGGTGCCGGCGCGGACCTTGCGCGGCAGCAGACCGGGGGTGGCGGGGAGATCGCCCGCCACACCGACGTCCACGACACAGACCTCGGCGCCGACCTGGTTGGCGAAGGCGTTGCAGACCGCGCCGCCGCCCAGGAAGTTGGCGACCATCTGGCCGGTGACCTCCTGGGGCCAGGGGGTCACGCCCTGGGCGTGCACACCGTGGTCACCGGCGAAGATCGCGACGGCGGCCGGCTCCGGGATCGGCGGCGGGCACTTGCGGGACAGTCCGCACAGCTGCGCGGAGATGATCTCCAGCATGCCCAGCGCCCCGGCGGGCTTGGTCATCCGCTTCTGCCGCTCCCAGGCCTCGCCGAGCGCCTTGGCGTCCAGTGGGCGGATGCCCTGCAGGGTCTCCTGGAGGAGGTCGTGCGGGCTCTCGCCGGGCAGTGCGCGGCGGCCGTAGGTCTCCTCGTGGACGACCCAGGACAGCGGGCGGCGCTTGGACCAGCCGGCCTGCAGCAGCTCGGGCTCCTCCGGGAACTCGTCGACGTAACCGATGCACAGGTAGGCGACGACTTCGAGGTGGTCGGGCAGGCCCAGTTCGCGGACCATCTCCCGCTCGTCGAAGAAGCTGACCCAGCCGACGCCCAGGCCCTCGGCGCGGGCGGCGAGCCAGAGGTTCTCCACCGCGAGCGCGGAGGAGTACGGGGCCATCTGCGGCTGGGTATGCCGGCCGAGGGTGTGCCGGCCGCCGCGGGTGGAGTCGGCGGTGACGACGATGTTCACCGGCGTTTCGAGGATCGCCTCGATCTTCAGCTCACGGAACTGCTTGGCGCGCCCCTTGGGCAGCGACTTGGCGTACGCCTCGCGCTGCGCCATCGCGAGCTGGTGCATCTTCTCGCGGGTCTCGTCCGAGCGGATGACCACGAAGTCCCAGGGCTGGGAGTGGCCGACGCTGGGCGCGGTGTGGGCCGCCTCCAGGACGCGCAGCAGCACGTCGTTGGGGATCGGGTCGCTGCGGAAGCCGTTGCGGATGTCGCGGCGTTCGCGGATCACGCGGTGGACGGCGGCGCGCTCGGAGTCGTCGTACCCGGCAGCCGGGAACAGGCCGCCGGCCACGTCGGGACCGGAGCCGTCCGGCGTCGGAACGGGTTGCTGCCGGCCGGCGGCCTGCGGCTGGTCGTCGTCGCCCTCGCCGAGCTCGACGAGTGCGGCGGCGTCCTGTTGCTGGGGCGTTTCGTCGGCGTCGTCGGCGGGCTCGCCCTCGGGGGCCGGCTGCTCGTCGGCGGGGGCCGCGGCCTGCGGGGCCGGGGCGTCCACGGGGGTCTGCTCGCCGGATGCCTGGGCCGGGATGTGGACGGTGACGGGCCGGGCTTCGGCGGGGGCGTCGGGCGCGGGCTCGGTGGGGGCGTCGGGCGCGGCTGCGACGGCAGGCGCGGCGTCCTCAGCGGGTTCGACGGGGGGCGCCTCGGATGCGGGGGCGTCCGGCCCGGCGGGGCTGTCGGCGTCGTCCGGGGCGGCCACTGCGGGCTGCTGCTCCGCGGGGGTGTCCGCGTCCTGCGACGCGGCCTCCGGGGCGGGCTTCTCGGCGGGCTCCTCGGCGGGCTGCTGCTCGGTGGCGTCCACGGGGGCGCCGGGCTGCGGCTGTCCGGCGGTCGGCTGCTGCGCCTCGGGCGGCTCTATGACGGTCTGCTCCTGGGGCGCGCCGTCGTCGGTCACGGGCAGGGCGACGGGGCCCTGGGGAGCGGTGACGGGTGTCGGGGCGGTGGGCTCGGCGACCGGGGCCTCGTCGGTGGGCTCGGCGACCGGGGCGGCGGCGGCCTCGGCCGGGGCGGCTGGGTCGGGGGTGGCCTCGGTCAAGGTGACCTGGTCCGGGGCGGCGTCGATCGGGGCGGCGTCGGCCGGGGTGTCGGTCGAGGGCTCCGGCTGGGCCTCGTCGGTGGCGGCGGCCTCGGGCTTCTCGGCGGGCTCCTCGGCGGGCTGTTCGTCCTGCGGGGCCTGCGGGGCATCGGCGGGGGTGTCGGCCGCCGGCTGTTCCGCCACGGGCTCCGCGGTCCGGTCGGCCGCGTCGGAGGGGGCGGGGGCCGGGGCGTCGGCGGGCTGCGCCTCGGGCTCGGCGGGCGCGGCCTGGTCGGCGGGCTGCTGCGGGGCCTCGGTGACGCCGGCCTCGGACTGCGGGGCGGCCGGGGCGGTGCCCTGGCCGGGGACGTCCTGAGCCGGGGCATCCTGTCCAGGAGCAGCGGGAGCATCCGCAGCGGGGGCATCCGCCGCGACGGCGCCGGGCACGGCGGTCTCCACCACGGATGCGTCGGGTACGTCGGTGTCCGGCACGGGGGCGTCCGCCGCGGCCGTTCCGTCCTGCGTGGGCGCTGCCGCTTCCGGCACGGCGTCCGGAGCAGTGTCCTGCGACGGCGCCGGCGCCTCGGCCTGCGTCTCCTGCCCGGCATCCGCGGCGGGAACGCCGTCCCCGGCCCGCGCGGCCTCCTCTGCCGGGAGTGGCATCGGCTGTTCGACGGGCAGCGCCGCGTCCTGCGGGACCGGCTGTACGGCGGGGGCGGGCGGCACGGCCCCGGCGGATGCGGCGGGTGCCTCGGGGGCGACCGTTTCTGCAACGGGGGCCGCGGTGGCCTGCGCGGGGGCCTCGTGCCACGCCGGCACCTGCGACGGGATCTCGCCGAGCTGCGGGCCGGGCAACGGGCCCTGGCCGGCGGCGCCGTAGGTCTGCTCGGCGTGCAACTGCCCGCCGTAGGGCTGCTCACCGTACGAGGGCGCCGCGAAGGCCTGCCCGGCCGCCGGCGTCTCCCCGGTGGGCTGCTCGGCGTACGGCACGTCCGCGGCCGTCTGTGTGTCGGCCGGCGGGCCGGTCACCAGCTGTTCGTCCGGCGTGGCCGCGGCCGGGGCGTCGAAGTACTCGGGGCCGCCCGTGGGCGGTCCGGCGTGCCGCGCCGGGGCCTCGGCCGGGCCGCGGTCGGCGAGCGAACGGACCACGCCGCCGGTCGCGTCGGGGACGGGCGGGCCCATGTGCAGCGGACGGCGCGGGGGCGTGGACGGCGCGGCCGCGCGGGCCCGGTCCGGCTGGGGAGCCGCGGGCTGGGGAATGCGGACGGCGCCGAGATCGACGGAACCGGAATCCCGGCCACCGCTCTCGTGGTCGCCGGCCTGGGCGGGCATCGGCTCGAAGCCGGTGGCTCCGTGGGCGGCCGGGTCGAACGGTGCGCCCTGCTGGGGCTGCTGGTCCGCACCGTGGTGGGTCTCCTGCGGGAGCGGCTGGGGCGCGGGCTGCTCGCTCCAGGCGCCCTGGGCGCCCGGCATCAGCAGCAGATCGTCGTCCTCGACCGTGCCGTCGGCCTGGTCGAGGTAGGGGTATTCGCCCGGCGGGGGGACCATGCCCGGCAGCTCCGTCGGTCCGGCGTCGGCAGGGGAGGGAGCGGCCGCCGGCTGCGGCTGCCCGGGATGTCCGCCTGCGTTCTCCGGCTGTCCCTCGCCCGGGACCTGGCCGGTGTCGGTCATGCGTACCCCTCGCCCATTGGTAGTGCTCCTTCCAACCGCTCGTGCGACGCGCTCGACCGGGGCGCGCCGACGCCCCGATAGCTAGAACGAGCGAGCACGCCTCGCGGCACGTCCGCTCTCCAGAGCTTCATATTCGGCCAAAACCACGGCATTTTCCGGATATTGGCGTACGAAGCCGAATGCGGAACGGCGGCGCAACGATCCGCCAGCCTACCTCGCGCGGGTTGCCGTGCTGGTCACGGGTGAGGAACGCGATACCCGCTGAGCAGAAACACCACGGACCGCTCACGTTCGACCCAGACGGAAGTGTCCAGGTCCACGGACTGCAGCAGCGCGCACTCGACTTCGTAGCCGCCGTCGGCCAGCGCCCGGCCGAGCGATTCGGCCTCGTCGCGGGTGGCCGCGTGGGTGACGATCCGTTCGGGACGGCGGGCCGCACAGGCGGTGAGCACCTCCGCTCCCCCGCCGCCGACCCGGATCACGTCGGGCTCGGGCAGGTCCTCCAGGATCTGCGGCGCCCGGCCGTGCACGACCTGGAGTTGGACACCGTGGCGGCGGGCGAGGGCGGCGGCGCGTCCGCAGGCGTCCGGGTCGGCGTCGACCGCGATGACGGCGGCGCCGAAGCGTGCGGCCTCCACCGCGGCGGCTCCGCTGCCCGCGCCGATGTCCCAGACCAGGTCGCCCACCTGCGGTCCGAGACGGGCGAGTTGTGCGGTGCGCAGCTGGACGGACTCGCCCTCGCCCAGGGCGCCGCCGTAGGCGCTCGCCGGAAGTCCCCAGCCGCGCGGGCCCGTCGGGTGGCCGACGTCGTGACCGGCGATCCAGCCGGTCCCCTGGGCCGCGGCCCCGCCGGGCGAACCACCGACGACAATGACGACATTGGGGTCACGCCAGACATGGTCGGCGGCCTTGTCGGATGTGAGGACTGTCACCTGCTCCCGCTCGGTGCCCAGTTCCTCGCAGATGACGAAGGTGCGGTGGACGCCGCCGAGCAGCAGGGCGAGTTCGGCGGGACCGGCGCCGGGCGAGGTGAGCACCGCGACCTTGGTGTGGGCGCGGCAGACGTTCACCGCGCGGCGCAGGTCGCGGCTGTGGGCGACCACGATCTGGGCATCGTCCCAGGGCATTCCGGCCCGTGCGAAGGCGGCCGCGACGGAGGAGACGGCCGGGACCACTTCCACTTCCAGGCCGTGTTCGGGTGCCCGCAGGGTGCGGACGACACCGAAGAAGCCGGGGTCACCGTCGGCGAGCACGACGGCGGTGCCGCGGTGCTGGGCGATCCGGCGGGCGGCCAGGCTCACGCTGCCGAGCCGGATCCGCTCGGCGTTCGGCGGGACTTCGGGAAGTGCGAGGTGGTGGGCGGCGCCGGCCACCAGCGTGGCGGCGCCGAGCGCGGAGCGGGCGGCGGCGGTCAGCGGAGAGCCGTCCCATCCGATCACCGTGACCCGGTCGGCCATGCTCGTCAGTCTCCTGGGGCTGCTGTGGTTACGCGGGCGGGGCGGCGGACTGGCGGCCGCAGGCCGGTGTGATGCCGCTGGGGTGCGCTGGTCCGCGCTGGTCACGCAGGTGCGTGGCAGGCCGAGACTACCCCGTGAGGTACGGACCTGAGTGCGGGCGTGGTCAGTTCCACTCGGGGTAGCTGAATCCGTTCGCGTCCGCCGGCCGGCCGGGGATCCCTTCCAGGTCCTCGGGCAGCAGGCTCCACACGATCAGATCGGTCCGGATGTCCGTCCAGCCGCCGTCCTCGGTGCGGCTGCGGGCTATGAAGGCATTGCGCAGCACGCCCTCGCTGATGCAGCCGATTTTCTGGGCGACCTGCTGGGAGGCGGTGTTGCCGGCGGCGGTGCGCAGCTCGATGCGTTCGAACTTCTGGTCGTGGAAGAGCCAGTGGGCGACGGCGAGCGAGGCCTCGGAGGCGTATCCCTCGCCGCGGGCCCAGGAGGCGACGACGTAGCTGATCTCGCTGGAGCGGATCCGCCAGTCGGTGTTGCGCAGTTGGACCACGCCGACCAGGCGCTGGGTGAGGAACTCGGTGACCGCGAAATCGATACCGTGGCCCGCGGTCCGTTCGGCGTGGGCGCTCTCGGTGGTCCAGACGCGCGCGGCGTCCTCGGTGTACGGCTGCGGTATCGCGGTCCAGGCGGCGACCAGTTCGTCGTTCATCATCGCGGCGAGGGACGGCACATCGACCTCCTCGAAGGGGCGCAGCACCAACCGGTCCGTGCTGATGGAGATGTCCGGAAAGGTGGATGTCATGCCGCTGCTCCCGCGCCGTTGACTGTGGTGTCCGGAACGTCGCGGGCTGTAAGACCGCGAGGTCACGGGCCGTCTTGACCGTCTTGAGTGCACCAGCATGCAGCATGGGCGTACGGGTGTGCACGCGCGTGGGCCCCGGCCGCGCGTGGCGCGAGTCCGGGGCCCACGGACCGTCCGTGCGGACGGCCACCTTCCGGTGACCTGCGCACGGGCGGCGGCGCGTCCTGTAAAGCCGCCTGGTGTCAGCTCTTGGCCGGGCCGAAGGCCGGGATGACCGAGCCGTCCTTGTACTTGTCCTCGATGAACTTCTTGACCTCGGGGGAGTTCAGGAGCTTGGCCAGCTTCTTGATCCGCGGGTCGCTCTCGTTGCCCTTCTTGACGGCGAGGAAGTTGGCGTAGGGGTTGTCCTTCGCCTTCTCCAGGGCCAGCGCGTCCTTGGAGGGCTTGAGGTGGGCACCGATGGCGAAGTTGCCGTTGATGATCGCGGCGTCGACGTCGTCGATACGCGGTGCGGTCTGCGCGGCCTCCAGCTCGGTGATCTTGATGCCCTTGTCGTCCTTGACGTCCGTCAGCTTGGCGTCGGAGCCGACACCGGGCTTGAGGGTGATCACGCCGTTGTCGGCGAGCAGCTTGAGCGCCCGGCCCTCGTTGGAGGGGTCGTTCGGGACCGAGACGGTGCTGCCGGCCTTGAGCTCCGAGAGCTTGTCGATCTTCTTGGAGTAGACGCCGAGCGGCTCGATGAGCACGTTCTGGACGGGCACGATGTGCGTGCCGTTCTCCTTGTTGAAGGTGTCGAGGAACGGCTTGTGCTGGAAGAAGTTGGCGTCGACCTGGCCGTCGTCGGTGACCTTGTTGGGGATCTTGTAGTCGTTGAACGGCTTGACGACCAGCTTGAGGTCTTCCTTCTCCGCCAGCTCGTTCTTGACGAAGTCGAGGATGGTGCCGTGCGGGGTGGGGCTCGCGGCGACGACGAGGGGGGCGTTCTTGTCGCCCTTGTCGCTCGCGGTGGTGTCGGAGGGGGCGCTGCAGGCGCTCGCGCCGAGGGCGACGGCGGAGGCGGCGGCTATGGCGACGGAGATCTTGAGGGTGTTGCGCACGAAGAGTGCCTCTTTCTTGTTCCCACGCGAGGTTGCGCGCGATGTCCGCCCGGCAAAGGGTCCGGGCTCCGGGGTGGTGCAGGGGTGGGACGGTCAGGCGGCCTCGGTGACGACGGCCGGTTCCTCGGTGCGGGTGCGGCGCAGGCCGACGCGCAGGGAGGAGGTACGGGTGCCCCGGCCGGCGAGCCGGCGGACGACGAGGTCACCGAGCACCTGGACGAGGGTGACGAGGATGATCAGCTCCACCACGGTGGCGATCATCAGCGAGGTCTCGTACTGCTGGTAGCCGTAGGTGTAGGCGAGGTTGCCCAGCCCGCCGCCGCCGACCGCTCCGGCGATCGCGGAGTAGCCGATCAGCTGGATGACGAGGGTGGTGACGCCCGCGATCAGTGCCGGCAGCGCCTGCGGGAGCAGCACCTTGAAGACGATGGTCCAGGTGCCGCCGCCCATGGCGTGGGCGGCCTCGACCAGGCCGTGGTCGACCTCGCGCAGGGCGGCCTCCACCAGCCGGGCGAAGAAGGGGATGGCGGCGATGGCGAGCGGGACCAC
Source organism: Streptomyces sp. Je 1-4 4N24 (assembly GCF_026239515.1). NCBI lineage: Bacteria > Bacillati > Actinomycetota > Actinomycetes > Kitasatosporales > Streptomycetaceae > Streptomyces > Streptomyces sp. Je 1-4 4N24. Next base: position 7,388,545 of record NZ_CP110836.1, on the reverse strand, counting down.
CGCGCCGGTCGGGCCGATCGAGACGCCGACGAGGAGCCGGGTGAAGGGGATCAGCACGACGATCAGGATCAGGAACGGGAAGGACCGCCCGATGTTCGCGATCGCGCCGAGGACCTTGTTCACCACGACGTTCTGCAGGATGGCGCCGCGCTCGGTCAGATGCAGCAGCACACCGACCGGGATGCCGATGAGCACCGCGTAGAACGTCGACCACCACACCATGAAGAGGGTGTCGAGCGTGTTGTCGTACAGCAGCGGCTGCATCTCGCTCCAGCTCACTTGGCACCTTCCTTCTGCAGCGTGGCGGCGGGCTCCGGGGTCGCCGGGCCGGGGACGGTTCCGGCCGCGGCCGCGACGTCGGTGTCCGCGACGTCGGCGACATCGACCTGCAGCCCCTGCTCGCGCAGGAAGCCGATGGGCACGACGTTCTCCTCGAAGCGGCCGGGCAGCTCGATGCGCATCCGGCCGATCTGCTTGCCGCCGACGGTGTCCATGGCGGCGCCGAGGATCGAGATGTCGACGTTGTAGGTGCGCGACAGCTCGGAGATCACCGGGCGGGTGGCGGCCGAGCCGTGGAAGGTGATGTCGACGACGGTGCGGTCGTCGGCCGAGGGCTCGCCGCCGACCGGGAACAGCTCCCGGGCCAGCTCGGAGCCGGGGGTGGCGAGGAGTTCGGCCACGGTGCCCTGCTCGACGACGCGGCCGTTCTTCATCAGCGCGGCCGAGTCGCAGATCGTCTTGACGACGTCCATCTCGTGCGTGATGAGCACGATGGTCAGGCCCAGCTTGCGGTTGAGGTCGCGCAGCAGCTGGAGGATGGAGCGGGTGGTCTCCGGGTCCAGGGCGCTGGTGGCCTCGTCGGACAGCAGCACCTTGGGGTCGCCGGCCAGCGCGCGGGCGATGCCGACGCGCTGCTTCTGGCCGCCGGAGAGCTGGGCGGGGTAGGCCTTGGCCTTGTCGGCGAGGCCGACCAGGTCCAGCAGTTCCAGGGCCTTGCGGGAGCGCTCCCGGCGGTCGACCTTGAGGATCTCCAGCGGCAGCTCGACATTGTCCTGGACGGTGCGCGAGGACAGCAGGTTGAAGTGCTGGAAGACCATGCCGATGTGGCTGCGCGCGGCCCGGAGCCGGCCGCTGGCTCGCTTGCCGCGGCCGGCGATGGAGGTCAGTTCCTGGCCGGCGACGGTGACCGTGCCGGAGGTGGGGCGCTCCAGGAGGTTCAGGCAGCGGATGAGGGTGGACTTGCCGGCGCCGCTCTGGCCGATGACGCCGTACACCTCGCCCTCGCGGACGTGCAGATCGACGCCGTCCAGGGCGGTGACTTCGCGGTCTCCTGAACGGTAGACCTTGGTCAGGCCCGTTGTGGTGATCACTAGGGAAATTCCGTCACTGTCGAGTGCTCGGCGGCTCACCCGCCGGGCACGGGGCATTGCTTGCGAGTGCGGCAGAGGGGAACAGTGCGGCGGCGGGCGCGGGGCCCGGCTCCGGGTTCCGGTGACGCGGGGCGGCCGAGGGCGTCGGGAGGCCGACGTACGGCGCATGGCAGGTCTCGCTTCGGGGCGCGAGGCTCAGGCGGGGGCCCTCAGCGGTCACACATTCGACACATGCAACGAGCACCGGGCGTCTGGTACGCCTCGGTCGCAGGGGTGCGGTAGCTCGTCGTGGTCATGAGCGGCAGTAAACCAGACAGCAGTGCGGGCGGATCAAGCCAGTCCGTATAGCGGACATGCCTGCCCGATCCGTGGACAGCCTGCTACCCGGCGACGGTGATCTCCACCGAACCGCCCATGGCCTGCGCGGATATCACCGAGAGGTCGGGGACCACGATGTCCGCCGACAGCTCCTCTGCCCGGTGCGTTGTGGTCAACGCCACGGTCGTCATCCCGGCGGCGCGGCCCGCCGCCAGTCCGACCGGGGCGTCCTCGAAGACCACACAGCGGGCCGGGTCCACCCCCAGCCGCGCGGCGGCCAGCAGGAACGGCTCCGGGTCGGGCTTGCCCCGGCTGATGTCGTCGGCGCTGATCAGGTTCTTCGCCGTGATCCCGGCGTGTGCGAGCCGGGCCTCGGCCAGCCGGCGGCCGGCCGAGGTCACCACGGCCCACTGCTCGGCGGGCAGGCTCGCCAGCAGGGCCAGGGTGCCGGGCAGCGCCACCGTTCCCCCGGCGTCCTCGACCTCCAGGTGCTCGATACGGGCCAGCGCCTTGGGCACGACGTCCGCGGGCAGCAGATCCGCGACGATCTCCGCCGCCGGCCGGCCGTGCAGCGCGATCCGGCCGAAGTCCTCCGCGGTCAGGCCGTACTCCGTGGCCCACCGGGACCAGCAGCGGTTCACGGACTCCAGGGAGGAGAGGAGGGTGCCGTCGTTGTCGAAGAGGAGGGCGTCAGCAGTGATCTTCATATGTCCTGAGCGTACGGACCGCGGTGGGGCCGGACGCGACCGCCCTCCCGCCGCCGATTAGCATCCCCTTATGCCCCACAATCCCACCGCGCGCCGCCGCACCGCCCGGAGGCCCCGGTGATCGACGCGCTGACGATCGCGGTCGCGGTGACCGCTCTCGGCCTCGCCGCCTGGTGCGGCTTCGCGGCGTTCCGCGACCAGCCCACCAAGGACTGGCACTTCATCGGCATGGGCCTGGTGTCGCTGCTCGGCCTCGTCCAACTGGTCATCGCCGTCGTGCAGTTGGCGCGCGGAGTGTCGCCGGACAAGGGCACCGCGCTCTTCGTCTCGTATCTGCTCGGAGCGGCCGCCTGTGTGCCGGCGACCGGGTTCATGTCGCTCTCGGAGCGCACCCGCTGGGGTTCGGCGACCGTCGCGGCGGGCGCCGTGGTGCTGGCCGTCCTGGAAGTGCGGCTGTTCGACATCTGGGGAGGCGGCAGTGCCTGAGACCACGGCGACCACCGCGGCGGACGGCGGCACGGCCGGTAGGCCGGCGAAGCGGTCCCTGGGCACCGGCCCGGGCCGGCTGCTGGTCGCGCTCTACGGGATCTTCACCGTGGCGGCCGCGTCCCGCTCGCTCTACCAGCTCCTCGCGCAGTTCGACCGGGCCCCGCTGGCGTACAGCCTCTCGGCGGTCTCCGCGGTCGTCTACGGCTTCATCACCTTCTCGCTGGTGCGCGGCGGTGAGGGCGCCCGCCGCGCCGCGCTCGTCTGCTGCGCGCTGGAGCTGCTCGGGGTGTTCGGCATCGGCACCTGGACGCTGCTCGACCCGTCCGCGTTCCCGGACGCCACGGTCTGGTCGGACTACGGCATGGGCTACCTCTTCATCCCCGTCATCCTGCCCGTCACCGGGCTGCTGTGGCTGCGCCGGGCGGGTACGGAGCGGCAGGCGGCCTGAGGCCGTCCCGCGAGCGCGCTGCGCCATCCGGGTGAAGAACGCGGCCGCCCCTCGCTCCCGGCCGGACGCCCTGTCTCACTGGAGTCCGGCAGGCGGCCACGGGCTCGCCGGAGCGGAAACGGAGCGGGAACATGCCGATCAGTCCGAACCAGGGTTCCACCGGCGGCGGCTTCGCGGCGACCCTCACCGGCACCGGTCTCACCGGGGCCACCGTGGTGCGCTTCGGGACCAAACCGGCCACCATCACGGCCAGTTCGCCCACCTCGGTGTCGGTGGTCGCCCCCTCGGGGGCCGGCGTGGTCGATGCCACGGTGACCACACCGGCGGGCACCAGCAACCCGGTGCCCTTCTACTACGTCCTCCCGCCCGTGGTCCTCGACGTCTCGCCGTCGTCGGGGCCCGTGGCGGGCGGCGGCACGGTCACCGTCACCGGACGCGGGCTGGCCACCGCCACGTCCGTGCTGTTCGGAGGCACGGCCGTGACGCCGACGGTGCTGTCCGACAGTGAGCTCACCGCCGTCAGCCCGGCCCACGCGGCCGGTGAGGTGTCCCTGGCCGTCCTCGCGCTGGGCGGCAGCGCCACGGCGGACGGAGCCTTCGGCTTCGTGGCCGAGCCGACCGTCACCGGCTTCAGCCCGGTGACCGGTCTGCCCGCGGGCGGCACGCTGGTCGACATCACGGGCACCGGTCTGGCGACGACCACCGGTGTGACCTTCGGCGCCGTGTCCGCCACGTTCGCCGTCCTGTCCGACACCAGGGTCGCGGCCGTCGCGCCCGCCCAGGCCCCGGGCGCGGTGACCATCGCGCTCACCACCACGGGCGGCAGCGCCACGGCACCCGGGGTCTTCCTCTATCTGCTCTGACTGCCTGCTCTGACTGCCTGCTCTGACAAGGGCGGCCCGGCGCACCCGCCCCGCCCGGGGCGGGTGCGCCCCGGCGCTACGCCTGTGCGACGAGCTCCTCAGCACCGGCCGGCTGGGGCACTTCCTTCTCCAGCGTCACCACGTTCAGCCGGGGCGTGAGCTGCTCGGTGCCCACGGGCACATAGCCGTGGCTGCGGTAGAGCCGCAGATTGCCCTCGCTGCGGTGGCCGGTGACCAGGCGGTAGCGGGTGGCCGACCGCTCGGCCGCCAGCCGCCCCTCGACGGCGTCGAGCAGTCGTCCGCCCAGGCCGTGCCGCTGCATCCGCGGGTGCACGATGAGCTTGGCTACCCGGCCGGTGCCGTCCTCGTCGACCGTGCCGCGCACGGATCCGACCACCTCCTCGCCGAGCCGGGCCACCACGACGCAGCCCTCGCCGAGTTCGGCGCGCAGCGCCTGCAGGGTCTGGGTGAGCGGCTCGATGCCGTAGTCGTCGTACAGCGCGGCTTCCTGCTGATAGCAGAGGTACTGCAGTTTGAGGATCTGCTCGGCGTCCTGGTCGGTCGCCGCAGAGATGGTCACGCTCGTGCCCATGCGCGTATGCCTCCCCTATTCGGTTCGCTGGTCCGGGCGCGCTGAGGGTGAGAGGGGTGCGCCCGGAACGATCTGCCCTGACCGACGGCGACATGGGGTACTTGTCGCCGCCATGACGTGGCTGACACTGCTCCTTCCGGAATCCCCGGTAAGGGGCAGCGGCAATCTCGCCGCGAGCATTCTGCGCAGGCAATTGGGGCAAGCGGAACGGACCGGCACCGAGCTCTCCTGTGACATTCCCAACTCAGATGAGAACGCAGGGGAGGTGGCGCCGGTCCGGGCGGCGGGGCTCCGCCGCGAGCGCGGTCCGCGGACCGGCGTCAGCGCTTGCGGAACTCCGCGGCGGCCAGCAGCGCGGTGTCGGGATTGTCGGAGAACAGACCGTCGATCCCGGTGCCGAGGTACGCCTTGAACACCCCGAGGGCGTCACCGTAGGCGTCCGGGTCGGTGCCGCGGCGGTAGTCGGCCGGCAGGAAGGTGTTCTCGTTGCGGACCGTATACGGGTGCAGGACCAGTCCGGCGGCGTGGGCGTCCTTGACGACGGACGTGGGCTCGCCGAGCTTGCCGTCCTTGTCCCGCGGGATGATCACGGTCAGGTCCGGGCCGATGCCCTGGGCGAAGCCGGCCAGCCACTTCAGGCCCTCGGGCGTGACCAGGTCGGCGACCGTGCGCGGGTCGCCCGCCTCGACGAAGTCCCAGGGCCGGGAGTCGAGCGTGGAGAGCAGCACGACCTTGGGGCAGTCGACGAGCCTGCCCAGGCGCTGGATACTGCTGGGCTCGAAGGACTGCAGGAAGTTCGGGGAGTTCCTGCGGTGCCGGCCGTGGGCACGCAGCGCCTTGGCCACCCGCTCCTCCAGACCGAGGCCCAGCTTGCGGAAGTAGGTGGGGTGCTTGGTCTCGATGTGCAGCCAGACGCGGCGGCCCCGCTTGCGGCCCTCGCGCTCGGCCCAGCGCAGCACCTCCTCGAAGGTCGGCACCTCCCAGACCCCGTCGTAGACGGTGTTGTGCTGCCGGGTGCCCGGTATGCGCTCCTTGGCGCGCAGGGTCTTGAGTTCGGCGAGTGTGAAGTCCTCGGTGAACCAGCCGGTCAGCTTCTCCCCGTCCACGGTCTTGGTGGTCTTGCGGTCCGCGAACTCGGGGTGTGCGGAGACATCGGTGGTGGCGGTGATGTCGTTCTCGTGGCGGCAGACCAGATGCCCGTCCTTGGTCGGGACGAGGTCCTGCTCGATGACGTCCGCGCCCATGTCGAGGGCGAGTTGGTAGGAGCCGAAGGTGTGCTCGGGGCGGTAGCCGCTGGCGCCGCGGTGGCCGACGATCAGCGGTACCGGCAGTTCCTGGGGCACCCCGGCCCGTCCGGCCGCGCTCGCCTGACCTGCTCCGCCGAATACCGCCGCTCCCGCGCCGAGGGCCGCTACCCCCAGCACCGTCCGCCGTCCCGGCTGCTGCCGCTTGTGCATGCGCACACTCCTTGTCTGAGGCATTCGCTGGTCTTCGGGTGCTTCCGGGTGTTTTCCGGCGTGCGGTGAGGCGTGTTGCACACCGGCCCACGGAACCCGGCCGATCGTAAGCACGGACGGGTCACGCCGGAGAGACGGACGACAACATCGGGGGGAAGATGGTGGTAACACACGTCAACTGTGCGTATCGACCTCGTGAACCCGATGTGCGCGCGGGAGTAACCCGCGAGTATGGTCCTTGGCTGCAGAGTTCTGCGCCCGCTTGACGTTGACCAGTCACGACCCGGAGGGCCCGTTGTCCCGCATTGTGCTGAAGGCGATTCTCGGATTCGTCATGCGTGTCCTGTACCGCCCGAAGGTCGAGGGCATGGAGCGCATTCCGGCGACCGGACCGGTGATCCTGGCCGGCAACCACGTCACCTTCATCGACTCGCTGTTCCTGAGCCTGGTGGTCAAGCGCCCGGTGTACTTCATCGGCAAGGACGAGTACGTCACCGGCAAGGGCCTCAAGGGCCGGGCGATGGCCTGGTTCTTCACCAGCGCCGGCATGATCCCGGTGGACCGGGACGGCGGACACGGTGGTGTCGCGGCGCTGATGACCGGCCGCCGGATCCTGGAGGAGGGCAGCGTCTTCGGCATCTACCCCGAGGGCACCCGCTCCCCCGACGGCCGTCTCTACCGCGGCCGTACGGGCATCGCCCGGCTCACGCTGATGACCGGTGCGCCCGTCGTTCCGTTCGCGATGATCGGCACCGACAAGGTGCAGCCCGGCGGCAAGGGCCGTCCGCACATCGCCCCGGTGACGGTGCGCTTCGGTGAGCCGCTGGACTTCTCCCGCTACGACGGTATGGACCGCGACCGCTATGTGCTGCGGGCCGTCACCGACGAGGTCATGAGCGACGTCATGGAGCTGTCCGGCCAGGAGTACGTCGACATCTACGCCACCAAGGCCAGGGCCGCCTGACCCGTCCCGCTGTGCGCCGGGCCCCATCCGTTCCGCGGATGGGGCCCGTTGCGTGGGCGCTCCCGTGCGGGGCGGGTCAGCACGGCACCCGGAAGCCGCCGGGGGCGCGCTGGCCCTCGGCGCCGCCGGTCAGTGCCGTACGCAGCGCCGCCTCGGGGCGCGGCACCACGCTGCCGTCGGGCTGCAGCAGCTGCTGGCGCTGGGTGACGGTGCCGGTGCGGGCGCCGGGCACCTCCGCGTTCTTGACCGCCACCCGGTTCAACGGGGCGGGCTTCAGCTGCTTCTTGGTGCGGATGAAGGAGACAAAGCTCTCGAAGTCGCGGGTGTGCCGGACCGGTGCGGTGAATCCGGTGAAGGCGCTGAAGCCGTCCTGGTTGATGAGGGTGTAGGAGGGGGCGGCGAGCCGGTAGCGGCGGGTGAGGTCGAGGGCGGTGCCGTCGATGAACACCTCGGCGGGCTCGATCCGCCGGCCGACCGGTCCCGCCGCGTCGAAGGTGTAGCGGACGTTGGCGGAGACGGCCAGCGGTGAGAAACCGAGTCCGCCGCCGGCGGTCGGTGCCCACTGCTCCTCCAGGGCGTCATGGATCTGCCGTCCGGTGACGGTGACGGTCATGATCGGGTCGCCGAAACCGACGGAGTTCCAGGCCTGCGCGAAGGTGACAGTGCCGTCCGTCCCCTCGTCACGGATCAGATCGCCGGCGATCACGGCCTGCCCGACGCGTGGCGCGACCGCGATGACGGCGAGGTCCGCGGGGGTGTTGGGGTGGGCGGCGGGATCGTCCATCGGGCCGAGTGGCTGGCTGCCCGCCCACAGGGCCCAGTCGGCGACGAGGTTGCCCATGGTGCTCTCCCCCACCGCGTTGCGCCGCCGGGTGAAGGAGGCGGTCTGGGTGCCGAGGCGGCTGCGGGCGCGCCGGCTGCCGTAGTCCGCCCAGTAGCCGGCGATCGACTTGAGCGTGGGGTCCGGTGTCACGTCCCGGGTGTTGGGGTGGTTGGTGGCGGTGGTCAGCTCCCGGATCACCGCGCCGGTGCGGGGGTCGAGGCGCAGATTGATCTCATTGATGATCTGGCCGTAGCAGCCGGCCTCGACGAACGGCCGGGGGACGCCGTCGGGGTCGGGCAGCATCATCGTGAAGGCGCAGTGCCAGTGGCCGGTGACGATGGCGTCGATGTCCGGCGAGACGCGCAGCGCCAGCTCGTAGGCGGGCCCGGAGGGGTTGCTGCCACTGGAGAAGTCGCTGCCGGCCACCGCGCCGTCGTGCATGCTGAGCACGATCGCCCGGACGCCGCGGGACTTGAGCTCCGCCGCGCAGCGGTTGGCGGTCTCCAGCTCGTCGAGGGTGCGCAGGCCCGGCTGGTAGGAGCCGGGGAAGGACTCGGTGCCGATGGCGGTCAGATGGATGAAGCCGACCGGCAGCCGGCGGCCGCCGCCGGCGTCCACGTACTCGATGTTGTACGGCGGCAGCACGGGCTCGCCGCTCGCGTTCCACACCAGGTTGGCGCTGTAGTAGGGGAATTTCGCGCCACGGAAGCGGCGGCCGGTGGAGTCCTCGAAGGCGTCGTCGCGGCCGACGACCGGGAAGCCGACGCCGTCCTCCATGTGCGAGGTGAGGAAGCGCGCCGACTTGTCGAACTCGTGGTTGCCGGCCGAGGCGAAGTCCAGGCCCATGGCGTTGAGCGCCTCGATGGTGGGCTCGTCGGCGAAGGTGGCGGCGTCGAACTCCCAGCCGGAGAAGAGGTCGCCGGGGGCGAAGAAGAGGGAGTTGCGGCGGCCGTTGCGCAAGCGTTCCAGGTGGGCGGCCATATAGGCGACGCCGCCGACGGTGTGGGTCTTTCCGCCGGCCCCGGTGATGATCGAGTGGGCACCGGGGGCGCCCTGCAGATAGCCGTGCAGGTCGGTGATGTTGAGGAGCTGGACGTCGACGTATTCGTCGGCGGTGGCCGCGTCGCGGGCGTGGCCGGTGGCGTAGGCGTTGCTGCCGATGGCGCTCGCGGTGGCCAGGGCCCCCGCGGCGGTGAAGAAGGAGCGTCGTCCGATGTCGCGCACTGCGTCACTCTCCTGAGCGGGCCGTCCGTGAGGGGACGACGGGAGAGTCAAGCAAGCCGCTCGGGACGGCCGGGCACCACGATGCGTACCGGGCGTGAACGGGCGGGGGACAGTCGCCCCCGGGGCGTGTCCCGTGGATCATGTCGGGTGCGTGGTACCTGATCCACAGGACACGCCCTGGGGCGCGGTGTGTGCCCGCCGTCCGGCGGATCGGCAGTACGGCGTTACGGGCGTTCCGCCGGGCCGCCGGCCGCCGGACCGGACCCGCGGCCCGACTCCGCTCCGGCCGTGGAGAACGCCGCGGGTCCGGCCGGTTCCGGGCTGGTCGCCAGCTCCTGGCCGCGGAGCAGGAACCATGCGGCCACCGCGGCGGACAGCAGGACCACCGCCCCCACACCGGCCGCGACGTCCACACCCGCGACGAAGGAGTCCTGAGCGGCCTTCACCAGCGCCGCGCCCTGGTCGGCGGGGAGTTGACCGGCCGTTTCGAAGGCGCCGCCGAGCGATTCGCGGGCGGCGTCCGTGGCGGGTCCGGGAATCCCCGGCGGTGCCTCGAAGCCCCGGTAGATGCCGGTCACGATGGAGCCGAGCAGGGCGATACCGAGCGCGGCGCCCAGTTCGTAGGCCGTCTCGGAGACCGCGGAGGCGGCGCCCGCCTCCTCCTTGGGCACGCTGGAGAGGATCACATCGGCGGTGACGGTGAACGAGAAACCGGCGCCGACGCCGACGACGAAGAGGATGACGCACAGCGCGGCGGTGCCGGTGTCGCCGTGCAGGGTGGTGCAGCCGACCAGCGAGAGGCCGACCACGGCGAGGCCGCCGGCCACCACGATCCGTACGGACAGCCGCCGGGCGACCCAGCCGGCGGCCAGACCGGCACCCACCGCGCCGACCGCCGCCGGGAGTTCGACGAGCCCGGCGTTGAGCGGCGAGCGCAGCTGCACCATCTGGAGGAACTGGGAGAGGAAGAAGACCAGCCCGGACAGCCCGAGGATGGTCAGCAGATCGGCCAGCACCGCCCCGGAGAACCCCCGGTGGTGAAAGAGCTTCATGTTCAGCAGCGGTGAGGCGAGGGTGCGCTGTCTGCGGACGAACACGATCAGGGCGAGCACACCGATGACGGCCGTCAGCGCGATGTCCCAGCGGTAGCCGTGCACCGCGGCTTCCTTGATGGCGTAGACGACACAGACGATGCCCACCAGGGCCAGCAGGACACTGGGGATGTCCCAGGGGCCGGGGTCCGGGTTGCGCGACTCCGGGATGACCTTGGCGCCGACGGCCACCAGCAGCAACATCACCGGCAGATTGATCAGGAAGACCGAGCCCCACCAGAAGTGCCCCAGCAGAAAGCCGCCGAGGACCGGCCCCACGGCCATCCCGGCCGAGGCCATGGCGCCCCAGATGCCGACGGCCAGACTGCGTTCCTTGGGGTCGTGGAAGAGGTTGCGGATCAGCGCCAGCGTGGACGGCATCAGCGTCGCACCCGCCACGCCCTGCAGCGCACGGGCCAGGATCATCATCTCGGGCGTGGTGGCGTACGCGGCGAGCACCGACATCGCGCCGAAGCCCACGGAGCCCAGCAGCAGCAGCTTCTTGCGGCCGATGCGGTCGCCGAGGCTGCCCATGGAGACCAGCAGTCCGGCGATGACGAAGGAGTAGATGTCACCGATCCACAGCAGCTGGGTCCCGGACGGCTGGAGGTCTTCGCTGAGGAAAGGGGTGGCGAGGCCGAGGACCGTGGCGTCGACACCGACCAGCAGGACGGCGAGGACGAGGACGGCGAGCGCGAGCCAGCGGCCCGGTCGGGGCTGGTCGTCCACATGGGCCGAGCCTGCCGGTCCTGACGCTATGGTCTCGGTCATTTCTCCATGCTCCGTCGGATGCCGCCGAGCAGCAGCTCGGCGATCGAGTGGTTGAGGTCGTTACGGGCGACCCGCCCTTCGTGCACGGCCCAGGCGCCGGCGCCGATCAGCCCGTAGAAGGCCTCGGTGAGCCAGGCGGCGCTCAGATCGATCCGGAAGTCGCCCTCTTCCTGGCCGCGTCGGAAGAGGGCGGCGATGCGGTCGTCGAGCTCCGCCCAGCCGGCGTTGATCTCACCGTCCTCGAAGAGCTGGTTCTCGGTGAAGAGGAAGGCCAGTACGCCGGCGACCGGTTCGGCTTCGGCGATCAGCCGGCGCAGCGCCTCGACGGCGTCGCCCTCGTCCAGCCGGGCCGCGTCCATCGCCTGCACGAACTGTGCGATCCCGTGCTCTTCCAGCGCCCTGATCAGGGCGTCCCGCCCGGCGAAGTGCCGGTGCAGGGTCGCCCGGCTGATGCCCGCGGCGCGGGCGATCTCGTCCATCGGTGTCGAAGCCCGCCGCGTGAGCAATGCGGCGGCTTCTTTGAGTACGCGTTCGCGGTCCACGGCCATGAGACACACACTAGCCTAATGAGACATCAATGTCTCATCGGTATCCCCCATGTGTCCCCCACGCACACGACGGCGGCCCGCCCCCGGGTCTCCTCCCGGGGGCGGGCCGCCGTCGTACAGCTCTGCCCGCTAGGCCAGCTTGGTGGCCTGCTTCGCCGTCGCCCACTCCTGCTGCGTGACCAGATCGGCCCGCACCTCGGCGAGCTGGACCGCCACCGCCGAGGGCGCGGTGCCGCCGCGGCCGCTGCGCGAGGCGAGCGCGCCGGGGACGTTGAGCACGCCGCGGACCTCAGGGGTCAGATGCGGCGAGATCTTCGCGAACTGCTCGTCGGTGAGCTGGTCCAGCTCGACGCCGTGCGCCTCGCACTCCTTGACGCACTCGCCCGCGACCTCGTGCGCCACCCGGAACGGCACGCCCTGCTTGACCAGCCACTCCGCGATATCGGTGGCCAGCGAGAACCCGGCCGGGGCCAGCTCCTCCATGCGCTCACGGTTGACGGTCAGGGTGGCCATCATCCCGGTGAACGCCGGGAGCAGCACCTCCAGTTGGTCGCAGGAGTCGAAGACCGGCTCCTTGTCCTCCTGGAGGTCACGGTTGTACGCGAGCGGCAGCGCCTTGAGCGTGGCCAGCAGCCCGGTCAGATTGCCGATGAGGCGCCCCGACTTGCCCCGCGCCAGCTCAGCGATGTCCGGGTTCTTCTTCTGCGGCATGATCGACGAGCCGGTCGAGAAGGCGTCGTGGAGCGTGACGAAGGAGAACTCCTTCGTGTTCCAGAGGATGACCTCCTCCGCGATCCGGGAGAGGTTCACCCCGATCATCGCCGTGATGAAGGCGAATTCGGCGACGAAGTCACGGGAGGCCGTGCCGTCGATGGAGTTGCCGGCCGAGCCGTGCTCGAAGCCGAGGTCCGCGGCGACCGCCTCCGGGTCGAGGCCGAGCGAGGAGCCGGCCAGCGCGCCCGAGCCGTACGGGGAGACCGCGGTGCGCTCGTCCCACTGGCGCAGCCGCTCCGCGTCCCGGGACAGCGACTGCACATGCGCCAGCACATGGTGGGCGAAGAGCACCGGCTGGGCGTGCTGGAGGTGGGTGCGGCCCGGCATCGCGACATCCGGGTGGGTCTCGGCGAGGCCCACCAGCGCCTCCTGGAGGTCGGCGATCAGCCCGCCGATGATCCGGGCGTGGTCGCGCAGGTACATCCGGAAGAGCGTGGCGACCTGGTCGTTACGGGACCGGCCGGCCCGCAGCTTGCCGCCGAGGTCCGCGCCGAGCCGCTCCAGCAGCCCGCGCTCCAGGGCGGTGTGCACGTCCTCGTCGGCGATGGTGCCGGTGAACGAGCCGTCGGCGACATCCGCTGCGAGCTGGTCGAGCCCGGCGAGCATCCGGGTCAGCTCGTCCTCGGTGAGCAGGCCCGCCTTGTGGAGCACCCGGGCGTGCGCACGGGAGCCCGCGATGTCGTACGGGGCCAGCCGCCAGTCGAAGTGGACCGACGCCGACAGCTGGGCCAGCGCCTCTGCCGGTCCGTCGGCGAACCGGCCACCCCAGAGCCGGACGTCACCGCTGTTGCTGCTCACTACTGCTCCTCATGGCTGCTGTAGATGTGCCACCTCCCCCAGGGTCTTGAGACCAGGGGGTACCCCACCCCGCCGCGAGGGCAGGGAGGCGGCAGCCTTACGAATCCAACGAGACGGGCTCAGGCGAGGTCGCGCTTGGCCGCAATCTTGCTCGACATCCCGAAGAGCTCGATGAAGCCCTTCGAGAGCGACTGGTCGAAGGTGTCGCCGGTGTCGTACGTGGCGAGGTTGAAGTCGTACAGCGACTGGTCGGACTTCCGGCCGGTGACGACCGCGCGGCCACCGTGCAGCGTCATCCGGATGTCGCCGGACACGGCCTGGTTGGCCTCGTTGATGAAGCCGTCCAGGGCCCGCTTGAGCGGCGAGAACCACAGGCCGTCGTAGACCAGCTCGCCCCAGCGCTGCTCGACCTGCCGCTTGTAGCGGGCCAGTTCGCGCTCGACGGTGACGTTCTCCAGCTCCTGGTGCGCGGTGATCAGCGCGATGGCGCCGGGCGCCTCGTACACCTCACGGGACTTGATGCCGACCAGCCGGTCCTCGACCATGTCGATCCGGCCGATGCCCTGGCCGCCGGCCCGCTCGTTGAGCTGCTGGATGGCCTGCAGGACGGTGACGGGCTTGCCGTCGATGGCGACCGGGACACCCTCCTTGAAGGAGATGATGACCTCGTCGGCCTCCCGCTGGGTGGCCGGGTTCTCGGTGTACTCGTAGACGTCCTCGATCGGCGCGTTCCAGATGTCCTCCAGGAAGCCGGTCTCCACGGCCCGCCCGAAGACGTTCTGGTCGATCGAGTACGGCGACTTCTTGGTGGTCGCGATCGGGAGGTTCTTCTCCTCGCAGAACGCGATCGCCTTGTCCCGGGTCATCGCGTAGTCACGGACCGGGGCGATGCACGTCAGGTCGGGGGCGAGGGAGGAGATACCCGCCTCGAAGCGGACCTGGTCGTTGCCCTTGCCGGTGCAGCCGTGGGCGACGGTGGTGGCGCCGTGCTTCTTGGCGGCGGCCACCAGGTGCTTGACGATGGCCGGCCGGGAGAGCGCCGAGACCAGCGGGTAGCGGTCCATGTACAGGGCGTTGGCCTTGATCGCCGGGAGGCAGTACTCGTCGGCGAACTCGTCCTTGGCGTCCGCGACCTCGGCCTCGACCGCACCGCAGTCGAGCGCACGCTTGCGGATGACGTCCAGGTCCTCGCCGCCCTGGCCGACGTCCACGGCAACGGCGATGACCTCGGCGCCCGTCTCCTCGGCGATCCAGCCGATACAGACAGAGGTGTCCAGGCCGCCCGAGTAGGCGAGTACGACGCGCTCGGTCACGGGTTTCTCCTTACGGTGCATGCGCTGATGGGTATAAGTATGCACTCCACCGTATGTTTCGTCAATGCATCGATGAATAGGCAGGTCAGCGGTGGGGCGCCGGTACGGCACGGAGCCTCAGGGCCCCTCCTGAAGCACCTCGACCAGCACGGTCACATGGCTCACCGACACGTCCTTCGTGGCCGTCAGCAACGTCAGCGGCCCCTCCGCGGCGCGCTCCCGCAGCCGCTCCAGCGCCGGCTGCACCGCCTCCTGCGCCAGCTCCTCGCGATAGCGCTCGGCGAACTCGGTGAACCGTGGTTCCTCGTGGTGGTACCAGCGCCGAAGCTCGGACGAGGGCGCCACGTCCTTGCACCACTCGGTGAGCTGCGCGTCCGCCTTGGACAGCCCGCGCGGCCACAGCCGGTCGACCAGCACCCGCGCCCCGTCCGACGGCTCCGGCGACTCGTACACCCTGCGCACCCGGAAGGCATCGTTGGCGGATATTTCACCCATAACCTCATCGAACCACGGAAGCGGGGCCCCCGCCGGAGGCCCCGGAAGGCTCCGCCGGGGACCCGCTTTGGATTCATGGCCCGGGACAGGGTATTTTTCTTCTGCACGCCCCGGCCGGGAGTTCTCCGGCCGGCACGAGCACCGGGACGTGGCGCAGCTTGGTAGCGCACTTGACTGGGGGTCAAGGGGTCGCAGGTTCAAATCCTGTCGTCCCGACGGTGCAGTAGGGGCTTTCAGCCCAGGTCAGGGCCTTGTTCTCGCTTCGGGCGGGAACAAGGCCCTTGATCGTTTTCTGTGGGAAACGGCTTACACGTGAGGAACGGCGTAGTAGTCGGCGAGCATCTCCGAGGGCCAGCCGGGCTCGCGCACGTCGCCCTGCGGGCCCATCACGGTGAACCACGGCTTGATGTCCAGCACCGGTGTGCCGTCCACGGCATCCAGCGCTTCCACGTGCAGATCCAGGCCGTCCACCGTGACCAGGCGGCACCGCGAGACGCCCAGCCAGTTCACCCGGCGCATATTGCGGTGGGCGAAGGAGCCGCCGGCCGGCCAGTCGGGGTTGCCGCGGGGGTGCCGGGATTCGGGGGGAAGATCGGTGGGGTCGGTCAGATGGAAGCGGAAGACGACCTCCAGGTGGGAGAAGGCATCCAGACCGGCGACCGCCTCCTCGGTGAACTGCTCCGGGTCGATACGGATGACGGAGCGGGTGCCGCCCCAGTAGTCATCCGTGGGCTCGACACGCCCACCCACCACATGGGCGACGGGCACCACCGTGAACTCTTCTGCCATGGGACGGAACTCCTCGGGGAGGGGGCCGGAAGTAGGGAAGCAGGTGGGCGGGCGACTCTCTGCGGACGCCCCCCGGGTCACGGGAGCGGCAGTCCCACCAGCATCACCGCAAACACCGGGGAGTCGGGGAAGGGCTGGCGCTCGCCCACCTTCCGGTACCCCCAGGACTCGTACAGGGCCTGGACCTTGGGGTGCGTCACGTCCACCAGCAGCGCCGCGAGGTCCGCCTCCCCGGCTTCCATCAACGCCCGGTGCAGCCGCTCGGACGTGCCTGTCTTCCGCCACCGCTCGCGCACCATCAGTTCCGAGAAATGGAACGTGCGGCTCTTCTCCGGCGCCGGGTCCAGGTGCTCACGCCACCATTCGCGGCCCTCGGTTCCGGGGGCTCCGTAGGCGAAGCCCACCACCTCGTTGCCGTCGTACGCGATCACGCAGGAGAACTGGGGGTGTCCGCCCCAGTGGTCGACGAACCACGGGAACTTCTGCCGGAACTCGTCGTCCGAGATCTGGTCGGCGTGCACGTCTGCGTGCACGTCGAGCAGCGTCTGCCGGATCTCCGGCAGGTCGCCGTGACCGTAGTGGCGAAGGTCCAAAGCGGAGGTCATCAGGTTTGGCTCCATTCCGATCGGTAGCGGTCCCTCCACTCGCGCGCGATGCTTGAGTCCGGCGCGAGGGTGGTCAAATCGCGGTAGAAGTCTCCTAGGTAGCGACGCATCCGGCCCGGCAGAGGATCGCCGCCCATCAGCACGAACACCTGCTCCGCCGTGGCGCACGCCTGCTCCTCGTCCCGTTGGTGAAGCTGTGCGAGAGCGAGCCGGAGCGTGGCCAGAGCGCGGTTCCGGCGGAACTGCTGCGGGATGGCCGCCAGGGCACGGTGTGATGCCGCCTCGGCCGCTGCGGCGTCCCCGATGTGATCCCGGACAATGGAAGTGATGGCCATCAACTCGGCCGGGCCGTAGAAAGCCACCCAGGACGGCCGGGGCTCGTCCGTGGACGCGTTCGCCAGCGCCTCTTCCGCGCACCCCAGGGACCGCAGGGCGCCCCGCCGATCCCCGACGCTTGAGTGCCCGATCGCCGTGCGCGCGTGGGCCAGGGACGCGAACAGCGGGTCGCGGCGCGTGACAGCGGTCGCCTGCGCAGCCCGGCCCGCGTCCACGGCCTGCGAGAATTCCCCGCGATGGACCGCCAGCATGGCGTGCGAGTTCCACACGCGCAGTTCCGCCACGGGGTCATTCCCCATGCCCGCCAAATACAGCGCCCGGTTGAGGTGAGCTTGCGCACGGTCGCTCTGACGATCGTCCACGGCCGACCAAGCCGCCGACGCGGTGTAGTTCGCAGCCACGCTGAAGAGGCGCTGCCGGATGCGCTGGGACGCCGCGCGCTTCTGTAACTCCAGCGCTTCGGCGGCACCCGCCAAGGCGGCTCGCTCCAGGGCCTCGTGCCCGCCTTTGGCGGCGTCCAGGGCGGTGAGGGCGTCCAGGCCGCTGCGGAGGCGGATCACCTCGGAGGTGCCGACGGCGTACGGCCGGGCGGCGACCAGGGGCACGACGGCGGCCGTCGTTCCGGTGGCGACGGTGAGGAAGTGTCTGCGACGCACGGGATCCTCCGTCCTGTGAGGGGCACGTCTGCCCGCCGGAGGAGCAAAGCCCAACTCCTCGGCGGTACATCCGAATACTGCCTCCAAGGCTTCCCTCTGCCGAGGGTGCGGCCATCGCGTCTTTCCGGTCAGCCAATGGCGCACGGTGCGGTCGCTGACGGTGCCCGCCCGGCCGAGCGACCGCAGGTAGTCGTTCACTGCCTCGGCCAACTCGGCCTGGGTTAAGCCCGCTCTGTCGATGGCTTGGGCAAGACTCTCGTTCGCCTCCACGCCCCTCACGGTATCCAGATCGCGCTTTTCGGCGTCTTCTGCGGCCGTGAAATTTCCGGTTGTCCGCACCGCATGCGGCGCCGACTTTTCCTCACCGGCCGTCACAGTCCGTCGTTGACTGAATAACAGGCCGTCACAGCCGCGAACGGCCTGGCGCCTCTCTCGAAATCGGCTCGCCCTCAGCCCAGTTGAGGGGCCTTGGCCCATCGCTCACCACCGACGAGAGTCCTGATGACCGTGACCGCATCCCGCCCCACCGGGCACCCCGGATACAGCGAGACCCTGCCCCGTGAACCCGAGAGCGCGGCCACCGCCCGGCGCCTGGTGCACGTCGCCTGCGCCACTTGGGGGTTGGAAGAACTGATCGAGCACGGCGCCCTTGTGGTGTCCGAGCTGGTTGCCAACGCCGTCCGGCATGCGCGTAGCCGGTCGATCCGGGTCACGGTCGCACGCCCCGGGGCGGCGTGTCTGCGGATCGGCGTCGTGGACAGGTCGAAGGTGCTCCCGGAGCCCCGTGAGCCGGGCGGCGTGGACGAGGGCGGGCGCGGTCTGGCGCTCGTGGCGGAGCTGGCCGACGACTGGGGCGCCGATCCGCTGCCGTGGGGCAAGCGGGTGTGGGCGGAGCTGCACGGGAAGGAACGCGGTTGAGCGGCGAGCGGAAGCCCCGGCAGATGGCCCCGGCTCGGTGGTGTGCGCCGGCCGGGGCTTCGCCAGTCCTGCTACGGCACCGGCGGCACGATGTCCGCGACATCGCGCTGGTGCGGGATCACGATTTCTTCCGGCTTCTGGAGGGCCACGGTGCGGGCCGGGGAGGGGATCCTGATGCCCTCGGTCCGGTAGCGCTGGTGCAGGCGCTTGATGAACTCGTGCTTGATCCGGTACTGGTCGCTGAACTCGCCGACGCCCAGGATCACCGTGAAGCTGATCCTGGAGTCGCCGAAGGTGTGGAAGCGGACGGCCGGTTCATGGTCGGGGTCGCCGCCGTCGACGTCCTTCATCACGCTCTCGATGACCTCCATGGTGACCCGCTCGACATGGCCGAGGTCGCTGTCGTAGCCGACGCCCACCTGCACCAGGATCGTCAACTTCTGTTCCGGGCGGGTGAAGTTGGTCATGTTGGTCCCGGCCAGCTGAGTGTTGGGGATGATCACCAGGTTGTTGGAGAGCTGCCGCACCACGGTGTTACGCCAGTTGACGTCGACGACATAGCCCTCCTCGCCGCTGCTGAGCCGGATGTAGTCACCGGGCTGCACGGTCTTCGAGGCGAGGATGTGCACGCCCGCGAAGAGGTTGGCGAGGGTGTCCTGGAGCGCGAGGGCGACGGCGAGGCCGCCCACGCCGAGTGCGGTGAGCAGCGGGGCGATGGAGATGCCCAGGGTCTGGAGGACCACCAGGAAGCCCATCGCCAGCACGATGATGCGGGTGATGTTGGCGAAAATTGTGGCCGATCCTGCCACCCCGGACCGGGACTGCGCGAGGGACTTCACCACTCCGGTGATCACCCGGGCCGCGGTGAGCGTGGCGACCAGGATGAGCAGCACCATCAGCGTGCGGTTGACGGTGTGTCCGACCGTCGGCGTCAGCGGCAGCGCCGCGGCAGCCGCCGCCAGACCGCCGGTGACCGCCGCCCAGGGCACCACCGCCCGCAGCGCGTCGACGACGATGTCGTCCCCGCTCCACCGGGTTTTGAGTGCGTGTTTGCCCAGCCACCGCAGGGTCCAACGCAGCAGCAGTCCGGCCACGATGCCGGCGGCGAGCGCGGCGCCGGCGACGATCAGGTCGTGCAGTGTCACAGCGCGGTTCACCGGCCGGCTCCTCCCGCGACCGGAAGGAGCGGACCTGCTATGAGCCGGATGTGATGTCTCGTCACCATGCCACCTGCTTGTCTCTAGGCCTGTGAAGGCGCCGGGACATCCGTGGACGTCCCGGCGCGAACTGCCATCCTGCCGTATGCGGTTCGGCGGGGAGAGAGTGGCTCGGGTGGATGCTCCGCACCACCGCCCTTCGGGGGCGGGACGAGGCGCCCCGGGGGTGACGAGAAGCCCCGGGGAGCGTGTGCGGAGGGGCTCAGTGCGCCTTCTGCGCCAGCCGCAGCAGATGGTCGGCGAGGGCCTGGCCGCCCGCCGGGTCGCGGCTGATGAGCATCAGGGTGTCGTCGCCGGCGATGGTGCCGAGGATGTCGTGGAGTTCGGCCTGGTCGATGGCCGAGGCCAGGAACTGGGCGGCGCCCGGCGGGGTGCGCAGGACCACGAGGTTGGCGGACGCCTCGGCGGAGATGAGGAGTTCGCTGGAGAGGCGGCGCATCCGCTCCTCCTTGGCGGACTCGCCCAGCGGCGCCCGTGGCTTGCGGTCGCCGCCCTCACTGGGCACCGCGTAGATCAGCTCACCGCCGGTGTTGCGGATCTTCACCGCGCCCAGTTCGTCCAGATCGCGGGAGAGCGTCGCCTGGGTGACGGACAGGCCGTCGTCGGCGAGCAGCTTGGCGAGCTGGCTCTGGGAGCGGACCGGCAGCCGGTTGAGGATGTCCACGATCCGGCGGTGGCGGGCGGTGCGGGTCTGCGGTACGGCCTGGCCACCGTTCTGCGCCTCGTTGTCCTGCGGCTCGGTCATCGTTGTCGTCAGTCTCCGGCTCGTCGTTCCCCGTCGGCCCCTTGGCGGGCCGTGTTGAGGACGGCGGGCAGCTTCCGGAGGAACTCCTCCGCTTCGTCGTCGGAGACGATCAGCGGCGGGGCGAGCCGGATGACGTCCGGCGCGACCGCGTTCACCAGGAGGCCCGCGTCCTGAGCCGCCTGCTGCACCTGCGGCGCCAGCGACTCCGTCAAGACGATACCCAGGAGCAGCCCCGCGCCGCGGACCTGGCTGACCAAGGGGTGCCCCAAGGCCTCCGTCCCGGTGCGCAGCCGCTCGCCCACGCGCTTGACGTTCTCCAGGATGCCGTCCGCCTCGATGGTGTCCAGGACGGCGAGGGCACCGGCGCAGACCACCGGGTTGCCGCTGAACGTCGAGCCGTGCGAACCGGGCGTGAGCAGGTCGGCGGCCGGTCCGAAGGCCAGCGTCGCGCCGATCGGCAGTCCGCCGCCGAGGCCCTTGGCCAGGGTGATGATGTCGGCCTCGACGCCCTGGGCCCGGGATTCCAGCCAGTTTCCGGTCCGGCCGATGCCGGTCTGGATCTCGTCGAGGACGAGCAGGGTGCCGGTGGCGGCGGTGATCTCGCGGGCGGCCTGGAGGTAGCCGGGCGGCGGGACGATGACGCCGTTCTCGCCCTGGACGGGCTCCAGGATGACGAAGGCGGTGTCGGTGGTGACGGCGGCGCGGAGGGCCTCGACGTCCCCGTACGGGACGTAGTCGACGTCGCCGGGAAGCGGGGCGAAGGGGGCCTGCTTGGCGGGCTGGCCGGTGAGCGCGAGGGCGCCCATGGTCCGGCCGTGGAAGCCGCCGGCGGTGGAGACCATATGGGTGCGCCCGGTCAGCCGGCCGATCTTGAAGGCGGCCTCGTTGGCCTCGGCGCCGGAGTTGGAGAAGTAGACCCGGCCGGGGCGCCCGGCCAGCGCGAGCAGGCGCTCGGCGAGGGCCACGGTGGGCTCGGCGACGAAGAAGTTCGAGACATGGCCGAGGGTGGCGACCTGGTCGGAGACCGCACGGACCACCGCCGGGTGGGCGTGGCCCAGGGCGTTGACGGCGATGCCGCCGAGGAAGTCGAGGTACTCCTTGCCGTCGGCGTCCCACACGGTGGTGCCCTCACCGCGGACCAGCGGGACGCGGGGGGTGCCGAAGTTGTCCATCATGGCGCCCTGCCAGCGCCCGGTGAGGCCTGCGTTGGTCTCCGGGCCGTGGGTCTGTGCCACGTCGCTCATGCCGCCCCCTCGATCGTGTTCGCGTCGGGCACGACCATCGTGCCGATTCCTTCGTCGGTGAAGATCTCCAGCAGGATCGAGTGCTGGACCCGCCCGTCGATGACCCGGGCGGTGTGCACCCCGTTGCGGACGGCGTGCAGACAGCCCCGCATCTTGGGGACCATGCCGCTGGCCAGGTCGGGCAGCAGCTTCTCCAGTTCGGTGGCGGTGAGGCGGGAGATCACCTCGTCGCTGTTCGGCCAGTCCTCGTAGAGGCCCTCGACGTCGGTGAGCACCATCAGGGTCTCGGCGCCGAGCGCGGCGGCCAGAGCGGCCGCGGCGGTGTCGGCGTTGACGTTGAAGACGCCCGAGGCACCGGAGGCGGCGTCCTCCGCGTCGCTGCTGCGGGCGATGGAGGAGATGACCGGGATCCGGCCGTCGTCCAGCATCGCCTGCACCGCGCCGGGGTCGATGGCGGTGATCTCGCCGACCCGGCCGATGTCCACCCGCTCGCCCTCGATGTCGGCGTAGTGCTTGGTCGCGGTCATCAGATGGGCGTCCTCGCCGGTCATGCCGACGGCGAGCGGACCGTGCTCGTTGAGCAGTCCGACCAGCTCACGCTGCACCTGGCCGGCCAGCACCATCCGGACGACGTTCATCGCCTCGGGGGTGGTGACCCGCAGACCGCCCTTGAACTCCGACTCCAGGCCGAGCAGGTCCAGCTGGGCGCTGATCTGCGGACCGCCGCCGTGCACGACGACGGGGCGCAGTCCGGCGTGCCGCAGGAAGACCACGTCCTGGGCGAAGGCGCGCTTGAGCTCCTCGTCGACCATGGCGTTGCCGCCGAACTTGATGACGACGGTCTTGCCGTGGTGGCGGGTCAGCCAGGGCAGCGCCTCGATGAGGGTGCGGGCCTTGGGCAGAGCCGTGTGCTTACGAGCACTCATGCGCCCGCCTCGCTTTCAACTGCTCGTACGTTCATGACGAGTACGCGCTGTTCTCGTGGACGTAGTCGGCGGTGAGGTCGTTGGCCCAGATGACCGCGGACTCGGTGCCGGCGGCGAGGTCGGCGGTGATGCGGACCTCCCGGTAGCGCATGTCGACCAGTTCGCGGTCCTCCCCCACCGAGCCGTTCTTGCAGACCCAGATGTCGTTGATGGCGACGTTCAGCTGGTCGGGCTCGAAGACGGCGGACGTGGTGCCGATGGCGGAGAGCACCCGGCCCCAGTTGGGGTCCTCGCCGTGGATGGCGCACTTGAGGAGGTTGTTGCGGGCGATGGAGCGGCCGACCTCGACGGCGTCGTCCTCGCTGACCGCGCCCACGACCTCGATCCTGATGTCCTTGCTGGCGCCCTCGGCGTCCCCGATCAGCTGCCGGGCGAGGTCGTCGCAGACCGTGCGCACCGCCTCGGCGAAGTCGTCGGCGGCCGGTACGACGCCGGAGGCTCCGGAGGCGAGCAGCAGCACCGTGTCGTTGGTCGACATACAGCCGTCGGAGTCGATGCGGTCGAAGGTGGTGCGGGTCGCGGCCCGCAGCGCCGTGTCGAGGTCCGCGGCCGGCAGATCGACGTCGGTGGTCAGGACGACGAGCATGGTGGCCAGGCCCGGGGCGAGCATGCCGGCGCCCTTGGCCATACCGCCGACGGTCCAGCCGTCCCGGCTCAGCTGCGAGGTCTTGTGCACGCTGTCCGTGGTCTTGATGGCGATCGCGGCCTTCTCGCCGCCGTGCCCGGTCAGTTCGGCCGCGGCCCGCTCGACTCCGGGCAGCAGCTTGTCCATCGGGAGCCGCAGGCCGATCAGTCCGGTGGAGGCGACCGCGACCTCTCCGGCGCTGTGGCCTTCGAGCACCTCGGCGACCTTCTCCGCGGTGGCATGGGTGTCCTGGAAGCCGAGCGGGCCCGTACAGGCGTTGGCGCCACCGGAGTTGAGGATGACGGCGGAGACCGTGCCGCCCTTGAGGACCTGCTCGGACCAGACGACGGGCGCCGCCTTGACGCGGTTGGAAGTGAAGACACCGGCGGCGGCGCGTCGGGGCCCGTTGTTCACCACGAGGGCGAGGTCCGGAATGCCGCCGCTCCCATTGGCAAGAGGGTCCTTGATCCCCGCGGCGATGCCCGCCGCCGTGAATCCCTGTGCTGCCGTCACGCTCACTGCTTGTCCTCCGTCGCTTCTCCGGTCCCGCCGGTCATGCCGTGCCGCCCCGCGCCGGTCCGGGTCACGGCGCGACCCCGACCTTCGGGAGCCCGGTCTCCTCGGGGAGGCCCAGGGCGATGTTCATGCTCTGCACCGCGCCGCCCGCCGTCCCCTTGGTGAGGTTGTCGAGGGCGCTGATCGCGATGATCCGGCCGGCCGCCGCGTCGAGGGTCACCTGGATCTGGGCGGTGTTGGAGCCGTACACGGCGGCGGTCGACGGCCACTGGCCCTCGGGCAGCAGCTGGACGAACGGCTCGTCGGCCAGCGCCTTCTCGTACGCGGCCCGTACGGCGGCGGCGTCCGCACCGGGCTTCGCCCGGGCCGAGCAGGTGGCGAGGATGCCACGCGACATCGGGGCCAGGGTCGGGGTGAAGGAGACGCTGATGCGCTCACCGGCCACCGCGCTCAGGTTCTGGATCATCTCGGGGGTGTGCCGGTGGCCGCCGCCGACGCCGTACGGGCTCATCGAGCCCATGACCTCGGAGCCCAGCAGATGCGGCTTGAGGGCCTTGCCCGCGCCGGAGGTGCCGGTGGCCGCGACGACCACGGCCTCGGGCTCGGCGAGCCGGTCCGCGTACGCGGGGAACAGGGCGAGCGAGACGGCGGTGGGGTAACAGCCCGGCACCGCGATGCGCCGGGTCCCCTGCAGCGCGGTGCGGCACCCGGGCAGCTCCGGGAGGCCGTACGGCCAGGTGCCCGCGTGGGCGGAGCCGTAGAACGTCTCCCAGTCCGTGGCGTCGCTCAGCCGGAAGTCGGCGCCGCAGTCCACGACGAGGACATCGGGCCCGAGCTCCTCGGCGACCGCGGCGGACTGGCCGTGCGGCAGCGCGAGGAAGACGACGTCGTGCCCGGCCAGGACCTCGGCGGAGGTCGCCTGGAGTTCCCGGTCGGCCAGCGGCACCAGATGCGGCTGCAGCGCCCCCAGGCGCTGCCCGGCGTTGGAGTGCCCGGTCAGCGCGCCGATCTCCACCTCCGGGTGCCCCAGAAGCAGGCGCAGCACTTCACCCCCGGCGTATCCGCTCGCACCGGCCACTGCTGCTCGTACCGTCATGGACCCTCCTTCTCGATGGCATGACTATACGGATTCCAGCAGTTTTATGCAATGACCTGAGTGCCGCTCCGAGGGCGGCGGCCTCCGGACACACCGCGACCGCCGCCCCCGGTCAGGGGCGGTGTGCCGGCCGCACGCGTCAGGCGTGCTGCGGAATCTCGTCCTTCAGTGACGCCCTGATCTGTTCCCGCAGCTCCGGGCCATCCGTGTGGCCGTGGACGGAAACGGCGTGCTCGCTGGCGGCGCGGACCACTTCCTCCTCCTCGCCGACGATCACGAGGGTGCAGTTCATCTCGCTCGGGTAGTCCCGGCAGTCGATCTTCTTCCGCATGGTGCACCTCCTCCTCACCCAGTGTCGGCCGCTCGCCGTCCCCGGTCGTATACGGCGAATCCCGTATGGCGCGCGGGGCGGCCGGACTGCTGCAGTGAGAGAGGACGAGGAGGTGAGGGCCATGGCGACGTCCGCCGAGGTCACCTCGGGCGCGGCCCCGGACCAGGACCGGGTGCAGGCGTTCCTGGAGAGAGTGATCACCGACGCCGGTGCCGCGGTCGCGGGTCTGTGCACCTCGCTCGGCGACCGGCTGGGCCTGTACACGGCCATGGCCGGTGCCGGTCCGCTCACCTCCGCACAGCTCGCCGCCCGCACCGGGCTGGCCGAGCGCTACGTCCGCGAATGGCTGGCCGCCCAGGTCGCCGGCGAGTACGTCAGCTATGCGCCGGACACCGGCACCTACCTGCTGCCCGCCGAGCACGCCGCGGTCCTGGCGGACCCGGAACTGCCCACGTACGCGGCGGGTTTCTTCACCGCGATGCAGGCGCTGTACGCCACCGAGGACACCCTCATGGAGGCGTTCCGCACCGGCGAGGGCGTCGGCTGGGAGGAACACGGCCCGGCGCTGTTCGCCGGCACCGCGAAGTTCTTCCGCCCCGGCTACGCGGCCGCCCTGGTCCCGGAGTGGCTGACCGCGCTGGACGGGGTGGTGGAGAAGCTGGAACGCGGCGCGCGCGTCGCGGACGTCGGCTGCGGCTACGGCTACTCCACGACGCTGATGGCCCGGGCCTTCCCCCGGTCGCACTTCCACGGCTTCGACTTCCACCGACCGTCCATCGAGGCGGCCCGCGGTATCGCGGACGAGGCGGGGCTGGGCGACCGGGTCAGCTTCGAGGTCGCCACCGCCCAGGACTTCCCGGGCGAGGACTTCGACCTGATCACGTTCTTCGACTGTCTGCACGACACCGGCGATCCGGGCGGTGCGCTGCACCACGCCGAGGAGACCCTGGCCGACGGCGGGACCTGCATGGTCGTCGAGCCGAACGCCTCGGCGAACGCCCAGGAGAACACCAACCCCGTCGGCCGGGCGCTGACCGCCGCCTCGGTCGCCGTCTGCCTGCCGTCCGCGCTGGCCCAGCACGGTCCGCGGGCACTGGGAAACCACGCGGGTGAGGAGGCGATGCGGGAGATCGCCGACGAGGCCGGACTCCACCACTGGCGACTCGCCGCAGAGAGCCCCGTCAACCGCGTCTATGCCGTCGGGCGTTAAGGCGCCTGACGCGCCCGGCCGGTCTTCCCCCGGCCGGCCGGGTGGCCCTCGCTTGACGGGCCCCTGCCCCCTCGGCACGCTGGACACATGACCGCGGCCGCGGAGGCCGGCCTGCGACGCATTCTCGCCGTCGTGGACCTCCTGATCGATGCCGTCGACGAGGAGACCCTTGTTCCGGCACTGCTCCCGCTGCTGCTCGGCGCCGTCCCCGGCGACAGCATCATCTGGTCCCCCCGCGCCGGCTCCGCCGACCGCCCGCTCACGCTGCCCGCCGGTCTGCTGACCCCGGACGTACAGGCAGCGTTCGCCCGGGAGGCGGCGGCGGACTCCCTGGTCACCCACACCACTCTCGGCTCCGGCGTCCCGATGCGCCGCTCCACGCTGCAGACCCGCGCCGAGTTCCACGCCCTCGCCGCCTACGCCGATGTCTACCGGCCGTGCGGCGCCGAGCAGCAGCTCGCGATGTCGTTCCCCGCGGGCTACGCCGCCGGCCGGCCGCGCACGGTCTGTGTGGCGATCAACCGCAACGGCAGCGACTTCTCCGACGACGATGTGGCGGCCGCCGCCCTGCTGCGCACCCGGCTCAGCCGCGTACTCCACCGGCTCGCCCCGCCGACGTCCCCGCCCTCCCCCGTCACCCACCGCGAGTCGGCCGTACTCGTGCTGCTCGCCCGGGGTCTGACGAACCAGCAGATCGCCCACCGGCTGGCGATCAGCCCGCGCACCGTCGACAAGCACCTGGAGCACGCCTACGCCAAACTGCGGGTGAGCGGCCGGGTCGAGGCGGCGAACGCCTGGCTGACCCGCGATCAGGCGGCGGTGCGCCTCGGGCCGTAGGGCCGCCTCGCGGATCAGCCCTGGGGAGCCGCCTTGCGGATCAGCCGTCGAGCCGCTCCGGGTCGGCGGCCAGCGACTCCCAGAACTCGGCATGGGCCCGCTCGTGCAGCGCACCCAGCCGCAGCAGCCGTGCGCGGGAGCGCTGCCGGGAGTCCGCCGGCGGATCGAGCGCGCCGCGCAACGACTCGTAGTGCGCGAGCCACTTCCGGTGCCGCTCGGCCTGCTGAGCGGCCAGCGCGACGATGTCCGCCGGGTCGCCGAGATCGGCGAAGAACAGCTTCAGCTGCGCCGGGTCACGGGTTTCCGCCTCGGGCGTGTCCGGGTCGGCCAGCCAGCGCTCCAGGGCGGCGCGGCCGGCGTCGGTGAGGTGGAAGATCCGCCGGCGACGGCCCGCCGCCTCGGCCTCCTCCCACAGCAGGCCGGCCTGCGCCAGCTCCGCCGGAATCCGGTAGAGCTGCGCATGCAGGATCGGCCAGAAGGGCTGGATGTCGTCCTCGACCCGGGCCTTGAGCTCGTACGGCGTCATCGGCCCGTGCCGGGCGATCAGACCGAGCACGACATATCTCGCCGGGGTGAACTCCGCCATCCGCCGCCCCTCGCTCCCCTTGACACCATCTCAATGAGACCATACCGTCCATCCCGCCGAGACCATATCAATGAGAGGGTGGCGTACCGGATGCCGGGAAACGGGGGCTGCGGAGTGGACGCAGGAGATCTGAGGGGCGCGAAGGAGGACGCGGGAGGACCGATGGGTGGGGCGGGGGCCGGGGTGGAGCCCGGGATGCGCCCGTATGTCCATCCGGAACTGGCCCCCGTCCTCGCCGCGTTGCCGGAGCGGCCGGAGAATCCGTACGCCGACGTCGCGGCGGTCCGCGCCGGGTTCCGGGCGCTGATGGCACCGCGGATGCCCGCCCACGACCCCCGGGTCACCGTCCGGCACACCTCCGTCCCCGGGCCGGACGGCAACACCATCGAGGTGCAGGTACTGCGCCCGGCCGGGGCCGAGGGGGTGCTGCCGGGGGTGCTCTATGTGCACGGGGGCGGCTTCGTGTACGGGGAGCTGGACGGGCCCGGCCCCATGGCGCGCGATGCCTGTGCCGCCGCCGGTGCGGTCGTGGTCAATGTCCACTACCGGCTGGCGCCCGAGCACCCGTATCCGGCCGGTGTCGAGGACTGCTACGCCGTACTGGAGTGGATGGCCGCGGCCGCGGGTGAACTCGGCCTCGACGCCGGGCGGATCGCCGTCACCGGGGCGTCCGCGGGCGGCTGTCTGAGCGCCGCTCTGTGCCTGATGGCCCGCGACCGCCGGGGACCGCGGATCGCCTTCCAGTGCCTGCTGGTCCCCTGCCTCGACGACCGGGGCGGTACCGCCTCGGCCCGGCGGGTCGACGACCGCCGCATCGCCAACGGCCTCGGTATACGGCACACCTGGGACACCTACCTGGGCCCCGGCCGCGGCCCCGACGTCCCCGCCTATGCCGCGCCCGCCCGCGCCACCGACCTCTCCGGCCTCCCGCCCGCCTACCTCCTCACCTGCGGACTCGACCCACTGCGGGACGAAGGACTCGACTACGCCCGCCGGTTGACGGAGGCCGATGTGCCGGTCGAGGTCAAGGACGTCCCCGGCGCCTGGCACTTCTTCGAGGCGTACGCACCACAGAGCCGCCCGGCGCGACGGACCACGGCGCACTGGCTGGGCGCACTGCGCAGCGCGCTGACGGAGGACGACGCGTAGCCCGCCGCTCCCGGCGGCTCGTGCGGCTCGTGCGGCTCCCGCCGATGAGTTTCCGTACCCGCCGGGGTCTACCCGTCGGACAGGGATTCCGGCGCCGCGGCGCCGTCCGACGGGAGGTTCCCTCATGACCACCGACATCGAGCGCACGACGGACGAGGCACAGATCCGGGAGCTGCTGGCGGACCGGGCGGAGGCGACGAAGGAGCGGGACGCCCGGCGGTTCCTGGCGTCCTGTGCGCCGGACCTCGTGGACTTCAGCCTCGCTCCCCCGCTGCAGTACAAGGGGCCCGAGGCACTGGACCAGCAGGCCGTCGAGGCCTGGTACGCGACCTGGGACGGGCCGATCGAGGTGACGCTCACCCAGGTCGAGATCACGGTCGGCGGCGATGTCGCGTTCGGCCACAGCATCAACCGGATGCACGGCACGAAGACCGGCGGCTTCGAGGTGGAGCTGTGGAGCCGCTCCACCGTCGGCCTCCGCAAGACCGACGGCGCCTGGAAGATCACGCATACGCACGACTCGGTGCCGTTCCTGATGGACGGGTCGGGGCTGGCCGCCCTGGACCTCAAGCCGTAGGGCGGGCCCCCGGCCGGCGCCGGTCAGCGGGGCAGGGAGTGGCGCCGGTAGGTGACCAGGTTGTGGCGGACGCCGGTGACCTCGACG
Source organism: Streptomyces sp. Je 1-4 4N24 (assembly GCF_026239515.1). Lineage (NCBI taxonomy): Bacteria > Bacillati > Actinomycetota > Actinomycetes > Kitasatosporales > Streptomycetaceae > Streptomyces > Streptomyces sp. Je 1-4 4N24. Next base: position 7,358,990 of record NZ_CP110836.1, on the reverse strand, counting down.
GTCAGATGGCGGTCCAGGCCGATGGGGAAGTGCGCCGTACAGCGGACCTCGTCGTTCCGTACCGGCCGCAGGTCACCGGAGCAGTGCACCGCGTCGGGCCCGTTACGGAAGGGGAGGGCGAGCTGGCCGCTGATGGTTCTGGCGATCTCGGTGCGCAGCACGGTGTGGGTGCCGCCGTCGACCTCGCTGGTGGCGTCGCGGTCGCGGAGCCGGGCGGCGGCGAGCGCGAGCACGCCCGCCACGGCGAGGGCCGCGAGGAGACCGAGGACGAGGGCGCGCCGTGGCGGAGGTGGGCTCACCGCCGTCAGCTCCGGTCGCCGCGGGTGCGCCGGCGGCGGGCCAGGGCGCCCCAGCCGGCCGCGGCCAGCAGCACCACTCCGCTGAGCGCCGTGGCCGCCCGGCCGGAGCCGGCCGCGCCGCCGAGGCCGGTGTCCGCGCCGCCCTGCGGAACGATCTCACCGGCGTCACCGGAGACGACCATGGTGCCCGTGACGGTCTTACGGCCGGCGCCGTGTTCCTGGCCGCGCCCTCCGCCGTCAACGTCCCCGCGCTCCGTGCCGTATGCCTCGCCCTGTTCCTCGTCGCCGGTCCGGTCCGTGTCCGTGGCACTCTGCCGGGCCCCGGACGTGCTGCCGCAGGTGATGGTGACCCGGTACGAGCCGGGCGCGGTGCCCTCCGGCATGATCGCGCTGCCGCCCATCCGGTCGCTCCGGGGGCTCAGCTGCATCGCGGGGATGTCCGCGCCGTCGAAGGCGGCCTCCGCGGTGTCGCCCGAGCAGGTGCCGCCGTCGTGGACGGAGAAGGCGCCGCCCGGTGCCACCGGGTCGGGCTCGACGACCACCGCGTGCGAGGTGTCCACGGCGGAGACGGTGTCGGTCACCGTCCCGGAGACGGCCTCGGTGGCGGCGTCGGCACCGTCGCCGTCACCGAAGAGCATGACGGACACCGCCAGCGCGCCGGCCGCCAGGGCGTACAGAGGAATGTGGCGTATGTGCATAAACCGAGAGAAGCGCCCGGCCCGGCGGTACGCACCTCGATGGGGTGCGCCGCCCGGGTCCAACTGCCCCGGAAGACGCCCGTCTTCTGCGTCTTTCCGCAGGTCACACGGGTGCGTGCGCCCCGGACGGCGGAACCGGACGGCTGGGCTTTCCGGGTGGTGCGCCCGGGCGGCCCGGTCGCGGCTACAGCGGGCGGCGCCGCGTAACGGGGCGCCGCCTCACGCCTCCAGCAGGAGGTCCCACTTGCCGGACCGGCCCGTGAGGGTGGTCACCGAGAGCGGCTGGACATCGATACGCCAGTACGCGTGCGGCGGTGCCTGGAACACATAGACCAGGGCGGCCCGGACGACGGCGGGTTCGGCGACCGCGAGCAGCCCGGCGGCGTCGTCGGCCGGCCGGGTGTCCAGCCAGCCGCCGATCCGGGTGATGAACTCCAGCAGCGACTCCCCGCCGTGCGGTGCGGAGCGCGGATCGGCCAGCCAGGCTTCCACCGCGCGGGGTTCGGCGGCGGTCACCTCGCCCAGCGTGCGGCCGCGCCAGCGCCCCATGTCGCAGTCGCGCAGGGCCGGCTGGGCGAGCGGGCGCAGGCCGAGGGCCTCACCGGTCTGCCGGCAGCGGGCGGACGGCGAGCAGTAGCGGAGTTCGGCGGCGGCGAGCCGGCACAGGACGGGGGCCGCCCGCTCCGCCTCGTGCCATCCGGCGGCGTCGAGGGGGCGGTCGTCGTCGAACCGCGTCTCCAGCAGCGAGGAGTTACGGGCCGCGGCCAGCAGCTTGAGTCGAACGCTCATGCGCCGATGGTAAGAGCCGCACCTGTGAGTCCATCCCGGTTGGTCAGATCCCGACAGGGCCCGGGTCGATCAGCCCGAGGGTCATCCACTGCTCCGGGGCCACCAGGGCGCGGAACCCGATCTTCTCGTACACACCGTGGGCGTCCTTGGTGGCGAGCGTCAGCCGGCTCAGCCCGCAGGGCGTCAGATGGTCGGCGATGGCCTCGACCAGGGCCGTGCCCAGGCCCTTGCCGCGGTCGTCCCGGCAGATGTAGACGTCGCAGAGCCAGGCGAAGGTGGCGTGGTCGGTGACCACCCGGGCGTACCCGGCCTGGCGGCCGGAACCGGAGGCGTACAGACCGAAGTTGAGCGAGCCCGCGACGGCGCGGTCATGCAGTTCCCGGGGGCGGTCCACGGCCCAGTAGGCGTCGGTGGCGAGCCAGTAGTGGACCAGGTCGGCGTCCAGGCGGACCGGGTCGGTGGAGATCTCGTAGCCGTCGAGGGCGCGATCATTCATGCCGGGAGGTTGGCAGAAGGGCGGGGCCGGCGTCGAACCGGTATACGAGCCGCGGCCCGGCGGCCGGCTGCCCTCCTCCCCGCCGTCAGCTCACCGGCACTCCCAGCTCCTCGCACGCCGCCCGGAGCCGGCGGACGCCCTCCGTGATCTCGCCGGTGCCGGACGCCGACGCGAAGCTCAGCCGCAGATGGGCGGCCGGCGGCTCGGCGGGGAAGTACGGGCGGCCGGCCGCGACCGCGACGCCGGCCCGCAGCGCCGCACCGGTCAGGGCCGCCTCGTCGGTACCGTCGGGCAGCCGCAGCCAGAGGTGGTAGCCGCCCGGCGGGACATACAGGCCGCCGGGCGCAGGGTCGTGGCCGTATGCCGGCCCGGGCCCGGGCTCCTGCCCGGCGAGCGCCGGCAGCTGCTGGTGCAGCGCGGTGGTCAGGGCGTTCCGGCGGGCGGTCAACTCACCGGCGATCAGCCGCAGATGGCGGGGCCAGGCGGGCGATCCGACGAGTTCCAGGGCGGCTTCCTGCAGCGGCCGGGGCACGAAGAAGCTGTCGACGACCTGGATGGCGCGCAGCCGGTCGAGCACCGGTCCGCGGGCCGCCAGGGCGCCCACCCGCAGATTGGCCGAGGTGGCCTTGGTCAGCGAGCGGACATGGACGACCGTGCCGTCCCGGTCGTCCGCGATCAGGGTCGGCGGGGGCGTGGGGGCGTCACCGTGGACCAGCAGCCGCGCGAAGTCGTCCTCGATCACGAAGGCGCCCGCCGCGCGGGCCACCCGCAGCACCTCACGCCGCCGCTCGGCGGCGAGCACCGCGCCGGTCGGGTTCTGGAACAGCGGCTGGCAGACGAACAGCCGCGCGCCGCTGACCCGGAAGGCGTCGGCGAGCAGATCCGTACGGACCCCGTCCGCGTCGAGCGGTACGGGCACCGGCCGCAGCCCGGAGGCGCGGGCCACGGCCAGCATGCCCGGGTAGGTCGGGGACTCGACCAGCACCGGAGCGCCGGGCGCGGCGAGGGCCCGCAGCGCGGCGGTCAGCGCGCTCTGGCCGCCCGCGGTGACCAGGACATCGCTGGCGGCGAGCGGGCCACCGGACCCGGCGATCTCCCGCGCGAACCAGGCCCGCAGCTCCGGGACGCCTTCGACCGGGGGCCGTCCCCAGGCTCCCGGCCGGCGTCCGGCGCGGGCCAGTGCGGCGGCCAGGGCGCGTTCGGGCTGCAGATCGGAGTGCAGATAGCCGCCGTTGAGCTCGATGACGCCGGGGCCCGGGACGCCGAGCGTGGCCACCACACCCGAGGCATCGACGCTGCGCGGCACCTGGTCGCCGCCCGGCTCCGCGCTCAGCGCGATCTCCTGCCAGGAGGTGTCGACCGGCCGGGGCGCCTCGCTGCGCGGCTCGGCCCGGAAGGCCCCGGCGCCCGGCCGGGTGGTGACCAGGCCCTCCGCCGCCAGCTCGGCGAGCGCCCGGGAGACGGTCACCGGGCTGACCCGGTGCCGCTCCACCAGCGCACGACTCGCGGGCAGCTTCTCACCGGGAGAGTAGCGGTTCAGCTCCGCACGGAGGATCGCGGCCAGTTCGGCACCACTGCTACGCTGTTGCATGAGAGACCACGATAGCGCTACTGCCACCGTCGCGATAGCGGTCAGCACCCCGGAGGCCGCCGGCCAGGACACCCCGACGGCGGCCACCGCCCCCGCCCGCGGCCCGCTCGTCGGCCGCGGCGCCCTGCTCGCCGCCCTCGGTGTGGCCGCCTTCTCGCTGACCTTCCCCGCGACCGCCTGGGCGCTGGAGGGCATGGGCCCCTGGACGGTGGTGATGCTGCGCAGCGTGCTGGCCGCCGTACTGGCCGGCGGCGCGCTCGCCGTCTTCCGGGTGCCCCTCCCCGAGCGGCGCCACTGGACGGGCATCGCGGTGGTCACGGGCGGCGTCGTCCTCGGCTTTCCCCTGCTGACCACCCTCGCCCTGCAGACCTCCACCACCTCCCATGCGGCCGTCGTGATCGGCCTGCTGCCGCTGACCACGGCCGCCTACTCGGCCGTACGGACCGGGGCCCGGCCCTCCCGGACGTTCTGGATCGCCTCGCTGGTCGGCGCCGCCGTCGTCATCGGCTTCGCGGTGCAGCAGAGCGGCGGCGCTCCGGGCCGCGGTGATCTGCTGCTGTTCGCGGCGCTGTTGGTGTGCGCGGCCGGCTACGCCGAGGGCGGCCGGCTCGCCCGCCATATGCCGGGCTGGCAGGTGATCGGCTGGGCGCTGGTCCTGGCACTGCCGGTGACGGTGGCGGGCGCCGCGGTGGCGCTGTCCACCGAGCCGCTGCGGCTCACGGCGCATGCGGTCGGCGGACTGCTGTGGCTGGCGACCGGCTCGACGTTCCTCGGGATGGTCGCCTGGTACCGCGGTATGGCCGCGATCGGCATCCACAAGGCGAGCCAGCTGCAGCTCGCCCAGCCGCTGCTGACCCTGGTCTGGTCCGTGCTGCTGCTGGGCGAGCAACTGCCGCCGGCCGCCCCGGCGGCGTCGCTGGCGGTCCTGGCGTGCATCGCGGTCACCCAGCGGTCCCGCGGGTGACGGCCACGGCGCCGGAAGGGGATGAGTCGGTACTTACCGGGTGCAGCCGCCACCTGCGGACGTAAACTTGCCGCGACGGCAGATACCGCCGCCCGGGCCGCTCCCGGCCCGTGAACCGTTGAAACCGTTGGCCGTTCAACCGTTGGCCGTCACGCTGTCGGCCGAACCGGTCGCACGGCCGCCCCGAAGCGGGGAGGACCCTCATGCACGCAAGCAGGGGCGACCGGCTGGTGGTGCACGGCAGGACCGTCGGGCATCACGACCGGGTTGTCGAGATCATCGAGGTACTGGGCACGAACGGCGACCCGCCCTACCGTGTCCGCGCCGAGGACGGGCACGAGGCGATCATGTCGCCCGGCCCCGACTCCGTCGTCCGGCACGGCAAGACCACCGACGTGGACTCCGGCCGGTAGCCGGACCCCGTACGCGGATCGCCACCGCGGCCGTGCGGACGGTTTCGCCGCCCGCGCGGACCGCCCCTATGGGCGTGCCGTGCTCCCGTAGTGGTCACGCACGACCCGCGCCATGGCACCGGCCCGGTCCCTGACCACCTCCTTCGCCGAGAAGTAGACATGGCCGCCCACCTGCGGGTAGCCGCGGGCGAAGGTGAGATGGCGGGAGAGTTCGGCCGGGTTCTTCCAGGCGGCGGGCTGGGCCTCGCCGGCCTTGTAGAGGGCCTCGCCGATGTAGAGGTCCACTCCGGTGCCGTCGACGGTCCGGGCCCACCAGGGCACGAGTTCGGCGTAGTCGGCGGGCGTGGAGCCGAGGGGCCAGTAGACCTGCGGCACGATGTAGTCCAGCCAGCCCTCGCGCACCCAGCGACGGGTGTCGGCATACAGATCGTCGTAGGTCTGCACCCCGGCCTGCGTACGGGAGCCCTGCGGGTCGGTGCCGTGATTGCGCCAGACCGCGAACGGGCTGACCCCGAACCGCACCCGGCGCCCGGCCCGCTCGTTCCCGTCCCGGAGCTTCCCGGCCATCTCGTACACCAGCCGGTCGATGTTGTCCCGCCGCCAGGCGGCCCGGGTCGCGAAGCCGCTGCCGTACTCGTCGAACGCCGCATCGTCGTCGAAGCGCTGCCCGGCGACCGGATACGGATAGAAGTAGTCGTCGAAGTGCACCCCGTCGACGGGGTAGCGCCGCACCGCGTCGAGCATCGCGTCCTGGACGAAGCTCCGGACCTCCGGCAGTCCGGGGTTGTAGTAGAGCTTGCCGCCATACGGAAGGACCCAGCGGGGGTGCCGGCGGGCAGGGTGGTCCGGTGTCAGCCGGCCGGGGTCGGTGTGGTTGGCGACCCGGTACGGATTGAACCAGGCGTGCAGTTCGAGACCCCGCCCGTGCGCCTCGCGGACCGCGAAGCCGAGCGGGTCCCAGCCGGGATCGCGGCCCTGCTGCCCGGTCAGATACTGCGCCCAGGGCTCGTACGGGGACGGCCACAGGGCGTCCGCGGTGGGCCGCACCTGGAAGAACACCGTATTGAGCCGGCGGGCGACGGCCGTGTCGAAGAGGGCGCGCAGTTCGCGCTGTTGCTCGGCGGGGCGGAGCTTCGCGCTGGTGGGCCAGTCGAGGTTGGCGACGGTCGCCAGCCACATACCGCGCAGCTCGCGCCGCGGCGCCCCGCTCGCGGACCCCGTGCCCGTGGCGAGCAGTGCGGAGGCCGCCCCCACAGCGGCAGTGGCAAACGTTCTGCGGGTGATCCGTCTCATCAAAAGTCCCCAAGTTGTCCGGTTAGTCCGTCTTGAGGGCTCAGAATGCCCGCCCCGGCACCCGTGACCCAGCACCGCGCGGAGTAACGTCGGGGTCGAGGCGGGCGCCGGACCCTTACGGCGTACCGCCGGTCCTGAAGATCAGCGAAAGGCACGATGTGACCGACATCGAACGCGTCGGAGTGGTCGGCTGCGGCCAGATGGGCGCAGGCATCGCCGAGGTGTGCGCCCGCGCCGGACTGGACGTCATGGTCGCCGAGACCACCGGCGAAGCTCTGGAGCTGGGTCGCACCCGTTTGACCAACTCTCTCGGCAAGGCCGCCGAGCGCGGCAAGATCACCGCCGCGGAGCGCGACGCGACGCTCGGCCGGCTCAGCTTCACCACCGACCTCGGGGAGTTCGCCGACCGCGATCTCGTCATCGAGGCCGTGGTGGAGAACGAGCAGGTCAAGACCGAGATCTTCCAGGTTCTCGACCAGGTGATCACCCGTCCGGACGCCATCCTGGCCTCCAACACCTCGTCGATCCCGCTGGTGAAGCTGGCGGTCGCCACCTCCCGTCCCGACCAGGTCATCGGGATCCACTTCTTCAACCCGGCACCGGTGCAGAAGCTCGTCGAGCTGATCCCGGCCCTGACCACCGGCGAGGAGACCATCAAGCGCTCCGAGGCGCTGGTGCAGGACGTGCTGGGCAAGCATGCGATCCGCGCCCAGGACCGCTCGGGCTTCGTCGTCAACGCCCTGCTCATCCCGTACCTGCTCTCCGCGATCCGGATGTTCGAGTCGGGCATCGCCAGCCGCGAGGACATCGACAACGGCATGGAGCTGGGCTGCGCCCACCCGATGGGCCCGCTCAAGCTGACCGACCTGATCGGCCTGGACACCGTGGCCTCGGTCGCCGAGTCGATGTACCACGAGTACAAGGAGCCCCTGTACGCCGCTCCCCCGCTGCTCGCGCGGATGGTCGACGCGGGCCGGCTGGGGCGGAAGTCCGGTTCGGGGTTCTACGCGTACTAGGGAGTGCGTGCGGCGACGCCGCCAAGTGGCGCTGTTCCAGGGTGAGTTCATTCTGGAACAGTGCCGACGGCCGGCCCGCCCCGGGTGGCTCTCGCCACCCCCGCCGGGCCCCTTCCGCACACCCTCGGACGACAGACGCGCCGCTACACGCGGGCACGGCCTGATGAGCGTCATCGATCGCTGGCGAATCGACTCTGGCCTGGGGCTTTACGCCTTTCAGAGCTGTTGGGCCCTGTCCCGCGTTCCCGGCGAGCGCAACTTCGCCATCAAGGGCGACCTTGCCCGCGCCATGATCGAACGACCCGTGGTCTCCCCATTCCCCATCGCCTGGGTCACCGCCGATTGCGCCTACGGGAAGGACTCGCGTCCTCTCCCGATTCGCGGGGATCGCAGACGTCAATCTAGTATCGCCCCTGCTCATGCCATGTGGTTACGGTCGTACCGAGCTGCCTGGCATGCGCTGAAGTCGTGACAGGTCGACACAAGCAGGGGTGCGGGGCCGGATGGGCAGCGGGCTGTCGACAGGGACGGCGGAACTGCGCGCGCAGATGGCCGCGTTCCTACGCGGTGAAGGGGATCCGCAGGCGCTGGTCGAGGCCGCGCAGGGCGCGGAGCTTCTGCTCCCCCTGCTCGGTGAAGGCGCCGTGTGGAGTGGCGAGTTGGACGACCTTCGCTGGCTGTTCGCGTTCACCAGCACAGGTGAGATGCACGCCTTTCTGCAGCAGAAGTGGGCGGCAGCCAAGCCCGACGAACTGCCCGCCGAACTGGCCCGGTACGTACGCTACCTGCGCGTGAGCGGTGAGGAGCTGTTGCAGGAGCTGCTTCCTGAGCTGGTGGAGCGGGACCGGGTTCCGATGGGCGTCGTGGTGGATGTGTCCTCTGGACTTCGCGCCTTCCTGCCACCCGTGTCCGGAATCGTGCCGGATGGGATCGCGCTCGATAAGGAATCCGTCGCCAAGGGGGAGCTTGCCGCATGGTGAGCGGTGGTGATTTCGGGGTCGATCCGCAGATCCTGAAGCAGGTGTCCAAGGGCATCAACGATGCGCTGGACGAGCTGAAGAAGATCACGGATGCGACTGAGGCGTCCACGGGTCAGGGCTTCTCCGATCTGTCGGTGTCGCCGACCGTGATGGGGCACTCCGATGCTTCCCAGATGCTGGACGACTTCGCCAAGCGTTGGGGCTGGGAGGTCCAGGCGCTCCTGGACGAGGGCGACGACGTGGCCGGGACGTTGGATCTGAACGCGGGCTACTACCAGGAGGCGGAAGAGTACGGCACGGACGTCCTCAAGGACGTTGTGCTGTCCGCGACTGCGGACCCGACGCTGACCTCGGAGAATGCGGAGAAGATGTCCTGGAGCCAGGTGGGCGGCAAGATCAAGGATGCCTACACCCCCGACTACTCCATGGACAGTTTCAAGGACGCTTCCCAGGAGAGCCGGAAGAACCTCTCCAACGCCTGGACGGACGTCACCGAGACCGGAGTGATCGGGAGCCACATCGGGGTGGTGAAGGCCGTCGGCTCCGCAACCTTCAGCGGTGACAACGACGGGCAGGACGCCGACACTGCGGCGAAGGGGAAGTGATGGGCCTCTTCGACGATCTGGACCGCGCCACCCAGTCGGCCCGCGACGCCTTCGCCGACGGGGTGCAGACCGTCGCCCACGGTACTTCCAAGCTGCTTGATGAAGCGGGCGCACACGACTGGGCGGACAAGGCCGACGCAGCCGGCTCCTGGGCGGCCAATGAGCTGGGTGCCCAGACCCGCGAGCTAGAGCTGAACGAGACCGACGACCCCGCCCTGCTGCTGCACGGGGACGCGAGCAGCATCCGTAAGTCCGCCGGGAAGTTGAAGAAGTTGGGCGCGGCCTTCGAGCGTACCGGCTCCGCTCTGCGGAAGATGGATCCCTCGGACTGGCACGGACAGGCCGCTGCCCGCTTTCGCGAGAAGGTGCAGACCCACCCCAAGCGCTGGTTGAGCGCCGCCGACTCGTTCGAGGACGCGGCCGCTGCGCTGGATCAACGCCGACACGGTCGAGTGGGCGGGTAAGCAGGCCCGCGAGGCGGTCGAGCGGTGGAAGCAGGCCCAGAAGCAGACCGCGGCGGCCGTGAAGCAGTACCAGCGCAAGGTCGACGACTACACCCAGCAGGCCAACGCCGCCGGGCACCAGCCTCCGCAGGAGCCGGGCCCGTTCCACGACCCCGGCACCGAGGGACGCGAGTCCGCAGAGCACCTGCTCAAGACGGCCCGCAGCCAGCGCGACAGCGCCGGCGCCCAGCTGGCCGTGAAGCTCGCCCGAGGCACCGGCCGAGCCCCAAGGCTTGGACCGCCTCAAGCGCGAAGCCGGCAACACGGTGAAAAACCAGCTGGTCGGGGCCGAGCACCAGCTGGGCGGCATCCTCAAGACCGGCACCTCGTTGCTGCGCCTGGTCCGCACGGTCAACCCCCAGGACCCCTACAACCTGACCCACCCGGCCGCCTACACCACCAACCTCACCGGTGTCGCCGGCGGCCTGATTCACACTGCCAACCACCCCACCGAGCTGGTCAAGGGCGTCATCGGCGAGGGTTGGAGCACCGACCGCAACCAGGCCATCGGCGCCTTCGCGACGAACTTCATCGGCGGCGGAGGCGCCGTGAGCAAGGTCGGCGCCAAGGCCGCCGCCCACGGCATGGAAAGCGCTGCCGCCAAAGACGCCGCCAAGACCGCCGCCAAGGACTCCGCCGGCGTTGCCGGGCACGGCGATGACGCGGCCGACACAGCTCGGCATGCCGATGATGCGGCAACGCATTCCGATGATGTTGCCGAGCACGCCGATGATGTGGTCGAGCACCCCGATGACCCCGCCGGGGCGGGTAGGGATCTGGACCCGGACGACCCTCGCAGCCTTCCCGCAGCCGTAGACAAGAGCGTCGACATCGACAGCATGAGCCACAAGCCGGTGTGGCGCGAAGACCACGAGCCGCTGTACCGCAACGACAACCGCCATCCCGAGGAGATCTTCGACCAGGGCTTCCATCCACGCGACACGTCCAACGCAGACCTTTATGGCTATGTGGAGGGCAACCAGGCGTCGGCCTTTGTGGGCACCACCAAGGACGCCGATGCTGACTGGCTGACCAAATACCGGTACGAGGTGGATGCTCCCGGCGGCATCGACGTCAACCAGACCTTGCCGAACAACAAGTACCGAGGTGAGGAGGAGATCGCCTTCGCCGGGGGCATTGACCGCAGGCACATCAAGGGTGCCTGGGAGATCCTCCCCGGCGGGACCAAGGGAGAATGGATGCCGAACCCCCAATACGAGCCTCATATCCCCAAAAAGCCCGTCGATCCCGCCCCTGAAGCACCGCCCGCCAGTCAACTGCCCGAAGGATGGACCCGATGAGTGGCTACCTGGTCCCCGACCGTTTCGAAGTCCTCGCCTTCAACGGCGACCAGCAGGCCGACGCCGTCCTGCACTGGGAGGGCGAGAACCGCGATTTCACCGTGATCGCCGACGGCCCTTGGGGGAATGTCACCGGCAGAGCAGATGACTGCTTCGAGGCTCTCACCCGCATCCGCGAGCAGATCGAACCCCGGGGGTGGCTCCTGGGTGTCAACGGCTCGCGTCGCGACACCTGGCCCTCCGGGATGTGCCGTGGGACCGGGGGTTTCCTCGTCTACCGCCTCAGGCCCGGCCTTCGCCCCACCAGCGCCGATCGCATCCAGACATTCCAACCCGCACCCCGCGAGACGCTGGCCACTGTCGCCGAGCAGATCGCCTTCGAAGAGCAGTGGAGCCAGTCGCTGTGACCACCCCGTCCAGCCCTGCCCCCGCCGTTCCCCCGGTCACCGAGGCTCTGCGCGCCCAGGCCGCACAGCAGCGGGGCGGCTACGTGTACGCGATCGACCCGCACTTCGACCCCAGGGGCGCCGTCCCCCCGTACGGCATCGTCGGCGGCTGGTCCGTCGGCAGCTCCGGCCAGCTCATTTCCTTCAAGCACAACCCGAACTACCGCCCGTCGCCGATGGCGTTGGAGTTCCCGTCCCCTGTCACCGCCCTGGACGAAGCCCTGCAGCGCGCCGTCACCGGTTATGGCAGCGAGCAGGAACTCCTCGCGGCCTTCCGCGACGCCACGCTCATCCTGTTCACCCAGGAGGGGCAGACCGGCCTCTACACCATCGTCGAGGACGACGGCAGCCGCTACATCCCGGCCTTCACCCACCCCACCCACGCCCCCGACACCTGGCACCAGTGGCAAGAGACCACCGGCCATCACCTCGCCGCCACCGGCCTCCCGATCCGCCTCAACCCCGGCCACCGCATCAGCCTGACCATCCCGGGCGAGGCCGGGAATCAAGTCGGTGGCGAGAACGCCGGCCCCAACTCTTCGCCCTCCACCTCGTCCTTCGGCCTCCCCGAGGCCCTCGTGGATGCCCCGCTGCTCGCCACCGGCCTGCTCGCGGCACTCAGCCGCCGACGCCGCACGGCCCTGTGGCAGTCCGCCATGGGCGCCAAGGGCCGCCGCACCCCGGAGCTTCGCCGGCCAACGGGTGTCGCCGCCGATACCCAGGATGCGCTGCTCGTCGGGGCTGACCCGCAGGCCGTACACGATCTCGACCATGCCCTGAGGGGACTGGCGTCGGCCTTGACCGTCGAATCGCGCACCCTGCCGACCGTCTACGTTGCCTGGCTCACCGACAGCGAGCTCACCCTCCAGCTCGCCCATCCCGCAGGTAAGCCCCCAGCGCCATGGCAGCTCGGTCAGAACGAGACGTTCTGGCGCATCCAACGGACCGACATCCCGGTGCACGAAACAGACACCGGCACTGCCGCCCCCTACCCGGGTCTGGTCAGCCTCGGCAGCCTCGACGGCGCGCGCCTGCTGCTGAACCTCGAAGCCGCTCCCGGACTCGTCTCGCTCACCGGCACGCACGCGGACCGGAGTGCCGTCCTCACGTCGGTCGCCGCGGAACTCGCCACCAGCGGCTGGTCGGACCGAATGACAGTCACCCTCGTCGGCTTCGGCACGGAACTCACCACGCTCGACCCCACCCGCGTCCGCCACTTCGACGACATCGAAGCCCTCCTGGAAACCATGGGCGCTGAAACCCGGCAGCGGCGCGGTGCCCTAGCCATGGCGGGCCACGACTCCGTACTCACCGGCCGCACCGGCTCCGCACAGCAGACCCAATGGGCGCCCCACCTGGTCCTCCTCGCCGCACAGCCGACCGAGGATCAGGCAGCGAAGATCGCCGAGCTCGTTGCCGACTCCGGCCGACTGGGCATCAGCTACCTGGCCGCCACCGAGGAGAACGGCCTGCCAGGCGCGACCTGGAAACTCGAAATCACCCCCGACGGACGCCTCCGGGCCCCACTCCTCGGCCTGGAACTGCAAGCACAGCTCCTGCCCCAGGCCCAGTACGATGCCGTGGTCCAGCTCTTCGCCGGCGCCACACCCGACGACGACCGCGACCCGGACCCCAGCACCCCGCAGTTCATAGTTGACATCACCCCGAGCGGACGACCCGCGGTGTACGCACGGCTGGTCGGCACCTACCAGATCACCGGCCTCGACGCACCTGACGCCGAGCACAGCCCGCTTCTCCACGAGGCGCTGGTCATGCTCCTGCTCCATCGCGAAGGAGTGCACCCGCGCGTTCTGGCCTCCGGGCTGTGGCCCCGCGGCGTAACCGAGGATGTCCGTGACGCCCTCATCGAACTCCTGCGAACCTGGCTGGGGAGCGACCCCGACGGAACCCCGCGGCTCGGCACCGAAACCACCGGTCGGCTCACTCTCGCGCCGTCCGTCGTCTCCGACCTCGACGTGCTCCGCACCCTCCACTACGAGGCCACCGCGGGCAGCGGCGCAAGTAACGCACACACACGGGAACGCCTGCTCAACGACGCCCTGGCACTCGCCCACGGCCCCCTGCTCGCAAACCGCCCACAGGGCCGCTACACCTGGCTTTCCCACGAGATCAGCGAGGTCCAGCTGTCGCTGCTGGTGGCAGACGTCGCACTGGCCCTGTCCGCCCACCACTTGGAGGCCGACAACCCGACACCAGCGCTCAACGCCCTCAACACGGCCTTGACCACCACGCCGACGGACGAGCGACTCTGGAACGAACTTCTACGCGCCGCACACGCCACAGGCGATGCGGCCAAGCTCGAATCAACAGCAGCATCGCTCATTGCCCGCAATCACGAGCACAGCGGCGGCGCCCGTAGCCTCCCGCCCCGCACCGAGGCCCTCCTCGACGAGCTCTTGCCGTCCTGGCGTGACGCCCAATCTGCAGCAGAATGACGCCCAATCTGCAGCAGACCCGCGCGGAGTGGCTTGGGCACACCTCGCCGTAGACCACGGCTGGAGCACTACGCTCATTTCATGCCCGAGACAGACAAGCGGGGCCTCTCCGTCATGGACGAGTGGTTCGATCAAGTTCCATCATCGGGGCGGCTGGGGCGGAAGTCGGGGGCGGGGTTCTACGCGTACTAGGGAGTGCGTGCGGCGACGCCGTCAAGTGGCGCTGTTCCAGGGCGAATTCACCCGGAGCAGCGTCAATGGCGGCGCCGGTCCGGGTGACTCTCGCCGGGCTTCCCACCGACCGTGCGGGGCTGCGTCTACGGCCTGGCACCCACGTAGAAGCGCCAGATGTACAGGTCACCTCCGTTGGGAGACCTCTTCTGGAAGGTCCAGCCTTTCCTGAGGGGTACGGCCGTTACCTCCCAGGAGTCAAGGCCGATCTCAAACAGCATGTTGCCGTTGAACCAGACGTTGACGAACTGCTTCTTGCTGGATTCGTTCCTGACGACGGCGATCATGTCGGCATCAACGCTGACCGAGTACGACGTGCCTGACCAGGTGGCCCTCGTCACGGCGGGGAACAGGCCTTCGATCCTGCCGGCGAACTGAGCGAGCCCGCGGGTGGTGAGGGAGCCGTTGGCGGTGAGCGGATTCCGGATGGTGGTTGTGCCTCCTTCGTATGTTCCGACGTCGAGTGACTTATGGACCAGAAGACCTGCGCCTCCGCGAACCACAAGGGGGCTCTCGTTGTCGGGCCCCGTAATGCCGTCTACCGCACGGATCACTCCGTTGGCGGTGAGGGACCCGTTGGCGGTGAGGGACCCGTTGGCGGTGAGGGACCCGTTGGCGGTGAGGGAGCCGTTGGCGGTGAGCTCGCCCTTCGTGTGCGCGTTGGTCTTCACCACACTCAGGTTTCCCTTGACGGTGAGGTCCTTTTCGTCCAGCCATACATCGCTGAAGAACGCGACGTTCTGGCGACCGTTGGGGGTCACCCTGATCGTGTCCACCTGAAGCGGCTTTCCGGTGGCGATGGTGACCGTGTCCTCGGCAGTGAGGCTCTTCTTTGTGGTGAAGGGGCCGTTGGCGGTGAGCGTGCCCGCGTTCGCCGTCGCTCCGGCCTGGACGGTGAGGGCTCCGTAGACGGCGATCTGGCCACCGTTCTGCGGGATGCTCAGCCCGGCTTTGCCCTGGAAAGCCAGGGAGTTCTTCACGCTGATGCTGCCGGTAGAAGTGGCGCCCCCCACGCTGGTGACGGTGATGTCGGGGCCGTTGACCTTGAGGTAAGTGGTGAGGTAGCGGACTTCGTTGCCCATTTTCGCTTCGAGGGTGAAGCTCGTGTCGTCGACCAGGTTTTCCGGCGATTCCCATTCACCGTCTTTGGCCGGCGTGGACGAGCCCTGGGTGCCGTCCGGTTTCCGGTAGTACATGGTGTACGTCGCCTGGGGGGTGCCTTCCCAGTGGAGGGTGGCCTTGGTGTTGCGGCTGATGGCCACCCTGGCCGGGCGGAAGCTGTGCAGGTAGAAGGAGTCATCGCGCTTGCTGACCCGTCCTTCGCCTGTGCGTTCCTGGTAGGAGTCGTCCTGTCCGGTGGCCGAGGTGGACTCCTCCCAGAGGACGTCGACCGGGCCGATGCCGCCGTTGACCTCGATACCCGACAGCTTCAGTCCGACGCTCCAGGTTCCGTCGAACACGGCAGGCTCGTCCGGCGGCGGTGAGCAGGTGAAGATCGCCTGGTTGGGGTCGCGGATGTCGCGGTCGACGGTCCACCGTCGTTTGCCGTCGGGCACGGTCAACTCGTAGCGGATCAGGCCGGGTTCACCGGTCAGGGCGGATGCCTGGCGGCCGGTCGGGATGCGGACCTTGAACCACTTGCAGCGCACGGGCCAGGTGCCGCCGGACTTCACCCTGCCGTAGGTGAACGTCAGGTCGGCGTACTCCGGCTTGGCGAAGGTCGAGACGTGGATCGGGTCCGAGGGCACCATCTGGGGCGGGAGCAGCATGGGAAGGTCAGGGGAGGTCACGCTCGTGGAACTCCTCGCAAATAGGCGTCAGTTGGGCAAGGGCGCGGAGGTGAGGGTGGCGCTTCCCGCGCGGCGCCGCGGGCTGCTGCCGCCGGTTGCGGTCTCCTCGGTGATGCGGGTCCGGGTGCCGAGTGGGGTGCTGATGTCGAGGGTGAGGGTGAGGGTCCAGGTGCCGTCGAAGCGGGCGGGTTCGGCGGGGGTGAGGGTGAGGGTGGTGACGGTCGGGTCAGTGGTGGTGGTTTTGACCAGCCATTGCCGTCCTCGGCCGGGGCCGCGTTCGCGTTCCAGCCGGGTGCGCAGGATGACGGGTTCCCCGGCGCGCAGGGATGTGCTGTGGGCCGCGGGGAGGCCGAGGGCGATCCGTGTGCACCGCACTGGCCAGTCAGCGCGGCCGTCCGAGTGGTCCCCGATGGTGAGGCGTACGCGGTGGAGGGCCGGAACTCCTTGCGGTGTGGCCGTGGCCGGGGTGTGTTCCAGGCGGTATGGGAGGAGCAGGGTGGGGTCGGGGCTGGTCACGACTCGGTACCTTCCGGGGCCGGTGAAGGGGCGGGGGCCGGGGTCGAGCGGGCGTGTCCGGGGGTGGCCGGTTGGAGTTGGAGGTAGCCGGAGCGGGCGACGGGCAGGGGTGCGTCGGGGTGGGAGAGCTGGTCGGCGTGGTGAATGGCATGCTCGTCCCAGTCGGGCAGCGGCAGTCCGCTCGCGGTGCCGTCTGCGGGGATCGGCTCGGCCCAGGTCCAGTTGCCGTGCCAGGCCGCGGGGCGGGGCAGCACGAGGGACTTCTCCGGCGGCTCGGCCGACACCGTGAACCGGCGGACGGCGCAGCGCTCGTCGGCGGTACCGGTGTGCCGCAGCCTCAGGAACCGGGCCCCGAAAGGCACTTCGGGGGCGTAGCGGATCTCCGACACCCGGTCGTAGCTCCCGAGCGCGCTCCACTGCTCACCGTCCACGGACGCCTCCAGCTCGGTGCCGGCGGGGACACCGCTGCCGTCCGGCCGGCCGAGCAGGAGGTCCACGGCCGCCACCTGGCGTTCGGTGTGGAGGTCGAGCCGGACCCAGTCTCCGGTCGCGGGTGGTGCACCACCCTCGTAGTAGGTCGTCGGGTCACCGTCCGCCATGGCCGAGGCGGGCCGGCGGACCGTGGCCTCCACGGAGGCGGTGGCCCTCGGCGGGCCGAAGCGGTCGGGGGCGAGCAGGGGGTTGAGCCGGAAGGAGGCGCGGATCCGGGCGAGAGCCCGGTGGGTGGTGTCGGCATCCACGGAGACTTCGGCCACGGGAAGGATGTCGGTGGTGGCGTGGACGGCGGTGTGGGGGCAGGCGAGCAGAGTGAGTTCGTGGACGGCCGGGCGGTCGGCGGGCCGGGCGGGCAGGGTGAGGTGGGCGCCGGTGCCGATCGCGGTCACGTACGCGTTGGCCGGGCCGTCCGGGTCGACGGCGTGGAAGCGGTGGTATCGGGTCCGCCGGTCGTGGTCATCGGCGGCGAAGTAGCCGATGAGTCCGTCGCGGAGGCGGTCGGGGTCGCCGAGGCGGACGGTCCAGCGATACTCGGGGTAGTCCTCCTCCGGCGGGTCGAGGGCGCGGTTCCAGCTGGGGTCGGTCAGCGGCTCGCCCATGAGGTCCAGGCCGAGCCGGGCGCGGACCAGGGCGAACGGGCGACCGGTCAGCCGCACCGGGGAGCGGTCCTCGTCGGGCGAGGGTTCGAGGATGTGGTCGAGCGCGGTGTCGAGGGTCTTGCTGAGGGCGTCGAAGGCCTCGGGTCCGTGGCCCAGCAGGCCGTGGACGAAGGCGGCGATGTGCGGGTAGGCGGCGGCGAAACCGGCGTCGTCCGGATGTGGGTAGGGGGCGTGCGGGAGCGCGTTCCAGGCGGTCGTGCGGGTGTTCCGGGCGTCACGGACCACCCGCAGTTCACCGAGTGGCTCCCCGTCAGGGCCGTAGACCAGCAGGGTCTTGTCGAGGTGGTTGGCCAGCAGCCATCCGGCCACCGGTGCTTCTGCGCCGGGGAGTTGCACGGCCTCACCGGCTCCGGCTGCCTCACCTGCTCCGGCTGCCCCTCCGGCTCCGGCTGCCCCGGCCGGTGGCCGGTCGCCCCGCAGCGGCACGGTGTCCAGACGGACCCGGGCGGGCTGGACGAGCCGGGGCGGCAGTTGCACGAAGCGCTGCGCTCCTGGCGCGTCGGGGAACAGGTCCTTGTCCGGCAGGACGCTGTCCGCACGGACGGGCTGGAACTGGATGGGTTGGCTCTGGGTCGGCTGCACCAGCGAACACACCCGGCCGAAGCGGTCGACGACGACCAGCTCGATGAAGTGGAACTGGCCCGCCCGGAGGGGCTGGAAGCGCTGTTCGCCGTAGCCTTCCGCGCCGTCGGGGACGTGGTTGGTCTCACCGGCGAAGGCCAGGATTGACTGGTCGGTGACGGCCTGGGCGGCGCCGTCGTGCTGGATGAGCCAGTCGTGGAAGCCGTCGAGGGATTGGGAGAGCACGTCGATGCTCTCCAGTTCTTCACGCAGGGTGCGCAGTTGGCGGGCCACTTGCGGCGGGGCATGCGCGGCGAGCCGGCGGGCCTGTTCGCGCAGCACGTACCGCAGGGAGGGCGTGACGAAGGCGCGCCCGCCGAACGCGTTCCACCGGCGTCCGCCGTCGCCGTCGCCGGACGCCGCGCCCGTGCCCTTCCAGCGGTAGCGGTAGCGGTCGGGCTCGGGGTCACCCTCGCGGCCTTGGCCGAACTCCCAGTGGGGGGCGCTGTCCTGGCTGCTCTGGTAGGGAACGGCGCAGTACTTGAGCTCCCACTGGAGGTAGAGCGGGAGCCAGGGCTGGCGCCAGACGCGGGTGTACTCGGGCCACGGGCCCGCACTGTGGCCGGCCGGGTCGGCGACGAGGGCGTGCAGCGCGGTGCCGGTACCGTCGGCGGAGAGGGTTCGGACGGCGCGGTCGAGCAGGGCGAACTCGGCGATCACCGCCCTGATGAGGCCCGGGACCTGGGGCGTGTGGGCGGGGAGCAGCGGGTCGGCCGCGACGTCCGTCCAGGTGTTGTTGATCTTCGCTTTGGTGAGCAGCCGGGAGGGCAGGCGGCAGGGTAGCGGGTCGTCCTCGTCGCGGCCAAGCGGCTGGGTGGTGCCCGAGCCGGTCAGCGCGAGGACGGGGTCGGCGGGCCGGTAGTAGCTCTGCCGAGGCGTGCGCTTGAGCTCCAGATCGTCCGGCAGCTGCTTGGCTGCGGCATGCCGGCCGATCGCGGTCTGGATCTCTTCGGGGGTGCGGCCGTGCGGGACTTCGCCGCTCAGCCCTTCGACCTCCGCTTCGAGTTCCGTGACCGCCGTTTTGGCGTCGTGGATGCGCTGGTCCCAGACGCGCTCGTCGAAGGTGTGGTCGAGCGGGCGGCGGTCCTCGGGCAGGTGGCGCAGCCACCACAGGGTCCACAGGCGCCAGCGGGCGGAGGCGAGCCGGTGCCGGGCCTGGTCGTAGTCGTCCTGATCGCGGTTGAGGGTGGCGATCCAGTCGGGCTGCTCGGGCGGCGGGGCCTGGGTGTCGGCCTGATCGCCGGGCCGGTTGACGACCTGCCAGGTGGCGCCGCCGTCGTGGCCGCTGAACCAGGACCGGCGGGTGATCTCGTCCAGGGAGACCTGCCAGTCCGGGTCGTCGAGCTCGTCGGGGTTGCCGTGGAACAGTGCGCGGACCTGGTCGGCGAGCCGGCTGCCGCGGCTTTGGTGGTCGACGAGAGCGGCGACGGCGTCAGCGGTGCTGTGCCCGATCGCGACCTTGACGTCCCGGGTGGCGGGGCGGTCCGAGTCAGGGTGTCCGCCCTCGCGGTTCCAGGGGATGCCGAGGGCGGTGCCGACGTACCGGGTCCGGGTGACCGTGGCGGGCATGCCGTCGGGCGCGGCCCAGCCCAGGGCCCGGAGCACGTCGGCCGGGTTGTCGGGGTCGGCGTCGGGGGGCAGCAGGCCCTCGATATCGCGTGCGGTGTGGAGGATGTCGGCGTCGTCCTGGCTGTACCAGCCGATCACGCAGTAGCTGACGGTGCAGGGCGGAGGGTAGCTCTCATTGGCCTTGAGGTCGGCGAGGGTGTCGTGAAAGAGGAAGACGTTCTCGTGGTACGGGGCGAAGGCGGCGAAGGCGGGCAGGCCGCTGCCGATCGCGGTGAGGAACAGTGGACGCTCGGCGGGCTCCTGCCAGGGGCCGTCGGTCAGCGGGTGGACGCGGCCGATGTAGTCGGCGCGGGGCGCTTCCTTGGGGGAGGACGGATCGATGAACGGGGTGAGGGCCGACTCGGCGGGCCCGCCATCGGCCTTCTCCAGGTAGTCGCTGTGGACGAGGAACCCTGCGGCCTTCAGCTCGCCGCGCACCTCGGCATAGCGGATGACGAGCCAGCGGTTGGGCACCAGGGGGAAGGTACTGACGCCGGTGGCGGGGTCGATCGCGCCGGTGGCCAGCGCCTCGGGCAGCTGCCACTGCACATGGATGCCCTCGCCGGGGTTGCCCTCGGAGGCCTGGATGGGTGGCTCGACGTTGCTGCGGAAGTCCTGGGAGAACGTCCACGGGTAGCGCGGGGTCCAGCGCCGGAAGTCGTCGTGCAGGGCCACGGCGCGGGTGGCCAGCAGCGCGTGGACCTCGACGGGGACGATCAGGTCGGTGTCGGTCATCGGGCGGTCTCCTGGCCGGGCGTCGCGTCGAGGGTCAGGCGTTGTTCGACGGGGGCGTTGACGAGTTGCAGGGCGAACTCGCCGGGCGCGAGGTCCCGTAGAGCCGGGTCGAGGGCGGCGGCGAGGGCGGGCACCAGGCCCCGGTCGCCCCGAAGCGCCAGGACGTCCGGGCCGTTGTCCTTGGGCAGCCGCCGCAGATGGCGGGTGAGCAGGCCCCCGTCTGCCGGGTAGTCGCGGCGCAGCGGGTAGCCGAGGTTGTCGCCGGGCCGGTGGTCGCGCAGGTTGATGACGCTGTTGTCGCCGTCGCCGTTGTTGCTGTCGATGCCGAAGTGGATGCCCTGGCCGGGCTCCCGGATGACGATCTCGTCGGGCAGGGCGTCCAGGAGCAGCAACAGGGTGTCAGGGGCTGGATGGTCGCGGCGCAGTTCGCCGACGGGGCCGCCGTCAGCGGTGGCGAGAAGGTCGAACACCGGCCAGGCCTCGACGAGTTCGGAGCGGATCAGCAGTCCGGCGGCCGGGCTGGACGAGCCGGTGCGGGCACGGCGGCGCTCGGTGGCGGCGGTGAGCGCGGTGTCGGCGAGTGCGTCCAGGGAGGAGTGGACCCCGACGTCCCGGGCCCCGGCGAGCAGTGCCTCGATCCAGTTGCCGTCGACCCGGAACAGCCGGATCGACTCCGGGGGCAGCATCGCGGGGTGCGGCACCAGATAGTGGAACGGCACCCGGCGCAGCAGTGTCAGCTCGTCCAGCCAGGCGGGCATGGTGCGGGTGTGGCGTTCGGCGGTGGACTGCAGGGCCGCCGCCCGGGGTCCGGTGGCGAGCGTGCTGCGGGCGTCGGCCCGGGTGAGGCGGGTACGGCGGCTGCGGCGGGCCGGCAGCGGGGGCTGCTCGGCCGGGGCGAGCGGGCGGGCGAGCGCGTCGACCAGCTCGGCGGCGAAGCCGGAGCCGGCCAGTTCCCGCAGGGTCCGCCCGTCGAGATCGGCGGGGTCTGCGGCGGCGAGCGTGGGCTCGGCGGCGAGGGCCATCATCCTCGTGGCGGTGTTGGCCAGTTCGCGCCGCGCGCGGGTGATCTCCTCGCTGTAGTCGGGATCGCTCAGGGCCAGGGTGCGGCCCAGGGTCCAGGCGGCGGCGTAGGAGACGTCGAACAGGCCGTGCTCCGGCTCGTAGATCAGCGCGTGGTCGGCGGTGGTCTTCGGGGTGTCGCGGGCGAAGTCGCGGGTCTCGGCGGCGAGGACGGGGACGAACGGACCGCGGTACCAGCCGTAGGTGGTCTCCCCCGAGAGCAGCCGGTACGACAGCGGGGTGTAGCCCAGGTGCAGGCGGCTGTGGGCGTACCGCTCGGCGTCCGCCGTGGAGCGGGCCTCCACCGCTGTCTGCGGACGCAGCCGTAACGCCAGGTTCTCCCGGTCCTCCCGGGCCGGCGCCACCAGGTTGCCGAGCAGCGCGGAGGCGTCCCGGGTGCCGAGCGGGTCGCTGGTGAACGTCCAGGAGTGCAGTACGCACAGCCTCACGAGCCGTTTGTCTTCCGGCAGTTGACCTGGGCCGAGCCTGCCGTGGAAGCCCTCCAGAGACACCAGGTGTGCCGTGTAGGTGCCCGGTTGGCGCGGGAGGCGATTGGCGGCCAGCACGGCGTACTGGCCCTTGGTCAGGATCTCGCCGTCATCGCGCCGCTGCGGACGGGTGGAGACGTCGCGGACATGGGCGAGGTAGTTCAGTTCCTCCTCGCGCGGCACCAGAGTGGTGAACAAGTCGGCCGGGACGTCGACGCACTGGCAGCGGCCGGCCTCGATGCCGGGGGTGACGCCTACGTCGCTGAGGTCGGGGCCCAGGATGTCCCCGCCGGGGCGGCGCAGCTCGGCGACGGTGCGGGTGGCGGTCCGCCCCAGTCCCTCGGGGTCGTCGGGCAGTTCGCCGGCGTGGAAGACCATCAGCGCCAGCCAGGGGGCCTGTTCGGGAACCGAGCGGGCCAACAGCTTGCGTTCCCAGGGCAGAATCGACCGGTTCAGGGTGATGTGCGGGAGGGTGCGGCTGAAGTCGCCGCTGGCGCCCTCGGCCGGGTAGTGGGCGTGCACGGACGAAGGGTCGAGGACGAACCGGACCGCGCGGATCTCGAACTGCTGCGTGGTGGCGGGGATCGGGGCGTCCGTGTCGACGCGGACGCCGTCCTTGGTCAGGTGGTGTTCCGCCGTGAGGGTGTAGACGCCGGCGGTGGCCTTCGGACGGCGGTAGTCGTGGAAGGCGACGCGGAGGTCATCGGTGGCACTCAACGTCGGTTCACCTCTCGGCGGTGGTGGTCATGGGCGGGTTGGTGAAGGTGGTGCGGGCGAGGACCGCGTAGTCGCTCAGTGGATCGTCGGTGCCGGGGGCGAGGCCGAGACCGGCCAGGGCGGCGTGCACCGCGGAGCGGCTTTCCGCGGTGGCCCGCGCGGCGATGCCGGTGTCCGCGTCGAGGATGGTGGCGATGCTCTCCCTGTCCACCACGGACGGCGGTCCCTCCGGCTCGGAACCCAGCAGCGGGACCGGCGCGTCCGGCAGTCCGTCGGCGTCCAGGGCCTCGGCGTCGACCCGGCCGACGGCCGGGGCCAGCTCGGGCTCCGGAATCTCGAAGGTGATCCCGGCCAGACAGCCGCTGAGCAGGCCGTCGCCGTCCAAGACGTCCTTCGGGTCGCCCAGCGGCGCGCCCCACATCGCTTTGGGCATGTCCTGTCGGTAGGCGGCCACCGTCCACCCGGTGGGGGTGTATTCGGTCTCGAAGTGGCGCAGTGTGACGCGGTGTTCGGAGACGACCCCCTGCCCCTTCGGCCCCATCGGCCGGATGGTGATGGTCTCGTCGGCGTCCCCGGCAAACGGCTCACCGTTGAAGAGGACGCGGCCGGCGGGGACGGCGGCCTCGGTGCGCACGGAGAACCCGTCGGGGGAGACCAGCAGGGGCTCCCCCGCCTCGAAACGTGCCGCGGACTCCCCGGGATCGACGTCGACCAGCAGCCCGCGCAACGGGGCGATGGAGAGCGGGGCGGGCAGCTGGACGCTGAACTCCGGCCACTCGATCGCCGGTACACCGTCCCGGCTGCTGCCGAACTCGATGGTGAAGGAGATGAACCAGACCTTCACCTTGGCCCGCCCGCCGATCGGCGGCCCCCACAGATCCAGCGACACCCCGACTTCCAGGGAGACCCGGACCCGGATGAACAGCACCTTGACGGTGGCCGCGACACCGATGTTCAGGCCCATCGACAGGTCGAAGTAGAACGGCTTCCACTGCACCAGCGCGTCCAGCCACGCGGTGAACCAGGCCTGCAGCTGGATGCCGAAGCTCTTGTCGTAATTGGCGGACAGCTCGCCGCCGGCCATGAACGCGCCGTCGGTGAGTGCCGCGTACACCTGGCCGCGGAGGGTCACCGGGCCGATCGCCCACCGCCAGCCCACCCGTGGCGGGTTGGGGTAGTAGGCGGGCCGTTTGAAGCGGGGGTGGTAGCCGCCGAGGGTGAACACGAAGCCCTTGCCGCCACCGGCCGCCGTGCGGTCCTTGCCCCAGATGTAGAGGGACAGGCCGCCGGTGAGCTCGGCGGCCGGGTCGATGATGTACGAGCCGGGCGCGACGACCGCGTCCATCGAGAACAGGCCCTCATCGTGGTGGTAGCCGATCGCCAGGTCGACGACCAGCCGGGCGATCGGCTTCTTGTCAGCCTTGCTGCGCGGCAGGTCGATCGTGGTGCGGCCGATCAGCAGGACCTTCCAGGACTCGCCGCCCTCGACCAGCAGCAGTGCGCGGGAACGGATGAACTCGAACGAGCTGAACTCGATCCCGCCCGCCCCCCAGTACTGGCCCTCGCGCGGGGTGATCCAGCCGCCCGGTCCTGCGAGCTGCTCCAGCACCTGCTCCGGCGACTGACCGCTGCCACCGCCGTCCAGCCGGTTCACCAGCGGAAACTCGCCGACCTGGGCAATGGTCGGAGTGCGGACGGTGCTGTTGACGCCGAAGCCGAGCGAGATCGCGATCACCCGGAACGGGGGCGGCCCGAACAGCCCGCGCTCGCCGCCGGAGACCTCGCCGAACAGGAACATCGACGACCAGCCGTCCACCGCCTTGGCGTACGAGCCGGCGGCGTGCAGGGCGAAGAACCCGGTCTCGATCGCGGCGAGCCCGTTGAACTGCTCCTTGAGCCCCGGGGCCACCTCGGAGCCGGTACGACGCTCCACCATCCCGCTGATCTTCAAGGGTGGCTTGTCCAGCTCCACGCCCGCGCCGCGCAACCGCGGCGAGACGGTCAATTCCCCGTCGATCCCCAGCCCGAGCCCCATCAGGACCAGCCTGACCGGACCTACCGACAGCACGGCGTCGAGCGCGACGAAGATCTGCTCGCCCGCGAGTCCGACCCCGATCCGCGAGAACCGCACCGGGCCGCACACCAGGTCGAGATCGCGCGCCCCGCTCTCGTCCGCCGCGCGTACGGCGAGCGGGCCCCGGGAGGCGGCGACGGGTGTGCCGCCCGCGCCGGTGGTGATCGGCAGGACCAGCGGGGCCTGTGGCACTCCCCCGATGCTCAGCTCGATCTGGACGGCGATGCCGGGCCCGGCCGCCAGGTCGGCGGCGAAGCGCGGCAGCCTGCGCTCCGCCGCCGGATCGACCTGGTCCAGCGCGGAGTTGAGGGCGGTCGCCTGGTCGGCGGTCCATCCGGGGGGCGCCGAGGTGAAGGCGATGCCGTCGAGCACCAGGTCCGCGCCGGGCGGGACGGCCTCGCCGACCAGCGGCAGATCCGAGGCACGCGCCCCGAGCCGGGCCCGCACGGCGGCGGCGGTGCGGCGGGGACCACCGGGGCCGGCGCCGGGACCGCCGGCGTAGACCCAGCCCGTGCGCTCGGTCGCGGCTGTCAGCAGCACCTGGCCGGTCGCGGAGTCGTACCGCATCGCCAGGGCATCCAGTTCGGGTCGTAATACCTCGGGCAGATCAGGCATGCTGACGCCGAGTGCGGCCGCCAGGTCGGTCAGTGGCACGCCTGCGTCGGCGGCCCAGGAGGCGGTCACGACGTTCGTACCGGACAGTTCCTGGTACCCGACGTCGAAGGCCAGCACGCGCAGACCACCGAGATGGTCAGGGACCTGGACCTTGAGCGACCCCGAGACCTCCTTGTCGTAGTCATTGCCCGCCCGCCGCGACAGCTGAGCCAGCAGGGCGAGGTCGGCGTCGGCGTCGCCCAGCGGGAACCGGACGTCCGCCGCCACCCGGAACCCGGTGGTTCCCGCCCCCGTGTCGTACGCCACCATCAGGCGCTCCGGGAACATGTCCTTCAGGACGAGCGGCGGCGCGACGCCGAACAGCGCGAAGATCGCCTCGGCGACGTGCCACCCCGTTCCGGACTCGGGCTCCATGAGGAACTCAAAGCTCTTCTGCCCCGCATCGAACTCGAGCGCGCAGGTGATGAGGAGTGACTCCCCGTCCTTGACGGGGAGATCCGCCTGGACGTAGAGCGTGCGTACGGCGGCGCCCTCCAGCATGCGGATCTCGTAGACCAGCAGGACATCCCGCATGCCGATGCCGCTGAGGGCCGACAGCACGGGATGGCTCTCCAGCGACACGGCGATCCGGACACCGAGAATTTCCATGTCGTCGGCCACGGGTTCCGAATCGGCGGCGGTGAAGAACCGCAGGGAGATCTTCGGTGTGTCCGGGGCGACGGTTCCGCTGAGACGCAGACTGTCCGCGTCCACTTCGATTTCCGTGAGGCCGGCTCCGACGGTGAACCAGTCCGCGAGGGCTTCGATATTCACCGCATTCTTGAGTTCTGCCAAATCGTCCGGAAGTCCGTCGGGAAGAACCAGCTCCTGCCCTGCGGAAAGGCCGTTCAGCCATTCTTTGAGCGTGCCGAAGGTCATCGCATTCCCTTCTGACCGTTCGGCCACGCTGAGCACGGAAAGCAGCAGGCCGACGTGAAACTCGGACGAACGCTACAGTGCCGGAATCCCTATCGGAGATGATCCGGCCATGCGAAGGGCGACCGCCGCGGACGCTTTCGTCGACTTCCGCAACAGAAACCAGCTATTGACCGTTTTGCCATAGCATAAGGCACTATGGGGGCAATGAACGCCGCGAACCGGCCATGCTCTATGGCAGATCTGAACCAAGATGGGCAGAAAGGTGCCCCATACGGAGCGGCGCCGCCGCGATCGAGCGGCACCCGACAACGTCCAAGAATGCCCTCTCACCCTTGCGGCAATACTGCGACACTGAGCGACTCCGTGCTATTTTCGCCCGCACCGTTGGCGATTCGAGAGAAGACCGCACATGCCGTCGAAATTAAGGCTCCGCCAGCCCGATCGTGCGCCGAACCTCCGGCACGGCGGAAAGAAGTCCGACACCTGCCCTCGATGCCACTTCCGCAGGGACAAGGAAGACAAGGGCAAGGGGAAACTGCTGCACGGCATCCCGGAAGTCACCGACAGCGAGCAGCTGCGCGGTGTCCTTGTCGCGATCGACCGCAACCTCAGGCAGGACCAGGACTTGATGAAGGACAAGAGGGCCCATTTCATGATGGGGGTCCTGGAGGCGAGGATCAGCGGACGTGAATACTTCCTCATCGCCTCCAGCGGCCGGGAGAGCGGTGATCCATGGATCCGGGAAAAGCACCTCAACGGCATCAGCTATCACCAAGGAGCCTGGGAGACGGTGGACCCGCCGGTTCCCAAAATCCACCGCGGCTGGCTGACCGTCCGGGGTGAGACGGTAGATCTGGACCCGAAGATGGCGCAAACGCACGTGGAAATGAAGTGCGCCGCCATCAAACTTCTGCTCGGACTGGGCGGAAAGCGACTTGAATGGAAGTCCGTCGAGTATCTGCGCATGAGCGAGATGGTGTACGTCGGCCCCGAGGCCGACGGCGTCATATTTCGGAAATGGCACGGCAAAGGCGCCACCAACTCCTGGACCGCCCACTCCTGCGACGCGTGCGAGGCCCGCATCCCGTACCTGATCTGCGACGTCCCCGCCAACCGGATCGTCGACTGACGGCCCTGCGGGGCGAGGGCAAGCGATACCGGGTGAAGAGCACCCCGGGCATCGGAGGCCGGCACCACAGTGGTGCGCACGTCACCGGATTCACCTCGGCTGGTCCGGCCCTGTGGCGGACCCCCGGTGTGCTCCCGGGGTGCATCCGAAGGTGCGGTGGAAGACGTCGATGAACGCACTGGCGGACGACCAGCCGCACCTGTGCGCCACAGCGGTCACCGGGGTGTTCTCCGCAAGAAGGACCAGAGCGTGGTAGAGGCGCAGTTGGGTACGCCACTGCGGAAAGGTCATGCCGAGGTCGGTTTTGAAGAGGCGGGACAGGGTCCGGTCGCTTGCACCGACCTGTTTGCCCAGTGCGGCCAGAGTGCGGTTGTCGGCCGGATCGGCGCCCAGGATCGCGCACAGTTCCCTGAGTTGGGGGGCGGTGGGGGTGGGCAGATACAGAGGCTGCTGGGGCGAGGCTCGCAACTGATCGAGCAGTACGGCCCGTAGCCGCCCGTATTCGGCGCTGTCGTCGTCCGGGGTGCGGGTGCAGGCGAGGATCAGTTCACGCAGCAGGGGGCCGACACTCAGCACGGTCGGCTCGCCCAGCCCGAGCGGGTTGGTGTTCGCGGGCAGGCCGACCAGGTGCAGTTCGAGTTCTCCGTAGGCCCGGTGGGCGTGCACCGTGCCGGCCGGTACCCAGATGGCACGGGTGGCCGGCGCGATCCACGAGCCCGCGCTGGTGGTGATGGCCAGCACGCCTCTGCCGGCGTAGACGATCTGGTGGTCGTCATGGCGGTGGGCGTCGATGCCGGCTCCGGGGGCCAGCCACTGGGTGCGGGTCGGCGCGACCGACTCATGGCGGATTTTCGTCATTGGTTGGCAGTTTATCGGAAGCGCGACAAGCCCCCGGCGATGACCATGGCGAAATGCCAAGGAACAGATCGATCCTCTTGCTGTCAGCCGGACATGCCTGCGTAGACGTCTATCAGGGCGCCGTGGCCTCGCTCGTCCCCTTCTTCGTCGCCGAGCGCGCCTACACCTACGCCGCGGTCTCGGGCATCGTGCTCGCCGCGTCGCTGCTGTCCTCCGTGGCACAACCGGTGTTCGGTGCGCTCACCGACCGGCGGGCCATGCCCTGGCTGCTGCCCATGAGCACCATCGCCGCCGGACTGGGGATCGCTCTGAGCGGCATGAGCGGTTCGTACGCGCTGACGCTGGCGTGCGTGGCGGTGTCCGGGATCGGCGTCGCCGCTTACCATCCCGAGTCCGCCCGCGTCGCGCGCCTCGCCGGCAAGGGGAGCCACAGCGCGATGGGCTGGTTCTCCCTCGGCGGCAACATCGGCTTCGCGCTCGCACCCCTCATGGTCACGGCCGTCATCGCCACCGGCGGTCTGCGGCTCTCGCCGCTGCTCATGGTGCCGGCCCTGGCCGGCAGCGTGCTGTGTCTGCCCGTCTTGCGCGCACTGGAGAAGGCGACGCGTACGGGTGCCGGCTCCGCAGCCCCGACAGGGACCGACGACAAGGTCTCGTTCGTGAAGCTGTCGCTGGCCGTGGTGTGCCGGTCGATCACCTTCGTCGGCCTGAGCACGTTCCTGTCGTTCTACGCGCGGGAGCGCACGGAAGGCGGTACGGCAGCGGCCACTGCCGCGCTCTTCATCCTCTACGCCGGCGGTGGAGTGGGCACCATAGTGGGCAGCCGCCTGGCCAACCGCTGGGACCGGGTCGCGATCGTGCGCGTGGCGTATCTGACCACGGTCGCCGCCGTCGCAGGTGTCGTGTTCGTCCCCGGTCCGGCGATCTACGTGTTCGTGGCGCTGACCTCCATCGGCCTGTACGTCCCGTTCTCGCTGCAGGTCACCCTCGCCCAGGACTACCTCCCCTCGCGCGTCGGCACCGCCAGCGGGATCACCCTCGGCCTCACGGTCAGCGTCGGCGGCCTCGCCGGCCCCCTCATCGGCAGCCTCGCCGACGCCACGTCCCTGCGGACGGCCCTGATGCCACTGATCGTGATGCCCGCCCTGAGCTGGCTGCTGTGCCGCGGCATGCCCGAACCGGCCGTGCCGGCGCCCCTGGCGGCGAGGCCGGTGGCCGACGAAGAATCCGAGCACGGTCCGGGAGCCGGAGTCACCCGCGAGGGATCCGCCAAAGCCGGGCCGTAAGACCGGGCCGTAAGACCAGGCCGTAAGACCAGGCCGGGCTTGCCCTCGGGCGGATCCACGGACCGTCCGCCCGCCGCTCGGGGGAAGGAACCGGCGGGCGGACCCCGGGCCGGCGGGCGCCCGTCCGCCGGCGTCGGCCCCCGTGGCACCTTCGAGTCAACCCCCGCGCGGGCGCGTACGGGAGCGTGTGAAGCGCGCCTCCCGGAGTGCGCGATTCACACCCCGTGCGAACGACCGCCGCGCCGTCACCCCGCGTCACCTCACACGGGGTGTGAACCGCAGACCCGGATCTCCCCGCCGCACACGCTCCCGCCCTTCGCCGCAGCACAGTTGACTGAGGCCCGTACCGACACCGAAGCAACTGACCGAAGGAATGAGGAGCGGACCGTGACCGCCCACCCCGAACCCGATCTGGTAACCGCCGATTTAGCCGAGCTGAGGCGTCTGCTCGACGTCCGCACCGCCCGGGTCGACGGCCAACTCGCGCTGCTCGCCCAGCGCTCCGAGCAGTACGAGCGGGACGCGGACGAGCTGCAGGCCCGCGTCACACGGCTGGAGAGCACCCGCTGGCCGCTGCCGTCCCTCGCCGCGCTCACGGGGCTCGCGGCGCTGGTGGTGGCGGTGTGGCAGGCCCTGGGCCGATGACCGCCGGCCGCGGTCACCGGCCGGTTCCGGTCAGCCCAGCCGGAGGTGATGCAGCATCAGCAACGCGGCGGCCATATTGGCGCCCGGCACCTCCCCTCGCGCCACCATGTCGGGCACCAGCTTCAACGCCACCCACTCCCGCCGCTCGGACTCGAATCCGTCCTGGGGCGGGCCGGTGTACTCGCCCTCCTCGGACCAGTAGATGTGGTGCCGTGCGTCGGTGAGGCCGTTGGACGGCTCCACCGTGAGGAGATGCTGGAGGGGGCCGGGCCGCCACCCGGTCTCCTCCTCCATCTCCCGGGCGGCCGCCGCCGCGGGGTCCTCACCGTCCTCGACGACCCCGGCGGCCAGCTCCCAGCCCCAGGTGTCGGTGATGAACCGGTGCCGCCACAGCAGCAGCACCTCATTGGCCTCATTGACCACGGTGGCCACGGCGACGGGCCGCATCCGGATCAGATAGTGATCCAGATGGCGGCCATCCGGCAGTTCCACATCGGCCAGATTGACCCGGAACCAGGGATTCGCATAGACGGGCTTTTCGCCGAGATTGTTCCAACGCACGTAACTGCCACCTTCCGCTGTAGGGCCGGCAAGGTGACACGAGCCCGGTCAGGGGCGTGTCGTACGCCCTACAGCGGAACGCGCAGCACCTCGTCGATGAGATCGGCAGCCTCGTCCGTCGCGGAGCTCCCGGTCTCCGCCAGATGTTCGCGCACCGCCCGCAGCCGGTCCCGCAGCCGTTGCGACTCCATTCCGCGAGCCTGCTCCGTCATCTGCGCGGCATTGGCCACCGCCCGGTCCGCATCGCCTTGACGCAGCTCGATATGGGTGAGCATGGCCAGCCGGTGGACCCGGCCGCGGTCGTGTGCGGGGGTGTCGACGGCGGCGTCCGCCTGCTCCCGGGCGGCCCGTAAGTCACCCAGGCTGAGCAGCGCCTCCGCCACCTGTACGTTCACCAGGCCGGGCTGGACATAGCCCGTCTCCGCCGGTTCGAGACCGGGCCGGATACGCTCCGCGGCCGCCTCCGCGCGCCGGATGCACGACAGCGCGGCGGCGCCGTCACCGAGCCGGGCATAGGACTTGGCCTGCATCGCGTAGAGGTCCGCGGAGAGCGCCGGGGTGATCTGCGGACCCGCGGCCCGCAGCGCCGCCTCCGCGAAGGCGACCGCCTGGCGGTACTCCCGTACGAAGAGGGACTGGTTGACCAGCAGCGCGATGACATAGGCGCCGAGGCCACGGTCCCCGCTGGCCTTGGCCAGCCGGAGCGCCTGATGGAAGTAGCGCTGGGCCAGCCCGAGAGCGTCCGAGTCGTACGCACAGATGCCGGCGACCGCGACCAGTCCGCCGGTCGCCCGGTGGAGCTGACGCCCCGTCGCATCGCTGTAGCTGCCCCGCAGCAGCGGCGCCGCCTCGGCGTTCAGGAATCCCACGATGCGTGCTCTGGTAGCGATACCACCCGCCTTCCGGTACATCGTCTCGTAGTGCGTCCGTGCGGTGCGCAGCATCTCGATGTCGGCCATACCGACCCGGGTCAGCCCGTCACGCGAGACATCGGAGTCCTCGGGCGGGTTCTCCCACTCCCATACGGGGATGACCGCCGAGGTGCCGGTGAGCGCCGGTGCGTCGAGGATGTGCGGGCGCTGCTGCTCATCGGACCGCCACAGCGCGGTGGCCCGCTCGACGAAGCCGGAGAGCGGGGTGTCGGCGGCCCGCCGCGACCCCGGACCGCTGAACCCGATGTCATCGAGCCCGACCGGCCGGTGCAGCCGTTCCCCCATGATCTCGCAGATCAGATCGGGCACCTGCCCCCGCGGTCGCTGGCCCTTCAACCACCGGGCCACCGCGGTGTGTTCGTACCGCAGCGCCAGACCGCGGCGGCGGCCGAGCTGGTTGATCCGCGCGGCGAGTCCCGCATGCGAGATACCGGACTCGTCGAGCATCGCGTCCAGCAGGGTGTTGGGCTCCATACCGGCCTCCCGGTGAGCCGGGCCCGTCCGCGGGCCGCCGGCTCATGGCCTTGTCGACATGAGCACTCCGTCGGTCGAGCGTAGTGAACGCCCCTTCACACGGGGTGTGAAGGGCTGCGGCGCCCCCTCACGGGGCACAGCCCCGGAGCATGTACGCGATCACCGCGTCGAGGCCGGACGCGACCTCCTCCGCGGAGAGCACACTGCTCATCGCGAAGCTGGCGAAGCCGTGCAGGGTGGTGAACACCGGCAGGGCGATGCTGTCGACGGGGCCCTCCCGCACCTCGCCGTCGCGCTGCCCCTCCGCGACCATCTCCTGCGCCATCGCTCCCAGCCGGTGCGCGGCCGCGATCAGCGCCTCGGACGCCGCCGGGTCGTGCTTGACCGTGTACATCAGGTCGAGCAGCTCGGCGTTGGCGACGGCGAAGTCCACGTAGGCGCGGACGAGTTCGCCGAGCCGGTCGGGGAAGGTCTCGCCCGCTCCCCGGGACGCGGCCAGGGTCTCGTGCAGACGGTCGAAACCGGCCAGCGCCAGCGCGTCGAGCAGCGCCTGCTTGTCCTTGAAGTGCCGGCTCGGGGCGGCATGGCTGACGCCGAGGTCGCGGGCCAGTTCCCGCAGGGACAGGGCGCCCGGCCCCTTCTCGCGGAGCGTCTGCTCGGCGCGGGTGAGCAGCGCGGCGCGCAGGTCTCCGTGGTGGTAACGACGGTGCATGGCCGCCATCCTATCCCCCATGTATTCACTGGCTACATTGTTGTCATTGACATCATTGTTGGCATTGCCTACATTGAAGCCATGACGCACACCCCGAAGTGGAACACCACCGACATTCCCGACCAGACCGGCCGCACCGCCATCGTGACCGGCGCCAACAGCGGACTGGGCATCGCCACCGTCGACGCCCTCGCCCGAGCGGGCGCTCATGTCGTCCTCGCCGTACGGGACCTCCAGCGCGGCGAGTCCGCCGCCGCCACCGTGCGGGGCGCCCGCGGCACCGTCGAAGTCCGCCGTCTCGACCTGGCCGACCTCGCCTCCGTCCGCGCGTTCGCCGCCGCCTGGCAGGACCCGGTCGATCTGCTGATCAACAACGCCGGAGTCATGAACATCCCGGAGTCCCGGACGAAGGACGGCTTCGAGACGCAGTTCGGCACCAACCACCTCGGCCACTTCGCGCTGACCAACCTGCTGCTGCCGCACCTCACCGACCGTGTGGTGACCGTGTCGTCCGGCGCCCACCGGCTGCCCGGCAACCACATCCACTTCGACGACCTGAACCTGACCGGCGCCTACCGCCCCGTCACCGCCTACAGCCAGTCCAAGCTGGCCAACCTGCTGTTCACCCTGGAGCTGCAACGCCGTCTCGCCGCCGCGGGATCGCCGCTGCGCGCCCTCGCCGCACACCCGGGCTGGGCCGCCACCAACCTCCAGGGTGCCGACGCCAGCGCGCTGCGGCGCGCGGTGATGCGGGTCGGCAACCGGTTGGTCGCCCAGGACAACAAGGCCGGCGCCCTCCCCACGCTCTACGCCGCCACCCAGGACCTGCCGGGCGCCTCCTACCTCGGCCCGGACGGGCTCGGCGAGATGCGTGGCGCACCGACGCTGGTCGGCAGGACGGCCGCGGCCTGCGACCCGGAGAGCGCCCGGCGCCTGTGGCAGGCCTCCGAGGAGCTGACCGGCGTCACCTTCCCGTCGCCGATCGGCCGGGAGGTCACGGAAGGCGCACGGTAGGCGGGGCGGTGCCGGCCGCCTGCACCGGCACCCGCACCCGGTCGTTGCTCAGCATCAGCAGCGCCACATCGTCCGTCAGCCGTCCGCCCGCATGCCGCAGCAACGCCTTCCGTACGCCCCCGACCACCCCCGCCGGTGAGGGTCCGCACGGGGCCGCGGCCGCCTCGACACTGCTGCGCAGCTCCTGGGTCAGCGGAAAGAACTCCCCCGCCGCGTCCCGCGCATCGGCCGCCCCGTCGGTGTGCAGAAACAGCCCCTCACCGGGCCGCAGCCGCCCACAGCGCACCGCGGACAGCTCCTCCGGCAACGGGAACAGCCCCAGCGGCGGCATCGGATCGGCGGGGGCGACCGGCGCGACCGCCCGGCAGGCGATCCGATAGGGCCACGGATGCCCGCAGTTGAGCGCCGTGACGGACCCGTCCCGGGCCACCTCCACAAGCAGCAGCGTCACGAACTCCTCGGCGAGCGGGCTCCCCGGCTCCCCCTTGGCCGCCGGCCGCCCGGTGTGCGCCCGCTCCCGCAGATGCCGCTGGTGCGACCGCTCCAACCGGCGCAGCACCTCCCCCAGTTCGGGCTCGTCGTGCACCACTTCGCGGAAGCTGCCGAGCATCGCCGCGACCGTGCCCATGGCGTCCAGCCCGTGCCCGCGCACATCCCCGATCACCGCCCGGACCCCGTGCCGGGTCCCCACGACCTCGTACAGGTCCCCGCCGACCACGGCCCCCTCACTCGCGGAGAGATGGTCGGCCGCCAGCAGCACCCCGTCGATCCGCCGTGGCAACGGCCGCAGCAGCACCCGCTGCGCGGCGGCGGCGACCTCACGGGTGCGCTCCAGCTCCCCCAGCAGCCGCAGCCGCCGCCCGGCCGTCAGATAGCTGGCACAGATCACCGCGAGGATCGCACCGCAGGTCATCATGCGCGTGGCCGGCCCGGCCCCGGGCTCGCCCTCGCCGAACGGCACCAGTGCGAGCAGCGCGCACACCCCGCCGAGCAGCACGCACTGGCGGCGGCCGGTGCCCGCGCAGGCGATGGCGGGCGCGGCGGCGAGGAGTTGCAGCAAATGGCCACTGGTCGGGTGGCTCAGCTCCCAGGCCACCACGCCGAGCACCCAGAGCCCGGGCAGGACGAAGACGAAGGCCCGCCGGGCGTTTGCCGCCCCGGCGCGCGCTCCGCCCCTCGCCCGGTTTCGGATCATGCAGCTGGTCCCCCTAGCCGGTGGTCCCCCAGGTAGTGAGCGGGTCGGCCCGGCCCGCTGCCGCGGTCACACGGGCCCTGCCGACCCGGTCGATTCTCGCGACGTTCCGTGTCCATCCGACGACGATACGTACATCATCACCCGATGGAGTGATGGTGTACGGATCTGATCGTCGCCCTGGAAACCGCAGCCGCCCCACGCACACCCGCCCCGCCCCACTGGCCCCACAATTCCCGCCCGCCGCACACCGAAAGGGGTGAGGGCGTGGACGGTGCACACCGTCCACGCCCTCACCCCGTCAAGCACGCCGTCGCGCGGTCGCAGGCAACGCCCACGCTCAGCCGCGCAGCACCGCCCCCGTCCGCTCCACGGCCGCCGCGACCGCCGCGTCACGGGCCGCCGAGGCCTCCTCGGCGGTCAGCGTCCGGTCGGCGGCGCGGAAGCGCAGCGCATACGCCAGCGACTTCTTGCCCGCGCCGATCTGCTCGCCGGTGAAGACGTCGAACAGCCGCAGCGACTCCAGCAGTTCACCCGCACCGTCGTGCAGCGCGCCCTCGACCTCCGCCGTCGGGACACCGGCGTCGACCACGAGGGCGACGTCCTGGGTCGCGACCGGGAAGGCCGAGATCTTCGGGGCGCGCAGCGGTCCGGTACCGGCCCGCTCCAGCCGGTCCAGGTCGATCTCCATCGCGCAGGTGCGCTCCGGCAGGGCCAGCGTCTTGATGACCCGCGGGTGCAGCTCACCGGCGTTGCCGACGAGGATCTCCTCACCGTCGACGAGGGCGAGCAGCGCCGCACAGCGGCCCGGGTGGAAGGGGGCGTGCTGGTCCTGGCGGATGATCAGCTCCACACCCGCCTCCCGTGCGACGGTACGGCCCGCCTCGATGGCGTCCGCCCAGATCGCGGGGCGGCCGCCGCCCCACCAGCCGTCCTGCTCACGGCCGCCGGCGAGCACCACGGCGGCGCGCCGCGGCTGCTGCGGGAGCGAGGCGTCCAGCGAGGCGATCTCGTCATCGGTCGGCCGGCGGTCGACGACCAGCCGGCTGGCCGGCTTCTCGTCGCCGGTCGCCCGGAAGACCGGTCCGGTCTCGAAGAGCGCCAGATCGTGGGTGCCCCGCCCGTAGTTGCGGCGCAGCGCGTTCAGCAGACCCGGGATCAGCGTCGTACGGAGGTCGGGCTCCTCGTCGGAGAGCGGGTTGACGAGGGTGACAGCCGCACGGCGCGGGTCGTCCGCCTCGATCCCGAGCTGGTCGAGCACGTGCGAGCCGGTGAACGGGTAGTTCAGCGCCTCGACATAGCCCGCACCGGCCAGCGCACGGCCGACCCGGCGGTACAGCCGCTGACGCTCGGTCAGCCCCCGGCCGGCCGGCGGCTTCGGGAGGGTGGAGGGCAGGTTCTCGTAGCCCTCCAGCCGGATGACCTCTTCGGCCAGGTCGTTCGGCTCACTGAGGTCCGGCCGCCAGGACGGCACGGTCACGACCAGCTCGTCCTGGCCGTAGACGTCACAGCCGACCTGCTGGAGGCGGCGGACGACGGTCTCCCGGCCGTAGTCGACACCGGCGACCTTGTCCGGGTGGCCGGCGGAGAGGGTGATCGTGCGCGGCCCGCGGGGCGTGACGACCTCGGTGACGCCGTCCTCGGCGGTACCGCCCGCGAGCAGCACCAGCAGGTCGACGGTGCGCTGGGCCGCGGCGGACGCGGCCTCCGGGTCCACCCCGCGCTCGAAGCGCTTGGCGGCCTCCGAGGACAGCTTGTGCCGGCGGGCCGTACGGGCGATGGACAGCGCGTCGAAGTGCGCG
The DNA here is from genome assembly GCF_026239515.1 of Streptomyces sp. Je 1-4 4N24. NCBI lineage: Bacteria > Bacillati > Actinomycetota > Actinomycetes > Kitasatosporales > Streptomycetaceae > Streptomyces > Streptomyces sp. Je 1-4 4N24. The sequence goes on along the minus strand of NZ_CP110836.1, from coordinate 7,322,009 downwards.
GCCTCGATCACGACGTCGGTGGTGCCCTGCGGCTGACCGGTCCCGTCCTCCGTGACCGGGGCCGCGATCTCGGTGTTGGCGCCGCCCATGACGCCCGCGAGGCCGATCGGGCCGCGGTTGTCGGTGATGACCAGGTCCGCGGCGTCCAGCACCCGCTTGGTGCCGTCCAGGGTGGTCAGCTGCTCTCCCGCGCTCGCCCGGCGGACGCCGATCGGGCCGTCCACACTGGTGCGGTCGTAGGCGTGCAGCGGCTGGCCGAGCTCCAGCATCACGTAGTTGGTGATGTCGACGGCCAGCGAGACCGGACGCATCCCGGCCTTCTGCAGCCGGCGCTGCATCCACAGCGGGGTGCGCGCGCCGGGCTCCAGACCGGTGACCGTACGGGCGGTGAAGCGGTCGCAGCCGAGGGGGTCGGAGACCTGGACGGGGTAGCCGGCGGAGTTCGGCGGCGGCACGTCCAGCAGCGCCGGGTCGCGCAGCGGCAGCCCGTAGGCGGTGGCGGTCTCACGGGCGACACCGCGCATCGACAGGCAGTAGCCGCGGTCCGGGGTGACGGCGATGTCCAGCACCTCGTCGACGAGCTCCAGCAGCTCGATCGCGTCGGTGCCGACCTCGTACTCGGGCGGCAGCACGATGATGCCGTGCGTACCTCCCCCAGACTCCGTCTGGGGGGACCCCCAGTCGCCCATGCCCAGCTCGTCGCCGGAGCAGATCATGCCGTGCGACTTCTTGCCGTACGTCTTGCGCGCGGCGATCTTGAAGTCGCCGGGCAGCACGGCGCCGGGGAGGACGACCACGACCTTGTCGCCGACGGAGAAGTTCCGCGCGCCACAGACGATTTCCTGCGGCTCGCCCGTGCCGTTGGCCTGGCCGACGTCCACCGTGCAGAAGCGGATCGGCTTCTTGAAGCCCTCCAGCTCCTCGATGGTCAGCACCTGGCCGACGACGAGCGGGCCCTTGAGGCCCTCGCCGAGGCGCTCGACGGTCTCGACCTCCAGGCCGACGGCAATGAGCTTGGCCTGTACGTCACGGCCGGTCTCCGTCGCCGGCAGGTCGACGTACTCCCGCAGCCAAGAAAGCGGGACCCGCATCAGATCTCCATCCCGAACGGCCGGGTGAACCGGACGTCGCCTTCGAACATGTCACGCATGTCTTCCACGTTGTGCCGGAACATCAGCATCCGGTCGATGCCGAACCCGAAGGCGAAGCCGCTGTACTTCTCGGGGTCGACGCCGCAGGCGATGAGCACCTTGGGGTTGACCATTCCGCAGCCGCCGAGCTCGATCCAGCCCTCGCTGGAGCAGGTGCGGCAGGGGCGGTCGGGGTTGCCCACGGACTCGCCACGGCAGACGTAGCAGACCATGTCCATCTCGGCGGACGGCTCGGTGAACGGGAAGTAGTTCGGCCGCAGCCGGGTCTTCATGTCGGGGCCGAACAGCGCCCGGACCATGTGGTCGAGCGTGCCCTTGAGGTCGGCCATGGTCAGGCCCTCGTCGACGGCGAGCAGCTCGATCTGGTGGAAGACCGGGGAGTGCGTGGCGTCCAGCTCGTCGGTGCGGTAGACCCGCCCCGGGCAGACGACATAGACCGGCGGCTCGCGGTCGACGAGCGTACGGGCCTGGACCGGCGAGGTGTGGGTGCGCAGCACGACACCGGACTCATCGCCCTCGGTGCCTCCCCCAGACTCCGTCGGGGAGGTGCCCCCACCCTGGACGAAGAAGGTGTCCTGCATCTGGCGCGCCGGGTGGTCGGGCACGAAGTTGAGGGCGTCGAAGTTGAACCACTCCGCCTCGACCTCGGGGCCCTCGGCGACCTCGTAGCCCATGGCCACGAAGACGTCCGCGACCCGCTCCATGAAGGTGGTGAGCGGGTGCCGGGCGCCGGCCGGGGTGCGGTCGTAGGGCAGTGTGACGTCCACTGCCTCCTCGACCAGCACCCGCGCGTCGCGCTCCGTCTCCAGCTCCTCCTGGCGGGCCTTGAGCGCCTGGTTCACCCGGCCACGGGCCTGGCCGACGCGCTTGCCTGCGTCCGCCTTGGCGTGCGGGGGCAGGGCGCCGATCTCACGGTTGGCGAGCGCGAGCGGCGAGCGGTCGCCGGTGTGCGCGACCTTCACCTCACGCAGCTCCTCGAGATCGGCCGCGGCGGCGATGGCGGCCAGCGCCTCGTCCAGCCGTGCGGCGATCTCTTCCGGTTTCAGGGCTTCGACCTCGACAGGGTCGTACGACTTATTGGGTGCGGACATCTCTTCCCGTGCTTCCGGTGGACTGGCTTGGCTTGGCTCGCTTCGCCTCGGCTCTTCGATCACAAAGGTCGGATGCCGAGCCCGCGCTGTGCCCGCGATGCCTGTGCGCCAAAGGTGCCAAAGGTCAAGTCTAAGGGGGACGGGCCGCGCGGCCGGTCCACGCCCCCGCGGGGCGCCCGCCGCGGAGTGCTCAGGCCATGAAGGCCGGCGTCGCGACGGGCAGGCTAAATCGGAACTGTGCGCCGCCGGCCGGCGCCCGGCCGACCGTGATCGTCCCGCCGTGGGCCTCGACGATGCCCTTGACGATGTAGAGGCCCAGGCCGGTGCCGCCGCGCTTGCTGCCCCGCCAGAAGCGGGTGAAGACGCGGCTCATCGATTCCTCCGGGATGCCCGGCCCCTCGTCGCTCACGGTGACGCTCGTCCCCTCCGTGCTGGTCGCATCCGATACCGGTCCGACCTCGATGGTGACGGTTCCCTCGCCGTGGCGCACCGCATTTTCCAGCAGGTTGCCCAGGACCTGGTCGACCTTGTCCGGGTCCGCCCACAGATCGGGCAGCGGTTCCAGCATCCGGATCAGGAAGCGGTCCGGGCGCTGGCCGGCGGTGGTCTGCGCCTGGACGTGCCGGCGGACCGCGGCGCTCATGTCGACCCGCTGGCGGCGCACCTCCAGCCGCCCCGAATCGATCCGGGAGATGTCCAGCAGCTCGGCGATCAGCCGGGTGACGCGGTTGGCGTCGGCGTCCACCGTCTCCAGCATCAGCCGCTTCTGGTCGTCGGTGAAGCGCTCCCACTTCTGGAGGAGGGTGGCGGTGAAGCCCTTGACCGAGGTCAGCGGCGAGCGCAGTTCATGGGCGACGGTGGCGATCAGCTCGGCGTGGCTGAGCTCCGTACGGCGCCGGGCCTCGGTGCCGCGCAGCGCGATCACCAGCCGCTGGACGGGCCCGGTCGGGCGGCTGCGGACGTAGCGGGCGGAGACCAGCACCTCGCGGCCGCCGAGCAGCAGATTGCGCTCGGGCTGGCCGCGGCGGATCGCGAGCCCGCCGTAGGGGTCGGTGAGCCGCCACCAGCGGCGGCCCTCGATGTCCTGCAGCGGCAGGGCGTGTTCGAGGGGGCGGCCGAGCGCGTCCTCGGGAGCGATGTGGGTGATCTTGGCCGCGGCGGCGTTGAAGCAGATCACCCGGCCGGTCTCATCGGCGACGACCAGGCCGTCGGGCAGATCGTCGGGGTCCAGGCCGAGACCGCTCCCCAGGGCGTCCGGTCCCCCGGCCTGAGCGGGCAGCGGCCCGCGCGCCGGTCCGTCGGACCGGCGGCCGTCAGCGGTGACTGTGGTGCCGGAAGTCCTCACACTCATCCCCGTTACCCCCTTCCGGGCCCCCGAGCACGCAAGCCTACTAGCTCACACCGGAAGTGCCCCGAAGATCCGGGGGACACCCCTCAGGCGGGTGACACGGCGCGGCAGCCACCGGGGCTGCGCTGGGCGCGGGCGGAGGCGTAGAGGCAGACCGCGGCGGCCGTCGCGAGGTTGAGGCTCTCCGCCCTGCCGTGGATCGGGACCCGCACCACGGCGTCCGCGAGCGCCCGGGTCTCCTCCGGCAGGCCCCAGGCCTCGTTGCCGAAGACCCAGGCGGTGGGCCCGCCCATGGAGCCGGTGTCCAGCTCGGCGTCCAGGTCACGGTCGCCCGCTCCGTCGGCGGCGAGGATCCGTACACCGGCGGACTGCAGTCCGCTCACCACCCGCTCGACCGGGACGCCCACCGCGACCGGGAGGTGGAAGAGCGAACCGACCGAGGCGCGTACGGACTTGGGGTTGTACAGGTCCACGGAGGCGTCGGTCAGCACGACGGCGTCCGCGCCCGCGGCGTCCGCGCAGCGCAGCACGGTGCCGGCGTTGCCGGGGTCACGGACGTTGGCGAGCACCGCGATCAACTGCGGGCGGGCGGCGAGGATTTCCTCGAACGGCGAGTCGAGGAACCCGCAGACGCCGAGCAGCCCCTGCGGGGTGACGGTCTGGGAGATGTCGGCGACGGTCCTGTCGTCGGCGTAGTGGACCCGCACCCCGGCCGCGCGGGCCGCCTCGACGATCTCGGCGTGCCGCTCGGCGGCCTCGACGGTGGCGAACAGCTCGATGAGCGTGGGCACACCACCCGTGCGGTGCGCGATGGCCTCCCGTACGGCCTGCGGGCCCTCGGCGATGAACCGGCGCTCCTTGCCGCGGAAGGCGCGGCGGGCCAGCCGCCGGGCGGCGGTGACACGCGGGGAACGCGGGGAGATCAGCTCGGGGGTGCCCATGGGCGGCGGCTCGCTTCTGTTGTTCGGTGCGTAGGGGTCCCGGTCCGTCCGCACGGACGTGGCCGGGTCCGGAAAAGCGGCGGACCCGCAGGCCGGGGCCTGCGGGTCCGTCACCACGTCGTCAGGCTGAAGTTCAGGCAGCCTTCGGGGCGTTGACGTCGCTCGGGAGCGCCTTCTGCGAGGCCTCGACGAGCGCGGCGAACGCGTTGGCGTCGTTGACCGCGAGGTCGGCCAGGATCTTGCGGTCCACCTCGATGTTGGCGGCCTTCAGACCCTGGATGAAGCGGTTGTAGGTCATGCCGTTGGCGCGGGCAGCGGCGTTGATGCGCTGGATCCACAGCTGACGGAAGTCGCCCTTGCGCTTCTTGCGGTCGTTGTAGTTGTAGACGAGGGAGTGGGTGACCTGCTCCTTCGCCTTGCGGTACAGGCGGGAGCGCTGGCCACGGTAGCCGCTGGCCTGCTCGAGGATCGCCCGGCGCTTCTTGTGGGCGTTGACTGCCCGCTTGACGCGTGCCACTTGTTAACTCCTTGTAGCGGGGCCGTGGTTGTCGTCACACGGCCCGAATCGATTGAGTCCCGGTCCGAGTCGCGCGCCCCCTCCAGTCAGTGGGGCGCGGCGGCTCACTTGCCGAGAAGCTTCTTGATCTTCGCGGCGTCGCCCGGGGCCATCTCGGCGTTGCCGGTGAGGCGACGCGTCACGCGGGACGACTTGTGCTCGAGCAGGTGGCGCTTGCCGGCGCGCTCACGCAGCACCTTGCCGGAGCCGGTGACCTTGAAGCGCTTGCTGGCACCGCTGTGCGTCTTGTTCTTCGGCATGCGCCGTTCTCTCCTCGTCAGTGGCGCTCCCGCAGGCACGAACCGGCGAGCGGGAGCGTCATGTGTATCGATTGATGTCCGGGGCGGGGTGCCCCGGCGCGAACCGGGGCTCACGCCTCGGGGATCACGCCTGGGCGTGCTCCTCGGTGGGCTCCTCGGCGGGCTCCTCCACGGACTCGTCCGCGGGAACTCCACCCTGGCGCTCCGCCTTGCGGGCGGCCTGCGCCTCGCGGGCCTCGGCCATCGCCTCGGTCTTCTTCTTGTGCGGACCGAGGACCATGATCATGTTTCGGCCGTCCTGCTTCGGATTCGACTCGATGAAGCCGAGGTCCTCCACGTCGGACGCGAGCCGCTGCAGCAGCCGGAAGCCCAGCTCGGGGCGGGACTGCTCGCGACCACGGAACATGATCGTGATCTTGACCTTGTCACCCTGCTTGAGGAACCGGACGACGTGACCCTTCTTGGTGTCGTAGTCGTGCGGGTCGATCTTCGGCCGGAGCTTCATCTCCTTGATGACCGTGTGCGCCTGGTTCTTGCGCGCCTCACGGGCCTTCATGGCCGACTCGTACTTGAACTTCCCGTAGTCCATGAGCTTGCAGACGGGCGGGCGAGCGTTCGCCGCCACCTCGACCAGGTCGAGGTCGTACTCCTGAGCAAGCTCAAGGGCCTTGGCAAGCGGAACAATCCCGACCTGCTCGCCGCTGGGACCGACAAGTCGCACTTCGGGAACGCGAATCCGGTCGTTGATGCGGGGCTCGGCGCTGATGGATCCTCCTCGGTAGCACCACGCGACGGCCTGGCGGACTGCCGCGTAACGTCTTTTCGTTGTGACCTACCGCGCCGGTACATGAAAAATGCCCCGGACGGGACACAGGCGGGGCTCCACATAGATCTGGAGCACCGTCGCGAAGTCTCCGCGGGGCGCAGCCGGACCGTTGACCCGCCAACCGTGAGGTCGGTCGGGTGGGAGATCGGAGCCTCCACTTGTGGGCCGGTCACATGCGTGTCCGGCCGGTCGGAACACCAGAATACACGAGTCAAGGGGTGGCACCCACTTCTGTGCAGGCACCGGCCTGCTCCGTGACCAGGATGACACTCCCGGACGCGGGGTCCGCAGGCGCTGCCCATAGGCTGGAGCCGACCCCTCAGCAGGAAGAAGCCCGAAGACATGAGTGACCAGACCCCGCAGCAGCCCGACGCAGCGCACGCGGCGAATCCCGACTTCGACGCCATGACCCGTGATATCGCGGAGGTACCGGCGGTCGAGGTGATCACCACGGTCGCGGTGCATCTGATGAGTTCGGCGGCGGTCAACCTCGGGCTCGCCGAGGAGGGCGCGGCGCACAAGGACCTCGACGAGGCGCGCAAGCTCATCCAGGCGCTGGCCGGGCTGGTCACCGCCAGCGCCACCGAGATCGGCTCGTACCACGCGGCGCCGCTGCGGGACGGCCTGAAGTCGCTGCAGCTGGCGTTCCGTGAGGCCTCGGTCGTGCCGGACGAGCCGGGCCAGGGCCCCGGGGAGAAGTACACCGGCCCGGTCCACGGCTGATCCGGCGGCGGACCGCCGCACACGCATGATGAGCCCCGGCCGGGGATACGGCCGGGGCTCTTCTGCGTAGAGGGCGGGTGAGCGCTGTCCTCAGGGCCCGTCGTCGGGCCCCGTCGCGGGCTCGGGGGGCATCGCCTCATCGGCGACGAGGACCGGCTCGTGCGGCGGGTGGGTGATCTGGTGCACCACCGCCGCGATGGCGGCGCCGATCAGTGGCGCGACGATGAAGAGCCACAGCTGGGCGATGGCCCCGCCGCCCGCGAACAGCGCCGGGCCGATGGAGCGCGCCGGGTTCACGGAGGTGCCGTCCAGCGGGACGCCGATGAGGTGGACGGCGGCCAGGGCCAGACCGATCGCCATTCCGTTGAAGCCGATCACGGCCACCTTGTGGGTGACCGACAGCCATACGTAGACCAGCAGGAAGGTCATCAGTATCTCGGCGACGAAGGCACCGCCGAGGTTGAGGTGGACCGCCGAGCGGTCGCCCCAGCCGTTCGTGCCGAAGGACGCATGGGTCTGCAGGCCCGGGATCTGCTTGGCGACCAGGAAGAGCAGGGCCGCGCCGGCGATGGCGCCGACCACCTGGGCGATCCAGTACTCGGTGGCCGTCCGCAGGCTGATCCGGCGGGCCAGCAGCATGCCCAGGGTCACCGCGGGGTTGAAGTGGCAGCCCGAGATCGGGCCGAGGGCGTAGGCCAGCGCCACCATGGTGAAGCCGAAGGCCAGGGCGATGCCGAAGGTGCCGATGTATTCGCCCGCCAGCACTGCCGAGCCGACGGCGAAGAACACCAGGAGCAGGGTGCCGAGGAACTCGGATACGACCGTGCGGGTCAATACCGCCGAGATCTCCGTTTTCTCCATGGGGGCTCTCCTCGCGTGGATCTTGAGCTCTCCTCGCATTGTGCGGCCCTGGAGACGAACCCGCCCGTTGGCGAAAGGGGGACCGGCCGGGGGCCCCGGGCCCCGGCCGTGGGTGTCAGCGCCGGTAGAACGGCTCCTCGGCCGTCCTGCCGCCGGGCGGCAGAAGGGCCAGGTCCAGGCCCCTGACGAGCCGGGCGCGCAGAACCTCGTCGGTGGCCAGGGCCCGGGCCAGCCGCTGGGCGACCTCGGCGGTCGGGGCGTCGGGCGCGAGGCCGAGGGCGAGGGTGGCGTCGGTTTCGTCGGACGGCGCGAGGCGGGCGACGAGCACACCGGGCTCGGCGTCGAGCAGAGTGCGCAGGGCCTCGGTGACGGCCGGGTCCGCGAGCGGGTCGGTGCTGGTGCGGCCCTCGGCGAGCGCACGCAGGGCGGGGCCGGTGAGCTGGTAGGTGACCGGGCCCGCCAGGTCGACGACCACGGTGTCGGCCTTCTCGTGGGAGGCGGCCAGCAGCGCCTGCGGCAGCGGGACCGCGACGGGGCGGGCATCGGCACGCCAGCGCCGGAGGGTCTCCATGGAGGTGAAGGCGGGGAGGGCGCGGCGGCCGTCCGGGGCCTGGAGGGTGGGCACGGCCATGTCGCTGGACTTCTCCCGGCGCAGGCCGTCGGGTCCGGTCTCGACGTCGCCGAGGACGGCCACCACGGGTACCAGGACGCGTGCGCCGGCCAGCGCCGACAGCAGCTGAGGCTCGGCGCTCCGGTCCCGGTCGTAGGCCGCCAGGGCCGCGGCCACTGCCGGGTCGGCGGAGCCGTCGTCGTCGGCGAAACCGGGGTCGGGAATGTTCTTCTGCACGCGCCTGAGCGTATCGGGTGGGTTTCCGGCGTCACCGGGTGCGGGGCCGTGGGGGTGCGACGGGCCTGCGGGGCCGGTGGGCGGCGTGCGGTCAGTGGTCGTGGGAGCGGCTGCGCCAGAGGACGGCGGCGGCCGCGAGGAGGACCAGGCCCGCGCCGCCGGCGGTCCACGGGAGCCAGTGAGTGGCGGTGTCCGCGGCTGCGTCCTCGGTGGGTCCGGGGCCGAAGTAGCGGTCGCCGTAGGCGGCGGGGGACGGCTTCTGCGGAGTGGGCCGGAGGTCCGCCGCCGCCTCCAGAGCGGCGGCAGGGTCGATCAGGCCCGCGCCGTAGTCGTCGTCGCGGCCGCCCTCGGGGCTGTCCTGCGCGGTGGAGGTGAGCAGCCGGCGGATCTGGGCCGGGCTCAGGTCGGGGTGCGCGGAGCGGATCAGGGCGATGGCGCCGGAGACGAAGGCGGCGGCGGGGCTGGTGCCCCAGCCGGACAGATAGTCGCTCTCGGGGTCGGCCATGATGATGTCGTTGCCGGGCGCGCTGACCGTGGCGTACCAGTGGCGGGTGGAGAACCGGGCGCGGCCCCCCAGGTGGGTGACGGCGGTGGCCGTGATGACGCCCGGATAGGCGGCGGGGTAGGAGACGCGGTTGCCCTTGAGGCCGCCGTTGCCCGCGGAGGCCACGACGGGGATGCCCTTGCCGAGGGCGTACTGGATGGCGGCGTCCTCGCGGGGCTCGGGGTGGGCGGATTCACTGTCGTCGCCCAGCGACATATTGATCACGTCGGCGCCGTGGTCGGCGGCCCAGCGGATGCCGTCGGCGAGCGCGCCCGCCTTCTCCGTACGGGCCCGTGCGCGCTGCCCGTCGTTGTCCTCCAGGATCACCCGGACCGGCAGGATCCTTGCGGCCGGGGCGATTCCCAGCACTCCGTCCTCGCGGTCCGTGCCATGGCCGTGACCTGCGATGATGCTGGCCATTCCGGTGCCGTGCCGGGCCCAGGCGGCGTCCCCGGGGCCGGCCCCGAAGCCCACCAGGTCCCGTTCGGGCTCGACCTGTCCTTCGAGGTCGGGGTGGTTGGCGTCCACACCGGTGTCCAGGACCGCGACGGTGACGCCCTCGCCCTTGGTGGTGCGCCAGGCCTGCTGGGCGTGGACGGCCTGGAGGGCCCACTGCTGGGCACGGAGGGCGTCGGCCCGTGCCGGGACGGCGGGCAGTACGGCGAGCGCCGCGGAGGCCAGGGCGAGGGCGGTGCCGCGCAGCACGGTGTGCGTCATGACGAGGCCTCCGTCGTCTGCGTGGGGCTGCCGGCCGCCTTGCGGAAGTCCGTCCCGACGCGGTCCGCCAGGCCCTTCGCGTCGTGGCCCAGGCCGGATTCGGCCGGGGCGGTGGTGGCGCCGGGCCGGACCGCCTCCTCGGCGGGCTGCGGCTCGGCGACGGTACGGCCGTCGGCGAAGCCGGAGACGGCGTAGACGACGACCGGGATGTCGGTCAGGATCCGGACGGTCCAGCTGGCCCGCTGGGCGCGCCCGAAGTCCTCGGCCGGGGTGCCCTTGGCGGCGTACGGCAGCGGCAGCAGGTCGGTGCGGGTGCCCAGACTCTTGGTGCTGAAGCGGGTGTTGAGGGCCCTCATCCCGGGTTGGTCGGTCTTGGTGATCTGCGCCCCGACCGTGATGACGCTCGTCCGGGTGGCGTCGGCGTACGTGGCGCGCAGCAGCCGGGTGCAGCCGGCCCGGGTGAGCGCAGCGGCGAGCTTCGGGTCGTAGGCGCCGCCGCAGCCGCTGTCCGGGGCGACGGCGATCCGGGTCCAGGTCCGGTCGGCGCCGCCGGGTCCGACACCCAGGCCGTTGACGGTGCGGGGGAAGAGCCGGTCGGCAGGGGTGTTGTGCCAGACGTCGCGGCCCTTGGCGAAGGTGGCCGCGGCGGTGGGCGGGGCGGCGTCGGCCTCGTCGCTGAGCCAGCTCCCGGCCGCGGCACCGCCGATGAGGCCGATGCCGAGGACGAGGCAGGCCACGGCGCCGAGCAGCCGGGGACCGGGACGGCGGCCGGACGGGTGCCGGGGCATCGCCGGCGCGCCCGGGGCGGGCACAACTCCCCGGTGAGGAGCGGCGGTTGGGGGCCAGGGCGGCTGGGGCGGACGCCCGGCCGCGGGCCCGGTCGGCTCGCTGCCGGGGGTCGGCGGGGCGCCGGTCCCGCTGCCGGCGCCGCGTTCGCGGGAGTCGCTCCACAGCTTCTGACTGTTGGCCAGATGGAAGGCGGCGGTGTCGCGGAAGGCGTCAGGGCGGCCGGCGGGCGGCGGCGGGGTGGGGGCGGCCGGTGCGGCGGGGGCCGGGGGGCCGGGGGCACGGTCCGGGCGGGGCGGCGGCTGAGCACCAGCGGCGGGCGGCGGGACGGTGGGGCGCGGCGGGACGGGGTGTCCGGTGGCGGGCGCCCCGGGAGCCGGTACCGGCGGCTCGGCGGGGATCCGGCGCAGCACGGCCGTCTGCGGGTCCCCGTCCGGCCCCGGTGTCCCGGACGGGACGGGCCGCCGGGGCGGCTGCGGGGGTATGGGTGGACTGTGCCGGGCATCGGCGAATTCGGCGTCGGTGCTCACCCGCGCTCCCCCTTGCACCGCTGACCCCCGGCCCGATCCGCAATCGGGGCACGGTGGTTCGTATCCGGACAACACGCCGCTGACCTGCTGGTTGCGGCGTCGAGCCACTCTAAGGGCTGGTACAGCCGGTGCTCCAACCCCTGTCCGCTCTGTCGCAATCTCTCCCCTACCCAGTGGTAGCGGGGTCTGGCAGGCTGCGGCCATGCCCCAGTACACAAGCGACGCAGAGGGCGACAAAGCCCTCCCCCGGGCGCTCCCCCCTTCCCCCGAGTTCTCGACTCCGCCCGAACAGGGGGGACCCCCATGCGCAGGGGCGACCCCGTTCGACCGGGCCACCGCATCCCTCGACGCGCCGCTGGCCGTCGTCGACCTGCGGGCCTTCGACGCCAACGCCGACGATCTGGTGCGCCGCTCGAAGGGGAAGCCGATCCGGGTGGCGAGCAAGTCGGTGCGCTGCCGGGCGCTGCTGGAGCGGGTGCTGGCGCGGGACGGCTTCGCGGGGATCATGAGCTTCACGCTCGCCGAGTCGCTGTGGCTGGCGCGCTCGGGCTTCCCGGACGTCCTGCTGGCGTATCCGTCGGCGGACCGGGCGGGCTTCGCCGAGCTGACCGCCGGTCCCCAACTCGCGGCCGCGGTGACGGTGATGGTCGACGACCCGGTGCAGCTGGATCTGATCGATGCGGCGCGGCCGGCCGGCGGGGCGGGTGAGGAGGTGCGGGTGTGCCTGGAACTGGACACCTCCTACCGGCTGTTGGGCGGCAGGGTGCGGGTCGGTGCCCGCCGTTCCCCGCTGCGGTCGCCCGCCCAACTGGCCGCGCTGGCCCGGTCGGTGGTGCGCCGCCCCGGGTTCCGGCTGGTGGGGCTGATGGCGTACGAGGGGCATGTGGCGGGTGTCGGCGACGAGGTCGACGGCAGGCCGGTGTTCTCGCGGACGATCCGGGTGATGCAGGCGGCGGCGCGCAAGGAGCTGGCGCGGCGGCGCTGGGAGGCCGTACGGGCGGTGCGGGCGGTGGCGCCGCGGCTGGAGTTCGTCAACGGCGGCGGGACCGGCAGCGTGCAGCACACCGCGGCCGAGGCTGCGGTCACCGAGATCGCGGCCGGGTCGGGGCTGTATGTGCCGCGGCTGTTCGACAACTTCCGTTCGTTCAGCGGGCGTCCGGCGGCGCTGTTCGCCCAGCCGGTGGTGCGCCGGCCGGGACGCGGGGTGGTGACGGTGCTGGGCGGCGGCTATCCGGCGTCGGGGGTGGCGGGCCCGGACCGGCTGCCGGTGCCGTATCTGCCGGCCGGGCTGCGCTACGACCCGCAGGAGGGCCCCGGTGAGGTGCAGACCCCGCTGCTGGGGCCGGCCGCGGACGGGCTGCGGATCGGCGACAAGGTGTGGTTCCGGCATGCGAAGGCCGGTGAACTGTGCGAGCGGTTCAGCGAGCTGCACCTGATCGACGGGGACCGGGTGGTGGACACGGTGCCGACCTACCGCGGGGAGGGGCACGCCTTCCTGTGAAGGCGCGCCCCCTTCCCGTCAGCCGTGGATGCGGTCCTGCTGGTCGGGCACGATGCTGCCGTCGGCGCGGCGGACCGGGCCCAGGGTGCCGTCCGGCCGGGTGTAGCCGGTGGTCGCGCACGGGTACGGGTCGGCCTGGCGCTTGTTCGGCTCGATGAACATCGGGTTGACCAGCCAGCGGTGGTCGCTGTTGTCGTACGCCCGGCACATGAACTCTGCCTTGTTGCGGTTGAGCACCAGATGGGCCCCGGTGGCGTCGCCGACGAAGGTGACATCGGTCTCGGCGTCACCGGCCGCGAAGGCGGGGCGGTGCGCCCGGTCCTGCTGCTGCCAGGCCTTGGCGCCCTTGACACCGTAGATCTCCTGGTTGATCCAGCAGCGCTTGCCGTCCATGTACGTCAGGACCTCGCCGTGGGTGGCCTTGACGTCGCCGCAGCCCTGGACGCCGGTGGTGAGCCGGCCGTCGTCGACGAGGTTGCGGATGCCGATGACATGGTCGCGGTCGAGGCCCACGCCGGGCGCCCAGGCCCGGACGATCGGCTCGGCGGACGCGGAGACGATGTACACGTCGAAGCCGGCGGCCTTGAGCGTGCGGATCAGGTCCTTCTGCTGGACGTAGTAGCGGATGTAGCCCGCCATCTTGTGGGTGCCCACGGTCTGTTCGGTGCCGATGGGCGCCTTGAGGTTCTCCGCGCGCGCCTGCCGGGCGTAGGAGGTCAGCGTGGCGGGGCTGTGCCCGGCGAACAGCTGGGTGATCCAGACGTACTCGGGGACGGTGCGGCGGTGGTTCCAGGTGCCGGTGAACGCCTTCTTGCCGGTGGAGGTCTCGGCGTCCTGGTAGATGTCGAGGATCTCGTCGGTGCAGGCGGTGTTCTTGGAGGTGGGCAGCGGCCGGCCGGCCGGCACGGAGGTGCCGCAGGCCTTGGTGAGCGCACGGTGGGCGTCCGCGGTCAGCCACTTGTTGGTGGCCTTCCAGCTCTTGGGCTGGAGCACCTTGTCGTGCCGCAGTGCCCACGCGAGCGTGGCGTCGGAGACGTCGTTCTTCACGACGGTGTTGTCCCAGTCGAACGTCGCCACCGGCCGCGCGCCACCGGATCCGGCGCAGGACCCGCGCTCATCGATCATCTTCTGCAGCGCGGCGCGGTTCTTCCCGTACCAGCCCTTGGAGACCTTGAGGGTGGGGCACTTGCGCGGGGCCGGGCCCGCGGTGGCCGTCTGGGCGGCCGTGAGGCCTCCTCCCGCGACCGCGAGGGCGGCACCCGCCGCCAGCCAGCGACGCTTGCTGAGCATGGATCACACTCCTGTCGTACGAAGAACCGAGGGCGGACGGTACGCAGCACGGCCGGGCGTCGAGCGACGCCCGGCCGTCATGGCAGTTATACGGAAGTGAACAGCGGGTGGTTACAGCGGGGTGACGTAGGCGCCCGCGATACCGCCGTCGACCAGGAACTCGGCGGCGTTGACGAACGAGGAGTCGTCGCTGGCGAGGAAGGCGACCGCGGAGGCGATCTCCTCGGGTTCGGCGAACCGGCCGACGGGGACGTGCACCAGGCGGCGCGCGGCGCGCTCGGGGTCCTTGGCGAACAGCTCCTTCAACAGCGGGGTGTTCACCGGCCCCGGGCACAGGGCGTTGACCCGGATGCCCTCGCGGGCGAACTGCACGCCCAGTTCGCGGGACATGGACAGCACGCCGCCCTTGGAGGCGGTGTAGCTGATCTGGGAGGTGGCGGCGCCCATGACGGCCACGAAGGACGCGGTGTTGATGATCGAGCCGCGGCCCTGGCGCTGCATATAGGGCAGCGCGTGCTTGCAGCAGAGGTAGACCGAGGTGAGGTTGACCTCCTGCACGCGCTTCCAGGCGTCCAGCCCGGTGGTGAGGATCGAGTCGTCGTCGGGCGGGGAGATACCGGCGTTGTTGAAGGCGATATCGACCGAGCCATAGGTGTCGAAGGCGGTCTTGTAGAGCGCCTCGACCTGCTCGGAGTCGGTCACATCGACCTGGACGTAGGTGCCGCCCACCTCTTCGGCGGCGGCCTTGCCCGCCACCTCGTCGATGTCGGCGCAGACGACGTTGGCGCCTTCGGAAGACAGTCGGCGGGCGGTGGCCAGGCCGATGCCGCTGCCGGCTCCGGTGATCACGGCGGTACGGCCGACGAGGCGGCGGCACACTGCGGTCTGGTCGGTCACTTCGGGGGCCTTTCTCTGGGGATGGCTGGGCACGCTGTCCGGGCTCGCGCCCGGACGGCTGGGGTCCGGGGGTGTCCCCGGGAAGTCAGCCCTCGGTGCTGATGAAGACGTTCTTGGTCTCGGTGAAGGCGGTCAGTGCGTCCGGGCCGAGCTCGCGGCCGAGTCCGGACTGCTTGAACCCGCCGAAGGGGGTCCAATAGCGCACACTGCTGTGGGAGTTGACGGAGAGGTTGCCGGCCGCGACGGCGCGCGAGACCCGCAGCGCCCGGCCGACGTCACGGGTCCACAGCGAGCCGGAGAGCCCGTAGTCGGAGTCATTGGCGATCCGGACCGCGTCGGCCTCGTCGTCGAAGGGGAGGACGACCGCGACCGGGCCGAAGATCTCCTCGACGGCCGTACGGTCGTCGGGGCGGCCCTCCAGGACGGTGGCCGGGTACCAGAAGCCCTTGCCGGTGGGTGCCTCGCCGCGGATGGCGGCCGGGGCGTCCTCGGGGACGTAGGACCGCACCCGCTCGCGCTGGGCGGCGGAGATCAGCGGCCCCATCTGCGTCGCGGGATCGGCCGGGTCGCCGACCGTGAACGCCTTGACGGCGGGCTCCAGCAGCTCCATGAAGCGGTCGTACACGGAGCGCTGGACGAGGATGCGGCTGCGGGCGCAGCAGTCCTGGCCGGTGTTGTCGAGGAAGGAGCCGGGGGCGGCGGCCGCGGCGGCCTCGACGTCCGCGTCGGCGAAGACGATGTTGGGGCTCTTGCCGCCGAGTTCGAGGGTGAGCCGCTTGGTCTGTGCCGCGCAGCGGGCGGCGATCTGCCGGCCGGTGGTGGTGGAGCCGGTGAAGACGACCTTGGCGACGCCGGGGTGGTCGACCAGCGCGGTGCCGGTGACCGGCCCCTCGCCGGGCAGGACCTGGAAGAGGCCCTCGGGGAGCCCGGCCTCCAGGGCCAGCTCGGCGAGCCGGAGCGCGGTGAGCGGAGTGGTCTCGGCGGGCTTGAGGAGGACCGCGTTGCCGGCCGCGAGCGCGGGGGCGGTGCCCCAGGCGGCGATCGGCATCGGGAAGTTCCAGGGGGCGATGACGGCGACGACGCCGAGCGGCTCCTGGATGGTGATGTTCAGTCCGCCCGCCACCGGGATCTGGGTGCCGGTCAGGCGCTCCACTCCCCCGGCGGCGTAGTGCAGCAGATCGCGGACGTTGCCCGCTTCCCAGCGGGCGTTGCCCAGCGGATGCCCGGCTTCCTTGAGTTCGAGCTCGGCGAGCGGATCGATGTGCGCGTCGACGACCTCGGCGAAGCGGCGCAGGATGCGGGCCCGGTCGCCGGGTGCCACCGCGGCCCAGGCCTCCTGGGCTCCGGCTGCCCGCCGGACCGCGGCGTCGACCTCTTCGGGGGAGGTGGTGGGAACGGTGGCCACCACTTCCTCGGTGGCCGGATCGATGATCTTCAGCTCGTGCAACACGGGTGGTTCCTTACATGCGCTCGAAGGAGCGGAAGCGCTCCCAGTCCGTGACGGCGGCGTCGTAGGCGTTCTGCTCGACGCGTGCCATGTGGCGGTAGTGGTCGACGACCTCGTCGCCGAACGCCGCGCGGGCGATCGGGCTCTTCTCCCACAGCTCGGCGGCCTCGCGCAGTGTCGTGGGGACATGGGCGGCGTCGCCGGTGTAGGCGTTGCCGGTGGTCGCCTCGGGGAGTTCCAGCTCGTGCTCTATGCCGTACAGGCCGGCCGCGACCATGCCGGCGACCGCGAGGTAGGGGTTCACATCGCCGCCGGGCAGGCGGTTCTCCAGGCGGTGGGCGCGGCCGTGGCCGACCACCCGCAGGGCGCAGGTGCGGTTGTCGGGCCCCCAGGCGACGGCGGTGGGCGCGAAGGAGCCGGGGCGGAAGCGCTTGTAGGAGTTGATGTTGGGCGCGTACAGGAGCGTGAAGTCACGCATCGCGGCGACCTGGCCGGCCAGGAAGTGCCGCATGGTCTTCGACATCCCGTACGGGCCGTCGTCGTCGGCCAGTACCGGCCGCCCCTCCGCGTCCTGGAGCGAGAGGTGGATATGACAGGAGTTGCCCTCGCGCTCGTCGTACTTCGCCATGAAGGTGAGCGACATGCCCTCCTGCGCGGCGATCTCCTTGGCACCGGTCTTGTAGATGCTGTGCTGGTCGCAGGTGGTGAGCGCCTCGTCGTAGACGAACACGATCTCGTGCTGGCCGAGGTTGCACTCGCCCTTGGCGGACTCGACGGTCATACCGGCCGCGCCCATCTCGTTGCGGATACGGCGCAGCACGGGTTCGACACGGCCGGTGCCGAGGACGGAGTAGTCGCCGTTGTACTGGTTGGCGGGGTTCATCTCGCGGTAGCCGCGGGCCCAGGCGTCTTCGTAGGTGTCCTTGAAGAGCATGAACTCCAGCTCGGTGCCGGCGTAGGCGCTCCAGCCGCGCTCGGCGAGCCGGTCGAGCTGGCGGCGCAGGATCTGCCGGGGCGAGGCGACGACCGGGGAGCCGTCGTGCCAGGCGAGGTCGGCGGTGATCAGCGCGGTGCCGGCGTTCCAGGGGGTGCGGCGCAGGGTGCCGGGGTCGGCGTGCATGGCGAAGTCGCCGTAGCCGCGCTCCCAGGAGGACATGGCGTAGCCCTCGACGGTGTTGAGGTCGACATCGACGGCGAGGAGGTAGTTGCAGCCCTCCGTACCGTGTTCGAGGACGGTGTCGAGGAAGTATCGGGCCGCGAACCGCTTGCCCTGGAGCCTGCCTTGCATATCGGTGAAGGCGAGGACGACAGTGTCGATCTCCCCGGCGTCGACGAGGACTCTGAGCTCCTCGACGGAGAGTGGGGGCGTGCGGTCTGCCACGGTGTTGCCTCCTGTCACTGCATCCGGAGGTCATAAGGTAGGCACACGAACCATTGATTGGGAAGGGGTATCGATGGAGAGTGCGGCTGATCGGCTGGCACCCGTGCTGCGGCCGGTGCGGGCGGGCAACGGTTTCGAGGAAGCCCTGGAGCAGATACTCCAGATCGTCCGGCTCGGCCTGGTGCCCCAGGGCGAACGGCTGCCCGCCGAGCGGGAGTTGGCGGAGCGGCTGCAGATCAGCCGGGTCACCCTGCGCGAGGTACTGAAGGTGCTGCAGGACGAGGGCCTGGTGGAGAGCCGGCGCGGGCGCTATGGCGGCACGTTCGTACGGGTGCGGACGGAGAACCCGGGCGAGGCCGAGCTGCGGCGCCGGATCGAGAAGGTCGATGTCGAGGACACGCTGCGCTTCCGGGAGGTGCTGGAGGTGGGCGCGGCCGGGCTGTGCGCCGCGCACGGGCTGTCCGACGAGCAGAGCGACCGGCTGCGGGCGGCGCTCGCGGCGACCCAGGACGCCCCGCTCGCCGACTACCGCAGGCGCGACACCCTGCTGCATCTGACGCTCGCGGAGCTGTCCGGCTCGCCGTCGCTGGCGGCGCAGTACGCGGCCGTACGGGCGAGCGTGAACGATCTCCTGGACTGCATTCCGCTGCTCGTCCGGAATCTGGAACATTCACAGACCCAGCACACCGCGCTGGTCGAGGCGGTGCTGGAGGGCGATGCGGACGGCGCACGCGAGGTCATGCGGGAGCACTGCTGCGGGACCGCGGCGCTGCTGCGGGGCTTCTTGACCGCGCCTGCGCCGTGAGATCCCGGGCGGAGGCCGGGGCGGGGGCCGGCACGGGGGCCCGCGTTAACCATTCTTTTACGCAGAGGTCTTGCGCTGGAGCGACACCGAGAGCAAAGGTATGCCGCTGAACCTTTGCTCGATTTCCCCCCTCGGCGAGGCAGGAGCGGCTCATGGCCGACAACACGGAATCGCAGACCGCACCGCCCCTCGGGGCCACGGGCGGAACATCGCCCGACGAGACCTATCTGGAGCGGCGGACGCTGCGCCGGGGCAGCGCGGGACCGCTGCTGCTGACCGGCCTGGGCGTCGCCTATGTCGTCTCCGGCGACTTCTCGGGATGGAACAACGGCCTGGCACAGGGCGGCTTCGGCGGCCTGGCGATCGCCGCCGTCCTGATGGGCCTGATGTACACCTGTCTGGTCTTCGCGCTGGCGGAGCTGGCCTCGATCCTGCCGACAGCGGGCGGCGGCTACGGCTTCGCCCGGCGCGCCCTGGGCACCTGGGGCGGCTTTCTGACCGGTACCGCGATCCTGATCGAATATGTGCTGGCACCCGCCGCGATCTCCATTTTCATCGGTGACTACATCGAATCGCTCGGCCTGTTCGGTCTGCACTCCAGCTGGCCGGTCTACCTCGCCTGCTTCGCGGTCTTCATCGGCATCCACCTGTGGGGCGTGGGCGAGGCACTGCGCTTCAGCCTGATCGTCACCGCCATAGCCGTCGCCGCGGTCATCGTCTTCGCGGTCGCCGCACTGACCGACTTCCATGTCGACTCGCTCAACGACATCCCCGTTAAGGACGGCGCCTTCGGGGCCAACTCCTGGCTGCCGTTCGGCATCCTGGGGATCTGGGCGGCCTTCCCGTTCGGCATGTGGTTCTTCCTGGGCGTCGAGGGCGTACCGCTGGCAGCCGAGGAGACCAAGGACCCGGCCCGTTCACTGCCCAAGGCGATGGCCGCCGCGATGGGCATCCTGCTGGTGCTCGCACTGATCACCTTTGTCGCCGCGACCGGGGCACGCGGCTCGGCGGCGATCCAGTCGGTGGGCGATCCGCTGGTCCAGGCGCTGCAGCCGGACGGCAAGCCGACCACCGTCAGCCGGATCGTCAACTACGCCGGTCTCGCCGGCCTGGTGGCCTCCTTCTTCTCCCTCATCTTCGCCGGCTCCCGCCAGCTGTTCGCACTCTCCCGGGCCGGCTACCTGCCCCGCTTCCTCTCCCTGACCAGCCGTCGCAAGGCCCCCTACCTGGGTCTGCTGGTGCCCGGCGCACTGGGCTTCGCGCTGGCCGCGGCCACCGGCGACGGCGCCCGGATGCTCAATGTCGCGGTCTTCGGCGCCACCATCTCCTACGCGCTGATGGCGCTCTCGCACATCGTGCTGCGCCGCCGCGAGCCCGGCCTGCACCGCCCCTACCGCACCCCCGGCGGCATGCTGACCTCGTCCATCGCGTTCGTCCTGGCCTGCTCGGCGCTGGTGGCGACGTTCCTGGTCGACAAGGAAGCCGCCTTCATCGCCCTCGGCGTCTACGTCGTGGCACTCGCCTACTTCGCCTTCTACTCCCGGCACCGGCTGGTGGCCACGGCGCCCGAGGAGGAGTTCGCGGCGCTGGCGGCGGCGGAGGCGGAGCTCGCCCGCGACTGACCTGCACACTCGGGCTGTGGCCGGCCGGGACCTCCCGGCCGGCCCCGGCCGCTTCCCGCGCCCGCACACACCCACACACGGAGGACCACCCCCCATGTCCCAGCAGCCCCTCATCGGCATCAGCACCTACCAGGAAGAGGCCCGGTGGGGGGTGTGGACGCTGCCCGCCGCGCTGGTGCCCGCCGGGTACCCGACGATGGTGCAGCGCTCGGGCGGGCTGGCCGCGCTGCTGCCGCCGGGCGATCCGGCCACCGCCGCCGCGGCCGTCGCCCGCCTGGACGGGCTGGTGATCGCCGGCGGCGCGGATGTCCAGCCGGCCCGCTACGGCGCGGAGCCGGACCCCAGGACCGGCCCGCCCGCCCTGGACCGGGACGCCTGGGAACTGGCCCTGATCGAGGCCGCGTTGGCGGGCGGCGTACCGCTGCTGGGCATCTGCCGCGGCCTCCAGCTGCTGAATGTGGCGCTGGGCGGCACCCTCATCCAGCACCTCGACGGACATGCCGGCGCCCCCGGGGTCTTCGAGCGGCACGAGATCAAGCCGGTCCCCGGGACGCTGCTGGGCCGTACGCTCCCCGAGCAGGTCGCCGTGCCGACGTACCACCACCAGGCCGTGGACCGGATCGGCCGCGGACTGCTGGCCTCGGCCCATGCGGAGGACGGCACCATCGAGGCGCTGGAACTCCCGGGCGCCTACGGCTTCGCGCTGGCGGTGCAGTGGCACCCGGAGGCCGGGGACGACACCCGGGTGATGGACGCACTGGTCGCCGCGGCGCGCGGGTCGTCCGCCGGGGAGTGACGAGCGCCGGTCCGGCCGGGCTGCGCGGTCCGCCCCGCCCGAGTGTCAGGGCGCCCCGCGTGTCAGCCCGAGCAGCTCGCGGGCCGGGCCCGCGGGCCGCTGGCCGGTGGGCCACACGGCGCGCAGCTCGCGGCCGAGACGCAGTCCGCGCACCGGGATCTCCACCAGCCGGCGCGCGGTCAGCTCCTCACCGACGGCGAGCTCACTGAGGACGGACGGCGCCGCCTCGCTCACCACCGCCGCCTTCACGGCGGTGGTCGAGGCGAGTTCCAGGAGCGGTTCGGCCAGGCCGCCGTGCCGGGCGAGCGCCGCGTCCAGCACCTGACGGGTCCCGGAGCCCCGCTCCCGCAGGATCAGCGGGGTGGCGGCCAGTTCGGCGGCGGTCAGCTCCGCACGGCGCCTGGTCCAGGGGTGGGACGGGGCGGCGACCACGATCAGCCGGTCCTGCCCGATGACCGTCCCGTCCAGCCCCGCCGGCACCTCCAGTCCCTCCACAAAACCGAGATCCGCCGCTCCCCCCAGCAACCGCTCGGCGACCGCGCTGGAGTTGCCCGCCAGCAGCGAAACGGCGGTGTCGGGCCGCTGCGCGCGCAGCGCGATCAGCCAGCCCGGCAGCAGATACTCGGCGATCGTCATGCTGGCCGCGACCCGCAGCCGGGAATCGCGCCGTCCCCGCAGCGCCTGCGCCCCCGCGTCGAACGCCTCGGCCGCCTCCACCACCCGCCGCGCCCAGTCCGTCACCAGCGCACCGGCATCCGTCAGCCGGGAGCCGCGCGGTGAGCGCTCCACCAGCGCCACCCCCAACTGCCGCTCCATGGACCGGATACGGCTGCTGGCGGCGGGCTGGGTGATGCCCCGCGCACGGGCGGCCCGCCCCAGACTCCCGAGCCGGGCAACGGCGAGCAGCAGCTCCAACGCGCCGAGATCCGGGACCCGGTGCGACAGCGATACGGCGACGGGCTCGTCCTCAGTACCCATAAATCCCCCTGCACATAACCCCAGCTTATGCCCTCATAGACACAAGGTCCCTGGTGGCGGCCGCCCGGGGCGACGACGCTGTTCTCATGGCAACCCTCGCGCAAGCACCTTCCCGCACCGACACCACCGCCCCCGCCACCGGCGCCCCCCACACCTCGCCTTCGGTCCGCCATCTCGGGCCGAACTGGTACGCCGCCGTCATGGGCACGGCGATCGTCGCCAACGCCGGTGCGGCCCTGCCGCTCACCGGGCCCGGTCCGCGCACCGCCTACCAGGCGGTCTGGGCGCTGTCGGTGCTGATGCTGCTGACGCTGCTGGCCGCCAGAACCGTGCACTGGGTCCGCCACGGCGACCAGGCGCGCCGCCATCTGCTGGACCCGGCCGTCGCCCCGTTCTACGGCTGTCTGGCCATGGCGCTGCTGGCGGTCGGCGGCGGCACGCTCGCGGTGGGCCGGGACGTCATCGGCACACCGGCCGCGGTGGCCGCCGACGCCGTGCTGTGGACCGTGGGCACCCTGACCGGTCTCGCGGGCGCCGCGGCGATCCCGTACCTGATGGTGACCCGGCACCGTATCGAGCCCGGCAGCGCCTCCCCCGTCTGGCTGCTGCCGCTGGTCGCCCCCATGGTCTCGGCGGCGCTCGGCCCGGCGCTGGTGCCGCATCTGCCGGCCGGCCAGTGGCAGCAGGCCCTGCTGCTCGTCTGCTACGCCCTGTTCGGCATGTCCCTGCTGGCCACGCTGCTCGTCCTGCCGCTGGTCCTGTCCCGGCTGCTCCACCACGGCCCGCTCCCCCTGGCGCTCACCCCCACGCTGTTCCTCGTCCTCGGCCCGCTGGGCCAGTCCACCACCGCGGTGAACAACCTCGCCGATGCCGCACCGGGCGTCGTGGACCCCTCCACCGCACACGCCATGGGCGCCTTCGCGGTGCTCTACGGCGTCCCGGTGATGGGCTTCGCGCTGCTCTGGCTGGCGCTCGCCACCGCGATGGTGGTCCGCGCTTTCCGCCGCGGTATGGGCTTCTCGATGACCTGGTGGGGCTTCACCTTCCCCCTCGGGACCTGCGTCACGGGCGCGGCGGGCCTGGCCCGGCACACCGGCCTGAGCGCCTTCGACGGGCTCGCCGTGGCGCTGTTCGCGGTCCTCGTGACGGCGGTGGCGGTGGCCGGCACCCGCACCGCCGCCGGCCTGGCCCGCGGACGGCTGCTGACCCCGCCCCGGCCGGTCATGCCGTAGGGCGTGCCGTGCGGATCAGGCGGCTCGCGGGGTCCGGCGCCCACGACAGGCCCTGGGGCCTTGAAGACAGGCCCCAGCCGCCCCCGCTCTCTCACCGGGCCCCGGCCAGCGCCTGTGCCAGCACGGCCGGGGCCTGTACCAACGACGGCCCGTACCAGGTCAGGAAGCGGCCGCTGACCAGTGCGGCGGGCAGACCGGGAAACGCCTCGGGACCGTCCTCCGCGCTGAAGCGATAGGGCTCGTCGGGCAGGACGACGAGCTCTGCGGCACCGGAGTTGAGCGCGTCGAGCGGGATACGGGGGTAGCGGTCGGTGTGGTCCGCGTACAGGTTGCGCACTCCCAGACGGGCCAGGACGTCACCGGCGAAGGTGTCCCGCCCCAGCACCATCCACGGCCGGCGCCAGACCGGCACCACCGCGGTCCGCTCCGCGGCCGGGAGCGGCAGCTCACGCCAGGCGGCCTCGGCGGCGTCCAGCCACGCGGGCCTGGGCAGTCCACAGCCCGCCACCAGCACCCGCGCCAGTTCGCCCCACGCCTGGTCCAGCGTCCGCACCTCGGTGACCAGGACCGTCAGCCCGGCGGCCCGCAGCGCGTCCAGATCCTGCGGACGGTTCTCCTCCTCATTGGCGATCACCAGATCGGGCGCCAGCGCCACGACCCTGCCGACGTCCGGGTTCTTGGTGCCGCCGATACGGGGGACATCGAGCCCGGCGGGGTGACTGCACCAGTCGGTGACCCCGGCCAGCAGCTCGGGCGCGCACGCCGCCACCGCCTCGGTGAGGGAGGGCACCAGGGACACCACGCGCCGGGGAGAACGGTGACCGGTCATCCGCTCACGGTACGCGCCCGCCTCCGCGCGGGCAGCCGGCCGGCGTCATCACGCCACCCGCCCTCAGGAACGGCCGCCGACCGTGCGCCGCAGCCAGAACGCCGCGCCCGCGGCGAGTGCCAGCAGCACCAGACCACCGGCAGCCTGGGCGGCGTTCACCCCCTCGACGCGGCCGTCGCGCACCGTGACGGTCTCGGTGAAGCTCTCCCCGCCCGGCGCACAGTGGATGGTGACCGGGTAGCGGCCCGGCGCGGTCCCTTCGGCGACCCTGGCCCGGCCGGCCATCCCGCGCGCCCCCGGCCGCAGCACCACCGAGCCGAACAGCCGCGATGACGCCCGCGCCGCACGAGCCGGGACACACTGCCTGCCGTCGCTGATACTCACCCGTTGCCCGGCCACCATCGGATCCGGCTCGACCCGGGCCGAGGCGGTGGGCGCGGCGAGCCCCAGGGCGGTGGCGGCGAGCAGGGCGACGGCGGCGGGGTGTGCGGGCTTCACGATCATCTCCTTCGCCGGCCGCGACCAGGGCGGCCCCTCAGGAAAAAACAGGCACACAGCAGAGCGAATCACCTGTCCCGCCCCGCCGCGCAGCAAACGCCGCCGGTCGGGTGATCCGCCGGTGTCCCGCACCGCGGCGGCCGTACGCAGCGAGCCCCGCCGCCCGGCAACTGCCGGGGACGGGGCTCGCCACATCACGGGTGGTTCGCGCGAGGGCGCGAACCACGCGCCGTAGACGCCTACTTCACCGGCGCCATCTTGTCGACGATGCCCGGATGGTCAGCGATCCACTTCTCGACGCCCTTGTTCTCGTTGCCCTTACCGGCGTCCTGGATGTCGTTCTCCAGGCTGCCGAGCTCCTCGGCGTTCATCTTCCAGTTCTTCAGCCAGCCGTGGAACTCCGGGAACTTCTTCGGGAAGCTCTTGTGGCCGAGCGTCTTGATCTGGTTGTTGGCGCCCCAGGTGCCCTTGGGGTCCGCGAGCTTGGTGAGCTTGTACTTGCTGTACGCCCAGTGCGGCGACCACAGCACCACCGCGACGGGCTCCTTCTTGCGGTACGCCCGGTCCAGCTCCGTCAGCATGGCGCTGGTACCGGCCGAGGTGACCTCGAAGTCCTGCAGACCGTACGCGGGGGCGACGGTGTCCTTGAGGCGCTTCATCTCGCCGGTGCCCGGCTCAATCCCGATGATCTTGCCCTTGAACTCGTCCTTGTGCTCCCGCAGATCGTCCAGGGTCTTCACACCCTTGACGTAGGACGGCACCGCGATCTCCAGCGAGGTCTTGTCGTACCAGGGCCCGACGTCGACCAGATCCTTCTTGTACTTGTCCCAGTACTGCTTCTGCGCGACCGGCAGCCAGGCGTCCGTCTCCACATCGATCTGACCCGTGGACAGTCCCGTCCACATCGGTCCGACATCGAGGTTGCGGATGTTCGGCTTGTAGCCGCGCTTCTCCAGGATGTTCTTCCACAGGTACGTGGTGGCGATGCCCTCGTCCCACGCCGGGTAGCCGATGTTCGGTGCCTTGCCGGCGTCCGTGCCCTTGGCGTAGGTCGCGTCGGCGGACGGCGCGACCTTGTCGACCAGGCCGGGGTGCTTCTTCAGCCAGGTGCGCACACCGTCCTGCTCATGGCCCTCACCGGCGCTCTTGATGTCGTTCTCAAGGCTGGTGAGCTGCTTCTCGTCCAGGTGGAACTTCTTCATCCACTTGGCGACCTCGGGCTCGTCCTGGGCGAAGCCCTTACGGCCCAGCAGGTGCAGGCCGTCACCGGAGCCGAAGGAGCCCTTGGGGTCCTTGAGCTTGGTGAGCTCGTACTTGTCGTACGCCCAGTGCGGCGACCACAGCGTGACCGCGATCGGCTTCTTGGCGCGGAGGGAGCGGTCCAGCTCGGCGAGCATGGACGCGGTGCTGGACTCCTGGACCTTGTACTCGCCGCCCAGGCCGTAGTCCTTGAGGACCTTGTCCTTGAGGATCTTCATCTCGCCGGCGCCCGGCTCAATACCGGTGATCTTGCCGTCGAGCTCGCCGCCCTTGCCCTTGAGGTCGTCGAGGGTCTTGACGCCCTTCATGTAGGACGGGACCGCGATCTCCAGGGAGGTCTTGTCGTACCAGGTGCCGAGGTCCTCCAGCTTGTCCTGGTACTTCTTCCAGTACGAGGCGTGGGTGGTCGGCAGCCAGGCATTGGTCTGCACATCGATGTCACCGCGGGCCTGCCCGGCGAACAGCGGGCCGGCCTCCAGGGCCTGGACCTTGGGCTTGTAGCCGCGCTGCTCCAGGATTTCCTTCCAGAGGTACGTGGTGGCCTTGCCCTCGTCCCAGTTGACGTAGCCGAGGCTGATCGGACGGCCGTTGCCGCCGCCGCCCTGGCCGCCGCTCTTGCCCACCATGCCCATGCCGCCGGCGAGCAGCGCCAGCACGACGATGCCGACCATGGCCACGGAGGTGGCGGGGCGCCACTGCAGGAACTTCATACCGCCGAGCGCCGCCTGCGCCTTGGCCAGCGCCCGCCGGCCGAGCGGGGAGACCCGCTGGTTGAGCGCACCGGTCATCCGGTCCAGGTACATGGCGAGGATGACGACCGCGATGCCGGACTCGGCGCCCAGCGCCACATCGACCGAGCTGATCGCGTTGTAGACGGACGAGCCGAGACCGCCGCCGCCGACCATGCCGGCGATGACGACCATGGACAGCGCCAGCATGATGACCTGGTTGATACCGGCCATGATCGTGGGCAGCGCCAGCGGCAGCTGCACACGGAAGAGCGTGCGCCGCGGGTGGGTGCCGAACGCCTCGGCCGCCTCCACCAGTTCCCCGTCGACCTGCCGGATGCCGAGCTCGGTCATCCGGACCGCGGGCGGCATGGAGAAGACGATGGTGGCGACGATGCCGGGGACGACACCGAGGCCGAAGAAGAGGATGCCGGGGATGAGGTAGACCATCGCCGGCATCGTCTGCATCAGGTCCAGGACCGGACGCAGCACTCCGCCGACGACCCGGCTGCGGGCCGCCCAGATGCCGAGCGGCACCGCGACCGCCACGGTGATCAGGCAGGCCACCAGGACCAGGGAGAGCGACTCGATGGTCGGGCCCCACTGTTCGACGGAGTCGATCAGGGCGAAGCCGAGGAAGGTGAGCGCGGCGGCCGGCAGACCGCGCAGCCACCAGGCGAGCACCGCGAGGATGCCGGCCAGCAGCAGCGGTTCCGGGCCGGCGAGGACGGTGTGAATCGCGTCGTAGAGACCGTTCAGCACCTTGGTGATGAGGGTGAAGAGCCAGTCGAGGTTGTCGCGCAGCCAGTTGACGGCGCTCTCGGCCCAGCTGCCTATCTGGATCCTAGGCACCGGCGATCACCTTGTCCTCGGGCTCGTTGTCCCCGGGCGTGGCCACGGAGTCCTTCGCGGCGGCCGGGTCGCCCGCCGGCGCGTCGCCGTCCGGCGCGTCCACGGCAGGCGTCTTGCCGAGCGCCACTGCCGTGCCGTCCGCGGCCGGGGCCTGGGCGGGGACACCGCCGGCCGCGGCCTGGCGGTCGGGTTCACCGAGGACGGCGAGCAGCCGCTCGGCCGCCACCGCGCCGACCAGTTCACCGTGCTCATCGGTCACGGCGACCGGAACGGTACTGGTCGAGCAGGGGGTGAACAGCTCGACCAGCGGGGTGTCCACACCGACGGTGGCGGGCGCCGCGGCCCGGAACTCCGCCGCGGTGGTGAGCTTCCTGCCCTCCGGGGTCGTCGCCCCGAGCACGGTCCCGACCTCGGCCATGATCGCGCCCGCGGTCAGCACCCGCGTACGGTCCACGTCCTGGGTGAAGGAGGCGACATAGTCGTTGGCCGGCGTGACAAGGATGTCCTCGGCGCTGCCGATCTGGACGATCCGCCCGTCCCGCATCACCGCGATCCGGTCGCCGAGGCGCATTGCCTCGTTGAGGTCGTGGGTGATGAAGACGATGGTCTTCTTCAGGGTCTTCTGCAGTTCGAGCAGCTGGTCCTGCATATCGCGGCGGATCAGCGGGTCGAGCGCGCTGAAGGACTCGTCCATCAGCAGCAGATCGGCGTCGGTGGCCAGCGCCCGGGCCAGGCCCACCCGCTGCTGCATCCCGCCGGACAGCTCGTCGGGCCAGGACTTCTCCCAGCCCTTGAGCCCGGTGAGTTCCAGTGCCTCGGTGGCGCGCCTGGTGCGCTCGGCGCGCGGGACGCCCTGCACCTCCAGGCCGTAGGCGGCGTTCTCCAGCACACTGCGGTGCGGGAAGAGCGCGAAGTGCTGGAAGACCATGGAGATCTTCTCGGAGCGGACCTTGCGCAGTTCCTTGTCGCTGAGCGAGGTGAGGTCCTGGCCGTCGAACCGGACGGTTCCGGCGGTCGGCTCCAGCAGCCCGTTGAGCGTGCGCAGCAGGGTGGACTTGCCGGACCCGGACAGACCCATGACGACGAATATCTGGCCCTCGTCCACCTCGATCGACGCGTCGATCACCGCGGCGGTGGTGCCTTCGGCCCGCAGCTCCTCCCGGCCGGCGCCGGCTTCGAGCTTGCGGACCGCGTCCTCGGGTCGTCTGCCGAACACTTTGTACAGGTGCTCGGCTTGCAGCCTGGACACATATGCCTCTCTTGTTGTGCGAGTAACGACCTGCCACCCCCGTAGCCAGGTCGTGGAGCGGCACGGGGTCGGCCCGCCTTTACCGGTCGAATAGTTGAATCTCGACCGGGTCCACTCCGGATCCGCGCCTGCCCTTCTTTATCTGGCTCAAACACAACGGTGAGTCACCTCACACCTGTGTGACGTATGGGGCATACGGCAAGATGCGGGATGTGACTCGACGCCTGATGCTCCTCGATACCGCCTCGCTCTACTTCCGCGCCTATTTCGGGGTACCGGAATCAGTCAAAGCCCCGGACGGTACCCCGGTGAACGCG
This sequence comes from Streptomyces sp. Je 1-4 4N24, assembly GCF_026239515.1. NCBI lineage: Bacteria > Bacillati > Actinomycetota > Actinomycetes > Kitasatosporales > Streptomycetaceae > Streptomyces > Streptomyces sp. Je 1-4 4N24. Next base: position 7,293,146 of record NZ_CP110836.1, on the reverse strand, counting down.
GTACGCGGCCTGCTGGACTTCATCGCCCGGCTCGTCCAGGACCACCACCCCGATGACCTGGTCGCCTGCATGGACTTCGACTGGCGCCCCCAGTGGCGGGTCGATCTGATCCCCTCCTACAAGGCACACCGGGTCGCCGAGGAGGCCCCGGCCGGGTCCCCGGAGCCCGACGAGGAGGAGATCCCCGACACCCTCTCGCCGCAGGTCCCGGTCATCGAGGACGTGCTGGACGCCCTGGGCATCGCCCGCATCGGGGCGGCCGGCTACGAGGCCGACGACGTCATCGGCACCCTGACCGCACAGGCCGGGGGCCCGGTGGACATCGTCACCGGCGACCGCGACCTCTTCCAGCTCGTCGACGACCGGCGCGGGATCCGCATCCTGTATCCGCTCAAGGGCGTCGGGACCCTCCAGATCACCGACGAGGCGCTGCTGCACGAGAAGTACGGGGTGGACGGCCCCGGTTACGCCGAACTGGCGCTGCTGCGCGGCGACCCCAGCGACGGCCTGCCCGGCGTCCCGGGGATCGGCGAGAAGACCGCCGCCAAGCTGCTGGCCACCTACGGCGACCTGGCGGGCATCATGGCCGCCGCCGACGACACCGCCTCGAAGGTGACCCCCGCACAGCGCAAGCGGCTGCTGGAGGCGCGCCCGTACCTGGCGGTCGCCCCGAAGGTCGTGAAGGTGGCCACCGATGTGCCGGTACCCGCCGTCGACCACACCCTTCCCGCCGAACCGACCGACCCCGAGCGCCTGGAAGCACTGGCCGCACAGTGGGGCCTCGGCGGCGCCCTGCAGCGGCTGCTCGTCACGCTTCGCCGATGAACTGTTAGGTTAGGTATACCTAATCACGTTGGCGTCAGGGGAGATTGCCGTGGCAGCAGAGCGTCCGTCCCGCAAGAAGCCCGCCGCGCACCGCGCGCGGGTGCAGCGCACCGAACAGCTCACCCCGCACATGGTCCGTGTGGTGCTGGGCGGTGAAGGTCTGGCGGAGTTCGCGGCGGGCGAGTACTCCGACCATTACGTCAAGCTGGTCTTCCCGCAGCCCGGTGTGCGGTACCCCGAGCCGTTCGACATGGCGCAGATCCGCGCCGAGTTCCCGCGCGACCAGTGGCCCAGCACCCGTACGTACACCGTCCGCACCTGGGACGCCGCGACCCGCGAGCTGACCGTGGACTTCGTGGTGCACGGTGACGAGGGCCTGGCCGGGCCCTGGGCGGCCGCCGCGCGGCCGGGCGAGGAGATCTTCCTGCTCGGCCCCGGCGGTGCCTACGTCCCGGAGGCCGCGGCCGACTGGCATCTGCTGGCGGGCGACGAGAGCGCCCTGCCGGCCATCGCGGCCTCCCTCGCCCGGATGCCCGCGGGTGTGCCGGTGCACGCCTTCATCGAGGTGGCGGGCCCGGAGGAGCGCCAGGAGCTGGACGCGCCGGCCGGTGCCGAGATCAGCTGGCTGTACCGCGGTGGCGCCCCCGTCGGCCGCGAACTGGTCGCCGCAGTAAGGGCGTTGGACTTCCCGTCCGGCCGGGTCCAGGCGTTCGTGCACGGCGAGGCCGGCTTCGTGAAGGAGCTGCGGCGGCTGCTCCGCGTCGAGCGCGAGATCCCCCGCGAGGACCTGTCCATCTCCGGCTACTGGCGCACCGGCCATGACGAGGACGGCTGGCAGGCCTCCAAGCGCGACTGGAACCAGCAGGTCGAGGCCGAGCAGGAGCCCACGACAGCGGCGGCCTCCTGACCCGGCGGCATCGCACGGGCCCTTCCCCGGCGAGATCCTCGTAGGGGAAGGGCACCTGTTCCACGGGTCCCGGAGTTGACCGCGGCCAACTCCAGCCCGCCCACCGGGCGCCGGGAACCCCGGCCCGCCCGCCGCATGCCGGCCGCACGGCGCGCCCTACCGACCGCCCGCGTCCTCCGCCGCGGCACCGTCGAACTTACGGGCCGACGCCTCCACATGCGCCAGCCGGCGCATCGCCGCGAGGACCGCATCCCCCAGGACGGTCCCCACCACGACGCACTCCACCATCCCGTCGACCTCGGCATTGCGGCCCAGCCACCCCAGATCGGCGGCGGCCACCCGCTCACAGGCCGCGGCATAGTCGTCCAGGGTCTCCTCGAACTCGCCGTGCCCGACGCCCCGGAAGGTGGCCAGCGCGACGGCCAGCTTCTCGAGGGCCGGGTGGTCCGGCCCGACCCGCCAGCCGCGGCGGCGGATCAGCTCCGCGACCGCCAGCCGCGCCTGCTCCATACCCTCCGGCGTGGCGGCCGGCCGCGGGGTGATCGCGTGCTGCGCCGCGCCGAGGACCTCATGCACCGACTCCTCCGGTGAGTCGACGGCGGCCAGCACTTCACGCACGGCCGAGACCGTGAGCCCCCCGACGTCGATCAGCCCCCGGATCAGCCGCAGTCTGCGGACATGGCCGTCGTCGTAGCTGGCCTGGTTGGGGCTGGTCAGCCGGCCCGCGGGCAACAGCCCTTCGCGGACGTAGTACTTGATCGTCGGGATCGCGACCCCGGTCTCGCGACTCAACTCCCCGATGCGCATCTGCCGCCCTTCCCCTGGCCGGGACCGTATCCCGGCGTTCCACATCTCCCGGGCGCCCGCACCCGGTCTTGCCATTCCGGCCCCCATCATAGATAGTCCAGCTATCAGATAGCAGGAAGCGCCACTATCCATTCTTGCCTGTTCATTCTCTGGGGGATCCGTATGTCCAGATACCGCTCGTTACTCGCCTTCTCCTGGGCGATGGCCGGGCTCGCCGTCGTCGCGGCGGTCGGCCTGCTCGTCGACGACCGGGTTCTGGTCGGCGCGCCCATCTGGTTCAAGCCCTTGAAGTTCGCGGTGTCGTTCGCCGTGTACGGGCTGACGCTGGCCTGGATGCTCTCCCGGCTCGCCACCCCGAGCCGGACCGCACGGTGGGCCGCACACACCGTCGTGGTGACCGGACTCATCGAGATGGCGATCATCACCGGGCAGACCCTCCGCGGCCGGCGCAGCCACTTCAATACCGAAACCCCGCTGGACGAGGCGCTGTTCACCACCATGGGCATCACCGTCGCCGTCCTGTGGGTGGCCACGCTCGTCATCGCGGTCCTGCTCTTCCGGGCCCGCCCGGGCGACCGGGCCACGACCTGGGCGATCCGGCTCGGACTGCTGCTCGCCCTGGCCGGGCTGCTGCTCGGTGGGCTGATGGCGACGCCCACACCGGACCAGGAGGCCGCGGGCGCGCTGCGCACCGCCCTCGGCGCGCACAGCGTCGGCGTTCCCGACGGTGGCCCGGCCATACCGCTGACCGGCTGGAGCGCCACCGGCGGCGATCTGCGGATCCCGCACTTCGTCGGCATGCACGCCCTCCAGGCACTGCCCCTGTTCCTCTACGGGATCGAGGCGCTGGCCGGCCGCTTCATCCGGCTGCGGGACGAGCGGGTACGGCTGCGCCTGGTGCTGGTCGCGGCCGGCGGCGCCACCGCGCTGCTGACGCTGCTGACCTGGCAGGCCCTGCGCGGTCAGGCCCTGATCCACCCGGACGGCGCGACGCTCGCCGCCCTCGCGGCCCTCGCGGCGGCCACGGCGGCCGGCACCTGCGCCGCACTGCGACGCCCCGCCCCCGCGGGCGGCAACCGGACCGGCCACGGCACCTCCGCCCCGCCCACAACCACCACCGGCGAAAGTGCCCAATCCGCCGACCCCGCACAGGAGTCGCCGGCATGACCACCACTACCCTCTTCGATCTGGCCTTCGCCCTCGCGGCACCGTTCTGGGCGCTGCTGATCCTGGCCCCGGGGTGGCGCTGGACCGACCGGATCGCCGCCTCACCGCTGCCGATGGTGCCCGTCCTCGCGGTCTATCTCGCCCTGGCCGTCCCGGTGTTCCCGCAGCTGTGGGCCGCCGTCAGCCAACCCGGCCTGGCGGGGTTCCAGGAGCTGCTGCGGCTCGGCGGCGGGGCGGGCGCGATCTGGGCACAGGTGATCGCCTGGGACCTCTTCCTGGGACAGTGGATGTACCGCGAGGCCCGGGAGCTGGGGATCCATCCGCTGGTGATGGGACCGCTGCTGGTACTCACCGTGCTGCTCTCCCCCATCGGCGTACTCCTCTTCCTCGGCATCCGCGCGGGCGTCCGCCGCCGGCACCGGCTGGCGATCGGCGGGCGGCGCGTCCCGCACCCCGGATCACCGGACGCACCGCCCGCAAGTGCCGCTACGGCTGCGGGACGCCACCGCTAGGAGGTGTCTCCTCCTGAGGCGTATGGCAGACCGCTTCGATGTTGTTGCCGTCGGGGTCACGGACGAAAGCCCCGTAGTAGGACCGCATGCCGGTGGCCTCAGTTGTGGTGGCAGAGCTCTCGTATCGCGGGACAGCGCCGTCCGCGCCGCAATGACCGGTTCTCGCCTGTCCGGGAACGGCCGCTACTGCCAGGCTCATGGCCCGCAGTAGCACCCATGCCGCATAAATACCCCTTTACGGGAAGGAACCCTCATGCGTACTGGATTCACCACGGCTGCCCTGGCACTCGCCGTCGCCCTGGGTGGCGTCACCCTCGCCCCTGCCGCCCAGGCCGCGGAGGCGCACCGGCCTTCCGTGGCATCGCTTTCCGGGGCGGCGGCCGCCGACTTCAACGTGGGGGGCTTCTGGACCCTCTACCAGAGCAACTCGGCCCACGCGACGCTCTCCGTGACCCAGGACGCCCAGGGGAACCTCAGCGGCACAGCCAGAACGGGAAGTTCGACGACGGGCACCATCGAGCAGGGGTTCGTGGACGGCACCTCCCTCTACTTCGTCATCGCCTGGAGCGACGGCGCAAGAGGCCGCTACATCGGCTCCCGCGGCTCCGACGGCCGCCTCAGCGGAGTCGCCACCGACCTGGCCCATCCCACCAGTCAGGCGACGTGGTACACCACCTGGACGTTCTGACCTCACCCCGGGCGTATCGCCCGGCGCCGCCGCGAACTCCGCCCACCGCACCAGGAATTGGTTGACGGCACATACATCTGCCTGTTCCACTGAGCCCATGCGTCCTCAGCAGCGGCTGGTCACCCGTGACCACATCGACTTCGGCCGGGTGTGGTCGGCCTCCTGTTGCCACTGACTTCTCCGTAGCGCAGCACTGCTCTCCCGTACGCGACGCCGTACGCCCGCATGCCATCCCGCGCATGCCCCTCAGCGCTTGATCCACGAGAAGACGAGGCCACACCCATGCCTGTCGAGTTCCTCGGCATTGCCGCGACCAACAACGGTTCCGAAGTCACCCCCCGCTCCGGCGCGTCCTTCGACAAGGACTACACGCTGAAGCTGGCCCGCGCCCACGAGGAGTACGGCTGGGACCGGGTGCTGTTCGCCTACGGTTCCGGCTCCCCCGACCCGTCCCCGGCCGCCGCCTATGTCGCGGCCCGCACCGAGACCCTGCAGATCCTGGTGGCGCACCGCCCCAATGTCTCGTATCCGACGTTCGCCGCGAAGACCTTCGCGACGCTGGACCGGATCAGCGACGGCCGGCTCGCGGTGCACTTCATCACCGGTGGCAACGACCACGAACAGGGCCGCGAGGGCGACACCCTCACCAAGGACGAGCGCTACGACCGCACCCGCGAATACATCCGCCTCGTCAAGAAGATCTGGACCACCCATGAGCCCTTCGACCACGAGGGCACCCACTACCGCTTCCACGACTTCGTCTCGGACACCTTCCCCGTTCAACAGCCGCACCCGCAGGTGTCGTTCGGGGGCTCCTCGGCTGCGGCGTACGCGGCGGGCGGCGCCGAGGCGGACATCTACTGCCTGTGGGGTGAACCGCTGGCACAGACCGCCGAACAGATCGCCTCGGTGAAGGCGGCGGCGCAGGCGGCCGGGCGCAGTGAGGTGCCCCGGATCCAGGTCGCGTTCCGGCCGGTCATCGCGCCCACGGAGGAGCTGGCCTGGGAGAAGGCCCACCGCACCCTGGAGCGGATCAAGGCCCGCAAGGCGGGCGGCGCGCTCAGCCGCCGTCATCCACTGACGAACCCGCAGAACGCCGGCTCGCAGCGGCTGCTGGCGGTGGCCGCCGAAGGGGAACGGCACGACCGGGCACTGTGGACCCCGACCGCCGCGGAGACCGGCGGCGCGGGCAACTCCACCGCACTGGTCGGCACCCCGGAAACCGTCGCCCAGGCCCTGCTCGACTACTACGACCTGGGCGTGGAGATCCTCTCCGCCCGCGGCTACGACCTGCTCGACGACGCCATCGACTTCGGCCGCCATGTCATCCCGATCGTGCGCGAGGAGGTCGCCAAGCGGGACGCGGAACGGGCGGCGGCCGACGGCCGGCAGGCCTCGTAGCCCCCGGCTTCCCTGCCACAGCAGGCGGCGCCGCGACCCGTCCGGACGGGTCGCGGCGCCGCCTGCTGTGGCAGGGGTGTCCGGCTCAGCCCACCGACGAATACGCCACCACGCCGCGCAGCACACCGTCCATGGCCTTACGGGCCGTGCGCGCGACCGTGCCGCCGGGCGGGGCCGCGGCCGCGATCTGGCCGAGGACGTCGATCAGCTGCTTGCACCAGCGGACGAAGTCACCGGCGGGCATCTCCGCCTCGCGCAGCACCTCGTCGAGGCCGAATCCGGAGGCCCAGCGGTAGGCGGCCCAGGCGAAGCCGAGGTCCGGCTCCCGCTGGCCGACGCCCTCCGCCTGGTTGATCTTGTGATCCTCCTCCAGGGCGTCCAGCCGGCCCCAGATACGGACCATCTCGCCCAGTGCGTCCCTGGCCTTCCCGGCCGGCAGCTTGGGCGCCACCGCATCGTCCGCCTGCCGCGCCTCGTACACCAGCGCCGAGGCACAGGCCGCCAGCTCCGCGGGGCCCAGCCCCTCCCAGACGCCGTCCCGCAGACATTCGCTCGCCAGCAGATCCAGCTCACCGTAGAGCCGGGCGAGCCGGCGGCCCTCGTCGGTGACGGTGTCGCCTTCGAGGTAGTCCAGCTCGGTCAGCAGGGCACAGATCCGGTCGAAGGTACGGGCGATGGTGTTCGTCCGCCCCTCGATCCGGCGCTCCAACTGACGGGTGTCGCGCAACAGTCGGTGGTAGCGCTCCGCCCAGCGGGCGTGGTCCTCACGCTCGGCGCAGCCATGGCAGGGATGCGCCCGGATCTCCGTCCGCAGCCGGGCGATCTCGCGGTCGTCGGCCGCCTCCGAGCGGGGCTTGCGATGCCGCGACGGCACGACATGGCCGGCCTTCGTCCGCAGCGCGGAGGCCAGATCACGGCGCGACTGCGGGCTGCGGGCGTTGAAGGACTTGGGGATCCGCATCCGGTCCAGTGCCTTGACCGGCACCGGGAAGTCGATCGATGCCAGCCGCTTGACCTGCCGCTCAGCGGTCAGCACCAGCGGCCGCGGGCCGTCCTGCGCATCGAAGCCCCGGTGGCCGTTCGTCCGCCCCGAGGGCATACCGGGGTCGAGGACCAGCGCGAGACCCGCGTACTTGCCGGTCGGCACATGGATGACATCGCCGGGCTTCAGCTTCTCCAGCGCCGCCGCGGCCGCCACCCGGCGCTGCGCCGCGCCCTGCTTGGCCAGCTCCGTCTCACGGTCCTTCAACTCCCGCCGCAGCCGGGAGTATTCCTCGAAGTCACCGAGGTGGCAGGTCATCGAACCGCGGTAACCCTCCAGCCCCTCCTCGTTCTTCTGCACCTGCCGCGAGATCCCGACCACCGACTTGTCGGCCTGGAACTGCGCGAAGGACATCTCCAGCAGCTCTCGCGAACGGTGCCTGCCGAACTGCGAGACGAGGTTGACCGCCATGTTGTACGACGGCTTGAAGGACGACCGCAGCGGATAGGTACGCGTCCCGGCGAGCCCGGCCAGCGCGCCCGGGTTCATCCCCCGCTGCCACAGCACCACCGCGTGGCCCTCGATGTCGATACCGCGGCGCCCGGCCCGGCCGGTCAGCTGGGTGTACTCGCCGGGGGTGATGTCGGCATGCTGCTCACCGTTCCACTTCACCAGCTTTTCCAACACCACGGACCGGGCGGGCATGTTGATGCCCAGCGCCAGTGTCTCGGTGGCGAAGACGGCCTTGACCAGGCCCTTCACGAACAGCTCCTCGACGACCTCCTTGAAGGTCGGCAGCATACCGGCATGGTGCGCGGCGATGCCCCGCTCCAGACCCTCCAACCACTCGAAGTAGCCCAGCACATGAAGGTCGTCGTCCGGGATGCCAGCCGTCCGCGCCTCCACTATGCGACGGACCTGTTCGCGGCCCTCCTGGTCGTTCAGCCGCAGGCCCGAGACCAGGCACTGCTGGACGGCCGCCTCGCAGCCGGCCCGGCTGAAGATGAAGGTGATCGCGGGCAGCAGGCCTTCGTTGTCCAGACGGTCGATGACCTCGGGCCGGCTCGGCGTCCAGATACGGGCACGCTGCCGCCGCTCACGCTCCCGGTCCGCCTCGCGCATATTGCGGCCCCGGCGCTTGTCCCGGCCGAACGTCGGCCGGGAGTTCTCCATCCGCGCCAGCCGCTCCAGATCGGGGTTGACCTCACGGCGGCCGCCGCTCTGCCCGTCCCGCTCCTCGAACAGGTCGTATATCCGGCGCCCCGCGAGCACGTGCTGCCACAGCGGCACCGGCCGGTGCTCGGAGACGATCACGGCGGTGTCGCCGCGAACCGTGTCCAGCCAGTCGCCGAACTCCTCGGCATTGGAGACCGTCGCCGACAGTGACACCAGCGTCACCGACTCGGGAAGATGGATGATCACCTCTTCCCAGACGGCGCCGCGGAAGCGGTCGGAGAGGTAGTGCACCTCGTCCATCACCACATAGCCGAGGCCGACCAGCGACTGCGAGCCGGCATAGAGCATGTTCCGCAGCACCTCGGTGGTCATCACGACCACCGGAGCCTCGGAGTTGACGCTGTTGTCGCCGGTCAGCAGACCGACCTTCTCGGCGCCGTAACGCTTGACCAGATCCTGGTACTTCTGGTTGGACAGCGCCTTGATGGGCGTGGTGTAGAAGCATTTTCGGCCCTGCTCCAGGGCCAGGTGGACGGCGAATTCGCCGACGATCGTCTTGCCGGATCCGGTGGGGGCCGCGACCAGCACACCCTTACCGGCCTCCAGGGCCCGACATGCCTCGACCTGGAACGGATCCAGCCCGAAGTCGTACATTTCACGGAAAGGGGCGAGTGCGGTGGCCTGCTCGGCCGCCCGGAGCTTGGCGGCGGCATAGCGCTCAGCAGGGGACATGTCCTCGGTCATCGTGCTTACGAGCCTACCGGCCACCTCTGACAACGACCCGATCTTTATGCCCGCCCGTTTGCGGATTGCCGTGGGCTGGCGCCGGTGCGCCTACGGATTGTGGGTGGTGGGTCGGAGGGGACGCCCGGTAAGCCGTCCTCGGCGCGGGCCGCCCTGGTCCCAGAGGTTGGGAGCCCCGTTGTTCGCTCCGGGTCCTGCGGGCGGCTCACCGGACATCCCCTCCGACCGCCGTACGCGCGCGGCTCTCCCGCCGTACCGATCACCGTCACCAACCCATGCACCCCCCTTGGCAGGGACCTGGTCGGGCCGCCAGATCGTTGGGCGCGGCTGGCATGTGGTCGGTGACGGACGGTGTCACCGGGCGGCAGTCGGCAACGCTGGACGGTTGGAGGGGATGTACCGGGGCCCGCCCGCAGGACCGGAGCGAACGCCGGGGCAATCAATCCCATGGACCCGCGTCGCCCGCGCCGAGGACGGGTCCCGGTGCGTCCCCTCCGACCCCCGCGGCAACCACAAGCGCCGCAACACCCCAGCCCCCACCAACCCGCACAGCCCCCGAAGCAAGTGACGGATCGGCCGCGCCACGAAGGGGCGCGGGGAACGGCGCGCCCAGCCACAACCGCACCCGCACCCGCACCCGCACCCGCACCCGCAGACAAACACCGCGGACCGATCAACCCCGGCACCGACTACGCCAAGTCACAACCCGTCACGTGAAGTCGTCGTACCCGCCACGCCGCCCCGCACCGCTCTCGCCCGCCTCACCACTCGCCTGCTCCGGAAGCATCCGGCCCGAGGCGACCGGCTCGATCGCACCGACCTCGGTGGGCGTCAGATCGAGCTCCGAGGCCTCGTCGTCGCTCAGCTCCGCATCCGGGTTGCCGAGCTTGCGGCGGCGGTCGTTGAAGAGGCAGATGCCGACGGCGCCGAAGTACAGCACCACGATCGGGGCGGCCAGCAGCCCCATGACCAGCGGATCACCGGTCGGCGTCGCGAGGGCCGCGAAGACCGTGATGCCCAGCACCATGAACCGCCACCAGCTCATGATCCGGCGGCCGGTGAGCACTCCGCCGAAGTTGAGCAGCACCAGGAGAAGCGGCAGCTCGAAGGCGAGACCGAAGACCAGGACCATGCGCGTGACGATGTCGATGAACTCGTCGGCCGGGAAGAGGTTGGCCCAGTCGCCGGGGGTCAGTCCGACCAGCGCGCCCGCGGTGGTCGGCAGGACCGCGTAGGCGAGGTAGGCGCCACCGAGGAAGAGCGGGACACCGGCGCCGACAAAGCTCAGCGCGTACTTCTTCTCGTGGCGGTGCAGGCCCGGGGCGAGGAAGGCCCAGAGCTGGTAGAGCCACACCGGGCTGGCGAGGACGACGCCGGAGGTGAGGGACAGCTTGAGCATGATCGTGAACGGTGCGAGCAGACCGTTCGCGACCACCTGAGCGCAGGGATGGGCGCGCGGGCCGGACGTCCCCTTGGGGCAGCCGACCGAATCGATGACCGGGCCCGTGACGAAGTGGGCGATCGCGTCGTACTGCCACAACGCGACGATGGTGACCACAATGATCACCAGCACCGATTTCAGCAGCCTGTTGCGCAGCTCACGCAGATGCGCCGCGAGCGGCATACGCCCCTCGGGGTCCTTCTCCTGCTTGCGGGCAGACTTGGGCAACCCACTTCCTCGTCTCGTACATCAGCCGCCGACCGGGTCGGTGTGACTGGATCGGTTCGGTCAGCTCTGGTTGGTGCGGTTCGGCTCGGCCACGGGGCGCGAGCTGCTCACATCACCGGGAGCCGCCTGAATCGTACGAGGGGCCTGCTGCGCAGCATCAGAGGGAGCCTCGGAAGAGGTGCCGGACGTGGCGCCACCGTCCGCGTCGCCGCCGTCCTTCTTCATCGCCTTGGCCTCGCTCTTGAGGATACGAGCGGACTTCCCGAGCGAACGCGCCATGTCCGGCAGCTTCTTCGCGCCGAACAGCAGCACAATGACGACGAGGATCAGAATAATCTCGGGGGCCCTCAAGTTGCTGAACATGTGCGACTACCTTCTCGCCGGGGCGGCGTCTGCTGTGGTGCCTGCCGAATGGGGGTCGGACTGGCGTCCTGGTGCTCGCTCGATCGTAACGTTCGGTGGTGAACGCCGGGCAATGCCCGTGCATCTTCCGAATTGCCTCGACCGCCGCGCTGTGTGAACCGCAGAGGAAGCCTACCCTTCTGCCCTCCGGCGGAGCAGACCGCGCAGCCCGGCGGCAACATCTCAGTCCCGGCCGGCCTCGTGCGCCCGTGAGGCGAGCGGCAGCGCCGCCCGCTCCAGGTCCTCGCTGGCCTGCTGGATCCGCTCCGAGGTCGCCCCGACCTGGCGGGCCAGCCGCCGTACTTCGACGAAGACGCGGACGGCGAGGACGCCGAGCACGGCGATCCCGGCGAAGCCTAGGGCGATTGCGATCATGGGCCAGAGCATGGCACGAGCCTATCGGTCAGCCCGTGTGCAGCCGCAGCGTGCGGACCCCGCCGCCGGTGAGCAGCTCGATGATCCGCTCACCGGCCGGTTTGCGCACCGCACGGCGGCAGTCGGGGCAGGTGAAGGAGTAGAAGGTGGTGCGGCTGCTGCCGCCGATCGCCAGCCGGAAGGCGTCCGAGGCCAGTTCGAAGCGGCCCCGGCAGTCCGGGCAGGCCGCCTTGAAGAGCACCGGAGCGCTCCTGCCCGCCAAGGTGGTGGTCGCCATCGTCATCCTTCGCCGCCTCGTCCTTCGCCCCGCGCCGGACGGTGCGCCCGGCACGCCGCCCGGCACGCCGCGCTCACTCGCCGTACGCCGCGAGGGCCTGCTCGGCGGCCTGCCGCGCGCTGTCCGCGAGCGCCTGCGGCGCCACGATCCGGCCATCCCGGCCCAGCCGCAGGGCCAGCCGGCGCAGCGAGGCCGGGTCGGGGGTGCGCAGGGTGATGCGCAGCCCGCCGTCGGGGAGCTCGTCGGCGCTGTCGTGCGGGTAGTACTCGGCGACCCAGCGGCCGCCGGGCCCGACCTCGATGGAGACCTCGGGGTCCTCGGCCGCGGGCTGCACCAGGCCCTCCGACAGGTCGCGCAGCTCGACCGGGGGCGGATCGGCGGGCGCGTCCAGCAGCTTGATCTCGGCGACCCGGTCGAGCCGGAAGGTGCGCCGGGCCTCCGAGAGCCGGCACCACGCCTCCATATAGGTGTGGCCGACGGCGAAGAGCCGGATCGGGTCGACCTCGCGCTCGGTCAGCTCGTCGCGGGCCGGGGAGTAGTAGCGCAGCCACAGCCGGCGCCGCTCGGCGATGGCACGGTCCACATCGGCGAACACCCCGCCCTCGGATTCGAAGGTCACCGAGAGCCGGGAACTGGCGCCGGCCGCTTCTCCGGCCGCCGCCTCCAGCTTGGCGGTGGCCCGCAGCAGCGCCTGCCGGTCACCCTCGCGCAGTCCGGGCAGGGTGGCCACCGCGCGGGCCGCGACCAGCAGAGCGGTCGCCTCGTCGGCGGCCAGCCGCAGCGGCTCGGCGACATCGTCGGGGTTGTGCCACCAGATGCGGTCGCCGTCGGTGTCGATGTCCAGGAGGTCGCCGCCGCGGAAGCTCGTTCCGCACATCGGCAGGACGTCGAGGTCGGCGATCAGCTCGTCCTCGGTGATGCCGAAGGCGCGGGCGACGTCCCCGACACGGGCGCCGGGGCGCTCGCGGAGGTAGGTCACCAGGGACAGCATCCGGCGGGTCTGGTCGATCGCGTTCGTCGCCATGGGTCTCGTATCCCTCTCAGCCCTTGGCCACGGCACGCAGCCGGTCGATGACATCGGCGCGCAGTTCCGCGGGTTCCAGTACGACCACGTCGGGGCCGAACTCCACCAGCCAGGCGTCGAGCCCGTGCCCGTTGGGGATCTCCAGCTCGTCCCAGCCGTCGCCGAGCTCGCGGAGGGCGAGCGCACGGGCGCGCAGCGGATATCCGTGCTCGGCCCGCAGCTTGATCCTGGCGGTGCCGGTGGCGGTCTCGCCGGCCCAGCTCTCGACGGTCTCGCGGACGGTGACGTGATCGGGCACCGGCGCGGTGAACGCCCCTTGCCGGGAACGGACCTTGCCGGTGATCCGGGAGAGCCGGAAGACCCGCTCGGCCTGGCGCTCGCGGTCCCAGCCGGCGACATACCAGTGGCCCCGCCAGCATTCGAGGATCCAGGGTTCGACCTGCCGCTGCTCGGGGTGTGCGGCGGTCGACTTGCGGTAGTCGAAGACGACCGGGCGGCGGTCGCGGCAGGCCAGCATCAGCGGCTCGAAGGCGGCCTCGTGAGCGGGGATACGGGGTTCCAGCGCGCTGTGCGGCTGTCCGGCGTCGTAGTCGGCACCGTCAGCGGCCAGCGGCATACCGGCCGCGCGCAGCTTCTGGAGGGCGCCGCTGGCGGCTCCCGCCAGCCGGGCCTGCTGCCAGATCTTGGCGGCGAGCCCCAGGGCGGCGGCCTCCTCGGCGTCCAGCGTGATCGGGGGCAGGCGGTTGCTGTCTCGGCGGGCGAGATAGCCGATGTCGCCCTCGATGCCCTCGACGGTCTCGATGACGAGGCCCAGCTCGCGCAGATCGTCCTTGTCCCGCTCGAACATGCGGTTGAACGAGTCGTCGCTGCTCGCCTCGATGTAGGCCTCGATGGACGACCGCAGTTCACGTTTGGTCAGCGGGCGTCGCGTCCCCAGCAGGCACAGCGCCAGATTCATCAGCCGCTCGGCCTTGGCAATGGCCATCGACGCCCTTTCTCGTTGAACTCCCGATCGTTGACCGTACCGCTCGGGGTGGTCAGGGCAAAAGCCGGACGAGTGAGCCCGCAGTCCCTCCGTCCGCCCGCAGGGTGGGCCAGGAGGGAGTGCGGGCTCACTCGGCGGGCTCACTCGTCCGAGGGCCCGTGCCATCGCGGCACGGGCCCTCGGTACGTCACCAGCGGTCGCGCACGGCGACCGGCGACGGTCTCAGACGGAGACCAGGTCGCAGACGAAGATCAGCGTCTCGCCCGGGGCGATCCGGCCGCCGCCGGCGCCACGGTCGCCGTACGCCAGGTGCGCGGGGATGGTCAGCCGGCGGCGGCCGCCGACCTTCATGCCCTGCACGCCCTGGTCCCAGCCGGCGATGACCTGGCCGGCGCCCAGCTGGAACTGGAGCGGCTTGCCCCGGTTCCAGCTGGCGTCGAACTCCTCGCCGGTGCTGAACGACACACCGACGTAGTGGACGGAGACGGTGTCCCCGGCCTTGGCGACCGGCCCGTCGCCCTCCGTCAGGTCCACGATCTCGAGCTCGGTGGGAGCCGGGCCCTCAGGAAAGTCGATCTCGGGCTTGTCGATGCTCACGGATGTGCTCCTACTTACGAATCTTTACGATTACCGGGCCAGTCTTGCAGATCTTGCGAGGGCCGCCGTCAGACCGTGCCGACGATGTCGACCGAGAAGACCAGGGTGTTCTTCGCCAGCTCGTGCTGCGGGCTCGCGCCGTAGCCCAGCTTCGGCGGGATCACGATCTCCACCCGGTCACCGACGTGCTTGCCGACCAGCGCCTTGTCCCAGCCCTGGACGACCTGCCCGGTACCGATTTGGAACGCCGTCGCGCCACCGTGGTCCCAGGACGAGTCGAACTTCTTGCCGTCCTCCCACTTCACCCCGGTGTACTGCGCGATCAGCCCGTCACCGGCCTTCACCTCGGGGCCCTTGCCGTTGATCAGCACCTGCTCCTTGAGGTCCTTGGGGGCCTTCTCGCCCTTGGGAACCTCGATCTTCGCGGCCTTGCCGTCCGGCGCCGTCACCTCGGGCAGACCGTCCTCCGGCTCCGCCTGCTCGCCCTCGGCCTTCGCCTTCTTGTCGACCTTCTTCGCCCCCACGACGTCGACGACCCACACCAGCCCGTCCTCCGGCTTGATCCCGGCCTGCGGGTTCAGGCCCGCGCCGATCAGCGCCTTGGCGGTGCCCTCGACCTCGAAGCGGCTGCCGACCTTCTGCCCGGCGACCGCGGACAGCACCTTCGGCGGCAGCATCTGCTGGGTCATCTGGTCGGTGACCTCGCTGACGACCTGGGTACGCGGCCCGCCCGGCTTGCTCCCGGGCTGCGGGGTCCAGCTGCCACCGAGGTTCTGGCCCTTCATCGACTCCGCCGCGAAGTCCAGCCGGACCAGATCGCCCTTCTTGACCGTGGCGCCCTTGCCCTCGATGAGGGTCTTGGTGACGGCCTTGTCGGACGGCTTGGCGCCCTTCGGCACCGTAATCTTGGGCTTCTCCCCTGCCTTGCCCTCGACCTTGACGACAGCTCCGCCCGACGTGCCCTTACCGTCGTCGGACCCGCAGGCGGCGGTGAACAGCAGGATGGGCACGGTCAGCGCGACGGCGGCGCGACGGGTGTTCTTCGTGAGGTTCATTCGTCCAACTCGGGCTCGTGGGGTGGGTGGGCAATGCCCGCCACTCTACGACCTGTGCCGCCAGACGTTTCCCGCCACAACACGGCAATGTGCCGGGAGCTCCGGCTCCCGGCACACCACCGCATTCCCCGCGGGTCACATACCTGCGATCAGCTTCTCCACCCGGTCGTCCACGGAACGGAACGGGTCCTTGCACAGCACCGTGCGCTGCGCCTGGTCATTGAGCTTGAGATGCACCCAGTCGACCGTGAAATCACGACGCTGCTCCTGCGCCCGGCGAATGAAGTCGCCGCGCAGCCTGGCACGGGTGGTCTGCGGCGGCACCGACTTGCCCTCGAAGATCTTCAAGTCATTGCAGATCCGTGCCGCTTGTCCCTTCCGCTCCAGGAGGTAATAAAGCCCCCGGCGACGGTGGATATCATGATACGCGAGGTCTATCTGCGCCACTCGTGGGTGGGACATGGTGATGTTGTTCTTTGTGCGGTATCGCTCGATGAGCTGATGTTTCATCACCCAGTCGATCTCGGTCGAGATACGGTCGAGCTCCTCGTCCCGGATCGCTTCGAGCGTACGGCCCCACAGCTCCAGGACCCGCTCGACGGTGCCCGTACGGATTCCGCGGCGGTCGCAGAAATCCACGGCCTTCTCGTAGTACTCCTGCTGGACCTCCAGCGCCGACGCCTCGCGCCCGCTGGCCAGCCGCACCTTGCGCTGACCGGTGATGTCGTGGCTGACCTCGCGGATGGCCCGGATCGGGTTCTCCAACGTCAGATCGCGCATGACGGTGCCCGCCTCGATCATGCGCAGTACGAGATCGGTGGCGCCGACCTTCAGCATCATGGTCGTCTCGGACATATTGGAGTCGCCGACGATGACATGGAGCCGGCGATAGCGCTCGGCGTCCGCATGCGGTTCATCGCGGGTATTGATGATGGGCCGGGAGCGGGTCGTCGCCGAGGAGACGCCCTCCCAGATGTGCTCCGCACGCTGGCTGACGCAGTAGACGGCGCCCCGCGGAGTCTGCAGCACTTTGCCCGCGCCGCACAGCAGCTGACGGGTGACAAGGAACGGAATGAGGATGTCCGCGAGCCGGGAGAACTCGCCGTGGCGGGCGACGAGATAATTCTCGTGGCAGCCGTAGGAGTTTCCCGCCGAATCGGTGTTGTTCTTGAAGAGATAGACGTCGCCCGCGATTCCCTCCTCATGCAGGCGGCGTTCGGCGTCGACGAGCAGGCCTTCGAGAATGCGCTCGCCGGCCTTGTCGTGCGTGACCAGCTCGGTCACGTTGTCGCACTCGGGAGTTGCGTATTCCGGGTGCGAACCCACGTCCAAGTACAGGCGGGCGCCGTTCCGCAGGAAGACATTGCTGCTGCGGCCCCATGACACGACACGGCGGAAGAGGTACCGCGCCACTTCGTCAGGCGACAGTCGGCGCTGTCCCCTGAACGTGCACGTGACGCCGTACTCGTTCTCCAGCCCGAAAATGCGGCGGTCCATGACTGAACATTACGCCTGACGGCCTGCTCTGAAACCGGGTTCGACGGTCCCGTTTCGATCATTTTCCGCCGTGGCCCCACCGGGCGTAGGCCGCACGGGATCCCCCAGGAATCGCTTCGTCGACAAAAGGACGACCAGCGCGGCGATCCCACCGGCACCGGCCACCGCGAAGCCCGCGACCGCGCCGCCGCCCTCCACCGCCGGACCCACCACCGAGGCACCCACCGCCGCCCCCACGCCGAACGTCGTCACCAGCCAGGAAAACGCCTCCGTCACCGTGCCCTTGGGCGCATGCCGGTCCACCACCACGAACGCGCAGGCCAGCGCCGGCGCCAGGAACACACCGGCGACACCGGTCAGCGCCGTCATCCCGACGACACCCGGCACCAGCACCAGCGGCAGATACCCCAGCGCCAGCAGGCCGACCAGCAGCCGCAGCCGGCTCTCCGGCCGTCCCGGCCACTCCCGGGCGCCGTAGACGAGGCCACCGATCAGCGCGCCGGTGCTGAGCGCGGAGAGCAGGGCGCTGGAGACCATTCCCCCGCCGTGCTCATCGGCGTACGCCACGGCCGCGACCTCGATCGACCCCAGCGCCAGCCCCACGAAGAAGAACGCCCCGATCAGCACCAGCAGCCCGGCCGAGCGCAACGCACCCAGCCAGTGCACCTCACGCGGCTCACTGCGCCACTGCCGGGACGGCCCGGAGACGACGACGGAGAGCGCGCCGAGCACCCCGGCCAGGTTGATCACCAGCAGCGCCGCGCCCGCCGACCAGGCCGCCACGCCCAGCGTCACCAGCAACGGCCCCGCCGCGAACATGACTTCCTGCGCCACCGCGTCCAGCGCATAGGCGGCGTGCACCTGGTCCGCGCGCTTGAGGACCCCGGGCCACAGCGCCCGCAGACCGCCCTCCAGGGGTGGGGTGAAGAAACCGGCGATCACCATGGCGGCGTAGGCGAGCCACAGCACATCCAGGCCGACGGCCGCCAGCAGCGCCATGCCGAGCGCGGAGAGCACCGAGGCGGGCAGCATCACCCGCGGCTGTCCGTAGAGGTCCGTGGCCCGGCCGAGCAGCGGCTGGCCGACGGCGGTACAGACGCCGTAGACCGCGGCGAGCGCACCGGCCAGGGCGTAGCTGCCGCCCTCGGCGCGTACGAAGAGGACCACGGCCAGCGCCGCGGTGGCGTTCGGCAGTCTGCCGACCAGTGTCCCCGCCAGGAGCCGGGCGGCATGCCGGGTCCTGAGAAGCTCCGCGTATCCCGCGGCCATGCGCGCCCCTTTCCTGTCCGGCCGAACCGGACGTGTTACGTATAACTGCCGTCGTCATACGTACCATGACCACAACCCGCGGTCCACCCGCGGCGCCCGAACGTGAGGAGCAAGACAGCCGGTGACCAGCAACGAGGCCGCAACACCCCCCGGTGCAAGCACCAGCTCCACCGGAGCGGCCGGCGCCGCGCGCCCTGGTAGGCCGGCCGCCACCCGCGCCACCAGCCGGGACGTGGCCCGCGCCGCCGGGGTCTCCCAGGCCGCCGTCTCGCTCGTCCTGGGCGACAAATGGCGCGGCCGGGTCTCCCCCGGCAAGGCGGAAGCCGTACGCGCCGCCGCCCGTGAGCTGGGCTATCGGCCCAACCTCGCCGCCCGCAGCCTGCGGACGGGCCGCACCCGCACGGTGCTGCTGGTCGTCCCCGCCCTGACCACCGAATTCTTCGCCCGCGTCTACACCGGCGCGGCCCGGGCCGCCGCCGACCACGGCTTCGGCGTCGTCCTCTACCCCTCCCCCGAAGGCATCGGCCCCGCCCGCAACCCGTTCGACTCCGCCGCGGCCACCCTGGACGGCGTGATCGCCTCGTCCATGGCCGCCGAGGCACTCACCGCGCTCCGGGAAGCCGATCTTCCCCTGGTCATGCTGGACAGCGATCCCGGCGACGACCGGGCGAACGCCACGGTCAACCTCGATATCGCCGACGGCGCACGGCAGTTGACCGGTCATCTGAGCGCCCTCGGCCACCGCTGTATCACCCACCTCGCGGCCGATGTCCGGTCATGGACCTTCGAGCTGCGGGCCCGCGCCGTCGCCGACAGCCTCCACGGCGTCCCCGGCGCTCTGCTGCGCCGGCAGCCGGCCGCCCTGGGCGTCGACGCCGGGCTGCACGCCGCACACGCCGCCCTCACCGGGCCCGGCCCCCGCCCCACGGCGCTGCTCTGCGACGACGACATCATCGCCGCGGGTGCCTGCAAGGCCGTCCGGCGTCTGGGCCTGCGCGTCCCCGAGGACGTGTCCGTCACCGGCTTCGACGATCTGGCCCTGGCCGTCGCCGTGGAACCGGAGCTGACGACCGTACGGCTGCCCGCGGAGGAGTTCGGCGAGGCCGGGATGCGGGCCCTGATGACGGTGCTCGACGGCCGCCCGGCGGACACCCCCACCCTGCCCGTGGAACTGGTCACCCGCGGTTCCACCGCCCCGCCCGTGGACGCCCCCGGCAATGCCGCGCGCCCCGGCGGGCAGTGACCCACCGGGGCGCGTGAACCGGGCCTCGGGCCCGAAAGCGGCTACCTCGTCAGAGCTTGGGGCCGGACTCCCCCTCGGAGTCGTCCTTCCCCTTGCCGCCCTTGGTGTCCTTGCCGCCGGCGCCCTCTTCGGGCGCCCCGGCCGCGCCTGCATCGGCGTCCGCGTCCGCGTCCGCCGCCGGCTCCTCGGCGCCCGCGGCGGCGTGCTCGTCCAGGAGCCGCGACAGCTGCCGCCCCAGGATCCGCTTGAACTTGCGCTGCTGCGGTCGCGTGCGGTCCAGGGTGGCGACCTCGAGCTGCTCGGCGGTCAGCGTGCGCTCACCGCCGTTGGTGTCCCGCGACAGGGACTCCACCGCCAGCTTCAGCGCCTCGGCCAGCGTCATTCCGTCGCGGTGCCGCTGGTCGAGGTAGCTGCTGATCTGGTCGGCATTGCCGCCGACGGCCACCGATCCGTGCTCGTCCACGATCGAGCCGTCGTGCGGCAGCCGGTAGATCTGGTCGTCCTCGGGCGCGCTGCCGACCTCGGCCACGATCAGCTCGACCTCGTACGGCTTCTCGGCGGCGCTGGAGAAGATCGTGCCGAGCGTCTGGGCGTAGACATTCGCCAGGCCGCGCGCGGTCACGTCCTCCCGGTCGTAGGTGTAACCCCGCAGATCCGCATAGCGCACACCGCCGATCCGCAGATTCTCGAACTCGTTGTATTTGCCGACGGCGGCGAAGGCGATCCGGTCATAGATCTCGCTGACCTTGTGCAGGGCGCGGGAGGGATTCTCGGCGACGAAGACCACGCCGTCGGTGTATTGCAGCACCACGACACTGCGGCCGCGCGCGATGCCCTTGCGGGCGTATTCGGCGCGATCGGCCATGGCCTGCTGGGGTGAGACATAGAACGGCGTCGACACCGGCTATCCGTCCCTTCCTGTCAAGAGCTCTCTCAGTGGCTGGGGGCACACCCAGCGGGAGCTGGGGGAGCATTGCGGAACATCCGTCCCGTCAGAGCAACGCGGCGCGCGGACCGTCGGGCTGTTCCAGGCGGCGCTCATGAATGGCCCTGGCGATCTCCGAGACCTCGGCCTCGGTCAGCTTCTTGAAGCCGTCCTCGGTGATCACCGTGACGATGGGGTAGATCCGCCGTGCCATGTCCGGGCCGCCGGTCGCCGAGTCGTCGTCCGCGGCGTCATAGAGCGCCTGGACGACGGCCGTGGCGGCCTGATTCTCCGTGAAGTCCTCCTGGAAGAGCTTCTTCAGCGCGCTGCGCGCGAAGAGCGAGCCGGAACCCGTCGCCGCGAAGCCCTGCTCCTCCGAGCGCCCGCCGGTCACGTCGTACGAGAAGATACGGCCCTTCTCGCGGTCCAGGTCATAGCCGGCGAACAACGGCACCACGGCCAGTCCCTGCATGGCCATCCCGAGATTGCTGCGAATCATCGTCGACAGACGATTCGCCTTGCCCTCCAAGGAGAGTTGGGCACCCTCGACCTTCTCGAAGTGCTCCAGCTCCAGCTGGAAGAGCTTGACCATCTCCACCGCGAGGCCTGCCGTGCCCGCGATGCCGACCGCCGAATACTCGTCGGCCGGGAAAACCTTCTCGATATCACGCTGCGCAATGACATTGCCCATGGTCGCCCGCCGGTCACCGGCGAGCACGACGCCCCCGGGGAACGCCGCGGCAACGATCGTCGTGCCGTGCGGCGCCTCGATGGCACCCTGCACCGGCGGCAACGGGCGATTGCCCGGCAGCAGATCGGGCGAGTGCTCGCCGAGGAAATCCATGAACGACGAGGATCCAGGCGTCAGGAAGGCAGCTGGTAGACGCCCGGTGCTTCGAGTATTGGCTTCCACACGTTTCCTTCCAGATATGCGATGGCCCTGCGCATGGCGTCGGGGTCATCCCTCAACTTGCCGAGTGCCGAGTTGCAGTTGATGCACCGTACGTCTCGGACCTTACCCGTATCGGGGGTGTGATCCACATGTCCGGGGCCCTGCTGGAGACGGACCGGGCGGATACCGGCCGCTCCTTGATCATCGCGCCCCGCCCGGCGGCGCCGTACCCGCCGGAACCGGCGGGCCGGCTTTCGGTGCACGGCATTCCTCGCCGCAGCGGCGACGCCGTGCCGTGGCGAATTCCGGGGCACACGGCCCGCTGGAGTCCGGGCGGCCATCGGACCTCCCCGGATGCGGCCCGAAGGCTGCGCGCGGTCATCCCTTTCCGCACCGCGCGCAACGCTCCGGCCCCCCTGAAGCGAACATGTCCGGTCTGCTCTACTCCCCGCCCTTTTGCACGAAGCTCCGAACGAAGTCCTCGGCGTTCTCTTCGAGCACGTCATCGATTTCGTCCAGGACGGAATCCACGTCGTCCGACAACTTTTCCTGGCGTTCCTTGAGGTCTTCCGAGGCCTCCGCGTCCTGCGTCTGCTCCTCGACCTCTTCGGTGGAACGCGTGGCCTTGGCCTGTCCGCCGCCGCTGTCCTTGGTCGCCATGTCCCTCACCCCGCTCGGTTCGCCCCGCTCGATGTGACCTTCAAGATCCGACCCTACAAGCAGGGCCCGACATCGGCCCTGCACTTGCTGCAACGCCCGGGAGTCACCTCGATGATTCCCGCCCCGCGACGATTTCAGCCGTGCATCGGCCACGGATCGCCGCAAATCTTGTCGTGCACCTGCCGCGACTCAGCGACCGGAGAGCGTCCTGACCAGCTCCTCTGCGGTACGGCAGCGGTCAAGGAGCTCCTTGACGTGCTTACGGGTTCCCCGCAGCGGCTCCAGTGTGGGAACCCGTTGCAGGGAGTCACGACCGGGCAGATCGAAGATGACCGAATCCCATGAGGCCGCCGCGACATCGTCCGCGTACTGCTCCAGGCAGCGACCGCGGAAGTACGCCCTGGTGTCCTCCGGGGGCTTCCCCTCGGCCCGTGTGACGTCCGGCTCGTCCAGGAGCCGCTTCATCTTGCCGCGGGCCGCCAGACGGTTGTACAGGCCCTTCTCGGGGCGCACGTCGGCGTACTGCAGGTCGATGAGGTGCAGCCGCGCCGCGTCCCAGTCCAGGCCGTCACGGCGCCGGTAGCCCTCCATGAGCTCCCGCTTGGCGACCCAGTCCAGCTCGCCGGACAGGCTCATCGGATCGTTCTCCAGCCGGCCGAGCACGTCCTCCCACCTGGTCAGGACGTCCTTGGTCTGATCGTCCGCATCCGCTCCGTAACGGTCCTCAACATATTTACGGGCCAGCTCGAAGTACTCCATTTGGAGCTGTACCGCGGTGAGTGTGCGGCCGCTGCGGAGCGTGATCAGGTGTTGCAGGGTGGGGTCGTGGGAGACCTGGTGGAGGGTGCGGACGGGCTGGTCGACGGCCAGATCGACGGCGATGAAACCGTCCTCGATCATGGAGAGCACCAGAGAGGTGGTGCCCAGCTTCAGATACGTCGAGATCTCGGAGAGGTTGGCGTCCCCGATGATCACGTGGAGCCGGCGGTACTTCTCCGCGTCGGCGTGCGGTTCGTCGCGGGTGTTGATGATGGGCCGCTTGAGCGTCGTCTCCAGGCCGACCTCCACCTCGAAGTAGTCGGCGCGCTGGCTGAGCTGGAAGCCGTGCTCGTGGCCGTCCTGGCCGATACCGACCCGGCCGGCGCCGGTGACCACCTGGCGGGAGACGAAGAACGGCGTCAGATGCCGCACGATGTCCGAGAAGGGGGTCTCCCGCTTCATCAGGTAGTTCTCGTGCGTGCCGTAGGAGGCGCCCTTGTTGTCGGTGTTGTTCTTGTAGAGGTGGATGGGCTGGGCGCCGGGGACCTGGGCGGCCCGTTCGGCGGCCTGGGCCATGATCCGCTCGCCGGCCTTGTCCCACAGGACGGCGTCACGCGGATTGGTGACCTCGGGGGCGCTGTATTCGGGGTGTGCGTGGTCGACGTAGAGCCGGGCACCGTTGGTGAGGATCACATTGGCCAGGCCGATGTCCTCGTCCGTGAGCTGGCTGGCGTCGGCGTTTTCCCGTGCGAGGTCGAAGCCGCGGGCGTCCCGCAGCGGGTTCTCCTCCTCGAAATCCCAGCGGGCACGGCGTGCCCGGTGCATCGCGGCCGCGTAGGCGTTGACGACCTGGGACGAGGTGAGCATGGCATTGGCGTTCGGGTGGCCGGGGACGGAGATCCCGTACTCCGTCTCGATTCCCATTACTCGCCGTACGGTCATGCGGCCCTCCTAGCCCGGCGGCGCCCCCGGATGGGGTCGGCGCTCAAGTACCGCTGTGCTTCCGGTCCGTGCGCGTGCCCCACGCCCGCACAGCGTGACGCAGCGGTACCGAAGAGCCTAGAACGCCTTAGCGGCGCTGGGGAGATCATTACAGTCATTGCTCCAGTCCGGTTTTCCCTGGTTCACCGCGCCCTTAAGGGGAGCGGTCCTGGCGCCCCCGGAAAAGGGTCCGGCTGCGGACGCCCCGTGCAGGACATCCGCAGCCGGAGAGCGGTGTTACAGGTATTGGCCGGTATTCGCCACCGTATCGATGGAGCGACCGGTGTCTGCGCCCTGCTTTCCGGTGACCAGCGTACGGATGTATACGATCCGCTCGCCCTTCTTGCCGGAGATCCGGGCCCAGTCGTCCGGGTTGGTGGTGTTGGGCAGGTCCTCGTTCTCCTTGAACTCATCCACGCATGCCTGGAGGAGGTGGGAAACCCGAAGCCCCTTCTGATTGTGTTCGAGGAAGGCCTTGATGGCCATCTTCTTTGCGCGTCCTACGATGTTTTCGATCATCGCACCGGAATTGAAGTCCTTGAAGTAAAGGACTTCCTTGTCACCATTGGCGTAGGTGACCTCCAGGAAGCGATTCTCCTCGGATTCCGCGTACATCTGCTCAACGACCGACTGGATCATCCCGCTGACCGCGGCCTTCCGCGAGTCGCCGTGCTCGGAGAGATCGTCGGTGTGCAGCGGCAGACGCTCCGTGAGGTACTTCGAGAAGATGTCCTTGGCGGCCTCCGCGTCCGGACGCTCGATCTTGATCTTCACATCGAGACGGCCGGGGCGCAGGATCGCCGGGTCGATCATGTCCTCGCGGTTCGAGGCGCCGATCACGATCACATTTTCGAGGCCCTCGACACCGTCGATCTCGGAGAGCAGCTGCGGAACGATGGTGTTCTCCACGTCCGAGCTGACGCCGGATCCCCGGGTGCGGAAGAGGGAGTCCATCTCGTCGAAGAAGACGATGACGGGGGTGCCCTCGCTCGCCTTTTCCCTGGCGCGCTGGAAGACCAGCCGGATGTGCCGCTCCGTCTCGCCGACGTACTTGTTGAGCAGCTCGGGGCCCTTGATGTTGAGGAAGAAGCTCTTCCCCGCGGGCTGCCCGGTCACCTCGGCGACCTTCTTGGCAAGGGAGTTGGCGACCGCCTTGGCGATGAGAGTCTTGCCGCAGCCGGGCGGGCCGTAGAGCAAGACGCCCTTGGGCGGGCGGAGTTCGTGCTCCTTGAAGAGGTCGGGGTAGAGGTACGGAAGCTCGACCGCGTCCCGGATCAGTTCGATCTGGCCGCCCAGACCGCCGATCTTGGTGTAGTCGATGTCCGGGACCTCTTCGAGGACGAGTTCCTCGACCTCGCTCTTCGGGATGACTTCGTAGACGTAGCCGGAGCGGGGCTCGAGGAGCAGGGCGTCGCCGGGGCGGATGGTGATGTCCAGCAGCGGCTCGGCGAGCCTCACCACCCGTTCCTCGTCGGTGTGCCCGATCACCAGGGCGCGCTCGCCGTCCTCAAGGATCTCCTTGAGGGTGACGATGTCGCCGGCGCTCTCGAACTCCATGGCCTCGACCACGTTGAGCGCTTCATTGAGCATGACCTCTTGGCCGCGCCTGAGGTCCTCGGTCTCCACACTGGGGCTGACATTCACCCGGAGCTTTCTGCCTCCGGTGAAAATGTCGACCGTGCCGTCATCGTTCGCCTGCAGGAAGACTCCGAAGCCGGCCGGCGGCTGCGCGAGCCGGTCCACTTCCTCCTTCAGGGCGACGATCTGGTCGCGGGCCTCGCGGAGAGTATTGGCGAGACGCTCGTTCTGCGCCGAGACGCCGGCCAGGTTGGTCTGCAGCTCGACGATCCGCTCTTCGAGAATCCTCGTGTGACGCGGAGAGTCGGCGAGCTTGCGTCGCAGGACGGCGATCTCCTGCTCGAGATAGGCAACCTGGCCGGCGGGATCTTCAGACCCTCGCCCCGGCCGGATGCCGCGGTTGATGTCGTCGTCGTGGGCTGCCACGGTCCTCACCTCCTCCAAGGAGCTGGACGCTTCCTGACCCTACCTGGGCCGGTGCAGGTTGAAACCCCTAGATCGAAAAGACTGTCGGGGCGTGTCCGATCTTCACCCTTGCGCACGTCCTCACGCCAAGGGAATACCCACCCAACAACATCGGAAAGCGAGCGGTTGTATCGTCGACTTGGTCAACACCCGTCAGGGCTGGCGCCACTTAGACAAAAACGGTTCACGTACGCAGGAACGGCAGGCGAGATGACCGCACAGGACGAAGCCCCAGAGCTGGAAGTATGGATCGATCAGGATCTGTGCACCGGGGACGGCATCTGTGCGCAGTACGCGCCGGAGGTCTTCGAGCTCGACATCGACGGTCTGGCCTATGTGAAGAGCACCGATGACGAGCTGCTGCAGGACAAGGGGGCCACAACGCCCGTCCCGCTGAAGCTGCTCAATGACGTGCGGGACTCCGCGAAGGAGTGCCCCGGGGACTGCATCCACGTCCGCCGCGTCCAGGACCGCGTCGAGGTCTACGGCCCGGACGCGGAGTAGCCCCGCCGGAGCGGAACGCTCCCGGCGCACACACCGTGTGACCGGTTAGGCGCGCCGGGTGCTCACGGCGGCGGGGAGTTCGCTCTGGACGAACTTCCCGCCCTTCCATTGCCACTTGAGGCTCTTGCGCACGTCCGGGCAGCAGCGCGGCACGTCGCGCGTGGAGTAGCCCAGGACCGCCGCAGAGATCGCGCCATCCTTGACGGAGAGGGTTTGGACGCTGCGCTGCTGCGCGGGCGCGAGGAGTGTCGCCACGATCCGGGGGGCGGCCCGGCGCTCGGCCGGCTGCGCGAGGACGTAGACGCCGCTGGGCGGGGAGCCCGCCCCGGTGTGGCAGCGGACCACCGCGACGGTCTCGGTCGTACCGTCGCCGTCCAGGTCTCCGGAGGCCTTTTTCACCACGTCGAGGCGGTTGGGGCCGCAGTCGACCGGAAAGGTCACCTTGCCCGGGTCGGGGGCGGCGGCGGGGTGCCGGCCGCCGGTCGTGGCGCTGCGGGAGGTCGTGGCCGTGGCGTCGGGGGGCTGGACGAAGGACGCGGCCGCGACGACCGCCGAGATGGCGGTGGCGGTGGCGAGCCAGTGCATGGGGCGCGGCTGGGTGTGCAAGAGGTCCTGGCCTGCCGTGGGCTGCACGCGGGGTAACTCCTGTGAAGTGCTGTGGCGGTGGGAGTGCCCAGCATCGTTCCACAGGAGGGGGCGCCAAGGAACCAGCAGGGCCGGAGTTTTCCGTGCGGATCCAGGGCGGAAACGCAGGGGCGCCGCCGGCGGATTCCCGTACGGGAACTCGTCGGCGGCGCCTGGTGGTTCGATGGCCGGTTCCGGACGGTCAGCCGCGGTCGGCGGAGCCGCCTCCGGATGCCGCTGCCGCGTCCTTGCCGGGGCCGGTGTAGTCCTCGCCGTACGCGCCCTTGGCGGGGCGGCGGCGGCGCAGCGGGGGCTCGACGCCGTCGGCGAGGCGGCGGGCGGTCAGCAGGAAGCCCGTGTGGCCGATCATCCGGTGGTCGGGGCGGACGGCGAGGCCCTCGACGTGCCAGGTGCGGACCATGGTTTCCCAGGCCGACGGCTCGTTGAAGGTGCCGTGTTCGCGGATCGCCTCGACGGTGCGGGCCATCTGCGTCGTCGTCGCGACGTAGGCGCAGAGGATGCCGCCGGGGACCAGGGCCTTGGAGACGGCCTCCAGGCACTCCCAGGGGGCGAGCATGTCGAGGATGACGCGGTCGACGTCGGCGTCGGAGAGGTTGTCCTGGAGGTCACCGACGGTGAGCGTCCATGCGGGGTGCGGACCGCCGAAGTAGCGCTCCACGTTCTGCGTGGCGATCTCGGCGAAGTCGGCGCGGCGCTCGTAGGAGTGCAGCATGCCGTCGTCGCCGATGGCGCGCAGCAGGAAGCTGCTGAGCGAGCCGGAGCCCACACCGGCCTCGACGACGCGGGCGCCGGGGAAGATGTCGGCCATCGCCAGGATCTGCCCCGCGTCCTTGGGGTAGACCACGGCGGCGCCGCGGGGCATGGACAGGACGTAGTCGGGGAGCAGCGGGCGCAGCGCGAGGTAGGCGACGTTCCCGGTGGTACGGACAACGCTGCCCTCGGGAGCACCGATCAGCTCGTCGTGGGGGAAGGCTCCCTTGTGGGTGTGGAAGCTTTTTCCCTCTTCGAGCGTGAAGGTGTAGTGGCGTCCCTTGGGGTCGGTGAGCTGGACCTGGTCCCCGACCTTGAAGGGCCCGCGACGGCGGGCGGCACCGGTCGGTTCGGACATGTGACCAGCCTACCGGCCCGTTGGGACGCCGCCGACCAGTGGGCGGGAGGGTGAGTGGGCCGACACCGGCTCCGGCGCCCCCGGAGGCGAACCGAGCCCCTGTCAAGCAGGCTTGCGGGCCATGGCGGAGACGAAGGCCCGCTCGACGTCGGCGGTGGACAGGACGCCGTAGATCTCACCGGTCTCCTCGATGACGAGGTATTCGGTGGCGGGGGTGGCGCGCAGGTATTCCAGGAGGTCCTCGCCGGCGAGTTCGGCGGAGACCCGCATACCGTCCTTGAGGTCCTGGGCGAGGGTGCCCACGGCGACCCAGGGGCGGCGGTGGTCGGGGACACCGACGATGGCGGCCTCGCGGACGAGGGCGGTGGGCGTGCCCTGGCGGTCGACGACGACCAGGGCACGGGCGCCGGCGTCGTTGGCGCGGCGCAGCGCCTCGGAGAGCGGGGTGTCGGTCTCGACGGGGACGGCGCGCCGGGTCAGGGTGCGGGCGGTGAGGTCGGGGAGGCGTTCGCGCAGCCGGGCCATCCGCAGGCTGTTGCCGGCGCCGGTCCAGATGATCGCGGCGAGGATCGCGGCGAGCAGCGCGTCGGTGAGCGAGTCGGCGCCGCCGATCTCGGGGCGGGCGGCGCCGAGGGCCCCGGTGTGGGTGAGCAGCGGCAGTCCGATGAGGACGGTGACGGCAAGCGCGCGGCCGACCCAGGCGGCGGCGACGGTGCCGCTCATGGGCCTGCCGGTGATCTTCCAGACGAGGGCGCGCAGCATCCGGCCGCCGTCCAGCGGGAGGCCGGGCAGCAGGTTGAAGACCGCGACGATGAGGTTGGAGAACATCAGGCCCGCGAGCAGGACACCGGGGACGGTGCCGGGGTCGACCAGCTGCATACCGGCGTAGAAGACCCCGGCGAGCACGAGGGAGAGCAGCGGGCCGACGAAGGCGAGGACGAATTCCCTGCCGGGGGTCTCGCTCTCCTTCTCGATCTCCGAGACGCCGCCGAAGAACTGCAGCTGGATGCGGCGCACGGGGAGCTTGAAGCGGAGCGCGGCGACGGTGTGGGCCAGCTCGTGGACGAGCACCGAGGCGTAGAAGGCGACGGCGAAGAAGAGCGAGACCAGATAGCGGGCGGCGCCCAGCTCGGGCAGCACGCGCTCCAGCTGGCCGCCGAAGACCCAGGTGATCAGGGCCGCGACGAGGAACCAGCTGGGCGCCACGTAGACGGGCACACCGAAGGGACGGCCCATCAGGATCCCGCCGCCGCTCCTCTTCTTGCCCGGTGTGGGGCCCTTGGGTGTGTTGTCCTGCTCGGGCGGCTCGGGCGGCTGGGGCCGCACGGACTCCTCGGGGTCCTGCGACTTCCCGCTCTCGTCCACGGCGTCCCCTCATTGAATACGGCATTCGCCCCTGCTCGGCCTGATATCTCGATCATGCAGGGCGAAGGGGTCCGCCGTCGATGGTATGCGGAGCGACCGGGCCCGGTCCGCCGCGGGGGCCCTGCGCCGGTGACCCGTCCGCGCCTGTCAGTGGCGGGCCGTAGGGTTTTGTGGCATGGGATGGAGCACGGAGCAGGCCGAGGCGGGCACACAGAGTGGGCAGAGCGGCGGCGGGCCGGGCGCGGAGGCGGCCGGGGCGGGGCCGCGGGGCGGGGAGCAGCCGCGGCCGCCGGTGGCGCTGTCGCCGTCACGGGCGAGCGATTTCATGCAGTGCCCGCTGCTCTACCGCTTCCGGGTGATCGACCGGCTGCCGGAGCAGCCGAGCGCGGCGGCGACCCGCGGCACGGTCGTGCATGCGGTGCTGGAGCGGCTCTTCGAGGCGCCGGCGGCGGAGCGTACGGCGGCCGGGGCGCGGGCGATGGTGCCGGGCGAGTGGGAGAAGCTGCTCGCCAAGCGGCCGGAGCTGGCCGGGCTGTTCGCGGAGGATCCGGAGGGCGAGCGGCTGGCGGGGTGGCTGGCGGAGGCCGAGGCGCTGGTGGAGCGGTGGTTCTCGCTGGAGGACCCGACGCGTCTGGAGCCGGCGGACCGTGAGCTGTATGTGGAGACGGTGCTGGAGTCGGGGCTGCAGCTGCGCGGGTTCATCGACCGGGTGGACGTCGCGCCGACGGGCGAGGTGCGGATCGTCGACTACAAGACCGGCAAGGCGCCGCGGCCGCAGTTCGCCGAGGGCGCGCTGTTCCAGATGAAGTTCTACGCCCTGGTGATGTGGCGGCTGCGCGGTGTGGTGCCGCGGAGGCTGCAGCTGGTCTATCTGGGCAGCGGCGATGTGGTGACGTACGACCCGGACGAGGCCGATCTGCGGGGCGTGGAGCGGAAGTTGCTGGCGCTGTGGGAGGCGATCCAGCTGGCGACGGCGACCGGCGACTGGCGGCCGCGGCCGACGAAGCTGTGCGGCTGGTGCGACCACCAGGCGCACTGTCCGGAATTCGGCGGCACTCCCCCGGTGTATCCGCTCCAGGTGCGCCCGGCGGAGGGCGGTGTGCCGCCGCAGGGCAGAATGGGGGAGATCTAACGAAGGAGAGCTCGTGGCCATCCGCGTCCTGCTGGTCGACGACCAGCCCCTGCTGCGTACGGGATTCCGGATGATTCTGGAGGCGGAGCAGGATCTGGCGGTCGTCGGGGAGGCCGGTGACGGTCTCCAGGCACTGGAGCAGGTGCGGGCTCTGCAGCCCGATGTGGTCCTGATGGACATCCGGATGCCCCGGATGGACGGTGTCGAGGCGACCCGGCAGATCACCGGTCCGGCGAAGGACGGCCCGGCGAAGGTGCTGGTCCTGACGACCTTCGACCTGGACGAGTATGTCGTCGAGGCGCTGCGGGCGGGGGCGAGCGGCTTTCTGCTCAAGGACGCGCCGGCCAATGAGCTGGTGCAGGCGATCCGGGTGGTGGCGGCGGGCGAGGCGATGCTCGCGCCGAGCATCACCCGCCGGCTGCTGGACAAGTACGCGGGCCATCTGCCGTCGGGCGAGGAGCCGGTGCCGGACACTCTGCACACCCTCACCGAGCGCGAGGTGGAGGTGCTGAAGCTGGTGGCCCGCGGGTTGTCGAATGCGGAGATCGCCGCCGATCTGTTCGTGAGCGAGACCACCGTCAAGACGCATGTGGGCCATGTGCTGACGAAGCTGGGGCTGCGCGACCGGGTGCAGGCGGCGGTGTACGCGTACGAGAGCGGGCTGGTGCGCCCCGGCGCGCAGTAGCCTGCGGGGCCCTGACGGCCCGGCAGACGGACGACGGCGGGGCCGGCCCGGGAAGATTTCCCCGGGCCGGCCCCGCCGTGGTGTGCCGGGTCCGGTCAGGCGTCGGCCGCCTTGCTGATCTCCCAGAATCGGAAGACGGTCGAGGGGTCCAGGGTCCATTGCAGGCCGGAGACCCCGTCCCGGGCCACCGCGTACTGCTTGCCCTGCCAGATCGGGATCATCGGCACGTCCTGCGCAACGATGTCCTGCAGCTCCCGGAACTGGTCCTTGGTGGCGCCGCGGTTCGGCTGGTCGGCCGTCTTGGGCAGCAGCTGGCCGGTGATGGTGGGCGAGGTGTAGTTGTTGGCCACCACGCTGTCCTTGCCGAAGAACGGCGCGGTGAAGTTGTCGGGGTCCGGATAGTCGGGGATCCAGCCCTTGACGTAGACGCCGAACTTGCCGTCGGCCATGCGCTGCTCGTACTCCTTGGTGGGCAGGGTGCGCACCTTGGCGTCGAACAGCCCGCTGGCGTTGAGCTGTTGGGCGATCTCCTCGAAGGCCGGGACGGTGCCGGGGCCGTAGCGGTCGGGGGTGGCCCACAGCGTGAGCGGCACCTTGCCGTTGAGGCCGGCGGAGCGCAGCGCGTCCTTCGCCTTGTCGGGCTTCGGGCGGTCGCCGTAGGTGTTGAAGAAGGAGGTGCTGTGGCCCGTGATGCCGGCCGGGACGATGGAGTACAGCGGCACCGCGGTGCGCTGGTAGACGTCCCGGACGAGGGTGGAGCGGTCCAGGAGGTAGGCGATCGCCTTGCGGACGCCCAGCTTGCCGGCGACCGGGTCCTTGAGGTTGAACACCAGGTGCATGACCTCGGCGCTGGCGCCCTCCACGACCTGGGTGCCGTGCTGCTGCTTCAGCGAGGCGTTGTTCAGCGCCGCGATGTCCTTCATGGACAGACCGCGGTAGGCGACATCGACATCGCCGCCCTCGACGGCCTTCTTGAGCTTGTCGGCGCGGTTGAAGAACTTCACGGTCATCCCAGAGTTCTTGACCTTGGCCGGGCCCTTGTAGGAGCCGTTGACGGCGAAGACGGCCTTCTGGGAGCTGTACTCCTTGAGGGTGTAGACACCGGAGCCGACGGCCTTGCCGTCGGTGCGCAGCCGGTCGGCGGGGTACTCGGCGTGGTCGACGATGGAGCCGGCGCCCGAGGCTATCTTCATGGGGAAGGTCGCGTCGGGCGACTTCAGCCGGAAGACCACGGTCTTGGAGTCCGGGGTCTCGACCTTGTCGAGCGCGGAGAACATCGCGGCGGGGCCGTTCTTGTCCTTGATGCGCCGGGTGCGGTCGAAGGAGTACTTGACGTCCTTGGACGTCAGCTTGTCGCCGTTGCTGAAGGTGAGGCCGCCCTTCAGGGTGCAGCGGTAGACCTTGCTCTCCCTGTCGGTGAAGCCGCAGCGCTCGGCGGCTTCCGGCTCGGGGGTGGTGCCTCCCTTGGGGAAGCTCAGCAGGGACTGGAAGACGTTGTTGAACAACAGCCAGGAGCCGGGCTCGTAACCGGCCGCGGGGTCGGTGGACACGACCTTGTCCGTCATTCCCATGACCACGGGCTCGCCGTTGCCGGCGGCTTCCGAGTCGTCCGTGCCGCACCCGGCGACCGCGAGCAGAGCTGTTGCCAGCCCCGCTCCGATCGGGGCGGCCAGCCACTGGTCACGCTTCCTCACTAAACGGTCCTCACGTTCTGGGTCGTGCCTGTCGGGCCGCGGCGGGGAGGCCGCGGCGGTGGTGTGCTGCATGGGTCGCCTCCGCCGGCTCATTCGGCGACGCCGCGGCCGAGCTCCCAGATCTGGAGGCCCGAGGCGGAGTTGAGGGCCCACTCGAGGCCCGTGATGTCATCGCGGGCGGCGACGTACTGCTTGCCCTGCCACAGCGGGAGCAGCGGTACATCGTCGGCGAGGATGTCCTGCGCCTGCTTGAAGTCGGAGCCCGCGGCGTTGCGGTCGGACTGCTGGCGGCTGGAGGGGATCAGCTGCGTCTCGATCTTGCCGTTGCGGTAGGGGGAGCCGAGGTAGTTCTGCTTGCCGATGAACGGCGCGATGTAGTTGTCGGCATCCGGGATGTCGGGGAACCAGCCCATGTTGTAGACGGCGTATTTGCCGTCCAGGGCTTCGGTGCGGAACTGCTGCCAGCTGTCGACACCCTTGATGCTGACGTCGAACAGCTTGGTGCTGTTGAGCTGGCTCTGCACCGCACGGACCTCCTTGGCCGTGCTGGAGCCGTAGTGGCTCGTGGTGTACGTGAGGGTGAACTTCACCGGAGAGGTGATGTTCGCCTCCCGCAGCGTCTTGCGGGCGGCCGCGGCGCTGGGGTTCCCGTACGTGTTGAAGAAGGAGTTGATGTGGCCGGTCAGGCCCGTCGGCACCATCGAGAAGAGCGGGTCGCCGGTGTACGAGTAGACGTTCCGCACCAGGTCCGAGCGGTTGACGATCTGCGCCATCGCCTGCCGCACGGCCTTGTTGGAGACGGCCGGGTCCTTGGTGTTGAACGCGAGGTAGCGGATCTCCTGGCCCGGCTGCTCCTGGAGCATGATGCCCTTGTCGCGGGCGTTCTCCAGCCCCCTGACCTGGTCGGGCGACAGACCGCGGTTCATCACGTCGACGCTGCCCTTGCGCAGCGCCTTCTCCGTGGACCCGGAGTCGTTGAAGAAGCGCATCTCGACCTTGTCGTTCTTCGCCTTCACCCCGCCCTTGTAGGTGGGGTTCTTGGTGAAGACCGCCTTGGCGATGTGGTTGCCGCTGCGCTGGACCTTGAGGGTGTACGGGCCGGAGCCGACCACGTCGAAGCCGCTGTGGAGGCGGCCCTTGGGGTAGACCTCGGGGTCGACGATGGACGCGGCGGGCGTGGTGAGCTTCTGCGGGAAGGTGGCGTCCGGCTTCTTGAGGTGGAAGACCACCTCGGTGTCACTGGGCGCCTCGACCTTGTCGATGCCGTCGAGCAACGTCACCGGACCATTGGTGTTGTTGATGGTCTTCATACGGTCGATGGAGAACTTGACGTCCTGCGCCGTCAGCGCATGCCCGTTCGAAAACTTCAGGCCGCTGCGCAGGGTGCAGCGGTACTGCTCGTTCTGGGTGTCGCGGAAGCCGCAGGACTCGGCGGCCTCGGGCACCGGAGCGGTACCGGACCGCGGCAGCCGCATCAGCGTCTGCAGGCTGCTGCGCATCACGTTCCATGCGTCGACGTCGTAGGCCTGCGACGGGTCGAGCGGAGCGGGCGCCGCCTTGGTCGCCTCGATATAGGTGGCGACCCCCACGACGATCGGATCGACACCCTCGCCGGCACTGTCCGAGCTGCCACAGGCGGCGAGGACGGGGGCGAGGAGACCGGCCAGCGCCGGCAGCACCAGGGTCTTGCGATTCATCGTCGGCAGGTTCCTTATCAGCGCAGCAATGTTGCCCGCGACGACATTAGTAGGAACGGCCAGCCGCGCTGAGACGCAAAGGAGTTGTCTCGATATGGCGCCTGGATAACGATGCAACCTGATCGATATCCGGACGGTGGAACGATTCACACGTTGCTCCATCAATCCGGACACTTACCCCCGCGGAAACCCTCCCAGAGGGCCCCTGGAACACCTGAGGAGTCCACTGTCGACGGCCCGGCACGTGAGAAACGTCACGCGTTCAAGGAGCCATGACGAGGCGGCAATTAAGTCAGTGCATTCGTCACGGAAAATGAGCGGGCCGCTCCCCTCGGTTCCCGGCGCCTTTCCCGGAGCACGCTCAGTGCACGGTTCCACGGCTTTCCGTGATGAGCGTACGGAGAAATGGCAGATCGACTTCTTCCAGCGAGCGCACGACCGTACGCCCCAGGGCCGGCGGGATCGGCGTCACCGAGGGCACCGCGACGACCGGGCAGCCCGCCGCCTCCCCCGCCGTCACACCGGTCAGGGTGTCCTCGATGACCGCACAGCACTCCGGGTCCGCCCCCAGCCGCGCGGCGGCCGTCAGATACGGGTCGGGGTGCGGTTTGGTGCGCTCCAGGTCGTCGCCCGCCAGGGTCAGCCGGAAATTGTCCGGGCCGAGTGAGTGCAGCATCTGGTCGACGATGGCGCGGTGCGAGGCGGAGACCAGCGCGGTGGGCACGCCGTGGGCGGCCAGCTCGGCCAGCAGCCTGCGGGCGCCCGGCATCAGCGGGACGCCGCGTCCG
Source organism: Streptomyces sp. Je 1-4 4N24 (assembly GCF_026239515.1). Taxonomy (NCBI): domain Bacteria; kingdom Bacillati; phylum Actinomycetota; class Actinomycetes; order Kitasatosporales; family Streptomycetaceae; genus Streptomyces; species Streptomyces sp. Je 1-4 4N24. Next base: position 7,257,666 of record NZ_CP110836.1, on the reverse strand, counting down.
ATCCGGGCCAGGAAGGCCGCATTGAGCAGCACGCTGAGCTCGGGCAGGCTGATGTCGACGCCGGTGGCCTGAATCAGATAGCCGGCGCTGCGGGTCATCGGACCACCGACCACGACCTCACGGTGTGCGTCGTCGAGGATGTGCCCGAGCTCGGCGAAGACCTCCGCCTCCGCCTCCCACCAGAAGCCCTCGGTGTCGACCAGGGTGCCGTCCAGGTCGAGGAAGACGGCCTGGAGGGTCGCGGCTTCGGCCGTGCGGGTGCCGACTGCGGGGATGCTGCTGGTCATCCATCCACCTCCGTTACGACGTCCCCCAAGGGACGAAAGGGCCGGCCGCCATCCCCGGCTGGGGAAACGACCGGCCGCCACCGGACCGATAAGTGTACGACGGTACGCGCCGGAATGCGTGGTGATACAGGTCAGGGCCGTTCCGGGGGAACCCCGGGACGGCCCTGGCATGCCCACGCAGAGTTACCCCGTGTTGCTGCCGTGACCGGAGGCAACACGGGGGCTCCGGCGGGCTTCCGCCCGCTACCGCGCGTTGAAGTACTTGGCTTCCGGGTGGTGGATGACGATGGCGTCGGTGGACTGCTCGGGGTGGAGCTGGAACTCCTCGGAGAGCTCGACCCCGATCCGCTCCGGCTGCAGCAGGTCGGCGATCTTGGCGCGGTCCTCCAGGTCCGGGCAGGCACCGTAGCCCAGCGAGAAGCGCGCGCCACGGTACTTGAGCGCGAACATGTCCTCGACATCGTCGGGGTCCTCGCCGGCGAAGCCCAGCTCGGCGCGGACCCGGGCGTGCCAGTACTCGGCGAGCGCCTCGGCCAACTGGACGGACAGACCGTGCAGTTCGAGGTAGTCGCGGTAGGAGTTGGCCTCGAAGAGCTCGGCGGTGGCGCCGCCGATCTTCGAGCCGACGGTGACGACCTGCAGCCCGACGACATCGGTCTCGCCGGACTCCTCCGGGCGGAAGTAGTCGGCCAGGCACAGCCGCCGGCCGCGGCGCTGACGGGGGAAGGTGAAGCGGGTGCGCTCGGTGCCGTCCTCGTGCAGCAGGATCAGGTCCTCGCCCTTGGACACACAGGGGAAGTAGCCGTGCACGACGGCGGCTTCCAGCAGATTCTCGGTCTGCAGCTTGTCGAGCCAGCCGCGCAGCCGGGGGCGGCCCTCGGTCTCCACCAGCTCCTCGTACGTCGGCCCCTCGCCGGTGCGGGCCTGCTTGAGGCCCCACTGGCCCTTGAACAGCGCACCCTCGTCCAGCCAGGAGGCGTAGTCGGCCAGCTGGATGCCCTTGACGACCCGGGTGCCCCAGAACGGCGGCGCCGGGACGGGGTTGTCGATGGCCACGTCGGAGCGCACCGCGCCCTCGGGCTCCTCGACCTCCAGCACGGCGGTGTCCCGCTTGGGCACCCGGCGCTGCTTGAGCTCGGGGAGGCTGGCGCCGGGCACTCCGCGCTTGACCGCGATCAGGGCGTCCATCAGGCGCAGACCCTCGAAGGCGTCCCGGGCGTAGCGGACCTCGCCCTCGTAGATCTCGTGCAGGTCCTGCTCGACGTAGGCACGGGTGAGGGCGGCGCCGCCCAGGATGACGGGGAAGTCGGCCGCCATCTTGCGCTGGTTGAGCTCCTCGAGGTTCTCCTTCATGATCACCGTGGACTTGACCAGGAGTCCGGACATCCCGATGACATCGGCCCGGTGCTCCTCGGCGGCTTCCAGGATCGCCGAGACCGGCTGCTTGATGCCGAGGTTGACGACGTTGTAGCCGTTGTTGGACAGGATGATGTCGACGAGGTTCTTGCCGATGTCATGGACGTCGCCGCGGACGGTGGCCAGCACGATGGTGCCCTTGCCCTCGTCGTCGGACTTCTCCATGTGCGGCTCCAGGTAGGCCACCGCGCTCTTCATGACCTCCGCGGACTGCAGCACGAACGGCAGCTGCATCTGACCGGATCCGAACAGCTCACCGACGACCTTCATGCCCTCCAGGAGGGTCTGGTTGACGATGTCGAGCGCGGGCCGTTCCTTCAGCGCCTCGTCGAGGTCCGCCTCCAGGCCGTTCTTCTCACCGTCGATGATGCGCCGCTGGAGGCGCTCGTCCAGGGGCAGCGCCAGCAGCTCCTCGGCCCGGCCGGCCTTCATCGACTTGGTGTTGACGCCCTCGAACAGCTCCATCAGCTTCTGCAGCGGGTCGTAGCCCTCGCTGCGCCGGTCGTAGATCAGGTCGTGGGCGGCCTTGACCTGCTCCTCCTCCAGGCGCGCGATCGGCAGGATCTTGCTCGCGTGCACGATCGCGGAGTCCAGACCGGCCTTGACGCACTCGTCCAGGAACACGGAGTTCAGCACGATCCGGGCGGCCGGGTTCAGACCGAAGGAGATGTTCGACAGGCCCAGGGTGGTCTGGACGTCCGGGTGACGCTTCTTCAGCTCCCGGATCGCCTCGATGGTGGCGATGCCGTCCTTGCGGGACTCCTCCTGGCCGGTGCAGATGGTGAAGGTCAGACAGTCGATGAGGATGTCGCACTCATGCACGCCCCAGTTGCCGGTCAGATCGTCGATCAGCCGCTCGGCGATGGCGACCTTGTGCTCGACGGTGCGGGCCTGGCCCTCCTCGTCGATGGTCAGCGCGATCAGCGCCGCACCGTGCTCGGCCGCCAGCGCCGTGACCTTCGCGAACCGCGACTCGGGCCCGTCCCCGTCCTCATAGTTGACGGAGTTGATCACCGCGCGGCCGCCGAGCTTCTCCAGACCGGCCTGGATGACGTTCAGCTCCGTGGAGTCCAGCACCACGGGCAGGGTGGAGGCGGTGGCGAAACGGCCGGCCAGCTCCTCCATGTCCGCGACGCCGTCCCGGCCGACGTAGTCGACGCACAGGTCGAGCATGTGGGCGCCCTCGCGGATCTGGTCGCGGGCCATCTCCACACAGTCGTCCCAGCGCCCCTCCAGCATCGCCTCACGGAACTTCTTCGACCCGTTGGCGTTGGTCCGCTCACCGATCGCGAGGTACGAGGTGTCCTGGCGGAAGGGCACCGTCTGGTAGAGCGAGGCGGCACCCGGCTCGGGGCGCACCTGGCGCTCCGGCGGGGTGACTCCGCGGACCCGCTCGACGACCTGGCGCAGATGCTCGGGGGTGGTGCCGCAGCAGCCGCCGACCAGCGACAGCCCGTACTCGCCGACGAAGGTCTCCTGCGCATCGGCCAGCTCGGCGGCGGTCAGCGGGTAGTGCGCGCCGTCCTTGCCCAGGACCGGCAGCCCGGCGTTGGGCATGCACGCGATCGGGACACGGGAGTGGCGGGCCAGGTAGCGCAGATGCTCGCTCATCTCGGCCGGGCCGGTCGCGCAGTTCAGGCCGATCATGTCGATGCCCAGCGGCTCCAGCGCCGTCAGCGCCGCGCCGATCTCCGAGCCCAGCAGCATGGTGCCGGTCGTCTCGACGGTGACCGAGCAGATGACCGGGAGGTCGGTGCCGGTGGCCTGCAGGGCGCGGCGGGCGCCGAGGATGGCGGCCTTGGTCTGCAGCAGGTCCTGGGTGGTCTCCACCAGCAGCGCGTCCGCACCGCCGGCGATCATGCCCTCGGCGTTCTGCTGGTAGGCGTCGCGCAGGGTGACGTACGGGGCGTGGCCCAGGGTCGGGAGCTTGGTGCCGGGGCCCATCGACCCGAGCACATAGCGCTGCTGCCCGGTCGAGGCCGTGAACTCGTCGGCGACCTCCCGGGCGATGCGCGCACCGGACTCCGACAGCTCGAAGACCCGCTCGGGGATGTCGTACTCGGCCAGTGCGGCGAAGTTCGCGCCGAAGGTGTTGGTCTCCACGCAGTCGACGCCGACGGCGAAGTACTCCTCGTGGACCGACCGCACGATGTCGGGCCGGGTGATGTTGAGGATCTCGTTGCAGCCCTCCAGCTGCTGGAAGTCCTCCATGGACGGATCCTGCGCCTGCAGCATGGTGCCCATCGCGCCGTCCGCGACCACCACCCGCGAGGCCAGGGCCTCACGGAACGAGGCGATGCGGGACGTGCTGTCGGACGATGGCGTGTTCGAGGCCATGGAGATGCTCCCGTGGTTGCGACGGCTGTCGGCTTTGCACCCTCCTTCAGAGGGCGCACCCGGCCAGCGTAGCTGCCGGTCCGGTACACGTGTTCCCCGTTTCACGCCCTGGACAGCACCGCTCCACCCCCCTGCCTGCACGATCCGTGATCGTTGGCAGACTCCGGTGCACTCATCAAGAAACTACAGATCGCTGACTTCAGTCGGCATGGACCGATATCGTTCAGCATTGTCGAACCGCAAACTTCGGAGGTTGCCCGATGGCACGCACCATCCAGTCGCTGGAGCGCGCCGCAGCGATGCTGCGGCTGCTCGCGGGAGGGGAACGGCGGCTGGGGCTCTCCGACATCTCCTCCTCGCTGGGACTGGCCAAGGGCACCGCCCACGGGATACTGCGCACCCTGCAGCAGGAGGGCTTCGTCGAGCAGGACGCCGCCTCCGGCCGCTATCAGCTGGGCGCTGAGCTGCTGCGGCTGGGCAACAGCTACCTGGACGTGCACGAGCTGCGCGCCCGCGCCCTCGTATGGACCGACGACCTGGCCCGCTCCAGCGGTGAGGCGGTCTACCTGGGCGTCCTGCACCAGCAGGGCGTGCTGGTCGTCCACCACGTCTTCCGGCCGGACGACAGCCGGCAGGTGCTGGAGGTGGGCGCGATGCAGCCGCTGCACAGCACGGCGTTGGGCAAGGTGCTCTCGGCGTACGACCCGGTGGCGCACAGCGAGATCGTCGAGGCGGACCGGGAGGCGTTCACCCCGCGCACGATGACCGGGCTGGGGGAGCTCGAAGGGCTACTGGACCTGACCCGTGCGCGTGGCTGGGCGGCGGACGTGGAGGAGACCTGGGAGGGCGTGGCCTCGGTGGCCGCGCCGATCCATGACCGGCGGCGGATGCCGGTGGGTGCGGTGGGGGTCACGGGAGCGGTGGAGCGGGTCTGCCAGGAGGGCGAACTGCGGCCGGAAATCATCGCCGCCGTGAGGGATTGCGCACGCGCTGTGTCCCGGGATCTTGGTGCAGGGCGATTCTGACCAGTTTCACACCATAAGTTCACCTAAGTTTTTCGCCACGGAACCCTTGACGGGGTTCTACAGGTGAACAAAACTGCCGTTCGTCGGTCGGCATTGTCGAACACCTAACGGCAATATTCGCTATGGTGGGGCATTGCCGCGGGCCGACCACCGCCCTCTAGGAGGGCGCGGACCACCGGACGGGACCCGGGGTTCGCCTTCCCCTGGACGAAGGACAAAGGAGTCGCGGGTGTCCAGCTCCGACATCTTCATCAGCGAGACCATCGGTACCGCTGTACTGCTGTTGCTCGGCGGTGGCGTCTGCGCCGCCGTCACGTTCAAGCGCTCCAAGGCGTTCAACGCCGGATGGGTCGCCATCGCCTTCGGGTGGGGCTTCGCCGTCCTCACGGGTGCCTATATCGCCGCGAAGTCCGGCGCACACCTCAACCCTGCGGTCACGATCGGCATCGCCATTCAGGGCGGTATCGAGTGGAGCCAGGTGCCGGTCTACCTGGCCGGCGAGATGCTCGGCGCCATGATCGGCGCGGTCCTGGTGTGGATCACCTACATGGGACAGTTCCAGGCCCATCTGAGTGACCCCGAGGTCCTGGCCGACCACACCAGCGAGGAGGGCCTGGTCGACCAGTCGGCCGCGCCGAAGGCCGGACCGGTCCTCGGCATCTTCTCCACCGGCCCGGAGATCCGGAACGTGGCGCAGAACCTGCTCACCGAGATCATCGCCACCGTCGTGCTCGTGCTGTCGATCCTCACCCTCGGGCTGAGCGACAACGGCAAGGGCGTCGGCGTCATCGGCACGCTGCTGGTCGCGCTGGTCGTCACCGGCATCGGTCTGTCGCTGGGCGGTCCGACCGGGTACGCCATCAACCCGGTCCGTGACCTCGGTCCGCGCATCGTGCACGCACTTCTGCCGCTGCGGAACAAGGGCGGTTCAGACTGGGGCTACGCCTGGATCCCGGTCGTCGGCCCGCTGATCGGCGGAGCCATCGCCGGGGGCATCTACCAGGTGGCGTTCGCCTGAGCCGCCTGACCGCCCCGACTCCGCCCGCACAGACTTCTTGGAGCAACCCATGAGCGACACCCCCAGCACTTCCTCGCACGGCCACGGCGCTTCCTCCCACGGGCATGGCCCGTTCATCGCGGCCATCGACCAGGGCACCACGTCCAGCCGCTGCATCGTCTTCGACAAGGACGGCCGGATCGTCTCGGTCGACCAGAAGGAGCACGAGCAGATCTTCCCGAAGCCGGGCTGGGTGGAGCACGACGCCACCGAGATCTGGACCAACGTCCAGCAGGTCGTCGACAGCGCCGTCCACAAGGCCGGGCTCACCGCCGCCGACGTCAAGGCGATCGGTATCACCAACCAGCGCGAGACCACCGTGCTGTGGGACCGGACCACCGGTGAGCCGGTCCACAACGCCATCGTCTGGCAGGACACCCGCACCGACGGGCTCTGCAAGGAGCTCGGCCGCAACGTCGGCCAGGACCGCTTCCGCCGGGAGACCGGCCTGCCGCTGGCCTCGTACTTCGCCGGCCCGAAGATCCGCTGGCTGCTCGACAACGTCGAGGGCCTGCGCGAGCGCGCCGAGAGCGGCGACATCCTCTTCGGCACCATGGATTCCTGGGTCATCTGGAACCTCACCGGCGGTGTCAACGGCGGAGTGCACGTCACCGACGTCACCAACGCCTCGCGCACCATGCTGATGAACCTCCACCGTCTCGAGTGGGACCCCAAGATCCTGACGTCGATGGAGATCCCGGCGGCCGTCCTGCCGGAGATCAAGTCGTCCTCCGAGGTCTACGGCCGCGCCGCCGGCGGGGTGCTCGCCGGTGTGCCGGTCGCCTCGGCGCTCGGTGACCAGCAGGCCGCGCTGTTCGGCCAGACCTGCTTCGAGCAGGGTGAGGCCAAGTCCACGTACGGCACCGGCACCTTCATGCTGATGAACACCGGCCACGAGCCGGTCAACTCCTACAACGGGCTGCTGACCACGGTCGGTTACCGCATCGGCGACCAGCAGCCGGTCTACGCCCTGGAAGGCTCCATCGCCGTCACCGGCTCGCTCGTCCAGTGGATGCGCGACCAGATGGGGCTCATCAACAGCGCGGCCGAGATCGAGACCCTGGCCAGCACGGTCGAGGACAACGGCGGCGCGTACTTCGTGCCGGCCTTCTCCGGCCTGTTCGCCCCCTACTGGCGCTCGGACGCGCGCGGTGTCATCGCGGGCCTGACCCGCTATGTCACCAAGGCGCACATCGCGCGCGCCGTGCTCGAGGCCACCGCCTGGCAGACCCGCGAGATCACCGACGCCATGACCAAGGACTCCGGCGTCGAACTGACCGCGCTCAAGGTCGACGGCGGTATGACCTCCAACAACCTGCTGATGCAGACCATCTCGGACTTCCTGGACGCCCCTGTGGTGCGCCCGATGGTCGCCGAGACGACCTGCCTCGGCGCTGCCTACGCGGCCGGACTGGCCGTCGGCTTCTGGTCCAGCACCGACGAGCTGCGCGCCAACTGGCGCCGGGCCGCCGAGTGGACCCCCCGGATGGAAGCGGCCACCCGTGACCGCGAGTACAAGAGCTGGCTCAAGGCCGTCGAGCGGACCATGGGCTGGATCGAGGACGAGGAGTAAACATGAGCACCCTGCAGAGCGTCCCGGCACTCGGGACGCACCCGGCCAGTGGTTCGCACGCGAGCCGTGCCGAGACCCGGGAGCAGCTTTCCAAGGCGACTTACGACCTCCTGGTGATCGGCGGCGGCATCCTGGGCATCTCCACCGCCTGGCACGCCGCACAGGCCGGGCTGCGGGTTGCCCTGGTGGACGCCGCTGACTTCGCCGGCGCCACCTCCTCCGCCTCCTCCAAGCTGCTGCACGGCGGACTGCGCTACCTGCAGACCGGCGCGGTCAAGCTGGTGGCGGAGAACCACTTCGAGCGGCGTGCGGTGTCCCGCCAGGTGGCACCGCACCTCGCCAACCCCCTGACCTTCTACCTGCCCGTCTACAAGGGCGGCCCGCACGGCGCGGCCAAGCTCGGCGCGGGTGTCTTCGCCTACTCCGCGCTGTCCGCGTTCGGCGACGGCGTCGGCCATGTCATATCCCCGGCCAAGGCGCAGCGCGACGTTCCGGAGCTGCGGACGGACAACCTCAAGGCCGTTGCCGTGTACGGCGACGACCAGATGAACGACTCCCGGATGGCCCTGATGACCGTCCGTGCGGCGGCCGCGGCCGGCGCCACGGTCCTCAACCACGCCGAGGTCACCGGTCTGCGCTTCACCCAGGGCCGGGTCACCGGCGCGGAGCTCAAGGACCGGATGGAGGGCGAGGAGTTCGGCGTCAACGCCCGCCTGGTGCTCAACGCCACCGGCCCGTGGGTGGACCACCTGCGCAAGATGGAGGACCCGAACGCGGCCCCCTCCATCCGGCTGTCGAAGGGCGCCCACCTGGTCCTGAAGCGGACCGCGCCCTGGAAGGCCGCGCTGGCCACCCCGATCGACAAGTACCGCATCACCTTCGCCCTCCCCTGGGAGGACATGCTGCTGCTGGGCACCACGGACGAGGAGTTCGAGGGTGACCCGGCGGATGTCGCGGTCAACGAGAAGGACACCGCCCAGATCCTGGACGAGGCCGCCTTCTCCATCCGCGACCAGCAGCTGTCCCGCGATCTGATCACCTACTCCTTCGCGGGTCTGCGGGTGCTGCCCGGCGGCCCCGGCGACACCTCCAAGGCCAAGCGCGAGACGGTCGTCACCGAGGGCAGCGGCGGCATGCTGTCGGTCGCCGGCGGCAAGTGGACGACCTTCCGCCACATCGGCCGTACGGTCATGAACAAGCTGGCCGCGCTGCCCGGCCACCCGCTGGCCGAGGACATGGAGCCGATCGCGCATCTGCCGAAGAAGCTCCCGCTGCCCGGTATCGCGAACCCGAACGCGGTCGCACACCGGCTGCTCGTCGACGGCGGTACGCCCGGCCCGCGGATGGCCCCGGAGACCGCGCGGCACCTCGCCACCCACTACGGCTCGCTGTCCTTCGACATCGCCCGGCTGGCGAACGAGAACCCGGCGCTGGCCGAGCGCATCCACCCCGACGCGCCGGAGATCTGGGCGCAGGTCGCCTACGCCCGCGACCACGAGTGGGCCGAGACGGTCGACGATGTGCTGCGCCGCCGTACGACCCTGATGATCCGGGGCCTCGACACGGAGGACGTCCGGACCAAGGTCAAGGACATGCTGGCGGAGTGACGCCGGCGGACCACGGCTGAGAAGCGCTGAACAGCTGACGGCACGCCAGGGCGCGTGCAGCGCGTGACGATGGGGCGGTCCACGGGGCCGCCCCATCGCCGTTTCCTGGTGCGGAGCCGTGCGGGGCGGCCGTCGGCGGTCACTGTCAGTGGCGGCTGCGATGATGTGGGCCGGAACGCTTCCACGGGGGGATGACGATGGCGCGGCCACGAGGGCGGCGGGTGGTGAAGTGGGCGGCCTGGACGGTCGCCGTGCTGATCGTGCTGCCGGTGACACTGGCGGGGACGGCGCTGCGCGCCCAGTACGCGGGCGAGGCCGCTCCGCAGGCCACGACCCGCGGGCGCGATGCGCTCTGGCTCGGTCATGCCTGGGTGGACGGCCGGCGGGACGCCTCCGACGTCGCGGCGCTGCGCCGGCGTCTCCAGGGCTCCGGCATCCGTGATCTGTACGTCCACGCCGGGCCGTTGGAGCACGACGGCACCCTGCCGCCGGCCCGCGCGGCCTACCCGCGGGCCCGTTGGCTGCTCTCCGCGCTGCACCGCGCGCTGCCGTCGGTGCGGGTGCACGCCTGGCTGGGCGACCGGCTGGTGTATGAGCCGGGTGAGCGGGGCGGGCTCCGGCTGTCGGACGCCTCGGCGCGTGCGGCGATCGTGGCGAGTGCCCGTCAGGTGCTGGCGGCCGGGTTCGCCGGGGTCCATCTCGATCTGGAGCCGCTGCACTCCGGCAACGCCGACTATCTGCGGCTGCTGGACCGGCTCGGGCCCGCGGTCCGCGGCCGGGGCGGGGTGCTGTCCGTCGCCGTGCACCAGATCGATCCGCTGCCCGGACTGCACACGGTCAGCGGGGCGCTGACGGGCCACCGCAAGTGGATATCCCAGCGGTTCTTCGGTCAGGTGGCGCGCCGGGTCGACCAGATCGCGCTGATGTCGTACGACACCTGGCTGCCGGCCGAGAGCCTCTACGGCGGCTATGTGGCGCAGCAGACCCGGCTGGCGCTGGCGGCGACGGGGCCGCACACCGATCTGCTGATGGGGCTGCCGTTCTTCCACACCGAGAGCGTCGGCCATCACGCCTCGGCGGAGACGGTACGGGCCGCGGTCCGGGGCATACGTCTGGGGCTGACCCGTGAGGACCCGGGCCGCCGGCGGTTCGGAATGGCGCTGTATGTCGACTTCGCCGCCACGGAGGAGGACTGGGCCGCGTACGGGAGCGGCTGGGGCCGGCGTGACCGGTCATAATGAGCCGAGACATCGGATGTCTGGGACGGTATCCGGGCGGGTCCAGCGGGGAGGTCGGCATGGCGGTCACCGACGAGGCCATCGAGAAGATCAAGGGCATGATCGTCTCCGGGGCGCTGCGGCCGGGCGACCGGCTGCCGAAGGAGAGCGAGCTGGCATCCGAGCTCGGACTGTCCCGCAACTCACTGCGCGAGGCGGTGCGCGCGCTCTCCCTCATCCGCATCCTGGACGTGCGCCAGGGCGACGGCACCTACGTCACCAGTCTCGATCCGCAACTCCTGCTGGAGGCCATGAGTTTCGTGGTGGACTTCCACCGCGACGACACGGTGCTGGAGTTCCTCGCCGTCCGCCGGATCCTGGAGCCGGCCGCCACGGCGATGGCGGCCGGCCGGATAGGACTGGAGGAACTCGACGCCCTGGAGGCCCAGTTGGACGCGCTGGGGCCGAGCCCCTCGGTCGAGGATCTGGTCGCCTGTGATCTGGAGTTCCACCGCGGGATCGTCGCGGCGTCCGGCAACTCCGTGCTCTGCTCGCTGCTGGAGGGGCTGTCCGGGCCGACCACCCGGGCCAGGGTCTGGCGGGGACTGACCCAGAAGGACGCGGTGGCCCGCACCCTCACCGAGCACCGGGCGATCCTCGGCGCGCTGCGCGACCGGGACGCGGAGGCGGCGCGCTCCTGGGCGACGGTGCACATCGCGAGCGTGGAGCAGTGGCTGCGCGCCTCGCTGTGAGACCGGCCGGCGCCGCCGCCGCGCCCGGGGTCAGACCGCGAATCCTCCGTCCACCGCGATCGAGGCGCCCGTGATGTACCGTCCGCCGTCGCCCGCCAGATGGGCCACGGTCGCCGCGACATCCGAGGCCCGGCCGTACGCCCCCAGCGCGGTGAACCCGGCCTGCATCGCCGCGCCCTCGCCGTCGGCGGGGTTCATATCGGTGTCGATGGGGCCCGGGTGCACGAGGTTGGCGGTGATGCCGCGCGGCCCCAGCTCCCTGGCCAGGGTCTTGGTCAGGCCGGTGAGCGCGGCCTTGCTGGTGGCGTAGAGGGAGCCGCCGGGGAAGGCGACCCGCTCGGCCATACAGCTGCCGATGGAGATGATCCGGCCGCCCTCGGTCAGATGCGCCGCCGCGGCCTGCGCCGCCAGGAACGGCGCCCGGACATTGGTCCCCAGCACCCGGTCGACATCGTGGAGGGAGATCCCCTCGAACGGTCCGAGCACACCGACTCCCGCGTTGTTCACCAGAATGTCCAGCCGCCCGAAGCGGTCGACGGTGCCGGCCACCGAGGCCCACACCGCTTCCGCGTCACCGCTGTCGGCCCGTACCGCCCAGGCCTGTCCGCCGGCCCGCTCGATCTCCTTGACGACCTGCTCGGCCCGGTCCTGCCCGTTCCGGTAGGTCAGGGCCACCGCCGCCCCGTCCGCGGCCAGCCGCAGCGCGATCGCCCGGCCGATCCCCCGGCTGCCGCCGGTCACCAGGGCCGCCTTGCCGGTGAGCGGCCGGGTGCCGTTCCCCGCCGCCGTCGTCGCCGTCGTCGCCGTCAGCACCGTCGCCGTCATCGTCATCACCTTCGTATCGAGTCGTCCGTGGCCGGGCGCAGCCGTGCGGAATCCACGGGATGGCGCGGGTGCGTCACCGGGTCGCGGGGGCTTCCCCGCGGTACGACTCGATCCTCCGGCGCGGCCGGGGCCGTGGCTGGCGGAATCCGGACGCCACGTCAGCGCCCGGACGGCACGTCAGTGGCCGGGGGGCACGTCAGTGGCCGGGGGGCACGTCAGTGGCCGGGGGGCACATCAGTGGCCGGGGGGCTCCGGTGCCGGCGGCGCCCCGACCCCGTAGACCCGTCCGGCCGTTCCCCCGAAGACGTCCGACCGCTCCGCCGCCGCGAGCTGGCCGGTGGCGGCCTCCGCGAGCGCCACGACGTCCTCGTAGCCGGCCGCCAGGGTGCACACCGGCCAGTCGGAGCCGAACATCACCCGGCCGGGGCCGAAGGCGTCCAGGACGTGCCGGGCGTAGGGCAGGATCTGCTGCGGCCGCCAGGCTTCCCAGTCCGCCTCGGTGACCAGCCCGGACAGCTTGCAGCTGACGTTCGGGAGCGCGGCGAGGGCGGTGACGGCGTCCGCCCACGGCTGCCACTCCCCCGTGACGACCGGCGGTTTGGCGGCATGGTCCAGCACAAAGGACAGCTGGGGCAGGGCGCGTACCGCGGTGTGTGCGGCGGGCAGTTCGCGCGGGGTGACCAGCAGGTCGTAGACCAGCCCGGCGTCGGCCAGGACGCCCAGGCCGCGCAGCACGTCCGGCCGGGTGAGCCAGTCGGGGTCCGGTTCGTCCTGCACCTGGTGGCGGATGCCGACCAGACCGGCGGGCAGCGCCGCGAGGACCTCGGCGAGCGCCGGGGCACGGAGGTCGGCCCAGCCGACGACACCGGTGACCGGGCCCTCCCCCGCCGCGAGGGTGAGGAGTTCGGCGGTCTCCTCGTACGAGGACGACGACTGGACGAGGACCGTGCCGTCGATGCCGTGCTTGGTCAGATGAGGAGTGAGGCCGGACAGCGCGTAACTGCGGCGGATCGGATCGGCCCAGGGCCCGTCCATCCAGGGCTGTTCCCGCCGGCTGAGGTCCCACAGGTGGTGATGGGCGTCGATACGCATCAGGGGCGCGCTCCGGGGTCGGGCTCAGTCGTTCAGGGGAAGCGGCAGATCGGGGTCGAGCAGGCCGCGGGCGACGAGCGTATGCCACAGCTCGTCCGGGATTTCATGGGTGAACAGCCTCGCGTTCTCGGCCATCTCCTCCGGTGTGGCGGCGCCGACAACGGCAGCGGCGACGGCACGGTGTCCGAAGGGGAAGCGGAGCGCCGCCGCCTTGAGGGGGATATTGAACTCTGCGCAGCAGGCAGCAAGTTGACGCGCGCGGTGGAGCAACGGGGCTGAGGCCGGGGCGTAGTTGTAGGGCGCACCGGGTGAGGGGTCGGCCAGCAGACCGGAGTTGTAGACGCCGCCGACGACCACCGAGGTGCCGCGGCGGGCGCAGACCGGCAGCAGATCGTCGACGGCGGTGCGCTCCAGCAGGGTCCAGCGGCCGGCGCAGAGCACCACATCGGCATCGAGGTCGGCGACCAGACGGGCCAGCGGAGCGCTGTGGTTCATCCCGAACCCGATGGCCCGGACCACCCCCTGTGCGCGCAGCTCGGCAAGGGCCGGGAAGCCCGTCTCGTACACCTCGCGCAGCTGGTCCTCGACGTCGTGCAGATAGACGATGTCGACGGCGTCCACCCCGAGCCGGGTCAGGGAGGCGTCGAGTGTGGCGCGGATGCCGTCGCGGGAGAGGTCGCGTACGCGGGCCCGCGCGGGGGTGTTCACAAAGCCCTCGCCCGCCGCCCGCTCCCCCGGGGCGAGCGGGCGCAGCCGGCGGCCGACCTTGGTGGAGAGGGTGTAGGTCGCGCGGTCGTGGCCGTGCAGCGCCCGGCCGAGGCGCTCCTCGGACAGGCCCACACCGTAGTGGGGTGCGGTGTCGAAGTAGCCGGCGCCGGTGGCGAGGGCGGTATGGACGACCTCGCGGGCCTGCTCCTCCGGGACGGCGCGGTAGAGGTTGCCGAGCGGTGCACAGCCCAGCCCCAGGGGCGGGACGGTGACGCCGGTACGTCCCAACTCGCTTGGTCCGCAAGGGGGATGGCGCATGGCGGGCCCTCAGTCCTGCTTCTCGCCGCTGGTGAAGCGGGAGATGACCAGCGCGACGATGATGATCATGCCGTTGAGGAACTGCGTCCACAGCGGTGGCACCCCGCCCAGCGTCATCACATTGATCACGAGCTGGAGCGTGAGGACGCCGGTGAGCGCGCCGAAGAGGGTGCCCCGGCCGCCCTTGAGGCCGATCCCGCCGATCACCGCGGCGGCGAAGACCTGGAAGATCCAGCCGTTGCCCTGGCTCGCGGAGACCGCGCCGTAGTGGCCGGTGTAGAGGATCCCCGCAAAGGCGGCGAGCACCCCGCCGAGGGCCAGCACGATCCAGGTGAGCCGGTCCACCCGGATCCCGGCCGCGCGGGCCGCCTCCGGGTTGCCGCCGATGGCGTACAGCGCCCGCCCGTGCCGCAAATAGCCGAGGGCCGCGCCGCCGAGCGCGAAGAGGGCGAGGCAGATCCAGACGGCGGCCGGTACGCCCAGCCAGTCGGCCTTGCCCAGATAGGCGAAGGACGCCGGCACATTGCCGATGGACCGGCCCTCGGAGATGCCCACTTGCAGACCGCGGAGCATGGTGAGCATGCCGAGGGTGGCGATGAAGCCGTTGACCCGCAAAGTGAGGATGAGGAAGCCGTTGGCGGCGCCGACCGCCGCGCCCACGGCCAGGCAGAGCGGGATCGCCGTCCAGGCGGGGAAGAGCTCCAGCCCGGCGAAGCGGGCGCCGTCCGCGGGCATCACCAGCCACAGGGCGAGCACCGGCGCCAGGCCGATGGTCGACTCCAGCGACAGGTCCATCCGCCCGCTGATGAGGATCAGCGCCTCGCCGAGCACCAGCAGGCCCAGCTCGGTGGACTGCTGGATGACGCCGATGAGGTTGTCCTGGGTGAGGAACGCGGGCGACACGATGAAGCCGATGACGCCCAGTACGAAGATCACCGGTACCAGGGAGAAGTCCCGCCAGCGGGCCGGCTCGATCCGGGGCCGGCGGCGCGGCGGCGGCCGGTCCACCACGTCGGTGGCCGGCGGCGATGCGGTCTCGGTCATGGCGCGGTCCCTTCCGTTCCGTCCCTTTCCGGTGAGCCCGGTGCGGCGTCCCGGCCCCCGCCGGTGCCGGGCGGCTCGTCCCGGCCGCGGCCGCCGGCGGCCATCCCCTCCATCGCGGCGACCAGTTCGTGGTCGCGCCAGCCGGCCGGGAACTCGGCGGTCACCCGGCCGTGGAAGACCGCCAGCACCCGGTCGCAGACCCGTAGATCGTCCAGCTCGTCGGAGACGATCACGGCGCCGCTGCCGCCGTCCGCGACCTCCCGTACGACGCCCAGCAGCGCGTCCTTGGACTTGACGTCGACGCCGTTGGTGGGCCGGATGGCGACCAGCACCGCGGGCTCACGGGCCAGCGCACGGGCGATCACGACCTTCTGCTGGTTGCCGCCGGAGAGGCCGGACACCGGCTGGCCGGGCCCGGTCGTCCTGATGTCGAGGTCCGCGATCATCCGCCGGGCGAACGCGCGGGTCCGGGAGGGCAGTACGGTGCCCATCGGCCCGAGCCGGCCGGTGACGGTGAGGGTGGCGTTCTCGGCGACACTGCGGTGCGGGATCAGCCCCTCGCGGTGCCGGTCCTCGGGGACATAGCCGATGCCCGCGTCGAGGGCGTGCGGGACGCTGCCCGTACGCACCGGGCGCCCGCGTACCGCGATCCGTCCGGCGTCCGGCGTCCGCAGCCCCACCAGGGTCTCGCCGATCGCGGTGCTCCCGCCGGCCGTGGCGCCCGCGAGCCCCACCACTTCACCGGCCCGTACCGTCAGGTCGAGCGGCGCGAAGTGCCCGTCCACGGCCAGGGCTTCGGTCCGCAGCACCGGCTCGCCCGTCCGGGGCACGCCCGGCCGCGGCTGCCGTACGCCGGCCGGCTCCTCCCCCGTCATCGCCGCCACCAGCGCGTCCTTGGCCAGCCCGGGGACGGGCGCGGTCAGCACATGCCGGGCGTCACGGAAGACGGTGACGGTGTCACAGAGCTCGTGGACCTCCTGCAGATGGTGCGAGATGAACAGGAAGGCAACGCCCTGGGCGCGCAGCCCGCGCAGCTTGGCGAAGAGCCGGTCGATACCGCCCGCGTCGAGCCGGGCGGTGGGCTCGTCGAGAATGATCAGCCGGGCCCCGAAGGACAGCGCGCGGGCGATCTCCACGAACTGCCGCTGTTCGACGCCGAGATCCCTGATCCGCGCGGCGGGGTCGACCTCGACGCCGTACTCGGCGAGCAGTTCGCGGGCGCGGGTGTGCAGCGCCCGCCAGCGGATGGTGCGCGCGCCCTGGAAGCGGCCCAGGTAGAGGTTCTCCGCGACGGTCAGCTCCGGCACGGTCATCGACTTCTGGTAGACGCAGGCGACCCTGCGCTGCCAGGCGGCGGTGTCGCCCCAGCCGGGCGCCGGTTCCCCGCCGAAGGTGACCCGGCCGGCGTCCGGGCGTTCCATGCCGGTCAGCACGGACACCAAGGTGGATTTGCCGGCACCGTTGCGGCCGACGAGGGCATGCGCCTCGCCGGGCCGTACGGTCAGCCGGGCGCCGTCGAGGGCGACGGTGGGCCCGTAGCGTTTGACGATCCCCTCGGCATGCACCGCCGCCGCCCTGTCGTGGGTCTCCACGGCCGCTACTTCTTCTTCTCGAGCTGATTGGCCCACAGCTTCTTGTCGTCGACGGTGTCCTTGGTGACCAGGGGCGCCGGCAGCTGGTCCTCCAGACCGTTCTTGATCTTCACGATGGTGGAGCCGTGATCGGTCGGTCCCGGCGTGAAGGTCTTGCCGTCCAGTCCGGCCTTGGCGTAATACAGCGCGTACTTGGCGTAGAGATCGGCGGGCTGGGAGAGGGTGGCGTCGATCTTCCCGGTGCGGATCGCGTCCAGTTCGTCCGGGATGCCGTCGTTGGAGATGATGGTGATGTGGCCGTCCGAGCCGGCCGGCCTGAGCAGCTTCTTCTGCTCCAGGAGGGCGAGCGTCGGCTGCAGGAACGCGCCGCCGGCCTGCATGTAGATGCCGTTGAGGTCCGGATGCTGGGCGAGCAGGCTCTGCAGCTTGCCGGAGGCGACCTCGCCCTTCCAGTCCGTGGCCAGCTCATGCACGGTGATCTTCGGGAACTTCTTCTTCATGCAGGACGCGAACGCCTCGGAGCGGTCCCGTCCGTTGATCGAGCTGAGGTCGCCCTGGAGTTCGGCGATCCGCCCCCTGCCGCCCAGCTGGCGGCCGAGGTACTCGCAGGACTTCTCGCCATAGGCGCGGTTGTCGGCGCGTACGACCATGTAGACCCTGCCCTCGTCGGGGCGGGTGTCCACGCTCACCACCGGGATCTTCTTCTCCGCCAGGCGCTGGAGCTCCGCGGAGATGGCGCCGGTGTCCTGCGGCGCCATCACGATCGCTTTGGCGCCCTGGTCGGTCAGCGCCTGCACATTGGAGACGACCTTGGCGATGTCGTTCTGCGAGTTGGACAGCGGCAGCGCGGCCGGGCCGCCGTCGTCCAGGTCCTTTTCCAGGTACTGCTGGTAGGAGTTCCAGAAGTCGGTGTCCGTACGGGGCATATCGATACCGATCCTGCCGCCCGCGGTGTCACTGCCGCGGTTGCAGCCGGCGAGCGCGGCGGTGGCGAGCACCGCGGCGCAGGCCGCCGCGCCGGTCGTACGCAATCTCATGGGTGGCCCCTTGGTCGTGGTGTACGGACGGGCGAAGGGCGGCCGGACGGCCCGGTTCACGTACGGGGCCGCAGTCGTACCCCCTGCATTCCCCCGTCCACGGCGAGTGCCGTCCCAGTGATGCCGGAGGCGGACGGGGACGCCAACGAGGCGATGGCGGCGGCGACTTCGTCGGCGGTGACCATCCGGCCCATCGGCTGGCGGGCGTGGAGGGCGGCGCGTTCGGCGACCGGGTCGTCGGCGCGGTCCAGCAGCCGGCCGACCCACGGGGTGTCGGCGGTGCCCGGGTTGACGCAGTTGACCCGGATGCCCTCGCGGAGGTGGTCGGCGGCCATCGCGAGGGTCAGCGAGAGCACCGCGCCCTTGCTGGCGCCGTACAGCGCACGCTGCGGCAGGCCCGCGGTGGCGGCGATGGAGCAGGTGTGGGTGATGGAGACCCGGCCCAGGGCGTCGGCGGCGGTGCGGCGCAGCGCCGGCAGCGCGGCGCGGGCGGTGCGCACCAGCCCCAGCACATTGACGTCCAGGACCCGGCTCCACTCCGCGTCGTCGTTGTCCTCGACGGTGCCGACGGCGCCGGTCCCGGCGTTGCCGACGAGGGTATGCAGGGCGCCCAGCTCCTCCACCGCTTCGCCGACGGCGGCCCGTACGGCGGCGTCGGAGGTCACATCGGCCGTGACCGGGATCGCCCCGGCGGGCGCGCCGGCCGGGTCCCGGTCCAGGACGGCGACCCGCGCGCCGCGCGCCATCAGCAGCGCGGCGGTGGCCGCCCCGATGCCGGAGCCGCCGCCGGTGACGAGGGCGGCCATCCCTTCGAAGTCGGCCGGGAGGCGCCCGGTCCGCGGTGCGTCGCTCATACGGTGACCTCCTGCTCGCCCCGGTGGTTCGGCGGCTGCTGACGGGCGCGCCACACGGGCCCGTCGGGAAAGCGGTGGGCGGCGACCGAACCGGGTTTCATCCGGGCCGAGAAGCCGGGCGCGGTCGGGGCGCGGTAGCGGCCGCGGTCGATGACGACGGGGTCGCTGAAGTGGTCGTGCAGATGGTCGACGTACTCGATGACCCGGTCCTCCCAACTCCCGGACACCGCCACGTAGTCGAACATCGCCAGATGCTGCACCAGCTCGCACAGCCCCACCCCGCCGGCGTGCGGGCACACCGGTACCCCGTACTTCGCGGCCAGCAGCAGGATCGCGAGGTTCTCGTTGACCCCGGCGACCCGTGCCGCGTCGATCTGTACGAAGTCCACGGCGCCGGCCTGCAACAGCTGCTTGAAGACCACCCGGTTGGCGACATGCTCACCGGTGGCGACCTTCACGGGCTGTCCGGAGCGCACCGCGGCGTGCCCCAGGACGTCGTCCGGGCTGGTCGGCTCCTCGATCCAGTGCGGGGTCCAGGGCGCCAGCGCGGTCATCCAGCGGACCGCCTCGGCCACGTCCCAGCGCTGGTTGGCGTCGACGGCGATCCGGATGCCGGGGCCGACCGCGTCCCTGGCCAGCCGCAGCCGCCGCTTGTCGTCGTCGAGGTCGGCACCCACCTTCAGCTTGATCTGGCCGAAACCGTCGGCCACCGCCTGCTTCGCCAGCCGCACCAGCTTGGTGTCGTCGTAGCCGAGCCAGCCGGGCGAGGTGGTGTACGCGGGGTAGCCCTCGGCCTTGAGGCGGGCGGCGCGTGCGGCGCGGCCGGGTGCGGCGGCACGCAGGAGG
The DNA here is from genome assembly GCF_026239515.1 of Streptomyces sp. Je 1-4 4N24. Taxonomy (NCBI): domain Bacteria; kingdom Bacillati; phylum Actinomycetota; class Actinomycetes; order Kitasatosporales; family Streptomycetaceae; genus Streptomyces; species Streptomyces sp. Je 1-4 4N24. Next base: position 7,238,079 of record NZ_CP110836.1, on the reverse strand, counting down.
GCCAGCGCCTCCTCGTGGGTCAGGGCGTCGGAGAGGTAGCGGAAGTCGACGAGCGAGACCAGTTCCTCGGGCGTCAGCGCGGCGAGGAACTCCCACACCGGCAGCCCCGCCCGGCTCGCGGCCAGGTCCCACGCGGCGTTGACCAGCGCTCCGGCCGCCATCTGCATCACCCCCTTTTCGGGGCCGAGCCAGCGCAGCTGGGAGTCGTGGGTGAGGTCGTGGTGCAGGGCGGCGAGACCGGCGGCGGTGACGGGGGCGGGGCGGCCGACGACGTAGGGCGCGAGGGACCGGATCGCGGCGGCCATGACCTCGTTGCCGCGCCCGATGGTGAAGCAGAAGCCGTGCCCCTGAGGTCCGCTGCCGGTGTGCAGCACGACATAGGCGGCGGAGTAGTCGGGGTCCGGGTTCATGGCGTCCGAGCCGTCGAGCTGCTCCGAGGTGGGGAAGCGGACGTCGTGGACCTCGAGCTCGGTCACGGTGTCGGTCACGGCCATGCGCATGCCCCCTGGGATGTTGCGGAAGAACATCGGACCTTTCCCGGACATCCGATGTATAGACCCGTGCGTAAGACCGCGTCCAGACCCCGTACGGAAGTTGAGCCAACGAACCTCGGGACAGGTCGGATGAATTGCTACCCCTCCCTGCAAAGGGGCTACGGACCGGCACCGCAGAAGCCGTAGTCTTGGGATCGCACGTAATGGAACTGCTGCCGGCGGCCGCCCCAGGTGGCCGCACCGGTCGGAAGGAGGCGCTGGGTGATCGAGCTCGAGGGGGTACCCGAGCTGATCGACCCGGTCATGGTGGCTGCGTTCGAAGGCTGGAACGACGCCGGCGACGCCGCCTCCGCCGCGGTCGCACATCTCGACCGGGAATGGAAGGGCGAGGTCTTCGCCGCGCTGGACGCGGAGGACTACTACGACTTCCAGGTGAACCGTCCCACCGTCTTCCTGGACGGCGGGGTACGCAAGATCACCTGGCCGACGACCCGGCTCTCCGTCGTCCGCGTCGGCGATACGAACGGCAAGGGCCGCAAGCGCGACCTCGTCCTGGTCCGGGGGATCGAGCCCAGCATGCGCTGGCGCTCGTTCTGCAACGAAATCCTCGGCTTCGCCCATGAGTTGGGCGTGGAGATGCTGGTGGTGCTGGGCTCACTGCTCGGCGACACCCCGCACACCCGCCCGGTGCCGGTCAGCGGCGTCACCTCCGACGCGGATCTGGCCTCCCGGCTCGATCTGGAGGAGTCGCGCTACGAGGGCCCCACGGGCATCGTCGGCATCCTCCAGGAGGCGTGCACCCATGCCGGTGTCCCCGCGGTGAGCCTGTGGGCCGCGGTGCCGCACTATGTCTCCCAGCCGCCCAACCCGAAGGCCAGCCTCGCCCTGCTCAACCGCCTGGAGGACCTCCTCGACGTCCGCATCCCGCTGGGCGAGCTGACCGAGGACGCCCGTGCCTGGCAGCTGGGCGTGGACCAACTGGCCGCCGAGGACAGCGAGGTCGCCGAGTACGTCCAGTCGCTGGAGGAGGCGCGGGACACCGCGGATCTGCCGGAGGCGTCCGGTGAGGCCATCGCCCGCGAGTTCGAGCGCTATCTGCGCCGCCGCGACCCGCAGTCCGGTCCCGGCGTGGCGACGGAAGGCGGGCTCGCCGACGGCCGCGACAGCTCCTACCTCCGCGACACCGCCGGCGGCCGCACCCGTCCGCCCCGCCCGGTGCCCAAGGAGCCCCGCGAGCCGAAGGCCGGCGAGGACTCGGCGACGGGCCCGAAGGACACGGCCAAGGGCAACGGCACCACGGAGACCCCGGACTCGTCGGGCGGCGCGGACTCCGCCGACTCCCCGAGGCCGGAGGACGGCCCGGAGGGCAACGGAAGCTGAGACCGGGGACCGCTCCCCGGCACACCAAGGGCGCCGGAACGGCCGAGGGGCCGGTGCGGCGCCCCTGGCGTTCCCCCTTGTGGAGCCGTAAGTCCGGGAACCACAAGGAGAAGGGGCGCTTCCGCCGGCCGGCGGAAGCGCCCCTGAAGGACGATGACGGGTCGTTACAGGGCCACGCCGAGCAGCGCGTCGACCGCACGGGAGACCAGGCCGGGGGCGCCCTCGTCGGTGCCGCCCCCGTCCTGCTGCGCGGCGGCCCAGCGGTCCACGGCCGCGAGGGCGGCCGGGGAGTCCAGATCGTCGGCGAGCGCCGTACGGATCTCCTCCAGGAGGGCGTCGGCGGACGGTCCGTCAGGACGGGAGACGGCGGCACGCCAGCGCGCCAGCCGCTCCGCGGCCTCTTCCAGCACCGCGTCGGTCCACTCCCAGTCGGCGCGGTAGTGGTGCGCGAGCAGCGCCAGCCGGATCGCGGCCGGGTCGGTTCCGTCGCGCCGCACTGTGGAGACGAAGACGAGGTTGCCCTTGGACTTGGACATCTTCGCGCCGTTCAGGGCCACCATCCCGGCGTGCACATACGCCTTGGCGAACGGGTGCTCGCCGGTGAGCGCCTGGGCGTGCGAGGCGCCCATCTCGTGGTGCGGGAAGGCGAGGTCGGAGCCGCCGCCCTGGACATCGAAGCCCATACCGAGGTGGTCCAGGGCGATGGCGACACACTCGATGTGCCAGCCGGGCCGGCCGCGGCCCAGCGAGGCGCCGTCCCAGCTCGGCTCGCCCTCGCGGGCGGCCATCCACAGCATCGGGTCGAGCGGGTTCTTCTTGCCCTCGCGCTCCGGGTCGCCGCCGCGTTCGGCGGACAGCAGCCGCATCGCCTCGGCGTCCAGCCCGGAGACCTCGCCGAAGTGCGGGTCGGACTCGACGGAGAAGTAGATGTCGCCGTCCAGTTCGTAGGCGGCGCCGGCGTCGCGCAGCCGCTCCACCAGCGGGACGATGCCGGGTATCGACTCGACGGCGCCTATGTAGTGGCGGGGCGGCAGCATCCGCAGGGCCGTCATGTCCTCGCGGAAGAGGGCCGTCTCGCGCTCGGCGAGCGCCGTCCAGTCATCGCCGGTGGCCACGGCCCGCTCCAGGAGCGGATCGTCGACATCGGTGACGTTCTGCACGTAGTGCACTTGGCGCTTCGTGTCGAGCCACACGCGCTGAACCAGGTCGAACGCGTTGTAGGTCGCCGCGTGCCCCATGTGGGTGGCGTCGTACGGCGTGATGCCGCAGACGTAGATACGGGCGACGGGACCGGGGTCGAGGGTTACCCGTCCGCCGGTCGCGGTGTCGTGGATCCTCAGGTCGCGGCCCTGGCCAGGCAGGGCGGGGACCTCAGAAGCGGGCCATGCATGCATGCCTTGAGCGTAACCGGACGGATGTTCCGCATACGAACCGGACCGGAGGTCTGGCCGGAAAGGCGGTCTTGTGTTCGACGGCCGAACATGCAAGGGAGCACCGGCGATGCGGCACGGATCCCCGGTGGATTCAGACGGGTGGCCAGGGGATCGCGGGCCATTCGCCGCTCGGCTCCGGGTGCCGGCCGCTGTCCAGCAGCCCCGCCACCCGCGCCCGCAACGCCTCGATCTCGACGTCCGTGATCAGTTCGGCCAGTCGGGCGGCGAGCGGCCGGTCCTCCTCCAGCGCCCGCTGCAGGCCCCGCAGGACCTCCAGCGCCTCGTCGGTCAGCGGCTCCCCCGCCCACCCCCACAGCAGCGTGCGCAGCTTGTCCTCGGCGTTGAACGTCACCCCGTGATCGATGGCGAAGAACTCCCCGTCGGCGCCGGGCAGCAGATGACCGCCCTTGCGGTCACCGTTGTTGATCACCGCGTCGAGCACCGCGAGCCGCCGCAGCCGCGGATGGTCGGCGTGCACCAGCAGCGCGGTGCGGCCCTCGCCGATCTGGGCGAGGCCGACCGCCTTCCAGCCGGGCCCCGGTTCCTCGTCCTCCACCAGCGCCAGCAGCTCGGGCACCTCGTCGCTGCTCTCCGGCGGACCGATCCAGTCCTGGACCATACCGGTGCCGTACGGGCCGTCCCGCAGCACCGTCGGAGGGATCAGGTCCCAGCCGCAGGCCCGGGAGATCTCGTACGCGGCAACCTCACGCTGGGCGAGCGTGCCGTCGGGGAAGTCCCACAGCGGGCGCTCGCCGGCGACGGGCTTGTAGACACAGGCGGCGCTGCGGCCGTCGAGGGCGACCGTGCAGTAGAGCACCGCGTTGGAGGCTTCCTGGATGCGGCCGCGGACGGTCAGCTCCCCTTCGGCGAGCAGGGCGTCCGAGGGGTCACCGGCGGGCTCCGGTGCGGCCGCCGGCGGGTCCTGCGGCCGCGCGGGACCGGGCAGCGGCGCGGCGGGCTCTGCGGCGGACTCCATGGCGCTCAGGCGTCCCGCCGGTATCCGTTCTGGCGCGGGCATACGTGTCCCTCCGGGTCGAGCGGCAGGCTGCACAGGGGGCACGGCGGGCGGCCGGCGTTGACGACCTCCAGCGCCCGTTTGGCGAACGCCCTGGCCATGGTCCCGGTGAGGCGCACCCGGAGCATCGGCGGGCCGTTCTCGTCGTCCTGGAGCAGCCGCTCCTCGGCGTCGGCGAGGTCCTCTTCGCTGTCCGCGTCCAGCTCGACCAGGGCCTGCGCCTCGACGATCATCCGCTCGTCCTCGCCGTCCCAGGCGAGCGCCATCGTGCCGACCCGGAACTCCTCCTCGACCGGCGATTCCAGCGGCGCGGTGTCGCTCAGCTCGGCGGGCGAGACGGCGGGCACCGGGGCGTTGCCGCCGCTGCGCCGTACGACCTCGTCCAGCAGCTCGTCGATCCGCTCGGCGAGGGCGGCGACCTGAGTCTTCTCCAGGGCGACGCTGGTGGTGCGGCCGGCCGCGGTGGCCTGGAGGTAGAAGCTACGGCGGCCAGGCAGCCCGACCGTACCGGCCACAAAGCGGTCCGGCGCGTCGTAGAAGAACACCTGACGGGACAACGTCCTGCTCCGATTGCTCGACTGCGGGGTCACTGCGGTCGCTGCACGTCCTGCGGTCACTGCGCGGATCGCAGGGGCGTGGCGGGCAGCGCCGTCGCACCACCCTACTGCGCCGACTGATCACGCTGCTCCCGCACCACCGCCGACTGCCGCGTCCCGCTCGGCCGCCGCGGCGCCGCCCTCGTCCCGCGGCGCGAGCGATCCGAAATCACCGGTGTCCCCGAGCCGGACGAGGTAGGGGCGCAGCCGGGTGTAGCGGATCGCGGTGACGGAACAGGGCTCGACGGAGATCCGCTGGAAGAGGTCGAGGTGCATGCCCAGCGCGTCGGCGACCAGGGATTTGATGATGTCGCCGTGCGAGCACATGGCGTAGGTCGCCTCGGGGCCGTGTGCCTCCTCGATCCGGGCGTTCCAGTCGCGTACCGCGTCCACCGCGCGGGCCTGCATCGCGCGCATCGACTCACCGCCGGGGAAGGCGGCCGCGGATGGGTGCTGCTGGACGATCTCCATCAGCGGCTCGTCGCTCAGTTCGGCGAGTTTCCGGCCCGACCACTCGCCGTAGTCGCATTCGCTGATCCGGTCCTCGATGTGCAGGGTGAGCCACGGCCGGGTGTCCAGCAGCGGCGCCACGGTCTCCCGGCAGCGCTGCAGCGGGCTGGAGACGACGGCGGTCAGCGGCACCTGCGCCAGCCGTGCGGGCAGCGCGGCGGACTGGGCGGCGCCGCGCTCGTCGAGAGCGACTCCGGGCGCCCGCCCGGCGAGCACCCCGGCGGTATTGGCGGTGGAGCGGCCGTGCCGCACCAGGATCAGCGTGGGCATGACCGCCACCCTACGTTCCCCGTACGCCTTCCTGGCAGGTGGCCGGGCAACGCGCGAGAATGCCGGTGTGATCGTCGACAGCGCCATCTACCGGGAGGGCCGTCGCACCGAGTGCGCGACGGACTTCTCCCACGCCCTGGAGGAGGCGCGGGCCGAGGGGCACTCCTTCCTGTGGCTGGGGATGTACGAGCCGACGGAGGAGGAGTTCGCGCGCGTCCGGTCCGAATTCGCGCTGCACCCGCTGGCCGTCGAGGACGCGCTCAAGGCGCATCAGCGGCCCAAGCTGGAGGTCTACGACGACTCGCTGTTCATGGTGCTGAAGCCGGTCACCTACGACGACCGGGCCGACACGGTGACCGCGTCGGAGCTGATGGTCTTCGTGGGTGACGCGTTCGTCGTCACCGTCCGGCACGGGGAGGCCAGCCCGCTGGCGGCGGTGCGGCACCGGCTGGAGGAGCACCCGGAGATCCTGCGGCACGGTCCGGGGGCGGTGCTGTACGCGGTCAGTGACGCGGTGGTGGACCACTACATCGAGGTGGCCGCCGAACTCCAGCTGGACCTGGAGGAGTTGGAGGCGGAGGTGTTCGCTCCGGTACGCGGCAAGGACACCAAGAACACCGCCGCCGAGATCTATGCGTTCAAGCGCGAGGTGCTCGAATTCCGCCGGGCGACCGGTCCGTTGGCGGAGCCGATGACCCGTCTGCAGAACCCCGGGGTGCCGTTCGTGCACGCGCACGCCCGGCCGTTCTTCCGCGATGTCGACGACCACCTCACCCGCGCCAACGAGTCGGTGGAGGGCCTGGACCGGCTGTTGTCGGACATTCTCTCCGCCCACCTCGCGCAGATGGGCGTGCGGCAGAACGACGACATGCGCAAGATCTCGGCCTGGGCGGCGCTGGCGGCCGTCCCCACTCTGATCGCCGGCATCTACGGCATGAACTTCGACAGCATGCCGGAGCTGAAGTGGGACCTGGGGTATCCGGTGATCCTGGGGGTGATGGTCATCATCGAGGTGTCGCTGTACCGGCTGTTCAAGCGCCGCGGCTGGCTGTGACACCGGGATACCGCGGGATGTGGGCCCGGTCCGCTCAGGCGAACTCCGGCTCGGAGGTGGCCGGTCCGCCCAGCGCGTTCCGCCGCTCGGGCATCCGGAGGCTGACCATCCGCCGCCAGCCGGCCAGCCGCTCATAGCCGTACACCGCCCGGATCCCGGCCGCGAGCACGACGGACTTCACCGTCGGCCACCTCAGGATGCGGCCCATGTGGGCCATCACCGCCAGGCTGACGTCCCGGTAGACGACGATCTCGGCATGGGCGCACTCCCGCAGGATCCGCTGGATGGTGCGGCCGTGCCCGGCACGGGCCAGCCGCAGCAGCTCCTCGTGGCAGTACGCGAGGTGGTTGCCCTCGTCGTGGGAGATCATCCGGACCGCCTTGCCCAGCTCGGGGTGGTTGCCGAAGTGTTTGGTGAGCAGCTCCATCTGGCCGGCGGCGCGCTCTTCGGTGACCCGGCTGTGGGCGAGGTACGTGATGATGTCGAGCTCGGTGAGCGGCTCGTCGCGGCGCAGCTTGTCGTGCGCCAGACCGATGCCCCGCCGCTCCAGCAGCGCGGTGTAGTCGGTCTCCACCGGGACCTCGGTCGGCGTCAGTCCGCGCCTGCGCATCAGGGCCTGGAAGATCCGGCCGTGTTTGTCCTCGTCGGCGCCGTGCCGGGTGACCTTGGGCGCCAGCTCACGCAGGGACGCGGGCAGCAGCGCGGCGATCCGGCCGTTCTCCCAGCCGCCCTGTGCCTCGCCGCTGGCCGCGATGGAACAGAACAGGCGGAAGGAGTCGTCGTTGTCGATGATCTCCTGGAACAGACTTCGGGCCGAGAGCATCTATGCCACCTCCGAAGGGACACACCCGTAAAGGAAAAGTCAATTGGGGTGTTCCGTGCGCGGCAACCGGAGCGGCGGTCCGTTCGGCCGTTCGGGGGAGGTGTTGCCCCCGTTGCGGGCGTAACCAGCGTGCCCGTGGCGGCGTTGTGCTGCCTGACGGCCGTGGTGGGGAAGACCCCCGAGCCCCCACCACGGCCGCGGGGCTTCGCCGGCCGGCGCTCCGGGCGCCGGCCGGGTGCGGGCGGACGAGCCCGGCGCCCCCGTAGGGCGTTACGCCAGACCGGCGCGCTCCAGGGCCTCGGTACCGGCCCGCAGCGACGCCAGCCGGTCCTCCAGGGAGAAGCCCGCCGGGGCCAGCGTCAGCGTGGTCACCCCGGCCGCCGCGTAGGCCTGCATCCGCTCGGCGATCCGCTCGACGGAGCCGAGCAGCGTGGTCTGGTCGATCAGCTGCTCCGGGATCGCGGCGGCGGCGCCTTCCTTGTCGCCGGACAGGTACTTCTCCTGGATCTCGGCGGCTTCCTTGCCGTAGCCCATGCGCTGTGCGAGCTGGTTGTAGAAGTTCTGCTTGGGGCTGCCCATACCGCCGACGTAGAGCGCGGTGTACGGACGGAACATGTCGGCCAGCGCGCTGACGTCCTTGTCCGCGCCGACGGCCAGCGGCAGCGTCGGACAGATGTCGAAGCCGTCCAGGGTCTTGCCCGCCTTCTCGCGGCCGGCCCGGAGGTGCGAGACCGCGGTCTCCTCCAGGTGGTCGGCCGAGGGGAAGATCAGCAGCGCACCGTCGGCGATCTCACCAGTCTGCTGGAGGTTCTTGGGGCCGATCGCGGCGATGTAGAGCGGGATGTGCTCGCGCTGCGGGTGCACCGTGAGCTTCAGCGGCTTGCCCGGACCGCCCGGCAGCGGCAGCGTCCAGTGCTCGCCCTCGTAGGACAGCCGCTCGCGCGACATCGCCTTGCGGACGATGTCCACGTACTCGCGGGTGCGCGCCAGCGGCTTGTCGAACTTGACGCCGTACCAGCCCTCGGACACCTGCGGCCCCGAGACGCCGAGGCCCAGCCGGAACCGGCCCCCGGAGAGCGAGTCCAGGGTCGCGGCCGTCATCGCGGTCATCGCGGGCGTACGCGCCGGGATCTGGAAGATCGCCGAACCGATGTCGATCCGCTCGGTCTGGGCAGCGACCCAGGAGAGCACGGTGGCGGCGTCGGAGCCATAGGCCTCCGCGGCCCAGCAGACGGAGTAGCCGAGGCGGTCGGCCTCCTGTGCCACCGCGAGATTGTCGGAGTCCATCCCGGCGCCCCAGTAGCCGAGGTTGATGCCAAGCCTCATGCCGCTCCCCTTACCCATCAGTAACGTCGCTGTTCCGGGGACTGTAGCCCCCAGCCGCGCCGGCTGTCATCGCCGGGTTGTCCACAGGTCCCCTGATGCCGGCTTGGGCCCAGTAATCTCAAGGCTCATGGAGCAAAGGCACCTCGGCCGTACGGGCCTGCGTGTGACCCGCCTCGGGCTCGGCACCCTGAACTGGGCCCGTGACACGGACGAGCAGGAAGCCGCCGACCAGCTCAAGGCGTTCTGGGAGGCCGGCGGAAGCCTCGTGGACACCGCCGACATCTACGCCGACGGCGGCGCCGAATACCTCCTGGGCCGGCTGACGGAAGGGCTCGTTCCACGCGAGGACTTGGTGATCGCCACCAAGGCCGGCAGCGTTCTGGAGGCGGATCGCCGGGTCGACGGCTCCCGGCGCCATCTGCTCGCCGCCCTGGACGCCTCGCTGGAGCGGCTGGGCACCGACTACGTGGACCTGTGGCAGCTGCACGCCTTCGATCCGCACACACCGCTGGAGGAGACGCTGCAGGCCCTCGACCTCGCCGTCGCCAGCGGCCGGGCACGCTATGTGGGGCTGTCGAACTTCTCCGGCTGGCAGCTCGCCAAGGCCGGCACCTGGCAGCTCGCGGCGCCCGGGGTACGCAACCGTCTCGCGAGCACACAGATGGAGTACTCCCTCCTGCAGCGCGGCATCGAGCGGGAGGTGCTGCCCGCGGCCCTCGACCTCGGTATCGGCCTGCTGCCGTCGTCGCCGCTCGGCCGGGGGGTGCTGACCGGCAAGTACCGCCATGCGACACCGGCCGACTCCCGTGGCGCCTCGGACCATCTGGCGGCGTTCGTCGCGCCCTATCTCGACGAGACGGCGAGCCGGGTCGTCGAAGCGGTCACCACCGCCGCCGACGGACTGGCCGTCACCCCGCTCCAGGTCGCGCTCTCCTGGGTCCGCGACCGCCCCGGAGTGACCGCGCCGATTCTGGGCGCCCGCACAGCGCAGCAGCTCAGAGCCGCATTGTCAGTGGAGACCCTTAGTCTTCCTGACGAGATCCGCCGGGCGCTGGACGATGTTTCGGCGCCGGTGCACCACTACCCCGATCACGACTGGAGCACGCTGTGAGTACCGACCGCCTCGCCGGCGAAACCCCGCCCGGGCAGGAGGCCGCGCCCGGCACCGCGGAGGCCCAGACGCCCGATGACGCGACGGCACCGGGAGGCGCGGCCGCGCCCGGCGATGACGCGACGGCGAACGAGGGGGCAGCGGCCGAGGCGCCCGGGGCGGAGGCCGGGACTCCGGATTCGGGTGCGGAGGCCGGGGCTCCGGCCGCCGGGGCGGAATCCGGGGCTCCCGATTCCGGCTCGGAAGCCGGGGCTGCGGGTACGGAGGCCGGGGCTCCGGCTCCCGGCGCGGATACCGGGGCTTCGCTTCCCGGGTCGGAGGCCGGGGCTCCCGCTCCCGGCTCGGAATCCGACGCTGCGGCTCGCGGTGCGGAGCCCGAGGCTGCGGGTGCCGGTGCGGACGGCAAGGCTCCGACCCCCGCTGTCCCGAAGGAGAGCCCGGCGTCCGGAGCGGCCAAGGCGACCGCGGATGCGCTGGCGGCGGCGGTGCGGGCCGTGGAGAGCGGTGAGCGCTCGGCCGCTTCGTTCTTCAACGACGCCCCCCGCCCCGCCAAGCCGGCCGCACCCGCCGCCCCGCCGCCCAAGGACGCCCCGCAGAGCGGCCCCGCGGGCCCGGCCCCGGAGGTCGCCCGGCAGCCCACCGCTCAGCAGACCGGCGGCCCGGCCCGTCCGGGCGTCCCGGACGGCGGCGCCACGGGCCCCGCCGCCGCACCGGCAGCCACCGGTCCCGCCCCCGCTCCCCGCCCCGCCGTGCCCGCCGCCCCCGGGGTCGAGGGCGTACGGCAGGTCCTGACGGCGGGCGGTGCCCCCGAGACGCTGGCCGAGCAGGCCGCGGAGGTGCTCGGTGAGCGGGCCGCCGAGGCATTGAGTGAGGACCCCTGGCTGCTGCTCGGTGTGCCCGGGGTGCGCCCCGAGCAGGCCGACGGCTTTGCGCGGGCGCTGCTCGGCGCCGCCTGCGGGCCGGGCGACGAGCGGCGCGCACAGGCGCTGGTCGGCTGGCTGCTGGAACAGGCCGCGCTCGCGGGCCACTCCGCCCTGGAGGCCGCCGCGTTGCGCGCGGCCCTTGCCCAGCGCGCGGTGCCCGACCCCGATGACGCCCTGCAGTCCGCCATCGCGGACGGTGCGGTGCTGGTCTTCCAGGACGCGATCGAGGAGCCGGGCCGGGCGCGTCCGGCCACGGGCGACGACGAGGAGGAAGAGCAGCCGGTCCGGGTCCTGCTCGGCCTGGACCGGTTCGCGATGGCCGAGGAGAGCGTCGCCGACGGTCTGGCACGGCTGCTCAACACCTTCGAAGCGGTGGCGGAGCCGGTGCAGGACACGGCGTCGGCCGAGGCCGGCGACGACACCACGGCCGACGCGGAGCCGGTCACCGACGACGGGACCGCGGCCGAGGAGAGCGCCGCCGCGGCCCCCGCCACCGACACCCCCACCGACGACGTCCCGGCCCCCCGTCCCGTCCGTCCCTCCGCCGCCGCCTGGGAGGCCGCGGCGGCCGCCGCACCGTCGCCGTCGGCCGCGGAGCTCATCCGTGCCGCCGCGCACAGCGGCCTGGTGGCCCACACCGGCGCCGAGGCGGCCCGCGCCGAACCGGCCGCGCTGATCGCCGCGGCCCGCTCACTGGGGCTGCGGGCCTTCGGCGCCACCCACACCGGGAACGGCCGCCGCCGCCTGGCCGCGCACCTCACCGAGTGCGCTCCCGACGCCGCGGCCACCGGCTCCGCGGACCCCGCCGCGGCAGCGGTGACCGTCTCGGGCCTGCTGTCCGGCCGGGAGGGCCCGGGACGGGACGCGGACGGCGCCCTCGCGCTCGATCTGCTGGTCGTGCTGGACGCACCGCAGCTGGATCTGGAGACCGCGGCGCTGCTCGTCGAGTCGCTGACCGACGGGACCCGGCTGGTGCTCAGCGGCGATCCGGGCGTGCTGTGGTCCGCCGGTCCCGGCCGGCTGTTCGCCGATCTGCTCGCGGCCCGGTTCTGTCCGCAGATCGCCTCCCGTACCCCGGACTTCGGTCCGATCGGTGAGCTGGTGTCGGGCATCGGCATCGGGGAGCTGAGCCAGGTCGAGGCGCCCGGCAAGGAAGTGGTGATCGTCCCGGTGCGGGATGCCGGCGAGGCGGTGCACCGCACCGTCCAGCTGGTCGCCGACTCCGTGCCCCGGGCGCTCGGTGTCCCCGCGGACCACACGCAGGTCATCACGGTCGGCCACGGCGGCGCGGCCGGCACCCGCGCGCTCAATGCCGCCCTCAAGGAACGGCTCAATCCCGGCCCCGGCCGGTTCGGCGGCTTCGACCCCGGCGACCGCGTGGCCTACGCCCCGGCGCCGGGCCGCACGGTCCCCGGCACGGTCACCGGCGCGGACGCGGCCGGGCTGCATCTCGACTGCGACGGCTCCGCGGTCGTGGTGCCGCGCGAGCAGGTCGGCGCGGGAGCCGTACGCCACGGCTGGGCACTCACCGCCCATCAGGCGGCCGGAACACGCTGGCCCGCCGCGGTGGTCGTGCTGCCCGGGGACGCCACCGGCGGGCTGACCCGCGCCTGGGTCTACACGGCCTTCAGCCGCGGCGAGCGGCATCTGTCGGTCGTCCAGGGCGCCGACCAGGCGCTGGCCCGCGCGGTCGCCGAGGTGCCCGTCAAGGAGCGCACCACCCGGCTGCGCAGCCTGCTGCAGCAGAGCGTGCAGACCACCGAGGAGCCGTCGGCGGCCGGCTGAGCCCGGGGCCCGGCGCCCTCCGCACGACCCGTATACGCCGCTGCCCCGGCCCGTCGCAGAAACTGCTGACGGGCCGGGGCAGCGGCGTACGGGCCAGGAGGCAGTGCCGGTGCGGCACACGGCACCCCGGCGCCGCCCTCACCGTTCGCGGTCGAGGGGCTCCATCAGGTCGTCCTCGCCCAGTTCCTCGTCGAAGACCGCGCTGACGTCGAAGCGGCACACCACCCGCTGGGGATCCGCCTGGTCGAACGGTGCGGACAGCCACTCCCCCGGCTCGGCAGGCTCGTCGGCGGCCGCCACCCACAGCGTGGAATCGCCCTCCTCCAGGCCGAACTCCTTGTGCCGGGAGGCGATCTCGTCCGGTTCGAACTCCCCGAAGAGGACGCCGAGCGCCGCATGCACGCTGGTGCCGACGACCGCGGCGGCATCGGCGGCGGGACCCGCCGCCTCGTCGGCGGCGTCCGGATCGAGATCGGCGATGCGCTGTGCCTGATGCAGCAGCCGCTGCGGTGCGGCGACGGTGTAGTCGCGCCGGATCAGCACGCTCAGCGCACTCGGCTCTTCCGGGCCCGCGTAAGCGGGCAGCGCCTCGTTTCCGGGGATCTCGAAGGGGGTGACCTCGTCGTAGGTGTCGTAGAGCAGCTCGTCATAGACCTCAGCCGCCGCGGCGAGCTCGTCGAACGCGGCGTACACGGCCGGATCATCCTGCCCCGAGCGGCGTTCGACCGCGTCGAGGTGACGGTCCAGCGCGGCTTTGACCGCCTCGGCGGCGGCACGTACCTCGGCAGCGGAAGGCTGCGCAGCATCAGACATAGTGCAGACGCTATCCGTACCGGGGCCGGTCCCGCACAATAGATGCGATGCCGGAATACGAATTCTGCGATGTGTATGTGCCCCGGGGAGTCTCCCGGAACGCTGCCACACGCCTGCTGACCGACCATGCCGAGTACGGACACTGGGAGTTGGACCGCCTGCGTCTGAACCCCGACGGGAGCCGTAAGGTGCGGCTGCGCCGCCGGATCATCCGCCAGCTCCGCGCCACGTGGTGAGCGCCACCGGGATCTGAGCGCAGCAGAGCGGGCCCCGCCTCGACGGGGCCCGCTCGGTGATCTGCCGGTGGGCTATCTGCTGCTGGTCACCGGCGGGCGGCGCGCGTCTTGCGGTAGATCAAGGCGCCACCGAGCAGCAGCCCGGCGCTGGCCGGAACCGCGTAGCCGATCGACCCCGCACCGGTCTGCGCGAGGTGCCCGACGGGCTTGGAGGGCGTCACCTGCTGGCTGGGCCCCCCGGTCTGCGGCTTCGTACCCGGCTTGTGCGGGGTCTGCTGACCCGGCGTGCCCGGCTGGTGGGGCTTGCCGGGGTGGTGCGGCTTACCCGGGTGGTGCGGCTTGCTCGGCTCGTGCGGCTTACCCGGGTGGTGGGGCTTGCCGGGCTCGTGCGGCTTGCCGGGGTGCTGCGGCCTGGCCGGGGTCGACGACGACCCGTTGGCGCAGTGGTTGCCGAAGGACGGGTTGAGCAGCCCGCCTCCCGAGACCTGGTTGCCGCAGGCGTTCACCGGTACGTCGACCGGAGCCTGGACATTGTTGCCCGACACGACACCGGGCGAGTTCGAGGTGCTGCCGGCGGCGCCGGCGCCCGTGTGCCCGCCCTGGTGGTGCTGACCACCGAGGTGCCTGCCACCGCCATCGTTGGCGCAGCGGTTGCCGAACGCGGGGTTCAGCAGCCCGACGACATTGACGGTGTTACCGCAGGCGTTCACCGGCACATGGACCGGTACCTGAACATTGTTGCCGGATCCCACGCCCGGCGAATGCGCCGCGCCTCCGGCGGCTCCCGCGTCGGCGTGTGCGTAGCCGGCGGCCATGGCGAGTACGCCACTGGCTGCGGCCGCGGTGATCAGGCCCTTTCGTGCGACCTGTCTCATAGGTTGTTCCCCTGCCTAGTGCCTTACAGGAATACGGACGAGTGGTGGTCTTCGGAAAGATCCACCCGCCCGCCGAAATACTCAGCGGCTCCGGATTGCATGGCACGCCTCCAGAGCCGAGCCGAGTCGGACCCTTACGGGTGTAAATACAACGCCAAAGGACGTCAGAAGGTCACTTGTTGACGCAGCCGGCACCGAAGGCGGGGTTCAGCAGCCCGATCACGGAGATCGTGTTGCTGCACGCGTTCACCGGGACCTGGACCGGAACCTGAATGGAGTTGCCGGACACCACACCCGGGGAGTTCTGGGCCGCACCCTGGGCACCCGAGTCGGCAACGGCCAGGCCCGCACCGGCGAGTACGACGCCACCAGCGACTGCCGCAGCAGCGACGACCTTCTTGATCATTATTCCTCCTTGTAGCCAATACGATCCCAGCCGCGGACCGCACTGACTGCAACGAGGAAAATGCCGTTCAAGCTACGAACACATCGGTGCGTTCACTCTTTTCAGCGAAGCCGGCGCGAAAGGCAGGAAATCCGCGCCGAATTCAGCTCTGCTCGATGAACCGATCGAGCACCCGCACCCCGAACTTCAGTCCGTCCACCGGCACCCGCTCGTCCACACCGTGGAACATCCCTGCGAAGTCCAGCTCCGGCGGCAACTTCAGCGGGGCAAAGCCGAATCCGCGGATCCCGAGGTCGTCGAAGGACTTGGCGTCCGTGCCGGCGGAGAGCATGTACGGCACCGCCCGCGCGATCGGATCCTCGGCCTGCAGCGCCGACTGCATGGCCTCGACCAGCGCACCGTCGAAGGTGGTCTCCAGCGCCTTGTCCGCATGGACGTCCTCGCGCTTGACCCGCGGGCCCAGGAGCCGGTCCAGGTCGGCCAGGAACTCCTCCTCGTAGCCCGGCAGGAACCGGCCGTCGACATGCGCGGTGGCCTGGCCCGGGATGACATTGACCTTGTAACCGGCGCCCAGCTGCGTGGGGTTGGCGGTGTTCTTGAGCGAGGCGCCGATCAGCTTGGCGATGCCGCCGAGCTTCGCCAGCGTGGCGTCCATGTCCTCCGGGTCGAGTTCGGTGCCCAGGGCGTCCCCGAGCTGGTCGAGGAAGGACCGCAGGGTCTTCGTCACCCGCACCGGGAACTCGTGCCGGCCCAACCGCCCGACGGCCTCGGACAGTTCGGTGATGGCGTTGTCCTTGTGGATCATCGAACCGTGACCGGCGTTGCCGTCCACGGTCAGCTTCATCCAGTGCATGCCCTTCTGGGCCGTCTCGATGAGATAGAGCCGGACCTGCTCGTTGACGGTGAAGGAGAAGCCGCCGACCTCGCTGATCGCCTCCGTGACCCCCTCGAAGAGGTGCGGATGGTGGTCGACGAGGTAGCGCGCGCCGTAGGTGCCGCCCGCCTCCTCGTCCGCGAGGAACGCCAGCACGATGTCGCGCGGGGGCTTGCGTCCGGTGCGCAGCCGGTCGCGGACGACCGCCAGCGTCATCGCGTCCATGTCCTTCATGTCGACCGCGCCGCGGCCCCAGACACAGCCGTCGGCGATCTCGCCGGAGAAGGGGTGATGGGTCCAGTCGTCGGCGTTGGCCGGGACGACGTCGGTGTGGCCGTGGATCAGCAGCGCGGGCCGTGAGCGGTCCACGCCCTCGATCCGGGCGACGGTCGAGGCACGGCCCTTGTGGGACTCGAAGATCTGCGGCTCCAGGCCGACCTCGGCGAGCTTCTCCGCGACGTACTCGGCGGCGGCCCGCTCACCCGGGCCCGAGTGGTCGCCGTAGTTGCTGGTGTCCATCCTGATCAGGTCCCGGCACAGGTCGACCACCTCGTCCTCACCGGTGACCGTGCGCGGCGGCTGCGCCTCACTCATGCCGAAACCTCGATTCGCTCGGCTCCGCATTCGCGGGGCTCGCACCCTTCCCTGGTTCGCTCGCGGAGCTCGATCACAGTGCCTCCTCTGTGTTCACGGCCGCATGGCACGCCCAAAGGAGCGCGACCCGCGGCGGGGGTCCACTGCCATCCTCCACCCGTCGCCCGCTGTGCCCAAGGCCGCAATACTCCCGACATGCCCTGGTCACAGGCCCGCATCCGGCCACATGTGCGGGTGATCGACCACCCTCGGATGTTTGCTATTGTTTTCCACGTCGGAACGGCCCAGGCCGCACCGGCAGACACCTTGTCCGGGTGGCGGAATGGCAGACGCGCTAGCTTGAGGTGCTAGTGCCCTTTATCGGGCGTGGGGGTTCAAGTCCCCCCTCGGACACTTTGCTCATCAACGCCCGCCCCGGCCTCTCGGCCGGGGCGGGCGTTGATCGTTTTGCACCCCTCTGGCCCGCGGGGGCCAGGGTCCGCGCCCGGTCCCGTTCCGTGCCGACTTGAGGCCACGGCCGGGCCGGTGTTCTCTTGGCTGGTGAGACGCAGATCCCCGGTTCCCCCCGCCCCGCTCCCCCAGCGTGAGGGGATCGATCCCGTACGGGTGCGGCTGCCCGCCGATCCGGAGGGGGTGTGGGGCACGGTCCGGGACCATCTTGTCGACCGGTTCCAGGGGGCGATCGGGGCGGGGCGGGTGGACGCCATGCTGGGCGCGGGGCGGTTCGTCGGGCTAGACGGGGCGCTGAGCGGGGGCGAGCCGTATGCGGCCGGGCGGTATGTGTGGTTCCACCGGGACTTCGCGCCGGAGGTGCCGGTGCCGTTCGAGGTGGGGATCGTCCACCGGGACGAGCGGATCGTGATCGCCGACAAACCGCACTTTCTCGCCACCACACCGCGCGGGCGGCACATCACCGAGACCGCGCTGGCGCGGCTGCGGCGTGATCTCGGGCTGCCCGCGCTGCAGCCCGCGCACCGGCTCGACCGGCTGACGGCGGGGCTGGCGCTGTTCGTCGTACGGCCCGAGGACCGGGGCGCCTACCAGAATCTGTTCAGCGGACGGCGGGTGCGCAAGGAGTACGAGGCGGTGGCGCCGTACGACGGGGCGGTGGGACTGCCGGTGACCGTGCGCAGCCGGATCGTGAAGGAGCGCGGGGTGATGGCCGCGCGCGAGGAGGCCGGTGCGGCCAATGCGGAGAGCCGGATCGAGCTGGTCGAGCGGCGGGGCGGGCTCGGGCGGTACCGGCTGCTGCCCGCGACCGGCCGTACCCATCAGCTGCGGGTCCATATGAACGGCCTCGGGCTGCCGATCCTCCACGACCCGGTCTATCCGGTGGTCGGGGACCCGGCCCCGGACGACTTCAGCGCGCCGCTGCAACTGCTCGCGAAGGTCCTGGAGTTCACCGATCCGGCGGACGGCCGCGTGCGGCGGTTCGAGAGCCGGCTGCGGCTGGCGGAGTGGGCCGACGGCCCGATCGCGTGATCGTGAGACCTGGGTGCGGGGCGCCGCTTATGCTGACCGCTCTGACGGGGTTCACGGACGGCGGCGGGGGCGGCGGTGCGGGTACGGATCGAGGTCGAGCGGGACTCGGAGGCCGGTGAGGGGGCGCAGTCACTGTTCAAGTGGCTGAGCGCCGATCCCGAGGTGCGGGCCGGGGCCGGCCTGTCGCCGGTGCGGCGCGCGGCGGCGCCGGGGCCCATGGGGCCGGTGCTGGAGGCCATCGAGGCGGTGTTCGACAGCGGGGTGCAGCTGGCCTCGCTGGTGGTGGCGGTGGCCGGCTGGCGCAGCACCCGTCCGCGCCGCGACCGCGTACACCTCACCCGCGGGGAGGTCCGGGTGACGGTCGACAGCGGGGACCCCGAGGCCGTCGCACGGGTGCTGCGGGCGCTCGGCGAGGGTGACGCCCCGGAGGCCGGCGGCGGGGCGCCGGCGGACCGGCCCGGCAGGCAGGACCGGTGAGTTGGCGGGAGCGCTGTCCGACCCGTCCCGCTCGCGCGCCGTCCTGATCGGCACCCATGCGTATACCGAGCTGGACGACATTCCGGCGGTGGCGAACAACGTCGGCCGGCTGCGGGAGCTGTGCGGGGATCCGGCGGTCTGGGGGCTGGACGGCGAGCGGTGCACCGTACTGCGGCAGGCGTCGCGGGAGGCGATCCTGAAGGCGGTGGAGGACGCCACCGCGGAGGCGAGCGACACCGTGGTGGTGTACTACGCCGGGCATGGTCTGGTCGATCCGCATTCGGGAGAGCTTCACCTCGCGCTGCCGTGGTCGCACCCGGGTCCGTCGTACACGGCACTGCGGTACGAGGAGCTGCGGTCGGTCCTGCTCCACCCGTCGGGCGGGCGGCCCACGGCCCGGCGGAAAGTGGTGATTCTGGACTGCTGCTGGAGCGGTCTGGCGCTGGAGGGCCTGATGCGGGGGCCGGATGTCGCGCCCGCGGTCGCCGTCGAGGGCGCATGTGTGCTCACCGCCACCGCCGCGACTCGTCAGGCACTGGCCCCGCCGGGAGAGACGTACACCGCGTTCACCGGGGAGCTGATCCGTCTCGTCGAGGCCGGGGTGCCGGGGCGGTCCGACCCGCTAAGCATGTCGGCGCTCTTCGAGGAGCTGACCGCGGCGCTCACCGCGAAGTCCCGGCCGCTGCCGCAGCAGAGCACCCGTCAGACCGCCGGGGAGATCTGTCTGTTCCGCAATCGCGCCGGGGCCACGGCCGTGCGGCGCCACGGCCAGGGCGCTCCACCGCGGGTTCCGGCGCGGGCGGCAGCCGGGGGGCCCTCGGGCGGCCGCGTGGCACCCCCGGCGCGGGTGCGGCCGCCGGACGGCGGGCCGGAGGCCGGGTGGCCGCAGCTGGTCCCGGTCGCGCTCACGGAGACGCTGACGGTGCGGCTGGGCCGGTACCCGGTGACCCATGCGCAGTTCGGTGCCTTCCTCCGCGATCCGGAGAACGGGCGCTGGCTCCCGGCGGCCGCGCGGGCGGCGGGCACGGACGTGGACGACAACTACCTGGAGGGCTGGAGCGGTCCGGACTGTCCGGCGGGGCGCGACGATCACCCGGTGGTCGCGGTGAGCTTCTCCGCGGCCCGCGCCTACCTGGCCTGGGCGGGCCGCCGGATGGGCGTACCGCTGCGGCTGCCGACCGCGGCGGAGTGGGCGCTGGCCGCGCGGGCCGGGCGGCCCGGGGAGTGGTGGCGCGAGGACCTCGCGGCGGGCCGGGTCAACTTCCGCGGCAGTCATGCCGCGTTGACCCCGGTCGGGGAATTCCCACCGAACCCGTACAACATCGGCGATCTGCTCGGTAACGTCTGGGACATCTGCGTGGACGACAGGGGGGCGCCGGTGTTGCGCGGCGGGGCCTTTGACACCCCCGCGGCGCGGCTGCGGGAGCAACTGTCGCCACGGTCACCGGTCGAGTGCCGCGGGAACGTCGGATTCCGGTGCGCCGGCGACATGTGACGACGAGAGGAGACCCATGCGGGGGGACGCCGTCGACGAGGTGCTGAAGCGGTTGCCGTACAGCTGGACCGCGGACGAGGCCGAACGGGTCGGGCAGCGGTTCCGGGAGAGCCGGCCGGCCGTGCCGAAGCGCCTGGTGAAGAGGTTGTGGCAGTACTGGCTCCGGATGTCCCCGGACGAGCCGCTGTTCGGCAACGCCGAGGACGACCTCGCGCTGTTGCTGCACGCCAGGGCGCTGGGGCTGGAGGCCCCCGGCGGTGATCCCGGGCCGGAGGGCGGCCCGATCGCACAGTGCGCCCGGCGGGCCGGGGAGGCGGCGGAGTGCGGGCCGCTGTTCCCCGCGCCGCCCGCCTGGGGACCGAAGGCCGCGCTCGCGCCGCAGGTGCGCGCGGCGCTCCCCTCCTCGCTGCCGCGGGCGTGGGTGGCCGGGGACGAGCAGGGCCCCGTGGAAGTGCTGGTGGTCGGCGAGGGGATCCCGGAGATCCGGCAGCAGGTGGTGCAGGCGGCGCTGACGACCTGTCTGCGGGTCAATGGTCTGAGCGACCCGGACAGCGGGGACTTCGTCGGGGACCACATCGGCGTCGGGCTGATCCGGGTGACCGCCGGGCTGTCCGGCACCCAGGCCTCGCCCGACATCCCGTCGGTGTTCCGTGCGCGGTCGGTGACGGTGGCGGACGCCGCGTCGTCGACGGCCCGTGGTGCGCTGCGTGACTTCGTCGGTCTGCTGCGGTCGCTGGCGGAGGAGACCGGCCTGGTGGAGGTCGTGGACATCGCGTATCCGGACCTGGTGACGTACGCCCAGGGGCTGCGGGCGCTGGCGGACCGGGCGGCGGGCGAGACGGACCGGGCGTTTCTCCGCGCCCCGCGCGCGGAGGACGGCGGGCCGGTGTCCCTTCAGCCGTATCTGCGGACGGTCAGGGGCCACGGGGCGAGCCTGGGGGTGGAGTTCAGCCCGGACCTGTTCACCACGGATGCCTATGTACGGGTCGAGCAGGCCCACCAGCGGGTGCTGTCGCAGCGGCTGACCATGGATGCACGGCTGCGCCTGGACCAGCTGAAGACGGAGATCGAGCAGCTCACCGCCGATCTGGAGGCCTTCAACCGGGCGAACACGGCGGAGCGGCGGGCGCTGTGGCCGGCGACGGTGCTGCTGGTGGAGCGGTTCGACGAGCCGACCGGCCGGACCATCCGGCTCACCGAGCCCGAGGAGCGGGAGACCGAGCAGTACTACAAGGTCAATGTCCCGCAGCTGATCTCGATGCGGGAGAAGTGGGCCCACCGCATGGGCGAGCTGGTCGAGCAACTGGAGACGGCGGTGCACCGGCCGCACGCACCGGCGCGGCAAGTGGCCGCCGGGCGGTTCCTGGACGCCGCCTTACGGGGCGTCGTCCCGGACGAGAGCCCCGCCACCGAACGGGCTTTCCGTGCCTGGTGCAAGGAGGTGGCGCCGATGCTCTGGTTCGAGTGGCGGTGCGCGCTGCGCCGGCACGGCATCGCACCGGAGGACGTGTTCACCCCGCACTCGGTGCTGATCAGTCGCTATCTGCCGCCGGCCGGCGAGGACCCGGCGCTGCTGTTCAGCCATCCGTACACGGTGGTGGACCCCGCCCGGTCCGCGGTGCTCGCCGACGCCGAGCGCGCCGTGCTGGTGGTGCGCGACGCCACCGACCACGCCGCGCCGGCCCCGGCCGATGCCACCGGGCCGAGCGCTGAGGCGCTCTGGGACGGCCTCGTCGAACTGGCTGAAAGGCCCCGGACCGAGGAGGAGTTCAGCCACCGGTTCCTGGAGGCGCTGCGGGCGCAGCCCGAGGGGATCGCCCGCCGCATGATCGAGGCCCTCCAGCCGGCCGGGCCCGCCGCCGGTGAGGAGGACGCGATCGAGGTGGCGCTGCGGACCGCCGAACGGCACACCTCGCTCGGCGAGGGGATGGACCGGGCACTGATGGCGATGCGCAACGAGGCGTTCCTCACCGCCCGGGAGTGCCTGGACGGCATCCATACCGCACCGCAGTGGCAGGCCCGCGTCTGGCTGCTGCGGGCGATCGTGGAGTGCCGCGCCGCCCGGCTGGAGTCCCGTGAGATCCCCGGTCTGCTCGGGCATCAGATGCCCGGCACTCCCGATGCCGCGCTGCGGGCCCTGGACGAAGCGGGCAGCGCGGACGAGGAGTTCACCCGGGCCTGGCTGGAGACCCTGCCGGAGGCCGGTCTCGAAAAGGGCATCCGGCGGCTGTTCCAGGGCCTGCCGCGGGCGCGGGCCGGCTGCACGGGCGATCCGCTGAACAAGGTGAGCCCCGAGCGGGAGTACGCGGTGTGGCTCTTCCGGCGCGCGGTGGAGAACGCCCGGCTGGCCCGGCAGCTGGACGAGGCCGGAGAGGAACTGGCCGAGCATCAGGAAGCCGTCGACGCGGCGCTGGCCAAGCTGGGCCGGGCACTGGAGGAGATTCTGTTGGGGCCGTACGTCGGGGGTTCGCGTGGTGCGGCCGAGGAGCTCTTCGAGGTCCTCTCCGGGCAGGAACCGCCGCGTTACGGCCGGGTGGCGGGGAGGTAGGGCATGGACAACGAGCTGTACGTCGTGTGGATGGTGCGGACCTCGGACCGTGCCATGGCGGCGGCGGAGGAGGCGCTGGGGAATTTCGCCGCACAGGATCTGCTGCACCGGATCGACCGGTTCGGCGCGGCCGAGAGCCGGCTGGCGGAGCTGGCCGCCCGTATCCGGGCCGCCTTCACCCCGCCGGAGCTGCCGGCCGTGTTCACCGGGCGGCATCTGCATCTGCTGGTCGGCCCCGCCGCCCAGCCGCTGCTGGCGGAGCTGCTCCAGTGCGCGCAGTCCGATGTGTTCGCCACGCTCTTCGACGCGCATCAGCTGGCGCAGGCGCTGCGCGAGACGGGGCCGCACCAGGACGGGATCGACGACGCCGAGTTGCTGCTGCTGGCGCTGCTGGCCCGGCTGCCCCGGCTCGCCGCCCGGCACGGTCTGGAGTCCCGTGACTGGGGTGGCTTCGTCGAGGAACGGGCCTGGCTGACCCCGTACGCGGGAGACCGGCTGACCGAGTTGGCCCGGCGGCGCGAGTGGTCCGCCGACGCCGCCCCGACGCAGGTCCTGGCGGGGGTGCTGGAGGGCGTCGGCGGGCGGCAGGACGCGGACCGGGCGGCGCAGTTCGACGCGCTGGCGCTGATCGAGCTGCGCCGGCGGATCGGTCTGCTCAGCGAGCAGCTGCGCGGGGACGCGCTGGAGCATGCCGAGGAGGCCGCGCGGCTGGCGCCCGATCTCACCAGCGTCAGCCGGCTGCCCGCGTGGCTGGAGCTGTACGAGCAGCAGGCGGTGGCCGTGGGCATGCGGCGGTTGTTCACCGGCTCCGTGACGGTCGGCGAGCAGCTCAAGGGCCTGCACAGCCAACCGCCGCCGGAGAGCGGCAAACCGAAGCCCGACGAGAGTCTGCAGGTGATCAACGAGGTCCGCTACGGCTTTCTCAAGCGGCGGATGTCGTTCGACATCGCCTGCGAGGTGGAGGGGAAGGCGCACCCCGTGGTCATGCTGCGCTGCCGGGGCGTGACACCGGAGCAGTACCCGGCCGTCCGCGACACCGTCCACCAGCTGCACGGCAGCGATCTCGCCGGGCAGGGCGAGAGCCTGGGCGAGCGGCTGCTGAACACCTCGGTGCCCCAACGCCTGGGGCTGCCCGGCCGGTTGCGGTCCGCGCTGCACCTCCATGGCGCCGAGGCGGTCCAGTGCATGGTGCTGACCGGTATCCGCCAGCCGATCGCCGTACCCGCGCCATGGCGCGATCACCTGAACACGGCGCTGCCGTACGCGGCACCGTCCGGCGCGGACAGTGTGTTCCCCACGGTGCCGGACGTGACGCGGGCGCTGCGGGAGAGCGTGCCGGGGCAACGGCAGGTCGTCGAGGTGGACTGACCCATTCCTCGATTTCCCCAACTATCCTGTGACAACACGGAGTTGTTCACCCCCTTAGATCCCTCCGGGAGGGCCGGTGCCCACGACGAGCAACCCTGCGATCCGTAATCTGCTGACGCTGGACGGTGCGGTGTCACCGGCCGCCCCGGGCGGTTCCGGCGGTGCGTCCCCGGCAGCCGCCACGGACCGTCCGATCACCCTCGACGACATCGTCGTCAAGACCCTGGCCGTCTTCGGCGTCCTGGTGGCGAGCGTCTTCCTCACCGTCTTCCTGGACGTCGGATTCCTTGCCCTGCCCGCCCTGTTCGCCGGGCTGGGGCTCGGGATCTTCCTGTCCCTCCGGCCCCGGCCGAGCGCCGCACTGGCCCTGCTGTTCGCGGCGGTTCAGGGGATCGTGCTCGGTGAGGCGACGCAGTTCTTCGATGCGCTGCACCCGGGTGTCGGCACCCAGGCCGTTCTCGGCACCGGCTGCATCTTCGCCGGCACGCTGGCGGCGTATCACACACGGGTGGTGCGGGTCAGTGCGAAGGTGACGCGCTGGGCGGTCGGCGCGGGGCTCGGGCTGCTGGTGCTGTTGGTGGCGGAGCTGGTCGCGTCGTGGGGGTTCGGTGCGGACCTCGGTCTGCGGGACGGCGGCCCCCTGGCCCTCGCCGTCAGTGTGGTGGCGATCGCCGCCGCGTCCTTCTTCTTCCTGCTGGAGTTCGAGGCCGCCAACCGCTTTCTGCGCTCCGGTGCCTCCCACCGGTGGGCCTGGTACGTCGCGTTCGGGCTGGCGATGACCCTGGCCTGGCTCTACCTGGAGATCCTGCGGCTGCTGTCGTACCTCCGGTGGTGGTGAGACGCCGGGCCAGGGCACCCCTCCCCGCCAAATATCCGGTGCGGGCGGCCGCCGGGCGTGCGTAGGGTGCGCGGGTCGGTGGAGTGGGAGAAGGGCTGTGCGGCGGATGCTGATCTTCGATGCGGATGACACGTTGTGGGAGAACAACGTGATCTTCGAGCGGGTCATCGACGAGTTCCTGGAGTGGATGGCCCACCCCGGACTCGACCGGGCCGGGGTGCGGGCCGTACTCGACGGGATCGAAGCGGCGAACGCGCTGACGCTCGGATACGGCAGCAAGGTGTTTCTGCACAGCCTCGGGGAGTGTGTGGCGCACCTGCGCGGGCGGGCCGCGACGGCCGAGGAGTCGGCGCGGATCGCCGGGTGGGCGGCGGCCTTCGCCGGGGACCGGGTGGAGCTGATTCCCGGGGTGGCCGAGACCCTGGCCGAGCTGGCCCGGCGGCACGAGCTGCTGCTGCTGACCAAGGGCGACACCGAGGAGCAGGAGCGGAAGGTGGCGGTCTCCGGGCTGACCCGGCACTTCCGGGGTGTGCACATCGTGGCGGAGAAGAACATCGCCACCTACGAGGAGCTGAAGCGCGCCTACGACCTGGTGCCGGGCTCGACATGGATGATCGGGAACTCCCCGAAGTCGGACATCCTGCCCGCCCGTTCGGCGGGCCTGAACGCGGTGTTCATCCCCCACGAGCACACCTGGGTCCTGGAGCACAGTGAGCTCGACCCTGCCGACGACAAGGTGCTGCGGCTGCCGGCGTTCGGCGACTTGCTGCACCACTTCTGAGCGGGGTGAGGGGAGATGACAGCGGTGGGACCCAAGGTGTCCTGTGTGTTCGTGTGTCATGACGGCGCCGGGCGGGTGCTGCTGGCCCGGCGGAGCGCCGGGGCCAGGGACGAGCCGGGGACCTGGGACTGCGGCGCCGGCGCGCTGGAGTTCGGGGAGACCTTCGAGGCGGCCGTGGCCCGGGAGGTGCACGAGGAGTACGGGGTGCGGCCCCTCGGCATCGAGCAGCTCGGGGTGCGCAATGTGCTGCGCGGCGATCCGGTCGCCTCGCACTGGGTGGCGGTGGTCTTCGCCGTACGGGTGGCGCCGGACGGGGTGACGATCGGCGAACCGCACAAGTTCGATGCGCTGGACTGGTTCGCCCCGGACGCGCTGCCGGAGCCGCTGCATTCGCAGTGCGGGGAGACGCTGGGGCTGTTCGGCGCGGGCGACGCGGCGGGGGGAGGCCACAGCTAAGGGCTGTCCCGTAATCCCTGGTGGATCAGCGCACGGCGTCAGATGCGGTGCATCGCAAAGCGCCGGAGCGTCCTAATAGCGGAGCTATTCGGGCGTTTCGGCAACGCGGCGTGGGGGCACCTCCCAGCGTTAGCTGGGGGAGTGCCGTAGCTGTCGTCGTGCGCCCGCCAGGGATTACGGGACAGCCCTTAGGGGGCGACGGCGGTGACCGTCTGCCGGGCGGCTTCGAGGAGTTGCTCGTCGGCGTTCATATCGGCGTCCTCGGAACCGGCGTGGAGCGGGAGCCGGGTGCGTCGGTCGATCAGTGCGCGCAGGTGCGGGAGGGCCGGGCGGGCGTGCTCCCCCATGGCGGCCAGGGTGGCCATGGCGACGGGGCCGAAGAGATCGTCGTCGAGGTACTGCGGGAGTACGGCGAGCAGTTCACCGGCGGCGGCCGGCCCCTCGTGGCGCCACACGGCCCGCGCACCGAACACCTGCATACCGCCGGGCCGGGTGAAGACGAGGTCCCGCAGCCGGCGGGACTGCTCCGGTGTCAGACCGCCGTGGTCGAGCAGCCACTCGAAGAGAGCGGAGCGATCGGGCACATACCGCCGCAGCCGCGACGGGGAGCGCAGCGCGGACTCGATGAAGTGACGCTCGCCGGTGATCCGGGAGAGGGCGAGCGCCCGGTAGCCGGCGCGCTGCCGGGATTCCCTGGTGAGCCGTTCGAGCAGTGGCACCGCGGCCTCCGCGGGAGCGCCGATCCGGCCGAGCGCGGTGACGAGGTGGAGTTCGCGGTGGTGGGCCCACTCGGCGCCCTGGGCGTCGCGCAGGGCACACTCGGTGCGGAGGGCCTCGATGAGTTCGGGCACGCAGGCCGCCGCCGCGGGGCCGAGGTCGTTGCTCATCGCGGTGGCCGTCAGCACCGAGAGGGAATCGCCGGAACGGAGCAACTGCCTGACGAACGGGACGAGTTGGCTGGTGTCTGCGGTTCCTGAGCGCAGCAGGCCGCGGACTGCGGCGACCGCCCCGGCCGGTGGTGCCCCCGACGCCAGCCGGGCGTGCACGGACGGGGCGGCGCGCGGGTCGTCCACCGTGGCCAGGGCGTAGGTGATCGTCCAGGCCGTGTCGGAGAGGGGCTGGTGGGTGGCGGGCAGGAGGGCCGCCAGGTCGTCGGCGGCGAGCCGGGTGGCGGTGCGGGAGGCGCAGAGCGCGTCCACGGCGAGGTCGCGCAGGGCCGGCGGTGCGGTGCGGACCAGGGCCGCGAGGTGCGGGGTCAGGGCGGCGGGGGCGGCCCGCCAGATCTGGAGGGCCCGCCGGGCGAGGTGCACCCCGACCCGTCGGCCGTAGGCGCCCGCCGCACCGGTCAGCAGCCGGGTGGCGGTGGCGTAGCAGTGTCGCTCCCGGTCCTGCCGGGACAGGGCGTCGCCCCAGCGGCTGCCGAGGGTCCGCGCACGGTCCGCGTCCCGGTTGGACAGCGCGGCCAGCTCCGCCACCGCCTGCGCGTCCAGGGCGGCCCACTCCTCCTCCGGCGCCGCTCTCAGCTCCGCGATACAGGCGGCCAGGCGGATGCCGGGGAGCGGGTCGGTGCGCAGCGGTCCGGGCGGGCAGGGGGTGTGCGGCAGGTGGAACAGCAGTGCGTCGGCCAGGGCGATGCGGGTGGCGGGGTCGGTGTGGGTGTCGAGCGCCGTACGGGCCCGGTCCGTGCCGCCGGCGCGCACGAGGAGGCGGACGGCGGCCCGGCGGGCGTCCGGGTCGGGGTCGTGGAGCCGGGCCGCTGCCGCCTCGATCGGGCCCTGCCATGACGGCGGGCCGTTGAAGGCCAGCTCGGTGAGCAGGGTGAGCGCGGTGCGGCGTACGGCGGGGCGGTGGTGGCCGGTGAGTTCGATCAGCTCGTGGGTGACCGGGCCGTCCCGGTCGGCCCGGACCGCGTCGAAGACGGCGGTTCTGAGCGGGGCGCCCGGGGTGAGGACGGAGCCGTCGAGGACCGCCGCGGTCACTGCGGCAGCGCGGTCGGAGTCGACGGCCGGCGGGGCGGGGACCGGGTCCTGGCCCGGGGTCCGCGCGGTCATCGGGTGGGGCGGTGGCCGCCCTTCCTGTAGGTCATGCGGAGGATCATGACCCACGGGAAGGGATCCGGCAACCGGCTTTCGGGGAGCGGGCGACGGGGCGGGGCAGTGGTGCCCGCCCCGCCCGGTCCCGCCTACAGCGGTGCGATGTCGGTGAGTTCACCGCCCTCCGTGGACAGCCAGCGGGTGATGCCGAGGTCCCGGAGGAACGTCAGATCGTGGCTGACGACGAGCAGGGCGCCCTCGTAGGACTCCAGGGCGGTGACCAGCCGCCGGACCGACGCGAGGTCGAGGTTGTTCGTCGGCTCGTCCAGCAGCAGCAGCTGCGGGGCCGGTTCGGCCAGCATCAGCGCGGCGAGCGAGGCGCGGAAGCGTTCGCCGCCGGAGAGCGTGCCCGCCCGCTGGTCGGCGCGGGCGCCCTTGAACAGGAAGCGGGCGAGCCGGGCCCGGATGCGGTTGTTGGTGGCGTCCGGGGCGAAGCGGGCGACGTTCTCGGCGACGGTCAGCGCGGGGTCGAGCACCTCCAGCCGCTGGGGGAGGAAACGGTAGGGGACATGGGTCTCCGCCGTACCGGCCGCCGGCGGGATCTCACCGGCGACGGTCCGCAGCAGAGTGGTCTTGCCGGAGCCGTTGGGGCCGGTCAGCGCGATCCGCTCGGGGCCGCGTACCTCCAGATGGGCACGGCCGCCGTAACGGGCCTGCAGGTCGCGCAGGGTGAGCACGCCCCGGCCCGGCGGTACGGCGGTGTGCGGCAGATCGATGCGGATCTCGTCGTCGTCCCGGACCGCTTCGGCGGCCTCGTCGAGCCGGTCCCTGGCCTCCTTGAGACGTTCGGTGTGCATGATGCGGTGCTTGCCCGCGGAGACCTGGGCCTCCCTCTTGCGCTCGTTCATGACGATCTTCGGCTCACGCTTGTTGGCGTTCATCTTGTTGCCGTAGCGGACCCGGCGGGCCAACTTGAGGTGGGCGTCGGCGAGTTCGCGCTTCTGGCGCTGTACGTCGGCCTCGGCGACCCGCAGCATCCGCTCGGCCGCCTCCTGCTCGACGGCCAGGGCCCGTTCGTAGGCGCTGAAGTTGCCGCCGTACCAGTGGACCTCGCCGTCACGGAGGTCGGCGATCCGGTCGACACGTTCGAGGAGTTCACGGTCGTGACTGACCACGACGAGCACTCCGGACCAGCCCGCGACCGCGGTGTACAGCCGCTGCCGGGCCGCCCGGTCGAGGTTGTTGGTGGGCTCGTCGAGCAGCAGGACGTCCGGCCGGCGCAGCAGCAGGGCCGCCAGCCGGAGCAGAACGGACTCACCGCCGGAGACCTCGCCGATGGTGCGGTCGAGGTCGATACCGGGCAGCCCGAGCTGGTCGAGGGTGGCGCGGGCGCGCTCCTCGACGTCCCAGTCGTCGCCGAGGGCGGTGAAGTGCTCCTCGCTCGGGTCGCCGCCTTCGATGGCGTGCAGCGCGGCGCGCGCGGCCGCGATGCCGAGCGCCTGGTCGACCCGCAGGGCGGTGTCGAGCGGGGCGTGCTGGGGGAGGTAGCCGATCTCGCCGGTGACCTTGACGCTCCCCCCGGTCGGGGCGAGTTCGCCCGCGATCAGTTTCAACAGGGTGGACTTTCCTGCCCCGTTGAGGCCGATGAGGCCCGTGCGGCCGGGGCCGACGACCAGGGGGAAGTCCTCCAGGACGGGGCTGCCGTCGGGCCAGGTGAAGCCGAGGCCGCTGCAGACGATGGACGCTGCGGACGTGGGGGTGGGGGACATGGACATACAGGTCTCCTGAGCGCGGGTGAGCGGGGTGGGGAATGCGCGGGGAGACACCGCGTCGGAACGCCGGGTGCGTCGGGTACGCCGTGCGGGTACGCCGAGGTCGCGGACGGGCCGCGCGAGGCATGATTCGCCGCTCCGGATACCGGAAGCGCAGGGCGAATCACCGCTCACGGGCGCGGTGTCTCAAGACCTCAGACGAGCAACGGCCTTCTCCGATCGGCGGCAACAGCAACGAGGTTGACGGTACGGGGGACGCCACCGAAAAGCAAACGCATTTTCTGTTGCGTTTATTCTTCCTTCCGGACGGCGTCCCCGGGCGCTACTCCCCCGCCCCGGCGCGCGGCCGCAGACGTACCCGCGCCGGGCCGGTCGCCTGGAGGGTGATCCCGGCGGAGACCGGCACCTCCTCGTCCACGGCTTCGAGTTCGTACGCACGCAGCAGCACGGCCAGCGCCAGCACGGACTCCAGCATCGAGAAGTGCTGCCCGATACAGGCACGCGGCCCGCCGCCGAACGGGAACCAGGCGTAGCGGTGCCGCTCCGCCTCCCGCTCCGGTGCGAAGCGCCGCGGATCGAAGCGCTCCGGGTCGGCCCACAGGTCCGGGTTGCGGTGGGTGACCCAGGGCGCGACCACCACATCGGCACCGGCCGGGATGCGGAAACCGCCGATCTCGGTGGCCTCCACGGCCCGGCGGCTGATGACCGGCGCCGCCGGATACAGCCGCATGGACTCCTTGAGCGCCTGCGTCAGATACGGCAGACGGTCCAGATCGGCGGCCGTGGGGGTGCGATGGGCCAGTACGCGGTCGATCTCGTCCCGGACCCGCGCCTGCTCCTCGGGGTGCCGGGCGAGGAGATGGAGGGTGAAGGCGAGGGAGGTCGCGGTGGTCTCGTGCCCGGCCAGCATGAAGATCAGGACCTGTTCGCGGACCTCGGTGGCGTCCAGGGAACCGTCCTCGTCATTGCCGGCCGCGGCGAGGAGCGACAGCAGATCCTCCCCCTCGCCGCCCGCGTCCCCGGCCGTTCCACGCGCCGCCCGCCGGTCCGCCACGATCCGGTCGCACAGCGCGTTCATCTCGTCGGTGGCGGCCCGCGCCCGCAGGTTCCCGGGGGTGGGCCACTCGCGCGGGATCTTCACGGGGACGTAAGCGCGCCGTACGACATATGCGTTGATGACCGGGGCGCAGCGGTGGATGGTGTCCACCGCCGCCTCCGCGTCCAGGCCGAAGAGGATCCGGGAGACGGTGCGCAGCGCCAGCCGGTTCATCTCGGGGACCAGGTCCACGGTGGTGTCGTCCGCGGTCCGCCAGCGGTCGGCGAGGGTGGCGGCCTCGGTGGTCACCGCCGACGCATAGCCGTCGACCCGGCGCTTGGTGAACAGCGGCTGCACCAGCCGCCGCTGTCGGAGGTAGTCGGCGTCCTGGCTGGTGAGCAGGCCGTTGCCGAAGGCCTGCCGGACCTCCTCGTAGAGCGGGTGGTCCTTACGGAAGTTGGCGGCCTGGGAGGCGAGGATCTGCTGTACGCCCTCGGGTGCGAAGACGGCATGGAACACGCTGCGCAGGCCGGGCGGCCCGGCTTCCAGGCGGACCACATCGCCGTGCGCACGCTGGGCTCCTAAAAAGGTGCTGAGGGAGTCGCGACGGAGGTCGAGCATCGAGCCGAGCACGGGAAGACCGGCCGGGCCGGGTATCGCGCGCTCCGGTGCGGAACCGGGCTGAGGGTGGGATTCGGTCACGGGCATGCCGGATGTCTATCCCCACGAGCCGGGTTTCTATCCCGCCGTCGTGCGTCATTGCGGCCCACGTAGCATGAATCGGTGATCAACAAGCCTGCCGGACGGACAGCCCCCGCGACCCCGTGCCGGGTCACCGTATGCCGCGGCTGCTGCTGCGGCGATGCGGCCAAGATCCCGGGCGTCGACCACGCCGGGCAGATACCCAGCCTGCGCGCGGCGCTCGACGGCGCGGCGCCGGTACGGGCCTCGGAGTGCCTGGACGTCTGTGACCAGGCGAATGTGGTCGTGGTCCAGCCGTCGGCCGCGGGGCGGGCGGCCGGTGGGCGCCCGGTCTGGCTGGGGCTG
This sequence comes from Streptomyces sp. Je 1-4 4N24, assembly GCF_026239515.1. Classification (NCBI taxonomy): domain Bacteria; kingdom Bacillati; phylum Actinomycetota; class Actinomycetes; order Kitasatosporales; family Streptomycetaceae; genus Streptomyces; species Streptomyces sp. Je 1-4 4N24. Next base: position 7,206,228 of record NZ_CP110836.1, on the reverse strand, counting down.
GTCAACGACGACGAGGTGCTGGCGGACATCGCCGACTGGATCCGCGCCGGCGGTCCCGGCCTCGCGGAGCCGCCGGGCGTGCTCGACCTGTACGCGTTCACGGTGTCGCGGCGGGTCCGGGAGGGGCTGGAAGACACTCCCTAGGTGCCGGGACGCCGCCGCGTCCCCGCACCTCCCGGGCACCGCCACCGGTTACCGGAGTCTTACGGACCCGGGCCCGGCCCGCCCGCGCCCGCTCCCGATGGTGTTGGCTTCAGCCATGACGTACCTCCCGGGAAGGGCACACTGACCCTGTGCACCCCGCCACACCGCCCTCCGCGCCCCCGCCCGTCCCCTCCCACGGGCCGCCGCGCCGTGTCCTGGTGGTCGAGGACGACCCGACCGTCGCCGAGGTCGTCACCGGCTACCTCTCCCGCGCCGGCTACACCACGGCACACGCCGCCGACGGTTTCGCCGCCCTCGACCGGGCCGCGGACTTCCGTCCGCATCTCGTCGTGCTCGATCTGATGCTGCCGGGCATCGACGGCCTGGAGGTGTGCCGCCGGCTGCGGCGCGGCGACGGTCCCGCGGTTCCGGTGGTGATGCTGACGGCGCGCGGCGAGGAGGCGGATCGCATCCTCGGCCTGGAACTGGGCGCGGACGACTATGTGACCAAGCCGTTCAGCCCGCGGGAGCTGGTGCTGCGGATCGGCTCGGTGCTGCGCCGTGCGGAGTCCGCGCCGCCGGCCGCGGCGCCCGCCGCCGTCCTGCGGGCCGGGGATCTGACTGCCGACCCCGGCGGCCGGCGGGCCGAACGGGCCGGGCGTGCGCTCTCCCTCACCGCCCGCGAGTTCGATCTGCTGGTCTTCCTGATGCGCCACCCCGGGCGGGTCTTCGCCCGGGAGGAGCTGCTGCACCGGGTCTGGGGCTGGGAGTTCGGCGATCTGTCGACGGTGACGGTGCATGTGCGGCGGCTGCGCGAGAAGATCGAGGCGGATCCGGCCGCGCCACGGCTGGTGACGACGGTCTGGGGCGCCGGTTACCGCTTCGACGCCGTGGGGGACGAGCCGCCGCCGGAGGACGACCTCCTGCGGGGAGACGGACTGCTGTCATGACGGACTTCCTGGTCATCGTGGCGCTGGCGGCGCTCGGCGCGGCGCTGGCGGGGCTGCTCGCGGCGCCCGCGGTACGGGCGTTGCGGCGGCGCTCGGTCGCGCTGTCGCTGTTCGCGGTGGCGGCGCTGGCGGTGGCCGCGATGGCGGCGGGGACGGTGGCGGTCGCCCAGGCGATGTTTCTGTCCGGGCACGACCTGGGCGTGGTGATGGCCGTGGTGGCCGTCTCCGGGGTGGTGTCGCTGGCGGCGGCGCTGCTCTTCGGACGGCGGATCGCGGCGGGCAGCCGGGAGCTGGCGCGCTCCGCCCGTACGGTCGGCAGCGAGGGCGGTTTCGTGGCACCCGCCGAGCCTCCCACCGCCGAACTGGCCGCGCTGTCAAGGGCGTTGGAGGAGACCAGCGGACGGCTCGCCGAGGCGCGGGAGCGGGAGCGGGCGCTGGATGCCTCCCGGCGGGAGCTGATCGCCGGGATCTCGCACGATCTGCGCACCCCGCTCGCCGGTCTGCGGGCGATGGCCGAGGCGCTGGAGGACGGGGTCGCCGAGGACACCGCGCGCTATCACGCACGGATGCGGATCGAGGTGGACCGGCTGGCCGCGATGGTCGACGACCTCTTCGAACTGTCCCGTATCCAGGCCGGGGCGCTGGCCCTGACGCTGTCGCGGGTGTCGGTGTACGACCTGGTGGACGAGGCCCTCGCGGGCGCCGGGCCGCTGGCGCGGGCGAGCGGGGTGCGGCTGGTGGACGGCGGGGTGGTACCGCTGCCGGTGCGGGTGGACGCCCAGCAGATGACCCGCGTCCTGGGCAATCTGCTGGTCAACGCGATCCGTGCCACGCCCGCCGACGGCACCGTCGCGGTCAGCGCCCGGCACGCGGAGGGCCGGGTGGTGCTCGCGGTCGAGGACGGCTGCGGCGGCATCCCTCCGGAGGATCTGCCGCGGGTCTTCGACACCGGCTGGCGCGGCGGTGCGGCCCGCACCCCGCGGGCGGACGGCAAGGGCGGCGCCGGACTGGGGCTGGCGATCGTCCGCGGCATCGTGGAGGCCCATGAGGGCCGGGCGACGGTACGGAACACCGGGGCGGGCTGCCGCTTCGAGGTGGAACTGCCGGCGGCGGAGGCACAGGCGGAGCCGTCGACGGCGTGAGCGTACGGGCGCCCCGGCGTGCCTCAGTGGCGCACCGACGCCCCGTCCCGCTCCGCCGCGCCGGGGCCGGGCTCTCCGTGCTCCCCCTCCGCCGGGCGCACCGGCAGTTCGCGGACCGTCCGGACCGGAGAGAAGAGCAGGATCAGGGCGGCCAGCGGCACCCCGGCGGTCATGATCCACATGGCGGTGCGGACGCCCAGGGCGGAGCCGAGCGCGCCGCCGAGCAGCGCGCCCAGCGGCAGGGTGCCGTAGTTGAGGAACGAACTGCTGGCGACCAGACGGCCGAGCAGCGGCGGCGGACAGTAGCTCTGCTGGAAGCTCACCTTGAGGATGTTGCCGGCCACCACCCCTGCGGAGACGCCGAAACCGCCCGCCACATAGAGCAGCGTCCCGGCGCCCGGGGAGGTGAGCGGGATGAGCAACGCCGCGCAGGGGACGCCGAGTTCGAACAGGAGCATGGCGCGGGCGGTACCGATCCGGCCGGCCGTGCGGCGCACCACGAAGGCGCCCGCGATACCGCCCGTACTGGCCAGCGCCAGCAGCCCGCCGACCGCGCCGGGCGCCAGACCGACCTCGCGGACGAGGAAGACCGCCGTGAGGGACTGGTATCCCATCAGCGCGAGGTTGGAGGTGGCCCCGAAGAGCGTCAGCGTACGGAACCAGCGGTCACCGGCGACCAGCCGCAGCCCCTCGGCGACCTCCCCGGTCAGCGACCGCGGTGTGCCCTCCGGGGCCGCCGGGCGCGGTTCACGGTGCCGGATGCCGAGCAGGCACAGCAGCGCGACGAGGAAGGTGGCGGCGTGGGCGAACAACCCGTTGACTGCGCCCGCCAGTTGGGCGATGAGGCCGCTCGCCCCCTGTCCGGCGATCTGGGCCGCGGAGGCGCTGCCGTGCAGCTTGGCGTTGCCCTCGGCCTGGTCGGCGGGCGCGAGGAGGGTGGGGAGGTAGGCGCTGTACGCGGTCTGGAAGAGCACCGCCGCGGCACCGGTCAGCAGGGCCACGGCGATCAGCAGACCGAGATCGAGCCCGCCGTACCGGGCCAGGACCGGTACGGCGGCGAAGAGCACCATCGACAGCGCGGCGGCGGCCAGCATCAGCGGGCGGCGGCGCAAACGGTCCACCCACACCCCGACCGGGAGGCCGATCAGCAGCCAGGGCAGCCAGCCGCAGGCGCTGATCAGCCCGACCGCGAAGGTGGAGGCGTCCAGGGTGGAGACCGCCACCAGCGGCATCGCCACATTGCTGACCGCCGCTCCGAACTTGCCCGCCGTCTCCCCGCACCACAGCAGCCGGAAGTCGCGGTGGCGGCGCAGGAGTCCGCTCACCGCTCGTCCCGTTCCTTGCGGGGGAAGGACTGCAGCTGGACGAGCACGGGCCGGGCCTCCTCGGCCTCCGGGGTCGCCCCGTCCCGGGCCGCCGCGTCCCGGTGCCGGACAACCACTGCCTCCAACTCGGCGTTCAGCGCGGCGAGCTGCTCCGGTGTCAGCCGTAGGTCCTGCCAGCGGGAGAGGGTTCCGGCGTCGCGCCACTCGGGGCTCCACTCCTCGGCGAGGTAGGTGGTGACCTGGTCGAAGCCCCGGTGGACGGTTTCGTGCAGATAGACCGACAGGGCGCCCCGCATGTCGGGGTCGTCGCGGAAGTCGTTGGTGTCGAGGCGGCGGGCCGCCCGCACCGCCCGCCACCAGCGCTCACGCCGGGTGCCGCGACCGGTCTCCTCCTCAATGAAGCCGTGGTCGGCGAGGTGACGCAGATGCCAGCTGACCGTGCCGGTGTTCTCCCCGAGCCGCCGGCCGAGTCCGGTGGCGGTGTCCGCGCCGTCGAGGGTCAGCAGGTCCAGGATGCGCATCCGCAGGGGGTGTGCCAGCCCGCGCAGACTGCGGGCGTCCATACGGCGCACGGGAGGGGCGGTGGACGGCGTCGGCGGCGACGGGTCCGGCTCGGGGGCATCAGTCATGGACACCAGCCTAAGGTTACAGAGACTCCTCTGCACAGAGTTCTCTGCAAAGGACCCTCTGCAACCTGCCGCGCGCTAGGGGGTGTTGTTCTCGTGGTCCCACAACGGATGCTCGCGCCTGGCCCATTGGGCGTCGACCGACCCGGTGCGCAGACCGCGGCGGGACTCGGGGTCGCCGAAGGCCTTCCAGACGTGGCCGGCGATCACCAGGACCACGGCGAGCGCGAGCCAGTCGTGGACGAAGGTGGCACCGGTGCGCCACACCAGGGGCGCAAGGTCGGTGAACCACATCAACAGGCCGGTGCCGAGCATCACGAGGACCGCACCGGCGATCCAGGCGGCGTAGAGCTTCTGGCCGGCGTTGAACTTTCCGGCCGGCCGGCCGCCCCGGCGACGGAGGGCGGCACGCAACCACTGGCGGTCGTGCGGGCCGTAGCGGTTGAGGCGGGTGAGGTCGGCGCGCAGGGCGCGGGAGCCGAGACCCAGCAGCAGGGGGACGGGCAGCAGGATGCCGGACCACTCGTGGACGGTGACCAACAGGGCACGGCGGCCGACGAGTTCGGCCAGGAAGGGAAGGTAGAGACAGCCTGCCGTGAGGACACAGACGGCCATCAGCGTGGCGGTGGCCCGGTGCACCCGGTGTTCGGCGGGGGTGAAGCGGGGGACGCGGGGGCGGGCGGGGGCCGGCGCGGCGGGGCCGTCAGGTCGTGGGGGCATCGTCGCGTCCGTTCGACCGGCCGACCCAGGCGTCGACGTCATATCCACGGTCCTCCCAGTATCCGGGCTCGACTTCACCGGTGACGGTGATCTTGGAGAGCCACTTCGCCGACTTGTAGAAGTACATGGGCGCGACATAGAGGCGTACCGGACCGCCGTGCGCATGGGCGAGCGGTTTGTCCTGCATCCGCAGGGCGACCAGGACGTCGTCGCGGCGGGCCTGTTCGAGGGTGAGGGACTCGCTGTAGGCGCCGTCGAAGCAGGTGAAGCGGACGGCCCGGGCCTCGGGGCGGGCCCCCGCGGCGTCGAGCAGGGCGGAGAGGCGTACCCCTTCGAAGGGGGTGCCGGGCACCCGCCAGCCGGTGACGCACTGGACGTCGCGCACGAGCCGGGTCTGCGGCAGTCCGCGCAGGTCGGCGAGGCGGTAGCTGGTGCGGTGGCGCACCAGACCGTCGACCGTGAGGCGGTAGCTGTGGGCGTCCTTCTCCGGTACGGATCCGGTCACCGAGTAGTAGCGGAAGCCTCCGCCGCCCGGGAGCAGGCCGGACAGGCCGGTGGGGTCCTTTTGTGCGGCGGCGCCGAGGGCGCTGTCGTAGGCGCGCTGCAGGAAGGGTGCCGTCGCCACACCGGCGGCGCCCGCGGCGAGCATCCCGAGCACCACCCGGCGGCCCACGGGGGTGCCCTGTCCGTCCTCACCGCCGCCCGCCGCACGGGCCGGTTTCGCATCCCTGGTCATGCTTCGATTCGAGCACCGGGAGGACGCCGGGGCCAGCGTCCGGGCCCCGGCGTCAGACTTTCGTCATCAGCGCCACCGCGGTCAGGGGGCGGCGGTGTCCCCGGCCCGGCGGAGGGCGGTGTCCCTTGCGGCCCGGAACGCGCCGTCGGCGTCGCGGCCCGTGTACGACCACGGCGCACGGGTGGGGTGCGGGCCGATGCGCTGGAAGAGCGCTGCGGCCTCGGCCATCCTCCCCTCGTGGAACGTGGCATGGGCGAGGAAGTTGAGATCGACCTTGCCGCGGGGATGGTCCTCGCCGCCCCATTCCAGCCACCAGTCGAAGGCGTCCTGCAGGATCCGGTGGGCGCGCCGGGTGGACCAGTGGCCGCAGTCCGCCGGGTCGGCGGGTGCCAGGCCCCCGGCGGCCAGGACGCGGTAGCGCTCGGCGTGGGCCACGACGGGGAGGAGGGCGAGCGGCGAATCGGCGGGGGCGCGCGCCGCGGCGCGGGCGGCGAAGGCATGGGCCGGGTGCCGGGGGTCGTCGCGGGCGCCCGGTTGCTGTTCGGCCAGGGCGGCCGTCATGAGGTGGTGTGCGTGGTGGTGGTCGCGGTGCCGGGCGCGGATCTGCTGGAAGGCGTGGTCCCGGGCGTCCGGGGTGCCGGTGCGGCGGGCGAGGATCAGCGCGCCGAGCCAGGGCGTGGGGTCCTCGGGCACCATCCGGGCGGCGGTGGCACAGGCCTCGGCCGCGTCGTCGGTGCTGCTCTCGCCGTGCAGGGCGAGCCGGACGGTGGCGAGGGCCAGGAGGGTGGCGGCATCGCCGCTGTCCGGTTCGGCGAGCCGCCAGTCGCCGGCCCAGGCGGCGCTGCCCGGCGAGGTGGCCAGGACGGTTAACCGGTGTCCGCGCAGGTCCCAGTCCTCGCCGGTCCCGGCGAGCAGGCTGCGCACCCGGGCCCACTGGCCAAGCGCCAAGGCGTCGGCGGCGATGGCCAGTTGGGCGTCGTCCAGGGTCGGGGCGAGGACCGGGCCGCCCGGACAGCGGGCACGTCTGAGCGGCGGCGGTGGCGTCGGGGAAGGGGAAATCGAAATCACGGGTCAGGGGCTCCATGACGCGCCGCACCGGCCCGAACAACCCCCTGAGTCGCCCTCAGTGGGGTGGGACCGGATCCGTGCGCGCCTCTACAGAGGGTGATGGCTTGGTCCGCACCAGTCATCACGCAAAGCAAAGCGCTACGTAGAGCTCCGCGTCAAGACGGGAAGGGGAATGGCTGAATCCGCCAACCCCCCTTCCGTATCACGGTATTGAGCGGTCGGCCACCGGAACGCGGCGCGGGGCCGCGCACCGCCCGCTGCCCCGCGCCGCCCGTCTCCCCCGTGCTCCCGTCCGTGCCCCCGTCTCCCCCGTGCCACCGCCCGTGCCCCGTCTCCCCCGTCAGGACACCGCACGGGCCGCCGCCCGCCCCGCCGTACGTCCGGAGAAGAGACAGCCGCCGAGGAAGGTGCCCTCCAGCGAGCGGTAGCCGTGCACCCCGCCGCCGCCGAAGCCGGCCGCCTCGCCCGCCGCGTACACGCCGGGCAGGGGTGCGCCGCCGTCGGCCAGCACCCGCGAGGAGAGGTCGGTCTCCAGACCGCCGAGCGTCTTGCGGGTGAGGATGTTCAGCCGTACGGCGATCAGCGGGCCCGCCTTGGGGTCGAGAATCCGGTGCGGCGCCGCGGTGCGGATCAGCCGGTCGCCCAGGTACTTACGGGCCCCGCGGATCGCCGTCACCTGGAGGTCCTTGGTGAAGGAGTGGGCGATTTCGCGGTCACGCGCGACGATCTCGCCGCGCAGCGCGTCCTCCGCGATCAGCGGCTTTTCGGTCAGCTCGTTCATCCGCCGCACCAGATCCGTCAGCGAGCGCTCGACGATGAAGTCCGCGCCGTGCTCCATGAACGCCCGCACCGGGCCCGGCGCACCGGCCCTGGCCCGGCCCAGCACCTCACGGATGCTCTTGCCGGTCAGATCCGGGTTCTGCTCGGAGCCGGAGAGGGTGAACTCCTTCTCGATGATCTTCTGGGTGAGCACGAACCAGGTGTGATCATGGCCGGTCTTCATGATGTGTTCGAGCGTGCCGAGGGTGTCGAAGCCGGGGAACAGCGGCACCGGCAGCCGCTTTCCGCGGGCGTCGAGCCACAGCGGGGACGGACCGGACAGGATCCGGATGCCATGCAGCGGCCAGATGGGGTTCCAGTTGTCGATGCCTTCGGTGTAGTGCCACATCCGGTCGCGGTTGATGATCCGGCCACCGGCCGCCTCGGCGATGCCCAGCATCTTGCCGTCCACATGCGCCGGGACCCCGGACAGCATCCGCCGCGGCGGCGTGCCGAGCCGCTCCGGCCAGTTGGCGCGCACCAGCTCGTGATTGCCGCCGATACCGCCCGAGGTGACGATCACGGCCTGGGCCCTGAGCTCGAAGGCACCGGCCACCTCACGGCTGCTGGGCCGGCCGCGCTCGACGTCCGAGGGCTCCAGGATCTCGCCGCTGACGGTGTCCACGCTCCCCGCGCTGCGCGCCAGACCGGTCACCCGGTGGCGGAAGCGAAGCTCCACCAGGCCGCGGGCGGCCCCGGCCCGTACCCGGCGCGCGAACGGGGCGACCAGGCCCGGCCCGGTGCCCCAGGTGATGTGGAAGCGGGGAACGGAGTTGCCGTGCCCGGTCGCGTCATAGCCGCCGCGCTCGGCCCAGCCGACGACGGGGAAGAACCGGACGCCCTGCCGGTGCAGCCAGGAACGTTTCTCCCCGGCCGCGAAATCGACATAGGCCTCGGCCCATTTGCGCGGCCAGTGGTCCTCGGGCCGGTCGAAGCCGGCCGTGCCCAGCCAGTCCTGCCAGGCCAGCGCATGGCTGTCACGGATCCGCAGCCGGCGCTGCTCGGGGGAGTTCACCAGGAACAGGCCGCCGAAGGACCAGTGCGCCTGTCCTCCGAGGGACTGCTCGGGCTCCTGGTCGAGCAGGATCACCTTGCGTCCGGCGTCCACCAGCTCCGCGGTGGCCGCCAGACCCGCAAGCCCCGCTCCGATCACGATCACATCAGCGTCGTACGCCATCTCTGCTTCTCCTCAACGGGGCACGCCGGGCGCCCCGGCCGCAGTGGTGGAACGATCCTCAGCGCACCCGACTGCCGCGTCAACCACAGTGTTACCGGGTGGTACACCGAGGCACGCGGGAGAATGGTGGGTGACCAGGGCCACGCCACGCCCGACGCCGGATGACTATCCTCAGGCGCATCCCCCCACCCCGCGCGATACGAGGTGCGACGTGACGGTGATATTGCTCGCCCTTGGAGCGGCCTGCTGTCTGGGACTCGGTTTCGTGTTTCAGCAGGCCGCGGCGCAACACGCCCCGATGAAGGACTTCCTGTCCGTACGCCTGCTGCTCGACCTGGTGCGGATGCCGCTGTGGCTGGCCGGTATCGGTCTGATGGTGGTCGGGATGGCGCTCGGCGCGGTGGCGCTGGGGATGGGCGACATCACCCTCGTGGAGCCCCTGCTGGCGACCAATCTGCTGTTCGCGATGGCGCTGTCACGGCGGCTGACCCGGCAGCGGCTCGGCCGGAGCGGATGGGCCGGGCTGTGGCTGCTCGCGGGCGGGGTGACGGCGTTCATCGTGGCCGGGCAGCCGGAGGGCGGGCGCAGCAACGCCGACCCGATGTGGCAGTGGCTGATCATGGGCATGGTGCTGGGCACCGCCCTGCTGCTGGCGGCGATCGCCAAGCGGGAACGGGTGCATGTGAGCCTGGAGGCCGCGCTCCTGGGCGTCGCCGCGGGGCTGATCTACGGGCTCCAGGACGCGCTGACCCGGATCAGCGGTGAGCGCTTCGGCAACGGCGGCTGGTCGGCCCTGCTCACCAGCTGGCAGCCGTACGCCATCGTCGTGCTCGGGGTGCTGGCGCTGGTGCTGGTGCAGAGCGCCTTCGAGTCGGCGCCGCTGCGGCTGTCGCTGCCCGCGCTGACCGCCGCCCAGCCGCTGGCCGGAATCCTGTGCGGGGTGGGGTTCCTCGGCGACCAGCTGCGGGTGACGCCCGTGGCGCTGGCCTGGGAGATCATCGGGATCGTGGCGGTCGTCGCGGGCATCGTGCTGATCGGCACCCATCCGGCGATGCCGCCGGGAGCCGGGCAGCGGGAGAACGCACGGGAGCTGCAGCCGCGCTGACCCGGCCCCTCCGGCGCGGCACCTCGTGCGGCGCGCCGGCTCTTCGCCGCCCGCCGCCACTCCCCCGTCCGGCCCAGCGGCCACTCCCCCGTCCGGGCCGTCCTCGCATCCCGCCCCCTCGGCCCGGCTGATCGCCCCCCGCCCCGGCGGGTGCGGCCCCCGCCCGCGGTGATTGCATGGCTCCATGACCGATCAGCAACCGCTCAACGCGGACGAGGTCCTCGACGTCGTCGACGAGAACGATCAGGTCGTGGGACAGGCCCCACGCGGCGAGACCTACGCCCGCCGGATGCGCACCCGCTGCGCCTTCGTCCTGGTCCGGGACGCCGAGGACCGGATCTTCGTGCACCGCCGCACTCCGCGGAAGCTCGTCTTCCCCTCGCACTACGACATGTTCGTGGGCGGGGTCGTCGGCACCGGCGAGACCTATGACCAGGCGGCGCTGCGCGAGGCCGAGGAGGAGCTGGGCGTGCAGGGGCTGGCACCGCCCGAGCCGCTGTTCAAGTTCCTCTACGAGACGGCCGAGCACACCTGGTGGTCCGCGGTCTACCAGGTGCGCTGCACGCTGCCGGTGGCCCCGCAGGAGTCGGAGATCGACTGGTCCGCGTTCCTGCCCGAGGAGGAGCTGATCCGGCGGCTCGACGAGTGGCCATGGACGCCGGACGGGGTGGCCGCCTACCGGCAGCTGCTCGCCCGGCGGGAGGCGGGGGAGGTCTGATGCCACCGGTGTACGGGACCGGACGGAGGCCGGGGCCGGTCCGAGGGGCCGGACAGACCCTGGGGTTCCGGCCATGATCCCCTCCGGCGGACTGCGGTCGGTCGGTGCGGCCGTACGGCTGTGGATCTCGCCCGCGCGGGTCCACGAGGAGGGGGTGACCCCCGACTACCGCTTCTCGCTCGCCAATGAGCGGACCTTTCTCGCCTGGCTGCGGACCGGGCTGGCGCTGGTCGGCGGCGGTTTCGCGGTGGACCAGTTCCTGCCCCGGCTGCACGAGGGGCTGCGGCTGACCTTCACCGTCGTCCTGCTGGTGGGCGGTGCGCTGTGTGCGCTGCGGGCGGTCAACCACTGGGTGCGCTGTGAGCGCGCGATGCGGCGCGGCGAGGATCTGCCGGTCACCCGCTTCCCCAGCGCGCTGGCGCTGGGCGTCGGCGTCCTGGCGGTGGCGATGGTCGTGTTGGTCCTGCTGGGCCGGACCGGCTAGCCGATGGCCGACGGACCGCTGCCGGGCGCGGGAGCGCCGCGTCCGGTTTCCGACCGGGACCCCGGGCTGCAGCCGGAGCGGACCCGGCTGGCGTGGCGGCGTACCACGCTGTCGGCCACCGTGATGGCGGTGCTGGCCGGCCGCCAGCTGCTGCGGAGCGATGCCCCGGGGCCGGTCGAGGTGGTTCTGGCGGTACTGATGGGGCTGCTGTGGGTGGCCTTCATGGTCCTGGCCCACCACCGGATGCAGGCGATGGCCGCCGGCCGCCCGCCGGCGCTGCCCCCGCGGACCGTACTGCTGCTGGTCGGCTGCACTCTGGCGCTGGCGCTGTGCGGCGCGGTGATCCTGGTGCCGGGGCGCTGACGCCGGGGCACGGCACGCCCGTGGGCGGGCGGCGGAGGTACCGTGACACGACCCTCGCGCGCACCGGGCGGGCCCCTTTCCCGGCCCGGCAGCGGGGAGTGACGGGCCATCGGACGAAGGGCACACCCGCATGAACGACGCGACGGCACCGCGCAAGGCGGCGCGGACCTCGGCCGCACCGTCGGCGGCACGGACCACCGGCCCCGGCACGACCGGGCCGGACACCACGGAGCCGCCCGGCGCCGGGACCCCCGCGGACCCGCCGCCCGCCGCCGGGCCCCCCGTCCCCGAGCCCTACCTCACCGAACTGGCCGCCGGAGTCCATGCGTTCATCCAGCCGGACGGCGGCTGGTGCCTGAACAACGCGGGCTTCGTCACCGACGGGGACGCCACCCTGGTCGTGGACACCGCCGCCACCGAGCGCCGGGCGCGCCTGCTGCGGCAGCGGATCGCGGAGAGCGGCGCCCCGGCGCCGCGCACCGTGGTCAACACCCACCACCACGGCGACCACACCTACGGCAACGGTGTCTTCGCACCCGAGGCGACGGTGATCGGGCACGCCTCCTGCCGCCGCGAACTGCTGGCCGCCGGCCATCAACTCCACGCCGTCTGGCCGGAGGTGGAGTACGGCGACATCCGCCTCACCCCGCCCGAGGTCACCTACACCGACGAGCTGACCCTGCACGTCGGCGAGATCGAGGTGCGGCTGATCCACCCGGGCGTCGCGCACACCACCGGCGACACCGTCGTCTGGCTGCCCCGGGAGCGCATCGTCTTCGCCGGCGATCTGGTCTTCCACGGCGGCACACCGTTCCTCTTCATGGGGTCGCTGGCCGGCTCGCTGCGCGCGGTGCGGACGCTGCGGGCCCTGGACGCGGTCACCGTCGTCCCCGGGCACGGGCCGGTGACCGGCCCCGAGGTCTACGACGGAATCGAGCGCTATCTGCGGTTCGTCGGCCGGCTGGCGCAGGAGGGCCGGGCGGCCGGGCGCACCCCGCTGGAGACGGCTCAGGAGGCGGATCTCGGCCCGTTCGCCGAGCTGGCCGAGAGCGAGCGGCTGGTGGCGAATCTGCACCGGGCCTACGCGGAGCTGGCCGGCGCCGCCCCGGGCGTCCCGCTCGACCCGATGGCCGCATTCGGCGATATGGCGGTGCTGAACGGCGGGGTGCCGATGGCCTGCCACGCCTGAGCCGGGCCCGTGATCCAGGAGGGGAATCGGGCCTGTGGCCCATGAGGGGCAGGGGCCGGGCGGGGCTTCCGGTACGGCGGAAAACCTTCGCGTGACCGACGCCCCACGCTCCGGCACTGGACGCCATACCGACTAGTCGGCATGATCGTGCCAGCGACCGAAGGACCGTCCACTCCGTACGGAGGAGCACGATGAGCAAGGGCACCCCTCCCCCGCAGGCCCAGGACCGGGAGGACCCTCCCGGCCTCGACCTGACACGATTGCGTGAGCATCTGGACCGCGAGCGGCCGGGGCTGGCCGGCGGCCCGCTGCGCGCGCAGCTGATCGAGGGCGGGCGGTCCAATCTCACCTACCGCGTCACCGACGGCGCCGCCTCCTGGGTCGTCCGCCGGCCGCCGCTCGGCCATGTGCTGGCCACCGCCCACGACATGCAGCGCGAGCACCGCGTCATCAGCGCGCTGCACGAGACACCGGTACCGGTGCCCGAGACGCTGCTGCTGTGTGCGGACGAGTCGGTCATCGGCGCGCCCTTCTATGTGATGGAGCTGGTCGAGGGCACCCCGTACCGCACCGCCGGACAGCTCGCGCCACTCGGCCCCGAGCGCACCCGCGCCGTGGTGCTGTCCCTGGTCGACACGCTCGTGGAGCTGCACGCGGTGGACCCGCAGGCGGTCGGGCTCGGCGACTTCGGCCGTCCCGACGGTTTCCTGGAGCGCCAACTGCGGCGCTGGGGCAAGCAGTTGACCGCGTCGAAGAACCGCGAGCTGCCGGGCATCGACGAGCTGCACGAGGCGCTGGGCCGGGCGCTGCCCGCCTCGCCCGCGCCGGCCGTCGTGCACGGTGACTACCGCCTCGACAACGTCCTGATCGGGGCCGACGACACCCTCAAGGCCGTCCTCGACTGGGAGATGTCCACGCTCGGGGACCCGCTGACCGACCTCGGGCTGCTGGCGATGTACAGCACGGACCTGAATCTGCCCGGCTCACCGGTCAGCACCACCAGCGGCGCCCCCGGACACCCCGCACCGGCCGAGCTGATCGAGCGCTATGCCGCCCGGTCCGGCCGGGACACCTCCGCCATCGCCTGGTACACGGCGTTCGCCTGGTTCAAGCTCGCCGTGATCCTCGAAGGCATCCACTACCGCTTCACGCTCGGCCAGACCGTCGGCGCCGGGTTCGACCGGATCGGCGAGCTCGTACCCGTCTTCATCGACCGCGGACTCACCACCCTCAAGGAAGGCTGAGGCACCCATGGACTTCGCATTCGACGCCCGCACGGAGGAGCTCCGCGAGAAGCTCCTGACCTTCATGGACGAGCATGTCCACCCCGCCGAGCAGACCGCCCATGAGCAGCGGGCCGCGCTCGCCTCGCCGTGGGACACCCCGCCGATCGTCGAGGAGCTGAAGGCCGAGGCCCGTAAGCAGGGGCTGTGGAACCTCTTCCTTCCCGACGAGGAGTACGGCGCCGGGCTGACGAACCTCCAGTACGCGCCGCTGGCCGAAATCACCGGCCACAGCCCGCAGTTGGCGCCCACCGCGCTGAACTGTGCGGCGCCGGACACCGGCAACATGGAGGTGCTGACGCAGTTCGGCAGCGAGGCGCAGAAGAAGCAGTGGCTGGAGCCGCTGCTGGCGGGCGAGATCCGGTCGGCGTTCGCGATGACCGAGCCGGAGGTGGCCTCGTCGGACGCCACCAACATCGAGACCCACATCGCGCGGGACGGCGACCAGTACGTCATCAACGGGCGTAAGTGGTACATCTCCGGGGCGATGAACCCGCTGTGCCAGATCTTCATCGTGATGGGCAAGACGGACCCGGACGGTCCGGACCTGCGCCGCCAGCAGTCGATGATCCTGGTGCCCCGGGACACCCCCGGTGTCGAGGTCAAGCGGGCCATGCAGGTCTACGGCTACGAGGACCACTGGCACGGCGGCCACGCCGAGGTGCTCTTCCATGACGTACGGGTGCCGGCGAGCAGTCTGATCGGCGAGGAGGGCGGCGGTTTCGCCATCGCCCAGGCCCGGCTGGGCCCCGGCCGGATCCACCACTGCATGCGGCTGATCGGGATGGCCGAGCGCGCCATCGAGCTGATGTGCCGCCGCGCGGTGACCCGTACGGCGTTCGGCAAGCCGCTGGCCCAGCAGGGCGTGGTCCAGGAGTGGATCGCGGACGCCCGGGTGGCGGTGGAGCAGCTGCGGCTGCTGGTGCTGAAGACCGCCTGGCTGATGGACACCGTCGGCAACAAGGGCGCGCACACCGAGATCCAGTCCATCAAGATCGCCACCCCGCGCACCGTCGTGGACATCCTCGACAAGGCGGTCCAGCTGCACGGTGCGGGCGGCGTCAGCCAGGACTTCCCACTGGCCGAGCTGTGGGCCGGGGCCCGCACGCTGAAGCTGGCGGACGGCCCGGACGAGGTGCACCAACGGTCGCTGGCACGCCGGGAGTTGAAGCGCTACCTCTAGGACGTGCCCGCCGGCCGGACTCGGCCGGCCGCCGACGACGGAACCCGGGCGCCGGCACCCAGATCACAGGGTGCGGCGCCCGGGGCCGTACGGGCGGGGCGGTGACGCCCGGCCTGCCGAGCGCAGGAGGGCGTCGCCCGGTGGACGTGAGCGCGATCTCACGCCGCCTGAACGGGGGCACTGACGGGCGCCAGGTGATGCACCCGGGCCGGCGGCAGGTTGCCCAGCACCAGTTCCGAACGGAAGGTGTGCCGGTCCAATATGCGGCGCAGGGTGTTCTGCCCGTCGAGGACATGTTCACGAGCCGCTCGCCCGGTGAACGTGCGGCGCATCCTCGCCCCTCCCACATAGCCGAAGAAGGACAGGGTGCCGCCGGGCTTCAGGGCGCCGAGCAGCCGGTCGAAGATGTCCGCGGTCGTCGGGGCGTCGAAGTTGGCGAACGGCAGACCGCAGACGATCGTGTCGTAGGTGCCGAGGTCATGGTCCTGCACCAGGCCGGTGCGGAACCGGAGCCGCGGGTCGCTGCCGTAGGCGCCTTGCAGCAGGTCGACGAAGCGCGGGTTGGCCTCGACCAGGTCAAGGGTGTCCAGCCGGCCGAGCGAGCCGGCGATATGGCGGGTCACCGCCCCGGTGCCGGGCCCGACCTCAAGGACCGTGCGGGCGCTGCCGGGGCTGGGGATCACATAGCGGGTGAGGGCCCTGCCGAGCCGGGGACCGCTGGGAGCGATCGCCCCCACCTCCCGGCTCGTCCGTGCGTACTCCCGGAGAAACAGTGTTACTTCAGGCAAAGGGCACCCACATCGGTAGCTATCAGTACTATCCGCACCTTAAGTTACGGGTCCCGGATGAGGACAGCCCCTGACCGTGACCGCCCCTGAGTCTCATCGCCCCGGTGCGCATGCCCACTGGTCTTGCTCGCAATCCAACAAATTCCCGGGGGTGCGGTCAAGGCCCGACGGCCCGGGTGCCGAGCGGCGCCGGGGTACGGCCCGGCGCCGCACACCGGCGTAGTGGCTCACGGCCGCAAGGCGCGCAGCAGCAGATCGGCGAGGTGGTCCGCGACCTGCTGCGGGCTGAGCGGCCCGTCCTCGCGGTACCAGGTGCCCAGGTGGTGCACGGAGCCGAAGTGGTAGTCCACGACGAGGTCGGCGGGGATGTCGGCGGCGAACACGCCGGTGCGCTGGCCCTCCTCGATCAGCGCCCGGAACCGCTCGTGGTACCGCCGCCGCTCGGCGCGTACCTGCTTGTCCTTCTCCGGGGCGAGGTGGTGCATCGAGCGGAAGAAGATCTTGGTGTCGTCGAGGTTCTCGATGGTGGTGACGACGACATCGGCGGCGGCGTCCCGCAGCCGCTGCTCCACGGGCGCATCGGCGTCCGCGAAGTGGTCCAGCCGCTCCTGCTGGAGCCGCAGGACCCGGCCGTAGACCTCGTGCAGCAGATCATCCTTGGAGCCGAAGTAGTGGTAGAGGGCGCCCTTGGTCACGCCCGCCGCGTCGACGATCTCCTGGACGGAGGTGCGGTCATAGCCCTGCTCCGCGAAGAGCTTGGTGGCGGTGGCCAGCAGCCGCTGGGCCACCGGCTTCGCACCGCCGTTGCCATTGCCGTCCTTCGTGCCGGCCATCGCCCTCACCTGTCCTTCGTACTCTCGTCATGCGCGGTGGCGCAGCTCCCGTCGGAGGATCTTGCCACTCGTGGTCTTCGGAAGCTCGGCCAGGATCTCCACCGCGCGGGGATATTTGTACGCCGCCAGCCGTTCCTTGCAGTAGGCGGCCAGCTCGGCGGGTTCCGTGGAGGTGCCGGGCCGGAGGCTGACGTACGCCTTCACCGACTCGCCGCGGTAGGCGTCGGGCACGCCGACCACCGCCGCCTCGCGCACCGCCGGGTGGCTGTAGAGGACGTCCTCGACCTCGCGGGGCCACACCTTGAAGCCGGAAGCGTTGATCATGTCCTTCTTCCGGTCGACGACATAGAGCCAGCCGTCGCTGTCCATGAAGCCGATGTCACCGGTCCGCAGCTCGCCGCCCGGCAGGCCCTCGGCGGTGGCGTCGGGGCGGCGCCAGTAGCCGGGGACGACCTGGGGGCCGCGGACCGCGATCTCGCCCTGCTCGCCGAACGGCAGGTCCCGGCCGTCCTCGCCGATGATCCGGACGACGGTGTCGGGGCCGGGGACACCGACGGCGAGCGTGCCGGAGACCTTGTCGACCGGCGCTTCCCTGCCCGGCGGGACGCTGGCACAAGGCGCGGTGCACTCGGTCAGACCGTAACCATTGTGGACATACGGCCCGAAACCGGTACGGAACTTCTCGACGAGGGCGGGCGGCAGCGGCGCGCCGCCGGAGGACATGGTCCGGAAGGACGCGAAGTGGTCGCGGGTGACCTCGGGGTGGGCCATCAGCGCCATATAGGCGGTCGAAGGGCCGACGGTGTAGGCGGGGCGGTGCTCCAGGAAGGCATCCAGGACGACGCCCGCCTCGAAGCGGTAGGCGAGCACCAGGGTGCCTTGGTTGGCGATACAGGCCGCCAGTTGACAGACCATGCCGGTGATGTGGAAGAGCGGGGCGAGCGCGAAGTAGGTGGCGCCTTCGGGGAGACCCAGGCCGGTGCGCTGACGTTCGGCGTTGTAGGTGATGTTGCCGTGCGTGTTGGTGGCGCCCTTGGGCGTGCCGCTGGTGCCGGAGGTGTAGCTGATCAGCGCGAGGTCGCCGGTGGTGAGCTCCGGATCGTCGGGCGCCACCCGTATTTTCCCGGTCGTGCGGGCGACGGTCAGCAGATCGTCGGCGTCCCGCTGCGGCGCGACCCGCTCGCCGTGCAGCACCCGCTGGTCGTCGCGGGTCTGCAGATCCCGCTCGTGGGCGGTGAGCACGATCCCTACGGACGGCGTCCCGGCGGCGGTGGCGCGCAGAAAGCCGTCCCAGGTGCGGTCGGCGCAGATGACGGCGGAGACCTCCGCATCGTCCAGGATGTGCCGCATTTCGGCGGATTTGTACATGGGATTGACGGGCACCACCACACCTCCCGCCTTCCACACGCCGAGCAGGGCGAGCACGAAGTGCGGGGTGTTCTGCAGCATGACCGCGGCCCGGTCGCCGCGCCGGAAGCCGCGCTCGGTGAGGTGGGCGGCGACGCCGTCGGAGAGCGCATCGGTCTCGGCGTAGGTCAGCCGGCCGTCGAAGTAGGCGAGCGCCGTACGGTCGGGGGCCCGGCCCACCGCGGTCCGGAAGGCGTGCAGTGTCGACGGGGGCGGCTGCACGGGGGCGCGCTGGGCGTCGGAGAGCTGTGCCAGCCACGGCTTGTCCTGGTAGGAGGTCATCGAGGTGCGGCCCTTTCTTCCTGATCGCCTGATCATCCCTGCGGGGAAACGGCTGGGGTGAGGTGGGGTGGCGGACCGGGCCCGGCCGGCCGGCCACCCCGCCCGTCTAGGAGCGGCCCTCGGCCTGCTCCAGCTTCTGCTGCAGGTGGTTCATCCCGCCGAGCCAGCGGTCGGGTTCGGCGGCGCGCGCGGTGTAGTAGTCCGCGACCTCCGCATGCGGCAGGACCAGGAAGCGGCCCTCCGCCATGGCCGCGAAGAGCGCCTCGGCGACGTCCTCGGGCTCCACGGCGGTGGGGGTGAGCACGAGGTCCCCGGCGGTCCCGGTGGCGGCCAGCATGTCGGTGCGGACGCCCTGGGGGCAGATGGCGTGGACGTCGATGCCGCGGTGCCGGTAGGTCAGCGAGAGCCACTCGGCGAAGGCGTACGCACCGTGCTTGGTGACGCTGTACGGGGCGGCGGCGACCATGGTGAGCAGACCGGCGGCGGACACCGTGGAGATGAAGCGGCCGCTGCCGCGCGCCAGCCACTCGGGCACCAGCTCACGGGCCGCCCGGACGTGCGCCATGACATTGACGTCCCAGGCCAGCGCCCAGTCCTCCTCGGGCGCCTCGGGCCCGCCGCCGGTGCCGACCCCGGCGTTGGCGCAGAAGATGTCGATACCGCCGCCGAGCGCCTCGCGGGCCGCCGGGACGACGGTGGAGGCGTCGCCGGCGACCGCGACCGCCCCGATCTCGTCGGCGGTCCGCTTCGCCTTGGCCTCGTCCAGGTCGTTGACCACGACCCGGGCACCCTCGGCGGCGAACCGGCGGGCCAGCGCGGCGCCGATCCCCCCGCCCGCCCCGGTCACGACAACGCTCTTGTCCCGTACGGCTGCCACGCTGGATCTCCCTCGGTCGGGTCGGTTCGGCTGACGGCAGACTAACCAGTCGGTATGTCCTGGCGGAAGAGTCCTTTCCGCCTTCGGCCCGCCCCATTCCGGGATCCCACCGGCCGGGCTAGCGTGCGCACGACACGGACCCGGTGGATTTCTGATCACGGAGGTGTGCGGATGGCTCTGTCGAGACGCGTTCTGCTCGGGCGACTGGCGGCGACCGGGGCGGCCGGTGCTGCCCTGGCCGCGGGGGCCGGACCCGCCCGTGCCGCGCAGCCGGCGCCCGGCGGCGGGCGGCGGGTGCACACCGGCTTCGACCGGCTGGCCGCCGACGGCTACCGCCTCCTGGCCGGCCGGCGGGTCGGCATCGTCACCAACCCCACCGGCGTCACCCGGGAGTTGCGGCACATCGTGGATGTGATGCACGCCGACGACCGGGTGCGGCTGACCGCGGTCTTCGGCCCCGAGCACGGCTTCCGTGGCACCGCACAGGCAGGCGGCTCCGAGGGCCGCTACGACGATCCGGCCACCGGACTGCCCGTCTACGACACCTACAACAAGAGCGGCCAAGCACTCGCCGACATCTTCACCGCCTCCGGTGTGGACACCGTCGTCTTCGACATCCAGGACGTCGGCGCCCGCTTCTACACCTACATCTGGACACTGTACGACTGCATGGTGGCCGCGGTCCTGGCCGGCAAGCGCTTCGTGGTCCTCGACCGGCCGAACCCGGTCACCGGCCGCTCGGCCACCGGCCCGGTGCTCGACAAGGCGTATGCCTCGTTCGTCGGCCGGGAGCCGATCGCGCAGGCGCACGGGATGACCGTGGCGGAGCTGGCGCTGCTGTTCAACGGCGAGTTCGTCCCACAGGCCGCCGGGCGCCCGGTGGAGCTGGAGACGGTCCGGATGACCGGCTGGCGACGCGCGGACTTCTACGACACCACCCGGCTGCCCTGGGTCCCCCCGAGCCCCAACATGCCCACCCCCGACACCGCCCTCGTCTACGCGGGCACCTGCCTCTTCGAGGGCACCAACCTCTCCGAGGGACGCGGCACCACCCGCCCCTTCGAGCTGCTGGGCGCCGACGGCATCGACCGGCGCTGGGCCGCGGCCGCCACCGAACTGGGCCTGCCCGGTGTGCACTTCAGGGAGGCCTACTTCGCCCCCACCTTCTCCAAGTTCCAGGGCAAGACGATCGGCGGCGTCCAACTGCACGTCCACGACCGCGCGGCCTTCGACCCGGTACGCACCGGCATCGGGCTCCTGGTGACCGCGAAACGGGTCTGGCCCGGCTTCACCTGGCGCCCGGACCACGGCATCGACCGCCTCACCGGCTCGTCGACGGTACGGACGATGACCGACGCGGGCGCCGGACCGGACGAGATCGTGGCCGCCTGGCAGGAGGGCCTGAAGGGCTTCCGCACGGTGCGGCGGCGGTATCTGCGGTACCCGTAAGGGCGTTGGGCCGGTCGCGACCCGGGCCTGTCCCGGTCTCAGGAAACGGGACAGGCCATCTCGCCTCTTGACCGGCCCCTCCACCAAGCCGGAAAGTGCGCTGGTGAGCAGTGACGCGACAGCAGCGCAGACAACGGCCGGGGTGCCGGCGAAGACCGACGGGACCAGCGGGGGCGAGAGCCTGCGCCGGGTGGCGGTGGCCTCGTTCATCGGGACGGCCATCGAGTTCTACGACTTCTACATCTACGGGACGGCCGCCGCGCTCGTCCTCAACCAGGCGTTCTTCCCGACGCTCGATCCGGTCAACGCCACCCTCGCCTCCTTCTCCACCTATGCGGTGGCGTTCGCCGCGCGGCCGCTCGGCTCGGTGATTTTCGGCCACTTCGGCGACCGGGTGGGCCGTAAGTCCGTCCTGGTCGCGTCGCTGCTGCTGATGGGGCTGTCGACGGCCTTCGTCGGGCTGCTCCCGGGGTACGGGACATGGGGCATCTGGGCGCCGCTGCTGCTGATCGCGCTGCGCTTTCTGCAGGGCATCGGGCTGGGCGGGGAGTGGGGCGGGGCCGCGCTGCTCGCGGTCGAGCACGCACCGCGCAAGCGCCGCGGACTGTATGCGGCGTTCCCGCAACTCGGCCCGTCCGTCGGGTTCCTGGCCGCGACCGGGGTGTTCTGGCTGCTGTCGTCCGGGCTGGACGACGCGGCGTTCCGCTCGTGGGGCTGGCGGGTGCCGTTCCTGCTGTCGTTCCTGCTGGTCGGCGTCGGGCTGTTCGTACGCCTGAAGATCAGTGAGACGCCGGTGTTCACCAAGGTGCTGAACGCCCAGGAGGCGAGCAGGGTCCCCACCGTCGAGGTGCTGCGCCGGCATCCGCGCGAACTGCTGCTGGGCGCGGGCGGGATGATCGTCGCCTACGGCCTCTTCTACACCGCGACCACCTACTGCCTCTCCTACGCCACCGGCACCCTCGGCATCTCCCGCAACACCATGCTGGGGCTCTCCCTCGTCGCCTGCCTCTTCCTGGCGGCCGGCACCTGGCTCGCCGCCACCCGCTCCGACGGCGCCGGCCGCCGCACCCTGGTCCTCGCCGGCACCGTCCTCGCGGCGGTGTGGGGCCTGGTGCTCTTCCCGCTGCTGGACACCGGACAGCCGGTGCTGATCGCCCTCGGCATCGGTGGCGCGCTGTTCTGCATGGGTGTGGTGTACGGCCCGATGGGCGCCTATCTGCCGGAGCTGTTCAGCGCGCGGGTGCGGTACTCGGGCGCCTCACTGGCCTACAACCTGGGCGGTGTCCTGGGCGGCGCGGTGGCTCCGCTGGTCGCCACCCGGCTCCAGTCGGCGTACGGCTCGGCGTCGGTGGGCTGGTACGTCAGCGCGATGGCGGTGGTCTCACTGCTGTGCGTCCTGGCGCTGCCGGAGACTCGGGAGCGGGACCTCGTCTGAGGTGCCGGCGGCCCGTGCGCTCACGAGCTCAGCCACCACCGCCCGCTCTCCCGGGACAGCGCGTCCCACAGGAGGTTGAGGGGGTGGCCCGGGGCGTAGGAGTCCCGCTCGCCGCGGCGGGTGAAGACGCCGACCAGTACCTCGGTCCTGGGGCCCACCTCGCCGACGAGTTCCAGGGTGCGCAGCCCGCCGGCCTCCGGGAGGCGGCCGTCCGCGGCCGCCTCCCCGATGCCCCGGGTGACCAGCATCGCCCCGCTCACCACCCCGGACCGCAGCAGCTCGAAGCCGTAGTGCGCGGCCTCGATCTCGGCCGCGATGGAGAGCTTCTGCCGGTATTCGGGGCCGTACCAGGCGGTCAGGAAGCGGCCGATCAGACCGCGCGCCGAGACGACCAGCGGCAGCCGGGGCAGGTCCCGGGCGCCGAAGGAGGTGCCCGGGAGCCGCTCCGGCGGCAGGTTCGTCAGCAGGGAGAGCCCGCTGCGCCGCCACTCCATGACCTCGTACGGAGCCAGCAGCTCCGCTTCGTCGGCCTCGGTGACCACCACGCTGCCGCAGACCAGGTCGAGTTCCTTGGAGCGCAGTTTGGTGAAGAGGTCGCCGGTGCGGACATGGGTGACCTTCAGCTCGACATCGTCGCGCTCATAGTCCTCGGTGACGCGTTCCACCGCGTCCAGCAGAAAGCCGAGCGTGTAGCGGGTTGTGCCGACGGAGAGCGTCCGGCCGAGCCGGCGACGGGCGTCGTGCACCCCGTCCGTCCACTCCCCCAGCGTGCGCCGCGCCAGCTCGACCAGCGCCTCCCCGGTCGCGGTGAACAGGGCATCCCTCCCCCGCCCCTGCTTGAGGACGAGCTCCTCGCCGCACAGCGCGGCGAAGGTGCGGTTCATGGTGTCCAGTTGCTTCTGCACGCTGGACTGTTCGCGGCCCAGCCGGCGCGCGGCGCCCAGCGCGGTGCCCGCCTCGTGGACGACGATCAATGTGCGCAGCTGGTCCATGGTGGTGTCCAGCAGCTCCGTCGGATACTGCTGCGGACCTGACAAGGCCATGCCTCGCTTTCCCATCCCCTGGAGTTCAGAACCCTGCAGCATACCGTTCCTGGAGACTGAGTGGGAGTGAGTCCTGTTGCGAGGACTGCTGCTCAGCCGTGTGCTCCGAACGGTGTTGGGCACACTGGTCGCCCGCTTTCGTGCCGCGGTCCGGCGACGCGCATCGTGTGCGTGGTCCGGGGATGCGGGGGCGGGTTTCCTCACGCCCTCGACCATCCGACGTGGCCTGGACGGTCCGATGCCCACGACGATCACTCCGGTCGTCGTGGGGCGGTGCCGTCCGTCGCCGGATCGGGTGCCCGAGGGCGCGCCTGCCAATCGCCACCGAGGCGGCGTCATGGCGGGTCATTTGACGTTTGGTGCTGGTGAGGGGCTTGCGCCAGTGCTCGTCGCCCCACATGGAGGGGTATGCCGGGTCCACGGCCACGATGGCCAGGCCGAGCTCGGCAGCCATCGAAATGATGCGGGCCTTGAGCTTGCCGGTGGGCATGCCGGAGATCAGCTGCCGGAATCGTTTGCGGCGGCCGTGTTTCTCACGGGTCTTCTCCGTGGCGAAGTCCAGGTCCTCGATTCCGATCGCTGTCACGCCGCAGCGCCTGGTCCAGTGCAGGAGGCGGGTGAGCGCGTGCCGGATCTCAAGTGCATTCAATCCGCAGCAGCTCCTCACCCCCTGGGAACCCGCCCCGAGGGCAGCCGGAGCGCCCGGCACGGGAGTTGAAGCGCTCCCGGGCGGGCACGCACGGAGGCCCCGGGGTCAGCCGCCCCGGGGCCTCGGTGTGGCGCCTTCCGTCTAACGGTGGGCCGGGAACTCCACGACCTGCTGATAGGTAGGCCGGTTCTGCCAGCTGATGGTGGCGTGGGTCAGACCGCCCACCGTGCGGTGGATGATCGCGTCCGCGCACCACTGGTCGCCGGCCTTGCAGCTGTCATCGCCGGGGTAGACCTGCTCGGCCGTCTTCCCGCTCGCCTGCTGGAGCGTGGCCAGCAGGGTGTCGCGGCAGGCGGACAGTTCACCGTTGCCGCAGTACTGCCGGGCGAGCGGGCCCGCCACCCTGTCGCCGAGCACCGCCCGCAGATCCTTGTCCGCGTAGCTCCACCAGCCGTACTGGAACGCCGATCCGGCATGCGCCCCGGTCGGGCCGTGGCCGGCCGACGGTGATTCGTCGATGCCCAGGTTGGCGCGCAGCGCGTCGTAGAGGTCGCCGCCGAGGCCCGGCTTGAAGACGGCCTCCGTCATCAGCGGCCACCAGGCGTCCATGAGGCGTACCGCGTCGGGGTGGGTGTAGGTGTGCGAGCCCGCGGCGGTCTCCCGGCGCTGGGCGCCGTCCTTGCGCCAGGCCTCCAGCTGCTGCACCGCCGTCTTCAGCTTCGGGTCGGTGACCGGCTTGCTGTTCACCACCCGCAGGAGTTCGGGCAGCACGTCCTCACCGCGCAGATCGGTGACCGCGGCCTCCGCCATGGCGCGGGTCAGCGACGCCCGGGTCACCCCGCCGTCCTTCGTCAGCGCCCGCACCCGGTCGTCCAGCAGATTGCCGCGGTGCACCGAGCCGTTGCCGTAGCCCGCCGAGTCGTAGTCCTTGGCCTGCTTGTTGTTCCAGGAGATGTAGTAGTCCTGGTTGACGGACTGCGGGTGCTGGGCGGACGGGGTGTACTCGGTGGTGTTGGTCTCGGCGTCGTAATCCTTCCACTCGTAGGCGTCGTCCGCCTTGACCGGCAGGGACGGATCGACGTCGGGGTTGCGGACCGGGTTGAGGCCGCTGTTGTAGTACGCGATGTCGCGGGAGTCGGCGTAGAACCAGTTGAAGGCGTAGCCGATGTGCTCGGCGGCCTTCTGGAAGGTCTTGGCGTCCCGCACGTAGGACGGGTCGTTGAACATCTGGAAGCCGATGATCGAGTCGGCCTCGTGGCGGTAGGTGGACCGCTGTGCGGTGTAGGCGACGGGCTTGCCGTCGAGGGTGGCGCGGTGGGTGACGGTCCCGTACGTGGTCCGGAAGACCTGCATCCGGTAGGAGCCGGCCGCCGTCGGGTCGGCGATGGTGGGCTTCCAGGAGTTGGTGCGCTCCAGCTTCTCCATGGGGACGCATGCGCCGCGGTAGCGGTAGGAGGTGGAGTCCTTGGTGGGCGCGGAGCCGTCCGCGTTGCACAGCTCGACCGCGAAGGTGTCGGTGATGTCCTGGCCGGCGGAGGTGGCGCTCCAGGAGTAGTCCTGGCCGCGGCCCAGCTGGACGTACATCCCGACGCCCGCGAACGAGGCACCGCGGGCGCTGATGCCGGGCCCCTGGATCTCCTGGAGCATCAGCAGCTGGGGCGCGAAGTAGCCGGTCTGCGGGCCGAAGACGGCGACGGGGTGGCCGCTCGCGGAGTGCTTGCCGGACACCAGCAGGGCGTTGGACATCCCGCGGTGCTGGGTGGGATCGAAGCTCCCCTCGGGCAGCACCCCGTCCTTGAAGAGGCCCTCCAGCTTCTTGTACTTCTTGGGGGCCTTGACCGGGTCCCGGGGCGGCGTCCCGCTCTTGACGGTGGCCGCGCCGGTGCGGTCGAAGACCAGGGGCTCGGGGGTGACCGAACCGCGGTCCGGCAGCGCCATGCCCTTGGCCTTGTCCGGCTTGACGGCGTACGGGAAGCTGCTGCCGTCGTGCAGGGTCTTGGCGGCCTCGGGGTCGTTGCGCTCCCGGAAGGACTCCCAGACCTCGGTGCCCTTCTCGACGCCGTACTTCTGCTGGGCGGAGAGCAGCGCCAGGGCCGACGGGACCTCGCCGCCACCGCCGTTGCCGAAGAGGCCCCCGACCACGGAGGCGAGCGCTATCAGGTCGGTGAGCTTGAAGGGCTTGATCTCACCGGCGTTGGTGATCGCGTCGACATGGCCGGTGAGCACGTACTCGCCGGGGAAGTAGCGGCCGTTCTTGGACTGTTCGCGGTAGGCGTTGATCCCGTCGACATAGGCCTGGGCGTCCTGCATCGCCAGTTTCCCGCGCTCGCCGTTGGTGTCCCGGATGCGCTCGACCTGGGCCTGCAGATCGTCCTCGGTGTACGGCGCCTGCGGCCAGAACTGCTGCTCCAGGCCCTGGTTGGCGAGCGCGCCGCCGGCGAAGGAGGTCAGCTCGCCGCGGCCGATGTGGCGGAAGAGGTCCATCAGCCAGAGCCGGTCCTGGCCCGCGGCGTAGCCGGCGCCGAATTCGGTGCCGTAGCGGGTGGTGCCCTTGATGTGCGGGACACCGGTCTTCTTGTCGCGGGTGATGGTCACATCGTTGCGGGGCGTGGTGACCTTGCCGACCTGGTCCGCGGGGACGCCGAAGGAGGCATCGTTGAAGAAGCTGCCGAGGGTGTCGTCGGTGAGCGACTGATAGCCGCTCGCCAGTGCGCCGTACGGGGCGAGTTGGTCGGTGGAGTGCTCGGGGTGGGTGCCGAACAGCTTGTTGCCGAGGATCTCCACCAGGGTGGCGTTGCCGGTGGCGCCGGGCGGCAGGATGTCGCCGCACCGGCCCTGGCAGTAGTCGTCGGCGTCCTGCGGTGCGGCGGCCGCGGCCGCGGTGGGGGGCGGTGCCAAGAGCGTGGCACCCAAGGCGAACAGGGCGGCCGCGGCGGCGGTCCTGAGCCTTCCGGTACGTCGTCGCATTCCTGCTCCTCGATGGGGGTCCCCTTGAGGGAGGCCGGGCGGGACGTTACCGGCGGTTATCCCTGACCGGAAGATGAACAACAGTCAACTTTTGCTCTTCCCGGGGGAGATCGGGCCGCGGAGGCGACGCCACCGCGGAACACCACCGGCAGAACCGCCGGCAGAACCGCACGAAAGTTCGATGGATCCAAGTGGTGATCGGCTACGTCCCATCGCCGTCCAGTCGGGTCCTCCCCACGGAGGTGGGATGAAATGGCCGGTTTCAGAGCCCTCGCAGAACAGGTCCGCAATCCACGACTCGTCGCGACACAGCGACGCACCGCCCTGCGCAAGTGCCTTGAACGCTTCGCCCCTTACGGGCATCGGGCGACCTGGCACCATCTGTGCACCCGGGCCGGTATCGCGACCCAGGACCGCGATCCCGATCCGGCGCGGCTGGTGGCCGCGCTCACCGAGCTGGAGGAGGCCCGTTCCCTCTGGCTCGCGTACGAGGAGGAGTTCGCCGCCCGGCGCCGCAAGGAGAAGCACGACGGCATCCGGCAGCCCGGCGCCCTCGACGAATGGCACCGGCGGACCTGGGGCGGCTGCGACATCGTGCCGTGCGAGTCCCCGCAACGGCACCCCGCGGCCCGTCTCGCGGTGGTCCTGCGCCGCATGATCGTCGCGATGGAGGCGGGGCGGCCACGCCGCGACTGCCCGGTGTGCGCCGGCACCCGCTTCGCCTGGCTCCCGGAGTCCGCCGACTCCCCGGCGACCGGGCCGGCCTGCCTGCAGTGCGGGGTGCTGGCCCCGGTGTCCGTGCTGACCCCTGAGGCACTGACCGCCGCGGGCCGGGTCCACGGGGCGTTCGCGGCGGCCTGACCGGCGCCGAACGACGACCGGGCGCCTCCGTGAGCCGAAGGGGGCGCCCGGGGCCCGGGGCATTGTCAGACCCCGCTGCCATCATCGGGGACATGCGCCAGTTCCGTCGCAACGATGCGCTGACCGTGGGCTTCGCCGCCAACGAACTGATCCGTCCCGTGCACCCCGCCACCATGAACCGCCCGCGCCCGGCGCGCGGTCCGCAGCCGGCACCGCCACCCCGAAGGGGGCCGAGCAGTGACCACCCGCCGCGCCCTGCTGCACGCCCTCGTCTGACTGTGGGTGGGCATTTTGTTCCTCTACGGCCTTTACGAACTGTCCCTCAAACTGAAACAACTGTTCACGGGCTGACCACCCCCACCGGCATCGCGCCCGGCGGACGTCGGCCCTCCTGCCCGTACGGCACCAGGCCGCGCGGGCGCCCGTAGGAGAGGGTGGACGTCCATGGCCGAACTGCACGATCTGACCGCGCTCGAACAGGCCCAGGGAATCCGGTCCGGGGAGCTCTCCCCCGTGGAACTCACCGAGCACTTTCTCGCGCGGATCGAGCGGCTCGACGACTCGCTGGGCGCCTTCCTCACCCGTACCCCCGACCTCGCCCGCAAACAGGCCTCCGACGCGGAGAGCGAGGCCACCGCGGCCCGCCGCGAGGGCCGTGAACTCCCGCCGCTGCACGGCGTTCCCGTCCCGGTGAAGGACCTCAACCAGGTCGCGGGGGTGCGCTGCACGATGGGTTCCCGGGCGCTGGCAGAGCATGTGCCGACCGTCGACGACCATGTGGTCGGCAAGCTGCGGGCGGGCGGCACGATTCTGCTCGGCAAGACCAACACCCCCGAATTCGGGCTGCCCTGCTACACCGAGAACGGCCTCGCACCCCCCGCCCGCACCCCGTGGGACCTGGCGCGCTCGGCGGGCGGCTCCAGCGGCGGGGCCGCCGCGGCCGTGGCGGCCGGCCTGGCCCCCGTCGCGCACGCCAGCGACGGCGGCGGCTCGATCCGGATACCGGCCTCGGTCTGCGGGCTCTTCGGCATCAAGCCCAGCCGCGGCCGGATCAGCAGCGGCCCGCTGCTGCACGATGTCTCGGGCCTGGCGACCTCGGGACCGCTGGCCCGTACGGTCACCGATGCGGCCACCCTGCTGGACGTCCTGGCGGGGCCGATGCCCGGCGACCCGTTCACGGCGCCGTCGCTGCCGCCCGGGGAGACCTTCGCCGCCCACGCCCTCCGCGACCCGGGACGGCTGCGGATCGCCTGCCTCACCGAGGCGCCCGTCCCCGGCATCGAGGTGCACCCCGACTGCCGTACCGCCACCACCGAGACCGCCGCCCTGCTGACCGGACTCGGCCATGAGGTCGAGGAGTTGTCGCTGCCCTCCGACGACAGCATCCTGCTCGCCTTCACCCGCGTCTGGTCGGTGCTGGCCGCGAGCCGCCCCGTACCGCCGGAGGGCGAGGAGCTGCTGATGCCGCTCACCCGCTATCTGCGCGAGCGCGGCGCCGAGGTCTCCGGTACGGACTTCACCCGCTCGATGTATGCGTTCCGGATGCTCGCCCAGTCCCTGGCCGACGGTCTGATGCCGCCGGGGGGCTACGACGTGATTCTCTCGCCGACCCTGGCCGCGCCGCCGGCCGAGGTCGGCGCGCTGCGCAATGACGCCGATCCCCAGGCCGAGTTCGCCGCCCTCGGCGCGTTCACCCCGTTCACCGCGCTCTACAACGCCACCGGTCAGCCCGCGGTGAACGTCCCGCTGCAGTGGAACGCCGCGGGCCTGCCGATCGGGGTGATGCTGGCCGGCCGGTACGGCGACGAGGCCACCCTGATCGCGCTGTCGGCACAGCTGGAGCAGGCCCGCCCGTGGGCGGGGCGCACCCCGTCCATGTGGTGACGGAGGCCGGAGTCCGCGCGCTCGTCCCGCCCCGGGGCGAGCGCGCCCGCGCTCAGCGCTCCTCCGGGCAGCACCCCTGCTCGTCAGGCTCGTCCTGCCCGTCCGGCCCGTCCTGCTGGTCCCGGAGCGCCGGGCCGGGCGGCTGATCGCCGCCGGCGCGCCACTGTGCCCCCTCCGGGTCCCTGACGCTCCGGTCGACCCGCAGCCGCCGCGCGCCGGGCCCCTGCTCGCCCAGGTTGTCGTACGGGTTGGACAGCGCGCACTTCTCCAGCGAGAGGCAGCCGCAGCCGATGCAGTCGGTCAACCGGTCGCGCAGCTCGACGAGTTGACTGATCCGCTCGTCCAGCTCGGAGCGCCAGACCTCGGAGAGCCGGGCCCAGTCGGCGCGGTTGGGGGTGCGCTCGTCGGGCAGCTCCGCCAGCGCGTCACGGATCACCGCGAGCGGGATGCCGACCCGCTGCGCCGCCCGTACGAACGCGACCCGGCGCAGTGCGTCACGGCTGTAGCGACGCTGGTTGCCCGCCGTCCGGGTGCTGCTGATCAGCCCCTTGGACTCGTAGAAGTGCAGCGCGGACACCGCGGCGCCACTACGCGCGGAGAGCTGGCCGACGGAGAGCTCATGAACCTTGTACGGAAGCTGGGGCACGCTTCAACCCTATGGCCTGTCCGGCCATTGACAGCGGGTGCCCGCACTCCGCATTCTGAGCAAGCGCTTAGTAAGCGTCGGCCGATGCGCGCCAACGGCGGACGGATCCCGAGGAGGCAGACAAGAGATGGCAGAGCCCCGAGTGTTTGGATCGCTCGACGAACTGCGGGCCGCGGTCGGTGAGGAGCTGGGCACCAGCGACTGGCTGGAGATCGACCAGAAGCGGATCGATCTGTTCGCGGAGGCCACCGGCGATCACCAGTGGATCCATGTGGACCAGGAGAAGGCCGCGGCCGGCCCCTTCGGCACCACCATCGCGCACGGCTATCTGACGCTGTCGCTGCTGCCCGCCCTCGTCCCGCAGCTGATGCGGGTCGACAACGTGAAGATGGGCATCAACTACGGCACCAACAAGGTGCGCTTCCCCTCCACCGTGCCGGTCGGCTCGCGGCTGCGCGCCACGGCCAGGATCGCGGACGTGACCGAGGTGTCCGGCGGCGTCCAGCTCGCCACGGTCGTGACGATCGAACGCGAGGGCGGCGACAAGCCGGTCTGCGTCGCGGAGACGGTCAGCCGCTTCTATCTGTAGCGGGGGCGCCGGGGCGGGCGCGGCAGCCCGATCGGGCCGGGGCGCGGCGTCGGCCGCGCGCACCCGGTGCGGGGCCGACGCCGCCGGCCCGCCCGCCCCGCCGCAGGAATCGGCTGCGCCCCAGGGGGCGACTCCCCCTAGGCGACCGGCGACGCACCCACCATGCGCAGCACGAGGTCGGCGTAGAGGGTGCCGACCTCGTCGGGTGTGCGCGGGCCGTCCGAGGTGAACCAGCGGGCCACGTCCACACACAGCGACAGCACCGCGAGGGTGGTGCCCGGTACGTCGTCGGCCCGGAACTCCCCGCTGTCCGCGCCGTCCTGGATGATCTGCCGCAGCAGCCGGTCGGTCCGGCGGCGCAGTCCGGTGATCTCGGTGTAGTGCTCGGGGCTCAGCGCCTGGAGTTCGTACTGGATGACCCGGGCGGTGGTGTGGTGCTCCGCGTGCCAGCGGGCGAAGGTGCGGACGGCGTCGCGGAGCCGCTCGGTGGCGCTGCCCCCGGCCTCGGCGGCGGCGCCCATGATGCGCAGCGCCTTCTCGTGACCGATGCCGCTGATGCGGTAGAGCAGCTCTTCCTTGGTCTTGTAGTGGATGTAGAGGGCGGCCGGGCTCATACCGGCCCGGCCGGCGATGTCACGGGTGGTGGTGGCGTGGTAGCCGCGTTCGGCGAAGGCCTCGACGGCGGCGCTGACCAGCCGTCGCGCGGCGTCCGGGGTCACCCCGGCCCATTCCTCGTTCTCCTCTTTGGCCCGCTCCGCCGCCGCACCCATCGCGCACCCCGCTCCTCGACCCGCCAGGGACCCTCCTCTGACGGATCGAACACCATATCGCGCCGCTGAGCAAGCGCTTAGGGCCCGGCGGGCTGCGGGCGGGTCCCCCGTGATCGTACGGGTCAGAAGGCGGAGACCCCCGTCAGCGCCCGCCCGATGACCAGCTTCTGTATCTGGCTGGTGCCCTCGTACAGGGTCATCACGCGTGCGTCCCGCAGCAGCTTGCCGACCGGGTACTCGTCGATATAGCCGTAGCCGCCGAAGACCTGGAGGGCGTTGTTCGCGGCGCGCACCGCGGCCTCGGAGGCGAAGAGCTTGGCCTTGGACGCCGCGGTGACGAACGGCTCGCCGCGGTCGATCAGATCGGCGACCCGCCAGGTCAGCAGCCGTGCGGCATCCACGTCCACGGCGATATCGCTGATCAGCTCCTGCACCAGCTGGTGCCGGGCGATGGGCTTGCCGAACTGCTCGCGCTCGCCCGCGTAGCCGAGCGCGGCGTCCAGGGCGGCCTGGGCGATGCCCACACAGCCGGCCGCGACCGACATCCGGCCCTTGGCCAGCGCGGACATCGCGACCGAGAACCCCTTGCCCTCGGGGCCCAGCATCGCGGCGGCCGGGACCCGTACGCCGTCCAGGACCAGCTCCGCGGTGGCCTGGCCGCGCAGCCCCAGCTTCCCGTGGATCTCGCGGCGCTCCAGTCCGGGGCTGTCGGCCGGTACGAGGAAGGCGCTGATGCCCTGGTGGCCGGGGGCGTCGCCGGTGCGGGCGAAGAGCAGCACCACATCGGCCCAGGTCCCGTTGGTGATGAACATCTTGGCGCCGTCGATGACGTAGCTGTCCCCGTCGCGGACCGCCCGGGTGGCGAGGTTCGCGGCGTCGGATCCGGTGCCCGGCTCCGTCAGGCCGAAGCAGCCGACCGCGTCGCCGGAGGTGAGCCGCGGCAGCCATGCCCGTTTCTGTTCCTCGTCGCCCCACGCGGCGACGGTCTTGGCCACCAGTCCGAGGGAGACCGAGACGATGCCGCGCACCGAGGAGTCCCCGCGGCCCAGCTCCTCGGTGACCAGGACGTACGAGAGGTGGTCGCCGCCGGAGCCGCCGTACTCCTCGGGGACGGTGAGCCCGAGGAAGCCGAGGTCGCCGAGCTTCTTCACGATGCCGCGGTCGACCTGTTCCGCGCGGTCCCAGGCGGTGGCGTACGGGGTGATCTCGCGGTCGGTGAAGTCCTT
This sequence comes from Streptomyces sp. Je 1-4 4N24, assembly GCF_026239515.1. Taxonomy (NCBI): domain Bacteria; kingdom Bacillati; phylum Actinomycetota; class Actinomycetes; order Kitasatosporales; family Streptomycetaceae; genus Streptomyces; species Streptomyces sp. Je 1-4 4N24. The sequence continues at coordinate 7,173,490 of NZ_CP110836.1, read as the reverse complement.
GGCGAGCTGCCGTGCCGCGGTCTGCTCCGCGCTGAGCTCCAGGTTCATCTCGGGCCCCTTGTGGACGAGAACGTGGACGAGCACATGGACAAGAAACAGTTAATTAGCACTGCTAGTTTTTGGTGGGCAGCCTCTACTATGTGCGTCATGGCCCGACCCCGCAAGCCCCTTCTGAGCCGCGAGCGCATCGTCTCCACGGCGCTGGCGCTCATCGACTCCGAGGGGCTGCCGGCGCTCTCCACCCGGCGCCTGGCGGCGGAGTTGGGCGTGAGCGGGCCCTCGCTCTACAACCACTTCACGACCAAGGACGAGATCCTCGACGCGGTGGCCGACACGGTCATCGCCAAGGTCGATGTGTCGGGGTTCGAGACCGGCACGGACTGGCGCACCGGGCTGCTCGGCTGGGCCCGCTCCTACCGCGCGGCGCTCGCCGCACATCCGCACATCGTGCCGTTCCTCGCCCAGGGCCCCGGCCGCCGCCCCGCCGGCCTGAAGATGGCCGACGCGGCGTTCGGCGGCATGGTCGACGCGGGCTGGCCGCCCGCCCAGGCCACCAGGGTCTGCGCCATGGTCCGCTACTTCGTGGCCGGCTCCGCACTGGGCTCCTTCGCCCGCGGCTTCGTCGACGACCCGAGCGCCTATGACCCCGCCGACTACCCCCACCTGGGCCAGGCGCACCTCCTCGCGGAACACCAACGCCAGGTGGACGAGGGCGCCTTCGAAACCGGCCTGCGGGCCCTGGTGGACGGCCTGGCACTACAACACCCGGACCTCGTACCGCCGGAGGGCCGCTGAGCGCGGCGGGGCACCGGTCCCGTACGCCGGATACGGGGCCGGCGCGCGCCACCGGCCACCGAAGCCGCGGGCGTCACCTCTCGAGGGACGACACCCCCTGGGCTGCCGTCACCCCTGAGCCTTCGCCTCCCCCGGCTCGGCCCCACCGCCCGGTGCGGATGCCGTCGCGGCGCGGCGGATCAGCAGCCAGATGGACACCAGCGCGATGACGGAAAGCGCCATGATGTAGCCGGACACCGCCATCGACGTGCCGCTCGCCTCCAGCAGCAGCACCATCAGGAAGGGCGCGAGTCCGCCGCCCAGGATGGCGCTGATCTGATAGCCGAGCGAGGCGCCGGTGTAGCGCATCTCGGCGGTGAACAGTTCGGCGAACAGCGCGGCCTGCGGCCCGTACATGATGCTCAGGAAGCAGCTGCCGACGAAGGTGCCGACGCCCAGCCACACCAGCGAGGCGGTGTCGATGAGCAGGAACATCGGCACCGCCCAGAGCAGCAGCCCGACGGCGCCCGCGGCATAGACCCGCAGCCGGCCGATCCGGTCGGACAGCGCCGCGGCGGCCGGAATCAGGACGAGTTGGGTGAGGCTGACCAGCAGCGAGACGGCCAGTACGGAGGTGCGCCGCATGTCCAGCTCGCGGGTGGCGTAGTCCAGGACGCCGGTGATGAGGATGTAGAAGGTGGCGGTGTTGACCGCGAACGAGCCGCCGGCCAGCAGGACCGTGCGGAGATGGTGCCGCAGGATCTCGCGCAGCGGGGAACGGCGTGCCGCGGCGGCCTGCTCGGCCGTCGCCAGCTTCTCTTCCGCGGCCCGGAATGCGGGGGTCTCCTCGACGCGGGTGTGGATGTAGCGGGCGAGGAGGAGCACCAGTACGCCTACGAGGAAGGGCAGCCGCCAGCCCCAAGTGCTGAAGGACCGCTCGTCGGTGAGCGCGCCGGCCAGCAGGAAGGCGGAGTTGGCGGTGATCACGCCGAGGGGGACGCCGAGTTGCACCAGCGAGCCGTACAGCCCGCGTTTGCCCTCGGGGGCGTATTCGGTGGCCATCAGCATCGCGCCACCCCACTGGGCGCCGACCGCGATGCCCTGCAGCAGCCGCAGGACGACCAGCAGGATCGGCGCGGCCAGTCCGATGGTGTCGTACGAAGGGAGCAGGCCGATGGCGGTGGTGGCCAGCCCCATGACGGTCAGCGCGAGCACCAGCATGGGCTTACGGCCGCGCCGGTCCCCGAGCTGACCGGCGATCACACCGCCGACGGGACGGGCCAGAAAACCCACCGCGAAGGTCGCGAAGGAGGCGAGCACACCGGCGGCCTCGCTGCCCGAGGGGAAGAAGGCGGGGCCGAGGACGAGTGCGGCGGCGATGCCGAAGACGAAGTAGTCGTACCACTCGACGGCGGAGGCCAGGGCCGCGGCGGTGGCGACCCTGCGACGGCTGCCGAGGGAGGGCGGGGTACCGGTGTTGCCGTGTGGCGCGGAGGGGGCCGTGTCCATGCGTGCACACTCCGAGGGGTGCGGGAGGGGAGGGGGGCGGCGCCGTGATGTCGGGCGACCGTACCGACCGGCCGGTACGGCGTCAACGGACCACGCAGCACGAGTTTTCGACACCCCCTGAATGCGGGCCGTGGCGCGCCCCGCGCCACGGCCCGCCCTCACCTAGAACACCACCAACGCCCGCCCTCCCTTGCCCGCCAGCATGGCGTCGAAGGCGGCCGGGATGTCGGCGAGGCCGATCCGGTCGGTGACCAGGGTGGAGAGGTCGAGGGCGCCGGAGCGGATGTGTCCGGCGATCAGCGGGAGGTCGCGGGCGGGGTCGGTGTTGCCGTAGACACAGCCGGAGAGGGTCCGGCCGAAGTAGAAGAGTTCCAGGGCGGAGAAGGACACCTGCTGGTCCTGGCCGCCGATGCCGACGACCGTCGTACGGCCACCGCGGCGGGTCGCCGACCAGGCCGTACGGATGGTGTCGGCGCGGCCCACGCACTCCACGGCGACATCGGCGCCCATACCGCCGGTGAGCTTGCGGATGCGCTTGGCGGTGTCGTCGCCCGCCACCAGGAACTCGGTGGCGCCCGCCGAGCGGGCCAGCTCCTCCTTCGCCGGCGAGACGTCCACGGCCACGATCGGCCCGGCGCCCGCGATCCGCGCGGCCTGCAGCGTGGCCAGGCCCACCCCGCCCACACCGAAGACCACGACCGACTCCCCCGCGCGCACCCGGGCGCTGTGGTGCACGGCGCCCCAGCCGGTGAGCATCGCGCAGCCGAGCAGCGCGGCATCGGCGAGCGGCACCCCGTCCGGCAGCGGCAGCGCGGCGCGTGCGCAGACCACGGTCTCCTCGGCGAACACGGCGGTGCCCAGACCGGGGTAGAGCTCGGTGGCGTCGTCGGCACGCCTGGCGTACGGGGCGTTCGCGGCGAGGCCGGAATGCGCGCACAGCCAGGGCTCGGCAAGGCCGCAGAAGTGGCAATCACCGCAGGACGGCGCCCAGTTGAGGACGACCTGGTCGCCGGGGGCCACCGTGGTCACCCCGGGGCCGACCGCGGTGACGGTGCCCGCGCCCTCGTGCCCGAGGACGGCCGGGGCGGGCTGGCGCAGGGTGCCGTTGGACAGGGAGAGATCGGAGTGGCAGACGCCGGCGGCGGCGAGCCGGATGCGGACCTGGCCGGGGCCGGGCTCGGGCAGGTCGATCTCGGTGATCTCCAGGGGGGCGTTGACGGCGGGCAGTACGGCGGCGCGGACCACAAGGACTCCTCGGTGCGCAGTGCGGCGGGCGGGACGGGCGGGCCTCGCGGCGGGGGACGGCTGTGGTCCCCCGCCGCCCGGCCGGATCAGAGCTGCAGCGACTTGGTCTGCAGATATTCGGACAGGCCGTGCGGGCCCAGCTCCCGGCCGACGCCGGACTGCTTGTAACCGCCGAACGGAGCAAGGGGGTTGAAGCGGCCGCCGTTGATGTCGACCTGCCCGGTGTGCAGACGCCGGGCGAAGGCGACCGCCGTGGCCTCGTCGTCCGCCCAGACCGCACCGGCCAGGCCGTAGATCGTGTCGTTGGCGATCCGCGCGGCGTCGTCCTCGTCCTCGTACTTCAGGATCGACAGGACCGGGCCGAAGATCTCCTCCCGGGCGATGGTCATCTCCGGGGTGACGTCCGCGAAGACGGTCGGTGCGACGTAGTAGCCCGTCGCGGGGACGGGCGCCTCCGGGCCGCCCGCCACGGCCCGCGCGCCCTCGGCGATGCCCTGCGCCACATAGCCACGCACCCGCTCCCGCTGGGAGGCGTTGACCAGCGGGCCGACCCTCTCGCCGGGTACGTACTTCGCGGCGGCCGCCGTCGCCAGCTCCACCGCCTCGGCGTAGTGGTCCCGGTGGACCAGCATCCGGGTCCAGGCGCTGCAGGTCTGGCCGGAGTTGGCCATCACGTTCGCGACGCCGACCGCGACGGCCTTGGGCAGGTCGGCGCCAGGCAGGATGACATTGGCGGACTTGCCGCCCAGCTCCAGCGCCACCCTCTTGACCGCGGCGCCCGCGAGGGCACCGATCCGCTTACCGACGGCCGTCGAGCCGGTGAAGGAGACCAGATCGACCCCGTCGTGCTCGGCGAGCGCCTGCCCGGCGACCGGGCCGAGGCCGGTGACGAGATTGAAGACACCCGCGGGTATCCCGGCCGCGTCGACGCACTCGGCGAACAGCTGGGCGACCAGCGGGGTGTCCTCAGCGGGCTTGAGCACCACCGTGCAGCCGGCCGCGAGCGCCGGGGCGACCTTGGCGACGATCTGGTGGAGCGGGTAGTTCCACGGCGTGATCGCGCCGACCACGCCGACCGGTTCGTGCAGCACGGTGGAGTTGCCGATGGTCTCCTCGAAGGGGTACGTACGGGCCAGTTCGGCATACGAGCCGCAGACCGCGACCGGCACCCCGGCATGCACCGCCGTACTGAAGGCGAGCGGCGAGCCGAGCTCGGCGGTGACGGTCGCGGCCACCTCCTCGGCCCGGGCGGCGAGCTGGTCGCGCAGTGCGGCCAGCCGGTCCGCCCGCTCCCCGGGCGGGGTGGCCGCCCAGCCCGGCAGTGCGGCACGGGCGGCCCGTACGGCGGCGTCCACGTCCTGCGCGGAGCCGGCCGGGACGGCCGCGATCACCTGCTCGTCGGCCGGGTTGACGACCTCGATCGTCCCGCCGCCCTCGGCGGGCCGCCAGCTTCCGTCGATGTACATCGCGTCGTGCTGCTTCACGTCGTGGTCCTCCCGCGTCGGCCGGTGGTCAGCACCCAAACTAGCGCCGGTAGTTTTACGCCGCCAGGGACCCCGCCCCCTGAGGCGGGGTGACGGTGGCCACGAGAGGCCGAGCTGGGCGGTCGTGACCTCGCGGCATGTTCGCGGTCCAGAAGCCCGGACCAACACGCCGCCCCACCGATCGGCCGCCTGCCGGCATCGACTCCCCTCGCCAGTCCGAAAGGCAAGCATTCCACATTGCGGAAAGATGCCGACGGGGCCACCATCGGGCATCTCGCACCGAGGGCGGGAGCGCGGCATGTGGACGGATGTGATGACGACATCGACGGCTGCGGCGGCTGCGGCGGCTGAACCATCAACGCCCCGTGATCTTCTGCGGGCGGCCCCGCTCCGCATACTTCGACGCCCGACGAGGCCCCGCCCTCACCCCTTGGGCGACGGCTTGCGCATTTCCTCGATGGTGCTGATGAATCCCGCCTTGCCGTGGCCCGCGGCGATGGTCCGGTCCGCGAGGCCCTTGACGGCGTCGAGCACATCGGTGTTGATCCCACGGTCCACGGAGGCCTCGATGATGTGCGCCATGCCCGCCGCCTCCATGACGATGTTGTCCTGGTCGCTCCGGAGGACCCCGCGGTCCAGATCCTGCGCCATGACCGCGGCGAGGGGCGGCAGGATGTCGGCGATCGCCTCCGTGAACGGGACGAACTCCTTGGCCGGGACGCCCTCGGCGCCGGCCAGCGCGAAGGCGTGCACCAGGCCCGCCATCGCGGAGTAGAAGAAGGCGAGCAGGGCGAGGTCGTACACGGCGGCCACGGCGTGGTCGTCGCCGAGGTACGCCGCCCGGCCGCCCAGCACCTTCAGCGTCTCCTCGTAGGTCTCGAACGCCTGCCGCGAGCCGCTGTAGAGGAGGGTCGCGCCGGGCTGCCCGACGTCCGGCGTCGGCACCATGACCGCGCCGTCGAGGTAGTCGACGCCCTGTCCGGCGGCCCAGACGGCGACGGACCGCGCGCGCTCCGGGGTGTCGGACGTCAGGTTGACCAGGATCCGGCCGGACAGCTGGGGACCGGCCGGCTCCAGGATCTCGCGGACCGCGGCGTAGTCCACCACGCACACGATCACCAGCGGACTGGCGGCCACCGCCTCGGCCACCGTGTCCGCGCGGACCGCGCCGCGCGCCACCAGGGCCTCGGCCTTGCCCGGCGTACGGTTCCACACCGTCGTGGGGTGCCCGGCCCGGACGAGGGCGCCGGCCAGTGCGCTGCCCATGGCGCCGAGGCCGAGCACGGTCACCGGTGTGCGGGGGTCGTTGGCATTGCTCATGGTGTGCTCCTCACCTGCGGTGCGGGCCCGGCCCGATGCCGGACCCGCTGTGCACACCACCCTGCCGAGCTGTGCTTACGGTTCCCTTCGGGTCTGCTTACGGTCCCTTCGGGCGGACTTGCGGGCCGCCGGTGCCGTGGCCCACCCGCCCCGGCCCGGTCCCCTCCGCCGTCCGTCCGGCTTCGTCCGCCCCCGGCCCGGTCTCCTCCGCCGTCGGTCCGGCCTCCTCCGCCGTCGGCGCGGGCGCCCCGCCCGCGCCGGGTGCGGTGCCACCGCCCCGCTCCTGGCCCGTACGGGCGGCCATCGCGGCGGAGGCCAGCAGCAGCCCGCCGAGCAGGACGAAGGGCGCGGCGGTGCCGGCGACCCCGGCGAGCAGTCCGGCGCCGGCCGGGGCGGCGACCTGGCCGAGGCGGTTGCCGGTGAGACGGAGCGCCAGTGCCGTACTGCGGGCCCGTTCGGGGGCGGCCTGCACGACCGTCGTCATCGACAGCGGCTGGCCGACGCCGAGACAGAAGCCGAGGGCGAGCAGCATCGCGGCCAGCGCCCACACCGGCACCGGCAGCACCAGACCGCCGCACAGCACACCGGCCAGTGCGCAGCTGACCACCATCAGCGCGGTACGCCCCAGCCACCGGATCATCGGTGTCATCACCAGCCGGCAGGCGATGGTGGCCGCGGCTCGCAGGCTGAGCAGCAGGCCGATGGTGGTGGGGGCGATGGCGCGGTCCTCACCGATGACGGGGAGGTAGGCGGTGAGGATGTCGGTGGCCGAGAGCACCGCCAGGCTCATGAAGATGCCGGCCGGTACGCCCCGGGTCCGCAGGATGCCGCGGACCGGGACCGGAGGTCCGGCCGCCGGGGCCGGGGCGCCGGACGGGGTGGTGCGGGTGCGCTGTTCGAGGCGCCAGAGCGAGGCGTAGGAGACGGCGGCGACCGCGCCGGAGACAAGCAGGGCGGTGGCGCTCGTCGGGGCCATCCGGCCGTCGTGCTCGGAGATGACGAGCCCGGCGGCGGCCGGGCCGATGAGCTGGCCGAGGGAGGCGCCGATGGTGAAGTGGCCGAAGTTGCGGTCGCGGTCCTCGGGGGCGCTGCGGCGGGCGACGATCGACTGGGCGCCGATGACGAAGCAGAGGTGCCCCAGCCCCATCACCCCGCTCCAGGCGGCCATCGCGGGCAGGGAGCCGGCCAGGCCGCTGAGCGCGCAGCCGCCGCTGATCAGCGCCACCCCGGTCACCAGCAGCGGGGCGCAGCGGCCGTGGTCGGTACGGCGGCCGAGCGGGACGGCGACGAGCAGCGGCAGCAGGGCGTAGACGGCGGTGATCACGCCGATGGCGCGTTCGTCGGCGCCCAGGGCGAGGGCCCGGTAGGAGACGGCCGGCCTGGCCATGCTCACCGCTCCTTGCGCGAAGGAGAAGGTGAGGACCAGACGCAGCAGCCATCCCCTGCCGGGCCTCCGGGTGTCGGTGCCGGTCATCTAGATGATGCCGAAGAGCACACCGGCGCACAGGACCACCAGGGAGGTCAGTGCGGCCCATTTGACGGTGAACTTGGTGTGGTCGCCGAACTCGACCTTGGCCATCCCGACGAGGACGTAGACGGCGGGGACGAGCGGGCTGGACATGTGCAGCGCCTGTCCGACGAGGGAGGCGCGGGCGATCTCGATGGGAGCGACGCCGTGGGCGGCACCGGCCTCGGCGAGGATCGGCACGATGCCGAAGTAGAAGCCGTCGTTGGACATGAAGTAGGTCAGCGGGATGCTGAGGACTCCGGTGACGATGCCCATGTGCGGGCCGAGCGCGTCGGGGACGCCGCTGACCAGCCAGCGGGCCATGTGCTCGACCATGCCGGTGCCGGTGAGCACGCCGGTGAAGACGGCGGCGGCGAAGACCATGCCGGAGACGTTGAGCACGTTCTCGGCGTGCGCGGCGACGCGGGCCTTCTGGTCCTTCATGTGCGGGAAGTTGACAGTGAGCGCGAGGGCGGCGCCGAGCAGGAAGAGCACCGGGATCGGCAGCGTCTGCAGGATCAGCAGGGTGAGCAGCGCGAGGGTGAGCGCGGCGTTGAACCAGTAGAGCTTGGGGCGCAGGGTGGCGCGCTGCGGGTCCAGGACCTGGAGGCCGTCGTCATCGTCGGCCTGCTCGCCGGAGCCGGCGGCCGGCGCGTCGTCGGCTCCGGTGCCCGCACCGCCGGTGGTGCTCCGCGTACCGCCCGGGGTGCCGCCGGTGGCTCCGGTGCCCGCGCCGACCAGGACCTGCTCGGTCTCCTTCTCGGCCACGGTCCCGGTCACCGGCCGGGTGTCGTCGAGGGTCAGTACGCCGAGCCGCTTGCGCTCGCGCCGGCCGAGGACGTACGCGAGGGCGAAGACCGCGACCAGGCCGACGGCCAGGGCGGGGATCATCGGGACGAAGATGTCGCCGGCGTCGAGCTTGAGCGCGGTGGCGGCACGGGCGGTCGGGCCGCCCCACGGGAGGGTGTTCATCACGCCGTTGGCGGTGGCGGCGACACCGGTCATCACCACGAGGCTCATCTTCAGCCGCTTGTAGAGCGGGTAGAGCGCCGAGACGGTGATCATGAAGGTGGTGGAGCCGTCGCCGTCGAGCGAGACGATCGCGGCGAGCAGCGCCGTGCCGACCACCACCCGCACCGGGTCGGCCTTGCAGAACTTGAGGATGCCGCGGACGATCGGGTCGAAGAGACCGACGTCGATCATCACCCCGAAGTAGATGATGGCGAACATCAGCATCGCGGCGGTGGGGGCCAGGTCACCGATGCCCTTGAGGACATAGTCGCCCAGGTGCGCGCCCTGTCCGACCAGGACGCAGAACAGCGCCGGAATCAGCACAAGCGCTGCCATCGGTGACATCTTCTTCATCATGATCAGCACCAGGAAGGCGGCGATCATGACAAATCCGAGGATTGTCAGCATTGGGGGTTACCTCACGTTCGCCCTTGAACATCTGCCGGGGGTGGCGGTTCAGGTGACGTTAGGTCCCGCAAAGTTTTGTTAACAAGGCCTTGACGCGCGAGCAATACGAGCAAAACCCCAGGTCAATAGGGATGTCACCGGACGGGCGTGAGCACAACCGGCAGTCCGTTGAGCACTGCGGCACCCGAGAGCGGGTCCAGCACCCGTCCGGAGTTCAACTGGTTGACGTTGACGCCGGGGTCGGCGGCGGCGACCGCCGGCCGGCCAAGCAACCCGCAGGCCAGAGCGCCGATGACCAGGAGGCGATCGGTGCGGTCGCGCCGCACCAGGGGGTGGCCGAGCCGGTCGGGGTCGGCGTCCACCCCGGCGAAGGCGGCTCTCACTCCTCCCCGGCATCCGCCCCGTCCAGATAGCGCGCCAGATAGGACCGCAGCAGCAGCTTGGTCTCCGTGACGAGGGCCGGATCGCCGGCCGGGTCCGCACGGAAGGCGAGCTGGAGCAGCGCATCGGCCGTCTCGACGCCTACCAGGAAGGCGGTGCGCAGCCGCTCGTCGGCGGCGTCCAGTCCGAGCGGGCCGGCAAAGAGGGCCAGCAGCCGGTCCGCGACCTCGTAGTTGGCCTGCCGGGTGGCGCTCGGGGCGGGGACGGTGAACTCCACCAGGGCGAAGCCCGGCACCGTCCGCTTCATGGCGAGGTATTCGTCGACCACCACATCCATCGCATGGCGCCACTGGAGCGGGGTGTGCGCCGGGGCGGTCAGCCGGGCGGTGATGCGGTCCGCATAGGCGTCGAGATTGCGCCGGGCGAGGGCCTCGGCCATGGCGCGCTTGTTGGGGAAGAAGCGGTAGACGGAGCCGATCGGGACCCCGGCCCGACCGGCCACGGCCCGGGTGCTCAGGTCCTCGTATCCGGTCTCCTCCAGCACCTCGGCACAGGCGTCGAGGATTCTGGCCAACCGCTGGGCGCTGCGCTGCTGGACGGGCGCACGACGGAGGGAGGGGGTTGGCCGGGCGGGGCGAGGGGTCGGCTGCTGCACCCGACCATCCTGCCCGCCACGGGGCGGGCGGTGCACGGGCGCAACGATCCGGCCGACGCGGCCGGGATCCCCCAAGTTCTCGGCGTTACCCGAACAGGGAGGCACCCCCATCGTTGACGCCTCCCCACCGCAATCCTAAGGTCTTGCATAGGATTCCTTGAGCGGCGGGAGCACGCGATGACAGGCACGGGCAACGAGCAGGCGAGGAAGACGGCGGAGGGGCTGGCGTACCTCACCGGCTTCGGCAACGAGCACAGCTCGGAGGCCGTCCCGGGCGCGCTGCCGGTGGGCCGCAACTCCCCCCAGCGGGCGCCGCTCGGCCTGTATGCCGAGCAGCTCAGCGGGTCGGCGTTCACCGAACCCCGCAGCCACAACCTGCGCTCCTGGCTCTACCGCATCCGCCCGTCGGCCGCCCATCCGCCGTTCGTCCCTGCCGAGCAGCACGCGGTCCGCTCGGCGCCGTTCACCGACTGCGCCCCCGACCCCAACCGGCTGCGCTGGAACCCGCTGCCCGAGCCCGCCGGCCCGGCCGACTTCCTGGACGGCCTGTGGACCCTGGGCGGCAACGGCGACGCCACCCAGCGCACCGGTATGGCCGTCCACCTCTACTACGCCAACACCTCCATGGACCGGCGGGTGTTCGGCAACGCGGACGGTGAGCTGCTGATCGTGCCCGAGCGGGGCGGGCTGCTGCTGCGCACCGAACTCGGCCTGCTGCACGCCGCGCCGGGCGAGGTGGCGCTGATCCCGCGCGGTGTCCGCTTCCGCGTCGAGCTGCTGGACGCCACCGCCCGCGGCTACGTCTGTGAGAACTACGGCCGGCCCTTCCAGCTCCCCGACCTCGGCCCGATCGGCGCCAACGGCCTGGCCAACCCCCGGGACTTCCGTGCCCCGGTCGCCGCCTACGAGGATGTCGAGGGCCCCGTCGAGGTCGTCAACAAGTTCTGCGGCAACCTCTGGACGGCCACCTACGACCACTCCCCCCTGGATGTCGTCGCCTGGCACGGCAACCACGTCCCGTACGTCTACGACCTGCACCGCTTCAATGTCATCGGCTCGATCAGCTACGACCACCCCGACCCGTCCATCTTCACCGTGCTCACCTCCCCCTCGGACACCCCGGGGCTGGCGGGCGTGGACTTCGTGGCGTTCGCGCCACGCTGGCTGGTCGGCGAGGACACCTTCCGGCCGCCCTATTTCCACCGCAACGTGATGACCGAGTACATGGGCCTGATCGAGGGCGCCTACGACGCGAAAGCGGAGGGCTTCGTCCCGGGCGGCGGCTCGCTGCACAACATGATGTCGGCGCACGGGCCGGACCGGGAGACCTTCGACCGGGCGAGCGCCGCCGAGCTGCGGCCGCAGAAGATCGACGACGGGCTGGCCTTCATGTTCGAGACCCGCTGGCCGCTGACGCTCACCGAGCAGGCCCGGGACGCCGGCCATCTGCAGCGCGGATATGACGACGTATGGCAGGGTCTCCAGCGCCACTTCCGCCTGTGACACCGGGGAACGCCTCGTGACCTTCGCTCCCGACTCGCTCGCCCTGAACCGCAAGCTGCCGCTCTGGTATCAGGTCTCGCAGTCGTTGCGTGCCTCCATATTGGGCCGCTCCCCGGAGGCGCCGCTGCGGCTGCCCACCGAGGACGCGCTCGCCGCGCACTACGGCGTGAGCGTGCTGACCATGCGCCAGGCCCTCAAGGAGCTGGAGACGGAGGGCCTGATCAGCCGGCACCGGCGCCGCGGCACCTTCATCGAGCCGAGCGCCCAGCGGGGTGCGCCGGTCCGGCTGCTGGGTTCCGTGGACACGATCGTGGCCCAGCAGTCCGGGATGAGCACCGAGCTGCTGGAGCACGGCCGCACCGCGGTTCCGCCCGAACTGTCCGAGTACTTCCCGGATCTGGCGGAGGTGGCCGGCTTCCGCCGGCTGCGTAGCGACGAGGAGACCGGCGAGCCCACCAACCACGCATACAACTACGTACACCCCGAGGTCGCCGCGGCGATCGATCCGGCGGATCTGCTGCGCTGGCCGATGACGAAGGTGCTGCGGGACGCGGTGGGCGTAAGGATCAGCCGGATCACCGACACCGTCGAGGCACGGCTCGCCGACCCGGAAACCGCCCGGCTCCTCCAGATCCCGCTGCTCAGCCCGATCCTGCACTACACGGGCGTCACCTACGACGAGGACGGCCGCACGGTCGACGTCGCCCGGATCCACTACCGCGGCGACTGCTTTTCGTTCACGGTCACGATGGACGCGTGACCTCCCACGTTTTCGGCTGGCCCGCCGTGGGACTTCTCACCGTTACGGCTCCGCTGCGCGGGGCGTGGGCGCAGGTGATGCTTGCCGGTTCCTCGCCGTTGCTCCCCCACTGCCTGAAGGGCGTGGGAGGTACCCCCACGCGGCGGGCGGGTGGGTGTCGGGTGCGGTGACGGACCTCCGGGGCAGGGTTTCCGGACTGCTTCGCTTTACGTCCGGAAACCCTGCCCCTCCGGCCCGTCCCCTCCCGTGGAAGGAGTGAGTGCAGGTGGGTGGGGGCGGGCGCCCGTAGCCGGTGGTTTCACTCCTGCTTCGCGAGGAGCAGTGGACCACCGGCGTCACCCCCACCAAGGTTTTCCCATCCCCCCACGGGAGGGGACGGGCCGGAGCGGGTGGGGTGCCGGACGTAAAGCGCAGCAGTCCGGCACCCCACCCGCGGAGGTCCGTCACCGCACCCCGACAGCCCCGCGCAGCGGACCGGCCCGCCGCAGGCGCCACGGCGGGAAAGCCGAAAACGTGGGGCCGAAGGCAAAGCGCAGCGGACCGGCCCGCCGCCAGGCGCCACGGCGAGCAACACCCACGGCGGGACAGCCAAAAACGCGGGAAGGCCTCAAATCCGCTCAAGGCTCCGCCCCGTACTACGTGGCCCCAGCAGCGCCACGTCCAGGCACAGCAGCACCATCAGGGCCGCCGAGCCGGTGAACACCGCGGCGGGCCCTAGGTCGGTGAGCACGCTCAGTGCGACGAACGGCAGCACGACCGAGGTGAGTCGGGACAGCGAGTAGGCGATCCCGATCGCGCTGCTGCGCAGACCGGTCGGGAAGAGCTCGGTCTGGTAGACGTGGAAGGCGTTGGAGAAGACATTGCTGGACACCGTCAGCAGGAAGCCGAAGGTGACGATGGCCCAGGTGGCGGTGGCGAAGCCGAAGGCCAGGCCGCAGCCGGCGATGCCCAGCGCCGAGGAGATGATCAGTGTCCGGCGCTCGATCCGGTCGATGAGCGGGATGGACAGCGCGGAGCCGATCGGATAGCCGCAGAAGCTCAGCGCGGCGTACAGCAGCGACTCGGTGACGGTGTGGCCCTTCGCGGTGAGCACCACCGGCGCCAGCGACCCGAAGCCGTAGTAGCCGACGGTCTGCAGCACCTGGAAGATCCACCACATGACGGTGCGCCGCCGCTGCTCGCCCCGGAACATCTCCGCCAGCGGCACCTTCCGCTCCTGCACGGTCTCCGCTTCCGGGACGGACGGCAGGCTGCCGCCACGTTCCCGGACCACTCGTTCCTCGAGCCCGGCCACGATCCGTTCGGCTTCCTCGCCGCGCCCGTGTACCGTCAACCACCTTGGCGATTCCGGGAGTTGGCGCCGCATCAGCTGGAGGAACGCGGCCCCCAGTGCCCCGGCGACCAGCAGCCAGCGCCAGCCCTCGATGCCGAACATCTGGTGCGCGGCCACCAGCCGGGCACCGAGCAGCGCGGCGACCGGAACCCCGACGAAGCCGAGGGTGTACGCCCAGGCGATATAGCGGCCGCGCACCGCCCGGGGCAGGAACTCCGCGAGATAGGTGTCCACCAGCACGAGTTCGGCGCCGAGCCCCAGACCGGACAGAAAGCGCAGCACGAGCAGCCAGGACAGATCCGGCGCCGCGGCGCACAGCAGCGAGAAGAACGCATACGCCCCCAGGTTGACCAGGAACATCCGGCGCCGCCCGAAACGGTCGGCGAGCACCGACAGCACATTCGCCCCGACGAACATCCCGAGGAAGCCGGCGGCGATCACCCAGGACTTCGCGGTGTGCCCGAGGTGCCACTGTTCGGCGAGGGCCGCGGCCAGCACCCCGCCGAGGAAGATCTCGTAGAGGTCGAAGAAGGCGCCGATGCCGACGATGAGGGTGATCCGGCGGTGCCACCAGGACGGCGGCAGCCGGTCCAGCCGTGCCGCGGCCCGGGCACCGATCGGGGTTCCCCCGCGCCGTTCCGGCGTGGAGGAGGTGGTGTCCGTCATGACGGTCCTCCCCTGAGCAGGTCCCGGCGCGCACGGGACGGAGCCGGGTCCGCACCGCGTGGTCGGGCGTACGGCGAGGACCGTACTCCGTCAAGATCAGCAAGCGGAAGACCGCCTGCGTCCGTCCTGGAAGGGTGGTATGGCCTGCGGATTCGGTGCGGCCGCGGGGGCGCTGGATACCATGCCGGGGTCAACCGAACGGTCCGGGAGGGGCTCCGCGTGACGGCGAAGCAGGACGCGCCACGGCTGTCCGATCTCATGCCGTGGTCCGTGGCGCCGCTGCGGCTCGGCCGTTCCTGGGTACGGGCGCCGGACCCGGCCACGCTGCGCGCCCGTTGGGCGGCGCTGGTGGCCGCCGGGGACGCGGCCGAACGCGAGCGGCTGTTCCTGCCGTCCCGGGCCCGGACCCTGCACTCCGCCGTCGGCCAGCTGCCGGGCCAGGCCACCGCGACCGGGCGGCTCCACCGGGCGAGCGGGCCGTGCCCCGATCCGGTGCGGATCCTGCACGGCCCGTTCGACCAGCAGTGGCTGCTGCCGGACCACCGGCTGATCGACGGTGCGCGCCCGGAGCTGTGGCGGGTCGCGGACGCACACCAGCTGTTCGCGGTCGAGTGGGGGCAGGTGCCGCAGCTGCCCGGCCCCGCCGTGACGTGCTCGGCGCTGCTGCCCGACGGACGGTCACCGGCCGGCCGCCCCGGACGGATCCACCCGCTCTACCGGCGGCCCGGCGGACGGGAGCCGAACCTCGCCCCGGGCCTGCTCGCCCTGCTCGGCCGGCGTCTGGACCGCCCGGTGGGCCCGACGGATCTGCTCGCCTGGCTCGCCGCGAGCGCCCACCACTCCCCCGACGGCTGCACGGTCCCGCTCACCACCGACCCGGAGCTCTGGGACCGCGGCATCGCGCTCGGCGCCCGGCTGCTGTGGCTCGGCACCCGGGGCGCCCATGGGCACGGGGCGGACGGCGGGCAGTCGGGCGAGCGGCCCCGGATGCCGGGTGGCCGCCGCCCGTACGTCCGTTCCGCACTGCCCGGCCGCGGGCTGCCCGGGGCCCTCGGCTACGACCCGGAGGAGGAGGCGCTGCTCCTCGGCAGCGGCCGGATCTCGCCGGTGCCGCCGGGCGCCTGGGACTTCCACGCGGGCGGCGTCCGTGTCCTGGAGGCGTGGTACGCCGAGCGCACCGGCGCGGGAGCGGAACCTCCCGAGGCCGGTTCGCTGGCCGCACTGCGCCCCACCAGCTGGCCCCAGGAGTGGACCTCGGAGCTGCTGGAGCTGATCACCGTACTGGCACTGCTGTCCGAACTCCAGCCGGAGTGCGGGGAGTTGCTGAGGGAGACGGCGGACGCCCCCCAGGTGACGGCGGGTGAACTGCGGGCGGCCGGCATCCTTCCGGCGCCGGTCTCCGCGCGCCGTCCGGCCTCCGTGCTCGACCACCACGAGGAGGGCCCGGAGGGGCAGTTCGCGCTGGTGTGAGCGTCGGACAGCTGAACGGTCCGCCGGGGCCCGCACAGCAAACCACCCGTCGCAGCACACGCGACGGGTGGTGGGGAGTGGTGCAACCGGCCGGGCGGGGACGGGGCCGGGCGAAGGTTCGAGCGGCTCACGGCATCTCCGGGGCGAGGAGTCCCGCCCCGGCGAGCACACCGACGAACTGCCGGCGCTTCGGGCCTGATGAGCGATCGGACCGCAGTGCCGTGCCGGGACGGTGTGATCGCCCGAGATGCCGCTTCACAAACGTGTCAGCCGTGCCCGCCGAACAGCGAGCGCCGCAGCCTGCGCAGCGGTGCGAACAGCGACACCCTGGCGCCGCGGCCATTCCTCGTACGCGAGTGATCGCGCGCGGTGAGCTCCTGCATCAGCGACGTCGCGCCCTCCACCTCACGCTGCGGGATGGCAGGACCACCCAGCACCGCGAGATGGCGGTCGAGACGCGCACTGGTGGCGACGCTCCCGCACTTGATGGCAGGGACTCGCGCCCTGCTACGCACTGTTATCTGTTCCATGACTCTCCCCACCCTATGAGGGCACCCGGCCCGGGCAGGGTAACCCTATCTCTCTTGGAGGACACGCGTGCAGACCGGTCACCGGATTCACCTGCCTCGCTCTGACGTTGACGCACACCATACGGAATGTCACCTACAAGGGCCGGAGCAGGGCGAGTTGAGCGACCGTCGGATGTCTGCGCGGGCGGTGCGGGGCGCCTGACGGGCCGCCGGAACGCCCGGGGAGAGACCGGGATCACGGCCTCTCCCCGGCGCCCGGCATACGGGTCGTCACGCAGCGGAGGCGAACACCGGCAGATAGCCGCCGGACTGGCCGGCGGCGGTGGGGTGGTAGGACTCCAGGACGGGGAAGGTCACGCTGTGCAGCCAGGCGCTGCCGGAGCACAGCTCATGACCGGAAAAGGTGGCGTTGACATCGGCGAAG
The DNA here is from genome assembly GCF_026239515.1 of Streptomyces sp. Je 1-4 4N24. Lineage (NCBI taxonomy): Bacteria > Bacillati > Actinomycetota > Actinomycetes > Kitasatosporales > Streptomycetaceae > Streptomyces > Streptomyces sp. Je 1-4 4N24. The sequence continues at coordinate 7,156,510 of NZ_CP110836.1, read as the reverse complement.
GTGAAGCCGTGGTCGGCGGCCCGCTTGGCGGTGACGCCGTTGATGTCGTCGGCGGCGGCGTTGATCGCGGTACGGGACTTCTCGGAGAGACCGGCGATGCAGCTTCCCTTGAGCTTGTAGAAGCGCGGATAGCCCAGGACCACCACCTGCGCGGCCGGGGCCTTCTGGGAGATGGCGTTGTACACCCCGTCAAGCCGGCCGGGCAGGGTGTTGGCGATGTAGGTCCTGGCCTGGGCGACCCGGGCCAGACAGGCGCTCTCACCCTGGAGCGCACAGGTGGTCATGGTGTCGGCGAATCCGGCGTCATTGCCGCCGATGGTGATGCTCACCAGGCCGGTGGAGCTGTTGAGCGGCCCGAGTTGACCGCTGAGAACATCACCCGTTCGGGCGCCCGAACAGGCGGTGAACTGGAAGGACGAGGGGGAGTGCGCGGCGGCCCAGAGGGCCGGGTAGGCCTTGGTGCTGCGCTTGCAGGAGCCGCTGGCGCTGTCGTAGCTGCCGGCTCCGACGCCGGAGGAGTAGGAGTCGCCGAGGGCCACATAGCCGGTGGCGGTGGGGAGTTGGGCGGACGCGGCGGCGCTCGCGCCGGTGAGCGCGAGCGCCGTGGTGACGAAGAAGGCGGACGTCAAGGCCGCGAATCGGGACAGTCTCATGGAACCTCCCTTAGCAGGAGCTCTGCCACATCTGTCGTAGCAAGACTCACCGCAAGCCGGAAGTGTCCATGCCAAAAGTCGTCCGCAGTTCACGGCAAATCTGCCGATCCGGGGGGATGTTCACCGCCATGTCGTTGTCTTGGCGACAGGTGCCGAGGAAGACCCGGGAGCGCCCGGATGCCTGTGTCCGTACCCGCGCCGCATTTTGACGGACCCTCGCCCCCTTGCGCGGTCAGTCCTCGGTGTGGTGCCGGCGGCGGGCGAGGCCGGGCGCGAGAAAGGCGGTGGCCGCGACGAAGACGGCCACCAGCAGGAGCACCAGCGTCGGACGGGTCCCCAGACCGAGCAGCCCGGCCCCGAGGAGACCGCCGGCGAACATCGAGGTGACCGAGAGCAGCCGGCGGCCCGCGGCATGGCTGCCGTACCCCAGCCGCCGGTCGCGCCCCACCGGTGACCCGCTGACCAGGGCCGTCATCGCCCGGGTCTCCACGGTCGTGGTGAGGTCGGGCGGGGCGGCCCGCATCGCGGTGACATTGCGCATGCCCATCGCCACCGCCATCAGGCCGATGACGACATCGCGCCGGACCGGCGGCAGCCCCGGGGACGGCCCCGACTCCCACGCCACCGCCGCGGCAGCGAACAGCAGCACCGCCTCCGTGGCCAGCGCCGCCGGGAACCACTGGTACGCCCGTGCGGCCAGGGTGGACTCCATCCGCGCCCCGAAGAGCGCGCCGAGCACAAAGGCGCCGAGCGAAATCACCGTCGTCACCACCGGGAGCCCGCCCTGCCCGGCGATACCGAAGCCGAGAAAGAGCAGATTGCCCGTCTGGGTGGCGGTGAAGACCTGACCGAGCGCCAGAAAGCTGACGGCATCGAGCATCCCGGTGACCACGGTCAGACCGACCATGACCACCGTCAGGGGGGTTCCGCTCGGCGGCTCCAACGGACGCGGCTCCTTCCGGCGGTCACCCCACCTCGCGGCACGTCGTCCCAGTCTCCGGACGGCCCGCCCGCCGGACCGTCATTGCGCCGTCTGTGGGCGGCCCGTCACCACCGCGCCCCGGGTTCGGCCGTACGGGGCTCCGGTCTTCCGGCCCCGCGCTCACCGCGGCGCCCGGTCGCGGGGAAACGCCGGGATAATCCGTGTACGTGGTGGCCCGCCGTGACGGATCATGGCGGCATGTGTGCCGATCACGTCCAGCCGTCCGCCGCCGAGGAGTCCGTTCCGCTCCGGCTGACCATGGACGACAGCGATTCGCCCGCCGATGTCGTCGATGCGCTCTTCCTGGGCCGGTTCGCCCAAGGCGAGCAGCCGTACGCCCGCAGCCGGTCCGTCGACCGGGTGCGGGCCGGACTGACCCTGCTGCCGCCCGGCGCCCGGGTCCTGCGCGCGGCGAAGGACGAGGACCGCAGCGCCACCCTCGCCGAGGGCGACGGTTTCACCCTGCTGGTCTCCCGCTGGAACCGCGGCGCCGATGTGACGGTCACCGCCGTCACCGACGAGCTGGCCGAGAAGGTGCTGGGACAGGCCGCGGACGGGGCGGAGGACGAACCGGAGCCACAGCCCGAGAACGTCCCGATGGGCTTCTGGTACTTCTCACCGCGCCGCGGCCCGCACCGGACCTCGCGGCAGATCTCGGCGGGCACCTGGGAGGAGATCCGCCCCAACTACACGGCGCCGGTGGCCGAGGCGATGGACCGGCTGATGAAGGTGGCGCCCGAGGAGATCTCCGGCCGGCTGCTGTTGCTGCACGGTCCGCCCGGTACGGGCAAGACCTCCGCGCTGCGCACCCTGGCCCGCTCCTGGCGGGACTGGTGCCAGGTGGACTGCGTCCTGGACCCGGAGCGGCTGTTCAACGATGTCGGCTATCTGATGGACATCGCGATCGGCGAGGACGACAGCACCGGCAAGGGCCGCTGGCGGCTGCTGCTCCTGGAGGACTGCGACGAGCTGATCCGCGGCGAGGCCAAGCACGCCGCGGGGCAGGCGCTGTCCCGGTTGCTCAATCTGACGGACGGTCTGCTGGGCCAGGGCCGCAACGTCCTGGTCGGGGTGACCACCAACGAGGACCTGGAGCGGATGCACCCGGCGGTGGTCCGCCCCGGCCGCTGTCTGGCCCGTATCGAGGTCGGCCCGCTGACCCGCACCGAAGCGGCACACTGGCTGGGCACGGACCAGGGCATCGGCCGCGACGGCGCCACACTCGCCGAGCTGTACGCACTACGCCGCGGCACCCGCCCCGCCTCGGTCCCGGCCCAGGACTCGGGCGCCGACGCCGGGCTTTATCTGTAGAGGCTGCCGCCGGTCCGTCCCGTACTTCACCGGCTCCCCGCTTGACCGCTCACCGGCATCGAGGCGTTGGCGCGACGTAGAGGCGTTGGCGCGGCCTACCGGTTGAGTGCTTCGCGTTGCGCCGGGCTGAGGCGGTCCGGTCTCGTGGTGAGGGTGTACGTCTGGGGCCCGACGGTGCTCAGGGCGAGGGGATCGGCGATGGCCGGTTGCCGTTGGATCGCGTCCAGGGCGGCGGTGACGCGGTCCCGGGGCCAGTCGAGCGCGGAGGCCAGTGTGCCCCGGGTGAGCGGGCGGTCGGCGTGCACGAGGGCGGCGACCACGGTCAGCGCGTCGTGCACGGCGGCTTCGGTGAGGGCGCTGCCGCTCATCTGCTCGCTGAGTCGGGCGAAGAACCGGCCCATCGTGCCGAGTCGGGCGCCGGCGGTCGTCTCGGCACCGAAGATCTCGATGCCCCGCTGTGCGGCAGCCGCGATGTCGGCGTGTGCACCGGTGTCGGCCTGCCACGCCCGGAGCCAGGCGTCGTCGTCGATGACGTACCGCTCGCGGCGCCCGCCGGGATCCGGTTGACGCCTCATCAGTTCCATCGTTTCGAGGTAGCCGATGGACTTGGACACCGACGCAGGACTGACGTGCAGCCGGCGCACCAGGTCGGCTGCCGTCAGGCCGTCGGCGTCAGCGGTGAGCAGGCACACGAACACCCGGGAGGTCATACGAGGCAGGCCGGTCGCGGCCAGCAGCGCCGCGAACCGGTCCACGAAGCCGCGCACCTCCTCGGCCGGCTGCTCGTCCGCCGCCGGCTCGGCGGGCCGGGCCGGCTTGCGCCGACGGGCACGCCGGCCGGCGACCTGCTGCGCGTGGTCGGCCACATAGTGGGCGGATGCGCCGTTGTGTGCGACCTCGCGACTGATTGTGGACGTCGGCCGGCCGAGCCGTCGGCCGATCTCGGCGTACCCGAGCCCTTCGGCCAGCCACGCCGCGATGCGTCGGCGGTCCTCGTAGGTCAGCCGGCCTCCTGGCACCGATGCCACTCCTCTCCTTGCGTTCAGCGACAGTACATTGCAACGACCCGATGGGGAAGTTGCATTCATTCGCAATCCTGTTGCAACGATGCAGTGTTCAGCGGGCATTTGCAGGCCCATTTCATTGACGCTACTTAAAACGCAACGTAGCTTTTCCTCACCCGGAAAGAGAGGATCCACGATGTACGTGATGGTCGTGTCGACGGTCTCGGACGACGGCAAGTTCTGGAGCGGGCTGAAGAAGGCACACGGCAAACTCCCCAAGGGCGCCACATGGAAGCTGGCGGTCGCGAGCCGGGACGGAGCCAAGGCGGTGAACGTCCTCACCCACGACTCCCTCGATGGCGTCCGGGACTTCTTCGAGGCACACGCCGGCGCCTACGCCACGACGGAGTACTTCGAAGCGGACGCCGCGAACGCGGTCGGTCTCCCGCGATGACGCTCGACATACCGCGGATCCAGGCCCGGGTCGCCGAACTCCTGGCGGAGTACGCCATCCCGAGCGCCGTGATCGGCGTGCTCCACGACGGAGAGCTCACCGAACTCGCGGTCGGCGTCAAGAACGTGGAAACGCGGGAGCCCGCGACGACGGACACCGTCTACCAATGTGGCTCCATGACCAAGACGTGGACCGCACTGGCTTTCATGCAACTCGTCGACGAAGGGAAAGCCGACCTCGACGAGCCGGTGCGGACGTATCTGCCCGGCTTCGCGGTGGCCGATCCCGAGGCAAGCGCAGAGGTCACCCCTCGTCACCTGCTGTACCACACCCACGGTATCGAGGAAGCCTATGGCGATCCCGGCGAAGACGAGGACGTCTATGCGCGCATGGTCGAGAACATCGCCGACGCACCCCAGGTCTTCCCACCGGGCCACACCCACGGTTACAGCGCGGCGCTGGGCTACGCCCTTCTCGCGCGGATCCTGGAGGTGCACGACGGTGCGCACTGGGACGACATCATGCGGCACCGCCTCTTCGAACCCATGGGCCTGACCAGCACGAACAGCTGGTACGCGCAGGTGGACGAAGCTCGGGCGGCGACCGGGCACCTGATCCGCTCCCTGGAGGAGGGACCCCTCGTCACACCGGTGCGCCATCTGCCACGCGCGTTCGGCCCCGGCGGAAACCTCACCTCGACCTCCCGGGAGGTGCTCGCCATGGCGCACGTTTTCCTCAACAAAGGCACGGCGCCCAACGGAAAGCGAATCGTCTCAGCCGAAAGCATTCGGGAGATGCTGAATTCGCGGGTGCCCGTACCGGATCCGTATATGTTCGGGCCGGCATGGGCGCTCGGCCTGATCGTATGTGACTGGCACGGCGAAACCGTCTACGCCAGTGACGGCAGTACGGTCGGCCAGAACGCCCGGCTACGGATCCTGCCGGACTCGAACACCGCCCTTGCACTGCTGACCAACGGGGGACCGCGGGAGACCTTCTCTCACGCGGTGTTCAACGAGATCCTGACCGACCTCGGCATGGTGACCATTCCGGACCTGCCTGCACCGGACACGACGCTGAACCTCGAACTGTCCAGGTACGAAGGCGTCTACGCGCGACCCGGCGCACGGTACGAAGTGTCAGCCGTAAACGGAAAGCTGTACCTGACCCTGTTCCTCGACCCGATACAGGCAGAATTCCTCCACAAGCCGGACCGCCTCAGATATGAGCTGCTCCCGGTGAGCGAGACCCATTTCCTGATGCCACCGGCGGATCCGTTGGAGGACACCCAGACAGTCGCGCTCTACGACTTCACGAACGGCAGCGCCCGGTATCTCCATACCAACTGCCGGGTGCACCCACGGCAAGGGTGACCACTCGGCCTGTCAACGGCTGGGGTCCGCCTTCCGGGAGTCGTCCCGGCCGAGCCGTCGCCGGGCAGCCGCGGCGGTGCTCGCCCGGCTTCTCTCCGCCCTGCGCCGCCGCCGCTGAACGCAGCTGCCCCTGCGACTACCGTGGCCTGTTCCACGGCATCGCCCGCATGATGAGCTTCGACAATCCTCCGCCGCAGCCGCGCGAGCAGATGCCGGAGGCCCGGGAAGTGGCGGCCGCGCGAAACGTGTCCGGCCGATCGGAGATTGGTGATGCCGGAAGTGACGTCCCCAGTGCACTACAAGACGGCCTGGGAGGACCCGGCCACCCGCCGGGCATGGCGCCGTACCGCAATGTTCCGGTGTGCCGCCGCGCTGGGCTGTGTACCGGCTTTCTTCGCCTGGCTGTTCGCGGTCGTCATGACGCCGGTCTGGCTGCTGGTGCTGTGGATGCCGGTGCTGTTCGTCGGCATCTGGTACGCCCTGCTCGCAGTGGCCGGGGCCGCCTCACTGCCCGGAATACGTCGAGTGCTGCGTGTCTATCCGTGGCAAGTGGGCCTCGCCGACGTCAGGTCGAAGGAGAACGGCAGCTCCCAGTTCCTCGTGCCGGACCCGGAGCGCCCGGAGAAGACCGTGGGCCTCGAGTACGGCGGGGGCATCGGGACGGGGCGGCACTTCTGGGTGCGCGCGGTGAAGTCCGGGCAGGTCACGGCGGCGTGGTTCGCCGGCGACCCCCGGTACCTGGGCGTCGTGGCGACTCCCGGGCCGCGGAACCTGCTGCGGGTCGCCCAACGGGAGGCCACGGACTGGAGGATGTCCCCCCGCAAGCGCGGTGTCGGCCCCGAGGCGCGGGCGCGGGCGCGAGCCGCCGGGGCGCGGGTCGGGGAGCACTGACACGGGGCCGGGCAACAAGGCCGGAGCCACCGCTGCCCGGCACGGCAGCTGGCCGACGGCCGCCCACGGGGCGGCTCCCCCGGAGGAGGACGCCGCCGGCACACCGACCGTGCCGGCGGCGCACCTTTCCCGTCGTGCATCACCGCGACTCACCGCGCCCTCCCCCTCGGCTTCAGCCCCACCGGCGGAAGCTGGGGCGCAGCCAGGCGCTCCCCGTCGTAGCCATGCACCTCGCCGAAGCGGGAGCCCGTCATCCAGTCCGCCCGCGCCGCCTCGATGTCCTCCTGCGACCGGCCCACGAAGTTCCACCACATCACGATCTCTTCCTCGAACGGCTCGCCGCCGAGGAGCAGCAGGCTGCTGTCGGTGTCGGCGCGCAGGGGCAACTCGCCGCGGCCGCAGCCGAGGTAGAGGAGGGCGCCGGGGGCCAGCCGGACGCCGTCGACCTCGCTCTCGCCGGAGATGGTCAGCGCCGCGTACTCGAAGTCGGGGTCGACCGGCAGGCGGGTGTCCGTGCCGGCGGTGAGGGTGAGGTCGGCGCCGACCAGCGGGGAGTAGGTGGTGCCGGGCGAGGTGGCACCGGCCAGTTCGCCGAGGATGACGGTGGCGGACAGTCCGCCGCCGTTGATCACCGGCAGGTCGGTGTGGTGCTCGAAGGACGGGGCGGTGTCGCGGTGTTCGCCGGGGAGCGCCACCCACAGCTGGGCGCCGTGCAGGAACGGGCCATGGCCGTGCGGCGACTCCTCGGAGTGGGCGATGGCCCGGCCGGACGTCATCAGACCCAGTTCCCGCGGCCGTACGGTCTGCAGGCTGCCGAGGCTGTCGCGGTGCAGCACCTCGCCCTCGTGCAGCCAGCTGACGGTCTGCAGGCCCATGTGCGGATGCGGGGGCACCTGCATCCCGGGCTCGTCGACGATGTCGTCGGGACCGTAGTGGTCGACGAAGCACCAGCCGCCGACCATGCGCCGGCCGAGGTTCGGCAGCAGTCTGCGGACGACGGTGCTCTCGCCGAGCGGTACCTGCTTGCCGGGCTGGACGTCGCGGACCGGGCCCGTACGGCCGGTGCCGCCGCACAGGCTGGGCGCGGGTCTGAGTTCGAGGTTGCTCATGGCGTCACGATAGGCACGGTCAGGTGTGCGGTCCGGGCAGGCACACGAAGCGCCGGGGGATGATGCCCCGTCATGCATACAGCTCGCGCAGCCGCACGGACAGGCAGGTCACACAGCCCTCCAGCTTCTCGAACTCGCTGATGTCCACGACAACCGGCTGATATCCCAGGTCGGCGAAGAGCTCGGCGCTGCGGGGCGCGCCGGCGGCCATCAGCAGCTTGCCGCCGCCGAGCAGCACGACATGGGCGCCGGACTCCTCGGGGACGGGCAGGAAGCGGGGGAAGGCGGCGGGGTCGTCGACCAGGGACGGGTGGCCGATCACGGTGCCGTCCGGGAGTGCGGTCACGGCGGATTTGAGGTGGAGTACGCGGCTGACCGGTACCGCGACGACGCGGGCCCCCAACGGTTCGAAGGCGGCGCGGAGTTGGCGGACGCCGTCGGCGTTGGTGCGGCCGCCGCGGCCCACGTAAACGGTGTCGCCGACCTTGAGGATGTCGCCGCCGTCCAGCGTGCCCGGCGCCCGGATCTCGTTGACGGAGCAGCCGAGGGCCTCGACGGCCGCGCGGGCGTCCGGCACCTCGGGCCGGCGCTCTCCGGCACCGGGACGGGCGAGCAGTGCGACATTGCGGAACATGACCATGGTGTCCTCGACGAAGACCGCGTCGGGGCAGTCGTCGGCGGGGGCGACCTCGGTGGTGTGCCAGCCGTGGTCGCGGAGCACCTGGACGTAGGACTCCCACTGACGCAGGGCGAGGGCGGGGTCGACCGGGCACCGGTCTATATGGGTGACCAGCCCCTCGGCGAGGCGGGGGCCGGGGCGGCGGACGAGCGCCTGTTTGCTGGGCATGCGGTTCCTTCTTTTCGGGTTCTTCGGACTCTTCGGGCTTGTCGGGCGGCGGCTCGGGGGGGGCGTGCAGTAGGGCATCGGTGTGGTGGGGCCGGCCAGGCGTCGGTGTGGTGGGGCGGGTCACGCTCCGGCGCGGCGGGGCGGGGCGGGGCGGGGTCACGTACCGGCGCGGCGGGCCGGGTCACGTACCGGCGTGGTGGGTGCCCGTCCCTGCGGGCGCGCGGTCAGGTATCGGCTCCATAGGTGGCGCGCAGGGCGTTCTCGACGGCCGTGCGGGCGGCGCGGTGGTCCAGGCCGAGGCGGCGGGCGCGGCGGGCATAGCTCTCGGCGGCCGCGGCGGCTTCCTTGTCCGCTGCCTCCCCGGCCGCCGCGATGAAGCTGCCGTTGCGGCCGCGGGTCTCGATCACACCGTCGGTCTCCAGGGCGCGGTAGGCCTTGGCGACCGTGTTGGCGGCCAGTCCGAGGTCCTCGGCGAGGCCGCGGACGGTGGGGAGTTTGTAGCCGACCGGCAGACCGCCGTCCCTGGCCTGATCCGCGATCTGGGTGCGGACCTGCTCGAACGGCGCGGCGGCCGCCGTCGGATCGATGGTGATGGTCAAGGGCTGCGGGGACACGGTGGCGCTCCTGGTGCTGGTGGTGGGGCGGGCGGATGCGCGACGGCATGTACCCCTGGGGGTCGTCCCCGGGAGGCGTGCGCGTACGCGTACCCGTCGGTGCGCGTGTTTGTCGCATCCATTGTGCGCCAGGAGCGCCTGCTGTGACGGGAGGTCTCAACCTCTCGGGAGGTCTCAACCTCTTCGGGAGATGTCCGGTGCGCCGCCGCCCTCGTCCGGTTCACCCCGTCGGCCCCGGTCCGTCGAGAACGACGGCACGGTCGGGGCCCGTCGGGTCGTAGGCGATCGCGTCGCCGGGCCGGTGCCAGTGGAGCAGGAAGCGGTGCCCCGCACGCAGCCCGTCCAGGCCGGCGCGGCAGTAGGCGACCATGTCGTCCGGCAGCGCCTCCAGCGGGAACCACGCCAACTCCGCGCACTTGTCGGGCTCGCGGTTCCACGGCTCGCCGCCCGCGCCGTACGCCGCCTCGAAGAACCAGCCGATCCGGGGCCGCGCCGGGGGCGGGGCGCAGTGCTGCATCACGAGCGCGACCCGGAGGTCCTCGGGTGCCAGCCGCAGCCCCACCTCTTCGGCGGCCTCCCGGATCATCGCCTCCCGGACGTCCTCACCGTCCTCCGCATGGCCCGAGGGCGCGTGCAACAGACCGTCCGCATAGCCGGTACCGGCCCGGCGGGCGAGCAGCACCTCGTCACCACGGCGCAACACCAGGTGGACGTCGACCACTTCGGTGTGCCGGCGGGGGAGGTCGGCGAGCAGCACATACCGCTCATCGGCCACCTCCTTGCCCCACAGCGCCGGATCGTGCGCGAGGCTCTCCACCTGGGTCCGTGCGGCCAACGGCGCGACGAGGGCGGTGACTTCGGCGGCCGGAAGACCGACCGGGTCGGCCTCGCCCCAGCGGCCCTCCACCAGCACCAGCCGGCCACCGGGGGTGAGGAGTCCGGCCCAGCGGCGCAGGGCGGCCGCGGGGTCGGGCAGGGCCCACAGCACATGGCGCACCAGAACGACATCGAACCGCCGCTCCCCCACGGGTGGTTCGGCGGCCTCACCGACCAGGAACGCGGCCTCGTGGCCCGCGAGCTTGGTGCGCGCCCGCGCGATCATGCCCGGGGAGCGGTCGATTCCCGTGACGTGATGGCCCTGCTCGGCCGCGAGCAAAGACAGGCTTCCCGTCCCGCATCCCAGGTCGAGGACGGCGGCGGGCCCGGACGGCAGCCAGGTGCGCAGCCGGGCGGCCCAGGCGGCGCGGACGGCGGGGTCACGCAGACCGTGGTCGGGCTCGTCGTCGAAGGAGGCGGCGGCCGCTTCCCAGTAGGCGGCGTCGGCGGTCGGCAGCGGTGATTCCCCCTGGCCGGCAGGTGGGTTGAGGGGTTCCGGCGAGGGCTGAGGGGACGGGTCGGCGGGCGCGTCGGTGCTCATGTGCCGATGGTGACAGCCCCCACTGACAACGGCGTCAGATGCGCCTTCCGGGCCTGCTGCGCGGGCGGCGGGGCCGGGCTCCGGGAAGAGCGCCCGGCCAGGGTGAGGGGGTACCGTGGAAAAGGCCGGTCGTGTGCGACGGCGCCGCCGGGAGAGAGCGCCCGTCGCATGGTGGGACCGGCATTGGACCGGTCATATGAGTGCCTCCCAGAGCAGCCGTCTCTCCGGAGACGGCGTCTTCGACCTCACGCGGACGGCCGTGGTGATGGCCGATCGCGCGGGGGTGGCGCAGGGCTGGACGAAGGGCGCCGAGCGGCTTTTCGGCTATGCGGTGTCCGAGGCCGTCGGCCGGCCCCTGGCGGAGCTGTTCGCGGGGGTGGCCCCCGGGGCGTCGCAGGACAACAGGTGGGAGTCCCGGCTGGCGGCGGCGGACGGCTGGAGCGGGCTGGAGGCCGTACGGCACAAGGACGGTCACCGGCTCGACCTGGAGTTCCGCGTGCTGCCGGTGCTGGACGCCACAGAGCGCTCCACACGTCTCGTCCTCGCCGCCGAGATGACCCGGACGCCCTGGTCAGGAGCGAGCCGCTCGTTCCTGGAGGGCATTCTCGGCATGTCACCGATCGGCGTGGCCATGGTGAACGCCGATCTGGAGTTCGTGTGGCTGAACGACGCCTTGGAGCGGATGGGCGGTACCAGCCGCGAGCAGCGCCTCGGGAAGCGTCTGGCGGACATCCAGCCGGGTCTCGCCGTGGAAGCCCTCGAAGCCGAGATGCGCAAGGTGCTGAGCACCGGTACCCCCTCGGTCGGCTACGAGTACCTGGGACGCCCGCAGTCCGATCCGGAGCGGGAGCACGCCTACTCCACCTCGTTCTTTCGCCTGGAGGACGAAGCCGGTCAGGTACTGGGCGTCTGCTACATGGTCCTGGACGTCACGGAAAGTTACCGGGCCCGCCAGCGGATGGCGCTGCTGAACAAGGCCAGTGAACGCATCGGCAGGTCCCTGGACGTCTGGCAGACCGCGCAGGAACTCGCCGATGCGGCGGTTCCGGATCTCGCCGACTTCGTCACCGTCGATCTCCTCGATGCGCTGCTCTGCGGGGAGGAGCCGACGCACGGCCCGGTCGATGCCGCGGATCTGGTCACCATGCGCCGCGCCGGACAGCAGTCTGTACGTGAGGGCTGCCCCGAGGCGGTGGTGGCGGTCGGGGAGGCGACCGCCTATCCCCCGTCGGCGCCCGTCGTGCTGAGTCTCGTCGAGGGCAATTCCGCGCTGTTCCAGACGCTGGATCTCGCCGCCGGCGGCTGGGCGGCCGACGATCCGGTCCGGGCGGCGCACCTGCGGGAGCTGGGCTTTCACTCGCTGATGGTGGTGCCGCTGCGGGCGCGGGGGGTCTTCCTGGGGGCGGCCACCTTCGCCCGCTGGCAGCACACCGGGCCGTTCCAGCCCGACGACCTGGTGCTCGCCGAGGAATTCGTCACCCGCGCCGCGATCTCCATCGACAACGCCCGCCGTTACACCCGCGAGCACAACGCGGCCCTCACCCTCCAGCACAGCCTGCTGCCGCACGATCTGCCCGAGCAGTGCGCGGTGGAAGCCGCCTACCGCTATCTGCCGGCCGACTCGTCCAGCGGTGTCGGCGGCGACTGGTTCGATGTGATTCCGCTGTCCGGCGCCCGGGTCGCGCTGGTGGTGGGCGATGTCGTCGGCCACGGGGTGCATGCCGCGGCCACCATGGGGCGGCTGCGGGCCGCGGTGCAGGCGCTCGCCGACCTGGACCTGTCCCCGGAAGAGGTGCTGGCACACCTGGACGACATGCTCAACCGGGTCGCCCACGACGCGAACGCCGACGACGGGGTCATCGGCGCCACCTGCCTGTACGCGGTCTACGACCCGGTCGGCTGCCGCTGCACGCTGGCCCGTGCCGGTCACCCCGCGCCGCTGCTGATCAGCCCCACGGGCAACGGCCGGCTGCTGGAGCTGCCGACCGGACCGCCGCTGGGGCTGGGCGGGATGCCCTTCGAATCCGTCGAACTGCCGTTGCCGGAAGGCAGTCTGCTGGCTCTCTACACCAACGGTCTGCTGCTGGGGAAGGCCCTCGATCTCGAAGGGGGGATCACCAGGCTGCGTACCGCTCTGGCCGCTCCGCAGGCCCCGCTGGAGGACCTCTGCGACACGGTGATCGGCGGTCTGCCGGGCGGACGGCCGGTCGATGACGTGGCGCTGCTGCTGGCACGTACGAGGGCTCTGGCGCCGGCACAGCTCGCGACCTGGGAGATCCCCGCCGATCCGTCCGCGGTCGGCCAGGCCCGCAGGTCAGCGGCCGGCCGGCTGGCGGAGTGGGATCTGGAGGAGCTCGAATTCTCCACCGAGCTGATCGTCAGCGAACTGGTCACCAACGCCATCCGGCACGCCTCCGGCCCGATCAGCCTGCGGATGATCCTGGCGCGGGCACTGATCTGCGAGGTGTCGGACAGCAGCAGCACCTCGCCGCACCTCCGCCATGCGCGGACCACCGACGAGGGGGGCCGGGGGCTGTTCCTCATCGCCCGGTACGCCGAGCGCTGGGGCACCCGTTACACCCCTCAGGGAAAGATCATCTGGGCCGAGCAGCCACTCCGGTCGGCTGCCGGGGCCGGACCGGCGAACGACTTGAGCGCGTTCCTCGACGACCTCGACGACCCGGCCGCCCCCTTCACCGGCACGGAAGGCCGCTGAGCACCGGAGGCCGCTGAGGCCAACTCCCGCCGCGGGCAAGGACGAAGACGGCACGCGGCGGCCGCGCCGGCTGCCCCACGGGACGGCCGGACCGCCGTTACGGGCGGCGCCCACCGCCCGGCGATGCCCGTTTCCTCCCCGCCTGTATGAGCCCCCGCTTAGGCCCGTCTTAACGGCACCATAAGGATCTCCAGGATCGCCCTTCAGCCCTCAAATCCGCTGTTCAGCGCGGCTAGCGTGCTTCTCGCAAGGCGGGTCGCGGACCGTCGGCGCCGGTCACCGGGGGCGACGCCGGCGGCTGCGTCCCGACCCCCCACCGCTCTCCCTCCCCCGCTCGACGCACTTGATGAAGGAGACCCCCACAATGACCGTTCGTCGCAAGGCCACCGGGATCGCACTGGCCGGTATCGCCCCGCTCGCGCTCACCGTGCTCACCGCGAGCCCGGCCGCCGCGCACGGCTCGATGACGGACCCGGTCAGCCGGGTGTCGGCCTGCTACGCGGAGGGCCCCGAGAGCCCGCAGTCCGCGGCGTGCAAGGCCGCCGTCCAGGCCGGCGGGACCCAGGCGCTCTACGACTGGAACGGTGTACGGGACGGCAATGCGGGTGGCCAGTCCAGGACGCGTATCCCGGACGGCAAGCTGTGCAGCGCCAACAGCGCGGAGTACAAGGGCCTGGACCTGCCCCGCGCCGACTGGCCGTCGTCCCCGATGCGGGCGGGCGGCCATACCTTCCACTACAAGGCCACCGCGCCCCACCGGGGCTCCTTCGAGCTGTACCTCACCAAGGCCGGCTATGACCCGAAGAAGCCGCTGAAGTGGTCCGACCTGGAGTCGAAGCCGTTCGCGAAGGTTGTCGACCCGAAGCTGACCAACGGCGAGTACGTCTTCGACGCGAAGGTGCCGGCGCGCTCCGGGCGCCATCTGATCTACAGCGTCTGGCAGCGGTCGGACAGCCCCGAGGCCTTCTACACCTGCTCGGACGTCGTCTTCGGCAAGAAGGCCGGCGGCACCGTCGCCAAGTCCGCGGCGGCGCCCGCACCGGCCGCCTCCGCGCCGACCGACGCCCAGATCGCGGCGGGCGCCCCCAAGTCGTCGGTGGGCACGGGCCGCCACGACCACGGCGGCGGCCACCACACCCGCACGGACCAGCCGGCGGCGGCCGAGGCACCGGCGCGCGCAGACGCCGCACAGGCCAATGCCCCGCACCCCAACGGCGGTTCCCGTCCGGTCGACGGCCGGCGGCTGGCGGAGACCGGCGGCGACAGCTCCACGGCCCCGCTCGCCCTCAGTGGCGCCGCCGTGCTCGCCCTGGGCGCCGGGGTCCTGTTCACCACCACCCGCCGCAGGGCCGCCCGGAACCGCGGCTGAGCCCGGCGATCCCGGCCGTCCGGGACGCGGCGCCGCCCCCTTCTTCACCTCGGGGCGGCGCCGCCCTGTTACGAGCCGTTCGGCGGCAGCGCCTCGATGATGTCGTTGGCGACGTGCTGGTAGATGACCGAACTCCGGCAGTCGACGACCTCACGGCGTTTGAAGACCTGGTCCATCAGGAGCGCATGCAGCCGGTCGACGTCGGGGACGGCGACATGGACCAGGAAGTCGTCGCCGCCCGCGACGACATAGACGTTGAGCACCTCGGGCAGGGACGTCAGAAAGGCCTTGAAGCGCTCGATGACCTCACGGTTCATCGGGCGGATACGGACCGTGAGCAGCGCCTGGACGGGCCGGTTGAGGGCGCGCAGGTCCACCGTCGCGCGATAGCCGGTGATCACTCCTCTGGCGCGCAGCGCGCGGACCCGCTCCAGGCAGGTGGAGGGCGCGATGTTCAGCCGGCGGGCCAGGTCGCGGTTGGTCTGCCGTGCATCGCGCTGCAGTTCGCGGACAATCGCCGAATCAATGTCGTCCATGACCCCCATGGTGCCGCAGTCGCCGAATTATGTTCGGCGAGGGGCCGCATTGATCAATCCAACGGTTACCTTCAGCGACTGTGACCGTACAACAGACATTGCTTCCCGCATCCGAACGACCGGATGTACGGCGGTTGGGCGTCGGCAGCGGTACCGCGCTGTGCGCCGGGGCCGTCCTCGGCCCCGGCGTCCTGACGCTGCCGTCCCTCGCCGCCGACGCGGCCGGCCCCGCCTCGATCCTGGCCTGGGTGGTCTTGCTCGCCCTGTGCGTGCCGGTGGCCGCCTCCTTCGCGGCGCTCGGCGCGCGGTTCCCCGACGGCGGGGGCGTGGCCACCTATGTGCACCGGGCGATCGGGCCGCGGGCGGCGGCAGTGGTGGGGTGGTGGTTCTACGGGGCGGTACCGATCGGTGTGGTCTCGGCGGCCTGGATCGGCGGGAAGTACGTGGCCGACGCGGCCGGTTGGGGTGACACGGGCGCGGCCGTGGTGGCCGGGGCGGTGCTGGCGGTGGCGCTGGTCTCCAACGCGGTGGGGCTGCGGATGTCGGGCCGGGTGCAGCTGCTGCTCGGCGGGCTGCTGGCGGTGGTGCTGCTGGGCACGGTGCTGGCCGCCGCCCCTCAGGTGTCCGCCCGCCATTTCACCCCGTTCCTGCCCGGCGGCTGGTCCTCGGTCGGGTCGGCGGCCGTGGTGCTGTTCTTCGCGTTCGCGGGCTGGGAGGCGGCCAGCCACCTGTCGGGCGAGTTCGCCGATCCCGGGCGGGACCTGCCGCGGGTGACGCGCCGTACGCTCGCCGTCATCACCGTGCTCTACCTGGGGCTCGCGGTGACCACGATCGGCGCGCTGGGGCCGGCCGCGGGCGGTACCGACACCCCGCTGACCGAGCTGCTCGCCCGGAGCGTGGGCGGCGCCGCCCGCCCCGTGGCCGCCGCGGCGGCGCTCTTCCTGACCTTCGGCGCGGTCAACTCGTATCTGGCCGGGGCCTCCCGGCTCGGTGCGGCGCTCGCCCGGGACGGTGCGGCGCCGCGCGCACTGGCCAAGGGCGGCGCGCCGGGCGAGGTGCCGCGGCGGTCGCTGGCGGTGCTCGGCGGGGCGGCCGTGCTCGTGGCCGCGGCGGCAGGCTTCGGCGGCGCCGATCTGGATCTTTTGATGAGGGCCACCGCCACCTGCCTGGCGGCGGTGACCCTCGCCGGTCTGGCCGCCGCGCTGGTGCTCCTGCCACGCCGCACTCCCCTGTGGTGCGGCGGGTGCGTGAGCGCCCTGCTGACGGCGGCCGTGCTGGCCTTCTCCGGACGGCTGCTGCTGATCCCGGCGGGACTCGCCTGTGCGGCCGTCGGCTTTCTGACGCTGCGGCGGGTCACCCGATGAGGCGGCGCAGCAGCCGGACGTAGCGGCTCCAGCGCGCGGGCCGGGCGACAGTGCCCGTACAGGCCCGTTCGGCGCGGTCCAGGCTGTCCTCCAGGGCCGCGTCGTGGAGGGGCCTGAAGGCCAGTGGCCAGCTGAGCCGGGCCGGGCCGCGGGCGTGCATGGCGAGGGTGTGGCGGAGCAGGGTGCGGTCCGGGCCGAGCGGGTGGACGGTGTACTCGTGGAAGCCGTGGAAGCCGCGCGGCCCGGTGAAGAGGAAGCGCACCCATTGGCCCGGCACATAGGCCGCCACGGTGTAGCGGACCGGGCCGTGGCCGCCGGCCGCGCCCGCCGCCAGCGGGCCGTCGAACCGCATCGGGTACCAGTCGTGGCCCGGCCAGAGCGGGTCGGCGTCGCCGGAGAGGCCGTCGATCAGCCGACCGACCTCCGCCCCGGCCACCGGCAGTACCCGCTCGTGCACGTTGTAGACACCCATCGCACCCTTCCCCCTCTGGTCCGCACCCCGTTCTAGAGGCACCTCTCCAATATAGTGGAGAGTACCCTCTAGAACATGGCCAGGCCACCCCGGTTCGACACCGCTCAGCTCCTCGACGCCGCCGTACGGCTGGCGGCCGAGTCCGGGCCCGCGGGCGTCACCATGTCCGCGGTCGCGGCGGCCGTGGGCGCCCCCAGCGGTTCGGTCTACCACCGTTTCGCCGGACGCTCGGCGCTGCTCGCCGAGGTGTGGCTGCGTACGGTCGAGGGCTTCCAGGCGGGCTACTTCGAGGCCCTCGAATCGTCGGACGACCCGCGCACCGGGGGCCGGGCCGCCGCCCGGCACATCGTGGCGTGGAGCCGCGCACACCCGGCGGAGGCCGCACTGCTTCTCTACGGGGCCCAGGAGTTCGGGCGGGACGACTGGTCCGACGAGCATCTGCTGCGCGCGGAAGAGGGGAACATGCGGGTGCGCGCCGCCCTGGCGGCGCTCGCGGGGGCGCTGGGGCTGCACGGCAGAGAGGGCTTCGACCGGGTGACGCTGGCCGCCGTCGACCTCCCGCTGTCGCTGGTGCGCCGCCATCTGCGCGGCGGCACCCCGCTGCCCCCGCACGCGGAGGACCTGGCGGAACGGTGCACCGAGGCCCTGTTGACCGCCGACTGACCGTCGCGCCGGTACGGAGCGCGGCCCGGCCCCCGCTCCGGCGGCGGGCCGGGCCGGCTCCCGGTCAGCCCGACAGACAGGTCGTCGCGGTGGCGTGGGCCGGGTCGAGGGCGTTGGCCGTCTCGTGGAAGGCGACGCGGTCGATGAGCCCGATGGCCACATGCTCGGAGAGGTCGATCGCGCACAGATCCTGGAGCACCACATTGCGTACATCGGGGCCGTCGAGGAACGCACTCCGGTAGGGCGTGACGACCTCGTCGTACTTGGTCGCGATCACTGTGTAACGCACTCCGGGGAGCGTGTCACCGCCCTCGTTGAGGCGGTTGAGGATGTCGGACCCGGCGATCTGGTCGGCCAGCCCCGGGGTCAGCTCGTGGAGGTACTTCTTGGCGCCGGGGAAGTGGTCGAGCAGACGGGTCAGACCGTTCAGATCGGTGCCGTGGTTGTCGGGGGCCAGCCCGACCAGCGTGTTCACCTTGTCCGCGCCGCCGTGGAACTTCAGGTACACCCGCGACATCATGCCGCCCTGCGAGTGGCCGACGAGATCGGCATTGCGGGTGCCGGTGGCGGCCAGCACCCGGTCGACGTAGGCGGCGAGCTGCCGGGCGGACGCGTCGACCGCGCCCAGCCCGTGGAAGAACGGGACACCGGGCAGCTGGCCGTAGTCCAGGGAGAAGACGCAGTAGCCGCGGGCCACCAAGTAGGGCGCGAGGCCGAGCCAGTTGTCGATGGAGTTGCCGAGGGTGCCGTGCACCAGGATCACCGGCCGCGGATGGGCGGCGGAGGGCTTGCAGGAGTAGTTGTTCCAGCCGCTGCTGACGGCGCCGCCGGCGGGGTGGCGCGAGGCGTCGGCGGCAGCGGGGGTGGTGGTGACACCGAGGGCCAGGGCGAGGGCGGGAAGGAGGGTGAGCGTTCTTGACCAGCGCAGCTTCATACGATGCTCCTTGCGGGGTGAGGGGGACTCCGAAGTGCTCGGTGAGCCGTTCACGCGCGATCCGGATCGCAAGGGCCAACGCAGTTGACTGGCAAGTAAGTTACGGCTGGGTAAGCACGGTGGACCAGCGGTGTGACGGTGAAGGAAGCGCCACACAACCCTCACCGGACGTCCGGGGTGCGGCGCACCGTTTCTGTGCCGTGTGACACCCGTCCGTCCGGGCCGGGCCGGATGTCAGAGCCGTCCCGTAAAGTCGGCAACGGCTTGACCAGGGACGCGAGATGAGGGGGAACAGCGATGGAAACGGCCGGAGCGGCGGATCTGACCGGGGTCGTGGAGATCACATCGGCGGCGGAGCTGCGCGAGCTGATCGGCGAGCCCAACTCCCATGCGGCGAACAAGACCCGGCACCGGCTGCACGAGCTCGACCGCCAGTGGCTGGCCCGCTCGCCGTTCTGCGTGATAGCCACCGCGGACACGGAGGGCCGGTGCGACGCCTCGCCCAAAGGCGACCCGGCGGGCTTCACCCATGTCCTGGACGACACCACCCTCGTGATCCCGGACCGCCCCGGCAACAAGCGCATGGACGGCTGGATGAACGTCCTCGGCAATCCGCATGTCGGGCTGAACTACCTCCTCCCGGGGCGCGGAGACACCCTGCGCGTCAACGGCCGCGCCCGGCTGCTGCGCGACGCCCCGTTCTTCGACGCGCTGATCGTCAAGGGCCACCGCCCGCGGCTGGCGCTCCTGGTGGAGGTCGAGGAGGTCTTCTACCACTGCTCCAAGGCGTTCCTGCGCTCGGAGCTGTGGAAGCCGGAGACCTGGCAGCCGGACGCGCTGCCCTCGCGGGCCCGGATCGTCAAGGGCGTCGAGGCCCAGGACCGGTCCCTGGAGGAGCTGGAGCAGCACTACGGCCCCCGGTATGCGGAGCGGCTCTACGGCTGAGGTACCGGGCACCGCGGGCCGGTCCGGACCGCACCACAGGGCAGGCGGCTAAGGCCGGTCGCCGCCGCAGTCGCCTTTGACCCCGGGGCCGGGGGGCTTGGTGCCCGGGGGCGGAGGTGTCCGGCCGAGGGTCGCCGCGGGCCGTACGCTCCCGGTCCCGAAGCGCGCCCTGGCCCGGTCGACGGCGGCCTCGATGCGGTGCGCCCTGTCGTCGGACGGGTCGAAGGTCAGCTGCCGCGCGGCGCGTTCGGCGCGGCACAGATCCTCCGCGCGCAGCGCCACGGACCGCACCCGCGCCCGCTGCAGCCCGAGCGCGGCATGCAGCGCATAGGCCGCCTCGGTCAGCGCGGGCCCGTGCGCGGTCGGCCCGTCCAGCCGCCGGGTGCGGGTGGTGGTGGAGCGGTCGGCGTAGCGGACGGTGAGGGTGAGCGCGCGGGCCACCTGCCCGCTCGCGCGCATCCGGGCCCCGAGGTCGTCGGCGAGCGAGAGCAGCGCACGGCGGCGCCTGGCCGGGTCCAACTCGTCGTGGGCGAAGCGGTGTTCGGCGCCCATCGAGCGGGCCGCCGCGTTGGGCGTCACCGGTGTCGGGTCGATACCGCGGGCCCGCTCGTACACGATCCGGCCCGTCCTGGCGCCGAGGATCCGCTGCAGGGTCGCGGGCGGTGCGGCGGCGATCCGGCCGACGCTGTCGAGTCCGTACGCACACAGGGCGCGCGCGGTCGCCGGGCCGACGCCGTGCAGTGCCGAGGCCGGCCGGCGGTCGAGGAAGGCGGCGACGGTTCCGGCGTCATCGGGGACGCCCCGGATCTCCCCGGGCGCCGCCCCCTGGGCCGCCATCCGGGCGAGCAGCGGGTTGGCGCCGATCCCGATCGTGCACCGTACTCCGTGCCAGGCCAGCGCGCGCAGCCGCACCAGTTCGGCGATGCCCGCCGCGTCCCGGTCGAAGTAGCGCAGCGCACCGCGGACGTCCACCAGCGCGGCGTCCGGCGGCAGCGCCTCGATCACCGGGGTGAACTGCGCCAGCAGCCCCAGCAGTTGCTCGAAACACCCGGCGCTCACGGGGGCGCCGTCGGCGGTCCGGAACCGTATGTACAGCATGCCCGGCTGCCGCGGGGCGCCGGGGGGATCCGGCGGTGCGGCGGGTGGCCTCGGCGCGGGGGTCATCCCGCGCTCCCCGGGCTGGAGTGCCACAACTTGCGCCCGGTGGCGGCGCGTTCACCGGGAGGCTGGAGGTCGGCCCACGGGTGCATCTCATAGCCGGTGGTCAGCCGGATGGTGCGGCCCGGGGCGGCGGCCGGTTCGGGCTCCCGGTCCGCACCGGACTCCTCGCCGGTCCCCCGCCCCGGCCCTGCCGCCGGGGAGTCCGCCTCGGCCGCCTCCGCGTCCGGCACCGCCGCGAGCCGGGCGGCGACCGCCTCCAGCCCGCCCTCGCGGCGCAGTTCGGCCAGCTCGGCGAGGTTCCAGGCGGCGGCGCCGACCACGCTGAGGCTGCGCGGACCGCGCCGCTGGACCGTACCGCGCACCAGCAGCAGCCAGGAGTGGAAGATCGTGTGCGCACAGGCCGCATGACTGTCGTCGAAGAAGGCGCAGTCGACCAGCCCCGTGCTGTCGTCCAGGGTGGTGAAGATGACCCGGCGGCCGGAGCGGATCGGCGGTGTCTGGGTGGCCGCCTTGGCCCCGGCGACCAGCACCGTCTCGCCGTGCCGGGCGCTGCGCAGCAGCCGGGCCGGCAGCGCGCCCAGCTCCGTGAGGAACTCCCGGTGGTCGGCCATCAGATGGCGGGAGGCGTCCATACCGAGGACGCCCAGCTCGGCGCTGAGCCGTTCGACGTCGCTGAGGTCGGGCAGCCCGGCCGGCTCGACCGGATCGACCGGTTCCGCGCCCGCCCCGTCGAGGGCCCGGCCGGGCAGCGTCAGCTGGCCGCCGGGCGCCCGCCGTCCGTGGTGGTGCAGCTCGGCGAGGTACAGCAGCAGGTCCCGCCGGTTCGCCCCGAAGGCGTCCAACGCGCCCACCCGGGCGAGGCGTTCGGCCACCGGACGGCCCGGCCTGGCGCGCTGCCACAGGTCCTGCAGCGAGTGATAGGGCTGTCCGGTCTCGATCCGCTGCGCCTCGGCCTCGCTCATCCCGTGCACATCGCTGAGCGCGAGCCGCAGCCCCCAGACCGCGGAGCGGTCCCCCGGACCATCGCCGCGGGAGCCGTCGCCGGACACCAGTTCGATTCGATGAGCGACCGCCGACCGGTTCACATCCAGCGGCAGCACCGGCACCCCGCGCCGCCGTGCGTCCGCGAGCAGCAGCCGCTTCGGATACATCCCCGGGTCGTGGGTGAGCAGCCCGGCGTAGAAGGCCGCGGGGTGGTGCGCCTTGAGCCAGGCGGACTGGTAGGTGGGCACCGCGAAGGCCACCGCATGCGCCTTGCAGAAGCCGTACGAGCCGAAGGCCTCGACGATCTCCCAGGTGCGCGCGACCACTTCGGGTGCGTACCCGCGCCGCTCGGCGCACTGCGCGAACCAGGCGCGCACCCGGCCCTGCAGCTCCGGATGCGACAGCGCCCGCCGCTTCTCGTCGGCCTCGTCCCGTGCGCAGCCCGTCATGATCCGCAGCAGCTCGATGATCTGCTCGTGGAACACCACCACCCCATAGGTCTCGCGCAGCGGCTCCTCCAGGTCGGGGTGCGGATAGCGGACCGGCTTGCGGCCGTGCCGGGCCTCGATGAAGGGCCGCACCATGTCGGCGGCGACCGGTCCCGGCCGGAAGAGGGAGATGTCGACGACCAGATCGTGGAAGGTGGCGGGCTGCAGCCTGCCGACCAGGTCGCGCTGGCCCGGCGACTCGATCTGGAAGCAGCCGAGCGTCTCGGTCGAGCGGATCAGGTCGTAGGTGGCGGGGTCGCCGGGCGGTACCTGTGCGGGGTCGTCTAGATCGATCCGGCGCCCGGTGGCCCGGCCGATCTCGGCGACCGCATGCGCCATCGCGGACTGCATCCGCACACCCAGCACATCGAGCTTGAGCAGCCCCAGGTCCTCCACGTCCTCCTTGTCGAACTGCGACATCGCGAAGCCCTCGCCGCTGGTCGGGACGACCGGCGTACGGTCCAGCAGCGTGGCGTCCGACAGCAGCACCCCGCACGGGTGCATGGCGATCCCGCGGGGCAGCGCGTCCAGCGCCTCGACCAGCGGCCACAACTGCTCGCCGCCGGCCTCCCGCACCCCGCGCAGCTCCGGCAGCTCGGCCAGCGCCGCCCGCGCGTCCCGGGCGCGGATGTGCGGGAAGGCCTTGGCCAGCCGGTCCACCTGCGCCGGGTCCATGCCCAGGGCGGCGCCCACGTCCCGTACGGCGTGCCGTACGCGATAGGTCTCGGGCATCGAGACGGTGGCGACCCGCTCCGCGCCGAACCGGTCGAAGATCGCGCGGTAGACCTCCAGCCGGCGGGCGGACTCGACGTCGATGTCGATGTCCGGCAGCGCCGCCCGCCGCTCGGACAGAAAGCGCTCCATCAGCAGTCCGTGCTCGACCGGATCGGCGTGGGCGATGCCCAGGAGGTGGTTGACCAGGGACCCGGCGCCGGACCCACGGGCCGCGACCCGGATGCCCATCTCCCGTATGTCGTCCACGACTTGAGCGACCGTCAGGAAGTACGAGGGGTAGCCGAGCCGTTCGATCGTGCGCAGTTCGTCGTGCAGCCGCGCCCAGCGTTCACGGTCGTGGTCGTAGCCGCGCAGCACCATCCCGGCCGCGCAGCGCGAGCGCAGTACCCGGGCGGCGGTGCGGTGGCCCGCGCCGACCAGCCGCGGCTCGGGGAAGTGGATACGGCCGAGCCCGATGTCGTCCTGCGGGTCGACCAGGCACTCACCGGCGGTCTCCTCGGTCATGGCGAGCAGCCGGTGGGCCAGACCGCGCCGGAACCCGGCCGCCTCGGCGACCCGCTCGGCGGTGTGGCTCATCGTGGCGCCATCCTTGAGCCAGCGCTCCCCGCTGTCCCGGGCCTCGGGCCGGTGCCGGTCCACCGGCACCAGACGGCGGGCGGAGTCCAGGACGTCGGCGACCGGGCCCTGGCCGGGGTCGGCATAGCGGACCGCGTTGGTCAGGACCGCGCGGAGGCCCTGGTCGACGGCGAAGCCGAGGGTGCGGGCGGCCAGCCGCGGGGAGCCGGGGCCGCTGCCGGGCCGGCCGTGGTCGACGACCTCCAGGCGCAGCGCCTCGCCGTACAGCTCGCGCCAGGGGGCGAGGAGCCTGGCGGCGCGGTCCGGGCGGCCGGCGGCCAGCGCCCGGCCGACCTCGGAGTCCGGTCCGAGCAGCACGGTCAGTCCGTCCGTGGCGGATTCCAGGGCGCTCCACGGGAGGACGGGCTGCTCGCCCTGCCCGGCGTGGGCGGCCGAGACCAGCCGGCACAGGGCGGCCCAGCCGGCCGCTCCGTCGCGGGCCAGGAAGACGGCGCGGGCGGCCGACTCGTCGAGGAAGGCGCCGCCGCGCACCGGGGTGCGGCGGCGCGCGGTGGGCGTGGGCGCCGACTCGCGCTCCGCCACGGCGAGTTCGCTGCCGAACAGCGGACGGACACCGGCTTCGGCCGCGGCCTTGGCGAACCGTACGGCCCCGGAGAGCCCGTCCCGGTCGGTCAGCGCGAGGGCGTCCATTCCCCGCTCGGCGGCGCGCTCGGCGAGCCGCTCCGGATGGGAGGCGCCGTAGCGCAGGGAGAACCCCGAAGCGGTGTGCAGATGCGTGAACCCTGGCATCCGCACCTCCTGCACCTCACCCGCCCCCGGCCGACCTTGTATCCCTCACTCCTCCTCTCCACCATAACCCGTCCATCGAACATTCGTACGAAGACATGCCGGGGTCGCTCCCCGATCCGCCGATCAGCCCCACCGATCTGCACACCTCTGCCGCCAACCGGAAGATATGGGAGCAAAAGCACCGGACCGGCAGCCGAAGTGTGGCGAGGAGCGAGCCATGGCCACGACGGACGACGGCACCCGCACCACCTTCCTCGGGGAGGTGAAGGGCGCGGTGACGCCCCATGCCTCGCTGCTGGTGCTCGGCGTCCTGGGGCTGATGACCGCGTTCATCACGTCGTACACCGGCGCCTTCCACCACCCCGTGCCGGCGGATGTGCCGCTCGGTGTCGTCGCTCCCGCGCAGACCAGGGCGCAGCTGGTGGCCAAGCTGGACCGGCTGCCCGGCTCTCCCCTGGACCCGCGCCCGGTGCCCTCCGAACGGGCCGCCCGGCAGCAGATCGCGGACCGGACGCTCGACGGCGCACTGATCGTCAACCCGCGCGGGAGCACCGACCGGCTGCTGGTCGCCGGCGGCGGCGGCGCCTCCCTCGCCCAGGCGGTCGACGCGGTCGTGCGCTCGGCCGAGGAGGCCGGACACCGCACCGTCCGCACGGTCGAGGTGGCCCCCGCCGGCCCGGTCGACGGCCGCAGCCTGTCGTCCTTCTACCTCGTCGTCGGCTGGTGCGTCGGCGGCTATCTGTGCGCCGCGATCCTCGCGATCAGCGCCGGGGCGCGCCCCTCGAACGGCCACCGGGCGGTCATCCGGCTGGCCGCGCTCGCCGTGTACGCGCTCGCCGCCGGACTGGCCGGCGCGATCGTCGTCGGGCCGGTGCTCGGCGCCCTGCCCGGCACCTTCTTCGGGCTGTGGGGGCTGGGCGCCCTGGTCGTCTTCGCGGTGGGCGCCACCACCCTGGCCTGCCAGGCCCTGCTGGGCATCCTCGGCATCGGCCTGGCGATCCTGCTGATCGTCATCCTCGGCAATCCGAGCGCGGGCGGCGCCTACCCCTACCCGCTGCTGCCCCCGTTCTGGCGCGCCATCGGCCCTGCCCTCCCACCGGGCGCGGGCACCTGGACGGCACGCTCGCTCGCCTACTTCCACGGCAACGCGATCACCGGCCCGCTCCTGGTGCTCGCCGCCTGGGCGGTGGGCGGGACCCTGCTCACCCTGGTTCTTTCGATCTTCCGCAAGAAGGGCGAGACCCCCTCATGACCCTCCCCGCCAACCGGCTGTCCCACCCCGCGGTGCGTGCCCTGGTCACGGCCCTCAACCACCACGACGAGCAGGCGTTCTACGACGCCCTCACCCCCGACGCCACGATGTCCGACGACGGGTCCGACCGGGACATGCGGACATGGTGCGGGCGGGAGATCTTCGCCACCCGCGGACATCTGGAGGTGCGGTCCGAGTCGGACGACGGGCTGTCCCTCGTGGCGGACTACCGCAACGACACCTGGGGCGAGATGCGGACACACTGGCGCTTCACCGTGCAGGACGGGAAGGTGAGCCGCTTCGAAACCGGGCAGGCGTGAGCCGTTCGCGCCGGACGCCGCGGCGCCCGAACGCCCGCGCCCGGCCAGGTGCGCCCCCACCCTTCCCCGGCTCACATATGCGTGCCGCCATCGATCCGGACCTCCGTGCCGGTGATGAACGCACCGTCCCGCGAGGCAAGCATCGCGATGACACCGGCGACCGTCTCCGGACCGGCGAAGCCTTCGCCGATGGCCGGAAAGAGCTTGGTGAACAGGGACATATCGGCGTCCTCGGGCAGCCCCGGAACGGGACCGCTGGTCATGCCGCTGGCGATGGAGCCCGGCGCCACACACACCGCGCGCAGCCCCTGCTTGCTGTACTCGCTGGCGATGGCATGCGTCATGGACTGGATGCCGCCCTTGCTCGCCGCGTACGCCGCCATGTACGGGTGCGCGAACGAGGCCGACGTGGAGCTGAAGTTGACCACGACCGGCGCCTCGCCCTCCAGGAGAGCGGGCAGCGCCTCACGGATCATCAGGAAGGTGCCGGTCAGATTGATCGAGAGGACCTGGTTGAAGAGGTCCAGCCCGGTCTCGTGGGTGTGCGCGGCGCGCAGGATGCCCGCGGCGTTGACCAGGACATCCAGACCGCCGAGCCCGGCCACCGCGGCGGCGACGCCCGCACGGACCGCCGCCTCGTCGGCCACGTCCAGCACCACGGTCTCCAGCCGGCCGTCGGTCCCCTCCGCCGCGGCACGGTCGGCGGTTATCCGCAGTCCCGCGGCATCGACGTCCGCCGCCACCACCCGGCCGCCCTCGGCGAGGATCCGGTGGACGGTGGCCTGGCCGATGCCCGAGCCGGCTCCGGTGATCAGTACGCGGCGGCCGTCAAAGCGGTTCATGGTCCAGCTCCGTTCTCAAGGTATCCGGGCACGCTAACGTCCTATGGCACGTCGTGCCACTCTCGCGCGGCATGCCGATCTGGCACAGCACTCCGTAGACTGAAGCCATGCCGACCGCGCCCCGCACCACCCCGCCACGCCCCTCGCTCACCGAGCGGCGGAAGGCCGAGACCCAGCTGGAGATCGCCCGCACCGCGGCGGCCCTGTTCGCGGAGCGCGGCGTCGCCGTCACCGCCGACGAGATCGCCCGCACCTCAGGGGTCGCGCTGCGCACCTTCTACCGCTACTTCCGCACCAAGGAGGACGCGGTGGTGCCGCTGCTCGCCTTTGGCGTGCGGCAGTGGATCGACGATCTGGCCACACCGCCGGCGGGCCCGGACCCCCTCCCCGTGCGCGAGGCGCTGGAGCAGGCGGCCCGCCGGGCGCTGACCCCCGCCGACGAACCGGCCGCCGAGGCGCTGCGCTGGACCCGCGGGCTGCTGCGGGCGATGCCGGGCGATCCGGCGCTGCGCGCGGTCTGGCACCGGGTGCAGCACGACTCCGAGGAGGCACTGCGGCCGGTCCTGGCACGGCTGACCGGCGCGGACCCGTCGACGGTACGGCTGGCCGCGGCCGCCGCGAACACCGCGATGCGGGTCGCGGTGGAGGAGTGGGCGGCGGGAGACGCGGCACCGGACGGACCGCAGGGGCCCGCCGAGCTGGTGGTGCGGACCCTGCGGGCACTGACGGCGGGGCTGCCGGAACTGGAGGGGCGTACGGGGTGAAGGAGCGGGCCGGCGAGGGGAACCCGGGCCGTCGCGGCGGCGGGGAGGGCCCGACGGCGGGCGGCCGGAGGCTGTGAGGGAGGCCCGGCGGCAGAGGCGGCCGGAGGCCGGGGAGGGAGGACCCGGCGGCAGGCGGCTGGAGCCGGTGAGGGAGGGCACCGCGACGGGCACACCGGGCCGGTAAGGCGACCGGCGGGCGGCCGGTTCTTACCTCTCCGGACACCCCGTGCTGCACGGAGGGACCCTCCGGCCCCCCTCTTCAGCCAATCGCCGGAGATCGAAACCCGCCCGAACGACCGGTCGGCGGCCGGATTCCTTCGTTCCGTGGCCGAGCGGCCCTTGCCCGGGGCATCCCGGGGGCGGCATCCCCGCTGGCCGCGCACAGCTTCCCGCCGGCCGTCCGACACCGCCCCCGGCCGGTTCGCGCCATTACTCTCAGCTTTCGCCTAACGACTCAAAGCGATCGCTCCTTGCGTGATCGGGGTGCTTTCGGAGTGCGGTTGGGCCAGACTCCCGTCCGGTATCTGCACCTTCGAGCAAGGGAGTGTTCGTCATGCGGTACATCACTGGGGCGGTCGCGCTCGGCGCAGCGCTGGTTATGGGCACGCTCGCCACCACCGCGCACGCCGTCGCCGCACCGGCGCAGCCCACACGGACGGGCGGGCTCTACGCCCCGTCGGAGCTGGTGCTGACGACCGGCCAGGGAGAGAGCCGCGCGACCGCCACGGTGCAGCGCGCCGTGACGCTCAGCTGTATGCCGGGGGCCCGGGGAAGCCACCCGAACGCGAAAGCCGCCTGCGCCCAACTGCGCGCGGTGGCCGGTGACTTCAACGCGGTGACCGCCGCCACGTCGGACCGGCTGTGCACCAAGGAGTGGAACCCCTTCGTGGTCACCGCCGACGGTGTGTGGCAGGGCAAGCGGGTCTCGTACACCTACACCTTCGCCAACTCCTGCGCGATGACCGACGGCATGGGCTCGGTCTTCAACTTCTGACCGGACCACCGCTTCAGATCCCCGGGCACCGGACGCGGTGCCCGGGGATCTCGCGTGCACTGGGTCGTTGACGGTCCCTGGGGCGGGTCCGCCCGGAGGGCGGGACTTTGCGGACCCGCCCTAGGGTCGGCGCATGGACACTTCCGATCCCGGCAGCGACGCCGGACCGGCCTCCGTAGGCCCGCGCGGCGCCGGCGTCGCCGTGCTCTCCGACATCCATGCCGTGCTGCCGGCGCTGGAGGCGGTGCTCGCCGAGCCGGACGTCCACGCCGCCGACCGCATCGTGCTGACCGGTGATCTGCTCGCCGGGCCGCTCCCCCGCCAGACCCTGGCGCTGCTGCGCGGTCTCGGCGACCGGGCGGTGTGGATCAGCGGCAACGCCGACCGCGAGATGGCCGCCGTCCGGCAGGGGACGGGAGACGCCCCGGCGGACGCGATGGACGCCTGGGCGGCCGGCCAACTCGGCCCGGACGACCTGGACTTCCTGGGGTCGCTGCCCGCCACCGCGACGCTGGAGGTGACCGGGCTCGGGCCGGTCCTCTTCTGTCATGCCACCCCGCGCAACGACACGGAGATCGCGCTCGTCGACTCCCGGCCCGAGCGCTGGGCCGAGGTACTGGAGGGGGTGCCCGATGCCGTACGGACGGTGGTCTGCGGGCACACCCATATGCCGTTCGTCCGGTTCACCCACGGACGGCTGGTGGTCAATCCGGGGAGCGTCGGCATGCCGTACGGCAGACCGGGCGCCCACTGGGCGCTGCTGGGGCCGGGCGGCGGAGCGGTCACACTGCGGCATACGGCCTTCGATCACGAGGCGGCCTGCGCCCGGATCGCCCGGGAATCGGACTCTCCGTCGGCAGCCGCATGGGCGGACACCTATGTCCGGGCCCGGACCTCGGCCGAGGAGGCACTGGCTGCCTTCGGGCCGGGCGACGGCCGGGAGGCGGCCCCGGGCACGGGCGGCTGAGCGCCGCGGGACGGTGCCGGGTCCCCGGACGACGAGCGGATCCGGGGCCCGGCACCGTGCGCCGAGCCGTGCGGGGTGCGGGTCAGCCGATTTCCGCGCCGTAGGCCTCCAGGGCCTCGGTGACCGGCTGGAAGAAGGTTTCGCCGCCGCCGGAGCAGTCGCCGCTGCCACCGGAGGTGAGGCCGAGCGCGGTCTCCCCGTCGAAGAGCGCGCCACCGCTGTCACCGGGCTCGGCGCAGACGTCGGTCTGGATCAGACCCTCGACCGTGCCCTCCTGGTAGTTGACGCTGGCGTTCAGGGCCTTGACCGTGCCGTCGTGCACCTGGGTGGTGCTGCCGCTGCGCTGCACCTTCTCGCCGACCGTGGCCTCAGCGGCCTTGGTGATCTTCTGGGTGCTGCCGTTGTAGAGGTTGACCTCGCTCGGGTGCGCGGTGTCGCCGCTGTACTTGGCGAGCGAGTAGTCGTCACCGGGGAACTTGGAGTCCTCGGTGGTGGCGATCGCCGAGCCGCCCTGCTTGTCGGACCAGCTCTTGATGTCGTTGCCGCAGTGGCCGGCCGTCAGGAAGTGCGGCTGGCCGTCCTTGACGACGTTGAAGCCGAGCGAGCAGCGGGCGCCGCTCCCCCAGATCGCGTCGCCGCCGCCGATGAAGGGCTTGAACTCACCCTTGCTGTGGCGGACCTCGACCTTGTCGCCGAGGGCCTCGGCGACCTTGGTGAGCCGGTCCAGCTTGGTGCCCTTGACCGTGCGGTCGGCGGTCACCACGACCTTGTTGCTCTGCGGGTCGATGCCCCAGGACGTGCCGGGGATGGTCGCCTTCGACTTCAGCGTCTGCCGGGCCGAGTCGAGCTGGGCGAAGGTGTGCTTGACGAGTCTCGCCTCCGCCCCCTTCGCCCGTACGGCCTTGGCCGCCGCGTTGTTCACGACGTTGACCACCAGCTTCTTGGCCTTGGCGTCATAGAACGCACCGGCGGTGTCCGTCTTGAGCTGGGAGGCCAGGGTGGTCGCCGCCGCGGAGGTCAGCTTGGCGAGCGTGGGCTTGGGGGCGGGGCCCTGGGACGCGTTGGCGTTGGCGAGGGTGACGGTGGCGGTCGCGGCGAGGGCGAGCGCGCCCGCGCCCGCGATGACGGCGCGCCGGTTGGGTATGCGTCGGTGCTTCAACTCAGAGCCTCCCGTGGGGGGAAGAGCCCGGAAACCGTGGGGAGTTGTCCGGGCCCGGAGAGTGAGGGATCAGGACTGGCACGGGTCCGCCCCGGGAAGCGGCGTCTCGGGGAGTCGCGTCCATGCCAAGGTGGAGCCGAGTATTCCCATCCGCCTCACTCGCGCACAAGACCGAGTTCCGGTCTCACATGCGGGAGTTCACCAATTCGCCACACGAAGGACACACCGACATCCGCGCACCTCACTCCCGAGTGCGGACATCAGCGGGCACACGGGGCGCACGGCGGACGGCAACGTGTGAGGACTATAGCTGGCCGGAAAACACCGGCCGGGAACCGCCCCCCGGGCCACAGAAGACGCCGTATGTACCCACCTCAATGGGGACATACGGCGCTCAGCGGGAGATCAGGAAGGTAACGGCACCCCGCTTCAGGACCT
Organism: Streptomyces sp. Je 1-4 4N24; assembly: GCF_026239515.1. Classification (NCBI taxonomy): domain Bacteria; kingdom Bacillati; phylum Actinomycetota; class Actinomycetes; order Kitasatosporales; family Streptomycetaceae; genus Streptomyces; species Streptomyces sp. Je 1-4 4N24. The sequence goes on along the minus strand of NZ_CP110836.1, from coordinate 7,125,387 downwards.
CATCCGCGCGGGACGCCTATGGGAGATCCTCCACCGGCGGGAGGTCCGCCAGCTCCGGCAGCGCGGCCTCCGCACCGTGCTCGACGGGCGTGCGCGGCGCCCGGGGCGCCGCCGGGGCGGCGGGCCGCCGGCCGCCGTCCCGCTCCGCCTCGGCCGCCTCGGCCGCCGCGGTCTCCGCCTGGGCCTGCAGCCCGGACCGCTCCAGGAACCGCAGCAGCTCCACCGGGAAGGGCAGCACAAGGGTGGAGTTCTTCTCGGCGGCGACCGCCACCACGGTCTGCAGCAGTCGCAGTTGCAGCGCCGCGGGCTGGTCGGACATCGCCGCGGCCGCCTCGGCCAGCTTCTTCGACGCCTGCAGCTCGGCATCGGCGTTGATCACCCGGGCACGCCGGTCGCGGGTCGCCTCCGCCTGGCGGGCCATCGACCGCTTCATCGTCTCCGGCAGCGAGACGTCCTTGATCTCCACCCGGTCGACGGTCACTCCCCAGCCGATGGCCGGGCTGTCCATCATCAGCTCCAGGCCCTGGTTGAGCTTCTCGCGGTTCGACAGCAGGTCGTCCAGCTCACTCTTGCCGATGATCGACCGCAGCGAGGTCTGCGCCATCTGCGAGACCGCGAAGCGGTAGTCCTCGACCCGGATGACCGCGTCGGCGGCGTCCACGACCTTGAAATAGACGACCGCGTCGACCCGCACCGTGACGTTGTCGCGGGTGATGCCCTCCTGGGCGGGCACCGGCATCGTGACGATCTGCATATTGACCTTGCGCATCCGGTCGACGATCGGAACGATCATGGTGAACCCCGGCTCGCGCACTTCGGAGATCAACCGCCCCAGCCGCAGCACCACACCGCGTTCGTACTGCTTGACCACTCGCGCCGCCGCCATGAGATACACCGTGCCCGTGCAGGCCAGCGCCACCCCGGCCGTCACCAGTTCTTCGACCATCACGGCTCCCTGAAGATGTGCCGCACGTGTCCGAATCACGCTGCTTACCATGGTATGCCCGGCCCGGAGGGCGGTCGAGACTCGCGGCGGACACGGCCGGGCCCCCGTCCGCCGGCGGACGGGGGCCCTCGTACCGCCGGAGCCGTCCGGCGTTCCGTGCAGGGATCCCTCCCGTGCGGACCCGGGCCGCGCGAACCCGGGTCCGACGGGCTCAGCCGGCCGGCGTCAGTAGACGCTCACCCCGTAGGCGCTCAGCGCCTCGGTGACGGGCTGGAAGAACGTGGTGCCGCCGGAGGTGCAGTCACCGCTGCCGCCGGAGGTGAGGCCGAGCGCCTTGGTCCCGGAGTAGAGGGGGCCGCCGCTGTCGCCGGGCTCGGCACAGACCGTGGTCTGGATGAGGCCGGAGACGATGTCACCGCCGCCGTAGTTGACGGTGGCGTTCAGTGCGGTGACCTTGCCGCTGTGGGTGCCGGTGGTGGAGCCACGGCGGGTGACCGACTGGCCGACGGTCGGGTTGCCGGCGCTGGTGATGTCCTGGCTGCCGACCGTGCCGGCGTGTGCCACGGAGGAGTTCGTGTACTTCACGATGCCGTAGTCGTTGCCGGGGAAGCTGGAGCCGGCGGTCGGACCGATGCTCGTGGTGTGCGAGGAGTTGGTGTACCACGGCGGGTTGCCGTCGGTGCAGTGCCCGGCCGTCAGAAGGTAATAGGTGCTGCCGCTGCGGACGTTGAAGCCGAGCGAGCAGCGCCAGCTGGGTGCGTAGATGGCGTCGCCGCCGGAGATGAACTTGCGGAAGGTGCCCGCGATGCGGTCGATACGGACCGCCTCGGCGTTGCTGCCCGCGGCCCGCTCGATCCTGGCGATCTCGGCCTGGGAGACCGTGCGGTCGGCGGTGACGACCAGGGTGTGGGTCGCGCTGTCGACCCGCCACGCGGTGCCCGGGACATCCGCGGCACGTACCGCGTTGCCGGCGGCGGCGAGCTGGTCGGCGCTGAACGTCGGTGTGGGGGCGGGGTTCTGTGCGTTGGCGGTGGGGATGGCGATGGCACCGACGGCCACCAGTCCGGACGCCACGGCGATCAGCCGGGTGCGTCTCGCTACGCCGCTGCGGGGGGTGGTGCGCTCGTTCCTCACTGATTCCTCCGAGGGGATCGGGGGGCCGCCGGTGGGCAGCCCGTGAGGCGCAGCCGAAGGGCACGCGGGAATCCGCACGTTCATTTTCAGCGTGCCCCTGACAAGCGCTGAGCGGAGTCTCGGGCGCACCACCCCCGCAGCGCAAGAGGTCCGCACGGATGTCTCACGCCCGGCACACGGCCGCAATCTCCCCACCGCCCCCAGCACTCCGCCCCGGCAGCCGCGTTGACGGCTGCCGGGGCGGCGCTGACCCCCTCGGTCGCGGCTTGGACGGATCAGTGGACGTTGCGGTTCCGCTCCCCCGCCCGCGGCGCGGGCTCCGGCAGCCCCTAGGGGGTGCAGCGTCGTGCCGGAGTATTCCGTGCGGTGGACCGGTACGCCGGTCAGTTGGCGGTCCTGGGCAAGCCGGGCGGGTTGATCTGCGAGGTCTTCAGGTGCTCGCCGGTCAGCCCCCAGCGCGCCAGCACCTTGCCGTAGCGGCCGTTGTCGATGACCTTCCGCAGGGCGGCGGCACAGGCCTTGACCAGGCCGCTGCCCTTCTTCGCCTCCATCGCCAGCTGGTCGAGCCGGTAGGTGGCGAAGGCTGCCCCCGCCCGGTGCCGCGCCGCCACCGCAGGCGGTCAGCAGTACGGAGCCGGCGGCGAGCGCGAGGGCGGTGGTCAGGGTGCGGCGGTTCAACGGATGGCTCCTCATCTTCACAGGACCTTGGAGAGAAAGGACTTGGTGCGCTCATGACGCGGACGGTCGAGGACCTCGCCGGGCGGGCCCTGCTCGACGATCCGTCCGCCGTCCATGAAGACCACGGAGTCGGCGACCTCACGGGCGAAGCCGATCTCATGGGTGACGACGATCATCGTGGTGCCCTGGTGCGCCAGGTCCTTGATGACATCGAGGACCTCGCCGACCAGCTCCGGGTCGAGCGCGGAGGTCGGCTCGTCGAAGAGCAGCAGCTTGGGCTCCAGGGCGAGCGCACGGGCGATGGCGACCCGCTGCTGCTGGCCGCCGGAGAGCTGCCGGGGGTAGGCGTCCGCCTTCTCGGCGAGCCCGACCCGCGCGAGCAGGGTGCGGGCGGCCTCGACGGCAACCTTCTTCGGGCGCCGGAGCGCGGAGACCGGGGCCTCGATGATGTTCTCCAGCACCGTCAGATGCGGGAAGAGGTGGAAGTTCTGGAAGACGAAGCCGATCTCCGTACGCTGCTTGAGGATCTCGCGCTCGCGCAGCTCGTACAGCCTGCCCGCCCGTCGCCCACCACCACCCTTGCGGGAGGCCCTTCGGGCCGCTGCTTTGTCATCGCGCCGGTAGCCGACCAGCGCCCCGTCCACGCTCACCGAGCCGCTGTCGACCTTCTCCAGGTGGTTGATGGTGCGCAGCAGGGTGGACTTGCCGGAGCCGGACGGGCCGAGGACGACGGTGACCTCGCCGGTACGGACGTCCAGATCCACCCCCTTGAGGACATCGAGCGGGCCGAAGCTCTTGTGGACCGAGCGGACCTCGACCATCGCGCCCTGTGGGCTCATCGGGTGGCTCCCTTGGAGAAGTGACGTTCCACGTAGTGCTGGAGGACGGAGAGCACAGTGGTGAGGAGGACGTACCAGGCCGTGGCCACCATCAGCAGGGGCACGACCCGGCCGTTGCGTCCGTAGATCACCTGGACCTGGTAGAAGAGCTCGCCGATCGCCATGACGGAGACGATCGAGGTGCCCTTGAAGAGGGAGATGACCTCGTTGGTGGCGTTCGGCAGGATCGAGCGCATCGCCTGCGGCAGCACGATGCGGCGCAGCTGCCGCAGCCGGGGGATGCCGAGCGCCGCGGCCGCCTCCAGCTGTCCGCCGTCCACGGCGAGCACCCCGCCGCGCACGATCTCGGCGGCGTATGCGGCCTGGTGCAGCGCCAGGCCCAGCACCGCCGCGCCCATCGCCCCGACCAGGCCCATGGTGTCGACGTGGAAGAAACCGGGCCCGAAGGGGATGCCGAACTGCAGGCGCTTGTAGAGATAGGCGAGGTTGAACCAGAACAGCAGCTGGACGATCAGCGGGATGGAGCGGAAGGCCCAGATGTAGCCGAACGCGACCCAGCGCAGGAACGGGCTGCCGGACAGCCGCATGAAGGCCAGCACGACACCCAGCGCAAAGCCGAGGCCGGTGCCGTAGACGGTGAGCTGGAGGGTGACCCAGACCGCCTTGAGCACCGTCTCCGCGGTGAAGAACTGGGCGAACACCGCCCATTCCCAGGCCGGGTTGGTGACCAGACCGTGCACGAACTGGGCGATCAGCACCGCCGTCACCACGATCGCGGCCCAGCGCCAGGGGTGGCGTACGGGGACGACCTTCAGGGCCGCCGGGTCGTCCGCCCCCGGTGGTCCGGCCCGTTGGGGAGCGGCCTGTTCAACGGGGATTTCACTGGTCAGCGGCATGGGATTCCTCGGTGACGGGTGTGCGGCGGACGGGGAGGGTGACGGGCGGGGCGGCCCGGTCCCGGAGGAAGGTGAGCAGCGCCCGCGCGGTGGCGTCGTTCTGCCGGAAGGCGGGTGCGTTGGTACGGGGCCGGGCGAAGGCACCGCCGGAGCGGGCGTCGGTGTGCGGGCCGAGGGCGAAGCGGCGGGGATGCGGGCGGCCGGACCGGTCCAGCACCCGGCCGTCGGCGGCGGACACCGCCAGCAGCCCGGTGCGCGTCGTGGCCGCGCCGTCGGCGTACAGGCCGCGCAGCAGGGCGTCCCTGGTGTGCGCGACGGTCGGCTCGGGGAGCCGCGCCTCCACCAGCGCCCGCGCCTCGGTCGACTCCCCCGGCACACTGGCGCTCTCGGCACGGAACACCCCGCGCTGCTCGTCGGCGGTGACGGTCGTCCCGGCGCCGAGGAAGCGCACCACACCGGCCCGGGAGAGCGCGAGCAGCTGCCGTAGCCGCGGTCCCGGCGGGCCGGAGGCCAGATAGCTGAAGAAGCCGTGCCACCAGGGGCCGCGGTCGCCGATCCGCACCAGCTGGCCGTAGACCGACAGCAGGGCGAGGAAGACCGCCAGGTCGGGGCTGTGCGCGGGGTCGTGACGGCGGGCCAGGTCGGCCTCGATGTAGCCGCGCAGTCCCTCTTGCAGCGCCGCTCCGTCGGGGTAGCGCAGACCGGCCAGCGGGTGGTCCAGGTCCGCCAGGTCGAGGCGGTCGGCGGGGTCCGGGACCGCGGCGCCGACCAGGGCCTGGAGGGCGGCGCCGCCGGGGTCGGCGGCGGCGTACTTCTCCTCGAAGTCGGGCCAGTTCATCCGGGTGCGCCCGGGGTGGGCGGTGAACAGCCGGTGGTAGTGGGCGAAGCCCAGTTCCTTGTCGATCAGCGGCCAGATGTCGCGCCGGAAGTCGAGGTCCGTCCCGGGCCGGGCGAGCAGGGCGTCGACCTCCTCGGGCCCGAAGAAGCGCGGCAGCGGCGGCCGTTCGCCGTGCAGTTCGTAGCCGATCTTGGCGTGGTAGGGCACACCGCGCCGGGACCCGACGTGCAGGACGGGCTCGCGCCCCGAGGGCCGGTAGGTCAGCTGCCCGTCGGCACCGGTCGTGTAGCTGCCGCCGCGGCCCTCGGTCAGCAGCACCATGAGGTCGACGAAGGCCAGCCCGAAGCCGCGGACGAGCACCGGCTCACCGGGCCGCAGCGCGCTCAGGTCGGTGTCGGCGGTGAACGCCGGCGGCAGATGGGTCAGACCGTGACGGGCCGCGAAGTCCGCCAACTGCCGCTGCTCCGGCGGGAGTTCCGCCTCCAAATGGCCCAGTGCGAGCACCACGAGGTCGGCGAGGAGCGGGGCCGGACGGCCCGCCAGCCACACCTGCTGCCGGCCCTCGCGCGAGCCCGAGACCCGTACCGCCGTCCTCCGGTGCTCATGGACGGCGACGCGCGGCGGCAGCGCGGCCACCGACCGCCCGTACACCCAGCTCAGATAGGCGCTCTGCAGCCGCCGGCCGGCGAAGTCGCGGGGCCCGAGCGCCGCTGCGCCGTCGGCCGGGCCGGGCCCGACGGGGATCTCCCCGGACCGCACCCCGCGGGCCCACTCGGCGAGCGAGGGGCCGGGCCGCACCGGCCCGGCCAGTTCGACGGTCTCGTCGGTGAACATGGTGACGTCCTCGGCCGTGGAGTTCATCCACAGCAGGGACGACTGGTCGGCGCGCCAGATGCGGCCGCCGCCGGGCGGATGGGGATCGACGAGGTGCAGGTCGAGGGGCGCCTCGACGTACAGCTCGGGGGCGTTGGCGGCGATCCGCTCGATCAGCCCGGTGCCGCGCGGCCCGGCTCCCACGATCACCACGGACGGCCGGCCGGACGGGTTCACGGACCGGCTCATCGGGCACCGGCCGTCCCGCGGGCGTAGTGCCGCTCCAGGTAGTACTGGCCCACGCCGAGCACGGAGGTGACCACGATGTACCAGAGGGTGGCGACCAGCAGCAGCGGGATGACCTGGTAGGTGCGGTGGTAGACCAGCTGGACGGAGTAGAGCAGGTCCTGGACGGCGATGACGCTGACGATCGAGGTGCCCTTGAGGGTGCCGATCAGCATGTTCCCGGCCGGCGGCACGATCGAGCGCATCGCCTGCGGCAGCACGATGCGGCGCAGCCGCCGCCAGGCGCCCAGCCCCAGCGACTGGGCGGCCTCCAGCTGGCCCCTGTCGACGGAGAGGATGCCGCCGCGGACCACCTCGGCGGCATAGGCGGCCTCGTGCAGGGTGAGGCCGATGAGGGCGATGGTGACCGGGCCGAGCAGATCGACGGTCTTGATGCCGAGGATCGTCGGGTAGAGCGCCCCGATGTTGAACCAGAACAGCAGCTGCACCAGGATCGGCACCGACCGGAAGAGCCAGACGTAGCACCGGCTGACGCCGCGCAGCACGGGATTGTCGGACAGCCGCATCGTCGCGAGCAGGGTGCCGAGCACAAAGCCCAGGGCCGTGACGAGCACGGTCAGCCAGAGCGTGAGGCCCAGGCCGCGGAGTACGGCGGTGGTCAGGAAGTAGTCGGCGACCACGTCCCATTGGAAGGCGTCGTTGCGGACGACGGAGTTGAGCGCCAGGGCCGACAGGGCGAGGACGGCGGCGGCCGCGGCCCACTGGCCGGTACGGCGGCGCGGCACGATCCGGGGGACGGGGTGCGGGGTGCCGTCGTCGGGCGGAGCCGCGGGGGATGCGGTACGGGAGTCGAGGGTGTGGGAAGGCATGCGAAGGCTCCGTGGATGCCGAGAGCGAGCACGGGAGTGGAGCGCCTTCACACAGGCAGAACGGGCCGTGCCCCTCAGCACGACCGGCCCTTGAGGCTATGGGGCCAACACGCCTCGTTGTCAAGGCTGTCCACACTGTGAGCGGTGCGTCACGCCATGGTTGACGCGGAATGGGATGCCTGTTCCACTTAGCCGCATGTATCCATGGCAGCGGCTGGTCACCCGCGACCACATCGACTTCGGTCGTGTGTGGTCGTCGTCCTGTTGAGCTGACGCCCTGCCCTGAGGCCCGTCGCCGGTAAGGCCGGGCCGTTCCGCGGTTCTTCCTCTTCTCGACCGCGCGCCTTCACACCTCGCGCCGCCGTCCGGCGCACCCCTCCCCTCGCCTGCCCGCAGTTCCCTTTCCGTCTTTCCTGTCGTGTTGTTCCTTCGGCATGCTCGAAGAAGGGCGCAGTATGCGCTTCGGTGTCATGACCTTGATCGACAACGTCCCGGACGCGCGGTCCGGGCACCTCCCCACCCCGCACGACCGCCTCCGGGAGGTCATCGAACTCGCCGTGCCGGCCGAGGAACTGGACCTTGACGCCTTCGGTGTCGGGGAGCGGCACGGTGCGCCGTTCCTGTCCAGCTCACCGTGGGGCGACCCGGTCTTCGCCGCCAACGTCATCCAGCCGGTGGCCAACTACGCCCGGCTGACCGACCGTTACCGCGCACACCGGGCGGCCTACGGACACGATCCGTCGGCGGCGGTGGTGGTCGGTTCGGGCGGCACGCTCCATGCCGCGGCCGACGACCGCACCGCCCGCCGGGAGTTCGCGCCGTACTACGAAGCAGCCGTCGCCGCCCGTGACGTACCGGGCAACAACACGCCCTTCCGCTCGCCGGACGAGGCCGCGGACCACGGTCCGGCGCTGGTCGGCTCCCCCGGCCGGATCGTCGACAAGATCGTCCAGCAGCATGCCGCCTACGGCCATGCGCTGCAGTTCCTCTCCGTGGACAGCGCCGGACTGCTCTTCCACCGCAGGACCGAGGTACCGCGGCTGACCGCCGCCGAGGTGCTGCCGCAGCTGCGCCACGATCTGCCCGACACCCTTCCGTGGCCGTCCGCCGCCGTGGCCCCGGTGCCGCGGCCCGCCCCGGAGGCGGCCCGGTGACCGCCGCGCCCCGCCCGCTGCCGGCCACCCGCCTGACGCTCCGGCACACCACCGTGGGCGATCCGCTCGCCCGTCCTCTGCTGGACGAACTCACCCACGAATACCGCACCCGGTACGAGAAACCCGTCGATCTGAGCCTGGAGTACCCGGCCGAGGAGTTCGCCCCGCCCGGAGGCGCGTTCCTGCTGCTCCTGGCGGACGGCAGCCCGGTCGCCGGGGGCGCCTACCGCCGCTACGACGCCCGCACCGCCGAGTTCAAACGGATCTGGACGCACTCCGCACACCGCCGCCGCGGCCTGGCCCGGCGGGTCCTCGACGCGCTGGAACGGGATACCGCCGCCCGCGGCTACACCCGCGTCTGTCTGACGACCGGCCCGCGCCAGCCGGAGGCCAAGGGGCTCTATCTCGCCGCCGGTTACCGGCCCCTGTTCGATCTGTCCGCCGCCCCGGAGTCGATCGGCCCGCTGCCGTTCGAAAAGCACCTGGAGAGTCCGCGCCCATGAGCCCCACCACGCCCCGCACCACCGCACGGCGCACCGCCGCCCTCCTGGCCACCGCGGTCCTGGCGCTCACCGCCTGCCGTCCGGGCGGCCCCGCGGACGGCGCCGAAGCCACCGGACCGGCGGCCGCCGACGCCGGCCTCCCCACCGCGGACGTGGTCTCGGACATCAGGAAGGACCCGGCCGCCGCCGAGCTGCTGCCCGCGGACGTCCGCGCCCGGGGCCGCCTCTCCCTCGCCACCAGCGTCGGCACCCCGCCCGGCGCCACCTATCTGGCCGACGGCAAGACCCTGGCCGGCCAGGACATCGACTTCGCGAACGCGGTCGGCAAGGTCCTCGGCCTGAGGATCGACCGCGAGGTGGCGAGCTTCGAGGCGATCCTGCCGGCCCTCGGCAGCGGCAAGTACGACATGGGGACCGGCAACTTCGGCGTCACCGACGAGCGCCGCAGGACCATCGACTTCGTCACCTACATCAACGACGGCCAGGGCTTCGCGGTCCGCAAGGACAGCCCGCTGAAGAAGCTCCGCTCCCTGCGGCAGCTGTGCGGGCTGACGGTCGCCACCGGCGCGGGCACCACCTTCGAGGCGACACTGGAGGAGAACCGGCACCGGTGCGAGGAGGCCGGCAAGAAGCCGTACGACGTCAAGACCTACGCCGAGCAGGGCGCCCTGTGGATCTCGCTCCAGCAGGGCCGCACCGATGTCGTGATGAGCACCATCAACGGGCTGCGCTACGCCGTGAAACAGCAGCCGGGCCTGCGCTTCCTCAATGAGTTCAAGCGGCTGGACGTCGGCTTCACGTTCAAGAAGGGCACCCCGCTGGCGCCCGCCGTCCGGGCCGCGGTCAACCGGCTGAAGAAGGACGGCACCTACGGCCGGATCCTGAGGAAGTGGGGCACCGGCCCCTCGGCCATCGAGACCTCGCGGATCAGCCCGCCGGAGATCCGCTGAGCCGGGGTCCGTGAGGCGGCCGCACCGCCCCACGGACCCCATCGGCGCCATGATCCGGGGACGCGGCGAAATGTGGCGTGAATGATGCGCCCGGCACCCCGATGGGGGGCGTGAACCGCACCCGGAACACCGGGTTCCGGCTGCCATGGTCGGACAATCGGCCTGCGCAACTTTCGAGGGAAGCGGGTCCGGTGAACACAGGTCGGAATCCGACGCGGCGTCAACACCCCTCCGATGGGCCAGTCCCCCGATCATCGGGCTATCTCGTGGCCCTCCGCCGAGGCCTTTGGCATTTGCCCTGGTCCCGTGCACGAACCGACCCGAGGGTCCGCTCCGTTATGTCGCCACCTCCGGCCCCCATCACCCGATAGAGTACCGACCGTGATGTTCGTCGTACTGTCAGTTTCGTTACGGGGCGCGTAAGCTGATGCTGCGCCACCCTCTTTGCACCAGATGTGTCACGAACCCCCCGTGCGGCGGCTATCCACTTGGCACACCCTCCGCCTCATGAACGACGATAGGGGCGGACACGCAGAGACCGCGGGTGAGAGGAGGCGTCAATGGGATCGGTGCGCAAGGCGAGTGCCTGGCTTGGCCTCGTCGACGACAGTGATGACGAGCGCTACTACGACGACGACTACGCCGAGGGACCCGATGCCGGTGACTCGGGCGACAGCCCCTGGGTCACCGACCCCCGGGTCCGAGTGGCCGACGAGGCCGCCCAGGACCAGGGCACCCGCATCGCCACGGTCTCCCCGGAGAGCTTCCGGGACGCCCGCGGCATCGGCGAGCTGTTCCGGGACGGCGTCCCGGTGATCGTGAACCTGACGGCCATGGAGTCCGCCGACGCCAAGCGGGTGGTGGACTTCGCGGCCGGCCTGACCTTCGGTCTGCGCGGTTCGATCGAGCGGGTCGCCACCCGCGTGTTCCTGCTGACCCCCGCCGATTACAGGGTGGTCAGCGGTGAGGCCCGCGCCCACCGCAACGGCGGTTTCTTCAACCAGAGTTGAGCACGACCCGCGTGTGTCCGGCCGGGGGTCCGGGTGCCCGCGGCGAAAAGCCACCGGCGGACCGGCCCCCGGGCGGTGCGGCGCCCCGCTCAGCGGGCGAGGCCGCTCACCGGAAGGCGTCCAGACCGGTGAGCGCCTTGCCCAGTACCAGCTGGTGCATCTCGACGGTGCCCTCGTAGGTGAGCACCGATTCGAGGTTGGTCGCATGCCGCATGACGGGGTACTCCAGCGAGATCCCGTTGGCACCGAGGATCGTCCGGGCCGTGCGGCAGATCTCGATCGCTTCCCGTACGTTGTTCAGCTTGCCGAAGCTGATCTGCTCGGGGCGCAGCCGCCCCGCGTCCATCCGCTGCCCCAGATGATGGGCCAGCAGGATCCCCTTGTGCAGTTCGAGCGCCATGTCGGCGAGCTTGGCCTGGGTGAGCTGGAAGCCGCCGATCGGCTTGCCGAACTGCTCCCGTGTCTTCGCGTAGTCCAGCGCCGCCTCGAAGCTGGCGCGCGCGGCCCCCATGGAGCCCCAGACGATGCCGTAACGGGCGTGGCTGAGACAGCCGAGCGGGCCGCGCAGTCCGGTGGCCTCGGGGAGTACGGCATCGGCGGGCAGACGTACCTCGTCGAGGACGAGTTCGCTGGTGACGGACGCCCGCAGCGACCACTTGTGCTTGATCTCGGGGGCCGAGAAGCCGGGGGTGCCGGCCGGGACGACGAAGCCGCGGATGCCGTCGTCCGTCCGGGCCCAGACGACCGCGACACCGGCCACCGAGCCATTGGTGATCCACATCTTGCGCCCGGTGAGCACCCAGTCGCCCCCGTCGCGCTTGGCGTACGTCCGCATCGCGGCGGGGTCGGAGCCGATGTCGGGCTCGGTCAGCCCGAAGCAGCCGATGATCTCGCCGGCCGCCATCCGCGGCAGCCACTGCTGCTTCTGCTCCTCGGAGCCGAAGCGCCAGATCGCGTACATCGCCAGCGAGCCCTGGACGGAGACCAGCGAGCGGATCCCGGAGTCGGCGGCCTCCAGCTCCAGACAGGCCAGGCCGTACTGGACGGCGGAGGCGCCCGCGCAGCCGTAGCCGGTCAGGGACATCCCGAGAGCGCCGAGGGAGCCGAGTTCCCGGGCGAGTTCGCGGATGCCGGGCAGTTCGCCGCGCTCGTACCAGTCGGCGATCTCCGGCAGCACACGGTCGGTGGCCCACCGGCGGACGGTGTCCCGGACCGCCCGGTCCTCGTCGGTCAGCAGATCGTCGAGGCCCAGGGGGTCGCTGGGGTCGAACGGCGGCAGAGTCGAGGACGGCTTTGCGGACATGGCGGGGCCTCCGGCGGATCAGCGCGAAAAACTAGCAGTGGTAGTTATTTGCGCTTCCGACGGTACGGCCCGCGGTGCCGCGCGGCAAGGGTCACCGCCGCGCGGCGGAGCAGGTACGCCGGTGCGGGGAGCCAGGGGTCAGCGGCCGGAATTCGCCGGGGCGGGCTCGCTGCTGCCGCGCCCGGCACCGCCCGTGCCCTCGGCCGGGGCAGGCTCTCCGTCCGCCTCCGCCCGCTCCGTGGAGTCCGCCGCCCGGCGCGGCAGCCGCAGCGCGATCCCCGCGCCGACCAGCAGCAGCACGGCGCTGGCGATGAGGGTGATGTGCAGCCCGCGGACGAAGGAGTCCCGGGCGGCCTCCCGCAGTGCGGCGCGGGCGGCTCCGCCCAGGCCGGCGGCGACCTTGTAGGCCTCGCCGAGGGAGTGCGCCGCCGAGGCGGTGGCCCGCTCGGGGACGCCGTCCACATGGTTCAGACCCGGGGCGTAGGCGGCGTTCATGACGCTGCCGAGCAGTGCCACACCGATACCGGCGCCGAGCTGGTAGGAGGTCTCCCCGATCGCGGCGGCACCGCCGGACTGCTCGGCGGGAGCCTCGCTGAGCATCGACTCGTAGGCACCGAACAGCGTGGACTGGAAGCCGAAGCCGAGCAGCACAAAGCCCAGGGACAGCAGCCAGGGGCGGTCCTGACTGCTCATCGCGGTCAGACAGAGCACCGCGACGGCGGTCAGTACGAAGCCGAGGGAGACCATCGCGCGCGGGCCGAGGGCCTGCAGCATCTTCGAGCCGGTGAGGCCAGCGGCCATCGCGGCGAAGACCAGCGGCAGCATCCGCAGCCCGGTCTGCAGAGGGCTCAGCCCGAGGACCAGTTGGAGGTACTGAACGGCGATCAGCTGCAACCCCACCAGGGCGAGCATGGCCAGCACGATGCAGCCCACGGAGGTGCCGAACGCGGGCGCGGCGAACAGCCGCACATCGATCAGCGGGTGCTTGCGGCGGCGCTGGCGGCGTACGAAGAGGATCAGCAGCAGGACGCCGAGGACGATGGGCAGCAGCGTGGTCGGGCCGACCACGGCTGCACCGCTGCCGATCCGCTTGACGCCGAGGACGATCCCCAGCACCCCGAGCGCCGCGACGATCGCACCGATCACGTCCCAGGGGCCGTTGCGCTCACCGCGCGACTCCGGCAGCAGCCACCCTCCTATCAGCAGCATCGCGGCCATCATCGGGATGTTGATGAGGAAGACCGAGCCCCACCAGAAGTTCTCGACGAGGAAGCCGCCGAGGACCGGGCCGACCGCGGCACCGACCGCGGCCACCGCGCTCCACACGCCGATGGCGACCGCGCGCTCGCGCCGGTCGGGGAAGACCTGCCGCAGGATCGACAGCGTCGCCGGCATGATCATGGCGCCGCCGATGCCGAGCAGGGCACGGGCCACCATCAGGATCTGCGGATTAGGCGCGAGCGCGGCGGCGGCCGAGGCCAGGCCGAAGAGGCCGTAGCCGAGAAGGAGGACGCGGCGGCGGCCGACACGGTCGCCGAGGGTGCCGAAGAGGATCAGCAGCGATGCCGCGATCAGCGGATAGACGTCGACGATCCAGAGGAGCTCCACCGGGCCCGGCCGCAGGTCCTCGGTGACCGAGGGCACGGCGACGTAAAGGATCGTGGTGTCCAGCGCGACGAAGAGCAGGCTGACGCAGAGCACGATCAGCACGGTCCAGCGGTTCGCACCGCCACCTGAAAGCCGGGGAACACCAGCCGTCCGTCCACTGCCGGACGCGGTCGTCCCGGACATGCAGCACCTCCAGTCATGCTCTCGCGGCCACGGAACAGGGCGCGAAAACGCCCCGGGCGAACCGGCGGCACGGGCGAGTTGAGACGTCAGACTACGCGAGTCCCGAGGAGTGCCGCGTGGCTCACCTCACGATGAGACGCTCATCGCAGCGCTGCGCGTTCCCCCACCCACCGTCGGCAGTCGTTCTTCGGCCACCTGGATAATCGTCCCGATGAACGATCTTGCCTCCGTCGCCGTTCCCGGCCGGACCCGGTGCGACGGACCTGTCGTCCGGGACGCGCTGCGCCGGGCCGCGCCCGCGCTGCTGGCGTACGCGGCGATCCGGGCGATGGGCGTCATCGCCCTCGCCCTCTGGTCGGCGGCCGACGGCAAGAGCTGGCACTCCCTGCTGACCGCCCGCTGGGACTCGCTCTGGTACACCCGGGTCGCCGAGCAGGGCTACGGCTACACCGTCGCGCTGCCCGACGGCGATGTGCACTCCAACCTGGCCTTCTTCCCGCTGCTGCCCTGGCTGGAGCGCGGGCTGTCGGCGCTCTCGCCGCTGTCGCCCGCCGATGCCGGGATGGCGGTGGCCTGGGTGACGTCGCTGGGTGCGGCCTGGGCGCTGTACGCGACCGGTGAGCGGCTGCACGGGCCGCGGGCCGGGGTCGCGCTGGCGGCACTGTGGGCCGCGCTGCCGGTCGGGATCGTGCAGTCGATGGCGTACTCGGAGTCGCTGTTCACCGCGCTCGCGGCCTGGGGTGTGTACGCCGTGCTGACCGGACGCTGGGTCTGGGCGGGGGTGCTGGCCTCGCTGGCCGGGCTGACCCGGCCGGTGGGTGCGGCGGTGGTGGCGGCCGTGTGGATCACCGCGGCGGTGACGCTGTGGCGGGAGCGGGCCGGCGGGGCGGGGCTGCGCGCGGCGCTGCGCCGGCACCCGGGCATGCTGCCCGGGGCGCTGCTCGCCCCGCTCGGCTGGTGCGGCTTCTTCCTGTGGGTGGGGGCGCGGCAGGGCTCGTTCACCGGCTATCTGGAGGTCCAGGAAGGCTGGGGCAACGGCTTCGACGGGGGCCTCGCGTTCGGCTCCTTCGTCTGGCAGCAGTTGTCGGGGCCCACGTTCGCGGCCGGACTCGGACTGGCCGTCGGCGTCGGACTGGTGATCTGGCTCTACGTCCACGGGGTACGGCAGGGGCAGCCGCTCACGCTGGCGGTCTACGGCGGGATGGTGCTGCTGCTCGCGCTGACCGCCAAGGGCTACTTCGGGTCCAAGCCACGGCTGATGATGCCGGCGTATCCGCTGCTGCTGCCCCTGGCGGTGGTGCTCGCGCGGTGGCGGCCGGTGTGGTCCTGGCTGGTCACCGGGCTGATGGCGGCGGGCTCCGCGGCCTACGGGGCGTTCTGGCTGAACGGCTCGGGCCCCCCGTGACACCCTCGGACAGCACGCCGTGTGACCGAAAGATCCCGCTCCGTGACCGTCGCCGCGAGGAAACGTCGCGCAACCCGCGAGCAAATAGCCGATAAACTCCGGAGGGGAAAAGAAGATAAGGCGCTCAGGGTGACGACACGCGCACGCCGGGAAGGGATTGAGAATCGCCGGGAATTCCGTTCCAAATCCCTGTGGCGAAGCCTCGTTTGAGACACATTCCACATCACATCGTCATTACAAAGCGCACAGTTTGACCAAGCAGCTACATCACACGCGGTAACGTCGATTGAGTGCGTACCGATGACAAGCTCGACCAGATGGAGGAGCAGCGCCCGACCGATCGCGTCCGACCACCCCGCATGACCCGGACCCGCCTGTGGCTGCTGTGGGGAACGCTGGCGGTGTATCTCGCGATCGTGGTCGGAGTGCTGGCCACTTCATGGCTGGTCACGTTCGACTGGCAAGTCATGTTCTTCAGGCCCTACAAGCAGTGGCCTGAGATCCATGCCTTCCTCGACTACTTCGTTGTACTGGGCCAGCGCGGACCGACCGCGGTGGCGGTGGCCGCCTGGCTGGGCTGGCGCTGCTGGCGTCAGCGCAACCTCCACCCGCTACTGGTGCTCGGCGCCTCACTGCTGCTGCTGAACATCACCGTGGGCGCCGCCAAGATCGGCATGGGCCGGCTCGGCCCGCACTACGCGACCGTGGTCGGCGCCAACGAGATGGGGCTCGGCGGCGACATATTCCCCTCGGGTCACACCGCGAACGCCGTGGTCACCTGGGGCGTGCTGGCCTACCTGGCGACCACCTCACTGCGCCGCCGCACGCTGTCGGTGATCGCCGCGCTGGGCGCCCTGGGCGTCGGCATGACCACGGTCTACCTCGGTACGCACTGGGTCAGCGATGTGCTGCTCGGCTGGGCCGCGGGGCTGTTGGTGCTGCTGGCGATGCCCTGGCTGGAGCCCGCGATCACCTGGTTCGAGGACCGCCTCATGGGCATCCTGCTGCGGCTGTGGCTGCGGCTGCGCCCCGATTCGCTGCGCGGCCCGCTGCCGGCCGGCGCGCTGGCGCCGGGTGTGTCCCGCCAGCGCCTCGCCTCCGACGGCGAGGTGCTCGTCCGCGAGACGATCTCCGCCGGAACGGGCGGCCGTGCCTCCTCCGGGCACACCCCGGACGGCTGGCCGCACCACCCGTCGCGCCCGTACTCCATCCGCTCGGAGCGCACTCCGGCCACCCCGGCGGGCAGCCGGCGGCCGCCGCACGCGGACCGCGTCCCGCGCACCACACCGATGAGTCCGACGTCCGGGCGCGGCCGCAACGGAAGCGGCTGACCGCCCCACGAGCCGCGGGGCCGGTACGCACACACCCACACCCCGCAGCGAAGGCCCCGGCCGCTCCTGGGAGCGGCCGGGGCCTTCGTCGTCGGTAGCGGTGCTCAGCCCTGCCAGGTGCGGTGCACCTCGCCGTCCTTGACCTCGAAGTTGAGCCGGCCGGCCAGGTACTCCATCGTGATGATGGCGCCCGGCGGCAGCGAGCGGACGGTGGTCCAGCCACGCGCTCTCGCCCGCTCCTCGGCGTCCTGCTGGGTGAGGCCGGCATACGCCTCGATGTCGTCCTGAGGGTTGTCCGGGAGGTTCGGTACGTCCATGACAGCCACCGTAGGCGCCCTCGACGGTCCGTGGAAGGCCCGCCCTCGCACGCCTCGGTGACTTCCCGGTCCGGCATTGGTCACACTTGTGTCACAGCCAACGTTCCGGCGTTTGCCGGAACTTCCGTCACCCGTACGCGCCGTGTGACCGCGCAACCGGGTGGAAAATCAATCGGCCCGAATTCCGCCTTGATCGAACACGTAACGGACGCAGTCGATCCGGTCAACGCGGCGCGCCGTCCGAAAACAATCCCCTGTCAGTTCGGGATTCCCTTTACCCAACGGCCTTTATCGGCCGTCCGGAAATTGGCCAACGAGACACACTCCACACACATTTTCCGCACATCGCCCATCGCCCCGCTTACCGGGCCCGCACCCGTCCCCTGCCCCGCCCTCCAGCACTCCGCCGGATCCCACCGGAACGGACCGGAGCGCCCTCTCGCACTGCGTCCCCCGCACGAGCATCATGACCCGGGCCCCAGTCCACCGTCGACGAACGAGGTGCAGCGGATGGTTACGGACACCGGCCGGGCGAGCGTGCGGCCCCCCGCGGCGCGGCGCCTCGGCTCGGTGCTGGTGGACTGGCTGACGACCACCGACCACAAGAAGATCGGGCACCTCTACCTCATCACCGCGTTCGGGTTCTTCCTGGTGGGCGGCCTGCTGGCGATGGTGATGCGGGCCGAGCTGGCCCGTCCCGGGCTGCAGATCATCAACGCGGAGCAGTTCAACCAGGCACTGACCATGCACGGCACGATCATGCTGCTGCTGTTCGCCACCCCCGCGTTCGCCGGTTTCGCGAACGAGATCATGCCCTTGCAGATCGGCTCGCCCGATGTGGCCTTCCCGCGGCTGAACATGCTCTCGTACTGGCTGTTCCTCTTCGGCGGCCTGATCGTGCTGGGCAGCTTCCTGACGCCCTTCGGCGGCCCGGCCTTCGGGTGGACGGCCTACGCCCCGCTCAACTCGATGGTCCGCTCCCCCGGCATCGGCGCCGACATGTGGATCATGGGCCTGGCGCTCGCCGGATTCGGCACCATTCTCGGCGCCGTCAACTTCATCACCACGATCATCGTGCTGCGGGCGCCCGGCATGACGATGTTCCGGATGCCGGTGTTCACCTGGAACGTCCTCTTCACCTCGATCCTGGTGCTGATGGCCTTCCCCGTGCTGGCGGCCGCGCTGCTGGTGCTGGAGGCGGACCGGCAGTTCGGTGCGGTGGTCTTCGACGCGCAGTGGGGCGGGGCGCTGCTGTGGCAGCACCTGTTCTGGTTCTTCGGCCATCCCGAGGTCTACATCATCGCGCTGCCGTTCTTCGGCATCATCACGGAGATCATCCCGGTCTTCTCCCGCAAGCCGATCTTCGGCTACACCATGCTGATCGGCGCGACGATGGCCATCACGGCCCTGTCGGTGATGGTCTGGGCGCACCACATGTTCGTGACCGGTGCGGTGCTGCTGCCGTTCTTCTCCATCATGTCGTTCCTGATCGCGGCGCCGACCGGGGTGAAGTTCTTCAACTGGATCGGCACCATGTGGCACGGCTCGGTGTCGTTCGAGACGCCGATGCTCTGGTCGGTCGGGTTCCTGGTGAGCTTTCTGTTCGGCGGGCTGACCGGCGTCATCCTGGCCTCACCGCCGCTGGACTTCCATGTCACCGACTCGTACTTCGTCGTCGGCCACTTCCACTACGTCGTCTTCG
This sequence comes from Streptomyces sp. Je 1-4 4N24, assembly GCF_026239515.1. NCBI lineage: Bacteria > Bacillati > Actinomycetota > Actinomycetes > Kitasatosporales > Streptomycetaceae > Streptomyces > Streptomyces sp. Je 1-4 4N24. The sequence goes on along the minus strand of NZ_CP110836.1, from coordinate 7,106,662 downwards.
GGACGGTCGTCTTCGCCACCTTCGCGGGCTTCTACTTCTGGTGGCCGAAATTCACCGGCAAGATGCTCGACGAACGCCTGGGAAAGATCCATTTCTGGACGCTGTTCGTCGGCTTCCACACCACGTTCCTCGTCCAGCACTGGCTGGGGGTGGAGGGCATGCCCCGCCGGTACGCCGACTATCTGGCCGCCGACGGCTTCACGGCCCTGAACACCTTCTCCACCGTCGGCTCCTTCCTGCTCGGCCTGTCCACGCTGCCCTTCCTCTACAACGTCTGGAAGACCACCCAGTACGGCGCCAGGATCACCAGGGACGACCCCTGGGGATTCGGCCGGTCCCTGGAGTGGGCGACCTCCTCACCGCCGCCCCGGCACAACTTCACGACCCTGCCGAGGATCCGCTCCGAGGCTCCCGCGTTCGATCTGCACCATCCGGAGGTGGGGAAGCAGCCGGTGACGGTGCCAGCGCCCGGGACAAACGGTCCCTGATCTCCCGTACCTGACCGAGCAGCTCCGGCGGCTCACGGACCTCGAAGTCGAAGCCCGTCAGCACGATGTGGAGCACCATCAGTTCGAGACTGTGCGCCCCGGTACGCAGCAGACAGTGCTGCTCGTCGACCGCTTCGAGCACCCCGGCGGCCGGGCTGAGGCGCTCCGCGGCCCGCTCCAGCGGGGCATGCAGCAGCACGGTGGCCCGGCGCGCGTAGACGCGGGTGGAGATGCCCTGGGAGACATACGCGGCGAGGTCCTCGGCCGGCGGCGTACGGGGGGTGAAGCGCGGCCCGTGCGGCGGGGTGGGGGTGATGCGGTCGGCACGGAAGGTGCGCCAGTCCGCGCGGTCCACGTCCCAGGCGACGAGGTACCAGTGGCGCCGGGCGCAGACCAGGCGGTGCGGTTCCACGGTGCGGCGGGAGACCGTGCCGTCATGGGCGGTGTAGTCGAAGCGGAACCGCTGGCCGTCCCGGCAGGCGTGCGCGAGCTCGGTGAGGGTGTGCGGGTCGGCCCGGGGGCCGCCCGCGTCGAGTATCGGCACGGTGAAGGCGGTCAGTGCGCCGACCCGGCGCCGCAGCCGGTGCGGCATCACCTGCTCCAGCTTCGCCAGCGCCCGTACGGAGGCCTCCTCGATGCCGTCGACACCACCGGCCGCGGCGGTGCGCAGCCCGACCGCGACCGCCACCGCCTCCTCGTCGTCCAGCAGCAGCGGCGGGAGTTCGGCCCCCGCGCCGAGGCGGTAGCCGCCGGCCGTCCCGGGCGCGGAGTGGACCGGGTAGCCCAGCTCGCGCAGCCGGTCGATGTCCCGGCGCACCGTGCGCGGGGTGACATCGAGCCGGCCGGCGAGCTCGGCGCCGGACCACTCCCGGTGGGCCTGCAGCAGGGAGAGCAGGCGGAGCAGACGTGCCGAGGTCTCCAACATGGCCCGAGTCTCGCAGCCCTTGCGGACAGCTACGGTCCTCGATACGGGACCGGGCCCGCGGCCTGCGCTCCGTCAGCTCTCGGCCGGCCCGGCGACCCGTAGGGCCAGGTCGTTGTCGAGCGTGTAATACGGGCCGACCCTGACCTCTCCCGCGGCGGCCGGGACCGGCAGCGCCGGGTAGCTGAACACCTGCTTCTTGTCGGCGACATCGTCCAGGAGGCGGGCGATGCGCACCGGCCGGGCGCCCTCCGCGGGGCGCAGCCACAGGTCCCACGGCTCGTTGCCCTGCTCCCAGCGGCCGGCCAGCTCCTCATAGGGCAGCGTGAAGGTGAACTCGGCGCCCTCGACGGTCAGCGGGACGGTGACGGGGTCCGGTGCCGCGTCCGGGGACGCCGGGGTAGGGCGCGCACGGGCCTCCGCACGGGCACCGGCGGCCGGGACGGCACCGTAGAGCCGGCCGGAGACCGTCATGCCGTCGGGCCCGACGAGGATGTCGCCGGCCTCGGCGTGCGGACCGCGCAGCCAGCTGCGCAGTGCGAGATTGCCGAACTTCGTCGCGTACGGGATGCGCACACCGAGCCGGCCGATGCCCGCCAGCGGCCGGCGGTCCACCAGCGACCGCAGATCGTTGACACCGGGCAGCAGACGCCGGGGGTCCCCGCCGTCGCCGAGGTCGGCGTAGGCGTTCCAGCGGCCCTCGGCGAGCGCGACGGTGCTGGGCAGGACGGCGCGCAGCCGCCCGGCGCCGTTCGGCCCGAGCGGCAGCCGTACCTCGTCGTCGGCGCCGTCGCCGCCGCGCAGCCGCAGCACCAGCGCCGCGCTCCAGGTGGTATGGAGGTCCTGAGGGGCGTTCAGATCGAAGGTGAGACCGCCCGCGGAGTCCGCGATGCAGTCGGCCCGCAGCTCCACCGGCGCCGCTTCGCCGCCCCGCTCACCCGGCCGCTCGGGTCTCTCGGGTCCCGAACTCGCCGGAACCATGGGTTCCTGATCGATGGCAGAGGACTCCTTCGTCTCGTGTCCGGTCACGGTCAGCTGGCTCGACGCCGTCATACCGTCCGCACCCCTCTCAGCGCGGCGCGGGCCGCATCCTTGGTGGTGTATGCGCCGCTGAGCAGGGCTCCGCGGGCGCGATGCAGGCTGCTGTGCCATCGGCTGTCGCGCCTGCGGGCGAGCAGTTCCCCGAAGAGCGCCTCGTAGCGCCCGGCGACCATGGCGGGGTCGAAGCGTGCCGACGAGGCCAGCGCGGCCACGCCCATCCGCTTGCGGGCGGCATCGTCGTTGATCAGGGTCAGCAGCGAACCGGCCAGTGCGTCCGGATTGCCGACCGGCACCAGCTTGCCGTCCACCCCGTCGTCGATGATCTCCCCCGGCCCGTGCGGGCAGTTGGTGGCGACGACCGGCAGACCACAGCGCATGGCCTCGACGATGGTCATCCCGAAGGACTCCAGGCTGGAGGAGACCGCGGCGATCGAGCCCTTGGCCCACTCGGGCTCCAGCGGATTGGCCGGGCCCATCAGGAAGACGTGGTTGTACAGGCCGAGTTCGTCGATCAGGGCGCGCAGTGTGGCCTTCTCGGCGCCGCCGCCGTATATCCGCAGCCGCCAGTCGGGGCGCTCCGCTGCGACCTGGGCGAAGGCGCGTATGAGGACGTCATAGCGCTTGACGCGGGCGAGCCTGCCCGCCGCGACGACCCACTTGCCGCTGCCGTCGGCGGGCGGAAGTGCGGGCGCCGGCACGCTGTTGGGCACCGCCTCGACGCGCACACCGGGCAGCCGCAGCGTCCGGCGGTAGGCGCGGGCGTCGGCCTCGGTGACGGTGGTGACCGCGTCGAGTCGCGGATAGGCGCCGCGCAGCGCCAGCTTGAGCGCCCGGCTGTGGGTGTCCAGGGTGAGGTGCTCCTGGCCTATCCGCACCGGGCCGCGGCGCGTCTGCTTGGCGATGTGCACATTGAGGCCGGGCCGGGTGCCGACCACCACGTCCGCCTCCGTCCGGCGCAGATGCTGGGCGATCCGGCGGTCGGTGAGCTCGCTGTACTGGCCGAAGCGGCCCTCGGCGGCGGGGAAGACCTTGGCGGGACGGGCATGCGCGGGATCCGCGCCGTCGTGGTCCGGGCTGCTCTCCCTGAGGTCCACGAGATGCCGTAGCGCGACACCGGGGCCCAGGTCGAAGACCGGGTCGTCGCGGTGGCGCAGTACGGACACGATCTCGACGTCATGCCGTTCGGCGAGCGTACGGGCCAGATTGAACGTCGTCCGGATCGTCCCCCCGATACCGTAGGCATTGTGAATCAGGAATGAGATGTGCATCCGTCCCCGTGTCCCCTGGTCTGCCGGTCCTGCTTCCCCCGGGGCCACTTCGCGCTCCCCTCCTGATGGCGCGAGGCGGCCCCCTGCTCTAGGGAGGGACCGCGAATCGGGGTTCCCGGTTGGGCCTATCGCCAACTTGTTCCGAAAGAGTTAGTTCATCGGTAACCGGGTCATGGAACCCTTAGGCCGCAAATCCCCTCCGTCCCCCGGGCGGATCCGGGGCCCGGACGCCGCACATGACGCCCGTGGGTCCCGGGACGGGCCGCCGTACGGCCTCGCCTGCTCCCGCCCCGGTGGCGGCGCACCCCGGAAATCCGCTCGCCCGCCCCCCTGCCCCGGTGTCACGGTGGGCCGATGGATGAAGCAACACTCGATGACTCCGCCCTCTCCTCGTTCGTGGAGAAGGGTTTTCTCCGTGTGGAGGGCGCGTTCTCGCCGGAGGTCGCGGCGGAGTGCCGCGAGATCATGTGGCGGGACATCCCGGGTGAGCCCGACGATCCGGCGACGTGGAAGGACCCCGTGGTGCGGCTCGGCTTCTACGGGCAGGAGCCGTTCCGGGCCGCCGCCAACGCGCCCCGGCTGCACGCCGCGTTCGACGCCCTCGCCGGAAAGGGGCGCTGGGCGCCGCGCGGCGATCTCGGCACGTTCCCGGTGCGGTTCCGCAGCGACGACGAACCGGGCGACGACGGATGGCACATCGACGCGAGTTTTCCGGGGGACGACCCCGCCGACTACCTGTCCTACCGGGTGAACGCCGCGTCCAGGGGCCGCTGGCTGCTGATGCTGTTCCTGATGTCCGACGTGGGGGAAGATGACGCGCCCACCCGGATCCGCGTCGGATCCCATCTGGACGTCGCCGCGCTCCTCGGCCCCGAGGGCGAGGCCGGGCTGCCCTTCATGGAACTCGCCGGGCGCGCCGTGCCCGCCACCGAGCACCGGCCGCTCGCCCTGGCCACCGGCCGCGCCGGTGACGTCTACCTCTGCCACCCCTTCCTCGTGCACGCCGCACAGCCCCACCGGGGCACCGAGCCCCGCTTCCTGGCGCAGCCGCCGCTGCTCCCCAGGCCCGGCGAGGACCCGAGGACCGAACGTCCCGACGGGGACCACTCCCCGGTGGAGCTCGCGATCCGCCGAGGTCTCGGATACTGACGCGGCCTAGGGAAGCCGCAGCTTGGTGCCGATCGACAGCCGGTCCGGGTTGCGGCCGATGGTCGTCCGGTTGGCCTTGTAGACCGCCTGCCAGCCGCCCTTCACCCGGTACTTGCGCGCGATCGTGCCGAGCGTCTCCCCGCTCCGTACGACATGGGTCCGGCTCTTGGCGGTGAGCCCGTAGCGCCGGGCGCACTCGGGCCAGGCTCCCCAGCCCTGGGCGGCCTGGACCTTCTTCGCGATCTCGATCTGTTCGTCACGGGAGGCGAGGTCGGCCCGCCGTGCGAAGGCGAGGCCGCCGAAATCCTCCCAGGTGGGCTGGTGGAACTGCAGGCCGCCGTAGAAGGAGTTACCGGTGTTGATGTGCCAGTCACCGCTGCTCTCGCACTCGGCGAGGCAACCCCATGGCCACTGGTCGCCGGCGCAGGTGTACGGGGCCCTGCCGCCGCCCCCGCCGCCGTCCGGCCCGTCGGCGGCGGCGCCCCCGGGCAGGCCCAGGACCAGGACAGCGGCCGCTGCGGTGAGCAGCCCGACGGATCCCACGAGGCGCCGTGGCGCCGAAGAGTTGTCCGACATAGCCGGTGACGGTAAGCAGCCCTCCGGCGCCGACCAGCGTGCCACGCCCTCGGCGCCCCGGTCCCACCCGGTCCGGCGTACGGAACGCCGCCGACTGCGCCAAGTTATGCGCAAGAGTTGGCGTTAAGTGACCGCTTCTGGGACAGCTTTCCGTGCTTTTCCGCTGTGCGGCGATTGGTTCGATTCTGTTCCCGTCCTCGCGTGACTCCTGCCGCAGGTCACCCGTTGTCCTTTGTACGAGCCGGGAGACCACCCGGCAGACGCACAGAGATCGAGGAGCCACCCGTGCCGCGCATGCTCGACGTCAGCGACGACGTTCGCGCCGAGATCGGCGACGAAGAAGCCGACCGCCTGCTGGCCGGTGGCGACGCCCCCGGCAGCTACGACTGCACCTCGTGCCGGACCCCCGGAGACAGCGACCAGGAGCGCACCAGCACCGTCCTGTTCGTGGGCGAGGAGACCGCGGTGCTCGCGTTCGCCCATGCCACCTGCATCCCCTCGCAGGTCGTCCCGGTGTCGGAGGAGCAGCTCCAGGGAGCCGTGCGCTCCATCACCGGAGAGGACGCCGCCCCCCGCACCCCCGGATCGGAGCCGTCCCCGGCCGCCCCGGTCCCCACCACGCCCCGCCAGGCGACCCTCGGGATCACCTGCGGTCTGGTGCTCATCGAGGCCGACCTGCGCCCGGCCCTGGTGGTCGAGCCCGACGGCCCGATCGCCCGCCCCGGCTCGGTCGGCCCGGACGACGACTTCCTTCCGCTGCTCCTGGAGCAGGGATTCCACCCGGTGACGGACATGAACCAGCTCCCCGGCCCGAACCCGGGCTGGTCCGCACTGCTGGCCATGGGCAAGCTGCACGCCGTCCTGCAGCCGGGCAACTCCGGCCAGCAGTCCGCCTGGTGGCAGGCCCACCAGCCGCTGGCGGTCTCCGACGGCTGGCGCGCCGCGGCCAACAAGGCGCAGTCCGTGCTGCTGTACGCCGCGCCCGCGGGCACCATCGGCCACCAGCCGCGCGAGGACCTGATGCGGCAGGCACTGGAGGACGCCGCGGCGAAGGGCGCCCTGGTCGCCGCGGAGATCCCGCTGGCCGGCACCTGACAGTCCAACGGACCCGATCGCGGGGGCAGGGCCGCCAATCCGGACGGCCATGCCCCCGCGATCAGCCATTTCCACCGGAAAGCCGCATCCCGCGGCCATCGGGGTCGTTGGCACATACGTGCACGCATACGACCCCTCTTCCCGCGCCCCGTACACCCACCCGATCCCCGGCATGCGCCCGTCGCACGAACACGCAACGGACCATGGGTCGGCCACGCCGATCTATGACGCGCTGTACGCCGAGTACCGCCGCAGCTTCCGGGCCCTGCCCGGGGACCGTACGGACGAGCCGGAGATCTCGGAGGCGCTGCGCGGGAACTGGAGCCGCACCCCGGGCTCCGCGGGCCACTGGGAGGTCGTGAGCCGACAGCCCTACCACCCCCGGGGGCATGTCCCGGCGGCGCTGCCACCGGCACAGCGGGACGCCCGGCCGCACGGACGCTGATCCGTCCGCACGGCCCGGGACCGCCGCTACTTCTTCTTGCTGCGCTTCTCGCGCACCCGCACGGAGATGTGGATCGGGGTCCCGTCGAAGCTGAACTCCTCCCGCAGCCGCCGCTCGACGAAGCGGCGGTAGCCGGCCTCCAGGAAGCCGGAGGCGAAGAGGACGAAGCGCGGCGGCTTGGTGCCCGCCTGGGTGCCGAAGAGGATGCGGGGCTGCTTGCCGCCGCGGATCGGGTGCGGGTGGGAGGCGACGATCTCACCGAGGAAGGCGTTCAGCCGCCCGGTGGGGATACGGGACTCCCAGCCGGCCAGCGCGGTCTCAATCGCCGGGACCAGCTTCTCCATGTGCCGACCGGTGCGCGCGGAGACGTTCACCCGCATCGCCCAGGGGACCTGCACGAGGTCCCGCTCGATCTCCCGCTCCAGGTAGAAGCGGCGCTCCTCGTCGAGGGTGTCCCACTTGTTGTAGGCGATGACCAGGGCGCGTCCGGCCTCCACGGCCATCGTGATGATGCGCTGGTCCTGGACGCTGATGGACTCGGACGCGTCGATCAGGACGACGGCGACCTCGGCCTTCTCGACGGCCGCAGCGGTGCGCAGCGAGGCGTAGTAGTCGGCGCCTTCCTGGAGGTGCACCCGGCGGCGGATACCGGCGGTGTCCACGAACTTCCAGGTCTTGCCGCCCAGTTCGATCATCTCGTCGACCGGGTCGCGGGTGGTACCGGCGATCTCGTTGACGACCACCCGCTCCTCGCCGGCGACCTTGTTCAGCAGCGACGACTTGCCGACGTTCGGACGGCCGATCAGCGCGATCCGGCGGGGGCCGCCGAGGGCCGTGCCGAAGGTCTGCGCAGGCGCCTCGGGCAGCGCCTCCAGCGCGGCGTCGAGCATGTCGCCGGTGCCCCGGCCGTGCAGCGCGGAGATCGGGTGCGGCTCGCCGAGGCCCAGCGACCACAGCATGGCGGCGTCGGCCTCGCCCGACGGGCCGTCGACCTTGTTGGCGACCAGGACGACGGGCTTGCCGGCGCGGCGCAGCAGCTTGACCACGGCCTCGTCGGTGTCGGTCGCGCCGACCTTGGCGTCGACGACGAAGACGACCGCGTCCGCGGCCTCGATGGCGAACTCGGCCTGCATCGCGACGGAGGCATCGATGCCGAGGACGTCCTGCTCCCAGCCGCCGGTGTCGACGACCTTGAAGCGGCGGCCGTTCCAGTCGGCCTCGTACGTGACGCGGTCGCGGGTGACGCCAGGCTTGTCCTCGACGACCGCTTCCCGGCGGCCGATGATGCGGTTCACCAGGGTCGACTTACCGACATTGGGGCGGCCGATGACGGCGAGGACGGGCAGCGGGCCGTGGCCGGCCGCGGCGATGTCACCCTCGACCTCCTCGAGGTCGAAGCCCTCCTCCGCGGCGAGCTCCATGAACTCCGCGTACTCGGCGTCGCCAAGCGCACCGTGCTCGTCGCCGGTAGGGATCTGGTCGTTCATGAAGTCCGTTCCTCGTTCATCATCGTGATCGGTGGGCCGCTCGTCCGCGGCCCACTACTCAAGTGTCGGTCAGCGCCCGGTCAGGCGCCTGGCCTCTGCCAGGTGGACGGTCAGCCGCTCCTGGATCCGTACGGTCGCCTCGTCGAGCGCCTTACGGGTGCGCCGACCGCTCCCGTCGCCCGCCTCGAAGGCGTCGCCGAAGACGACATCGACGCGGGACCGCAGCGGCGGCACGGCCGGGGTCAGCCGGCTGTGCCGCTCCTTGCTGCCGAGCACCGCCACCGGCACGACCGGGGCCCCGGAGCGCACCGCGAAGTACGCCAGCCCGGCCCGTAGGGAGGCGAAGTCGCCCTCGCCACGGGTGCCTTCCGGGAAGATCCCCAGCACTCCGCCGTCCGCCAGCACCCCGAGGGCGTCGGTGATCGCCTTGCGGTCGGCGGTGTTGCGGTCCACCTTCAGCTGCCCGATGCCCCGCAGAAACGGGTCCAGCGGGCCGACGAAGGCTTCCTTCTTGATCAGGAAGTGCACCGGCCGCGGCGCGGTGCCCATCAGCATCGGGCCGTCGAGGCCGTGCGCATGGTTGACGGCGAGGATCACCGGGCCGGCGGACGGCACCCGCCAGGCGCCCAGCACCCGCGGCCGCCACAGCCCGTACATCAGGCCGATGCCGATCCGGCGGCCGACCGCGGCACCCGCCGCGCTCGGCGCCCTGCCGCTTTCGGTCACCGGGCGGCCCGCCCTGCCTTTTCGGCGCCGGCGCCCTCGATGAGGGTGACCACGCACTCGATGACCTGGTCCAGCGTCAGCTCGGTGGTGTCCACCTCGACGGCGTCGTCCGCCTTGGCCAGCGGGGAGGTCTTCCGGCCGGAGTCGGCGGCGTCACGCTTGACCAGCGCCTCACGGGTGGCGGCCAGGTCGGCGGCCTCCTTGCCCTTGAGCTCGCCGCTGCGCCGGGCCGCCCGCGCCTCCGGGGAGGCGGTGAGGAAGACCTTGAGGTCGGCGTCGGGCAGGACGGTGATGCCGATGTCCCGGCCCTCGACGACGATGCCGTTCGGCGCCTCGGCGGCGATGCTGCGCTGCAGGTCGGTGATCAGGGTCCGTACCTCGGGGACGGCGCTGACCGCGCTGACCGCGGCGGTGACCTCCTGGGTACGGATCGGGCCCGCGGCGTCCAGGCCGTCGACCGTGATGGTCGGGGCGGCCGGGTCGGTGCCGGAGACGATCACGGGCTTGGCGGCGGCGTCGGCCACCGCGGTCGCGTCCTTGACGTCGATCCCGTTGGTCAGCATCCACCAGGTGATCGCACGGTACTGGGCGCCGGTGTCGAGGTAGCCGAGGCCGAGCTTGGCGGCGACGGCCTTGGACGTGCTGGACTTGCCCGTGCCTGCGGGGCCGTCGATGGCGACAATCACTGCTGCCGGGGCGGTCCGAGCGGCGGTTTCCACGGTGACGAACACCTTTCTTGTACACGGGGCGGGGGTCCAAGGGCCATAAGGGCCTCGGACAAGGTTACTGGCTCACCCGCACGGTGCCGTCCACGGTGTCACTGCCGGATCGACCAGCCCCGCTCCCGCAGCTCCGCGGTCAGCCCCGGCACCGCCTGCGGCTCGACCATGAGCTGGATGAAGCCCGCCTGCTGGCCGGTGGCGTGCTCGATGCGGACGTCCTCGATATTGACCCCGGCCCGGCCGGCGTCGGCGAAGATCCGGGCCAGCTCACCGGGCTGGTCGCCGATGTGGACGGCGACGATCTCGTAGGTGGCCGGGGCGGCGCCGTGCTTGCCGGGCACCCGCTCCCGGCCGGCGTTGCCGCGGCGGAGCACGTCCTCGATCCCGCTGACGCCGCCGCCGCGCTTCTCGTCGTCGGCGGACTCCAGGGCGCGCAGGGACCGTACGGTCTCGTCCAGGTCGGCGGCGATCTCGGCCAGGACATCGGCGACCGGGCCAGGATTCGCGGACAGGATGTCGAGCCACATCGCGGGATCGGAGGCCGCGATCCGCGTCACATCCCGGATGCCCTGGCCGCAGAGGCGTACGGCGGTCTCATCGGCGCCCTTCAGGCGGGCGGCGACGAGGCTGGAGAGCAGCTGCGGGGTGTGCGAGACGAGGGCGACGGCGCGGTCGTGCGCATCCGCGTCCATCACCACCGGGACGGCCCGGCACAGCGCGACCAGCTCCAAGGCGAGGTTGAGCACCTCGGTGTCGCCGTCGCGGGTCGGGGTGAGCACCCAGGGACGGCCCTCGAAGAGGTCGGCGGTGGCGGCCAGCGGGCCGGAGCGCTCCTTGCCCGCCATCGGGTGGGTGCCGAGGTAGCCGGACAGATCGCGGCCCATCGCCTCCAGCTCACGCCGCGGGCCGCCCTTGACGCTGGCGACGTCGATGTAGGCACGGGCCACCCGGCGCCGCATCGCGTCCGCCAGCGCCGTCGCCACATGGGCCGGCGGCACGGCCACGATGGCCAGGTCGACCGGCCCCGGGGGCGCCTCGGCGGTGCCCGCGCCGAGCGCGGCGGCCGTCAGGGCCTGGGCCTGGTCGTGGTCCTCCAGGTACACCTGGACGCCCCGCGCGTTGAGGGCGAGCGCGGCCGAGGTGCCGATCAGGCCCGTTCCGATGACGAGTGCGGTCCTCACTGCGCAATGTCCTTCCGCAGCGCCCCGGCCGCGCCGAGGTAGACATGGGCGATCCCGGCCTTGGACAGATCGGTCTCGACATGGGCGAGCACCCGCACCACGCGCTCCATGGCGCCGGCGATGTCCAGCTCCTGGGCGCAGATCAGCGGGACGTCCGTGATGCCCAGGGCGCGCGCGGCGGCGGCCGGGAAGTCGCTGTGCAGATCGGGGGTGGCGGTGAACCACACACTGATCAGGTCGTCCGCGCGCAGGTCGTTGCGCTCAAGGATGGCGGTGAGCAGCTCGCCGACCTGCTCCTGCATGTGCCCCGCGTCGTCCCGCTCCAGCTGGACGGCCCCGCGGACCGCTCGTACCGCCACGTCACTGCTCCCCTGCGTTGTGTGCCGCGTCACGCACCTGTGCGCGCACTGATCAGCGTAACCAGCCGCACGGACAATCCGTACGGCGGCGGGAGGGGCCGGCGGGCGCGCGCGGCGGTCCGCGCCCCCGCAACCGCCCGTGCACCGACAGTGGCCCGGGCCCCCGGCCGCCGGCAACCGCCCCTCGGAAACCTGGTGACATTCCCCGCTCCCGCCAGCGACAATCGCCGCCATGTCCGAAGCCGCCGCAGGTCACTCCCTGGTCACCGAGCACACCGTCTACGCCTGTGTGATGGGCTCGCGTGCCTTCGGTCTGGCCACGGAGACCAGTGACACCGACCGCCGCGGGGTGTTCCTCGCCCCCACCCGGCTCTTCTGGGGCTTCGAGAAGCCGCCGACCCATGTGGACGGGCCGCGCGAGGAGGAGTTCTCCTGGGAGCTGGAGCGCTTCTGCCAGCTGGCGCTGCGCGCCAACCCCACCGTCCTGGAATGCCTGCACTCCCCCCTCGTCGAGCGGATCGACGCCACCGGCCGTGAGCTGCTCGCCCTGCGCGAGGCGTTCCTGTCCCGGCAGGTCCACCGCACCTTCGCGGGCTACGCCGGCAGCCAGCTGAAGCAGCTGCGCGCCGACGTACGGCAGCACGGCGCGCCCCGCTGGAAGCACGCCATGCATCTGCTGCGCCTGCTGGCCTCGTCCCGCGATCTGCTCCGCACGGGCGTGCTCACGCTGGACGTCGGCCGGAACCGGGAGGACCTGCTCGCGGTCCGCCGCGGTGAGGTGCCCTGGAACACGGTGGAGCGCCGGATGGCGCGCCTGTCCGAGGAGGCCGAGGCGGCGGTCTCCGGCTCCCCCCTGCCACCCGAGCCGGACCGGGCCCGGGTGACGGACTTCTTGTTCCGCGCCAGGCGCGCCTCCGCGCTTGGCTCGCCTCCCACGTTTTCGGCTGTCCCGCCGTAGGGGGTTCTCGCCGTTGCAGCTCCGCTGCGCGGGGCATGGGCGCGGGTGATGCTTGCGGGTGCCCCGCCGTTGCGGCTCCGCTGCGCTTTGCCTCGGCCGACGTTGTCGGCTTCCCGCCGTTGCGCCTGGCGGCGGGCCGGTCCGCTGCGCTTTGCCTTCGGCCCCACGTTTTCGGCTTTCCCGCCGTGGCGCCTGCGGCGGGCCGGTCCGCTGCGCGGGGCTGTCGGGGTGCGGTGACGGACCTCCGCGGGTGGGGTGCCGGACTGCTGCGCTTTACGTCCGGCACCCCACCCGCTCCGGCCCGTCCCCTCCCGTGGGGGGTGGGAAAAAGCAGCCTGGTGGGGGTGGTCGCCGGAGGTCCACTGCTCCTCGCGAAGCAGAAGTGAAATACCGCCTACGGACGCCCGCCCCCACCCACCGCCACTACTCCCCCAACGGGAGGGGACGGGCCGGAGGGGCCTGGTGTGTGGACGTAAAGCGAAGCAGTCCACACACCAGGCCCCGGAGGCCCGTCACCGCACCCGACACCCACCCAGCCCGCCGCAGGCGCAACGGCGGGGAACCCGCAAACATCACCCGAACCCAAGCCCCGCGCAGCGGACCCGCAACGGCGAACAACCACCACGGCGGGACAGCCAAAAACGCGGGCCGAGCCCAAAGCGCAGCGTAAGCGCTAAAGCTCGACCTCGCGCATCAGCATGCCGACCTCCGTGTTCGTCATCCGGCGGAGCCAGCCCGACTTCTGGTCGCCCAGGGCGATCGGGCCGAAGCTCGTGCGGACGAGCTTGTCGACCGGGAAGCCGGCCTCGGAGAGCATCCGGCGCACGATGTGCTTACGGCCTTCGTGGAGCGTGACCTCGACGAGGTAGTTCTTGCCGGTGTTCTCCACGACCCGGAAGTGGTCGGCGCGGGCGTAGCCGTCCTCCAGCTGGATGCCGTCCTTGAGCTGCTTGCCCAGGTCACGCGGGAGCGGACCCTGGATCGCGGCCAGGTAGGTCTTCTTGACGCCGTAGCGCGGGTGCGTCAGGCGGTGTGCCAGCTCACCGTGGTTGGTGAGCAGGATGATGCCCTCGGTCTCGGTGTCCAGCCGGCCGACGTGGAAGAGCCGCGTCTCACGGTTGGTGACGTAGTCGCCCAGGCACTGGCGGCCGTCGGGGTCCTCCATCGTGGAGACGACACCGGCCGGCTTGTTCAGCGCGAAGAAGAGGTACGACTGGGTGGCGACCGTCAGGCCGTCGACCTTGATCTCGTCCTTCTCCGGGTCGACCCGGACGCCCTGCTCCATGACGATCTGGCCGTTGACCTCGACCCGGGCCTGGTCGATCAGCTCCTCGCAGGCCCGCCGCGAGCCCATACCGGCCCTGGCCAGCACCTTCTGCAGCCGCTCGCCCTCCTGGTCGCCGAAGGTCTTGGGGGTCTTGACCTGCGGCTTGTTGTGGCGGGCGCGGTTGCGCTCCTCGACCTGGGCGTCGTACTCACGGGGCCGCGCGGGCGCCTGGCCACGGCCGCGCTGCGGGCCGCCCTTGGGGCCGCCCTTCGCACCGGGGCCGGACTTGGCGCCGGTCCGCGGACCGCCCTTGGCGCCGCCACGGGCCGCCGCGCCCCGGCTGCCGCCGCTCTTCGGGCCGCCGCTCTTGGGGCCGCCGCCCTTGGACCCGCCGCGTTCGTCCTTGCCGCCCGGGCCACCGGTTCCGCCGACGTCGTAGCGACGCTCCTCGGGACGGGGACGGCCGGCGCGCTGCTGCTTCTCGTCCCTCTGGTTGCCCGCGCCGCGGTAGTTGCCCCGCCCGCTGTCGTTGTTCCTGCCGCTGCTTCGCATCAATGATCCGTCTGAGAGTCGCCGCTGTCGTCTACGTCGAACGACGGGATACCTTCCGGGGAGTCGCCCTCGACCGCGTCCGCCTCCGGGAGGAACGGTGCGAGCTCAGGGAGCTCGTCCAGGCCGCGCAGGCCCATCCGCTCCAGAAAGTAATTCGTCGTCCTGTACAGGATCGCACCTGTTTCAGGTTCCGTCCCCGCCTCCTCCACCAGGCCGCGCTGGAGGAGCGTGCGCATCACACCGTCACAGTTCACGCCGCGTACGGCCGAGACACGGGAACGGCTGACCGGCTGACGGTACGCGACCACGGCCAGAGTCTCCAATGCGGCCTGGGTGAGCCGGGCCTGCTGCCCGTCCAGGACAAAGCTCTCCACCGCATCCGCGTACGCGGCACGGGAGTAGAAGCGCCAGCCGCCGGCCACCAGACGCAGATCGAAACCGCGCCCCTGGCGGGTGTAGTCGTCGGACAGCTCACGCAGCGCCAGCGCGACCGCGCGGCGGGGCCGCTGCAGCACTCTGGCCAGGTGTTCCTCGGTCGCGGGCTCGTCGACGACCATGAGGACGGCCTCCAGTGCGGGCTTCAGCTCCAGCTCGGCGACGACCGGTGTCCCGGCCGGCACACCGGGCCGCTCTCCCGGGGCGCCGCCCGCACCGGTCTCCGTGATGTCGTACGCCTCGCCACCGGCCGCGCCGCTCATGCCCGCTCCTCTCCTGCTCGTTCTGTCCGCTCCGCCTCGGCGGCGCGCTCCCCCGGTTCCTGGTCGAACTCGTCGGTGACCACCGGCTCGGCCCCTTCCGTGCCCGTCCAGCGGACCGTCAGCGCCCCCAGGGCCTCGTCCTGGTCCAGGACGACCACCCGCTCCCGGTAGAGCTCCAGCAGGGCCAGGAAGCGCGCCACGACGGTGAGGGTGTCCGGTGCGTCCGCACACAGCTCCTGGAAGCTGCACTCACCCGCCTCCCGCAGCCGCCCCATCACCACCTCGGCCTGCTCCCGCACGCTCACCAGCGGCGCATGGATGTGGTCGACATAAACCTGCGGCCGCGCCTTGGGCTGCATCGCCTTCACCGCGAGCTTGGCGAAGCCCTCCGCCCCTGTGCTGATGACGACTTCGGGCAGCAGCTCGGCGAGCCGCGGCTCCAGGCCGACCGTACGGGGGTGGCAGCGGGCCTCGTCCGCCAGCCGGGCGCTGAAGATGTCCGCGATCCGCTTGTACGCGCGGTACTGCAGCAGCCGGGCGAAGAGCAGATCGCGGGCCTCCAGGAGCGCGAGGTCCGCCTCGTCCTCCACTTCGGCCACGGGCAGCAGCCGGGCCGCCTTCAGATCCAGCAGTGTCGCCGCGACGACCAGGAACTCCGTGGTCTGGTCCAGATCCCAGTCCGGCCCCATGGCACGGATGTGCGCCATGAACTCGTCGGTCACCTTCGACAGCGCGACCTCGGTGACGTCCAGCTTGTGCTTCGAGATCAACTGCAGCAGAAGATCGAAGGGGCCCTCGAAGTTGTCCAGCCGGAGGGTGAAACGGCCGTCGCCGTTTTCGGGGGGAGCCTCTGAGGGACCGGCATCGGGGGCAGCAGCGGGGCCCTCCCCGGCGACGGTCGCCTCCGGTGCACCGGTAACCTCCGGCACCCCGGTGACCGCGGGCTCGGCAGGCGCCTCGTCGGCCGACGGCCCGTCCGGTGTCCCGGACTCCCGCGACGCCGCGCCCCCGCCCGCCTGCCCGGGCACGTCGTGCACCACAGGCTCATCGGACGCCGAGGGCTCCTCGAACGCGGCGGGCCCGTCCGGCGCCACGGGCTCCTCAGGCCCGGCAGGCCCCTCGGACACCCCGGGCCCGCCCGGTCCCACCGGACCCGCGCCCGGCCCGCGGCCGAGGGCTCTACGGGCGCGGGGCGCAGGGGTTTCGTCGTTGGTCGTCGGCATCGCGGTCCATGGTGCTGCGGTCCCGTGCCGGGGCGACGGGCTGGTTGCGGGCGGGACACCCCGCCGAGGAGGCAGGCTATCCCGGCCCGCCCGGCGTGACGTTTCCGCACCGCGGCGGCCACCGCAGGAATTCTCGGCCGTTACCGGGGAGCGGCCACGACGGCGGTCCCCGACGGTGCCGGATCCGCCGCGTCCCGCGCAGGACCACGGCAACGGGCGTCAGCGGCCCCGCAGCCGCCGCACCAGGATGCTGGCGTCGCCCCGCGACTCCAGGTCGGCGAGGACGACGGCGACCGCCTCGCGGACGATCCGGCCGCGGTCGACGGCGAGGCCGTGTTCGCCGCGCAGCACCAGCCGCGCATGTTCGAGGTCCATGAGCTCCTCGGCGGAGACATAGACGGTGATCTTCTCGTCGTGCCGTTCCCGGCCGCTGGGACGGCGGTTGGCGCCGCGGGAGCCACCGCGACGGCGGCCCTGGCCACCGGCCTGCGCGGCCGCTGCGGCCGGGTCGGAAGCGGCCTGGCCGCCCTTGCCCGCCTGGGTCCGGTGGCCCTTGGCGGTGTCGCCGTCCGTCTCCCGGCCGCTGTGCTCGGCCGGGGGGCCGAGGGCGGGCACCCGGGGCGGGGTGGCCGGTCCGCCGTCACCGGCCGTCGCCGCCGGGGTGTCCGAGCCGCCGGCCCCGGGCCGACGCTGCCGTACCGCGGTGGCCGCCTCCGGCCCGTCCGCCGCCGGATCGGGCTCACCGGCCGGTGCGGGCACCCGGGGCGCCTCGCCGTTGGCCGTGGAGCCGTTCGCCGGGCGACGGGGGCTGGAGGGCTGCAGCCCCACTCCCCCAGTGGTACGGAACAGTTCGTCGGCTCCCGGCAGACTCACTCGGCGTGACACCGGGCGAGCACCTCCCTGGCGAGCTGACGATAGGCGGCGGCACCGACGGAGTTGGAGGCGTACGTGGTGATCGGCTCACCCGCGACGGTGGTCTCCGGGAAGCGGACCGTACGGCCGATGACGGTGTGGTAGACGTGGTCGTCGAAGGCCTCGACGACACGTGCCAGGACCTCACGGCTGTGCACGGTGCGGGAGTCGTACATCGTCGCCAGGATGCCGTCCAGCTCCAGCTCGGGGTTGAGCCGCTCCTGGACCTTCTCGATCGTCTCGGTGAGCAGCGCGACACCGCGCAGCGCGAAGAACTCGCACTCCAGCGGCACGATGACCTTGTGAGCCGCCGTCAGGGCGTTGACGGTGAGCAGGCCGAGGGAGGGCTGGCAGTCGATGACGATGTAGTCGTAGTCGGCCAGCAGCGGCTTCAGCGCACGCTGCAGCGTCGACTCGCGCGCGACCTCGCTGACCAACTGCACCTCTGCCGCTGACAAATCGATATTGCTGGGCAGCAGGTCCATGTTGGGGACCGCGGTCTTCAGCAGCACTTCGTCGGCCGACATGCCCCGCTCCATGAGCAGGTTGTAGACCGTCAGGTCGAGTTCCATCGGGTTGACGCCGAGTCCGACCGACAGGGCGCCCTGCGGGTCGAAGTCGACGAGCAGCACCCGTCGTCCGTATTCGGCGAGCGCGGCGCCCAGGTTGATGGTCGAGGTGGTCTTGCCGACCCCGCCCTTCTGGTTGCACATCGCGATGATTTTGGCGGGGCCGTGGTCCGACAACGGTCCCGGGATGGGGAAATAAGGGAGCGGGCGTCCGGTCGGGCCGACGCGTTCTCGGCGCTGGCGCGCGGCGTCCGGCGCGAGCGTCGCGGCGTATTCGGGGTCCGGCTCGTACTCCGCGTCCGGATCGTAGAAGTGCCCCTCGGGCAGGTCGTCGTAGTCGGCGAGACGGGCGGGTTCTCCACTGCCCCGGTCGCCGGCCATGGCGTTCACGTGATGGCCGTCCATGCTCTGGTGGGCTGTCGTGGAAATGCTCTGATGGGCTGCGAAGGTGTGGACCACAACGGAGCCGACAGCCTCGCGCCCCGAGGGACCCTGGTCCCGTGCAACCACTCCTGGTTGTCCACCTCCGGGAGTAAATGTCGACTCATTCACAAGTCGTCTTACCTCCTTGGACGTGACCAGGAAACTTTATCGATAGGTCAGCGTGGCACCATGCCGACGGTTGGCGACTCTATGGCGTGTCGGGCGTCCGCAGCAACACAATCCACCGGACCCGGCACGATGTGTCGGTAACCGGACCCCCCGATGTCAAGGGCGCAAGCGGTATCGGACCGATGTTTCAGGGGTGCGCGAATCGGTTAAAGGGTTACGTTCACGGCGAGTTGAGTGCCGGCGGCGAGAAGTACGGCACACCGGGGGTCGCACACGCGACCGGCCGGGCCTTGTCGACAAGGCCCGGCCGGTGGTGCGGCGTTGACGCGCGTCGTTGACGTCTCAGCCGAGGAGGGTGCGCAGTTCGACGTGCTCCAGGCCGTGCGCCTCGGCGACCGGACCGTAGACGACCTTGCCGTCGTGCGTGTTCAGGCCCTTGGCCAGCGCCGGGTCACGGCGCAGCGCCTCGACCCAGCCACGGTTCGCCAGCTCCACGATGTAGGGCAGCGTGGCGTTGGTGAGCGCGTGGGTGGAGGTGTTCGGCACCGCGCCGGGCATGTTGGCGACGCAGTAGAAGACCGAGTTGTGGACCGGGAAGGTCGGCTCGGCGTGCGTGGTGGCACGGGAGTCCTCGAAGCAGCCGCCCTGGTCGATCGCGATGTCGACAAGAACACTTCCGGGCTTCATCTTGGCGACGAGCTCGTTGGTGACCAGCTTGGGGGCCTTGGCGCCGGGGATCAGGACGGCACCGACGACGAGGTCGGCCTCGATGACGGCCTTCTCCAGCTCGTAGGCGTTGGAGACGATCGTCTGCACCTTGGTGCCGAAGATCTTGTCGGCCTCGCGGAGCTTGTTGATGTCCTTGTCGAGCAGGGTGACGTGGAAGCCGAGGCCCACGGCGATCTGCAGCGCGTTCCAGCCGGAGACGCCACCGCCGATGATGACGGCCTTGCCCGCGTGGACACCGGGGACGCCGCCGGGCAGCACACCGCGGCCGCCGGCCTGGCGCATCAGGTGGTAGGCACCGACCTGCGGGGCGATACGGCCCGCGACCTCGGACATCGGGGCGAGCAGCGGCAGCTGGCGGCCGGCCGTCTCGACGGTCTCGTAGGCGATCGCGGTGGTGCCGGACTCCAGCAGCGCGTCCGTGCACTCCTTGGAGGCGGCCAGGTGCAGGTAGGTGAAGAGCGTCTGGTCCTTGCGGAGGCGGTGGTACTCCTCCGCAATCGGCTCCTTGACCTTCAGCAGCAGGTCAGCGGTGCCCCAGACCTCATCGGCGGTGTCCAGGATGCTGGCACCGGCGGCGACGTACTCCTCATTCGTGATGGACGAACCGAGACCGGCGTCCTTCTCGATGAAGACCTGGTGGCCGTGGCGGACGAGTTCGTTTACTCCGGCGGGCGTGATGGCCACGCGGAACTCGTTGTTCTTGACCTCGCGGGGGATGCCGACCTTCACGTCGATCACGGTCCTTGAAAGAGAGGGTGCAGGAGGAATTATCCCCTCATGCGCTGCATGACGGAACTGACCGCGCCGAACGCGGCCCAGCCAGTCTATTGAAGGAGCTCTTCTTGTCTAGCCTTGCAAAGCATTAAATCTCGCGAGAAGCACTACCGATTTCGTAGGTCACTCGCTGTGATCTCCAAGGAGTCGCTCTCCGACGGCCCGATGGAGCCCTGCCGCCGCTGGGTCGCCGAGCCGGTCGAGAGTGTCCGCAATCCGTAGTTGCAGGGCCGCCTCCAGCCGTCCGTCACCCGCTCTGCGGGCGATGTCCAGGGCTTCGAGGCAGGTCCGCAGCGCGTCCTCGGGCCGCCCCGCGTACTCCTGCACCCGGGCCACCTCACCGGTCGCCCGCGCCTGGCCGGCCACCTCGCCGAGCCTGCGGTAGGTCCCGACGGCCGCCCGCCACGCCTTGAGCGCCTCGCTCCACCGGCCCGTGTGAGCAAGCGCACTGCCGATCCGGCCGTGCAGCCGCGCCGCGTCGCCGCTCTCCCCCCGGGCGAGCCGCAGCTCCAGCGCCCGGCCGTACCAGTCGGCGGCCCGCTGCCAGTCGCCGAGCTCGGTGTACGTACCGCCCAGCGACTCCAGCGCCCGGCCGGTGGCCACCGGGTCCTTCACCGAGCGGGCCGCCTCCAGCGCGCCCCGGTAGCGGGTGAGCGCCTGGGCGGTCCGTCCCGCCTGGCCGTCCAGATCCCCGAGGTTCAGCAGGGCGGCGGCCCGCTCCCGCGGCAGTCCGCGCCGCTCGGCGACCCGGAGGACGAGCCCGTGCAGCGCGTAGAGGTCCGGCGCGGCGGCCTCGGCGCCCTGGTGCGCCAGCAGCGTCCGGGTCAGCGCGGCCATCAACCGCCGGTCCAGCGTGTCGAGTTCACCGTCCGCGACGGCGATCCTGGCGGCGTCGAGCAGGGCACCGCGCCGGCTGTGCAGCCAGTGCGCGGCGGCCTCCCGGGAGCCGAAGCGCAGCGGGCGCGGCAGCCCCGCGGTCTTCTGCCGGGCGGGGGAATCGGCCGGTTCACCCATCGCCCGGCAGGACTGCAGCAGCCGTACGGTCCGCTCCAGCATCCGGGCGCGGGCCAGCTGGACGTCGGCCGGGCGCTCGTGTTCCGTCAGCAGTTCACGTGCCAGCGGGTGGAGGCAGCCGGGCAGGCGGTACGGGGGATACAGCGCGGCGTCGGGCGCACGGGCGCCGGGGACCTCGTCGTCCTCGGCTGCGGCCGGCCGCAGCAGGCCGAGCGCGACGAATTCGCCGAGTGTCGTGACGGCCGTCGCCACCGAGCAGCCGGCCAGCGCGGAGGCGATGTGCGCGTCCACCAGACCGCCCGGCGCCAGGGTGATCAGGCGCAATATCCGGGCGGCGGGCGGCGGCAGCGCGTCGTAGGCGAGGCGGAAGGCGCGGAACAGCGGCCGGGCACCGGTGGGCAGGTCCGGCGGCAGCGGGACGGCGTGCAGCGCCTGGCACAGATCGGCGACCGAGGACATCGGGCGGGCGGCGAGCCAGGCACCGGCCAGCACCAGTGCGGCCGGCTGGCCGCCGCACTCCTCCACGACGCTGTCGGCGGTCCGCGGGTCGACGGTGATCCGGGTCGGCCCGGCGTACCGGGCGAGGACGGCAACCCCGGCCGCGCTGTCCAGACCGCCCAGGGCGCACGGCCGGACGTCCGGAATGCCGGTCAGCGGCCCCTGCGCGACCACCACCACCAGGCAGTCCGGGGCGTCCGGGAGCAGCGGTTCAACCTGGTCCGCGCCCGGTGCGTCGTCCAGGAAGAGCAGGGCCCGGCGCCCGGCGAGCGCCTCGCGCAGCCGCTGGGCCAGCTCGTCCTCGGGGGCACCCGCCGGGGCGCCGGCGCCGAGCGCGGCCAGCAGCTCACGTGCGGTGCGGCCGGTGTCGGCCGGTTCGCCGCCCGGCCCGGTCAGGGTGGCCCGCAGCACCCCGTCGGGATGGTCGCCGGCCAGCTCCCGCAGCAGTTCCTCGGCCAGGGCCGTACGGCCGGAACCGGGGCGGCCGGCGATCAGCAGCACCCGGCTGCGCGCGCCCTTGCGGCCGGAGAGGGTGTCCAGGCCGGCGCGGGCGATATCGGCGTGCAGCGCCTTGAGCTCGCGGCGCCGGCCGGCGAACTGCCCGGTGGAAGGGGCAACGGCGGTCGCGGGAACGGCGGGGCGGGCGGCGGCACCGTCCTGGCGGGGCGCCGCGGCCCGCGGCCCGGGCGCTGTCGTGGCCGACGCTTCCGCCGCCTCCGGCGGGAGGTGCCCCCCGCCCACCGCCTGGTCCGTCACCGGCTCACGCTCCCGTCCACCTGCGCGTACGAATCCGCCGCTGGGGCGGACGCTGCCGAGCGTAGTTCACGGCGTGTCACGTGCCGTGCAGCGCGGGGCGGTTGAGTCACCCGATCGGATCGGCGGATCGTCCGACCGGCTCGTGGTGCGGCGGTGGCGGGGCCGGCGGGTCAGGCCTCGAAGGGGCGGGCCGGCCACGGGGCGTCGGCCGGGCGCAGTGCGTCCAGGCCCGCACCGGCCTGGGCCGCGGTGAGTGCCAGCACACCGACGACGAGGCAGTTGTTGTGCAGTTCACCGGCGAGGACGCCACGGAGCAGCTCGTCCTGCGGCACCCGCGCCAGCTCCATGTCGGCCTCCTCCTCGGAGACCTCGAAGCGCTCGCCCTCGGCCTCGGACAGATCACGGGCGAGGAAGATCCGCACGGCCTCGTCGCAGCCGCCGGGCGTGGTGTAGACGTCGGTCAGCACCCGCCAGTCCTCGGCCTTGACGTGCGCCTCCTCGTACAGCTCGCGCTGCGCCGCGTGCAGAGGGTTCTCACCGGGGATGTCGAGCAGGCCGGCGGGGATCTCCCACAGCCGCTGGCGCACGGGGTGGCGGTACTGGCGCAGCACCAGCACCCGGCCCTCGCCGTCGAGGGCGAGGACGGCCACGGAACCGGGGTGGACCTGGTAGTCGCGGGTGACGGTGGTGCCGTCCGGCATGACGACCTCGTCGGTGCGCACGCTGGTCTTGTTCCCGGTGAACGGCGTCGTGGTCGCGGTGACCGTCCACTCCTCCGGGGTGTCCTTGATCGCCATGGCGCGTCCTCCTGTGTGTGCCTGTACCAACGCAGAAACCGGGGCACGACCTGCGGGAGGCCGTACCCCGGCAACCGTATCCGCCGTGGTGTCCCTTACTTCGCGGCGCCCGTCTTGCGCGCGACCGCGGCCTTCACCAGCCCGGCGAAGAGCGGGTGCGGACGGGTCGGGCGGGAGCGCAGCTCCGGGTGCGCCTGGGTGGCGACCAGGTAGGGGTGGATCTCGCGCGGGTACTCGACGTACTCGACGAGCTTGTTGTCCGGAGAGGTGCCGGAGAACAGCAGCCCGGCCTTCTTCTCCAGCTCACCGCGGTAGGCGTTGTTGACCTCGTAGCGGTGGCGGTGGCGCTCCTCGACGTAGGGCTGGTCGTCGTAGACCTCGCGGACGATCGAGCCCTCGGCGAGCTTGGCGGGGTACATACCCAGCCGCATCGTGCCGCCCATATCGCCCTCACCTGCGACGATGTCCATCTGCTCGGCCATCGTGGAGATGACCGGGTCGGCCGCGGCCGGGTCGAACTCGGTGGAGTTCGCGCCCTCGATGCCGGCCAGGTTGCGGGCCGCCTCGATGACCACGCACTGGAGGCCCAGGCAGAGACCGAGCAGCGGGAGCTTGTTCTCCCGGGCGTAGGTGATCGCGCCGACCTTGCCGTCCACGCCCCGGTCGCCGAAGCCGCCGGGGATGCAGACCGCGTCACAGTCGGCGAGCTGCTCGGCGGCACCGGCCGGGGTCTTGCAGTCGTCGGAGGTGACCCACTTCAGCTTCACCCGGGTCTTGTTCGCGAAGCCGCCGGCCCGCAGCGCCTCGGTGACCGAGAGGTAGGCGTCCGGCAGGTCGATGTACTTGCCGACCAGCGCGACCCTGACCTCGTGGTCGGGGTTGTGGACGCGGTCGAGCAGGTCCTCCCACTGGGTCCAGTTCACGTCGCGGAAGGGCAGGTCCAGCTTGCGCACGACATAGGCGTCCAGGCCCTCGGTGTGCAGGACCTTGGGGATGTCGTAGATCGACGGAGCGTCGATCGCGGCGACCACCGCGGCCTCGTCGACGTCGCACATCAGCGAGATCTTGCGCTTGATGGCGGTCGGGACCTCACGGTCGGCGCGCAGCACGATCGCGTCGGGCTGGATACCGATGTTGCGCAGCGCCGCGACCGAGTGCTGGGTCGGCTTGGTCTTCAGCTCACCGGACGGGCCGATGTAGGGGAGCAGCGAGATGTGCACGACGAAGACGTTGTCCCGGCCGACCTCGTGGCGGACCTGGCGGACCGTCTCCAGGAACGGCAGCGACTCGATGTCGCCGACGGTGCCGCCGACCTCGGTGATGACGACATCGACGTCCTCGGTCGCCATCCGCCGGATGCGGTGCTTGATCTCGTTGGTGATGTGCGGGATGACCTGCACGGTGTCACCGAGGTACTCGCCGCGGCGCTCCTTGGCGATCACGGTGTTGTAGACCTGGCCGGTGGTCACGTTCGCGGAGCCGTCGAGGTCGACGTCCAGGAATCGCTCGTAGTGGCCGATGTCCAGGTCGGTCTCGGCGCCGTCGTTGGTGACGAAGACCTCACCGTGCTGGAACGGGTTCATCGTTCCGGGGTCGACGTTCAGATACGGGTCGAGCTTCTGCATCGTGACCCGCAGACCGCGCGCCTTGAGGAGAGCACCCAGGCTGGAGGCGGTGAGCCCCTTGCCCAGCGAGGAGGCGACGCCCCCGGTGACGAAGAGGTGCTTGGTCGTCGTGGATTTGGGCGGCATGGCCAAGAGGGAGCTCCCGTGGTCGCGAGGTGGAGAGGTGCGAAGCGGCGCGTCCCCGTTTTCAGGGGTGCCGTCGCTGCGGTTCGGGGGTTCTCGTGCCCACCGGTCCACGGGGTACCAGGCTATCAGCGACCGGGCATGGTCGCGCCCGGCCACGCACGGCGACCGGGCGGTGACGGCCGGGGTGACAGTGTCACGTGATGGAGGCCACCCGTTCGGAGCACGTCAGTCCGTGCGAGGGTCGCGCGGATCAACCACGTGCGTCGTATCCTGCTCGGACACTCGCAACGAGCCGTCCGGGAAGGCACCACCCCCGCCCGATTTCCGGTCCCGCTGCTCGGCGACGTTTCATGGGCAGGACGGACCGATTCATACGTCCCATGGGGGGCGTGACTCCAGCTCGACGGGAGATGCACGTGGCCGGGCGCATCGAGGACTACGCACTTATCGGCGATATGCAAACCGCCGCTCTAGTGTGCCGGGACGGCACGGTGGACTGGCTGTGCCTGCCCCGCTTCGACTCCCCGGCGGTCTTTGCGGGGCTGCTGGGCACGGAGGAGCACGGATTCTGGCGGATGGGGCCGGTCAACGGTCCCGGGGGCCGGCCCGCGCCGGCCGATCGCCGGCGCTACCGGGGCGATTCGCTCGTCCTGGAATCGGAGTGGGACACCCCGCGCGGCACCGTCCGCGTGATCGACTTCATGCCGCCCCGCGACGGCGCCCCGCAGCTGATCCGCATCGTGGAGGGCGTCAGCGGACGCGTCCCGATGCGCTCGCAGCTGCGGATGCGCTTCTCCTACGGCTGGGTCGTGCCCTGGGTGCACAAGATCGACGACCGTACGGTCGCGGTCGCGGGCCCCGATTCGGTGTGGCTGGACACCGAGGCGGAGACCTACGGCAAGGACCTGACGACCTTCTCCGACTTCACCGTTTCTCCGGGTGAGCGGATCGCGTTCACCATCAGCTGGGAGCCCTCGCACAAGGAGCCGCCGGCCGTGGCCGACCCGGAGGGGTCGCTGGAGGCCACCGAGGAGTTCTGGCGCGAGTGGGTCGAGCACTGCACGTACCACGGCCCCTACCGGGACGCGGTGGTGCGCTCGCTGATCACGCTGAAGGCGCTGACCTACGCGCCGACCGGCGGGATCGTGGCGGCGCCGACGACCTCGCTGCCGGAGTGCCTGGGCGGGGTCCGTAACTGGGACTACCGCTTCACCTGGCTGCGGGACGCGGCGATCACGCTGTCCTCCCTGCTGCGCACCGGCTACCGCGAGGAGGCGCGGGCCTGGCGGGAGTGGCTGCTGCGGGCGGTGGCCGGTGATCCGGAGAACCTGCAGATCATGTACGGCATCGCCGGCGAGCGGGAGTTGGGCGAGAACGACCTCCACTGGCTCCCCGGCTACGAGAACTCCCGCCCGGTGCGGGTCGGCAACGGCGCCGCGGGACAGCTCCAGCTCGATGTCTACGGCGAGGTCACCGAGGCGCTGCACCTGGCGCACATGACGGGGCTGGCCCGTAACGACTACGCCTCGCTGCTGCAGCTGAAGCTGATCCAGTGGGTGGAGAAGCACTGGGACGAGCCGGACGAGGGCATCTGGGAGGTCCGCGGTCCGCGCCGGCACTTCGTGCACTCCAAGGTCATGACCTGGGTCGCGGTCGACCGCACGGTCAAGCTGATCGAGTCCGGGGATGTCGACGGACCGCTGGAGCGCTGGAAGGACCTGCGCGAGACGATCCACCGGGACGTCTGCGAGAAGGGTTACGACAAGGAGCGCAACACCTTCACCCAGTCCTACGGCTCCCAGGAGCTGGACGCTTCGCTGCTGCTGATCCCGCAGATGGGCTTCCTGCCCCCGGACGACAAGCGCGTCATCGGCACGATCGAGGCGATCCAGCGGGAGCTGTCCACCGAGGACGGTTTCGTGCTGCGCTACCCGACGTCCGGTGCGGACGACCTCGGGGTGGACGGCCTGGAAGGGGAGGAAGGTGCCTTCCTGGCGTGCTCGTTCTGGCTCGCGGACGATCTCGCGATGATCGGCCGGGTGGACGAGGCCCGCAAGCTCTTCGAGAAGCTGCTCTCGCTCCGCAACGACCTGGGCCTGCTCGCCGAGGAGTGGGACCCCAAGGCCCAGCGGCAGGTGGGCAACTTCCCGCAGGCATTCAGCCATGTTCCGCTGATCGACACGGCGCTGCGGCTGACGGCCAGCGGGGCTTACGGCGGTTAGCGCCCCCTTCGAGGCGCTAACCGCCCGGCGTTCTGTGGTGCCGCCCGTTTTCGGGTGGCACCACTTTTTTGTCAGAACGGGGTCAGGGTGAGGGTGAGCTCCTTCGGGGCGGTGTCCTCGATGTAGGAGGCGAAGCCGGCGACGTCGTCGAAGGCGAAGCCGTAGGCCTTGCCGTCCTGGGTCGCGGCGTGCATGGCACGGGCGTAGTGGTGGGTCAGCCGCTGCCGGTAGAAGGCGGCCGGGTCGGTGGTGGGCTGGGCGGCGTGCGAGGTGAGGGTGGAGCGGTTGAGGGCGGCACCCAGGACGGCGGCGACCGGGCCGAGGGTGCTGTCGTTGGGGGCGGCGAGGGTGCCGTCGCAGAAGAGGACATCGCGGGTGGACGGCTTGTCGAAGGAGACCGTGCCGGTGGGGGCCCTCCCCCAGCTACCGCTGGGGGCACCCCCACCCCGGCCCTTGAGGCCTTGGGGGACTGTGAGGACGAGCTTGCCGTCGCGGACCCGGCCGGTGAAGGTGCCCGCGTTCGTGGTGACGGTCAGGTCCTTGGCCGCGTAGGCGGACCAGGCCTCGTCGATGGCCGGGGCGAAGTAGTCCTTGGCGAACAGCCCGCTGTCCAGGCCGTGGCCGGGGGCGATCACCCGCCGGTCGCCGATGACCAGGCGGTCGAAGCCCTCGGCGGCCTTGACGTCGGAGAAGATCCTGGCGCGGGCGCCGTCCTTGAGCGTGCCGGTGGTCTGCTCCCTGGCTCCGGAGAGCTTGATCGCGAGCGGCACGCTGAACATGTCGACCATGGTGGTGTTGCAGTACATCCCGCCGGAGTTGTACGTGAACTCGGCGCAGTCGTGCAGCACGTCGTAGTTGGGGTCGCCGGCGACCCATCCCGCCGGGTAGGCGAGCGCGGCCTTGCCGTTGCCGTCCTCGACCGCCTTGAACTTGAGCTTGCCGCCCAGCGCGGTGTAGATCCGGCCGGACATCTGTGGCAGGCGGAGGGTCGTGGTGCCGCTCGCGGCGAGCGGGATGGCGTAGTCGGTGAAGCCGTCCGGCCCGTTGTCGGCCAGTGCGACGGGCCGGAGCTCACCGTCCGGGGTGACGCGCACCTGCTGGGTGCCGTCATTGCCGACGACGTAGATCCAGACCGAGGAGTTGGCGTAGTCGCCGGAGTTGTTGACGAGGTGCAGGGGCAGACCGGCCGCGGACCGGGCGGGCCCGCGGGGCGCTGCGGCCGGGGCGGGGGCGCCGGTCGCCCGGCCGGCCAGGGCGATTCCGGAGGCGGTGGCGGCGCCGGCGGCGAGAGTGCCGAGCAGACTGCGGCGAGTGATCACGAGGTGGCTCCTTGCGGGACGGGGTGCCGGTCGATGGGGGTGGCGGCCCGGTCCGTACGGGCTCCGGCGGGCTGCCGTACGGAGACCGCGACATGGTCGACGAGGAGGGAGCCGCCGGGCCGGGTGGCGTCGGTGGGGGTGGCGAAGCCCGCGGCGCCGTCCGGGAACGCGCCGCCCATCGCGAGGTTGATCAGCAGGAAGTGGCCGTGGTGGGTGGCCCGCGCCCAGGTGTCGGCGTCCATCGAGGCCGCGCTCACGGTGTGGAACTTCTGCCCGTCGACATACCAGTTCAGCGCTTCCGCGGCGCTGTTGGTGCGGTCCAGCTCCAGCGCGTAGGTGTGGAAGCCGGCCTGGCAGGCGCTGCCGGGGCACTCGCGGGAGCTGCCCCTGCCCTGGGATTCACTGCACGGCCCGCCGGGGTTGACGCCGCAGTGCAGCACGCCCCAGACCTTGTTGACGCCGTTGACGTTCTCCATGATGTCGAACTCGCCGATGCCCGGCCAGTTCCAGTAGGTGCCGCGGTAGTCGGCGCCCAGCGTCCAGAAGGCCGGCCAGTAGCCGAGCGCGTCGTCGCCGGAGACGTCGGGCATCCGGATGCGCGCCTCGATGCGGAGTGTGCCGCCGGATGGGGCCGCGAAGTCGGAGCGCCGGGACTCGATGCGGCCCGAGGTCCAGGTGGCGCCGTCCTTCCGGGCCGTGATCCTGAGGTGGCCCGCGCCGTCGAGCTGGAGGTTCTCCGGGCGGTCGGTGTAGGTCTGGCGTTCACCGGTGCCCCAGTTGGGCGGGCCCGAGGGGTAGCCGGTGCCGGTGTCGGTGATCCAGTCGTCGGCGGCGGGTCGGGATCCGGCGGCACCGTCGAAGTCCGTACGCCAGACTTCCTGGAAGGCGGTGGGAGCGGCTTTCGCGACGGGTGCCGCCTGCTCGGCGTGAGCCGTCGGGAGGGTGAGCGCACAGGTGGTAACGAGCGCGGCGCCGACGGCGAGGAGCGGCGCCCTCACTCGGTGGTGCACCCGATTTCCGGGCCGAATGCTCATGCTCATGACATTCTCTCCTCGGCACAGTGGGGGGTCGTGAGGAGGTCCGGGGGGCTTTCCGGACTGAGAGCGCTCTCATATCGTGCGCTGTGCACCCTGCCGACTCGACGGCAGACCGTCAAGTCACCGCGTGGAAAAAGGAGTTGAATGGTGTCTGAGCCGAACGGTCCGCGACCGACGCTGGAGGCGGTCGCGGCGCTCGCCGGGGTCTCCCGCGCCACGGTGTCCCGCGTGGTCAACGGCGGTGCGGGGGTGCGGGCCGCGGTCCAGGAGCGGGTGCGCCAGGCGGTCACCGAGCTGGGCTACGTGCCGAACAGCGCGGCCCGCTCACTGGTCACCCGCCGCACCGGAGCGGTCGCCGTGGTCATCGCGGAGCCGGAGACCCGGGTCTTCAGCGATCCGTTCTTCGGACGCCAACTGCGCGGCATCAGCCGCGAACTGGCCGCCGCCGACGCCCAGCTGCTGTTGATGTTCGTCGAGCACCGCGCCGACTACGACCGCATCGGCCGCTATCTGTCGGCCGGGCACGTCGACGGCGCGCTGATGTTCTCGCTGCACCGCGACGACCCGCTGCCCGCCATGGCCGAGCGCGCCGGACTGCCCACCGTCTACGGCGGCCGGCCCGGCTGGGCGGGCGCCGACCGGGTGCCGCGGCCGCTGTATGTCGACACCGACAACCGCGGTGGGGCCCGGCAGGCCGTACGCCATCTCCTCGGCCGCGGCCGCCGCCGGATCGCCGTGATCACCGGACCGCTCGACCAGACCTCCGCGGTGGACCGCCTCGACGGCTACCGCGAGGCGCTGGGCATCGCGGAGCCGGACCCACGGCTGGTCGCGGACGGCGGGTTCACGGCGCACGGCGGCGAGCGGGCCATGGCCGAACTCCTGGACACCGCACCGGATCTGGACGCGGTCTTCGTCTGCTCCGACCTGATGGCGAGCGGCGCGCTGCGCACCCTCCGGGCGCGCGGACGACGGGTACCGGAGGAGGTGGCGGTGGTCGGTTACGACGACCTGGAACCGGCGGCCTGGGCGGATCCGCCGCTGACCACGGTGCGGCAGGACGTGGAGGAGATGGGCCGGCTGATGGCCCGGCTGCTGCTACGGCTGCTGGACCCGCGGAAGACGGCGGGGGCGGACGCGGTGGAGCTCGCACCGGTGATCACGGAGGCGCGGCTGGTGGTGCGGGAGTCGGGGTGAGAGGGCCTGGGGCACGTCGGGGTGAGAGGGCGGCCTGGGCACCAAGAGGAGGCCGGCGCTCGTCCACCTGCCACACGGCACCGTAATCCGGACCGCGCGGGTCCGGATAGCGGACTACGGGTACCGTCCTCGCCATGGGGCAGGAAGCGAAGATCGAAGCCGAGATCACGGTACGCAGGGCGCTGGAGCTGCCCGCGCTGCGCCGCGGCCTGCCGGAGGTGCTGGCCGGCGGGGACCGGCTGGACCGTGCGGTCCGCTGGGTGCACGCGGGCGAGGTCCCGCATATCGCCTCGCTGCTCAAGGGCGGCGAGCTGCTGCTGACCACCGGGCTCGGGCTGGGCGCCCGGCCGTCCGAGCAGCGCGCCTTCATCCGTAAACTCGCGGACCGCGAGATCGCCGCGCTCGTCGTGGAGCTGGGCTCCCGTTTCGCCTCCCTGCCCACCGCGCTGGTCGATGCCGCACGGGACTGCGGGCTGCCGCTGATCCAGCTGCACCGTGAGGTCCCGTACGTCACGGTCACCGAGGCGATCCACACCGAGATCATCAACAGTCACTACGCGCTGCTGCGGCGCGCCGACGAGATCCTGCGGCGCTGCACGGACGTGCTGCTGCGCGGCGGTGGCGTCCCCGAGGTGCTCCGGCTGCTGGCCGTCTTCACCGGCAACCCGCTCTGTCTGGAGGCCCCCGACGGCAGCCCGCTCTACGCTGCGGGGCCGGAGGGCGACGACGACGGTCCCGCGGATGCCGACCCGCTGCTGGCCTGGGAGGGCCTGCGCGACACCGGTCTGCGTGTCGATGTGCCCGGTGGCGGCCACGGCCCCGACGCGGTCCGCGCCCGCCTCGTCCTTCTGCCCGTCAACGCCCCCCTGGCGCCGGTGCACCGGATCGTCGCCGAACGCGCCGCCGATCTGCTCGCCGTCGTCATGCTGCAGTCCCGCCAGGAGGAGGTGCTCGCCGCCCGCGGCCGCGGCGACTTCCTCGCCGACCTGGCGGAGGGCCGGATCTCCGCGGCCGAGGCGCCCGCGCAGGCCCGCCTGCTGGGCTTCCGCCCCGGTGACGAGCCCGTGTTCCCGGTGGTGATGCGGCTGCCCGCGGGGCTCCCCTCCCCCGGCAGCTGGGCGCTGCTCGCCCAGGCCCTGCGCGAGGAACTCGCCGCCCCGGGGGTGCCCGTACTGCTCGGCGTCCGCCCCGTGGAGGGCCGGGTCCCGATGCTGGTGGCGCTGCGCGCGGGCCAGGACCGCGACGCGCTCGCCGGCCGGATCGCCGAGGCCCTGCGCGCCGGGATCGTCCGCGCGGGCCTGGACCGGCCGGCCACGCACCGCCCGGTGGTCGTCGTCGGTACGCCGGGCGACTGGGCGGCGGCGGGCCCCGGTCTGCAGCATGCGGCGGAGGCGGCGGCCGCGGCACAGGGCCTGCCGGAACAGCCCTGGTACGACGCACGCCGGCTGGATATCGAGCTGTTGCTGTGGCGGATGCGCGAACACGGCGAGCAGGGCGTGCTCACCGACTTCGTGGAGCGGGCCATCGGGCCGCTGCTGGCCCATGACCACGCCGCCCGCCAGCCGCTGCTGCCGACGCTGGAGGCCTATCTGGCCAGCGCGGGCCGCAAGGCCGAGACCGCCCGCGACCTGAATGTGAATCGGCAGACGCTGTACGACCGGCTGGCCCGTATCGCCCAGCTGCTGGGCACGGACCTGGACGATCCGCAGACCGTCCTGGGCCTGCGGCTGGCCCTGCGCGCCAGACGCCACACGGACAAGCCGTAACGGGCGGCGGCCACTGGGGCGGCCCGTTATCCCGCGACCGTCTCGGCCGCCGTCCCCCTACCGAGCGCGATCAGCACACCGCCCCTGGCGCGCTCCAGATTGCGGTGCACCCGGGCTGGACGGGCCGAACCGGACCGGGCCGTAGGGGTCAGACCGGCTGAATCGGCTGGGTCAACTCGTCGTAGACGCTGAGGACCTGGGTGACGGTGTCGTTCTCACTGGGCCAGCCGGCCGCCTGGGCGCGGCCCGCCGCGGAGAGCGCGTCCCGCCGCGCGGGGTCGGCGAGGAGCGCGAGAACGGTACGGGCCAGGGCGGCGGCGTCCCCGTAGCGGACCAGTTCCGCGGCCCGGCCGACCAGTTCGCGGGTGCCTCCGGTGTCGGTGGCGACCAGCGGCACCCCGGCGCGCAGCGCCTCCTGGGCGATCAACGAGCGCGCCTCCCACCGGCTGGGCAGCACCACCAGGTCGGCGGCGGCGAGGAGTTCGGGCACGTCGTCACGGCGGCCGAGCAGTTGGACGGGCAACTGCTCGATATCGATCCGCCGTTGCAATGCGGTCCGCTGCTCGCCCTCCCCGGCGATGGCGACCAGCGGCTTCGGGTCGAGCGTGCACCAGGCATGGGCCGCGTCCAGCAGCAGGTCATGGCCCTGGTTCGGATCGAGACGGCCCACCGCGAGCAGCAACGGGCGGTCCACCGCGCCCAGTTCGGCGCGCTCCTTGTGGCGCATCCGGTCGTGGTCCCCGAACTCGTCCGGTGTGCCGCCGGACCGGGGGTGCGGAATCGCGACCGGCGCAAGCCGTGCGTCACGGGCGCCCCGCTCGCGCGCCCGGTCCACAAGATCGGAACAGGCCCCGAGGACGACGGCGGCGGCCCGAGCCACCCGCCGCTCCATCAGATGCACCACCCCGGCTCGCGCGCCCTCGATGTGCGCCTTGGTGTGCCAGGTGATGACCAGGGGGACCCGCCGCCCACCCCGGGGGCCGCGCAGTCCGCGCAGCGCCATCGAGGCCCGCAGCCCGGCCCGCAGGCCGTGCGCATGGACGAGATCGGCGTCCCAGCAGGCACTGCGCAGCACGGCCACGCCTGCCGGATCCATCCGCGGAGGGACCTGTACGAACCGCGCGCCCGCCCCGGTGAAGTCGTAGGCCTCCTCGGTCTCCGGCGTGGCACAGACGGTCACCCGCACCCCGCGCGCGACCAGCCCTTCGGCCAGCGAGCGGACATGCGCCGCGCTGCCGGCGCTGCCGTGCCCGAGCACCTGGACCGTGCGCAGCGGCGACAACCCGTGCGCCGAGGTCGGGGTGCTGATCACGTGATGGGGCTCCTGGATCGGGGGCGGGCGGACCATACCGGCGGGTCGGTCCGCTGTGCTGCGGCACGCGGCGGCGGCCACCTGCCTGCCCGGCGGACGGGCAGGACGCGGCGAGCGCGCCCGGGACTGCGCACCGCGCCCAGGATGCCAGCCCCGCGAGGTCAAATCGGCCCCCTCCGGCCGCCGTTCCGGTGGGAAGTCTCACCCCAGCGCCCGCCAGATCACCCACATGGGCGACAAACCGCCCGCGCGGGTTCACGGCCCCTGCGGGTGACCCCACTCCCCGGAGTGCGCCTTGCGCCGCGATATGGGGCGCGTGCGCCGCCGCCTGGAGCGCACCCGGTGTTTGGCCGGATAAGGACTTGATGGGTGAGGGGCGCCGTCGGGAATGACTGGCCTGTGCCTGTTTGACCCGTGAAGAGCCATGGCCGCCCGGATGTCCCGCGCTTGGCGGCACACCGGTGGCGCGGGCGGGCCCGTGGGGCGATACGGATGGCCCTCCTGTGGGGCGGGCTTTCCGCGGCCGGGCTTGTCCACAGCCTGGCTGGTCAGGTCGGGCTTGTCTGGCCTGGCTTGCCCGGTGGAGGGCCCACGGTGGGCGGGAGCCCGGGTCACCTGGTGGGCCGGGCCTACGGCGCGTACCAGGGACGGGCGGCGTTTCCCTCACGGGCCGAAGGCCCCCGGACAGGCTGCCTTCGGCCAGGCCTTCGGCAGGACTCAGGCTTCAGCAGGCCCCAGGCCTTCAGCAGTACTCAGATCGCTGCGGCCGCCCGGCTGACGTGGTCCCCCGCGGCCGCGGCGGCGATCAGGCCGGCGGCGTGCGCGGCCAGGCCTCGGCGGCCGTTACTCGTGACGATGGCGAGACCGAGTGCCGCGCCGAGGGCGTGCGCCCCGGCGTCCCCGATCATCGTGCGCTCCCCGAGGTCGTCACCGAGGACGGCGGAAACGGCCCCCATGGGCGCGGCGGACAGCGGGCCCGCCGGACCTCGGCGCAGCAGCCCGGGTGCACCGATGGCCAGCACGGCGCCGGCCGCCCGGCCCGGCCGGACGTCCAGGAGGTTCACCAGATGGGCCGAGCCCGCAATCACCACGCCCGCAAGCAACCTGTCAGCCGGGCGCTCCTTGAGGAGGGCGCCGGCCGCGAGCCCGGCGGCGCCGATCCCGAAGAGCTTCACGGCCCCGCTGGTGACCTCTCGTTGCCGGAGCGCCGACAGGTGCGCCCGGAATCCGCGGCGCGGATCACTGGCACCGAACACGTCGTCGTACGCACCGCAGCCCCCGGCGGCCAGCACCGCCAGCGCCGCGGCGGCCCGGGTCCGGCCGGGCAGTCCCTGTGCGGTGACGGCGGCGAGGGCGGTACCGGCGGCCGTGGCGAGACCCGCGTGCAGATCCACGGTCCGGCCGGCGTAGTTCTTCCGCTCCCACAGGACGGCACCGCCCGGCGGCCGCTTCCTGAGCGCCGTGTACGCGGCTCGCGTCGCCCCTGCCGCCCCCACGAGTGCCGAGATCCGCCCCAGCGCCCTGCTGTCTGTCACCGCCACCATGTCCTCCCCTCGGCCGGCACCCTGCGGTGCTCGACTCCCGTCACCCTAGAGGCGAGCGTCGCCCGGTCACGGGGAAATCACGCGGGAAGGACGGCCCCGGCGTCCAGCGGCAGGCGAGAGGACCGGTGCGCCCCCTGGCACGCGCCACGTCCTAGCTGCCCGTACGCGCCGTCTCCAGCAGCTCCTCGGCATGCGCGCGGGCCGTTTCGGAGTCCTCCTGGCCTGCCAGCATCCGGGAGAGTTCGCGGACCCGCTCCTCGCCTTCCAGGACCGTGACGCCGCTCCTGGTGACCGACCCGTCGTTCGTCTTCGCGACCAGCAACTGGCGGTCCGCGAACGCCGCGACCTGCGGGAGGTGCGTGACCACCACGACCTGCGCCGACTTCGCGAGCCTGGCCAGCCGCCTGCCGACCTCGACGGCCGCCTTGCCGCCGACGCCCGCGTCGACCTCGTCGAAGAGATAGGTCGGTACGGGGTCGGAGCCGGCGAAGACCACCTCCACGGCGAGCATCACCCGGGAGAGCTCACCGCCGGACGCCCCCTTGGCGATCGGCCGGGGCGGTGCGCCCGGGTGCGGGGCCAGGAGAAGTTCGACCTCATCGGCGCCGGCCGGTCCGTAGGCCACCGTGCGGCCGCCGACCTCGATGCCGTCGGCGCCCTCGGCGACCTCGGTCTGACGGATCTCGACGGTGACCCGGGCGTGCGGCATGGCGAGTTCGGCGAGTTCGGCGGTGACCGCGTCGGCGAAACGCTTCGCCGAGGCCGTACGGGCATCGGTCAACGTTTGTGCCAGTTCGCCCAGTTCGGCGCGGAGTGCGTCCCGCTCGGCGGTCAGCTCGCCGATCCGGTCGTCGTCGCCGTCCAGTTCGGAGAGCCGGGCGGCGCTCTCCTCGGCCCAGGCCAGCACCGTCGCGATGTCCTGGCCGTACTTGCGGGTCAGATGGTTCAGCGTGGCACGGCGTTCCTCGACCGCGGCGAGCCGCAACGGGTCGGCGTCCAGGCCGTCCGCGTAGCCGGCCAGCTCGCCCGCCACATCCGCCATCAGGATGCCGATCTCGCCGATCCGCTCGGCGAGCCCGGCGAGCTCCTGGTCATGGCTGCGTACGGCCTCCAGTGCGCGATGGGCGCCGGCGACCAGGGTGGTGGCGTCGACGCCCTCGGGGTCCTCGGGATTGCCGGCCAGCGCGGCGTGCGCGACGGTCGCGGCGGAGGCCAGCGCCTCGGCGTGACCGAGCCGCTCCGCCTCGGCGGCGAGTTCGGTGTCCTCGCCGGGCTGGGGCTCGGCCGCCGCGATCTCATCGAGGCCGAAGCGCAGCAGATCGGCTTCCTGTGAACGTTCGCGGGCCTGCGTCGTCAGCTCGTCCAGCTCGGTGGCGACGGCACGCAGCCGGCGGTGGGCGGCGGTGTACTTGGCCAGCGGGACCGCGACCGTGTCCCCGGCGTAGCGGTCCAGGGCCTGGCGCTGACGGGCCGGCCGCAGCAGGCCCTGCTGGTCGGTCTGGCCGTGCACGGCGACCAGGTCGTCGGCCAACTCCGCCAGGAGGCCGACCGGTACGGAACGGCCTCCCACATGAGCGCGCGAACGGCCCTCCGCGGAGAGCGTGCGGCTGATCAGCAGCGCCCCCTCGTCCAGCTCCGCACCGGCCTCCTCGGCCCGTACCGCGGCGGGGGCATGGGGGCCGACGCTGATCCTGCCCTCCACGACCGCCGACTTGGCGCCGATCCGCACCAGGGCGGGGTCTGCGCGCCCGCCGAGCAGCAGGCCGAGGCTGGTGACGACCATGGTCTTGCCCGCGCCCGTTTCGCCGGTCACCGCCGTGAAGCCCGGGGACAGCTCGACAACGGCGTCATCAATGACACCCAGGGACCGGATCCGCATCTCCTCCAACACGGGTACGACCTTACGAGGTCCGGGGACCGCCCCGCGACGGCCTCCCCTCACTCCTGCCGCCCGACCTGCGGAAAACCACATCGAAAAACGGGGGGATTCCGCATGGTGCGTGATCACGCTCAGCCGTCACGCTGATCACAGTCCGGAACGAAAGGTGTGCTCATGTCCAGCAGATCGACATATGTGAGGCAGCACGGTCACCGTCGCGCATCCGCCAAGTCAGCGGTGGCCATGCGGGGTGCGGGGGCGGTTGCCGGAGCGGGGGCGGTTGCCGGCGCGGGGGCGATCGCCGGAGCATCGATGACGCTGCTCATCGCGACCGGCGCGGGCGGCCTGCCGTCCCCCGCAGGCCGGGCGACGGCGGCGGGTGGGGCCGCGGGCACGGCCGTCGCCCTGCTCCGCGACCGGATCCCCATGTCGATATTCGCGAGGCCGATCCTCGCGATTGCCTCGATGAGGGGGGGTGAGGAAGATCAGGGAGCGGACCGTCGCCCGGCAGCGCCGCGGTTTCGCGACGCTGCTCGCGATCGGCACGGGCTGCCGCGTGACCCGGCAGACACGGGGGCGCCCCCAACGCCCCGAGGCACCGGCAGGGGGCTCACCGCCCCGCGTGAGACCGCCCCTCTCCCCCGCCCGCGCCGAAGGACTCCTCGTACACGGGCGCAGGGGGAAGGGCCACGGTCGCCACGGGTCCCTTCGCCGGGGGGCCGGGGCAGGAAAGCTAGTGCGGCGCCCCCCGCCACCCCGCCACCGGGAGGGCGAACTTGGCGACCAGACGATCCGTGAAGGAGGCGTGGTGCAGACGGGCCAGGCGTACGGGTACGGCGCCGCGGCGGACCTCGACGCGGGCGCCGGCGGGCAGTTCGACACTGCGGCGGCCGTCGCACCACAGAATGCCGTGCGGGGTCTTGGGCTGGACCTCGACCGCCAGCACGGAACGCGGCGAGGTGATCAGCGGTTTGGCGAACAGGGCATGGGCGCTGATCGGGACCATCAGCAGGGCCTCGACCTCGGGCCAGACCACCGGCCCGCCGGCCGAGAAGGCGTACGCGGTCGAACCGGTCGGGGTCGCGCAGACCACCCCGTCGCCGCCGAAGCGCGAAACGGGCCGGCCGTCGACCTCGGTCACGACCTCCAGCATCCGCTCCCGTGCGGCCTTCTCCACCGACGCCTCGTTCAGGGCCCAATCGGTGTGCACGACATTGCCGTTGTTGCGGACGAGGACATCGATCGTCATCCGCTCCTCGACCTCGTACGCCCGGGTGACGACCCGGTCGACGACCTTGTCGAGGTCGTCGCGCTCGGCCTCCGCGAGGAAGCCGACCCGGCCCAGGTTGACCCCGAGCATCGGAACCCCGGACGTCCTCGCGAAGTCCGCGCCACGCAGCAGCGTGCCGTCCCCTCCCAGGACCACCAGGAGTTCGCAGCCCTCGGCGGCGCACTGCTCGGAATCGACGCGCTGGACCGACGACGGCAGCGGCAGGTCCGCCGCCTCCTCCGCCAGCACCCGCACCCCGATACCGCTGCGCAGCAGCCCCTGGACAACGAGTTCGGCACTGCGGATGGCCGCGGGACGGCCCGTGTGTGCGAGCAGGAACACCGTCCGCCCGGCTCCGGTGTTCTCGTGTGCTGCGCTGCCTTCAACTGCCTGGGTAGTGGTCAACGAGGCCCCTCCGCCACTGCACGGTCGACGTCCGCCGGGTCGAGTGCAGGCGCCCCGGCGCGCAGCCACAGAAAGTACTCGACATTCCCGGAAGGTCCAGGCAGCGGGCTCGCAGTTACGCCAAGTACGCCAAATTCCAGTTCGGCGGCCCGGCTCGCGACCGCGCGTACGGCCTCGGCCCGCAGCTCCGCGCTGCGCACCACCCCACCGCTGCCCAGCCGCTCCTTGCCGACCTCGAACTGCGGCTTGACCATCAGCACCAGATCCGCGCCGGGCGCCGCACAGCGGGCCAGCGCGGGCAGTACGAGCCCCAGCGGGATGAACGAGAGATCGCCGACGACGAGGTCGACGGGTTCCGAGTCGATCTGTTCCAGCGTCAATTCGCGCACGTTGGTGCGGTCCTTCACGGTGACCCGCTCGTCGCTCTGGAGCGACCAGGCGAGCTGTCCGTATCCGACGTCGACGGCGACGACATGACGGGCGCCGGCCCGCAGCAGGACATCGGTGAAGCCACCGGTCGAGGCGCCCGCGTCCAGCGCCCGGCGGCCCTCGATCTTCAGACCGAGCGGGACGAAGGCGGCGAACGCCCCGGCGAGCTTGTGCCCGCCGCGCGAGACATAGTCGGGATCGCTGTCGTCCTCGCGGACGACCACGGCCGCGCTGGTCTCCACCTGGGTGGCCGGTTTGGTCGCGGTCGCCCCGCCGACGGTCACCCGGCCCGCGGCGATCAGCTGGCTCGCATGCTCGCGCGAACGGGCCAGCTTGCGGCGCACCAGCTCCGCATCGAGTCGGCGTCGTGCCACTCCTGCCACCTGTGGTTCAGCTCCTGTTGTCGTGCGTCGTCGAGGAAGGGGCGGGCGGCCCGGGGTGCTGGTCGAGACCGGCCAGCACCTCGCGCAGCCCACGATGCACATCCTCGTACACCTGGAGGTGTCCGCTCGCGGGGAGGTGGTCGGCATCGGCGAGGCGCCGCAGTCCGGCATCGACCGCGGCCTCACCGGTCGGTGTCACTCCCACCCCGATCGGCTGCGGCCCGGCGGGCCCCTCCGGCTCGGCCGTGGTGCCCGGCCCGCCCTGACCACCCGGCTCGACTGCGGCGCCCGGCCTGCCCTGACCGCCCGGCTCGGCCGTGGTGCCCGCCCTGCCCTGGCCGCCCGACTCGGCCGCGGTGCCCGCACTGTCCTGGCCACCGGGATCGGCTGTGGTGCCCAGCCTGCCCTGGCCACCCGGCTCAGCTGCATCGCCCGGCCCGACAAGGCCGGACAGCAGGCCACCGGCGCTGCTCACGGCTCCGCCGCCCTCACGCTCACCGGGTTCCCCGGGCTCCGTGGGCTCCCCTGGCGCGGCTTCCGCGGGCGCCTCCGGCTCCGGGCCGGGCATCGGCTCTTCCATGCCCCCGACGCTACCCCGGCGAAGGCGCTTGAGGACGAACGAGCCGCCCCCGACCTGGCGTATCGTCGCTCACGATGGCAACCCTCGACCAGTGCCGTGCCGCTCTCGACCGGCTGGCCCAGAACCTGTCCTCTGCCGACGGCAGCGTCCGCGGCGCCGCCACGCTCGACCGCTCGCTCAGCTGCCGCATCACGGACCTCGATGTGACCTTCCTCGGGCGCCTGACCGACGGCACCATCCAGGAGGTGGTCAGCGTGTCCGGCCCGCCCCCGCACAAGGCCGAGATCCGGCTGTCCATGGCCGGCGACGACCTGGTGGCCCTGGTGGACGGCGAGCTGAACTTCGCCAAGGCCTGGGGCAGCGGCCGCGTCAAGCTGGAGGCCGGCCTGCGCGACCTCCTGCGCCTTCGGACGCTGCTCTAACAGCAGCCCCACTCAGCCGAGCCCTGTCGGCCGCAGCCCACTCCGCCCGCCCCCGTCTCCTCCAGACTCCAGACTCCCGCACTCCCGCGCTCCCGCGCTCCCGGGATCGATAGCGCGCTCCCCCGGCTCCTACCGGCCACCCGCCTGCCCAGCCCCCGCAGGTGCCTTCTCCGTAGTCGGCCGGCCGGCGCGGGAGCCGCCGTTGCGGGGCTTGCGGGCGGCCGGGACGACCAGGGGGGTTCCGGTCTCCGGGTCGTCGATGATCTGGCAGCCGAGGCCGAAGACCTGTTCCACCAGCTCCGCCGTGACGATGTCGGCCGGGGCGCCCTCGGCGATGACCGCGCCGTCCTTCATGGCGATGAGGTGCGTCGCGTAGCGGGCCGCGTGATTGAGGTCGTGCAGCACCGCGACCAGCGTGCGCCCCTGCTCCTCGTGGAGCTCCGCGCACAGGTCCAGGACCTCGATCTGATGCTGGATGTCCAGAAACGTCGTCGGCTCGTCCAGCAGGAACAGCGGGGTCTGCTGAGCGAGCGCCATCGCGATCCACACCCGCTGCCGCTGACCGCCGGACAGCTCGTCGACATAGCGGTCGGCCAGCTCACCGACGCCGGTGGCCGCCATAGACTCCTCGACGATCCGCTCGTCCTCGGGCGACCACTGCCGCAGCAGCCCCTGGTGCGGATAACGGCCCCGTGCCACCAGATCCGACACGGTGATCCCGTCCGGGGCGATGGAGGACTGTGGCAGCAGCCCGAGCGTCCTGGCGACCTTCTTGGCCGGCAGCGAGGAGATCGCCGCGCCGTCCAGCAGTACCGACCCCTTGGCCGGTTTGAGCATCCGCGAGAGCGCGCGCAGCAGTGTGGACTTACCGCAGGCGTTCGGGCCGACGATGACCGTGAAGGAGTGGTCGGGGATGGCGACCGAGAGGTTCTCGGCGATGACCCGCTGGTCGTAGGCGAGGGTGACGTTCTCGGCCGTGAGACGGCTCACTTCGGAACTCCTGGGGTTGTCGTGTCACTGCTGTTGCCCGGCCCGGCACCGGCCGCACCGGCACCACCCGGAGGCCACACCGCCGCCCGGCCCGCGCAGGATTCCCGCCCGGCACCGGCCGCACCGGCACCACCCGGAGGCCACACCGCCGCCCGGCCCGCGCAGGATTCCCGCCCGGCACCGGCCGCACCGGCACCACCCGGAGGCCACACCGCCGCCCGGCCCGCGCAGGGTTCCCGCCCGGCACCGGCCGCACCGGCACCACCCGGAGGCCACACCGCCGCCCGGCCCGCACGGGGTTCCCGCCCGGCACCGGCCGCGCCGCCCTGCGGCGCCCACCGCCCGGGCCGTCCTCCCGCCGCCGCCCGGCCGCTCATACCCGTCCCGCCTTGCGCTCCGTGGCCAGCAGCCACAGCAGATAGCCGCCGCCGAGGACGCCGGTGAGCACCCCCACCGGCAGCTGGTCGGCGCCGAAGAGCCGCTGGGATGCCCAGTCCGCGGCGACCAGCAGGACGGCGCCCATGAGGGCGGACAGCACCAGATTGGGGCCGGGCATGGGGGCCCCTCCCCCGCCCTTGAGCCACCGCGGGAGGGTCAGCCGGCGGGCCACCTGGGGTGCGGTGAGCGCGACGAAGGAGATCGGCCCGGCCGCCGCGGTGGCGGCGGCGACCAGCACAACCGCCGCCAGCAGCACGGTGATACGGACCCGGTCGACCCGTACGCCCAGCGCATAGGCGGCGTCATCGCCCATCTCCAGCATGCGCAGCGGCCGCCCGTGGAACAGCAGCAGCGGGACGAGGACGGCGCAGACGACGGCCAGCGGCTGGACCTGGTCCCAGTCACGGCCGTTGAGCGAACCGGTCATCCAGGTGGTGGCCCGGGTCGCCTCGACGATGTTCGCCTTGGTCATGAGGAACAGCACCATCGCGTAGAGCATGGCGCTCGCTCCGATGCCGACGAGCACGAAGCGGTAGCCGTGGATGCCGCGCTTCCAGGCGAGCAGGAAGATGGCGATACCGGTGCCCACCCCGCCGGCCACCGCTCCGGCGGCGACTCCGAAGGCCCCGGCCTGGAAGTAGACGATGGCGACCAGGGCGCCGACGGACGAGCCCTGGGCGAAGCCGAGGACGTCCGGACTGCCCAGCGGGTTGCGGGAGACGGTCTGGAAGACCGCTCCGGAGATCCCGAACGCGGCGCCGACCAACAGTCCCACCAGCACCCGCGGCAGCCGCAGCTCGTGCACGATGTACTGCTGGCCGGGGTCCCCGTCACCGGTCAGGGTGGCGAACACCTCGGCCGGGGTCATCGGGTAGTCGCCGGAGCCGATCAGGGCGATACCGGCGGCCAGCGCGACGGCCAGCAGCAGCAGTCCGACCACCGTGGCGCGTATGTCCAGGCGCAGCGAGAGGCCGCCCTTGGTGCGTACCGCCCGCACCCGCCGGACCGCCGCCGGTACGTTCTCGGCCTGGGGCCCCGTGCCCTCCCCGGACTTCACGGTCGCGCTCACAGCTGGGCCATCCTCCGACGTCGTACGAGATAGATGAAGACCGGGCCGCCGAGGACGGCCGTGACGATGCCGACCTGCAGCTCACCGGGCCGGGCCACGACCCGGCCGAGGACATCCGCACCGAGCAGCAGAACCGGTGAGAGCACCGCGGAGTACGGCAGGATCCAGCGCATATCGGGCCCGGTGACGGCCCGTACGGCGTGCGGAACCATCAGGCCCACATAGACGATCGGGCCGCAGGCGGCGGTCGCCCCGCCGCACAGCAGGGTGACGGCGAGCATCGCCATCACCCGGGTGCGGGTCAGCCGGGCGCCCAGCGCGCGTGCCTGGTCGTC
The DNA here is from genome assembly GCF_026239515.1 of Streptomyces sp. Je 1-4 4N24. Lineage (NCBI taxonomy): Bacteria > Bacillati > Actinomycetota > Actinomycetes > Kitasatosporales > Streptomycetaceae > Streptomyces > Streptomyces sp. Je 1-4 4N24. The sequence goes on along the minus strand of NZ_CP110836.1, from coordinate 7,063,556 downwards.
GCCGAGCGCGATGGCGTTCAGCGGCCGGGCGATCAGCAGCGCGAGGACGCCGCCCACCGCCAGGAACGGCGCGATCCCGGTGACCGTCGGCAGGGTGGCCGAGGCCAGCGAACCCACCGTCCAGAAGCGCATCTTGTCCAGTGCCGCGGTGTCCATCAGGTTGACGGCGTTGATATAGCCGATGAGGACGGCGGTCAGCGCGGTGCCGGCCAGGGCGAGCCGTACGGGCGTGGCGCCGCGGGTGCCGCCGAGGACGTACACCGCGACATTGACCACCGCGGCGCCGGCGAACGCGAACCACACATAGCCGGTCAGCGAGGTGATGCCGAAGAAGCTGATGGCGGAGACGACCGCGGCGGAGGCACCGGCGTTGATGCCGAGAACTCCGGGGTCCGCCAGGGGGTTTCGGGTCAGCGCCTGCATGACCGTGCCGGCCAGGCCGAGCGCGGCGCCGACGATCAGGCCGAGCAGGGTGCGCGGGAAGCGGACATCGCGGATGACCACGTCGGTGTCGGATCCGGAGTAGTGGAACACCCCGTGCCACACCTGGTCGAGGGGGATCTGTTTGGCGCCGACGGCGATACCGAGGACGACGATGACGGCCAGCACGGCCACCGAGACCACCAGCCCCGCGGAGCGCAGGAGGGGGCGCCGCCGGGGTGTCACGGGGTCCGGAGCCGTTGCCGCTTCGGGGGGACTGTCAACCAACACGATGGTTAGGTTAGCCTACCCTCACATTTGACTTGCAGCCCCTCCCAGAGAGAAGTGCACCCATGAGCACCTCCCGAAACGTCACTCCGTCCCGTCGCGGCATTTTGGCCGCGGGCGGCGCCGTCGGCATCGGCGCCCTGCTGGCCGCATGCGGCGGAGGCAAGGACTCGGGGGGCGCCAACGGCGACGCCAAGACCGGCCCTTGGTCCTTCACCGACGACCGCAAGCAGAAGGTCTCCCTCAAGAACACCCCTCAGCGCATCGTCGCCTTCACCGGCACCGCGGCCGCACTGCACGACTTCGGGATCGACGACCAGATCGTCGGTGTCTTCGGCCCCACCAAGCTCAAGAACGGCAAGGCCGACCCGCAGGCCGGTGACCTTGACGTCGACAAGGTCACCATCATCGGCAACGCGTACAACCAGTTCAACGTCGAGAAGTACGCGTCGCTGCGCCCCGATCTGCTGGTGACGAACATGTACGAGCCGGACGCGCTGTGGTTCGTCCCGGACGACAGCAAGGACAAGATCACCCCGCTGGCGAAGAGCGTCGCCATCACCTCGGCCCGGGTCCCGCTCGTCAAGATCATCGAGCGCTACGCCGACCTGGCGAAGTCGCTCGGCGCCGACCTCCAGGCCAAGAAGGTCGCCGACGCCAAGGCCCGCTTCGAGAAGGCCTCCGCGGCGCTGCGCAAGGCCGCCAAGTCCCACCCGGTCAAGGTGCTCGCCTGCTCCGGCAGCCCGGACCTCTTCTACGCCTCCAACCCCGGCATCAACGCCGACCTCATGTACTACAAGTCCCTCGGCGTGGATCTGATCGTCCCCGACCACCTGGACAAGGGCGGCTACTTCGAGAGCCTGAGCTGGGAGAACGCCGACAAGTACAAGGCGGATGTGCTCCTGCTGGACAACCGGACCGCCACCCTCCAGCCCAAGGACCTGGCGGCCAAGCCCTCCTGGGCCAAGCTGCCCGCCGTCAAGGCCGGCCAGATCACCCCGTGGTCGAGCGAACCGCGCTTCTCCTACGCGGGTGCCGCCCCGCTCATCGAGTCGCTCGCCAAGGCCATCGAGGGCGCCAAGAAGACCAAGTGACGGACGGCCGCGGCGGATCGCCGGACACCGGCCACGGCGCGCCCCGGCCGCCACGGTCCACCGCGGCACCCATGCACTCAGCGCCCCCGCGCCTCCACAACCAGCACTCAGCACCTCGCCACCCAAAAGCCTGCGCAGCACCCGAAAGCCACCGCACCACAAGCCACCGCACCACCAGACCGAACAGTCCCCGCACCGTCCCGGGAGGTCCCCCACATGACCACGACCGCCGCCCCCGCCACCGCACCGTTCCGCTTCTTCGATGTGCACGTCGTACGGGCCCGGCGGGTGAGTCCCTCCGTGGTGCGGATCACCTTCGGCGGCGACCGGCTGGACGAGCTGGCCTCCGGCGGCCGTGACCAGCGCTTCAAGCTCTTTCTCCCGCAGCCCCACCAGGACCGGCCGGTTTTCCACGACATGGGCGACAGCTGGTACACCACCTGGCGGGCGCAGGATCCGGCCGAGCGGGCGGTGATGCGCTCGTACACCATCCGCGAACAGCGCCATGATCCACGGGAGTTCGATGTCGACTTCGCGCTGCACGGTGCCGGCCCGGGGGCCGATCCCCTGGCGGGCGGACCCGCCTCCCGCTGGGCCGCCCACGCCCGGCCCGGCGACCGGCTGACCGTCCTCGCCCCGGCCGTCGAGGACAACGGCGGTGTCGACTTCCGGCCGCCGGCCGGCACCGACTGGATCCTGATCACCGGTGACGAGACGGCGCTGCCCGCGATCGCCGGCATCCTGTCCTGGCTCTCCCCCGGCACCCACGCCAAGGTCTGGATCGAGATCGCGCACGAGGACGACCGGCAGCAGCTGCCGTCCTTCGCCGACGCCGACATCACCTGGCTCGTCCGGGACGGAGCGACCGCCACGCGGCGCGAGCCGGTGCTCGACGCCCTGCGCGCCGCCGACCTTCCCGAGGGCACCCCGTACGCCTGGGTCGCCGGCGAGGCCGGCACCGTCAAGGCGGTGCGCCGGCACCTCGTCCGTGAGCGCGGCATCGACCGCAGGGCCGTCAAGTTCACCGGCTACTGGCGCCGTGGCGCCTCCGAGGAGGACCTGCTCGCGGAGCTGACGGCCGGCGCATCAGCCCCCTCGGAGGACTGAGCCGCCCACCTCGGACACGCCGGGGCGCCGGGCCTCACCTGCCGATCCGCGCCAGCGCCTTCCCCGTGTCCGCCCCGTAACTGCTGTCCCCCGCCGCCGTCCATGCCGCCGCGCACAGCGCCCGCAGCCCGTCCAGCGGTGTGCCCTCGCCCTCCACCAGGAGGGTGTCCCCGGCCGCCTCGGCCCGCCAGCCGCCGCACCGGAAACCGCCGTCGGCCGCGGTCACCTCCGGCTGCGGTGCCAGCAGCCCGCGCAGATCCTCGTCCACATAGGTGGGGCGGTGCCGCGGCGGGGCCGCCAGCAGCTCGGCCGGTGTGGTGACGCCGGTGAGCACCAGCAGCGAGTCGACCTCGCCGTTGCAGGCCCCCTCGATGTCGGTGTCGAGCCGGTCGCCGATCACCAGCGGTCGCCGCGCACCGGTCCGCAGCACCGTCTCCCGGTGCATCGGCGGCTGCGGTTTGCCCGCCACCTGCGGGGCGCCGCCCGCGGCGATCCTGACCACCTCCACCAACGCACCGTTGCCGGGGGCGATCCCGCGCTCCTTGGGGATCGTCAGATCCGTGTTGGACGCGAACCAGGGCACCCCGCGCTGCACCGCGTACGCGGCCTCCGCCAGCCGCTCCCAGTCCAGCGAGGGATCGTAGCCCTGCACCACGGCCGCCGGGTCGTCGTCCGCGGAGAAGACGGGCTCCAGACCGCGCTCGCGCAGCGCCACCCGCAGCCCCTCGCCGCCGATGGCCAGCACCCGCGCGCCCGGCGGGACCTGTTCGGAGATCAGCCGTGCCACCGCCTGCGCCGAGGTGATCACATCGTCCGGACCGGTCGGCAGGCCAAAACCGGACAGCTGGTCGGCGACGGCCTGCGGGGTCCGGGCGGCGTTGTTGGTCACATAGGCGAGGTGCATTCCGCCCTCCCGCGCGCGCGTCAGCGACTCCACGGCATGCTCGATGGCCTGTCCGCCGGCGTAGACCACCCCGTCCAGATCCAGCAGCGCGGTGTCATATGCCTCGCTCAGCGCGTGCCGGCACCCGTCGGGCTGCCTGCGCACCTGCTCGTCCATGCCGTCTCGCTCCTCGCTCACGCCTCGCACCAAGGGCCCGCCGCCCGCCGGGGCGCGCTCACCGCGCCGCCGGGCCCGCCGTTCCCCGCAGCGCGCATACCGATATTTCCAGCCACGCACGGGCTGTCCCCCGATCCTCCCTCATCCGCCCGGCGGCATAGCATTCTTCAATGACCAGTACCGACGGCCTCCGCCTCCTCCCGTTCCGCGGACTGCGTTACGCCCGGGAACGGGTCAGCAGCCTGACCGCCGTGATGTCCCCGCCGTACGACGTGGTGGTCCGGCCGGACGGCGTGCGCCATCTGGAGACCGCCGATCCGTACAACATCGTCCGGCTGATCCTTCCGCACGCCGCGGACCCCACCACCCGCCACCGCCAGGCCGCCGACACGCTGCACCGCTGGCGCAGCGAGGGCGTGCTGACGCAGGACGCCGAGCCGGCGCTGTACGTCTACGAGCAGCGCGCCGGTGAGGTGCTGCAGCGCGGGCTGATCGGGGCGCTGCGCCTGGACGGTCCGGTGCTGCCGCACGAGGGCGTCATCCCCGAGGTGGTCGAGGACCGGGCCGCCCTGATGCGCGCGGCGGCCGCGAACTTCGAACCGCTGCTGCTCTCCTACCGCGGCGAGGGCACCGCGACCGGCGCCACCGCGGTCATCGAGCGCGTGGTGGAGGGTGAGCCACTGCTCGCCACCACCACGGAGGACGGCTTCGCCCACCGCCTGTGGGCGGTCACCGACCCCGCCGACCTCACCGCCATCGACGACGATCTCGGCCGCCGGCAGGCCTTGATCGCCGACGGCCACCACCGCTGGGCGACCTACCAGCGGCTGTACGAGCAGCTGCCCGGCGCCACCGCCGGCTCGCCCTGGGCCTCCGGTCTGGTGCTGCTGGTGGACACCGCCCGCTATCCGCTCCAGGTCCGCGCGATCCACCGCGTACTGCCGCATCTGCCGCCCGCCAAGGCGCTGGCGGACCTGGCCGGCGCCTTCCGTGCCCGTACCCTCCCGGGCGAGCTGTCCGCCGCCCTGGAGGCCCTGGAGGAGACGCCCGGCACCGCCTTCGTCCTCGCCGGCGGACCGGACTCCTTCCACCTCCTGGACCGTCCCGACCCCGGCCTGCTGGACCGTACGATCCGCCGGGACCGGCCCGAGGTCTGGCGGCAGCTGGACGCCACCGTGCTGCACTCCGTCCTGCTGGACGAGGTCTGGCACATCCCTGACCACCCGTCGGACATCGGCTATCTGCATCACACCGGAGCCGCCGTCGAGCAGGCCGCCCGGCACGGCGGCACGGCCGTCCTGATGCGCGCCACCTCCGAGGAGACGGTCCGTCAACTCGCCGAGCACGGTGTGACGATGCCGCGGAAGTCCACCTCCTTCGGCCCCAAGCCCGCCACGGGCCTGGTCCTGCGCACCCTGGACGACCACGAGAACTGATCTTCCCCGGCGCCGGCCGCCGCCACGGCACCCCCTACCCCGCCTGAGACTTAGTTAGGTTAGGCTTACCTCACTACGTCGCCGGGCGGGTCTCCCTGCCCCTGCGCACACCCCACCCTGCGCAGGACGTGGTCAACTCCGCACCAGGGAGGACACCTTCATGAGTCTCCTCGCGCACTCTGCCGAGGACCCGGCCGACAACCGGGCGTATCTGCTCAACAACGGCACGGCCAGGCGCTACCAGAGCGCGGTCACCGAGAGCGTTACCCGGATCAGCGCCAAAATAGCCGGTACCACGCGCCCGTTCACCGGCATCACCGTCGACGGTCTCACCCCCACCGTCTCCGGCGTCGACCTCGACGCACCGCTGCACGACGCGGCCGCCGCACTCGACGAGCTCGAAGAGGTCTACCTCCGCGACGCCGTCTACTTCCACCACCCGCGCTACCTCGCGCACCTCAACTGCCCGGTGGTGATCCCCGCCCTCGTAGGCGAGGCCGTGCTCTCCGCCGTCAACTCCTCCCTGGACACCTGGGACCAGAGTGCGGGCGGCACGCTCATCGAACGCCGGCTGATCGACTGGACGGCCGACCGGATCGGTCTGGGCGAGGCGGCCGACGGCATCTTCACCAGCGGCGGCAGCCAGTCCAACCTCCAGGCCATGCTGCTCGCCCGTGACGAGGCCTGCCGCCGGGAGCTGACCCGCGAGGGCGCAAACGACGCCCGGCTCACCGACGTACTGCCCCGGCTGCGCATCCTCACCTCCGAATGCAGCCACTTCAGCATCCGCAAGTCGGCGACCCTGCTCGGCATGGGCGCGGAAGCCGTCATCGCGGTCCCCAGCGACGAGAACAAGCGGATGCGCACCGACGAGCTGGCCGCCGAACTGGCGCGCTGCGAACGCGACGGCCTGATACCCATGGCCGTCGTCGCCACCGCCGGCACCACCGACTTCGGCTCCATCGACCCGCTCCCCGAGATCGCCGGCCTGTGCGCCGGATACGGCGCCTGGATGCATGTCGACGCCGCCTACGGCTGCGGACTGCTGGTCTCCCGCCGCCGCGACCTGCTGTCCGGTATCGAACGCGCCGACTCGGTGACCGTCGACTACCACAAGTCCTTCTTCCAGCCGGTCAGTTCGAGCGCCATCCTGGTCCGCGACCGCGCCACCCTGCGGCATGTCACCTACCACGCGGACTATCTCAACCCCCGCCGCATGGTGGAGCAGCGCATCCCCAACCAGGTCGACAAGTCGATCCAGACCACCCGCCGCTTCGACGCCCTCAAGCTCTGGCTCACCCTGCGCATCATGGGCGCCCAGGCCGTCGGTGAACTCTTCGACGAGGTCGTCGACCGGGCCGCGGACGCCTGGAAACTGCTGCATGACGACCCCCGCTTCGATGTCGTCGTCGAGCCCCAGCTGAGCACCCTGGTCTTCCGGTACGTCCCCACCACCGACCAGGACCCCGAACTCAGCGACCGGGTCAATCTGCACGCCAGGGAAGCCCTGTTCGCCTCCGGTGAGGCGATCGTCGCGAGCACCGTCGTCGACGGCCTCCACTACCTCAAGTTCACCCTGCTCAACCCGGAGACCACGCTCGAGGACATCGCCACCGTCCTCGACCTGATCGCCGACCACGCCGGCAGCTTCCTCGCCGAGCAGGCCCGGCCGGCGCTCAGCGCACGCTGACCCTCCCCCCACCGACCGCCCCCATCGGAGACTCCGTGTCCGCCCCTTACGACTTCATCGCCATCGGCCTCGGCCCGTTCAATCTGGGCCTGGCCTGTCTGACCGAGCCGATCGACGGACTCGACGGCCTGTTCCTGGACAACAAGGCGTCCTTCGACTGGCACCCCGGCATGATGCTGGACAGCAGCCACCTCCAGGTGCCGTTCCTGGCCGACCTGGTCACCCTCGCCGACCCCACCTCCCCCTTCTCCTTCCTGAACTACCTCAAGGAATCGGGACGGCTGTACTCGTTCTACATCCGCGAGAACTTCTATCCGCTGCGCGCCGAGTTCAACGACTACTGCCGCTGGGCAGCCGGCAAACTCGCCTCCGTCCGCTTCGCCCACCAGGTCACCACCGTCGAGTACGACGAGCGCGAGGATCTCTACGTCGTCCACGCCGAGCAGCTGCCCACCGGCGAACACCACACCTTCCGCGCCCGCAGGCTCGTCCTGGGCACCGGCACCCCGCCGCACATCCCGGAGTCCTGCCAGGGGCTCGGCGGCGATCTGCTGCACAACGCCGGCTACCTCGACGCCAAGGCGGCCCTCCAGGCCAAGGACAGCATCACCCTCATCGGCAGCGGCCAGAGCGCGGCGGAGATCTACTTCGACCTCCTCCAGGACATCGACAGCCACGGCTACCACCTGACCTGGGCCACCCGCTCCCCCCGCTTCTTCCCCCTCGAATACACCAAGCTCACGCTGGAGATGACCTCCCCGGAGTACGTGGACTACTTCCACGCCCTCCCGCCGGCCACCCGCGACCACCTCAACGCCACCCAGAAGCACCTCTACAAGGGCATCGACTCGGCGCTGATCAACGACATCTTCGACCTGCTCTACCAGAAGAACCTCGGCGGTCCGGTCCCCACCCGGCTCCTCACCAACACCGCCCTGCAGCAGGCCAGTTACGACGAGGCCTCCGGTACCTACACCCTGGGCCTGCGCCAGGAGGAGCAGGGCACGGACTTCGCCCTCGACACCCAGGGCCTGATCCTCGCCACCGGCTACCGCTACCGCGTACCGGACTTCCTCTCCGCCGTCCGCGACCGCATCGTCTGGGACGACGCCGGCCGCTACGACGTGGCGCGCAACTACAGCATCGACACCACCGGCCAGGGCATCTTCGTGCAGAACGCCGAGCTGCACACCCACGGCTTCGTCACCCCCGACCTCGGCATGGCCGCCTACCGCAACGCGTGCATCATCCGCGAGCTGCTCGGCCGCGAGTACTACCCGGTCGAAAAGGCCATCGCCTTCCAGGAGTTCGCCGCCCCGGCCGGTTCGCACCACCCCATGGAGCTCCCGGTATGAACACCCCCCTCTTCACCCGCACCGACGCCGCCCTCGGGGAGTTCTCGCTCCGCCCGGTCGACCCGTACGGCGACGCCGAACTGCTGCACCGCTGGGTCACCCACCCCAAAGCCGCCTTCTGGCTGATGCAGGACTGCGACCTCGCCGCCGTCGAGAAGGAATTCGCGCGCATAGCCGCCGACCCCTTCCACGACGCCTTCCTCGGCCTGCACAACGGCACCCCGGCCTTCCTCATGGAGCGCTACGACCCCGCCCACCGCGAACTCGTCGGCATCCACGCCGCCGAACCGGGCGACGTCGGTATGCACTTCCTGTCAGCACCCACCGACACCCCCGTACACGGCTTCACCCTCGCCGTGATCACCACCGTCATGGAGATGCTCTTCGACAACCCGGCCACCCGCCGCGTCGTCGTCGAGCCCGACGCGCGCAACACCGCCGTCCACGCCCTCAACAAGGCCGTCGGCTTCGAGATCCTGCGCACCGTCTCGCTCCCCTCCAAAGACGCCTACCTCAGCATCTGCACCCGCGACCAGTTCCTGGCCACCCGAGGAGACCACCGATGACCGCCCCCTCCGACGGCACCCCGCCCCTCTCCGCCCGGGACGCCGTCGCCCACCTCACCCCCGACCTGTGGGCCCGCGCCAACCGGCTGCTGATCCGCAAGGGCCTCGCCGAGTTCGCCCATGAGCGGCTGCTCACCCCCAAGCGCCTCCCCCAGGACGGCCACTACGCCATACGCAGCGACGACGGCACCACGGAGTACCGCTTCGCCGCCCGCAGACGAGCCCTGGACCACTGGCAGATCGACGCCGACAGCATCACCCGGCACCGAGACGACAGCGAACTCCCCCTGGACGCCCTGGCGTTCTTCATCGAACTCCGCGACTCCCTGGGCCTCGGCGAGACGATCCTCCCGGTCTACCTGGAGGAGATCAGCTCCACCCTCTCCGGCACCGCCTACAAACTCGCCGCCGGCCGGCCCGGTGCCGCCGAGCTCGCGAAGTCGCACTTCCAGGCCATCGAGACCGGTATGACCGAGGGCCACCCCTGCTTCGTCGCCAACAACGGCCGGCTCGGCTTCGGCATCCACGAGTACCACGCCTACGCCCCCGAGACCGCGGCCCCGCTCCGGCTGATCTGGCTCGCCGCCCGCCGCGACCACGCCACCTTCACCGCCGGCGCCGGCCTCGACTACGACGCCCTCATCCGCGACGAACTCCCCGAGGAGACCCGCACCCGCTTCGCCGCCACCCTCACCACCCTCGGCCTCGACCCGGCCGACTACTACTTCTTCCCCACCCACCCCTGGCAGTGGTGGAACAAGCTCTCCGTCACCTTCGCCGCCGAAGTCGCCCAGCAGCACCTGGTGTGCCTGGGCCCCGGCGACGACGACTACCTGGCCCAGCAGTCCATCCGCACCTTCTTCAACACGGCCGACCCCACCAAGCACTACGTCAAAACGGCGCTCTCGGTCCTCAACATGGGCTTCATGCGCGGCCTGTCCGCGTCCTACATGGAGGCCACCCCGGCCATCAACGACTGGCTGGCCCGCCTCATCGACGCCGACGACACCTTCCGGGCCGCCCGCTTCTCGATCATCCGTGAGCGCGCCGCCATCGGCTACCACCACCGCCAGTACGAGGCCGCCACCGCCAAGGGCTCCCCGTACCGGAAAATGCTCGCCGCCCTGTGGCGCGAGAGCCCCGTCCCCACCCTCGAACCGGGCCAGCGCCTGGCCACCATGGCCTCGCTCCTCCACACCGACGACGACGGCGGCTCCCTTGCGGCCGCCCTCATCGAGGAGTCCGGCCTGGAGCCCGCCGTCTGGCTCCGCCGCTACCTGGACGCCTATCTGACGCCGGTCGTGCACGCCTTCTACGCCTACGACCTGGTCTTCATGCCGCATGGCGAGAACGCCATCCTGGTCGTCGAGGACGGCGCCGTGGCTCGCGTGATCTTCAAGGACATCGCCGAGGAGATCGCCGTCATGGACCCGGACGCGGTCCTGCCGCCCACGGTCGAGCGCATCCGCGCCGACGTCCCCGAGGACAAGAAACTCCTGTCCGTCTTCACCGACGTCTTCGACTGCTTCTTCCGCTTCCTCAGCAGCACCCTCGACGACCACGGCATCCTCGACGAGGACACCTTCTGGCGCACGGTCGCCGCCTGTGTCACCGACTACCAGGCAGCCAACCCCCACCTCGCCGACAAGTTCGACCGCTACGACCTGTTCACCGACGAGTTCGCGCTCTCCTGCCTCAACCGCCTCCAGCTGCGCAACAACCAGGAGATGGTCGACCTCCAGGACCCCGCGGGCGCCCTCCAGCTCATCGGCACCCTCCGCAACCCGCTCGCCCCCTACGCGCCGGCCTCCTGACCCCTCCCCCACACGCAGAAGGGCGGGACCCCACCCCGGGGTCCCGCCCTTCCTCATGCGTCACATCGGCTCAGACCGACGGCCGGCTCAGTCCTTCGCGGAATCCGCCTCGTCCTGGGCACCGTCGTCCTCGGCGCCGTCCAGCTCGTCGGCCTCTTCCAGCGCGTCGGTGAACTCCACACCGTCCAGCTCCGCGAGCCGGTCCGAGGCGTCCGTCGTGCCGCCCTGGTCGGCCTCCAGCGCCCTGGCGAACCAGTCACGCGCCTCGTCCTCGCGCCCCACCGCCAGCAGCGCATCCGCGTACGCATACCGCAGCCGTGCCGTCCACGGGTGCACCGCACTCGACGCGAGCTCCGGGCTCTGCAGCGTCACCACCGCCGCGTCCGCCTGGCCCATGTCCCGCCGGGCACCGGCCGCGACCAGCCGCATCTCGACCTGTCCGGCCCGGTCCAGCTTCTGCACCTCGGGCTCACCGGCCATGGCCATGGCCTTCTCCGGACGGCCGAGACCACGCTCGCAGTCCGCCATGACGGGCCACAGCTCCACACTGCCGGTCATCCGCCGCGCCGCCCGGAACTCCGCGAGCGCCTCGCTGTACTTGCCGACCGCGTACGCCGCAAAGCCCGCGGCCTCACGCACCGCCGCGACCCTGGACGCCAGCCGCAGCGCCACCCGCGAGTACCCGTACGCCTGCTCAGGGTCCTCGTCCAGCAGCTTCGCCACCATCACCAGGTTCTTGGCGACATCCTCGGCAAGCGTCTTCGGCAGGCTCAGCAGCTCCTGACGCACGTCCTTGTCGATCTCGTCACCGGTGACATCCTCCGGAATCGGCAGCCGCTTGATCGGCTCCCGGTCCCGGTCCCGCCGCTCGTCACGACGGTCCTCACGCTCCCGGCCACCCCCGTAAGGCCGACGCCCCCCACGCTCGTCATCCCGCCGGAACCCACCCCGGTCATCCCGACGCGGCCCACGGTCATCCCTACGGAACCCACCACGGTCGTCCCGCCGGTCACCACCGCGGTCGTCCCGCCGGTCACCACCGCGGTCGTCCCGCCGGTCTCCGCCGCGGTACCCACCACGGTCACCACCGGACGGCCGGTCATCACGACGGAACCCACCACGATCATCCCGCCGGTCACCACCGGAGGGACGGGAAGGACGGTCATCCCGACGGAACCCAGGACGATCCCCGCCCCGCTCCTCCCGCCGGAACCCGCCACCACGCTCATCATCCCGACGCGGCCCACGGTCATCACGCCGGAAACCACCACGGTCGTCCCGCCGGTCGCCACCGCGGTCATCGCGCCGATCGCCACCGCGGAACCCACCACGGTCACCACCGGACGGCCGGTCATCACGACGGAACCCACCACGATCATCCCGCCGATCGCCACCGCGGTATCCGCCACGGTCACCACCGGACGGACGGTCGTCCCTACGGAACCCACCACGGTCACCACCGCGGTCATCCCGCCGGTCGCCACCACGGAACCCACCGCGGTCACCACCCGACGGCCGGTCATCACGACGGAATCCACCACGGTCACCACCAGAGGGACGATCGTCCCTACGGAACCCACCACGGTCGTCCCGCCGGTCCCCACCGCGGTCGTCCCGCCGGTCACCACCGCGGTACCCACCACGGTCACCACCGGACGGCCGGTCATCACGCCGGAACCCACCACGATCATCCCGCCGGTCACCACCGGAGGGACGGGAAGGACGGTCATCCCGACGGAACCCAGGACGATCCCCGCCCCGCTCCTCCCGCCGGAACCCGCCACCACGCTCATCATCCCGACGCGGCCCACGGTCATCACGCCGGAAACCACCACGGTCGTCCCGCCGGTCACCACCACGGAACCCACCGCGGTCACCACCCGACGGCCGGTCATCCCTACGGAAACCGCCACGATCGCCGCCGCGGTCATCCCGCCGGTCACCACCGCGGTACCCACCACGGTCGCCACCGGACGGCCGGTCATCACGCCGGTAACCTCCGCGGTCACCACCGCGGTTGTCACCGCGCGGCCCGCGGTCATCACGCCGGAAACCACCGCGGTCACCGTCGTCGCGCCGCTGCGGCCGGCGCTCCGAACGATCGTCGGAAGAGTTGGTGGACATCGACGTGACTCCTGTCTTAGTACTGCATTCATTCTCACGCACCGACCAGTTCGGCGCGCTTCGGAAAAACAAAAAGGACCCTTGGTCCCAGCGTGAACGCTGGGACCAAGGGTCCTGAAAGATTGTTCGGCGGCGTCCTACTCTCCCACAGGGTCCCCCCTGCAGTACCATCGGCGCTGAAAGGCTTAGCTTCCGGGTTCGGAATGTAACCGGGCGTTTCCCTAACGCTATGACCACCGAAACCCTATCGGGTTCGAGCGAACAAGCACACTCTTCAGTTAATTGAAGTGAAACTTGGTTCAACCAGCGATTGCGACTGTTCGCAACCCGGGAACCACACAGTGGACGCGAGCAACTGAGGACAAGCCCTCGGCCTATTAGTACCAGTCAACTCCACCCGTTACCAGGCTTCCATATCTGGCCTATCAACCCAGTCGTCTACTGGGAGCCTTAACCCCTCAAAGGGGGTGGGAGTCCTCATCTCGAAGCAGGCTTCCCGCTTAGATGCTTTCAGCGGTTATCCTTTCCGAACGTAGCCAACCAGCCATGCCCTTGGCAGGACAACTGGCACACCAGAGGTTCGTCCGTCCCGGTCCTCTCGTACTAGGGACAGCCCTTCTCAAGACTCCTACGCGCACAGCGGATAGGGACCGAACTGTCTCACGACGTTCTAAACCCAGCTCGCGTACCGCTTTAATGGGCGAACAGCCCAACCCTTGGGACCGACTCCAGCCCCAGGATGCGACGAGCCGACATCGAGGTGCCAAACCATCCCGTCGATATGGACTCTTGGGGAAGATCAGCCTGTTATCCCCGGGGTACCTTTTATCCGTTGAGCGACGGCGCTTCCACAAGCCACCGCCGGATCACTAGTCCCTACTTTCGTACCTGCTCGACCCGTCAGTCTCACAGTCAAGCTCCCTTGTGCACTTACACTCAACACCTGATTGCCAACCAGGCTGAGGGAACCTTTGGGCGCCTCCGTTACTCTTTAGGAGGCAACCGCCCCAGTTAAACTACCCACCAGACACTGTCCCTGATCCGGATCACGGACCCAGGTTAGACATCCAGCACGACCAGAGTGGTATTTCAACAATGACTCCACAACCACTGGCGTGGCCGCTTCAAAGTCTCCCACCTATCCTACACAAGCCGAACCGAACACCAATATCAAGCTATAGTAAAGGTCCCGGGGTCTTTCCGTCCTGCTGCGCGAAACGAGCATCTTTACTCGTAATGCAATTTCACCGGGCCTATGGTTGAGACAGTCGAGAAGTCGTTACGCCATTCGTGCAGGTCGGAACTTACCCGACAAGGAATTTCGCTACCTTAGGATGGTTATAGTTACCACCGCCGTTTACTGGCGCTTAAGTTCTCAGCTTCGCCAACCCGAAAGTTGACTAACCGGTCCCCTTAACGTTCCAGCACCGGGCAGGCGTCAGTCCGTATACATCGCCTTACGGCTTCGCACGGACCTGTGTTTTTAGTAAACAGTCGCTTCTCGCTGGTCTCTGCGGCCACCACCAGCTCACCGAGTAAATCGGATCACCAGCAATGGCCCCCCTTCTCCCGAAGTTACGGGGGCATTTTGCCGAGTTCCTTAACCATAGTTCACCCGAACGCCTCGGTATTCTCTACCTGACCACCTGAGTCGGTTTAGGGTACGGGCCGCCATGAAACTCGCTAGAGGCTTTTCTCGACAGCATAGGATCATCCACTTCACCACAATCGGCTCGGCATCAGGTCTCAGCCTTAACGTGTGACGGATTTACCTACCACACGGCCTACACCCTTACCCCGGGACAACCACCGCCCGGGCTGGACTACCTTCCTGCGTCACCCCATCGCTTACCTACTACCACCTTGGATCGGCGGCTCCACCACGTCCCTTTGTCCGAAGACTCCAGGCCGGCTTCACGGCCTTAGCATTAATGGATTCGATATTGGGCGTTTCAAAGCGGGTACCGGAATATCAACCGGTTGTCCATCGACTACGCCTGTCGGCCTCGCCTTAGGTCCCGACTTACCCTGGGCAGATCAGCTTGACCCAGGAACCCTTAGTCAATCGGCGCACACGTTTCCCACGTGTGTATCGCTACTCATGCCTGCATTCTCACTCGTGAACCGTCCACAACTCGTTTCCACGGCTGCTTCACCCGGCACACGACGCTCCCCTACCCATCACAGCGGGCGTTAGCCCTCATGCTGCAATGACACGACTTCGGCGGTGTGCTTGAGCCCCGCTACATTGTCGGCGCGGAATCACTTGACCAGTGAGCTATTACGCACTCTTTCAAGGATGGCTGCTTCTAAGCCAACCTCCTGGTTGTCTCTGCGACTCCACATCCTTTCCCACTTAGCACACGCTTAGGGGCCTTAGTCGATGCTCTGGGCTGTTTCCCTCTCGACCATGGAGCTTATCCCCCACAGTCTCACTGCCGCGCTCTCACTTACCGGCATTCGGAGTTTGGCTAAGGTCAGTAACCCGGTAGGGCCCATCGCCTATCCAGTGCTCTACCTCCGGCAAGAAACACACGACGCTGCACCTAAATGCATTTCGGGGAGAACCAGCTATCACGGAGTTTGATTGGCCTTTCACCCCTAACCACAGGTCATCCCCCAGGTTTTCAACCCTGGTGGGTTCGGTCCTCCACGAAGTCTTACCTCCGCTTCAACCTGCCCATGGCTAGATCACTCCGCTTCGGGTCTTGGGCACGCTACTCAACGCCCTATTCGGACTCGCTTTCGCTACGGCTTCCCCACACGGGTTAACCTCGCAACATACCGCAAACTCGCAGGCTCATTCTTCAAAAGGCACGCAGTCACGACTGCATGTGCAAGCACATACAGCGACGCTCCCACGGCTTGTAGGCACACGGTTTCAGGTACTATTTCACTCCGCTCCCGCGGTACTTTTCACCATTCCCTCACGGTACTATCCGCTATCGGTCACCAGGGAATATTTAGGCTTAACGGGTGGTCCCGCCAGATTCACACGGGATTTCTCGGGCCCCGTGCTACTTGGGTGTCTCTTAAACGAGCCGTTGATGTTTCAGCTACGGGGGTCTTACCCTCTACGCCGGACCTTTCGCATGTCCTTCGCCTACACCAACGGTTTCTGACTCGTCCCACAGCCGGCAGACTGCAGAAAAGAGATCCCACAACCCCAACCACGCAACCCCTGCCGGGTATCACACGTGACTGGTTTGGCCTCATCCGGTTTCGCTCGCCACTACTCCCGGAATCACGGTTGTTTTCTCTTCCTGCGGGTACTGAGATGTTTCACTTCCCCGCGTTCCCTCCACACTGCCTATGTGTTCAGCAGCGGGTGACAGCCCATGACGACTGCCGGGTTTCCCCATTCGGACACCCCCGGATCAAAGCTCGGTTGACAGCTCCCCGGGGCCTATCGTGGCCTCCCACGTCCTTCATCGGTTCCTGGTGCCAAGGCATCCACCGTGCGCCCTTAAAAACTTGGCCACAGATGCTCGCGTCCACTGTGCAGTTCTCAAGCAACGACCAGCCACCCGTCACACACCTGCAATCAGATGCTTCACCGGGGCCGGCATCGCGAAGGTCCAGACTCAAGTCCGTACCCTCAGATACTCAACAGCGCGCCCGGCCCGACCAGTTGAAGACTCACGTTCCACGCCGAAGCAGTACTAATGATCCCAACCGACCGTGCCGAATAGTCAACGTTCCACCCATGAGCTAACCACCGTCGAACATTTGCCGACGTAGTGGCTCTGGACAACCTTGCGGCTGCCTAGATGCTCCTTAGAAAGGAGGTGATCCAGCCGCACCTTCCGGTACGGCTACCTTGTTACGACTTCGTCCCAATCGCCAGTCCCACCTTCGACGATTCCCTCCCACAAGGGGTTGGGCCACCGGCTTCGGGTGTTACCGACTTTCGTGACGTGACGGGCGGTGTGTACAAGGCCCGGGAACGTATTCACCGCAGCAATGCTGATCTGCGATTACTAGCAACTCCGACTTCATGGGGTCGAGTTGCAGACCCCAATCCGAACTGAGACCGGCTTTTTGAGATTCGCTCCACCTCGCGGTATCGCAGCTCATTGTACCGGCCATTGTAGCACGTGTGCAGCCCAAGACATAAGGGGCATGATGACTTGACGTCGTCCCCACCTTCCTCCGAGTTGACCCCGGCAGTCTCCTGTGAGTCCCCATCACCCCGAAGGGCATGCTGGCAACACAGAACAAGGGTTGCGCTCGTTGCGGGACTTAACCCAACATCTCACGACACGAGCTGACGACAGCCATGCACCACCTGTACACCGACCACAAGGGGGACCCTGTCTCCAGGGTTTTCCGGTGTATGTCAAGCCTTGGTAAGGTTCTTCGCGTTGCGTCGAATTAAGCCACATGCTCCGCTGCTTGTGCGGGCCCCCGTCAATTCCTTTGAGTTTTAGCCTTGCGGCCGTACTCCCCAGGCGGGGAACTTAATGCGTTAGCTGCGGCACGGACGACGTGGAATGTCGCCCACACCTAGTTCCCAACGTTTACGGCGTGGACTACCAGGGTATCTAATCCTGTTCGCTCCCCACGCTTTCGCTCCTCAGCGTCAGTATCGGCCCAGAGATCCGCCTTCGCCACCGGTGTTCCTCCTGATATCTGCGCATTTCACCGCTACACCAGGAATTCCGATCTCCCCTACCGAACTCTAGCCTGCCCGTATCGAATGCAGACCCGGGGTTAAGCCCCGGGCTTTCACATCCGACGTGACAAGCCGCCTACGAGCTCTTTACGCCCAATAATTCCGGACAACGCTTGCGCCCTACGTATTACCGCGGCTGCTGGCACGTAGTTAGCCGGCGCTTCTTCTGCAGGTACCGTCACTTTCGCTTCTTCCCTGCTGAAAGAGGTTTACAACCCGAAGGCCGTCATCCCTCACGCGGCGTCGCTGCATCAGGCTTTCGCCCATTGTGCAATATTCCCCACTGCTGCCTCCCGTAGGAGTCTGGGCCGTGTCTCAGTCCCAGTGTGGCCGGTCGCCCTCTCAGGCCGGCTACCCGTCGTCGCCTTGGTAGGCCATCACCCCACCAACAAGCTGATAGGCCGCGGGCTCATCCTTCACCGCCGGAGCTTTCCACCACCAGACCATGCGGTCGGTAGTCGTATCCGGTATTAGACCCCGTTTCCAGGGCTTGTCCCAGAGTGAAGGGCAGATTGCCCACGTGTTACTCACCCGTTCGCCACTAATCCCCTCCCGAAGGAGGTTCATCGTTCGACTTGCATGTGTTAAGCACGCCGCCAGCGTTCGTCCTGAGCCAGGATCAAACTCTCCGTGAATGTTTACCCGTAATCGGGTCAACACACACGAGAGCGGAACCACCGGACGGAATAAGTCCAGCAGTTCACAGCGTCCTCGCTGTGTGTGCCACCCCGACCGCATGGGCCGTGGTGGACTTTCAAAGGAACCTCATCCGCCGGAAGTGTTTCCGGTAGACGGGGTATCAACATATCTGGCGTTGACTTTTGGCACGCTGTTGAGTTCTCAAGGAACGGACGCTTCCTTTGTTCCTGTTTCACCAGGATCTCCGGGCGCTTCCCTTCGTTCTTGCGTTTCCGACTCTATCAGATCCTTGCGGGCCCGATTTTCGCCGGCGCGTTTCCGCCTTTCAGCTTCTTCGCTTTTCCGACTCTATCAGATCCGGTTTCGTTTCGATTCCGGTTCCGATTTCCGTCGGAGGTCCGCCTCGGAGCAGCTATTTACTGCTGCCCTTTCGGCGTGGTTACTACTTTAGCGGCTTTCCCTGGCGACTCATAATCGGGTCGGCGGGGTCGAATTTCGGCAACGCGAAAGAGGACCCATTAGGGAATCGTTCAGAGTAGTTGGTTGTGCCGCCTGGCGGTCTGCGCAGATAGCGCTGCCCGTCTCCAGCGGCTCGGGCTACGTTAGGCGGTTCGCGATACAGAGTCAAGTAGCGCTGGTGGTGCGGCGTCGGGGGACGTGGCGGCGGTACGGGCTGACGGTGGGGTCGTCGGCGATCCAGTAGCGCCAGGGGTGGTCCGCGCCGTCTCCGCCGACGCCGGTGCGCGGACCGTTGCGTACCCGCTCGGGGGCCGGTGGCTCGCCGTGGAGCAGGGAAAGGGGGGCGTCGCCGCCGGTGCACAGGTCGGTGGAGTCGAGGGTGCGGTCGATGTCGAGGGCGGTGGCCAGGCGGGCCGGGCCCTTCGCCAGCTCGTTGGCGCTGCGGGCCTTGGGGCGGCGGCCGGCGGCCAGGGGCGCGCCGGTGAGGATCTCGCCGGCCCGCAGCAGGACACCGCTCGCCTTGCCCTCGGGGCCGCAGACCACGTTGAGGCTGAACCACATTCCATAGATGAAGTAGACGTACGCATGGCCGGGCGGGCCGAACATGGCGGCGTTGCGTGCGGTGCGGCCGCGGTAGGCGTGGGAGCCGGGGTCGGTCTCGCCGTCGTACGCCTCGACCTCGGTGATCCGGAGGGTGATCGGGCCGTCGGGGGTGTTGCGGAGGAGGGTGCGGCCCAGCAGGTCGGGCGCCACGTCCACGACGGGACGGTCGAAGAATTCACGGGTGAGCGGCATACGTTCCGGTACGTCGGTCATGCGGATCGAGCGTAGTGCAGCCGTCGGGGCAGGCGGGTGGCCATGGATGCGCCGGGGTTGGGAAGGTGTGGCGTGGAACCGCCTTGCGCGGTTTCGCGTTCGTAGGAATCAAGCCGAGATCTCGGCGCGCTACACAGAGCACAGGCGTTCCGCCTGGGGAGGACAAGCATGGGATTCAAGAAGCTGCTGGCGAGCCTGGGGGCCGGGGGCGCGTCGGTGGAGACGGTGCTCTTCGAGGAGAACGTCGTCCCGGGCGGGGTCGTGCAGGGCGAGGTGCGGATCCAGGGCGGGTCGGTGGCCCAGGAGATCCAGGGGCTGTCGGTCGGGCTGCAGGCGCGCGTCGAGGTCGAGAGCGGCGACGAGGAGTACAAGCGGAACGTCGAGTTCACCAAGGTGCAGCTGGGCGGGGAGTTCACGGTGCAGCCGGGTGCGGCGCACACCGTGCCGTTCGGGCTGGAGATTCCGTGGGAGACGCCGATCACCACGTTCCTGGGGACGCATCTGCAGGGGATGAGCGTCGGGGTGACGACGGAGCTGGCGATCGCCCGTGCGGTGGACTCCGGTGATCTGGACCCGGTGAATGTGCACCCGCTGCCGGCGCAGCAGGCGATTCTGGATGCGTTCGGGCGGCTCGGCTTCCGTTTCAAGGCCGCTGACCTGGAGCAGGGCCACATCCGGGGGACGCGGCAGAAGCTGCCGTTCTACCAGGAGATCGAGTTCTTCGCGCCGCAGCAGTACCGCGGGCTGCACCAGGTCGAGCTGTCCTTCGTGGCGGACGACCGGGAGATGGACGTCGTCCTGGAGATGGACAAGAAGCCGGGGCTGTTCACCGAGGGGTCGGACACCTACCGGTCGTTCACGGTCGGGCTGAACGACTTCGAGGGGACCGACTGGGCGGCATACCTCAACCAGTGGCTGGCGGAGGTCGGCGGTAAGCGGAACTGGCTCTAACCTGGCCGGACAGGTGTCAGCAAGCGACCAGGAGGTGTTGCAGTGTCCGAGCTGAAGCGGCGGCCGCTCCCGCACGATTTCCATCCGCCGGTGCCGGAGTTCACGGTGCTGAGCGAGGAGGTGGAGCCGGGCGGGACGCTGCGGCCGGAGCAGGTCTTCGCCGAGGGGAACCGTTCACCGCAGCTGCGGTGGGAGGGTGCGCCCACGGGGACGAAGAGCTACGCCGTCACCTGCTACGACCCGGACGCGCCGACGGGCAGTGGCTTCTGGCACTGGTCGCTGTTCGACATTCCGGCGTCGGTGACGGAGCTGCCGGCTGGTGCCGGGTCCGGGGAGATGAAGGGGCTGCCCGAGGGCGCCGTTCATGTCCGTAACGACTACGGGACCCGGGAGTTCGGTGGTGCGGCGCCGCCGCCCGGGGACGGTCCGCACCGCTATGTGTTCACGGTGTACGCGGTGGACCAGGAGAAGCTCGGTCCGGACGCCGACGCCTCGCCCGCGGTGGTGGGCTTCAAACTGCGGTTCCACGCCCTCGGGCGGGCCCAGCTGATCGCCGAGTACGAGGTGCCGGCGGCGGGCTGAGCGCCGTAATTCCGTTGCGCCCCGGCGCTTCCCGCACGCACAGTGGTGGCTGTGCCGCCGCCCTTCATCAGGGCGTCGGGCAGCTGGTACCGCAGTGGCGGGAGCGGCGGGGCGCAGGTGTGTCGCCGGCCGCTTGCCGGAGCCCGTATGTGTCTCGGGTGTCCTCGCCGGCTGCCGTTCGCTCCGGGTCCCGCTTGTTTCACGGGGGTGGGACCCGGAGCGCACGCTTTTCGCGCTGTCCGGGGAGCCCCCGGAGCACCTCCTTTTCATCTGCCGATCGTCCGCCATTTTCCTTGTGGCATGCGGAAATTGCGTTGTTCGGGGAATACCTGCCGCTGCACAGTGGAGCAACTTCGCCGCGGGGGCGGAGCGGGTCCGGGAGGTGGACGGGATGCGCGAGACGCTGGTGCTCAATGCGAGCTTCGAGCCGCTGTCGACGGTGTCGCTGCGGCGTGCGGTGGTGCTGGTCATGCAGGACAAGGCCGTCGTCGAGCACGCTCACCCGGGGCTGCGGATCCGTGCCGCTTCGGTGGATGTGCCGGTGCCGCAGGTGATCAGGCTCAGCAGGTACGTACGGGTACCGTTCCGAAGACGGGCGCCATGGTCGCGGCGGGGGGTGCTGGTGCGTGACCAGCACCGGTGCGCGTACTGCGGGCGCCGGGCGACCACCGTGGACCATGTCGTGCCGCGGTCGCACGGCGGTGGGGACACCTGGCTGAATACCGTCGCCTCGTGTGCGGAGGACAACCACCGCAAGGCGGACCGTACGCCCGAGCAGGCGGGGATGCGGCTGCTGCGGCGGCCGTTCGAGCCGACACCGGCGGATGCGCTGCTGTCGACGCTGGGGGTGTCGGTGCGGGACGGGCTGCCGGAGTGGCTGCCGGTGCCGGCATAGCGCGCAGCAGCCGGAATTCTCGTCCGGCTCCTTCTACTTCAGGAGGAGCTGGACGATGGCCAGCAGGCCGACGAGGACGATGACGGCGCGCAGTGCGGTGGGCGGCAGCCGTCGGCCGACCTTTGCGCCGAGCTGGCCGCCGAGGGTGGAGCCCAGCGCGATCAGGGCGACGGCGGTCCAGTCGAACTCCGCGACGAAGAGGAAGAAGACCGCCGCCACTCCGTTGACGACGGCCGCGAGGACGTTCTTGAGGGCGTTGATCCGCTGGAGGTCCTCGTTGAGCAGCACGCCCATCAGGGAGACGTAGATGACCCCCTGCGCGGCGCCGAAGTAGCCGCCGTAGACACTGGCCAGCATCAGGCCGAGGAGCAGGGCGGGGCCGCCGTCGGGGTGGGCGGTGGTGCCGTTGCGTTCGCGCCGGGCGCGGATCCGCGCGGCGAGCCTGGGCTGCACGATGACGAGGACGAGCGCGACGGCGATCAATGCCGGGACGATGGTGTCGAAGGCCTTCGGGGGCAGCGCCAGCAGCAGGATCGCGCCGCCGAGGCCACCGATGAGGGCGAAGGCGGCGAAGCGCAGCAGACGGCCGCGCTGGCCGGCCAGCTCGCGGCGGTAGCCGACGGCGCCACTGAGCGAACCGGGCACCAGGCCAAGGGTGTTGGAGACGTTGGCCGTGACGGGCGGCAAGCCGAAGGCGAGCAGTACCGGGAAGGTGATCAGCGTCCCGGATCCGACGATGGTGTTGATCGTGCCGGCGCCGATCCCGGCAGCGAAGACTGCGACTGCTTCCCCGATGGACAAGGCCGTCTCCTCACATGGTCAGGGTCGCCTCCCCGCCATGAAGGTCGAGGGGCCACCACTGATCATGCACGAGGCCGAACGGGTCAGTCGATGGGGGGCGCTTCGCGGTTCGGCGAGCTGGGCTTGGGGATGGAGCCACCGCCGGCCGTCGGGTTGAAGTTGCCGATGGCGCCGCCGAGGCCCTTGAGGGCGTCGCCGATCTCACTCGGCACGATCCAGAGCTTGTTGGCGTCGCCTTCGGCGATCTTCGGGAGCATCTGGAGGTACTGGTAGGAGAGCAGCTTCTGGTCCGGGTCTCCGGCGTGGATCGACTCGAAGACCACCCGGATCGCCTGGGCCTCGCCCTCGGCGCGCAGGGCCGCGGCCTTGGCCTCACCCTCGGCGCGCAGGATCGAGGACTGCTTCTCACCCTCGGCGGTGAGGATCTGGGACTGCCGGACACCTTCGGCCTGGAGGATGGCGGCGCGCTTGTCACGGTCGGCGCGCATCTGCTTCTCCATCGAGTCCTGGATGGAGGTCGGCGGCTCGATGGCCTTCAGCTCGACACGGTTGACGCGGATGCCCCACTTGCCGGTGGCCTCGTCGAGGACGCCGCGCAGCGCCGCGTTGATCTCCTCGCGGGAGGTCAGGGTCCGTTCGAGGTCCATGCCGCCGATGATGTTCCGCAGCGTGGTGACGGTGAGCTGCTCGATGGCCTGGATGTAACTGGCGACCTCGTACGTCGCGGCGCGGGCGTCGGTCACCTGGTAGTAGATGACGGTGTCGATGTTCACGACCAGGTTGTCCTGGGTGATCACCGGCTGCGGCGGGAACGGCACGACCTGCTCGCGGAGGTCGATGCGGTTGCGGATGGAGTCGATGAACGGGACGACGATGTTCAGGCCGGCGTTGAGTGTGCGGGTGTAGCGGCCGAAGCGTTCGACGATGGCGGCGCTGGCCTGTGGGATGACCTGGATCGTTTTGATGAGTGCGATGAACACGAGCACCACCAGGATGATCAGGACGATGATGATCGGTTCCACAGCGGCTCCCGTGCCCTTCGTTGCTGGTCCGTGCCGGCCGGCGACCGGCTTGCCGTTGATCAGTGTTTCAGAATCGTGGCTCGTCGCGCAGCGTGTTCGGGTCAGATGACGACAGCGGTGGCGCCTTCGATCTCGACGACGTCGACCTGCTGGCCGGGCTCATAGACCTGGCTGCCGTCGAGGGCACGGGCGGACCAGACCTCGCCGGCGAGTTTGATACGGCCGCCGCCCCCGCCGTCGACCCGCTCCAGGACCGTGGCGCTCCGGCCCTTCAGCGCATCGACTCCGGACGCGAGTTGGGGGCTCTGGCCGCGATGGCGGTTGGCGATGGGGCGTACGACCGCGATCAGCGCGACCGATACGGCGGCGAACACGATGAATTGCAGGACGGTGCCGCCACCGACGCCTGCGGTGACGGCACCGGCGACGGCGCCGACCGCGAGCATGCCGAATTCGGGCATCGCGGTCACGACGAGCGGAATGCCCAGTCCTACGGCGGCGATCAGCCACCACACCCATGGATCCACGGCTTCATGGTAGATCGGCGCGGCGGTCCGGGACAGGGCACGATCGGTCAGTGAAGCGGAGCGGTCGCCGCGTCAGCCGCCCTTGGAGGGGCGGCAGTCGGGCGACGGGCGGGTCCTCAGGTCAGGGGCAGGCCCTGCGCGGTCCAGCGGTCGTTGCCGTTGCGCTCGACGATCAGCGGGAGGCCGAAGCAGTGGGAGAGGTTGCTGGAGGTCAGCTCGAGGTCGAGCGGGCCGGCGGCCAGCACCTTGCCCTGACGGATCATCAGGACGTGGGTGAAGCCCGGGGCGATCTCCTCGACATGGTGGGTGACCATGATCATGGAGGGGGCGTACGGGTCGCGGGCGAGGCGGCCGAGGCGGCGCACCAGGTCCTCGCGGCCGCCGAGGTCGAGACCGGCGGCCGGCTCGTCCAGCAGGAGCAGCTCGGGGTCGGTCATCATCGCGCGGGCGATCAGGGTGCGCTTGCGCTCGCCCTCGGAGAGGGTGCCGAACTTCCGGTCGAGGTAGGCGGTCATGCCCAGACGGTCGAGGAAGGCACGGGCGCGCTGCTCGTCGATCTCGTCGTAGTTCTCCTGCCAGCTGGCCGTCATGCCGTACGCGGCGGTGAGGACGGTCTGCAGCACGGTCTGGCTGCGCGGCAGCTTGTCGGCGAGTGCGATGCCGGCGACGCCGATGCGCGGGCGCAGATCGAAGACGTCGACCTTGCCGAGCTGCTCGCCGAGGATCGAGGCGCTGCCGGAGCTCGGGAAGAGGTAGCTGGAGGCGAGGTTCAGCAGGGTGGTCTTGCCCGCGCCGTTGGGGCCGAGAATCACCCAGCGCTCCCCCTCCTTCACCGACCAGGAGACCTGGTCCACCAGAGCCCGTCCTTCGCGGACCACGGATACGTCCACCAGCTCCAGCACATCGCTCATGAGCGCGTTGTCTCCCATTGCTTCTCGGTCGTCGCGTACACCTGTAGGCGCAGCCCCCCTGCAAACCTACGCCACTCGTTGTCAGTGCTCTTCCCTAGGCTGGGGACCATGCTCGATGAACCTCGTTCAGGACGGCTGGCGGCATGGGGAAATGCCCTTTTGGCCGGACTTGTCTCACCTGATGAAGCCGCGCATCGGATCGCGGACGACGATGCGGTGCACCGCGTGGAGGGCCTGCCCGGGGAGGCGGCGCCGGTCGGGCTGACGCTCGCGCTGGGGCGGCTGCGGGCGCTGGGGGCGGTCGGCCTGCGGGTGGCGCTGCCGGTGCCCGGTCATCCGCTGGGGCTGTGCGGACCGCCGGAATTCAATGCGCGGGCGCTGGAGGCCGAGGAGGCGGTGCTCGCCTCGGGGTCCGGGCTCGGACTCGTTCCGGAGACGTACGAGGCCGGTCCGGAGGGCGGCACCGGGCCCGATGTGCATGTGGAGGTGGTCTGGCGCTGTCTGCCGGTGCGGGAGGCGCCGCCGGCCGATGTGCCGTCGCTGGGCGAGGCGGAGCGGGAGCTGGCGGAGGCGCTGCAGGAGGCGACCGGGCTGCTCTCGCGGCTGGATGTGGCCGGGGCCGGTCCGGTGGCGCAGGCGGCGCTGGCGGCGTACCGGGCGCGGGCGGAGGCCGGGCGGCAGGTGCTGGCTCCGGGGTATCCGCCGCGTGCGGTACGGGTGCTGGAGCTGGCGCAGCGCGTCGGTGCGCTCATCGGTATCGCGCAGCAGGCCGGCGGGGAGCACGGCGCGGCGGTGAGCTCGTCGGAGATCGCGGCCCGTGCCGAGGCGCTGCGGCCGGTGGAGCGTACGGCCCGGCGGGCGCAGGTGGCGGCGTACAACTCCGCGGTGGAGGAGCGGGAGCGGCACCGGGGGTGAACGGGACGGGCCCCGCCGGACCATTGTGTGGTCGACGGGGCCCTTCGCCGAAGTGGGACGCACCGCCCTGGGCAGGCGGAGCGGTGCACCCCAGATCGGACAACCTCAGTTGTTCGAGCTGGTGTTGTCGAAGGTGGGGTTGAACACACCGATGACGTTGGCGCTGTTGCCGGTGGCGTTCACGGGGACGTGCACGGGCACCTGCGCCAGGTTGCCCGAGCCGATGCCGGGGGTATTCGTGGCCTGGCCGTCAGCCTGCGCGCCAGAGGTGGCGAAGGCCGAGCCGGCGGCCGCACCAAGGGCGAGACCGGTGGCGGCGAGGACGAGAGCGGCCTTCTTGGCGGTGTTCATGGGGGCGTGTTCCTCACGTGGTGGCACGAAGCCGGAATGACGGTGGCGGAGGGAGGGGACCGGCCGCGCGTCCGAAGGCCGGTGGGCCGGTCCGCGGCGACCCGCGCGGACCGTGGCGTCGCGCGGGTCAGGCGGATCCTGCGGGCAGGCCCGTGCTCAGGGGTTGAGGCAGGGGGCGCCGAAGGTGGGGTTGAGCGCACCGATGACGGTGGCGGTGGTGCCGCAGGCGTTCACCGGGACGTGCACCGGGGCCTGGACGTTGTTGCCGGAGACGATGCCCGGGGAGGTCACCGCGGCGCCCTGCGCCTGCGGGGTGTGCGCCGAGGCGACACCGGCGCCCGCCAGGGCGAGACCGCTCGCCGCCACCGTGACGGCCATTGCGCGCTTGATGTTCTTCACTTCTCTAGCTCCTCGTTGCCGTTGCCGTGGCCAGCCGCCACGACTGCACTGGACAACGGCCCGGCCCGAGAAGGGATACGCCAAACGGGCTACGGCTACACGACAGTATGAATCTCGGATCTGAAGACGACATTCCGGTTGCTGTCGTTGTACGGGAGCGCCGCGGTTGTACAGGGGCGCCGCGGTTCCGAGCGGCGCTCCCGTATGGCGGTCAGGCCCCGATGCCGTGCCGTACGGCCCACAGCGCGGCCTGTGTGCGGTCGGCGAGGTCGAGCTTCATGAGGATGTTGGAGACATGGGTCTTGACGGTCTTCTCGGACAGCACCAGCGCGCGGGCGATCTCGCGGTTGGAGCGGCCGTCCGCGATCAGCCCGAGGACCTCGCGCTCCCGGTCGGTCAGTGACGTACCGCGCCCCTGGCCGCCGTTGTTCTCCTCCTGGGCGAGCAGCGCACCGGCCACCTCCGGCTGCAGCAGGACATGGCCCGCGTGAACGGAGCGGATGGCACCGGCCAGCGCCTCCGGATCGATGTCCTTGTAGACATAGCCGGCCGCGCCCGCGCGCAGCGCCGGGACGACGGTGCGCTGTTCGGTGAAGCTGGTCACGACCAGCACCCGGGCGGGGTTGTCCAGTTCGCGCAGTGTGCGGAGCGCCTCGATACCGTCCATGCCGGGCATCTTCACGTCCATCAGGACGACATCCGGGCGCAGCTCCTCGGCGGCGGCGATGCCCTCGGCCCCGTCGGAGGCCTCGCCCACCACCTCGATGTCCTCCTGGACCTCCAGGAACGTCCGCAGTCCGCGGCGCACGACCTGGTGATCGTCGACGAGCAGTACGCGGATGGCCCGGCCTTCGCCCGTCGGCCGCCGGCCCGGGCGTCCTCTGCCGACCTCCGCGGGGATCCCCGTCGCACCGTCCCTGTCCCTCTCAGCCACCGGGCACCTCCATCTCGACAGCGGTGCCCTTGCCGGGCTCCGACTCCACGGTGAGCTTTCCGCCGACGCCACCGGCGCGGTCGTGCATCGAGACCAGGCCGAGATGACGGCCGGCCCGGCGGACCGCGCGGGGGTCGAAACCGCAGCCGTCGTCGGCGATCCGCAGCAGTGCGCCCTGGCCGTTGCGGGTCAGGGTCACCTCGACGGTCTTGGCACCGGAGTGCCGCAGAGCATTGTGCAGCGCCTCCTGGGCGACCCGGAGCACGGCCTCCTCCTGGGCGGCGGGCAGCGCCCGGACGCTGTGGGCCGCGAAGGTGACCTGTGCGGAGTGGGCGCGGTCCAGGACCTGGGCCTGTGAGCGCAGGGTGGCGACCAGGCCGTCCTCGTCCAGGGCCGCGGGGCGCAGTTCAATGACGGCGGCCCGCAGTTCGTCGGCGGCCTCCGCGGCCAGCGCGGCGACCTGGTGCAGCTCGTCCTTGGCGCGGGCCGGGTCACGGTCGACCAGGGCGGTGGCGGCCTGGGCGGTAAGGCGGAGCGAGAAGAGCTTCTGGGCGACCGCGTCGTGCAGCTCGTGGGCGAGCCGGGCGCGCTCCCCGGCGATGGTCAGCTCGCGGCTGCGTTCGTAGAGGCGGGCGTTGGTCAGGGCGATGGCGGCGTGCTGGGCGAGTATCCCGAGCAGCCGCTCGTCCTCCTCGGTGAAACCGCAGCCTCCGGCCGGCTTGGGGCAGCGCTTGTTGGCCAGGAAGAGGGCGCCGAGGATCTCGTCACCGTCGGCGACCGGCAGGCCGAGGAAGTCGGACATGTCCGGGTGGGCCGCGGGCCAGCCGCCGAAGCGCGGGTCCTCGCGGACATCGGCGAGCCGCTCGGGGGTGGCGTTGTGCAGCATCGCGGCGAGGATGCCGTGCTGGCGGGGCAGCGGGCCGATGGCCTTCCACTGCTCGGCGCTGACGCCGTCCACCACGAACTGGGCGAAGCCGCCGTGGTCGTCGGGCACTCCCAGGGCGGCGTACTCGGCGTCCAGCAGCTCGCGGGCCGAGGCCACGATCGTCTTGAGGACGTCGCGCACCTCCAGGTGCCTGCTCATCGCCAGGATCGCGGTGCTCACCGCGGGGATCCCCGCTCCCGGTCCGTTGGTCATGGGCTCACCGTACCGGCGGGGCGACCAGCCCGTATCGGTCCGATGACGGCTGGTGCCTAAGCCCCCCGGCCTAGGCCGAATGCCCTGGCCACGGCCGGTCCGGCGGCCGACGTCCGGGGGCTGGTGGCGTTCCTACGGTCCGGGCCGGAAGGGGACGTGATCATGCCGGTGGCGATCATCACTGGGGCATCGAAGGGGCTGGGCCGGGCGCTTGCGGCGGCGCTGGCCGGACGTGGCTGGGATCTGGTGGTGGACGCCAGGTCGGCGGGGCCGCTGGAGGAGGCGGCGCGGGAGCTGCGCGCAGCGGGACAGGGAGCGGGGCGCGGGGCCGCGGCACGGGTGGTGGCACTGCCCGGGGACGTGGCGGATGCCGGGCACCGGGCGGCGCTGGTGGCGGCGGCCGGCGAGCTGGGCGGGCTCGATCTGCTGGTGAACAACGCGAGCGTGCTGGGGGCCGAGCCGCTGGTGCGGCTGGCGGACCATCCGCTGGACGGGCTGCGGGCGGCGCTGGAGGTGAATGTGGTGGCGCCGCTGGGGCTTATTCAGGAGGCTTTGCCGCTTTTGCTTATGTCCTCCTATTTGCCGTCGTATGAGAAATTTGCGGTGCATGCGGAGCGTACTTTTCACGACGGCGGTGACGGCAATGACGAGGCATACGATTCGCACCCCTACACCAAGAATGCCCGAAATGCCGGATCGTCCGATTCGTCCCCTTATATCGGGACAGGTGGGGTGATTCTCAACATCAGCTCGGACGCGGCCGTGGAGGCCTATCCGACCTGGGGCGGCTACGGGGCGGCAAAGGCCGCACTGGACCAGCAGTCGGCGGTGCTCGCGGCCGAGGAACCGGGACTGCGGGTGTGGTGGGTGGACCCGGGCGACATGCGGACCGATCTGTACGCGGCCGCCGTCCCGGACGACGACACGTCGGGGCGCCCGCTGCCGGAAACCGTGGTCCCGGGGCTGCTGCGGCTGCTGGACGGTGCCGCCCCCAGCGGGCGGTACACGGCGGCGTCCGTGGCGGCCACGACCGGCGAGGGGAGCGTCCGGTGATCGCGGACCTGTTGCAGGTCCCGGACGAGCTGTCGGCCCGGGTTCCGGCCGAGCAGCGGGGGCCCGGTGTGGGCCGGGACGCCGTCCGGCTGTTGGTGAGCCGGGGCACGGCCGAGGTCGGCCATCACGCCTTCGGGGACCTGCCGGACCTCCTGGCGGCCGGGGACGTCCTGGTGGTGAACACCTCGCGGACCCTGCCGGCGGCGGTGGACGGCCGGGTCGGCGACGGCCGGGGGCGCGGTGAGCCGGTGGTGGTGCACTTCTCGACCCGGGCGGACCGGTGGCATCCGGCGGGCCGGGCGGTGGCCGGACGCTGGGCGGTGGAGCTGCGCAGCCCGGACGGGCACGGCAGCACCCGGCCGCGGGCGGGCGGCCCGGCGGGCACCGTGGTGCGGCTGCCCGGCGGGGCGCGGCTGGTCCTGGAGGGCCCGGTGGACCCCGGCAGCGTACGGCTGTGGTGGGCACGGGTGACGGGCGCGCGGGCGACGGAGCTGATGCGGCGCCACGGGCGTCCGATCCGCTACGGCTACACGGAACGGGACCAGCCGCTGGCCGCGTACCAGACGGTGTTCGCGGTGGACGCGCCCGGCGGCGGCAGCGCGGAGATGCCGAGTGCCGCCCGCCCCTTCACCCCGGAGCTGGTGGCGCGGCTGGTGAGCAGGGGGGTGCAGTTCGCGCCGGTCGCGCTGCACACGGGGGTCGCCTCGGCGGAGGCGTTCGAGCCGCCGTACCCGGAGCGCTTCGTGGTGCCGCCGGTCACGGCGTGGCTGGTGAACGCCGTACGGGCCCGGCGCCGGGCGGCGGCGCGGCGGCAGCGTGCGGCGGGGAGTGCCCCGTCCGGGCGGATCGTGGCGGTGGGGACCACGGCCGTACGGGCCCTGGAGTCGGCGGCCGGTGCGGACGGGCGGGTGCGGGCCGCGGCCGGCTGGACGGATCTGGTGGTGACGCCGGAGCGCGGGGTGCGGGCGGTGGACGGTCTGCTCACCGGGCTGCACGAGCCCACCGCGTCCCATCTGCTGATGCTGGAGGCGGTCGCGTCGGTGACGGCGGACGGGGAGGCGCTGCGGCGCGCCTACGCGGCGGCGGTGCGGGGGCGCTACCTGTGGCATGAATTCGGCGATCTGCATCTGGTGCTGCCGGACTGAGTTCCGGGCTGGGCGCCGCCGGGCCCGACGAAGCGCCGGACGCCCGCCCACTCCGCGGGATCAGGGCGGCGGCGGAGGTGGTGGAGCAGGCCCTTGGCCAGGCCCTTGAGCGGGACGGCGCGCGCGGTGAGGCCCGGGGGCTGCCCGGCACCGGAATACGGAATGCCCGATTTGACCGGAAAGGCCCTCGGTCGATTCACCGTCGCATTCCGATGTATACAGACTGTGCATTTGCAATTACGTCCGGCGAGACAAACCCCCCGCCACTGTGACGCCGCGCATAGGACGCAGGTCACTTACGAGCCGGGGTAGTGGTGCCGTAAATATGGCGTGAGCTGGGGCGCTTCTATCCGGGACGGAATATTTCGCACTGTGGTTCCACTAACTCGGATCGTACGTCACACCTTTGCCGGGGGAATTTCCGGCCGCTAAGAATGGCTCCCGTCGCTCGGCGCCGTGGTCGGAACTCGGCGTTCGCCCCGCTCAAGGCCCGTGCGACGTCCCCCCATCGGAAGGTCTGTCCCGCCATGCCTCAGCACGCCACTTCTGGTCTCCACCGTCTGACCCGGACCCACAAGCTCTCCGCCGCCGGTGTCGCCGCCGCCGGTGCCGCCGCTCTGGTCTTCAGCCTCGTTCCGGGTGGCGACGCCGGCCAGGGCAAGAGCCAGGCCACCGCGGTCGAGAACGTGAAGCCGGTCGCCTTCAGCGCCGTCGACACCGCCGCCAAGACCCAGCAGGCCACGATCAGCCAGCAGGCCGACGCCTCCGCCGCCAAGGGCAAGGCCGAGGCCGCGGCCGCCAAGAAGGCCGCCGCCGAGAAGGCCGCCAAGGCCAAGGCCGCCGCCGCGGCGAAGGCCAAGGCCGAGAAGGCGCGCGCGGCGAAGGCCGCCGCGAACCGCTCCGAGGTGCGCACCGCGATCCCCGCCGCCGCCCCGAAGCCGGCCGCCAAGCCCGCCGCCAAGGTCTACCCGGACAACCTGGACGGCTGGATCCGCGAGTCGCTGGACATCATGGCCAAGAAGGGCATCCCCGGTTCCTACGAGGGCATCCACCGCAACATCATGCGGGAGTCCAGCGGTAACCCGATGGCCATCAACAACTGGGACATCAACGCCATCAACGGCACCCCGTCCAAGGGCCTGCTCCAGGTCATCGCGCCGACCTTCAAGGCGTACCACGTCGAAGGCACCTCCTGGAACGCCTACGACCCGGTCGCCAACATCACCGCCGCCTGCAACTACGCGGCCGACCGGTACGGCTCGATGGACAACGTCAACTCGGCCTACTGAGCCGACGGTTCACGCAGTCCGCGGACGTGCGCACACCGCCGAGGGGCGGCACCCGGTTCGGGTGCCGCCCCTCGGGCGTGCCGGTGCGGAGCGCGGCGCTACTTGCGCATGACCTCCGGCTCGTGGCGGCGCAGCAGCCGCGCGACGACGAAGGCGAGCGCGATGCCCAGCGCGATCAGGATGATCATGTCCATCACATAGACACCGGTCTGGTGCTTCCACAGCGGGTCCGGGTTGCCCGGCTCCCACGGCAGCAGGGTGTTCATGTCGGCGGTCGCGCCCATCGCGCCGACGGCCCAGCGCGACGGCATCAGCCAGGCGAACTGCGCGACGCCCACCGTGTCGAAGAGCTGGAAGAGCACACCGGTGAAGACGACCTGGACGATGGCGAACATGACCAGCAGCGGCATGGTCTTCTCGGCGGTCTTGACCAGCGCGGAGATGATCAGGCCGAACATCATCGAGGTGAAGCCGAGCGCGATGATCGCCAGCGCCATCTCGATCGCCGGGACGTTTTCCACCAGCAGGCCCTCGTCGGGCATGTTCCGGGTCGAGAAACCTATCGCCGCGATGATCACGCCCTGGATGGCCGTGACCACGCCGAGCACGATCACCTTGGACATCAGATACGCCGACCGCGACAGGCCGGTGGCCCGTTCGCGCTCATAGATGACCCGCTCCTTGATGAGCTCACGGACCGAGTTGGCGGCGCCCGAGAAGCACATTCCGACCGCGAGGATCAGCATGATCGTGCTCGCGTCGCGGTTGGTGCGGTGTCTGTTCAGCGGCCCGTAGCCGAGGCCGTAATCGCTGGGGATCAGCATCGAGACCACACCGAGCACCGCGGGCAGGATCAGCATCAGCCCGAGGAAACCGCGGTCGGAGGCGAGCACCGAGACATAGCGGCGCATCAGCGTCCACAGCTGCGAGCCCCAGCTCTGGGACTTCTGTATCCGGGCCGGCGGCGCCTGGACGTTGACCGACTGCGGGGCGACGGCGTCGATGTCGGCGGCGTACATCTGGTAGTGCGGGGAGCCGCGCCAGCGCCCCATCCAGTCGTAGTCGCGGTAGTTCTCGAACGCCGAGAAGACATCCGCCCAGGTGTCGTACTGGAAGAAGTTGAGCGCTTCCTCGGGCGGGCCGAAGTAGGCCACGCCACCGCCCGGGGCCATCACCAGCAGCTTGTCGCACAGCCCGAGTTCGGCCACCGAGTGTGTGACGACCAGGACCGTACGGCCGTCGTCGGCGAGGCCGCGCAGCAGCTGCATGACATCGCGGTCCATGCCCGGGTCGAGTCCGGAGGTCGGCTCGTCCAGGAAGATCAGTGACGGCTTGGTGAGCAGCTCCAGGGCCACCGACACCCGCTTGCGCTGACCGCCGGAGAGCGAGGTGACCCGCTTGTCCTTGTGGATGTCGAGCTTGAGCTCGCGCAGCACCTCGTCGATCCGGGCCTCGCGCTCGGACTCCGCGGTGTCGCCGGGGAAGCGGAGCTTGGCGGCGTAGCGGAGCGCCTTTTGGACGGTCAGTTCCTTGTGCAGGATGTCGTCCTGCGGGACCAGACCGATGCGCTGGCGCAGTTCGGCGAACTGCTTGTAGAGGTTCCGGTTGTCGTAGAGGACATCGCCCTGGTTGGCGGGCCGGTAGCCGGTCAGCGCCTTGAGCAGGGTCGACTTGCCGGAGCCCGAGGGGCCGATGACCGCGATCAGCGACTTCTCGGGGACGCCGAAGGAGACGTCCTTGAGGATCTGCTTGCCGCCGTCGACGGTGACGGTCAGATGGCGGGCCGAGAAGGAGACCTCGCCGGTGTCGACGAACTCCTCCAGGCGGTCGCCGACCAGCCGGAAGGTGGAGTGACCGACACCGATGATGTCGTTCGGGCCGATCACCGCCGTACCGGACTTGGTGACCGGCTGGCCGTTGACATAGGTGCCGTTGTGGCTGCCCAGGTCGCGGATCTCGAAGCGGCCGTCGGGGGTGGCGCGGAACTCGGCGTGGTGGCGGGAGACCTGGAGGTCGGAGACGACCAGCTCGTTCTCCAGCGCACGGCCGATACGCATCACCCGGCCCGTGTCGAGGCGGTGGAAGGTGGTCGGGCTGCGGTCACCGTGGACCGGTCCGCCGCCCGCCTTCTGCGCGGGGCGCTCCTGTGGCGGCCGGGCCTGCTGCTGCGGCACGGCCTGCTGCTGCTGCGGCTGTGCCTGCTGGGGCGGGACGTAGGGCGGCTGCTGCCCCTGCGGCGGTGCCTGCCAGCCCTGCTGGGCGGGCGGCTGGTGGGCCGGCGCCTGGTGTGCGGGGGGCGCCTGCCAGCCCTGCGCGGCCTGCTGCTGCGGCGCCATCGCGGGCCGCGCGCTGAAGGCGTCGGCGGCCGGGGCCGACAGGGTCACCCGCGGGCCGTCGGTGGCATTGCCCAGATGCACGGTCGAGCCGGGGCCGATCTCCATCTGGTGGATCCGCTGGCCCTGGACGTACGTGCCGTTGGTGCTGCCCTGGTCTTCGATGATCCAGCCGCGGCCGGCCCATCTCACGGTGGCGTGCCGCCAGGAGACCCTGGCGTCGTCGAGCACCATGTCGCCCTGCGGATCACGGCCCACGTTGTAGGACCGGGACGGGTCGAGCGTCCAGGTCCTTCCGTTCAATTCGAGTACGAGTTCAGGCACTCCATGCCCCATTACATAGTCCCCCGAGTGACGCCCTGTATGGGAAGTCTAGGGATGGCGAACATCGTGAGGAACTATTTCAGGCTTGGCCCACCGACCGGAAACCGGGACGGGACCGGGGTGTACGGGGCCCGCGCCGGTGCCGCCAAACGCTCCCGGAGCACGGGAAGAACCCATGCATGGGCAGGGATCACCGGATTCCGGGTGTTCCGGACCGACCGGGTACCGCGGGCGCGTGCAGCGCCCGCCGAGTACGTCATGCACGTCCGCTCCGGAGGCCGCATTATGGGATGAAGCGGATGAATACCCGACCGGCGGCGCTGCCCGCCGCGGTCGCGCTCCGTGAGCCTGCCGAACGCTCCGGTCCGGCAGGGGCGTTGGCATACCGGGCGGATGCCCCGGCCAACGGTCCGGGACGGGCCGGACACGACTCCATAACGATCGACGGCGGCGACCGGGGCCGGGAGCGACGGGGTGCGGGCCCGAGGGCACGGGGCCGCGCCGGTCCGAACCCCGGACACCCGTACGGACGCGGCCGCCCGGCGGTTACCGTAAGGGCACCATGAGCGCATCGCAGATCCCGCCTGCCACCGCCGTACCGGGCGATGACGTACCGACCCTGCTCGTCAAGATCTTCGGGAAGGACCGTCCCGGCATCACCGCAGGTCTCTTCGACACCCTCGCTGCCTACTCCGTCGATGTCGTGGACATCGAACAGGTGGTGACCCGGGGACGCATCACGCTGTGCGCACTGGTCACCGCCCCCTCCCCCGCCCAGGGCGCCACCGGCTCCTCCGAGGGCGACCTGCGGGCCACCGTGCACAGCTGGGCCGAGTCGCTGAACCTCCAGGCGGAGATCATCTCCGGCCGGGGTGACAACCGCCCGCGCGGCACCGGACGTTCGCACGTCACCGTGCTGGGGCATCCGCTCACCGCCGAGTCCGCCGCCGCGATCGCCGCCGCCATAACGGCCACCGGCGGCAACATCGACCGTATTTTCCGGCTTGCCAAGTATCCGGTGACCGCCGTCGAGTTCGCGGTCTCCGGTGCGGCGACCGAGGCGCTGCGCAGTGTGCTGGCGCCCGAGGCCGCCCAGCTCGGAGTGGATGTCGCCGTGGTGGCGGCCGGGCTGCAGCGCCGGGCGCAGCGGCTGGTCGTCATGGACGTCGACTCGACGCTCATCCAGGACGAGGTCATCGAGCTGTTCGCGGCGCACGCCGGCTGTGAGGCCGAGGTCGCCGAGGTCACCACCGCCGCGATGCGCGGTGAGCTGGACTTCGAGCAGTCGCTGCACGCCCGGGTCGAGCTGCTCGGCGGGCTCGACGCCTCCGTGGTCGAGGCCGTGCGCAAGGAGGTGCGGCTCACCCCCGGGGCACGCACCCTGGTACGGACCCTCAAGCGGCTCGGCTACCAAGTCGGCGTCGTCTCGGGGGGCTTCACCCAGGTCACCGATGCGCTCAAGGAAGAGCTGGGGCTGGACTTCGCCTCCGCCAACACCCTGGAGATCGTCGACGGCAAGCTCACCGGCCGGGTCACCGGCCCCATCGTGGACCGGGCCGGGAAGGCCAGGCTGCTGCGGGAATTCGCGCAGCAGGCGGGGGTACCGCTCGCGCAGACCGTGGCGATCGGGGACGGCGCCAACGACCTCGACATGCTGAACGCGGCCGGGCTCGGTGTCGCCTTCAACGCCAAGCCGGTGGTCCGGGAGGCGGCGCACACCGCCGTGAACGTGCCGTTCCTGGACACCGTGCTGTATCTGCTGGGCATCACCCGCGACGAGGTCGAGGCGGCCGACACCCACGAGTGACCCGCGCCGGCCGTGCCGGCACCGGCACGGCCACCCGGCCACGCGGTCGGCATGCCTGACGAGACGCCGTCCTTGCACGGCCGAGGGCCCCGGCAGAACCGCTGCCGGGGCCCTCGTCGTCTCCGCTCCCCGCACGCACCGGGCGGGCGGAGGCGCCGGGATCACTCGTGCGGCGTCCAGTACGCGACCAGTCGTCCGACGCCGTGCTCGACCGACTTCCAGGAGCCGTTGAAGGTCAGCACGGCCACCGAGGCGGTCGGGAAGCCGCTGCGGTTCATCCGCGGCAGCAGATCACCGTCGGCCTCGCCCGAGAGTGCGTCGGCGAGGGCGTGCACACCGGGGTTGTGCCCGACCAGCATCAGGTCGTTCACCTCGTCGGAGGTCTCGTTCAGCAGCGCGATGAGCTCGCCGAGGGAGGCTTCGTAGATCCGCTCCTCATAGACGGTCTTGGGCCGCTGCGGGAGTTCATGGACGGCGAGCTTCCAGGTCTCGCGGGTACGCACTGAGGTCGAGCACAGGGTCAGATCAGGGGTGATCCCGGCTCCGGCCAGCCAGCGGCCGGCGACCGGGGCATCCTTGCGGCCGCGGTCGGCGAGCGGACGCTCATGGTCGCTGCTGTCCGACCATTCGGCCTTGGCGTGTCGGAGGAGGACAATCCGGCGGGGTGTATCGGCGCTCATGCGTCCCAGCTTCGCACGAAAGGCGGCGCGGGGCGCGGGGTGTTGAAGCGCTCGTTCCGCCGGGTGGGACGCGGGCACGGCTGATCACCGGGCACCGCCGTGCACCAGCTCGGCCAGGAGTTCCAGCAGCGGGGCCAGGCCCTGCCGGGCGCTCGCGGCGCTCGCCTCGGAGGAGCCGGCGACGAGCGCCAGCAGGGCTATGAAGCAGACCACCGCCAGGGCCGGCGCCCACCACGGCAGCCGCGTCCGCAGACGGGACGCCTTGGCTGCGGGCGGGCGGCGGAACGCGGCGGACATGCGGAGTGCCTCCGTGATGCGTCGACGGGCACGCCCGGCCGCGGACGGCGGCGCGCCCACCGCTGTCTGCGGTGTGCTTCGACGCTACGGATCACCGGCGGCCGTTCCAATCCGGGAAGCCACCCACTCACCCCTGACGCCTGCCCCCTAAGGGACGCGGGGGCTACCTCCACCCCGCGCGGCTCCGGCCACGGTCCGGCTAGGGCGCGATGGCACTCGCGATGATCGCGACGACGACGGTCACGCCGAGCATGGCGCCCAGGACGAGGAGCAGCTTCTTCTGTCCGCCCTGCGGATTCGGTTCGAGCACTGGCATGGGCCCAGTGTCGCACTCACGCCTCGTCCTCGATCCGGCGGTCCCGGCCCGCCAGCACACCCACCGCGATCTGCGGCACCATGAGCCCGGCCATCAGGGCGATCGGCAGCCCCCAGCCGCCGCTGTGCTGGTAGAGCGTGCCGACCAGCAGCGGTCCGGGAATGGAGATCAGATAGCCGACGCTCTGGGCGAAGGCCGAGAGCTTGACGACACCGGCGGAGCTGGTCGAGCGCATCCCGATCATCGTCAGGGCCAGCGGGAAGGCGCAGTTGGAGATGCCCATCAGCAGCGCCCAGGCCCAGGCGCCGGCGGCCGGTGCCAGCCACAGCCCGGTGTAGCCGGCCAGGCCGCAGAGGCCGAGCAGCACCACGAGCGGGCCCTGGTGCCGCATCCGGGTCGCCAGCCGTGGCAGCACGAAGGAGAGCGGGACACCCATCGCCATCGTGACGGCGAGCAGCACCCCCGCGGTACCCGCCGAGACACCGGCGTCGCGGAAGATCTGCGGCATCCAGCCCATGGTGATGTACGCGGCCGTGGCCTGCAGGCCGAAGAAGACGGCCAGCGCCCAGGCGGTCGGTGACGCGGTGATCCGTACCGGGGCCTCCGGGGGCCGGGCCGCGGTGGAGGTGGCCGCTCCGGCGAGGGCCCGGCGCTGCCGGACCACCATGAGCCAGGGCAGCACGGCGACCGCGGCGAGCGCCCCCCACACCGCCAGGCCGGTCCGCCAACTGCCGCCCAGCGCCTCGGTCATGGGGACGGTGAGCGCCGCGGCGAGCGAGGTGCCCAGGGCCAGCGCCATGGAGTAGAGCCCGGTCATCGAACCGACCCGGCCGGGGAACCAGCTCTTGATGACGACCGGCATCAGGACATTGCTGACCGCAATTCCGGCCAGGGCGAGCGCGCTGGCGGCGAGGAAGCCGCCGGTGCCGCCGAGGTACGGGCGCGCCACGACGCCCACGGTGATCGCGGCCATTCCGGCGCAGACGATCGCACCGGGCCCCCAGCGCCTGGCCAGCCGGGGCGCGGCGATGCCGAAGGCGGCGAAGCACAGGGCAGGGACGGAGGTCAGCAGCCCGGCGACGGTGCCGCTCATGCCGAGGCCGGCGCGGACCTCCTCCAGGAGGGCGCCGAGGCTGGTGATGGCTGGGCGGAGGTTGAGCGCGGCGAGGACGAGACCGGCGATCACCAGGCGCGGCAGCCAGCGGCCGGCCGGCCCGGCCGCCGGGGCGGCATGCCCGGGGCCCGGCTGCGGGTCTTGCGGACCGTCGGCCGGCCGGTCGGTGGAGGTCGTACGGGGCCCGGCGGCGGGGCCGAGGGTCGCGAGGTCGTCGTCTGCCATAGACGCCATCATAGAATCATGGGATGAATCCCTGTCCAATTGATATCGGTAGCCTCTGCTGTCTCGGGCGGCGCCGGGAACCGACAGGATCCGGCGGGCGCCGCCCCGCCTTCCGTCCGCCCCTTCCCCCCGGAGCGCAGCCATGCCTCTGACCTCTCCCCGCCGGTCCGCGCTGGCGGACCAGGTGATCGCGCAGCTGCGCGCCCAGATCACGTCCGGTGAGTGGCCGGTGGGATCCCGTATCCCGACCGAGCCGGCGCTCGTCGAGCAGCTCGGGGTCGCCCGTAACACCGTCCGCGAGGCCGTCCGGGCGCTGGCCCACAACGGGCTGCTGGACATCCGCCAGGGGTCGGGCACCTACGTGGTGGCCACCAGTGAACTGGCCGGGGTGATGAACCGCCGGTTCGCGGCGGCCGAGCCCGGACACGTCGCCGAGCTGCGCAGCGCCCTGGAGGCGTCGGCCGCGCGGCTCGCCGCGGAGCGGCGCACCCCGCAGGACCTGCGGCAGATCGACGCCCTGCTGGAGCGGCGCGAGCGGGCCTGGGAGTCCGGTGCGGCGGAGGCCTTCGTGGAGGCGGACGCGACCTTGCACATGGCGATCGTGTCGGCCTCCCACAACGAGGTGCTGGCCGAGATCTACGCCGACCTCGGGGGTGTGCTGCGGGACTTCCTGCGGGCCGATGTGGGCGAGGAGCTGCGGCCCGAGGCGCATATGGACCATGCCCGGCTGGTGGAGGCGATCCGTGCGGGCGACGCCGACCGGGCGGCCGCCGAGGCGAGTGCGCACCCCTTCGGCTGCCGGCTGACCGTACCGGGGCCCTGAGGGAGGGTCGAACAGTTCCCGTAGGGGATGCCGGCGCCCCCTGCGGGGCCACAACGGGCCGGGCGGGGGTGGTATTCCCGTGGCGCAAGGGGGTGCTATTCCCGTGGCGCAATGCGTACTGCCCGCCCCGGCACACCGGGACGGGCAGTACGGAGGAAGCGCGGGGCGTCAGGCGCCCATCATGTGCACTCCGCCGTCGACGTGCACGATCTCGCCCGTCGTCCGCGGGAAGAAGTCCGACAGCATGCCGACGACACCACGGCCGGCCGGCTCCGGGTCGGCCAGGTCCCAGCCGATCGGGGCGCGGTGGTTCCACACGTCCGCCAGCTCCTCGAAGCCCGGGATGGACTTGGCGGCCATCGACTTGATGGGGCCGGCCGAGACCAGGTTGCAGCGGACGCCCTTGGGGCCCAGGTCACGCGCCAGGTAGCGGTTGGTGCTCTCCAGCGCCGCCTTGGCCACGCCCATCCAGTCGTACTTCGGCCAGGCGATCTGCGCGTCGAAGGTGAGGCCGACGACCGCGCCGCCGTGCTCCATCAGCGGCAGGCAGGCCATCGTCAGCGACTTGTAGGAGTACGCCGAGACCTGGACCGCGGTGCCGACGTCCGACCACTCGGCCTCCAGGAAGTTGAAGGCGCCCTGCGGGCCGAAGGCGATGGAGTGCACGATGCCGTCGAGGCGGGCGCCCTCGCCCTGGTGCTCGCGGATCTTGTCGGCCAGACCGTCCAGGTGCTCCTGGTTGGTGACGTCCAGCTCGATGACCGGGGCGGGCTTGGGCAGCCGCTTGGCGATCCGCTCCACGAGGGAGAGCCGGCCGAAGCCGGTGAGGATGACCTCGGCGCCCTCGTTCTGGGCGACCTTGGCCGCCTGAAACGCGATCGACGACTCGGTCAGAACACCCGTGACCAGGATGCGCTTGCCTGCAAGGATTCCACTCATGCTGATCAGTGACCCATGCCCAATCCGCCGTCGACAGGAATGACGGCTCCGGTGATGTACGCGGCCTCGTCGGAGGCCAGGAAGCGGACCGAGGCGGCGATCTCCTCGGGCTGCGCAT
This sequence comes from Streptomyces sp. Je 1-4 4N24, assembly GCF_026239515.1. NCBI lineage: Bacteria > Bacillati > Actinomycetota > Actinomycetes > Kitasatosporales > Streptomycetaceae > Streptomyces > Streptomyces sp. Je 1-4 4N24. The sequence goes on along the minus strand of NZ_CP110836.1, from coordinate 7,022,124 downwards.
ACCGCGCGAGCGGCACCTGCTTGACGATGCTCTCCCGCTGCTCGTCGGTGAGCACCCGGGTCATGTCGGTGTCGACGAAGCCGGGGGCGACGACGTTGACGGTGATGTTGCGGCTGCCCAGCTCGCGGGCGAGCGAGCGGGCGAAGCCCACCAGACCGGCCTTGGAGGCGGCGTAGTTCGCCTGGCCCGGGGCGCCCATCAGGCCCACCACGGACGAGATCAGCACGACCCGGCCCTTGCGGGCCCGCAGCATCGCGCGGTTGGCGCGCTTGACCACCCGGAACGTGCCGGTGAGGTTGGTCTCCAGGACCGAGGTGAAGTCCTCCTCGGACATCCGCATCAGCAGCTGGTCACGGGTGACGCCGGCGTTGGCCACCAGCACCTCGACCGGACCCTGCTTCTCCTCGATCTCCTTGTATGCCTGCTCGACCTGCTCGTTGTCCGTGATGTCGCACTTCACGGCCAAAAATCCCGCGGGGGGCTCGCCCGAGCGGTAGGTGATGGCGACCTTGTCGCCTGCCTCGGCGAAGGCACGGGCAATGGCGAGGCCGATGCCGCGGTTACCTCCGGTGACCAGAACCGAGCGGCTCAAGAGATCACCCTTTCCGTTTCTGTCCGTCCTGCGTTCGATACGAAACTATCGGTCGCGGGGTCCTTCCGGGGAATCGAGCACGGACAGGCGCGTGCGCCGGTCACTGTCGGGTCTCCACAGAACCACGGCGGAATCCCGGACCGCGGCGGCCCGCGCCGGCCGTGTCGCACCGGGCCCCGGCACTGTGCGTCACCTTGGCCGGCGCCCGGCGCCGCACCCCGGTGTCCTCTGGGCCGCGGGCCCGCCACAGGGCATGATGCAGGCGCCGACCACGGGAGGAACCCTTGCCTGCACCCCATGCCGTTGACGAGACATTCCTGGCGCTGCCGCTGCATGCGCTGGCCGATGCCGCGCTGGCCCGCGCCCGCGCACTGGGCGCCGACCATGCGGACTTCCGCCTGGAGCGGATCCGCAGCGCGTCCTGGCGGCTGCGGGACGCCCGTCCGTCCGGGACCTCGGACATCACCGACCTGGGGTATGCGGTGCGGGTGGTGCACGGCGGGGCCTGGGGGTTCGCGTCCGGGGTGGATCTGACGATGGACGCGGCCGCGCGGGTGGCCGCGCAGGCGGTGGCGATGGCGAAGCTGTCCGCGAAGGTGATCAGGGCCGCGGGCTCCGACGAGAGGGTCGAGCTGGCGCCGGAGCCCGCGCACCCGGACCGCACCTGGGTCTCCTCCTACGAGACCAACCCCTTCGACGTCCCGGACGCCGACAAGACCGGGCTGCTGGCGGAGTGGAGCACACGGCTGCTGGCCGCCGAGGGCGTGGCCCATGCGGACGCCGCGCTGCTGACCGTCCAGGAGAACAAGTTCTACGCGGACACCGCGGGCACCAGCACCACCCAGCAGCGGGTGCGGCTGCATCCGCAGCTCACCGCGGTCGCGGTGGACCCGGCGAGCGGCGACTTCGACTCGATGCGCACCCTGGCCCCGCCGGTCGGGCGCGGCTGGGAGTATCTGACCGGCGGCCACTACGACTGGGACGCTGAACTGGCCCGGATCCCCGAGCACCTCGCCGAGAAGATGCGCGCACCGACCGTCGAGGCCGGCGCGTACGACCTGGTGGTGGATCCGTCCAACCTCTGGCTGACGATCCACGAGTCGATCGGGCACGCCACCGAGCTGGACCGGGCGCTGGGCTACGAGGCGGCGTACGCGGGAACCTCGTTCGCCACCTTCGACCAGCTCGGGAAGCTGGCGTACGGCTCCGGGATCATGAATGTGACGGGCGACCGGACCGCCGAGCACGGACTCGCGACGATCGGCTACGACGACGAGGGGGTGGCCGCACAGTCCTGGGACCTGATCAAGGACGGAACCCTGGTCGGCTATCAACTCGACCGCAGAATCGCCCAGTTGACGGGATTCACCCGCTCCAACGGATGCGCCTACGCGGACTCCCCTGGCCATGTCCCGGTCCAGCGGATGGCGAACGTCTCACTGCAGCCGGCGGCGGACGGCCCGTCCACGGACGAGCTGATCTCCGGGGTGGAGCGCGGCATCTATGTCGTCGGCGACCGCTCGTGGTCCATCGACATGCAGCGGTACAACTTCCAGTTCACCCAGCAGAGGGCCTATGCGATCCGCAACGGCCGTCTCTGCGGGCAGGTGCGGGACGTCGCCTACCAGGCGACCACCACCGACTTCTGGGGCTCGATGACCGCGGTCGGCGGTCCGGAGACCTATGTGCTGGGCGGCGCCTTCAACTGTGGCAAGGCCCAGCCCGGCCAGGTCGCCGCCGTCTCGCACGGCTGCCCCTCCGCCCTCTTCCAGGGCGTGAACATTCTGAACACGACGCAGGAGGCCGGTCGATGAGCCGCCACCACGGAACCGGCCGGGGGCCCGGGGGGCGTCCCCCGGGAAGGCACCGTCCGAACACGACGCAGGAGGCCGGTCGATGAGCATGCGCAGGTCCCGTACGAGCACCCCGCACGAGATCGTCGAGCGGGCGCTGGAGCTCTCCCGTGCCGACGGCTGTGCGGTCATCGCCGATGAGCACTCCAGCGCCAATCTGCGCTGGGCGGGCAATGCGCTCACCACCAATGGCGTCACCCGCGGCCGCACCCTGACGGTGGTGGCGACCATGGACGGCGGGCAGGGCACCGCGTCCGGTGTCGTCTCGCGCTCCGCGGTGACCGCGGACGATCTGGAGCCGCTGGTCCGGGCCGCCGAGGCGGCCGCCCGGGAGGCCGGGCCCGCCGAGGACGCCCAGCCGCTGGTCGGCGGCGGGAAGGCGTCCGCCGACTTCACCGAGGCGCCCGCCGAGACCTCCTCGGAGGTGTTCGCGGCGTTCGCGCCGGCCCTCGGCGAGTCCTTCCAGCTGGCCCGCTCCGGCGGCCGGGAGCTCTACGGCTTCGCCCACCACGAGGTCGTCTCGTCGTATCTGGGCACCTCGACCGGGCTGCGGCTGCGGCACGACCAGCCCACCGGGACGCTGGAGCTGAACGCCAGGTCGGCAGGTTCCGGCGGAGCCGTACCCCGCTCGGCCTGGACCGGCCGGGCGACCCGCGACTTCACCGATGTCGACCCGCGGGAGCTGGACACCGAGCTGAGCCGGCGGCTGGGCTGGGCCGAGCGGCGCATCGAGCTGCCCGCCGGGCGGTACGAGACGCTGCTCCCGCCGACCGCCGTCGCCGACCTGCTGATCTACCAGATGTGGTCGTCGGGGGCCCGGGACGCCGCCGAGGGCCGTACGGTCTTCTCCAGGCCGGCCGACGGCGACGGCGGGGCGGGGCGTCCCGGGGCGGGCACCCGGCTGGGCGAGCGGCTCAGCGAGCTGCCGCTGACGCTGCGCAGCGACCCGCGGGCACCGGGGCTGGAGTGCGCACCGTTCGTCCTGGCGCACTCCTCCGGCGACGATGCCTCGGTCTTCGACAACGGGCTGCCGCTGACGGCCACCGACTGGATCCGCGAAGGGGTCCTCAACCGGCTGCTCACCACCCGGCACAGCGCCGGGCTGACCGGCCTGCCGGTGGCGCCCGGCATCGACAACCTCCTGCTGGAGGGCGGAGGTTCGCGCTCGCTGGACGAGATGGTGGCGGCCGCCGGCCATGACGGTCCCGCGCTGCTGCTGACCTGCCTGTGGTACATCCGCGAGGTGGACCCGGCGACGCTGCTGCTGACCGGTCTGACCCGGGACGGGGTCTATCTGGTCGAGAACGGCGAGGTGGTCGGCGAGGTCAACAACTTCCGGTTCAACGAGTCGCCGGTGGACCTGCTGTCGCGTGCGGTGGAGGCGGGCCGTACGGAGCGGACCCTGCCGCGCGAGTGGGGCGACTACTTCACCCGCGCCGCGATGCCGGCGCTGCGCATCCCGGACTTCAACATGAGTTCGGTCAGCCGCGGGGTGTGAGGCGCCTGCGTACGCCCGGCCCGTCACGGCGGGCCGGGCGGGCGGAGGGCGCGGGAGTGTCGTACCGGGCAGGCGGACGGCGCGGGAGGGTCGTACCGGGCGAATAGACTGTCCGCTTGTCCTCCCCTTGGGGAACCACGATCGATCAGGGACGCCATGACACGCCTCGGCGAATCCGTCGCCCGCGCCACCACGCTGCTCTCCGCCGACCTCTCCTCGGACGCCACGGTCCAGGAGCTGCTCCAGGAGACGGGAGCGCGGCGCTCTCTCGATCTGACGGACCTGCCCGCCAAGGAGCAGGCCGAGCTGATCGCGGCCCGTACGGTCGAGGTCCTGCCGGGCGTGGAGAAGCTGGCCGAGCGGATCGAGGAGCGCCGGGCGGCCGGCAAGGGTCTGCACATCAAGCTGGGCATCGACCCAACGGCCACCGATGTGCACCTCGGGCATGCGGTCCCGCTGATCATCCTGAGCCGGTTCCAGCGGCTGGGCCATGACGTCACGCTGATCATCGGTGACTTCACCGCCAAGATCGGCGACCCCTCGGGTCGTACCGCCGAGCGCCCGCCGCTGACCGACGAGGACATCGCGCAGAACCTCGCCACCTACCGCGAACAGGTACGTCCCTTCTTCGACTTCGAGAAGGTCAGCTTCCGGCAGAACAGCGAGTGGCTTTCGCCGTACACCTTCCCGGAGCTGCTGTCGCTGCTCGCCCAGGTGCCGGCCTCGCAGCTGCTGCAGCGCGAGGACTTCCGCAACCGGCTGGCCGCCGGGTCCGGTCTGACCATGACGGAGCTGCTGTACCCCATCGCCCAGGGCCTGGACTCGGTGGCGCTGGCGTGCGATGTGGAGCTCGGCGGCTCCGACCAGCTGCTCAATCTGCAGATGGGCCGCAAGCTGATGGAGCTGCGCGGGCAGCGGCCGCAGCTGGTGGTGACCATGCCGCTGATCGAGGGCACGGACGGCACCGGCGCCAAGATGTCCAAGTCCAAGGGCAATTACGTCGGGCTGAGCGCGCCCGCCGACGATGTCTTCGGCAAGATCATGTCGGTGCCGGACCGGCTGATGGAGCCGTACCTCAAGGCATGGACGGAGTGGACCGACGAGGAGATCGCGCTCGTCCTGGGCCGGGTCGCGGACCGCTCGCTGCACCCGATGGACCTGAAGAAGGTCCTCGCGGGCGAGGTCGTGGGCGCGCTGTACGGGATGGACGCGGCGATGGCGGCGCGGGCCGGTTTCGTGGCGCAGTTCTCCAAGAAGTCGTTCTCCGATGTGGAGTCGCTGCCGTCCGTCGACGTCACGGCGCACGGCGCGGAGACGGTGGCGGCGGTGCTGACGACGGTGCTGGAGTTCACCCCGAGCGCCTCGGCGGCGCGGCGGCTGGCCAAGCAGAACGCGCTGCGGCTGGTCGTGGAGGCCGAGGGCGAGGGCAAGCAGCAGACCGTGGTGCTGGCGGAGGCCGATGCGGCCCGGCCGCTGGGCGAGGTGCTGGCCGAGAAGCTGGCGGACTCCCCCGGCGTCGCCTACCTGAAGGCCGGCCGCAAGCTGGGCCGGCTCGACGGCCGCTGAGACGGCAGACGTACGGGCGGCCGGTGCGCGGGAGCGCGCGCCGGCCGCCCGGGGCGTGAGCCCGCCATCGTCCGAACGGCAGGCTCTAGGTTGCGTGTTTCTTGCGGCCCCGCATGGAGACCCAGAGGCGGTCACCGATGCCGACGACGAGGACCGCGCCGGCCAGTTGCAGCAGGTGCCGGATCCAGTCGATGCCGCCGGTCTCGTTGACCCCGATGCCGGTGGCCGCCCAGTTGCCGAGGACGCTGCCCAGCATGCCGAAGATCACGGTCAGCCAGAGCGGAATCTGCTGCTTGCCCGGGATGATGGCCTTCGCGATCAGGCCCAGCACCAGGCCCACGATGATGGCCCACAACCACGTCATGTCGACTCCTCTTGCGGCGCGGTGCAGATGACGGTCGCTCCGTCAGTGTCGCCCCGCTTCGACTACGGCGCACGCCGGAGCCGGGTGTACGCACGGTGGCCCGGCCGACCCGGGCGAGGCGTGGCACGACCCGGTCTCGAAGGCGGCGCAGTCGCGGCGTACCGTGGAAACCGACCGGATAGCGGGGAAATCCGGCATGACCGACCAGGTGGTGGAGCGTGATGCGGAAGCAGAGCGGCGGCGAGACCTTCCGGATCACGGGGGCCCGGCAGGGACTGTCCGAGGATGTCCGCGGACGGCAGCGCCGGTATGTGATCTCGATGGCGGTGCGGACGGTGGCCGTGGTGCTGACCGTGGTGCTGTGGAACATCGAGCGGCCCGTGGCCATCGCGACGTTGGTACTGGGGCTGACGCTGCCCTATATCGCGGTTGTCATCGCCAACGCGGGCCGGGAGAACGCCCCTTCGCTCCCGAAGACGTTCGTCGCGGGCCCGACCAGGCCGATGCTGAGGCCGGGAGCCTCCGACACCCCGTCGGAGTCCGTTCCGGAACGTCCGGCGGCGGGCGCTTCCGCACCGGAACATGACCCCAGATGATCATCTCCCGGTCTGCAAAGCTCAAGAAAAGCTCAGATCAATCATGGAGTTCCGGTGCACTCAGCACCTTCCCCCGTGACATACTGCGTACGCGCTCCGCATCCCCCGTCGGAGCGACGGACCGACGCCGGGCGGCTCCCCCCGTGGCTGCCCGGCGTCGTCATGTCCGCAGGGCCTGACGGGCGGGATCGCCGGGCCGGGACCGTGAGCCCAGGACGTAGGGTTCCCAGGACGTAGGGTTGAGGCCGTGAACTCCCCGAATCCCCAGGACTCCGCCGACAGCGCCGTCATCTGCTCCGCGAAGGGCTGCCGCGCCGCGGCCGTATGGGTGCTGGCCTGGAACAACCCGAAGCTGCACACTCCGGACCGGCGCAAGACCTGGCTGGCGTGCGAGGAGCACCGGGAGCATCTGTCGCAGTTCCTCGGGGTGCGCGGCTTTCTCAAGGATGTCGTGACGCTGGAGGACTGGGAGGCGTCGGCCGCCGGACGCTGAGGCGGGACCGGCTCAGGCCCTGCCCCATCGGACAGGCCCTAGGGGGCGTCTTCCCGATCAGGCCGGGAAGACGCCCCCTAGCCGCCGATCGCGGACATCGGGCGCTCCGGCTGCAGGAACGACGGGTCGTCCAGACCGGAGCCCGCCTTCTTGCCCCACATCGCGACCTTCCATATCCGCGCGATCTCGTCATCGGGGGCCTCGGAGCGCAGCGCGGTCCGCAGGTCCGTCTCCTCGGTGGCGAACAGGCACGTACGGACCTGGCCGTCGGCGGTCAGGCGGGTGCGGTCGCAGGCCCGGCAGAACGGGCGGGTGACCGAGGCGATCACTCCGACGCGGTGCGGGCCGCCGTCGACGATCCAGCGCTCGGCGGGCGCGGAGCCACGCTCGTCCTGACCCTCGGGGGTGAGCGCGAAGCGGGTGCGCAGCGAGGTGAGGATGTCGCCCGCGGTGATCATGCCGTCGCGCTTCCAGCCGTGCTGGGCGTCCAGCGGCATCTGCTCGATGAAGCGGAGCTCGTAGTCGTGCGCGATCGCCCAGGCCAGCAGGTCGGGGGCCTCGTCGTCATTGAGGCCCGGCATCAGGACGGTGTTGACCTTGACCGGGGTCAGACCGGCCGCGCGGGCCGCCTCCAGGCCGCGGAGGACATCGCCGTGCCTCTTGCGGCGGGTCATGGCCTGGAAGACCTCCGGCCGGAGGGTGTCGAGGGAGACATTGACGCGGTCCAGACCGGCGTCGCGGAGGGCGGTGGCGGTGCGCTCCAGGCCGATGCCGTTGGTGGTCAGCGACATCTGGGGGCGTGGGGTGAGGGCGGCGACGCGCTCGACGATGCCGGGCAGACCGGGGCGGAGCAGCGGCTCACCGCCGGTGAAGCGGACCTCGTCGATGCCCAGGTCGCGCACGGCGATGGTGATCAGCCGGACGATTTCGTCGTCGGTGAGCAGATCGGGCTTGGCGAGCCACTGAAGGCCCTCTTCCGGCATGCAGTACGTGCACCGCAGATTGCACCGGTCGGTGAGCGAAACGCGCAGGTCGGTGGCCACGCGGCCATACGTGTCGATGAGCACTGGGCCCCCTCCCCAAGAGTGATGGCTCGGTACGTCTCCTCCGGTGGATCAGTACATCTTCGAGCCTACGCGATGGGTGTGACAGTGAGCAGAGATGAGAAGCACGAGGTGGGCGGGGCGGCATCGTAGAGATCTACGACGCCGCCCCGCCCGGCCCCTGGAGGGACGGCTCAGCCGGACCCGCTCAGTGGGCGCCGGTCCCGGTCAGCGAGCGGACCTCCAGTTCGGCGTACTTCTGGGCGTCCGGCTCCTCCTTCGACAGCAGCGACCCCAGCCAGCCGAGCAGGAAGCCCAGCGGGATGGAGATCAGCCCGGGGTTCTCCAGCGGGAAGAAGGCGAAGTCCGCGCCGGGGAACATCGAGGTCTCCTTGCCGGAGACCACCGGGGAGAAGAGGACCAGGAAGACGGAGGAGGCGAGGCCTCCGTAGATGGACCACAGCGCGCCCTGGGTGGTGAAGCGCTTCCAGAACAGGCTGTAGAGCATCGTCGGGAGGTTGGCGGAGGCGGCGACCGCGAAGGCGAGCGCCACCAGGCCGGCGACGTTCAGCCCGCGGGCGAAGACGCCCAGCACGATGGCGACCGCGCCGATGCCGACGGTCGCCCAGCGGGCCGCGCCGACCTCCTCCTTCTCGGTGGCCTTGCCCTTGCGGAAGACATTGACGTACAGGTCGTGCGCGAAGGACGAGGACGAGGCGAGGGTGAGGCCGGCGACCACCGCGAGGATGGTGGCGAAGGCGACGGCGGAGATGACGGCGAGCAGGATGGCGCCGCCGGTGGAGCCGGCGCCGCCGCCGATGGCCTCGGCGAGGAGCGGGGCCGCGGTGTTGCCCGCCTTGTTGGAGGCGGTGATCGTCTCGGGCTTGATGAGGGCCGCGGCGCCGAAGCCCAGCGCGATGGTCATCAGGTAGAAGACGCCGATGATGCCGATCGCCCAGTTCACGGACTTACGGGCGGCCTTGGCGGTGGGGACCGTGTAGAAGCGGATGAGGATGTGCGGCAGGCCCGCGGTGCCCAGGACGAGGGCGAGACCCAGCGAAATGAAGTCGATCTTCGAGGTGGCGCTCACACCGTATTTGAGGCCGGGCTCCAGGAAGGCGGCGCCCTTGCCGCTGTTCTCCGCGGCGGCGCCGAGCAGCGAGGAGAGGTTGAAGTTGAACTTGAGCGCCACCAGGAAGGTGATGAGCAGGGTCCCGGCGATCAGCAGGACCGCCTTGACCATCTGGACCCAGGTGGTGCCCTTCATCCCGCCGATGGTGACGTAGAGGATCATCACGATGCCGACGAGGACGACGACCAGGATCTTGCCCGCCTCGCTGGTGATGCCCAGGAGCAGGGTGACCAGGGCGCCCGCGCCGGCCATCTGGGCGAGCAGGTAGAAGATCGAGACGACGATGGTGGAGGTGCCCGCGGCCGTACGGACCGGGCGCTGGCGCATCCGGTAGGCGAGGACGTCGCCCATGGTGAACCGGCCGGAGTTGCGCAGCGGTTCGGCGACCAGGAGCAGCGCGACGAGCCAGGCGACGAGGAAGCCGATGGAGTAGAGGAAGCCGTCGTAGCCGAAGAGGGCGATGGCGCCGGCGATACCGAGGAAGGACGCGGCGGACATGTAGTCGCCGGAGATGGCCAGCCCGTTCTGGAATCCGGTGAACTGCCGGCCGCCGGCGTAGAAGTCCTCCGCGCCCTTGGTCTGCCGGCCGGCCCAGACCGTGATGGCGAGGGTGGCGGCGACGAAGGCCGCGAAGAGGGTGATGATCAGGGCGCGGTGCTCCCCCGCGCCGCCGGCCGCGAGCTGCTGCACGAGCGGCTGCTGGGTGAGGTTCATGCGTCGCCCTCCAGGCGGGACTTGATGGCCTCGGCCTTCGGGTCGAGCTTGGCGGCGGCGTGCCGGGAGTACCACCACGCGATGAGGAAGGTCGTCACGAACTGGGCGATGCCGAGGACGAAGGCGACATTGAGGTGACCGACGACCTTGATCGCCATGAAGCCGCCGGCGTAGCTCGACAGCAGCACATATCCGAGGTACCAGAGAATGAAGGCGACGGTGAGCGGGAAGGCGAATGAGCGGTGCGCGCGGCGGAGTTCATCGAATTCCGCGCTCGACTGCACCTGGAGGTAGTCGGGCGGCTCATGCGTCCCCGGGTCGAGGGTCGGTGCGGCACTCACGGGATCTCCTGACGCGAAGGGGCGGGTTTCCCAGGGACCGGTCCGGGACCTGCACGGGAGCACCCCGACCGATCATAAGGAATATATAAGTGATCTAGATCACGCATGGTAGAGGCGCATCACGCGATCCGACAGGGGGGTGTTGGTTGAATCCCAGAAGAATCCGAGGGAATGCCCGCGCCGACCGCCACCGCGCCCGGGGCGCTTCGTTGAGCCCGGTGTGAATCCGCCGCCCCAGCAGGCCCCGCAGCCACCCGCTCCCCGTCGGCGCCCGTACGGCAGTGTCCGGCTGCCGGCGCCGCTGACCGTCGCCCCGTCGGAACCCCGGCCGGGGACCGCCACGGCCGCCCGCCGCTGGTACGGCCCGCGGATCTCACTGCCCCCGCTGAGCATCACCACTCTGCGGCGCAACGGCTGACCGGCCCGGCCGCGGCCCACCGACGACCGAACGGGCGGCGGCGGAACGGGGGCGGCAGAACGGCCGACGCCCCACCGGCCAGGGCCGCGACGCCGGCCGCGACGCCGGCCATGACGTCCGATCAGATCGCGCCGTACGCGGCTGACGCGCCATCAATTCAGGGCTCGTGACAGGTTTTCCCCCGTTTTTTTCCGCTTTCCATTGCTGTCCGCGAGTGATCGCCGATAACTTCACGTCTCACTGCACCCCACCCGTGCGCAATCCGCCGCACGGGCGGTCTCCCGGATGATGTGGAGTACCCATGGCACATCCCCGATCCAGACGCATGCGGGCGCTGGCCGTACCGCTCGGACTGGCTCTGACGGCGTCGCTCGGTTTCCTGCCGCACGCGGCCACCGCCGCGCCCCAGGACTCCGCCCCGGCCGCCGCGGCCTCGGCCGACGGCCCGCTGCTCTCGTACGTCGTGAACACCACGCCCGGCCACACCACGGTCGGCAAGGTCAAGAAGGCGATAGCCCAGGCCGGCGGGAAGGTGATCATCGCTCATGAGCAGATAGGCGTGATCGTCGTCCACTCGGCCAACCCGCAGTTCGCCGCCACCGTGCGGACGGTGCCGGGCGTGCAGTCGGCGGGCGCGTCCCGTACCGCGCCGCTCAAGGCACAGGGCACCACCGACGTCGGCAAACCGCAGAAGGTCGACCTGCCGAAGTCCCAGCTCAAGGCGGCCGGCCAGGCGGCGAAGGCGAACGGCAAGGAGCCGCTCGAACCGCTGCAGTGGGATCTGCCCGCCATCAAGGCCGACAAGGCCGCGAAGGTGAACCCGGGCAGCAAGAAGGTCACCGTCGCCGTCATCGACACCGGCGTGGACGACACCCACCCCGACCTGAAGGCCAACTTCTCCGCGAAGCAGTCCGCCAACTGCGTGGGCGGTGTGGCCGATACGTCCAAGGGTGCCTGGCGCCCCTGGGACCCGGACAACGACTACCACGGCACGCATGTCGCGGGCTCGATCGCCGCGGCCCGCAACGGCGTCGGCGTGGCGGGGGTCGCCCCGGGCGTGCAGATATCCGCCCTCAAGGTCAGCGAGCCGGAGACCAGTCTCTTCTACGCCGAGAGCGTGGTCTGCGCCTTCGTCTTCGCGGCCGACCACGGTGTCGAGGTCACCAACAACAGCTACTACGTCGACCCGTGGATGTTCAACTGCAAGAACGACGCCGACCAGGCCGCCATCATTGATGCGGTCGGCCGTGCGGCGAGCTACGCCCAGCGCAAGGGCGCGATCAACGTCGCGGCGGCGGGCAACTCCGATCTCGACCTGGCGGCCGCCAAGCTGACCGACGACTCCAGCCCGAACGACACCACCCCGGTCGAGCGCACCGTCACCCCGAAGACCTGCTGGGACGTGCCCACCCAGCTGCCGGGCACGGTGACGGTCGCGGCGAGCGGAGTGCAGAAGCTCAAGTCCGGTTACTCCAACTACGGACTCGGCCAGATCGATGTGGCCGCGCCGGGCGGTGACTCGAAGCAGGTGCCCGAGCTGCCCGCCAAGAACGGCAACATCCTCTCCACCATGCCGGGCGGCGACTGGGCCTACCTGGCCGGTACGTCCATGGCGAGCCCGCATGTCGCGGGTGTCGCGGCGCTGCTCAAGAGCGCCCACCCGAAGTCCAGCCCGCAGGAGATCCAGTGGCTCCTCAAGAAGCAGGCGGACAACCCCGGCTGCCCCACGGGTGAGTCCACCTGCACCGGCACCAAGCATGTCAACAGCCACTTCGGCTACGGCATCGTCGATGCGCTGGACGCGGTGAAGAAGTAACTCCAGGGCAGGTCACGGCAGTTGCGGGGAGGGCCGGGTGATCGCACCCGGCCCTCCCTGCTGCCGTCCCGGGAGCGGGCCGGTGGGCCGGTGGGCCGGTCAGGCAGGGTCGCGGCCGAGGAAGGCCGCCAGCCGGTCCGTGGCGCTCGCGCCGGGCGGAGCGGGGCGCTCCGGGGCGAACGAGCTGCCCTCGGTACGCGGTGCGGCGCCGTAGATCCGGCGCGCCGCGGCCAGGGTCTCCTCGGCGGCCTCCGGCGCCAGTCCGGTCGGCGCGCCGGTCGCCCGTGCCAAGTCCCAGCCGTGGGCGAGGAGTTCGACCACGACCTGTTGGACGATCATTGCGCCGGGCGCCTCGTAGGGGCCGTAGGTGCGCCGGAGCATTCCGCTGCCGGTGAAGGCGGCGAGGGCGGCGCGTACCGAGTCGTCGAAGGCGGCGCGGTGGTCGTCGCCGAGGTGGTCGGCGGTGTGGTCACCGCGCGGGGCGTCCTCGGCGATCGAGGTGGCCATCAGGTTCTCCCACACCATGTGGTCGAGCAGCTCCCGTACGCTCCACCCCGCGCAGGGTGTCGGCAGCGCGAGGTCCTCGGGCCGTACGGCGGCGACCAGGACGGCGACGTCCCGGGTCACCTGCTCGTAGGCGCGCAGCACCCGGTCCGGGTCGGTGCCGTCGAACGCGGAGCGGTCCAGCTCGTACGGCCCGGGGTGGGCGCGCAGCGCGGCCGTGGTCCAGGTGCCCGCGGTGTCCCAGCGGGGTGGCGCGGGCCGGCCGGTGACCGTGCACAGCAGCTGCCAGTAGCGCTCGACAACGGGTTCGGCGGCGGTCTCCAGCTGCTCCAGCAGCCGGGCCCGGGCCGCCGGGTCGTCCTCGGTGGGCGGGTCGGCGGTGCCGGTCTGGGTGGGGAGCCAGGCGGCGACCAGCTCGGCGATGACGGGCTCCGCGGCCGGGGAGTCCGGGGCGATCCCGGCCGCGACCGCCGCCTCACCGCGTACCCGCATCAACTCCGCGACCCGGGCGGCGGCCTGCCCCTGCGCCGCCTGCTCCTGCGTCGCCCGTTCCTGCGCGGCCGGGTCCGGCGCGGCGGCGGTCCGCGGCTCTCCCTGGGCGTCCGGCTCCCCCACCGGCCGTGCCGTACGCGCGCTGTACTCGGCCAGCCGGCGCAGTGCCGCCCGTAGTTCCGGCTCGCGGACCAGGGCGGCCAGCTCGATCCAGGCGCCGATCTGCTCGGGGGTGGGGTCGTCGGGCAGATCGGGGGTGGCGGCCAGCAGACCGCTGCGGTAGGCGGGGGCGTCCACGCCGTCGAGGGCGTCCTCAACGAAGTCCGCGATGATCCGTCGGCGTTCCCGGGCCGAAAGACGGGCCAGTTCGGTCATGTACGGCAGCTCCTCTGCTGCGCTGCCCCGCGCGGCCACCGAACGCAGCACGGCGGACTGCAGCCGCAGGGTGCCGATCTGCGCGTCCAGCGCGTCCGCCCACTGCGCCGCCGTCTCGGCGACCGTGAGCTCGCGGTGCAGCACGGACCGGACGGCCGCCAGACCGATGCCCAGTTCGCGCAGGCTGCGCACGATCTCCAGGCGGGCCGGGGCGTCCGGGCCGTAGAGCCGGTAGCCCGCGGGGGTGCGGGCGGCGGGCGGCAGCAGGTCCTGGTCCGACCAACTGCGGATGGTCTTGACCGATACACCGGTCAGCCGTGCCAGTTCGCCGATGGTCAGCAGACCCGTGCCGTCCTCGTTCATGCCGTCCACTCTCGGGTCTCCCTCAGGGGGAGACTCAAACCGCGGCGCACCCGGCGGGCCAGGCCCGGCGGGTGCGCCACCCCTCAGCGCTCTACGGCGCGCCCGCCGTCCGCAGCTCCTGCGCCCGCTGTGGCGCGTTCCGCGGAGCCGTGGCGGCGGACCGGAGCACACCGTCGGCCAGCGCCCACTGGGCCGCGACATAGGTGAGCATGATCCAGAACTGGGGGGCCGGGAGCTGCGGCCAGTGCGCGATCCCGCTCGCGATCAAGGTGTCGGAGAGCAGGAACAGCAGCCCGCCGGCCGCGGCCCACGGACCCGCCCGCAGCGCGCCGAACGCCATCGCGGTGAGCAGCAGGCTGTACCCGGCGACCGGAATCCGCAGCTCCGCCGGGAGGTCCGGCCACAGCAGCACCACCGTGCCGGTCAGCAGGACGGCGTATCCGGCACCGGCCGCGGCGGTCAGTCCCCGCCGTCCGGCCGCGGGACCCGCCCCGTGCCGGGCGAACAGCAGCAGGTAGCAGACGTGTCCCGCGGCGAACGAGCCCATCCCCACCAGGAAGGCGAGGTCCCCGCCGATCTGGAGGAAGGTGTCGCCGCCACAGCCGAAGAGGAGCGCGCCGGCGAGCAGCGGGGGGCCGCCGCGCGCCAGCGCATAGCCGGCGAGCACCGGCATCAGCACGGGCTTGGTGATCTGCACGACGGGCAGGACGCCCCCGAGCAGCGCCCCGAGGTGGACGACGCCCAGCAGGACGCACACCCACAGCAGCGGCTGTACGGCCCGCGGCCACCGTGCCGTCACGTGGCCGGCTCCTCGACGGAGGCGGGTGCGCGGTCCCCGGCCGGTGCGGCCTTCCGGGCCTCCTCGGCGGCGACCCGCTCGGCCGGCTGCCAGCCCGGCCCGCGGAACACCCGTCCGGCGCGCTCGCGCCAGCTGTCCGCGGCCCGTATGTCCCGCGCGATGGCGGCGTACTCATGGGTGGCCACCCGCAGCGGGTTGAAGGTCTCGATGTTCTTGGTGAGTCCGTAGACGGGCCGCTCGGTCTCCGCGACGAACGAGCCGAACATCCGGTCCCAGATGATCAGAATCCCGCCGAAGTTCCGGTCCAGGTAGCCGCCCTGTGAGGCGTGGTGGACACGGTGGTGGGACGGGGTGTTGAGCACGAACTCGAAGGGCCGGGGCAGCTTGTCGATCCGCTCGGTGTGCACCCAGAACTGGTAGAGGAGGTTGGCCCCGGAGGTGAAGGCGATCGCGGCCGGGTGGACGCCGAGGGCGACCATCGGGACGTAGAACGGCCAGACGGTCCAGGTCGTCCAGGGCTGCCGCAGGGCGGTGGTGAGGTTGAACTTCTTGCTGGAGTGGTGCACCACATGGCAGGCCCACAGGACGCGGATGACGTGGTGGCCGCGGTGCGACCAGTAGTAGAAGAAGTCCTGTGCGAGCAGCATCAGGATCAGCGTCCACCACAGCACGGGGACCCGCAGCGGGGTGAGTTCGTAGATCGCGGCGTAGATCGCCACGATGGGTATCTTCCACAGTGCGTCGAACACGAGGCTGCCCAGCCCCATGCCGACGCTGGTGGCGGCGTCCTTCGCCTCGTAGCCCGCCGCATCCTCGTCGGGATGCAGGCGATAGCTCACCATCTCCACCACGGTGAGCAGGACGAAGGCCGGTACGGACCACAACACGACATCGGGCAGGTGCGGCATGTCCCGCACCATAAAGGCGTTGACCGGGGTGCCGCTAGGGGTTGTTACTGAGAAGTATGTAAGACGCGTCGTCAGCTGGGGGCACTTCAGGCGCTGATCATGTGGGTCGGCCGGCCGCTGACGGCGGCGATGACCTCGAAGTCGTGGTCGCCATGCACCAGGGTCAGCCTTTGACCGGAAAGCGCGCGGCGGCCGAGGCGTCGGCGAGGAACCTGGCCGCAGTCACTGTCCCGGCCGTGCGGCACGGCGCCCCGCCCTCACCACACCCGCACCGCCCCTCCCCGTGCGAACGCCGGGCTGGTGGCGTTCGGGGGGATCTCGTCCAGGGGCTCGGCGAGGTCGGTGATCCTCGGGCCGACGCGGGCGGCGAGGGGGGCGAGGAGGGCTAGGTCGAAGCCGTAGACGCGGGCGGCGTTGGTGCCGAGCATGGCGGCGGTCTCGTCGGCCGGGACGCCGGCGTAGGCGAGGCGGAGGGCCTCGCGGGAGTAGGGGTGGGTGCCCTCGTCGTGGGGGTAGTCGCTGCCCCACATGATCTTGTCGAGGCCGATGCGGTGGCGGAGCGGGACCTCGTGCGGGCGCATGAAGCTGGCGCCCACGAAGCAGTGGTCGCGCCAGATTCCGGCCGGTGAGTCGCCCATGGCCTCGCCCAGGCCGACGCCGAATTTGGCTTCGGCGGTGGCGGCCCGGGACGCGGAGGCGACCAGCCGCCCGTGGTAGTAGTCCAGCATGTCCAGGACACCGGGGATCCAGCCGGAGCCCTGTTCGGTGAGGACGAGTCGGAGGCCGGGATGGCGGCGGAAGGCCCCGCCGAAGATCAGGTGCCACAGGGCCCGGTGGGAGAACCAGGTCGTCTCGACCATGAAGACGGCACGGGCGGCGGGTTCGTCTCCGAGCGGCGGGGAGGCCGAGCCGCCGTGGTGGTTGACGGGGACGTCCAGTTCCGCGCAGACCGCCCAGAGGGGGTCGTAGGCCCCGGAGTGGAGTTCGGGGAGTCCCGAGCCGGGCGGGGTGCCGGGGAGCATGACACCGCCGGTGAGCCCGGCTTCCCTGGTGCGGCGGACTTCCCGTACGGCCTCGTCGACATCGTGGAGCAGGATCTGGGCGACACCGGCCCGGCGGCCGGGGGCCTGCGCGCAGAAGTCGGCGAGCCAGCGGTTGTGGGCGCGCAGGCCCGCCCAGCGCTGCTCGAACTCCGTGCGGGTGGGCGCGGGGGCCATGAGGGCGGCGCTCGGGAAGAACGGCGGGATGGTGTTGGGGAAGACGACCTCGGCGACGATGCCGTCGGCCTCCATTTCGGCCAGGCGGCGGGCGGAGTTCCAGTTGCGGTCGGCGGTGTCGGCGAGCAGGTCCTCGTGCGGGTTGACGTAGGACGCCGCCCAGGCGTCGAAGTCGTCGTGGTACCGGGACTCCAAGTACGGCCGGTAGTCGAGCAGGTCGGCGCCGGCGTGGCAGTCGGCGGAGATGACGGTGTAGCGGTCGTCGGTCATCACTGTGCCCCCAGTACCGGGAAGTCGTGGTCGGTCAGCCAGTGGCGGCCCGCCTCGCGGGAGCGGGCCCAGGAGGCCTCCACCGACGGCTGGTCGGCGCTCTGGCCGAGTTCGGCCGGGGTGGGGCCGATACGGCGGGCCAGCGGGGCCAGCCCCGCGGTGTCGAAGCCGAAGACCTCGGCGGCGGACAGGCCGAGCATGCGGCGGGTCTCGGCGACCGGAATGTCATGGAAGGTCTTCTGCAGCCAGCCGCGGGTGTCGGGCCAGGTGCCCTCGGGGTGCGGGAAGTCGCTGCCCCAGAGGATGTTGCCGACGCCGATCTCGTAGCGCTGGGCGAGTTCCCGGCGTTTGGTGTTGGTGGCGCAGACGAAGACCTGCCGGTCCAGGTACTCGTGCGGCGGACGCTTGAGCGCGGCGAACGGGGAGAGCTTCTTGCCGCCGTGCGCGCCCAGGTAGAGGCGGTCCATGAACCACAGGAGGTTGGGCAGCCACCAGCAGCCGGACTCGGCGATGCCGAACCGCAGTCCAGGATGGCGTTCGAAGGCCCCGGACCAGAGCAGGAACCACAGGGGGCGCGCGGGCCACCAGGTCACCTCGGAGACATAGATCCCGAGGTGGTCGCCGTACTCGTGGCGGGGCGCGGCCCCGGAGTGGGTCAGCACCGGCATCGCGCACTCGGCGGCCGCGGCCCACACCGGGTCGTAACGGCGGTCGTGGTACGGCTCCTTGCCGCCCCACATGGACGGGATCATCAGGGCGCCGAGCCCGGACTCCTTGGCACGGTGGATCTCGGCCACGACCCGGTCCGTATCGGCGGTGACCGGTAACAGGGCCACACCGCAGTGCCGTTCGGGGTGCCCGGAGACGAAGTCGGCGAGCCAGCGGTTGTGCGCCTGGGCACCGGCCATACCGAGGTCGGGGTCATGGTCGCCGGAGAGGCCGAGGCCGACACCGAAGGGGGCCGCCGTACCGCTGTCGACGGCGTCCGCGTCCGGGAAGACGACTTCCGCCGCCACCCCGTCGCCGTCGAGTTCCTTCAGCCGCTGTGCGGGGTCCCAGCCGCCGCGCAGTCCCTCCTCGTGCTCCTGGAACCACCGGGCGGCGAAGGCGTCGTTGCGGATGCCGAGGCGGGTGGCCTCCGCCCGGCGGGCGTCCCGCTCGCCGAGGAACGCGTCGAAAGCGCGGTGGAAGCGGGCTTCCAGGTAGGGGCGGTACTCCTCGGTGGGGAGTCCGGCGTGGCAGTCGGAGGAGATGATCAGGTATGGATCGTGCGGGCCGGGACGGGTGTCCGGCCGGTCCGTGGGGACCTGTGGGTCCGTGGGGACCTGTGGGCCCGTGGATGCCTGTGGATCCGTGGGGGCCTGTGGGCCCGTGGATGCCTGTGGGTCCGTCATGGCGGAACCTCCCTCAGTCGTCCGGGTCGAGGATGAAGTGCTCCAGGTAGGCGGGGTCGGCGCGGTCGAGCATCGCGGCGGAGCGCGCCCGGATCTGCGCGTCGGTGTGCGCACTGGGCGGCAGCAGCCAGAAGCGGCCGGCCCGGACGCCGTCGACGACCTGCGCCGCGACCTCCTCGACGGGGGTGAAGGCGATCTCCTGCCCGGCCTCCTTCATCGCCGCCTCCCACCGCGCCAGGCTGCGGTACGGCGTACGGCGCGGCCGGGTCTTGGCGTAGCGCACGGGCCGGTTGCGGTGCGACTCCCACAGGCCGGTGCGGAGCATGTGCGGGCCGGGGAAGAGCACCGAGGCACCGATGGGGGCGCGCTCGGCCTTGAGATGGGCGTAGAGCGATTCGGTCATGGTCACCACGGCCGCCTTGGTGACGGCGTAGACGGACGCGGTGGGCAGCGGTGCGACACCGCCGTCCGTCGAGGAGGTGTTGACGACATGGCCGGGTGCGCCGCTCGCCAGCATCCGCGGCAGAAAGCACTGGATGCCGTGGAAGACGCCCCAGACGTTCACCGCGAACGCCCAGGCCCAGTCGTTGGGCTCGTGTTCCCACATCCGGCCCTCGGCGCCGGAGCCCACCCCCGCGTTGTTGCACAGCAGATGGACGGCGCCGAAGGCGTCGTACGCCGCGTCGGCGAGGGCGGCGACCTCTTCGCGCACCCCGACGTCCACGGTGCGCGCCAGCACCCGGGCGCCGTCCGCGGCCAGGTCGTCGGCGACGGCCTGCAGCGGCTCCTCCTCCACGTCCGCGAGGACGACCCGCAGCCCGTCCGCGGCGAAGCGGCGCGCCATGGCCAGGCCGATACCGCTCGCGGCGCCGGTGACGACCGCGACCTGTCCCGCCGTCAGCTCCATGCCCGCTCACCTCTCCGTACCGGTCGGGCCGGCCGTTTCTCCGGCCGGGGATCCTGGGGTTGTCCTGTGGGGGAGCCCGGCATCAGACACTCCCCTCGGGCGGACCGTCGAGGAGCTGCTGCGGATCGTCGTAGCGCTGGTGGACGTACGGCAGCAGGGACCGGGCGCTGACCCGCTCGACGACCCGGCCCTGCTGGTCGCTGGTCTTCTCGCCGAGGGTGAGCTCGACGAGGGTGCGTACGGGGAGGTCGGCGACGGGGTCGTACATCGACTCGCGGAGGACGACATCGCCGGTGATCCGCTCCAGTCTGCGGACCTTCTCGTGGCGCAGGCAGTGCACCAGCACCGGGTCGAGGTCGAAGCCCGAACCGTCCACGGCGGGCAGGAACTTGAAGTAGAAGTCGGTCTTCCGGGACGGCTCGGGGACCGGCAGCGGTCCGCTCACCGCACCGCGTACCTCGACGAAGGCGATGCCGTGCCGGGCGAGCGCGGCACGCACCACCGGGCCGTCGCGCTCGACGGTGACCTCGCCCAGCTTCTTGGGTTCACCGAAGACCTCCCGCCCGCCGGTCAGGGCCCGCTCGTGGGTCATCGGCATGACCAGCGGGTACCAGCCCTCGACGCCGCGGTGGGCGGCCGCGACGGCGACCGAGCCCGCGCCCAGGGGGTAGCCGGGCAGCTCGACCTTGCTGATGTTGGCCCGGACCAGCGGGCGTCCGGTGGGTTCGAGGGGCGGCGGCAGCACGGCCGCGACCGCCTCCGGGTCGCTCTCCCACACGGCGGCCACACCGGTGGACCAGATGTCGGGGAGCCGGGAGCCCGCGGTGCGCGCCGCGGTGATCTCCGCCGCGGTGCGCGCTCCGTAGCGTATGCGTGCCATGGCGTACCACCCTTCGTCGTCGGTGACTTGCGAGGGTCGTGCGAGGCGTCTGTAACACTGTTACACCGTGCGGGATGAAGGGTAAAGAGCCGTGTACGGGCGGGAGTTGAGGGATAGTGGGGGAAATGACACGCACCGCGCTGACCGGCGAAGAGGTTCTGACGGCCGCCGCCCGGCTGGTGCGGGCGGACGGCCCCGGCGCGCTGACCATGCGCCGCCTCGCCACGGAACTGGGCACCGCCGTCACCTCCATCTACTGGCATGTCGGCAACCGCGAGTCGCTGCTGGACGCCCTCGTCGAGCGCACCGTCCGGGAAATGGGTGAGATCCACCCCACCGGGGACACCCCGCACGCACGCATCGTGTCGGTCGCCCGCGCCCTGCACTCGGCGCTGCGCGAGCGCCCGCAGCTGATCGCGATGGTGCATGAACGCGGCCTGACGGAGCGGATGTTCCTGCCCGCGCAGCAGGCGCTGGTCCATGAGATGCACGCCGCCGGGCTGCGCGGCGAGACGGCCGCGGAGGCGGTGCGGGCGGTCCAGTTCCAGGTCGTCGGCTTCGTCCTGGTCGAGCGCAACCGTGAGCGGTCACCCGAGCAGCACCCGAGCGAGGGCGAGCTGTGGGACTCCCCCACCGCCGAGCACGATCCGGCGCTGGCCCGCGCACTGGCCGGCCCGGTCGACACCGGGCGGCTGTTCGCCGTCTCCCTGGAGGCGCTGGTGACCTCACTGCTCTCCCCGGCGGCGCCCGCCTCCTGAACGGGTGTGGCCGACGGCGGCGGCCCGCGGCTGCCCGGAACCGCTCATCGCCCGGGGCCACGTGACGGCACCGCACCGAGCGGCCGCCCGAGCGGCCGTCCGTTCGTGTGGTTCCTTCCGCCGTTCCTGGGGGGTGTTTTGCCGCCTTCCCTCCGGGGGGAGTTCCTATGCCCCCTTCCTCCGAGGAGAGTCCATATGCCCGCTTCCTCCGGGGGGCTCCGTCTTCCCCGGGGGGTGCTCCGTCTTTGCTGGAGCGGCTTTTACCTGTCCTCTGGGGCCTGCTGGTTTTCCCCGCCGCACGGGCCTGCTGGTTTTCCCCGCCGCACGGGCCTGCTGGTTTTCCCCGCCGCACGAGCCTGCTGGTTTTCCCCGCCGCCCACCCCCCTTCGGGGGGTGGGCGGGTATAGGTGGGTCCGTCCCCCCCACCCCCCACACCCCGTCAACTCCCCCACCCGCCCGCGAACTGCTGGTGTGCGGCTGCGTGAACCTCCGGTATGCCGTCGTGCATACCTCCGGTGTGTCCGACGCGGTTCGGTGGCTGTCAGTGGTGGCCCGTATCCTCAGGGACCATGCTCGAAGACCGCATGGCAGCAGCCGCCGACCCGATCGCGCCGAGGATCGGGCAGCAGCCGGGCCCGCAGACGCCGCCGGCTCCCTGGCCGTCCGCGTATCCCCAGGGATACGCGGTGGTCGACGTGGAGACCACGGGCCTGGCCCGCGACGACCGGATCATCTCGGCAGCCGTGTACCAACTCGACGCGCAGGGCGAGGTCCAGGACCACTGGTACACCCTCGTCAACCCGCAGCGGGACCCGGGACCGGTCTGGATCCACGGGCTCACGAGCGCCGTACTCGCCGATGCCCCGCTGTTCCCGGAGATCGTCCCGGAGCTGTCCCGGCGCCTGGCGGACCGCGTACTGGTCGCGCACAACGCCATGTTCGACTGGTCGATGATCGCCCGCGAGTACGCCCGCGCCTCGGCCACCGCGCCGGTGCAGCAGCGGCTGTGCACCATCGCCCTGTCCAAGGAGCTGCGGCTGCCGCTGCCCAACCACAAGCTGGAGTCCCTCGCCGCCCATTACGGCGTGGTCCAGGAGCGCGCCCACCATGCGCTGGACGACGCCCGGGTGCTGGCCGAGGCGTTCCGTCCCGGTTTGCAGCGGGCGGCGCGGGAGAATCTGCGGCTGCCGCTGCTGACCTGTCAGCCGCTGACGGAGTGGTCGGACACCCCCGCGCCCCGGCAGCGGGCCTCCGCCGCGTCCTACCGCCCCACGTCCTGGCGGCCGTCCCGTAAGCGCCCGGCGTGCCCGTACCCCAACCCGGGGCGTTACGCATCGGGCGGCCGGCTCGTCCAGGGGATGCGGGTGGCCTTCTCGGGCGACACGTCCGTGGACCGCGAGCTGCTGGAGGACCGGGCGATCGAGGCGGGGCTGCATGTCGCCACGAGCGTGTCCCGGCTGACCAGCCTGCTGGTGACCAATGACCCCGATGCCCGGACCTCCAAGACCGCCAAGGCCGCCTCGTTCGGCACGGTCGTGATCGACGAGGCGGCCTTCATGCAGCTGCTGCAGGATGTGGCCCCGGCGCCTGCGTCCGGGTGAAGCCCGCCCAACACACCCGTCGGCACCTCGCCGCGCGGGGGCGGCGACCGCACGCTGTGGCGCATGGCACGTTGTGAGGTCTGCGGAAACGAATACGGCATGACGTTCGAGGTGCACGCGCAGGGCGCGGTGCATGTCTTCGACTGCTTCGCCTGCGCCATCCACCGCATGGCGCCGATCTGTGAGCACTGCCGGTGCCAGATCATCGGGCAGGGCGTCGAGGCCGACCAGAAGTGGTACTGCGGTGCGCACTGCGCCCGCTCGGACGGCAGAGTGGGCATCGTCGACCGGGTCTGAGCCGGGGCCGGCCACCGGACCTGTGGGCGGGGCCCCGGGCGGACCCTTCACCGGCCGGCCCAGGGGGACCCCCGGCTCGGGGGCCCCGGCGCCCCAGGTACCGTCAAGGCCGTGTACCGCTTCCTGTTGTCCCGGCAGTGGGTGATCCTCACCCTCGTGGGTCTTGTGCTGATCCCCGTCATGATCAAGCTGGGCTACTGGCAGTTCCACCGCCATGAGCACAAGGTCGCGCAGAACCAGCTGATCGCCCGCAGCCTGGCCGCCGACCCGGTTCCGGTCACCTCGCTGACAGCCCCCGGCCGGGAGCTGCCCCGGCGCGACATGTGGCGCACGGTCAGCGCCACCGGCACCTACGACACCGCGCACGAGGTCGTGGTCCGCCAGCGCACCGCCGCCGACGAGCAGAGCATCGGCTACTACGTGCTGACCCCGCTGCTCCTCGGCAACGGCGAGGCCGTGCTGGTCAACCGCGGCTGGATCTCGGCCGGCAACGACCTCACCAGGTTCCCGGACGTCCCGGCCGCCCCCCGGGGCAAGGTCACCGTGACCGGCCGGATGATGGCCGACGAGACCACCGCCGCCAGTGGCATCAAGGACACCAAGGGCCTGCCCGCCCGCCAGGTCATGCTGATCAACAGCAAGGAGCAGGCGAAGCGGGCCGGTCTGCCGATGCTCGGCGGCTACATCGAGCAGACCGGACCCAAGCCGTCCGGCAGCACCCCGGAGCCGGTCCCCGAGCCGGACCACGACTCCATCGGCCCGCACATGGCGTACGCGATCCAGTGGTGGCTGTTCGCCGCGGCGGTGCCGGTCGGCTGGATCGTCCTCGTACGCCGTGAGCGCCGCGACCGGGTGGCGGCCGCGGCCAAGAAGGCCGAGGAGGCCCGGGAGGACCAGGCCGCCGGGGCCGCGGGGGACGGCGGACGGACTGCGGATCCCGCCGGTTCCGGGGAAGCGGATCCCGCCGGTTCCGGGGAAGCGCAACCCGCCGGTTCCGGGGAAACTGAGGCAGCCGGCGACGACGCGATGCCGGCCCCGGCCAACCCGTAGCCCGGACAGCCGTCACCACCGCGTAGCGCATCCTCCGGGCGGGAAGGGGCGCTGAGTGCACCCACGTATCGAGGACTATGCGCTCATCGGTGATCTGCAGACCGCCGCACTCGTCGGCCGCGACGGGTCCATCGACTGGCTGTGCCTGCCGCGCTTCGACTCCGCCGCCTGCTTCGCCGCCCTCCTCGGCGGCAAGGACAACGGCCACTGGGGGCTCGCTCCCCGGTCCTCCGAGGCCCGCGCCCAGCGCTCCTACCGCGGTGACTCACTGATCCTCGACACCGTCTGGGATACGCCCACGGGCAGTGTCCGGGTCACCGACTTCATGCCGCAGCGCGACCGGGCGCCCGACCTCGTACGGATCGTCGAGGGCCTCAGCGGCAGCGTCGAGATGCGCGGGGTGCTGCGGCTGCGGTTCGACTACGGGCGGGTGGTGCCCTGGGTGCGCGCCACCGAGGGCTGCCGGGTGGCGATCGCCGGGCCGGACTCCGTATGGCTGCGCACTCCGGCCCAAGGCACCACCTACGGCAAGGACTTCAGCACCCGTTCGGACTTCACCGTCGCCGCGGGCGAGCGCACCGCGTTCGTACTGACCTGGCACCCCTCCCACGAGCCCCGGCCGACCCAGATCGAGCCGTTCACGGCGCTCCAGGACACCCTGGACGACTGGCACGCCTGGTCCGCGCGCTGCCGCTACAACGGGCCGTACCGCGAGGCCGTGATCCGCTCGCTGATCACCCTCAAGGCCCTCACCTATGCGCCCACCGGCGGCATCGTGGCGGCCCCCACCACCTCGCTGCCCGAGGAGCTGGGCGGCGTACGCAACTGGGACTACCGCTACTGCTGGCTGCGCGACGCCAGCCTCACCCTGAACTGCCTGCTCTCCGCCGGATATCTGGACGAGGCCGGCGCCTGGCGGGACTGGCTGCTGCGCGCGGTGGCCGGCGCCCCCGACGATCTGCAGATCATGTACGGGCTGGCCGGTGAGCGGCGGCTGCCGGAGGCCGAGCTGCCGTGGCTGACCGGGTACTGCGACTCCGCGCCCGTACGCATCGGCAACGCCGCCGTCGAACAGCGTCAGCTCGATGTCTACGGCGAGGTCCTCGACTCCTTCCACATCGCCCGCTCGGCCGGGCTGCCCGCCGAGCAGCATGCCTGGAGCATTCAGCGGGCGCTGGCGGACTACCTGGAGTCCACCTGGCGCGACCCCGACGAGGGGCTGTGGGAGATCCGCGGGCCACGCCGGCACTTCGTGCACTCCAAGGTCATGGCCTGGGTCGCGGCCGACCGTGCGGTGCGGGCGATCGAGGCGTATCCGAGGTTCGGCGGGGACATCGACCGCTGGCGGGCGATGCGCGAGGAGGTCCGCCGCGAGGTGTGCGAGCACGGCTATGACACCGACCGGGGCACCTTCACCCAGTTCTACGGCTCCAGGGAACTGGACGCCGCGACGCTGCTGATCCCCCGCGTCGGCTTCCTGCCGGGCGATGACCCCCGGGTCCTCGGCACCATCGACACGGTGCGCCGGGAGCTGTCGCACGACGGTCTGGTACGCCGTTACAGCACCGAGGGCATCCCGGTCGACGGGCTGCCGGGCGGCGAGGGCACGTTCCTGGTCTGCTCGTTCTGGCTCGCCGACGCGCTGCAGCTGAGCGGCCGGCGGGCCGAGGCCCAGGAGATGTTCGAGCGGCTGCTGGGGCTGCGCAACGACGTGGGGCTGCTCTCCGAGGAGTACGACCCGGCCGCCCGGCGCCAGCTGGGCAACTTCCCGCAGGCCTTCAGCCATA
This sequence comes from Streptomyces sp. Je 1-4 4N24, assembly GCF_026239515.1. Lineage (NCBI taxonomy): Bacteria > Bacillati > Actinomycetota > Actinomycetes > Kitasatosporales > Streptomycetaceae > Streptomyces > Streptomyces sp. Je 1-4 4N24. The sequence continues at coordinate 6,996,096 of NZ_CP110836.1, read as the reverse complement.
TCGGCCTGGTGGGGACCGCCTTCGCCCTCCAGGACGGGGCACAGGCACACTAGGGCCATGGATCTTGGACTCACCGACCGGACGTACCTCGTCACCGGGGCGACCCGTGGCCTCGGCTTCGCCACCGCCCGTGAACTGGTCGCCGACGGCGCCCATGTCGTGATCACCGGACGCACCGAGGAGAGCGCGGCCGCGGCGGCCGCCTCGCTCGGTGAGCGGGCCCTGGGGGTGGCCGCCGACAACGCCGACGCGGACGCCCCCGACCGCCTGATCGCGGCGGCCCGGGAACGCTTCGGCCGGCTGGACGGGGTGCTCATCAGCGTGGGCGGCCCGGCGCCCGGCACCGCCGCCGACAACACCGACGCACAGTGGCAGTCGGCCTTCGAGTCGGTCTTCCTCGGCGCGGTACGGCTGGCCCGCGCCGCCGCCGCCGAGCTGACGGAGGGCGGTGTGATCGGCTTCGTGCTGTCCGGCTCGGTGCACGAGCCGATCGGCGGACTGACCATCTCCAACGGGCTCCGCCCCGGTCTCGCCGGTTTCGCCAAGTCGCTCGCCAACGAGCTGGGCCCGCGCGGCATCCGCGTCCTCGGCGTCCTGCCCGGCCGGATCGCCACCGACCGGATGACCCAGCTCGACGGGCTCTCCGGCGACCCGGAGGGCTCCCGCGCCCGCAACTGCGCGTCCATCCCGCTGGGCCGCTACGGCCGGCCGGAGGAGTTCGGCCGCACCGCCGCCTTCCTGCTGTCGCCCGCCGCGTCGTATCTCACCGGTGTGATGGTGCCGGTGGACGGCGGGGCCCGGCACGGGTTCTGACGGGGGCGGGCCGTCAGGATGCCGACGCCCGCACCGTGGCTGAACCAGGGCCCACACGGACCGGAAACCGAGGGCGGCGGCTGCCGGCCAGGACGAACCCCGCACACAAGGAACCCACTATGCGCATAGGCGTGTATCTTGCCCACCCGCGGCCGGGCAGCTTCAACCACGCGGTGTTCGATGCCGTGGTGGAGGAGCTCAGCGGACGGGGGTCCCAGGTCGTCGCGCATGACCTCTGTGCCGAAGGCTTCGCGCCGCTGCTGTCCGCCGAGGAGACGGAGACGGTCGCGGCGGCATCGCCCACCCAGGACGCACAGGTGATGCTGCACCGGACGGAAGTGGCCACGCTGGATGCCCTGGTGTTCGTCCATCCGAACTGGTGGGGTATGCCACCGGCTGTCCTGACAGGCTGGGTGCAGCGCGTCCTCGCGCCCGGCGTCGCCTACAAACTGGGTACCGCGGAGGGCGAGCCCATCGGCCTCGTGAAGGCCGGCCGGGCCCTCGTCCTGAACACCTCCGACACACCCGCCGAGCGGGAAGAGAGCGAATTCGGCGATCCGCTGCAGAACATCTGGGCTTCCTGCGTCCTGCCGTACGTGGGGGTGACCGATGTGCGCCGGGTCGTCTTCCGCACGGTCACCGATTCGGCCGGCGAAACGCGCGCGGACTGGCTGCGGCAGGCACGCCGGGAGGCCGCCGCGCTGCTGGCCCGGCCCGGGTGCAGGGACACCGTGCCCACGCCTAACTGACCCGCTCGGGACGGTGCTTGACCGCGCGCAGCCGGACATCGCCCGGCAGCCGGTCGAGCCCGGCCGAGCGGCGGGCGTGCGCCACCGACTCGTCCGACAGCCGCCGGACGACGGTCCCCGGGTCGGCGTGCGGGGCGAGCGCCAGCACGGCCCGCACGTGCGGTTCGCTCCGGTGGCCGGTCAGCAGCACACCGGCCCCGTCGACGCCTTCCAGCGCCTCCGATTCGGCCGCGAGGGCGGCTTCCAGCGCCCGGCCGCGCAGCAGTGCGCCCTCGCCGTCGCCGCTGTCGACGAGGATCTCGTTCAGCCGGTGGCGCCGGAGCTGGGTCAGCAGCCACCACAGCATCAGCAGCACGAAGACGGCCAGCGCGGCGATGACGACGGGCCACCACCAGCCCTGGTCCGTCCAGCGGGTGCGCTGCCGCGTGGAGAGCAGCACCTCGTCAGGGCGGGACCAGGGCCAGCCGGCGGGCAGTCCGAGGTGCCATTTCGCGGGCAGACCGAGGCCGCCGAGCAGCACCAGGCCCCCCACCCCGAACAGCAGCACACCGGTCAGGCCGAGCAGCACCCGGTTGACCGTTCCGCGGACCCTGCGCATCGCTCGCTCACCTCTTCTTCGGGCGCCGGACGTCCACGGTCAGGCGGAGCTCGTGTGCCAGTCCCAGCTGCCGCAGGCCCTCGCCGAGCGAGGTGTCGAGGTCGGCGCGGACCTCGTCCAGTTCGCGGAAGTGCGAGACGCAGTGCGCTTTCGCCTTGCGGCGGCTGACGGTCATCCGTACGGACTGGACGCCGGCGACCTCCATGGCACGGTCGCGCAGCACCAGCGCGGCGGCCGCCCGGTCCAGCCCGGCCCGCAGGTCCGGCGCCGCCGGCCGCATCGGCAGCACCTGGCGCAGTCCGGGGGTGACGGCCAGCACGAACAGCCAGATACCGAGCACCACGGCGAACGCGGCGGCGCCCAGCACCCAGGGGTTGTCGAGGTGACGGGTGGCCAGTTCGCGGGCGAGCCGACGGCGCCAGGCCATCGCGGGGCGGTCGGCGCGCACCGCGGCCACGTCGTAGAGCAACAGGCCTGCGGCGGCCAGCAGTACCAGCGCGACCAGGGCGGCCGGCACCCGGCGGGCCGACCAGAAGCGCCGGACCCGGTCGTGGTCGGCGGTGTCCGGGGACGGGGCGTCGGCGGCAGGCGGAGTCGCCGCGTCCGCCTCGCCCGGCGTCTTGTCGAGCGTGGGCAACCGCCGGGTGCCACTCGGCTCCGCGTCCTCGTCGCTCATCGCACCCTCCCGCGGTCCGTACGGTCCAGCAGCGGGGAGTGCAGACGCTCGACCTCCACCGCGACCTCGGGCACTTCCATGTTCGCCAGCGCTTTCACCCGCTCGGTGACATGACGGCGCACCACCCGGCACTGTCCGCCGATGTCGGAGGGGTAGCCCAGCTCCACGGCGATCCGCAGCCGCGCCTCACCGAAGGTTTGGGGATCGTCGCGCCGGTGCACGGTCACCGTCGCATGGGCGTCCGTACGGGCGCGCGGGGACTCCCCGCGCAGCACCTCCCGGGCGGCCCGTGCGGCGATCTTCGCCACCACCCGGTCCGCGATTCTGGTCGCGCCCCGCTCACCCGCCGGTACGGCGGTGGCAGCGGCGGCCGGGGACACCGTCGCCACCCGGCTTCACCGCCGCCGGTCGCGGTCGCCGCTGCGCGGACGGAAGAACTCGCCGGCCTCCAGATCCCCGTCGAGGAACCTGCCGGCCACGAACCCGATGGCGCCCAGCGCCGCCACCAGGACGAAGGCGCCGAAGCCACCGAAGTATCCGGCGAAGCCCAGCGCCATTCCGGCCAAGAGGCCGGCCACGGCCATGCTCATCGTGCGCTCCTTCGCTGCCACTCCGGACGGGCCCGGCTACTGGAGCCGCGGCTCCGCTTCCTCTTCTTCGTCTGCCTCGTCGGGCAGCTTGACGTCGCTGACCGCGATATTGACCTCGACGACCTCCAGGCCCGTCATCCGCTCCACGGCGGAGATGACGTTCTCCCGGACCGACCGGGCGACATCGGCGATGGCGACGCCGTAGTCGACCACGATCTCCAGGTCCAGCGCGGTCTGCACCTCGCCGACCTCGGCCTTGACACCCCGGGTCGCGGTCGCGGACCTGCCGCTGCCGGGCACCCGGTCCCGAACGGCGCCGAGCGTACGGGCGAAGCCGCTGCCCATGGCATGCACGCCGATGACGTCCCGGGCCGCCAGACCGGCGATCTTCTCCACGACACCGTCGGCAATGGTGGTCCGCCCCCGGGTGGCGGGGTCGCCGCCGCCCCGTTTGGCGGGCGTCCTGGGGCCCTCTGCGTGCTGCTGGCTCTCGGTCATCGACGTATCCCTTTCCGCGGGGAGAAGCGGTCCGCCCGCTCCGCTCCCCACACTAGGTCCGGTATGTCCGGATCGCCCCGGGGATGCGGCAGCCGAGTGCTCCACACGGCGCCACCGGGCACAGCACCTGCCGTGCGGGCGGGTCTGCGGCAGGCTGGGGCGTGGTCCGGAACGTGTCCGGGAAGCGGTCCGTGGACCTTCCGGGAAAGGGGTGAAGCGGTGGCCGTGAACCACTTGGCACAGACGGTCCGGACGCAGCTCGGCATCGGCCGGGTGCTGCCGCTCGGCGGGCCCGCGGACGGGTCGTGGATCACCGAGCAGGCGGCCGCCGGAGCCCTGCGGGCCGCCGCCGGGACACCGGCCGGTGTCCGTATCGGCGCGCTGCGGCTGTCCGTGGCCGATCCCGACCATGCCCCGGAGCCGGCGGTGCCGGCGCCGCCGAGTGCGCTGCCGCCCGGCCCGCTACGGATCGAGGCGGACTTCGCCGCGGTCGCCGACCGGCCGCTGCCGGTGCTCGCCGACCAGGTGCGCGCGGCGCTGCTGGAGGCGTCGATCCGGGAGCTGGGGCTGGTGGTGGGCGTGGTGGATCTGCGGGTCAGCGGACTGCTGGAAGCGGACGAGGTCACGACGGACACCGCGTCGGCCCGCTCCGCTCCCCAGGAGGAGGTTCCGCCCGCCGCTCCCGTAACGGGTGAGCGGACCGGTGCGACGCAGGAGGGCGCGGCGGGGGTCGCCGCCGTCGCGCGGAGCGTCGCGGGCGTGGCCCGGCTGGCGCCGGTGCTCGGTGGTCCGTCCCGTCCGGTGCGGCTCACGGACGGGCATGCGCTGATCCAGCTGGCGATCGCGCCCGGTCACCGGGCGCTGGATGTCGCCTGCGCCGTACGGCAGGCGGTGGCGGCCGCGCCGCCCGCGGCCTCGACGGTCGCCGTGCTGGTCACGGCGGTGGAGCGGAGCTGACGAACCGGCCCGGCCGGGCACGTCGGTGGGGTGCGCGGCCGGGCAGCTCGGGTGACGAACGGTGCGCTACCGCCGTCGGCGCTACTCCCCCACGCCCGCGAGGTCGCGCAGCCGGCGCGCCTGCGCGGCCCGCTCGGCGCGGCGCTGCTCCTCGTACGTACGGCCCGCGGCACCCGCCAGCAGGGCCTTGGTCTCGATGACGGCATCGCGCGGCGCGGCGGTGAGCGCGGCCGCCAAGTCGGCGACGGTGGCATCGAGTTGGTCGCCGGGCACCACAAGATTGGCGAGACCGATCCGCTCGGCCTCCTCGGCGTGCACAAAGCGCCCGGTGGCGCAGATCTCCAGCGCCCGGGCGTAGCCCACCAGTCCGACCAGCGGATGGGTACCGGTCAGGTCCGGTACGAGTCCCAGGCTGGTCTCGCGCATGGCGAACTGGACGTCCGGTGCGACCACGCGCAGATCGCAGGCGAGGGCGAGCTGGAAGCCCGCGCCGATGGCGTGCCCCTGCACGGCGGCGATGGACACCAGGTCGGTGCGCCGCCACCAGGTGAACGCTTCCTGGTACTCGGCGATCGTGGCGTCCAGTGCGCTGTCCGTGCCGCGCGCCAGATCGATGAACGACGGCTCGCCGTCGAAGCCTTCGGGCGTGAACGCCTGACGGTCGAGGCCTGCGGAGAAGGATTTGCCCTCACCGCGCAGCACCGCGATCCGTACGTTTCCCGGCAGCAGCGACCCCGCTTCGGCAAGCGCCCGCCACATGGCCGGCGACTGCGCATTGCGCTTGGCCGCGTTGGCGAGGGTCACCGTGGCGATGTCACCGTCCACGGTGAGCCGCACGCCGTCCTTGTCGAGCAGAGTCATGAGCGCCTCCGAGTCAGCCAGCCGCACCTGCGTGCGTAAGTGACTGAACGGTAACCTCCCGGTCGACTGCTCGGCCGACCGGGGGGACACCGCTGTACCCGGAGTCGCGGGCCTCAGGCCGAGGCGGCCTTCTTGCCCCTCGTGGCTCCGCCACGACCGCGCAGGACCACACCGGATTCGCTGAGCATCCGGTGCACGAATCCGTAGGAGCGGCCGGTTTCCTCGGCCAGCGCCCGGATGCTCGCACCGGAGTCGTACTTCTTCTTCAGGTCTGCCGCGAGCTTCTCGCGCGCGGCGCCGGTTACCCGGCTGCCCTTCTTCAGAGTCTCGGCCACCCGTGCCTCCTCGTGGGAAGTGCGCTCTGGACTCTCATGATCACCCCTCCCCGGCTTCCTGGCCACCCATTCCGCAAGGTCGTTACGACATCCTTTGCCGGCGGACGCCCGGTCAAGCGGGCCGGAATCCATCATTCCGGCCGTGCGGCAGGCCGTCCGAAGCCGGTCGCCCGCGAGAAGTGGCAGGTCAGGTGGTGTGCGGACAAAAAGGCGACGGCCGGGCCCCCAGGACCCGGCCGCAGGCCGCAGACTCGCCGGTGTACGAGCCGTTCTCACTCAGATGATGGATCACACATCGGCCGAATGATCCATACGGCATGATCCATCCGCCGCGGTCAGGCCAGCGCGACCAGATCCGCGTAGTCCTGGCCCCACAGGTCCTCGACGCCGTCGGGCAGCAGGATGATGCGCTCCGGCTCCAGGGCGTCCACCGCTCCCTCGTCGTGCGACACCAGGACCACCGCGCCCGTGAAGGTGTGCAGCGCGCCGAGGATCTCCTCGCGGCTGGCCGGGTCGAGGTTGTTGGTGGGCTCGTCGAGCAGCAGCACGTTGGCGGAGGAGACGACCAGCGTCGCCAGGGCGAGGCGGGTCTTCTCGCCGCCGGAGAGCACCCCGGCGGGCTTGTCGACATCGTCGCCGGAGAAGAGGAAGGAGCCCAGCGTCTTGCGGATGGCGACCAGGTCCATGTCCGGGGCGGCCGAGCGCATGTTCTCCAGGACCGTGCGGTCCGGGTCCAGGGTCTCGTGCTCCTGGGCGTAGTAGCCGAGCTTGAGGCCGTGGCCGGGGCGGACCTCGCCGGTGTCCGGGGTCTCGACGCCGGCCAGCAGCCGCAGCAGGGTGGTCTTGCCGGCACCGTTCAGGCCGAGGATGACCACCCGGGAGCCCTTGTCGATGGCCAGGTCGACATCGGTGAAGATCTCCAGGGAGCCGTAGGACTTCGACAGGCCCTCGGCGGTGAGCGGGGTCTTGCCGCACGGTGCCGGGTCCGGGAAGCGCAGCTTGGCGACCTTGTCGGAGGCGCGCACCGCCTCCAGACCGGCGAGCAGCTTGTCGGCGCGCTTGGCCATGTTCTGCGCGGCGACGGTCTTGGTGGCCTTGGCCCGCATCTTGTCGGCCTGGGAGTTGAGCGCCGCGGCCTTCTTCTCGGCGTTCGCCCGCTCGCGCTTGCGGCGCTTCTCGTCGGCCTCGCGCTGCTGCTGGTAGAGCTTCCAGCCCATGTTGTAGATGTCGATCTGCGAGCGGTTGGCGTCGAGATAGAACACCTTGTTGACGACGGTCTCGACCAGGTCGACATCGTGGGAGATCACGATGAAGCCGCCGCGGTAGGTCTTGAGGTAGTCGCGCAGCCAGACGATGGAGTCGGCGTCGAGGTGGTTGGTCGGCTCGTCGAGCAGCAGGGTGTCGGAGTCCGAGAACAGGATCCGGGCCAGCTCGACGCGGCGGCGCTGACCGCCGGAGAGGGTGTGCAGCGGCTGGCCGAGGATGCGGTCGGGCAGGCCGAGGCTGGCGGCGATGGTCGCGGCCTCCGCCTCGGCGGCGTACCCGCCCTTGGTCAGGAACTCGGTCTCCAGGCGCTCGTACTTCTTCATCGCCTTGTCGCGGGTGGCGCCCTTGCCGTTGGCCATCCGGTCCTCGTTCTCGCGCATCTTGCGCAGCACGGTGTCCAGATCGCGGGCGGAGAGGATGCGGTCGCGGGCGAGCACGTCGAGGTCGCCGGTGCGCGGGTCCTGCGGCAGATAGCCGACCTGGCCGCCGCGGGTGACCGAGCCGGAGGCGGGGATGCCCTCGCCGGCCAGCACCTTGGTCAGCGTGGTCTTGCCGGCGCCGTTGCGGCCGACCAGGCCGATGCGGTCGCCCTTGGCGATACGGAAGGAAGCGGACTCGATGAGGATGCGGGCGCCGGCGCGCAGCTCGAGGCCGGAAGCGGTGATCACGGAAAAGCTCCAGGGCAGGAAGACGGCGGATTGGACGGACGGTCCGAGAGCGGGCTGCGCCGTCTAATGAACCCAAAGGAGAACTGCCATGGGAGGCAGTCTAACGGCCGGGGGCAAATGGTTTTCCGGGCGGCGGGCGGCGGGACCGGCCCCGTGGGGTGCGCCGGAGAGCGGGCCGTTCGCACCGTCGCACGTCGTGGCGCACCACGCGGCGGCGGGCGGTGGCGGACGCGGGGGCGGATCCCGCGGGAGACTGTGACGCAGCTCTCCTTGGCCGCTTCGGTGTCTGCGCGCGGGGAGGTGCCCCGGCCGCCCCGCCCAGGGCCCGGCGCTCAGACGCCGCCCGTGTGGACCTGGAAGGCCGCGCGGCGCACGGCCTTGGCGAGGGCCGGGTCCGGATGGGCCGCGGCCAGTGCCACCAGCACCTGGACCGTCCTGGGGTGTCCGACGGCGCGTACCTCCTCCAGGAGGCGTGGCACCGAGCCCTGGACCGCCGAGTCGAGGTGCCGTACGAGGAGCTGGGTCTCGCCGTGGTCGGCGACGGCCGCGGCGGTGTCCACCCACAGCCAGGTCGACTCCTCGCGGGTGAGCACATCGGGGGCGGTCTCCGGGTCGCCGCCCTCGTGCTCGACCAGCCACAGCAGGGCGTACGGCCGCAGGCCCGGTTCGTCGGCCGCGGCGCGTACGGCGGCCTCGGCCGGGGCGCCGACGGCCCGCAGCGCCTCGAAGGCGAGGCCGCGCAGCAGTGCGTCTTCACCACGGGCCACGGTCAGCAGCTCCTCGACGGCCGAGCCGACGGAGCGGGCCGCGAGCCAGGCGCGGTATTCGGCGCGGGCCGGGCCCGGGGTGAGCCGGGCGCAGCCGCGGAGCATCGCTTCCCCGGACTGTTCGATATTGCCGGCCGGGCTCTGCGCGGCGACACAGATCTGCTCCAGCTTGACCCACACCGACCAGTTGCCGAGCGGCGTCAGCTGTGCCTCACAGGCGTCGTGCGCGCTTTCCCGGGCTCCGTCCGGCGGCACCAGCGCGCCGACGGTCCGCAGGGCGTCCAGCGACCAGTCCAGCAGCTCGGCCAGCGACGCCCCCGCGGCGTCGTCGGCCGCCACCGCGGCATCGTCGGCACTGCCCGGCGCCGTCGGGTCCTGCCCGTAGGGGACCTCACAGCGTTCGGTGCGCAGTTCGGCGACGCGCTGGTCGAGCATGTCGAGCAGCACCGGCAGCCGTACGGGCCCGGCCGACAGATGCAGCAGGGACAGCAACTGGGGCAGCGCCTCGACGACTTCGGCGACTATCGCGGGGCCGGCGCCGGACGGTGCGGGGCGGGCCAGTGACCAGGCGTCGAAGAGCGCGACCCAGCCGCGCAGCACGGCGGTGTCGTCGCGGTCCCAGGCGCGCAGCCGCCAGCCGGGGCGGGCGAGGCCGTCGTGGAGTTCGACGAGCCCGGCCAGCCGGGCCCGGTCCCAGTCGGTGCGGACCTGTTGCGGTGTCAGGCCCAGGGCTTCGGCGGCGCGTTCCGCGGCGGCCTTCGGCAGCGCTCCGTCCGGGCCGGCGCGCAGGCTGCCGCCGGCGGCGCCGGCACCGACGCTGTCGGCCCAGCGGGCGAGCCGGGCCGCACCGGCCAGCACGGCACGGGCCTGGCGGGCCAGTTCCGCGGGCGGCGGCGTGCCTTCGGGCGGGCGGGGCGCCGGGCGCTTGGCCCGGGTTGTCACCGCCCGGCGGGCGGCCGCAACCGGTTGACGGGGGACGAGTCGGAGCCGGGAGTCGCGCGGAGTACGGGACGTCACAGGAGCAGTGTTGCCGCTGTCGGCCCGAAAGCCCAATCGGAACCCGGCTTGCGATCTGCTACGGCGATGTCATCTCGCCGACCCATCCCTGATGAGGGGAGTTGTCCCCCCGTATACCCGGCAGTCATCGGGGTGCCGGGGTCAGTGGAGGGGGAAGCGGCCGGTGGGGGCCGCCTTCCGGTACGGGCCAGGAGGCGGCGGTGCTACATGAGCGGGGTGAGGAAGCGCCGCAGCGCCTCTTCGTAGCCCGAGGGGTCGGCGTTCCACATCGCGGCGTGCGGTGCGTGCGGGACCGGTTGCAGCGTGACCAGGTCGGCCCGGCGGGCGGCGAACGAGCGGGAGGCCGTCCAGGGGGCGATCCGGTCGTCGGGCCCGTGGAAGAGCAGCGTGGGAATCTCCAGCTCGTCCGGGTCGACGGCGTAGGCGGGATGGTCGAGGGGCAGTCCGGTGCTGCCCTCGGCGGCGCGTACCACCAGCGGCAGCAGGGCGCGCGGGATGCGCCGGGCGGCGGCCAGCGCGCGGACGGTGGCGTTCCGGTCGAGGACCGGGGAGTCCAGGACGAGGCCGCTGATCCGGTCGCGCAGCGCGGAGTGGGTGGCGGCGCGCAGTGCCATGGTCGCGCCGGTGGACCAGCCGTGCAGGACGACGTCGTGGGCGCCGTAGCGCAGGGCGTAGCGGATCGCGGCGTCCAGGTCGCGCCATTCGGTGTCGCCGAGGTGGTTGATGCCGTCGGCGGTGCGCGGGGCGCCGAGGTCGTTGCGGTAGGACAGGGCGAGGACCGGCAGCCGGTGGCGGTGCAGGAAGGGCATGACCACCATGGGGTGTTCGCGCGTGGTGCCCAGGCCGTGTGCGGTGATGACCCAGGTGTCGCGTACGCCGGGGACGAACCACGCCGGGAGGGGGCCGAGTTCGCCGGGGATGTCGACGTCCGCGCAGTCGAGGCCGAGGGCGTCCCGGGGGTTGCCGATGTGCACCTGCGGGGTGAGCAGCATCCGGTTGCCCGGCCCGAGGGTGCCGTGGGTGACCCGGACCAGGCGGCGGACGACCGCGTCGGCGGGGTGCGGGACACCGTGGACGACGTCGCCGATCACCGCGTGGCAGCCGGAGCCGGTGAGCCCGTAGGTGCCGGGCCTCAGGGACGCCAGGCTGCGGGTGAGGGCGATGCGCTCTTCGGTGGCGGAGTGCACGGTGAGGCGGGAGTCGCCCGGGAAGGGCTGGTCCGGCGATGGTTTCAGGGCAATGTCGCTGGCGTACCGGCCGACCGCCACGGCGGCCGCCCCGGCACCTATCACGGTGATGGCGGCCACGGCCGCCGCAGTACCCAGGCGCACCTCACCAGTGTGCGCAGCGGTGCCGGGTGCGGCCACCGGGCGGAGTCGGGCGGGTGACCGGCCCCGGGCCCGTCCGGCCCGGGGCGGTTCAGCCCTGGCGGCGGCCCTGCTGGCCGTAGCCGCGCAGCTGTGCGGCGGCCGCGTCGAGCTGACCGGCCGACAGCAGGTTCGGCGCACGGCCCGGCACCGAGCTCGCGCTGAGCCACACCCGGCACATCCATTCCAGCTGGGCGGTGCGGTCCAGTGCCTGGTCGAGGCTGTCCCCGTAGGTGATCGTGCCGTGGTTCTGCAGCAGGCAGCCGGTGCGGTCGCGGAGCGCTTCGCGCATGTGCGCGGCGAGCTCGTCGCTGCCGTACAGGGCGTAGGGCGCGACCCGTACGGGTCCGCCGAGCGCCGCGGTCATGTAGTGGACCGGCGGGAGTTCGGCGACGAGGGTGGAGACGGCGGTGGCGTACGGGGCGTGGGTGTGGACGACGGCGGTGGCCGTGGTGCCGCGGTAGACCGTCAGATGCATCGGGAGTTCGCTGGTCGGCCGGAGCGCGCCGATGATCTGGCGGCCTTCGAGGTCGACCGCGGTGGTGTCATTGGGCCCGAGCCGGTCGTAGGGGACGCCGCTGGGGGTGACCAGGACCAGGTCCCTGATGCGGCGTGAGACATTGCCCGAGGTGCCGACGACCAGGCCGTCGGTGACCGTTCTGCGGGCGGTGGCGACGAGTTCGCTCCAGGCGGTGGCGAGGTCGTCGGGGCGGTCCTTCATGGGTCCTCCGGCGCGGTGCGGCGAAAGCGGATGCGGTGCGCGACACCGTACGAGCGGGCCGGGGCACCGTACGCCGGGGGCCTACCCAACTGGTATCCGCCATATGGGGACACCTACGCCAGTGCCGGGGATTGACCTGATTTGAGCCCTCTTGCGTGGCTCGCCCCTTACCGTCGAGGTGATTCCACGACAACAGGACCACGGAGAACGGCTCGTCGGCCGAGCCCATGAAGTTCGCCGACGGGTGATGCGGAAGTGACGCCGGAGGCGCCTCCGCGTGAACACTGCGGTGGCGTCATCGCCGCGCCCGTCCCAGTTCACTTTCCGTTCACCCGATCTCCGTACGGTCCGAGCGACACTGACCTTCGAACTGATTGCCTGGGTGAATGGAACACATCACGCTTCTCATCGGGATCGTGATCGTCACGGCCTTGGTGTTCGACTTTACGAACGGCTTCCACGACACGGCCAACGCAATGGCCACCACCATTTCCACCGGGGCATTGCGACCCAAGACCGCGGTGGCGATGTCGGCAGTGCTGAACCTCGTCGGCGCGTTCCTGTCCGTGGAGGTGGCCAAGACCATCTCCGGCGGGATCATCGACGAGAGTGCCGGCATCAGACCTGAAGTGATCTTCGCCGGCCTGGTCGGCGCGATCGTGTGGAACCTGCTGACCTGGCTCGCGGGTCTCCCCTCCAGCTCTTCCCACGCCCTCTTCGGCGGTCTGATCGGCGCGACCCTGGTGTCCGTCGGCACCAACGGCGTGCACGGCGACGCCGTCGTGATGAAGGTCCTGATCCCGGCGGTGGCCGCCCCGGTCGTCGCGGGCCTGGCCGCGATGGCGGCGACCCGGCTCACCTACCGGCTGACCCGCAACCGCGAAGAGGCGGACACCGCCAAGGGCTACCGCGCGGGGCAGATCGCCTCCGCCGCCCTGGTCTCCCTCGCCCACGGCACCAACGACGCCCAGAAGACGATGGGTGTGATCACGCTCGCGCTGATCACCGGCGGAGTGGTCGCCCCGCACGCCGACCCGCCGCTGTGGGTCATCGCCTCGGCCGGTGTCGCCATCGCGCTCGGCACCTACCTGGGCGGCTGGCGGATCATCCGCACGATGGGCAAGGGCATCACCGACATCCAGCCGCCGCAGGGCTTCGCCGCCCAGACCGGCGCCGCGGCCACCATCCTGGCCTCCTCCCACCTCGGCTTCGCGCTCTCCACCACCCAGGTCTGCTCCGGCTCCGTGATGGGCTCGGGCCTGGGCCGCAAGGGCGGCGTGGTGCGCTGGTCCACGGCCGGCCGGATGGTCCTCGCCTGGGGCCTGACGCTGCCGGCCGCCGGTGCGGTCGCGGCGGGCGCCGCGTTCCTCGCCGGTCAGGGCGACTGGGGCGTGGCGGCGGTAGCGGTCCTCGGACTGGGCATCTGCGGCGCGATCTGGGCCGCCTCCCGGCGCAAGCCGGTCGACCACACCAATGTCAACGAAGGCCCGGCCGTGGAGCCGGCGGGCGTGGTGACCGCCGCGCTGCGCAGCGTCTCCCCTCCCCCGGCAGGCCAGCAGGCCCCGGCGGCCGGCACTCCGGAGACCGCCGACGCACCGGCCGACGCACCGGAAACCGCCGGGATTCCGGCCCAGGCATCCGGCGACGGCACCTCCACCACCCCGCGCGCCAAGGCCGCGACGGTCACCCGCTAGCTGTCATCACCTAAAGGAACTCCATGAGCATCGACTGGGCAGCTCTCGGCCAGGTCTTCGGCGTCACCCTCGTGGTGACGGTCGGGATCGTGGGCCTGTTCACCGTCGGCATCGTCGGCACGTCCCGCAAGCCGGGCCAGGAAGGTGCGGCGGCCGCGGTCGTCGCACCGGGTTCGGGCGCGCGGGCCGGCGCGATGGCCGCCTTCGGCCTGTGCGCGGCGGCGGTGGCCTACGGCATCTATCTGATCGTCGCCGGCTGACGCTGCCGGGGCACGACGGACCGGGCGGGGCGCCCGGTGGACCACGGCATCAGCCGTCGTCCGCCGGGCGCCCCGTTCGTTGTTCGCCCCGTCCTCCGAGCGCGTCATCGGCCTGCCGGGCCAGCCGGTCGGCGATGGCGGTGCCGCCGCGGCCGTTGAGATAGGCGGACACCCCGATCTGCACGACCTTGCTGAAGGTCTGGTAGTGGGCGCTGCGCGGGCGCGGTGCGGCCGCCATCAGGGCCTCGTGCAGCGTGCGGGGGTCGGGCCGTGGCTCCGACCCCGTGGCGCCGTGCTCACCGCGTTCCGCGTCGCCGGGCGGCAGCGGGCAGCGCGGCGCCGTGGCCGCCTCCCGGTACGCCGAATCGCGGGTGGCCGCGAACCCCCGCTCCAGCAGGCAGCGCTCGCTGCCGGGACCGGTCAGGGCCTCGATCAGGGACCGGGCGCCGGCCGGCCGTGTGCTGCCGGCCGAGATCGCGAGATTCTGCCCGCCCAGCACGGACATCCGCTTGCCGTCGCTGGGGCGGGCCGGCAGCTGGGTGACGTCGAACTGCTCGCCCGGCCTGAGCTTCTCGGCGACCGAGGCGTATTCGACCGGCCAGTTGCGCATGAACAGCGCGCGGCCGTCGGCGAACCAGCGGCCGCTCTCGGTCTCGTCCATGGTGGTGGCCTCGTGCGGCATGATCGAGTCGAGCCGGAGTTTGAGGTCGGCGATGCCCTGCTGGAGCGCGCCGACCTGCTCGCCCTTGGTGAAGCTGGTGGCGTCCGGGTCGCCGCCGTTGACCCAGGCCGACTCCAGGGTGTTGACGGTCAGCCCCTCGTAGGGCCGCAGCTGGGCGACCATGCCGTACATCGTGGGCCGCTTCTTCTTGTGGCCCGCGGTGGCGTCCCGGGCGGCCTTGCGGTTGTAGGCCTGCGCCACCTCGGTCGCCACATCCTTCAACTCGCCCCAGTTGGACGGGGCACCGTGGCCGTAGGCGCGGAGGATGTCCTTGCGGTAGTAGAGCAGCCCGGCGTCGGTGTTGAAGGGCACCCCCCACACCTTGCCGTCGTACTCCACGGTCTTGGCCACGCTGTCGAGGAAGTCGCCGTCCAGGCTCGTGGCCCAGGGGCGGATCACGCCCGCCTCGGCGAACTCCGCGGTCCAGGCGACATCGAGGTTGAGCACGTCATAGCCGCCGTTGCCGGACTGGCCCGCCGCCAGCAGCTGGCTGCGCTGGCCGTCGGCGGTGTCCGGGAGGTTGACGATCCGGACCGTACGGCCGGTGCGCCGCTCCCAGTCGTGGATCAGGTCCTGACGGACGCCGGAGCTGCTGAGGTCGCTGCCGGTGGCGAGGACGATCGCGCCCTTCTCCGGGACGAGTTGCTCCCCCGCCGTGCAGCCGCTCAGCGCGAGCATCAGGGTCAGAGAGGCCAGGGCGGCGGGTGCGGCGGTGCGTGGAGCGGTCATCGGTTCCCCTTCGTGGCCGTGCCGATGGAGGCGATCCGTCCGGCCAGGGTGTCGACGGCCTGCGGGCCGCCGGGCACGCACTGGCCGTGGGAGGCGCCGGCCAGCCGCTGGAGGGCGAAGGTGTCACAGCCGGACTTGCCCATCACCAGCGCCAGGATGGGCACTTCGGGCCCCTCCTCGACGAGGGTGCCCAGGGTCCGCTCCACTCCCGCCGCGCGCCCCGGGCCCGCACCGTCGTCCTGGTCGAGGATCAGCACGATGGCCTTGTTGGTGGCCGGCGACTTCTTCATCCGGAGCACCGCGCGGGTCAGCGCCTCCTCCATCGCGGCCCCGTGCTCGACCAGTTCGCCGCCCGCGATCCGGTCCAGCGCGGCCCGGCCCGGGGCGGGGTCGGCGCTGCCGAGCGGGACGAGCTCGCGCACCGCGTCGGCGTCGGTGGGGTGCGCGCGGTCCGGGAAGGCCCACAGGCCGTAGGTGTGGCGGGCGCCGACCATCTCCAGGACGCGGCCGGCCGCGCTCAGGGCGGTCGGGAGCCTGCCGCCGTCCGCCATGGAGGTGGAGGTGTCGAGGAGGACCAGCACCTGGCTGGACCGCTGTGCCTTGTCGTAGCCGTCCAGCACCTGGGTCACCTGGGCCGGGTCCGCCGTGAAGGGGACGGTCCGGGCGACGAGGCTGATGTCCGCGCGGCCGTCGAGCAGCGGTGAGCCCGGCCCCGGGCCGGTGCCCTTCACCCCGCGGTAGCCCTGTGCGGTGAGGGTGCGCTGCCCGCCGTCCGGGGCGCGCAGCCAGGTCGCGAAGCTCGCCACGGCGGCCTGCCGCGGGGTGGCGTCCGTGGTGCCGTGCCAGTCGACGCGGATCAGCGGGTGGTCCAGCGCGGGGACGTTCTCGGGGTAGTAGGCGACGTACCGGTTGCGGAGCGGGAGTGCGGAGTCCAGGGCCGGGCAACTGCCGCTGGCCCGCCCGAGGTTGTAGTCGGCGAGGGACTTCTCCGACACCAGGGGCGCGGACTTCGTCCGGTCGACGGCGCCGGCGGCGTCCGCGTCGGGGCGCAGCGAGCACAGCAGTTCGGTACTGCCCGCGTACTGGCTGCCCGGGGCGGACAGCCGCTCCTCGGCGTGCCGGGCGAGGGTGAGGTCGGGCGCGCCGGACGAGCCGGTGCCGGAGCCGTCGTGGGTGAGGTAGAGGCCGATGGTGTGCAGCAGCCCGGTGCCGGAGAGCACCGGGCTCGGCCGCAGGAGCCGCAGGTCCCGGTGGGTGCGGTCGGTGCCGGTGAGCAGCTTCCGCCAGGAGGCGGCGGCCGGTTCGACGTCGTCCAGCCGGCGGTGCGCCGGGATGCCGACGACCAGGGGGGTGTAGGCGACCGGGGCGCTGTAGTGGAGGGTTGCCGGGGAGCCCTTGGCGGGCATCCCGCGGCGGGCGGCGTAGTAGTCGGCGGTGGATTCGGGGATCCAGATGTCGGGCTGGGGTCCGGGCCGGTGGAGGGGGTCGATCCCCTGGTCGTCCGGCCCGTCCTTGCCGGTGCCGTGGGCCTCGCCCTGCCAGCGGTCGGCGGCGGCGAAGCCCTGGTCGACCTGGTCCTTGGCGGCGGAGTAGACGGTGATCTGGGCGCGCCGGCAACCGTCGGGGAGGTCGCCCTCGCCGTTGAGGGGCCGGGTGTTGGCGCCGGACATCTCGTAGTCGAAGGCCGCCTGGCGGAGCGCGGGTTCGGCCTCGGGGGCGGTCAGCAGCCGCAGTTCGAGGGCGGGCGGGCAGGCTTCCGCGTCGTTCGGGAGATTGAGCAGCACGACGCCCGCGGTGGCCGGTACGAGGATGATCGCCAGCACCATCAGGATGCGGAACCAGTGCCGGAAGTGGGAGTTCAGCCGGCGGCGCACTCGGATCCGCAGCGGGGTGGGCGGCCGGATATCGGGGGTGGCGAAGGAGAGGATGACGTCGTCGACGGTGTTCTGCTTCGCCGAGCGGGGCTCCCAGACGTCGCCCATCGGGGTCCGCTCGCCGGCCAGTTGTTCCCGCAGCTCCCGGACGAGGTCCTCGAAGGTGACGAACCGCTTGCCGGGGATGCCCTGTTCCAGGGTCCGCAGCAGGGCACGGGTGAAGACACTGCCGCCGGTGGGCTCCTCGCCGCTGAAGATACGGCGGTTGGGCTGCGCGGCCATCAGCAGTGACGTCGGGGTGCGGCAGGCGTGGAAGGCCTCACCGGCGTTGCCGGCGTAACAGCACTCCAGGACGATCACGACCCGGTCGGCCCGGGCGTTGTCCAGGTAGGACAGCACCAGGTCCTGCCAGGAGACGGTCTTGTGACGCCGTTCCGACGCACCGACCATGAGCTGCAGGTTGCCGCCGTCCGGGCCCACCCGGCCGTGGCCGGAGAAGTACACCAGCAGCAGTCCGCGGGCCTCCTGGATGACGGCGTCCAGCGCCTGTTCGACCTCCCACGGCTCCTGGGGCCGGCAGATGACGACCTCGCCCTTGGTGAACAGATCGGTGCCGGGGGCGAGCAGGACCCGCTCCAGTTCCCGGGGGTTGTCCCGCACCGCCGGGAGCGGCCGCAGATGCCGGTAGTCGTCGACACAGATCAGCAGCGCCCGGTTGACCTTGCCCCGTGCGTCGTACTCGGCCATCCGGCTCAGTCCCCGGCGGTGCTGCCGCCCCCGTTCGCCGGGCTGCCGGGATCGGAGCGCTCGGGAGCCGGGACGTCCGGTCCCGGGTCGCCGAGTGCGCGCAGTTCGCCGTCCCCGCCGCCGACCGCCACGGCGGGCCGTTCGCCGGTGTCGCGTTCCTCCCTGCGGCGCCGCAGCCACTCGCGCAGGGCGATACCGAGGCTTTTGGTGATCTCGGCGGCCGCCGCGCCGACGACGACCAGGATCAGGTCGTCGATGCCGATGGCCATGTCGCCGGGGCCCTCGTCGCGCTCCCCCGCCGGCCGCAGCTCCCAGTCGTGCGAGCGCCGGTTCAGCCAGGGCTCGCGCTCCAGCCAGGCCTTGAGGTCCTCGACGTCCTGCTCGGGATTGTTCGTGCCCGTGATCCTGATGCGGATCTCATGACGGTCAGCGTGCTCCGGCATCCCCCGGCCCCCTTCCGGCGGCCGCGTCGCCGCCGTGCACCAGATAGTGACGTGGGATCAGGGGCGCAGGCAACCGTCTGTGACCCGGCTGCCACGCTGTGGCGTGCGCCACAGCGCCTGCCACGGGACAGCGCCGCAGGTCAAGGGTGAGTTGACGGGCATTCGCGGGGCGTGGTGGACTGCCGGAGCCATTCGGCGACAGCTGAGGAAGTCCGGTGTGAATCCGGCGCGGTCCCGCCACTGTCACCGGGGAGCGTTCCTCCAGCGAAGGCCACGGTCCGCCTCGTGTACGTCGGATGACGTAGACGGGACTGGAAGGCCGGAGGACACGCCGATCCGGGAGCCAGGAGACTCTTGTCGCCGTCACGTCGAGCCAGGGCGCGGACCCTGAGTGAGGACATACCGCCATGCCCGGCCGCTCCCTGAGATCCCCACTGCCCGCTGCCGCAGGGCCCCTTCGAGGCCTGACGGCGGTCTGATCCGATGCGCGGCGAACACGCGGGATATGCGTGCGGCGCGGCCCTCGGCTTTCTCGGCGACCTGATCGCGGCGGATCCGCGGCGCGGCCATCCGGTGGCCGCGTTCGGCCGGGCCGCGGGCGCCGTCGAGCGCCGGCTGTGGCGCGACCACCGTGGTTACGGCGCGGCTCACACCGTGCTGTGTGCGGGCGGTGCCGCCGCCGCTGCGGCGCTGCTGCAGCGCGCCGTACGGGGCGCCGACCCCGCCTCCCCCGCAGCCCCCTCCGCTTCCCCGTCACCGCTCCGCGGCGGCGTCCGGGTCGCGCTGACCGCGGCGACGGTCTGGGCCGTGCTGGGCGGCACCTCGCTCGGCCGGGAGGCACGGGCCGTCGGCGGGGCGCTGACGGCGGGTGACCTGGACGTGGCGCGGGAGCGGCTGCCGCATCTGTGCGGGCGCGATCCGCAGGCGCTGGACGGGCCGCAGATGGCCCGTGCGGTGGTGGAGTCGGTCGCCGAGAACACCTCCGACGCGGTGGTGGGCGCCCTGGTGTGGGGCGCGCTGGGCGGAGTGCCCGGTCTGGTGGCGTTCCGCGCGGTGAACACCCTGGACGCGATGGTGGGGCACAAGTCGCCGCGCTACCGCCGCTTCGGCTGGGCCGCGGCCCGGCTCGACGATCTCGCCGGCTGGCCCGGCTCCCGGCTGACCGCCGCGCTGACCGTGCTCGCGGGCCCCGACCGGCGCGGTGCGCTGCGGGCCTGGCGGGCGGACGGCGGTGCGCATCCGAGCCCCAACGCGGGCCCGGTGGAGGCCTCGTTCGCGGGGGCGCTGGGCGTACGGCTGGGCGGCACGCTGGCGTACGGCGGACGGGTGGAACACCGTCCGGTGCTCAACGGTGCGGCGCCGCCGGTGGCGGCGGACGACATCGAGCGGGCGGTGCGGCTCTCCCGCCGGGTGAGCGTGCTGGCGCTGGCGACGACGGTGACGGCACGGCTGGTGGCCGGCGCGGCGCTGCGCGCACGACAGCCGGGGTCCCGGCGCAGGAGGAGGAGCCGGTGAACGGGCGGTTGAAGGCATCCGGCGGGTCCGTCGGCGGTGGGCTGCTGGTGGCCGGCACGACGTCCGACGCCGGCAAGAGCGTGGTGACGGCGGGCATCTGCCGCTGGCTGGTCCGGCAGGGCGTCCGGGTGGCGCCCTTCAAGGCGCAGAACATGTCGCTGAATTCGTTCGTCACACGCGAGGGCGCGGAGATCGGGCGGGCCCAGGCGATGCAGGCCGCCGCGGCGCGGGTGGAGCCGACCGCGCTGATGAACCCCGTGCTGCTCAAGCCGGGCAGCGACCGCAGCAGCCAGGTGGTGCTGCTGGGGAAGCCGGTCGGCGAGCTCAGCGCCCGGGGTTACCACGCCGGGCGCCAGGAGCAGTTGCTCGGCACCGTGACCGACTGCCTCCAGGAGCTGCGGCGTACCCATGACGCGGTGATCTGTGAGGGCGCCGGCAGCCCCGCCGAGATCAATCTGCGGCGGACCGACATCGTGAACATGGGCATCGCGCGGGCCGCCCGTATCCCGGTCGTCGTGGTCGGGGACATCGACCGCGGCGGGGTGTTCGCCTCGTTCTTCGGCACCACCGCGCTGCTGTCCAAGGAGGACCAGGCGCTGGTCGCCGGGTATCTGGTCAACAAGTTCCGCGGTGATGTGACGCTGCTGGAGCCGGGGCTGGAGATGCTGCGCGGTCTGACGGGGCGGCGGACGCTGGGCGTGCTGCCCTTCGCGCACGGCCTCGGGATCGACGAGGAGGACGGTCTGAGGGTGTCGCTGCGCGGCGCGGTGCGCGAAAGCGTGGTGGAGCCGCCGCACGGTGCGGATGTACTGCGGGTGGCGGTCTGTGCCGTACCGCTGATGTCGAACTTCACGGACGTGGACGCGCTGGCCGCCGAACCGGGCGTGGTGGTGCGGTTCGTGGACCGGGCCGAGGAGCTGGCCGACGCCGACCTGGTGGTGCTGCCGGGGACCCGGGGCACGGTGCGGGCGCTGGAGTGGCTGCGGGAGCGCGGGCTGGCGGACGCGATCGCCCGGCGGGCCGCCGAGGGCCGCCCGGTGCTGGGCATCTGCGGCGGCTTCCAGATGCTCGGCGAGCACATCGAGGACGAGGTCGAGTCGAAGGCGGGCGCGGTCGAGGGGCTGGGACTGCTGCCCGTACGGGTGCGGTTCGCGGTGGAGAAGACCCTCGCGCGGCCGGCCGGCGAGGCGCTGGGCGAGCCGGTGGAGGGGTACGAGATCCACCACGGTGTCGCCGAAGTGACCGGCGGGGACGAGGAGTTCCTCGACGGGTGCCGGACCGGCTCCGTATGGGGCACGCACTGGCACGGCTCGCTGGAGAGCGACGGCTTCCGCCGGGCGTTCCTGCGGCGGGTCGCGGCGGACGCGGGCCGGGCGTTCGTCCCGGCCCCCGGCACCAGCTTCGGCACCCTGCGCGAGGAGCAGCTGGACCGGCTGGGCGATCTGATCGAGGAGCACGCGGACACCGGTGCGCTGCTGCGGCTGATCGAGGAAGGGGTGCCGGAGGGGCTGCCGTTCGTGCCTCCGGGGGCGCCATGAGGGGTACGCACACGACGAATCCGGAGCTCGACGGCGACGTGGAGGACGACACAGCATGACAACCGCGCACAACACGACCCCGCAGTACCCCTTCACCGCAGTGGTCGGGATGGACGATCTGCGGCTCGCGCTGCTGCTGAACGCGGTGAGCCCCGCGGTGGGCGGCGTGCTGGTCCGCGGCGAGAAGGGCACCGCCAAGAGCACCGCCGTCCGGGCGCTGTCGGCCCTGATGCCGGCCGTGGACGTGATCAGCGGCTGCCGCTTCGCCTGCGCCCCGGCCGCGCCCGACCCCGGCTGTCCCGACGGGCCGCACGGGACGGGTGCCGTCGAGGAGCGCCCGACGCGGATGGTCGAACTGCCCGTCGGCGCCTCCGAGGACCGGCTGGTCGGCGCGCTGGACATCGAGCGGGCGCTGTCGGAGGGCGTGAAGGCCTTCGAGCCGGGCCTGCTGGCGGACGCGCACCGCGGGATCCTGTACGTCGACGAGGTCAATCTGCTCCATGACCACCTCGTGGACCTGCTGCTGGACGCGGCCGCCATGGGTGCCTCGTACGTGGAGCGCGAAGGGGTCTCCGTACGGCACGCGGCCCGCTTCCTGCTCGTCGGGACGATGAACCCCGAAGAGGGCGAGCTGCGGCCGCAGTTGCTGGACCGGTTCGGGCTCACCGTCGAGGTCGCCGCCTCGCGCGAGCCCGGCCGGCGGGTGGAGGTGGTCCGGCGCCGGCTGGCCTACGACGCCGATCCGGCCGGTTTCGCGGCGCGCTGGGCGGCCGAGGAGGACGCGCTGCGCGGGCGGATCGCCGCGGCCCGGGAGCTGCTGCCGCGGGTGACGCTGGGCGATGCGGCGCTGCGGCAGATCGCCGCGACCTGTGCCGCGTTCGAGGTGGACGGGATGCGCGCGGACATCGTGATGGCGCGGACCGCCACGGCGCTGGCCGCCTGGGCGGGGCGGACGGACGTCCTGGAGGAGGACGTCCGGCAGGCGGCGCTGCTGGCGCTGCCGCACCGCCGGCGCCGCAACCCCTTCGACGCCCCCGGCCTGGACGAGGACAAGCTCGACCAGACGCTGGAGGAGTTCGGCGCGGACGAGGGCGCGGACGGCGACGACCCGGAGCCGGACGGTCCGGACGGCGGTCCCGACGGGGGCGGCCCGGACGGCGGCGGGCAGCCGCCGCAGGACGGCGGGCCGGACGAGTCGCCGCTCCCGCCGGAGGCCGAACTCCCGCACCAGCAGGACCGGGAGGCCCCGCAGCCTCCCCAGACCCCCGAGAAGCCCGGACAGGCCGAGCAGCCCGAACCCGAGAGCGCGCCGCAGGGCGGCGCCGCCGGCGAGAAGGCGGCGGTCGGGGCCACCGAGCCGTTCAAGACCCGGCGCCTCGATGTGCCGGGCCTGGGCGAGGGCGCGGACGGCCGCCGCTCCCGTGCCCGTACCGCCCATGGCCGGACGACCGGGGCCCGCCGCCCGCACGGCGCCCTGGGCAAACTGCATCTGTCGGCGACCGTGCAGGCCGCGGCGCCGCACCAGCGGGCCCGTGGCCGCAGCGGGCGGGGACTGGTGGTGCGCCGGGACGATCTGCGCGAGGCGGTGCGCGAGGGGCGGGAGGGCAATCTGGTCCTGTTCGTCGTGGACGCGTCCGGCTCGATGGCGGCGCGGAAGCGGATGAGCGCGGTCAAGGGCGCGGTGCTCTCGCTGCTGCTGGACGCCTACCAGCGGCGCGACAAGATCGGTCTGATCACCTTCCGCGGCACCGGCGCCGAGCTGGCGCTGCCCCCGACGTCCTCGGTCGAGGCGGGCGCGGCGCGGCTGGAGCAGCTGTCGACGGGTGGCCGTACACCGCTGTCCGAGGGCCTGCTGAGGGCCCATGAGGTGCTGCGGGTGGAGCGGATGCGGGATGCCTCGCGGCGGCCGCTGCTGGTGGTCGTCACCGACGGCCGGGCGACCGGCGGGCCGGAGCCGGTGGTGCGCGCTGGCCGCGCGGCCCGGCTGCTGGCCGGTGAGGGGACCGCCTCGGTGGTCGTGGACTGTGAGGCGGGTCCGGTGCGGCTGGGTCTCGCGGGCGAGCTGGCCCGTGAGCTGCAGGGCACCGCGATCACCCTCGACGAGCTGCGCGCGGACAGCGTCTCCGCGCTCGTACGGACCGTGCAAGGCAACAGGAAGGCCGCGTAATGCCGCAGGGACAGCCGTCCGTCGTACCGAACGACGGGCTCACCACCCGCCAGCGCCGCAACCGTCCGCTGGTGTTCGTCCACACCGGCCAGGGCAAGGGCAAGTCCACCGCCGCCTTCGGGCTGGCGCTGCGCGCCTGGAACCAGGGCTGGCCGGTCGGGGTGTTCCAGTTCGTGAAGTCGGCGAAGTGGAAGGTCGGCGAGGAGCGGGCGCTGAAGGTGCTCGGTGAGTCCGGTGAGGGCGGCACCGTCGCCTGGCACAAGATGGGCGAGGGCTGGTCCTGGGTGCAGCGCGACATCGCCTCCAGCGAGGACGCGGCGCGCGAGGGCTGGGAGCAGGTCAAGCGGGATCTGGCCGCGGAGACCTACAAGCTGCTGGTGCTGGACGAGTTCGCCTATCCGCTGAAGTGGGGCTGGATCGACACCGACGAGGTCGTGTCGGTGCTGCGCGACCGCCCCGGTACACAGCATGTCGTCATCACCGGGCGGGGCGCCCCCGAGGCGCTGCTGGACTTCGCCGATCTGGTGACGGACATGACCAAGGTCAAGCACCCGATGGACGAGGGCCAGAAGGGCCAGCGGGGCATCGAATGGTGAACGGGGCGAGCAGGGCATGAGCGGCGGTTCGATCCCCCGGCTGGTGATCGCCGCACCGTCGTCGGGCGCGGGCAAGACCACGGTGGCCACCGGTCTGATGGCGGCGTTCGCCGAGGCCGGTCTCGTGGTGTCACCGCACAAGGTCGGCCCGGACTACATCGATCCGGGCTATCACTCCCTGGCCACCGGCCGCCCCGGCCGCAATCTGGACGCCTATCTGTGCGGGCCGGACCGGATCGGGCCGCTGTTCCTGCACGGTGCGGCGGGCGCCGATCTCGCGCTCGTCGAGGGCGTGATGGGGCTGTTCGACGGGGCGTCCGGGATGGGTGAGCTGTCCTCGACGGCACATGTGGCGAAGCTGCTGCGGGCGCCGGTGGTGCTGGTGGTGGACGCGTCCTCGCAGTCCCGGTCGGTGGCCGCGCTGGTGCACGGCTTCGCCTCCTGGGATCCGGAGGTGCGGCTGGCCGGGGTGATCCTCAACAAGGTCGGCTCGGACCGCCACGAGGAGCTGCTGCGGGAGGCGATGGACTCCTCCGGTGTACCGGTGCTGGGCGCCCTGCGACGTGACGGACGGGCCGGTACGCCCTCCCGGCACCTGGGCCTGGTGCCGGTCGCCGAGCGGCGGTCCGACGCGGTGGAGTCGGTGGCCGAACTCGCCGCGCGGGTCCGCGAGGGCTGCGACCTGGAGGCGCTGCTGGCGCTGGCCCGTACGGTGCCGGAGCTGCCGGACGCGCCCTGGGACCCGGCGGCGGAACTCGCGCCGGCCGAGGGGGCGGCCGCGCCGGAGAAGCCGCTGATCGCCGTCGCGGGCGGCGCCGCGTTCACCTTCTCGTACGCCGAACACGCCGAGCTGCTGGCCGCCGCGGGTGCCGAGGTGGCCCCGTTCGACCCACTGCGGGACACACACCTGCCGCCCGGCACCCAGGGGTTGGTGATCGGCGGCGGCTTTCCCGAGATGTATGCGCCGGATCTGTCGGCGAACGCGCCGCTGCGCGCGGAGGTGGCCGCGCTGGCCGCCTCCGGGGCGCCGGTGTCCGCCGAGTGCGCCGGGCTGCTCTATCTGTCCCGGTCCCTCGACGGGAAGCCGATGTGCGGGGTGCTGCCCGCCGAGGCCCGGATGACCGAACGCCTCACCCTCGGCTACCGCGAGGCGGTGGCGCTGCGGGACAACGCGCTGGCCGCGGCCGGCACCCGGGTGCGCGGCCATGAGTTCCACCGCACGGTGCTGGAGCCGGGCGCGGGCGCGGACCCGGCGTGGGGGCTGACGCATCCGGAGCGGCGGGTGGAGGGCTTCGTGGCCGGCGGGGTGCATGCCTCGTATCTGCATGTGCACTGGGCCGCCGAACCGTCGCTGGCCGGGCGGCTGGTGGCGAGCGCGGCACGGAGCGCACCGGCCCGGGGTGCCGCCCGATGATCCGCGGCACCGGCGGCGGATCGGCACGGGCCGGGACGGCCGCGCGCGACGTCCGTCGGCCGGGTGCGCCGGTCACCGCCGGGCCCGTCGGGCTCACCGCGGTCCTGGAGGGGCGGCACGGCCCGCTCGCCCACGGACGGGGAGCCGTCGCGGTATGAGGCACGGGGCACCCGACGAGACCGGCGCTGCTGCCGCGCCGCTGGTCGTCGGGGTGGGGGCGAGCCGTGGTGTCGCGGTGTCCGAGGTGCTGGAGCTGATCGCTGCCGCCCGCGCGGCGGCGGGGTGTACGGCCCGGCCGGTCGCGGCGCTGGCGACGGTCGCGGCCAAGGCGGCGGAGCCCGGTCTGCTCGGCGCGGCACGACGGCTGGGGGTGCCGCTGCGGTCGTTCCCGGCGGCGGCCCTGGCGGCGGTGCGGGTGCCCGGTCCGTCCACGGCCGCGGCGGCCGCCGTCGGGACGCCGAGCGTGGCCGAGGCGGCGGCGCTGCTGGCCGCGGGGCCGGGCGCGGAACTGGTCGCCGGGAAGCGCAAGTCCGCGCCGCCGGGCCGGCCGGCCCGGGCGACCTGTGCGCTGGCCGGGCCCGCTGTAACGGACAGCGGTGCCCTTACCGCTGGTAGGGAGGGAGCGGCCGCCGACCGCTCTTCCGCTGCGGATATCGTCATGACCTCCCCCAACCCGCCCCGCCATGGCCCGGGTCGGTGGACGGCGGTCGTCGGCGACCCGGCGCCCGGCAGCGGACCCACCGGTACCAAGGAGACCTCGTGACGACCCCTCCCGCACTGCTCATCGCCGGTCACGGCACCCGCGACGAAGGCGGGGCCGACGCCCTGCGCGCGCTGGTGCGTCTGCTCGGCGAGCGCCATCCCGAAGTGCCGGTCGCCGGCGGGTTCTTCGGCGTCCCGGCCTCGCCGCTGTCGCTGGACGACGCCATCGACGGCCTCGTCGGGAAGGGCGCGACCCGGCTCGCCGTCATACCGCTGCTGACCGCCCCGACCGGGCCGGTCCCGGAGGCGCTGCCCGAGGTGCTGGAGCGGGCGGGCGAGCGCCACCCCGGGCTCGGCCACGTCTGCGGCGCCGAGCTGGGGCCGCACCCCACGCTGCTCGATGTGCTGGAGCGGCGGCTGGACGAGGCACTGGGCAGCGGCGCCCGCAGGCCCGCGGACCGGGCCCGCACCACGGTGCTGCTGGTGGGCCGCGGCGCGGTCGATCCGTACGCCAACGCCGAAGTCGTGCGGGCCGCGCGGCTGCTGTGGGAGGGGCGCGGCTTCGCGGGCGTGGAGACCGCGTTCGTCTCGCAGGCGGCACCCGACGTCCCGGCCGGCCTCGACCGGTGCCGGGCGCTGGCGGCCGCGGCGGGCGCCGGTGGGCCGGCCCGGATCGTGGTCCTGCCCTACTTCCTCTTCGCCGGCGGCCCGGTGGAGCGGTTGTGGATGCAGGCCGAGGGCTGGGCCGCGGCGCACCCCGACACCGAGGTCTACGCCGCGCAGGTGATCGGCCCGGAGGCCGAGGTGGCCGACGTGGTCATGGAGCGCTACCGCGCGGCGGTGGCGGGCGCGTCGTGTGGTTGCCGGGCGGCGGCGGAGGACGCCCGGCCGGCGCACGGCGCGGCTCGGGAGAGCGCCTCCCTGGCCGCGGGCACCGGGGAACGGTGAGGATGCCCCCGCGCACCGGGCCCGCCCCGCTCCGGGGCCCCGGCCCGGCCGCCCCGCCGCACGAACCCGACCTGCGGCACCACGGCGATGCCGAAGTACGGGGCGCGGACGCCGGGCTGACGGATCTGGCGGTCAATGTCCGCACCGGCACTCCCCCGGCCTGGCTCAAGGCGCATATCGCCGCGTCGCTGGACGGTCTCGCCGCGTACCCCGACGGCCGCGCGGCGCGCCGGGCGGTGGCGGCCCGGCACGGTCTGCCCGCGGACCGGGTGCTGCTCACCTCGGGGGCCGCGGAGGCCTTCGTGCTGATCGCCCGCGCGGTGGCGGCCCGTCGGCCGGTGGTGGTGCATCCGCAGTTCACCGAGCCCGAGGCGGCGCTGCGGGACGCCGGGCACGAGGTCGCGCGGGTGCTGCTGGACGCGCGGGACGGTTTCCGGCTGGACCCGGCCGCGGTGCCCGACGACGCCGATCTGGTCGTCGTCGGCAACCCCACCAACCCCACCTCGGTCCTGCACCCCGCGGAGGTGCTGGCCTCCTTGTCGCGGCCCGGCCGGACGCTGGTGGTGGACGAGGCGTTCATGGACGCGGTGCCCGGTGAGCGGGCGTCGCTGGCCGGGCGCACGGATCTGCCGGGGCTGGTGGTGCTGCGCAGCCTCACCAAGACCTGGGGGCTGGCCGGGCTGCGGATCGGCTACGTCCTGGCCGCCGCGGACACCGTCGCCGCCCTGGAGCGGGCCCAGCCGCTGTGGCCGGTCTCCAGCCCCGCCCTGGCCGCCGCCGAGGCGTGCTGCACGCCCCGGGCGCTGGCGGAGGCGGCCGCGGCGGCCGAGGAGATCGCCGGGGACCGGGCTCATCTGCTGGCCCGGCTGGGCGAGTTCCGGCAGATCCGGACGGCCGGCCCGGCGGCGGGTCCGTTCGTGCTGATCCGGCTGCCGGACGCACACGGGGTGCGGGCCGCGCTGCGGGACCGCGGCTTCGCGGTGCGCCGCGGCGACACCTTCCCCGGTCTGGGCGCCGACTGGCTGCGGCTCGCGGTGCGCGACCGGGCCACGACGGACCGCTTCGTGACGGCGCTGGGCGAGGTGCTCGGGTAGGGCGTACGCGGCGGCCTGCCGCGGGCGGGGCCCCGCCGGGTCCCCCGGCACACCACGCTGCGCGGGGTCCCCGGCGAGGGTGAGGTGTGCCGTACGGTCCGCGGCCCGCACGGCACACCCCGGGCCGTACTCCGCGCGCGACGCCCCCACAGCACCGGCGCGGTGTACGGGGTCGGTCAGCCGCGGCCGCCCTGCGATGCGGCGCTGCGGCGCCGGCGGGCGAAGACCATCGACCCGGCGCCCGCGGCGAGCAGCAGCGCGGCGCCGCCGGCGAGGTACGGGGTGGCCGAACTGCCGCCGGTCTCCGCGAGGTTCTGGGTGCGGGGCCCGGAGCCCGTCACCTCGGTGTCCTTGCCGCCGGCCGGCTCGGTGCCGCCGCCTGTCTGGCCACCGCTGGAACCGCCGCTCGTCTGGCCGCCGCCGGTACCGCCGGAGCCGCCCTGCTCGGGCGTCTTGCCGCGCGGTGTGGTGCAGGTGGCCTTGGCCAGCGTGACCCGGCCCTGCACGTCGGCGACGTTCAGCTTCAGCGGGTTGAGGGAGACATCGAGGTCGAGCGCGGTGGCCGCGGCGCCCTTGGAGGTGACGTTCTTCTTGGACAGGTCGAGCCGCACCCGGCCCACCCCCGGCACCTTGACGTCCGTCGTGCCGCCCGCGGTGAGCGTGACCTTCTTGCCCAGCACGAGCACGCTGCCCA
Source organism: Streptomyces sp. Je 1-4 4N24 (assembly GCF_026239515.1). Classification (NCBI taxonomy): domain Bacteria; kingdom Bacillati; phylum Actinomycetota; class Actinomycetes; order Kitasatosporales; family Streptomycetaceae; genus Streptomyces; species Streptomyces sp. Je 1-4 4N24. Next base: position 6,967,077 of record NZ_CP110836.1, on the reverse strand, counting down.
GCACATTCGACTCGGCCCGGGGCCGGGCGCCCGCCTCGCAGACCGCCTTGGCGGTGACCTGCTGGACCTCGATCAGGGACAGCAGCGGCAGACCGGGCAGATGTACCTTCGCCCGCACGAGGTTGGCGTAGCCCTCGGCCTTGCGGCGGTCGGCGGTGGCCCGTGCGGTGGCGGCGTCGGCGCGCAGCACGCTGAACGGCCTGCCGTGGTCGATGCCGTCGAGCTTGACGGTGAGCGCCGTCTTGCCGGCGGAGGCCGGGGCGTGCACCTCGTTGAGGGCGACGTTCAGCGGGACGTCGAGCGTCTTGTTGAGCAGCCCGACGTTCACGCCGGTACGCAGCACGACCGCGTCGGCGGTGCCGCGGGCCGGGCCATGGTCTCCGGTGGCATGCGCGGGGACGGCGCCGAGGAGGACGGCGGGACCGGCCGTGAGCGCGGTGGCGACGAGGGTCGCGGCGAGGCGTCGGGGCATGCCGAAGGAGCTGGTGGGACTGGTGGACACGTGTGTGGAACCCTCACAGGAGAAATGGAGCCGCCGGCCGCGCCAATGGGGGACATCACGCGGGCCGACGGCATCGACCCGCACATCGTGTCCGTACCGAGGGTGAACGGGCAGCCACGTGACGTCAGTTCATCCCAACGGGTGGTTTCCGTGCCTTTATTCGATTCCTCCGACTCGGGGCACCACCCGCGCCACAGCCGCCCCACCTCCCGGGTGACCCGCGTTGACCGGGCAGGTTCACCGGATCACCCCGGCAGTTACCCCACGACCTGCCCGCGCAGCACCACCCGGCGCGGGGCCGCCAGCACCCGGACGTCCTCGCGCGGATCGCTCTCGTAGACCACCAGGTCCGCCGAGGCCCCCTCGGTGAGGCCGGGGCGGCCGAGCCAGTCCCTGGCGCCCCAGGTGGTCGCGGAGAGCGCCGCCACGGCGGGCAGCCCGGCCCGGGTCAGCTCGACGACCTCCTCGGCGACCAGACCGTGGGCGAGCGAGCCGCCGGCGTCCGTACCGGCGAAGACGGGCACCCCGGCGTCGTAGGCCGCCCGGACGGTGTCGTAGCGGCGGGCGTGCAGGCGCCGCATATGGTCCGCCCAGCGCGGGAACTTCGCCTCACCGCCGTCCGCGAGCCGCGGGAAGGTGGCGATGTTGACGAGCGTGGGGACGATGGCCACCCCGCGCTCGGCGAACAGCGGGATGGTCTCCTCGGTGAGCCCGGTGGCGTGCTCGATGCAGTCGATACCGGCCTCGACGAGCGGGGCGAGGGTCTCCTCGGCGAAGCAGTGGGCGGTCACCCGGGCGCCCAGCCGGTGGGCCTCGGCGATGGCCGCCTCGACCGCTCCGCGGGGCCAGCACGCCTCCAGATCGCCCGTGGAGCGATCGATCCAGTCCCCGACGAGCTTGACCCAGCCGTCGCCGCGGCGGGCCTCCCTGGCGACATAGGCGACCAGGTCCTCCGGCTCGATCTCGTGCGCGTAGTTGCGGATGTAGCGCTTGGTACGGGCGATGTGACGGCCGGCGCGGATGATCCGCGGCAGGTCCTCGCGGTCGTCGACCCAGCGGGTGTCGGAGGGGGATCCGGCGTCGCGGATCAGCAGGGTGCCGGCGTCACGGTCGGTGAGCGCCTGCTTCTCGCTGGTGGGGGCGTCCACCGGGCCGTGTGCGTCCAGGCCCACGTGGCAGTGGGCGTCGACCAGCCCCGGCAGGGCCCATCCCGTCACAGTGATGGCATCCCGTGCCATCACCGGCCGGTCGAACGTCACCCGGCCGCCGACCACCCACAGCTCGTCGCGCACCTCGTCCGGTCCGACGAGGACCCTCCCCTTGAGGTGCAGCACCGCACCTTCACTCATGGACGTCATACCGGCACTTTAGGCGGCCCGCCGCGCCGGGTGTCCGCGGTGGTCAAGCCAATGAGCGGGCGCTTTCCCCCGGCCGTTTCCCCGCGAAGCCCGCGCCCCGCGGACTTTCGGCCCGGACCGTTATCCGTGCACTCTCCGTACAGCTTCCGCTACCCGTGCCGCACGGTTCTCCGTGCGTTCTCCGCAACTCTCCGTACGTTTCCCGCAGCCTTCCCGGACATCGCCTGGCGCATCTTCTTGCGGGTCTTGTCACGGTCTTGCCGCGCAGGTTTCCATGGGCCTTCCGCCCGGCCTCCCGGCGGCGAATTCCCAATTCCTCAGAAGTACAGCTTCCCGTATTCTTCTGCCCGCTTTTCCGCACCTCAAACGCCAAGATTTCGCTAGCGGCAAGTTCCATAATTCGGACGGATCTCGTGGGCGTTACGGAGCTGTGACCGACTACACAACGTGTCCGTTTCACCCCGAACCTCCTGGTCAAATGGGGACATCTCGCGGTGGCATCGCGCACACGGGCGCCCCCGCGCGATAACACATCTTGCTCACTTCCGTAACCCCTGCCCGCGATGCAATTTCCCTTTTCCCTGGGTAAATTTAATTCCCATGACCGCCGCACAAGCAGACCATGCAGGTGCCCGAAGCGATATCAGAGAATTTCCGGAGGGCTTCAAGCTCGACACCCCACGCGTGGAGGACGGAGCCGCGATCTGGCGCATCGCCCGCGACTCGAAGGCGCTGGATCTCAACTCCTCGTACAGCTACCTCCTGTGGTGTCGCGACTTCGCCGCCACCTCCGTCGTCGCCCGCGACACGGAGGGCGAGCCGGCCGCCTTCATCACCGGATACCTCCGCCCCGAGCGCCCGGAGACCCTCGTCGTCTGGCAGGTCGCCGTCGACGACGCGCACCGTGGGCAGGGCCTGGCGGCCGCACTCCTGGACGGGCTGACCGCCCGGGCCAGGGACGAGCTGGGCGTACGTTTCGTCGAAACCACCGTGACCCCCGACAACACCGCATCCAACCGGTTGTTCGCGTCCTTCGCCGAGCGGCACTCAGTGCCCCTCAAGAGCGAGGTGCTCTTCGACGCTGGGCTGTTCCCGGAGCAGGGCCACGAGCCGGAGGTGCTGCACCTCATCGGCCCGTTCGAGCCACCGGCCCGCTCGGGGCACTCCTGACGCACCCAGGACCGCGCGGCGACGACGCCGCAGCGGTCATGCGGGCCCGGCACCACACCCCCGTGACACCGCCGGTACCGCCCAGCCCCCTACAGACTTCTCATCCTTTCGCCACTCATCTCCCAGGAGCATGCTGTGACCATCACCCAGCCCGATCTGAGCGTCTTCGAGACCGTGGAGTCCGAGGTCCGCAGCTACTGCCGTAGCTGGCCCACCGTCTTCGACCGTGCGCAGGGCAGCCGCATGACCGACGAGGACGGCCACACCTACCTCGACTTCTTCGCCGGCGCCGGGTCGCTCAACTACGGCCACAACAACCCGGTCCTCAAACGCGCCCTGATCGACTACATCGAGCGGGACGGCGTCACCCACGGCCTGGACATGTCCACCACGGCCAAGCGGGCGTTCCTGGAGTCGTTCCAGAACATCATCCTGCGGCCCCGTGACCTGCCCTACAAGGTCATGTTCCCGGGCCCGACGGGCGCCAACTCCGTCGAGGCCGCGCTGAAGCTGGCCCGTAAGGTCAAGGGCCGCGAGTCGATCGTGTCCTTCACCAACGCCTTCCACGGCATGTCCCTGGGCGCGCTGGCCGTCACCGGTAACTCCATGAAGCGCGCCGGCGCCGGTATCCCGCTGGTGCACGGCACCCCGATGCCCTTCGACAACTACCTCGACGGCACCTACCCGGACTTCCTGTGGTTCGAGCGGCTGCTGGAGGACCAGGGCTCCGGTCTGAACACCCCCGCCGCCGTGATCGTCGAGACGGTCCAGGGCGAGGGCGGCATCAACGTCGCCCGTCCCGAGTGGCTGCGTGCCCTCGCCGACCTGTGTGAGCGCTGGGACATGCTGCTCATCGTCGACGACATCCAGATGGGTTGCGGCCGTACGGGTGCCTTCTTCTCCTTCGAGGAGGCGGGCATCGTGCCGGACATCGTCACCGTCTCGAAGTCCATCAGCGGCTACGGCCTGCCGCTCGCGCTCACCCTGTTCAAGCCTGAGCTGGACATCTGGGAGCCGGGCGAGCACAACGGCACCTTCCGCGGCAACAACCCGGCGTTCGTCACCGCCGCCGCGACGCTGGACACCTACTGGGCCGACGGCCAGATGGAGAAGCAGACTCTCGCCCGCGGTGAGATCGTCGAAGCACACCTCAAGGCCATCACCGAGGAGCACCCGGACGCCATCGCCGAGTACCGCGGCCGCGGTCTGGTGTGGGGCATGGAGCTCAACGACAAGCCCACCGCCGACAAGATTGCCAAGCGCGCCTTCGAGCTGGGTCTGCTGATCGAGACCTCCGGCCCGGAGAGCGAGGTCGTCAAGCTGCTGCCCGCCCTGACGACCACCCCCGAGGAGCTGGACGAGGGACTTCGGATCCTCGCCCGCGCGGTCCGCGACTGCGTCTGACCACTCCAGAGCCCCTTACCGTTCCACAGAAAGGCACCGAGTCACCGTGATCGTCCGATCCTTCAAGGACATCGAAGGCACCGACCGCCACGTCAAGGCCAAGTCCGGCACCTGGGAGAGCAAGCGCATCGTGCTCGCCAAGGAGCGCGTCGGTTTCTCGCTGCACGAGACCACCCTGTACGCCGGGACCGAGACGTCGATGTGGTACGCGAACCACATCGAGGCCGTACTCTGCGTAGAGGGTGAGGCCGAGCTCACGAACGACGAGACCGGCGAGAAGTACACCATCACGCCGGGCACGATGTACCTGCTCGACGGGCACGAGAAGCACACCATGCGGATCAAGGAGGACTTCCGCTGCGTGTGTGTCTTCAACCCGCCCGTCACCGGCCGCGAGGACCACGACGAGAACGGGGTCTACCCGCTTCTCACCGAACCGGAGTCTGAGCCCGAGACGGTCTGAGGCGCCATCCGCCTGCCCCGTCCGGCAGCGCTGAGGAAGGCACACGCACGCGCACGTAAGCCAGATTCCGTACGAGAGGAGAGGAAGGCAACACCATGACCACCGCACCCGAGCGCACCGCCGACCTGTACCCGACCCGTGGGACCGCTGAGGTCATCACCCCGCGGAAGGACCCGGTGGTGTGGTCGCAGCCCGGAACGGCCGGCCCCTTCGAGCCGTCCGAGCTGAGCGACTTCGAACGCGACGGCTTTTTCGCCATCGGGGAACTGCTCACGGCGGAAGAAGTCGCGGTGTACCGCGCCGAACTGGACCGTCTCGTCCTCGACCCGACGATGCGCGCCGACCCGCGCTCCATCGTCGAGCCGAAGTCACAGGACGTACGGACCGTGTTCGAGGTGCACAAGATCAGCGAGGTGTTCGCCAAGCTGGTCTCCGACCCGCGCGTGGTCGGCCGTGCCCGTCAGATCCTCGGCTCGGACGTCTATGTCCACCAGTCGCGGATCAATGTGAAGCCGGGCTTCGGTGCCTCCGGCTTCTACTGGCATTCGGACTTCGAGACCTGGCACGCCGAGGACGGTCTGCCGAACATGCGCACCGTGTCGGTCTCGATCGCGCTGACGGAGAATTACGACACCAACGGCGGCTTGATGATCATGCCCGGCTCGCACGAGTACTTCGTGGGCTGTGAGGGTGCGACGCCGAAGGACAACTACAAGCGGTCGCTGCAGATGCAGGACGCGGGCATCCCGTCGGACGAGGTGCTCACGAAGATGGCGGACAAGCACAGCATCCGTCTCTTCACCGGTAAGGCCGGCTCGGCGACGTGGTTCGACTGCAACGCCATGCACGGCTCGGGCGACAACATCACGCCCTACCCGCGCAGCAATGTCTTCATCGTCTTCAACAGCGTGGAGAACGCTGCGGTGGAGCCGTTCGCAGCGCCGGTCCGGCGCCCGGAGTACATCGGGGCCCGCGACTTCACTCCGGTGCGTTAGGGGACACTCGCACCGGTGGCGCGGCCGCCGCACAGCTGGTCTGTGCGGCGGCCGCGCCGTGTTGTACGGCCGGTCCGGGGTGTTGGAGGGGCCGCCGGGCGCCGGCCGGCGGGGCAGGTTGCCGGCCCGTCGGACCGGCCCTACCCCAGCAGGGCCAGCAACCGGTCCACGTCGTCCGTCGAGTTGTAGAGGTGGAAGGCCGCGCGGAGCAGTCCGCCGCGCACCGCGACCCGTACGCCCGCCTCGGCCAGCCGGTGCTCCGCGTCCGCGATCCCGGGGGTGGAGACGATCGCCGAACCGGGCGCGGGCCGGGGCGTCAGACCGCGCTCGGCCAGCCCCGCGCGGTAGTACTCGGCGAGTGCGGTGTCGTGGGCGTGGATGGCGGAGACGCCCAGCTCCCCGAGGAGGCCGAGGGACTGTTCGGCGCCGACGTAGGAGAAGTGGGCGTGCGGTTCGTCGAAGCGCCGGGCGGTGGCGGCCGGCTGGATCAGCCCGTAGTTGGACTCGCCGATGTCCTCACCGGCGACCCAGCCCGCATGGAGTGCGGCCGGCCACTCCTCGCCCCGCCCGTAATCCCCGCCGAACGCCATGAACGTCGCCCCACGCGGGCACAGCAGCCACTTGAAGGCCCCGGCGACCACGAAGTCGAAGTCCGCGGCGCGCAGCGGCAGCCAGCCGGCGGCCTGGGTGATGTCGAGGTAGGTGCGCGCCCCGTGGGCCGCCGCCGCCTCGCGCACCGCCGCCATGTCGGCGATCCGGCCGTCCACCGACTGCACGGCGCTGAAGGCGACCAGCGCGGTCCCGGGGCGCACCGCATCGGCGAGCGCCTCCAGCGGCACGGTGCGCAGCTTGATGCCCGGGTGGGCGGCGAGCGGATTGACCAGGGAGCTGAAGTCGCCCTCGGGGGCGAGTACTTCGGCGCCCGCCGGCAGCGACGCGGCCACGAACGCGGACTGCACCGCGACCGAGCTGCCGACGGCCACCCGCTCGGCCGGGACGTCCATCAGCCGGGCGAAGGCGGCGCGGGAGGCCGTGGTGGCGGCGAAGTAGTCGCGGCCCATGGTGCCGTAGGAGGCGGACTCGTCGATGGCCGCGCGCAGGGCGTCGGCGGCGCGGCGCGGAAGGAGTCCGGACGAGGCGGAGTTCAGATAGGTCGTCTCGGGCGCGAATTCGGCCCCGCCGAGTGGCTCACGTCGATGCATGTCCCCACTCTGCTCGGCACCTCGCGCCGCGTCCATGGCGACTTTGCTCGGCCGGTCCGCATCGGTTCCTTGTCGGCGCAGGTCACACCGGGTGCGGCCGGGACGCCCCCGGCTCACTTCCCGGGCACGGCGCAGCCGTCGTCCCCGCACACCCCGGCCTCGTCGGCCGCTCCGGCCGGCCGGAGCGGTCCGGCGCCGTCGGCGTGCGCACGCTCCAGGGCCTCCCGGAAGACCTCCGCGGGCTGCCCGCCCGAGATGCCGTACCGGCGGTCGATGACGAAGAACGGCACGCCCGTGGCGCCCAGCTCCGCGGCCTCGCGCTCCTCGGCCCGTACCTCCTGCGCATACGCCTCCGGGTCGGCCAGCACCCGGGCAGCCTCCTCGGCGGGCAGCCCCGCGCCGACGGCGATCTCCTGGAGCACGGCGGGGTCGCCGAGCAGCCTGGCCTCGGCGAAGTTGGCGCGGTAGAAGGCATCGAGCAGCGCGTCCTGGACGCCGTGCGCCCTGCCGAGATGCAGCAGCCGGTGCAGGTCAAAGGTGTTCCCGTGGATCCGGTCGGACCGGTAGTCCAGCCCCTCCCCCGCCGCCGCGTCGGCGACCCGCGCCTCCATCGCCTCGGCCTGCGCACGGCTCACGCCGTACTTCGTGGCGAGCATGTCGAGCACCGGGACGTCGGTGGCGGCCGGCGCCTTCGGATCCAGCTCGAACGAGCGGTGCACCACCTCGACGTCCCCACGGTGCGCAAAGGCGGCCAGCCCGGCCTCGAAGCGGGCCTTGCCGATGTAGCACCAGGGGCAGGCGATGTCGGACCAGATTTCGACGCGCATGAGCTGACTTTCCTCGTCGTGGATGTGTTCCGGTGCAACCTCGGGGGGCGGGGGGCTATTCCCGCGCGGTTGCCGGAGCCGTGCGGCAGAGCACAGGCGGCCTCCGCCCCCGTAACCCGGAGATCGCGAGCCATCCGCACCGGAGGGGCAACCGGGCATGACCCCCCAGGGCACACGGCCAGGAATGAGGGCAGGAGCATCGCTACGGACGCCGAGCTTCACCTATTCAGTCTTCTCGTCCTCCCTCGGAAGTTCCTTTAATGTCTGGTAGGCATCGCGGAGGTCGGACGCTTCCGGCAGTTGTCGAGCTTCGACGGCCTTGACCACTTCGAGAGCGCGCCAATGATTGGATGGCACAACTCGGCCCGAAAGTATGGCACGTTGCGCCGCGTCACATGCCTCATCCAGGCGTTTGCCATTGAGTAAGGTCAGCGCCAGATCGATATTGGCCGAGGCAACTCTTCGGGGCCACTTATGAATGTCTTCCGAGGGAGCCAGTCTTGCGATGACTTCCCGTGCAACGCCTTCTGCCGCAGGATCCCCCACCCATGCCAGTGTGGTGGCCGCATAGGCCAGCGATTTACCCGGATCGTACTGATAGTGATGCTCGATGCCCTTGTTCTGCGTGAGGGCCGCAGACATGCCCTGCACCCGGTCTATCGCGGCGTATGTTTCTTTCGCCTCACCGAGACGCGCCCGCGCCCTGCCCTCTTGAGCCGTCGCCTGAATCGCGACCGAGCTTCCCGCCGGAGCAAGCCGCTGCGCAACTACCGACAATTCCAGTGCTCGCATGTACTCGCCGCCGGTAAGAACACGCCAGGCGTCCGTTTCATAACACCACGCCTGAATCTCTGAATGCTCGGCATGCTGCGCAAGAGTCATCGCCGTCCGGAGGCGGGATGTCGCCGCGTTCTCCTGGTTGAGGTCAATATGCAGAGTTGCCCCCAAGAGCTGGAACCACCCCCCCACGACATACAGACGACGCTGTTCGCCGAGGGTCATCCGGGAATCCATCAGATGCGACACGTAGGCCGAGTGTTTCCGCACTCGCTCCAGAAGATTCTGCGGCGGAGATACCGGATACTTCATGGCAAGTTCATCAAAGGCGTTTTCCAGGCGGAGCAGCGTTTCAGCGCCCACGTCACTCGCGGACACCCGGCGCGCCAGCTCGTACGCATCGAATTCATCGTCGCCGGAGGGCTCAGTGACAGCAAGCCGGTTGACGGACGGAGGGTGCGGGACATGGGCATCCGGGAACAGCAGCTCGTCAAGGTCCTTCGCTGTTATGTGCAGAACCCGAGCGATACTGGGCCGCTGCCAAGGCTGTGGGCCGGTCTTGCCGCTTTCCCACCGCTGGACGGTGGAACGGTCAACTCCCACGGCTTCCGCGAAATCCTCCTGGTTGTACCCGCAAGCCTTCCGGTGCTCCGCGAACCTCCGCCGCCTACTCACCATGCTTGCCCGTCCTCTCCCGTCCGGGTGCCTCCGCTCTCAGCAGCGTAGCCAGTGAAAGTGCGTCTGTACTGGTCAGAACGGTCAATGAGGGCAGGATGCGGCAGAACTGCGGCCTTCTTGCCGTGGTGCCGTCCCTTCCGCACTGCTTGCCTGGTCTTCCTGCCCAACGGAGCCGATCAGGAAGGTGGTTGAACGGTGAGCAGCAGCACCCGCAAAGCCCTGGCGCTTCACATCCCGGAGTGACGGCCCGTGCCCGCGGAACACGGTACGGGCCGTACGCCGGGAGAGCCGGAGACGGTGGAGCGAACCGTCGCCGACGACGATCCGGTACACGACCAGGCCGAGGACGACCGGTCGATCAGCCCGACCATGCGGCGCCTTCGGCCGTCGGTCGTTGAGGAGAACCGGCGGGCGTCCGGGAGGCATCCGCGGTGAGCTGTCGTACGTGCGATCACCTGCGAGGCGAACTCGCTGACGCCGAAGCGAGCGGCGACAAGTCGAAGGCCGTTGACTGCCGCGTGTTGCTGCGGCGACATCCGGACCACAACGGCACGCCCGTCGAAGCGCACGGCGGCACGTGAGCGCGGGTGGCCGCCGAGAAGCACAGCCTTGTCCCTTCGCGGGCACGGCGTACGAGAACACCCCCGTTGGATGGTGGACGGAGGGCGGCGGAGCGCTGGACGTGGCATCCGGCGTCGTCCGCTTCCCGCCCGACGCCGATCCCCCGCCGTGCGCAGTTCCCGAATGCGAGCGCTGCGCAGAAAAGAGCCGGGCGGTTCCGTCAATGCAACGAACTCCCGGAGAAAGGTGCCTGGTTATGGAACCATGGATTCTGAGCGAGTGCGATCACGAGTGGGTGCCGTGGAGCGGAAAGCCGCGCTGCCGTAAGTGCGGGGCAACGCAGTAGCCAATGGCTGCGGAGGGGGCCGCTCGATCGGCTCCCTTCTCAGTCGGCAGAGGAGAGCACATGCGCGAGCGTATCAAGTGGGAAGAGCTCCCGTCGGGGCTCCGCGATGCCGTCGAGGCGCGTACCGGCCCGGTGATCGCATCGGCATGCGTGTCCGACGGGTTGAACTGTTCGTTGGCGTTGATCGTTGACACTCGGGACAACGGCCGGATCTTCCTCAAGGGCGTGCGCACGTCTGACGCCGACAGAATGTCAGGGCTGCGCTGCGAGGACCGGATCAATGACACGGTTGCCGGAATCAGTCCCGCCATTCGTCACCGCTTCGAGGCGGGTGGCTGGTTCTGTCTGGCGTTCGTCCATGTTGACGGCCGACACGCGGATCTAGGTCCCGGATCAAAAGACCTCAACGCCGTGGCATCCGCCATGAGAAGAATGCAAGAACTCAGCGTGGAAGATGCGCGACGGCTCGGTAGTCCCGTTTTCACAGCCCCCGAATTCGCAGACCGGTTCGCCGCCTTCCTGGCCCCCGGTGAAGCGGAAGCACTCAGCGGCGCAAGCCTGCTCCACACCGACACCAATCCGCACAACATCATGATCAGCACATACGGCGGACAGGCGTACGTGGTGGACTGGGCCATGTCGGCGTTCGGTCCGCCGTGGGTGGACCCGGCCTGTATGGCCGTGCGGCTGATGGAATGCGGGCAGACACCCGCTGACGCTCGGGGGTGGCTCAGCGGATTTCCCAGCTGGCGGAAAGCCGATCCGAAAGCAGTGGAGATTTTCGTGACCGTGACGTGCCGGCAGTGGACGGCTACCGTTGGCGAGAAGGGCGCAGCGCCAAGCAACGCCCGCTTCCGTCAATTGCTCAGCTTCCGGCATGAGGCGGGCTGAGGGCGCGCGGTGCGGGCCCCGGACGGACCGTCTGTCCACTTCTCCTCACGGCGGAGGGACGGTGTGCCCATTCCGCGGGTACCGTCCCCGCATGACCTCGTCACAGGGATTTCTCGGGTTCTGGGAGACGACCGGGTCCGCCAAGACCTTCACCCATCCGCTCGACCCGGCGCTGCTGGATGCGTATGTGCCGCGGAGCGCGCGGGTGCTGGACTACGGCTGTGGTTACGGGCGGCTGACCGCCGAGCTGGCCGGGCTCGGGTATGGCGCGGTGCGTGGGGTGGATGTCTCGGCGGCGCTGATCGCGCGGGGGCAGCGGGAGCATCCGGAGCTGGAGCTGCTGCGCTGTCCCGGTTTTCCGCTGCCGTTCGGGGACGGTGCGTTCGATGCGGCGCTGCTGTTCGCGGTGCTCACCTGTGTTCCCCGGGACGCGGACCAGACGGCGATCGTCGGGGAGCTGGGGCGGCTGGTGCGGCCGGGTGGGGTGCTGTATCTGAGCGATGTGCCGTTGCAGGGTGATGGGCTCAACCGGGAGCGGTATGCGCGGTTCGCGGAGCGGTACGGGACGTACGGGGTGTTCGAGACGCCGGACGGCGGGGTGTTCCGGCACCATCCGCCGGAGCGGCTGCGGGGGCTGGTGCGGGAGGCGGGCTTCTCGGTGCTGAAGGAGCGGGCGGGGTCGGTGGCCGCGCTGGACGGGCGGATGGCCGAGCGGCTGCAGCTCATCGCCCGGCGGGAGCCGGCGGCGCCTGCGCCGTCGCCAGGTCCAGCGTCAGGGTGAGATGGGCGGCGTCCGGGGCGGGGCGGCGGTCCGGGTCGGGGCGCCATCCGAGGCGGGTGTAGAAGGCGCGGGCGCGGTGGTTGTGCCAGAGGACGTCGAGGGCGGCCCGGGAGATGCCGGCCGCGTGCCAGGCCCGTAAGCAGGCGTGGTGCAGGGCCAGGCCGACGCCGGTGCCCCAGTGGCCGGGGTCGACATGGAGCTGGTGGAGGGTGACGGCCGGTTGGTGACCGGCGCGGTGGCGGTAGGAGGCCGCGCCGACCACCGTGCCGTGCCGGGCGGCGCAGAGCGCGGAGGTGCCGTCCCGGGCCAGGTCGCGGGACCAGGCGTCGTGCCAACGGGCCTGTTCGGCGGGGACGTCGAAGGGCGCGTCCGGGAAGCGGGCGCGGTGGTAGGCGGCGCGGGCCCCGGTGTGCAGGGCGGCGATCGCGGCCAGGTCCGCGGCGGTCGCGGCGCGGACCCGGAGGGCGGCCTCGTCGGGGGCGGGGAGCACGGTCGCTACGCGCCCTCGGCGCGGCCGTCGACCCGGCGCGGCAGACCGAGCGGGTTGTCCTCGCGCAGTTCGGGCGGCAGCAGCGCCGGCGGGGTGTCCTGGTAGGCGACCGGGCGCAGCCAGCGTTCAACGGCACTGCCGCCGACGGAGGTGGAGGTGGAAGTGGTCGCCGGGTAGGGGCCGCCGTGGTGCTGGGCCGGGGCGACCGCGACCCCGGTCGGCCAGCCGTTGACGACCACCCGGCCGGCGAGCGGGGTGACCTCGGCCAGCAGCCGGGCACCGCGGCCCGCCTCATCGGTGCCGGCGCTCTCCGCCTCGCCGAGCTGCAGCGTCGCGGAGAGGTTGCCGGGCAGCCGGGAGAGTACGGCGCCGATCTCGGCCTCGTCGGTGTAGCGGGCGACGACGGTGACCGGGCCGAAGCACTCCTCCAGGAGGAGGTCGTGCGGCCCTTCGGTGGCCAGACGGCCGGCGGGGACGGCGAGGAAGCCGGCGCTGACGGTGTGCTCGCCGCCCGCGCCGGGGGTCACCGGCGCCTCGACGCCGGGGAGCGCGGCGCGGGTGCGGATCCCGTCGAGGAACGCCTCCCGCATCCGGTGGTCGAGCAGCACCCCGGCCTCGGTGTCGCTGACCGCGGCGGTCAGCGACTTCAGCAGCCGGTCGCCCTTCTCCCCGTCGGGCGCCAGGACCAGGCCCGGCTTGACGCAGAACTGGCCGACGCCGAGGGTCATCGCCCCGGCCAGCCCGGCACCGATCCGCTCGGCGCGCTCGGCGGCCGCGGCCTCGGTGATCACGACGGGGTTGAGGCTGCCCAGCTCGCCGTGGAAGGGGATCGGGTGCGGGCGGGACGCGGCCGCGTCGTACAGGGCGCGGCCGCCGCGCACCGAACCGGTGAAGCCGGCCGCGGTGATCAGCGGGTGGCGCACCAGGTCGATACCGGCCTGGAAGCCGTGCACCAGGTTGACCACGCCCTCGGGCAGGCCGACCTCCCTGGCGGCGCGGCGCAGCAGCGCGGCACACAGCTCGGAGGTGGCCGGGTGGTCCGGGTGTGCCTTGACGACGACCGGGCAGCCGGCCGCGAGGGCGCTTGCGGTGTCGCCGCCGGGTACCGAGAAGGCGAGCGGGAAGTTGCTGGCGGAGTAGACCGCGACGGCGCCCAGCGGGATCTTGTAACGGCGCAGGTCGGGCCGGGGCGGGGTGAGTGCGGGGTCGGCGTGGTCGATCAGGACGTCGAGGAACGCGCCGTCCCGCACCAGCTCCGCGAAGGCCCGCAACTGGTAGGTGGTGCGGGCGAGTTCGCCGGTGAGCCGGCCGGGGCCGAGCGCGGTCTCGGCGTCGGCGGCCTCGATGACCGCGTCACCCGCCTCGTCGAGCAGATCGGCGGCGCGGCGCAGCAGGGCGGCGCGTACGGTGCGGTCGGCCAGCGCGCCCCGGGCGGCGTGTGCCGTGCGGACCACGGTGTCCACCTCGTCGGCTGTGGCTTCCACCGCAACCTGCTCCCGCTGCTTCCCGGTTCGGGGGTCGACACTCCAGACTGGTGCTGCTGCTGTCGCTGCCACCGTGCATTCCTCCCGGGCGATGCTGCCGAGTCGTTCCGCGCCTTGCCGCACACCGGATCACGTTCGATATGCTGAACGCTGTCCCAGATGATGAACAACTGGGACTCTATGGCGGTCCGAACAGAGGGGTCAAGGGCGATGTCAGCTGCCGATACCGGTGGAGCGCAGGTCAAATCCGCCGTGCGGACGGTCGAATTGCTCGAGTACTTCGCGGGCCGTCCCGGTATGCACAGTCTGGCCTCCGTCCAGGAAGCGGTCGGCTACCCGAAGTCCAGCCTCTACATGCTGCTGCGCACCCTCGTCGACCTGGGCTGGGTCGAGACCGACGCGACCGGCACCCGCTACGGCATCGGGGTGCGCGCCCTGCTCGTCGGCACCTCGTACATCGACGGCGACGAGGTGGTGGCCGCGGCCCGCCCGACGCTGGACCGGCTCTCCGACGACACCACCGAGACCATCCACCTCGCCCGCCTCGACGGCACCAATGTCGTCTACCTCGCGACCCGTCAGTCGCAGCACTATCTGCGCCCCTTCACCCGCGTCGGCCGGCGGCTGCCCGCGCACTCCACCTCACTGGGCAAAGCGCTGCTCGCCACGTACACCGACGAGCAGGTCCGGGCGATGCTGCCGCCCACCCTCGACCGGCTGACCGAGCACACCCTCACCGACCGCGAGCAGCTGATCGAGGAGCTGCACACGGTGCGCGAACAGGGCTTTGCGGTCGACCGCGAGGAGAACACGCTGGGCCTGCGCTGCTTCGGCGTCGCCATCCCCTACCGCACCCCGGCGCGGGACGCGATCAGCTGCTCGGTGCCGGTGGCCCGGCTGACCCCAGGGCACGAACAGATGATCAAGGACGCCCTGTTCGACGCCCGCGACCGGCTGGCGCTGGCCACCCGGCGGCTGTGAGACGGCCCCGCAGGACCGGTTGAGCGCCCCTCCCCCGTACGGCGGAGGGGGATCGTCATCGGGACCGAGGCGCCGCCGGGCAGCCGCCGGAAGGCTGGTGGCCATGAGCACTCGGACCGGCCGTCCCGCACGGGCCCCGCACTCCGCCGCACCGTCGCCCACCCCGCGCACGGCGGCGCGTACGGTGCTGCCCACACCGCTGATGAGCCTCACTTACGCTGTGCAGATGATCGTCGGGACGATGGTGGCGGTGGCGGGGGCCCACTTCTTCGCCGAACGTGAGGCCGCCCGGTGCGACTGATGGGGCGGCGCTGGGTCCATCTGGTGCTGGGCGGCGCGCTGTTGATGCCCTTCTTCCTGCTGGCCTCGGTGGTCCTGCCGCTGGTCGCGGACGGCGCCGACCCGCTGCGCCAAGTGGGCTGGCAGTTGGCCGCGTTCGGCTGTGCGCTGCCGCCGGCCGCCCTGGCCGCACTGCTCTTCCCGCTGCTGCGGCCGCTGGAGGTGGCCGCCGTACGGTCGCTGTGCGGGGTGCCCGCGGAGCAACTGGCCGAGGGGCCGGCGGTCTCGTGGGCGGCCCGGCGGCGTACCGCACTGTGGTTCGTGGCGCATCTGCTGGCCGGTGGGATCGTCAGCGGGATGACGCTGTCCGCGCCGCCGGCCGCGGTGCTGCTGCTGTTGCTGCCGTTCTCCGCCCCCCTGCGGCACATCGCGCCGGGCTGGCCGGATGTCTTCCATGGCGCGCTGGGCCCGCTCGCGGGGCTGGCGCTGCTGGCCCTGGTGGCCGGCACGTCCTGGGGGGCGGGGGCGCTGCTGGGCCGCGTCGCCCCCGTGCTGCTGGGCCCCACGCCCGCCGACCGGCTGGCGGCCGCCGAGCGCCGGGCCGCCGATCTGGCCTCCCGCAACCGGCTGGCCCGCGAGCTGCACGATGCGGTCGGGCATGCGCTGAGCGCGGTCACCCTCCAGGCGGGCGCGGCCCGCCGGGTCCTGGACACGGACCCGGAGTTCGCCCGCCGGGCGCTGGCCGCCATCGAGGAGACCACCCGTGACGCGGTCGCCGAACTGGACACCGTCCTCGGCCTGTTGCGCGAGGAGGACGGCAGCGATCCGGCCGCGCCCGCACCCACCCTGGACGGCCTGGAGGCGCTGCTCGGCCGGACCCGGGCGGCGGGCGTACCGGTCGAGGCGACGGTGGAGGGGCCGTGTGCGGGGCTGGCGCCGGTGGTCTCCCGGGAGGCCTACCGGATCGTGCAGGAAGGCCTCAGCAATGCGCTGCGGCACGCCGGTCCGGTGCCGGTCCGGCTGCATCTCGGCGTCCGGGAGGGCGAGTTGCGGATACGGGTGGAGAACCCGGTGGCGGGTCCGGCCGCCGGCTCCGCGGGCCCGGCGGCCCGGCCGGGCGGGGGCCGCGGACTGCGCGGGATCGCCGAGCGCGCCCGGCTGCTGGGCGGTGCGGCGGTGGCGGAGGAACGGGACGGCGTATGGCAGCTGACGGCGCGGCTGCCGCTGACGGGGGCGGGGACGGGGACGGGGTCGGAGGAGCGGTGAACGGGGCGGCGTACGGCAGGAAGCCGGGGACGGGGTGGACGGTATGACCACGACGCAGGACGACGACGACCGGCGGGCGGGCGACGGGGACGCCCCCCGCCCCCTCCGTGTCGTGCTCGCCGACGACGAGCAGATGGTGCGGTCGGCGCTGCGCGCGATCCTGGGCGCCGAGGGCGATATGGAGGTCGTCGGCGAGGCGGCGACCGGCGCCGAGGCGGTGCCGCTGATCCGTGCGCTGCGCCCGGACATCGTGCTGATGGACGTCCGGATGCCGGAGATCGACGGGATCCGGGCGACCGAGCAGGTGCTCGCCGGGATGGACCGGCCGCCGCGCATCATCGTGGTGACGACCTTCGAGAACGACGCCTATGTCTATGACGCGCTGCGGGCCGGCGCCAGCGGGTTCCTGCTCAAGCGGTCCGGCGCCGAGGAGCTGGTGCAGGCCGTGCGGCTGGTGGCGCGCAGCGACTCGCTGCTGTTCCCGGCCGCGGTGCGGCGGCTGGCCGCCCGGCACGCCGGGGAGCGGGCCGCGGACGACGCGGTGCGGGCGCTGCGGGCCCGGCTGTCGGAGCGGGAGCGGGCGGTGCTGCGGCTGATGACGGCCGGGATGACCAATGCCGAGATCGCGGAGCGGCTGGGGGTGGGCCCGGCCACGGTCAAGACGCATGTGGCGGGGGTGCTGGCCAAGCTCGGGGTGCGGGACCGGACCCAGGCGGTGATCGCCGCGTACGAGTGCGGGTTCGTCCGGCCGGGGTGAGCGCCGGGGGGCCGGGGCGATCCGGTACGAGAGGCCCGTGAGGAACGCTCCGGTGCGCATCAGGCGCCGGTCCCTGCCGTGTCCGCGACCAGGGCCGGCCCGCGCTCGATCAGCCCGGCCAGCTCCTCCAGATGCGCGGGGGACGGTTCGCTGAGTGGCGGGCGGACCTCGCCGACGTCCGGGCCGCGCATCCGTACGCCCGCCTTGACCAGCGATACGGCGTAGCCGCGGCCCTGGTTGCGGAGTTCGGCCAGCGGCCGGTAGAAGCCGTCCAGCAGCCGGTGCACGGTGTCGTCGTCGCCGGAGTCCAGCGCCCGGTGGAAGGCGAGTGCGATCTCGGGGGCGAAGGCGAAGACGGCGGAGGAGTAGAGGCGGACGCCCAGGCCCCGGTAGGCGGGGCAGGTGAGTTCGGCGGTGGGCAGGCCGTTGAAGTAGAGGAAGTCCTCCTCGGGCGCCTCGGTGCGGACGGCGCTGATGATGCGCTGCAGCAGATCGAGGTCTCCCAGCCCGTCCTTGAGACCGATGATGCCGGGGGTCCGGGCCAGGGCGGCGACGGTGGCCGGGGTGAAGACGGCGTTGTCGCGCTGGTAGACGATGACGGGGAGCGGGGTGGCGGCGGCGAGTTCGGTGTAGTGCGTCAGCAGCCCCTGCTGGCCGGCGACGACGAGATAGGGCGGCAGGGCGAGCAGCCCGTCGGCGCCCGCTTCGTGGGCGAGGTGGGCGAACTGCGCGGCGAGCGCGGTGCCGTAGCCCGTACCGGCGATCACCGGGACCCGGCCCGCGGCCTCGTCGACCGCGGCCGCGATGCAGTCCGCGAACTCCCCGGGGGTGAGCGCATGGAATTCGCCGGTGCCGCAGCAGGCGAACACGGCGGCCGCGCCCGCGTCGATACCGTCGCGCACATGGGCGCGGAAGGCGGCCGGGTCCAGGGCGCCGTCCGGCCCGTACGCGGTCACGGGGAAGAAGAGCGGTCCGTCGAGGCGGTCGGCGAGCTGGGGGTGCCGCCTGGGGGCACCTCCCGGACGAAGTCTGGGGGAGGTTGCTGGGGGAGGGGCTGAGGTCACGGGCTCTCCCTGGCATGCCTGTGCATGTTTATGTTCAGCATCCATATTTCTGAACGGCGCCACGCTAGAGCAGCCGTACCGCACCGGTCAAGGTGCCACAACTGCCGTGCCACAAGCCGATTCACACCACCCGTCAAGCGTCTTGACCGGCCAAGATCCAGCTTTCTACGGTGTCCACGCATCTGAATGACATCCACACATGCAGCCTTGCTGCGCTGCCGGAGGAGTCGCCGCCCATGACCGCACCCCGCACCGTTCTGCTCACCGGCGCCGCCGGCGGGCTCGGCACCCTGATGCGTGAGCTGCTGCCGCCGTACGGCTACCGGCTGCGCCTCTTCGACCAGCGGCCCGTCGAGGGCGCACCGGACGCGATCACCGCCGAGCTGGCCGATACGGAGGCGCTGCGCGAGGCGGTGCACGGGGTCGACGCGATCGTCCATCTCGCCGGTATCTCCCTGGAGGCCCGGTTCGAGAAGATCCTGCGCGCCAACATCGAGGGCACCTACCGCCTGTACGAGGCGGCGCGCGCGGCCGGTGTCCGCCGTGTCGTCTTCGCCTCCTCCAACCACGCGGTCGGCTTCACCCCGCGCCCCGCGGACGGCTCCGGCGCCATCCCCGTCGACACACCCCGCCGCCCCGACACCTACTACGGCCTGTCCAAGGGCTTCGGCGAGGACCTCGCCTCGCTCTACTGGGACCTGCACGGCATCGAGACCGTCTCGGTCCGGATCGGCTCCTGCTTCCCCGAGCCGACGTCGGTTCGGATGCTGTCGATCTGGCTGAGCCCGGCCGACTGCGCACGGCTGCTGGACGCCGCGCTCACCGCGCCCGGCGTGGGCCACACCGTCGTCTACGGCTCCTCCGCCAACACCCGCCTGTGGTGGGACCTGTCGACCGCCCGCGCCCTGGGGTACACACCGCAGGACGACTCCGAGCCGTACGCGGCGGAGCTGCTCGCCGCCCAGGGCCCGCTGGACCCTGAAAACCCCGCCCACGACCGTCTCGGCGGCGCCTTCTGCACCGATCCGCCCCGGTGGCCGCACTGACCGGCGCACCCCGGTGGCGTACGGAACACCACGCGGGACCTGCCACGGAACCCGTGCCGCCCGGCCGGCGTCCTCGTCTACGTACCGAATTCTCCGCGCAGGAACGAGGAACGCATCATGGGCATCGTCAGCTGGCTCGTACTCGGGCTGATCGCGGGCGTCATCGCCAAGGTTCTGCTGCCGGGACGGGACCCGGGCGGGCTCATCGGCACAACCCTGATCGGCATCGTGGGGTCCTTCATCGGCGGCTGGCTCTCCACCAAGTTTCTGCACGAGCCGATCCCGAAGGACTTCGGCGAGCCGAGAATGTGGGTCGCCTCGATCGCCGGGGCCCTGGTCCTGCTGATCGCCTACCGGCTGCTCTTCGGCAACTCCCGCGAACGCCGGTGAAAGGGCCGGGCGGCCATCGGGCCGTAGGTAATGGAACCGCAAAGGTGAGCCGATCGTTGAGCACGGCATGACCGCTATGACTCCTGGCTCGAACCTCCCGCTCAGTGCCGTGCGGGTGGCGGTGGACGTCACCGCCCCCGTGCGGCTGGACGTATCGGGCCTGCTGCTGGCCGCCGACGGCAAGGTGCGCTCCGACGACGACTTCGTGTTCTACAACCAGCCCGCCGGGCCGGGCGTGACGCACTCCGCGGCGGCCGGCGGCGGCGACACCATCACGGTGGACACCGCCGCGGTGCCCGACGGCATCGAGAAGATCGTGGTCACCGCGAGCCTGGACCAGCCCGGCGCGACCTTCGCCGGCACCGAGCCGACCGGCACGGTCCGCAACGCCGACGACGGCAGCGTCCTCGCGTCCTTCACCCCGCCCCAGCTGGGCACCGAGACCGCGCTCGTGGTCGTCGAGATCTACCGCCGCGGCGGCGCCTGGAAGGTCCGCGCGGTCGGCCAGGGCTACGCCAACGGCCTGGCGGGGATCGCCACCGACTTCGGCGTCAGCGTGGAGGAACCGGCCGCACCCGCCGCCGCCCCGCAGGCACCCCCCGCTCCGCCGGCACCCGCGGCGCCCGCGGCCCCGGCCGGCCAGTGGGGACCGCCCGCCGGCACCCCGGCCCCGGTCGCCCCGCCGGCCGCGCCCCCGGCCCCCGCCGCCGCTCCGGCCGCACCGGCCGCCCCGGGCAAGATCAACCTCGACAAGGGCCGTGTCAGCCTCCAGAAGAACCAGACCGTCTCCCTGGTCAAGGGCGGCAGCCCGCTGCTCAGCTCGGTCCGGATGGGCCTCGGCTGGGAGCCCGCCTTCCGCAGCAAGAGCATCGACCTGGACGCCTCCGTCATCGCCTACGGCCCGGACCGCAAGAAGGTCGACAACTGCTTCTTCGGCAAGCTGATGATCCTGGGCGGCGCGATCCAGCACTCCGGCGACAACCTCACCGGTGAGGGCGCCGGCGACGACGAGGCGATCACCGTCCACCTCGGCGGGCTGCCCCCGGAGGTGACGGGCCTGGTCTTCGTCGTGAACTCCTTCTCCGGCCAGAAGTTCTCCGATGTCGCCAAGGCCTACTGCCGCCTGCTGGACGCCCAGAGCGGCGAGGAGCTGGTCCGCTTCGACCTCACCCACTCGGAGCCCCGTACGGGCGTGATGATGGCCAAGCTCATCCGCCAGTTCTCCGGCGAGTGGGAGATGACCGCACTGGGCGAGTACGTCGACGCCCGCACGGTCCGCGGCATGGTCAAACCGGCCGGCAAGGCGCTGTGAACCCGTGACGCCCGCTTTCCTGACGGCCCCGCCGCCGTCAGGGAAGCGGGCCGCTGCGGCTCACCCCGGGCCGCTCCGCGCGCCGCGCCGGATCCGCCGTGTCCCCGTGGCGCCGCCGCAGGCGGACGGTCTTCCCTGGTGCGGGAACGGTCCAGGATCGAGAATTGTGTGGTCCGTACCGTCGAGCTCAGCACCTCTCCCTCCGTCTCCGCACGCCCCCGGGATTCCCCGTCCGCACGCCCCCGGGATTCCCCCGTTCCCCCACACCCCGTCACGGCAGAGCCCGTCACGGGATGTCCCCCACGGCACGCACGAGGAGCGTTCGATGACGCAGCAGCCGCCGCCGGCCGGACCCGCGGAGCCCCCGGACGGCCCAGCGCCCCCGGACCTTCCCGACCGGGTCGCGCGGGTCTACGGCGAGCTCGACCTCAGCACCGTCCCCGCCTTCGCCGGCGGCTTCATCAATTTCGGCTACTGGACGGGCCTGCCCGGACCCGCGGACCGGGGGCTGACCCGGGCCGACCGGGTACGCAGCGAGGAGGACCTCTACCGCCTGGTGCTCGGCACCTTCGACCGGCCGCGGGGCGGCACCGCCCTGGACGTCGGCTGCGGACGTGGGCTGGGCTGTGCGCTGGCGCTGCGGGAGTTCGGCCTGGGGACGGTCATCGGGCTGGACGCCCACCCCGACCAGATCGCCCGTGCCCGGGAGGCCAACGCGGAACTGCTCGCCGCGTCCGCGGACGCCCCCGGCCGGCTGGAGTTCCTCCTGGGCGCCGCCCAGGACATCCCACTCCCCGACGGCTGTGTCGACTGCCTGTTCTCCGTCGAGGCGGCGCAGCACTTCCGCGATCTGCCCGGTTTCGCCCGGGAGGCCGCACGGGTGCTGCGCCCGGGAGGCCGGCTGGCGCTGACCACCTTCTTCGCCCGCACCCGGGCCGCCGCCCGCGCCCTGCCCGCGCTGCTGCCCCCGTACGCCGACGGCCTGGACGTCCCGCACGTGGTCGACGAGGTCGCCGGGACGCTGGCCGCCGCGGGGCTGCGGGAGGTGCGGGTCAGGTCGATCGGCGACGGGGTCTGGGAGCCCTACGACCGCTATATGGCCCAGCAGCCGGAGCTCCGCGACGACGAGTGGCCGCGCCGCTATCTGACCGCGTACGAGACCGGTCTGCTGGACTACTACGTCCTGACGGCGGCGGCCGGCTGAGCCGCCGCCGGCCGTACGGCTACCGCTGTCCGGCTAGCGCTGCCGGCGCTGCCGCTTCCACGGCCCGGTGATGGCCAGCATGATGCCGGGCTCCTGGATGTTGGCGAACAGCGTCTGCCCGTCCTGGGAGAACACCGGCCCGGTGAACTCGCTGAACTCGGGCTCGGCCGCGGTACCGATGTTGAGCTCGTTACGGGCGATCGGGTAGGTCCGGCCGTCGTCGGTGGCCCCGAAGAGGTGCTGAACGCCCTCGCCGTCCTCGGAGATGATCAGCCCGCCGTAGGGCGAGACGGTGATGTTGTCGGGGCCGTCGAGCGCGCCGTCCTTGGACGGGTCGGGGTTGACGCCCAGCAGCACCTTCAGGGTCAGGGTCCGCCGCCGCGGGTCGTAGAACCAGACCTGTCCGTCGTGCTGGACGGGGCTCTCGTCACGGGCGTAGGAGGACACCACGTAGGCGCCGCCGTCCGCCCACCACAGGCCCTCCAGCTTGCGGGCGCGGGTGATCTCACCGTCCTTGAACTGCTTGCGCACCGAGACCTTACGGGCGTCACGGTCGGCGACCTCGACCCAGTCGACGCCGTAGACGGTGCCGGCCTTGGTGGCGCGCGAGAGGTCGTCGACGAACCGGCCGCCGGAGTCGAAGCACTTGAAGGCCTCCAGCACACCCGCGTCACCGGCGAGCGAGCGCAGCTGACCGCGGCCGTGGCGGAAGCCGTGCGGCGGGGTCCAGCGGTAGAAGAGGCCGTTGGGGGTGTCGGCGTCCTCGGTCAGGTAGAGGTGGCCGCGCTTGGGGTCGACGACGACGGCCTCGTGGGCATAACGGCCCAGTGCCTTGAGGGGCTTGGGGTCGCGGCCGGCCCTGCGGTCGTGGGGGTCGACCTCGAAGACATAACCGTGGTCCTTGGTCATGCCGTGCTCGCCGGCCTTGTCCTCGGTCTCCTCGCCGGTGAGCCAGGTGCCCCACGGGGTGGTGCCGCCCGCGCAGTTGGTGGACGTACCGGCGATGCCGACCCACTCGCCGACCGGGGTGCCGTCCTTGGCGACCTCGACGACGGTGCAGCCGCCGGACGCCGCCGGGTCGTAGACCAGTCCTTCGGCCAGCGGCACCGGGTGCGGCCAGTCGGCGCGCGGGCCCTTCAGCTCGTGGTTGTTGACCAGGAGGGTGGTGCCGCGGGGGCCCTCGAAGGTGCCGGTGCCGTCGTGGTTGGACGGGGTGGACTCGCCACTGTCGAGCTTGGTGACCCCGGTCCGGGTGATGATCTTGTACGAGAACCCTGCGGGCAGCGCGAGGATGCCGTCCGGGTCCGCGATCAGCGGGCCGTAGCCGATACCGTCCCCGTCCGCCGCGCCGTCCGCGCCTCCGTCCGGTGTCTCCGCGCCGATGGCCCCGGGCGCGGTCGCCAGTACGCCGACGCTGCCGGCCAGTGCGACTCCCGCACCGGTGAGGGCGGAACGCTTGGCGAAATCTCTGCGGGTGAGCGGCATTGTCATCTCCTGGATGGCCGGTTTCTTCTCCCCTGTCCCTACGGGCACACGCTCTCGTGTGCCATCGAACTCCAGTTGAACGCGGCGCGACATCCAGGAAGCAGTTGGGGCCCGTCCGGCGACCGGACCATTGCGGTCCTGGTCGCCGGACCGGCCCCTGGGCGTGGGTGACACCGCCCGGCCCGGCCCCGCTGGGGCTTCAGCCCGACTGGCGCGAGCGTGCCTTGAACGCGGCCTTGCGGGCCTCCTTGGCGGCCTTCTTGTCCGGGTGCAGCCGGCCCATGGCCTCCAGGACGTCGGCGGTGGCCGGGTGGTCCACCCGCCAGGCGGTGTCGAAGAATCCGCTGTGCTGCTCGGTCAGGCCCCGCACCAGGTCACGCAGCTCGGTCGTGGCCTCCTCGTCGGCGCTGTCCAGCTGCGCCGCGATGGTGTCCACCGTCAGCCAGAAGATCATCTCCTGGGACGGCTCGGGGATGCCGGGCAGCGCGCGCTCGGCGAGCCAGACCCGGGCCAGGCCGCCGAGCTGCCGGTCGTCGAGCACCTCGCGCAGCGCGGCCTCGGCGTCCGGCGAGACCAGCGAGAGGGTCTGCTGGGCGGCGAGCCGGCGGCGCGGGGCACGCTCGTCGTCGCCGCGGGCGGCCGCGAGCAGGTCCCGGGCGGCGTCGAGGGGCGTACGGGCGGTGAGCCAGAGCTCGGACTCGGCCTGGGCGAGCGCCTCGGGGTAGTCGGGCAGCGCGTCCAGGAGGGCATCGGCGCCCTTGTCGGTGAGGTCACCGACCGCGGGGGCGTGCACGCCCGCGTCCAGCATCCGGGCGCGGACGGCGTAGACACCGAGCGGGGTGAGGCGGACCAGGCCGTAGCGGGAGACGTCCTCGTCGGTCAGCGGCTCGGCGGCGGAGGTTCCCCCCGGCCCCTGGGGGAGGACCGTCTCGCCGTCCTCGTCGAGCTCCTCGATGAGCGCCTCGTCGACGGGCTGGTAGGCGACCAGACCGATCGGCTCCAGCACCCGGAACTGGTCGTCCAGGCGCATCATCGCCTCGGAGACCTCTTCGAGGACATCGTCCGTGGGCTCGTCCATATCGTCCGGGACGATCATGGAGGCGGCCAGCGCGGGCAGCGGAACCTCCTGGTCAGGGCGCTCGTTCAGGGCCGTCAGCAGATAGAGATTGCCGAGGATGCCGTCCAGCAGCTCGGCCTCCTCCTCCGGGTTCCAGTCGAGCGCGTCCAGGTCCAGTTCGCCGCCCTCGGTGAGCTGGTCGGCGAGGTCGGCGAGGTCGGGTGCGGCCGCGTCGGCGAGCACGGTCTCCATGCCGCCGAGCCAGATGTCGAGGATGTCCTGCGGGCTGCCGGAGGTGAGCAGGCCGAGCTCCTCGCCGGGGGTGGCGATACCGGCCGCGGCGTCGTCGGGGAGGTCGGCGCCGTCCTCGCTCTCCTCGGTCTCCGTGATCTCCACGAGCCCGGTGTCCACCGCGAGCTGCCAGGCCTCGGCGGTGTAG
The DNA here is from genome assembly GCF_026239515.1 of Streptomyces sp. Je 1-4 4N24. Lineage (NCBI taxonomy): Bacteria > Bacillati > Actinomycetota > Actinomycetes > Kitasatosporales > Streptomycetaceae > Streptomyces > Streptomyces sp. Je 1-4 4N24. Next base: position 6,941,868 of record NZ_CP110836.1, on the reverse strand, counting down.
GCGGGACCGTCCTCGTCGCCGGTCAGGCCGAGGTGCTCGGTGGCGGCGGCCAGCGGCTCCTCCAGGATCTGGCCGCCGACGCCGACCGGGACGCCGCGCTCGGCCCAGCGGGCGAGTTTCGCGGCGCGGGCCATCAGGGGCGCGCTCAGCGCGTCCCGGGCCAGTTCCGCTTCGGAGTGCAGCCGCACCGGCGGCAGGGTGGGGCGGTCTGCGGACATCGGCTGCTCAGCTCCTCGGACGGACTGCGGCTGGGGGTACCTCCCAGCGGTAGCTGGGAGTGCGCCGCCCAAGCGTAGACGGAATTCTCCGTATCTCGGACGGTTCACCCCCGGGCCCCCTCCCGGTTACCCGGAGAAGCTTGACAACTCCCTTACGTGCACAAGAGATTGACGCAGATCGACGCGCGTAGCGCGCGCCGGTCCCGCACCGTACCCACGGTGTCCCAGCCACCCCCCATACCTCTCGGAGGCATGCATGCCGTCCCGTCGCTCGCTCCGCAGACCGGCCGCCGTCAGCGCGGTGGTCTGCGCCGCCCTGGCCGGCGGACTGCTGACCGCCACGCAGTCGGCCTCCGCGGCCGGCGCCCGGATCCACGACATCCAGGGCAGCACCCGAATATCCCCGCTGGCCGGACAGCAGGTCAGCGAGGTGCCCGGTACGGTCACCGCGATCCGCTCGTTCGGCTCGGCGCGCGGCTTCTGGGTGCAGGACCCGCACCCGGACAAGAACCCGGCCACCAGCGAGGCGGTCTTCGTCTTCACCGGCAAGGAGACGCCGAAGGTCGCGGTCGGCGACGCGATCACCTTCTCCGGCACGGTCAGCGAGTACTACCCCGGCGGCAAGGACGCCGGTCTGCAGTCGGTCACCGAGATCACCGACGCGACCTGGAAGACCGGCTCCGCGGACGCCCCGCTGCCGGCCGCCTTCAAGCTCAACGCGGCCTCGGTGCCGAACCGTTACGCCCCCGACGCGGACGGCAAGAGCATCGAGCCGCTGAAGCTGCGCCCCGCCTCGTACGCCCTGGACCGGTACGAGTCGCTGGAGGGCATGCGCGTCGCGGTGTCGAACGCGCCGGTCGTCGGGGCGACCAGCACCCACCACGAGCTGTGGGTGACCGCCGAGCCGAAGCGCCACCGCACGGCCCGCGGCGGCACGCTCTACGGCTCGTACACGGACCCCAACGGCGGCCGGGTCAAGGTGGCGTCCCTGATCCCCTTCGCGCAGCAGCCGTTCCCGGTGGCCGATGTCGGCGACGAGCTGACCGGCTCCACCGCCGGACCGCTGGACTACGACAGCTTCGGCGGCTACTCGCTGCAGGCCACCGAGCTGGGCAAGCCGACCGACCACGGCCCGGAGCCGGAGAAGACCCGCAAGCAGAAGTCCGACGAGCTGGCGGTGGCCACCTACAACGTCGAGAACCTCTCCCCCAGCACCCCGCAGGCCAAGTTCGACCGGCTGGCGAAGGGACTGGTGGACCACCTCGCCACGCCGGACGTGGTCGCGCTGGAGGAGGTCCAGGACGACAACGGCGCCACCGACAACGGCGTGGTCACCGCCGGGGCGACCCTCAAGAAGCTCACCGACGCCGTCAAGGCGGCCGGCGGCCCGGCGTACGAGTGGCGGCAGATCGACCCGGTCAACGGCCAGGACGGCGGCCAGCCCGGCGGCAACATCCGGGTGGCGTTCCTGTTCAACCCCGAGCGGGTCTCGTTCACGGACATCAAGGGCGGCGACGCCACCACCCCGGTGAAGGTGGTCGGCGACCACGGCAAGGCCACCCTGTCCGCGTCGCCGGGCCGGATCGCGCCGGCCGATCCGGCGTGGAAGGCCAGCCGCAAGCCCCTTGTCGGCCAGTTCTCGCTCAAGAGCCGCCCGGGGAGCCGGGTGTTCGTGATCGCCAACCACTTCAACTCCAAGGGCGGCGACCAGGGCCTGGACAGCCGTTTCCAGCCACCGGCCCGGAGCTCGGAGACCCAGCGCACCGCACAGGCCGGGCTGGTCAACCAGTTCGTCAAGGAGCTGCTGGCCAAGGACCCGAAGGCCGGTGTGGTGGTGGCCGGTGACCTCAACGACTACCAGTTCTCGCCGGCCCTGAAGCAGCTCACCGCCGGCGGTGTGCTCACCGACCAGGTCGGCCGGCTCCCGCGGGCCGAGCGCTACGGCTATGTCTTCAACGGCAATTCGCAGGTGCTGGACCACATGCTCACCAGCCGCCCGCTGGCCCGGGCCGACTACGACATCGTGCACCTCAACGCCGAGTACGCCGACCAGGCCAGCGACCACGATCCGCAGGTCCTGCGGATCCGGCCGTAGCACCGCGGGACGTCACTTCGTGTGACTCCCCCGTCACCCGACCGGCCCACGTCCGGGGGCCAACTGCCGCGGGGGGTGCGGTACTGGGCAGGTAAGAAGCATTCGGCGAGACATAGGGAGTCATCATGCCGAAGTCCCAGAACCGTAAGTCGGGCAACAAGGACCGTGCCGCCGAGCGGCGCACCGACCAGCGGAAGCCGAAGTCGTCGGAGGAGTCCGCCGCCGAGCGGACCCAGGACCTGAAGCGTTCGCGGAATGGCCTGACTGGCGCGTGATGGGCCTGTGATGCCCGAGCGGCCGTCGCACCGAAGGGTGCGGCGGCCGCTTCACGTTTCCGGTCCTACTGGCGTAGCGCTGCTTAATAAATCACCCAAGCACAACTAAGTGGACGTGAAATATGAGGCGCCCTCACACTTCTGACATGAACGCAATGACCACCCTCTGCGCCCCCGCAGCGCCCTTCGGGCGTCTCGCGGCTGCCATGATCACCCCGTTCACCGCCGACGGCTCGCTCGACACGGACGGCGCGCAGCGGCTCGCCACCCACCTCGTCGACGACGGCGGCTGCGACGCACTGGTGCTGAGCGGCACCACCGGGGAGTCCCCGACCACCTCGGACGCCGAGAAGGAGACCCTGCTGCGGGCCGTGGCCGAGGCCGTCGGCAACCGGGCGCGCATCGTCGCGGGGGTCGGCACCAGCGACACCCGGCACACCGTCTCGTTGGCCCGCGGTGCCGAACGGGCGGGCGCACACGGCCTGTTGGTGGTCACGCCGTACTACTCGCGGCCCACCCAGGAGGCCGTCAGCCACCATCTGCGGACGGTCGCGGACGCCACCGGACTGCCGGTGATGCTCTACGACATCCCGGGCCGCACCGGCACCGCGCTGACCGCCAGGACCTTGCTGCGGCTCGCCGCCCACCCGCGGATCGCGGCGGTCAAGGACTGCGCCTACGACCCGCTGAAGTCCGCGAAGGTGCTGGCCGCGACGGACCTGGCCTACTACGCGGGCTGCGACGAACAGATCCTGCCGCTACGGGCGCTCGGCGGCAGCGGCTGCGTCAGCACCGCCGCCAATGCCGCACCCCGGGCGGTACGCGCCCTCCTGGACGCCTACGACGCCGGCGACACGGCCGGAGCGGCCCGCCGGCAGCTCGCCCTGGTCCCGCTCATCGAGGCGGTGACCGGCGGGGAGAACCCCGGCACGGTCACCGTGAAGGCGCTGCTCAACCACCTGGGGCTGCCGGCGGGGCCGGTGCGCGGTCCGCTGCTGGCGGCGGACGCCGAGCTCACCAGCCGGCTGGCGGACGCGCTGCAGACGACCCTGGACCGGACTGCGGACGCGGCGACGGCGGTGCCTGCGGCGGTCCCTGGTTAGGCGGGAAGGACGCGGGCGGCGGCCCGTAGGCGCCCGGCGCACCCGGCTGCCCGTACGGAGCCGCGGCGCCTCCCTGCCCGGCGGCCTGCTCCGGTGCCGACGGCTCCTGCTCGTCCGGCACCAGGTCCCGGACGAGCAGCGTCGCACCGGCGACCGCGCCCGGCATCAGCACCACCGCGATGAACGGGATCAGGAACAGCAGCACGATGGGGGTGCCGAAGCCGACCGCGAGCGCCTTGCGGCCGCGCAGCAGCCGGAGCCGCTCGCGCACCGGGATGTCCCGGCGCTGCATGGCCACCGAGGTCAGCTCGACGGCGAGGAAGAAGCCGGAGACACAGAAGCCGATGGCGGGGATCACGGTCTGCCCGATGAACGGCACGAACCCGAGGACGAACAGCAGGACCCCGAAGCCGGCGGCCCGCAGCAGCACATGGACGCTGTCCCGCAGCGCGATCCAGATCTCCTGCCACACCGGCCGGTCCGGGGACGGCGGACAGTTCCCCTCGGACTCCTCGACCTTCTCCGAGAGCGACTCGTAGAAGGGGTCGCCGATCAGCAGGGTGACCGCGGTGAATGTCAGCACCATCAGCATGAGCCCGCCGGCGAACAGCAGCCCCACGAACACCCCGCGCAGCAGCCCCTGCCAGGGCGAGCCCCAGTCGTCGGCGAACGGCGTCGCCCAGGCCGCGATGTCCCCGGACCAGAGGGCGAGCACGGTGAGCACCGCGACGTACAGCACCAGGGCGATCAGGGCCGGAATCAGCCCGAATCCCCACCACCGGCCGTGCTGGGCGACCCAGCGCTGCCCCTTGCCCAGATACCGCATCCCCGCTACAAGATCACGCATGGGCGCAAGCCTATCGGCGTCCGGCCGGCCCCGGGACCCGGGTGGCGACATCAACGGCCCGGCGGGATGCCCGCCGGGCCGTGGTGCGACCGTGTCCGCTCAGTTGTGGCTGTGCAGAACCTCGTTGAGACCGCCCCAGTCCGCCTTGTTCGGGCGGGCCTCGACGGTGCCGGTGGTGGAGTTGCGGCGGAAGAGGATGTTGTCCGCGCCGGAGAGCTCCAGGGCCTTGACGATCTGGCCGTCGGGCAGCGTGACCCGGGTGCCGGCCGTGACGTACAGACCGGCCTCGACGACGCACTCGTTGCCCAGCGCGATACCGATACCCGACTCGGCGCCGAGCAGGCAGCGCTCACCGATCGAGATGATCTGCTTGCCACCGCCGGACAGGGTGCCCATGGTGGAGGCGCCGCCGCCGATGTCGGAGCCGTCGCCGATGACCACACCCGCGCTGATCCGGCCCTCGACCATGGAGGTGCCCAGCGTCCCGGCGTTGAAGTTGACGAAGCCCTCGTGCATGACGGTGGTGCCGGCCGCGAGGTGCGCGCCCAGGCGCACCCGGTCGGCGTCCGCGATCCGCACCCCGGCGGGCGCGACATAGTCCGTCATCCGCGGGAACTTGTCGATGCCGGTGACCATCAGGTGCAGCCCCTCGGCGCGGGCGTTCAGCCGCACCGTCTCCACCTGGTCGACGGCCACCGGGCCCAGCGAGGTCCAGGCGACGTTGGCCAGCAGGCCGAAGACGCCCTCCAGGTTCTGCCCGTGCGGCTTGACCAGCCGGTGGCTGAGCAGGTGGAGGCGCAGATACGCGTCATGGGCGTCCAGCGGCTTGTCGTCGAGGGAGGCGATGACCGTCCGGACGGCGACGACCTCGACCTCGCGGACCGGGTCGGGACCGATCGCCTTGAGCACGGCGGCGCCCAGCAGTTCGGTGGCGCGCTCGTCGTCGAGGCGCTCGGTGCCGGCGGGGCCGAGGTCGGCGGTCGCCGCGGCCAGCTCGGGCGACGGGAACCAGGTGTCGAGAACGGTGCCGTCGGAGGTGACGGTGGCGAGCCCGGCGGCGACGGCGCCGGTCGTACGGGAGGTAGCAGCTTCGGTCATGTTCGAAACCTAACCGGAGGGCGCCCGCCGAGGCGAACCGGTCTCAGCGATCGGGCCGGGTCACGGGGGCGCACCACCCCGCCCGCAGGGCCTGGAAGACGGCCCGCCGCCGGGCGGCTCAGGCCAGCACCCCGGCCAGCCCGGCCCGCACCGCCTCGGGGTCGAAGGGCTGCCCGGTCAGCAGATGCTGCAACACCAGCCCGTCGGTGAGGGCCACCACCGTCCGCGCCGTGCGCAGATCGCCGATCCGCTGTCCGAGCAGCCGCACCATCTCGTCCAGGCATTCGGCGGCGATCGGCCGCACCGCCTCGTGCCGCAGCGCCGCCAGATACAGCTCGTACTCCAGCTCCATCCGTCTGCGGTCACCGGTCAGCGTGTCCTCGACCAGCCTCGCGACCTCCTCGGCGAGCGGTGCCGCCGGGTCGATGCCGTCGACCCAGCGCGCGAAGTCGTCCAGGCACACGACGTTGGACTGCCGCAGCGCGGCGACCAGCAGCTCGTCCAGGGTCGCGAAGTGGTAGGTGGTCGAGCCGAGCGGAACGTCCGCCGCGGCGGCCACGGACCGGTGGCTGAGCCCGGCGATGCCGCGCTCGCCGACCACGGTGATCGCCGCGTCGATGATCCGCTGCCGCCGGTCCGGGTCGTAGCGCCGGGCCATCAGTGCGCCCCGTCCAGGTTCAGCACCACGACGCCGGCGATGACCAGCAGCACGCCGAGGACCTTCAGCGCGGTGGCGCTCTCTCCCAGGAACACCATCCCGATCGCGGCGATCACCGCCGTCCCGGCGCCGGACCAGATGGCGTACGCGGTCCCGACGCTCATCGACTTGAGCGTCTGGGCGAGCAGCGCGAAGGCGAGCAGATAGCCCAGCGCCGTCCCCACCGACGGCCACAGCCTGCTGAAGCCGTCGGTGTACTTCATGGCGGTGGTCGCGAGCACCTCGGAGAGGATCGCGGCAGCGAGTGTCAGATAGGGCATGCGTACGAGCGTACACAACGTTGCGTACGGACGTACACAGCGCTTTCCGGCCACGCTTGGCGGACCGGCCGCACGCGCCCCGGGACAGCGAAACGGCCGTGCCCGCCGCATTCTGCGGGGGCACGGCCGTATCGGCTCGATCCTTGGGTGCCGGCGTCTCAGACGTTGAAGCCCAGCGCGCGGAGCTGCTCGCGGCCGTCGTCGGTGATCTTGTCCGGGCCCCACGGGGGCATCCAGACCCAGTTGATCTTCAGCTCGTTGACGATGCCGTCCGTGGCGGACTTCGCCTGGTCCTCGATGACGTCGGTCAGCGGACAGGCCGCCGAGGTCAGCGTCATGTCGATGGTGGCGATATTGGCGTCGTCGATGTGAACGCCGTAGATCAGCCCCAGGTTGACGACATCGATGCCCAGCTCGGGGTCCACGACGTCGTACAGCGCCTCGCGGACCTCCTCCTCGGAGGCAGGCTTCGTGGTGGTCGGAGTGTCGGTCATGCGGTCTTCGCCTCCTCGGAGAGGGCCTTGGCCGTGGCGTCCTTCCAGGCCATCCAACTGAGCAGCGCGCACTTCACACGCGCCGGGTACTTGGAGACACCGGCGAACGCCACCGCGTCCTCCAGGATCTCCTCCATCGCGTCATCCGGCTCCACCTGGCCCTTGGACTGCATCAGCTCCAGGAACGTCTCCTGGATCTTCTGTGCGTCGCCGAGCTGCTTGCCCACCAGGAGCTCGTTGAGCACCGACGCGCTGGCCTGGCTGATGGAGCAGCCCTGGCCCTCGTAGGAGACATCCTCAATCGTCGCGCCGTCGAGCCGCACGCGCAGCGTGATCTCGTCACCGCACGTGGGGTTGACATGGTGCACCTCGGCGTCGCCGTCCCGAAGACCGCGCCCATGGGGGTGCTTGTAGTGGTCCAGGATGACGTCCTGGTACATGGAATCCAGCTTCACGGCTCAGTCAGTCCTCGTCCTCATCCGCTGTGCTTGGTTATCCGAAAAAGTTGCGGACGTGCTCCAGGCCCTCGACCAAGGCGTCGACCTCGGCGGGCGTGGAGTACAGATAGAACGACGCTCGCGTGGTCGCCGGAATTCCGAAGCGCAGGCAGACCGGCCGGGCGCAGTGGTGACCCACCCGGACCGCGATGCCCTGCTCGTCCAGCACCTGGCCTACGTCGTGGGGATGGATGTCGCCGAGCGTGAAGGAGAGCGTCGCCCCGCGGTCCTCGGCCGTGCTCGGGCCGATGATGCGCAGGTCGGGGACCTCCAGCAGCCGCTTGACGGCGTACTCGGTGATCGTGTGCTCATGCGCGGCGATGTTGTCCATGCCGATCGAGGTGAGGTAGTCCACGGCCGCGCCGAGGCCGACGGCCTGGGCGATCGGGGGCGTACCGGCCTCGAACTTGTGCGGGGCGGGCGCATAGGTCGAGGAGTGCATCGAGACGGTCTCGATCATCTCGCCGCCACCGAGGAACGGCGGGAGGTCCTCCAGCAGCTCCTGGCGGCCCCAGAGGACGCCGATACCGGTCGGGCCGCACATCTTGTGGCCGGTGAAGGCCACGAAGTCGGCCTGCAGCGCCTGCACGTCCAGCACCATGTGCGGGGCGGCCTGCGAGGCGTCGATGCAGACCAGCGCGCCGACCTCCTGGGCGCGGCGGATGATCGTCTCGACCGGGTTGATCGTGCCCATGATGTTGGAGACCAGCGTGAAGGAGACGATCTTCGTCTTCTCGGTGATGATCTCGTCGATGTTGGACAGGTCGAGGCGGCCGTCATCGGTGATGCCGAACCACTTCAGCTTCGCGCCGGTGCGCTGTGAGAGCAGCTGCCACGGGACGATGTTGGAGTGGTGCTCCATCTCCGTGATGACGATCTCGGTCTCACGGTCCACGCGGTAGGGCTCATCGGCCCAGCCGAGCATGTTGGCCACGAGGTTGAGCGACTCGGAGGCGTTCTTGGTGAAGATCACCTCGTCGCGGCTCGGGGCGTTGATGAAGGCGGCCACCTTGTCGCGGGCGCCTTCGTACAGCGCCGTGGCCTCCTCGGCGAGCACATGCACGCCGCGGTGGACGTTGGCGTTGTGGCGTTCGTAGTAGGCGTTCAGGGCGTCGAGGACCTGACGCGGCTTCTGCGAGGTCGCCGCGTTGTCCAGGTACACGACCCTCTTCCCGTCGTGGACCTGGCGGTCCAGAAGGGGGAAGTCCTTACGGATCGCCTCTGTGTCGAGGAGGCCCGGCAGCTGTGTCACGCGGTTGCGCCACCCTTCGTGTATGCCTCGTAGCCCTCGGCCTCCAGCTTGTCCGCAAGCTCGGCACCGCCGGACTCGGCGATCCGGCCGTTGGCGAACACATGCACCTGGTCGGGCTTGATGTAGCGCAGGATGCGCGTGTAGTGGGTGATCAGCAGGGTGCCGACCTCGCCGGTCTCGCGGACGCGGTTGACGCCCTCGGAGACGGTGCGCAGCGCGTCGACGTCCAGGCCGGAGTCGGTCTCGTCGAGGATCGCGATGGCCGGCTTGAGCAGCTCCAGCTGGAGGATCTCGTGGCGCTTCTTCTCACCGCCGGAGAAGCCCTCGTTGACGTTGCGCTCGGCGAAGGCGGGGTCCATCTGGAGGCGCTCCATGGCCTCCTTGACCTCCTTGACCCACAGCCGCAGCTTGGGGGCCTCACCGCGGATCGCGGTCGCGGAGGTCCGCAGGAAGTTGGAGACCGAGACGCCGGGGACCTCGACCGGGTACTGCATGGCGAGGAAGACGCCGGCCCGTGCGCGCTCGTCGACGGACATCTCCAGGACGTCCTCGCCGTCGAGGGTGACGGTGCCGCCGGTGATCGTGTACTTGGGGTGACCCGCGAGGGAGTAGGCGAGGGTGGACTTGCCGGAGCCGTTGGGGCCCATGATGGCGTGCGTCTCGCCCTGCTTCACGGTCAGGTCGACGCCCTTCAGGATCTCGCGCGGGCCGTTCTCGGCCTCGACGGAGACGTGCAGGTCGTGGATCTCAAGCGTTGCCATGGGGAACTCAGGACTCCTGGGTGACGGAGACGAGCACGTCGTCCCCTTCGATCTTTACGGGGTATACGGGGACGGGGCGCGTCGCGGGAAGGCCGTTCGGCTTGCCGGTGCGCAGGTCGAAGCTCGAACCGTGCAGCCAGCACTCGATCGAGCAGTCCTCGACCTCGCCTTCCGAGAGCGAGACATTCGCATGCGAGCAGATGTCGTTGATCGCGAAGACTTCTCCCTCGGTGCGGACCAGGGAGACGGGCGTGCCGTCGAGTTCCACCCGCTTGGGGGTGTCCTCCTCCAGCTCGCTGAGCGCCGCTGCGCGTACGTACGTCATGCCGCGGACGCTTCCAGCTCGGCCTCGATCTTGCTCATCAGACGCTCTTCGACGTCCGGGAGACCGATCTGCTGAACCAGCTCGGCGAAGAAGCCGCGGACGACCAGTCGGCGGGCCTCGTCGGCCGGGATACCGCGGGCCATCAGGTAGAACAGCTGCTCGTCGTCGAAGCGGCCGGTCGCCGAGGCGTGGCCGGCGCCGACGATCTCGCCGGTCTCGATCTCCAGGTTGGGCACCGAGTCGACCCGCGCGCCGTCGGTGAGGACGAGGTTGCGGTTGAGCTCGTAGGTGTCCGTGCCGGTGGCCGCCGCCTGGATGAGGACATCGCCGATCCAGACCGCGTGGGCGTCCTGGCCCTGCAGCGCGCCCTTGTAGACGACGTTCGAGCGGCAGTTGGTCGCCTCGTGGTCGACGAAGAGACGGTGCTCCTGGTGCTGGCCCTGCTCGGTGAAGTACAGACCGTAGAGCTCGGCCTCGCCGCCGGGGCCCGCGTAGGTGACGCGGGGGTGCAGCCGGACGAGGTCGCCGCCGAAGGTGACCACCACGGACTTGAAGGTGGCGTCCCGGCCGACGAGGGCGTTGTGCTGCCCGACGTGGACGGCGTGGTCGTCCCAGTCCTGGACGGAGACGACGGTCAGCTTGGCGCCGTCACCGAGGAGGTAGTCGACATTGGCGGCGAGCACCGCGTCACCGGTGTGGTCGATGACGACGACCGCCTCGGCGAACGCGCCGAGCTCGATGACCTGGTGGCCGAAGGCGGTGCCGCCCTCGCCGTGCACGGTGATCCGGATGGGCTCGGCGAGCACGGTCTCCTTGGGGACCGAGACCACCGAGGCCTTCTCGAACGAGCTGTACGCCTGGGCGGCGACCCGGTCCACGGGCTTGCCGGCCTTGCCGACCCGCGGGTCGGTGCGGTCGACCAGCTCGTGGGTGACGCCCTCGGGAGCGGTGATGTCGATCTTCAGGTCCGGGCCGCCGGCCGCGGCACTGCCGTCGTGCAGGCCCTTCAGGCGCGCGAGGGGCGTGAAGCGCCACTCCTCCTCGCGGCCGTGCGGCACCGGGAAGTCCGCCACGTCGTAGGACGGCGGGGCGCTCATCCGGGTGGCGACGGTGGACTCCGCGGCCACCGCAAGGGAGCCGGTGGTCGTGGAACCCGCCGGGATGTTCTGAGCCTCAGCCATGGCTGTCGTCTAGCTCGCTTTCTTGAAGAGGACGCTGCCTCGTGAATCCGTTGCTGCCTGGGGGCCGGGTGTCAGCCGACCGCGCCTTCCATCTGCAGCTCGATCAGCCGGTTCAGCTCCAGCGCGTACTCCATCGGCAGCTCACGGGCGATCGGCTCGACGAAGCCGCGCACGATCATCGCCATGGCCTCGAACTCCGTCAGGCCGCGGGCCATCAGGTAGAAGAGCTGGTCCTCGCTGACCTTGGAGACGGTCGCCTCGTGGCCCATCGACACGTCGTCCTCGCGGACGTCGACGTAGGGGTAGGTGTCCGAACGGGAGATGGTGTCCACCAGCAGGGCGTCACACAGCACGTTGGACTTGGAGCCCGCGGCGCCCTCGCCGATCTCGACCAGACCGCGGTAGGAGGTCCGGCCGCCGCCTCGCGCCACCGACTTGGAGACGATGTTGGAGGAGGTGTTCGGCGCCATGTGGACCATCTTGGAGCCGGCGTCCTGGTGCTGGCCCTCGCCCGCGAAGGCGATGGACAGGGTCTCGCCCTTGGCGTGCTCGCCCATGAGGTAGACCGCCGGGTACTTCATGGTCACCTTGGAGCCGAGGTTGCCGTCGACCCACTCCATGGTCGCGCCCTCGTAGGCGACGGCGCGCTTGGTGACCAGGTTGTAGACGTTGTTCGACCAGTTCTGGATGGTCGTGTAGCGGCAGCGGCCGCCCTTCTTCACGATGATCTCGACCACCGCGGAGTGCAGCGAGTCCGACTTGTAGATCGGCGCCGTGCAGCCCTCGACGTAGTGGACGTAGGCGTCCTCGTCGACGATGATCAGCGTCCGCTCGAACTGGCCCATGTTCTCGGTGTTGATCCGGAAGTAGGCCTGCAGCGGGATGTCGACGTGGACACCCTTGGGCACGTAGATGAACGAGCCGCCGGACCACACCGCGCTGTTCAGCGACGCGAACTTGTTGTCGCCGACCGGGATGACCGTGCCGAAGTACTCCTGGAAGAGCTCCGGGTGCTCCTTGAGCGCGGTGTCGGTGTCCAGGAAGATGACGCCCTGCTCCTCCAGGTCCTCACGGATCTGGTGGTAGACGACCTCGGACTCGTACTGCGCGGCGACACCGGCGACCAGGCGCTGCTTCTCCGCCTCGGGGATGCCGAGCTTGTCGTAGGTGTTCTTGATGTCCTCGGGCAGGTCCTCCCAGGAGGCGGCCTGCTGCTCGGTGGAGCGGACGAAGTACTTGATGTTGTCGAAGTCGATGCCCGACAGGTCCGAGCCCCAGTTCGGCATGGGCTTCTTGTCGAACAGCTTCAGACCCTTGAGGCGGAGCTTGAGCATCCACTCCGGCTCGTTCTTCTTCGCCGAGATGTCGCGGACGACGGCCTCGGAAAGGCCGCGCTTGGCGGAAGCGCCGGCCACGTCGGAGTCGGCCCAGCCGTATTCGTACTTGCCCAGACCCTCGAGCTCAGGGTGAGCAGTCTCCGTAGGGAGCGTCATGCGGGGTTCCTCCCGGCCGTGCTTGCAGATGCTGTGGTGGTCTTGGTGGTGCGTGCGGTGCTGTGAGCGGCCTTGCCGGCACCGGCCTTCGGGACGAAGGTCGTGCACACCCCGTCGCCATGGGCGATGGTGGCAAGACGCTGTACATGGGTCCCGAGCAATCGGGAGAAGACCTCGGTCTCCGCCTCACACAGCTGCGGGTACTGCTCGGCGACATGCGCGACCGGGCAGTGGTGCTGGCAGAGCTGTTCACCGAGCTGGGGATTGGGGGCGCTGCGCGCCGTAGCAGCGTACCCGTCCGCGGTCAACGCCTTCGCAAGGGCCTCGGTACGGGCCTCCGGCTCGGCGGCCTCGACCGCCTCGCGGTAGCCCTCGGCCTGCGCGGCGAGGCGCGCACGGGCGAACGCGGCGACGGCCGCCTCGCCCTGCTCGCCGCCGCCCGCGCTCTGCGCGATCCAGCGCAGCGCGTCGGTGGCGAGCTGGTCGTAGGCCTGGTCGAAGGCGTCCCGTCCGCAGTCGGTGAGGGCGAAGGCCCTGGCCGGGCGGCCACGGCCACGGGTGCCGTAGACGCGCTTCTCGCGGGGCTCGACGACGCCCTCCGCGGCCAGCGCGTCCAGATGCCGCCGGACGGCCGCCTGGGTCAGCTCCAGGCGAAGGGCGAGCTCGGCCGCGGTGGACGGACCGTGGTCGAGGATGGAGCGGGCGACCCTGTTGCGGGTGCCCTGCTGTTCGTCGTGCGGCGCCGCGGCGTGCGGGGCGGGCCCGCGCCGCTCGGTCTGCTCGGGCGCGGAGGCGGCCGGCCCTTCGGTCTGCTCGACCGCGGGCCCTTCCTGTTCCTCGCTCGCGTATTTCACAACGCCATTGTTGCGTAATTCGTCAAAGCGATACAAGCCTCGTCCGGATCACGGATGGGTGGCCTCTATCACTTAGGGTTACCTAAATCAAGTACCTGCCGGGGCGGCGGAAGCGGTGCCGACCTGCGAAGGTCCGCCCCGGCCCGGCAACGGCGCACCACGGCTCACGGGCGTGGAAACCCGTGCGGTCACACACCGCCAGACCGGGGAACGGGCGCCGGTGAGGGCCCACGCCCCCATTGGAGGCCGGCCTGCCACTCTCCGTAGACTGCCCGGCATGCCCAGCACCTCCCCGGGGGGCGCCCCCCGGCCCCCCGGCCGAGAGCCTGCCGTCGAGATCACCGGCCTGGTCAAGCGATACGGGACCAAGACCGCCGTGGACGGGCTCGATCTGACCGTCGCCCGCGGCGCGGTGACCGCCGTGCTCGGCCCGAACGGCGCCGGCAAGACCACCACCGTCGAGACCTGCGAGGGCTACCGCCGCCCGGACGCCGGCCGGGTGCGGGTCCTGGGCCTGGACCCGGTCGCCGACGCCGCGGCACTGCGGCCGCGGATCGGCGTGATGCTGCAGTCCGGCGGCGTCTACGCGGGCGCCAAGGCGGAGGAGATGCTGCGGCACACCGCCACCCTGCACGCCCACCCCCTCGACGTCGGCACGCTCATCGACCGGCTCGGCCTCGGCAGCTGCGGCCGGACCCCCTACCGGCGGCTGTCCGGCGGCCAGCAACAACGGCTGGCGCTGGCGATGGCCGTGGTCGGCCGCCCCGAGCTGGTCTTCCTGGACGAGCCGACGGCCGGACTCGACCCGCAGGCCCGCCACGCCACCTGGGACCTCGTACGGGAACTACGCGCCGACGGCGTCAGCACCGTACTGACCACGCACTTCATGGACGAGGCCGAGCAGCTCGCCGACGATGTCGCGATCATCGACGGCGGCCGGGTGATCGCCCAGGGCAGCCCGGACGAGCTGTGCCGCGGCGGCGCGGAGAACAGCCTGCGCTTCACCGGCCGCCCCGGACTCGACCTCGCCTCGCTCCTCAAGGCGCTGCCCGCGGACAGCGCCGCCGCGGAGCCCGCCTCCGGCGTCTACCGCGTCCACGGCAAGGTCAACCCGCAGCTGCTGGCCACCGTCGCCTCCTGGTGCGCCCAGAACGGCGTGATGCCCGACGCGATAGCCGTCGAGCGGCACACCCTGGAGGACGTCTTTTTGGAGCTCACGGGCAAGGAGCTGCGCGCATGACCACCACCGAGGCCGGCGGCGTCACCGGCACGTTCAGCCCGCGGCCCGGTGCGGCTCCGCTGCCCCGGATGATCCGCGCGCAGGCGGCCCTGGAGACCAGGATGCTGCTGCGCAACGGTGAGCAGCTACTGCTGACCGTGATCATCCCGACGCTGCTGCTGGTGCTGTTCTCCGCCGTCGACATCATCGCGGTGCCCACCGGCACGGCCGGCGGCGCGGGCCGGTCCGTCGACTTCCTCGCGCCCGGTGTCCTGGCGCTCGCCGTGCTGTCGACCGCCTTCACCGGCCAGGCCATCGCGACCGGCTTCGAGCGGCGCTACGGCGTGCTCAAGCGGCTGGCCGTCTCGCCGCTGCCGCGCTGGGGGCTGATGACCGCCAAGACCTGTGCGGTACTGGTCACCGAGGTCCTGCAGATCGCGCTGCTGACCGCGGTCGCGCTCGCGCTGGGCTGGTCCCCGCAGGGCAGTCCGCTCACGGTGGCTCTGCTGCTCCTCCTGGGCACCGCCGCCTTCTCCGGTCTGGGCCTGCTGATGGCCGGCACGCTCAAGGCGGAGGCCACCCTCGCGGCGGCCAACCTGGTGTTCCTGCTGCTGCTGGTCGGCGGCGGCGTGATCGTCCCGCTGGACAAGTTCCCGGAGGCCGCCCAGGGCGTGCTCGGGCTGCTGCCGATCACGGCACTGTCCGACGGGCTGCGCGAGGTGCTCCAGCACGGCGCCGGCGTCCCGTGGCCTGACCTCGGCATCCTCGCGGTGTGGGCGGCGCTGGGGCTGGGGGCCGCGGCGCGGTTCTTCCGCTGGGAGTGAGCGGCCGAGGCGGCTCGGACGGTTGGTTCCGTCGCGAACGCACCCCTCGTGAAAGTTTGCACAAGGGGCCGCCTACGATGGCTCCCGTGCCGAACACGCTGAATCCCCTTGAGCTGATCGCCCGCCGCTGGCAGCCGTCCGCGGCCTTCGTACGACGGGCCGCGCTGGCCACCGTCGTGATGGCCGTGATCATCGTCGTCACGGGTGGCGCGGTCCGGCTCTCGCAGTCCGGGCTGGGCTGCTCGACCTGGCCCAAGTGCACGCCGGACAGCCTGACTCCGACCGCCGCGATGGGCATCAACGGCCTCATCGAGTTCGGCAACCGCATGCTGACGTATGTGCTGTGCGTGGTCGTCGGGCTGTTCATCATCGCCGCCCGCGCCCGTCACCCCCGGCGCCGCTCGCTCACCCGGCTCGGCTGGGTGCAGTTCTGGCTCGTCATGAGCAATGCCGTCGTCGGCGGTATCACGGTCCTGACCGGCCTGAACCCGTACATCGTCAGCTCGCACTTCCTTGCGGCCACGGCGCTTCTCACGGTCGCCGTGCTGAGCTGGAAGCGGGCGGGCGAGGGCGACGAGGAGCCGCGCGACCTGGTCGCCCGTCCGGCGCGGCAGCTGGCCTGGCTGCTGGTGGCCGCGACCGGCGCGCTCACGGTCATCGGCACGGTCGTCACCGGCACGGGCCCGCACGCGGGCGACGCCAAGAAGGTCCACCGCATCCCGCTGGACTGGCAGGAGATCACCCAGCTCCACGTCGACTTCGTCTACATCGTCGTCGGCCTGTCCGTCGCCCTGTGGTTCACCCTGCGCGCCGTCAAGGCACCGGCCGCCCCGCGCCGGATGCTCCTGGGGCTGTTCGCCTGTATCGCCGCGCAGGGCGTCATCGGCTACGTCCAGTACTTCACGGGCCTGCCCGAGATCGTCATCGGGCTCCACATGCTGGGCTCGGCCCTGGTGTGGATCTGGGTGCTGCGGGTCTGTCTTTCCCTGCGCGACCGCGGTCCGCTTCTGGAGGAGGACCCCGGCGAGCCCGCCCCCTCCGGCGAGCACGAGGCACCGGAGCCTCAGGCGGCCCCCGCGCTCAGCCGGTAGACCCGCCGCGCCGTCCCGAACCCGATCGTCTCGGTGATCCGCCGCCCGTCCCCGGGCCCGCACAGGCCCTCGTCGGTCCACTCCCGTACGAGGCGCGCCATGGCCCGCAGGAAACACCGGGCGCCGGTCACATAGAGCTCGGGCAGCCCCCGGGCGCCCGAGGAGAACAGCAGCTTGCCGAACGGTGCCTGGCCCAGCGTCTCCTCGGGACAGGGCCCGGCATCCGCGTACACATGGGCGTGCACCGCGGCGAGCTGCGCCGCCCGCCGGTGGTGCGGCGCCTCCGGCAGCAGGACGAGATCCGAGCCGATGCCGGTAGTAGCGCGCAGGAAGGCCGCCAGCGGCTGCGGATCGGGGCAGTGCAGCTGCACCGGCAGACCGGTCGCCACCGCGCTCCACAGCAGATGCCGTACGAGCGCGGGCTCCCCGAGCCGTTCCCCGGGCCGGCGGCCGCGCAGCCAGCGGTCCGCGGCCCGCCGCACCTCACCGGCCTCCGGGGCGTGCCCCTCGCAGTAGGTGGCGCCGGAGGCGAAGGCGGTGGCGTGCTGGGCCGCGGCGTAGAGGGCCTCGGCGGTGTAGCCGATGAAGGAATCGACGCTGCCGGAGGTGTCGGCGACCTGCTCGGCGAGCGGTTCGAGCCGTACGACCTCGTGGGTGCGGCCCGCGGCGGCGGTGGCGAGTTCGGTGGCCGAGGTCAGATTGCTGGGGGTCCCGGCCTCCAGCAGGAAGGTGCCGATTCCGGAGCCGCGCAGCAGCATGCGTCCGGCCCGGAAGGCGCCGACCTCGCGTCTGCGGGCCAGGTAGCGGGCGGGCGGGCAGTGCGGTTCCAGGCCGAGCAGCGGGGGGCACCAGCGGCGTATCGCGAGGCCGGTGAAGCTGTCGAAGTAGCTGGTGCCTGCGGGGGCCGGGCCGTAGGCGCCGGCCGCGGCGGCGAGGTGGGTCTCGAAGGAGCCGAGGCCGAGCTCGTCGTGCACCGCGCCGAGGCTGTACTGGTCGATGAGCGGTGGAAGTCCGTCCATCCGCTTCCCCTCGCCGAGTGCCCGCCGGACGCGGCCGGAGCGCCGCGCCTGGTGGGCTTAACGGACGAGGTAGTGGTGAGGTAGCGGGCTCCGCTTCCGGCGTACGCTCCGGCGCACGGCGCCCGGGTGCCGCCCGTCAGGCGTTGGCCGGGCCGCCGACCTGGATGCCCGCCATCCGGGACCACTCGTAGCGGCCGGTGCGGACCCTGGCGGCGAGGTCACCGTCGAAGTCGTCCTGGAGGGTGAGGCCGGCCGCGGCGGCGGCGTCCTTGGCGGAGCCGAAGGAGTCCGCGACGAGGTTGCCCCACTCGCCGTTGGCCCCGACGAGGGCGATCCGGATGCGGCCGCGGCCGATGTGCGCGAGCTGGCCCTCGGCGCTGCCGCCGTGGGTGTCGGCAAAGGCGCGGATCTGCTTGGTGAGCTTGGCCGTGCGCCGGCCGGCCCGCTTGTCGGCCGCCGTGCCGGCCGCCGCCTCCACCTGCTCTTCCGCCTGCTGGGTGTCTGCCATGGACAGCATGCTACCCGCGAGTACGGCCAATTGTGAGGGTGATCCCCCACACCTCTCAGCGCAGGAAGGGGTCCACCGCGACGGCGACGAACAGCAGCGACACATAGGTGATGGACCAGTGGAACAGCCGCATCTCCTTGAGCTTGGCGCCCGTGATGCCGGCCTTCGCGCGGGCCTGGAGGCCGTGCGCCTCCTTGAGCCAGAAGGCTCCGCAGACGAGCGCGACCGCGGTGTAGAACCAGCCGGTGTAGCCCAGCGGCTGCAGCAGCAGCGACACCGCCACCATCACCCAGCTGTAGGCGACGATCTGCCGGGCGACCACCTTGTTGCCCGCGACGGCCGGCAGCATCGGCACACCGACCCGCTCGTAGTCGTCCTTGACCTTCATCGACAGCGGCCAGTAATGCGGCGGCGTCCAGAAGAAGATGACCAGGAAGAGGATGAACGAGGCCCAGGAGACGGAGTTCGTCACCGACGACCAGCCGATGAAGACCGGCATGCAGCCGGCGATACCGCCCCAGACGATGTTCTGCGAGGTGCGCCGCTTGAGGATCATCGTGTAGACGACGACATAGAAAAGCAGCGCAGCGAGTGACAGCATCGCCGACAGCGGGTTGACGAGGTACCAGAACCAGGCGGTGGAGCCGACCGCGAGGACGGTCGCGAAGACCAGGCATTCACGGGGGCTCACCATGCCGGTGATCAGCGGACGCTGGGACGTGCGGTCCATCAGCGCGTCGATGTCGCGGTCGAGGTACATGTTGAAGGCCGCGGCGCCGCCGGCGGAGAGGTAGCCGCCGATGCAGGTCGCCAGGACCAGCCACAGATCGGGCACTCCCTTGGCGGCCAGGAACATCACCGGCACGGTGGTCATCAGCAGCAGCTCGATGACCCGTGGCTTGGTCAGTGCCACGAACCCTTTGACGCGGGCCCCGAACGGCCGCTCACCGGGATTCCCGGGGACCTGAGCAAGCCCCGCAGGACGGGATTCGACGGCCGTCACGCACACCCCTGGAAGTAACGTCAGCGGCCTCTGCCGCGGAAGAGAAAAGGCATGCAAGCCCGTCCGGCGGTGAAGACGCGGTGTAGGGCTTGCGCGTACCACGCCACTTTAGACGTTGGCCATACAGCGATCTTCGCGGGGGTGGGGTCGTGTTGGGCGGCGGGCGGCGGTGCGGCGGCGGCACCTCTCCCCGGGTGCCCGCCCGGCGTTCAGGAGGCGAACCGGACCACCGCCCGGCAGTCTGGTCGTAGGGCCCGCACATCTGGGACCGGAATGCCAGAAGTCCTGATTTGGTTGCCCGAAGCGACGGGCCGCCGCGACAGCAGCACACCGACTGAGCGCCGAAAACACCGACTGAGCGTCGAAAAGACGCACGCACTGGCGGGGGTAGGCTCGACACCGCCTGGCGGACATACCGTCCGCGGCATTCGACATGTGGAGAGGAGCCCTGACTCAGGGTGAGCACCAAGCCGACCACCACAGATCTCGAGTGGACCGAACTGGATCAGCGGGCAGTGGATACCGTCCGTGTCCTGGCCATGGATTCCGTGCAGAAGGTCGGTAACGGCCATCCCGGTACGGCCATGAGCCTGGCGCCGGCCGCCTACCTGCTCTTCCAGAAGCTGATGCGGCACGACCCGGCGGACGCGAACTGGACCGGCCGCGACCGGTTCGTCCTCTCCGCGGGCCACTCCAGCCTGACCCTCTACATCCAGCTCTACCTCGCCGGTTACGGCCTGGAGCTGGACGACCTGAAGGCGTTCCGCACCTGGGGCTCGAAGACCCCGGGCCACCCCGAGTACGGCCACACCACTGGCGTGGAGACCACCACGGGTCCGCTGGGCCAGGGTGTCGCCAACGCGGTCGGCATGGCGATGGCGTCGCGCTACGAGCGCGGCCTGTTCGACCCCGAGGCGGCCCAGGGCACCTCGCCCTTCGACCACACCATCTTCTGCATCGCCGGTGACGGCTGCCTCCAGGAGGGCATCTCCGCCGAGGCGTCCTCCCTGGCGGGCCACCAGAAGCTCGGCAACCTCGTCCTGCTGTGGGACGACAACCACATCTCCATCGAGGGCGACACCGAGACCGCGGTCTCCGAGGACACCCTCAAGCGCTACGAGGCCTACGGCTGGCACGTCCAGCGCGTGGCGCAGCTGCCCAACGGCGACCTGGACCCGGCCGGCCTGGCCAGGGCCATCGAGGCCGCCAAGGCCGAGACCGAGCGCCCGTCGTTCATCGCGATGCGCTCGATCATCGCCTGGCCCGCCCCCAACGCCCAGAACACCGAGGCCGCGCACGGCTCGGCGCTGGGTGACGAGGAGGTCGCGGCCACCAAGCGCGTCCTGGGCTTCGACCCGGAGAAGTCCTTCGACGTCTCCGACGAGGTGCTCGCGCACACCCGCGCCGCCCTCGACCGCGGCCGCGACGCCAAGAAGGAGTGGGAGAAGTCCTTCGCCGACTGGCGCGCCGCCAACACGGAGCGTGCCGCGGAGTTCGACCGGATCGCGGCGGGCGAGCTGCCCGAGGGCTGGGAGGAGCACCTCCCCGCGTTCGAGACCGGCAAGGCCGTGGCCACCCGCGCCGCGTCCGGCAAGGTGCTGCACGCCCTCGGCGCGGTGATTCCGGAGCTGTGGGGCGGCTCGGCCGACCTCGCGGGCTCCAACAACACCACGATCGACAAGGCCTCCTCGTTCCTCCCGGCGGACAACCCGCTGCCGGGTGCCGACCCTTACGGCCGCACGATCCACTTCGGCATCCGCGAGCACTCCATGGCCGCGGAGATGAACGGCATCGCGCTGCACGGCAACACCCGCATCTACGGCGGCACCTTCCTGGTGTTCTCCGACTACATGCGCAACGCCGTCCGGCTGTCCGCGCTGATGCACCTGCCGGTGACGTACGTGTGGACGCACGACTCCATCGGTCTGGGCGAGGACGGCCCGACCCACCAGCCCATCGAGCACCTCGCCTCGCTGCGCGCCATCCCGGGCCTCAACATCGTGCGCCCGGCCGACGCCAACGAGACCGCGATCGCCTGGCGCGAGATCCTGCGGCGCTACACGAAGGAGTACGGCGTGGGGGCCCCGCACGGCCTCGCGCTGACCCGTCAGGGCGTGCCGACGTACCCCGCCAACGAGGCCACCGCCAAGGGTGGTTACGTCCTCTTCGACGCCACCGGCCCCGAGGGGCAGGACGCCGAGCCGCAGGTGGTGCTGATCGGTACCGGTTCCGAGGTGCAGCTCGCCGTCGAGGCGCGGGAGCAGCTGCAGGCCGAGGGCATTCCCACCCGCGTGGTGTCGATGCCGTCGGTCGAGTGGTTCGACCAGCAGGACCAGGCCTACCGCGACAGTGTGCTGCCCCCGTCCGTCCGGGCCCGGGTCGCCGTCGAAGCCGGCATCGGTCTGACCTGGCACCGTTTCGTCGGTGACGCCGGGCGCATCGTCTCCCTGGAGCACTTCGGTGCCTCGGCCGACGGCAAGGTCCTCTTCCGCGAGTTCGGCTTCACCGCCGACGCGGTGGCGGGCGCGGCCCGGGAATCGCTCGAAGCCGCCGCGCGCTGACGCCCGTACACGACAAGTAGGAGATGCAGAACCCATGACAGACGCACTCAAGCGCCTCTCCGACGAAGGCGTCGCGATCTGGCTGGACGACCTGTCGCGCCAGCGCATCACGTCCGGCAACCTCGCCGAGCTGATCGACCAGCAGCATGTCGTCGGCGTCACGACCAACCCGTCGATCTTCCAGAAGGCGATCTCGGACGGCCACGGCTACGACCAGCAGGTCGCCGATCTCGCCGCCCGTAAGGTCACCGTCGAGGAAGCCATCCGCATGATCACGACGGCGGACGTCCGGGACGCCGCCGACATCCTGCGGCCGGTCTTCGACGCCACCGGCGGCCAGGACGGCCGGGTCTCCATCGAGGTCGACCCGCGCCTGGCGCACCACACCACCCCGACCATCGCCGAGGCCAAGCAGCTGGCGTGGCTGGTGGACCGCCCGAACACGCTGATCAAGATCCCGGCCACCAAGGCGGGTCTGCCGGCGATCACCGAGGTCATCGGCCTGGGCATCAGCGTCAACGTCACGCTGATCTTCTCGCTGGAGCGCTACCGCGAGGTCATGGACGCCTACCTGGCGGGCCTGGAGAAGGCCAAGGCCGCGGGCCTGGACCTGTCCCTGATCCGTTCGGTGGCGTCGTTCTTCGTGTCCCGTGTGGACACCGAGATCGACAAGCGCCTGGAGAAGCTCGGCACGGACGAGGCCAAGGCCCTCAAGGGCAAGGCCGCGCTGGCGAACGCCCGGCTCGCCTACGAGGCGTACGAGGAGGTCTTCTCCTCGGAGCGCTGGGCCGCCCTCGACAAGGCCGGCGCCAACAAGCAGCGTCCGCTGTGGGCCTCGACCGGCGTCAAGGACCCCGCGTACAAGGACACCCTGTACGTGGACGAGCTGGTTGCCCCGGGCACGGTCAACACCATGCCGGAGGCCACCCTGGAGGCCACCGGCGCCCACGGTGACATCACCGGTGACACCGTGCGCGGCACGTACGCGCAGGCCAAGGCCGACCTGGCCGCGATCGCCGAGCTCGGGATCGCGTACGACGACGTCGTGCAGCTCCTGGAAGATGAGGGCGTGGAGAAGTTCGCGGTGTCCTGGAACGACCTGCTCAAGTCCACGGAGGCGGAGCTCAAGCGCCTCGCTCCCTCGGAGGGCTGATCTCCCTTGACTGACTCACACGGAGCCAACCCGCTCCGTGACGCCCTGGACCGACGGCTCCCGCGTATCGCGGGGCCGTCGGGCCTGGTCATTTTTGGCGTCACGGGCGATTTGTCCCGTAAAAAGCTGATGCCCGCCGTCTACGACCTCGCCAACCGGGGGCTGCTCCCACCGGGCTTCTCCCTCGTCGGGTTCGCCCGTCGCGAGTGGGAGCACGAGGACTTCGCGCAGGAGGTGTACGCGGCGGTCAAGGAACACTCCCGTACACCGTTCCGCGAGGAGGTCTGGCAGCAGCTGGTCCAGGGCTGCCGCTTCGTCCAGGGCAACTTCGACGACGACGAGGCCTTCGAGACGCTCAAGGAGACGATAAACGAGCTCGACAAGGCGCAGGGCACCGGCGGCAACTTCGCCTTCTACCTGTCCGTGCCCCCGAAGTTCTTCCCCAAGGTCGTCCAGCAGCTGAAGAAGCACGGGCTGGCCGACCAGAAGGAGGACTCCTGGCGCCGCGCGGTCATCGAGAAGCCTTTCGGGCACAACCTGGAGAGCGCACAGGAGCTCAACCGGATCGTGCACGAGGTCTTCCCGCCGCACGAGGTCTTCCGGATCGACCACTACCTGGGCAAGGAGACGGTCCAGAACATCCTGGCGCTGCGGTTCGCCAACACGATGTTCGAGCCGCTGTGGAACCGCAGCTATGTCGACCATGTCCAGATCACGATGGCCGAGGACATCGGCATCGGCGGCCGGGCCGGCTACTACGACGGCATCGGCGCCGCCCGTGACGTCATCCAGAACCACCTCCTCCAACTGCTCGCGCTGACCGCGATGGAGGAGCCCGCCTCCTTCGAGGCGGACGCGCTGGTCGCGGAGAAGACCAAGGTGCTGGGCGCCGTCCGGCTGCCCAAGGACCTCGGCAAGGAGACCGTCCGCGCGCAGTACGCGGCGGGCTGGCAGGGCGGCGAGAAGGCCGTCGGCTACCTCCAGGAAGACGGTATCGACCCCAAGTCGAAGACCGACACCTACGCCGCGGTCAAGCTGTCGATCGACAACCGCCGCTGGGCGGGCGTCCCCTTCTACCTGCGCACCGGCAAGCGCCTGGGCCGCCGGGTCACCGAGATCGCGGTGGTCTTCCAGCGCGCTCCGCACTCCCCCTTCGACCACACCGCCACCGAGGAACTGGGGCAGAACGCCCTGGTCATCCGGGTGCAGCCGGACGAGGGCGTGACCGTGAGGTTCGGCTCCAAGGTGCCGGGCACCTCGATGGAGGTGCGGGATGTGTCGATGGACTTCGCGTACGGCGAGTCCTTCACGGAGTCCAGCCCGGAGGCCTATGAACGGCTGATCCTCGATGTGCTGCTCGGCGACGCCAACCTCTTCCCGCGTCTGGAGGAGGTGGAGCGGTCCTGGCGGATCCTCGACCCGATCGAGGAGTACTGGGACAAGCACGGCAAGCCCGCGCAGTACCCGGCGGGCACCTGGGGCCCCACCGAGGCGGACGAAATGCTCGCACGAGACGGACGGAGCTGGCGTCGCCCATGAAGATCGATCTGACGGAAACCACGTCCAGCAAGATCAACAAGGCGTTGGTCCAGGGCCGTCGCGCCGTGGGCACCCCTGCCATCGGCATGGTGCTCACCCTCGTCATCGTCACCGACGAGGAGAACGCCTATGACGCGCTGAAGGCGGCCAACGACGCGTCCCGTGAGCACCCCTCGCGCACCCTCGTGGTCATCAAGCGGGTCAGCCGCTCACCGCGCGACCGCGCCAAGGCCCGCCTAGACGCCGAGGTGCGGGTCGGCACGGACGCCGGCACCGGCGAGACGGTCATATTGCGGCTGTACGGCGACGTCATCGACCACGCCCAGTCCGTTGTGCTGCCGCTGCTGCTGCCGGATGCCCCGGTCGTGGTCTGGTGGGCGGTGAACGCCCCGGCGGCCCCCGCCCAGGATCCGCTCGGTGCGCTGGCCCAGCGCCGGGTCACCGATGCCTACGCCGCCGAGCAGCCCATCCATGAGCTGTCCACCCGCGCGGAGACGTACACGCCGGGCGACACGGACCTGTCCTGGACCCGGATCACCCCGTGGCGCTCGATGCTGGCGGCGGCGCTCGACCAGGCCCCGTGCACGGTCACCTCGGCCGAGGTGGAGGGCGAGGAGTTCAACCCCAGCTGCGAGCTGCTCGCCATGTGGCTGGCCGACCGGCTCAACGTCCCGGTCACCCGCAAGGTGTCCGGCGGGCCCGGTCTGACGGCCGTACGGATGGAGTCCAGCATCGGCGCGATCGTCCTGGACCGCCCGGACGGCTCGCTGGCCACGCTCTGCATGCGCGGTCAGCCCGACCGTGCGGTGGCGCTCAAGCGGCGGGACACCTCCGAGCTGCTCGCCGAGGAGCTGCGCCGGCTCGACCCGGACGAGATCTACGCCCGCGCGCTGAAGTTCGGCGTGGACCGGCTCGGTCACGGCAACGGAGAGCAGCCGGCCGCCGAGGAGAAAGCGGCGGACGGGAGCGGTCCGGCCAAGCCCGCGGCGAAGAAGGCCGCGAAGAAGGCGGCCGCCAAGTGAGTGCTCCGCAGGTTGTCGTCCACCGCGACAAGGAGCTGATGGCCAAGGCCGCGGCGGCCCGGCTGATCACGAAGATCGTGGACGCCCAGACCGCCCGTGGCTCCGCCTCCGTGGTCCTGACCGGCGGGCGCAACGGCAACGGGCTGCTCGCGGCCCTCGCCGAGGCGCCCGCCCGGGACGCGGTGGACTGGTCCCGGCTCGATCTGTGGTGGGGCGACGAGCGGTTCGCACCGGACGGCGATCCGGTGCGCAACCACACCCAGGCCCGGGAGGTGCTGCTGGACAGCGTTCCGCTGAACCCGGCCCGGGTGCACCCCATGCCTCCGGCGGACGGCCCGTACGGCCATGACGCCGACGCCGCCGCCGAGGCGTACGCGATCGAACTCGCCGCCGCCGCGGGCCCCGAGGACCACGGCCCGGTGCCGTCCTTCGACGTCCTGCTGCTGGGCGTCGGCCCGGACACCCATGTGGCCTCGCTCTTCCCGGAACTGCCGGCCGTCTACGAGAAGGAGCGGACGGTGGTCGGGGTGCACGGCGCACCGAAGCCGCCGCCGACCCGTATCTCGCTGACCCTGCCCGCGATTCGAGCGGCACGGGAGGTCTGGCTGCTGGCGGCAGGCGAGGACAAGGCCAATGCCGCGGCCATCGCCCTCTCCGGTGCCGGTGAGGTGCAGGCCCCGGCGGCCGGCGCACGGGGCCGCAGCCGGACCCTGTGGCTGCTGGACGAGGCGGCGGCGTCCCAACTGCCGCGCGGCCTCTACCCGCCGGCTTCGGCCTGAGCCCGTCACCGCAGCAGTGCCGTAGGCCCCGCGCCCTGGAGGGTGCGGGGCCTACGGCGTCAGCGGGACGGTCCTGCGGCCATCGCGGGGATCAACGCCCGCGCAGCTCCCGGTACCTGGCGACCAGACCGGCGGTGGAGGCGTCGAGGCCCGGCACCTCGGCACCCTCGGTCAGGGCCGGTTCGACGCGCTTGGCGAGGACCTTGCCCAGCTCCACGCCCCACTGGTCGAAGGAGTCGATGTCCCACACCGCGCCCTGGACGAACACCTTGTGCTCGTAGAGCGCGATCAACTGGCCCAGCACGGACGGGCTGAGCTCGCCGGCCAGGATCGTGGTGGTGGGGCGGTTGCCCGGGAACGTCTTGTGGGGCACCAGTTCCTCGGCCACGCCCTCGGCGCGCACCTCGTCCGGCGTCTTGCCGAAGGCCAGCGCCTGGCCCTGGGCGAAGAGATTGGCCATCAGCAGGTCGTGCTGGGCGACCAGACCCGGCCGCAGATCGGCGACCGGCTCGGCGAAGCCGATGAGATCGGCGGGGATCATCTTCGTGCCCTGGTGCAGGAGCTGGTAGTAGGCGTGCTGGCCGTTCGTCCCGGGCGTGCCCCAGACGACCGGCCCCGTCTGCCAGCCGACCCGGTTGCCCTGGCGGTCCACGGACTTGCCGTTGGACTCCATGTCCAGCTGCTGAAGATAGGCGGTGAACTTGGAGAGGTAGTGGCTGTAGGGCAGTACGGCATGCGACTGGGCGTCCCAGAAGTTGCCGTACCAGATACCGAGCAGCCCCAGCAGCAGCGGGGCGTTCTCCTCCGGCGGGGCGGTGCGGAAGTGGTCGTCGACGAGGTGGAAGCCGGCGAGCATCTCGCGGAAGCGCTCCGGGCCGATCGCGACCATCAGCGACAGGCCGATCGCGGAGTCGAAGGAGTACCGGCCGCCGACCCAGTCCCAGAACTCGAACATGTTGTCCGTGTCGATGCCGAACTCCGCCACCTTCTCGGCATTGGTCGACAGCGCCACGAAGTGCTTGGCGACGGCCTCTCCCCCATCGGCGCCCAGACCGGTCAGCAGCCACTCACGGGCCGAGGTGGCATTGGTGATCGTCTCGATGGTGGTGAAGGTCTTCGAGGCGATGATGAACAGCGTCTCGGCCGGGTCCAGATCGCGGACCGCCTCGTGCAGATCGGCGCCGTCCACGTTGGAGACGAAGCGGAACTGCATGTCCCGGTGGGTGTAGGCGCGCAGCGCCTCGTACGCCATCGCCGGGCCCAGGTCCGAGCCGCCGATCCCGATGTTGACGACGGTCTTGATGCGCTTGCCGGTGTGGCCCTTCCAGTCGCCGGAGCGGACCCGATCGCTGAAGGTGCCCATCCTCGTCAGGACGTGCTGCACACCGGGGACGACGTTCTCACCGTCGCTCATGACAACCGCCGAGCCGGGCGCGCGCAGCGCGGTGTGCAGCACGGAGCGCCGCTCGGTGATGTTGATCTTCTCGCCGCGGAACATCGCGTCCCGCAGCTCGGCCACACCGGTCGCCGCGGCCAGCTCGCGCAGCAGCCCCAGCGTCTCGTCGGTGACCAGGTGCTTGGAGTAGTCCAGGTGCAGATCGCCGACCTGGAGGGTGTAGCGCTCGGCGCGCGCGGGATCCCGCTCGAACAGCTCGCGCAGATGCACCTCCGCCAACTGCTCCCGGTGCTTGCCCAGCGCGGTCCACTCAGGCATCTGATCGAGCCTGCTGCGGCCTTCTGCGTTCATCTCGGACATCAGCCTTCTTCATCTCGTACCGGCCCCGCCATCTCCCAACCTAATTGATCAGCGCGCGGTATGAGGTATCTGTCCGCCGTCGGACGAGGCGCCGTCGGCGGTCTGAAGAACAGGTATCAACGCGGCGGCGCCCAGCGCCGGCAGGGCGGCGGCCAGCAGCGCGGGGGCGTTGGGGCCGTATGCCGTGGCGGCCGCGCCGCCGCACAGCGCGCCGAGCGGTGTCCCGGCGACCGAGACCGTACGGAAGGCGGAGCTGATCCTGCCGAGCATCCCGGCCGGGCTGCGCTGCTGCACGACCGTGGTCTCCACAACGTTCCACACCATGCCGGCGAAGCCGAACAGGCCCAGGAGCACGGCCGCGAGCCAGACCGTGCGCAACGTCCCGAAGCCCACCAGGGTCACTGTCTGGAGCACTCCGGCGACCAGCAGGGTGCGGCCCTTGCCGCCGGCCACGGCGATCGTCCGGTCCGCGAGGAGCCCGCCCACCACCATGCCGATGCCGTAGCCGGTGGTCACCACGGCATACCCGAAGTCCCCGGCGCCCAGCCAGCCCTTGACGACCACCACCAGGGTCGCGATCAGCGCCCCGATGCCGACATTGCCCAGTGCCACCGACACACAGAAGGCGCGCAGCACCCGGTCCCGCCACAACTGCCGTATTCCCTCGGCGACTTCGCGCCGGACGGTGTGCCCGGCGGTGGCCGGCCGGCTGGCCGCGGGGCCGGTGCGCAAGGAGGCGACGAGGGCGGCCGCGACGAAGTAAGTGGCCGCGTCGGCCAGGAACGGGAGTGCGGCGCCGAGCCCGATGAGCACCGGGGCCAGCGGGCCGCCGACGAACCGGCCGGCCAGCTCCTGACCGGTCATCAGCCGGGCGTTGGCGGCAGCCAGCGCCTCCTTGGGCACCACCGCGGGCAACAGGGCCGTAGCAGCGTTGTCGAACAGTGTCTGGAGAGTGGTGAGCGCGAAGGCCAGCGCGAGCAGCAGCCCGATGCCCACCCGGTCGAGCGCCACGGCCAGCGCGAAGCCCGCCATCAGCACCCCGCGCAGCACATCGACCGCCCACATCGCCCGCCGCTGGTCCACCCTCCCCCAAGCTCTCGGCTTCGCTCGAGCAGGGAGGTGCCCCCATGGCGACCGCGCCACCCAACAGCCCGAAGAACAGCCAGGGCACGAAGCCACAGGCGGTGACGAGCGAGATCAGCAGCGGTGAATCGGTCAGGGCGTAGGCGAGCAGCGGGAGCGCCGTGCCGCGCAGGGCGTCACCGAAGCGGGAGACGGCGGCGGCGCCCCACAGCCGGCCGAAGCCGCCGCGCCGGACGAGCGCGCCCGCAGCTGCCACGCGGCCCGCTTCCGCGCTCGTACCGCTGCCCGCCATGCCGCCCCCGTCCGCATCGTCCGCATCGTTCGCGTACGGAAAACGGTACGGGCGACCACTGACAGTGGCCCTCGGGCGACTTCCCCATCCGCTACCTCAGATGCGGCCCACGGCCGGCCCGGAGCGCGCACGGCCCGCGAGGGCACCCACACGCGGCCGGCCCGGCCGGAGGGGTGTGTCCCTCCGGCCGGGCCGGCCGAGAAATGTGCTGGTCCGTCAGATCTCGCCGCGGAGCTTGGCGAGCGCCTCCGCGAGGATCGCCTCACCGTCGGCGTCACTGCGACGCTCTCGGACGTAGGCGAGGTGGGTCTTGTACGGCTCGGTGCGCGGCGGGTCCGGCGGGCTGTCCCGGTCCTTGCCTGCCGGGAAACCACAGCGCGGGCAGTCCCAGGTGTCCGGAACCTGCGCATCGCCGGCGAAGCTGGGCTGCGTCTCGTGCCCGTTGGAGCACCAGAAGGAGATGCGGGTGCGCGGCGCGGACTCGCCGCGCTCGGCCTCCCCCATCGGCCCCGCCCCGACCCGACTTCCTCGGATCGCGTTGCCACTTGCCACGGTCGTAACTCCCTGCGTAATGGTGCTGCACAGCCTCTCGCAGCAGCTGCGCTGCGGAACGCCCCAGTCTACGTAAGGCCCAACGCGCGTCCAGTGGCTGGAGTTACCCGTCCGAGGACGCCACCCTCATGATAGGCCGCCCTTTCCGACGCCTCGTCAGTTGCTGAGCTTCATCAGGATGCCGAGCACCACAATGCAGGCGAACCACAGCAGACCCACCACGATGGTGATGCGGTCGAGGTTGCGCTCGGCGACCGAGGAGCCTCCGACCGAGGACTGCATGCCGCCACCGAACATGTCGGACAGGCCGCCGCCCTTTCCCTTGTGCATGAGCACCAGCATCATCAGCAGCAGGCTGAAGACGATGAGGGCGATCGAGAACCCGATGACCACGGCTGGACCAACTCTCTAGGACTGACGGACGGACGTATGGAGCACGATATACGGAACAAATGGTGCGGGGCCGGGGGCGGTGCTGCTGCACCGGTCCCGGCCCCGACAGGGTACGACGAGGGCTCCCCCTCGTCATAGCTGCTACTGGTCGCGGAAACGGACGATCTTCACAAACTCGTCCGCGTCCAGCGCCGCGCCGCCGATCAGCGCGCCGTCGACGTCGGGCTGCGCCATGATCGCCGCGACATTGCCGGACTTGACCGAGCCGCCGTACTGGATGCGGACCTTGTCGGCCAGCTCCTGGCTGTAGAGCTCGGCGAGGCGGCCGCGGATCGCACCGCAGACCTCCTGCGCGTCCTCGGGGGTGGCGACCTCGCCGGTGCCGATGGCCCACACCGGCTCGTAGGCGATCACGATGGTCTCGGCCTGCTCGGCCGGGACGTCGGCCAGACCGCCGTCGACCTGGGCGAGGGTGTGCGCGACCTGGTTGCCGGCCTTACGGACGTCCAGGCCCTCACCGACGCACAGGATCGGGGTGATGCCGTGCTTGAAGGCGGCCTTGACCTTGGCGTTGCAGATCTCTTCGTTCTCACCGTGGTACTGGCGGCGCTCACTGTGGCCGATGGCCACGTACGCGCACTTGAGCTTGGCGAGCATCGCGCCGGAGATCTCACCGGTGTAGGCACCGGAGTCGTGCGCGGAGAGATCCTGGGCGCCGTACTTGATCTTGAGCTTGTCGCCGTCGACCAGCGTCTGCACCGACCGCAGATCGGTGAAGGGCGGCAGGACCGCGACCTCTACGGCGTCGAAGTCCTTGTCGGCAAGGGCGAAGGCGAGCTTCTGGACGTGGGCGATGGCCTCGAGGTGGTTGAGGTTCATCTTCCAGTTGCCCGCCATCAGCGGGGTACGGTCAGTCACGTTGTTCAGTCCTCCAGAGCGGCGAGGCCGGGGAGCGTCTTGCCTTCGAGGTATTCGAGGCTGGCGCCACCGCCGGTCGAAATGTGGCCGAATGCAGTCTCGTCGAAGCCCAGCAGACGCACGGCGGCGGCCGAGTCACCGCCACCGACGACGGTGAAGGCGGGCGAGTCCAGCAGCGCCTGGGCGACGGCCTTGGTGCCGTCGGCGTAGTCGGGGTGCTCGAAGACACCCATCGGGCCGTTCCAGAAAACGGTGCCCGCGTCGGCGACCTTCGCGGCGTAGAGCTCGCGGGTCTTCGGGCCGATGTCCAGGCCCTCCTTGTCGGCCGGGATGGCGTCCGCGGCGACGGTCCCGGGGTTCGCCGGGGCCTTGGTCTTCAGGTCCGGGAATTCGGCGGAGACCAGAACGTCGACGGGGAGCACGAACTCCACGCCGCGCTTCTCGGCCCGCGCCAGGTACTCCAGGCAGGCCGGGACCTGGTCCTCCTGGAGCAGCGAGATGCCCACCTCGTGGCCCTTGGCCTTGAGGAAGGTGTACGCCATCCCGCCGCCGACCAGGATGCGGTCGGCCTTCTCGATCAGCTGGTCGATGACGGCCAGCTTGTCGGAGACCTTGGCGCCGCCCAGCGCGACGACGTAGGGGCGCTTGACGTCCTCGGTGAGCTTCTTCAGGACGGCGACCTCGGCGGCGATCAGGTCACCGGCGGCGTGCGGAAGACGCCGGGGCAGATCGAAGACGGAGGCGTGCTTGCGGTGCACCGCGCCGAAGCCGTCGCCCACGTACAGGTCCGCGAGTGCGGCGAGCTGGTCGGCGAAGGCGCCGCGCTCGGCATCGTCCTTGCTGGTCTCGCCCGCGTTGAAGCGGAGGTTCTCCAGCACGGCCACCTGGCCGTCGGCCAGGCCCGCGACCACGGACCGGGCGGACTCGCCGACCGTGTCGGTGGCGAACGCCACGTCCTGCCCGAGGATGTCACCCAGCCGCGCGGCCGCCGGGGCCAGCGAGAAGGCCGGGTCCGGCGCGCCCTTGGGACGGCCCAGGTGCGAGGCGACGATCACCTTAGCGCCGCGCTCGACGAGCTTGGCGATCGTCGGGGCGACGGCACGGATCCGGCCGTCGTCGGTGATGGTGGTGCCGTCCAGCGGCACATTCAGGTCGGCGCGGACAAAGACACGCTGTCCGGCGACCTGGAGGTCGTCGATCGTCTTCATGAGGAGTGACTCCGTGTTTGCGTAGATCGGCCACGGGACGGGGCCCGTACGACGCTTCTTCGCGTCATACGAGCCCCGACCTCACATCTCGGTGCCTCGGCTGTCAACCAGCGATCAGAGCTGGCCGCCGACGAAGGTGGTCAGATCCACCAGGCGGTTGGAGTAGCCCCACTCATTGTCGTACCAGCCGACGACCTTGACCTGCTTGCCCTGCGACATCGTCAGGGAGGAGTCAAAGGTGCAGGAGGCCGGGAAGTTCACGATGTCCGAGGAGACGATCGGGTCCTCGGTGTACTCCAGGATGCCCTTGAGCTGGCCCTCGGCGGCCTTCTGGAAGGCGGCGTTGATCTCGTCCTTGCTGACCTCGCGGTCGAGCTCCAGGACCAGGTCGGTGACCGAGCCGGTGGGGACCGGGACGCGCATGGCGATGCCGTCCAGCTTGCCCTTGAGCTGCGGGAGGACCAGGGCGGTGGCCTTGGCGGCACCGGTCGAGGTCGGGATGATGTTCTCCGCGGCGGCGCGGGCGCGGCGCAGGTCGCTGTGCGGGAAGTCCAGGATGCGCTGGTCGTTGGTGTACGCGTGGACCGTGGTCATCAGGCCCTTGACGATGCCGAAGTTCTCGTCGAGAACCTTCGCCATCGGCGCCACACAGTTGGTGGTGCAGGAGGCGTTGGAGATGACGTGGTGCTTGGCCGCGTCGTACTTGTCGTTGTTGACGCCCATCACGATCGTGATGTCCTCGTCCTTGGCGGGCGCGGAGATCAGGACCTTCTTGGCACCGGCCTGGATGTGCTTCTCGGCGTCGGCCTTCTTGGTGAAGATGCCGGTCGACTCGATGACGATGTCGGCACCGAGCTCGCCCCAGGGGAGGTTCGCCGGGTCGCGCTCGGCCATCGTCTTGAAGGTCTGGTTGCCGACCGTGATGGTGTCGTCGGTGTGGCTGACGTCCTGCTTGAGGCGACCCAGAATGGTGTCGTACTTCAGCAGGTGAACCAGGGTGGCGTTGTCGGTCAGGTCGTTGACACCGACGATCTCGATGTCCGCACCCTGCTCCAGGAGCGCGCGGAAGTAGTTGCGACCAATGCGGCCGAATCCGTTGATGCCTACGCGGATCGTCACGAACCGATCTCCTCGTTAGGTACGCCGATGGGTTACCGGCGAGCTGTATGGGCTGTCCCCGACCGCCTCCGACCCTACCCCCAATAAGAGACGTACGTGACATTGACAAACGGGCCTTCGCACCCTCAAACGAGCAGCCACAGAAGGGCTCCTGGCCCCTCAAACGAGCGAGCCCAGAAGCGCTCGCGCCCCCTCAAACGAGCGGTTTGAACTGCCCTCGTGCGCGCCTGCCCGCGCCTCCCCCGACGGCACCGTTTCGGAGGTGAGCCGGGGGCGCGAGGGGACGCCTGGCGGGGTGCGAGGCACCGGTCGTCAGCCGACCATGCCCTCGGCGAGTTCCTCGGTGAGGTTGGACTCGGTGCCGGGAATGCCCAGGTCCTGGGCGCGCTTGTCGGCCATCGCCAGCAGCCGGCGGATCCGGCCGGCGACCGCGTCCTTGGTGAGCGGCGGGTCGGCGAGGGCACCCAGCTCCTCCAGCGAGGCCTGCTTGTGCTCCATCCGCAGCCGGCCGGCCGCCGCGAGGTGCTCGGGGACCTCCTCGCCCAGGATCTCCAGGGCCCGCTGGACCCGGGCGCCCGCGGCGACCGCGGCGCGCGCCGAGCGGCGGAGGTTGGCGTCGTCGAAGTTGGCGAGACGGTTGGCGGTGGCGCGGACCTCGCGGCGCATCCGCCGCTCCTCCCACGCGAGCACCGACTCATGGGCGCCGAGCCGCGTCAGCAGGGCACCGATCGCGTCACCGTCACGGACCACGACACGGTCCACGCCGCGCACCTCACGGGCCTTGGCGCCGATACCGAGCCGGCGGGCGGCGCCGACCAGTGCGAGCGCCGCCTCGGGCCCGGGGCAGGTGACCTCCAGGGACGAGGAGCGGCCCGGTTCGGTCAGTGAGCCGTGGGCCAGGAAGGCGCCGCGCCAGGCCGCCTCGGCGTCGCAGGTCGCGCCGGAGACCACCTGTGGGGGAAGCCCGCGGATGGGGCGTCCGCGGCCGTCCACCAGGCCGGTCTGGCGCGCCAGCTGATCGCCGCCGGCCACGACCCGTACGACATAGCGGCTGCCGCGGCGCAGGCCGCCGGGGGCCATCACCACCAGGTCGGAGCTGTGCCCGAAGATCTCCAGGATGTCCTTGCGCAGCCGGCGGGCGGCAATGCCCGTGTCCAGCTCCGCCTCGATCACGATGCGTCCGCTGACCAGGTGCAGACCGCCCGCGAACCGCAGGATCGACGAGACCTCCGACTTCCGGCAGCAGGTCCGGGTGACGGGGAGCCGGGAGATTTCATCCTTCACCGCTGCCGTCATCGCCATGGGCCGATCCTTCCATGCATCCGAAAAATACGGTCGTACGCGGCTGCCAGCAGCTCCGGGTCGTGCCGGTCGGGGGCTCCCCCGGCGCTCGACCGGGCGTCGTCTCCTTGTGCGGCGACCGCCGCCAGCTCGACCTCGCTGCCGACCAGCTGCTTGGCGGCAACCGTCAGACCTTCGATGTCGGGCACGGCGGCCTTGTCGGCCAGCACCACGTCGAAGGCGAGTTTAGGGGCGTGTCGGGCCAAAACCTCCAAATGACGCTGCGGGGAGAAGCCATCGGTTTCGCCCGGTTGGGGCGCAAGGTTGAGCGAAAGGACCTTTCGGGCCTTGGTCTCCTCCAGCGCCTCGCGCAGCTCCGGCACCAGCAGATGCGGGATCACGGAGGAGAACCAGGAGCCGGGGCCGAGCACCACCCAGTCGGCGTCGCGCACAGCGGCGACCGCCTCGGGGACGGCCGGCGGGTCCTCGGGGACCACATGGACGGACTGGACCTCGCCGCGGGTGAGCGCGACGGTGGCCTGGCCGCGGACCGTCGTGATCTCGTCCGGCCGGTCCTGGTCATGGCCCCTGACCTGGGCCTGGAGCTCCAGGGGCACCGCCGACATGGGCAGCACCCGGCCGTGCGCGCCGAGCAGCTTGCCGACCAGGTCGAGTGCCTGGACATGGTCGCCGAGCTGCTCCCACAGGGCGACGATCAGCAGATTGCCCACCGCGTGGTCATGCAGCTCGCCCTCGCTCTGGAAGCGGTGCTGGATCACCCGGGACCAGGTCTGGCCCCAGTCGTCGTCACCGCACAGCGCGGCCAGTGCCTTGCGCAGATCGCCGGGCGGCAGCACGCCGAGCTCGTCGCGGAGCCGGCCGCTGGAGCCGCCGTCGTCGGCGACCGTGACGACGGCGGTCAGATCACCGGTGATACGGCGCAGCGCGGTCAGCGAGGCGGACAGGCCCATACCGCCGCCCAGTGCCACCACCTTGGGGGTGGCACCCTTCGTCATACGGCCGCTGGGGACGAATCGGCGGACCCGGCGCAGCCGTGGTGTACGCCCGGTCACTCGCGCCCCATGTCCCGGTGGACGACGACGGTTTCCACTCCTTCGGACACCAGGCGGTGGGCGAGCTTCTCGGACATCGCGACGCTGCGGTGCTTACCGCCCGTGCAGCCCACGGCGATGGTCACATAGCGCTTGCCCTCACGGCGGTAGCCCTCGGCGACGATCCGCAGCAGCTCGGCGTAGCCGTCCAGGAACTCCTTGGAGCCGGGCTGGCTGAAGACGTAGCTGGAGACCTCGTCGTTGAGACCGGTGAAGGGGCGCAGCTCGGGGACCCAGTGCGGGTTGGGGATGAAGCGGCAGTCGATGACCATGTCGGCGTCGACCGGGAGGCCGTACTTGAAGCCGAAGGACATGACCGTGGCGCGCAGCTCGGGCACCTCCTCGCCGGCGAACTGGGCGTCCATCTTGGCGCGGAGTTCGTGGACGTTGAGACTGGAGGTGTCGATGACCAGGTCGGCGTCGCCGCGCAGCTCGCGCAGCAGATCGCGTTCGGCGGCGATGCCGTCGACGATCCGGCCGTCGCCCTGGAGGGGGTGCGGTCGGCGCACCGATTCGAAGCGGCGCACCAATGCCTCGTCGGAGGACTCCAGGAAGACGATGCGGCGCTTGACGTTCTGCGCGTCGAGGGTGGCCAGCGACTCCTTGAGGTTGGCGAAGAAGCGGCGGCCGCGGACGTCGACGACGACCGCGATCCGGGCGACATTGCCCTGCGAGCGGGCGCCCAGCTCGACCATCGGGGCGATCAGCTCGGGCGGGATGTTGTCGACCACGAACCAGCCGAGGTCCTCCAGGCACTTCGCGGCCGTGCTGCGGCCGGCGCCGGACATCCCGGAGATGATCACCAACTCGGGGATCGCGGCGCTCTCGCCCTGGTCGGTCGTGCCCGTACTCACCTGTGCACCGTCTCTCTCGGTTTCCTGCGCTTCGTGCGGTGTGCTCATCGGTCCTGCCCCCGTTCTGCTGACAACG
Source organism: Streptomyces sp. Je 1-4 4N24 (assembly GCF_026239515.1). NCBI lineage: Bacteria > Bacillati > Actinomycetota > Actinomycetes > Kitasatosporales > Streptomycetaceae > Streptomyces > Streptomyces sp. Je 1-4 4N24. Next base: position 6,905,035 of record NZ_CP110836.1, on the reverse strand, counting down.
CGGCCGGTGGGGCCCCGTCATCCTCAATGATCTCTCCTGTGGCGGTGTTCACCGCGGGGGCGGACGGTGCCGCCCCGGCCAGTGCGGCGGCGACCGTCTCCGCGGTCTTGCGGCCGACGCCCGGGACCTCGCAGATCTCGTCGACCGTCGCGGCCCGCAGCTTCTTCAGCGAGCCGAAGTGCTTGAGCAGGGCCTGGCGGCGGGTGTCGCCGAGCCCGGCGACGGCGTCGAGCGGCGAGGACTTCAGCCGCTTGCCGCGCTTGCTGCGCTGGTAGGTGATCGCGAAGCGGTGTGCTTCGTCGCGGACGCGCTGGAGGAGGTAGAGGCCCTCGCTGCTGCGCGGCAGCACCACCGGGTCGTCGTCCTCGGGCAGCCAGACCTCTTCGAGGCGCTTGGCCAGGCCGCAGACCGCGACATCGTCGATGCCGAGCTCGTCCAGGGCCCGGCGGGCGGCCGCGACTTGCGGAGCACCGCCGTCGACGACCACGAGCTGGGGCGGGTAGGCAAAGCGCTTGGGGCGGCCGTCCTCGTCGGTCGGGCGGCCGGCCATGGGGTCCGGCTCCGGATCCTCCGGGCTCGCGGAGACGGTGGCGGCCGTGGCGCCGTTGTCGTCGACGCGGGCGTCGCCGGGCGGCTCCTCCGTCCACTCGCCGGCCTTCTGCTTCTCCTGGAGATAGCGCTTGAAGCGGCGGCCGATGACCTCGTGCATGGACCGGACATCGTCCTGGCCCTGAAAGGTCTTGATCTGGAAGCGGCGGTATTCGCTCTTCCGGGCGAGACCGTCCTCGAACACCACCATCGAGGCGACGACGTCGTCGCCCTGGAGGTGGGAGATGTCGAAGCACTCGATACGCAGCGGCACCGAATCCAGGCCGAGGGCCTCGGCGATCTCCTCCAGGGCACGCGAGCGGGTGGTCAGGTCGGAGGCGCGCTTGGTCTTGTGCAGCCCCAGCGCCTGCTGGGCGTTGCGGGCGACCGTGGCCATCAGGTCCTTCTTGTCGCCGCGCTGCGGGATGCGCAGCGAGACCTGCGCGCCGCGGCGCCCGGAGAGCCACTCGGCGATCGGCTCGACGGGCTCGGGGAGCGCCGGGACCAGGACCTCCTTGGGCACGGCGTCGCCCTGCTCCTCGCCGTACAGCTGCTGGAGGGCGTGCTCGACGAGATCGCCGGTGGTGACCGCCTCGACCTTGTCGGTGACCCAGCCGCGCTGGCCGCGCACCCGGCCGCCGCGGACATGGAAGATCTGGACGGCGGCTTCCAGCTCGTCCTCGGCGACGGCGATCAGATCGGCGTCGGTGGCATCGGCGAGCACCACGGCGCTCTTCTCCATGGCCCGCCGGAGCGCCCCTATGTCGTCACGCAGCCGGGCGGCGCGCTCGTACTCCATCTCCTCTGCCGCTTCCTGCATCTGACGCTCCAGGCGGCGGATGTAGGCGCCGGTACGGCCGGCCATGAAGTCGCAGAACTCCTCGGCGAGTTCATGGTGTTCCCCTGCGGAGATCCGGCCGACGCAGGGGGCCGAGCACTTGCCGATGTAGCCGAGCAGACAAGGGCGGCCGATCTGGGCGGAGCGCTTGAAGACACCGGCGGAGCACGTCCGTACGGGGAAGACACGGAGCATCAGGTCGACGGTCTCGCGGATGGCCCAGGCATGGCCGTACGGACCGAAGTAGCGCACGCCCTTCTTCTTGGCACCGCGCATGACCTGGACACGCGGGAACTCCTCGTTGAGGGTCACCGCGAGATACGGATAGCTCTTGTCGTCGCGGTACTTGACGTTGAAGCGGGGGTCGAACTCCTTGATCCAGGTGTATTCGAGCTGGAGCGCCTCGACCTCGGTGGTGACGACGGTCCACTCCACGGAGGCGGCGGTGGTGACCATCGTGCGGGTACGCGGATGGAGGCCGGCCAGGTCCTGGAAGTAGTTGGCCAGCCGCTGGCGCAGGCTCTTGGCCTTGCCGACGTAGATGACCCGGCCGTGCTCGTCGCGGAACTTATAGACCCCCGGCGAGTCGGGGATCTGTCCCGGCTTGGGTCGATAGCTGCTGGGGTCTGCCATGCACACCACCCTACTGACCGCCACCGACAATCACGGTTCCCGGACGCCCGTTCCCGGCCGGGCTGCGGGTGGGGCGTGGCCGGTACTCGTCCGTCGCCGGGCATCGGGGCGGGGGCGGCCGGGGCACGGGGTGCCTGTCGGGGGCGGGGCGCGGTCGCCGTCGGCGTCGGGGCCGGGGCCGGGGCGCAGTGTCCGTCTGCGCGGACACGGCGGGCGGTGGGCGGCAGGCGGCAGGCGGCAGGCGGCAGGCGGATCGTGCCGGGTCGTGAGGGTGGTTCGCGCGGCGGCTGCTCCCCCCCCACCCCCGAACCCACCCCCGCCCCCTCCCCCGAAGGGGGAGAGGGGGAGGGGGCGGGGGAAGACCTGCCCGCCGCACGGACGGCATGCGATGGGCAGGCGCACCGGGTCAGCCGCTGCGTCGCCGGCGCAGGGCCGCCGAGAAGGACAGCCCCAGGGCCAGCAGGGCGGCGGCGCCCGCCACGGTCGTGGCCGCGGTCACCGGCAGGCTGTCGTCCGTGAACGCGCCCGCCGTGACGGGCTGCTGGGCCGGCGCCGGCTGGGCCTGCGGCTTCTCGGCGCCGGCGGCGGCCTCCGGCCCGTAGCCGCCGGCCTCGCCGCGCCGGTCGTACGCGGAGCCCGGCAGCTTGTCCCCGTAGGCCTTCGCCACCCGCTTCTGGTAGGCGGCGACGGTGGTGCCGTGTGCCCCGACGGCCTTGCGGGCGTCGACGTCCAGCGGCTCGATCCGGTCGCCGCGCTGCACGTACCAGGCGTCGATCTGCGGCTCGTGGAAGACCGTGCCGCCCTTCGCCCGCGCGGCCCCGGCCGCGGTGTAGCGGGTCTCGTCGTCGCCGGCGGCGATGTTGACGACCTTCCAGGCGGTGCCCTGCCGCACGGTCCATACGGAGGCCGTGCGGCCGTCGGCGGCGACGGCCTTGCTGGCGAGGAACTCCAGGCGGGCGACGGGTGCCGCGGTCCTGCCGCGTACGAAGTCCGGTGACAGGGCGTAGACGGGGACGGTGCCGCCCTCGATGTGCGGAACGGCCGGCGCGGTGCCGGGAGCCACGGCCGGCGCGCCGCCGCGCTTGCGGTCCGCGGCGAAGAATCGGGCCAGGGTGTCCAGCGTCGCGGGGGCGGTGGCCGCCTCGCGGGCGGCGGCGACGCTCGCGCGGGCGGGGGCCTGAGGCGTGGGGACGGGCGCGGCCAGTGCGGCAGGCGGGGCGAGCCCGATGAGGGTGGTCGCGAACGCTCCTGTGGCGACGGCGCGAAGGGTGGTGCGGACGGCGGTGCGCTTCGTCATGGCCTCAGGCTCCTATCCGGTAGAGGGAGTGCGTCCAGGAGAAGGAGCTACCGCTCACGTAGTAGTCGAAATCGCCCCAGTTGTAGCGGGAGTTGGTCGCCCAGGGATCACCCCAGTAAATCCAGTTTCGATCTGTGTCATAGCCATAGACCACGTGCATATGGCCGCCACCGGAGGACCACTGGATGCGGGTCTCGATGGGCCGGTTGGCGTCGATCTCGCTCTGCACGGTGCCGGGGCGCAGCCAACCGTTCACATAGGAGCCGGAGTTGATGCCCATCCAGTTGAGGGCGGTCTGCACATTGCCGAGGGTGGCCTGGTTGTTGGGGCAGTCGCTGCCCTGCTGGCGGTTGAAGGCGGCGTTGCAGAACTGGTTCTGGCTGTAGTTCCTGCCGTACCAGGTCGCGATGGTGTTGCCGGAGGCGGCCCAGCACCAGTTGGTGTTCTCCTGGGCCTGCATGGAGATGTTGAGGCGGTTGGCGGCGAAGCGCGGTGCGGCGGCCGCATCCCCGGTGGTGGCGGCGGTGGTGTGCGCCGGGGGTGTGAGGGGCGCGGCCGAGGCGACCGCCGGGCCGGTGAGCAGGGTCAGTGCGGCGGTGGTGAGCGCGGCGGCCGACAGCCATCTGCGGCGGGAACGGCGTGCGTGGGGTGCACGAGTCATGGCGTTCCTCCCGAACAGGGGGGTGAGGGGTGAGAGGAGCGCATCCGGATGCTGCTGAGGAGCATCAGGTGTTGTCGCAGGCAGGTCAACACGCTTCAATGCGGAAGGACATGGGGGTGTGGACGGACGGGCCCGGATGTGAACGGCCGGTGCCCGGCGTACCGCAGCGAACAGGAACGCAGAGTGTGCAGCGCGCGATCCGGTTGTGAACGTTCACCCGCGCGCCGGAGGAATGAGGCAATGGCACAGAACACTCCGCAGTCGGCCGAGCTGGCACAGCTGCTGCAGACCGGTCCGTTCCATCTCGCGCTGCGCTCCGCGCTCACCGAGCGCGGGCTCGCGCTCACCCGCGTCCAGCACAAGCTCGCCCAGCGTGGCATCACCATCGGTGTGACCAGTCTGAGCTACTGGCAGCAGGGCGCCCGGCGGCCGCAGCGCCCCGAGTCGCTGCGCGCGGTGCGCGCCCTGGAAGAGGTCCTGGAACTGCCCGCGCACTCGCTGCACCGGCTGCTGGTGCCGGAGGGCGCCGCCCGCCCGGAGGCCGAGCGGCCGGCCGCCCGCACGTACCGCTCCCTGGTGGCGCCCGCCGCCGCGCTGCAGCAGCTGTTCGCCGAGCTGGAGACGCCCGCGGACGGCGGACTGCACACCGTGGGCCATCACGAGCGGGTCGCCATCGGGCCCGGGCGTCAGCTCCTCAGTCGCGAATCGCTCCAGGTGGTCCGGGCCCACCGGGACGGCGTGGACCGCTATATCGCCATTCACCGGGGCGAGTCGGGCTGCGAGACGTCCCAGGTGCGGGTGCGGGCCGCGGAGAACTGCCGGCTGGGCCGGGTCCGCGGGCACGCCGAGACCGGGGTGGTGGTCGCCGAGCTGCTCTTCGACGTCCGGCTGCGGGCCGGTGACACCCATGTCTTCGGTTACGTCTTCGAGGACGGCAGCGGCGGTCCGAGCAGCGAGTATCTGCGCGGCTTCAGCTTCGCCGGCGGACAGTACGTCCTTCAGGTGCGCTTCGACGACGCGGCGCTGCCGGTGCGCTGCCGCCGCTTCGCCCAGACCTCCGCGGGCGCCCCGCGCACCGGCCAGCAGGATCTGACGCTCAGCGGCCGGCACCGCGCCGTGCACCTCGTGGAGCAGGGGGTACGGCCCGGGATACTGGGCATCGCCTGGGACTGGGGGTGAGTCCCCGCGGTGCCGGCGGGCCGGCGCCTCAGCCCGCGATCAGCTTGCCGCCCTTGGCCTTGACCGGGACCTCGGGCAGCGGCTCGGACGCCGGGCCCTGGAGGACCTCGCCGGTGGTGACGTCGAAGCGGCTGCCGTGGCAGGGGCAGCTGCCCTCCTTCTTCTCGACGTCGGTCAGGATGCAGCCGGCGTGGGTGCACTTGGCGCTGAAGCACTTGTAGGTGCCCTTGGCGGGCTGTGACACCACGAGCCGGTCCTCGCGGTAGAGCTTGGCACCGCCGACCGGCACCTCGGCGGCGGCCCCGAGGTCGACCGGCTCACCGGGCACCGCCGAGGCGTTCGCGCCCGAGTCCCCCGATGAGCAGGCGGCCAGCCCGAAGCCGCCGGCCCCGGCGAGCGCGGCCCCCCGCAGCACGGTTCGACGGTCGGGGGACTGGCTCATGGCTGCTCCAGAGGTCAGGGGTCGGAGGGGGTCGAGGCCGGCGGCTCCTGACGATACCGGCACAGATCGTTCCGCTTCCGCCCGGGCCGGGCACCCCGTCGACGGCCAGGCGTAAACGCTTACGCAAGCGTTTACGTTTGGGGTCGGATGCTCGTAGTGTGGTGGCCTTCGCGGGATGAGCCCCGGAAGGCCGGGGCACCGCCGGGGTGCCGCACACGCGGGAGGCAGAGCGGATGACGACGATGGTGGATGTGGCGCGGCGGGCCGGCGTCTCGGTCGCCACGGTCTCGCATGTGCTGAACGAGACCCGGCCGGTGCGCCCCGGCACCCGTGCCGCGGTGCTCGGCGCCATCGACGAGCTCGGCTACACCCACAACACCCTGGCCCGCTCCCTGGTCACCTCCCGCACCCGCTCGATCGGCCTCGCGGTCTCCGCGATCAGCAATCCGTACTTCACCGAGATCCTCCAGGGCGTCGAGGCCGGCGCCCTGGCGGCCGGCTACAGCCTGCTGATCGCGGATCCGCACGACGACCCGCGGCATGAGTGCGAGGTCGTCCGGCTGCTGCACGAGCGACGGGTGGACGGCATGATCGTCGCGCCGTCCGCGGAGCCCGCGGAGATGGTGGAGTATCTGGGCCGGCGCAAGGTGCCGACGGTCTTCCTGGACCGGCTGGTCGGCGACGGCCATGACCAGGTGTGCGCCGAGAGCACCGGCCCGATGCGTCAACTGGTGGAGCATCTGGCCGGCTTGGGGCACACCCGGATCGGCCTGGTGGCCGGCCTCCCCGGGCTGAGCACCACCACCGAGCGGGTCGAGGGCTTCCGCGAGGGGCTGCGCGCCCGCGGTCTGCCGTTCGTGCCCGCACTCCTCGCCGGAGGTAACTCCGAGGCGGCGGGCGCCCAGGACGCCACCCGGCAGCTGCTCGCCGCGGCCGAACCGCCCACCGCGATCATCACTGCGAACAACGCGATGACCATCGGCGCGCTACGTGCGCTGCGCGAACTGGGCCGGGAGGTGCCCCGCGATACCGCGCTGGCCTGCTTCGACGACTTCTCGTGGGCGGAGCTGTTCACGCCCCGGCTGACCGCGATCGCCCAGCCCAGCAAGGACCTCGGGGCGGCGGCGGTCCGGCTGCTGCTGGAGCGCCTGGAGGAGCCGGACCGGCCCCCGCGCACCCTCCGCCTCCCCTGCACCTTTGTGCACCGCACGTCGTGCGGCTGCGCCGAACCCGCCCCGCCCACGCGCCCGGCCGCACCCCAGGCCGCCCAGGAAAGGAACCGCACCCCGTGATCGTCGTCGCCGGCGAGGCACTGATCGACCTCGTCCCCAGCCCGCAGAATCCCCTCCCGGCCGCCCACGACGGGAGTCCCTCCGCCGCCCCGGACGGCCCGCTGCCGGCGTTGCTGCCGCGGCGCGGCGGCGGCCCGTACAACACCGCGGTCGCCTTGGGGCGGCTGGGCTCGCCCGCGGCGTTCTGCTCCCGGATCTCGACCGACGCCTTCGGCCAGGCGCTGCTGGACGGGCTGCACGGCGGTGGCGTGGACACCTCTCTGGTGCAGCGCGGCAGTGAGCCGACCACCCTTGCCGTGGCGGACATCAGCCCGGACGGGTCGGCGGGCTACGGCTTCTATGCCGACGGCACCGCCGACCGGCTCTTCACCCTGCCGCCGGTGCTGCCCGCCGCGGCCCGGGCGCTCTCCCTCGGCACCTGCTCGCTCGTGCTGGAGCCGGGCGCGAGTGCGTATGAGTCGCTGCTGCGCCGCGAGGCCCGGCGCGGGGTCTTCACGGCGCTCGACCCCAACATCCGGCCCGGTCTGATCCCCGACCCGGACGCCTACCGGGCGCGCTTCCGCTCCTGGCTCCCCGACATCGCCCTGCTGAAGCTCTCCGAGGAGGACGCCCTGTGGCTGGCGGGGTCCGGCGAGGGGCCGGGCGGTGCCATGGGCGGGGGCCGGGACGCGGTGCTCGCGGCGGCGAAGGAGTGGCTGGCCGCGGGGCCCGCGGCGATCGTTCTCACCCATGGCGGGGACGGTCTGACGGTGCTGACCCCGGGCGGCGGCGCGCTGACGGTGCCCGGCGAACCGGTCACCGTCGTCGACACCATCGGCGCCGGCGACACGGTCAATGCCGCGCTGCTGCACCGCCTGGACGCCCACGACGCCCTCTCGCGCACCGCCGTCGCCGCACTCGGCACCGAGGACTGGCAGGACATCCTGCGCTTCGCCGCCCGCGCGGCCGCCGTCACCTGTTCGCGGGCGGGCGCGGAGCCGCCGTTCGCGGCGGAGCTGGCGGCGTAGCCCGGAGCGGGCGCGGCGCGCAGGAGCGCGGCGCGGGGGCGCGGAGTGGGGGCGCGGAGTGGGCCGGCGGCAGGTGCAGTGCGGCGCGTTACGGCGCGGGGCGTACGGGCCGGCCGCCTCCGGCGCACCGTCAGGCCCGCCACCCCGTCACCACGACGGGCCGCCACCGCCCCCGTCGTACGGAGAGCAGTGACGGCCCGGCGGGAACGGCCCGTTGGGGTCAGGAGACCCTGCGGGGGCGCGCCGTGGTCTTCTTGGCCGCGGTCTTCTTCGCCGCGGCCTTCTTGGCCACCGGCTTCTTGGCGGACGCCTTCACCGGCGCGGCATCGCTGACGCGGTCGCCGAGGATCTCCCGCAGGAACTTGCCGGTGTGGCTGGCCGGGATGGACGCGATGTCCTCCGGGGTGCCTTCGGCGACGACCAGACCGCCGCCGTTGCCGCCCTCGGGGCCCATGTCGATGACCCAGTCGGCCGTCTTGATCACATCGAGGTTGTGCTCGATGACGATCACCGTGTTGCCCTTGTCGACCAGGCCGGACAGCACATTGATCAGCTTGCTGATGTCATCGAAGTGCAGACCGGTGGTCGGCTCGTCGAGGACATAGACCGTGCTGCCCGTCGAGCGCTTCTGCAGCTCGCTGGCCAGCTTGACGCGCTGCGCCTCACCACCGGAGAGCGTCGGCGCGGACTGCCCCAGCCGGACATAGCCGAGGCCGACCTCGTTGAGCGTCTTGAGATGCCGGGAGATCGTCGGCACCGCCTCGAAGAAGCTCAGCGCCTCCTCGATGGGCATGTCCAGCACCTCGGCGATGGACTTGCCCTTGTAGTGGACCTCCAGCGTCTCCCGGTTGTAGCGCGCCCCGTGGCAGACCTCGCACGGCACATACACATCCGGCAGGAAGTTCATCTCGATCTTGATGGTGCCGTCGCCGGAGCAGTTCTCGCAGCGGCCGCCCTTGACGTTGAAGGAGAAGCGTCCCGGCAGATAGCCGCGGACCTTGGCCTCCATCGTCTCCGCGAAGAGCTTGCGGACATGGTCGAAGACGCCGGTGTAGGTGGCCGGGTTGGAGCGGGGGGTGCGGCCGATCGGCGACTGGTCGACATGCACGACCTTGTCCACCAGATCATCGCCGGCGACCCGGGTGTGCCGGCCGGGCACCGACTTGGCGCCGTTCAGCTCGCGCGCGAGGTGGGTGTAGAGGATGTCGTTGACCAGCGTCGACTTGCCGGAGCCGGAGACTCCGGTGACGGCGGAGAAGACCCCGAGCGGGAAGGAGACGTCGATGTCGCGGAGGTTGTTCTCCTTCGCGCCGTGCACCGTCAGCTGCCGCGCCGGGTCGGCGGGCCGCCGGATGTCCGGTGTCGCGATGGCCTTCTTGCCGGCCAGATACTGACCTGTGATCGATTCCTTGTTGGTCAGCAGCTGCTTCATCGGGCCGCTGTGCACGACCCGGCCGCCGTGCTCACCGGCGCCCGGGCCGATGTCCACGACCCAGTCGGCGACCTTGATGGTGTCCTCGTCGTGCTCGACAACGATCAGGGTGTTGCCCATGTCGCGCAGCCGCACGAGGGTCTCGATCAGCCGGTGGTTGTCGCGCTGGTGCAGACCGATCGACGGTTCGTCCAGGACGTAGAGCACGCCCACCAGGCCGGAGCCGATCTGGGTGGCGAGGCGGATGCGCTGGGCCTCACCGCCGGAGAGGGTGCCGGCCGCGCGGTTCAGCGAGAGGTAATCGAGGCCGACGTCGACCAGGAACTTCAGCCGTTCGTTGACCTCCTTGAGGACCCGCTCGGCGATCTTCTTCTCGCGCACGGTGAGCTTCATGTCCCGCAGGAAGTCGGCGCAGTCGCTGATCGACATGGCCGCGACCTCGGCGATCGACCTCTGCTGGACCGTGACGGCGAGCACGATCGGCTTGAGCCGGGTGCCCTCACAGGTCGGGCAGGGGACCTCGCGCATATAGCCCTCGAAGCGCTCCCTGCTGCTGTCGCTCTCCGCTTCGGAGTGCCGCCGCTTGACGAACGGCACGGCTCCCTCGAAGGGGGTGGTGTAGGCCCGCTGGCGGCCGTACCGATTGCGGTAGCGCACCTCGATCTGGGTCTTGTGGCCCTGCAGCAGGGCCTTCTTGGCGCGGGCCGGCAGCCCGGCCCACGGGATGTCCGTACGGAATCCGAGGGCGTCCGCCAGCGCGCCGACCAGACGGCCGAAGTACTCCTTGGTGTGCCCGTGCGACCAGGGGTGGATCGCGCCCTCGTCGAGGGAACGGTCCTCGTCGGGGACGATCAGCTCGGGGTCGACCTCCATGCGCGTACCGATACCGGTGCAGTCCGGGCAGGCACCGAAGGGCGAGTTGAAGGAGAAGGAGCGGGGCTCCAGCTCCTCGAAGGAGAGATCGTCATAGGCGCAGTACAGATGCTCCGAGTACATCCGCTCGCGCTGCGGGTCGTCCGGGTCCAGGTCGACGAAGTCGAGGATGACCATGCCTCCGGAGAGCCCGAGGGCGGTCTCGACGGAGTCGGTCAGCCGCCGCTTGGCGGTCTCCTTGACCGTGAGGCGGTCGACGACCACCTCGATGGTGTGCTTCTCCTGCTTCTTCAGCTTGGGCGGCTCGGCGAGATGGATCGTCTCCCCGTCCACCCGCGCCCGGCTGTAGCCCTTGGTCTGGAGGTCGGAGAAGAGATCGACGAACTCGCCCTTGCGCTCGCGCACCAGCGGGGAGAGCACCTGGAAGCGGCTGCCCTCGGGCAGCTCCAGCACCTTGTCGACGATGGCCTGCGGCGACTGCCGGGCGATCGGCCGCCCGCACTCGGGACAGTGCGGCTTGCCGATACGGGCGAAGAGCAGACGGAGGTAGTCGTAGACCTCGGTGATCGTGCCGACCGTCGAGCGCGGGTTGCGCGAGGTTGACTTCTGGTCGATCGACACCGCGGGGGACAGGCCCTCGATGAAGTCCACATCGGGCTTGTCCATCTGCCCGAGGAACTGCCGGGCGTAGGAGGAGAGCGACTCGACATAGCGCCGCTGCCCCTCGGCGAAGATCGTGTCGAAGGCGAGCGAGGACTTGCCCGACCCGGAGAGCCCCGTGAAGACGATGAGGGAGTCGCGGGGGAGGTCGAGCGAGACGTTGCGGAGGTTGTGCTCGCGAGCGCCACGGACGATGAGACGGTCGGCCACGCCGGTCGGCACCTTTCTTGGAGGGGGCGGGGGCCGCGGCTCTGCGTCCGCCGCTCGGTGGTGAGCAGAGGCGGCGGAGCGGAGCGGAGCCCCGCCCCAGGGTATGGGGCCCGCCGCGGCACTGTCTTTGGGATGCCACACACGAGCTTATAGCACGCGCATTCGATTTAGCGGACTCGCAAGCCCTCTTCACCCGAACGTGTGGCGGCCCCACAATCTTCCCGCCCCGCCGCACGCCCGTACGCTGCGGGAACGTGCCCGTCAGGCAAATCCGGGCAGTGCCCGCTCCAGCGCCTCGAACGTGCGCCGCAGCACCTCCGGCTGCTCAACGGCCACCTCGTCCACCGGGTCACCCCCGAGCTGCCGGGCCACGGCTTCGAGGTACGCCACCCGGATCGCCGCGACGATCAGCCCCGCACCCAGCCGGGCCTCATGGCCGGGCCGGTCCGCATCACCCCCCGCGGCCTCGGCGAGCAGCGCGGCGAGGGTGCCCTCCATCTCCTCGACCGCCTCCCGCCCCCGCGCCCGCAGCGCCGGCGAGTCCAGCACCGTGCGCCAGAAGTGCTCGAACCCCTCCCCCACCCCGGCCAGCGGATGCCGCTCCGCCAGCAGGCCGAGCACGAGCCGGCGCAGCGCGGCGAGCGGCGACTCGTCCGCCCCGCGCTCCCGGACGGCGCGGACGATCAGCTCCCGGGCCTCGGGGATCCGGTCGAGGAAGAGGTCCTCCTTGCGCGGGAAGTAGTTGAAGACCGTCATCGTCGACACCTCGGCGGCGCGGGCCACCTCGGCGACGGTGACATGGTCGAAGCCGCGCCGGATGAACAGCAGCGTGGCCTCCCCGGAGATCCGCTGCCGGGTGCGCAGCTTCTTGCGCTCGCGGAGCGTCAGCCGCCCCTCCTCCACCCCGAAACCGGTCTCCGGCCGGCGGCCCTCCGGCCCCTCACCGTCCGCCGCCTCACCACTGCGCCGCTCCTCATCCGCCATGCCGGAATTTTACGCCACCTTTTATTCGCAACAAATTTTTAGTCACTACACTTACGTCCATGACGCATGACGCAGACGTAGTGGTGGCGGGGGGCGGCCCGGTGGGGCTGATGCTCGCCTGCGAACTCGCACTGGCAGAGGTCTCGGTGATCGTCCTGGAGCGGCTCACCGAAGTGGACACGACGATCAAGGCGGGGGCGATCAACTCCCCCAGTTCGGAGGCCTTTTACCGGCGCGGGATGCTGCCCGCCCTGGCGGAGGCGCAGCGCGAGGCCTTCGAGAGGTTCAGCTCGTTCCTGCGGCAGCGGCAGGCCGCCGGCGCCTCCGCGGTGCGGCAGCCCCCGAAGTTCGCCGGGCACTTCGCGGGCATCATGCTGCGCGGCGACCTGCTGGACGAGTCCGACCCGGACTTCGACGGCCACGGACCCGCCGCCGACGTCGGCCTCGTACCGCAGGAGGTGCTGGAACGGCTGCTCGGCGCCCGCGCCGCCGAACTGGGCGTCGACCTGCGCCGCGGGGTGACCCTGACCGGCTTCGACGCGGACGACGACGGCGTACACGTCCACACCTCGGACGGGTCGCTGCGCACCGGCTGGCTGGCCGGCTGCGACGGCGGCCGCAGTACGGTCCGCCGGCTTGCCGGCTTCCCGTTCCCCGGCACGGACCCCGAGATCACCGGCCGTCAGGCCCTGGTGGAGATGACCGGCTCCGAGGGGCTGGGGGCCGGCTGGAACTGGACCGAGACCGGGACGTATGTGCACGGGCCGATGCCCGGCCGGATCCTCACCGTGGAATTCGACGGGCCGCCCGCGGACCGCGAAGCACCCGTCACCGCCGAGGAGTTGGAGGAGTCCCTGCGCAAGGTGTCCGGGGTGCCGGGCGTCGAGATCCACAAGGTGCTCTCGGCGACCCGCTTCACGGACCATGCGCGCCAGGTGCCGGACTACCGCTCCGGACGGGTACTGCTGGCCGGCGACGCGGCCCATGTGCACTCGCCGTTCGGAGGCCAGGGGCTGAACCTCGGCATCGGGGACGCGATGAACCTCGGCTGGAAACTGGCCGCCACGGTACGCGGCTGGGCGCCCGAGGGACTTCTCGACACCTATACGGCCGAGCGGCACCCCCTGGGCGCGTGGGTGCTGGAGTGGTCCCGGGCCCAAGTGGCCCTGATGCGGCCGGAGTCGCACGCCCGGGCGCTGCGCGGGGTGATCTCGGAACTGACCGGAACCACCACCGCCACCACCTTCTTCGCCAAGAAGATCTCCGGTGTCGCGCAGCGCTACGACCTGCCCGGCGACCATCCGCTGACCGGCCGCAGCGCACCGGACCTGGAACTCTCCGACGGCACCCGGCTCGCCGGCCATCTCCACGACGGGCACGGGCTGTTGCTCGATCTCGCCGATGACGCCGGGGTGCGCGAGCGCGCCGCGGGATACGGCGACCGGGTGCGGATACGCAGCGCGGCCTGCCCCGGACGGCCCGGCCTGGCCGGTCTGCTGGTGCGGCCGGACGGCTGCACCGCCTGGGCTGCGGACTCGGGCGCCGCAGACGCCCGGGACGCTCTGGACGCGGCACTCCGGAGCTGGTTCGGCACGCCGGACGGCGTGGCGGCCTGACCACCACTGCGGGTGGCGCGGACCGGCCGGACCGGCCGGCTGATATGCGCCGCCCGCCCCGCCCGCGTACGCCCCGGCCGGTGCCGGCCGACTCCCGAACCCGCCCCGACGGCGCTAGCGTCGGACCATGACCCTCACCCCGCCTGACTTCCCGCACGATGTGGCAGCCGTCCGCGAGGCCACCGACCGGCTCCTGGTCTCGGTGAGCAAGCTCGACGACGCGGCGATCGGCGAGCCGTCGCTGCTCCCCGACTGGACCCGCGGCCATGTCCTCGCCCATCTGGCGCGCAACGCGGACGCGCTGGGCAACCTCCTCACCTGGGCGCGTACGGACGTGCGGACACCGATGTACGCCAGTGCCGAGGCGCGTGAGCGCGATATCGAGCGGGGGGCCGGCCGTCCACTGGCGGCACAGCTGGAGGATCTCCGGGAGAGCGCCGCGCGGTTCGACGCGGCGATGGAGGCGCTGCCGGAGGCACGCCGGTCCTTCGAGGTCGAGATGCGCAACGGCGTCGTCGAGCGGGCCGACCGGCTGCCGCTGCGCCGGCTGGCCGAGCTCGAACTGCACCATGTCGATCTCGGCGTCGGCCACACCGTCGACCAGCTGTCGTCCGCCTTCATCGACCGCGAGCTGGACTTTCTGACCGCGATCAAGTTCGCCGGGCACCCGGATGTGCCCCCGCTGGAGCTGCGGGCCGACGACGGCCGCCGGTGGCGCACCGGCCGCACGGTGACCGGGCCGGATGCCGGGGCCGCGCCGCTGGTGGTGACGGGCTCCGCGGCCGCGCTGACCGGCTGGCTCACCGGACGCGGCGACGGCAGCGAACTGGACAGCCACGGCTCCGTCCTGCCTGCCGTACCGCCGCTCTAGAGTGGTCCCATGGGCTACAGCGGAGCAGTGAAGGTCGGCGGACCGGCCGACGTGCACGAGCTGACCGACCTGATGATTTCCAAGGTCGCGGTCGGTCCGATGAACAACAACGCCTATGTGCTGCGGTGCCGGGCGACCGATGAGCAACTGCTGATCGACGCGGCCGCCGAGCCGCACACCCTTCTCTCGCTGATCGGCGACAGCGGTATCGCCTCCGTGGTCACCACCCACCGGCACGGTGACCACTGGGGCGCGCTGCGCGAGGTCGTCGACGCGACGGGCGCGCGGACCTACGCGGGGCGGTACGACGCCGAGGGCATCCCCGTCCCCACGGACGTGCCGGTCGAGGACGGCGACACCCTCACCGTCGGCCGTGTCGAACTGACCGCGCGCCACCTGGTCGGGCACACCCCAGGCAGCATCGCGCTGGTCTACGACGACCCGCACGGGGCGCCGCATCTGTTCACCGGGGACTGCCTGTTCCCCGGCGGCGTGGGCAACACCTTCGGCAGCGCCGAGAACTTCGCCCGTCTCATCGACGACGTGGAGGGCAAGCTCTTCGGCGAACTCCCCGACGAGACCTGGGTCTATCCGGGCCACGGCAACGACACCACGCTCGGCGCGGAGCGTCCGCACCTCGCCCAGTGGCGCGAGCGCGGCTGGTAGGACGGCGGACGCGGCGGGCCCGTGCGCCTCGGCCGGTCGACGGGGTGGCGCGGCGGATCACGGTGACGCTCTGACGGGCGCTTCCCGGTACACGGCGACGGCGCCCGGCCCCGCTCCGGGAGGAGCGGGAACCGGGCGCCGTCGATGCCGTTCCGGGGCCCTGGGCGCCGGCTCAGGCGTCTATGCGTTCCTTGGCCGTGGCCTCCGCCGCGGCCTGCTTCTTCGAGGCGCGCAGGCTGGTGATCGTCGTGACGACCAGCACGGCACAGATGACGCCCAGCGAGACCGGAATGTCGATCTCCGGTACGGGCACCCCGGACTCGTGGAGGGCGTGCAGCACCAGCTTCACCCCGATGAAGCCCAGGATGACCGACAGGCCGTACGAGAGGTGGACCAGCTTCTTGAGCAGTCCGCCGATCAGGAAGTACAGCTGCCGCAGACCCATCAGGGCGAAGGCGTTGGCGGTGAAGACGATGTACGGGTCCTGGGTGAGACCGAAGATCGCCGGGATGGAGTCCAGTGCGAAGAGGACGTCGGTGGTACCGATCGCCAGCATGACGATCAGCATCGGCGTCATCAGCCGCTTGCCGTTCTCGACGATGAACAGCTTGGTGCCGTGGTACTTGTCGGTCGACGGGAAGCGCTTCTCGACCATCTTCAGGAAGCGGTTCTCCTCGAACTCCTCGTCCTCCTCCTCGGCCCGTGCCTCCTTGATGAGCTTCCACGCGGTCCAGATGAGGAACGCGCCGAAGATGTAGAAGACCCAGGAGAAGTTGGCGATGATCGCGGCGCCCGCGCCGATGAAGCCGGCCCGCAGCACCAGCGCGATCAGCACACCCACCATCAGCACCCGCTGCTGGTAGATCGTCGGGACCGCGAACTTCGCCATGATCAGCACGAAGACGAAGAGGTTGTCGACACTCAGGGACTTCTCGGTGATGAAGCCGGCGAAGAACTCACCGGCCGGTGCTGCGCCGCCGAACAGCAGCAGCCCGAGGCCGAACAGCGCGGCGAGGGCGATCCAGACACCGGTCCAGATTCCGGCCTCCTTGAGGGAGACCTCGTGGGGTTTGCGGCCGCCGATGAAGAAATCGGCGGCGATCAGGGCGCACAGACCAAGGATGGTCAGGACCCACAGGTTCAGGGAAACGTCCACTGCTCCTCCGGCAGAGTCGTACGGCACTTACAGCGTCGTCGCTGCCGGAGGTCTCTTCCGCCCCGTCCGCCCGAAGGGGACGGGACCGACGCCCCGGGATCTCGTCACACTCGCAATCCGTGATGACGGGTACGTCGTAGTGGGAATACTCCCCTCCGCACCAAGAAGCGTAAAGGAAGCCCAATGAATAGTAAAGAAATAGGTAAAGTGCCTGCTCAGGGGGCTTTTCTGGCCGCCGCGAGCCGGCCCAGCACCTGACGCACCACCTGACTGCCCTTCGGGGCGAGGGGTGGCTCGTACGTCCAGGCATGGCCGACCCAGGGGTCGGCGAGGTGCGCATCGGGCACCGGGGTGATCCGCAGCAGGGAGCGCCACAGCGGATCCAGGACCGGGCCGTATTCCCGGCTCTGGGCGCGGTCGGCGACCAGCATCAGATGCACTCCGACCGCCGGCCCCTCGTCGGCCAGATAGCGGAGCCGGGTCAGGGCACGGTCGTCGAAGCCGTGCGGGAAGTCATGCACGATCAGCAGCTGCTCGGCGGTGTCGAGATCCGCCGGCAGGGCATCCGCGGCGCGGTGGCGCACGGCCATCTGGACGAGCTCCACCCGCCGGGTCAGCTCCTCCAGGACCGCGGTCACCCCCTTGGCGCCCGGCAGCGGGAAGGCGGGCAGCGCACCGCTCTCCACCAGCGGCGCCAGCGCCGGCGCGGCGGCCCCGCCCGGGTCGATGACCTGCACCGCGAAGTCACCGGCGGGGTGGATGGCGAGCAGCCGGGCGGCGATCGCCACGGCCGACTCCATGGCCAGGCGGCGCAGCTCGGGCTCGTCGGGCGGCCCGTCCGTGAGCGCGCCGGGCAGCTCCCGCCGGCCGATGTCGCGCTCGGGACCGGGACCGCCGTGGGCGTAGGAATCCGGCCCGCTGTCGATCCACAGCCCGCGCTCCAGCGGGAGCCGGACCAGCATGGGAATGCGCAGGTCCAGGACCTCCGGGAGGTGCAGATCTCCCAGGCGCAGCGCCATCGGACGCTCCGCCGGGACGTGGTAGCCCTGCCATACGGGGTTGTCCCAGCGGGCGAAGGCGGGCGGCAGCGCGGGCTCCACGACCTCCGATTCGGCCATGAGCTGCGCGAGGTCACGGTCGAGGGCGGCGCGGGCCTGGGTGACGAGGGTGGCGTGCTTGTCGCGGGCGGTGGCGCGCGCGTCCTCGCCCGCCGTGCCCAGGCGGTGGCGCGGATCGGCAAGGGCCCGGTCGAGCTCCTGCTCCAGACGGGACTCGGCGAAGTCGGCGGCGCTGCGGTAGGCGGCGACCGAACGCGCCAGGTCCTCGAACATGCCCCAGACCTGGTTGTAGAGCCGCTCGTCCATGCTCCAGCCGGCGGCGTCACCGGCCACCGGCAGCGGGGAGCCGTCCGGTGCGGTGGGGCCCGCGGCCGAGGGAGGCGTGCCGGCCCGGCGCGCGGCGGACGGGGCGGGGGCGGCCGGTGCGGGGGTGCTGCGCCGCCGGGGGTGCCGGTAGTCGATGGGGCCGCCGTCCGCCGGGGCGGGCGGCAGGTCTCCGGCCTTGGCGCCGGCGGCGGCCTTCGCCCCCGCTCCGGCCCCGGGCCCGGCCGTGCTCCCGGCTCCGGCTCCGGCTCCGGAAGGTGCCGGTCCGTCAGCTGCCGTGGCGGGCGCGGGGGACGGCCGGTCCTGGGCGGGCGCGGCGGCCGGACCGGCGCCAGGCCGTTCGGACCGGCCGGCCGCCAGGGGGGCGGGCGCCGGGACCGCCCGGGCCTGTCCCCGGCCGACCGCTTCCTCGATCTCCGCGGCCAGCTCCGCCGCCTGGGGCAGCCCTTGGTCACGCAGCATCGCCGGGAGGCCGTCGGCGTAGCCCTGGCCCACGGCCCGCACCTTCCAGGTGTCCTGCCTGCGGTAGAGCTCCACGGCGACGACGGCGGACTCGGCGCCCAGGCCGGTGATCGTGTAGCGGGCGATGCCGGTGCCGTCGAGGCCGGTGACCGTGACGGACGGCGCGGCGGCCGCACCGAAGGCGGTCAGCCCACCGATGCCGGTGGGCAGCGTCAGCAGCACACTCACCCGGTGGACGGCGGCGGACACCGCGTCGAGATCCACCGCGATGCGGTGCTCGGCGGCCGCCTGGCGGGGAACCTCGATGCCGGTACGGCGGGGCGCGCCCGGGTGGGCCACCGCCTCGGCGCCGGAGAGCCTGCCCTGCTCGTCGCCGAGGGTGACGCCGGCGACGACGGGACCGCCCGCCGCCACCCGGATCTCCACCCGTGTCCGGTCCAGTGGATGGTTCTGCCCCCGGACCAGCTCGGCCGTCATCGTTGTTCCCCCTGGTAGTCGTGGCGTTCCCCGGGCCGGACGCCGGGCGCGGGCCCGGAGCGGCGGCGGCGCGGCCCGGTGCGCGCTGCCGGACGGTGGTGGCTACAGGTGCGGGACGATCGCCGGCACGAGGTCCTGGAAGGTGCGGCCGACGGAGGGCTCGCCGATGGCGGTCATCTGCCAGCCGTTGCCCACCCGGTGCACCTTGGACATGACCTGTGCGGTGTAGTCGCCGCCGCCGGTGAGGGTGTAGCGGGCCAGCTCCTGGCCGGTGGTCTCGTCCACCAGACGGCAGAAGGCGTCCTGCACCTCGGCGAAGGTCTGGCCGGTGAAGGAGTTGACGGTGAACACGATCTGGTCGATGTGCACCGGCACCCGCGCCAGGTCGACCAGGATCGCCTCGTCGTCGCCGCCCTGGCCCGCACCGCCGACCAGGTTGTCGCCGGTGTGCCGGACCGCGCCGTCGTCGCTGACCAGGTGCTGGAAGAAGACGACGTCTATGGGCTTCTTGTCGGCGAACAGCACCGCCGAGGCGTCGAGGTCGATCTCGCTGGTCCGCCTCCCGAAGAGGCCACGGCGCGGCGCCGAGCGCCACCCCAGCCCCATCCGCACCGCGGTCAGGGCTCCTCCGTCGGACTTCTGCAGGCTGATGCCCTGCCCCTTGGACAAATTGACCGACACGCGCCGTCCCCTCTCTCGTACTGTCCCCGCCCAGCTTTCCGGCGGCCCTTCGACCCTACGCACGGTGGCGGGCCGGGGACGCACAAGGCCCCCGTTTTGTGGCGCTTCTGCAACACACCGGCCGCCGAGCAGGCCGCGCTCACGTGCGGCGATGCCCGCGGCGAGCCGGTGTGGCCGCGCCCGGACGGCGTACGGCCCCCGGACTCTCCCTCAGCTCCCGCCGGCCCCCTTACTTCACCCCGGCCTCCCTCATTTGCCGCAGCTCCTTCTTCAGTTCACCCACCTCGTCGCGCAGCCGGGCGGCGACCTCGAACTGCAGCTCCGCGGCGGCGGCGCGCATCCGCTCCGTCATCTCCTCGATGAGCTCGGCCAGTTCGGCGGCAGGACGGTCCGTCAGCTCCGCGCCCGCCTTGGCACCCTTGCCCTTCGCGCCCTTCGCGCCCTTGGCACCGGGCGCCGGGACCGCTGCCTTGCCCTTGGCGTCCTTGGCCTCGGCCCCCTTGCGGAATCCCGTGCCGAGCAGCTCCTGGGTGTCGATCTCCTCGCGGGCGATGGTGGCGACGATGTCGCCGATCTTCTTGCGGAGCGGCTGTGGGTCGATGCCGTTCTCCTTGTTGTACGCCAGCTGCTTCTCCCGGCGGCGGTTGGTCTCGTCGATGGCCTTCTCCATGGCCGGGGTGACCTTGTCGGCGTACATGTGCACCTGTCCGGAGACGTTGCGCGCGGCACGTCCGATGGTCTGGATGAGCGCCGAACCGGAGCGCAGGAAGCCCTCCTTGTCGGCGTCCAGAATGGCCACCAGGGAGACCTCGGGGAGGTCGAGGCCCTCCCGCAGCAGGTTGATGCCCACCAGG
Organism: Streptomyces sp. Je 1-4 4N24; assembly: GCF_026239515.1. Lineage (NCBI taxonomy): Bacteria > Bacillati > Actinomycetota > Actinomycetes > Kitasatosporales > Streptomycetaceae > Streptomyces > Streptomyces sp. Je 1-4 4N24. The sequence goes on along the minus strand of NZ_CP110836.1, from coordinate 6,884,774 downwards.
ACGTCGTACTCACCCGATCGCAGCTCCCGCAGCAGCTCCACCCGGCGCAGGGTGTCCACGTCGCTGTGCAGATAGCGGACCTGAATGCCGAGCTCGAGGAAGTAGTCCGTGAGGTCCTCGGCCATCTTCTTGGTGAGGGTGGTGACCAGGATGCGTTCGTTCTTCTCCGTCCGCTGCCGGATCTCGTGCACCAGATCGTCGATCTGCCCGTCGGTGGGCTTGACCACCACCTCCGGGTCGACCAGCCCGGTCGGACGGATGATCTGCTCGACGAAACCGTCGCCGCGCGCGAGCTCGTACTTCCCTGGGGTCGCGGACAGGTAGACGGTCTGGCCGATGCGCTCCAGGAACTCTTCCCACTTCAGCGGCCGGTTGTCCAGGGCGGACGGCAGCCGGAAGCCGTGCTCGACCAGGGTCCGCTTACGCGAGGCGTCGCCCTCGTACATGGCGCCGATCTGCGGGACGGTCACATGCGACTCGTCGATGACCAGGAGGAAGTCGTCCGGGAAGTAGTCGATGAGGGTGTGGGGTGCGGAGCCGGGCTCACGGCCGTCCATGTGCATCGAATAGTTCTCGATGCCCGAGCAGGAGCCGATCTGCCGCATCATCTCGATGTCGTACGTGGTGCGCATCCGCAGCCGCTGGGCCTCCAGATGCTTGCCCTGCTTCTCCATCGTGGCGAGGCTGTCCGCCAGCTCGGCCTCGATCCCCGCGATGGCCCGCTCCATGCGCTCGGGGCCCGCGATGTAGTGGCTGGCCGGGAAGATGTACAGCTCCCGGTCGTCGCTGATCACCTCACCGGTGAGCGGGTGGAGGGTGGACAGCGCCTCGATCTCGTCGCCGAACATCTCGATCCGCACGGCCAGCTCTTCATAGACCGGGAAGATCTCGATGGTGTCGCCGCGCACCCGGAAGGTGCCGCGGGTGAAGGCCACGTCGTTGCGGGTGTACTGGATGTCGACGAAGCGGCGCAGCAGCTGGTCGCGGTCGATTTCGTCGCCGACCTTCAGAGGCACCATCCGGTCGACGTACTCCTGCGGGGTGCCCAGGCCGTAGATGCAGGACACCGAGGCGACCACGACGACATCACGCCGGGTGAGCAGGGAATTCGTCGCGGAGTGGCGCAGCCGTTCGACCTCCTCGTTGATGGAGGAGTCCTTCTCGATGTACGTATCGGACTGAGGGACGTACGCCTCGGGCTGGTAGTAGTCGTAATAGGAGACGAAGTACTCGACGGCGTTGTTCGGCAGCAGCTCGCGGAATTCGTTGGCGAGCTGGGCCGCAAGCGTCTTGTTGGGCGCCATCACAAGCGTCGGGCGCTGCAGCTTCTCGATCATCCACGCGGTGGTCGCCGACTTGCCGGTGCCGGTCGCGCCCAGCAGGACGACATCCTTTTCACCCCCGCGGATCCGCCGATCCAGCTCGGCGATGGCCGCCGGCTGGTCGCCATTGGGCTGGTAGGGGCTGACGACCTCGAAAGGCGCCACCGTGCGTTCGATCTTCGATACGGGCCGCATGGGATCCACCGTACGACCCAGCACTGACAACCGACGTGACCAATGCTCCGACCTGCGGTTTTGCCGCGGGGGCGACCCGCCGCCCGCGGAGCCCGGCGGGCGACGGGCGCGGGACGGCGGGGGTCGCGGGGCGCGGGCCGGCGGGCACGGGGGTGCAGTGGGACGGGCGGCGGTGCGGCCGCGCGCGGGACGGTGGGGTCGCGTCGCCCGGCGGGTACGGAACACCGCGGGGCCGGGGCGACCGCGGGACGCCGCGCAGGACATGGCCCCCGTCTGCCGGAAAGCTCCCCCGCTCCCGGCCGGAGCCCGTTCCCTGAGCGCGGCCGGCCGCACCCGGAACCGGCCGCCCCGGGCCACCCCGAGAGACGTTCAGTCAAAACCGGTCAGAAGCACGAGGGGTGACGCATCATCGGCCAAGATGCGCGGATGCCGCGGCTCCGGCAAGTTGGACGACGGCGGAGCGTACGTCTGTAGCACGGCTGACCCGGGCATCCTGCAACTGCGCGACGCTCCAGAACGGAACACCAGCCACGTCCCGTTCAGGTCCCGGACACCACACGACCGCCTCCCGCTACGGCCCGGCTGCGAGCCTCTGTCCGTCCGACCCGGTTCACGTCACTACACGTCAGCTCACGTCCACGACGTCACGAGGAGCCCGTATGCGTATTCGCCCCGTCGCCACCGTTGTCGCCGGTGGGCTCATGGGTCTGTCCACGCTCGCCCTCTCCCCGACCGCCGCCCAGGCCGCGGCGGCCGGACACACACCGCTGACGGTCGCCCACCGCGGTGCCTCGTCCTACGCGCCCGAGAACACCCTCGCCGCGATCGACGCGGCCGACCGGCTCGGAATCGAGTGGGTCGAGAACGACGTACAGCGCACGAAGGACGGCGAGCTGGTCATCCTCCATGACAACTCGCTCGCCCGGACGACGGACGTCGAGCAGGTCTTCCCCGGCCGCTCCCCGTGGAACGTCTCGGACTTCACGCTCAAGGAGATCGAGAAGCTGGACGCGGGCAGCTGGTTCGGACCGAAGTTCCGAGGGGAGCGGGTGCCGACCCTCGAGGACTACATGGACGAGGTCGAGCACAACGACCAGAGCCTGCTGATGGAGCTCAAGTCGCCGGAGCTCTACCCCGGCATCGAGCTGCAGACCCTCACGGAGCTGCGCCGCGCGGGCTGGCTGGACAAGGGGCACGTGAAGCACCGCCTGATCGTCCAGAGCTTCAACGCCGACGCCATCAAGACCGTGCACATGCTCCGGTCGGACATCAAGACGGGCTTCCTCGGCAATCCGTCCGTCGCCGACCTCCCGAAGTTCGCGAAGTACTGCGACCAGATCAACCCCGTCCACACGGCGGTCACCCGGGAGTACGTCGCCGCCGTGCACGGTCTGCGGGGCCCGCACGGCCGGGCGCTGGACCTGTACACCTGGACCGTCGACGACCCGGCGGTGGCGGTGAAGGTCGCCGGTCTGGGCGTCGACGGCATCATCACCAACAAGCCCGACGTGGTGCGTGACGCCCTGGAGGACCACGACGACGACTGAGCGTCCGGCGGCGACGGGGGACGGCAGGCGCGGGGCGCCGGTCCATTCCCCGTCGCTTTGTCAGTGCTGCGTCCTACCCTGATCAGGTGACGTATGCAGAGCACGATTCCGGGCCGGCGACACCGCCGGCCGCGGCTCCGGAGGCAGCGCGGCGTGACTGGGCCTGGAGGCGGCTGGCGACCCCCATCGGTCCGCTGCTCCTCGCCGCGACCCGGGAGGGCCTGGTCCGGGTCGTCTTCCATGCCGACGAGCGGACGGCCCGCCGGGAGCTGACCCGTCTGGAGCAGCTCTTCGGCGGCCCGCCGCTCACCGGGCTACCCCATCTGACGACGGCCACCACCGAGCTGACCGCCTATTTCGCCGGAGAGCTGCGGTCCTTCACCGTCCCCCTGGACTGGTCGCTGTCCTCCGGCTTCAACGCCCGGGTCCTGCATGCCCTGGCCGACGGTGTCCCCTATGGCAGCGTCGTCGGCTATCAGGACCTCGCCGACCGGGTCGGGGAGCCGGGCGCCGCCCGTGCGGTGGGTGCGGCGATGGGGTCCAATCCGCTGCCGGTCGTCGTCCCCTGCCACCGTGTCGTGGCCAGTGACGGCGGGATCGGCGGCTTCGGCAGCGGCCTGGAGACCAAGCGCCTGCTGCTGGCCCTGGAGGGTGTGCTGCCCGCTCCGCTCTTCTGACCCCGACCGTCTTGCGGCCCCGCCGGGCCGCCTCCCATGAAGGGCAGCGTCATGTCCCGTCAGATCGCTCTGCTCCGCGGCATCAACGTCGGCGGCCACAACTCCTTCCCCAAGGCGAAGCAGCGGGAGCTGGCCGAGTCACTGGGCTTCGAGGACGTCTCGGTCCTGCTGCAGACCGGCAATATCGTCTTCGCCGACCCGGGTACACCGCCGGAGGAGACGGCCCGGGTGATCCATGACCGGATCGCCGCGGACCTGGGCCTGACGGTGCCGGTCCTCGTCCGGACCGGTGACGAGCTGGCCGCCGCCGTCGCCGCGAATCCGTTTCCGCAGGCCGTGCCGGAGCCCAAGAGCCTCCATGTCACGTTCCTGTCGGCGGTGCCGGCCGACACCTCCCGGCTGGACGCGCTCGACCCGGCCGCGTTCGCGCCCGATCAGTACCGGCTGATCGGGCGCGAACTGTATCTGTGGTGCCCCGGCGGCATCGGTCGCTCCAAGCTCGCCGACGCGGTGAGCCGCGCCCCCCTCGGGGTCACGGCCACCGCCCGTAACTGGAACACCGTCACCAAGCTGCTGGCCCTGGCGACCGCCTGACTCCTCGTCAGCGCATTCGTCAGCGCCAGCCGTAGCGCTCGCGCAGCCGGTTGACGACCAGGTTGAAACGGCCCCGGTCCAGAGCGCAGGCCTCCCGGCGCATCCCGGCCGGGTGCACCCGCAGCACCCGGTCCACGGCCACCCATGAGTCGCGCCCCGCGCGGTCCCATGGGCCGGCCCCTATCGGGACCCACTCCCGGTCGTTGTTGTGCCGCTTACTGGACAGCTGCACGGCCAGCAGCGTGCCGCCCGCCTCCCGGGCGACGACCAGCACCGGACGGTCCTTGCCCCGGCCGTCGTTCTCCTCGAAGGGCACCCAGGTCCACACGATCTCGCCGGGGTCCGGGTCGCCGTCGTAGTCGGGCGCATAGGTCATGGTCACGGTGCCGACCGAGCGCGGCCGGGCCTCCACGGTGGCGGTGGGCCCCTGGCTGCCGGGCAGCGCGGCGGGCTCGTCGGATGCAGGGAATGAAGTGGTCACAGGGCCACGCTAACCGCCGTCGCACACGCGGCGGTCAGCGGTCCGCCCCGGCGTCTCCACGGTCGATTGTCAGTGGTCGGCCGTACGGTTTTTTGCAGCGGGGGACGGCCGTCGGGGCCGCCCGGGGAGGGGAGCGTTATGTCCGAGGCCACGACGTATCTGGAGCTGTCGCAGGAGGGCGGCGGCGCCCACAAGTTCTACGAGGTGACGGTCCGGGACACGGTCGTCTCGGTGCGCTACGGCCGCATCGGTGCCGACGGCCAGCAGCAGAACTCGACGTTCCCCACCCGGGAGAAGGCGCAGGCCGCGGCGGCCAGGAAGATCGGCGAGAAGGTCCGCAAGGGCTATGCGCCGGCGGTCTTGGGGCAGCGCGCCGCCCGGCCGGTGACACGACGCCAGGTCTCCTCCGCGCCGTCGACGGCGCGCGCGGTCGCACCGGTGCTGTGGCGTTTCCGTACGGGCGCGGCGGCGTTCGGGATCCACATCGCGGAGGACCGCTGCTGGGTCGGAAACCAGAACGGTGACGTCTACACCCTCGGCCACGACGGCGAGGTGCTGGCGCGCTATCAGCTCCCCGACGGCGTCAAGTGCCTGGTGGCGGACGACTTCTGGATCTATGCGGGCTGCGACGACGGCACGGTCTACGACCTCTCCTCGAAGCTCCCCTTCGCCGCCTACGGCATCGCCCCCGATGTCGACATCTTCTGGCTGGACATCCGCGAAGGCATCCTCAACGTCGCCGACCGCGACGGCGGTCTGACGGTGATCGACCACGAGGACGAGTACCAGTGGTCGCGGCGCAGCGCGGGCCGGCACGCCTGGATGGTGCGACGGGACGAGCACGCCGTCTACCACGGCCATCACCGCGGTGTGACCGCCTACCGCGCCGACGGCAGTGGGGAGTTGTGGCACACCCCGACCAAGGGCGCGGTGCTGTTCGGCTGGCAGGAGGACCACTCGGTGTACGCCGGTACCGACCGGCGGGTCGTCCAGCGGCTCAGGAAGGACAGCGGCGCGCTGGAAGCCACCTACCAGTGCGACACGGTCGTCTACTCCTGTGCGACGGCCCCGGGCGGCCGCTATGTCTTCGCCGGTGACTCGGCCTCCTCGGTGTACTGCTTCGCCGCCGACGGCACCCGTCTGTGGAAGCTGGGCACCGGCGGCGGATCGGCGCTGTCGATGCAGTATCTGGACGAGAAGCTGTACATGGTCACCACCGACGGGTCCCTGGTGTGTGTGGACGCGAGTGACGCGGCCGTCGCCGCCGCCCGGTCGGGCACGGTCCCGGTGGCCCGGGATGTGAAGTCGGCCGCCGCGCTGCCCACGTACACCCCGTCGGCCAGGGTGCGCACGGTGGCGTCCGCCGCCGCGTCGGAGATCGTGGTGGAGTGCGTCCAGGAGGGCGGCCGACTGCGGGTCCATGTCGTCTCCGACGGCTATGAGCCGTCCTGGAACGTGCAGTTCCCGCGCCATATACGCCGGGCCGGGGCGCGGTATGTCGTCGATGACCTGGCGGCGTCGTCGGGCGGCTTCTACCGCGTCCGGGGCGAGATCCGGCAGCTCGTCTGAGGCCGGGCCCTCGGGCGGCAACGGACGCCCGGGCCGGGACGGACGCTGCGACCGGGCCGGGCGCTCAGAGCGGTCCGCTCCAGGCCGGCCGGCGGGGGTCGTCGGCCCGTACGACGAGATCCGCCGCCTCCTCGGGCCGGGTCTCCGCCTCGTAGCGCGCGAAGGCGGGCAGCGTCCAGCGCTCGCCCTCCGGGGTGCGGCGGGCGAGCGCGGCCGGCGACAGCTTCAGGTGGACGGAGAGATCGAAGGGAAACCAGTGACCGAGCAGCAGGGGACCGTGCAGCAGCAGGACGCCGCCGAGCGGCAGCTGCACGTACGCGCTGCGGGTCGCCCGGTCCGCCACCGGGTCCCACAGATCCGGGAGCACCCGTCCGGTGCCGCCCGGCTCCAGCGGCTGGAACACCTCGCGCCACAGCGCCTGCCGGTCGAACCACTCGTCGTGGTAGGCGTCGGGGTCCTCGCGGCCGTATTCGAGCCGCAGCGAGGCGGGGCGCAGAAAGCCGAAGGTGCCGGCCTTGTGCACCGCCCGGCCCCGCAGCCGCAGCGCCTCGGCGAGCCGGGCGGCCAGATCACCGGGCGAGGCGGCGGGAGCTCCGTCGAGGGCCACCCGCAGCCAGGGGCTCCCGTCCTTCGCCGGCATCGCGGCAAGGCGCTCGGCGAGCGCGTCGGTGAGCCGTTCCCAGGTGATCGCTTCGAGCCGCACCCCGCCATTCTGCACGGCCGCCCGGGGGCCGCCCCGACCGGCTTCCTGAGCGGGCGGCCGGCCGGGGGCCGCGTGTCAGGCCTGGTCCGCGGCCGGCCGGGCCGCCCCGTGGCGGCTGAGTTCGGCCGCCGCCTCCTTCGTCGCCTCGATGACGCCGTCGGAGGCCACCGGCATCACCGACTTGAGCTTGAGGAGCAGGACCGCTCCCATGATGGAGCCGTCCCACATGATCGGCGCCGCGCAGGAGTTCCAGCCTGCCATGCACTCCTCGTACCCGAGCGCGTAGCCGAGGTCGCGCACCTCCGCGAGGGACTCCACGAGCGCGTCGTTGTCGCGGAAGACACCGGGTCCCGCCTGGTCGGGTACGGGCTCGGCCAGCACCCGCTGCTGGAGCACCTCCGGCAGGTAGGCGAGGATCGTCCGCCCGGAGGCGCCGGTGCGCAGGGAACGCGTCACGGACAGCACATCGCGCGGCGTCATTCCCAGCTCCGCGAGGTCGGAGTCGCCGACCGCCATGTCGACGCACTGCCGTTGGGCGCCGGAGAACGGCGCCACCATGTAGAGGAACGCCAGCCCGCTGTCGGTGGCCTCCCGCAGTTCGCTGAGCACCGTCTGCGAGATCCCGCCGTCGAGCCGGTGGTCGAGGGCGGTGAAGGCGAGCTGCGCGGCCGAGGTCCGCAGCCGGTAGAGGCCGCGGTCCACCCGCTCGAAGATGCGCTGGTAGATACCGGACTGCAGGATGCGGTAGACGACGGAGTCGTCCAGGCCGGTGAACTCGGCGATCTCCCCGGGACCATGGGCGGATCCGCCCAGCTCGGCGAAGGCCGTCTGCACGAGGAAGACCCGCTCGGCATGGCCGGATCCCGACGCCCGGGAGCCCGCGGCCGACGCGCCCTTGAGTGTCTGGCGCGCCTTCTTGGAGTGGCCCGCGGTACGCGGCGCCACGCCGGTGGCGGGCGCGTCGGCCGAGGCCGGCGATCCCGTGGCTGTGGTGCTGTGACCCATCGTGTGCTCTCTCCCCTGGCAGTGATCCGCGCCCGAAGGCGCGCGGCATGTGCGGTACGGGCCGCCCCCTTTGCCCGCTGCTCCCTATGGACGGCCAAGGACTGTGCCCCCACCCCCCTTGTGCCCGTCCGGCCCCCCGGGCCACCCGCATTATCGGGTGACGTCCAGCGCCAGCTTCCCCGTCCCGGTACGGGCGGCCAGGTCGTGGTGCGCCCGCGCCGCCTCCCCGAGCCCGTACACGGCGCCGGTCAGCGGCTTGAGGGTGCCCTCCGCGACCGCGTCGAACAGCGCCCGCATGGACGTCGGCAGCGCCGTACGGTCCGCGTAGAGCTGCGGCAGCCAGAAGCCCGAGACGGTGATGCTCCGCTCCATCAGCTCCCGGGTGGGCACGCTCGCCAGCTCGCCGCCGGCGAACCCGTACACCGCGAGCCGGCCACGCGGCGCGACGGCGGCGAGGGTCCGCTCGAAGGTGACTCCACCGGTCATCTCCAGCGCCGCCGCCACGGGGCCGCCCGCCGCCTCCAGGATGCGCTCCGTCAGGTCCTCGGCGGTCGAGTCGACCACCGCGTGGGCGCCCAGTTCCCCGGCCAGTTCGCGCTTTTCCGGGGAGCCCGCGAGAGCGATGACCTTGGCGCCGGCGCGCGCGGCGAGCTGGACGGCCAGCGAACCGACGCCGCCCGCCGCGGCCGGTACGACAACGGTCTCGCCCTCCGTGAGGCGCAGCGAGGTGAACAGCAGATGCCAGGCGCTGTTGCCCTGCAGCGCCAGTGCGACGGCCTGTTCGTCGCTGATGGCGTCGGGGACGTCCCAGGTGACGCGGCGGTGAAGCAGCGTCCGTTCCGCGTATCCGCCGCCGCGGCACAGTCCGACGACGCGCCGCCCGCCGTCCACCGTCCCCACGACCTCGTTCCCGGGTACGTACGGCAGCTCGACGGGCGCAAGATAGGAGTCCCCCCGTACGTGCACATCCGCGTAGTTGATGCCGGCCAGGGCCACATCGACCAGCGAGTGGCCGCCGCGCGGTGCCGGCTCGGGCACGTCCTCGAGCCGCAGCACGTCCGGGCCGCCGAATTCTCGCATCACAATCGCGCGCACGACTCTCCCTCGGGTTCTCCAGTGCGGTGCCCGCACAGGGTAGGCACGGCAGCTCCATGGCCGTGGGTACCCGATCATTTCGCGCCAACCATGCGCCGCTCCGGGCGCCACCGTCCCTCTCCTGAGGGGGATTTCCCGCCCGTTTTCTCGCGTCGCGAGAAAGCGTCACGGCGGTTTCCGCCCATTGCGCCGTTTTGCTGTGGATCTACCCATGGGTATCCCGGGGGTGGCTACCTCGTGCCTCTCGCTCAAACCCGGCTGTCGGAAGTGATCGCCGCCGCCTACGATCCCGAAATGTGTCCGCCGTTGACCAGATGTGACGGCCGCGTCCCCCGGGGCGGAGCACGCTCCGCGAGGCAGTTGTGCCCGCCCGCCGCACCCGGTGATACGGGCGGGTGGCGGTGGAGGACGTGGCTGTGCGCAGGGCGGGGCGGGCACGGCCTGAGGGGGAATCATGATGGGGAAATCGGGGGGCGGCAGGCCGGCGTTCGCGCCGGCCTGCCGGGACCCACAACGGGCACAGCCGCTTGCACCGGCGGCGCTGCGCTTTCTGCGGACCGCTTCCGCGTCCCTGCCGTCCTCGTTGGCGGCTTCCTTCACGGCCTCCTTCACGGCCGCCACCGACGCCGTCATCGCCGCCGCTCGCCGCCGTTCCCGACCGTATGCGGCACCGCCCTTCCTGGACGTGTCCCGCTCCCGCCGGGGAACGGCCCGCCGCCGAGAAAGGGACTGCCCATGAACGCGTCGAGCACCTCGAGCAACAACGGGCTCGAGTTCACCCACCCTTACCTCGCCGTGGTGCTCGGCGGCGGCTTCACGGGCATGCTCGCCGCCGCGGCACTGTCCGGACACGCCGATGTCATCGTCGTCGAGCGGGACCGGCTGCCGCGGACCCCCGCCCGCCCCACGGACCTCCCGCAGGCCCGGCACGCGCATCTGCTGACGGCGGACGGCGCCCGGCTGATCGACACCCTGCTGCCCGGAAGTGCCGCGCGCTGGCCGGCCGAGGGAGCCCGCCTGCTGCCGTTACCGGCGGAGTTCACCGGCCGCGCCCCGAAGGGCCGGCCGGGCCGCCGGGCGCCTTCGCGGTATCTGCTCGCCTGCTCCCGCGATCTGCTCGACCACGTCATCCGCCGGCAGGTGCCGGCCCTCCCCGGGGTGACCGTCCTCGACGGAACCGAAGCGACGGAGCTGACCGGCACCGCGGAACACATCACCGGGGTGCGCGTCCGGGACACCACCAGCGGCGCCACCCACCTTCTGGATGCCGACCTCGTCGTCGACGCCACCGGCCGGCACTCCACCACCCGGGAGTGGCTGACCGCGCTGGGGCTGCCCTCCGCCCACGAGGACGTCGTGGACTCCGGGATCGTCTCGGCGACCCGTATCTTCCGCGCCCCCGAGGGCGCGGAGAACTGCCCGGTGCTCACCGCCCGTTCGGGGCTCGGCGGCCCGTCCCCCTCTCCTGGTGCACCGCACCGCCCGGTTCCCGGGAGGACGGCGACGCTGGTGCCGATCGAAGGCGGACGATGGCTGGTCACACTCACCGGCACCGGGGAGGACCGGCCCTCCGAACACGCGGACCGGTTCGTGGCGTTCGCCCGCCGCACGGGCCACTCCGTCATCGGTGACCTCATCGGCGCCGCCGAGCCGCTGAGCGAGGTACGGCTGACCCGCGACACCTCGGACCGGCGGCGGCGCTATGAGCAACTGTCCTCCTGGCCGACGGGGTTCATCGCCCTGGGCGGCGCCGTGGTCTCGCTCGCCCACGACTGCGGTCAGGGCCTGTCCCTCGCCGCCCACGGTGCCGCCGCGCTGCGCGGGGCACTGCGCCGGCACGGAATGGACGAGCCGTCACTCGCCCGGAAGGTGCAGCGGACCATCGGGCGCCTCGTCCAGGAACCGTGGTCGGTGGCCACCGGCGAACTGCTCCCCTCCCCCACGACCGGCCGGGGCGTCCGCGGCTCCTATGTCGACGTCCTCGCACCTGCCGCCCCCACGGCTCCGTTCCTGCGCCCCGCTGCCGCATTCGGTCTGCTCCGGGGGAAGGCTCGGATCCGTCTCGCGGCCGGCAGTGCAACGGGCCGGCAGGCGTCGCCCGGGCCGGTCCCGGCACCGCTGACGGCGGCGCCCGGGAACCCGGCGGCCGCCGGTCCGCATCCTCCGGCAGCGGCCGGTGCCGCCGCGACCCGGTCGGTGAGGCCCACCGCCGCGCTCTCGGCCGCACCGCCCGCGCCGGGGCAGCCCCCGGCCCCGCCCCACCACTCCGGCGCCGCGCCCACCCCCAGACGCCTCCCCCGCCCGCTCAGCTTCGGGCCGACGGCGCTCCGCCGGATCAGCGGGGCGACCCGACGCAAACCGGCCGACGACTGAGGGCATGACCGCGGGCCCCGCCCGTACGGTGGCCGCCCTCGCTCCTCGGCGGCACGCACAGCACGGCCGCGGGTCGGCCCCTGACGCGCGGCTGCCGCCGAGGACGTCCACCGGAACCACCGCCCTCGCCGCGGCCGTGGGCCAGCCTCTCGGTCAACGGGTCACGCCCCGCCGGTCGTTGTGGCCTCCTGGGATGCTGCCGGGACCCCCAGGAGGCGGTGGGCGAGGGCGAGCGGCGCCCGGTGGTCACGGGTGGGGGCGGGTGCCGTGGCGCGGTGGGCGGGGAGCCGTTCGACGGTCGTGGTGCCGGTGTCGGATTCCAGGGCCGGTGCGTAGCCCGCGGAGCGCAGCGCGTCCAGGGTGGCGGCCGGCGGCCGGGCGCTGACCAGGACGGTCGGGGCGATGGCGCGCAGGCCGAGGTCGTGCAGGGCGCGGTGGGCGGCGAGTTCCTTGACGAGGGCTTCGTCGTCGGAGCGGATACAGCAGGCGGCGGGCAGGACGCGCATCCGGCCGTGGGCGCGGGCGGCGTCCCGGACGAGGTAGCCGAGCGGCTGCGGCAGGGCGCCGGTCGCCGAGGCTCGGGTGAGGTCCTCCAGGAGGGTGTCGGCGGTGTGGCCGGTGTCCAGTGCGCGGCGTACGGAGTGCGGCGTGAAGCGCCAGGTCACGGCGTGGCCCTCGGATTCGCGGTCGGCCGCGGAGGCGAGCAGTGCGGCGAGCCCGGCGGCGGGGCGGCCGGGTACGACAGCCGTCAGATCGGCCTGGAAATGGGCCTGTTCGAGGAGCGGCGGCAGCAGATCGGCGAGCGGCCGGTCCAGCGACTGCGGGTCGGTGAGCAGTGCGCGGCCGAGCGGGGTGAGGGTGCCGTGGGCGGCCAGGCCCAGGTAGGCGGCTTCGTGGAGGGTGTGGGCGGCGCGTTCCCCGGCCATCGGCTGGTGGGTGACGGCGAGGGGGCGGTGCCAGTCCGCTGCCCGGAGGAGTTCCGTCCAGGGGGTCTGGCCGCCGGTGTCGTCTTCCAGGGGTTCGGTGAACGGCAGTGGCGGGAGGGGGGCTCCCGCGCCGTCGGGGACGGTGGCCAGGGCGGCGAGGAGGGCGTGCCGGAGGGCGGGCGCGTGCCGGTCGTGGCCGCGGACCAGTGCGGTCGGGGTCTCGCCGAACGGGGTGTGGGTGGGGATGTCCCACAGCCCTGACCAGGCGGCCAGGACGGGGGCGAGGCGGGCGCCGGGCGGGCGGGCGAGCCAGTCGTCGTAGGCGCCGGTGGGCAGCGCGGTGATGCCGGACGGGGTGCGGGTCAGCGCGATCAGGTCGGCGGCGAGCGCCAGGTCGAGGAGGAGGCGGGTGTGCGGTTCGGTGGCGCCGGCGGCCTTGGCCAGCCGTTTGATCTCCCGTACGGCCAGCCCGCCCGACTTGCGCAGCGCGGCGGGCTGCGTCGCCAGGGCGGCCAGCAGGCGGTCCAGGGTGGCGGCGAGGGTCGCCGCGGCGGCCCTCGATTCGTCGTGCGGCGAGGTCGGCGGGACGGATGCGGCGGGCGTCGCGGGGCCGTCGGGGCCATCCGGGGCGGGCCTCGGGGCGTCGGCGAGGAACGGACCGGGGTCGTGGGCGGCCAGGAGTTGCGGGGTGCGCGGCGGGACGACGATCGCCCCGTCCTCCGTCGGCGCGGCGAGTCCGTCGTCGTAGAGGGCGCTCAGGGCGGTTTCGGCGGCGGTGCGGGTGCGGCCCGGGGCGGTGGCGCCGAGGGCGGCGAGGACGTCCTCGGGCGGGACCGGTTCGGTGGCCAGGTGGGCGAAGGACAGCCGGTGCGCCATCAGGGACTGGTAGTCGGCGCCCGGGGCGGGGGCGGCGGGGCCGGGGGCGGCACGCCGTGCGCGCTCCTGGCTGATGCGGGCGGTGGCGGTGAGCACCTGGAGCCGGGGGTGGTCGAGGTGCAGTATCAGTTGGTGGAGGGTCTCGTAGGACCACAAGGCGCTTGCCAGGCCGCGGAGTTCGGTGGGGGCGGGCCGGCGGGCGAGCGGCTCGGCATGGCGGGTGAGGAGTGCGGCGAGCTGTTCGGGGGTGCGCTGGGCGAGGGACCGGGTGAGTGCGTCGAGACCTTCCACGGCGTTGAGGTTAGTCATCGCGCGAGCAGGGCGGTGAGGGCGCCCACGGGGTCGGGGTCGGCCGGGCCGGTGGGCCACCAGTCCTCGGTGCCGGGCTCGGATTCGTACGGGTACCAGCGGTGGTCACGGCCGAAGCGGAGCTGGATGCCGCGGCCGGGGTCGGTGAGGTGGTTGTGGCGCGGGCGCAGGGACGGGAGGTCCGCGGCGAGGAGGGCGCTGCGGGCCCGGTCGAAGTCGCCGGCCGGGGGGTTCCAGGTGGTGTCGAGGAGGGCGAGGCCTTCGGGTCCGCCCTGCCGCCAGGCGGCGACGGAGCGGGCCACGTCCGTGGTCGTACGGCCGGTCGCCGCGGCGAGGTCGCGGTAGAGGGCCCGGGTGGTGGAGGTCAGGCCGGCGGTGGGGTGGGCGGTGGCCGTCAGTCGGATGGCGTCCTCCCATGGGGGCAGCGACGGGAACGGGCTGTGGACGGCCGGGCGCCCGCCGCCGGGGCCCGGGGATCCGGCGGCGGACACGCAGGCGTGGGCGCGGGCGGCGGCGTCGGCCGCCAGGAATTCGAGGGCGGCGGGGTCGAAGGGCAGGCCGTCGCCGTCCGGCAGGGCCGGCGGGCGACCGGGCTGTGGGGGTGCCGGCAGCGGCGGCGGGAGCGGCGGGCGGGGGCGGTCGGCGAGCGCCACTCTGGCCAGGACACCGTGACCGGTGGACGTCCCCGGGGCCGCACGCTCGCCGGGGGCCACCTCAACGGCTGGCCCGCAGGCGGCAGTTGGCGTCGCCTCGCGGGCCTCGGGCCCCGGGCCGGGCAGGGGCGGCGGGGTGGCGGCGACGGGGTGGACACGGGCTTCACGGGCGGTGAGGGCGGCGTTGCGGCGGGAGAGTTCGTCGAGGAGTTCGCGTTCACCGCGGCCGCGCATCAGCAGCAGGACGAACGGGTCCGCGTCCAGGAGGCGGGCGACCTGGAAGCAGAGTGCGGCGGCGTGCTTGCAGGGCCTGCCGTTGTCGGGGCACGAGCACCGGGGGACGAGGTCGCCCGGCCCGGGGAGCAGGCGTGTCTCGCCGTCGGCCAGCGCCCGGGGCAGTTTCTTGGCCAGCAGCGCGGTCAGGTGGTCGGGCTCCGCGGCGATGGTGTCCAGGAGGCCGTCCCACTCCTGGTCACTGAGGGTCCGGAGGCGGATGTCGGCGCTGTAGGGCCGTGGTCTGCTGCCGCGTACGGTGGCGACGATGCGGCCCGGGGTGATGTTGATGGTGTCGACATGGCCGTCGCGGGCGTAGGTCCGGCCGCGAGCGAGCCGGGCGCTGTCCAGGGCGGTGGTCTCCAGTGCGTCCAGCCAGGCGCTGCCCCACCAGGATTCGGCGAACAGCCCCCGGGCACCGGTACGGACCGGCAGGGGCGGGAAGGTACGGGAGCGGTCCGCGCGGGCTAGCCGGTCCGCGGCGACGCGCCCGGAGGTGCGGCGAGGGTTCATCCGGGCCTCCTGAGGGAGACGAGGTCGGCCAGTTCGGCATCGGAGAGCTCGGTGAGCGCGGTCTCGCCGCCGGAGAGCACCGCGTCGGCGAGCGCCCGTTTGGCGCTGAGGAGTTGGGCGATGTTGTCCTCGACCGTGCCCTCGGCGATCAGCCGGTGGACCTGGACGGGCTGGGTCTGGCCGATGCGGTAGGCGCGGTCGGTGGCCTGCTCCTCCACGGCCGGATTCCACCAGCGGTCGTAGTGGATCACATGTCCCGCGCGGGTCAGATTCAGGCCGGTGCCCGCCGCCTTCAGGGACAGCAGGAAGACCGGGGCGTGCCCCGACTGGAAGCGGTCGACCATCTTCTCCCGTTCGGCGACGGGGGTGCCGCCGTGCAGGAGCTGCGCCGGGATACCGCGGGTGGCCAGATGCCGTTCGAGCAGCCGCGCCATCCCCACGTACTGGGTGAAGACCAAGGTGGCGCCGCCCTCGGCGAGGATGGTGTCCAGGAGTTCGTCGAGGAGTTCGAGCTTCCCGGAGCGGGCGGCGAGACCGGGTGCGGCCTCCTTGAGGTACTGCGCGGGGTGGTTGCAGATCTGCTTGAGGGCGGTGAGCAGCTTCATGACCAGGCCGCGGCGGGCGATGCCCTCGGCGGTCTCGATCCGGGTGAGGGTCTCACGGACGACGGCCTGGTAGAGCGCGGCCTGCTCGCGCCCCAGTGCCACCGGGTGGTCCGTCTCGGTCTTGGGCGGCAGTTCGGGCGCGATCCCCGGGTCGGACTTCTTACGGCGCAGGATGAACGGGCGCACCAGCCTGGCCAGCCGCTCGGCCGCCGCCGGGTCCTCACCGCCCTCGACCTCACGGGCATGCAGGGCACGGAACGTCTTGAGGGACCCGAGCAGCCCGGGGGTCGTCCAGTCGAGGAGGGCCCACAACTCGGAGAGGTTGTTCTCCACGGGCGTGCCGGTGAGGGCGATCCGCGCGGGGGCTTTGATGCTGCGCAGTGCCTTGGCCGTCGAGGAGCGCGGGTTCTTCACGTGCTGGGCCTCATCGGCGACGACCCAGGCCCATGACCGCCCGGCCAGTTGGGCGGCGCTGCTGCGCATCGTCCCGTAGGTCGTCAGCACGAAGCCGCCTTCCAGGCCGTCGAGGCTGCGGCCGGCGCCGTGGAAGCGGCGTACGGGTGTGCCGGGGGCGAAGCGCTCGATCTCGCGCTGCCAGTTGCCCAGCAGGGAGGCCGGGCAGACGACGAGGACCGGTGCGCTCGGCCGCCGGTGCAGGTGGAGCGCGATGACGGTGATGGTCTTGCCCAGGCCCATGTCGTCGGCGAGGCATCCGCCGAGACCGAGGGAGGTCATGGTGTCGAGCCAGGCCATGCCCCGTAGTTGGTAGTCACGGAGGGTTGTCCTCAGTCCGGGCGGCTGGGGCAGGGGGCGTGCCTCGGCGGTGAGGCGGCCGCGCAGTGCGGCGAGGGTGCCCTGGGGCACCACCTCGACCTCCTCGCCGTCCACGTCGGCGGTGCCGTTGAGCGTCGCGGCGAGGGCATCGGCCGGCTCCAGATAGCCCAGCTCGCGTTTACGGGCCTTGCGGACGAGCCCCGGGTCGACCAGGACCCACTGGTCACGCAGCCGGACGACGGGGCGGTGCGCCTCGGCGAGGGCGTCCATTTCCGCCTCGGTCAGCGGCACCCCGTCCATCGCCATCTGCCAGCGGAACTGCAGCAGTTCACGGGTGTCGAAGAAGCCGAAGCCGTCCGCGGCCGAGCCCGGCGCCGGGCGCAGCACCGCGGCCGCGGTCAGGCCGCGGGCGAGCTCCTTGGGCCAGTGGACGGCCACTCCCGCGGCACCCAAACGTGGCGCGGCCTCCCCCAGCAGTTCGTACAACTCGTCCTCGCCGAGCGGCAGTACGTCGGGGACCGGCCGCTCCAGGAGGCGGCCGAGCGGGGCCCAGATGCGGGCGGCGCGGCGCAGGGCGAGGAGGGTGTCGACACGGGAGCGCGGCCCGAAGTGGTCGGGGCCTTCGCCTTCCCACAGGTCGCGGGCGTCGGCGACCAGGGTGGGGTCGGTGAGGCTGTGCACCTGGAGGACGGCGGCCGCCGCGCTGCGCTCTTCGGTACCGCCCGCCCCGCTCTCCTCCGCCGCGTCGAAGAGCTTGTGCGGGGCGAGGTCGAGGCGCAGGGAGAGCCGTACGCCCGCGTCGACACCGGCCGCGACCTCGGCGGCCCATTCCCGGGCGCCGGGAAGGTGTTGGGGCGCGCTCGCGGCGTACGGGGCACCGGCGACCATCCCGGCGGCGGGGGTGCGGGGCAGCGCATCGACGACCGCGTCCACATAGAGCCGCACCAGGACGGTGGGGTCGGTCACCTGAAGGGGGCGGCTGCCGGGGATCGGTACGGCGTAGGCGTCGCCGGGCATGGCGGCGGCGATGGCCCGGAGGTGCGCGATGTCCTCGGGGTCGAGCGGGCCTGCGCGCCAGGCGTCGGTGTCCTCAAGGGTCAGCCCGGGCAGCAGCCTGCCCCGGGCGGCGAGGTGCAGCGCATGAAGGGTGGCCGCGCCCCAGCAGGCGGCGGCCGGGTGAGCCGTCGGGTCGTGCCGGGCACGGACCAGCGTGGGGACGGCCGCGGCCATCGGGAGCAGAAGGGCTGGGACCGTACGGCTGCGGGCGCCGTTCCCATGGCGTCGGGCGACGGTCAGCCGTCCCGGCTCGGCGGCCCGGTCCTTGTCAGACGCCCCTTCGCCTCCCCCGGTGGCGAGATCCGGGAGCGGGCCGCCGTCCGGGCGCCAGAAAGCGATCCTCCCGGCACGTGCCGGCCGGGCGGGCAGGAAGACCGCGGCACAGCCGGTCAGAGCGGCCTCGCCGGCCCCGCCGCCCTCCCCCACCCCTTCGGGCATGGCCGTGGCCGGGCCGTCCGACGGCCAGGTCTCCCCTGCCGCCGCCTCCCACCGCCTTGCCATGCCATCCCCTACCGCTTGGTCGTTTCGCCCCGGTCCCGACATCCGCCGAACCTGCCGCGCCCGTCCTGCTCCTACGCCCCCGACCTGCGAGTCTACGGTCGTACCCACTGCGTCTCCTGCGCCCCTCTCCCGCGTCTGCGCCTCCCTCCGAGGGCGCCGGGCAATCCATCACCGGCCCCTCCCGGCCCTCGGCGCCGCCCCCGCCGCCATACCCTCCCCACGCCATGGCGGAGAGAGCGAACACACCCCCCGCCTGCTGCCGCCGGTCGTCCCGCAGCAGCCGCACAGCCCGGCCCACCGACAATCTCCCGACCGCCGCTGCCTGAGTCCGATGGAAGCAGACAGCACTGACAACGCCTCCCACCTGCGCCTTTCGCGCACCGGGCAGAGTTATCCACAGGTCGCGACAATCTCCTCGCCCGCACCCCGAAATCCGCTACGGTGAGCGACATCATCACTCTCAGTGATCGTCCAGTCGACATTGGTGAGGAGCTCTCATGCACACACCCACGCACGAACAAGCCGCCGCGACGGAGGCCTTTCCGACCGGCGCCCATCTCGTGATCCAGGCCGGCGCCGGGACCGGCAAGACGACGACCCTCGCCCTGCTCGCCCGCACCGCGCGGCGGCAGGGCAGGCGGGGCCGGTATCTCGCCTTCAACAAGGCGGTCGCGCGCCACGCCGCCCGGGCCTTCCCCACCGAGGTGGCCTGCGGCACCGCCCATGCCCTCGCCTACACCTCCGTGGGCAGGGCCTACCAGGCGCGGATGCACGCCCCGCGGCAGGCGGGCTGGCGCACGGGCGCGGCCCTGGGCATCGACGAGGAGATGTCCGTACGCCTCGGCGCGCGCAAGGTCACCAACAGGGCTCTCTCCCACACGGCCCTGCGCACCGTCACCCGCTTCTGCCAGTCGGCCGACAAGGAGATCGCACCGCACCATGTCCCGCCCCTGCGCGGAGCCGAATCCGAGCCGCTGCAGGCGCAGCTCACCGAGCTCACCCTCCCCTACGCACGCAAGGCCTGGGCCGACCTGCAGCACCCCGGTCACGGCGTGGTCCGCTTCGAGCACGACCACTACCTCAAGATGTGGGCACTGCGCGAACCCGTCATCCCGGCGGACTTCCTGCTCCTTGACGAGGCACAGGACACCAACCCCGTGGTCGAGCAGGTCTTCACGGCCCAGCGCGACCACGCTCAGCTGGTGCTGGTCGGAGACTCCGCCCAGGCCATCTACGGCTGGCGCGGTGCACGCGACGTCATGACCGGTTTCGACGGCAGACAGCTCAGCCTCTCCCGCTCGTTCCGCTTCGGGCCGCCGCTCGCGGCCGAGGCCAACCGCTGGCTCACGATCATCGGCGCACCGATCCGGCTCACGGGTTCGCCCGGTCTGGAGACGGTGTTGGGCACGGCCCGTGCGCCGGACGTGATCCTGTGCCGGACCAATGTGGGGGCGATGGTGGAGGTGATACGGCAGCTCGACGCGGGCCGCCGGGTCGCGCTGGCGGGCGGCGGCGGGACGCTCAGCGCCCTTGCCCGCGCCGCACACGACCTCGAGTCCGGGCGCCGTACGGCCCACCCCGAGCTGATGCTCTTCGAGACCTGGGGAGAACTGCGCGAGTACGCGGAATTCGACCCGGCCGGACGGGACCTGCTGCCCCTGGTGGAGCTCGTCGACGAGCACGGCACGGAGGCCTTGCTGTGCGCTCTGGACCGGCTCTCCCCCGAGGACTCCGCCGAGGTGACGGTGTCCACGGCCCATCGCGCCAAGGGCCGGGAGTGGGCGCGCGTGCGCATCGCGGACGATTTCACCGGCCCCGATGATCTCGACGAGCGCGACGAGGACGGAGCCCCGGTCCCCGGTCCGATCGACCTCGACGAGGCGCGCTTGGCCTACGTCGCCGTGACCCGCGCCCGGTCACTGCTCGACCTCGGCGGGCTCTCATGGATCAACAGCCACCCCGCCGGCGACCCACGCACCCTCGCGCAGAAACCCGTGGAGGAAGGGGTCAAAGGTGTGGAAAGAGGTGCCAGGGACAGGTGACTGGCTGTTCGATCGGGAGGATCCTGGAGGTGGGAGATGGGTTCCGATGCGTACAGGAAATGAGCCCCTTCAGGCACGCAGCCCGCTGAAAATCCGCTGCGGGCTGGCGCTGTGGGGGGTGCTGTGCACGATCGCCGGAGCCGTGGCTTTCGTCGATGCCGGCAGGCCGGAATGGGCTGCCGCGTGTGCCGCACTGGCGATGGTGGCGGCCACGGACCTGGTCATGGTGATCCGCCACATCCGCCAGGGACCGCACTACCAGCCGGGCAAGGACATACCCCCCTACGCCCCTGACCGAGGCCGGAACGACGCGTTCGGCATACGCAACGGCACGGGCGGCCGGAGACGGGACACCAGGCCATAGGGCTGCGGCGTAGCGGGCCGGGTGGCTCGTACCGCGTATCGGCCTGATGACGCTCGGTCGGGCTCGGAGCGAGGCGAGGGGCCCGGAAGGATTCCACTCGACCACACGCCAGGGCAGGGCCAGCCGGGCGCCCATACCCACGCCGTCGTTGGCTGGTCACGCTCCCAGCAGGGAGGCGGGTGGCGCGGGATCGGGGCTGCCGGTCGCCGATTCCCGGGGCGTAGGGCCGAAGCGGGACTGCCGCGTCACCGCTTCCGCGGGCGGAATCGAGGCTGCCAGGTCGCCACTTCCAGGGACGCGGGGACGCACATTGGACACGGGCCGTCTCGGGAAGGCGGCACGGGCCTAGCCACTGCGGCGCTTGGCGTCATGCCCCCGGTGGTGTGCACAACGCACACTGAAGGGAGGGACATTCACCCGGAACGGCCGCGGCGCGGCTACTCCGGATCGCGGTTCGGGGGGCCGGGGTCACGTTCGCCGTCGCCGTCACCATCGGCGGTGTCACGTGCGAAGCGGGCGGCTTCGATGAACTCCGGGCTCGGCTCGAGAGCCGCGGCAAGTCGGAAGTGGCGCAGCGCCTCCTCGGACCGGCCGGCGCGTTCCAAGGTGCGGCCGAGCGCGAAATGCGCGAAGGCGTTGTCCGGTTCCCGTTCCAGCACGATCTGGAACTCAAGTTCCGCAGGACGCAGTTGAGCGGCGAGAAAGAAGGCACGGGCGCGCAACAGTCGGGCCGCGGTGTTCTCCGGGTGCGCTGTGATGACCGAGTCCAGCAGCCGGATCGCACCACGCGGGTCGCGGGCCGCCAACAGCTGCTCCGCGGCGCGGAAGTCGATGACATGCGTCTCGGGGCTGCTCTCGGGCACGACCTTCTCCTCTCCGTCGCCGTCGGGACATCCATCAGCTCGGGACATCCATCAGCTGCGGACCGTACGGCGTTGCCTGCGGCACAACAATCCCATCGGTCCCGGCATTCCCCCGCCGGCACAGCCTCAACCGGCCCTACCGGCGCGCCCTCGTGAGACTCTCACCTGCGGCTCTCACCACGTGCCAGAGGGGACACCGGGGGACGAAACCGTCGTACTGCGGGCCCGTGGTGCCGTACGAGCCGTCCGGCGGCTTCTTCGGGGACGCGGCCCGGGAGCCGGCGTACACGGCGGGGGCGGCGGCCGCACCAGCACCTCCTCCGCTGCCAGCGCTGTGGCAGCGCGACGCGTGGCGCCACGGCGTGCCAGGAGAAGGCGACGGGATACGTCAGGGAACAGACCAGAGGGATGGTGCAGGCACGGGGAGGCGGTGGTGGCGGCGGGGGGGGCGGGGGCGGGAGGGACGGTAGTGGAGGAGGCGGGGGGCGGGAGGGGCGGGGAGGGAGGAGGGAGGGGCGGGGAGGGGCCCCAGAGGCAGGTTGCCTCACCCCCCGCCCGCTACAGGCTGATGTGGTACGCCTTGCGCAGCGTCTCGTGGACGGTCCACCGCGTGCGGTCGCCCTCGCGAAGGACACAGGCGTCGCCGGGGCCGACCTCCAGCACCGGGCCGCCCTCGACCTCGATGGTGGCGCGTCCGCTGACGACCACGAACAGCTCATTGGCCTCGGTGTCCGTCACCACCCCCGGAGTGATCTGCCAGATTCCCCGGATCTGTTGGCCGGCGGGGGCCTCCCACAGCACCTTGCCCGTCACCACTGGTTCGCCGGAGACGATCTGGGAGGGGTCCAGGGGTTCCGGCTCCAGATCGTCGTCCGCGATACCGGGGATGTTGACCACGAACGAGGCCGGCGCCGCGTCCCCGGCGGAGGGGGAATCGGCGGCGGAGGTGGAGCCGGACTCCGCGGCGAGGGCGGGCTCGATGTCAGGGGTGTTGGCGTCAACGCCGGAAGCAGCAGCAGTCATGGCGGCGAGGGTATCGTCCGGCCTCAGGCGGTCCGCAGCCGCTCCCATACTGCGCGGACCTGGGGTTCCAGCGCCTCCAGCGGTCCGTCGTTGTCGATGACCAGATCCGCGATCGCCAGCCGCTGTTCGCGGGTCGCCTGGGCCGCCATCCGGGACTTCGCCTCGTCCTCCGTCATGCCGCGCAGCCGTACCAAGCGGTCCAGCTGGGTCTGGGGTGCGGCATCGACGACCACCACCAGGTCGTACAGCGGTGCCAGCCCGTTCTCCGTCAGCAGCGGGACGTCGTGCACCACCACCGCGTCCGGGCCTGCCGATGCTTCGAGTTCGGCCGACCGTGCCCCGACCAGCGGATGCACGATCGCGTTCAGCGCCTTGAGCCTCTCCGGGTCGGAGAACACGATCCCGCCCAGCTTCGGCCGGTCCAGCGTGCCGTCCGGCGCGAGTACGTCGTCGCCGAACTCCTGGGCCACTGCCGCCAGTCCGGGCGTACCCGGCTCGACGACCTCGCGTGCGATCTTGTCCGCGTCCACGATCACCGCGCCGTACGACGCCAGCAAACGCGAAACCTCGCTCTTGCCCGCGCCGATTCCGCCGGTCAGCCCCACCTTCACCATGGGCCCACGCTATACGCTGCGCCCGGACGGCAGGAGGCTCTGGCCGGTTCAGGCTCCGCCCGCACCCCCGTCGCGCGCCCGCGCCGCCGTTCACCCGCCCACGCCGCCGTCGCCCGCCCGCGCGGCCGTCACCCGCCCGCGCCGCCCTCGCCCTCCCGCTCTGCCAGGAAGCGCTCGAAGTCCCTGCCGATCTCGTCGGCCGACGGCAGTTCCACCGGCTCGGCCACCAGATTGCCCCGGCTCTCCGCCCCGGCCACCGCGTCGTACTGATGCTCCAGCCCGCTGACCAGCGCGACCAGCTCCTCGTCCCCCTCCGAGATCTGCCGCTCGATCTCCTCCTGCGTCCGCAGCGCCTCCGTACGCAGCGAATGCGCGGCGCCCGGAAGCACCAGACCGGTCGCGGCCGTCACGGCCTCCAGAGCGGTCAGGGCGGCGTCCGGGTACGCGGACCGGGCGATGTAGTGCGGTACGTGCGCCGCCACCCCCAGGACATCGTGTCCCGCCTCCGCCAGCCGGAATTCGATCAGCGCTTCCGCACTGCCGGGCACCTGCGCCTGATCGAAGAAGCCGCCGTGGCCGGGCATCAGATCGGTGCGGTTGCCGTGCGGGGTGATGCCTACGGGGCGGGTGTGCGGGACGCCCATGGGGATGCCGTGGAAGTTCACCGAGAGGCGCACGCCGAGCCGCTCCACGATCTCCTTCACGGCGCCCGCGAAGCGCTCCCACTCGACGTCCGGTTCGGGTCCGGACAGCAGCAGGAACGGCGCATCGGTGGTGTCCCGTACGAGCCGCAGCTCGATGCTCGGGGTCTCGTAGGCGGTCCAGCGGCTGCGCTCGAAGGTGAGCAGGGGGCGGCGGGCGCGGTAGTCGACGAGGCGGTCGTGGTCGAAGCGGGCCACGACCTCGTTCGGCAGGCCGTCCAGCAGCCGTTCCACGATCTGGTCGCCGGTCTCGCCGGCGTCGATGTACCCGTCGAAGTGGTACAGCAGCACCAGTCCGGCGGAGTCCCTGGAGGCAAGCGCCTCGACCTCCGCGAGCCCGCTCGGCTCCCATTCGTACAAACCCTGGGGATCCAACACAGTGACTGCTCCTCCTCGTTCTCATGAGCGGCAACACACGACCCGGCGCAGTCATTCCCGACCACGGAGATGACCCGCCCTCCCGTGCACACCGCCCAGCCCCACACCAGAGCCAGTCCCCCACCGCACCGGTCCCACACACCGAACCCCGCCCCGCCCGTCCGAAACCGGCCGCATCCGGCCCACATGACCGAGTCCGCCATGCCGCATCCCCCCGACGCCGCATCCCCACGGGAGCCCCAAGAGCCTTCGCCCACGACGAGCACCGCCGCCTCGATCTGCCGACCGCCCTGACCCGGGCTCACCCCTCCCCCACATCCAGCGGCAGCAACTCCGAAATCCCCTGCAAAGAAGCCGCGTTCCCCCTCAGCCCCCAACCCCCAACCCCCAAGCCGTCACGCACTCCAGCGGCGGCCGCCCATCCCCGGCACTCGCCGCCACCAAGCCGGGACGCCACGCGGCCACGAGCCAGCCCAACCGCGTCGCCGCCGCCCCAGGCACGCAGGCCGCCCCCGAGGCGCCGCACACCCCGATGCCCCGGCCGTCCGGTACCCTGCCCCCGAACACGACGAAGGCCCGCTCCCCCTTGGGGGAACGGGCCTTCGCCTATCGGCTAGTGCCTATCGGCGAGAGCTCAGCTCTGGCCGCCGGCCAGCTTCTCGCGGAGCGCGGCGAGCGCCTCGTCCGACGCCAGGGCGCCGGAGTTGTCCGCCGACTCCGAGGAGTACGAGCCGCCGCCACCGGCGTTGCCGCCGCCGGCCTGGCCGCCACCCTGCGCCGCCGGTGCCGCAGCACCCTCGGCCGCAGCCTGCTCGTCGGCCTCGCGGGACTTGATGACCTGAGCCT
The DNA here is from genome assembly GCF_026239515.1 of Streptomyces sp. Je 1-4 4N24. Lineage (NCBI taxonomy): Bacteria > Bacillati > Actinomycetota > Actinomycetes > Kitasatosporales > Streptomycetaceae > Streptomyces > Streptomyces sp. Je 1-4 4N24. Next base: position 6,859,896 of record NZ_CP110836.1, on the reverse strand, counting down.
GGTGCTGCTCGAAGCGCTGCTGCGCCTCGGCGTACTGGTTCTCCCACGCCTCGCGCTGGGCCTCGTAGCCCTCGAGCCAGTCGTTGGTCTCCGGGTCGAAGCCCTCGGGGTAGATGTAGTTGCCCTGGTCGTCGTAGGACGCGGCCATGCCGTACAGGGTCGGGTCGAACTCGACCGCCGACGGGTCGGCACCGAAGGACTCGTTGGCCTGCTTCAGCGAGAGGCTGATGCGACGACGCTCGAGGTCGATGTCGATGACCTTGACGAAGATCTCGTCGTTGACCTGGACGACCTGCTCCGGGATCTCCACGTGGCGCTCGGCCAGCTCGGAGATGTGGACCAGGCCCTCGATGCCCTCGTCGACGCGCACGAACGCACCGAAGGGAACGAGCTTGGTGACCTTACCCGGGACGACCTGACCGATCTGGTGGGTCCGGGCGAACTGCTGCCACGGGTCTTCCTGGGTCGCCTTGAGCGACAGGGACACGCGCTCGCGGTCCATGTCGACGTCCAGGACCTCGACCGTGACCTCCTGGCCGACCTCGACGACCTCGGACGGGTGGTCGATGTGCTTCCAGGACAGCTCGGAGACGTGGACGAGACCGTCGACGCCGCCCAGGTCCACGAAGGCACCGAAGTTGACGATGGAGGAGACGACGCCGGAGCGCACCTGGCCCTTCTGGAGGGTGGTGAGGAAGGTCTGGCGAACCTCGCTCTGGGTCTGCTCCAGCCAGGCACGGCGGGACAGGACCACGTTGTTGCGGTTCTTGTCCAGCTCGATGATCTTGGCCTCGAGCTCCTTGCCCACGTAGGGCTGAAGGTCGCGGACGCGGCGCATCTCGACCAGGGAGGCCGGGAGGAAGCCACGGAGGCCGATGTCGAGGATGAGACCACCCTTGACGACCTCGATGACGGTACCGGTGACGATCCCGTCCTCTTCCTTGATCTTCTCGATGGTGCCCCAGGCGCGCTCGTACTGGGCACGCTTCTTCGAGAGGATCAGGCGGCCTTCCTTGTCCTCCTTCTGGAGGACCAGGGCCTCGATCTCGTCACCGACGGCAACGACCTCATTGGGGTCGACGTCGTGCTTGATCGAGAGCTCGCGGCTCGGGATGACGCCTTCGGTCTTGTAACCGATGTCGAGCAGGACCTCGTCCCGGTCGACCTTCACGATGACGCCGTCGACGATGTCGCCGTCGTTGAAGTACTTGATCGTCTCGTCGATCGCGGCGAGGAAAGCTTCCTCGTTACCGATGTCGTTGACCGCAACCTGCGGGGTGGTGGCGGTGGTCTCGGTGCTGCTCGTCATGTGGGAAAGGGCTCCGGTACGGACATTGAAGTCGTAGGTACTGCTACGCCGAGAGCCCGTATCGCCTCTGCATAAGCCGGACAGTGTGAAAGGCGAATCTTGGGGAAGCCCGCAAATGCAGAGCATCCGGAACGACCCGAAACGCCTCAAAACCGAGGGGACATACATACAGATGCGAGCGCGGCCTGCTCCGTCTGAGGCGCGCAAGCCCGCAGCGCAACTTGTAGCATACGGGGGCAGCCGGACCCGGTCAATGCGCGAACGCGCACACCCGGGGCAGAACGCCCCATAACCGGCACACGCGATGTTCCGCGAGGTCGAACGGCCTCACAGTCCCTGCAGCGACAAGCAGAGCAAAGACTACGACGACGGGCGGCATGAACCAAGACCACGAGCCCGAGGCGACCCGCCGTGAGGCCTCGGACACCGAAAGCAGCCGGGCCAGCCGTGGGTGGTGGGACCGCAACGCCGACGAGTACCAGAGCGAGCACGGCGCGTTCCTGGGGGACGACCGGTTCATCTGGGGCCCCGAGGGGCTGGACGAGGCGGAGGCCGCGCTGCTCGGGCCGGCCGCCGAGCTGAAGGGGCGGCGGATTCTGGAGATCGGGGCCGGCGCGGCACAGTGTTCCCGCTGGCTGGCGGCCCAGGGCGCGCTCCCGGTGGCGCTGGACCTCTCCCACCGGCAGCTGCAGCACGCGCTGCGGATCGCCGGCGGGTCGGCGGACGATGCAACCGAGCTGGTGGAGGCGGACGCCGGGGCGCTGCCGTTCCGCGACCACAGCTTCGACCTCGCCTGCTCCGCCTATGGGGCGCTGCCGTTCGTCGCCGATCCGGTGCGGGTGCTGCGTGAGGTGCGCCGGGTGCTGCGGCCTGGGGGCCGGTTCGTCTTCTCCGTCTCCCATCCCCTCCGGTGGGCCTTCCCCGACGAGCCGGGGCCCGAGGGGCTGTCGGTGTCGGCCTCCTATTTCGACCGCACGCCGTATGTGGAGCAGGACGAGTCCGGCCGGGCCGTATATGTCGAGCACCACCGGACGCTGGGTGACCGGGTGCGGGACGTGGTGGCCGCCGGGTTCCGGCTGGAGGATCTCGTCGAACCGGAGTGGCCCGGGTGGAACACCCAGGAGTGGGGCGGCTGGTCCCCCCTGCGCGGGCATCTGATCCCGGGGACGGCGATCTTCGTGTGCACGGCGGAGGCGTAAGGGCCTGCCGGGTCGGGCGCACCCCGCGGTGCAGCCCGGGGCAGCGGGCCGGGGTACGGGGCCGGGGCGGCAGACTGGGGGCGTGATCCGCCGTGACGCCCTCGACCAGCTGCCCGTCCGTACCGCGCTGCCCGCGCTGCGCGCCGCCCTCGACGGGCCCGGCAGCGCGGTGCTGTGTGCTCCGCCGGGTACCGGCAAGACGACGTCGGTGCCGCTGGATCTGGCGGGCCTGACCGGCGCGGGGCCGGTGCGGCGGGTGCTGGTCGCCGAGCCGCGCCGGATGGCGGCCCGTGCGGCCGCGCGGCGGATGGCCTGGCTGCTGGGCGAGGAGGTCGGCACGGGGGCGGCCCCGGCGCAGGGATGGGGGCCGGTGGGATTCACGGTGCGGGGTGAGCGCCGGGCCGGGCCGCGTACCACCGTGGAAGTGGTGACCACCGGAGTGCTGCTGCAGCGGCTGCAGCGCGATCCTGAGCTGGCCGGGGTCGATGTGGTGGTGCTCGACGAGTGCCATGAGCGGCATCTCGACGCCGATACCTCCGCGGCGTTCCTCCTGGACGTACGGGAGACGCTGCGGCCCGAGCTGCGGCTGGTGGCGGCGTCCGCCACGACGGACGCGGAGGGCTGGGCGCGGCTGCTGGGCGGTGCGCAGGGTGCCGCGCCGGTGGTCGAGGCGGCGGGCGTGTCGCATCCCGTGGAAGTGGTGTGGGCGCCGCCGGAGCGGCCGGTGCGGCCGGCGCACGGGACGCGGGTGGATCCGGCGCTGCTGACGCATGTGGCGGGGGTGGTGCGCCGGGCGCTGCGCGAGCGGACGGGCGATGTGCTGTGTTTCCTTCCCGGAGTCGGGGAGATCGGGCGGGTCGCCGGGGAGCTGGCCGGGGTGGACGCCGAGGTGCTGCAGGTGCACGGGCGGGCGCCGGCCGAGGTGCAGGACGCCGTACTGGCGGGCGGGAACGGCGTACGGAGAGTGGTGCTGGCGACGTCGGTGGCGGAGTCCAGCCTGACCGTGCCGGGCGTGCGGGTGGTGGTGGACAGCGGGCTGGCGCGGGTGCCGCGGACGGATCATGCGCGCGGGCTCAGTGCGCTCACCACGGTGCGGGCCTCCCGTGCGGCGGCCCGGCAGCGGGCCGGCCGGGCGGGGCGCGAGGCACCGGGTGCGGTGTACCGCTGCTGGTCGGAGGGTGAGGACGGGCGGCTGCCGGCCTTCCCCGATCCGGAGATCAAGGTCGCCGATCTGACGGCGTTCGCCCTGCAGGCGGCCTGCTGGGGCGATCCGGCGGCCGACGGTCTCGCGCTGCTCGACGCGCCGCCGGCCGGGGCGCTGGCCGCGGCGCGGGAGGTGCTGACGGCTATCGGTGCGGTGGACGGGGCCGGCCGGGCGACGGAACGGGGCGTGCGCATGGCGCGGCTCGGGCTGCATCCGCGGTTGGCGCGTGCCCTGCTGGACGGGGCGCCCGAGGCCGGTGTGCGGCGCGCGGCGGAGGTGGTCGCCCTGCTGAGCGAGGAGCCGCCGCGGGCCTACGGGGACGATCTGGCGGCGGCGTGGCGCACCGCTCGGCGGGGCGGCGATGCGTACGGAGCCAGGTGGCGGCAGGAGGCGCGGCGGCTGGCGTCGGCGGCCGGGGAGCCGCGGGGCGGTTCGGGTGCGGGCGGCGACGGCGGGCGTTCCGCGGGCGCACCGCTCACCGACGATGCCGTGGCCGGTCTCGTTGCCGCGCTGGCGTTCCCGGAGCGGGTGGCCCGGGCCCGCCGTAAGGGCAGTTACCTGATGGCGTCCGGCACCGGGGCCGAGCTGGCGGGGGCGCAGGCAGGAGGGGGGCACCGACCGGGCGCTTCGGGGCCGGGGGACGGTTCGGGGCTGCGGGATGCGGAGTGGCTGGCGGTCGCGGTGGCGGACCGGCCGGTGGCGGCCGCGTCGGCGCGGGTGCGGCTCGCGGCGGTGATCGACGAGGAGACGGCGTGTGCGGCGGCGCCGGCGTTGTACGCGTCGGGTGAGGAGGTCGGCTGGTCGGAGGGGGACGTGGTGGCCCGGCGGGTGACCCGGCTGGGGGCGATCGAGCTCGCGGCCCGGCCGCTGACCGCCCCGGACCCGGGGCTGCTGCGGGAGGCGGTGGTGTCGGGCCTGCGGCGGGAGGGGCTCGGGCTGCTGCGGTGGCCGACTGCCGCGGTGTCGTTGCGGCAGCGGATGGCGTTCGTGCACCGGGAGCTGGGCGCGCCCTGGCCCGATGTCTCGGATGCGGCGCTGCTGGAGTGCGTCGAGGAGTGGCTGGGGGTGGAGCTCGGACGGGCGCGGCGGCGGGCCGATCTGGAGCGGGTCGATGCGGGGCAGGCGCTGGCCCGGCTGCTGCCGTGGGCGACGGGCGAGGCGGCCCGCTTCGATGAGCTGGCGCCGGAGCGTATCGAGGTGCCGAGCGGTTCACGGGTGCGGGTGGATTACGGCGGTGCGCAGCCGGTGCTGGCGGTCAAACTGCAGGAGTTGTTCGGCTGGCAGGAGTCGCCCCGGGTGGCCGGCGGGCGGGTGCCGGTGCTGGTGCATCTGCTCTCCCCCGCGGGGCGCCCGGCCGCCGTCACGGCCGATCTCGCCTCGTTCTGGCGGGACGGATACCGGGCCGTACGCGCGGAGTTGCGCGGCCGCTACCCGAAGCATCCCTGGCCGGAGGATCCTTCGGCGGCGGAGCCGACCCGGCACACCTCGGCGCGGCTCAAGCGGGGCTGAACGGCGTCACGGGCCGCCGCCCGCGCCGTCGTCGGCCGTCGCCGTGGGGGCGGGCGGCCGGACCGGTGCGGTGGCGGGGCGGCGGCCGCGGGCTTCGAGGTGCAGGCTCAGGGCGAGCAGCGCGGCGCCGAGGAGCAGGAAGCCCCAGGGGAGGTGGCGGGCGAGCAGCAGGACGAGGGTGCGCTGTGAGCTCACCAGGGCCACGGTGGAGTCGACGTAGTCGGCGCGCATCTTCACATGGCCGGCGAAGGCAGTGACCTTGCCGCCGCCGGGCAGCAGATCGCCGCCGCGCAGCTCCTCCTTGTGGATCTCCTGCCCGTTGACGGGGGCGCCGGTGACCGGCTCGACCCAGAACATCCGCTTGGTGGTGTACCAGCGGGTGGTGCCCATCTTCTCGACGGACTGCGGGGTGATGCCCTTGACCGGCATCTTCTTGGGGAGGGCGACCTTGGTCCAGGGGATGGTCTGCTCGAAGTAGTAGACCTCCAGGCCGCGGAAGGTGCGGGTCCCCTTGTAGTGGATGGGGGCCGAGGTGCGGGTCTGGGCGTCGAAGTAGGTGTAGTCGCGCCGTTCGGTGAGGAACGGCCACTTGTACTCGATGCCCTCGCGGCGCACCGGGTCGCCGTCGACCATCTCGCCGGTGGCGTGCACGGGTTCCTGGGAGTGCGCGTCGAAGAGGTAGCGCTCGGGGATCGCGGAGACCATCTTGCCGTCGGGCCCGGCGACGTAGGACAGCGTGTCCCAGACGACGAGGTCTCGGCCCGCGGACTTCTCGATCCGGTCGGAGGCGGCGACGTCGCCCTTGAGGGTCTGCACGATGGTGACCTTCGGGACGCGTTCGGCCTTCATCGTCCCGTAGTTGAGGAGGGTGGCGGGCCGGGCCTCCAGGACCATGGTCTGGTACTGGCCGGGCGGGATCTTGGCGAGCCGGGGGAAGGCGTACCACCGCATCAGCGGGGACAGGGCGGTGAAGAAGACGGCGCAGGCGAGCAGCACCAGGCTCGCCCTGCGGCGCATACCGCGCACCGGCCGGCGCCGGCCGGGTGCGGCCGGCGGCCCGGAAGGGGTCCTCGGGGTGGGCACAGTACGGCGCATGGCGGTCGCGTCCCTCCCTCAGGGGTGCTTGGGGACGGTGGTCAGCAGCGGCTTGGGCGAGGTCGTACCGCTGGGTGCGCCGGCCGCGGTGAGGGTGAGGACGAGGGCGAGCGCCGCGGCCAGTCCGACCGCGGCTGCTGTCAGGGCGCGCATGGTCGGCCTCCCGGGAGCTGATGCGGCGTCAGGGCGGGGGCACCGTAGCAACGGGCGGCAGAGATGAGAACACGTTGCACCGCCGTCCTGCCCGGGACGGCGGGCAGGACGGCGGAGACATACGGGCGCGGATACCGGCCCGGGTGGGGAACCGGCCGCGCGGGCGGGCCGGGTGGCTCGGTCAGGAGCCGGTCGCCGCGGCGACCTTCAGCTTGACGGTGAGTACGGCGCCGTCGGCGGTGGTCAGCCTCAGCAGGAAGGTGCCCGCGTGTGCGTCGGTGTAGATCTTCGGGAGTTTCAGCAGGCCGTCGGCGTCCGTGGTGAGCCCGGTGAGCGTGCGGACCGGCTTGTGCTTGGCGGCGCCGGTGGCCTCGGGGTCCTTGAAGTAGGGGCCCTTGTCGTTCTCCACGGGCTGCTTCGGGTCGTCGGTGACCATGGTGGCGGTGACCGCCACACCCGCCGCGATCTTGTCCTGGTAGGTCGCCTTGATCTCGACCGCGTCCTCCGCGAAGGCCTTCCCGGCGGTCGCCGTCAGCTCCTTGTCCGAGGTGCGGGCGAGCTTGTCGGCCTTCGGGGCGGGCCTGGCCTTGACGGTGGCGCCGACCTCGATGGCGGGCGCGGTGTGCGCCACGGTGGTGACCCGGATGCGGAAGGCTCCGGTCCGGTCGCCCGCGCGCAGGGTGGGGGCGGTGGCCAGGCCGTTCTTGTCCGTCTTGACGGTGACGGCGGTCGCGTCACCGGGGAAGCGGGCGTCGGTGGCCGCGGGGAGGGTGAAGCGGACGCGGGCGCCGGCCACGGCCTTGCCCTCGGCGTCCTGGGCGCGGACCTGCGGCGGGGTCGCGAACTCGGTGCCCGCGGTGGCGCTCAGGTCCTTGTCGCCGACCCGGACGAGGGTGGTGGGGCGCGTGGGCCCGGTGGGCGGCTCGGGGGTGGGGGTGGGCTTCTGGCCGGGCGGCTCCGTGCCGCCCGGTGTGGGGCCGGTGCCGTCCGGGCGCCCGGGCTTGCCGGGGTGGTGCTGCTGCCCCTTGCCTGGCTTGTGTTCCTTGCCGGGCTTGCCGGGGCGCGGGCTGTTGTCCGGCTTGCCGCCGTGGCCTTGGTGCCGGCGGTCTTCGGACCGGCCGTCGCTGTCGTCGTGCCGGCCGGCGTCGTGGTGGACCGGCAGTACGCCCTTGCCGTCCGGTACCTCGTGGGTGCCGTTGCGGTAGAACGCGTACCAGGACAGCACCGTGCGCAGATATTCCTCGGAGTGGTTGTAGCCGAGGATCGCCCGGTCCAGGTCGTCCTGGGCCGTCAGATCGCGGCCGCCGGCGCAGAGATAGCCGCCCGCGGCGAGCGCCGCGTCGAAGACGTTGTGGGGGTCCTTCTTGCCGTCGCCGTTGCCGTCGGCGCCCCAACCCGTGCCGTCGGGGCCGCCGCTGGACCAGGTGGACGGGATGAACTGCATCGGGCCCACGGCACGGTCGTGGGTGAGGTCGCCGTCATAGCGGCCGTTGTCGGTGTCGGTGATACGCGCGAAGCCGCGGCCGTTGAGCTGCGGGCCGAGTATCGGCTGGAGGGTGGTGCCTTCGGCGTCGACCGCTCCGCCGCGCGCCTGTCCGGATTCGACCTTGCCGATCCCGGCGAGCAGCTGCCAGGGCAGCCGGCAGCCCGGGTCGGCGGTGCCGATGGTGGAGGCGGCCTTCTTGTACGCGGCCAGCACGGTGGCGGGCAGACCGGCCTCGGCGGGTCCCCTGCCGGAGGCGGGGCCCTGGCCCTTGTGGTCCGAACCGTGCGGCGGTACCGGGCTGTTGAGGGGCGGCAGGTCGGTGTAGTACGCCGAACCGCCGTCGATCGGGATGTCGGCGGGGGGCGGGGCCGGCTGCCGCTTGGCGGCCGCTCCGCCGGTGGCGCCCGGCGCCTGAGAGGCGGTCAGTGCGGCGAGCACCAGGGCCGCCACGGCCGTCGAGGCCGCTCCCCTTTGGAGCCGCCGTCGGAATGTGGCTGCCATACGTGGTGTCCCCTCCGCATTGCCCTACCGCGCTCCTGACGCGGTATCGCGCTCCCCAGCGCTCCAACTCAGGCGACACTACGACAAGTCGGGCCCGGCATCTACCACCCACATCAGACACATAATGATCTGAATCGATCGAGGAGAGGTATATGCCGTTCACGCTCAGCCATGCCGCCGCCGTACTCCCGGCCGTCCGGCGGACCGGTGCGGCCCGCGGTCCGCTGGTCGCCTCGGCCCTCGTGGCCGGAACGTTCGCACCCGATATGACGTACTACGCGGACACCCTGGTTCCGGGCGGTATGGCCTTCGGCGAGTTCACCCACTCGCTGACCGGTGTGCTGACGGTGGATGTGCTGGTCACCGTGGTGCTCGTCGGCGGCTGGCTGCTGGTGCGCGAGCCGTTGACCGCGCTGCTGCCCCGGGCGTGGCGCGGTCCGGTCCACACCTTCCTCCGCGGCCGGCCCTGGCGGCCCCGGGGACCCCGTGAAGTCGCCGCCCTGGTGGGCTGGTTCCTGGTCTCGGCGGTACTCGGGGCGGCAACCCATGTGGTCTGGGACGCGTTCACCCACCCGGGGCGCTGGGGCACCCGGCTGGTTCCCGGTCTGGACCGGGTGGTGGGCGGTCTGCCCGTCTACACCTACGTGCAGTACGGCACCTCTGCGCTCGCGCTGGCGGCGATGGGCGCGTTTCTGTGGCCGGTGCTGCGGGGGCGGGGCGGCGGCAGTACGGCGGCCGGGTCGTCCGCGCCGGTCGCGGTGCCGGTCGCGGTGCCGGTGCTGACCGTACGGCTGCGACTGCTGCTGACCGCCCCGCTCGCGCTGTGTGTGGCGGCCGGTGCCGTGCACCGTGTCCTGCGGGCGCGCGCCGTATACGGTCCCTCGGCGGCCTGGCTCGACTACCTCCCGACCGTGCTCTTCGGCGCCGGAGCCGGCCTCGTCCTCGGGCTGCCGCTCTTCGCGGTGGCCGTACGGCTGCTGCACCGCCGCAGCCGGGCAGTTGACGCCATGGACCGGCTGCCGGCGCCCGCGGCACGGACCGCACCCCGGGCGGTGTCGCCGTCGGGTGCCGCCGCCGGGTCACGGAACATCTCGCCCCACGACGAGTGACGCAGCCCGGCGCACCTGCTGGGCGTCCGTGCCCGCCGCACCCCGTCGGGCTACTCGACGAGAGCCGGGGCGGGCTGCGGCACGGGGGCCGGGGCGGCGCGCCGGGCGGCCCGCAGAAGACAGGCGCCGCAGCCGAAGCCGATGGTGGCCGCCAGCAGATGTCCGACGGTGGTGAAGTCGGGCAGCACCCCGCTCCAGTCGCCGCCGAGCACCGGCCAGGCGACGACACCGGCAGCGGCGAGCCACCGGGCCCGGCGCAGCAGGAGCGCCCCCGTCGCGAGCACCGTCTCGGCCCCGTAACTGATACCGAAGTCGGCGGCGTGCCGGACGCTGTCCGGATACCAGCCGTGGGCGAGGGCCACAAGGATCAGCGGCACGGTGAGCAGCGTGGCCGCGAGATGGCCGAGGACGAAGATGCCGTAGGCCCGCCCCGCTCCGTACCGTCGCTCCAGCCACGCCAGGCACACGAGGACACCGAGACCGAGGGTGATCAGCGTGCCGGCGAAGGCCTCCGAGGTGATGTCGGTCAGCGTGCCGTCGAAGAACAGCATGCTGCCCGCCAGCACACGGACCGGACGGTCCTGGAGATTGTCCAGATGGGTGCTGACGCCGAGCACCACCCGCTGGGCCTCCGCGGTGGAGAGCACCGCGGTGCACCACAGATGGGTCGACAGCAGCAGTCCGGCATAGCCGGCCGTGACCGGGCTGCGGGAGACATAGGTGCCCAGAGCTCGGGCCGCACGGCGCATCACGGGGTGATCAAAGCAGAGTGCTTTCGCAGGGAACAAGATCCATGACGCGTCGGGCGACGACCGGGGCCGGGCCCCTGCCGAACAGGCCGGTACCGGCCGCAACTCGGCGCGGTGCGGGCCGGGTTGCGGGCGGGGCGGCCGGGGGCGGCGCGGGTGCCCGCGCCGCCCCGGCCCGCTTCGCGGCTCAGTGCGCCGCCGACTCCCAGTCCTTGCCGGAGCCGACCGAGACGTCCAGCGGAGCGCTCAGTTCGACCGCTGCGGCCATTTCGCGGCGGACCAGTTCCTCGACCTTCTTGCGTTCGCCGGGGGCCACCTCGACGACGATTTCGTCATGGACCTGGAGCAGCAGCCGGGACTCCAGCTCCGCGGCCCGCAGCGCCGCGTCGACCCGCAGCATCGCGATCTTGACGATATCGGCGGCGGTGCCCTGGATCGGGGCGTTCAGCGCCATCCGCTCGGCCATTTCGCGGCGCTGACGGTTGTCGCTGTTGAGGTCGGGGAGGTAGCGGCGGCGGCCGAGCATAGTCTCCGTGTAGCCGGTGGCGCGGGCCTCCTCCACTACGCGCTGGAGGTAGTCGCGCACCCCGCCGAACCGCTCGAAGAAGTTGTCCATCAGCTTGCGGGCCTCATCGGGCTGGATGCCCAGCTGCTGGGAGAGGCCGAAGGCCGACAGACCGTACGCCAGGCCGTAGGACATCGCCTTGATCTTGCGGCGCATCTCCGGGTCGACCTTGGTCTTGTCGACCGAGAAGACATGGGAGGCGACGGTGGTGTGCAGGTCCTCACCCGAGGTGAACGCCTCGATCAGGCCCTCGTCCTCGGAGAGATGGGCCATCACGCGCAGCTCGATCTGGCTGTAGTCGGCGGTCAGCAGCGATTCGAAGCCCTCGCCGACGACGAAGCCGCGGCGGATCGCCCGGCCCTCGTCCGTGCGCACCGGGATGTTCTGCAGATTGGGGTCCGTGGAGGACAGCCGGCCGGTGGCCGCCACGGTCTGGTTGAAGGTGGTGTGGATCCGGCCGTCGGCGGCGATGGTCTTGATCAGGCCCTCGACGGTGGTGCGCAGCTTGGCCTGCTCACGGTGCCGGAGCATGATCACCGGGAGCTCGTTGTCGGTCTGCGCGGCCAGCCAGGCGAGCGCATCGGCGTCGGTGGTGTAACCCGTCTTGGTCTTCTTGGTCTTGGGCAGGCCCAGCTCGCCGAAGAGGACCTCCTGCAGCTGCTTGGGCGAGCCCAGGTTGAACTCATGGCCCGCGGCGGCGTGCGCCTCCTTGACGGCCTGCTGGACGGCGCCCGCGAACTGCTGCTCCATGCGCTCCAGCCAGCCCCGGTCCGCGGCGATCCCGGCCCGCTCCATCCGGGCCAGCAGCCGGCTGGTCGGCAGCTCCACATTCCCCAGCAGCTCGGCCGCGCCGACCTCCGCCAGCTTCGCCTCGAACGCCGTCCCCAGGTCGAGGACCGTGCGGGCCTGCGCCATCAGGGCCTCGGCCTCGGCCTGCTCGTCCGCGCCGAACGCCAGCTGGCCGTCCCCGGCCGCGGCCGGGGCGAGATCGCGCCCCAGGTACTCGATGGACAGTGCGTCCAGCGCGAAGGAGCGGCGGCCCGGCTTGACCAGATAGGCGGCCAGCGCGGTGTCCATGGTGACGCCGTCGATGCGCCAGCCGTGCTCGCCGAAGACCCGCATCAGGCCCTTGGCGTTGTGCATCACCTTGGGGCGGTCGGCGTCCGCGCTCCAGGCGGCGAAGGCCTGCTCGTCGGCCTCGTCGAGCTGGGACGGGTCGAACCAGGCCGCCGGGCCGTCGGGAGCGGCCAGCGCCACCTCGGCGACGCTGCCGCTGCCCAGCGTCCACACATCGACCGTGGCCACTCCCAGGGGGCCCGTGCCGTGTTCGGTCAGCCACGGAGCGAGTTCGCCCGTGCCGATGACCGTGCCGTCCACCTCGACACCGGCGGCGGGGGCGGCCTCGTCGGCGGCCTCCTCGGCGCCCGGGTCGACGGCGTGCAGCCGGTCCCGCAGGCCCTGGTTGCGGATCTCCAGTGCGTTGAGGAACACCGTGAGCGCCTCACGGTCGTATGCCTCGCGGGTCAGCTCCGCCGGGCCGCACGGCAGCTCGACGTCGCGCACCATCTCCGTCAGCCGGCGGTTGAGCTTCACCGCCTCCAGGTGCTCGCGGAGGTTGGCACCCGCCTTGCCCTTGACCTCGTCGGCGCGCTCCACCAGCTCCGCGAACGAACCGAACTGGTTGATCCACTTCGTGGCGGTCTTCTCGCCGACGCCGGGGATGCCGGGGAGGTTGTCGGACGGGTCACCGCGCAGCGCGGCGAAGTCGGGGTACTGGGCGGGGGTCAGGCCGTACTTCTCGAAGACCTTCTCCGGGGTGAAGCGCGTCAGCTCCGAGACGCCCTTGGTGGGGTAGAGGACCGTGACGTCGTCGGAGACCAGCTGGAAGGAGTCGCGGTCGCCGGTGACGATCGAGACCTTGAAGCCCTGGGCGGTGGCCTGCTCGGTGAGCGTGGCGATGACGTCGTCGGCCTCGAAGCCGTCGATGGCGAACCGCTTGACCCGCATCGCGTCGAGCAGCTCGCCGATCAGCTCCACCTGGCCCTTGAACTCGTCGGGCGTCTTGGAACGGTTCGCCTTGTAGTCCGCGAATTCCTCGGACCGCCAGGTCTTGCGGGAGACGTCGAACGCCACCGCGAAATGCGTGGGCGCCTCGTCGCGCAGGGTGTTCGCGAGCATCGACGCGAAGCCGTAGATCGCATTGGTCGGTTGTCCCGTGACGGTCGTGAAATTCTCCACGGGCAGGGCGAAGAACGCCCGGTATGCCATGGAATGCCCGTCCATCAGGAGCAGGCGGGGACGGCCGCCCGCCGCCGCATCGGTCCCGGTCGCTTCGCTCTTCTTCGCTGCCTTTGCTGCCACGCCCCCGATCCTGCCACGCCCCACTGACAATCCCCGCCGCGGCGGCCCCGGCCCCTCCCCGCACACGGCCCCGGCCGCCGCCCGCACCCGCCCCGGGCCGCACCGCACGCCCGGCCGCTCCCTTTGTCCACACCCGGCGATCGCCCCTACACCGCCCCGCCGCGTCCGTGACAGGATCTGATGCGCACCGCAACGATCCGCCGGATTCCGGTGGACGCACCAGCTCACGGCTCAAGGGAGAGCGCCATGGCAGGCAAGCCGCCCGCGTCGGACCCCGTCCAGGACGCGCCCCAGGTCAGCGAACCCCAGCACTCCGCCGTCGGGCTGCCGGCCATTACCCACGCCCTGCGCATCTCCCAGCAGCAGATGGGCGTGCGGCGCACCGCCCTCACCCTGCTGCGCGTCAACCAGCCGAACGGCTTCGACTGCCCCGGCTGCGCCTGGCCCGAGCCGGACAAGCCGCACACCGCCGAGTTCTGCGAGAACGGCGCCAAGGCCGTCGCCGAAGAGGCCACCCTGCGCCGCGTCACCCCGGACTTCTTCGCCGAGCACCCGGTCGCCGACCTCGCGACCCGCAGCGGCTACTGGCTCGGCCAGCAGGGCCGCCTCACCCACCCCATGTACCTCGCCGAGGGCGCCGCCCACTACGAGCCGGTGACCTGGGAGCGGGCCTTCGACATCATCGGCGAGGAGCTGACCGCCCTCGGCTCCCCCGACGAGGCCGTCTTCTACACCTCCGGCCGCACCAGCAACGAAGCCGCCTTCCTCTACCAGCTCTTCGCCCGCGAATTCGGCACCAACAACCTCCCCGACTGCTCCAACATGTGCCACGAGTCGTCGGGCTCCGCCCTGACGGAGACCATCGGCATCGGCAAGGGCAGCGTCCTCCTGGAGGACCTCTACAAGGCCGACCTGATCATCGTCGCCGGCCAGAACCCGGGCACCAACCACCCACGGATGCTCACCGCCCTGGAGAAGGCCAAGGCCGGCGGCACGAAGATCATCTCGATCAATCCGCTGCCCGAGGCCGGACTGGAGCGCTTCAAGAACCCGCAGACCCCCCGCGGGCTGGCCGGCGGCGGCACCGCGCTCACCGACCTCTTCCTCCAGGTGCGCCTCGGCGGCGACCAGGCGCTCTTCCGCGCCCTCAACCGCTGTCTCCTCGACACCGAGGGAGCCCTCGACGAGGACTTCATCCGTGAACACACCCACGGCTTCGAGGAGTTCGCGCGCACGGCCCGCGCCGATGACGACTGGGACGAGACGCTGCGCGCCACCGGCCTGACCCGCGAGGAGATCGACCGCGCGCTCGCCATGGTCCTCGGCTCGCGCCGCACCATCGTGTGCTGGGCGATGGGCCTGACACAGCACAAGCACTCCGTCCCCACCATCCAGGAAGTCGTCAACTTCCTCCTGCTGCGCGGCAACATCGGCCGCCCCGGCGCCGGCGTCTGCCCCGTCCGCGGCCACAGCAACGTCCAGGGCGACCGCACCATGGGCATCTTCGAGCGGCCCGCGCCCGCCTTCCTCGACGCCCTGGAGAAGGAGTTCGGCTTCGCCCCGCCCCGGGAGCACGGCCTCGATGTCGTGCGCGCCATCCGTGCCCTGCGCGACGGGCAGGCCAAGGTGTTCTTCGCGATGGGCGGCAACTTCGTCTCCGCCACCCCCGACACCGACGTCACCGAGGCCGCCATGCGCCGCGCCCGGCTGACCGTCCATGTCTCCACCAAGCTCAACCGCTCGCACGTGATCACCGGCGCCCGCGCGCTGATCCTGCCGACGCTGGGCCGTACGGAACGCGATGTGCAGACCGGGCCGGACGGCAGGCGCACCGAACAGTTCGTGACCGTCGAGGACTCCATGGGCATGGTGCATGCCTCCCGCGGCCGCCTGGAGCCCGCCGGCCCCCAACTGCTGTCCGAGACGGCCATCGTCGCCCGCCTGGCCCGCCGTGTCCTGGGCCCCGGCAGCCGCACCCCCTGGGAGGAGTTCGCGCGGGACTACGCGACGATCCGCGACCGTATCGCCCATGTCATCCCGGGCTTCGAGGACTTCAACACCAGGGTCGCCCGCCCGGGGGGCTTCGCCCTCCCGCACGCCCCCCGGGACAGCCGCAGCTTCCCCACCGCCACCGGGAAGGCCAACTTCACCGCCGCGCCCGTCGAGTACCCCACCGCCCCGGAAGGGCGGCTGCTGCTGCAGACGCTGCGCTCCCACGACCAGTACAACACCACGATCTACGGCCTCGACGACCGCTACCGCGGCATCAAGAACGGCCGCCGGGTGGTGCTCCTCCACCCCGACGACGCCCGCGAACGGGGCCTGGCCGACGGCGCGTACACCGACCTGGTCAGCGAATGGACGGACGGCAGCGAGCGGCGCGCGCCCGGCTTCCGCGTCGTGCACTACCCGACGGCCCGCGGCTGCGCGGCCGCCTACTACCCCGAGACCAATGTGCTCATCCCGCTGGATCACACCGCCGACACCAGCAACACCCCGGCCTCCAAGTCCGTCGTGATCCGCCTGGAGAGCCCCCGCGAGGACTGACCACCCACCGGCAGGCCGGCGGGAACAACCACCCCGCGCTGAGCGCTTGCTCAGGAGCCTGATAGGAACAGGCACGGATCGACGACGATCACGGGTGACGAACGGAGCCGTAGGCATGGGTGAGCGCAGCACGACGAAGTTTCCGCAGGAGATCCTCGACCAGTGGGCCGGCCTCGGCCTCGACCTGCCCTCGTTCTTCTCCGCCGGACACCTCGGCGAGCGGATGAGCGTGCAGGTCACCGAGGCCGCGCCCGAGCGGATCGTCGGCACCATGCCCGTCGAGGGCAACACCCAGCCCTACGGGCTGCTGCACGGCGGCGCCTCGGCCGTCCTCGCCGAGACCCTCGGCTCCGTCGGCGCCATGCTCCACGGCGGCCCCACCAAGCTCGCCGTCGGCGTCGACCTGAACTGCACCCACCACCGCGGCGTCCGCTCCGGACTGGTCACCGGCGTCGCCACCCCCGTACACCGTGGCCGCTCCACCGCCACCTACGAGATCGTGATCACCGACGAACAGGACAAGCGGGTCTGCACCGCCCGACTGACCTGCATGCTGCGCGATGTGGACACCGACGCCTACCGCGGCTGACTCACCCCGGCCGGCGCTCCGCCGGCCGCCGCCACGGCCCCGCCCCCGGTCCCGGGAGCGGGGCCGCACGCATCTCCGTAACGCTGAGTAACCCGGGCGCCCGGGGGTACCCGGCTCAACTCCCGTACCCCCCGCGGGCACCTGCACCACCACACCCGGCGCATCCGCTATCCGGACGCCGCTGCGTCACCACGCGCCCTGATACGCCCGTGGAAGTGCGAGTTCGCCCTCCGCACCGTGTTCGCCCTCCGGTGTAAGGACCATAACGGCATAACGCTCATCGAAGGTCATAACAAGAGCGTCACATCCTGGTCGGCGCCTCTGCCGGTGCGACGAACACCGGCTTAGAGTCACCGCCAGTCACCGCGGCGCCGGGTGTGCGTGCCCCAGCACGACCCCTGTACGTCTCCGTACATCCCGGCGAGCGAAACGGCCATGCGACAGTCGTGGCCGCGCCAGGGAAAGGACTGATCGTGCGTCACCGTTCCTTGCTCATCCTCACCACCGCAGTCACCACCGGCGCCCTCACGCTCTCCGCGTGCGGCTCGCGCGGCGACGACAACCAGAGCGGCGAAGGAAAGTCCACCGTCGTCATCGGCCTCGACGCCCCCACCACCGGCGAGCTCTCCGCCCTGGGCCTGGGCATCCGCAACTCCGCCCAGCTCGCCATCGACACCGCCAACAAGTCCGGCGAGGTCAAGGGCGTCACCTTCAAGCTCGAAGCCCTCGACGACAAGGCCCTCCCCAACGTCGGCCAGCAGAACGCCACCAAGCTCGCGGGCGACAAGGACGTGCTCGGCATCGTCGGCCCGCTCAACTCCGGCGTCGCCCAGTCCATGCAGCAGGTCTCCAAGCAGAACGACCTCACCCTGATCTCGCCGGCGAACACCACGCCCGACCTCACCCAGGGCAAGGACTGGAAGCAGAACAAGCGCGTCCGCCAGTTCCCCACCTACTTCCGCACCGCCACCACCGACGAGGTGCAGGGCGCCTTCGACGGCCAGTACGCGTGGGAAAAGATGAAGGTCAAGAAGGCCTATGTGATCGACGACCAGAAGACCTACGGCGTCGGCCTCGCCTCCTCCTTCAAGGACCAGTTCAGCAAGCTCGGCGGAAAGATCGTCGGCACCGAACACGTCAGCCCCGACGACCGTGACTTCAAGGCCGTCGTCTCCAAGGTCAAGTCCGCCAAGCCCGACGTGGTCTTCTACGGCGGCGAGTACCCCGCCTCCGGCCCGCTCAGCCAGCAGCTCAAGGACGGCGGCGTCACCGTCCCCCTCATGGGCGGCGACGGCATGTACAGCGGCGACTACATCAAGCTCAACAAGAAGGCCCAGGGCGACTACGCCTCCTCCGTCGGCAAGCCCGTCGAGGAGCTCCCCTCCGCCAAGAAGTTCATCGCCGACTACAAGGCAGCCGGCTTCAAGGAGTCCTACGAGGCCTACGGCGGCTCCACCTACGACTCGACCTGGGCCCTCATCCAGGCCGTGAAGAAGGTCGTCGAGGACAACGACGGCAAGCTCCCCGAGGACGCCCGCAAGAAGGTCGTCGACGCGATGAACAAGGTCACCTTCGACGGTGTCACCGGCCCCATCGCCTTCGACAAATACGGCGACACCACCAACACCATGATCACCGCCTACCAGGTGGACAAGGGGAAGTGGGCCTCCCGCTTCAGCGCCGAATTCAAGAAGTTCGACAAGAGCTGACCGACCGCACCACCGCACACCACCCCGGGCCGCGCCAGGACGCACGAACGACCCTGGCGCGGCCCGCGCACACCGGGACATCCCGGATCGCCGGGACACCCCGGACTCTTCTCACTCCCACGCAACGGAGGCCCTGCGGTGAGCGAACTGCCGCAACAGCTGGCCAACGGACTCATCCTCGGCGCGATGTACGGTCTCATCGCGATCGGCTACACGATGGTCTACGGAATCGTCCAGCTCATCAACTTCGCCCATGGCGAGATCTTCATGGTCGGCGGCTTCGGAGCGCTCAGCGTCTTCCTCGCACTGCCCGCCGGCACCTCACTCGCCCTCGCCCTGCCGGCCATGCTTCTCGGCGGCATCGCCGTATCCGTCCTCGTCGGCATAGCAGCGGAACGATTCGCCTACCGACCCTTGCGTGGCGCCCCACGCCTCGCCCCCCTCATCACCGCCATCGGCCTGTCCATCGCCCTCCAGCAAGCCGTCTGGAAGTGGTACCCCGACGGCAAACAGGCCCGCGTCTTCCCCCAGTTCAAGGGCGAGGCCTTCGACATCCTCGGCGCCACCGTCCAGCGCGGCGACGTCTTCGTCCTCGTCGCCGCCCCCGCCTGCATGATCGCCCTCGGCTTCTTCGTCGCCAAAACCCGCAGCGGCCGCGCCATGCAGGCCACCGCGCAGGACCCCGACACCGCCAAGCTCATGGGCATCAACACCGACCGCATCATCGTCCTCGCCTTCGCCATCGGCGCCGCCTTCGCCGGCGTCGCCGCCGTCGCCTACGGACTGCGCACCGGCGAGGTCCAGTTCCGCATGGGCTTCATCATGGGCCTCAAGGCCTTCACCGCGGCCGTGCTCGGCGGCATCGGCAACATCTACGGCGCCATGCTCGGCGGTGTCGTCCTCGGCGTCGCCGAAGCCCTCGCCACCGCCTACATCGAGGAAATACCCGGCATGGAGCAATTCGGCGGCGGAGCCTGGAAGGACGTCTGGGCCTTCGTCCTCCTCATCCTCGTACTCCTGTTGAGACCACAAGGCCTCCTGGGCGAACGCGTCGCGGATCGGGCGTGATACCGATGACCACCAAGACCACCACCACCCCGGCCCGCGGCCTGATCCCCCTCCCCGAGCGCACCGCGCGCCTCACCACCGCCGCAGGCGCCCTCGCCACCGCTGCCACCACCGGCCTCGCCTGGACCTGGAGCAGCGACTTCCCCGGCGACCTCACCTACTACTTCTCCCCCGCCGGACCGCAGATCGTCACCCTCGTCGGCGGCGTCCTCACCCTGCTGCTCGCCCTCGCGGCCCTCGGCGTCCGCGGCCTGCAGTGGCTCACCCCCGCAGGGCGCCACGCCCCCACCCTCCTCGCGGCCCTCGCCACCTTCGCCGCCACCTGGTTCACGCTCATCGCCATCGCCGTCCACCTCAACGGCCTGATCAACCTCGAACCGGGCGGCGCCCTCGCGGCCGTCACCTCCCTGATCACCCTCGCCGGTGCCCTCGCCCTGCCCCCCGACCAGGCCGACGGCAAACAGCCCGGCACCCCCTGGCAGCGCTTCACCGCGAGCCTCGCCGCCTCCCCCCTCAGGAGCCGCACCCGCGAACTCCCCTCCTGGGCCGAGATCCTGATCATCGCCGCCGCCTTTGCCGCCGGGCTCCTCGCCTTCACCTACGGCATCGACACCGACGACGGCGCCCCCTTCGTCGGCTACCTGATCTTCATGGTGATCGCCATCCCCGCCCTCAACCGGGCCGGACTCATCGCGCGCCTCACCGCACTCACCCGCACCCACCGCGGCGTGGCCCTCGGCGCGGCCTTCATCGCCGCCGCCTGCTTCCCCTTCACCCAGGACACCGACCAGTACACGATCATCGGGGCCAACATCCTGATCTTCGCCACCGTCGCCCTGGGCCTCAACGTCGTCGTCGGCCTCGCCGGCCTCCTCGACCTCGGCTACGTCGCCTTCCTCGGCGTCGGCGCCTACGCCGCCGCCCTCGTCTCGGGCTCCCCCGAATCCGCCTTCGGGCTCCACTTCCCCTTCTGGGCAGCCCTCCTGACCGGCGCCGCGGCCTCCCTCATCTTCGGCGTCCTCATCGGCGCCCCCACCCTGCGCCTACGCGGCGACTATCTCGCCATCGTCACGCTCGGCTTCGGTGAGATCTTCCGCATCGCCATGCTCAACCTCAACGGCACCACCGGCCCCGACGTCACCAACGGCGCCATGGGCATCCCCAACATCCCCAACCTCGAAATCTTCGGCTTCAACTTCGGCGAACCCCACGACATCCTCGGCATCCCCATCGCCACCTACGGCAACTACTACCTGCTGATGATCCTCGTGACGGCCTTCGTCGTCCTCGTCTTCCGGCGCGCCGCGGCCTCCCGCATCGGCCGCGCCTGGATCGCCATCCGCGAGGACGAAACCGCCGCCATCGCCATGGGCATCAACAGCTTCCGCCTCCGCCTCCTGGCCTTCGCCCTCGGCGCCGCCCTCGCCGGACTCGCCGGCACCGTGCACGCCCACGTCGTCACCACCGCCACCCCCGAACAGTTCCAGTTCGCCGGGCCCCAGCCGCCCAACTCCGCCTTCCTCCTCGCCGCCGTCATCCTCGGCGGCATGGGAACCCTCAGCGGACCCCTCGTCGGCGCCGCCCTCCTCTTCCTCATCCCCGCCAAACTCGACTTCCTCCAGGACTACCAACTCCTCCTCTTCGGCATCGCCCTCGTCCTCCTCATGCGCTTCCGCCCCGAAGGCCTCATCCCCGACCGCAGGAAGCAGCTCGAATTCCACGAAACCGGCCAGCTCGACGTGCCCGACCAGCGCCTCCCCGACGCAGACGCCACCCTCGGCGCCACCAAGGCAAAGGCGTGACGACCATGACCACACCAGAGACCCTCGCACCCGCCACCGGCACCGACACCGTCCTCAAGGCCGACGGCGTCACCATGCGCTTCGGCGGACTCACCGCCGTACGCGGCGTCGACCTCACCGTCGGCGCCGGCGAAATCGTCGGCCTCATCGGCCCCAACGGCGCCGGCAAAACCACCTTCTTCAACTGCCTCACCGGCCTCTACGTGCCCACCGAAGGCACCGTCAGCTACCGAGGCACCCGCCTCTCCCGCAAACCCCACCTCGTCACCCAGGCCGGCGTCGCCCGCACCTTCCAGAACATCCGGCTCTTCGCCAACATGACCGTCCTCGAAAACGTCCTCGTCGGACGGCACACGCGCACCAAGGAAGGGCTCTGGTCCGCACTGCTGCGAGGCCCCGGGTTCAAGAAGGCCGAGCGCGGCAGCGAACAACGCGCCATGGAACTCCTGGAATTCACCGGCCTCGCCCACAAACGCGACCACCTCGCCCGCAACCTCCCCTACGGCGAACAACGCAAGCTCGAAATCGCCCGCGCCCTCGCCAGCGAACCCGGACTGCTGCTGCTGGACGAACCGACCGCCGGCATGAACCCCCAGGAAACCCGCGCCACCCAGGACCTCGTCCTCGCCATCCGCGCACAGGGCATCGCCGTCCTCGTCATCGAGCACGACATGCGCTTCATCTTCAACATGTGCGACCGCGTCGCCGTCCTCGTCCAAGGACAGAAACTCGTCGAAGGCACCGCGGAAGTCGTCCAGGCGGACGAACGCGTCATCGCCGCCTACCTGGGCACCCCCGTCGAGGACGTCGCGGCACCGGACCGGGCCACCGACCCGGCAGCCGCGCCGGACCCGGACGGACCCGACGCCCCGGACACGGCAGCAGAACCCGACGCAGCAGACGGATCGGCCCCCGCAGACCGGCCGGCCCAGGGACAGACCGGAGACACCCCATGACCGCACTGCTCGAGGTCGAGGACCTCCGCGTCGCCTACGGCAAGATCGAAGCCGTCAAAGGCATCTCGTTCTCCGTCGAAGCAGGCCAGGCCGTCACCCTCATCGGCACCAACGGCGCCGGCAAAACCACCACCCTGCGCACCCTCTCCGGCCTCCTCAAGCCCCTCGCCGGCAAGATCACCTTCGATGGCGAACCGCTCAACGGCGTCCCCGCCCACAAGATCGTCGAACGCGGCCTCGCCCACTCCCCCGAAGGCCGCCGCCTCTTCCCCCGCCTCACCATCGCCGAAAACCTCAAGCTCGGCGCCTTCCTCCGCAAGGACGCCGACGGCATCGAGAGAGACATCCAGCGCGCCTACGAGCTCTTCCCCATCCTCGGCGAACGCAGCAAACAAGCCTCCGGCACCCTCTCCGGCGGCGAACAGCAAATGCTCGCCATGGGCCGCGCCCTGATGTCCCGCCCCAAACTGCTCATGCTCGACGAGCCCTCCATGGGCCTCTCCCCGATCATGATGCAGAAGATCATGGAGACCATCCGCGAACTCCGCTCCCAAGGCACCACCATCCTGCTCGTCGAACAGAACGCCCAGGCCGCGCTCTCCCTCGCCGACCAGGGACACGTCATGGAAATCGGCCGCATCGTCCACTCCGGAACCGGCGCCTCCCTCCTCCACGACGAATCCGTCCGCAAGGCCTACCTCGGCGAGGACTGACCCGCACAGCGACGCCACGCGAGCGGCCCCGCACCGGTCAACACCGGGACGGGGCCGCTCACGCGCTCGCTACGGGCCCTACTGGTCCTTCTGCTGCTTCTTCTCCTCGGCGTCCTCGATGACCGCCTCGGCCACCTGCTGCATCGACAGCCGGCGGTCCATCGACGTCTTCTGGATCCACCGGAACGCGGCCGGCTCCGTCAGCCCGTACTGCGTCTGCAGAATGCTCTTCGCCCGGTCCACCAGCTTCCGGGTCTCCAGCCGCTGCGTGAGGTCCGCGATCTCCTTCTCCAGCGTCTGCAGCTCGGTGAACCGGCTCACCGCCATCTCGATCGCCGGAACCACATCGCTCTTCGAGAACGGCTTCACCAGATACGCCATCGCGCCCGCGTCCCGCGCCCGCTCCACCAGCTCACGCTGCGAGAACGCGGTCAGCATCAGCACCGGCGCGATGCTCTCCTCGGCGATCTTCTCGGCCGCCGAGATACCGTCCAGCACCGGCATCTTCACGTCCAGGATCACCAGGTCGGGACGGTGCTCCCGGGCCAGCTCCACGGCGGTCTGGCCGTCCCCGGCCTCGCCGACGACGGTGTAGCCCTCCTCCTCCAGCATCTCTTTGAGATCGAGACGGATGAGGGCCTCGTCCTCGGCGATCACGACGCGCGTGGTCAGCGGCGGGACGTGCGACTGATCGTCATCGGCGGCGGGCTGCTCGGGCTCGGCGGCGCTCACGGGACTCCTCATTCCAGGCAGGTGGTGCCATTGCAGCCTACCTAGAGGCGACCGTGGAGCTGCACACGGTAGGGTGTCTCTCGCAACCGGCCCGGTTGGTGGAACTGGTCAGACACGCGGCTCTCAAACAGCCGTGCCCTTGGGCATGTGGGTTCGAATCCCACACCGGGCACTCTTGGACAAGCGGAACTTCACCTTCGCGTGGTTCGCACGCACTTTCGCCCCGCACTCATGATGTGTCACGCACAGTGATGTCATGAACCTCTACGACACAGGTGTGCGACACAAGGCAATCGCCCAGCTCCGCGCGGGGGCCAAGAACGCAGACGTGGCCCGCGCCCTGGGCGTCCCCCTCGGCACCGTCGGCTACTGGCTGCACATGGACCGCGCGAAGCGCGGAGAGTGCCCGGGCGCCCACCACCCGAAGTGCCCACGCTGCGACGGACGCGACCTCGATGCCGCGGCATACGCCTACCTCCTGGCCCTCTACCTCGGCGACGGCCACATCATCCAGTACTCGGCCCATCGCGTACCGAGCCTCATGATCGCGTGCGGTGACGACTGGCCGGGCCTCATGGATGCCTGCGAAGCCGCCATGCGCGCGGTCTTCCCCGACAACTCCGTGTGCCGGGTGCGCAGGACCGGCTGCCACAACGTGAAGGTCTACTCGAAGCACTTATGGTGCATGTTCCCTCAGCACGGCCCCGGCAAGAAGCACGAGCGGCCGATCGTGCTCGAAGTCTGGCAGCAGCAGATCGTGGACGCGCATCCCTGGGAGTTCCTCCGCGGACTCATCCACTCCGACGGCTGCCGCATCACCAACTGGACGACCAGGATGGTGGGCGGCGAGCGCAAACGCTACGAGTACCCGCGGTACTTCTTCACCAACAAGTCCGATGACATCCGGCGGCTCTTCTCGGACACCCTCACCAAGGTCGGCGTCGAGTGGACCGCCCTCGCCCGCGGCAGCGACCCGTTCAACATCTCCGTGGCCCGCAAAAGCTCCGTCGCCCTCATGGACCGACACATCGGGCCGAAGTACTGACAGGGACGGCAGTCAGATACCTCGGCCCAGCGGGAGCGCGGTGCGGGTGGGGCTACTTCGGGGAGTCGTCCTCGCCGATGTGGTGGACGCGGACGAGGTTGGTGGAGCCGGGGACGCCGGGCGGGGAGCCGGCGGTGATGATGACGACGTCGCCCTTCTGGCAGCGGCCGAGCCTCAGGAGCTGCTCGTCGACCTGGGCGACCATCTCGTCGGTGGAGTTGACGGTCGGGCCGAGGAAGGTTTCCACGCCCCAGCTGACGTTGAGCTGGGAGCGGGTGGCCGGGTCGGGGGTGAAGGCCAGGAGCGGGATGGGTGAGCGGTAGCGGGAGAGGCGGCGGACGGTGTCGCCGGACTGGGTGAAGGCGACGAGGAACTTGGCCCCCAGGAAGTCGCCCATGTCGGCGGCGGCGCGGGCGACGGCGCCACCCTGGGTGCGGGGCTTGTTGGCCTCGGTGAGCGGCGGGAGTCCCTTGGCGAGGAGGTCTTCCTCGGCGGCCTCGACGATGCGGCTCATGGTTTTGACGGTCTCGGTGGGGTACTTCCCGACGCTGGTTTCGCCCGAGAGCATGACGGCGTCGGTGCCGTCGATGACGGCGTTGGCGACGTCGGAGGCCTCGGCGCGGGTGGGGCGGGAGTTGTCGATCATCGAGTCGAGCATCTGGGTGGCGACGATGACCGGTTTGGCGTTGCGCTTGGCCAGTTTGATGGCGCGCTTCTGGACGATCGGGACGGTTTCGAGGGGCATTTCGACGCCGAGGTCGCCGCGGGCGACCATGATGCCGTCGAAGGCGGCGACGATGTCGTCGATGTTGTCGACGGCCTGGGGCTTTTCGACCTTGGCGATGACGGGCAGGAAGCGGTTTTCCTCGCGCATGATGCGGTGGACGTCTTCGATGTCGCGGCCGCTGCGGACGAAGGAGAGGGCGATGATGTCGGCGCCGTAGCGCAGGGCCCAGCGGAGGTCGTCCCGGTCCTTTTCGGAGAGGGCGGGGACGGAGACGGCGACGCCGGGGAGGTTGAGGCCCTTGTGGTCGGAGACCATGCCGCCTTCGATGACCTTGGTGTGGACGTGGGGTCCGTCGACACCGGTGACTTCGAGGGTGACCTTGCCGTCGTCGACGAGGATGCATTCGCCGGTGGTGACGTCGGCGGCGAGGCCGTGGTAGGTGGTGCCGCAGATCTGGCGGTCGCCTTCTACCTCGGGTTCCACGGTGATGGTGAACTCGTCGTCGCGTTCGAGAAGTACAGGGCCTTCGCGGAATCGACCGAGGCGGATCTTCGGGCCTTGAAGATCGGCGAGGATGCCGACGCTGCGGCGGGTTTCTTCGGATGCTTTGCGGACCCGGTCGAATCGTGCCTCGTGGTCGGCGTAGGTGCCGTGGCTGAGGTTGAAGCGGGCGATGTCCATTCCGGCGTCGACGAGGGCTTTGATCTGCTCGTACGAGTCGGTGGCGGGTCCCAGAGTGCAGACGATCTTTGCTCGGCGCATGTTTCGACTCTATGACTTACCGGGCGGTAGGGAACTGTAAGAAAGTGACTGCTCAACGAGCGCTTGGTGAAAGGCTGTTGACAAGTAATGGAATGCGCGCGAAGGCGCTCCGATGAGCGGAATATAGCCTCGCGCGCAGTGGTCTCACAGTACGGGACGGGTCATCGTAAAGCGTGCGTTGACATTGGCGTAGACGGCCTGGCGCTGGGGTTCGAGATCGAGGGCAGGGGCGGATTCCTGGGTGGCGCCGCCGTAGCCGGCGAAGGAGCGCATGGCGGGGGCGGCCGTGGGGGCGGTGTTCTCGGCGCCGAGGTCGGCGATTTCGAGGAGGGCGTCGAGGCGGGCGCCGAGGGCTTCGGCGTATTCGCGGGCGCGCTGGACGGCTTCGTGGACGGCCTGGGTGCGGGCGGCCCGGTGGGCGGGTGAGTCGGGGCGCAGGGCCCACCAGGGGCCGTCGACGCTGGTGAGGTCGAGGTCGGCGAGGCGGGTGGTGAGTTCGCCGAGGAGGGTGAAGTCGTTGAGGGTGGCGGTGTGGGTGACCCGTCCGTGGTAGGCGCGGATGCGTTCGTGGCGGCCTTTTTCGGTGAGCTCGGGGGTGAGGCTGAAGGTGCCGGTTTCGAGTTTTTCGATGGCGTCGCCGTAGCTCTTGATGAGGGTGAGGGCGGTTTCGTTGCGGCGGGTGAGGTCGGTGAGGGCGGCGGTGCGGTCGGTGCCGCGGGCGCTGACGGTGAGGGCGATGCGGGCGATTTCGGGGTCGACTTCGAGGCGGGCTTCGCCGCGTACGGCGAGGCGGGGGGTGTCGGGGGTGCCGTAGGGAAGGGCGGTGGGGGCGGTGCCGGTGGGGACGGCGGGGGTGGGGGTGGTGTCGGCGGGGTCGGTCATGGGTGGCTCCCGGGGCGCGAGGTCGGTGGGTGGGGGTGGGGTGTGGGTGGTGAAGGGTCGCATATCGGGGTGGCCGGTGGCGGGTCATCCGACCGCCGGGTGTGAGGGGTGTTCCGGTAGGGGCTGCTGCGCCAGAATCTACGCGCGTCGTCGCCCTGTGTGGCGGCGTTCGTCCGTGTGTTTCCGCGTATGTCCGAGGGAGTTGGCATGTCGCTCGACCGTAGGGAGTTCTTGGGAAGTTCTGTGGTGACGGGGGCGGGTGTGGCCCTTGCGGGCGGGGCGCCGGCGGCGGAGGCGGTGGAGGTCCGGGAGCAGGGCGGGCGCGGGCACGGTCATCGCCGGGAGCGCTATGCGTTCACGGTCATGGGCACGACGGACCTGCACGGCAATGTCTTCAACTGGGACTACGCCATGGACGCGGAGTTCGACGATGCGGCGCACAACGATGTGGGACTGGCGAAGATTTCGACGCTGGTGACGCAGGTGCGGCAGGAGAAGGGCCGGCACAACACCCTGCTGATCGATGCCGGTGACACCATTCAGGGGACGCAGCTGGCGTATTACTACGCCAAGGTGGATCCGATCACGGATCCGGACGGTCCGGTGCATCCGATGGCGCGGGCGATGAATGCGGTCGGCTATGACGCGGCGGCGCTGGGAATCATGAGTTCAATTACGGCATTCCGGTGCTGCGGAAGTTCGAGGAGAGCTGCGATTTTCCGCTGGTGGGCGCGAATGCGGTGGATGCGAGGTCACTGCGTCCGGCGTTCCGGCCGTATGTGCTGAAGCGGTTGCGGTCGCCGCGCGGGCGGGTGGTGACGGTGGCGGTGCTGGGGCTGACGAATCCGGGGATCGCGATCTGGGACAAGGCGCATGTGCAGGGGAAGCTGGCGTTTCCTGGGCTGGTGGAGCAGGCGGCGAAGTGGGTGCCGAAGCTGCGGTCGATGGGCGCGGATGTGGTGTTCGTCGCGGCACATTCCGGGATGAGCGGTACGTCGTCGTACGGGGATCAGCTGCCGTATGTGGAGAATGCGGCGGTGCTGGTGGCGGAGCAGGCGCCGGTGAAGGACACGCCGATTCTGGATTTCATCGCGTGGGTGCAGGCGGAGGTGGTGCGCAAGGCACTGGCGGGGTCGGCGTTTGCGTCGTTGCCGGTGTTGGCGCAGGCGTCGTGCTTTTCGCGTACCGCGCGGGTGCCGGAGGGGG
This sequence comes from Streptomyces sp. Je 1-4 4N24, assembly GCF_026239515.1. Classification (NCBI taxonomy): domain Bacteria; kingdom Bacillati; phylum Actinomycetota; class Actinomycetes; order Kitasatosporales; family Streptomycetaceae; genus Streptomyces; species Streptomyces sp. Je 1-4 4N24. Next base: position 6,831,918 of record NZ_CP110836.1, on the reverse strand, counting down.
ATGTGACGATCCGGTCGATGGCGGCGCTTTATCCGTTCGACAACGCTCTGGAGGCACGGGTGTTGACGGGTGCTCAGCTGCGGGCGTATTTGGAGTTCTCGGCGCGGTATTACGTGCGGACGCCGGCCGGTGGGGGCCCGGTGGATCCGTCGAAGGTGACGAATGCGGACGGTATCCCGGATTACCACTACGACATGGTGTACGGGGTGTCGTACGAGGTCGATATCGCGAAGCCGGCGGGGCAGCGGATCGGGAAGCTGATGTTCGACGGGAAGCCGTTGGACGATGCGGCGCGGTTCGTGCTGGCGGTGAACAATTACCGGGCGAGTGGTGGCGGTAATTTCCCACATGTGGCGGCTGCTGAGCAGGTGTGGTCGACGTCGGACGAGATCCGGAACGTGATGATCGGGTGGGTGCAGGAGACCGGGGAGATCGATCCGGCGGCATTTGCCGCGGCGGACTGGAAGTTGACGCGGGACGGGGTGCCGGTGATCTGAGCCCGGCCGGGGGCGGGGTGCTGTCGGGAGGCGCGGGTGCGGGTCAGCGGCGCGGGACGAGGGTGGAGCCCTGCCGGGGGACCGTGCCCGTGCGGCCCGTCGAGGGCTGTGGGAGGCCGAAGCTGGTGAAGGCGGTGCGGGTGGGGAGGGGGTAAGGGGCGCTGTCGGTGAGGGAGTTGAGGATGGTGGCGCTGCGCCAGGCGGCGAGGCCGAGGTCGGGGGCGCCGACGCCGTGGGTGTGGGTTTCGGCGTTCTGGACGTAGACCGAGCCGGTGATGGCGGGGTCGAGGACCAGCCGGTGGTGTGCGTCGACGCGGGGGCGGGCGCCGGAGTCGCGGCGTACATAGGGGTCGAGGGCGGCGAGCAGGGTGTCCATGCGGCGTTCGCGGTAGCCGGTGGCGAGGACGACGGCGTCAGTGGTGAGGCGGGAGCGGGTGCCTTGCTGGATGTGGTCGAGGTGGAGTTCGACCTTGGTGGTGCCGACGCGGCCCGCGGTGCGGACGAAGACTCCGGGGGTGAGGGTGGTGTCGGGCCAGCCGCCGTCGAGGGTGCGGCGGTAGAGCTCGTCGTGGATGGCGGCGAGGGTGGCGTGGTCGATGCCCTTGTGGAGCTGCCATTGGCCGGGGACGAGGTCGTCGCGGACGCGTTCGGGGAGGGCGTGGAAGTAGCGGGTGTAGTCGGGGGTGAAGTGTTCGAGGCCGAGCTTGCTGTACTCCATGGGGGCGAAGGCGGGGGTGCGGGCGAGCCAGTGGAGGCCTTCGCGGCCGGCGGGGCGGGCGCGGAGCTGGTCGAGGAAGATTTCGGCGCCCGACTGGCCGGCGCCGATGACGGTGAGGTGGTCGGCGGCGAGCAGGCGTTCGCGGTGGTCGAGGTAGTCGGCGGAGTGGATGACGGGAACGGCGGGGGCGTCGGCCAGGGGGCGTAGCGGGACGGGGATGTGGGGGGTGGTGCCGATGCCGAGGACGAGGTTGCGGGCGTAGGTGCGGCCGAGGGCTTCGGCTTCGCCGTCGGTGTCGAGCTGGGTGAAGTCGACTTCGAAGAGTTCGCGTTCGGGGTTCCAGCGGATGGCGTCGATCTGGTGGCCGAAGTGGAGGGTGGGGAGTTTTTCGCTGACCCAGCGGCAGTAGGCGTCGTATTCGGCGCGGTGGATGTGGAAGCGCTCGGCGAAGTAGAAGGGGAAGAGGCGTTCGCGGGTCTTGAGGTAGTTGAGGAAGGTCCAGGGGCTGGCGGGGTCGACGAGGGTGACGAGGTCGGCGAGGAAGGGGACTTGGAGGGTGGCGCCGTCGATGAGGAGACCGGGGTGCCAGTGGAAGGCGGGGCGCTGGTCGTAGAAGGCGGTGCGGAGCTGGGTGAGGGGGTGGGCGAGGGCGGCGAGGGAGAGGTTGAAGGGGCCGACGCCGATGCCGGCGAGGTCGAGGGGTTCGTCGGGGCTCGTGGTGTCGGTGGTGAGGGGCGCTTCGGGAGTGCTGCTCATCTGGGGGTGTGGCCTTCCACGAGTTTGAGGAGGGTGGTGAGGTCTCCGGGTTGGGTGTGGGGGTTGAGGAGGGTGGCTTTGAGCCAGAGGCCGGTGGGGGTGGTGGCGCGGCCGAGGACGGCCTGTCCGTCGGTGAGGAGGGTGCGGCGGATGGTGGCGAGGGTGGTGTGGTCGGCGCCGGTGAGGCGGAAGAGGACGGTGCTGAGGGTGGGGCGGGAGTGGAGTTCGTAGCGGGGGTGGGCCTCGATGAGGTCGGCGAGGATCTGGGCGGCGGCGAGGGTGCGGTCGACGAGTTCGCCGAGGCCGTGGCGGCCGAGGGCCTTGAGGGTGACGGCGATTTTGAGGATGTCGGGGCGGCGGGTGGTGCGCAGTGAGCGGCTGAGCAGGTCGGGGAGGCCGGCTTCGGTGTCGTCGTCGGCGTTGAGGTAGTCGGCCTGGTGGGCGAGGGGGGTCAGGGTGGCGGGCCCGGGGACGGCGAGGAGGCCGGCCGCGACGGGTTGCCAGCCGAGTTTGTGCAGGTCGAGGGCGACGGTGTGGGCGCGGGCGAGGCCGTGCAGGGCCGCGCGGTGGGTGTCGCTGAAGAGGAGGGCTCCGCCGTAGGCGGCGTCGACGTGGAAGCGGGCGCCGTGCTGTTCGGCGAGGTCGGCGAGGGCGGGGAGGGGGTCGATGGCGCCGGTGTCGGTGGTGCCTGCGGTGGCGACGAGGAGGACGGGGCCGGTGCGTCCGGCGAGGTTGGCCAGGCAGCTGTGGACGGTGTCGGGGGTGAGGATGCCGTCGGGGGTGGGGAGGGTGAGGGGTTCAGGGAGGCCCAGGAGCCAGGCGGAGCGGTGGATGCTGTGGTGGGCGTTGGCGCCGCAGACGATCCGGAGGGGGCGGGCCGGCCGGTGGGGGTCGGTCGCGGTGCCGTGGGTTGCGGCGGCTTCGCGGGCGAGGAGGAGGGCGAGCTGGTTGGATTCGGTGCCGCCGGTGGTGACCAGGGCGTCGGGGTCGGTGGCCTGGGGGTAGACCAGCGCGGCGAGTGCGCGGCTGGTGAGGGCTTCGAGGGCGGAGGCGGCGGGGGCCTGGTCCCAGGAGTCCATGGAGGGGTTGAGGGCGGCGGCGGCGAGGTCGGCGGCGGTGGCGAGGGCCAGCGGCGGGCAGTGCAGGTGGGCGGCGCAGTGCGGGTCGGCGGGGTCGGCGGCGCCGGCGGCGAGGGTGTGGACGAGGGTGCGCAGGGCGGCGTGCGGGCCGCTGCCATGGTCGGGGAGCAGGGGGTGGCAGGCGTCGCGTACGGTGCGGGCGACCGTCTCGGGGCCGCCGGGCGGCAGGGGGCCGGCGCGGTCCTCGGCGCCGGTGGTGAGGGCGTCGAGGACGGTGTCGAGGAGGGGGCGGAGTGCGCGGGGGCCGTTGGTGCCGCCTGCGAGGGCGGTGCCGGCAGGGGGCACAGGCATCAATGTGCTCTTCTGTCAGGGGAGTTCGGGCCGCGGTCCGGTGCGGACGAGCCCTGAGGCGGCCCTAAGTTACTTTCCCTGTACGGCGCATATCCACTGGTCGCGGTCATACCACCCGTAAGTGGTACGGGTGTACCGCAGGTGTTCGGGTGCCGCCGGCCGCCGGCCCGGCGGCGCCCGGTGCGTCGGGTGGTGTGTCAGGCGCTGCCCGCCGCGGCGCGTACCCGCAGGGCCCGCCGCAGGTCGTCGAGCTGGTCGAGGAGCTTACGGCGCAGGGCGGGGCTCGGGTCGCCGTCGGTGAGGCAGGCCTCGCCGAGCCGGAGGGTGTCGTCCTCGACGAAGGTGCCGGGGAAGGCGTAGCGGCCGGCGGCCGCGGCGAGGGCCGGGCCGCGGGCGGCGGCGAGGGCGGGGACGTCGGTGAAGTAGCGGGCGACGTAGGGGCGGAGCAGCTCGTGCTGTTCGGGGGCCCAGAAGCCGGTGGCGGTGGCGGTGAAGAGGTAGTTGGAGAGGGCGGCCTCGGCGTCGGTGGTGAACAGGGCGTCCCAGGCGGCTTGTTTGGCGGCCGGGTCGGGGAGCGCGGCGTGGCAGCGGGCGGCGCCCTCGCGGCCGGTGGCGCTGGGGTCGCGGGCGAGTTCGGCGTCGATGGCGTCGGGGGTCGTGGCGCCGAGGGTGGCGAGCCGGCGGAGGATGCGCCAGCGCAGTTCGGGGTCGAGGCGGGGGCCGCCGGGGACGCTGCCGTCGTCGAGCCAGTCCTGGATGCCCTCCGGGGTGGTGGCGCTGTCGATGAAGGCGCGTACGGCGGTGAGCCGCAGCCCTGCTTCGGTGCCGTGTTCGGGGCCTTCGGTGCGCCGGAGTATGTCGCGGCTGAGGGCGGTGAGGGTGGCGAGGGCGGTGTGGCGGTCGATGGGGGTACCTCCCTGCTCGAGCGGGGTCGAGAGCTTGGGGGAGGGAAGGTAGTGGTCGGCGATCTGGGTGCGGGCGAAGGCGAGGACGCCCTGGACGAGGGCCAGGTCGGTTTCGAGCGGGAGGTGGGCGCGGGCGGCGTCCAGGTAGGCGGTGGGGGCGAGTTCGCCGTCGCGGACCATGTCGCGGGCGGCGTTCCACACGACGGCGCGGGTCAGCGGGCCGGGGAGGCCGGACAGGGCGCCGAGGACGGTGTCCCAGGAGACGGGGTCGAGGCGGACCTTGGCGTAGGTGAGGTCCTGGTCGTTGAGGAGGAGCAGGGCGGGGCGGCCGCCGGTGCCCGCGTGGACGCCGTCGTCGGGCACGTCCCAGGACAGCGGTTCGCGCGGCACGAGGCGGCCCGTGGTGGTGCGGTCGTGGTCGTAGAGCCCGATGGTGAGCCGGTGCGGGCGGGTGCCGTCCTGGCTTCCGGTCTGTTCGACGGACACGCTCCAGTGGCCGTCCGCGGCTTCCCGTACGACGGGGGTGAGGGTGTCGGCTCCGGTGGTGCGCAGCCAGCGTGCGGCCCAGGCGTGGACATCGCGGTCGGTGGCGCGGGCGAGGGAGTCGATGAAGTCGGCGAGGGTGGCGTTGCCGAAGCGGTGCCGGGCGAAGTGCTCGTTGATGCCGGTGAGGAAGTCCTTCTCCCCCATCCAGGCGACGAGTTGGCGCAGTGCGGAGGCGCCCTTGGCGTAGGAGATGCCGTCGAAGTTGAGGAGCGCGGAGGCGGTGTCGGGGACGTCTTCGGGGGTGGGGGCGACGGGGTGGGTGGAGGGCCGCTGGTCGGCGTCGTAGCCCCAGCCCTTGCGGGCGACGGCGAAGTCGGTCCAGGTGTCGGTGCCCCATTTCCTGGTGGGAGTCCCTCCAGGTCCCCCAAGGCCGGCTTCGGCCAGGACCTGGTACCCCATGTATTCGGCGAAGGACTCGTTCAGCCAGATGTCGTCCCACCACTGGAGGGTGACCAGGTCGCCGAACCACATGTGGGCCATTTCGTGGGCGATCGTGACGCCGCGGGTCTGGCGTTCGGTGTCGGTGACGGCGGAGCGGTAGACGTATTCGTCGCGGAAGGTGACCAGGCCGGGGTTCTCCATGGCGCCGGCGTTGAATTCGGGGACGAAGGCCTGGTCGTAGGAGTCGAAGGGGTAGGGCTCCGTGAAGATCTCGTGGAAGCGGTCGAAGCAGCGGCGGGTGAGGTCGAGGATTTCCTCGGCGTCGGCGTCGAGGTGGGGGGCCAGCGAACGGCGGCAGTGGATGCCGAAGGGCAGTCCGGCGTGTTCGGTGCGGATCGAGTGCCAGGGGCCGGCGGCGACCGCGACGAGGTAGCTGCTGATGAGCGGGGTCGGGGCGAGGGTCCAGTGGCCGGGGTCGCGCTGGGTGGCGATGCCGTTGCCGAGGACGGACCAGTCCGTGGGGGCGGTGACGGTGACCGCGAACACGGCTTTGAGGTCGGGCTGGTCGAAGGCGGCGAAGACGCGCTGGACGTCGTCGAGGAACAGCTGGGTGTAGACGTAGCTCTCGCCGTCGGCGGGGTCGGTGAAGCGGTGCATGCCTTCGCCGGTGCGGGAGTAGCTCATGGTGGCGTCCACGCGCAGTTCGTGGGCGCCGGGGGTGAGGCCGGTGAGCGGGAGCCGGTTGTCGTCGAGGGCGGCCGGGTCGACGGTGGCGCCGTCGAGGGTGACGGAGTGCAGCTCGGCGGGTTTGAGCTCGACGAAGGTGTCGCCGCCGGCTCGCGCGGTGAACTGGATGACCGTGCGGGAGCCGAACCGGTCCTCGCCTTGGGTGAGGTCGAGGGCGATGTCGTAGCGGTGGACGTCGATGAGTCGGGCTCGGGTCTGCGCCTCGTCGCGCTGCAGTGCGGGCATGGAGTCATGCTGCCGTACGGTCGGTGGGCGGTGCACGGGGGTTTGGCAGGTGTGGGGGCTGGGGGGGCGGTTTGCCGTTCCCCTTCGTGGCGCGGCCGATCCGTCACGTGACTTCTGGGCCTGTGCGGGTTGGTGGGGGCTGAGGTTTTGCGGGTTGCGTGGTTGCCGCGGGGGTCGGAGGGGACGCACCGGGACCCGTCCTCGGCGCGGGCGACGCGGCTACGTGCGATTGATTGCCCCGGCGTTCGCTCCGGTCCTGCGGGCGGGCCCCGGTACATCCCCTCCAACCATCCAGCGTTGCCGACTGCCGCCCGGTGACACCGCCCGTCACAGCCCAGACCCTGGCCGCCGCCCAACGAGCGGCGGCCCGGCCAGGTCCCTGCCAAGACCTGCCGCGCGTGGTCGTGACGGTGATCGGTACGGCGGGAGAGCCGCGCACGTACGGCGGTCGGAGGGGATGTCCGGTGAGCCGCGGGCAGGACCGGAGCGAACAACGGGGCTCCCAACCTCCGGGACCAGGGCCGCCCGCGCCGATGGGGGCACCTCCCGGCCGAAGGCTGGGGGAGGATTACCGGGCGTCCCCTCCGACCCCCCACCCACACCGCGTAGGCGAAACGGCCCCAGCCAACGGCAACCCGCACAGGCGCCCAGCCCACGGCTACCCGCTCACCAGCGGTGGATCGTCCGGGTCCGGGATCTGGGTGGACCAGCCGCCCGGGACGTTGTGGACCTGGCGGTCGCGGAAGCGTACGGGGGCGGTGCCGACCCGGCGGGTGAACAGGCGGCTGAAGTAGGCGGGGTCGTCGTAGCCGACGCGGCGGGCCACCGCGGCGACCGGGAGTTCGGTGCCCACCAGGAGTTCCTTGGCCCGGCCCAGGCGTATCGCCAGCAGGTAGTCCTTGGGGCTGCAGCCGGCGCCGCGCCGTACGGCGGTGCGGAGTTCGGCGGGGGTCATGCCGTGCCGGGCGGCGTGCTCGGCGACCGAGAGCGGGAGGAAGGCGTCGCGGGCCAGGGACTGCAGGACGGGGTCGCCGTCGGCGTCGGTGTCGGCGCGGGCGCGGCGCAGGGCGACCAGGAGTTCGTGGACGGCGGCGGAAGTCTCCACCTCCAGCAGGGGGTTGCCGCGCCGGGCCGCCCGCGCGATCCGGCCGATGGCGGTCCGTGCCGGGCCGGTGTCCGCGAGCGGTACGAGCGGGCGGTCCGGCTCGATGTAGCCCAGTTCGGTGTAGGTCGCGGCGGCGGGCCCGGTGAAGTCGACGAAGCTCTCGTCCCAGCCGGTCTCGGGGTCGGCCCCGTAGTGGTGCGGTACGCCGGGGACGAGCCACAGCAGTGCGGGGGCGGTGACAGGGCGGCGGCGGCCGTCGGGGGCGGTGTACCAGCCGCGGCCGGCGCTGATGACGAGGGCGACGTGGTGGTCGAGGGTGCGCGGGCCGACCGTGGGGAGGGTGCCGTGCTGGAGTCCGACGCCCAGGCACACCAGGCCGAGCCGGTGGTGGACCGGGCTCGGAGTGAAGTACCGCATCCAGGTGTGGTACACGCCGGGCCTCCCGTCGCTCCGTCCAAACACCGCCGATCTTTGTCCATGGACCGTCACGCCGCCAGAGGGCAAGGGTGACCGGTGACCGTGAGCGCCCGGCCGGTGGCGCGCGGCGACTACTCAAGGCGGGGTGACGTGACGCGGTTCGAGGTGGGTGAGCGGGACTTCTTGCTGGACGGGCGGCCGGTGCGGCTGCTGTCCGGGGCGTTGCACTACTTCCGGGTGCACGAGGCGCAGTGGGACCACCGCCTGGCGATGCTGCGGGCGATGGGCCTGAACTGTGTGGAGACGTATGTGCCGTGGAATCTGCACGAGCCGCGGCCCGGTGAGTTCCGGGACCCGGAGGCGCTGGGGCGGTTCCTGGACGCGGCGCGGGCGGCGGGGCTGTGGGCGATCGTCCGGCCGGGCCCGTACATCTGCGCGGAGTGGGAGAACGGCGGGCTGCCGGAGTGGCTGACCGGGCCGCTGGGACGGCGGGTGCGGACCCGGGACGCGGAGTATCTGCGCGCCGTGGACGCCTGGTTCGGGCGGCTGCTGCCGCAGGTCGTGGCGCGGCAGTGTGACGCGGGCGGTCCGGTGGTCATGGTGCAGGCGGAGAACGAGTACGGCTCGTACGGCAGCGACAGCACGTATCTGGCGTGGCTCGTGGACCGGCTGCGGGCGCTGGGGGTGCGGGTGCCGCTGTGCACGTCGGACGGACCCGAGGACCACATGCTCAGTGGTGGCGGGGTTCCGGGGGCGCTCGCGACCGTCAACTTCGGTTCCGGGGCGCGGGAGGCGCTGGCGGCTCTGCGGCGCCATCAGGCGGGTGGGCCGCTGATGTGCATGGAGTTCTGGTGCGGCTGGTTCACGCACTGGGGGCGGGCGGAGGAGCCGCGGGCGCCGGAGGACGCGGCGGGGGCGCTGCGGGAGATTCTGGAGTGCGGGGCGTCGGTCAACATCTACATGGCGCACGGCGGGACGAGCTTCGGCGGGTGGGCGGGCGCGAACCGCGCGGGTGAGCTGCAGGACGGGGCGCTGCGGTCGACGGTCACTTCGTACGACTACGGGGCGCCGGTCGATGAACGCGGGCGGCCCACGGAGAAGTTCTGGCGGTTCCGGGAGGTGCTCGCCGCGTATGCGGACGGGCCGCTGCCCCCGGTGCCGGAGCCGCCGCGGGTGCTGGCGGACCCGGTGCGGGCGGTGGTCGAGGAGTGGGCGCCCGCGGAGGACGTGATGGCGGCGCTGGGTGGTGCGGAGGTGGAGGGGGGCGGTCCGGCGACGTTCGAGGAGCTGGGCGTGGACCGGGGGGTGGTGCGCTACCGGGTGGGGGTGCCGGGGCCGCGGGGCCGGTATCCGTTGCGGGTGCGCGGGCTGCGGGACCGGGCGGTGGTGTGTGTCGACGGGGAGCTGCGGGCCGTGGTGGACACCGAGGACGCCGTGGTCGGGGAGGTGGCCGGGCCGGCGTCGGTGGAGGTGTGGGTGGCGTCCCTGGGGCGGGTCAACTACGGTCCGCGGCTCGGCGAGTCCAAGGGGATCGTGGGCGGGCTGCTGCACGAGCGGCAGTTTCTGCACGGCGTACGGTCGCGGGGGCTGCGGCTGGACGCGATGGAGGGGGCCGGGGCGTTGGCGCGGGTGCCGTTCCGGGCGGTGGAGGGGGCCGGTGGCGGCGCGGGGCTGTACCGGGGGACGCTGACGGTGGCGGGGCGGCCCGGTGACGCCGGTCTCTCGCTGCCGGGGTGGCGGCACGGGTTCGCCTGGATCAACGGGTTCTGTCTGGGGCGCTATTGGGACGAGGGGCCGCAGCGCACGCTGTATGTGCCGGGTCCGGTGCTGCGCGAGGGCGCCAACGAGCTGCTGGTGTGGGAGTGGGAGGGCGCCCCGGCCCCGGTGGGGGAAGAGGCGGGGGCGCCCGGTCTGTATCCCTGCGCGGCGGGACGCTGAGGATTCGTGGGAGCGGGCGGCCGCCCCCACGGTCGTCACACCTCGCGGACCTCGAAGGTGTCCAGGACGAACTCCGCGGTCCCGTCGTCGCCCGTCTTGCGCAGCCCCACCCAGGCCTCGCCGTCGTTGGGCGCGGTGAACTCGTAGGTGTGGGTGGCCGGCCGCGTCGCGACGGGCAGCGGGGTGCGGGTCAGTTCGCGGGGTGCGGGCTCGTCGACGGCGGTGATCCAGGCGTACTGGGCGGCCTTCTCGTTCGCGTAGCGGAAGGTGACCCGGTAGCGGCGGCCGGGGGTGAAGCGGACGGTGTGCGGGACCGTCCGGTAGACGAGCCCGGTGTTCTCGCCGCGTGACTTGAGCGACTGGCCGCCGTCGAGGACGTCGTCGACGGCCTTGCCGTTCCATCCGCGCTGGGTGAACGGGGCGTGCCGCTGGGCGATATGGGTGCGGGGGTCGGTACTGCCGCCCGCGTCGCCCTTGACGAAGACGCCCCAGCCCTGGGGTACGTGCTCGAAGTCCTCGTAGGCCAGGGCGCCTTTCCTGGTGGTGGGCCGGGCGGGCACGACCCGGAGGTTGTCGAACCGCACGCGGGCCCGGCCGGCCGCCGCGGTCAGGGTGAGGGTGACCGGGCCGCCGCCCTCGGGGACGGTGAAGTGGGTGAAGAGACGCTGGAAGCGGGTGCCGGATTTGCTGTCGGCGGCGACGTAGTTGCCGGCGGTGGAGGTGTCGGTCCAGTTGGTGGTGGTGAGGCCGTCGGCGGTGCGGATCTCCAGGCCGGCCCGTCGCCGTTCGCCCGCCGTGGCGCCGACCTCGACCTGGACCGAGGCGGCGTAGCTGCCGGGGGCGAGCCGGGCGAGTTTCTGGGCGACGGTGGCGGCGGCGCCCGCGCCGATGACCAGCTCGTAGTCGCCCAGCTTGCTGAGCTGGACCGAGGCCGGACCGGTGACCTGCCGGCCGTCGAGGGTTCCGGAGTGGAAGCCGGGGTCGGTGAGCGGGGTGCCCTCGCCCCAGTGGGGGTCACCCTGGGCGGGGGCCTTGGTGCGGTGGACCACATAGGCCACCCCGGGCCGGGCGGTGAGGGTGATCCGGCCGCCGCTGACGGGGACCCGGGTTTCCTGGGTACGGCCCTGGTCGGTGAGCCGGTAGGCGTAAACGGCTCCGCTGCCCCGCCAGCCGCGGGGCAGGGACCAGGTGGTGGTGCCGCCTCGGGGGTTGTAGTGGTAGAGCCGGTCCGGGTCGGTGGCCCGGCGGGGCTCCCAGGGGAGCAGATAGGTGCCGTCGTCGTAGACGAGCCGGCCGTCGGTGGTGATCTTGCGGGCGCCCTCCGCGTCGCTGACGGAGGTCCTGGTGGGGCCCTCGAAGGTGATCTCGTGTGCGCCCCAGGTCCTGATCGGGTACGCCTGCAGGTATTTGGCGGGCAGCGCGTCGGTCCAGATGAGGGTGTGGAAGGTGTGCCAGTCGGTCTTGCCGACCCAGCCCTCGAAGTTGCCCATCCGGGGGTTGCCGAGCAGCGTGGGCCACTTGTCGGCGAAGACGTCCTTGTGGTGGTTGCGCAGGAAGCGGATCAGCCGGGAGTTGATACCGCGCGAGGTGTCGGGCCCGTAGTCGGTCTCCGTCGCCCAGTGCGACCACAGGGCGGAGCGTTCCAGGCCGTGGCCCCATTCGGTGGTGACCTGCCAGCCCTGGTCGCGCAGATGGCGCTGGAGGCGGTCGGAGTTCCAGCCGGACTCGCGGAAGACGTCGATGTAGAGGGTGTTCAGCGCCGGGTCGGTCTCCTTGCGCAGCTGGGCGAAGCGCCGGGCGATGTCGCCGGAGACCAGATCGCGGCGGGCGTCGATGCGGTAGGACTGGTCGAGCCAGTCCCACTGCTTGTCGTCCTTGTTGACGAGGCGCTCGGAGAAGGCGTGGGCGACGGGGTAGGACTCGGTGGCGTTGACGTGCACCGCGAAGTCGCTGTGCCACTTCTTTCCGGCGCGCAGCAGGGTGTTGAGGTCGGTGAGGCCGCCGGCCCGTTCGTTGTAGTTGCCGCCGTAGTCGGGGTGTGCGGAGTCGTGGCCCTCGGACTGGTAGCCCTTGAGCAGGGTGAACTGCCGCAGTCCGTCGGTGGCCAGCGCGATCCGTTTGACGTTGTCGAGGGTGGCGAGAAACGGGTTGGTGGCCTGGCTGGCAAAGTTGAACGGGATGTGCGGGACGACCCGCAGATGCTGTTCGTCGGCGCCCAGCGGCATCACCATGATGTCGCGCAGCGCGATGGCGGCGTCCTGCCAGTCGGCCGTGCCGTCACCGTTGCGGTCGCGGGTGACGATGACGGTCGCGTACGGCAGCGGGTCGGTGGCGAGGGGGGCACCTCCCGCGCGTGGGGGTCCCCCCGCGCATGGGGGTCCCCCCGCTCGAGCGGAGTCGAGAGTGGGGGAGGAGTCGAGAGTGGGGGAGGAGCCGAGAGTGGGGGACCGCTGCCCGGCCGCCCGGTAGGTCCACTGGCCGCAGCCCAGCCGCGCCCTGACGAAGCCGTCGCCCTTGGTGGTCTGCCGCCACAGCCGGCCGTTCTCCCAGGTGGTGGCACCGGCGGGCCGGTCGTAGGAGGTGTTGGTCTCGATGCCGGCGGCCAGCTGACCGGTGGCGACGACGGCGTAGGCGCAGCCGGTGGGGGTGGCCTCGGCCGGGGTGTCGTCGGTGACCTGTACGAGGGTGTCGCCGCTCTTGGCCTTGTCGAGTTCGATGCGGGCGGCCAGCAGGGTGGCGCCGGGCTGGTCGCTGCGGACGCCGATCAGCGCGAGACCGGGGATCTCCAGGGTGCCGATGCGCAGCGCCGGGGTGTCGGCGATGCCGGTGACCCGCCAGGTGATCTGCCGGCCGTGGACGGCGATCTCGACGGTGATCCTGGTGCCGCCGTCGAGGCCGAGGGTGTAGGTGGCGCGGCCGGCGCGGGTGCGGTGGGTGACCCGTGGGGTGTGGGCGGTGCCGTCGATGAGGAGCTGGGTGACCGGGGTGTCCTGGCCGTGCAGGACGGCGCCGGTGCCGCGGTCGGTGTAGGAGACGATGCGCGGGAAGGCGGTGTCGACGCGGACCTCCAGTGCGTCGGACCGCAGCACCGTCTCCGCCGCGCGGGGTGCGGCCGTGGCGGTCCGCGGGGCGAGCGGGAGGGTGCCGGCGACCCCGGCGAGCGCGGTGGCGGCGACGACCTTCCGGCGGCTGGGCCCGGTCGGGGCACCTGTCTGTTCGTTCACGCGCGCGGTCCTCCTTCGTGCTGCACTGCCTGTCGGCGGACAGCGTGCTGCCGGTGCGGGGCGTGCGCCTATGGACAAAGGAGGGGCAGGTGTTGGACAGATGTGCGGCGGGCGGGGAGGGCGCGGGTCAGGCCGTCGCCCCGCCGTCGAGGGGCAGGACGGCGGTGAGCTCCCAGCCGCCCTCCGGCGCCGGGCCAGCGGTGAGCCGGCCGCCCATCGCCTCGGCCCGTTCGGTGAGTCCGGCCAGGCCGAAGCCTCCGCCGCGGGCCTGTTCGGAGAGGCGGGCGGGGGCGCCGCCGTCGTTGGCGACGCGCAGCTCCACCCCGCGGGGTACGGACCGCAGGCCGATGCGTACCGCGGTGGCGTCGGCCGCATGTTTGCGGATGTTGGTGAGTGCCTCGCGCACGATGCGGTGGACCGCCGCGGCCACCTCGGCCGGCAGTGCGTTCGCCGCGTCGGTTTCGAGGGCGAGGACGACCGGCGGGCCGGTGCGGGCGAAGGCGTCGGTCATCGCCCGGACCTCGGCCAGCCCGGCGAGCGGGTGGGCCCGTGCCCCGTCCTCGCGCAGGACCCGCACCAGCCGGCGCATCGCGCCCAGCGCCTCGCTGCCGGCGGTCTCGATCCGTTCGAAGGTGGCGCCGGCCGGCGGTCCGTCGAGGGCTGTGCAGCGGGCGGCGCGGGCCTGGACGACGATGCCGGTGACGTGGTGGGCGACCAGGTCGTGCAGTTCCCGTGCCAGTTCCAGGCGCTCGGCGGCCCGGACCGCCGCGAGGTCGCGCAGCCGTTGGGCGTCCTGCCGGCGCAGGGTCAGCGAGTAGGCGGCGACGACCACGGTGAGCACCGCCTGGACGACGGTGAAGATACCCGGCCGGAGGTCCCGCAGCGGGGTGAGGACGCAGGCCAGGCCCAGCAGCGGGCCGAGGACGGCGGCGGTGCGGCCGGGCGCCCGGCGGACCACGGCGGCGAGCAGCAGGAGCAGGGCGAGGCCCTCGCCCAGGCCCCATACCTGCGTGGGGCGCGGTCCGGCGAGCAGCACCGCCGATCCCGTCAGCGAGATCACGGCCGCGCCGGCGGCCCGGACGGTCAGCGGGATCCGGGCGGAGGGCACCGCGCACAGACAGACCGCGACGGCGATGGCCGCCATGGTCGCGTGCGGCCGGGCGGGCTGGTGGGCCATCCCCACGGTCTCCAGCCCGACGAGGAGCAGCACGAGCAGCGCCGGGCCGGCCGTGGCCACGGCGCGGTACCGCGGCAGGTTCGTCGGCCACCCGCTGCGCGGGGCCCGCGGCGTGCGCGCAGGGGCCGCCGGGGCCGGTCCGGTGGACCGTCGCCGGGTGAGGCGGTGCGGTTCAGCCCCGGGCCGCGTTCGAGGGGGCATCGTCCGGCGACTCGACGAGGTCGTGATGTCCGCCGAGCAGGACATAGGCGAGGGCCGCGGCGGAGGCGGCGAGGAGCAGTGCGGCGAAGACGGTCGTGCGGCGGTGGCGGTCGGGCGCCGGGGGACGGCGGCGGGGCTCGGTGGTCATGCCGTTCACGCTAGGGAGGCCGGGCGGGGCCGCCCAGGGGCCGTCCGGTCATCCGTGACGGCACAAGACCCGGCCGGGAGGCGGTACTTGGTCCCGGGGCGGCGGGACCGAAGTCCCAGGCGCGGGGGGACCGAGGTCCGGGACCTTGGTCCCCCGGCGAAGGGCCCGGGGAGCGGCTCCCCGGGCCCCCGGCGTGCGGGGGACGGTCAGCCGCCCAGTTCGCCCGCGGCCTTCTTGATGTCGGCGGCGAAGGCGCTCACCTCGCTGTAGACACCGGGCTTGCCGGGTCGTGCGCAGCCCTCGCCCCAGGAGACGATGCCGACCTGGAGCCACTGGCCGCCGTCGTCCTTGCGGAACATCGGGCCACCGGAGTCGCCCTGGCAGGTGTCGGTGCCGCCGGTGTCCAGCTTGCCGGCGCAGATCTCGTCACCGGGGGTCAGCTGGTCGCCGTAGGCCTTCTGGCAGGCGGCGTCGTCGACGAACGGCACGGTCGCCTTGAGGAGGTAGCGCTGCTGCTCGCCGCCTTCCTTGTCGGCGCCCCAGCCGGCGATGGTGAAGTCGCCGCTGTTGAGCTTGTCGTCCTCGGCGATCTTCAGTGTGGGCTGGTCTATCGGCTTGGCGAGCTTGATCAGCGCCCAGTCCTTGCCCTTGCCGTTGTAGCCGGGGGCCTGCAGGACCTTGGTGGAGTTGACCTTGACGGCGCCCGCGTCCTCCAGGTCGACCACGCCCGCGGTGGCGGTGATGGAGGTGTTGTCGCCGCTCCCGTCGACGCAGTGCGCCGCGGTGAGCACGATGTCCTTGGCGTAGAGGGCGCCGCCACAGCCCATCGACAGCCGGACCATGAAGGGGAATTCACCCTGGTCGGCCTTGGTGCCGCCGACGACCTTGGTGGAGGGTTCCGGGGCGGGCGCGGCCGAGGCCGAGCCGGGCTGGAGGCTGAAGGCGGCCAGGGCGACCGCGCCGACGGCGGTGGCTCTCTTGAGGTGCTTCCGGTAGGTGCGCAACGGGCTTCCTTTCGTGGGGGGTTGCACGTCGATGACGAGCCCATGCCAACACCGGAGCCGGACGTGGCCGTCGCACACAGCACGTGGAGGACGACAGCACGCCGTGAGGCGTCCGGACCCAGTGGGGGATGAGTCCGTAGAGCGCCCTGCGATTATGTGGAGTGGCCGATCAGGGTGACAAGGGTGCGCATCCGGCCAACTCCCGTACGCGCCACGCCCCGTACGGTTCATACCGGACTTTCCCGGCCCCCCGTACAGTGGCCGGGTGACCACGGGCGGCAGAGAGATCGAGCACGGATACCCCCACCTCGACACGGTGCGTGCGGCCGTCCATGCGCTGTTCAAACGCCTTTCGTACGACACGGTGAGCACCTTCGGCACCAGCGTGCTGCCGGTCGATGTGGCCTTCGACGAGACCGAGGACCTGCATCTGGGCGCGCAGCGGGTGGCCCGCGCCTTGGTCCGGCAGTTGCGTCTGCCGGACGCGCGGGTGGTCATCACCTTCCGCGAGATGGAGCATGCCGCGAATGTCGAACTCACCGCGGGGCCGGAGTACTTCATCGAGCTCAACGAGCGCTTCACCAAGCACCGCAAGGACATCGGCGCCGCGCTGGCCCATGAGGTGATGCATGTCTCTCTGCACCGTCTGGACCTGGCGTTCCCCGGCACCCGCGACAACGAGATCCTCACCGACACCGCCGCCGCCTATCTCGGCGCGGGCTGGCTGCTGCTGGACGCCTACCGCGAGCACGGCCCGTTCTCGCAGAAGCTGGGCTATCTGACGCCGGAGGAGTTCGGCTATGTCCTCGCCAAGCGGGCCCGGTTCTTCGGGGAGGACCCGGCGCCGTGGTTCACCAGCCCGCAGGCGTACGACGCGTACACGGCGGGCGCGGCACGAGCCCGCCAGGACCTGCGCCGGCCGCCGCTCGCCGAGGCCGGGTGGGCCGCCCGGCTGCGCTACGCCAAGGACCGCCGGGCGGCGCAGGATCCGCGCCGCGCGGGCCGGCCGCCCGCCGCTGGTGAGGGCTATGCCTTCGAGGGCCCGTCGCCCCTGCGGGTGTCGTTCCCCTGCCCCGCCTGCCATCAGCGGATCCGGGTCCCGGTCCGCGGCCGGCTCCAGGCGCGCTGCGGGCTGTGCAAGACGCTGCTGGACTGCGACACCTGACGGAAAGCCGACTTGTTTCCAAGGCTGCCGGTCCGGTTCCTGGGGGCGTCTTCCCCCTAGACCCAGCCCTCCAGGCCCGCCATGAAGCCGTCGAAGTCGTCGCGGTGGATGGTGTGTCCCGTGCGGGGCACCGTACGCACCTCGAAGCCCCGCTCGGTCAGCTCGGCCGCCGCCCGCTCGGAGAAGAGGAACCCCTCCCCCGCGAACTGCACCAGGGACGGCACGACCGGCTTCTCGGGCGTGTGGTCCTGCAGATGGACGGCGGACAGCGCGAGGGCGGTCCCGGCGTCCCAGTCCGCGACCGTGGCCAGTTCGAGATCGACATCGGCGTCGCTCCAGCGCGGATTGAAGGTCCGCACCATCTCCCGGTCGGCCCTCTTGAACGCGATGAACAGGGCCGGGTCGACGGGCTGTCCGAGCCTGGCGAGCGACCAGGCCGGATCGCAGTACACCGCCCGCCGTGGCTGCAGTCGCTCCACCGCCAGGGACAGCGCCAGCCCGCCCAGTGAATGCCCGATGACGACCTCGGGGGCGGCGGGCAGGGTCTCCACGAGGTCCTCGGCGAACAGCTCGGCGCCGTACTCACCACGGGGGCTGCGGCCGTGGCCGCGCAGATCGACGGCGAGCACCCGGTAGCCCCGGCCGGCGAGCGCCGGACCGACCCGGTTCCAGGTGCGGTGATCGGACATCAGACCGTGGACCAGCACCGCGACGCGTTCGCCGGCGCCCCATTCGTGGGTGTGCAGCTGCATGCCCCTGCCTCTCTTCGGTTCCCGCGCTCTCCGACTCCCGACGGTCCGGTCCCGTTCCCCGGGCCGGTTCACACCGGCCAGACGTTACACGTGTCAGTTGAGCCGGGAAGTGCGCTCCGCCCCGACCCGCCGGACAATTCCGCTGTGCGAGGATGCCCGGCAGGATGACTGACCGAGCCGGCCCACGGGCCACCCCAACACCCCCGACCAGCACGGCGGTTGCCCGTCGCGCCGGGGTCTCGCGCGCGACGGTCTCCTACGTCCTGAACGGGCAGGCCGCCGGGCGGGTCGGCGAGCGCACCCAGGCCAGGGTCCGGGCCGCCGCCGAGGAACTGGGGTATGTGCCGCACGCCGCCGCCCGCAGCTTGCGGGCCGGCCGGGGCAGCATCGTGCTGCTGGCCGCCCCCGCCGACGCTGCCGAGGTCTTCGGGCCCCTCTTCACCCGTTTCCTGGCCGGTTTCCAGACCGCACTGCACCGCCTCGGCTACACCGGTGTGCTGCACGGTGCGCCCGCGCGCTCCCCCATGGCGGCCGCCCGCGCCTGGGCCGAACTGCGGCCCGCCGCCGTACTGAACCTGTACGGACCGCCGCTGGACGCGCCCGCCGTCGAGCTGCTGCACCGCGCCGGCACCACCGCGGTCCTGGTCCTCGGCCGGTCGGCGCCGCCCGGCGCCCACACCCTCCTCCTCGACCAGCAGGAGGCCGGACTCCGGGCCGGTGAACACCTCCTGGCCCGCGGCCGCCGGCGGATCGGGGTGGTCCGCCCGGCCGAGCCGGGGCCGGCGGACTGCGCGGAGCTCCGGCTGGCGGGCGTACGGGCCGCGGCCGCCGCGCACACCGGCGCACAGGTGCGCCCGCTCGGCCTCGCCCGCACCGAGGAGTCCGCGGCGGGACTGGCCGCCGTCTGGCCGGAGCTGGGCCTGGACGCGGTGTTCGGGTACAACGACGAGTACGCGATGCTGCTGATGCGCGCCCTCCAGGACGCCGGCCACACCGTCGGCGCCGACGGCCCGGACCGTCTCGCGGTGGTCGGCGCGGACGATCTGCTGCCGGCGCGGCTGCTGCGCCCCCGGCTGACCAGTGTCCGCGCCGAGATCACACCCCCGGAGCGGATCGCCGGTCTGGTCGCCGACCTGCTCCTCGATCCGGCCGCACCACCCGAGACCCACCGGCTGGGCACCTTCCACGTCGTGGCACGCGAGTCGGGCTGACACAACGGCCGCGGCGCCGCTACAGCTCCTTGCGCATCAGCGTGCACATCGTCTCGTACCGGAGCACCACCCCGTCCGGCCCCTGCGCGTCCCAGGCCTCGGGCTGCCGCCCGTACGCCCTATAGCCCAGCCGCTCGTAGAGGGCGCGCGCCCGCGGATTGTCCTCCTCCACGGCGAGTTCGGCACGGTGCACCCCGCGGCCGCGTATGCGCTCCTCCGCCGCGGCGATCAGAACGCTGCCGATACCGCACGACTGAAGGGCGGGCAGCACCGCGAGCTGCCACAGCAGGCCCGCGTGTGGCCGTGCGCGGTGGTCGACCCCGCCGATCGCGACCGGTTCGCCGGAGGGCGGGCAGACCGCGAGGTAGTCCACTTCGCCGAGCCGCGCCCTCACCAACTCCCGCTCCACATGCGCCAGATGAAGGGGCGGACCGGACCAGCCGCAGGCCGGCAGATCGGCGGGCGTCAGATCGCGCACGGTCAGCGGCACGGTGACGGCCCGAGCGCCGGGCGGTGTGCCGTGGCCGTCCGGCGCCCTCATTGCCAGTCCTTCTCGGGGGTGGCCGCGGCCAGGACGTCCCGGGCGCCGGTGCGCAGCGGGACGCCGTGCGGGATGCACACCGTGTCGACCTCGTCGAGGGCGGCGAGCCGGCGGAAGGAGGCGATGGCCTCCTCGCGTGCGACGTTGCCGGGGCCGAGGACCGCCCGGCCGCCGTCGGGGGTGGTGCCGATGATGTCGCCGGGGAAGAGCAGCCGGCTCTCGGGGAGGTGCAGCGCGATCCCACCGGGTGTGTGGCCGGGGACGTGCAGCACCCGCACCGGCTCCGGCCAGCCGTCGAGGGTATCCCCGTCGTGCAGGGCGACATCGACCTCGACAGGGCGCAGCGGCGGGATCCCGGCGGCCGCGAAATCGGCCATGATCCCCTCGAACAGCGACCGCTCCGCGGGGCTGAACACCGGCGCGGGTTCGGGTGCGGTGCCTTGGATGTACGGGGCGTCCAGCGCGCCGGCCAGTACGCGGGCGCCGGTGGCGTCGACCAGGTCGGCGGCGGAGCCCATGTGGTCGATGTGGGAGTGGGTGAGCACGATCTGCCGCAGCTGGTCCGGCCGGCCGCCGAGCCGGGCCAGTGCGCCGAGGACAGCGGGGGCCGATCCGGGGATGCCGGTGTCGATGGCGGCGTATCCGTCGTCGGGAAGGCCGACGAGGTACACATGCCCGACGGGGAAGGCGAGTTGCCAGACGGTGGGGCTGATCTCGGTGAGTGCGTCCATGACCTGGACGCTAGCGAACGCGGAGCCGGTGGCCACCGCCTTTGCGCCGTGGGCGGATTGAGCGCAGAGCGGAGGCGCCCCGGCGTACGAAGGCCGGAACCTGTCTTGCCTTCGGTGCGTCTCATCGCCGAACCAAGGAGGCATGTCATGCGAGGATCCCACCTCTCCCGCACCCGTACCCTCACCACCGTGCTCGCCCTGGCGGTGTCCGGCACCGCCGTACTGTCCGGCTGCGGCCAGAAGCAGCAGACCGTGGGCAGCGCGCCGCCGCCGAAGAAGCCGGACGCCTTCGAGCAGCGCGCGGGCCAGATCGTGCGGCACTGGCCGAAGGTCGACCCGGTCTCCGGGCGGAAGCAGGCGCTGCTGCCGCTGGCCGGCGCGGACCGGCCCAAGAACACGGGAGTACGGGAGATCACCGTCACCGTCGGGCACAGCGCCTGCGATGTCCGCTTCGGCGCCCGCAGCCATGAGTCGAAGGACCTGGTGGTGATCACCGGCTGGGGCAAGCGGAAGAGCTCCAAGGGGATGTGCACCGAGCAGCTGGCCACCGACAAGGTGAAGGTGCGGCTCAAGAGCCCGCTGGGCGACCGCAAGGTCGTGGACGCGGCCACCGGCAAGGACCTCTTCAAGGGCTGACCGCCGGTCCGCCGTGGCGGCCGGTTCGGGGAGACGCACCCTAGGGGGTGTCTCCCCGGTCTCCGTGGGAGACACCCCCTAGGCTCGCCCGCATGAGCCCTTCCACCGCCACCAACACCCGTGTCGACCTGCCCGAGCTGCTGGAGTTCGTCCGCCCCCGGCACCGTGCGATCCTGCTCACCCGCCGTTCCGACGGCACCCCGCAGGGCTCGCCGCTGACCTGCGGGGTGGACGACTCCGGGCGGCTGGTGATGGCGACGTACCCGGAGCGCGCCAAGGTCCGTAACGCCCGCCGGGTCTCCTCGGTCAGCGTCATCGTGCTGTCGGACGAGTGGAACGGTCCGTGGGTGCAGATCGACGGCGAGGCCGAGATCATCGACGCCCCGGATTCGATCGAGCCGCTCGTCGAGTACTACCGCAACATCGCCGGTGAGCACCCGGACTGGGACCAGTACCGGGAGGCGATGCGCAAGCAGGGCAAGTCGCTGATCCGGGTGACGCCGCTGCGCTGGGGGCCGGTCGCGACCGGCGGTTTCCCGGCCCGGCTCACGGAGGGCGGCGGCGCGTAGGGCGCACCGCCACGCCCGTACCGGGCGGGCGTCAACGGGTGGTGCGGGTCCCGCCGTTGACGTTCAGAACCTGGCCGGTGAGGTGCCGGGCCGCCGGTGACGCCAGGAAGGCCACCGTTCCCGCTATGTCGTCCGGGCTCCCCGCACGGCGCACCGCCGCGTTGGCCACCAGCTGGTCGCGGCGTTCGTCGGTGAGCCGGTCGCGGAAGAACTCGGTGTCGGCGATATAGCCCGGTGCGACGACGTTGGCGGTGATGTCGCGGGGGCCGAGGGTCCGGGACAGTTCGACGTTCCAGGAGGCGAGGCCGGCCTTGGCCGCCCCGTAGGAGCCGGCACCCTGGTCGGCGGCGATCGACCCGATGTGGACGACCGCCCCGCCGGCCGCCAGCCGTCCGTCCAGCGCCCGGGTGGTCAGGGCGGCGCTGACCAGGTTCGCGTCGAGGTTGGCGCGGAAGTCCCGGGCCCAGGAGGCCAGATCGGTGGCCTCGTCGGTGTCGAAGTCGGTGTTGCCGCCGGCGTTGTTGACCAGG
Organism: Streptomyces sp. Je 1-4 4N24; assembly: GCF_026239515.1. NCBI lineage: Bacteria > Bacillati > Actinomycetota > Actinomycetes > Kitasatosporales > Streptomycetaceae > Streptomyces > Streptomyces sp. Je 1-4 4N24. The sequence goes on along the minus strand of NZ_CP110836.1, from coordinate 6,810,364 downwards.
ACGTCGATCCGCTCGGGGAGCCGGTCGAGCAGCTCGGTGAGCGATGAGGGGTCGGTGTGGTCGCACACCAGCGGGCGCACGGTTCCCCGGCCGGCCGCGGTCTCCTCCAGAGGGGCGAGGCGCCGGCCGGTGACGAGGACGTCATCGCCACGGTTCGCGAAGTGGTGGGCGACGGCGCGTCCGATGCCGGTTCCGCCGCCGGTGACCAGGAGGGTGCGTGACATAGGCTGAGCTCCGTCCATTACGTTCAGGTCTAAATTTAGAGCTGAACATAACATCGCCGGGAGGGCCCGTGGCAAGACAATTCGAGGCGGAGGACGGCGACGGCCGCCCGGGGGGCGATGCCTCCCCCTACCCCGTGGAGGAGATCGCCGCCGCCTGGGAGCGCGAGCGCCCCGGCACCCCGGTCTCCTCGATCGGGATCGTGACGCCGATCTGGCAGCTGGCGAAGCTGCTGGGCGACGACCGGCGCCGGGTGCTGACCCGCGCCGGGATGGACCCGGCCACCCTCGATCTGCTCAGCGTGCTGCGCCGCAGCGGCGAGCCGTACACCCTGACGACCCGTGAGCTCGGCCGTCGCTCCATGGTCACCGCGGGAGCGGTCTCCCAGCGGGTGGCCCGCGCCGAGCGCGAGGGGCTGGTGACCCGCCGGCCCGGCGAGGGCCGCCCGCGGACGGTCCTGGTCGAGCTGACCCCGGCCGGCCACGAGCTGATCGAGGCCACCGTCGACCAAGTACTGCACCGCGAGGCGGAGTTGATCGACGGCCTCACCCCCGAGCAGCAGGAACAGCTCGCCGGTCTGCTGCGGATCCTGCTCCAGGACACCCAGCGCAAGCTCGGCGACGACCGGATCGGCCAGGTCGGCGAGGCCTGAGGGAGGCCCTCGCCGGTCAGGTGCGGGGCGACGGGAGGGCGAGGGAGGGGAAGAGCGCCTCGTCGGGCAGTCCGAGCTGCGCCCGGAAGGCGGCACGGCCCGCCGCGGTGAGGGTGAGGATGCGGGTGGCGACGGCCTTGACGACCCAGTCGCGCTCCAGGGCGTACCGGTAGAGCGCGGCGCCGACCGCGCCGGAGAGATGCTGGCGGCGCACCGTCCAGTCGAGGCAGGTACGGACATGGGCCCGGTGGGCGACCGGCGGCGCGGCGTCGGGGATGCCGAGGGCGGCGAGCCAGTCGGCGCCGGCGGCGGTCAGCACCAGGCCGTAGTCCCGTGCCAGCAGGCCGCGTTCGGTCATCGCCTCGGCGATGGCGACGCCGAGGGCACCGGCGATGTGGTCGTAGCACGTCCGGGCGTGGTGCAGGGCCCGGCGGTGGTTGGCCTCGGCCAGGGAGCGGATCGGAACCTGGCGGTAGGGGGCCAGACCGGCGAGGTTCTCCAGGGTCTCCGCCGTCTCCGGCCCGGCCAGCCGTACGTAGCGCCGTCGCCCCTGGCGCTCCTCGGCGAGCAGTCCGCCGGAGACCAGGAGGTTGAGGTGCTCGGTGGTGGTGGACGGCGCCACCGCGGCGTACTCGGCCAGTTCGCCCGCGGTCCAGGTGCCGCCGTCGAGCAGGGCCATACAGATCGCGGCACGGGTGCGGTCCGCGAGCAGCGCCGCGAGGGCGGCCAGATCGGGGGTTTCCGCGACGCTTTCCTGATCGGCGTCCCATCGTTTCATGTACACAGAGTAACCTCTGATAACATTTCGGTGAGCACCGAATCAACCGGCTTCTATCCTCGGCACCATGAAAGGCGCGCTGGAGAAAAGCAGTTCGGTCGCCCCGGCGCTGCTGTCCACGGAGAACGACGACGGGACATTTGTGCTGGTCGAGCTGCGCATCCGGTGGGAGCTCGGACCGGTCGTCAGCGTCTGGCTGCCGGCTCGCGGCCGGACCGCGCAGAACCTCGCGGTACGCCCGGACGTGGTCTTCAATCTGCCGCCGGACGGGACGGGCACCGAGGAGGGGGCGAGCGGTATGCCGCACTCCACGGACGCCCCGTGGACGGAGCCGTCCGAGCTGGTCCGGCCGCCCCGACTGGTGCACTGTCCGGTGCAGTTGGAGGCTCGGCGGGTCGGCGAGCGGACGGTCACCGACGGCGCGTGGACACAGGTCGAGGCGCAGGTGCTGCGGGTGCATGCCGATCCTCGGTGGGTGCTGCCGCTGGGCGACGGGCGGATCGACCTGGGGGCGTGGCATCCGCCGGTGCACGACTTCCGGCCGCCGGGCACTCCCCCGCCGCAGGCCGTACCGGCGTCCGCACAGGAGATGGCACGGCAGTTGGGGCGGCGCTTCCCCGCCGCACGCGGCGGCTCGTAGGGCAGCGGCCGCGGCGCACCGGCCCCGGCAGCACAAACGCCGCGGCGCCTGTCCTCCGGTCGGGGGAGGAGGCAGGCGCCGCGGTTGTTCCGCACGACGTTGTACGGGACATCGGGGGACGGTCGGTCACACGGTCAGTGCCCGGTCCGTCGGCTTGATGGGAGCCGGCAGGGCGCTGGCTCCGGTGAGGAAGCGGTCCACGCCCTTGGCCGCGGAACGGCCCTCGGCGATGGCCCACACGATCAGGGACTGGCCGCGCCCGGCGTCACCGGCGACATACACACCGGGGACGTTGGTGGCGAAGTCCGCGTCGCGCGCGACATTGCCGCGCTCGTCGAGCTCCAGGCCGAACTGCTCGACCAGGCCGTTCTCCTGGTCGGTGCCGGTGAAGCCCATCGCGAGGGTGACCAGCTGGGCCGGGATCTTCCGCTCGGTGCCGGGCTTCGGCGTCGGCCGGCCGTCCTTGAACTCCACCTCGGTCAGGTGCAGCCACTGGACGTTGCCGTCCTCGTCGCCCTCGAAGTGGGTGGTGGAGACGGAGTAGACCCGCTCGCCGCCCTCCTCGTGCGCGGAGGTGACCTTGTAGAGCATCGGGAAGGTCGGCCAGGGCTGGTTGGCGTTCCGCTCCTCGCCCGGCTGGGGCATGATCTCCAGCTGGGTGACGGAGGCCGCGCCCTGGCGGTGGGCGGTGCCGACGCAGTCCGCGCCGGTGTCGCCGCCGCCGATGACCACGACGTGCTTGCCCTCGGCGGTGATCGGGGCGACGGTCAGGTCGCCCTCCTGCACCTTGTTGGCGAGCGGGAGGTACTCCATCGCGAAGTGGATGCCGTTCAGCTCACGGCCGGGCACCGGCAGATCGCGGGAGGTGGTGGAACCGGCGGCGATGACGACGGCGTCGTAGCGCTTGCGCAGCTTCTTGGCGTCGAGGTCGCGGCCGATCTCCACCTCGGTGCGGAACTTGGTGCCCTCCGCGCGCATCTGCTCGATGCGGCGGTTGATGTGGCGCTTCTCCATCTTGAACTCGGGGATGCCGTAGCGGAGGAGACCACCGATACGGTCCGCGCGCTCGTAGACGGCGACGGTGTGGCCGGCCCGGGTCAGCTGCTGGGCGGCGGCCAGTCCGGCCGGGCCGGAGCCGATGACGGCGACGGTCTTGCCGGAGAGGCGCTCGGGCGGCTGCGGGGTGACGTCCCCGTTGTCCCACGCCTTGTCGATGATGGAGACCTCGACGTTCTTGATGGTCACCGGCGGCTGGTTGATGCCCAGCACACAGGCGGCCTCACAGGGCGCGGGGCAGAGGCGACCGGTGAACTCCGGGAAGTTGTTGGTCGCGTGCAGCCGCTCGCTGGCCTCGGTCCAGTCCTCGCGGTAGGCGTAGTCGTTCCACTCGGGGATGAGGTTTCCGAGCGGGCAGCCGTTGTGGCAGAACGGGATACCGCAGTCCATACAGCGCGACGCCTGCTTGCTGATGATCGGCAGCAGGGAGCCGGGCTGGTAGACCTCGTTCCAGTCCTTGACGCGCTCCTCGACGGGGCGGGTCTTGGCGATCTCGCGCTCGTGGTTCAGGAAGCCCTTGGGGTCAGCCATTGGTCGCCGCCTCCATCATCTTCTCGTGGGTCTCGGACTCGGAGAGTCCGGCCTGCTCAGCGGCGTCCTTGGCGACGAGCACTGCCTGGTACGTGGGCGGGATGACCTTGCTGAAGCGCGCGGCTGCGGCATCCCAGTCGGCGAGGAGCTTGGCGGCGACGGTGGAGCCGGTCTCCTCCTGGTGGCGGCGCACGACGTCGTGCAGCCACTGCTTGTCGGCGTCGTCCAGCGGGTTCACCGCGTCGACGAGCTCCTTGTTGACGTTGGCCTTGTCGAGGTCGATGACGTAGGCGAAGCCGCCGGACATACCGGCCGCGAAGTTGCGGCCCGTCTCGCCCAGCACGACCGCGTTGCCGCCGGTCATGTACTCACAGCCGTGGTCACCGACACCCTCGGAGACCACCGTGGCACCGGAGTTACGGACGCAGAAGCGTTCGCCGACCCGGCCGCGCAGGAACAGCTCGCCGCCGGTGGCGCCGTAGGCGAGGGTGTTGCCCGCGATGGTCGAGTACTCGGCGAGGTGGTCGGCGCCGCGGTCCGGGCGGACGACGACCCGGCCGCCCGACAGGCCCTTGCCGACGTAGTCGTTGGCGTCGCCCTCCAGGCGCAGCGTGATGCCGCGCGGCAGGAACGCGCCGAAGGACTGGCCGGCCGAGCCGGTGAAGGTGATGTCGATGGTGTCGTCGGGCAGACCGGCACCGCCGAACTTCTTGGTGACCTCGTGGCCGAGCATGGTGCCGACGGTCCGGTTGATGTTCCGGATCGCGACCTGGGCCCGCACCGGCTGGGCGTCCTCGGCGGTGTCCGCGGCCAGGGCGTCGGCGGCGAGCTTGATCAGCTCGTTGTCGAGCGCCTTCGCCAGGCCGTGGTCCTGCTCGATGACCTGGTGGCGCACGGCGCCCTCGGCCAGCTCGGGGACGTGCAGCAGCGGGGCCAGGTCCAGGCCCTGCGCCTTCCAGTGGTCCACCGCGCGGGAGGTGTTCAGCAGCTCGGCGTGGCCGATGGCCTCGTCGAGGCTGCGGAAGCCCAGCTCGGCGAGGAGCTCACGGACCTCCTCGGCGATGAACTGGAAGAAGTTGACGACGTACTCGGCCTTGCCGTTGAACCGCTCGCGCAGCGCCGGGTTCTGGGTGGCGATACCGACCGGGCAGGTGTCCAGGTGGCAGACGCGCATCATGACGCAGCCGGAGACGACCAGCGGTGCGGTCGCGAAGCCGTACTCCTCGGCGCCCAGCAGGGCGGCGATGACGACATCGCGGCCGGTCTTGAGCTGACCGTCGGTCTGCACCACGATGCGGTCGCGCAGGCCGTTGAGCAGCAGCGTCTGCTGGGTCTCGGCCAGGCCCAGCTCCCAGGGGCCGCCCGCGTGCTTGAGCGAGGTGAGCGGGGAGGCACCCGTACCGCCGTCGTGGCCGGAGATCAGGACCACGTCCGCGTGTGCCTTGGAGACACCCGCGGCGACGGTGCCGACGCCGACCTCGGAGACCAGCTTCACGTGGATGCGGGCCTGCGGGTTGGCGTTCTTGAGGTCATGGATCAGCTGAGCCAGGTCCTCGATGGAGTAGATGTCGTGGTGCGGCGGCGGGGAGATCAGGCCGACGCCCGGGGTGGAGTGCCGGGTCTTGGCGACCCACGGGTAGACCTTGTGGCCGGGCAGCTGGCCGCCCTCGCCGGGCTTGGCGCCCTGGGCCATCTTGATCTGGATGTCGTCGGAGTTGACGAGGTACTCGCTGGTCACACCGAAGCGGCCGGAGGCGACCTGCTTGATGGAGGAGCGGCGCGCCGGGTCGTAGAGACGCTCGGGGTCCTCGCCGCCCTCACCGGTGTTGGACTTGCCGCCCAACTGGTTCATGGCGATGGCGAGGGTCTCGTGCGCCTCCTGGGAGATGGAGCCGTACGACATCGCGCCGGTGGAGAAGCGCTTGACGATCTCGGACGCCGGCTCGACCTCCTCGATCGGGATCGAGGGGCGCTCGGTGGCGAAGGAGAACAGACCGCGCAGCGTCATCAGCCGCTCGGACTGCTCGTTCACCCGCTCGGTGTACTGCTTGAAGATGTCGTAGCGGCGCGAGCGGGTGGAGTGCTGGAGCCGGAAGACGGTGTCCGGGTCGAAGAGGTGCGGCTCGCCCTCGCGGCGCCACTGGTACTCGCCGCCGATGTCCAGCGCGCGGTGCGTGGCGGCGATGCCGGAGGCCGGGTATGCCTTGGCGTGCCGGGCGGCGACCTCCTTGGCGATGATGTCCAGACCGGCGCCGCCGATCTTGGTGGCGGTGCCGTGGAAGTACTTCTCGACGAACGCCTCGTCCAGGCCGACGGCCTCGAAGACCTGCGCGCCGCGGTAGGAGGCGACGGTCGAGATGCCCATCTTGGACATGACCTTCAGGACGCCCTTGCCGAGCGCCTTGATGAGGTTCTTGATGGCGGCCTCGGCCTCGATGCCGGGCAGGAAGGTGCCGGCGCGGACGAGGTCCTCGACCGACTCCATGGCCAGGTACGGGTTGACGGCCGCGGCACCGAAGCCGATGAGCAGCGCGACATGGTGCACCTCGCGCACATCGCCGGCCTCGACGAGCAGGCCGACCTGGGTGCGCTCCTTGGTGCCGATGAGGTGGTGGTGGACCGCGGCGGTGAGCAGCAGCGACGGGATCGGCGCGTGCTCGGCGTCCGAGTGGCGGTCGGAGAGCACGATCAGCCGGGCGCCGTCGTCGATGGCGGCGTCCGCCTCGGCGCAGATCTCCTCGATCCGGGCGGCCAGCGACTCGCCGCCGCCGGAGACCCGGTAGAGGCCGGAGAGGGTCACGGCCTTCATGCCGGGCATGTCGCCGTCGGCGTTGATGTGGACGAGCTTGGCGAGCTCGTCGTTGTCGATGACCGGGAAGGGCAGGGTCACGCTGCGGCAGGAGGACGGGGTCGGCTCCAGGAGGTTGCCCTGGGGGCCGAGGGAGGAGATCAGCGAGGTGACGAGCTCCTCGCGGATGGCGTCCAGCGGCGGGTTGGTGACCTGCGCGAAGAGCTGGGTGAAGTAGTCGAAGAGCAGCCGGGGGCGCTCGGAGAGCGCGGCGATCGGCGAGTCGGTGCCCATCGACCCGATGGGCTCGGCGCCGGCCTTGGCCATCGGGGCGAGGATGACGCGCAGCTCTTCCTCGGTGTAGCCGAAGGTCTGCTGGCGGCGGGTGACCGAGGCGTGGGTGTGCACGATGTGCTCACGCTCGGGCAGGTCCGCGAGCTCGATCAGACCGGAGTCCAGCCACTCCTGGTAGGGCTGCTCGCCGGCGAGCTGCGCCTTGATCTCGTCGTCCTCGATGATGCGGTGCTCGGCGGTGTCCACGAGGAACATCCGGCCGGGCTGCAGGCGGCCCTTGCGGACGACCTTCGCGGGGTCGATGTCCAGGACGCCGACCTCGGAGGAGAGCACGACCAGGCCGTCGTCGGTGACCCAGTAGCGGCCGGGGCGCAGACCGTTGCGGTCGAGGACCGCGCCGACCTGGGTGCCGTCGGTGAAGGTGACACAGGCCGGGCCGTCCCAGGGCTCCATCATCGTGGAGTGGTACTGGTAGAAGGCCCGCCGGGCCGGGTCCATGGAGGGGGAGTTCTCCCACGCCTCGGGGACCATCATCAGCACGGAGTGCGGCAGCGAGCGGCCGCCGAGGTGGAGCAGCTCCAGGACCTCGTCGAAGGAGGCGGAGTCGGAGGCGTCCGGGGTGCAGACCGGGAACAGCCGGTCCAGCTGCTCGGCGTTGTCCGCGCCGAAGAGCTTCGAGGCGAGCTGTGACTCACGGGCGCGCATCCAGTTGCGGTTGCCCTTGACCGTGTTGATCTCGCCGTTGTGCGCGACGAAGCGGTACGGGTGGGCCAGCGGCCAGCTCGGGAAGGTGTTGGTGGAGAACCGCGAGTGGACCAGCGCGATGGCGGTGGCGAAGCGGCGGTCGGACAGGTCCGGGAAGAACGGCTCCAGCTGTCCGGTGGTGAGCATGCCCTTGTAGACGATCGTCCGGGCGGACAGCGAGGGGAAGTAGACCCCGGCCTCCCGCTCGGCGCGCTTGCGCAGCGCGAAGGCCTTGCGGTCCAGCGCCAGGCCGGTGTTCTTCCCTCCCCCAGACTCCGTCTGGGAGGTGCCCCCAGCGACGAAGATCTGGGAGAAGGCGGGCATGGTGGAGCGTGCGCCGTTGCCCAGCAGCTGCGGGGCGACCGGGACCACGCGCCAGCCGATGACGTCCAGGCCCTCTTCACCGGCGATCGTCTCGATGCGCGAGACGGCGTCGGCCGCTTCCTGGGCGTCGGACGGGAGGAAGGCGATACCGACGGCGTAGGCGCCGGCCTCGGGGAGCTCGAAGGTGACGTTCTCGCGAAGGAACGCGTCCGGCACCTGGAGCAGGATGCCGGCGCCGTCGCCCGAGTCGGGCTCGGAGCCGGTGGCACCGCGGTGCTCCAGATTCGTCAGGACGGTGAGCGCCTGCTCGACCAGTGCGTGGCTGGCCTCGCCGGTGAGGGTGGCCACAAAGCCGACGCCACAGGCGTCGTGCTCATTGCGGGGGTCGTACATCCCCTGCTGGGCGGGGCGGCCGTCCATGGGCGACCAGGCGGCGGCGTCGCTGCTGCTGGTGGTCGCGGAGTGCGTGGACGCGAAACGCATCGGCTCTCCCAACGTCGTCGTGGCATAGGCATTGCCGAGGGACGACGTTGGCCCTCCGCGAAATTTCGTGCAGGTTACAGGATGACTCCCTTCTCAAAAAGCGAAAAGGGGCTTCCAACATGCGGACACCGCATCTGCGGTGAGTCAGTACGCGGACGGAAACGGGGCCGTCCCACAAGGCGGCGTTCGGCGAGCGACATTGCCCGCGACGCCTGGGCCTTATGCCCGGCCGCCAACAAACCGAAACCGCTGGGTAACGCTGTAATTATGCAGTCACCCGTATGACACATCAGCCTACGACGGATCCGAACAGTGCGCCCAGGACGTACGTCACACCCGCGGCGGCGCCACCCAGGGCGAGTTGGCGCAGCCCGCTGAACCACCAGGAGCGCGCCGTCACCCGCGCCACGACCGCCCCGCAGGCAAACAGCCCGACCAGGGCGAGCAGCACCGCGGGCCAGACCGCCGAAGCCCCCAGCAGGTAAGGAAGGACAGGCATCAGCGCGCCCAGCGCAAACGATCCGAAGGAGGAAATCGCGGCCACGGCGGGCGAAGGAAGGTCGGACGGGTCGATGCCCAATTCTTCGCGGGCATGGATCTCCAGGGCCTGCTCCGGGTCCTTGGAGAGCTGTGCGGCGACCTGCCGGGCGAGCGCCGGCTCGACCCCGCGCGAGGCATAGAGGGCCGCCAGCTCCTCCAGCTCGTCCTTCGGGTGCTTGCGCAGCTCGGCCCGCTCGACATCCAGCTCGGCCTGCACCAGCTCACGCTGGGAGGCGACCGAGGTGTACTCCCCCGCCGCCATCGAGAAGGCGCCGGCCGCCAGGCCCGCGAGGCCGGTGATGATGATCGCCTGCTGCGACAGCGCGCCGCCGGCGGCGCCCGTCATCAGGGCGACGTTCGAGACCAGCCCGTCCATCGCACCGAAGACGGCGGGGCGCAGCCAGCCACCGTTCACATCGCGGTGGGTGTGGTTGTCGCGGTGGGCCACATGCGTCGGCGCCGCGGCATCCATGATCTCCATGACGGACATATCGGTACCTACTCCCTGCAAGCGAGGTGTGGGCCGATGGCGGCACTTCCCCCTCCAACGCTTCGAAGTTATGCGGGAATTACCCTCCGCCGCTAGCAAGGAAGGCCGAACTTACCGCGCTGACCTGCGGCTTTTCCGCGAAGGCGGGGATGAGATCCGGGTCACACGCCCCTACGGAGCCCGCCGGACACCCCGCTCCGGGACCGTCCGGGGGAGTCGACCGGGTGACCCTGCCGCCCAGGACAGGAGAGCCGGGCCGTCGCGTGGCACGGATACAGCGCAGCGGTCCGAAGCCGGGCGGCGCCCCGCAGTCCCCGGCGGCGGTCCGGCCCGTACGACAGAACGGCACGCACATGAGCGCAGCGCACCCTCCGCCCGCGGATCCGGCCGGGACCGGCGCGGGCGACGCCGTCCGCGACCGGGCCCGGGGCGCGCTGCTCGGGCTCGCCGTCGGTGATGCGCTCGGAGCCCCCGCGGAGAACATGAAGCCCTCGCAGATCCGCCGCCGCTGGGGCCGGATCGAGGGCTATGTCGAGGACGACCCGGCCGGCACCGACGACACCGAGTACGCCATCTTCTCGGGGCTGCTGCTCGCCGCGCACGGCTCGGCGCTGACCGTCGCCCATGTCGAGGCCGCCTGGCACCGGTGGATCGCCGACCGTGACGAGGGGCCGTTCCGCGGTGCGGGCTTCAGTGAGCGCGGCACCCTGGAGAACCTGCGCCGGGGCCTGGCCGCGCCCATCTCCGCCCAGCACCGGCACGCCTGGAGCGACGGGCTGGCGATGCGCGCCGCACCGTTCGGGGTGTTCGCCGCCGGACGGCCCGCCGAGGCCGCCCGGCTGGTCGCCATCGACGGCACGGTCAGCCACGACGGCGAGGGGATCTACGGCGGCCGGGCGGTGGCCGCCGGGGTCGCCACCGCCATGGTCGCCGCTTCCACCGACGCGGTGATCGCCGCCGCGCTGTCCGTCGTGCCGGAGGACTCCTGGACCGCCCGCTCGCTGCGCCGGGCGGTCGGCGCCGCCCAGCGCTCCCGGCACGACCCGGGCATCACCCGGCTCGGCACCGAGCGCGCGGTGCGCTCCGCCGTCGTGGTCGGCGGCTACCCCTGGACGGATCTGGCGCCGGAGGCCGTCGGCCTGGCCTTCGGTGCGTTCGAGGCGGCCCGCGGTGACTTCTCCGCCTCGGTGCTGACCGCGGTCAACATGGGGCGCGACGCCGACACCACGGCGGCCGTCGCGGGGGCGCTGGCCGGTGCGCTGTGCGGCGCCGCCGCGATCCCCGGGGCCTGGGCCGCCGCCATCGGCCCGGCGCGCGGCAGCTGTCTGCCGTCGATGGCGGGCTATCACGTCCTGGACATCGCGGAGCTGCTGACCTCGCAGGGGGCGGACCCGGCTGCCCGTGCCACGGCGGGGCCCGCGGCCGGGACGGGCGTCGAGGCCGTGGTGGGGGCCGGATGAACGGCCGGGAAGCGGTGGGGAGCGCCCCCGGCCCCGGCGGCACCGCCGGTGCGCGGAGCCGTATCGAGGGGCTGCTGCTCGGGGTGGCCTCGGGGGACGCCGCCGGGTGGCCGGCGGCCCGGCACCGGGCGGCGCGGATGCCGGAGTGGACCCGGCGGCTGACCCGTGAGCTGGACACCTTCGCCGAGCAGAACGCGACCACCACGCTGCCCGTGCCGATCGCCCTCAACCAGCCGCCCGAACCACTGCGGCTGGGGCCCTCCGACGACGCCGAGTGGGCGGCCTTCACCGCCGAATCGGTGCTCACCGCGGCCGGCGCACCCCTCAGCGACCTGGGCCTGGACCGGCGGATGCGGGCCGCCCTCGATCTCGCCTGGAACGCGCTCGCCAACGAGGTCGCCGCGGCCGCCGACCGGGCGCCCGAGGTCGAGTCCGCCGTCCTGCCGCTGCGCGCCCGGATCTCCGTACGGGCCGGGCTCGGCAACCTCGCCGCCGGGCTGCGGCCGCCCGCCACCGGCCATGACAACCCGCACTACTTCGACGACGCGGCCTGCGTACGCGCCGCCGTCCTGGCCGTGGTGCACCCGGGCGAGCCGTCCGCCGCGGCCGAGCTGGCCGAGTACGACGCGCGCTACACCCAGGACGGCGACGGGGTGCACGGCGCGCGGGCGATGGCCGCCGCGGTCGCCGCCGCGCTCGGCGGCACGGCGGCCGCCGGCTGTGTGGAGGCGGCACTGGACCAGCTCCCCGAAGGCACCGAGATCCGCCGCAACGCCCTGCACGCGGTCCGCCTCGCCCGGTCCTTCGCCACCGACGGCCCCGGCGCCGCCGGCCGCCCCGGCACGGCCTTCGCCCTGGTGCCCGTGCTGGAGCACGAGATCGTCGACCACGTCTACAGCTACGGCATCGCCGCGGCCGAGACCGTCCCGGTGGCGCTGGCACTGGCCCTCGCGACGGACGGGCGGGTCGCCGAGGCGGTACCGGCCGCCGCCTGTCTCTCCCGGGTCGCCGACTCCGCACCGGCCCTCGCCGGGGCGCTGACCGGTGCGCTCGGCGGCGCGCCCGCGCTGCCCCGCACCTGGCGCGACGCCTGCCGGGTGCTGTCCGGCTGTGCGCTGCCACGGCTGGCCGGCACGGATCTGGTCGAGCTGGCCGGACTGCTCGCCCGTACGGAGCTGACCGCGCCCGAGGCCGCCGCGGCTCCCCCTCCGGCCCGTCCGGAAGCCGTCTCCCGTGCCCTTCTGGCTCCCGCCCCCTCCCCCACCGTGGAAGGACTCACCCGCACATGACCTACGCAAGCGAGCAGACACCGGCCGCGGCGGACGCCCCCGACGCACAGGCCACCCGGATCCTGCCGGTCACCCCCGTCACCGCGGTCGCACAGCCGTCGCCCGTGCCCCCGGTGCCCCCCGTCGCCCCCGTCCCGCCGTCCCTGGAGGACCGGGCGACCGGCGCGCTGGTCGGCGCCGCCGTCGGCGATGCGCTCGGCGGGCCGGTGGAGGGCCGGACACCGGAGGAGATCGTGAAGCGGCACGGCGGCCGGGTCGAGGGCATCGTCGGCCCGTTCCACGACGACTGGCGCACCGCCCGCCCGCTCGCGCCGTTCCACAAGGGCGACGGCCATGTCACCGACGACACCCTGATGACCCATGCGCTGGTGCGGGTCTACGAGGCGGTGCGCGACCACCTCGACGCCTATGACATCGCCGACCACCTGGTACCGGATCTGATCGGCACCCCGCGCTGGATCCCGGAGCTGGAGGCCGAGGCGCTGCCGGTGCAGCGGATCTTCCTCGCCGAGAAGTGGATCGTGGCGCGGCTGCACTACGGGCACGCGGACCCGCGCGAGGCGGGCGTCGGCAACATCGTCAACTGCGGTGCGGCGATGTACATGGCGCCGGTCGGCATCGTCAACGCCGGCAATCCGGACCGGGCCTACGCCGAGGCGCTGGACATCGCCGGTGCCCATCAGTCCTCCTACGGGCGGGAGGCGGCGGGGGTGTTCGCCGCGGCCGTGGCCGCCGCGTTCGTCCCGGACGCCACCCCCTCCTCGGTCGTCGTCCAGGCGCTGCGGCTCGCCAAGGACGGCACCCGGGCCGCGATCGAGGCGGTCTGCGAGGCCGCGTCCTCGGTCGCCGGCCCCGAGTCGGCGGCGGCCCCGCTGCGCGCGGCCGTCGCCCCCTTCGACACGGTGGGTCCGGACTACCGCAACCCGTCACTCGGCGCCCGGCGGCCCTCCCGGCTGCACGCCATCGAGGAACTCCCCATCGCCCTGGGCATGTTGCTGATCGGTGGCGGCGACTTCCGGTCCACCGTCCTCGGCTCGGTCAACTACGGCCGTGACAGCGACTCGATCGCCACGATGAGCGGTGCGCTGGTCGGCGCTTTGCGCGGCGCGGAGGCGGTGCCGGCCGAGTGGAGCACGGAGGTCGCCCGCGCCAGCCGCCTCGATCTGCAGGCGCCCGGGGCCGCGCTGGCCACCGTCGCGCGCGAGATCTTCACCCGCGACCGGGCCCGCGCGCGCACCCACGAGCAGGCCTTCACCGCGATCTCGGCCATCCCCGCGATGACGGAGGCGGTCGGACGGTGACGGCCACGGCGGCCGCGCTCGCCCGGCCCGCTCCTCCCCCGGCGCCGCTCCGGGTGACCTGGGTGCAGCCCGAGGATCTGGTCGGGCATGAGCTGCGGCAGGCGGCGGAGGACGGCCGGGACGCCGCCGGTATCGCGCGGCGGTGGCGGGCGGCGGGCGGTACGGCGGCGCCGGGACGGGCGGGCGCCTCCCCCGGCCCGGCCGGTCCGGCCCTGCGGGCGCTCGCCGGGACCCTGCTCGATGAACTCGCGCTGCTGCCCTGCCCGTCGGAGGCCGACGAGCCCACCGGGCTGACGGCGATCCAGGAGGAGTGGGCGCCGTGGCCCGTGGACGGTGGTCCGCGGCCGGAGGGCGGGGCGCCGGCCGCCCGGCTGGAGGCGGCCTGGCTCGGGCGGGCGGCCGGCTGTCTGCTCGGCAAGCCGGTCGAGAAGCTGCCGCTCAGCGGGGTCAGGGAACTCGCCCGCGCCACCGGCAACTGGCCGCTCGCCGGGTACTTCACCGAGGCCGGACTCGACCCGGCGGTGGCCGCGCGACACCCCTGGAACCGCCGCAGCCGCGCCACCTCGCTCGCCGGGAACATCGACGGTATGCCCGAGGACGACGACCTCAACTACCCACTGCTCGGTCTGCTGCTCCTCGAACGCCACGGGCCCGGCTTCACCACGGCCGAGGTGGCGCGCCTGTGGCTGGACGAGCTGCCGGCCGGCCGGACCTTCACCGCCGAGCGCCTGGCGTACCGCAATCTGCTGGACGGCATCGAACCGCCGCACACCGCGCGGTACCGCAACCCGTTCCGGGAGTGGATCGGCGCCCAGATCCGCGCCGACATCCACGGCTGGACCCACCCCGGCGACCCGGCCGCCGCCGCGGCCCAGGCCTGGCGGGACGCGACGCTCAGCCATACCGCGAACGGGGTGTACGGCGCGATGTTCGTGGCGGCCGCGCTCGCCGCGGCGGGCGGCGGCGGCACCGATGTGCACGGTGCGCTGCGGGCCGGGCTGGCCGTGATCCCCGCGCGGTCCCGGCTCGCGCGGGCGGTCCGCCGCGGTATCGCGCTGGCGCACGACGAGCCCACCGGCACCCCGGCCGCCTTCGCCGGCGTCGTCGACCGGCTGCATACCGCGTACGGCCACCACCACTGGGTGCACGCCGTACCGAACGCGGCGCTGCTGGCCGCCGCGCTCACCCATGCCGACGGTGACTTCACCGGCTCCATCTGCCGTGCGGTGTCGGGGGGTTGGGACACCGACTCGAACGGTGCCACCGCCGGTTCGCTGGCCGGACTGCTCGCCGGGTCGCCCGCCGCGCTGCCCGCCCACTGGACGGCACCGCTGCGCAACCGGCTGGCCACCGGCGTCCGCGGAATGGACGGCATCGGCTTCGACGCCCTCGCGGAACGTACCGCCGCGCTGGTCGTGCCCGGTATCCCCGTCATGCCCGGCGACCCCGCCATGCCCGGCAACCCCGTCGTTCCCGGTATCCCCTCCGACCGAACAGAGGCCCCCGCACCATGACCGACCCGTCCCTGTCCGGGGCACCCCGGCCCGCCGCCGACGAGCACACCTCCCCCGATGCCCCCGCCCCCGGGGCCCCCGGCCCCGGTCCGCTCGCCGGGCTGCGGGTACTCGATCTCGCCACCCTGTTCGCCGGTCCGCTCGCCGCCACCCTGCTGGGGGACTTCGGCGCCGAGGTGATCAAGGTGGAGCATCCGCACCGGCCCGACCCCTCGCGCGGCCACGGGCCCGCCAAGGACGGCATCGGACTGTGGTGGAAGCTGCTGGGCCGCAACAAGAGGACCATGACACTCGATCTGTCCCACCCGGGCGGCCGGGACGTGCTGCTGCGGCTCGCCGCCGGGACGGATGTCATCGTGGAGAACTTCCGGCCCGGGACCCTGGAGAGATGGGGCCTGGGCTGGGACGAGCTGTCCGCCGTCAACCCGCGCCTGGTACTGGCCCGGGTCACCGGCTTCGGGCAGTTCGGCCCGTACGCCCGGCGCCCCGGGTTCGGCACCCTCGCCGAGGCGATGAGCGGCTTCGCCGCCCTCACCGGTGAACCGGACGGTCCGCCGACCCTGCCGCCGTTCGGTCTCGCCGACGCGATCGCCGCGCTGACCACGTCGTACGCCGTGCTGGCCGCGCTGCGCGGACGGGAGACCACCGGCCGCGGCCAGGTCATCGACCTGGCCCTGATCGAACCGATCCTGACGGCCCTCGGTCCGCAGCCGCTCTGGTACGACCAGCTCGGCCACGTCCAGCCGCGGACCGGCAACCGCTCCCCGAACGTCGCCCCGCGCAACACCTACCGCACCGCCGACGGCTCCTGGGTGGCGGTCTCCACCTCGACCGAGTCGGTCGCCGGGCGGGTGATGCGGCTGGTCGGCCGGCCCGAGGTGATCGACGAGCCCTGGTTCGCGACCGGCGCGGGGCGGGCCCGGCACGCCGATGAGCTGGATGCCGCGGTCGGCGGCTGGATCGCCCGGCACGACCGGGCCGAGGTGCTGGCCGCCTTCGAGAAGGCCGAGGCGGCGGTGGCACCCATCTACGACATCCGCGAGGTGATGGCGGACCCGCAGTACGCGGCACTGGGATCGATCACCGAGGTCCCGGACGACGAACTCGGCACGGTCCGGATGCAGAACGTCCTCTTCCGGCTCTCCGAGACACCGGGCGCCATCCACTGGGCGGGCCGCCCGCACGGCGCGGACACGGATGAGCTGCTGGCCGGGCTCGGGCTGACCGACGCGGAGATCGACGGGCTGCGCACGGCGGGTGCGCTGTGAGCCCGGCCCCGCACACCCCCGGGCAGGCCCCCGCTCCCACCCCGCTGACCTGGCTCTATGTACCCGGGGACCGCCCGGAAGTGGTCGCCAAGGCGCTCGGCTGCGGGGCCGATGTGGTCGTGGTCGATCTGGAGGACGCGGTCGCCCCGGACCGCAAGGACCATGCCCTGCGGGCCACCGCCGAGCTGCTGAGCGGCCCGGTGCCGGTGCCGGTCCATGTCCGGGTCAACGCGCTGGACGGCCCGCTCGCCGAGAACGAGATCCGCACCCTGGCCCCACTGCCCGGCCTGGCCGGTCTCCGGCTGCCCAAGGTGCAGGGCCCGGCCGATGTCCACCGCGCCGCCGGCTGGGCGACGACGGCCGCGGAGTTGCCCGAGCACCTCCCGTACGCCGCGGAAGCCCCCGTACGGCCGGCCGGGCACGCCGTCGCGGGACCTGCCGCCCCGGTCCGTACGCCCCCCGGCACCACCGCCACCCTCGCCCCCGCGGCCCCGCCCGCCCCGACGGCCCTGCCCGCCACCCCGGCCCTGTACGCGCTGCTCGAATCCGCGCTGGGCATCGAGCACGCCTTCGCCATCGCCACCGCACATCCGGCACTGCGGGGGATCGCCCTGGGCGAGGCCGATCTGTGCGGGGAGCTGGGGGTGCGGGACGACAGGGGGCTGGCCTGGCCGCGCAGCCGGACCGTGGTCGCCGCCCGCGCGGCCGGTCTGGCCCCGCCGCCGCAGTCGGTCCACCCGGACGTCCATGATCTCGACGGGCTGGCCCGGTCCTGCACCCGCGGCCGGGCGCTGGGGTTCCTGGGCCGGGCGGCGATCCACCCCCGCCAGCTCCCGGTCATCGAAGCGGCGTATCTCCCCTCGGCGGAGGAGATCGCGGCGGCACAGGAGATCGTGCGGGCCGCCACGGCGGAGGGCGGGGCGCTGGCGCTGCCGGACGGCCGGTTCGTCGACGCTGCGGTGGTCGCGGGCGCCCGGCGGGTGCTGGATCTGGCCGGGCGCCGGCGCTGACCGCCCGACCGCCGCGTCCGGACAGCACAGCGCCGGGCGGACCCGGTGTGTCGGGTCCGCCCGGCGCGTTCGGCGACCGGTGGCCGCCTCAGGACTTCTTGGTGCTGCCGCTGCCGGCGGGCTTGGCATCCGCGGCGGATGCGTCCGCCGCGTCCCCGGACTTCTTGTCGCCGGGCTCGTCCTCCGTGGACGTTCCGGCCTCTTCGGCGCCGGACTCCGTCGCGCCGTCGTCGGCCGCCGTCTTCGCCGCAGGCTTCTCGACCGAGACCTTGCCCTCCTCGGCGCCGTCACCGTCCGTGCCACTGTCGGCGGTCTCGCCGTCCGCGTCCTGCGCGGGATGCGCGCCCGGTTCGACGACCGCTTCCCTGCCGGGTGCCTTCTTGGCGGAGATCACGAAGTAGGCGACGGCCAGGACCAGGACGATCAGCGCGGTCCAGACGTTCAGCCGCAGGCCCAGGATGTGGTGCGCCTCGTCGACCCGCATGTACTCGATCCAGGCGCGGCCGGCGCAGTAGGCGGCGACATACAGCGCGAAGGCCCGTCCGTGGCCGAGCCGGAAGCGCTTGTCGGCCCACATCACCAGCGCAGCGACGCCGATGCACCACAGGCACTCGTAGAGGAAGGTCGGGTGGTAGGTGCCGCCGATGCGTCCGATGGCCGGGTCGGAGCTGATCTCCAGCGCCCACGGCACATCGGTCGGCTTGCCGTACAGCTCCTGGTTGAACCAGTTGCCCCAGCGGCCGATCGCCTGCCCGAGGGCCAGACCGGGCGCCAGCGCATCGGCGTACGCGGGGAGCGGGATACCGCGCCGGCGGCAGCCGATCCAGGCGCCGACCGCGCCGAGCGCCACCGCGCCCCAGATGCCGAGGCCGCCCTCCCACACCTTGAAGGCGTCGAGCGGGTGGCCGTTCGGGCCGAAGTATGGCTCGTACGTCGTGATGACGTGGTAGAGGCGGCCGCCGATCAGCCCGAAGGGCACGGCCCATACGGCGATGTCCGCGACGGTTCCGGAGCGGCCGCCGCGCTGCACCCAGCGCTTGTTGCCGAGCCAGACGCCGACGAAGACGCCGATGATGATGCAGAACGCGTAGCCGCGCAGCGGGATCGGGCCGAGATGTACGACGCCGACCGACGGGCTGGGAATGAATGCGAGGTCCATGGCAGGGACGACGCTACCGCGCCGGGCGGGGTCGGCGGCAACCCGGCCCGGCTACGGCTGCGTAACGACCCCGTCCCCGCGCCGTGACGCTGTGTGTCCGGGGCGGTCGCGGCCCCCATGGGCCGCCCGTCTAGGGCGCGGGCGCGGCGCTCCTGCCGGTCAGCTCTCCCTGGGGTGCCCCGCCTTTGCCGGTCAGCTCTCCCTGCGGTGCGGCGCTCCTTCCGGGGTGCTTGTCCTGGGGTGAGGCGCCCGTGTGCGGTGCGGCGCTCTTCTTCCCCGGCTGCTTGGCCTTGTTGGCGTCCAGCACCATCTTCTTGAGGTCCGCGGGGCCGAACTGTCCGCCCTTCTCCTTCGAGAGATCCCTGCCGTTGAGCAGGACGGTCGGGGTGCCGCGGTATCCGGAGGTGGCGAAGGCGTCGTTGGACTTCTTCACGAAACGGTCGTAGGTGCCGTCGTTGACGCACTTGGTGAAGGCGGGGGTCACCAACCCCTTGACCTTGCCGGCCAGTTGGAGGAGGTACTTCTTGTCGCCGAACTTGTCCTGTGGCTCGGGCGGCTGGTGGGAGTAGAGGAGGTCGTGGTACGCGCGGAACTTCCCGGCGTCCTGCGCGCACAGGGCGGCGTTGGCGGCGTTACGGGATCCCTGGCCGCCGGCGTTGCCGTCGATGATGGTCACCAGGTGGTACTCGCTCTTGAGCCGGCCGGAGTCCTCCAGCTCATGGATGACCGGGCGGAAGCCGGTCTCGAACTGCCGGCAGGCGGGGCAGCGGAAGTCCTCCCACACCGTGAGTGTGGACGGGGCGTCGGCCGACCCCACCGGGACGGCGGGCCTGCCGCCGCCGCTGGCCCGCTTCGGGACGGCGACCTCGTTGTCGTTGGCGGCAGGTTTACCGGAGGACGACGACGCCCAGACGGCGATGCCGCCGGCCACCGCCAGCACCACCACCACCGCCCCCGCGACGATCGCCTGGCGGCCGCGCCGGGCGCGCGCCTTCTCCTTCTCCCGCTGTTCCTGCAGTCGCTCGCGGGCGGATTTCTTACCCTCATGATTCTTCTGGCTCACGCCCCTGGACAACGAAGCGGAGGGGTGCCGCCGCACCCCTCCGCACCGATGTTCGCCCTATCGAGGGACAGCGGCCGTGTCCGCGTTCCTCACGGCCCGGCCGCACGCACCGCCTCTAGGAGCGCTTGCGCACGCCCTCGGCCAGCTCGGCCGCCAGGGAGCGGACCCCGGCGAGACCGGCCGCCAGGTCGCCGTCCGCCGCCAGCATCAGCTTGACGAACGCCGAGCCGACGATCACTCCGTCCGCGAACCGGGCCACCTCGGCGGCCTGTTCGGCGTTGGAGACCCCGAGGCCGACACAGACCGGCAGTTCGGTGGTGGCCTGGGTGCGCCGCACGAGGTCCTGCGCCTGCTCGCCCACCGACTCGCGGGTGCCCGTGACGCCCATCAGCGAGGCGGCGTACACAAAGCCGGAGCCGGCCGCCGTGATGTCGGCGAGCCGCGCGTCCTTGCTGCTGGGGGCGACGACGAAGACGGTGGCGAGACCGTGCTTGTCGGCGTGCTCCCGCCAGGTCGCGGACTCCTGGACGGGCAGGTCGGGCAGGATGCAGCCCGCGCCGCCCGCCTCGGCGAGCTCGGCGGTGAAGCGCTCGATGCCGTAGCGGTCGATCGGGTTCCAGTAGGTCATGACGAGGACGGGCTTGCCGGTGGCCGCGTGGGCCTCGCGCACGGTCCGCATCACATCGGCGATCTTCACCCCGCCCCGCAGGGCGATGTCGTCGGCGGTCTGGATGACGGGACCGTCGAGGACGGGGTCGCTGTGCGGCAGCCCGACCTCCACGACGTCCGCGCCGCCGTCGAAGACGGCCTTGGCCGCCTCGATGCCACCGTCGACGGTCGGGAACCCGGCCGGGAGGTAGGCGATGAGCGCGGACCGGCCCTCGGCCTTCGCGGCGGCGAGGGTGTCACTCAACAGCTTGATGTTCCCGCTCACTTGACGTCCCCCTCGATCTCCGCGTCCTCGGTGCCGGCGTCCGCCTCGACGGCGGCGTCCGCGTCGTAGAGGCCGAAGTAGCGGGCCGCGGTGTCCATGTCCTTGTCGCCGCGCCCGGACAGGTTGACGACGATCAGGCCGTCCTTGCCGAGCTCCCTGCCCACCTCCAGGGCCCCGGCGAGGGCGTGGGCGCTCTCGATGGCCGGGATGATGCCCTCGGTCCGCGAGAGCAGGCGCAGCGCCTGCATCGCGGCGTCGTCGGTGACCGCGCGGTACTCGCCGCGGCCGCTGTCCTTGAGGAAGGCGTGCTCGGGCCCGATGCCCGGGTAGTCGAGACCGGCCGAGATGGAGTACGGCTCGGTGATCTGCCCCTCCTCGTCCTGGAGGACGTAACTCCTGGACCCGTGCAGGATTCCCGGCTCACCGGCGCTCAGCGTGGCGGCGTGCTCGCCGGTCTCGATGCCGTGGCCCGCGGGCTCGCAGCCGATGAGCCGCACCCCGTCGTCCGGGATGAACGCGTGGAAGAGCCCGATGGCGTTGGAGCCGCCGCCGACACAGGCGACCGCGGCGTCCGGCAGGCGGCCGGCGCGCTCCAGGATCTGGCGGCGCGCCTCGACGCCGATGACCCGGTGGAAGTCGCGCACCATCGCGGGGAAGGGGTGCGGTCCCGCGACGGTCCCGAACAGGTAGTGGGTGCGGTCGACATTGGCGACCCAGTCGCGGAAGGCCTCGTTGATGGCGTCCTTGAGGGTGCGGCTGCCGGACTTCACGGCGATGACCTCGGCGCCGAGCATCCGCATCCGGGCGACGTTCAGCGCCTGGCGCTGGGTGTCGATCTCGCCCATGTAGATGGTGCATTCGAGGCCGAACAGGGCGCAGGCGGTGGCGGTGGCGACGCCGTGCTGGCCCGCGCCGGTCTCGGCGATGACCCGGGTCTTGCCCATCCGCTTGGTGAGCAGCGCCTGGCCCAGCACGTTGTTGATCTTGTGCGAGCCGGTGTGGTTGAGGTCCTCGCGCTTGAGGAACACCCGGGCCCCGCCGGCGTGTCCGGCGAACCGCGGCACCTCGGTGAGCGCGCTGGGACGCCCGGTGTAGTTGACCATCAGGTCGTTGAGCTCGGCCGCGAACGCGGGGTCTCCCTTGGCCTTCTCGTACTCCGCGGCGACCTCGTCGACCGCGGCGACCAGCGCCTCGGGGATGAACTTGCCGCCGAACGCACCGAAATAACCTTCGGGGTTCGGCACCCGTCCCTCGGGATCGGGAAGGAAGAAATCGGAGGACATCAGACGCACTCCTCGCCGGGGCGGCTGCCCCGGAAGTCCGGTTGTGTCGGGATGGGCATCACGGTCTGCGGCGCGCACCGCGCGGGATCGCCGCCGCCACAGCTCCGGAGCGTCCGGTGCCGCGGGTGGGCGGGGCGTGGTCCGGCGGTCGTCGTGGGACGCCGTCGGCCGGCGGTCAGCGGACCGCCGTGCCGTGGAGCGGCCCGGTGCCGGCCAGGGGCCGACGCGTCAGTGCGCGGACCCCGGTCGCCATCGCATGCCGTTGATCTGTCCCGGCTCGGAACCGATGTGATACCTGACCCTGCGCCCGTGGACCCGCCGGGCGGGCGCCCGGCAGCCCCGGTGCCACGGCGGCAGCGCACAGCGCTGCGGGCCGGGGCTCCGTCGGGCGGCGGACGGGAAGCCGCGCACGGGCACCGGGCAGGGGACGCGGACGGCCGCCGCCCCGGCGCGCACACCGGCCGGGCCCGGGTGCGGTACCCGGACCTGGCAGCGGCTGCCTGCGGCGGTGGCGGTCATGTCGGTGTGCCGTCCCGGCCGCTCAGGACCGGCCGTGCCGGATCGCCGGGTGGGAGCCCGCGGCGACCAGGTCGGAGACCGCGGTCTTGGGGTCCTTGCCGGTGACCAGGGACTCGCCGACCAGCACCGCGTCCGCGCCGTCGTTGGCGTAGGCGATCAGGTCGTGCGGTCCGCGCACACCGGACTCGGCGATCTTGACGATGTGGTCGGGGATCTCGGGGGCGACCCGGGCGAAGTTGCCGCGGTCGACCTCAAGGGTCTTCAGGTTGCGGGCGTTGACACCGATGATCTTGGCGCCGGCGTCCACCGCGCGGGCGACCTCTTCCTCGTCGTGCACCTCGACCAGCGGCGTCAGCCCGATCGACTCGGCGCGCTCGATCAGCGAGACCAGCGCCTCCTGCTCCAGCGCGGAGACGATCAGCAGCGCGAGGTCGGCGCCGTAGGCACGGGCCTCCCACAGCTGGTAGGCGGTGACGATGAAGTCCTTGCGCAGGACGGGGATGTCGACCTTGGCGCGGACGGCCTCCAGGTCGGCCAGCGAACCACCGAACTTGCGCTGCTCGGTGAGGACGGAGATGACGGCCGCGCCGCCCGCCTCGTAGTCGGCGGCCAGACCGGCCGGGTCGGCGATCGCGGCGAGCGCGCCCTTGGACGGGCTGGAGCGCTTGACCTCGCAGATCACCGTGACGCTCTCGCCCTTGAGGGCGGCGACGCCGTCCTTCGCGGGGCGCGCCTTCTGGGCCCGCTCCTTGAGCTCGTCGAGGCTGACGCGCGCCTGCCGCTCCGCGAGGTCGGCACGAACGCCGTCGATGATCTCGTCGAGCACACTCACGCGAGCGGCCTCCTTCGGGAGCGGTGGCGGTGGACGGTGCCCCGGACAAGGGGTCCCATCCGGTACTCCGATGGTATCCGCCATGGGATGCAGGTCTCACATCCGGTGGACCGTGATCCCACGACCTGGACTTCTCCGGGTGCTGAGGGGCCGGTGGCACACGTTTTGCCCGGCTGCCGCATCACGGTGCGAGCCCGCTGCCGAAGGGGAGGTTGCGGACGACCGTGAAGGCCAGCAGCAGTCCGCCCAGCGCCCACCAGTGGACGGCTCCCGGCCGCGGGCCCGCCGTGCGGCGGCCGCGGACCGCATTGCCCAGCCAGAGCACCCAGAAGACCGCACAGGCGGCGTATGCGGCCACCGCGAGGGCATTGGCGCTCAGCGCCGCCGCGAGGTCGCCGTGCGCGACGGCATGCGCGCTGCGCAGTCCGCCGCAGGCCGGGCAGTAGACGCCGGTGAGGTGCAGGAGCGGGCACACGGGGTAGTGGCCGGGCTCGTTCGGGTCGACGGCACCGAGGACGGCGAAGGCGGCGGTGGCGGCGGCCAGGACGCCCAGGGGCGCCACGAGGCGGCGCGGCAGACCGCCGCGCGGGGAGGCGTCGGGCCGGGCCGCGGGTTGGCTCACGTGCTGATTGTCCGGCCGGACACGCGAAGGCGCAGCTTCTCGGCCGCCGTACGGAACGGTCACGGACGGCGGGTACGGCACCACGGTGCGTACGGGCCGGGAAGCGGCGCCTTCGAGGGATGCTGCGGAAGTGGCGCCGGGCCCCGGCGCCACGGGAGCGGGGGCTCAGCCCTCCTGCGGCTGCGGCTGGGCCTGCGCCTGGGGGCGCGGCTTGGCCGAACGCTTGGGCTCCGAACCCAGACCGGCCATGCGCATCAGACCGCCCACGACGGCACCGAGACCGATCAGCGCCATGCCGGCCCAGAAGCCGGGCACATTCGCCAGCACGATGAAGGCTCCGGCGACGCAGAAGCCGATGAACGAGATGATGACGCCGGTCCAGGCGGCGGGGGTGTGTCCGTGGCCACTGCTCGACATGAATGCTCCTCGATGCTCTGTCCGCGCCGGGTCCGGGCGCGATGATCCTCGTCGGACATTGTCACCGATGCCGCACGGAGCACCGTTACCGGGTGGGGTCCTCACCACGGTCCAGGGACTTCCAGATCTCCTCCGGACGGTCCAGATCCGGTGCGGCCGGGGCCCGCCGCGGGCCGCGTGCGCCGCCGGGCGTGCGCTCGTAACGGCCCGACATCGCCGGCCAGTGGCGTCCGTGGACCAGCGCCAGCAGTCCGGCGACCAGCAGCAGCAGCCCGCCGGCCGCGGCCACCCACGGCCATCCGGTGTGCGTGACGTGATGCACACCGGTTCCGGTCATCCCGACCGCGGTGGCGGCCTTCTCGCGCAGCGCCGAGGTGTCGGAGTTGCCCAGTACGGCGGCGACGGCGACGCCCACACCGCTGAGCGTCAGCAGGCCGGCGACCGCGATCCGGCCGGCCCGGCGGACCGCGAAGACGGCGACCAGCGCGGCCAGTCCGACGACGGCCAGCGCGCCGGGCACACCGGTCACATCGGCGCCGGTCACGGTGCGGGGCAACTCGCCCTGGGCCAGCACCGCGGAGCCCTCGGCCCAGGTGCGGCCGGAGGCCAGCAGCGCCAGGGCGGCGCCGGCCGCGCCGGCCAGCAGCGCCAGGGCGAGGCTGCGGTGCGCGCGGCGCACGGGCCGGGCCGGCGCGGGCCCGGAATCGCCCGGCGGCACGGTGTCGGTGGGGGTCTGGGATGCGGCACTCACGCGTACCACTATCGCGCACCGGCCGCCGGGGACCGGTGCGCGGGGGGTGGTGCGGGCGCCCCCAGCTCCAGGTGCCCAGGTGGTTGGCGGTATGCACGGCGCGCAGCACCGCGGCCGCCTTGTTGGGCACTCGGGGCACCCCGCGGCGGGGTGGACCGGGGCAGGAGCCGTTGGTGGTCCCGCCCGGTGGACCACCCCCCGGCGGGCTACCTGCCCAGGTGGTTGGCGGTATGCACGGCGCGCAGCACCGCGGCCGCCTTGTTGCGGCACTCGGTGTCCTCGGCCACGGGGTCGGAGTCGGCGACCACCCCGGCGCCCGCCTGGACGTAGGCGGTGCCGTGGCGCAGCAGGGCGGTGCGGATCGCGATGGCGGTGTCGGAGTCGCCGGCGAAGTCGAGATAGCCGACACAGCCGCCGTACAGACCGCGCCGGGACGGCTCCAGCTCCTCGATGATCTGCAGGGCGCGCGGCTTGGGGGCGCCGGAGAGGGTGCCCGCGGGGAAGCAGGCGGTGAGCACGTCGAAGGCGGTACGGCCCTCGGCGACCTGCCCGGTGACCGTCGAGACGATGTGCATGACGTGGCTGTAGCGCTCGACGGACATGAAGTCGACGACCTCGACACTGCCCGGTTCGCAGACCCGGCCCAGGTCGTTGCGGCCCAGGTCGACCAGCATCAGATGCTCGGCGCGCTCCTTGGGGTCGGCCATCAGCTCGTCCGCCAGCGCCTGGTCCTCCTGGACGGACGCGCCGCGCGGGCGGGTGCCGGCGATGGGGTGGACCATGGCCCGGCCGGCCTCGACCTTCACCAGCGCCTCGGGGCTGGAGCCCACCACGTCGAAGGCGCCGTCGTCACCGCCGTTGGGGCCCTCGAAGCGGAAGAGGTACATGTACGGGCTGGGGTTGGTGGCCCGCAGTACCCGGTAGACGTCCAGGGCGCTCGCCGTGCACGGGGTCTCGAAGCGCTGGGAGGGCACGACCTGGAAGGCCTCACCGGCCCGGATGCGCTCCTTGATGTCCTCGACGGCGTCCTGGTAGGCCGCGCCGCCCCACTTGGCGGTGTACGGCGGGACCTCGGACGGCGGCAGCGCGGCGGCGCTGGGGGGCGCGGGCCGGGCGAGGTCGTCGGCCATGGTGTCCAGACGGGCCACCGCGTCCGCATAGGCCTCGTCGATACCGGTGTCGAGGTCGTTGTGGTTGATCGCGTTGGCGATCAGCAGGACCGTGCCGCTCCAGTGGTCGAGGACGGCGAGGTCGGAGGTGAGCAGCATGGTCAGTTCGGGCAGCCGGAGGTCGTCGTCGGTCTGCTCGCCGATCTTCTCCAGGCGGCGCACGATGTCGTAGCCGAGGTAGCCGACCATGCCGCCGGTGAACGGCGGCAGCCCCTCGCCCTCGATGAGGTCCCGGGGGGTGTGCAGTGCCTCGACGGTGGCGCGCAGCGCGGCGAGCGGGTCACCGTCGGTGGGCACGCCGACGGGCGGGGTGCCGAGCCAGTGTGCCTGCCCGTCGCGGGTGGTGAGGGTGGCGGCGCTGCGGACGCCGATGAAGGAGTAGCGCGACCACGTACGGCCGTTCTCGGCGGATTCCAGGAGGAAGGTGCCGGGGCGCTCGGCGGCGAGCTTGCGGTAGAGCCCGACCGGTGTGTCGCCGTCCGCGAGCAGGCGCCGGGTGACGGGGATGACCCGCCGGTCCTTGGCGAGGGTGCGGAAGGTGTCGAGGTCCGGAAGGGCGGTGCCGGTGGTTCCCGTGGTCATGGCGCGGAGCCTACTGGTCCTGGCCGTCCCGGGTGGCCAGAACGTCCGCGTCGAAGCAGGTGCGGTCGCCGGTGTGGCAGGCGGCGCCGACCTGGTCGACGCGGACCAGGACGGTGTCGGCGTCACAGTCCAGCGCCACCGACTTCACGTGCTGGACGTGGCCGGAGGTGTCGCCCTTGACCCAGTACTCCTGGCGGCTGCGGGACCAGTACGTGCAGCGGCCGGTGGTCAGGGTGCGGCGCAGCGCCTCGTCGTCCATCCAGCCGAGCATCAGCACCTCGCCGGTGTCGTACTGCTGGGCGATGGCCGGGACCAGACCGTCGGCGCCGCGCTTGAGGCGGGCAGCGATGGCGGGGTCGAGGGCGGGGGTGGTGTCCGGGGTGGTGGCGCGGCTGCTCATGGTGTCCATTGTGCCGTGCGGCATCCTGCAGACATGCATCCTCAGCAGCCGTCCGTGCCGCCACCGCCGCCGGACCCGGACCGTGCCGCACGGGTGGCGGCGCGGGTTCTGGGTGCGGTGTTCGTGGCGGCGGTGGTGGTGGCCGTGGTGGTCGCGGTGGTGGTGCTCCACTCGTAGGCCGGGCCGGGAGGCGGGCTCAGGGAAACGGGTTCAGGCAGTCGGGCTCAGGGAGTCGGGCTCACATCCCCAGCTTCGCCGCCCGCAGCCGGTCGATCGCGTCCTTGTCGCCGTCCAGCGCCACATCGGCGACCTCCTGCCGGCCGAAGGCGAACATCGTCAGCTCGCCCGGTTCGCCGACGACCGTGACCACCGGGGTGCCGCGATGGGCCACCGCCGTCCGCCCGTCCGGCCGCCGCAGCACCAGGCCCACCGGCGATTTCCGGCCCAGCACCCGGGCCATCCGCTCGATCCTGGACCACAGGGCGTCCGCGAAGACGGGGTCCAGCTCCCGCGCGGCCCAGTCCGGCTGGGCGCGCCGGACGTCCTCGGCGTGGACGTAGAACTCGACGGTGTTGGACGCCTCGTCGATCTGCTTCAGCGCGAACGGCGACATCCGCGGCGGACCGGTCCTGATCAGCTGGATCAGCTCCCCGTACGGCTTGCCGGCGAACTCCGCCTGCACCCGCTCCAGCCGGGCGGCCAGCGGCTTGACGAGGAGCCCGCCGGCCGCGTCGGCACGCCGCTCGCGCACCACCACGTGCGCGGCCAGGTCCCGCGCGCTCCAGTTCTCACACAGCGTCGGCGCCTCGGGGCCGGCGCTCTCCAACAGGTCGGCGAGAAGGAGCCGTTCACGCTTCGCATGGGTCGACATGCGGCCAGCCTACGACCGGCCCCGCGGCCCTGCCACGGGGCCACGCCCCGCGCCCGCGCCGGTGGCCGCCCGGTCGCCCCCGGCCGCCGGGCCCGGCCCGCTCAGGACAGGCCCGGGTCCACATGCTCCATCAGGATGCGCTCCAGCTCCCGGGCGGCCCGCGGCGGGGAGACATCGCCCCGGTGGGCGACGGACACCACGCGGTGCATTCCGGGCGTCGAGAAGCGGGTGATCCGCAGGCCGGAGCGGGCGGCGACCATGCTGGGCACCACGGCGAGCCCCAGCCCGGCCCGGACGAAGCCGAGCACCGCGTCCATCTCGCCGCCCTCGACGGTGAAGGTCGGCTCGAAACCGGCCGCCCGGCACGCCGCGGTGGTGAATTCCCGCAGGTCGTAGCCGCGGCGGAACATGGCCAGCGGCCGGCCGCGCAGATCCTCCACCCGGATGCGGGTGCGCCGGCCGACGGGGGCGGGGCGGTCGGGGGCGGAGACCACGACGAGTTCCTCGCGCAGCAGCTCGGTGGTGGCCAGGGCGGGGGCCTGGACCGGGAGCGGGGTGATGATCAGGGCCAGGTCCAGGGCGCCGTCGGCCAGTGCCCGGACCAGGTCCTGCGAGCCGTCCTCGGTGACCATCAGGTCCACGCCGGGGTAGCCGGCGTGGAAGGCGCGCAGGACGTCGGGGACGAGGCTGGCGCAGAGGCTGGGCGGGGCGCCGAGGCGGAGCCGGCCACGGCGCAGCTGGGCGACCTCCTGGACCTCGCGGCGGGCGGTCTCGGCGTCGGCGAGGAT
The DNA here is from genome assembly GCF_026239515.1 of Streptomyces sp. Je 1-4 4N24. Taxonomy (NCBI): domain Bacteria; kingdom Bacillati; phylum Actinomycetota; class Actinomycetes; order Kitasatosporales; family Streptomycetaceae; genus Streptomyces; species Streptomyces sp. Je 1-4 4N24. Next base: position 6,781,590 of record NZ_CP110836.1, on the reverse strand, counting down.
GCGCCGGGCGAGCGGCAGCAGGGTCTCGCCGGCATCGGTGAGGGTGATGTGGCCGCGGGCCCGGTGGAAGAGCTCCGCCCCCAACTCCCGCTCCAGGGAGCGGATCTGCTGGGACAGGGAGGGCTGGGCGACATGTTCGCGCTCGGCGGCGCGGGTGAAGTGCCGGGTGTCGGCCACGGCGGTGAAGTAGCGGAGCTGCTGCAGCTGCATGAGGCGACGGTACGGCATCGATAGGCAGAGCCTATGGAGATGAGCCGCACCATGTCTTGGACTGATGGGCGGGCCGGTCCTTACCGTCGTGACCCATGGCACTGGACACACGGACGGACCGACGGCCGTCCTTCGCGGGCCTGCTGTGGGGCTCGACCGTCGGCAAGAAGACGGTGATGGCCGTGAGCGGTGTGATCATGCTGCTCTACCTGGTCGTCCACATGCTCGGCAACCTGAAGATCTTCTTCGGGGCGGCCGAGTTCAACGGCTACGGCCACTGGCTGCGCGTCGTCGGGGAACCGTTCATGCACGAGGAGTGGACGCTGTGGCTGGTCCGCGTCGTCCTCGTGGCCGCCGTCGTCGCACATGCCACATCCGCCTACCAGCTGAGCCGCCGCGACATCAGGGCCCGCCCCAGCAACTACGCCCACCCGTCGCCCGGCCACCGCCCCTGGCCGAGGCGCTTCGCGCCGCACCTCCTCCTCCGGACCAGCTACGCCACCCGCACCATGCGCTGGGGCGGGATCATCCTCGGCCTGTTCATCGTCTGGCACCTCCTCGACCTGACCACCGGCACCGTGCACTCCGGGGGCTTCCAGTCCGGCCGTCCGTACCAGAACGTCGTGGACACCTTCTCGACCTGGTACGGCAACGTCATCTACTGCGTCGCGATGCTGGCGCTCGGGCTGCACATCCGGCACGGCTTCTGGAGCGCCGCACAGACGCTCGGCGTCGGCAGCCGGGCCCGCGACCGCCTCCTGAAGACCCTCGCCCATGTCCTCGCGCTGGTGCTGACCGTGGGCTTCATCTCCGTACCCGTCGCCGTCATGACCGGAGTGGTGAGCTGACTTGACCTCTTACACGAACTACGCGACCGGGGAGCCGGTCCGCGACACCAAGGCGCCGGCCGGACCGGTCGCCGGACGCTGGGACACCCGGCGCTTCGAGGCGAAGCTCGTCAACCCCGCCAACCGCCGCAAGCACACCGTCATCGTGGTCGGCACCGGCCTCGCGGGCGGCTCGGCCGGCGCCACGCTCGCCGAACAGGGCTACCACGTGGTGCAGTTCTGCTACCAGGACTCGCCACGGCGCGCCCACTCGATCGCCGCGCAGGGCGGTATCAACGCGGCGAAGAACTACCGCAACGACGGCGACTCGGTCCACCGGCTGTTCTACGACACCGTCAAGGGCGGCGACTTCCGGGCCCGCGAGTCGAACGTCCACCGGCTCGCGCAGATCTCCGTCGAGATCATCGACCAGTGCGTCGCCCAGGGCGTCCCCTTCGCGCGGGAGTACGGCGGTCTGCTCGACACCCGCTCCTTCGGCGGCGTCCAGGTGTCCCGGACCTTCTACGCCCGCGGCCAGACGGGACAGCAGCTGCTGCTCGGTGCCTACCAGGCGCTGTCGCGGCAGATCGCCGCCGGGAACGTGGAACTGCATCCGCGCACCGAGATGCTGGACCTCCTCGTCGTCGACGGGCGCGCCCGCGGCATCGTCGCCCGGGACCTCGTCACCGGGACAATCGACACCTACTTCGCGGACGCCGTGGTCCTCGCGTCCGGCGGCTACGGCAACGTCTTCCACCTCTCGACGAACGCCATGAACTCCAACGCCACCGCCGTGTGGCGGGCGCACCGGCGCGGTGCGTACTTCGCCAACCCCTGCTTCACCCAGATCCACCCCACCTGCATCCCGCGCACCGGCGACCACCAGTCGAAGCTGACGCTGATGAGCGAGTCGCTGCGCAACGACGGCCGGATCTGGGTGCCGAAGGCCCCGGGCGACACCCGGCCGCCCGCCGAGATCCCCGAGGACGAGCGCGACTACTACCTGGAGCGCAGCTACCCGTCCTTCGGCAACCTCGTACCGCGGGACATCGCCTCCCGCGCCGCGAAGAACGTCTGCGACCAGGGCCGCGGGGTCGGCCCCGGCGGGCAGGGCGTCTACCTCGACTTCGCGGACGCCGTCCGGCGCATGGGCCGGGCGAAGGTCGAGGAGAAGTACGGCAACCTCTTCGACATGTACGCGCGGATCACCGCGGAGGACCCGTACGAGGTGCCGATGCGGATCTACCCCGCCGTGCACTACACGATGGGCGGCCTGTGGGTCGACTACGACCTGCAGACCACCGTCCCGGGCCTGTTCGCGATCGGCGAGGCCAACTTCTCCGATCACGGGGCGAACCGGCTCGGCGCGTCCGCCCTGATGCAGGGGCTGGCCGACGGCTACTTCGTCCTGCCGTCCACCATCAACGACTACCTGGCGCGCCACCCGCACCACGACGAGGTCGCCGCGGACCACCCGGTGGTCACCCGGGCCGTGCGGGAGACCGAGGACCGGCTCGCGCGGCTGCTCGCCGTCGGCGGTGACCGTACGCCCGACTCCTTCCACCGGGAACTCGGCGAGCTGATGTGGGAGTTCTGCGGGATGGCCCGCACCGATGAGGGCCTGCGCAAGGCCCTCGGCCGGATCCCGCAGATCCGCGAGGAGTTCTGGCGCCGCCTCAGGGTGCCGGGCACCGGTGAGGAGTTCAACCAGTCCCTGGAGAAGGCCAACCGCCTCGTCGACTACCTGGAGCTCGCCGAGCTGATGTGCCTGGACGCCCTGCACCGGGCCGAGTCCTGCGGCGGGCACTTCCGGGAGGAGTCGCAGACACCGGACGGCGAGGCGGCCCGCCGGGACGAGGAGTTCTCCTACGCGGCCGCCTGGGAGTTCACCGGCACCGGCGAGGCCCCCACCCTCCACAAGGAAGACCTGGTCTTCGAGTACGTCCACCCCACCCAGCGGAGCTACGCATGAGGCTCACCCTGCGCATCTGGCGCCAGCAGAACGCCGACGCCGACGGCGCCATGTCCACCTACGAGATCGACGGCATCTCGCCGGACATGTCGTTCCTGGAGATGCTCGACACCCTCAACGAGGAGCTGATCCTCAGCGGCGACGACCCGGTCGCCTTCGACCACGACTGCCGCGAGGGCATCTGCGGCGCCTGCTCGCTCGTCATCAACGGTGCGGCGCACGGCCCGAATGGGGTCTCCCCTGCTCAAGCGGATTCGAGAGCTTGGGGAAGCACGACGACCTGCCAGCTGCACATGCGGTCCTTCCGCGACGGCGACACCCTCGACATCGAGCCGTGGCGTGCCGCGGCGTTCCCGGTCGTCAAGGACCTGGTCGTCGACCGCTCCGCCTTCGACCGGATCATCCAGGCCGGCGGCTACATCACCGCGCCGACCGGTGCCGCGCCCGAGGCCCATGCGACCCCGGTGCCGAAGCCGGACGCCGACTTCGCGTTCGAGCACGCCGAATGCATCGGCTGCGGCGCCTGCGTGGCGGCCTGCCCGAACGGTGCCGCGATGCTGTTCACCTCCGCCAAGGTGAACCATCTCAATGTGCTGCCGCAGGGCGCGCCCGAGCGCGGGACCCGGGTGCTGGACATGGTGGCGCAGATGGACGACGAGGGCTTCGGCGGCTGCACCCTCACCGGGGAGTGCGCCACCGCCTGCCCCAAGGGCATCCCGCTGTTCAGCATCACGGCGATGAACCGCGAGTTCCTACGGGCGGCGCGGAAGGCCCGCTGAGTCAGACCGCGGCGGTCCCGATGAGCCCTTCCCGGGTGACGAGCGCGGCCAGCTCCGGCTCGCTCCGTCCGGCCGTGCCCTCGGGCCGCCGTGGCAGGACCATGTAGCGGCTCTCCGCGCTGGAGTCCCACACCGTGATCGCGGTGTCGTCCGGCAGCTCCAGCCCGAACTCGGCCAGGACGGCGCGGGGTTCGCGCACCACCCGCGAGCGGTAGGCCTCGCTCTTGTACCAGGACGGCGACGGCCCCAGCAGCCCGATCGGATAGCAGGAGCACAGCGTGCACACGAGGACGTGGTGTGTGGTGGCGGTGTTCTCGACGACCTTGAGCCGCTGCTCCTGGATACCGCCCGCCATCGAGAGCCCCACCTCGGGCAGCGCCGCGTTCGCGTCGGCCAGCAGCCGCTCCCGGAACCCGGCGTCGGTCCAGGCCCGCGCCACGATCCGCGCCCCGTTGACCGGCGAGGCCCCCTTCAGCATCGCGGCGAGCGCCGCGTCCAGCTGTGCCTCGGCGACCACCCCGGCCTCGATCAGCCGGGCCTCCAGCCGCCTGACCCGCGCCGCCACCGGTGTACTCGTGTGCCCGCCGCTCATGCCCCGTCCTCCCGTACCCGCTCGATGTACGACTCCCAGAGGTCGACCGTGACCTCATGACCGCCCTCGCCCCACAGGTCGGACGCGGCGAAGGCCACGGTGTAGACGGGCTCCGTCCGCGGCTCGGCGACCCCGGCCGCGCACTCGTCGGCGAGCGCCCACCGCCCCTGGCACTCGACGATCCGCCCCATGTGTCCGCGCACATACCGCGGCACCCGGGTGTGCCCCACCGGGTCGACGGCGCGCACCCGCACCCGCTCCCCCGCCCGGAATTCAGCCATCGCCGAGCAGCCCCCGTTCGGCGAGCAGCGTCTCGATCGCGTACAGCCAGCGCTCGTAGTACGACGCCGCCAGATATTCCTGCGGGGCCATCCGCTCGACGGCGTCGCGGAACTCGTCGAGCCGGTAGAGCCCGTTCCGCACCAGCACGGAGTTCAGCGCGAACACCCGCGCCTCCCAGTCGGCATGGAACGGCGGCTCGTCCGCCTCGATCTCCAGGGCCCCGAACCCCGACTGGCCACCCACATCGTTGACACGGCTCATGGGGCGAGCCTAGGCGCGCATCGCGGTCAGCGCACCGGGTGACCCGCCCCCCGCAGGGCGTCCTTGACCTGGGAGATGCGCAGATCGCCGAAGTGGAAGACGGAGGCGGCCAGGACCGCGTCGGCACCGGCCGCGACGGCCGGGGCGAAGTCGTCGAGCTTGCCGGCGCCGCCGGAGGCGATCACCGGGATCGTGACGTGCTTGCGGACCGCCTCGATCATCTCGACGTCGTAGCCGTCCTTGGTGCCGTCGGCGTCCATGGAGTTGAGGAGGATCTCGCCGGCGCCCAGCTCGGCGGCGCGGTGCGCCCATTCGACGGCGTCGATACCGGTGCCGCGGCGGCCGCCGTGGGTGGTGACCTCGTATCCGGACGGCGTCCCCACGTCGGTACGGCGGGCGTCGACCGAGAGGACCAGGACCTGGCTGCCGAAGCGTTCGGCGATCTCACGGATCACGTCGGGGCGGGCGATGGCGGCGGTGTTGACCCCGACCTTGTCGGCACCGGCCCGCAGCAGCTTGTCGACGTCCTCGGGGGTGCGGACGCCACCGCCGACCGTCAGCGGGATGAAGACCTGCTCGGCGGTGCGGCGGACCACGTCGTAGGTGGTCTCACGGTTGCCGGAGGAGGCGCTGATGTCGAGGAAGGTCAGCTCGTCGGCGCCCTCGTCCCCGTAGATCTTCGCCATCTCGACGGGGTCGCCGGCGTCCCGCAGGTTCTGGAAGTTGACGCCCTTGACGACCCGGCCGTTGTCGACGTCCAGGCAAGGGATGACTCGGACCGCCAGGGTCATGTCGGTTCAGGCCTCTCTGACAGTTCTCGGAAAGCTTCCAGTTCTACTTCGACCAGGACGCGGGAGTCGACGAAGCCGGAGACCACGACCAGGGTCGAGGCGGGCGGCGTGGCGGCGAACAGCTCCCGGTGGGCGCGGCCGGCCGCGTCCACATCGCGTAGATGGGTGAGGTACATACGGGTGCGGAGGACCGCTTCGGCGCCCAGGCCGAAGGGGGTGAGTGCCTCCAGGGCGTTGGTGAAGGCGACCCTGGTCTGCACATAAGGGTCGCCCTCACCCTGCAGGACGCCGTCGACCAGTGGCATCGTGCCGGCGACCAGGACCCGGTCACCGGCCGCCACGGCGCGTGCGAAGCCGATCTTCTCTTCCCAGGGACTGTCGGTCCGTACGCGCTCGATGGTCATCACGCCGCCTTTCGTTCGCGGTTACGACACTGCTGCCAGCGCCTCTTCGAGGGTGAACGCCTTCGCATAGAGCGCCTTGCCGACGATCGCGCCCTCGACACCTTCCGGCACCAGGGTGGCGAGTGCCCGCAGGTCGTCGAGCGAGGAGACACCGCCGGAGGCGACCACCGGACGGTCGGTGGCGGCGCAGACGTTGCGCAGCAGCTCCAGGTTGGGGCCCTGGAGGGTGCCGTCCTTGTTGATGTCGGTGACGACGTAGCGGGCGCAGCCCTCGGCGTCGAGGCGGGCCAGCGTCTCGTAGAGGTCGCCGCCGTCGCGAGTCCAGCCGCGGCCGCGCAGCGTGGTGCCGCGGACGTCCAGGCCGACCGCGATCTTGTCGCCGTGCTCGGCGATGACCTTGGCGACCCACTCGGGGGTCTCCAGCGCGGCGGTGCCGAGGTTGACCCGGCGGCAGCCGGTGGCGAGGGCGGCGGCGAGCGTGTCGTCGTCGCGGATACCGCCGGACAGCTCGACCTTGATGTCCATGGAGCGGGCGACCTCGGCGATCTGCGCCCGGTTGTCGCCGGTGCCGAAGGCCGCGTCGAGGTCGACGAGGTGCAGCCATTCGGCGCCGGACCGCTGCCAGGCCAGGGCCGCCTCCAGCGGGTCGCCGTAGGAGGTCTCGGAGCCGGACTCGCCGTGGACGAGGCGGACGGCCTGGCCGTCGCGGACGTCGACGGCGGGGAGGAGTTCGAGCTTCGGCATCAGGGGGCTCACAGGGTGTTGATCCAGTTGGTCAGGAGCTGGGCGCCGGCGTCGCCGGACTTCTCGGGGTGGAACTGGGTGGCCCACAGCGGGCCGTTCTCGACCGCGGCCACGAAGGGCTCGCCGTGCGTGGCCCAGGTGACCTTGGGCGCGGCGATATGCGGGTTGCCGACCTCCAGCTCCCAGTCGTGCACCGCGTAGGAGTGCACGAAGTAGTAGCGGGCGTCGGCGGGCAGACCGGCGAAGAGCTGTGAGCCCTCGGCGGCGTCGACGGTGTTCCAGCCCATGTGCGGGACGATGTCGGCCTTGAGCGGGCCGACCGTGCCGGGCCACTCGTCCAGACCCTCGGTCTCCACACCGTGCTCGATGCCCCGGCCGAAGAGGATCTGCATACCGACGCAGATGCCCATGACGGGGCGGCCGCCGGCCAGCCGGCGGCCGACGAGCCAGTCACCGCGGGCCTCCTTCAGCCCGGCCATACAGGCGGCGAACGCGCCGACGCCGGGGACCAGCAGCCCCTCGGCGTTCATCGCCCGGTCGTAGTCGCGGGTGATCTCCACATCGGCGCCGACGTGCGCCAGGGCACGCTCGGCGGAGCGGACGTTGCCGAAGCCATAGTCGAAGACGACGACCTTCTTACGGGGTGCCGAGGCGGTCAATTCCATACCCCCAGCCGCAGGACGCCGACGGCCAGGCACATCGCCGAGCCGATGGACAGCAGCACGATCAGGCTCTTGGGCAGCTCCTGCTTCCAGAAGGAGTAGACGCCGCCGAGGAGGAAGAGCCCGACCAGGATGAAGACGGTGGAGAGGCCGTTCACAGGGCTCCCTTGGTGGAGGGGATGATCCCGGCCGCCCGCGGGTCGCGCTCGCTGGCGTACCGCAGGGCGCGGGCCAGCGCCTTGAACTGGCACTCCACGATGTGGTGGGCGTTGCGGCCGTACGGGACGTGGATGTGCAGCGCTATCTGGGCCTGGGCGACGAAGGACTCGAAGATGTGCCGGGTCATCGTCGTGTCGTAGGAGCCGATCATCGGCGCCATGTTCTCCGGTTCGGTGTGCACCAGATACGGGCGGCCGGAGAGGTCGACGGTCACCTGGGCGAGCGACTCGTCCAGGGGGACGGTGCAGTTGCCGAAGCGGTAGATGCCGGACTTGTCGCCGAGGGCCTGCTTGAAGGCGGCACCCAGGGCGAGGGCGGTGTCCTCGATGGTGTGGTGGGTGTCGATGTGCAGATCGCCGTCGGTCTTGACCTTGAGGTCGAACAGGCCGTGCCGGCCGAGCTGGTCGAGCATGTGGTCGTAGAAGCCGACACCGGTCGACACGTCCACGTCGCCCCTGCCGTCGAGATCGATCTCGACGAGCACGGACGTTTCCTTCGTCGTGCGCTCCACGCGTCCTACGCGGGTCATCGCTTGCTCTCCTTCAGTACTGCGCGAACCGCGTCGAGGAACGCGTCGTTCTCGGCCGGGGTGCCGGCGGTGACCCGCAGCCAGCCCGGTACGCCGTTGTCACGGACCAGCACGCCGTGGTCGAGGATCGCCTGCCAGGTGGCGTGGGCGTCCTCGAAGAGGCCGAACTGCACGAAGTTGGCGTCGGAGTCGACGACCTGGCAGCCGGTCGCCCGCAGCTCGGTGACCAGGCGGTCCCGCTCGGTCTTGAGCTGCTCGACGTACTTCAGGAGCGTGTCGGTGTGCTCCAGCGCGGCCAGTGCGGTGGCCTGGGTGACGGACGAGAGGTGGTACGGGAGCCGGACGAGCTGGACGGCGTCGACCACGGCGGGGTCGGCGGCCAGATAGCCCAGCCGCAGCCCGGCGGCGCCGAAGGCCTTGGACATCGTCCGCGAGACGACCAGATTCGGCCGTTCCTCGATCAGCGGCAGCAGCGAGGGCCGGTGGCTGAACTCGCCGTAGGCCTCGTCGACCACCACCAGGGCCCCCGCCCCGTCGGCACGGGCCGCCTGCGCCGCCTCGTACAGCGCGAGCACGGTGCCGGCCTCGACGGCGGTGCCGGTGGGGTTGTTCGGCGAGCAGATGAAGACCACGTCGGGCCGCCGCTCGGCGATGGCCGCCACGGCCGCCTCGACGTCGATGGTGAAGTCGTCGTTGCGCGGGCCGGAGATCCAGCCGGTGCCCGTGCCGCGGGAGATCAGCCCGTGCATGGAGTACGACGGCTCGAAGCCGATGGCGGTGCGGCCGGGGCCGGCGAAGGTCTGCAGCAGCTGCTGGATGACCTCGTTGGAGCCGTTGGCGGCCCACACCTGTTCCTTGGTGACCTCGTGGCCGGCGGTGCGGGTGAGGTAGCGGGCCAGTTCGGTGCGCAGTTCGACCGCGTCCCGGTCGGGGTAGCGGTTGAGCTGCCGGGCGGCCTCGGTCACCCGCTCGGCGATCCGCCGGACCAGCGGCTCGGGCAGCGGGTAGGGGTTCTCGTTGGTGTTCAGCCGCACCGGGACGTCCAGCTGCGGTGCGCCGTAGGGGGACTTGCCGCGCAGCTCGTCCCGGATGGGGAGATCGTCGATACGGGTCACGTGCCTGCTCACTTGCTCTGCGGGACCTTCCAGTCGAACCTGGCCTTGAGCGCGGCGCCGTGGGCCGGGAGGTCCTCGGCCTCGGCGAGGGTCACCACATGGTGGGCGACCTCGGCCAGCGCGTCGCGCGAGTAGTCCACGACATGGATACCGCGCAGGAAGGACTGCACGGACAGCCCGGAGGAGTGGCAGGCGCAGCCGCCGGTGGGCAGCACGTGGTTGGAGCCGGCGCAGTAGTCGCCGAGCGAGACCGGGGCGTACGGGCCGACGAAGATTGCGCCGGCGTTGCGGACCCGGGCGGCCACGGCGGAGGCGTCGGCGGTCTGGATCTCCAGGTGTTCGGCGCCGTAGGCGTCCACGACCTTGAGGCCCTCGTCGAGGCCGTCGACCAGGACGGTCGCGGACTGCCGGCCGCCCAGCGCCTCGGTGATCCGCTCGATGTGCCTGGTCGCCGCGACCTGCCGCTTCAGCGCCTCGTCGACGGCGTCGGCGAGCTCGGTGGAGTCGGTGACCAGGACGGCGGCGGCGAGGGTGTCGTGCTCGGCCTGGCTGATCAGGTCGGCGGCGACGTGCTCGGGGTCGGCGGTGGCGTCCGCGAGGACCGCGATCTCGGTCGGGCCGGCCTCGGCGTCGATGCCGATACGGCCCTTGAGCAGGCGCTTGGCGGAGGCGACGTAGATGTTGCCGGGGCCGGTGACGAGGTTGACCGGCAGGCACTCCTCGGTGCCGTACGCGAACATCGCGATGGCCTGGGCGCCGCCGGCCGCGTAGACCTCGTCGACACCGAGCAGGGCGCAGGCGGCGAGGATGGTCGGGTGCGGGCGCCCGCCGAACTCCTTCTGCGGCGGGGAGGACACGGCGATGCCCTCGACACCGGCTTCCTGCGCCGGGACGACGTTCATGACCACCGAGGACGGGTAGACCGCGAGGCCGCCGGGGACATAGAGCCCCACCCGCTCGACGGGCACCCAGCGTTCGGTGACCGTGCCGCCGGGGACGACCTTGGTCGTCACGTCCGTGCGGCGCTGTTCGCGGTGGACGATCCGGGCGCGCCGGATGGACTCCTCCAGGGCGGCCCGGACGGCCGGGTCCAGCTCCGCGAGCGCGCTCTGCAGGGCCTCGGCGGGCACCCGCACCCGGTCGATCTCGACGCCGTCGAACCGCCGCGCACAATCGATCAGCGCCGCGGTGCCGCGATGGCGTACGTCCTCGCAGATGGGCCGCACCTTCTCCAGGGCGGCTTCCACGTCGAACTCGGCACGGGGCAGCAGGTCGCGCAGGGCGCCGCCCTCGGGAAGGGCGTCACCGCGCAGGTCGATTCGGGAGATCACCCTCCCAGTGTCTCAGACCCGCTCCGGGGCCCGACCGGCCGTATCACTCAGTGATACACAGCGGAGCACACCCCGGACGCATCGTGACCCGGCCGTTCGAAGTTGACCGGAGTTGGCCCTGACCACGCGTGTTCAAGCAGTCACGGGGCGGGCAAGGGCCACACAACGGCGTACGGGGAGACCTGCGGGACGCACGACGACCAGTGCACGAAATGCGTCCGAACAGGTTGCGACACACCACGGGAGAGCAAGGGGGACCCACTGTGACCGAGCCCGGGGACGGCGACGCGCCCGCCGACCTGCAGCTGACATCCGCGGAATGGAGCATGTGGCAGGCCTTCCGCAACGGCAGCACCTGCGATCTGCACATCGGCGATCCGGCCAGGGACGATCCGCACGGACAGCATCTGTGGGGCCCCGAGCGCCGGGTGCGGGCCCGGGTCGTGGCGCTGCTGCTGCTCGACGGGCCGCCCGCGCAGCCCGGCCGGGTCTCCGCGCTGCAGCTGACCGGGGCGTACATCACGGACACTCTCGACGTTGCGGGCGGCACGATCAAGCCATTCGTGGAGCTGCGGGACTGCCGCTTCGAGGCCGAGGTGGTGCTGCCGGAGAGCCACTTCACCACGCTGCGGATGGTGAACTGTGCGATACCCCGGCTGGAGGCGGCCCGGCTGCACACCGAGGGCGACCTCCATCTGCCGCGCTGCGTGGTGCACTCCGGCATCCGGCTCACCGACGCACAGATCGGCACGGACCTGATGCTCAATCAGACCGTGGTGCACAAGGACCGGCAGGGCCGGTCGGTGATGGCGGACGGGCTGACCGTCGCCCAGGACCTGCAGGCCGAGATGATGGAGTCCTACGGGGAGCTGTCGCTGCGCGGCGCCACCATCGGCGTGTCCCTGAGCCTGCGCGGCAGCCGGCTGAGCAACCCCTTCGGCCGGCGGGCCCTGAACGCCCCGCAGCTGACCGTCGAGCGCACCCTCTATCTGACCGCCGCCGGGCTGGCCAACTCCCCGTTCTCCAGCAGCGCCACTCCCCCGTACGGCACCGTGCACACCCCCTCGCGCGGCACCCGTGTGCAGCGCTTCGAGTGCGAGGGCGGGATGCGCCTGGACGACGGGCGGTTCGGTGACGCGGTCGACTTCGAGCACGCCCGGTTCATCATGGAGTCCGACCAGGAGCTGTCGCTGCGCCGCATCCAGACGCCCGAGCTGCGGTTCCTCGGTGAGCGGCCACAGCGCGGCCGGGTGATCCTCTCCGGCGCCCGGGTGGTCAACCTCATCGACAAGTCGGCGAGCTGGCCGGGGCTCGGCGGGCTGTGGATGGCCGGCTTCGCCTACGAGACGCTGATCCCGCGGGGCCACTTCCCACTCTCCCTGCGGCTGCAGTGGGTGGCCGCGGCGACCCCCGAGTACGCACCCGAGCCGTACGAGATGCTCGCCGCCTCGCTGCGCACCACCGGTGAGGACTCCGATGCCCGCGAGGTGCTGCTGGCCAAGCAGCGGCGCCGCCGCGAGACGCTGCCGCTGGCGGCGAAGGCCTGGGGGTTCCTGCAGGACTGGACGGTGGCCTACGGCTACCGCCCGGGGCGGGCCGCGGTGTGGATGGCCATCCTGTGGGCGATCGGCACGATCTACTTCTCGATGTCCCCGCCGCCGCCCCTCAAGCCGGGCGAGGCGCCGCCCTGGAATCCGTATCTCTACTCCCTCGACCTGCTGCTGCCGGTGATAGACCTCAATCAGAGCGCCGCCTGGAAACCGGGCGGCGGTGCGCAGTGGGCGGCCGCGGTGCTCATCCTGGCGGGCTGGGTGCTGGCCACGACGGTCGCGGCCGGTGCGTCCCGGCTGCTGCGGCGGCAGTAGCCAGTTCACTGCGGCCCACGAGGCGTACCCGACCACCACCATGCACCCCCACCGGCCTTCTTCCCCCCAATGGGAGGGGACGGGCCGGAGGGGCAGGGGTGCGGGGCTTTGCTTCCGAAGGCTCCGATAAAGAGCAAAGGCGGAGCGCAGCGGAGCGTAAAGCGAAGCAGTCCCGCACCCCTGCCCCGGAGGTCCGTCACCGCACCCCGACAGCCCCGCGCAGCGGCCCCGCCCGCCGCCAGGCGCAACGGCGAGCAACACCCATGGCGCCGCGGCCGACAACGCACCGGAAGCCGCGCGGCCGAAGCGCACCCCCCACGACGGGATTCCCGACCACGTGGGAACACAGCGCAGCGCAGCGTCTAGGCTTACGGGCTGTGACCTCCGTGCGCCTACCGCTCTTCCCGCTGAACTCGGTGCTCTTCCCGGGACTCGTGCTCCCGCTGAACGTCTTCGAGGCGCGGTACCGGGCCATGATGCGTGACCTGAGCGCGGTGCCCGAGGACGACCGCCGCTTCGCGGTGATCGCGATCCGGGACGGCCGGGAGGTCGCCGCCACCGCGCAGGGCATGCCGGACAGCACCCTGCCGGCCGCGGACGGTCCCGCGGCGGGCTTCGGTGACGACCCGATGCAGGCGTTCCACACCGTGGGCTGTATCGCCGACGCGGCCACCATCCGGGAGAAGTCGTCCGCCGACGACACCGGTTACGAGGTCCTCGCCACCGGCACGACCCGCTTCCGGCTGCTGTCGGTGGATACCTCGGGGCCGTATCTGACCGGTGAGGTGGAGGAGCTGGAGGACGGCGAGGGAGAGGGCGCCGGCGCGCTCGCCTCCGGCGTCGTGCGGGCGTTCCGTACCTATCAGAAGCGGCTGGCCTGGGCGAACGAGCGGACCCTGTCGAGCGGGCAGGATCTGCCGGCCGACCCGTCCGTGCTGTCGTACCTGGTCGCCGCGGCGGCCGTGCTGGACGTGCCCGCCAAGCAGCTGCTGCTGGAGGCGCCGGACACCGCGACCCGGCTGGGACAGGAGCTGAAACTGCTTCGCCAGGAGTCGGCGCTGCTCGGTAAGCTCCCGTCGCTGCCGGCCGTGGATCTGACCCGGCAGCCGACCAGCCCCAACTGAACGACCGGCCCGAGCGAGGCACGAAGACGTTGGCGAAGAAGTCCAAGAAGTCCGTCGGTACCCCGGCGACGGTCGCCCTCACCGCGGCCGGCGTCCCGTTCACCACGCACTCCTACGAGCACGACCCGGCCGCCCCGTCGTACGGCGAGGAGGCCGCCGAGGCCCTGGGTGTCGCGCCCGACCAGGTGTTCAAGACCCTGCTGGCGGAGGTCGACGGCACCCTGACGGTCGCCGTGGTCCCGGTGTCGGGGTCCCTGGACCTCAAGGCGCTGGCGGCCGCGGTGGGCGGCAAGCGGGCCACGATGGCCGACCCGGCGGCGGCCGAGCGCAGCACGGGCTACGTCCGGGGCGGGATCTCGCCGCTGGGTCAGCGCAAGCGGCTGCGCACGGTCGTGGACGCCTCGGCCGAGGGCAGGCCGACGGTCTGTGTCTCGGCGGGGCGGCGCGGGCTGGAGGTCGAGCTGTCGCCCGAGGACCTGGTGGCCCTCACGGGGGCGCACCTCGCGCCGATCGCCCGCGGCTGAACGTACGGCGGGGCGGCCGGTGGACCGGCCGCCCCGGAGCTCCGTGTGGCTCAGCCCTCGGAGGGCGGCCGCTGGTCGTGGTTCTCCCCGAGCCACTGCGGCACCTCCGGCTGCTGTTCCTGCTGCCCCTGGAACTGCTGTTCCTGCTGCCCCTGCCCCTGCCCCTGCCCCTGGAGCCAGTACGGCACCTCCGGCTCCGGATCGGGCGGCCCGAACAGTGCGGACAGCACCAGCTGGGTGAGCATCGCCCCGATCGGCCAGGCCAGCAGGGCGCCCTTGGCCTGCAGCCGCAGCGGGCCGTCGAAGGCCACGCCGGGGCCGACCTGCTTGGCGTGCTCGGCCACGTCCGGCGTGGGGCCCAGCCACATCCCGGTCAGCCAGCCCACCGTCGCGCCGAGCAGCCCGCCCACGACCAGCGCCACGACCAGCGGAATCCCGCCCCGCCGGCGGAAGAGGAAGACCGCGGCTGTGGTGAGCACGCCGAAGGCGAAGGCCAGCAGGAGGAAGGTGCCGTCGGCGCCGATCGACTCCTCGCCCTCGGTGTTCTTGAGGTAGACGTTGCGGGTGTCCGCGATCAGCGGGACATGCGGCGCGAGCCAGTTCCACAGCAGGCCGAGCAGCACACCGGTCGCCGCGACCAGGAGCGCGATCAGCGCGCCCTCGCGCAGCTCGCGGGCCAGCTCGGGGCCGCCGAGACCGCCGTCATCGGCCGCGGGCGCGGCCTCGGGGTGCCGGGGCTCTTCGGGCGGTTGGTTGTCGCGGGGCGTCAGCGGTGCGGTCACACCGTCATCGTGCCAGGTGGGGCTGGTGGGACCGGAAGCAGGACGCCCGTTCGGTGTGGTGGGACGGCTCATCGGGTCGCCGCCCGCCGGTAGGCCCAGGTGGCGACGGCCAGCGAGAGCACCCCGACGGCCGCGCAGACGCCCAGGTCGGCGCCGACCGCGATCCAGTCCGGGTGCGGGTCGAAGCTGCGCGCCAGCGCCTCCACGCCATACGTCGAGGGCAGCAGATCGCGGGCCCAGCCGATCACCGCGGGCATCCGCTCGGCCGGCAGGACGCCCAGCAGCAGCGCCGCCGACATGCCCAACTGGCCGCAGAGCGTGGCGAGTTCCTGGCGCGGGGCGAGCAGGCCGAGGGCCGCGCCGAGACCGGCCAGCGCCGCCCCGGCGAGCGGGAGCACCGCGGCCAGCACCCACAGATGGGCCATCGGCAGCTGGAAGAGCACACAGCCGGTGACCGCGGTGACCACCGTCCCCGGCACGGTGAACGAGGCGTAGGCCGCGGCCGCGCCGAGCACCACGGCGGCCGGCGGCACCGGCAGCGTCGCGTAGTGGTCGAGCCCGCCGCCGGCCCGCAGCTGGCCGAAGTACTGGGCGAGCAGATTGAGCGCCACGAAGGCGACGACCAGCACGCTGGAGCCGGACACCACGGCCCGCGCCGGTTCGCCGCCGTCGACCACCCCGCGCAGCAGGACCATGATCCCGATGGACTGGAAGGTCGCGACGAACAGCAGCGGGATCCGTGCGACCCGGGCCCGGGAGAGCTGGGCACGGTAGACGGCGACCAGCGCGGGCACCAGACGGGCGCGCGGCGCCAGCGGGGCCGCCTCCTCGTCTCGCGCTCCGGTCGCCGGAGCCGCCCCGGCCACCGCCTGCACGGGAACCACACTCACGCTGTCATCACGCCTTCCTCGCTGCCCCCGTGGTAGTTCATACGTCCGCCGGAGCGGTCCCCGTTCACCCCTTGACCAGCCCCTCGGCACGGCCGCCGAGGGCCAGGTACACATCTTCCAGGCTCGGGGTGGCCAGGGTGAAGTCGTCGAGGGCGGCGAAGGCGGGGCCCGCGGTGACGGCGGCGACGGCGGAGCGGGCCCGTTCGGCGGGGAGCCGGAGGGTCCAGCGGCGGCCGGAGGCGTGTGCGGCGGCTTCGAGGGCGGCGACCTCGGGCACGTCCAGCGGCGGCCGGTCGCGCCACACCAGCTCCAGCCGCACCTCGTCGCTCACCATCTCCTTCAGTCCGCCGGGCGTGTCGCAGGCGATGACCCGGCCACGGTCGATCACCGCCACCCGGTCGAGCACGCTCTCGGCCTCCAGGACGTTGTGCGTCACCAGCACCACCGTGACACCGCGCTCGGCCCGGCGCCGGTCCACCGCGGCCCAGACGGCGCGCCGCGCGACCGGGTCCATCCCGGTGGTCGGCTCGTCCAGCACCAGCAGCGGCCGCTCGCCGATCAGCGCGGTGGCGAAGCAGGCCAGCCGGCGCTGTCCGCCGGACAGCTTCTTCAGCGCCCGTCCGGTCAGGTCCGCGAGGCCCAGCTCGTCGATCACCGCGTCCCGCTCCGCGCGCGCCTCGCGGGCGCCGAGGCCGCGCAGCCGGCCGGTGGTCTCCACGGCCAGCGCGACCGTCATCTCGTCCAGGGCGGTGGATTCCTGTCCCAGGTAGCCGAGCAGCCGGGCGGCCCGCTCCGGGTGGCGCACCAGGTCATGGCCCAGTACGGAGATACCGCCGGAGTCGGGGCGCAGCAGTCCGGTGAGCTGGCGCACCAGGGTGGACTTGCCGGCGCCGTTGGGGCCGAGCAGCCCGAAGATCTCTCCGCGGTGCACATCCAGGGTGACGCCGTCGTTGGCCCGTACGGCGGGCGCCTGTGCCGCCCCGCGGCGCCCGCGCATCGCGGGGTACGTCTTGACCAGGTCGCGCACGGCGCACACCGGCACCCCGCGCTCCACCTGCTCTGTGCCCGTCCTCACGAGCTATGAGGGTACGCGTCCCCGGCCCGCCTCCGGCCCGCGGGGCTCCGGCGGGCGAGCCGGGCCCGGGACCGTCCGGGCCGTCAGTCCCCGGCAGGAGCGTGCTCGGCGGCCGTCCGCAGATCGACCTCGCGCCAGAAACCGGCCCGGATCGCATAGCGGTCGTGCTCGTCGATCTGGTCGTCCTTGTGGGCGAGCAGGCCGAACCGGGCGGCGTAGCGCAGCAGTTCACCGTCGATCCGGTGCGGGATGCGCGGGTACTCCGTGGACAGCTGCTGGAGGTGCGCGGCGTCGGAGAGCCGGTCGGTCCAGCGGCGGGCGAAGACCTGGCCGACCTCGAAGGGGTCGCCGCTGACGGCGGTGATGTCCTCCTCGCGGTCGGCCCAGCGCTGCTCGGCGCTGGTGAGCTGGGCGAGGGTCGGCAGGGCGGCGGTCCCGTCCGGCTCGCCGGCCGGTCCGCCGCGCTCGACCCAGCCCTTGTCGGACGACCAGCGCAGGGTGGCGCCCGCCGCGGGCGCCGGCCCCGTACCGGCGGGCTGCTGGCCCGCGGCGTGGGCCCGGCCGAGTCCGGCGAGGTCCTTGGGGGTGGGCACGACCTTGGAGCCGGCGGCGCCCTCGCCGCCTGCGGCCGTCCCGTTCCCGGCGGCGGCCGCAGGCCGGGAGGCGCCGTTGGCGCCGCTGTGCTCATGGGTGTGCTCGGCGGATTCCGGTCCGGCCGCGGCGACCGCCGCGGCTGCCGCGGCCGCGACCGCGGACTCGGGCAGCGGCGCGGAGAGGATCGCGGCGATCTCGGGGCGGGGTACGGGCGGCGGGGCGCAGGGGCCGCCGAGCTCCTTGGCCCGTACCGCGCGGATGATCCAGGTCCGGTCCAGCACCCGCCGCTCGTCGGCCTCGGCGACCAGGTCCTCGGACTGGTTGTAGTCGCCGTCCGCGGCCTGGACGGCCCACAGGTGGACGGCGACGCCGTGCTCCTTCGCCGACATCAGGCCGGGCAGCAGATCGCCGTCGCCGGTGACCAGCACGATGTCGGAGCAGGCGCGGTTACGGGCGAGCTCGGTCAGCTCGGCGTGCATGGCGGCGTCCACGCCCTTCTGCGCCCAGCGGCCGTCGCTGCGGGTCAGGGCACCCAGCCGGACGGTGACCCGGGGCATCACCCGCAGCCTGCGGTGCTCGGGCTGCGGGACGCGGTCGGGGGCGCCGTCGAACCAGTAGATCCGCAGCAGCGGGCGTTCGGTCTCCGCCTCGGCGCGCTGGCGCAGTCCCTGGATCAGGGCGGCATGGTCGACGGTGATCCGGGAACGGGCGGGCTCTCCGGCGAGCAGACTCGCGGCGGCACCGAGCAAATACCCGGCGTCCACCAGGACGACGCAGCGATCCACGTTCCACCCTCTTCCCTGAGGTGCTGAAAGTCCGGTCGCCCCCCGGCTCGGCCCATGGCACGAGTTTTCTTCGGCTTTCCTTCGAGTCTGCCCGACCGTACGGGCGTTATCTGCCCGAACTCGATCATCGGCGTGGCGGATTCGGCGGGGACGTCGAGCACAGTGCGTGATCAACCATATAACGCACGGTAATTGCCCGAAATGCAGGCGTCTGTCCGTCATGTAAGTCTGGTTCCGGCCCAGATCCCGGATTCCCCCTCAGGAGGCAAGATCATGGCCAAGGACAAGAAGCAGGACCGCAGTCAGCAGCAGAAGGCATCCGCGGCCGAGCGCGGCCAGCAGGAGGCCCAGAAGGCGAGCTTGGAGGCACAGTCCCAGGCGCGGTCGCAGGCGCAGGGCAGCCCGGCGGATGTTGCACGTAAGCACCAGCGGCGCTTCGGCCACAACTGACATACGCCGCACGGAAGTTGAGGGGCGCGTCCGCATCGGGCGCGCCCCTCGGGGTATCAGCGGCCTGGGCCGGCCGCTCAGCCGGCCAGGCAGGACGGGCCGAGCAGCACCTTCAGATCGCCGAACAGCGACGGGTCGGGCGTGACCCGATGCCGGTCCAGCCGCAGCACCGTCGTCTTGCGCGCCCCCTGCAGCTTGATCCGCACCTCGGTGGAGCCGCGGTGGCTGCTGAGCACCTCACCGAGCTTCTCGACCATCGGCGGGGTGACCTTGACCGTCGGAATGGTGATCGTCACGGGCGCGTTGGTGCCGGCCTCCGAGAGGTCGGGGACCATCATCTCCATGGCCACCAGCCGCGGGATGTCCTCCCGCTTGTCGAGGCGGCCCTTGACGAAGACCACGGTGTCCTCGACGAGTTGGGTGGACACCAGCTGGTAGGTGGCCGGGAAGAACATGCAGTCGATGGAGCCGGCCAGGTCCTCGACGGTGGCGATGGCCCAGGCGTTGCCCTGCTTGGTCATCTTGCGCTGGAGGCCGGAGATGATGCCGCCGATGGTGACGATCGACCCGTCCGAGTAGTCGCCGCCGGTCAGCTGGGCGATGGCGGCGTCGGCCTTGTCGGACAGCACATGCTCCAAGCCGAAGAGCGGATGGTCGGAGACGTAGAGACCGAGCATCTCGCGCTCCTGGGCGAGGAGATAGGTCTTGTCCCACTCGACGTCCGAGAACTCGACATCCAGCCCGAAGCCGGGCCCCTCGTCGGCGCTGTCGTCGCCCATGCCGCCGAAGAGGTCGAACTGCCCCTCGGCCTCCTTGCGCTTGACCTGGACCACGTTGTCGATCATCGGCTCGTAGTGGGCCGTCAGCCCCTTGCGGGTGTGGCCCATCTCGTCGAAGGCGCCGGCCTTGATCAGGGATTCGGTGGTGCGCTTGTTGCAGACGACCGCGTCGACCTTGTCAAGGTAGTCGGGGAAGGAGAGGTACTTCCCCTTCGCCTTGCGGCTGCGGATGATCGAATCGACGACGTTCTGGCCGACGTTGCGGACCGCGGTCAGGCCGAAGAGGATCACATCGTCACCCTGGGCGGCGAAGTTCGCCTCCGACTCGTTGACGTTGGGCGGCAGCACCTTGATGCCCATGCGCCGGCACTCGTTCAGATAGACCGCCGACTTGTCCTTGTCGTCGCGCACGGAGGTCAGCAGCGCGGACATGTATTCGGCGGGGTAGTTGGCCTTGAGGTAGGCGGTCCAGTAGGTGACCAGGCCGTACGCGGAGGAGTGCGCCTTGTTGAAGGCGTAGCCGGCGAACGGGACCAGGACGTCCCACAGCGCCTGGATGGCCTGGTCGGAGAAGCCGTTCTTGCGCGCGCCCTCCTGGAAGAGCACGAAGTTCTTCGCCAGCTCCTCGGGCTTCTTCTTGCCCATGACGCGGCGGAGGATGTCGGCCTCGCCGAGGGAGTACCCGGCGATGATCTGGGCGGCCTTCTGCACCTGCTCCTGGTAGACGATCAGGCCGTGGGTGAGGCCGAGGACCTCCTTGAGGGGCTCCTCCAGCTCCGGGTGGATCGGGGTGATCTCCTGGAGGCCGTTCTTGCGCAGCGCGTAGTTGGTGTGCGAGTCCATGCCCATCGGACCCGGGCGGTACAGGGCCGAGACGGCGGAAATGTCCTCGAAGTTGTCGGGCTTCATCAGCCGCAGCAGCGAGCGCATCGGGCCGCCGTCGAACTGGAAGACGCCGAGCGTGTCACCGCGGCAGAGCATCTCGTAGGTCTTGGGGTCGTCCAGCGGGACGGAGAGCATCTCCAGGTCGACGCCCTTGTTCTTCTTCACCATCTTGACGGCGTCGTCCATGATGGTGAGGTTGCGCAGGCCCAGGAAGTCCATCTTCAGCAGGCCGAGCGACTCGCACTGCGGGTAGTCCCACTGCGTGATGGTGACGTTGTCGGTGTGCCGGACCCAGACCGGGGCGTGGTCGACGATGGGCTCGCTGGACATGATCACGCCGGCCGCGTGCACACCCATCTGCCGGACCAGGCCCTCGACGCCCTTGGCGGTGTCGATGACCTTCTTCACGTCCGGTTCGTTCTCGTACATCCCCCGGATCTCGCCGGCCTCGCTGTACCGCGGGTGCTGGGGGTCGGTGATGCCGCTGAGGTCGATGCCCTTGCCGAGGACGTCGGCGGGCATCGCCTTGGTGAGGCGGTCACCCATGGCGTACGGATAGCCCAGGACGCGCGCGGAGTCCTTGATGGCGTTCTTGGCCTTGATCTTGCCGTAGGTGCCGATCATGGCGACCTTGTCGGCGCCGTACTTCTCCGTGACGTACCGGATGACTTCGACGCGCCTGCGCTCGTCGAAGTCGATGTCGACATCGGGCATGGAGACGCGCTCGGGGTTGAGGAACCGCTCGAAGATCAGTCCGTGAGTGATCGGGTCGAGGTCGGTGATGCCCATGGCGTACGCCACGATCGAACCGGCCGCGGAGCCCCGTCCGGGTCCCACCGCGATGCCGTTGTTCTTGGCCCACATGATGAAGTCGGCGACGACGAGGAAGTAGCCCGGGAACCCCATCTGGATGATGATGTCCATCTCGTACTCGACCTGCTTCTGCCGGTCCTCGGGGACCCCGTCCGGGAAGCGGCGCTTCATGCCGACCCGGACCTCCTCCTGGAACCAGGTGACCTCCGTGAAGCCCTCCGGGATGTCGAACTTCGGCATCAGGTCGCGCTTCTCGAACATCCCGTCGGTGTCGATCTGCTCGGCCACCAGGAAGGTGTTGGCGCAGCCCTCCTGCCAGGCGTCCGAGGAGTCGATGGCGTACATCTCGTCCGTGGACTTGAGGTAGTAGCCGGTGCCGTCGAAGCGGAAGCGGTCCGGGTCGGAGAGGTTCTTGCCGGTCTGGATGCACAGCAGGGCATCGTGGGCCGTGGACTCGTGGGCGTAGGTGTAGTGCGAGTCGTTGGTGACCAGCGGCGGGATGCCGAGCTTCTTGCCGACCTCCAGCAGGCCGTCGCGGACCCGGCGTTCGATCTCGATGCCGTGGTCCATCAGCTCCAGGAAATACCGGTCCTTGCCGAAGATGTCCTGATACTCGGACGCGGACTTCAGTGCCTCGTCGAACTGGCCGAGCCGCAGCCGGGTCTGCAGCTCACCGGAGGGGCAGCCGGTGGAGGCGATCAGGCCCTCGGACCACTGGGCGATGGTCTCCTTGTCCATCCGCGGCCACTTCTGCAGCCAGCCCTCGGCGTACGCGTCCGAGGACAGCCGGAAGAGGTTGTGCAGACCGGTCTTGTTGGCCGCCCAGATCGTCTTGTGGGTGTAACCACCGGAACCGGAGACGTCATCGCGCTTCTGGTGCGGCTGGCCCCACTGGATCTTGCGCTTGTTGCGCCGCGACTCCGGCGCCACATAGGCCTCGATGCCGATGATCGGCGTCACCCCGGCCTTCTTCGCCGAATGGAAGAAGTCGTAGGCGCCGTGGAGGTTCCCGTGGTCGGACATGGCGATATGCGTCATGTCCATCTCGTTGCACGCCTTGAACATGTCCGACAGCCGCGCCGCACCGTCCAGCAGGGAGTACTGGGTGTGGACATGCAGGTGCGTGAAGGGGGGCCTGGACGAGGCTGCCACGGCGGAGGACCTCCGGAAAACGGTCGGGTGGGGGCGCCTCCCCGGCAGGACCGGGAGGGGCGGATGGTGGTCTCGAAGTCTACGGCTCCCCGCTGACAATCGGCGGGCACCGACGAGTAGCCTCGCGCGTTGTCAGTGGCAGATCCGCCCCCGGCCGACGCCGGCGGGAGCTGTCACGGATCCCGTACCGTTCCGCACCTCAGGAGGCACCCAGCGATGCCGTCCCAGCACGCCCCGGCGCAGGACGCCGCGCAGCGCGGCGAGGAGATCCTCGCCGTTTTCGACACCGCCTTCGGGGAGCTGCTCGCCGCCGACCCCGCGGCCTTCCGCGTGAAATTCCGGAAGATGGCCGCCTCCGCGTTCGCCTTCTACCGGGGCACGGCCTGCCTGTTCTACCGGGACCTGGAGGAGTACGCCGCACAGGACGGCGGCGGCAAGGACAGTGGCCCGTATCTCGACGAGCGGACCGCCCGGGTATGGATCCACGGCGATCTGCACGCCGAGAACTTCGGCACGTACATGGACGCCACGGGCCGGCTGATCTTCAACGTCAACGACTTCGACGAGGCGTACGTCGGCCCGTTCACCTGGGACCTCAAGCGGTTCGCCGCCTCGGTCGCGCTGATCGGCTACGCCAAGGCGCTCAGCGACAAGCAGATCACCGACCTGGTGCGCACCTACGCGGCCGCCTACCGGGAGCGCATCCATGCGCTGGCCTCCAAGACGAAGAGCTCCGACAGGGACGAGCTGCCGCCCTTCACGCTGGACACCGCCGAGGGCCCGCTGCTGGACGCGCTGCGGGACGCCCGCTCGCTGACCCGGTTCGGACTGCTGGACTCGATGACGGAGATCCGCGACTTCGAGCGGCGGTTCGCGCCGGGCGGCGGCAGCGTCGAGCTGGACGCGGCGACCCGCTACAAGGTCCTCGCCGCCTTCGACGGCTATCTGGAGACGCTGCCGGAGTCGAGCCTGGACCGCCCGGACTCCTACCGCGTCAAGGACGTGGTGGGCCGCCGCGGCATCGGCATCGGCTCGGCCGGTCTGCCGTCGTACAACATCCTTCTGGAGGGCAACAGCGACGCCCTGGAGAACGATGTCGTGATCTACATGAAGCAGGCCCAGACCCCCGCCGTCTCCCGGCACATCACCGACCCCGCGGTCCGCGGCTACTTCCAGCACGAGGGCCACCGCACGGTGATCTCCCAGCGCGCCCTGCAGGACCACGCCGACCCATGGCTGGGCTGGACCGAACTTGACGGCGCCGGCCAGCTGGTCGCCGAGATCTCGCCGTACGCCGTCGACCTGGACTGGTCCGACATCGACGACCCGGAGGAGATCGCGGCGGTGGTCGCCGACCTGGGCCGGGCCACCGCGACCATGCACGCCGCCGCGGACGACGAGAGCGGCCACTCCCTGGTCCCGTTCTCCACGGAGCGCGCCATCGACGCGGCCATCGCCGCCGACGAGGAGGGCTTCGCCTCGCTGCTGGTGGACTTCGCGCACTCCTACGGCGCCCGCGCCCGTGCCGACCACCAGATCTTCGTGGACCTCTTCCGCAACGGCCGGATTTCAGGGCTACGGTGAGCCGCTCCGTCACTATGCGCCGCCAGGCAGCGCCGCCCGGACACGTTCGGTAGCCGCCGGTTACCTGCTGACCTGCACAGACTGCCACGTGGGACGGCGCACCAGTGGCTCAGGACAGTGCAGCGCGGCCCTGCTCACCGCGCTGCACCTCACCTGCCCTCACCTTCGTCACCCGCCGGCGCATGGCTCGGCGCTCCTTGCGACGCCTCGCCGATCTCACCGGCACCGCGGGGTCATCACGGCAAGACCTTGGCACCCCCAGGACGCCGCTCCGAAGCGAACTCTCAGCAACGGCAGCCCGTGTGCCATCAGGCGACTGGACAGCCGCATGGCGAACATTGCGGAAAAACCGTCGGCTCAAACAGCGACAAGGCCCTATTGGCGAATGGCTATCACAGATCGACGATAGCCGCAATACCGAAAAAACACCCGTCGCCGAACACTGCGGTCCTTTGAATGTACCTCAGGGACACAACCATCACTCCAAATGGAACCGGATATTCCATTAAATCCTTCGCCAGCACCCTCAGAATGGGGTAGCATCCCCCCGTTCCGATAAGCGAAGGAACAGGGGAGGAAAGATGAAACTCAAGAAGGCACTTGTGTCGATAACCGCCACAACAGCAGCACTGGGGGGCTTCACGATAGGCGGGGCAACGCCGGCCAGCGCCGCCGGCTACGGATGCGGGAGCGTCGGGCGCAACATCTCTGACGCCGTACATAAGGTCGTGGTAGGGGATATGCTCAATGGCCCGTCCGCGTCGTGCAGGCAGACCAGGTCTGTGGCAAGCGGCACAACCTTTTATGCATGGTGCGGCGTCTACAACAAGCACGGAAACCTCTGGGTGTACGGGCGCACATCGGACGACTCCACGGGGTGGATTTACTCACAGGACTTGACCAAGGAGTCCGGGTCAGTCAAGATCTGTTAATTTTGGTCTCGCGTAACGGTTCACCGGATATCTGGTCGCCCTTTTGCCTTGTTCCGAAGGAACTGCGACTGCTTCACTAAAGCGCCAGGTGGGTTTCGGTTTCCACGGCTCCCGAATTGGACTTCGGCTCGTCGAGACGGAATGGATACCGATCAGCCGAGGTTCGGGGAGTGCGTCGCCGCCCGATCGCAGATGTTGGTGACTTCCGCGTTGGAGTGCGGCTCCGGGTGGTCAGCCTGCTGCCGCCTGGACCGCCAGCAGCAGGCTAAGGCCAGCTGCACTGGCATCGTGCTCGCGAAGCTGAACGTGGCCAGCGAACTGGACCGAACGCGCGCTGCGTGGGCGGCTCCCTCAACTGTGCGAAAAAGGAGGGAGCCGCGACCGGTCCGTCGCCGGTCGGCCGATGGAAGTCGGGCAGCAAAACCTGATCTGCGATGGCAACGGTGCCCCGGCTCCATCTATCTCATCACCACCGCAGCGAACATCAGCGACGTCACGCAGACCTCGCCCTGGTCGGCGGCAGTTGAAACGTCTCGCCGTGAGCTGGGGGCGACGCCTCAAACTCCACGACGTCTTCCTCTCGTGGGATGCAGCCTCATCTGCTGGCGTCGCGTGAAGAAGACCAATTCATGATCCCGTTACGAGTTCATAGCCAGGCCAGCAACTTCAAGGCGGACTGAAAGATCTCCCGCCAGATACGCTTTTGCACGGCTTCCGCTCTGCTGTAGCAGGCCCGCAACCGGCTCCCCGCCGCTGTCCGGGCCACGATCAACCACCGCCGTCTACGGGTGGCGACCGCGCGTCCAGCTCGTCGCCACGTCCCATTTCGCGGATCGAACAAGCACCCCTACGATATCGGCGGTCACCTGCCTGCTGACGTCCGACGGTGCCGGCTTGCCAACAGTCGCCACGCCCGTAAGCGCAGGTCGCGACCACCAGATCTTCGTCGACCTGTTCCGCAACGGCCGGGTTACGGGTCTAAGGCGTCCGCCGCCCCTTGCGGGCCTAGGCAGGGGCCTTGACAGGGAACTCAAAGGGGCCCTTTAGGGGCCGCCTACAGGAACCCATGGCACACTCCTCCTCGATGGACATATCCGGGACCCAGCTCAGAGCCGTGCGCGCGGCGCTCTTCACGGCGCTCGTCGTGGCGCTCTCCGCCGCGTCGCACGTACTGCTCTCCCGGGTCCCCTTGCCGCTGACCACAGTGGCGGCCATCACCACCGCCGTCTTCGTCATCGCGTACGCGCTGGCGGGGCGCGAGCGCGGCTTCGGGCGGATCGCCGCCCTGCTGATCCCGCTTGAGCTGGCCGCCGACACGGTGTTCACCGCCGGTCAGCACGTCTGTTACGGCGAGGCGGGCGGCCCGGTGGCGGGTCCGCTGCGCTCCGTCGGCTTCGGCGTGCTCTGCGGTGGGGCTCCCCTGGGGACACCGCTGTCCAGGATGACCGGCGACGGGCACGGTGGCGCGGCGGCGCTGCTCGCGGACGTCGGCCCGGGCGCCGCCTGGCTACTGCTGGGGGCGCACGTCGGTGTGGGCCTGCTGGCGGCGGCCTGGCTGCGCCGCGGCGAGGCCGCGCTGGCGCAGCTGCTCGGCGCGGTGGCCGGCTGCGCCTTCCGTCCGTTGCTGGTCGCTGTCGCGGTGACCGGCGCCCCGGCCGCCCCCCGCCAGCCCGCGCCCGCCTACGCCCGATCCGTCGGGCCCGCCCGCGCCGTCCCGCTGCTCGTGCACAGCGTCGTCCGCCGTGGACCGCCCTGCGCGCTCGCTGCCTGAGACCGGCCGCGCCCTGTGCGCGCCCCTCGGACAGCACCGCCCCCAGGCATCCCCCGTCCACGGATCACACGGAGCACCACAGCCATGAGCAACCGCAACAACCAGGCCAACAAGCAGGCAGCACGCGAGCGGCTGCGCGCCGAGCGTGAGCGGCAGGCGAAGAAGGACCGGCTTCGCCGGCAGCTGATCGTCGGCGGCGCGATCGTCGGCGTCCTGGCGATAGCCGGCGGTATCGGGGTGGTGGTCGCCACCTCGGGCGACGACGGAGCGGACGCCCCGCTGGTCAAGCCCGCCAACTCCAGCGGCCCCAAGGGCACCACGATCGTCGTCGGCAAGGCGGACGCCAAGAACACCCTGGACCTCTTCGAGGACCCGCGCTGCCCCGGCTGCGCCTCCTTCGAGCAGGCCATCGGCGCCACCGTCGAGAAGGACATCAAGGACGGCAAGTACAAGGCGTCCTACCACCTGGGCACGTTCCTCGACGGCAACCTCCAGGGCACCGGCTCCAAGAACGCGCTGAATGCGCTGGGCGCCTCCCTCAACGTCAGCCCGGACGCCTTCCTGAAGTACAAGTACGCGCTGTTCTCGAAGGAGTTCCACCCGGAGGAGACCGGGCCGGACAAGTTCGCCGACGACGACTACCTGATCAAGGTCGCCGACACCGTCCCGGCGCTGAAGGGCAACGCCGCCTTCCAGAAGGCCGTCAAGGACGGCACGTACGACCGGTGGGCGCTGGAGGTCTCCAACGCCTTCAACTCCGTCAAGGACGTCAAGAGCACCCCGACGATCAAGCTCAACGGCACGGTGCTGGGCAAGGACACCCCGCAGGGCAAGGTGGCACCTTCCAGCGTGGCCGACTACAACTCCCTGGTGGACAAGGAACTGAAGAAGTGACGTAGGCGAAGGCCGGCCTCCGTGCCGCCTTCCTCGGCCGGCGTGCTCCGTGCGCGCCGGCCGATGCCAAATCTTGACCCGCCCCGGCGCCGTGCACATGGCAGACTCCCGACCGTGCAGGCGACGGGAGGACGTCCCGGGACCCGGCCGGCGGCCGCGCCGGGGGTCCAGCTCAGGGCGGTGCGGGCGGCGTTGTTCACCGCGCTGTGCACCACCCTGTCCGCGACCTCCCATGTCCTGCTCTCCCGCGCCCCGTTACCGCCCGCGTCGCTCGTCGCGATCTGCGCCGGCGTCTTCGCCGCTGCCTACGCGCTGACCGGACGGGAGCGTGGCTACGGCCGGACCGCCGCGCTGCTGGTGCCCCTGGAGCTGGCCGCCGACACCGTCTTCACCGCCGGACAGCACACCTGTTACGGCGGGGCCGGCGGCCCGGTCACCGGCCCGCTGCGCTCGGTCGGCGTCGATCTGCTGTGCGGGCGCGGCGAGTTGGGCACTCCGCTCGCCAGATTCGCCGCCCATATGGACACGCCGCTGCCCCCGGTGCCGGCGGCCGCCCCCTGGCTGCTGCTCGCCGCCCATGTCGCCGTCGGCCTGCTCGCCGCCGGCTGGCTGCACCGCGGTGACGCCGCCCTGGACGCCCTGCTGCGCGCCGCAGCGGCCGGCGCCTGCCGCCCGCTGCGCACCGCGGCCGCGGTGGTCACCACCGCGGTCCCCCCGCACCGCCGGCGGATCCGCCCCCTGCACCCGCTGCCGCCGGCCCGCCCGCTCCCCCTCCTCGTGCACTGCGTACGGCGCCGCGGTCCGCCCGCCCCGGCCGCCGCCTGACCAGTCCGCAGCAGTCACGACACCCCCGAGGGACGGAACCCCCCATGAGCAACCGCAACAACCAGGCCAACAAGGCCGCGGCCCGCGAACGCATCCGGGCCGAGCGCGAACGCCAGAAGAAGAAGGAGAAGCTGCGCCGTCAACTCGTCGTGGCGGGCACCGTGGCCGGTGTCCTGGTGGTGGCCGGCGGCGCCGGCTTCATGGTGATGAAGGCCAACGAGCCCAAGGGCTGGGAGGCCGCCAAGGAGGCCAAGCCCGTCGCGCCCGCCCACACCCAGGGCAAGAACGGCACCGAGATCCTGATAGGCGACAAGAACGCCAAGGAGACCCTGGAGGTCTTCGAGGACATCCGCTGCCCGGCGTGCGCCTCCTTCGAGCAGAGCAGCGGCGAGGCGCTGCTCAAGGACGTCGAGGACGGCCGCTACCGGGTCCGCTTCTCGATGTACACCTTCATCGACGACACCCCGGCCGGCGGCGAGGGCTCGAAGAACGCGCTGAGCGCGCTCGGCGCGGCGCTGAACGTCAGCCCGGAGGCGTTCCTGAAGTACAAGACGGCGCTGTACTCCGCCAAGTACCACCCCGAAGAGCAGGTGGACAGCTACGGCAAGGACTCCGAGCTGCTCAAGGTCGCGGCCACGGTGCCGGCGCTGAAGGGCAACAAGGCGTTCGAGACGGCGGTGAAGAAGGGCACCTACGACCGCTGGGCGATGGACATGACCGCGCTCTTCGGCCGTAAGGGCATCAAGCAGACGCCCAGCTTCATGCACGGCGACAAGAAGCTGGTGATGCCCCAGGTCCCGCAGCGGCAGATGACGCAGGCGCAGTACAACCAGCTCGCGCAGGCCAACTTCAAGAAGATGATCGACACGGAGTTCGGCCCGGCGAAGGGATCCGGGAAGCCGGACCCGGGCAAGGACGACAGCAAGGACGAAGGCGGATCGAAGGGCATTCGCGAGGGCGAAAAGGACCCCTCGGCCACCCGCTGAGCGCCTTTCGGACAACGGGTGGGCGAATTCTCGGGGTTCCCGTGAATTCGCCCTCCCGGGGCCACTTACCGAACAGTAGGGTGAGCGGCCGTGACCGATCATGACCAGATCTCGCGCCGCACTGCCGTCACGGCCGTAGCCGCCACCGCCGCACTTCTGCCGTTCGCCGGCGCCGCCACAGCGCACGCCCAAGAGGCCTCGGACCAGGCCCCGTTCTTCCAGCACGGGGTCGCCTCCGGTGACCCGCTCCCGGACGGTGTCCTGCTGTGGACCCGGGTCACGCCGACCCCGGCGGCCACCCCCGGATCCGGCCGGGGGCCGGCCACCAGGGTGAGCTGGCAGGTGGCGACCGACAAGGACTTCGCGTCCGTCGTCGCCCGGGGAAGCCTGACCAGCTCGGCCGCCACCGACCACACCCTCAAGGCGGACGTCCGCGGCCTGCAGCCGGCCACCCGCTACTACTACCGCTTCACCGTCGACGGGCAGCACTCCCCCGTCGGCCGGACCCGCACCGCCCCGGCCCACGACACCGCGGCCGGCAACATCCGCTTCGGTGTGGTCTCCTGCGCCAACTGGGAGTCCGGCTACTTCTCCCCGTACCGGCACCTGGCCGCCCGCACCGACCTGGACGCGGTGCTGCATCTCGGCGACTACCTCTACGAGTACAAGTCCGGCGAGTACCCGGAGTTCAAGTACGTCGTCCGCCCGCACTCCCCCGCCCACGAGCTGCTCACGCTCGCCGACTACCGCATCCGGCACGGCGTCCACAAGACCGACCCGGACGCGCTGGCCATGCACGCCTCGCACCCGGTCATCGCCATGTGGGACGACCACGAGTTCGCCGACAACGCCTGGAAGGGCGGCGCGACGAACCACACACCGGAGACCGAGGGCCCCTGGTCCGCGCGGATGGCCGCGGCGAAGCAGGCGTACTTCGAGTGGATGCCGGTGCGCCCGTCGACCGCCGGCACCACCTACCGCAGGCTGCGCTTCGGCACCCTCGCCGATCTGCATCTGCTGGACCTGCGGTCGTTCCGCGACGAGCAGGCCAAGCCGGGCAGCGGCGCGGTCGACGACCCGAGCCGTACGCTCACCGGGCGGGCCCAACTGGACTGGCTCAAGGCCGGTCTCGAACGCTCGGACACCGCCTGGCGGCTGGTCGGCACCTCGGTGATGATCTCGCAGGTCGCCTTCGGCGCCATCCCCGCGAAGCTGCTCGGCCCGCTCGCCGAGATCCTCGGGATACCCAAGGAGGGCCTGGCGATCAACACCGACCAGTGGGACGGCTACACCGATGACCGGCGCGAGCTGCTGAGCCACCTCAGCGACCGGGGTATCGACAACACCGTCTTCCTGACCGGCGACATCCACATGGCCTGGGCCAACGAGGTGCCGCTGCAGGCGGCGACCTACCCCGCCGACCAGCCGGTGGCGACGGAGTTCGTGGTCACCTCCGTCACCTCCGACAACGTGGACGACTTCCTGCACGTCGCCCCGCACACGGTCTCACTGGCCGGGGTCGCCGCCCTGAAGGCCGCCAACCGGCATGTGAAGTGGCTGGACATGGACTCCCACGGCTACGGGGTCCTGGACGTCAGCGCCGAGCGTACGCAGATGGACTACTTCGGGGTCTCCGACCGGACCGACCCGCAGGCCACCAGCGCGCTGCTGCGCTCGTACCGCACCCGGTCCGGCACCCAGCAGATGGAGCGGGCGGACCAGCCGGTCGGCTAGGGCCTGTCCGGCGGATCAGGGTCGGAGGGGCCCTGACCGAGCACGTCCCGGGCCTCGCCGGCCTGCCGGTTCACAGGTCGGCGAGGAAGCCCAGCGCCACCTTCCAGGCGCTCTCCGCGGCCTGTGCGTCGTAGTCGGGCAGCTCGGGATCGGTGAAGAGGTGGCCGGCGCCGGCGTAGCGGAAGACCTCCACGTCCGCGTCGGCCCGGCGCATCTGGAGATACCAGGAGTTCAGCCAGTCGTGCGGCTCGTACGGGTCCGGGTCGGCTACATGCAGCTGCACCGGCAGCTCGTCGGCGACGGTGTCCTCCGCGATGTCCGAGGTGCCGTGCAGCAGAAGCAGGCCGCGGGTCTTCTCGTCGCCCAGTGCGAGGTTCTGGGCGACCGAGCCGCCGAAGGAGAAACCGGCGTAGACCAGCCCGCGGTCGGAGTACGGCGCCACGGCCGTGATGGCCCGCTTGAGCAGCTCCTCCTTGCCGATCTCGTCCTTGATGAGAATGCCGTCCGGTACCGACTCGGCGGTCCGGCCGTCGAACAGATCGGGGACGATCACCTCGTGTCCCGCGGCCCGCAGCCGGTCCGCCGCGGCATGCACCGCGGGCCGCAGCCCGCACACCGAATGAAACAGGACAATCGTCGAAAGCCCGCTGGTCGAGGACTCGGTCGAGGCCGGCACTGACATCACTTCCCTGGGGTTGGATCGCTCTCGCCCCATCCTGCCAGTTACGGTCACGGGGACCGGGTACCAGCACACCACAGCCCCTCGCACCCCACGGAGGAGGAGTCCCGTGTCATTGGAGGACGTCCTGCGTCCGGTCGCCGTCATCGGCGGCGCGGTCCTGCTCACGCTCATCCTGGTCTGGCTCACCGACCGCGGCCTGCGCCGGATCGACGCCGCCCATCCCGAGACCCCGTTGTGGGGGCTGCTGCGGCGCTGCCGGATACCGCTGCAGGTGGCCCTGTGCACCGCGCTGCTGCGCGGCTCGTTCGACGAGGCGGGGCTGAAGGTCACCGCGGAGCACGAGGCGGGCGTCGGCCAGGCGCTGACCCTGGTCCTGATCGCGGCCACCGCCTGGCTGGTGGTCCGGGCCGCGGCGGCGATCGTCGAGTCCTCGTACTCCCGCTATGCGGCGAGCGGCCGGGACGCGGCACGGGTGCGGCGGGTGCGGACCCAGGTGACGCTGATCCAGCGGGTGGTGACGGCCGTGGTGATCGTCGTCGCGGCCGCCTCGATGCTGCTGACGTTCCCGGCGATGCGGGCGGTCGGCACGTCCATGCTGGCGTCCGCCGGACTGCTCGGCATCGTCGCCGGTATAGCCGCCCAGTCCACCCTCGGCAATCTCTTCGCGGGGCTGCAGATCGCCTTCGGTGACATGGTGCGCATCGGGGACACCGTCGTCGTGGACGGCGAGTGGGGCACCGTCGAGGAGATCACGCTGACCTCGCTGACCGTACGGACCTGGGACGAGCGCCGGATCACCATGCCGGTCTCGTACTTCACGGGCAAGCCGTTCGAGAACTGGTCGCGCGGCGGGGCGCAGATGACCGGCACGGTCTTCTTCCACCTCGACCACAGCGCGCCGGTGGAGAAGATGCGCCAGCAGCTGCTCGAAATCCTCCAGGAGTGCTCGGACTGGGACGGCAGGTCCTGGAGCCTGGTGGTCACCGACACCACCCCGTCCACGATCGTGGTACGGGCGCTGGTCACCGCCCGGGACGCGGACGCCCTCTGGGAGGTGCGCTGCGAGGTCCGTGAGCGGCTGCTGGAGTGGCTGCGGACCGAGCATGCCTACGCGCTGCCGCGGATCAGCACCGCACCGGCGCCGTCCGGGGTCCCGGAGGCCCGCCACGGCGAGGAGCCGGACGCCCGGCGGCCGTCGAAGGACTGAGGGTGCGCAGCCACCCGGCCGCGCCCCGGCGTCACGGCGTGTGCCGCAGACTGCGCATGTCCAGATGCCGCAGCACCCGGTCGACGATCTCCGGGTCCGCGCCCGGCTCACTGCGCGCGGCCAGCACCTCGTGCCGGGCGGCCGAGAGCATCTCGCCCTGGATGCGGTGCACCTTCTTCATCCGGTGGATGCGCTTCTCGAAGAGCTCGCGCCGCTCGTCGTCGACGATGTCCGGCGCGATTCGGGCGCCCATGTCGTACGCCCGGCGGGCCAGCTGGTCGCTGACCTCCTCGGGCAGCTCCTCGACCTCCAGGATCTCCTTCAGCCGCCGCTTGGACGCCTTGATCACCCGGATCGCCAGCTCCCGCTCCAGCGCGTCGACGGCATCGGTGTCGGCCCGCACCCGCAGTCTGCGCACCAGCCAGGGCAGGGTGAGGCCCTGGATGAGGAGGGTGCTGAGCACCACCGCAAAGGCGATGAAGAGGATGTCGTCGCGGGCCGGGAAGCCGTTGCCGCCGTCGATGCTGAAGGGAATCGCCAGCGCCAGCGCCACGGAGGCCACTCCGCGCATCCCCGACCACCACATGATGAGCGTCTCCCGCCAGCTCATCGGGATCTCCTCGTCATAGTCGCGGAGCTTGTGCATCCGCTTGGCCAGCCAGGCGGCGGGCAGCAGCCACAGCAGCCGGACGCCGACGACCACCGCGACGACGGCGGCGCCCGCCCCGAGCAGCTGCCCCCAGCGGTGCGAGGCGGCGCCGAAGATGTTGTGCAGCTCCAGACCGATCAGCCCGAAGGCGACGCCGGTGACGAGGGTGTCGACGACCTCCCAGAAGGTGTAGCCGGCCAGCCGGCCCATCACATCGTCCGCGTCGACGGCGTACTCGGCCAAAAAGAGCGCGCAGGTCAGCACCGCGAGCACACCGGACCCGTGGAACTCCTCGGCCAGCACATAGGCGACGAACGGCACCAGCAGCGTCAGGCCGATCTGCAGCGTCGGGTCACCGAGCAGCCCCATCAGCTTGTTGGTGACCCAGCCGAGCGCCAGACCGACCGCTATGGCCACCACCGCGGACAGCACCAGCGAGCCGACCGCGGCGGGCAGCGAGAAGGTGCCGCTGACGGCCGCGGCGAGGGCGACGTGGTAGAGCACGATCGCGGTGACGTCGTTGAACAGCCCCTCGCCCTCCAGGATGGAGACCAGCCGGCGGGGCAGTCCCAGCTTGCCGGCGACGGCGGTCGCGGCGACCGGGTCGGGCGGTGCGACCAGCGCACCGAGCACCACCGCCGCGGCCACCGGCATCCCGGGCACCACCGCCTGGGCGACCGCGGCGACCGCGGCGGTGGTGGCGAAGACCAGCGCCACGGCGAGCAGGAAGATCGGCCGGAGATTGGCGGTGAACTGCCGCCAGGAGGTGCGCTGGACGGCCGCGTAGAGCAGCGGCGGCAGCACCACCGGCAGGATGAACTCCGGCGGCACCTCGACATTGGGCACGAACGGCAGCAGCGCCAGGACGGCCCCCGCGAGGGTCATCAGCACCGGTGACGGGAGCCGCAGCCGGTCGCCGACCGGAACCATGACCACGGCTCCGAGCAGCAGGACGAACATCAGAGCCAGCTGGTCCACGGTGGCGACGCTCCGGGGTCGGATCCGGTCAATGTCCGCCCCCAGCCTGCCACGGGGCCGCAGGTTGCCCGCCGTGTCGGCGCCTTGGAAGGACGCTGCGTCAGCTGCTCTCGTCCCGGACGGTGTCGAGGGCGTGCTGCAGATCGTCCGGGTAGGAGCTCTCGAACTCGACCCAGCGGCCGTCCGAGGGGTGCTCGAAGCCCAGCCGGACCGCGTGCAGCCACTGCCGGCCGACGCCCAGCCGCTTGGCGAGGGTGGGGTCCGCGCCATAGGTCAGATCGCCGACGCAGGGGTGGCGGTGCGCGGCCATGTGCACCCGGATCTGGTGGGTGCGGCCGGTCTCCAGCTTGATGTCGAGCAGGCTGGCCGCCCGGAACGCCTCTATCAGGTCGTAGTGGGTGACGGACGCCTTGCCCTCGGCGGTGACCGCCCACTTGTAGTCGTGCTGGGGGTGGCGGCCGATGGGGGCGTCGATGGTGCCGCTCATCGGGTCCGGATGGCCCTGGACCAGGGCGTGGTAGCGCTTGTCGACCGTACGCTCGCGGAACTGCTGCTTGAGCAGGGTGTAGGCACGCTCGGACTTGGCGACGGCCATCAGACCGGAGGTGCCGACGTCGAGGCGGTGCACGATGCCCTGGCGCTCGGCGGCGCCGGAGGTGGAGATGCGGTAGCCGGCCGCGGCCAGGCCGCCGATGACGGTGGTTCCGGTCCAGCCGGGGCTCGGGTGGGCGGCGACCCCGACCGGCTTCATGATCACGACGATGTCGTCGTCGTCATGCACGATCTCCATGCCCTCGACGGGCTCGGCGACGATCTCGACGGGCGGCGCGGCCTGCGGCATCTCGACCTCCAGCCACGCGCCGCCGTGCACCCGCTCCGACTTCATCACCTCGGATCCGTCGACCCGGACCTTTCCGGCGGCGGCGAGTTCGGCCGCCTTCGTACGGGAGAAGCCGAACATCCGGGCCAGCGCGGCGTCTACGCGCTCGCCCTCCAGGCCGTCCGGTACGGGCAGGGTGCGGATCTCGGGAATGGTGCTCACCCCACGAGTATGGCAGTCCCGACATGGTGTCCTGCCCGGCGGCCGGGGCCCGGGCGGACGGACGGACGGTCCGCCGGGGCCGGTCAGTCCTTGTGCACGGTCCCGTCGGGGTCCAGCCCCCGGAAGGAAAGGATCACGATCAGCACGCCGCCGCAGACGATCGCGGAGTCGGCGAGGTTGAAGACCGCGAAGTGCGCCGGCGCGATGAAGTCGACCACCGCACCCTCGAAGACGCCGGGCGCGCGGAAGATCCGGTCGGTGAGATTGCCGAAGGCGCCACCGAGCAGCAGCCCGAGCGCGATCGCCCAGGGCAGGCTGTAGAGCTTGCGGGCGATCCGCGCGATCACCAGGATCACGGCCGTCGCGATGATGGTGAGGAAGATCGTCAGCGCCTCGCCCATGCCGAACGCCGCGCCGCGGTTACGGATCACCGTGAACCGCAGCAGCGTCCCGATCACCTCGATGGGCGCATGGTGCTCCAGCTTCGCGACCACGAGGAGTTTGCTGCCCAGGTCGAGCAGGTAGACGAAGAGCGCGACCAGCAGCAGTGCGAGGATCCGCCGCTTGCCGCGGTCCTTGCCCTGCTCCGGCTGCACCGTACCTCCCCCTTCGGATCCCGTCGTGGGATCCGCTCCGGCACCCGGCTCGGGTTCCGGCGTACCGGTGATGCGTTCCGCCTCTGCCACGTGTGAGTCCTCAGCCCGTTGTGTCCCCGGCCGGGCCGTGCCCGGCTGAACCACGAGAGTACGGCACACGCGTGCGGCAGCGGGCGGTACGGGTGCCGTCCGCGCCACCGGGCCGTCACCTCAGCGGCGCTCCTGTTGCTGCTTGCACTCCACGCACAGCGTCGCGCGCGGGAAGGCCTGCATCCGTGCCTTGCCGATGGGGTTGCCGCAGTTCTCGCACAGCCCGTAGGTGCCCGCGTCCAGCCGGCCGAGGGCGCGCTCGGTCTGGTGGAGCATCTCGCGGGCGTTGGAGGCGAGCGCCAGCTCGTGTTCGCGGGTGATGTTCTTGCTGCCGGTGTCGGCCTCGTCGTCCCCCGCGCCGTCCCCGGAGTCACGCATCAGCCCTGCGATGGCGTCCTCGGCCGAGACGATCTCCAGCCGCAGCCGGGACGTCTCCTCCATCAGTTCGGTCCGTGCCTCGGCGACCTCCGCCGGCGTCCAGGGGTCCTCGCCGGGCCGTACGGCGAGCTCGTCCGGCGCCGCGGCCACCCGGGCCATGGGCACCGCGGAGTCATTGCCGTGCGCCGTGGCCGATGCGGCCGCAGTCTTCTTCGCCACCACCGTCTTGGCTCCCGTCTTCTTAGCGGGCACCGCGGCCGTCTTGGCCGGAGCCTTGTTCGCGGCCTTCTTCGCCGCCGTCTTCTTCACCACCGTCTTCTTCGCCGCCGTCTTCTTCGCGGCGGCCCGCTTCGGCGCCGCCTTCTTGGCCGTCGCCTTCTCCGGCGTGGTCGTACCGGCCGCCGTCTTCTTGGCCGCGGCCTTCTTCGGAGCTGTCTTCTTCGCTGCAGGCTGCTTCGCGACGGCCTCGTCGGCAGGCGTCGTGCTCTTCTCCGCGGCGGTCTTTTTCGCCACCATGGCCGCGACCCCTTCACATATGTGACTTTGTTCGCGAATCGTGACGGGAACGATAAATCGCCACACGCCACGCGGCAACGGGACGCACCGCCCTTCGGGTCCCGGCACCCGGCCCGGAAGGGCGGCCCGTCTCGGTTGTGCCCGCTCCCCGCCCGGCGAATCCGCCCATAGGGGGTGCAGCGGGCCGCTGGCCATTCGGGTCATCGCGCGGGCCCGCCCCGCGGCGCGGCGAAGGGCCGGACCACCCCGTACGGCCCCCCTCGGCGGGCCCCGCCCCGGGCCGCCGGAAATCCGGTCGGCCGCTGTCGGCCCGGCCCCGTACACTGGGCCCAGCGAGAGGCATTGACGGGACGAGTAGCGCCGTACGCAGCCAGCAGCGACCCGGGGACGGTGGGAGCCCGGGGGCGTGCACGACGTGAAGATCACCCCGGAGCCGCCGGAAGAAAGCTTTGGGTAGTGGGCTCCGCCCACGGGCTTGGACAGTGGGCTTGGCCCACGGGCCTCGGGCCACCCAAGGGGAGTAGAACCGGCAGCGCGACCCCAATGAGGGGGCGGTGCAGCGACACCGCCAAGGAGGGTGGTACCGCGGGAGCCCAGGCTCTCGTCCCTCCGGACGGAGAACGCAGCAGGTGTCCGCCGGAGGAAGCCCCCGATGAGTCCGCAGCCCCAGTACCGCCAGGTACCCGCCCAGGTAGACCTCCCCGCCCTCGAGCACGCCGTGCTCGAGTTCTGGCAGGAGCAGAAGGTCTTCGCCCGTACCCTCCAGCAGTCCGAGGGACGGCCCGAGTGGGTCTTCTACGAGGGTCCCCCGACCGCCAATGGCATGCCCGGCGCGCACCACATCGAGGCGCGCGTCTTCAAGGACGTCTTCCCCCGGTTCCGGACGATGCAGGGCTACCACGTCGACCGCAAGGCCGGCTGGGACTGCCACGGCCTCCCGGTCGAGCTGGCCGTGGAGAAGGAGCTGGGCTTCAACGGCAAGAAGGACATCGAGGCGTACGGCATCGCCGAGTTCAACGCCAAGTGCCGGGAGTCGGTGACCCGCCACACCGACGCCTTCGCCGCGCTCACGACCCGTATGGGCTACTGGACCGACCTGGACGCCCCGTACCGCACGATGGACCCCGACTACATCGAGTCGGTGTGGTGGTCGCTGAAGGAGATCTTCAACAAGGGCCTGCTGGTCCAGGACCACCGCGTCGCCCCCTGGTGCCCGCGCTGCGGCACCGGCCTGTCGGACCACGAGCTGGCGCAGGGTTACGAGAACGTCGTCGACCCCTCGGTCTTCGTCCGCCTGCCGCTGACGTCCGGCCCGCTGGCCGGCCGGGCCGCGCTGCTGATCTGGACGACCACCCCCTGGACCCTGGTCTCCAACACCGCCGTCGCCGCGCACCCCGACGTCACCTATGTCGTCGCCACCGACGGCACCGAGCAGCTGGTCGTCGCCGAGCCGCTGCTGGAGAAGGCACTCGGCGAGGGCTGGACCGCCACCGGCGAGTCGTTCACCGGCAGCGAGATGGAGCGCTGGGCCTACGAGCGCCCCTTCGGCCTCGTCGAGCTCGAGGGCGCCAACATCGTCGTCAACGCCGAGTACGTCACCACCGACGACGGCACCGGCCTCGTCCACCAGGCCCCGGCCTTCGGTGAGGACGACCTCAAGACCTGCAAGGCGTACGACCTGCCGGTGATCAACCCGGTCCGCCCGGACGGCACCTTCGAGGAGCAACTGGCCCTGGTCGGCGGCCAGTTCTTCAAGAAGGCCGACGAGGCCCTGGTGGCCGACCTCGATGCCCGCGGCCTGCTCTTCAAGCACATCGCCTACGAGCACAGCTACCCGCACTGCTGGCGCTGCCACACCGCGCTGCTCTACTACGCCCAGCCCTCGTGGTACATCCGCACCACCGCGATCAAGGATGCCCTGCTCCGGGAGAACGAGAACACCAACTGGTTCCCCGAGTCGGTCAAGCACGGCCGCTTCGGCGACTGGCTCAACAACAACATCGACTGGGCGCTGTCCCGCAACCGCTACTGGGGCACCCCGCTGCCCATCTGGCGCTGCGAGGAGGATCACCTCACCTGCGTCGGCTCGCTCACCGAGCTCACCGAGCTGACCGGCACCGACCAGTCCGACCTGGACCCGCACCGCCCGTTCATCGACGGGATCACCTTCGCCTGCCCGACCTGTCAGGGCACCGCGACCCGCGTCCCGGAGGTCATCGACGCCTGGTACGACTCGGGCTCGATGCCGTTCGCGCAGTGGGGCTACCCGTACCGCAACAAGGAGCTGTTCGAGAAGCGCTACCCGGCGCAGTTCATCTCCGAGGCCATCGACCAGACCCGTGGCTGGTTCTACACCCTGATGGCCGTCGGCACCCTGGTCTTCGACAAGTCGTCGTACGAGAACGTGGTCTGCCTGGGCCACATCCTCGCCGAGGACGGCCGCAAGATGTCCAAGCACCTGGGCAACACCCTCCAGCCGATCCCGCTCATGGACCAGCACGGCGCCGACGCGGTCCGCTGGTTCATGGCCGCCGGCGGCTCCCCCTGGGCCGCCCGCCGGGTGGGCCACGGCACCATCCAGGAAGTCGTCCGCAAGACACTGCTGACGTACTGGAACACCGTCGCCTTCCAGGCGCTGTACGCCCGTACGTCCGGCTGGGCGCCCTCCGCGGCCGACCCCGCCCCGGCCGACCGCCCGCTGCTGGACCGCTGGCTGCTCGGTGAGCTGAACACCCTGGTCGAGCAGGTCACCGAGTCGCTGGAGTCCTTCGACACCCAGCGCGCCGGCAAGGTGCTGTCGTCCTTCGTCGACGACCTCTCCAACTGGTACGTACGCCGCTCCCGCCGCCGCTTCTGGCAGGGCGACGCGGCCGCGCTGCGGACGCTCCACGAGGTCATCGAGACCGTCACCCGGCTCATGGCGCCCCTCACCCCGTTCATCACCGAGCGGGTCTGGCAGGACCTGGTCGTCCCGGTCACCCCGGACGCCCCGGACTCCGTCCACCTCACCAGCTGGCCGGTCGCCGACCGGACGCTCATCGACCCGGCGCTGTCCGGCCGGATGCAGCTGGTGCGCCGGCTGGTCGAGCTGGGCCGGGCCACCCGCGCCGAGTCGGGGGTGAAGACCCGCCAGCCGCTGTCCCGTGCGCTGGTCGCGGCCCACGGGTTCGCGGACCTGTCCGAGGACCTGCGCGCACAGATCGCCGAGGAGCTCAACGTCAGCTCGCTGGCCTCGCTGGCTGAATCCGCCTCTGGTCGAGGGGGCGGCGGATCCCTGGTCGACACCACCGCCAAGGCGAACTTCCGTGCTCTGGGCAAGCGGTTCGGCAAGGGCGTCCAGGCGGTCGCCAAGGCCGTCGCCGCCGCGGATGCCGCCGCCCTCTCCCTCGCGCTGCGCGAGGGCACGGCGAGCGTCGAGGTCGACGGGGAGACCGTCTCGCTCGCCCCCGACGAGGTCATCATCACCGAGACCCCGCGCGAGGGCTGGTCGGTGGCGTCCGACGCGGGCGCCACGGTCGCCCTCGACCTGGAGATCACTCCGGAGCTGCGCCGGGCGGGCCTGGCCCGCGACGCGATCCGGCTGATCCAGGAGGCCCGTAAGAACAGCGGCCTCGACGTCGCCGACCGGATCGCGCTGCGCTGGCAGTCCACCGACGAGGAGCTGCGCACGGCACTGGCCGACCACGCCGGCCTGATCTCCGACGAGGTGCTGGCCACGGACTTCGCCCCCGGCGAGGCGGACGGTTCCTACGGCCCCGCGTTCACCGACGAGAGCCTGGCCCTCACGTTCCAGCTGCGCAAGGCGTAACCGCGGACGCGGTTCGCCGCGACGCACCGAGCCCCCCGGCGCCACCGCACCGGGGGGCTCTGCCGTCCCCGCGGACGGGCCCGCACCGCGCGCACAAGTCCACACAAAAGGGCCGGGCCCCGAAGGAATGTTCCCTCGGGGCCCGGCCCTGATTGCCGACTGTGCGCGCTACGCGGACGTCAGTTGTCGTCCTCGTCGATCAGGAAGCCGCGCATCGGCGACGGCGTCTGCTGCATCGGCTGCGGGCTCTGCGGACGCACCGGAGCCATCGGCTGGGTCATCGCCGGCGACATCTGCTGCTGACCGCCGTAGGACGGACCGCTGCTGGACTGACCGGCCATGGAGTGGTTGCCGCCACCCATCGACTGACCGCCACCCATGGTGTGGTTGCCGCCCATGGTGCCGGCACCGGCCGACGCCATCGACGGGGACGGCGGCAGCGAAGCGGTCGCCGGGGTCCGCGGCGGGGCCAGCGAGTCGTCCGCCTGGTTCTCCAGCTGACGCAGCTGGCTCTCCAGGTAGGACTTCAGCCGCGTGCGGTACTCGCGCTCGAAGCCGCGCAGGTCCTCGACCTTGCGCTCCAGCGTCGCGCGGGCCGACTCCAGCGAGCCCATCGCCACGCGGTGCTTCTCCTGCGCGTCCCGCTCCAGCGCATCGGCCTTGGCGCGGGCGTCCCGCTCCAGGCCCTCGGCACGGCTGCGCGCCTCGCCGACGATCTTGTTGGCCTCGGAACGGGCCTCCGCGATCGCCTGGTCAGCGGTCTGCTGTGCCAGCGACAGCACGCGCGCGGCGCTGTCACCACCGGGACCACCCTGCTGGCCGCCCTGCGGCAGCTGCTGGGGTCCGCCGGGGCCGCCCATCGGGCCACCCATCGGGCCGCCGGGGCCCATCGGACCGGGACCGTGCGGACCCTGCGGTCCGTGGCCACCGGGACCAGGAGGCAGCTGAGGTGCACCACCGGGCAGTTGGGGAGGTCCACCCATCCCCTGCTGCTGCGGCGGCACCGGCTGCGGACCGGATATGGCGGCGGGCACCGGAGCCCCGGGACGCTGCTGCTGCTCCTGCTGCTGGTCGGGTCCCTTGCGCAGGCCCTGCTGCTGCTGGTTCTGCGC
The DNA here is from genome assembly GCF_026239515.1 of Streptomyces sp. Je 1-4 4N24. Taxonomy (NCBI): domain Bacteria; kingdom Bacillati; phylum Actinomycetota; class Actinomycetes; order Kitasatosporales; family Streptomycetaceae; genus Streptomyces; species Streptomyces sp. Je 1-4 4N24. The sequence goes on along the minus strand of NZ_CP110836.1, from coordinate 6,739,370 downwards.
GGCGGCGCGGGTGGCAGCGGCCAGCTTGGCGCGAAGGTCCTCGTTCTCCCGCAGGAGCCGGGTCAGTTCGGCTTCGACCTCATCGAGGAAGGCATCGACCTCGTCCTCGTCATAGCCTTCTCGGAGGCGGACGGTCGTGAACTGCTTGTTCCGCACGTCCTCGGGGGTCAACGGCATCTCTACTTCACCTCAACGTAGTCGTCGGCAATCGGCAAGACCGTATCGTTCACACCAACAACACCGTCCTCACGACGGTGATCAGGATGTACACGATGATCATCAATACGAAGAAGGACAGGTCGAGCGCCACGCCCCCGAGACGCAGCGGCGGGATGACCCGCCGCAGAAGCTTGAGTGGCGGATCAGTGACAGTGTAGGCGGCCTCAAGAACGACCACCATCGCCTTGCCGGGTTGCCATGAACGGGCGAACTGGAAGACATAGTCCATCACCAGCCGGAAGATCAACACGATCAGGAAGCAGTACAGCGCGATGTAGATCACCTGACCAAAGACACTCATCTCGCGCCGTCCCTCTCCCCTTGCCTTGCTCCTGTGTTGGCCTCACGGCCTCGGTGTGCCCGGTGTTGCGTCTCAGCTCTGGTTGAAGAACCCGCCCTCTGCGATACGGGCCTTGTCCTCCGCCGTGACATCGACGTTAGCAGGCGACAACAGGAACACCTTCTGCGTCACCCGCTCGATGCTGCCGTGAAGACCAAACACCAAACCGGCCGCAAAGTCGACAAGTCGCTTCGCGTCGGTGTCGTCCATCTCCGTCAGATTCATGATCACCGGAGTGCCCTCACGGAAGTGTTCCCCGATGGTACGGGCTTCGTTGTAGGTCCGGGGGTGGAGTGTGGTGATGCGGTAGGGCTCCCGCTCGGACACAACCTTGGGCATGATCACCGGTGCGTTCTTCTCCAGATTCGGACGGTCGGGTGTGATGGATGCCACGGGGGCGATTCGCGCGGGTCGTCCGTTTTCCGCGGCAAGCGGGGCCGGTTCACGTTGCGCCGGAGGTGTCACGGCGCGGACGGGTTCCTCCCGTTCCGGGGGAATTTCGGCCTGCACCGGGTGCTGTTGACGCCGCCCCCGATCGGGTTCCGGGTCAAGCTCGGGCTCGAACTCGTCATCGGGGTCGAACCCCCGGCCGTCGTACCCATCGTCCTCCACGAGGCCGAGGTAGACCGCCATCTTGCGCATCGCGCCGGCCATTCTCTGCGTCCTCCGCTCTGTGGTGGATCGGCTCCGTCACCAGGGGCCTTGGATCCACTCGGCCTGCCCCGCTTTTTACGGGAATGACCATATTTTGTGCTGTGGTCCGACTTGCTTGGCGACGTTACCGGAGCCGTGGTCGGACTCCGAGTACCGCAGTGCCGACGCGCACATGTGTCGCCCCGGCCGCCACGGCGTCTTCGAGGTCCGCGCTCATGCCTGCTGACACCATGTTGGCAGCAGGATGGTCCGTGCGCAGGTCGGATGAGATTTCCATGAGCCGTTCGAAGGCGGCGAGTTCACGTCCGGCATAGGGCCCGGCCAGCGGCGCGACGGTCATCACACCGTCCAGACGCAGACCTTGGGACCCGGCGATCTGCGCGGCGAGCGGCGCGGCACCGTCCGGCGCCACACCTCCCCGTTCACCCCGCACACCCGACTCCGCGTCAAGTGCCACCTGGATCAGGCAACCCAGTTCACGCCCGGCACGCACCGCCTCCTTGGAGAGCGCGGTGACAAGCCTGGAGCGGTCGACCGACTGAACAATTCCGGCATAACCGGCCACGGACCGCACCTTGTTCGTCTGCAGTTGACCAACGAAGTGCCAAGTAAGGGGCAAATCAGCGCATTCAGCGGCCTTGAACGCCGCTTCCTGATCGCGGTTCTCCGCGACCTGCCGCACCCCCAGTTCCGCGAGCAGCCGCACATCGCTCGCGGGGTAGGTCTTGGTGACCACGATCAGGGTCACCTCCTCACGCGGCCGGCCCGCCTTGGCGCAGGCGGCGGAGATACGTTCCTCCACCTGTGCCAGGTTCTGTGCCAGTTGCGTCTTGCGGTCGTCGGTCACGGCGTGGCCTCCCCCAGCCCCGGGCCGGGGGTGCCCCCGAGCCATACATAGCTCGCGAGCCGCCCCGTCGTACGGTCGCGCCGGTAAGAGAAGTGGTCCGCGGATTCGCGGGTGCAGATGTGGGAATCCTCACGCACCAGCACGCCCTCCGCGGCGAGTTGGGCCCGTACGCCTGCGGTGACGTCCACCGCGGGAGTGCCCCAACTGGTCGCCGCACGGGCCTCGGGCACCACCGCGGCGACATCGGAGCGCATCTCCTCGGGCACCTCGTAACAGCGCCCGCAGATCGCCGGTCCGGTGTACGCGACGATCCGCGCCGGCTCCGCGCCCCGCTTCACCATCGCCTCGACCACCGCCGGAACGACCCCGGCGACCAGGCCGGGCCGGCCGGCGTGCGCGGCCCCCGCGATCCCGGCGACCGGGTCGGCGAGCAGGACCGGGGTGCAGTCAGCGGTCAGGACCGCGAGCGCAAGACCCCGGCGATCCGTCACCACCGCGTCCACACCGGGGATGTCGTGGCCGTGCCAGGGACCGTCGACCACCGCGACGTCCCGGCCGTGGACCTGGTTCATCCAGACCACGGCGGCCGGGTCGAGACCGAGTTCCACCGCGGCGCGGGCACGGTTGGTGTGTACGGCCTGCGGGTCGTCGCCGACCGCGCCGCCCAGGTTGAGCTGCTCATACGGAGCGGCGCTCACCCCGCCCCACCTGTCGGTGAAGGCGAAATGCGCGCCGCTCTCGTGGTGCTGTTGCCCTATCACTTCAGTGCTTCGGTCACTTCAGGAAGTCGGGAACGTCCAGTTCCTCGGCCGCGGAGTCCGAGTACGGACGGGCCGGGGGAACCTGCGGAGCGCTCGCCGGGGACGACGGGACCTCGCCCAGTGAGGAGGAGGACTCGGCGGGTGCCGGCTCCTCGTCCCGTACGGGCACCGAACCCAGTCCGCCGAAGGACGACGAACGCGGCTCGGGCGGAGTGGCCGGACGGCTCGGGGCCGGGGCGGGCTCCTCGCGCTTCGGGGAGGACAGTGCGGAGGACTGCGCATCCCGGCGGGCCGGCGGCTGACCGCCGTCGAAGCCCGCGGCGATGACGGTCACCCGTACCTCGTCGCCCAGCGCATCGTCGATGACCGCACCGAAGATGATGTTGGCTTCCGGGTGTGCGGCCTCGCTGACCAGCTGGGCGGCCTCGTTGATCTCGAAGAGACCGAGGTCGGAGCCGCCGGAGATGGACAGCAGCACACCGCGGGCGCCGTCGATGGACGCCTCCAGGAGCGGCGAGGAGATCGCCATCTCCGCGGCGGCCACCGCGCGGTCGTCGCCACGCGCCGAACCGATCCCCATGAGGGCCGATCCGGCCTCCGACATCACGGACTTGACGTCGGCGAAGTCGAGGTTGATCAGACCCGGGGTGGTGATCAGATCGGTGATGCCCTGGACACCCGACAGCAGCACCTGGTCCGCAGACTTGAACGCGTCGAGCACGCTCACCTGGCGGTCCGAGATGGACAGCAGTCGGTCGTTGGGGATCACGATGAGGGTGTCGACCTCTTCGCGCAGCTGGGCGATGCCGTCCTCGGCCTGGTTGGCGCGACGGCGGCCCTCGAAGGTGAACGGCCGGGTGACCACACCGATCGTCAGGGCGCCCAGCGAGCGGGCGATGTTGGCGACGACGGGGGCGCCACCGGTGCCGGTGCCGCCGCCCTCGCCCGCGGTCACGAAGACCATGTCGGCCCCCTTGAGGACCTCCTCGATCTCCTCGCGGTGGTCCTCGGCCGCCTTGCGACCCACATCCGGGTTGGCGCCGGCGCCGAGTCCGCGGGTCATTTCGCGGCCGACGTCAAGCTTGACGTCGGCGTCGCTCATCAGCAGCGCCTGCGCATCGGTGTTGATCGCGATGAACTCGACGCCCTTGAGCCCGACCTCGATCATCCGGTTGATGGCGTTCACGCCACCGCCGCCGATGCCGACGACCTTGATGACTGCGAGGTAGTTCTGCGGTGCTGCCACGTCGAAGGCCTCTCGCCTCGAGTTACGTGTCGTCGCCGCACTGCGTGTGGACGCCGACTGATGCCGATGGGACGGTTCGTATCGCCGACCCGAACCCTAACGTTGAAGTTTAGGGTTACCTGTGCCTGTGTTCCTTGGTTCCATAGTCCCTTTGGAACGAGACACTAAGTCGACAAGGCGCGCCCGTTCAACGAACACGCCGAACCTCCCGTTTTTCTTTTCACCCTATGTGATCACCCATAGTCGTAGCCATCCAGGGTGCTGGCCTGCGGCTACGGACGTCAACTCCCGGACACCGCAGGGGCGCTGGGCACCGAGATGTCGAAGTGACGCCCGTCAGGTGCCGCTTTCAGCAGTGCGGTCAGCACCTTTGCCTTTTCGGGGCCCTGTTCGCGGCTGCCCCAGGCGACCGTGCGGTCGTTGTCCAGTTCGAGGGTGATGGCGTCGTAGGACCGTACGCGGACCTTCCGTACGTCCTTGTGTACGACGGCGGGCAGGTCCTGGGCGACCTCGACCGCGGCGCGCCGCAACCGGTCGATTCCGAACCGGCGCAGACTCGGGGAGTCGGATGCGGTCATTTCCAGAAGCGGAACGCCCTTGGGGGCCGTGCCGACGGTGGCGAACCGGACACCCTCGGCGTCCACTTCGACAAACTTTCTGCCCGCTCGCATCAGCAGTTCCGGCACTCTTTCCGTCACTTTGAGGCCGATTGTGTGCGGCCAGGACCGCTCGACGTCCACCGTCCTGATGCGCGGCAGCCGGGCCCGCAGCCGGCGGGCCAGCGCGTCCGTGTCCACGGAGGCCAGCGGCGCATTCATCGGGGCGTCCGCCGCGGCGACGACTTCATGCGGTGTCAGAACCTTGGTGCCGGTGGTGCTGACGCGCTCCGCGCGGAGCCAGTCCGAGGCGTAGAGGGCCCAGACGCCGAACGCGCCGAGCAGCACCGTGACGACCAGGATGATGATCAGACCACGGCGGCTCGGCGCGCGAAGAGGAAGGCGCTCCCACCGGAATCTTCGCCCGGGGGGCGCCGCGGCGGAGGGCGGGCCGGACGGTGACTTCTTCTCCCCGCGTTGGGCGGTTGTCGGTCCGGCCACGCTCCCTGCCTTCTCTCGTGGGCTACTTGTTGTTCTGCGCGATCGCCTCGTACACCATGCCGACCAACAGCTCATCGGCGTCCCGGCGGCCGAACTCGGAGGCCGCGCGCGACATCTCGTACAGCCGGTGCGGATCGGCCAGGACCGGGAGCACGCTGTTCTGCACCCAGTCCGGGGTCAGCTGGGCGTCGTCGACCAGCAGGCCCCCGCCGGCGTTGACCAGCGGCTGGGCGTTGAGCCGCTGCTCGCCGTTGCCGATGGGCAGCGGGACGAACGCGGCCGGGAGCCCGACGGCGGACAACTCGGCGACGGTCATTGCGCCCGCGCGGCAGAGCATCATGTCGGCCGCGGCGTACGCGAGATCCATCCGGTCCACGTACGGTACCGGGACATAGGGGGGCATCCCGGGCATGTTGTCCACATGCGGCAGTTCGTTCTTCGGGCCGACCGCGTGCAGGACCTGGATACCGGCGCGCTGCAGGACCGGAACGGCGGCCTGGATGACCTCGTTCAGCCGTCGGGCACCCTGGGAACCACCGGACACCAGCAGGGTCGGGAGGTTGGGGTCGAGGCCGAAGGCGGCCCGCGCCTCGGGGCGGACCGCGGCGCGGTCCAGGGTGGCGATGGTGCGGCGCAGCGGAATGCCGACATAGCGGGCACCGCGCAGCTTGCTGTCCGGGGTGCTGACGGCGACGAACTTGGCGTACCGCGAGCCGATCTTGTTGGCCAGGCCGGGGCGGGCGTTGGCCTCGTGGACGATGATCGGCACCCCGAGCCGCTTGGCGGCCAGATAGCCGGGCAGCGCCACATAGCCGCCGAAGCCGACGACACAGTCCGCCTTCGTGCGCTCCAGGATCTGCTCGGCGGCCTTGATCGTGCCGCGCAGCCGCCCGGGGACGGTGATCAGCTCGGGGGTGGGCTTGCGCGGCAGCGGCACGGCCGGGATCAGGCCCAGCTCATAGCCGCGCTCCGGGACGAGCCGGGTCTCCAGGCCCTTCTCCGTACCGAGTGCCGTGATCCCCACGGTGGGGTCCTGCCTCCGCAGTGCGTCCGCGAGGGCGAGCGCGGGCTCGATGTGGCCGGCGGTCCCCCCACCGGCGAGTACGACATGCACCGAAATTCACCGCTCTCCGGACGGCCGCTTCTTGACGCGCCGTCTCATCGTCTTCCATCTCACCCCAGCCTGCCTCCTGCCGAAGACCGGCTGCCGCATGGCCAACGCCGCCCGTGCAGCGGGCTCGTCACGCGCGAAGGCGATCAGGAGCCCGATGGCGAACATCGTCGGCAGCAGGGCGGAGCCTCCGTAGGAGAACAGCGGGAGCGGGACACCGGCGATCGGCAACAGGCCGAGCACTGCACCGATGTTGATCACGGCCTGGGCCGTGATCCAGGTGGTCACGCCTCCCGCGGCGTACCGTACGAAGGGGTCCTCCGTGCGTCCGGCCACGCGGATACCCGCATAGCCTAGAGCCGCGAAGAGGGCGAGCACCGACAGCGTCCCCGCCAGACCCAGTTCCTCCCCGGTGATGGCGAAGATGAAGTCGGTGTGCGGTTCAGGGAGTTCACCCCATTTTTCCATACTTGCACCGAGGCCGGAACCGAAGAATCCGCCGGACGCCAGGGCATAGATGCCGTGCACGGCCTGCCAGCACTGGTCACCGGGCCCCGGATCGGTCGCTCCGATGCAGGCCAGCCGGGACATCCGGTTGGCGCTGGTCTTGATCAGCAGCGCCCCGATCAGGGTGGCGGCGCCCAGCACCCCCACGAACAGCCGGGTCGGCGCCCCGGCCAGCCACAGCAGTCCGAAAAGGATCGCGGTGAGAATGATCGCGGTCCCCATGTCGCCACCGAGCATGATCAGCCCGAGCAGCAGGAACGCCACCGGGATCAGCGGCACCAGCAGATGCTTCCACTGCACCAGCAGCCTTTTGTCCTGTTTGCGGGCCAGGAGATCGGCGCCCCACATCACCAGCGCGAGCTTGGCGAACTCGCTCGGTTGCATCTGGAAAGGTCCGCCGAGGCTGATCCAGTTCTGGTTGCCGTTGACCGCGACCCCTATGCCCGGAATCTGCACCAGGCACATCAGGAACACCGAGACGGCGAGCAGCGGATAGGCCAGCCCGCGGTGCAGCCGTACCGGCATACGGGAGGCGGCCAGCAGCAGCCCGCCGCCGAGGACGGCGGCGAGCAGCTGCTTGCGGAAGAAGTACGTCGGGGCCAGACCGGACTGCAGCGCCTTGATCTGGGACGCCGAGTAGACCATCACCAGCCCCAGGACGGTGATCAGCAGGCTGCCGCCGAGGATCAGGTAGTAGGCGGTCAGCGGGCGGTCCCAGGCCCGTTTCAGCCGGGTGTGGAGCCCCCGGAGGCCGCCCGGTGTGCGTCCGCCGCGCGGCTTGCGCGCGGTGGAGGGCCGGCGCACCGGACGCGGCCTGGCCGCCTTCGCCGATCGGGCCGTCATCCTCGTCCCCTCCACAGGTGCGCTCGCCGCCGGCTGACGACGACAGCGGGGAGAAACGGTCTAGTGATCCCGTGCGGTCAGCTCACCGACCGCCTCGGCGAAGGCCTCGCCCCGCTTGTTGTAGTTGACGAACATGTCCATCGAGGCACAGGCCGGAGCCAGCAGGACGGTGTCGCCGGGCTCGGCCAGACGGGTCGCTTCCCGGACCGCCTCGGGCATCGCCCCAGTGTCGGTCCGGTCGAGGTCGACCACCGGGACATCGGGGGCGTGTCGCGCCAGGGCTTCCCTGATCAGCGCCCGATCGGCGCCGATCAGCACCACCCCGCGCAGCCGGGCGGCCGACTTCTGCACCAGCTCGTCGAAGGTCGCGCCCTTGGCGAGGCCGCCGGCGATCCACACGATGCGCTCGTACGCCGCCAACGACGCCTCGGCGGCGTGGGTGTTGGTGGCCTTGGAGTCGTCGATGTAGGTGACGCCGTCGCGCTCCGCGATGTGCTGGATGCGGTGCGCTTCCGGGTGGAAGGCGCGCAGTCCGTCGCGTACGGCGGCGGGACGGACGCCGAAGGCCCGGGCCAGCGCCGCCGCCGCGAGGGCGTTGGCGATGTTGTGCGGGGCGGGGGTCCCGGAGCCGGGCGCGATGTCGGAGACCTCGGCGAGCTCCTGGGCCTGCTGCTGACGGTTCTCCACGAAGGCGCGGTCGACGAGGATGCCGTCGACGACGCCGAGTTGGGAGGGGCCGGGGGTGCCGAGGGTGAAGCCGATGGCCCGGCAGCCCTCCTCGACGTCGGCCTCGCGCACCAGGTCCTCGGTCGCCTTGTCGGCCACGTTGTAGACGCAGGCGACGGTGTTCCCCTCGTAGATCCGGCCCTTGTCGGCGGCGTACGCCTGCATGGAGCCGTGCCAGTCGAGGTGGTCGGGTGCGAGGTTGAGGACCGTGGCGGAGTGCGCGCGCAGCGACGGCGCCCAGTGCAGCTGGTAGCTGGAGAGCTCCACGGCGAGCACGTCGTAGGGGGGCTCGCCGTCCTTGCCCTGCCCCAGGACGACATCGATGATCGGGGTGCCGATGTTGCCGACCGCCATGGTGCGCAGGCCCTCGGCGGCCAGGATCGAGGCCAGCATCCGCACGGTGGTGGTCTTGCCGTTGGTGCCGGTGACCCCGAGCCAGGCCGCGGCGTCCGGCCCGCGCAGCCGCCAGGCGATCTCGACATCGCCGACCACGTCCACACCGGCCGCCGCGGCCGCCGCGAACAGGGGGCTGTCCGGCTTCCAGCCGGGAGAGGTGACGACCAGGCCGGTGCCCTCGGGGAGGGTCTCCCCGTCGCCGAGGCGGACGGTGATCCCCTGCTCCGCCAGCTCACGGGCGGTGGCCCGCTGCTTGTCGCCGTCGCCGCCGTCCACGACGGTGACGTGGGCGCCGAGGCCGGCCAGGGCGCGGGCGGCACTGATGCCGCTCACGCCGAGGCCGGCGACGGTGATGTGCTGACCGGCGAAGTCCGCCGGGCCGTGCGTGGTCACTTTGCTGCCTGCCAGCCGCCGTAGAAGATGCCGAGTCCCACGATGACGCACATGCCCTGGATGATCCAGAACCGGACCACCACAAGGACTTCCGACCACCCCTTGAGTTCGAAGTGGTGCTGGAGTGGCGCCATACGGAAGACCCGCTTGCCGGTCAGCCGGAACGATCCGACCTGGATCACCACGGACATGGTGATCAGGACGAAGAGACCGCCGAGGATGGCGAGCAGCAGCTCCGTACGGGAGCAGATGGCCAGGCCGGCCAGCGCGCCGCCCAGGGCCAGCGAACCGGTGTCGCCCATGAAGATCTTGGCGGGCGAGGTGTTCCACCACAGGAAGCCGAAGCAGGCGCCCATCAGTGCGGAGGCCACGACCGCGAGGTCGAGCGGATCGCGGACCTCGTAACAGCCCGGTCCGGCGGTGATCTGGTTGGCGCACGACTCCTGGTACTGCCAGATGCCGATGAAGGTGTACGCGCCGAAGACCATCACCGAGGCGCCGGTGGCGAGGCCGTCGAGTCCGTCGGTGAGGTTCACGCCGTTGGACATCGCCAGGATCATGAACAGCGCCCAGATCACGAAGATCACCGGGCCGATCTGCCAGCCGAAGTCCTGGGTGAAGGAGAGCCGGTCGGACGCCGGGGTCTGCCCGCGCAGGTCCGCGAACTGCAGCGACAGCACGGCGAAGGCGATACCGACGATCAGCTGGCCGGCCATCTTGGCCTTGGCCCGCAGGCCCAGCGAGCGCTGCTTGACGATCTTGATGTAGTCGTCGAGGAACCCGACCAGGCCCATGCCCGCGAAGAGGAAGAGCACCAGCACACCCGAGAAGGTCGGATCGCTGGAGGTGATCACCTTTGTCACGGCGTAGGCGATGATCGTGGCCAGGATGAAGGAGATACCGCCCATGGTGGGCGTGCCCTTCTTGCTGCCGTGGGTCCGCGGGCCGTCATCGCGGATGAACTGCCCGTATCCCTTTTTGGCCAGCAGCTTGATCAGCAGCGGGGTGCCGATCAGGGTCAGGAAGAGCCCGATCATTCCGGAGAAGAGGATCTGCTTCATCGAGTTCATCGGGTCGCGGCTCCACCCTCAGCGCCCGCGGCGCCCCGCATGCCCTCGTCCAGCAAAGCTGCGGCGACCCGCTCCAGCCCCACCGACCTGGACGCCTTCACCAGCACGACATCTCCCGGCTGCAGCTCGCTGCGCAACAGGTCGACCGCCGCCCGCGCGTCGGACACGTGCACCGACTCCTCACCCCACGAACCCTCGTTCTTGGCGCCCATGTCGAGCCAGGCCGCTTCCCTGCCGCCGACTGCCACGAGCTTGCTGACGTTGAGCCGGACGGCCAGCCGTCCGACCGCGTCGTGTTCGGCGAGTGACTCCTCGCCGAGCTCGGCCATCTCACCGAGCACCGCCCACGTACGCGCGCCCGTCGCCTTGCCGGCTGCGCCCATGGCGACCAGCGCACGCAGCGCCGCTCGCATGGACTCGGGGTTCGCGTTGTAGGCGTCGTTGACGACCCGCACGCCGTCCGCGCGCTCGGTGACCTCCATACGCCAGCGGGAGAGCGTGCCGGCTTCGGAGAGCGCGGTGGCGATCTCGTCCACGGGCATGCCCAACTCATGGGCGACGGCGGCCGCGGCGAGCGCGTTCGACACGTGGTGCTCACCGTACAGCCGCATGGTCACATCACTGCACCCGGAGGGTGTGTGAAGCGTGAAGGCAGGCTGTCCGAGCTCCGTGAGCCGGACATTCTCGGCACGTACGGCGGCCTCCGCGGCCTCACCGAACAGGACCGTGCGGGCCCTGGTGCGCGGCGCCATGGCGCGGACGTACGGATCGTCGGCGTTGAGCACCGCGATCCCGCCGTCCTCGGCCGGGGGCAGCGCCTCGATGAGTTCGCCCTTGGCCAGGGCGATCTGCTCACGGCCGCCGAACTCGCCGATGTGCGCGCTGCCGACGTTCAGCACCACACCGATCCTCGGCGGGGTCAGCCCGGCCAGGTAGCGGATGTGGCCGACGCCGCGGGCGCCCATCTCCAGGACGAGATGGCGGGTGGTCTCATCGGCGCGCAGCGCGGTCAGCGGCAGCCCGATCTCGTTGTTGAGGTTCCCCTCGGGCCAGACCGTCGGGCCGTGGCGCTGCAGCAGCTGGGCGATCAGGTCCTTGGTGCTGGTCTTGCCGGCCGAGCCGGTGAGGCCCACGACGGTGGTGCCCAGACGTGCGACGACGGCGCGGGCGAGCGCACCGAGCGCGGCGATCACGTCGTCGACGACGATCGCGGGGACACCGAGGGGGCGGGCGGCCAGTACGGCCACCGCGCCCGCCTCGACGGCGCCGGACGCGAAGTCGTGGCCGTCGACGCGGTCACCGGCGAAGGCCACGAACAGCGCGCCGGGGCCCACCGCACGGGAGTCCGCCACGACCGGTCCGGTCACCCGGCGGCCGTCGTCCGGTATGTCGTGCTGCTGCCCTCCGACGATGCTCGCGATCTCGGCGAGCGACAGGGAGATCACAGGTCACCCCCGGTACTGGGCGGGCGGTGACGGCAAAAGGGTTGTGCGCGCATGGCGGTGTGTCATCCCTGGTGGTTCGGCTGCGGTGACTTCAAGGAAGCCTCGATGGCCTCGCGCAGTACCTGGCGGTCGTCGAAGGGGCGTACCACTCCGGCGATGTCCTGGCCCTGCTCGTGGCCCTTGCCCGCGACGATCACGGTGTCACCGGGCTCGGCGCGGGCGACGGCGGCGGCGATGGCGGCGGCGCGCTCTTCTTCGACGAGCACCGTGCCGCGTTCATGAATGGGGACCTCCGCGGCCCCCGCGAGCATGGTGGCGAGGATCGCGAGGGGGTCCTCGCCGCGCGGGTTGTCGGAGGTCAGTACGGCCGTGTCGGCGAGCCGGGCCATTGCGGCACCCATCGGGGCACGCTTGTGCGGGTCGCGGTCGCCGCCGCAGCCGAGGACGGCGTGCAGCTTGCCGTCGGTGACCTTGCGCAGCGCGCGCAGAACCGATTCGACGGCGTCGGTCTTGTGCGCGTAGTCGACCACCGCCAGGTACGGCTGGCCGGCGTCGATGCGCTCCAGGCGGCCGGGGACCCCGGGCACCGCGGCGACCCCGTCGGCGGCGGTCTGCGGGTCGATACCGGCGACGACCAGCGAGACGATCGCGGCGAGCGCGTTGGCGACGTTGAACGGGCCGGCGATCGGGGAGGCGGCGCGCAGGGTCTGGCCGTCCGGGCCGTGCACGGTGAAGTTCGAGCCGAGCGTGCCGACCTCGACGTCGGACGCCCGCCAGTCGGCGTCGGGGTGGCCCTCCGCGGAGAAGGTGGTGACCGGGACCTCGGACTCGCCCTCGGCCAGCCGCTTGCCGTACTCGTCGTCGAGGTTGACCACGCCGGCGCGGCTGCGGGCCTTGGTGAAGAGCTGCGCCTTGGCCTGGAAGTAGTCCTCCATCCCGGAGTGGAACTCCATGTGCTCCGGGCTGAGGTTGTTGAAGATCGCGACGTCGAAGACGCAGCCGTCGACCCGGCCGAGGACCAGGGCGTGGCTGGAGACCTCCATGGCGACCGCGCGGACACCGCGCTCGCGCATCACCGCGAAGAGCGCCTGCAGGTCGGTGGCCTCGGGGGTGGTGCGCTCGGACTTGATGCGCTCGTCGCCGATACGGGTCTCGACGGTGCCGATCAGGCCGGTCAGTCCCCCGTCGGGGCGCTTGGCGGCCGCGGCCCGCAGTCCGCCCTCGATGAGGTAGGCGGTGGTGGTCTTGCCGGAGGTGCCGGTGATGCCGATCTGGAGGAGGTCCTCGCCCGGCGCTCCGTAGATGGAGACGGCCAGGGCACCCATCCGCGCGCGCGGGTTGTCGACGACGAGGACCGGCAGGCCGGTCGCGGCGGCGCGCTCGGCGCCCGACGGGTCGGTCAGGACCGCCGCGGCGCCGAGATCGGCGGCCTGGGCGACGAAGTCGGCACCGTGCAGACGGGCGCCGGGCAGCGCCGCGTAGACGTCACCGGGGCGGACCGCCCGGGAGTCATGGGTGATGCCGGTGACCATCACGGGCTGTGCGGCATCGGCCGCTCCGGGGTGGCCGGCGTCGGGGGCCGGGCTTCCCAGCTGCTCGGCCAGGTCCGCCAGGGGGGTGGGGCGGACCCGTTCAGGGCGCGGCGCTCCCGGGTAGGTGGCGGCACCGCCCTTCTCGGCGTGCTGGGCTTTCGGGGACTGATCAGCGTGTGACACGGCGGTGAGCGTACCGGGCACCACCGGCCCGGGGCGAAGTGAGGGCCGTGGGGAGGAGCAGTTGCCCGGAGTGGAGGTGCCGTCGGGGGTGCCGTCGGGGGTGATGGTCGTCACGGCGGAATTGCCTCGATTTCATTGGCCTGGCGTGAAGGTGACCGGCAGCCGCGGGGGCTTGGCGCCGGTCGGCGGGACCTGGAGGGTTTTCAGCGCGAAGGCCATGACCTGCTGGTAGATCGGGCCGCAGACCTGGCCGCCGAAATAGCTGCCCGTCGTGGGGTTCTGGACGGCGCAGTAGACCGTGATGCGGGGTTTGTCGGCGGGGGCGAAGCCGGCGAACGAGGCGGTGTAGCCGTGGTAGCGGCCGGTCCGGGGGTCCACCCGGTTGGAGGTGCCGGTCTTGCCGCCGACCCGGTAGCCGTCGATCTTCGCCTTCGCTCCGGTGCCTTCTTCATCGTCCACCACCGATTCGAGCATGGTGGCGAGCGTGGCCGCCGTCTTCTGGCTGATCACGCGGTTCTTCGCGGGCTTGGGCGCCGGTGCGTAGTGCCCGTCGGGGCCGGTGCTGCCCCGGACCAGGGAGGGGGCGATGCGCTCCCCTCCGTTGGCGATCGTGGAGTAGACGGAGGCGGCCTGTACGGCGTTGAGGGACAGCCCCTGGCCGAACGGGACGGTGAACTGCTGCGAGGTGTTCCAGTCCTGCGGCTTGGCCAGGATGCCGTCGGTCTCCCCGGGGAAGCCGAGCCCGGTCGGCCTGCCGATTCCGAACTTGCGCAGATAGGAGTAGAGGACCTGGTTGGCCTCGGGCTGGGTCTTGCCGAGCTGGCCGGTGGCGAGGATCGTGCCGATGTTGCTGGACTTGGCGAGCACCCCGTTGAGGGTCAGATGCCAGGTCTCGTGGTCGACGTCATCCGCGAACAGCCGGTCGCCCCGGTGCAGCCGGTTGGGCACGGTGACCCTGGTGGCCGGGGTGGCGACGCCCTCCTCCAGGACGGCGGCCATCGACATCACCTTGCTGGTGGAGCCCGGCTCGAACGCGTCCGACAGCGCGGCGTTGCCCAGCGCTTCCGGATCGGCCTTCGACACCTCGTTGGGGTCGAACCCGGGCGCATTGGCGAGCGCCAGGATCTCCCCGGTGCGGGTGTCCTGGACGACGACATAGCCGCGGTCGGCCTGTGACTTGGCGACCTGTTCGGTGATGGCCTGCTGGGCCGCCCACTGGATGTCACGGTCGAGGGTCAGCTCGACGTCGCTGCCGGGGACGGCGGGGTGCTCCTGGGTGTCGGCGGTGGGTACCCGGCGGCCGCCGGACTGGGCGTAGACGAGCTTGCCGTCCTTGCCCGCCAGCTGCTTGTCCAGGCGCGCCTCCAGGCCGCCGCCGCCCTTGCCTGCGCCGTTGACGAAGCCGAGCACGCCGGCGGCGAGGTTCTTGTTGGGGTAGAGGCGCTTGCTGTGCTTGTCGGCGAAGATCCCCACCAGGACGTTGGGGCGGGGCGCGCTCTTGGGGGCGGCGGCCGCCTTGCTGTCGAGGGTCTTGCGCAGGTCCTTGATCTTCTTCCAGACCTGCGGGGTCTGCTGCCGGGCGAGCAGGGCGTAGCGCGCTTCGGGCCGGTCGAGCTTCTTGGCCAGGGTGGCCCTGTCCTCGCCGAGGACCGGGGCGAGCAGCGCGGCGGCCCGCTGCGGTGCATCGTCGATCTTGGTCTTCCCCGGGGCCAGCAGGCTCGGGTCGGCGGTGATGTCGTACGCGTCGACGGTGGTGGCCAGGTCCACGCCGTTGCGGTCGGTGATCGCACCGCGCTCGGCGGCCAGCTTGACCGGTACATAGCGGTTCTCGTTGGCCTTGGCGGCGAACGCTCCGGCGTCCACGGCCTGCACCTGGAAGAGCCGTACGACGAAGACCAGCATGATCAGCGTCAGACCGAGGGAGACCAGCCGCAGCCGCGGGCGCGGGCTGCCGAGGCGGAGCGCCGGGGCCCCGGAGCGGGGGCGCGCGGGGCGGGCGGCGGGCCGGGGCGGGCCGGGCCGGGAGCCGGGGCGGGCCGCGGGGCGCTTGGCGGCGGGCGGGCGTCCGGCACCGCTGCCGGCCCGGCCCCCGCGCTGGGCGGGGCGCGGCACCCGGCGAGGGTCCCTGGACTCGGTCATGCCGCGTTCACCTGCCGGAGGTCGTCGGGAAGGGGGCGGGCGCGGGTGCGGTGGGGGCGGCGCCGCCGGACGGGGCGCGCGAGGCGGACGAGGTCAGGGACGCCGGGGCGGCCGAGGGGGGCGGGGAGGCCAGGGTGGCCGGATCGGCCGGTGTCGCCTCGGTGCCCGGTGCGCTGTCCGGGCCCAGCACCCCGGCCAGGGCCGGGACCGGCGGCACCGCCGGACGGGGCAGCGCGGTACGGGTGGTGGTGCCCAGGGGCGACGGCGCGGCGGAGCTGCTCAGCGGCGCCCCCGTCGGCCCGGCCACGCTCGGCCGGCCGCGGACCGTGCCGTCCGGGAGCAGGAACACCGGAGTGCCGCCGGGCACCATCCCCAGCTTCCGGGCGCGCCGCTCCAGCGCGCCCGGTGCCGAGTAGGCGTCCACGTCCTGCTGCAGCGCCTGCTGCTCGTCCGTCAGCTCCTCGGTCTGCTTCTCCAGCTTGCTGAGCTCGAACGACCCCTGATTGAGGGCGGAGTTCAGCAGCAGCAAGGTGATCAGGCCGGAGCCGAGGAGGACGACGATGAGGAGCACGAAAGGGGTGCGGGCCGCGGTGCCGCGGGCACCCGCGCCGGAGGGGAACAGCGCGGCGAGGCGTTTCTGTCTGCCGCGCGGCCCCTGGCCTTTCATGCGGTGTCCTCGACGCTCTCGCGGATGCGCTCCGCGCCGCGCAGCCGGGCGGGGGCGGCCCGGCGGTTCTCGGCGATCTCCTCCTCCGTGGGGAGTTCGGCGCCGCGGGTCAGCAGCTTGAGCCGGGGCTGGTAGCGCTCGGGGACCACCGGCAGCCCGGGCGGCGCCGTGTTGGCCGCACCGGCCGCGAACACCTGCTTGACCAGGCGGTCCTCCAGCGAGTGGTAGGCGAGCACGGCGATCCGGCCGCCCACCGCGAGCGCCCGCACGGCGGCCGGGACGGCGCGCTCCACGCTCGCCAGCTCCCCGTTGACCTCGATGCGCAGCGCCTGGAACGTGCGCTTGGCGGGGTTGCCGCCCGTGCGCTTGGCGGCCTGCGGCAGCGCGTCACGGATCAGCTCGACCAGCCGCGCGCTGTTGGTGAACGGCTCCTTGGCGCGCTCGCGGACGACGGCCTCGACGATCCGCTTGGCCTGCTTCTCCTCCCCGTAGGAGCGCAGGATCCGGACCAGCTCACCGGGCGCGTAGGTGTTGAGGACATCCGCGGCGCTGATGCCGGTCGACTGGTCCATCCGCATGTCCAGCGGGGCGTCCTGCGCGTACGCGAAGCCGCGGTCGGCCTCGTCGAGCTGCATGGAGGAGACACCGAGGTCGAACAGCACGCCCTGGACGCGCGGGGTCCCGAGCCGGTCGAGGACCTCGGGGAGCTCGTCGTAGACGGCGTGCACCAGGGTGGCGCGGTCTCCGTACGGGGCGAGCCGCTCGCCCGCCAGCTTCAGGGCGGACGGGTCGCGGTCGAGGGCGATGAGCCGGGCCGCCGGGAAGGTGGACAGCAGTGCCTCGCTGTGCCCTCCGAGTCCGAGGGTGCAGTCGACGACGACCGCACCGGGCTCGGCGAGCGCGGGCGCGAGCAGGTCCAGACACCTCTGGAGCATGACGGGTACGTGGCGAGTGCTGCTGTTCATGCGAGGACCTCGCCGCGCTCGGCCCGCCTGCCTCGGCAGAGCGCGCACCTCTTCCTGATTCGCTCGCTACGCTCGCTCATGTGCCTTCCGATGGGCTGGGCGGCAGGTGGGGCCCCGGCCGCTGGCTGGGGGATGCCGCACGTACCGCTTGGTCCCCGCCCGCTCTGAAGGGGAAGTGGCCCTCCGGCGACGGGGAAGTGACGTCGGAAGACCATGGGAGCGGGAGGAGGCCGAGCCGTACGTACGACGCGCGCACGCGAGGAATTCGGTATCCAAGGAGAGCGTCACGCCTCCCACTTCGCGCCACTTTAGTCCACCGGCTGCCCCGGTCAATCAACCGGTTCCGCGCGTCCTGCGACGGCTTTCCCGCCGCCTTTCCCGCGGGCTTCTCACCCGGACGGCGGCGAGACGGTCAGACCTGTGGGTTACCTCACAAGGAGTGATGATGACCCCTATGCCCGACCTCTCATGCAGCCGAAAAGGCCGCCGCCGATTACCTTGAATCCATGCCCATACCTGCGTCGCAGCCGCTGCCCCCCTCCGCCGACGGTTCCGCCGTGCGCTCCGGTGACACGGTCACCGACAGTCTCGTCGAGGCGAACAAGCGCTATGCCGCCGCCTTCACCGACCCCGGAATGGACGCCCGGCCCGTCCGCAATGTCGCCATCGTGGCCTGTATGGACGCCCGGCTCGACCTGCACGCCGCGCTCGGCCTCGAACTCGGCGACTGCCACACCATCCGCAATGCCGGCGGGGTGGTCACCGACGACATCATCCGGTCCCTGACGATCAGCCAGCGGGCGCTCGGCACCCGCTCCGTCGTCCTCATCCACCACACCGGGTGCGGTCTGCTCAGCCTGACCGAGGACTTCCGCCACGAGCTGGCGGCCGAGGTCGGACAGCGTCCCACCTGGGCGGTCGAGGCGTTCAAGGACCTCGACGAGGACGTACGGCAGTCCATGCAGCGGGTGCGCACCTCCCCCTTCCTCCTGCATACCGACGACGTCCGCGGCTTCGTTTTCGACGTGACGACCGGTCTGCTGCGGGAGATCGACCCGCAGAACTGACCCCGCCCCGGCCGTCCCGGCATCCGGATCCCGTCCGGAATGCCGGGTTCGCCGGGAAGGCCGGGGGATAACCTTGTGAGTTATCCACAGGTCATGACGCGAAGCCGCGCGGGCAGCAAGAATGCGTAGGTGCCGTCGTCCCGGCCCCGGCCGGGCGCGATGCGCACTTTCGGGGTGGGCCGGGTCCGCAGAGGGGGCATCGGCCCGTAGTACGGGGCCGAGGAGGGCCGAGTGACGACGTATGACGAACGAGCGAGCCTCAGCGATCTGACCACCACCGCGGAGCGGGTTCACCGGTCGGTGGAGGAAGTGATCGAGGGCAAGCCGGAGGTCGTACGGCTCGCGCTGACCGTGCTGCTGGCCGAGGGACATCTGCTCATCGAGGATGTGCCCGGCGTCGGCAAGACCATGCTCGCCAAGGCGCTGGCCCGCTCCATCGACTGCTCGGTGCGGCGCATCCAGTTCACGCCCGACCTGCTGCCCTCCGACATCACCGGCGTCAGCATCTTCGACCAGCAGCAGCGGGACTTCGAGTTCAAGCCCGGCGCGATCTTCTCCCAGATCGTGATCGGCGACGAGATCAACCGCGCCTCGCCCAAGACCCAGTCGGCGCTCCTGGAGTCCATGGAGGAGCGTCAGGTCACGATGGACGGGCAGACCTACGAGCTGCCCGACCCGTTCATGGTGGTCGCCACCCAGAACCCGGTGGAGATGGAGGGCACGTACCCGCTCCCCGAGGCCCAGCGCGACCGCTTCATGGCGCGGGTCTCGATCGGCTACCCCAGCCCGGCGGCCGAGCTGCAGATGCTGGATGTGCACGGCGGCGCCTCGCCGCTCGACGACCTCCAGCCGGTCGCGCACGCCCACGAGATCGTGAAGCTGATCGACGCGGTGCGCACGGTCCATGTCGCCGAAACGGTGCGCCGGTACACCGTCGATCTGGTGGTGGCCACCCGCAGCCACCCCGAGCTGCGGCTCGGCGCCTCACCGCGGGCGACCCTGCATCTGCTGCGCGCCGCCAAGGCCTCGGCCGCGCTCCAGGGGCGGGAGTACACCCTCCCGGACGATGTCCAGTCGCTGGCGGTGGCGGTGCTCGCGCACCGGCTGCTGCCCACCGCCCAGGCCCAGTTGAACCGCCGTACGGCCGAGCAGATCGTGCTGGAGATCCTGCAGCGCGTCCCGGTTCCCGAGCCGTCCGCACAGCCGTGGCGGACACCCGGCCAGCAGCCGCCCGGCGTACGGGGGTTGTGATGTCCGACGGGGGGAGCGAGGGCACTCCGGAACGGGACGGGTGGCGGGCGGCCCTCGGGGGACTGACGACACGGGGCAGGTCGTTCCTGGCGGCCGGGGTGGCCGCCACGGTGTGCTCCTACCTCCTCGGGCAGGCGGATCTGCTGCGGGTCGGTCTGCTGCTCGCCGCCCTCCCGCTGGTGTGCGTCCTGGTCCTGCACCGCACCCGCTACCGCGTCGCGGGCAGCCGTACGCTCGCCCCCGCCCGGGTGCCCGCGGCCACCGAATCCCGGGTGCGGCTGCGGATGGAGAACATCTCCCGGCTGCCGACGGGCGTGCTGATGCTCCAGGACCGGGTGCCGTACGTCCTCGGGCCCCGGCCGCGCTTCGTCCTGGACCGGGTCGAGGCCGGCGGCCGCCGCGAGGTCTCCTACCGCGTCCGCTCCGACCTGCGCGGACGCTATCCGCTGGGGCCGCTGCAGCTGCGCCTCTCGGACCCGTTCGGGATGTGCGAGCTGACCCGCTCGTTCAGCGCCTCCGACACCCTGACGGTCGTGCCGCGGGTCGAACCGCTGCCCGCGGTGCGGCCGGCGGGAGAGGCCGCCGGGTACGGCGACGGACGGCACCGCTCGCCGGCGCTGGCCGGGGAGGACGACGTCATCCCGCGCGGCTACAGGCACGGCGACGATCTGCGCCGCGTCCACTGGCGTTCCACCGCGCGCTACGGCGAACTGATGGTCCGCAGGGAGGAGCAGCCGCAGAAAGCGCGCTGCACGGTCCTGCTCGACACCCGCGAGACCGCCCACCCGGGCTCGGGCCCCGACTCGGCCTTCGAGTGGGCGGTGGCGGGTGCCGCCTCCACCGCGGTGCATCTGCTGGAGCGCGGCTTCTCGGTGCGGCTGCTGACCGACACCGGCAGCTCGGTGCCCGGCCCCGACGGCGCCGGCAGCTTCGCGGGCGGCACCGACTCCGCCGACGCCGCGGGACTGCTGCTGGACACCCTCGCCGTCGTGGAGCACTCCGAGGAGGAGGGCCTGTCGGCGGCGTACGACGTGCTGCGCGGCGGCAACGAAGGACTGCTGGTCGCCTTCTTCGGCGACCTGGACGAGGAGCAGGCGGCGGTCGCCGGGCGGATGCGGCAGCGCAGCGGCGCGGCCGTCGCCTTCGTCCTGGACGGCGACGCCTGGACCCGGGGCCCCGGCGGCATCAGATTCTCCGACGGCCAGGTCCCGCTGGCCGAACGCCTGCGGCTGCTGCGCAAGGCCGGCTGGACGGCGCTGCCGGTGACACCCGGCGACACCCTCGCCGCCCTGTGGCGCGCGGCCGGAGAGCGCACGGGCGCCCCGGAGACGGTGGTGGGAGGCCGGTCATGAACGGGAGCGTGAGCCGTGGGCGGATCACGGACGGGCGGCCGCTGAGGGAAGAGGGCCTGCCCGTGGACGGACGGCCGGGGGCGCGCTGCCCACGCGGCCGGATCAGCGGCCGGCGCGGGCGTTGCCCGGGCGGCCCCGAGCGAAGTGAGGCACAGGCATGAGCGGCCGGGCGCGGCTGGCGCTGTGTGCGGCGGTGGCCACGCTGTGTGCCGCCGGCGCACTGCTGCCACTGGTGGAACCGATCAGCTGGCTGATCCAGGCGGCGGTCCTGCTGGCCCTCGTGACGGGAGTGGGCGCGGCCGCCCGCCGGGCCGCCCTGGCCGGACCGCTCGTCATCGGCGCGCAGGTCCTGGCCGGCGTGCTGCTGATGACCCTGCTCTTCACCCCGGGGGAGGCGGTCCTCGGGCTGCTGCCGGGCCCGGACGCCCTGATGGAATTCAGCCGGCTGGTGCAGGCCGGTGTACGCGACGTCGGCCGGTATGCCACCCCTGCTCCCGTCACCCCCGGCATCCGGCTGCTGCTGATCGCCGGCGTGCTGGTGATCGGCCTGATCGTGGACGCGCTGGCGGTCACGTACCGCAGCGCCGCACCCGCCGGGCTGCCGCTGCTCGCGCTCTACTCGGTGGCGGCGGGACTGTCCCAGGGCGGCGCGGGCTGGCTGCGGTTCCTGATCGCGGCGGCCGGCTATCTGCTGCTCCTGCTGGCCGAGGGGCGCGACCGGCTCTCCCAGTGGGGCCGGGTGTTCGGCGGAGCGGGCGGCGGAGCGGGGCCGCCGGGCCGCGGACAGGGACTCGCCGCCCTCGGCGGTCCCACCCCGGCCCCGGTCCGTACGGGCCGCCGGATCGGTGCGCTGGTCCTCGGGATCGCCCTGGTGGTGCCCGCCCTGCTGCCCTCTCTCGGCGGCGGGCTGTTCGGCACCTCCGGCAGCGGTGCGGGCCCCGGCGGCGGAGGCGGCACGATCTCCGCAGTGAACCCCCTGGTGTCGCTGCAGGACAGCCTCAACCAGCCCGAGGACAAGGAAGTCCTCAACTACCGCACGACCGCCGCCGACACCCGCGATCTGTATCTGCGGATCGTCGCCCTCGACCAGTTCGACGGCACGACCTGGAAGCCGTCCGAGCGCACGGTCACGGACGTCCCCGAGCGGCTGCCGGGACCGCCCGGCCTCAGCTCCTCGGTCGACCTCAACCGGGTCAACACCTCGATCTCGACCGCCGAGTGGTACGCCCAGAACTGGCTGCCGCTCCCCTACCCGGCGTCCAAGGTGGACATCTCCGGGCGCTGGCGCTTCGAGCCCCAGGGCCGCACGCTCGTCGGGGACCGCGGACAGAACACCCACGGCCTGCAGTACCAGGTCGAGAGCCTTCAGGTCCGTCCCACGTCCCAGCAGCTGGCCAACGCCCCCGCGCCACCCGCCGACCTGCTGCGCGAGTACACCAAGGTCCCGCGCTCGCTGCCCCAGGTCGTCCGGAGCACCGCCCGCCAGGTCACCCGCGGCGCCCCGACCACCTACGCCAAGGCCGTCAAGCTCCAGGACTGGTTCGCGCTCAACGGCGGCTTCAGCTACAACACGGACGTCCGGGCCGGCAGCGGTTCCGAGGCCATTGCGCGCTTCCTGCGGCAGAAGGAGGGCTTCTGCGTCCACTTCTCGTTCTCGATGGCGGCGATGGCCCGGACACTGGGCATCCCGGCCCGGGTAGCGGTCGGTTTCACCCCCGGCACCAAGCAGCCCGACGGCACGACCTCGGTCGGTCTCAAGGACGCGCACGCCTGGCCCGAGCTGTACTTCCAGGGCATCGGCTGGACCCGCTTCGAACCGACCCCGAGCCGCGGCAGCATCCCGGACTACGCGTACCCCGACACCCCGGACACGCCCGACCCGGGCAGCCCGGACCCCGCGCCCTCCCGGTCCACGGCCCCCTCGGAGGGCCCGTCGACCGCCCCGTCCTGTGGCCCCGATGAGCAACGGCCCGGCTCCGGTAAGGCCTGCATCTCGCTGCCCGCGGAGTCCGGCACCAGCCCGCCGGCTGGCGGCTCGTCCCCCTGGACGATCGCCCTCATAGCACTGGCCGCGGTGCTCGTCCTGCTGCTGCCCGCGGGCCCGCTGCTGTGGCGCCTCCGCATACGCTCCGGACGACTGGCGGGTACGGACGGCGGCATGGCCGCGGGCACCCTCGCCGCCTGGCGGGAGCTGCTGGACACCGCCTGGGACTTCGGCATCCTGCCGGACGAGTCACTGACCCCGCGCAAGGCCGCCGAGCGCATCATCCGCATCGGAGATCTGCAACCGGAGCCCGCCGCGGCCGCCCGCAGAGCAGCGGCGGCGGTCGAGCAGGTCCTGTACGCCCCGCAACCGCAGCCGGTGTCCGGACTCGCCCTGGACGTACAGCTCGTGCGGGCCGGGTTGCGGGCCGGCGCAAGCCGTGGTCTGCGGCTGCGTGCCCAGCTCGCCCCGCGCTCCGCGGCCCGGCTCCGCTGGGCCTGGTCGGCCCGCTGGTCGGCGCTGCTGCTGCGGTGCCGTACCAGCCGCCCCGTGACCGCGGCACGGCGCGCGCTGGCCGCCCTCCGGCCGGGCCCGCGGCGGGCATGACCGCGCGGCACGAAAAACATGAGAAAGGTGCTGGGGCCGCCCGACCGGATCGGGTGGCCCCAGCACCTTCTGCCTTCCGGCGCCGACGGAGCACGCCGTTGCGCACCTCAGGCCGGGAATCAGCGGAGAACCATCGGACCCACCGGAGGACGAACTGCGGGCCGGAGACGGCGAACTGCAACGGCAAAACTCGGCGGGAAAGAGTGACGCAAAGCGCCGCAAGCCGCAACTGGAACAACGACGAAAAGAAACGTCTCCCGAGGGCGCGAGAGATTCACCCAAGACCACGCTCTCGACGGGCTCGAGGAAAACCCACGGGCCCGTCGTGGCTCAGTGGCCCTGCTGTTCGTCCCTGCGCCGCTGCCAGCGGTCCTCGATACGGTTCATCATCGAGCGCCGCTGCCTGGCCTGACGGCGCGCCGGGGCAGCTGTGCCACCTCCGGCACCCGCACCGGACTGCTGCTCTCCCGGCTTGGGAGCCTTGCGCCAGCCGGTGACCGCCAGCACGGCACAGCCGAGCATGACGAGGAAGCCCACCACACTGATCCAGATCTGCTGCGCGACCATACCGGCCATGAGCAGGGCGATACCCACCAGGAAGCCCGCGACCGCTTGGTAGACCCGTCGCCGGGTGTACGTACGCAGCCCGCTTCCCTCAAGCGCTGTCGCGAACTTGGGATCTTCGGCGTACAGCGCTCGCTCCATTTGCTCGAGCATGCGCTGCTCGTGCTCCGAGAGCGGCACGGAGTCCTCCTACTCGTCGGTCGCGGGGGGCGACCGGGTGCGACCCTTTCAGGATAGGCAGGGAATCGCCCCCGTGAAACCCGCCCCTCGACGCCAGTTCACTGTCCGGGCCGCCACGGCGACCGGTGGTGATGCTGCCTGCATTCCCCACCCGCCTATCCGTCATGCCGGAACGTCGTACCCCGATCATACGGGGCGAAGGGGCTGATCGGGTGGTCTGTGGCCGACTGCACGCGGTAGTCGCGTGAGCCGCGTGGGTCAGTCGCGCTCCGCGAGGACGTGCAGCTGGGTGGCCACGGAGTGGAAGGCGGGTTGTTCGGCGGCGGCCGCCTCGAGCTTCAGCAGGGCCTCCATGGCGCCCGGCTCGGTGTCCACGAGCACCCCCGGGACCAGGTCGGCGAAGACGCGTACGCCGTGGACCGCGCCGACCTCCAGGCCGGTGGCGGACACCAGCTCGGTGAGCTGCTCGGCGGTGAAACGGCGCGGCACCGGGTCGCCCTCGCCCCAGCGTCCGGCCGGGTCGGTGAGGGCCTGGCGGGCCTCGGTGAAGTGGCCCGCGAGGGCGCGTGCGAGGACGGCGCCGCCCAGGCCGGCCGCGAGCAGGCTGAGGGTACCGGCCGGGCGCAGCGCGTCGACGGCGTTGCGGACGCCCTCGGCCGGGTCGTCGACGTACTCCAGCACGCCGTGGCAGAGCACGGTGTCGTAGCCGCCGCGCTCGACGACGTCGAACAGGCCGTGGGCGTCACCCTGGACCGCGCGTACCCGGTCGGCGACGCCCGCCTCCGCGGCGCGGCGCTCCAGGGCGAAGAGGGCGTTGGGGCTGGGGTCGACGACCGTGACGCGGTGGCCGAGGCGGGCGACCGGCACGGCGAAGTTGCCGGTGCCGCCGCCGGTGTCGAGGACGTCCAGGGCGTCGCGGCCGGCGGCCTTGACCCGGCGCTCCAGGGCGTCCTTGAGGACCTCCCAGACCACGGCGGTACGAAGGGATGCGCGCGGGCGCAGCGGGTCAGACACGGCGGGTGGCTCCTCGGCGGGGGCATGAACGTCTAGGCGTCCACCACCCTATTCCGTCCCGCGCCGTCCGCCGCCTGCGGAGCCGCCCGGAGCGAACGTGGCGCTCGGCGGGGCGGCGGGCAGAGACGGTCGGGACGGGGGGTCGGGACGGAGGGGTCGGGACGGAGGGGGACGGGGGTGGCGAGGGAGGCGGGAGGAGAGGGGCGGCGGGCGGGAGGGCGGACAGGCCGGGCCCGGTGGCCGCGCTGGGGCGACCGCTTCGCCCTCTTCCCTCTTCCCTCCTCCACCTCCGCCCCCGGGATCAGCCGCGCCTCACCCCGCCCTCTGGGGTGGCAGTGAGGGCTGGAGGAGCAGCATCCGCTCCACCAGGCGCAGGAACATGGCGGCGTCGCGCAGGAGATCGTCGGCGTCACGACGGCTGGCCGCGCCCGCTATACCGGCCTCGGCCTTTGCGCGGCGGGCGGCGCCGGCGGCGAACAGGGCGCTCCACTCGGCCAGTTCGGGCGCGACCTCGGGCAGCACTTCCCAGGCGCTGCGGATACGCTGCCTGCGGCGCACGGTGGTCTCGGGCCGGCCGCGGACGGCGAGGACGGCGGCGGCGGTGCGCAGCGCGGCCAGATGGGCCGTGGCGAACTGCTCGTTGGGGGTTTCGAGGCTCTGTGCTTCGTCGAGGCCCTGCTGGGCCTGGGTGAGCAGGTCGAGTGCGGCGGGTGGTGCGGTCGCCCGCCGCAGGACGGGGTGGACATCACTCGGGGGACCGTACGCAGCGGAGCTGCCCCTGTCGGGACGAGCTGCCATGACGAACCTCCTGTCGTCGCATGCCGGTTCGGGACCGAATGCCGATTCGGACCGTATGAGCCCATCGTGACGTGCACCACTGACAATCGGCACTGACCTGCACTTTCGTCGGAAAGGGGATGGGTTCGCCCGCGGAGGCGCGGGAACGGATTCCCTGCATCCCCTTGCGGAACGAGGGGTGGGGTGCGGCATACTTTTTGAACTGACCAGTCAGTTCAGGGGAGGGGATCGTGGACAGCACCCCGCACGGGGCGGCGGTCACGGCCGCGGGATTCGGGGTCAAGGGCCCCCGCGGATGGGCGTTCCGGAACATCGACTTCACGGCCGGGCCCGGCTCACTGATCGCCGTACAGGGCCCTTCGGGCTCGGGCCGTACGTGTCTGCTGCTCGCGCTCACCGGCCGGATGAAGTCCGCCGCGGGCACCGCCGAGGTCGGCGGACTGCCGCTGCCGAAGAAGAAGGCCGCGGTCCGGTCCGTCACCGCGCTCGCCCATGTGCCGGGGGTCGCCGAGCTCGATCCGGCGCTCACCGTGGGCGAGCATCTGCGGGAACGCGCCCTGCTGCAGGGGCGGTTCGGCGGCTCGCTGCGGGCGCTGCTGCGGCCGCGGCAGGAGCGCAGGGCCGCGGCCCGCGCCCTGGTGGACGCCGCGCTGTCGGCGGCCGGCCTCGACCTGGAGACGCTGCCCAAGGGGATCCGTACGTCCGTGCGCGACCTGGAACGGCTGGAGGCGCTGCGGCTGTCCGTGGCGCTCGCACTGATCGGCGGCCCCCGGCTGCTGGCCGTCGACGACACCGATCTGAAGCTGTCCGACGACGAGCGCGCCGCGGCCTGGAAGATGCTGCACGGCCTCGCGGCGGCCGGCACCACGGTGCTCGCGGTGTGCAGCGAGCCGCCGGAGGGCGACGCGGACGTGGTGCTGGTGCGTACGGGCAGTCAGTCGGAGCCCTCCTCGCCCGAGGGCGCACCCGGCACACCCACCGCCACCCCGGACGTCCCGGACGCGAGGGACACCACGGACACCACGGGCACCTCAAGCACCACGGACAGCAAGGACGGCGAGGCCGGTGCGGCCGAGGAGGGCGGCCAGGGCGGCCCGTCCGGATCGGACGGCACCGGCAGCGCGGACAGTGCGGACGGCACACCGGCCGGCGCCCCCGCCGCCGACGGGCACGGCGACGAGGAGGGGGCAGCCGATGCGCTCGCCGAAACTGGCCGCGCTTGAGCTGAAGCGGTTCGGCAGGGGGAAGCTGCCGCGCGCCGCGCTGGCCGCCCTCCTGCTGCTGCCGCTCCTGTACGGCGCGCTCTACCTGTGGTCCTTCTGGGACCCGTACGGGCGGCTGGACAAGATTCCGGTCGCGCTGGTCAACGAGGACACGGGCGCGGCCGTCGACGGGAAGCGGATCTCGGCGGGCGACAGCATCGTCTCGGGGCTGCGGGACAGCCACACCTTCGACTGGCGGCCGGTGGACGCCAAGGAGGCCGCCAGGGGCGTCGAGGACGGCTCGTACTACCTCTCGCTGTCCATCCCGAAGGACTTCAGCCGGCGGATCGCCTCCAGCTCCGGGGAGCATCCGGAGACCGGCGCCCTCAAGGTGCGGACGAACGACGCGAACAACTACATCGTCGGGCAGATCTCCCGGACGGTGTTCTCCGAGGTGCGCTCCGCGGCCTCCACGAAGTCGTCGCGCACCTTCCTCGACAAGATCTTTGTCTCCTTCTCGACGCTGCACGGCAAGACCGAACAGGCCGCGGACGGCGCCGACCGGCTCGAGGACGGCATCGGGCGGGCCAAGCACGGCACGGGCAGGCTGGCCGACGGCCTGGGCACCGCGAAGAACGGCAGCGGCAAGCTGGTCACCGGCCTGGGCGACCTCGACGCGGGCGCGGGGCGGCTCTCCCGGGGCAGCTCCGATCTCGCCCGGGGAGCCGGGACCGCCGCCCACGGTTCGCGCCAACTGGCCGAAGGTTCGGGGCAGGTGGCGCAGGGCACCCAGCAGCTGGCCGACAAGGTCAACGGAGTCGTCGGCAAGGTGGGGCCCTTCATCCGGGCGCACGGCAAGGAGATCGGCGAGGCGGCGCGGCTCGTCGCCGACGGTTCGCAGGCGGTCCGTGACCACCTGGACAAGCTCCCCGCCGCGGCCTCCACGGGGGCGAAGCTCTCCCGGGGGATCTCCGACCACATGGCCGCCTACTACCGGCTGCGCTGTGAGGGCGGGGTGCAGCTCGACACCTCCTGCGCGGAGCTGAAGCAGCTCAAGGAGGAGGCGGCCACCGCGGCGGACAAGGCCGAGGAAGTCAGCGGGTACGTCCACGACCAGGAGAACCTCGACCAACTGGGCCGGGATCTGGACACGCTGCACTCCCTGGCGAACGAGCTGGCGCAGCGCGGGCCCACCCTGGGCGCCGACATGGACGCCGCGGTCAAGAAGATCAACGATCTGAACGACGGTGCGCACAAGGTGTCGTCGGGGGCGCGCAAACTGGCCGCCGGCAATGCCCGGCTGGCCGCCGGCGCGGACACGCTCAACGACGGTGCGCACCGGCTGCACGACGGTACGGGCCGCGCGGCGGCCGGGATCGGCGACCTCGACTCCGGTGTGGGCAGGCTCAAGGACGGTGCGCAGACACTGAACGGCGGCATGTTCAAGCTCTCCGACGGTTCGCAGAAGCTGGCCGGCGGGCTGCACGACGGGGCGAAGCAGATCCCCGACTACGGCAAGAAGGACCGCGACGCGCACACCCTGGTCATGTCCGACCCGGTGCAGCTGTCCTCGGACGCGGCCCACAAGGCGCCGAACTACGGCACCGGGTTCGCCCCGTACTTCATCCCGCTGTCCCTGTGGGTCGGCGCCATGGTGGCGTACATGCTGATCCAGCCGCTCAACCGGCGGGCGCTGGCGATGGGAGCGGCCTCCTGGCGGGTGGCGCTGTCCGGGTGGCTGCCGGTGTTCGGTGTGGGGGTGCTGCAGACCGCGGCGCTGATGTCCGTACTGCACTTCGCGATCGGTCTGGAGATGGTGCGGGCGGCCGGCACGATCGGCTTCCTCGTCCTGGTCACGGCGTGCTTCTCGGCAATCGTTCAGTGGCTGAACGCGCAGTTCGGACCGGCCGGGCGGATCCTGGTGCTGGCGCTGCTGATGCTCCAGCTGACCTCGGCGGGCGGCACCTACCCGGTGCAGACCAGCCCTGGCTTCTTCGCCGCCATCCACCCGTATCTGCCGATGAGTTACATCGTGGAGGGGTTGCGCCGGCTCATCACGGGCGGGGATCTCGCGCCCGTGTGGCAGGGCGGTGTGGTGCTGCTGGCGTTCACCGCGGGGGGCGCTCGCGCTGACGTCCCTGACGGCGCGCGGCCGCCAGGTGGTGCGGATGAAGGACCTGCATCCGGAATTGAGCCTGTGAGCACGCACCTGTCGGGGGGCGGCACAATCGCCCCCATGGACAGCTCCAATACACGCCGCGACGCCACCCGGCGCAAGCTCTTCGAGGCCGCGGTCACGCTCATCGCCGAACAGGGCTTCTCCTCCACCACGGTGGACGAGATCGCCGAGCGGGCGGGTGTCGCGAAGGGCACCGTCTACTACAACTTCGCGAGCAAGAACGTGCTCTTCGAAGAGCTGCTGCGGCACGGCATCGAGATGCTGGCGACGTCCTTGCAGGCGGCCGCGGAGGAGGTGGCCGACCGGGGCGGCAGCCGGATCGACGCGCTGGACGCGATGATCCGGGCCGGGCTGGACTTCATCTCCCGTTACCCGGCGCTCACCCAGCTCTACGTCGCCGAGCTGTGGCGCACCAACCGGGCCTGGCAGTCGACGCTGATGGTGGTGCGGGAGCGGGCCATCACGGTGGTGGAGGACGTGCTGCGGGAGGCGGTCGCCCGCGAGGAGCTGAGCGAGGAGATCGATATCCCGCTGACCGCCTCGGCGTTGTTCGGGATGGTCCTGGTGGCCGCACTGGACTGGCAGTCCTACCAGCCGGACCGGTCGATCGACGAGGTGCACGCGGCGCTGTCGCGGCTGCTCCAGGGACGGATCAGCGGCCGGCCCTCGCAGTGACGGAGGGGTCCCCCGGAACCGGAGAGAGGGTGCGCGCCGGAGCGGTCAGGTACGGCGCGCACCCCTTTTTCTTCCCCCTGGGCCCGCACAAAAGTGTGCGCTGCCCTGGCACGGATCGTTCCCCCTCCGATCCGACCAGGACAGCGCTTCCCCCGTGCTCCCCCGTGTTCCCCCGTCACGTCCGGGAGCCGCGCCGCTCCGCCGCCCCGTGTCGGCGGTGCGGCGCCGCTTCCCTTCCGTGATCCCTACTCTTCCGTCCGGGCGGCCTCCGGCCCATCCGCGTACCTACTCATCTCGGCGTCTGAGTACGGATACTCAAACCTGAGCACCGGCCCCCAGTTGGGGCCTACGATCTGCGACGTGTCCGTACTTCCCTTGGTGTTCACCAGTGGCTGGGCGAGCGGGATCAACGCCTACGCCGTCGTCCTGCTCTTCGGTCTGCTGGGCGCGACCGGCGTCACCGACGAGGTGCCCGCCGCGCTGCAGCGGCCCGATGTGCTGATCGTGGCCGGGGTGCTGTTCGTGGCCGAGGCCGTCGCCGACAAGGTCCCGTACGTGGACTCGGTCTGGGACGCCGTCCATACGGTGATCCGGCCCGTCTCCGGCGGCGTGGTGGCGGCGCTGCTGGCCGGCCACAACGGTTCGCTGCCCGAGCTGGCGGCGGGCGCGGTGGGCGGCTCCACGGCGCTGCTGAGCCATCTGGTCAAGGCGGGCACCCGGATCGCGGTCAACACCTCGCCGGAGCCGGCCAGCAACATCGTGCTGAGCCTGGCCGAGGATCTGGGTGTCGCGGGGCTCATCGCCTTCGCCGTCTTCCATCCGGTGGCCGCGGCGGTCATCGCGGGAACGCTGCTGGCCGCGGGGATCGCGGTGGTGGTCTTCCTGTGGTCGCGGATCCGCAGATTCCTCCAGCGGCGGCGGCAGCGGCGGGCGGAGAAGGCGAAGCGGCCGGCCGCGGTGGACGGTGCGGCGCCTCCGGTGACCTGACGGCGGGCTCCGACCGGTGGCGCACGGCCGCTGCCGGGCCCGGCCCTCCGTGGCCGTGCGGGCGTTGTCAGTGGGTCCGGATAAAGTCGCAGGCATGGCACGGATTGCGGTGATCGGCGCCGGGATGGGCGCGATGGCGGCCGCTGCCCGGCTGGCCGTCGCGGGCCACCGGGTGGCGGTGTTCGAGCGTGACGCGACGCATGGCGGCGCGGTGCGGCGGCTGGCACGGGACGGCTTCACCTTCGACACGGGGCCCGGGCTGCTGCATCTGCCGGCCGTCTACCGCGATCTGTTCCTCAAGACCGGCCGGGAGCCGCTGGAGAGCTGCATCGAGCTGACCCAGGTCGACCCCGCCGCCCGCCATGTCTTCGCCGACGGCACGGCCGTCTCGCTGCCGAACGCCTCGCGGGCCGGCGTGCTCGCGGCCCTGGACGAGGCACTGGGCGCGGGCTCCGGGGAGCGCTGGAGCGAGCTGGTGGGCCGGGCCCGCGAGGCCTGGGACGCCACCCGCCGGCCGCTCCTGGAGGAGCCGCTGTGGAAGGACTGGCGGGTGCTGGGGCGCGATCCGTATCCGGCGGTGCGCAGACGCGGCCTGTTCGGCCGGGGCAAGGGCCCCACGACCGCCACCCTCGCCGAGGTGGCCCGCCGCGAGCTGGCCGATCCCCGGCTGATCGCGCTGCTGGAGAGCCATGCGCTGGCGTACGGCTTCGACCCGCGCAGCGCCCCGGCGAGCGCCGTCGTGCTGCCGTACATGGAGCAGACCTTCGGGAGTTGGTACCCGCGCGGCGGGATGCGGGCGCTGGCCGACGCACTGTACGAGCGCTGTGTGGCGCGCAAGGTGGAATTCAGCTTCGGCGCAGCGGTGACCGGGATCGTGGAGAAGGACGGCAGGGCGGCGGGCGTCGAGCTGGCCGACGGCCGGGTCTCCGAGGCGGAGTTCGTGGTCGCGGGCGTCGATCCGGTGCGGCTCGTGGAGCTCTGCCGGGGGCGGGAGCCATGGGGTGCGGACGATGTCCGCCCCGACCTGGGCCCGGGCGACCGTGCCACCGGCCGGCTCACGGTCTGTCTCGCGCTGCGCGGCGCCCGCCCCGGGGACGCCGCGCACCGGACGGTGGTCCATGCCGCGGACCGCACGGCCGAGCTGGCGGGCGTGTTCGGCGACGGGTCCGGGCTGCGGACGCCCTGTGACCGGCCCACGGTGACGGTGCTGCGCCCGGACGACCCGGCGACCCGGCCGGACGAGGCCCATGAGGCCGTCACCCTCACCGCGACGGTGGCTCCGCACGGGCCGGTCGACCGGCATGACGGGGAGGCCGTGGCGGCCTACGCGGAGCGGATGGTGGAGATCGCCGAGGCCGCGGTTCCCGGGCTGCGGGAGCGGGTGCTGTGGCGGGAGGTGCTGCCCCCGTTGGAGGACGCGCTGGTGCCGGGACCGGCACTGGCGGGCCAGGAGGGCCGGTTCCTGCGGCCCGGCAACCGCACCCGGATACCGGGGCTCTACGCGGTCGGCGGCTGGTCGCACCCGGGCGGCGGTCCGGCGCATGCCGGGATGTCCGGCGCGATCGTCGCGGGCCTGATTGTGAACGGCGACGACTGGCACGGCTCCACGTGAGGCACGGTCTTACGTTGGCGCGGCTTTACGTGAGGCACGGCTCGACCTGAAGAGAAGGGGGCGGCCGCCGCGGCGCCGCCCGTCCGGTCATCCGGCCGTCCCGCCGTCGGCTCAGTAGCGGTACTGCTGCCCGTCGTAGCCCGGCTGCTGGTACGGCGGATAGGGCTGCTCGGGCGGGAGTTCACCGTCGCGCTGCTGCGGGACCCAGACGCCGCCGGGCGGGGTCTCCCCGTAGCCCTGGCCGGGGTACTGCCCCAGCGGCTGCCCCTGGCTGTCGTACTGCTGCGCGGCGTAGGGCGGTTGGGCGTAGGGGTCCGGCTGCGCGTACGGGTCGTAGGGCGCGGCGTACTGCTGGGCGCCGAGGTACGGATCGGCGTAGGGCGCCTGCCCGCCCTGGGCCGGACCCTCACCGTAGGCCGCGTAGGGGTCGGCATAGGCATCCTGGGCGGCCGGCCCCTGGCCGTAACTGCCGTCGTAGGCATAGCCGTTGCCGTTGCTGTTCCCGTTGGCGGCGGCGCCGTTGTAGGCGTCGTAGTAGCCGTTCTGCTGGGCACGGGCGTCGGGGCTGTAGATGCCGTACTGGCCGGTCTCTTCGGGCATCGGCTGCGGGGCGTAGACGGCGGCAGCATCGGCCCGTGCCGCGTAGTCGTCCTGGACGGCGAACGCCTGGGTGGCGTAGGCGTCCTGGTCCTGCTGCGGCTGGTAGGGGTCCTGGCCGGGGTAGCCGTCGCCGGCGTCGTAGGTGTAGGAGCCCGGCCCGCCGTAGAAGCCCTGTCCGGCAAAGGTTTCCTGCGCGGCGAAGGGCTCCTGCGCGGCGAAGGGCTCCTGCCCGACGAGGGTTTCCTGCGCGGCGAAGGCGTCCCGGCTCTGGAAGCCGCCGGTGCTCTCGAAGGTGTCCGGGCCCCCGTCGGCGACCGGGCCGGGGCCGTCGGCGGGCGGTACCGCCTCCAGGCCGGAGACCTGCAGGGTCGGTTCGGCGGGCGGCGGGCCGGACGGACGGGCCCGCCGGCGCCGGCTCTCACCGGGCTTGCCGCCCAGGGACCAGCCGGTGGTGAAGCCGCGGCGGAAGGAGAGCGTGACCTGTGTCTGCCCGATGGCGAAGGCGATCAGACCCAGCCCGATCACGATCACCGAGGGGATGATCACGCCGATGACCACAGCGAGGAAGCCGGTGAAGGCGAGCAACCGCCAGCGCAGCCGCGCCTTGTACTGGAGCAGCACCTCACCCAGCAGCCACAGGGCGACCAGACCGAATGCGATGTAGAGGATCGTCCAGCCCATATACGCCCCTCTTCCGCCGCTCGCCGGCCACCGTGATCAGGACTGCTGGTGCAGCCCCAGATTCTCGTAGATTTCCAGGGTCGCCGTGGAGTGGTTCAGGGTAATGAAGTGCAACCCGGGAACATCCTCGGCCATCAAGCGTGCGCACAGTTCCGTTGCGTACTCGATCCCAATGGAGCGTACCGCCGCGGGGTCGTCCTTGACGGCCAGGATGCGCTCGGCCAGCTCGGGCGGGAACGCCGCATTGCTGAGCTGAGCGAACCGTTCGATCTGGCGCACGTTCGTCACCGGCATGATCTCCGGAATGATCGGCGTGGAGCAACCCGCCGCCGCAACCCGGTCCCGGAGCCGGAAGTAGTCCTCCGGGTAGAAGAACATCTGGGTGATGGCGAAGTCCGCACCGGCCTGGCACTTGGCGACGAAGTGTGCCACATCGGTGTCCCAGTCCGTCGAGCGCGGATGCATCTCGGGGAAGGCGGCGACGCCGACGCAGAAGTCGCCGGACTCCTTGATCAGCCGGACCAGGTCGGCGGCGTAGCCGACGCCGTCGGGGTGCCTGACCCACTCGCCCATCGGGTCGCCGGGCGGGTCGCCGCGCAGCGCGAGCATATTGCGGATCCCGGCGTCGGCGTACTGGCCGATGATGTTGCGCAGGTCCGCCGTGGAGTGGTTGACCGCGGTCAGATGGGCGACCGGGGTCAGGGTGGTGTCGGTGGCGATGCGCTCGGTGGCGCGCACCGTGCCATCACGGGAGGTGCCGCCGGCGCCGTACGTCACGGAGACAAAGGTCGGGGAGACGGCCTCGATCCGACGAATGGCGTTCCACAGGGTCCGCTCACCCTTCTCGGTCTTCGGGGCAGCGAACTCAAATGAATAGGACTGCTTGCCGGAGGCGAGCAGTTCGCGCACCGTGTGCGCGCGATCAGTCCTGGTGGAAGCTGTACCTAGGGCCATACCGGCAGGTTAACCACCGGCCGGGCACACACCAACCGTCATCGGCGTAATGCCTGGTTGGTCGGGTTCGTGTCCACTGACTGGACATTTTCCGGTCGCCCGGACGACGGAAAGCCGTCCCTCACCGGCAAGCCACCGCCGCGAAGTGACCCCGGTCACACCGGGGGGCTGCCGCGACGCCGCCGGGCGGCGGCGCGCTCGTGCTCAACGCGCCTGGTCCTCCCAGGTCCGGATGCGCTTGGCCAGGGAGGCGGCCGCGGCGCCCGGATCATCCGCCTCGGTGATCGCGCGGACCACGACGACCCGACGGGCACCGGCCCGCAGCACCTCGTCCAGATTCCCGGCGTCGATCCCGCCGATCGCGAACCAGGGGCGCTCGGGGGCGCGGGCGGCGGTGTAGCGGACCAGGTCGAGGCCGGGGGCGTGGCGGCCCGGCTTGGTGGGCGTGGGCCAGCACGGGCCCGTGCAGAAGTAGTCCACACCGGCCTCGGTGAGCGCGGCGTCCACCTCGGCCTCGGCATGGGTGGAGCGGCCTATGAGGACGTCCGGGCCGAGGAGGGCACGGGCGGCCGGGACCGGCAGATCGCCCTGGCCGAGGTGCAGCACACCGCTGCCGGCCGCATGGGCGACATCCGCCCGGTCGTTGACCGCCAGCAGCTTTCCGTGCCGCCGGCAGGCGTCCGCGAAGACCTCGAGGTGCCGGAGCTCCTCACCGGCCTCCATGCCCTTGTCGCGCAGCTGGACGATGTCCACGCCCGAGGCGAGCACCGCGTCCAGGAACTGCGGGAGATCGCCCTGCTGCTTACGGGCGTCCGTGCAGAGGTAGAGGCGGGCGTCGGACAGGGCCTGGCGTGCGGTGGTCATCGGGCGGCTTTCCCCCAGGTCGGGGGCGTACGGACCGGGCCTTCCGGCACGTACGCCCCTCGGGTGTGGTTACGGATGCGGGTGCGGCGGCCGGACGGGAGCGCGCCGCGCCGGGCGGATCAGACGGCGAGCGCCTGGGCCCGGCGCTTCACCTCCGTACCGCGATTCTCGCGCAGCGCCTGGGCAGGCGTGCCGGGCAGGGTCTCATCCGGGGTGAACAGCCACTCCAGCATCTCCTCGTCGGTGAAGCCGTCGTCCTTGAGGAGGGTGAGGGTGCCGACGAGGCCCTTGACCACCTTGTCGTCCTTGATGAAATCGGCGGGCACGTGCAGCGCCCTGTTCTCGCCGCGGCGCACCGCGATCAGCTGGCCCTCCTTGACCAGCTGCCGGACGCGCGTCACCTCGACGCCGAGCTGTTCGGCGATGTCGGGGAGGGTGAGCCAGGCGGGGACGAGTTCATCGATGTTTGCGTCAATCTCGGTCACAGGACAAGCCTGCCACCTCGCACTGACAGCCGGTAGCCGGGCATCGCCATCAGGGGCTTCCTGCACACCGGAGGGTGACCTCGCCCGCCCGGCAACCGGCGGTCACGGCGCGGGCCGGCGCACGCTAGACGGCCGCGGCCTTCAGCGGTACGGACGCGTTCGCGGCCCGCTCCCGGTCCAGTACGACGCCCCGCTCGATCAGCTTGCGCCCCTGGGCGAGGTCCCGCGGCCGCCCCACGGCCAGCAGCGCGACGAGCCGCCCGTCCCGAAGCCAGATCACCGACCAGGCGGCCCCGGCCGGGTCACCGCGCCAGACCAGCTCGTCGGCGTTCCCGTGATGGCCCGCGTACTGCACGAACCGGCCGAACTGCTCCGACCAGAAGTACGGCACGGGGTCGTAGACCAGACCTTCGGCGTCGCCGCGGGCGATGTTCTCGGCGACCGTACGGGGGCCCTGGAGGGCGTTGTCCCAGTGGTGGATCAGCAGGCGGGTGCCGTAGCGGGCGGACGGGAAGGAGGCGCAGTCGCCGACCGCGTAGACGTCGGGCACGGAGGTGCGCAGCCGGTCGTCGGCGAGGACGGCGCCGTCCTGCGGTGAGACCTCGACGCCCGAGCCGGCCAGCCAGGCGGTCGCGGGCCGGGCACCGATCCCGACGACCACGGCGTCGGCGGGCAGAGTCGTGCCGTCGGCGAGGGTGACCGCGCCCGCGGTGACGGACGCGACCCGGGCGCCGGTGCGCAACTCGGCGCCGGCGGCCGTGTACCAACCGGTCATATGGGCGGCGACCTCGGCGGGCAGCGCACCGGCCAGCGGGCGGTCGGCGGCCTCGACGACGGTGACCGCGCAGCCCGCCTCGCGTGCCGCCGTCGCGAACTCGGCGCCGATCCAGCCGGCCCCGACGACCACGATCTCGTGCTGGGCGGCGAGCACCGGACGCAGCCGTTCGGCGTCGTCGAGGGTGCGCAGCAGGTGGACACCGGGCATGCCCTCACTGCCGGGCAGCACGATCGGGTCGGCACCGGTGGCGAGGACCGCGTAGTCGTAGGAGACCGGGCCGTCGGCCGTCTCGACGACATGGGCGTCCGGCAGCAGGGCGGTGACCGGGCGGCCGAGATGGAGCTCGATGCCGAGCGCGGCGAAGTCGACGTCGAAGGTGGAGCCTTCGGCCTTCCCCAGCAGGACCGCCTTGGACAGCGGCGGGCGGTCGTAGGGCGGGTGGGGCTCGTCGCCGAGGAGCGTGATCGCGCCGCGCCAGCCCTGTTCGCGCAGGGCGACCGCGGTCTGCACACCCGCGATTCCCGCGCCGACGATCACGACGCGCGGCGTGCGGTCAGGGGTCTGGGAGGACTTGCTCTGCTCGCTCACCCGATCACTCTAGGACGGTCCGTGACGCCGCTCGCAGCAGCACGCAAGGAGATCTCTGACACACCGTCACGGTCGGCCGTCCCGGGCCGCGGGCCCCCGGGGGCCCAAGGCGCTGTCTTACGGCACGTCGCGGCCCCGTATTAGGGTGACGGATACACGCACTCGCGGGAGCCCGGACGTACCGGGCTGAGAGGGAGGCTGGCCGGCCTCCGACCGTACGAACCTGATCCGGGTCATGCCGGCGAAGGGAGGGGCTGGAAGCCATGCATTCACCTGCCACACCGTCGGGACCGGCCGCGCCGAGTTCCGATGTGCTCGTCCTCGGCGGCGGCGTCATCGGCCTGGTCACCGCCTGGCGGGCGGCCGGCCGCGGGCTGACCGTCGCGCTGGCCGATCCCACACCCGGCGGCGGCGCTGCCCGGGTCGCCGCCGGGATGCTGGCCGCGGTCACCGAACTCCACTACGGCGAGCAGACCCTGCTGGGCCTCAATCTCGCCTCGGCGCAGCGCTACCCCCGGTTCGCGGAGGAGTTGGAGGAGGCCGCCGGGCAACGGATCGGCTATCGGCGGTGCGGCACCCTGGCCGTCGCGCTGGACGCCGACGACCGCGCCCATCTGCGCGAGCTGCACACGCTGCAGACCCTCTCGGGGCTGGACTCGCAGTGGCTCACGGGGCGCGAGTGCCGCCGTCTGGAGCCGATGCTGGCTCCCGGGGTGCGCGGCGGGCTGCGGGTGGACGGCGACCACCAGGTCGATCCGCGGCGGCTGGTGAGCGCCCTGCTGGCCGCCTGTGAGCGCGCCGGAGTGGCGTTCCACCGGAGCCCCGCCGCGCGGCTGACGGTCGACGGCGGGCGTGCCACGGGCGCCGAACTCGCCGACGGCACGCGGCTGTCGGCGGGTCAGGTGGTACTGGCCGCGGGCAGCCACAGCGGCCGTCTCGCCGGGGTCCCCGACGAGGTGCTGCCGCCGGTGCGGCCGGTCAAGGGCCAGGTGCTGCGGCTGCGGCTGCCGGACGTGCCGCCCGGCAGCCCCGCCTTCCTGTCGCGCACCGTACGGGCCGTCGTCCGCGGCGGGCCCCTCTACCTGGTGCCGCGGGAGAACGGCGAACTGGTCGTCGGCGCCACCAGCGAGGAGCTGGGCTGGGACACCACCGTGACCGCGGGCGGGGTCTACGAGCTGCTGCGGGACGCCCATGAGCTGGTCCCGGGCATCACCGAACTACCGCTGGTCGAGACCTGCGCCGGGCTGCGCCCCACCTCCCCCGACAACGCACCGCTGCTCGGGCCGACCGAGCTTCCCGGCCTCCACCTGGCCACCGGCCACTTCCGCAACGGTGTCCTGCTGACGCCGGTCACCGGTGACGCGATGGCCGAGGTGCTGGCCACCGGCAGCCTCCCCGAAGAGGCCCGCCCCTTCTCCCCCGCGCGCTTCTCCCCCACCACCACGGGGCCGCTGCGCACCCGTGCCCCCGAGGAGCAGCCCGTATGAGCGAGCGCAGTGAGCGAACGGCAAAGACTGGTGGCGACGGCACACCCGCCGAACGAAACGAGGCCGGCGCATGAGCGCGTCCACCGTGTCCGTGTCCGTCAACGGCGAGGCCCGTGAGATCCCCGGCGGACTCACCCTCGACCG
The DNA here is from genome assembly GCF_026239515.1 of Streptomyces sp. Je 1-4 4N24. NCBI lineage: Bacteria > Bacillati > Actinomycetota > Actinomycetes > Kitasatosporales > Streptomycetaceae > Streptomyces > Streptomyces sp. Je 1-4 4N24. The sequence goes on along the minus strand of NZ_CP110836.1, from coordinate 6,700,177 downwards.
GCTCGTCGCCACGCTGTCCCAGGCGCCCGCCGGGGTGGCCGCGGCGGTCAACGAAATCGTGGTGCCGCGCACCCAGTGGCCCACCACCCCGCTCGGCGACGGCGACCGCGTCGAGGTGCTCACCGCGGTCCAGGGAGGCTGATCCGCAGACATGGCCGACGATGCGCTCACCCTTGCCGGCACCACCTTCGACTCCCGTCTGATCATGGGAACCGGTGGCGCGCCCAGCCTCGACGTCCTGGAACGGGCACTGCTCGCCTCCGGTACGGAGCTGACGACGGTCGCCATGCGGCGGCTGGACCCGACCGTGCAGGGCTCCGTGCTGTCCGTACTGGAACGCCACAGCATCCGGGTGCTGCCGAACACCGCGGGCTGCTTCACCGCGGGCGAGGCCGTGCTCACGGCCCGCCTGGCGCGGGAGGCGCTCGGCACCGACTGGGTCAAGCTCGAGGTCGTCGCCGACGAGCGGACCCTGCTCCCCGACCCGATCGAGCTCCTCGACGCCGCCGAGACCCTCGTGGACGACGGTTTCACGGTGCTGCCCTATACGAACGACGATCCGGTGCTGGCCCGCAAGCTGGAGGACGTCGGCTGCGCCGCGATCATGCCGCTCGGCTCGCCGATCGGCTCCGGGCTCGGCATCCGCAATCCGCACAACTTCCAGCTGATCACCGAGCGGGCCGGCGTCCCCGTCATCCTCGACGCGGGCGCGGGCACGGCATCGGACGTCGCCCTGGCCATGGAGCTGGGCTGCGCGGCGGTGATGCTCGCCTCCGCGGTGACGCGTGCGCAGGAGCCGGAGCTGATGGCGACGGCGATGCGCCACGCGGTTGCCTCCGGCCGGCTGGCCTACAGGGCGGGCCGGATCCCGCGCCGCCATTTCGCGTTGGCGTCGTCGCCGACGGAGGGCGTACCGGATCTGGATCCGGAACGGCCGGCTTTCTAGCCCCACGTTTTCGGCTGTCCCGCCGTGGGGGTTTCTCGCCGTTGCGCCTGCGGCGGGCGGGTGGGTGTCGGGTGCGGTGACGGGCCTCCGGGGCAGGGTTTCCGGACTGCTTCGCTTTACGTCCGGAAACCCTGCCCCTCCGGCCCGTCCCCTCCCGTGGGAGGAGTCAGTGACGGTGAGTGGGGGCGAGCGTCCGTAGACGCCGATTTCACTCCTGCTTCACGAGGAGCACATGACCACCGACGACCACCCCCACCCACCGTTTCCCATCCCCCAACGGGAGGGGACGGGCCGGAGGGGGAGGGGTGTGGGACGTAAAGCGAAGCAGTCCCACACCCCTCCCCCGGAGGCCCGTCACCGCACCCCGACAGCCCCGCGCAGCGGACCCCGCCCGCCGCCATGCGCCACGGCGGGGGCACCGCGCAGCGGGCCACAAACGGCGAGCAACCCCCACGGCGGGAAAGCCAAAAACGTGGGAAGAAAGAAAAATCGCAGCCGAAATTCGCCTTGTCCCCCACAACTCGTAGACTCGTCTGCCGTGGATATGACCCTTCAGGACCCGCTCGTGGGCCAGCTGCTCGACGGCCGCTACCGCGTCCAGGCGCGCATCGCCGCCGGTGGTATGGCCACGGTGTACCAGGCCGTGGACACCCGGCTGGACCGTCTGCTCGCGCTGAAGGTGATGCATCCCACGCTCGCCACGGATGCGGCGTTCGTCGACCGCTTCATCCGTGAGGCGAAGTCGGTCGCGCGGCTGTCGCATCCGAATGTGGTGGGCGTCTTCGACCAGGGCACGGACGGGACGTACGTCTATCTGGCGATGGAGTACGTCGCCGGCTGCACGCTGCGCGATGTGCTGCGCGAGCGGGGTGCTCTGCAGCCGCGTGCCGCGCTGGACATCCTGGAGCCGATCCTGGCCGCCCTGGGCGCCGCGCACCGTGCCGGGCTGGTGCACCGGGACATGAAGCCGGAGAACGTCCTGATCGGCGACGACGGCCGGGTGAAGGTCGCCGACTTCGGTCTGGTGCGTGCGGTGGACACGAACACGACCGCCTCGACGGGGTCCGTCCTGGGCACCGTCTCCTATCTCGCCCCCGAGCAGATGGAGCACGGCACCGCGGACGCCCGGGTCGATGTCTACGCCTGTGGTGTGGTGCTCTACGAGATGCTGACCGGCGGTAAGCCGCACACCGGCGGCTCCGTGGCGCAGATCCTCTACCAGCATCTGCACGAGGACGTGCTGCCGCCGTCGGGGCTGGTGCCCGGTCTCGCGCCGCAGCTGGACGAGCTGGTGGCGCTGGCCACCGCCCGCGACCCGCAGCAGCGCCCGCAGGACGCGGTGGCGCTGCTGTCCCGGGCACAGGAGACCCGTGCGCAGCTGACCGATGCCCAGCTGGATGTGGTGCCGCCGCAGGCCAAGGAGGTGCCCGAGGGCGGCCTCGGCGACGGCTCGGAGCGTACGGACGTGATACCCCGCCCCGAGGGCGTACAGCCGCCGCTGCCGGGGACGGACGAGGCGGAGCTGAACCGCACCAGCCGGCTGGAGGTGCCGCCGACGGAGCAGACGACCCGGCTGCGTCCGGTGCCGGCGCCCGCGGCGCCCCGCGGCGGGCTGCTGCAGCGGCACCGGCTGGCCACGATCATCGCGGCGGTGCTGCTGCTCCTGGGGGCGGGCACGGGCGTCTGGTACATCAACGCCGGTCAGTTCACCACCGTCCCCGCGGTCCTGGACATGTCGCAGGCCAAGGCCGAGAAGACGCTGCGTGACGAGGGCCTGGGCGTGAAGGTGGTGCGCGGCTTCAGCTCGAATGTCGACCGTGGCCATGTCATGAAGACGGATCCGGCCAACGGCAAGCAGATCCGGGGTACGGGCACGGTCACGATCACCGTCTCCAGGGGCCCCGACATCGTCGACGTCCCGGATCTGTCGGGCACCCCGGTCGCCGACGCCAAGCGCAAGCTGCGGGACCTCGGGCTGATCCCGGGCACCGAGAAGCGGGCTTTCAGCGCGGAGGTCGCCAGGGGTTCGGTGATCGGTACGGACCCGGCCGCGGGCAGCAAGCGGCGGCCGGACACGGCAGTGGCGCTGACCATCAGCCGGGGCGCCGAGGTCAAGGCGCCCGGGGTGCTCGGCAGCGAGCGCGCGGACGCCGCGGAAACCCTGCGTGCGGCGGGCCTGAAGGTGCGCTTCGCCGACGAGCCGGTCCACTCGGCCCAGGACAAGGGCACCGTCGCCCGGCAGACGCCGGCCGAGGGCAAGAAGCTGGGCAAGGGCGAGACGGTCACCCTCACGCTCTCCAAGGGCCCGGAGATGGTCCCGGTCCCGGATGTCACCGGCAAGAACGAAGAGGACGCCAAGAAGCAGCTGACGGATCTCGGCTTCCAGGTCGAGGTGGACAAGCCGTTCCTGTTCCCGCAGGACGAGGTCGACTCGCAGTCTGTGGAGGCCGGCCAGAAGGCCCCCAAGGGCGGCACCATCACCATCAAGATGAAGGGCGCGCTGTAGCGCCCCGATGCGGCGGGGCCGCCGTCCGGCGGACGGCGGCCGCGCAGCACCTGGCACCCTGGGAGGGTGAGTACCTCCCCCTCCCCGAAGGGCGCCGAGCAGCGCGCCCGTGCCCGTAATCCGGTCGGTGGCCATGTGCCGGTGGCCGGCGGCCTGGCGAAGGCCGGCATTCCGTACGCCCGCGAGATGGGCGACGAGGTCGTGCAGGTCTTCGTGGCCAATCCGCGCGGCTGGGCGACGACCCCCGGCAACCCCGAACAGGACGAGGCGTTCCGGGCGGCCTGTGCCCTGCAGGGGATTCCGGCGTACGTCCATGCGCCGTATCTGATCAACTTCGGTTCGCACACCGAGGCGACCGTCGAGAAGTCCGTGGCGTCGCTGCGCCACTCACTGCGCCGCGGCCGGGAGATCGGGGCGCTCGGGGTGGTCGTGCACACCGGCTCGGCGACCGGCGGACGGCCGCGTGCGGCGGCGATGGCGCAGGTCAGGGAGCGGATGCGGCCGCTGCTGGAGGAGCTGACGCACCCGGACGACCCCTGGCTGCTGCTGGAGCCGACGGCCGGGCAGGGCGCGTCGCTGTGTGCGCTGGCCGAGGACCTCGGGCCGTATTTCGACGCGCTGGACCGGCACCCCAAGCTGGGGATCTGCCTCGACACCTGCCATGCGTTCGCCGCCGGGCACGACATGGCGGCGCCGGGCGGGATGAAGGCGCTGCTGGACGAGCTGGTGGAGGTCACCGGCGAAGGCCGGCTGAAGCTGATCCACGCCAATGACTCCAAGGATGTGGTCGGCGCCCACAAGGACAGGCACGAGAACATCGGCGCAGGTCACATCGGTGCGGAGCCGTTCGGCGAACTGTTCGTCCATCCGGCGACGGCCGGGGTGCCGCTGGTCGTCGAAACACCGGGCGGCAAGGAGGGCCATGCGGCGGACGTGGCCAGGCTCAAGGAGCTGCGCGCGCCCTGAGCCTGCCGGTGCCCCCTGGCGGGAAAGGGAATCCCAGGGGTACCGGGTTCTTGCTGTCGGGCAGGGACCGTTACCTCGCGCTGGAGGTATGCCATGGAACGCGCACCGCACGAGCACCGGACGGCCGCACCCGGCGAGCGGGGCGGCGCTCCGGAGGCCACCGGCCACCCGGACCGCGCCGGCCATGCGCCACCCGCCGGGCCCCCCGGCCCGGCCGGCTGGGCACCGGCGGCGCGGGCGACCCTGCACTGCCTGACCGGCTGCGCCATCGGTGAGATCCTCGGCATGGTGATCGGCACGGCCCTGAACTGGCACGATGTTCCGACGATGGTCCTGGCCATCGTGCTGGCCTTCGTCTTCGGCTATGCGCTCACCGTGCGCGGCGTCCTGGCGGCGGGCGTCGGCTTCCGGGCGGCGCTCCGGGTCGCGCTGGCCGCCGACACGCTCTCCATCGCGGTCATGGAGCTGATCGACAACGGTGTGATCGCGCTCTGGCCGAGCGCCATGGACGCCCAGCTCTCGGACGCACTGTTCTGGGGCGTGCTGGCCGCGTCCCTGGTGCTCGCCTTCGTGGTGACCACGCCGGTCAACAAGTGGATGATCGGCCGCGGCAAGGGGCATGCGGTGGTGCACCGGTACCACCACTGATCACGGACCCCGCCGGGCGCGGAAACCCACCCGGGGTATGCGGCTCAGAGTTCGGGGCCGTCGCCGGGCTCTTCCTGGTACGAGTAGCGCTGCTCGCGCCACGGGTCGCCCAGATTGTGGTAGCCGCGCTCTTCCCAGAAGCCGCGGCGGTCGGCCCGCATGTATTCGATACCGCGGACCCATTTGGGCCCTTTCCAGGCGTACAGATGCGGCACGATCAGACGGACCGGGAATCCGTGCTCCGCGGTGAGGAGTTCACCGGAGCGATGGGTGGCGAAGAGGCACTTCTCCGCGGCGAAATCCTCGATCCGCAAATTCGAACTGAACCCGTACTCCGCCCACACCATGACATGGGTGACATCGGGTGCCGGCGGCGCCAGATCCAGGATGGTCCGGGTGCGGACCCCGCCCCATTCGGCTCCCAGCATGCTGAATTTCGTCACGCAGTGCATATCCGCGACGACCGTGCTGTACGGCAGGGCCGTGAATTCCTCGTGCGACCAGCAGTGCTTCGCGTCGTCAGCGGTGGCGCCGAAAGCCCGGAACTCCCAGCGTTCGGCCCGGAACTTCGGCACCGGCCCGTAATGCGTCACCGGCCAGCCCCGCTGGAGCCGCTGCCCCGGAGGCAGCTCAGGAGGCTCCTCTTCGCGGCTTTCCGGCTGACCCATGCCCTCCATGTTGTCAGACTGGAGGGGGTGCCGATGACCAGGGAGGGAGGGATTCGGGCAACTCGTACTAAGCATGCACTTACTGGACGCCCCACTCCGGGCGGTGCGAGGATGCGCGGCACCTGCCCAGTTCTCGCGTGGAAGGAGCCCGCAGCCATGCAGGGCGACCCCGAGGTCATCGAATTCCTCAACGAGCAGCTGACCGCCGAGCTGACCGCGATCAACCAGTACTTCCTGCACGCCAAGATGCAGGAGAACTTCGGCTGGACGAAGCTCGCCAAGTACACCCGCTCCGAGTCCTTCGACGAGATGAAGCACGCGGAGATCCTCACCGACCGGATTCTCTTCCTCGACGGTCTGCCGAATTACCAGCGGCTGTTCCATGTACGGGTCGGCCAGACCGTCACCGAGATGTTCCAGGCCGACCGGCAGATCGAGGTCGAGGCCATCGACCGGCTCAAGCGCGGTATCGAGCTCATGCGCAACAAGGGCGACATCACGTCGGCGAATATCTTCGAGGACATCCTCGCGGACGAGGAGCATCACATCGACTATCTCGACACCCAGCTGGAACTGATCGAGAAGCTCGGAGAGGCGCTCTACATCGCCCAGGTCATCGAGCAGCCGAGCTGAGCGAAAGGCCTGATGGCCACCCTCCGCGACGGCCCGGCCGGCACGGGGAGATCACCCGCGCCCTGAGGGCTACGCGGCCTCCGAAAGCACCGCGGGCGCCACTGCGTCCGCCTCCGCGCCCAGCGGCTCGGGCGCACCGCTGTCGATGAGCTCGCGGCGAGGGCAGTCCCCCCGGCCGAGCAGCGACTGGATACGGCGCACACAACCGCCGCAGTCGGTGCCGGCCTTGCAGGCGGAGGCGATCTGGCGGGGCGTGCAGGCGCCCGCGTCCGCGTGCTCGCGGACCTGCTTCTCGGTGATCCCGAAGCAAGAGCAGACGTACACGCGGTTCACCTCCGGTGGGATGCCCCACCGATCCGGCTGATCTTGAGTGAGGTAACCCTTACCTTACCTGGCCCGGCAGGGGCTACACAACGCGGTGGGGCGCGGATCACAAGGATCCGCGCCCCACTCCCGTTGTCTCCCTGACCGTCAGTGCAGGTCAGCGGCCGACTGCCTCACTGGTCGCGGTACATCTCCGCCACCAGGAACGCCAGGTCGAGCGACTGGCTGCGGTTGAGCCGCGGGTCACAGGCGGTCTCGTAGCGCTGGTGGAGGTCGTCGACGAAGATCTCGTCGCCGCCGCCCACGCACTCGGTGACATCGTCACCGGTGAGCTCGACGTGGATACCGCCCGGGTGCGTGCCGAGGGCCTTGTGGACCTCGAAGAAGCCCTTGACCTCGTCCAGCACATCGTCGAAGCGCCGGGTCTTGTGACCGGAGGCCGCCTCGAAGGTGTTGCCGTGCATCGGGTCGCAGATCCAGGCGACCTGCGCACCGGAGGCGGTGACCTTCTCGACCAGCTCGGGGAGCTTTTCGCGGATCTTGTCCGCTCCCATGCGGGTGATGAAGGTCAGCCGGCCCGGCTCCCGCTCCGGGTCGAGGCGCTCGATGAGCGTCAGCGCGTCCTGTGCGGTGGTCGTCGGGCCCAGCTTGACGCCGATGGGGTTGCGGATGCGCGAGGCGAACTCGATGTGCGCACCGTCCAGCTGACGGGTGCGCTCGCCGATCCAGACCATGTGGCCGGAGACGTCGTAGAGGTTGCCGGTGCGCGAGTCGACCCGGGTCAGCGACGACTCGTAGTCGAGGACCAGGGCCTCGTGGGAGGCGTAGAACTCGACGGTGCGGAACTCCTCCGGGTTCACCCCGCAGGCGTTCATGAAGTTCATCGCGCGGTCGATCTCGCGGGCGAGGTCCTCGTAGCGCTGTCCGGCGGGCGAGGACTTCACGAAGTCCTGGTTCCAGGCGTGCACCTGCCGCAGGTCGGCGTAGCCGCCGGTGGTGAAGGCGCGCACGAGGTTCAGGGTCGCCGCGGAGGCGTGGTACATCCGCTTCAGCCGCTGCGGGTCCGGGATCCGGGCCGCCTCGGTGAACTCGAAGCCGTTGACGGAGTCGCCGCGGTAGGTCGGCAGCGTCACCCCGTCACGCGTCTCGGTGGGCTTGGAGCGCGGCTTGCTGTACTGGCCGGCGATCCGGCCGACCTTGACCACCGGGACGGACCCGGCGTAGGTCAGGACGGCGCCCATCTGGAGGAGCGTCTTGAGCTTGTTCCGGATGTGCTCGGCGGATACGGCGTCGAAGGCCTCCGCGCAGTCGCCGCCCTGAAGCAGGAACGCCTCACCACGGGCGACTGCTCCCAGGCGCTCGCGCAGCTGGTCGCACTCGCCCGCGAAGACGAGCGGCGGATAGGACTCGAGCTCCGCGATCACATCGCGCAGAGCCTCTTGGTCCGGCCAGTCAGGCTGCTGCGCCGCGGGCAGGTCTTGCCAGGTGTTGCCACCGGCGTGGGTTTCAGCGTTCACGGTCACAAGCCCCACATTACGGGGTCCCGTCGGGGTGTCCGTCCCGGCATCCGGACTTTGAGACGCATGGCACTCCGACGGTCCGGTAGGGTGCCCGGCATGTGCACGCGACCTGCCTTGAACAGGACCTGGTGGTGGACCGCTCATCCGGCGGCCCACTGATTCGCGCGCACATCCCACACTTCGCGAAGGCCGCCCGAGGGGCGGCCTTCAGCCTTTTCCGGCGGCCGTTCCTCCTCTCCTGGAAGGAACTCCCGCCATGCACCGCGAGCCCCCCGCCCGCACCGACGCCGCCGCGCTCGTCCAGCGGCTGCTCGACCCCGCCTGCCCGCCGTTCGCCCTGCTGCGCCGCCGTACCCCCGGGCGGGACGCCGCTGACACCATCGAGGTGCTGACCGGCGAGGTGACGGAGGTCGAGCGGCTGGCCGACATCCCGCTGGGCGACGGGACACCGGACGCGCCGGTGACCGACGCGCTCGCGCTGATCCCGTTCCGGCAGATCCGCGAGCGCGGCTTCCGGGCCCATGACGACGGCACACCGCTGGCCGTGCTGCGCCCCCGGGAGACCGCCGAGCTGCCCCTGGACGAGATGCTGGCGGCGCTGCCCGCCCATGACGTGCGGGTGACGGACGGGGCGTTCGACGTGGACGACGACGCCTACGCCGGGATCGTCGGGCGGGTGGTACGGGACGAGATCGGCACCGGCGAGGGCGCGAACTTCGTCATCCGCCGGACGTTCGAGGGCGAGATCGCGGACTTCTCGGCGGCCGACGCGCTGGCGCTGTTCCGGCGGCTGCTGGCCGGTGAGCGCGGCGCGTACTGGACGTACGTGGTGCACCGTCCCGGGGTGCGCACACTGGTCGGCGCCAGCCCCGAGGTGCACGTCCGGATGACAGGCGAGAGGGGCGAGCGCGAAGCGCTCTCGGCTGTGGGTGGCGGAGGGCGACGGGTGGGCGGGACGGTCGTGATGAATCCGATCAGCGGCACCTACCGCTACCCGGAGGGCGGCCCCACCGCCGAGAGCCTGCTGACGTTCCTCGACGACCGCAAGGAGGTCGAGGAGCTGTCCATGGTGGTGGACGAGGAGCTGAAGATGATGTGCACCGTCGGCGACAAGGGCGGTGTGGTGATCGGGCCCCGGCTCAAGGAGATGGCGCATCTCGCGCACACCGAGTACGAGCTGCGCGGCCGGTCCACCCTCGATGTGCGCGAGGTGCTCAAGGAGACGATGTTCGCGGCGACGGTCACCGGGTCGCCGGTGCAGAACGCCTGCCGGGTGATCGAGCGGCATGAGCCGGCCGACCGCGACGGCCGGGGGCGCGGCTACTACGCGGGGGCGCTGGCGCTGATCGGACGGGACGCGGGCGGTGCGCAGACGCTGGACTCGCCGATCCTCATCCGGACCGCCGACATCTCCGCCGGAGGGCGGCTGCGGGTGCCGGTCGGCGCCACGCTGGTGCGCGCCTCCGACCCGCACAGCGAGGTCGCCGAGACCCATGCCAAGGCCGCGGGGGTGCTCAGCGCGCTGGGTGTCCGGCCGGCGCCCGCGCGCCCGGGGGCCGGGGGACGGCCGCCGCGGCTGGCCGACGACCCGCGGGTGCGGGCCGCGCTGGACGCCCGCCGGGCCGATCTGGCGCCGTTCTGGCTGCGGATGCAGACCACCGCGCCGACCGCCGAGCTGAGCGGGCACGCCCTGGTCATCGACGCGGAGGACACCTTCACCGCGATGCTGGCGCATCTGCTGCGCACCTCGGGGCTGACCGTGACCGTGCGCCGCTTCGACGAGCCGGGGCTGCGCGAGGCCGCCCGTGCGCACCGGGGACCGGTCGTGCTGGGCCCGGGGCCGGGCGATCCGTCCGACGCCGCCGACCCCAAGATGCGCTTTCTGCGGTCGCTGACCGCCGAGCTGGTCGCGGGGCACCGGCACGGGCCCGCCCGTCTCCCGACCACCACCCCTCATCGAGGCCCTTCGGGCCGCGCGATTCTCGGGGTCTGCCTCGGCCATGAGCTGATCGCCGCGGAGCTGGGGTTGGAGATCGTCCGCAAGGAGGTGCCCTTCCAGGGCGCGCAGGAGCGGATCGAGTTCTTCGGACGTACGGAGACGGTCGGCTTCTACAACACCTTCACGGCCCGCTGCGATGACACCACCGCGGCCGAACTCGCCATGCACCGCGTGGAGTTGAGCCGGGATCCGGCCTCCGGCGAGGTGCATGCGCTGCGCGGTCCGGGATTCGCGGGGGTGCAGTTCCACCCGGAGTCGGTGCTGACCCTGGACGGCGCCTCGGTCACCGCGCAGCTGCTGGCAGCTGTCCTCGTGTGACCAGCATGTTCTCGTTGGTGCGGTGGGCCAGGTAGTCCTCGACATTGGCCACGGTGGCCTCGATGATCTGGCCCACCGCCTCCTGAGTGAAGTACGCCTGGTGCGAGGTGATCAGCACGTTCCCGAAGGTCATCAGGCGGGCGAGGGTGTCGTCGCCGATGATGTCCAGGGACTTGTCGAAGAAGAAGAACGCGGCCTCCTCCTCGTAGACGTCCAGGCCGACACCGGTGAGCCGGCCGGCCTTGAGCGTGTCGACGAGGGCCGCGGTGTCGACGAGCCCGCCGCGGCTGGAGTTGATCAGGATCGCGTCGTCCTTCATCGCGGCCAGCGCGGCGGCATCGATGAGATGCCGGGTGGACTCCACCAGCGGGAGGTGCAGGGTGAGCAGATCCGCCTCGGCGAACAGCCGCTCCCGGGCGACGTACTGCATGCCGAGCGCGACGCAGCGCGGGTTCTCGGCGAGGTCCCAGCCCAGCAGGTTCATGCCGAAGCCATGGGCGATCCGGATGAAGGCCTCGCCGATCTTGCCGGTGCCGAGCACCCCCGCCGTACGCCCCCGCAGATCGCGGCCCATCAGGCCGTCCAGCCGGAAGTCGAAATTATGGGTGCGGTTGGTGGCCCGGACGATCCTCCGGTTGACGGCGAGCGCCAGGGCCCAGGCGAATTCGGCGACCGCGGAGGGCGAGTAGTGGGCGACCCGGCCGACGCTCATCCCGAGGTCGGCCGCGGCCTCCAGATCGATGTTGTTGAAGCCCGTCGAGCGCTGGGCGATCATCTTCGTCCCGCCCGCGGCGAGGGTCTGCAGGACATCCGCGCCCAGATCGGCGTTGACGCTGGAGCTGACGATCTCGTATCCGCGCGCGATGGGGGCGGTGTCGCGGTTGAGGAAGACATCCAGGCTGCGGACCTGGTGCCGGCCGGCGAAGCCCTTCTCCAGGAACGGCTGCTCATCCGCCTGCACGCCGAAGGCGACGATCTCCACGAGCTCTCCCGGGTTCTTGCGCCGGTTCGGAATCTCCCACCCATGAGCGATAGGCCGGATATGTCGCGTATGGCGAATATACGGCCCCTCGCCCGGCGGTGCCGCCCGGGATGCGGGACGGCGGTGGGAACGGTGGGCGTCCGGCTCAGCCGAAGAACACCCCCACCTCGGAGTAGAGCGCCGGATCGACGGTCTTCAGCTTGGCGGTGGCTTCCGCGATCGGCACCCGGACGATGTCCGTGCCGCGCAGCGCGACCATCTTCCCGAAGTCGCCGTCCCGCACCGCGTCGATGGCGTGCAGCCCGAAGCGGGTGGCCAGCCAGCGGTCGAAGGCGCTGGGCGTGCCGCCGCGCTGGGTGTGCCCGAGGACCGTCGTCCGCGCCTCCTTGCCCGTGCGCGACTCGATCTCCTTGGCCAGCCACTCCCCCACCCCGGACAGCCGGACATGCCCGAAGGAGTCCGTGGAGCCGTCCTTGAGCACCATCTGCCCGTCCTTGGGCATCGCGCCCTCGGCGACGACCACGATCGGGGCGTAGCGGACCTTGAAGCGGGACTCGATCCACCGGCAGACCTGCTCGATGTCGAAGCGCTGCTCCGGGATGAGGATGACGTTCGCCCCGCCGGCGAGACCGGAGTGCAGCGCGATCCAGCCGGCGTGCCGGCCCATCACCTCGACGACCAGCACCCGCATATGGGATTCGGCGGTGGTGTGCAGCCGGTCGATGGCTTCGGTGGCGACGCCGACGGCGGTGTCGAAACCGAAGGTGTAGTCCGTGGCCGACAGATCGTTGTCGATCGTCTTGGGGACGCCGACACAGGGGACGGCGTGTTCGCCGGAGAGCCGGGCGGCGACGCCGAGGGTGTCCTCGCCGCCGATCGCGATCAGCGCCTCGATCTCCTGCTTGGCGAGCGTCTCCTTGATGTGGCGGACGCCGTCCTTCTCCTTGAAGGGGTTGGTCCGCGAGGAGCCGAGGATGGTGCCGCCGCGCGGCAGGATGCCGCGCACCGCCGGGATGTCCAGCGGCACCGTGTCGCCTTCCATCGGCCCGCGCCAGCCGTCCCGGAAGCCGACGAATTCGTATCCGTACTCCTGGGTGCCCTTGCGGACGATGCCCCTGATCACCGCGTTCAGACCCGGGCAGTCGCCGCCGCCGGTCAGTACTCCGACCCGCATCGCTGCTTCACCTACATCCCGTCAGTGGCCGCGCACACGGCCGTGCTCGATCCGACCCCGGTCACGCTAATGGTGATCTGGGTCACTCAGGGATGGGACAAACGGTGATGCCGGTGATTTATCGGGGAGTTGCTGCCGGGTGTTCACCCGGACGAGCGGATCCCGCCGGGCCGTGGCCGCTCCGGCCGGTGCTCCCGCCGGTCAGGCCTCGTCGAGGCCGCGCTCGATCGCATACCGCACCAGCTCCACCCGGTTGTGCAACTGGAGCTTGCCGAGGGTGTTCTGGACGTGGTTCTGGACCGTGCGGTGCGAGATGACCAGCCGTTCGGCGATCTGCTTGTACGAGAGTCCCTTGGCGACCAGCCGCAGCACCTCGGTCTCCCGGTCCGTCAGCTGCGGGGCGCCCGGCTCGTCCGCCGTCGCGGGGGCCGGCTCGGTCGCCAGCCGGCGGTACTCACCGAGCACCAGACCGGCCAGGCCCGGGGTGAACACCGCATCGCCGGCGGCCGTGCGCCGCACCGCGTCCAGCAGCTCGGCCGTGCTCGCCGACTTCAGCAGATAGCCGGTCGCCCCGGACTTGACCGCCTCCAGGACATCGGCGTGCTCACCGCTCGCGGACAGCACCAGCACCCGCAGCGCCGGATTGGCGCCGACCAGTTCCTTGCACACCTGGACTCCGGGCAGCCCCGGCAGATTGAGATCCAGGACGAGCACATCGGGCGAGGCGGCCTGCGCCCTGCGCACCGCCTGGAGGCCGTCACCGGCCGTCGCCACCACCTCGCACCCGGCCTCCGCCAGATCCCGCGCGACCGCGTCCCGCCACATCGGGTGGTCGTCGACCACCATGACCTTCAGACCCGTCTGCTCACTCATGCCGGCACCTCGCCCCGCGCGGCCTCGTCCCGCTCCGTGCTGCTCACGCTCTCGCCTTCCCCCGCCTTCCGCCCTCGGGCGCCGTGCCCTTGGGGACCGTCAACTCCACTTCCGTGCCCTGGCCGGGGACCGAGACCCACTCCGCGGCACCGCCCAGGTCCCGCAGCCGGCCGCGGATCGACAGGGCCACCCCCAGCCGTCCCTCGCGTTCGGCGTCCGCGAGCCGGCCCTCGGGAATACCGGGGCCGTCGTCGCGGACCGTCACGATCACCGTCTGCGGTTCGTCCTCCACCAGGATCCATGCGCGGGCCTCCGCCCCCGCATGCACCCGGACATTGTCCAACGCCGCACTGACAGCGGCCGCGAGCTCGGCCGCCGCGGCGGCCGGCAGCTCGACCGGGGCACCGGGCTCGGAGAACGTCACCCCGGCACCCGCGAACGGCGCGAGCAACGCCCGGACGTCGCACGGCCCGTCGTCGGCCGGCTCCGGTGCCGGTGCGGGTGCGGGTGCGGTCGGGGTGGAGGGCACCGCGTCGTCCGCCGCGCCCTCGCCGGCCGGCTGCGGCACCGTCCGCGCCGCATCGCGCGGCGGCGACACCAGCCCGCCGGCGACCAGGGTCCGCAGCGCGACCTCCTGTTCCCCGGCCATCCGGCCCAGCTCGGCCGCCTCGCCGCCGATCGCGGCGCCGCGCCGCTGCACCATCGCCAGGACCTGCAGCACGCTGTCGTGGATGTCCCGGGCCAGCCGCTCCCGCTCCCGGGTGGCGGCCTCTATCTGCAGCGCACGGGCGAGGGTCCGCTCACTGGCACGGGCCACCTCGACGACATAGCCGATGGCGACGCTGGCCACCCACACCAGCACCACGTTGTGGACGGTGTCGCGGGCCAGCTCCTGGCGCTCGACGAGATTGGCCACCGCCACGGCGCTGGAAGCCACCGCGGCCCAGCGCCAGCCGCCCTTGATCGCGAAGCCCAGGACGGCGCCCGCCGTCCAGATGGAGGGCAGCGTCGGTGCGCCGTCCATGATGCGGGCGTGGGTGTCGACCAGCGGGGTGAGCAGGATGCCGCCGACGGCGAAGCCGAGGTCGGCGAGCAGGAAGTGCCGGGTGCAGCGCTCGGCGGAGGTCGTCCGGCGCCAGGTCAGCACCATCCAGACGGTGAGCGCGCCCATGTAGGCGGCGGCGGCCGGCGGATGCTCGTACTTCTGGTAGGAGAGCCCGACCAGGCACAGGGTGTAGACGAGGGTCAGGATCCGGTAGCCGGTGAGCGCACGCCACAGCGGCAGCTCGACGGACATCCGCAGCGCCTTCGGCGGCTTGCTCCTGCCCTTGGCGGCCAGGCCGCCGCGCACGGTCCGTGTCTGCGTATCCGTCATTGCCGGCCCCCACCCCTCGCCGGGCGCCCCCGGCGCCCGGCCTCGGCCCTGCCCGTCTATTCGGCGGCTGACTTCTTGGCCTGCTCCGCCTCGGCCTGCTGCTTCGCCTCGGCCTTGGCCGCGTCGGCGATCTGCCGCTTGGCCGCGGTCGCGTAGATGTCGACGTACTCCTGGCCGGACAGCTTCATGATCTCGTACATGACCTCGTCGGTGACCGACCGCAGAATGAAGCGGTCGCCCTCCATGCCCTGATAGCGGGTGAAGTCCAGCGGCTTGCCGATACGGATGCCCGGACGGATCATCTTCGGCACGATCTTGCCCGGCGGCTGCACCTTCTCGGTGTCGATCATCGCCACGGGGATGACCGGCGCCCCGGTGGCCAGCGCCACCCGGGCCAGTCCGCCCGGCTTGCCGCGGTAGAGCCGGCCGTCCGGGGAGCGGGTGCCCTCCGGGTAGATGCCGAACAGCTCACCGCGCTCCAGCACCTCGATACCGCTCTTGATCGCCGCTTCACCGGCGCCACGGCCGCCCGAGCGGTCGACCGGCAGCTGACCCACGCCCTTGAAGAACGCGGCGGTCAGCTTGCCCTTCACGCCGGGCGAGGTGAAGTACTCGGACTTGGCGATGAAGGTGACCTTGCGGTCGAGCACCGCGGGCAGGAAGAAGGAGTCCGAGAAGGACAGGTGGTTGCTCGCGAGGATCGCCGGACCCTCGGCGGGGATGTTCTCGATGCCTTCCACCCAGGGCCTGAAGGCAAGCTTCAGCGACCCGCCGATGGAAAACTTCATTGCGCCGTAGATCAACCGACTGCCTCCTGTGTGTGACGCAAAGACCTTAACCTGCCCCGGTGGCCCCCTCGCGCCGCGGCGGTCGTCGGACCTACCCGCCTGCCGTCGCTTTGCGTACCCTGAGGTAACTCGCCAGACCCCCTCATCGATCGGAGTCCCCCGGTGCCGCTCCTTCCCGGAGCCGAGCCGTTCCGCCGTGACGGCGGAGAGGTCGGCGTCCTTGTGTGCCACGGCTTCACCGGCTCCCCCCAGTCTGTACGCCCCTGGGCCGAATATCTGGCCGACCGGGGCCTGACGGTCGCCCTCCCCCTGCTGCCCGGTCACGGCACCCGCTGGCAGGACATGCAGATCACCACGTGGCAGGACTGGTACGCCGAGGTCGACCGCGAACTGCGTGCGCTGACCGAGCGCTGCGCCAAGGTCTTCGTCTGCGGACTGTCGATGGGCGGTGCGCTGGCACTGCGGCTGGCCGCCAAGCACGGCGACGCCGTCAGCGGGGTGGCGGTGGTCAACCCGGCCAACAAGCTCCATGACGCGGCCGCGCCGCTGCTGCCGGTGCTGCGGCATCTCGTACGGACCACCAAGGGCGTGGTCAGCGATATCGCCAAGCCCGGCGCCGAGGAGGTCGGCTACGAGCGGGTGCCGCTGCACGCCGCGCATTCGCTGAGCCGGTTCTTCCGGCAGGTCGACTCCGAACTCCCGGGCGTCACCCAGCCGTTGCTGGTGATGACCAGCCCGCAGGACCATGTCGTACCGGCCGCGGACTCCGAGCGGATCCTCGCCCGGGTCTCCTCCACGGACGTCCGGCAGACGCTGCTGGAGCGCAGTTACCACGTCGCGACGCTGGACCACGACGCCGAGCAGATCTTCCGGGACACCTTCGCCTTCATCTCCCGGCTCGCGCCACAGGCGGGGGCGGAGGCACAGGAGGGGGCGGCGGCCAGTGGCGGAGCGTAGCCCCCGCGACCCCCGGGACCCGCTGGACGAAGAGGCCGCCTGGGCCGAGATCGTGGCGGGCTACGGCGAGCAGCCGTCGTTCCCCGCGGGCGACGGGGACGGCGGGGACGGGACGGCCGGGGCCTCCGGGACCTCCGGGGTCTCCGGCTCGTCCGGCTCGTCCGGCGCGGCCACGAAGGACGGCACGGACGGGAAGCCCGAGGCCGCCGCACCGTCCGAGGCCGCCGGGAAGGACGGCACGGGCGAGGGATCCGGCACCGGCGACGCCGCCCGTCCGGGCAGCTTCGTCGTCTTCGCCCCGGGCGTCGGGCCCCGCGACTGGAGCGCCGGCACACCGTCCGACGACGACTTCGACGAGACCGACGAGGGCCACTTCACCCCGCCCGAGCCGCCCCCGCTGCCGAAGGCCGATGTCACCACCAAGTTCGCCTGGCTCGCGGTGGTCGGCGGTCCGCTGCTGCTGGTGGCCATGGTGCTCTTCCAGCAGCCGGTGACGTGGTGGATCACGGTCCTGGGCATCGGCGGCTTCCTCGGCGGTTTCGCCACCCTGGTGGCCCGGATGAAGGACGACGACGAGGACGACAACGATCTGCCGGGCAGCGGCGCGGTGGTGTGAGTCAGCCGGTGGCCGGCACCCGCAGCGCGGCCAGCACCGGCAGATGATCCGTGGCGGCCCGCAGGTCGGCCTCCCGTACCCCCGCCAGCCCGTGCGGCACACCGCAGCCCAGGACCTCCACGCCCTCCGTGGTGAAGATCGCGTCGATCCGCTGATGCGGGTCGTGGGGCGTGGAGGTGAACTCCCCGCCCCAGGGCTTGGCCGCCCAGGCGTCCGTGAGCGCCCCCGCCAGCCGGCGGAAGCTGCGGCCCTCCGGCCGGTCGTTGAGGTCGCCCCCGGCGACGGCGTAGGGCACCTCCAGGGTGGCCAGCCGCTCCAGCAGCAGCCCGGCCTGCTCGTAGCGCTCCCGGTCGGCGAGGCTGAGATGGCAGCTGAGCACCCCGAGCCGGGCCCCGCCGATCCGGACCACGGCGAGGGCGAGACCGCGCTGGTGCAGTCCGGGGGTGCGGGGCAGCAGCACCTCCTCCGTACGCTCCACATGGGCGCGCAGGGTGGACAGGATCATCGGGCCCGCGGTCGTGCCGCCGCCGGTGACGTACACCAGACCGGCCGCGCGGGCCAGCCGCTCGGCGGCCTTGCGCCAGCGGAAGAACCGCGGCGCCTCCTGGATCAGCACGAGGTCGGGTGCGCAGGCCCGGATCACCCTGGCCAGCGCCGCCCGGTCGTCGCGCAGTGAGCGGATGTTGTAGCTGAGCACCCGGATCACGGCCGCACCGGCGGGTCCTGATTCCCCGGAAACGGGGCCGGGCTCGGTGGCGGAGGCAGGGAGCGGGATCACGGCGGCAGGTCCTCTCACCGGGAGGGTCACGCGGGCCAAGATAGAGCACCGTCCGCCGCACCCCCATGGGGCGCGACGGACGGTGCCGTACGGATGAGCGGGCGCTGGACGGCCCGGAGGCGGGTCAGCCCTGGCGCGCCAGGTCGGCCGCGCCGACCAGACCGGCCTTGCCGCCGAGCTGGGCGGCGAGCACCTGGGCGTGCGGCCGCCACTGGTTGCCGACCAGCCAGCGGCGGAAGGACTTGCGGATCGGTTCCAGGACCAGCTCGCCCTCGTCCGAGACGCCGCCGCCGACGATGAAGGCGGAGGGGTCGAAGAGCGAGGCGAGGTCGGCGAGCCCGGCGCCGGCCCAGCGGGCCAGTTCGCGGAACGAGTCGATGGCGACCGGGTCGCCCTGGCGGGCGGCCTCGCTCACGTGCCGCCCCTGGATGCCCTCGGAGGTGCCGTCGCCGAGCGACAGCAGGATCTGGGCGTTCTCGGGGGTGGCGAAGGCGCGCTGGCGGGCGTAGCGCAGCAGGGCGCGGCCGGAGGCGTACTGCTCCCAGCAGCCCTGGTTGCCGCAGCCGCACAGCAGGCCGTCCGGCACGACCCGGATGTGCCCGAATTCGGCGGCGACGCCGAAGCGGCCACGGCGCAGCTTGTTGCCGATGATGATGCCGCCGCCGAGGCCGGTGCCGAGGGTGATGCAGATGACGTCGCTGTGGCCCTGGCCCGCGCCGAACTTGTACTCGCCCCAGGCCGCGGCGTTGGCGTCGTTCTCGACGACCACCGGGAGGCCGACGCGCTGTTCGACCTTGTCCTTGAGCGGTTCATGGCGCCAGTCGATGTTCGGGGCGAACAGGACCGTGGCCCGCTTCTCGTCGACATAGCCGGCCGCGCCGATGCCGACGGCCTCGACATGATGGCCCGCCCCGACAGTGCGCACCGCGTCCGCGATGGCCTCGGTCAGCGCATCGGTGGCATGCGGAGTCGGCACCTTGCACGTCTCAAGGATCGAGCCCTCTTCGTCGACCACGCCGGCCGCGATCTTCGTGCCGCCGATGTCGACGCCGATGGTGAGTCCCATGTGTCCCTCAGTTTTTCGCTCGAACCCCGCCGAGTCCCACCGTACCGGAGGCAGGAGGGCCGCCCACGTTCTTCGGGCTGTGGGGGGAGGGACACATCCCGTACACCCAAGGCCCCGAGGGCTCAGTCGAGATCGATCCGCTCGGTGCCGGTGGGGCCGTCGTCGTCGCGCGGGTCGTCGTCGCGGCGGCCTTCGGGCCGGTCGTCGAGGTCGTCACGGGTCCAGCGGCGCTCGCTGCCCTCGACGGCGGAGCGGTAGGCGGCGAGCAGCTCGGAGCCGGCCGCGGCGAGGTGGTCGAAGATGTCGGGGTTGCGCTCGATGACCGGCTCGACGGCTGCCTTGGCCTGCTTGAACAGCTGGTTGACGGCGCCCTGTGCGGCGATGCCGCCCAGCGCGCCGGGCAGCTGGATTCCGGCGAGCTTGTCGGTCACCGCCTCGGCGAGCTTGCGCAGCTCCTCGGCGGCGCTGCCCGGCTCCGGGCCGCTGCCGGTGCGGCGGCGGGCCTTCTCGGACGCGAGGTCCTCGGCACAGGCGGTCGCCCAGGCGTCGGCATCGGGCTCGGCCTGGCGGTCGGCGGGGCGCTCGGTGGCATCACTCATGAGGAACTCCGTGACTCCTGCGGCGAGGCGGTACGGCGAAGCAGTGCGGGACGGGCACATCGGGGCGGGGCCCACCCTCGACGGTACCCGAACGGTGGTAGCGCGTTCAGTCGCTCTTGGGCCACAGATCCGGATCCGGTGTGAAGCGGATCTCCAGGGCACCGTCGCGCAGTCCGGCGCCGGAGACGGTGCAGCGGCGCAGCGCGGAGGGGAGGGTACGGATCCGCCGGAAGCGGCCGACGGTGACCACGATCTCGTCGCCGCGGCGCACCAGGCCGAGGCCCTTGCGCTCGGCGCCGGGCAGCGGCACCCGCCAGACGAGGATGCCGTCGGCGGCCAGCCGGTCCTCGACGGTCCAGGGGTCGGGGTGGGGCAGCCCGTCGGCGGGCGCGGCCGCGCCGATCTCGCCCACCGGTCCGCCGATCAACTCGTCGAGCTCGTCGACGCCCTGGGGGTCGCGGCCCAGGTGCGGCACCTCATGGACGGGGAGGTCGGGGAATTCCTCGCGCAGCGCCTTGAGGGCGGTCTGCTGGCTGCCGGAGAGCGCGGCGAGGAACGGGTCGGCCGAGCCGGTGGGCAGCAGCCGGTTGACGACCACGCCGTCGGTGCGCCGGCCGTGCAGCGCGAGTCCGGCGCGCAGGGTGCGCAGGGTGGCGGCGGCGACCGGTCCGGCCTCGGTGACCAGGCGTACGGAGGTGCCGGGGTCGTCGATCGTCCGCTGGACGGCGGCGAGTTCGGTCTCCCAGCGCTCGGCGGCGTCGTACAGCTTCTGGGCCGGCATCGGGACGCCGGCGAGCTGGGCGAGCACCGGGCGCAGCGCACGGGCCGCCTGGCGCTCGGGCGGCAGCAGCCGGCGCAGATAGCGGCGCACCTGGGCCGGCAGGGCGAGCAGCCGGACGGTCTCGTCGGCCGAGGGCATGTCGACGACGACGAGGTCCCAGTCGTCCGAGGCGTGTTCGGCGCGCAGCGCGTGCAGCAGCGCGAAGTCCTCGGAGCCGGGGAGTTCGGTGAGTTCGTCCTCGTCGAGGGGGGCGGCGCCGAGCAGGTCGAGGGCGGCGCCGGCGCGCTCCTGGAAGGCGAGGAACTCCTGGCGGAAGCGGTCGCCGGGGTCGATGCGGCGGGCGTGCAGACCGGGCGCTATCGGGGTGGGGGCGTCGGCGCCGAGGGGCGTGCCCAGCACCGTTTCCGGTGCGCTGCTCCCGGTGGTGAGCAACAGGGCCCGCTCGCCCCGGCGGGCGCCGGCCAGGGCGGTCGCGGCGGCGAGCGTGGTGCGGCCCGCGCCGCCTGAGCCCGTGACGAGGACGATGCGCACGCTCAGAGCTTCTTGGCCTCGTCGGCGGGCGTCTGCGGGCCGTCGTGGCCGCTCTCGACGCGCTTCTTCAGCCCGGCCAGCGCACGGTCGATGATGACCTTCTCGGCCTTGCGCTTGATCATCCCGAGCATCGGGATCTTGACGTCGACGGTGAGCTGGTAGGTCACCTCGGTGCGCGCGCCGCTGCCGAGCGCGGAGAGGTGGTAGGAGCCGTCGAGGGCGCGCAGCATCTGGGACTTGACCAGGGACCAGCTGACCTCGTTCTCGCCGGTCCAGGTGTAGGCGAGGGTGTGGTCGTCCTTGATCGCTCCGGCGTCCAGCAGCAGGCGCACCTGCTCGGCGCGGCCGCGGTCGTCCTTGGCGAGCACCTCTGCCTCTTTGACCTCTCCGGTCCATTCCGGGTAGCGGTCAAAGTCGGCGATCACTCCCATCACTTCGGCGGGTGCCGCCTCGATCGTGATGCTCGAGCTGGTGTGTTCGGCCATCGCCGTGACTCCTCCATGCCGATCCGTGCCGGTCCGCCGACTCCTCCCCCGAGCTCTCAGCTCCTCCCCCGCTCCCGGCTTCGCCCGAGCGGGGGCACCCCCATGAGCCGGGGAGACCCCATGACGTGCTGTCTCTGCTGCTGAAGGCTACCGCGCGGGCGAACGCGGGCGGACACCAGCAGGCCCGGAACGACGGGGCGGGGCGGCCGCCGGGCACCCTTCGCCGGGCTCATGACCAGAGGTATCGGGGCTCACCACTCCAGGACATAGGGCGTCCCGGTCGCATTGAAGTGGCCGACATTGACGCATTCCGTACCGTCGATCCGGATCCGGCGGGCGAGCGGCTGGTGCACATGGCCGAAGAGGGAGTAACGCGGCCGGGTGGTGCGGATGGCGTGCAGCAGGGCCGCGCTGCCGCGCTCGAAGCGGCGGGCGACGGTGTCGTAGCAGAGCTCAGGGACGTCGGGCGGGATATGGGTGCACAGCACGTCCACCTCGCCGAGCGCCTCGATCTTGGCGGCGTACTCCTCGTCGCTGATCACGTAGGGGATTGGGGTCTCCCCTGCTCGAACGGAGTGGAGAGCTTGGGGAAGCATGGGGGTGGTCAGACCGCCGCCGACGAACCCGAAGACCCGGCCGCCGATCTCCACCCGCTGGCCGTCCAGGACGGTGGTGCCGGGTCCGGCGTACTCGGGCCACAGGCGCGGCATGTCGACGTTGCCGTAGGTGGCGTACGTGGGAGTCGGGAAGGCCGCGAAGAGTTCGGCGTACTGCCGGCGGACCGCGCCTTCGATGACCGACTCCCGGTTCACGCCGGTACGGTCCAGTTCGCCCCACAGTTGGCGGCCCAGCGCGCGGGCCTCCTCGAAGCGGCGGGCGGTGCGCAGTTCGACCAGTGCGTCGGCGTTCGCGACGCCGAAGAGGTCGGGGAAGATGCCGCGCGAGTGGTCGGCATAGTCAAGGAAGAGGACCAGGTCACCGAGGCAGACCAGGGCATCGGCGCCGGCTCCGGCCGCCGCGAGGTCCCGGCTGTTGCCGTGTACGTCACTGACCACATGCACACGCATGGCGTCACCCTAGATCGCTCGCGCGGGCGCCGGGAGAGGGGCCCCGGAAGCCGGCGTTACTTTCGGGTCACCTACCCATTGGTCTAGTCTGCGCGGGTCAGTCCCCATGGCGTGTCCCGCAGCGTGTGACGCATCGAACATCTGGCCGTTCCCCCCTATCCCAACAGCGATACCGATGGGTAACGTCCGGGCAGTCCAATCCCCCCTGCATGATCGTGGACCGCCGCCGGTGTACACACAGCGTCGTGGCGCCGGCGCTTTTGAGGAGCAGCAGTCTTGCGCGAGTTCAGCCTTCCGGCCCTGTACGAGGTCCCCGCGGACGGCAATCTGACGGATCTCATCCGCCGAAATGCCGCGCAGCACCCGGATGTTGCCGTCATGGGACGCAAGGTGAACGGAGAGTGGCAGGACGTCACCGCCGCCACCTTCCTCGCCGAGGTCCGCGCCGCCGCCAAAGGTCTGATCGCCTCCGGGGTCCGGCCCGGCGACCGGGTCGGTCTGATGTCGCGCACCCGCTACGAGTGGACACTGCTGGACTTCGCCATCTGGAGCGCCGGCGCGATCACCGTCCCGGTGTACGAGACCAGTTCCGCCGAGCAGATCCAGTGGATCCTCGGCGACTCCGGCGCGGTGGCCTGCCTGGTGGAGTCCCCCACCCACGAGGCGACCGTCGAGTCGGTCCGCGACCGGCTGCCGGAGCTGGCGAACATCTGGCAGATCGAACGGGACGCCCTCGCCCGGCTGCAGGCCGCGGGCGACGGGATCTCCGACGACGAGGTGGAGGCGCGCAGCGCGCTCGCCGACGCGGACTCGCCGGCCACCATCGTCTACACCTCCGGCACCACCGGCCGTCCCAAGGGCTGTGTGCTCAGCCACCGCAGCTTCTTCGCCGAGTGCGGCAACATCGTCGAGCGGCTGCGGCCGCTGTTCCGCACCGGCGAGTCCTCGGTGCTCCTCTTCCTCCCCATCGCGCATGTCTTCGGCCGGCTGGTGCAGATCGCCGCGGTGATGGCGCCCATCAAGCTGGGCCACGCCCCGGACATCAAGAACCTCACCGACGACCTCGCCTCCTTCCGGCCGAAGCTGGTCCTGGGTGTGCCCCGGGTCTTCGAGAAGGTCTACAACTCGGCGCGGGCCAAGGCGCAGGCCGACGGCCGGGGCAAGATCTTCGACAAGGCGGCGGACGTCGCGATCGCCTACAGCCGCGCGCTGGACACCTCCGAAGGCCCGTCGCTCGGCCTGAAGCTGAAGTACAAGGTCTTCGACCGGCTCGTGTACGGCAGGCTGCGCGCCGTCCTCGGCGGCCGCGCCACCCACGCCATCTCCGGCGGCGCCCCGCTCGGTGAACGCCTGGGCCATTTCTACCGCGGTATCGGCTTCACCGTGCTGGAGGGCTACGGCCTGACGGAGTCCTGTGCGGCCACCGCCTTCAACCCCTGGGACCGGCAGAAGATCGGCAGCGTGGGCCAGCCGCTGCCCGGCTCGGTCGTCCGGATCGCCGACGACGGCGAGGTGCTGCTGCACGGCGAGCACCTGTTCACCGAGTACTGGAACAACCCGTCGGCCACCAAGGAGGCGCTGTCCGACGGCTGGTTCCACACCGGCGACCTCGGCACCCTCGACGAGGACGGCTACCTCGCCATCACCGGCCGCAAGAAGGAGATCCTCGTCACCGCGGGCGGCAAGAACGTCGCCCCGGCCGTGATCGAGGACCGTATCCGGTCGCACGCCCTGATCGCCGAGTGCATGGTCGTCGGCGACGGCCGGCCGTTCATCGGCGCGCTGATCACCCTCGACGAGGAGTTCCTGCCCCGCTGGGCCCAGGAGCACGGGCACCCGGCCGGGGTGACACCGGCTCAGCTCGCCGAGGACCCGCAGCTGCTGGCCGCCGTACAGCGCGCGGTCGACGACGGCAACGCGGCGGTCTCCAAGGCCGAGTCGGTACGCAAGTTCCGCATCCTGCCGACCCAGTTCACCGAGGAGTCGGGCCATGTCACGCCGTCGCTGAAGCTCAAGCGGAACGTGGTGGCGAAGGACTTCGCGGAGGACATCGAGGCGCTCTACCGCGCGTAGGAGCGGCCGGCCCCCGGCGGGCCGGGGCCGCACCCAAGGAAAATCCGCCGTCGTGGCTGTGTGCCGCGGCGGCGGATTTTCCTTGGGTGACCGTGGGCGGTCCGCCTACAGCAGTTCCTTCAGCCGTTCCGCCAGCAGGTCCCAGCGCCACTTCTCCTCCACCCAGGCGCGGCCGCGTTCGCCCATCGAGCGGCGCAGCGCGGGGTCCCGCAGCAGGGCGATGATGCGGTCGGCCGTGGGGGCCGGGGACCCGCCGGGGACGACCCAGCCCGTCTCGCCCTCCAGGACGGCGTCGGGGGCGCCGCCCGAGTCGCCCGCCACCACGGGCAGGCCGGTGGCGGAGGCCTCCAGGTAGACGATGCCGAGGCCCTCGACGTCGAGCCCGCCGCGGCGGGTGCGGCACGGCATCGCGAAGACATCGCCGGCGCCGTAGTGGGCCGGCAGTTCCTCCCACGGGACCGCGCCGGTGAAGCGCACCGCATCCGCGACGCCCTTCTCCCGGGCCAGTGCGTGCAGGTCCTGCTCGTACGGGCCGCCGCCGACGATCAGCAGCACGGCCTCGGGCACCGCGGACAGGATGGCCGGCATCGCCTCGATGAGGGTGTCCTGGCCCTTGCGCGGCACCAGCCGCGAGACACACACCACCACCGGCCGCCCGGCGAGCCCGAGCCGCTCCCGTACGGCGTCGCCGCCCGAACCGGGATGGAAGGTCTTCTCGTCGACGCCGGGCGGGAGTTGGACCATCCGCGCGGCGGCCTGTGGGGTGAGCACACCGGCGATCCGCGAGCGGGTGTACTCGCCGAGGTAGGTGAGGATGTCCGTCCCCGTACCGATCCGGCGCAGCAGTTGGCGGGCGGCCGGCAGCTGCGCCCAGCCCGCCTCGTGGCCGTGCGTGGTCGCCACGATGCGGCGCGCGCCGGCCGCACGGAGCGCGGGCGCCATCAGCCCGAGCGGCGCCGCCGCCCCGAACCATACGGAGGAGCAGCCGTGTTCGCGCAGGAGGCCGGTGGCCCGCCGGGTCACCCTCGGGGTGGGCAGCAGCATCGTCGTACGGTCCCGGATCACCGGGAAGGGCTGCTCCGCGTCGAAGGCGGCGGTGGCCGCGCGCCCCTCCTCGCCGCGCTTCCAGGTCGAGGCGTAGACGACGACCTGGGTGGGGTCCAGGCGCAGCGCCATGCTGTGCAGGAAGGCCTGGATCCCGCCCGGCCGGGGCGGGAAGTCGTTCGTGACGATCAAGGTCTTGTGCACGATGGTCTCTCGACGGTCGGACTCGGCGGTTGTGGCCCGACAGTACCGGTCGGTGCCCGGTGGGCGACCGCCCGCCCCGCCACGCCCCTGCCTGCTCTACGGTCGTGACAGCCACTACCGGCATCATGCAGGCAGCACGAGCGGGCGGCAGCGGCAGGTACGGGGAGCAGGGCGCCGGGTCGAGGGCCGCGAGCGGCGGCCGGCACGCAGCGGCCGAGTAGCGATGAGGTGACGATGACCAGCATCAGCAGAGCGCGCGGGGTGTGGCTCCCGGTCGCGGCCTGGGCCCTGACCCGGGCCGTGGTCCTGCTGTGTGTCCTGAGAGTGCTGGTGCTGCCGGGGCCGGATGTCACCACCGATGTCTCGGTGATCTACCAGGGCTGGTTCGAGGTCCTGAAGACCGGCACCTTCCCGCTGAACGATGTGACCTGGCAGTACCCGCCGGCCGCCGCGCTCGCCATCCTCTCCCCCGGCCTGCTGCCGTTCCTGGGCTACGCCCCGGCGTTCTACACCCTGGTCCTGATCGCGGACGCGGCGACGCTGGCGCTCCTGCTGCGGGCCGGCCGGCGCGCCGACCACCGGCCGGCCGGCGCCTGGGTGTGGATCGCGGGGGTGGCGCTGCTGGGCCCGACGGCCTACGCCCGCTACGACCTGATGGTCACCGCCGTCGCCGTCGCCGCGCTGTTCGCGGCCGTCCGGCGGCCACGGGTGGCGGGCGCGCTGATCGCCTTCGGGGCGCTGCTGAAGGTCTGGCCCGCTCTGCTGCTGACCGGGGCTGCGCTGCGGGGCCGCCGGGCCCGCGCCCTGTGGTGGAGCGCGGCCGGCACCGCGGCCGCGCTGACACTGCTGTTCGTGACCGCCGCACCGGGCGCGCTGGCCTTCCTCACCTTCCAGCGCGACCGCGGTACGGAGGTCGAGTCGCTCGGGGCGCTGGTCTTCCATGTCGCCCGCCACTACGGGTGGGACGGCCAGGTGCTGCTGAACTACGGCTCGCTGGAGTTCCTCGGTCCGGGTGTCCCGTTCGTCAGCACCGTGGCGCTCACCCTGAGCCTGGCCGCCGTGGGCTGGCTGTTCCTGTGGCGGGTGCGGGTCGGGGAGCTGCGCCCCGCGACGCTGTGCGAGGCCGCCTTCACCGCCACGCTGCTGTTCACGACCACGAGCCGGGTGATCAGCCCCCAGTACATGCTCTGGCTGGTGGGGCTGGGCGCGGTGTGTGTGACCGTACGCGCTGGCCGGCAGACGCTGCCGGTGGTGCTGGTGCTGCTCGCCACCGGGGTCACGCTGCTGGAGTTCCCCGTCGGTTTCGCGGAGGTCGTGGCGAGCGAGCCGTGGGGGGTCACCCTGCTGATCGTGCGCAACGGGCTGCTGGTCGCCGCGTCGCTGATCGCCTGCCGCCGCCTGTGGGCCTCGACGCGCGGCGGCGGGCAGGAGCGGACCGGGACGGCCGGCGTGGTGCGCGCGCGCCGTGCGGACGACGCTGCCGCCACCGCTCTCCCGGAGCTCACCGGCGCCGCCCCGCGGCCACGGACGGACGGGGCAACGCCGGCGCCGTGAGCCCCTCCCCCGCCCTCACCGCGCCAGCTGTTTGCGTACATAGGCCCGCCACTGCCGGGTGAACTCCGCCATCCCGACGCCCAGTTGGGTGCGCAGGGCGCGGTCCGTCCGGTCGGCGCGGGCCTTCGGCCGGTGTCCGGTGCGGGCGGCCGGGGTGGTCGGCCGGGGGCCGGCGGAGCCCGCCGTGGCCGCCTCCATCGGCGCCCCCGCACCCCTCGCCGCGACCGGTACCGCGCTCCTGCCCGCCGCCCGGTAGAAGGCGATCAGCTTGGCCTCGCCCCACTTCCCGGCGATCATCCGGCAGGCCAGCCAGCTGCCCTCGTACGCCTTCGCCAGCCGGTCGGCGC
Source organism: Streptomyces sp. Je 1-4 4N24 (assembly GCF_026239515.1). Classification (NCBI taxonomy): domain Bacteria; kingdom Bacillati; phylum Actinomycetota; class Actinomycetes; order Kitasatosporales; family Streptomycetaceae; genus Streptomyces; species Streptomyces sp. Je 1-4 4N24. The sequence goes on along the minus strand of NZ_CP110836.1, from coordinate 6,672,355 downwards.
CCGCCTTGAAGCCGAAGTCCTCGTCGGTCGGCAGGCGGGCGGGGAGCTTGCCGGTGGCGGCCGCGCGGGTGAGTTCGGGGGCGGTGAGGGCGGCCTTGCGGCGGATGCCGCGGTAGGCGGCCCAGTCGGCGAATCCCTCGGAGAGCCACAGCGGGGTGGCCGCCGTGGTGGCCATGCGGGTGGCGACATGGGCGGTCTCGTGGGTGAGGACCACCCTGCGGCCCAGGTCGTTGAGCTCCTCGTACGCGTCCGGGTTGATGATCACGCGGTCCGCGGGCGCGGTCGTCGAGACCCCCGCCTCCCCGGTGGTGACCGCCGCGATCCCCGCGTAAACCGACGGATCGTCGCTGCCCATCAGCTGCGCCATCCGCTCGACCGAGTCCGGCGCCTCCACCACGACCTTCTGCGACCACTTGCCCTTCCAGGCCGAGGAGACCGCGGGCACCGCCTGGTCCACCCGGTGCGCCAGATCCTTCAGCCGCGCCCGCTGTGCGGTGCCGCCGAGCACCAGGCTGTGTTTGCCGCGGACCAGCTGTACCGGCCCCTGGTCCCACAGCTGGCGGGTGCCGCTCCGGCCGGCCGCCGTGCCATCGGTGTCGGAGGAGATCAGCCAGCGGCCGTCGCGCTCGGTCAGGGTGAGGTACTGGACGGCATGGACCGGCGCGGAGTCGAAGCCCTTGAGGCGGTAGCGCAGCCGCACCTTCGCGGCCAGCCGCGCCCGGTCCCCGTCGGCCGGGAGCGGGAAGGCGTCGGTGGAGTCGAGGTCGTAGTGCCAGTCCGTCAGCGGCACGCCCTTGAGATGGCCGAACATCGCGCGCTGACGGTCACGGTAGCCGGTGGCCCGCGGGTCGACGGAAGCCAGGAAGCCCGCCGCGTCCCGCCGCTCGACGGCCCGTGCGCGGGTGTCGAGCATCCGCTGGACGTCGGGGAAGCGCGCCGTGGCCGGCGGGGGCCCCGCGGGCCCGCAGCCGGCCAGCGGGGCGAGCAGCGCGAGGAGCAGGGCGCAGCAGCCCGCCGCCGCGGCCCGCGACGGCCGCCGTCTCGCCCACCGGTGTGACATGCGGACGATCGTAGATCCGGCCCGGGCGGGGCAAAAACGCGGAGATCCGCCTCAGGGCCTGGTGACGGACGAGATCGGCATCATCCCCACGGGGTCGTAGCGGACCCGTGCGCCGGGGTAGGGCGCGTGGACCACCTGGCCGTTGCCGACGTACATCCCGACGTGGCTGGCGTCCGAACGGTAGATGACCAGGTCACCGGGTTGTGCCTGGCCGAGCGGCACCTGCCGTCCGGCGCCCCGCTGGGCCTGCGAGGTACGCGGGAGGGAGACTCCGGCCCGGCCGTAGGCCCATTGGGTGAGTCCGGAGCAGTCGAAGGACGAGGGGCCGCTGCTCCCCCAGGCGTACGGGCGGCCCACCGCGGCACGCACCGCGGCGACGGCGGCGGCGGCCCGCCCGGAGGCCGGTACGGCGCCGCCCAGGTCCGGGACCGCCTCACGGTGCCCGTCGCTGCGGGAGGCCCGGTCGTAGGCCGCCCTGTCGCCCTTGGGGAGCGCGTTCAGCAGCCGTCGCGCGGTGGCCAGCCGGCGCTGGAGGTCCTTCTTGTGGCGGGCGACGGCCTTGCGGCTGGTCTCCAGCTCCGTGAGCTTCTGGGCGGTCTCCCTGCGCTGCTGCTCCAGGGAGCGCGTGGCCGCCCGGAGGCCGCGCAGCTCATCGGCCTGCCGACTGCCGAGCCGGTCGAGCGCGGAGGCCTTCTCCAGGTAGGTGTCGGGCCGTTCGGAGAGCATCAGCCGCACCGTGGGGTCCACCCCGCCCGAGCGGTACTGGGCGGCGGCCAGCGCACCCAGCCGGCCGCGCATCCGGTTGACCCGCTCCTGGGCGCGGGCGGTGCGTTCCTGGAGGGCTGCCACCTCGTGGCGCAGCTCCTTGGTCCGGGCCTGTGCGCCGTTGTACTTCTCGGTGGCCCGCTCCGCCTGCGCGTAGAGGCTGTCGACCCGTGCGGCCGCCGCCTCACGGGCGGTGGACGGCCGGCCCGCGGGGTCGGCGGAGGCCGGTGGAGCCGACAGCGCGGCGGCCGCGGTCGCCAGGGCGGCCGACACAACGGTGACCCCGGCGAGGGTGGTCTGGCCGTGCTGCGAGGTACGGCGGTGGGACACCACGAGAGCCGCACTCCTTCCATGGGGTCCCCCCTGCTCGAGCGCAGCCGAGAGCTCGGGGAAAGCCCCTGCCGCCCCGGGAGGGCGGTCGGTGAACCGGATGCTGCGCGGGCAGAGAGTACGGCGCCGGTGCACACCCGCCCAAAACCCTCATTCGTCCGCAAAAAGCCGCCCCGTCGGTGACTGTGCAGGTCACCGGCGGGGCGGCAGGTCAGCGGCCGGGGCCGCAATTCGCCCGTTCGGGCGGCAGGTTGAGGCGGTTGTGAGGCTTTTCAGACCCGCACGCCATACATGAAGGGCATGTTGTTGATCGACTCGTAGCGCACGTTGGCGCCCGGCTTCGGTGCGTGCAGGACCTGGCCGTTGCCCGCGTAGAGGCCGATGTGGTGCAGATCGCTGTAGAAGAGCACCAGATCGCCGGGCTTGAGGGCGCTCTGCGAGCTGATCTGAGTACCGGCGCTGGCCTGTGCCTGCGAGGTGCGCGGCAGCGACTGGCCGGCCTGCTGGTACGCCCAGGAGGTCAGACCCGAGCAGTCGAAGGACGACGGGCCGGTGGCGCCCCAGACGTACGGCGAACCTATCTTGGACTGAGCGGCGGACAGGGCGGCCGCACCGCGCTGCGAAGCCGGCACGTCATCGCCGAGGTTGACCCGCTCGTTGCTGCGGTTGGCGCGGTTCTCCTCGGCCTGCATGGCCGCCCGCTCCTTGGCGGTCATCTTGTTGAGCAGCTCCTGCGCCTTGCCGAGCTTGCCCTTGATCTCGTCCTTCTTGTCACCGAGCGCCTTACGGGTCTCGGAGAGGTCCTCGATCTTGCTCGCGGCCTCCGCGCGCTCCTGGGCGAGCCGGCGCTGCTTGTCCGCGATGGTCTTCAGCTGGTCGGCCTGCTTGCCGCTCAACTGGTCGAGCGTGGCGGCCTTTTCGAGGTAGGAGTCCGGGTCGCCGGAGAGGAACAGCTGGACCGAGGGGTCGATGCTGCCGCTGCGGTACTGGCCGGAGGCGACCGCACCGAGGCCCTTGCGAAGCTGGTTGAGCTCACCCTGACCACGGGCAACCTTGTCCTGGAGGTCGTCGACCTCCTTCTGGAGCTTCTCCTGCTGCTCCTTGACGCCGTTGTACTTCTCGGTGGCCTGCTCGGCCTCCCCGTAGAGCTTGTCGACCTCGGACTTGACGTCCTTCTTCGACTGCTGGGGGTCGGCCTGGGCGGCCTGGGACGAGAGGGCCACGGCCGCCGCGGCGGTGGCGGTCAGCACGGTCACGCGGGTACGGCTCGGCTGCTTGGGTCGACGGTGGGACGCCACGGGGGCGAGCTCCTTCTTCCTCCAGCCGCCTACCGGGAAGTGGGGGGGTGAGACCCCGGCTCCGCGTGAACGCCGCGGACTCGGCGGTTCCTTCACGGTTCATCCCGGTTGGATGATCAGATTCATGAAGGTTCGGGCCTGACCTTAGTAACCGAGCTGTGATCGCTTCAAATCCTCAGGGAAAAATTCTGCGCCACAAGCCCCATCCTTTACCAACATCACACAGGTAGTAAGCGCCACTTGACGCTCAGATACGGATCGCCGGCGGATTTCCGCATCGGGCGCCTCCGGCAGGGGGATTTTCAGGTCCTGGCAAGTCGCTTGAGAAGCAGGGCCGATGCGACCGGGCGCGCCCCGGCCTTCGCCACCCCGTCGGCCACTTCCCGGTCCGTGGAGACCACGACGACCGGACGGCCGGGCGGTTCGGCCCTTACGAGCTGACGAATCAACTCATCGGCCGTTACGCCCGGTTTACTGAACAGGACCCGGACCCCGCGCGGCGGCGCGAGCAGCACCGGCGCCGCCAGCTCCGCCCCGTCGAAGACACAGGTCATCTCGGCGCCGGTCTGCGCCGCCAGCACCGCGAGACCACCCAGCAGCCGCAGCCGCTGCTTTTCGAGCGGCATGGTCGGATAGCCGGTTTTGGTGACGTTGTAGCCGTCCACCACCAAATGCGCCTGCGGCAGGGCGAGAAGCTGGTCGAGCAGCGCCGGGTCCATCTCCGACAGCGCCCGGGTCGCGATGTCCTTGGGCGTCATCCGCCCCGGCGCGACCGCCTCGACGGTGTCCGCAGGGTGGACGTTCGCGGGCGGCAGGGCCAGTTCGCGGCGCAGCCCCTGCGCCGCGTCCAGGACCGTGTCCAGCAGCAGGCGCAGCCGCATGTCCTCGACGCTGCGGCCCTCACGGGCGGCCCGCCGACTGGTCTCCAGCGCCGTCTCGGCCTCGGCGATCCGGCCCTTGAGCCGGCGCACTTCGCTGTCCGCGGTGGTCTTCTCCGTGGCCGCCCGGTCCCGCGCCTCCGTCAGCGCTGCCTCGGCCTTGCGGACCGCGGCCTCACCGCGCTTGACGTCGCTGAGCGCACTGCGCAGCTTGCGCCGCAGCGACTCGTTCTCCTTGCGGACGGCGTCCAGGTCCACCCGGATCCGGTCGGCCTCCGTACGGGCCTCGCCGCGCGCCTGCGCCAGCTCCTCGCGCAGGCGGGCCAGCTCCTGTTCGGCCTCCTCGCCGGCCCGCTCGGCGCGCGCCCGCTGGGCCTCCTCACCGGCCGCCGCAACGAGCTTGACCCAGCCCTCGGGCCGCAGCACATAGGCCGCCGCCGCGACATCGAGCGGATCGGCGGCCGCGGGCGGGGTGCCGTGCTCCAGCGCCGCGGTGAGTTCCGGCTGCGCCTCACGCAGCTTGCCCGCGATCCGCTGCCGGAAGACCGCGTCGCTCTCCAGCGCCGCGGCCATCGCGTTTCCGGCGAATTTGGCCCGACGAGTCGGGGTGAACCGGGCGTACTGCCGCAGCGGGGGCGGGAGTTCGGCGACCGTCAGCGCGCCGAACGACTCCGCGGTGAGCGCCACGACGCGGCGCCGTACGCCCTCGGGCAGCGGTCGGTCGAGCACCTCGTCCGCCGCACCCTCAGGTGCGTCGTCACGCTGGGCCCCCGGCTCCCCTTCTGGACGGTCCACCACGGCTGCATCGCTCCGATCTCAGGCGTTCGCGCCCGGACGGTCCACCAGCTCGATCTGGTCGACCGCGTTGCACCAGCGGCAGCGCACGGACTCGATGCTCTCACTGAGGACCTCGCGCTCCTCCACCTTCGGGTCCCCGGCCAGGTCCAGGTGGACGTACTCCACCACCTTCGACTGGCGGGTCACGTCGAAACGCGTGAGGTTGCCGCACAGTGTGCAGCGCCACCGGGTTCCGGCCGTCGGCAGGGGAACAGCCATCGTGTCGTCCTCTTTCGTGCTCATCGTCATGTGCTGCTGCGCGGTTCACGCGGTGCGCCGTCGGACTGCGGAAGTACGCAAAGTACTGCCTGTAACCCTACGGCCTGACGGGGGGCCGGTGCGGGCCCCGCCCAGGTGACGGGACACGGCGAGGCACTCTGTCCCCATTGCCCGCATTGAGTCATGATCACTTCATGACGGCGCCGGCCCCCTCACCCCGTTCTCCCCGCTCGTCCGGTCTCCTCCCCCGCCGTCCGCACCCCACCCGGTCCTTGACCGCGGTGTTCTCGCGGATGACGAATGTGCTGATCGGCCTGTGCTGTGCGGTCTTCGTGCTCGGCCCCGCCTCCGGCCTGAACCGGATATACGGCACCGGCGATGCCCTGCTGAAGGCCCAGACCGCCTATTACGAGCGGTGGGGCGTGATCCCGCTGGATCTGTGGAGCGGCTCGGTACGGGCGCTGATCACCCCGCTCACCGCACTGTTCGTGCACGGCAGCTGGCTGCACCTGCTCGGCAACATGCTGTTCCTGTACGTCTTCGGCGCGATGGCCGAGGCACGCATGGGCCGGCTGCCGTTCACCGCCTTTTACCTCATCATCGGCTACCTGGCGCTGCTCGGCTACGCGGCCGCACACGCCGGCTCGGGCCAGACGCTGGTGGGTGCCTCCGGCTCCATCTCCGGCGTACTGGGCGCCTTCCTCTACCTGTTCCCCACGGCCCGGGTCACCAGCCTCTTCCCGTTCCTCTTCTTCCTGCCGCTGCGCTTTCCCGCCTGGATCGTGCTGCTCTTCTGGTTCGCCCTGCAGTGGCAGGCCGCGCAGGACGACCCCCGCGGTCCGGGCGTCGCCTACCTCGCCCATGTCATCGGCTTCGCGCTCGGCTTCCTCTACGCATGGGCCCGCTACGGGAGGGATAGTGTGGGAGCCACCAGGGCGAACGACCGGGCGACCGAGGAAGAGAGCCAGCCGTGATCACGTCGATCGTGCTCATCAAGACCAGCGTGGACCAGATCCCGGAGATCGCCGAGAAGATCGCCGCACTGGACGGGGTCAGCGAGGTCTACTCGGTCACCGGGGCCCACGACCTGATCGCCATGGTGCGGGTCGCCGCCCACGACGACCTCGCGGACGTCATCCCCGGCCGCATCAGCAAGATCCCCGGCGTCGCCGCCACGGAAACGCATATTGCGTTCCGCACGTATAGCCAGCATGACCTTGAGGCCGCCTTTGCGATTGGGCTGGAGGCCTAGCCCGTTCGCTGCGCTTTGCCTTCGGGCCCACGTTTTCGGCTGTCCCGCCGTGAGGGTTGCTCGCCGTTTGTTGCCCGCTGCGCGGTGCCCTGCGCTGCGCTTTGCCTTGGGCCCACGCTTTTGGCTGTCCCACCGTTGCGCCTGGCGGCGGGCGGGTCCGCTGCGCGGGGCTGTCGGGGTGCGGTGACGGACCTCCGCGGGTGGGTGTCCGGACTGCTTCGCTTTACGTCCGGACACCCACCCGCTCCGGCCCGTCCCCTCCCGTGAGGGGGATGAATAAACCTCGGTGGGAGTGCACGCCGGTGGTCCGCTGCTCCTCGCGAAGCAGGAGTGATTCGTCCTACGGACGCCCGCCCCCACCCACCGCCACTACTCCCCCAACGGGAGGGGACGGGCCGGAGGGGCCGGTGTGTGGGACGTAAAGCGAAGCAGTCCCACACACCGGCCCCGGAGGCCCGTCACCGCACCCGACAACCACCCAGCCCGCCGCAGGCGCAACGGCGAACAACCCCCACGGCGGAACAGCCAACAACGTGGGAATTATGCGGGCACACAACGCCCGCTTTCCGTGCGGTAGTTCCAGCGGGCGCCATGCGTCACCAGTTCCCTGACCGCTCGCACGAAGCGGTCAACGTGCTCATCCGGCGTGCCAACGCCCAGGCTGACGCGGATGGCGTTGAGGGACTTTTCGCCGGGGGCCGCGTCGGGGGCGCCGCACTCGCCGGGGTCCTGGGGCTCGCTGCCGAGGAGGGTGCGGACGAGGGGGTGGGCGCAGAAGAGGCCGTCGCGGACGCCGATGCCGTACTCGGCCGACAGCGCGGCCGCGAAGTGGGAGCTGTTCCAGCCCTCGACGACGAAGGAGAGGACGCCCACCCGTGCGGCGTCCTCGCCGAAGAGGGAGAGCACGGTGACCTCGGGTACGTCGGCCAGGCCGGCGCGGAGGCGGGCGATCAGCTCCTGTTCGCGGGCGACCAGGCCGTCGAAGCCGGCCTCGGTCAGGGCCTGGCAGGCCGAGGCAATCGCGTAGGCGCCGATGACGTTGGGCGAACCGGCCTCGTGCCGGGCCGCGGTGGTGTGCCACTCGACGTCCACCCCGCCGTCCGTGCGCCGGGAGACCTTGCGGCTGGCGCCGCCGCCCGCCAGGTACGGGTCGGCGTCCCGCAGCCAGTCCGCGCGGCCGGCCAGCACCCCGGCGCCGAACGGCGCGTACAGCTTGTGGCCGGAGAAGGCGACCCAGTCCACGTCCAGTTCCCCGAGGTCCACCGGGTGGTGCGGGACGAGCTGCGCCGCGTCCAGCACGATCCGGGCGCCGTGCGCATGCGCGGCGGCCGCCAGCTCCTGCACCGGCCACAGCTCGCCGGTCACATTCGACGCACCGGTCACACAGACCAGCGCCGGGCCGTACGGCTCGCGTGTGGCCAGCGCCTTCTCCAGGGTGTCCACCGCCTGCTGCGGGGTGCGCGGGGCGTTGAGGTAGGTCACCTCGACATCGGGGCGCTGCTCCCACGGCAGCAGCGAGGCGTGGTGCTCGGTCTCGAAGACGAACACCCGGGTGCCCTGCGGGAGTACGGCGGCGAGCAGGTTCAGCGAGTCGGTGGTGGAGCGGGTGAAGACGACCTGGTCCTCGGCCCGGCAGCCGAGGAACTCCGCAATGGTGCGGCGGCTGTTCTCGAAGAGGTCGGTGGACAGCTGCGAGAGGTAGCCGGCGCCGCGGTGCACGCTGCCGTAGTACGGGGCGTAGGCCGCCACGTCGTCCCAGACCCGCTGGAGCGCGGGGGCGCTGGCGGCGTAGTCCAGCGCGGCGTAGTCGACCTCGCCGCCGGTCACGAGCGGGACGAGGACATCCCGGCCCAGGACCGGCAGCGGGGCACAGACGGAACGGTCGGCGGCAACGGCGGAAACAGACATGGCGAACTCCCGTGAGAGGTAAGCGAATTCGCTGCGGGCGGGGGCGCGGAAGGGCGCGCCGGGGCACCGCGGCGGGAAAGGAAAAGGGATGCGGAAAAGGGGCCGTCGGGCCCTAGCGCATTCGCTGAATCACGGAGGTTCTCCCTCGGGGACCAGGATCCCTGGCGAGGGATCCGCGCTTGCCGCAGACCTCGCTGCCTACGGCCTGGTCATCACCCGGGGCACCCCGCCACGGAAGGAGGGTTGCCGGACAGCGGGCCGGGGCCTGCATCGCTGTCACTCGTGACCTGGGCAGAATCATGCCACACGGGCAAAGAGGCGCAAGGCCCGGTCCGTATGACGGACTGAGCCTTGCGTCACACCCTGCGTCACCGCGCGCTCATGTGTTGCTGGCGGCCACCCAGCGCTCCAGCGCCCGCTTGGCCGCCCCGGAGTCGATGGAGGCGGCGGCCCGCTCGATCCCGGCCCGGATCTGCTCGGCCAGCGGAGCGTCGGCCGGCTCCAGTGCGACCAGCGCCGCAGCGGAGTTCAGCAGCACCGCGTCGCGCACCGGGCCGGTCTCGCCGTCCAGCAGCCGGCGGGCCACATCCGCGTTGTACGAGGCGTCCGCCCCACGCAGCGCTTCCACCGGCACCAGGGGGATCCCCACGTCCCGGGGGTCGAAGGGCTCCTCGCACACCGTGCCGTCCCGGACGATCCACACCCGGGAGGTCGCGGTCGTGGTCAGCTCGTCCAGGCCGTCGTCGCCGCGGAAGACCAGCGCCGACGAGCCGCGCTCGGCGAGCACCCCGGCCAGGATCGGCGCCATCCGGGCGTCCGCGACACCGGTCGCCTGGGCGCGGACCTTCGCGGGGTTGGTCAGCGGGCCCAGCACATTGAAGGTCGTACGGATACCGAGCTGGGCACGGGCGTTGGCGACATGCCGCAGCGAGGGGTGGAACTTCACCGCGAAGCAGAAGGTGATGCCCGCTTCCTGGGCGACCTCGGTGACCCGCTGCGGGGTGAGGTCGAGATTGACCCCGAGCTTCTCCAGGACGTCGGAGGCACCGCTGGCCGAGGAGGCGGCGCGGTTGCCGTGCTTGACGACCTTGGCGCCGGTGCCGGCGACCACGATCGAGGACATCGTGGAGATGTTGACGGTCTTGGCGCCGTCGCCGCCGGTGCCGACGATGTCCACGCTGGGGCCCGGCACCTCGATCAGCCGGGCGTGCGCGTACATGGTGCGCACCAGGCCGGAGATCTCGGCGACGGTCTCGCCCTTGGCGCGCAGCGCGACCGCGAACCCGGCGATCTGGGCGTCGCTGGCCTCGCCCCGCATGATCTTGTCCATCGCCCAGGCCGTGTCGTCCGCGCTGAGGTCACGGCCGGCGAGCAGGGCGTTGAGGAGGTCCGGCCAGGTGTGGGCCGCCACGCTGTCGCCGCCAACCGGGGTCACAACGTTCATGGTCCACACTCCTGGATTGTCTCCTGCTTATGCCGTCACCCTATCGAGCCGCCGGGCACGCCGGAGGGCCCCGTCCGATCATCGGACGGGGCCCTCTGGGTGGCGTACTCCCTACGGTGCGCTAGGAAGCGCTGCGGTGATCAGTGGTGGCCGTGGCCGCTGCTGATCTCCTTGTACTCCTCGGCCGTGGCCTTCGGGATGACGTTGTCCTCGCCGTAGTAGGCCTTCGAGAGCTTGGCGCGCAGCTTCTGCGAGCGCGACAGCTTGCGCTCCACACCGTTCTCGTCGACCTCCGGGCCCAGCTCGAGCGGCGCGGGCTGCTCGTGCTGCGTGAGCACGTGCAGCTGCTCCTGGTCGAGCGGCTCGTGGACCTCGATGAACTCACCGTGCGGCAGGCGCTTGATGATGCCGGACTCGCGGCCGTGCAGCACCTTGTCCCTGTCGCGCCGCTGCAGACCCATGCAGATCCGCTTGGTGGCGATGAAGGCCAGCACCGGAAGGACGAAGAATCCGATCCGGACGAACCACGTGAGCGAGTTGAGCGACAGGTGGAAGTGCGTCGCCCACAGGTCGTTACCGCCGCCGATCAGCATCACGAAGTACGCGACGAGCCAGGCGACACCGAAGCCGGTACGGGTCGGGACGTTGCGCGGGCGGTCCAGGATGTGGTGCTCGCGCTTGTCGCCCTTGACCCAGGACTCGATGAACGGGTAGACCGCGATCGCGACCAGGACCAGCGGGAAGATCAGGATCGGGATCAGCACACCGAAGTTGAGGGTGTGGCCCCAGAAGTTCCACTCCCAGCCCGGCATGACACGCACCAGACCCTCGGCGAAGCCCATGTACCAGTCGGGCTGGGCGCCGGTGGACACCTGGTCCGGCCGGTAGGGGCCGATCGCCCACACCGGGTTGATGCTGGCGATCGCGGAGATCACCGCGATCACACCGAAGACCAGGAAGAAGAAGCCTCCGGCCTTGGCCATGTAGACCGGCAGCAGCGGCATGCCCACGACGTTGTTGTTGGTCTTGCCGGCACCCGGGAACTGGGTGTGCTTGTGGTAGAAGACCAGGATCAGGTGCGCCACCAGCAGGCCGAGCATGATGCCCGGCAGCAGCAGGACGTGCACCGTGAAGAACCGCGGGATGATGTCGTGCCCCGGGAACTCCCCGCCGAAGATGAAGAACTGCAGGTACGAACCGACCAGCGGCATCGCCAGGATGACGCCCTCGATGAACCGCACACCGGTGCCGGAGAGCAGGTCGTCGGGGAGCGAGTAGCCGGTGAAGCCGGTGAACATGCCCAGCACCAGCAGCAGGAAGCCGAACAGCCAGTTGACCTCGCGCGGCTTGCGGAAGGCGCCGGTGAAGAACACCCGCATCATGTGGACCATCATCGCGGCCAGGAAGACCAGCGCGGCCCAGTGGTGGATCTGCCTTATAAGCAGCCCGCCCCGCACGTCGAAGCTGATCTCCAGCGTCGACTCGAAGGCCTGCGTCATCCGGATCCCCTGCATGGGCACGTAGGAACCGTGATAGGTCACCTCGGCCATGCTCGGGTGGAAGAACAGCGTCAGATAGACACCGGTCAGGATGATGATGATGAAGCTGTAAAGCGCGACCTCACCCAGCATGAAGGACCAGTGGTCCGGGAAGATCTTGCGCATGTTGGACTTGGCCAGGCTGTAGATGCCCAGCCGGCCGTCCGCCCAGTCGGCGATCCGCTCGCCCCGTGGCGCCTGGCCACGGCGCGTGGTGGTCGCGCTCGTCTCGTTACTCATCCGCGCTCCCAGAAGCTCGGGCCGACGGGCTCCTCGAAGCCGCTTGCGGCCTCCAGGAAGCCGTCCTTCTCCGTGATGTGCAGCTGCGGCAGGGCGTGTCCGGCCGGACCGAAGATCACCCGACCGCCGTCAGAGAGGTCGAACGTCGACTGGTGGCAGGGGCAGAGCACGTGGTGCGTCTGCTGCTCGTACAGGCTGATCGGGCAACCCACGTGGGTGCAGATCTTCGAGTACGCCACGATGCCCTCGTGCGACCAGGAGAGTTCGTGCTTGTCCTTGATGTTCTGCGGCTGGATCCGCACGAGCATCAGGGCGTCCTTGGCGATCTGGACGTTGAAGTCGTGATCGTCTTCCTCCAGGCCCTCGGGCTTGGCGAAGGTGAGGGAGCCGACCGCGATGTCCTCGGGACGCAGCGGGAGGTTGGTGGACTGGTTGACCAGGCGGACGCCCTTCTTCCAGCCCGTGGTGCGCAGCTTGTTCCCGGGCAGCGGCCCGAGGTCACGCAGCAGCACGACGCCGGAGAGCGGCACCAGGGCCATCGCACCGAACATCGTGTTGCGGATCAGCTTGCGGCGGCCGACCTGCGACTCCTTCGCACCCTGTGCGAAGTCCGCCATCACCTTGGCCCTGACCTCCGGCGGCGCCTCGATCGGGTGGCGCTCGTCGGCGACCTCCTCGTCCGACATCAGCGTGCGGGCCCAGTGGACCGCGCCGGCGCCGATGCAGAAGAGCGCCGCGCCGAGCGTCAGACCGAGCGCGAAGTTCAGCGCGCTGATGTTGCCGATCGGCCAGATGTAGACGTTCTTGTCGATCGGGATCGCCACGTACGAGGCGATGAAGGCGACCGTGGCGAACATCGACACGATGAAGAGGAGGGCCACGGTGCGCTCGGAGCGCTGGGCAGCCCGCTCGTCGATGTCCTGGGCGCGGTGCTCGTGGGGCGGCAGCCCCGGGTCGGCGAACGGGTTCTCCGCCGTGGCCACCGCACCTTCGTGAGCCGTCTCCCGCTCACCGGGAAGGGTTTCTTCTGGCACGTCTTCGTGTCGTCCAGTCTCGCTCATGACTTCTTGGCCTTCGTAGTCCGGGCTGCGACCCAGATGGCGACCGCGACCAGCGAGCCCAGGCCGAAGATGTAGCCGAAGAGACCCTCACTGACCGGACCGAGACCGCCGAGGTCGAGGCCGCCCTGGCTCTCGGATTCATCGCCGTTGACGGCGTCGAGGTACGCGATGATGTCCTTCTTGTTCTGCTGCGACAGCGAGCCGTCACCGAAGGAGGGCATGTTCTGCGGGCCGGTCTCCATGGCCTCGTAGATGTGCTTCGGGTCCACGCCCTCAAGCGTCGGTGCGTACTTGCCGTCGGTCAGGGCGCCGCCCTTACCGGTGAAGTTGTGGCACTGCGCGCAGTTGGTGCGGAACAGCTCGCCGCCCTTGCCGATGTCAGCACCGTCCGGGCTGTACTGCGCCTTCTCCGGCACGGTCGGGCCGGCGCCCAGCGAGGCGACGTAGGCCGCGAGCTGGTCGATCTGGGCGTTGGTGTAGATGTTCTTCTTCCGCGGCACCTGGGCGCCGGGCTGCTGGGCCGGCATCCGGCCGGTGCCCACCTGGAAGTCCACGGCTGCGGCGCCGACGCCGACCAGGCTGGGGCCGTCGGAGGTGCCCTGACCGCCGGTGCCGTGGCAGCTGGCGCAGCCCACGGCGAAGAGCTTCTTGCCCTCCTTGATGGCAAGAGACTGGGCGGTGTCATCGGCCTGAGCCTTGTCCGCCGGCGCGAACGCGGCGTACAGCCCCCCAGTGACCGCCAGCGCGAAGAGTAGGACGACGAGCGCCGCCAGCGGATGGCGCCGTCGTGCGGAGAGCTTTTTCACGGATTACCCCGGTGTCAGGATCTTCTGCGTCGATGCTTTGGATATGTCTGTCTGATACGAGCCGGTACGGGCCCGGACTACTTGATCAGGTAGATCGTGGCGAAGAGGCCGATCCAGACGACATCGACGAAGTGCCAGTAGTAGGACACGACGATGGCCGCGGTGGCCTGCGTGTGGGTGAACCTCTTGGCCGCGTACGTCCTGCCCAGGACCAGCAGGAAGGCGATCAGACCGCCCGTCACATGCAGTCCGTGGAAGCCGGTGGTCAGGTAGAACACCGAGCCGTACGGGCCGGACGAGAGCGACAGGCCCTCGTGCTTGACCAGCTCCGTGTACTCGAAGACCTGACCGCCGATGAAGATCGCACCCATGACAAAGGTGACCACGAACCAGGACCGGAGCTTCTTGACATCGCCGCGCTCGGCCGCAAAAACGCCGAGCTGGCAGGTCAGAGAGCTGAGCACCAGGATCGTGGTGTTGGTCGCGGAGAACGGAAGATTCAGCGCATCGGCGGATTCCTTCCAATACTCGGATCCGGTCACCGATCGAAGGGTGAAGTACATCGCGAAGAGGGCCGCGAAGAACATCAGCTCGGAACTCAGCCAGATGATGGTTCCGACGCTGGTGAGGTTCGGCCGATTGACCGACGGGTGCGCGTGCCCGGTTTCTACTGTCGTTGCTGTCGCCACGACCGACATTATGTCGGTCGCTTATCCCGCCCTCACTCCGGGGGGTGCCGTTCGGTGTGTCAAGGGCGTATGCCCTGCTCGTACGGCCCCTTTCCGCGGTCGCTCGAAGGAGGGACGCACCCGGCCGGCCACGGAACCCCGGCCCCGCCGGCACCGGTCCTGACGGGCCGTCGGGCAGATCTTGGATCCGGTCAACCCCTCCTGCGGGCGCCCCCTGCGGGAGTAGCATCCGCCCCACCCAATGCTGTGCCGCTACGAAGCGTGGAGGAACGATGCAGGCGACTGCCACGGTGCTGGTCTACAGCGACAACGCCAACACCCGCGAGCAGGTCCGGCTGGCGGCCGGACGGCGCCCCGCCGCCGATGCCCCGCAGATCGAGATCCTGGAGTGCGCCACCGCGCCGGCCGTCCTGACGGCCCTGGAGCAGGGCGGTATCGACGTCTGTGTGCTGGACGGCGAGACCGCTCCCGCGGGCGGCATGGGCGTCTGCCGGCAGATCAAGGACGAGATCTACCGGTGCCCGCCGGTGCTGCTGCTGATCGGCCGCCCCCAGGACGCCTGGCTGGCCACCTGGAGCCGGGCGGACGCCGCGGTGACCCATCCGCTGGACCCGGTGGCCTTCGCCGACGCCCTGGCCGGGCTGCTGCGCCGCAGGAACCTCGTACAGGCCTGAGCGGCCTGCTGGGCGGCGCTCAGATCCTCGGGCGCAACCGGGCGTCGCCGACCGGGTTCTGCGCTCGCTCGGCCGCTCCTGTGGTGCTGGAGGCCTTGCTCTTCAGTGCGCTGCCGTCCCGCCATTCCTTCCAGGGCATGTTCCAGTCACCGAAGCCGTTGTCGAACGGCGTCATGGTGTCGCCGCCGCTGTTGACGACCTTGACGACGTCGCCGACCCGCACGGTGTTGAAGAACCACTGGGCGTTGCCCGTGGACATGCCCGTACAGCCGTGGCTGACGTTCGCCGCGCCCTGTGATCCGACGGACCAGGGTGCGGCGTGGACGTACTCCCCGCTCCAGGTCACCCGGGTGGCCCAGTAGACCGGCAGATCGTAGGACTCCGAGCCGGCGGCGATGCCGACGGTCGAGCTGCGCATCCGTACGAAGCTCTCCTTGGCGAGGACGACCTTGACGCCGTTGCGGGTGGAGAAGCCGGGCTTGCCGGTGGTCACGGGGACGGTCTTGATCGACTCACCGTTGCGCCACACCGTCATCTGGTGCGTGCCCGCGTCGGTGACGGCCTCCACGCGGTCGCCGGTGGTGAGCTTCACGGGCTTGGACGGGCCTCCGTAGAGCCCCTTGGCGATCTTCAGGCCCGCCAGGTTGCTGTGCACCGAGATCGTGGCGTGGGCGGGCCAGTACTCCTTCGGGCGGAAGTGCAGTTTCTTGTTGTCCACCCAGTGCCAGGCGCCCTCGACCCGCGGCATGGAGTCGACCTTCAGGGCGCTCTCCACGATGGCGCGGGCCTTCGGATCCTTGATGGGCTGGCTCAGCTCCGCGGTGACCGGCTGGCCGACACCGTACTCGCCGGCCTCCGGCCCGAAGGCGGCGGTCAACTGGCCGTCCGCGTCCTTGGTGTTGACCACGAGCGTCTTGCGGCCGGGCGAACCGTCCTCCTCCTCGGTGCTCACCCGCACCGTGTAGCGGGTGCCGGCGGCCAGGGGCACGGTGGTACGCCAGTGCCTGCCGTCGGCGCTCAGCTCGCCGTGGACGAAGCGGCCGGTGGAATCGGTGGCCGTCACGTCGGTGATGCGCGCGTCGTCCCCCTTGACGGACACCTCCAGCGGCTTGTCGGGGTCCGCCTTCTTCTTGCCGTCGGGGGTGTTGGCCGAGATCTGGTCGGCCGCGTCGTAGGGATTGGCGGAGAGCGCATCCGAATCCGAGCCCCCGCACGCGGTGGCGCTCACCGCAAGGGGCACGAGCAGGAGGCCGCAGCTCAGCACCGTCCGGGTTCGAGGTCTGTGACTCATGCCCCAAAAATATGAAGAATCACCTGTCCCAGCGCGCTGGAGGACTGCAAACGGGTCTGCCCCCGGCACCCAAAAGCGGCGGGCCCGGACACCTGTTGAGTGTCCGGGCCCGCCGTACGGCAGCAGTGCGGCCGTTTACTGCGTGCGGTTCTCGCCGTGGTAGTACTCGAAGACCCAGCCGAAGAGACCCACGAGGATCACCGGCAGGGAGAAGTACAGCAGCCACCAGCCGAAGACGACGCCCATGAAGGCGAGCGCGCCACCGACGGCCAGGGACAGCGGCTGCCAGCTGTGCGGGCTGAAGAAGCCCAGCTCACCGGCGTCGTCCGAGACCTCGGCGTTCTCGTTGTCCTGCGCACCCGCGTCGACCCGCCGGGCCGTGAAGGCCAGGTAGTAGCCGACCATGATGCACAGGCCGAAGGCGAGGAACAGTGCGGTGGTACCCGCGGGCTCCTTCGACCAGACGCCATAGACGATCGCCATGGCGAGGACGAAGACGGAGAGCCAGATGAACATCTTGCCCTGGATCTTCACTTGCCCGCCTCCTTGCCGCCGGCGAGGGACTTGTCGTCCTCGGTGGCGCGGCCGTTGTGCAGCGCGTCGAGAGCTGCGATCTCCGGGTGGTGCAGATCGAACGCCGGGGATTCGGAGCGAATACGCGGCAGCGTGAGGAAGTTGTGCCGCGGGGGCGGGCAGGACGTCGCCCACTCGAGCGAGCGGCCGTAGCCCCAGGGGTCGTCGACCTCGATCTTCTCGCCGTACTTCGCCGTCTTCCAGACGTTGTACATGAACGGCAGGATCGACAGGCCCAGCAGGAACGAGCTGATCGTCGAGACGGTGTTCAGCGCCGTGAAGCCGTCGGCCGCGAGGTAGTCCGCGTAACGCCGCGGCATGCCCTCGGCACCCAGCCAGTGCTGGACGAGGAAGGTGCCGTGGAAGCCCACGAACAGCGTCCAGAAGGTGATCTTGCCGAGCCGCTCGTCCAGCATCTTGCCGGTGAACTTCGGCCACCAGAAGTGGAAGCCGGCGAACATCGCGAAGACGACCGTACCGAACACCACGTAGTGGAAGTGCGCCACGACGAAGTACGAGTCGGAGACGTGGAAGTCCATCGGCGGCGAGGCCAGGATGACACCGGTCAGACCACCGAACGTGAAGGTGATCAGGAAGCCGATCGTCCACAGCATCGGCGTCTCGAAGGACAGTGAGCCCTTCCACATCGTGCCGATCCAGTTGAAGAACTTCACACCGGTCGGCACCGCGATCAGGAACGTCATGAACGAGAAGAACGGCAACAGCACGCCGCCCGTCACATACATGTGGTGCGCCCAGACCGTGACCGAAAGACCGGCGATGGAAATCGTCGCCGCGATCAGACCGATGTAACCGAACATCGGCTTCCGGGAGAACACCGGAATGACCTCGGAAATGATGCCGAAGAACGGCAGGGCGATGATGTACACCTCGGGGTGGCCGAAGAACCAGAAGAGGTGCTGCCAGAGCAGTGCGCCACCATTGGCCGCGTCGAAGACATGCGCACCGAATTTACGGTCCGCCTCCAGCGCGAACAGCGCCGCCGCCAGCACCGGGAAGGCCAGCAGGACCAGCACACCGGTCAGCAGCACGTTCCAGGTGAAGATCGGCATCCGGAACATCGTCATGCCAGGCGCCCGCATGCAGATGATCGTCGTGATGAAGTTGACCGAACCGAGGATCGTGCCGAAGCCGGAGAAGGCCAGACCCATGATCCACATATCGGCACCGACGCCCGGCGAACGCACCGCGTCCGAGAGCGGCGAGTACGCGAACCAGCCGAAGTCGGCCGCACCCTGCGGGGTGAGGAAGCCTGCCACCGCGATCAGCGAGCCGAAGAGGTAGAGCCAGTAGGCGAACATGTTCAGCCGCGGGAACGCCACGTCGGGCGCGCCGATCTGCAGCGGCATGATCCAGTTCGCGAATCCGGCGAACAGCGGCGTCGCGAACATCAGCAGCATGACCGTGCCGTGCATCGTGAACGCCTGGT
The DNA here is from genome assembly GCF_026239515.1 of Streptomyces sp. Je 1-4 4N24. Classification (NCBI taxonomy): domain Bacteria; kingdom Bacillati; phylum Actinomycetota; class Actinomycetes; order Kitasatosporales; family Streptomycetaceae; genus Streptomyces; species Streptomyces sp. Je 1-4 4N24. Next base: position 6,654,042 of record NZ_CP110836.1, on the reverse strand, counting down.
TGAACTGCTCGTTCGACATGAGCTGCGTGCCGGGACGGGCCAGCTCGGCGCGCATGAGCAGCGCCATCAGGCCGCCGACGCAGAAGAACGCGAACGACGTGACCAGGTACATCGTGCCGATGGTCTTGTGGTCAGTGGTCGTCAGCCACTTCACGACAGCGATGCCGGGTTGCTTCTTGCGTACGGGCGGTGCTGCCGGAGCCGTATCGGCGGCGGCACCCTGAGGTTCGTTGAGGATGCTCACTGGTTCTTGGTCTCCGCATTCCTGGCGTGATCCGTCTGCTCGATGCCCGACGGCAGGTATCCGGTCTGGCCCTTCTTCGCCAGGTCCTTCAGATGCTCCCGGTACCGCTCAGGGGAGACGACCTTGACGTTGAAGAGCATCCGGGAGTGGTCGACACCGCAGAGCTCGGCGCACTTGCCCATGAAGGTGCCCTCCTTGTTGGGAGTCACCTCGAAGACATTGGTGTGGCCCGGGATGACGTCCTGCTTCATCAGGAACGGCACCACCCAGAAGGAGTGGATGACGTCGCGAGAGGTCAGCACGAACTGAACCGTCTCGCCCTTCGGCAGCCACAGGGTCGGACCGGGGTTGCCGGTCTGCGGGTTCCGCGTGCCCGGGGTGCCCGTGTCGTAGACACCGTCGGCACCGGCCGGCGCGGTCTTCTTCCACTTGTCCGGGATCGCGTCGAGCGCGCTGGAGTTGATGGCCGACGTCGACTTGTCGCCGTCCACGTTCTCCAGATAGTTGAACGCCCAGCTCCACTGGAAGCCGACCACGTTCACGACGTGGTCCGGCTTCTTCGAAGTCTTGAGGAGTGCGCTCTCATCACGCGCGGTGAAGTAGAAAAGCACCGCAATGATGATGAACGGCACAATCGTGTACAACGCCTCGATCGGCATGTTGTACCGGGTCTGCGCGGGGACCTCCACCTTGGTCCTGCTGCGGCGGTGGAAGATCACGCTCCAGATGATCAGGCCCCACACCAGCACGCCCGTTGCGAGGGCGGCGGCCCAGGAGCCCTGCCAAAGAGAGAGGATCCGCGGCGCCTCGTCGGTGACGGGCGTTGGCATGCCGAGGCGGGGGAAGTCCTTATATGTGCAACCAGTCGCGGTCGCCAGGACCAGGCCCGCAGCAAGCACCTGCGGCAGCTTCCGCCGCATCGGGCGCCGCGACGAGCGGTCGGAGCCGTTGGGACTCACGTAGCGCCTTCCCGAGAGTCTCGCCCGCGAGACCGGCTGCGGCCGTCTCGCTGGTCGGTCGCCGGCCCTGGCGCGGGCAGGGGTTTGGATGTTTATGCGGACCAAACCCTACTGGACGCTATTTGGGGTCGCGCGGGGAGGGTGCCCAACGCGCCGCGTCGCACCCCTAAGGGGTGGCCAGGGCCTCTCGGAGACGCCCTCCGGAGTCCCGATTACCCGCTTTCACCAGGCATCTGACGCCGCGCCCGGCCCCGGGCCGCACCGCTGTCCCGGCGCGCGCCGAGCCACCCCGCCCGCCGCGGGACCGGGGCCCTGCGCCCCCGCCCGGCCGGGTGCGGACACCTCCCCCCGGGAACGGGGCGACTAACGTCTCGTATGTGCCCTACTTCGACGCGGCGTCCGCCGCCCCGCTGCATCCCGTCGCTCGTGAGGCCCTGCTCGCCTCGCTGGACGAAGGCTGGGCCGACCCGGCCCGCCTCTACCGGGAGGGGCGGCGCGGCCGGCTGCTGCTGGACGCGGCGCGGGAGGCCGCGGCCGAGGCCGTGGGCTGCCGCCCGGACGAGTTGGTTTTCACCCCTTCGGGGACGCAGGCCGTCCATTCCGGAGTCTCCGGTGCGCTGGCGGCCCGTCGGCGTGTCGGTCGCCGGCTGCTGCACTCCGCCGTCGAGCACTCCTCCGTCCTGCATGCCGCCGAGGTGCATGAGGCGGCCGGCGGCAGCCGCTCGGAGCTGGCGGTGGACCGTACGGGCCGGGTGGCGGCCGGGGACGTCGCCGCCGCGCTGGACCCGGACACCGCGCTGGTCTGCCTCCAGTCCGCCAACCACGAGGTGGGGACCGAACAACCGGTCGAGGAGGTGGCCGCGCTCTGCCGGGAGGCGGGCGTACCCCTCCTGGTGGACGCCGCGCAGTCACTGCCCTGGGGGCCGGTGCCCGGCGGCTGGTCGCTGCTGACGGCGAGCGCCCACAAGTGGGGCGGTCCGCCCGGTGTGGGGCTGCTCGCGGTCCGCAAGGGGACCCGGTTCGCTGCTCAGGGGCCGCGGGACGAGCGCGAGTCGGGCCGCAGCCCGGGGTTCGAGAACATCCCGGCGGTCGTGGCCGCCGCGGCGTCCCTGCGCGCGCTGCGGGCGGGCCCGGAGACCGCGGACGAAGCGGCGCGGCTGCGGCGGCTGGTGGACCGGATCCGGACCCGGGTGCCGGAGCTGGTGCCGGATGTGGAGGTGGTCGGAGATCCGGTGCACCGCCTCCCCCACCTCGTCACCTTCTCCTGTCTCTATGTCGACGGAGAGGCGCTGCTGCACGAGCTCGACCGGGCGGGGTTCTCGGTGTCGTCCGGGTCGTCCTGCACGTCCAGCACCCTGACGCCGAGCCATGTGCTGCGCGCGATGGGCGTGCTGTCCGAGGGGAATGTCCGGGTCTCGCTGCCGTACGGCACGGACGAGGCGGATGTGGACCGCTTCCTGGAGGTGCTGCCGCAGGTGGTGCGTGCGGTGCGGGAGCGGCTGGGCGTCCCGGCGGCGGGCCGGGAGACGGCGGCGACGACGGCCGGCGGGGCGGCGGAAGCGGCTCCGGCGGGCGAGGAGCCCGGCGAGCCCGCCGAACCGGCCGGTCTCGTCGTCGACTCGCTCGGCAAGCGCTGTCCGCTCCCGGTCATCGAGCTGGCGAAGGCGATCCACGAGGTGCCGGTCGGCGGGACGGTGACGGTGCTCTCCGACGACGAGGCCGCCCGGCAGGACATCCCCGCCTGGTGCACCATGCGCGACCAGGAGTACGTGGGTGAGCGGCCGGCCGAGCGCGGCGCCGCGTATGTCGTGCGGCGCCGCGCCTGACCCGGCGGTTCAGACCAGGTGCTGCTGGACCTCGGCGGCGGCCTCGTGGCCGTAGGCCTTGGTGAAGCGGTCCATGAAGTGGCTGCGGTGCAGCTCGTACTCCTGGGTGCCGACGGTCTCGATGACCAGCGTCGCCAGCATGCAGCCGACCTGGGCGGCGCGCTCCAGGCCGACGCCCCAGGCCAGACCGGACAGGAAGCCGGCGCGGAAGGCGTCGCCGACGCCGGTGGGGTCGGCCTTGGCGTTCTCCTCCGGGACACCGACCTCGATGGCCGGCTCGCCGACCCGCTCGATCCGGACGCCGTTGGAGCCGAGGGTGGTGACGCGGGTGCCGACCTTGGCGAGGATCTCCTCGTCGGTCCAGCCGGTCTTGGACTCGATCAGGCCCTTCTCGTACTCGTTGGAGAAGAGGTAGGCCGCGTCCTCCAGGAGGGTGCGGATGGCGTCGCCGTCCATCCGGGCGATCTGCTGGGAGAAGTCGGCGGCGAACGGGATGGAGCGGCTGCGGCACTCCTCGGTGTGCCGGATCATCGCCTCGGGGTCGTCCGCACCGATCAGGACGAGGTCGAGGCCGCCGACCCGCTCGGCCACATGCTGCAGCTCGATCAGCCGGGCCTCGCTCATCGCGCCGGTGTAGAACGAGCCGATCTGGTTGTGGTCGGCGTCGGTGGTGCACACGAAACGGGCGGTGTGCAGGACCTCGGAGATGCGGACGGAGCGGGTGTCGACGCCATGGCGGTCGAGCCAGGCGCGGTACTCCTCGAAGTCGTTGCCGGCGGCACCGACCAGGATCGGCTCGGTGCCGAGCTGGCCCATACCGAAGCAGATGTTGGCGGCGACGCCGCCGCGGCGGACGTCGAGCTGGTCGACCAGGAACGAGAGGGAGACCGTATGCAGCTGGTCGGCGACCAGCTGATCGGCGAAGCGGCCGGGGAAGGTCATCAGGTGGTCGGTGGCGATGGAGCCGGTGACTGCGATACGCACGACGGGTCTGCTCCTGCGGAAGGCGGAGGGACGGGCGGACGTAGAGCAACGCTACCCCGCGAGGTCGCGCGCCACTCGGTCATCCCGGACACTTGAACCACCGAAACTACCTGATAGTAGCCCTTTCTCCTCGATACTCGGCTGCGTACGGTGCCCCTATGACCAAGCCTGTGAAAGCCGTCACACCACATCACGGCGCCTCCCCCGTCCGCCAGGACCCGGAATCGCTCGACGAGCTGCGCGGCGACTGCGCGCGGATGCCGGACCGCTGGAAAGCCGGCCGGGAGTCCGCGCCGGCGCCGGGGCGCGCCGCCGATCTGCACGGGATCAAGGTCCCCTCCTCCTCCGCCGCGCTCGTGGACGGCATGTCCGAATACGGCGACTGAGCCCCGCCCGGCGGCGGCCGCGGCGCGTCCGGGGAACCGTGCACGCCCCCGCTCCGTCCCATCGGCGTCCACCTCATGGAGGATGGCACGTCAGATGTTCAGCGGAGCTGAAGGAGCGATGCGGTGAACACCGAGGACAGCACCGACACCCCGAACCCCAAGGAGCGCAGGCGGCGCACCCGGCTGGTGGTCGCCTCGATGGCTGCCGCGGTGCTGCTGGCCGGGGGCGGCGCGGCGTACTGGGCCTCGTCCGCGTCCAGCGGTGAGGGCTCCGGAGCGGGCTCCGCGGGCGACCCGCCGCCGCTCGCGCTCGACGGCTACACCGGCGGCGGCTCGATCGCGGCCGGTGAGCCCAATCCGCAGGGTTCGAAGTACCGCGCGGTGAAGAAGCTGCCCGGCGGTCCGGCGTCCGCGCCGGTGTACCGCCCCAAGGGCGAGATCAGCCGCCAGTCGGTGGAACGGCTGACCAAGGCGCTGGATGTGTCCGGAAAGGTCCGCTCGGAGGGCACCAGCTGGAAGGTCGGCGGGACGCAGGACGCCCGTGGCCCCGTGCTGCAGGTGAGCAAGACCGGCTCGGGCGCGTGGACGTACTCGCCGTACGGCACCCCGGGCGGCACGAACTGTGCGCTGCCCGCCTCCCCCAAGGGCGAGAAGGGCCAGGACGGGCCCGGCGGCGGTACGCCGTCGAACCGGCCCGGCTGTCCGTCGTACCGCGGCGGCGGGGACGTCACGACCGAGGACGACAGCAGCGGCAAGGGCGCGGTGTCGCCGGAGAAGGCCAAGCAGGCGGTGCAGCCGGTGCTGACGGCGCTCGGCCAGAAGAACGCCCGGCTCGACGCGGGCGGGCTGTCCGGCGCGGTCCGGATCGTCACCGCGAATCCGGTGCTCGGCGGGCTGCCGACGTACGGCTGGCAGAGCGATCTGCAGGTCGGCTCGGACGGTCAGGTGGTCGGCGGCAGCGGCCAGTTGGCGAACCCGGTCAAGGGCGCGGAGTATCCGGTGCTGAGCGCCGACAAGACGCTGGACCGGCTGAATTCGGGCGAGGGCCGCAAACCGGCCGGCTGCCCCTCGACGCCCGGCGGGAAGAGCGACGAGAACGGCAAGGGCGGTAAGGACGGCGGGATCGCGCCGTGCGAGCCGGACCCGACGAAGGGGCAGAAGCCGGCCGAGGTGACCGGCGCGGTCTTCGGGCTCTCCGTGCAGTACGTGGACGGCGGGCAGGCGCTGGTGCCGTCGTGGCTGTACACGGTGCGCCAGCCGGGCGCCGGCAGCGGGGGCCCGGACGCCACCTCGACGGTGGCGCACCCGGCGGTGAACCCGAAGTACCTGGCCCACAAGGACGGCGACGACGCGTCGCAGCGCCCGGGGCAGTCGCCCCACAAGCCGTCCGGGAAGCCCGGGGCGATGGCTCTGGAGTCGTACGACGTGGGCGACGGCGGCAGGAAGCTGACCGTGCACTTCTGGGGCGGCGTGTGCAGCACCTACTCCGTGAGTGCGGAGGAGTCGGCCACGACGGTGAAGACGAAGGTCGTCGGCAAGGACAAGAACCCCGGCCAGGTCTGCGTGAAGATCGCCAAGGAGTTCACCAAGACCGTGACGCTGGAGAAGCCGCTGGACGGCCGGAAGGTGGTCGATGTGTCGACCGGTAAGTCCGTGCCGAAGCAGTAACGGGCCCGCGGAAGCCGCCGGGCCGGGCCCGGCGGCGGAGACGGAGACAGCGAAAGCGGCGCTCCCCACTCGGGGGGCGCCGCTTTCGTGCGTACTGCCCGTGACCCTTAGCTGAAGGAGTCGCCGCAGGCGCAGGAGCCGGTGGCGTTCGGGTTGTCGATCGTGAAGCCCTGCTTCTCGATGGTGTCGACGAAGTCGATGGAGGCACCGCCCAGGTAGGGGGCGCTCATCCGGTCGGTGACGACCTTGACGCCGTCGAAGTCCTTGACGACATCGCCGTCGAGCGAGCGCTCGTCGAAGAAGAGCTGGTAGCGCAGTCCGGAGCAGCCGCCGGGCTGAACGGCCACCCGCAGCGCGAGGTCGTCCCGGCCTTCCTGCTCCAGAAGGCTCTTGACCTTCGACGCGGCCGCGTCGGACAGGATGATGCCGTCGCTGACGGTGGTCTCGTCCTGAACGCTCATCTAGATCTCTCCCGGGTTGTACGGACCGCTTGTCATCGGTTGCAACCAGCTGCAACCGGGGACGTCCCGGATAAATTCCGGCTGGGCGCAATTCGTCGAGAAGCCTTCCGGACACCGCCGGGGGCAGCCTCTCCTGTCGTTCTCTCCTCATGCTCGCACACCGGCCGCCGGGAACAGGTGGCCGACCGCACACGGCGGGGTGCTGATGCGTCACATCGACACTATGGCCATCGTCAAAGTGACGTGAAGCAGCTATGATAGATAGCGTCAAGTAGACGAGAAGGCCCTGCAGAGAAGAGAGGGTGCGTGTTGTGACCACCGCCCAGCCCCTGGATGTCCAGCCGACCCCGCTGGCCCTGCTCCTCCTCGGCCGCGAGGCCGACCCGAAGAGCGAGCGCGGTGTGGAGTGCCCCGGTGATCTGCCGGCCCCGTCGGACCCCGACCTCGTCGAGCGCGCCCGCGCGGCCAAGGCGAAGCTCGGGGACAAGGTCTTCGTCCTCGGGCACCACTACCAGCGCGACGAGGTCATCGAGTTCGCCGATGTGACCGGCGACTCCTTCAAGCTCGCGCGGGACGCCGCCGCCCGGCCGGACGCCGAGTACATCGTCTTCTGCGGTGTCCACTTCATGGCGGAGTCCGCCGACATCCTCACCGGCAACGACCAGCAGGTCATCCTCCCCGACCTGGCCGCCGGCTGCTCGATGGCCGACATGGCCACCGCCGAGCAGGTCGCCGAGTGCTGGGACGTGCTCACCGAGGCCGGCATCGCCGCACAGGTCGTGCCGGTCTCGTACATGAACTCCTCGGCCGACATCAAGGCCTTCACGGGCAAGCACGGCGGCACGATCTGTACGTCCTCCAACGCCAAGCGCGCGCTGGACTGGGCCTTCGAGCAGGGTGAGAAGGTCCTGTTCCTGCCCGACCAGCACCTGGGCCGCAACACCGCCGTCCGCGACATGGGCATGTCCCTGGACGACTGCGTGGTCTACAACCCGCACAAGCCGAACGGCGGGCTGACCGCCGAGGAGCTGCGGGCCGCCAAGATGATCCTGTGGCGCGGCCACTGCTCGGTGCACGGCCGCTTCTCGCTGGACTCGGTGAACGACGTGCGGGCGCGCATCCCCGACGTCAACGTCCTCGTCCACCCCGAGTGCAAGAACGAGGTCGTGGCGGCGGCGGACTACGTCGGCTCGACGGAGTACATCATCAAGGCCCTGGAGGCCGCCCCGCGCGGCTCGAAGTGGGCCATCGGCACCGAGCTGAACCTGGTCCGGCGGCTGGCGAACCGTTTCGCCGCGGAGGACAAGGAGATCGTCTTCCTCGACAAGACGGTCTGCTTCTGCTCGACGATGAACCGGATCGACCTCCCCCACCTGGTGTGGGCGCTGGAGTCGCTGGCCGCCGGCAAGGTCGTCAACCGCATCGAGGTCGACAAGGAGACGGAGAGCTTCGCGAAGCTGGCGCTCGAGCGGATGCTGGCGTTGCCGTAGCCCACGATTTCGGCTTTCCCGCCGTAGTGGCCTCTCGCCGTTGCGGCTCCGCTGCGCGGGGCATGGGCTCGGGTGATGCTTGCAAGTTCCCCGCCGTTGCCGCTCCGCTGCGCGGGGCATGGGCTCGGGTGATGCTTGCAAGTTCCCCGCCGTTGCGCCTGCGGCGGGCGGGTGGGTGTCGGGTGCGGTGACGGGCCGGAGGGGCCTGGTGTGTGGACTGCTTCGCTTTACGTCCACACACCAGGCCCCTCCGGCCCGTCACCTCCCGTGGGAGGAGTCAGTGACGGTGAGTGGGGGCTTGCGCCGGACCGGCTGCGGTGCGCCTGCCCGTCCGTTTCTGGTCAGGCCTCCAGGGTCCAGCGGACCTTGTCGCCGCCCTTGATCGCGGTGTGGCAGGGACCGGCCGTGATCTTCTTCTCGTTCACGTACGCGTTCCACTTTTTCTTGTCGTCCGCGGCATCGCCATGGATCGAAGTGACGACGAAGTCCTGTTTCGCGGCATCCCAGCGCGCCTGCACTCCGCCGAGTCCGTATTGCTCATCGGCGTCTACCAGGGCGGTGAGCGGTGTGGCGGAGAGGCCGTCGGCGGCGCAGTAGAAGCCGCCGAAGACGGTGCGCGGGCCCGTGATGACGAGTCCCACGCTGGCGGTGTAGGGGCCGCCGGTGACGCCGACGCGGACCCGGACGTCGCCTGCGGACGCGGTGGCGGGCGGCGCGGCCGCGAGGGCGAGGGCCAGGGCGAGCCCGGCAGCGGTTACGGGGGCGGCCCCGCGGGCCAGGACGGACGGCACGCTCGCTCACCTTTCGTCGGTTCGGCAGCACACGCCACGAAACCAGTACTCCTGGTGATCGGCGAGAGGTGCACCGCCGAATGCGTACGCCGCGCCGCCCGGAGGTGCCCAAGGCTGGGCGCGCAGTTCGGCCGTCCCGGTGCGCACGGGGCGGTCACAGGGACACGGTCTGCCCGGCTTCGGTGACCGTGATGCGGTAGCGGTCCCGTGGGGGGCTGCCCTCGGCGGTCCAGGTGCGGTAGGCGGTTTCCACCTCGTCCCACAGGCGGCGGGGGCCGTGCTGTTCGGTCTCGTAGGTGTGGTGGCCGGGGACGTATTCGACGGTGGCCCAGGAGGTGCGGGCGTCGTCGAAGAGCCAGTACGTGGCTTCGTCGCTGCCGTCGTCGGCGGGGCACAGCAGCGGCCAGGCGTCGCGTAGCCGGAGGCCGACGGCGAAGCGGGCGTCCGGGTTCTCGTCCAGTACGCGGGGGTCGAGGGTGGTCGTCGCGCGGTCGCCCTCCTCGCCGTGGTACCAGTCGCGGATGCGGCCGTAGGAGCGGCGCTGCTGGCGGGCCCACATGAAGGCGGGGCGGCCGGAGAAGCGGCCGGTGGCCCGTCCGTCGCGGACGGTCAGGGTGGCGAAAGAGTAGGAGTGGAACGAGGAGCCCCATGGGGCGAGGATCGTGCCGCCCGGGGCGGTCTGTGCCACCCAGGCGTACGGGATGTCGCGGACCGTGCAGGTGGCGATGGTCCGGTCGTAGGGCGCTCGCTCGGGTACCCCGGCCAGGCCGTCGCCGCACACCAGATGCGGGTGCAGACCGGCTCGTGCCAGATTGCCCCGGGCGATGTCGTGGAGGGCCTTGTCGGTCTCGATGGTGGTCGTACGGTCCTCGCCGAGCCGGTGGGCCAGCCAGGCGGCGTGATAGCCGGTGCCGGTGCCGATCTCCAATACGGCGTCGCCGTCCCGGACGATCGCGGCCATGGCCAGCATGAGGGAGGGCATGGACGTCGAGCACGTGGGAAAGGCGACCTGGCCCTCCTCGGCCCGGCCGTCGTTGTGCTGGGTGATCAGCGGGAGGTCGGCATAGACCATCCGCCGCCACTCCGCCTCGTCCGCGGAGCGGGAGACGGTGCGCTCGCCCACCTCGAAGGTGTCCGGCACGAAATGCGCGCGGTCGACCGCGGCGACGGTCGGCGCCCATTCCGGCGTCAACGCGCCCTTGTTGCGGAGGATTTCCACCAGCCGGCCCGGCGAGGACATGACGCTCCCCCTACTTCTTCGGCGGGTCGGTCACCGGCTTGGTCCACTGGCCGTCGGATTCCTTCGGGCTCTGCTGCCGGTCACCCTCCTCGCCGCCCTTGCCGTCACCGTGCTTTCCCATTGCGGTCCCCCTTCGTCGGTGATGTGAGTGGAATGGGGCGGCGGGCCGCCCCGTTTCGGGATGCCCGGCACGATGCCCCCGCAAGCACATGCTTGCGGGGGCATCGTTTCTTCATGGGGAGATCTCCGGGGTCCCGCCGGTCGGGCCGGGGTCAGACGCCAGCCGGCTCCGGTGTGGGGTCGGTCTCCTTGGCCTGCGGGCCGGTCGGGCCGGACCGCTTCGCGGCCTTCTTCTTCGCCCGGCGCTCCTTGCGGAGCTCGATCATCGCGTAGAGCGTCGGGACGAGGAGGAGGGTGAGGAGGGTGGAGGTGATCAGACCGCCGATCACGACCACGGCGAGCGGCTGGGAGATGAAGCCGCCGTCGCCGGTGATGGACAGGGCCATCGGCAGCAGCGCCATGATCGTGGCCAGCGCCGTCATGAGGATCGGGCGGAGGCGGTGGCGGCCGCCCTCGATGACCGCCTCCACGACACCGTAACCCTGCGCGCGGTACTGGTTGATCAGGTCGATCAGCACGATGGCGTTGGTGACCACGATGCCGATCAGCATCAGCATGCCGATCATCGCCGGGACGCCCAGCGGGGTGCCGGTGGCGACCAGCAGGCCGATCGCGCCGGTTGCCGCGAAGGGGATCGAGACGAGCAGGATCAGCGGCTGGATCAGGGACCGGAAGGTGCCCACCAGCAGCATGAAGACGATGGCGATGGCCGCCAGCATCGCCAGGCCGAGCGAGGAGAACGCGTCGGTCTGGTCCTGGGAGACGCCGCCGATCTCCGCGGTGGCGCCGTCCGGCAGCTTCAGATCGTTGATCTTGCTCTGCAGGGCGGTGCTGACCTCGCCGGTGTTGTCGCCGGTCGGCTTGGCGGTGATGGTCGCCGAGCGGGCGCCGTCGATCCGGGTCATCTGGACCGGGCCGGGGACGGTCCGCACGGTGGCGAGGGTGCCGAGCTTGACCGGGCCCGCCGGGGTCGGGAGGGCGAGGTTCTTCAACTCGGCCTCGGTGGTGGCCGGATGGGCCGACTTGATCACGATGTCGCGCTCGGTGTCGTCCAGGACGGCGGTACCGCTGGTGGTGCCGCGGACCGCCTGGGCGACCGCGCCGCCGAGGGTGGTCTGGTTGAAACCGGCCGCGGCCGCCTTGGCGTTGGGCTTCACGGAGATCCGCGGCACGCTCTGCGAGAGGTCGCTCTGGACGTCGGTGACGTCGTCGAGCCCGGCGACGGTCTTGCGGACCTGCTCGCCGGCCTTCTTCAGCACCTCACCGTCGGCGGCCTTGACGACCACGCTCAGGTCCTGGTTGCCGAAGCCGCCGCCGCCCGCGGTCACGGTGGTCTCGCCGATGGACGTGCCGAGATTGTCGAGGCCGTCCCTCAGGTCGGAGGTGACCTTGTCGGAGTCCGCGGCGTCGGTCAGCTTGAGCTGGTAAGAGGCCTGGTTGGCGCCGGTGCCGCCGCCGAAGGCCGCCATGAAGCCGGAGGAGCCGACGGTGACCTGGTAGTCGGCGATGTCGTCGTTGGCGGCGAGCAGCTTCTCGACCTTCTTGGCCTGCTTTTCGGCCGCGCCCAGGCTGGTGCCCGGCTTGAGCTCCTGCTTGACGGTGAGGGTGCCCTGGTCGCCCTGGTCGAGGAAGTTGGTCTTCAGGAGCGGACCCATGCCGAAGGTGCCGAGGAGGATGACGACGGCGATGACCACGCTGGTGACCCGGCGGCGGGTCGCAAAGCGCAGGACCGGGACGTAGAGGCGCTGCAGCGGGCTGCGGGCCTCCTTCTCCTCGGCCTTGCGGCGGAGTTCCTCGGGGTCGCTGCCCTCGGGGATCTCGGGGGCGCGCAGGAACCAGAAGGAGAGCACCGGCACGACCGTCAGGGAGACGATCAGGGAGGCGAGCAGGGCGACGGTGACCGTCAGCGAGAAGGAGCCGAAGAGGGCGCCGACCATGCCGCCGACGACACCGATCGGGAGGAAGACCGCGACCGTGGTGAGGGTGGAGGAGGTGATCGCTCCGGAGACCTCACGGACGGCGGAGAGGATGGCCTCGCGGCGCTCCTCGCCGTAGCCGAGATGCCGCTTGATGTTCTCCAGGACGACGATGGAGTCGTCGACGACGCGGCCGATCGCGATGGTCAGCGCGCCGAGGGTGAGCATGTTGAGGGAGAGGTCCCCGGTCCACAGCACGATCAGGGTGATGACGACCGAGAGCGGGATGGAGACCGCGGTGACGAGGGTCGAGCGGAGGCTGAGCAGGAAGACCAGGATGACGATGACGGCCATGGCCAGGCCCAACAGGCCCTCGGTGGTCAGCGATTCGATCGACTTGGAGACCGCCGGGCCCTGGTCGGAGACGACCGTGACACCGGTGCCCTTGCCCAGGTCCTGACGGATCTCGGGGAGCTGGTCCTTGACCGCGTCGGATATCTCGACCGCGCTGCCGTCCTGGTCCATCGTCACCATGACGGCGAGGCTGGGCTTGCCGTTGGTGCGGGTGAGGGAGGTCGGGGTGGCCGACTCCTCCTTGACGGTGGCGACATCGCCGAGCCGGACCGGTTCGGCCGCCTGACCGGCGCCCGCACCCGGGCCGGCGCCCGCACCCGGGCCGGCGCCCGCACCCGGGCCGGCGCCCGTACCGGCACTCTCGCCTCCGCCTGCCGCGGACGGCGCGATCCGCAGGTCCTTGATCTGCCGTACGGAGGTGAAGCCCGCGCCGACCTGGACGGTCTTGCTCTGCCCGCCCTCGGCGAACGAACCGGCGGGCACCGAGGTGCCGCCGGCCTCCAGCGCCTGGCCGAGCGACTGGGAGTTCAGTCCGGCGGCGGCGAGCTTCTTGTCGTCGGGGGTGACCGCGACGATCCGGTCCTGGACGCCGTCCACCGTGACCTGGCTGACGCCGTCGATGTTCTTCAGGTCCGGTACGACGCTGCGGTCGAGCTGGTCGGCGAGCGTCTGCTGGTCCTTGCCCGGGGAGGAGACGGCGAGGACGACGGTGGGGATGTCGTCCGTCGAACCGTTCACCACCTGTGGGTCGACGTCCTTGGGCAGCTTCGCGCGGGCGCGGTTCACGGCCTGCTGGACATCGGCGACCAGACGCTTGGAGTCATTGCCGTAGTCGAACTGCGCCATGATGACGCCCGAGCCCTCGCTGGACGTCGAGGTGACGGTCTTGACGCCGTCGACCGCCTGGATGCCGTCCTCGAGCGGCTCGATCACCTGCTTCTCGACGACCTCGGGCGAGGCGCCCTGATACGGCGCCAGAACGGACACCATCGGGAGCTCGATGGACGGCAGGAGCTGCTGCTTCAACTGGGGGATCGCGATGGCGCCGAAGGCGATCGCCACGATCGACATCAGCGCTATCAGGCCCCGTTGTACGAGGCTGAGTCGGGACAGCCAGGACATGGGTGGGGTCTCTCTTCTGTTCTACAAGGCCGGCGGGACCGTTCTCGGGCCCACCTACACCTTCGGCCATGCCCTGGCCGGATTTCCTCGCTCGCAAGTCGGTTTCCGGTCGGAAGCCGTACCGCGTTCGGAGTAGAGGCCGCCCCACCCTCACTGCACCCGTGGGCGTACGAGTCCCGACTCGTACGCGATGACCACCAGCTGGGACCGGTCGCGGGCGCGCAGTTTGGCCATCGCGCGGTTGACATGTGTCTTGACGGTGAGCGGGCTGACCGCGAGCTGCTCGGCGATCTCGTCGTTGGACAGGCCGCCGGCCACCAGGGTCAGCACCTCACGCTCCCGGCCGGTCAGCGTCGCCAGCCGCTCGGCGCCCCGGCCGCCGGGACCGCCGTCGGCCGCACTGCCGCCCTGCGCGAGGAACTTGGCGATCAGCCCCTTGGTGGCGACGGGCGAGAGCAGCGCCTCACCGGCCGCCGCGATCCGGATCGCGTTCAGCATCTCGTCCGGCTCGGCCCCCTTGCCGAGGAAGCCGCTGGCGCCGTTCCGCAGCGACTGCACCACATAGTCGTCGACCTCGAAGGTCGTCAGGATGACCACCCGGACGTCGGTGAGCTCCGGGTCCTCGCTGATCAGACGGGTGCCCGCCAGACCGTCCACACCGGGCATCCGGATGTCCATCAGCACGACATCGGGCCGCTCCGCCCGGGTCAGCTCGTACGCCTGGGCCCCGTCGGAGGCCTCCCCCACCACCCGCATGTCCGGTTCGGAGTCGACGAGTACCCGGAAGGCACTGCGCAGCAGCGCCTGGTCGTCGACGAGCAGCACCTTGATCGTCACAATGTCTCCCCCGTACGGACGGTCTGCAGTGGAAGGGTCACCCGCACCTGGAAGCCGCCGGCCGCGCGCGGGCCGGTCACGACCGTGCCGCGCAGCGCGAAGACCCGCTCCCGCATCCCGATCAGGCCGTGGCCGCCGCCGCTGTCCTCCGGCCCGCCGGGCGCGCCCGGCTCCACGGGCGCCCGGTCGCCGCCCTTCTGCCGCGGGACGCCGGCCCGGCCCGCGCCGTCGTCCAGGACGGTCACGGTCAGCGTGGTGTCGGAGTGGCCGATCCGTACCGTGGCCCGGGCCCCCTCGCCGGCGTGCTTGTGGACGTTGGTCAGCGCTTCCTGGACCACACGGTAGGCGGTGAGGTCGACGGAGGCGGGCAGCGGCCGGGGCGCCTGCGGGAGCTCCAGATCGACCGGGATGCCGGCCCGGACGAACCCGTCGACGAGCTGGTCGAGCACGCCGAGGCCCGGTGCGGGCTCGGTCGGCGCCTTGGGGTCGTCGGACTGCCGCAACAGGCCGACGGTGGCGCGGAGTTCCTCCAGCGCCGAGCGGGAGGCCTCCCGGACGTGTGCCAGCGCCTGCTTGGCCTGGTCGGGACGGTTGTCCATGACGTGCGAGGCGACCCCGGCCTGGACGTTGACCAGCGCGATGTGGTGGGCGACGACATCGTGCAGCTCACGGGCGATCCGCATCCGCTCCTCGGCGACCCGGCGCCGGGCCTCCTCCTCGCGGGTGCGCTCGGCCCGTTCGGCGCGCTCCCGGATGGCGGCCACAAAGGCACGGCGGCTGCGGACCGCGTCACCGGCCGCGGCGGCCATGCCCGTCCAGGCGAAGATGCCGAGGTTCTCCTGCGCGTACCAGGGGCGGGGCCCGTAGAGCATCGCGGCGGCGGTCAGGGCGACGACCGTCAGCGCGCCGACCCGCCAGGTGGTGGGCCGGTCGGTGCGCGAGGCCAGGCTGTAGAGGGCGATCACGGCGGAGGCGGCCACCGGGGCGCGCGGGTCGCTGGAGCGGGCGAGCAGCTCGACGATGGTGAGCGCGCCGGTGACCGCGAGGACCGTACGGGGCAGCCGGCGGCGCAGGATCAAGGCGGCACAGGCCAGCGCGGCCAGCACCACGGTCGTCGCGGACGGCTCGTGCCCGACGAACCGCGGGCCGTGCGGACCGTGCGGACCGACCACCGCGCCGAGC
Organism: Streptomyces sp. Je 1-4 4N24; assembly: GCF_026239515.1. Taxonomy (NCBI): domain Bacteria; kingdom Bacillati; phylum Actinomycetota; class Actinomycetes; order Kitasatosporales; family Streptomycetaceae; genus Streptomyces; species Streptomyces sp. Je 1-4 4N24. The sequence goes on along the minus strand of NZ_CP110836.1, from coordinate 6,638,462 downwards.
AGGACGCATGCGAAGACGGCCCCGGCCAGGACGGCGTCGAAGGCGAGCGGATGCGTCCGGTGCCACTGGAAGCGGCCGGCGCGGGGCGCGTCCGGGCGGGGGTCGAGGAGGCTCACAAGAGCAAACGGTAGCGCCCCGGTCCCTCACGGGGCCGGGGCGCTGTGCGCTGGAGTGGAGTGTCCGGGCCGGGAACGGCCGGGGTTCAGCCCGGGATGAGGCCGTCGTCGCTGAGCATCTCCCGGACCTCACCAAGGGTCGCTTCCGGGGACGGCAGGATGAGTTCGGACGGTTCCAGAGCGTCGTCGGGAAGCGGCGTGCCCATACGGCGCACCGCGTCCAGCAGGGCACCGAGAGTCCGCCGGAAGCCTTCCACGTCGCCGCTCTCCATCTCTTCGAGCAGCTCATCGTCCAGCTTGTTGAGCTCGGTGAAGTGGGCGTCATCCAGCTTCACCTGGCCCTCCCCCATGATCCGTACGATCACGACGGTCTCCCTTGGTCCGGTCCCGACGATCTCTGCGAGGCTAACCGCCGCCGACCGTCACTGCTTGTCGAAACGCGGCGGGTCCTGCTGCGGCGAGGACTGCGCCGCACCGTTCTGACCGCTCTCGATGGCCTGCTGGCCGGCCGCCGAGCCGCCCGAGAGCTCGGCCTTCATCCGCTGCAGCTCCAGCTCGACGTCGCTGCCGCCGGAGAGCCGGTCCAGCTCGGCGGTGATGTCGTCCTTCGCCATACCGGACGGGTCGTCCAGCGCACCGGAGGCCATCAGCTCATCGATGGCACCGGCGCGGGCCTGCAGCTGCGCGGTCTTGTCCTCCGCGCGCTGGATGGCCATGCCGACATCGCCCATCTCCTCGGAGATGCCGGAGAACGCCTCGCCGATCCGGGTCTGCGCCTGGGCAGCCGTGTAGGTGGCCTTGATCGTCTCCTTCTTCGTACGGAAGGCGTCGACCTTGGCCTGCAGCCGCTGCGACGCGAGCGTGAGCTTCTCCTCCTCACCCTGCAGCGTCTGGTGCTGCGCCTCCAGGTCCGTGACCTGCTGCTGCAGCGCGCTGCGCCGGGTCAGCGCCTCACGGGCCAGGTCCTCGCGGCCGAGCGCCAGCGCCTTGCGGCCCTGGTCCTCCAGCTTGGCGGACTGGCCCTGGAGCTGGTTGAGCTGCAGCTCCAGGCGCTTGCGGGAGGTCGCCACGTCGGCAACGCCGCGGCGTACCTTCTGAAGCAGCTCCAGCTGCTTCTGGTACGAGTAGTCGAGGGTTTCGCGCGGGTCTTCGGCCCGGTCCAGGGCCTTGTTGGCCTTCGCGCGGAAGATCATCCCCATCCGCTTCATGACACCATCGCTCATGGGCCTCGCGCGCCCCCTTCTGGCCGAGTCACCTCGGGCTTAGGCTCCAGCACATCTACAGACCCCACAGTACGGGCCCTGGTTCCATTACCGCACTGTTCGCGCCCGGATGCGCTCCTCCTCCAGGACGATCGCGGGGCGTATCTTCTCCCGCGCAAGGAGTAGGGAGAGTCCGGACAATCGGCACGATGTCCGCTCTGTCCCGGTCGGAAAGGGCTTCTGTCCTGATAAGGCACCGGTACGAAGGCGCGCCGTTGCCGGATCGTGCCCCGTCGGAACGTGGCTCACCCGCGGCGAGCACGTACCCTTGGGTGTTGTGTTCCGAAGCCGTTCGAAGGATGAGCAGGCCGCGACCGCCAAGGTGACCGCGGACCAGCCCCAGCAGCCCCGCGATCCGCAGGCCCCCAAGGGCCGCCCTACGCCCAAGCGCAGCGATGCCCAGTCGCAGCGCCGCTCCCGTGCGCATACGCCCACCAACCGCAAGGACGCGGCGAAGGCCCAGCGTGAGGCGCGCCGCGCCGACATGGCCCGCCAGCGCGAGGCGATGGCCAGCGGCGACGAGCGGTATCTGCCGGCGCGTGACAAGGGACCGGTGCGCCGGTTCGCGCGCGACTACGTCGACTCCCGCTGGGCCGTCGCCGAGTTCTTCCTGCCGATGGCCGTGGTGATCCTGGTGCTCACCATGATCCGGGTGCCGTCGATCCAGAGCATCGCGCTGCTGCTGTGGCTCGTGATCATTGTGCTGATCGTGCTCGACTCAGTCCTGATCTGGTTCCGGCTGGGCAAGCTGCTCCAGGAGCGCTTCCCGAACGAGAACCTCAAGGGCGTGAAGGCGTACGCGGTGATGCGGACGCTGCAGATGCGGCGGCTGCGGCTGCCGAAGCCGCAGGTGAAGCGGGGCGAGAAGCCGTAGGCGTAGGTGGTCGTGCGTGGGGGTGCGGCGGCCGTTCATTCCTCCCCCAGCTAACGCTGGGAGGTGCCCCCAGACCCTCACCGTCGTGGTTGCGCGCCGTTGCGGCGGGATTGATTTTTTGACGCCGGGCCGGACCCCTGAAGGGTCCGGCCCGGCGTCGTCGGCTCTCAGGCCTCCGCGTCCGCGTGCAGGCTCATGGGACCCGCGTAGATTTCGGTGCCGTCCTCGAAGAGCCTGACCTGGTCGACGCCGCCGTCGAGGAGGGCCTTCCACTCCTCGCCGATCCAGGACTCCGCGTCGCCCTGGGTGGTGAACTCCTCCGGTTGCACAGCCGGCGCCGTCTCCGAACCGTCGGCCTTCTCGAACCGCCACACCCACGCCATCTGCGCCTCCTGGATCCCACCGGGTACGAATCTGTGCCACCGCGGAGCGCTTCGGAAGCCCTCCGCCGTGCCGTGCTTCCGTGCTGATCGGCAGCCTAACGGCCGTGTCGAGCCCGCCCCCGCCGCGCCCGCCGCAGCGGGACGCGAGAAACTCGCGGTGTGGATGTGACTCTCCTCGGCACCGGGGCCCCGCAGGGGCTGCCGCGGCCCGGCTGCCCGTGTGCCGCCTGTGCGACCGCCGTCGGCGACGAGGCGCGGGCGGCCACCGCGCTGCTCGTCGACGGTGCGCTGCTGATCGATCTGACCCCGGGCCCGGCCTTCGCGGCCGCCCGCGCCGGGCAGTCACTGGCGGGCGTGCGGCAGGTGCTGCTCTCGCATCCGCACGACGGTCCGGTGCTGGAGGTGCCGGCCGGGCTGCCGCAGCCGGGCCGGGTCGCGGACGGGCGGGAGCTGGCGCTGCTCGACGGGCACCGGGTGCGGGCCATCGCGGTGGACATCCCGGGAACGGGCTACGAGATCTCCGGCGCCGAGGGCGAGCGGCTGCTGTATCTGCCGCCGGGCGCGGCGCCGTCCGGGCTGGGCGAGGGGAACGGCCGGGCGGGGGGCGGCGGTTACGAGGGCATGGGCGGCACCGGCCCGTACGACCTGGTGCTGCTCGATGTGCTGGGGCGGCCCGAGGCGCTGGCCAGGCTGCGGGCGAGCGGGGCGGTCGACGCGGCGACGGATGTGCTCGCGGTGCACCTCGACCACGAGGTGCCGCCGGGGCCCGAGCTGCATCGCCGGCTCGCGGCGGTGGGGGCCCGCGCGGTGCCCGACGGCAGCACGCTGGTGGTCGGCGAGTTCCACGCGGTGCCTGATCTGCCGCGGCGCACGCTGGTGCTGGGCGGGGCGCGCAGCGGGAAGTCGGTGGAGGCGGAGCGGCGGCTCGCGGCCTTCCCTGACGTGGTGTACGTGGCCACCGGGGGCACCCGGGACGGCGACGAGGACTGGGCGCAGCGGGTCTCGCTGCACCGCGAGCGGCGGCCCAGCGGCTGGCGCACCGTCGAGACCTGCGATCTGGTGCCGCTGCTGGCCGCGGCGGGGCCCGGCGCTGACCCCGGCACCGGCCGGCCGGCCGAGGCCTCACCGCTGCTCATCGACTGTCTGGCGCTGTGGCTGACGCATGCCATGGACGAGGTCGGGGCCTGGGATGACGCCACCTGGGAGGCCGGCGGCCGGCGGGCGCTGCAGGAGCGGACCGATGCGCTGGTGGCGGCGGTGCGCGCGACGCACCGGCGGGTGGTGGCGGTCAGCAACGAGGTCGGCTCCGGCGTCGTCCCGGCGACCCCGGCGGGCCGGCGGTTCCGGGACGAACTGGGGCGGCTGAACGCGGCGTTCGGTGCGGAGTGCGAGCAGGTGCTGCTGGTCGTCGCGGGCCAGGCGCTTGCGCTGCGTGGATGACGGAAGCCCGGTGGGCCCCGTGTCCGCTTGCCCGGGGGCGCGGCGCCGGGTGCTCTAGGACCGTGACCGATTCCGAGCGGACCGAGAGCGAAGCGCCGGGCGGATGGGGAGCGGGGCCCCTCCGGGAGCCGGGGGCGCGCGGGCGGCGTTTCGACGCGGCCGTACGCGACTACCTGGCGCGGTACCCCGAGGCGACGGTGGTCGCGCTCGGGGAGGGGCTCGGTACCGGTTTCTGGCGGCTGGACAACGGGCTGCTGAACTGGCTGACGGTGGTGTCGCCGGAGACCGCCGCGGTGCGCCGGATGCTGCTGCCGGACGGTCCCCGGCGGCGTACGGTCGCCCGCGCGCTGACCGATCACCGCTGGCTGGACGCGGTGCGGGAGCCGCAGCGCGGGGTCGTGGTCACCGCGCCGGGGGTGCTGATGCGGCTGCCGCCGCCCGCGGTGCGCGCGCTGCTGGCGGTGTGTGCGGAGCGGTTTCCCGGTGGTGCGCTGGTCTTTGACGTGCTGCCACGGCCGGCCATGGCGCTGGCCCGGCGGGCCGCCGGACCGGGCGGCGGCCGGTGGCCGGGTCCGGTGCGCTGGGGGCTGAACCGTGCCGAGCTGCCGCGGGTGGCCGGTGCGCACCCGGGCATCGTCGCGGTGCGCGAGGTCGGCCCGGTGCGAGAGCTGTACGGCCCGGCGGAGTGGCTGCGGCGCCGGATGCCGGTGCTGGGCGCGCTGACGCCCCTGGTGTGCGAGGTACGGTTCGCGGCGGCCGGTTCCCCCCGGCGGGCCTCGTCAGCGGTGTGTTGACGGTAATCTGCGCCCAATGAGCGCCCTGAACCTCGATGACTTCGCCCATCTGATCGAGCGCCCCGATGGCGGTGTGCGCCGTGACGCCGAGGAGCGGCGGGCGCGGCTGGCCGTGCCGCCGGGTGCCCTCGGCCGCCTCGACGAGCTGGGCGAGTGGCTGGCCGCAGCACAGCAGCAGGTGCCGGTGCGGCCGGTCGAGCGGCCGCGGGTGCTGCTGTTCGCGGGCGATCACGGAGTGGCGGAGCTGGGGGTGTCGGCCCGGCCGGCCGGCAGCACCGGGGACCTCGTACGGGCCGTGCTGGACGGGGCGAGCCCGGCCGCGGTGCTGGCCCGCAACACCGGGGTGCAGCTGCGCGTGGTGGACCTGGCGGTGGACTGCGACCCGGAGGAGCTGCCCGAGGAGGTCACCCGGCACCGGGTGCGGCGGGGTTCGGGGCGGATCGATACCGAGGACGCGCTGACGGCCGAGGAGGCCGAGGCGGCGTTCCGGGCGGGGATGGCCGTCGCGGACGAGGAGGCGGACGCCGGCACCGACCTGGTGGTGCTGGGCGATCTGAGCGTCGGCGGGACGACCGCCGCGAGCACCCTGATCGCCGCGCTGTGCGGGACGGACGCCTCGGTGGTCACCGGGCGGGGCGGGGCCGGGATCGACGATCTGGCGTGGATGCGCAAGTGCGCGGCGATCCGCGACGCGCTGCGGCGGGCCCGTCCGGTGCTCGGCGATCAGCTGGAGCTGCTGGCCACGGTCGGCGGCGCGGATCTGACCGCGATCACCGGTTTCCTTCTGCAGAGCGCGGTGCGCCGGACGCCGGTGATCCTCGACGGGGTGGTCTCGGCGGCCTGTGCGCTGGTGGCGCAGCGGGTGGCGTTCCGGGCGCCGGACTGGTGGCTGGCCGGGCAGGCGAGCGGCGAACCGGCGCAGGCCAAGGCCCTGGACCGGATCGCACTCAACCCTCTGCTCGACCACGGCGTCACTGCGGGTGAGGGGACGGGGGCGCTGCTGGCCCTGCCATTGGTGCAGGCGGCCGCGGCCCTGGCGGCAGAACTGCCCGTACGCGACTGACCCGGAGCCGGCCCACCGCGGCCGACTCCGCAGGAAGCGCTCGGACGAGCGCCCGGACCAGGGCGCTCACTTCACGCCCGTACCGGACCACCGGCGGCGCCCCATAAGATCACGCTTTACACGTTTTATGGGAGACATCGCTTGAGTCCGGACGAAGGCCGCCCGCGCGGCTCATGGTCACAGCGTGGTGCCGCGTTCGGCATCTGGTATCTGCGCACGGTCACCTTCCTCAATTTCCTGAGTGCGGTGTGGGTGTCGTTCGGCAATGACATCCGCCGGCACAACAGCGCGGAATTCTTCACTCCGTATCTGCTGACGGCCGGCTTCGCGTCCGCCGCCTTCTCGCTGTTCCTGTCGGTCACCCTGCGGCGGCGGAAGCGGGCGGCGTGGATTTTGAATCTGGTGCTGTCCGGACTGCTGGCGCTGCTGTTCGGATTCGGAATGGTGGTGGCCCCGGAGTTCCGCGGACATGTGCAGAACTGGGTGTCGCTGGGATTGACCGTGCTGTTCGCCGCCGCATTGGTGGCCGGGCGCCGGGAGTTCTCCGCGAAGGGCGACCGTACGAACCCGAAACTGGCGGCGGCGGTCGCGGCCGGCGGTCTGCTGGTGGCCTCGCTGCTCGCGGTGCTGCTGGTGACCGTCACCAACACCGCGGCGGGTTCCTCAACCCTTGCGCAGCGCTGGCGCTACGGCCTGATGCGGCTGGTGTCGCTGGCCGCCGACGACCGTGCGTTCCCGGAGATCGCCACCCCGAACTGGGTCAATGTCGCGATCAATGTGCTGAGCACGCTGCTGCTGGTCGCGGTCCTGTGGGCGGCGTTCCGGTCCGTACGGAGCACCGAGGCGATCACCGCGGACGACGAGGAGCGGCTGCGGGCCCTCCTGGCGCGGCACGGCGACCGCGACTCGCTGGGCTACTTCGCGCTGCGCCGCGACAAGAGCGTGGTGTTCTCCCCCAGCGGCAAGGCCGCGGTCACCTACCGCGTGGTGGGCGGGGTGTCGCTGGCCTCCGGCGATCCGCTGGGCGATCCCGAGGCCTGGCCGGGGGCGATCGAGGGGTGGCTGGCCGAGGCGCGGGAGCACGGCTGGGCGCCCGCGGTGATGGGGGCGGGCGAGGAGGGCGGCACGATCTACGCCCGGCACGGTCTGGACGCGCTGGAGCTGGGCGACGAAGCGATCGTGGACACCGCGGAGTTCACCCTCGGCGGCCGCGCGATGCGCACCGTACGGCAGGCCTACCACCGCATCGAGCGGGCCGGTTACACCGTCCGTATCCGGCGCCACGAGGACATCCCGGGGCCGGAGATGGACCGGCTGCTGCGACTGGCCGACGACTGGCGCGACGGGGAGACCGAGCGCGGCTTCTCGATGGCGCTGGGCCGGCTCGGCGACCCGGGGGACGGGCGCTGCGTGATGCTCGAATGCAGGGGTGGCGGCGCTGGGGAGGAAGACGGTGAGCTGCGGGCGCTGCTCAGCTTTGTGCCGTGGGGTGAGAAGGGCCTTTCGCTGGATCTGATGCGGCGGGACCGGAACTCCGAGAACGGGCTGATGGAGTTCATGGTGCTGGAGTTGATCCAGCGGGCGAAAGAGGTGGAGATCACGCAGCTCTCGCTCAACTTCGCGATGTTCCGTTCCGTCTTCGAACGTGGATCGCGACTCGGCGCGGGCCCGGTGCTGCGCCTGTGGCGCTCGCTGCTCAGCTTCTTCTCCAGGTGGTGGCAGATCGAATCGCTGTATCGCGCCAATGCGAAATACCGGCCGATCTGGGAGCCGCGCTACATGCTTTTCGAAAAGAGCACCGATTTGCTGCGGATCGGGATCGCCGCCGGCCGCGCGGAAGGCTTTCTGGAAGCACCCGGGCTGCCCAAGTGGCTGAACCGCACGCACCTGGAGAAGGAGAGATGAGCGCGGCTGGGGCGGGGCGGCGGGAAGGGCCCGTGCCGGCCCGGGGAGAGGTGCCCCTCCTGCGTCGCGCGGCGCGCGCCGAATGGGGCCCGCTCCTGCGGACGGTACGGGCCGCACTGGCCGCCTCGCGGCTGCGGGCGATCCCGGTGACGCTCACCGCGGTGGGTCTGACGCTGGTCTTCCAGTTCGTGCAGAACCAGGCCTGGGGCTACCGGGCCGTCCAGAACATCGGCTCCGTACAGGCCGACGAGCATCTGTGGCTGGCGCTGCTGCGCACCCCGCTGTCGCTGTTCGTGCCCGCGCTGGACCTGCCGGTGTGGGGTGCCCTGGCGCAGATCCTGGTGGTCTTCGGGATCGCCGAGATCTGTGTGGGCCGGCGGCAGATGCTGGCCGTCGCGTACCTCGCCACGCTCGCCGGGACGATGTACGCCCGGATCGGCATCTGGATCGGCCCGGTGAGCCCGATCGGGCTGCCCGACTCGGACAAGTACGTCACCGACACCGGGCCGTCGGCGGCCGTGGTGGGGCTGGCGGTGTTCGTGTGCTGGCGCTACCGCGCCTGGTTCACCTGTGCCGCGGTGGCGGTGGCGATGGTCGTCGAGGTGGTGTCGATCAAGAACAACCTCGCGGGCAAGGAGCATGTCGCGGCGGTGCTGGCGGTGCTGGTGCTGTGCGGACTGTGCGAGCTGTGGCGGCGGCACCGGCCGGGCGACGCCGGGGGCGTCAGCGGCTCGGCGCGCCCCCGATGAAGTCTTCGACCTTGCGGCGCAGCGCCGACCAGCGGCGGTCATGGCGGTAGGCGCGGACCCGGGCGCGGGCCCGCAGCTTCGGGCGGGTGCGATAGAAGCGCCTGGCCCAGGGCGAGTTGGGCCGCGCCAGCCGGACCGCGCCGAAGAGCGCGACGAACGGCACGAACACCCCGATGACCGCGATCCGGCCCTTGCCCTTGGTGAGGGCGATGACCGCGAAGAGGAAGTTGACGGCCACGGTCCGCACGACCGTGAAGCGGTCGGTCTCCTCGTCCGGACTGAGCTCATTGACGCCGAACGGCAGGAAGCCGCCGAGGATCAGGGCGGCCAGGGCGACCGTGAGGATGACGATCTCAACGCTCTTGGTCCCCTCCTCGGTCCAGTACACGTCGTCCAGGTGCAGGATGAGCGCGAACTCGTCCAGGACGAGGCCCACCCCCATCCCGAAGAGCACCGCCGCGGCCCCGGTGCCGAAGCCGCGCCGGCCGCCGGCCAGCGCGATGAAGCCGCCGAGGACCATCAGCACCACACCGGGGACGACATGGTGGATGTGGACCCCGCCCGGGGTGAGGTTGCGGAACGGGCCCCTGCCCGCGCGGATGAGGCGGGTGACGGCCCGGGTCACGAGGAAGGTCAGCACGAACGAGGCGAGGGCGAGCAGCAGCGGCAGCTTCCCCGGCTCGACGATATTGCGGTACCACCAGTGGCCCATCCCACACGCTCCCCTTTGTCGCGTAAGGACACATAGCCACCATTAGGCCCTGTCCGGACGGCCGGAACCGGCAGTCAAACGCGGTGGACGCCCGGATAGCCTGCCGCGATGACCGAGAGCCCCACTCCCCCGGCCCCGTCCGACGCCCTGCGCTTCGTGTTCGGCACGCTGACCGTGCTGCCGGTCCGCGTCACCCGCTGGGACCGGGCGGCGGCGCGCGGCGGGATGCTCTGCGCACCGCTGGCCGGGCTGGTCGTCGGGCTGGGCGCGGCCGCGGTCGGCGGGGCGCTGCTGGTGCTCGGCGGCGGGCCGCTGCTCGCCGCGGTCGGCAGCGCCGCGGTGCCCGCCGTACTCACCCGCGGACTGCATCTGGACGGACTCGCCGACACCGCCGACGGGCTGGGCAGCGGCAGGCCCGCCGAGGACGCGCTGCGCATCATGAAGCAGTCCGACATCGGCCCGTTCGGGGTGATCACGCTGCTGTTCACCCTGCTGGCCCAGGTGGCCGCGCTGTACGAGCTGTACGCGGACGGCTGGGCGCACGGCGCCGTCGCGGCGGCCGTCGCGGCGGTCACCGCCCGCTGTGCGCTGACCCTCGCCTCCCGCGCGGGGGTGCCGGCCGCCCGCCCTGAGGGACTCGGCGCGGCGGTCGCGGGCACCGTCCCGGTGCGGGCGGCGCTGCTGTGCGCGGCGCTGGTGGCCGCCGGGTGCGCGGCCGCCGGGGCCGGTTCCGGGCCGTACGGCGCGCTGCACACCGGGCTCGCGGCGCTGTGCGGCCTCGGGGTGGGCGAACTGGTGCTGCGGCACTGCCGGCGGCGGTTCGGCGGGGTGACCGGCGATGTGTTCGGGGCGCTCGCGGAGAGCGCGGGACTGGCGGCACTGGTCGCGCTGACGCTCGGTTAGCGCCGGCGGGCCCCTTCCCCACACCCAACTGAAGTGACCGGAAGGGCAGTTCACCGGGTATACGGGCAACTGCCGGGGCACCGTTATGTGGCGGTGTGGTATCGGACGGGCCTTGTGGCGCCGCCGAGCGTAGGCTCAGCCGCAGCAGCGCGCTGCGCGCAGACGGATTCCCCGGACGGAACAGGACCCTCATCACCGTGACTGCACTGACCCTCAGTACTTCTTCCGCCGCGACGCTGCGTGCGGATGCCGTCGTCGTCGGCGTGGCCAAGGGCGCCAAGGGCATCGTTGTCGCCCCCGGCGCGGAAGCCGTGGACAAGGCCTTCGGCGGCAAGCTCGCCGCCGTGCTGGAGACCCTCGGCGCGAGTGGTGCCGAGGGCGAGGTGACCAAGCTGCCCGCCGCGGACGGCCTCAAGGCGCCGGTCGTGCTGGCGGTCGGCCTGGGCGAGGCGCCGGGCAAGGACGACGGCTATGGCCACGAGGCGCTGCGGCGCGCCGCGGGCAGCGCCGCCCGTGCGCTGGCCGGCAGCAAGAAGGCCGGTTTCGCACTGCCCGTCGAGGACGCCGAGGCGGCCGCCGCGGTGAGCGAGGGCGCCCTGCTCGGCGCGTACTCCTACGCCGCCTCCCGCAGCAACGCCAACAGCGCGCAGAACGGCAAGGGCGCCAAGAAGAACGACGCCAAGTCGGCGCCGCTCGGGGAGGTCGCACTCCTCGGCGGCAAGCCGCGCGACAAGGAGTTCAAGGCCGCCGCCGCGCGCTCCCAGGCGCTGGCCGAGGAGATCAACCGCGCCCGCGACCTGATCAACCTGCCCCCCAACGACCTCGACCCGAAGTCCTTCGCGGCCGAGGCGCAGGCAGCGGCCAAGGAGTTCGGCCTCAAGGTCGAGGTGCTCGACGAGAAGGCACTCAAGAAGGGCGGCTACGGCGGTCTGCTGGGCGTCGGCCAGGGCTCGCAGGCCCCGCCGCGGCTGGTGCGGATCGCCTACACCCACTCCAAGGCAGCCAAGACCCTGGCGCTGGTCGGCAAGGGCATCACCTACGACTCGGGCGGCATCTCGCTCAAGCCGGCCGGCCACAACGAGACCATGAAGTGCGACATGAGCGGCGCGGCCGCCGTGTTCTCCGCGGTCGTGGCCGCCGCCCGGCTCGGCCTGGAGGTGAATGTCACCGGCTGGCTGGCGCTCGCCGAGAACATGCCGTCCGGCTCCGCCACCCGTCCCGGTGATGTGCTGAGGATGTACAGCGGCAAGACCGTCGAGGTGCTCAACACCGACGCCGAGGGCCGTCTGGTGCTGGCCGACGCGCTGACCCGCGCCTCGGAGGAGTCACCGGACGCGATCGTGGACGTCGCCACCCTGACCGGTGCGATGGTGCTGGCGCTGGGCCACCGCACCTTCGGGATCATGGCCAACGACGACGCTTTCCGTACCTCGGTGCACGAGATCGCCGAGGAGGTCGGCGAGCAGTCCTGGCCGATGCCGATGCCGTCCGAGCTGCGCAAGGGCATGGACTCCCCGGTCGCGGACCTCGCCAACATGGGCGAGCGGATGGGCGGCGGCCTGGTCGCCGGGCTCTTCCTCAAGGAGTTCATCGGCGAGGGCATCCCCTGGGCGCACCTGGACATCGCGGGCCCGGCCTTCCACGAGGGCGCGCCCTGGGGCTACACCCCCAAGGGCGGCACGGGATCCGCGGTGCGCACCCTGGTCCGGCTCGCGGAGCGCACCGCCGCGGGCGACCTGGGCTGACGGCCGGGGTACCGGCTTCCTCCCCTTCGCCCGTGATATCCGCCACGGCCCCAGGCAGACCGCCCGGGGCCGTTGGTGCGCGTGCGCCCGGCGTTCGCCCACAACGAAATCAGTACATCTGTACGCGCCAGTAACCCGTACGGGGCGACTGATCACCGTCTCAGTGCCCGGCCCGCCGTCCCGGCTTCGTGGAACAAGTGCGAAGATGGGTTCTCGGCAGGACAGGGCCCCCCTTACCCAGGGCCGAAGTAAAAGCGGCCGAACCACAGCCGCCGTCCGGTCATTGGAGACCGGCTCCGGCGTACCCATGCATGGAGGACGTGACGTGGCGAACGACGCCAGCACCGTTTTCGACCTAGTGATCCTCGGAGGCGGTAGCGGTGGTTACGCCGCTGCCCTGCGCGGGGCGCAGCTGGGCCTGGACGTCGCCCTGATCGAGAAGAACAAGCTCGGCGGCACCTGCCTGCACAACGGCTGCATCCCCACCAAGGCGCTGCTGCACGCCGGTGAGATCGCCGACCAGGCTCGTGAAGCCGACCAGTTCGGCGTCAAGGCCACCTTCGAGGGCATCGACATCGCGGCCGTCCACAAGTACAAGGACGACGTGATCTCCGGCCTGTACAAGGGCCTCCAGGGCCTGGTCGCCTCCCGCAAGGTGACGTACATCGAGGGCGAGGGCCGGCTGTCCTCCCCGACCTCCGTCGATGTGAACGGCCAGCGTGTCCAGGGCCGCCACGTCCTGCTGGCGACCGGCTCCGTGCCGAAGTCGCTGCCGGGCCTGGAGATCGACGGCAACCGCATCATCTCCTCGGACCACGCGCTCACGCTGGACCGCGTGCCGAAGTCCGCGATCGTGCTGGGCGGCGGCGTCATCGGCGTCGAGTTCGCCTCCGCGTGGAAGTCCTTCGGCACCGACGTGACCGTCATCGAGGGCCTCAAGCACCTCGTCCCGGTCGAGGACGAGAACAGCTCCAAGCTGCTGGAGCGGGCCTTCCGCAAGCGTGGCATCAAGTTCAACCTCGGCACCTTCTTCGACAAGGCCGAGTACACCGCCGACGGCGTGCAGGTCACCCTCGCCGACGGCAAGACCTTCGAGGCCGAGGTGCTGCTGGTCGCGATCGGCCGCGGGCCGGTCTCGGCGGGCCTGGGCTACGAGGAGCAGGGCGTCGCGATGGACCGCGGCTATGTCCTGGTCGACGAGTACATGCAGACCAACGTGCCGACCATCTCGGCCGTCGGTGACCTCGTTCCCACCCTCCAGCTCGCGCACGTCGGCTTCGCCGAGGGCATGCTGGTGGCGGAGCGGCTGGCCGGTCAGAAGACCGTGCCGATCGACTACGACGGCGTGCCGCGCGTGACGTACTGCCACCCCGAGGTCGCTTCGGTGGGTATCACCGAGGCCAAGGCCAAGGAGCTGTACGGCGCCGACAAGGTCGTCGCTCTCAAGTACAACCTCGCGGGCAACGGCAAGAGCAAGATCCTCAAGACCACGGGCGAGATCAAGCTCGTCCAGGTCAAGGACGGTGCCGTGGTCGGCGTCCACATGGTCGGTGACCGTATGGGCGAGCAGGTCGGTGAGGCCCAGCTGGTCTACAACTGGGAGGCCCTGCCGGCCGAGGTTGCGCAGCTCGTGCACGCGCACCCGACGCAGAACGAGGCTCTCGGCGAGGCCCACCTGGCCCTGGCCGGCAAGCCTCTCCACTCCCACGACTGACCCCAGTCCCGGGCGCGACCACATCCGCACCACACTTGTAAGGAGCAACTGAAACCATGGCGGTTTCCGTAACCCTGCCGGCGCTCGGCGAGAGCGTCACCGAGGGCACCGTCACTCGCTGGCTCAAGGCCGAGGGTGAGCGCGTCGAGGCCGACGAGCCGCTGCTCGAGGTGTCGACCGACAAGGTCGACACCGAGATCCCGGCCCCGGCCGCCGGCGTCCTGACCGCCATCAAGGTGGCCGAGGACGAGACCGTGGAGGTCGGCGCCGAGCTGGCCGTCATCGATGACGGCACCGGTGCGCCGGCTGCCGCTCCGACGCCCGCCGCTGCCGAGGCGCCCGCCGCCGAGGCCCAGCCCGAGCCCGAGCCCGCCCCGGCCCCCGCGGCCGAGGCCCCCGCCCCCGCCGCTGCCCCCGCGGGCGGCGCCGAGGGCACGGACGTCGTCCTCCCCGCGCTCGGCGAGAGCGTCACCGAGGGCACCGTCACCCGCTGGCTGAAGGAGGTCGGCGAGGAGGTCCAGGCCGACGAGCCGCTGCTGGAGGTCTCCACCGACAAGGTCGACACCGAGATCCCGGCGCCGGCCTCCGGCACCCTGCTGGAGATCGTCGTCGGCGAGGACGAGACCGCCGAGGTCGGCGCCAAGCTCGCCGTCATCGGTGCCGCCGGTGCCGCCCCGTCCGCCGCTCCGGCTCCGGCCGCCCCGGCCGCCGCCCCGGCCCCGGCCGCCGCTCCGGCCCCGGAGCCCACCCCGGCTCCGGCTCCGGCTGCTGCCGCCCCGGCGCCCGCCGCCCCGGCCGCTCCGGCCCCGGCCCCCGCGCCGGCTCCGGCCGCCCCGGCCCCGGCTGCCGCCCCCGCCGCCCCGGCTCCGGCCGCCGGTGAGGGCGCGTACGTCACCCCGCTGGTGCGCAAGCTCGCCGCGGAGAGCGGTGTCGACCTCGCCACGGTCAAGGGCACCGGCGTCGGTGGCCGTATCCGCAAGCAGGACGTCATCGCCGCCGCCGAGGCCGCCAAGGCTGCCGCGCCGGCCGCCGCCGCTGCCCCCGCCGCGTCGAAGGCTCCGGCCATCGAGGCGTCGCCGCTGCGCGGTCAGACCGTCAAGATGCCGCGGATGCGCAAGGTCATCGGCGACAACATGATGAAGGCCCTGCACAGCCAGGCGCAGCTGACCTCCGTGGTCGAGGTGGACATCACCAAGATCATGCGGATGCGCAACCAGGCCAAGGACGCGTTCGCGCAGCGTGAGGGCGTCAAGCTCTCCCCGATGCCGTTCTTCGTCAAGGCCGCGGTCCAGGCGCTGAAGGCCCACCCGGTCATCAACGCCCGGATCAACGAGGACGAGGGCACCATCTCCTACTTCGACACCGAGAACGTCGGTATCGCGGTGGACGCGGAGAAGGGCCTGATGACCCCGGTCATCAAGGACGCCGGTGACCTCAACATCGCCGGTATCGCCCGCAAGACGGCGGACCTGGCGGGCAAGGTCCGCGCGAACAAGATCACGCCGGACGAGCTGTCCGGTGCGACCTTCACCATCAGCAACACCGGTTCGCGCGGCGCCCTGTTCGACACCGTCATCGTGCCCCCGAACCAGGTCGGCATCCTGGGCATCGGTGCCACCGTCAAGCGCCCGGTGGTCATCAACCACCCGGACCTCGGCGAGACCATCGCGGTGCGCGACATGACCTACCTCGCGCTCTCCTACGACCACCGTCTGGTGGACGGCGCCGACGCCGCCCGCTACCTGACCACGGTCAAGCAGATCCTGGAGGCCGCCGAGTTCGAGACCGAGATCGGTCTCTGAGTCCCGGCAGTCACGCGACAGGCGTGTCCTGAGGGTCGGCCCCGGTTCGTACGAGCCGGGGCCGGCCCTTTTGCTTCCCCGGCCCGCGACGGCCCGGGGTCCGCGCCCGGCCCCGCCGCGCCTCCCGGACCGACCCCCTCGCGCCTCCCGGATAATGGCCCTCCTGCCACCGCCCGCTCTGAAGGAGCACCTCATGACCCCGCCCGTCGTCCATTCGCTGCGCGAGCAGATCCGCGAGCACATCCTCGAGGGGATCGTCAGCGGCCGCTGGCAGCCGGGCGAGCGGATCGTGGAGCGGCGGATCGCGGTGGAGCTGGAGGTCAGCCAGACGCCCGTACGGGAGGCGCTGCGCGAGCTGGAGTCGCTGCAGCTGATCGAGTCGGCGCCGAACAAGGGCGTACGGGTACGGAACCTGACCGCCGACGACCTCAAGGAGAGCTACCCGGTGCGGGCCGGGCTGGAGCAGGTGGCCGCCGAGCTGGCGGCGGGGCGGCTGGCCGAGGACACCGTGGCGCTGGAGCGCGAGGTGGCGGCGCTGCACGAGGCGGATCTGGCCGGTGACGGGGAGGCCCAGGTGCGGCACACGGTGGCCTTCCACCGGGAGATCGTGCGGGCGGCCGGGAACGCCGTGCTGCTGCACACCTGGGAGTCGCTGGGCATCGAGGTCTGGACGACGCTGTCGATCCGCTGGTTCAGCCCGGAGCCGCGCTCGCACGCCCAGGACCACCAGGAGATCGTGGACGCGTTCCGGCGGCGCGATCCGAAGATCGGCGCCCTGCTCAAGTCGCATGTGCTGAGCTGCGCGCCCCGGGTCTGAGGCGGGTCCGGGAGGGGCCGGCAGACCCTCTGCAGGACTGGCACGCGGTGCCCGAAAGTGCGGCACCCCGTGCCGACCTGCGGTTTTTCCTTCATTGAGCGTTGATCGATCATCGATCAGAGGCGTATCGTCCTCCCTCGGGGCGCGACAACCCTGCCTGCCGAACTCGTAGGGGGTGTCGTCAAGGCCGCCGTCCACCCTGAGGACGCGGCCCGATCACGACGGCACCCCCGAGCTACCTCCCGTCCGGAAAGGGGCCACCCATGCCCGATCCCGTGCGCCTGCCGTACAGCCAGCTCGACCAGCTCCCGGACCGCGACCCCGAGGAGACGACCGAGTGGCGCGAGTCGCTCGACGCCGTCACCAAGGCGGCGGGCCCGCATCGCGCCGCGTACCTGATGCGCCGTGCCCTTGAGCACACCGCGCGCACCGAGGGCACCGCCCTGCCGTCCCTCCTGGAGACGGACTACGTCAACACCATCCCGACCTCCGCCGAGCCCGACTTCCCGGGCGACGAGGCGATGGAGGCCAGGATCACCGCCTGGAACCGCTGGAACGCCGCCGCGATGGTCACCCGCGGCTCCGCGCTGGGCCTCGGCGGCCACATCGCCACCTTCGCCTCCGCCGCCTGGCTCTACGAGACCGGCTTCCAGCACTTCTTCCGCGGCAAGGAAGGCGACGGCAGCGGCGACCAGCTCTACATCCAGGGCCACGCCTCCCCCGGCGTCTACGCCCGCGCCTTCCTCGAAGGCCGCCTCACCGAGGACCACCTCGACCGCTTCCGCCAGGAGACCGGCGGTGAGGGCCTGCCCTCCTACCCGCACCCGCGGCGGCTGCCCTGGCTGTGGGAGTTCCCCACCGTCTCCATGGGCCTCGGCCCGCTCTCCGCGATCTACCAGGCGCGCTTCAACCGCTATCTGGAGCACCGCGGCATCAAGGACACCGCCAACTCCCACGTCTGGGCCTTCCTGGGCGACGGCGAGATGGACGAGCCCGAGTCGACCGCCGCCCTGGCGCTGGCCGGCCGTGAGGGCCTGGACAACCTGACCTTCGTCATCAACTGCAACCTGCAGCGCCTCGACGGTCCCGTCCGCCCCAACTTCAAGATCGTGCAGGAGCTGGAGGCCCAGTTCCGCGCGGCCGGCTGGAACGTCGTCAAGTCGCTGTGGGGCCAGGCCTGGGACGAGGTCTTCGCGCTCGACACCGACGGCGCCCTGATCCGTCGCCTCGGCGAGACCCCCGACGCGCAGTTCCAGACCTACGCCACCCGCGACGCCGCCTACCTGCGCGAACACTTCTTCGGCGCCAACGAGTCCCTGAAGGCCCTCGCCGACCGGCTGACCGACGCCAAGCTGCTGGAGCTGTTCCAGACCTCCCGCGCCGGCCACGAGCCGCGCAAGGTGTACGCCGCCTACAAGGCCGCCGTCGAGCACCAGGGCGCGCCGACCGTCATCCTGGCGCAGACCGTCAAGGGCTACACCCTCGGCACGGGCTTCGAGTCCCGTAACGCCAACCACCAGATGAAGAAGCTCACCATGGCGGAGTTCCGCACCATGCGTGACGTCCTCGAACTCCCCATCCCGGACAGCGCGCTGGAGGGCGGCCAGGTGCCGTACTGGCGCCCGGCCGACGACTCCCCCGAGATGGTCTACCTGCGCGAGCGGCGCGCGGCCCTGGACGGCCCGGCCCCCGCCCGCAAGGTCGTCCCCAAGCCGCTGCCGATGCCCGCCGACAAGGCCTTCGACGCGCTGAAGAAGGGCTCCGGCAGCCAGGAGATCGCCACCACCATGGCGTTCGTCCGGCTGATCAAGGACCTGATGCGGGACAAGGAGACCGGCAAGCGCTGGGTCCCCATCGTCCCCGACGAGGCCCGCACCTTCGGCATGGAGTCGCTCTTCCCGACGGCCGGCCTCTACTCCCCCAAGGGCGCGACGTACGACCCGGTCGACCGCGATCAGCTGCTCTGGTACAAGGAAGCCAAGGACGGCCAGATCCTCAACGAGGGCATCACCGAGGCCGGTTCGCTCGCCGACTTCACCGCCGCCGCGACCTCGTACGCGACGCACGGCGAGCCGATGATCCCCTTCTACATCTTCTACTCGATGTTCGGCTGGCAGCGCACCGCCGACCAGTTCTGGGCGCTGGCCGACCAGTTGGGCCGCGGCTTCGTCATCGGCGCGACCGCCGGCCGTACGACGATGACCGGCGAGGGCCTCCAGCACGCCGACGGCCACTCGCACCTGATCGCCTCCACCAACCCGGCGGCGCTCTCCTACGACCCGGCCTTCGCCTACGAGGTCGCGGTCATCGTCAAGGAAGGTCTGCGCCGTATGTACGGCCCGGACGCCGAGGACGTCTTCTACTACCTCACGGTCTACAACGAGACCAAGGTCCAGCCGGCCATGCCGGAGGGCGTCGAAGAGGGCATCCTCAAGGGCCTCTACCGCTTCAACGAGGGCGCCAGGCCCGAGGCCGACAGCCCGCAGCTCCAGCTGCTGGCGTCCGGCACCGCCATCCACTGGGCCCTGGAGGCGCAGCAGCTGCTGGCCGCCGACTGGGGTGTGGCGGCGGACGTGTGGTCGGCGCCGTCCTGGACGGAGCTGCGCCGGGACGCCCTGGAGTGCGATGCCGCCCGTCTGGACGGCGAGGACCGCATCCCGTACGTCACCCGTGCCCTGGCCGGTGCCCCCGGCCCGGTCGTCGCGGTCAGCGACTGGATGCGCGCGGTCCCCGACCAGATCGCCCCCTGGGTCGAGCAGGACTGGACCTCCATCGGCACCGACGGCTTCGGCCTGTCCGACACCCGCGAGGCGGCCCGCCGGCACTTCGGTGTCGACCCGCAGTCGGTCGTCGTCCAGGCGCTGGCCGCGCTCGCCCGCCGCGGCCAGGTCAAGCCGGAGACCGTCAAGGAGGCCAAGGAGCGCTACGGCCTCTGATTCACGGGCCGCGCCGCGGCCTGTGACACGCGGGCGGTGGCAGACCGCCCCTCGCCCCTCAGGGGCACCCCGATCTCCCGTGCGGAGGCCACCTTCCCGCGCCCGGGGCCTCCGCACGGGAACCCACCACCGGCCCGGCCGACCATGCCCTGGCTACGGCCGGGCCGGGCTTTATCGTTCGCGGTTTGCCGTTCGCCGTTCGCCGTTCGCGGTTTGCGGTTTGCGGTGGGCTGGGGCCGGTGCGCCTACGGGGTGTGGGTGGGGGGCCGGAGGGGACGCCCGGTAATCCGTCCTCGGCGCGGGCGGCCCTGGTCCCAGAGGTTGGGAGCCCCGTTGTTCGCTCCGGTCCTGCGGGCGGCTCACCGGACATCCCCTCCGACCGCCGTACGTGGGCGGCTCTCCCGCCGTACCGATCACCGTCACCAACCCATGCGGCACCCCTTGGCAGGGGGCAGCCCGCAGATTGGTCGCGGGCCGAGGTAGGTCTTGACGGACGGTGTCACCGGGCCGCAGTCGGCAACGCTGAACGGTTGGAGGGGATGTACCGGGGCCCGCCCGCAGGACCGGAGCGAACGCCGGGGCAATCAATCGCACGCAGCCGCGTCGCCCGCGCCGAGGACGGGTCCCGGTGCGTCCCCTCCGACCCCCGCGGCAACCACGCAACCCGCAACACCCCAGCCCCCACCAACCCGCACAGCCCCCGAAGCAAGTGACGGATCGGCCGCGCCACGAAGGGGCGCGGGGAACGGCGCGCCCAGCCACAACCGCACCCGCGGACGCAGACAACCCATTGTCAGTGCCCCCCGGCATGATGGGGACATGCGTGCTGCGCGGCTGATCAAGATGGTGCTGCTGCTCCAGGCGCGGCCGTCGATGACGGGGGCCGAGCTGGCGCGGGAGTTGGAGGTTTCCGAGCGGACGGTCGCCCGGGACGTCCTCTCGCTCTCCGAAGCGGGGGTGCCCGTTTACGCGGACCGTGGCCGGGCGGGCGGCTACCGCCTCATAGGCGGCTACCGCACCCGCCTCACCGGCCTCGGCCGCAGCGAGGCGGAAGCGCTCTTCCTGTCCGGCGTGCCCTCCGCCCTGCGCGAGATGGGGCTCGCGGACGCCGCCTCCGCCGCCCGGCTGAAGGTTTCCGCCGCCCTGTTGCCCGAGCTGCGGGACGCCGCGACGGGCGTCGCCCAGCGCTTCCATCTCGACGCACCCGCCTGGTATCAGGAGCCCGAGACCCCCGCCCTGCTGCCCGAGATCGCCGACGCCGTCTGGGACGACCGCCGGGTCACCGCCCGCTACCGCCGCAAGGACACCGAGGTGGAGCGGGAGTTGGAGCCGTACGGCCTCGTGCTGAAGGCGGGGGTCTGGTATCTGGCGGCGCGTACGGAGGGGGATTTCCGCGTCTACCGGGTCGACCGGTTCGCCGCCGTGGCGCTCGCGGAGCGTGACCGGGCCTCCGGAGCCGAGACAGCCGGGGAGCGGTTCACCCGTGATGCGTCCTTCGACCTCCCGGCGTTCTGGGCGGAGCGGGCGGCGCAGTTCGCCCGGTCGATCCTGCACGAGGAGGTGGTGCTGCGGCTCTCCGCGCGCGGCGTCCGCCAGCTGCCGTACGTTACCGAACGCGCGGCGGCCCGCGAGGCGATCGCCCGGGCGCAGAGCGCGGGCGGCCCCGACGAGCGGGGCCGGCTGACGGTCACCCTTGCCGTGGAGTCCGCCGACGTCGCCTACGCCCAGCTGCTGGGGCTCGGCCCGGAGGGCGAGATACTCGCGCCCCCCGGACTGCGTGCCCAGTTCGCCGCGGCCGCCCGGCGGACGGCCGCGCTGTACACGTGACCGGGGGGCCGAGCGGCCTCGCCGAAGCCCGGTGCGGCTGCGCCCCAAAGGGGCGCGGGGAACCGCGCGACCAGCCACAACACACCCGCGGACGCCGGCCGGCACCTCTTGGCTCGGCACCTCCCGCGGAACACGCAGGTCCCAAGGGCCCAAGACCGTCGCCGCACCCCGCAGGGGTTAGCGGTAGTCGGCCGCGCTCCCGTCCTTCCCGCCGAAGACCACGTCCGCGAAGTAGCCGAAGGCGTCGGGCCGGGAGCCATCGGTGTCGGTGAAGTCGTACTCCTCCGCCAGCTGTCCGCTGGAGAGCGACTGACCGCTCCAGCGTGCCTTGTCCGGGTCGGCGGCCAGCGCGCGGACTCCGCGGCCGATCAGGGCCGGCGACTCGGCGATGGCGAAGTGCGGTTCCTTGGCCACCGCGTCGCGCCAGGTTTCCTCCGTCACCCCGAAGTGGTCCAGCATCTCCTCGGACCGCAGAAAGCCGGGGGTGAGCGAGACCGCCGTGCCGCCGTACTCCTTCAGCTCGGCGGCGAGGCCGAAGGCCATGCGGTGCGGGGCGTTCTTGGTGAGGTCGAAGCAGAGGTTCTCGCGGTAGGTGCGGTTGAAGGTGTCGGTGCCGTCGGTGACTTCGATGACCAGGCCGCCGGGCCGCCGGATCAGCAGCGGCAGTGCGTAGTGGCTGGTGATGACGTGGGTGTCGATGCCGAGACGGAACATCCGCAGCCCGTTCTCCAGGTCGAGGTCCCACAGCTTGGTGTTGAACTCGAGCAGCCGGTCACCGCCCCAGACACTGTTGACCAGCACATCCAGCCGTCCCTGCTCCCGGTCGATGCGCTCGGTCAGCCCCTTGACCTGCGCCGGGTCCAGATGGTCGGTCGGTACGGCGATGCCGATGCCGCCCGCGGCGGTCACCAGCTCCGCGGTCTGCTCGATCGTCTCCGTGGGCCGGCCGACCTCGCTGGTCCGCTCCCGGGTCGTCCGCCCCGTCACATAGACCAGGGCCCCGGCCCGGCCCAGCTCCACCGCCATCGCCCGCCCGGCGCCCCGGGTCGCCCCGGCGACCAGCGCCACCCGTCCCGCCAGTTCTTTCTGTCCGGTCACGTACGCCACTCCTCGCTGTCAGGTGCCTTGCCTCTGCACGGCGACCCTGACAGCGATACCCGACACCTTCTGTCCGGATTCAGCGCGCACTGCACGGCAATCCGTCCACCGGTTACGGATGCGGCGCCCGTACGCTCCCCCCGCTCCGCAGCCGCCCGATGACCTCCGCCGGGGTGTCCGGCCCGGCCGGCGCGGCGAGAGTGCCCTCCGCGGCGGTGGCGCGGACCCCGCCCGTGGCGTCGAGTCCGCCGACGTCCTGGCTGCCGGCCGCGAGCAGATACCACCTGCCGGACTTCGCCCGCCAGTGGATGTCCCCCACCACATCGGGCCCGAAGCGGCCGCAGGCAGCGGTGTTCACGGCCCGTCCGGCGATCCGGCCGGGGTCGGCCGGGCGCGCGGCGGGCGGTACGAACCGCAGGGTCGCGCTGCCGGGCCCGCGCCAGGTGTCGGCGCGGGTGCACACCCAGGTCGCGCTGCCGCCGTCCTCGGGGAGCCGCTGTTGCGCGAACTCCCAGGTGTTGATGGTCCGTACGCCGGTGCCCCGCAGCGACCCGAGCGAGCAGGCCGTACGGGCCCAGCTCCGCAGCGCGGGAGCGCCGGTCGCCTCGCCCGGCGCACCGGCCGGTGCGCCGGGCGAGGGCGGGGGCCCGGAGGTGAGAGAGACGGGGGCGAGATCGTCGAGGTCGGCCACCAGGAAGGCGGCGTTCCGGCCGGGCGCCACGATCCGCGTCGAGGGCCGGAGCTGGGCCACCGGCCAGCGCCCGCAGCCGGCGCCCGCGGGGGGCGGGATCGGGATCCGGTCGGTGACCCCGTCGGGGGCGACGTGCAGCCCGTGCGGCGGGGCGGCCGGCGCCAGCAGATCGCGGGTGGTGATCTCGGAGATCCACGGCGCGAGCAGATAACGCATCCAGCCGTTGCCGCGCCCGATCACCAGCGCGGCAGCGGTCGTCAGATCCGCGCCGTCGACCCGGGCGAAGTGCAGTGTGGGCGTGGCGTCTTCGGGCTCGGCGTAGCGCACCAGCCGCTCCCCGTCGTGGAGGACCACCACCATGACGTTGTCGATCAGGCCCGCGTACAGCAGCTGCGGCGGATGGCCGGGCGGCCGGGTGGAGGTGTCCGCGGCCGCCGTGATCCGGGTGTCGGGGGGCGGCGTCGCCCAGACCCGCAGCGCCCGTGCCAGCAGTTTCCGGTCACCGGCCTGCCGGCCGCGGACGGGCCAGGCGGTGAAGTCGACCCGGGAGGTGTCCGTCCACTGCTCGTTGGGGGTGCGCAGCAGCCGGCCCGGGTCCAGCGCCTGCAGCGCGGCGGTCTCGGCGCGCCCCGCCCGGTCCGCCGTGCCGGGCCAGGCTCCGGCCACCGCCGCGCCGATCGCGAGCACGGCCGCCACCGCGGCCACCACCCGCACCCGCTGCCGGCGGCGCAGCAGATCCGTCGGCCGGGTCTGCACCATGCACGGGTCGAACTCCCCGGAGCTGAGCAGGGCCGCCGCCCCGGCGCCGGTCTCGCGGTCCAGCTGCGCGGCCGCCCGCTGCGCCGCGTCCGGGTCCTCGGCCCCGGCCCGCGCCAGCACGGCGCGCGCGGCGTCCTCGTCCAGGCCTTCCAGGTGCCACAGCCCGAGGGCGGCCCGTACCGCTGCCGGGGCGGCGGACAGCGCCTGGTCCAGGGCGAGTTCATCGGCGCCGCCGGCCCGCGGGAAGAGCCGCAGCCCCCAGACGAGGGGCAGGGCCGGCAGTCCCCGGACCGGCTGTGCCTCGTACGCCAGCGCCAGTCGCAGGGCCCGTTGCCGCACCAGGTCGTAGCCGGACTCGGGAGCCGGGCCGCGCTGCGCCGGCAGCCCGCCGTCCGGGCGGCGCAGCCGGGTCCGGGGCAGCGCGCGCTGGACCAGACCGTGTGCGGTCAGGACCCGGCGGTGGCGGCCCGTCGACGGGGGCAGTACGAGGTAGGTGAGGCGGACGAGCCGTGGATAGTGCTCGACGATGGCCGCCTCGGCCCGTTCGACATCGGCCCGGGTGCGTTCGTCCATGGGCATGGCCTGGAACAGCCCTTCGCGAAATGGGGGATATACGGTCGTTTGCCGTTGCACGCCTTCCAACGAGTGATTCTTGGGACGGTCACAAGACGGATCACCGACCGGGGTGCGCGAGCGGCGATCCGAACACCCCGTCACCCTTCCGGACGGCCCGTCATCATTCCGGATAACGACCCCCTCGCATCCGGGGTACTCCGCATGCGCCGGGCGCCGGCAGGGCAGATGCTGGAGCGGTGATGGACGAGACGGAGTTCTGGGAGCTGATCGACGGCTCCCGCGAGGCCGCTGAGGGCGACCCCGAGGAGCAGGCCGACGCACTGGTCGAGCGGCTGCTCGGGCTCGACCCGGACGCCGTCGTGGACTTCGCCCGCCACTTCGAGGCCCGCTACAACCGGGCGTACTCCTGGGATCTGTGGGCCGCCGCCTCCGTGATGCTGGGCGGCGCCAGCGATGACGCCTTCGACTACTTCCGCTGCTGGCTGATCGGCCAGGGCCGGGAGGTCTTCGAGGGCACGCTGCACGACCCGGACCAGCTCGCCGAGCTGGTGGACGACTTCGACGAGACGGTGGACGGCGACGCCGAGGAGCTGGGCTACGCGGCCGACGAGGCGTACGAGCAGATGACCGGCGGGGTGATGCCGGACCTGGAACTGCCCCCGCCGCCCCGCGAACCGCTCGGCACCTACCTCGACTTCGACGACGACCAGACCATGGCGGAGCGCTTCCCCACCCTCTGGGACCGCTTCAAGCCGTAGGGGCGTGTCGCGGGCCGGTGGCGGCATCCGGCCAGGGGTGCCGCCACCGGCCCGCCGCTGCGGGCAGTATGGCTCCATGCGGATCGCGATCACCGGCTCGACCGGACTCATCGGCACGGCGCTCGTACGGTCCCTGCGCAGCGGGGACACCTCCCGGGCCGGGGGCCCAGGGGGAGGCCATGACGTCGTCCGGCTCGTACGGCGTGCGCCCACGGCCCCCGGTGAAGTGCGCTGGGACCCCAAGCGGCAGGAGGTCGACACGGCGGGGCTGGCCGGCTGCGAGGCGGTGGTCCATCTGGCCGGCGCCGGGGTCGGCGACCACCGCTGGACGGCCGCCTACAAGCAGGAGATCCGCGACAGCCGGGTACTGGGCACCCGGGCCATCGCCTCTGCCCTCGCCGCCATGGACACCCCGCCGCGGGTCTTCGTGTGCGGCAGCGCGATCGGCTACTACGGCGACACCGGCGACCGGCGTACGGACGAGAGCGCGCCGGCCGGCCACGGGTTCCTGCCGGAGGTCTGTACGGCCTGGGAGGACGCCGCGAAGCCGGCCCAGGACGCGGGTATCCGTACCGTCTTCGCCCGCACCGGTCTGGTCGTGGCGCGCTCGGGCGGCGCCTGGGGCCGGCTCTTCCCGGTCTTCCGGCTCGGCCTGGGCGGGCGGCTCGGCGACGGCAGCCAGTACTGGAGCTTCATCTCCCTGGACGACCACATCGCGGCGCTCCGCCATCTCCTCGACACCGAGGACCTGGCCGGGCCGGTCAACCTCACGGCACCGGAACCGGTCACCAACCGCGAGGTGACCGCCGTGATGGGCAAGGTGCTGAACCGCCCCACGCTGTTCTCCGTCCCGGCGCCGGTGCTGCGGACCGTCCTCGGCGAGTTCGCCGGTGACGTGCTGGGCAGCCAGCGGGTCATCCCGCAGCGGCTGCTGGACTCCGGTTTCTCCTTCCGCCACCCCCGCATCATGGAAGCGGTCCGGGCCGCCGCCTAGACGTCCAGGGCGAGACCCGCCCGGCCGCCACCGCAAGCTGTGACCAAGGGCCCTCCGGCACGCCCCGGAAACCCCTGTCGCACGGGCCGCCCCCTCCCTGCCCGTCACCTCACACACTCGACTCGGCATCTCTCGCAGCTGTACCGGGCATGACACTCGGTGCCGCCATTTGGGACCGACCTCGGGAGGGGCAAGTGCTGCGCACCGCATCGGCCGTGGACGTCGTCATCGTGGGAGCCGGCCCGGCCGGACTCGCCGCCGCCCGCCATCTGACCGGCGTAGGAGTGTCGGTCACCGTTCTGGAGGCCGCGCCACGGATCGGTGGCCGCTCCGTCACCGACCCTCTCGACGGCTTCCGGCTGGACCGCTGCGCGCGGCCGCTGGCCGTCTCCGCAGCCGAGCTGCGCCGTACGCCGGGGCTCGGCGAGCTGACACTGCGTCCGTTCGCACCCGGTCCAATCCTCCACAACGGCCAACGGGCGCAACGCATCAGCGCACCCCGGAGCACCAGGGGCGCCCTCGCCGCGGCACGCGCCCTCTCGCGCGCCGACCGTCGTACGGAGCGCCGGACGGACCGTCAGGCGGGCCGTCACGCGGGCCGCCAGACAGGCCGTCTCACCGACCGGTGGGGCGAGCAGGACACGGACCGGCGTACGGACCGCCGCGCCGACCGCGCCGCCGTCACCTCCGTCACTCCCCCGGCCTCCGCCACCCACGCCCCGCCCGCCGACCGCCCGATCCGCGACGCCCTGGCGGGCCGCCCCGCCTTCCCGCCGCGCGCCCATGACGCGCTGCTGCGGCCCCTGCTGGGCGCGCTGCTGTGCGATCCGCAGCTGCGCGGCTCCAGCCGGGGTGCCGCGGCGGCGCTGCGCGCCTACGCCGAGGGCCGGTTGTGGCTGCCGGCCGGCGGCGCCGCAGCCGTCCCCGAACTGCTCGCCGCCGCGCTGCCACCCGGCACGGTCCGTACGTCCGTGCAGGTCACCGCCGTCTCCACCACCGGCGTCAGCACCGCGGAGCACGGCCATATCCCGTGCCGGGCGGTACTGGTGGCGACCGGCGCACGCGAGGCGGCCGAGCTGCTGCCGGGACTGCGGGTGCCCGCCTTCCACTCGGTGACCGTCCTGCACCACACCGCGACGGTGGCCCCCGGAAGCCGCGGCGCGGCGCTGCGCGACACGGCGCTGATCCTGCCTACCGACGGCCCGGTCGCCTACACCTACGTCGCCGGCGCGATCGACCCGTCCCGTACGCCGCCGGGCCGGTCCCTGATCACCACGGCCGTGCACGGGGCCGCGGCGGCGCTGCCGGTGTCCGTGCTCGACCGGACGGTCCGGCCGCAGCTCGACCGGATCTACGGCGCGCACACCGCGGACCGGCAGCTGCTGACCGCCCATCACGACCCGTACGCGGTCCCCGCGATGCCCGCACCGTACGACCCGGAGCGCCCGGTGCGGGTGCTCGCCGGTCTCTATGTGTGCGGCGACCACCGCGACACCAGCACGCTCCAGGGCGCCCTGAACTCGGGACGGCGCGCGGCCCGCGCCGTCCTCCAGGACTTCGGCCTGCCCGCCCTCACGACGGAACCGGACACCCTGCCCACGGCGGCCTGACCTCCGGGCCCTGGGGTGCCCCGGGGCCCGGCCGGGGGTCACCCCAGCGC
The DNA here is from genome assembly GCF_026239515.1 of Streptomyces sp. Je 1-4 4N24. Classification (NCBI taxonomy): domain Bacteria; kingdom Bacillati; phylum Actinomycetota; class Actinomycetes; order Kitasatosporales; family Streptomycetaceae; genus Streptomyces; species Streptomyces sp. Je 1-4 4N24. Next base: position 6,610,884 of record NZ_CP110836.1, on the reverse strand, counting down.
CGCCACCCGTTCCCGATACCCCCGGACCGCCGCCGCGTCCCGGTACGGCTCCAGGCGGCGCTCGAACTCCCGGACGTACTCGTGGGCCCGTACGGACCGCATCTCGGAGGCCTGGAGCGCGGCCTCGGCGCCCAGCGTGCAGGCCTGCTCCAGCTCCCCCAGGCCCAGCCGCGCGGTCGCCAGCACCACCCGGCAGAAGAGCCGGCTGCGGGCGAAGCCGGCCGCGCGCAGCTGGAGGGAGCGTTCGGCGTGCTGGGAGGCCGCGCGGTACTGCTGGAGATCGCGGTGGCAGTGCGCCAGTTCGTCGGCCAGCTGCGCCTCGTCGAAGAAGCGCGCCCAGTACGGGGTGTCGTCGCCGGGGCGGGCGGTCTCCAGCGCCCGCTCGGCGCGGGCCAGCGCCGCCGTACAGGCCCGGACCTCGCCCAGGACGCCATGTCCGCGGGCCTCCGCGGAGTGCAGCAGCGCCTGCACCGTGGGCGGCGCACTGCTGCCGATGCCCTGCTGGGCGACGCGCGCCAGCTGGACGGCCTCCCTGCCGTGCCCCAGATAGACGGCCTGCCGGCTCATCGTCACCAGGACGTAGGACCCGTACGCCCGGTCGCCGGCCGCCTGGGCCAGCCGCAGGGCCTGGACGAAGTACCGCTGCGCCAGACCGTGGGCCGCGATGTCGTACGAGGTCCAGCCCGCCAGCCGGGTCAGATCGGCGGCGGCGGCGAACAGCCGGCGGCCGGTGGCCTCGCCGTAGGTGCCGCGCAGCATCGGCTCGGCCTCGTGCTCCAGATAGCGCACCAGGGCCTGCCGGGCGTGGCCGCCGCCGTAGGCGTGGTCCAGCGCCCGGAACAGCTCGCCGACCGAGCGCAGCGCCGCGATGTCACCGGAGGTGACCCGGGAGCCCTGGGTGCGGTCGACCCGGTCGTTGCGGCGCTGGCGCGGCACCGTGACCCGGCCCTGTGCGGGCACCCGGCCCGCGCCCTCGGGCTGGGCCGCCTCACCGCGGGCGACGCGTTCGTCGGCGCGGCCGATCAGCCAGTCCCGGCTGGGCACCACGAGCCCGGCCGGGGTGAAGGCGATCTTGCGGAGCTCCGCGTGGCTGCCGGAGTCCTTGCGCCACAGGCCGCTGACGATGTCCACCGCCTCGCTGGGGGTCGCGGCGAATTCCAGTCCGGCGTACACCGGCGCGCAGGCGTCCAGGCCGAGGTCCTGTGCGGACAGCCGGCGCCCCAGCCGGCGGGTGAACACCTCCGCGATGAGCGCGGGGGTGGTGCCTCTGGGCTGCTGGCCGCGCAGCCAGCGGGTCACCGACGTCTTGTCGTAACGGAGGTCGAGGCCGTGCTCGATACCCAGCTGATCGACGCGTCTGGCCAGCCCGGCATTGGAGAATCCGGCCTCGGCGATGAGCGCGGCGAGCTGGCGGTTGGGCGTGTGGTGCGGGGGTCGTTCCGTCATCAGCTTTACCGGTCTCCTGCCTTCCGGGCCGCACTGCCGGGTTCGGCGGACCCTGTCCGGCATGCTCATCGCCCTTGTGGAACGGCGTGAATGTAACGGCCTTCGGCGGCCCATTCGCGGCCCTGTGACCCGCGTTCATCCGATCGTGTGAGCAGGGACGCACCGGCCGGGACAGCGGCCGCCTGCGGGGACCGGGCACGGCGGCCGTACAGTGGCATGGGCGCGAAGTGGCATCAACGTTGCAGCAAAGTGCAACAGAGGTTCGAAGAGGAGCTGCCGTGACTGCGATCTCTCGGGGGGAGACCCCCGCACCCGAGGGGCTGCGCTTTGTGCATCTGGGCTTCGGCGCCGACGCCGTGGAGTACACATCTGCCTGGCAGGAGCAGCGCCGGGTGCATACCGCCCGGTTCGCCGACGAGGTGCCCGACACCTGTCTGCTGCTGGAGCACCAGGCCGTCTACACCGCCGGACGGCGTACCTCCGACGACGAGCGCCCGCTGGACGGGACCCCGGTTGTCGACGTGGACCGCGGCGGGAAGATCACCTGGCACGGGCCGGGCCAGCTGGTGGGCTACCCCATCCAGAAGCTGCCGCGCCCGGTTGACGTCGTGGCCCATGTCCGCCGCCTCGAAGAGGCACTGATCCGGGTCTGCGCCGAGTTCGGCGTCACGGGCACCCGGGTCGAGGGCCGCAGCGGTGTGTGGGTGCTGGGCGACCCGGTCGAGGAGCGGGCGGCCCTGGGCGGGCTGAATCTCGACTTCGACCCGCGGGTCACGGACGAGCTGTTCGACCCGCGGCTGAACGGCCCGGAGTACGCGCCGTCCAACGCCGGCCAGCGCCGTGAGGACCGCAAGCTCGCCGCGATCGGCATCCGCGTCGCCAAGGGCGTCACGATGCACGGCTTCGCGCTCAACGTGAACCCCGACAACACCTCGTTCGACAAGATCGTGCCGTGCGGCATCCGGGACGCCGGTGTCGCCTCCCTGGCCAACGAGCTCGGCCGCGAGATCACCATCGCCGATGTACTGCCCGTCGCCGAGAAGCATCTGCGGGACGTCCTCGAGGGCGCCGAGCTGCTCCCCCGCGCGGTCTGACCGGACGGCCGCCGACCATGCACCCCGGAGACCACCGGGAATGCAACCCCGCCATACGGGGTTGCACCGCACGTAAAGACGTGCGAATCAACGGGCGTACCCTGGTGTACGCCGAAGAAACGAAGTCGTAGGGAGCCGGACGTGTCCGCAGTCGCACCCGACGGACGCAAGATGTTGCGCCTGGAGGTCCGGAACAGCCAGACCCCCATCGAGCGCAAGCCCGAGTGGATCAAGACCCGGGCGAAAATGGGTCCCGAGTACAACCACCTCCAGGGCCTGGTCAAGAGCGAGGGTCTGCACACGGTCTGCCAGGAGGCGGGCTGTCCCAACATCTTCGAATGCTGGGAGGACCGCGAGGCCACGTTCCTCATCGGCGGCGAGCAGTGCACCCGCCGTTGCGACTTCTGTCTGATCGACACCGGGAAGCCGCAGCCCCTGGACCGCGACGAGCCCCGCCGGGTCGCCGAGTCCGTGCAGACCATGGGCCTGAAGTACGCCACGATCACCGGCGTCGCGCGCGACGACCTGGACGACGGCGGCGCCTGGCTCTACGCCGAGACGGTCCGGCAGATCCACGCCGCGATGCCCGACACCGGCGTCGAGCTGCTGATCCCCGACTTCAACGCGGTCCCCGAGCAGCTCGCCGAGGTCTTCTCCTCCCGCCCGGAGGTGCTGGCCCACAACGTCGAGACGGTCCCGCGGATCTTCAAGCGGATCCGCCCCGGCTTCCGTTACGAGCGCTCGCTGGAGGTCATCTCCAAGTCCCGCGAGGCCGGTCTGGTCACCAAGTCCAACCTCATCCTGGGCATGGGCGAGGAGCGCGAGGAGATCAGCCAGGCGCTGCAGGACCTCTACGACGCGGGCTGCGAGCTGATCACGATCACCCAGTACCTGCGACCGACCGTGCGCCACCACCCCATCGACCGCTGGGTCAAGCCCGCCGAGTTCGTGGAGCTGAAGGAAGAGGCCGAGGAGATCGGCTACGCGGGTGTCATGTCCGGCCCGCTGGTCCGCTCCTCCTACCGCGCCGGCCGCCTTTACCAGCAGGCCGTCGAGCGGCGCGAGGTCGAGGCGTCCAGTCAGGCGGTTTGACGCTCCCGGCGCGCCGTCTTGTGAAACGTGGCACATGCTGAGGACGCGGCCCGCACTCCCCCAGGACGGGGGGCGTGGGGGCCGCGTCAACGTTTCATTGGTGTTTGACCGGCAGGTCATCCGTTGGTAACACCTTTCGGTGACGATGGATGCACGCACCGCTCCCGCACCTCACTCCTGCTTCTCCGAACAGATCAGAGGGAGTCACCCACCATGCAGGCCGCGCCGCTCCGCGCCACACCCGCCAGCCCCGCTCTCCCGCTCCCCTCGGTCACCGGCGCCCTGCGTGCCGTCGAGGCCGTCCTGATGCGTGGCGGGCAGCGCACCGCCCGCCGTAACGCCTGGACGTCCGTCCTGGAGGACCGCCGCCGCGCCAAGGACCGCCACGAGGCCGAGTACGTACTGGAGGCCGCGGCGACCCGGCGCCCGCACGCCACGTAAACTTCGCTGTATGGCGAGGAAGGCAAACTCAGACGGCGCTGCCGGCGCTGAGAACACCGGGCGGCTGAAGCAGATCGCCCTGACCTACAAGATGACCCGTCGGGTCGACTCCAAGGTCGGTCTTGTCGTCGCTGGTGTAGGCATCGTCGTATTCGGCGTTCTCCTTGCCATCGGCTTCGCGATCGGCCACCCCATCTACGCGGGGATCCTGGGCTTCGTCCTGGCCTTCCTCGCGATGGCGATCGTCTTCGGACGGCGCGCCGAGCGAGCTGCCTTCGGGCAGATGGAAGGCCAGCCCGGTGCGGCCGCCGCCGTGCTGGACAACGTCGGCCGCGGCTGGACGGTCACCCCCGCGGTGGCCATGAACCGCAGCCAGGACGTGGTCCACCGTGCCGTCGGCAAGGCCGGCATCGTGCTGGTCGGCGAGGGCAACCCGAACCGTCTCCGTGGCCTGCTGGCCGCCGAGAAGAAGCGGATGGCGCGTACCGTCGCCGACGCCCCGGTCCACGACATCATCGTGGGCGACGACGAGGGCCAGGTGTCGCTGAAGAAGCTCCGTACGACGCTGCTGAAGCTGCCGCGGGTGCTGCCCGGCGCGCAGGTGACGGCCGTCAACGACCGGCTCAAGGCGCTGGGCGACCTGATGAGCAACATGCCGGTCCCGAAGGGCCCGATGCCGAAGGGCATGCGGATGCCCAAGGGCGGCGGCAAGATGCGCTGACCGCCCGCCGGCCGCACCTACACCGGCCGCCGGACCGACACCTGACCGCACGACGACGCCCCGGGCCCTTGGGCTCCGGGGCGTTTCGTATGCGGTCGGTGGGCGGCAGGCCCGCAGGCGGTGCGAATGCGGCGAGGGGTGCGCGCGGCCGGGGGCTGGTGCGCGCTGATGGGGGCTGAGGCGGGGCCCTCGTAGAGCTCTACGGGAGCTCTTCGGGCTCTACGGCCACGCCACCGGGCCCACGACGAGCCATCGGCTTCCCCGGTACGGCTACGGCGTCCCGCCCCTCACAGACGGACCTGTACGGCACGTGCGAGGCGATCGTGCAGCCCCCGCCCGTCCCGGTCCCACACCACCGCCGGAATGACCACCACCAGCAGCACCGTGCGCAGCACGACCCGCGGCAGCGAGATCCGGCCACCGCCCTCGGCGATCACCCGCAGGCCCAGCAGCCGCTTGCCCGGGGTGAAGCCGACCGTGCCGACCGTCAGGACGCTGAGCACCGCGAAGACCACCAGCGCCCAGTTGCTCGCCGCCTGCGCCCTACCGCCGCTGAGCAGGCCGTACGCGATGAGCAGGCACAGCGCCCAGTCGATGAAGAGCGCGGCGAAACGCCGCCCGGGGCGCGCGATCGAGCCCGGCCCCTCCTCCGGCAGCCCGAGCTGCTGCCCGCGGTGTCCGAACTCGACACCCATGTCCTCGGCTGCCGCGCGGGGCCCGGAGATCCACGATCCGATTGCTCGCCTGTTGTCCACCCGACCACGGTACTGCGACCGCATACGTTCCCTTCCCGGAGGGCCGGTCGGGGCGGGGGCGGCGGGCCGCACGGACCGCGCGCGAGGGGCCGTCCGGGAGGCGCGGTCCAGAAGGGGGCAGGACGGCTCGGCGGGCCACCGGCCGGGACGGCGGCAGCGGCCGCCCGGAACGCCCCTCTTTGGCGCACACTGGGAGGTAAGGGCGGCCGCTGCCGGTTAACCTCGGCGAAACAAATGGGTCATGCTTGGGAAATCCCGCCTGCCTATGGTCGGGCATCGCGCCACCGCACATGGTCGCGTTCCGAGTAGCAATCCCGCGTCCGCCGACCGGTGACCGGGCTAGGAGGAGTTGGATGTTCCAGAACGCCGACGAGGCCAAGAAGTTCATCGCGGACGAGGACGTGAAGTTCGTCGACGTCAGGTTCTGCGACCTGCCCGGTGTGATGCAGCACTTCACCATCCCGGCAAAGGCGTTCGACCCGGCCGAGGAACTCGCCTTCGACGGCTCCTCGATCCGCGGCTTCCAGGCCATTCACGAGTCCGACATGGCGCTGCGCGCGGACCTGTCGACGGCTCGCGTGGACCCGTTCCGCCGCGACAAGACCGTCAACATCAACTTCTTCATCCACGACCCGATCACGGGCGAGCAGTACAGCCGTGACCCGCGCAACATCGCCAAGAAGGCCGAGGCCTACCTCGCCTCCACCGGCATCGCGGACACCGCGTTCTTCGGCCCCGAGGCCGAGTTCTACGTCTTCGACAGCGTGCGCTTCGAGACCGGCGCGAACCAGTCCTTCTACCACATCGACTCCGAGGCCGGCGCCTGGAACACCGGCTCGGAGGAGAACAACCGCGGCTACAAGGTCCGGTACAAGGGCGGCTACTTCCCGGCCCCGCCGGTCGACCACTTCGCCGACCTGCGCGCCGAGATCTCCCTGGAGCTGGACAAGGCCGGCCTGGAGGTCGAGCGCCAGCACCACGAGGTCGGCACGGCCGGCCAGGCGGAGATCAACTACAAGTTCAACACGCTGCTCGCCGCCGCCGACGACCTGATGCTCTTCAAGTACATCGTGAAGAACGTCGCCTGGCGCAACGGCAAGACCGCGACCTTCATGCCCAAGCCGATCTTCGGTGACAACGGCTCCGGTATGCACGTCCACCAGTCCCTGTGGCAGGGTGGCGCGCCCCTCTTCTACGACGAGCAGGGCTACGCGGGCCTCTCGGACACCGCCCGCTACTACATCGGCGGCATCCTCAAGCACGCCCCGTCGCTGCTGGCCTTCACCAACCCGACGGTGAACTCCTACCACCGCCTGGTCCCCGGCTTCGAGGCCCCGGTCAACCTGGTCTACTCGCAGCGCAACCGCTCCGCGGCCATGCGTATCCCGATCACGGGCTCGAACCCCAAGGCCAAGCGCGTCGAGTTCCGCGCCCCGGACCCGTCCTCGAACCCGTACCTCGCCTTCTCCGCCCTCCTCCTCGCGGGCCTGGACGGCGTCAAGAACAAGATCGAGCCGGCCGAGCCGATCGACAAGGACCTCTACGAGCTCGCCCCCGAGGAGCACGCGGGCGTCCCCCAGGTCCCGACCTCCCTCCCGGCCGTCCTCGACGCCCTCGAGGCCGACAACGAGTACCTCCAGCAGGGCGGCGTCTTCACCTCCGACCTGATCGAGACCTGGATCGACTACAAGCGCACCAACGAGATCGCCCCGATCCAGCTGCGGCCGCACCCGCACGAGTTCGAGCTTTACTTCGACATCTAAAAAGCAGGGTTGAGTAACCCGGAGCCAGGCACCGGAAACCTGCTGTGAGCTGGGAGAACGCTGCTCAGTGGTTCCCACTTTTCCTGGCTGGTTTCCAGGTGCTGGTGCACCGGGTGTGCACCAACAGTTTCAATTCCTGACCGACAATCAGATGCGAGAGTGAGGGCCGCCGCCTCCGGCAAGGAGGTGGCGGCCCTCACTTGCGTGTGGAGTCATCAGCGTCCACTCAGAGGACCTCTTGGTCTCCTGGCAATGGGCCGGGTCGCTGATCTGGCCTCGGCTGACCGTTAGCGGACGCGTGCACCGCCGCTACGAGCGCTGCCTGATCGCGGCAGGGGCGCCGCTGAGCTGAGTCGACGGGACTTGTCCAGGGTCTTGTTCATCGCCTGGAAAGCCGCACTCCTGGCATCGGGTGGCACCCGCGGGTGCGTGTCGAGGCGACGGTCGTGGCGTGATGACACAGGCCGGGGCCGGGACGTCATTTCCGAGCCGAAGCCCAACTCCCGCGGCAGCCACTCCCACTGGGTCCCCGTGAGCGGCACGAACAAGATCCCTGCAGACACGCACGAGCGTCCAGCGGCCATCGGCCGGGTTCCTGGTCCGTTGCTGCCGGGACCGGCGGCAACGGCCCCCCTCGCGACATGAACGCCCACGGGATGTGCGCTTCGGTGTGGGAGCTTGCGCACGGGCCGAGGTGGGTGTGTGAGGCAGCTCACGCCCGGGGGCTGCATAGCGGGACGTGGGTCAGTGCCTTTGTAGGGGTGTAGGCGAGTGATCGAGGCGAGGGACGGCGTTGATGGGGCAGTTGCGGGCCGATGCGTTCGACCGGTTCGTCGCGGCTCGTTGGTCGGCACTGCTTCACCTGGCGCATCTGCTCACCGGTGGAGATCGGCATCGGGCCGAGGATCTGCTGCAGGAGGCGCTGGTCAAGCTGTGGTTCGCGTGGCCGAGGGTGGCAGAGCAGGCGCCGGAGGCGTATGTGCGCCGGGTGCTGGCACGTGCGGCGGCGCGCTCGGCGCGACGTCGCTGGTGGGGCGAGCGTCCGGTGGAACGGTTGCCGGAGCTTCCCGAGGCCGGCGATGTGGCCGCTGCCGTGGAGGAACGGACTCGGTTGGAGGCGGCGTTGGCATTGCTGCCGGTGCGACAGCGCGCCGCGGTGGTGCTGCGCTATTACCAGGACTTGTCCGAGGTGCAGGTTGCCGAGGCGCTGGGGTGCCCGGTGGGCACCGTCCGGTCCCTTACGTCACGGGGCGTGGCGCGGCTGCGGCAGCTCCTGGGTGACGCCATCGAGCCGGTGAAGTGAAAGGAGACATCATGGAAGACTTCGAACACGAACTCGCGCGGATGATGCGCGATACCCAGGCAAACACCCCCTTTGAGGATCAGCACCGGCAGCGGCTGCAAGCTGGGGTCCGTGCCCGTCGGCGTGCCCGGACGGTCTGGGTGGCCACCGGCTCGGCGCTGACGATCGCCGGGCTCGGCGTCGGGTTGGAAGTCCTGCCGAGCGCTTCCGCTCAAGGCGGGCCCACCGTTCCTCATCACCAACCCACCTCCACGACCGCGCCGGTCCCCCTTCCGACCCGCACCTGCACGACCGTGCCGGTCCACATTCCGACCCACACATCGACGACCGTGCCGGTCCCGATGCCCACCCGCACCTGCACGACCGCGCCGGCCCCGATCCCGACTCACACCTCAAAGGCCAAGTAGCGCCGGCCACGGTTCGGACCATGGCGGTTGAGGAGCGGACGGTAACGGCGGGAACCGAGACCAAGGCGGGGGGATCTTGGAGCGGCGGGCATCGACCCGCTGGCGGAACAGCCTGACGCCAAACTGACAGCGCGCCCGGGATGGAGGAGATGGAGCGGGAGCGTCGTCAGTACGCTTCGAAACTCGCCGCTCACCTGCGCGGCTCCGTTCGGCGGCGGCACCGGGTCGAGGAGCGCCTCGCCCCATGCGAGCGCTGCGCCGCACTGCTGCTGGAGCTTCGAGTCGACCACCACCGACCGCCCGCCGACCGGCAGACCCGCGAGCCGACACCGGTGAGATCCGCGTACCCGCCGGGTCGGCTGCCCACGCCGCGACCAGGCCACCGGGCCGCAGCGGGTCAGGGCATTACCCGAACCAACTCGCCGTCGACATCCACATGCCGGGCACCTGCGGAAGCAACTATCTGACGGAAGACGATCTCCAGAATCTCCACATCAGCAACAACGACGCTGCCAGAGTGCCTGTTGGCCCCACCGCAATCGGGCAGAGCCGTTATTTCACAGACAACCAGCCATTGAGCGGGTCCCGCCGGCGAAGGCGCCAACCAAGAGATCGCCATGCGATGCCGCTACCAAAGACGTGCCGGCGCACGAGCTCCATGACTTCACGTCAGTCTTTGCTGCACTCAGAAAGCTACTCCTGGCCAGCGATGACAGCTGCCTGCAACTGGAATGTTGAGGCGCATTCAGATCGACAGAGGTGATTGATGTCAGCCCGCGAAGATAACCGCGGTCGACCCAACTCCTACCCATGCGCCTTACCTGACCGATTGCTTCGGAAGCTGAATGACTGCACCTCAGCGAGCCGTCACCAACGGGTGTTCCGACCACTGGGGTGGCAGCAACTCGGCGGGCAAGGGAAGCCGGGAATCAGTGCAAACACCTATCAACTCGAGAGATTAAGGACGACTTGAAAAGTGCCTGCCGTATTCGTGAGGGTATTCAAAGAACCCGGCCTTCGCAAAAAGATACTCTTCACGCTTGGAATCTTGCTTCTCTATCGGTTGGGGCAGAACGTTCCAGTCCCTGGGGTGGATTATCGGAGCGTTACGCAGTGCATCAAGGCGGGCGGCGGCAACGACGGCCTCTTCAGCCTGATCAACATGTTCAGCGGTGGTGCGCTACTGCAGCTCACCATCTTCGCCCTGGGGATCACGCCGTACATCACGGCGAGCATCATTCTTCAGCTGCTGACGGTGGTCATTCCGCGCCTGGAGGCGCTGAAGAAGGAGGGCCAGTCGGGCACCGCGAAGATCACCCAGTACACCCGGTACCTGACGCTGGGCCTGGCGGTGCTTCAGGGCGCCGCCCTTGTAGCCAAAGCCCAAAGCGGTGGGCTCTTCCCCACCTGCCAGGTCCGCAACCAGATCGTCCCGGACACCTCGGTCTTCCAGACCTCCGTCATGGTCATCACCATGACCGGCGGCACCGCCCTGGTGATGTGGCTCGGAGAGCTCATCACCGACCGCGGCATCGGCAACGGCATGTCAATCCTGATGTTCACCTCCCTCGCCGCCAGCTTCCCGGCCAACCTGTGGGGGATCAAGAAGTCGGGTGAAATCCTGGGCGGCTGGGGCGAGTTCGCCATCGTGATCGCGGTCGGCCTCTGCATGGTTTGCCTCGTGGTCTTCGTCGAGCAGGCGCAGCGCCGGATCCCGGTCCAGTATGCAAAACGAATGATCGGCCGCCGTTCCTATGGCGGCACTTCGACCTACATCCCGCTGAAGGTGAACCAGGCGGGTGTAGTTCCCGTCATCTTCGCCTCATCGCTACTTTCCATCCCCAGTTTGATCGATCTCGGCGGTAACTCATCGTCAGGGTGGGCCCGGTGGATCGCCACCAATCTCGCCAGGGGTGACCAACCGATCTATCTGACGCTTTACTTCCTGCTGATCGTTTTCTTCGCATTCTTCTACGTCGCCATCTCCTTTACCCCCAAAGAAGTTGCCGACAACATGAAGAAGCATGGCGGGTTCATCCCCGGTATCCGGGCTGGACGACCCACGGCTGACTACCTGGGCTACGTGCTCAACCGGATCACCTGGCCGGGAGCGCTCTACCTTGGGCTGATCGCCCTTGTGCCCACAGCGGCACTGGTGCTGTTCCACAGCAGCGATTTCCCGTTCGGCGGCACAAGCATCCTCATCATCGTGAGTGTCGGATTGGAGACCGTGAAGCAGATCGAGAGTCAGCTCCAGCAACGCAATTACGAAGGGTTTCTGCGCTGACTCGGATTGCCCTGGCCGCAATGGCCACCGCAGCCAGTCGCACTTCGGCCTTGGAAGCAGCGGAGTTCTCGAGGTTCCGAGGAAATCCGGTGGGCTGCCCGGCTTGCTCCAGTCATGATCTGTTCATGGATACCTATCTGGAGACCGATCGCCTGGTCCTGCGGCGCTTCACTGCCGATGACGCCGACCTGCTGATCGAGCTGGACAGCGACCCAGCGGTGATGCGCTACCTGACCGGCGGCCGGCCCACCGCGCCGCAGGTCGTCCGAGAGCAATACCTGCCGCGCATCCTCGCCGGCTACGAGCGGTGGGACGGCGCACTGGGGCTCTTCGCCGCGCACGAAAAGGACGGCGGTGCATTTATCGGCTGGTTCCACTCCCGTCCACAACCAGAGGGCCCGCTGGACGAAGTCGAACTCGGCTACCGGCTGCGACAGGCGGCATGGGGCAAGGGCTATGCGACCGAGGGCTCGCGAGCCTTGCTGGCGAAGGCATTCACTGAGCTCGGTGTGCGCATGATCTGGGCCGAGACGATGTCCGTGAACCACGGTTCGCGCAACATCATGGAAAAGCTCAAGATGACGCTCACGGACAACATCCCCACCCCCTCCGACATGGAGATGATCGAGGGCTCCGTGCACGGGGGCGTCCGGTACGAGATCACCAGGGAGCAGTGGAAGCAGTAGTAGCCCTGGTTTGCGCGGCATCGAGTCATCAGGCAGTCAGCCGCCGCCGGGTGCCGGTCTCACCGGCCAACGGCCGAGACTTCCCGAGCGGTTGCCTCCCCCTGGGGCGAAGGCAACCGCTCGTTGTGCGTCTCTGTGGGGGCAGTCTGCGGAACCGGTCACTTCCCGCTGGCCCGGATCGCCGTCAGTCCTTTATCCGTAGGTCCGTAGACCTGGTCGTTGTCGGCCCAGAAGGCTACGGGGGAGGTCCATGAGGCGGTGCTGCCGCTGAATTCGTAGGTCCAGTGGGCTTTTCCGTTGTCGGTGTCGAGGGCCCAGAGTTGGGCCTGGGCCCAGAGGTAGAGCTTGTCGGCGGTGCACTGGAGGGCGAGGACTCCGGAGCGGAGGGTCGGGAGGGAGCCTGCCCAGCGTACGGTGCCGGTTTTGGCGTGGAAGGCGTAGACGAAGAGGTGGCCCTGGTAGTCGGGGCCGGCGGCGTAGACGGTGGCGCCGTCGGGTGCGGCCGCCACGGCGTGGAAGATCCTGCGGTCGGGGGAGTGCCAGGCCTCCTGGCCGTTTGTCGCGTCGACGGCATAGAGGCGGTCGGACAGGTAGAGGAAGTTGCCGCCGGCTGAGCAGTGCGGGCCATCGTGCCAGGAGACGCTGAAGATGTCGTTGCCGTGGCCGGAGGTCTGGCCGCCTCCTGGGACGGGCTGTTGCCACTGGGGCTTGCCGCGGGCGTTGATGTCCAGTCCGGAGAGCTTCGGGGCGCTCCCGTCGGGGTTGCTGCTCGTCCACAGCAGGCGGGTACCGGACGACGGGACTTTCAGGGAGTTCTGTCCCAGGGTGGCGCTCGCGACGGTGGTCTCCCAGCGGATCTTTCCGGTCGCCTGGTCCACGGCCCAGATGAAGCTCTTTTGGGAGAACGGGTCCAATCCCTTCGACTGGCCGGAGCGCAGCTTTTCGAGTTGGGAGCGCAGCTTCTTCATGTCGGAGGAGAGGTTGCTGCGCGACATCGTGCCGGTGACGTAGACCGTGTCGTCGAGCGTCCCGGGCAACCACGCGGTGGCCACTTCGGTGTCCGGCCCGCCGGTGGTCCAGGCGACCTTGCCGGTGGCGAGGTCCACGGCCCGCAGTACATGGGCCGGTTCAAGCACCCAGCCCGTCCGGCCGCGCATCTTCGTCTGCCCCACGGCGAACGCCCTGCCGTGGCCGACGGCGACGGGGCAGCCGCCCATACCGGCGGTCATCTGGGTCGAGAGGTTGTCCAGCGGCCCCCACTTGGGGCGGCCTGCCCGGTCGAAGGCCCAGAGGTGCTTGCCGCTGACGGCGACGACCGTCCCGTCCCCGCCCGTCACCTGGGTCAGCGGTTCGGTGAGGGGCGCCGTCCACAGCGGGGTCGCGGCGGTGCGGGTGGCGAGCGAGCGCGAGGGGTCCTTGAGGGAGCGGGCGGCCGACGGTTTCCCGTCGGCGCGGCCGTCCCACAGCGACAGGGCGAGCGTCGTGCCGCCGCCGGCCAGCGCCACGGTCCCGCCGGCCAGGCCGAGCAGAAGCTTGCGGCGGGTGGGCCGCGGGGCCGGGTCCGGAGCCGGTGGCGCGTCCGGGAAGCCCGGGACGGGTGCGTACGAGGGTTGCGGCCACCCCGGCGCGGGCGTCTGTCCGGCGGCCGGGGAGGGCCAGGCCCCGGGGACGGACAGGAGTTGTGTGGCCGGGGTCGGTGCGGCGTCAGCATCGTCGGGCAGCGCGGGCAGGCGTTGCGTCGGGCCCGGAGCGGACGGCTGGGCGGGCGCCATGACCGCGGACGCCTCTTCGATCGCGGCGATCAGGACCGGGGGCAGCCAGCCTCCCGGTGCCGCCGACTCCGCTTCCCGCTCGATGAATTGGACGACCTGTCGCGGCGTCGGACGATCGGTGGGGTCCTTCGCGAGGCAGGCCGCGACCATCAGGCGCAGCCCGTCCGGTACCGCGGACAGATCCGGCTCGTCGTCCACCACCCGTTTCAGGACGTCCGGGACGCGGCCCGTGCCGAACGGACTCGACCCGAGCGCGGCGAAGGCGAGGGTCGCACCCAGCGAGAACATATCGCTCGCCGGGGAGAGCGGTTCCCCTTTTCCCTGCTCGGGCGACATGTACGCGGGTGTGCCGAGGACCACTCCGGTGGTGGTCAGCGCGGTCCCCTCGGCGGCTCGCGCGATGCCGAAGTCGATGACGTACGGCCCGTCGAGAGCCAGCAGCACGTTCGCGGGTTTCAGGTCCCGGTGCGTCAGTCCCGCGGCGTGGATGGTCACCAGCGCCTCGGCGATGCCGGCCGTCAGGGCCCGTAACGCCGTCTCGGGCAGCGGGCCGCCGATCGTCACCGCGCGGTGCAGGGAGATCCCCGGTACGAAGGCCGTCGCCATCCACGGCACGGCGGCGTCCGGGTCCGCGTCGACCACCGGGGCGGTGAAGGCACCGGACGCGGCCCGCGCGGCCGACACCTCGGCACGGAACCGGGCGCGGAACTTGGGGTCGCCGGCGAGTTCCGGGCGGATCAGTTTCACTGCGACGGTGCGGCCACCGGCCGACCGTCCGAGGTAGACCGATCCCATGCCGCCCGATCCCAGGCGGCCCAGCAGTGTGTAGGGGCCGACCCGGGGCGGGTCCGAGGGGTCCAACGGCTCCATTCTCAGGCTCCGTTCGCATGCAGTGCGGCGACTGTCGTGGCCGTCGGGTCCGAGAGGCAGAGGCGGCCGTCACCGGCTGTCCACGCCAGTTTCGAGGGATCGGTTCCCTTCATGCCGGTGTACTTCCAGCGGGGTTTGCCGTTCGACGGGTCAAATGCCCACACGACGGAGTCCGCACCCATCCGGTACAGGTTTCCGTCGGCACACAGGAGGCGGGCGCCGAGGGACCGGGAGTCCTTGGAGTCGGCGGGGATCGGCACCTTCCACCGCGTCCGGCCGGTCCCGCTGTCCAGGGCGCCCAGTGAGTAGCCGTGGTCCTTGTCCTGCCAGAGGGCGTACAGGACGCTTCCGTCCTTGTCGGTGGCGATGCCGTCGCCCCGGAGGGACATCGGGACGGCGTCCGGAACCTCCCACACGCTCTTTCCGGTCGCCGCGTCCAGCGCCGACATCCGGCCGCCGCCGTCGACGAGGACGAAGTGCCGCCCGGCGGCGTCGACGGTGTGCGGCTCCACCTTCTTCGACCACGCGACCTCGCCCTTGGCGTCGAGCGCCCACAGCCGGGTGGTGCTCGCGAACAGGGCGCCGTCACCGCGCTGCGGCAGGGCCGAGAAGATGAGATCCGCGCCCTCGCCGTGGAACCAGGAGGTTTTGCGGGACGCGAGGTCCAGCGCCCAGACGTGGTAGCCGGCGGGAGTCGGACCGTGGTCCTTCCCGTCCCCGAAGCCGATCAGATACGCCGTGCCGTCGAGAATGCCGCAGAAGCGGAGCACTCCCTGGGTGTGGGGCCGGTCCAGCGTCGCTGTCCAGGCGGCCTTCCCCTTGGCCAGGTCGATGGCGAGTACGGCGTTCCGCATCTTCATCGACTTCATCGCCATCCCGGCCACGTACAGGTGGCCGTCGTCCACCGCGGCGATGACATTCGGCAGCGAGCCCTGAACCGAGAAGGCGATGCCGTGGTCGGCGCCGTTCACGGTCCACTTCGTACGGCCGTCGTCGTCGAGCCCCACGACCTTCTCGAGGGAGGGGCACACCACCACGCCGTCGGTCGAGATCACCTGCGGGCAGGTCGCGGGCTGTTTCATCTTCCAGGCCAGGGTCGCCTCGGGGACATCGTTGCCAGAGGGGCGGGGGCCGCTGCCCGACCCGTCCTTGGCCTCCCCGGAAGCGCTCAGGGCCAGCCCGAGCCAGGTGCCCGCGCCGGCCACCGCGAGCGTTCCCCCGGTGAGCCCGAGGAGCAGCTTTCTGCGCCCCAGCCAGGGGCGGCCCGACGGGGACTGCGAGCCACCCGCATCCGGACCGCCCGCATTCGAACCGCCTGCATTACCGCCCGGCTCCGGACCGCCCAGCTCCGGACCGCCCGCATCCGGACCGCCCGACTCCGCCGGGACGGGTTCCGCCGGCCCGGAGGCCGGAGCGCCGAGGGCCGGGGTGACGTGGGTGAACGGCAGGGTCGGCGGGGGTTCGGGCAGGGTCGTCATGACGGCCCGCACGGCGATGATGTCGGCGGCGACCGCGTCCGGGAGCCAGCCGCCCGACGGGACGGGGTGGCCCTCCCGCTCGACGAACTCGGACACCTGGCGCGGGGTCGGCCGGTCGTCGGGGTCCTTGGCCAGACAGGCCGCGATCAGGTCCCGGAGCCCCGCCGGGACCGCGCCGAGGTCCGGTTCGGTGTGCACGATGCGGAACAGCACCCCCGCTGCCGCACCCGCGCCGAACAGACTGTCGCCGCGTGCGGCGAAGGCAATCGCCGAGCCCAGCGAGAAGGTGTCGCTGGCCGAGGTGAGCGCCTCCCCCACCGCCTGCTCCGGCGACATGAACGGCGCCGAGCCGATGATCGCGCCGGTGGACGTCAGGGCCGTGCCGTCGACGGCCCGCGCGATCCCGAAGTCGATGACGCGCGGCCCGTCCAGCGCCAGCAGGACGTTCGCCGGTTTCAGATCCCGGTGGATCAGCCCGGCGTCGTGCACACTGGCCAGCGCCTCCGCCACCCCGGCCGTCAACGCCCACAGCACGTTCTCGGGCAGCGGACCCCGTGTGCCCACCGCCTGGTCCAGCGATACGCCGACGACGAAGGTGGTCGCCATCCACGGGATCTGAGCCCGCGTATCGGCGTCCACGACCGGGGCCGTGAAGGCCCCGGAGACCAGCCGCGCCGCCTCGACCTCGCGCTGGAACCGGTCCCGGAACGCGTCGTCCCGCGCCAGATCCGGCCGCACCACCTTCACCGCGACCGTACGGCCCCGGGCCCGGCCGAGGTACACCGCGCCCATCCCTCCGGCACCCAAGCGGCCGAAGAGCGTGTAGGGCCCGATCTGCCGCGGGTCCGCGGCACCGAGCTGCTTCATCGCATCCCCCTTCAATGAGCCTCCACAGGCTACTGCCGGATCCGCGGGCACCCACCCTGATTCGGATCAACCCGTCCGGCCCAACGGGCGGTGCTTTTCCGGCTGTTGGGGACGACGGCTCGCCGCTGGGCCGGAGCTACGCACCCTCCGCCCGGGGTTGACCCCGGCGCCGCTTCCCCTGCCTCCGACCCGCCGTGCGGGTGGGCCTGCCGGGAGCCGTGACCTGCGAGGGGCGGGCGGAGGGCGGACCCGGGCGCTCGGGCGGGGACCTCCCGGCGGCCGGGCACACCCACCCCCATAGCAGCTCAACTCTCATGCCACAACGCCTTGTTGACACCGCCACACGGGTCGCTCCACCATCTGAGAGCAGTCACATCGGTCTCACACCGAAACACGGGGGAAGTTGCATGAAGATCCTTTCCAGGGCCGTATTACGCGGCCGGACCGCCGCACTCGCCGGCCTCGCCGCCCTGGCCGGAACACTCGGAGTGTTCGGACCGGCCGTGCCCGCCGCGCAGGCCGCGGCCCCGCCGCCGCACTTCGCGGACGGTTTCGGCCTCACGGTGGTCGGCCAGCCGAAGTGGGCGGACGACAGCAGGCGCACGTTCACCTTCAAGGTGAAGTCCGACCAGGTCCCGGCGTACTCCGTGCTGCCGGGTCAGGTCTCGGGCGAGCACACCGTCATGGTGACCCTGCCGACCGGGTACGACGGCGCTGCCGCCACCCGCTACCCGGTGAACTACACCCTGCACGGCGCCCCGGAGTACCCCGACGCCCCGCGCAACAAGGCCATCACCGAGCAGGCGACCGAAGGCGTTCCGCTGATCACCGTGACGCCGAACGGCAGTGGCCGCGGCTGGTACTCGAACTGGGTCAACCCCGGCGGGCTCGGCCGTCAGAACTGGGAGACCTTCCACCTCGACCAGCTCATCCCGCTGGTCGACGCCAACCTGAAGACGGTCCCCGGCAAGGAGGGCCGGGCGGTCTCCGGCCACTCAATGGGCGGCTTCGGGGCGTTCCACTACGCCGAGCACCGTCCGGAGCTGTTCAGCTATGTGGGCAGCTTCTCCGGCGACCTCGATCTGAACCCGGAGATCCGCGCCGCCGTCGTCGGCAGCGAGCTGATGCCGGCGTACGGCACACCGACCGTCGCGGCCGACGCGATCTTCGGGTCGCCGGTGTGGCCCCTCGACGGCGTCTGGAACGAGCAGAGCCCCGCCCAGCACGTCAAGGCGCTGCGCGGGATGGGCGTCGCGATGTACGCGGGCGACGGCGGCAACCTGACGGTCGACCCGGTCCTGGCCGTGGCCGAGAACCGGGTCAGGCAGACGGCCGTGACGACCGCCGCCAACCTGACGGCGGAAGGCATCCCGTACCGCTTCGCCGACTACCGCGACGGCAGCGCGTGGGGCAAGGGCTGCAACGGCAAACACAGTCAGCAAGCCTGCCTGCAGGCCGATATGAACGACTTCGTGAAGTTGATCATGAAACGCTTCGCGCGCCCGTGACCGTCACCGCGGGTGGACCGGCGCCGCTCCTTGAGGCAGGAGCGGCGCCGTGACCGGCCCGCCGCCGGCCCGGCGCGAGGGCCTGACGCATCACCAGGAGGCTCCGACGCACCCCCACGAGGGCCCGGCGTACCACCCGGCAGGCGGGACCACCGGGCACGGGCCGCCCCGGGCCCACACGATCGGACCGGTGACCACCGGACACCCCCCGCGGTCGAGCTTCGATACCGCGCTGGACGACGACGCGGACCGGCTCGCGAAGTCGCTCCGCACACAGTGGCGGGAAGAGGAGAAACAGCGGAAGATCCGGGACCCGATCGCGCTGCCGGTGCGCTGGCAGGCGGCGTCCGATGAGGTGATGGACCACTGGGCCAACATCTGCCGTTGCCCGGCCGGAGTCGCTCCCCGCCCGCCGGTCCTGGCCGGTCAGCTGGACGAGATCGTGCGGGTCCATCACCGGATTCCCTCCCGGCGGCTGGTGGTGCTGGGCCGGGCGGGATCGGGAAAGACGACCCTGGCCCTGCGGTTCGTGCTGGATCTGCTGGCGGCCCGGAGCAGCCCCGCCGACCCCGTTCCGGTGATCTTCAGCCTCGCGTCATGGAACCCCACCACCACGACACTGCACCGCTGGCTGACCGGTCAACTGGAGCGCAACCACCCCCGTCTGGCCGGGAAACGCGACCGCCCCGGCTCGGCCAGGGCTGCATCCGACGCCTCGACACGGGCGGAAGAGCTGATCGACAACGACCGCATCCTGCCCGTGCTGGACGGGTTCGACGAGATCCCCGCCCTTCTGCGCCGTCCCGCGCTGACAGCGCTCAACGACACCGATATGCCCCTGCTGCTGACCAGCCGCCGCACCGCGTACACCACCGCCGTGAAGGGCGCCAGGGCCCTGACCTCCGCCGCGGCCGTCGAACTGATCGACCTGGCCCTGACCGACCTGGACCACTGTCTGCCGCGCGGCACGCGCAAGACGGCCGCCGCCTCGACCGCGTGGGATCCCGTCCTGAGTCATCTGCGCAAGCACCCTCAGCACCCGGCGAGCATCCGGCTCGCCACGGTGCTGAGGACTCCGCTGATGGTCATGCTGGCCCGCACCATCTACAGCGACGCCCCGGACCGCGACCCCTGGGTACTGCTGACCGACGAGTTCAGCAGCACCGATGACCTTGAAGATCACCTGCTGGACCACTTCATCCCGACGGTCTACCGCGACCGGCCCCGCGCCCACCGCACACGTGTCCCGCACCTGCTCGGCCACCTCGCCCGGCACCTGGACCAGCTCGACACCCGCGACCTCGCCTGGTGGCAGCTGGGCAGCACCCTGCCCCGCTGGTTGCGGATGTGCCTGATCGGGCTCGTGGCCGGTCTGGCCTTCGGGCTCGTGGACACGCTGGTGCTGTGGTTCTCGTTCTGGTACGCGGGACACGGACTCGTTACGGGACTCGTGAAGGGGCTCCTGAACGGGCTCTCGTTCGGGTTCACGTCCGGGCTGGGCTTCGGTCTCGTGTACGGGCTCAGATACGGGCACGGGGCGCGTGAGCCGTCACGGGCACGCGTGCGGCTTCGCGGCGGCACGAAGGAGATGCGCAAGGAGTTCGTCTTCAGGCTGGCGATCGGACTCGTGGGCGGGTTCGGCTTCGGGTTCACGGCCTGGCTCGTGGACACGCTCGTGCTCGGACTGACGGGACCGGACGGATACGGGCTCATGACCTTGCTCGCCCACGGGTCGGGAGTCGGGCTCCGCGCCGGGCTCCCGTACGGCCTTGCCGTGGGGCTCACCTTCGCGCTCACGGCCGTGCTGGAAACCCCCGTCGACCTCGAAACCGCCGTCGGCCCCCACGACCTGTTGCACACCAACCGCACGACCACCCTCTTCCATCTGCTGATGTTCGGGCTCTTCATCGGGCTCGCGGGCGGGATCCTGTGCTGGATGCAGGAGTTCAGGATCATCGACTGGATCCTGTTCGGCGTCGTGGGCTGGCTGGGCGGTGGGCTCGCCTACGGACTCAGCCTGACGGCGTGGGGCCAGTGGGTGACGCTGTCCCGCATCTGGCTGCCGCTGACCGGGCGGCTGCCCTGGGCGGTGAGCGCCTTCCTGCGGGACGCCCACCGGCGCGGTGTGCTGCGCCAGGCCGGTGCGGTCTACCAGTTCCGCCACGCCCGGCTCCAGGAGCACCTGGCCCGCGGCTCCCGGACGGCAGGGTGAGACGGTGTGGTGCGTCCCGGCCGGGTCCGGCCGGTTCGGTGCTCTCGCCCCCGCGCTCCCATCGCGCCCCCCCCGAGGCAGACTGGCGATATGCCTGAATTGCCGGAAGTTGAATCGCTCGCCCGGTTCCTCGCCGACCACCTGGCCGGCCGGACCGTCGAGCGGGTGTATCCCGTCGCCGTGCACGCACTCAAGACCTATGACCCGCCGGTCACCGCGCTCGAAGGGGGAGCGTTCGCGGGGGTGACGCGGTACGGGAAGTTTCTCGATTGTCAGGTCGGGGGGCTGCATCTGGTGCTGCATCTGGCCCGAGCGGGGTGGGTGCGGTGGAGCGACAAGCTGCCGGCGGTGCCGCCGCGGCCCGGGAAGGGCCCGCTGGCGCTGCGGGTACGGCTCGCCGGACCGGACGGGGCGGGGTTCGACGTGACCGAGGCGGGGAGCCAGAAGCACCTCGCGGTGTATGTCGTACGGGATCCGCGGGAGGTGCCCGGTGTGGCGCGGCTGGGGCCCGATCCGCTGTCGGCGGACTTCACCCCGGCGGCCTTCCGGGCGCTGCTGGAGGGGGAGCGCCGCCAGATCAAGGGCGTACTGCGCGACCAGAGCGTGCTGGCGGGGATCGGGAACGCCTACTCGGACGAGATTCTGCACGCCGCCCGGATGTCACCGTTCAAACTGGCCGCGAAGCTCTCCGAGGAAGAGGTGGAGCGGCTGTACGCGGTGATCGGGACGACGCTCCAGGAGGCGGTCGAGCGGTCCCGGGGGCTGGCCCTGAAGGACCTCAAGGCGGAGAAGAAGAGCGGGCTGCGGGTGCACGGGCGGAAGGGCGAGCCCTGCCCGGTGTGCGGGGACACGATCCGCGAGGTGTCGTTCAGCGATTCGGCGCTGCAGTACTGCCCCACCTGCCAGACGGGCGGTAAGCCCCTCGCGGACCGGCGGCTGTCCCGGCTGCTGAAGTAGACGAGCAGGGGACGGCCGCCGGTCCGCACGGGTGGTCAGCCGCCGGAACCGTCGGACGCCAGCAGCTCCCGCAGTTCGGCCACCGCCTCACGGAGCCGGTCGGCGAAGACCTGCATCGGGCCGGCGACCGCCCGCGGGGTGCTCAGATAGACGTGGAAGCTGTCGGGCAGCAGGACGTAGGCGACGCCGATACAGCGGCTGCTGGTGGAGCCGAAGCCGAAGTACTGGATGTGCGCGGACGGGGCGGAGCTGGTGCTCAGGTAGTCGTCCCGCATCGTCAGCCAGCCCGGTGTCCGGTAGAGGGCGGGCTGCTCGGTCACGCCGAGCTCCGCCCCGCGCCGCCGCTGGATCAGCTCCAGCTCCCACAGATGCTGCTCGGGTGCCTCGCCGGCCTGGCACTCCTTGGCGCGCGCCACATGCTTCCCGGCGGCGGCCCGGAACGCGGCCCGGCGTGCGTCCGCCGAGGCCGCCGGGTCCTCCATCGCGGCCACGAACGCCTGGATCTCCGGGGTGACGACACGCATCGCCTCGGTCCGGCCGCGCCGCCACTGGCGGGTGGCGATCGACTCGTAGGTGGCGCCGAGGTGCCCCTTGGCGCGCTGATGGGCCAGCTGGTAGGCGAGCTGGACGAACGCGTCCGGCGAGGCGCCCAGTGCCTTGGCGGTGGTGCTGCCGAAGTCGTCGAAGGCGACGGTCCGGGTGGCGGTGGCCGCCCCGTACTCCGCGAAGGCGTCGGCGGCGGAGCGCACCTGAGCCCGGAGGGCGTCGTCCAGCTCGAAGACGACCGGCTCCAGGGCCGGGAGTCCCTGGGAACGGGCCCCGGAGCGGCGGGAGTGTTCCTCGGCCGGGGTGCTGAGCAGGGCGTCGGTGAAGCTGAGGATGGTGGTCCCGTCCAGCTCGCAGTGCTCCACGTTGATGCCCGCGCGGCCGTCGGCGAACACGATCAGGGACACGGCCTTGTCGAACCAGCGGTTGCCGCGGTCGCCGTACAGCAGCTGGTCGCAGGCCTCCTGGGTGTCGGCGGGGGCGGAGTCCTCCAGGCAGACGCAGAACAGCGCGGTCTCGATGTCGTCCAGCGCGTCCGCGTTGCGGGGGTGGTGGGCGCGCAGGGACTCCCGGGCGGCGGCCCACTTCGCGCGGGCCATGGTGGTGAGGTGGCCGACCGAGGTGCCGGCCGCGGCCGGTTCGGCCCCGGCCTTCTGCACGGCGCGCAGTCCCGCTTCGAGGTCGTCGAGGCTGTGCGGGACGCCGTCCGCGCCGAGCACCTCCATCCGGAACATGGTGCCGCGGTGGAACACCACGATGTGCCGGGCCCCGGACGGGCCCGGCCAGGCGCCGGTGTAGGGGCTGCGGACGGTGTCCTGCTCCGCCCCGGGGATCCGGGTGGCGGAGAACAGGTACTTGTTCTGCACCATCGACTGGGGCACGCCCCGCTGCACCACCGGCGGGATGAGCTCCTGATCGAGCCGGCTTTTGTAGGCGACGGCGCCGGCGATGAGTCCGGCAGCCCGTTCCACCTGTGACTGCGGCTGCCCGGGGGCGGGGTCCTGGAACAGGAAGAAGAAGTTGGCGTTGAGCGCGATCCGGTCCCGGCGGCCCAGGTAGCGGTACGGCCAGAAGGTGTCGAGCCAGCTGTGGACGCCCTCCGTGGCGTCGTACTCCTCCAGTGCCGTCTGCAGCACCCGGCCGGGGCCGCCGGGGCGGAGGAAGGCTGCCACCTCCGCCTCGGTCGCCGCCCGCTCGTCGGCGGTCAGCAGCGGCGCGCACCAGGCGAGGAACCTCTCGCAGCTCGCTTCCAGCGTGGGCAGCGGCACCCGCGGGAGGCTGTCCTCCTGGGCGAAGGTCGTCATGGCGGCCCTTTCCTGACGGTTATTCAATTCTGCTCTCTCGATTCGGATCGTGGGGACCTGTGCTGTCACTCGTCCATGGTCGCGCCGTCACCCACCGTGTCCACCCCTTTGTGGAGGGCGGAGCGGGGGACGGTCCGCGGCGACGGGGTGTCCGTGCCGCCCGTCAGTCCAGCAGCCGGTCGCCGCGGACGGCCCGGCCCTCGGCGGCGGTGTGTGCGGGCAGTACCCGGCCGAAGAGCTGCCGGGTGCGTGCCACGCTCCCGATGACGCCGGGCCGCTCGCTGTAGGCGAAGATCGCTGAGTGGCGCGCGGTCCCGCCGCGCACCGGACTCACCCGGTGGAGCGAGTAGCGGCCCTTGAACAGCTGCAGGTCGCCGGGGTGCAGCGGGAGGCGCCGGATCAGCCGTTCACCCCGGCCGTCGAGGACGTCCCGGACGTCACCGAAGTGCTCGTCGTGCGCGGAGCGGATGTTCGGGCAGTACTCGAAGATCCCGCCGTCCTGGGCCTGCCGGGTGAGCATGCTGACGGTGAACTCGTTGGTGTCGAAGTGCCAGGGGTGCTCCATGCCGGGGGCGACGACGTTGAGCACGAGCCCGGAGAGCGGGTCCGCCAGCTCGTGCAGCCGCGGCAGTCCGAAGCAGCGGGCGAGGAAGTCCTGGAAGACCGGCTCGGAGTAGAGCCGGCTGATGAGGGATTCGGCGGGGACGCGGTCCCGTGGGACGAAGGCGTTGCCCCGCTGGAAGGTCCGCCGGCCGGGGTGGTCGGCCGGCAGCGCCGAGTCCACCGCGATGTTGTAGACGTTGACCGTCTCGACGTCGTAGTGCGCCTGGGGGGCGATGGCGGCGCACTCCTGCTCCAGCGCCGTGCGCAGCGCCGGGCGGATGAAGTCCGGCAGCACGGTGCAGCCGAGGGTCAGGAGTTCGTGCCGGGCCCGGGAGATCACGGCCTGTCCCCCGGCACTGTCGGGTTCCGGCAGGGGGTACCGGTCGGTGTCGACCACCTGGTCGAGCGTGAGGGCTTGCGCAGTGCTCATTCGATCCTCTCCACATGCGGGCAGACCGTCGTGAGCCGGATGCCGCCCGCGGCCGCGCGGTCCCGCTGCGGACGCCCCCTCCAGGCGGTCCCCGCGGTCCGCGCGCCGTCGGGGCGCGCCCCCGGCTCGTCGGCAACTCCTTTTGCAGCAACTCCACTGAGGAGCAGCACAGTTGAAGCTCCCACAGCGCCGCCGGGTTGTCTGTGACACGTCGCACTGCGCGACGCGGTAACTGCGATCCGTGCGGTGGGGAGCGGGGCGCCGGCGGGCGGCGGAGTCGTCTGCGTCACGTTTTTTGCAACTTGTTGCATAACTCTCGCCGGCTGGTCTACAACTACTGCCACGACCACCGCGCCTGGAGGCCCCCCATGAGCCAGTACCCCCACCTGATGAGCCCGCTCGACCTCGGGTTCACCACTCTGCCCAACCGGGTGCTGATGGGGTCGATGCACATCGGGCTGGAGGAGGCCGAGAACGGCTTCGCGCGGATGGCAGCCTTCTACGCCGCCCGCGCCAAGGGCGGTGTCGGCCTGATGGTGACCGGCGGTATCGCGCCGAACGACGCGGGCCGGCCGTACGAGGGCGGGGCCAAGCTCACCACCGAGGCGGAGGCGGCACAGCACCGGACGGTGACCGACGCGGTGCATGCGGCGGGCGGGCGGATCGCGATGCAGATCCTGCACTTCGGGCGGTACGCGTACCACGCGGACCTGGTCGCGCCGAGTGCCCTCCAGGCGCCCATCAGCCCCTTCGTGCCGAACGCGCTCACCGACGACGAGGTCGAGCAGACCGTCGAGGACTATGTGCGGGCGGCGGAGCTGGCCAAGTCCGCCGGGTACGACGGCGTCGAGATCATGGGCTCCGAGGGCTATCTGATCAATGAGTTCATCGTCGGCGCGACCAACCAGCGCACGGACCGGTGGGGCGGCTCGTACGAGAACCGGATGCGCTTCCCGCTGGAGATCGTCCGCCGCACCCGGGAACGCGTGGGCACCGACTTCATCCTGATCTACCGGCTCTCGATGCTGGACCTCGTGCCGGGCGGTTCCACGCTGGAGGAGGTGGTCACCCTCGCCAAGGAGATCGAGGCGGCCGGGGCCACCATCATCAACACCGGCATCGGCTGGCACGAGGCCCGTATCCCCACCATCGTGACCTCGGTGCCGCGCGGCGCCTACACCTGGGTGACGAAGCGGCTGATGGGCTCGGTGAGCATCCCGCTGGTGACCAGCAACCGGATCAACACCCCCGAGGTCGCCGAGGAGTTGCTCGCCGACGGACGCGCCGACATGGTGTCGCTGGCCCGGCCCTTCCTCGCCGACCCGGACTTCGTCGCCAAGGCGCGGGACGGCCGGTCCGAGGCGATCAACACCTGCATCGGCTGCAACCAGGCCTGCCTCGACCACACCTTCAGCGGAAAGATCACCTCCTGTCTGGTCAACCCGCGGGCCTGCCACGAGACCGAGCTGGTTCTCTCCCCCACCCGGCGGCGCAAGCGGCTCGCCGTGGTCGGCGCCGGGCCGGCCGGGCTCGCCTGTGCCGTGTCCGCGGCCGAGCGCGGCCACGACGTCACCCTGTTCGACGCCGCCGCCGAGATCGGCGGCCAGCTGAACATCGCCAAGCGGATACCGGGCAAGGAGGAGTTCGACGAGACCCTGCGCTACTTCCGTCACCAGCTCGACGGCCACGGCGTGGACGTGCGGCTGAACTCCGCCGTCGCGGCCGCGGACCTGGGCGGCTACGACGAGGTCGTGGTCGCCACCGGCGTCACCCCGCGCACCCCGGAGATCGAGGGCATCGACCACCCGAGCGTCGTCAGCTACCTCGATGTGCTGCGCGACGGGGCGCCGGTCGGCGAGCGTGTGGCGATCATCGGGGCGGGGGGCATCGGCTTCGACGTCGCCGAGTTCCTCACCGATGCCGGCGATGCGGCGAGCCAGGACCCGGAGGCCTACTTCCGCGCCTGGGGCGTCGACACCGCGTACGGCGACCGGGGCGGGCTGCGCGCGCCCGAGCGGCCCACGACCGCGCGGCAGGTGCATCTGCTCCAGCGCAAGCCGTCGAAGGTCGGCGCCGGTCTCGGCAAGACCACCGGCTGGATCCACCGTACGGAGCTGCGGCACCGGGGCGTGACCATGGTCGCCGGGGCCGCGTACGAGCGGATCGACGACGAGGGCCTGCACCTCACGGTCGACGGCACCGCCACCACGCTTCCCGTGGACACCGTCGTGCTGTGCACCGGGCAGGAGCCGCGCCGGGACCTGTACGAGGAGCTGCGGGCCGAGGGGCGCGCCGTGCATCTCATCGGCGGTGCGGATGTCGCCGCTGAGCTGGACGCCAAGCGCGCCATCCAGCAGGGGACGGAGCTGGCGGCGGCCCTGTGAGCCGCGGCGGCGACCGGGGCGTGGCGGGCGGCGCGGGCCCGCCGGCCCCGGCCGCCGCGACCTAGGATTCCCCCATGTCACTGCCGCACGCGATCCTCACCGCCCTGCTGGAGAAGCCGTCGTCGGGGCTGGCGCTGACCCGGCGGTTCGACCGGTCGATCGGCTACTTCTGGTCGGCCACCCATCAGCAGATCTATCGCGAGCTGGGCAAGCTGGAGCAGGCCGGGTTCATCCGGGCGCTGCCGAGCGCGCAGCCGTCCCGGGGGCAGAAGAAGGAGTTCGAGGTGCTGCCCGCGGGCCGCGCCGAGCTGACCCGCTGGGCCGGTGGCGAGCAGGACTCCAAGCCCATCCGGGACGCGCTGCTGCTGCGGATGCGGGCCTCGGCGGTGGTGGGGCGGACCGGTCTCGATGCGGAGCTGCGGCGCCATCTGACGCAGCACCGGCGGCAGTTGGCGGAGTACCAGGAGATCGAGGACCGCGACTTCGGGGCGGCGGCGGATCCGGAGGACCGGTTGCGGCGGCTGGTGCTGCGGGCCGGGATCGGGCTGGAGACCTTCTGGGTGGAGTGGCTGGCGGAGGCGCTGGCGGAGGTGACGGACATGGACGCCGCGACGGCCCCGGGGGACGGCGCGGACGCCTGAGCCGCGCCCGCGGGCCCGGCGGGGAAGCGCACGGAGCGGCCGGCCCCGGGGAAGTCCCGGGACCGGCCGCCCTGTTGATGCGCCGGGGAGCCGTCAGCAGTTGTCGTAGATCAGGGCGCGCACCAGACGGCAGGTCGTGTCGGACGGGGCGTGCACCCCTATCTCGGCCGCGGTGCTGCGGATCCTGCGGTTGTGGGCCTGCTCGGGGCGGTAGACGCCGGTGTCGAGCAGGGCGATGGCCAGCCGCATGGCCTTCAGGCGGCGGTTGTGCGATTCGTACCGCTCGCGCGGCCATCCGGCGGGCAGCGGCTTCTTGGGCAGTGGGTGGGCCGGGAGAGGCTTCGTCATGAGTGTGGCAGCGGCCATCGGCGACCTCCTGGAGCGTTGGAAAAACCCTCACTGACTGGTTCCCATTCTACTGGCCACCACTGACAAAAGCCCCTGGCCAGGAGGGATTTGAAGGCGGAAGAAGGGACTTGCGGCAGGCGCGGGAAGGGCCTTGCGGCAGGCGCGGGAAGGGCGTTGCGGGAGGCACGGGGAGAGCCTTGCCGGCCGCCTCCGGTCAGGCCGCGGCGGCCAGGGCGCGCAGCTGCGTTTTGTCCGGCTTGCCGACGGGGGTGAGGGGGATGGCGTCGACGAGGTGGACGACGGCCGGGGCGTACAGGGCGCCCTGGTGCTCGGTGACGAAGGCACGCAGGACGGCGGGGTCCGGCCGGTGGCCCGGGGCGGGGACGACCGCGGCATGCACCTCCTCGCTCTCGTCCGCCCCGCGCACCCCGTAGACGGCACAGTGGGCGACCGCCGGGTGGGTGTGCAGCAGGTCCTCGACCTCCGCCGGGTGGACATGGCCGCCGACGACGATGATCAGGTCCTTGACCCGGTCGACGAGGTAGAGCCGGCCGTCGTCGTCCAGCATGCCGACGTCACCGGTGCGCAGCCAGCCGTCGCCGGGCAGCGCCTGCGCGGTCAGCTCCGGCTGCTTCCAGTAGCCGGCCATGACCCCGGCGGACCGTACGTGGATCTCGCCCCGCTCCCCCGTCGGCAGGTCCCGCCCGTCCGCGTCGCGGATGGCCAGCGTCACACCGGGCATCGGGCGGCCGACGGTGATCCGGCCGCCGGGCCCGGCGCGGAGATGGTCCTCCGGACGGGCCTCGGTGATCGTCATCGCCTCGGACATGCCGTACACCCCGAACAGCACCGGGCCGAAGACCTCGGCGGCCCGCGCCAGCCGGGAGGGCGAGGCCGCGCAGCCGCCGTAGGTGATCCGGGTGAGGGAGCTGAGATCGGTCGCGGGGAGGGTGGGGTCGTCGAGGAGGCGGTAGAGGAGCGGGGGCAGCAGCCAGAGGTGGGTGATGCGGTCGTGTGCGACGGCGGCGAGGACGGCCGTGGGGTCGAAGGTGCGGTGCAGTACGACGGTGCCGCCGGCCGCGAGGGTGACGTCGGCCAGGACGCCCGCGAGATGGGCGAGCGGGGTGCAGGCGAGGAAGCGGGGCGGGTCGCCGGCGGCCTCCATGCGGCGGTGCAGGATCATCCCGGCGTACGGGGCGTGCGCCATCCGCACTCCCTTGGGGATGCCGGTCGTGCCACCGGTGTGCCGGATGCACCAGTCGTCCTCGGGACGGGCGGCGCCCGGCACCTCGGGAGTGGCGGGGAGGGCGGCGCAGGCGGCCAGGAGGTCGGGGCCCAAGCCGCCGGCCGCGGGCTCCTCGCCCAGCGTCATGACGTCGGGGGCCGGGCCCCGGAGGTGGCCGAGCAGTAACCGTGCGGTGCCGTGGAGGGCCGGGTCGACGAGGAGCAGGGCGGTCTCCGCGCTCTCCACGATCCGCGCCAGGGTCCCGGCGGCCATACCGTCGTAGAGGAAGACGACCCGGGCGCCGAGGTGGTTGGCGGCGTAGCGGGCGGCGAGCACCTCGGGGCGGTTGCCGCTGAGGAGAGCGACGGTCCGGCCGCGGCCGATGCCCCGGCCGGCGAGCACCGCCGCCATACGGTGGACGGTGTCGTGCAGGGCACCGGCGGTGAGCGCGTCGCCGCCGTCGCCCGTGGTCAGTACGGCCCGGGACGGGTCGCGGGCGAGGACGGCGAGAAGGGCGTCGGTATAGCTGGTGAAGCCGGTGGCGGGCGTCATGGCGTGGGGCTCCCTGGGCCGGTGCGGGCGGGTGACGGTCCTGACGCTACGGACCGCCGCTCATACCCTCCACGACCAATTCCGCCATGTAGTCATGTCCCTTGAGGCATGAGCGGGCTCAGCTTCTCCTCCGCCGCCGCGAGGATCTCGGTGACCCGGAGGCCGAAGTGGACATCGCAGGCGTTCGGCAGACCTGTTGCCACGGCGGCGAGCAGGGCGTCGACGGCGCGGTGGTAGGCCGGTTCGGGGCCGCCCAGGCGGCGGGGCAGGGTGGTGATGCCGGCGGTGCCGCGGAGGGTGACCTCGACACCGGCGGCCGCGGCCGGCGCGGCCAGGCCGACCGTCGCCGTACTCGCCGCCCCGCTGCTGTGACGCATCGTCAGCAGCACCGTGTCGGCCGGGCCGCGGATGGCGGTGACCGCTTCCGCGTCCCCGAGGACCGGCAGCAGCACCGACAGCGCATGCGGACCGACGTCCCACAGACCGCCCTTCGCCCGGCGCCAGGGCGAATCGGCGTACGGACTGGAGCTGTCGTCGGCGAAGACCGAGCCGAGCCAGTCGGCGTGCGCGGTGAACCAGCCGCCGGCCGCGGCCTGGGCGGCGATCCACTCCCCTTCCTCCGCCCCGAAGCGCGCGGTGAAGAACACCACCGAGGCGACCCCCGCACGGTCGGCGGCATCGGTGAGGGCGCGGGCCTCGGGCACCGAGGTGGCGACCGGCTTGTCCAGGAGGAGGTGGCGGCCGGCCTCGGCGGCACGGACCGCCAACGGGGCCTGGACGGCCGGCGGCAGGGCGAACGCGACCGCGTCGCAGCCTGCGAACAGCTCGTCGGGGGTGTCGTACGGGCGGCTGCCGTGGACCTGGGCCAGCGCCGCGGCGGCCTCCGGCCGGCGCCCCCAGATACCGGTGAGCTCGACGCCGGGGTGCGCGGCGAGGGCGGGGGCGTGGACGCTCCGCGCCCAGGGGCCGGTGCCGAGGAGTCCGATGCGCGGGGTCGTCATGGGGCCAGTCTCTCGCGGGGTGCGGGGCGGGCCGCCGATTTCGCCGCCCGTGCCGTGCGGTCCCGCCGGGGCCGGCGACGCCCGCGTGCCGGACCGGCCGTAATCCCCGTGCCCCGCCCGCCCGGCCGGTGTTACGTTGCACCGGCCGGCCGCGGGACTCCGGTGCGACTTCCGGACCTGCTCTGCAAAGCAACGATTCGCTGCTCGTGCCCCCATTCCCCGGCCGGCATCCGACGACGGACGGGGGAGGGCCGCGTGCAGAGCTCCGCGGATCTGGTGGCGGCCGAGGACGTACTGCTGTTCGTGCATGCCGCGATCACGTCCACCGGGCAGCGGGAGTTCCACTCGGGCGCGCAGGAGCAGCAGCTGTCGCTGGACTTTCTGCATGCGTACGTACGCATCAACTACCGCCCCCTGTATGCCGCTTCGCTGGCGCTGGACATCAACGACCACAATGCGGCGCTGATCGTGCGCGGGCTGCTGGAGACGGCGGGCGAGGCGACGGCGCAGGAGCGGCGCAGCGAGGGGCGGCTGATCGCGGCCCGGCTGGCGCGGCTGCCGGCGCCCCGCGTCTACCGTCTCTTCCGTGCGCTGCGCGCCGCCAAGGTCAACAACCGGCGCACCCGCGCGATCATGCGCGACTGGCTCGCCGCGCGCCCGGACCCGGCGCTGGACGCGGTGAAGTACCGCGCCGGCCTCAAGTGCGCGGCGCGGCATGCGCATCTGCCACTGACCGGCGGGCGTGGCGGCGAGCGGAAGGGCGGCGACGGCGAGCTGGGCGACTTCCTCTTCGCGCCGGGCCGCCGCACACGGTTCGACACCCCGCTGCTGGACGCCTGGCGGCGGGCCCACTACGAGCAGGGCGCCCTGTACGAGCTGCCGTTCACCGTCGCCGAGGGGTTCGCCGCGAAGCACGGCATCGGCCGCCGCGCCTTCCTGGAGCGCATCGCGCCGCGGATGACCCGGCTGGAGCGGCTGCGGGTACAGGAGTCGGCCCGTGCGCACCGCGCCGAGGTGCCCACCGATCTGCGCGGGATGCCGCTGACCCGGCTCGCCTCGTACGTCCTCGGGCTGTCGCTCGACGACCGGGCCGCGCGGCGCGCCGAGCTGACCGGTGCGCTGCGGTCCGCGGCGCGGCGTACGGCGGGGGCGCGGGCCGGGACCTGGGGCCGGGTGGCCGCCGTCCTGGACGACAGCTTCTCCACGACCGGCTCGCGGCAGAAGCGGCGCCGTCCGCTGGCGACCGCGCTGGCCTGCCACTTCCTGCTGGAGGCGCTGGCGGAGTGCTATCTGCCGCGGTGGACGTCGGGGCGGCAGGACGCGCTGCTCGCGTACCCCTACGGGCCGACGCCCCTGGGCATGCGGCTGCTGGAGGCACTGGAGGACGCACCGGAGCGGCTGGTGATCGTCTCCGACGGGTGGGACAACGCCCCGCCGGGCCTGGCGGGCGAGGTGCTGCGGATCTGGCGGACCCGGCTCGACCCGGAGCACCGGACCTCCGTCGTGCATCTCAACCCGGTCTACGACGCCGAGGACTTCGCCGTCCGGCGGCTGGCCGCCGCGGTGCCGACGGCCGGGGTGCGCGATGCGGAGGACCTGCCGGCGCTGGTGCAGCTCGCGCGGTTCGCGGAGGGCCGTACGGGCCTGGCCGAGCTGCGGGCCCATCTGGACGACCGGGTGCGGCAGTTCCTGGCGGAGGAGACCGACGAGGCGGGTGTGACGGCATGAGCAGGCTGGATCTGAGCGGGCTCACCGTCCGCCCGGCGCAGGTGTGGGGCGCGGTCCGGCTGGTCCCGCTGGTGCGTGCGGAGCCGGTCGCCGGTCTGCGGCTGCACCGCGAGCTCTACGAGGACGGGCCGGCGACGGTGCGGGCCGACGGCCACACGACGTACTCCACCACCTACCTTCCGCACGGCTTCGTGGCGGACTGGACGGGGGACGGATCGCCCGCGGCCTCCTACGGCTCGCAGTTGACCGAGGGGCGCGGCCCGGTGGCATGTGCGCCACTGCACTTTCCGCGCAAACTCGCCCAGAAGCGACGGGGCAAGGGCCGTCCGTCCGGCGGCTCCTCGGGCACGCTGCGTTTCCTGCCGCTCCATCTGGCGCTCGACGGCTATCTGGCGCTGCATTTCGGCGGTCCGTCGATCGTGTGGGAGGAGTGGACCCGCCGGGCGGTGTACGACGGGCTCACCCCGCGTGCGGAGCGGGCGTACCGGGGCGAGGCGGTGCCCGGTCTCGACGACGCGCTGCGGGTCTTCGAGATCCATCCGGGGCAGTGCGGGGTGCTGCTGTATGTGGCCGACGCCCTCGCCGCCGCCTTCGTGGTGCCGCATCCGGACGACTACCGGGCCCTGCACGCCTCCCTGCTGCAGGACCTGTACGGGGAGCTGCTGTACCACTACGCCCTCTACGGCGGGCCGGTACCGGAGTTCACGACCCGGATCGCGGCGGAGTACATCACCTCGCTCGCCCAGCTGCGGTCCGCCGCCGAGCGGCGGCAGCAGGAGTGGGCGGCCCAGCATGCCGGCCTGATGGCGGGCGAGCTGCTCGACGATTCCTACGACGTGCGGGAGGTGTACCGGATGGGCCGGTTCCGGCTGTCGCGGTTCCTGCCGCCGTTCGCGCTGCACCGCACCCAGCACATCGGCGAGACGATCACGGACGAAAAGGGGCGGGTCGCCTATCTCAAGACGTTCCGGCTCTCCGAAAAGCAGGTCCGGCGCGGCCATGTGCTGCACCGGCTCGCGGCGCACGAGTGGCATCTCGGCCGCACCGCGGAGGCGATGGGGATCACCGTCGAGGAGCTGGCCCGCCGGATCGGACGCCTGGGCTTCGAGGGGCTGCTGAAGCAGCACGCCTGAGGTCTGCGTCACACCGAAAAAGCGGGAAGGCAGCCCTATCAAGGCAAGTAATCGCAGGCTCGCAGCGTAGACAACCTTGGAAAAGCCTGGATGTCCGGCTCGGTAACCTGTGGTTCACAAACGGGCAACGGACGAGAAATGGCGCGTTGCGAGAGTGCGTGAGTACGCCCGCACCGTACCCGCACCGACCGTGAAGAGGACCCCGTGACCATCAAGGCCGAGTACATCTGGATCGACGGCACCCAGCCGACCGCCAAGCTCCGCTCCAAGACCAAGATTCTGGATGGGGGTCCCTCCCAGGCCTTTGGCACTGGGGGAGGCAGCAAGCTGCCGCGGTGGGGCTTCGACGGTTCCAGCACCAACCAGGCCGAAGGTCACGCCTCGGACCTCGTACTGGAGCCGGTGTTCAGCTGCCCGGACCCGATCCGCGGCGGCGACCACCTGCTGGTGCTGTGCGAGGTGCTGCACACCGACCTCACCCCGCACCCCTCCAACACCCGTGCGCTGCTGCGTCCGGTCGCGGAGAAGTTCGCGGACCAGGAGGCCATCTTCGGCATCGAGCAGGAGTACACCTTCCTCAAGGGCGACCGCCCGCTCGGCTTCCCCGAGGGCGGCGGCTTCCCGGCTCCGCAGGCCGACTACTACTGCGGTGTGGGCGCCGACGCGATCTTCGGCCGGGAGATCGTCGAGAAGCACCTCGACCTGTGCCTGGCGGCGGGCCTGGGCCTGTCCGGCATCAACGCCGAGGTCATGCCCGGCCAGTGGGAGTTCCAGGTGGGCGCGCTGCCCGCGCTGGAGGTCTCGGACCACATGTGGGTGGCGCGCTGGCTGCTGCACCGCGTGGCGGAGGACTTCGGTGTCACCGCGTCGCTGGAGGCCAAGCCGGCCAAGGGCGACTGGAACGGCGCGGGCGCGCACACCAACTTCTCCACCCGGGCGATGCGCGAGGGCTACGACGCGATCATCACCGCCTGCGAGGCGCTGGGCCAGGACGACAAGCCGCTGGAGCACGTCCGCCAGTACGGCACCGGCATCGAGGACCGTCTGACGGGTGCGCACGAGACCGCCCCCTGGGACGCGTACTCCTACGGCGCCTCGGACCGTGGCGCCTCGGTGCGCATCCCCTGGCAGGTCGAGGTCGAGAAGAAGGGCTACATCGAGGACCGGCGGCCGAACGCCAACGTCGACCCGTATGTGGTCACCCGGCTGATCGTGGACACCTGCTGCACCGAGCTGGCGCGCCGCGAGCAGGTCTGACACCGCCGGAAGATCTGACATCGCCGGAAGAGCGGTACAGCGGGTGAGCGGGGCCGGGCCGGAATGGTCCGGCCCCTCCGCATGCCGGGGCGGCGCCGTCCCTCCGCCTGCCGAGCGCTGCGGCCCGCGGCGGACGCGACGGCTCCGGGCCGTTTGTCAGTGGCGGCTGGCAGGCTGAGGGCATGCTTGCGATCACCGTCACGACCGAGACCGGTCCGGTCCGGTACCGCCCGGCCGCCGGGGAACTCACCGGGCTGCTGCGCCGGATCGGCGCCGACGACGACCATTTCGTGGTCGTCGGGCGCTGCCCCGACGAGGCACATGTCTATGTGCAGACCTGGCGGGACGGCGACGGGCCGTTCCAGGTGGAGTACCGCGACGGCGCGCCGGAGCGGCACTTCCGGGCGCACAGCGACGACCCCGAGCGGGTCGTCGAGGTCTTCCTGGACTGGGCGCGCGGCGGGGAGACCTGGCGTACGGCGCTCGACTGGCAGCCCGTCGATCTGTACGCGACGCCCGGTCTGGCCCCGGAGACCCGGGCGGCCGCCGAGGAACGGGCCCGTCAGGGCATCCGCTCCGGTTTCCGGGACTTCGCACAGATCGCGCAGGACGTCTGTGACTCCTTCGACCCCGAGGGCACCCCGGTTTCGCCGGACGAGGCACGGCGGATCGTCGCGGGCCTGTGGGAGGAGCGGCTCGCCGAGCAGGCGGGGTGGCCCGAGGTGACCGACGCCGACCGGGTCGCGCGGGCCTTCGCCGCGCTGGACTCCCAGGGGCTGACCGCGCGGATGCACTTCAGCTGCTGCAGCAACTGCGCACCGGGCGAGATAGCGGCCGAACGCGCCGACGGGGACCGGGGCTTCGTCTTCTTCCACTACCAGGACACCGAGTCGGCCGCGGCGGGCCACGGTCTGGCGGTCCGGTACGGCGCCTATGCGGAGGACGGGGAGGCTTCCGGGGCGGACCGCGCCGAGGTCGGGCGGGCGGTGGCGGCGGCGCTCTCCGCGGCGGGGCTGCCGGTGGAGTGGGACGGCGATCCGGACCGGGTCATCGATGTCTCCCCGCTGGACTGGCGCAAGCGACTGCCGGCGGGGGCCTGAGATGCCGAAGGCCGTAGCGCGGATCCTGCCCGGAGGTCTTCTGCGGCGTGCCGCTCCGGGTGTCCGGCGCGCCACCGTGCCCTGGGCCGCGCCGCTGTACGTCGGCGCCGTACAGCTCGGTGCGTACGCCACCGCGCGACTGCCCGGCCGGCGGCGCACGGAGCTGCTGCGCGCGCACTCCACCAACGTCGCCAATCTGCGGGCCGGCCGGTGGCGGACGCTGGTCACCAGCGCGGCGTTCGTCGAGCATCCCCTGCCGGTGCCGTACGGCGCCGCACTGCTCGCCGCCCTCGGCACGGCCGAGGTGCGATGGGGCGTCCGGCGCGCGGCAGGGGTGTTCGCGGCCGGGCACATCGGGGCCAGCCTGCTGGTCTATGCGGGCCTGCGGGCGCGCGGCCACGGCCGTCCCGCCCACGGGCCCGTCGAGCACACCCCGCCGGACGCGACCGCGCAGGCCGTCGACGTCGGGGCCAGCTACGGCTTCAACGCCACGGTGGGCGCCCTTGCCACGACCGTCCCGCACCGGGGCGTCCGGGCGGCGGCGACGGCCGGTCTGCTGACGCTGGCGGCCGTTCCCGTGCTGCGCCGCGGGCGGACGTTCACCGACGCCGGGCATCTGGCGGCCCTGGTGCTCGGAGTGGCGATGGGGGCGGGGATGCGCAGCGGGACGGGCGGGGACGGAGCGGGAGCGGGCCAGGCATAGGGGGCGGAGCGCCGCGCATCGGATTCCGGCCATGGCCCTCCCCCGCTGCGCGGTCGCCAACTCCGGTGCGGAGAGGCCGAGTCGGGCCCGGATCGCCGCTGCTCACGGCGCCGGTACGGGTCCAGCGCGGCGCAATCGCGTCACAGCACACTCCGCACGAGGGACAGAACACCGACCGTCTGGTTCAATAGGGCCATGGCCAGCCTCACCGACACCGCGACAGGTCGCAGCGACCTCGAGCCTTTCTGGCCCTCCCGGCAGGCGCACGCCTTCGACCGTCTGTGTTGCCGCGCGCACTGAGCGCGGGCCCGCACACGCCTCACCGACGCCGTTGACCGGCGCCTTTAGCCCTGCCCGCGCGCATGACGTCCCCGACGCCCCTCTGCGCGAAAGAGCTGACCCCTGATGACGAACCTCCGTACCCTGACCGCCGGTTCCGCGACGGCTCCCCTGCCTGCCGCTCCCGCACCGCACGCCCACCGCCACCGGCTGCGCGCCGTGACACCCGACGAGACCCTCCCGTCACCCGCCACCACCCCGGACGCAGTCGCCGCGCACCGGACCGCCGCTTCGGTCGCCGAGCTGCTGGACTCCGGCGCGACCTGGCTCCCCGCGCCCCCGCACAGCCTGCCCGCGCTGCCCGGCCACCCGCCGATGGTCGGCTATCTCGTCCTCGTCCCGGCCGAGCAGGCCGCCGCCACCGCTCCGCAGCCGGCCGCCGGGCCCGAGGCGCCCGCGACGGCCGGCGACGCGCTCGTACGCATCGACCCCGAACAGCGCACCGCGCAGGTCCAGGACCGGCCGCTGGACCTGACCTACCTCGAATTCGAGCTGCTGGCCCATCTGGTCGCGCATCCGCACCGGGTGCACACCCGCGACCAGCTGGTGACCACGGTGTGGGGCTACGGGCACGTCGGTGACGGCCGCACCGTCGACGTCCATGTCGCCCGGCTGCGCCGCAAGTTGGGCGCCGAGCACCGGTCGTCGATCGTGACGGTGCGGCGGGTCGGCTACAAGTACGTGCCGAGCATCTGAGGCCGGGTCAGACACCCTCCTGCCGCCGCCGCAGGCCCGGCCGGGCGGGGAGCCGCTCCCCCGCCCGGCCGGACGCCGCTCCCGCACGGGGACCGCAGCGCTTCGGCGTACCCCGGTCCGCGGTGGCGCCCCGCCGGTGCAGATATCCCGCACCGCATGCCGCCGCCAGCCCGATGCCGGAGACCAGCAGCATCCCTTTGGCCGGGGAGTCGGTGAGCGCGGCACCGCCCAGCCCGCCGAGCGCCGCGCTGCCCAGCGCCCAGATGCCCGCACCCACCGCGTCCAGCACCACGAAGCGGCGCAGCGGGAAGCGGACACTGCCCGTGGACAGGGCGGCGACCACCCGGCCGCCGGGCACGAAACGGCCCGCGATGATGAGCAGCGCGGCGTTCCGTTCGACCCTGGCGCGGGCCCTGAGGTGCCGGGCCCGGCCGCGCTCACCGCGCAGCAGCCGGGCGCTCGCGCGCGGGCCCGCGTACCGCCCCACGGCGTAGCCGAGACAGTCCCCGGCCAGCGCCCCGGCCGCCGCGACACCCGCCAGCAGGGCGAGCAGCGACGGGTCGGGGCCGATGAGCACGGCGACCAGGACGACCGTGGTCTCGCTCGGCATGAACGGCAGCAGCGCATCGAGACCGGACACCAGCAGAACGACCAGCCACAGCCAGGGCGAGCCCAGCATGCCCTGCAGGGGCGCGGACAGCTGGTCCAGCTGCTCAAACATGGGCCGGAGCGTCCCGCGACGGGGCGTGCGGCACCGGCGCGGCGGGCCCAGGCGCGGCGGCCGGCCGCGCCGCGCCGCTGCCCGTCGCCGCCGTCACCGGGCGGCCGCCCAGTGCCGCCCGGGCCGCCAGCGCCGCCAACTCCCGCCGGTCCAGGCCCCCGTCCCACGGCGTCAGCGCCGGATGGGCGGTGACCCGTACGGTCAGGGCACGGGCGGCGAGCACCCGGCGCAGCGAGCCCGCGAAGGTGTCCTCCCCGCAGAACGCGGCGACCGTGCTGGGCAGGCCCTGCTGGGTGTAGCCGAGGGTCACCGGACGGACCGGCGCACCCGCGTCGAGGGCGGCCTGGAAGGTGGCCCGGCGGAAGGTGCCCGCCTCGGCCGTGCACCAGGTGGTGGCCTGCGGGAAGACCGCCACCGACCGTCCGGCGCCCAGCAGTTCGGACACCTCCCGCACGGTGTGCGGCAGCCGGCGGGGGTGAGTGCGGTCGATGAAGTGCGTACCGGCTCGGCGCGCGAGGCCGCCGACGACCGGCCAGCCGCCGACCTCGCGCTTGGCGAGCAGGGTGACCGGTTCGACGGCCAGCAGGGCGAGGATGTCGAGCCAGGAGATGTGGTTGACGACGACGAGGGTGCCGGGGCCGTCCCCGACGGTGAGCGGGGCCGCGCCCTCGACGTGGATACCGAGCGCGTCGAGCAGCGCGCGGGCGTGGGTCCGCAGCCGTCCCGGCTCGGCCATCCGCTCGCCGTCCGTCAGCGCCCGCCGCACGCTGCGGGCGAACGCGGCGCCGCGGCGGGCGATCTGGGTCGCCGGTACCCGCGGCAGGGCGTGCGCCGCGCAGTCCGGGGTGCAGTCGGACCGGACGTCGAAGGGGCCGTTCACCGCTCCCCCAGGAAGTAGCGCCGGTAGCGGTCGCCGAGCCGTTCCATGTCCAGGACAACGAAGAAATCGGCGACCTCGAACTCGGGGTCGTGGGCGGGCGCGCCGCAGATGACGGCGCCGATGCGCAGATAGCCGCGGAGCAGCGGCGGCAGCTGGGCGAGACTGGGGCGCTCGGGGACGGGGAGCGTGGTGTGCCAGGGGTGGTGCGGGGTGACCTGGAGCTCGGGCGGTGCGGCGTAGCGGGTCCGGCCCAGTTCCCAGGCGTGAGCGGCGGCGGTGCCGCCGTCGGCGAGCGGGACGGAGGCGCAGCCGGCGAGGTAACGGTGGCCGGAGAGCAGGGTGTAGCGGGCCAGGGCGGCCCACATCTGGGTCATGACCGCGCCGCTGCGGTGCGCGGGGTGCACACAGGAGCGGCCGGCCTCGATGAGGGAGGGGCGCAGCTCCGCCAGGGCGCCGAGGTCGAACTCGCCGTCGGAGTACAGCCGCGGGCTGCGGCCGGGCGGCAGCAGCCGGTAGGTGCCGACCACGTCGCCGGTGGCGGTGTGGGTGACGATGAGGTGGTCGGCGAGCTCGTCGACGGCGTCGATGTCGTGGCCGGCCAGCGGGGAGTGCAGGGTCGCGCCCATCTCCCCGGCGAAGACCTGGTGGCGCAGGCGTTGTGCGGCGCGGATCTGTGCGCGGGTGTCGGCGATCTCCGCGGTGTAGCCGGGGTCGGCGGGGGCGGCGGGGGCGGCTGCCGGTGCGGGGGTCGAAGCGGTGCGGGGGACGGCGGCGGACGCGGTCGATGCCATGCTCATGAGAGCCCTCCTTGGGGAGTGGGGAGGCTGTGGGAGTCGACGGGGCGGTGGAGACGGCAGGGGCCAGTGGGGCTGCGGCGGGCGGTGCGCTTCACGGTGGTGCCGGGTGCACCCCAGCCGGGGACGTAACCCCATGACCTGGCCCTTCTCTACGCGGCAGACTGTTCCCGGGTCCGACGGCCGGGCGCGTGAAGCCCAGGGAGCGAACGGATGAGGGTCCGCAGAACACTGGTCGCCGCGGCCCGGGGCTGGGGCGCGCGCTCGCCGCGGAGCTGGGGCCGGTCACGCTGTTCGTGCTGATCGTGGCGTCGCCGGCGCTGATCGTCGTCGGGGTGGGCCTCCTCACCACGCCGGTCGTGCTGTTCCGGGCCCGGGGGTATGCCCCTCTGCGC
This sequence comes from Streptomyces sp. Je 1-4 4N24, assembly GCF_026239515.1. Taxonomy (NCBI): domain Bacteria; kingdom Bacillati; phylum Actinomycetota; class Actinomycetes; order Kitasatosporales; family Streptomycetaceae; genus Streptomyces; species Streptomyces sp. Je 1-4 4N24. Next base: position 6,570,445 of record NZ_CP110836.1, on the reverse strand, counting down.
CGGGTGTGGGGCCACGACCTGGCCGGGTGCGGATTCCCGCGGCCTACCGTCCGTTCCCCGCCGGTCCGGCGTACGGGCCGGTCGGACAGGCGCGGCGGTGTGCGGGCACGCTGCGGGATCCGGCGACCTGGCGGGAGCTGCTCCGGCTGCCGGTGGATGCCACGGCGGGCATGCTGCCGGTGGATGCCACGGCGGGCATGCTGCCGGCGCTGCTGCCGCCGTCGGAGGACGAGGCCGGCGGGTGCCGGCGGTGCCGGCCTACTTGGACTGCGGCTGACCGGCCGTTAGCGTGCCCTGCGCACGGGACCGTTGTGAGCACCGAGCACTGGGGGCACACGTGAGCCGACCGTCACGACGCGCACTGTTGGGAACCGCCGGAGCGATCGGCGCCGGGGCGGCGTTCGGCGGGGCCGCCCCCGCTGCCGCCTCCGGGGCGCCGCCGTCCGCCCGGCGCCAGGAGCGGGAACCCGCGTACGACACCGCACCGGCACGGGCGGCGCTGGCCCGGCTGCTGCCGCGGCACGCCGACCAGTTCGCGCTGGTGCCGCTGGCCCCGGACGGCGACGGCGACCGCTTCCGGGTGACGGGCCGGACCGGCCGCATCACGGTCTGCGGGACCACTCCCGCGGTGCTGCTGACCGGCGTCAACTGGTACCTCAAATACACCTGCCGGGCCCATCTGTCGTGGGCCGGCGGCCAGGTGGAGCTGCCCGCCCGGCTGCCCGCCCCGGCCGCCCCCGTTGAGCGGGCCACCTCGCTGCCGCACCGCTTCGCCCTCAACGACACCCACGACGGCTACACCGCCCCGTACGCGGACTGGCCGCGCTGGGAGCGGCTGATCGATGCACTGGCGATGCGCGGGGTGAACGAGGTGCTGGTCACCCCCGGCACCGAGGCCGTCTACCACCGGCTGCTGACCGGATTCGGCTACTCCGACGCCGAGGCCCGCGGCTGGCTCCCGGCACCCTCGCACCAGCCGTGGTGGCTGCTGCAGAACATGAGCGGCTACGGCGGCCCCACCAGCCCCGAACTGATCGCCAAACGAGCCGAGTTGGGTCGCAGGATCACCGGCCGGCTGCGCGAGCTGGGCATGCATCCCGTACTTCCGGGCTACTTCGGCACCGTCCCGGACGGTTTCGCCGCCCGCAACCCCGGGGCCAGGACCGTCCCGCAGGGCACCTGGTCGGGCCTCAAGCGCCCCGACTGGCTCGATCCGCGCACCGAGGTCTTCGCCGCCGTCGCCGCCGCCTTCTACCGCCACCAGGAGCAACTCCTGGGCCCCGCAGACCACTTCAAGATGGATCTGCTGCACGAGGGCGGCGACCCCGGTGACGTGCCGGTGCCGGACGCCGCCCGCGCGGTCGAGAAGGCGCTTCGCACCGCCCGCCCCGGTGCGACCTGGGTGATCCTGGGCTGGCAGGACAACCCGCGGCGCGCTCTGCTGGACGCCGTCGACCGCGACCGGATGCTGATCGTGGACGGCCTCAGCGACCTGGACACGGTCACCGACCGGGAGCGGGACTGGGGCGGGGTGCCGTACGCCTTCGGCAGCATCCCCAACTTCGGCGGCCGCACCACCCTCGGTGCCAAGACCCACATCTGGGCCGAGCGCTTCACGGCCTGGCGCGACAAGCCGGGCAGCCGGCTCGTCGGGACCGCGTACATGCCGGAGGCCGCCGAGCGCGACCCGGCCGCGTGCGAGCTGTTCGGCGAACTGGCCTGGCGGGAGCGCCCGGTGGACCGCACCGCGTGGTTCGACGGCTATGCCGACCTCCGCTACGGCGCCCCCGACGACCACGCCCGCGCCGCGTTCGCCGCGCTGCGCACCAGCACGTACGCGATCTCCAGCAAGGACGGCCGCCCGCACGACTCGGTCTTCGCCGCCCGCCCGAACCTGGCCGCCCGCTCCGGCACCGTCTACGCCACCCACACCCCGGCCTTCGACCCGGCGGCCTTCGACACCGCGTTCGCCGCGCTGCTCGCGGTCCGCCCCGCGCTGCGCGGCAGCGACGCCTACCGCCACGACCTGACGGACGCCGCCCGGCAGGCCCTGGCCAACCGGTCCTGGCAGCTGATCGGGCAGCTCCAGGACGCCTACCGGCACAAGGACCGGGACACCTTCCGTGCGCTGTCCGAACTCTGGCTGCGGCTGATGCGGCTCAGCGACGAGGTCACCGGCGCCCACCGGCAGTTCCTGCTGGGGCCGTGGCTGGCGGACGCCCGGGCCATGGCGGCCGGCCCCGAGGAGGAGGCGCGGCTGGAGCACAGCGCCCGGGCGCTGATCACCACCTGGGCGGACCGGGCCACCGCCGACGGCGGTTCGCTCGCCAACTACGCCAACCGCGACTGGCACGGCCTGATCGGCGAGGTCCATCTCCCGCAGTGGCAGGCGTATCTGGACGAGCTCGCGGACGCCCTGGCGGCGGACCGGCCGCCGAAGACCTTCGACTGGTACGCCACGGAGGAGCCCTGGACCCGCGCCCGCACCAGCCATCCGCTGCGCCCGACGACCGACGCGTACCGCACCGCGCGGCGGGTCCACGACACCCTCGCCAAGGCCCCCTACCAGGGCACCCTCACGGTCACCGCCGACCCGGCCGCGCTGCCGCCGGGCGGCCGGGCCACGGTCACCGCGGCGCTGCGCAACGTCAACGGGCTGCGGGCGACCGGCCGGGTGGACTTCGCGCTGGCCGGTGTCGAGGCCACCGCGTCGGGCCCGGTGTCGCTGCCCTCGGTCCCGCCCGGCGGCACCGGCCGCGCCCACTGGCGGGTCACCGCCCCGCCCGGCCCCCTGGAGACCCCGCTGCGTCCCCTCCCCTACGACCTCACCGTCGACTACGGCCCGCAGGGCGCACCGCGGGTCCGTACGGCACGGCACGGCACCCTGTTCGTGGCGGGGCCGCTGGACCCGGCGCTGCGGACGGTCACCACCAATGCGGCGGTTTTCGGCCAGTTGGACGACCGCTTCGCCATCCATGGCGCGGGCGCGGACCTGTGGAAGGCCACCGCCGAGTTCGGCGCGGTCTACCGGCCGGACGCCCTCACCGCCGGCGGCGCGGTCACCGTCGAGGTGACCGCCCAGGACCCGACCGGCCCCTGGGCCCGCGCCGGCATCGTCGTCCGCAACCGCCTCACCGCCTCCGCCCCGGGCTCCGCGGACGCCCTCGGCTTCCTCAATCTGTCCGTGACGCCCGCCAACGGCGTGGTGCTGTCCTACGACGCCAACGGCGACGGCACCCTGGACACCTACCGGCGGCTCACCGGCATCACCGCGCCCGTACTGCTCCGGCTGACCCGCGGCAAGGACACCGCGGGCTCCGGTACCTACACCGGCGCCTGCTCCACCGACGACGGCGCGACCTGGCGCGAGATCGCCACCGTCACCGTCCCCGGCGCCGCCGCCCGGCAGGACACCGGGCTGCACCAGTCCGCCGCCAACTCGGCCACCGGGGACGGCGGGACGGCCGCATTCCGCCGCTGGAAGCTCGCCTGAGCGCCGCGTACGCTGAGCCGGGAACGGACCACGAGCGAGGGGATCACGGTATGAGTGCCGCAGCTGAGAAGGAGTGGCTCTACGCCCTCGACATCTCCGACGCCACCTGGCAGCGCGCCCCCGGCGACTCCGAGGAAGCCGTGGAGATCGCCTTCCTGGAGCGGGGCGCGGTGGCCATGCGCAACTCCACGGACCCCGATGTGGTGCTGCGCTACACCGAGGCGGAGTGGCGGGCCTTCGTCCTCGGCGCACGGGACGGGGAGTTCGACCTCCAGCGCTGAAGCCGCCGGTCCCGGCAGCCTCCACCGGCCCTCCCGGCCGCCCCTCGGGGTACCGGGAGGGCCGGTGACCATCACAGGATTCACTCGTTTCACCGAACGTGAAGCAGCAGCAGAAACAGCAGCAGGCGACACCCCGGCGCCCGGAGCGCACCTCCCCCGGCAGCGTCGAGGACTTCGGTGACGTCATCGACGTCGAGCAGGCCGAGGCGGCGCTGGTGGAGCACTACCCCCGGCTGGTCCGGCTGGCCTATCTCGTACTGCCGCCCGGCCAGAGCCGCAGCCGCCGGGTGCTGTCCGCCCATGGAGTGGTGCAGCGGGCCCTGCCGCGCCAGCGCAGTTCCACCCGCGGGCTCGGGCTGCCCGCCCAGCGCACCGGCGCGGACGCGGCGATCGACCCCGGCTACGCCTTCGTCCGGCTGCGGGTCCTGCGGGCCGCCCTGGCCGGCGGGCGGACGCGCCGGTGGCTGCCGCTGCCGCCGCTGCTCCCCCAGGTGTGGGGCCTGCGGCTCTTCCCGCGCTCCGGCGGCGCCGATGAACTGGCGCTGGACCAGGCGCTGTCGGCGCTGTCCGGGCCGGGCCGGGCGGCGTTCGTGCTGCGCGATCTGGAGCGGCTGAGCGCACCGGAGACCCGCCGGGTGCTGGAGGCGGCCGGGGTGGCGCACCCCCGGGAGGCGCTGGACGAGGCGGAGCGGGCCACGACACCGGCCGGCAGCCGGGACCGTTCGCTGCTGGAGTCGGCGGAGTTCGACCCCTGTGCGCTGCAGGCCAGGCCGACGGATCTGATCCGGCGGCGGCAGCACGGCCGGGCGCTGCTGGCGGCGGGCGCGGCCGTGCTGGTGTGCGGGGCGCTGCTGGGGATGCCGGGCGAGGGCTGGGGCCCGGACGGCGCCGCCGCCCCGCCGTATGCGCAGAACGCCGCGGCCGAAGCGGCCCTGAACCCGGGCAAGTTGACGGTGACCCCCGCGACCGCCTGGAAGAACGCCGCCCGGCAGGACTTCTCCGCCTGGCCCGCCCGCGGCGACCGGATCCACGACCGGGCGCTGCTGCGGCGGGCACTGGCCGTGTGGGCCAGGCCGGGGGCCGGGGTGCAGGTCTCGGCGACCCCCGGCACCCCGGCAGGCCCGGCGGCCGGTCCGGCCCAGCTGCTGTTCGCGGGTGCGGTGAACCACGCCGTGGTGGTGCTCTTCCACGACGGCCTGCGGGTGGTGCGCTATGCGGAGGCGGCGGACGGCGAGGGGCAGAGCGACGGCACGGGCGCGGCGCTGGACTTCGCGCGTACGGACGGCGCGACGGCGGCTTCGGCGAGTGCGCTGGTCGTGAGCCGTACGCAGGGCAATGTGCGCTATCTGACCGCCCCTTGGGTGAAGTCGGCCCGGCTGGTCGACCTGGTCAAGCCGGAGGCGGTGGACCAGCCGGTGACGGTCGGGGCGGGCGGGGTGACCGACCCGGTGCCCACGACGCAGCCCACCGCGCAGTGCACCACCTGGCCGGCGCTGCGGATGGGCGGCCGGCTGCTGACCGACCTGGGGGAGCTGATCCCGGCGCGGCTGACGTACGGCAGCCCGCGCAAGCCCGGTGACGTGACCACCCCGAAGGCCCGCACGGCGTGGGCGCGTACGGCCTGCCAGCTGGCCGTGGTCCGCGGCCAGGGGGTCCGTGCGGTCAACTCCTGGGAGTTCGCCCGGCAGCCGCTGCCCGGCGGCGCGGGCACCGCTGCCTGGCTGTGCACCCGCGCCGAGACCTGGCGCGGGCCGGGCAGCCGGACGATGGCGCAGATCCAGACGCCGGCACCGGCCGGCCGGCCGTATGCACCGGGCACGGTCGCGGCGCGCGCCGAGGGCGGTACGGCCTGCGGGCCGCGGGCGCCGCGGGCGCTGGCCGGGGTGCTGTGGAAGGCCGCCGACAAACGCTGGTGGCTACTGGCCGCGGGCAGCAGCCAGGTCACCTCGCTCACGGCGACCGGCGGGGTCCCCGGCCAGATGACCGGACGGCTGCTGGCGGTCCCGGCGAAGGCGGGCCAACGGGCGGAGCTGACGGGCCGACTGGCGAACGGGCGGCGGATCGGGGCGCTGGGCTAGAGGGTCTCCGGCCTAGAGATGCACGCGCTCGGCCCGCCGCGGCGAAGGACGGGCCGCCGCCGCTCGCTCGTCGGCGGTGGCCAGCCAGAAGTACAGTGGCGGCAGGGCGAGTTCGAGGACGGTCAGGGCGGTCTGGAACTCCTGCGGCGATCCGTGGACGGCCATCGACAGCAGTCGGCCGAGGCCGCCGAGCAGAAAGATGCCGGCGAGCCACCGCACCGCCGTGGCCGGGATCGGCGACTGCCGCGCCGCCCATATCCAGGCGAGGCCGTAGCCGAGGAAGACCGCCCCGTAGTACCGCTCCCGGCTGTCGACGGTGGCGCCCGCCGAGCCCTCCCCCGGTACCGAGTCGATGCCGAGGGCGAAGTGGAATGCGCCGATCGCCACACAGGCGGCGCCCATCGCCAGCGCCAGCCACTTGAGAAGTCCGGCCATGGCCCGGTCTCCTTTCCCCGTTAGTAGATGCCTGTCTACTGGCCGGGAACGTACGGCCGTTACTGGACAGGTGTCAAGTAACCTGTGGCCATGCCCCCACGCCGCAGGCTCGACCCCGCCGAGCGCCGCAGCCAGCTGCTCGACACCGGAGCGCAGCTCTTCGCGGCGAAGCCGTACGACGAGGTGTTCATGGAGGAGATCGCCGAACGGGCCGGCATCTCCCGCGCCCTGCTGTACCGCTACTTCCCGAACAAGCGCGATCTGTTCGCCGCGGTCTACCAGCAGGCCGCGGACCGGCTGCTGACCCGCACGGAACTCGATCCGGCCCGCCCCGTGGGCGAGCAGCTGCGCGCCGGACTCGACGCACACATCGACTACTTCGCCGCGAACCGGAACACCGTGCTCGCGGCCAACCGGGTGCTCGCCGGGGACCCGGTGATCCAGACCGTCATCACCGACGAGCTGACCGAGCTGCGACGGCGGCTGCTCGACTCCACCGGGCTCGGCGACGGCCCCGGGGAGCCGGTGTCGGCGGCACTGATGGGCTGGCTGGTGTTCGTCCGCACGCTCTGCGTGGACTGGCTGACGCATCAGACGTTCAGCCGCACCGAGTTGCGGGAGATGTGCGTCGGCGCGCTGCTGGGCGCGCTGCGGCCGGTGATGGACCTCGACCGGCTGCTCACCGGTGACGAGGAGCGCCCCGCGGACTCCCGGCCCGCCCCCTGAGGTTTCCCCGTCCGAGGGGTACCGGCGCTCCTTACCTGTCAGTACATTGACGCCATGTCTAATACGGCCTCGTTGCGGCCCCAGCCGGCCGCGTCCGAGCACACCCCGCTGAAGGCCCGCAACGTCGCCTTCGACTGGGCGGACACCCCGTTGCACTGGATACCGGGCGACCCGTTCAGCACCCACACCATCAACGTCCTGCATCTGCTGCTGCCGGCCGGTGAGCGCTGGTTCGTGCACGTCTACAAGCAGGTGCTGCCGTACATCCGCGACCCCCGGCTGCGGGAGGACGTGATCGGGTTCATCGGCCAGGAGGCGATGCACTCGCAGGCGCACGACGAGGTGCTGCCGCACCTCAAGGAGCAGGGGCTGGACCCGGCCCCGTACACCGCACAGGTCGACTGGCTCTTCGAGAAGCTGCTCGGCGACCGCACCCTGCCCCCGGGCCGGGCCCGGCGGTGGTGGCTGCTGGAGCGGGTCGCACTGATCGCCGCCATCGAGCACTACACCGCGTTCCTGGGCGACTGGGTGCTCAACGCCCGGGCGCTGGACGCGAAGGGCGCCGATCCGACGATGCTGGACCTGCTGCGCTGGCACGGCGCGGAGGAGGTCGAGCACCGCTCGGTGGCCTTCGATCTCTTCGTCCATCTGGACGGCGGCTACCGGCGGCGGATCCGCACCTGGGCCACGGCGTTCACCGCGCTGGTCTTCCTGTGGCAGCGCGGCACCCGCTTCTTCATGGCGAACGACCCGTCCCTGGACGACGGGAAGGCGAGCTTCCCGGAGTTCGTCCGCGCCGGACGGCGGGGCACGCTGCCGACGACCGGGGCCATGGCCCGCTCCATCCCGCAGTACCTCAGCCGCACCTACCACCCCTCCCAGCACGGCAGCACCGAGCAGGCCATGGCCTACCTCGCCGACTCCCCCGCCGCGACCGCCGCCGAGGCCCGTACGACCGGAGGTGCCTGAGATGCCCCGGACACCCCGCGTACGCACCGTCGTACTGGTCGCCGCGGCCGCACTGGCCGCCCGGCGCGCGCTGCGCCGGCGGGTCCGGGCCTCCCCGCTGTGGCCGCTGCCCGCGCTGGAGCACCCGGTCTCCGGGCAGGGCCGCAAGGCGGCGGAGACCCGGCAGTTGACGGTGGTGGAGCGTACGGAGGAGGCCGAGGGCGTGGTCCGGCTGCGCCTGGCCGGCGAGAACCTTCCGGCCTGGGAACCGGGCGCACACCTCGATCTGGTCCTCCCCTCGGGAGCCGTACGCCAGTACTCGCTCTGCGGGGAGCCCGCGAGCCCCGGTTCCTACACCATCGCCGCCCGGCTGATCGAGGACGGCCGGGGCGGCTCGCGCGAGGTGCACGAGCGGCTGCACGAGGGGACGGCCGTCGAGGTCCGCGGCCCCCGCAACCGCTTCCCGCTCCGGGACGGCCCCGCCTATGTCTTCCTCGCGGGCGGCATCGGCATCACCCCGATCCTGCCGATGGTGCGGCAGGCCGAGCGGGCGGGGGTGCCGTGGCGGCTGCTGTACTGCGGGCGGTCACGGGCCTCGATGCCGTTCCTGGCGGAGCTCAAGGAGCTGGCCGGGGCCGACGGCGACCGACTGACGGTGGTCGCCGAGGATGAGGCCGGACGGCCCGATCTGGCGGCGGCGCTCGCCGGTGCGCCACCCCAGGCGGCCGTCTACTGTTGTGGCCCCGAGCCCCTGATGGACGCGGTCGCGGCCCTGCTGCCGGCCGTGACCGAGGGACTGGCCCTGCACACCGAGCGGTTCACGGCGGCCGCCCCCTCCCCCGCGGGCGGGAACGCGCCGTTCGAGGTCGAGCTGCACCGCACCGGCCGTACGGTCACGGTGCCCGCGGACACCAGTGTGCTGCGGGCCATCCGCGACCAGGCGCTGCCCGATCTGCCGTACTCCTGCGAGCGGGGATTCTGCGGCACCTGCCAACAGCGGGTGCTGTCCGGAGAGGTGGACCACCGCGATGACCTGCTGACGGACGCCGAGCGCAACGACTCGCTGCTGATCTGTGTCTCCCGGGCACGCGGTGGACGCCTTGTGCTCGATCTGTGATTCCACCGGCGATTCCGTGCGGCGTCCCAGGTCGTTAGGGTGACCCGTATGACCACCGGGACGCGCCGCAGAATGGGCGTCGAGGAGCGGCGTGAGCAGCTGATCGCTGTCGCACTCGACCTCTTCAGCCACCGTTCCCCCGAGGATGTGTCGATCGACGAGGTCGCCGAGGCGGCCGGTATCTCCCGCCCGCTCGTCTACCACTACTTCCCCGGCAAGCAGCAGCTGTACGAGGCCGCGCTGCGGCGGGCCGCCGAAGAGCTCACGGCACGTTTCGTGGAGCCGCACGAAGGCCCGCTCGGCGCCCGGCTGTTGCGGGTCATGGAGCGGTTCTTCGACTTCGTGGCCGAACACGGCCCCGGCTTCTCGGCACTGATGCGCGGCGGCCCCGCGATCGGTTCGACCCGCACCGGCGCGATGATCGACGGCGTCCGGCAGGCCGCCTACGAACAGATCCTGGCCCACCTCGGCATCCCCGCCCCCGCCCCCCGGCTGGAGTTGGTGGTCCGCTCCTGGGTCTCCCTGGCCGAGACCACCGCACTGCTGTGGCTGGACGGCCGACGCGTACCGCGCGCGGAGCTGGAACGGCAGCTGGTGCACGATTTCGCTGCGCTGGCGGCGGTGAGTGCGGCCTACGACGACCAGATGGCCGAGGTCGTCCGCCGCGTCCTGGCCGATGAACCCGCGGACGGGATGTTCGCGGATCTTGTGGGCCGTCTCGGGCGATTTGCTTAGGCTTCCCACGTTTCGGCTGCGCTTGGCTTGCTTCCCGCGTTTTCGGCTGTCCCGCCGTGGGGGTTCCTCGCCGTTGCGCCTGCGGCGGGCGGGTGGGTGTCGGGTGCGGTGACGGGCCTCCGGGGCAGGGTTTCCGGACTGCTTCGCTTTACGTCCGGAAACCCTGCCCCTCCGGCCCGTCCCCTCCCGTGGGAGGAGTCAGTGACGGTGAGTGGGGGCGAGCGTCCGTAGACGCCGATTTCACTCCTGCTTCGCGAGGAGCACCGGACCACAGACGACCACCCCCACCGAGATTTATTCATCCCCCCACGGGAGGGGACGGGCCGGAGCGGGTGGGTGTCCGGACGTAAAGCGAAGCAGTCCGGACACCCACCCGCGCAGGCCCGTCACCGCACCCCGACAGCCCCGCGCAGCGGACCCCGCCCGCCGCCAGGCGCAACGGCGGGGGCACCGCGCAGCGGGCCACAAACGGCGAGCAACCCCCACGGCGGGAAAGCCGACTCCGTGGGGAGCAAGCCAAGCGCAGCGAACCGGCGGGGCAGCCGAAATCGCGGGAAGCCCGCTTAGCCCCGACGGAAGACCGCCACCGTGCGGGCCGGGACCGCGAAGGTGCCCGAGGCACGCGCGTAGGACGCCGTGGCGGTGGTGCGGTCCGTGCCCCGGGCCTGGACGGGGTGCAGGGCGTAGGGGGTGCCCGCGAGGTCGCGGACGGTCTGGTGCTGTGAGGCCGGGGTGGCGTTGAGGACGACGACGAGGTTGCCGAGGCGCATGGTGATCACGCCGGGGGTCTCGTCCTTCCCGGAGAGGGGGAAGGAGAGCTGGGACTGAACCGTGGCCGTGCTGGACAGGCCGAAGGCCGGTTCGGTGGCGTGGATGCGGAGCAGGTCGCGGTAGGCGGCCGACGTGCTGTGGAGCGTGGTGCAGCCGGGGCGGAGTGCGGGGTCGGCCAGCAGGGGCCGGGCGTAGGGCCACTTGTCCTTGTTGTCGGCGGCCGGGGGCAGCCCGCGGCCGAAGCCGTTGCCGTCGGCGCAGTTCCAGTGCAGGGCGTTGAACCAGTCGCCGCTGTCGAAGGAGTTGCGGTCCAGGGACTTGGAGCGGAGGAGGTCGGAGCCCGCCTGGGAGAGCGCGGGGCCTTGTGAGAGGGCCGCGGTGGCGAGGGCCAGGACCTGCATTCGGCCGCGGTCGGCGGCGCCGGTGTGCGGCGGGAGTTTGTAGGCGAGCGCGTCGTAGAGGGTTTCGTTGTCGTGGGCGTCGGCGTAGGCGAGCGCGTCACCGGGGGCGGCGGCGTAGCCGGCCGGGGCGCCGTTGTAGTCGACCTGGGAGCCCTTGACGCGGCGGCCGGTGGTGTCGGTGAAGGTGTAGTCGGCGAGGTTGCCGGTGAGACCGACCTTGAGGACGTCCTGGTAGTGGAGGAGGTGGGCGCGCTGCTCGGCCGGAGTGCCGTTTCCGGGCGATGAGTTGGGGTCGGTGTACAGGCCCGAGGCGAAGCCCTGGACGCGGGGGTCGGGGTCGAAGGGGCCGCCGCCGCGCACCGCGTCCCGGGCCCGGTCGCTGAAGGTGGCGATGCCGGTGCCGGCCATGTTCCGCTGGGTGGCCTGGACGAAGCGGGCGTCGTTCGCGGCCTCGCCGAAGTTCCAGCCCTCGCCGTAGAGGATGATCTTCTTGCCGTCGACGCCGTCCTTCTCCGGGGTCAGCGCGTCGAGGGCCTTCCTGACGGCGAGGACATTGGCCTTGGGGTGGTGGCCCATGAGGTCGAAGCGGAAACCGTCGACCTTGTACTCCTTGGCCCAGGTGACGACCGAGTCGACGACGAGCTTGCCCATCATGGTGTGTTCGGGCGCGGTGCCGGAACAGCAGGTGGAGGTGGCCACCCCGCCGTCGTCGAGCAGCCGCTGGTAGTAGCCGGGGACGATGCGGTCCAGTACGGAGTGCGGGTCCTGGCCGTCGGCGGCGGTGTGGTTGTAGACGACGTCCATGACGGTGCGCAGGCCGGTGCGGTTGAGGCTCTGGACCATGCGCCGGAACTCGACGGTGCGGGCCGGGCCCTCCGGGTCGGAGGCGTAGGACCCCTCGGGGACGGTGTAGTGCAGCGGGTCGTAGCCCCAGTTGTAGGCGTCGCGGGCGGCGGTCTTCCCGACGCAGTCCTGCTGGCGGTCGGAGTCGGGGGCGTACGAGGCGAGATCGCAGCCGGGGCGGGACTGGTCGGCGGGCCGCTCGGGGGCGGTGGCGAAGTCGAATGCGGGCAGCAGGTGGACGTAGGAGGTACCGGACCGGGCGAGGGAACGCAGATGCCGCATCCCGTCCGAGCGCCGGTCGGTGAAGGCGAGGTACTGCCCCGGGTGGCGGGAGGTGCGGTCCTCGACGGAGAAGTCGCGGAGGTGCAGCTCCTGGATGCGGGCCCGGCGCAGCGGCACCGCGGCCGGCTTCGTCAGCCGTGACCAGCCGTCCGGGGCGAGTTCCGGATCGTCGAGATCGGTGACGAGGCTGCGGGCCGAGTCCGCGGTCAGCGCGGTGGAGTAGGGGTCGGTGACCTTGTTGGTGACGGTCTTGCCGACGCTGGGCGCCCAGACCGTGACGAGGTAGTGGTACGGCTTTCCGGCCCAGTCGCGCGCCCCCTGGACCCGCCAGATGCCGGTGCGGTCGTCGCGCCGCATCGGGACCGTACGGCCGTCGAGTTCCAGGGCTACGGTGCGGGCGGTGGGCGCCCAGACGGACAGGGCGGGCCGGCCGTCGCGGCCGAACACCGGTCCCAGCGTGGCGTGTTGGGCTCGGTCCCCGTAGAGGTCGTCCAGAACGCCGGGTGTCTGGACACCGGTGGTGGTGCGCCGCCCGTCCGCCGTGCGCTGGGCGGCCAGAAGCTTGCCGCGCAGGGCGGCGGGAGCCAGATGGCGGTCGCGGGCGTCAACGGTGAAGGCCGGGTACGAGGCCAGGTGGGGGTAGGCGGCTCGCTCGGCCGGGGTGAGGGACCCCGGCGCGAGCCCGATACGGGTATCGCCCGCCCCGAACTCCAGCTGGGCGGTGGCGCGTTCGGCGCCCTTCCAGACGACGGTGTCGCGGTCGATCCACTGGGCCAGAGCTTTGTCCGGAGGGGGCGGCGCCGCCTGAGCCGGTTGCTGCGGGGACGAGACCAGCAGGGTCGCCGTACCGAGGACCAGTGCGACCGCGGCGGCCAGGCGCCGGCGGAACCGGCGGGACCGGCGGGTGGTGGAGGACATGGGTCATGGTTCTATCCCCGCCGATTCCTTGTTGCAAGACCTTACGCAAGACATTGCAAGGGTGTTACGTTCCCGCAGTAGCCGCTCCGGCCGACCGGAGGCCCGCCCTGACGCGGGCCGGGCCCTACGCGCCCGGACGGCCGGACCGGCGTCCAGGAGAGACCCCAAGAGGCCGCAGCCCCCTCACGATTGGCCGTGCCGAGTTACCGCCCTCACGGATTCGACGAACTTGATCATCTTCAAGTGGTAGGTGCTCTTGCTCGGGTCGGGAAAGCGGACGTTGTGCCGGTAGTAGCGGTGGAAGGCGATGATGCACGCGGCATGCTCAATCTCCAGGGGCAATACGGCTGTATCTGCCTCCGACAGAGGTGCAAGAGCCTGGTATCCCGTCACCAGGGCACTCAGCCGTTCGGGCACCAGGACGTCATCCTCCTGTGCCAGCCCGACCGCGGCCATTCCGAGATCTAGCAGGGGATCGTCAAGCGAGACGGTTTCCCAGTCCAGTACGGACAGCGCCCCGTCGTCACGCACGATCACGTTGTCGGCGAATAGGTCGCCGTGCGCAACCTTCGGAGAACGCTCGCTCTCTGCTTCGGCGCTGCGAACCCGCTTCAAGCAAGTGGTGAGCCAGGCCGCGAATTCTCGGTCAGCGAACTGCGGAATGACATTCAGTTGCTCAGCAGAGAGGCGGCGCGTGCCGACAGGAAGGCCACCGAGCCCTTCCGACTCCGGCGCCAGGGAATGCAGTTGTGCAAGGATGCGCCCCGCCTCGGGCAGCAGGGGAATCGGAAGCGGCTGCTGCACGTCCCCCGGGATCCACTTCTTGAGGATTACCGGGCGGCCGTCGAAGGTGGTGATCAGTGATCCGTCAAGGGCGGGGACAACCTCGGTCGTCGGCACGCCCAGTCGATACACGGCCTGCGTGTGCATCGCCAGGCTCTCGGCGCTGACGATGTCGTGGTTGTCGAGGATGGTCAGTGTGAAGTCGCCTGAAGCACTGGACAGGTGGAAACTGGAGTTCGCTGCGCCGCCCTTGAGGGGTTCCAGCTGCGATTCACGCAGCCCGTAGCGCTCAGACACCGCGGGCAGGTCGATCTGATCCAACTTGGTATACGTGGCCACCCGGCTCAGGCTCCTCTGTGTGCGGCGGCTTCTCGGCGCCGGTCATCGACAATCGCCACCCAGCGTGCCCGTACCCGGCTTTGCTCGTCCACCCACTCGGCGCGCGGCAGGTCCTCAGGCGGAACTTCCCCCACCATCAGGTACGACAGTTCGGCCAAGTAGGCGAACTCCTCGCCTCGTACACACTCGTGCAGCCGTTCGCGCGCCTCCTCCTGCAGGGCCGGCTCGCCCAGGACCGCGGCGTGAAGACAGACCGCGAAGCGCACATACGCGATGGATGACGTCAGTCCCGCTTCACGAGCCTCATCGACGACTTCGTCGGCGCGGGCCGGCAGGTCGGTGCTGACACCTGCATCCCGTACGAGCGATGCGATCTTCGTCTGCAGCTCCGCCCAGCGGATCGATACTCCGCCCAGGGCGTCTTGCGCCCGCTCGATTTCTTCCCCGGCTCGTGGGCGGTCCCGGAAGGCGGCGGCGAAGGCCAGGCACGCCTGCGACAGCGCGGCCTCGCCCGGCTGGCCAACCCGCAGCGCTTCGTCGCGGTTCACCGCGTACGAAGAACAGGCGAGGGCCATGTCCCCTTGGGTCCACCAAAGGTCGCCGAGTGCCCGGTCGCGGCGGCCCTCCACCCCTAGAGCCTCGGCTGCGGCGTGCACCTGGGGGAACCGCCCCACGCGGCGCGCGAGGTGCACCAGGCCACGGGCCGCAGTGGGGGCAAGCCGTCCCCCAGCGTCGACGACCTGTCTCATCCCCTCCAGCGAGCTCGCGAAGTTCCCGAGGTCGCGGTCGCACTCCGCCAGGAAGTAGCGCGGCAGCTCCGACAGCGACTCGGGCAACTGCCCGGAGGCCAGCACCGCGCGCAGTTGCTCAGCGGTTTCACCCCGGTGGCGACGCTGACGCCGAGCGATCGCGGACAACGCGACGGCCAGGGCCTCCGCTGCACTGCCGATCTGTGCGTTGCGACCTGCTTGAGCAGCCGGCGAGGGCAGCTCGATGGGCTCCCATACGAAGTCGTCGACGTAGCGGAACGCCGCGTCCTGTAGCCATCCGAGCTCCAGGCCGTAGTCGCGGGCGAGCGTCATACCCTGCCGCAGGGCGGCGACCAGACGCCTCCGGTCTCCAGCCACCTCATGTTCCAGGGCGTCGACTGTCCGCTGAGCAGCCCGCCGCCAGTCCGCCGGGCTCCAGCGGTCCTCACTCGTCGAGTCCGCCTCTCGCATGGCATCCCGTACGAGATTGTGCAGCCGGTAGGGCCAAGGGGCGCCGGGATCCAGGTCCACGAAAGGGCGCTCGACCAATTCCAGTGCGGGGGCGTCATGGTCGAGGCCCGCGGCAGCGGCGGCCAACTCGACAGAGAACGAATCAAGCAGGCTCACCGCTCTCAGGACCTGCCGCACGCTCGGTGTGAGATCCCGGAAGGTCCGGGCAACGAGCGCCGGGAAGTCCAGATTGAACTCGTTCGCCACAGGGGCGCGCCCGTTCTTGCGGTACATGTCCAGGAACCGCATCACGGCGAGGTCCAGGTACAGCGGCAACCCGTGCGAGTTGGCGGTGATCAAGTGTCGCGCACTGTCATCCATCAACGGCTGGCTGCCGACGGTCAGCCGCTCGCAAAGGTACCTCTCGCAGTCCTCCGCGGAGAGGTACCCGACAGTGTGCTGGCGTGGTTCCTGCGTGGCACCACCAACGAGCAGCGGCCAGAAGTCCGGGCCCGCCCAATCCAGCTGTCCTTCCAATTTTGCATCGTCCCACTGCAGGCGGTTTCGGCCGGTGATGACGAAGAGGGCGTTCGGCATGAGCCACGCCACGCGTTGGATCAGCCGCTCAAGATCGCGGTGCACGCGGTCCCCGACATCCTCGAAGGTGTCCAGGAGGACCACAAGCGTCGCCTGGCGCTTGGCCGAGGCCCTACTGAGATCCCAGGCGAGCAGATGCGAGTAGTAGCTCAGAGCTTCCAAGTCCGGTTCAGCTTCGAGCAGATCGGCCAACCGGCGGCACTCAGCGAGAGATCGGACCTGGTGACGCCGGTCCCGCAGCGCACGGAGCAGCAGCCCAAGTCCCTTTCCCACAAGCGCGCCTGTAGTCCCGGGCAAAGACACGGCCTGCGCGACGTCTGACAGCACCGACTGCATCTGTCCGGACAGGGACCGTGATCCCGGGAACCGGCTGAACCATGTGCGGCGCCGCAGGTACTCCTCAAGCGGCTCCCCCGGATGGTTGCGCTCCCAGTAACGCTGGAACGCAAGGTCGAATGCCGGCATCGGCTCCCCCAGCTCAGCCACCGCGAGCCGGAGGGCAAGCATCAAGGACTCGAAGTCACTGCCAGAGTTCCGGGATAAGTCGACACGTACAGGAACTACCCGCCCCACCTCAGGGTCCAGCGGAGGCCAGTCAGCACCGCGTGCTTCGCTGTCCACCAGGTGCTCGACGACGCCCCGCGACAGCGTGGACTTGCCGATGCCGCCGACGCCATAGAAGACAAGTACGTTACGCCGCGGCGTCTCCAGGTCCTCGACATCGAACCCGGCCTCGCGCACCCATCGCGTATGACGAACGAGGCTCTCCACCACCGTGGCCCACTCGTCACGTCGGTCGGCGAAGTAGTCGACGGCTTTCAACTCACGATCATTCGACCGGAATAACGCACGAAGATCCGACCTGGACACCTGGGCAACCTCCGACTGGACGGCTCGAAATAGCCAGCCCAGCAGCTCGTTTGATTGCCAGTCAAGCAGGGCTCACTGTCTGGACAGAGGTAGCCCAGATGCATACCGCAATTCGGCCACACCGGCCCAATCGTGCCGGGTCCAACTTCGGACGGCTACAGGTCCAGTTCCGCCCGTACGACCTTGCCGACCCGGGGCCGATCGAGGACCGTCCAGCAACTGGCGAGCGCGGCCACGAGGAGCAGGCCGCGGCCGGTCTCGGAGTCGGGCGGCGGGGGCGCGAGCGCGCCGGGCCGCGGCGGACGCCTGTCCGTACGGGTGTCGGCGACCTCGATCCGCAGCGTGCCGGGACGGGCCGAGCCCGGCAGTTTCTTGAGGCACAGCTCGAAGTCCCGGCCGGGCACGCGGCCATGGGTCGCCGCGTTGGCGGCAAGCTCACCGACGATCAGGGCGACGGCATCGGAGACCTCGCCCCCGTAGGGGAAGCCCCATACGTCGAGCTGCTGGACGGCCAGATACCGGGCGAGGCGGGCACCCCGACGGGTGGCACTGAAGCGCTGGGTGAACATACGTACGGTGACCGGACCTTGCGCGGCACGGGAGGCGGCTTGGGCTGACATGCGGCCCACGGTGGCGCCCACGAACGCCATTCACCAGGGACCCGACTCGTACGCTGCGTGAGCGTACGAGCGCAAAGGGTGGACGCGGCGCGCAACTGTCCGTAACGATGGGTGACTTGCGGGGCAGTACGAGCGACACTCCGGGGGGACCCGATATGACAGCCTGCAACGACCACCAAAACGGCGCCATCGAACCCGAACCGTCCGGCAGCCTCAAGACCTTCGGCGCCGTCTACCAGTGCTTCCGCGAGAACGCGGGGTTCACCCAGGAGTCCCTGGCCCCGGCGGTCAGGTACTCGTCCCACTACATCGGCTCGGTGGAGCAGGGCAGAAGGCTTCCCTCGAAGAAGTTCATCGACCGCTCGGAGGAAGTACTGGACGCGCGCGGGGTGCTGCGGAAGGCGGCGAAGAATCTGTCACGGCAGCGGGGACTGGCTTCCTGGTTCCGCCAGTGGGCGGCGCTGGAGGAGGACGCGATCACCCTCTACACCTACGAAAGCCGTCTGATTCCGGGGCTGTTGCAGACCGAGCCGTACGCGCGGACGCTGTTCACTGAGCAGCTTCCGCCCTTGGACGACGACCAGATCGAGACGCAATGGGCTGCGCGGACGGACCGACAGCGGTTGCTGCGGGAGCGACCCAACACCGCATACAGCTTCATCCTGGAGGAGCATCTGTTTCTGCGGCGTACGGGCGGGGTGGAGGTCACCCGGGACCTCATCGAGCATGTTCTGGAGATCGCCGAGTCACGAAACATCGAGCTCCAGGTCATGCCGCTTGTGCAGGAGACTCACGCCGGGCTGGCAGGCCCCATGCAGTTGCTGGAGACTCCGGAGAACCAGTGGTTCGCCTACAACGAATGCCAGCGAGGCGGCCTGTTCATTTCCGACCCGAAAGAGGTCAGTGTCCTCCAGATGCGGTATGCCAGGATGCGCTCACAGGCTCTCACCCCTGAAGACTCCGTGAGCCTGCTGAAGCGGATGCGAGGAGCGCTATGAGCAGCATCGAACTGGCCTGGTTCAAAAGCAGCTACAGCGGCGGCGACGGCGACGACTGTGTAGAAGTAGCCCTCTCCTGGCGCAAGTCCAGCTACAGCAGCAGTGGCGACGGTGACTGCGTCGAGATCGCCACCTCCCCCACCACCATCCACATCCGCGACTCCAAGGACAAGGCCGGCCCGCAGCTCGCGGTGCCCGCCGAGGCCTGGGCGGCGTTTGTCGGGTACGCCGTCGCAGTGGCCTGACGCCGATCGGCTCGGCCTCGGGGCCGCGGCGGTACGCCGTCCGCGGCCCCGAGCCCGTGCGGTCAGCCGATCTTGACGTACCTGATGGAGACCAGCGGCCACCAGGTGGGGCTCGACTCCGAGGTCTTCCCGGGCTCGACGGCCGAGCCGTCTCCCTGGCAGTTGTCCGCGGTGTACCAGGTCACCTTCTTGTCGGTGTGGTTGGTGATCGTCTTGTAGCCCAGCGAGTCCCACGGCGGCGTCTTCTTGGCGAGCTTGTAGCAGGCCCCGTCCTTGGGGTTGGTCAGCGTCCGCTCACCGTTCCCGGAGAATTCCAGGGTGCCGGTCGCGGCGTGTGCGCCGCCCGTCCCCAGGATCAGAAGGGAAGCGGCCATGGCGCCCATGGCCAGCGTGCGTCCCGCGTTCCTGCGCATGTTCACGTCGTTCTCTTCCTTCCGGAATGACAACTCGTACGGAAAGGGACGCTAGGTACCGAGGTTATGTTTCACCTATCGGCCGGCGCCCGCCCGTTATCGGCTCAGGTCACAGGAGAGCGGAATTCCTGATCTGCATGCTCTCTGCAGTTCTCCGGAGGGGTGTCGGAGGGGGGGTCGGAGGGGTGTCGGAAGTCTGTCGGCGGTATGTCGGGGGAGGTTGCGACCTTGGGTGGGTCGGGTGCTCCGCATGAGCATGGGGAGCAGAGCGCAAGGAGCCTG
Organism: Streptomyces sp. Je 1-4 4N24; assembly: GCF_026239515.1. NCBI lineage: Bacteria > Bacillati > Actinomycetota > Actinomycetes > Kitasatosporales > Streptomycetaceae > Streptomyces > Streptomyces sp. Je 1-4 4N24. Next base: position 6,551,071 of record NZ_CP110836.1, on the reverse strand, counting down.
TCATCGTGTCTTCCGCATCCCCAAGCCGACCGTGGGACGTTCACCGGCTGCCGTCTGCCCGGGGCAGGATCTTCCTGGTCACCGGGGGTAACGCCGGGATCGGCTACTTCACCGCGGAGCAGCTCGCCGCCACCGGCGCCGTCGTCGTACTCGGCAGCCGGAACGCCGCGAAGGCCGGCGCCGCCATGGCCTCGATCCGCTCGCGCGTCTCCGGCGCGCAGGTGCGGCACCTTCAACTGGACCTTGCCGACCTGTCGTCCCTGAAGACCGCCGTGGACAGGCTGGACGTCGATCATCTCGACGCGGTGGTCCACAACGCAGGGGTCGCGCTCGACGACCCGCCGCGCCGGGAGACCGAGGACGGCCACGAGCTGATGTTCGGCACCAACCACCTCGGCCACTTCGCACTCACCCAGTGGCTGGCCCCCCTGCTGTCCGCGGCGTCGGCGGGCCGCGTCGTGACGGTGGGAAGCTTCGCGGCGCGGTCCGAGCGACTGGACCTGGACGATCTGCAGTCGACCCGGGACTACCGGTCCAAGCGCACCTACGGCCGGTCGAAGGTGGCGCAGATGTGCTTCGGCTTCGAACTCGATCGCCGTCTGCGTGCCGTCGGCAGCACGGTGCTCAGTGTGGTGGCCCACCCCGGCGGCGCACTGGATTCCCTCACCCCGTCCCGCCCGGCGGTACGCATGACAACCCCCGGCGAGCGGCTGCGGGCCTTGCCCGCCGGGCTCTTGGTGCAGGGCAAGGACGCCGGAGCATGGCCCGTCGTCCGTGCCGTCCTCGACTCGGAGGTGCAGGGAGGGCAGCTATGGGGACCGAGGGCCTTCGGCCTGCGTGGCCGGCCACGGCGTGAGCCCGTCCCCTCTCATATGGCCGACCCGGCCGTCGCCGCTCGCCTGTGGGCCGCCGGCGTTGAGCTTGCCGGCACCGATCCGCACCTCGGCTTCCGGTAGGCGCGGAGCCACGCCACGCCCGGGGCAGCCAGCCGGTGGCCGGCGTCGCCGGATGCGCCGCCGCTCTTCCTGTCCGGGGCCGTTACCGCCTGCCCGGCGCCGCGGCTATCCGCGTGCGGCCGGCCCCGTGGACCCCCGTACCACCAGCTCCGGGCGGAAGACGAACTCGGTGCGTTGCGGCGGGGTCCGGCGGCCTTGGGCGCGTTCGTGGATCTCCTCGATCAACGCCCCGACCGCCGCCGTCGCCATCGACTGCACCGGCTGGCGCACCGTGGTCAGGGGTGGGTCGGTGAAGGCGATCAGCTGGGAGTCGTCGAAGCCGACGACCGAGACGTCGCCCGGGACGGCCAGGCCGCGCTGGCGGGCCGCACGGACGACGCCCAGCGCCATCAGGTCGCTGCCACAGACAACGCCGGTGCAGCCGTCGTCGAGCAGTGCGGCGGCTGCCGCATGGCCGCCCTCGACGCTGAACAGGGTGTGCTGGACGCGCCGTTCGGCCTGCCCCCTCGACAGGCCGAACGACTCCTCCAGGGCCGCCACAAAACCCTCGGCCTTGCGGCGGGAGGGTACATAGCGGGCCGGGCCGACGGCCAGCCCGATCCGCTCGTGCCCCAGCTCGGCCAGGTGGCGCACGGCCATCCGGGCCGCCGCGCCGTCGTCGGGTGAGACGAACGGCGCGTCGATGTGCGCGTTGTAGCCGTTGATGAGGACGAACGGGACGCCGCGCGAGACCAGTCGGGCGTAACGGGACGGGTCGGCACGGGTGTCGGCGTGCAGACCGGAGAGGAAGACGATGCCGGTGACGCCGCGCTCCTCCAACTGCTCGACGAGTTCGTCCTCGGTGGCTCCGCCCGGCATCTGGGTGCACAGCACCGGGGTGTAGCCGTGGCCGGCCAGCGACTGCTCGATGATCTGGGCGAAGGCGGGGAAGATCGGGTTGGTCAGCTCGGGGATGACCAGCCCGACCAGCCCGGCGCTGCGGCGGCGCAGCCGTACGGGACGTTCGTAGCCGAGGACGTCGAGCGCGGCGAGCACCCGCTGCCGGGTGCTCGCCGCCACGCCCGCCTTGCCGTTCAGGACCCGGCTGACGGTCGCCTCACTGACGTCCGCCTGGGCGGCGATGTCGGAGAGCCGGGGGGTGGCATGGAGATCGGGCAGGGTCACTCCTCCCACCAGACGGTGGTGTCGGCGGGCAGCTCGAAGTCCCCCTCGGATGCGTCCAGTTGGCGGGAGGCGAGCAGAAGCCGGCCGGGGATGGGCAGGCGGGCCGGGGCCCCGGTCGTGTTGACCGTGCAGATCAGGCCGCCGGGGCGGCGGAAGGCCAGGACACCCTCGGGGGCGTCCAGCCACTCGACCGCGTCGCCCGCGCCCAGGCCGGGGTGGGTACGCCGCACGGTGAGGGCGGTGCGGTAGAGCTCCAGGGTGGAGGCGGGGTCGCCGGTCTGGGCCTCGACGGTGAGCGCGGCCCAGTCGTCCGGCTGCGGCAGCCAGCTGCCGCCGTCGCCGAAGCCGTACGGGGGTGCGTCGCCGCTCCACGGGAGCGGCACCCGGCAGCCGTCGCGCAGGCCCTCCTGGCCGGCGTCCCGGAAGAAGGAGGGGTCCTGGCGGACCTCGTCGGGAAGGTCGGTGACCTCGGGGAGGCCCAGCTCCTCGCCCTGGTAGAGGTAGGCCGAACCGGGCAGCGCCAGCATCAGCAGGGTGGCGGCGCGGGCGCGGTCCGGGCCGCCGCCGAGGCGGGTGCGGTGGCGTACGACGTCGTGGTTGGACAGCACCCAGGTCGTCGGGGCGGCCACCGGGCGCATGGCGTCGAGGGAGGAGTCGATCGCCTCGCGGAGGGCCTCCGCGTCCCACCCCGTGTTCAGGTAGTGGAAGTTGAAGGCCTGGTGGAGCTCGTCGGGGCGGAGGTAGAGGGCGGTGCGGTCGGCGCTGGGGGTCCAGGCCTCGGCGACCGCGATCCGGGCGCCTGGGGGTACCCCCGGCCGGAGGCTGGGGGAGTACTCGTCGAGGACGGTGCGCCAGGAGCGGTAGATGGCGTGGACGCCATCCTGGTCGAAGAACGGCAGGACCTGGTTGCCGAGCAGTTTCAGCTGCTCGCCCCGGCCCATGTCGGGCAGGCCGGGCGCCTTGACCAGGCCGTGGGCCACATCCACCCGGAAGCCGTCCACGCCCAGGTCCAGCCAGAAGCGCAGGATGGAGCGGAACTCGTCCTGGACGGCGGGGTGGTCCCAGTTGAAGTCGGGCTGTTCGGGGGCGAAGAGGTGGAGGTACCACTCACCGTCGGGGACCCGGGTCCAGGCGGGGCCGCCGAAGAGGGACTCCCAGTCGTTGGGCGGCTCCTCGCCGTTCTCGCCGCGGCCCTTGCGGAAGTGGAAGCGCTCGCGGGTCGTGGAGCCGGGGCCCTCGGCGAGGGCGCGGCGGAACCATTCGTGCTGGTCGGAGCAGTGGTTGGGGACCAGGTCGACGATGATGCGCAGATCCAGCCGATGGGCCTCGCGGATGACGGCCTCGGCGTCCGGCAGGGTGCCGAACATCGGGTCGATGGCGCGGTAGTCGGCGACGTCGTAGCCGGCGTCGGCCTGCGGGGAGGCGTAGAAGGGGCTGAGCCAGACGGCGTCCGCACCCAGGTCACGCAGGTACGGCAGCCGGCTGCGGACGCCGGCCAGGTCCCCCATCCCGTCACCGTTGGCGTCGGCGAAGCTGCGCGGATAGACCTGGTAGATCACCGCGTCGCGCCACCAGTCGGTGGCGGGAGTGGCGCTGTCAGGAGTGACGTTGTGCTGTGAAGTCATGTCAACCCTTGGTGGTGCCGGCAGTCAGTCCGGCTACGAGGTGGCGCTGGGCGAAGGCGAAGACGAGGGCGGCCGGGACGGCGATGATCACGGCGGCTGCGGTCATCGAACCCCAGTCGTTGGTGTACTGGTTGACGAAGGTCTGCAGGCCGCCCGCGAGCGTCAGGTTCTCCTCGCCGGTCATGAACGCGGAGGCGTAGGCGACCTCGGCCCAGGCGGTGACGAAGGTGTAGAAGCCGGTGACGGCGAGGCCGGGGCGGGCCAGTGGCAGGACGAGCCGCCAGAAGGTGCCGAAGGGGTTGAGGCCGTCGACCCGGCCGGCTTCGTCGATCTCCACCGGGATGGTGTCGAAGAAGCCCTTCATCATCCAGGCGCAGAACGGGACGGCGATGGTCAGATACGTGATGACCAGGCCCGCGGGCTGGTTGAGGAGGCCGAGGCTCGCCAGCAGGTTGTAGAGCGGCACGATCAGGACCGCGACCGGGAACATCTGGGTGATCAGCAGCAGCCACATCAGCGGGCGCATCCCGGGGAAGCGGAAGCGGCTGACGGCGTAGCCGGTGGTGGCGGCGATGAAGACCCCGAGGACGGTGGTCAGCCCGACGATGATCACGGAGTTCTTGAACCAGGTCAGGAACTCGGTGTCGGCCAGTACATGGGTGTAGTTGGCGAAGGTGAAGTGGGTGACCAGACCGGTGGAGAAGGCGTCGTTCTTCGGTTTGAAGGACGTCACCAGCAGCCACAGGGGCGGGAAGACCGCCAGTACGGCCGCGACGGCCAGGCCGGCGTGCAGTCCGAGGGACGCCGTCCGGGACCGCTCGTTGCGCTTACGGGCCCGACGGGCCGGATACGTGCGGGTCATGGTCACCACACCTCTCCCTGCTTGCGCAGCGCCCGGCGGTAGACGACCGCGACGACCGAGAGCAGGACCAGGATCAGGACGCCCCAGGCCGCGGACTCGGAGAAGTTGCGGGGGCTGTCGATGAAGGAGAGCCGGTAGGCGTAGGTCACCAGGATCTCGGTGGCGTCGCCGGGGCCGCCCCGGGTGAGCAGGAAGATCACCGGGAACATGTTGAAGGTCCAGATGGTGGAGAGCAGGATGACGGTGCTGCTGACGGACCGCAGCCCCGGCACGGTGATGTGGCGGAAGCGCTGCCAGGCACTGGCGCCGTCCATCTCCGCGGCCTCGTACAGCTCGCCCGGTATGGACTGCAGTCCGCCGAGCAGCGCGACGAGCATGAAGGGCACGCCGAGCCAGACGTTGACGGCGATGACCGAGAGCTTGGCCCAAGTCGGGTCGTTGAGCCACGGGACCGCGTCGATACCGCCGCCGGCCAGCAGCTTGTTGAGGATGCCGTTCTTCTCGTTGTAGAGCATCCGCCAGGTGAAGACCGAGATGAAGGCGGGGATGGCCCACGGCAGGATCAGCGCCAGGCGGTAGAAGGTGCGGCCGCGCAGGGTGCGGTTGAGCATGTTCGCCAGCGCGAGGCCGGTCAGGAAGGTGAGCGAGACACAGCCGACGGTCCACAGGACGGTCCAGCCGAGGCGGTCCCAGAAGACGCCGTCGGAGAGGACCGCCTGGTAGTTGTCCAGGCCGGTGAACTTGTAGGTGGCGGGGAGGTGGTTGACGCCGATGTTCCGCTCGACGTTGGCCTCATTGGCGTCCGTGAGCGAGAGGAAGACGCCGCGCACCAGCGGATAGCCGATGATCACCCCGATGACGAGTACCACCGGGGCGACCATCGTCCATGCGTACCAGTGGGTGCCCAGCGCCCGGCGCACCCGTACAGCGAAGGTCACTTGTAGTCCTTGAGCAGCTTCCGGTAGGCGTCGCCGGTCGCCTCGGCGGCCTGCTCGGGCGTGGCGGCGCCGGTGAGCACCTTGTTCATCTGGACCTTGATCGGCTCGAAGAGCGAGTTGCCCTCGGCGATCCAGGGGCGCTGGACGGCACCGTCGACGGCGGGCTTGAAGAACTTGACCATCTCGTTGTTCTTGACGGCCGGCACGTCGTACACGGACTTGCGGGTGGGCAGCAGGCTGAGCTTCTCGTTGGTCTCCTGCTGGACCTTGGCCGAGCTCATGTACTTCACGAAGGCGTAGGAGGCCTGCAAGTTCTTGCTGCCGGCGTAGACGGAGAGGTTCCAGCCGCCCTGCGGGGAGCCCTGGGCGCTGCTGCCGCCGGGGACGGGGGCGACGCCGAGGTTCTTCTTGTCCTTGAATGCCTTGCCGGCGCGGGCGCCCTCGATGTCCCAGGGGCCGTCGACGGCCATCGCGACATCGCCGTCCTTGAGGGCCTTGAGCTGGTTCTCCTGGCCGTCGGTGGCGTCGGTGACCGCGGCCTTGGAGTCCACCAGGTTCTTGATCGTCTTGAAGGCCTTGACGCCGGCGCCGTCGTCGATCTCCACGACCTTGTCGCGGGCGTTGACCATGTCGCCGCCCTCGCCGTAGAGGTAGGGCAGGAACCAGTAGGGGTCGTCGCCGCGCAGGTAGAGGGCGGTGGCGCCGGTCTTGGCCTTGATCTTCTTGGCGGCCTTGGCCAGCTCGTCGAAGGTCTTGGGCACCTCGACGCCGGCGTCCTTGAGGAGCTTCTTGTTGTAGAAGAGGCCGAGGGTGTCGATGACCTGGGGTGCGGCGTAGGTCTTGCCCTTGAACTTCGTGGAGCCGACGGCCTGCGGGAGGTAGTCGTCGGTGGTGTCGAGGGCGGGGGTGCCGTCGAGCGGCGCGAGGTAGCCGAGGTTGGCGAAGTCGGCGACCCAGGCGACCTCGGTGCGCATCACGTCGGGGGCGCCGGAGTTGCCGCCGGCCGCATTCTTGAACTTGGCGTTGGCATCGCCGAAGGGCACGTTCACATACTTGACGCGGACCTTGGGGTGCTGCTTCTGGAAACCTTCGGCAAGTTTGCGGTACGTCGCCTTCTCGGCGTCGTTGGAGGTGTCCCAGAAGGTAACGGTTCCGGACAGTTCACCCCCGCTGTTGCCGCCGTCGCCGCTGTCGCCTCCGCCGCACGCTGTCGCTGCCAGTGCCAGGCCCGCTACCAGCGCGGTGGCCGTTATGCCCCGTATGCCACGCCGCATGTGAACTCCTTAGGGAAATGCCTCAGATGGCGGTCAGGAACGTAACAGCGCTGAAAACAAACCGAAAGACCTTGCGGCAAATTTCTGCAAGACCGTGGGAACGAATTGCAGCGAGATGGCTGGAACGGGACCCTCCGGGCGCCCTCGGCACCGTCACCCCGCGCCCGCCCGAGCGTTGATTCGGTGAAGGCACCGACGCCTCTTGATCTCGACAGGGACGGCAGATGACCCAGGAGCTCACTTCCCCCAGCCCCGCCCCCCAGGCCCCCGGAACGGGCCGAGGTCCGGGGTGGTGGCGCGACGCCGTCATCTACCAGGTGTATGTGCGCTCGTTCGCGGACAGCGACGGCGACGGCATCGGCGATCTGCGCGGCGCCCGCGCCCGGCTGCCGCACCTCAAGGACCTGGGGGTGGACGCCGTCTGGCTCACCCCGTTCTATGCCTCACCGCAGGCCGACGGCGGCTACGACGTCGCCGACTACCGCGCCGTCGACCCGCTCTTCGGCAGTCTCCAGGACGCCGACGACCTGATCCGCACCGCCCATGACCTGGGCCTGCGGGTGATCGTCGACATCGTCCCCAACCACACCTCCGACCGGCACCCGTGGTTCCGGGACCCCGAGCTCGCCCGGCAGCGCTACCTCTTCCGCCCCGGCAAGGGAGAGAGCGGCGAACTCCCGCCCAACGACTGGGAGTCGGTCTTCGGCGGCCCTGCCTGGACCCGCACCGAGCGCGGCGACTGGTATCTGCACCTCTTCGCCCCGGAGCAGCCCGATCTGAACTGGGACAACCCGGAGGTGCACGCCGAGTTCGAGGCCATCCTGCGCTTCTGGCTCGACCTCGGGGTGGACGGCTTCCGGGTCGATGTCGCCCACGGCATGATCAAGGCGGCCGGCCTGCCGGACATCGGCCACGGCCAGCAGGCCAAGCTCATCGGCAACCAGGTGCTGCCGTTCTTCGACCAGGACGGGGTGCACGCCATCCACCGCACCTGGCGCCGTCTGCTGGACGGCTACGGCGACGCCCACGGCAGGCAGGTGGTCGGCGTCGCCGAGGCCTGGGCCCCCACCGCCGAACGCCTCGCCCTCTACGTCCGCCCCGACGAACTGCACCAGGCCTTCAACTTCCAGTTCCTGAACGCCCCTTGGGAGGCCGACGCGCTGCGCTCGGTCATCGACACCTCGCTCGCCGCCACCACCTCGGTCGGCGCCCCCACCACCTGGGTGCTGTCCAACCACGACGTCGTACGGCACACCACCCGCCTCGGCGGCGGCCTGGACCGCGCCCGCGCCGCCACCCTCCTGATGCTGGCGCTGCCCGGCTCGGCCTACCTCTACCAGGGCGAGGAGCTGGGCCTGCCCGAGGTGACGGACCTGCCCGACGAGGCCCGACAGGACCCGGCCTTCTTCCGCGGCGGCCGGACCGCCGGCGCTGCCGCCACCAGCGGCCAGGACGGTTTCCGCGACGGCTGCCGGGTGCCGCTGCCCTGGTCCGGCGAGCTGCCGCCGTACGGCTTCGGCGACGGCGGCAGCTGGCTGCCGCAGCCGGACGACTGGGCCGCCCTCACCGTCGAGGCCCAGACCGGCGACCCCGCCTCCACCCTGGAGCTCTACCGCACCGCCCTCGCCCTGCGGCGCCGGCTGCCGGGTCTGGGCGACGGGGAGATGAGCTGGGCCCCCGCGCCCGACGGGGTGCTCGCCTTCACCCGCCCCGGTGTGCTGTGCGCCGTCAACACGCTGGGTCACGAGGTGGAACTGCCGCCGCCCGGAGCACTGCTGCTGGCCAGCGCCCCGGTGACCGGCAACGGCCACGCCGCGGTGCTCCCCGGCGACAGCTGCACCTGGTGGGCAATCTGAGAGCCGAACGGTACAGTCCCCCTCATGACCGCCCGGCTGTCCGACATCGCAGCGCAGGCGGGTGTCAGCGAGGCCACCGTCAGCCGGGTTCTCAACGGGAAGCCCGGTGTCTCCGCCACCACCCGCCAGTCCGTGCTGGCCGCCCTCGACGTGCTGGGCTACGAGCGCCCGGTGCGGCTGCGGCAGCGCAGCGCCGGGCTGGTCGGGCTGATCACTCCGGAGCTGGAGAACCCGATCTTCCCGGCCTTCGCCCAGGTCATCGGGCAGGCGCTGACCCGCCAGGGCTATACGCCCGTCCTGGCGACCCAGACGCCGGGCGGCTCCACGGAGGACGAGCTGACCGAGATGCTGGTGGACCGCGGAGTGGCCGGCATCATCTTCGTCTCCGGGCTGCACGCCGACACCTCCGCCGATATGCAGCGCTATGAGCAGCTGCGCGGCCAGGGCGTCCCGTTCGTCCTCATCAACGGCTTCTCCGACAAGGTGCAGGCACCGTTCGTCTCCCCCGACGACCGGGCCGCGGTCGACCTGGCCGTCACCCACCTCAGCGCGCTGGGCCACCGGCGGATCGGTCTGGCCCTCGGCCCCAAGCGGTTCGTGCCCGTCCAGCGCAAGATCGAGGGCTTTGTGCGCGCCATGCAGGGGCGGCTGCAGGTCGGCCCGGCCGAGGCGGAGCCGTACATCCAGCACTCCCTCTACACCCTGGAGGGCGGCCAGGCCGCGGCGAGCGCGCTGATCGAGCGGGGCGCCACGGCCATCGTCTGCGCCAGCGACATGATGGCGCTCGGCGCGATCCGCGCGGCCCGGCAGCGCGGGCTCGACGTCCCGAGCGAGATCTCCGTGGTCGGCTTCGACGACTCCCCGCTCATCGCCTTCACCGACCCGCCGCTGACCACCATCCGCCAGCCGGTGACAGCCATGGGACAGGCCGCGGTACGGGCCCTCCTGGAGGAAATCGGCGGCACCCCGGCCCCGCACAGCGAGTTCGTCTTCCACCCCGAGCTGGTGGTACGCGGCTCGACCGCCTCGGCCCCGCGGACGACGGCCAGGATCCCGAAACCGCTGCGGGCCACGTAGGGCTGTCGCCGGCGCGAGCTGCGACGCTTCAGCCATGCGTGGCCCTCGGTCGCGGCCGACTACCTGGGGCCCCTGCTGTCGAGCTCTTCCAACTCCTTGTCGCACACGGCGTGGTGGACATTGTCGCGGACGTCCGAGGCAGGCCGCTCCCACCACCGAGGCCGCCGGATACACGGCGAGGTACAGCCCCTTCTTCTCCTCGGACGGCCGGCGTGATCCGAAGGAGACGGCCGGCTCCGTCACCCGTGAGTACGGGGTCCGGCCATCCCCCGCAAGTCCGATACCCGGCCTCGAATACCCGCCCGAAGGATGATCGGCGAGACGTCCGTTTCTGGCAGACTGTCTGCCTATGGGTGATGCGAATACGAGGATTTTGGACGGCCCGCCGACCACCCCGCCACCCAAGGGGGAACACGCGGACCACCCGGCGACCGAAGGACGATGGACCCGTCTGCGTTCTCCCCGCACCCCCCGGCTCTGGTTCGAGATCCTGCTCATCGCGGTCAGCTACTGGACCTACTCGGTGATCCGCAACGCCGTGCCCGGACAGAAGATCCAGGCACTGAAGAACGCCGACTGGATCTGGCAGGCGGAGCACTCCCTGGGCATCGCCGTCGAACGCACCGTCAACCACGCGGTGGACTCCGTGACCTGGCTGATCGTGTCGATGAACTACTACTACGCGACACTGCACTTCATCGTGACGATCGGAGTGCTGGTCTGGCTCTACCGCTGGCACCCCGGCCGCTATGCCGCCGCCCGGCTGGCCCTGTTCGCCACCACCGGTATCGCCCTGATCGGCTACTACGTCTACCCGTTGGCGCCACCCCGGCTGATGCCGGACGGCGGCTTCATCGACACCCTCGTCCACCACGGGACCTGGGGCTCGATGGCGTCCGGCAACCTCGCCTCGATGTCCAACCAGTACGCCGCGATGCCGTCGATGCACATCGGCTGGTCGCTGTGGTGCGGCATCACCATCGCCCTGCTCGCCAAGCCCCTGTGGGGCAAGGTCCTCGGGCTGCTCTACCCGGCCGTCACCCTGCTGGTCATCATCTCCACCGCCAACCACTTCTGGCTGGACGCGGTGGGCGGCGTCCTGTGCCTGTCATTGGGCTTCGCGTGTGCGTCTGTCTGGTACGGGTCGTTGCCGCATCGGCTGGCGCGGGTGTTGCCGGCTACGGCGTGACCCAGGGCCTCATGCGGCCCCGCGGCCCTCCCCCGGGAAGGGGCGGGCGCAGGGGAGGCTGCATGAGGCCGTGGCAGTACCGTGCGCGCGGAACCGGACAGGGCTCGCACCGCGTGGACACCGGGTCAGTCCCGGACGACGCCGTCAGCGGTGGGGGGCCGCCTTTTGGCCTCCGTGTGATACCACTCGATGAGGTGCGTGCGGAAGAGCATGGAAGCGAAGGTGGGGTCCCAGTCCGCACTCAACTCGGGCACCACGTTCTGCCGCCACTCAAAGGCCACCCCGGGATGACTCGCCATGGAGAAGGTGGCAGTGATCCAGACACCCTGCTCTCTCCGGTCGACAAGCATTTCCTGCAAGGAACCCTGATCCTCTTCCGAGGCCAAGCTATTCGGCAGGGACCGTTCCAGGGATCGCTGAAATTGCGCGAGCCACTCTTCCACATCCATGCCGCCACGCGGCGTATGATCCACGGCCTCTCCTCTCGATCCCGTCATTCAAGGAACGCCGTAATGATGCCGACCGGTCGACCATCCTTGGAGGCTTCGTCTTCGCGCTCCGTGAACACCACCCGGAACATCTTCCCCGTGGCCGTCCGGTTCCTCACCACCGTCTGCCCTTCATCTTCCCCGTATTTCCCGTCTTCGAGGGTATCGTCTATCCAGCCGAGCAAGGCAGTGTCATCTTCCGGGTGCTTGTCCTGAATGTGCTTGTAGCCGAACTTCAGATCCCCCTGCCGCAGGGGCACGTCTTCGCCGTTCTTCCCGAAGAACGAGTTGCGTATGTGCCACTTTCCGACCGCCGATTTCTGAGCCGCCGGCGAGGCCATACGCACATGCGAATCCGTGGCAGCCTGCGCGGGCCCTGCGGAGACTCCTAGAAATCCAGCCCAGGCGACGGATGCCGACAGAATCCCCGCCAGGATCCTCTGCTTACTCCGCATCATCATTCCTTTGCGTTGGAGTTGGTCAACGCACGAAATGAAATCAGAAATCGATCAAGGGGACGAGGGGCGGAATAAGCCCCGCCACCCCCGGCGATAAATCGAAAAATGTCCGCCGTTCACCTTCCCGGCCACCGCGGGAATCACCGGCGCACGCCACCGTTCTCTCGCCATGGGCCGTGCCGCAGCAGCCGGGTTCCCGTCGCCCGGACCTGGAACCGGTTGGCTGAATCGTGCCGCTCACGGCAGCGGGCGCAAGGGCTGCGAGGGTGACGGCCGGAGCGGGCGCCCCCGCCCCTACGCCCCGTAGAAGACCTCCTCGACGACACTCCGCGCCCTGCGGGTCACCCGTCGGTAGTCGTCGATCATCTCGCCCGTCTGGCCCTCCTCGTAGCCGAGGTAGCGGCCCACGGCCGCCAGTTCGCGGCCGTCGGCGGGGAACGTGTCGCCGGGGCGGCCCCGGACGACCATCACGGCGTTGCGTACGCGGGCGGCGAGGACCCAGGCCTCGTCCAGGGTCTGGGCGTCCTCGGTGCCGATCAGTTCGGCGGCGTGTGCGGCGGCGAGCGCCTCGCGGGTGCGGGTGGTGCGCAGGCCGGGGAACTCCCAGCCGTGCTGCATCTGCAGCAGCTGGACTGTCCACTCGACATCGCTCAGCCCGCCGCGCCCCAGCTTGGCGTGGGTGGTGGGGTCCGCGCCGCGGGGCAGCCGCTCGGCCTCCATACGGGCCTTGAGCTTGCGGATCTCGCGGACCGCGTCCTCGCCCAGGCCCTCGGCGGGGTAGCGCAGCGGGTCGATCAGCTCGATGAACCGCCGGCCCAGCTCGGTGTCGCCCGCGACCGGTTCGGCCCGCAGCAGCGCCTGCGACTCCCACACCAGCGACCAGCGCCGGTAGTAGGCCGCGTACGAGGCGAGCGTGCGCACCAGCGGCCCCGATCTGCCCTCCGGGCGCAGATCCGCGTCGATGAGCAACGGCGGGTCGGAGGAGGGGAGTTCGAGCAGCCGGCGCATCTCGTTGGCGACGGCGTGCGCGGCCTTGGCGGCCTCCTGCTCGTCGGCGCCCTCGCGCGGTTCGTGCACGAAGAGCACATCGGCGTCCGAGCCGTAGTTCAGCTCGTGGCCGCCGAACCGGCCCATGCCGATCACCGCGAAGCGGGTGGGCAGGGTGTCGCCCCACTGCTCGCGGACCGCGGCGCGCAGCGCACCGGCGAGGGTGGCGGCATTGAGGTCGGAGACGGCGGAGCCGACCGCGTCGACGGAGTTGCCGTGATCGTTGTCCGCCGGGCTGAACTCCGTGCCGTACGCGCCGATCACATCCGCGGCGGCCGTACGGAACAGCTCCCGGCGGCGCACCCCGCGGGCCGCCGCGACCGCCGCCTCCGCACCGTCCGCGCGGCCGACCGCGGCCAGCACCTCCTGCTCCAGCGCGGCCCGGGAGCGGGGCTGCAGCCCGTCGGGGGCGCCGAGCAGGGCGACCGCTTCGGGGGCGCGCAGCAGCAGGTCGGGGGCGAGCCGGCCGGCGGACAGCACCCGGGCGAGGTTCTCGGCGGCGGCGCCCTCGTCGCGCAGCAGCCGCAGATACCAGGGGGTCTTGCCGAGCGCGTCGGACACCTTGCGGAAGTTGAGCAGTCCGGCGTCCGGGTCGGCGGAGTCCGCGAACCATGCGAGCAGCACCGGCAGCAGCGTCCGCTGGATGGCGGCCTTACGGGTCACACCGGACGCCAGCGCCTCCAGATGCCGCAGCGCGGCCACCGGGTCGGCGTAGCCGAGCGCTTCGAGGCGGTGGCCTGCGGCCTTGGCGGACAGCCGGGTCTCACCGGTCTCCAGATGGGCGACGGCGTCGAGCAGCGGCCGGTAGAAGAGCTTCTCGTGCAGCCGGCGCACTTCGCGGGCGTGCCACCTCCACTCCTTGCGGAGGGTGTCGACCGGCTCGGTGCGCAGGCCCAACGAGCGTGCCAGCCGCCGCAGTTCGCCCTCGTTCTCGGGCATCAGATGCGTACGGCGCATCCGGAAGAGCTGGATCCGGTGCTCCAGCGTGCGCAGGAAGCGGTAGGCGGCGTCCAGGGCCGCGGCGTCCTGGCGTCCGACATAGCCGCCGGCCGCCAGCGCCGCCAGGGCGTCGAGCGTGGTGGCGCTGCGCAGCGTGGCATCGCTGCGGCCGTGCACCAGCTGCAGCAGCTGCACGGCGAACTCGACATCGCGCAGTCCGCCGGGGCCGAGCTTGAGCTCCCGCTCGACCTGCGCCGCGGGGATGTTCTCGACGACCCGGCGGCGCATCTGGCGCACATCGGCGACGAAGTTCTCCCGCTCTGCGACCTCCCACACCATCGGCGCCAGCGCGTCCACGTACTCCTGCCCCAGCTGCAGGTCACCGGCCATCGGGCGGGCCTTGAGCAGCGCCTGGAACTCCCAGGTCTTGGCCCAGCGCTGGTAGTAGGCGAGGTGGCTGGAGAGAGTGCGCACCAGCGGGCCGTTGCGGCCCTCGGGGCGCAGGTTGGCGTCCACCGGCCAGATGGTGCCCTCGACTGTGTTGTCCGAGCAGAGCCGCATCATGCGGGCGGCGAGCCGGGTCGCGGCCTGCAGTGCCTTGGCCTCGTCCACGCCCTCCTTGGCCTCGGCGACGAAGATGACATCGACGTCCGAGACATAGTTCAGCTCCCGGCCACCGCATTTGCCCATGCCGATGACGGCCACCCGGCACACCGCGGCGTCGCCCGGCGCCTCCTCGTAACTGATCTCCAGGGCGGCCCGCACCGTGGCGGTGGCCAGGTCCGCCAGCTCCGCGGCGGCCTCGGCGACATCGGTCGTGCCGCACACGTCACGGGCCGCGATGCCCAGCAGGGAGCGGCGGTAGGCGGTGCGCAGCGCATCCGCGCGCGGCCGTTCGGCGTTCCGTCCGCCCCAGATCCCCTCGGCGAGCGCCAGCTCGAACTCGGGAGTGGTGGGGTGCAGATCGACCGACTCGTAGGTGACCAGCGACTGCCAGTCGCGCGGATGCCGGACGAGGTGGTCGGCGAGCGCCTCGGAGGCGCCCAGCACCCCCAGCAGCCGGTCACGCAGCGGTTTCGCCGCGGCGACGGTGCTCAGCAGCGTCTGCTGCTCGTCCGGTTCCTGGGCCTCGACCAGCCGGGCCAGGCTGTGCAGGGCGAGGTCCGGGTCCGCGGTGGCGCCCAGTGCCTCCAGCAGCACCGAGTCATCGCGTACGGACGCGAACGAAGGGGAATCGAGCAGCTCCCCGGCCGCCGAGGGGTCGGTGAAACCGTGCCTCAGCAGCCGGGTGAAGGTGCTGCTCCGCCGTCCCTGCGGAGCGGGAAGTGCCATGGTGCAGCCTCTCGGTGGCGCGGTGGCTCAGAGCACGGGCAGCATCGTGCGCAGCTCGAAAGCCGTGACCTCGGAGCGGTACTCCTCCCACTCCTTCTTCTTGTTGCGCAGGGATTGATGCACGCCCTTTGCTCACCTCCCAAGACTCTACCGGGATGCCCTCTGACCAGCAGTCGGGCGGTTGTCGCTGGTCAGGCCTCGGTGGGCAGCTGCGGGGTGGCTGCTTGTCCACCGATGGTCCACGAACGTGACAGTCGCCTCGCACCGTCCGTATCCCTGCGGCAACCTGGTGGAGTGACGGAGCACAGGAGTGGCCGCAGAAGGACAGCCGAAGGCGCGGTCCGATGAGGCGACGGCCCCTGATCTGGTCCGGTGCCGCCCTCATGGGCGTAGCCGTGGCTCTGCTCGCCACGGCTGTCTTCAGCTTTCTGACCGGCAACGGGGAGGGGGAGGGGGAGGAGGCCACCTCCACCTCGCACCGTGCGAGCAGGCCACCGTCGGTGTCTGCGCACCCCACCACCTCCGAGTCCCCTGGTGGCACACCCAGGGACCATGGCACCCCATCACCCCCCTGGAGCGACAGCCCGTCCTCAACGCGATCCCCCACCCCCACCGTGACGGTCACCCAGTTCGTTCAAGCACCCGCGTCAGGGGCGGGAGGGCCTGAGCTCATCACCGCGATCGGGGGACTGATCACCGCTGGTGTCGGCGCCGCCTCATTCCTCGTGGGCATGAGGCGGCGGGACCGCCGGGAGGCCGAACGGGTACGCCCCCCGGCCAACGGTTCCTGAGGATCTGGATCGCCCAGGCACCGCGCGCCGACCCGCTGACCTGCGATTACAGCACGGGCAGCATCTTGCGCAGCTCGAAGGCGGTGACCTCGGAGCGGTACTCCTCCCACTCCTGCTTCTTGTTGCGGAGGAAGAAGTCGAAGACATGCTCGCCGAGGGTCTCGGCGACCAGTTCGCTGCGCTCCATCAGCTCGATGGCCTCGCCGAGGTTCTGCGGCAGCGGCTCGATGCCCATCGCCCGGCGCTCGGAGTCGGACAGCGCCCAGACGTCGTCATCGGCGCCGGCCGGGAGCTCGTAGCCCTCCTCGATGCCCTTGAGGCCGGCCGCGAGCAGCACGGCGTAGGTCAGATAGGGGTTGGCGCCGGAGTCGATGGAGCGGACCTCGACCCGGGTCGAGCCCATCTTGCCGGGCTTGTACATCGGCACCCGGATCAGCGCGGAGCGGTTGTTGTGGCCCCAGCAGATGTAGGAGGGGGCCTCGCCGCCGGCGCCCGCGGTGCGGTTGGCGCCGCCCCAGATGCGCTTGTAGGAGTTGACCCACTGGTTGGTGACGGCGGAGATCTCCCCGGCGTGCCGCAGCAGACCGGCGATGAACGAGCGGCCGACCTTGGAGAGTTGGTACTCCGAGCCGGACTCGTGGAAGGCGTTGCGGTCACCCTCGAAGAGCGAGAGATGGGTGTGCATACCGGAGCCCGGGTACTCCGAGAACGGCTTGGGCATGAAGGTGGCCTGCACGCCCTGCTCCAGCGCGACCTGCTTCATGACCAGGCGGAACGTCATGATGTTGTCGGCGGTCGAGAGCGCGTCGGCGTAGCGCAGGTCGATCTCCTGCTGGCCGGGGGCGCCCTCGTGGTGGCTGAACTCCACCGAGATGCCCATCGACTCCAGCATCGTGATCGCCTGCCGGCGGAAGTCCATGCCGACGTTCTGCGGGGTGTGGTCGAAGTAGCCGGAGGAGTCACCGGGGGTCGGCCGCTGGCCGTCCACGGGCTTGTCCTTGAGCAGGAAGAACTCGATCTCGGGGTGGGTGTAGAAGGTGAACCCGAGGTCGGAGGTCTTGGCCAGGATGCGCTTGAGGACATAGCGCGGGTCGGCGTAGGAGGGGGAGCCGTCCGGCATCAGGATGTCGCAGAACATCCGGGCGGTGCCGGGGGCCTCGGCGCGCCAGGGCAGGATCTGGAAGGTGCCGGGATCGGGCTTGGCAATCATGTCGGATTCGTACACCCGCGCGAATCCCTCGATGGCCGAGCCATCGAAGCCGATGCCCTCGTCGAAGGCCTGCTCCAGCTCCGCGGGGGCCACCGCCACGGACTTGAGGAACCCGAGCACGTCGGTGAACCACAGCCGTACGAAGCGGATGTCGCGCTCCTCGAGCGTTCGGAGCACAAACTCCTGCTGCTTGTCCATGGGTCACCAATCCTTGCAGGTCAATCGGCCTGTCCAGCCACGTGGAACAACGTGCTGTGGCACCAGTATCACGTGAGGGGGTTACCGTCACATTACGCACCCTTGGCCTGAACCAGAACCGCCGTCCCGTAACTCTCACCTCGCATCCTTCCCGCAGCACACGGGCTCAGCGCGGCCGGTGACGGCAATCGGGGGGCTCGGCCCGGCCTTGGCCCCTCGCGGGGAGCTCGTTGACTTGGAATCGGTGCGCCGGGCCCTTGCTCCGTCCGGCCCGCGGTGCGCCCGCCCCTTGGTCCGTCCGGCCCGTCGTGCGCCGGGTCCCTACGGCCGGTCCGCCACCGTCGCGTCGTGTCCCGTCCCCGACAGGTCCAGCACCGCCCGCGCCACCGACTCCGGCACATCGGCCATCACCAGGTGGCCCGCGGGGGCGGCGACCGCGAACCGGCCGCCCAGCTCCGCGGCGAGCCCCCGCTGGCGCTCCAGCCACCGCAGCCGTCCCGCCGTCTCGCTGCCGTCGTAGGCCGCGAGGACGGTCACCGGCACCGCGGGCAGCGGATGGTCCGGGCGCAGTGCGGCAAGCTCCGCGGCCTGGTAGGGGTAGGTCGTGTTCTCCAGGACGCAGGCCCGCGCGACGCGGCTGGTGCGGTAGCCGGCGCGTTCCCAGGGGTGCGGTGGATGGCTGCCGACGGTCGAGGCGCGGCCGATCAGCCGGCGGACGGCGGGGCCCAGGGCGCGGGGCAGGCCGGCGGCGGCCAGGGCACCGGCCACCCCGCCCGCCCAGGCGGTCCGCAGCGCGCGCGGCAGCCGGGGCCGGGGGTTGTCCTCGATGCCGGTGTCGACCAGGAGGAGCCCGGCGCAGCGGTCCGGGTGGCGCCGGGCGAACGCCTCGGCGTGGAATCCGGCGAGCGAGTGGCCGACGACGGTGGCCGGGCCGAAGTGGCCGAGCGCGTCCAGGAGGTGGGCGATCCGGTCGGCCTCGGCGGCGAGGGTGGGCGGTTCGGGCGCCGGGGCGCTCAGGCCGAGACCGGGGCGGTCGAAGCGGACGACGGTGCGGTACGGGGCGAGCAGCGCGGCGACCGCGTCCCAGTCGAACCACGCCATACCGAGGCCGCCGCTGAGGACGCAGACCGGGCCGCGGCCCTCGGTCAGGACGTGCAGCGCCACACCGTCCACACGCAGGAACCGGCCGGGTGGGGGGAGGGGGCGGAGGGTGCGGTTCATCGGTCTCCTTGGCCTTGTCCTCGCTGCGGGGGCGGGGAGAGCGGTGGGCGGGCGGGTCCGGGCTGGTCCGGATGGGCGGCGGGCGGACCGGGGCGTGCGCCGGGCGAGCCCTTGCGTGCGATCGCCGCCTTCGGCACCCACACGGTGTACGCGGGCGCGCCGAGCCACGGCAGGGCGGCGGCCACCCGGCGGAAGGCGGGGGCCGAAGGGCGGTTCGGGGTCACGGACATCCAGGTGATCGGGTGGACCCGGCCGGTGGCACGGAACGCCGGGCACGCCGGTGGCGCGGAAAGGCCAAGAATAGGCGGGTGGTGGCAAGTTAAGCGGTGGCACCGGCGCGGAGGACCGCAGACGGCGGGCCGGAGGGCCGGACACGTCGGCGGCCGCTCCGGTGCACTCCATTGGCGGGCCACTACTGGAGGCCTATACCCCTAGGGGGTAGGCTGCGAGGTGCCGGCCTGCCCGGCGTACGCCGGTTTGTCGTTCCGTCGAGAGGTCCGCGATGCGGGAACAGGGCAAGGCCGTCGCCCGGTGCGGCCGTCTGCTGCTGTTCACGGCACTGATCGCCGGCATCGTCGCCATGCACACCTTCGGCACCGTCTGCCGTGCCGTCCTCTCCCTGTGGGCGCTCGCCCTCCTCGCCCTGCTGGGCACCGGCCTGCTGACCGGATACCGGGAGACCGGCCTGCTCACGGCCCTGCGCGCCCGTCTGCCGCGCGGACTGTGGCCCATATCCGCGCCGCCGCGCCACACACTCCTCGACCGCCTGTCGGTACTGCGCGTGTAGGAGCGCGCGCCTGCCGCCGACGCCCGACGGAGTCCGCGGCAGTGGCCGCTCCCCCGTACCCACATCACCCAGCGACACCGTCACGAGGTGCTTCTCTCATGCGTACGCACTCCCGCCGCGCCGTGCTCGGCGCGGGTATCGCCGTTGCCGGCAGCGGTCTGCTGGCCGCCCGTGGCGCCGGCGCCTTCAGCCCCGGCCCGCGCTCCGGCACGGACGGCAGGGACCATGCCCACGGCTCCCGCCACGACACCCCGGACGACTACGTCTCCCCGGACGGCCCGGAGGTCGTCGAGGCCGAGCGGAAGCGGGGCGCGGGCCCGGTGCGCAAGTTCACCATGACCGCCACCCCGGCCCGCATCGACCTGGGCGGCCACACCGTCGACACCTGGGCGTACGGCGACGTGCTGCCCGGCAAGGAAATCCGGGTCACGGCGGGCGACACGCTCGCCATGACCCTCGCCAACCACCTGCCGCAGTCCACCTCCGTGCACTGGCACGGACTGGCGCTGCGCAACGACATGGACGGCGTCCCCACCCTCACCCAGCGGCCGATCATGCCCGGCGCCTCCTTCCCCTACCGGTTCGCGGTCCCCCACCCCGGCACGTACTGGCTGCATCCGCACTCCCGCGTCCAGCAGGACCGCGGCCTGTACGCCCCGCTGATCGTCGACGACCCCAAGGAGCCGCTCTCCTATGACAAGGAGTGGGTCGTCGTGTTCGACGACTGGGTCGACGGGGTGGACGGCAGCACCCCCGACGACGTACTGGCCGAGCTGAACCGCGGCATGAGCAGGTCCCACGGGGGCATGCACGGGGACGAGGGAGAGCCCGCAGGAGGCGACGGCGGTGGTCATGGGACGCAGGCCGCGCACGCCGGCGGTCCGTCACGGATGCTGACGGGCTCCTACAGCAAGCTGCTGAACGGCGACGCGGGCGATGTGGACTACCCGTACCACCTCATCAACGGCCGGCTCGCCAAGGATCCGCAGACCTTCCGGGCCAAGCCCGGCGACCGTATCCGGATCCGCTTCCTCAACGCGGGCGGCGACACCGCCTATCGCGTCGCGCTCGGCGGCCACGCCATGACCGTGACGCACGCCGACGGCTTCCCCGTCGAGCACGCCGAGACCGATGCGCTGCTGCTCGGCATGGGCGAGCGCTATGACGTGCTGGTCACGGCCAAGGACGGCGTCTTCCCGCTGACCGCGCTCGCCGAGGGCAAGAAGCGCTCGGCGCAGGCCGTGCTGCGCACCGGCAGCGGCCGGGCACCCGGCGCGTCCGCCCGGCCCGAGGAGCTGGACGGCCGGCTGCTGAGCGCGTACCGGCTCCGGGCGGCCGAGAGCGTACGGGCCGTGGCCCGCCGCCCCGACCGCACCGTCGAGCTGAAGCTCACCGGCTCCATGGCGAAGTTCGACTGGGCGATCAACGGGAGGCAGTACTCACCGTCGCACCGCACCCCGATCCGGGCCGGTGAGCGGGTGCGGCTGGCCATCCGCAACCACACCAAGATGTGGCACCCCGTACACATCCACGGGCACCACTTCGCGCTGCCGAACGGCGGGCCCCGCAAGGACAGCGCGATCGTGCTGCCGGGGCGCAGCCTCGATGTCGAGTTCGACGCCGACAACCCCGGGCTGTGGATGGTCCATTGCCACAACGTCTATCACTCGGAGTCGGGGATGATGACGGTGCTCGGATACCGGAAGAACTAGGCACCCCGGAGACACCGCACCCCGCCCGTCGGCCCGGCATCGCCGGCCGGGGCCGACGGGCGGGGAAGGGGGAGAACACGGGCCGCCTGTGACCCGCCCGAAGCGCCGCCGACATCTCCCCGACCCCCATTGCGTCAGAAAGACGATTAGACTGGCGGGGTGCCTCAACTTCGTCTCGCCCTCAATCAGATCGATTCCTGTGTCGGCGACCTCGCCCAGAACGCCGAGACGATCGTGCACTGGACCCGGCACGCCGCCGACCAGGGCGCACACCTCGTCGCGTTCCCCGAGATGGCGCTGACCGGATACCCCGTCGAGGACCTGGCGCTGCGTCCCTCGTTCGTCGAGGCGAGCCGCGCCGCGCTGCGGATCCTGGCCGCCCGGCTGGCCGGGCAGGGCCTGGGCGATCTGCCGGTGGTCGTCGGGTATCTCGACCGCGGCGCACAGGCCAAACCGCGCTACGGCCGCCCCGCGGGCGCCCCGCAGAACGCCGCCGCCGTGCTGTACCGCGGCGACGTCGCCCTGTCGTTCGCCAAGCACCACCTGCCCAACTACGGCGTCTTCGACGAGTTCCGCTACTTCGTCCCCGGCGACACGCTGCCCGTCGTACGGGTGCACGGGGTCGATGTCGCGCTGGCCATCTGCGAGGACCTGTGGCAGGACGGCGGCCGGGTGCCGGCGACGCGCAGCGCGGGCGCCGGGCTGCTGCTGTCGGTCAACGCCTCGCCGTACGAGCGGGACAAGGACGACACCCGGCTGGAGCTGGTCCGCAAGCGGGCCCAGGAGGCCGGCTGCACCACCGCCTATCTGGCGATGATCGGCGGGCAGGACGAGCTGGTCTTCGACGGCGACTCGATCGTGGTCGACAAGGACGGCGGGGTGATCGCGCGGGCACCGCAGTTCGCGGAGGGCTGTGTGCTGGTCGACCTGGACCTGCCGGCCGCGGCGCCCGAACCGCCCTCGGGGGTCCTGAACGACGGACTGCGTCTCACCCATGTCACCCTCTCCCCCGACCCCCTGCCGCCGTACCCTCCCGAGACCCTCGGCGGTACGGCCGAACGCCTCACCGACCTGGAGGAGATCTACACCGCGCTGGTCGTCGGCCTGCGCGCCTATGTCGCCAAGAACGGCTTCCGCAGTGTGGTGCTCGGCCTCTCCGGCGGGATCGACTCCGCGCTGGTCGCCGCCCTGGCCTGTGACGCGCTGGGGGCGGCCCAGGTACATGCGGTGGCGATGCCCTCCCGCTATTCGTCGGAGCACTCCCTCACCGACGCCGCCGAACTCGCCCGCCGTACGGGCCTGTCCTTCCGTACGGTGCCGATCGGCCCGATGTTCGACGCCTACATGGCCGCGCTGCCGCTGACCGGCCTGGCCGAGGAGAATCTGCAGTCGCGCCTGCGGGGCACCACCCTGATGGCCATCTCCAACCAGGAGGGCCATCTGGTCCTCGCCCCCGGCAACAAGTCCGAGCTGGCCTGCGGCTATTCGACCCTCTACGGCGACTCGGTGGGCGGCTACGGCCCCATCAAGGACGTCTACAAATCCGTCGTCTACCAGCTGGCCCGCTGGCGCAACCAGGCCGCCGCCGAGCGCGGCCGGACCCCGCCGATCCCCGAGAACACCCTCACCAAGCCGCCGAGCGCCGAACTCCGCCCCGGCCAGGTCGACACCGACTCCCTCCCCGACTACGCCGTCCTGGACCGCATCCTGGAGCTCTATGTCGACCGCGACCACGGCCGGGAGGAGATCACCGCGCAGGGCTTCGACGCCGACCTGGTGACGCGGGTGCTGCGGATGGTCGACCACGCCGAGTACAAGCGCCGCCAGTACCCTCCGGGTCCCAAGATCTCCGCGAAGGGCTTCGGCAAGGACCGCCGGCTGCCGATCACCAATCACTGGCGGGAAGGGGCCTGACGGGGAGTCAGGGTACGGCGGCGGGGTGAGCCCGCTGTCCCGTTGCGGCCGGGGACGGTGACCTCGCGCGGGACACCGTCAGGCCGGGCGGCCCGGGGTGTCCCGCGTCTGCCGTGCCGGTCCGCCCGGCCGCGCGCCGTGTGGGTGTCCCGCGTCTGCCGCGCACGGCGCCCGGACCTGCGCCGTGCGCGGTCAGCCGATACGTTCCCCGGCCGGAACCGTGGCGCCGGTGGCCCGCTCCGTGTCCGCCTCGCCGCTGCGGGCCACGATCCGGGACGCGTCATGGGCGCCGCGGTCCAGGAAGCCGGCCACCAGGGCGACGGCCAGACCGAGGGCCGCCAGGACCGCTCCGACCAGGGTCGGGGAGGTCCAGCCCCAGCCGGCCGCCAGGGCCAGGCCGCCGACCCAGGCACCGCCGGCGTTGGCGAGGTTGAAGGCGGACTGGTTGGAGGCGGCAGCCAGGGTCGGGGCCTGCTGCGCCTTGTTCATGACCAGCATCTGGAGCGGGGTGGTGGTCAGGAAGCCGACGGCACCGATGAGGACGACCGTGACCAGCGCCGCCCACTTCACCTGGGCGGTGAAGTGGAAGGCGGTCAGGACGAGGGCCAGGGCGGCCAGCGAGCCGTACAGGGTCGGGCGCAGGGCCCGGTCGGTGAGCGGGCCAGCGGCGAGCGCGCCGAGGGTCATCCCGATGCCGAAGAGGGCGAGGACCAGCGGGACCGAGCTCTCCGCGAAGCCGGTGACCTCGGTCATCATCGACGCGAGGTAGCTGTAGACGGCGAAGATCCCGGCGAAGCCGAAGACGGTGGTGAGCAGGCCGAGCAGCACCTGGCGGTTGCCCAGCGCCCGCAGCTCGCGGCCCAGGCCGGTGCGCTCGTCGGCCGGCAGCGGCGGCACCAGCCGGGCCAGGGAGGCCATCGCGACCAGGCCGATGGCGGCCACGATGAGGAAGGTGGCGCGCCAGCCGAGCTGCTGGCCCAGGAGGGTCGCGGCGGGCACGCCGATGATGTTGGCGATGGTCAGGCCGAGGAACATCGTGGCCACCGCGCGGGCCTGCCGGCCCTCGCGCACCAGCCAGGCGGCGACCACCGCGCCGACGCCGAAGAACGCACCGTGCGGAAGCCCGGCCAGCAGCCGGCCGGCGATCAGCAGACCGAAGGTGGGTGCCAGCGCGGAGGCGAGGTTGCCGACCGTGAAGACCGCCATCAGCCAGACCAGCATCCGCTTGCGCGGGATGCGGGAGCCGAGGGCGGTCAGGAGCGGGGCGCCGATGACGACGCCGAGGGCATAGGCGGAGACGAGGTAGCCGGCGGTGGGCACCGAGGTGCCCAGATCGTCCGCGACGTTGGGCAGCAGGCCCATCATCACGAACTCCGTGGTGCCGATACCGAAGGCCGAGATCGCGAGAGCGAGCAGAGCCAAGGGCATGAAAGACCTTTCGAGGGTGCTGCGTGCGGGCGGGCACGCGGACAGCGGACCGTAAGCTTTAAGTTCTCTTACGGAACAAAGTCTCTCAGGCTCAGTATTCCGGCACGGGAACGGGGCGTTACGGGCCCGCGTCGATCTCCCCCGGCGGTGCGCCGCCCCCGGTCAGATCTTCACCGACGCCGCGACCGGAAGGTGGTCACTGCCGGTCGAGGGCAGCACCCAGGCCTTGACCGGGTCCATCCCCTTCATCATGATCTGGTCGATCCGGGCCATCGGGAACGCCGCCGGCCAGCTGAAGCCGAAGCCGTCACCCGCCGCGCCCTGGGCGGAGCGCATGTGGAAGGTGAGCGGGGCCAGCGAGCGGTCGTTCATGGTGCCGTTGAGATCGCCGAGCAGCATGACCTTCTTCACCGGGTCGGCGGCGATCGCCTCGCCCAGCGCCTCGACACTGGCGTCGCGCCGGTCGGCGGTGAAGCCCTTCGCGGCGTTGACCCGTACCGACGGCAGGTGGGCGACGTAGACGGCGAACTTCTGGCCGTCGGTGGCGGTGACGGTGGCACGCAGCGCGCGGTTCCACCCCATCTTGGTGTCCACCGGCCGGGTGTCGGTCAGCGGGCGCTTGCTCCACAGGCCGACCGTGCCCTCGATCGTGTGGTACGGATACGCCTTCGCCAGCCCCTGACGGTAGGTCGTCAGCGCGTCCCCGGACAACTCCTCCAGGGCCACCACATCGGCGCCGGACGCCACGAGGTCCTTGGCGGTGCCCGCCGGGTCGGGGTTGGCGGCATTGACGTTGTGGGTGAGCACGGTGAGGTTGCCGCCCTCACCGGCCTTGTCGGTGACCTGATTCCCGAAGAAGTTGACCCAGACGATGGTGGGCAGCAGCAGGGCGGCAAGCGCGCTCGCCGAGCGGCGCAGCACCGCGGCGATGAGCAGCAGGGGGATGCCCAGCCCCACCCACGGCAGGAAGGTCTCCAGCAGACTGCCCCAGTTTCCCGGGGTGTTGGGGATCTCCGCGTGAAGAATCATCAGCAGCCCGAGCAGGACGGCGAGCACCGCGAGCACGAGGCCGCGCCGCCAGGTGCCCTCGGGGCGCCACCAGTTCCGCAGGCGTTCGGCCCGGGAACCGGCCTGCCCGGGGGTGTGCCCCTGTCCCGGCTCCGTCATATATGCCTGCGCCATGTCGCCGTCCTCGCTACCTTGCGTCGCTGCGCCTCACCTGGATCTCCGACCCTAGGCGATGGTCCGTAATGGGCTTTCTTAGAAGTGAGGACGGCCCGGTGACGGGTCCGGGTTCCGGCCCCGGGGGTTGTGACATCGGCTGTGACAGAACGGGCATGATCCGGTCACACGGCGGAGCTTCGGGCGGCCTCCTCCAGCGAGCCCGCGCCTGTTCCCCAGTGGTTCCCCGGACCGTCCGACGGGAGCTGACGGAGCGTTCAACCCGGCACGGGTGCCGAGGTGTTCAGCCCGCCGTGCCCGCCGTGCCCGCCGCCGGCCGTACGCCCTCCAGGACCGTGTCGACGATGTCCGCCGAGAGCCCCTCGGGCAGTTCCTTCCACTCGTGGAGGAGCGCGCGGGAAAGCATCGGGCCGACGAAGAGATCGGCGAGCATCTCCAGATCCCGGTCGCCGCGGATCTCGCCGTTCGCCACCCCGCGCCGGAGCACCGCGAGCAGCGCCTCACGGCGCGCCCGTACCACCGTGTCGTGATATTCCGCCCACAGCTCGGGCTGCGCCTGGACATGGCTGACGACGCTGCGCAGCAGCGCGGAGCTGCGCTTGGCGAGTCCGCGGCGGCGCAGGAACTCCAGCAGCAAGACCAGGTCGTCGCGTACCGAGAGGCCGGCCGGCGGCGGGCTCGGCACGTCCAGGGACCGCATGACATCGAGCATCAGGGCGCTCTTGCCGGACCAGCGGCGGTAGACCGTGGCCTTGCCGACGCCCGCCTCGCGGGCGATGCGCTCCATGGACAACTCACCTATGGAGGCCCCGTCCTCGATCAGGCGGAGCACGGCCTCGATGATGGCGGAGTCGGCCGCGGCGCTGCGCGGCCGGCCGCGGCCCGCCGGTGCGGCCGGGCCCGGCCGCCCCTCGGCTGCCGCGCCCTCGGGGTCCTCCGCCGCCCGGCTCATCTCTCCACGCCCGCCTTCCGCTCTTCCTGGGGCTCCGCCGCCTGCGGCGCCGGTTCCATTTTGCCCGGCAGGAACAGCACGCTCACCAGGGCCCCGACCAGTGCGACGGCGGCCGAACCGAGCGCGGTGACGTGCATGGCGTGGATGAAGGCGTCATCGGCCGCGGCGGCCAGCGGCCGGCCGGCCGGGCCCATCCGGTCCGCGAGACCGAGGGTCGCCTCGATGGATTCACCGGCCGCGTGCCGGGTGGCGGCCGGCAGTCCCGGCACCGCGTCGAGGTGGTCCTCAATGCCGTTGCGGTAGCTCGTCGACAGCAGCGATCCGAGGACGGCGACGCCCAGGGTGCCGCCGACCTGCCGGAAGACGTTGTTGAGCGCCGACCCGGAGCCGGCCTTCTCGCGTGGCAGCGACTGCATGACCGCGACGGTGGCCGGCGGCATGATGTGCGCCATACCGGCACCCTGCAGGAAGAGCAGCGCCTCCATGATCCAGATGGGGGTGTCCTTGGTGAGCAGCAGCAGGCCCAGCATGGTGTCGGCCACCACGAACATGCTGAAGGTGCAGACCGCGCGGGAGCCGTAGCGGTCCACGGCCAGCCGGGCCCGCGGCGCGAAGAGCATCTGGGCGGCGGCCAGCGGCAGGAACAGCAGCCCGGCCTGCAGCGGGCTGTAGCCGCGCACGCTCTGGATGTAGAAGACGGCGAAGAACGAGACACCCATCAGCGCGAAGAAGACCAGCGCGATGGCGGCGATGGCGGCCGAGAAGGCGGGCGTGCGGAAGTAGCTGATGTCGATGGACGGATGGTCGCTGCGCTTCTGGTGGAGTACGAAGACGGTCAGCACCACCAGGCCGCCGACGACCGTGCCGACCACCTGCGGGTCGGTGAAGTCGGCGAGCTGGCCGCCCTTGATGATGCCGTAGACCAGCAGGACGAGCCCGACGACGGACAGCAGCACCCCGAAGGGGTCCATCCGGCCCGGGTGGGGGTCCTTGGAGTCGGGCACCAGAACCACCATCGCGACCAGCGAGAGCAGCACGATCGGGGCGTTGATCATGAAGACCGAGCCCCACCAGAAGTGGTCCAGCAGCAGCCCGCCGGCGATCGGGCCGACCGCGATGGCGATGCCCACCCCGCCGGCCCAGATGCCGATCGCCCGGGGCTGCTCGTCCCGCTCGAAGACGTTCATCAGGATGGCGAGGGTGGCGGGCATGACGAAGGCGCCGCCCAGGCCCATCACGGCACGGAAGACGATCAGCTCGGTGGGCGAGCCGGAGACCCCGGCCAGCACCGACCCGGCGCCGAAGACCGCCAGACCGAAGAGCAGCACCTTCTTGCGGCCGACACGGTCACCGAGCAGCCCCGCGGTGAACAGCAGGCCGGCGAAGACCAGGGTGTAGGAGTTGATCGCCCACTCCAGCTCGCTCTGTGTGGCGCCGAGGCCGACGGGGGCCGGGGTGGCGATCGTCTTCATGGCGACATTGAGGATCGAGTTGTCCAGCACCACGATCAGCAGGCTGAGCATGAGGGTGGACAGGATCGCCCAGCGGCGGCGGTGGATGCGGTCCGGGATCTGCCGGGCCGGCGGTGTGCCCGGGGCGGTGGGTGAGGTGGCCATGCCGCCACGATAGCCATTTTTCGATACGAACCCGTTCCGTATCGAATTTTTCCCCGGGCGCGCCCCTCCTCCGGGTGAACAAACCGGCTTGCCCCCGCTCCCTTTTCCTTTGTGCGCAGGCCGTGCCAGCATGGAGGGGAGTCCGGGGACACCGTCAGGGTGCCTCGAGATGATGAACAGGAGCCGTCACCATGACGCAGCTTTCGCCTGCCCAGAAGCCGGTCGACAAGTCGCTCTACGGAGGCACGGGGTCGCGCCGGGTCACCGTCCGCGATATCGCCGCCGCCAAGGAGCGCGGCGAGAAGTGGCCGATGCTCACCGCCTACGACGCGATGACCGCCTCCGTCTTCGACGAGTCCGGGATTCCCGTCCTGCTCGTCGGTGACTCGATGGGCAACTGCCACCTCGGCTACGAATCCACCGTGCCGGTCACCATGGACGAGATCACCCTGCTGTCCGCGGCGGTCGTCCGGGGCACCAAGCGCGCGCTGGTCATCGGCGATCTGCCGTTCGGCGCGTACCAGGAAGGGCCGGTGCAGGCGCTGCGCAACGCCACCCGGCTGGTGAAGGAAGCAGGAGTGGGCGCCGTCAAGCTGGAGGGCGGTGAGCGCTCCGCCGAGCAGGTGGAGCTGCTGGTCTCGTCCGGCATCCCGGTGATGGCGCACGTCGGGCTGACCCCGCAGTCGGTCAACGCCTTCGGCGGCTACCCCGTCCAGGGCCGCGGCGAGGAGGCGGCCCAGCAGTTGCTGCGGGACGCCAAGGCGGTGCAGGACGCCGGTGCGTTCGCGGTCGTTCTGGAGGCCGTACCCGCCGAGCTGGCCGCCGAGGTCACCCGTTCGCTCTACATCCCGACCGTCGGCATCGGCGCCGGCCTGGACTGCGACGCGCAGGTCCTGGTGTGGACCGACATGGCCGGCATGACCGCCGGCCGGGTGCCGCGTTTCGTCAAGCAGTACCTCGACATGCGGGCACTGCTCGGCGGGGCGGCGAAGGCGTTCGCGGAGGACGTCGTCGGCGGTGACTTCCCGGCGGAGGCCCACACCTTCCACTAATCGGCTGCGCTTTGCTTTCGGCCCACGTTTTCGGCTGACCCGCCGTGGTGGTTGTTCGCCGTTGCGGGTCCGCTGCGCGGGGCGTGGGCTCAGGTGACGCTTGCGGGTGCCTCGCCGTTGCCGCTCCGCTGCGCGGTGCCTCAGCTGATGCTTGCGGGTGCCTCGCCGTTGCCGCTCCGCTGCGCGGTGCCTCAGCTGATGCTTGCGGGTGCCTCGCCGTTGCGCCTGCGGCGGGCGGGTGGGTGTCGGGTGCGGTGACGGACCTCCGGGGCCTGGTGTGTGGACTGCTTCGCTTTACGTCCACACACCAGGCCCCTCCGGCCCGTCCCCTCCCGTTGGGGGAGTCAGTAACGGTGAGTGGGGGCGAGCGTCCGTAGACGCCGATTTCACTCCTGCTTCACGAGGAGCACCCGACCACCGACGACCACCCCCACCCACCGTTTCCCATCCCCCAACGGGAGGGGACGGGCCGGAGGGGGAGGGGTGTGGGACGTAAAGCGAAGCAGTCCCACACCCCTCCCCCGGAGGCCCGTCACCGCACCCCAACAGCCCCGCGCAGCGGACCCCGCCCGCCGCCAGGCGCAACGGCGGGACAGCCAAAAACGTGGGGCCGAAGGCAAAGCGCAGCGAACCGGCGGGGCAGCCGAAATCGCGGGAAGCAAGCTGTCGGAGACATGTCGGTGCCTTGTCGGCAGCCCCTGGCAGGGTATTGGCATGACGCGAAAGACGATATCCACCAAGGGCGGGAACGCCGTGGAGGTGCGCGGTCTGGTCAAGCACTTCGGCGCGGTCAAGGCCGTCGACGGGGTGGACCTGGACGTGAAGGAAGGCACCGTGCTCGGGGTGCTCGGCCCCAACGGTGCCGGCAAGACGACGCTCGTACGCTGCCTGTCCACCCTCCTGGTGCCGGACGCCGGCCGCGCCGTGGTGGCCGGCTTCGACGTGGTGCGCCAGCCCCGCGCGCTGCGCCGCACGATCGGCCTGACCGGGCAGTACGCCTCGGTCGACGAAAAGCTCTCCGGCTGGGAGAACCTCTACATGATCGGGCGGCTGCTCGATCTGTCCCGCAAGGACGCCCGCCGGCGCGCGGACGAGATGCTGGAGCGGTTCTCGCTGACCGAGGCCGCCAAGCGGCCCGCGGCCAAGTACTCCGGCGGGATGCGCCGCCGGCTCGACCTGGCCGCCTCGATGATCGGCCGGCCCTCGGTGCTCTTCCTGGACGAGCCGACCACCGGTCTGGACCCGCGCACCCGTAACGAGGTGTGGGACGAGGTCCAGCGGATGGTGCGCGAGGGCGCGACGGTGCTGCTGACCACCCAGTACATGGAAGAGGCCGAGCAGTTGGCCAACGAGCTGACGGTGGTCGACCGCGGACGGGTGATCGCCGAGGGCCGGGTCGACGAGCTGAAGGCCAAGGTCGGCGGGCGGACGCTGCAGATCCGGCCGTCGGACCACGGGGAGCTGGGCCGGGTGGCCGCCGCCATCGAGCAGGCCGGGCTGGACGGCATCGCGGGCGCCACGGCTGACCACGACGGGGGTGTGGTCAACGTACCGATCATCAGTGATGAGCAGCTGACCGAGGTGGTCGGTCTGCTCGGCCGCCAGGGCTTCGCGCTCGCCGGGATCAGCACCCATCTGCCCAGCCTGGACGAGGTGTTCCTGGCCATCACCGGCCAGAAGACCTCCGAGGCCGACACATCTGAGGACGACATGGAGCAGCAGTACGCGGAGGTGTCGGCATGACTGCCACCACCATGACGGCACCGCTCACCAAGCCCGGTGCCGACGAGGGCCGGATCGGTCTCCGCGCCAATCTGCGGCACATCGGCGCGCTGGTGCGGCGCAACGCCCTGCAGATCAAGCAGGATCCTGAGTCGATGTTCGATGTCCTGTTGATGCCGGTCATCTTCATCCTGCTGTTCACGTATGTCTTCGGCGGCGCCATCGCCGGCAAGGACAACCAGTCCGAATACATCCAGCGCCTGGTGCCCGGCATGATGGCGATGATGGGCATGAACATCGCCATGGCGGTGGGCATGGGCGTCAACGAGGACTTCCGCAAGGGCGTGATGGACCGCTTCCGGACGATGCCCATCGCCCGGTCCTCGGTCCTGATAGCGAAGATAGTCGTCGAGATCGGGCGGATGCTGATCGCCACCGCGATCCTGCTCGGTATGGGCTTCCTGCTCGGTCTGGAAATCCGCGGCAGCATCCTGGAGTTCCTCGGCGCGATCGTGCTGTCCACGGCCTTCGGCGCGGCACTGATGTGGATCTTCATCCTGCTGGGGCTCGCCGTACGGACCCCGCAGGCGGTCCAGGGCATGGCGATGGTGGTGCTGATGCCGCTGCAGTTCGGCTCGTCGATCTTCGCGCCGCCGACATCGATGCCCGGCTGGCTGGAGGGCTTCACCCAGGTCAATCCGGTATCCAACCTGGCGGACGCGGCCCGTGCGCTGATCAACGGCCAGGGCGCGGTGGCGCACCCGACACTGGTCACGCTCGGCTGGGCGGTCGCCATCACGGCCGTCACGATGCCGCTCGCGGTGTCGAAGTTCCGCAAGAAGACCTGACGCGCGTCCCGCGGGGGACTTCCCCGCGGGACGGCCTTTCGCCCGGCTCGCGTCAGATGAGGGCGGTGGCCTCTCCGAGCGAGAGGCCACCGCCTTCGGCGTGCGCACGGGCATACGCCGTATCGCCGATCAGCGCCCGCACCGCCGCCTCGGTACGGTCCCGGTCCCGGCGGACGAGCAGCGACGGCACCTGGCCGGCCGCCAGCAGCGCGTCGTACGCGCCCACCAGACGCGCCGCGTCCCGGCCCGCCTTCTCACCACGCTCCGCCATCAACACCCGTGCGCCGGTGAGGAGTTGCACCACCGGGAGGTCCGGCGCGACGATCTGCGCCATGGAGTCCTGCATCAGCTCCATGGACTGCCGGAACCTCGGCAGCATTCCCTCCCGGCGCCCCTCGTCCAACTCCAGCGAGATCGACAGCGCCTGCAGCATCCCGGCGAACAGGTCCGGGGCGCGCGAGGTGAACAGCTCCTGGACCCGCTGGAGTTCGGCGCGCGCCTCCTGGAGACGCCCCGTCGCCGACAGCCACATCGCGAGGGTCAGCCGCGCGAACGGCTCGGTGTCCCGGACGCTGTTGCCCTTCACGGCGTCGGCCAGCACCTCGCGCAGCATCCGCTCACCGGCCTCCGCCTGACCGTCCTCGATCAGCACGGCGCCCAGCCGGCAGCGCAGCAACAGGATCTGGCCGTGCGCCCCCAGGTCCTCGGCGTGCACCATCGCCGCCCGGTAGTCGTCCGCCGCCGCCCCGTACGCACCACGCTTCTCATGGCTCTCGCCACGCCCCGCCAGTGCCTCGGCCGCGCCCCAGGCGTCGCCGATCCGGAGGAAGAGCCGCAGCGCCTCGTCGGCATCGCGGGCCGCCTGCGCCAGTCCGCCGGGACGGTCGTTGAAGACCTTGGAGCGCAGCTGCAGGACGTAGGCCAGCTCCCAGTCGTAGCCGAAGTCGCGGCAGGCGCGCACCGCGCCGTCGACCAGCTCCGCCAGTTCGTCGAACTCCCCGGTGATCAGCACCGCGTAGTACCACATCACGCCGGGCACCTTGCAGGTCTGCGGCATACCGGAGCGGTAGGCGGTGAGCATCCCCGCCAGCTCGTCCTGCATCACCGGATCGCGCAGTGCCGCGATATCGCTGTCCCTGCTGGCGAGCGCGACCAGCCGGATCTCGCGGCGGGCCTCCAGCAGCTGCTCGGGAGCCATCGGAGGCGGCGCGTCGATGGGTCGCTCGTGCAGGTCGGGGGCGGGTTCGGCAGGCGCCGCAAAGGGGTTGGGGCCGAGCGCGGCGACCGCGGTCGCCCAGTGCCGGGCATCGCTGCGGTGATCCCGCAGCGACCAGAACCACTGCAGGGACAGCACCAGGCACAGCGCCTCGTGCTCGTCGTGGGCGGCGAGGGCGCGGCGCAGCGCGGTGCGCAGGTTGTCGTGCTCCAGCTCAAGCCGCTCCATACCGGCGCGCTGGCCCGGTCCGCGCAGCAACGGGTCGGTGGTACGGGCCAGTTCGCGGTAGGCGACGAGATGGCGGCGCTCGGCACCGGCGCGCTCCCCCGCCTCGTCCAGCCGCTCTCCGGCGTACTCCCCCACGGTCTCCAGCAGCCGGTAGCGCATCTGCCCGCCGGTGCCGGCAGCGCGGCCGGCACCACCCTCCTGTCCGGCCGGCGCCGCCACCACCAGCGACTTGTCGATCAGCGAGCCGAGCAGCCCGGCCACCTCGCGCCCGTCGACACCGTCGCCCGCGCACACCTCTTCCGCGGCGGCCAGATCACAGCCGCCGGCAAAGACGGACAGCCGCCGCAGCACGGCCCGTTCGGGCTCATCGGTCAGCTCCCAGGACCAGTCCACGACGGCGCGCAGCGTCTGCTGCCGGGGCAGCAGGGTCCGGCTGCCGCTGGTCAGCAGCCGGAACCGGTCGTCGAGACGGTCGGCCAGCTGCCTCGGCGAGAGCAACCGCAGCCGGGCGGCGGCGAGTTCGATGGCGAGCGGCAGCCCGTCCAGCCGGCGGCAGATCTCCGTACAGGCCGCCGGGTCGTCCTCGACCCGGAAGCCGGGCCGGGCGGCGGCCCCGCGGTCGGCGAGCAGCCGCAGCGCGACGGGGTCGGGCAGCGGCTCGACCGGCCGCAGCACCTCGCCCGGTACGGCCAGCGGCTCCCGGCTGGTGGCCAGCACCGTCACCCCGGGGCAGTCGGCCAGCAGCCGCTCGGCGAGCTCGGCGGCGGCGTCGATCACATGCTCGCAGTTGTCGAGGACGAGCAGCATCCGGCGTCCCGCGCAGTGCTCGGCGAGCCGGGCGAGCGGGTCCAGGGCGGTCGGGTCGGCGGCGGCGCGCAGCCCGTCCGCGGTGGTGCCGCGGACGACGGTCTCGCGGGCGCCGAGCGCGGTCAGCACCGCCTCGGGCACGGTCTGCGGATCGTCCACCGGCGCCAGCTCGGCCAGCCATACGCCGTGTGGCCAGGCGTCCGGCAGCGCGGCCGCGGCGGTCTCGGCGCCCTCCTGCGACAGCCGGGTCTTTCCGGCGCCGCCGGGTCCCAGCAGCGTCACCAGCCGGTGCGCGGCCAAGTCGGCGCGGATCGCCGCCAGATCGGTGTCCCGCCCGACGAAGGAGGTGAGCCGGGCACGGAGGTTGCCGGGGCGGGTGTGGGCGTGAGGGTGGGGGGTTTCGATGCTGGGGGTGCCGGGGCTGTGCGGGGTCCCGCAGCTGTGCGGGGTCCCGGAGCTGTACGGGGTACCGACGCCGTTCGCGGTCCCAGAGCTGTACGGGGTGCCGACGCCGTTCGCGGTCCCGGTGCCGTACGACGTGCCCGTGCCGTTCGGGGCGGGGGCCGCGGCCGGGGTGCCGGGTATCGGGGTCAGCGGCGGCCGATCCGTCGGCGGCGGCCGCAGCAGCTCCGCATGCAGGGTGCGCAGTTCCGGGCCCGGGTCGGCGCCGAGGCGTTCGGCGAGGCCGGTGCGTATCTCCTCGTAGGCCGCCAGGGCCTCCGCCGTGCGGCCGGCGGCGCGCAGGGCGTGCAGCCGCAGGGCCTGGAGGGGCTCGTCGAGGGGGTGGTCCTCGCACAGCGCGAGGAGGGTGGGCAGCGACTGGGTGGCCCGGCCGAGGGCGAGATCGGCGGCGATGCGGGTGCACTGGGCGTCCAGCCGGCGGCGCTCGGCGCGGGACGCCTCGACGCCCGCGTCCGGGAGGTCAGCGAGGGCCGGACCGCGCCAGAGCGCCAGGGCGTCGTCGAGCAGGGCGGCGGCACGGGCCGGGTCCGCGTCGCCCAGCGCCCGGCCGCCCTCCGCCGCGAGCCGTTCGAAGCGGTGCAGATCGACGGCGTCGGGCTCGGCACACAGCCGGTAGCCGCCGTCCACCGAGGCGATCGCGGCATGTCCCAGGGCGCGGCGCAGCCGGCCGACCAGCGCCTGCAGCGCACCGGCCGCGTCGGCGGGCGGTTCCGCGCCCCAGATGTCGCCGATCAGCAGTTCCGGGGACAGTGCCCGGCCGGGGCGCAGCGCGAGGGCGGCGAGCAGTGCACGCAGGCGTGCGCCGCCGAGGGCGACGGGGGTGCCGTCGGCCCGTCCGGCCTGGGTGGTGCCGAGAATTCCGTAATGCACCGGGCCATTGTCGTTCACGGTGGTACCCGGCAGGTATCGCGTTTCGTTTTCGGGGCACGGGGTCCGGGAGGAGGGGTCACGCGGACGAGCCGGTTCCGTGGGGGCCGTGCGCCGCGCGCCCTGTCGCGGTTACGGTCATGGCTGCCCCTCACCAACCTCGGGAGCCCGCACCATGACCACAGCAATCCGGCGCGCCGACCGTCGTGTCAGCCCGGTCTTCCTTGCGATTGTCGCCGTCATGGCGGTGTCGGGATGGGCCGTGTGGAGCGGGACGCTCGCGGCGAACGCCGGCGTCGCGGTGTTCTTCTTCGTGGTGTCCGGCTGGGTGGTCTCGCTGTGTCTGCACGAGTACGCACACGCCCGCACCGCGCTGCACAGCGGTGACATCTCGGTGGAGGCGAAGGGCTATCTGACCCTGAACCCGCTGAAGTACACCCATGCGCTGCTGAGCATCGTGCTGCCGGTGATCTTCGTGATCATGGGCGGGATCGGGCTGCCGGGCGGTGCGGTGTTCATCGAGCGCAGCCGGATCCGGGGGCGCTGGCGGCACAGCCTGATCTCGGCGGCCGGGCCGCTGACGAACATCCTGTTCGCGGCGGTGTGCACGGCGCCGTTCTGGCTGCACGCCCTGGCGGGCGTCCCGGCCACGTTCCGCTATGCGCTGGCCTTCCTCGCCCTGCTCCAGGTCACCGCCGCGATCTTGAACTTCCTGCCGGTGCCGGGGCTGGACGGCTACGGCGTGATCGAGCCGTGGCTGTCGCGGAAGCTGCGGCGGCAGGTGGAGCCGTTCGCGCCGTTCGGACTGCTGGCGGTCTTCGTCTTCCTGTGGGTGCCGGAGGTCAACCGGGTGTTCTTCGACCTGGTCGACGCGATCCTGCGCGGGCTGGGCGTCTCTGACCTGGAGACCTACATCGGGCAGGAGTACTTCCGCTTCTGGCAGGGCGAGCCGCAGCTCCCGCAGACCGGCGGTCTTCTCTGAGCTGACCGGCGTCAGCCGGCCGCCCCGGCCCGCTGCACCTTCGCCTTGCGTACGTAGAACCACGCCATGTTGCTGGAGATGCCCGCCAGCAGGATCCAGACGACGCCGAAGAAGCTGCCCTCGACGAAGGCGACGACGGCCGCGGCGACGGAGAGCACACACACGACGAGGGCCATCAGGGCGAGTCGCCGGGCCGGACCGGGCGGGGGCAAGAGGGACATGGGGGCGGCTCCTGTCGGGAGTGGTCGGACCTCCCCAGTGTCCCCCATGCCTGCGCTTCCCCCGCGCCCGCCCCGCCCCCGTCCCCGCCGCTCAGACGTCCGTGACCCGCAGCCCCGCGTGTGCCTTGTAGCGACGGTTGACCGAGATCAGGTTGGCGACCAGCGACTCGACCTGGTGGGCGTTGCGCAGCCGGCCGGCGAAGACGCCGCGCATACCGGGGATACGGGCGGCCAGCGCCTGCACGACATCGGTGTCGGCACGGGATTCGCCGAGCACCATCACATCGGTGTCGATCTCCTCGATCTCCGGGTCCTGGAGCAGCACCGCGGACAGATGGTGGAAGGCGGCGGTGACCCGGGCCCCGGGCAGCAGGGCCGCGGCCTGCTCGGCGGCGCTGCCCTCCTCCGGCTTGAGCGCGTAGGCGCCCTTCCTGTCGAAGCCGAGCGGGTTGACGCAGTCGATGACGAGCTTGCCGTCCAGCTCGTCGCCGAGCGCCTGCAGGGTCTTGGCGTGGCCGTCCCAGGGCACGGCGATGATCACGACATCGCTGCGCCGGGCGCATTCGGCGTTCTCCGCGCCCTCGATGCCCAGGCCGAGTTCCCCGGCGGCGGTCTGTGCGCGCTCGGCGGCCCGGGAGCCGATGATCACCTTCTGGCCGGCCCTGGCCAGCCGGTAGGCCAGGCCGCGGCCCTGGTCACCGGTGCCGCCGAGGACGCCGACCACCAGACCGGAGACGTCCGGGAGGTCCCAGGGGTCACGCTGGAGGGCGGCCTTCGCACGGGTTGCGGCGTTCGGGGACCGGGAATCGTCAGGAGTAGTCATGACAGCGATAGTGTCACGCCCCGACGGCGACCCGGTCATGCCCTCGACAGCAATCCGGGCCACGCCGTCACGGGCGGCCACACCTGCCGCCGCCGCGCCCCCGCCATCCCGTGACCGC
Organism: Streptomyces sp. Je 1-4 4N24; assembly: GCF_026239515.1. Lineage (NCBI taxonomy): Bacteria > Bacillati > Actinomycetota > Actinomycetes > Kitasatosporales > Streptomycetaceae > Streptomyces > Streptomyces sp. Je 1-4 4N24. The sequence goes on along the minus strand of NZ_CP110836.1, from coordinate 6,513,509 downwards.
GCCCCGTCACCCCCTCCCCCACACCACCCCTCGCCGCCTCGTCACGCCTTCACGCTGCCCTCCGTCAGCCCCGTACGCCAGTACCGCTGGAGCACCGTCATCAGCACCATCAGCGGCACCACGGACAGAAACGCACCGCCCACCGTGTACTGGTAGAGCACCGGTTGACGGTCGGCGTAGCCGGTCCAGGAGGTCAGGCCCAGCTGGATCGGATAGAGGCCGGAGTCCGAGAGCATCACCAGCGGCAGGAAGTAGTTGTTCCAGATGTGCACGAACTGGAACAGGAAGACGGTGACCAGCGCCGGGGTCATCAGCCGCAGCCCGAGTCCGCCGAAGATCCGGGCCTCGCCCGCGCCGTCGATCCGGGCCGCCTCCAGCAGCGAGTCGGGGACCGCGGCGGCCGCGTAGATCCGGCACAGATAGACGCCGAACGGGCTGACCATGCCGGGGATCAGCACCGCCCAGTAGGTGTTGGACAGGCCCATCGCGCTGAAGAGGAAGTAGAGCGGCAGGGCCAGCGCGGTGCCGGGGATCAGTACCCCGGCGAGCACCACGTTGAAGAGCACCTCCCGGCCGCGGAACGGGAATTTCGCCAGCGCATAGCCGGCCGCGGCGGACAGCAGGGTGGCGCAGACCGCGCCGGTCCCGGCGTAGAAGAGGGAGTTGGCGAACCAGCGGGCGTAGATGCCGTGGTCGTAGGTGAGGACGTCGACGAGGTGGCCGACGGGGTCCGGGTGGTCGGAGAACCAGAATCCGAAGGTGCCGAAGAGGTCGGCGCTGTTCTTGGTGGCGGAGACGGTCAGCCAGTAGACGGGGACCAGGAAGTAGAGCGCGGCAACGGTCAGCAGTGAGGCGGTGATGATCCGGTAGCGGACCGGGGGCCGGGTCATCCGCGCTCCTTGGTGCGTCCGCCGACCAGCCGCAGAAAGCCGAAGGACAGCACGCACGCCACCAGCGCGAGCAGGACCGCCTCGGCCGCCGCCGCATGCGGGTTGTTGCCGACGAACGCCTCGCTGTAGGCATGCAGGTTGGGGGTGAAGCCGGAGTCGATGGAGGAGGCCAGCGGGCGCAGCACCATGGGTTCGGCGAACAGCTGGAGGGTGCCGATGATGCTGAAGACACCGGTGAGCACCAGCGCCGGCCGGATCAGCGGGATCTTGAGGTACCGGGCGACCTGCCAGGCGTTCGCCCCGTCGATCCGGGCCGCCTCGTACAACTCCCCCGGTACGGCCTTGAGCTGGGCGATCAGCACCAGCATGTTGTAGCCGGTGAACTGCCAGGTCACGATGTTGGCGAGGGACCACAGGACGGTGCCGCGGGAGAGGAGGTCGAGGTCCCAGCCCACGGAGTCGGCGATCTTCACCAGCGGGCTGATGCCCGGTACGTACAGGAATCCCCAGAGGATCGAGGCGATCACGCCGGGCACGCCGTACGGCAGGAAGAAGGCGCTGCGGAAGAAGGGGACGGCGCGGGCGCTCGCGCTCTCCAGCAGCAGTGCCAGGGCGGTGGCGAGCACGATCATCAGCGGGATCTGGACGGCGCCGAAGAGCAGCACCCGGCCGAAGCCGGTCAGGAACCGGTCGTCGGAGAGGGCCTGGGCGTAGTTGGCGAGGCCGGCGAAGACCTCGCGTTCCTGGCCGCCGAGGCCGAGCGGGCCGGTCCGTTCGGTCGTGAACAGGCTCTGGTGGAGGGCATAGCCGATCGGGGCGAGGAAGCAGAGCGCGAAGAGGGCGAAGAAGGGCAGGACGAACGCGGCCGCGGCGCGGGCGTTGCGGGCCCTGGTGCGGGAGGCGCGGCGCCGGGGTCCGCGGGTGTCCCGGCGGGCCGGCCGCGGGGTGACCGGCTCCGGCCGGCTCAGGGTGTCCCGGCTCACCCGCCGCTCTCCACCTTCAGGCCCTTGCCCCTGAGGTCGGCGAGGGTCTGGCCCTGCACCTTCGTCAGGACCGAGCGGAAGGAACTGCCGTCGGCGAGCGCGTCGGTGAAGGCGTCGCCGAGGCGCTGGTAGAGGGTGTCCACGCCGGGCGCCCACCGCCAGCTGGTGTCGACGTGCGCACCGGCGTCCGCGAAGATCTTGCTGTACGCCTGCCCGCCGAAGAAGTCCTTGTCGACGTCGAGGTCCGTGGTCGCGTAGCCCTTCTTGGCGCTGGGGAAGCCGTAGCCGCCGTCGATCAGCAGCGCGATCGACTCCGGGTCGGTGTTGAGCCAGACGGCGAAGTCCAGGGCGTCCCTGGGGTAGCGGGCCTTGGCGAAGACCGCGGTGGTGGAGCCGCCCCAGTTGGCGAAGGCCTTTTCGCCCGCCTTCCACTGCGGCAGCGGTGCGGCCCGCCACTTCCCCTTGGTGCCCGGCGCATTGCCGACCAGCAGGGCGTCGCCCCAACTGGCGCCCACCCAGGCGGGGATGGCGCCGGTCTGCAGGTCCTTGTACCAGGCGTTCTGCCGGTCCGGGATGGTCTTGACGAGCTTCCGCCGGACCAGGGATTCCCAGTAGTCGGCGACCCTGCGGGTGGGTTCGTCGTCGAGGTGCACGATCCAGGTGTCGCCGTGCGTCGCGTACCACTTGGCGCCGGCCTGCCAGGCGAGGCCGGAGAAGCGGTTGCCGTTGGTGGGCGCGAAGGTCTCGATCCAGGCGCCCTTCTTGCGGACGGCCTTGGCGGCGGTCTCGTACTCGTCCCAGGTCCGCGGGACCGGCACCTCCCATTTGTCGAAGAGGTCCTGACGGAGGAACAGGCCCATCGGCCCGGAGGCCTGCGGGATGGCGTAGACGCTCTTGCCGAAGACGGACTGCTGCCACTGCCAGCCGGAGAATTTGCCCTTGTGGCGGGCGGCGCCGAGCGGGGCGAGGTCCAGCAGCCCGTTGTCGAGGAGAAAGCTGGGGACGACCGGGAACTCGATCTGGCCGAGGTCGGGCGGGTTGCCGGCCTTGATGGCGGCGTGCATCTTCGCGTACTGCTGGCCGTTGACGGCCGACACCTTCTCGACCTTGACCTGGACGTCCGGGTGCTTTCGGTTCCACAGGTCGACGGGCTTGTCGATGCCCGGCACCCAGGACCAGAAGGTCAGGCTGATCTTCTGCCCCTTCCTGCGCTCCTCGGGTGCCTGGCCGTCGTCGCCGTCGCCGCAGCCGGCGAGCGCGAAGCCGGCGGCGAGGGCGGCCGCCCCGCCCAGGACCGTTCTGCGGTGCATGGCGTTGCTGGTCATGTCGGCTCCTCCACGGGGATGCGGCGGAAGGTGATCGTCGAGTACGCGCTGAAGTCGCCCGTCTCGTGGAGCAGTCCGACGCTGTCCCGGTCGAGGCGGACGAGGTCGGAGCAGGCGGCCGGGAGCCCGCCGACGGTGTGCGCGGTGCGCCAGGTCAGGCCGCCGTCGCGGCGGGGTTCGGCGCCGCTGTCCTGGGTGTCGGTGGGCGGGGTGGAGTGGTTGGCGGGGACGAGCAGCCGACCGGCGTACCGGCCGTGGCGCAGCTGGAGCGCATGGCCGGGCCCGGTGGCGTACCACCGCCGCTGCGACAGCCTGGCCTGGTCGGTGATCTCGCGGGGCGGGCTCCAGCTCGCGCCGTTGTCGTCGCTGTGCTGGAGCCGTACCCGGCGGCCGTCGGCGGGCGGTACCCGGCCGCGGCGGATGCGGTCCTCGGTGGCGTCGGCGGCGGAGGAGACCCGGCCCTCGGCGAAGGCAAGGAGGTGCCCGGAGCGCGCCGGGACCACGGCGGGGATCCGGAAGCTGGTGTACCCCTCGGTCCCGGCCCGGTACGGCACTGAGCTCTCGTACGCCATGGGTCACCCCCAATGGGCAAGGACGTAGGATGTCCCTTGTCCTGCGGTGACCATAGGGAGTGCCCAACTAGCCGTCAAGACGCCCCACATGACACCTTTTCGTGTCGGCAACGGCATCGCCGACACCGGGTGAAATCCCGGTGAACGGGTTCGGCCACGCCCGCACCGGTGCCGCTACAGCAAGTTCGTTCACCCCGCGCCGGTGCCACTACGACGCACTGCCGCAGGCGGGTTACCTCACTGCTCGGCCAGCCGGCGCCGAATGCCGTCGAAGTGCCGGTGTATCGCCTCCACGGCGCGGTCACCGTCCCCGGCCTCCAGCGCCTCCACGATCTCCTGGTGCTGACGATGGGTCACCACCGGGTCGGGCCGGTCGTCGGAGAGGTCCTCCCGCACCCGGCGCAGCGCCGCCCAGAACGCGTCCAGCACCTCGCTCAGCAGATGGTTGCCCAGCGAGCGGTACAGGGCGAGATGGAAGGCCCGGTCGGTGGCGCTCTGCACCTGCCCGCCGCGCGCCTCCTCCGCCATCCGCTGCACCAGCCCCTTGAGGACGGCGAGATCCTCGGCGGGCAGATTGCGGGCGACGGCGCCGATCAGGCCCGCCTCCAGCGCCTCGCGGACCTCCATCAGCTCGTACAGGCTCGACTCGCCCTGGTGGTGCCGGACCGCGGCGCGGAAGGCGACGCCCTCGACGAACGGCTCCAGGGTGAGCGGGCCGACGTAGGTGCCGAAACCGTGCCGGATCTCGACGATGCGCATGGCCTGCAGCGCCTTGAGCGCCTCGCGCACCGAGTTGCGGCTGACGTCGAGCAGAGCGACCAGTTCGGCCTCGGTGGGCAGCGGATCGCCCGGCGTCAGCCTGCCCTGCAGGATCAACTGCTTGATCTGGGCCTGCACATCCTCGGACATCGTCCCTCGCGCCATGGAATCTCCCTCTCCCGCTCCCGCGTCTGCCTTGCCGCCGGCCCCTGCGCCACCTGCCCCGCCGTGACCGCGGATCCTTGACCGACCGCCTGTGAACAGGTCTATTGTGCTTGACATAGGACATCCCATGTCCTGTCCGATCGGAGCCCGGAGCGCCCATGGCACTGCCCGCCCCCCTGCACGGCGTCATCCCGCCGGTCTGCACCCCGCTCGACCCGCGCGGCGAGATCGACACCGCCTCCCTGGCGCGCCTGGTGAACCACCTCGTCGACGGCGGTGTGCACGGCCTGTTCGCCCTCGGCTCCACCAGCGAGGTCGCGTACCTCACCGACGCCCAGCGCGGCACCGCCCTGGAAGCCGTCATCAAGGCCGCGGACGGCCGGGTCCCGGTGCTCGCCGGGGCCATCGACACCACCACTCCGCGGGTGCTCGACCACGCCCGGACCGCCGCCGCGCTCGGCGCGGACGCCCTGGTCGCCACCGCGCCCTTCTACACCCGCACCCACCCCCGGGAGATCGCCGCCCACTTCCGCCATCTCCGCACGGCCGTGGATCTCCCCCTCTTCGCCTACGACATCCCCGTCGCCGTCCACAGCAAGCTGTCCCCGTCGCTGGTGCGGGAGCTGGCCGAGGACGGCACGCTCGCCGGGCTCAAGGACAGCAGCGGCGACGAGGGCTCACTGCGCCGTCTGCTCATCGCGCTCGGCGGCCGCACCGCCCGGCGCACCGGCCCCGCCCCCGGCTTCTCGGTCCTCACCGGTTCCGAACTGACCGTGGACGCGGCCCTGTTGGCGGGCGCCGACGGTGTCGTCCCCGGCATCGGCAACGTCGACCCGGCGGCCTACGTACGCCTCTACGACGCCGCCCGGACCGGCAACTGGGAACGGGCCGCCGCCGAACAGGAACGCCTGGTCGCTCTCTTCTCCCTCGTCGACGTCGGCCCGGAGACCGACATGGGCCGCAGCTCCTCCGCACTCGGCGCCTTCAAGGCAGCGCTCCACCTCCTCGGCGTCATCGACCGCGGCGCCACCGCCTTCCCCCAACGCCCCCTGAGCGAGGAGGCCGTGGCGGAGGTAGGACGTCGGCTCATGGCGGCGGGGTTGCTGCCGGCGCCGAGCGGCACTTAGACGAGAGTTGTAGGTGCGGTGTGGTCGCCCGCCTCGGAGAGCAAGAAGTCCAGGAAAAGCTCGCCCAGCGGTATGTTCAAGAGTGGCTCCAGGAACAGGAACTGACCTTGTGGGTTCACTTCTAGCCACACGGGCTCGCCGCTCGGAGTCAACTTGATGTCTATCGCGCCCATTCGTAGGCCAAGTCTCTGTAGTACCGACGTAACTTTCTTTGCCGTTTCTTCAGGGACTCTCCATTCGGAGATGGGGATGGTGAGGTCCGCGCGCCAGTCAAGCTGGTCGGTCTTCAGAAGAGCTGCATACATACGGTCGCCGAAGCAGTTGAGTCTGATGTGTTCGCTTCCCTCGATGTACTCCTGGTAGATCGCGGGGCATGCCGCAAACGATTCCGCTTGGAACGAGGTGGGGTCTTCGATGCGCTGAGTGAACATCAGTGGCCCTGTGGCGCCGACCACTGGCTTGACGATCACGCGACCTACTTGTTGCAGAAAGGCGGCCACCTCGTCGCGTGACTGCGTCACGAGGGTCCTAGGTACCCGGAATCCGGCCTGCTTGGCGACGGCCAACTGATATAGCTTGTCCGAGGCGCGGTCGGTTGCCTCGGGATGGGAGATCCACTCTCCTTGGAATGCCGCACAGAGAAGCCCAGTGAGCGCCCCGCGGCAGTCATTGTTGATGAGGTTTCGCTCGAACTCGTCGTCTATGTGCTCTGATGCTTTTTGCGAGGCTCTTACCCGCCGCCACCAGATCAGCGGTGCTTCCTCCACGTTGACTTCGGTCCCGTCCGAGGTGAGCACTGTGGTTGGGGCGTCCTCGTGCGAATGCCATGAGAGGCTTTGTCGCCCGCTGAGCTGATCGCATTCAAGGATATGGAAATCACGATATCCGCGCCTCCACGCCTCGTGCTGGACGGCGAGTGCGTGGAGGTCGTCCTTGAGCGAGACGGTGAGAATCACTGCTGGCAGACATCGCTCTTGTCGGAGCAACCGCAAGAGCAACCTTCAGTGCCGACGGCCCTCAGGTCACTGCCGGACATCTCCAGGCCTGTAGTCTGACGCACGGCCTTCTCCCATGCGCGCAGTTCCTCGGGCGTTTCCAATCGGATGAACGAGTCGGGTTGGGCTTCGATGACGACAGGGGGAGGATTTTTCTCCAACCGCGCTTCGTCCACGGGCTCGCCAAGTTCGAATGCAGTCATCGTTCTCGCCCCCAGAAGGGGATTGCGGACACTTAAATTCAGTCTAGGCCGCGCCGCAGGCCGTGCAACTTACTGTAGGGGCTGTCCCGTAATCCCTGGTGGATCAGCGCGGGGACCGGCCCGGCGTCCGCGGGGTCACACCCCAAGTCCCGTATGGGTGACACCCGTTGAAACAGCAACCGGAGAGGGGCGTGCTGCGGCAGGATGCCGGGCCATGGATGCCGTACGGGTCGCATTGCTGCGTGAGGTGCTCGCCGGGACCGAGTGGATTCAGGAGACCCGCCGCTTCGCCGGGGCGCTGCGCGGGGCCGTCGTTCCGCACGGGGGCGGGCTGCTGCTGGTCGGCAGTACCGCGTACGAGCCCTGGCATCTGGCCGCGCATCTGGACGACGAGGCCGCCTGGTCGGGCCTGCCGGAGTTGTCACCGACCCTGGTGCGCCACCGTGTCCCGGGCGGGGCGCCGGCGCATCTGGCGGTGGGGCTCGGGCGGTTGGCGGCGGCCGGGCGGGGCGAGACGCTGCTGGTCGTCGCGCCGGGGCAGCCGGGCGCCGGGCTGCTGGAGCGGGTGCACGACGCCCGCCGGAACGGCGCCACGGTGCTCGCCCTGGACGGCGGCGACCGCGATCTGCACGCCCTGGCCCATGACGCGCTCGCCGCGCCCCCGGCCCCGCCCGACGAGCCGGCCGCGGCGGCGCCGGACCTCGACCTGGACACGGTCCAGCATCTGGTGAGCGCGGCCGCCGGCGAGAACAGCCTGCCCGCGCCCCGCGGCCGCCGCCGCTTCCGCGACCGGCTGGCCCGCCTCGCCGACGGACTGACGGCACCCCCGCCACCGCGCTGGTAGCCATGGCCGCCCGGACGCGGCCCCATGCCCGGCGACGGCCACGAGACCCACGGGCCACAGCCCACACGGCCCAGACGGCCCACAGCCCACAGCCCACAGCCCACAGCCCACAGCCCACAGCCCACGATCAGGGCCGCGCGGGAGGCGGCAGAACGCCGCGGCGCCCGCCCGGCCCCCGCTCCACCCCGGCTACTCGTCCTCCGCGGCGCTCTTCCCCTTGCCCGCGTCCGTGTCATGCCACTTCGGGTCGGTCTCCCACTCCACGTTCCGCTCGCGGGCGGTCTCCATGGCGTGTGCCGCCTCCTCGCGGGTGGCGTACGGGCCGAAGCGGTCGGCGGCGCGGCACTCGGGTCCCTCTTCGACCGTCCGGTGCTTGAGGCAGTAGTACCACTCGCCCGGCTTGCCGACCGTAGGCCTCTTGAACAGCGCCATTGCCGCCTCCTGTGGATGTTCTGTGCCACCATCCTGCCCGACGGCCCGCGGATACACTCGCTGACATGTCTGGCCAGTCGCTTCTTGTCCCGGGGAAGATCTCCCCCACCCGCCCCGTCCCCGCCTCGATCGCGCGCCCCGAGTACGTCGGGAAGGATGCGCCCACCCCTTACACGGGGCCCGAGGTGCAGGACGCCGACACGATCGAGCGGATGCGGATCGCCGGCCGGATCGCCGCGCAGGCGATGGCGGAGGCCGCCAAGCTGATCGCGCCGGGCGTGACGACCGACGAACTCGACCGGGTCGCCCATGAGTTCATGTGTGATCACGGCGCCTACCCGTCCACGCTCGGCTACCGCGGCTTCCCCAAGTCGCTGTGCTCCTCGCTCAACGAGGTCATCTGCCACGGCATCCCGGACTCGACCGTCCTCAAGGACGGCGACATCGTGAACCTCGACGTCACCGCGTACATCAACGGGGTGCACGGCGACAACAACGCCACGTACCTGTGCGGCGACGTGGACGAGGAGTCCACGCTGCTGGTCGAGCGGACCCGTGAGGCGCTCAACCGCGCGATCAAGGCCGTCAAGCCGGGCCGGCAGATCAACATCATCGGCCGGGTCATCGAGTCGTACGCCAAGCGCTTCGGCTACGGAGTGGTCCGTGACTTCACCGGTCACGGCATCAATTCCTCCTTCCACTCCGGCCTGATCGTTCCGCACTACGACAGCCCGCACCACACCACCGACATCAAGCCCGGTATGACCTTCACGATCGAGCCGATGCTGACGCTGGGGTCCTACGACTACGACATGTGGGACGACGGCTGGACGGTGGTGACCAAGGACCGCAAGCGGACCGCGCAGTTCGAGCACACGCTGGTGGTCACGGACACCGGGGCGGAGATCCTCACGCTGCCCTGACGGGGGCGGGAGACTCTTTACCGACAGCGCGTCGGGAACAGGGGTAGGCTCGTTACCGACAGGACGTCGGGAACGGGTTGACTTGGACTGCTGGTTAGGCAAGCCTAAGTTATGGCGGCTCGGCGGAGCCGGCCTGTTCCCGTCCGCTGCCCTCGGTCCCCGGAGGTCCGCCTTGGAAACGTCCAGCCCGACCCCGCCCACTCCGTCCGCTCCGTTCTCGACGGTCATCCGCACCGCGTCCCACGAGCAGCACACGGAGGCCGAGAACTCCTCCTTCATGAGCGACCTGCTCGGCGGCCGGCTCGGCGTCCGGGCCTACCGGCGCTACACCGAGCAGCTGTGGTTCGTCTACCGCGCGCTGGAGGGCGCCTCCGGGCCGCTCGCCGGGGATCCGGTCGCAGGCCCCTTCCTCCGTCCCGAGCTGGCCCGTACCGCCGCGCTGGAGCGCGACCTCGCCCATCTCAGCGGACCGTCCTGGCGCGACGGCCTTGCGCCCCTGCCGGCGACCGCCACCTACGCGGACCGGGTAACGGCGTGCGCCCGTGACTGGCCGGCCGGCTTTGTCGCCCACCACTACACCCGCTATCTCGGCGATCTCTCCGGCGGCCAGATCATCCGCGGCACCGCGGAGAAGACCTGGGGCTTCGCCCGCAAGGGCGACGGGGTGCGCTTCTATGTCTTCGAGGACATCGCCAACCCCGCCGCCTTCAAGCGGGAGTACCGGGCGCTGCTGGATGCACTGCCCGTGGACGAGCTGGAAAAGCAGCGGATGGTCGACGAGTGCAAGCGTGCCTTCCGGCTGAACAGCGCGGTCTTCCGGGAGCTGGGCGAGCAGTTCCCCCTGAGCGCGTAGGGGGCGGAACCCGCCGCCCGTCCCGCATCGGCCACCACTGGACGCATGCCCGTGCGGGCGGCGGCCACGGTCGCCTCACCTTCAGCGGCAGGCCGGAATTCCGGCGGTCATGGACCGTCGCGAGCGAGGACCCTTACCTTGACCTGCGCATGGCGGTTCCGTGACCGGGCGCCGGTCAATCCGTAATCGGGCCGTTGTACATGAGAGCGGGATCACTCGACAGGCCGGGCAGAAACAGGTAAGCCTCGGTTAAGTTAGGGCCGCCTTAGTGGCGACCTTGTCCGCTGTCCGTCGTTCCGTACGCCCTTTTCGTACTTCCGAGCCCGCTTGGAGCCCCGTATGCGAGCCCTTCGCCCCTCCGCCGTTGCCGCCATCGCCGCGGCCACGGCCGTCACCGCCGTCGCCGGCTGCGCCGCGAAGAACGACGGCAAAGGGGGCGGCGGCAAGGGCACCATCGAGGTGACCGCGACCGACAGCAGCTGTGAGCTCTCCGCCAAGGAGTTCCCCGCCGGACATGTCCGGTTCGCGGTGCAGAACAAGGGCTCCAAGGTCACCGAGGTGTACGTCTACGCCCCCGGCGACCGGATCGTGACCGAGCGGGAGAACATCGGCCCCGGCACCCGTACGGAGATCACCGCCGAGATCAAGGCCGGTTCGTACGAAATCGCCTGCAAGCCGGGCATGAAGGGCGACGGCATCCGCCAGAAGGTGACCGCCAGCGGCAAGGGCGCGAGCACCAAGCGCGACCCCAAGCTGGATGCCGCGGTCGCCGCGTACCGCAAGTACGTCCAGGAGCAGGCCGACCAGACCCTCCCGGCGGCGCAGAAGTTCGCCGACGCGGTCAAGGACGGCGATGTCGGGGCCGCCAAGAAGACCTATGCCCTCTCCCGGGTCGGCTGGGAGCGCACCGAGCCGGTCGCCGAGTCCTTCGGTGACATCGACCCCAAGGTCGATGTGCGCGCCGACGGCCTGGAGAAGGGCCAGAAGTGGACCGGCTGGCACAAGCTGGAGAAGTCCCTGTGGGAGGAGAAGAAGATCTCCGGGGACGACAAGAAGCTCGCCGACCAGCTGATCACCGACCTGAAGGACTGGCAGAAGCGGGTCGGCAAGGCCGAGATCACCCCGACCAGCATGGCCAACGGCGCCAAGGAGCTGCTCGACGAGGTCGCCACCGGCAAGGTCACCGGTGAGGAAGAGCGCTACAGCCACACCGACCTGCTCGACTTCCACGCCAATGTCGAGGGCGCCGAGAAGGCCTACGAGCTGCTGAAGCCGGTCGTCGGCAAGAACGACCCGGCGCTCGCCAAGGAGCTGGACAAGCAGTTCAAGGTGATCGGCGAACTGCTCGACGAGCACCGCGACAGCAAGTCCGCCGACGGCTTCGCCTCGTACGACACGGTCGGCAAGAGCGAGCGCAAGAAGCTCTCCGACGGGGTCAACGCGCTCGCCGAGCCGCTGTCCAAGCTGGCCGCCGCCGTGGCCAGCGCCAAGTAGTCCGCCGCCAGGCAAGGGGACGCGATGACGCACGACGACGGCACGCCCACCGAGAACACCGCCACCGGGGACGGCCAGGCCGCGCAGACCGCCAACGGGCGTGCGCCGTCCCGGCGTTCGCTGCTCGGCTGGGGCGGCGCCGGCCTGGCGCTCGGCGCCGTCTCGGCCGGCGGAACGGCGGCGGCGCTGCGTACCGGCGACGACGCCCGGCCGGCCGGCGCGGACGCGACCGCGGGCTCCGCGATCGCCTTCCACGGCAGACACCAGGCCGGAATCGCCTCCGCCGTCCAGGACCGGCTGCACTTCGCCTCGTTCGATGTCACCACCGACGACCGCGACGAGCTGATCGCGCTGCTCAAGGAGTGGACGAAGGCGGCGGCGCGGATGACGGCAGGGGACGCGGTCGGCGGCGGCGCGGTCGGCGGGCTGGCGGAGGCGCCACCGGACGACACCGGAGAGGCGCTCGGGCTGCCGCCGTCGCGGCTCACCCTGACCTTCGGCATCGGCCCCACGCTGTTCGAGAAGGACGGCAAGGACCGGTTCGGCATCAAGGCGCGGCGCCCCGAGGCGCTGATCGACCTGCCGCAGTTCCCCGGCGACAACCTCGACAAGGCGCGCAGCGGCGGCGATCTGTGTGTGCAGGCCTGTGCGGACGATCCGCAGGTCGCGGTGCACGCGATCCGCAACCTGGCCCGTATCGGCTTCGGCAAGGTCGCGATCCGCTGGTCGCAGCTGGGCTTCGGCAAGACGTCCTCGACGACACCGGACGCGCAGACCCCGCGCAACATGTTCGGCTTCAAGGACGGCACCCGCAATCTCGCGGGCACCGACACCGCCGCGCTCGACAAGCATGTGTGGGTCACGGACGGCGACGCGAAGGGCGCGTCCGGCTGGATGGCCGGCGGCTCCTACCTCGTCGCCCGCCGGATACGGATGCACATCGAGACCTGGGACCGCACCTCGCTCCAGGAGCAGGAGGAGATCTTCGGCCGGAACAAGGGCGAGGGCGCGCCGGTCGGCAAGAAGCACGAGCGGGACACCCCGCATCTGAAGTCGATGCTGCCGACCGCGCATGTCCGGCTGGCGCATCCGGACTCCAACGACGGGGTACGGATCCTGCGCCGCGGCTACTCCTTCACCGACGGTACGGACGGTCTGGGACGGCTGGACGCGGGGCTGTTCTTCCTGGCCTACCAGCGGGACGTGCGCCAGGGCTTCGTTCCGCTGCAGAAGCGGCTGGCGGCGACCGACGCACTCAACGAATACATCCAGCACGTGGGTTCAGCGGTCTTCGCGGTTCCGCCGGGCGTCCGGAACACGGACGACTGGTGGGGCCGGGCGCTGTTCGCCTGACACCGTCGTGCCACCGCCGGCGTGGGGAAGACCGTCGCCGGCTCCATGAAGGAAGGGAAGGAACCGACGTGTTCGGCAACTACCTGATCGGTCTGCGCGAGGGCCTGGAAGCCTGCCTCGTCGTCTGCATTCTCATCGCCTACCTGGTCAAAACCGGCAGGCGGGAGGCGCTGCGCCCGGTCTGGCTCGGCATCGCGTTCGCCGTGGTGCTGTCGTTCGCGTTCGGTGCGGCGCTGCAGTTCGGTTCGCAGACACTGACGTTCAAGGCGCAGGAGGCGCTCGGCGGTTCGCTGTCGATCATTGCGGTGGGCCTGGTGACGTGGATGGTCTTCTGGATGCGGCGCACCGCGCGGCATCTGAAGAAGGAGCTGCACGGCAAGCTGGACGCGGCGCTGCAGATGGGCACCGTGGCGCTGGTGGTCACCGCGTTCCTGTCGGTGGGCCGGGAGGGCCTGGAGACCGCGCTGTTCGTCTGGACCGCCGCCCAGTCCGCCGACGACGGGGTAAGGCCGCTGGTCGGGGCGCTGCTGGGGCTGCTGACGGCGGTGCTGCTGGGCTTTCTGTTCTACCGCGGTGCGGTGCGGATCAACCTGGCGAAGTTCTTCACCTGGACCGGCGGCATGCTGGTGGTGGTCGCGGCGGGCGTGCTGGCGTACGGCTTCCACGATCTGCAGGAGGCCGAGTTCCTGCCGGGGCTGGGCAGCAGGGCGTTCGACGTCAGCGAGCAGATCCCGGCCGACAGCTGGTACGGCACGCTGCTGAAGGGCGTCTTCAACTTCCAGCCGGACCCGACCGTTCTTCAGGTCACGGTGTGGGCTCTGTATCTGATCCCCACGCTTCTGTTCTTCCTCGCCCCGGGTAGGGTGTCGCCGAATCGTGCCACCCCGGCGGCCGCCCCGTCCGCCCCGGTCGCCCCGAAGGAGCCCGAGCCCCATGACACGCAGGTCGCCGTTCCGGGTGCCCGCAACACTGACGTCGGCAACGGCGGCGCTGGTGATACTGAGCGGGTGCATGACGGTGCACGGCGAGAGGGAGATGCTGCCGGCGGTGTCGAAGGCTGAGGGCACCAAGGCCCTCACCCGCTTCACCGACGGCTTCAACCAGGCCTACCGGCAGCTGGACCCGAAGCTGAACCCCTCCTTCGAGGCGGGTGCACTGCTCGCGATCGACCAGGCCGGGATAAAGGCGGCACACGCTCTCCGGCCGCAGGGCAATCCGGGCTTCCGTGCGCTGGCGTTCCAGGACCCGCACTTCACCGTCCCCAAGCAGGCGGGCTGGCCGAAGTACTTCATCGCGGACGCGGTCAGCAACCGCAAGGACGCCAGTGGCCGGAACACCCGCTGGTTCCTGGTGTTCAGCCGCGACGACATCGCCGAGAAGTGGCGCGCGGTGTACTTCGCGCAGTTCCCGGGCAACAAGGCGCCGGAGCTCAGGACGAAGGACGGCTACGCCGAGGCGGTGCCGCTCGGCTCCGGGTCCGGGCTGACGGTGGCCCCCGGCAAGCTGAGCCGGGCCTACGCGGACTATCTCAACACCGGCAAGGGCAGTGTGTTCGCGCCCGGTCCGCAGACCGACGGCTGGCGGGACCGGCGGGCCAAGGACGCCCGCAAGGTCGGTTCGCGTATCCAGTGGAAGGACACCGCCTCGGACCATGAGCCCGTGGCGCTGCGGACCACGGACGGCGGCGCGCTGGTGTTCTTCTCGACCGTCTACCACCAGCAGCAGACGATGTTCGCCGGAGCGACGATCAGTGTGCCGCCCGCGCTTCGGGGTCTCGTGGTGGGGCCGGAGAAGAAGACCAACCGGATGGCCTTCACCACCGTCTCCTCGCAGGCGGTCACGGTGCCGGCCAAGGGCTCCGGCGACAAGGTCACCGTCCTGAACCGGCGCGAGGGCAAGACGTCGGTGGAACCGCTGTAGTGGCGCCACGGCGCACTCGGCCGGACCGTGAAAACGGCGAAAGGGCCGTCGGGGTGATCCCGGCGGCCCTCCGGCGTGGGTACGGGGTGACCGGACGGTGCGCGGGCCCGGTCAGCGGCCGATCGGCCAGGCGTGTGCCTCGTGGTGGTGCGGCTCGCGGTCGTTGAACTCCGCGCAGGCGTCGGTGAGCGACTCCAGCAGGGTCAGCGGGTCAGGCAGCGGCAGTTCGGGGCCGCGCAGCCAGGTCACCGCGGGCTGGTCGCCGGGCAGGGTCGAGGGCGGCAGCAGCACATAGCTGCCGCGGCAGTGCCAGCGCAGTCCCGGATGCTCGTCCATGGTCTCGGGGTGGCAGTCCAGCTCGCAGGGCCACCACTCGTCCTCGTCGTCCGGGGTGCCGCGGGTGGCGGTGAAGAAGAGCATCCGGCCGTCGCCGAAGCCGGCGCCGCTGAGGGTGATCGGCCCGACGTCGATGCCCGCCCCGTCCAGCCGCCCCAGGGCGCTGCGGCCCGCCTCGACGGGGACGTCCAGCACGTCATGGGTGATGCCGGTGGCGGTGATGAAGTTGGCCTGCGGGAGGGTGCGGACCCAGGCGGCGACCTTGTCGCGGTCGGTGGTGGCGACGGTCTGCCAGCCGAAGGAGACGGGGTGCCGGCCGGGGGTGGGACAGCCGATGCGTTCACAGGAACAGCCGTAGCCGGAGGGGTGCGCCGCCGGGGCCACCGGGAATCCCGCGTCGGCCGCCGCCAGCAGCAGGTCCTCGCGGCCGCGCGCAGCCGCTGATCCCGTGTCCGTATCGCCGCCGTCCGATCCGCTCTTCGGCCGGCGCAGCCACTGGGAGAACCTGCTCTTGCGTTCCATCTATCCCCTCACTTCGAGCGGTGGTCTGGGATCAATGCTGCCACCATCCTGCTCCTCGGGTGACCGGTGTGCGGATCCGGGGTGAACGAAGGACGGATGAATACCGGCAATTCGGTTCATTGACGGCGCTTCGATGTCGCCGGCGGCCCGTCACCCGGTCCGCTCAGCCGCGCGGCCGCAGCCCCCGCAGCACCTGGTCGACCAGGGTGTCGACGAAGTCGTAGGTCAATTCGCCGGTGCGCATCAGCCAGCGCTGTGAGAAGGGACTCAGCAGCATCTCGACGGCGATCCGCGCATCGATGTCGGCGGCGACCTCTCCGGCCTCCTGGGCCGCCCGCACCCGGGCGACATAGAGGCGGGTGCCGGGCTCCATCAGCCGGGCGACGAAGGTACGGGAGAGCTCCTCGTCGTTCGCGCCGGCCGCCGCGAGGGCGCGGTAGGGGGCCTGGAACGCCGGGTCGTTGAATTCGTCGGCGGTGGCCCGCAGCACGGACTTGAGGTCCGCGGCCAGATCACCGGTGTCGGGGAGGCCCTTTTCGTCGTACTCGTCGACGCCGGCGGTGAACGCGTCGAGCAGGACGGCGGCCTTGGAGGGCCACCAGCGGTAGATCGTCTGCTTGCCGACCCCGGCCCGGGAGGCGATGCCTTCGATCGTGAGCTTGTCGTAGCCGACCTCACCGACGAGCGTCAGGGCGGCATCGAAGATCGCGCGACGGGAGCGTTCGCTGCGACGGGAGGAGTCGGGGGCTGCTTTGTTCGCCATGCCGCGGAGTCTAACGGGGAAGAGGCGAGACGTATCGTCTTGACGAGACGCCTCGTCTCGCGCATAGTGAAGGTCGAGCGAGACGATACGTCTCGCTGAAGTCGGGAGGAAGGGGATTCCCATGAGCAAGGGCAATGCGGGCGGAATGCTGGGGGTCGGCGGGACCCGGAACAAGCTCTCGCGGGGCGCGCTGCGCGGCGGTGGCGGCACCGGCCGCGGCGGCCGGGGGCGGTCCGAAGCGGACCGCCGCGACGAACTCCTGCGCAAATTCCAGGAGCGGGCCCGGAAGCAGTGACCGGGCACGGCGGGCGGGCGCCGCGCACCACTCGAACGGTGCACGGCCCGCGGCACGGGGGCTCCGCGCGGTGGACGATTTGGGGGCGCGTACGGGATTCCGTACCCGCCCCCGTGCCACCACCGTGAGGAGCCCTCCTTGCGTACCCTCCGGCGCAGCGCCACCCCCCGCCGCTATCTGATGTGCCCGCCCACGTACTTCCGGGTCAGCTACTCCATCAACCCCTGGATGGACCCCGACAAGCCCGTGGATCTCGCGCTCGCGCACGCCCAGTGGGAGGACCTGCGCGACCGCTACCGCGCACTCGGCCACACCGTCGAGGTGCTGCCGGCGCACCCCGCCTTCCCCGACATGGTCTTCGCCGCCAACGGCGCCACCGTCGTGGACGGCCGGGTGCTCGGCGCGCGGTTCGCCTTCGCCGAGCGGTACGGCGAGGCCGCGGTGCATGCCGAGTGGTACCGCGGCCACGGGTTCGACGCGGTGCGGGAGCCGCGGCACGTCAACGAGGGCGAGGGCGACTTCGCGGTCACCGCGTCCTGGCTGCTGGCCGGGCGCGGATTCCGCAGCAGTCCGCTCTCCCACTCGGAGGCGCAGGAGTACTTCGCCCGCCCGGTGATCGGCCTCGATCTCGTCGACCCGCGCTACTACCACCTCGATACGGCGCTGTGCGTGCTCGACCCCGGGGGCGGGGAGCCGGGCGGGGGCGGGGCGGAGGTCATGTACTTCCCCGGCGCGTTCTCCGCCGGGAGCCGGGCGGTGCTGGCGCGGCTGTTCCCCGACGCGCTGATCGCCGGCCCGGCCGATGCGGCCGCGTTCGGGCTGAACGCGGTGTCCGACGGGCGGCATGTGCTGTTGCCCCAGGCGGCGGTGGGGCTCTTCGCACCGCTGCGGGAGCGGGGGTACGAGCCGATCGGGATGGATCTGACGGAGTTGTTGAAGGGTGGGGGGAGTGTGAAGTGTGTGACGGGGGAGTTGCGCTTGGCTTGACTTCCCACGTTTTTGGCTTTCCCGCCGTGGTGTCTTCGCCTTCGGCGGGGTGGGTTTCCCAGGCTTTCGGCCTTCCCGCCGTGGTGGTTTTCCGCCTTCGGCGGGAGGGGGTGGTGGGCTGTGGCCCCGCGTGAGTGGGGGGTGCGGTGCCGGGGGCGGAGGGGTGTGGTGTCGGACTGCTTCGCTTTACGTCCGACACCACACCCCTCCGCCCCCGGCACCTCGTGTCCGTGTGGGGCCGCAGCCCGGTGAGAGGGAGGTCAGGGACCAGTGGGGGCAGGTCGGGGACTGGTGCGGCCGGTCAGGACCAGTCGTCGCCCCAGGAGGCGTCTCGGGCCTCGCGGTAGTGGGTGCCGTGGCGCTTGGTCACCGTGGTGCGTTGCAGGCCGTCGTCGGTGGTGCAGAGGTCCAGGAGGACCTGGCCTTTGCGGAGTTGGGGTTTGCGGACGATGCGGGCGGGAGCGGGGGTGGCGTCGAGGGTGGTGGCGGCGACGTAGCTGAACTTTTCGTCCTCGTACGGGAGGGAGCCGCCCTTGACCTGACGGTGGAGGGAGGAGCGGCTGACCCGGGCGGAGAAGTGGCACCAGTCTCCCCCAGCTACCGCTGGGGGTGCCCCCACCCGCCGGACAAGCGGGACGATCGGGCAGGTGTCGCTGTGCGGGCAGGGGGCGACGATGCGCAGACCGGCTTCGGTGAGCTGGGTGCGGGCCTCGCGGATACGGAGGTAGCCGTCGGGGGTGCCGGGTTCGATCAGGACGACGGCCTTGGCCGCGGCGGCCGCGGCGGCGACGACGGCGTGGCGGTCCTCGGGGCGGAGTTCGCCCAGGACGTAGGAGACGGTGACCAGGTCCGTGCCGGCGGGGACGGTCAGGCCCTCGCCGATGGTCTGCCGCTGCCAGGTGGTGTCGGGGAGGGTCTTGGCGGCGAGTTCCCGGCCGAGCTCCAGGGCGGGCTGTGCCCAGTCCAGGACGGTGCTGTGGTGGCCTTCCCAGGTGGCGGCGGTGGCCCAGGTGGCGGCGCCGGTGCCGCCGCCGATGTCCACATGGGTGGCCGGGGACCAGTCCGGGACCCGGGCGGCGAACGCGGTCAGCGCGGCCCGGACGGCTTCGAAGGTGGCCGGCATGCGGTAGGCGGCGTACGCGGCCACATCCGCGCGGTCGCGCAGGACCGGGGCGTCGGTGGGGGTGCGGCCCCGGTAGTTGGTGATCAGACGGTCGACTGCCTGCGCGGCCTGTTTGGGCGGCAGGCCGTCGAGCAGGCCCGCCAGCGCGGCGCGCAGTTCCTCGTGCATGGGGGAAATTCTACGGGGCTCCGCGGCGTGCCCTGCCTGGTCAGGTGGCACGGGAGACCGCGCGGGCCAGCCGGGTGGCCGCCGCGGCACGGGGGGCGCTGCCGCCGGCGCGGCGGCGGGGGTGGACGGTGTTGGCGAGCAGGACGAGGAAGGTGTCGGTGGCGCGGTCCAGGACCAGACTGGTGCCGGTGAAACCGGTGTGCCCGGCCGCGCCGCGGCCCGCCAACTCGCCCATGAAATACGGCTGGTCGACGCCGAAGCCGAGACCGGGCGGGTCGAGGAGGGCGGCGACCGCGCCGGGGCCGAGGATCCGGACGGTGCCGTACGCGCCGCCGTTGAGCAGGGCGCGGCACAGGACCGCCAGGTCCTGGGCGGTGGAGAAGAGCCCGGCGTGACCGGCGACACCACCCAGTGCCCAGGCGTTCTCATCGTGCACCTCGCCGCGGATCATGCCGCGGTCCGCCTTGGCCCAGGGCCGCCGCTGGTCCTCGGTGGCCGCGACGCCCTGCGGCGCCAGCGGCCCGTACGAGGTGCTGGACATCCTCAGCGGGCCGGTGATGCCGTCGCGGATCAGGGCGTCGAGCCGGTGCCCGGTGCGCTGCTCCAGGATCAGCTGGAGGGCGATGAGGTTGAGGTCGGAGTAGCGGTGGACGGGCGCCCGGCCGCCGGATGGGGCCGCCGCTTCCTGCCACAGCAGCGCCAGTTGGGCGGTGCGGTCCCGGTGGTCGTAGAAGGGGAGCTCGGGGGCGAGTCCCGAGGTGTGGGTGAGCAGCTGCCGGACGGTGATGCCGGGGGCGAAGGCGGGCAGATCGGCCCGGACCTCGTCGTCGAGGGCCAGCCGGCCGCGTTCGACCTGCTGGACCGCGGCGATGGCGGTGAAGAGCTTGCTGAGCGAGGCGAGGTCGAAGACGGTGCCGACCCGCATCGGCTCCCACAGGTCGCGGGGCAGATCGAGGCCGCGGTCCCGCTCGGGGTCGTAGGCCCGGTAGCGCAGCGCCCAGCCCGCGGCGGCCTCGACGGCGACGACCGGGCCCCGGCCGGCCAGCACGACGACGCCCGGGGACCAGGGCGGCCGGCCCTCGGGCAGCGCCCGGACACCGCGGACCAGCCGTTCCACCCAGCCGGGGTCCAGCCCTGCGCGGGCCGGTGTGCCGTAGGTGAGTGCCGTTGCGTTCAGAGCCTGGTCCTCTCGCCTGCCGTGCTCCCGTTGCTCTCCCCCCTACGCTGCCACGGGCGGCACATTCCCAGGAAGCACACGAGCGCCAATACGGCACAAGAGAGCTGTACGAGGGCCATCGGTACGGCCGTCCGCTCGCCCGCCATCCCCACCAGCGGGGAGGCCACCGAGCCGAGGAGGAAGGTGGAGGTGCCCAGCAGCGCGGAGGCGGAGCCGGCCGCGTGCGGGGTGCGCAGCAGGGCCAGGGTGTTGGTGCTCGGCATGACCAGGCCCATCGCGGCCATCAGGACGAACAGGCCGGCGGCCGTCGGGACCAGTCCGACGTGGCCGAAGACGCCGGCGGACATCAGGAGCAGGGCGGCCGCGGCGAGCGCGATCACCGCCAGGCCGGTGCCCAGCACCTTGTCCAGGCCGACCCGGCCGACCAGCAGCTTGCCGTTGATCTGGCCGACGGCCACCAGGCCGACGGAGTTGATGCCGAAGAGCAGGCTGAAGGTCTGCGGGGAGGCGCCGTAGATCTCCTGGACCACGAACGGCGAGGCGGAGATATAGGCGAAGAGGGCGGCGAAGGCGAAGGCGCCGACGAGGGCGTAGCCGGAGAAGACCCGGTCGGCGAGCAGATCACGCATGGTGCGCAGGGTCTGGCCGAGGCCGCCGGAGTGCCGGCGTTCGGGCGGCAGGGTCTCGTGGAGCTTGCGCCACACCAGGAGGGTGAGCGCCACGCCGACGGCGGTGAGGACGACGAAGACCCCGCGCCAGTCGGTGAGCTGGAGGATCTGGCCGCCGATGAGCGGGGCGACGACCGGCGCCACCCCGGAGATCAGCATCAGGGTGGAGAAGAACCGCGCCATCGCCACACCGTCGTACAGATCGCGGACCACCGCCCGCGCGATGACGATACCGGCCGCGCCCGCCAGGCCCTGCAACAGGCGGAAGGCGATGAGGAGTTCGGCGTTGGTGGCGACCGCGCACAGGGCGGTGGCCAGGACGTAGATCACCATGCCGGCCAGCAGCGGGCGGCGGCGCCCCCACTTGTCGCTCATCGGGCCGACGATCATCTGCCCCAGCGCCATGCCCGCCAGGCAGGTGGTGAGGGTGAGCTGGACGGTGGCGGCCGGGCTGTGCAGGGCGGCGGTGACCTGCGGCAGGGCCGGGAGGTACATGTCCATGGAGAGCGGCGGGACCGCCGTGAGGCCGCCGAGGACGAGGGTGACGAGGAGGCTGGTGCGGCGGGACGCGGCCGGTGCTGCTGCCGCGCCCCGCTCGGCTATGGAGGGAAGGTCCTGGGTCTCGGCCGCGCCGGGCTCCGTCATGCGGGTCTCCATGGTGATAGATGGCCGCACCATGGTGTCATGCATGTGACGGCTTCCGACCGGTTTCCGACCGGTCCCTTGGGCCTAGGGCGGACGTCCCCCGGACCTAGGGCGGACGTCCCGGATCAGGCGGGCTTCAGGCCCGGATCGCCCGCTTCGGAGACGAACGAGGCGGCGGTGCGCACCGGCGCCCCGGGGGTGGTGACGGCGGACACCGTACGGAAGTCGGCGCGGGCGGCGTCCTGTTCCAGGGTGACGGTGAGGTAGCCGCGCCGGCCGTTGTAGAACTTCAGGTGCGGGTTGGCGGCCAGGTAGGTGTCCCAGTTGGCGGGTTTGTCCGCGCCGTCCTTGCCGCTGGCGATCGAGGTGGTGACGAGCTCCACCCCCGCGGTGCGCGAGCCGGGGTCCTTGAAGTCCTTCTTGATGTCGAAGGCGTAGTGGACGTGCACATCGCCGGTGAGGACGACGAGGTTGTCCACGCCCGCCGACTCGGCGCCCGCCAGGACCCGGTCGCGGGAGGCCGCGTAGCCGTCCCAGGCATCCATGCTCAGCTGGTAGCCGGGGCCGGTGGCGTTGCGCCGCTCGGAGAACGTGACCTGCTGCGGCAGTACGTTCCAGCGCGCGGAGGACTGCCGCCAGCCGTCGATCAGCCAGCGCTCCTGGGCGGCGCCGGTCAGGGTGCGCGCGGGGTCCTGGGACTCGGGGCCCGGGGCGTGCCAGCCGTCGCCGTAGGCCTGGTCGGAGCGGTACTGACGGGTGTCGAGGATGTCGAACTGGGCGAGCTGCCCGTACTGGAGGCGGCGGTGGAGCCGGGCGTCGGCGCCCTGGGGCCGCTGCGGGCGGCGCAGCGGCTGGTTCTCCCAGTACGCGCGGTAGGCGGCGGCCCGGCGGACGAGGAACTCGGCGGGCGGGAGGTTGTCCTCGCTGATGTCGGAGGCGTAGTTGTTCTCCACCTCGTGGTCGTCCCAGGTGACGATGAAGGGGTGCGCGGCGTGCGCGGCCTGCAGGTCCGGGTCGGACTTGTAGAGGGCGTAGCGCAGCCGGTAGTCCTCCAGGGTGACCGTCTCGCGGTTGAAGACCGCGGGCAGCTTGCGGTCGGTGTAGTTGCGGGCGCCGCCGGCCGCGCTCACCGGGTACTCGTAGAGGTAGTCGCCGAGATGGAAGACCACGTCGAGGTCCTCCTCGGCCAGGTGCCGATGGGCCGTGAAGTAGCCGTCGTGGTAGGCCTGGCAGGAGACCGCGGCGAGCTTCAGGTCGGAGAGCCGGGCGCCCTTGGTGGGTGCGGTGCGGGTGCGGCCGACCGGGCTGATCCAGCTGCCGGCGCGGAAGCGGTAGTAGTAGACGCGGTCGGGCGCGAGACCGGTGGGCTCGATGTGCACGGAGTGGTTGAACTCCGCGTGGGCGTCGGCGCGGCCCTGGCCGGCCAGCCGCTTGAAGTGCTCGTCGTAGGCGACTTCCCAGCGGACCGTGACTCTGGCGTCCGGCATGCCGTTGCCGGGCTCGTACGGACGCGGGGCGAGGCGGGTCCACAGCACGACGGAGCCGGGCTGCGGGTCACCGGAGGCGACGCCGAGCGTGAAGGGGTTCTCGGTGATCTTCCGCGCATCGGCCTCGGCGGCGTATGCGGCGCCCGTGCCCGGGAGGTTGGTCGCGAAGGCGAGCGCGGCGGCGGCCCCGGTGGCGGTGAGGAAGCGACGGCGGCCGAAGTGTGCGGCCGCGGCCCGGATCTCCTGCTCGTGCGGTGCGTGATGAGTCATCTGGCCCTCCCCTGAAGGCGGTTGTCGCAGAGCCCGTAGGGGAGCAATTCGAGAGCCACGGGACGGCGCGGCGCTGTCCCGTGCACGACACATACATGACAGCTGGATGAGGAGTGGGCCTGCACCGGACGCGGTCGGACAATCACGGCACCGGCCGTGGCTCCGTAGGATTCATGGCATGGCTGAACTGATGGTGCGCGACGGCACCTGGAGCTTCGACGGCGACGTCGTGCGCATCGTGCCGGGGCGCGAGCGCGGGGTGCACAAACTGCGCCAGGATCTCGGTGAGTTCACGGTGCCACTGACCGCGATGGCCGGGATCGCCCACGAACCGGGCCGCAAGGGCGGCCGGCTGCGACTGCGGCTGCGGGACGGCGCGGATCCGCTGCTGCAGGTCACCGGCGGCGGTCTGCCGGACGAGGCGAACCCGTACCGGCTGACGGTGGACGCCGGAAGGGTCGACGTCGCCGAGTACTTCGTGGACGCGGTACGCCAGGCCCTGATGCTGGAACAGATACCGGACGGGCCGGCCGACCACTATCTGCTGCCCGGTCCGGCCGTCCCGCTCTCGGCCGCCGGGGTGGACGGTGTCGCCACGTTCGACGGCGAGCGGGTGCACATCGAATGGCGCTGGAACACCAGCGAGACCAAGCGGGACTGGGGCCCCCGTAACTTCGCGCTCAGCGAGCTGGAAGCGGTGGAGTGGCGGGCCGCCGCCGGTCTGGAGTCCGGACATCTCCGCTTCCGGACGCGCGGGGCGACGGAGCGGCTCAAGCCGGAGAACGACCCCAACTCCATCGAGCTGTGGGGCTTCAAGAAGGAGAGCGGCACCACGGCGCTGCTGGCGGCCGCGGTCGCGGCGCGGCTCCCGCATCCGTCGGCCGGCGCGGGGAAGCCCCTGCCGGCGGCCGCACCGCTCGCCCCGGCTGCGCCCCTCACCCCCGCCGCGCCGCCGGCCCCCGCCGCTCCCCGGGCGTCCGCCCCCGCCCCCGCCCCCGCCGAGGACCATGACGCCCTGCTGCGCCGGCTGCGCGAACTGGGCGAGCTGCGCCGCGACGGCATCCTCACCGAGGAGGAGTTCACCGCCACGAAGGCAGCGGTGCTGCGGCGGTTCCATACCTAGGGGGTGTCTTCCCGATCAGGCCGGGCTCGCGGGGCCTGGCACGCACACTCGCGGCGTTGTCGTCACTCTCCCCCACGCCTCAACGGCGCGGGGGGACCCCCATCGCTCCGCGTCGACTCCCTCCTCCGCCTTGCGATCGCACGCACCAGACCCCGCTCCCTGATCCGCCCTGATCGGGAAGACACCCCCTAGGACTGAGACGCGGCGGCGGCGCCCCGTTCGCTGCCCGTACTCCGTTTACGCTGCCGCCATGGCAGAGAACACAGAGCCGGCACGGGCAGCGCGGACGACGCCGATGGCACGGGCCGGGCAGGTGGGCGGCACGGCGACCGCGCCCCGGCCCACACTGCCGGCACCGTCCTCGCGGGGCGGGCAGAGCACACAGACGGCACCGGCGGCACAGGAGACACAGCACGACGGGGCGGCTCCCCGGCAGGTGGCCGTGGTCACCGGCGCCGGCTCCGGCATCGGGCGGGCGGTCGCCCATGCGCTGACCGCCGCCGGCTGGACGGTGGTACTGGCCGGGCGGCGCGCTGAGGCGCTGGCGGAGACCTCCCGTCTGGCCGGCCCGGTGGCCCCCGACAGCCCCGCGATCATGACGGTACCGACCGACGTCACCCACCCCGACCAGGTCGACGCCCTGTTCGCCGCCGTCCACGAACGGTTCGGACAGCTCGATCTGCTCTTCAACAACGCAGGCACGTTCGGCCGGTCCGCACCGCTGGAGGAACTGAGTTACGACGATTGGCGCGCGGTCGTCGACGTCAACCTCACCGGCTCCTTCCTCTGCGCCCAGGCCGCGTTCCGCGCCATGAAGGCCCAGGAGCCCCAGGGCGGACGGATCATCAACAACGGCTCGATCTCCGCACACACCCCGCGCCCGCACTCCGTCGCCTACACCGCCACCAAGCACGCGATGACCGGCCTGACCAAGTCGCTCTCCCTGGACGGCCGTCCGTACGGCATCGCCTGCGGCCAGATCGACATCGGCAACGCGGCGACCGAGATGACCGGCCGGATGCAGACCGGCATCCTGCAGGCGAACGGCCGGACGGCGGTCGAGCCGGTGATGGACGCGGCGGATGTCGCCCGCACGGTGGTCCACATGGCGGCGCTGCCACTGACGGCCAACGTGCAGTTCGCGACCGTGATGGCCACCAACATGCCGTATATCGGGCGTGGTTGAGGGGTAGCGGGTCGGAGAGCAACGTCCGGGCCGGTCAGAGCAACGTCCGGGCCGGTCGAAGTCGGGCCGCTCCCGGGCCGGATGGCGGCACCCGCCCTCCGAAACCGGACCGTCCACAGCCCCGGACGACGGACCGTCCACCGCCCCGGACGTCGAATCCCCGTACGACCCCTGCCCACTTTCCCCTTCCGGTGGCACCCTAAGAGCCTGCCTTCGGGCCCCGGCCGGGCTGACCGTGCCGGGGCGCAAAGACAGGCGCTTCGCTCGCATCCGCACCTCTCGTCTGCCGGGCCGCCCCGTGCGGCCCGTCCCCCCGCGGCCGCGCACGCCCGCCGTACGCGGCCCCCGCAGAAGGAGTCACGCGTGAGACGAACCGTTCGCGGCATACCGGCAGTTCACGGCATACCGGCGCCGCACCCCGCGCGCAGATCCCGGGCCGCTCTCGGCACCCTGACGGCCGCCGGTACGCTGCTCGCCCTGCTGCTCCCCACCGGCCAGGCCGGTGCCGCCCCGCAGCCCGGCCACCACTCCTCCGCCACCCCGCGGACCACCCTCGGCGCCTTCTGGACCGCGGACCGGATGCGCGCCGCCGCTCCCCTGGACCTCGCCACACCCACGAAGCGGTCCGCCGCCGCGGTCCCGCGCAGCGCCCCGCTCAAGGTGGCCCCCACCCTCCCCCGACTCCCCAAGGCCGGGCCGCTGTTGCCCGGGTCCCTCCCCCAGGCAGGCGGACCATGGACCGGCGGCGGCGCGGTCGTCAAGACCACCGGCCGGGTGTTCTTCACCTACCAGGGCCGCAACGCCTCCTGCTCCGGCGACGCGGTCACCAGCGGCAACAAGAGCACCGTGATCACGGCGGGGCACTGTGTGAAGCTGCAGGGCGCCTGGCACACCAACTGGGTCTTCGTCCCCGGCTACCAGGACGGCCAGGCCCCGTACGGCAAATGGCCGGCGTCCAAGACGCTCGCCACCCCCCAGTGGACAGCGAGCGAGGACATCAACTTCGACGTGGGTGCCGCGGTGGTCGCCCCGCTCGACGGCAAGAAGCTCACCGATGTCGTCGGCGGCCAGGGCCTGTCCTTCAACTCCGGCTACAACAAGGCGACGTACGCCTTCGGCTTCCCCGCGGCCGCCCCGTACGACGGCAGCAAGCTCATCTACTGCAGCGGCAACACCATCAAGGACCCGCTGTTCTCCAACGACCACGGCCTGTCCTGCAACATGACCGGTGGCTCCAGCGGCGGCCCCTGGTTCACCTCGTTCGACGAGAAGACCGGCACCGGTCTGCAGACCTCGGTGAACAGCTTCGGCTACCAGTTCCTGCCCAACACCATGTTCGGCCCGTACTTCGGCGACGACGCCAAGAACCTCTACAACAAGGCCCAGACCTCCTGACGCACACGGCCTGATCCAGACATGGGGGCCGTACGGGCAACGTCCGTGCGGCCCCGACTGCGCCCGGAGTGTGACGTAGAGCCCGGTCAGTCCTTTCGGCAGGCGCGGAGCGGCAGTTCGGTGGTGATACGGAAGCCTCCGGCGGGGCGCGGTCCGGCGATGAGGGTGCTGCCTGCGGCTCTGGCCCGTTCGCGCATCCCGATCATTCCGTGTCCGGTGCCGTGGACTTCGCCGGTGGGCGCAGTGGCGGGTGCGGCGCCGGTGCGGGTTTCACAGCGGCGGGGCAGCCACCTCGACCAGGGATCACACCTGGTCGAGGTCGGACCGCACGGCACGCACCCGCCTGCGTCAGCGCTTCAACCACAGGGCACAGGCGGTCCGGTGACGGTCGTCAGTTCGCTGCCACTGCCACGGTCCGGTCTTCGTGCGCCAGCAGTTGCTGCAGCTTTGTCTTCTCGGCGTGCAGGCTCTCGAAGAGCGCGGTCCGCTGTTCGTCGGTGAGCGAGCCGGTCGAATGTTTGGTGAGACGCGATGCGTTGCACCATTCGAGGAGGCCCGGGTCCGCGGAGCACCGCAGGAGCAGGTCATCGATGTGCAGGATGGTGCGCAGACAGTCCAGGACGGTGTTGGGATGAGGTGCGGCGACGCCTATTTGGTTCTTCTGGGTGTCGTCCTCGTATGTCGCCTCGACGTGGGCGGCGAAGGCGGCGCTGAACACTTGCTGGCACGGGACGATCGCCTGCAACGTGATGCGGGAACCACTGAACATCGGCACCGTCGGCCGTGCCTCGAGGCCGTCCGCGGTGCAGTCGATGTAGAGGGTTCCGGGGCGGGCGGGGACGGTCGCCCCGTCGAGTTCCACCGCGCCGGTGCCGATGCGCCGGACCCTGCCGTGGCGGACGATGTCGGGGATCCGCCGGAGCTGTTCGAGTTCGGACCGGCTGACGGTCGCGCAGCGAAAGGCCGTCGGCGTGACGTCCGACGACAGCCTCAGCAGGTGGCCACTGGCTTCCAACCGCGGCAAAAGGTCCTCGGCCGTGTCGGATTCGAGCACCGCTCGTAGGCGAGCCTTCATCGACTCGGCGTTGGCCGCGGCGAACTCCGGTCCGGGCTGGATCTGAGCACGGTCGAGCAGCCACGCGTCGCGGGGCATGATCCAGGTGATGCCGGACGGGTCGACACCGTGCTGCAGAAGCCACAGGCACGCGTCGATGCCCGTCTTTCCCGCTCCCACCACGGTGTAGTGCGACGCCGGATGGTCCAGGGCCGGCAGCTCGTTGGGAGTGATCAGCCGGACCCCGGAATCCACCTCGTACTTCGGCGGGCACATCGCGGGAACCGTGACGTTCATGTAGGTGGCGTCCACGGTCCGTCGACGCACACGTATCTCGAACTGCCCACCGGTGACGACGGAGTGACACCGCTGGACCTCCGGTCGCACCGGATCCGCGCCATCGTGATGGGACATGGGGAAGTACGAGACGCGGCCGGTGGGCAAGAAGGTTTTGCGCATCACCTGGTCGAAATAGGTGAGGATCTCATCGGCCGATGCCAGTTCGTGAAGCCCCGCGTTCCAGCCGTCCTGGTCCACCTCGCCTGTTCCCAGTTCACGGGAGTTGACGCCGTAGAACGCCGAAGGCTGATGCAGGCGCACGAACGGGTAAGCGACCGTCCAGTGACCACCGGGCCGACCGTAGCGATCGACGATGGCCACGGTGGCGTCCGTCTCGGCCAACAGCGTGTCGGCGAAGGCCATGCCCATGGCGCCGGCCCCGACGATCAGGTAGTCAACCTCTATTGTTTCCCGCTCTGACAACGTACTGCCTCACTCTGTTGTTGATGCGTAACTCACACTCGCGCCGGCGCAACGGCGCCTTCGTCACCACTCACCAGCGCGTATTCCTCCGCTGAATTCCCGTGCCCGCACGGCAGGACAGCGGCCCGTCTCGTCAGGACTCGTGCCCGAAGGCGGCCCGCAGTTCGGAGACGAAAAGGTGCGGAACTTCAAGAGAAGGGAAGTGCCCGCCACGGTCCGCGACATTCCAGTACCGCAGATCCTCGAAGCGCGCCTCGACCCAGGAACGGGGCGAACGGAACGGCTCTTTCGGGAAGACCGAAACCGCTGACGGGACAGTCACCGGACTCCAGTCCCGGGGTGGGAGGCTCTCCCAGTACAACCGCGCCGATGACGCGCCACACGCGCCGAACCAATAGATCGCGGCATTGTCCAGCAGCCGCTCACGCGACACCGCGTTCTCGGGATGCCCGTCACAGTCGGTCCAGCCCTGGAACTTCTCCACGATCCAGGCGAGTTGCCCGGCCGGGGAATCCGCCAGGCCGTACCCGAGGGTTTGGGGGCGCGTCGACTGCAGAACCAAGTACCCGCGCTCAGCCACCCGCACTTCTCTGACCGCAGCCAGTTCCGCACGCTCGAATTCGCTGAGATCGTCCTCGGTGAAACCGGATGGCGGCTGGACGGGCGGCATTGTCGTGTGCAATGCCTCCACACGGTCGGCGTGCCGGACGCCCAGCGCCGCCGTGATGAACGCACCCCAGTCGCCGCCCTGGGCGAGGAAACGCTCATAGCCGAGCCGGGCCATCAGCTCGGCCCAGGCATCGGCAATACGCTCGACCCCCCAGCCCGTCCCGGCCGGCTTGTCGGAGAAACCGAATCCCGGCAACGAAGGCGCAACCACGTGAAACGCGGGCTCACCGGCCGGCGGATCGGTCAGCTCGTCGAGGATATCGAGGAACTCCACCACCGAACCGGGCCACCCATGAGTGATCAGCAAGGGCCGCGCATCCGAACGTGGGGAACGGACATGAAGGAAATGGATTCCCAGCCCGTCGATCACCGTACGCCACTGACCGCGATCATTGAGTTCGGCTTCGAGTCGGCGCCAGTCATGCTCTTCGAGCCAGTATCGGCACAACTCCCCTACGTAGGAACGCGGAATCCCCTGTGCCCAGCCCTCGACCGTCTCGGCCTCGGGCAGCCGCACACGACGCAGCCGGTCACGCAGATCCTCCAGCGCTTCGTCGGGCACGGCGAGCACGAAGGGCACGACGGTGTCGGAATCAACCACGATGCTCTCTCCCCCACATCACAGACACAGCAGCGATGCGGTCGTTGCGTTCTTGAATTGCCAAAGGCAGCTGTTCGCTTCGCGCTTGCGGCACTGTCCACCGTGCCGTCTCGCCGCGAGGATGTCGTTGTGCGCCCGCAGACACTTGACCTGCCACATCCGCAGTACGAAGCCGGCGACACCTACTGCACACGCAGACGTCGACCGGGCGTCTCAGGGGGACTCTCCGCGGACTTTCCGCCGCCGCTGGACAGGCAGGCGGCCCGAACGACCGAAAAGGGCCTCCGACGCAGGTCAGAGGCCCTTTTCCAGGTAAAGCACGTGGCGGCGGACGAGTCGGCCTGTACGCCGGGTTCTGTCGCCCCCGGTCCTTGCGGGCCGGGGGGAGACGGCCATCCATCTAGGGCTGTCGTTGCCGGCAGCCTCGTGCGGTCTACCCGCGGACTCGGGCGGGCAGCCCTCGGTCGTCCGCGCAGGGGCATCAGCCGATGCCCCCTCTTGACCTTGCTCCGGGTGGGGTTTACCTAGCCCTCCGAGTCACCTCGGAGGCTGGTGGTCTCTTACACCACCGTTTCACCCTTACCGGAGACCGAAGCCTCCGGCGGTTTGTTTTCTGTGGCACTGTCCCGCGGGTCACCCCGGGTGGGCGTTACCCACCACCCTGCCCTGTGGAGCCCGGACGTTCCTCGGGAGGATCGTGAGATCCCCACGCGGCCGTCCGGCCGGCTCGTCCGCCGTGCCGACCATGCTACCCGCCGGGGGCTCCTGCCCCGGCCAGGCCCGTTCCCGTTCCGGTTCCCGAGCCGCGACCGCGACCGCTCCGGGCGGAACGTCCTTGACCTTGTCGCAGCGGCAACGTTTCTACTGAGCGCATGAGAATCGGTGAGCTTGCAGGTCTGATCGGTGTCAGCACCCGTGCCGTGCGCCACTACCACCATCTGGGGCTGCTGCCCGAGCCGGAACGGCGTGCCAATGGCTACCGGGACTACGGGCTGCGGGACGCGGTGGCGCTCGCGCGGGTGCGGCGGCTGACGGAGCTGGGGCTCGGGCTGGACGAGGTGCGGGACGTCCTGGCCGATGACGTGGGGCGCGAGCTGTACGAGGTGCTGGACGAGCTGGATGCGGATCTGGCACGTCAGGAGGAGGAGCTCCGGGTGCGGCGGGCCCGGCTGGCCGCGGTGCGGCGGCAGGCCGAGGAGCACGGCGGGCTGCCCGCCGAGGGTCCCGTGTCGGACGAACTGGCGGCGCTGTTCGCGGAGATGGCGCGTACCTCGGCCGCACGGCCGGGCCCGGAGCCTGCCATGGCATCCAAGGAGCGGGAGGTGCTGATGCTGCTGGAGTCGATGGGAGGGGAGGAGGGGAACAAGCGGATGGTGGAGCTGATCGGGGAGATGGCCACGGCGCCGGGGGCGATCGAGCGCACGTACGAGGTGTACGGATTGCTCGATGCGCTGGTGGAGGCCGGGACGGACGATCCTCGGGTGGAAGAGGCCGCACAGGCGCTCGCCGACTGCATCCCCGACGCGGTGATCGCGGAGGTGGACAGGGAGCACTGGGAGCGGGCGGCCGGGCCGGGCGCCGAGGTGGACGGCGGTTTCCTGGCGGCGTACTACGGGCACTTCGCGCCCGCCCAGGCCCGGGCCGTGCGCCGGGCGCTCCAGCTGGTCGCGGAGCGTACGCGATGAGCCGGGGTACCGCGCTGCGCCGGCTGGCCGCCCATGAGGGGCGATGGTGGCTGAGCCTGGGCTGGTGGGTGGCCCGGCGGCGGATCGGGGTGGCGCCGGGTGAGCGGGCCCTGGGGTATGCGGGGGCGCAGGCGGCGCTCGTCTACGGGCTGACGTTCGCGTGTGTGGTGGAGACGGTCGGGCTCGGTGTGCTGCTGGCCGGTAAGGCGGTGGTGCACGAGGTGATGCTGTTCGTCGATGTGTACACGGTGCTGACGATCCTGGGGCTCCAGGCGGCGGCGGTCACTCGCCCGCATGTGCTGGGTGCGGAGGTGCTGCGGCTGCGGGACGGCGCGCGCCGGGAGATACGGATCCCGCTGGAGCGGATCGCCTCCGTGCGCTACGACCTCCGGTTCACCAAGGAGCGGGACAAGAACGGCGATGTGACCGAGCTGGCGGTCGGGGGGCAGACCTCGGTCACCGTCGAGCTGACCGAACCGGTGGTGGCCGTCCGGCTGTTGGGGCAGCGGGAGACGGTCCGTACGGTGCGCTTCCATGCCGATGAGGCGCGGGTGGCGGTGGCGGCGGTACGGGCAGCGATGGCGGCGCGGGGCGGGACGCCGGAAGGGGATGCGGCGCCGGAAGCGGGCGGGGCCCCGGTCAGGCAGGGGTGAAGCGGACCGGGTGGTGGCCCGGTTCGGCCTCGGCGAGGCGGACCGGGATGCGGTGGCCGAGAGGCAGCGCGGGGCCTTCCGGGGCGGTTTCGACGGTGCCGATGACGGCCGGGTCGTAGAGGTGGACGGTGCCGTGGGTGGGGTCCTTCTCTTGGACGTCGACGACCAGGGCCTCGAAGATCTCGCCGACCCGGTCGCGCAGCAGCGCCGCCTCGACGAGGTCGACGCAGGCCCGCTCCACCTGGTTGGCGCGCTGGGTGCCCAGCTCCATCTCCCGGGGCAGCGCGGGCAGCGCGGTACGGACCCAGTCGGGCGGTGCGGCGCCGGCCGAGGCCGCCAGGCACAGCTCGGAGGTGTAGCGGTCGACCAGGCGCCGCAGCGGCGCGGTGACGTGCGTGTAAGGGGCGGCGACGGCCGCGTGCAGGGCCTCGGCGGCAGGGGGCGCGGTGCCGTCGAAGACGGTGTAGCCGGCGCCGCGCAGCAGGGCGGTGCACTCCTGGAGGAAGGCGGCGTGGGGGGCGCGACGCGGGTCAAGGGTGCGGATCAGCGCCGCGTACGAGGTGTGATGGGGCCAGTCGACACCGAGCGCACGGGCGGTCAGCCGGAGCCGGGCGACCGAGCCGTCCGGGGCGGTCGGCAGCGTACGGAGGAGGCCGGTGCCGGAGGCCAGCATCAGCTCGGCCGCGGCCATGCCGGTGAGCAGGGAGATCTGCGCGTTCCAGGCATAGGCCGGGAGGGGGGCGCGGTATTCGAGGGTGTAGCAGCCGTCCTGCTCGACGATCTCCTGCTCGGGGACGTTCAGGGATATCGCGCCCCGGGCGGCCTCCCGCTCCTCCCGCAGCTGTCCGATCTCGCACAGCAGGGCGAGGGGTTCCTCGGCCGTGTGGTCGTCGAGGATCCGCTGGACGCCCGCGTAGTCCAGCTTGGCGCGTGAGCGGACCAGGGCGCGGCGTACGGAGGTGCCGGTCAGGGCGCCGTCCGCGTCGAGGTCGAGCTGCCACAGGACGGCCGGGCGGTCCCGGTCGGGCAGCAGGCTGGCGGCGCCCTCGCTGAGCACGTACGGGTGCAGCGGGACCCGCTCGTCGGGGAAGTAGAGGGTCGTCACACGGTGGTGCGCCTCGGCGTCCAGGGCCCCGCCGGGGGTCACGAAGGAGGCGGCATCGGCGATGGCGTAGTGGACGCGGTAGCCGCCCTTGGCCTTCGACCCGCGCGGCGCCGGGCGGCGGGACAGGAACATCGCCTGGTCGAGGTCGAGGGAGCCGGGCGGATCGATGGTGAAGAGGGGGAGGTCGGTGGCGTCCTCCAGGGTGTGCTCGGTCGCCACGGCACCGTCGGCGGCGGGGAT
This sequence comes from Streptomyces sp. Je 1-4 4N24, assembly GCF_026239515.1. NCBI lineage: Bacteria > Bacillati > Actinomycetota > Actinomycetes > Kitasatosporales > Streptomycetaceae > Streptomyces > Streptomyces sp. Je 1-4 4N24. The sequence goes on along the minus strand of NZ_CP110836.1, from coordinate 6,479,757 downwards.
CCGCGGGGCGCGGGCCGCGCTCTCCGCCTCGGCCTGTGCCGTGGGCGGGAAGTGGTCCGGGATCTCCAGCCTGCCGCGCAGTTCATGCAGCGCGACACGCAGCGGGGCCTCGGCTGCGTCGGTCACATGCATATGGAGACGGGGCATGACACCGAGCGTATGGCGGGCGGCCGCTCCCGGCGCGCCGTACGGTGCCGCCCCTGGCCAGGGCCCGGCCGGGTCTCGCCCGGCCGCCGCAGGCTCTACGCTTTTCCGGGGCCGCACCCCCGCCCGTACCGCCGTGAAGGAGAAACACCGTGCTCGTGCTGTTGCCGCCGTCCGAAGGGAAGGCCTCCGCGGAGGCCGGGGCGCCGCTGGACACCGGTGCGCTGTCGCTGCCGGGGCTGACCGCGGCGCGCGAGACGGTGCTGGAGGAGCTCGTCGAGCTGTGCGCGGCGGACGAGACCAAGGCCCAGGAGGTGCTCGGGCTCAGCGAGGGCCTCAAGGGCGAGATCGCCAAGAACGCGGGGCTGCGGACGGCGGGGACCCGGCCGGCCGGGGAGATCTACACCGGGGTGCTCTACGACGCGCTCGGCCTGGCGTCCCTGGACGCGGCGGCGCGGCAGCGGGCCGAGCGGTCCCTGCTGGTGTTCTCGGGGCTGTGGGGCGCGGTACGGATCGGCGACCGGATTCCGTCGTACCGCTGCTCGATGGGGGTGAAGCTGCCGGGGCTCGGTGCGCTGGGCGCGTACTGGCGGGCGCCGATGGCCGAGGTGCTGCCGGCGGCCGCCGGGGAGGGCCTGGTGCTGGATCTGCGGTCGGCGGCGTATGCGACGGCGTGGAAGCCCAAGGGCGAGGTGGCGGGGCGGACCGCGACGGTGCGGGTGCTGCAGTCGAAGATCGTGGCCGGGGTGGAGAAGCGGTCGGTGGTCAGCCACTTCAACAAGGCGACGAAGGGGCGGCTGGTGCGGGATCTGCTGTCGGCGGGGCTCGATCCGGACGGTCCGGCGGAGCTGGTGGCGGCGCTGCGGGAGCTGGGATACGCGGTGGAGGCGCAGGCCCCCGCGAAGGGCGGCAAGGCGTGGGCGGTCGATGTGATCGTGACGGAGCTGTAGGCGGGGCCTGGGCCGCGTTCATGGAGCCATAACCACTCCATTGCAGCATGTGCAACGATCGTTGCGGAGAGTGGGCGGCCGGGCGCACTATGGGCGGCGTGACCAGCGCCGCCGACTCCCCCGCGCCCTCCCCCCTCTCGGTTCTCGGGCTCGCCCCCGTCATCCCGGTCGTCGTGCTGCACGACGCCGCCGACGCCGTACCGCTCGCCCGTGCGCTCGTCGGGGGCGGACTGCCCGCGATCGAGGTGACCCTGCGGACGCCCGCGGCACTGGACGCGATCCGGGCCGTCTCCCAGGAGGTCCCCGAAGCGGTGATCGGCGCGGGCACCCTGCTCACCCCCGGCCAGGTCGAGGCCGCCCTCGTGGCCGGCTCCCGCTTCCTGGTGAGCCCCGGCTGGTCGCCGCGGCTGCTGGGCGCGATGAAGGACTCCGGAGTGCCGTTCCTGCCGGGCGTCTCGACGGCTTCGGAGGTGGTGACCCTGCTGGACGAGGGCGTCACCGAGATGAAGTTCTTCCCGGCGGAGGCGGCGGGCGGCACCCCCTATCTCCACTCGCTGGCCTCCCCCCTCCCCCAGGCCCGCTTCTGCCCGACCGGCGGGATCGGCCTGGCGTCGGCGCCGTCCTATCTGGCGCTGCCCAACGTCGGCTGCGTCGGCGGCACCTGGATGCTGCCGGCCGACGCGCTGGCCGCGAAGGACTGGGACCGGGTGCGTCAACTCGCCCAGGAAGCGGCGGCATTGGCGGCCTGAGGCGGTACGTACGCGTAAGGGCCCGGCGCCTCGGAAGACCGAGGTGCCGGGCCCTTACGCGTACGGCGGAGACACGGCGGGCGTACGGGACGCGCCGCTACCGCAGATGTGAGGTGTCGTTCAGCAGCCGCACCGAGGCGTTGCCGTCGGAGAAGTACGCGACCGCGGAGAGCGATGCCGCGGAGAGCTCCATCCGGAACAGCGACTCCGGCGGGGCGCCCAGCGCCAGCCGGACCAGCGTCTTGACCGGTGTCACATGCGTGACCAGCAGCACCGTCCTGCCCGCGTACCGGGCGAGGAGCTTGTCGCGGGCGACGGCGACCCGGCGGGCGACCGCCGCGAAGGACTCACCGCCGCCCGTGGGCGCCACCCTGGCGGAGCCGAGCCAGGCGTCGAGGTCCTCGGGGAAGCGCTCGCGCACCTCGGCGAAGGTCAGCCCCTCCCACGCCCCGAAGTCGGTCTCGCGCAGACCCTCCTCGATACGGACCTCCAGGCCGAGCCGGGCCGCGACCGCCTCGGCCGTCTCCCGGCAGCGCCGCAGCGGGGAGCTGACGACGGCCTGGATCGTGCCCCGGGCGGCGAGCGCGGCGGCGGTCGCCTCGGCCTGGCGGCGCCCGGCGGCGGACAGCTCGGGGTCGGTGCCGCCGCTGCCGGAGAACCGCTTCTCGGGCGTCAGCGCGGTCTCGCCGTGCCGCAGCAGGACGAAGGTCGCGGGCGGACCGAGATCGGGGGCGCCCCAGCCGGCCGGCGGGGCACTCGGGGCCGCGTCCGCCGCCTCCGCCGACTCCGCGGCCTCATCGGCGGCCCGGGCGGCGGCGCTGCGGGCGGGGGCCGCGGCGGTGGCGAGCGCCGCCCTGGAGTCGCGCGGCTCCCACTGCTTGCCGATCTTCCCGGCGTCCATCGCCTCGTTGGCGAGCCGGTCGGCGTGCTTGTTCTGCGCGCGGGGGATCCACTCGTACGTCACCCGGTCGGGCGGAATGACCGACCGGGCCTCGGCGGCCAGCGGCTTCATGTCCGGGTGCTTGATCTTCCAGCGCCCGGACATCTGCTCGACGACGAGCTTGGAGTCCATCCGCACCCGGACGCACGCCTGCGGATCGAGGGCGTGCGCCGCCCGCAGACCGGCCACCAGCCCCTTGTACTCGGCGACGTTGTTGGTCGCGGTGCCGATGAACTCGGCGGCCTCGGCCAGCGCCTCGCCGGTCTCCGGGTCCAGGACGACCGCGCCGTAGCCGGCTGGCCCCGGGTTGCCCCGGGAGCCGCCGTCCGCCTCGACGATCAGCGTGCGTGCCACGGCCTACAGACCCGAGTCGGGCGTGCGGACCAGGATGCGGCTGCAGTTCTCGCAGCGCAGGACGGCGTCGGCGGCGGCCGCGCGCACGTCGTTGACCTCGGTGATGTTCAGCTCCAGCCGGCAGCCCTCGCAGCGGCGCTGGTAGAGGCGGGCCGCGCCGACGCCGCCCTCCTTGGCGCGGATCTTGTCGTAGAGCTTGAGCAGATCGGCCGGGATGTCGGCGACGGTCAGCTCACGCTCCTTGGCGACCGTCGCGCGCTCGGCCTCGATCTCGGCGTAGACGGCGTCCCGGCGCGTGATGGCGTCGTCGACCTTGGCCTGGATGGCCTCGACCCGGGCGGTGAGCTCGGTGACCCGCTCCTGGGCGGTCTCCCGGCGCTCCATGACCTCCAGGACGACATCCTCCAGGTCGGCCTGGCGCTTGGCCAGCGAGGTCAGTTCGCGCTGGAGGTTCTCCAGGTCCTTGGGGGAGGTGACGGCACCGGAGTCCAGGCGCTTCTGGTCGCGGGCGGCGCGCTGGCGCACCTGGTCCACGTCCTGTTCGGCCTTGGTCTGCTCGCGGCTGGTGTCGCTCTCCTCGGTCTGCGCGGCGACGAGCAGGTCGCGCTGCTGGATGAGGTCGGCCTCCAGGGTCTGCAGCTCGGCCAGCTCGGGGAGGTTGTTGCCCCGGTGGGCGAGCTGGGTGAGCCTCACGTCCAGGGCCTGGACGTCGAGGAGGCGGATCTGGTCGGCGGGCGCGGCGTTCAGCGTGGGGCTCCTGTGGTGTGCGTCGGGGTGACGAGTCGGGTGGACGCCGCGTGGGCGGTCCAGGGATCGGTGACCGTACGGGAGACATGCGTACGCAGTCCCCAGTCGTGCCGGTCGGAGACCGCGTCGAGCTGGGCCGCGGCCTGCTCGCACCACGGCCATTCGGTGGCCCAGTGGGCGGCGTCGAGCAGCACCAGCGGGCTCTTCTGGGTGGCCTCGGAGGCCGGGTGGTGGCGCAGGTCGGCGGTGAGGAACGCATCCACATCCGCCGCCCGTACGTCGTCGAAGAGGCTGTCGCCGGAGCCGCCGGAGACGGCGAGGGTCCGGATCTCGCGGTCCGGGTCGCCGGCCGCCCGGATGCCCTGCGCGGTGGCGGGCAGCCGCTCGGCGGCGTGGGCGGCGAGCTCGGCCGGTGTCATCGGATGCGGCAGCTCGCAGATCCGGCCCAGGCCGCGGCGGCCCGCCGGATCGCTCGGGTCCGGGACCAGGGGGCCGATGATGCGCAGGTCCAGGGCGCCGGCCAAAGCGTCGGAGACACCGGGGTCGGCGGTGTCGGCGTTGGTGTGCGCGACATGCAGGGCGATGTCGTGCTTGATGAGGGTGTGCACGACCTTGCCCTTGAAGGTCGAGGCCGCGACCGTCGTCGTACCGCGCAGATAGAGCGGATGGTGGGTGACCAGGAGGTCGGCGCCGAGCTTCACCGCTTCGTCGACGATTTCCTGGACCGGGTCGACGGCGAACAGCACACGACGGACCTCGGCGTCGGGATCTCCGCAGACCGTGCCGACGGCGTCCCACCCTTCGGCCCGCTCGGGGGGCCAGAGGGCGTCGAGCGCGGTGAGGACTTCAGACAGTACGGGCACGGATGGAAGGTTACCTCCCGGCTGTGACATGGCGTCGGGTCGAGCCTCCTTCCGGCTGCCCCTTCGGCGGAGCGCGGAAACGGACGGCGCGAGCCCGCCCGCGCCCGCCGCACCGGCCCGCCGCGGGCCTCGGAGCACAACCCCCCGGCTCGGCACCGGCGAACCGGACAACTGCCACTCTTATGCGTGAAGTGCGACAACTTGCAGCGTTCGGCCGGAAGTACGAAAACTAGCTTCGGTTGCCGACTGGAGGTGACCACTCGATGACGATCTGTGCCACTGAGGACACCATGGCGCCGGCCGGCCCGCTCGCCGGGCGCCTGACGATCGCCGCCGACGGCTCGTACGCCGCCCGGCTCGCCCGGCACGACGACGCCGCCGGAAGCTGGTTTCCGGAGCGCTGGACGCTGAGCGGCCCCGAGCCGTACGCCGTGCCGCTGCAGGGCACCCAGCCCGAGGAGCCGGACAGCGCACTGCTGCCGCTCACGGACGGACGGGTGCTGATCCTGCGCCGGGTCGCCGACCGCTTCGCCGTCTCCCTGCTCTACCCGGCGGGCCCCGGAACCGGCGAACTCCTGCTGGGCGCCGTGGCCGCCCCCCGGCTGACCCTGCTGCCGCCCGCCCCCGGCGGGACGCTCGCCTACGCCCTCGCGCCCGGGGCGGACCACACCACGCTGTGGCGGGTGCACGGCGGGGCGAGCGGGCCGGAGCGGGTCACCCGGATCCCGGGACGCTGCACGGGCGGCGTGTGGCTGGACCGCGCCGGCCGACTGCTGGCGCTGGACCGGGAGTTGGACGGCCGGACCAAGACCGTGGTGGTCGACCTGGAGCGGGGCGGCGAGACCGGCCTGCTGCTGCAGATCACCGAGGAGAGCAACGACCGGCTGCTGCTGGCCGATCCGGACAGCGGACTGCTGCTCCTGCGCTCGGACGCCCCGGGCTACGACCGGCTGGGCTGGGGCGTCCTGGGCAGCAGCCTGCCGGTGCGCTTCCCGGAGTGCCTGCGGCCCACGGGCGGGACGCTCACACCGTTCGCCGTGCAACCGGGGCAGATGCTGGCGCCGGAGAGCTGCGCGGTGGCGTTCCGGATGACCGCGGCGAGCGGCACCTGGCTGGGAGTCTGGCGGCCCTCGGAGCGGCAGTTGCGGCAGTACCCGGCGCCGGAAGGCTGGCTGCCGGGTACCGGGCTGTGGACGGCGGACGGCGAACTGCTGCTGCCGTACACGACGGAGGCGGAGCCGTGCGGGGTGGCGCGGATGGGGGTGCCGGGGGCGGTGGCGGAGCGGGTGGACCAGGTGAGGGCGGTGCTGCCTGTGCAGCCGGTGGGGGCGGTGGTGCCGGTGCGGCCCGTGGCACCGGTACAGCCTGTGGAGCTGGTGCGGCCCATGGGGCCCATGGGGCCTATGGGGCCGGTGAGGCAGGTGGAGCCGACATGGGCAGGGAGGTCGACGGGGCTGACGGGGTTGACGGGGCTGACGGGGCCGCATCGGCCGGCTGGGCCGGGGCAACCGCCCCTGGAGCCCCTGGAGGCAGTGGAGGCAGTGGAGGGGCCACCCTCCGGGGAGGCTGCCGAAAGCGGCGGGGGGATTGTCCCGGATGCGGGGGATGCCGACAACCGCTCCACAGCATCTGCACAACCTTCAGCCACGGACGCGGAACCGCAGCACATCCCCGGACATCCCCAAATGTGCAGGCCAGTTCCCTTGCAAGAGGCACCTCTGGCGGCCCGGCAGACCCGGTGGAGCGTGATTTCCGGCCCCGTTAGAATTTCGGGCGGGGGCTGCGCAGCCGGTTGACCGGCCACCGGCAGTGCCGCTCGGGAGCAGCCGTAGCGGTCGTCGGGCGAGGTCCCGACGCGTACAGCTGTAAGCGAACTGACGGAGTGACTCTTTTCATGTCCGAAGCCCGAACCGACACGACCCAGGCGCGCCCTCAGGAGGCGTCCGCCCAGGCCGCCGCGGCCGCAAGCTCCGGCAGGCACCGTGGCCCGGCCGCCTCGGAGGAGTCCGGCTCCACCCCTCATGGCCGGCACCGCCGGGACAAGCAGACGCAGGACGCGTGACGCCGGTCCGGCGCGCCCCGACCGCCGGACCGCGCGAGAGGCCGTGGCCGCCGCACCGCTGGACAGCGGGCGGCGGCCACAGCCGTTTGTGTGGGGACCTCAGCCGTTTGTGCGGGGACCTCCGGCATGCGGGGCCCGCGCCGGTTCAGCCGTGTTTGAGGCCCAGCACCTCGGCCGCCGCGAAGGTCTCCTCCGCCGGGCGCTGTGCGTAATACGGCGTCAGCAGATCATCGAGCTCGTCGAAGCTGAAGACCTCCTTCGCGGTGTCGAACTTGGCGGCGATCCGCGGGCGTTCGGCGATGGCGACCATGCCGCCGTGGACGACCAGCAGCTGTCCGTTGACCCGGGCCGCGGCCGGTGAGGCGAGGTAGCCGACGAGCGGTGCGACATGTTCGGGGGCGAGCGCGTCGAGCCGGCCGTCCGTGGGCTCCTGGAAGCCCGCGAAGACGTCCTCGGTCATACGGGTGCGGGCGCGCGGGCAGATCGCGTTGGCGGTCACCCCGTATTTGCCCAGTGCCAGCGCCGTGGAGGTCGTCAGGCCGACGATGCCGCCCTTGGCCGCGGCGTAGTTGGGCTGGCCCGCCGAGCCCGCGAGGAACGCCTCGGAGGAGGTGTTGACGATCCGCCCGTGGACCGGGGCGCCGGCCGCCTTGGAACGCTCGCGCCAGTGCGCCGCGGCGAAGTGGGTCGTGTTGAAGTGCCCCTTGAGGTGCACGCGGATGACCGAGTCCCACTCGTCCTCGGTCATCGAGAACACCATCCGGTCGCGCAGAATGCCCGCGTTGTTGACCAGGATGTCGAGCTTTCCGTAGGTCTCGACCGCCAGGTGCACCAGTGCGCGGGCCTGTGCGTGGTCGGCGACATCACCGAGGTGGGCGGCGGCGGTGCCGCCCGCGGCGCGGATCTCGGCGACGACGTCCTCGGCGGGCGCCGCGGAGGCCTCGCCCGAACCGTCGCGGCCCGGCTGCCCGTAGTCGTTGACCACGACCTGGGCGCCGAGGCGGGCGAGTTCAAGGGCCTCGGCGCGGCCCAGACCGCGCCCGGCACCGGTGACGATCGCGGTCAGGCCCTCCAGTGGCTGTGCCATTCCTGTCCTCTCCAGTGGTCGCGGCACGCGGTGCGGTGCGGTGCGCTGCGAGGGGTGAACGGTGGGCGTCAGATCTCTATGCAGGTGCGCAGCGAGGTGCCGGACCGCATCTGGTCGAGCGCGTCATTGATCTCGGCGAGCTGGACGCGATGGGTGATCAGGCCTTCGAGGTCGATCCGTCCGGCCCGCCACAGGGCGATGGCCCGCTCGTAGGAGCGCAGCGCGTCTCCGCCGCCGTACAGGGACGGCAGGATCCGCTTCTCGTCGAAGAAGAGCTCGAACATATTGACCTGGAAGCTGTCGTCCATGGCGCCCGCGCCGACCACACACAGGGTGCCGCCGCGCCGGGTCATCTCGTAGGCGGTACGGGCGGTGGCGGACTTGCCGACCACCTCGAAGACATAGTCGAAGCCCTCCCCCGCGGTGATCCGGGCCTTGACATCGGCGAACTCTTCCGGGGCGACGGCCTCGGTCGCACCGAAGCGCAGCGCGGCCTCCCGGCGGGCGGGCACCGGGTCGACGGCGATGATCTGGGCCGCGCCACAGGCCCTCGCGCCCTGGATGACGGAGATGCCGACGCCGCCGCAGCCGATGACCGCGACCGAGGAAGCGGCCGTCACCTCGGCGGTGTTGATCGCCGCGCCGAGCCCCGTGGTGACACCGCAGCCGATCAGCGCGGCGATCTCGTACGGGACGTCGTCGGGAATCGGAACCGCGCAGTGGGCGGAGACCACGACCTCCTCGGCGAAGGTGCCGGTGCCGGCGAAGCCGAAGACATCCCCGTTGGGGCGCCGGAAGTTGGGCGTGCCGGCGTTCATGAATCCGGCCAGGCACAGATGGGTCTGGCCGCGCCGGCAGGACGGACAGCTGCCGCAGGCGGGAAGCCAGCACATCAGGACGCGGTCCCCCCGGTCGAGTCCGGTGACGCCGTCACCGACGTCGAGGATCTCACCGGCCCCCTCGTGACCGGGGACGAAGGGCGCGGGCTGGGGCAGCACCCCGTTCATCGCCGAGAGGTCGGAGTGGCACAGCCCGGTCGCCCGGATCCGCATTCTGACCTTGCCGGGGCCGAACCCCACGGCCTCGACGTCGTCGAGGACTTCGAGCTTGTCCTGCCCTGTCTCGTGCTGTACGGCTGCGCGCATGTCACGGCTCCTCTCGTACGGACGACACGCCGGCCCCGCCCGAACCGGCAAGGCTGTCTATGGGATCGGCCCTAGCTGTGCTCCACCACGGTGTCCGCCAGCACCGGCGCCTCGTCGCGGTCGGCCGCGGTGACCGACACCTGGACCCTGCCGGGCTCCTGCCACTGCCGGATCCGCAGCGTCTCGCCGGGGAAGACCACACCGGCGAAACGGGTCGTGTACGACCGCACCCGTGCGACATCGCCGCCGAGCACCGTGTCGACGACGGCCTTGAGCGTGACCCCATAGGTGCACAGTCCGTGCAGGATCGGCCGGTCGAACCCGGCGAGCTTGGCGAACTCGGGGTCGGCGTGCAGCGGATTCCAGTCGCCGGAGAGGCGGTAGAGCAGCGCCTGGTCCGCGCGGATATGGCGTTCGGTGGTCAGATCGGGTGCGCGGTCGGGGAGTTCGAGGCGGGCGGAGGGGCCGCGCTCGCCGCCGAAGCCGCCCTCGCCGCGGACGAAGATCTGGGTGTCGCAGGTCCACAGGGGGCCGTCGTCGTCGGCGACCTCGGAGCGCAGCACGATGACGGCGGCCTTGCCCTTGTCGTAGACGGCGGGCACGGACGAGGTCTGGGTGGCGCGGCCGCGTACCGGGAGGGGGCGGTGCACGGTGACGGTCTGGCCGCCGTGCAGGACCGCGGCGAGGTCGACATCGATGCCGGGCGCTGAGAGCCCGCCGGCCAGCGCCATCCCCCCGCCCGCGACGGTGGCGAAGCTGGGCAGGACGTGCAGGGCGCTCTCCAGGGTGTAGCGCAGTTCGTCCGGGTCGGTGGCGGGGCGGGTCTTCTCCGGAGTGGCCGCACCGGCGCCGATGCCGAGGTGGTAGAGCTGGACGTCCTTGTGTTCCCAGGCGAGTTCGGTGGTCCGCGGCTCGGCGGAGGTGGCCTTGGCGGCGTCGATGGGCATGGGGCTGCTTGCTCCTTCACCACGAGGGGAAGACCCCGGCCCGGCCGTCCGCACCGTCGACCGTGCCGGGGTCGTATCTGGTCGGCGCGGCCGCGCTCCGACAGCGCACAGGGCACACTTCTAGAACGCGTTCTAGCCGATGGCTCTCATGTATAGCCGATCCGTCCAGCACCCGGAAGTCCTCTGACGCATTGTCAGATTCGGGTCCCGCGGGCGGCGGAGGCCCACCCCGGCCGCGCCCCCTGCCCCTGCCCCTGCCCCTGACGTGCGCCGCGCGGACCCACCGCCTTCGGCGCCCGGACCCATCACCTTCGTTGCACCCACCCACCACCTTCGTTGCGCGGACCCATGACATTTGTCAGAGGGGATCGTCGACATTCGCATCTGCCGTGGACCGGACACGCTCCGTAACGTCAATGGCATGCAGACGAGAGGCGGGGTGAGCATGGCAGGGACGACAAGGCCCGGCAGCACAGCGGAAAGGGCGAGTGGCGCCGCGGCGGTGGGATTCTCCGGGGTGACACGGAGTTACGGAGCGGTGCGGGCCGTGGAAGGGGTGGACCTGGAGATCGCGGCGGGCGAGACGGTGGCACTGCTCGGGCGCAACGGCGCGGGCAAATCCACCACCCTCAACATGCTGCTGGGGCTGCTGCCGCCCAGCTCGGGGACGGTCCAGCTGTTCGGCGGCACACCGGAGTCGGCGGTGCGGGCGGGCCGGGTGGGTGCCATGCTGCAGGACGGCAAGGCCATCCCGCGGGTCACCGTCCGCGAACTGATCACCTTCGTCGCCGCCACCTACCCCCACCCCATGGACGTCACCGAGGCACTCGAACTGGCGGGCCTCGACGGGTTCGGCGGGCGGCGGGTGGACCGGCTGTCCGGCGGGCAGGCCCAGCGGGTCCGCTTCGCGGTGGCGCTGGCCGGCAACCCCGATCTGCTGGTGCTGGACGAGCCGACCGCGGCGCTGGACGTCGAGGCGCGCCGCGCCTTCTGGCGCTCGATGCGGGCCTATGCCCGCCGCGGCCACACCATCCTGTTCTCCACCCACTATCTGGAGGAGGCGGACGAGCACGCCGACCGGATCGTGGTGATCGACCGAGGCCGGGTGGTCGCCGACGGCAGCGGCGAGGCGATCAAGCGGCGGGCCGGCGGCTCGCGGGTCTCCTTCGACCTCGCGGGCGCGGCCACCGGTCCGCTGTCCGGGCTTCCCGGCGTGAGCGCCGTGGAGATACGCGGCGACCGCGCACTGCTGCGGACGGCGGACTCCGACGCGACGGTCCTGGCCCTGGCCGAACTCGGCCTCGTCCGCGGACTGCAGGTCACCCCCGCCAGCCTGGAGGACGCGTTCCTCGCGCTCACCTCCGCCGAAGCCGCCCCCGCCGCCCCGGCACTCACCGCCGGCGCCCGGTCCGCGAAGGAGAGCGTGTGATGCTCGACTACGTCCGTCTCGAAGTCCGCCGCACCCTCCGCGACCGGGGCTTTGTCATCTTCGGTATCGGGATGCCGGTGCTGATGTATCTGCTGATGACCAACATCGGCGTCGGGCCGGGTGGCGCCGCCCCGGAGTGGAAGATCGCCTCGATGGTCGGCATGGCCGCGTACGGCGCGCTGGGCGCGGCGGTCGGCACGGGCACCGGTGTCGCCGAGGACAAGCAGCTGGGCTGGCTGCGCCAGCTGCGCATCACCCCGCTCAGCCCCCTGCGGGTGGTGGTGGGCCGCGGGCTGACCGGCTCGGTGACGGTGCTGCCGGCCCTGGCCTCCGTACTACTGGTGGGTGCCCTGGTCAACGGCGTCCGGATGCCGGCCTGGCAGTGGGGCGCGCTGGCCGGGCTGCTGTGGATCGGCTCCGCCCCGTTCACCCTGCTCGGCCTCGGCAACGGCTACCGCCTGTCCGCGCAGTCCACCAGCGTGGTCAACACGGGCTGTGTGCTGCTGCTGTCGATCATCGGCGGTCTGTGGTTCCCGACCGAGCTGTTCCCCGGCTGGCTGCGCTCTCTGTCCCTGTGGACACCCGGCAACCGCTTCGCCGAGCTCGGCCGGAGCATCACCCACGACAGCGCACCGGGCCTGGGCTCAGTAGCGGTGCTGGCCGTCTGGCTGGCACTCTTCGGCGGACACGCGGTGTACGCGTACCGTCGGGCCGCACGAACGGTGTGACCGGCGATGGCGCAGACCTGGGAAGCAACAGTGCAGCACACGGAACGACGGAGCGCGGGCGAGAAGGACCCCGGCGGCGCGGACGGCACCGAGGACTCCTGCCGGCCCGCGCGGCCGGCCGGGAAGACGGACGACGGGAAGACGGACAACAGGAAGCCGGACAACGCGCCGGGCAAGTACGCCTTCCTGCCCTGGCTGCTGATGGGCATGGGCGCCTTCTCCAACATCATCCAGGGCAAGACGGGCAACCCCTGGCTGGCCGGTCTCGGTCTGCTCGCCTTCAACTCCGTCTACATCAGCGTGGTCTGGGCCTCCTTCAACCCGCGGCTGCGTGACTCCCATCGCCCCCTGTACGCCCTGGGGATACTGACCGCCATCACCTTCGCCATCGCGATCGGGTTCGGCGGCAACTGGTTCCTGTTCTTCCCGCTGCTGTCGCTCGCCTCCGGCACGGTCCGTGCGCTGCGCGGCAAGAAGCTCGCCCTCTGGCTGATCGCGCTCAGCGGGGCGGCCGGATTTCTGGCCGGCTGGCACGACGACGACCCGTGGGGCTCGTTCGGCATCGGGTACGGCACCTTCCTCTCCGGCATCGTGACGGCCACGGTCCTGAGCCTGTTCGACACCATCCAGAAGCTCAACGCCACCCGCCAGGAACTGGCCCGCAGCGCCGTCGAGAAGGAGCGGCTGCGCTTCTCCCGCGATCTGCACGACCTGCTGGGGCACACCCTGTCCGTGGTGGTCGTCAAGGCCGAGGCGGTCCGCAGACTCGCACCCCGCGATCTGGACGCGGCGCTCGCCCAGGCCGCCGATATCGAGGCGGTCGGCCGACAGGCACTGACCGAGATCCGCGAGGCGGTCACCGGCTATCGCGCGGGCGGTCTGACCACCGAGCTGGACCGGGCCCGTTCCGCCCTGGAGGCGGCCGGTATCGAGCCCGTCGTACGGCAGGCCGGGCCGCCGCTGCCCCCGCAGGCAGGCGCCCTGCTGGGCTGGGTGGTCCGCGAGGGCGTCACCAACACCGTCCGGCACAGCGGCGCCACCCGCTGCGAGATCGCGGTGCACGCCGACGAGGAACGGGTACGGCTGACGATCACGGACGACGGCCGCGGCCCCCTGAGCTCCGGCACAGCCACGGGCCCCGGCCTGGCCTGGCTCCGCGACCGCGGCGGCTACGGGGACGGGGACGGCGGCCGGGAGGCGGGCGGCATACCCGCCCCGGACGGCACCGGCAGCCCGTCCGCCACGGACGACACCGGCGAGACGGGCGACGCGGGCGGTCCGGCGCCGCCCGGCCGGTCGGGGCCGGGCGGCGGCACCGGCCTGACAGGACTGGCCGAGCGCCTGGCCGCGGCGGGCGGGACACTGCACAGCGGCCCGGACGGCCGGCAAGGCTTCCGGGTCACGGCCGAACTCCCGGTCGGCACGGACGACAGGACGGACGCGGAGGAGAGCACCAGGTGATCAAGGTCCTGCTGGCGGAGGACCAGGGAATGATGCGGGGCGCGCTGGCGCTGCTGCTCGACCTGGAAGCGGATATGCAGGTCGTGGCCCAGGTCGCGGCGGGCGACCGGATCGTCGCCGCTGCCCTCGACGCCCGTCCCGATATCGCCCTCCTGGACATCGAACTCCCCGGCCGCAGCGGTCTGGACGCCGCGGCCGATCTGCGCGACCAGCTGCCGTCGTGCAAGGTGCTGATCGTGACGACCTTCGGCCGCCCCGGCTACCTGCGCCGCGCCATGGAGGCCGGAGCCTCCGGTTTCCTGGTGAAGGACGGCCCGGTGGAGGAACTGGCGGCGGCGATCCGCCGGGTGCTGGCCGGCGAGCGGGTCATCGACCCCGGCCTCGCCGCGGCGGCACTGAGCGCCGGCCCCAATCCGCTGACCCAGCGGGAGCGCGATGCCCTGACCGCCGCCGTGGACGGCGCCACGGTCGCCGATATCGCCGGCCGGCTCCACCTCTCCCAGGCCACCGTCCGCAACTACCTCTCCGCGGCCATCGGCAAGACCGGCACCCGCAACCGCATGGAAGCGGTGCGTACGGCACGGCAGAACGGCTGGCTGTAGCGGCAGTGTTCATCCGGACCGCCCGGTGAACCGCGCGTCAGGGCCCTACTCGTCCACGCCGGGCTGCTGCGGTTGTCGTCCGCGGCGTGCCGCCCCGGGCCGGAGGCGCTCCCGGCGTAAACGTGGCGTGCGCACCCGCCCGGAACGCAGGGGGGTGCCGCTCGGTCGCCGTACGGCCTGATCGGCGATTGGGCCGCCGAGACGGGCGGCGCCCTCCTCGGCGGCACCCTCCGTGCCCGTCGTGCGCCGGCGCCGCACAGTGACGATCAAGGCCAGGATCGCGGTCAGAGCACTCGCCAAGCCACCCGCGGTGGTGATCCGGTCCGTCAGCCACGTCACCCCGCCCCCCACCCAGGAATACCAGTCGGCCTCTTCGGGAGGCGCGGTCACCACGGTGCGCGCGTTGAGGGGCGTCCTCTCGAACAGCACGGTGCCGGTGTCGCGAAGGTAGGCGGTCACGGTCAGGGAGAGAGTGACGGTCCCGGTACGTTTCGCGCTCACGTCCCACATCCAGGTCGCCGCATCGCTCTTGGTCAGCACGGGCTGGCGTTCCGAGGACAGCGGGGTGCAGGTCACCCCGGAGCCGGAGCAGTGCAGCTTCACCCCGATCTGGGCACCGGCCCGTACCTGCGCACCAGGCACGGCGGTCCGGGCCCGGTTCCGCCATTCGCCCAGGACATCGGCGCGGAACCGTTGCGGCGGAGTGTCCCGGACCAGGCGGAGCTCGGTGGCGTCGGTGTACACCACGCGTCCGTCGAAGAGCTGCCGGCGGGCCGCGTCCAACTCCCTGATGTAGTCGCGCTGTGCGGGCGGCCGGCTGTTCGGCGGGCGTGAGTCGTACGCGCCGTGGAAGACGCCGGCCAGTGTCACGACGGCCAGGGCAGCGATGACCACCAGGACCGCGGCCAAGGGCAGAGAACCCCTGTCAGAGCCGGGTCGGCCGAACTCCTTGATCCCCATGGGCCCCCGATCGATGTGCGCGCTTTCGCACCCGCTCCCCATACCTGCCTTGCGCGCGCCCCGGATACCGCCCGCTCCACGGCACACCGCCCTGCCCATGGTGGCGCAACCCTCTCGCCGGGCACCGCCGATCGGCCACATTGCGTGGTGGCGTGGCGTGGCGTCCCGGAGGGTCCGGCAGGAACCGTCTACCCGTGCGCGGCGCCCGCCCGTCGCTGCGGCAGTGCGACGACCATCAGCAGGATGCTGCCGAGCAGGACCACCGAGCCGACCTGGAAGGCCAGTCCGTAGCCGTCCGCCAGGGCCTTCAGGCCGTCGCCCGCCTCGATCCGGGCCGCGGCAACGGTGGACAGGACCGACAGGCCCAGCGCGCCGCCCATTTGGCGGGAGGTGTTCATCAGGCCGGAGACAAGGCCCTGGTCGGCGGGGTCGGCCCCGGAGGTCGCGATGGAGGCGATCGGCGTCGCGGTCAGGCCCGCGCCCAGCGCCATCAGGATGCCGGGGCCGAGGATCGTGCCGAGGTAGCTGCCGTCGACGTCCATCGTGCCCTGCCAGACCATGCCGCACGCGGACATCACCGCACCGGCGATGGCCAGCGGCTTGGCGCCCAGACGGTTCATCAGCCGGGGCGCGATCTTGGAGCCCAGGACGATGGAGAGCGAGTGCGGGATGAAGGAGAGCCCGGCCTCGAGCGGCCGGTAGCCCAGCACGTTCTGCACATACAGGGACAGGAAGTACCACATGGAGAACATCGCGGCGCCGGCCAGCACCATCGCCCCGTTCGCCGAGGAGACCGACCGCAGCCGGAAGAGCCCCAGCGGCATCAGCGGGGCCTTGGCGCGCGCCTCGACGGCGAGGAAGGCCGCCACCACGACCAGCCCGGCGGCCAGCGGCAGCAGCGCGGACAGCGACGCCCAGCCGTCCGTCTCGGTCTGCACGATCCCGTAGGCCACCAGCCCGAGCCCGGCCGTCACCAGCAGCGCGCCCGGCACATCGAGCCGCCGCCCGGCGCCCTGCCGGCTCTCGGTGAGCCACAGCACCGCGCCGCCCAGCACCAGCGCCCCGACCGGCACATTGATCAGCAACACCCAGCGCCACGACAGGAATTCGGTGAGCGTCCCGCCCACCAGACCGCCCACCGCGCCACCGCCGGCGCCGACCGCCGTCCAGGTGGCGATGGCGCGGGTACGTGCCGGGCCGGCCGGGAACGACGTGGTCAGGATGGTGAGGGTGGCGGGCGAGAGCACCGCCGCGCCGATGCCCTGGACCGTACGGGCCGCGATCAGCTGCCAGGGCTCCTGCGCCAGACCGCCCCCCAGGCTCGCGACCGTGAACAGCGCCAGCCCCAGGACGAAGATCCGCTTACGGCCGAAGAGGTCGGCGGCCCGGCCACCGAGCAGCATGAAGCCCGCGAAGGTGATGACGTAGGCGTTGACGATCCACTGCAGGCCCAGCTCGCTCAGGCCCAGACCGGTCCGCATGGCGGGCAGCGCCACATTCACGACGGAGACGTCCAGGATGACCAGGAACTGCCCGGAGCAGACCAACAGCATCACCAGCCAGGCCGGCGGGGCCGCCCTCCGGCGCGCGCTCTCGGTCAGGGTGGCGGGGGTGGCTATCGGCGGCATGCCGACCATGCTCGCATTCGTCGCTTGAGTCCTGCATCGGTATATCGCTGCATGAGCCACCTGACGGGAGACCTAGGCCGAAAGTCGCAGGGGGGGCGGGGCGGCGGGGCGGGGACTTAGGGGGTGGGCGGGGCGTTCCCCTAGGGGTCGGCATGGCCCCCGATGGGCCAACTACCCATTGACGGGGGCTAGTTAACGTCGCTCGGCTCGCCCGGCGAAGGACGGCGAAGGAACGGCGGCGCCCGGCGAAGGACGGCGGCGCGAAGGACGACGGAACCGACGAAACCCGGCGGAACCCGGCTGACGCCCAGTTACCGAGCCCATCAAAGTCCCCCCGCCGGACCCCGTCACCCCACCCCCCAAACCTCACCTGCGCAGCAGCGTCACCACCGCGGCGCCGCCCAGGCCGATGTTGTGTGCCAGGCCCACCCGGGCGCCGGGGACCTGCCGCTCGCCCGCGGTGCCGCGCAGCTGCCAGACCAGCTCGGCGGTCTGCGCCAGCCCCGTCGCGCCCAGCGGATGCCCCTTGGAGATCAGGCCGCCGGACGGGTTGACCACCCAGCGGCCGCCGTAGGTCGTGGCGCCGTCGGCGACCAGCTTCCCCGACTCCCCGTCCGCGCACATACCCAACGCCTCATAGGTCAGCAGCTCATTGACCGAGAAGCAGTCGTGCAGCTCGATGACGTCCACGTCCTCGATGCCGAGACCGGCAGCCGCGTACACCTGCCGGGCGGCGGCACGGGACATCGGTTTGCCGACGACGTCGATGCACGACCCGGACGCGAAGCTCTCCTCGGTGTCCGTCGTCATGGCCTGTGCGACGATCTCCACCGCCCGGTCGGCCAGGCCGTGTTCCCGCACGAAGCGCTCGGAGGCGATCACCGCCGCGGCCGCGCCGTCGGAGGTCGGCGAGCACTGCAGCTTGGTCAGCGGCCGGTGGATGGTCTTGGCGGCGAGGACCTCCTCGACCGTGTAGACGTCCTGGAACTGGGCGTTCGGGTTGTGCGCTGAGTGGCGGTGGTTCTTGGCGCCGACGGCGGCGAGCTGTTCGGCAGTGGTGCCGTAGCGCTCCATGTGCTCGCGGGCCGCGTTGCCGAAGATCTGGGCGGTGGGCGGGGTCATCTCGAAGCCGTGGGCGGCAGCCATCACCCCGTAGTGGCGCGCCACCGGCGAGGTGCTGAAGTCCCCGGCGTCCGCGCCGCCGCCCAGCGCGCCCCGCTTCATCTTCTCGAAGCCCAGCGCCAGGACACAGTCGTTGAGGCCGGACCCGACGAACTGGCGGGCCATCATCAGCGCGGTCGAGGCGGTCGCGCAGTTGTTGTTGACGTTGTAGACGGGGATGCCGGTCAGGCCCAGTTCGTAGGCGGCGCGCTGACCGGCCGTCGAGGCCTGGTAGCAGTAGCCGACCGGCAGCTGCTCGACCGCCTCGTAGCCGATCCCGGCGTCCGCGAGCGCGGCGCCGCCCGCCTCCTTCGCCATGTCCCAGTACTGCCGGTCGCGGGTCTCGGGCTTCTCGAACCGGGTCATCCCGACACCGACGATGTACGCCTTGCCAGCCATACGTGTCCTCCTGGAGGTGGCTGAGTCCGGGGATCAGATCAGGGGGCGCGGCTCCGGGTCGCGGGGCAGGCCGAGCAGCCGCTCCGCGACGACATTGAGCTGCACCTGGGTGGTGCCGCCGGCGATGGTCAGACAGCGCGACATCAGGAAGCCGTGCAGTGCCCGTTCACCGGCCCCCTCGCGCACCGCGCCGTCCGGGCCGAGCAGCTCCAGCGCCAGCTCGGCGACCTTCTGCTGGTGCGGGGTCTGCACCAGCTTGCGGATGCTGGCACCGGCCCCCGGCTCCAGCCCCGACACCTGCTGGAGCGTGGTGCGCAGCCCGATGCAGCCCAGCGCGTGCGCCTCGGCGGCCAGCGCGCCCACCCGCGCCCGCACCGATCCGTCCAGCTCGGCGGCGCGGTCCAGCAGCGCCGTCAGACCGGTGTCGAAGGTCAACTGGTCGGCCATGTGGACGCGTTCGTTGTCCAGGGTGGTGCGGGCCACCTTCCAGCCGTTGTCGACCTCGCCGACCACCGCGTCGGCCGGCAGCAGCACATCGTCGAAGTAGACCTCGTTGAAGAGCGACTCGCCGGTGAGCTCCTTCAGCGGGCGGATGTCGATGCCCGGGGTCTTCATGTCGACGAGGAAGAAGGTCAGCCCCTTGTGTTTGGGCGCGTCCGGGTCGGTGCGGGCCAGCAGGATGCCGTGGCTCGCCCACTGGGCGGCCGAGGTCCACACCTTCTGGCCATTGATCCGCCAGCCGCCGTCCGCCGTCCGCTCGGCGCGGGTCCGCAGGGAGGCCAGGTCCGAGCCGGCCTCGGGTTCGGAGAACAGCTGGCACCACAGCAGATCGCCGCGCAGCGACGGCTGCATATAGCGCTCCTGCTGCTCCGGGGTGCCGTGGGCGATCAGTGAGGGGACGACCCAGGTGGCGATGCCCAGATCGCTGATCCGGACGTCGGCGGCCGCCAGCTCCTGCTGGATCGCGAGCTGTTGGACGGGGCCGGCGCCCAGTCCGTAGGGCGGGGGGAGGTGCGGTGCGGCGTAGCCGGTGGGGGCCAGTGTGCGGCGTACGGCCGCGGGGTCGAGGCCGCGGACGCCGTCGATGACCGTACGGGCCCTGTCCCGGAACTCCGCCGCCTCGGCGGGGAGTTCGAGGTGCAGCGGGCGCCGGGCCCCGCCGGCGGCGTACCGGGCGGCCCGCAGCCGGTGGGTGTCGCCGCTGCCGAGCAGCTGGCGGGCGACCGTCGCCCGCCGCAGATGGAGGTGGGCGTCGTGTTCCCAGGTGAAGCCGATGCCGCCGAGGATCTGGATGCAGTCCTTGGCGCAGCTGACGGCGGCGTCCAGGGCGGTCGCGGTGGCCAGCGCCGCGACCAGTCCGCGGACCGCGGGCGGCTCGTGCAGCGCGCGGGCCGCGTCCCAGACCAGGGCGGCGGCCTGTTCGTAGCGTACGAGCATGTCGGCGCAGAGGTGTTTGACCGCCTGGAACTGGCCGATGGGGCGGCCGAACTGTTCGCGGACCGCGGCGTGTTCGGCGGCGGTGTGCAGCGCCCAGGAGGCCGTGCCGCAGCTCTCGGCGGCCCACAGCACCCCGGCCAGGTCGCGGACCAGGTCACTGTCGACGCCGATCCGCCGCTCGGCGGGCACCGGAACTCCGTGCGCGCGCACTTCGGCGGTCGGTCGGGTGGGGTCGGCGCTCTCCTGGACGCGTACGGTCAGCGCCCCGGCGTCGACCGCGAGCCAGACCGTCTCCCCCGCCCGTCGCCCGTCTCCGCCGTCGGGCACCGCCCCGTCCACGGCGCCCTCCGCTCCCCCGGCGCCCTCCGCTTCCCCGGTGAGCCCTGCTTCCCCGGTGACCTCCGCGGCCAGCACGATCAGATCCGCGTCGGCGCCGGACAGGACCGGGGGCGCGGTGCCGTCCAGGACATAGCCGTCGGGGCTTTCGACGGCGGTGAGCGAGCCCGTGCCGAGTGCGACGGCGCCGATGCGTGCGCCGGTGGCGAGGGCCCGTACGAGGGCCGGGGCGGCGGCGCCGCGGTGGAGAAGTGCGGCGGCGAGGGTGGTGGGCAGACAGGGCCCGGGGAACGCGGCGCGGCCCAGTTCCTCCAGCACGACGGCGAGATCGAGCAGTTCACCGCCCCCGCCGCCGTCGGCCTCGGGGAGATGGAGCCCGAGCAGCCCCTGGGCGGCGAGCTGGTCCCAGTACGCGGGCCGCCCGGAGCGCGCGGGCGCGGTGTCGAGCAGCTTGCGCACCGCTTCGGGCGGCACCGCCCGCGCGGCCCAGCCGCCCGCCGCCTCGGCAAGGTCCCGTTGCTCTTGCGTGATTCCGATGCCCATGCGGGGCAGACTAGAACACGTTTCATTCTGGCGGAAGGTCAGTTGGGGGTCTGTTCGGGCATGCCCGCGGCACCCATGGCACCCCGGACCCGCCGCCGTACGGCGGCCGCCCCGCCGGTCCCGTAACGGGCAGGAACCGGCGGGGATTCCCGGGGAACGGTTCGGATGCGAACAGGAAACGGTCCGGTGAATTCCGTCGCGGGCGCCAATTCCTTCCCCTCCTCCCCCACCAACTCCCTACGCCCCCGAATTCACTGCTTTCGGGCATCACGGAAACCTCTGACGATAAAGCGACGGGAACAGTCGGGGAACGGTCCGGAACCCGGCAGGAACCGACAGGAACTTCCGGGTCGCCCGACACGCGGGAAATGCGCACCGCCGTTCCGATATCCGAATGCCCCGACCGGGACACCCGCACTCCACCCGCGCCGCCCCGTACGGCACGATGAGCCCCTGACCGCACCACAGGAGGAAGCCCATGCCCGCTCCCACGGCTCCGACCGCTCCGCAGCCGGAGATACTCGCCGCTTTCGAGGCGGCGAAGGGCTTCATGCCCGTGGACGAGGGCCTCGCCCTGTACGCGGCGGCGGCCGAGGCGGGAACGCTCGGGCTGCCGCTGGTGGAGGTCGGCACCTACTGCGGCCGGTCCACGATCCTGCTCGCCGACGCCGCACGCACCGCCGGGGTCCCCGCCGTCACCGTCGACCACCACCGGGGCAGCGAGGAGCAGCAGCCCGGCTGGGAGTACCACGACCCGACCGTCGTCGACCCCGAGGTCGGCCGGATGGACACCCTGCCCACCTTCCGCCGCACACTGCACGCCGCGGGCCTGGAGGAGCATGTGATCGCCCTGGTCGGCCGGTCGCCGCAGGCCGCGGCCGTCTGGCAGGCCCCGGTGGGACTGGTCTTCATCGACGGCGGGCACACCGACGAGCACGCCACCGCCGACTACGAGGGCTGGGCGCCCCACCTCGCGCCCGACGGGCTGCTGGTCATCCACGATGTCTTCGCGGACCCGGCGGACGGCGGCCAGGCCCCCTACCGCATCTACCGCAGGGCCCTGGAGTCCGGCGCCTTCACCGAGATCTCGGCCCACCGGTCGCTGCACGTACTGCGGCGCACCGGGCCGGGCATCTGAGCGGGCTACGATCGCGGACGTGTCGAACGGCAGTTCTCTCCCCCCGCACCGCCGCCTGCGCGGCACCCTCCTCGTCGTGCTGGCCGCCGTAGTGGTCGCCGGCCTGGGCGGCTGGCTGGTCTGGCACACGTCGGGCGGCGACGGCGGACCAAGAACCGGGCAGCCCGCACCGAGCGACCCGGCGGAAAGCGCCACCGGACCCGGCGGCGGCCACACCCCGGGCGGCAAGGGCTCCAAGGACCACGGCCCGCGCGCCGGTCTGAAGGGCAAGGTCGTGGTGCTCGACCCCGGCCACAACCCGCACAACCGCGAGCACGGCCGGGAGATCGCCCGGCAGGTGGACATCGGCAACGCCCGCAAGGAGTGCGACACCACCGGCACCGCCACCAACGACGGTTACGCCGAGGCGTCCTTCACCCTGGACGTCGCCCGCCGGGCCCGCACGCTCCTCCAGGAGCAGGGCGCCAAGGTCGTCCTCACCCAGGACGGCGACCGCCCCTACGGGCCGTGTGTGGACGAACGGGCCGAGATCGGCAACAAGGCGCACGCCGATGCCGCCCTGTCCCTCCACGCCGATGGTTCGGGCGCCGGCAACCGAGGCTTCCATGTCATCCTGCCCGCGCGTGTCATGGACGGCCCGGCCGACACCGGCGCGATCGTCGGACCCTCGCGCCAGTTGGGTGAGCGGCTGGCCGGCCGGTTCCGCGCGGTCACCGGAAGTGCGGCGTCCAATTACATCGGCGGCGGCACCGGACTCGACAAGCGCTCCGATCTCGGCGGCCTCAACCTCTCGACGGTGCCGAAGGTGTTCCTGGAGTGCGGCAATATGCGCGACCCGAAGGACGCCGCGCAATTGACCGACGCCGACTGGCGGCAAAAGGCGGCCCGCGGGATCACCGAGGGCATTACGGACTTCTTGACACGCTGACCCGGCCACCTGACCGGATCCGGAAGCCATCTGATACCGGATCCGTGACGACGTACCGATAGCGCGCGGAAACGAACAGGACGGGCCGCCGGATTCGGCGATAGGTTCCCCTTTACGATGGGTGGCCACCGCCGTGCCTCGCACTGCGCGCACCGCGACAGCGACGACCGGACCCACGAAACCGACAAAGGACCCTTACGTGAACATCCGCTCCCTCACTCGAGGCGACGGCGTGGTGATCGGAGCAGCGGTGTTGCTGTTCATCGCCTCGTTCCTCTCTGCCACCGGCGGCCCGGAGTGCTCCGGGCAGCTCGCCAAGTACTGCGAGGCCCAGGACTACAGCAGCATCAACGCCTGGGACTCGGTGTCCGTCCTGATGAGCGTGTACCTGGCCGGGGTGATCGGCGCGGCGATCATTGTCGTCAGCCGTGCGCTGCCGCAGCAGCAGGCGCGCAAGGTCGCCGGTCTCGACCTCGGCCAGTTCGGTGTCGCCCTCACCGTGTTCGCGGCATGGACGGCGTTCTGGACCCTCATCGGCGCCCCGAGCGCCGGCGCGGGCCTGATCATCGGCCTGATCGCCACCCTGATCCTGGCCGGTGGCGCCATCGCCACGCCGCTCCTCCCGCCCCTCAAGGTCGCCCTGATCGGCGCCCCGAAGCCGCAGGCCGCCGCCCCGTACGGGGCCGGCCCCAACCCGGGTTACGGCTACCCCGGCGCGCAGCAGCAGGCGAGCCAGGGCTACGGCTACCCGGGCGGCCAGCAGCAGCCGCAGGCCGGTCAGCCCCACGGCCAGCAGATGCCGGCGGACGGCACGGCCGGCGGTCCGGCCGGAGCCACCGCGGCGGCCGGCGCCCCGGCGGACTTCGCGCCGTTCTGGTTCGCGGTGCCCGTAGCGCGCCCGCTGTACGGCGAGGACGGCGCTCCGGCGCCGATCGCCGAACTGGCGCCCGGCACCTGGTACCTGGCGGTGGAGCAGCGCGGCCAGGCCCTGATCGCGCAGACCCAGGACGGCCGGCGCGGCGTCCTGCAGGACACCACCGGTATCCAGCGCGGCTGACACCGGACGCACAGCGGTCCTTTCGCGGCCCCTCGCCCCTGCGGGCGGGGGGCCGTTGCGCTGCCGACGGCCCGGCCGTACAGTTCGCCGGACACCCAAGCTGACGCAGCGTCAGATTTGAGAGATCTCGTCGCGGAACTCGTCAGGGAACTCGTCAGAGATCTCGTCACCGTCCGCCGGAGAGGGGCGATCGGTATGCGACTCGGTCTGGCACTGGGCTACTGGGGCCGCGGCCCGGACCCCCGGCACCTCGAACTCGCCCGCGCGGCCGAGCGGCTGGGCTATGACTCGGTGTGGACGGCGGAGGCCTGGGGGTCGGACGCCTTCACCGCGCTCACCTGGATCGCCGCCCACACCTCCCGTATCAAACTGGGCACCGGTATCGCACAGATGGCGGCCCGCACCCCCACCGCCACCGCGATGCACGCACTCACCCTCGACCATCTCTCCGGCGGCCGCGTGCTGCTGGGCCTGGGGCTGTCCGGACCTCAGGTCGTCGAGGGGTGGTACGGACGGCCGTTCCCCGAGAGCCCGCTGACCGCCACCCGCGAATATGTGGACGTGATCCGCCAAGTGCTGCGCCGGGAAGGGCCGGTGGAGGTGGACGGCGTCTTCCACCCGCACCCCTACCGCGGCGCGGACGGCACCGGCCTCGGCAAGCCCCTCAAGCCCATCACCCATCCGCTGCGCGCCGGGCTCCCCCTCCTGCTGGGTGCGGAAGGGCCCAAGAACATCGCCCAGACGACCCGGATCGCCGACGGCTGGCTGCCGCTGTACTGGTCGCCGCAGCGCACCGACGTCTACCGGGCGTCCCTGTCCCAGGCCCCGGAGGGATTTCTCATCGCCCCCATGGCACGCGCCGTGGTCTGTGACGATGTCGCCGAGGGGCTGCTTCCGGTCAAGGCGATGCTCGGCTTCTACATCGGCGGGATGGGGCACGCGGCCAGGAACTTCCATGCCGATCTGATGGCCCGGATGGGCTTCGAGGAGGAGGCCCGCCGGGTGCAGCAGCTCTTCCTCGAAGGCCGCAGACAGGAGGCGGTGCTCGCCGTGCCGGACGCGTTCGCCGATGAGATCTCGCTGGTCGGCCCGCGCGAACGGATCGCGGAGCGCCTGGAGTTGTGGCGCACCGGCCCGGTCACCGACCTCCTGGTCACCGCCCCCGACCCGGACACGCTGCGGGTACTGGCCGAGCTCAACTCCTGACGGCCGCGGGCCGCTCACTGGAACGAGGCCCACTCCAGCCACCGGTCGAGCAGTGCGCGCTCGCCCAGGACCTCGACCCGGTCGCTGTCGGCGGGCAGCCTGCGGTACATCACGCCGAGGAGGTCGGTGAGCGGGCCGCGCAGGGCGACCGCCGCCTTCTCGTGGGCGCGGCGGTGGACGGGCCGGTCGCCGGTGAGGTCGAGGAGCCACTCGGCGTTCAGCTCGGGAGGGGTGTCGGTGGCGTGGAGGTGGAGGGTGCGGCCGGGGCCGAAGAGCTGCCCGCCGCGCTCCGCATGGTGCGCCGTGACCGTCGGCAGGGCGCACAACTGCAGCCACTCCTCCAGGCAGTCGGCGGCGACCTCGGGCGGGACATCGAAGGCGGCGCCCGCGGTGAGCGCGGCGTCGGCGCGGTGGATCACCGTCTCGTGGGTCATCCGGCGGGCCCAGAAGCCCGTCCGCTGCACCGGCGACCAGGTCCACACCTCGGTGTCGGGCCCGGCCTCGCGCAGCGCCGCCACGGCCTGGTCGGCGCCGGCCGCGAGCCAGGCGTCCAGCGCCGCCGCGTCGTCCTTCTCGGGCCCGTCGATCCCGGGGATGTCGGCTTCGTCGATGTCCGTGGCGGACCGGGTGGCCACGATGGCACCGACCCAGCGGTGCGCACCGCCCACGTGCCGCGCGAGGTCGGCCAGCGTCCAGTCCGGGCAGGTGGGCACGGTCGCGGACAGATCGGCGCCGCGCACCGTCTCCCGGAACTTCGTGGTCTCTTCCAGGAGATGGGTGCAGTAGGCGTCATGGCTGAGTGAGCCGTGGAGAGTCATGCGGCGCACAGTAATGGGCGGTTCCACGGCCCGGCCTCCCCTTTTTCTGCGCGGAGCCGGGCATCGCCGGCGGCCGCTGCCCGGTGGCCCGTACGGGATGATCCGTACGGGCCGGCCCTACGGGCCACCGGGCCCGGCGCCACCCCGTACGGGCCCCGGGTCCAGGGGAAATCCCCCTACCGGCAGCAGTCCGGATCGAGGCCCGTCGGCAGGTGCTCGCCCCCGAAGACCGTGGTGGTGGCCTCGTCGCCGCCCAGGGCGGCCACCGCGAGCAGCAGCGAACCGGCCGTCCAGGAGGTCAGTTCACGTGGCCAGATCGCATCGTCGTCGAAGACATAGCCGGTCCAGTACATGCCGTCCTCGGCGCGGAGGTGCTGCATCCACTTGAGGATCTGTACGGCCCGCTCGGACTCCCCCATCACCCACAGGGCGAGCGCCAGTTCCGCGCTCTCGCCGCCGGTGACCCAGGGGTTGGGCAGCACACAGCGCACGCCCAGGCCGGGCACGACGAACTGCTCCCAGTCCGCGTCGATGCGCTCGCGGGCCTGGGAACCGCGGACCGCGCCGCCGAGGACCGGGTAGTACCAGTCCATGGAGTAGCGGGACTTGTCCAGGAACCGCTCGGGGTGGCTGCGTATCGCATGGCCGAGGCGGCCGACGGCCAGCTCCCAGTCGGGCTGCGGCTCCTCGCGCTGTTCGGCGAGCGCCAGCGCGCAGCGCAGCGCCTGGTAGATGGAGGACGAGCCGGTCAGCAGCGCGTCGTTGACGGGTGTGCCGTCGTCCTCGCGCTTCCAGCCGATCTCGCCACCGGGCTGCTGGAGCTCCAGGACGTACTCGATGGCGGCATGGACCGCGGGCCACATGCGGTCGAGGAAGGCCTCGTCGCCGGTGGACAGGAAGTGGTGCCAGGCGCCGACCGCGAGGTACGCGCAGAAGTTGGTCTCCCGGCCGCGGTCGGTGGGTGCCTCGGCGTCGCCGTCGGCGTAGGCCGCGTACCAGGACCCGTCGGGGTTCTGGTGCCGCACCAGCCAGTCGTAAGCCGCCTCGGCGCGCTCGTGTTCGCCGGCCGCGTCCAGGGCCATGGCGGCCTCGGTGTGGTCCCACGGATCGAGGTGGTGGCCCCGGAACCAGGGGATCGCGCCGTCCGGCCGCTGGGTCGCCAGGATGCCGGCCACCGTGCGGGCGGCCTGCTCGGCGGTGAGCACCCCCGGCAGGACGAGCCGTTCGGTACGCCCGGGACTTGTCACTTGGCGGCCCCGGCGGAGGGCTTGGCGGAGGCCTTGGACGCGCGCTGGGCAGGGGCCTTGGACGCGGTCTTGGCGGGGGCCTTGGCACCGGACTTGGCGCCCGGCGCGGACTTCTGGGCCTTCGCGGCGGACCCGGTCGCCGGCTCGGCGGCCGGGGTGGCGGATGCCGCGGCGGGCTCGCCCGCCTCCGTGGTGGCCGGCTCGGGGGCGGCCGCCTGGGGCAGATGCGGCTTGGTGGCGTAGACGACGAAGCTCTTGCCGATGACGGGGTTCAGCGCCCGCTCCGCGAGCCGTGTGGCCAGCGGCTTCTTCATGATGTCCCAGACCAGCAGCTTGTGGTACGCCTGCACCGGCAGCGCCTTGTCGTTGTCCACCCCGAAGGCGCACTTCAGCCACCAGTAGGGGCTGTGCAGCCCGTGCGCATGGTGCGTGCCGTACGGCTCCAGGCCGGCCTCCCGCATCTTGCCCAGTAGTTCGTCGCCGCGGTAGATACGGATATGGCCGCCCTCGACCTCGTGATAGGCGTCGCTGAGCGTCCAGCAGACCTTCTCGGGGCCGTACCGGGGGACGGTGACGGCGATCCGGCCGCCGGGGCGCAGCACCCGGACCATCTCGGCGAGCACCCCCTTGTCGTCCGGGATGTGCTCCATCACCTCGGAGATGATGACGACATCGAAGCTGTCGTCGGGGAACGGCAGGTTCAGCGCATCGCCTTCCATGGCGGTGGCGGAGGCGCCCGCCGGGGCCTCACCCGCCTCCTCCATCGCGGCGAACCACTTGGCGACCTCGCGGATCTCCTCGCCGTTCTGGTCGAGGGCGACGACCTGCGCGCCGCGCCGGTAGCACTCGAAGGCATGCCGGCCGGCGCCGCACCCCAGGTCGAGCACACGGTCGCCCGGAGCGAGCGGGAAACGGGAAAAGTCGACGGTCAGCACGGCGTTCTGCTTTCGTCCGGCGGTTGGTGGCGTTGGTGGCTGCGGGAAGGAAGGACGGGCCGGTCGGGCCACTAGACGTGTCCGGCGGCGCTCGGCGCGGGCGCGGTGCCGGCGGCCCCTGCGGACGCTGCCCGGGGCAGGGTCCGGGCGCCGGTCCGGCCTCTCTGGAGGGCGATGGCCTCGCGGTAGCGTTCGGCGGTGCCCAGGGCGGCCTGACGCCAGGTGAAGCGGGCCAGTACCCGCTCCCGGCCGGCCGCGCCGAGCCGCCGGCGCAGCGTCTCGTCGCCCAGGAGGCGGAGCAGTCCGCCCGCCAGCGCGCCGGCGTCACCCGGGGGCACGGCGAGACAGGTCTCGCCGTCCGGGCCGGCGACCTCGGGAATGGCGCCGCCGGTGGTGGCCAGCAGCGGCGTGCCGGTGGCCATCGCCTCGGCGGCGGGCAGCGAGAAGCCCTCGTATAGGGAGGGGACACAGGCGATCTGGGCGCTGCGCACCAGGTCGACGAGTTCGGGATCGCTGATGCCCTTGACGAACTCGATGGCGCCGGACAGTCCGAGCCGCTCGACGGCGGCGGCGACCGGCCCGTCGTCGGCGCGCTTGCCGACGACCACCAGATGCGCGTCGGGATTCTCGGTGCGCACCTTGGCGAGCGCCTCGACGAGGTGGATCAGTCCCTTGAGGGGGACATCCGCGCTGGAGGTGGTGACGATCCGGCCCGGCACCTCGGGCACCGAGGCATCCGGCGAGAACAGGTCGGTGTCGGCGCCGATATGCACCACATGGATGCGGCCGGCGGACACCCCCAGGTCCTCGACGATCTCCAGGCGGGAGGAGCCCGAGACGGTCAGCACGGACGGCAGCCGCCGGGCCACCCGCTTCTGCATCCGTGTGAAGCCGTACCAGCGGCGGACGGAGGCCCGGCGCTTCCAGCCGTCGGCGGCCGCCAGGTCGAGCCGCCGGTCGACGGTGATGGGGTGGTGGATGGTGGTGACCAGCGGCGCACCGAGCGCGCCGGGGCCGCCGAGCAGACCGTAGCCGAGGGTCTGGTTGTCGTGGACGACATCGAACTGGCCGCGGCGGGCGGCGAGATGGCGCCGGGCGCGCAGGGAGAAGGTCAGCGGCTCGGGGAAGCCGCCGGTCCACATCGTGCCGACCTCGAGGGCGTCGATCCAGTCGCGGTACTCGCCGCGCTTCGGCGTACGGAACGGGTCCGGCTGGCGGTAGAGGTCCAGGCTGGGCAGCTCGGTCAGGGTCACCCCGTCGTCGACGACGGGGTAGGGCTGGGCGCCGATGACCTCGACGGTGTGGCCGAGGCGGGCCAGTTCGCGCGAGAGGTGGCGTACGTAGACGCCCTGTCCGCCGCAGAACGGGTTCCCCTTATACGTGAGCATCGCGATCCGCAGGGGACGCTCGCCATTCGACGGAGCGGAGGCCGGGGAGGCCTCTGCGGGGCGAGGCGCTGCTGCCTGGACGGCCTCTGCGGTCACGCTCGGCCCCCTTCTCACTGGACTTTCGCCGGAGCGTAACCGCTGGCGGTAATCTAGAACAAGTTTCAGAACTGATTGGCTACTGATCAGTTCACCGAGCTTCGAATCTACCGGCCGAGAACGAGGCGAAAAGAGCCGCACCAGGTGATTCGCGCCACCACCCGCCCCCCTGCCATGCTGTGCCGAGCACACCACCGGCACTCGCCGCATCGCGGACGGAATGCCACGGAATGGGAAATATGACTACGGAATCCAAGGCGGCCAGACCGACCCTTCCCGCGAGTCCTCCCCTGACCGAGCGTCAGGAGGCCCGGCGCCGCCGCATCCTGCACACCAGCGCCAAGCTGGCGTCCCGTGGTGGCTTCGACGCCGTGCAGATGCGCGAGGTCGCCGAGTCCTCGGGCGTCGCGCTCGGCACCCTCTACCGCTACTTCCCCTCCAAGGTGCATCTGCTGGTCGCCACCATGCAGGACCAGCTCCAGCACATGCACGAGACGCTGCGCAAACGCCCGCCGTCGGAGCAGGACCCGGGCGCGCGGGTGGCCCAGACCCTGATGCGGGCGTTCCGTGCGCTGCAGCGCGAGCCGCATCTGGCCGATGCGATGGTGCGCGCGCTGACCTTCGCGGACCGCTCCGTCAGCCCCGAGGTGGACACCGTCTCCCGGCTGACCACCGCGATCATCCTCGACGCGATGGGGCTGGACGGCCCCGCCACCCCCGAACAGCTCTCCGCGGTCCGGGTCATCGAGCACACCTGGCACTCGGCCCTGATCACCTGGCTGTCGGGCCGGGCATCGATCGCCCAGGTGAAGATAGACATCGAAACGGTCTGCCGGCTGATCGACCTCACCTCACCGGACCGCGAGAGCGCTCAGCGTTAGGCGTTGGGCGTTGGGCGTTGGGCGTTAACCCCGGGTCTGCCATGGGTAGTTGGCCCGCAAGGGGTCCACCGACCCCCTACGGGACACCTCCCCACGCCCCGTACGGGCTCCCGCTCCCGGGGCTGCCGCCACAGAACTCCCGCTACGGGGCTCGCGCCACAGGGCTCCCGCTACGGGACTCCCGCCCCGCACCCCGGGCCGCCCACCTCCTCCGGCGCGGCCGCCACTCACTCCTCCGGCGGGAAGACCACCTCGCCGCTCCCGGACACGGTGAGGGTGATCGCCTCCACGGGGCACCCCTCGGCCGCTGCCAGGACACTCTCGGCGGCGTCCGCCTCCGGGGCCACCGGGTGCGACTGCCGGGCCGTATCCAGCCGGAAGCCGTCCGGGGCCGTGGCGACGCACATCCCCGACCCGATGCAGACGCTCCGGTCCACGACCACCTCCCAGCGGTCCCCCATCAGGCACCCGCCGGCAGATGGATCATCTTGTGCTCCAGGTATTCGCCGAAGCCCTCGGGCCCGAACTCCCGCCCGATGCCGGAGTTCTTGTAGCCGCCGAACGGGCCGAGCATGTCGATACTGAAGGTGTTCACCGAGTACGTACCGGTGCGCACCTGCCGGGCGATCTCGATGCCGTGGTCGACATCGGCCGTCCACACCGAGCCGGAGAGCCCGTAGTCGGAGTCGTTGGCGATCCGTACCGCCTCTGCCTCGTCGTCGTACGGCAGCAGACAGATGACCGGGCCGAAGATCTCCTCACGGGCGATCCGCATGGAGTTGGCGACCTCGCCGAAGAGGGTCGGCTCGACGTACCAGCCCGTGGCCTGCTCCTTGGGACGGCCGCCGCCGGTCAGCACCTTGGCGCCCTCCTTCTGCCCGAGCGCGATGTAGTCCAGCGAACGCTGCTGCTGACGGCGGGCAACCAACGGGCCGACTTCGGTGGCCGGATCCAGCGGGTCGCCGACGGTGAGCGCCGAGGCCGCCGCGGTGAACCGCTCGGCGATCTCGTCATAGCGGCTGCGCGGGGCGAGGATCCGCGTCTGGGCCACACAGGCCTGGCCGTTGATCATCCAGGCGAACGGCACGATGCCGGCCACCGCCGCGTCCAGATCCGCGTCCGGCAGGATCACCGCCGCGGACTTGCCGCCGAGCTCCAGCGTCACCCGGCTGAGGTTGCGGGCCGCGACCTCCATGACCCGCTTGCCCGCCGCCACCGAGCCGGTGAACGACACCTTGTCCACGCCCGGGTGCCCGACCAGGTACTCGCTCACCTCGCGGTCCGCCGGCAGGATCGACAACACCCCCGGCGGCAGTCCGGCCTCCGTCACGATCTCCGCGAGCAGGTACGCGTCGAGCGGGGTCTCCGGTGACACCTTCAGCACCACGGAGCAGCCGGCCAGCAGCGCCGGCGCGAGCTTGGCGGCTGCGGTGAACTGCGGGACGTTCCACGGCACCACGGCCGCGACCACTCCGGCCGGTTCCCGCCGCACCAGCAGCGGTCCCAGCACCCCGCTCCGCCGCTCCTCGAACGGGAAGTCGCGGGCCACCGTGAGCGCCGCGTCCCACACCAGCATCGCGGCCAGCGACTGCACCATGACACCGGAGGTGAAGGGAGTGCCGTTCTCCGCGCTGATGACCTTGGCGATCTCCTCGCTGCGGGCCGCGAAGGCGTCCTTGATACGGGTCACCACCGCGATCCGGTCCGCCAGCGGGGCGTTCGCCCACACCCCGGACGCGAAGGACGTACGGGCCGCGGCCACCGCACGGTCGACATCGTCCCGGGAGGCGTGCGGCACCCGGCCGATGACCTGTTCGGTGTGGGGCGAGACGACCTCGATCGTGTCGCGGCCGGCCGGATCGGCCCACTCACCACCTATGTAGAGCTTGCCGTGCTCGACGAGGTCGCTCATCGCTGCCGCCTCCTGCGGGTTGGCCGCCTGTCCGGCGGTCCCTGCCGGTTCCCTGTCGTTGCCGAGGTGCATCGCCGTTGCCAAGGCGCATCGTCGTTGCCGAGGTAATTCGTCGCTGTTGAGGCACTTCGTCGTTGCCGAGGTACTTCGTCGTTGCCGAGGTACATCGTGGTTGCCAAGGGACATCGGATGCGCTTGCCGGCGGTGTATTCAGACCCACTCACCGCATCAGGAACTGATACCAGTTCTAGTTCGAGGAGTCCACGGCACCGACCGAATCCCAACTCGCCGCAGCAGAAGGGGCACTTCAGGCCGCATTGAAACCAGTTCTAGTTATAGTGAGGGCCGGGTACCGGGTGTAGGCCACACCGAGAGGGGACCGGGATGACCACGCAGGTGACCGACCACAAGGGCGGGGTGTGGAGCATCGCCGTCCCCATCCCGGACAACCCGCTCGGCCACACCCTCGTCCACCTCCTGGAGACCGACCGCGGGCCGGTGCTCATCGACACCGGCTGGGACGATCCGGACTCCTGGGACACCCTCGTCGCCGGCGTCACCGCCTGCGGGTTCGACCTCACCGACCTGCACGGCGTCCTGATCACCCACCATCACCCCGACCACCACGGCCTGTCCGCCAAGGTCCGGGAGGCCTCCGGTGCCTGGATCGCGATGCATGCCGCCGACACCGCGGTGGTCCGCCGCACGCGCGCTGCCGAACCGGGTCAGTGGCTCGATTACCTGCTCACCAAGCTCGCGGCGGCGGGCGCACCGGACGACCATCTGGCGCCTCTGCGGAAGGCGCGTGCCACAGGGGGCGGCCGGAAGCTGCCCGGCCGGCGGGCCGCGCTGCCGGACCGCGGTATCGACCCCGGCGCACTGCTCGACCTGCCGGGGCGCCGGGTGCGCGCCATCTGGACGCCCGGTCACACCCCCGGGCATGTGTGCCTCCACCTGGAGGAGGAACACCCCTCGGCGCGGACCCCCGGCTTCGGCCGGCTGTTCTCCGGCGACCACCTCCTGCCCGGCATCACCCCGCACATCGGCCTGTACGAGGCCCCGGACGACGGTCTTGGCGCGCACGACGGGGAGGGCTTGCGGGAGGGCACCGACCCCCTGGGCGACTACCTCGACTCCCTCGAACGCGTCGGCCGGCTCGCCCCCGCCGAGGTGCTGCCCGCCCATCAGCACGCCTTCGCCGACGCCGGCAGCCGGGTGCGCGCGCTGATCGCCCACCACGAGGAACGGCTTGCCCGGCTGAGAGCGCTGCTCCAGGAACCGCGCACCGTCTGGCAGCTCGCCGAGACCATGGAGTGGAACCGCCCCTGGGAGCAGATCCCGTACGGCTCCCGCAACATCGCCGTGTCGGAGGCCGAGGCCCATCTGCGCCGTCTGGTGAAGCTGGGGCATGCGGAGGGGGTGCCGGGCTCCGATCCGGTGACCTACCGGGCGGTGGGATAGCCCGGTCGTCCCGCCGTCGCCTTCTGTGGCGAGGCGGGGGCGGGCCGCTTGACGTGTGCCCGGCGCCTGGCCTCTTCGGCGCTCCGTCCGGTTCGGCGCCCAGCAGGTTCGGCGCCCGGCAGGTTCGGCGCCCGGCAGGTTCGGCGCTCAACTCGTGCCGGGCTCCGTCCGTCCGGCTCATTCGGCCCCCATCCGCCCGGCCCGCGTCCGACTCCCGTCCGCCCGGCCCGCGTCCGGCTCCCGTCCGCCCGGCTCGTGCGCGGCTCCCTCCGGCTCGCGCCCGGTTCGGTCGGCTCGTACGTGCGAGCGAGCGCCCGGCGGGTGCCGGTTAAGGTGTGCGGGACAACTTCATCCGTACCCGATCGGGGGAAGCCGGTGGAAATCCGGCGCTGACCCGCAACCGTGAGGACGGCCCGTCCGTACCGCGCCGGCTGGCCCGGCAGGGACGGCCGTACGAGCCGGAGCACCCGAGGGGGCACGACCAAGGCTCCCGCCACCGGAAACGTCCGCCACACGGACGGCCGGTGCGCGGCACCGTCGAGGTATACGGAGCTGAGCCCGGTGCCACCGCGTCGCGATCCGAGGGGATCGGCGCGCGGGTGGCCGGCCGAGCGTGGCTGCGTACATCGCCGCGACCCGACCCGAGAGGCACCGACCCGATGGCCCCCATGGCTTCCATGGCTCACCAGGCCCCCCTGACGCACCCCGTCGCCTTCCTGGCGCGCCGCGCCGCCACGGCGCTGGCGGCCGCGGTGGTGCTGGGCGCGGCCGCTGCCCCCGCCGCGTACGCCGACTCCCCGTCCGCGTCCCCCAAGAAGCTGCCGGACGGCCTGTACGGCACCAAGGACCCGCAGTACGACGGGGTCTGGCGGCAGTCGCTGGCACTGCTGGCGCAGGACACGGTGGGGCTGCGGCCCGCGGCGTCCGCCGTGCGCTGGCTGGTCGGGCAGCAGTGCGCCGACGGCGCGTTCACCGCCTTCCGCGCCGAACCCGGCAAGCCCTGCGACGGCAAGACCATGCGGGACACCAACCAGACGGCCGCCGCCGTGCAGGCACTGGCCGCGCTCGGCGGGCACGGTGACACCGTGCAGAAGGCCGTGGACTGGCTGAAATCCGTGCAGAACGAGGACGGCGGCTGGAGCTCGATGCCCGGTTCGGCCAGCGACGCCAACTCCACGTCCGTGGTCATCGGCGCACTCGCGGCGGCGGGCGAGAAGCCGCGGTCCGTGACGTCGAAGAAGGGCGGCAAGACCCCCTACGACGGGCTGCTCACCTTCCAGCTGGGCTGCGATGCGAAGGAGGGCGAGCGCGGCGCGTTCACCTTCCAGCTCAAAGGCGCCGCCCCGAACGCCGACGCCACCGCGGCCGCCGCGACCGGAGCGCTCGGCAAGGGCTTTGTCGTCGCGCCCGCAGACCACCGCGCAAACACCCCGGTCAAGCCGCTGAACTGCAAGGGCACCGGGGGTGAGAAGGCGGGCAAGGGCGATCCGGCGCAGGCCGCGGAGGGCGGCGACGCCTACCTCGTCGCCCAGCTCGACAAGAACGGGCAGCATCTGCTCTCCGCGATGCCGGGCGCCGAGAAGCAGCCCGACGTCGGCAACACCGCCGACGCCGTGGTGGCGCTGGCCGCCGGCGGGCACGGTGCCGCCGCCGCGAAGCCGCTGAAGTGGCTGGAGAAGAACGCGGCGGACTGGGCCGAGCAGAGCGGCCCCGCCGCATACGCCCAGCTGGTGCTGGCCGCGCACGCCACCGGCACCGACCCGCGCTCCTTCGGCGGCACCGACCTGGTGGCCGCGCTCAACGCCACCGGCCCCAAGCCGGCCGCCGCTCCGCAGAAGGACGCCGGGGACTCCGACGACTCCGCGGACGGCGGCGGCATCAGCGTGTGGTGGGTCATCGGCGTCGGCCTCGCCATCGGCGCCGGCATCGGGTTCCTGCTGAGCAGCCGGAAGAAGAACCAGCTCTGATGCGGCGTACCAGGATCGCCGGCGCCGTACTGCTGGCCGGTACGGTCACCGGCCTGGCCGCCGGGCCCGCGCAGGCGCAGGAGTACCGCTACTGGTCGTTCTGGGACGGCAAGGGCGGCTCCTGGGCGTACGCCACCCAAGGGCCGGCCACCCTGCGGCCGGCCGACGGCGCGGTCGAGGGCTTCCGCTTCACCGTCGGCGCCGACTCCGCCGCGGCCGGCAAGCCGCGCGGGGCCGCCGACTTCGACGCGATCTGCCGCGACACCCCCGCCGAGGACGGCCGTAAACGGATCGGCATCGTCCTGGACTTCGGCACCGCGGCGGACGCGCCCGGCGGCGAGCGGCCGCCGAAGGCCAGGACGGCGTGTGCCCAGGTGCCCGAGGACGCCTCGGCGGGCGAGGCGCTGGCGGCGGTCGCCCGGCCGCTGCGCTATGACGCCAATGCCCTGCTGTGTGCCATCGCCGGCTATCCGAAGGCGGGGTGCGCGGAGGCGGTGAGCGGGTCGAAGGGACAGGCGCCGTCCGCCGCACCGTCCGCGGGAGCGGGGGACCGTGACGGCGCAGACGGCGAGGGCGGCGGGAGCGGGGACGGCGGGCCGTCCGCAGGGCTGCTCGGCGGGATCGCGGCCGTCGCCGTCCTGGGTGCGGCAGCGGTGTGGCAGGCACGCCGCCGACGCGGATGAGCGCCCCGCAGGCGACCCGCACCACCGCGCTGCACGCCGGCGCCTGGTGGCTGTGGGCGCTGGGACTGGCCACCGCGGCCTCCCGCACCACCGATCCTCTGCTGCTGGGGCTGCTGGTGGGCGTGGCCGGCTATGTCGTCGCGGCACGTCGTACGGACGCGCCGTGGGCCCGCTCGTACGGCGCGTTCGTCAAGCTCGGACTGGTCGTGATCGCCATCCGGCTGGTCTTCGCCTTCTTCCTGGGCTCGCCGATTCCCGGTACGCACACCCTGGTCACCCTGCCCGAAGTGCCGCTGCCGGACTGGGCGAAGGGCGTCCGGATCGGCGGCCGGGTCACCGCGGAGGGCATGGTCTTCGCCCTGTACGACGGGCTGAAACTGGCCACTCTCCTCATCTGTGTGGGCGCCGCCAATGCGCTCGCCAACCCCGCCCGGCTCCTGAAGTCCCTGCCCGGTGCGCTCTACGAGGCGGGCGTCGCGGTGGTCGTCGCGATGACCTTCGCCCCGAACCTGGTCGCCGATGTCCAGCGGCTGCGCGCCGCCCGCCGGCTGCGCGGGCGTCCCGACCGGGGGATCAAGGCGCTGCTCCAGGTCGGGCTGCCGGTGCTGGAGGGCGCGCTGGAGCGCTCGGTGGCGCTGGCCGCGGCCATGGACGCGCGCGGCTACGGCCGCAGCGCCCAAGTGCCGCCCGCCGTACGCCACACCACGTCCGTGCTCACCCTCGGCGGGCTGCTCGGCGTCTGCGCGGGAACCTATGGGCTGTTGGGCGACACCGGGGGCGGCTACGGGCTGCCGCTGCTGCTGGCCGGGCTGGCGGCGGCGCTCGCCGGGCTGTGGCTCGGTGGCCGCCGGTCGGTGCGCAGCCGCTACCGGCCCGAGCGGTGGGGCGCCCGCGCCTGGCTGGTCGCGGGCTCCGGCATTGCCGTCGCCGCCCTGATGATCTGGGCGAACGACTATGCGCCGACCGCCCTGCACCCGCCCGCCGTCCCGCTGACCGCCCCCGTCCTCCCTCTCTGGCCGGCCGTTTCCGTTCTCGTGGGGCTGCTGCCCGCGTTCGTCGCCCCGCTCCCGTCGGGCGCGGACCGTGCCGGTTCCGGTGGTGCGTCCCGCGGCGGACGCCGTGCCCCTGATGTCGTTCCCTGTACGAAGGAGCCCACCCAGTGATCCGGTTCGAGCAGGTCTCGGTCACCTACGGCGACGCCGCGGCGCCCGCCGTCCAGGGCATCGACCTGACCGTCCCCGAGGGCGAACTGTGTCTCCTGGTCGGCCCCTCGGGCGTCGGCAAATCCACCGTCCTGAACGCCGTCTGCGGCCTCGTCCCGCACTTCACCGGCGGCACTCTGCGCGGCCGGGTCACCGTCGACGGCCGGGACACCCGCACCCACAAACCGCGTGAACTGGCCGATGTCGTCGGCACCGTGGGCCAGGACCCGCCGGCCCACTTCGTCACCGACACCGTCGAGGACGAACTCGCCTACGGTATGGAGTCGCTCGGCCTCACCCCCGAGGTGATGCGCCGCCGGGTCGAGGAGACCCTCGACCTGCTGGGCCTGGCCGAGCTGCGCGACCGCGCGATCGCCACGCTCTCGGGCGGGCAGATGCAGCGGGTGGCCATCGGGTCGGTCCTCACCACCCATCCCAAGGTCCTGGTCCTCGACGAGCCGACCTCCGCGCTCGACCCCGCCGCGGCCGAGGAGGTGCTCGCCGTCCTCCAGCGGCTGGTCCATGACCTCGGTACCACGGTCCTGCTGGCCGAACACCGCCTGGAGCGTGTGGTCCAGTACGCCGACCAGGTCATCCTGCTGCCCTCTCCCGGCGCTCCCCCGGTCATGGGTACCCCCGCCGACATCATGGCCGTCTCCCCCGTCCACCCCCCGGTCGTGGCCCTCGGCCGCCTCGCCCACTGGTCTCCTCTCCCCCTCTCCGTGCGCGACGCCCGCCGCAAGGCCGCTCCGCTGCGCGAGCAGCTGACGGGGGTCCCGCCACAGGCGCCGGGAAGGAGCGCGGAGGGCACGCCGGCAGCGTCGGACGCTGCCGCGGAGATCTCCGGGCTCGGTGTGCGCCGGGGTCGGACCGAGGCACTGCACGGGGTGGATCTGAACGTGCGGGGCGGCGAGACGATCGCTCTGATGGGGCGGAACGGTGCGGGGAAGTCCACCCTGCTCACCACCCTCGTCGGTATGCATGAGCCGTCGTCCGGCACGGTGCGGGTCGGTGGCGCCGTCCCGCACCGCACCAGCCCCCGTGCCCTTCTGCGGCACGTCGGCCTGGTCCCCCAGGAACCTCGTGACCTCCTCTACGCGGACACCGTCGCCGCCGAGTGCACCGCGGCCGACCAGGACGCGGGCGCCCCCGCAGGCAGTTGCCGGGCCCTGGTCGCCCGGCTGCTGCCGGATGTCCCGGAATCCGTTCACCCCCGTGATCTGTCCGAGGGCCAACGGCTCGCCCTCGCCCTCGCGGTCGTACTGACCGCCCGTCCGCCGCTGCTCCTTCTCGACGAGCCCACCCGCGGGCTGGACTACGCCGCCAAGGCCCGTCTGATCGAGGTGCTGCGCACCCTGGCCACCGAGGGCCATGCCATCGTCCTGGCCACCCATGACGTGGAACTCGCCGCCGAACTGGCGCACCGTGTCGTCATCCTCGCCGACGGCGAGATCGTCGCCGACGGTCCCACCGACGAGGTCGTCGTCTCCTCTCCTTCCTTCGCACCGCAGGTCGCCAAGGTCCTCGCCCCGCTGCCCTGGCTGACCGTTCCTCAGGTGGCCCGCGCCCTGGAGGCCCTCGCATGACCGTGCCCCCACCCCGTCCGGAGGGCCTCGGACCCGTCTCCGGCTCCGGCCGCCCCGACGCCGGTCACCAGGCCCGTGCCGTGCGGCTCGGGCCCCGCTCCATCACCGCGCTGGCACTGATCTCGGCCATCGGCGTGATGGCTTTCGGCTGGCCGCTGCTCGCCGACTCCGCCTCCGGGCTCGCCCATTCCAAGGACGCGCCCTGGCTGTTCGCCGCGCTGTTGCCGATGCTGCTCGCCGTTGTCGTGGCGACCATCGCCGACACCGGCCTGGACGCCA
This sequence comes from Streptomyces sp. Je 1-4 4N24, assembly GCF_026239515.1. Classification (NCBI taxonomy): domain Bacteria; kingdom Bacillati; phylum Actinomycetota; class Actinomycetes; order Kitasatosporales; family Streptomycetaceae; genus Streptomyces; species Streptomyces sp. Je 1-4 4N24. The sequence goes on along the minus strand of NZ_CP110836.1, from coordinate 6,440,301 downwards.
AGGCCATCGCGATGCTCGGCGTACTGGCCGCGGCCGGGGCCGCGATGCGCCCCCTGGGCGCGGGGACGGCCGGCATCGAGCCGATGTTCTTCCTGATGGTGCTGTCGGGCCGGGTCCTGGGGCCCGGGTTCGGGTTCGTGCTGGGTTCCGTGGCGATGTTCGCGTCGGCGCTGCTGACCGGTGGTGTCGGCCCCTGGATGCCGTTCCAGATGCTGACGATGGGGTGGGTGTCGATGGGCGCCGGTCTGCTGCCGGGGCCCGACCGGCTGCGCGGCCGCGGTGAACTCTTGGTGCTCGCGGCGTACGGAGCTGTCTCCGCCGTGCTTTACGGCCTGGTCATGAACCTCCAGGGCTGGCCCTATATCGCCGGCCTGACCTCAGGGGTCTCCTTCGTTCCCGGCGACCCGCTCGGTCAGAATCTCGCCCGCTATCTCACCTACTGCCTTGCCACCTCCCTCGGTTGGGACCTCCCCCGGGCCCTGGTCACCGTGATCCTCACCTTCACCCTCGGGGGCACCGTGCTCAAGGCTCTGCGTCGCGCCACCCGCCGCGCGGCCTTCGATGTCCCCGCCTCCTTCGCTCCCGATCCGCCCCGGGGGGCTGCCGCCTCCCGGTGACGTGACCCGTGTCCTGGCCCTTGCCCGGCGGGTGGTCGTCTGCCGCAGCCCGGACGGCCCTGGCACCCTCCGGAGCCTTTCAGCGGGCGACGGGCAGTGTGCGGGCTATGGACGGCTGCGAGCGCAGGAAGGACGCGTAGTGGTCAGCGTCGGCCCCTTGGTCGACGACCTCGGCCCTGGCCCCGTGTCCCGCCAACTGCCGTGCGCAGCTGCGGGTGTTGGCTATGGGTACGTCCCGGTCGCCGGTGGCGGAGTAGAGGGTTATCCGCACGCCTCGGCCCGGCTTCCAGTCGCAGGTGCGGTCATTGGCGCGGAGCGCTTCCAGCAGGGCGCCGGAAGGGTGCCGGAGTTTGTGGTACCAGGTGTCCGTCAGCAGGTCTTCGAGGCGTTCGGGCAGCTTGCCGGCGATGTCTTCCGCCGGGTGCTCACTGTCGAAGAGGTCCTCGACCCGGTCGGCGTAGGGGGCTCGGAACACCTCGGCGGGGTCGTTGTAGAGCGGATGCAGGCGGTTCTGGGCGGTGAGGAAGAAGGAGAGGTAGAAGACGGCGGACCGCGGGTCGATACGGCCGTCGAACATCCCGGGGAGTTCCGCGCCGACGAGGTCGAACGGCCCGCCGACCGGAGCGAGCATCCCGAGGCGGAAGCGGGGATCGGCGCCGCGGTGCAGCTCGCGGCCCAGTGCCATGGCCACCTGTCCGCCCTGGGAGAAGCCGGTGACGGACACCGTGCGGTCAAGGGTGGCGCCGAGCTTCGGGGCGGCCGAGTGTGCTGCCCGGAGCATGTCGAGGGAGGCCGAGACGGAGGACCGGGCGTCCATGTACGGATGGCGTCCGGGGCTGGTGCCGAGGCCGAGGTAGTCGGGAGCGAGGGCGGCGCGGCCGGCCGAGGCGTACAGCACCGACACCGCCCGGTCGGGGCCGTCCGCCATCGAGGGGGCGTAGCCGCGGTAGGCGAGGGTGCCGTGGGTGTGGACGACGGGCGGGAGAGGGCGGGAGCCGCCGCCCGTCGGGAGGGCGAGCAGGCCGGAGGCGGTGGCGGGACGGCCGTCGGGGGTGATCGTGCGGTAGGTCAGGCGGTATGCGGCGACGCCGTGCCGGGCGGTGCCGGTCTCCAGTCCTTGTTTCTGTGCCTGGCCGATGACCTCGGCCCGGCTCTGCCGGCCGAGGGGCGTGAGGGAGAGGAGTGTCCCGCGCCCCTGGCCGGTTCTCGGTGCGGCGGCGGCGTGAACCGTCTCTCCGGACTCTGCCCGCTGCGTCGTGAAGGCCGACGGCGCCGCGAGGGCCGGGGCCGTGGTGAGTGCCGCCAGCACGAGGGCGGCGCCGGCCACCAGGGCGCGCGGGACGCGTCGTTGCCCGCGCGGTGTTCCCGTCTCGGCCGGCATGCCGGATGCGGCCGGACCGTCGGAGGCGGGCCTCACGCCGGCCGCTGCCGGAGGGGAAGAGGAGGAAGCGGGCGAGGAGGAAGAAGAGAAAGAAGAGGAAGAGGGGTGCTGCCGCGGTGTTCTGTTCGTCATGCCGTTGACGGTACGGAGATCGCGCGCCTCGCAGAATGCGGCTTTCCACCCAACTCAGCTGTGGTTTTCCTCAGGTTGGGGAGGTGGCCGCGCCCCCCACCCCCTCGCACGGCGTCCTCGGCGGCCGGCGGCTCTCCGCTACAGCCTCTGAATGATCGTCCCCGTCGCCAGTGCCCCGCCCGCGCACATGGTGATCAGGGCGAATTCCTTGTCCCTGCGTTCGAGTTCGTGCAGTGCGGTGGTGATCAGCCGTGCGCCGGTGGCGCCGACCGGGTGGCCGAGGGCGATGGCGCCGCCGTTCACATTCACCTTCTCCAGGTCCTGTTCGAAGACCTGCGCCCAGGAGAGCACGACGGAGGCGAAGGCCTCGTTGATCTCGACCAGGTCGATGTCCTTGAGGGACATCCCGGCCTTGCCGAGCACCGCGCGGGTGGCGTCGATGGGGCCGTCCAGATGGAAGTGCGGATCGGCGCCGACCAGCGCCTGGGCCACGATGCGGGCCCGCGGCTTGAGTCTGAGGGCGCGCGCCATGCGCTTGGAGGCCCACATCAGCGCGGCGGCGCCGTCGGATATCTGGGAGGAGTTGCCCGCCGTGTGGACTGCGGTCGGCATCACGGGCTTGAGGCCGCCCAGCGCCTCCATACTGGTGTCCCGCAGCCCCTCGTCGCGGTCGACCAGCCGCCACATGCCCTGGCCCGCGGCCTGCTCTTCCTCGGTAGTGGGGACCTGGACGGCGAAGGTCTCCCGTTTGTAGCGCTCCTCGGCCCAGGCGGCGGCCGCCCGCTCCTGTGAGATCAGGCCGAGCGAGTCGACGTTCTCCCGGGTCAGCCCCCGGTTGCGGGCGATGCGTTCGGCCGCTTCGAACTGGTTGGGCAGGTCGACGTTCCACTCGTCGGGCCAGGGCTTGCCGGGACCGTGCTTGGAGCCGCTGCCGAGCGGCACCCGGGACATCGCCTCGACGCCACAGCCGATGCCGACGTCGATGACACCGCCCGCGATCATGTTGGCGACCATATGGTTGGCCTGTTGGGAGGATCCGCATTGACAGTCCACGGTGGTCGCGGCGGTCTCGTACGGGAGGCCCATGGCCAGCCAGGCGTTACGTGCCGGGTTCATGGACTGTTCGCCGGCGTGGGTGACGGTGCCGCCGACGATCTGTTCGACGCAGTCGGGCTGGATGCCCGTACGGGCGAGGAGTTCGCGGTAGGTCTCACCCAGGAGGTAGGCGGGGTGGAGGTTGGCGAGCGCGCCTCCGCGCTTGCCGATGGGGGTGCGTACTGCTTCGACGATGACGGGTTCCGCGGCCATGACTGACTCGTCCTCTCCTCGCGTCCGCGGATGTCCCGGCACCCACGGAAGAAGAACTAGTACGCGTTCTAGTTCTACAAACAGTCTTATGAGACGCCCTCCGGGGCGCAAGGGGCGTGCAACACCCTTGTCCACAACCGGAGTCGCCAGACCCCTTGCCACTTGTAGAACTCGTTATTACCTTCACCGCACCCATACCTGATGAACCGTCAGACGTCTCGGATGGACCAGGAGTCGCCGATGCCATGTCCCGCGCTGCCCGACGGGTTCGACTTCACCGACCCCGACGTCTACCAGTCCCGCGTTCCGCTCCCCGAGTTCGCGCAGCTGCGGCGGACCGCGCCCGTGTGGTGGAACGCCCAGCCGCACGGTGTTGCCGGCTTCGGTGACGACGGGTACTGGGTCGTCACCCGTCATCAGGACGTCAAGGAGGTGTCCACCAAGCCCGAGGTCTTCTCCGCGAACCTCAACACCTCGATCATCCGCTTCAACGCGGCCATGACCCGCGACCAGATCGACGTACAGAAACTCATCATGCTGAACATGGACCCTCCCGAGCACACCAGGGTCCGCCAGATTGTGCAGCGCGGCTTCACCCCGCGCTCGATCCGGGCCCTGGAGGACGCGCTGCGCCACCGGGCGGAGCAGATCGTCGCCGGGGCGCGCCGGAAGGGCTCGGGGGACTTCGTCACCGATGTCGCCTGCGAACTCCCCCTCCAGGCCATCGCGGAGCTCATCGGCATCCCCCAGGACGACCGGGCGCGCATCTTCGACTGGTCGAACAAGATGGTCGCGTACGACGATCCCGAACTGGCCATCACCGAAGAGGTCGGCCTCAACGCGGCCACGGAGCTGATCTCGTACGCGATGAACCTCGCCGCGGAGCGCAAGGAATGCCCGGCCAAGGACATCGTCAGCCAGCTGGTGGCGGCGGAGCACGAAGGGAATCTCGGCTCCGACGAGTTCGGCTTCTTCGTGCTGCTGCTGGCGGTGGCCGGCAACGAGACCACACGTAACGCGATCACCCACGGGATGCATGCCTTCCTCACCCACCCCGACCAGTGGGAGCTCTACAAGCGCGAGCGCCCCGGGACGGCGGCCGAGGAGATCGTCCGGTGGGCGACCCCGGTGGTCTCCTTCCAGCGCACCGCCACCCAGGACACCGAGCTGGGCGGCGCGGAGATCAAGAAGGGGCAGCGGGTGGGGATCTTCTACTCCTCCGCCAACAACGACCCGGAGGTGTTCGACCACCCCGAGGTCTTCGACATCACCCGGGACCCCAACCCCCATCTGGGCTTCGGGGGCGGCGGCCCGCACTTCTGCCTCGGCAAGTCCCTGGCGGTCCTGGAGATCAACCTGATCTTCGGCGCCATCGCGGACGCCATGCCCGGTATCTCCCTGGCGGGCGACCCGCGCCGGCTCCGCTCGGCCTGGCTCAACGGCGTCAAGGAGCTGCAGGTTCACTACGGTTGACGGAGGCGCCACGGCGCAGGAGAGCGGCGGCGGAAGCGAACGGTAAACGGGCGGGACGCTCACTCCGATCAAGGAGGGTGGGCGTCCCGCCGGCGCGTGGAGCATGGCAGGCCGCGGCGCGGCGCAACCGCCAACGGCCCGCCGCCCGGCCCGCGCGAAACCGTGCCGAGGAAAAGCCGGACCAGGGGTATGTCCGAAACCGGTTCCTCCCTCAACCTTGCCAGCTGTCATTGGCAGACTTACATTCAACTCGCCAGAAACACTCGGCAGTTAGTTCATTGCGCGCACCGCTCAGCACCGTCTGCGCCCCGAGCCGCATCTTCTCCCCCATGCGCTCACCTCCGGCTCCTCCGCGCGTTTCAGCACCACACGCAACCCTGCACTCACGCATCCCCCCACACGTTTCGACAGTGCGCTCCACCGCTCTTCGAAGGGGACATACCGCCATGAAAGACGCACACGGCAGACCTGTCACGGGACGCATCAGCTGGCGGAAGTTCGCCGTGCTGTCCGTCCCGGCGCTCGCCGGCACCGCCGCCCTGGGCATCGCCCTGGCCAACGGGGCGCTGGCGGCGTCGTTCGCCGTCTCGGGACAGCAGTTCAAGGTCTCCGCGGACAGCCTCAAGGGCGACGGATTCGCCCAGTACGGCAGTGTCGACACCAACGCCAGGGGAGATCTCCTGCCGGTCGCCGTCACCGCCATCAAGACCGCCCAGCTGCATCATCTGTGCCAGTCGGTCGTCACCCATCTGCCCGTCGTCGGCGATATCTCGCTCAACCTCAGCGCCGGTACGGGCAGCACACCCGTCGAGGCGACCAATCTCTTCGTGGACGCCACCCAGCTCTCCGGCAACGCGTCCTTCCACCAGATCGAGATCGGCCGGGACGCCTCCACCCTCGACAAGGGACCGGACAGCGCCCAGGGCATGCAGGATCTCTTCGCCCAGCAGGCCGATGACGTCAGCATCAGCAAGCTCCGGCAGACCGCCTGGGCCACCAATGCGGGCACCTTCAAGCTGTCCGGTCTGAGCATGAAGATCTCCAAGGGCAAGAAGGAATGCTTCTGACCTGGCGGCGCTGGCGGACGGGACGGCCCTTCTGGGGCGGTCTGGCGGCCGTCATCGCCGGCGCCGAGATCTGCGCCATCCCTCTGGCACCGCTGAAGATCATGCTGCAACAGGGGATCGCCGGTATCCCGTCGGTCCTGATGGGGCTGGTGATGATCGTGATGGGGCTCTCGGCGTGGTTCGCGCCGCATTACCGGGGTATCGCGGGTGTCCTCACCGTGCTGTGTGCGGCGGCCGCGCTGGTGATGTCCAACCTCGGCGGCTTTCTGATCGGCACCGTCATCGGGATCCTCGGCGGCTCGATGATCTTTGCCTGGCAGCCGGTCACACCGCCGGAACCCGAAGCCCCAGAGGCACCCGGGTCCGCTGCCGCGCCGGGCGGCGGCGCGCCCGCGCCCTGCGAGCCCTAGCCGCCTCCCGCCCGCCGTCCGCCGCGCCCGCCCGTACGCGTACCCCCACACCTTCGTCCACGTACGGGGCGGACCGCTGCCCGCACCACCCGCCGCACCGCTCCTCCGGCACCCCACCCCTCAGAAGGAGAACCACGATGACGATGACGCACCCCACCCGCCGTACGCCCCGTCAGCGCGCCTTACGCACCGCCGGAACCGGGATCGTCGCGGCCCTCGGTCTGGCCCTCGCCGTGACGAGTCCCGCGACAGCACAGCCGGCCGGGACGCCGTCCGCCGCCGCGCCGTCCACGACCGTGAGTCCCGCGGGTCACAGCTTCACCGCCACGCTCAGCGGCAAGGCCACCTTCAAGGCGGGTTCGGTGACCGTCACCTGCTCGACCTCGGTCTCCAGTGGGCAGGTGCCGGCCGCGCCCGGCAACCAGAACCCGGAAGGCCCGGTGAGCAGTTCCACCACTCCGGCGACCTACGGCTCCTGCACGACGAGCATGCCGGGTGTCAGCGCGACCGTCACCACGACCGGCACCTGGGGCGTGGCCATGCAATACGGGACGCCGGTGACCGCCGGACTGACCATCCCGGCCGGCGGGTTCGTGCTCAAGACCAGCGGGCTGGCGTCCTGCACGGTGACCGCGGCCCCCACCTCGGCGGCAACGGTGAACGGCAGCTGGACCAACGGCGCGCCGTCCACCCTCACCTTCACCAATGCGTCGGTGCCGGTGAAGGTGGTGGGCGGCTTCGGCTGTCCGACCAGCGCGACCAGCTCGGCGTTCAACGCCGCCTACACGGTCGGCGACACCACCGATCCCGCATCCCAGATCACCGTCACCGGCTGAGCACCGGATGAGCCACGGGTGGCGTCCGTTCCCCGAACGGGCGTCACCCTCTCAGCGTGCGTTCAGGCCGACGGCCGCCACGGTCACCAGCACCGTCACGGCCACCGTGCCGCTCAGGAACGCGGTGATCAGCCGTCGTCGCAGGGCCCGGTAGACGCCTTCGTACTCGGTCCGCAAAGCGGCGCTGCGGGTCGCGATGCGCTCCAGGTAGGTCCGCGACGCGTCGCGCTGGTCCTGGCAGTAGCGCAGCTCCACTTCCCGCCGCTGGGTGTCGGTGAGCCAGGGCAGACCGGCGCAGAAGGCCTGCGCGCGGGTACGGGCCCGGTCCTTCTCCGCCTCCCAGAGGAGAAATCCCTCGATCTCGTTGACGGCCTGGTCCAGCGGCATTTCCGCAGCCCTCCGCATTCCTCCGTCCCACCCCGTTCCCTCGGCTTTCTGCATTTGTCCGCCCCTCCGCCTTCCCTCGCTCATGTGCGTGCCCCGATTTCGGTGGGGGCGGCGTCCTCGGCAGCCGCCATGGCTTCGATCTCGCGTGCGATCTCCGGGTGGTGCAGGTCGAACGCCGGGGATTCGGAGCGAATACGCGGCAGCGTACGGAAGTTGTGCCGCGGCGGCGGGCAGGACGTCGCCCATTCCAGCGAACGGCCGTATCCCCAGGGGTCGTCCACCTCGATCTTCTCGCCGTACTTCGCCGTCTTCCAGACGTTGTAGAGGAACGGCAGGAGGGAGAGTCCGAGGAGGAAGGAGAAGATGCTGGAGAGGGTGTTCAGCGTGGTAAATCCATCGGCGGCGAGATAGTCGGGGATACGGCGCATCATGCCTTCCGCGCCGAGCCAGTGCTGGACGAGGAAGGTGCCGTGGAAGCCCACGAACAGCGTCCAGAAGGTGATCTTGCCGAGCCGCTCGTCCAGCATCCTGCCGGTGAACTTCGGCCACCAGAAATGGAACCCGGAGAACATCGCGAAGACGACGGTACCGAAGACCACGTAGTGGAAGTGCGCCACGACGAAGTACGAGTCGGAGATGTGGAAGTCCATCGGCGGCGAGGCCAGGATCACACCGGTCAGACCACCGAACGTGAAGGTGATCAGGAAGCCGATCGCCCACAGCATCGGCGTCTCGAAGGACAGCGAGCCCTTCCACATCGTGCCGATCCAGTTGAAGAACTTCACACCGGTGGGCACCGCGATCAGGAACGTCATGAACGAGAAGAACGGCAACAGCACGCCGCCCGTCACATACATGTGGTGCGCCCACACTGTGACCGAAAGACCGGCAATCGAAATCGTCGCCGCAATCAGACCGATGTAACCGAACATCGGCTTCCGGGAGAACACCGGAATGACCTCGGAAATGATGCCGAAGAACGGCAGCGCGATGATGTACACCTCGGGGTGGCCGAAGAACCAGAAGAGGTGCTGCCAGAGCAGTGCGCCACCATTGGCCGCGTCGAAGACATGCGCACCGAATTTACGGTCCGCCTCCAGCGCGAACAGCGCCGCCGCCAGCACCGGGAAGGCCAGCAGCACCAGCACACCGGTCAGCAGCACGTTCCAGGTGAAGATCGGCATCCGGAACATCGTCATGCCGGGCGCCCGCATGCAGATGATCGTCGTGATGAAGTTGACCGAACCGAGGATCGTGCCGAAGCCGGAGAGCGCCAGACCCATGATCCACATATCGCCGCCGATTCCGGGGGAATGCACCGAGTCGGAGAGCGGGGCATAGGCGAACCAGCCGAAATCTGCGGCTCCTTGAGGCGTCAGAAAACCACCGACCGCGATCAGTGAACCGAAGAGGTAGAGCCAGTAGGCGAACATGTTCAGCCGGGGAAAGGCGACATCGGGCGCACCGATCTGCAGCGGCATGAGCCAGTTCGCGAATCCGGCGAACAGCGGCGTCGCGAACATCAGCAGCATGATCGTGCCGTGCATCGTGAACGCCTGGTTGAACTGCTCGTTCGACATGAGCTGGTGGCCGGGACGAGCCAGCTCGGCGCGCATCACCAAGGCCATCAGACCGCCGAGGCAGAAGAACGCGAACGCGGTGACCAGGTAGAGCGTGCCGATGGTCTTGTGGTCGGTGGTCGTCAGCCACTTCACGGGAAACTTCATGCCCGGTAGGTGTCCGGAGCCCTCGCGATCCTCACTGCCCGCGGGGACAGGGCGGGGTGGGAAGTTTCACCCCGGAGGGTGTGAAGATCGGGGCCATGCCGGACACCAAGGGTTCATGAGCACGGACGACGCCTTCGCCGAGGCCTATCGCGCGCACTACTGGGCGGTCAGCCGCTTTGTGGCGCGGCGGCTGGACGGGCAGGCACTTGAGGTCGAGGAAGTGGTGGCGGAGGTCTTCTCCATAGCCTGGAGACGCCGCGCCGAGCTTCCCGACGCGCCGCTGCCCTGGCTGTACGGGGTGGCCCGGAACTGTCTGGCCAATACGGTGCGGGGGCTGGGCCGTTACCGGCGGCTGCTGCACCGGCTCGGCAATCACGAGGCGGCGCACCGCCGGCAGACCGTGGACAGCCCGGACGCCGAGCGGCCCGGTTCCTGGGTGCACGAGGCGCTGGCCCGCCTCTCCCCCGCCGACCAGGAGGTGCTGCGGCTGACGGCCTGGGAGGAACTGACCATCGAGGAGCTGGCGGTGACCCTGGGGTGCGGCCGGAGCGCGGCGGCCATGCGGCTGCACCGGGCGCGCGGCCGGCTCCGTACCCAGATCGAGCGAATGCGCCGGCGCGACACCGCCCGGCCCGAGGCGCCCCCACCACGGCCCGACGCGCCTCCCGCGCCGGCACCGGCGCCGCGCCCGGCCACTCCCCGCCCCCTCTCCCCCCACCCCGTACCGACCCGAGCGGGAGGCCGCCGCCATGACTGACGAACTGGAGCTGCTGCGGCAGGCCGACCCCGTCTCCGCCGACGAGGGACCCTGGCGCGACCGCCCCCTGACCGCGCGGGCGGAGGCCCGTCTGGCGGCGCTCACCACCGGTGCCGTGCCGCCCGTCCGCCCGCGTCCCGTGCGCCGGCGCCGTCTGCTGATGGGCCTGACCGCCGTGTCGGCGGCCGCTGTCGCCGCCCTGGTGCTCACCTTCTCCGGCGCCGGCAGCAGCCCCGCCGTCGCCGCGCCCGCCGCCCTCCCCCTGCACGCCGACGCACCGTCCGTGTCACTGGACGTGCTCGCCCGCAGGGCGGAGGCCAGGGCGCGGACGGCGGCCGCCGAGGACGGGCCGCGGCGGGGCAGCCATCTGCAGAGCTGGTACATGAGCATGGAGACAGGCCCGGACGCCGCGCCCCCCGTGACCGTGCCCGAGGAGCGCATCACCAGCTGGAACGACGACGGCAGCGGCTCGGAGCTGGTCGTGGCCACCGACCCGCGGCACCCGGGCCGTCCGGTGATCCACGACAACGACGGCGAGTGGCAGACCGTGAGCGACGGCAAGGTCCTGCACCGCAAGACCTATCCGGCGGGCTCCGAGGCCCGGCACAGCGGGCTGGCCGGCCGTACGAAGCCCCCGACGGACGCCGAGGCGCTGCGTGAACAGCTGTCGTGGCTGTACGGCGGGGCGGGCGGCACCAGCACGACGCCGCAACTGCTGTCGGCGCTCTCCTCGTTCCGCCAGGAGTGGACGCCGGGGCCGCGGGAGACGGCCGCCCTCGTCCGGATGCTGGCCGGTGCGGACGGTCTGCGGCAGGCGGGGGTGGTCACCGACCGGCTGGGCCGGCGCGGGCAGGCGTATGTGTACGACGGCCCGGACGGCGCAACGAATTCCACCCGCCAGATGGTGATCCTCGATCCGCGTACCGGCGAACTCCTGGGCCTGGAGATCACCTTCACCAAGGACGAACCGGAGTTCAGGATCAAGTCGGGAGAGGTCATGTCGTACGAGGCATGGATGCCGTGAGACGTCGGCGGCCCGGGGACGGAGCGGCGCACCGGGCCGCGCCCCCGACTGGCGGGGCGGGCGGTCATGACTGATCCTTGAGGGAACGCGACGATCCACCTCGGCGCGGCGGTGCAGTGCGTCCGCCGCGCCGTTTCCCTGCCCGGCGCACTCCGCTCCGGCGCGTGGCACACGTCACAACCAGCCGATGGTTGCAGCAGAACTTCGCGATATGGATCACAGGACGAGGGGTCGCAAACTGCTCCCCGAATGGGAGTTTCCCCTGCAAGGAGCGGGTATACGGCCGACTGCGCGGTCGTCCGCGCACTGTCCGTGATGATCCGGTCTGCCCCTATGGTCGACCTTTGCCCGTCGCGTCATGACGGGCCGCGCCCGCCTCCCCACGGCGGGCAGTGTCATGTTGTCGTCCAAGAGAGCGCAGGCGAGCGAACACGTGCCGACGCAGTCCCCCGTCGCACCCGGCCCCCGTCACCCCGCCGGCAGTCGAGCCGACGCCGCATCCGGTCTCCGGAAGGACCGCGGGGCGGATCCCGCGCAGCACTCATCGGGCGAGGTGACCGTCGTCGATCCCGCGATGGTCAAGCGTGCGGTCTCGGCCGCCGCGCTCGGCAATGCGATGGAGTGGTTCGACTTCGGCGTGTACAGCTACATCGCGGTCACCCTCGGACATGTCTTCTTCCCGTCCGGGAATCCGACCGCGCAGTTGCTGTCGACGTTCGGAGCGTTCGCGGCGGCGTTCCTGGTGCGCCCCATCGGCGGCATGGTCTTCGGGCCGCTCGGTGACCGGATCGGCCGGCAGAAGATTCTCGCCATCACCATGATCATGATGGCGGCGGGCACCTTCGCCATCGGCCTGATCCCGTCCTATGCCTCCATCGGCGTCGGCGCACCGATCCTGCTGCTCGTCGCCCGCCTGATACAGGGCTTCTCCACCGGTGGTGAATACGGTGGCGCCTCCACCTTCATCGCCGAGTACGCGCCGGACAAGACGCGCGGATTCCTCGGCAGCTGGCTGGAGTTCGGCACCCTGGCCGGCTACGTCGGCGGCGCCGGCCTGGTCACGCTGATGACCGCGCTGCTGTCCACCGAGGACCTGCACTCCTGGGGCTGGCGCATCCCGTTCCTGATCGCCGGACCGATGGGCATCATCGGCCTCTACCTGCGGATGCGGCTCGAAGAGACCCCGGCCTTCGCACAGCTGGAGAAGGAGGCGCGGACGAAGGAGAAGGCGCGCCGCGAGGTCGAGAAGCGGATCGGCATCCGCGAGATGATCTTCGGTCAGTGGCGGTCGCTGCTGCTGTGCGTCGGGCTGGTCCTGGTCTTCAACGTCACGGACTACATGCTGCTGTCGTACATGCCGAGCTATCTGACCTCGGAGCTGAAGTACGACGAGACGCACGGGCTGCTGGTCGTGCTGGCGGTGATGGTCCTGATGATGGCGGCCCAGCCGTTCGCGGGCCGGCTCACCGACCGCTTCGGCCGCCGTCCGGTCATCGCCGCGGGCTGCCTCGGCTTCCTGGTGCTGTCCGTGCCCGCCCTGCTGCTGATCCGGCAGGGGTCGCTGGCCGCCATCGCGGTGGGTATGGCCGCGCTCGGACTGCTGCTGGTCACCTTCACCGCGTCGATGCCGGCCACGCTGCCCGCGCTGTTCCCGACCAAGGTCCGCTACGGCTCCCTGTCGATCGGCTTCAACGTCTCCGTGTCGCTCTTCGGCGGTACGACGCCGCTGGTGGTCACCGCCCTGATCGGCGCGACCGGCAACAAGATGATGCCCGCCTACTACATGATGGCGGCGGCCGTGATCGGCGGCATCGCCGTCCTGCTGATGTCGGAGAGCGCCCGTAAGCCGCTGCCCGGCTCCCCGCCGGCCGTCGAGACCGAGGCGGAGGCGGAGGAGATCCGCCGCGCGGCCAAGGCCGACGCGACCGTCTGACACCCGCCAACTGCCCGCACCCATGCGCCACAGGGCCCGGCCGGACACTTCGACGCTCGTCGACACTTCCGGCCGGGCCCTCGGCGTTCCCCGGATTCCCCGGCCCTGACCTGCGCCCCTGCGGCACCGTGCGGCACGATGGTCGGCATGAGCATCGTGAAGATCAATGTACTGACCGTGCCCGCCGAGCAGCGCGAGGTCCTGGAGAAGCGCTTCGCGGCGCGCGCCGGCACCGTGGACTCCTCGGACGGCTTCGAATGGTTCGAGCTGCTGCGCCCCGTGGAGGGCACCGACCAGTACCTCGTCTACACCCGGTGGCGGGACGAGGAGTCGTTCCAGGCGTGGATGGAGGGCCCGATGAAGGCCGCGCACCAGCAGGGCGGCGGCGCCGAGGGCGGGGAGCGGCCCAAGCCCGCCGCGTCCGGTTCCACGCTGTGGTCCTTCGAGGTGGTGCAGCAGGCCGGGCCGAAGCAGGGCTGACCGCCGCCTGGCGGCGTCACCCGGAAATGCGTTGCGCGGCGCACCGGACCGGCCGCGACAATGGCGCCATGAGTGACGCCGCCACCCTCCGTCTCCCCTGGGCCGTCTCCGCCGAAGCGGCCGGTTCGCCGGACGCCGAAGCGTTGTTGCGCGAGTACTACACCGAGGTGGCCGACCGCTACTTCGCGCTGCACGAGGACCGGCATTCGACGCCGGAGGAGATCGAGGAGGGGCTGGCGGAGTACCCGACCGCCGATCTGGCACCGCCGGGCGGTGTGCTGCTGGTGGCGCGCCACGGCGAGGAGGTGGCGGGCTGTGCCGGGGTGCGGCTGCTGGACGCGCGCACCGCGGAGCTCAAGCAGATGTTCGTACGGCCCGCCCGGCGCGGGATGGGCGGTGCGGGGGCGCTGCTGCGGGCCGCCGAGACGGCCGCGGTGCGGCTGGGCGCCGAGCGGCTCCGGCTCGATACCCGGCTGGATCTGGTGGAGGCCGTCGCGCTCTACCGGCGGCACGGCTTCCTGGAGATCGATCCGTACCACGACGACCCTTATGCGGAGATCTTCTTCGAGAAGCGGCTGGACGGGGACTCGTTGACGGCCTAGTTCCAGCTACCCGCCGTCCGTGCTCACTTGGCCAGGTCCGGCGGCTGGGGCGTGGGCGGGTGGGTGCGGGGCAGCGGCGGCCGGGCGTCGCCGTTGTGCGGCTCCTCCGCGTCCGAGCCGCACAGCTCCGCCGTCAGCTCGTGGACGAGTTCGGTGAGATCGGTGGGCCGGTCCCTGGTCCACCAGTCGCCCAGCATCTCCGCGAGCGACTGCTGACGGGCCGCCGAGAGCCGCTCCGCGGTGTCCCGTCCGGGCCCGGTGAGCAGCAGCAACAGCCCCTCGCGGGTGGCGAGTCCGCGTTCCTCGATCTGGCGGACGCTCTCGGAGATCACTCCCAGCGGCACGGTGCTGCGTTCGGCGAGCAGTCCCGGTTCCACCGAGCCGTAGCGGTGGATGCGCAGGATCAGCCAGGCGGCGGCCGGTTTGAGGTCCAGTCCGGCCCGTGCGGCGATCTTCTCGTAGATGTGCTTACGGCCTTCCCGGCTGCCGAGGATGGACAGGGCGCGGGCGACCTCGTCGCGCGAGGACCGTTCGACGGGGTTGGAGGACAGCACCTCGCTGGTGTCGGGCGCCGTGACACTGCTGCGCAACGGCTCCTCCTTGAGGAACCAGGCCAGCACGAAGGCGACCAGGACGACGGGGACGGCGTAGAGGAAGACATCGGTGATGGAGACGGCGTAGGCGTCGAGGACGGCGGTGCGCCGGCCGGGCGGCAGCTGCGCGACGGTCCGCGGGTCCTCGGCGATCCTGGAGGGGTCGATGCCCGGCGGCAGTTGCTGTCCGGCGAGGGCCTCCGCGATCCGCGTGCCGAGGTTGCCGGCGAAGACCGTGCCGAAGAGGGAGACGCCGAACGCGCCGCCGATGGAGCGGAAGAACGTGGCGCCGGAGGTGGCCACGCCCAGGTCCTTGTAGGGCACGGCGTTCTGCGCGATGAGCACCAGCACCTGCATGACCAGGCCGAGCCCGAAGCCGAAGACGAAGAAGCAGGCGCTCATCTCGGCGACACCGCTGCCCGGGTCGAGCCGGTGCAACAGCAGCAGACCGAGCGCCACGACACCGGTGCCGGCGATCGGGAAGACCTTGTAGTGGCCGGTGCGGCTGACGATCTGCCCGGAGCCGGTGGAGGCCAGCAGCATGCCGAACACCATCGGCAGCATGTGCACCCCGGACAGAGTCGGGCTGACGCCCTGTACGACCTGCAGGAACGTCGGCAGATAGGTCATCGATCCGAACATCGCGAAGCCGATGACGAAGCCGATGACGGCGGTGAGCGAGAAGGTGCGCAGCCGGAACAGGCGCAGCGGCAGCACGGGTTCGGCGGCCCGGCGCTCGATGACGAGGAAGGCGCCCAGCAGGACGACGCCGAGCACGCCGCACCCCACGACCTGCCAGGAGGCCCAGGGGTAGGTGACGCCGCCGAACGAGGTCATCAGCACGAAGCAGGCGGCGACCGCGGCGATCGTCGCGGTGCCCGAATAGTCGATCCGGTGCGGGGTGCGGCGGCGCGGGATGTGCAGCACGGCGGCGATGACGGCGAGCGCGACGATGCCGACGGGGACGTTGATGTAGAACACCCAGCGCCAGCTGAGGTGGTCCACGAACAGCCCGCCGAGCAGCGGGCCGAGGACGCTCGAACTGCCGAAGACGGCACCGAACAGGCCCTGGTACTTCCCCCGTTCGCGGGGCGGCACGATATCGCCGACGATCGCCATGGACAGCACGATCAGCCCGCCACCGCCCAGCCCCTGGAGGGCCCGGAAGGCGATCAGCTCACCCATGTTCTGCGCGATACCGCACAGCACCGAACCGATCAGGAAGATCACGATGGCGGTCTGGAAGAGCTTCTTGCGGCCGTACAGGTCACCGAGCTTGCCCCAGAGGGGTGTCGCGGCCGTCGAGGCCAGGAGGTAGGCGGTGACGACCCAGGAGAGGTGGTTGAGGCCGCCGAGGTCGCTGACGATGGTGGGCAGCGCGGTGGCGACGATGGTCTGGTCGAGCGCCGCGATGAGCAGGCCGAGCAACAGCGCGCCGATCGCGGCGAGGACCGTCCGCCGGGACCGGTCCTCGACGGGGACGGCCGGAGCGCCGGTGTCCTGCGCCATGAGCGTCTCCCTCCGTTCCGGAGCGTCCCGTGCGGTGCCGGGGCCCGGAGCGTCCCGTGCGGTGCCGGCCGTCCGTCCCGTCCCGGGTCACCGCCGGCCGCCCTTCCCGTTGTTGCGTCCCTGCTTCGGACTTCTTCCATCCTGGGTGGTTCCGCCGGATATGGCCCGCCGAGTGACGGCCGGTAACGGGGGTCGCCCGGGGGGCACCTGGGTATGCCGGGCGGATGTCTTCGAGCGCCTGCGCGGACCGGTGCGGCGTCTGGATAATCGCTGCCGGTTCGATGCCTCCAGGGAGGGGAACACCCGTGACGGCACAGACCTGTCCGCACTGCTGCGCCCCCGTACGCGGCGGCGGCCGGCCGAGCTGCCTGTGTGCGGCGGTCGGGGCGGACGACTTCGATCCGCTGCGCATTCGGCCGTACGTGTCACTGCCCGACGGGGACAGGGACGGGGAGGCCGATGACGACGGCGGGGACGATCACGGCGGGGCGGGCGGCACCGGCCGGGACGACCTGCTGGACTTACCCGGGGTGGACGCGGCGGTGCACCTCGCCGACGGCCCGTCGGCCGCCACCGGGCCGCCGCCCCTCGCTCCCGCTCCCCTGGCCGCCGGACCCGCCGAACCGCTGGCGCCCCGGATGCGGCGCCGCCCCGGCCCGGCCTCCCGGACGTTCCGCGCATCGGAAAAACCGGAGAAGGAGCCGGCGGAGGAGCCCACCGGCCGCTCCCCCGCCTCCCTTCGCCGCAAGCGCGCCCTGACCGCCGTACTGCTGACCGCCGGGGCCGCGGTGGCCGCCACGGCTGTGCTGATCGGCCCCGACGCCCTCTCCGGCGACACCCGGACCCGGGCCGTGGCGCCCGGCCGCGGCACCGCCTCCCCCAGCGCCGCCCTCCCCGCCGGCGGCACATCCGCCCCCGCACCGAGCGGCCTCGCTTCCCCCACCGCGACCCGCTCCCCGTCGCCCGACGCGACCGCCCCCGAAGCCACCGCGCGGCCCTACCGGACACCGGCCCCGCGTCCCCCCTCCCCCACCCGGGCCACCGGCAGCGTCTCGGGCTCCCCCGCCACCCACGTCCCCAGCGCACCGCCCACCGGGCCGCTCGTGCTGCGTGAGGGGGCCGGCGGCCCGGAAGTGCGGGAGCTGCAGGGGCGGCTGCGGCAGCTGGCGGTGTATCCCGGCCCGGACGACGGCCGCTACGACGCGGACGTACGGGACGCCGTATCGCGCTACCAGCGGGCCTACGGGGCGGCGGGTGATCCGGACGGCGTTTACGGCGCGGGGACCCGGGCGTCACTGGAGTCCCGGACGCATGAGCCGTAACCGTCGCGGGCAGCGCGCTGACCTGCCTGGTTGTCGCCGGCCGCTCCGTTTTGTATCGTGAAGAAACAAAGTGGTTCCGCCCGCACTCCCTGACCGGCGGGCGGGACCGCTCTGTTCTTCCGCACGGGTGCGATCCGCACCGTCCGTACGCCCGTAGCGCCCAGGAGCCCGCCGATGACGGCCATCACCACGCTCACCGCCCGCGCCCTGCTGCTGGACATGGACAGCACGATCGTGAACTCCGAAGCCGTCGTCGAGCGCTGCTGGCGCCGCTGGGCGGCCGAGCAGGGGCTGGACGCGGACGAGGTACTCCAGGTCGTCCACGGCCGGCAGGGCTGGGCCACCATGGCCGCGCTGCTCCCGGACCGCCCGATGGAGCTCAACCTGGCGGACAACCGCCGGATGCTGGCGCAGGAGACCGCCGATATGGACGGTGTGGTGCCGGTTCCCGGCGCACCCGCCTTCATGGCTTCCCTCGCCGCCCTCCCGCACGCCCTGGTGACCTCCGCCGACATCCCGCTCTCCGACGCCCGGATGGGCGCGGCCGGACTGACCGTGCCGGCCGTGCGGATCACGGCGGAGAACGTGAGCGCCAGCAAGCCCGACCCGGAGGGCTTCCTCAAGGGCGCCGCCGAGCTGGGTTTCGCCCCCGAGGACTGCCTGGTGTTCGAGGACTCCGAGGCGGGCATCGAGGCGGGCCGGGCGGCCGGGATGCGGGTGGTCGGCGTCGGCGACCGTGCCGCCGCGTTCGCCCCCACCGTGCAGGTGCCCGACCTCACCCGGGTCCGCGTCGAGGCGTCGGCGGACGGCCTGATCGCGGTGCACGTCACGACCTGAGCGCGACTTCGGGGCTCCTCCGAAGGGGCGGGCCCCGACGGCGGCCCGTCCCTTCGGCCCGTCCTCAGCCCGCGATCGCCTCGTACAGGCTGAAGCCCGCCAGCAGCAGCATCACACCCGCCGCGATCTTGGTGATGAGCTTGAGCGGCACATACTTCATCAGCGTGCGGCCGCCGAGGATGCCCAGGCCCGCCACGGCCCACAGCGCCAGCACGGCGCCGACGCCGACGGAGAGCGGGTCGTCGTAACGGGCCGCGAGGTTGGCGGTCATGATCTGGGTCAGATCACCGAACTCGGCGACCAGGATCATCATGAAGCCCGCCCCGGAGACCTTCCAGAAGCTCTGGTCGGCGGGCTTCTTCACCTCTTCCTCGTCCTCGCCCTTCCTGAACAGCAGCACGGCGGCGCCCGCAAGGAAGAGGACACCGACCACGCCCTGTACCAGGCGGTGCGGGAGCAGGGTCAGCACGCTGCCCGCGGCGATCGCGAGGGCGACATGCACCAGGAAGGCGGCGGCCACACCGGCGAAGACATACGAGGCGCGGTAGCGGGTGCCGAGCATCAGACCGGCGAGGGCGGTCTTGTCGGGCAGTTCGGCAAGGAAGACCACGCCGAAGACGACGGCGGCGACGGTGAAACTGAACACGGGGTGGGATACCTCGATCGGTCGGGCCGCACCAAAGGGCCCGGGAAAGGGGTCGCTTCGGCACGGCAGCGTCAAACACTGCGGCCGAAGGTCTCGCTGGCGCGGCACTGCTGCGTACCACGCTCCGGGCGCCGGCTCGCCACTACGGGCGGGCAGTATGTCGACGGTCCGGCAGAGAGCTACTCCCCTTCTGCTGCCGTCAAGGGTACGCGGTGCAGTCTTCCGCGCGCGACCAGCTCCAGCACCACCGCACAGGCCGTCGCCTGCACCGCCAGCAGGGCCACCAGAACGAACAGCTGCACCGCACCGGCCTGTACGGGCGAGGCCCCGCCCAGCAGCATGCCGACGAATGCGCCGGGCAGTGTGACCAACCCCACGGTCCGGGTCTGATCGAGCCCCGGCAGCAGGGCGTCCGACGCGGCCGGCCGGGCGACCTCCATCCGTGCGTCGCGGTCGGGCAGCCCCAGCGCGAGACCCGCCTCGAACTCGCCGTACCGCATCTCCAGCTCGTCCAGCGCCCGGCGTCCGCCCAGGACGGTGGCGGTCAGCGCACCGCCGATCAGGATGCCGGTGACGGGGATGAGCACGAGCCCGCGCGGCGGCACCAGGCCGGTGAGCAGCAGCAGAGCGACGACCGGGACGACGCCGACGGCGATCGGTGCGGCGGCCCACCACCAGCTGCGGTTCCGGGTGATCCGGCGCCCGGCGGTCCGTACCGCCACCGCGAACATCAGCACGAGAAAACCCAGCAGCCAGGAAAGGGCGTGCACCACCCAGCCGATGAGGTAGGAGACGGCGGCCAGTTGGGCGGCGGCACGCAGTCCGGCGACGGCGATCGCCCGGCCGTGGCCGAGGCGGGCCAGTGCGGCGACGGCCACGGCGGCGATCAGCAGGACGACGAGGACGATCCCGAGAGTGATGTTGACCGGCAGCAGCACGCGCTCACTGTAGGGGTGTCATGGGGGGCGCGTACGCCGGAGCACGACAACCGGAGCGCCGTTGTGCATTTATGGCGCCCTGTCAGCCCTTGAAGTGACGTGGGCATGTCGTCACCCTGTTACCTGGTGCCCACCCCATGGAAACCCCACGCCGACACCATGGGCGACGCACCGCACGTCAACTTCCCCCCACATTTCGGGAGTTTCGATGAAAAAGGTCTACGCGCGTCGAGTTTCCCTCGCCGCGGGTTCGGCCGCGGCCCTGGTCTGCACGCTGGCGCTCAGCTGCCAGTCCGCCCAGGCGGCACCTCCCAGCCCGCCGGACGCCGGTACCGCCCGGACGTACCTCGCCGACATCAAGGAACAGGCCGAGGGCCCCCAGGACGGCTACAGCCGCGACAAGTTCCCGCACTGGATCGACCAGGACAAGAACTGCAACACCCGCGAGGTGGTGCTCAAGCGCGACGGCACGGACGTGCAGCAGGACGACAGCTGTGCGGCGAAGAGCGGCAAGTGGGTCTCGGCCTACGACGACGCGACCTGGACCGACGCGGCCGACCTCGACATCGACCATGTCATCCCGCTGTCCGAGGCCTGGAAGTCCGGCGCCGCCCAGTGGACCACCGAGCGGCGCAAGGAACTGGCCAACGATCTCACCCACTCCCAGCTGATCGCCGTCACCGACAACCTCAACCAGGAGAAGGGCGACAAGGACCCGGCGAAGTGGCTGCCGCCGAAGACCTCGTACCACTGCGAGTACGCCCGGATGTGGGTGTGGGTGAAGCATGAGTACGGCATGACCGCGGACTCCGCCGAGAAGGCCACGCTGAAGAAGATCCTGGACGGCTGCTGAGCCCCGCTCCTCAGAGGTGCCGAACCCACGCGCCCGTCGGCCGGAAAATCACCGGCCGGCGGGCGCGCCGCCGTCCCGGTCACCCGCCGCGCCCGCTGTGCTCCTATCCTCTGACCACGACGAGGGGAGGCACCCGATGGCCGGACTGCGCTTGGGACCGCTGCTGCGGTATGTCGACGCGGACAGCGCGACGGTGTGGGTGGAGACCGACGGGCCGTGCGTGGTGCACGTCCGCTGCGACGACGGGGCCGGCGGCGCGCAGCACACCTGGCAGGTCGCCGGGCACCACTACGCGCTGGTCCCGGTGACCGGTCTGACGCCCGGCAGCGAGACGCCCTACCGGGTCCTGCTGGACGACACGCAAGAAGTCTGGCCGCTGCCCGACAGCCGCTTCCCCGCGAGCACGATCCGTACGCTCCCCGCCTCCGCCCAGGAGCCCCTGCACTTCGCCTTCGGCTCCTGCCGCTGGTCCGCGACGCCCTCGAACGCGGCGCACGACCCGGTCGGCCCGGACGCCCTGGACACCCTCGCCGCCACCCTGGCCGCCGGTTCCGGGCGGCAGCGCCCCGATGTGCTGCTCCTGCTGGGCGACCAGGTCTACGCCGACCAGACCTCCGAGGCGACCGCGCAGATACTGGCCGGGCGCCGCGACCTCACCGAGCCGCCGTGGAAGCAGGTCGCCGACTACGAGGAATACACCTACCTCTACTACGAGTCCTGGCTCGACCCGGAGGTCCGCTGGCTGCTGTCCACGGTCCCCAGCTGCATGATCTTCGACGACCACGATGTGATCGACGACTGGAACACCTCGGCGTCCTGGCTGACCCGGATGCGCGCGACCCCGTGGTGGCGCGAGCGGATACTCGGCGGGCTGATGTCGTACTGGGTGCATCAGCATCTGGGCAATCTCTCGCCCGCTGAACTGGCCGCCGACGAGCTGTACGCGCAGGTGCAGTCGGTGCCGGACGCCACGGAGCTGGTGCGGGAGTTCGCGGCCGGTGCGGACGCCGATGCGGCGCACGCCCGCTGGAGCTACCGCCGCGACTTCGGCCGGGTGCGCCTGGTCATGATCGACACCCGGGCCACCCGCGTCCTGGACGAGAGCAACCGCGCGATGCTCGACAAGACCGAGGGCGAATGGCTGCGGCAGGCGGTGCTGGACGGGCGCGGCAGCTACGACCATCTGCTGCTCGGCAGTTCGCTGCCCTGGCTGCTGCCGCATCTCATCCATGCCGGGGAGGGCTGGAACGCCGCGCTGTGCGCCGGTGAACGCGGCCCCCGCTGGGCCCGCAGGAGCGAGCGGCTGCGCCAGCGCGCCGACTTGGAGCACTGGTCGGCCTTCCCCGGCTCGTTCACCGCGCTCACCGAGCTGATCGCCGAGGCCGGCTCCGGCGCCCACGCCCCGGCGACGGTCTGTGTGCTGTCCGGGGACGTCCACCATGCCTATGTGGCGGAGCCGCACTGGCGCGGTGCCGGTCCGCACCCCGCGAGCCGGGTGCTCCAGCTGACCTGCTCCCCCGTCCACAACAGCATTCCCGGCTCGCTGCAGGCCGGTTTCCGCTTCGGCTGGAGCCGGTCCGGCCGCTGGCTGGGCAAGCTGCTGGCCCGGCACGGGCGGCTGCCCCGGCCGGCGGTGAAGTGGCGGCGCACGGGCGGTCCCTGGTTCGGCAACCAGCTGATGACGCTGACGCTGGCGGGCCGTGCGGCGCGGCTCGCCCTGGACCAGACCCGCCGGGAGAAGCAGGGCGGCGTCCGGCTCGTCACGGTCTGGCGTGCTGCGTTGACCGATGCGCGAGTTGGCGGGGAATCCGGCGGTGCGGGCGGTCCGGCAGCGGGCACCGAACGGCCGAAGTCCGGATGATGCGGGCGATCCGGCGTCCGTGACCCTCCGGCCGGGCACCGGAGGCCGGGCGTCCGGCCTGCAAATCCACCACATGTTTTTGCCCACCCCGGTGCTCCGCCACCGGTTCGGGCGGTGATGATGGGGCGCACGTTTGCTCGTCGCCCGACTTCCCGGGCGTCCGTGCCCGTACGGGCCGGCCGTCCGCCGCCGCAGGGAGAGCTCCTCTTGGCCGCCGACCACCTCGCCGACCACCGCCCCCGGCCCGCCCTCGCGCTCGTCGGCGCCGGGCCGCGCGGGACGAGCGTGCTGGAGCGGATCTGCGCCTCGGCCGCCGAACTGGCCCCGGGCTCCCGGCTGACCGTCCATGTCATCGATCCCGCCCCGCCCGGCGCCGGCCAGGTGTGGCGCACCGCCCAGCCGCCCGAGCTGCTGATGAACACCGTGGCCTCGCAGGTCACCCTGTTCACCGACGACAGCGTCGAGTGCGCCGGCCCGATACGGACCGGGCCGAGCCTGTACACCTGGGAGGGGTGCGAGGTCGGCCCGGACGACTATCCGGGGCGCGCGCTGTACGGCCGCTATCTGGAGTGGGTCTTCCGCCACACGGTGCGCACCGCGCCCGAGGAGGTGACGGTCGTGACGCACCCGGCCTGCGCGGTGCGGCTGGCCGAGGCCCCCGACGGCTCGCAGTCCCTCACCCTCGACGACGGCCGGACGCTGCACGGCCTGGGGGCGGTGGTCCTCGCCCAGGGCCATCTGCCGGTCGTTGCGGACGCCGAGCAGCGGCGGCTGGCCGACTACGCCGCCGGGCACGGGCTGCGCTATCTGCCGCCCGCCAACCCCGCCGATCTCTCCGCCACCCTGGAGGCACTGCCGCCGGGCCGTCCGGTACTGCTGCGCGGTCTCGGCCTCAACTTCTTCGATCACATGGCGCTGCTGACGACGGCCCGGGGCGGCCGGTTCGTCCGCGACGCCGACGGGACGCTGACGTATCTGCCGTCCGGCCGTGAGCCCCGGCTGTACGCGGGTTCCCGGCGCGGCGTCCCGTACCACGCGCGCGGCGACAACGCGAAGGGCGCGCACGGCCGTCATCTGCCGCTGCTGCTCACCCCGGACGTGATAGCGGCCTTCCGCAAGCGCGCGGACTCC
Source organism: Streptomyces sp. Je 1-4 4N24 (assembly GCF_026239515.1). Classification (NCBI taxonomy): domain Bacteria; kingdom Bacillati; phylum Actinomycetota; class Actinomycetes; order Kitasatosporales; family Streptomycetaceae; genus Streptomyces; species Streptomyces sp. Je 1-4 4N24. Next base: position 6,416,477 of record NZ_CP110836.1, on the reverse strand, counting down.
GGTGAACTGCCCGACTTCCTGGCGGAGGTCTGGCCCCTGGTGGCCAAGGAAGTGGAGGCGGTCTACTACGAGGCGCTGCTGGCGCGGCGGGCCGCGGACGATGCGGCGGGCCACCTCTTCCGGGAGCGCTTCCGGCAGCGCTTCCTGGGCAGCGCGCACCGCAGCCCCGAAGAGGCCGCCGCCCTGGAGGCGTTCGGGATCGCGCCGGGCGAGCGCTGGGACTGGGACCGGGTCTCCCGGCCGCACGCGGAGCGGTCGTTCACCGGCCGCGCCGCCTTCCGGGAGTGGCTGCTGGACCATCTGCGGGAGGACGTCGCACACGCCCGCCAGGACAATGTGTCCGGTCCTGTCAAGGCCGCCCTGGACGTACTGCGGGATCTGCGCAACGAGCTGCGGCAGATCGTCGACCACGGCGGGCTGGCCGGCGCGTCCCGCCGCGACCACCTGGACCGCTGGTACACCCCGCTCAACGCCTTTCTGTCCATCGGGCCGCCGCGGCGCCGGATCGAGGAGATGACCGCACTGATCGAGGCCGGGGTGCTGGAGGTCATCGGCCCCCGGATGACCCTCCGGCTCGGCTCCGCCGACGGCCACGAGCCCGGTTTCACGGCCCATTCGCCGGACGTGCCGGGCTCCGCGGTGACGGCGACGGCGCTGATCGAGGCGCGGCTGCCGGAACCGGATGTCCGGCGTACCGCGGATCCGCTGCTGGCCCGGCTGCTGGCCGAGGGCGGCGGCCGGCCGCACACCGTGGACGGCTACGAGACGGGCGGGCTCGATGTGACACCGAGCCCGTACCGCCTCATCGAGGCCGACGGGCGGCATCATCCGCGGCGGTTCGCGGTCGGGGTGCCGACGGAGGGGGTGCACTGGGTGACGGCGGCCGGGGCGCGTCCCGGAGTGGGGTCGGTCACCTTGGCCGATACGGATGCGGTGGCGCGGGCGGCACTGCGGGCGGCGGTTGAGGGCCCGGGCCGGGGCCGGGCCATGGGCGCGGGCATGACCTCGGCGAGCGGCACAGGGGCGGGCAGGGCCTCGGCGAGCGGCGTGGTTCCGGCGGCAGGTGTGGTTTCGGCGACTGGTGGGGCTGCTTCCGGCCAAAGATCCCATTTGGCCAGAGGTTGAACTTGCAAGTACAGATTAGGTGTCCCTAACCTGTGCCCTTCACGGTTACGTCGTCCCCAGAAACCGTAGGAGTCCCCACATGTCACCGCTCACCTCGTTCCTCCAGAGATCCACTCCGCACGCGCTCGCGCTCTTCCGCATCGTCATCGGCCTGCTCTTCGCCTGCCACGGCGCATCCTCGCTCTTCGGCGTCCTCGGCGGTGCCATGGGCCAGGGCGGCACCGTCCCCACCGGCAGCTGGCCGGGCTGGTACGCCGCGGTGATCCAGCTGGCCGGCGGCCTCCTGGTGATGCTCGGCCTGGGCACCCGCGCCGCCGCGTTCATCAGCTCCGGCTCGATGGCGTACGCCTACTTCTCCGCGCACCAGGGCTCGGCGCTGTGGCCGATACAGAACGGCGGCGAGGCCTCCGCGATGTACTGCTGGGCGTTCCTGCTGCTTCTCTTCACCGGCCCCGGCTCGTGGGCGCTCGACCGGGTCTTCTTCGGCGACCGCGACCAGGAGGCGGCCCCGTCCGCTCAGCGGGAGCCCTCCGCCGCCTGACGCACCACTTCCCGGCGCGGGGCCCGGGACATCCCGGCCCCGCCCCGCACGGCCCGTACGGCATCTCCGCCGTACGGGCCGTGCCACTTCCACGGACGACGGAGAGGCCGGACGGCGGAGAGGCCAGACGGCGGAGGCCCAACGAGGCCGGACGGCGGACGCGCCGAACGAAGACCGGCGTCGGCCATTCCCGGCTCACCCGGCATAGCGCGCATGGCGGGCGACTCGTACGCAATGCCGCTTCCCACGCATCCCACCCCCGCCCTTTCGGCCACCGCGGCCAGGCGTACGCTGTATGGCTGTAGAGCCGCCCCTGCCGCACCGAGCGACGTCGCGGCGGGGTTCGGACCGGGAGAAGGACGTTGCTGGAGAGCCTGGGGTCCCTCGGCGGCACCCCTTGGGTGTATGTGATCGTCAGCCTCTCGATCGTTCTCGATGTGTTCGTCCCGATTCTGCCCAGCGGGGTCCTGGTGATCGCCGCGGCCACGACGGCGGCCGGCACCGGCACGGCGGCGGACGCGGTCGGCGGTGTCCATGTCACCGCCCCCGTCCACACGGGTGCCCACCTGGCCGAAATCTTCTCCCTGGTGCTGTGCGCGGCCACCGCCTCCGTGCTCGGCGACATGGTCGCCTACCGGCTCGCCCGGCGCGGCGGCGAGCGCTTCGACCGCGCCATCGGCCGCTCCCGCCGGCTGAGCACGGCACAGGAACGACTCGGTACGGCGCTGACGCGAGGCGGCGGCGGCATCGTCGTCCTGGCCCGCTTCGCCCCTGCCGGACGCTCCGTGGTCAGCCTGGGCGCCGGTGTCGCGCACCGTACGGTCCGCGAGTTCCTCCCCTGGTCCGCACTGGCCGGTTTCGCCTGGGCGTCCTACAGCGTGAGCCTCGGTTACTTCGGCGGACACTGGCTCGGCACCTCCTGGATGAGTACCGCCCTCTCTGTCGTCGCCCTCTTCGCCGCCGGATCGGCCGCCGCCTTCCTGATGCGCCGCCCGGACCGCCGCACCGCGCACTGACCGGCCGCTGACGGGCGCCTGCCGACGGCCGCCCGCCGACGGTCTGTTGTCGACGGCTGTTGTTGACGGCCCGTTGTCGACGGCGGAGCGCAAAACCCTTGGCCGTTTGTCAGAGGCCGGTGCGACGATGACGGATATGAGCGGCACTCACGCATCCCACGGCTCGCACGAGACCGGCGACAGCGGATCCGGAGACCCGGCCGTGGCCTCCGGCCCCTGGCGCCCCCGCCCCGAGACCACCGCGGACACCGCGGCCGTCCGCCGGATCCACCTCGCCGCCTTCGAGACGGCCGGGGAGGCCGATCTCGTCGACGCGCTGCGCCGCGACCCGTCGTCCTGGCTGCCGGGGCTGTCCTATGTGGCCGACGCGCCGGACGGCACCCCGGCCGCCCATGCGCTACTGACCCGCTGTCATGTCGACGAGGCCCCCGCCGTGGCGCTGGCACCGTGCGCGGTGCTGCCCGGGTACCAGAAGTCCGGTGCGGGCGGTGCGGTGATCCGGGCGCTCTTGGAGGCCACGCGGGCGGCCGGTGAGCGGACCGCGATCGTGCTTGGCCATCCGCCGTATTACCCGCGCTTCGGATTCGTCCCGGCCGTCCGGTTCGGCATTCTGCCCCCGCAGCCCTGGCCGGACGAGGCCTTCATGGCGCTGTCCCTGGACGACTCCACACCCCCGCGCGGCACGGTGCGCTACGCCGAAGCCTTCGGCATCGACTGACCTCGGCCGGTCGCTGGGCGCCACGGCACGGCTGCGCCTCCTGGCTGGGCGCGCCACCGCGGGGGCCGCCCGCTCCCTCCCTCCCGCCTCGGTGCGGGCCGAGGGCGATCCCAATACGGAGTAAAGTCAACCGACACACCACTCCGCCCACCGTCTCCTGCGAGCGCTTCGTGCTCCCCCGGCGCCGGACCGGCGCCGCCCCGAGGGCGGCACCCCTGGGAGGGGCTCCCACCACACACACGAGGCACACTTCGGTGAATCACCCGCCGGTCGTCGAATGGACCGAGGGCGACCAGCCCCGCTCCGCCCGTTGGCGCTCCGAGAACGGCGCCCCGCCGCCACGCCGTATCGTCATCGCGGACGACCGGACCAAGGCCGACGACGCCTACAAGCTCGCCTGCGAGGGCACCGCGCTGTTGTGGCGCGGCGACTTCCACAACGCCCGTCAGCTGCTGACGGCGATGGCCCGCCGTATCGACCGCCGCCCCCGCAAGACGCCGCCCGCCGATGTCACCCAGGCGTTCCATGTGCACCGGGCCGCGCAGAATCACCGTGCCCGCATCCTGGGCATGCTGCTGGTCCCGCTCGACGCGACCCTCGCCGTCCCGCTGCACCGCGCCCCCGACGTCCGCGAGGCCTGCACCCGGGCATACGGCCCCGGCGAGGCCGTCGGGGAAGCGTCCGCCGCCGCGGACGGCCCGGACCCGACCACCGCCCTCGTCTCGCTGCGCGAGCTCCTCGCCCTGATCGGCGCCAACGAATGGCGCAAGAAGGGCGTCGAGATCCCGGCGCTCGGCGGCGACCGGATCCATCCGCACTACGGCGTCTTCTCCCCGGCCCGCGGCGAATACGTCGACCTGGTGGCCGAGGCGCCGCTGCCCTCCGAGGAGCTCGCGTTCGACATCGGCACCGGCACCGGCGTCCTGGCCTCGGTGCTCGCCCGGCGCGGTGTGCGCAGGGTCGTGGCCACCGACCAGGATCCGCGGGCGCTGGCCTGTGCCCGCGAGAACACCGAACGACTGGGCGTCGCCGGGCAGGTGGAGGTCATCGAGGCCGATCTGTTCCCGGCCGGCCGCGCCCCGCTGGTCGTCTGCAACCCTCCATGGGTGCCGGCGAAACCGACCTCCCCCGTGGAGCACGCGGTGTACGACCCGGGCAACCGCATGCTGTACGGCTTCCTGAACGGCCTCGCCGGCCATCTGACCCCGGACGGCGAGGGCTGGCTGATCCTCTCCGACCTGGCGGAACACCTCGGGCTGCGTCCGCACGCCGCACTCCTCGACGCCTTCGCCGGGGCCGGCCTCACGGTCCTGGGCCGGCTCGACATCACCCCGCGCCATCCGCGCGCCCGCGACACCTCGGACCCGCTCCACGTGGCCCGCGCCGCCGAGGTCACGTCCCTGTGGCGCCTGGGCCTCACCAACCGGACTGCACCCGACGCTCGTTGAGCGCCGCCCGAGCGGTCATCTGACCTGCGGTCGCGCCTTCAGGGGTGTCTTACGACCGGAACGCGGCTCCGAGCGCCGCCGCCGAGGCGACCGTCGAGGCTCGGCCCCGGCCGGGGGGGGCACATCCGGCCGGGGGGCACATCCGGCCGCCGGCGCCGCCGATCGGGCACGATGGACGCACCATGGATCCCCGGCATCTGTTCTCCCGCGCCCGCCGGCTCGCCGATTCCGCGACTCCCGCCCGGCGCCGGCTGCTCGGCATCACCGGCCCGCCCGGCGCCGGCAAGTCCACTCTCGCCGCCCACCTCGTGGCGGAACTGGCCGGGCGGGCGGCGCTCGTCCCGATGGACGGCTTCCATCTCGCCGAGGCGGAGTTGCGCCGCCTGGGCCGTACGGACCGCAAGGGCGCGCCGGACACCTTCGATCCGGCCGGATACGCGGCACTGCTGGCGCGCCTGCGCGACCCGGAGCCGGACAGCGCCGTCTACGCCCCGGCGTTCGACCGCCGTATCGAGGAACCGGTGGCCGGCAGCATCCCCGTGGCACCCCACATCCCGCTCATCGTGACCGAGGGCAATTACCTCCTCCTGGACTCCGCGCCCTGGTCGCGGGTCCGCGCACTGCTCGACGAGGTCTGGTACGTGGACCTGGACACCCCGGAGCGGATCCGGCGACTGGTCGACCGCCATGAGCACTTCGGGCGCCCGCGCGCCGACGCCGAGCGGTTCGTCCACGCCTCGGACGAGGCCAACGCCCGTGTCGTGGCGGCCACTCGCGACCGCGCCGACCTCGTCGTCACCTTCACCCCCGAAGAGGCTCTGCCGCCCGGGGGCGCCTGACCTCCTGCCGCCCGCCCGCCAGCAGCCCGGCCACCGACAGTGCGCCCCACCCGACGGACACCGCCACCGCCGCCAGCTTCCGGTCGCGGCCGGGCAGCGTCACACCGAGCAGGACCGCATCCCCGAAGTCGGCCGCGATCCGCACATACGCGGCGGTGCGCAGCGCCGGGCCGTCCGGAGCCATCGCCATGGCCAGCCCGCTCACCGCGTCCCGCCAGGCCAGCGGGCGCAGCGAGGTGCGCGTGGCCCGGCCGGTCCGCCCCTCCTCATCGACCAGCCCCGAGGGCCGTGCCAGCAGATCGGGCACCGCGGCCACCGCCGCCCCGTAGACCGCCGTGGCGACCCCGACCGCACGCAACAGAACGACCTTCATTCGCCGTCCACCTCTCCTCGCCCATTCGCCACTCGCCCACCGGTCACACGAGCCTCAGCACACTCATCCGTCTCCTCAACTCCATTCCGCGGAAGACCCCTTCCCAAACGACATCACCGATGTCATCATGACATCATGAGTGTCATTGAGGGGGATATCGAGAGGGATGCCGACGGACCCGCCGGTGGGCACGCCGGCGGTGACGGCGCCGGGGAACCGACGGCCAGCGAAGATCTGCTGTACGACGTCATCCGACGCCTGTGGCCACTGCACCGCACGGTCGTGCGCGCGGTGGAACGCGAGCTGGCCGACACGGGCATGACCGCCGGCGAACACGCACTGCTGGACGCCCTGCACACCGAAGGCCCCCGCACCGTCCCGCAGTTGGCGCGCACGTTGGGGCTCGACCGCCAGCCGGTGCAGCGCTGGGTGAATCACGCCGCGGAGCTCGGCCTGGTCGTGACGGCCCCGAATCCCGCACACCGCCGCTCCTCCCTGATCCGGCTCACCGCCGAAGGCACGGCGGCGATACGCGGGATCCAGCAGTTCGAGGCGACGGAGCTGCGGCAGCGGCTGGCCGACCTGCCCGCCGAGGACGTCCGCACCGCACTGCACGTCCTCGACCGACTCGGCGAGGAATTCCGGCACCTGGCGAACGGCTCGCGCGTTCAACCGGAGGAAACCGACAGTCGGGGCAGTCGGGACAGTCGTGGCAGTGAAGGCAGTAACGGGAGCAACGGCAAGCCTGAAGGTCACGACAGCAGACCTGCCACCACCCCTCTCATGCACAAAGGACGGTCAGGAGCATGACGCAGAGAATCACCGCCTGGTCCGAGATCGACAACGGCCTCGTGCCGGTCGACGAGGGCGAGCTGTTCTACGAGACGGCCGGCTCGGGCCCTGCGGTGGTACTCCTGCACGGCGGCATGCTCGACCAGCACATGTGGGACGAGCAGTTCACCTGGCTGGTCAACTCCGGCCTGCGCGCGATCCGTTACGACTCCCGCGGCCACGGCCTGTCCTCCACCGTGACCGGGGACTACGCCAACCACGACGATCTGTGTGCCCTGCTCGACGCGCTCGATGTCCCCAGCGCGGTCCTCGTCGGCCTTTCCCACGGCGCGCGGGTCGCGCTCGACACCGCCCTCGCCCACCCGGACCGGGTGACGGCCCTCGCGCTCGCCGCCCCCGGGATCAGTGGCCGTGCCTTCACCGACCCCTTCGTCCTGGAGCACATCAAGGAGCAGGTCGCGGCGATCGGCGCACCGGACGGCGCGGAGCGGTATGTCGAGCACTTCCTGCGGATGTGGGTGGACGGGCCCCATCGCGAGCCGTCCGCGGTGCACCCGGGATTCCGCGAACGGATGCGCGCCTCGGCCGCGGCCAATGTGGAGGTCCATGCCGACGGTATGGGTGCCGGTATGCCGCTGGAGGTCGGCGCCGCCGGCCGCCTCGGCGAGATCCGGGTGCCGACGGTCGTGTTCGACGGCGATCTCGACAGCGGTGACATCTCCGCCAACGCCCATGCGATAGCCCTGACCGTCCCGGGCGCCCGAAGAGTCCGAATACCGGGTGCGGCCCATATGGTCAACCTGGAGAACACCCCGCTCTTCGACCACGAACTGCACGCCTTCCTCTGCTCCCTGGACTACTGACCCGCTCCTGGACCACTGACCCACCGCGGGCCGCTCTCCCTCCGCACGGCGGAAACCCCCGCACATCGAGCGCCGTCCGGGCGGCGGCTAGAGTGGCCGGGCCGTGGTGTTCGGGAAGCCGGTGACGGACCCTTGTGGTCCCAGTCCGGAGCGGCCCTCGCCACTGTGATCGGGGAGTTTCCACCCCTTCCGCAGGTGCCTGGCGCGCCTGCGGCGCCACTGACCGCAGCCCGCGGCCGGGAAGGCGGGGGCGGAAGCGGGCACCTTCCCCCAAGCTCTGAAGGAGCAGGGTGGTACCCCCAAGCCAGGAGACCGGCCACGGCATCTCACGAACTGATCCACGAGGTGCTGGAGCGTGACCGCCGGATGGCCCTGTCCACCGATACCCCGAACACCCCTGCCCCGGCCGCGTTCCGCTGGCGCCGGCAGGACACCCTCCGCACCGCGGGCCTGATGGCCGTCATAGCCGGGCTGCATGTCGTCGCCTTCGGCGTGCTCTTCCTGCTCGTGGTCCCGCACCACTACTCCGTCGGCAGCCAGGTCTTCGGCGTCGGGCTCGGCGTCACCGCGTACACCCTCGGTATGCGGCATGCCTTCGACGCCGATCACATCGCCGCGATCGACAACACCACCCGCAAGCTGATGGCCGACGGCAAGCGTCCGGTCTCGGTCGGCTTCTGGTTCGCCCTCGGACACTCCAGCGTGGTCGTGGCGATGGCGGCCCTCGTGGCCGGCGGCGCCCAGCTGGCCGGCACGCTGCTCGACGACGAGTCCCGTACGCACCAGATCCTGGGCACCGTCGGCACCACGGTCTCGGGAACGTTCCTCTACCTCATCGCCGCCCTCAACCTCGTCGCGCTGGCCGGGATCTGGCGGGTCTTCCGCGGGATGCGCGAGGGCCGCTACGACGAGGCCGAACTGGAGCAGCGCCTCGATGCGCGCGGCTTCATGAACCGCTTCCTGGGGCGGTTCACCCGCTCCATCTCCCGCCCCGGCCAGATGTTCCCGCTCGGCTTCCTCTTCGGCCTCGGCTTCGACACCGCGACCGAGGTGACCCTGATGGTGATGGCGGGCAGCGGCGCCGCGGCGGGCCTGCCCTGGTACGCGCTCCTGTGCCTGCCGCTGCTGTTCGCCGCGGGCATGAGCCTGTTCGACACCCTCGACGGCACCTTCATGAACTTCGCCTACCAGTGGGCGTTCTCCAACCCGGTGCGCAAGGTCTACTACAACCTCACCATCACCGGTCTGTCGATCGCCGTCGCCTTCTTCATCGGCACCATCGAGCTGGTGACCGTGCTGCACGACAAGCTCGGCCTCAACGACGCGCTGACCGGCTGGATTTCCGGCCTCGACCTCGACAATGCCGGCTTCATCATCGTCGGCCTGTTCGTGGTGGTGTGGGCCGCGGCGCTGGCGTACTGGCGGCTGGCCGGCGTCGAGAAGCGCTGGGCGGCGCGGGCCGGGCGAGCGGAGCCGGCGGAGCAGGCCACGCCCGGTACCTGAGGAAGCTCGGGCCGCCCGGGGCCCCTCAGGTGGCCGAGCCGGCGGCGGCGCCCGTCTCCCGGTCCGGGCCCCAGCGCTCCAGCGCCGCCCCCAGATCGAGGGGCAGCAGCCGGTCCGGCAGGTCCGGGCCCGGCCAGTCCTCCCGCGGGACCCGCCACATCACCTCGAACTCGTTGCCGTCCGGGTCCTTGGCGTACAGCGACTTGGCGACGAGGTGATCGCTGGAGCCCACCAGGGCGCCTCGCTCGGTGAGCCGCGTCCGGGCCGCGACGAGTTCGCCGAGGGTGCCGACCTCCCAGGCCAGGTGGTACAGCCCGACCCGCCCGGCCTCGGGCCCCGGCGCGTCCGGTGCCACCGCGAACAGCCCCAGATCATGATCGTTGTGTGAGCCGGGAGCGCTGAGAAACGCGGCCCGCCCCGGTATCTCGACATCCACCGCCAGCCCGAGGGCCTCGGTGTAGAACGCCACCGACCGCGGCACATCGCGGACGTTGAGCACCGCGTGGTTCAGACGTCGTACGGACATGGAGCCTGTTCTCCGATCTCCCGGCCGCGACACCACCGTGGCGCCGCCCCCTGCTTCTGCTCTACCTCGCACACCCGGCCGCTGCCCAGGGCCGGCCGGTATCCGACCGGCCGGCGTCCGGACCATGGCGCACTCCCGGTACCCCCGCGGCAAGGCAGCCGCCCCCGGGACTCATCCCAAGCGTCACTTCCGGACCAGCAGCACCCCGGCGGCCATCACCACACCCAGCAGCAGCGCGAGCAGGCCATGGACCGGCCGAGCTGCACGCAGGCCGGGCAGGAGACGGTCGATGGCGTAGCGGCCGGGCCCGGTCAGCGTGAGTGCCGCCGCACCGACGGTCAGCAGCAGCTCGTACTCCACCCCCTTGGGTGCGAAGAAGCCGCCGCCCCACTTCACGGCAAGGGCATTGATCATCGTGCCGACGACCGCCGCACCGGCCAGCGGCGTGAGCAGCCCGGCCGCCAGCCCGAGCCCGCCGAGCGTCTCGGTGAGGCCGGCGACGACAGCCATCGTCCTGCCCGCCGGATATCCGCTCATCGTGAAGAACTGCCCGGTCCCGTCCAGTCCCGGTCCGCCGAACCAGCCGAAGAGCTTCTGGGCGCCGTGGGCCGCCATGGTCAGTCCGAGCGCGAGGCGCAGCAGGAGGAGCCCGGCGTCGTAGCCGCGCGGAGAGGGGGCAGATCGTGTGGGGATGGCGAGGCGCGAGGACGCGAGGGTGCCGAGGGGGGACGTCATCAGGGGCGCTCTTTCGCATGTCGGGGGCGGCCCCGCGAGGCCGCGACAGTTACTTGAAACTTCAAGTCACGCCTCCGACGATACACAGCGCCCCCACGGCGAACAACAGGGCGTGCGGCGGGGGCATGCGGCGGGTCCGAGGCCATCACCTCGCACCCGCCGCACGTCATCCCTGCTCAGGGCCCGAAGGGCGGCTCCGGTGGGACTGCCGCCGGCTGCTGCCCGAGAAACGCGGCGATCGCCTGGCCGAAGTGCGACCGCGCCACCGCCGGCCGGGGATTGACGGCGGTGGCCTGCCGCTGCGGTCCCAGCACGGCACCGACCGCCAGCTTGGCGGCGTGGATCGCCGCCGGCGGCTGCGCGGCGACCGCAGCGGTGAGCCGGCCCGTGCGGTCGGTGAGTTGCGCCTCGGGAACCTGGTGGTCGGCCAGTCCGAGCTCCACCGCCGTGCGGGCGTCGACCAACCGGCCGGTGTAGAGCAACTCCCGTGCCACGGACGGGCCGGTCAGGGCGACCATGCGGGCGGCGAACGCGGGGCTGGCGAGGATGCCGAGCCGGGCGATCGGCATCCCGATCCGGGCGGAATCCGCCATCAGCCGCAGGTCGCAGGCGAGGGCGAGCTGGCATCCCGCACCGGCGGCGACCCCGCGGATCTCGGCGACCACCGGGACGGGGCACTCCTCGATCGCGGAGAACGCCTCTTCCATGTGCGCAAAGGACTCCTCGACGTAGGCGGGGTCCGCATCCACCCAGTCGGTCATGTCGGAGCCGGCGCAGAACGTGTCGCCGTGCCCGCGGATCACCAGCACCCGCAGCGACCGGCACGCCCCCAGTTCCCTGACCTGGCGGGCCAGCCGCACCCAGGCCTCGCCGGGGAGGGCATTGCGCCGGCTGCCGTCACCGATCCGGATCTGGGCGACCGCCCCGGTCCGGAAGGTCGCGATGGTGACGTCGGGGGCGGGTACGGCGGTCACTTCGCGGCCTTTCGCGCGCGCAACTCGGCCAACTGCCCCGGGTCGACCCCCATGGCGGTCAGCACGGGCGCAGTGTGCTCCCCGTGCCGGGGCGGCGGGGTACGCACGGTCGCCGGGTGGTCGGACAGCTTGATCGGCGAGGCGATGGTGCGCAGGGTGCCGGCACCGGTGTGCTCGAGTTCGGCGACCATGCCGCGCGCGACGACCTGGGGGTGCCGCAGCGCCTCGTCGACGGTGTTGATCGGCCCGACCGGTATCTCCGCCTCGGTCAGGAGCCCGGCCCACTCCTTGGCGCCGCGGGCGCTCAGCGCGCGCTCGATCAGCGGGAGCAGCTCCGCACGGTGGCGGACCCGGTCGGGGTTGGTCGCGAACCGTGGGTCGTCGACGAGCCCGGCGAGCCCGATCGCGGTGGCGAAGCGGCGCCACAGCCCGTCGTTTCCCGCGGCGACCATGAGGTGACCGTCGGCGGTGGGGAACGCCTGGTAGGGCACGATCGTCGGATGGGCCGACCCGTAGCGCTGCGGGACGCTCCCGGAGGCGAAGTACCCGCCGGCGACATAACTCAGCCAGGCCACCTGGCCGTCCAGCAGCGAGACATCGACCCACTCGCCGGTGCCGGTGTGCTCGCGGTTGCGGAGGGCGGCGAGGACGCCGATGGCGGCCCACATTCCGGCGGCCAGATCGGCCGGGGAGACCCCGAAGCGCACCGGGGGCCCGGTGGGTTCGCCGGTCACGCTCATGACGCCGCTGACCGCCTGCGCGATCGCGTCGTAGCCCGGCTCGTTCCGGTACGGCCCGGTCTGCCCGTACCCGCTGATCGAGGCGTACACCACGGCGGGGTTGCGGTCGCGGACGTCCTGGTAGCCCAGCCCGAGGCGGGCCGCGGTACCGGGCCGGAAGTTCTCCACGATCACATCGGCGGTGGTGGCCAGCTCCTGTATCAGGCGCAGGCAGTCGGGGTCCTTGAGGTCGACCGCGATTCCGCGCTTGTTGCGGTTGACGCTGTGGAAGTACGCCGCGTCCTCGCCCTGGAAGGGGGGACCCCAGGCGCGGGTGTCATCGCCGGAGACGGTGTCCTCGACCTTGATCACATCAGCGCCCAGGTCGGCCAGCACCATGGTGCAGAACGGCCCGGACAGGATGCGGGACAGATCGAGGACCTTCAGGCCGGTGAGGGCACCGTCGTGAACGAGCCAGGGCTGGGGGTGTGGTGTGGTGCGCATTGCGGTGTCACGCCTCTGTTCCAGTGGGTTTCGCCGGGTGGCCGGACGTCAGGCGCCCAGTTCGAGCAGGAGCTCCATGCAGATGGCGGTGGCGTCGAGGAAGTAGTCGACGCGGAGGTTCTCGTTGGGCGCGTGGTTGGCCTGGTCGGCGTTGGCCAGCGGCAGGCCGATGCTGGGCACACCGAGGATCCCGGTGAAGACCCAGTCGGGAAGCGTGCCGCCATAGGCGGGGATCAGCAGCGGATCACGCCCGGTCACCCGGGAGATGGCCCGCGCCACCCTGGGCGTATGGGGGTTGTCGATCGAGGTCCGGGACGCCGGTACCCCACCGACCATGGTGACCGTCACCTCGGGGGCATGGGCCCGCAGATGTGCGGCCACCCGCTCGAAGACGGTCTGCGGGTCCTGACCCGCCGTCAGCCGGATGTCGACGCCCGCCTCCGCGCTGTCGGGAATGATGGTCCGGTCCACATCTCCCGTGGTGATCCCATTGATCGTGAGCGTGGGACGGTCGGCCAGCCGCTCATAGAAGGACAGCCCGTTGAACGCGGGGTCCATCTCGGTGAGTCCGATGTCCCCGAGGACTTCCTGCAGGTCGAGCGGGAGCGCGGCGAACGCGGCACGGTCGGCGTCGGACAGCGGTTCCCGGCCGTCCTCGAAGCCCTCGACGAGGACCCGGCCGCTGGAGTCCTTGAGACTGGCCAGCGCCTGGACCAGCTGCCATGCCGGGTTGGGCGCGACATTGCCGAAGTTGCCGGAGTGCAGCGGACGGCTCGCACCGGTCGCGCCGAGCCGGAGCTGGAGCATGCCGCGGACCCCGTGCGAGACGCACCATTCACCGGACTCATGCACCGAACGGTCGCTCCAGACCACGAGATCGCAGTCGAACAGGTCCCGGTGCGCGCGCAGGGTGTCCGCCAGTGTGGGGCTGCCGATCTCCTCCTCACCGTCGAGCAGCACCGTGACCGTGCAGGGGAGCGCGCCGACGTGCTCGTCGAAGAGGCGCAGCGCCTGCAGGTGCGCATAGTGCTGCCCCTTGTTGTCACCGGTGCCGCGCCCCCAGATCCGCCCGTCCCGCAGGACGGGGGTGAAGGGTTCGGAGTCCCACTTCTCGCGTGGCCCGGCCGGCTGGACGTCGTAGTGACCGTAGAGCAGGACGTGGGGCGCTCCCGCCGGGCCCGCGCGATGGCCGACCACCAGCGGCCGGCCCTTGCCGACGAGCACCGACGGGGTCAGGCCGGCCCGCTTGACCTCTTCGACGGCGACATCGGTCGCGGCGGGAAACCCCTCGCCGGTCGCGCTCACACTGGGATGGCTGACGTACTCCATCAGTCCGGCGATGAGTTCGTCCTGACACCCCTGCACGAGTTCGCGCGGCGTGGCGGGGAGTTGGGCGCGGATCGTGGAAGCGTCCGTCATCGTTGACCTCGTTCTTTCCTGGGCGCTGTCGGGCGTGGTGCCCGTCAGGCGGGGGGCGTCGGGCGGTGCGGAGTGCGGCCTGGGCGTCAGCGCAGGGCGAGGAAGCGGCGGCTGGCCAGCAGGGAGGCGATGCTCAGAGCGCCGGCCACCATGATGTAGAAGCTGGGCGAGAGGTGGCTGCCGGTGGCGGCGATCATCCAGGTGATGACCACGGGCGCGAAGCCGCCGAAGGACATCACGCCGATGTTGTAGCTGAGGGACAGACCGGTGCCGCGGGTCGCGGTCGGGAAGGCCTCGGACATCAAGGCGGGCAGCGCACCGAAGTAGCAGGCCTTCAAGAGGCCGAGAACGAGCATCACCACGCCCATGACCAGCAGCGACGGGCTGCCCGAGAGCAGCAGGAACAGCGGGTAGATGCTGAGGATCATGGCCGTCCCGGCAATGAGCATGATCTTGATGCGGCCTACCCGGTCCGAGAGATGACCGATCAGGGGCGTGACGGTCGTCAGTGCCACGCCGGACACCGCCGCCCCGATGAAGCCGGCGGAGGACGGCAGACCGAGGACCTCGTGTGCGTAGGTCGGCATGTAGACGATCACGTACGTCACCGCGGTGGACATCACCAGCGCACCGACCATGAGGAGCACCGGCAGCTTCTGGGTCCGGAGTACCTGGCGGACCGGGGTCGTCGCGACCTCTCCCGCTTCGGCGGTGCCGACGAATGCGGTGGTCTCCGGGACATGGCGGCGGATCAGGTACCCCACCGGGCCGATCAGCAGGCCGACGATGAACGGAATGCGCCAGCCCCAGGAATCCAGCTGCGCTCCGGAGAGGCTCAGGCTGAGTACGGTGCCGAATGTCGCGGCCAGCAGTGTCGCCAGGCCCTGCGAGGCGAACTGCCAACTCGCCATGAATCCCCGCCGGTCGTCGGACTGTTCGGCCAGAAAGGCCGTCGCGCTGCCGAACTCACCACCCGCCGAGAATCCTTGGAGCAGACGGGCCACCAGAATCAGCAGCGGTGCGGCAATGCCGATGGATTCATAGGTGGGCATCACGGCGATCAGCAAAGTGCCGATCATCATGAGCCGAATGGTGAGCAGCAGCGCGGCCTTCCGACCGGTGCGGTCCGCGTACGTTCCCAGGACCAGCGCGCCCAATGGCCTGACCAGATACGAGACCCCGAACGTGCCGAAGGCGAGCATCAGGGACACCGTCGGATCACTGGAGGGGAAGAATGCCTTGGAGATCGAAGCCGCGAAGAATCCGTACGAGGTCAGGTCGTACCATTCGAGCGTGTTCCCAGCGGTGGCCGCGAGCACGGCATTCCGTGCGCGGCGCTTGCTGACGGGCTTCTCGGCATTCATCTGACCTGTCTCTCTAGCGGTCGTCATGAGTGTTACTCCCTCGGGTCGAGCAGGCGAACTGTCGCGCAGGGTGGTACCGCCGATGGACGAGTCAGAAGCGGAAGAGACGGGCTCCGTGAACTCGTTGAGCGATGACGCTAGAGGCACCGGATCGTTCGCACAATCGCAACTTCTAGAACACCTGATTGCCCAAAAAGCAACGACCGGGTGAACAGCCTCACGCCGCGGGAAGGTCCGCCCACCGCGTGATCCCGCCGGGGTCGACACGGGTACCGTGCCGGGCAGCCAGGGCCATGACGATGGCGTTTCCACGGCCGTGTTCGGCCGGGTGCCAGCCGTCGGCAGGCCGGGGTACGGGCACGGCGGGACCCGCATCGGTGACCTCGATACGCAGCGCACGAGGCTCTTCGGCCGCCGTCCGCGACATCTGCAGCACGGCCGGAGGAAGGGCATGAGTGACCGCGTTGGTGACCAGTTCCGAGATCACCAGGACCGCGTCCTCAATGGTGGTGGCAGGCAGGTTCCAGCCGGTCAGTACGGTGTGCGCACGTCGGCGCACCAGGCCTACGGCCTCCGGGATGTGCGGCAGCGGAAAGAGGAATTCCGCGTCCCGCCGCGGCATCGCATGCGAGCCGGAGTATTCACTGCTGGGGGCTGTCGCATTCATCGTTTTTCCCCTGCCTCGGCTGCCTGCGGGGAGGATGCACACCTGAGCGGCTAAGGGGACTCTGGGCCGACCGTTGATCAACGAGTTCGCCGTGCGAGAGGCGCTATTCCGTCTTACGGTCCGCCCGGCCGGGTGAGCCCGCAGGGCATATGACGAAGGTAGGCACGGGCCGACCATTCACGCAATCGCAATTTATAGAACAAATCGTTGCCCAGAAGACAATGCCGCCATATGCTGACGGCATGCTGAACAGTCCGGCTCTTGAGTACTTCCTCGAAGTTGTCCGCACCGGCTCGGTCAACGAGGCGTCCAGGCGACTGCTGGTCGCAGGCTCGGCCATCAGCCGGCAGATCGCAAAACTCGAGCAGGAAATCGGTGTGGCGCTGTTCGAGCGCCGCCCGCGCGGAATGGTGCCGAGTGAGGCCGGCACCCTCCTGGCCGCTTATGCGCGCCGCGCCGCACTGGAAACCGATCAGGTGCTCGCGGAAATCCGCGGCCGCGGCCGGCTGGGGACCATTGTCCGGGTGGCGAGTTCACAGGGCGCCTCACAGGAATTCCTCCCGGCCGCCATGGCCTCCTTCCGCAAGGACCATCCGGGCACCACCTTCCAACTCCCCGTGGTCACCCCCTCATTGGCCACCCAAATGGTCCAGGACGGCTCGGTCGACCTGGCCGTCACCTTCAGCCTCGCGCCCGCTCCCGACGTCCGCGTCATACACGCCCAGCGGGCCCCGATCCAGGCCCTGGTCCGATCCGACCACCCCCTCGCCGAGCGCGACGAGATCCACCTGCACGAACTCCTCCCCTATCCGGTCGCGCTCAGCGAGGAAGGCACGACGAACCGGCGCCTCTTCGACCTCTGCTGCTCGATCGAGGGCATCGCCTTCGAACCCCTGCTGGTCAGCTCCAGCTCCGGCGCCCTGTCGGCCTTCGTCAAAGAGGCCAACGCCGTCTCACTGATCGGCCACATCAGCGTCCATGAACGCCTACACGTCGATGGCCTGAAGGCCATCACGATCCTCAACCCGGAAATGCACCTCCGCACCCTCCAGATCCAGGCCATGGTCGGCCGCCAGCTCCCCGCAGTGGTGAACGAGTTCGCCGACCACCTCATCCATCAACTCGGCGAAACGGAGGTGTAACGACAGCGACCAAACCGGGTCCGCCTTTCCCCCGTCACCAGACCCCTCACCCCTCCCCAAGGGCTGCCCGACCGGGGCGTAGCCGATAAGGCGCTCTTGACGGCTCACATCCCGCTGACCCGCTCACACCGGAAGCGCGAGATCAACGAGCTGATACACATGGTCAGCAGCTTCCGACCACTTGACGAGGATGTCGCGGTCGATCAAAAGGATGCCGTGCCGGGCCCCCACTCGGCGGCGTCCCGCGTAAATCTCCCGTTGGTGACGACCATGGATTCGCCGGCTTCATAGACCGCGCCGGCAGTTCCGTTGATCTTTCGCGGAGTACCTGCAGATCCATCTTCCGGTTCTCGCCCCCAAGCCTTTGGGCCTCTTCCCCGTGACGCCTTATTTGACGCCGTACGAGGCATGAGTGACGAGCTCATCCGCTTCCCGGTTCTCCGGACCCCCACGAGAGCCGCCAGAGCGGCGCCTGGTACTGCTCCGGCCGGCTGCTGAGAAGCAGTGCCCTGAGGTCTTGGCGCTGGTTGACGCCGAGGCCGCATGCCTCGGTGAGGCGGCGGAATGTGGTGTGGGTGATTCCGCGGGCCCGGGCGTCGGCCTCGAACTCGTCGAGTTGCCGGAGTACGGCTTCCGGGTCGATCTTCCGGGCGGGCCGGCCGCCGAACGCACCGGCCTTGTTGCGTTCGGCGTCGATTTCGGAGAAGCCGCAGATCTCGCGGCTGTGCTGCTCGACCTGATGCAGGTTCTCCGTGGCGAGAATGGCGCGGGCGAGCTGGTTGCGGTCGAGGGCTTCGTCGAGGTCGGCCTCGTACACGACGGGGCCTTCGTCGGTGAGCGGGACCGGCAGGCCGGTATCCCGCACTTCGCACAGGCCACGGGCGCCCCGCGCGGTGGCGGCGAGCATGGCCGTCGCCTCGGAGGGGTGCCACTCCAGTACCGAGCTGACGGGCGTGACGTGCTCGGCCGTGAGGGTCAGGGCAACGGGGCCCAGGCGGCCGTGCAGGGCGTCGGCGGGGAGTTCGCCGTCGAGGCCGGGGCCGGCGACCAGGAGCCGTACGGGGAAGTTGAGTTCGCAGCACGCCGCGAGGGTGAGGGCATCGGCGAGGGGGCTGCGGAGAGTCGGCTCGTCGCCCTGGGCGAGGATGTCGCCGCCCACATCCAGGAGGTCGACGGAGTCAGGCTCCAAGTACTGGACGAGCTCTTCGAGTTGGCGCACCATGCCCTCGGCGCCGTGGTGCGGATCGATGAGCGCGAAGGTCTGCCGGAGCTCTGCGGCCAGCCTGGGCAGTGTCGAGCCCGCGGGAGCAATCGGCGCCGCGTCGGCGGGGACCGTCGGGACGCTTCGGGTCAGGGGGCGGAGGCCGGTGAAGTTGGCCGGCCCCCGGGGGCCCGGAACGGGATCGATCAGGAGACGGTCCCACGCGTAGGTGAGAACCGTCGCCGGGGTCTCGCCGCCGTAGAGGGCGGCATCCAGCATCGCGGCGGCGACAGCATCGCCGCCGCCCCCTGCTGCCACGATCACGCGCGTCACATCTGTCAGCGTACGGGCTGCCGCACCAGCCCGCCGGGACCAGCGACGCGACGACCCGCGAAGGAGCGACGCCAAGCGCGTCGGTGCGGCCGGGCATTCCCCGACTGCGGCAGGCCGGCGGGCGGCGGCGGCGACCGCACCCTCCCCCGGCAAATACTCCGGCGAGATACCCCGCGCTTACCTCAGCGCCTTTTCGACCAGCGTCTTTTCGACCAGCGTCTATGCACCATCAACCAGCGAGGTAAGGGGATTTGGCCGACTACACCTCATCCGGGACACCGGATGCGGCTGAAGTCCATGGGCATCCACGGGGGCACCGACGGGCCACTCACACGACATTACCCTTCGTGTGCAGTTGATAACCGGCAGAAAAAGAAACGCCGCGTGATCAACATCCAGCAACATATGACGGGTCGTCCGAAACGACAGACCAAGCCGACAATTCACCCAGACACCGAACTCTCCGCATAATGCGAAGCATTCGATTCCGCGAACGCTTCCAGCCTTGCGACGCCTGGGCCTTGCCCCTACCCTTACTCCAGTTATAGGTCAGAAAACTGACCAACCGGGGATTTCACCAACGAAGCGCGAGGCTAGCGTGTCCGACGAGGTATTTGTCGACTCCGCCGCACTACGGAAGCTGGCAAAAAGTTTCGAAACGCATGCCTATGACCTGCAGAGCCATCTGAAAAGCTTCTCCCAGAAAACAGGAGAGGAAGCAATCGGCGACGGATTCGGCGTACTCACCGAATCCGAGGAGGTCACCTCTTCCTACATTGACTATTCGAAAGACGTGAGCGCGGCGATGGAGAAGGTCCATCGTCATTTGGATGAAATCGGTGCCGCACTCCAGCAGGTCACACGCAACACCGAGACCAACGATGACAACGTCTCAGCGCTCTTCGGCCACAAGGGGGGCCACTGATGAGTGACGACGAGTCGGTGGCCGAAAAGGTCTTCGAGGTCGGCATCGAGGCGATCAACCCCGGTGGCAGGCCCGATGTCCTGAGAGCGGCGGCCGCGGGCTGGCGGTCGCTGGCGAGCGAAGCGGAGGAGATGTTCTCCAAGCTCGACCGGGAGGTGAAGGGGACCGTCGGGGAGACCTGGCGCGGCCCGGCAGCCGAGGCGTTCCAGAACCACTGGAAGCAGCTCAAATCGGCGATCGACGATACGACCGGCGAGTTCGAGGAGTGCGCAAAGGGGCTGGATGAAGCCGCGAAGAGCATCGAAGAGATCAACGATGAGATCCATGGCATCTACGCGGAAATCGGCATTTCGGTAGCCGTGTCCGCCGCGACGTCCCTCTTCAGCTTCGGCCTCTCCACGGCCGCCGGCGCCGCCCGTGTCGCGCAGCTGGCATCGAGGGCGGTTGCGGCCGCCGGCCGTTTGGGCGTACTGCTCCAGCGGGTGGCCTCGATCTTCCGCACTCTCTACGCGGGCCGAAAAGGGAAGATTGTCCTCGACGCTCTCGCCAACTGGGCCGGAGGCACGGCAGGCGGTGTGGCGACCAGCGTTCTGAGCGGCAAGGGCCCCGAGTGGAGGACGAATGCCCTGGGTGGACTCGGGGGCGCCACCTTGGGAACCGGCGCCGGTAAGGTCGCGGAAAACCTGATGGGAAACCGCGTGGGCAAGACGTTCGTGACCGGCGCCGCGGGGGGCGCCGTGGGCGGCGTTACCGGTGATGCCCTGGATGCCGCCTTCGATAAAGAGAAAGAATTCGATCCCGCGTCCTCTGCAATCACTGCCGTAACCGGCGCAGCCGCCGGCGGTGGAGCCGCCGAAGGAGTCAGCTTCCAGCGCGCCTTCGATATCCGGCCGACCCATGCGGGACGCGATCTCGCGCAGGACGTCGCCATGAATTCGGCCGTACCCGTTTTCGGTGGTCCGGCGGGGAACGACGCCAAGGACGGCGTCGAAAACGTCTCCGGGTCCTCCGATGAAGCCCAGGCCGCCGCCAAGAAGCGCACGGACAGCCTGGGAACGTCCGGTACGGACCGGATCGAGGACGTCTTCGGATGACGGTGAACGAACGTACGGCGAAAGGCCCGTCGGAGGAAGGGCCGTCGGCGGAAGAGGCATCGGGAGAAGGGCCGCCGAGGGAAGGGGCGGTGCGCGCGGGGCGGACAACCCGCCGGCTGGCCGAGGTGATTGCCGTGGTGGGATCCCCGGCGCTCGTGGCCGTCCCGACGATCTGGATGTTCTGCACCGATGAACAGGCACGGCAGTGGGGCATCGTGGCAAGCCTGGCCGTGCTCCTCGGCTGTCTGGCCGCGGTGGCGCTCCGGCAGCGCGGTACCGGACACCGGAGCGGCGCGGACACCTTTGCCGAGCTGCGGCCGGTGCCCGCCCATACACCGCACGCCTCCGGTCCGCCCGCCCTCCCCGCCCGGCTCCCCACCCGGTGGCCCGCGCAACTGCGGGGCGCCGCTGCGGTGTTCTGCTGCACGACCGCTTTCCTGGGGTTCGTAGCACTCGCGGCAGGAGATGCCGAACGGCCGGCTCCGGTCGACGGGATCGCCGCGGCGGGCGGAGTCATCCAGGACGTACGGGTGACGAGCGTACGGAACAGCGAGCGGCACAACCCGAGCCGTGGAAAGGACTTCTACACCGCCACCTCCGTGGTCGCCCTCCCCGAGGCGAGGACCGGCCGCAGCTTCCCGGCCACGGTGTCCACGCATACGCCGCAACCGCTGCGTCCCGGCTCCGAGGTGACGGTCCTGTACGCACCGTCGAAGCCCGGCCTGGGCGCCGTCCAGGGAAAGCCGGGGCCGCTGCGTGCGTCACTGGAGGGCGCCCCGCTCGCTCCGGGAGCTAGGACGGCCCTGCTCCTCATCTGGCTCCTGGGCGCCGGATTCTTGGGCGGCCTGCAATTCCTGCACTCCGGCGGGTTCCGGACGCTCACGCGCTGGACGAAATACGACCGGACGGTACGCGGACGCTGCACGGCAGACGGCATTTCCCAGCTCGCTCCGGCCACGGAACAGTCCGGCCGTAAGGGAGCGTCGAGAAAGCTCGACCAACTGGTGATCGCGACGGACGGCGGGGAGGTGCGCTTCGTCCTGGACGGGGCCACCGACGGATACGCCGAGCAGCTGGGCGCGGAACCGCTGTGGCTGTGCTGGCGGGCGCGGCAAAAGGCCGGTCAGCAGCTGACGCCTGCCGTACTCGTCGGCGATTCCGGCTGGGCCCTGCACGGCCAGATGGTCCTCACGGAGGCCGAGCGACTCGCCGAGAACGAAACCGCAACTCCCGGCGGAGCCGCGGCTCCGGTCGACGCTCAGCGGGAGGTACAGGCCTGGGACCCACGCGCCGGCTGGCCGCTGCGCGCCGGGCGCGGCGCAATGATCGCCGCAGCCGTCGCCCTGGTCCTGGCAGGACTGCTGGCCACGACCTCGCTGGGCGCCGCACGTTGGTGGGCAGCGGCCGGTGGCGTCCTGTGCCTGCTCGGCGCGGTCGCGGCAGAGACACTGTCGACAGCCTGGCGGGCAACAGCACCCAACGGCACAAGCGAAGAGAGCCCGCCCTCCTCCGCGACAACGCGGTAGACGGGCGCGCACACAAGGAAACAAGCGCAAGGGGCTGCCGACCGGCTTCCCTGCCCGGTCGGCAGCTTTCCTGTGGCCAGGTACTGCGGGGCGTGGCCGCGCTGCTCCACCAGCGTCTGGTCAACCATCGTGATCAAGCAATTGCCGATCCTGTCGACGAGCAGATCAGACGGCCGAACCCAGACCGGACCAGCCCGGACGGTCCATCTGGCACGTAAGTGGCACACACCGCGCGCCGCGCCGTCCGCAGCAGAAAACGATCAAGGCCCAGGAATCCGATTCCACCTCGGATGACCTGGGCCTTTGTCGTTTCACGCAAAGAGTGGGCACAACAGGATTTGAACCTGTGACATCTGCTTTGTAAGAGCAGCGCTCTACCGCTGAGCTATGCGCCCTGGCCGAGCCGACAGACTACCTTGCCTCTGGGGCCGCACTGCAAACCAGTGCTCGAAGTGCGAACTTACCGGCCGATGTGTTCGTTCGGGTGAGTGGGAGAATGACATTCGGTCCTGGGGCGATCCGATCGGGAGAGGGAAGTGACGGCGACAGACACTCAGCCGCATGAGCAGCGAGAACGCCGTCGCGCCCGTGGGGGCCCGGTCCGGGATGTGGTGGCGCTCATGTTGCTGCCGTTGCCGTTGGTGGTGGCGTTGGCGCCGTTGTCGTTCGCGGGCGGGGGGACCCGTCGCTGGTTCGGGCGGGGGGAAGGTCAGCGGGCCGATGCGCAGGCCGCGAAGGATGCCGCGGCGGCGGCGTTCTACGAGCTGGACACCGCGCACCGGGATCTGCGGATCTCCATAGAGACGATCACCGCCGTCGACACCTCGCCGCCCGCGCGGAAGGCGGCAGAGGAGTACGAGGGCTTCGGGCGGCGGATCGACGAGGTGAGTCACGGGTACATCACCGCGGTCGACTCCCACGATCTTGACCGTGACGACCTCGACGGCGCCTCGATGGCGCGGGCGCGGGCCGATCTGACGCGTGCCAAGCAGGAGCTGGACCGCGTCAAGGGCGAGCTGGACCGGTTCGCGCAGGGGCTGGGGCCGCTGCTGCAGTCCGCCGAGACGCAGCTGGCGCGGCTGGCCCCGGCCGTGGAACGGGCACGGCAGGCGCTGCTCGCGGCGAGCAATGCGCTGGATGCGGTCCGTGCGCAGGGCCTGCAGGCCGATGATCTCGCGGCCCGGCTGGCGGCGCTCGCGCCGGAGCTGACCAAGCTCAACCAGGGCGCCGGGCAGCACGGCGTACCGGAGACGATCCGGCGCGCCGACGACGTCGTGCGCCAGGCCGAGGGCGTACGGACCGAGGCCGAGCGGCTGCCGGGCAAGGCCGCGGAGATCGACAAGCGGCTGGTGTCGCTGCGGACCCGGGCACAGGCGATCACGACGCGTGCAGGGAACGTCGACCCGGTCCTCAGCGAGCTGCGGCGGCGCTACAGCGCGGCGTGCTGGCAGGACCTGCAGCAGGTGCCGGAGCAGGCCACGCAGTCCGTCCAGCAGGCCGAGGTCAAGCTGCGGGAGGCGCAGCAGGCGCGTGACGAGCAGCGCTGGGCGGATGCCACGAGCCGGCTGGCGACCGTACGGGCGCTGCTGGACACCACCGACGAGGCGGTGTCGGCGGCGGGTGACCGGCTGCAGCGGCTCGATGCGGTGTCGTTCGACCGGCAGAAGGAGGTCGATCGGACCCGCTTCGCCGTACGGGACGCGCAGCGACTGGCGATGACCGGGCGCAGCACCCCCGATCCGCGGCATGCCGGCCCGCTGGACGATGCGGTGGCACGGCTGGACCGTGCGGTCGCGGGCCTGGAGGGGCGCCATCCGGACTGGTGGCACTTCCTGATGGAGACCGAGGCGGTACGGGAGACGGCGGCCCGGGTGGTGCAGGAGATCCGGGAGGCCAGGGGCGGGGCCGGGGCCGGCGGCTGAGGCTCCGGGGCCTCCTCGGGATGTGATCCTGCCGGGCCGGTGTGCGGCCCGGTCCCGGCCGGAAACCTGCGGGCGGTGCGGGCCGTGCCCTCCTCCCCGGCCGCCGGGCGCGATGGCGTGAAATGCCACCTGGGCTGATCCTGGAGGGAAGTACGGCCCAGTCGGCACCTGCGCGAAGGAGGCCGGACATGGCTACTGGGGCTACTGGCCAGACCCTGCACGGGCCCGCGAACCCGCTCCACCGGGCCAAGAGGCACCGCACACGGCTCGATGAGCATCTGCCCGTGGACCATCGGCTCAGCAAGGTCTACCGCATCGGCGCCGGGCTGATGGGCCTGGTACTGATCGCCTTCGGCATCCTCGGACTGACCCACCACATCGGCTACTTCGACACCGGCGGCGACACCGTTGCCGGGCTGAACACCAATGGCTCCCTGAGCGTGCTCTCGATCGTCGTCGGAGCGATCCTCTTCGTCGGCATGGTGATCGGCGGGAACTTCGCCTCGACCCTCAACATCGTGCTCGGCGCCCTCTTCCTCCTGAGCGGATTCGTGAACCTGGCGCTGCTGGACACCGGCGCGAACTTCCTCGCCTTCCAGATTCAGAACGTCCTGTTCAGCTTCGTGGTCGGGCTGATGCTGCTGGTCTTCGGGATGTACGGGCGGGTCAGCGGTGGCCTGCCCCATGACAATCCGTACTGGCGCGCACGGCACCCGGAGGAGGCGGAGCAGTTCGACCGCGGACAGCTGCGTCCCGTCTCCGGCATGACGGCCGCACGGCAGGCGGCGCGGATCAAGATGCAAGGCGCCCCGCATGCCGGGCGCGGTTCGTTCGGCGCCGGCACCAGCGGGAGCAGAAGGCGCACCACCGCCCTCGACAGCGGCACCCGCGCCGGTGGCGACAGCAAGAAGCCCTGAGCCGGGGCGAGGAGACGTCAGGGCGTACCGAGGTGGGATTGGGGTGCTCGGTACGCCCTGATGGCTGGGTGGGTGGGGTGGCGTGGGGCGAGCGGGTCGGTGTTCCGTGATTTCCGCCAGGTCGGAGTGGCCGACGTGGCTGGAGTGGCGGGGACAGCTGAGGGGGCGCGAGGGGAAGGCGTCGGGGTCAGCAGGAACGGGGAGCAGGGAGCAGCACGATGAGCCGTTCGGGGCACGCCGCCTCCTCAGGGCACGGGGCGCACCATGGGGCGGTCGAAGCGCTCGCCAAGCGGATCTTCAAGGGCACCTACGGTGAGGGCGACAGCCTGGTGATGCCGGAGGTGCTGGCGGAGCTGGACGTGAGCCAGACCGTGCTGCGGGAATCGATCAAGGTGCTGACCACCAAGGGCCTCCTCGGGACCGACAAGAAGCGTGGCACGTTCGTCCGCCCCCGGGAGGACTGGAACCTCCTGGACACGGACGTCCTGCGGTGGAAACTGGCGGCCGGTGTCTCGTCCGACTTCTTCGCCGATGTGCTCGAACTGCGTCGTTCCATCGAGCCCGCGGCGGCCGCGCTCGCCGCGGAGCGCCGTACCGACGAGGATCTGGCGGCCCTGGATGCCGCGTTGAGTGCGATGGCCGCGGCCGGCAACGACCCGGTGCTGCTCGTACGCGCCGACGCGTCCTTCCACACGGCGATGCTGATCGCGTCGAACAATCGCTTCTACGCGCAGATGCACCGGGTGATCGTGCCGGTGCTCGTCCAGCGCGACCGGGAGGTGCTCGCCGCGGACGGCGCGTTCGAGCAGCCCCATGCCCTGCATGCCGCGGTCGTCGACGCCGTACGGAACCGGGACGTCGACGGGGCCTACATGGCGATGCTCGAACTGCTCGATGTGTCCGCGCGGGAGCATCCGCAGTAGCGGGAGCATCCGCGCAGGGGGCGGATGCAGCGCGGCGCAGGCCGGAGACGGAGGGGCTGCGTGCCGGGAGCGGCGTCGGTTCACGCGGTGACGTGGGTGGGCAGGACCTCGCGCACAGGCCCGGCGCGCGGAGGGCCGGGGCCGGGGCCGGTGGGTGGCACGGCCCGACTGGAGCGCGCTGGCCATACGCCCGTATTCCGCACGTCGAAAGGACGGACCGGTCCATGAAGATCAGCCGCATCGAGACCTTCCTCGCCCCGCCGCGCTGGATGTTCGTACGGGTGGAGACCGATGAGGGCGTCGTCGGCTGGGGCGAGCCGGTGGTCGAGGGGCGGGCCGAGCCGGTCCGGGCGGCCGTGGAGGTGCTGTCCGAGTACCTCCTGGGACAGGATCCGGCGCGTATCGAGGACCACTGGCAGGTCATGACCAAGGGCGGCTTCTACCGCGGCGGGCCCGTCCTGTCGTCCGCCGTCGCCGGTCTGGACCAGGCGCTGTGGGACATCAAAGGGAAGCGGCACGGGGTCCCCGTCCACCAGCTGCTCGGCGGGCCGGTCCGCGAGAAGATCCGCGCCTACGCATGGGTGGGCGGCGATGAGCCGCATGCCATCCGCGACGCGGTCACCGCGCAGACCGAGGCGGGCTTCACCGCCGTCAAGATGAACGGCTGCGGCAGGATGACGCCGGTGGCGACCCGCGCCGAAGTACGCGAATGTCTGCTGCGCGCCGAGACCGCACGCGAAGTCCTCGGTGACGAACGGGACTTCGGCCTCGACTTCCACGGCCGGGTCTCGCCCGCCAACGCCCGCAGGCTCCTCCCCCTGCTCGCCGACTACGCGCCGATGTTCGTCGAGGAACCCGTCCTCTGCGACTTTCTGCATGCCCTCCCCGACCTCGTGAACGCCTCTCCCATCCCCCTCGCACTCGGTGAACGTCTCTTCACCCGGCGAGAGTTCCTCGCTCCGCTGCAAGCCGGCGTGGCGATCCTCCAGCCCGACATCTCGCATGCGGGCGGCATCTCCGAGCTGCGCCGGATCGCCGCGCTCGCGGAGGCGTACGGGGCGCAGCTCGCCCCGCACTGTCCCCTCGGCCCGGTCGCCCTGGCCGCCAGCCTCCAAGTCGCCTTCACTACCCCGAACTTCCTCATCCAGGAACAGTCCATCGGGATCCACTACCACCAGGGAGCCGAGCTGCTGGACTATGTCGTGGATCCGGAGCCGTTCCGCTTCCACGGCGGCTCACTGCTGCGGACCGAGCGCCCCGGGCTCGGCGTGGAGGTGGACGAGACCGCCGTGCGGGCGGCGGACCAGCGGGGCCACACCTGGCGGAACCCCGTCTGGCGTCATGAGGACGGGGCGTTCGCCGAGTGGTGACGGGGCGGGCACGCGGAGGCCGCCGATCTCTCCGGCTCCGCCCGGCGACGACGCACAGGCCACACCCGAGTCGCCCTACCCCATCACCACACCCGTCCCACGCTCCACACCCCACACGCCCGTCCACCCGGCCCGGAATAATCAGTGGTGTCACCCGTGCGCCCGAACGGCCCGGTCGCGCACCACGCACGCGGCGGGGAGCAGGAGAAAGCAGGAACGCCATGGACTTCAGCACAGCGCTCCGGACCGAGCGGCTGGTCGCCATCATCCGGGGCAGGGATGCGGAGGCGTCCTTCCGCACGGTCATGGCGCTTGCGGAGGCAGGCCTTCCGCTGATCGAGGTCTCACTCAGCGGACACGACGCCCTCACCGTCATCCGACGGGCGCGTGCCGAGCTCGGCGATGCGGCCTGGCTCGGCGCCGGCACCGTCCTGACCGCATCCGACGCCCGGCGCGCCGCCGAGGCCGGTGCCAATCTCATCGTCACGCCCGGTCTGGGGGCCGGCCTGGAGGAATCCGTACGGCAGGGGCTCTCGACGCTCGCGGGGGTGCTGACGCCGTCCGAGGTGATCGCGGCCGATGCGCTGGGCGTCTCGGCCCTGAAGCTGTTTCCGGCGTCCGTCGGCGGGCCCGGGTATCTGCAGGCGCTCCGCGCGCCCTTCCCCGAGCTGCCGTTCGTACCGGTCGGCGGGGTGGACGCGGCCGCCGCGCCGGCGTACTTCGCCGCCGGAGCGGTGGCGGTGGGCGTCGGCTCGCCGCTGGTCGGGGACGCGGCGGACGGCGGCGACCTGGACGGGCTGCGCAAGCGCGCGGCGGAGTTCAAGGCGGCATGCGCACGATGACGGGGCAGCCGGCTGCCGCGGGCAGCGAGGACCAGCGCGGCGCCGCCGCACCCCGCCCCGGGGCGGCACCCGGCCGCCCGCTGCTTCCCGCACAACCGGGCCGCCCGGACGTCTTCACCTTCGGCGAGACCATGGTCGCCCTACGGGGCAGCGGCCCGCTGAAGCTCGGCGGCACGATGAACGTCTCCATCGCCGGGGCGGAAAGCAATGTCGCGATCGGCCTGGCCCGGCTCGGGCACGACGTCCGCTGGGCGGGCGCGGTCGGCGAGGACGAGGCCGGACAACTGGTGCTGCGTACGCTGCGCGCCGAGGGCGTCGGGGTGTCCGGCGCCTCGACCGATCCCGGCGCTCCGACCGGGCTGCTCCTCTTCGAACCGCGACTGCCCGAGGTCACCCGGGTGCACTACTACCGCGCGGGGTCGGCCGGCTCCCGGATCGGCTCTGACGTGATCGAGCGCGCCTTCTCCGCCGCCCCGCCCCGCGTCCTGCATCTGACGGGCATCACCCCGTCCCTCAGCACCACGGCCCGCGCGGCGGCCCGGAGCACCCTCCAACTGGCCCGGGAATCCGGCACTTTGGTGTGCGTCGATGTCAACTTCCGCGCTCGGCTGTGGACCGCTGAAGCGGCCGCCGAGGTCCTCCGCGAGTGGATTCCCTTCGTGGATGTCCTGATCGCCTCCGATGACGAGCTGCCGCTGTGCCTGCCGGGAGGCGGGGGCGGGGAGGGCTCGTCAGGTGGGGGCGAGGGGAGCCACGGGGCCAAGGGGCCCACTGGGGCCAACGGAGGGCTTAGGGCCGAGGGGGTCGGCGCGGGCATGGGTGCCGAGGGGGACGACGGGGGCCTGGCTCGTTGGGCATCGGAGCAGGAGGAGGCCACGGCTGCCGGTGCGGGGGTGTGCGGTGATGCCGTGCCCCTCCCCCCTCAGGAGGCCGCGGGCGACCCCGCGGTCACCGTGGCAGCGCAGGCCCGTCTCCTGCTGGACCAGGGGGTCGGCGAGGTCGTGGTCAAACTCGGCGCGGAGGGGGCGACGGCCTTCACCCACGGCGGCTCCCTCCACCGGCCCGCCAAACCGGTACGGGCCGTGGACGCCGTGGGCGCCGGTGACGCCTTCGTGGCGGGCTATCTGTCGGCGCTGCTGGACGGCGAAGGGCCGGCCGGACGCCTGGAGCGGGCCGTTACCACCGGAGCGTTCGCGGTCGCGTCGCCCGGCGACTGGGAGGGCGCGCCGACCCGCGCGGAGCTGGGCATGCTGGGCGCGCCGCCCGGCTCCGTCGTGCGCTGAGCGGCGCCACGGCTAACCTGTGCCCATGCCTCGTTACGAATACCGGTGCCGCCCCTGTGGCTCCACCTTCGAGCTGAACCGGCCGATGGCCGAGTCCTCCGCCCCGGCCGTCTGCCCCGAGGGCCACGAGGACACCGTGAAGCTCCTCTCCACGGTCGCCGTCGGCGGCTCCGCAACCGCCCCCGCCCGTGCCCCGAGCGGTGGGGGCGGCGGTTGCTGCGGAGGCGGCTGCTGCGGCTAGGGCAGTGCTGGGCGGCACCAAGTCCTGGGGGCTGAGGCCTGGGGCTGAGGCCTGAGGCCGCTACCTCTTGCGCGCCAGCGTCACCCCGTCCGCCACGGTGAGGATCACCGCCTCCATACGAGGGTCCGCCAGCACATGGTCGTTGAAGGCCCTGATCGCCAGGGCGGACCCGGTGGCCGCCGGGTCGGCGACCTCCCCGTGGTACAGGACGTTGTCCGCGACGATCAGACCTCCCGGCCGCAGCCGGGGCACCAGCTCCTCCCAGTAGGCGATATAGCCGCCCTTGTCCGCGTCGAGATAGGCGAGGTCGATATGCGGCTCGGCCGGCATCGCCCGCAGCGTTTCCAGCGCGGGCGCGATCCGCAGATCGATACGGTCGGCGACGCCGGCCTTCGCCCAGGCCTCCCGGCCGTAGGCCGTCCACTCCTCGGAGACATCGCACGCGATCAGCGTGCCGTCCGCTGGCATCGCCTGCGCCATGGACAGCGCCGAGAAACCGGTGAACGTCCCTACCTCGACGACCTGCCGAGCCCCGGTCAGCCGCACCAGGAACGCAAGCAGCGGCCCTTGCTCCTCCGCCGACTGCATCCCCGCCGCCTCGGGGAACTGTTGGTGTGTGAGCTCCACGATGTCCCGCTGTGCGGCGTTCAAGGGCGGGTTGTGGGCGAGGACGTACTCGTACATCTCCGCTGTGATCGGCGTGCTCTTGGACTCAGCCACTGGCTCTCCTCTTGATCAAGGATCGCGGTCTCGGCCGGTCACCGGACGGTGCAGCCAACCGCCCCGGCGAGACTAGTCGAGCTCGTCGCCAACCGGTCGCTGATTTCCCCCTCCCTCGACGAGCCGTCACTCAGACGTTGCGTCTCATGTCCCCAAGTACCGCAACACCGCCAGGACCCGGCGTGAATATCCGGAAGTGCCGATCAGCTCGAGCTTGTCGAAGATCGCGTTGATGTGCTTCTCCACGGCGCTCTGCGAGATGTGCAGCCGGACGGCGATTGCCGCGTTGGTGTGGCCCTGCGCCATCTCCCGCAGCACCTCCTGCTCGCGTGCGGTCAGCGTGCCCAGCGGA
The DNA here is from genome assembly GCF_026239515.1 of Streptomyces sp. Je 1-4 4N24. Classification (NCBI taxonomy): domain Bacteria; kingdom Bacillati; phylum Actinomycetota; class Actinomycetes; order Kitasatosporales; family Streptomycetaceae; genus Streptomyces; species Streptomyces sp. Je 1-4 4N24. The sequence continues at coordinate 6,385,560 of NZ_CP110836.1, read as the reverse complement.
TCCGACCGGCGGCTGCGCATCAGCAGCTGCCGTACGACTTCGGGGTCGAAGGCGGCCTGTCCTCTGCTCACCCGTTCCAGCGCGTCCAGGAACTCGTCCACTTGGACCACCCGGTCCTTGAGCAGATAACCCACCCCCTCGCTGTCATCGGTCAGCAGCTCCGTCGCATAGCGGCGCTCGACATACTGCGACAGCACCAGCACGCCGATGTCGGGCCAACGCTCCCGTATCTGCACGGCGGCACGCAGCCCCTCGTCGGTGTGCGTGGGTGGCATCCGGACGTCCACGACCACCGCATCCGGCTTCTCGCCCTGCTCCGCCGCCTTCTCCAGCACGGCGATCAGCTGATCGGCGTCGCCGACCGCGGCCGCCACCTGGTGCCCCTCCTCGGCGAGGAGGCGCACCAGGCCCTCCCGCAACAGGGTCGAATCGTCGGCCAGCACTAGGCGCACGGCAACTCCGCGGTGATGGTGGTCGGTCCGCCGGCCGGGCTGTCCACCCGGAACCGGCCGTCGAGGGCGGCGACCCGGCGGGCCAGCCCGAACAGGCCGCTGCCGGAGGAATCCGCGCCGCCCGGTCCGTCGTCCTCGATACGCACGAGCACGGCGTCCTCGCCAGGGGCGACGCGGACCGCTATCCGTCCGGCGCCGGAATGCTTGACGGCGTTGGTGACGGCTTCGGAGACCACGAAGTAGGCGACCGTTGCCACGGCGGTGTCGGGTTCGATGGCAAGTTCGTAGTCGAGGCATACGGGGATGGCCGAGCGTTCGGCGACCGTTTCCAAGGCGGCGCGCAGGCCTGCTTCGTCCAGCACTGTCGGATAGACCCGCCAGGCCACCTCACGCAGCTCGGTCAGGGCCTGGCCGCTCTCTTCGTGGGCCTGGCGCAGGAGTTGTTCCGCGCGCTGCACGTCCTGGCTGCGCAGCGCGCGGCCGAGCAGCATCCCCAGGGCCACCAGCCGCTGCTGCACACCGTCGTGCAGATCGCGTTCGATACGGCGTCGCTCATCGTTGACCGCGGCGATGACGCCGGCGCGGCTGGCGGCCAGCTGCTCGATGCGGCGCTCCAGCTCCTCGTGGTGGCTGGGGCCGAGGTAATACTGCGCGAGCCTGGCCTCCAGCCCCGCGACTCCGAAGGTGCCCTGCAGGCTGAGGAAGAGGAGGAAGAGGCCGCCGATGCTCGACAGCGCGAGGTTTCCAGGATGGCGGACGTCGGTGAGCAGCAGGATGAAGATCCAGGAGATGCCGTACGCCACTCCGATCAGCGCCGCGCCCAGGACGAGAGCGCCCAGCAGGCCCAACCCCCAGCGCAGGGACAGATATTGCAGGGCGCGGTGGTCCGCGTACGCGTCCGAGGTGTCGGCCGCGACATAGACGCGGAGGCGGCGTCGATGGGTCTCGGTCAGGGCTCGTGCGGTGGCGGTCACGGGCTTCAGGACCGCGCGGCGGCCGCGCGGCCAGGCGACGACGCACAGCAGGGAGAGGCCGGAGAGCAGGACGAAGGGGAGCTCGGCCGCCGCGATCACGGCACCGAGCACCAGACCTGTCGCCAGGCGCAATCCGCGCCGCGCAATTCCCAACATGATCAAAACGCTAGCCGCACCGTGCGTCCGCGCACACTGCGGAAAACCGCAGTCTTTCGTGCGGTCTACCGCAATGTGCCGCGAGGAGAGAATTCATAACGTTGAAAACATGATCGAGAGCATCGGAAGCACCGCACCCGGCTGGATCACCGACCTCATGGACGCGCTCGGCGCGCCCGGCGCGGGTGTGGCCATCGCCGCAGAAAATCTCTTCCCGCCGCTGCCGAGCGAGGTGATCCTGCCGCTGGCGGGCTTCGCCGCCGCCCGCGGCAGCATGCATCTGGCGTCCGCGCTCGCGTGGACGACCCTCGGCTCGGTGACCGGCGCCCTGGCGCTGTACGGCGCGGGCGCGTTGCTCGGGCGCGAGCGTACGGTCGCGATCGCATCGAAGCTGCCGCTGGTCAAGGTGTCGGACATCGAGAAGACGGAGCGCTGGTTCCGGCGGCACGGGACGAAGGCGGTGTTCTTCGGCCGGATGATCCCCCTCTTCCGCAGCTTCATCTCCATACCCGCCGGAATCGAGCGCATGCGGGTGCCGGTCTTTCTCTCCCTGACCACCATCGGCAGCCTCATCTGGAACACGATCTTTGTCCTCGCCGGCTATCTGCTCGGCGACAACTGGGAGGAGGTGACGGGGTATGTGGACGTCTATTCGAAGGTGGTCCTTGTGGCAACTGCGCTGGCGGTGGCGGTCTTTGTCGTTGTCCGTGTCAGCCGGCGTGGCCTGGGGGCACGGCGCCGCGGATGAAGGCCCGCACGATCTCCTCGCCGGCGGCGACACCCCGCTCATCGAGCGCGGTGACATGGGGGGCCTGCCAGCCGGAGTCCGCCAGCTCCCCGTGTCCGGGCCGCCATCCGCGGTCCGCGGCCAGCAGCAGATCGGCGTCGAGGAGGGAATCGCCGGCCGCGAGGATCTCGGACGCCCCGGTGCGGCGCGCCACCTCCGCCACGGCTGCGCTCTTGGTCAGCGGCTTCGGCACGGCATAGATCTTGCGGCCCTGCAGGGAGACGGTCCAGCCGCGTTCGTCCGCCCAGCCGGCGAGGTCCTTCACCCAGGTGTCCGGCAGCAGCGGCCGCTCCACGACGAGATAGGCGAAGAGGTCTTCTGCGGCACGCTCCTTGAGCAGCCATGCCGGGTCGGCGGTGCGGACGAGATGCGCGCGGATCTCGTCCAGGGGCGCACAGTGCGCGGCGAGCCGCTCGGTGACAGTGCGCCGCCAGTCCGGATCCGACTCGCCGCGTACGAGCAGATGGCCGCCATTGGCGCAGATGGCGAACTCCGGTGCCGGCCCCGGGAGATGGATGCGACCGTACTGCTCCCGGGTGCGGGTGGTGGTCGGCACAAAGGTGGTCTTGCCCGCCAGTTCGGCGAGCAGCCCGGCGGCCGTCTCCGTCATGAAGGACAGCGGCTTGCGCTCATATGTCTCCACGCACAGGAGCCTGGGGGCTTCCGCGTCGGGCATGGCGAGGCCCAGCGCGGCGGCCGAATAGATCAGGGTGCGGTCGAGGTCGCTGGCGATGATGGCGCTCATCAGGAGGCCACCGCCTTGCCGTCAGCACCCGTGGCCCCGCGAGTGAAGCGGGGGTGGATCAACCCGACACAGGTATAGGGCAGTTCGTCGACCTCTTCGACGGGCACGCCCCGTTGTTCCGCCAGGAGGCGCACATGATCGAGATCAGTCCCGGCACCCCGTCGGGCCAGGATCTTCCAGGGGACCCGGCGCAGCAGTACGCGTGTGGTCTCACCGACACCGGGCTTTACGAGGTTCACGTCGTGGATGCCGTATTCCTCGCTGATCCGCTCGACGGCCGCCCAGCCTTCCCAGGTGGGTGCCCGGTCGGCGGCGACCAGTTCCTTCACCTCTTCGGCGACGTCCAGGGCGACCTCGTCGAAGCGCGCGCTGACCGCGTCCAGGAAGGCACGCGACACATCGGTCGAAGCCAGATCGCGGTAGAACTTCGCGCCGTGGAAGTCGTCCGGACCCACGAGGTCGTCTCGCAGGACGGTGCGCGATATGAGGCCGGAGACGGTGGAGTTGAGGCAGGCGGACGGGACGAGGAAGTCGTCGCGGGTGCCGTAGGTCTCGACGCAGCCGCCGGGGTCGGCAAGCACGGCGATCCGCGGGTCGAAGCCCGGGAAGTCCTCCAGGGCCTGGGCGAGTTCGCGGGTGATGGCGCCCTTGCCGGTCCAGCCGTCCACGAAGACGACATCCGCCGGATCGTGATGAGCGGCCAGCCACCGGAGCGCCGTGGTGTCGATCCCCCGGCCGCGGACGATCGAGACCGCGTAGTGCGGCAGTTCCAGACTGTGCGCGTGCCGCGCCCAGCGACGCATCAGCACCCCGACGGGTGTGCCCGCACGCGCCAGCGACACCAGCACCGGACGTGGACTGCGTTCGGCGAGCACGGTCTCGGTGACGGTCCCGACAGCCCGCGCGATCCGGCGCGCGGAGGTCTGCAGCGCGCTGTGAAACAGCGCCTGGTACTCCTCGCTCGGCTGGTATTCGACGGGCAGCGATTCGGCGTAGTGGGCGCCGCCGCGCTGAATCGCCTCCTCGCGTTCCTCGGTCGGCGCTTCCAGGGTGACGTCGGAGAGGTCCTGCAGCAGCCAGCCGACCTCGTCGGCGGTGTAGGAGGAGAAGGCGGGGCCGCGCAGCGGCTCGGGGAGGGGCATGGGTCCGGCCTGGGGTTGCGGGGCGTACGAGGGGACGACGGCGAGCAGCAGTCGGTCGGTGTGCTCGGCGAGCCGGTTCAGCAGACCGTCGGCGGCATGCAGTGCGGGGAGGTCGCCGTGCGAGTCCACGACGGCCACGATGGCGTCGAAGCGGCGTTGCGGGTCGGTGCCGGCCGCGACGTTGTAGGCGTAGCGCTCCCCCGGTCCGTCGGCGGGATCGTCGTGGGCGGGGAAGGACAGCCGGGTCCGTATCGCGTAACCGGGGTCATCGACGGCGAGCACCGGCGACCGGGTCGTGGTGGAGAAGAAGACGCCCGCGCTGCTGGTCGACGCGGACGGCTGACCGTCCCGCGGTGCGAGGGCACCATCCGTCGCCCCGGTGGCGTCACGGGCCGGCCTCACCTCGGTGCTGTCCCCTTCCCCGGCGACAAGGGTGTCCAGAGCATCGGCTATCCGCAGCGGCGCGTACATCAACTCCTCGTTGCCGAGGACGAGGATGCGGCGGGCACCGTCCAGCCGCTGTGCGATCCGGGCCGCCATGCCCGGCAGCCCGGCCTCCAGTTGTGCGCGGTGCGCCGGTGTGAAGCCGTGCCGCCCACCGTCCGGCAGTCCGGCGGGCCAGCCGAGGTCGACCCGTACAACGTCCGCACCGCGACCGTCGGTCCCCGCCGGAGCGCCTGCCGTACTCTGCCCGTCGCCCGCGGGCTCCGACGCGCTCTCCGGGGCAGCCGCCGGCCCCTGTGCCGTAACGGCCTCGTGTGCGGCAACGAGTTCCTGGCCGCGGGCCAGGACGTCCTCGGGCAGGCGTACACCGCCCGCGGCCAGCGCGACGAGGTCGACGCGGGCACCCAGTTCCGCCGCGAACTTCTCCAGATGGCTGCGGTCCGCGTCGGAGCGCATGTCGACCAGGGCGACGACCACGTACCGCTCGCGCGGGAAGCGCGCATGCAGCGCCTTGATGGTGTTCAGAACGGTCCTGCCGGTGGAGAACTCGTCATCGACGAGCACCAACGGTCCGTCCCCGGCGAGGAGTGCGCGGTTCTCGGGGAGCAGCAGATGGGAGGTGGCATGACTGTGCTCCTCCTCGAACCCACCCACCTGCGCCGCACCGGCCACCGGGCGGCGGGTGGAGTGCAGATACGGCGCGAGGGCCAGGCCGTCGGCCACCGAATGTCCCAGGCCGGTGGCGGTCTCGGCGTAGCCCAGGACGACGGAGCGGGCGGCGGCCTCGTCACCCAGCAGCTTCCGCACGCGGCGCCCCAGCCCGAAGCCGGCGCCATGGACCACGCCCGGTCGCTGTGGCACATGCTTCCCGAGCACGTTCGACACGAGCAGATGGGCCCGCTTGGGGTTGCGCCGCAGCGCGAGCCCGAGCAGTTCCGGCAGCTCGTCCCCGCCGCTCAGCGAGACCCCGAGCCGACCGGCGACCCATTCTCCTGTCCAGACCACGCGTTCCGTCTCCTCCGTCGAATCGTTCATATCGATCACCGCATGTCAGGTCTGCGGCACGCTCGCCGTCAGCAGCTCCACGAAACCGATGCCCTCCCGGGCGACCCCGAACGCCTCGGCGCGCAGCAGGGTCCGCTCGGCCCAGGCGCGATGCGGCTTCACCTCGTTCATCTTGTTCGTGTACGAGGAGCGCAGTACCCCACCGTCACCCCGTTCGGGCCGCAGGATGTCGACCGCGTCGCTGAACTCCTCATGGCTGACGACCGAGAGGGCGTGCACCGGTGCGACATGCGAGGGGTGGATGCAGGTCTTGCCCTGCAGGCCGTTCGCGCGGTCGAGTTCGATCTCGCGCAGCAGGCCGTCCATATCGTGCTCGATCAGTGCCGTCCGCAGTTCCTCGGCGCGTCCGAGGAACGGGCTGCGCCGCAGCTGCGGCTTGAACATCCGCTCATGCAGCCGGAAGTACTCCCACACCGGCCCGGTGACCGTGAAGCCCGTGCCGTCCGCCCGTCCGAACACGTTCACCACATCGGAGATCACGGAGGCGACGATCTGGACGTCGTATGCCGTCATGTCGGGCGGTCTGCGCAGACCGTAGGCGGAGCAGAAGTCCGTGACGCCGAGCCGCAGGGCAAGCACCCGGTCCCGGTATTTGTCGACGGTCCTGGCGATGCCCTGAAGGGTCTCGGCGCGGCTCTCCAGATGCAGCAGCTCGGGAGATTCCAGCACCGGCATGGCAAAGAGCCGGCGGGAGCAGATGGACTCGGCCGTGCTCAGCGCCTCGAGGAACGGGACCCCACGGTCCTCCGTGAATTTCGGAAGTACAAATCCAGACAGTCTGTGGACGGCGGCTCCCATGCGGCGCACCAAGTCCGGTATTTGGCCGGGGGTGCGGACGCGGACGAACAGCAGCGGGAGGTCGGTGCCGGCGGCGGCCGCCTCGTCGAGAAGAGCGAGCTGCCGCACGAGATTCTCCTCGCCGGCCTCGACATCCGCGTCCCCTATGGAGTCCTCGAGGCACAGCACCATGGACATCACGCCACGCCCCGCCTGTTTGAGGACGTCGGCGGCGAGGCGCGGGCGGGTGGCGGGGCTGTAGAGCGTGGCTCCCAGGGCGACCGCGAGCGTGCGGGAGGGAGAATCGGCGGTGAACTCCACCGGCTCCTGATGGAACAGCGTCTTCCGGATGTCGGGCGCAAGATGCCCAAAATGCCGCATATAACTCCCCGTCTACCTGCGGGACCCGGGCACCCCCGCTGCGTCTCGCTGTCTGGATCCAGCCGGTAATCGTACGTGCGCGGGGGTGTGGTTAGTTCCCGCGTGCATGAAAATCACGTAACCCCCACGAGGCGCCCAGGTGTCCGCAATCACGAAGCCTGCACCGCTCCGGGGCCCCCGCGTTGTCCCTGCGACCTCAGGGAAGGCAGGATTACGGCATGACGCACGCGATGCTGAAAGGGTCGAACGTACCCCTCGATGCCACGGCTGTCCGGGCCGTCCTGCGCTGGACGCCCGGCGCCGGTGTCCCCGATGTCGATGCCTCGGCCCTGCTGGTGGGACCCGAGGGATGCGTGCGCTCCGACGAGGACTTCGTCTTCTACAACCAACCGCGCCACCCCAGCGGCCTGGTGCGGCATCTGCCGAAGACCCGGCTCGCCGACAAGCTGACCGACACCATCGAGGCGGATCTGGCGACGCTGGATCCGGCGGTGGACCGGGTCGTGCTGGCCGCGTCGTCGGACGGCGGCGCCTTCGCGGGCGTCACGGATCTGCAGGTCCTGCTGTACGACGCAGCGGCGAGCGACCGTGAGCCGATCGCGGTCTTCGACGTGGTGCCCGAGACGGGCGATGAGACGGCCCTGATCTGCGGGGAGCTCTACCGGCGCGCCGAGACCTGGAAGTTCCGTGCGCTGGGGCAGGGGTACGAGACCGGGCTGGTGGGTCTGGCGACCGAGTTCGGGATCTCGGTGGACGAGAACGAAGCGGCCTCCAGACGCCCTGCTCCGCCGGCCTCGGAAGCACCGGTGTCGGCATCGCCCGGCTCGGAGCCCACGACGGCCACCGAGCCGTCCCCGGAAGCCGAGCCCGGCCCCTCCACCCCCGGCCCGTCCGACAACCCGTCCGACCTCCCGTCCGCCGGCCCGGCGAGCAGCCCCTCCGCCTCCCCCGCGACCCCGCCGCCCAGCACCTGGCCGGAAGAGGCCTCGGGCCCGCCCTCCGCGGCGGACCCCCAGACCTACCCGGCGGCGGACCCGGATGCCGTCACCCAGCATGTGGCGGATGCACTGCCGGAGCCGGCCTCGTCCGCACCGCTGCCCTCGTCCGCACCCCTGCCCTCGGCCGCCGCGACATCTGCGGCACCCCCGCCCACGAGCGGCGGCTACGGCTACCCGCAACATGTTCCGCCACCGCCGACGCAGCCTCCGGCCCAGCCCTCCTACGGCTACCCGGGGCCGCCGCCGCAGTACCAGCCCCCGCAGCAGCCCCTGTCCGCGTACGGCGCTCCGCAGCCGCAGCCGCACCCCTCGACGTACGGCTACCCGATGCAGCAGCCCTTCGTGCCGGACCCGTCCTTCGTCCTGCCGCCCCAGGGACCGCAGTTCCAGCGCCGTTAGCGGCAATCCAGCGGATCCCTCCCACCGCCACCGCCCACCCGGGCGACGCACACCCCGGCGGCGCGCGCCGCACAGGCCGCGCGCCGCTCGGGGCGGCTCACACCTTGGTCTTGTAGCCCCGCCCCCACTGGAGCCCCCAGCCGTACAGCCGGTCGAGCTCCGCCTGGAAGCCGTAGACGTACTTCACCTCGCGGCGCACGGTCAGTTCGCCCTTGACGTTCTCCAGCATGAAGACGGCGCAGGAGCGAGCCTGTGACGCCCGCTCGTCCAGCTTGACCTCCACCCGCGGTCCGCTGCTCGGATAGAGCGTCACGACCGCATGCGTGCGGTCGAAGGCGGGCGTGCCGTCGTAGATGTAGACGAAGATCAGCATGCGCTTGATCTCATCGCGGTGGTCCAGGTTGATGTAGAGCGTCTCGCCGGACCCCGAACCGAAGCGGTCATCGCCACTGAGCTTGACGAAGGGCGACCCGTTCAGGTCACCGAGAAAGTTTCCCAGCGGCTGCACCACGCCCCTGGTGCCGTCCTTGAGTTCGTACAGACAGGCCAGGTCCAGGTCGACATTGACCACGGCCGGTCCCTGCGCCTGCACGACCTCGGGCTTGAACAGTTTGCCCGGATGCCTCAGCAGACCGCCCTTGCCCCGCCCACCCCGTTCATGAAGGTCGGACGTCCGCATCTGCCAGTGCAGATTGACCCGCAGATGCCCGGTGGCGGCCCCCTGCTTGGTCAGTGAGACGACTGGATTCCGCTTCGTCAGCTCGACGACATACGACGCACCACCGCTGTCGAATTCAAACTTCTGCGCGCCACCGCGCCACAGGTTCCCCAGGAACGACACCTTGCCCACCCCATCGCTCGGCCCCAACTACCACGGGGCGGCCCGAGGTCTGCACCTCAGGGCCGCCCCGCAGAGAGCGTTCCTCAATCAGCGCCGCGTCACACTCCGGACGCGACTTCCGACTTCTCGCCCGAGGTGCCCCCGGACTTGCCCTCCCGCCGGTTCCGGATCACGGACGAGGTGAACGAGAGGGCGATCAGCACGACGCCGACCAGGCCGGTGATGACCTCGTTGACCTCGTACTTGATCGTGATGAGCAGGATGACGGCCAGCGCGCCGATCGCGTAGTGGGCGCCGTGCTCCAGGTAGACGTAGTCGTCCAGGGTCCCCTTGTGGACCAGGAAGACCGTCAGCGAACGGATGTACATCGCGCCGATGCCCAGACCCAGCGCCATCATGAAGATGTCGTTGGTGATGGCGAAGGCACTGATGACACCGTCGAAGGAGAAGGACGCGTCGATGACCTCGAGGTAGAGGAACATGAAGAACGCGGCCTTGCCGGCCAGGCCGACGGCCGAGCCGTTGCCCTTCGTGGCGGGGGCCGCCGCGACCTCGCCGGCCTCCTCGTCCTCGCCCTCGACCTCGTCCTCCAGCTTGGCTTCGAAGAAGCCGGAGATGCCGCTGACGACGAGGTACGTGACGAGGCCCGCGACGCCGGACAGCAGCACCGTGGCGCTCTTGTCACCGCCGCCGTGCGCGACGCTGGTGGCCACCGTCATCGCGCTCACCAGCAGGGCGACCAGCGCGATGATGATGGACAGGGTGTCCAGCTTGCCGATCTTGGCCATCGGCTTTTCGATCCAGGACAGCCACTTGTAATCGCGCTCCTCGAATATGAAGTCGAGGAAGATCATCAGCAGGAAGATGCCACCGAAGGACGCGATGGCCGGATGGGCGCTGGTGACCAGTTCCTGGTATTGCGCCTTGTCGTTGATGGCGAGGTTGACCGCCTCGATCGGCCCCAGTTTCGCGGTGACCGCGACAATGACGACCGGGAACACCAGTCGCATGCCGAACACGGCGATGAGGATGCCGAGCGTAAGGAAGATCTTCTGCCAGAAGGCGTTCATCTTGCGCAGGATGCCTGCGTTGATGACGGCGTTGTCGAACGAGAGCGAGATCTCCAGGATGGACAGGATCCCGACAATCGCCAGCCCCTGCCACCCCCAGAGCACGCCCGCCAAGGCGAGGCCGAGCACCGTGATGGCGAACGACCAGCCAAAGGTTTTCAGGAGCACTGCCTACCCATTCCCTCGCTGTGTGGGTCCCCCGCGCGCAACGCGCGGCGCTTTACGAAACGTTGACCCCGAAGTCTAGGGCGATGCCCCGGAGGCCTGACGCGTACCCCTGCCCCACTGCCCGGAACTTCCATTCACCCTTGTAGCGATACACCTCGCCGAAGATCATCGCGGTTTCACCGGAGGCGTCCTCACTGAGGTCGTAACGGGCGAGTTCGCTGCCGTCGGCCTGATTCACGATGCGGATAAAAGCATTGCTGACCTGGCCGAAGCTCTGGCCACGCAGATCGGCCTCATGGATCGAGACCGGAAAGACGATCTTGTCCACGTGCTCGGGCACCTGCGAAAGATCCACCAGGAGCGACTCGTCGTCGCCCTCTCCTTCGCCGGTGAGGTTGTCCCCGGTGTGCTCGACGGAGCCCTCCGGGCTCTTGAGGTTGTTGTAGAAGACGAAGTACTCGTCACCCAGCACCCGGCCCGCCTGGCACAGCAGCGCACTGGCATCCAGGTCGAACGGCGCTCCGGTCGTGGACCGCGCGTCCCAGCCGAGGCCGACCATGATCTGCGTGAGATTCGGTGCGGCCTTGGACAGGGAGACATTGCCCCCCTTGGCAAGCGTGACGCTCATCGTTCGCTTCCTCCCCGGTGTCGGTGCGGGCCCGCCCGGCGCGCGGCCCACCACCCTCGTTCAAGCGCGTCCGGCGCCGCACTCCCCGGACAGGGACGTACGGCGCCGGACGCGGTCGTTCTTGGCCCGGGCAGCCGCTTCGGCAGCGCTGCCCGGCCGGACGTCGACGATCGGACCTAGGGATCCGGCCGGTCAGACGTTGACACCGAAGTCCTGCGCGATGCCGCGCAGACCCGAGGCGTAGCCCTGGCCGATGGCCCGGAACTTCCACTCCGCGCCATTGCGGTACAGCTCGCCGAAGACCATGGCGGTCTCGGTCGAGGCGTCCTCGCTCAGGTCGTAGCGCGCCAGCTCAACGTTGTCGGCCTGGTTGACCACGCGGATGAAGGCGTTACGGACCTGGCCGAAGCTCTGCTGACGGGTCTCGGCGTCATAGATCGACACCGGGAAGACGATCTTGGCGACATCGGCCGGCACGGCGGCCAGATTCACCTTGACCTGTTCGTCGTCGCCCTCGCCCTCACCTGTGATGTTGTCACCGGTGTGCTCGACCGAACCGTCCGGGCTCTTCAGGTTGTTGAAGAACACGAAGTTCTGGTCGTTGGCCACCTTGCCCTGATCGTTCGCCAGCAGGGCGCTGGCGTCCAGGTCGAAGTCGGTACCGGTGGTGGTACGCGCGTCCCAGCCCAGACCGACGATGACGGCGGTCAGGTTGGGGGCTTCCTTCGTCAGCGAGACGTTGCCGCCCTTGCTGAGGCTGACTCCCACGAGTCCTCCCATAGATTCGAGGGGTACCTGCGCCCCCATCGTGCATGGCATCGGATCAACGAATTGATCCTAGTGACCGGTTCCCACCGATTGCAGATATCGCACCTGGATCATGCGGATGTCGGCCCGGTGGGCGCCGCCGCGCCCGGGAGAGTGCGCCGGCTCAGAGGGTGCCGAGCGCCTTGACGTAGTCGTTCAGGTCACGGGCGTCGGGCAGGCCGTTGACGACCGTCCAGCGCACCACGCCCTCCTTGTCGATGATGAACGTGCCGCGCACCGCGCAGCCCTTCTCCTCGTCGAAGACGCCGTACGCCCGCGAGGCCTCGCCGTGCGGCCAGAAGTCCGACAGCAGCGGGTACTCCAGGCCCTCCTGCTCGGCGAAGACGCGCAGCGAGAACGGGGAGTCGTTGGAGACGGCCAGCAGCTGGACGTCGTCGTTGACGAACTGCGGCAGCTCGTCACGGAGCGCGCAGAGCTCGCCGGTGCACACACCGGTGAAGGCGAAGGGGTAGAAGAGGAGGACGACGGCCTTCTCGCCGCGGAAGTCGGAGAGCTTGACCAGCTCGCCGTGCTGGTTCTTCAGCTCGAAATCCGGAGCCTTCGTGCCGACCTCGATCGCCATGGGGTGCTTCCCTTCCGCTCACTCTCAACAGGACGCGACCAACCCTACGCGCCGGGGTACACATGCGGGGAACCCGTCCTGAACGGGGCCGAGCCCCCTCCGGAACAGGCGGAGGGGGCTCGGCGGCGAACGTCGGGACGGTGCGGCTCAGCGCTTGCCGGACTTGGGTGTGACCAGGCGGCTGCCGGTCCAGTCCTTGGCCGCGTTGATGCTCTTGGTCTGGGACAGACCCGCGGTCTGCGCGGCCTCATTGATGTCGCTCGGCTCGACGTAGCCCTCACGGCCGGTCTTCGGGGTCAGCAGCCAGATCTGCCCGCCCTCGTCGATCAGGCCGATGGCGTCCACCAGCGCGTCCGTGAGGTCGCCGTCCTCGTCGCGGAACCACAGCACAACGACGTCGCAGACGTCGTCGTAGTCCTCGTCGACGAGATCCTGGCCGATCACGGTCTCAATGCCTTCGCGGAGATCCTGATCGACGTCATCGTCGTAACCGATCTCCTGGACCACCTGTCCGGGCTCGAACCCCAGCCTGGCGGCAGGGTTGGTCCGCTCCTCCGCGTGGTCCGCGGTCGCGCTCACGGATTGCCTCCTGTCATGTTTCGGAAATGCTCGGGGACCCCGCGCGTGCGCGGAGCATTGGGCGTAGTCCACACGGGCCGGGCGGATCGCGCAAGTACCCGGCGGTCCAGACCGCCGAAACGGTGACGTTTGGAGGCGTCTCGCCGCAACCGCGACCCCCGCAGGACAGGCTGAAGTGATTCACGCCACAGCTTTCTGCAGGGTTTATCGGGTACTGGCGCGAGACTGGTCCCTTCGGGGGGCGGCCGCGGCGCGCGGACCTGATTTCGGGGTCCGCACGTCCGTACGCGAAGCACTTTCGACATGGGCGTATGGTTGCGATTTGGCCGACCCGAGAAATCGGCCTTTTCAGCGCCATCTCTCTACGGATGGGTTACCCATCAGTAGAGGTGACGTATCCCTGTGGCTCGGTACACGATGGAAGACGGCGCGACACCAAGGCAGAGACAGCATTCGTCCCGTGCGCAGCATGAAAACCCTGCAGGGCACGACACGAACCGAACACGAAGGAACAGCGTGGCTTCCGGATCCGATCGAAACCCGATCATCATTGGCGGCCTTCCCAGCCAGGTCCCGGACTTCGATCCCGAAGAGACCCAGGAATGGCTCGACTCGCTCGACGCGGCCGTCGACGAGCGAGGCCGGGAACGTGCCCGCTACCTCATGCTCCGCCTGATCGAGCGTGCCCGCGAGAAGCGTGTGGCCGTGCCCGAGATGCGCAGCACGGACTACGTCAACACCATCGCGACCAAGGACGAGCCGTTCTTCCCGGGCAACGAGGAGATCGAGCGCAAGGTCCTGAACGCGACCCGGTGGAACGCCGCCGTGATGGTCTCGCGCGCCCAGCGTCCGGGCATCGGCGTCGGCGGCCACATCGCCACCTTCGCCTCCTCCGCCTCCCTCTACGACGTGGGCTTCAACCACTTCTTCCGGGGCAAGGACGAGGGCGACGGCGGCGACCAGATCTTCTTCCAGGGGCATGCCTCGCCCGGTGTCTACGCCCGTGCGTACCTCCTGGACCGGCTGACCGAGAACCAGCTCGACGCGTTCCGCCAGGAGAAGTCCAAGGCCCCCAACGGTCTGTCCAGCTACCCGCACCCGCGGCTGATGCCGGACTTCTGGGAGTTCCCGACCGTCTCGATGGGCCTCGGCCCGCTCGGCGCGATCTACCAGGCGCGGATGAACCGCTACATGGAGGCGCGCGGTATCGCCGACACCTCCAAGTCGCACGTGTGGGCCTACCTCGGCGACGGTGAGATGGACGAGCCCGAGTCGCTCGGCCAGCTGTCCATCGCCGCCCGCGAGGGCCTGGACAACCTGACCTTCGTCGTCAACTGCAACCTGCAGCGCCTCGACGGCCCGGTCCGCGGCAACGGCAAGATCATGCAGGAGCTGGAGTCGCAGTTCCGCGGCGCCGGCTGGAACGTCATCAAGCTGGTGTGGGACCGCAGCTGGGACCCGCTGCTCGCGCAGGACCGCGACGGCATCCTGGTCAACAAGCTCAACAGCACGCCCGACGGTCAGTTCCAGACGTACGCCACGGAGACCGGTGCGTACATCCGCGACCACTTCTTCGGTGACGACCACCGGCTGCGGGCGATGGTCGAGAACATGACCGACGACCAGATCCTGCACCTGGGCCGCGGCGGTCACGACCACAAGAAGATCTACGCGGCGTACGCGGCGGCCAAGGCCCACAAGGGCCAGCCGACGGTGATCCTCGCGCAGACCGTCAAGGGCTGGACGCTCGGCCCGAACTTCGAGGGCCGCAACGCGACCCACCAGATGAAGAAGCTGACGGTCGAGGACCTCAAGGGCTTCCGTGACCGGCTGCACCTGCCGATCCCGGACAAGGACCTGGAGGACGGCGCGCCGCCGTACTACCACCCGGGTCGCGACTCCGAAGAGATCCAGTACATGCACGACCGCCGCAAGGGCCTGGGCGGTTATGTGCCGACCCGTGTCGTGCGCGCCGAGCCGCTGCAGCTGCCGGACGACAAGGCCTACGCGGGCGCCAAGAAGGGCTCGGGGCAGCAGAAGATCGCCACGACCATGGCGTTCGTCCGGGTCCTGAAGGACCTCATGCGGGACAAGGAGATCGGCAAGCGCTTCGTGCCGATCGCGCCCGACGAGTACCGCACCTTCGGTATGGACGCGTTCTTCCCGTCGGCCAAGATCTACAACCCGCTGGGCCAGCAGTACGAGTCGGTCGACCGCGAACTTCTCCTGGCATACAAGGAGTCGCCGACCGGCCAGATGCTGCACGACGGCATCACCGAGGCGGGCTGCACGGCGTCGCTGATCGCGGCGGGTTCCGCCTATGCGACGCACGGCGAGCCGCTGATCCCGGTCTATGTCTTCTACTCGATGTTCGGGTTCCAGCGCACCGGTGACCAGTTCTGGCAGATGGCCGACCAGCTCTCCCGCGGCTTTGTGCTCGGCGCGACCGCCGGCCGTACGACGCTGACGGGTGAGGGTCTGCAGCACGCCGACGGCCACTCCCAGCTGCTGGCCTCGACCAACCCGGCCTGTGTCGCCTACGACCCGGCCTATGGTTACGAGATCGCGCACATCGTCAAGGACGGTCTGCGCCGGATGTACGGCGAGAACTCCGAGGACGTCTTCTACTACCTGACCGTCTACAACGAGCCGATCCTGCACCCCGCGGAGCCGGCCGATGCCGACGTCGAGGGCATCCTCAAGGGTCTGCACCGGGTCAAGCCCGGCGAGAAGGGCGAGCACACTGCCCAGATCCTCGCCTCGGGTGTGGCGGTGCCGTGGGCGGTCGAGGCCCAGCAGATCCTCGCGGACGAGTGGAACGTCAAGGCCGATGTCTGGTCGGCGACGTCCTGGAACGAGCTGCGCCGCGATGCGGTGGAGGCCGAGGAGCACAACCTTCTGCACCCCGAGGAGGAGCAGCGCGTCCCGTACGTGACGCAGAAGCTCCAGGGCGCCGAGGGCCCGAAGGTCGCGGTTTCGGACTGGATGCGTGCGGTTCCGGACCAGATCGCGCGCTGGGTTCCCGGCACGTACCAGTCGCTGGGTGCCGATGGCTTCGGCTTCGCGGACACCCGTGGTGCGGCCCGTCGCTTCTTCCACATCGACGCGCAGTCCATCGTCCTTGGCGTGCTCACCGAGCTCGCCAAGGAGGGCAAGGTCGACCGGTCGCTGCTGAAGCAGGCGATCGACCGCTACCAGCTCCTGGACGTCGCGGCCGCCGACGCGGGTGAGGCCGGCGGCGACGCCTGACCTGACCGCGGCCTGCCGCCGCACCGCTTCCGCCGCGCCCCCCGACCAGCGTCCTCCGCCGGTCGGGGGGCGCGGTGCTGTGTGGCGCGGTGCTGTGTGACGGGGACTGCGGGCGCGCGGGGGCGGGCCCGTGGGCGGCCGGTTCAGCGTTCCCACACCTTGAACGCCCTGACCCGGTACGGGGACCGGGGCACCCAGCTGCCGCCGCCCGGATAGGTGTCGAACTCGGCGGTCTCGGCGCATTCCACGCTCTGGTAGGTGGTGACCGGCCGGCCCGTGCGGTTGGCAAGGGCGGCGGCGCCGCTGCCCTCGGGCAGCGGGACACAGCTCTCGATGTCGGTGCCGGACAGTTCGTAGGTCCGCCGGGCGCCGCCGAAGTCGGCCTTCGGCCAGAGGCAGAGCTGGCCCGCGTCGCAGTCGCCGGAGGCGGCACGTCCGCCGCCGGCCGCATGGGCGGGCGGGGTGCCGAGGCCGGGCGGGGCGGCGACTGCCGCGGCCAGGGCGGCCAGGAGGCCGGTGAGGAGCGCGGTGGTCCGTGACGTGCGCAGGCGCATGGGAATCTCCCCCGTGGAGTACGAAGCTGAGGTCCGCAGCGGGCCGGTTGCCCGCGGCGGGTTCGTCATCGAGCTTCGCGAGGGCGGTGGGCGGCTGCCAAGCCCGTGGCGGCACTGCCACCCGGATCAGGTATGTGGACAGCCGACCGGGTCGGGGAAGGGCGGTCGGTGCGCGAGGTTGACGTGGGACGGGGCGGCACGGGCGGCCTGCGGAAACCGTTCCTCCCGGCCTGCGCGGGGTGCGGTGACTGCGGGCCCGTCGTCGTGCCCGTAGTGGGGGGCGGGCGGTTCCCGGACCGGCTCATCCGGATGAGGGATTCGGCCCGCCGAGGGAGCCCAACTGCCGCCGGGGGTAAGGCCGGTGGCTCCCGGCGGCGGCCCGGGGCGACCGGTTGACGGGCGGGAGCGCGGTGACGCGGTGACGCGGAGGCTCGAGGACGCCGTGACGCGATGGCGCGATGGCGCGATGGCGCGATGGCACGGGTCAGGGAGGTCGGCGGGGCGCCAGTCGTCCGGCCGTACTCGTGGTCTGCCGCCCCCTGCCGGGGACCGTCGCCCGCCGCGCATCCGACGGCGCGCGGCCGGACGAGAGGTCCTCGTACGTGCCGCGCGCCGGGGGCTGCGGGCGGGGCCTGCCGGTCGTCTCGCCCGGTGCGGGCACCGTACGACCGGGGCGCCGGTCAGATGTGGCCGACGCCGGCGCCTGCCTCGGCGTTCGCGCCGCGCTTGGTGAAGAACGCGACGACCGCCGCGACGACCGCCACACCGCAGGCGACCGTGAAGGCCTGGGCCATGCCGGAGACGAAGGTGTCATGGGCGACGGAGGTGATCTTCTGGGCGAACTCCGGCGGGGTGCCCTTCGGGATCGGCGCGATACCGGCCGAGACGGCGTCGGAGAGCTGGGACGCCTGCGCGGGCGGGACCGGCGGGAGGCCGGCCGACCGCCAGTTGTCCGGGAGGTCGCTGTCGACGCGGGAGGCCATCACCGCGCCGAGCACGGCCGTACCGAGGCTGCCGCCGACCTGCATCGCGGCCTGCTGGAGACCGCCGGCGACACCGGAGAGCTCCAGCGGGGCGTTGCCGACGATGACCTCGGTGGCGCCGACCATGACGGGCGCGAGCCCCAGACCGAGCAGCGCGAACCAGAGGGACATCAGACCGGTGCCGCTGTCGGTGTCGAGGCCGGACATCCCGTACATGGCGACGGCGGTGAGGACCATGCCGCCGACCAGGGGGATGCGCGGGCCGAACTTGGTGATCAGGGCGCCGGCGAGCGGCGAGCCGACGATCATCATGCCGGTGAGCGGCAGGAGGTGCAGTCCGCTGTCGACGGGCGTCATGCCGTGCACGTTCTGGAGGTAGAACGTCACGAAGAACAGGCCGCCCATGAAGGCGAAGGCCATCAGCACCATCAGGACCGTGCCGGCCGTCAGCGGCAGCGAGCGGAACATCCGCAGCGGGATGAGCGGTTCGCGGACCTTGCTCTCCAGGAGGGCGAACAGGGCGAAGAGGACCACGGCGGCGATCAGGAAGCCCCAGGTCTTCATGCTGTCCCAGTGCCACTCCCCCGCCTTGATCAGCGGCCAGATGAGGCAGAACATCGCGCCGGAGAGCAGCACGATGCCCGGGATGTCGAACGAGCGGGGGGCGTTCTCCGCACGGTGGTCCTTGAGGATCACCAGGCCGAGGACCAGGGCCAGCACCCCGACCGGGACGTTGATGAAGAACACGGACTGCCAGTTGACGTGCTCGACCAGCAGTCCGCCGACTATCGGGCCGCCGGCGGTGGAGGCGCCGATGACCATGCCCCAGATGCCGATCGCCATGTTGAGCTTCTCGGCCGGGAAGGTGGCGCGCAGCAGCCCCAGCGCGGCGGGCATCAGCAGCGCGCCGAACAGACCCTGGAGCACCCGGAAGGTGATGACCAGCGCGACCTCGTCGGAGAACCCGATGGCGGCGGAGGCGGCGGCGAAGCCGAGGATGCCGATGAGGAAGGTCTGGCGGTGGCCGAAGCGGTCACCGAGCTTGCCCGCCGTGATCAGCGCGATGGCCAGGGCGAGCATGTAGCCATTGGTGATCCACTGCACATCGGCGAGCGAGGCGCCGAGGTCCTGCTTGATGGCCGGGTTGGCGATCGCGACGATCGTGCCGTCCAGCGCGACCATCATGACGCCGATGGCGACGGAGAAGAGGGTCAGCCACGGATGGCCGCGCAGCCCCTTCGGGGGGTCCGGTACGGGAAGTTCCGGCGCAGCTTCGGCGACCGGGGTCTGAGAACTCATAGGACGAGGCTAATGTCAGCCACTGACAGTTGACAAAGCATTTCATGAGTCGGTAACTGTCATCTCGCTCACAGGTAACCTGAGCAGCGAGAAGGCCACGGAAAGGCGGCTCAGGATGGCGACCCCGACGCCGCATACGGCACCCGCGGGCCTGCGGGAACGCAAGAAACAGCGCACCCGCGACGCCCTGATCCGCGCGGCGCTCGAACTGTTCACGGAGCAGGGGTACGAAGCGACGACGATCGACGAGATCGCGGAGGCGGTGGATGTCTCCCAGCGGACGTACTTCCGCTACTTCGCGAACAAGGAGGACGTCGCCTTCGCCGTCCAGGAGATGGTCGAGGCCCGCTTCCTGGAGGAGCTGACCGCGCGGCCCGCGACGGAGGCGCCGCTCACCGCCCTGCGCAGCGCCGTGATGGTGGCCTGGGACGACATCGGCAGCGCCATCGAGTCGGTGATCCCGGTGGAGCTGTACATGCGCTCGTTCCGGATGATCGAGTCGACGCCCGCCCTGGTTGCCGCACATCTGCGGCGCTCCTCCGAACTGGAGGAGGAGCTGGCGCGGCTGATCGCCCGGCGCGAGGGGCTGGACGTGGACGCCGATCCCCGGCCGCGGGTGCTGGTCGCCGCCTTCGGCGGGGTGATGCGAGTGGCGGGCCGGGTGTGGGGCGAGGGCCAGGACTGCAGCGTGGCGTCGATCCGCGAGGTGACCCAGTCCTATCTGGACCACATCGGGCCGGCGATGGAGGACGGCTGGCGGGTGCGCTGAGCGCACCGGCGACGGGCCCGGCGGAAGCGCCGGGACGGCGGAACCCATTACTCCACTCGTCACCCCATCCACCACCCTCCGTGACGAATCCCCTTCGCTAAGCGATCATGGTGGACTCCTCCTGAGATCGCCACTGCGCGGCTGAGCATGGGAAATCGTCAACCCGTGTCCGTTTTGGTCGAAATGCCCACCGTGAAACGTGATATCACTCACGGTCACAGCGAGCGCCCTCTCCCGTCTCCTAGGGTGGCTCGCGGTGAATTCCTTCTCGGGCCTCGGCCCCTCCTCCGGTTTCCTGCAGTCCACGTCCTGGCGTGCCGCCCTCGCGCTGTCGGTGGTCTTCGTCATGCTCGCCATCACCGGCTGGACGGCAGTCAGAGGCACCAAGGAGGACGCCAACCCGCTGGCCACCGCCAGGACCTCCTGGCAGCACGCCACCTTCCTCGG
Organism: Streptomyces sp. Je 1-4 4N24; assembly: GCF_026239515.1. NCBI lineage: Bacteria > Bacillati > Actinomycetota > Actinomycetes > Kitasatosporales > Streptomycetaceae > Streptomyces > Streptomyces sp. Je 1-4 4N24. Next base: position 6,365,263 of record NZ_CP110836.1, on the reverse strand, counting down.
GCGCCCGCTGCCCGACCCCCAGGGTCCGCCGGCCGCGCTCCGGGCCTTCTTCGCCACGCTCAGCCGCGCCGAGAAGCAGCAGCTCGCCGACCGCTATCCGCTGGTCGTCGGCAACCTGGGCGGCGCCCCCGTGAAGCTGCGCTACCGCGCCAACCGGACGGCGATCGACGACGCCCGTCGCATCGAGAAACGCCGGATGAACGACCACCGGCTCACCCCCGTCGGCCGCCAGGAGGCGGGCCGGCTGATGCACCGCCTCGAATCGATGATGAGCCCCGGCCGGCAGATCCTGGCCTTCGATCCGGCCGACGGCGGCCGGGCCGCCGAGGTCTTCGGCAATCTCCCGGCGGCCCACCGGGTGTCCGTCGTGGTGCCCGGCGTGGACATCAACCTGTCGACCTTCGAGCGCACAGCGCGGGCGAACACCGCCCCGGTCGGGATGGCACGCGCCCTCTACGGCGCCGAGCGGGAGGCCCGGCCCAGCGCCCGTACGGCCGTGATCGCCTGGGCCGACTACACCACGCCGTCCGGTGTCGGCGTCGAGGCCGCCACCGGGCAGCTCGCCGCGGCCGGTGCGGTCCGGCTGCGCGCCCTGGTGGACTCGCTGCCGTCCTCCGACGCCGTCTCGCTCTTCTGCCACAGCTACGGCTCCGTGGTGTGCGGGGTCGCGGCCCGGGACCTGCCGTCCAACGTCGAGGACATCGCGGTGGCCGGCAGCCCCGGTATGCGGGCCGAGAACCGCTCCAGGCTGGGCACCCAGGCCCGGGTCTGGGCCATGCGGGACTCCGACGACTGGATCCAGGACATCCCGAACCTGGAGGTCGGCGGGCTCGGCCACGGCGCCGACCCGGTCGACCCGGCCTTCGGCTCCCGGATCCTGTCGGCCGACGGCGCGGTCGGGCACGCCGGTTACTTCGCGCCAGGCACCCGCAGTCTGCGCAATTTCGCGCTCGTCGGGGTCGGCGCGGCCGACACCGTCGACTGCGCGTCCGACGACCCGCAGTGCACCACTGGTCTGGTCTGAGGACCGCGCAGCCCGGTTCCCGCAGGCACGGCCCGGCGCCCGGGGACGGGCCGTGCCTGCGGGAACCGCGTCCGGCGGCGGAGACGTCCACGAGGCGAGGGACGGCAAGGGTGAACGGAGTGACACGCACCGCTTCGGCAGGCGCCCCCGAGGTGCCCGGAAGGGGGACGGGTGGGCAACCGCCCGCATACGATGAGCCGCATGGGTGATGTGCTGGCCGGTTTTCACGCCGTCTGGGAGTTCGACACGGACTCCGTACTCATCCGCTTCGAACGGGGGATCCGCAGGCCGAAGCTGTTCCAGGCGCTCGGTGAGCGACGCATTCCGTACGAGGCGCTGAGCTCCGTCGAGGTGACCGAGGGCAGACGTGGCACGGTGGTGCTGCACGCCGTGCCCCGGCACGGCGCCGACCCCCTGATGGAAGCGGCGAACGGGCAGCTCAAAGAGGACGCCGATCCCTATCGGCTGGTGCTGCCGGCCGACCGCGAGACGCTGGCCGACTACTACGCCGATGAGCTGCGCACGGCGCTCGGCCCCGATGTGAAGGAGCCCGCCGACCGCCATCTGGTGGCCGCGCCGGAGCCCCCGCTGCACTTCAAGGCGTATGACGGCAAGGCGTCCTTCGACGGGCGGGCGGTCGCCTTCCGGTGGTTCTGGACGGGCGCGTCCTCGGCGAAGTGGAAGTGCGGCGACCAGACCTTCCCCGTCGGCGAGTTGGCCGGCGTCGAATGGCGGTCGCCGGAGATCCTCAACGGCTATCTGCGGCTGCTGGAGCGCGGGGCCCACGAGCCGGGGACGGGCGAGGCGGACCAGGATCCGGCCGCCGTGGTGTTCGGGCTGGGGTACGGCCCCGTGCACGAGTCGCTGCCGTTCGCGGCCTCGGTGCTGCAGGCCGTACGCGCCGCCGAGCCGGCGCAGGAGACAGCGGACGGCGCGCCGGTGCGCCACCGGACCGGGGAGACGCGCCGCGATCCGGCGGACATCGCGGACCGGATACGACACCTCGGCGAACTGCACGGCGCCGGACTGCTGACCGACGACGAGTTCAGCACGAAGAAGGCTGAGCTGCTGGCGGAGCTCTAGAGGATGCCTCCCCGCGGGCCCTGTCGTCGCCCGGAGTCTGCTTTGGGAACGTGGCGGGATCGGGGGCCCGTTGAGCGGGCAGGGACTCATACCCTGGTACGGGGCGACGTCCGGCCCCTGGTATGACGCCGTGGCCGCCGCGCTCCGCTTAGATGGAGGGCGCGATGACCGGACGATTTTCCACCCCTGAACCCGAGCCGGCTCACGGCCCCGTGCGTGAGCCGGCCCATCAACGGGCGCTGCGCGCCGCACGGCAGGCGCTGCGTGTCCTGGCCGTGGAGCTCGGCACCCCGACCGAGCCCGGCACCCCGCTGCTGGACAGCGTCCGGAGTCCCTGGCTGCGCCGCCTGCCCTACGTCGTCGCGTTCGGGTTCGCGGTGTCCCTGCTGCCGACGACCATCACCGTCCTCAGCCACGACTACGGCCTGGACGGCGGGATGTCCGGTGCGCTCGCCACCGCGCAGACCGTGCCGCTGCTGCTCGCGGTGACCCGGCCGCTGCAGGCGTGGTGGGTGATCTTCGCGGCGGATGTCATCGGTGCCGTGGCGCTCACCGGCGAGGACGGTGTCGTGGAACGCGCCTGGCCCTGGCCGCCCATGGAGATCGTCGGCTATCTCGCCCTGATGCTGGCGCTGTCCCTGCGCGAGCGCCGTCGCACCCTGACCGCCGTCTGGCTGACGACCGGTGTGGCGGGCCTGCTCTCCGAGGTGTTCACCCCCGACGGCAGCAACAGCACCTGGGTGCTGATGTTCGTCCTCACCGGTGTGGTGCTGATGATGGGCGCCACGCTGCGCGAACGCGGCGATGCCCAGCGCAAGTTGATCGAGCAGGAGACCATCAGCGAGGCCGAGCGCGCCCGTCGGACGCTGCTGGAGGAGCGCGCCCGGATCGCCCGTGAACTGCACGATGTCGTCGCGCACCACATGTCGGTGATCACGGTCCAGGCGGCCAGTGCCCCGTACCGCATCAGCGGGATTCCCCGGGAGGCCGAGGACGAGTTCGGCTCGATCGCGGCAACCGCCCGGGAGTCGCTGGCGGAGATGCGCCGGCTGCTCGGGGTGCTGCGCAGCGAGGAGGCGGTGCAGCACGAGGGCCCGGAGAAGACCCCGCAGCCCGGGATCGCCATGCTGCCGAAGCTGGTCGAGGGGACCGTACGGGCGGGTGTGCCGGTCGAGTTGGCGCTGCCGGAGGAGCCGGTGGCGCTCGAACCGGCGGTGGACCTGTCGGCGTACCGCATCGTTCAGGAGGCGCTGGCCAATGTGGTGCGGCATGCTCCGGGGGCGCCGACCCGGGTCTCGGTGACACCGGCCGCGGACGGCGCACGGCTGACCGTACTGGTCGTCAACTCCGCGCCGTCCGCACCGTCCGCGCCGCTGGAGACCACCGGCACCGGTCATGGCCTCATCGGGATGCGGGAGCGGGTCCGGCTGGTGGACGGTTCGCTCGATACCGGGCCGCTGCCCGACGGCGGCTTCCGGGTCGCCGCCCAGCTCCCCCTCCCACCGTCGCCTTCTGCGGCATCGCCCCTCTCCACAAAGGATTCCCACTCCGTATGACCACGCGCGTGATCATCGTCGACGACCAGGCCATGGTGCGTGCGGGCTTTGCCGCGCTGCTCGCCGCGCAGAGCGACATCGATGTGGTGGGCGATGCCCCGGACGGGGTGCAGGGCGTCGCCCTGAGCCGCCGGACGCACCCGGACGTGGTGCTGATGGATGTGCGGATGCCGGAGATGGACGGTCTGGCGGCGGCCCGTCAGCTGCTCGATCCGCCCGTCGGCGTCACTCATCGTCCGAAGGTCCTGATGCTGACCACGTTCGACGTCGACGACTATGTCTACGAGGCGCTGCGCGCCGGGGCGTCCGGCTTTCTCCTCAAGGACGCGCCGCCGGCCGATCTGATCGCCGCGGTCCGGGTCGTGGCGGCCGGTGAGGCGCTGCTCGCGCCGTCCGTGACCCGGCGGCTGATCGCCGATTTCGCCCGCTCGGGGCCGGTGACCCGGAAGGGCCGGCCCTCGCTGCGGCTGAACGGCCTCACTCCGCGCGAGACGGAGGTCCTGGAGCTGATCGCCCGCGGACTGTCGAACCAGGAGATCGCCGATGCGCTGATCGTCGCCGAGCAGACCGTGAAGACCCATGTCAGCCGGGTGCTCGCCAAGTTGGACCTTCGGGACCGCGCCCAGGCCGTGATCTTCGCGTATGAATCGGGGCTGGTCTCGCCCGGAGAGCGGTAGCGCCCGCCCCGCTTGCGCGCCTCTCCTTCCTGAGGACGAGCGCGGCCGGGGACCCCTACCCCCGTAGTACCCGGGAGTCGGCTCCGCGGTGTGACGCCGCGTCATACACCCGCTTCCTACGTTTCCCTCCGCCACACCCACGGGAGAGGGAGACACCACCATGTCCAGGCTGCTCACCACCGCCCGGCGCGGCAGACGCACGCTCATCGGCGCCGCGGCCGCCGTGGCGGACCGTACGCCCGCGGACCGTGACCGTGCGCTCGACGGTCTGCGGGCGCTGGCGCTGCTCGCCGTCCCCACCGGCCACTGGCTGATCGGCGGCTTCACCCTCGACGCCGGGGGCGCGCTGCACAACGCCAGCCTGCTGACCGCCGTCGGCGGGCTCGCACCGGCCAGTTGGGTCCTGCAGCTGCTCGGCATCTTCTTCCTGGTCGGCGGGCATGCGTCGGTGCTGTCCTTCCGGCGCGCCACCGGGCGGGGCGAGTCCACCCGGTCCTGGCTGTGCGGCCGGCTCGTCCGGCTGGGCCGTCCGGTGCTCGGGGTGACGGCCGTATGGGCGGTGCTGCTGCCCCTGCTGTACGGACTGGGCGTACCGGAGGCGACCCTGCGGACCGGGGCGACGCTGGTGATCCAGCCGCTGTGGTTCGTCGGCGTGTACGCGGTGATCACCGCGCTGACGCCCTGCTGTCTGCGCGCCGCCCGGTGGATGGGCGCCTGGGCCGCGGCACCACTGGCGGCGGCCGTCGCCGCGGTGGACTTCCTGCGCTACGGGCCGTACGCCGATGCCATGCCGCCGTGGCTGAGCCTGCTCAACCTGCTGCCCGGCTGGATGTTCGCCTATCAGCTCGGGGTGTCCTGGGGTGAGCGGCGGCTGGGCCAACGCGCCGCCTGGTCGCTGCTGCTCGGCGGCGCCGCGGTGTTCGCCGCGCTGCTGCTGTTCTTCCACTACCCGACGAGCATGGTCGGCGTTCCCGGGCAGTCCCGTACGAACTCCCACCCGCCGTCGCTGCTGGTCCTGGCGCTGGCCGCCGCCCAGTCCGGCGCCGCGGTGCTGCTCCGTGACCGGCTCGCCCGGCTGCTGCGCCGGCCTGCCCTGTGGGCGCCGGTGGCGATCGTCAACCTCTCCGCGCTGACGATCCTGTGCTGGCACCAGACGGCGATGCTCTCGCTGGCCGTGCCGGCGTCCTTCCTGGGGCAGGTCCCCGGACTGACGGTGGCGCCCGACACCCTCGGCTGGGTCCTGGCCCGGCTCGCCTGGCTGCCGGTCTTCGCCGCGGCACTGCTCCTGATCGGCCGCACCACCCACCGCTTCGAGGCGCCCTGGACGGGTGTCGACGGGGTCCGCCGGGCCGCCACGGCCCTTCTGGCCGCCGGGTTCGGGGCCTTCGCGCTGGGGCTGGCGTAGGACAGCCAGTGAAGGCGCGCGCCCCGGAAGGGGCAGGGCGCCCTCGGCCCCGCCCCTCCGGACCTGCTACTCCCGTCCCGCCGAGGTGAACGACATGTCCGCGTACCGCGCCCCCGCGACCTGCCCGGCGATCGGCTCCAGCTGTGCCAGGTCCTGTTCGGTCAGCCGGATCCGGGTCGCCCCGGTGTTCTCCTCGATCCGGCTGCGCTTACGGGTGCCGGGGATCGGGACGACGGCCAGGCCGCGTGCCGTGGCCTGCTGCTGTACCCAGGCCAGCGCGATCTGGCCGGGCGTGGCGCCATGGGCGTCGGCGACCGCGCGGACCGGCTCCAGCAGCGCGGCGTTGACGGCCGCGTTGTCGCCGGTGAAGCGGGGCTGCTGACGGCGGAAGTCGTCCGCGCCCAGCTCCTTGTCGGCATGCACGAAGGCACCGGTCAGGAAGCCCCGGCCGAGCGGTGAGTACGGCACGAGACCGACGCCGAGCTCGGCCGCCGCCTGCACCACACCCTCCTCGATGTCCCGGCTGAACAGCGACCACTCGGACTGCAGCGCGGCGATCGGGTGCACGGCCTGGGCCGCGCGCAGTTCGCTGCCGGTCACCTCGCTCAGCCCCAGGTGCTTGACCTTGCCCTCGGCGACGAGTTCGGCCATGGCGCCGACCGATTCCTCGATCGGGACGTTCACATCGCGGCGGTGCATGTAATACAGGTCGATCTCGTCCACCCCCAGGCGCCGGAGGCTGCCCTCGACGGCCTGGCGGATATAGGCCCGGTCGTTGCGGATGATGCGCTTGGCCGGGTCGTCCGGGTCGAGGGATATCGCGAACTTGGTGGCCAGCACGACCTCGTCGCGGTGGGCCCGGATGAAGGGGGCGATGAACTTCTCGTTCTCCCCCATGCCGTACATGTCGGCGGTGTCGAAGAGCGTCACGCCCAGTTCCCGTGCGCGCTCCAGCGTGGCCCGTGCCTCGTCGGCGTCCGTCGGGCCGTAGGCGAAGCTCATGCCCATACAGCCGAGGCCCTGCACCCCGACCCGCGGTCCGCCGGTGCCCAGCTCGACCGTCTCGATCTTCTCGCTACCCATGGAGACCTCAGAACCTCTCGGACGCCCGCCGGGCGTCGGCATAGATGTCGATCTTGTAGTCGAGTACGTCCAGCGTGCTCTGCAGCTCGGCTATGCGCTGCCGTACGTCCTCGCGGTGCGCGGTCAGCAGCTGCTCCCGCTCGGCGAAGGTGCACTCACCGGCCCGCACCAGCTCGGCGTAGCGGACCATGTCCGCGACCGGCATACCGGTCAGCCGCAGCTTGGTCACCAGGCTCAGCCAGTCCAGATCGCGGTTGGTGAAGCGCCGCTGCCCGGTGTGGGTGCGGTCCACGTGCGGCATCAGGCCGATGCGCTCGTACCAGCGCAGGGTGTGGGCGCTGAGCCCGGTGTGCTGCGCCACCTCGCTGATCGTGTACTGGTCGCGGCCGGCGGGCCGCGGATGCGGGGGCGCGGTGCCGCAGTCGCGCACCTTCGTCGGCAGCCTCCTGGTCGTGGTCGCGCCGCTCGCCGCCGGTCCGCTCTGCGTTACCGTCATGCACCGTCTCCCCTGTCGCGCCGGACGTCCCCCGGCGATTTCGCCGGGTGCCTCTCGACGTCTTCAACGCTAGAGACTTCGAGCGCACTCCAAGCAAGCGCCGATCACGGGCAGACTTGACCGGAATTTGGGGACGCCGGACCGGCCCCTAAGCTCGTGGGCATGCAGAGCCTGCGGATGATCGAGAACTGGCCGGTGCCCACCGCTGCGGCCGCCGTCGTACGAGCCGATGGATCGGTGGCCGGAGCGTACGGCCCCCTGGAGCATCGCTTCCCGCTGGCGTCCGTGACCAAGCCGCTGGCCGCGTACGCCGCACTGCTGGCCGTCGAGGAGGGCGCCGTCGAGCTGGACGAGCCGGCCGGGCCCGAGGGGTCCACGGTGCGTCATCTCCTCGCCCACACCTCGGGGCTGGCGTTCGACGAGCCGCGCGCCATGGCCGAGCCGGGCACCCGGAGGATCTACTCCAACGCCGGGTTCGAGGCGCTGGGCGACCACATAGCCAAGGCGACCGACATCCCCTTCCCGCAGTATCTGCACGAGGCGGTGCTCGCCCCCCTCGGGATGACCGCGACGGAGCTGCCCGGCTCGCCCGCCAAGGACGGCGTCTCCACGGTCGCCGACCTGATCCATTTCGCGGCCGAGCTGCAGGCGCCCCGGCTGCTCGCCCCCCAGACCCTCGCGGCGGCGACCCAGGTCGTCTTCCCCGGCCTGTCGGGGGTGCTGCCGGGCTACGGGCACCAGAAGCCCAACGACTGGGGCCTGGGCTTCGAGATCCGGGACGGCAAGTCGCCGCACTGGACGGGCGCGTCGTCCTCGCCCCGCACCTTCGGGCACTTCGGACAGTCCGGGACGTTCCTGTGGGTGGACCCGGACGCCCGTGTGGCCTGTGTGGCGCTGGCCGACCGGGCCTTCGGACCGTGGGCGATCGAGGCCTGGCCGCCGCTGACGGACGCGGTGCTGGCCGAGCTGGCACAGACGGCCTGACCTCGCCCGGACGACCTGACCTGGCCGGACCGGTCCGAGCGGCACCGGCCGCCCGGACCGCACCGGCTCACCCGTACGACGGCTCCGGGCCCATCTCCCACACAAGGCACTCCGCCGCCGCCAGCCCCTGCAGCTCCAGCCCCTCCCCGTCGGTGATCCGCGCCGCGTCACCGGCCTCCAGACACGCGTTGCCGAGCCGTACGGCGCCGCGCACCACCTGCACATAGGCCCGCGCGGCATCCGGGACCGCGGTGCGCTCGCCGTCGGCGAGGCGGCGCACATGCAGCAGGGCGCCGGCCCGCGGGACCGCGTACGGGGTGCCGTCGGCGATCCCGCGCACCACCTCGTACGACGGCTCGCCGCCGGCCTCGTGCGACGCCAGCCACATCTGGACGAAGCGCAGCGGCCCGTCGCCGTCGTTGCGCTCCACATGCCGGACGCCGCCCGCCGAGCTGAGCCGCTGGAGATCACCCGGGCGTACGGTGGTTTCGTGACCGGCCGAGTCGCGGTGGGTCAGTTCCCCCTCGACCACCCAGGTCACGATCTCCGTGTCGCGGTGGGGGTGCTCGTCGAATCCGGCACCCGCCGCCAGCCGCTCCTCGTTGCAGGCGATCAGCACGCCGAAGCGCAGGTTCTCCGGGTCGAAACGGTGCCCGAAGGAGAACGCGTGCAGCGACTCGATCCCGGCCTCCGCGTCCCCGCCCGGATACCGTTCATGGCCTCTCCGCACCTGAATCATGGGCCCACGGTAGCCCCGCCCCCTCACCTCCCCGCCCCGATAGTGCAGGCTTGTCCCGTGTCTGAACCCGCATCGCGCGACGCGCACCCGCACTCCGCGACCCTCCGGCGCCTGGAGAATTCGTCCGGCAAGCTGGCGGCCGCCGCCATCGCCCGCATGGACGCCACGCTGCCGTGGTACCGCGCGATGCCCCCGGAGAATCGTTCCTGGATCGGCCTGGTCGCCCAGGCCGGTATCGCCGCTTTCACCGAATGGTTCCGGCATCCGGAGACCCCCCAGGCGATCAGCACCGATGTCTTCGGCACGGCGCCGCGCGAACTGACCCGGGCGATCACGCTGCGGCAGACCGTGGAGATGGTCCGTACGACCATCGAGGTCATGGAGTCCGCGATCGACGAGGTCGCGGCCCCGGGCGATGAGTCCGTGCTGCGCGAGGCGCTGCTGGTCTACGCCCGGGAGATCGCCTTCGCCACCGCTCAGGTCTACGCCCAGGCGGCCGAGGCCCGCGGCGCCTGGGACGCCCGGCTGGAGTCGCTGGTGGTCAACGCGGTGCTGTCGGGGGAGGCGGACGAGGGCGCGGTCTCCCGTGCGGCGGCGCTGGGCTGGAACTCCCCCGAGCATGTGTGTGTGGTGCTGGGCACCGCGCCGGACGGGGACAGCGAACTGACCGTGGAGGCGATCCGGCGCGCCGCGCGGCACGCCAAGCTCCAGGTCCTGACCGGGGTGCTGGGCTCCCGTCTGGTGGTGATCGCGGGCGGTTCGGACAACCCGCTGAAGGCCGCGAAGGCGCTGATCGGCCCGTATGCCGCCGGTCCCGTGGTGGCCGGCCCGGTCGTCTCCGATCTGCTGGCCGCGACCCGTTCGGCGCAGGCCGCCGCCGCCGGACTGCGGGCCTGTGCCGCCTGGCCGGACGCCCCGCGGCCGGTGCTCGCGGACGATCTGCTGCCGGAGCGCGCGATGGCCTCGGACCCGGTCGCGCGCGAGCAGTTGGTGGAGGAGATCTACAGACCGCTGGAGGAAGCCGGGTCGGCACTTCTGGAGACGCTGAGCGTTTACCTGGAGCAGGCGAGCAGTCTGGAGGGCGCCGCCCGGATGCTGTTCGTGCACCCCAACACCGTGCGCTATCGGCTGCGACGTGTGACCGACGTCACCGGCTGGTCACCCTCCGATGTGCGCTCGGCGTTCACCCTCCGTATCGCGCTGATTCTGGGGCGTCTGGCTGACGGTGAGGCCCAACCCTAGACTTTTGTCGGACACCAACAATTCCCCCGATGGTTCTTCGTCCTTGTCCCCACGGGCGGGCGGAACCACCCACAAGAGAGAGTGTGAGGGTGCTCGTACTCGTCGCTCCCGGCCAAGGCGCTCAGACGCCCGGCTTCCTGACTCCCTGGCTCGACCTTCCCGGTGTCGAGGACCAGCTCCGCGCGTGGTCGGCCGCCATCGACCTGGACCTGGTCCACTACGGCACGAAGGCGGACGAGGAGGAGATCCGTGACACCGCGGTGGCGCAGCCGCTGCTGGTGGCCTCCGCCCTGCTCTCCGCCCGGCAGCTGTTCGCCACGGCCGACGACGTCGCCACGCAGACCGGCGCGGTGGCCGGCCACAGCGTCGGTGAACTGGCCGCCGCCGCGCTGGCCGGCACGCTGACCGACGAGGCCGCGATGACGCTGGTACGCCGGCGCGGCCAGGCGATGGCCGAGGCCGCCGCCGTCACCGACACCGGTATGGCCGCGCTGCTGGGCGGCGACGAGGCCGTGGTCATCCCGCACCTGGAGCAACTGGGCCTGACCCCGGCGAATGTGAACGGCGCCGGACAGATCGTCGCCGCGGGCACCGCCGAGCAGATCGCCGCACTGGTCGAGAACAAGCCGGAAGGCACTCGCCGGGTCGTACCGCTGAAGGTGGCCGGCGCGTTCCATACTCACCACATGGCACCCGCCGTTTCGGCCCTGGAATCCGCTACCGCCCAGCTGGCGGTCGCCGATCCGCACACCCGTTACGTCTCCAACAAGGACGGAGCGCTGGTCTCCTCCGGCCAGGAGCTGGTGCAGCGGCTGGTGGGCCAGGTGGCCAACCCCGTGCGCTGGGACCTGTGCATGGAGACCTTCAAGGAGCTCGGGGTCACCACGCTCATCGAGGCGGCTCCCGGCGGCACGCTCACCGGCCTGGCCAAGCGCGCGCTGCCCGCCGTGCGGACCCTCGCCCTCAAGACGCCCGACGACCTCGACGCGGCCCGCACGCTGATCGCCGAGCAATCCGCACCGGCCGAATAGGAGTCCGAAGCGCATGACCTCGAAGATCAAGCCCTCGAAGGGCGCCCCGTACGCGCGGATCATGGGCGTCGGCGGCTACCGCCCGACCCGTGTGGTGCCCAACGAGGAGATCCTCAAGCACATCGACTCGTCCGACGAGTGGATCCGCTCGCGGTCCGGTATCGCGACCCGCCACTGGGCGGGCCCCGAGGAGACCGTCGCGACCATGTCGGTCGAGGCGTCCGGCAAGGCCATCGCCGACGCCGGGATCACGCCCGAGCAGATCGGCGCCGTGATCGTCTCCACCGTTTCGCACTTCAAGCAGACCCCGGCGATCGCGACCGAGATCGCGCACCGTATCGGTGCCGGCAAGCCGGCCGCGTTCGACATCTCGGCGGGCTGTGCGGGCTTCGGCTACGGCCTGACCCTGGCGAAGGGCCTGGTGACCGAGGGCTCGGCGGAGTATGTGCTGGTCCTCGGCGTGGAGCGGCTCTCGGACCTGACCGACCTGGAGGACCGCGCGACGGCCTTCCTCTTCGGTGACGGAGCCGGCGCGGTGATCGTCGGCCCGGCCAACGAGCCCGCGATCGGTCCCACGGTCTGGGGTTCGGAGGGCGACAAGGCCGAGACCATCAAGCAGACGCTGGGCTGGGACGTCTACCGTCCCACACCGGTCCCCGGGGGAGACGCTCCCGAGGGGCGTCCCGCTCCGGAGGAGATCCGCTACCCCGCCATCACCCAGGAGGGCCAGGCGGTCTTCCGGTGGGCGGTGTTCGAGATGGCGAAGGTCGCCCAGCAGGCACTGGACGCGGCCGGGGTCAGCCCGGACGACCTGGACGTCTTCATTCCGCACCAGGCCAACATGCGGATCATCGACTCGATGGTGAAGACTCTGAAGCTGCCGGAGAGCGTGACGGTCGCCCGCGATGTGGAGACCACCGGCAACACCTCGGCCGCCTCCATCCCGCTCGCCATGGAGCGGCTGTTGGCGACCGGACAGGCCAAGAGCGGCGACACCGCGCTGGTCATCGGCTTCGGGGCGGGTCTCGTCTACGCCGCGACGGTCGTTACCCTCCCCTAGGCAAGATCTGCGCAGCGCCGTACGTCTTCGGATGTTTCGGCCGTCGCAAGGATCTTCACCGCAAGTAACGCAGTTTCCCCTTAAAATGACCGAAGGAGCGCCATCATGGCCGCCACTCAGGAAGAGATCGTCGCCGGTCTCGCCGAGATCGTGAACGAGATCGCCGGGATCCCCACCGAGGACGTCCAGGTGGACAAGTCCTTCACCGACGACCTGGACGTTGACTCGCTGTCCATGGTCGAGGTCGTCGTCGCCGCCGAAGAGCGCTTCGACGTGAAGATCCCGGACGACGACGTCAAGAACCTCAAGACGGTCGGCGACGCGACCGAGTACATCCTCAAGCACCAGAGCTGATCCAGCTCCCGCGCATGTCGCCACCCCGCGGTGGCGCCGTCGATTCAGACCCCTCTACCCGTGGAGTAAGAATTCCCGTGAACGCGACCAATCGCACCGTGGTCGTCACCGGTATCGGCGCAACCACACCGCTGGGTGGCGACAGCGCTTCGACCTGGCAGGCCCTGCTCGCCGGACGCTCCGGTGTCAGCACCCTCGAACAGGACTGGGCCGCCGAGCTGCCGGTCCGTATCGCCGGCCAGATCGCCGTTGAACCGTCCGAGATCATTCCGCGTCCGCAGGCCCGCAAGCTGGACCGCTCGGCGCAGTTCGCGCTCGTCGCGGCCCAGGAGGCCTGGAAGGACGCGGGCTTCACCGCCAAGGCGGGCGAGGACACGGCGGTCAACCCCGACCGTCTGGGCGCCGTCATCGCCTCCGGCATCGGCGGTGTGACGACCCTGCTCGACCAGTACGACGTGCTCAAGGAGAAGGGCGTACGCCGCGTCTCCCCGCACACCGTGCCCATGCTGATGCCGAACTCCCCGTCCGCCAACGTCGGCATCGAGTTCAACGCCCGCGCCGGTGTGCACACACCGGTCTCGGCGTGCGCGTCGGGCGCCGAGGCCATCGGCTACGCGATCGAGATGATCCGCTCCGGCCGCGCCGACGTCGTCGTCGCGGGTGGCACGGAGGCCGCCATCCACCCGCTGCCGATCGTGGCGTTCGGCAACATGATGGCGATGTCCAAGAACAACGACGACCCGCAGGGCGCCTCCCGCCCCTGGGACGTCGACCGCAACGGCTTCGTGCTCGGCGAGGGCGCGGGCGTGATCATCCTGGAGTCCGAGGAGCACGCCAGGGCCCGCGGTGCCACGATCTACGCGGAGGCCGTCGGCCAGGGCATCTCGGCCGACGCCCACCACATCACACAGCCCGAGCCGTCCGGCAACGGCATCGCGGCGGCGCTGCAGAACCTGCTCGACAACACCGGTCTCGACCCCGCCGAGGTCGTGCATGTGAATGCGCATGCGACCTCGACGCCGGCCGGTGACGTCGGTGAGCTCAGGGCACTGCGCAAGGCGTTCGGCGACGACGTCGACCACATGGCCATCACCAGCACGAAGTCGATGACCGGCCACCTCCTGGGCGGCGCGGGCGGCATCGAGACGGTGGCCACGGTCCTCGCGCTCAAGAACCGCACCGCCCCGCCGACGATCAACATCGACCAGCTCGACCCGGAGGTCGACGCCGACATCGTCCGCGGCGAGCCCCGCGCGCTGCCGGCCGAGGGCCGGATCGCGGCCCTGAACGACTCGTTCGGCTTCGGCGGCCACAACGTGGTCCTCGCCTTCCGTACGGTCTGAGGCCCGCTCAGCACCCCCTGAGGGCCCGTCCGGTGACCACCGGGCGGGCCCTCAGGCGTGTCAGCCGTCGAAGCTCGCGAAGTACGCCGCCACGGCGTCCTTTTGGCCGTGGCCCTGCTCCTCGGCCCGGCGGAAGCGTTCCGCGTCCGCCGCCACCAGATCCATCCGCACCCCGGCCCCCTGGGCGGCCTCCGTGATGAGCCGGGCGTCCTTGCGCGCGGCGGACACCGTGAAGCTCGCCGGGTAGTTATCGGCCAGGATCAGCGCGGATTTCAGCCGCAGATAGGGCAGGTCCAGCGAGCCGCCGGCGACCGCGGAGAGGAAGTCGCGCGGGTCCACGCCGAGCCCCTCGGCGAGCGCGAGCGCCTCGCCGGTGCCGTTGATGACCGTCAGCACCCAGCTGTTGATGACGAGCTTGAGGCGGCTGGCGTCCCCACTCGCACCGTCCTCGCCGACCCACCGGGTGGTGCCGCCGACGACGTCGAAGACCCGCCCGGCGCGCTCCCGTACGTCCTGCGGCCCGGCCGCCAGGACCGTCAACTCGCCCTTCTCCGCGGGCGCCTTGGTGCCCAGTACGGGGGCGTCCACGAACCGCAGGCGGTGTTCGTCGGCGAACCGGGCGAGCGGGGCGAGCCCATCGGTCCCGACCGTGCTCATCTGGAGCCAGAGGGCGCCGGGCGTCAGCGCGGCGGCGGCCTGTCGCAGCGCGTCGAGGGCGGCCGGGCCGTCGAGCAGCATCGTGAGGACCACCTCGGCGCCGTCCACCGCCTCGGCCGGCGTGCCGGTGACGCGGACGCCGTCGGCAGCCAGGGGCTCGGCCCTGGCGCGGGTCCGGTTCCAGGCGCGGACGTCCAGACCGGCCCGGGCGAGATTGCGGGCCATCGCCGCGCCCATGATTCCGGTGCCGAGCACCGCTACGGACAGAGCCTCGGATGACGTGTTGTCGGCCATGACGGCACGCTAGGGGGTGTCTTCCCGATCAGGCCGGGCTCGAAGGCAACCGCCGCCGCGTGTCGGAGGGCGCCGCTGTCCAGACGATCTGGTGGAGGCAGCGGACCGGCGCCTCACTCCTCATACGACTTGGTGCAGCCAGCGCACCGGGGCGCCCTCGCCCGCGTACCGGAAGGGCTCCAGTTCGTCGTCCCAGGGTTTACCGAGGAGCTTGGCGACCTCGGCGGCCAGCTCGGTCTCGCCGCGAGCCGAGCGGGCGACCGCGGCGCGCAGCCGGTCCTCGGGGATGAGGATGTCGCCGTGGATGCCCGTGACGGCGTGAAAGATCCCCAGATCGGGGGTGGAGCTGTAGCGCTCGCCCTCCGCGGTGGAGCAGGGTTCCGCGGTCACCTCGAAGCGCAGCAGATGCCAGCCGCGCAGCGCGGAGGCCAGCTTGGAGGCCGTGCCGGCCTCGCCCTGCCAGGAGAACTCGGCTCTCCAGGTGCCCGGGGACGCCGGCTGGCGGATCCAGTCGAGGTTGACGCGCACACCGAGGACGCCCGCGACGGCCCATTCGACGTGCGGGCACAGCGCGCGCGGAGCGGAGTGGACGTACAGAACTCCACGTGTCGTCACCGGGACCTCCAGTGCGGTTCGAGGTTCGCCTTCCCCAGCGGCCTCGTGCCCGTTCCGGTTGCGGCCGGGACAGTCGTCATTCTGCCCCAGTGGTCACTTCGGCACCAGCATGCTGGTGACCTACAGTAAACACCATTGGGCGGAATTTGCCGCAAAAGGGACAGGAAATGACGTGATGTAATTTGTCTGTGCCGACTGCACTTGCCACTTTGGGTCACCGCCCGGCAAGCACGGGGCAAAGCTATCGCGCGGTGCCGGTCGAGGGGGTGACGTACCGTCGGTACCCGAAGAGATATCACTCGCACGCCGGAGGGGGACAGGGGATGACGCGGATCGATCGGCCCTTTCGTCCCCGGTGCCGCCGCTTCCGCCTCCGTTCCTCACGCACCGTCGCCATCGGTTCCGCACTGGTGATCGCCCTCACCGGCTGTAGCAGTGACGGCTCCGCTCCGGAGTCCGGCGCCGGGGGCAAACGGAAGGCCGCGAAGGCGCCCGTCTGGCGCACCGCCCCCCGCTCGATCGCCGCTCTCGGCGACTCCATCACCGTCGGCTTCGACGCCTGCACGGTGCTCTCCGACTGCCCGCAGGTCTCCTGGGCCACCGGCACCGACCCCAAGGTCGACAGCCTCGCCCGACGGCTGGTCAAACGCCCCGCCACACACAGCTGGAACCTCGCCAGGACCGGTGCGCTGATGCGCGACCTGCCGGACCAGGTCACCGCGGCCGCCGACCGGAGGCCCGAGCTGGTCACGGTCCTGATCGGCGCCAACGACGCCTGTCGGCGGGACGTCCGGACGATGACCCCGACGGACGCCTTCCGCACCGACTTCGCGCGGTCCATGAAGTATCTGCGGCGCGCCCTGCCGCACACCCAGGTGTATGTCGCGGCGGTGCCCGACCTGCTGCGGCTGTGGTCGGAAGGGCGCAAGAACCCGCTCGGCAAACAGGTGTGGAAGCTGGGCATCTGCGGGTCCATGCTGCGCGATCCGGACGATCTGACGCAGGCGGCGCACGACCGGCGGGCGAAGGTCCGGGACCGGGTGATGGCGTACAACACGGCGCTGGCGGAGGTGTGCGGCAAGGACCCGCTGTGCCGGTTCGACAAGGCGGTCTTCGACTACCGCTTCACGGGGCGGCAGTTGAGCACCTGGGACTGGTTCCACCCCGGCACCGGCGGCCAGAAGGAGCTGGCGGAGCTGGCGTTCCGCACGATCACCCGGCCCGGCCGCAGTACCTGAGCGCGCTCCCCGGGCACCGCGCGGGGAGCGGCGGGCATAGGCTCGCAGCCATGAGGACGCAGGTCAGCCGGGAACCCTTCGGCGCGCTGGAGGACGGTACGCGGATCGACCGCTGGACCCTGGAGTCGGGACCGGGCGGGGTGCGGGTCCGGGTGCTGACCTACGGCGGGATCATCCAGACGGTGGAGGCACCGGACCGGGACGGGACGCGGGGGCAACTGGCGCTGGGCTTCGCGGACCTCGGCTCGTATGTCGCGCACGGCGGGTCGCACTTCGGCGCGGTGGTCGGGCGGTATGCGAACCGGATCGCCGGGGCGTCGTTCCGGCTCGACGGCAGGACCTGGGCGCTGACGCCGAACGACGGGCGCAACAGCCTGCACGGCGGGCCGCGGAACTTCTCCCGGGTGGTGTGGGACGCCCGGGAGGTCGACGGCGGTGTGCAGCTGCGCCGGGTCAGCCCGGACGGCGAGGAGGGCTTCCCCGGCGCGCTGGACGTACGCGTGACGTACACCCTCTCCCCCGGCGGCGCGCTGCGCATCGTCTCCTGGGCGCGGACCGACGCACCGACCGTCGTCAATCTCACCAACCACACGTACCTCAACCTGGGCGGTGACGGCAGCGGCAGCGCCGCCGGGCACGAGCTGCGGCTGGCGGCGTCCCGGTACACGCCGTGCGACGACAGCGGCATTCCGGTGCCCGGCGCGCCCGCCGAGGTCACCGGCACCCGCTTCGACTTCCGGACGGCGCGCGCGACAGGCGGTGCCTTCGACCACAACTTCGCGCTGGACGGCGGAGTGAGTCAGGCGCCGCGCACCGTCGCGGAGTTGTACGACCCGCGCTCCGGGCGCGCGCTGGAACTGGCGACCACCGAGCCCGGTCTGCAGCTCTACACCGCCGGTCATCTCGACGGCACCCTGACCGGTACGTCGGGCGTCCCCTACGGTCCGGCGGCCGGACTCGCCCTGGAAACACAGCACTTCCCGGACTCCCCCAACCGCCCGGACTTCCCCAGCACGGTGCTGCGGCCGGGCAGGACCTACCGCTCGGAGACCGTGTACGGCTTCTCGGTGCGGCCGCGGAGTGCGGGAAACCCTTAAGGGCACGGCGGGGCGAAGGTCATCCTGTGCGGCGACGCCACGGGGCGGGGCGGGGCGGAACGATGGCAGTGACCGGTTGTCCGGTCCGCTTCGTTCGCGTTTCCGTTCCCGTTTCCGTTCGTTGTCTGCCCCGGGAGACCTCTCGCCATGGCCCGCCTGCGTACCCCTCATCTCGTGCTGTCCTGTGCGGCGTTGGCCGTCTTCACGACCGGCTGCTCGCTGGTGGGCTCCGGCCCGACGAAGGAGGCGGAGCGTACGTACAGCGTGCAGGGCACGGTCACCGCACTGTCGGCGACCACGCACGGCGGGGACATCGAGGTCGTCCCGGTCGACGGCGGCGGTCCGGTCAAGGTGACGGAGAAGTACGTCTACAACGAGCAGAAGCCGAGCCCCGAGCACGGGGTCAAGGACGGCCGGCTGACGCTGGAGGCCGAGGACTGCGGTATGGGACGCCGGTGCGAGGTGAGCTACCGGGTGCTGCTGCCGCGCAACGCCTCGGTCGATCTGAAGACCAGCGGCGGGGACATCACCGTCCGCGGCGCCACGGGCGGCATCGACGCGGAGACCAGCGGCGGCGACATCACCGTCAAGGACTCCACGGCCCGCACGGCGACGGCGCGGACCAGCGGCGGCAATGTGGATCTCGCGCTGTCCACGGCACCCGACGAGGTGTCGGGCCGCACCAGCGGAGGCGATGTCACCATCCGGCTGCCGAAGGGCTCCTACGACGTCGAAGCCACGACGAGCGGGGGCAACAGAAAGGTCTCCGTCCCGAAGGACGAGAGCTCCGCGCACAAGGTCACGGCACGCACGAGCGGCGGTGATGTGTCGGTGGTGCCCTCATGAGGGGCCGACGGGACCGGCGGGGGCGTCCCTGGGGAGGAGCGCCCCCGCCTCCGGCCCCGTCAGCCGACGGTGACCTCCGCGGTCAGCCTGCGGTCGTCGACGCTGTGCGCCGCCTCGACGAGATAGACGCCCTTGACCCGGTGCCAGCCGCCGTCCTCCGCGTCCCAGACCGCGAACGCGCGGTCCGGCAGCGGGATCTCGGCCTCGGCGCTCTCACCGGGACCGGCCTCGACGACGGCGAAGCCGGCCAGCCAGCGCGCCGGGCGCTCCGGGGCATCGGGGGCGGCGTCCGCGGTGGGTGCCAGATAGATCTGGACGACCTCGCGGCCGGGCCGGTCACCGGCGTTGCGGATCCGCACCCGCACCGAGTCCGGGGTGGTGTCCAGCGACTCGTACTCCCAGTCGGTGTAGCCGAGGCCGTGTCCGAAGGGGTAGGCCGGCGCGGCAGCGGACCGCTGCCAGGCGCGGTAGCCGATGAACACCCCCTCGGCGTAGTCGAGTTGGCCGTCGGACGGGGTGACGGCGGTGACCGGGGCGTCGTCGAGGCGGGCCGGCCAGGTGGTGGGCAGCCGGCCGCCCGGCTCCTCGGCGCCGAGCAGGACGTCCGCCAGCGCCGCCCCCGCCTCCTGGCCGGGGAACCAGCTCAGCAGCACGGCGGGGACCTCCTCGCGCCACGGAAGCTCCACCGGGGAGCCGGAGTTGACGACCACCACGGTGTGCGGGTTGGCGGCGGCGACCCGGCGGACCAGCTCGTCCTGGCGGCCGGGCAGCCGCAGATCACCGCGGTCGAAGCCCTCGGACTCGGTCTCTTCGGTGGTGGCGACGACGACGATCGCCACATCGGCGGCGGCCGCGGCGCGGACCGCCTCGGCGAGCTCCGCATCCGCATCGGCCTGCGGCGCCCGGTGGCCGAGGGCGAACGTCAGCGCGGCCGGCCCCTCACCACGTTCCGTTCCGTCCGGCACGAACCGCAGGGTGACCTCGACGCGCTCGCCCGCCGTCAGCTGCGCCGTCACCCGCCGTTCGGCGGGGTTCAGGAACGCCTCGAAGGGGTCGCCGCCCGCCGACGCGCACCGGCCGTCGAAGAGCGCCGCGCCGGCGACGGTCAGCCGCAGCTCACCGGTGCCGGAGACGGCAAGGGTGTGGTGGCCGGTGTCCCGTGGGGTGAAGCTGCCGGTCAGTTCGACGGCGCCCAGGTTCCGCCGGGTGACGCCCTCGGGGAAGCGGCCCATCGCCTGCACCTTGCCGTCGGATTGCGCGGTCTCGGCGAGCAGCCGGCCGTCCGTGGCCAGGTAGCGGGCGCGCAGGGTGAAGCCCTCACGGGCGTGCGGGACCCGGGAGCACGGATCGGCGCCGGCCGCGAAGGTGACCTCGACGTCTTCGGGGAGTGCGGCGCGCAGCCCCTCCAGCGGGGAGACGACCGCGTCGGGAAAGACGGTCGCGGACCCGCCGCCGAGCACCCGTGCCTCGCGTGCGGCCGTCCCGATGACGGCGACCCTGCGGACCGTGGCGGCATCCAGCGGCAGCGCCCGCCGCGCGCCCACCGGCTCGTTGCGCAACAGGACACAGGCCCGCCGGGCGAGCTCACGGGCCACCGCCCGGCCGTCGGTCCCACGCGGGACCTCGGCCGGGCCGACCGCGGCCGGCACCCCGTCCAGACACCCCGTGCGGGCGGCGAGCAGCAGTACCCGGCGCACCGCGGCGTCGACCTCCGCCTCGGTGACCTCACCTGTACGGACGACCTCGGCGAGCGGCGCGCCGTAGACCGTACGGGGCCCCGGCATCGCCACGTCCAGGCCGCCGCGCAGTGCGCGCACGGTGTTGCGGGCGGCCGTCCAGTCGGAGACGTTGCAGCCGTCGAAGCCCCATTCGCCGCGGAGGACGTCCTGGACGAGAGCGCGGTGTTCGGTCATCGTCAAGCCGTTGACCTGGTTGTAGGCGGTCATCACCGCCCAGGGGCGGGCGTTTTCGACGATGTGCTCGAAGGGCGCGAGATAGAGCTCGCGCAGCGGGCGGGGGGCGATGCGGTTGTCGACGGTGAGCCGGTCGGTCTCGGCGTCATTGCCCACGAAGTGCTTGACGGTCGCCGCCACGCCGCCCTCCTGCACCCCGCGGACATATCCGGCGCCGATCACGCCGGTGAGCAGCGGGTCTTCCGCGTAGCACTCGAAGTGCCGGCCGCCCAGCGGTGAGCGGTGCAGATTGACGGTCGGCGCCAGCAGGACGTGCACGCCCTTGCGGCGGGCCTCCTGGGCGAGGAGGTGACCGGCCCGGCGGGCCAGCTCGGGGTCCCAGGTGGCGGCCAGTGCCGTGGGGCTGGGCAGCGCGACCGAGGGGTCCCCGGCGTTCCATTCCCGGCCCCGCACCCCGACCGGACCGTCCGACATCACCAGTGACCGCAGCCCGATCGCGGGCACGGCCGGCAGGGTCCACATGTCCTGGCCGGACAGCAGCCGGACCTTGGTGTCGAGGTCGAGCGCGGCAAGTGCCCGCTCGACGGCCGCGGTGTGCTCGTGCGCGCGGTCACCGGCATGATGGTGGGCGGCGTCAGCGGCGGGGCCGTGAGGATGGTGGTCGGTCATGCGGCTCTCCGGTGTTCCCTGAATGGACGTGCGGACCCCCTGTCCGGATTCTTACCGTCCCACCTGCCAATCGGTAGGAGTCGTTACTTTTCCGTTACATCAGTCGTACGGGATCTCCACGGGAGGGTTACGCTCGGCCGGTGACTGCACGAGACCAGGACGGACCCCGCGGCGGCGGACCCGGCGCGCGGCGGACCGGCGGCGGGCGTGAGACCCAGCGGGCGGAGCGGCGCGCGGCCATCCTGGAGGCCGCCATGGAGCTGATCGCCGAGCGCGGCTACCGCCGTACCTCGCTCGCCGCCGTCGCCGAACGCGCCGGACTGACGCAGCAGGGGCTGCTGCACCACTTCCCCACCAAGGAGCTGCTGCTGGTGGGAGTGCTGGAGACACGCGACCGCTGGGATCTGGCCTCGGCCGCCGCGGCGGCCGGCGCCCGGCACACCGACACCCTCGCCCAGCTCGTCGACTACAACGCCACCCGCCCCGGCCTCGTCCAGACCTACACGGTGCTGTCCGCCGACAGCGTCACCGAGGACCATCCGGCCCGCGCCTTCTTCGAATCCCGCTTCCGTGCCGTACGCGCCGCGATGGCCGAGGTGCTGCGGGCGGAACGCGGTGACACCCTGCCCTGCGGGCTGACCCCGGAGCAGGCGGCGCCCCTGATGGTCGCCGTGATGGACGGGCTGCAACTGCAGTGGCTGCTGGACCCGGAGGACGTGGAGATGCCGGCGGCCTTCCGGGACTTCCTGACGCTGCTCGGGTGCGGGGAGGGGCGGGCCGACGGGCCCGGAGAAGTACCCGGCGAAGGGCCGGGTGACATATCCGGCGAGGAGCCCGGCAAGGGCTGACCGCCTGTGCCCCGGCCCCCGTGGACCCGGTGGCCCCGTGCCGCTACCGGGCGGGAGCGAGGCAGGAGATCGTCATCCTGTCCGGGCTGTACTCGGTGTCGGCGAGCATCTCACCGCCGACGCACGCGTCCTTTGAGGTGTTGAGCCTGCGGGTCACCTTGTACTCCGCGTCGGCCGCACCGCAGTCCACGATCTCCAGGTCCTGGTCCTGCCAGTCGCCCTCGTTGCGTACGCAGTCCCCGATGGCGAGGGTGGGCGCCTTCCCGACGCCGGCCCCTTCGACGAACGCGCCGAGCACGAACAAGGTGGGAACCGCCAGGACCACCAGCGCCATCGGCACCAGGAACAGCAGCGCCGCCGGCCGGCGCAGCAGTGACCTGCCCGGGTCGAGCGAGGGCCCGAAACCGCCTGCGGGGGCGGCCAGTCTGCGGAAGCGGCCACGGGGGCCGAGGTTCATCAGCAGGGTGATCGGGGTGACGGCCACGGACAGCGGGCTCCACCAGCCCTGCCACAGCGTCTTCGCGGACATCTCCCGGTAGGTGGCCAGTCCGCAGGAACGGCAGAACATTCCGCGGCGGCTGAGGAACCGCATCAGGACGAGGATGCCCTGGTGCCCGCGGACGGTGGCCTGCACGGCGGGCCGGGCACCGCAGAACTGGCAGCCCGGGTCGGCGGCGTACGGCTGCGGGTGCGGGTACGGGTGCGGGTCGTACGGCGGCGGGGCCGGCTGCCCCGGCTGCGGGTCGTACGGGCCGACGGGCGGCTGCGGGGAGGCGCCCGCGGGCCGGTGCGGGGAGGGCCCCGGGGGCTGTTGCCCGTACGGCGGGGCGTACGGGTACGGGCCGTGCGGTGGTGGCGGGTTGGCCACGGAGGTCCCCCTGAGTCTCGTGGAAAGCGCCGGACGCGGCGGCGGACCGGGCCGGATCAGGCACCCTATCCGCGGTGACCCGGCGCCCAACGGACCGGGTCGAGGGCCGGGCCAAGAGGCCTTAACAGGACAGCGGTGAGGCCGGCACCTCTACCGCCCCCACGCACACACCGCTTTACTCGCCCCATGAGACGCATACGTACCAGGACAATCGCGCTCGGTGTCGCGCTGATGGCCGTTGTCCCGCTGTCCCTGACGGCTCCGGCCACCGCGGCCCCCGCGGCGGACACCACGGTGGAGGAGGGGCGGCTGACGCAGACGGCGCCGCGGGAGATTCTGCGGCGCAGTGGATTCGACGAGTGGGAGCGGGAGTTCGCGCGCGGGCTGGCGCGAGTGACGAGCTATCCGCAGGCCCGGCGCTATGTCGCGGACGAGGGGCGGGCGCTGTGGCGGCGGGCCGTGGACCGGGCGCAGGGCCGCGGGCCCGACGGGGGCGGGCTGAGCCGGGACGACGACCGGCCGCTGTACTGGGCGCGGCTCGGGATGACGAAGGAACTGCGGCAGTGGCGGCCGGAGTTCGGGCTGTCCGAGGCCCGGCGCGATGCCCTGCTCGGGTCGCTGGAGCGGGGTTCGCGCGGGCAGGACTCGATCGCGCTGCCCGCCGGGAAGGAGGTCCTGCGGATCGTGGTGACCGGCTTCGACCCGTTCCAGCTGGACGCCGATGCCCGGCGGAGCAACCCTTCGGGCGCGGCGGCGCTCGCGCTGGACGGGACGACGGTGCGTACCGCCTCCGGGAAGCAGGCCCGGATCGAGACCGCGGTCTTCCCCGTACGGTGGGCCGACTTCGCGGCGGGCACGGTGGAGCGCACCCTGCTGCCGCACTTCCGGAGCGGGCCGCGGCAGGCCGATCTGTTCACGACGGTCAGCCAGGGGCGGCCCGGACGGTTCGATGTCGAGCGGACCAACGGGGCCTGGCGGGGCGGTTATCCGGACAATGCGCGGGCCTCGCGGACGGAGCTGGTGCCGATTCCCGCGGGGGTGCCGACCGTGCGGCCGCAGCCGCAGTGGACGACCACCAGCCTGCCGTACGCGCGGATCGTGGCGGCCGGCACCGGGCCGTATCCGGTGGTCGACCACACCGCCGTCACCGAGATTCCGGCGGGCGGCGGCGCACCGGTCGACCGGCCGGACGGCCCGACCCCGGGCTCCACGGCCCGTGCCGGGGGCGGCGGGGACTATCTGTCCAACGAGATCGCCTACCGGGCGACGCTGCTGCGGGACGCGGTGCGGCCGGCGATCCCGGGCGGGCATCTGCACACTCCGGTGCTGGAGTTCGGCCCTGACAACACGGACCCGGCGAACGGGCAGGTCACCGACCCGGTCTTCGTACGGAACCGGATCGCGATCACCGGGCAGGTGCGGGCGGTCGTGACGGTGGCGGCGTCGGAGGCGGCGGCGCGGACGGCGGCCCGGTAGCCAACCGGGGTCAGCCTCCGCGGGCGGATACCGGTGGCGGGAAGGGCCGCCGTCCCGACCGTGCCGCCCGTGCCGCCCGTGCCGCCCGGCATCATGGGCGAATGATCATTGCTGCCGCACAATTCCTCCCGGTACCGGGCGACATCGAGGCCAATGCCGCCCGGATGGCCGGGCTCGTCACCGAGGCCGCCGAGCGCGGCGCGGGGCTGGTGGCCTTCCCCGAACTCGCGCTGACGACTTACGACCTGGACCTGATAGCCGCCGATCCCCTGGGCATGACGGTCACCGAGGACGACGCCCGGCTGGCCCCCGTACGGGAGGCCTGCCGGGCGGCCGGGGCCGCGGCGGTCGTGAACGCGGCGGGCCGCGCCTCCGGTGCCGGTTCCCGCCCGGCCATCTCGTCCTTCGTCATCGGCCCGGACGGCGCCCTGGTCACCCGCTACGACAAGGTCCACCTGTTCGGGGACGAGAAGGCGCTCTTCGCGCCGGGTACCACCGAGGGCCGCTTCACCCTGGGCGGCATCCGGTTCGCGCTCGCCACCTGCTTCGACAACAGCTTCCCCGAGGTGCCGGCGCGGGCCGCGACGGACGGCTGCCGGGTGTATCTCGCCAGCTCCTTCCACGGCACGGCGGAGCGGGTGGCGCGGTATGCGCAGCAGGCGCGGGACCACGGGCTGCATGTGCTGCTCGCCAATGGCCTGGGCACCGGGACCGCCCCTGCCGGGTGCGGCCTCAGCGGCGCCTGGCTGCCGTCCGGCGAGCGGGTGGCGGCGGCCGCCGAGTGGACCAGGACGGGGCCGGGGGACGGTGCGGAGCTGGTGCTCACCGATGTCCGCGACCGGATCACGCTGATGGCGGACCCGGCGGTCGCCGCGATCCCCGTCAAGGAGTGCGGTGAGCCGCTGGTGGACGTACGGACCGCGGCGCCCGCGCTGCTGGTGGCCGAGGACCAGAACGACGCGCTGGGCGCCTTCGCCCTTCTGCGGGAGGGCGTGCTCCGACGGCTGCTGGCGGCGCAGGAGTCACTGCCGGACGGGCTGCGGCTGCAGTTCGTCGAGGGCTACCGGCCGCCGGGGCTGCAGCGCCGCTACTTCGAGGGGTACACGGACGAACTGCGCGCCGCCCACCCCGACTGGGACACCGCACGCCTCCACCAGGCCGCCAGCCGCTATGTGTCGCCGCCCGAGATCGCCCCGCACAGCGCCGGCGGTGCGGTGGACCTCACCCTCGTCACCGCCGAGGGGGACGAGGTCGACATGGGGACACCGATCGATGCCTCCCCCGAGGAGAGCGACGGTGCCTGCTACACGGCTGCCCCGGATCTGACGCCCGCCGCCCGCACCCACCGCCGGGTGCTGAACGCCGCGCTGACCGCTGCCGGTCTGGTCAACTACCCGACGGAGTGGTGGCACTGGTCCTACGGCGACCGCTACTGGGCGCTGGCGACCGGTGCGGAGCACGCGCTGTACGGGCCGAAGGAGCGGGACGGGCAGTGATGCCGGCTGCCCGGCCTGCGCGGCCCGGCCGGACGCGCAGGCCGCGGTGGCGGCGCCGGTCCGGCCGGGCGGCGCCGGTCCGGCCTCAGCCCTCCGGCTGCTCCGGTGCCAGCACCTCCAGCTCCGCCCGGGTCGGGTAGGACGGCTGGGCGCCCGGCTTGGTGACGGCGGCCGCGCCGACCCGTACGGCGAAGCGCGCCGCCTCCGGCAGTGCGTCGCCGCGGGCCAGGCGGGTGGCGAGGGCGCCGGTGAAGGCGTCACCGGCGCCGGTGGTGTCCACGGCCTTGACGCGGACGCCCGGGACGTTCTCGGCTCCGGAGGCGTCCAGGACCAGCGCGCCGTCGCCGCCGAGGGTGACCACGACGGAGCGGGCGCCCCGGTCGCGCAGTGCCTGCGCCCACTCGGCGGGGGTGCCGTCGGCCAGCCCGGAGAGCTGCCGCGCCTCGTGCTCGTTGACCACCAACGGGTCGGCCACCGAGAGGAGTTCGGGGGCCAGATCCGCCGTGGGGGCCGGGGAGGGGTTGAGGACGACGCGGGTACCGGCCTGCTCGGCGGCCGCGGCGGCGGCCCGTACGGACTCCATGGGGATCTCCAGCTGGAGGGAGACCACGGCGGAGGCGGCGATGGTGTCCTTCGCGGCGGCCACGTCCTGCGGGGTGAGCGCGGCGTTGGCGCCGGGCGAGACCACGATGCTGTTGTCACCGTCCGGGTCGACGATGATCATCGCGGTGCCGGTGCGGGCCGTCCCGTCCACGATGACCGGGGTGACATCGGTGCCCGCCGCGCGCTGGGCGCCGAGCAGCAGCTCGCCGTACGCGTCGCCGCCGACCCGCGCCAGCAGCGCGGTGCGCCCGCCGATCCGGGCCGCGGCGGCCGCCTGGTTGGCGCCCTTGCCGCCGGCCGATTCGACCAGGTCCGTGCCGAGCACGGTCTCGCCCGCGCCGGGGCGCCGGTCGACCCGTACCGTCAGATCCGCGTTGGCCGAGCCGACCACCAGGACGTCATACATGCACCGCTCTCCCACTTCTTCTCACCTGTCTTTGCCCGGCGGCCCGCCGGACGTGCCGGGCCGCGCTCTCAGCCATCGAATTTCGCGGCGTTCTCGGCGGTCACCAGCACCACCGGCACCCTGACCGACCGCGGCAGCTTCTCACCGCGGGAGGCCTTCATCGCCCAGTCCACGGCCTGCTTGCCGAGGAGTTCGGGCTGCTGGGCAACCGTGGCGGTCAGGGTGCCGCCGCGGACCGCCTTGACCCCGTCCGGGGTGCCGTCGAACGCCACCACCTTCACGTCCTTGCCGGAGCGGCCGCCCAGCGCCTTCGACGCGCCCAGCGCCATCTCGTCGTTGGCGGCGAACACCCCGCCGATATCGCGGTGCGCCTGCAGCATATTGGTCATCACGTCCATGCCCTTGGCGCGGTCGAAGTCCGCGGGCTGCCGGGCGACGACCTCGATGCCGGGGTACTTCTTGATGCCCTCTTCGAAGCCCTTGCCGCGTTCGCGGGCGGCGGAGGTGCCGGGCTGGCCCTCCAGGAAGGCCACCTTGCCCTTGCCGCCGAGCGATTCGGCCAGGGTCTTCGCGGCGAGCCGGCCACCCGCGGCATTGTCGGAGGCGATGGTCGAGCCGACCGTGCCGCCGTTGACGCCCCGGTCGATGGAGATGACCGGCACTTTCGCCCGGTTGGCGACACCGACGGCCGGGACCGCGGCGTCCGAATCGACCGGGTTGATGATGGCCGCCCTGACGTTCTGGCTGGTGAACGTCTCCATCTGATTGATCTGCTGGGTGGGGTCGTTCTGCGCGTCGGTGATGTTGAGGTGCAGTCCGCGGGCGTCCGCCTCGGCCTGGGCGCCTTCCTTGATGCCGACGAAGAACGGGTTGTTCATCGTGGACAGCGCGAGCCCCAGGTCGGTGTTGCCGCCGCGGTCGCAGCCGGCCAGGCCCAGGGACAGGGTCGCGGCCAGCCCGGCCGCCAGCGACGCCTTGATCCGGGTGTTCCGCCGGGCGCTCATCGCGCGCTCCGGCGGCGCAGCGTGTCCAGGAGCACCGCCAGCGCGATGACCAGTCCGGTGGCGACCTGCTGCCAGAACGCCGAGACGCTCAGCAGGTTGAGGCCGTTGCGCAGGACCGCGAGGATCAGCGCGCCGATGAGGGTGCCGGAGGCCTTGCCGGAGCCGCCGGAGAGGCTGGCCCCGCCGATGACGACGGCGGCGATGGCGTCCAGCTCGTAGCCGGTGGCGGCCTGCGGCTGGGCGGAGGTGAGCCGGGCGGCGAGCACGATGCCGGCGACCGCGGCGAACAGACCGGACAGTGCGTAGATCGCGAGCTTGCGGCGCTTGACGTTGATGCCGGAGAGCCGGGCCGCCTCCTCGTTGCCGCCGATCGCGAACATCGCCCGGCCGGCGTACGTACGGGCCAGCACCAGCGCGGCGATCAGCCCCATCGCGATCATGACGAGGACGGGTACCGGCAGCCAGCCGCCGAGGGTGTCACCGAGCGCGCTGACCGGGCCGGGGAAGGGGATCGGGGCGCCGCCGGAGATCACCAGGGCCAGGCCGCGGCCGACCGAGAGCATCGCCAGCGTGGCGATGAAGGCGGGCAGTTTGCCGTAGGCGACCAGCGCGCCGGAGACCAGACCGGCCCCCGCGCCGACCGCCAGGCCGAGCAGCACCGCCATCCAGACGGGCAGGCCGTCACCGCTGGCCGCCCAGGCCACGACGGTGGCGGAGAGCGCGGCGACCGAGCCGACCGACAGATCGATTCCGGCCGAGACGATCACGAAGGTGACGCCGAAGGCGAGGATCGCGGTGACCGACGCCTGGACGCCGACGTTGAGGAGGTTCTGCCCGTTGAGGAAGTCCCCGGACAGCACCGCCATCACCACGACCAGGGCGATCAGCCCGCCGAGCGGGCCGTTCCTGAGGACCGCCCGGGAGAACCACGGCCCGAAGCCGTCCCGGTCCGGTGCCCGTCCCACCGCCTCGGCGGCGGCTCCTGTCTTCACCTCAGTGGACATCGGAGCCCTCCATCGCGCTCTCGTCGTGCTTCGTGTTCTCGGGGGTGCCGCCGGGGGACTGGAGCGCCAGCTCCATCACGGCGTCCTGGGTGGCCTCTTCGGCCGGCAGCTCACCGGCCAGCCGGCCCTGCGACATCACCAGCACCCGGTCGCTCATTCCGAGGACCTCGGGCAGATCGCTGGAGATCATCAGGACCGCGCGGCCGGACGCCGTCAGCTCGTTGATCAGCTGGTAGATCTCGACCTTGGCGCCGACGTCGATACCGCGCGTCGGCTCGTCGAGGATCAGCAGTCTGGTGTCCGTCAGCAGCCACTTGCCGATGACGATCTTCTGCTGGTTGCCGCCGGAGAGGGTGCGGGCGCTCTGGCCCAGACCGCTCATCCGGACCTTCAACTGCGCGGCGACGGTGGCCGCTTCGCGCCGCTGCGCGCCCCGGTCCACCAGCCCGCCGCGGGTGTCGCGGTCGAGCCGGGCGAGGGTGAGGTTGTCCTGGAGGGAGGCGTCCAGCACCAGGCCCTGGCCCTTGCGGTCCTCCGGTACGAGGCCGAGCCCGGCGCGCATCGCGGCCCGGACATCGCCGCGGGCCAGCTCCTTGCCGTCGATCTCGACCGTGCCGGCGTCATAGCGGTCGACGCCGAAGATCGCCCGGACCACCTCGGTACGGCCCGCGCCGACCAGTCCGGCGAGGCCCACTACCTCACCGGCCCGCACCTCGAAGTCGATGCTTTCGAAGACCGGCCCGGCCGCGGTGCCGTTGCGGGTCAGCCCGCGGACGCGCAGCAGGGGCGCGCCCGGCGCGTCGGGGCGCCGGCGCGGGTACTGCTCGGCGATGTCCCGGCCCACCATGAGGCGGATCAGCTCGTCCTCGTCCGTCGAGGCCGGCACCTGAGCGACGGAGCGGCCGTCCCGCAGGACGGTGACCCGGTCGCCGAGCGCGCCGATCTCCTCCAGGTGGTGGGTGATGAAGATGATGCCGACGCCGGTGTCGCGCAGTTCGCGGACGATCTCGAAGAGGGTCTCGACCTCCTCGGAGGTCAGCACCGCGGTCGGCTCGTCCATGATCAGGACCCGGGCGTCCAGGCTGAGCGCCTTGGCGATCTCGACCATCTGGAGGCGGGCGATGCCCAGTTCGGCGACCGGGGTGTTCGGGGACACATCGAGCCGTACGCGCCGCAGCAGCTCGGCGGCCCTGGAGCGCATCGCCTTCCTGTCGACCAGACCGAGCTTGGTGCGCGGCTGCCGGCCCAGGAAGATGTTCTCGGCGACGGTCAGCCCGGGGACGAGGTTGGACTCCTGGTAGATGGTGGCGATGCCGTGCCGTTCGGCGTCCTGCGCCGAACGGATGGTGGCCTCGTCGCCGTCCACGAGGAGCCGGCCCCCGTCGGGGCGGTGGGCGCCGGAGAGCATCTTGATGAGGGTGCTCTTGCCCGCACCGTTCTCGCCGAGCAGGACATGCACCTCACCGGTGCGCAGGGTCAGGTCCACGCCGTCGAGCGCACGGACGCCCGGGAACGACTTCGTCACCCCCTCCACGCGCAGCAGTTCGCGGCCGCCCGGTTCGTCGTCGTTGACGCCGGTCATGCGCTGCCCCTCTCTTCCTCGGGTGGCTTGTGTGGGGACTGACTCGGGTGGCCGGTGAAGGCCGGTTCGGGTGGCCGGTGAAGGCCGGTTCGGGTGGCCGGTGAAGGCCGGTTCGGGTGGCCCGCCCGGCCGGGGGAGCCGGGGCCGAAGTGCCTCCGGGCGCCGGGCGGGCCTGTTCAGGGGGTGGGCAGCTCGCCGCAGGAACGGCGGGTGACCAGCCGGGCCGGCAGCAGCACCGAGCCGGCGGGCCGGTCCTCGATCCGCGCCAGCAGGGTGTGGACGGCGGCCCGGCCCAGTTCGCGGGTGGGCTGGGCGATGGCGGTCAGCGGCGGATCGGTGTGGGCGAACCACGGCACGTCGTCATAGACCACCAGCGCCACATCGTCGGGGACCCGCAGCCCGCGGGCGCGGAGTTCGTCCATCGCGCCCAGCGCCATCAGGTTGTCGGTTGCCAGCACCGCGTCCGGCGGCTCGGCGAGGTCGAGGAAGTCACTCATCACCTGCCGGCCGCCGGTGTGCTGGAGATCGGGGGTGGCACCGACCCGCTCGTCGGGCAAGGTGAGGCCGTATCCGCCCAGCGCCGTACGGAAGAGGCGGAGGCGCTCGTCGCCGGTGGGGGTGCCGGCCGGGGCGACGATGATCGCGGGGCGGCGGCGGCCGAGGGCGGCGAGATGGGCGGCGAGCTCGGTGAGCGCGGTGCGGCCGTCGGCGCGAACGCAGGGGGCGTCGACGCCGGGCACGGTGCGGTCCAGCAGCACCAGCGGGGTGCCGGAGGCCACCACCTCGCTGAGCATCGCCGAACCGGTGCCCGCCGAGCTGACCAGCAGACCGTCGATCCGGCGGTCGAGCAGCGTGCGGATGTAGTCGTCCTGCTGGTCGGGGCGCTCGCCTGCATTGCCGATGACCAGGCTGTAGCCGAGGCTGCGGGCCTCGTCCTCCACGGCGTCGGCCAGCTCGGTGAAGAAGGGGTTGGTGAGATCGCTGATGATCAGGCCGAGCGCGCCGGTCCGTGCGGTGCGCAGCGCGCGGGCGACGTTGTTGGGGCGGTAGCCCAGCTCCCGTACCGCGGCGAGCACCCGCTCACGGGTCTCGGCTACCGGACTGTGGCCGTTGAGGACCCGGGAGACGGTGGCGACGGAGACCCCTGCCCGCTCTGCCACATCTTTGATGTTCGCCATGGCGCCGTTGCCGTTCCGTTTGCCGTTCCGTCTGTCCGTGCGTCGCTTCCCGTGCGTCGCTTCCCGTGCGGGGGCTGCTTCGCTTGGCGCGATCGCCGTGTAATCGATTCCGTGGGGAATGCGTGGGGGCTACGAAATCGATTACACGGGGGGCGCGTCAAGACGGGGGGAATGTTGTCTGCGTCACATGGGGTGGGGGCGCGGGGGGGGCGTGGGGTGTGGGAAGGGTGCGGGGTCGAGGGAAGGCGCGCGGGCTTCGGGTGCGGCGCGAAGGGCGCGGGGCGCGGAGGGCGCGGGGCGCGGAGGGCGCGGGGCGCGGAGGAAAGGCGCAAGGGCCGCGGGCGCGGCGCGAAGGGTGCCGCGCGGTGCGTGGCGAGCCCGGGCACTCCCCCGTTGACCGTCCCGCCGCGAAGACGGGCCCCGGCCGTGTCCGGACCCAGCGGGGCCGGTCCCGGTGCTTACCGGACGAACTGCCCCACACAAGCGACGATCGCCACCAGCAGGCCCAGCACCCCGATGACGACCTGCCATCTGTCAGACGGCGCCCATCGGTCGCTCTCCTGCTCCGTGTCCTGATCGTCCATCGCTCCTCCTCGCTCCTCCGGACAGGCCCCGGAAGCCAGGGCCCCCGCCGGCACACCGCCGACGGAGCTGTGGGGAGGAACGTGGTGAAGCCCCGCAAGAATAGCGCGAGTTGAGCCCGCACAGGCGCGGAAACCGGGCCGGAGAGCGAATCCGGAGCACGGCCCCGCTTCCTGCCTGCGACACGGGCGCCGCCCCCGTCACAGACCCCAGAAGGCCGCACCCCGGCGCGGGATGCGGCCCTGTGGAAGAGCGCCGTTGGGCGCCGTGTGTCAGGCGACGGTCAGCTTGACCTCGATGTTGCCGCGGGTGGCGTGGGAGTACGGGCACACCTGGTGCGCCTTCTCCACGAGGTCCTGGGCGGTGGCCGAGTCGACCCGCGGAATCGAGACGGCGATCTCGACCGTGAGGCCGAAGCCCCCGTCCGGGGTCTTGCCGATGCCGACCTTGGCGGTCACCCGGGAGCCGGAGACATCGGCGTTCTCCCGGCGGGCGACGACGCTGAGCGCGCCCTGGAAGCAGGCGCTGTAACCGGCCGCGAAGAGCTGCTCGGGGTTGGTGCCGGCGCCGCTGCCGCCCTGCTCCTTGGGCGGGTTGACGACCACGTCGAGCTTGCCGTCGTCGCTGGCGACGCGGCCGTCACGGCCGTTCTCAGCGGTGGCGACGGCGGTGTAGACGACGTCGACGGTCTGGATGGACATACCGAATCCTCCTGTGGTTCGCCGCGACTCGCGCCCACGGATCACGACGGCGTGCCGCCGAGCCTAACGGGCGGGGCAAGGGGGTGGGGTGGGGGAGGCACACGGTCCTCCGGCTTCCCCTCCCCCACCCCACCCCTCCCTCGGTTGTGGTTCGGGACTGCGGTCAGCCCTCCAGGCTCACGATCATCTTTCCGGTGTTCTCGCCGCGCAGCAGGCCCAGGAAGGCCTCGACGCCGTTTTCGATGCCGGAGATCTTGGTCTCGCTGTACTTCAGTTCGCCGGAGCGGATCCAGGCGGAGACCTCCTCGACGAACTGCGGCTGCAGGGCGGAGTGGTCGCTGACCAGCAGGCCCTGGAGGCGCAGGCGCTTGCCGATCACCATCGCGAGGTTGCGGGGGGCGGGGCTCGGCTCCGTGGCGTTGTACATCGAGATCATGCCGCAAATGGCGGCACGGCCATGGACGTTGAGGGAGCTGATGGCCGCTTCGAGGTGGTCGCCGCCGACGTTGTCGAAGTAGACGTCGATACCGTCGGGGGCGGCCTCCTTGAGCTGCTGGTTGACGTCGCCGTTCTTGTAGTTGAAGGCGGCGTCGAAGCCGTACTCCTCCACCAGGAGCTTGACCTTCGCGTCGGAGCCGGCCGAGCCGATGACCCGGGAGGCGCCCTTGAGCTTGGCGATCTGGCCGACCTCGCTGCCCACCGCACCGGCCGCGCCGGACACGAAGACGGCGTCGCCCTCCTTGAAGGACGCCACCTCCAGCAGGCCCGCGTACGCGGTCAGGCCGGGCATGCCCAGCACACCGAGGTAGGCGGTGAGCGGAGCCAGCGACGGGTCCACCTTGGCGGCGCGCTTGGCGTCCAGAACCGCGTACTCACGCCAGCCGAGGCCGTGCAGGACATGGTCACCGACGGCGATGGAGTCGGCGCGCGAGGCGATGACCTCGCCGACCGCGCCGCCCTCCATCGGCTGGTCGAGCTGGAAGGGCGGGACGTAGGACTTCACATCGTTCATCCGGCCGCGCATGTACGGGTCGACGGAGAAGTGCTGCGTACGGACGAGGATCTGGCCCTCGCCGACCTCGGGCACCGCGGCCTCGCGCAGCGCGAAGTCCTCCGGGGTGGGCCAGCCGTGGGGGCGGGCGACGAGGTGCCATTCGCGGCTGGTCGTGGGCAGTGCGGACATAAGCGCGATCCTCCTAATGCTTCAGGTGCTGAAACAACCATGCTCCTCGATATTTCATGTTGTCAAGTAAATGGGTATCCTCGTGTGCATGACCCCCCGCGCAGACTCCCTGACCGTCGAGGTCGTCGACCTCATCGGCACCGTCGTCGCCCGCTACTACGAGGAGTACGAGCAGGCCGCGGCCGAGCACTCCCTCACCGGCGCGCAGGCCAGGGTGCTCAGCCTGCTCTCGCTGGAGCCGCTGCCCATGCGGAAGGTCGCCCAGCGCCTGAAGTGCGAGCCGTCGAACATCACCGGCATCGTGGACCGCCTGGAGTCCCGCGGTCTGGTCGAGCGCCGCCCCGATCCGGCCGACCGCCGCGTCAAGCTCGCCGCCCCGACCGAGGAGGGCGCACACACGGCCGCGGCGCTGCGGACGTCCCTGGACTTCGCGCGCGAACCTCTCGGCCGGCTGACGGTCGCCGAGCGGACGCTGCTGAAGGAGCTGCTGCAGCGGATGCTGGGCGTCGCCCCCGAGTGAGCCGGGCGGGCGCGTCGGCAGCCGCCGGCAGGTGGTGACACCGGCGGGCCTTCCCAGGACGCCGCCGTACCGGCCGCCTCGATCAACCATCAACCTCACAGGGCAATACACCTGGGACGCCGTCGCACCGGCCCGTCCCCAGGACGTCGCCGCACTGGCCGGCCCCCTAGGACGTCGCCGTACCGGCCGTCTTCACCCCCGTAGGTTCGGCGGCAGGCTGCCGTGTACCGGCCGTCCCGGCGGCGTCCGGCTCCCCCTCGGATTCCGGTGTCCGCAGCCCGCGCAGCAGTGCCAGGGCCAGTACCGCGGCGCAGGCCATCACGCTCGCGGCGCCCAGGACGGCCGTCTGGAGTCCGTCGGTGAAGGCGGACCGGGCCGCGGTCAGCAGCGCCTCGCCCGCCCGGCCCGGGAGTCCGGCGGCCACCGCGGCGGCGCCGGCCAGCGTTTCCCTGGCCGCGTCGGCCGCGCCCGCCGGGAGGCCTGCGGGCAGGGCGTCGGCCATGTCCGCGCGGTAGACCGCGCTCCCGACGCTGCCCAGGATGGCCATGCCCAGCGCGCCGCCCAGTTCGGTGCCGGACTCCAGCAGCGCCGAGGCGGAACCGGCACGCTCGGGCGGGGCGAGGCCGATGGCCAGTTCGTTGCCGAGTGACATCACCATCACCAGGCCCGAGGCGTAGACCGAGGAGGCCACCAGGACGAACCACAGGGCCGAGCCCGGTTCCAGCCAGGACAGCCAGACGAAACCGCCGGCCGCGATGACGAATCCCAGGGCGATGACGTAGGCCCGGTCCATCCGC
The DNA here is from genome assembly GCF_026239515.1 of Streptomyces sp. Je 1-4 4N24. Classification (NCBI taxonomy): domain Bacteria; kingdom Bacillati; phylum Actinomycetota; class Actinomycetes; order Kitasatosporales; family Streptomycetaceae; genus Streptomyces; species Streptomyces sp. Je 1-4 4N24. The sequence continues at coordinate 6,329,609 of NZ_CP110836.1, read as the reverse complement.
TGGGCGAGTCCGGCGGCCGCCGGCGCCATCCCGCCCACCGCGAGGGTCGGCAGCAGATTCCACAGCGCCGCCTCCATGGGGCTCATCCCCCGTACGGTCTGCAGGTACTGGGTGAAGAAGACCGCGCAGCCGACCACCGCGAACATCGCCAGCAGGTTCATCAGCACCGAGACGCTGAACCCGCGGTGGCGGAACAGCTCCAGGTCGAGCATCGGGTGGCGGGCGGTGCGCTGGCGGTACACGAAGGCCGCGGCGGCCAGCAGACCGGCGGCGAGGGCGAGGACGGGCCGCGGCGCCAGGCCGTCGCGGGCGATCTCCTTGATGCCGTAGACCATCGGCAGCATCGCGAGCAGCGACAGCAGCGAGCCGGGCAGATCGAAGCGCCCGGCCGCCGGGTTCTTGAACTCCGGCAGCAGCAGCGGCCCGCAGACCAGCAGCAGCACCATCGCCGGGGCGTTGATCAGGAACACCGCACCCCACCAGAAGTGCTCCAGCAGCACCCCGCTGAGCACCGGGCCGACCGCGATGCCGCCCATCATCGCCGACGACCAGATCGCGACGGCCCTGCCGCGCTGCTTGGCGTCATGGAAGAGGTTGCGGATGAGCGCGAGCGTGGACGGCATCAGGGTGGCGCCGCCGATGCCGAGCAACGCCCGTGCGGCGATGAGCATTTCTGCGCTCTGTGCATAGGCGGCGACCCCGGAGGCGAGACCGAAGAGGAGGGCGCCGGACAGCAGCAGCTTGCGGCGGCCGATGCGGTCGCCCAGCGCGCCCATGGTGATCAGCAGGCCGGCCAGGACGAAGCCGTAGACGTCCAGGATCCACAGTTGCTGGACGCTGCTGGGCTCCAGTTCCGCGGTCAGGAACGGCACCGCGAAGTAGAGCACCGAGACGTCCATGGAGACGAGAAGGCAGGGCAGCAGGAGGACGGCCAGGGCGGTCCACTCCCGGCGGCCGGCCGGCGGCGGGGATGTGTACGGAGTAAACGACATGGATGACACGGTAAGCAGGGTGGGCTTACGGTGCAAACAGCAGGACTGGCAAGGGAATTGGAGGTGCATCACACTAGTGCACTTGGCTAGTGCAATGCCCTGGTGAGACCGGCGCTGCTACCCTCGCGGCCACCGAAATCCCCCTGGTGCACTAGTACGGAGGCCACCCCGTGGAGCAGTCAGCGCCGCCCTACCGCCGGATCGTCGACGAGATCCGGCGCCGCATCGGCACCGGTGAACTCACGCCGGGCGACCGGGTGCCCTCGACCCGGCGGATCACCCAGGAGTGGGGGGTGGCGATGGCGACCGCCACCAAGGTGCTCACCACGCTGCGGCAGGAGGGCCTGGTCCGCGCCGTACCGGGCGTGGGCACGGTCGTCGCCGAGCCGCAGCCGCAGCCACAGCCACAGCGGGCCGCGCACTCCGGGCTCCCGCGGGAGCGACGGCCGCGTGAGACGGACAGCGGGCTGAGCCGCGAGAGCGTCGTACGGGCCGGTCTCAAGGTCGCCGACGCCGAGGGGCTGCGGGCGCTGTCGATGCGCCGGGTCGCCGCCGAGTTCGGGGTGTCCTCGATGGCGCTCTACCGCCATGTGGCCAACAAGGACGAGCTGGTGGTGCTGATGGCGGACGCCGCGTTCCGCGACGTCGAGCTTCCCGACCCGGCGCCGGACGGCTGGCGTGCGCGGATGGAGGCGGGCGCACGGCTGCAATGGGAGCTCTACCAGCGGCATCCGTGGCTGGCGCACTACCTGTCGATCACCCGGCCGCAGCCGATGCCGCGGGCGATGGCGCTCATCGAGTGGACCATGGCGCGGGTAACGGGCCCGGACCCGGTGACGCTGATCCATATGGCCATCACGCTGCTCAACTATGTGCGCGCCACCGCCGCCGGCTTCGAGGACGATCTGGAGGCCGAGCAGGAGACCGGGATGGACCAGAACCAGTGGATGGCGTCCATGGAGCCGGTGTTCGAGGGCATCCTCGCCTCGGGCTCCTACCCCATGTACGGGGGGATCGCGGCGCACGACGAGGATGTGGTGACGCTGACGTCGCTGTTCGAGTTCGGGCTGGCGCGGCTCCTGGACGGGATGGCGGTGCTGGTGGAGCCCCGGGCCGCGGACTCCGGCGGGTCAGCTGAGCTCCCCGCGCAGCCGCCGGGCCCGTAACACCAGCTCAAGTTCGAAGCGGCGGTCCGGGTCGTCGATCTCCGCGCCCCATAACTCCCGTATCTGGCGCAGCCGGTAGCGCACGGTCTGCGGATGGACGCCGAGCCGGGCGGCGACCTCGGGGGCGCCGCCGCGGGTCTCCAGCCAGGCGAGCAGGGTCTCCGCGAGCCGCCGGCCATGGGCCGGGCCGCAGCTGTCCAGCGGGGCGAGGCGGCGGCGGGTGAGGTCCTCGATCAGCTCCTCGGGCGGCAGCAGGACCAGCGCCTCAGTGTGCTCGGTGCACTGCAGCAGCTCCCCCGCGGGCAGCAGTCCGCGCTCCGTCAGATCGACCGCGGACCCGGCCCAGCGCAGCGATTTCGCGGCGTCCAGCAGCGGTACCGCGGGGCCGATCGCGCCCGACCAGCCGGCCGCCGCACGGGCCAGCAGCTCGCGCCGACCGGGGGCGTCCGGCTCGGGCACCACCATCCGCGGCCGTTCGCTCTCCATGTCCAGCAGGACGTCCGGGGCGACGGCGGGCGCGACCGCCTCCCGGGCCGGCCGCAGCAGGACCGCGACCGCGACCCGCTCGGGCAGCGGCCAGCCGATCCGGGCGGCGCGCTCGGCGAGGGCCGGCGGCACCCCGTCCGCCGCGCCCGCGCCGCGCCGCCGTCTGCCGGGGCCCGTGAACAGCTGCTCCATCAGGCGCCGTTGCAGCCGCAGCCGCTCACCGGCCTGGCGGGCGGCGGCCTCGGCGTAGCCGCGTACGGATTCGGCGACCAGCCCGTCCAGATACTCGTAGCCGGACTCGGCGAGCTCGTACATCGCGGGCGCCGGGATCGCGACCTGCTGGCCGATCTCGGCGAGCCGCCGCCAGGCCAGCCGGACGCCGAGCCGGTAGACGGCCTGCAGGACGTCCAGGCTGCGGCCCTGTATGCCCTCGCCGCGGCCGAACTCCTGGAAGACCCGCGGGTGCACATGCGGCCGGTCCGGACCGGCCGTCAGATGCGCGACGAAGTGCTCCAGTGACTGGCGGATTCCCACCAGCGCGCGGGGCTCCCCGAACTCATCGGGAATCAGCTGTAGTTGAGGATACTCGCGGCGGATCTCCCGGAGGATGTCCTGGGCCAGGGTGGGCACCTCCTCCAGTGCCAGGGCGGCGAACTGCCGTACCTGGTAGGGCGGTACCTCCCGCCAGGCCGAGCGGACGGCTGTCACCATGACCCGGACCTCCTCAGCACGCCCCGCCTCCTCGGCCCCCCGCTACTCACCGCTCCGGTCGAAGGTCACCAGCGGCACATTCGGCTGCTCGGGGGTGGCGTCCAGGGCGGCGACGATGCCGAGCGCGACGCCGATGGCGAGGAGGGCGGCGGTCAGCGTGGTCAGTGCGGCGGCGAGCGTTCGGTGCATGGCGCGGCGAGCCCTTCGTCGATGCCGGAGCCCGTCGGGCGGTCTCCGTCGAGGTTGGCGCGGCACACGGCGCGGCCTCCGGTCCCTGACGACAGGACCTGGGCGGCCGGCCCGGTGCCGCGTCCCACAGCGCGGCACCACTGGAGTCGTGGTGCCTGCCGAGTGTGGAAGGGCATTGACGCCCTGTCAAGAGTTCGCTTACGTTCCCGGCCCATGGCGCCCCGCGGCGCCGCACGTGCACCAGAGCGTGACTCCCCCACCGCTTCCAGGAGTGCCCGTATGCCCGTATCCGGCAAGCCCGCCACCTCCCCCACCGCGGTCACCGCCGCCCGCACCGCCTCGCCCCTGTCGCTGGCCGTCCTCGGTCTCGGCGTCTTTCTGCTGGTCCTGGCACCCCTGCTGGCCTGGTACGTCGCACCACGGGCCAAGGTCACGCCGGTCGACGTCGATGTCACCACCGTCTTCACCGGCAACGGCAGTTACTTCGACACCGCGGCGCTGAAGACCAGGGACCGCCGGCGGATCACCATCACCCGGCACGTACTGGGCGATGTCGCGGCGAGCGAGAAGAGCGGGCGGGCCGTGTGGGACGTCTCCACGACGGTCGACACCCCGCAGACGCTGCCCCTGAAGGACCCGCGCAGGGCGTTCCAGTGGACCACCGAACGCTGGGTCACCGACCGGCGCAGCAACGCCCCGGTGCACTGCTGCGAGGAGGCCCCGACCCGTTTCGACGGCGATGCCTACCTCAAGTTCCCCTTCGATGTGCAGAAGACGGGCTACCGCTGGTGGGACAACACCCTGGGCGCCGCCGTCCCGCTCCGCTTCGCCGGTACACAGCGGGTCCAGGGCTACCCGGGCTACCGCTTCACCGGGACCGTGCCGCCCACCAGGACCGGCAGCCGGCAGGTCCCCGGCCGGCTCGTCGGACGGCCGGGCCAGGGCCAGATCCAGGCCGAGGAGTGGTACGCCAACTCCGGTATCGAGCTGGTCGTCGAGCCGCGCACCGGCCGGATCATGCAGGCCGTGCTCTCGCCGCTCAAGACACTGCGGGCACCCGGTGCCCGGCGTACCGCGGTGACACTGCTGCGCGGCGAGCGGTTGCAGTTCACGCCCGCGACGCAGCGGGCGCAGGTGCGGCTGGCGAAGGCGGACAGCGACAAGCTGGCGCTGGTCGGCGGAACGCTGCCGGTCACGGCCGCGGCGGCGGGCGGGCTGCTCGCGCCGGCCGGGGTGGTGTGGGTGGTGCGCGGGCGGCGGGCGACCGGCCGGTCCTGAGCGAAGTGATGAACCGTCAGCTCAAATGGGCGCGGATTTTGTCACCCCGGTGAGTAGCCGCGATGAACGGCGCGGGCGAAAACTGTCCACCCCACACGCAGCCGGCCGGCCCTCCGGTCGGCGCACGTCCGCTTCACCGCAGCACAGTGCCGCGAGCACCGCTCCACCCCACCGCACGGCAGGACCGCGGCACCGCATGATGCAGCACGGCCCGCACGACTCAGTACGCAGTACGTCCCCCACCGCCGGTACCGCACCCTGAGACGAGTTGGATGCACATGCCCCAGCACCTGCGCCCGTCCCCGCCCCTCACGGCGCCCGCCCCCGCCCCCTCGGCGTCCGGACCACCCGGCGCGGGGCCGCCGTTCCCCCGCCGGATCGTCTTCCTCGCCCGCCGCGATCTGGGCAACCCCGCCGCCGGCGGCTCCGAGCTGCTGGTGGACCGGATCGCCGAAGGGCTCGCCGCCCACGGCCACCAGGTCACCCTGCTGTGCGGCGGGCCGCGGGGAGGTGCCCCCGCCCGCGGCTACCGGGTGGTGTCCGCGGGCGGCGACGCCGGTCATTTCCTGCGGGTGCCACGCCAGTTGGCGCGCCGGGTCGGCGACTGCGACCTGCTGGTCGAGGTCTGCAACGGCATGCCGTACCTGGCGCCGCTGTGGCACCGCGGTCCCACGCTGTGCCTGGTCAACCATGTCCATACGGACCTGTGGCGGCTGCGCTGTCCGGGGCCCGCCGCCCGGCTCGGCCGCCGTCTGGAGCACTGGGCGCTGGCCGGGGCGCACCGCCGCGATCTGATGGTGGCGGTCTCCGGCTCGACCGCGTCCGCGCTGCACGGCCTCGGTGTCGACCCGGACCGCATCCGGCTGGTGTACAACGGCGTGGCGGAGCCCGGACCGCTGGCCCCCAAGGCGCCGGAGCCGCTGTTCCTGGCCATGGGGCGGCTCGTCGAGTACAAGCGCATCGATCTGCTGCTGCGGCTGTGGGAGCGGGTCCGGCCGGTGACCGGCGGCCGGCTGGTGATCGTCGGCGACGGCCCGGAGCGCGCCCGGCTGGCCGCGGCGGCCGGGCCCGGTGTCACCTTCACCGGCCATGTCTCCGAAGAACGCAAACACCAACTGCTGTGTTCCGCCTGGCTGTTGCTGCACCCCTCGCTCGTCGAGGGCTGGGGGCTGGTGGTGATGGAGGCCGCCGCCCGCCGCACCCCCGCCGTCGGCTTCGACATCCCGGGCCTGCGGGACTCCGTCGAGGACGGCACCACGGGGCTGCTGGCCCGCGGCGAGAGCGCGTTCGCCGCGCACTGGTGCACCCTCGCCCTCAGCGCCCGGCGCCGCGACACCCTGGGCCGCGCCGCCGAACGGCGGGCCGCCCGCTTCCGGTGGAGCCATACGGTCCAGAGCTTCCGGGCGGTCGCCGCTGAGGCCGTCCTCGACCCGCTCTCCGGGCGGTGAAGGCCCGGTGCGCGACCCCTCGCTGCGCAGGTCCTACACCCTGTTCCGCGCCTTCCTGCGGGAGCGGACCGACCCGGGGCACTGCTACCGGCTGCTCGCCCGGGACGCCGCCGACCAGGTCGAACGGTATGCCCCACTGAGCGGCGCGGTGGTCGCCGATGTCGGCGGCGGCAGCGGCTACTTCACCGCGGAGTTCCGCCGCCGCGGCGCCCTGGGCCGGCTCTTCGAACCCGATACGGCGGAGCTGACCGCGCACGGCCCGCCCCCCGAGGGCGCGGTGGTCGCCGACGGCTATCTGCTGCCGCTCGCCGACGGCGCCGTCGACATCTGCTTCTCCTCCAACGTCCTGGAGCATGTCGCCGACCCGCAGACCTTCCTGAGCGAGATGATCCGGGTCACCCGCCCCGGCGGTCTGATCTACGTCGCCTTCACCAACTGGTTCTCCCCCTGGGGCGGCCATGAGACCGCGCCCTGGCACTACTTGGGCGCAGAGCGGGCCCGCGCCCGCTACCGGCGGCGCACCGGGAGAGCGGCCAAACACACCCTGGGCGTCAACCTCTTCGCCGTGCACGTCGGCCGCACCCTGCGCCAGGTCCGGGCCCGCGACGACATCGCCGTGGTCACCGCCCGCTCCCGCTACGCGCCGTTCCTCGCCGAGGCCATCCCCCGCCTCCCGGGCGTCCGGGAGGTCGCCACCTGGAACCTCCTCCTCATCCTCCGGCGGTTGCCATGACCCAGACCCTGAGGCCGTTCCCCTCCCCCGGATCGCCCGACGCCGGGGGACGGCCGACGCCCGCCCCCGCCCCGCCGCCCGGCCACCGCCGGCGCAGACACTGGCTGTTCGCGTTCTGGGCGCTCGCCCTGGCCGGCTTCCTCGCGCCGTCGCCGGGGAAGATGACGTTCGAGACCAAGCTGGGTGTGACCACCGACCCGTGGCGGTTCCTCGCCGACCTCGGGCAGCTGTGGCACGACCGGGCGGGCTTCGGCGGCATCGCCGACCAGTACATCGGCTATGCCTTCCCCACCCTCCCCTACTACGGCCTGGCCGATCTCGCCCATGTCCCGGTGTGGCTGGCCGAGCGGCTGTGGATGTCGCTGATCGTCACGGCCGCGTTCTGGGGTGCCCTGCGGCTGGCCGAACGGCTCCGCGTCGGCACCCCGCCGGCCCGGCTCCTGGCCGCCGCCTGCTACGCCCTGTGGCCGGCCTTCACCCTCGTCATCGGCTCCACCTCCGCCGCCGCGCTGCCCGGCGCACTGCTGCCGTGGGTGCTGCTGCCGCTGACCAACGCGCAGGTCAGCGCGCGTATCGCGGCCACCCGCTCGGCGCTGCTGATCCCCTTCATGGGCGGGGTCAACGCGGCCTCGACACTGGCCTCGCTGCTGCCCGTCGGCCTGTATCTGCTCTCCCGTACGGGGCCGCGCCGGGCGAAGCTGCTCGCCTGGTGGCTGCCCGGTGTCGTCCTGGCCGCCGCCTGGTGGGTGGTGCCGCTGCTGCTGCTCGGTCTGCACGGCGAGAACTTCATGCCGTTCATCGAGCAGGCCGACACCACCACCGGCACCATGTCGGCCACCGAACTGCTGCGCGGCGCCGGCAACTGGGTCGGCTACCTCAACTTCGGCGACCCCTGGCTGCCGGCCGGCTGGACCATGACGGCCCGGCCGTTCGCGATCCTCGGCTCGGCGCTGGCCGCGGCGCTCGGCCTGGCCGGGCTGGCCCGCCGTGATCTGCCCGAGCGCCGCTGGCTGCTGCTGACCGTGCTGGCCGTGGCGCTGATCGCGCTGGCCGGCTACGGCGGTGCGCTGGGCGGGCCGCTGCACGGCCTGTGGCAGGACTGGCTCAACGGCTGGCTGCGCCCGTTCCGCAACATCTACAAATTCACCCCCGGCCTGGCCCTGGCGCTCGTCCTGGGCCTGGCGCATCTGCTCGCGGTCGCCACCGAACGCCGCGGCACCCGCCGGATCCCCGCCCGCCGCCGCCTCCCGCTGGTGACGGCGCTCCTCGTGCTGCCCGCCCTCGCCCTGCCCTTCCTCACCGGCACCGTCCTCCAGCCCGGCGCCTTCACCCGGCTGCCCGCCTCCTGGGAACGGGCCGCGGCCTGGCTCCAGAAGCACTCCCCGCACAGCCGCGCGCTGGTCGTCCCCGCGACCGCGCACGGCCTCTACACCTGGGGCTCCCCCATCGACGAACCGCTCGACGTCCTCGCCACCTCCCCCTGGGCGCAGCGCGACTTCGTCCCGTTCGGCACCCCGGGCGCCCGCCGCGCCCTGGACGCCGTCGAACAGGCGCTGCTGACCGGCGCCCAAGTACCCGGACTGCGCGACTACTTGGGCCGGGCCGGCCTGCACGACGTGGTCGTACGCAACGATCTCGACCCGGACCAGATCGGCTACGTCCCGCCGCAGACCGTCAAGCGCACCCTGCAGGCGTCCGGCTACCGCAAGGCGGCCGCCTTCGGTCCGCTGACCACCGGCGGCCGGATCCCCTCCGGGGCGCCCCTCCAGGTCCAGGGCCTCTACCCGCGGCAGCGCGCCGTCGAGATCTACCGGCCCGAGGACACCCCCGAGCCCGGTCCGGTCACCACCCGGGCCGTCGCGGACACCGCACGGCTCAGCGGCGGCCCCGAAGCCCTCCTCCAGCTGTCCGCCGACCCCGCCCTGCGCCACCGCCCCACCGTACTGACCGGCGACGCCCACCCCGGCCTCGGCACCCCGCCGCTCCAGCTGACCGCCGACGGCCTGCGCCGGGCCGACACCCGCTTCGGGCTGGTCAACAGCAACACCTCGTACACCTACACCGCCGGCGAGCGGAACCACCCCGACAGCGTCCAGGACCCTGGCCGCCCGCCCCGGCAGATCCTGCCGACCGCCGGGCCCGGCCACCAGACCACCGCCGCCCTCCGTGGCGCGTCCTCGGTCACCGCCTCCAGCAGCGGCAACTGGCTCTTCCACCTGCCGCAGTACGACCCGGTCAACGCCTTCGACGGCAACCCGGACACCGCCTGGGCGGAAGGCAGCGCCGGGGAGCCCGTCGGCCAGTGGGTCCGGATCGCCTTCACCCGGCCCACCACCCTTCCGTCCACGCTGTCCCTCACCCCGCTGCCCGGGGACGGGCTGCGCGCCGCCCCGACCTCCGTACGCGTGCAGACCGACCGCGGCAGCACACAGGACACTCTGCGCCCCGACGGAACGCCGCAGCGGGTCAAGGCCCCGGCCGGCCGGGCGACCTGGCTGAAGGTGACGATCCTCGGCTCGCAGACCCCACGCGCCGGGCTCTCCGGCGCCGGCTTCCGGGAGATCTCCGTCCCCGGCGTCCAGGTCACCCGGCTGCTGCAACTCCCCACCGACGCTGAGCGGTCCGACGCGCCCGCCGAGATCCTCTCGCTGCACCGCGGCAGCGACCCGGGCGGCCTCTCCCCGGTCTCCGCGGAGGCCGGGCTGCACCGCCAGTTCCGCACCGGCGCCGCCGCTCCGTACCGGATTTCCGGTCAGGCGCTGGCGGTTCCCGGCCCCGAACTCGACCGCCTCCTGGACCGCATCGCACCCGAACAGCGGGACCGGATCACCGCCACCGCCGACTCCACGAGCTTCGGCTCCGGCCGGTCGCTCAGCCCCCGCAACCTCGTCGACGGCGATCTGACCACCGCCTGGATCGCCGGTGACCGGCCGACCCTGCATCTGCGCTGGCCCGGCCGGAAGAAGATCGACCAGATCGTGCTGGCCGCGGCCGGCGGTATCTCCACCCGGCCGGAGCAGATCCTGGTCAACTCGCCGGACGGGGCGGCCACCGCGGGCGTCGACGAGAACGGCCAGGCCCGCTTCGACCCGATCACCACCGACCGCCTCGACATCACCATCAGCAAGGTCGCACCGCTGACCCTCCACAACCCGGTCGCCGGCCAGGCGCTCCAACTCCCGGTCGGACTCAGCGAGATCCACATCCCCGCGCTCGACTCGTACCGCACCCCGCGGCCCGCCGCCGGTGCCCGCTTCTCGGTCGGCTGCGGCCAGGGCCCGATGCTCGCCGTCGACGGTGTCCTGCACGCCACCCAGGCCGCCGGGTACGTCCGTGACCTCACCGAACGCCGCCCGGTCGAGGTGCGGTTGTGCGCCGGTCCGGCCCGTGACGGACGCCTGGAACTGCCGTCCGGACGCCACCGGGTGGAGGCGGGCGACCAGGGGCCGCTGGCGCTGACGGAGGTGACGCTGCGGCGGGGCACCACCGCGCACACGGGTGCCACGGACGCCGGACCGGCACGGGAGTCCGCCGCCCCGGTGCGGAAGGTCACCGCCGAGGACTGGTCGGGGGACCGCCGCGGCGTCGCGGTCGGCGCCGGCCGGGCCGTTTACCTCCAGATGTACGAGAACGCCAACGACGGCTGGCAGGCCACGCTCAACGGCCGGCGGCTGACCCCGCTCCGGATCGACGGCTGGCAGCAGGCCTTCCTCGTCCCGGCCGGGGCGGGCGGGACCGTCGAGCTCTCCTACGCCCCGGCCGTCACCTACGACCTGGGACTGGCCGGCGGTGCCCTCGGGGTCGCGCTCCTGATCGTCTCCGCCCTCGTCCGCCGCACACCCCGCACCCCGCCGCCCGCGGCACTGCCCCCACCCGCCCCGTCCTGGGTCCTGGGCACCCTGGCGCTGACCGCGGTGCTGGCCGTGGCCGCCGGGCCCTACGCCCTGATCGTGCCGGCCCTGGCGCTGGTGGCACGCTTCCGGCCGCACCTCCTCGTCCCGCTGGCCCTGCTGGCGATGGTGAGCGCCGGAGTCGTCGCGGCCCTCGGGGCGGGCGAGCACCATGCCGCCGGAGAGGGCGCGTTCAGCGGCACCGCGCAGGCCCTGGCGCTGCTGGCGCTGGCGGCGGCGGTGGTCACCGTGCGGGGTGGCCGGGCGTCGCAGGAGCCGGTGTCCGGGGAGGGGCCGGGGGCGGATACGGACGGGGCGGGGAGGGGGGCTTCCGGGCCGTCCAGCCCGGTTGACCCGCCCGGCCCGCACGCCCCACCGCCGCTTCCGCGCCGGGTGCGGGACCGGGACGACGGTCCGGCCGTTGCCGGGCGTCCGATCGTGGCCCGGGGACGGACACCGGGCGCCGGCCCGAACTGGGCCGAACGGCACCGGTCCCGGCCGAGCAGGCCCGTACGGCCGACCGACAGCGGTCCCGACCGGCCCACCGGCAGCGGACCCGTACGGCCGACCGACGGCGGGCCCGTAACGTCGACCGACACCAGCGGGGAGGGCACCACCCGATGACCGCACTGCAACCGGCCCGGCCCGAACCGCCCGACGGGCAGCACGAACCGCCCGACGGGCGGGGCGAACCGCCCGACGGACCGGCCGAGCGCTCCCCCGCCCCCTCCCCCTCTCCCCCTTCGGGGGAGGGGGCGGGGGGTGGGTTCGGGGGTGGGGGGAGGCAGAGCCGCGGCATCGTCGTCGCCCGCGTCCCCTTCCCCGTCGTGGACGAGATCTCCCGGCACTGTCCGGACGAAAGCCAGCCGGAGACCGTACACATCGAGGTGCACCTCCCCGGCCGGGTCGATCCCGGGCGGCTGCGCACCGCGTTCCACCGGGCGCTCGCCCGCCATCCGCGCATCCTGATGCGCCAGGCGCCGGTCCGCTGGTGGCACCGCCGCTACCTCTGGCAGCTCACCGCCGCCCCGGACGTGGACCCCGTCGACTTCCCGCCGCCCGGCCCCGATGCGCTGGCCCGCGCCCGGCGACGCGCGCTCGACGCCTGTCCGCCGCTGGACGCCTCACCTCCCGTACGGCTGGAGGCGATCGAGGACACGGGCGGCGGCACCGTGCTGGTCCTCACCATCCACCACACCGCACTGGACGGGCCGTCCTGTCTGCGGGTGCTGGCCACCGCCGCCGAGCTGTACGGCGGCGCCGGCAACCCTCCTGGCCCGGCCCCCGTACGCGCCACCGGGCCCGGTACGGAGCGTCCGAAGGCCGACGCCCCGCCGGGAGCCGGGCGGCGCTTCTCCCGGCCGGCCCGTATCGCCGCCGATCCCGGCCGCGCTCCACAAGGCGGCCGGTCCGGCAACAGCATGCTGCTGGCCGAGCTGCCGATCCCGGCCCGTCCGCCGCGCACCCCCGGCGGGGCCGCGCCGTACACCGTCAATGACCAACTCCTGGTCGCCACCTGGCTGATGGTCGCCCGCTGGAACCGGCTGCACGCCCCGGCCGGCCCGCACCGCACGGCCGCCGCCCCGTCCACCGCCCCCGTCGTCATCACCATGCCCGTCGACGACCGGCCGCGCGGCGCCGAGATGCCCCTCGGCAACGGCACCCGGCTGGTGTCGGTCGGCTTCGGCCCCGAGGAGCGGCTGGACGCCGGGCCGCTCACCGCCGATCCGCCCGACCCGGACGCGGTGGCCCGGCTGCTGCGGCGCACCGCCGCCCGCACCCGCGCCCTCAAGGCCGCACCTCCCGGCCGTCAACTCGGGCTTGCCGCAACGGTGTTGACGGCACCCGTCGTTCCGGTCCGGCTGCGCGCCGCGATGACCCGCGCGCTGCGCACCGCCGCCGCGCCCTGGACCTCCACCACCCTCCTCTCCAACATCGGCCGGATTCCTAACCCGCTGGACTTCGGGGACGCCGGCCGGCCGACCGCGGTGTGGTTCTCCGCCCCGGCCCGGATGCCGCGCGGGCTCACCGTCACCACCGTCTCCGTGGCCGGGCGGATCCAGCTGGCGCTGCGCTGGTCCCCGGCCCTCCTGGACGACGCGGCCGGCGCCCGGCTCGGCACCCTGTTCCGCTCCTCCCTCGCCGCCACCGCCTGGACCGCGCCCCCGGCGGCCGGAGCGTCCCGGTGACCGGGCCCCCCGCCGCGCTGCGGGACTTCTACGAGAACCCCGCCGTCCCGGTCGCCTCCGGCGCCGCCCGCAGCCGGCGGCAGGCCCGGCTGCTGGCCCGCGCCCTGGGGCCCGTACGCGACGGTGCCCCGGCCGCCACCGTCCTGGACATCGGCTGCGGCGACGGCTCGGCGGCGGCCACCGCGGCCCAGGTGCTCGCCGGTCACCGTCTGGTCGGCGTCGACTGGTCACAGGACGCCCTGCGCCGCGCCCGGACCCGGCTCCCCTGTGCGGTACGCGGCGAACTCACCGACGGGGGCCTGCCGTTCGCGTCCGGCTCCGCGGATGCCGTCCTCTTCAGCGAGGTCATCGAGCATCTCGTCGACCCCGATGCCGCCCTGGACGAGCTGCGCCGGGTCCTGCGCCCCGGCGGCCATCTGATGCTCTCCACCCCCAACCTCGCCGCCTGGTACAACCGCGGGCTGCTGCTCGCCGGGGTCCAGCCCGTCTTCTCGGAGGTGAGCATGCGCCGTATCCACGGCCGGCCAGGCACCCAGGTCGTCGGCCATCTGCGGCTGTACACGGCCCGTGCCCTGCGCGGCTTCCTCACGGCATCCGGTTTCGAGGACGTACGGATCGCCGGTGCGCCGTATCACGATGTGCCGCGGCCGCTGCGTCCTTTGGACCGCGCCGCATGCCATGTCCCGTCGCTGGCCTCCATCCTGCTCGCCCATGCCCGCCGGGGAAGGGAGTAGCGCGGTGCCGTGGTGGGGCGTGGCGTCCGCGCTGCTCGCCAACGTCCTGTACAGCACCGGCTTCGTGCTGGAGAAACGCGCCCTGGCCGGGCTGCCCGCGCTGAGCACCCGGCAGCCCGGCCGGGTCGTCGGCCATCTGCTGTCCAGCCCGCTGTGGCTGGCCGGCTCGCTCGCCCTGGCCGCCGGTTTCGCCGCCCAGCTCGCCGTCTACCGCACCCTGCCGCTCGCCGCCGCCCAGGGCCTGTTCGTCTCGGGTCTGGTGCTCTTGCTGCTGCTGTCCTCGGTGGTGCTGGGCGAGCGGACCAGCGGCCGGGAGCGGCAGAGCATCGTGGCGATCCTGGTGGCGCTGGCGCTGGTCATCGCCTCCCTCCAGGGCGAGGACGCACGGGCCGTCGCCCGTACCGCGCCGCCCGGCACCCTGCTGCTGATCGCGGTGCCGTCGCTCGCCGCCGGGCTGCTGCTGTACGGCTCGGCGGAGCGGCGCGCCCGGCGCCGCCACCGGCTGCCGACGGCGGGTGTCCCCTACGGGGTGGCCGTCGGCCTGCTCTACGGCGTCAGCTCGCTGGCCATCAAGGGCGTCGCCGGTCTGCTGACCACCCATGACATCCCGGCTGCCGCCGGGCGGCTGCTCCGCTCGCCCTACCCGTACCTCCTGCTCGTCACCGGAGCCGCCGGTCTGGTGCTGTCCCAGACCGCCCTGCAGCGCTGCCGGGCCTCCGTGATCGTCCCCGTCTGCACCACCGTCACCTGTGTGTTCACCGTCGTCTGCGGCACCGTGGCGTTCGGTGAGCCGCTGCCCGCCGATCCGCTGCGCCGCGCACTGCGGCTGGGCGGCACCGCCGTCGCCGTGGCCGTCCTGCTCGCCCTGCCCCGCCATGACCCGCCCGTCCCCGAACCCCCGGAGTTGAGCCTTGACCCCCGATGACCCGCTGCTGAAGATCCTGGTCTGCCCGCTCGACAAGGGCCCGCTGTCGCTGCTCGTCCCCGAGGACGCCCTCTACAACCCCCGGCTGCGCCGCCGCTATCCGATCGTCGACGGCATCCCCCAGCTCCTGCCCTCCTCCGGCGAACCGCTCACCGACGCCGAGCATCTGCGCGCGCTGCGCCACCTCGCGGACCGGGAACCGGGGTCGTGACGCTCGCCGCGCGGCTGGGGCCCCGGCTGCCCGCCCGGCTGGTGTCGGCGCTGGCGGCCGGGCTCTATCCGCGGTTCGAACCGGAGCTGCGGCGGCTGGCCGACTTCTGTCCGCCCGGCGGCACGGCCGTCGACGTCGGCGGGTGGTACGGCCCGTGGACCCGGCGGCTGGCCCGGCGCGCCGACCGGGTCGTCACCCTCGAACCGGTCCCCCACCTGGCCCGGCTGCTCGCCTCGGTCACTCCCCCGCAGGTTCGAGGTGGTGGCCGCCGCGGCCACCGACCACACGGGCTGCGCCACCCTCTGGCTGCCCCCGGGCGGCCGCGGCGACCGCGGGGTGTCCTCGCTCGTACGCCGTGAGCTGCACACCGCCGCCCTTGAGGTGCCCTGCCTCCCGCTGGACGCCCTGGAGCTGGCGGCCGTCACCCTCATCAAGATCGACGCGGAGGGCGCGGAGCTGGCGGTGCTGCGCGGCGCCGCACACACCGTGGAGCATCAACTCCCGGCACTGTTCGTCGAGTTGGAGACCCGCATCCAGCCGCTCGCCCCCGTCCTGGACTGGACGGCCGGGTACGGCTACCGCGGCTGGGTCCTGCCGCACGACCGCTGGCTGCCGCTGGACGGTTTCGATCTGTCCGCCCACCAGTCCCGCACCTGCCATGTCGCCGAGCACGGGCTGCTGCGCCGCTCCCTCGCCCCGCACCGCCGCTACGTCAACTCCGTGCTCTTCCTCCCCGACGGTGAGCGCCCCGGACGCCCCGCGGCCCGCACCGTCCACCACCATGTCCCCCATGGACCACTCCACGGACAATGACCCGCCCGGCGGCCCCGGCGCCCCCTCCGCCCTGTCCGGCCCGGTCGCCTTCCAGCTCGTCCTGCTGCGCCGGATGGCCGACCACCACCCCGGCCTGGTCGAGGACGCGCTGCGCACCCTGGGCGTCTCCCGCGCCGGGATGCGCGAGGCCAACCGCCGCTGGCAGGCACGGATGCACGCCCCGCGAGCGCCCGGCGGACTCCAGCCGTATCGTGCGCTGCTCGGCACCCCCGAGACCGTCACCGCCCGCCGCATCGGCGATCTGAGCTGCGAGGCACTGACCTGGCCGGTTCCGCTCTGGCCCGATCTGCGGTTCGAGGTCCTCGCCGGCGCGCGGGGCGCCGTCTGGAACGCCTGGCTCGTCCGGGCACCCGGCGCCACCGCCCCTGACCTGCGCACCACCGCGGATCTGCGGCCCTGGTCCCATACCGTCGACGAGGTCGCCCGCGCCTTCGCCCCGGCCCGCCCCATGGAGGGCAGCGCCCCCACCCGCTGGCGGCTGGCCTGCACCGCGCCCGGACCCGACGGCACCCCGCAGCGGATCGTCCCCGAATTCACCTGGGGGCTGTACCAGCGGCTGACCGGCTGAGGGCCCGCCGCACCGGCATCCGCCCACCGCATCACCCCTTCGCCGCAACCGCCCCGCCCCCGTCCCCCTAGCGGACCTTTCCAGCAGGCGGCGGCCCCCGCGCGACCGGAGGATGGCGCACGAGCGGTCCCTGCGAACCGGCCGCACGAGCGCTCCGTCCATACCGGCCCATCGGGGAGGAATCACCCATGACCATCAGCCTCGCCCAATTGCGGCGCTGTTCGGCCGCCATCGACATCGGCGCGGCCCGGACCAGGGTGTATGTGAAGCACCAGGGGCTGGTCGTGGACGAACCGACCGTCGCCGCCATCAACACCCGCAGCGGGGCACTGCTGGCCGTCGGCGCCCGGGCCGAGGTGATGGACGGCCGTACCCCCGACTACATCCGTGTGGTGCGCCCGGTCTCCAACGGCACCATCGTCGATATCGACATGGCCCAGCGGCTGCTGCGGACCCTGGTCGGCGACAAGCTGCGCAGGACCTGGCGGCGCCGGCCCTCGATGCGGGCCGCGGTCTGTCTTCCGTACGGCAGTGAGCCGCTGGCCCAGCGGGCGGCGGTGGAGACGCTGACCGGGCTGGGGGCGCGGCGGGTGGAGCTGGTCGACACCCTGGTCGCGGCGGCGGTGGGTTCCGGGCTCCCGGTGGAGCAGCCCGAGGCCACCATGATCGTGGTGTGTGGCGCCGGCACCACACAGGTCGCGGTGCTCTCCCTCGGCTCGATCGTGTCCGCGGAGACCGTGCCGGTGGGCGGCAACGCCATCGACCACGCGGTCATCCAGCATCTGCGGCTGCACCACGAGCTGATGCTGGCGGGGCAGGCGGTACGCCCGCTGCAGATGATCCTCTCCGGCGGCGACGGGGTCACCCCGGGCTCCACCGAGGTGCACGGCCGGGACGTGGTCAGCGGAATGGCGCGCTCCGTGCATGTCGACACCGAGCGGGTACGGGACGCCATCACCACCCCGCTGACCTCGATCCTCGACGGCATCGGTGCCGTTCTGCGCCGCTGCCCGCCCGATCTGGTGGCCGACCTCGGGGAGCGCGGCATCGTGCTCGCGGGCGGCAGCGCACTGATTCCCGGTCTGGAGCCGATGATCCACCAGGCCACGAACATGCCGGTGCACACCGCGGACCGCCCCGACACCTGTGCCGTCATGGGGCTCGGCGCCATGATTGAGGGCAAGGTCCAGCCCCTGCACCTCGATCCGATGGACCCGTAGCGCTCCGGCGGCCGCGTCCGGCCGGACTCCGGGCTCAGCGGCTCCGGGTCACAGGCTCCGGGCGTTCCAGGCGATCACCGCGGGCCGGTCGTGTTCGGTCCCCAGGACGCCGACCGCACCGGTCTCGAAGGTGAAGAGTCCCCCGGCGGCGGGCGGCAGCCCGAGCCGGCGGGCGGCCAGCACCCGCAGGAAGTGCGCATGCGCCACCAGCGCCACATCGCCCTCATCGGCGGCGAGCTGCGGCGCGATCCGTTCCAGCACCCGGTCGGCACGCGCCCCGACCTGCTCGGGCGACTCGCCCGGATGCTCCTCGGGCCCCGCGGCGACACCGTCGGAGAACAGATACCAGCCGGGCCGGCTGCGGTGGATCTCGGCGGTGGCGATGCCCTCATAGCCGCCGTAGTCCCATTCCCGCAGGTCGGCGTCGATCTGCGGGCGGGCGAGGCCCGCCAGCTCGGCGGTGCGCAGCGCCCGCTCCATCGGGCTGGCGTAGACCTGCCCGATCTTCCGGTCCGACAGCAGCGGCCGCAGTGCGCGGGCCTGCTCCTCACCGGTGGCGGTCAGCGGCAGATCGGTCCAGCTGGTGTGCCGGCCGTCCCTGCTCCACTCGGTCTCACCGTGCCGGACCAGAAGGAGGTCGCTCACGAGCCCTGCGCCTGCTGTCCCTGCTCGGCCTGGGCCTGCTCACCCTGCTGGGCCTCGGCGACCGACGCACGGACCTCGTCCATGTCCAGCGCACGGGCCTGGCCGATGACGTCCTCCAGGGCCTCCGCGGGCAGCGCGCCCGGCTGGGCGAAGACCGCGATGTTCTCGCGGACGATCATCACGGTCGGGATGGACTGGATCTGGAGGGCCTGCGCCAGCTCGGGCTGCGCCTCCGTGTCGACCTTGGCGAAGACCAGGTCGTCGTGCGTCTCGGAGGACTTCTCGAAGACCGGGCCGAACTGCTTGCACGGCCCGCACCACTCGGCCCAGAAGTCGATCAGAACGAAATCGTTGCCGGAGACGATTTCGTCGAAGTTTTCCTTGGTGAGCTCAATGGTGCTCATGCGTGCTTCCCTGCTTCCGGTCTGTCGACGATTGTCAGTCGGTCTCCGGCTGCGGTAACGGGATCAACCCGTGACGTATTCCGCACGCCGGACCGTCGTGCACCCCTGCCCAACGATCGCGTTCCTAGACATCCGGATCCGGGTGGGAAATTACACGCCACCCGGCCGGCCGACGCGGCAACCGGCAGCCGCGCCCCGGCCTCACTCGGTGCGTCACTTCCCAGGGGGACTTCCCCTGGCTTCAGAGGGTCTTCCCCCAGGGCGTGTCCTAGCTCTTCGCCTTCCCGTACTCCTTCGCCATCCCGCCCGCGAAGTCGTACACGACGCACTGTTCGTCCCCGACGACCCAGGCGTCATGACCGGGCGGGCAGACGAAGACATCGCCGGGTCCCACTTCGGACTCCGCCCCGTCGTTCATCCTGATGCGCATCCGGCCCTGGACCACGAAGCAGTTGTGGTGGACCTCGCAGCTGTCGGTCCCGGCTATCGGGCGCACCGACTCCGACCAGCGCCAGCCGGGCTCGAAGGTGGCCACGGCAAAGTCCAGTCCGGTGAGGTGCAGGGCTTCGAGGTGACCTTGGGGAAAGTCGCGCCGTTCATCCGGCTTGTCGACCGTCTTGACTTCCATCATGAGGGCTTCCTCCATCCACCCCCCTGGTCATCCGTGCATACCCCCCGGTCCTTCCATGGTGCGCCGCGACCGGACGCCCGGCCACCGCGTACCGGCCGCCCCGCCGGAAGACGTTCCCCAGCGTTCAGCGGCCGGATGTCGCCGGGGAGGCGCGGTGGCACGCAGTCGCCGCACCCGGCGGTTAGCATCCCGACAAGACCGCCAAGAACGGAGCAAACTTCTGTGCGTCATCTGCGCGTAGGCGTCGCCATCTTGACCATGGGAAACCGTCCCGCCGAACTGCGGGCGCTGCTGGACTCGGTCGCCAAGCAGGACCTCCGGCCGGCCCACATCGTGGTCATCGGGAACGGTTCACCGCTCCCGCCGCTGCCGCACGGCGCCATCGGTGTCGAGCTGAGCGACAACCTGGGAGTCTCCGGTGGCCGCAATGTCGCCCTGGACGAGCTGCGCAAGCTCGGGGACCTCGACGTGGTGGTCGACCTGGACGACGACGGCCTGCTGATCAGCCCGGACGTGTTCAGCCGGCTGGCGGAACTGCACGCGCGCGACCCGGAGTTGGGCATCGTGAGCTTCCGCATCGCCGACGAGCGGGGCCGCACCCAGCGCCGCCATGTCCCCCGCCTGCGGGCCGGCGACCCGGCGCGCGGCGGTCCGGTCACCACGTTCCTCGGCGGCGGGCACTCCCTGTCCGTACCGATGCTGGAGCGGATCGGCGGCTGGCCCGACGACTTCTTCTACGCCCATGAGGAAACCGACCTGGCCTGGCGGGCCTTGGACGACGGCTGGCACATCCGCTACGTCCCGGAGCTCGTGCTCCAGCACCCGTACACCTCACCGACCCGGCACGCGGTCTACCACCGCATGGTCGCCAGAAACCGCGTCTGGCTCGCCAAGCGGCATCTGCCCGCGCTCCTGGTGCCTGCCTATCTGGGCGTATGGGCGGCGCTGACGGCCGTCCGCAGCCCCTCGGCGGCGGGCCTGCGGGCCTGGGCCGCCGGTTTCGCCGAAGGGGTACGCACCCCCTGCGGACGACGCCGGCCGATGCGCTGGCGCACGGTATGGCGCATGACGAAGCTGGGGCGCCCGCCGGTCATCTGACCGGCCGTCCAGCGGGCTTCCCGTCACCGATCCGGGGCCGCGCCGGGCCGCATCGGGCCGCATCGGTACGCGACCACACCAAGCAGCGCGCCCCCTACCGCCAAGCCGTGCCCGGGACAGCGGCGCGGAGGGTAAGCCCCAGCCGCCTCGATGACGCATCACCGGAGGCGACATCTCCTACCAAAGTCAAACAATTCGACAACCCCTCCCGGGCGGAGCAACATGAATTTGTGGGAGGTGCACAGATGGTTGCGAACCTGAGGCGACGGCAGCGCGCCCGGTGGGGTGTACGCCGAGCAGACGGACCTCTCCGCGATCAACGGACATGAGCCCAGATGAGCCCGTGATCTCCAGACCGCATGTGAACCACTGGCCGGCCGTACGGATCGCCCTTCTCGGCGGTTTCGACCTCGTGGTCGGCGATGTGCCGGTGGTGGTCCCCGTCGGCTCGAAGCGACTCCTGGCGTTCATCGCGCTCAATGGCCTTACTGCTGCCCCTCGGTCCCTGATCGCCGGAAGACTGTGGCCCGAAGCCTGTGAGCAGAGCGCGCACGCGAACCTGCGGTCGGCGTTGTCGCGGCTGCACAGCATCGGCAGGAGAGCCCTGGAGATCAGCCCCACCGACGTGCGCCTCGGGCGGGACGTCAGCGTGGATCTGCACCACGCACGATCGCTGGCCCAGCGCATACTCGACCCCGGTGTCCCGGCCGGAGAGCTCCAGCTCAGTGCGGCGACCGTCGACCAGCTCTCCGGCGACCTGCTGCCCGGCTGGTACGACGACTGGGCACTGCAGGAGGCGGAACGATGGCAGCAGCTCCGACTCCACGCACTTGAGTCACTGGCGGGAGAGTTCATCGACACGAAGCAGTTCGCCGGGGCGGTGGCGGCCGCCCACGCGGCCGTACAGGCGAATCCGCTGCGGGAGAGCAGCCAGGCCTCACTGATCCGCGCCCACCTGGCGGAAGGCAATCTGTCCGAGGCGCTGGACGACTTCGAACGCTACGAGCACCGCCTCCGCGACGAGCTCGGACTTCGCCCCACACCGCGGCTGCGTCACCTGATGGACGGGCTGCTGCGGCCGCACCCCGGCCGGTGACGGCGCCCCGGCGGCGCCGGGCTTCGAGGTACTCAGCCCCCTCGCACCGGACTGCCCCCTCAACCGTTCGGCCCAACAGCACGTTTGCATCGGAATGAGTCTATTTATTCTGATGTGGCAGCGGTGACGTGAATGACCTGGTGATCCGTCGGCGTATTCGTTGACGGTTCGGGACCCGTGATCGGGGGAGCATGGTGGAGCCACGCGGGTCCTCGGACCAGACCGGCACGGACGGCGCCGACGAAGGCGAAACGCCCGGACGGTCCGCCGTCGTCCGCGGGCTGCCGCCGGCGCCGAACGGGTCCTGGTCGCTGCCGTCGCGGATCGTGATCATGGCGGCCATCGGGGTGCTGACGATCGGTGTCACGCTCCACCTGCTTCTGGTGTTCCTGTTCGTCGCGCCGCCGAACGCCATCAGCAAGAAGTACGACCGGCTGGTCAAGGGCTACGTCTATCCGGAGTTCGATCAGAACTGGCAGCTGTTCGCACCGAACCCGCTCCAGGACAACATCGCCGTGCACGCGCGCGCCGAGGTCGCGTTCCCCGACGGCTCCCGGCGCACGACGAACTGGTTGGCACTGACCGCCCAGGACATCCGCGAGATCAAGCGCAATCCCGTGCCCAGTCACGCGCACCAGAACCTGCTGCGTCAGGCCTGGGACTTCTACAACAGGACGCACGACGCCACGGGGCGGGCGATCGGCCTGCGCGGTGAACTCTCCGAGGCCTTCGTACGCCGGATCGCGGCTCACCGGCTCGGGCCGCGGATCGACGGCGGTCAGGTGGTCAAGGTGCAGATCTACGCATCGAACACCCCGATCATCCCGCCCAAGTGGAGCGGCGACCGCGGGAGCACCAAGAAGACCTACCAGGTGCTCCCATGGTGGCCGGTCTCCCAGAAGGAGTTCCCGTGAGCGTCGAGAAGGACCTTGCCCGGACGCCTTCCCCCTTCAAGGGCATGGGCACCAAGCTCGACGCGGCGATCGCCAAGCTCCTGCACAGGATCACGAGTGCGGCACTCGCGCCGTACCAGGCCGCGGTCGTCCGGATCGGCTTCGCCCTGACCTTCGCGCTCTACCTCCTGCGCGAGTGGCCGCACCGGCTGGACCTGTACGGCACCACCAACCCGTGGGGATTCGATCTGGCCCAGCGCCTCATCGCCTCGAACAACGCGTTCACGGTCCTGCTGTGGTCGAACCACCGGCTGTGGTTCGAACTGGTCTACCACGGAGTGCTCGTCGCGAGCCTGCTGCTGCTCCTGGGGTGGCACACCCGCACGATGTCGATTCTGTTCATGGTCGGGGTGCTGTCACTGATGAACCGCAGCGTCCTCCTGGGCGACGGCGGCGACACCCTCATCCACCTGATGGCGAGCTATCTGGTGCTCACCCGGTGCGGGCAGGTGTGGTCGCTGGACGCCCGGCGGCGCGAGCGCAAGGAGGCACCGCCCCGGGACGGCTGCAACCGGGTGAGCGTGACACTGTGGATCCTCGCCGGCGCGGGCCTCGCCCTCGCACAGTTGACGGGATTCGCCGAAATCCCCACGGGCTGGGTACTGATCCTCTGGGGGCTGTGGCTGATCCAGGCCCTGTGGTTCTGGGCAGGGCGGCGTCGTTCCCCGGACGCGGGGGCGCTGTTGGACGTCGTCGCCAACCTCGTCCACAACGCGGCGATGCTGGTGATCGCCGCCCAGGTATGCCTGCTCTATGCCACCGCCGGCTGGTACAAGGTCCAGGGCTCCCGCTGGCAGGACGGCAGCGCCCTGCACTTCCCGCTCCATCTGGACTACTTCAGCCCGTGGACCGGTCTGGCCCAGGTGCTCGACAGCCGCTCCATCGTGGTCACGCTGATCACCTACGGCACCGTGGTCGCGCAGGTCGCCTTTCCCTTCACCCTTCTCAACCGACGGGTGAAGAACGTGATGCTTGCGATCTTGATCACCGAACACGCGACCATCGCGGTGATCTGCGGCCTGCCGTTCTTCTCGCTGGCGATGATCGTCTCTGACATGGTCTTTCTGCCGACGAACTTCCTGCGCTGGGGCGGGTCGAGAATTGCGGCCGCGCGGGACCGCATCACCGCACCACTACGCCGGAGCAAGGGTCCGGACGACCGCAACGAGAGCCGAAGCATGACCGTCTGACGCGCCATGCAACCTCACACGTACGCCTACGCCTACGCCTACGCTGCCCGGCGCGCACCGCCCCCTGGCGGAATCGGCCCGCGATGGGCACCAACCGCCAGAGGGATTGCGGGATTGTGCCCGCCCCTCAGCGTGAGCCGGCAGCTCTGCCGAGCGCGCGGTCTGCCTCGGGTGTTGTTGGCTTGACAGCCTGTGATGACGGTGTTCGCTCAGCCACCGGCGCCCGTGGTGCCGCCTGTGGCCCCGGTCGCGCCGGTCGAACCGGTCGCACCGGTGGTGCCTCCACCGATGGTGGTGGCGCCCGTGGTGGTTGCGCCGGTTGTCGTGGCACCGGTGCTGGTGGTGGCACCAGTGGTAGTGCTGGCACCCGTAGTGGTCTGGGCACCGGTCGTCGTGCCACCGGTGGTGGTCTGGGCACCGGTCGTCGTGGCGCCTGTGGTGGTCTGGGCGGCGGTCGTCGTGGTGGCGCCGGTTGTGGTGGTGCTGGCGCCGGTCGTCGTGCTTGCGCCGGTCGTCGTGGTGCTGGCGCCGGTTACGGTCCGTCCGCCGATGCCGCCACCCCCGCCGCCGCCTCCGCCGCCACCCCCGCCGCCGGACCTGCACAGCTGCCTGACCGAGCCCGGAGCGACATCGATGACCTTGCCGGTGACCTTGCTGATGCACAGGACCGCTGGTGCTGCCGGCGCCGACTGTGTCGACTGGACCGGAGCTTTCGCGGCCGCTGGTTCAGCGCCCGTCACCCCGATCGCCCCCATCGTTCCGGTGAGTGCCGCCGCTATGAAGGACGCGCCGACCACGTGGGAAAGGCGCCTCCGGATGGTTGTCATCACTGTGCCTCCTCTTCTCTGGAGAGCTCATAGATGCCTCAAGAGTGGGAGCGCGGCCATGACCGCAACGTTGAACCGGCGTGACCCTCGCGTGACACCGCCCGGTGTGCGTGGCGGGGGTAGCCGGCCGAACAGACCGGCCCTGCCCTGGCCCGAAGCCAGGCTCGCCCCCTCTGGCTGCGCAAGCTTTCGCCTGGATGGTGATCGAGACGGCGGAGCGGGGCCAGCTGCCGCTGAACCTGCCCCGCCCGATAGCCGAAGCGCGCGGCCCTACCTGTCGTCGTCACGGTCCGGTCGCCAGAGGCCCGCCGCTGACTGGGCGTAGGCGATGCGGTGGTCGAGGTGTTTGCCGTAGACGCGGTAACCGGGCGAGCCAATTCTCTGCGTGAGTGCGGTGCGGTTCCACATTCTTCCCGTGGTTTTCCAGGCAGTGCGGGTCGGAGGGTCAATGACGATGTCACCGTCGGTCAAGTAGAGGAGGAACTCGATAATGATGAAGGGAAGGTAGAGCACCGACTTGATGATCGACCTGACGGTGGCTCCGCGGGCCCGCAGAAGGGGCTGCTTCGGCCGCACGATCTCATGGACGCGGCGCCACTTCTGCTCAGGTGGTGGCATGCGGAGCTCGGCCAGGACCTGATGGTCGGGCGTCAGGACCGTGAACAGTTCTCCCTGTCCCACGAGGACGACTATGGGCTCTGAGGTGTCTTTGGTGCGGTACAGGGTGTAGCGAGGTTCGGTGCCCGGAGGCAGTGCCCAGTTCGGGGGCGTGCCCGCGGCCACGTAGGCGAATGCTTCGCCCCGGAAGGGCCTGACGACCCATTTGAGGGGAAAGGTGCATTCGCCGGGCTCACTCTTCGAGGGGTACGTAGTGTGGAACGAAACCTTCGTGGAGCTTTTCATGGTCTTCTCCTAGCCGAACACC
Organism: Streptomyces sp. Je 1-4 4N24; assembly: GCF_026239515.1. Classification (NCBI taxonomy): domain Bacteria; kingdom Bacillati; phylum Actinomycetota; class Actinomycetes; order Kitasatosporales; family Streptomycetaceae; genus Streptomyces; species Streptomyces sp. Je 1-4 4N24. The sequence goes on along the minus strand of NZ_CP110836.1, from coordinate 6,304,266 downwards.
GAGCGGACGTCGGTGGGTGTGGGGGACCCTCTTCGGCCTGCGCTGCGAGGCGGAAGGTGAGGGTTTCACCGATCTTCCGCAACCAACCGACGTAGCAAGGGAGTTCGGCGAAGCTGGGCGTGGAGAGGGACCAGCCCGGTGATCTCGCGCTGGAACTCGGTGCCCGCGGGCCAGATCTTCTCGGCCAGTTCCCACAGAGCGGCAACAAGGACTTCGGCAGGGAGGTGCAGCGGGAGTTCGCGACTGAGATCGTCGGCTTCGACCTTGAAGTACCCGCCCATATGACCCCCCGGACCCCGTTTACAGTTCGTCAAATTGTAAGCAGCGAACGGGGGATGGAGGTCACAGGGCCCAGGTCCCGGAGCTGGCGGGCATCGCGGGAGATGCCGCGGCAGAGGGGCGAACAACCTGGCTCGCACGTGATCACACCACCGCCCGATCCCGGCCCTGTTCGACAAGCCGGTGGCACACCCGCCGGACAGGCCCTGCCGCCTACCCCGCCGCCCCGGAAACCATCGGTGTCGCCCAGCGCGGCGGCAGCGGGAGCCGCGCTTCACGCACCGCTGTGGGCCACAGGCAGCCCCCTCGTCGGCCTCCGGGGCCCACCGGGGATCCAGCTCCAGCAGCGTCCGGTCCGCGACGCCCCGCCGTCGCGCACCCGAAGATCAACAGCCCCCGTATCGCGATCACCCCAGTCACGGGCGCACTGCACCTTTCGGGCATGACTCACGTTTCGCCCACTGGGTGTCCACCTGGCTGGATCTTGGTCTGAACGCATGAACGGGGGCCGCCGCCCTGGAGCGGTGACCCCCGTTCCTGCGTTTCCACAGGTAGAAAAGGTTCTCCTGGGAGAACCGTGTGTGGGGCGGGTGGGACTCGAACCCACGGCCGACGGATTATGAGTCCGCTGCTCTAACCGGCTGAGCTACCGCCCCCCACGGCGCGTCGCGCACATTTGTGCGCGCCGTCTGCCGCAGCATAGCCGCTCATACGATCTGCTGCCCGTGAGGGCTGCCGTCGCGCGACCACGCACGCCCAAGAGGACTTCGATCACGGGCCGTTCGGTTCCATGGCACAAGAAAAAGGACCCCGTGTGGGGTCCTCTTCTCTCTGCTCCCCCGACTGGACTCGAACCAGTAACCCTCCGGTTAACAGCCGAATGCTCTGCCAATTGAGCTACAGGGGACCGCGCTCCCCCGACTGGACTCGAACCAGTAACCTGCCGGTTAACAGCCGGCTGCTCTGCCAATTGAGCTACAGGGGATTGCTCTGTGTGCCTCGAATGCACCGCTGCCCGGTCTTCCGGACGGCGCGCGCTCGCTGCGACACATACATTAGCGCAAGCAGGGGGGTGCTCCGCCAATCGGTATCGCCTCAGGTCACCTCGGGTGATCCGCGGCCCCGGAGGGTAGGCGCGTGACACAGCCCGGCACTCCGGTGCGTACCGGCACCGGACGGGACGACGAGAGGAAAGGTGGAGCAATGCGCTACCGGCTCACGTTCATCGCGGGACTGGCCACCGGGTATGTGCTCGGCGCACGGGCCGGCCGGGAACGGTACGAGCAGCTCCGCAAGGCCGCCCAGCGGGTCTCCCAGAATCCCGCGGTCCGGAACACCGCCGAGTCGGCCGCGCTGACCGGGCGCGAGGCGGCGTCGAAGGCCTTCGGGACGGTCTCCGCCAAGGTCGGGGACCGGCTTCCCGCCTCCGTCACCGACCGGGTCCGCTCGCTGCGCGAGCAGCGCGGCTCCGACGAGGACGACTGGGGCACGAGCAATACCTGAGCCGTGGCGCTCCCGGGCAAACCCTGACTCTCTCCCTATGCGTCGTATGGGGCATCATCTGAGGCCATGGGGATAGTCGCCGGATTGGACAGTTCGTCCGAGAGCACACGGATCGTCGTCTGCGATGCGGACACGGGTGCCGTCATCAGGCGTGGATACGCGCCGCACCCCGTCGAGAAGGGGCCTGAGGTCGATCCACAGGCGTGGCTGGTCTCGCTCGGCGAGGCGGCCGGCGGCGGGCTGCTCGAAGGGGTGCAGGCGATCGGTGTCGCCGCGCAGCCGCACGGCATGCTGCCGCTGGACGTCGAGGGCAATCTCGTACGGCCCGCGCTGGTCGGCAATGACAAGCGGGCACAGAGCGCGGCGGCTGATCTGATCGACTCGCTCGGCGGGCGTACCGCGTGGGCGCAGGCCGTCGGAGCGGTGCCGCAGGCGACCCATGCGGTGACGAAGCTGCGCTGGCTGGCGCGTACGGAGCCGGCGCATGCGGCCCGGATCGCGGAGGTCATGCAGCCGCACGACTGGCTGGCGTGGCAGCTGCTGGGGCGGCCCGCGCGGCGTACGACGGACCGCGGCGGGGCCTCGGCGACCGGTTTCTGGTCGGCGGCGACCGGGTCGTACCGGCCGGATCTGGTGGAGCTGGCGCTGGGCCATCAGGTGCGGCTGCCTGAGCTGCTGAGCCCGTCGGGGACGGCGGGGTTCACCCCGGAGGGGCTGCTGATCTCCGCCGGTACGGGCGAGACGATGGCCGCCGCTTTCGGGCTCGGCGTCGGGGAGGGCGACGCGGTGGTGTCGCTGGGCGCCTCGGGGTCGGTGTTCGGGATCCATCACGAGGCACTGGTGGACCCGAGCGGCACGATCACCTCGTTCGCGGACGCCACCGGCCGGCATCTGCCGGTGGTGCACACCAGCAACGCGGTACGGGTGCTGCGCGGTGCCGCGGAGATGCTGGGCACGGATCTGGAGGGCCTGTCCGAGCTGGCGATGAACTCGTCGCCCGGTGCGTACGGGATGGTGCTGCTGCCGTATCTGGAGGGCGAGAAGACGCCCCACCTGCCGCACACCGCCGGGTCGTTGCACGGGATGCGGCGGGACAGCATGAAGCCGGAGCATCTGGCGCGGGCGGCCGTGGAGGGCATGCTCTGCGGGCTCGCGGACGCGCTGGATGTGCTGCGGGGGCGGGGCATGGCGGTGCGCCGGGTGTTCCTGCTGGGCGCGGCCGCGGAGCTGTTCGCGGTGCAGGCGGTGGCGCCGGCGCTGTTCGGGGTGCCGGTCGTGGTGCCGCAGCCTGCGGAGTACGCGGCGCTGGGCGCGGCCCGGCAGGCGGCCTGGGCGTGGGGGGTGGCGCACGGCACGCTCACCCCGGCCGGCGGCGCGGAGTCCGGGCCGGGCGGTGGACCCGTCTGGGTCGATCCTCCGCAGTGGCCGGCCGCCACGAGCCAGGTCTTCGAGCCGGGTGAGGAGCTGGCGGTCGGCCAGGCCGTGCGCCAGCAGTACGCGGCGGTGCGCGACGAGGCCTATCCGGGGGCGTTCCAGCGGGAGGCGTGAGCGGGCCGGGTGGACCGGGCGTGCGGGGCCGGGCGTGCGGGGCCGGGACCGGCGGTCTCAGTCGAGGTAGCCGCGGAGCTGGTCGGCGAAGGCGTGGTCACGGAGCTTGTTGAGGGTCTTGGACTCGATCTGCCGTATCCGTTCGCGGGTGACGCCGAAGATCCGGCCGATCTCCTCCAGCGTGCGGGCGCGGCCGTCGGCGAGGCCGTAGCGGAGCTGGACGACCTTGCGTTCGCGTTCGCCGAGGGTCGACAGCACCGCGTCGAGGTGCTCGCGGAGCAGCAGGAACGCGGCGGATTCGGCGGGTGAGGCGGCGTCGCCGTCCTCGATGAGATCGCCGAGGGCGACGTCCTCCTCCTCGCCGACGGGGGCGTGCAGCGAGACCGGCTCCTGGGCCAGCCGCAGCACCTCGCTGACGCGTTCCCCGGTCAGGTCGAGGTGGGCGGCGACCTCCTCGGGCGTCGGTTCGCAGCCGCGCTCCTGGAGCATCCTGCGCTGGACCCGCACCACGCGGTTGATCAGCTCGACGACATGGACCGGGACCCGGATGGTGCGGGCCTGGTCGGCGAGGGCGCGGGACATCGCCTGGCGGATCCACCAGGTGGCGTAGGTGGAGAACTTGTAGCCGCGGGCGTAGTCGAACTTCTCGACGGCGCGGATCAGTCCGAGGTTCCCCTCCTGGACGAGGTCGAGCATGGTCAGCCCGCGGCCGACGTAGCGCTTGGCGACGGAGACCACCAGACGCAGGTTGGCCTCGATGAGGCGGCGCTTGGCCATCCGGCCCAGGACCACCAACTTGTCGAGGTCGAAGGCGAGTTGGGAGGAGAGGTCGGTGGCGTGGGTGAGCTTTTCCTCGGCGAAGAGACCGGCCTCGACGCGGCGGGCGAGCTCGACTTCCTCGGCGGCGGTGAGCAGCGGGATCCGGCCGATCTCGCGGAGGTACTGGCGGAAGAGGTCGGAGGACGGGCTGCCCGTCTCGGGGCGCGGCACCGGCTCCGGGATGATCTCCTCGACGATCATCTCGGCGGCGGGTGGTTCGGCCTGCTGCGGCACGGTGAGCGGCTCCGCGGCCGCCTCCACGTCCGGCTCCGTGTCCGGTTCCGTGGCGGCCGGCGCATCGGCGAGGGTCTGGGTCTGCACGGGGGCGACCTCCAGGGTGATCGCTGCTGAAGCGGCAGAAAGGTCGGGCACGGTGGCGGCCGAGCCGCCGTCCGTCCCGTACGTCACGAGTGGTTCCGCGGGGGATTCCGGTGCGGTACGACCGGACCCGCCGCGCACCGGGGACTCAGGCAACGCTCCTCAGTGTGGAGTACGACACACGCCTGCCACGAGGGGCGTGCGGCCACTTTTTGAGTCCGGTCCGTGACCGGACGGCTACCGCGGGGTGTTGCCGGGCGGCTACCGCGGGGGCTCCCCGAGCCTCCCCGGGGCCTACAGGGCCGCGTATCCCCGTTCGCGCAGCGACTGGCCGTACTGCTGGAGCACCCACAGTTCGTTCTGCACGGCCGCGAGGTGTTCGGGGTCGGCGCGGGGGCCGAGGCGCTGGAGAGTGCCGCGGATCTCGGTGACGCGCTGATTGACGGCCGCGAGGCGGACGGCGACCAACTGGACACCGGCGTAGGCCTCGTCGGGGTCCCGGCGGGTGTGCAGCGGTTCGACGGCGAGCTCGGTGACCATGGCGCGGACGGTGTCGTCGGGGGCGGCCTCCCGCACCCGGGGGACGAAGCCCTGGTCGGCGGCGCCGGCCGAGGTACCGCCGGCGTCCTCGATGCACTGGCGGACCACGGCGTAGGGCGGGGCGGTGAACTCGTCGGCCCCGTAGGCGTCGAAGGCCGGGGAGACCAGGTCGGGGCGCTGCAGCGCCAGCTTGAGGAGCTCCCGCTCGACGCGGTGGGCGGGGCTGCGGAGGTTGAGCGCCGGGCCGCGCGGGCCGGGCGCGGGGCGGGCCTGCTCGGCGGCCGGGGGCTGACCGTGCCGCTGCTGCTGACGGCCCTGGGCGGGGCCGCCGTCACGGCCGCGCTCGCGGGCCCAGCGGGCGAGCTGGGCGACGCGCTTGACCACGAACTGGGTGTCCAGGATGCCGAGCATGCCGGCGAGCTGGACGGCGGACTCATGCTGGATGGAGCTGTTCTTGATGTGGGCGACGATGGGGGCGGCCTCGTCGAGGGCGGCGGCGCGGCCGACGGTGGTGTCGAGGTTGTGCCGGGAGACGACATGGCGCAGCGCGAACTCGAAGAGCGGGGTGCGGGCCTCGACGAGATCGGCGACGGCCTGATCGCCCTTGGCGAGCCGCAGATCGCACGGGTCCATACCGCCCGGGGTGATGGCGATGGAGGTCTCGGCGGCGAACTTCTGGTCGTCCTCGAAGGCGCGCAGGGCGGCCTTCTGGCCCGCGGCGTCGCCGTCGAAGGTGAAGACGACCTCGGAGCCGGAGTTGTCCATCAGCAGCCGGCGGAGGATCTTGATGTGGCCCTCGCCGAAGGCCGTACCGGAGGTGGCGATGGCGGTGGTGACCCCGGCCAGATGGCAGGCCATCACGTCGGTGTAGCCCTCGACCACGACCGCGCGGTTGGTCTTGGCGATCTCCTTCTTGGCGAGGTCGATGCCGTAGAGGACCTGGGACTTGCGGTAGATGGGGGTTTCGGGGGTGTTGAGGTACTTCGGGCCGTTGTCGTCGTCGCGGAGCTTGCGGGCGCCGAAGCCGACGACCTCGCCGGCGATATCGCGGATCGGCCACATCAGCCGGCCGCGGAAGCGGTCGATGGGGCCGCGGCGGCCCTCCTGGGAGAGGCCGGAGAGGACCAGCTCCTGGTCGCTGAAGCGGCGGCCGCGCAGAAAGCGGGTGAGGTGGTCCCAGCCGGCCGGGCTGTAGCCGACGCCGAAATGCTGGGCGGCGGACTGGTCGAAGCCGCGCTCGGCGAGGAACTTGCGGGCGATCTCGGCCTCGGGGCTGTCGAGCTGCTCGACGTAGAACTGGGCGGCGGCCTTGTGGGCCTCCACCAGGCGGGTGCGCTCGCCCTGCTGGCGGCCGGGGGTGTAGCCGCCTTCCTCGTAGCGCAGGGTGATACCGGCCTGGGAGGCGAGGCGCTCGATGGTCTCGGCGAAGGAGAGGTGGTCGATCTTCATGACGAAGTCGACGGTGTCGCCGCCCTCCTGGCAGCCGAAGCAGTGGTAGAGCCCCTTGGCCGGGCTGACGTGGAAGGACGGGGACTTCTCGTCGTGGAAGGGGCACAGGCCCTTGAGGTTGCCGCCGCCGGCGTTGCGGAGCTGGAGGTACTCGGACACAACGGCGTCGATCGGGACCGCGTCCCGTACCGCCTTCACATCGTCATCGTTGATCCTGCCAGCCACGCGTGAATTCTACGGCCGGGGTCGGACAGCCCCGGCCGCGCATCGGCGCGAGCGCCGCGGGTTCCCTCTCACCCCAGCAGTTCCAGGAAGCGCTCCAGCCCCACGTTGCCGCCCGAGATGATCACGCCGATGCGGGGCGGCAGGGGGGTGACGCGGCCGGTGAGCAGGGCGGCCAGGGCGCTGGCGCCGCTGGGCTCGGTGACGATCTTGAGGCGTTCGAAGGCGAACTTCATGGCCGCGCGGATCTCGTCGTCGCTGACCAGGACGACCGAGTCGAGCAGGCGCCGGTTGATCGCGAAGGTCAGCTCGCCGGGGGTGGCGATGGCCTGGCCGTCGGCGATGGTGTGCGGGACGGGGATGGTGACGGGGTGGCCGGCGGCCAGGGAGCGCAGAGTGTCGTCGCCGGCCTCCGGCTCCACGCCGATCATGCGGATACCGGGGACCAGGGCGGTGGCGGCGGTGGCCGAGCCGGCCATCAGCCCGCCGCCGCCGACCGGTGTCAGCAGCGCGTCGAGCGGGCCGGTCTCCTCGATCAGCTCCAGGGCGGCGGTGCCCTGGCCGGCGATGATGTGCGGATGCTCGTACGGCGGGATCAGCGCGAGCCCGCGGTCCTCGGCGAGCTGCCGGCCGAGGGCGACACGGTCGCCGGTGTAGCGGTCGTAGCGGACGATCTCGGCGCCGTATCCGGCGGTGGCGTCCGTCTTGGACTTCGGGGAGTCCTCGGGCATCACGATGACGGCGTGGCTGCCCAGCTCCCGGGCGGCCAGCGCGACCGCCTGGGCGTGGTTGCCGGAGGAGTAGGCGACGACTCCACGGGCCAGCTGCTGCGGGGACAGCCGGGAGAGGGCGTTGTAGGCGCCGCGGAACTTGAAGGCGCCGACCCGCTGGAAGTTCTCGCACTTGAGGTGGACCTCGGCGCCGGCCAGGGCGTCGAGGGTGCGGGAGCGCAGTACGGGCGTGCGGTGTGCCACACCCGCCAGCCGCCGGGCGGCGTCCCGGACGTCGTCGAAGGTGACGACGTCCGGGACGTCGGTGCTGCCGGGGCCGGTGGGACCGGTGGGGCTCTGCGTCATACGGGCACGCTACGGGAGCAGCGAGGCCAGCGGAACCTCCGGATCGGCCAGCGTCTCGGGCGCCAACGACGCCCCGGAGCGGATGAGTTGCTGGATGGACTCGGCGACGTCCCAGACGTTGACGTTCATCCCCGCGAGCAGCCGGCCGTCCGCCCCGAGCCAGAAGGCGATGAACTCCCGCTTGGCGACATCGCCGCGGCAGACGACCTGCGCGTACGAGCCGGGCGGGGCGTAGCCGGAGTACTCCATGCCGACGTTGTACTGGTCGGAGAAGAAGTACGGGATGCGGTCGTAGCTGACGTCCTGGCCGAGCATGGCGCGCGCGGCGGCCGGGCCGCCGTTGAGGGCGTTGGCCCAGTGTTCGACGCGCAGGCGGCTGTCCAGGAGAGGGTGGTCGGCGGCGGCGACGTCGCCGGCGGCGTAGATGTACGGGTCGGAGGTGCGCAGCGCCGCGTCGACCGCGATACCGCCGCCGGCCTCCCGGTCGACGAGGTCCAGCCCGGCCTGTTCGGCGAGTGCGGTGCGCGGGGCGGCGCCGATCGCGGCGAGCACGTCATGGGCGGGGTGTTCCTCGCCGTCGTCGGTGCGCACCGCGAGCACCATGCCGTCCTGGCCGACGATCTCGGTGAAGCGGGCGCCGAAGTGGAAGCGGACGCCGTGTTCGCGGTGCAGATCGGTGAACAGGCCGCCGAGTTCGGGGCCCAGGATGCCGTGCAGCGGCGTGGGGGCGGCCTCGACGACGGTGACCTCGGCGCCGTAGGAGCGGGCCGCGGCGGCGACCTCCAGGCCGATCCAGCCTGCGCCGGCGATCACCAGATGACCGTTGTCGCGGCCGAGGGAGGCCAGGACGCCGCGCAGTCGTTCGGCGTGGGCGAGGCGGCGCAGGTGGTGCACACCGGCCAGGCCGGTGCCGGGGATGTCCAGGCGGCGCGGCTCGGCGCCGGTGGCCAGCAGCAGCTTGTCGTAGACGATCAGGGTGCCGTCGCCGAGGCGGACGGTCCTGGCGCCGGGGTCCAGGTGGACGGCGGGCTGGCCCAGGTGCAGCTCGATGTGTGCCTGGGCGTACCAGGCGGGTTCATGGACGAAGACACTGTCGCGCTCTTCCTTGCCGAGCAGGTACCCCTTGGAGAGCGGGGGGCGCTCGTACGGGTGGTCGCGCTCGTCACAGATGAGGATCACCCGGCCGGTGAAGCCTTCCGCGCGGAGCGTCTCCGCGGCCTTTGCGCCGGCCAGGCCACCCCCGACGATGACGAACGTCTGGTGTGCGTCGACCACTTGCTTCCTCCTCGTTGCGGTGCCGTACGTCCGCGTGCGCGTCCGTGAACGCCCCCATGTCCCCCCGGTGTGCTCTCCCCCGTTGATGTCGTCGGCGGCGGCGGGGTTCCCGATCGCGGTCGGCCGGGGTTCCCGTTCGCTGTCGGCCGACCGGGGTTTCCCGTGCGCTGTCGTCAGGGCTCGCTGTTCGCTGTTGTCAGGGTGCTCCGTTCGAAAACGGTCGGGTCCGAGCGTCCCGCACGGAGCGTGAGGGGGGAAGAGGGGCTTTCCCCCAGGGTCACCCCTGGTTTGCCTCGCGGTGACCGGGGCGCCGGGTGAGACGGGCGTGCAGCGAGCGGGCCGAGGTGTCGGTCAGGGCCGCGATCTGGTCGATGACGGCGCGCATCCGTGCGGTGTCGTCGGGTGCCGTGTCGAACAGTGAACGGAACTGCGGATCAAGGCCGTCGGGGGCGCGGGCGAGCAACGCCTCGGCCAGTTCGGCGATGACGACACGCTGGTCGGCGCGGAGTGCTTCCTGGTCGGGTCGCTGCATGACGTAGCGGTCGGCGACGGCTTTCAAAACGGCGCATTCCAGCCGGGTTTCGGCCGGAACCACCAGCTCCGCTCCGTAGCGGGTGAGCCGTCCGGTCCCCCAGCGGGCCCGGGTCGCGCCCTCGGCCGCGAGACAGAAGCGGCCGATCAGCTGGCTGGTGGCGTCCTTGAGGCGGGCCTGGGCGAGCGCGGAGCCGTCGTAGCCGTGCGGCCACCACTCCTGCTCCAGGAGGCGGTCCAGCGCCGCGGCCAGCTCCTCGGGGCCGGCGCCGGGCGCATAGCGCTCACCGGCGACCGCGAAGATCTCGGCGCGTTCGGCGTCGGCGAGCAGGAGGTTGGGGTCGAGGTGTCCGGCGTGCAGCCCGTCCTCGACGTCGTGCACCGAGTACGCGACATCGTCGGACCAGTCCATGACCTGCGCCTCGAAGCTCTGGGCCCCGTCGGGGGCGCCCTGCCGGAACCATGCGTAGACCGGCGCGTCGTCCTCGTAGACCCCGAACTTCGGGGACGCGGGGTCGGTGGGGTGTCCGCCGCGCGGCCACGGGTACTTGGTGGCCGCGTCGAGGGCGGCGCGGCTGAGGTTGAGCCCGACGCTGACCGTCGAGCCGTCTTCGGCGGGCACGAACCGCTTGGGCTCCAGACGGGCCAGCAGCCGCAGCGACTGGGCGTTGCCCTCGAAGCCGCCGCAGGGCGCGGCGACTTCGTTGAGCGTCTGCTCGCCGTTGTGCCCGAAGGGCGGGTGGCCCAGATCGTGCGCCAGACAGGCGGTCTCGACCAGGTCCGGGTCACAGCCGAGGGCCGCGCCCAGCTCCCGGCCGACCTGGGCGCACTCCAGGGAGTGGGTCAGGCGGGTGCGCGGGCTGGCGTCCCAGGCGGGGGTGTGCGCGCCCGGGGTGACGACCTGGGTCTTGCCGGCCAGCCGGCGCAGCGCGGCGGAGTGCAGCACCCTGGCGCGGTCGCGCTGGAAGGCGGTGCGTCCCGGCCGTTTGTCGGGCTCGGGAACCCAGCGCTCGAGGTCGGCCGCGGAGTAACCGGGGATGGTCGGTGAGGTGCCCGTCATACCGCGACGGTAGCCGCCCGGACGCTCGCGGGGTCGGATCCGGTCCGTGCGAGGAGCGCCTGGTCGTAGCGGTGCAGTACGAGACGGGCCAGTGCGGGGTGGTCGCCCAGGGGCGCGGCGGCGGTCCCGGGGGCGGCGTCGGCGCACTGGGTGGCGAAGCGGCCGGGTGCGGTGAAGCAGCTCGCGACGGCGATCCGGTCGTGGCCGCGGGCGGTCAGCGTACGGACCGCGTCGGCGACGGTGGGGGCGGCGGCGGAGGCGTAGGCGGGCAGGACGGGGGTGCCGCCGAGCCGGGCTGAGAGCAGCTGTGCGGTGCGCTCGGTGTCCCGGGCGGACCGCGGGGCCCGGGAGCCGGCGGCGGCCAGGACCACGGCGGTGCGCGGGGACGGGGCCCCGGGGAAACCGGCCTCCAGCAGGCGGCCGTGCAGCGCCTCGGCGAGGAGCGGGTGCGGCCCGAGGGGGCCGGCGACGCGGCCGGTCAGCTGCGGTGCGGCCACCAGCGCGGCGGGCAGGTCGTGGGTGACGTGGTAGCCGTGGCCGAACAGCAGCGGTACGAGGACGGCTTCGCCGCGCAGCCCGGCGAGGGTGTCGGCGAGCAGCGGCCGGTTCAGCTCGATGTGCCCGAGCCTGACGGCCAGGCCGGGGCGCAGCGCACGGACCCGGTCGAGCAGCGCCCGGACGGTGGGCAGCGCGCGGGGGTCGCGGCTGCCGTGGGCGACGGCGACGAGGGTGGGGCCCGGCGTTTCCGGAGGCTGGAAGCCCCGCAGCCGGACGCGGCAGAGCTGGGTGCTGAGCTGTGCGGTGATCTCGGCGGCGAGGTCTTCCGTGCCGAGGGGGGCGGAGGGCAGGTGCGGTATCGGCGCCGTCATGGCCTGAGCGTGGCAGCCGGGCGTTGCCGCTTCGTTTCCCCGCGGGGAACTCCGTGTTCCGTCCGGCTGCCATCCGCTCCGCCCCGGGAACAGGCCGGGCGGCAGCGGACATCTCACGCGCCGCTGCCGCCCGGGGGCTACGCCTGGTGTGCGTCCACTTCCCTGAGGTACCGCTCGCGGGTCGACTCGTCGAGGAAGGAGGCGCGGAAGGAGTTCCGGGCGAGGGTGCGCAGAGTGTCCTGGCCGAGGCCGAGGGCGTCGCGTACGGCGGTGAAGTTGTCGTCCGCGTAGCCGCCGAAGTAGGCCGGGTCGTCGGAGTTGACGGTCACCAGCAGTCCGGCGTCCAGCATCGCGGGCAGCGGGTGGTCGGCGAGGTCGTCGATGACCCGCAGCCGGACGTTGGACAGCGGGCAGACGGTGAGCGGCACCTGGTCCGCCACCAGGCGGGCCACCAGCCGCTCGTCCTCCAGGGAGCGCACCCCGTGGTCGATCCGGTCCACGCCGAGGACGTCCAGGGCCTCCCACACGTAGGCGGCGGGCCCCTCCTCCCCCGCGTGCGCCACACACTTGAGCCCGGCCTCCCGCGCCAGCGCGAAGACCTCCTTGAACTTCGACGGCGGGTGCCCGACCTCGGCCGAGTCCAGGCCGACGGCGGTGATCCGGTCGAAGTAGGGGCGGGCCGCCTCGAAGGTCGTCAGGGCGGACTCGGCGCTCTCGTCGCGCAGGAAGCACATGATCAGGCGGGTGCTGATGCCATAGGTCTCCGGGGCGCTGTCCAGGGCGCGGGCCAGACCGTTGATGACGGTGCCGATCGGGACGCCGCGCGCGGTGTGCGCCTGCGGGTCGAAGAAGATCTCGGCGTGCCGTACGCCCTGCTCCCTGGCGCGGGCGAGATAGGCGTGGGCGAGGTCGGCGAAGTCGTCCTCGGTGCGCAGCACGGCCATCAGCGCGTAATAGAGGTTCAGGAAGGACTGCAGATCGGCGAACGAGTAGGCGCGGCGCAGCTCGTCCTCGGTGGCGTACGGCAGCTCGACACCGTTGCGCGCGGCGAGCGCGAAGGCCAGCTCGGGCTCCAGAGTGCCCTCGATGTGCAGATGCAGCTCCGCCTTGGGCAGCGGCTCGTGGGCGGTTGCGGCGGAGGGGGAGGACGGGGAGGAAGCCACGCGGTCACACCTGTTCTGCGGTACGGAAAGGATCCCCGGTACGGGAGGGAGCCCCGGTACGGCTGGGAGCCCCGGTACGCGAGGAGTCGTCCAGGTTAGCCGGGGCGGGGTCGGCTGCCGCGGCGGCGCCCGGGGCGGACGGGTGCCGTTCGCGGTCCGCGGAGGAGCCGGTCAGCCGGCCGCCGCCCGCGAGGCCGGCCAGTCGCCGCCCTCGATGGGGGTGCCGGTGGCGCGCAGCCGGGCGGCGAGCGGTGCGGCCGCCAGGTAGACCCAGGCGCGTACGGTCCTGCCGTCCGGGCACACGGCCTCGGTGGCCACCCGCTCGTAGAGGTTGTGCGGGTCGCCGGGCGTGTAGCCCTCCAGCCGGTCCAGGAGCGTGCACACCTCGTCGTAGTCGGGGTCGCGGGGCCGGACCAGGGCGCCGTGCACCACCGCGTCGGCGGGTCCGGCCGTCGCGTACGGGTATCCGGGGCCGTCGTACAGCAGCGCGCCGCCGATGTGGGCCGGTTCCTCGGCCGCGGTCCGGCCGCGCAGGGTCCGGTCGTAGTTGGCCTCGCCGGGCCGCAGCGTCCCGTAGACGAAGAAGGGCAGCCGCTCGGGCTCGCGGGTCATGGTGGTGCGTTCCTCTCCGGATAGCGGGTGCTCCCTCTGTCACGATGCCAGGCCGCCGCTGCAACCATCCCGGTGCACCCGGCGTCGCAGCCTGCGAGATCGACCGCGAGCCGACGCGGTCGGGGACGGGGGCAGAGGATGCGAGGGCCGGTACCGGGGCTGGTGCGGCGGATACGGAGCGGGGTGCGCCGCGTACGGCTGCCGCGGACCCGGCGTGGCCGGCGCCGTGCGTTCCAGGCCGTGGTGGCGGTGACGGTGCTGGCGCTGGCGCCCGCGACCTGGATGAACGCGACCGCCGGCCCCCGGGTGCACGACGTCGCGGACGCGCCCTCCGCGCCGGTCGCCATCGTCTTCGGCGCGGGCCTGTGGAACGGGGCGCCGTCGCCGTACCTCGCCCACCGGCTGGACGCGGCCGCCGCGCTGTACGAACGGGGCACCGTCCGGGCGGTCCTGGTCACCGGCGACAACAGCCGGCACGACTACGACGAGCCGGACGCCATGCGCAGCTATCTGCTGCGGCACGGCGTCCCCGGGCACAAGATCGTCAGTGACTATGCGGGCTTCGACACCTGGGACTCCTGCAGCCGTGCCCACCGGATCTTCGGTGTGAACCGGGCCGTGCTGGTCAGCCAGGGTTTCCACATCCGGCGCGCGCTGGCGCTGTGCAGCGCGGCCGGTGTCGACTCCGACGGCGTCGCGGTGGCGGCGAAGCGCGATGTGACCTGGGCGTACGGCGGTGTGCGGGAGATCTTCGCGGCCGGGAAGGCGGCGGCCGACGCACTGCTGCGGCCCGATCCGCAGTTCCTCGGGCCGCACGAGAAGGGGGTGACGGAGGCGCTGGCGGCGGACCGCCGGTAGGGCCTGTCGTCGAACTCCCGTCGTGGGACGGGCGGGAGGGGGACGACCGACCTGGCGCCTCCGTCACCCCGCGGTCACTTCTGGGCCGCGCGGGCGTAGAGGTTGAGGACCTTCGACCCGAAGTACGGGCTGTAGGAGATCCGGTCGGCGTCCGGGCCCTTGGGACCGCCGCCGTTGAGGCCGCCGATCACCCCGATGACCCGGCCGGTCCGGCTCTCCTCGTCGAAGTCGCTCAGCCAGGGGCTACCGGAGGTGCCACCGTAGAACCCGCCGCACTCCATGCGCAGTTCGCGGGTGCCGGTCAGCCGGCTGGTGCGGGTCGCGCAGCGCACGGCCCGGTCCTCGGGGTCGTTCCGGACGTTCGGGTAGCCGATGACGGTGACGTCGTTGGTGTAACCGGGCGTCGGGGAGAGGGTGTTGCCGCCGGTGACCTCCTCGATGGTGTCGCCGTCCTCGCCGGGGGCGACGGTGGCGAAGGCGAAGTCGAGGTCTGCCCCGGCGCCGGTGGTGCCGCGGCCGGGGTAGGCGAAGGTCCGCTCGATCGCCCACACCCCGTACGGCTGGGTGGCCGCGCCGGAACGATACTGCGGGACAAAAGCGGCACGGGTTCCCGGATTGCAGTGCCCGGCGGTGAGGATCAGATTGCCGTGCGGGCTGTGCACCACGCTCGCGGTGCAGTGGTGTGCCTTGGCGTCCCCGTCGACGGAGAACAGCACACCGACGGACGGAACGCCGTTGAAGTGCCGGGCGGTACGGCCGGCGCGGGCCGCGGCGGTGGTTCCCTTCGGTGCGGCGGACCGGGTCGTGGCGGTGGGTGGGGTGGGGGCCGTGGGCCGGGCCGGGGTGTCACTGCCCGCCGGTGCGGCGGCCGCCATCCGGTCGGCCGTCCAGTAGGCGGCGGCGTCCCGGCTGGTCCAGGGGTCGTCGGGGGCGGGGCTGGGTTTGCCGGTGCTCGGTGCCGCGCTCCGGGCCTCGTTGACGGCGTGGCCGACGGTTGCGGTGGCCAGGCACACCGTTACTCCGGCCACGGCCGTCGCGGCCCTGATCCAGCGCTTCCGGGTGGGCCGCGCCCGGCGAACTCGCGGCGTGGCGCCGGGTTCCGTGGTGTCGCGCTCCATGTTCAGCTCGTCTCCTCTGCGACCCAGGACAGATAGCCGGCGCCACCGCGGGTGATGGGGGTGGCGATGATCTCGGGGGTGTCGTAGTCGTGCGCGTCGAGGAGGTAGGCCTCCAGCGCCTCGTAGCGCGCCTGGGCCGTCTTGAACAGCACCTGCCATTCCTGGCTGGCCTCGACCGCGTCGTCCCAGCGGAACACCGAGGTCACCGGCGCGCTGATCTGCGCACAGGCGGCGAGCCGGCCCTCGATCGCCCCGCGCGCCAGCTTCCGGGCCTTGGTCTCGCTGTCGATGGTCGTCATGACGGTCAGAAATCCGGCCTGCCGCCCGGTGGGGTCGGGCGGGTCGTTCAGGGCAGTCGGGTCGGCCACGGGTGCGCATCCTTCGCGGTGGGGGACGGGAGGGTACGGACGGGACGGTGGGACCGCGCCGGACGAGCAGGCTCGGCCGACGGCACGGGACCGCCTCGCATCGTACGGACCGTGATGATCATCCCGTAAGAGCCGGGCCCGCCCCGCTGCGGTATGCACCCGGACGCCGTCCCGCCCCGTCCGCCGGGCCCCGCGGCCCTTGGGCGGGCTCCCCCGGTTGCGTCCCCCCGTGCACCGGCAACGATGGAAAGGGCAGCCCAGCCGCCGGTCCGTACCCGCGAAAGGCCAGCATCATGGACGATCTCGATGCGCTCGCCCGCCAGCAGCTCGACGAAGCCAGGGCCTCCGCGCACGGCCGCAGCGCCCGTCTCTTCCTGCATGACGACCGGCTGCGGCAGACCGTGATCGCACTGGTCGCGGGCGCCGCGCTGGACGAACACAACGCGCCCCCGGCGGCGAGCCTGCAGGTCCTGCGGGGGCGGGTCCGGCTGACCGGGGCGGGCGGCGGCGAGGAACTGACGGCGGGTCAGGTCACCATGACACCGCGCGAGCGGCACGGCCTGCTGGCCGTGGAGGACTCGGCGGTACTGCTGACGGCCGTCACGGAGATCCCGGCCGGGGCACGCCCCTCGGCGCTCGCGGGGACGGACCCGAGATAGAGCCGCCCCTACCGCCCCCACCTCCCCCGCCGTCCAGAATTCTGAGTCTTCACATTTTTCTGAATCTTAAGTAGTCTCTACTCCATGATCAGTCCGCGTACCAACCCGCGTACCGACCCGCGTCCCAAGGTGCATCTGACCGAGGAGAAGGAGACCCTCCTCGCCACGCTCTACGGCCGCGCGCTCGACAGCCGCGCCAAGCGGCCGATCCTCGGCGACACCCTGGCCGCCGAAACCGTGCAGCGGCTCGACTACGACTTCAGCAGGATGCGGCTGAGCCGCGGCAATGCCGCCGGAGTGGCGCTGCGCGCCCGGCAGTTGGACGTCTGGACCGCGGGTTTCCTCGCCCGGCACGAGGAAGCGACGGTGGTGCATCTGGGCTGCGGCCTCGACAGCCGTGCCCACCGCCTGGACCCGGGCCCGGGGGTGCGGTGGTTCGACGTCGACTACCCCGAGGTCATCGCCCTGCGGCGGCAGCTCTACCCGGAGCGCGCGGGCTACACGACCATCCCGTCGTCCGTGACCGACCCGGCGTGGGTGGCACGGATTCCCCCGGACCGGCCGACGGTGATCGTGGCCGAGGGGCTGCTGATGTATCTGACCGAGGAGGACGGTACGGCGCTGCTGCGGCGGCTGATGGACCGGGTGCCGAGCGGGGAGCTGGCCTTCGACGCCTTCAGCAGGTTCGCGATCCGCGTCCAGTGGCTCAACCGCCCCGTGGTGAAGGCCGGTGCGCGGCTCCACTGGGGCACGGACACCGCGGGGATCGCGGCGCTGAGGCCGGAGCTGGAGATCGTCGAGAACATCAGCGCCATGGAGATCCCGGGAATCGAAGAACTGTCGGCGGGCAGCCGGCTGGCGGCCCGGATGTCGGCGAAGCTGCCCGCGGTGCGGGACATGGCACGGATGTACCGCTGCCGGTTCTGAGCGGGGGTGGGGAGGACGGGGCGGACGGGCCGGCCGGGCCGACGGGGCCGACCTGGCAGAGGGCGCCCCACGGGGGTGGGCCCCCGAACCGGGCCGGGCGACCGGCCACTGCCGGCCCGTCCGCCACCGTCGGCGCCCGTCGGCCCGCCCACCACCGTCAAACCGCCAGCCACTGGTCGTAACCCAGCTTGCACAGCAGCGCGACGACCACGACCACCAGCACCCCGCGGACGAATCCGGCACCCCGCTTGAGGGCCATCCGGGCGCCCACCATGCCGCCGGCGAAGTTGAACAGCGCGAGCAGAGCGCCGAGTTGCCACAGCACGGTGCCCTGGATCGCGAACATCGTCAGCGATCCGAGGTTGGTGCAGACATTGACGACCTTGGAGGTGGCGGAGGCGGTGACCAGGTCCATGTGCAGCACCGCGGCGAGCGCGACGATCAGGAACGCACCGGTCCCGGGCCCGATCAGCCCGTCGTAGAAGCCGATGCCCAGGCCGGCGACGAGGATCGCCGCCGCGATGCGCATGCGGGAGACCGGCCCGGAGGGAACGGCGGCGGTCCCGAAGGCCGGCCGCACCAGGACGAACACCAGCACCGCCAGCAGGACGGCCATGATCAGCGGTCGCAGCACCGCGCTGTTGATACCCGCCGCGAAGAACGCCCCGGCCAGTGAACCGGCGACCGCGGCGAGGCCGATGCGCAGCGCGGTGCGCACATCGATCGGGGCCTTGCGGACGTAGGTGACCGCGGCCGCGGTGGTGCCCACGATGGCGGTGGACTTGTTGGTCCCCAGGACGTACGCGACCGGGGTGTGCGGCAGGCCGACGAGCAGGGCGGGGAGCAGCAGCAGTCCGCCACCGCCCACCACGGCGTCGATCCAGCCCGCCGCGAGCGCGGCCAGGCAGAGCAGAGTCAGAGTGAACAGCGATATGTCAGGAGGCACCGGTTGATCTTATGAACCATCCGTCGTCCTGGACTCCGAACGCATGGATGCCGCAACGGTGTTGGCCGGGAGGGCGGGGCCCGGTCTCACTCGCCGTCCGCACCGATCACTTCGGGGTCGTGGTCGGACGCGGGCAGGCGTGCGCCCCGGCTCTCCGCGACCCGGTGCACATCGGCGAGCGCATCGATCAACTCGACGGCCAGCAGGTGAAGTTCCCCTGGCGTCCAGGCACGGCCGGCAAGGACACGTCGCGCCTCCTTGACGAGTCCGGCTGCCAGTTCAAGCTGCGCCACCTCGATGTTGTCGGCGACGCGGGACACGTACCCGGTCCCGTCGCTCACCAGAAAGCACGGCTTACCCCCGGGGCCCGTCCACGGCAGAAGCCGCGCGACAGCGTCGGTCATGTCGTCCACTCCGTCTGTGCGTGTCGTTGACGGTCACACCCGGATGGATACCGGGTGTAGGCAATTGGTCACCCGGACAACGCAACGGGCAATAGAATCGGGGTGCTTGAAGCGGCCGTGCGCAAGTCTGCGACCTGCCGCGATACCGGCACGCACCCATATGCCGAGAGGTCATGGCCGGACAGCTTGAGTATCTGCTGACGGCAGCCGCGTCGCCGCAGGTCAGACTTCAGGTCATGCCGTTCTCGGCGGGTGCTCCGGCCGCGCACGCGAAGCCGTTCATCGTGCTCCGCTTCACAGACGCCCGCCCGGTGCTCTACACGGAGACGCGGGTAGGAGGCAGGATGCACGACTCCGCACAAACGGTCGACGCCGCCCTGGATGACTACGATCTGCTCAGGGCGCACGCGTGGTCCCCCGATCGATCAGTGGCCCTGATCAAGACTCTGTTGAAGGAGTACCGCGCATGAGTGCCGACCTGGATCTCGCCGGAGCCAAGTGGCTCAAGTCGTCCCACAGCGACGCCAACGGCGGGGACTGCGTCGAGTTCACGCGCGACTTCACGTGGGTCAAGTCGTCCCACAGCGACGCCAACGGCGGGGAGTGCCTCGAATTCTCCCGCGCCCTCACCGAACCCCACGGCCTCGTCCCCGTCCGTGACAGCAAGGACCCGGACGGTCCGGCGCTCATATTCGCGGCAGGCAACTGGTCCTCGTTCGTCTCAGCCGTGAAGCTCGGGCAGTTCTCCGCCTGAGAGGCGTCCCGGGCCAAAAATAAATTCTGCCGGCGATGTCGAGATCCCGTGGCCGGCTCCGTCCCCGGGGTGAACGCGACCACAATGGCTCGCACCAGCACCGAGGAGAACCATCATGGCCAAGTACTTGCTGCTCAAGCACTACCGCGGCGCCCCGGCAGCGGTGAACGACGTACCCATGGACCAGTGGAAGCCGGAGGAGATCTCGGCCCACGTGCAGTACATGCAGGACTTCGCGACCCGGCTGGAGGGGACCGGCGAGTTCGTCGACGGTCAGGCGCTCGCCGCCGAGGGGACATGGGTCCGGTACGACGGCGAGGGGCGCCCGCCGGTCACCGACGGTCCGTTCGCCGAGACCAAGGACCTCATCGCCGGCTGGATGGTGATCGACGTCGACAGCTACGAGCGCGCCGTCGAACTGGCCGGGGAGTTGTCGGCCGCCCCCGGAGCGGGCGGGAAGCCGATCCACGAGTGGCTTGAGCTGCGCCCGTTCCTGACCGCGCCGCCCACCATCACGGAGTGACCTCCTCGATGGACGAGGTCCTGCTCCGGAGCCTCACGCCGAGCGTGCTCGCCATCCTCGTCCGCCGCGGAGCCGACTTCGCGGCGGCCGAGGACGCCGTGCAGGACGCACTGGTCGAGGCGGTCCGCGGCTGGCCGGCCGACCAGCCGCGGGACCCGAAGGGCTGGCTGGTCACCGTGGCCTGGCGCAAGTTCCTCGACGCGACCCGGGCGGAAAGCGCCCGCCGCCGGCGTGAGGACCTCGTCTACGAGGAGCCGGCGCGCGGACCCGCGCCCGCGGTGGACGACACGCTCCAGCTCTACTTCCTGTGCGCCCACCCGTCGCTGACGCCGTCGTCCGCGGTCGCGCTCACGCTGCGTGCCGTCGGCGGGCTGACCACCCGCCAGATCGCCCAGGCCTACCTGGTGCCCGAGGCGACCATGGCGCAGCGCATCAGCCGGGCCAAGCGCACCGTCTCCGGCGTGCGGTTCGACCAGCCCGGCGACGTCGCCACCGTGCTGCGCGTCCTCTATCTGGTCTTCAACGAGGGCTACTCCGGCGACGTCGACCTCGCCGCCGAGGCCATCCGGCTCACCCGGCAGCTCGCGGCCACCATCGACCACCCCGAGGTGGCGGGGCTGCTCGCCCTCATGCTGCTCCACCACGCCCGGCGCGCCGCCAGGACCGCGCCGGACGGCAGCCTGGTGCCGCTCGCCGAGCAGGACCGCGGCCGGTGGGACACCGAGGCGATCGCCGAGGGGGTCGAGATCCTCCAAGCGGCCCTCGCCCGCGACCGGCTGGGCGAGTTCCAGGCCCAGGCCGCCATCGCGGCGCTCCACGCCGACGCACCCACCGCCGAGGAGACCGACTGGGTGCAGATCGTCGAGTGGTACGACGAGCTCGCGCGCCTGACCGACAGCCCGGTCGTCCGGCTCAACCGCGCGGTGGCCGTCGGCGAGGCCGACGGACCGCGCGCCGGCCTGGCGGCGCTCGCGGCGCTGGACGACGCACTGCCCCGCCACACCGCGGTGGCGGCGTACCTCCACGAGCGCGACGGCGACCTGGCGACGGCGGCACGGCTGTACGCCGAGGCGGCCCGGAAGGCACCCAACCTCGCCGAGCGCGACCACCTGACGCGCCAGGCCGCCCGGCTCAACGCCCGCCGGAGTCGCTGACGGTCGCGTTCGGACTCTCCCGCGCGCCGTACGTGGCACGGCCCCGTCGCCAGGGCGGTCGACCCATCGCCTCCACGAAGAGCCGGAAAAACCCGTTCCCTCTCTATTCAACTTTGACTAGAGTCGCGGCATGGCTGAGAAAACCATTCCGCTCCTGCCGTGCCCGACGATCCAGCCCGTTCTCGACTTCTACACAGCCCTCGGGTTCGAGGTGACCTTCCAGCAGAAGAGCCCCAACCCGTTCGCCGTGGTGCAGCGGGGCGGCGTTGAGCTCCAGTTCTTCGGGGTGAAGCAGTACGATCCGGCCGACTCGTTGAGCACCTGCTATGTCGTGACCGATGACGTCGACGGACTGCACGATGCCTTCCGGGCTGGGCTCAAGGCGGCGTACGGGAAGATCCCGACCCGTGGGCTTCCCCGGATCGGGACGCTGAAGGACACGTCGTACGGTATGCGGCAGTTCCTCATGACCGATCCGGGCGGCAACTGCCTCCGCATCGGGCAGCGGACGAGCGCGGACCTGCACCACCGGCCCGCCCCCAAGGAAACCTTCGCGCGCGCCCTGCATCACGCGTCGCTCCAGGCAGACTCGAAGGAGGACCTGGCCGCGGCCGTCAAGATCATCGACCGGGCACTGAGCCTCGATGAGCGGCCCACGCCCGTACAGCTCCTCGGCCTCCTCGTGCTGCGTGCGGATGTCGCCGGACGCCTGGGCGACGCCGCCACCGCGGCGACGGCGCTCGCCGAGGCCGCCGCGATCCCGCTCACCGCCGAGGAACGGGAGTCGGCCCGCGACAGCCTCACCCGCCTGGAGGAGCTGCGGGACAGCGATGCGCCGGCTACGCCGGAGGCCGGTTCTTAGCGTCTTAGCTCCCTCTCGCACCCCGCACGGTCCCCGCCGCGGCCGCTCCGCCTGGCGAGCCGCTGTACACCGGCTGAGAATGGTGGGCGGCGGCGGACGGCCGCCGGGAGCGGCGGATGTGCGCCGGTAGTGGTCCAGGAGGCAGCGATGCGGCACACCCGTCTCAGTGGGGAGTCGGCCGAGTACGGCGACGCCCGCGAGGAGCTGCGGCAGGCCGAGATCGAGCTGATGCGCCAACGCGAACGGGTCGCCGCCATGCGCCGGGGGCTGCCGCCGGGACCCGCCGTCGACGACTACGTCTTCGAGGAAGGTCCCGCGGATCTGAGCGCCGGGGACCATCCGGCGCGGTCCGTGCGGCTCGGTGAGCTGTTCAGCGAGCCCGGACGTGACCTGATCGTCTACCACTTCATGTTCGGCAAGCAGCAGAAGCAGGCCTGCCCCATGTGCACGATGTGGCTCGACGGCTTCAACGGGATCGTCGACCACGTCACGCAGAACGTCGACTTCGCCGTCGTCGCCGCGGCCGAGCTGCCGGTGCTGCGTGCGCACGCCCGCGACCGGCAGTGGACGAACCTGCGCCTGCTCAGCGCCGGGGCGAGCACCTTCAAGTACGACCTGGGCAGCGAGGACGCGGATGGCAGCCAGGACTCGACGGTGTCGGTGTTCACCCGCGACGACGCCGGGGCGGTGCGCCACGTCTACTCGGTACATCCCCGGATGGCCGAGGACATCGACCAGCGCGGGATCGACCTGCTCACGCCGGTGTGGCATCTTCTCGACCTCACGCCCGGGGGCCGTGGCGAATGGTTCCCGGCGCTGCGCTACTAACGCGTGTCCGACCCTGACCCATCGGACAGGCCCTGGCTTCGGAAGGACAGTGAGGGCCTCCTGGTCACCGGTTGCAGATCTCGCGATCCGCACCGGGCCAGAAGGCCCTCGTCCCGTTTCGGGCCGCTCACGGAGTTTCGGTGGTCACCACACTCCGCGCACCGACCGAATTAGACCGGGCCGTCCTTGCCGCACAGATTCTTGACTTCGTCGGCAGTCATGTCGTTGGGCTGGAACCTGATGAGCTTGTAAGTGATGTCCGAATCGACGTCATGGAATTCGCGCGGCCCAACGGCGGTGTACTTGTTCGCCGTACCGAAGGGATTTGTCTCACTGACGCCTGCGATCTTCCAAGTCCCCTTCGCCTTCTGGGTGACGGGGACCGACTCGAACCAGCCAGTTTGATGGGGGGCCAGTGTGCCTGTGAGCGCATTGCTCACAGTGTTCGACTTGAACCAGCTCTGATCGACTTTCGCCGTCGCCCCGAGGCCTGCGATCGACAAGCCGACTGTGGTCGTTTCGCCGATGGTCTCAGCCTCTTCGAACTTCTGTGTAGCCGTTTCGGTGGCGGAGCAGTTCTGGCTCGGCGTCCCCACCCTCGTCGGCGTACCGTAAACCGGGTCCCCGATCTTTTCGAGGGGCACGAAGGTGCACGTGTCACCGGGGCAACCAGAGAGGTACTTGGCGAGCCCCTCGGGAGTGCTCCAGTCGTCGGTGTCCTGGGGGACGACTCCAACCCCAGGCTTCGGCATAAGGCTGCCACCGCCGCCAGGCGAGTCTGCCTGCGCCGGGGTGATGGTCAGGCACAGCGCCGCCACGACGGCCGCTGATCCCACCGCGGCCGCCTTCGCCCGCCAACTGCCTATTCTGCTGTTCATTTTGCTTCCCTTGCCTTCCACCTGAAGTGCGGATTGCGTCCTGCGATTCCGTTCACGACTCCGGGCGATGCCGTCCAGGGAAGGCGGAGCCCGTTGTGAGCGAGGGGTGCATCAGCTCCGAACCCTCCGGGAACGAAGTGCCGCCGGCCACGCAGCAGAAGCGAATTGCCTCCGCGACCGGCATATGAGAAGGCTCGGCCACGTCGCTCACGATCGGCTCACACCACGCTCATGCGACGTCGCCGGCCTGATCCGCAGGACACCCCCTGGCACGCACCGGCGGCGGCCCTCTGCCGGCTGTCACCAGGAGAAAGGCAATCGAGCGGCTCGTCGGCGGGCTCTTAGAACTCTCTTAATCCCGCTGACTATTCACTCCAGTATGAATCCCCACCTCCCCAAGACCACAGGGCGGCACCGCCGTACCACCCGTGTGCTCGCCGCCTCCCTGGCCCTCACCGCGACCACCTTCGGTGCGACCGGATGTGACAGTGCTGCCGCCGGCACGCTGGAGGGAAGCCGGCTCGAACTTCCCGTCCGCGGCGGTACGGCCGTAGTCGACACCGCCTCGCTGGCGGTCGACGCGCGCACCGCGGACGGGCGGCGGCTGGTGCTGTCCGGTCCGGCGGGTGGCGGGCTCGGGAAGCCGGGGCCGGTGACGCGGACGGCCGACGGGGCGAGCTGGAGCTACCCCGCCAAGGGGCTGAAGGTCACGGCGAGTTCGGAGCGCGGGCGGCTGCGGATCAAGCTGCGGGCGGACCGCGACGGGTCGGTCAGCTGGCCGGTGACCGGTACCGACCGGGCCGCCTCCGCGCTGCAACTGCCGCGCGGCGAGGGCCTGGACGTGCCGGTGCGGGACGCGTTCTGGAACGCGAGCGCGGAGAAGGGCGGGCTGGCCGGCAGCACCGTCGACGTCGGCGAGGGCTTCTCGCTCCCGCTGTGGGGCTATTCCATGGGGGCGGCCGGGGTCAGCTATCTCACCCCCACCGACATCGGCACCTCGCTGCGCTTCGCCTCCACCGGAGGCAGGCTGCGGGCCACCGCCGCGCATGCCTTCGACGCCGGTGAGGGCACCCGTGACTACGAGGTGTCCTTCGCGCTGACCGACGGCAACCCGGTCGCCCCCGCCGCCGACTACCGCTCCTACCTCTCCCAGCGGGGAAAGCTCCACAGCCTGCGCAAGAAGATCCGGCAGAATCCGGCCACCAGCAAGCTGCTCGGCGCCTTCCACGCCTACGGGTGGGGCGAGGCCCGTACCGCCGCCGGGGTCGACAAGCTGAAGCGGCTGGGCGTGGACCGGATGTGGCTCGGTTATGACGCCGGGCCGGACCCGATGAACGCCGCGGCGGTGCGGGCCGCCAAGAAGGCGGGCTATCTCGTCGGGCCGTACGACACCTTCGCCAACGGGCAGGACCCGAAGACCACCGACAGCCCCACCTCGGCCTGGCCGGACCGGGTCTACCCCGACTTCTGTATACGGAAGGCGGACGGCACCCCGGAGACGGGGTTCGGGAACCGTGGCTGCTACCTCAGCTCCCGCGCCTTCGAGAAGGCCGAACCGGGCAAGCACTACCTCGCCGACCGCACCCGCAAGATGGTCGCCAACGGGGCGGACAGCTACTTCCTCGATGTGGATGCGACCGGTGAGGTGTTCCGCGATCACGGCAAGGGTCATGAGATGACCAAGGCCGGTGACCGTGAGATGCGGCTCGCGCGGATGCGGCGGCTGTCCAAGAACCTCGTCCTCGGATCGGAGTCCGCCCAGCCCTGGGCCAACCAGGTGCTGGCCTACAACCACGGCTCGGGCACCCCGGTCGCCGACGGCCTGTGGAAGCTGCAGCGCGACAAGAAGACCTGGGGCGGCTGGGCCCCGGGGAACGCCCCGGAGAATTTCTTCAAGCCGGTGAAGCTGCCCGCCGAGCTGGCCACGGCCATGTACGACCCGAAATACCGCGTCCCCCTCTACGAGACCGCGCTGCACGGCTCGCTGGTCAACACCGAGCGCTGGGAGCTGTCGTACGAGAAGCTGCCGGAGCAGAAGACCACCCGGGCGCTGCTGGCAATGCTCTACAACACGCCGCTCAACTACGCCCTTGACGGGCCGACGCTGGACAAGAAGGGGTCCGAGCTCGCCGCGCTGCAGAAGTACTTCTCGCCGCTGCACCGCGCGGCCGGCACCGAGCAGCTGACCTCTTTCCGGTGGCTGACCCCCGACCGCAGCGTCCAGCGCACGGTCTTCGGCAAGGGCGCGCTGACCGTCACGGCCAACTTCGGCACCGAGGCCCACGACGGTCTGCCGGGCGGCTGTGTCGACGCCAAGCTGCGCACCGACAAGCAGCCGCGGCGGCTGTGCCCGGCGCAGCTGAGCGGCTGACCGGACGGTCAGACGGGGGCGGGCCTGACGGTCAGACGGGGGCGGCCTGACAGCCGGGCCGTACGGCCGGGGCGGGCCCGCACCGGGCGGCCCGCCCTCACACGGCGCCCCGCCCGCCACTGAGGGCAGCGTTCCGCCCGGGAAACAGAGCAGATGCGGGCGGGTAACAGCCGGACCGCAGGCTGATGAACATGACCTCGATGCCGCCGCACCCGGAAGCCACGCCAGCCGCCGCGCCTGGCACCACCCCCACCCTTGTCCTCATCGGCCACGGCATGGTCGGCCAGCGTTTCCTGGAGGAGCTGGCCGACCGCGGCGTCACCGAGCGGAACCGGGTGGTCGTGCTGTGCGAGGAGCCCCGCCCGGCCTACGACCGCGTCCAGCTGACGTCGTACTTCGCCGGCCGCGGCCCGGAAGACCTGAGCCTGGTCGATCCGGACTTCATGGCCCGCCACGGCATCGAACTGCACCTCGGTGACCCCGCCACCGCCGTCGACCGCACGGCCCGCACGGTCACCGCCCGCTCCGGCCTGACCGTCCACTACGACACCCTGGTGCTGGCCACCGGCTCCTACCCGTTCGTCCCGCCGGTGCCCGGCAAGGACAGTGCGGGCTGTTTCGTCTACCGCACCATCGAGGACCTGCTCGCCATCGAGGAGTACGCCAAGAACGCCCGCACCGGTGTGGTGGTCGGCGGCGGACTGCTCGGCCTGGAGGCGGCCGGGGCGCTGAACGGGCTGGGGCTGCGCACCCACATCGTGGAGTTCGCGCCGCGGCTGATGGCGCTCCAGGTCGACGAGGGCGGCGGCCGCGCGCTGCGCCGTACCGTCGAGGAGATGGGCCTGGAGGTGCACACCGGCGTCGGCGGCAAGGAGATCGTCGCGGACGCGGCCGGTGCGGTGACCGCCATGGGCCTGTCGGACGACTCCCGGATCGAGACCGATCTGGTCGTCTTCTCCGCCGGTGTCCGGCCCCGCGACCAGCTCGCCCGGGACTGCGGGCTGCCGGTCGGCGAACGCGGCGGCATCGTCGTCGACGAGCAGTGCCGCACCACCGACCCCGCCGTGTACGCGATCGGCGAGTGCGCCCTGGCCGCCGACGGCCGGGTCTACGGACTGGTCGCGCCCGGCTACGACATGGCCCGCACGGCCGCCGGCACCATCGCCGAGGCACTCGGCGCCGGCACCGGAGAGACCGAGGGCTTCACCGGCGCTGACCTGTCCACCAAGCTCAAGCTGCTCGGGGTGGACGTCGCGTCCTTCGGCGACGCGCACGGCGCCACCGAAGGCTGTCTGGACGTGGTCTACTCCGACGCCCGCAGCGGTGTCTACAAGAAGCTGGTGATCGGCGCCGCGGGCGAGCTGCTGGGCGGGGTGCTGGTCGGCGACGCCGAGGCGTACGGCATGCTGCGCCCGCTGACCGGCAGCGTTCCCCCGGTGGCGCCCGAGCAGCTGGTGCTGCCCGCCGGGGCGGCGGAGGGCGGGGCCGCCGCGCTCGGCCCGTCCGCGCTGCCGGACAGTGCGGTGCTGTGCAACTGCCACAACGTGACCAAGGGGACGGTGCGGGCGGCGGTCACCGAGCACTCCTGCGGCACCCTCCCCGAGATCAAGAAGTGCACCAAGGCCGGTACCGGCTGCGGCAGTTGCGTCAAGTCGCTGACCGCCGTGATGAACGACGAGCTGGCCGCGAACGGCGCCACCATCGACACCGGGCTGTGCGGCTGCTTCCCGCACACCCGCGCCGAGCTCTACGAGATCGTCCGCACCCTGCGGCTGACGACCTTCGCCGAACTGCTGGACTCGCACGGCCGCCCGGAGGCCAGGAACGGCGACGGCTGTGAGATCTGCAAGCCCACGGTCGGCTCGATCATCGCCTCCCTGGCGCCCTCCGTCGGCGCCGACGGCTATGTCCTCGACGGCGAACAGGCCGCCCTCCAGGACACCAACGACCACTTCCTCGCCAACCTCCAGCGCAACGGCTCGTACTCGATCGTGCCGCGCATCCCCGGCGGGGAGATCACCCCGGACAAGCTGATCGTGATCGGCGAGGTGGCCCGCGACTTCGGCCTCTACACCAAGATCACCGGCGGCCAGCGGATCGACCTGTTCGGCGCCAGGGTCGACCAGCTCCCCGAGGTGTGGGCCCGGCTGGTGGACGCCGGCTTCGAGTCGGGGCACGCGTACGGCAAGGCGCTGCGCACCGTGAAGTCGTGTGTGGGGCAGACCTGGTGCCGCTACGGCGTGCAGGACTCGGTCCGTATGGCCATCGAACTGGAGCTGCGCTACCGGGGGCTGCGCTCCCCGCACAAGCTCAAGTCCGCGGTCTCCGGCTGCGCCCGGGAGTGCGCGGAGGCCCGCGGCAAGGACTTCGGTGTCATCGCCACCTCCAACGGCTGGAACCTGTACGTGGGCGGCAACGGCGGCGCCGATCCGCGCCACGCCGATCTGCTCGCCCAGGACCTGAGCGACGCCGAACTGATCCGGCTGATCGACCGGTTCCTGATGTTCTACATCCGCACCGCGGACCGGCTGGAGCGCACCTCCGCCTGGCTGGAGCGGATCGAGGGCGGCCTCGACCACGTCCGGGACGTCGTCGTCCATGACTCCCTGGGGCTGTGCGACGAGCTGGAGGCCCTGATGGCCGCCCATGTCACCCACTACCGCGACGAATGGGCCGAGACCCTCGCCGACCCCGAGCGGCTGGCCCGCTTCGTCTCCTTCGTCAACGCGCCCGACGCGCCCGACCCGTCCGTCCGCTTCGTGCCGGAGCGCGACCAGGTCAAGCCGGACCTGGAGCTGCTGGCCGGCCCGACCCTGCCCGTACGCACCCTGGAAGGGACCTCCGTCTGATGACCACCGCCACCGCCACACTCACCCGCACCGAAGAAGACATCGAGGCCGCCACTACGGCCGCCACGGTCGAGATCCGCTGCCCCCAGGGCTGGGTCGCGGTCTGCACACTGGACGACCTCATCCCGGGGCGCGGGGTCGCCGCGCTCCTCCCGGACGGCACCCAGGCCGCACTCTTCATCGACCGCGCCGGGCAGGCCTATGCCATCGCCAACCGCGACCCGTTCACCGGCGCCCAGGTCCTCTCCCGCGGCCTGACCGGCTCGGCCGACGGCCGCCCGTTCGTGGCATCACCCCTGCTCAAGCAGCGTTTCGACCTGGCGTCGGGGAACTGCCTGGACGATCCGTCGGTCTCGGTCCCGGCGTATCGCGTAAGGAGTGTGGAGCAGGTACGGGGTGCGGGGGCTCGGGGTGGGGAGAGGGGTCTCTGATCGGTGGCGGGGAGCCGGTGACCGGTGACCGGTAGCTGAGAGCTGATAGCCGACGCCGGTGGCCGACGGCCGGGGTGACGGAGAGCAACGCGCAACCGCTCGGTTGCACCTCCTGGGCTTACGTGCAACCATTGGGTAGCACGTAAGGCATCAGTCGATCCGAGAACGGCAGGAGGCGCGCGCCATGAGCACCGACGGCAACCAGAGCACTGACAGCGGCGCGGGCGGCGACGGCAGGGACCGCATCGAGCGGGAGATCAGCATCGCCGCGCCCGTGGAGCGAGTCTGGGCCGTGCTCACCGAACCGGAGCATGTCGGCTCGTGGTTCGGGCAGGGCCGGCCGACACCGGTCGACCTGCGGCCGGGCGGCATCATGCAGCTCGACCACGGCGAGTACGGCCAGTTCCCGACCACCATCGTGACCGTGGACCCGCCGCGTCACTTCTCGTACCGCTGGGCCAGCGCCTTCCCGGGCGAGGTGGCGACCGAGGGCAACTCCACCCTCGTCGAGTTCACCCTCACCCCGGAGGGCGACGGCACCCGGCTGCGCGTCGTGGAGACCGGATTCGCCGCGCTCACCATCCCCGAGGACCGGCGGAAGACCGCCGGGTACGAGAGCCACTCCGAGGGCTGGTCCGGCCAGGTGGAGAACATCCGGCGGTACGCGGAGCAGCTCGCGGCATGACGAGGGATGCGGGGCCGGGGGCAGAGCGGCCGGGAGGAGAACGGCCGGGGGAGAAATGGTCGGGCGCTGGGGCGGGAGCGGGGCCGGGCGGGGGGCCGGGCAAGGGCGCGGGCACCGGAGCAGATCCGGGCTCGGGCCCCGGCTCGGGCCCTGCCCCCGGCTCGGGCGCGGACGCCGGCTCGGACGCGGGCGCGGACGCCGTGGCGGAGGTGTTCGCCGCGCTGGCGGACCCGACCCGGCGCCGGATACTCGACGCCCTCGCCGCACACGGCGAGGCGACCGCCACCGTCCTTGCGGCGGAACTGCCGGTCAGCCGCCAGGCCATCGTCAAACATCTGGGGGTCCTGGACCGGGCCGGTCTGGTCGCCGGCCACCGGGAGGGCAGGGAGGCCCGCTACCGGGTCATACCGGAGCGGCTGGGGGTCACCGCCCGGTGGATGGACCGGGTGGCCGCCGCATGGGACACCCGCCTCTCGGCGATCAAGCGCCTCGCCGAAGGGGAGTGACCACGGCCGGTGCGGTGGCGGCGGACGGTGTCCGTGCGCGCCGCGCCCGCCCGTCACCTCCGCACCTCCGGACCCATCCGCCTCACCACGCGGCGTAACCTGGTTGCCCCCTACGGAGGAGTGCAGGCGTGACCAGGTGGAACACCAGCCACATCCCCGACCAGACGGGCCGCTCGGCGGTCGTCACGGGCGCGAACAGCGGCATCGGCTATGTCACCGCCCGCGAACTGGCCCGCCAGGGCGCCCGCGTACTGCTGGCCTGCCGCAACGAGACGCGCGGGATCGCCGCCCTGGACCGGCTGCGCTCCGAAGTCCCCGCCGCCGAGGCGGAGTTCCGGCCGCTCGACCTGGCCGACCTGTCCTCCGTACGGGACTTCGCCGCCGCCCTCGACGACTTCGACGGCGACCGCCTCGACCTGCTCATCAACAACGCGGGTGTGATGGCCCTGCCGTACCGCACCACCGCCGACGGCTTCGAGATGCAGTTCGGCACCAACCACCTCGGCCACTTCGCGCTGACCGGGCTGCTGCTGCCCAAGCTCCTCGCCACACCCGGCGCCCGGGTCGTCACCGTCTCCAGCATGCTGCACGCCCTCGCCGACCTCGACTACAGCGACCTCAACAGCGAGCACTCCTACCGCCGCTGGATCGCCTACGCCCGCTCCAAGAGCGCCAACCTCCTCTTCGTCCACGAGCTGGCCCGGCGGCTGGCCGCGGCCGGTTCGCAGGTCGTCGCGGCCGCCGCGCACCCCGGATACGCGTCCACCAATCTGCAGACCACGGGCGTCCGGATGGAGGGCCGCACCTCCGCCGAGCGGGCCATCGAGCTGGGCAACCGCCTCATCGCCCAGTCCCCGGACGGCGGCGCCCTGGGCACCCTCTGCGCGGCCACCGCCCCGCACATGCGGCCGGACTCCTTCATCGGCCCGCGCAGCGGACTGCGCGGCGCCCCCGCCCAGTCCTTCCGCGCCCCCTGGACCAGGAAGGACGCGAACGGCGAGCGCCTGTGGGCCGCCTCGGAACAACTCACCGGTGTCCGCTACGACTTCTCTCGGCCCGCTGCGGCGTTCTGACCCGCTCGGCATGGAAAGATCCGGACCTGTGTACGAGCGACCTTTCCCTCCCCAGCAGCCTTCTCCATACCCACCGCAGCAGCCCTCTCCGCAGGGCCCGCCGTCCCCCTATCCGAACCCGCCGCACCCATACGGCCAGCAGCCGTACCAGGGACAACAGCACCCGTACCAGGGGCCACAGCAGCCGCCCCAGGGGCCTGCGCACCCGTATTCACCGCAGTCGGCTCCGCATTCCCCGTACGCTCCGCCCGCCGCGGCTCCGCGCATCCCCAACGAGACGAACCTGCTGCGCCGGCTCGGCGGGATATTCCTGGACGGGCTGCTGGCGCTGACCGCCGCCTACGTCGCCCTGCGCTCCGCCAACCACGCCGGTCTGCCCGCCCTGCAGACCTTCTACACCGTCGCCGGCGCGGGCTTCGGACTGTCGTTCCTCAACCATGTCCTGCTGACCCGTGTCGCCGGTGCGAGCCTCGGCAAGTTCGCCGTCCGTACGCGCGTCATCCGCGAAACGGACGCCACCCGCCCGCGGCTGCCCCGGCTGTTCCGCCGCTGGCTCGGGGGCTACTTCTTCCTGGTGATCTGGATCATCGCCTCCTGCTTCGACCTGGAGGACGACCCCGAGGACTTCTGCGGGCTCCGTCTGGTCAGCTACCGCGATCTGCGGGCGGCCACCGGGGCACCCCTCCGCTGAGCGGGCGGTCACCGGGGCTCTTCCGCTGAGCGGGCGGCGGCGCGGCGGCGGGCCGGTACGCGTCCGCGTCAAGAACCCGTTCTGCCACCCGCGCAGCTGGATGGCGATCGGCCGTCCGGGACAGCGCACACCACCTCACGTCCCGGCACTGCCATGAGCCGGTCGCCTACCGGTCGGTCGTGGCCTTCTCAAGAAGCGAAGTGAGGATCGACTCGGAATGTGTCCACAGCAGCGCGCCGCCGATCCCCGGGACGACACGGTGATGAGCACCGGGTATACGGGTAGCGAGCAGTGCTCCGTTATCGGGCGAGTGGCTGGTGTCCCGTTCGCCGTACCAGATCCCGACCGGGACAGTGATCTCGTCGAGGGCGAACGGCCATCGCCCCATGGACAGGACCGTGTCGCGGGCGTATCCAGCAGCACCTTGAACAAAACCCTCGTCCAAGGCCCTGCGGTAAACAGCCGCGAAATCAGGATCCTGATACACGGCGAGGTCGCACCCTGGACTCCCGGCCATGACCATGCCCCACATCGCATCCGCAGTGAAGCCCGCGAAAAACTCCTCGGCGCCGACCGGGTCGCACGCGGTCCGCTCAACCAGGCCACGCAGGTCCGCCGCCAGAGCGGAAGCGAACTCCGGCGCGGCGACCTCATCCGCGCCGGAGACGACAGCCAGTACCGAGGCCACACCCTCCTCAGCGCAGGCGAGAGCAAACGGCGCGCCTTGTGAGTTCCCGACCACAGCCGGATGCCCCAGCCCTCGCAGCACGCAGAGTTGCCGAATATCACCAGCGAAGTCGGAGAAGGTCCGGCCGGGCGCAGGTGTTGAGGCACCGAGCCCCGGGCGGTCCACAGAGACAAGACGCACTCCAAGCGCCTCAACGACCCCTGCGCCGAAGCCGAGCCACCGGCTCGTAGCCGCACCCGGACACAACAGAACGGGCACCCCGTCCAACGGCCCCCACTCGGCCCAACCAAGCAACCGTCCATCAGACAGACGACTCTCACCGAGCCGGGCAGGATTGTCGACGTACACAGTCATGATCCACATCATGGCCATGGAGCAGGATGTCTCGCACTCGACTTTCACCGTAGCCCCGTACAGGGCGAACGTTTCCTGATGCGGCACTAGCTGAGCGCTTGCCGCGTCACGGTAATCGGGTCCAGCGCCGGGAAGCGCTGCCGGATCTGCTGTTGCGCCTGAGAGATCAGGTCATCGAGTAGGACCGGCGCGGCGCCGTACAGCAAGTCATGGAGGTACGGCACCACCGCGGAAGGGCCACGGTGTACTGGCGCCGGCCGCCGTCGCCGCCGCGCTGCTCATCTTCTCCGGCGGCGCCTCGGCGACGAGGTGGTGGCGGTCACCGTCACCCACGACACCCCCGAGGACCGCCCGGCCACCGAGACGCTCCGCCGGGACTGGGAACTCTGGAACCCCGGCGTCGAGCTCCTCGAACTGCCCTCGGCCACCCGGTCCCTCGGCCGCCCATTGCCGCCCACGTCACCGGCCTGGCCGCCCGCCGTCCCGGCACCCGCATCACCGTGCTGATCCCGGAGGCCGAACCCGGCCACCTCTGGCAGCGCCTGCTCCAGAACCAGCGCGGCGCGGTCGTCGCGCATGCGGTCCGCCGGGACACCGACGCGGTGATCTGCCGGTTGCGGTTCCGCCTGGCGGCGCCCGCTGGCATGTGGTGACGGCCAGTTGTCGGTGGGGGCCTCTACCGTGACGACATGGACGCCACCACCACGGATATGGATTTCGACGACCATTGCGCCGAAATCGTCGACCAGGCCGACCTGCTGAGCACCGGCCTCGACGAGGGCACCCGGCTGACGGCCTCCGTGCCCTCCTGCCCCGACTGGAACCTCGCCCAGCTGCTCCGGCATCTGGGCGAGGCCCACCGCTGGGTCGAGGAGCTCGTCCGGACCCGGGCGACCGAGCCCCCGCCCGACACCGCGCTCCGGGACCTCCCCCGCGACACCACCGAGACCCCGGTCGCGCTCGCCGCCTGGCTGACCGAGGGCGCCCGGCTCCTCGCCGGCACCCTCCGCGCCGCGGGCCCCGACGCCCGGATCTGGACCCCGCTCCCCTCCGGCTCCCCGCGCTTCTTCGCCCGCCGTATGGCCCACGAGACGGTCATGCACCGGGCCGACGCCACTCTGACCCTCGGCACGGACTTCACCGTCGACCAGCGGGTCGCCCTCGACTGCCTCGACGAGTGGATGGAACTCGGCTCCCTGCCCGAGATGTTCGACCACCACCCCGACCGGCGCGAACTCCTCGGCCCCGGCCGCACCCTCCACTTCCACGCCACGGACACCCCACCGGAAGCGGCGGCCGACTGGCTCGTCGACCTCACCGGCACCACCCTCACCTGGCGCCGCACCCAGGAACCGGCCGCCGTCTCCGTCCGCGCCCCCCTGACGGACCTCTTGCTCCTCATCTACGGCCGCGCCCCCAGCGACCGCGACGTCTACGAGATCAGCGGCGACACGGAGTTGCTGGAATTCTGGCTGGCGCGGGTGTTGTTCGGGTGAGCGCTTGGGGGGGTGGTGGTGCGTCGCGGCAGAGGGGCGTCGCGGCGGAAGGGCAGCGCGGCGGTGGGGGTGAGTCCGGTGCGGGGTCGGCCTCCCGGACTTGCGGTCTCCCGGTACCTGGCCTCCCGGTTACCCAGCCTCCTGGCCTCCCGGACGTGAACCGATCGGGCCGCCACGGCGTGAGTTAGGTTGACCGTCATCCGTGTGTCCAGCATCAAGGAGTCAGAACATGACCGATTCCGACCAGTCGGGCAGCACCCCGGGCCTGCCTCCCACTCCGCCCCCGCTCCCCCCGCAGACCGGACCGCAGACCGTTCCGGCGAACGCGGACGAAGCGCTGGAGATCGGCCGGGAGCACTACCCCGAGGTCGGCTCACCCGGCGGCCCTTCCGGCTTGTTCGTCCATGAATTCGACATCGGCTACCTGATCCACGCGAGCTGGCCGCCGGCCGAGGACCCCACCGCCCCTCCCGCGAATCCCGGAGGAAGCAACGTCGTGATCTCCAAGGCCGACGGCGAGGTGTCGTTCCTGCCCAACTTCCCCCCGGAGGCAGCAGTCGAGCTCTACCACCGCCTCCGCGGCCGGCAGACTCCCTGAGGCCCCTCAGCCGGATCTCCTTCGCCCCAGGCGGAGCCAGGGCCTCGCCAGTAGCACCTGGTGGGTTGTCAACCTCGGCGGTTAAGCTTTGGCTTGAATATCTCGTTGGGTAACCAGTACGAACACGGGGGATGTCATGGCTGGCGCCGGCGGATTCCAGACCGACGTGGAGAGCCTCAAGGCTGAGGGCACGAACTTCGTCAAGCTCGGTGAGGACTTCTATTCCTCGGTGGCGCGGCTGATGGACGGCCTGCATGCGCTGGGGGCGGGGCCGCCCAGCAACGGGCAGGAGAAGCCTCCGCCGGAGAAGTCGTTCGGCGAGCAGTTCATGAGCGGTCTGACGACGTTCGCCAGCAAGGACGGGGCTCCGCCGTGGGGCGATGACGAGATCGGCGAGAAGTTCGGTGTCGTCTACGAAGGCGTGCGTGACGGCATGAACGAGTCGATGGGCCATCTCTCCGCCCAGCTCCAGAAAATCGGCAAGGCGCTGACCTCGATGTCCAAGAACCACGCGGAGAACGAGGAGTTCAACGACTCGCTGATGAAGCAGCACGTCGAGAACAAGCAGGCGTGGCGGGACCCGACCGTCGACGACACGGTCCGCACGTCCATCACGCCCGCGAAGCACTGAGGCCACCGGCCGGTTCCGGGGATTTCCACACAGCGGGCCTTCCGCAGCGGGTCTTCCGCGCGGCCCGCGCCTGCAACACGTCTAGAAGCACTTTTCACGGGGGAGCTCCATCTTGTCTGTCATGCTGCCGGATCCTCTTGAGTGGGTCCTGGACATGCTCGGCTTCAACTGGCCGCATGCGGACGAAGACAAGTTGATGGAATGCGCGCAGGTCTGGCGCAATTTCGCGGCGGAGGTACAGGGGCACCAGGCCCGGGGCGCCGGCTATGCAAGCAATGTGCTGGCGGAGAACTCCGGCGATGCCATCGAGGGCTTCAGCAAGGCATGGGAGAAGTTCTCCGGCGGTTCGGGGTATCTGAACGACGCGGCGCAGGCGGCCGAGGTCATTGCCTTCACTTTCGAGGCCGCCGCCGTGCTGGTCATCGGCATGAAGGTCGCCGTGATTGTCCAGTTGGCGATTCTGGCCGCGGAAATCATCGCGGCGCAGGTCGCGGCCCCCTTCACCCTCGGACTGTCCGAAATAGCCGGCGCGGCCGCCACGTTGGCCACCCGTGAAATGGTCCGCAGGATCCTCAAGGAGGTCGCCAAGCAGCTGCTTGACGCGATCATGGAGGCCGCCAAGGAGCCGGTGATCTCCGCGCTGGAGGCCATGGCGTCCGACCTCATCGCCCAGACCGTCAACCAGAACTTCGGCGCCCAGAACGGCTACGACCTCGGCCGCACCGCCAAGGAGGGCCAGAAGGCCGCCACCGAAGCCCTCAAGAACACCGGCGAAACCCTCGGCGAAAGCCTCCGCGACGGCGCCGGCGGCCGCGCCGGACGCCACGCCCGCAACGGCCTGGACAGCGCGGCGGGGCACGGCAGCGACTCCTCGGACAGCGGCAGCGACGGCGGCTCCAGCGGGTCGGAGAGCGGGTCCGGCAGCGGGCCGGGCAGCAGGTCCGGGAGTGGGTCGGGCACTGGCTCCGGTAGTGGGGCCGATGGCGGGGGTTCCGGAAGCGGTTCCGACGGGGGCAGCTCCGGCAGCACCTCGGGGACCGGCTCGGGGACCGGCTCGGGGACCGGCTCGAACGGCGGCTCCGACGGAGGCTCCGACGGGGGCGGTTCCGGCAGCACCTCCGGTGACTCCGGCGGCAGCAGCACGGGCAGCGGCAACCGCGGCAGCTCGGACACCGGTGGTTCCACCAGCCACACCCCCCGCGCCTCGGACAACACGGGCCCCGGCAGCACGGACTCCGGCAGGGGCTCCGACACAGGCTCAGGGACGAACTCGGGCACGGGCACGGGTACGGGTACGGGCACCAACCCGAGCTCCTCCGCCGACAGTTCTTCCCACGGCTCGGACCCCTCGCGCAGCGTCCCGGAAGCCCAGCCCCTCCCGCCCCCGGACCAGCGCTCCCCCTTCGACGAGGGCTACTCCGGCAGCAACGACAGCCCGTACGGGACGTCCCCCACCCCCGACTCGGGGCCCGCCCCTGACTCCGGACACACTCCCGAATCGGGGCCCACCCCGGACACCTCCCGCCCGGACACGGACTCGATCAGCACCCAGCCCACCCCCGACAACACCCCCGACGCCGCCCGCCCCGACCCTGACTCGATCAGCACCCAGCCGACGCCCGACAACACCCCGGACGCGGTACGTCCGGACCCCGACTCGATCAGCACCCAGCCCGCACCGGACACCACCCCCGACGCCGCCCGCCCGGACTCGGACGCGATCAGTACCCAGCCGGCCCACGACAACACCCCGGACGCGGCACGCCCCGCCCCCGCCCCTGCCCCTGCCCCTGCCCCGGACTCCGTCAGCACCCAGCCCGCACCGGACCAGTCCCCCCAACAGGGCGCGCCTTCACACCCCGACGCGCCCCAGTCGGCACCGACTCCCTCGCCGAGCCCGGACCCCGTAGCCGGCAACCCGCCCTCGTACGGCGACAACTCCCATGACGCGGGCAGCAACGGCACCTCCAACGGGGACAACTCCGCCACCGGCAGCGGCCGCGCCTCGATGCCGCACGTCGGCACACCGCAGGGCGCACCCGTACAGCACACCCCGTCGTCCGGCCAGCCCATCCAGCAGCGTGACCCCGCTCCCGGCGACCCCATGCCCACGGTGGACGTCCCCGACGACACCACCGTCACCACCCAGTCCGCGGGCACCGCAACGCTCCCCCCGCCCACCCAGCACACCGCCGACACCGGCGCGCCCGCCACCCCCACCCCGCAACAGACGGCGCAGCCGAACACCCCTCAGGCCAACGGCCCGATGATGACGGGCGCCATGCCACCCCAGGGAGCCGGGACCGCTACGACCACACCCCGCGGCGGCACCCCGTCCCACGGCAACACCAGCGGCAACGGCAACGGCAACGCTTCCACCCGCTCCAACCGTCGCCCCGACGGCTCCCAGGCGATCCACGACGCCAGCCAGCAGCCCACCCCGGACCGCCCCGCCTACAACCCCCGCCTCGACGGGCCCCGCCGGGAAGAGACGTCCCGGCCCTACAACCCGCGCCTGGACGGCCCCCGTCGCGACGCCCCCTCCACACCGCCCGGCGACAACCGCCGCCCGGACGGCTCACAGATCATCCAGGACCACACCCAGCAGCCGAGCCCCGAGCGCCCCCCGCACAACCCCCGCCTCGACGGCCCCATCCGCGACAACGAACCCCGCCCCGACCAGAACAACACCTCTCGGCCGGACGCCAACACGCCCCACCAGAACGACAGCCACCAGCAGGCCCCCGGCGACCCGAGCGGAGCCACCACTCATCCGGACGCGGCGCAGCAATCCGACTCCCCCCGCACGGACCGACCTCGGGCCGACGTCCCCCAGGCCCCGGCGCGCCCGGACGCCCAGAACCCCGGCGTACCGAACGCCAACTCCCCCCACCCGCAACAACATCCGCAGCAGCAGCCGTACTCACAGCAGCAGAACCCCCAGCACCAGCCACAGCAACACCCGCAGCAAAGCCACCAGCAACAGCCCACGCTGCAAAGCCACACACCGCCTCAGCAGCACTCGCAGCAGAACCCACAGCAGCAGGCACCTCAGCAGCCACACCCCCAGCACCAGCCGCCACAGCAGCATCCGGCCCCACACCACCAGAACCAGAACCCCAGCCAGAACCAGAACCAGGCCCCCCACCAGACCCAGCCCACCCCGGACCAGCAGCCTCAGCAGCAGGCGCCGGTCCCGCAGCCCGCGAACCTGCAGAGTCACACCGATGTCCGGATCGGGCTCAACGTCCAGCCGGGCGGCCTGTATTCACCGTTTCCCCACGACCAGCAGGCGCTGGTGGCGAGCTTCCCGCGGAACCCGGACGGCACCCCGCGGCCGTTCAACGACCCGTTCCAGCCCTGGGCCCAGCTCCAGAACGACGGTGGCCACACCGTGGTCGGCCGGTCCAACAACTGCGCCGACTGCACCCGCTCCTTCATGGAGTCCTGGTACGGCAACCCGCAGGTGTCCGCGCCACGTACCTACGACCCGGACGGCAAGGGCGGCATCGACCGCAATTCCGGTGAACGCAACGGCACCGCCAACATCCAGCAGTACACGGGCACCACGTTCCGTAACTCCGGACCGAACTCCAAGGACGGCTACGCCCGAATAGCCGACGAGCTCCGCCAGGCCGGCCCTGGCGCAGCGGCAGCGGTGCTGGTCACCTGGCCGAAGAAGCCCAACGGCGATCCCGGCGGCGCGCACGTCTTCAACGCCGTCAACCACAACGGCCGGGTCATTTGGGTCGACAGCCAGACCGGCAAGGTCAGCGAACAACCGATCAACACCAGCGCCGAGAACGTCTGGCACCTCGTCCTGGACGCCGACCGCAAACCGTTCGACCCCGCCACAGCCCAAACCCAGACCCCACAGCAACAAACCCCGCAACCGCAGCCACAAAACCAACAGCAGCAGGCCCAGTCCCAACAGCAGATCCAGCAGACCCAGCAGCCGCACCCGTACGCCCAGCAGCAGCCCAGCCCCTACCAACAGCAGCAGGCCCAGCCCCCGCAGCACCAGCCGAACCCATACGCCCAGCAGCCCCACCAGCAGCAGACCTCGTACGCCCAGCAGCCCGGCCCGCAGCAACCCAACCCGTATCAGCAGCCGGCCCCACAGCAGCAGCCTCACCACCAGGCCCCGCAGCAACCGGCTCCCCACCAACAGCACCAGCCGGGCCCCTACAACCCGCAGCCCCAGCATCAGAGCCCGTACACGCAGCAACCCAACCCGTATCAGCAACCGCACCAGCAACAGCCCGGCCCACAGACACAGCCGCACCAGCAGCAGAGTCCGTACGCGCAACAGCCCAACCCCTACGCTCAGCCTCAGCCGAACCCGTACGCCCAGCAGCAGCCAGGTCCACACGCGCAGCAGCAGCAGCCCAATCCGTACACCCAGCCACCGCATCAGCAGCCCCAGAACCACAACCCGTACCTGCAGCCGTCCCCGCAGAATCCGCAGCACCCAACGCACCCGGCAGCAGCACCGGAGACCATCAGCGGCTCACCGGACTCCGTGCGGCCCAACGACCGCACCCAGCCGGACGCGGGCGACACCACCCCGCGACCTGGCACGGAACCACGCCGACCTGCCCAAACCCCGGACTCCGACGCCCAGGAACCGGCAGAGCCAGGTGCTTCCGGCGATCACCGTGTCGACGATGACGCCGACCACACCCCGCGTCCTGAGGGGACCCCTCAGGACCAGGACGCCGATGTCTCTTCCCCCGATCCGGAAGAGCACAACGACACCGACACCCCGCCCGCCGGACAGCCGCCTGCCGACGCCGGGGATTACCACCAACCGAGCTTCGAGGACATCCGCAACGAGCTCCTGGAGGGCGAGGGCGGGCTCGTCCTGCCCGATTCCCACGACCAGCAAGCGCTCGAGGATGCCGTACCACGCGACGAGGACGGCTATTTCCAGCGGTTCCCTGACCCCTACGGTGACTGGGCAGATCTCCAGAACGACGGCGGCCAGTCCGTACCGGGCCGCGACGACAACTGCGCCGACTGCAGCCGCTCGTACCTGGAGACCTGGTACGGAAACCCGCAGGTATCCGCGCCCCGCATGCAAGACGGCGACTTCGGTGAGAGGGACGGCGAGGACAACATCCAGCGCTGGCTCGGTGCGGAATTTCAGCACGCGGGCGACGATGCCCTGGCGTACTCACGGGTCGCGGAGGACCTGCGTAACGCCGGGCACGGAGCCGCCGCCATCGTCTGGGTCGGGTACGTCGACAGCGACGGAGATCCTTACTCGTCCCACCTCTTCAACGCGGTCAACTACCACGGCTCTGTCGTCTGGGTGGACACCCAGTCGCGCGAGGTAATGAACCGGCCGATCAACACAGCGGACGTGGGCGAGGTCTGGCACCTCCCCCTGGATGCGGAGGCACAGCCGCTCTATCCCCCGAGCGACTCGGAGTCGGATGCTTCGGAGTCGGATGCTTCGGAGTCGGGCGCCGCGCCCGCTGCGAGGGACGGTGCCGCGGCCTACCCGGATCCCGGGGGCCACCGAGAGCAGGGTCGGTCGGACCCGTCGGACAACCAAGACGCCGATCCCTCACATGCTGTGTCGGCCGCTGCGCCGGACAACCAGCCGGAGCCCGCGCATTTGGCCTCGGACTCGCGTCCCCGGACGGAGCCCGGCGGAATCATCGATCCCGACCCGGAGCACCAGAGGGATCTTGAGAACAGGATCCCCCGGACCCCAGAAGGCACCGCCCAGCGCCATCCGGACCCGAACGAGGGGGACTGGACGGACTTCATCAACCAGCCTGGTGCCGATGCCCCGGGGCGCAGCAACAACTGTGTCGACGTGGCCTTGTCCACGGCTGACACATATGCAGGCGCACCGACCGCGGCCGGAGCTCGCACACCTGACCTCACTGCTGATGGCGTCGCGTCCGATCGCGGTGAAACGGGCGGCCGCGACCGCATGGAAAATGCCCTCGGAGCCCGCTTCACGGACTTCGGCAACGGCCGCCAGGCCTTCAACGGCATCGAGAACGCCCTTCGCCAGTCCGGGCACGGCTCCCAGGCCGTTATCGTGACCCAGCACTCCGACGGCCGTGCGCACGCCTGGAATGTGGTCAACCACAACGGCAGAATCACCTACATCGATGCCCAAACGGGCCGCCGCAGCGACAAGCCACTCCACAGCGGCGAGCACGGCGTATTCGCAGTACCCCTGGACAGCAACCGCAAGCCCATTCAGGTTGTCCCCTCTGCCGGCACCAGTGGACAGCACGACCGGCAAAGTGCTTCTTCGGCCCAAGCTGGGCGCCGTCCGTCGGAGAATCCTGCCGGCACTGCTGATGGCTCAACCGAGCAGGACGGACAATCCCAGCCCAAGAGCAAGTACAGAGAACCCGGCATGCCAGACGGGCAACCGGCCAATCACCTGCCAGAGAATGTCCGGGTACTGCCCGATGGGGGACAGCAACTGCTGCGGGACAACCTCGACGTCTACGAGACAGATATGCAGGCTGTCTACGACAACGTGCGCGACTGGGTCAATGATGGAAGCGTCGAAGCTCTGATCCAGCACCTGACCCCCGATGAGGAATCGCCGTCGGAGGAGGGTGACTCCACCCCGGAGACCGGAGCCACCGATGCCGGCTCGAAGAAGCCCCCGAGGTTCACTCTGACGTCGGAGGAGCTCGGGCAAAGGCTCGACGGCTTTGCGGACATGGACGCCGGACAGCGTGGAGCGGTGGTATCGATCATCGCCCGTCTGAGTCTCTCCTTTCATGAGAGCCATGCCGTCGGCGTTTCCCCGTACCCCGTCGAACGGCCGTACAAATGGAAAGAAGATGCTCAGCGACCGACTCCACTGCGGCGCGATGTGCGGCGCCAGGCCAACGACGCGAAATCCGCGGAAGAAGAAGACTCTCGCGGCGTGAAGCAGCACCGCAAGGCCAACTTCATGGAGGCAAAAGACTTCGCCGGAAATGTACGCAAGCATCTTCTCGCGGAGCTCGCGGATGCCGGCCGACCGGCATCGGACCTCAAGAATTCATCCGAAGGTGACGGCGCCAGCAACACTCGACCGGACTTCAGTGGCCGCAATTACGCAGTGATTGAGGTGTACGACCCGAAATCACAGAAGACGAATTACATCGTTGACAGCTCGATTCCGCCCGGCGAAAAGGGCGTCAGCACCGCGCACTCCGAACCTCATCTGGTTGGCTACGTGAAGCGACTGAATGAGGAACGGGGCACCGACATTAGTCAACACATACAGATACGCGCCATGTTCACGGAGCGAGAGCCTTGCGGAACGGTGAAGGGCGCGGGCCATGCCGAGTGCTCCCCCTACCTGGTCCAGCACTCCGAGGGGACCACCGTGCACTACGCCACGACCTATCGAAGTGGCCCGTGGGTGGCGGATCCGGATCCGAACGGAATCCAGACCCGGACCAAGGCTCAGATCAAGGCAATGGTTGACGCCGAGTTCCAGGATCACCTCAACGAAGTCGGCGAAATCTGGCTTTCGTTGCGCGACGCCCAGCGAAAGAACGGGACGGGCACGGACGACTGATAGGCAGATGCACTGGCCCCGACTCAAATGACACACCAATTCCCGTCTAGTAGGGTATGTCCATGACCGATGCGCGCGATGCGGAACTCCATGCCTCCGCCAGTCGACTTCTGGATGGTTTGACGGCATCGGGCCGCGCCGGTGACGTCTCCTTCGTAGCCGGCCCTCCTGCT
The DNA here is from genome assembly GCF_026239515.1 of Streptomyces sp. Je 1-4 4N24. Classification (NCBI taxonomy): domain Bacteria; kingdom Bacillati; phylum Actinomycetota; class Actinomycetes; order Kitasatosporales; family Streptomycetaceae; genus Streptomyces; species Streptomyces sp. Je 1-4 4N24. Next base: position 6,260,625 of record NZ_CP110836.1, on the reverse strand, counting down.
GCCGGGAAGAGTCGCACACTGGAGCTGGTCCGTCGGCGTATGCCCGAAGCAGCACTTATCGATTGCGTCGGGCTGCGCGCCGATGAAGTGATCCTTCAGGTGTTGGATGTGTGCGGAGTTCAGCGTCCGCATTCAGTCGCCAAAGAGAACCTTGATGCGCTGGTGAAGGGCATCCGCGGCGATCACACCGTCCTGCTGACGAACGTGCAATGGGCAGGCACCCTGCGTACCACTGATGAGCCAGGACGCATCAGGCGCGCGGCTTTCCGGATGGGCAGGGCGAAGCGGTCTCGCATCCGCTTGGCGCTGGAGACCGCCGAACCACAGCCGGCGCAGGCGGATGAGCCGCCCCAACTCATCCGCCTGGGATCCGGAAACCTCTTCAGTACCCCTGAAGGACTGGCTCCCGAGATCCAGGCCCTGGCCTTGGCGGAATACCCCGTGGTACCCGTCCAAGCGTGGAGCATCCTGTGTGAAAGCACGGGACTGACCACCGCGCCCGCAGACCTTCAGGGATTTCCGGATCGATATCCCGATCTGCTGAAGTGGGTGCCGAATGACGCGTTTGCCGGTCCTGGTGTGGCGTTCACCCACGAAGGGATTCCTCACGCTCTGCGCCTCTCAGGCCACCCGGGCGCGGGCGAAGCACACGCGATGATCCGGCAGTTGCTGAGCGAGCGGCTCATAGTGCACACGCATCCGCACGGCTGGGCGGACGGCGGCCCGTTGGCTCGTTATGCAGCTCACGGCCTGCCGGGACATGCCGCAGCATCCGGCAGTCTGCAAGAAGTTCTGGAGGACCGGAGGGTACTTGCTCTCCTGGATCCGAGTTCGGTCATGGAGGCGTATCGTGCCGCCTTCGGCCGGGATATCCCGCCGGACACCATGGCTGCGAGCCTGCGGTATGGGGAGTTGTCCGGCATGGAACCCATGCGCCAAGGGGAGTGGGCGGCCTGGCTGCACCATTTCGCCGTCACACATGGAGATCAGGAGGCCGCAAACGCAGTACTGGCCTCCGAAGTCGCCCTGGAATGGCAGACATTGTGGTCTGACCAGCGTCCGACCGGTGCTTTCCTCGGGGAGGGACTCTCGTACCGCCCGACCGGTATCACCAGCCTTGTCGCCACCGAACATACAGTCACCGCGACCAACGAATTGCTCGGAACCTCGTGGGCGTGGGAGCTTCGCTCAGGTCGGCCACACGAATCGGCCGATACGAGCACCCAAGCCCTGGAAGTACAACGCATGGTCAATACGTCACAGGGCTGGCGCCCGGCCCCTGACGAACCCCAGGGTGCGTTCATTCCCCGCTGCCCCAGGGACATTCGCGCGGCAGTACGGATCGGGGACATTGCCGTGTTGGGTGGAGACCGCGGGGTGTTCGCCGTGAAAATCCTCGAAAAGGAACCAGAGCACGAAGTGTCGCCCTGGCATGGCGCGCCCTTGCTGGATGCGTACGAGCGTGAAGTCGCCACGCGTCCGCTCCCCGAAGCCTTCCGGGGCCCGTCAGCGACGCAACTGTCCGAGGTATTCGGGAACGATTCGGTGTTCCGGCCGACCGAGTCGGAAATCCCCGAAAGCCTGCACGGCACGGAAGCGGCTCAGTGGCTCATCGAGCACGGCCTGCCAATGGTGGAGTTCCTTACCCTGAACACACGTGGTCTGCGCACCCAGGGACTTCGAGAGGTTCCACCGCCCGATGAGCTAGAGGTTCCTTCGCACCGGCACACCGGGCCCTACTTCGCGTTGGGAGAACTCCTCGGCGGCGACTTGATCCTGGACGGGGGAACCGGGCAGGTGCTGTGCACGTCCGGTGCCGTGGAAGATCAGCTCTCGGGCAGCAGTCTGCGGCAATTCGTCGCCATGTTCCATGTGGTGGGGCGATATCACCTACTGCTCTCCGATTCACTCACCGTAGACAAACTCGAGGCGGATGCGGAGCTGCAGTCATGGCTCCTTGAGATTGATCCTGCTGCCCACGGAGAGGTCTGGGAAACTTTGCTCAATGACCCGGAAATCGAGCCGTAGGTCTCCCCGTCGTTCCTGGAGCGAGCTCCCCCAGCACGGCACGAGTTGCATACAGCGAGGAAATCACATGACAGAGCCCAGTTCTTCGACACCCGATCGACCACTGCCGACAAACGCCGAGGAAGCACTGGAAATCGCCCGCACGAAATACTCCCCGATTTGGCCGGATGGGACTCCGGCCCCCCTCAAGGTCCTTGAGTTCGACATTGGATACCTCGTTTATCCCAAGCTCCCGCCCCATCCTCGGACGACACCGACGGGGGAGCGTAAGCCCCCCAGGAACCCCGGCGGTACCTGCGTCGTGGTCTCCAAGGACACCGGTGAAGTCAGCAGCGTCTCCCTGCGGCCACCGTCGGACGCCATTGCGTTGTATCGCAAGTTCTACCGGCCCGACACGCTCTGAGCGCGCGTCTATCGGTAGGGCAAAGCGTCCCCGTGCCCGGCCTCCCCACGGAGACAGCCATCGCCCACTTCCTGGCAGCAGCGTCAGCCCCCGCCTAGGCAGGCACGGCATCATGGCACAAAGCGATCCCAGCAATTGCAGCGATTCACCGGAGTACCGGAATGCCGTCCCGAAGACGGCCGACGAGGCGCTGTCCATGGCCCGCGCCCACTTTCACCCCCGCTGCCGCGACGGCTCCCCCGCGTCCCTGCACGTCCAGGAATTCGACCTCGGCTACCTCATCTTCGCCACGTTCCCGCCCACCGAGCCCCGTTCGTTCGGTGGCAGCCACCTTGTCGTGTCCAAAGTTGACGGAGCACTGACCTTCGTTCCCAACTTCCCCCCGAAGTCCGCGATCGCCCTCTACCGCAGACGCCACCACCCCAACCCCTGACGCCGGGCGCCCGCGGCCCCTCAGGTCAGCTCGTCCGCACGACTCCACTTCTCACCACTGGACTATCGATCCAAGTCTGAAACCGCTAAAGAGCCACCCGCACAGGAGTGAAAACGCGCATCGAGGAAGACGACTGTGACTTTGGAGACGACATGCTCGTCTACCACAATGGAGAACCGCTCACCGGTGAAGTCGTCACACGGGACGCCGAAGGCCGGATGATTAGCCTCATCCACTACGTCGGGGGAATCACCTCCGGGCCGCAGAACCATTGGTACCCCGACGGATCAAAGAAGACGGAAGGCACAGTCATGCGAGGAGAGGCCGTCGGCGAATGGCGCAGCTGGCACGCCAATGGCCAACTCTCCGAATACACCCTTTTCAGTCAGCACGGTGAATATATGCGTCGTCAGCGATGGGACAAGGACGGAAATCTCACGGTGGACAAGTCGTACACGGCTTGAGTCGCTTTCCATGGCCTGATCCGGGCAATATTTAACGGACGCTTGCCTCGCCACTCGCCACTCGCCACCGAATCCGGCGGCTTCGCCGCCCCCACCGCAGTTGCGTACCCGCCCGAGGCACCGCACCCGACGGAGTGCGGGACGGGCGAGCGTCGCGTGCAAGAACCACGCTGAACAGGAGAGATACGACTATGCCGCAGGGCAGCACCACCCCGCCGACCACCCCTGAGGAAGCGCTCGCCATCGTCCGTGGCCGCTACGCCGATCCCACACTGGCGGACGGCTCTCCCGCTCCGATGCACGTCGACGAATTCGACATCGGCTACCTCGTGTACGCCACTTACCCCGCCACCGCCGACGCCACGGGCGAGCCCCAGCCGGCCCCGCCGGGCGGGGCAAAGATCATCGTGGCCAAGGACACCGGCGAAACCGTCACCGTGCCCAACCTCCCCACCGAGAGCGCCATCGCCCTCTACCGGCAACAGCGCCCGTCCCAGGCATAACAGCGCAGAGGAGACCGCACGGCGGCGGATGAGGTCACGGCGGTACCGGCGGGAAGGCGGCAGCTGCGCACACGCTCTTCCGCACGTTCTATCGGCCTGGCGCGGGATGCTGCGATGGAGGGGAGTGCGCGTCCAGCCAGCCGGTGGCCCTCAGGACCTCCCCGGCGATGTCTGTGACGGATCGGGCGTCGGTGGCCACCCGGAAGGTGTCGTCGGACGCCCTTTCGTCCAAGAGCCGGGCCTTGTACGCGCTGTTCCTGAGCTCCCGTTCGAGCTCCGATCCGATCTCGCGGGCCGCCATCCGCTCGTGGGTGGTGGAGTCGGAGGCGGTGAGGAGGACCCGTACGGTCCGGATGTCTGCACCTATGGCTCGCTCGAAGATCCCTGCGCTCTCCGGTAGCACACTCACCGTGTTGGTGTAGATGAGGCGGCGATAGCCGAGTTGGTGGTAATTGGCCCATATCGCGGTCAGGTTGCGTTCGGTGATCCGGGAGCGGTGCGGGTCTCCCTCCGGGGCGGGATGCACCTGGCCCATGAAATCGCCCTCGATGATGGCGTGGGGAACGGACGCGGCGCGTAGTTGATCCGAAACCTCCCAGCCGACCGTGGACTTGCCAACGCCTGCCCTGCCGCCGATCAGCAGGAGTTCTGTGCAGTTCATGGCGACAGGATGACAGCGGACTGGGTGCTGGGGACTGGGAACTGGGAACTGGGGCTCCTGAGAGCTGATTTCAGCTCGTCCGCCAGCAGATCCATCAGCAACCCGTCCGCCCAGCCGCCCGTCCGGTAGTCGCGTCCGTAAGCCCGCATGATTCCCACGGGTTGGAAGCCGACCTTGCGGTAGCTGCGGATGGCGGCGGTGTTGGCGGCGGCCGGGTCGATGGTCAGGCGGTGGTGGCCGCGTGTGTGGATCAGCCAGTGGGCGAGGGTGCGGACGGCGTCCGTGCCGAGGCCCTGGCCGTGGTGGCGCGCCGTGAGGAAGATGTCGATGCTCGCGTGCCGGAATTCGGGGTCGGTTTCCTCGGAGAACTGGATCGCCCCGATGACCTCCTCGTGGAAGAGAATGGCGAGCATGTCCCGATAGTCGTCGGGCACCGACCACCACGCCGCGACCTCCGGTTCGCGGACGATGCGGTCGAGGGTGGGAATGTCCGCATCTGTCGTCGGCCGCAGCACGACCGCCGCTCCGCGCAGCTCCCCCACTTCCCCGCCCGGTTGCTGTTGTCGGTCGTTGCCGCTGTCCGAGTCCATTTATGCAGTGTCCTGCGCGGGCAGGATCGGACGGGCGACCGTGGTCCGCATTCGGTCAAGATGGGTGCGACCGTACGGAGGAGCGCAGGAGACCAGAGGATCGAACCCGGGGAGGCCGGATTGAGGACGCCCAGCCCGTCGAGCAACGAGGGCCCGCGGAGACCGGCAAACGCTCGCGGCGAGGACCCGCAGAGAGCGGCATACGCCGGCGACGAGGGCCCGCGGAGACCGGCAAACGCCGAGGAGGCCCTGGAGATTGCCCGTACGCAGTACGCGCCCGTGTGGGCCGATGGGACTCCGGCTCCCCTGCGGGTGCACGAGTTCGATATCGGGTATCTCGTCTGTGCACAGCGGGAGCCGCTTCCGCCGGTCGCGGCGCAGGGCACACGTCGGCGGCCCATGAGGAACCCCGGTGGTACCTGTGTGGTGGTGTCCAAGGAGGACGGCGCGGTCTGCCGGGTTCCCCACCGGCCGACGGCCAACGCCATTGCGCTGTACCGCAAGTTCTATCGGCCGGAGACCCTGTAGGCGGAAGATGCCGTACGGCCCAGGAGGAAGGCGCCGTACGGCCCAGGAGGAAGGCGCCGTACGGCTGCCGACGACCGGGGCAGCCGCCCAGCCACCCAACCCAGCCGCCCCGGCCCCCCGTTTCGCAGAGACGCAATGCACCCGTCACGCCCATACGGCAGCATGGACGGTCGCACCGTCGGTGATCGACCATCATCGGGACGTGACGAGCGCAGGGGGCGATGTGCCATGACGGAGATCGACAGGCGGCGGCTGCTGGCGGCCGGTGGTGGGGTCGCCCTTGCGGCGGGGCTGGCGACGGCGTGTGGTTCCAACACCGGGCGGGGCGGGGGTGGTTCGGGGACGGAGATCAGCCAGTGGTACCACCAGTACGGGGAGCCGGGGACCGAGCGGGCCGTGAAGCGGTATGCCGCCGCGTACCGGAAGGCGAACGTCTCGGTGCAGTGGCGGCCGGGTGACTACGACCGGCAGACGGCGGCGGCGCTGCTCACCGACTCGGGGCCGGATGTCTTCGAGGTCAACGGGCCGCTGCTGGACCAGATCCAGGGCGGGCAGGTGGCCGATCTGACGGAGGTCGTGGAGCCGGTCAAGGACGACTTCAACCAAGCCGTGCTGGCGCCGAAGATCTGGCAGGACAAGATCTGGGGCATCCCGCAGGTCGTGGACACGCAGGTGCTCTATTACCGCAGGAGCCTGCTCAAGGAGGCCGGGGTCCGGCCGCCGGGGACGCTCGACGAGCTGGTGGACGGGGCGAAGAAGCTCAGCGACAGGAAGACCAAGGGGCTGTTCCTGGGGAATGACGGCGGGGTCGGGGTGCTCGGTGGGACGCCGTTGTTCGCCGCCGGGCTGAGTCTGATCACTGAGGACGGCAAGGTCGGGTTCGACGATCCGGCCGCGGCGCGGGCGCTCGGGAAGATCCGGCAGTTGTACGCGGACAAGTCGTTGCTGCTGGGGGCGCCCACGGACTGGTCCGATCCGGCCGCGTTCGTCCAGGGGCTGACCGCGATGCAGTGGTCGGGGCTGTGGGCGCTGCCGCAGATCAAGAAGGCGCTGGGGGACGATTTCGGGGTGCTGCCGTTCCCGAAGGACGGAAGCGGCGGAAAGCCTTCCGTTCCGGTGGGTGCTTATGGCTCCGCGGTCAGTGCGCGCAGCAGGCACAAGGCGGCGGCCACGGCCTTCGCGAAGTGGCTGTGGGTGGACCGCACCGACTTCCAGCAGGACTTCGCGCTGTCGTACGGCTTCCATATCCCGGCCCGGACCTCGCTGGCGAAGAAGGCCGAGCAGCTGCGGGAGGGGCCGGCGGCGGACGCGGTCCGGTTCGCGACCGATCACGGCTATGCCGAACCGCTGTTGTGGACGACCGCGGACCGTACCGCCTATCAGGACGCGCTGAGCCGGATCATCAAGGACGGCGCCAACCCGGAGAGTGAGCTGAAGACCGTGGTGCGCAAGGTCAACGCCGAGCTGCAGCGGGTCAAGAAGAAGGTCAAGAAGAAGTGACCCAGGGAGTGGCCGACGACGTACGGGGGCCCGCGGTCGCGGCGCCGCCCGCCCCCGAGCGCCCTTCGCTCGGTGCCCGGCTGCTCGGGCCGCAGCGGCGGAATCTGTGGTTCTGGGCCTTTGTCGGGCCGTTCGCCGTCGGGCTGGGGCTGTTCACCTATGTGCCGTTGGCGTGGAGCGTCTACCTGAGCTTCTTCGACGCGCACAACACGGTGAGTCCGTCCGGCGCGGATTTCGTCGGGCTGGGCAACTACACCGCGATGGTGACCAACGAGGCGTTCCTTGGCAGCCTCGGCACCTTTGCGCTGTTCACCGTCTTCATCGTGCCGGCCACCTACGCCCTCTCGCTGGCGCTGGCGCTGATGGTCAACCGGCTGCGGTTCGCCCAGGCGTTCTTCCGGTCGGTGTTCTTCCTGCCGACGGCCTGCTCGTATGTGGTCGCGGCGGTGATCTGGAAGCTGTCGATCTTCAACGGGGTGCGGTTCGGGCTGGCCAACACCGTGCTGGGGTGGTTCGGGGCGGACCAGACCGCCTGGCTGTCGACGACCGATCCGCCCTGGTACTGGCTGGTCATCGTGACCGTACGGCTGTGGCTGCAGGCCGGGTTCTACATGATCCTGTTCCTGGCCGGGCTGCAGCGGATCTCACCGCAGCTGTACGAGGCGGCGGCGGTGGACGGGGCGCGTCCGGGCTGGCAGGTCTTCCGCCACATCACCTTTCCGCAATTGCGTGCCACCTCGGTGGCGGTGGTGGTGCTGCTGGTGATCAATGCGTTCCAGGCGTTCGACGAGTTCTACAACCTGCTGAGCGATGCGCGGGGCTATCCGCCGTATGCCCGGCCGCCGTTGGTCTATCTCTACTACACGGCGCTCGGCCGGGATCAGAACCTCGGGCTGGGCAGTGCGGGCGCGGTGATCCTGGCGCTGATCATCGCGCTGGCGACGGTGGTGCAGGCCCGCTGGTTCGGCCTCGGCCGCAAGGAGGAGTGAGCGGGATGAGCGGGATGGACGATGCGCTGACGAGGGTCGGGCGGGCGCTGCGGGTGGTGCTGCTGGTGGCGCTGGCGCTGCTGTTCCTGGTGCCGTTCTTCCTGCTGGTGCGGAACGGGCTGGCGACCGAGCAGGACATCACCGCGCCCGACTGGACGTTCTTCCCGCAGGTGCTCCAGTGGTCGAACCTCACGGAGGTCTTCCAGGACCCGAACCTGCCGCTGGGGCGGGCGCTGCTCAACTCCACGCTGATCGCGGTGTCGACGACGGCCGGTACGGTGCTGCTCGCCTCGCTCGCGGGGTACGGCCTGGCCCGGATTCCGTACCGGCACGCCAACATCGTCTTCTACGCGATCCTGGGGACGCTGATGGTCCCGGCGGCCGTGACGTTCGTGCCGAGCTTTGTGCTGGTGTCGTCGCTCGGGTGGATCTCCACCCTGCGCGGACTGGTCATTCCGACGCTGTTCAGCGCGTTCGCCTGCTTCGTCTTCCGGCAGTACTTCCTGGGCTTCCCCCGGGAGCTGGAGGACGCGGCACGGGTCGACGGGCTCGGCTACTGGCGGACGTACTGGCGCATCGTGGTGCCCAACGCCCGGCCCGTCTTCGCCGCCGTCGGCACGATCGTCTTCATCGGCGCCTGGAACGCGTTCCTGTGGCCGCTGGTGATCGGGCAGGACCAGGAGGCCTGGACGGTGCAGGTGGCGCTGTCGACGTTCACCACCGCGCAGAACCTCAATCTGCACGAGCTGTTCGTGGCCGCTGCGGTCTCGATCGCCCCGCTGGTGGTGGTGTTCCTGCTGCTGCAGCGGTACATCGTCGCGGGGGTGGAGCGCAGCGGGATCGATGACTGAGGCATTGAGGACATCGGTCCGAGGAGGTACGGTGCGTGGCATGAGCACGCACCTGGACGTCCGTGAGGCGGAGCCGCGCGACCGCGGCCCCCACGGCGAGTGCGCGCCCCGCGGCCTGAGCTTTCTGCGCCGCCGCGGCCGGGTGGGATCTCCCCCGGCCGGCTGTTCCTGTTCCTGTCAGTCCTGACGGCTCCGCGCGTCTGTCCTGACGGCGTCGTGTGCCCGTCCTGACGGCTCCGTGCGTCTGTCCTGACGGCTCCGTGCGCTGACGCCCGGCGGACGGTGGCCCCACGGCGCGCCGGCCCCGGCCGCTCCGGCCGCTCCGGCGGTTCCCGCCTCCCCCTCACGGCTCCCCCCGTGCCTCCCCTTCTCGCGTTCCAGGAGCACCAGTTGACGACACTTGCCGATTCCGCGGCTCCCCGTACCCCTGCCCTGCGCCCCCACCGCATCCCCGCCGACGGGCTGTACGAAGGGCCCCGCCTCCTGCGCCGGACCCCCGATGGAGCGGACGACCGGCCCTACGAGCGCTTCGAGGCCGTGCCGCAGGCGGCCACCATCGGGGCCGAAATCCGTGGGCTGGACCTGTCCCGGCCACTGTCCGGGGAGCTGCGTGCGGAGCTGAACCGGGCGCTGCTGGAGTGGAAGGTGCTGTTCTTCCGCGGGCAGCGGCTGAGCTCCCGGGAGCAGCGGGAATTCGCCAGGAATTGGGGCGAGCTGGAGTCCAATCCGCTGCTGGCGCGGGGTGATTCGAAGGACGTGGTGCGGTTCGACAAGACGGCCGGCGGGGTCGCGACGTTCGAGAATGTATGGCACACGGATGTGACGTTCCGGGAACGCCCGGCGATGGGTGCGGTGTTGCAGCTGCGTGAGGTGCCGCCCGCGGGCGGGGACACGATGTGGGCCGATATGGCGGCGGCATACGACAATTTGCCGCCGGAAATCCGGGCACGGGTCAATGGGGCGCGGGCGGTGCACGACTATCTCCCGGGCTTCGCGCGCTTCTACTCCCCCGTTCAACTGGCGCCATTTCAGGAGGAGTTCCCTCCGGTCGAGCACCCGGTGGTGCGCCGGCACCCGGAGACGGGGCGGCGGATGCTGTTCGTCAACGCGTCCTTCACCACCCACATCGTGGGTCTCGCCCAGGAGGAGAGCGACCGGTTGCTGCGGCTGCTGTTCCAGCAGGCGCAGGTGCCGGAGTTCCAGGTGCGCTGGCGCTGGCAGGCGGGGGACCTCGCGTTCTGGGACAACCGCGCCACCCAGCACTATGCGGTGAACGACTACGGGACGCACCGCCGGGTCGCCGAACGGGTCGCCATCGCGGGCGACCGCCCCTACTGACCGAAGGCCCTGCGCCGCCGACGGGAGTCCGGACGCCCCGCACACCTGCGGCGGGCGGCCGGGCACACCCGGCACCCGGCACGGCGTCCCCGGCGTCCCCGGCGCACCCGTCGGCGCCCGCGGCGCTCCTCACCGGAGCCGCTCGTACGCCGCCTCCTCCGCCGGGCGCGCGCCGCGCAGCAGGGCCGCGCCCAGCGGGGTGAGGGTATGCAGCACCGCGTTGCCCTGCCGCAGGGTGAGCAGCAGTCCGGCGTCGCGGAGCACCGTCGCATGCTGGCTGGCGGAGGCCAGCGAGACATCGGCGCGACGGGCGAGTTCGCTGGTGGTGCAGCCGACGCCGATCCGCTGGAGTATCGCCGAGCGGGTCTGGCCGACCAGCCGGCCCAGCGAGCGCTCCGGCGGCACCTGGGGGGTGAGCCGGGGCGCGGGGTGCTCCACGGGATAGACCAGGACGGGCGTCAGCTCCGGGTTGTGGAAGGTGACGGGGGTCCGGCGGCAGAAGTACGACGGCAGCAGCAACAGCCCCCGCCCGTTGAGATGGAGATCGCGGTCCACGGGATAGTCGGCCTCCAGGACCGGCGGGCGCCAGCGCATCATCGGCGGGAGCGAGGCGAGCAGCCGGTCCGCGCCGCCGTCGAGCAGCGCCCGGCCACGGGCCGCCCGGTCGGCCTCTATGCGGCCCTGGACGCGCGGCCAGTACGGGGCGACGGCCGCCTCGTAATAGCGCTGGAGTATCCCGGCGAGCCGGCCGAGGGCCCGGGTGTCGCCGTCGGCCATCGCCCGTATCCACGACGGGAACGGGCGGGCGGCCGTGGAGAGCCGGCCGAGCTCGGCGCCCAGCCGGGCCGAGGGTGTCTCCCGCAGGGCGGCGAGCGCGTCGGTCATCCCGAGGAGCCCTTCGGCGGGCGTCAGGAAATCGGGAAAATAGCCGCGGGTGGGCACCAGCGGCGCCAGCAGCCGCGCTTCGCCATTCAACCTTCCACGTGTTTCCGATCGCCATTTACCGAACGCCGAATCGTCCCGTCTGTCACGAAGCCGGTGAAAGCTTAAGACGGTCTCCCACAGTGCGTCCGGGCGTGCCGCAATGCGCACACGGGCCAGATCGAGTCCACTGAAATGGACGCGTAACACCGAACCCCCACCCCTGGTTTCCTCAGTCGGCCCCCGGCACGCCTGAGTATGCACGCCAACACGCGCGGTCACCATGCCCTTTTGGCCAGACTTGAAAGTGGTCGCGCCACCGGGCGGCCGGAAGGAATGCTGTACTCAATTCAACGGCGGCGCGAACGGCCCGGGTTGCTCGATCCCGTGGGGGGTGATGGGCAAGGAACCGGCCGCTCGCCAGCCCCGTTGAAGGCCGCCTTCCCGCGCCGACCGGGGTGGCGGCAGCTCCCGAGGGGGGAGTCCGGAGAAAGCGAGGGCGGCACCTCCGCACAGGTGCCGCCCTCGTCGGACAGCTCCTGCACAAACGGGCGTCGCCCGGCAGCCCCCACTCCACCGGATGCACCCTCGGGGACACGGGGGCAGGCTGGAGGCATGGCCGAGCACCCGCCCGTCATCGTGCATCCGCCGTCTCCGACCGGTGGCCGGCGCGTCACGATCGAGGGCGAGATCCTCGGCCTCGCGTACAGCAGCGTCGACCTTCTGGAGTTCCTGCGCCGTGCCGGTCTGGACACGGACGTGGTGTCGCTCGACGACCACGACTTGATCGAGTGGCGGGGCGGCGGCCACAACGTCTGGATATGACGGACCCGTGTGAACCGTGCCCCGACCGCCGGTACCGGACCGCCTCGACGACACGGGAGCCGACGGGCCCCGGAACCGAAGCGAGGGCGGCACCTCCGCACAGGTGCCGCCCTCGTCGGGGTGCCGGAGCCGACAGCCACTGGCGGCTGAGGGTGAGGTGCCGTGGCGCCGGCTCCGGTGGGCTGTCCGGGGCCCGCGGACGCGCCTGGCGCCCGCGGTGCCCCGGTGGGGTCAGCGGCTGTCGCTGCCCTTGGACTCGGCGGCCGCGCGGCCCGCCTCCAGCCGTGCGACCGGGATGCGGAACGGCGAGCAGGAGACGTAGTCCAGTCCGGCCTCGTGGAAGAAGTGGACGGACTCCGGGTCACCGCCGTGCTCACCGCAGACCCCGAGCTTGAGGTCGGGGCGGGTGGCGCGGCCGGCCGCGGCGGCGTTGCGGACCAGGGAGCCCACACCGTCCTTGTCGATGGTCTCGAACGGGCTGACGCCGAAGATGCCCTTCTCCAGGTACGCGGTGAAGAAGCTGGCCTCGACGTCGTCGCGGCTGAAGCCCCAGACCGTCTGCGTGAGGTCGTTGGTACCGAAGGAGAAGAAGTCGGCGGATTCGGCGATCTGACCGGCCGTGAGGGCGGCGCGGGGCAGCTCGATCATCGTGCCCAGGGTGAGCTTGAGGCTGACGCCGTGGGCCTTCTCGACCTCGGCGATGACCTGCTCGGCCTCCTCGCGGACGATCTCCAGCTCCTGGACGGTGCCCACCAGCGGAATCATGATCTCCGCACGCGGGTCGCCCTTGGCGTTCTTGCGCTCGGCGGCCGCCTCGGCGATCGCGCGCACCTGCATCGCGAACAGACCGGGGATGACCAGGCCCAGCCGCACACCGCGCAGACCCAGCATCGGGTTCTGCTCGTGCAGCTTGTGCACCGCCTGGAGGAGCCGCAGATCGTTCTCGTTGGCGTCCTTGCGGGCCTCGGCGAGCGCGACCCGCACCGACAGCTCGGTGATGTCGGGCAGGAACTCGTGCAGCGGCGGGTCCAGCAGCCGTACGGTCACCGGCAGCCCGTCCATCGACTCGAACAGCTCGATGAAGTCGGCCTTCTGGAGCGGCAGCAGCTGGTGGAGCGCGGCCTCCCGGTCGGTCTCGGTGTCGGCCAGGATGAGCCGCTCGACCATCTCGCGGCGCTCACCGAGGAACATGTGCTCGGTGCGGCACAGGCCGATGCCCTGGGCGCCGAACCGGCGGGCACGCGCGGCGTCCTCGGCGTTGTCGGCGTTGGCCCGTACGCGCAGCCGGCGCACCCGGTCCGCGTACGCCATGATCCGGTGGACGGCCTTGACCAGCTCGTCGGCGTCATCGGCGCCGGCGTGCATCCGGCCCTCGAAGTACTCCACGACCGGGGACGGCACGACCGGCACCTCACCGGCGTAGACCTTGCCGGAGGAGCCGTCGATGGAGACGACGTCGCCCTCCTCGATGACGGTCCCGTCCTGGGTCGTCATCTTGCGGGACTTGGTGTCGACCTCCAGCTCCTCGGCGCCGCAGACACAGGTCTTGCCCATACCGCGGGCGACGACGGCGGCGTGCGAGGTCTTGCCGCCGCGGGAGGTGAGGATGCCCTCGGCGGCGATCATGCCGTTGAGGTCGTCGGGGTTGGTCTCCCGGCGGATCAGGATGACCTTCTCGCCGGAGCGCGACCACTTGACGGCGGTGTACGAGTCGAAGACGGCCTTGCCGACCGCCGCGCCCGGGGAGGCGGCGATACCGCGGCCGATCATCTCGGACTTCGCGCCGAGGTCGAAGCGGGGGAACATCAGCTGCGCCAGCTGCGCGCCGTTGACCCGCTGGAGGGCCTCGGCCTCGTCGATCAGACCCTGGTCGACGAGCTGGGTGGCGATCCGGAAGGCGGCACCGGCGGTGCGCTTGCCGACCCGGGTCTGCAGCATCCACAGCTTGCCGCGCTCGATGGTGAACTCGATGTCGCACAGGTCCTTGTAGTGCGTTTCGAGCGTCTCCATGATCTGCATCAGCTGGTCGTACGACGCCTTGTCAATCTGCTCCAGGTCCGCGAGCGGGACCGTGTTGCGGATACCGGCGACGACGTCCTCGCCCTGCGCGTTCTGCAGGTAGTCGCCGTAGACGCCCTGGTGGCCGCTGGCGGGGTCGCGGGTGAAGGCGACGCCGGTGCCGGAGTCCGGGCCGAGGTTGCCGAAGACCATGGAGCAGACGTTGACCGCGGTGCCGAGGTCGCCGGGGATGCGCTCCTGGCGGCGGTAGAGCTTGGCGCGGTCGGTGTTCCACGAGTCGAAGACCGCGCGCACGGCGAGGTCCATCTGCTCGCGCGGCTCCTGCGGGAAGTCGCGGCCGGTCTCCTTGGCGACGATGTCCTTGAAGTGCGCGACCAGGCTCTTGAGGTCGGCCGCGTCCAGCTCGATGTCGACGCGGATGCCCTTGGCCTGCTTGGCCTCCTCCAGCGCCTCCTCGAAGAGCTCGCCGTCGACGCCCAGCACGGTCTTGCCGAACATCTGGATGAGGCGGCGGTAGGAGTCCCACGCGAAGCGCTCGTCGCCGGCCTGCGCGGCGAGGCCGGAAACCGACGCATCGGAGAGGCCGATGTTGAGGACGGTGTCCATCATGCCGGGCATGGAGAACTTCGCCCCGGAGCGGACCGAAACGAGCAGCGGGTCATCGGCCTGGCCGAGCTTCTTGCCCATCTTCCGCTCAAGGGCATCGAGATGCTCGGAGACCTCGGCACGCAGTGCCGCGGGCTCGCTGCCGCTGTCGAGGTAGACCTTGCAGGCTTCGGTGGTGATGACGAAGCCGGGAGGGACGGGAAGTCCCAGGTTGGTCATCTCGGCGAGGTTCGCGCCCTTGCCGCCTAGCAGGTCCTTGAGGTCCTTGTTGCCCTCGGTGAAGTCGTAGACGAACTTCGCGGACGAAGGCTGGGTTACGTGGGGATCTTGTGTTTCCGGCACGGCACTGACTCCTCGCCGACGGGCTGCCCTGACGGCGAGGAACATACCCAGATCGAAGGCGTATGGGTACGTCCACTTGGTCGACATACCTGCGTAACCAGTCGTCCGCCACCAGATCGAAAGTGATCACGCCTTTGGAGCAGACTTCATTACCTGAATGCATCAATGCGCTGCGCAATCAGAAAGCGGATCTATGCTACGCACTGCAACGAATGGCTTAATCATTCGAACACATGAAGCGTGGCACCGGGTGCCACCATTGGAGAGGTGGAGTCCAGCTCTCAGTGCTCATCTGAGCGCACCCCCTATCAGGGGTGGCGAGAATCACGCGCTCATGTGTGACCGGGTTCCATCATTTGGACCCCCACTCCAGCTGTGTGATCAAGGAAAGCGTCCGCCCGCGCTGCGTGCGCCGAGCGCAGCAGGGCCCGTTCCCCTTCGATCCAGGCATTCCTTCACGCCACCGACCACGGAGCACCGAGCGTAAGGATCAGGCCATAGTCCTCGGCCGCCGGGAACACCACGTCGACGTCCGGGTTCGTATACCGTCCGGCCGGCACGACGAGCAGCTCCGCCAGCTCATGGCCCCGTTCGGCCGGCCGCTCGTCCATATGGCCCGCGGTGGGCAGAGGGCCAAGAACGCCGAACCCTGCGCGTCCCGCCCGTCGTTCCCCGCGCGCGGGACGGCCGCCGGACGAGCGGCCGTCCCCGGCTCAGCGCCGTGTGCGCAGCAGCGGGAGGATCGCCAGCGCGCCGAGCAGGGTGCCGGCCGCCACCGGCAGCGCGGTCGCGTACAGGGCATGCGCCGAGGCGACGGCCGACGGCGCGGCGACGGCTCCGGCGGTCCCGGGCCGGTCGGCGAGGGCCAGGAAGATGCTGCCGTACGCCGCGACACCGACCACCTGCGCGAGCTGCGGGACGGTGGTGAGCACCCCGCTGGCATCCGAGGCGTCCGCGGGGTCGATCCGGGACAGCGCGAGGGTCAGCAGCGGGCTGGTGGTGTACCCGAGACCGAGCCCCCAGAGGAGCTGCAGCGCCGGCAGGACGAGACCACCCTGGCCGCCCGCGCGCAGGGTGCACCCGATGCCCAGATATCCGGCCGCCGCAAGGGCCGAGGCGGCGGCGATCATCGGCAGATGCCACCGGGCGGGCAGCTTCCGCCAGGTGAGGCTGCCGGTGGCGACGCCGAGGGCCAGCGGGACGAAGGCCAGACCGGCGCGGGTCGCGGACTCGCCGAGCCCCGACTGCAGATGCTGGGAGAAGGAGAAGAGGAAGCCGGCGTATCCGGCCATGCCGAAGAACAGCGCGGCCGCACCGCACACCAGGTCCGGTGAGCGCAGCACCCGGCCGGGCACCAGCGGAGCCCCGCCGCCCCGTGCGACCCCCCGCTCGACCAGTACGAACACCCCGAACATCGGGGCCGCAGCGGCCAGACAGAGCGTCGTCCACAGCGGCCAGTGCTGCTCATGGCCCAGGACCAGCGGTACGACCAGCAACAGCAGCGCGGCCGTCAGTGTGACCAGGCCGGGCAGGTCCAGACCCTTGGACGACCGGGGCGTCCCGACGGGCAGCAGCCGTACCGCGGCGGCCAGCAGCGCCAGCCCGACGGGCACATTGATCAGGAAGGCCGGACGCCAGCCCGTGCCGAACAGATCCGCACTGACCAGCAGTCCGCCGACGACCTGGCCGACCACCACGGCGACCGCGATCACCGTGGCGTACAGGCTCAACGCCCGCGCCCTGGCGGGCCCTTCGAAGGTCAGCTGGATCAGGCTGTAGATCTGCGGGACCATCAGCCCCGCACCGAGGCCCTGCACCACACGGGCGGCGATCAGCACGCCCGCCGTGGGCGCCAGACCACAGCCGAGCGAGGCGAGGGTGAAGGTGGCGAGACCGGTCAGGAAAACGGTCCGGAAGCCGTGCCGGGCGCCGAGTCTGGCGCCGGTGATCAGCAGCGCCGCATAGGAAATCGTATAGCCGGCGACGATCAGCTGGAGTGCGGAACCGGTGGTGTCGAGGTCGGTCCGTATGGTCGGGGTGGCGACATTCACCACGGTGGCATCCAGCAGCGCCATGAACACCGCGCCAAGGACGACAAGAAGGATTCCGGTGTGCTGCGGGCGTTTTCCTTTCGGGGCGGCGGGCGGCGCATTCCTTGTGACGCCGTCCGCGGATTCCACGGCGGATATCCGGCCGGGTTCGGGGATGCGGTCCTGTGTCAGCTCGCTCATGACAGCGATGATCACGGGCGGGGTATTCGGGTACCAGATATCCAGTGATCCTGGTACCGGCGGTATCTGGCACGGGGTCACGGCGTCCCGCATGATGGTGCGGTGTCCAGCACCAGCACCCGTTCCGCAGCCGCCGCGGCCTCCCGGCGCGGTGAACTCGCCGCGTTTCTGCGGCTCCGCCGGGAGCGCATCACACCGGCCGACGTCGGACTGCCCGGCGGTCCGCGGCGGCGCACACCGGGACTGCGCCGTGAGGAGGTCGCCCAGCGCGCCGGGGTCGGGGTGGCCTGGTACACCTGGCTCGAACAGGGCCGGGCCATCAACCCGAGTGTGCAGGTGCTCGATGCCATCGCCCGCGCGCTGCTGCTCGGTCCGGCCGAACGCGAGCATCTGCACCGGCTCGCCGGTGTCCCCGGCGTCGCGGACTGCACCCCGGCGCGGCAGCCGCTGCCGTCCGAGGCACAGGCCATTCTGGATGCGCTGAATCCCTTGCCGACGGGCCTGGTGTCCGCCGGTTATGACGTACTGGCGTTCAACGACGCCTATGCGGCGCTCGACCCCCGTATCGTGCTGCTGCCACCGGCCGACCGTAATGTGCTGTGGCGCCTTTTCACGGCGGACGAGGAAAGCCAGCCGCTCGTCGACTGGGAACGTGAAGTCTCCTTCATGGTGGGCCAATTGCGATCCGAATTCGGCCGCCGCCTCCATGACCCGCACTGGCAGGCGTATATCCGGAAACTCTCCGGGGCGAGCCCGCTCTTCGCGGAAATGTGGGACCGGCACGAAGTCACCGCACCGGTCACCCACCGCAAGAGATTCCGGACGGCCGACGGCCGCGAGGTCACCATCACGGCGACCGGCTTCACGACGATCGCCGTCCCGGACGCCAAGATGTGGATCTACACGCCGGCCGACGAGGAGGCGGTCCGGGTACTCGGTGAACTCCTCGTCCGCTACCGGGAGATCGGCGCCGCCGGGCTGGTGGCCGCCGGCGCGGGCGGCGGCCCGGAGAGCTGACCGGCACGGCGGCCGGTACGGGGCGCCCGGAGAGCCGACCGGCACGGCGGCCGTACGGGGCGGCCGGTCGTGCGGGCGGCGCGGGTGGTGAGCCGGGGAGCCACGGCCCCCGCCCCACTCCCTACCTCTTGGCCCGGCGTCCGCTCCGCCGCGGGCGCGGCTCATGGCCGTCCAGCAGCTCCAGCCGCCGGTCCTCGCCCCGGGTCTCGACCTGGTCCACGACCCGGCGCAGCAGATCCGCCAGGTCCAGCGCCTCGTCGTCGCTCAACCCCTCGGTGACAAAGACTTCTTCGGCGTTGAACTCCGGGAAGACCCGGGCGATCAGCCGCTCGCCCTCGGGCGTGAGCGCGAGCAGGGCGAGCCGTCCGTCGGTCGGATGGTCCTTGCGCTCCAGCAGACCACGGCTCTGGAGGGTGCGGGCGACGCCGGTCAGCGTGCCCTTGGAGATACCGGCTTCCTCGGCGACCTGGCGGGTCTCCCGCTCGCCCCCGATCCACACCACCCACAGCACGACGAAGGAGGTCCAGGTCAGCTCGACGCCGCGCAGTACGGAGTTCTCGAAGTGCTGCCGTACGGCGGCCGCGGCGCGGTAGAGATTCGCGACCGCGGCCATCCGCTCGTGGCGGACGGGGGTGTCACCGAGCTTGGCCTGGACGGCCTTCTCCGTGTCCCCGATGGAACGGTGCCCGCTCACCACAGCGACTCCTTCGGCCTCGGTCCCGCCGCCCGTGCCTGCCGGGTTCCGGGGGCGGCAGTACGGGCTGCCGGGCGCCTCCCGTACGGGCGCAAACGGTAGGGCGCCGCGGCCTCGGCGGCCCGCGCCTGCGCGCTGACACGCCATGGAGGTACACGGGTGCCGTAGGGGTGGGGCGGAAGGCGCCCTTCGCGGCGCCGCCGTTCCCGGCCCGGCTCAGCCGCCCGAGGTGTCCAGTTCCGCGCCCGCGTCCACGCCCGCGCAGTCGTACGGGTCGTCGAGCCAGCCGTCCGGCAGGACGACCCGGTTGCGGCCCGAGGTACGGCCGCGCGGGCCGTCCGCGCCGGCCGGCCACGGCTGGTCCAGGTCGAGCTCCGACAGCAGCGCGTCCAGCTCGTCGAGGGAGGAGGTCACCGCGAGACCGCGGCGCATCTCGGAGCCGATCGAGAAGCCCTTGGTGTACCAGGCGACATGCTTACGGAAGTCGATCACGCCGCGCGCCTCGTCGCCGATCCACTCGCCGAGGAGGGTGGCGTGCCGCAGCATGACGGCGGCGACCTCCTTGAGCGTCGGCTGGGCGTAGGTGCCGGTGCCCTCGAAGGCCGCGACCAGATCCCCGAACAGCCACGGCCGCCCGAGGCAGCCGCGCCCCACGACCACCCCGTCGCAGCCGGTCTCCCGCATCATCCGCTGGGCGTCGTCGGCCGACCAGATGTCGCCGTTGCCGAGCACCGGGATCTCCGGGACATGCTCCTTGAGGCGGGCGATGGCGTCCCAGTCGGCGGTGCCGCCGTAGTGCTGGGCCGCGGTGCGCCCGTGCAGCGCGATCGCCGTGATGCCCTCCTCGGCCGCGGTCCGCCCCGCGTCGAGGTAGGTGAGGTGGTCGTCGTCGATGCCCTTGCGCATCTTCATCGTCACCGGCAGGTCGCCCGCGTTCGCCACCGCCTCGCGCAGGATCGAGCGCAGCAGATTCCGCTTGTACGGCAGCGCCGAGCCGCCGCCCTTGCGGGTCACCTTCGGGACCGGGCAGCCGAAGTTGAGATCGATGTGGTCGGCGAGGTCCTCCTCCGCGATCATGCGGGCGGCCTTGCCGACGGTGTCCGGGTCGACGCCGTACAGCTGGATCGAGCGCGGCTTCTCGGTCTCGTCGAAGTGGATCAGCTGCATGGTCTTCTCGTTGCGCTCGACCAGCGCCCGCGTCGTGATCATCTCGCTGACGAACAGGCCCTTGCCGCCGCTGAACTCCCGGCACAGCGTCCGGAACGGGGCATTGGTGATCCCGGCCATCGGCGCGAGGACCACGGGTGGCTGCACCGCGTGCGGACCGATCTGCAGCAGAGTCATGGCGGCGATACCTTCGGCTTTCTTCGGCTTCCGTTGGCGGGGCGGGCGGGCCGCGGCCGTACGGGGTTGCCGGCCGCTGCGACCTCCCATTGTCCCGCACCGCGCGAGTGGCCCCGCCAGGACCGGGGACGGCAGATCGTTGTAGCGTTCAAGAATGCCTGAGCTCAGCCGTCGACGGCGTCTTCTGGTGCTGGCGATCTGCTGTATGAGCCTGCTGATCGTCAGCCTCGACAACACCATCCTCAATGTCGCCCTGCCGTCCATCCAGCGCGACCTGCACGCCTCGGTCGCCGGCATGCAGTGGACCATCGACGCCTACACCCTGGTCCTGGCGGCGCTGCTGATGCTGGCCGGTTCCACCGCAGACCGGCTCGGGCGGCGCCGGATCTTCCTGGTCGGCCTGGTGGTCTTCGCGGTCGGCTCGCTGCTGTGCAGCCTGGCGCCCGGCCTGGAGTGGCTGGTGGTCTTCCGGATGGTGCAGGCGGTCGGCGGCTCGATGCTCAACCCCGTCGCGATGTCGATCATCACCAACACCTTCACCGAACCGCGGGAACGGGCCCGGGCGATCGGGGCGTGGGGCGGGGTCGTCGGCATCAGCATGGCGGCCGGTCCGGTGATCGGCGGGCTGCTGGTCCAGAGCGTCGGCTGGCGTTCGATCTTCTGGATCAACGTCCCGATCGGCGCCCTCGCGCTCTTCCTGACCCTGCGCTACGTCCCCGAATCGCGCGCCCCCAAGGCGCGCCGCGTCGACCCGGTCGGCCAGCTGCTGGTGATCGGGCTGCTCGGCTCGCTGACGTACGCGATCATCGAGGCCCCGGACGCCGGCTGGACGTCCCCGGAGATCCTGGCGTTCGTGCTGCTCGCGCTGGCCTCCCTGGCCGGTCTGATCGGCTATGAGCGGCGCCGCCGGGAACCCCTGATCGATCTGCGGTTCTTCCACAGCGCACCGTTCAGCGGGGCCACGGTCGTGGCGGTCTGCGCCTTCGCCGCGCTGGCCGGCTTCCTCTTCATCAACACGCTGTATCTGCAGAACATCCGCGGTCTGTCCGCTCTGGACGCCGGGCTCTACATGATCCCCATGGCCGGGATGACGCTGATCTTCGCGCCGGTGTCCGGACGGCTGGTCGGCAGCCGCGGCCCCCGGCTGTCACTGCTCCTG
Organism: Streptomyces sp. Je 1-4 4N24; assembly: GCF_026239515.1. NCBI lineage: Bacteria > Bacillati > Actinomycetota > Actinomycetes > Kitasatosporales > Streptomycetaceae > Streptomyces > Streptomyces sp. Je 1-4 4N24. Next base: position 6,239,179 of record NZ_CP110836.1, on the reverse strand, counting down.
GCCGGTACGGCGATGGGGGCGAGCGGGCTGCTCTTCGCGGCCTTCGACGCCCAGTCGACGAACCCGCTGCTGTTCACCGGCTATGTCCTGTTCGGCATCGGGTTCGGCCTGGTCAACGCCCCGATCACCAACACCGCGGTGTCCGGGATGCCCCGCGCCCAGGCCGGGGTGGCCGCCGCTGTCGCCTCCACCAGCCGGCAGGTCGGACAGTCGCTCGGCGTCGCGGTGATCGGCGCCGTACTGGCGAGCGGGGCACATGCCGCCGCCACCGCGGACGCCTTCCTCGCGGCCGGCCGCCCGGCGTGGTGGATCATCGCCGGCTGCGGCGCTGCCGTCCTGCTGCTCGGCGCACTGACCACGGGCCGGTGGGCGAGGGCGACGGCCGACCGCACGGCGGCGCTGTTCGAGGACGAGGCCCGGGGGTACCGTCCGGCGGATGCGCGCCCTTAGGCGGGGGCTTCCTTCCGTCCAGCGAGCCTGCGCCCCTCGGACGCCCGGCCGTACGGTCACACCGCGGCGAGCGCCGCCGGCTCCGCCGCCAGCTGCTTCAGCCGCTCCCGGGACGTCTCGTCCACGGGCGTGTAGGACAGCAGCTTGGGACCGGGGCTGGGCCCCGTCCACAGGCTGGTGGCGGTCAGTTCGAGTGCGCCCACCCGCGGATGCCGGAAGAGCTTGACGGAGCTGACCGGGCGGATGACCTCGTGCTGCGCCCAGATCTCCCGGAACTCCGGTGAGGCCTCCGTCAGCCGCGCGACCAGCGCCTTCCAGGCCGGCTCCGCGACATGCTCGGCCATCGACGCCCGGAACTTGGCGGCCATCACCCGCATCGCGGCCTCCAGATCGCCCACGGTGGCCCGCCACTCGGGGTGAGTGAACGCCAGCCACATGCAGTTGCGGTCCTCTTCGGGCAGCGCATCGAGATCGCACATCAGGCGGCCGTACGTGCGGTTGTAGGCGAGGATGTCGAACCGGCTGTTCTGGACGACCGCGGGGAACGGGGTGAGCTGTTCCAGGATCTGCCGCAGCTCCCGCGTCACGCCCGTGCACTCCCTGCCGGGCATCGGATCGACCGCCCCCGCCAGCGCGAACAGATGGCTGCGCTCGGCGCGGTCGAGCAGCAGCGCACGGGCCACCGCGTCCAGGACCTGCGGCGATACATGGATGTCCCGGGCCTGTTCGAGCCAGGTGTACCAGGTGACCCCGACCGCACCCAGGTGCGCGACCTCCTCACGGCGCAGACCGGGCGTCCGCCGTCGGGCGCCCCGCGGCAGCCCGACCTGCTCGGGCGTGATCCGCTCCCGTCGGCTGCGCAGGAAGGCGGCCATCTCGGCCCGGCGGGCGGCGTCGTCGCGCGGAGCCGTGCCGTACGGCGGGGCGGCGGCGCCACCGGGGCCTGTGGCAGGCTGCGGCAGGGGCGGGTCCAGGGTCATGGGTCCAGCGTGCCGCAGGCCCGAGCCCGTTGCCAGGTAGCACTGGTACCAGGATAAGAACACTCTGGTACCCGGGTGAGCGGTCGACGATCGTCGAACCCGTGAGCGATATCCGAGCACAGACGACCACCCCGGAAGCCCCGGCCGTGCCATTGGGGGCCCCGGCCACCGCCCCGGAGGCCGCGTTCCCGGACGCCCCGGCGACCCCGGAGGCGCCGGCCGCACCCGGCCCCGCCCCACAGCAGCAGCGGACTCCGACCGTGCTGACCCCGCTCGGCCTGCTGACCGTACTGCTGGGCGCGGCCCTCCCCCTGATCGACTTCTTCATCGTCAATGTCGCGCTGCCGACCATCGACCACGATCTGCACGCGGGCCCGGCGATGCTGGAGATGGTGGTGGCCGGTTACGGCGTCGCCTACGCAATGCTGCTGGTCCTCGGCGGCCGGCTCGGCGACATGGTCGGCCGCCGCCGGCTGTTCCTGTGGGGCCTGGCCGCCTTCGGGCTGACCTCGCTGGCCTGCGGTCTGGCGCCGGACGCCTGGACGCTGGTGGCCGCCCGGGTCGCCCAGGGCGCCGCGGCCGCACTGCTGCTGCCGCAGGTGCTGGCCACCATCCAGGCGACGACCACCGGCAAGCGGCGCGCCAAGGCCGTCAGCCTGTACGGCGGCACCGCCGGAGTGTCCAGCGCCGTCGGCCAGGTGCTCGGCGGGCTGCTGGTCTCCGTCGACCTGGCGGGCACCGGCTGGCGCGCGGTCTTCCTGGTGAACGTCCCGATGACCGCCGCGGCCTGGCTGCTGGCCGCCCGTACGGTCCCCGAGACCCGCTCCCCGCACCCGGCCCGGGTGGACGGACCCGGCACCGCACTGCTCGCCGCCACCCTGATCACCCTGCTGCTGCCGCTGACCGAGGGCCGGGCGGCCGGCTGGCCCCTGTGGTCCTGGCTCCTGCTGGCCGTCTTCCCCTTTGCCGCCACCGCGTTCGTGCTGTTCGAGCGCCGGGCCGAACGCCGCGGCCACACGCCGCTGGTCCCGCCCTCGCTGCTGCGCATCCCCTCCGTGAACAGCGGACTCCTCATGCTCGTTCCGTTCACGCTGGGCTTCGGCGGCTTCATGTTCGTGGTGGCGGTCGCCCTCCAAAGCGGCCTGCACTTCGGCCCGTTCGCGGCCGGGCTGTCCCTGGCGCCGATGTGCGTCACCTTCTTCCTCGCCTCCCTCGCCGGTCCGCGGCTGGTGCTGCGGTTCGGGCGGCGGGTGGTGATCGCCGGTTCACTGATCCAGGGCACCGGGCTGGTCCTGCTGGCGCTGACCGTGCACGCGGGCTGGCCCGGGATATCGGTGGCCGGCCTCGCGCCGAGCATGGCCGTACTGGGCATCGGACAGGGCATGGTGATGCCGGTACTGATGCGCATCGTGCTGAGCGAACTGCCGGTGACGCAGGCGGGCGTGGGCGGCGGCGTCCTGGTCACCACCCAGCAGTCCGGCCTCGCCCTGGGCGTGGCCACTCTCGGCACCCTCTTCCTCTCTCTGATGCCGTCCGTCGGCATCCGCGACGCCCTGCTCACCGCGCTGCTGACGCAACTGGCGATCGTCGCGGGCACGACGCTGCTCGCCCTGCGCCTGCCACGCACCGTGCACTGAGGTGCCCTGACCTGGGCTGAACTGGCCCTGGGCTGAACTGGCCCTGCGCTGAGGCGAGGAGCAAGAAACCCCGGGCACGGCTCACAGGCGACGGCAGGCGACGGGCGACGGGCGACGGGCGACGGCAGACGGTGAGAGACGACGGCAGGCGGTGAGAGGCGACGGCAGACGATCGGGCGTCCGCCCCGCCCGATGTCCGACGCCCGATCCACATGACGGCTGACAGATATTGAAATCTGTCAGCCGTCATGTCATGGTGAATGCACGGCAGCCGTTTCCCGTCCCCTCAGCCACCCTCCTTCTCTCACCTCCAGGAGCACGCAGTGCAGACCCGCACCCTGGGCACCACCGGCCCGCAGACCTCCGCCCTCGGCCTCGGCTGCATGGGCATGTCCGCCCTCTACGGCGACAGCGACCGCGGCGAATCCCTCGCCACCCTTCACACCGCCCTCGACGCGGGCATCACCCTGCTCGACACCGGCGACTTCTACGGCATGGGACACAACGAACTGCTGATCAACGAAGCCCTGCGCACCGCCTCCGCGGCGGCTCGCGAAAAGGCGCAGATCAGCGTGAAGTTCGGCGCCCTGCGCACCGTCGAGGGCCACTTCACCGGCTATGACGGCCGACCGAACGCGGTGAAGAACTTCGCCGCGTACTCCCTCCAGCGCCTGGGCGCCGACCACATCGACATCTACCGGATCGCCCGGGTGGATCCGGACGTCCCGATCGAGGAGACCGTCGGCGCCATCGCCGAGCTGGTCGAGGCCGGACATGTCCGCCACATCGGCCTGTCCGAGGTGGGCGCGCAGACCCTGCGCCGGGCCGCCGCCGTGGCCCCGATCGCCGACCTCCAGATCGAGTACTCCCTCATCTCCCGCGGCATCGAGGAGGCGATCCTGCCGACCGCCCGCGAACTGGGCATCGGCATCACCGCCTATGGGGTCCTGTCCCGCGGCCTGATCAGCGGCCACTTCACCCGCGACCGCAAGCTGGCCGCGAATGACTTCCGCGGCATGAGCCCGCGCTTCCAGGGCGAGAACCTCGACCGCAATCTCGACCTGGTGGACGCGCTGCGCAAGATCGCCGAACAGAAGGGCGTCTCGGTCGCGCAGACCGCCATCGCCTGGATGCTCTCCCGCGGCGAGGACATCGTCCCGCTGATCGGCGCCCGCCGCCGCGACCGGCTGACCGAGGCCCTCGGTGCCCTGGACGTCACTCTGGACGCCGACGACCTGACCGCGATAGAGCAGGCCGTCCCGGCCGGGGCCGCCGCCGGCGACCGCTACCCCAGCGAACAGATGGCCCACCTGGACAGCGAGCACTGACGACCGGGGAGGCGGAGCACTGGGGAAGCGTCACGGCTGGGAGGCGTCGCCACCGGCCCGGGTGACCACGGGGGCGGTGTCGCCACAGGGCCACGCGGCTACCGGGCCACTGGGCCACCGCAGCGGTTACGGGGCACGGCCAGGTACCGTCCGTACGTACCACCGTCCCCACGCCCTCCCGGCCCCGTGACCACCCGCTCTCCCGAAAGGCCGACCCGCCCCATGCCGCCCGAGACGTTGACCCCAGAGCGCATCCTCGAAGCCACCGAGGAGGTGCTGCGCCGCTACGGGCCGGCCAAGGCCACGGTCGTGGATGTGGCGCGGGCCCTGGGCGTCAGCCATGGCAGCGTCTACCGCCACTTCCGTACGAAGACGGCGCTGCGGGAGGCGGTCACGGAGCGCTGGCTGGACCGTACGAGCAAGGAACTGTCGGTCATCGTCACGACGGAAGGACCGGCTCCCGAGCGGCTGGACCGCTGGCTGACCGCTCTTTTCGAGGCCAAGCGGCACAAGGCCGGCGACGATCCCGAACTGTTCGCCACCTATATGACGTTGATCGGAGAGAGCGGCGGCGTGGTCGACCGCCACATCACCGACCTCGAAGCCCAGCTCACCTCCATCATCGAAGCCGGCGTCAGCCAGGGCGACTTCCACACCCCCTCCCCCGCCACCACCGCCCGCGCGGTCTTCGACGCCACCGGCCGTTTCCACGACCCGTGTTACGCCCCAGAGTGGTCCCGCCCCGAGATCACCGCCGACTTCGAGGCCGTCCGCGACCTGGTCCTGCGGGGCCTGCGCACGCAGACCTGAGCACGGAGGCCCGAGAACGGCGGAGGCCCGAGAACGGCGGCCCGAGCAGGGCTGCCTGAACAGCACACCGCCGGCCGCTACGTCGTGCCTGCTGCCGTGCCGTGCAGAAAGAGGGCCCAGGCGAGAACGCCGAAGGCAACGGTGTGGAGGAAGGCGCGGACGAGGTTCCAGGTGACCCAGCGGCCCTCGAAGGCGGCCCTGGCGGCCTCGGCCCGGTCGTCGTCTCCTGTATCGGCCTTGTCGAGGGCGTTGTTGAGCGGGACGTTGGCCCCGCTGGTGACGAAGAAGCCCACCAGGTAGAGCGCCAGCGCGGCGAGGATCCAGGGCAGGGCCACCCGCCCATGGCCGTTCCAGGCCAGGACAGTGGCGAGGAGGAGCAGCGGGATCGGCAGCAGGAAGGGGAGCAGGAACCAGCCGTTGATGATGGCCCGGTTGATGTTCTGCATGGCCTGTACGAAGGTGCGGTCGGCAGAGCGGGCAAGTCCGGGCATCACCGCATAGGCAAAGGCGGCGAACAGGCCGGCCATCAGGCCCGCACCGAGCGTCGCCACCAGGAGCGTGACGGTCTGCAGGGCTCTCATGGCTCCTCCGTATCCGATACGTGGGCCGACCCTACCGAGAGCGGCCCCACGCTTCCGTAACGAGCCACCCGGCGCCGCCGTACGCCGCGGGCCGGGCTCAACGACCGTACGCCGCAGATCGGGCCCCACCGCCGTACGCCGCAGATCGGGCCCAACGGAGGCACGCCCCGGGCCGGCCTCCGGCACCGTGCGGCACGGGACGCTCAGGGCAATTCCTGGCCGGCCGCACGGGACGCTCAGGGGGATTCCTGGCCGGTCGCACGGGACGCTCAGGGGGATTCCTGGCCGGTCGCACGGGAGCGCTCGGACAGCTCCGCGGCCCACCCCTCCGACCAGCAGGCGAGGGGGCGAAGGGCCCGGTGGGCGTCCTCGCCGAGTGCGGTGAGGACGTACTGGCCCTCGGGGGTCTGCTCGACCAGGCACGCCTCGACCAGTTCCAGAAGGCGTTGGCGCAGCACGCTGGAGGACATGTTGTCGCACCGTTGCTGAAGGGTACGGAAGCCCAGGGCGCCTTCCTTCAGCTCCCACACGATGCGCAGACTCCACCGCCGGCCGAACAGATCGAGCGCGGCCATGAGCGGCCGCCCCGTGGCCGAGCCACGGACGGGCTGCCCCGGTGTCGGCGTTGCCATGGGCGGTTCCTCCTGCGGACCTTCTGGTGGCTGGGCTCCCGGAAGACTAGATGAGCAGTTCCGATGTGTTCAGCCGGCGAATGCGGCCGGTTTTCCTGGAGGAGCGCAGCGGGCGCACTTCGAGGGCGTGCTCGGCGGCCCTGGGAGGCTAGTGCACGCAGAACTCGTTACCTTCCGGGTCCGTCATGACCACCCACTCGCCGCCCTGTTCCGCGACGTGGCGCTGGGTCCCGGCGCCGAGGGCACGGAGGCGCTCAACCTCTGTGTCCCGCTGGCCCGCGGGACCGTGCAGGTCGATATGCAGGCGATTCTTGGACGTCTTCTTCTCCGACGGCGGTACCCGGTTGAAGAGCAGCCGACGCCCCAGTCCCGCGCCGCTCTCCGCGTCATACGGGTCGTCGGGGTGACGTACCGCCGCCGCGTCCCGCCAGGCGCGCCGATCGTGGTGGTCGAGGAGGATCTCGGACGGGATGGCACCGAGGTCGAGGAGCTTGGCGATCAGGGCGCTGTGGTCCTCGACCTCGTAGCCGAGCGCAGCCGCCCAGAAGTCGGCCTGGGCGTGTGGGTCGTGAGCGTCGACGACGAGCTTCCAGTGCACAGGAGTTGAGGTCATGGTCACCACCTATAGCCCATGGCACTGACACTGACGGCCCTCCGCCCGCACCCAGCCGGGTGGTTCAGATGCGATCGGTGAGCACATGCGGTCAGCGACCGCAAGACGGGCGTCAGGTCCGGCAGATACGGGGCCCGCCCCACCCACGACCTGGCCCGCCCCACCCCATGCCAAGGCCCGCCTCCCGACCAAGCCCCACCACTCGCCCAGGGGGCCCACCCCACCGACCAGCACCAGCACCAGCACCAGCACCCCACCAACCAGCAGCCAGCAGCCAGCAGCCAGGCCCGAACGACCCCTAACCCCCCACCCCCAGGAAATGCAGCACCGCCAGCACCCGGCGGTGGTCGGCGTCCGCCTTCGGCAGGTCCAGCTTGGCGAGGATGTTGTTGATGTGCTTGGCGACCGCGCTCTCGCTCACCACCAGTTGTGCGGCGATGCCCGCGTTGGAGCGACCCTCGGCCATCAGGGCGAGAACCTCCCGTTCTCGGGCCGTCAGCCGCTCCAGTGGATCGCTCGCCCGGCGCACCAGCAGCTGGGCGACGACCTGCGGGTCGAGCGCGGTGCCGCCGGCCGCCACCCTCCGCAGCGCCTCGATGAACTCCTCGACATCCGCGACCCGCTGTTTGAGCAGATAGCCCACGCCGCTGGTGTTCGTCGCCAGCAGATCGGCCGCGTACCGCTCCTCGACGTACTGGGAGAGCATCAACACCGCGGTGCCGGGCCACTTCTGCCGGATCGCCAATGCCGCCCGCACGCCCTCGTCCGTGAAGCCCGGCGGCATCCGGACATCCACCACCGAGAGTTCCGGCCGGTGCTCCTCGACCGCCGCCAGCAGCCCCTGCGCGTCCCCCGCCTCGGCCGCCACCTCGAACCCGGCCATCTCCACCACCTTGACCAGCCCGATCCGCAGCAGAACGGAGTCCTCGGCGATCACGGCACGCCTCACATCGGGCACGGCAGCTCCACGCTCATCATGGTCGGGCCCCCCACGGGGCTGCTCATCCGGAACGTTCCGTCCACGGAGCGCACGCGCTGGGCGAGCCCCTTCAAGCCGCTCCCCCTGGCCGGATCGGCGCCGCCCATACCGTCATCGGCGATCACCACCCGGAGTATCCCGCCGAGCCGGGTGACCGTCACCTCCGCCCGGGTCGCCTCCCGCGCATGCTTGGCGATATTCGTCAGCGCCTCGGAGACGACGAAGTAGGCGACCGCCTCGATGGCCGGCGCCGTGCGCTGCGGCAGATCCGCCGGAAGGTCCACCCGCAGCCGTACGGGCAGCGGCGCGCGGGCCGCGAGCCCCGACAGCGCGGCATCCAGCCCCAGTTCGTCCAGAACGGCCGGATGCAGTCCCCGCACCAGATTGTTGAGCTCTTCGATCGCGTCCTTCGCCTCGCGGTGCGCGGCGTCGATGACCTGCTGCGCCTGCGGCGGCAGATCCGTGAGGGTCGCCTTGGCGAGTCCGAGGTTCAGCGCGAGGGACACCAGCCGCTGCTGTGCGCCGTCGTGCAGATCCCGCTCGATCCGCCGCCGTTCGGCGTCGGCGGCGTCCACCGCACCGGCCCGGCTCTCGGTGAGGTCCTCGACCCGCCGCGCCAGTTCCTCGGACCGGCTCACACCCAGCACCGCCCGTCCGACCAGGATCTCCAGCCGGCCGAGCCCCGCGGCCAGACCCGGTATCACGGCGAGTGCCACCAGCCCCAGCACGGTGAGATAGGCGCCGGGGACGGTGTAGCCGGGGTGCCCGCGGCGCCACTGCGGCGGAACGAGCCACACCCACACCAGCACCAGCGCCGCGGCCGACGCCGCCAACAGCAGCGTCAGCAGCAGGAGTTCCAGCACTCCGAGCAGCGGGCCGATCAGCAAGTTGTAGCCGAACTGCCGCTTGGCCTCCCTGAACCGCAGCCGCGGCAGCTCCACCCCGCATATCGCCCGGAACCGCCGGCGCTGCGCCTCGGTGAACCCGTATCCGGCGATGACCAGCAGGGTCAGCGGGGCGATCAGCTCCACGGGAGCCTCGGAGGAGACCCCGTTCACCGTGTCGGCCAGCAGGGAAACGGCCCACCAGGACAGCAGCGCCGGGACGAGGTGCAGCGGCACCCCGGCGGCGACGAAGGCGAGGTCGCGCCGCATGCGGACGAGGGCCCGGCGCAACCGGGGTGGGACGGTCATGATCACACCGTATGGGGCCGGTGGTGCAGCGGCCATGACAGCAGTGTCCGTTCCGGGGGTGTAGCTGGTGCCACCCCAAGTCGGACAGCGGCGTTACTGACGGCGGGCACCGGAAACCGGAGTGTTGATCACGAGCCCGACGGCCGGGTTCGCCACTCCGAAAGAGAACCTTTCCATGGCCCTCATCGCCTTCAACTCCCCGGTCACCCGTGGCAGTTACCCTCTCCGCGCGGTCTCCTGCGCCCCGGCGCGAATCGGCACCGGACGCCGGTGGCAGGGCAGGATCCTGACCGGCGCGGGCCTCATCCTTCTCCCCTGGCTCGGCTACCTCGCCGGCACCCTTCCGCCCGCCGAGGCCGTCGCCTGGATCGCCCTCGACGCCCTGGAGGCCGTCGCGCTCCTCGCCACCGGCACCCGCCTGCTGCGCGGCGACTCCCGGCACCGCGCCCCCGCGGCCGCCGCGGCCGTCCTCCTCCTCGCCGACGCCTGCCTCGACCTGGCCACCGCCGCCCCCGGCACGGAACTGGCCACCGCCGTCGCCATGGCAGTCGGAGCCGAACTGCCCCTGGCGGCCCTGTGCGCGGTGCTCGCCACGTGCCCGAAGCGGAAGAGCTAGGGAACCGGCGCCGCGGAGAACCTAGGGCGCGGCCGAACAGAACCCGTAGGGGTGGCGAGGGCCCCCTGCGGGCCACAACGTGGGGGCGCTGGGAGGCATTCCCGCTGCCCCGTCCCGACGCCATGGCGATCAGCCCCCACGACGAGCGCCCCTCGGCGAGCGGTTCCCACAGCGAGCGCGCCCCCGGCGAGCAGCCCCCACAGCGAGCGCCCCCACCGCGTATCCCCCAGCAAGCGCCCCCACCACGCATCCCCGGCGAGCAAGCCCCCACGCCACCCGTCAGCGTTCCCCGCCCAACAGCAGCCCCACCCACCACCCCCGCACAAAAGCGCCGGCCCGGCCCGGAAGTTCCGAGCCCGACCGGCGCTTGAGGTCACAGGGCACAGGTGGGGCACCGTCCCAGAGAGACCGGCGCCGCCCCGCGCGGGACTAGCAGCCCAGCAGTCGCGCGCCCAGGTAGGCCTGGATCTGGTCCAGGCTGACCCGCTCCTGCTTCATGGTGTCGCGCTCACGCACGGTCACCGCGTTGTCGTCGAGGGTGTCGAAGTCGACGGTGACGCAGAACGGCGTGCCGATCTCGTCCTGGCGGCGGTAGCGGCGGCCGATCGCGCCCGCGTCGTCGAACTCGATGTTCCAGTTCTTGCGCAGGTCCGTGGCCAGCCCCTTCGCCTTCGGCGACAGCTGCGGGTTGCGGGACAGCGGCAGCACCGCGACCTTGACCGGCGCCAGGCGCGGGTCGAGCCGCATGACGGTGCGCTTCTCCATCTTGCCCTTGGCGTTGGGCGCCTCGTCCTCGATGTACGCGTCGAGCATGAAGGCGAGCATCGCGCGGTTCACACCGGCCGCCGGCTCGATGACGTACGGAGTCCAGCGCTCGCCGGCCTCCTGGTCGAAGTAGGAGAGGTCCTGGCCGGAGGCCTTGGCGTGCGCCGACAGGTCGTAGTCGGTGCGGTTGGCCACGCCCTCCAGCTCGGAGAACTCGGTGCCGCCGAAGTTGAAGCGGTACTCGATGTCAGCGGTGCGCTTGGAGTAGTGCGAGAGCTTCTCGGCCGGGTGCTCGTACCAGCGGATGTTCTCCTCGCGGATGCCGAGGTCGCGGTACCAGTTCCACCGCTCCGCCATCCAGTACTCCTGCCACTTCTCGTCCTCGCCCGGCTTGACGAAGAACTCCATCTCCATCTGCTCGAACTCACGGGTCCGGAAGATGAAGTTGCCGGGCGTGATCTCGTTGCGGAAGGACTTGCCCATCTGCGCGATGCCGAACGGCGGCTTCTTGCGGGAAGTCTGCTGCACCTGGGCGAAGTTGGTGAAGATGCCCTGCGCGGTCTCGGGGCGCAGGTAGGCGACCGAGGCGGTGTCCTGGGACGGGCCGAGGTGGGTGGAGAGCAGGCCGGAGAACTGCTTGGGCTCGGTGAAGCCGCCCTTGTTGCCGCAGTGGGGGCAGTTGACGTCGGCGAGGCCGTTCTCGGGAAGCCGTCCGTGCTTGGCCTCGTACGCCTCCTCCAGGTGGTCCGCGCGGAAGCGCTTGTGGCAGGAGGTGCACTCGGTGAGCGGGTCGGTGAAGGTGGCGACGTGGCCGGACGCCTGCCAGACCTCGGGGGCCAGGATCACCGACGAGTCGAGACCGACGACGTCTTCGCGCGAGGTGACCATGGCGCGCCACCACTGACGCTTGATGTTCTCCTTGAGCTCGACGCCCAGCGGACCGTAGTCCCAGGCAGCGCGGGAGCCGCCGTAGATCTCACTGCACGGATAGACGAAGCCACGGCGCTTGCTCAGGCTGACGATGGTATCGATCTTGTCGGCGGCCACGGTGCTCTCTTCATTACGACGACGAACGATGGATGGGCGGCGCCCTAGCGTCTCAATGAGGGGTGCTGGTCAAAAGACGGCCGGGCGAATAGTTCAGGGTACCGGCGGCCGTACCCCCTGGATCAAATCGGTTCCGGCCCACTGTCGCACCGCTCACACCGGCCCATCCGTTGTTGACAATCGTTTCCAACTTTGTTGAAAATGAGTGTCATGAACATACGCCGTCCCATATCCACCGCGACCCTCGCCGGAGTCTCGGCGCTCGGCCTGCTGGCCCTCTCCGCCTGCTCCCCCTCCGGCGGCGCCCGCACCGAGGACGGCAAGCTGAAGGTGACAGCGTCCTTCTACCCCATGGAATTCCTCGCCCGGCAGATCGGCGGGAAGCACGTCGAGGTGACCGACCTCACCAAGCCGGGGGTCGAGCCGCACGACCTGGAGCTCTCCCCGCAGCAGACCGCCCAGCTCGGCGAGTCCGGCGCGATCGTCTACCTCAAGGGCCTGCAGCCCGCCGTGGACGACGCCGTGGAGCAGTCCGGCGTCAAGAACGTCGCCGACGCGGCCTCCCTCACCTCCCTCGAAGAGCACGGCACCGAGGTCGACGGCCACCACCACACCACCGGCGACAACCACTCGCACTCGGAGTCCGAGGGCGGCAAGGACCCGCACCTCTGGCTCGACCCGGTGAAGTACGCCGAGGTCGCCAAGGGCGTCAACAAGACCCTCGCCAAGGCCGACCCGAAGCACAAGGCCGACTACCAGAAGAACACCGACGCCCTGGTGAAGAAGCTGGAGGGGCTGGACAAGGACTTCAAGGACGGGCTGAACAAGCGCACGTCCGACACCTTCCTCACCACCCACGCGGCCTTCGGCTACCTCGCCGAGCGCTACGGCCTCACCGAGGAGGCCATCAGCGGACTCGACCCGGAGGCCGAGCCCAGCGCCAAGCGCATCAGGGACCTGCACACCCTCGCCAAGGATCACCACGTCTCCACGGTCTTCTTCGAGACGATCGCCAACCCGGCCACCGCCAAGGCCCTGGCCGGCGATCTCCATCTGAAGACCGATGTCCTCGACCCGCTGGAGGGGATCAACGCCAAGTCCCGCGGCAAGGACTACTTCGGCGTCCAGCGGGCCAACCTCGCCGCGCTGCAGAAGGCGCTCGGCAGCAAGTGACGGACACCGCACCGCACGTGACGGAGGCCTCCATGAACCAGCCGCCCACCCAGCCGGTGATCGACCTGCGCGGGGCGAACGCCTCGCTGGGCGCCCGTCCCGTGCTGCGCGGTGTCGACCTCACCGTGCGGTCCGGTGAGGTCGTCGCGCTGCTCGGTGCCAACGGCTCCGGCAAGTCCACCGCCGTACGCTCCGTGATCGGCCAGGTCCCGCTCACCGGCGGTGAGCTGACCCTCTTCGGTACGGAGTTCCGGCGGTTCAGGGACTGGGCCCGGATCGGCTATGTCCCGCAGCGCACCACCGCGGCCGGCGGCGTGCCCGCCACGGTCCGCGAGGTCGTCACGGCCGGCCGGCTGGCCCGTACGAAGCTGGGCATCCTGCGCAAGGCCGACCGGGCCGCGGTGCACCGGGCGCTGGAGCTGGTCGGCATGGCCGACCGCGCCAAGGACTCCGTCGACGCGCTGTCCGGCGGCCAGCATCAGCGGGTGCTGATCGCCCGTGCGCTGGCCGGCGAACCGGAACTGCTGATCATGGACGAGCCGATGGCCGGCGTCGACCTGGCCAGCCAGGAGGTGCTCGCCGCCGCCCTGCGCGAACAGGTCGGCCGCGGCGCCACGGTCCTGCTGGTGCTGCACGAGCTGGGCCCGCTGGAGCCGCTGATCGACCGCGCGGTGGTGCTGCGGGACGGCTGCGTCGTCCACGACGGCCCGCCGCCCGAGGCCGTGGGCCAGCATGCGCTGCCCGGCCACGACCATGTCCACCCGCACGCCGACCCGGCCGCTGAACCGGTCCGGACGGGGCTGCTGAGCTGATGCCGCGATCTTCGGGGGACGACCCCCGCACCCCCAGCCGACACCCGAGCACCGGCTCCCTTTCGCGAGGTCGACCGACATGGAAATCCTGAACTACGCCTTCATGCAGCGGGCCCTGATCGCCGCCCTGATCGTCGGCGTCACCGCCCCCGCCATCGGCATCTACCTCGTTCAGCGCCGCCAGGCCCTGATGGGCGACGGCATCGGCCATGTCGCGCTCACCGGCGTCGGCCTCGGCTTCCTGCTGAACACCAGCCCCATCTGGGTCGCCACCGCCGTCGCCATCGCCGGCTCCGTCGTGATGGAGCTGATCCGCTGGTACGGCAAGACCCGCGGCGACCTCGCCCTGGCCATGCTGTTCTACGGCGGTATGGCGGGCGGCGTGATGCTGATGAACCTCTCCGACGCGGGCTCCAACGCCAACCTCGGCACCTACCTCTTCGGCTCGATCACCACCGTCTCGCCGCAGGACATGACGACGATCTATGTGCTGGCCGCCCTGGTGCTGGCGATCACGATCGGCCTGCGCCGGCAGCTGTTCGCGGTGTGCCAGGACGAGGAGTTCGCCCGGGTGACGGGCCTGCCGGTGCGGCTGCTCAATCTGCTGGTCGCCGTCACCGCCGCGGTCACCGTCACCGTCGCCATGCGCGTCGTCGGTCTGCTGCTGGTCAGCGCCCTGATGGTGATCCCGGTCGCGGCCGCCCAGCAGATCAGCCGCAGCTTCGCGGTGACCTTCTCGGTGGCGGTGGCGATCGGTGTCGCGGTCACCCTGACGGGCACCACCACCTCGTACTACGTGGACGTCCCGTCCGGCGCGACCATCGTGCTGTTCGCCATCGGGGTGTTCGTGCTCTTCACCGGGCTCGCCGCGCCGCTCGCGAAAAAGCGTGCAAGGGCTGCCGCAGAGGCCTCGAAGGGGTGCACTCTGGAGGTACCCGGCGACCGCACCGTCGCCGACGATGTGAGTGTGACCGGGTGAGGACGGGCAAAGGGGTGCCGGCGCACCACCGTCGGCAGACAGATGCGTGTACGGGTAAGCGTCTCACCGGGGAGCCGGTCATCACCTGGCACAATGGCGGGACGCACGTGCAGGGGGAAGTCCTGACGTCCTAGGGAGGCAACGGTGGCGACGAGCGCGGGATCTCCGGTACGCGGCCGGTCGACGCGGCAGCGGACCGCGGTGTCGGCCGCACTCGACGAGGTCGACGAGTTCCGCAGTGCGCAGGAGCTGCACGACATGCTCAAGCACAAGGGCGACTCCGTCGGGCTGACCACCGTCTACCGGACGCTGCAGTCCCTCGCCGACGCCGGTGAGGTCGATGTGCTGCGCACCAGCGAAGGCGAGGCGGTCTACCGCCGGTGCAGCACCGACGATCACCACCACCACCTGGTGTGCCGGGCCTGCGGCAAGGCCGTCGAGGTCGAGGGCCCCGCGGTGGAGAAGTGGGCCGACCAGATCGCCCGGGAGCACGGCTTCCAGGACGTCGCGCACACCATCGAGATCTTCGGGACCTGCGGCGAGTGCGCCGCCGCCCGGACCGCCGCGAAGCAGTAGCCGGCAGCACGGACAGCCATGCGTACGGGCCGCCTCCGGTCATCGGAGGCGGCCCGTACGCATGGCCCTGGCCCGTCGGGCGTCGCCCTCAGGTAGCCGTCCGGCCCTCCGGCTCCGGCGCCGCACCGAACCTGCGGTCCCGCTTGGCGTACTCCAGGCACGCCTCCCACAGGTTCCGCCGGTCGAAGTCCGGCCACAGAATGTCCTGGAACACCATCTCGGCGTACGCGCTCTGCCAGATCAGGTAGTTCGAGGTCCGCTGCTCACCCGACGGCCGCACGAAAAGGTCCACATCCGGCATGTCCGGGTAGTACATGTACTTCGCGATGGTCTTCTCGTTGACCTTCGACGGGTCCAGCTTTCCGGCCCGCACATCCGCCGCGATGGCCGCCGCCGCGTCCGCGATCTCGGCCCGGCCGCCGTAATTCACGCAGAAATACAGCGTCATCGCGTCATTGTTCTTGGTCTGCTCCTGGGCGATCTGGAGCTCCTGCACGACCGACTTCCACAGCTTCGGCATCCGCCCGACCCAGCGGATACGGATACCCAGCGCGTCCATCTCGTCACGGCGCCGCCGGATCACATCGCGGTTGAAGTTCATCAGGAAGCGGACCTCGTCGGGCGACCGCTTCCAGTTCTCCGTCGAGAAGGCGTACAGCGAAAGGTTCTTCACGCCCATTTCGATGCAGCCCTTGAGGACGTCCAGGACGACGCCCTCGCCGACCTTGTGGCCCTCGGTGCGCGGCAGCCCGCGCTCCTTGGCCCACCGGCCGTTGCCGTCCATGACGACCGCCACATGGTTCGGGACGAGCTCACCGGGGATCTTCGGCGGCCGCGCACCGGAAGGGTGCGGCTCGGGCGTCACGTACTCACGTCGATTACGGCCCAGAATCCCGCGTCGTGCCATGCGGCCCACGTCTCCTATATGTCTTGAGGGCGTTTCGCCTTGAGGATGGTCGTTTTCGCTATTTCTCTACGTACCGGAGAGAGCGCAGGCCCCGCTCCAGATGCCAGTGCAGATACGCCGTGACGAGCCCGCTGCCCTCCCGGGCATGACGGGCCTCACAGGCGTCCGCGGTCTCCCAGTCGCCGGTCAGCAGCGCACTCAGGAGTCCAATGGCCTCAGAGGAGGGTACGACGCTCCCCGGCACCCGGCAGTCGCCACAGGTCACCCCGCCCGACGCGACCGAAAAGAACCGGTTGGGGCCGGGCAGCCCGCACCGTGCGCAGCTGTCGAAGCTCGGCGCATAGCCGTTGACGGCGAGCGAGCGCAGCAGGAACGCATCCAGCACCAGATGCGGCTCGTGCTCCCCGCGGGCCAGCGTCCGCAGCCCACCGACCAGCAGCAGATACTGCTGCACGGCGGGCTCGCCCTCGTGGTCGGTGAACCGCTCGGCGGTCTCCAGCATGGCCGTCCCGGCCGTGTAGCGGGCGTAGTCGGTGACGATCCCTCCGCCGTACGCCGCGATCGTCTCGCTCTGCGTACACAGTGGCAGCCCGCGCCCGATCAGCTCGCTGCCGCGCGCATGGAACTGCACATCGACATGCGAGAACGGCTCCAGCCGCGCCCCGAACTTCGACTTCGTCCGCCGCACCCCACGGGCCACCGCACGGACCCTGCCGTGACCCCGGGTGAGCAGCGTGATGATCCGGTCCGCCTCACCCAGCTTCTGGGTGCGCAGCACGATGCCGTCGTCGCGGAACAGACTCATGGCGCCATTCTCGCGCATGGGCGAAGCGGGCTGGGCGCCTTCACTGTTCGCACAGGCAGGGTGACGCTGCGGAATCAGGCTGGGCGGCGAGGAAGAGATGGAGGTCTGCGACAACCACCCCGCCCCCGTCCCCGTCCCCGTCCGTGACGGCGAGGTCCCCCATGGCGCCGCGGCCGTCTTCCCCGCGACCGCCTGGGCCGCCTTCACCGACGCCGTCAAAGACGGGCATTTCCCGGGCGCCTGACCAGCTTTCACCGGCCGTACACAACAGGGACACAAAGGCCCCGCCATCTCACTGGATGACGGGGCCACATCACGTTATGGTCCGGGTCATCGCGGGCGGAAGACGACCTTCCGCACTTCTCAGTCGCCCCTGGGAAGTGGCCCTCACGGCACGTCAACTGCCCGGTAGCATCCGGTGATGTTCGGCAGCACATCGCCGTGAAGGCCGGCCGATCCAGTCAGTACCCCAATTGAGGATCTCGATGACATCCATACCGGAGGCGCTGTTGTGGTGCCTCAGCGCAGGTACGGCCGCCGCCGTGGTCCTGGCGGCGCTCTCGATCCGTGCGGGCAGGCAGCGCGCGGACCTGAGAAGGCGCCTGTCCGCCGCTGAGGAACAGAACAGCGCCACGCTCCACAGCAATACGGAGCTGACGGCCCGGCTGCGCGCCACCGAGGCCGAGATCCGGCATCTGGCCGGTAGCCGGCTCCCCGACCTGACGCTGGCGCTGGCCCACCCCCATGTGCCCGTACCGGGGCTGCTGGACGCGCGGTTCACCGGGTCGGAGACCGAGCAGGCGCTGAACGCCGTACTGGAGCAGGTCAGCGACGCGATCACCAAGGAGCGGGCGCGGGTGGACGCCGCCGCCCAGTCCACCCTCCGCGGGGCGACCACCACCATCCAGGCGCTGCTCTACCAGCTCCAGACGTCGCTGCAGGAGATGCAGCACCGCTACGACGACCCGAACGTCGCCCAGGACCTGCTGAACGCCGACTTCCTCAACGAGCAGGCGCTGCGGCGCATCCAGGCCACCGGCGTCGTCTGCGGCGCCTGGCCGGGCCTGACCCGCGAGGACTCCTACCTCGCCGAGCTGGTCGTCGGCGCCACCTCCCGGCTGCGCGGCTACGAGCGCGTGAACGTCAGCAATCAGCTGCGTGACCCGGTCGCGGTGGTCGCGCGGGCCGTGGAGCCGATCGCGATCACCGTGACCGAGCTGCTGGCCAACGCGCTGCACCACTCGCACCGTGAACTGCCCGTCACCATCACCCTCCAGCAGGGCAACCGCGGCGCCTCGGTCATCGTCGACGACTACGGCGTCGGCATGCACGACGACGAGATCAAGGCGGCGATGGAGCTGCTGTCGGGTGACGAGGACCTGCTGCTCACCCAGCTCGGTGACCCGCCGCGGTCCGGGTTCGCGGCGGCCGGTCAGCTGGTGCGCCAGTACGGCTTCGGGGTGCATGTCGAGCCCTCGCCGTACGGCGGGGTGCGTGCGGTCGTGTACATCCCGGGTGACCCCCTCCTCACCGTCCTCGACGAGAGCGCCCAGCCGATGTCCGTGATGGCTCCTCTGCCGCACCGTTCCGCGGTGCCGGATCGTTCCGCCTCCGTGCTGCCCACCGGTTCCGCGACGCCGTCGCAGGCCGCCGCCGCGCCCCCCGCGCAGCCCGCACCCGCCGCACAGCCCGCGCCCGCCCCTTCCTACGAGGCACCCGCCCAGCAGGCCGAAGGGGAACTGCCGCGCCGGCGGCGCCGGAAGCCCGTGTCCGAACTCGACGAGAGTGCCGCGCGCACCGAGTCGGCTCCGCCGCGCTCCCCGGAAGAGACCGGAACCCGCTGGGCCGCGCTCCAGCGCGGCACCGAATCCGGCCGGGCAGCCGCCCAGTCAGAACCCCCTCGCAGTCCCGAAGGGAACTCCCAGTAATGAACAGCCCCACCCGCCGCCGTGTTGCCGAGGACAAGTCCTGGGTGCTGGCGCCCCTCCTGGAGTTGCCGCATGTTATTCACGCAGCAGTCATCTCCGGCGACGGATTCATCGAGGGCTCCTCGCCCGGCCTGAAGCGGGACTCCGCCGAGGGTGTCGCCGCGATGATGTCCGCGCTGCAGGGTGCGGGCCGTGCCGTCACCGCGGCGTTCGCCGAGAAGGACGACACCCGGCTGCGGCAGACCGTGATCGAGTCCGATGAAGGCTTCGTCTTCGCGATACCGGCCGGCGAGAACACCTGCCTGGCCGTCTTCGCCGGCCCGGAGGTGAACATGGGTGTGGTCGCGCACCATATGCAGGTCCAGGTCACGACCCTGGGCAACAAGGTCATGAACAGCCGGGCACGGGACCTCGGTAACCCGGCATGACCCCGCGCCAGAGCAGCGGCAGGCGCCTCGTACCGGCCTATCTGGCGACCGGCGGACGCGCCCAGCCCAGCCGCAACACCTTGGACCGGCTCACCCTGCTGCACAGCGTGGGAATGCCGATCACCAGTGAGGTACGCCCGGAGGAGCACCGCATCCTGGAGCTGCTGCAGCCCGGGGCGCTGTCTCTGGCCGAGGTCGCCGCCCACCTTCACCTGCCCGTGAGCGTGGTGAAGGTGCTGGTGGCCGACCTCGTCGACGCCGGGCGGCTGCACGCCCGTGCCCCCATCCCCGAAGCCGAGCAATTCGACCGACACATCCTGGAGAGGGTTCTCGATGGACTCCGCTCTCTCAAGTCCTAGCCCCGGCACCGGCGCGAGCACCGGCAGCATGTACCTCTCCGGCGAGAACCAGACACTGGTCAAACTGCTGATCGCGGGACCGTTCGGGGTCGGCAAGACGACCCTCATCCGTGCGCTGTCGGAAACCCCGCCGCTGCACACCGAAGAGGTCATGACCCAGACCGGCGCCGCCGTTGACGATCTCGCCGGAGTACGGGAGAAGACCACCACCACCGTCGCCATCGACTTCGGGCGGCTGACCCTGCCCGGGGACCTGGTGCTGTACCTGTTCGGCACGCCCGGACAGAAGCGCTTCCGTCCCCTGTGGCAGGACATCGCCCGCGGCGCACTGGGCGCCCTCGTCCTCGCGGACACCCGCCGGCTGGCGGACTCCTTCGAGGTGATGGACATCGTCGAGGAGGCCGGGCTGCGCTACGCGGTCGCGGTCAACACCTTCCCCGACGCGCCCCAGTACGACGTCGAAAAGCTCCGCGAGGCGCTCGATCTGCATCCCGAGACGCCGCTGGTGCTGTGCGATGCCCGCGACCGGGAGCAGTCCGTCGACGCGCTGATCGCGCTCGTCGGGCACGTCCTGGCCCACACCCCCGAGGAGAACCCGAACCCGTGACTTCCCCGCACCAGCCGGGAGCCGTACCGCCACCGGGCTGCCCGGCGCACGCCGCCCCGTACCAGCAGGCACCGGCCCAGCCCGACGCCCACACGCCGGTGAAGCTCTACGGACCGGATTTCGCCGCCGACCCGCACCGCATCTACGCACAGCTGCGCCAGTACGGGGCGCTGGCGCCGGTCGAGATCGCGCCGGAGGTGACCGCGATGCTGGTCACCGACTACCGGGCGGCCCTCGACCTGCTGCACGACGACAGCACCTGGTCCAAGGACTCCCGTGAGTGGATGACGACCGTCCCCGCGGACTCGCCGGTCATGCCGATGCTGATGTGGCGCCCCAACATCTTCTACGCCGACGGGCCGGCGCACGTCCGCTACCGGGACGTCGTCGTCGACAGCTTCAAGCTGGTCGAGCCGCATGAGCTGCGGGCCCGCGTCCACCACGCCGCGGACACCCTGATCCAGCGCTTCGGCGCGCACGGCGAGGTCGATCTGATCGCCGACTACGCGCGGCTGATCCCGCTGCTGATGTTCAACAACCTCTTCGGGATGCCCGACTCCTACAGCGACCGGCTCATCGAGGCCATCGCGGGGATGCTGGACGGCACCTCCCCCGAGGAGGCCGCGGCCGCCAACGAGGCGTACACGAACTACATCATGGAGCTGGTCGGCTCCAAGAAGGCCGAGCGCGGTCCGGACCTGACGTCCTGGTTCATGGACCACCCCAACGCGCTCAACGACGAGGAACTGATCCACAACATCATCCTCACGATGGGCGCGGGCAACGAACCGCTCGCCAACCTCATCGGCAACGCGCTGTCGCGGATGCTCTCCGACGACCGTTACTACAACACCCTGTCCGGTGGCGCGCTGACCGCGCACGACGCCATCAACGAGGTGCTGTGGAACGACCCGCCGCTGACGAACTACTCCGCCCACTTCCCGGTCCGTGACGTCTTCTTCCACGGCACCTGGGTGCGCAAGGGGCAGCTGGTGATGGTGTCGTACGCGGCCGCCAACAGCCAGTTCGACACCACGTCGCTGGGGACGCCCGGTTCGGGCGGCGGCTCACACCTGTCCTGGGCGGCGGGTCCGCACGCCTGTCCCGTGAAGCGGCATGCGCTGCTGATCGCCACCACCGCGATCGAGCGGCTCACGGCCTGGCTCTCCGACATCGAACTGGCCGTGGACGCAAGCGAGTTGCAGTGGCGCAACGGCGCCTTCCACCGGGCACTCGTCGGGCTCCCGGCCCGCTTCACCCCCATCACCCCCGACCAGGCAGGAGCAACTCCATGGCACAACAGGGACAGCAGCCCTTCGTCATCGACCCGGTCGGAAGCGACATCCACGGGGAGGCAGCCCGCCTCCGCGCACTAGGCCCGGTGGCGCGGACCGAGCTGCCCGGCGGTATCGAGGCCTGGTCGGTCACCAGCCACACCCTCCTCAAGCAGCTGCTGACCGACGACCGGGTCTCCAAGAACCCCCGGGACCACTGGCCGGCCTGGCAGCGCGAGGAGATCCGCAGCAGCTGGCTGCAGTCCTGGATCGGCGTCACCAACATGTTCACCGCGTACGGCGCCGATCACCGGCGGCTGCGCAAGCTGATCGCCCCGGCGTTCACGGCCCGCCGCACCGACGCGATCCTGCCGCGCGTGGAGAGCATCACCATGGCGCTGCTGGACGACCTCGCCACGCACCCCGAGGGCGAGCCCCTGGACCTGCGGGCGCGTTTCAACCACCCGCTGCCCATGCAGGTCATCTGTGAGCTGTTCGGCTTCCCGGAGGGCGAGCAGCGCGCCGAACTCGCCCGCCTCGTCGAGGCCATCATGGACACCACGGCCACCCCGGAGCAGGCCGGCGCCACCGCGGCGGGCGTCCATGCGCTGCTGTCCGAACTGGTCGGCAGCAAGCGGGAGAACCCGGCCGACGACCTCACCAGCCTCCTGGTCTCCGCGCGGGACGACGAGGGCCAGCGGATGACCGAGCAGGAGCTGCTGGACACCCTCCTGCTCGTCATCGGCGCCGGTCACGAGACCACCGTCGATCTCCTCGGCAACGCCGTGCACGCCCTGCTGACCCACCCCGAGCAGCTCAAGCCGGTGCTGTCGGGCCAGGTCCCCTGGGCCGACGTCATCGAGGAGACCCTCCGCTGGGCCCCGAGCATCGCCGCCCTCCCGCTCCGCTTCGCCGTGGAGGACATCGACATCCCGGACGGTCCGACCATCCGCAAGGGCGAGGCGATCCTCCCGGCGTACGCGGCGGCCGGACGGGACGCCGCGTTCCACGGCGACACGGCCGCCGACTTCGACATCCGGCGGACCCGCCAGGAGCACCTCGCGTTCGGCCACGGCGTCCACCACTGCCTCGGCGCCCCGCTGGCCCGTATGGAGGCCCGGATCGCCCTCCCGGCCCTCTTCGCCCGCTTCCCCAACCTTCAACTGGCCACCCCGGCAGAGCAGTTGGAACCCACCAGCGGCTTCATCTCGGGCGGCCTGCGCACCCTGCCGGTCCGTCTGACCCCGGCCTGAACCGGTCCGGTCGCTCCCGGTACCCGACCCCGTCACCCCGTTTGGGATGGCGGGGCTTTCCGCCGTTCTCCAGGGCTCAGGACGGCGTACGCGCCGCCGCCAGCAGGCGGTTCGTCTCGGCGGGGCGCAGCATGAGGGCGCTGCCGACCGTGCTCAGCACCTCGCGTTCCGCGGGCGTGTAGGAGCCGTCGGCGAGGGCGATACGGGCGGCCTGGAGGAGGAGGGACTCCCGGCCCGCGGGGGCGAGATGCGGGGCGAGCGGTTCCAGCGCCTCATGGAGCTCTATGGCCAGCGCGGTGCCGCACGGGTCCAGGCCCTGGTGGCCGCAGTGGCCGCCGGTCACCGCGTCATAGGTGCCGGTCAGCCGGCCGGTGTCGGCGGCGAGGGCGGCGAGCAGGGTCAGCAGCTCGTCCTCGGAGCAGTCCGCGAAGCCGGCCGCACGGACCGTGTCGACGGCGGTGTCGCGGACCGCGCGGGAGGAGGTGCCGCCGGCGGCCAGCAGCGCGAGGGTGACGGTGTGGACGGCGTCCCTGAGCATCGCCGAGAAGCGGAGGGTGGTGGGGTGGTCCAGGGCGTCCGGGCCGAAGTGGCCGTGGCAGGCGGAGCACTCCAGGACCGGTCCGGTTGCGCCGCGCGAGAGGAGCGGCAGGCCGAGGAGGGTGAGCCGGCGACGGCCGGTCCGGCGGAGGTAGTTGCGGTCCCCGCCGCAGTCCGGGCAGAAGAACTCGCCATCGGCGACGGTCCGCCAGGACGTGCGCACGCCCATCACACACATCTTGTGCATCACGTCAGCCCTCCGTAACTCACCCGTGCCCCTCCGGACACGGGTGGGGCCCCCAGCGGTAGCTGGGGGAGTACCCCCACGGCCCCCTCGTCGTATGGGACGTGATGTTAGCCACATACGTGATGCGGCGTCAGCACCCCGTACCGGACAACTGGCCGGATGACGAAGGACCCCGCCCCTCCGGAAGGTAGGGGACGGGGCCTATGGACGCCGTGAAGGGCATGGCCATGAGGAGGCGGGCGACGGGTGGGGCGGCTGAGGGGTCCGCTCCTGACGGGGCCCGGCTTGGCCAAAACCGGTGGGGGGTACGGCAGGGGCCGCGCCGGGACCGGTGTCAGTCTTACGGGGTCATCAGCGCCCGGCTCACCTGTCGTGTCTGGTTGTCCAGACCGCGGGCGTTGGGGTGGACGAAGGTGCAGGCCTCACCGGCACCGGGAAGGGAGCGGCACGTCTCGTTCGGCGGGTCGGTCTGGTCGCCGTCACCGGTGAGGTTGTCCTTGATGCCGTACATCCACTTGGCGTCGCCGCTCTCGCACACCCCGTGCGCCGCACTCGGCCCGTAGGTGTCGACATAGCTCGCGGCGTGGTACGCGGCGTGCTTCTCCAGCAGCGCGTTCAGATGCAGTTCGAGGCCGTCGAGCCAGGGCATATCGCCCTTCTTGACGCTGCCGAGCTGGTTCCAGTGCCAGAAACCGCAGCCGGTGTTGTCGGGGACGATGGCCGGGTAGCCCACGACGGCGACCCGGGCGTGCGGTGCGCGCCGGTGGATCACCGTCATCATGCGGGCGAGGTCGGTGTCGAGCCGGGTGAACTGCTCCTCCAGCCAGTCCTCGCCCGCACCGCCGTTGCTGTAGTGGTTGGTACAGGGCCGGAGCTGCAGGGGCTTGGTGGCGCCCAGTTCGAGGCACTTTTTCACGATGGGCCCGAAGCCGAGGGAGTTGCCGCCGATGCCGACGGTCACGTAGTCGGTCTCCGGGGACAACGCGTCGACCTGCGCAGGCAGATCGGACCAGCCGCCCGGGGGCGGGGTGGTCGGCGGCCCGTAGATCTTGGAGGCGGGCTGGGGCGCAAGGACACCGTCGACCACCTCGGCGGCCCCGCAGGTCACATCCGTCAGCTCGTATCCGAGCTGACCGGCCACCTGATGCGGGTAGTTGCGCCCGGAGCGGCCGCAGCCGTCGTGCTCCTCCCAGGGGCGGACGAACACCCCGGCGCTGTACGAGTCGCCGAGCGCCACGTACTCCGGGCGGTCGGCCGTCCGGGCCGGGGCCCCGGATGCCGCCGGGGCGAATGCGGAGGCCACCACGGCGAGCGAGGCAACCGCCGCGACGGCCAGCCGGGAGAGTGCGGGCATGCCATGTCTGCTCATCTGCACGTCCTTGGTGTCCGCGCCGCGGCCTGTCCGACGGGCGCTGATCACCAAACGTACTGAATCACTTACTCACCGTGACAGGCGCGGAGTCCAAACCCCACCTTCAGGTGGCGGGGTCGCACAACGGCGCCCCCGCGGCTCGGTGAGAGCCACGGGGGCGCGGGAGGAGGCGGCCGTGCCGGGTCAGCGGCCCGCGCGGTTCACGGCGGAGACGACGGCCTTCAGTGAGGCGCGCGTGGTGTTGGCGTCGATACCGATGCCCCACAGGACCTTGTCACCGATCGCGCACTCGATGTACGAGGCGGCCAGCGAGGAGGCGCCCTCGCTCATGGTGTGCTCCTGGTAGTCCAGCAGCCGCGCGTCGACGTCGATGCTCTGCAGCGCGTCGAAGAACGCGGAGATCGGGCCGTTGCCGGTGCCGACCAGCACCGTCTCCGCACCGTCCACCTCGGCCTCGACGGTGAGGGTGTCGATGCCGTCCTTGTCGGTGGTGGTCTGGCCGTTCTTGACCTGGATGCGGCCCCACGGGTTCTCGGGGTTGGGCAGGTACTCGTCCTGGAAGGCCGACCAGATGGCGGTCGGCGTGACCTCGCCGCCCTCGGCGTCGGTCTTCTCCTGGATGATCCGGGAGAACTCGATCTGCATCCGGCGCGGCAGTTCCAGCTTGTGGTCGTTCTTCAGGACGTAGGCGATACCGCCCTTGCCGGACTGCGAGTTGACGCGGATGACGGCCTCGTAGGAGCGGCCGACGTCCTTGGGGTCGATGGGCAGGTACGGGACCGCCCACTCGATGTCGTCCACGGTCTTGCCGGCGGCGGCGGCCTCGGCCTCCATGGCGTCGAAGCCCTTCTTGATGGCGTCCTGGTGGGAGCCGGAGAAGGCGGTGTAGACCAGATCGCCCGCGTAGGGGTGGCGCGGGTGGATCTCCATCTGGTTGCAGTACTCGCTCGTGCGACGGATCTCGTCGATCTGCGAGAAGTCGATCTGCGGGTCGACGCCCTGGGAGAACAGGTTCATGCCCAGCGTCACCAGGTCGACATTGCCGGTGCGCTCGCCCTGCCCGAACAGACAGCCCTCGATCCGGTCGGCCCCCGCCATGATCGCCAGCTCGGCGGCGGCGACGGCGGTGCCCCGGTCGTTGTGCGGGTGTACGGACAGGCATACGTGCTCGCGCCGGGACAGGTTGCGCGACATCCACTCGAAGCGGTCGGCGTGGGTGGACGGCGTGGAGCGCTCGACGGTGGCGGGCAGGTTCAGGATGATCTCGCGGCCCTCTTCGGGCTGCCAGACGTCACAGACCGCCTCGCAGACCTCCAGCGCGAAGTCCAGCTCGGTGTCGGTGAAGATCTCGGGGCTGTACTGGTAGCCGAAGATCGTCTCGTCGCCGAGGATCTTGTCGGCGTACTCCATGACCAGCCGGGTGCCGTCCACGGCGATCTGCTTGACCTGCTCCTTCGAGCCGCGGAAGACGACCCGGCGGAAGGTGGGGGCGGTGGCGTTGTACAGGTGCACCGTGGCGCGGTGGGCGCCGCGCAGTGACTCGACGGTGCGCTCGATCAGCTCCTCGCGTGCCTGCGTCAGGACGGAGATCGTCACGTCCTCGGGGATCGCGCCCTCTTCGATGATCGAGCGGACGAACGCGAAGTCCGTCTCCCCGGAGGAGGGGAAGCCGACCTCGATCTCCTTGTAGCCCATGCGCACCAGCAGATCGAACATCTCGCGCTTACGGGCGGGCGACATCGGGTCGATCAGCGCCTGGTTGCCGTCCCGCAGGTCGGTGGAGAGCCAGCGGGGCGCGACGGTGATGCGGTTGTCGGGCCAGGTGCGGTCGGGGATGTCGACCGCTTCGTAGCGGCCGTACTTGTGGACCGGCATCCCGGAGGGCCGCTGCAGCTGCGTCGTGTTGGTGACCGGGGTGGGCCGGCCGACGGCATGACCTGCGGGGCTCGACGGATTCGTCATGGTGCGTAGGGCTCCTCGTGTGTCCGCTGGGGGTCCCCCTGCTCCGGAAGAGCCAGGGAGAGGCCGACGGGGCGATAGATCGCAACACCGAACTCCGCGGGGAGGGGGTCGGCCTACGACTACAGGCCCTCGCCGCGGCAGCTAAGGAGAAGCAGCCCGAAACGCATGATGCACAGCACCCTAGCCGAGGTACGCCCTGTATGGCGGTCGCGTATCAGTATGCGGGACCGGACGGACGTTACGGCCTAAATGCGACCAACCACACTTTTACGGGAATCTTGGACGCAGGCAGTGACAGCGGCATTACAGAGTGCCACCGTTTGTGCATGGACCTCAACGACGCGCAGCCAGATCCCGCCACCTGCCACACGCCCGTCTTCTGCACGATCATCCCGCCGCACATCCTCGACAACCTGGCCCAGTCCGACGACCCGGACCGGCACGAGCCCGCCCGCCGCACCCTGGAGCACGACCACGTACGGCGCACCGAGCGCCGCGCGATCGCCGACCGCGGCGGCCTGACCCCCGGCGAGCCCGGAGCCGGCGCCGACAAGCCGAACCGCACCATCTACGACGCCCGCCACCACGAGGACCTGCCCGGCACGAAGGTGCGCAGCGAATCCGACGGCCCGTCCAAGGACGCCTCCGTCAACCGCGCACACGCCGGCCTGGGCGCCACCTTCGAGCTCTACCTCAAGATCTACGGCCGTAAGTCCATCGACGGCGCCGGACTACCGCTCAACGCGACCGTCCACTACGGGCGGCGGTACGACAACGCCTTCTGGGACGGCGAGCGGATGGTCTTCGGTGACGGCGACAACGACCTGTTCAAGGACTTCACGATCTCGGTCGACGTGATCGGCCACGAGCTCACCCACGGGGTCACCCAGTACACCGCCAACCTCGACTACCAGGGCCAGTCCGGCGCCCTCAACGAGTCGGTCTCCGACGTCTTCGGCGTGCTGATCAAGCAGTACGCCCTCGGGCACACCGCCGACCAGGCCGACTGGCTGATCGGCGCCGACCTGCTCGGCCCGAACGTCACCGGCACCGCCCTGCGCTCGATGAAGGCCCCGGGCACCGCCTACGACGACGACGTCCTCGGCAAGGACCCGCAGCCCGCCGCCATGAAGGACTATGTCCAGACGACCGACGACAACGGCGGCGTGCACATCAACTCCGGTATCCCCAACCACGCCTTCTACCTGGCCGCCACCGCCCTCGGCGGCAAGGCCTGGGAGCGTGCCGGGCAGATCTGGTACGACGTGCTGACCGGCGGCGAGCTCACCAAGACCGCCACGTTCACCGACTTCGCCACCCTCACCGTCAAGGCCGCCCGGACCCGCTTCGGCGCCGGTGACGAGCACGAGGCGATGATCAAGGCCTGGACACAGGTCGGCGTCACCACGAAGTAGCGGCACGACGGTGCGCGGGGCGGGAGGATTCGGCAGCGCCTTCCGCCCCGCGCACGATTACCGTGGCTGTACGGGGTAGGAGTCCGTCGAAGACGTCGGAGGAGTCCGTTATGCGCATTCACGTCCACCGCACCGGAGGCTTTGCGGGCGTCGACCGCCGCGCCGAGATCGACACCTCGGGCCGCCCCGATGCCGACGACTGGCAGGACCTGGCCAAAGAGGCCGTCGCCACCGCCCGCACCGAACCCCCCGTAGGAGTTCCGGACGGCTTCAGCTACCAGATCACGGTCGACGGCCGGACGGTCTACTGCTCCGACCCGCGCCTCACGAAGGAACAGCGGTCACTGATCACGAAGGTGATGAAGGAAGGCGCGTAGGCGCCTCCACGGGGGCACCGCGGGGTCGCTGCCGGGTCAACTCCTGGGCACCACCGCCCTCTTGACACCGTTACCGCCGGTTACAAAGATCCGGCACATGACGAGCGAACCGGTGCCCTGTGCCCTGCCCCGCTTCCCCCATGACTTCGTGTGGGGGGTGTCCACCTCCGCCGCGCAGATCGAGGGGGCGGTGGCGGAGGACGGGCGGGGGCGGTCCGCGTGGGATGTGTTCGCGGCGGAGGCAGGGCGGATCAAGGACGGTTCGGATCCGTGGGTGGCGACCGGCCACTACCACCGCTACCGCGAGGACGTGGGGCTGCTGAAGGAGCTCGGGGTCGGGGCGTACCGGTTCTCGGTGGCCTGGCCGCGGGTGGTGCCGGACGGGAGCGGGCCGGTCAACAAGGCCGGGCTGGACTTCTACGACCGGCTGGTGGACGCGCTGCTGGCGGCGGGCGTCGCCCCGGTGCCGACGCTGTTCCACTGGGACACGCCGCAGGCGCTGGAGGAGGGCGGCGGATGGCTCGTCCGGGACACGGCCGAGAAGTTCGCGGCGTACGCGGACGTGGTGGCGGAGCGGCTCGGGGACCGGGTGGAGCGGTGGATCACGCTCAATGAGCCGGCCGAACTGACCTTGCTGGGCTACGGGCTGGGACAGCATGCGCCGGGGCGCCAGTTGCTGTTCGAGGCGCTGCCGGCGGCACACCATCAGCTGCTGGGGCACGGGCTGGCCGTCCAGGCACTGCGGGCCCGCGGGGCGACGAACATCGGGATCGCCAATTCGCACGGGCCGACATGGACGGCGAGCGCGTCGGAGGCGGACACCGCGGCGGCCGATCTCTATGACCTGCTGCTCAACCGGCTGTTCGCGGAGCCGGTGCTGCTGGGGCGGTATCCGGACGAGGAGCTGGCGGCCCTGCTGCCGGGGCCGGTCGCCGAGGATCTGAAGGTGATCGCGCAGCCGCTGGACTGGTACGGGATCAACTACTACCAGCCGACGCTGGTGGGCGCCCCGGGAGCCGAGGGGACGGGGGCGGCCGACTTCGGCGGGATTCAGCTGCCGCCCGAACTGCCCTTTGCGCCCCAGGAGATCGAAGGGTATCCGCGGACCGACTTCGGCTGGCCGGTGGTGCCGGAGGCGCTCACCGAACTGCTGGTGTCGTTCCAGGAGCGGTACGGCGACCGGCTGCCGCCCGTCGTGATCACCGAGAACGGGTGCTCGTACGAGGGGATCGAGGACGCGGAGCGGATCGCCTTCCTGGACGGGCATCTGCGGGCGCTGCACGCGGCCATGGCGGCCGGGGTGGAGGTGCAGGGGTACTTCGTCTGGTCGCTGATGGACAACTTCGAATGGGCGGAGGGGTACGCCCGGCGGTTCGGGCTGGTGCATGTGGACTTTGCGACGCTGGAGCGGACGCCCAAGGCCTCGTTCCGCTGGCTGCGTGACGCGCTCCGGGAGCAGGCCCGGGGATGAGCCGGCCGACGGCTCCGGAGGCGCTCGCGGAGCCGACGGAGCGGGCCGGGCGCGGGTGGACCGCCTCGCTGTCGCTGGCCAACGGGGCGATCTGGGTCGGGTGGTACGGACCGCTGCAGATCCTGCTCGCCCTGCAGGCCGCGGAGCTCGCCCCGCCGGGCACGGCGAAGGAGTCGGTGCTGGCGTGGGTGACGGGCGCGGGGGCCGCCGTCTCGATGGTGGCCAACCCGCTGTTCGGGGCGCTGTCGGACCGTACGGCCTCGCGGTTCGGGCGGCGCGCCCCGTGGGTCCTCGCGGGGGTGCTGGGCGGGGCCGGGGCGCTGGTGCTGCTGGCCGGGGCGGGCACGGTGCCGGCGATGGCTCTGGGGTGGTGTCTGGTGCAGCTCACCCTCAACGCGGCGTTCGCGGCGATCACGGCGGCGGTGCCCGACCGGGTGCCGCAACGGCAGCGCGGGGCGGTGGGCGGCTGGCTGGGGGCCGCGCAGATTCTCGGGGTGGTGGCCGGGACGGGGCTGGCGACGGTGGCGGGCGGCGTGGTCGCGGGCTATCTCGCCTGTGCCGGATTCGTCGTGCTGGGCGCCCTCCCGTATGTGCTGCTGCACCGGGACCCGGTGCTGCCGGCCGCGCGGCGTCCGGCGCTGACCTGGCGGGCCGTGCTCGCCGGATTCTGGATCAGCCCGCGCCGCCACCCCGATATGGGGTGGGCCTGGCTGACCCGGTTCCTGATCAACCTCGGCAACGCGCTGGCCCTGCTGTACCTGCTGTACTACCTGCGGGATGTGCTGCACCGTCCGGACCCGGACGGCGGGGTGCTGGTGCTGACCGCCGTCAACGCCGTCACCCTGCTCGGCACCGTCGTCGTCGGGGGCCTCTGGTCGGACCGGGTCGGCCGCCGGCAGCCGTTCGTGCTGGGGGCGGGGGTGATCATGACGGCCGCGACCGGACTGCTCGCCGGGTGGCAGACCTGGCCGGGCGCGCTGTGCGCCGCGGCGCTGCTCGGGGTCGGCTTCGGCGTCTTCACGTCCGTCGACTTCGCGCTGATGACGGAGGTGCTGCCGGCCGCCGCCCACCGCGGCAAGGACATGGGCCTGATCAACGTCGCCAACGCGCTGCCGCAGGTGGCCGCCCCGGCACTGGCCGCGCCGATCGTGCAGCACCTCGGCGGCTACCGGGTGCTGTACTGCGTCGCGGCGGCCATCGGGCTGCTGGGGGCGCTGCTGGTACGCAGGATCCGGGGCGTGGCCTAGGTGTATTGACCTGGGGCCGGAGCGGGCTCAGAAGCCCAGCTTGCGCAGCTGCTTCGGGTCGCGCTGCCAGTCCTTGGCGACCTTGACGTGCAGATCCAGGAAGACGGGCGTGCCCAGCAGAGCCTCGATGTGCTTGCGGGACTTCATGCCGACCTCCTTCAGCCGCTTGCCCTTGGGGCCGATGATGATGCCCTTCTGGCTGGGGCGCTCGATGTAGACATTGGCGTGGATGTCGAGGAGCGGCTTGTCGGCGGGGCGGTCCTCGCGCGGGAGCATCTCCTCGACGACCACCGCGATGGAGTGCGGCAGCTCGTCGCGGACGCCCTCCAGCGCGGCCTCGCGGATCAGCTCGGCGACCATGACCTGCTCGGGCTCGTCGGTGAGGTCGCCCTCGGGGTAGAGCGGCGGGCTCTCGGGGAGCATCGGGACCAGCAGGTCCGCGAGCAGGGACACCTGGGCGTCACCGACCGCGGAGACCGGGATGATCTCGGCCCACTCGATGCCCAGCTCCTTGCCGAGCTGGTCGATGGCGATGAGCTGGGCGGCCAGTGCCTTGTTGTCGACCAGGTCGGTCTTGGTGACGATGGCGACCTTGGGGGTCTTCTTGATGTCGGCCAGCTCACCGGCGATGTAGCGGTCGCCGGGGCCGATCTTCTGGTCGGCGGGCAGACAGAAGCCGATGACATCGACCTCGGACCAGGTGGTGCGGACGACATCGTTCAGCCGCTCACCCAGCAGTGTGCGCGGTTTGTGCAGACCAGGGGTGTCGACGAGGACCAGCTGGGCCTCGGGGCGGTGCACGATGCCGCGGACCGTGTGGCGGGTGGTCTGCGGGCGGTTGGAGGTGATGGCCACCTTCGTGCCGACGAGCGCGTTCGTCAGGGTCGACTTGCCCGCGTTGGGGCGGCCGACGAAGCAGGCGAAGCCCGCGCGGTGCGCGGCGGAGGACTCGGTACGAACGCTCATGGCGCCCATTCTCCCCGATCCCGGGCGCGTCTCCGACCACCCCGGCCCGGAGACGGCGGTGGGTGGGCGCGGACGGCCCGGGGCGGCCCTCCGGTGCCGGCGGGCCGCCCCGTACGCCGTCGTACGGCCTTCCGGCTCAGGCCGGGGTGCCGCCCGCCGGGACGGTGCTGCGCAGGGTGCCGTCGAGGCCCGCGACCAGCACCGGCGTCTCGGGGCCGCCGAGGTCCCGTACGGCCGCGCGGTCGGCGTCGGTGGCGCGCTCGGCCTCGGTGACCACGGCCGCGGCCTCCAGGGACGTCGCCCCGCTGGCGACGGCCATGGCGACGGCCGTCTGCAGCGCGCTGAGCCGCAGCGAGTCCAGGGCGACGGTGCCCGCGACATAGGTGCGGCCGGTCTCGTCGCGGACGGCGGCGCCCTCGGGCACGCCGTTACGGGCCCGCGCCGAGCGCGCGAGCGTGATGATCTTGCGGTCTTCGGGGTCCAGCGGTGCGGCTTCGCTCATACGGGCGAGCATATGCGGGGCGGCGGAGGACGGCGGCAAGGGGCGGCGGCCCTGCCCTGCCCCGGGTCGTCAGCCCGCGACCGAGGACATCCCGCCGCGCCGGCCCTCCGGAGAGGTCAGCCACTCCAGCTTGGCCGCGGTGTCCGTCTCCGGGCGCGGATGGTGCAGCACGATGTTGAGATCGGGGCGGACCGGGACCCGCAGCTGGGTGGTCTCGAAGAGCAGGGCGCCGACGAGCGGATGGTCCATCTCCTTGTGGAGCTGGCCGCCGTCCTGCACATCGCCGCGCCCCCACAGCTCGGTAAACTCCTCGCTGAGCTCGGAGGCCTCGCGGACCACCTCGTCGAAGCCCTCGTCACCGGGCCGCGCCGACCATGCGGCACGGTACTGCGCCACGATCAAGGGGGCGTTCGCCTCCCAACTCGCCGCCCGCGCACGGTAGACGGGGTCGGTGAAGAAGGCGATCAGGCAGTTCGGCGAGACACCGGGGCGGCCGTGGCCGAGCACCAGATGCGCCGCGTCGTTGTGAGCGATGGTGTTCCAGTACGGGTCCATGATGTGCGCCGGGTACGGCATCCAGGCGTCGATCAGCCGCTGCAGGCCCGCGCAGACATCGGTGAGTCCCAGCTCCTCGGCGTCCTGCCGCAGCGGCGGGTTCAGGCCCGCCAGGACGTACAGATGCCGGCGCTCGGCGCCGCTGAGCCGCAGGACCCGGGCGACCGCGTCCAGCACCTGCGGCGAGACGGTGATGTCGCGGCCCTGCTCCAGCCACTGGTACCAGGACGCGCCGACCCCGGCCAGGACGGCGACCTCCTCGCGGCGCAGGCCCGGGGTGCGGCGGCGGCCGCCGTCCGGCAGACCCGCCTCGGCGGGGGTGACCCGGGCGCGACGGCTCCGGAGGAAGTCGCGCAGATCCTGGCGCCGGCGCGCGGTGTCCCGGGTGGCTGTGTACGAGGCCACGTGTTTCCCCCTGTGTGCCGTGGCTGGTGGTGCGGACACCACGATAAGTTCCCGCTCCCCACTCGGTATTCCGGGGCCGCAGCCTCTTCCCATGCCGATAACCGACACCGCTGTTGCCCCCGATACACCGACGGCCGCAGCCACCGCACCGGCCGCCGCCCCCGCCGACGCACGGATGACCCCGCGCGCCAAGCTCATCCTGCTGCTCCTGTGCGGCGCGCAATTCATCATCGCGCTGGACTTCTCCATCCTGAATGTGGCGCTTCCCGTGCTCGGCAGGGATCTGGGGATGGACCAGGCCGATCTGCAGTGGGCGGTCACCGCGTTCGCCCTGCCCTCCGGCGGTTTCCTGCTGCTGTCCGGCCGGATCGCCGATCTCTACGGGCGGCGCCGGCTGTTCCTCATCGGGCTCGGGCTGTTCACCGCGGCCTCGGTGCTGACCGCGCTGGCCTGGTCCCCGGCGGCCTTCCTGGCCGGGCGGGCGCTGCAGGGCCTCGGCGCGGCGATCATCGTGCCCACCGGAATGTCGCTGCTCACCACCACCTTCGCCGAGGGCCCGCAGCGCGAGCGCGCGCTGGGCATCAGCGGCACCGTGCTCTCGCTGGGTTTCACCATCGGCATGGTGCTGGGCGGGGTGATGACCGATGCGCTGGGCTGGCGCTCCACCATGGGCCTGCTGTCCGTGGCCGGGGTGGCCGTCCTCGCGGCGGCGCCGCTGCTGCTGACCGAGCCCCTCCCCCATAGCCCTGAACGGGCCATGGGAGGTGCCCCCATCCCCCAGCGGCCGCGGATCGATGTGCCCGGCGCGGTCACCGTCACCGGCGGGCTGCTGTCGCTGATCTACGCCCTGTCGACCGCGGCCGAGCAGGGCTTCGGCCGCCCGGACGTGCTGGTGACACTGATCGTGGGGGCGGGGCTGCTGGCCGCGTTCGTGCGGGTGGAGTCGCGGGCCGAGCAGCCGCTGGTGTCGCTGCCGATGCTGCGCCGCCGGACCGTCGCCTGGGGCAATCTGGCGGGCCTGGTGACCTTCGCGATGATGAGCGCCGTCATCTTCCTGCTGACCCTCTACCTCCAGGAAGTGCTGCGGCTGTCCGCGTTCCACACCGGTCTGGTCTTCGGGGTGCAGGGTGTGGTCTCGGCGTGCGCCGGCCTCGTCGCGCCGAAGGTCATCGGCCGGCTCGGCGCCCGCCGCACCCTGCTGACCGGGCTGCTGCTGCAGGCCGGTTTCACGGCCGCGCTGCTGGGGCTGGGCACCGGCACGGGGATGTGGCTGGCCCTGACCGGGGTGACCCTCGCCGGCCTCGGCCACCTGTGGGCGATCATCTCCTACGGCGTGACCGCCACCTCCGGGGTGCCGGACGCCGAGCAGGGCCTGGCCACCGGGCTGGTCACCAGCTCGCAACAGGTGGGCCTCACCGTCGGCATTCCGCTGCTGAGCGCGGTCGCCTCGGCGCATATCGCCGCGCTGCGAGCGGACGGCAGCGGCTTCGCCGAGGCCACTCTCGGTGGCATCAAGCTGGGACTGGGCCTGGACGCGGCGCTGGTCGCGCTGGTCGCGCTGCTGGTGGCGGCCGGGCTGCGGACGACGCGCCGCCGCTGAGGAAGAAGGTGGTTGCCCCGGTCCCCCGTCGCCGGGGCAACCTGCGTTACAAGATTTCTCTCACGCATTGCGGCCGCGTGTTTGCGACCGCTTGAAGATCCTTCCATGGCGCCCACCGCGGAATCCAGCTCCCCCGGATATGGCTTGCAGAACATTTCTGCTGCACTGGAGATAAGTAACCGCCCGGAGCGCGACAGCGGGAAATATTCCCGACTTCACCAGGAATTACGCGCCGAATTCCCCGGATGTTCAGCCGGCGGAGCGGCCGCCCGCGGACGGCTCCTCGGCGGCGCTCGCGCCCGCCGGGCGCACCGGCTCGCACAGCACCGTAATGATCTTGTTGCGGCGGCCGGCCGGGGACTCCGCGGTCAGCCGCAGCGCCTTCAGGGCCGGGTCGGAGGCGTCGTCGGAGAGATCGACCTCGGCGGTGGCCCCGGCGATCGGGACCCGGCCGAGGAGCTTGGCGAGCAGTCCGCCGACCGTTTCGACGTCCTCGTCGTCCAGCTCGGCCAGGCCGTACAGCTCGCCGAGGTCGCCGATGTCCAGCCGGGAGGTGACGCGATAGCGGCCGTCACCGAGTTCCTCGACGGGCGGCAGTTCCCGGTCGTATTCGTCGGTGATCTCGCCGACGATCTCTTCCAGAATGTCCTCGATCGTGACAATGCCGGCCGTGCCGCCGTATTCATCGATCACCACCGCGACATGATTGCGGTCCTGCTGCATTTCGCGCAGCAGATCACCGGCATTCTTGGTGTCGGGCACGAAAACGGCGGGGCGCATGGCCGTGGAGACCAGCTCGGTCTCGGCGTCGCGGCTGATGTGGACCTTACGGGCCAGGTCCTTGAGGTAGACGACGCCGACGATGTCGTCCTCGTTCTCGCCGGTCACCGGGATACGGGAGAAGCCGGAGCGCAGGGCAAGCGTCAGCGCTTGGCGGATGGTCTTGAACCGCTCG
This sequence comes from Streptomyces sp. Je 1-4 4N24, assembly GCF_026239515.1. NCBI lineage: Bacteria > Bacillati > Actinomycetota > Actinomycetes > Kitasatosporales > Streptomycetaceae > Streptomyces > Streptomyces sp. Je 1-4 4N24. The sequence continues at coordinate 6,202,836 of NZ_CP110836.1, read as the reverse complement.
ACGGCGACCAGATCCGTGCGCGGCACCATCACCTCACGGACGAGGGTGTCGCCGAGCTGGAAGACGGAGTGCACCATCCGGCGCTCCTCGTCCTCGATCAGCGACTCCTTCTCCGCGAGGTCCACCAGGGAACGCAGCTCGGCCTCGGAGGCGAACGGGCCCTTGCGGAAGCCCTTGCCGGGAGTGAGGGCGTTGCCGAGGAGGATCAGCAGCTGCGGGATGGGGCCCATGATCCGGGCCAGCGGCAGCAGGACGTAGGCCGCGGCGGTGGCGGTGTTCAGCGGGTGCTGACGGCCGATCGTCCGCGGGGAGACCCCGACAGCGACATAGGAGACCAGCACCATCACGGCGATGGCGACGGTCAGCGCCTCCCAGGTCTCGTCGAAGGAGCGCAGACAGGCGTAGGTCACCAGGACCCCGGCGGCCATCTCGCAGCCGACCCGCACCAGCAGGGCGACATTGAGATAGCGGGTGGGGTCGGCGGCGACGGCGGCGAGCTTGGCGCTGCCGCGGCGGCCGGAGCGGACGGCTTCCTCGGCCCGGAAGCTGGTCGTCCGGGCCAGGCCGGCCTCCGCGCAGGCGGCGAGCCAGGCGATCACGACGAGCAGGACCGCGACCGCGATCAGCTGGGTGGTCATCGGCTGTCCCGTCAGGTCACGGTGGGGGCCGGAGAGGGGCCGGTCAGACCCCGCTCGGCGCGCCAGCCGTCGATGATCGCCGCCTGCAGACCGAACATCTCGGCCTTCTCGTCCGGCTCCTCGTGGTCGTAGCCGAGGAGGTGGAGCACCCCGTGGACGGTGAGCAGCTGCAGCTCCTCGTCCATGCTGTGCCCGGTCGGCGCCTCCTCGCCCTGCTTCTTGGCGACCTCGGGGCAGAGCACGATGTCACCGAGGAGGCCCTGCGGGGGCTCCTCGTCGTCCTTGGCCGGCGGACGCAGCTCGTCCATCGGGAAGGACATGACATCGGTCGGTCCCGGCAGGTCCATCCACTGGAGGTGGAGCTGCTCCATGGCCTCGGCGTCCACGACGATCACGGACAGCTCGGAGAGCGGGTGGATGCGCATCCGGGCGACGGAGTAGCGGGCGACATCCAGGATGGCCTGCTCGTCGATCTCCGTGCCGGACTCGTTGTTGACGTCGATGGACATGGGGGCGTTGCTTCTCGCTTCTCGGGCCCGGCCCGATGGTTGCTGGGACCGCGGGTCGTGCGCCCGGCCGGCCGGGGCGGCCGGCCGGGCGGGGCTCACGAGCCGTTGCGGCTGTCGTACTTCTCGTAGGCGTCGACGATACGGCCGACGAGCTTGTGCCGGACCACGTCCTGGCTGGTGAGCAGGGAGAAATGCACATCGTCGACGCCGTCCAGGATCTCCCGGACCTGGCGCAGACCGCTCTTCGTCCCGCCCGGGAGGTCGACCTGGGTGACATCGCCGGTGATGACGATCTTCGAGTCGAATCCGAGGCGGGTGAGGAACATCTTCATCTGCTCGGGGTTCGTGTTCTGCGCCTCGTCGAGGATGATGAACGCGTCATTGAGCGTCCGGCCGCGCATGTACGCCAGCGGGGCGACCTCGATCGTCCCGGCAGCCATCAGCCGCGGAATCGAGTCGGGGTCGAGCATGTCGTGCAGCGCGTCGTAGAGCGGGCGCAGATAGGGGTCGATCTTCTCGTAGAGCGTGCCGGGCAGGAAGCCGAGCCGCTCACCGGCCTCGACGGCGGGGCGGGTCAGGATGATGCGGTTGACCTGCTTGGCCTGCAGTGCCTGCACGGCCTTGGCCATCGCGAGGTAGGTCTTGCCGGTGCCGGCCGGGCCGATGCCGAACACGACGGTGTGCTTGTCGATGGCGTCGACATAGCGCTTCTGGTTGAGGGTCTTGGGCCGGATCGTACGACCACGGTTGGAGAGGATGTTCTGGGTGAGCACCTCGGCGGGTGTCTCACTCTCCGCGCCCTCGCCGTCCTCCGCCGCGCGCAGCATGGCGATGGACCGTTCCACTGCGTCCTCCGTCATCGGTTGTCCGGTGCGGAGCACCAGCATCATCTCGTCGAAAAGGCGCTGGATGAGGGCCACTTCCCGGGCGTCACCGACAGCGCTGACCTCGTTGCCCCGGACGTGGATGTCGGTCGCCGGAAAGGCTTTCTCGATCACGCGCAGTAGGGAATCACCGGATCCCAGGACCGTCACCATCGGGTGCTTGGCCGGGACGGTGAACTGGGCGCGCGCCTGCGGTTGCGTGGGTGTCTGAGTCATAGGGCGGCTCGGTGGCCTGCTCAACCCCATCCTTTGCTCATAAGAAGTGCCTGCCTGCACTCGACTCCTTGGGATACAAGAGTACGACGGAGCACTGACGAGCCCGAGGGCTTTTCCTGCCGGGACAGGAACGCCGGGGACGCGCCGCCCGGCCCCCGGGGCGGGGCCTGCCGGGGGCGCCGGGCCCGGCCCCGCGGCGGCTCAGGCCGGGCGGCGGAAGCCGATCGTGGGGACGGCGCGGGCCAGCGGGGCGGGCCGGTAGGCCGCGGGGAGCACCTCGTCCAGAAAGGCGTACGGGCGGCGCAGCACGCCCGGTGCGCCCGCCTCACAGGCCCGCACCTGCTGCCACCAGGCGGCGATCTCGGCCCAGCCCGGCGCCGACAGCGAGCCGCCGAATTCCTGCACGGACAGCGCGGCGCACAGCCCCGCGAAGGCGAGCCGGTCGGCCAGCGGCCAGTCGGCCAGGGTGCCGGTGACGAATCCGGCGACGAAGACATCGCCGGCGCCAGTCGGGTCCAGGGCCTCCACGGCGATCGCGGGCACCTCAGCGCTCTCACCGGTCCGCCCGTCCACCGCGTAGGCGCCCTCCGAACCCAGCGTGACCACCGCGAGCGGCACCAGATCGGCGAGCTTGCGGGCCGCGGCGCGCGGGCAGTCCGTCCGGGTGTAGCGCATCGCCTCCTCCGCGTTGGGCAGGAAGGCCTCGCAGTGCTCCAGGTCGGCGAGGTCGGCCGGGTCCCAGCGGCCGCTGTCGTCCCAGCCCACGTCCGCGAAGATGCGGCTGCCGCGGCCCGCCGCGCAGCCCAGCCAGCCCTCCCGCCGGCCCGGGACCAGCGAGGCGATGCAGGCACGGGACGGCGGCGGGCAGCCGGGGGCGTGCTTGCCGTCGAAGGCGAAATCGGGCGGGGGCGCCTCGTGGCCGTGCGAGACCATCGTGCGCTCGCCCTCGTAGGCCATGGAGACGGTGACCGGGGAGTGCCAGCCGGGGACGGTGCGCGACAGCGCCAGGTCGATGCCCTCGCCCTGTGCGAGCGCCTCCCAGCAGTACTCCCCGTAGTGGTCGTCGCCGAACGCCGCGGCCAGCGAGGTGCGCAGCCCGAGCCGGGCCAGCGCGGTGGCCATGTTGGCGACGCCGCCGGGACTGGAGCCCATACCGCGGGCCCAGGACTCGGTGCCGCGGACCGGTGCGGAATCCAGGCCGGTGAAGATGATGTCCAGGAAGACCGTGCCGGTGAGGTAGACGTCGGTGGGCGGATCGCCGTCGGCGCGCACCCTGGCCAGCGGATCGAGGGCGGCCGGCACCACAGCCGGGCCGGCGGGCGGAGGGTCTTCGCGTCGGCTGCTCACCGTGCTCGCTCCTCTCGTATCGGCACGTGCCGCCAGTGTGCCTGATGCTGCGGTACGTTCCGCCCCATGAGGCTCACGATTCTGGGCGGGGGCGGTTTCCGGGTGCCGCTGGTCTACCGCGCCCTGCTGGACGACCCGGGCCGCGCCGTCTCCGAGGTGGTGCTGCACGACACCGATCCGCGCCGGGTGGCGGTGATCGCCGAGGTCCTGGCGCGGCTGGCCCAGGGGCATCCGGCGCCGGTGCCCGTACGGGTCGCGGACGGTCTGGACGACGCGCTGGAGGGCGCGGGCTTCGTCTTCTCGGCGATCCGGGTGGGCGGCACTGCGGGCCGGATCCGCGACGAACGGATCCCGCTGTCCCAGGGCGTGCTCGGCCAGGAGACGGTCGGCGCGGGCGGTGTCCTCTACGGCCTGCGGACGATCCCGGTGGCGCTGCACATCGCCGAACGGGCCGCGGCGCTCGCCCCGGGGGCCTGGGTCATCAACTTCACCAACCCCGCGGGCATGGTCACCGAGGCGATGTCCCAGGTACTCGGCGACCGCGTCATCGGGATCTGTGATTCGCCGGTGGGGCTGGTGCGCCGGGCGGCGCGGGCTGCCGGTGCGGACCCGGCGGCCGTCGGGGACCCGGACCGGGCCGGATACGACTATGTGGGGCTCAACCACCTCGGCTGGCTGCGGTCGTTGACGCTGGACGGCACCGAGCTGCTGCCGGGGCTGCTCGCCGACGACGCCGCGCTGGGGTCCTTCGAGGAGGGCCGGCTGTTCGGCGGGGACTGGCTGCGGACCCTGGGCGCGCTGCCGAACGAGTATCTGCACTACTACTACTTCCGCCGCGAAACCCTCGACTCCGTACGGGACACCCGGGAGACCCGCGGCGAATTCCTCGACCAGCAGCAGGGCAGCTTCTTCACGCGGGCAGCGGCGGCCGGCGGCCCGGACGCGGTGTATGCGCTGTGGGAGCGGGCCCGGCTGGAGCGCGAGGAGACGTATATGGCGCACAGCCGGGAGGCCAGTGGCGGCTGGCAGCGCGACAGCCACGATCTGGAGGGCGGCGGCTACGACCGGGTGGCGCTGGCGTTGATGCACGCCATCCTGGGCAACAGCGGCAGCCGGCTGATCCTCAATGTCCGCAACGGGACGACGGTGCCGCAGCTGGCGCCGGACGCGATCGTGGAGACGGTGTGCGAGGTGAGCGCGCAGGGCGCCAGGCCGCTGCCCTGTGCGCCGCTGCGGGAGGACCAGCTGGGCCTGATGTTGCAGGTCAAGGCGGTGGAGCGGGCGACCGTGGAGGCCGCGGTGTTCAAGGACCGGGGCGCCGCGCTACGGGCGCTGGCGCTCCATCCGCTGGTGGACTCCCCCGCGGTGGCCGCCCGCATTCTGGAACGGGCGGCCAAGGAGGCGTGAGGTTATGGGGGCGTGCTGTCACCGGGGCGTGCTGTCACGGGGGCGTGCTGTCACGGAAATACCCTCCGCCCCCGCCGCGTTGTGGCCCCGCAGGGGGCGCCTGCAACCCCTACGGGATGTGTGCGACCGCGCCTTAGTGGCCGCACCGCCCTGGTGGCCGCGCTTGCGTAGTGCCCGCGCTTGCCCCAGTGGCCGCACCCCAGCCAGCCGCGTCACCAACCTCTCCGGACAACACACCTAGTGCCCGCGCTTGATCCACTCCTCCAGGTGCGGGGCCTCCGTCCCGATCGTCGTCGGATCACCGTGTCCGGTGCGGACCTCCGTCTCCGGCGGCAGGGTCAGCAGCCGGTCCCGGATCGAGGCGACGATCGTCGGGAAGTCCGAGAAGGACCGGCCGGTGGCGCCGGGGCCGCCCTGGAAGAGGGTGTCGCCAGTGAAGACGGTGCGCAGCTCGGGCGCGTGGAGGCAGACCGCGCCGGGGGCGTGCCCCGGGGTGTGCAGCACGGTCAGGTCCGTACCGGCGATGGTCAGCACCTGACCGTCCGCCAGCTCCGCGTCCGGTGGGGTGCCCGGGTGGGTCATCTTCCACAACGGCAGGTCGGCGGGGTGCAGATGGATACGGGCGCCGGTGCGGGAGGCCAGCGCCGGGGCCGCGTCGATGTGGTCGTTGTGCCCATGGGTGCAGATGATCGCGCGCAGCGTCCGGCCGCCGAGGGCCGCGAGGATGGCGTCGGCGTCATGGGCGGCGTCGATGACGATCGCCTCGTCGTCGTCACCGACGATCCAGACGTTGTTGTCGACGTCCCAGGTGCCGCCGTCGAGGGAGAAGGTGCCGGACGTGACCAGGTGGTCGATGCGGACCGCCATCAGAGCATCACCACCGAACGCAGCACGTCGCCCGCGTGCATCCGCTCGAAGGCCTGCTCCACGTCGTCGATGCCGATGGTCTCGGTGACGAACGCCCCCAGGTCGATCCGGCCCTGCAGATGCAGATCGACCAGCATCGGGAAGTCGCGGGAGGGCAGACAGTCGCCGTACCAGGAGGACTTGAGGGCGCCGCCGCGGCCGAAGACGTCCAGGAGGGGGAGTTCCAGGGTCATGTCCGGGGTGGGGACGCCCACCAGGACGACGGTCCCGGCCAGGTCGCGGGCGTAGAACGCCTGCCGGTAGGTCTCCGGGCGGCCGACCGCGTCGATGACGACATCCGCCCCGAAACCGCCGGTCAGTTCGCGGACCGCCTCGACGGGGTCGGTGGAGCGGGAGTTGACCGTATGGGTGGCGCCCATGGAGCGCGCGGTCTCCAGTTTGCGGTCGTCGATGTCCACCGCAATGATCTTGGCCGCGCCGGCCAGCCGGGCTCCCATCACGGCCGCGCCGCCGACGCCGCCGCAGCCGATGACCGCGACCGAGTCGCCCCGTGCGACACCGCCGGTGTTGAGGGCGGCGCCGATGCCCGCCATCACCCCGCAGCCCAGCAGGCCGGCCGCCGCGGGCGCGATCTCCGGGCTGACCTTGGTGCACTGTCCGGCGGCGACCAGCGTCTTGTCGGCGAAGGCGCCGATGCCCAGCGCCGGGCTCAGCTCAGTGCCGTCCTTCAGCGTCATCTTCTGCCGGGCGTTGTGGGTGTCGAAGCAGTACTGGGGGCGCCCGCGCAGACATGCCCGGCACTGGCCGCACACCGCCCGCCAGTTGAGGACGACGAAGTCGCCGGGCGCCACATCGGTGACACCGGAGCCGACCGACTCCACCACGCCGGACGCCTCGTGCCCGAGCAGGAACGGGAAGTCGTCGTTGATGCCGCCCTGCTTGTAGTGCAGATCGGTGTGGCACACCCCGCACGCCTGGATCTTCACCACGGCCTCGCCGGGACCCGGGTCCGGCACCAGGATGGTCTCCAGCCGGACCGGTTCGTTCTTCCCCGGCGCAATCACGCCGCGCACTTCCTGTGCCATCGGGACAGCCCCTTTCAAAGATCACTTACGGGACCACTGTGGCGCACCGCCACTGAGCCGTGCCTCACCGTACGCGTGCCGGGCCACCGCGCACAGGACCACGGCCGGGTCCGTGATCTCCGGCCCGGGGCCGCCGGCCGCGGTCCCGCTCGCGGTGCCCGCCGCCGCGGACCAGCGCCACGCCGAGCGCCGCCAGGACGCCCACACCGACAGCCCGATCAGCCCGCCCCGGGTCGAGCCGGTGGCGTCCTGGAGGATCCCGAAGGCGGCCGCGGAGATCCCGACGTCGGCGCGCAACTGGTCTTGGGCAAAGCCGATGTTGACGCGGTCGACGTAGTTGGCGACGAACATCACGAAGCACAGCGGGACCACGCGGCGGAAGATCTTCCGCACGGCGCTCCGCAGCTGCGGGTCCGGGGGCTCCGGGGGGCGGGGCGGTCCGGGGCGGTCCGGGGCGGTGCTCACATGCGACTCCGTTGTCGTCTGACCGGCCTGGGGGGCTGGGGAGCAGGAGGCGGGCCGCCGGGGTCACCAGCGCGGAAGGGCGGGGGTGACCCAGCCGGGGTCCGCGAGCCGCATGGCGGCGGCGTCATCGCGGTCGCGCAGACCGCCGTCGTCGGCGAGCCAGCGGCGGTGCAGCACGGCGAGCCGGTCACGGTCGAGGGTGACGCCGAGGCCGGGGGTGTCGCTGACGTCCACCCGGCCGTCGCGGAAGGGGAGCCGCTCGGTGAGGACGTCCTCGGTCTGCCAGGGGTAGTGGCTGTCGCAGGCGTGGTCGAGGTGCGGCACGGTGGCCGCGACCTGGGTCATCGCGGCGAGGCTGATGCCCAGGTGGGTGTTGGAGTGCATGGACAGGCCGACGCCGAAGGTGCGGCAGACGGCGGCGAGTTCCCGGGTGGCGCGCAGCCCGCCCCAGTAGTGGTGGTCGGCGAGCACGACCTGTACGGCGTCCAGGGCGAACGCCCCGGCGATCTCGTCGAAGGTCGTCACGCACATGTTCGTGGCCAGCGGCAGGCCCGCCCGTCCGGAGGGGCGACGCCCCGCCCCGCGCACCGCGGCGGCCACCTCCGCCATCCCTGCCGTGCCGCTCGTCGGGTCCTCCAGATACTCCAGGACGTCGCCCAGCTCGTCCGCGACCCGGCAGGAAGTCTTCACGCTCCAGGCGCCGTTGGGGTCGAGGCGCAGCGGCCGGCCGGGGAACTCGGCGGCCAGCGCCCGGACCGCCGCGATCTCCTCGTCGGGCGGGAAGACGCCGCCCTTGAGCTTGAAGGAGGTGAAGCCGTAGGTGTCGGCGAACCGGCGGGCCTGGGCGACGACACCGGCGGGGTCGAGCGCCGCGCGCCAGTCGTCGCGCTCACCGCGGCCGCCCGGGTGCCCGGCCCAGCGGTAGAAGAGGTAGGCGCTGCACTCCACCCGGTCGCGGACCTTGCCGCCGAGCAGGGCGTGCACGGGCAGTCCGGCGGTCCGGCCCCAGGCGTCCAGGCAGGCGACCTCGAAGCCGGAGAGGACGGAGAGCCGCAGTTTGCCGGCGGTCTGGACGCCGCGGAGCCCGCCGACGTCCACGGCGTCCGCGCCGGTCGCGGCCGGCGGGTCTCCGCACACCTCGGCGGCCAGCGCGGGCAGTTCGTTCAGATCCGTGACCGACCGGCCGATCAGCGCCGTCGCCAGCAGCTGGGCCGGCGCCAGGTACTTGCTGTCCCCGTAGGTCTCGCCGAGCCCGGTGACGCCGCCCGCGGTGATCAGCTCGATGATCAGTCTGGGGGTGTACGGCTGGTGCACACCCTGCGTGTTCAGCAGCGGCGGATCGGCCACCAGGACGGGCGTGAGCCGGACCTCGGTGATGGTGAGGCCGTGCCGGGCGTCGGTCATCCAGAAGCTCCTACGAGGCCGGGGCTGTTTCCCTACGGGCTGTTTCCATATGTAGATGATGTCTGCATATGGAGTTGGAGGTTAGGGAGCCCGCACGGCGACCGTCAACACCCCGCACCGCGGCGAGCTTTTACCAAGGGTTGAATCTGCGCGCGTAGATACCGATGTGAGGCTCTGTTAGACCTACTGGGTCCGCTCATGACTCCCGGAGGAGCCGCGCATGCCCCGTCCCGCCCGTTTCCGCCCCGCCCTCTCCCGGAGGGCCCGCCTCGGCGCCGCCACGGTCGCCACCCTCGTCGCCGGCACCGCCGTCTTCGGCATCGGCCAGGCCACCGCCGAACACTCCGTACCGCGCACCGACAAGGAGATCCCCAACCTCACGCAGGTGCAGGACAAGATCAAGGCGTACTACGGCGACACGGTGACGGCTGACGGCGAGCACTACGCCTCCCCGCGCAGCAACTACGCACACCAGGTCCGCGGCATCGAGGCCAAGGCCCGCACATATCTGTCCAAGGCCCTGGCGCGGCACGGCCGGACGGGCAAGCAGTCCAAGCCGGCCATCGTGCTCGACATCGACGACACGACCCTGCTCACCTACAACTACGAGCTCCAGGTCGGCTTCCACTACACCGAGGAGAGCCAGGACAAGTACCTGGCCCACACCGACATGGACCCGGTCTTCGGCATGGACCGGCTGGTCAACTGGGCGCACGACAAAGGCGCCGAGGTCTTCTTCCTCACCGGCCGCAAAGAGGCGCAGCGCGCCTGGAGCACCCGCAACCTCAAGAACGTCGGCTACGGCGTGCCCCTGGACCGCCGGCACGTCTACCTGAAGGACAAGGAGCACCCGCCCGCCTACCTGCCCTGCGGCGCCACCTGCACGACCATCGAGTACAAGTCGGGCACCCGCAAGCACATAGAGTCCCTCGGCTACGACATCGTCGCCAACTTCGGGGACCAGTACAGCGATCTGCGGGGCGGCGCCGGGGACCGGACGTTCAAGATGCCGAACCCGATGTACTACCTGCCGTAGGCGAGGCCTGCCGGCCCATCCGGCCCGACCCGGTCCGGTCCGCGAGGGCCGGACCGGACGGGCGGCGCCCGCCACCACGTCCGGCGCCGTAGCGGCCGGCGCCGTGCCGGTCAGCGCCGTTTGGGCAACGGCACCCGCGACAGGTCCTGGGCGATGGTCAGTTCGCCGGTGTACCCCGCCGTGCGGGCCTGCCGCTCGAACTCCGTGGGATCGGCGTAGCGCTGCGAGAAGTGCGTGAGCACGAGATGCCGCACCCCGGCCCGCACGGCCACTTCGGCGGCCTGCCCGGCGGTCAGATGACCGTGGTCCACGGCGAGCTGGACGTCCTCGTCCAGGAATGTCGACTCGATGACCAGCATGTCCACCCCCTCCGCGAGCGCATGCACGCCCTCGCACAGCCGGGTGTCCATGACGAACGCGAACCGCTGGCCCCGCCGCTGCTCGCTGACCTCGTCGAGGGTGACACCGTTCAGCTCGCCGAGCTGCTTGAGCCGTCCGATGTCCGGCCCGGCGATGCCGTGCTCCGCCAGCCGGTCCGGCAGCATCCGGCGGCTGTCCGGCTCCACGAGGCGGTAGCCGTACGACTCGACGGGGTGCCAGAGCCGTCGTGCCTCCAGGACGTACGACTCCGCGCGGTCCAGCTCACCGTCGGCGGCGACCGGCCGCTCGATCAGCCGGACCGTCTCGCGGTAGGCGGTGGCATAGCGCAGCCGGTCGAAGAAGCGCTGGCCGCTGGCCGGGTAGTGGGCGGTGACCGGATGCGGCACCCGGTCCAGGTTGATCCGCTGGATCACCCCCGCCAGGCCCAGCGAGTGGTCACCGTGGAAGTGCGTGACACAGATCCGGTTCAGGTCATGGGCGGCGACCCCGGCCCGCAGCATCTGCCGCTGGGTGCCCTCACCGGGGTCGAAGAGCAGCCCCTGGCCGTCCCAGCGCAGCAGATAGCCGTTGTGGTTGCGGTGGCGGGTGGGGACCTGACTGGCGGTGCCGAGGACGACCAGTTCACGTACGGACACGGTCGGCTATCCGGGAGGCCACTGGAGGCCGCGGCCGCCGAGCACATGCAGGTGTGCGTGGAAGACGGTCTGGCCCGCGCCCGCACCGGTGTTGAAGACGACCCGGTAGCCCCGGTCTTCCACCTTCTCCTCGGCGGCGACCTCACGGGACTCACGCAGTATGTCGGCGATGATCTGCGGTTCGGCGGCGGCGAGGGCCGCGGCGTCCTGGTAGTGCACCTTGGGGATGATCAGGACGTGCGTCGGCGCCTGGGGGTTGATGTCGCGGAACGCGACGGTCGTCTCCGTCTCCCGGACGATGGTCGCCGGCACCTCCCTCGCCACGATCTTGCAGAACAGGCAGTCGGCCTGCGGTTCTCCCGCCACGGGTGGCTCCTCCCGATCACCGCCGTACACCCGGTGCGTACGGCCTTCGGATGCTACCGGGCGACGCCCACGGGGGATTGCATCGACCGGGGGCGGCCGGGCTCCGTCCGGCTCCCGACGGGGCCGTGCCGGCCCGCCCCGCGGCGCGGCGCACCGGCCAACTGCGGACCGGCACGGCGCGGACCGGACCGGCACGGCCCGCTGGATCACTAAGCTGGCGCGCAGACCGCTTTCGCCCACAACCGGGAGTTCTGCACCATGGCAACCACGCGCACCGCCAAGACCCACTGGGAAGGCAACCTCCTGGAGGGCAAGGGCACCGTCGCCCTGGAGTCCTCCAAGGTCGGTACGTACGACGTGAACTGGCCCGCCCGCGCGGAGCAGCCCAACGGCGTCACCAGCCCCGAGGAGCTCATCGCGGCGGCCCACTCCTCCTGCTACTCCATGGCCTTCTCGCACGGCCTGGCGGGCAAGGGGTACACCGTCGAGGCCCTGGACACCCAGGCCGATGTCACCTTCCAGCCCGGTGAGGGCATCACCGCCATCGCGCTGACCGTCAAGGCCCGCGTCCCCGGCCTGTCCGAGGAGGACTTCCAGGCCGCGGCCCAGGACGCCAAGGCCAACTGCCCGGTGAGCCAGGCGCTGGCGGGCGTCAAGAACATCACGCTGGCGGCGGAGCTGGTCTGACGGGACGACCGGCCCGGCCGGTTCCTCTTCGCGTGAACGGCGGTGCGCCGGGCGGGCCCTGCGGGCGCGTCCGGCGCACCGCCGCGTTGTCAGTGGGCTGTGCCACGATCTTTGTGCTGCGCAACGGCCCGGTGCCGTTCCGTGGACCGCCGCACGCCCGCCCCGCGAAGGGATTCCCGCCCGTGACCCACAGCTCCCCCGCCGCGCTCCGCCTGGCGCTGCGGCTCGCCGCTCCGGACACCGCCGATGCGCTCGCCGAGCGGCTGCGTCCGGACCTGCTGGCCGCGCTGTCCCACCGGTTCGGGCTGCCGGAGGAGATGGTGGAGGCCGTGACCGGGCCGGGCGGCGCGGCGCTGCGTGCCGCACTGGACGCCGGTCCCGAGGCGTTTCTGATGCGGGCGGCGGAGACCGGCGATCCGGTGATCGCCCGCGCGCTGTGGAGGGCGCGCTACCGCCCCTCCCCGCAACAGACCCGGCGCGCAAGGGACCTGCCGGATCTGCTGCCGGCGATTCTGCGCGCCGCCGACCCCACGGACCCGCGCTGGAAGGGCGAGGACGGCCTCGTCCCGCTGCTCCAGGAGGAGGCCTCCCGCTTCGAGCTCCTTCCCGCCCTGGCCGGCCCGTTCCCTCAGCTGCTCTCCTTCGCCCTGGTCCGGCTGGCCCCGTTCCTCCCGCTGCCGGCCGCCCTCGACGCCTGTGTCGCCCTGGTCCAACTCGCCGGCGGTGAAGGGCTGCTGGCGTTCGCCGACGGGGTCGAGCGGGCCCCGGACTTCGACCTCGGACGCCCGGAGCTGCTGGAGGTGATGCGGGCGGCCGCGGCCGACGCCGACCCGGAGGCGTTCCTGCGGGAGCGGCGCCCGGCCGGGGAATGGACGGACCCCGCCGCGCTGCGGGCCCTGCTGATGGTCCGTGACGGCGCCGGCGCGGTCGCGAAGCCCGCCGCCCTCGACTGGGAACTCGTTCGGCGCGAGCACGCCCGCCTGCCCTTCGAGACGGGTTGGACGAGCGGCCGCGGCCGGCAGAGCGGCAACCGCCTGTCGCAGCTCACCCGGTGGGAAGGCTGCCCTGACGACCTCGTCATGGAGTGCTTCCGCGCCGACCCCTGGAGCACCTCGCAGGCCGCCGTCGAGCTGCCCTTCGAGGCGCTGGTGGGGCCCGAGGCGGCGGCGGGCAAGGTGCCCTTCGACGAGGTCCTGGGGCGCGGCATCCGTACGGGCCGGCTGCCGGTGGAGCGCGTGCTGGCGGAAGTGGGCCCGGCGACGGAGGTGCTGAACGCGCTGCCGTACGACCACGAGCCGACCCGCAAGGCCCTCGCAGGACTCCTCGACCGGCTCGGCACGGACCCGGTCAACTGGCTGACGTGCTACGCCCGGATGGGCCGGGCGCGGGGCGGCGTCGCCGAGCTGATCGACGACGCCGCCTCGGCCGGCCCCGCCAAGAAGCGCAGCACCACCTGGCCGCGCCCTTTGGAGGCGGTGTTCCCCGCCACTCCCCCCGAGGCCTCCCGGGCCGCGTTCCTGAGCCTGTTCCAGTGCGCCTCCGAGGAGGCGCAGATCGCCGTCGTACCGCACTTCGACCCGCGGGCCGTGCAGCATCTCCTGGTGTACGGCGATCCGGCGCCGGCCGTCCGGGACGCGGTGGTCGCCGCCCACGGGGTGTCTGCACAGGCCGCGCAGGCCGCCACCACGGCTCTCTCCCCCGAAAAGCTGGCGTACCTCCTCGACCTCGACGAACCGCAGGTGGACGCCAACCTGTTCTTCCACCGCGGTATCGACCAGCGGGAGCGGGAGCGGATGCTCGCCGGGCGGCTGCGCGGCGGCGGTACCCGTGCCGTCCCCGAGGAGCTGCTCCATGTCCTGCGGGAGGCCCACCTCAGCCACCACCGCCACTGGCTCATCGCCGGCCTTAATTCCGGCGACCTGGGCGTGGCCCGCACGATCGTCGGGCGGCTGAAGCTCCGGATACCGGCGGCCCGGCTGCGGCTGCTGGTGGCCGTGTGGGAGCGCGGCGGCCCGGACGCGGTGCGCGAGATCCTGGCGATGGACCGCCTCCCGCTCACCCTCCGCCGGCAGACCGAGAAGCTCCTCGACGTCCCCGACGGGCTGGACCGGCTGCGCGCCCGCCTGGCCGCGGAGGAGGACCCGGCGAAGCTGCTGGCGTTCCTCAACAGGGCACCGGGCTATGACGGTGACCAGGCGCACAAGCTCACCGGCGAAGGCATACCCCTCCCCTGGCCCGAGCTGATCGCGGCGCACCGCTCCGGCACGCTGGCCCCCAGTACGGCCAAGGACCTCGCGGAGCTCGCGGACTGCCCACGCGAGCTGCTGCTGGCGCTGCTGTCGAACACCCCGGAGCTCGGCCGCTCCAACCTCTCGTGGCCCCAGCTCGCCCTCCGGCGCGGCACGCTCACCCCGGAGGACCTCCTGACCCATGCCGCCCCCGCGCGCCAGGGCCTGTCCCACCTCCTCCGCCTGCTCAACTCCTCGGACCGGCAGGCAAACCAGCGGGCGGTCCGGCAGGTGGACCGGCAGGAGCTGCGGACCCGGGCGACCGCGCTGACCGCGGAACATCTGGGCAGCGACCCCGAGGCCTGGGCCGTCTGTCTCCAGCTGCTGCCGACCTTCGCCGGCACCCTCACGGAGCTGTTCGCGACGGCGGCCGCGATCGTGCGCCCCCCGGCCTGAGCGCCGGGAGCAGCAGCCCGTTTCTCCGCCACCGGCAAGGCGCACCGGACCACCTAGGTAAAGCCCCACCGGCCTTTCCCCCTCCCCCAACGGGAGGGGACGGGCCGGAGCGGGTGGGGTGCCGGACGTAAAGCGCAGCAGTCCGGCACCCCACCCGCGGAGGCCCGTCACCGCACCCCGACAGCCCCGCGCAGCGGCCCCCGCCCGCCGCCAGGCGCAACGGCGAACAACCGCCACGGCGGGCCAGCCGAAACGTGGGGCGGGGCCGAAGGCAAAGCGCAGCGGACCGGCCCGCCGCCAGGCGCAACGGCGAGCAACACCCACGGCGGGACGGCCGACAACGTGGGCCGAAGGCAAAGCGCAACGCACGGCGGGGGCACCGCGCAGCGGGCCACAAACGGCGAGCAACACCCACGGCGGGTCAGACAAAAACGTGGGCCCGAGGCAAAGCCTCAGCTCCACCGCCCCGTCCGCCCCAGCAGCAGCGCGGTGGCCGCGGTGCCTGCCGTGGAGGTGCGCAGGACGGTCGTCCCCAGGCGGTACGGCTTGGCGCCGGCCTCGGCGAAGGTGGTGAGCTCCTCCGGGGAGACACCGCCTTCCGGGCCGACGACCAGCACGATCCGTCCCTCGGCGGGGAGTTCGGCCGTTGCGAGCGGCGTGCTGCCCTCCTCGTGGAGGACGGCCGCGAAGTCGGCGTCGGCGAGCAGCGCGGCCACCTGCTTGGTCGTCAGCGGGTCCGCGACCTCGGGGAAGGTCAGCCGGCGCGACTGCTTGCCCGCCTCGCGGGCGGTGGCGCGCCATTTGCCCAGCGCCTTGGCGGCCCGCTCACCCTTCCACTGGGTGACGCAACGCGCCGCGGGCCAGGGCACGATGGCGTCCACCCCGGTCTCGGTCATCGTCTCGACGGCCAGCTCACCGCGGTCCCCCTTGGGGAGTGCCTGGACGACGGTGATCGTGGGGCGGGGCGGGTCCTCGGTGCGCAGCTCGGCGACCGCGACGGTGAGCCTGTCCTTGCCCTCGACGGCGGTGACCGTGCCGTACGCGCCGGTGCCGTGCCCGTCCGTCAGCACGACCTCCTCGCCGGCCCGCAGCCGGCGCACCGAGACCGCGTGCCGGCCCTCGGGACCGTCCAGGGTCAGCGTGCCGCCGGCCCGTGCACCCGCGAGGGACTCGACGAGGAAGACCGGCGCGGTCATGAGGCACTGCCGGTGGCGGGAAAGTTCAACGTGGCGCGTGCCGCGTCCAGTTCGGCCGCCAGCACCTCCACCAGCTGCCGGGCGGGCAGCTCCCGCGCCAGCCGGTGCCCCTGCCCCGCCCACAGGTTCATGCCCTGGGCGTCGCCCGCCTTGGCCGCGGCCTTGCGCACGGTGGAGGTGAGGTAGTGGACGGCCGGGTAGGCGGCCGGTGCGTACGGGCCGTGCTCGCGCATGAAGCGGTTGACCAGCCCGCGGGCCGGCCGCCCGGAGAACGCCCGGGTCAACTCCGTATGCGTGAACAGGGGGTTGGTCAGGGCCTGCTTGTGCAGCGGGTTGGCGCCCGACTCGGGGGTGGCGAGGAAGGCGGTGCCCAGCTGCGCCATGCTCGCTCCGGCGGCCAGCACCGCCGCGATCTGCGCCCCGCGCATCAGCCCGCCCGCGGCGATCATCGGAATCTGCACGGCCTCCCGGACCTGGCCGAGCGCCGCCAGCAGCCCCAGCCCCGCGCCGGTCCCGTCCGCATGCGGATCGTCCCGGTGGGTGCCCTGGTGGCCGCCGGCCTCCACGCCCTGCACACACACCGCGTCCGCACCCGACCACTGCGCGGCCTGCGCCTCGGCAGCGGTGGTGACCGTGACGACGGTGTACGTACCGACCTTGGCGAACGCGTCCAGGACGGCGCGCGAGGGGCAGCCGAAGGTGAAGGACACCACCGGCACCGGGTCCTCGCGCAGTATCGCGAGCTTGGCCTCGTAGCCGTCGTCGATGGGCCCGTCGGTGTCACCGAGATCGGTCTCGTACCAGGTGACCTCGCCGGCGAGCTGTTCGCGGTAGACCTCGACGACGGAGCCGTCGGCCAGGGAGGGCTGCGGCATGAAGAGGTTGACGCCGAAGGGCCGGTCGGTCAGCGACCGCAGCTGTTTGATCTCCTGGTACATGCCGTCGGCGGTTTTGTAGCCGGCGGCGAGGAAGCCGAGACCGCCGGCGCCGCAGACGGCGGCGGCCAGCTCGGGTCCGGAGCCGCCTCCCGCCATCGGGGCCTGCACGATCGGGTAGCGGCAGAGATCGGTCAGTGCAGTGGGCATGAGCACATCGTGTCACGCCCACCCCCTCGCTCCGAACCGGGGAGGCGGCTGCCGCGGGGGTCCGCGGCAGCTCCGCGGACCCCGGGCCGACCTGGGCTATCGCCCGTTGAACGCATCCTTCAGACGCGAGAACAACCCCTGCTGCCCCGGCTGGAACTGCCCCGTGGGCCGCTCCTCGCCGCGGAGCTTGGCCAGCCGCCGCAGCACCTCCTCCTGCTCGGGGTCGAGCTTGGAAGGTGTCTGTACCTCGACATGGACGATGAGGTCGCCGCGGCCACCGCCGCGCAGATGGGTCACACCGCGCTGGTGCAGCGGGATCGACTGGCCGGACTGGGTACCGGGCCGGACATCGATCTCCTCCACCCCGTCCAGCGTCTCCAGCGGGCACTTCGTGCCCAGCGCCGCCGCTGTCATCGGGATGGTGACCGTGCAGTGCAGATCGTCGCCGCGCCGCTGGAAGACCGCGTGCGGCAGCTCGTGGATCTCCACGTAGAGGTCGCCGGCGGGGCCGCCGCCGGGGCCGACCTCACCCTCGCCCGCGAGCTGGATGCGGGTGCCGTTGTCGACACCGGCCGGGATCTTGACGGTCAGCGTGCGGCGGGAGCGGATACGTCCGTCGCCCGCGCACTCGTGGCACGGCGTCGGGACGACCGTGCCGAAGCCCTGGCACTGCGGGCAGGGCCGCGAGGTCATGACCTGGCCCAGGAACGACCGGGTGACCTGCGAGACCTCACCGCGGCCGCGGCACATGTCACAGGTCTGCGCCGAGGTGCCCGGCGCCGCGCCCTCACCGCTGCACGTCGTACAGACGACGGCGGTGTCGACCTGGATGTCCTTGGTCGTGCCGAAGGCCGCTTCGTTCAGCTCGACATCGAGCCGGATCATGGCGTCCTGGCCACGGCGGGTGCGCGAGCGCGGCCCGCGCTGCGACGCGGTGCCGAAGAACGCGTCCATGATGTCGGAGAAGTTGCCGAAGCCCGCGCCGAAGCCGCCCGCGCCCTGGCCGCCGCCCGCCTGCGAGAGGGGGTCGCCGCCGAGGTCGTAGACCTGCTTCTTCTGCGGATCCGAGAGGACCTCGTAAGCGGCGTTGATCTCCTTGAACCGCTCCTGGGTCTTGGGATCCGGGTTCACATCCGGGTGCAGCTCGCGCGCCAGCCGGCGGAAGGCCTTCTTGATCTGGTCCTGCGAGGCGTCACGGCCGATGCCGAGGACCGAGTAGTAATCCGTGGCCACTTACGACTCCGCGAGGATTTGTCCGACGTAACGTGCCACTGCGCGTACCGCTCCCATCGTTCCGGGGTAGTCCATGCGGGTCGGTCCGACCACGCCGAGTTTGGCGACTGCCTCGTCGCCCGAACCGTAGCCGACCGTGACGACCGATGTGGACGCCAGGCCTTCGTGGGCATTCTCATGCCCGATGCGTACGGTCATGCCCGAGTCCTTGGCCTCGCCGAGCAGCTTGAGCATCACCACATGCTCCTCAAGTGCCTCCAGCACCGGCCGGATGGTCAGCGGGAAATCGTGCCCGAAGCGCGTGAGATTGGCGGTACCGCCGATCATCAGCCGCTCTTCGGTCTCCTCCACCAAAGTCTCCAGCAACACCGACAGCACTGTCGAGACCGTGCCGCGGTCGTCCTGCTCGAAGGACTCCGGGAGATCCTGCACCAACTGCGGCACATCCGCGAACCGGCGCCCCACGACCCGGCTGTTGAGCCGGGCCCGCAGATCCGCCAGCGAGGTCTCGCCGAACGGTGCCTGGCAGTCGATCAGCCGCTGCTCGACCCGCCCGGTGTCCGTGATCAGCACCAGCATCAGCCGGGCCGGGGCCAGCGCCAGCAGCTCGACGTGCCGGACGGTGGACCGGGTCAGGGACGGGTACTGCACGACCGCGACCTGCCGGGTCAGCTGCGCCAGCAGCCGGACCGTGCGGCCCACCACGTCGTCGAGATCGACGGCGCCGTCCAGGAAATTCTGGATCGCCCGCCGCTCCGGGCTGGACAGCGGCTTCACACCGGCCAGCTTGTCGACGAACAGGCGGTAGCCCTTGTCGGTCGGGATCCGCCCGGCACTCGTGTGCGGCTGGGCGATGAAGCCCTCGTCCTCCAGGACCGCCATGTCGTTGCGGACGGTGGCCGGGGAGACGCCGAGCTGATGGCGTTCGGTGAGGGCCTTGGAGCCGACCGGCTCCTCCGTCCCCACATAGTCCTGGACGATGGCGCGCAGCACTTCGAGCCTGCGTTCACTGAGCATCCCGCGCACCTCCTGTCCGGCCGTCCGCCGTATCGACTCTCCTGGCACTCACACGGGCCGAGTGCCAGACCCGGAGCCAGTGTACGGCCGAGTAGCACGCACACGGCAAGGGCAGCCGCGCACGGCACCCGCCCGATGACCGTGTTCGGCCGATCTGTCGGGCAACGCTATCGCGATGGCGCTAGCGTCTCGGTATGCACACTGCTTGGGAAGAGGCCGGTTGGGAACAGCTCGGTGACGGTGTCGCCAGACGCCGTATGCCGGGGTGGGACGAGACGATCGGGGTGATCGCGGGAACCACCGGCGTCATGATCGTCGACACCGGCGCGACCCTGCGCGACGGCGCGGATCTGCGGCGTGCGATCCGCGGGGTGCTGGGCCGCGGAGTGACGCATGTCGCGCTCACCCACCCGCATTTCGATCATGTGCTGGGCACCGCCGCCTTCGCGGGCGTCGAGGTCTTCGGCGCGGCCGGGCTGGGCGAGCTGCTGCGCCGCGGCAAGGACGTACTGCGGCACGACGCGATGCGGCACGGCGTCGGCCGGGACGCCGCCGCCGAGGCCGCCGATCTGCTGGTCGCCCCGCACCACCACGTCCACGACCAGCTGACCGTGGAGCTCGGCGACCGGCAGGTGCTGCTCGCCAACGTCGGCCCCGGTCACACGGCCCACGATCTGGCGGTCCTGGTACCGGGCCGGGGAGGGTCCCCGGAGATCGTCTTCTGCGGCGATCTGGTCGAGGAGTCCGGCGAACCCCAGGCGGGCCCGGACGCGCTGCCGCAGCGGTGGCCCGGCGCACTGGACCGGCTGCTGGCCCTCGGCGGCGAGGACGCACGGTATGTGCCCGGCCACGGCGCCGTGGTGGACGCCCGCTTCGTCCGCGCCCAACGGGACGCCCTCGCCGCCCGCTTCGGCGTCGCCCCCTCCTGACCACCGCCCGCTCACCCACGGACAGGCCCCCATGCAGAGCAGGCGCTACGGCCCCGATCGCACCCCGCCCTGACTGCACCCCCCCGGGGGGGGCGCCCCCCGGCCCCCCGCCGGCCGAAACACCGACCACCCGCAGAGAACAGGCCCCACCCGATGCAGAACAGGCACTACAGCCCCGACCTCACCCCGTCCTGGAAGAAGCAGCGGCCCGCACCCGAGGTGCCCGCAGAGCCCGATCTGGTCGTCGAGGAGGTCACCTCGGGTTTCTGCGGCGCCGTGATCCGCTGCGAGAAGACGGCGCAGGGCCCGACGGTCACCCTGGAGGACCGCTTCGGCAAGCACCGCGTCTTTCCCATGGAACCGCGCGGCTTCCTCCTGGAGGGCAAGGTGGTCACGCTCGTACGCCCCCAGGGCGCGCCGGCGCAGAGCGGCCCCGCACGAACGGCCTCGGGCTCTCTCGCCGTGCCCGGCGCCCGCGCACGGGTCGCCCGCGCCGGGCGCATCTATGTGGAGGGCCGGCACGACGCCGAGCTGGTGGAGCGGGTGTGGGGCGACGACCTGCGCATCGAGGGCGTCGTCGTGGAGTACCTGGAGGGCATCGACGACCTGCCGGCGATCGTCCGCGGCTTCTCCCCCGGCCCGGACGCCCGCCTCGGCGTCCTCGTCGACCATCTCGTGCCCGGCTCGAAGGAGTCCCGTATCGCGGCCGGGGTGACCGGTGCCCATGCGCTGGTGGTGGGCCACCCGTACATCGACGTCTGGGAGGCGGTGAAGCCGTCCTCGGTCGGCATCCCCGCCTGGCCGTCCGTCCCGCACGGCCAGGACTGGAAGACGGGCGTGTGCCGGGCCCTGGGCTGGCCGGAGAACACCGGGGCCGCCTGGCAGCGGATCCTGTCCTGCGTGCGGTCCTACAAGGACCTGGAGCCGGCGCTGCTGGGGAGGGTGGAGGAGCTGATCGACTTCGTTACGGGCGGCGGTGACGTGTGACGGCAGGAAGGGTTCCGAACCGGGAGGTGTCCAGCTTGATGCCGAGGGTGTCGACGCGGAGAGGAACACCGAACGAGACGGTGCGCTGAACCTCGTAGTCGGCGTCCTCTCCCGCGCCGTCCGGTTCCGTCAGCAGTACACAGCGGGCGTCATACGGGTCGACGATCAGATACGCGGGGATTCTCCCTGCGGCGTAGATGGAGCGCTTCAGGCCGTAGTCGCGGTCGGCGCTGCGCAGGGAAACCACCTCGAGCAGCAGCGTCACGTCCGAAGCGGGTACGAGCCATCCGGAACCCTGGCACCTTCCGCGCTCCATCACCACGAGGTCGGGCTGCGGCTTGCTGACCTCCCCCGGGATCGAGAGATGCTGTGTCGCGAATCTTTGCCAGCGGTCGTGCGGAATCTGGCCCGTCACCTCGCTGACGATCCTGTTGTGGGCGATGTCCGTCCCGCCGGTCAGCAGAATCTCCCGGCGCAGGAGCTCCGCCCGGAGCCCTTCTGGAGGCTCGAACTCCGCGAAGTACTCCTCGATGCACTGATCGTGCACTATGGCCAACCGCCCAACTGTCCCTGCCTGCCGATGTGTTGCCTGCAGCCTAGGGACAGCGATGCCCGGTGGGCCGGGTCTCGGGGTGAGATCCCTCAGCCGAGTGATCAGTCCACCAGATCCCGCACCACCGCGTCCGCCAGCAGCCGCCCCCGGAGGGTCAGCACGGCACGGCCGCGCTCGTAGGGAGACGGCTCCAGGAGGCCGTCGGCCAGCGCACGTGCCGCCGCCCGCGCTCCCGCCGGGGCCAGGATGTCCAGCGGGCAGCCGTCCGCCAGCCGCAGTTCCAGGAGGATGCGTTCGACCCGGCGGTCCTCGTCCGACAGGATCTCCCGGCCGGCGCCCGGGGAGCGGCCCTCGCCGAGGGCCTGGGCGTAGGCGCCGGGGTGTTTGACGTTCCACCAGCGGACGCCGCCGACGTGGCTGTGGGCGCCGGGGCCGGCGCCCCACCAGTCGGCGCCGGTCCAGTAGAGCTCGTTGTGGCGGCAGCGGGCGGCGTCGGTGGTGGCCCAGTTGGAGACCTCGTACCAGGTGAAACCTGCCGCGGCGAGGCGTTCGTCGGCGATGAGGTAGCGGTCGGCGTGCACGTCGTCGTCGGTCATCGGGACCTCGCCGCGGCGGATCCGGCGGGCCAGCTGGGTGCCCTCCTCGACGATCAGGGCGTAGGCGGAGACATGGTCGGGGCCGGCGCCGACCACGGCGTCGAGGGAGGCGCGCCAGTCGTCGTCGGTCTCGCCCGGGGTGCCGTAGATCAGATCGAGGTTGACGTGCTCGAAGCCGGCCGCGCGGGCCTCGGCGACACAGGCCTCGGGGCGGCCCGGGGTGTGCGTACGGTCGAGGATCTTCAGGACGTGCTGCCGGGCGCTCTGCATGCCGAAGGAGACCCGGTTGAAGCCGCCCGCCAGCAGCTCGTCGAGGTAGCGGGGGTCGACGGACTCCGGGTTGGCCTCGGTGGTGATCTCCGCGCCCGGCGCGAGGCCGAATTCCTCGCGGATCGCGGCCAGCATCGTGCCGAGGTCGGCGGCGGGCAGCAGGGTCGGGGTGCCGCCGCCGACGAAGACCGTCTCGACGGGGCGCGGGTCGTCGCCCAGTACCTTGCGGGCCAGCCGGATCTCCTCCACGACGGTCTCGGCGTAGTTGTCCCGCGAGGCCAGTGCGCCGCCGGAACCGCGCAGCTCGCTCGCGGTGTAGGTGTTGAAGTCGCAGTAGCCGCAGCGGGTCGCGCAGTAGGGCACATGCAGATAGAAGCCGAGGGGGCGTCCGGCGGCATCGGCCGGCGTATGACCGGGCAGCGCCCCGTCCTCGGGCATCGGCTCACCATCAGGCAGTGCGGAAGGCATGGGAACCATTGTCCGTCATGGCGGGGCGGTACCCGTCCGGTGCCGCTGTGCCTCAGGACACCCCGGGCCCCGACGCCTGCAGGACCAGCAGGGCCAGGTCGTCGTCGGGCGGGGTGGGGCCGAAGGCGTGGACGGTGCTGCGGATGTGGTCCGCGAGGGCGGTGGCGCCCAGGCCGGCGCCCGCGACGAGGGCGGTGGCCAGTCCGTCCTCGTCGTCGAAGAGCCGCCGCCCCGAGCGCCGCTCGGTCACCCCGTCGGTGACGCACAGAAGCGTTTCCCCCGGGCAGAGGTCGAACGATTCGCTGACGTACGCGGCGTCCTCCACCACCCCCAGCAGCATCTGCGGCGCCGCGACGACCCGGACCGCGCCGTCCGTACCCAGGACCAGCGGCAGCGGGTGTCCGGCGCTGGCGAGGGTGCAGCGGGCGCCACCGGAGCCGCCGGGGTAGGGGACGATCTCGCCGTAGAGCAAAGACAGGAAGCGGGCCTGTTCGCCCTCCTCGCGGATCTCGACCGGTGCCTCCGCCCCGGCGCCGGCCGCCGCGACCGCCGCCGCGACCGCCGCGACCGAGTCCGCGGCCTCCCGCGCCATGGTCTTGTTGAGCCGGTCGAGCACCGCCGCGACACCGAAGCCGTCGCGGGCCAGCAGCCGCAGCACCGGCCGGGCCAGCCCGGTCACCGCGGCCGCCTCGGGGCCGCTGCCGCAGACATCGCCGAGCGCGAAGCACCAGCGGCCGTCCCCGGCGTCGAAGAGGTCCCAGAAGTCGCCGCCCGCCCAGGCGCCCTCGCGCGGCTCGTAGACCACCGCCGACTCCACGCCGGGCACCTGCGCCCGCCCCCGGGGCAGCAGCCGGCGCTGCAGGACCTGGCTGATGCGCTCCTGGCGGCTGTAGGCACGTGCGGTGGCGACCGCGCGGGCGACCCGGCGGCACAGGTCCTCGATCAGCCCGACCGCCTCGTCGGGGAAGTGCGGCAGTCCGCCCCGGCCGAGCAGCAGGGTGCCGAGCCGCCGGCCGCCGGCGACCAGGGGGCAGGCCAGTGCGGCGCCGCCGGGGCCGTAGCCGCCCGGCTCGTACGGGCAGGGCCAGGGAACGACGCCCGGCGCGCTGCCGGACGCGCCACCGCCCGGGAGCTCCGGCGGCTGCTTCTCCAGCGCGGTGCGCAGCGCGTCGATCCGGCTCTCGCTGGTGTGCCAGACGCCGGCGAGCCGCTGCTCGTCGCCGGCCTGGGCGATCCCCCGGCCGGGTGCGCCGCTGTCGCCGTCGTACAGCCACACCGCGCACCATTCGGCGAGCCGGGGCACGATCAACTGGGCGGCGAGCGCGGCGACTTGGTCGGCGTCGAGCTGGCCGGAGAGCAGATCGGAGGCCTCGGCGAGGAAGGAGAGGGCGCCGTTGTCGATCCGGCCGGTGCCGGGTTCCGGCCGGGCGGCCCGGCGCGGCGCCGGGGCGAGGAGCTCGGCGGCCCGCAGCTCGCACTGCAGCAGCTGGTTGTCGAGGGTGAACTCCGGCTCGGGCCACCCGGCGCCGTCCACGGCCCCCACGGGCAGCCGGAACCACACGGTCTTCATGGCCCGGCGGTAGGTGACGCCCCACGATTCGGCGACCGCGCTGATCAGCTGGAGCCCGTGCCCGCCGTTCTCCGAGGCGGCGCTCTCCGCACGGGCGCGGACCGGCTGGGTGGGATGGTGGTCGGAGACCTCGATGACGATGCCGGGGCCGGACGCGCCGTCGGCGCCGGCTCCCGGGGCGGCCGTCGCTTCCCGGTGCGGCGCCTCGTACGGCTCCCCGGTGCGGCCCCGGTACGGCTCAGCGCCGCCGTCCCGCCCGGCCTCCGGATCCAGCCGGCAGCGGAGTTCGACGGTGGTGCCCGCGTGCACGACCGCGTTCGTGACCAACTCGCTGACCAGCAGCTCCGCTGCGTCCGCGAGCCGGTCGGTCAGGCCCTCCGCGCCGGTCAGCTGCCGGCCGGCCCAGTCGGCGAAGGTGGCCCGGACGAAGCGCCGGGCGGCGGCAGCGGCCTGCGGATCACCGGGCAGACTGGCCCGACGGGAACGGGCGGCGGGACCGTCGGCAGGCCCGGCCGCGGGTCCGCCGGGGAACCCGTCCGCCCTCGTCGTGCGCGCCGCCGTGACGTCGTCGTCCCGTGGAGACGAAGTGGTCGTCCTCATTGAGCAACTCCCGAGCAGCTCCGCTACAGCGCCGGATGCGCCAACGACAGAGTGACAGAACGAGCGCAGACATAAGCACTGAGTCACAGAAGTGGGTGGGCGCAGCCACCAATTCGGCTGACGCGCCGAGGGAGTTGGCCGACGCGGGGAGGACGGGCCCGGGGAACCGGCAGGGACGATCTACGGGCTGCCGCGGTGGTTCCCGCGGCAGCCGCATCTCACCCATACGGGCGCGGCGGTACGGGCGGGGCCGACCGGGGCCCTTCCCGCACCGCCGTGCCGTACGGCTACGCCTCGCGCGCCCCCGCGTACATCTCGTCAAGCAGATCCTTGAACGTCCGCTCCACCACCGGCCGCTTGATCTTGAGGCTGGGGGTCACCTCGCCGTGCTCGATGTCCAGGTCACGCGGCAGCAGCCGGAACTTGCGGATCTGCTGCCAGCGCTGCAGCCCCTCGTTGACCCGCTCGACATAGCCGTCGATCAGCTCCCGGACCTGGTCGGTGGCGACGACCTCGGCGTAGCTCCTGCCGCCCAGGCCGTGCTCCTTCGCCCAGGTCAGGATCGTCGGCTCGTCGAGGGCGATCAGTGCGGTGCAGAAGTTCCGGTTGGCGCCGTGCACCAGCACGTTGGAGACGAACGGACAGACCGCCTTGAACTGACCCTCCACCTCGGCCGGTGCGATGTACTTGCCGCCCGAGGTCTTGATCAGGTCCTTCTTGCGGTCGGTGATCCGCAGATAGCCGTCCGGGGAGAGCTCGCCGATGTCGCCGGTGTGGAACCAGCCGTCCTCCTCCAGGACCTCGGCGGTCTTGTCGGGCAGGCCGTGGTAGCCCTGCATGATGCCGGGGCCGCGCAGCAGGATCTCGCCGTCCTCGGCGATCCGCACCTCGGTGCCGGGCAGCGGCTTGCCGACCGTTCCGGTGCGGTAGGCCTCGCCGGGGTTGATGAAGCTGGCGGCGCTGGACTCCGTCAGGCCGTAGCCCTCCAGGATGTGGATACCGGCGCCGGAGAAGAAGTAGCCGATCTCCGGCGAGAGCGCGGCCGAGCCGGAGACCGCGGCGCGCAGCCGGCCGCCGAACGCCTCCCGCAGCTTGGTGTAGACGAGGGTGTCGGCGACCTTGTGCTTGGCGCCGAGCGCGAACGGCACCGAGGCGCTGCCGGTGCGGCGGAAGTTGTCCTGCGAGACCTTGGCGTACTCGCGGGCCACCTCGGCCGCCCACTGGAAGATCTTGTACCTGGCGGCGCCGCCCGCCCGGGCCTTGGCCGCGACCCCGTTGTAGACCTTCTCGAAGATCCGCGGCACGGCCGCCATGTACGTGGGCCGGACGACCGGCAGATTCTCGATGATCTTGTCGACCCGGCCGTCCACGGCGATCACCTGGCCGGTGGCGATCTGCCCGGCGGTGAGCACCTTGCCGAAGACATGCGCCAGCGGCAGCCAGAGGTACTGCACATCGTCCTCATGGACCAGGCCCGTCGCCTGAATCGCGCGGGCCATGTACGACCAGCAGTCGTGCGGCAGCCGGACGCCCTTGGGACGGCCGGTGGTACCGGAGGTGTAGATGAGCGTGGCCAGCTGGTCGGCGCGCAGCGCGGCGACCCGCTCCTTGACGCACTCCGGGTGCTCCTCCAGATAGGCGGTGCCGCGCTTCTCCAGCTCGCCGAGGGTGAGCACCCAGCCCTCCGGATCGCCCTCGGCGGGCTCCGCGCCCGCCTCGTCGATGACGACGACATGGGCCAGCTCGGGCAGCTCAGCGCGCTGCGCGCGGGCCTTGGCGAGCTGTCCGGCGTCCTCCGCGATCAGCACCCGGCTGCCCGAGTCGGCCAGGATGTAGGCGGTCTCCTCGGCGTTGGTGCTGGGGTAGACCGTGGTGGTGGCGGCGCCGGAGCAGAGCACCCCGAGGTCGGCAAGGATCCACTCGACACGGGTGTTGGCGGCCAGCGCCACCCGCTCCTCGGGGCGTACGCCGAGCGCGATGAGCCCGGCGGCCACGGCGTAGACCCGCTCCGCGGCCTGGGACCAGCTGATCGCCTTCCAGTCGTCCGGGCCCTGCCCCGTCGAAGGAGGGACCGGATAGCGATAGGCCTCGATCTCGGGCGTGGCCGCGACCCGCTCCAGGAAGAGTTGTGCCACCGAAGGCGGCCGGTTTTCGATCAGCGTGTGGGTGTCCGTCACGGCGTCCTCCGGGGCCCGCTTCATTGCTGGTGACTCGCGAGTAACCTTTGAGCAGTGATCAGACTAGAGCGCGATGCGCCGACGCGTAAGGGGCTGCGACCTACCGGTTCACGATGTGACCAGTGCGATAGCTGTACGTAGCACACACAATGCCCGATAGTGCGCCGCGCCGCTCCCCCACACCAGACCACACCCGGCGGTCCGGATCACGCCACCCCCGGCGCCATGCGGCGCGTTCATCCCGATGCGCAGCCGGGAAGCCGACAGGGCGCCGGCCCCTGGGGACCTGCGCCCTGTCGCCGCCGTCACCGGCTACGCGCTACTTCTTCTTCGCGTCACCGTCGGAGTCCGAGGACAGCACCGCGATGAAGGCCTCCTGCGGGACCTCCACGCTGCCGACCATCTTCATCCGCTTCTTGCCTTCCTTCTGCTTCTCCAGCAGCTTCCGCTTACGGGAGATGTCACCGCCGTAGCACTTGGCGAGGACGTCCTTGCGGATGGCGCGGACCGTCTCACGGGCGATGACCCGGCTGCCGATGGCGGCCTGGATCGGCACCTCGAAGCTCTGCCGCGGGATCAGCTCCCGCAGCTTGGCCACCAGCCGCACGCCGTATGCGTACGCCTTGTCCTTGTGGCAGATCGCGGAGAACGCGTCGACCTTGTCGCCGTGCAGCAGGATGTCGACCTTGACCAGGTCGGCCACCTGCTCACCGGTGGGCTCGTAGTCCAGCGAGGCATAGCCGCGGGTCTTGGACTTGAGCTGGTCGAAGAAGTCGAAGACGACCTCGGCGAGCGGCAGCGTGTAGCGGATCTCGACGCGGTCCTCGGAGAGGTAGTCCATGCCGAGGAGGTTGCCGCGGCGGTTCTGGCACAGCTCCATGATCGCGCCGATGAACTCGCTGGGCGCCAGGATCGTGGCCCGGACGACCGGCTCGTGCACCTTGTCGATCTTGCCCGTCGGGAACTCGCTCGGGTTGGTGACCTCGTGCTCGGTCCCGTCCTCCATGTCGACGCGGTAGACCACGTTCGGCGCGGTGGCGATCAGATCGAGGCCGAACTCGCGCTCCAGGCGCTCGCGGATGACCTCCAGGTGCAGCAGACCGAGGAAGCCGACGCGGAAGCCGAAGCCCAGGGCCGCGGAGGTCTCCGGTTCGTAGACCAGCGCGGCATCGTTGAGCTGCAGCTTGTCCAGCGCGTCACGCAGCTCCGGGTAGTCCGAACCGTCCAGGGGGTACAGGCCCGAGAACACCATCGGCTTGGGGTCCTTGTAGCCGCCCAGCGGCTCCTGGGCACCCTTGGTGAGCTGGGTGATCGTGTCACCCACCTTGGACTGCCGGACGTCCTTCACACCGGTGATCAGATAGCCGACCTCACCGACGGACAGACCGTCGGCGGCCTTCATCTCCGGGGAGTTCGTGCCGATTTCCAGCAGCTCGTGCGCGGCGCCGGTCGACATCATCCTGATGCGCTCGCGCTTGCTGAGCGTGCCGTCGACGACCTTCACGTAGGTCACGACACCGCGGTAGGCGTCGTAGACCGAGTCGAAGATCATCGCGCGGGCGGGGGCGTCCTTGACGCCGACCGGGGCCGGCACCTCGCGGACGACCTTGTCCAGCAGCTCGGCCACGCCGACGCCGGTCTTGGCGGAGACCCTCAGCACGTCCTCGGGCTCGCAGCCGACCAGATTGGCCAGCTCGGCGGCGAACTTCTCGGGCTGCGCGGCCGGCAGGTCGATCTTGTTGAGGACGGGAATGATCGTGAGGTCGTGCTCCATCGCCAGGTACAGGTTGGCGAGGGTCTGGGCCTCGATGCCCTGGGCGGCGTCGACGAGGAGGATGCAGCCCTCGCACGCGGCGAGCGAGCGGGAGACCTCGTAGGTGAAGTCGACGTGGCCCGGGGTGTCGATCATGTTGAGGATGTGGGTCGTGCCACTTCCCTCTTCACCCTCGGAGGGGTCCCAGGGCAGCCGGACCGCCTGAGACTTGATCGTGATGCCACGCTCGCGCTCGATGTCCATGCGGTCGAGGTACTGCGCGCGCATCTGCCGCTGGTCGACGACACCGGTGAGCTGGAGCATCCGGTCGGCGAGCGTCGACTTGCCGTGGTCGATGTGCGCGATGATGCAGAAGTTACGGAGGAGGGCCGGATCGGTACGGCTCGGCTCCGGCACGTTCGTAGGGGTCGCGGGCACGCAGGGTCCATTCAGTGAACGCGGGTAGGCGGGACTCGGGTATGTGACGTCTCCCCCATCGTCCCATGAGCGAGGGGCCCGGTCCGGTTTGGGCGGGGCGGAGACGGGATCGGGCGGTTCCGGGGCGGGGGATGGAGAGGTCGGGGGGCGGGGACTGGTGGGCTCGCAGCGGGTGCCGAGGGGCTCGGGGAGCGGGAACGGGCGGACCGGCGGACCGCGCGGGCCGGCCGCTCCGGCGGGGGCGGGCGGGAGTCGGGCGGCGGTCAGGTGGTGGATCCGGCGGGGGCGGGCGGCGGTCAGGTGGTGGGTCCGGTCCGGTTTGGGAGGCCGTAGACCCTGCTGGTAGCCTGGTCCACTGCGCTTCGTGCCCTCTCTCGTACGAGGCGCCACTCGAAACTCCAACGAACCTGAAAAGGCTCTTTCGTGGCGAACATCAAGTCCCAGATGAAGCGGATCAAGACCAACGAGAAGGCTCGTCAGCGCAACAAGGCTGTCAAGTCCACTCTGAAGACCGCGATCCGTCGCACCCGCGAGGCCGTCGAGGCCGGTGACCTGCAGAAGGCCACCACCGCCCAGGCCGCCGCCGCCAAGACGCTCGACAAGGCCGTCAGCAAGGGTGTCATCCACAAGAACGCCGCCGCCAACAAGAAGTCGGCGCTGGCGAAGAAGGTCGCGTCCCTCAAGGGCTGACCTTCCGACGGACGAAGGTCCTCGGCCCGTCCAGGGCTGATCCTCGTCCCCCCGCAGTACCAGAGCAGTAACCCTGCCGACAGGGACCCAGCGGCCCCTCTCTCCGCTCCCTGACCGGTGCACCACCGCGCCGCACACGGCCTGCGTTCGCCACGCGGGTGCGGCGCACCCGGCTCACCCGGCGGTCACCACCGCCGACGAAGCCGCAAGAGCTTGATACGAAGGCCCCGCCTTTCCCCTTCCCCAGGGGCGAGGCGGGGCCTTTTGTCGTGGCGGGGGCGAGCAGGACGCTGCAGGCTTTTGTCGGTTGTTTATCGGGTGGGCTTCGGCTGGGTGGGCTTTAGCCGGGTGGGCTTCCGCTGGGCGGGCTTCCGCTGGGCGGGCTTCCACCGGCGGCGTGTGCCTGCGATAACAACGGCCCCACAGCGACAGCCCTGTCTCAAAGCCACCTCAACAAGGGCCCCTCGACGGATCCCTCACCACAAATGCCGCTCAGGAAATGCCCGGAAGCCGAGCCCCGTAGCAAAACCGCAGCAAAACCACAGCAACAAGGGCATCCACAACACATCCCACAGCACATTTCACAACAAAGCCCGCAAGGAAAACCCGTAACAAGAGGCGCGGGCTGCTCACCGTAGAGGGAATTCGGGGCATCGGGCCAGGTTCACTTTCGGCCAGTTCCGCTACGCTGCGGCCATGTCCATATCGGGGGATCAGAACAATCCGTACAACCAGCCACAGCCCCATCCCTACGGCCAGGTTCCCGCGCCGCAGAATCCGGTGCCCGCGCAGCAGAATCCCTACGCACAGCAGGCCCCACCGCAGGCGCCGGCCGCCGGATACGGCTATCCCGCATCCGGCGTGCCTGCTGCACCTCTGGGGGCGCCCGGCGCTCCTGACGGGGCGGGCCGCGGTATGTCCGGCTGGCTCTGGGCGATCGGCGGGGCCGTCGCCGCGTCCGCGATCTGGGGCTCCGTGTTGTTCGCCACCGGCGGCTTCTCCTCCGAGCCCAGCCCCGATCTCGCGGGCTACGGCTACACCAGTGATCTGTGTGCGGACACCTCGATGGCCCCGTTCGAGAACGCCGACTTCAAGACCAAGGCAAACACCGGCACGGCCTCCAAGAACACCAACCCGCAGCACAGCGGCGCCCAACAGGCCTCGCTGGACACCATGTGGTGCAACATCTCGCTGGAGAAGGAGAACGCAAGCAGCTCCGACTACTCCTCGACCTGGCTCTACAACACCGCCACGCTGCACAAGAAGACCGACCCCGCGCCCGAGTTCGCCGACGGCTACCGCTCCTACGAGAAGCAGGACGCCTCCGTCGGCTACCGGGTCGAGGCCGTGCCGGGCCTCGGTGACGAGGCTTTTCTGGTGACCCGTAAGGACGACGGCAGCACGAGCTCGGGCTCGTATGTGATCCTCGGCGTCCGGGACGGCTGGATGACCTACCAGTCGACATGGTCGAGCTATGCCTCGAGCCGCAGCTCCACCAAGCCGCCGACCGCCGACGAGGTCGCGACGATGCTGAAGACCAGCGCCACGGAGACGCTCAAGCGGCTGCAGAACTCCCGGTCCCGGTGAGAGGCTCGCCGTCTTGGTGACGGGCTCGCGGGCTCGGTAGGAGTTCGCGAGCTCGGTGAGGGTGGATCGCGGTGCCCGTGGATCGCGGGGTCGGCAGATCGCGGGGCGGCGGAGCGTGGGGCAGGGGAGGTCGCCGTACCGGGATCGCTTCACCGGGACGGGGCCCACAGCTACTGCGCCCAGGTCCTGGACACGTAGCGCCGCTACCGCAGCATGACGGGACACACGGTTGCCGCCGTGTCCACCGCGGCCGGACCGGAGTCGACCGCCGTCCGCGGCTGCCGCTTCACCGCGAGCGGGCCGCCCGCGCGATCGCCACGACGGCCTTCTCCAGGGCGTACGCGGGATCGTCACCGCCGCCCTTCACTCCCGCATCGGCCGCCGCCACCGCGCGCAGCGCCGTGGCCACCCCGTCCGCCGACCAGCCGCGCATCTGCTGCCGTACCCGGTCGATCTTCCAGGGCGGCATGCCGAGGTCGCGGGCGAGGTCGCCGGGGCGGGCGCCGCGCGGGGCGGAGGCCAGCTTGCCGATGGCGCGGACGCCTTGGGCCAGCGCGCTGGTGATCATGACGGGTGCGACGCCGGTGGCGAGCGACCAGCGCAGTGCCTCCAGCGCTTCGGCGGCCCGGCCCTCGACGGCCCGGTCCGCGACGGTGAAGCTCGATGCCTCGGCCCGGCCGGTGTAGTAGCGCGCGACGACGGCCTCGTCGATCGTGCCCTCGACATCGGCGGCCAGCTGTGCACAGGCCGATGCCAGCTCACGCAGATCGCTGCCGATCGCATCGACCAGCGACTGGCAGGCCTCGGGCGTCGCCGAACGCCCCGTCGCACGGAACTCGCCCCGTACGAAGCCCAGCCGGTCGGCCGGCTTGGTCATCTTGGGGCAGGCCACTTCCCGCGCCCCGGCCTTACGGGCGGCGTCCAGCAGGCCCTTCCCCTTGGCACCGCCGGCATGCAGCAGCACCAGCGTGATCTCCTCGGCGGGCGAGCCGAGATACGCCTTGACGTCCTTGATGGTGTCCGCGGACAGATCCTGGGCGGCCCGCACCACGACGACCTTGCGCTCGGCGAAGAGCGAGGGGCTGGTCAGCTCGGCGAGGGTGCCGGGCTGCAGCTGGTCGGGAGTGAGGTCACGCACATCGGTGTCCGCATCGGCCGCCCGGGCAGCCGCCACCACCTGCTGCACCGCGCGGTCCAGCAGCAGGTCTTCCTGGCCCACCGCGATCGTGACGGGGGCGAGCGGGTCATCGTGAGCTGTCTTCCTGGCCATCGCGGTCCAGCATCCCACGTGCCACTGACAACCCTGCCCGGACGCTCTCCGCCCCCTGCCGGACCGGACCCTCCTCCCCCTGTCGGACAATGGCCCGGTGAATGATGCTGCCCCACACCACCCCGATGTACGACATGTGCGCCACGTACTGGTACTGCCCGACCGCGACGCGGCGGAAGAGGTGGCCGAAGCCCTGACCGAACGCTTCGGTGTCACCGAGGAGCCCCAGCTCGTACGGGACGCGCTGGCCGGTGAGGACGACGCCGAGGACGCACAGTGGCTGGTCGTCGTCGAGGACCCGGACGCCGCTCACGATCCCGCGCGGCTGCACGACCTCGCGGCGGAGTACGAGGGCTGGCGCGAGGCCGAGTAACGACAGGCCCCGCCCCACCGAGCGGATGACGAGGCTACGGACGCCCCTGGGCCCCTACAGCGGGCGGCGGCACCTCGCCCACCACGGGCTCCCGCTCCAGCGCGATCCCGAAGTGCTCCCGGTAGGCGGCGAGGATCTCGTCCGCGCCTACCTGGCGCTCCTCGCGTGCGCCGTCCACCGCGGTGGTCACGAGCGTACGGCCGGAGAGCGTGATCCGACCGGTCTCCGTCAGCCGTGAGCACACCAGGGACTGGGTGAAGTGCGATGTGGGCGAGGTCTGGTTCCACCAGCAGCCGACCTCGAAGTCCGCGTACGCACGCGGGCGTTGCTCCAGGCGGTACTGCGGGGAGCCGTCCCTCAGAACGTCGAGATCGCCCGTCTCCGCCTCCTCGATCCGGAACACCCCGCCGGGATCGGTCTGCTCGGCGCGGCTGTCCCAGCGCAGCGGAAAGTGGCTGTGCCTGCCGAACCCGACGTCCGCAAGCCACGGCCCGTCGGCTGTCTGTACGCGCAGCGCAAGGTGGTCGTACGGAATCCCGAGCTTCCCCTCGGCGCCGAACACCCGGGCGGACAACAGCTCGACCTCATAACCGAGCGCGCCCAGCAGCATGGCGAACGCGCCGTTGAGCTCGTAGCAGAAGCCGCCGCGCCGGGCACCGACGATCTTGTCGAGCACCGGCTGCTCCGCGAGCACGATCTCCTCGCCGAGGTGGATGGACAGGTTCTCGAAGGGGACGGTGCGCAGATGGCTGAGGTGCAGTGCACGCAGCGCGTCGGCATCGGGGGAGGCGGGGCGGCCGGCGCCGATCCGGTCCAGGTAGGCGTCAGTGGCAGCGGTGTCCATCAGGTGTGCGTCCTCTCCGCAGCGAACCAGCGGCGGGTCCGTTCCGCCGCCGAGGCGGGCGTACCTGCCATCACCTCGGCAAGGGTCTGTGCGGCCAGCTCTCGCCGCCAGGCCAGCTCGGCCTTGCGCATCGCCGTGGAGATGCCACACGGCCGGCCGAACTCCCTGCCGGACGCCTCCGCACCGGCCCCTTTCCGACGGATCTCGGTACACCGGAATACATCGTCGGTGCCCTCGATCGCCGCAACGACATCCATGAGGGTGATCCGCTCCGGCGGCCGCGCCAGCTGGAAGCCACCCCGCGCGCCGGGGGTGGAGCTCAGAATCCCGGCCCGCACCAGCGCCTGCAGCCGCTTGTTCAGGTAGGCCGCGGGCAACTCGAAGGAAGCCGCCAGCCGAGCGGTGGACACGGGTCCGTCCCCTTCGAGCCAGGCCAGCGTCACACAGCAGTGCAGGCCCCACTCGACGCCCTCACTCATCCTCATAATCTGGATTCTACAGGTCCTGGTTCAGCACCTCTCCTCCTTCCATCCGGCCGCTGCCGCCACTCCGGCGTCCGCCGGGCGGGCAGCGGGGGCGACTCAGGCACCGCCGCAGGCTGCGGGTCGTTCGGCGTCTCGGTCGGCTCAGCTGGCATCTGGGTTGGCGTCTCGGTTGGCGTCTCGGTCGGCTCGGTTGGCGGTTGTCGAGGGGACGGGTGCGGCTCCTGGAGCGGCGGTTGCCTGCTGTACGTACTTCGGCTCGACCCGCGCCAGGATGCGTAGGTGTCCGGGTTCTCGGACCGTTGGCCATGCGGGCCTTGACCCGATGACCGGTGACGGTGGCGGAAAGCCTGGCCTCGGTGCCGAGGATCGCGATGGCCCCGTCGGTGTCCGTACGCAGCACCCGGGCGCCCTGGGCCCGGAGCGCCGCGATGGTGCGGGGCGCCGGATGGCCGTACGGGTTGTCGGCGCCGCAGGAGATCAGCGCCAGGCGCGGCGCCAGCCGGTGTATCAGCGGCGGGTCCTGATAGGCGGAGCCATGGTGTGCCACCTTCAGGACATCGACGCCGCCGAGTTCGGGGTGCGCCGCGAACAGCCCGCGCTGTGCGGGCGGTTCGAGGTCACCGAGCAGCAGGATGGTCAGCCCTCCCGTACGGACGAGCAGGGTGACGCTGGCGTCGTTGGGGCCGTCGAGGGCGTCGGGCCCGGAGGGACTGCCGGGACTGCCAGGAATGCCGGGACTACCAGGGCTGCCGGAGCTGCCGGAGTCGTAGGGGCCTCCGGAACCCGCTTCCTGACGGTGAGGGTAGGCGAAACCAGTGGGGTCGTAGGGGTCGGTTGAGCCGTGAGGGTCGGTGGCGCCGGCTGAGCCGCGAAGGGCGGTGGGCTTGGTTGAGCCGTGGGGCTCGGTTGGATTGGTCGAGTCGCGAGGCCCGATGGGATCGCTGGGGCCGGGACGGGCCGGCGGGGCGGGTGGCCAGAGGACCTCCCAGGTCAGCGGACCCAGGTGGCGGCGCTCCCCCGGTGTGGCACGGACGATCGGTACCCGGGCCGCGGCAGCCGTACTGCGCACGAACTGTGCCTGCCCCGGAGGCTCTTGCAGGGTCGTCGTCTCGATCGCACCGACCGAGCGCCCGCGGAGCGCTCCCGGGAGTCCGTCCACATGGTCTGCGTGGAAGTGCGTCAGGACGAGGAGGGGGATGCGACGGATCCCCAGGTCGGTCAGGCAGCGGTCCATGGCGTGGGGCTCGGGCCCGGTATCCACCACCAGTGCCGTACCGTCCCCGGCTGCCAGCACCAGGCCGTCGCCCTGCCCCACGTCGCAGACCACGGCTCGCCAACCCGGCGGCGGCCAGCCGGTGAGGACGCGGGTGAACGGCGCGGGGCGGCACACGGCCAGGATCACCGCCAACGCGCAGAGGAAACACAGCCAGGGACGGCGCAGCACCCTACGGCCGACCGGCACCAGGACCACCATGGCGGCCGCCAGCGCCATCCCACCGGCCCAGCCGCCCGGCCAGGCGAACTCCGCTCCCGGCAGGGCCGCCCCCGTACGGGCGACACCGGCGATCCACTCGGCGGGCCAGCCCGCACACCACGCCAGCGCCTGGGCGACCGGCGGCACGACCGGAGCGGCGGCGAGGGCCGCGAAGCCCAGGACCGTCGCGGGGGCCACGGCCAGTTCGGCCAGCAGATTGCAGGGCACGGCGACCAGGCCCACCCGGGCCGCCAGCACGGCGACGACGGGTGCACAGACCGCCTGGGCGGCGGCCGCGGCGGCGATCACCTCGGCGAGGCGGGGCGGCACCCGGCGCCGTTGAAGTGCGGCGCTCCAACGCGGTGCGAGCAGCAGCAGCGCGCCGGTCGCCAGGACAGACAGCAGAAAGCCGTAGCTGCGGGCGAGCCAGGGATCGTAGAGAACCAGCAGCAGGACGGCGGCGGCGAGCGCGGGGAGCAGCGAGCGGCGTCGGCCGGTGCCGATCGCGAGCAACGTGATCAGACCGCAGGCGGCGGCCCGCAGCACACTCGGGTCCGGGCGGCACACCACGACGAAGGCGAGGGCGAGCGCGCCGCCGATGACCGCCGTGCCGCGCAGCGACAGCCCGAGGCGCGGCGCCAGCCCACGGCGCTCGGCACGGGACGCAAGATGCGGCGGACCGATCAGCAGCGCGAGCACAATCGTCAGATTGCTGCCGGAGACGGCGAGCAGATGCGTCAGATCGGTGGCACGAAAGGCATCATCCAAATCCGGCGGTACACGCGAGGTGTCCCCCACCACGAGCCCCGGCAACAGCGCTCGGGCATCGGGACGCAGCCCGCTGCTGGCCTCACGCAGCCCGGCACGCAGACTCCCCGCCAGCCGCTGCAGCACGTCCGGCGCACCCACCTTGACCGGCGGCGCCTCGGCGGTGACCCGCAGCACGGCAGCCACCTGATCGCCAGACGCCAGCGGCGGCGCAGCACGCGCCACCACCCGAATCCGAGTAGACGGCAGCAGCCCCCGCCACGCCGACGCGATGCCCCCACGGGCGTCGGCGCGGCCCTCTGCTCCCGACGGGGGCGGGTCGGCGACTGAGCTTTGCGGGATGGTGGTGGCGGCGATCTGCGGGACGGTGGACGAGCCGTACGGGCCGGTCACCGCGTGCGGCGGGGCGGCGGACGAGCCATACGTGCTGGTCACCGCGGTCTGCAGGACAGCGGGCGAACTGTGCGCGGCAGACACCGAAGCCACTGGAGCAGCGCCCGGAGCGGGCGGAACGCCGGTCGACCCCCGTGGAGCGGCGGCCGGAGGCGGCGGGACGCCAGGCGGCCCCGGCGGGGCTGCGGCCGGGCCCTGTGCTGGGGCGCCCGGGTTTCGAGGGAGGGCAGCCGAGATACGCGAGGCGGCGTCCACGTTCGACGGGCCGCCACGGCCCTCGGCTCGATCGTTCCCGCCCCCCGCGCCGCGCCCTCCTCCGGGCTGCTGGACAACCACCAGGCTCGGCGTGCGGACAGCGGTGACCTCGCCGTCCGGGGCCGTGACGCGTACGGCATCAGCCGTGAACACCAGGACCGGGGGCGTCCGTTGGGAGCCCCGCACCTTGG
Organism: Streptomyces sp. Je 1-4 4N24; assembly: GCF_026239515.1. NCBI lineage: Bacteria > Bacillati > Actinomycetota > Actinomycetes > Kitasatosporales > Streptomycetaceae > Streptomyces > Streptomyces sp. Je 1-4 4N24. The sequence continues at coordinate 6,165,023 of NZ_CP110836.1, read as the reverse complement.
GGCGGGTCAGCCGTGGATCGCCGGTCACCTCCAGTTCCACCGTGACCCGCGCATACTGCTCCGCCAAGACCGGAAGCGGCCCACGCCGCAGGTCAGAGGCGTGCAGCACCGCGGACGCAGCCCCCGCCGCGGCACACAGCAACACTGCGGTCAGGGCCACGAACGCGCCGGCCGACCGGAGGCGGGGAGAGCGGCAGCGGGGCGACTCCGCTCCTCGCCGCCCGGTGTCGGCCCGAGGAGCGACACCGGGCTGCTCCTCCGCCCCTGGTTCACGCTCGGCCCTGCGCCGGACTACGGCCACCCGTAACGCGACGGCCCCGAGCGCCACGGCCACGCCGCAGGCCACCGCCACTCCCGCACCGGGGGCGTCCAGACCGATCGCCGCGGCCGCCCAGGCCGCCAACGCGGGTGCGACAAGGCGCAGATCGGCCGGGCCCTCCTGATGCGGGTCCGAGGCACCGTGCGGCGACGCCGCCGTGGCGTGCACGGTGGCGCGAGGGGTGGTCATGGCACCACCAGGGGGCGCAGATCGGCGAAACGGCGGTCACCGATACCGGTCACCTGGCGGAGCTGGTCCACCGAGGTGAACCCACCGTGCTGGGTACGGAATTCGACGATGTGCCGGGCCAGGACAGGGCCCACTCCGGGGAGGGAGTCGAGCTGCTGCTCGGTCGCCGTGCTGAGGCTGACCGGGCCACCCGGACCACCCCCGCCACTCGGCGCCCCACTCCCCGGCCCGCCGGCCTCCACGTCAGCAGGACCGCCACCGCCCCCGGCCCCGCCCCCGCCACCAGCCGCACCAGCCGCACCAGCCGCTCCGACCACGATCTGCTCACCGTCGGTCAGCAGCCGCGCCCGGTTGAGCCCTTGGACGTTCGCCCCGCGCAGCACGCCGCCCGCGGCCCGCAGGGCATCCACCACCCGCGCCCCCCGTGGCATCCGCTGAATTCCGGGGTGCCGGACCTTGCCCGTGACATCGACGACCAGCTGCCGCGCCGCAGTACCCGGCGGGCCATTCGCCACCGCGGTGGCGGCCGATGACGCGGACGGCAGTGACGGTGCTCGCGGGTCGGGGCCATGTGCCCCTCCGGCCCGTTCGACCGCCGGTGCCCGTACCGGCTCGGGACGGCCGGCCCAGAAGTGCTGCACGGCGAATCCCACAGCCACCACGAGCACCAGGACCAGGGCGGCGAGCGCTTTCGGGTCGGTGCCACACCGTAACTGCACCCATAGCGGGAGCCGTTCGCGCAGGGCACACCACATCCGCTCCCTACGGCGTGAGCCCGGCGGATCATGCCCAGGAGGAGGCGGACCGGCCTCGGCAGCGACCCTCGCGTCGCCGAAGATCGCCGCGACCCGGGCCCGCACCCTCTCGCGCTCCCACTCCCGCCGCTCCGCCCCGCCGGACGGAACAGCGGCCCCAGTGGGAACGGAGAAAGCCGAAGCGGACGAGGAGGCGACGGACGGATCCGATGCCGCCGAAGAGCCGGAGGAAAGCGATGGGGGGACCGCAGGGCCGGAGGATGCCGAGGGGACCGTAGGAGCCGCAGAAGCCAAAGGGTCCGACCGGGCCGAAGCGCCCCCAGGGGGCGGCGGAGACGGAGAAGCCGACTCAACCGGCCCCGATAACGACTCCGCCCCGGCCAACACCGCCGACGGCTCCACCCCTCCTAGCGGCGCCGAAGCCGAAGCCGGGACCGGCACCGAAGCCGACCCCACCCCCGCCCCCAAAGCCCCCGCCGAGCCCGGAAATCCCCATGATGCCGATCGAGACAAGTTCATACCGACCGACGCTAAGCACCCCGCGCAGATCTCGCCGAGCAGCCTCAAATCCGGTGGATGCAGCCCCAGTTGTGGACAACTCCGTCACCCACAGGGCACGCCCCCGCCCCTCTCACCGCGGGGAAACCACAACCCCCAACAGCCCGGGGCCCGTATGCGCGCCGATCACCGCGCCCACCTCGCTCACATGCAGCTCGTTGAGCCCGGGCACCCGCTCCCGGAGCCGCTGGGCCAGGGCCTCCGCGCGCTCCGCCGCGGCAAGATGGTGGACCGCGATATCGACCTGCCCCTCACCCGCCCGCTCCGCGGCGATCTCCTCGAGCCGCCCGATGGCCTTGGACGCCGTACGGACCTTCTCCAGCAGCTCGATCCGCCCGTCGGCCAGTTGAAGGAGCGGTTTGACGGCGAGCGCGGAGCCGAGCAGCGCCTGGGCCGCGCCGATCCGGCCACCGCGGCGCAGATAGTCGAGGGTGTCGACGTAGAAGTAGGCGGAGGTACCCGCTGCGCGCTTCTCCGCGGCGGCGACCGCTTCGTCCACGTCCCCGCCGGCTTCCGCCGTCTCCGCGGCCGCGAGGGCGCAGAACCCGAGAGCCATCGCCACCATCCCGGTGTCCACGACGCGTACGGGCACCGGAGCTTCCTTGGCGGCCAGCACCGCCGCGTCGTAGGTGCCGGAGAACTCCGAGGAGAGGTGGAGCGAGACGATGCCGCTCGCGCCGGCCGCCGCGACCTTCCGGTAGGTCTCCGCGAACGTCGAGGGGCTGGGCCGGGAGGTCGTCACGGAACGGCGCTTCTGCAGCGCCTGGGCCAGGGATCTCGCGGAGATTTCGGTGCCCTCTTCCAGGGCCTGGTCCCCCAGGACGACGGTCAGTGGCACGGCCGTGATGTGGTGACGCTCGATAGCCGCCCGCGGCAAGTAGGCCGTGGAATCGGTGACGATCGCGACATGGCGGGACATGAAAAGGAGGTTATCCGGGGATCCGGATGCCGCACAGTGCGGGCCCCTCCCCAAGATCTTCCAGGTTTACCCAAGGCTCTGCCAAGAGCCCGCCGAAGGGCAGAGCCCACGCCCTCGGTCCGCCGCTCCGGGCGACCGCGACAACGCCTCACGAGCGTCCCACGCGTCCTCGATGTTCCCCGGGTGGCAGGAGCACGGTCCTTCACCGCCGACTTCCCCTGGGGCCCCGCCCCGCCCCCACCCCACCCCCTCGCCCCGTCTGCTGCTCCTACGGCCTCACGTGGTGGTGTCCTCCGTCCGCGGTGCCTTCTGCCACGGGTAGGACGGCTGGGTGCGCGGGTCCCGGGCGGTGATCGCCGGCGGGTCCTCGGGCGTCGGGCCCCAGGAGCGGGCGGCAGCGTCCGAAGGACCGCCGGTGGCACCGGCCCGTACATGCCCCTCCGTCGGCCCGGCTCCCGTGGGGGTCTTCGTCTCTCCCGGTCCCGCGCTCTCCGGGCGGCCCGGTACGGGATCCCGCAGCGGGTCCGCGGCGTCCTCGACCCGGGTCCAGTGCCGCAGCGCCCCCGTCTCCACGTCGATCTGGTCGCTCAGCGAGGCCAGATCGTCGTCCGCGAACTTGCGTGCGCGGTCGCGCGCGGCCCAGCGCAGCGACTCCGCGGAGTGCGTGATCCGCTCCAGGCGTTCCCGGAGATCCGGGAGGCGGGCGCCGATGGTGGCGCGGTCCGGTTCGCGTTCGAGCCGCTTGAGCTCGTCGTCGAGTTCATGGCCATGGGCGCTCAGGCGCTCGAAGAGGCCGATCGCCTCGCTGAGGGAGGCATCGTCCGCCGAGCCCGCATAGAGCACCTCCTGGGTGGCGCGCATGGAGGTCCGCAGGGAGAGCCTGAGCTGCGCGAGTTCGCCGACCACGCCGGGCTGGGCGAGCTGCCGGGCGCGAAGGGTGGTGTCCTCGACGGTCCTGCGGGCGTGGGCGACCGTGCGGTCCACTCCGCGCTTGGCCGCCTTGACCGCCTTGACCGTCACGAAGACCCCGGCCAGTACGAACAGCACGAAGAGCAGTCCGATGATGGCGACGGCGGCTTCCATGGGCTCTCCCCAGATGTGTCGGCGGCGCCGGTTTCCGGCCCGCGCCCTGTACCTCCACGGTAAACGGCTCGGGCAGGCTGCGGGTTCCGGAAGAACCCCCAACCTGCCCGTAGGGGAAGTCACCCATGGCGCTCACGGAGCACCGGCAGGGCGGGCCGGCCTCGCGACCGGCCGGTGGGGCACCGGCGGCGTCCGTCCCCGAAGGCCCGCTGCCGGGCGCCCGGGACCGGCCCGGGCGCCCGCCGACGGTCTACGCCGGAACGATGTTCACCAGCTTCGGCGCCCGGACGATGACCTTCCGGATGCCCGCGCCGTTCAGCGCCGCGACCACGGCCGGCTCGGCCAGGGCCGCCGCCTCCAGGTCCGCGTCGGAGATCGACGGGGCGACCTCCAGGCGCGCCTTGACCTTGCCCTTGATCTGCACGACGCAGGTCACGGTCTCGTCCACGACGTACGCCGGGTCGGCCACCGGGAAGTCCGCGTGCACGACGGAGCCGGTGTGGCCCAGCTTGCGCCACAGCTCCTCGGCGATGTGCGGCGCCAGCGGGGCGATCAGCAGCACCAGCCGCTCCGCGACCGTGCGCGGGACGGGGGTGCCCGCCTTGGTCAGGTGGTTGTTCAGCTCGGTCACCTTGGCGATGGCGGTGTTGAAGCGCAGGTTCGCCATGTCCTGGGTGACACCGTCGATCGCCTTGTGCAGGGCACGCAGGGTGGCCTCGTCCGGCTCGGTGTCGACGACGGTGACCTCGCCGGTCGCCTCGTCGACGACGTTACGCCACAGGCGCTGCAGCAGCCGGTACTGGCCGACGACGGCCCGGGTGTCCCACGGGCGCGACACGTCCAGCGGGCCCATCGCCATCTCGTACAGGCGCAGGGTGTCCGCACCGTACTCGGCGCAGATCTCGTCGGGAGTGACGGCGTTCTTCAGGGACTTGCCCATCTTGCCCAGGACGCGGCTGACCTTCTCGCCCTGGTAGTAGTAGCCGCCGTCGCGCTCCTCGACCTCGGCGGCCGGGACGGCGATACCGCGGCTGTCCCGGTAGACGAAGGCCTGGATCATGCCCTGGTTGTACAGCTTGTGGAACGGCTCGGAGGACGAGACATGTCCCAGGTCGTGCAGCACCTTGGACCAGAAGCGGGCGTACAGCAGGTGCAGTACGGCGTGCTCCGCGCCGCCCACATACAGGTCGACGCCGCCGGCCGGCTGCCCCTCGCGCGGGCCCATCCAGTACTGCTCGATCTCCGGGTCGACCAGTGCCTCGCCGTTGTGGGGGTCCAGGTAGCGCATCTCGTACCAGCACGAACCCGCCCAGTTGGGCATGGTGTTGGTCTCGCGGCGGTAGCGCTTGATGCCGTCGCCCAGGTCCAGGTCGACATGGACCCAGTCCTCGTTGCGGGACAGCGGGGTCTCCGGCTGGGTGTCGGCGTCGTCCGGGTCGAAGGTCCGCGGGGAGTAGTCCTCCACCTCGGGCAGCTCCAGCGGCAGCATCGACTCGGGCAGGGCGTGCGCCACACCGTCCTCGTCGTAGACGATCGGGAACGGCTCGCCCCAGTAGCGCTGCCGGCTGAACAGCCAGTCGCGCAGCCGGAAGTTGACGGTGCCCTCGCCGATGCCCTGGTCGGCCAGCCACTCGGTGATCTTCACCTTGGCTTCCGTGACGCCCAGGCCGTCCAGCGAGACCGTCTCACCGGACGAGTTCACGATCTTGGCGTCGTACGAGGCGAAGGCGTCGTCCCAGGCCGAGGGGTCGGTGCCGCGGCCGTCCGACGGCTCGACGACGCAGCGCATCGGCAGCTCGAAGGCGCGGGCGAAGGCGAAGTCGCGGCTGTCGTGGGCGGGGACGGCCATGATCGCGCCGGTGCCGTAGCCCATCAGGACGTAGTCGGCGATGAAGACCGGGACCTGGTCGCCGCTGATCGGGTTGGTCGCGAAGGCGCCGGTGAAGACGCCGGTCTTGTCCTTGGCCTCGGCCTGCCGCTCGACGTCCGACTTGGAGGCGGCCTGCTTGCGGTAGGCGGCGACGGCGTCGCCGGGGGTGGCGTGGCCGCCGGTCCACACGTCGCGGGTGCCCTCGGGCCAGGCGTCCGGGACGATGGAACCCGTGCCGTTGCCGTTGTCGGAGCCGGCGACCAGCGGGTGCTCGGGCGCCAGCACCATGTACGTCGCGCCGAACAGGGTGTCCTGGCGGGTGGTGAAGACGGTGATCTTGTCAGCGCCCACCGGGAAGTCGACCCGGGCGCCCTCGGAGCGGCCGATCCAGTTGCGCTGCTGCAGCTTGATGGCCTCCGGCCAGTCCAGCGCGTCCAGGTCGTTCAGCAGCCGGTCGGCGTAGGCGGTGATGCGCATGTTCCACTGGCGCAGCTTGGCCTTGAAGACCGGGTAGTTGCCGCGCTCGGAGCGGCCGTCGGCGGTGACCTCCTCGTTGGCCAGCACCGTGCCCAGGCCGGGACACCAGTTGACCGGTGCGTCCGAGGCGTACGCCAGGCGGTACTCGCCCAGGATGTTGGCCCGCTCGATGGGGCTCAGCACGCTCCAGGCCCGGCCGTCGGGGGTCGGGCGGATGCCGGCCTCGAACTGGGCGGCCAGGGTGTCGATCGGCCGGGCGGCGTCCGCCTCGGGGTCGTACCAGGAGTTGAAGATCTGCAGGAAGATCCACTGGGTCCACTTGTAGTACGCCGGGTCGATCGTCTCGACCGAGCGGCGCTGGTCGTGGCCCAGGCCCAGGCGGCGCAGCTGGCGCCGCATGTTCACGATGTTGGCCTCGGTGGAGACCCGCGGGTGGGTGCCGGTCTGCACCGCGTACTGCTCGGCGGGCAGGCCGAAGGCGTCGAAGCCCAGGGTGTGCAGGACGTTGTGGCCCGTCATGCGCTGGTGGCGGGCGTAGACGTCGGTGGCGATGAAGCCCAGCGGGTGTCCGACGTGCAGGCCGGCACCCGACGGGTAGGGGAACATGTCCATGATGAACTTCTTGGGGCGGGCCACCGGCTCGGCGTCGCCGGCCAGGTCCCCCTTCGGGTTCGGGGCCTCGTAGGTCCCGTTCGCCTCCCAGAAGTCCTGCCAGCGTGCCTCGATGTCGGCGGCCAGCGCGGCCGTATAGCGGTGCGGCGCCGCCGTCTCGGCGGAGGCGCCTCCCGCGCTCTCGACAACGGGGGAGTTGGTCGTCTCGCTCATGCTCAAAGCTCCATCGATCGTCTCTGCCAGCGGAAACGCGCCAGATCCCCGGCACGCCGGAAACAAAAAGACCCCTCGCACAGGAGGGGAAGCCGCGCCGATTCCGACGGGGTCTGTCATCCGTCGGTACTGATCAGCGCGGCCCGCTAAGCAGAAGGCGTACGGCACGCATGGCGTCAGGGTACCGCAGGGCGTACGGGGCCCGCGCTGAGGATTACCCCAACGCGGGCCCCGTCCTCTGTCACCCCGCCCTCCTCCCGCCGCGTCGCCGGGGCACGGCCGGTACGGGGAGGCGGTGCCGCGCCCTGGCGTCAGGGGCGGTAGGAGCTCACATAGCCGGTGCCCGGCGTGCCCACGCCCGTGACGTCGTCATAGCCGACGACCGCGCGCAGGGAGCTGTCCTGGCCGAGGCTGCGCAGCGAGGTCGTGGTGCCCTTGCTCGCGTCGGTGCCGTTGACGTAGTCGACGCGGACGACCGCCAGGTCACGGCCGGCACCCAGCGGGTGATCGGTGACGTCGTGGTAGGCGGCGGTGCCGTAGCGCTGGTAGATGCCGGGGTTGGCGAAGCCGAGGGCGACGCCGTGCCGGGCCTGCTGGGCGAGCGCCTGGACGCCCGCGATCACCGGCGCGGCCAGTGAGGTGCCGCCGATGCGGTACTCGTCATAGCCGAGCGATCCGTCCGGCAGGGTCTGGGTCTGGCCGACCAGGAAGCCGGTATTGGGGTCGGCGACCGCGGCGATGTCCGGGACGGTGCGCATCGCACCGCCGCCGTTCGCCTTCGCGAGCCCGTCCGGAACGACTCCGCGCTGGTAGAAGGGCTGCGCGACGGTCTTGCTGGTGCCGCCGCCGGCGCCGCCGCTGAAGGTGCCGGGGAAGCCGGTCCAGTCGTGGCCGTCCTTGGAGAGCACCGCCTTCCGGGTGCCCCAGCCGGTCTCCCACTGGTACGCGTCGTGTTTGCCGACGGCCAGAGAGGTGCCGCCGACCGCGGTCACCCAGGCGGAGTTCGCCGGGGTGTCGACCTGCTTGGTGCCCGTGTTGGCGGCCTCGTCACCGTTGTCGCCGGAGGAGAAGTAGAAGCCGATGCCCTGCACCGCGCCCTGCTGGAAGAGCTGGTCGTAGGCGGCGGCCACGTCCGGGGTCTCGTTCGCCTCGATGTCGCCCCAGGAGTTGGAGACGAGGTCGGCGAGGTGACCGTCGACGATCTTGCCGAGCGAGTCGAGCAGATCGTCGTCCATGCAGGAGGCGCCGCCGACGTAGACGAGGTCGGCGTCGGGGGCGACGGCGTGGACGGCCTCGACGTCGAGGGTCTTCTCGCCGTACCAGCCGGCCGCACCGCACTCCTCGATGTGCGTGTAGTCCTCCGGAAGGACCTGGGAGAGCTGGCCCCGGCGGTATCGGGGGTCGCCGTGGCGGGCGGCGTACGTGTCCGCGTCCCGGGCGATGGTCGGCGAGGCGTAGGCCTCGGTGATCGCGACGGTGACGTTCTTGCCGGTCCACTTCTTCGCCCGTAGGCGGCGCGGAGCTGCTTGCCGGTGTAGCCCTTGATCGCGTACGGCGCCTTGCTCCCGTAGGCGGACGGCAGCATCTCGTCGGCCCTGGAGCCGTAGTACGAGGAGAACGGGCCGGAGTTACGGAAGACGCCTTCGGCGGCGGCAGTTCGCCGGAGTGGCGCTTGGCCGGCCGCGGCGCGTCGTTCAGGCCGGTGACCGTCAGCACCTCGGCGGCCAGGGAGGCGGGCGCGGAGGCGGTGGCCGACGGGGCATGGTAAATATGCCCGCTTTTGCGGTAGTTGTGGAGGTTAGCGGCGAAAGCGCGCTCAGCGGCGGCCACGTCGCCCTTGACCGTCAGATAGCGGTTGGTGACGCGGAGGCGGAGGTGGCGCCCTGGTCGGCCTGCCGGGTGGCCCACAGGGGCTTGGTGCCCCGCAGCGCATGGCGACCGTCGTCGTGGCCCGCGGCGTCGGCGGCGGGCGCGCCGAGCGCGAGCGCACCGGCGACCAGCGGCAGCGTCGCCACCCAGGCCAGACCGGCGCGGGCGCGCAGTGATCTGGTGCGGCTTGATCTCATGGAACCCCCTGTGTGGCGCTGCGGGGTGCCGCACTGCGCCGGTGTGCCGGTGTGCGGCACCGCACGAGCGGTGAAGGCGTGAGGGGTGACGCTCACGCGATGCGCCACTCTTTCGGTGAACCGTTCATGTCAGGGACATGCGATCGCCAAGATGAGCCCAAGGAACGACAAGGGCCGGTCAGGAAGGAACAGGGAGCGAACGGTCAACTCGCCCTGGCGGACACGTCACTGACCGGACAGCGGCGCAACCACGGAGGAACTCCTGCCGGTTACGGCCGCGGGGCGGCGCCCGGTCCGCATACGCACGAAGAAGCAGGCCGTCCATATCGGACGACCTGCTTCGTACATTGTGGAGCTAAGGAGAATTGAACTCCTGACCTCCTGCATGCCATGCAGGCGCTCTACCAACTGAGCTATAGCCCCGTATTCTGTTTCCGCCCGGTTCCCCGCTGCGGCATCGCCTACATTACACGGACCTCCCCGGCTTCTGCCAAATCGTTCTGCCAGGGGTCCTTCGGTGCGACGCGCGGTACTGTCGGCGATCTGTGCCCGATACGTCCTGGGGAGCCGTACGCCGTGACCGCGCTGGAGCTGGAGCAGTCCACCGACGCCGGCGGCACCCACCCCGGAAGCGGCCTCGTCCGCCGGCACCCGATCCTCGCGGCGGCCCTCGGCTGCCTGGTCTCCTTCGCCGTCTTCTGGACCGTGCAGCGCCTGCTGCACGTGACGATGATCGACCTGATGGTCTACCGGGCCGAGGGCTTCACCGTCCGCAACGGCGAGTCCCTCTACGACATGGTGGCGACCTCGGCGCACCTGCCCAACACCTACCCGCCCTTCGCGGCCCTGCTGTTCACCCCGCTCACCCTGCTCGGCGTTCCGGAGATGCGCGCCTGCGCCACCGCCGGGAACCTGCTGCTGCTCGTCGGCGTCGTCCACCTCTCGCTACGGCTGGCCGGCCTGCCCCGGCGGCTCCCCCGGCCCGCCGCGGCGTTCGCCGTCTCCGCGCTGCTGGTGTGGTGCGAGCCGGTCTGGACGACGCTGCGCTACGGCCAGATCAATCTGCTGATCGCCGTGCTGGTGCTGTGGGACCTGACCCGCAGGGACAACCAGCGGCTCGCGGGCATCGGCATCGGCATCGCGGCCGGCCTCAAACTGACCCCGGCGCTGTTCGCGGTCTTCCTCGCGCTGGCCGGCGCCGTCCGTGCCGGGCAGCTGCTCCGCTCCGGTGCGGGGGCCCGCGCCGCCTGGAACCCCTGGCTGCGGCAGGCCGTCGTCGCCACCGCCACCTTCCTGGCCACGGCACTCCTGTCCGCGCTCGCGCTGCCACGCGACTCGTACCGCTTCTGGACGGAGATCGTCTACGCCACCGACCGGGTCGGTGAGGTGGAGATCACCGCGAACCAGTCGCTGCGCGGCGCTCTCGCCCGGCTGCTGCACACCCACGACCCGGGCGCCGCCTGGCTCGTGGTCGCGGGTCTGACCGCGGCCCTCGGTCTGGCACTGGCGGTCGGGTCGCTGCTGCGCGGGCAGCGCGCCTGGGCGGCCGCCGCCTGCGCGGCGACCGCACTCCTGGTCAGCCCGATCTCCTGGTCCCACCACTGGGTGTGGTGCGTACCGATGCTGATCCTGCTCGGCTCCGAGGCGCTGCGCCGGACGGGCACCGCGGCCCGCCGCTGGTGGGCGATGACCGGCGCACTGGGGCTGCTCTTCTGCTCGTTCGCCCTGTGGTGGGTGCCGCACCGCTGGCACCACCACGAGGAACTGCACCAGAACGGCGTGCAGATGCTGCTCTCCGGCAGCTATCCGCTCGCCGGTCTCGCCCTGTTGGCACTGGCCGGGGCCCGGCTGTGGCGGCTCAGGGGGCGGGCGGGGCAAGGCGACGCACGCCCGTCCGCCGAGGCCGGCAGCAGCTGAACCGTGCGCCCGCACTGCGGAATTGCGCGGTGACCGTCTCATATCCGCCACAACGCCCCCGCCCCCGGCGGCATTTCCGCCTGACCGGAACCGTCCGGAACTGCCCGGAAGTGCCTGAGACGGCGTCAAGGAGGGGGCGCACTCGCTCAGCGGCCCCTTGGGGCCGGCGGCCCGCTCAGGCCGTGGCGAACGAGTAGAAACGCTTCAGCGTGCAGTGCTCGTCCAGCAGCCGTCCGTAGATCGGCTCCCCGTCGAGCTCCCGGTAGGTCTCGATGGGGTCGCCTTTTATGACCAGGGCGCGGGCGCATTCCTCGCACCAGTACTGGTAGTCCGCGTTGACGGGTTCCATGTCCCGGACGATCGGCGTACCGCTGCCGCACCAGTCACATTTCCTGCTGTGGGCGCCCATCCATCAGCTCCAACTGTGGCCGCAGGCCGTACAAACGAAGGAAATGCCCCCGTTGTCGCCCAGCACCTGTGCGACATGGGAGGAGCCGCACGACGGGCACTGCAGGGCAGTGTCGTCGCTGCTGCACACGGAGGCGGGGCCGTCAACGGGGCAGGTGAAACGGAGCGCGTATTCCGGCAGCCAGTCATAGCCCTGCGCCTCGGCCACTTCGAGCAGGTCATTGACCTCCTCGAGGATGCTCGTGGGCATCGCGATCTCTCCTCCCCTGCCGGCGCCGTCCGATTCTGCCACGGACCGCGGACCGGGTCAGGCCCGCCTTCGCGCCACCCTGGCCGGCGGCACCGCCGGTCACCTGGACTGGCCACGCCCCAAACGGCGAGCCGGAGGCGGGTGGCGGCACCGCGCACGGGACACGTCCCGACCGCACAGTGCCCCGCACAACGCAGAGATCCCGCCTCCGTGAGGAGACGGGATCATCCGGGTTGTGGAGCTAAGGAGAATTGAACTCCTGACCTCCTGCATGCCATGCAGGCGCTCTACCAACTGAGCTATAGCCCCGGGTCTTGTTCCGCTCCCCCGGGTTTCCCCCGGCGGCGCCGCGAACAAGAAGAACTTTAGCCTGCGACCTGCCCGGATGTGAAATCCGGTCGGCCGGGGCCGCCCTGCGGGCTCAGTCGTCGTCGCCGAGCACCGGCTCCGGCAGGGTGCCGGCGTTGTGTTCCATCAGGCGCCAGCCGCGCGCGCCCTCGCCCAGCACGGACCAGCAGCAGTTCGACAGACCGCCCAGGCCCTCCCAGTGGTGGGCCTCCAGGCCGAGCAGCCGCCCGATGGTGGTGCGGATCGTGCCGCCGTGGCTGACCACGACCAGGGTGCCGTTCCCGGGGAGCTTGTCGGCGTGGTTGAGGACGATGGGGGCGGCCCGGTCGGCCACCTCGGTCTCCAGCTCGCCGCCGCCGCGGCGCACCGGCTCACCGCGCTTCCAGGCGGTGTACTGCTCGCCGTACTGCGCGAGGATCTCGTCGTGCGTCAGCCCCTGCCAGGAGCCCGCGTAGGTCTCCCGCAGAGCCGCGTCATGCGTCACGTCGAGCCGGGTCAGCTCGGCCAGCTCGCGCGCCGTCGCTGAGGCCCGCTGCAGGTCGGAGGCGATGATGGCGTCCGGCCCGAGGGCGGCGAGCAGCCGGGCGGCGCGCCGCGCCTGGCCGACGCCCGCCTCGGTCAGCTCGATGTCCGTCGACCCCTGGAAGCGGCGCTCCAGATTCCAGGCGGTCTGGCCGTGGCGCCAGAGGACGATGCGGCGGCCCTGGCCGCTCTTGGTGCCGTTCAGAGCAGCTCACCGTCCTGTTCGCCCGCCGTGGCGTCGGCGTGCGCCGCGGCCTTGCCGCGGGTGGCCCTGGCCTCCTCGGGGAGGTCGATCTCGGGGCAGTCCTTCCACAGGCGCTCGAGCGCGTAGAAGACACGCTCCTCGCTGTGCTGGATGTGCACCACGATGTCGACGTAGTCGAGCAGCACCCAGCGGGCCTCGCGGTCGCCCTCGCGGCGGACCGGCTTGGCACCGAGGTCCTTGTTGAGCCGTTCCTCGATCTCGTCGACGATCGACTTGACCTGGCGGTCGCTGGGCGCCGAGGCCAGCAGGAAGGCGTCGGTGATCGAGAGGACGTCACTGACGTCGTACGCGATGATGTCGTGCGCGAGCTTGTCGGCCGCGGCCTGGGCGGCGGCGTTGATGAGCTCGATGGAGCGGTCCGTGGCGGTCACAAGCGGCTTTCCGGTTCGAGGGCAGCCTCTCCGGCCGGGCAGGGGCGCTGGCTCGCCGCGGAGCCGCGGCGCGCGCCGCAGTCCCCATGGGCAACCGGATCGGCGGTCAGGTACCCCTCAAGGGTCTCACGGACCACCGACACTCCCGGCTGTGTTTTCGAACCCACCAGTCGGTTCCGGCGTCCGGGCTGGTCAGCGCCGGGTCCGGGGCTGCCGGGCCCCGCCGGTCACCACCGGAGGGGCCGGGCGCGTCCGGCCCGTCAGCCCTTGTAGTCCCGCCCCAGCACCACGGTGATGTCGGCGTTCGAGGCGCCCTTGCCCTGCCTGACCGCTCCCGCCGGCAGCCCCAGTGTCTTGGCGACCTCCGCGGCCTTGGCCTTCTGGGCGGCGTCCACGTAGGTGATCCGGGACGCGGATGCGGCCGCGCCCGCGGTGCCGTCGTCGACGAAGCTGTAGCCGCCGTTGAGCAGCGCGACCTTCGCCTTGTTGGTGGCGGCCGCGGTTCCGGTGGCATTACGGACCGCGACCCGGGCGGCCGCGTCGGGGGCGGTCTTCTTGACCGTGCCGCCGAGCACGTCCTTGACCACGCTCGCCGAGGTGGTCTGGCTGAGCGTCCCGTTGGCCTGCACGGGCAGCAGGGTGGTGCGGTACGCGCCGGTCTTCGCCAGCTCGGCCCGCTGCGCCAGCGAGCTGCCCAGCTGCGCCTCGGTGAGCGGCGGGTCGAGGACCTGGAGCAGTGTCTTCACGGTGGTGGTGGCGCCGTCGGCGTCGCTGGAGACCTTCTTCAGGGTCGCCTGCATGACCTGGCCGAACCGCTGCAGCTGCTTGGTCTGGGGCTCGCCCGGCGCCAGGTGGGTGGCGTAGGCGACGGCGGCCTGGCCATTGAGGTCCTGGGCGCTGCCCCGCTTGACGACCGGGGAGGCGCCCTTCTTGGCGCCGGGGACGGTGGCGTCGGTGTCGAGAGTGATCCCGCCGACCGTCTCGACGAGGTTCTCCAGGTAGGGGGTGTCCAGCCGCCAGCTGGCCTTGAGGTCGGCGCCCAGGAGGCTGTTGAGGGAGTCCCGGGTCGGCTCGGTGCCCTCGTCCTTGACGGACTTGCCGAGCGTCGTGGTGGTGCCGTCGTCCTTGGAGACGAGGAGGCTGTTGGGCAGGAGGACGGTGGTGCCCTTGTGGGTGGTCTCGTTGTCCACCAGCAGCGCCGTCGAGCTGTCGCCCGTCTTGGTGTCCCGCAGATGCACGACGAGGACATCGCGCTTCTGCCCGGCGCCCGCGGCCGCCGCCCCGGCGTCCGGCCCGGCCACTCCCGGCAGCTTGCCCGCCCACCACAGATAGCCGACACCGCCGGCGACCAGCAGGGCCAGCACGACGGACAGCGCGACGATCCGGCTGCGGCCGCGCCGCTTGGCCTCCTCGCGCCGCTCGGTGCGGCTCTCGGTGAACTTCAGCCAGTCGATGACGTCTTCGGAGTCCTCGTCCGGCTCCTCGATGAAGGAGAACTGCTCGGTGCGGTACTCGGGGTCGTCGGCAAAGGGCCCGGCGGGGCCGCTCGCGGTGTCCGGCCCGGCGGTGTCGTCCGCCGGGGCGCGGCGCTGCGCCGGCGGACGGGGCGGGCCGTCCTGGCCCTGCGGGGCGGGCTCGTCGTAGCGGGGCTGCTCCCCGTAGGGGACCTGCTCGTACGGGGACTGCTGGGCCTGCTGCGGGATCCATTCCTGCTGCTGGTGCGATGGCTGCTCGGGGCTGCCGTACGGGTCGTACTGCTGCGGATAGCCGGGCTGAGCCTGCACCTGCTGACGGCCGTAGGCGTCGTAGCCGTACTCCGGCTGCGCCTGGTACGGCTGGTGGCCGCCCTGGTAGCCCTGTGCGGCCTGGCCGCCGCCCTGTTGGCCGCCGTACGGGTCATAGCCCTCGTAGGCGGACGGGGCGGTCTGCTGCCCGTATGCGTCGTAGTGCTGCTCGTACGGCGGCTGTGCGGCGTCGTGGTACACCGGCTGCCCGTAGGCGTCATAGGTGTAGCCCGGCTGCCCCGGCTGCTCCTGGGCATACGGGTCGTGGGCATACGGGTCCTGCGGCCCGTACGGATCCTGTCGGTCGCTCACCGGTGCCCCTTTCCGTCAGCCCCGTCAGCGGTCGTTGCGGTACAGCTCTTTTTTGTCGATGTAGCGCACCACACCGTCCGGCACCAGGTACCAGACCGGATCCCCCTGGGCGACACGCGCCCGGCAGTCGGACGAGGAGATGGCCAGCGCCGGCACCTCGACCAAGGACACCGCCCCCTCGGGCAGCCCGGGGTCCGCGAGGACATGTCCGGGCCTGGTCACCCCGATGAAGTGGGCGAGCGAAACCAGCTCCGCGGCATCGTGCCAGGTCAGAATCTGGCTGAGCGCGTCGGCGCCGGTGATGAAGAACAGATCCGCGTCACGGTGCTCCTCGCGCAGATCACGCAGCGTGTCTATCGTGTACGTCTTGCCGCCGCGGTCGATGTCGATACGGCTGACGGAGAACTGCGGGTTCGACGCGGTCGCGATGACCGTCATCAGATACCGGTCCTCGGCCGGGGACACCTTCTTGTGGCTCTTCTGCCACGGCTGTCCCGTCGGCACGAAGATGACCTCGTCGAGGTGGAACTGGCTGGCCACCTCGCTGGCGGCGACCAGGTGTCCGTGGTGGATCGGGTCGAACGTCCCGCCCATCACTCCGAGTCGCCGCTTCACGGGCCCTGTGTGCTCTCCCATGCGTGCAGACCCTACTGGGCGGCGCGCGATGCCGGGGGCCGGGTGCCGGGGCTCAGCGGTCCCGGTTGAAACGGGTGGTGATCCAGAGCAGGAGGAGCAGGATAAAAAGGGCGCCGCCGCCGGTCACGTAGGGGCTGAGGCTGGCGTGACCGCCCTCGTGCCCGGGTTCGGCGGCGAGGGTGGCCAGGGACTGTGCGGTGGTGTGCAGGCTCATCGTCGGCAGGACCAATCCGGGCTGGGGTCGGGCAGAGACTTCCACCACATCGTAAGCGTCGGCTCACGGCGGGCCCACGGCGACTCCGCCCGGACGCGCCCCGGGACGCCGGCGGAGGTCAGTCCTGGCCGTAGCCGCGCAGCAGGAACCAGGCGAGCAGGACGGCGCCCACGACGCCGCCGATGATCACGGTGCGCAGGATCCAACCGGGCCCGGCGTCCCTGGCGGTCTCCTGGGCTGCGGCGAGCAGCACGCTCTGATACGGCACGACGGTGCACTCCCTCAGGTACGGGCGGCCCGTGCGGTCATGTGTACGAGCCTGTGCGGGTATTGGTGCGATCGCCAGCGTACGCCCGAGCATCCATTCGTCTGTCGGTGGCGTCCTCTAGTCTGAGACACACGCAGTCGAACAGGGGGAGGCCCCAATGACGGAGAGCCCAGACGGCAGCGCGAACGTACCGAGCCGGGACCGGCGGCGATTCCCCGGAATCTCGTCGCGGTCGTACGAGCACCCGGCGGACCGCTCGGCGCTGGTGGCGTTGCGCAAGCTGAGCGGGTTCGACACCGTCTTCAAGACGCTCAGCGGCTTGTTGCCGGAGCGCAGCCTGCGGCTGCTGTTCCTGTCGGACTCGGTGCGGGTGAGCGACCAGCAGTTCGCGCACCTCAACGCCATGCTGCGCGATGCCTGCTACATCCTGGACCTGGAGAAGGTCCCGCCGATGTATGTGAACCAGGACCCGCAGCCCAATGCCATGTGTATCGGTCTCGACGAGCCGATCATCGTGGTGACGACCGGTCTGGTCGAGCTGCTGGACGAGGAGGAGATGCGGGCGGTCGTCGGCCACGAGGTCGGGCATGCGCTGTCCGGGCACGCCGTTTACCGCACGATTCTGCTGTTCCTGACGAATCTGGCGATGAAGGTCGCCTGGATCCCGCTGGGCAATGTCGCAATCATGGCGATCGTGACGGCACTGCGCGAGTGGTTCCGCAAGTCGGAGCTGTCGGCCGACCGTGCCGGGCTGCTGGTCGGACAGGATCTGCAGGCCTCGATGCGCGGTCTGATGAAGCTGGCCGGCGGCAATCACCTGCACGAGATGAATGTCGACGCCTTCCTCAAGCAGGCGGACGAGTACGAGTCCGGCGGCGATCTGCGCGACTCCGTGCTGAAGATCCTCAACCTGCTGCCGCGCAGCCACCCGTTCACCACCGTGCGGGCGGCCGAGCTCAAGAAGTGGGCGGCCAGCCGCGACTACCAGCGGATCATGGACGGCCACTACCCGCGCCGTGACGAGGACAAGGACACCTCGGTCTCCGACTCGTTCCGGGACTCCGCCGCCCACTACGCCGACTCGATGCGCAACAGCAAGGACCCGCTGATGGGTCTGGTGCGCGATATCGCGGGCGGTGCGGGCGACTTGGGCGGCAAGCTGCGCGACACGGTCTTCCGTGGCGGGCCGCGCCCCGACGGCCCGGGCGGTGCCAACGGAAGTGGTGGAGCCGGCGGCTCGGACGACAGGTCCTAGCGCATCGGATGGCTCGGCTTCGGCTGGGCGGAGGGCGCCAGCTCACCACAGAGGGAGGGGTTGGCGCGGTCCCTGGCGTAGGGGTCGGTGCCCGTGGGCCGGTCGTTGCCGGCGTGCTGTCCCGCGAACAGCGGGCGCAGCGCGTCGGCCGGCTTCGAGGAGCAGGACAGCGGCCCTGCCTGCAGACTGCTCTGCAGCACCTCCAGGCGGTGGTCGCTGAGGTTGTCGCGGGTCAGCCGGAAGTGCACCTCACGGCGGACGGTGACCAGCGAGGCGGCGCCCGGCGTGGGCTTGCCGGTGTCCTGGGCCGATGCTCCGCCCGCGGCGCCGGGGGCGGGCCGGACGGCGTAGACGAAGGTGTAGTCGGCGGTCACATCGAGCGCGTCCGGGCTCAACTCCGAGGCGGACAGCGTGCCGTTCACCCGTACGTCCCGGTCGGCGAGGCGGGTCTGCCGCGGGTCGAAGCGGACCAGCCAGCCGGTCGCGGCGTCGTGGCCGTTGTCGTCGGGGTGCGCCAGGCTCCGGTCGAACTGGTCGAGTTGGCGGGTGTCGAGCAGCAGCCGCACCGGCCGTACGGATCCGCCGGTGAGGGTGTCCGGGTCCAGCGAGGAGCGGACGATGTAGTCCTTCGCCACGGTCAGCGCGGAGACGATCTGGCCGTCGGAGAAGTGCTCGGTGCGGGCGACGGCGGGCAGATTGACGCCCGCGGCGCCGATCCGGTAATGCGCCGCGGGGCTGTGCGCGAAGAGGTCCTCAGGGGTCGCGCCGGGCACCGTCCCGGTCGGCGCCAGCGGCACCACCGCGGAGCGCAGCGGCTGCGCACGGACCGTCTCCGGGGACTTGTAGGGGTGCCGTACGCCCATGTAGACGGCGGTGCCGAAGGCGATCACGATCAGCAGCACCAGCAGGATGGCCTGCCGGGAGCCGCCCATCCGCATCCACGCGTGCCGGGTCTTGACGGCCGGCGAGTGGTGCTCGCCGAGCCGCTCGTCCGCGGAGAATTCCTGCAGCCGCGCAGCCCGAACGAACGATTCGTCGAAGACGACGGATCGGTATTCGTCCTCACCGCCTCCCGGGGCGCCGTTGGGCGTCCCTTCCGGAGGGTCACCAGGCCCGGTCATACAACAAGAGTAGGTCGGCCGGGGCGATCGTAAACGCGGGGACGCCGAGCAACTTCGCCGGACGATGCGGTTTCGGGCGCCCGATTTGCGGGAAGTGTGCCACGCCGTCAGTGCGGCCTGGGCACCGCCGAGAACGACGGGCGCAGGGGTTCGGCCGAGGGCGGCGACGGCAGGCCGGGGCGGGCCGTGCGGACGCTGTCCGTACCGCCCGTGACCGGGGAATCCACCCCGCTGGAGGTGGGCGCCGGAGCCGGGGTCTGGGTCCGCCCGGCGGAGCCCCGGTAGACGGCGCTGAAGGCCAGCGCGACCAGCCCGATCCCCATCACCACGGCCAGCACCCAGGCGACCGGCCGGTGCCAGCGGGTGCTGCCGCGGTAGGGACGCAGCGCACCGCCGTAGGGGCCGTACGGGTCATGTGGCGGATAGTCGCCGTACTCCCCGTCGTCGTACTCTCCGTAATCGGCGTAGCCGTCGTAGTCGTCGGTTTCCCGGCCGCGCCGGCGTCTGCGGGGGCCGGTCTCGTCCGGGTCGTCGCCGTCGGGTCCGAAACCGGGCCCGGAGCGGGCCGCCTCGGCCTCGGCGCGCGCCTCGGCGGCGGCCAGCATCCGCTCGACCGCCGAGGGTTCATGAATCCGGGCCGACCGGACGAATTCCTCGTCGAAGACCACGGAGGCGAATTCTTCGTCCGCTTTTCCGTGGCTCCCGTGGTGGTGCTCGTCGGGCTCTTCACCGTCCGGGAACGGCTTGCCCCCCACGTCGTCCGGCACCCGTCCAGGTTAGCCCCGGCCGGTCATTTTGGGCAGGGAGAACGGGGAATCCGGGGGACGTTCAGCGGGTGTGGCCGTCGCCCGTGACGATGTACTTCGTGGAGGTCAGTTCCGGCAGTCCCATGGGGCCGCGGGCGTGCAGCTTCTGCGTCGAGATGCCGATCTCCGCACCGAAGCCGAACTCCCCGCCGTCGGTGAAACGGGTGGAGGCGTTGACCGCGACGGTGGTGGAGTCCACCAACTGGGTGAAGCGGCGGGCGGCGGCCTGCGAGGTGGTGACGATGGCCTCGGTGTGACCGGAGGTCCAGCGCCGGATGTGCGCCACCGCCGCGTCCAGGTCGGGCACCACGGCGGCCGCGATGTCGTACGAGAGGTACTCCGTCGCCCAGTCCTCGTCGGTGGCGGGGGCCACCAGTCCGGGGCCCGCCTGCTGCCAGGCGGCGTCACCGTGCACGATGACCCCGGCCTGGGTCAGTGCCTCCAGGGCGCGCGGCAGGAACTTCTCGGCGATCCCGGCGTGCACCAGCACCGTCTCCGCGGCGTTGCAGACACTGGGCCGCTGGGCCTTGGAATTGATCAGGATGTCGACGGCCATGTCGAGGTCGGCGGCCTCGTCGACGTAGACGTGGCAGTTGCCGGTGCCGGTCTCGATCACCGGGACGGTGGACTCCTCGACGACCGTGCGGATCAGGGACGCGCCGCCGCGCGGGATCAGCACATCGACCAGGCCGCGGGCGCGCATCAGCTCCCGCACCGAGTCACGGCTCTCGCCGGGCACCAGCTGCACCGCGTCGGCGGGCAGTCCGGCGCTCTGGACGGCGTCGCGCAGCACCTCCACCAGGGCGCTGTTGGAGGCGTACGCGGAGGACGAGCCACGCAGCAGCACGGCGTTGCCGGACTTCAGGCACAGGGCCGCGGCGTCCACCGTCACATTGGGCCGGGCCTCGTAGATGATCCCGATCACGCCGAGCGGGACCCGGACCTGCCGCAGGTCGAGACCGTTGGGCAGGGTCGAGCCGCGCACCACCTCGCCCACCGGGTCGGGCAGCGCCACGACCTGGCGGACATCGGCGGCGATGGCCGCGATCCGCTCGGGGGTGAGGGTGAGCCGGTCCACGATCGACTCGGCGGTGCCCGCCGCCCGCGCCTTGGCGATGTCCTGGGCGTTGGCGGTGACGATCGCGTCGGTCCGCTCCACCAGGGCGTCGGCGATGGCGAGCAGCGCTGCGTCACGGGCCGTACGCGGCAGTGGCGCCAGGACGGCGGCTGCCTCCCGCGCGCGGCGGGCGGTCTCGAGGACGGGCGAGGAGTGCGATGCGCTGCTGGTCATGGCCGCAGCCTAGCGGGGCGGCAGGCCGCGGCCACGCCGTATCTCACAGCGCGGGACGCGGACGGCCGAGGATCAGAACGGGTGGACGCCGACCGGGGAGGCCGGCGGCGGGCCGTACCCCTCCGCGAGGCGCTGGTGGTAGGTCTCGCGGTCGATGACTTCCAGGCCGACGATCTCCCACGGCGGCAGCTTGGCCGTCGAGCGGTGCTCGCCCCACAGCCGCAGGGCGACCGCCGCGGCGTCGTGCAGGTCCCGCGCCTCCTCCCAGTAGCGGATCTCGGCGTGATCGTTGGCGTAGCGGCTGGTCAGCAGGAACGGATGGTCGTGGGCGAGCTGCTCCAGCGCCCGCCGGACCTCCTTCAGCGGGGCCTCGGCGCCCGAGACGCTGAGCGTGATGTGCCACAGCCGGGACGCCTCCCGGCGCCCGCCCTCCGGTGCGTGCTGCGCCGCCGCGTCACGCTCCGTACCGGGGTCGTCCGGGCGGGCGGCGTCCTCGCCGGTCCCGACGCTGGTCAGGGTGCGCTCCGCCGTCCCTCGGGGCGGTGCCCCTGGGCGCCCTCGTCTCACCGGCGGCCTCCTGTGATGCGAATCGCTCCGCCCTCGGGGGTGCGGAGCCGTCGTACGTCGGCGGGTGCGCGTGCGCGCTGCGGGCGCCGCTCCCCTACGGCGCCCCCGCAACAAAGTTGACCAGCCCGCGGCCCGTCGCGGAGGCGTTTTCCCCAAGGTCTCCATGGAAAGGCCGGTCTTCACACCAGGCCGGAGGGGCGGTTTTCGGCCGCCCAGGGACGTCGGCCCCCCGGGACGGCCCTCAGTGGTGCAGCAGCACCAGATCGTCGCGGTGCACGACCTCCCGCTCATAGGCGGGGCCCAGCTCGCGGGCGAGATCGCGGGTCGAACGGCCAATCAAACGGGGGATTTCCCGGGCATCGAAATTGACGACGCCGCGGGCGACCGCGCGGCCCTCGCCGTCCCTCAGCTCGACCGGGTCGCCGGCGGAGAATTCGCCCTCCACGGAGGCGATGCCGGCCGGCAGCAGCGAGGAGCGGCGCTCGACGACGGCCCGCACCGCCCCGTCGTCCAGGACGAGCGCCCCGCACGGGGTGGAGGCGTGCGCGAGCCACAGCAGCCGGTTGGCGGAGCGGCGGCCGGTGCGCAGGAAGTGGGTGCCGGTCGAGCCGCCGGCCAGGGCCTCCGCGGCGTGCACGGCGGAGGTCAGGACGACCGGGATACCGGCCGCGGCCGCGATCCGGGCCGCCTCGACCTTGGTGACCATGCCGCCGGTGCCGACGCCGGCCTTGCCCGCGCTGCCGATGGAGATGCCCTCCAGGTCCTTGGGCCCGTGGACCTCGGCTATCCGGGAGGTGCCGGGGGTGGCCGGATCGCCGTCGTAGAGGCCGTCCACGTCCGAGAGCAGGATCAGCAGGTCGGCGCGGACGAGATGGGCGACCAGGGCCGCCAGCCGGTCGTTGTCGCCGAACCGGATCTCGTCGGTGGCGACGGTGTCGTTCTCGTTGACGATCGGGACGGCGCCCATGGCCAGCAGCTGGTCGAGGGTCCGGTAGGCGTTGCGGTAGTGGGCCCGGCGGCTGGTGTCGTCGGAGGTCAGCAGGACCTGGCCGACGCGGCGGCCGTAGCGGGCGAAGGAGGCGGTGTAGCGGGCGACCAGCAGGCCCTGGCCGACGCTGGCGGCGGCCTGCTGCCGGGCCAGGTCACGGGGCCGCTTGGCGAGCCCCAGGGGCGCCAGACCGGCCGCGATGGCGCCGGAGGAGACCAGCACGATCTCCTTGTCCTGGTGCTTGGCCAGCACATCCACCAGCGCGTCGACGCGGTCCGCGTCCAGTCCCCCCGCGGCCGTGGTCAGCGACGACGAGCCGACCTTCACCACGATCCGGCGGGCGTCCTTCACGTCCTGCCTTGCGCCTGCCACCTGCGTACCCCTGTGCTCGCCGATCCCACCGCCGTACGGGGATCACTGCTCGACCCGCACCACGGCCCTACGGGCGCAATCTACGGCAGGGCGGGCCACGGGCGCTTCGTGATATCGCCTGGCGGACGCCGTGTGAGATACGTCCGGCCGGTCACGGCGCGCGGAGGAAACGCGCAGAATAGGGGCCGCACATCCCGTTGGCCCCATACGCCACGAGGTTTTCCTTAAGAGGGAAACCGAGGCCAACGGGTTGCGTTCGATTGGTCCGCTTTCGCGGTGATGAGAGCCACAGCAGATTGTCACCAAGGCCAACAAGGTCATACGGTCGGGTGTCCATCGGTCCCGTTTCGCCGCTCCGGCGGCGTCGCAGCGCGGGACCCGGCCGCCCCCCTCGGCCTCCCCCTGACCTTTCGTGCTGCCAGGAGCCCTCCCCCGTGCCTTCCGCCGGAATCGTCCCCCGCCGAGCCGTACAGCTCGCGGCCCTCTTCGCGATGATGGTCGCCTTCACCGCGCAGCTCCTCGGAGCGCTGCTGCCCGTCATCCCGCTGTTCATCGCCGCATCCGTGGTCAACCTGGGTCTCGACCTGGTCCTCCAGCACAAGCAGCCCGGCCTGCTCGCGGTGCTCGGCCGGATCCGGTTCGATGTCACGGTGCGCCAGTTGCTGCGCGACATGCTGATACTGGTCGGCCTGCTGCACATCGACGGCATCAACCCGCTTGAGGAGCAGGCGCCGCTCACCATCACGCTGCTCCTCTTCTACGGCACCCACTTCGTGTGCCAGGCGGTCGCGGTGCTGGTCCGCCGGACCCGCAGCATGCCGTTCGTCACCCGCAACATCGACGCGAGCGCGCTGCGGCTGTGCGACGCCCCGCCGCGCATCCTCTCCCGCCAGACGGGCCGGCGCCTGCTGCGCTTCTCGGTGCCCACCACGACCGGCATGATGCTCACCGCAATCACCACCGACGCGTACTGGGGCGGCATCGGCCTGGCCGTCTCCCTGGCCCTGTCCGCCGGCGGCACGCTGTACCTGGGCACCTGGCTGCTGCCCAAGCACCGGGTGGCCAGCGAGAAGCAGGCGCTGGAGTGGCTGGACAACTGGCTGGCGGAGTACCGGCCGACGGTCGGTATGTACTTCTCCGGCGGCTCCTCCTCCGCCTACCAGGCCAACATGTGGCTGAGCACCCTCGCCGCCCTGGACGGCAACCCGATCATCGTGCTCCGTGAGCGCTTCATGGTGCAGAAGATCGAGGCCACGGACGTGCCGATCGTCTGCATCCCCAAGGTCGCCAACCTGATGCGGCTGGAGCACTCCACGCTCAAGGTGCTGCTGCACCCGGCGAACTCCGGCAAGACCTCGCAGATCCTGCGCATCCCGTCCATCAAGCACGCCTTCACCAACCACGGCGAGAGCGACAAGCTGTCCTCCTGCAACCCGTACGCGAAGGCGTACGACGAGGTCTGGGTGGCGGGCCCGGCGGCCCGTGACCGCTACCAGCTCGCCGACATCGGCGTCGAGGACAAGGACGTCATCGAGGTCGGCCGCCCCCAGCTGGCGCCGATCCAGCCGTACGCGGGCGCCCCGGCCGGCCGTCTGACGACCGTGCTCTACGCCCCGACCTGGGAGGGCTGGGACGGCAACCCGGGCAACACCTCGGTGATCCTGGCGGGCGAGAACATCGTCCGCGAGCTGCTCGCCGACGAGAACGTGCGGCTGCTGTACAAGCCGCACCCGATGACCGGTTCCGTGGACCCGCGTGCGGGCGCCGCCAACACCCGCATCCAGGCGATGATCACGGAGGCGAACGCCCGGCGCAGCGGGGCGCAGCCCGGTCCGGAGGCCGCCGCCGAGCTGGCCCGGTGCACCGACGCGCTCAACGCGCTGACCACCTCCGCGTTCCGCAAGAGCGCGGACGAGCTGGAGCGGATGCGGCTGCAGGGCACCCCGGAGGAGGGCCGCGCCGCCGCCGTCGCGGCGGCCGTCACCGCCTGGGAGGAGGCGTACTGGAACTCCTTCCCCGAGTGGGAGCACCGCATCATCACCACCGCCCGCCCCGGCATCTTCAGCTGCTTCAACCAGGCCGACGTGCTGATCAGCGATGTTTCCAGCGTCGTCTCCGACTACCTGACCAGCGAGAAGCCGTACGCCGTCGCCAACACCTCGGGCATGAGCGAGGACGACTTCCGGGTGAACTTCCCGACCGTGCGGGCGGCGACGATCCTCACGCCGGAGGCGGAGGGTGTGACCGGTCTCCTCGACGCGGTCCGCAACCCGGAGAAGGACACCCTGGCCGGGGAGCGGGCCGAGCTCAAGGAGCATCTGCTGGGCCCGTCGGACCCGCCGTCCTCGGTCCGCTTCAACCAGGCCGCGCTGGCACTGGCCGCCAAGGCAGACGAGCGGCGCGTCCGGATGGAGAACCGGCTGTCCGGTATCCCCGGCCAGCGCTCGCAGGAGGACGTGGACGCCTCCGAGACGGCCGAGGACAAGGCCAACGGCGCCTCGGACGCCACGGCCGCCGTCTAGCCCGCAGCGGGCCGTTCACGGCCTTGGTGCAGAAGAACGGGGAAGGCCCCCGGGAGGAGAACTCCCGGGGGCCTTCCCCGTCTTCGGTGCCGCGGTCCGCCGGGCGGACCGTCAGAAGGGCTTGAAGCCCTCGTACTCCTGGTCGGCCTCGTCCCGCGCCACGTCCCGGTCCCTGCGGCGCTGCGCAGCCGGACGGGGCGCCTCCATGCGGTGGTCCTCGCCACGCCGGCCCAGCATCTCCGCGCCGGCCGCCATCATCGGCTCCCAGTCGAAGACGACGGCGTTGTCCTCGGGGCCGATGGCGATGCCGTCGCCCGCGTGCGCGCCCGCCTTGCGCAGCGCGTCCTCGACACCGAGACGGTTGAGGCGGTCGGCGAGGTAGCCGACAGCCTCGTCGTTGTTGAAGTCGGTCTGACGGACCCAGCGCTCGGGCTTCTCGCCGCGCACACGGAAGAAGTTCTCGCCCTCCTCCGTGATCGTGAAGCCGGTATCGTCCACGGCCTTGGGCCGGATGACGATACGGGTGGCTTCCTGCACGGGCTTGGCGGCGCGGGCCTTGGAGACGACGTCGGCGAGCGCGAAGGACAGCTCCTTCAGGCCCATGTGGGCGACCGCGGAGACCTCGAACACCCGGTAGCCGCGCTCTTCCAGGTCGGGGCGGATGATGTCGGCGAGGTCCTTGCCGTCCGGGACGTCGATCTTGTTGAGGACGACCATCCGGGGCCGGTTGTCCAGGCCGCCGTACTGCTTGAGCTCCTCCTCGATCATGTCGAGGTCGGAGACCGGGTCACGGTCGGCCTCCAGGGTCGCGGTGTCCAGGACGTGGACGAGCACCTCGCAGCGCTCGACATGCCGCAGGAACTCCAGGCCCAGGCCCTTGCCCTGGCTCGCGCCGGGGATCAGACCGGGGACGTCCGCGATCGTGTAGACCGTCGAACCGGCCGTCACCACACCGAGGTTGGGCACCAGGGTGGTGAAGGGGTAGTCGGCGATCTTGGGCTTGGCGGCGGAGAGCACCGAGATCAGCGAGGACTTGCCGGCGCTCGGGTAGCCGACCAGCGCGACGTCCGCGACGGTCTTGAGCTCCAGCACGATGTCGCGGGCCTCGCCGGGCTCGCCGAGCAGCGCGAAGCCGGGGGCCTTGCGGCGGGCGGAGGCCAGCGCGGCGTTGCCGAGGCCGCCGCGGCCGCCCTGGCCGGCGACGAAGGTGGTGCCCTGGCCGACGAGGTCGGCGAGCACATTGCCCTCGCTGTCCAGGATGACGGTGCCGTCGGGGACCGGCAGGACCAGGTCCTGGCCGTTCTTGCCGGAGCGGTTGTCGCCCGCGCCCGGCTGGCCGTTGGTGGCCTTGCGGTGCGGGTGGTGGTGGTATTCGAGGAGCGTGGTGACGTCCTGGTCGACGACCAGGATCACATCGCCGCCGCGGCCGCCGTTGCCGCCGTCCGGGCCGCCCAGCGGCTTGAACTTCTCCCGCATCACGGAGGCCACGCCGTGGCCTCCGTTACCCGCGGCGACGTGCAGCTCGACGCGGTCCACGAAGGTGGTCATGGTGGGGGTGCCTCCAGATAACTACGGGTATGTCGCTGTACTGCGAATGTCTCTGTACTAACACGCAAGGGCGGACCGGCCTTCCCGCTCTCGCGGGAAAAGGCGGTCCGCCCCTGAGTGATGCTGATGCTGAGCTATCGCTCGGTCAGGCCGTGATTACTCGGCGACCGGAACGATGTTCACGACCTTGCGGCCACGGTGGGTGCCGAACTGCACCGCACCGGCAGCAAGGGCGAACAGGGTGTCGTCGCCGCCGCGGCCGACGCCCGTGCCCGGGTGGAAGTGGGTGCCACGCTGGCGGACCAGGATCTCACCGGCGAGGACGGCCTGACCGCCGAAGCGCTTCACGCCGAGCCGCTGAGCATTGGAATCGCGACCGTTCCGAGTGGACGATGCGCCCTTCTTGTGTGCCATGTCTCCTCAGTCCCTTACTTCGCCGGAGCGTCGATGCCGGTGATCTTCAGCGCCGTGTGGAGCTGGCGGTGGCCGATCCGCTTCTTGTAACCGGTCTTGTTCTTGTACTTCTGGATCCGGATCTTGTCGCCCTTGTGGTGGTCGACGACCTCGCCCTGGACCTTCACGCCGGCCAGGACCCACGGGTCGCTGGTGACCGAGTCGCCGTCGACAACCAGCAGCGTCGAGAGCTCGACGGTGTCGCCGACCTTGCTGGTGGAAATGCGGTCAACCTCGATGACGTCGCCAACAGCAACCTTCTGCTGGCGTCCGCCGGTGCGCACGATCGCGTACACGCGGAACTCTCTTTCGCTAGGAACGGATCCTCTGATGCCAGCCGCTCACACGGGCTCGGGATAGGGCCCGTGGAATCCGAGTGGACGAGCGGCCTCCCTCGGCGGACCGAGAGGTGTTTGCTCAGGGGTTTGGTGTCACAGACACCGACGGTCAAGATTACGGGGCCTTGACCAGGGGGTCAAACCGGCCCCGGACCACCTGCGGTCCGGGGCGCGGCCGTACCGTGCTCAGTCCTCCGCGGAGGAGGACACCGACGCCACCGAGGGCTGCTCGGCGGCAGCGGTCTTCTTGGCCGCCGCCTTCTTCGTCGTCGTCTTCTTCGCGGTGGTCTTCTTCGCCGTGGCCTTCTTGGCGGTGGTGGTCTTCTTCGCCGCCGTCTTCTTGGCCGTGGTCTTCTTCGCGGTGGTCTTCTTGGCCGCCGCCTTCTTCGCCGTCGCCTTCTTCGCGGTCTTCTTGGCCGCGGGCTCCGCCTCCGCCTCGGCGCCCTCGACGGGCTCCGCGGACTCGGCCGGCGCCGGCTCGCTGACCGTCTCCGCCGGGGCGGCGATCACAACGGTCGCCGCGGAGTCGTCGGAGACCTGCGGGGCGGTCACCTTACGGGTGACCCGACGGCGCGGACGGCTCGGCGCGGGCTCGGCGGCCGGCGCGTCGGCGACCGGCTCCGGAGCGGGCTCCGGCTCGGGCGCCGCGACCGGCTCGGCCGGCACGACGATCTCGGTGGCCTCCGTGGCCGCCTTGGGGGCGCCCGCCGGAGCGGACACCTTCCGGCTCACCCGGCGGCGGCCACGGCCACGCCCGGCGGCCGCCTCGGCCTCGGCCGGGCTGCTGAACCACTCGTCGGCCTCGGCAACCGCGGGCTGCAGCTCGGCCTCCGTCACGGGGACGGGCTCCAGCTCCGGCTCGGCACCGTCCGGGGTCGGCTCGACGACCTCGGCCTCGTGGACATGCGGCTCGGGCTGGGCGCCCTTGCCCTTCTTCTTGCGCTTGCCACCGCCGCCGACCGCCGCCGGCTGGTCCATGTGGACGATGACGCCACGGCCGTTGCAGTGCACACACGACTCGGAGAAGGACTCCAGCAGGCCCTGGCCGACCCGCTTACGGGTCATCTGGACCAGGCCGAGCGAGGTGACCTCGGCGACCTGGTGCTTGGTCCGGTCCCGGCCCAGGCACTCCAGCAGGCGCCGCAGCACCAGGTCCCGGTTGGACTCCA
This sequence comes from Streptomyces sp. Je 1-4 4N24, assembly GCF_026239515.1. Taxonomy (NCBI): domain Bacteria; kingdom Bacillati; phylum Actinomycetota; class Actinomycetes; order Kitasatosporales; family Streptomycetaceae; genus Streptomyces; species Streptomyces sp. Je 1-4 4N24. The sequence continues at coordinate 6,136,237 of NZ_CP110836.1, read as the reverse complement.
GCACCATGTCGATGAAGTCGATCACGATGATGCCGCCGAGGTCGCGCAGCCGCAGCTGGCGCACGATCTCCTCGGCCGCCTCCAGGTTGTTCCTGGTGACCGTCTCCTCCAGGTTGCCGCCCTGGCCGGTGAACTTTCCGGTGTTGACGTCGACCACGACCATCGCCTCGGTCCGGTCGATCACCAGCGAACCGCCGCTGGGCAGCCAGACCTTGCGGTCCAGCGCCTTCATCAGCTGCTCGTCGATGCGGTACGTCGCGAAGACGTCGACGTCCGAGGTCCACTTCTGGAGCCGGTCGACGAGGTCCGGGGCGACATGCGCGACATAGCCGTGGATGGTCTCCCAGGCGTCGTCACCGCTGACGATGACCTTGGAGAAGTCCTCGTTGAAGATGTCGCGGACGACCCGGACGGTCATGTCCGGCTCGCCGTAGAGCAGGGTCGGCGCGCTGGAGCTGCTGCTCTTGGCCTTCTTCTGGATCTCTTCCCACTGGGCCTGCAGCCGCTGGACGTCGCGCGCCAGCTCCTCCTCGCTCGCGCCCTCCGCCGCGGTACGCACGATGACGCCCGCGTCCTCGGGAACGATCTTCTTGAGGATCTGCTTCAGCCGCGCCCGCTCGGTGTCGGGGAGCTTGCGGCTGATACCGGTCATCGAGCCCTCGGGCACGTACACCAGGTAGCGGCCGGGGAGCGAGACCTGGCTGGTGAGCCGGGCGCCCTTGTGACCGATCGGGTCCTTGGTGACCTGCACCAGCACGGACTGGCCGGACTTCAGCGCGGTCTCGATCCGGCGCGGGCCGTTGGCCATGCCCAGCGCCTCGAAGTTGACCTCACCGGCGTACAGCACGGCGTTACGGCCCTTGCCGATGTCGACGAACGCGGCCTCCATCGACGGCAGGACGTTCTGCACCTTGCCGAGGTAGACATTGCCGACGTACGAGGTCGCCTGCTCCTTGTTGACGAAGTGCTCGACGAGCACGTCGTCCTCAAGGACGCCGATCTGGGTGCGCTCGCCGCTCTGGCGGACGACCATCACCCGCTCGACGGCCTCGCGGCGGGCCAGGAACTCCGCCTCGGTGATGATCGGCACCCGGCGGCGGCCCTGCTCGCGGCCCTCACGGCGGCGCTGCTTCTTGGCCTCCAGACGCGTCGACCCCTTGATCGACTGCACCTCGTCGGCGCTGGTGCCCTCGTCCTTCTTGCGGGGCTCACGGACCTTGACGACCGTGCGCTCCGGGTCGTCGGCGCTGCCGGCCTCGACCTCGGCGGCCTCACCGGTACGACGGCGGCGGCGACGGCGACGGCGGCTGCTGCTGGACCCGCCGCCCGACGGCTCCTCGTCCTCCTGCTCCTCCGGCTGCCCCTGCTCCTCGGTCTCCTCGGCCTCCGCCTCCGGGGCCTCCCGCTCGTCGGCGGCCTGCTCGTCGGCACCCTCGGCGGACTCACCGCGACGACGGCGGCGGCCACCACGGCGGCGGCGGCGCGAGGGGCGGTCGGCCGACTCGTCCTCACCGTTGCCGCTCTCGGCCTGCTCGGCCTCCGGCTCGGCCGCCGCGGCGGCTTCTTCGGCCGCCGGCTCCTCGGCCGGGGCGGCGGTGACCTGCTCGGGCTCGGCCGGGGCGCCACGGCGGCGACGGCGGCGCGAACCCGCGGCGGGCTGCTCCTCCGCGACCGGCTCGGCGGTGGTCTCCTCCTGGCGGGCCGCGGCAGCGGCGGCGGCCGCGGTCTCCGGCGTCTGGAACATCGGCTCGGTGAAGACCGGCGCCTGGAAGACGGCGGTCGGGGGCCGCTGCGCACGGCGACGGCCGCGCTGCGGCGCCTCCGTGGCGGGCTCCTCCTCGGTGCGGGGCGCCTCGGCGGCCGGCTCCGCGGCACGCTCACCGCGGCGGCGCGCCCGGCGGCGGGGCGCCTCGGCGGTCTGGGCCTCGGCGGCCGGTGCCTGCTGGGGCTCCGCTGCCGCGGGCTCCTCGGCCTCCTGGGCGGCCTGCGGCGCGTCCGAGGGGGCGGTGGTCTTACGGGTGGCGCGGCGACGCGTCCGGGCGGGCTTGGCGTCCTCGGCGGGCGCGGGGGCCGCTTCCTCGGCGACGGGGGCGGCCGGGGCGCTCTCGGCCGGGGCGGCCTCGTCGGCGGCGCTCGCCTGCGGGGCGCCGGCCGGAGCGGTGACCTTACGGGTGGCCCGGCGGCGGGTGCGGCGCGGTGCCGCCTCCTCGCTCTCCTCGGCGGCGGCCGGAGCGACGTCCGCGGCGGCCTCGACGGGCTGCGCAACAGGCGCAGGCGCCTCGGCGACCACCGGCTCCGGGGCGGCCTCGGTCTGCGGGGTGCCGGCGGGGGCGGTCACCTTGCGGGTCGCCCGGCGGCGGGTGCGGCGCGGTGCCGCCTCCTCGTCCTGCGACGCCTCGGCGGGCGTCTCAACGGCGGCGGCCGGGGCCTGCTCGGTCTCGGCCTCGGCGGTCTCGGCCTCGGCGGTCTCGGCCTCGGCGGCCGGTGCCGCGTCCGGCTCGTCGGCAGCCGACTGCGGGGCGCCCGCCGGGGAGGTGACCTTGCGGGTCGCACGGCGGCGGGTACGGGCCGGCTTGGCCTCGTCACCGGTGGTCACCGCGGATGCGGTGGTCTCCTCGTCGAGGGCCGGATCGGCCGCGGAAGAGGCGGTGGCCTCGGTGCTCACCACCGCGGCTTCGGCGGCGGCACCGGCCGCCGGCGGACCGGCCGGCCGGGATGCCGCGCGGCGCCGTCGGCGCGGCGGCAGCGTGTCACTGGGTGAGTGGTTGTCGTCAGCACCGCGATCCTGGGAATTCGTGGATCGGGTGGGCTCAATGGGCTCGAGCATGCGGGCGGTTCTCCCGTCACGCTCCCGGGCGCCGCGCCTGATTCCGGTCGCGGTCCGCGTGATGAGCGCGGTCCCGCTGTCCGGGGCGTGGGCGCCGCACGGGAGCTGTCGTCTCGCTCGTCGGCCCCCGTAGGGCGGGACCGGCGAAAGTCTCCTGGTCAGTGCGTCTGCCGGACCGGGGTGGCTCCCTGGTTGATCGGCGACGCGACGACGGCGCTCCTACGCAGTACCTTCCCCGGCTGCCGGGGAGGCCCCACTCGTCGCCTTCGCGGCACTCAGCCCGGCGGCCGTGGGTGGGGCGGCCGTGGCAGCGTCGCGGTCGGGCGCTAGCGGGTCAGTCACCGCGCCGGTCTCCTCATCGAGCAGCCCCTGCGCCAGCCTGGTCACCGCAGCGGGGACCGGCGGCGCCAGGTCGGCCGTAGCTCGGAGGCCGGACAGGACGTCGTCGGGTCGAACGGCAGGTGTCAGATGCCGAACAACCAGCCGCAGTATCGCACAGGCATTGCCGTCGGGCCTATCGCCCTCGCGACCGGCGGCCTCCAGACGCGCCACCGCGGCCCGTGCGTCAAAGGCCCGCATGCCGTTTTTCGTCCGGCGCTCGACCTGCACCTCTTCCGCGGCGAGGAACGCCTCGACGGCGCGCCCGGCCGCCTCCGGCTCGACACCGTCGAGCCGCATCTCCCACACCGAGGCCTGGAGACGGTCGGCCAGGCCGCTGGTGCGCGCCTCGACGGCGTCGATCACATCGAGCCCGTCCGGCAGCGACTCGTCGAGGAGTTCGCGAAGCTTGTCCGGATCGCGGTGCTCGGCGAGCTGGATCTCCAGATACTCGGCCTCACTGCCCGTACCGGTCGGGGCGGCGTTGGCGTACGACACCTTGGGGTGCGGGGTGAAGCCCGCCGAATAGGCCATGGGGACCTCGGCGCGGCGCAGCGCCCGCTCGAAAGCGCGCTGGAAGTCGCGGTGGCTGGTGAACCGGAGGCGGCCGCGCTTGGTGTAGCGCAGTCGGATGCGCTGCACCGCCGGTGCGGGCGGCGGGCCTTCGGGCTGTCGCTTGCCCAGTGTCGTTCAGTCCTTCGTGAGTGCGGTCGTACTGCTACCAAGAGTACGTGTCCCGGGGGCTCCCGGTTCCCGTCGGGGCGGAACGGCGGCCGCACGCCGGGGCTCCCTGGGGGCACCGAACAGGGCACGCCGGAGCTCCTGGCGGGTCTGCCGCACGGTCGCGCGGGCGGTGCGCAGCGCCTGCCGGACCGGCTTCCAGATGCCGTCGCGGATGCCGTGGCCGAGCGGGGTGAGCACGGTGCGGTACACCCAGCGCACCGGCTCGACGAAGAGCCACCGCAGCACTGTGCCGAGGAACCGGCCGATGGCCCGGGAGATGATCCCGGCGACCCGCCAGCAGTGCCCGAAGGCCGCCCCGACCTCGCGGACGACCACCGTCACCACGGCGGCCAGCGCCCGTCCGGCCGGCAGCAGCACATACCGCCACAGGGCGACCAGCGGCACGACCACGATCCACCGGACGAGGGTGGCGAGAACGGCGCCGAGGCCGCGCACCAGCCAGGCGGTACCGCGCCCGAGGGGCGTCAGTACGGACGCGTACAGCCACCGGGCAGGCACCACCACCAGATACCGCACCCACCACGCCACCACCACGGCGATCCCCCGACCCACCGGCGCCAGCACATACCGCCACAACGCCACCCACGGCCACACGAACAACGCCTTGCCCAACCACAGCAACCCCACGCCCAGTCCCCGCACCAGCCAGGCGATCCCCCGCCCGAGGGGCGTCAGTACGGACGCGTACAGCCACCGGGCAGGCACCACCACCAGATACCGCACCCACCACGCCACCACCACGGCGATCCCCCGACCCACCGGCACCAGCACATACCGCCACAACGCCACCCACGGCCACACGAACAACGCCTTGCCCAACCACAGCAACCCCACGCCCAGTCCACGCACCAGCCAGGCGATCCCCCGCCCAAGGGGGGTGAGCGCGTACCGCCACAGCCAGACCGCCGGAGCGACGGCCAGCGTGCGCCAGAGCCACCCCAGCGGGGCCACCACGAGGGTGCGCCAGGTCCATGTCACGGGTATCACGACGAGGGTGCGCCACAGCCAGGCGAGACCGCGGCCGAAGGGGCGCAGTGCGGTCCGGTGGACGGCCCGGCCGAGGGCGGCCAGCGCGTCCCACACCAGGCGCACCGGCACCACGAGCACCAGCACCACGATCCGTACCGGAAGGCGGACCGCGGTGGTTAGACAGCCCTCGCCCGGTTCGTAACGGGCGGGCACCCGCCGGTCGTTGTCGGTGGGCTCCATGCGGCCCTCCCCCTTGTGCTTCGGTACGTCAGATGCGCCGCTACGGCTGCCTGCCGGCGGTGGCCGCGGCCGCGGGGATCCAGTAGCGCAGCTTGTCGTCCCGCTGGTCCTCGAAGATCCCGCCGCAGGCCTCGATGACCTTACGCGAGGCGGTGTTGGTGTCGTCGCAGGTGACCAGCACCGGGTCGATGCCCAGTTCGTGATGGGCGACCGGCAGTGCGGCGCGCAGCATGGCGGTGGCGTGGCCGCGGCGGCGGGCACCGGGGCGCACGCCGTAACCGATGTGGCCGCCCCAGGTGAGGAGGGACGGGGTGAGACGGTGGCGGAAGGCGACGCGCCCCAGGTAGGTGTCGCCGTCCACCCACCAGCGGGTGCTCAGGGGGACCACGCCGTCGGGGCGTTCGTGGTCCATGAGCCCGCCGACCGTGCCGACGTACTCCGCGAAGCCGTCCACCGTCCCCCAGCGGCCGCGCCAGGTCCGCAGCTCGTGGGCCATGCTGGAGCCCTGGACGGAGTCCGCGCCCTCGGCCAGGAACTCGTCCATCGCGGCGAGGAAGGAAGCGTGGACGGCGACGGTGGGAGCGATGAGTTGTGCTGACATCGCCTCATTGTGCGGGAGTACGCCACGGCCCGGCCCCCCGCACCGTGCGGGGGGCCGGGCCGAAGAGGCGTACGGAGGGCGCTACTTGACGACGGTCCGCAGAAGCAGCGGATCACCCCCGCGTCCGCGGGGAACGACCGTCCCGCTCAGCTAGGTCACTTCACCATCAGCGGAAGCAGCTTCTTGCCCGTCGGGCCGATCTGGATCTCGGTGTCCATCTGGGGGCAGACGCCGCAGTCGAAGCACGGGGTCCAGCGGCAGTCCTCGACCTCGGTCTCGTCGAGCGCGTCCTGCCAGTCCTCCCAGAGCCAGTCCTTGTCGAGGCCGGAGTCCAGGTGGTCCCAGGGCAGGACCTCCTCGTACTCCCGCTCACGGGTGGTGTACCAGGCGACGTCGACGCCGAAGTCGGGCAGCGTCTCCTCGGCGGCCTTCATCCAGCGGTCGTAGGAGAAGTGCTCACGCCAGCCGTCGAAGCGGCCGCCGCCCTCGTAGACGGCGCGGATGACCGAGCCGACGCGGCGGTCGCCGCGCGAGAGCAGGCCCTCGACGATGCCGGGCTTGCCGTCGTGGTAGCGGAAGCCGATGGAGCGGCCGTACTTCTTGTCACCGCGGATCTTGTCCCGGAGCTTTTCGAGACGGGCGTCCGTCTCCTCCGCCGACAGCTGCGGCGCCCACTGGAAGGGCGTGTGCGGCTTGGGGACGAAGCCGCCGATAGAGACCGTGCAGCGGATGTCGTTCTGCCCGGAGACCTTGCGGCCCTCGGCGATGACCCTGACGGCCATGTCGCCGATCTGGAGCACGTCCTCGTCGGTCTCGGTCGGCAGGCCGCACATGAAGTAGAGCTTCACCTGCCGCCAGCCGTTGCCGTAGGCCGTGGAGACGGTCCTGATCAGGTCTTCTTCGGAGACCATCTTGTTGATGACCTTGCGCATCCGCTCCGAGCCGCCCTCGGGCGCGAAGGTCAGACCCGAGCGACGGCCGTTGCGCGTCAGCTCGTTGGCAAGATCGACGTTGAACGCGTCGACCCGGGTCGACGGGAGCGACAGGCCGATCTTGTCTTCCTCGTACCGGTCGGCGAGCCCCTTCGCGATATCGCCGATCTCGGTGTGGTCCGCGGAGGACAGCGACAGCAGGCCGACCTCCTCGAATCCCGTGGCCTTCAGGCCCTTGTCCACCATGTCGCCGATGCCGGTGATGCTTCGCTCCCGTACGGGGCGCGTGATCATGCCGGCCTGGCAGAAACGGCAGCCGCGGGTGCAGCCACGGAAGATCTCGACCGACATCCGCTCATGGACGGTCTCGGCCAGGGGGACGAGCGGCTGCTTGGGGTAGGGCCACTCGTCGAGGTCCATGACGGTGTGCTTGGACACCCGCCACGGGACGCCGGAGCGGTTCGGCACGACGCGCGAGATCCGCCCGTCGGCCAGGTACTCCACGTCGTAGAACTTGGGGACGTAGACGCTGCCGGTCTTCGCGAGGCGGAACAGCAGCTCGTCGCGGCCGCCGGGCCGGTCCTCGGCCTTCCAGGCGCGGATGATCTCGGTGATCTCCAGCACCGCCTGCTCACCGTCACCCACGACCGCGCAGTCCAGGAAGTCCGCGATCGGCTCGGGGTTGAACGCCGCATGGCCGCCGGCCAGGACGATCGGGTGGTCCTCCGTACGGTCCTTGGCCTCCATGGGGATACCGGCCAGGTCCAGGGCCGTGAGGAGGTTGGTGTACCCCAGCTCGGTCGAGAAGGAGACACCGAGCACGTCGAAGGCGCCGACGGGGCGGTGCGCGTCGACCGTGAACTGCGGGACGCGGTGCTCACGCATCAGCGCTTCGAGGTCCGGCCACACGCTGTACGTGCGCTCGGCCAGCACGCCCTCGCGCTCGTTGAGGACCTCGTAGAGGATCATGACGCCCTGGTTGGGCAGACCGACCTCGTAGGCATCGGGGTACATGAGCGCCCACCGCACATCACAGGAGTCCCAGTCCTTGACGGTGGAGTTCAGCTCACCGCCGACGTACTGAATGGGCTTCTGCACATGCGGGAGCAGGGCCTCGAGCTGCGGGAAGACCGACTCGGCAGACATCTCGAACCTTCGTGAGCTGGCGGGGGGCGACTCTCAAGCGTAACTGCTCGCAGCCACCCCCTCGCACGGCGGCCGGAGACCCCCCGGTGGCGGGCAGCACAGGGGCCGGCGCGCTCGTACGCGCCCCACGGCCGGTCGTCTTCGCGCCGTGGGGCTGTCGTGCACCGATCAACCCCCGTGGCGGGCAGGTCACGGCCGGAGCGCGGCCCGGTGCTTGCGGCGGGAGACCTTCCGCCACAGGCCCGGCAGCGCCCGCTCCCGGTCCGCGGCCAGGGCCTCCTCGCGCCCGTACATCAGGCCGAAGGTGAAACCGCCCTCACCGGCCTGCTGCGCCTGGGTCGCCAGCTCGCGCAGGGTGGCACGCGCCACCACGCTGTCCTGGTGGTCCCCCAGCAGCTGCTGCACCCGCTTGGTCCGCTTGGCGAACTTCTTCGCCGGCCGGCCGAGCGCCGGGCGGGCCGCCTCCGCCGCGTACCGGGTGCGCTTGGCCGCCTTACGGGCGCCGTGCAGCGCCTCGTCCCGCTCCCGCCCGGCCGGTGCCGCCAGCGCGGCCTCCGTACGGCGGGCCAGCCGCCGGTAGTCCTTCAGCACCGCCCCGGCCACCACCTCGGACGCCGGGCGGCCGGCGGCCTTGCGCAGCGGCGGCTCCTCCAGGAAGGCGTGCAGGCTCTCCAGCAGCGACAGATGGCGCGGTCCGTCCAGGACGGCGAGCAGCTGGTCGCGTGCGCCGGCCCGGCGCCGTTCGGACCAGATGCGCAGCCGGGCGTCGACCGGGCCGAGCCGTAGCGTCCCGGGCACCCCGGCCAGCGCCTCCTGGAGCCGCTCGGTCAGTACCTCACGATCCCGCTCCACCCCCAACTCCGCTGCCAGCCACTTGAGTTCGACGCCGATGGGCCGGGTGGCGGCGCGGTCGAGCACCTTGGTGTACGAGCGGAAGGCGCTGCGCAGCCGGCGGGTGGCGACCCGCATCTGGTGCACCGCGTCGGGCAGGTCCCGCCGCACCGCGGGTTCCAGCTCGATGATCGCCCGCACCTGCTCATGGGCATAGCGCAGCACGACGTCTCCGGCGGTCTGCCCCTTCTTCCCGGCGCCCGCGCCCTTGCCCTTGGCCGCGGCTTTGCCCTTGTTGCCCTGGGACTTCGCCTGGGGCTTCGCCTTGGCCGCGGCCTTGCCGGAGCCGTCGGTGGGCCGCCCGTCCGGCCCGGCGGTGTGCGGTGCGGCGGCCCCGTCGCGGCCCTGGCCCGTCTCGGCCAGCGCCCGCTCCAGCTTCGACGCCGCGGAGGCGGGACGCACCCCGGCCGCGGCCAGCGCCCGGCCGATCTCGTCCAGCAGCCCGGTATCGCCCTCACCGAGCAGCTCCACCTCGATCTCGCGCCAGCGGGCCCCGGCCCGCCCCGCTCCGGCCTCCCCGGCGCCGACGGCCCCGGCCGCCGGCCAGGCGCGGACCGCGTCCTCCGCCACCTCCGCGAGCGGAGTGCCCGCGGCGTCCCGCAGCACCCGGACCGTGCGCCGCGTCCGCAGCCGTACGACGGGGACCAGCTCCTGGTCCAGCGCCCGCGACCGGACGAGCGCGGTCAGCTCCGGGGGCGGCACATCGGACAGCGGCGCCCGCACCTCGTCCCGCACCCCCGGCGCGACCGGCAGTTTCAGATGCCAGCCGGCGTCCCGGCCGCCGGTGCGCCGGCGCAGCGTGATGCCGTCGGCGACGAGGCGCAGGCCGGTGGTGTCGTAGTAGAGGGCGTCAAGATCCTCGGTGCCCGCCTCCGCCACGGCGGCGACCGGACCGATCCCGGCCAGGTCGGGCAGCTGGGTGTCGTTGTCGGCTTCGTACTTCCGCTCGATTTCCCGCACGGTGTCCGCCATGCATCGAATCTAGTCACCCACTCCGGCCGGGACCACCCACCGGAGCGGGGAGCGGCCACGGGGCCGGAATCCGCCGGAGCGGGTGGCACTCGCCGCACAGCGTGACTTACGGTACGTAACGAGCCCGCCACGCAGAGTGGCAATGGGCGCACACTCGACCCCTTCGGGGAGGGAGACACCCGTGCACCCCCAGACCGCACCCGTCACCCGGCCGTCCATCCGCGTCCCGGCAGGCGCCCGCCCGCACCTCCTGACCGCACCGAGCACCCCCCACGCCCCGAAGACCGCCCGCGACTTCGTCCGCGCGGTACTGCGCCGCGGCCCCCTCGCCCCGCTTCTCGACACCGCGGTGCTGCTCACCTCGGAGGCGGTGACCAGCTCCCATCTGCGCACACCGCGGTCCGCGGACATCCTGCTGCGGATGCTGACCACCGGGCACGGACTGCGGATCAGCGTGCACGACGAGGCGCCGGTGCGGATTCCGCGGCCGGCCGCGGTGGCCGGTGAGCAGGAGGCCGATCACGGGCTGCTGCTGACCGGCCATCTCGCCGACGACTGGGGCACGACCCCGTTCGCGGGGCTGCCGCGGTCCACCTCGTTCTGGTTCGAGCTGCACCTCAAGCGCTGACCCGGCGTCAGCGGGACGCCGACAGCGGGCGTTGCACCCGGATCGACTGGAGCAGCCCGATCGCGATCCAGACCGCGAACATGGAGGTGCCGCCGTAGGAGACGAACGGCAGCGGGAGGCCGGTGACGGGCATGATCCCGAGGGTCATCCCGATGTTCTCGAAGGACTGGAAGGCGAACCACGCGATGATGCCGGCGGCCACGACCGTGCCGTAGAGCTCGGTGGACTCGCGGGCGATCCGGCAGGCGCGCCACAGGACCACACCGAGCAGGACGATGATCAGGCCCGCGCCCAGGAAGCCGAGCTCCTCACCGGCGACGGTGAAGATGAAGTCCGTCTGCTGTTCGGGGACGAACTGGCCGGTGGTCTGGCTGCCGTGGAAGAGACCGGATCCGGTCAGTCCGCCGCCGCCGATCGCGATCCGGGCCTGGTTGGTGTTGTAGCCGACACCGGCCGGGTCGAGGCTCGGGTTGGCGAAGGCGGCGAAGCGGGCGATCTGGTAGTCGTCGAGCAGTCCGAGCTGCCAGACCGCGACACAGCCGACGACACCGGTGCCGACCAGTCCGAGGATCCAGCGGTTGGAGGCGCCGGAGGCGAGCAGTACGCCGAGGATGACGGCGCCGAGCACCATCACCGAGCCGAGGTCGGGCATCAGCATGATGACGACCACGGGGACGGCGGCCAGCCCGAGGGCCTGGACGACGGTGCGGTGGTCGGGGTGCGGGCGGTCCCCCGCGTCGACCCGGGACGCCAGGAGCATCGCCATGCCCAGCGTGATGGTGATCTTTGCGAACTCGGCGGGCTGGAGGGAGAAGCCGCCGGGGATCGCCAGCCAGGAACGTGAGCCGTTGATGGTGGCACCCAGCGGGGTCAGCACCAGCAGCGCCAGCACGACCGAGAGGGCGTAGAGGACCGGGACGGCGCCGCGCAGCGTGCGGTGGCCGAGCCAGATCGTGCCGCCGGCCAGCGCCAGGCCGATACCGAGGTTCAGCAGATGGTGCAGGAAGTAGTAGTACTCGTCGCCGTGGTTGAGCTCGGTGCGGTTGCGGGTGGCGGAGAAGACCAGCAGCGAGCCCACCAGCGACAGCACCAGACAGGACGACAGCAGTATCCAGTCCAGCTTGCGCAGCACCGAATCACGCGCCGTCAGCTTGCCCCAGGTGCCGAGCTCGGGAGTGTAACGCCGGACCGAGAACGCCCGGGAGGTGTGGCTGGTCGTCACTGTGGGCTCTCCGATGCGGACGGCGACGGCGACGGCGGGACATACGGCTTGATGGGCTGGGACCGGATGCTGCCATCAGTTTCGATCTTGGGCAGCTTGGCCTCCGGCTTGGGGAGCAGCGCGGCCTTCGGGTCGATGCCGCCCTTTTCGTCGACTCCGTACAGGGCGTTGTAGATGTTGCGCACGGCGGGGCCGGAGGCGCCGGAGCCCGTACCACCCTGGGAGATGGTCATGACGATCGTGTAGTCCTTGGTGTACGTCGCGAACCACGAGGTCGTCTGCTTGCCGTAGACCTCGGCCGTACCGGTCTTGGCGTGCATCGGGATCTTGTCCTGCGGCCAGCCGCCGAACCGCCAGGCGGCGGTACCGCGGGTGGCGACACCGGCGAGGGCGCCGTCCATCTGCCCGAGGGTCTTCCGGGACACCGGCAGCCTGCCGTGCGACCGGGGCTTGATCCGCTGGATGTGCTTGCCGTCGGGGCTGACGACGGCCTTGCCCACGGTCGGGTTGTAGAGCGTGCCGCCGTTGCTGATCGCGCCGTAGATGGTCGCCATCTGCATCGGGGTGACGAGGGTGTCGCCCTGCCCGATGGCGTAGTTGATCGAGTCGTAGGCGTGCAGCTTCATGCCCTCCAGGCAGCCTTCCCGGGCGAGCTTGGTGCCGAAGTCCTTCTTCTTCGGCCAGGCCTTGGCCTGTTCGCACCAGCCGGCCTTGTTGGCCTTCCAGAAGTCGTTCTTCCACTTGCGGTCGGGGACCCGGCCGGTGACCTCGTTGGGGAGGTCGATACCGGTCTCCTTGCCGAGGCCGAACTGGTGGGCCGTCTTGTAGAACCAGTTCTTGGCGCCCTTCTTCGGCTTGTCCCCGCCGTCCCTCCTCCACTCGTCGTGCGAGAGCTTGTAGAAGACGGTGTCGCAGGAGACCTCCAGCGCCCGGCCGAGGCTGATCGCGCCATGGCTCTGCGACTCGAAGTTCTTGAAGACCTGGCCGCCGATGCTGTACGAGCTGGTGCAGGGGTAGTGGCCGTTGAAGTCATAGCCCGCGTTGACCGCGGCCGCGGTCGAGATGACCTTGAAGATCGAGCCGGGGGCGGCCTGTCCCTGGATGGCGCGGTTCAGCAGCGGGTAGTTGGAGTCCTTGCCGGTGAGGCGGGCGTAGTCCTTGCCCGAGATTCCGCCGACCCAGGAGTTGGGGTCGTAGGTGGGGTTGGAGGCCATCGCCACCACCCGGCCGGTCTTCGCCTCCATGACGACGACGGCGCCCGAGTCGGCCTTGTAGTTGGTGCCCGTGTTCTTGTCGTGCTGCTTACGGGCATCCTTCATGGCCTGGTCCAGCTGCTTCTCCGCCAGACCCTGCACCCGGGCGTCGATGCTGGTGACGACGCTGGCACCGGCCTTGCCCTTCTCGCTCTTCGCCTGGCCGATGACCCGGCCGAGGTTGTCGACCTCGTAGCGGGTGACGGCGGCCTTGCCGCGCAGCGCGTCGTTGTACGTCCGCTCCAGACCGGACCGGCCGATCTGGTCGGAGCGCAGCAGCGGCGAACGGCTGTGCTCGGCCTTCTTGATCTCCTCGTCGGTGACCGGCGAGAGATAGCCGAGGACCTGGGCGGTGTTGGCGTTGCCCGGGGCGGCGTAGCGGCGGACGGCGGTCGGTTCGGCGCTGATACCGGGGAAGTCCTCGGAGCGCTCGCGGATCTGGAGGGCCTGCTGGGTGGTGGCCTCGTCGGTGATCGGGATCGGCTGGTAGGGCGAGCCGTTCCAGCAGGGCTGCGGCGTCTTGGAGTCGCAGAGCCGGACCTTGTTGCGGATCTCCTTCTCGGACATGCCGAGCACCTTGGCCAGCCGGCCGAGCACGCCCTTGCCGTCGTCCTTCATCTTCAGCAGCTCGGTGCGGCTGGCCGACACCACCAGACGGGTCTGGTTGTCGGCCAGCGGCACCCCGCGCGCGTCGAGGATGGAGCCGCGGGTGGCGGGCTCGATGACCTGCTGGACGTGGTTGTTTCTCGCCTCGGTGGCGTACTCCGTGCCGTTGCGGATCTGCAGATACCAGAGCCGGCCGCCGAGAGTGAGCAGCAGCGAGAAGACCAGGATCTGGATCGCGATGAGCCGGACGCTGACCCGGGAGGTCCGGGTTTCCGGGAGATTACTCATGGCGCGCCGCGCCTCCATGAGGGGTCGTGGTCGAAGAACGGGAGAGCGTCACAGCCGCTTGACCCCCTTGATACGGCCCACCTTGTCGCGGGCCGACTTGCCGAGCAGACCGCCGCGCTGGCTGCCGATCCGGGCGCCCGAGCGCACGGACTTCATGGCGCCGCGGCTGGCCTTGAGACCGGTGCCGGTGGTGAGCCAGCCGTACCCGGAGGTGCCGGCGGAGCCGCTCGGGCTGCCGGAGCCGTCGCCGGTCAGTGGATCACCCTCGGTTCTGCGCGCCGCCGCCATCACCAGCGGGACCACGAACGGGGCCAGCAGCAGGTCGTAGAGGGTGGCGCTGAGCAGCAGTCCGACGATGCCGACGTGCCGGGCGGCGGTGTCGCCGACCAGCGCGCCGACGCCCGCGTACATCAGCGTCGAGCCGATCGCGGCGCCGATGACGACGATCAGCGGCACGGTCGCCGAGCGGTGCCGGCCGGACTCCGGCTTGGTCAGGCCCGCGGCGTAGCCGATGACGCAGAGCACCAGCGCATAGCGGCCGATGGCGTGGTCGGACGGCGGGGCGAGGTCGGCCAGCAGCCCGGCGAAGAAGCCGAGGAGGGCGCCGCCGACATGGCCGTAGACCAGCGCCAGGCCGACCACCACGAGCAGCAGCAGGTCCGGTACGGCGCCGGGCAGTTGGAGTCTGGCGAGGATGGTGACCTGGATGACGAGGGCGACGACCACCAGCGGGGCCGAGAGCAGAATCCGGTTGATGCGCATCGGTCAGCTCCTGGGAGGAACGCTCGCGGAGGGGGTGGCCGTGACGGTGACCGTCGGCGTCGGCTTGGGCTTGGCCGGCTGGGGCGGCAGCACGGTGTCGCGCGGGTCCTCACGGGGCGGCTGGACGACGACGCCGACGATGTCGAGCTGGGAGAAGGAGACGAAGGGCCGGACCTGGAGGTTGCGGGTCAGATCGCCGTTGAACGGCTCGACCCTGACGACCTTGCCGACGGGCACCCCGGGCACGAACGGCTTGTCCTTGCTGGAGCCGAAGGTGACCAGGCGGTCGCCCTTCTTGATGTTGGCCCGGCCGTTGAGGAGCTGGACGCGCAGCGAGCGGACGCCCTGCCCGTTGGCGAAGCCGATCTCGTTGGTCTTCTCCATGCGGGTGCCGACGGTGAAGTCGGGGTCGGCGGCCAGCAGGACGGTGGCGGTGCCGGTGCCGACGGTGGTGACCCGGCCGACCAGCCCGTCGCCGTTGAGCACGGTCATGTCGCGGCGGATGCCGTCGCGGCTGCCGGCGTCGATGGTGACGGTCCAGGAGAAGCCCTGGGCCGAGCCGATGGCGATGACCTGGGCGCCCTTGATGGCGTACTGGCCGGTGCCGGCGGTCTTGAGGATCTTGTCGAGCTCGGCGGCGCGGCTGCGGTTCCGGTCGGAGGAGCCGAGCTTGGCCTTCAGGGCCTCGTTCTCGTGCTCCAGCTTGCTGATCCGGTCGTGCCGCCGGCCGGAGTCCCGTACGGCACCGACCGCGTTGCCGACCGGGTCGACGACGCGGGCGACGCCGCTTTCGACCGGGCCGAAGGCGGAGGCGGCGGCTTGCCGGGCACCATCGAGCGGGGACTGTTCGCCGCCGCGGATATCGACCGTGATCAGCGCGAACGCGATCGCGACCAGCAGCACCAGCAGCAGCCGGCTCTCTCGTGTGTCCCTCACGTGCGGCGGCCGTGTCCTTCCTCGTAGGACCGGCCGGCTGCGGGCCCCGCCGGTCTCGTTCGGGAGTTGAGCGTTGTGCCTGTGTGACGGTGCCGGACGGTGAAGCGTCAGTGCACCGTGTCTGTCGGGAGGTTGTGCCCGTATGTCGGCCGGTCCGGCGGACGGACCGGCCGCTGTCGCCGGGGTGCCCGACCGCCGCGGCCGCCGCTCGGCGGCGCGGCGCGGTCGGTTCCCCGGCCCTTGCTACCTGCGCGGCTGGGAGTCGAGGACCTGCTGGAGCGCCTCGAACTCCTCGACGCACTTGCCGGAACCGAGCGCGACGGAGTCGAGCGGGTCCTCGGCGATGTGGATGGGCATACCGGTCTCGCGGCGCAGCCGCTCGTCGAGGCCGCGGAGCAGGGCGCCGCCTCCGGTGAGCACGATGCCGCGGTCCATGACGTCACCGGACAGCTCCGGCGGGCACTTGTCGAGGGTCGTCTTGACCGCGTCGACGATGGAGTTGACCGGCTCCTCGATGGCCTTGCGCACCTCGGCGGCCGAGATGACGACGGTCTTCGGGAGGCCGGAGACCAGGTCACGGCCGCGGATCTCGGTGTGCTCGTCCTGCTCGAGGTCGTACGCCGAACCGATGGTGATCTTGATGCTCTCGGCGGTGCGCTCGCCCAGCAGAAGGCTGTACTCCTTTTTGATGTGCTGGATGATCGCGTTGTCGAGCTCGTCGCCGGCCACCCGGATGGACTGGGCGGTGACGATGCCGCCGAGCGAGATGACCGCGACCTCGGTCGTGCCGCCGCCGATGTCCACGACCATGTTGCCGGTGGCCTCGTGGACCGGCAGACCGGACCCGATCGCCGCGGCCATCGGCTCCTCGATGATGTGGACCTGGCGCGCGCCGGCCTGGGTCGAGGCCTCGATCACCGCACGGCGCTCCACTCCGGTGATACCGGAGGGGACGCACACGACGACCCGCGGACGGGCCAGGTAGCGGCGCTTGTGGATCTTCAGGATGAAGTAGCGGAGCATCCGCTCGGTGATCTCGAAATCGGCGATCACGCCGTCTTTCAGGGGCCGTACGGCGACGATGTTGCCGGGCGTGCGCCCGATCATCTTCTTCGCCTCAGCACCCACCGCGAGGATCCCGCCGGTGTTGGTGTTGATGGCCACGACCGACGGCTCGTTGAGGACGATTCCGCGGCCCCTGACGTACACCAGCGTGTTGGCGGTCCCGAGGTCGACAGCCATGTCACGGCCGATGAACGACATGTTGTTCCCCATGAGGATACGTCTGGCCTTCCCAACTGGAGCGAATGCTTACTGGAGGTCGGCAGGAGGTGATGCGCTGTGAGGCGCGGAAGCCTCCATCGTAGTTCGTAGTGCGCCCACTCGAACACGTCGGGAGGCTGTTCCGCCATTGTCAGCCGTACACGCACCCGCCCCCCTCAATGGTGACGTCGTGTCGCGGAGATGCGTTCCCCCGATCGTGTCGTATACACCAAGGGGCGACCGATGATTTCGTCGGTCGCCCCAGGTCACGGGGGGTGTGCAGCTGATGAAGTGTCAGGAAATGCCGGGGAAGAAAATCTTGATCTCACGCTCTGCGGACTCTTCGGAATCCGAGGCATGGATCAGATTCTCCCGGGTGATCGTTCCGAAGTCCCCACGAATGGACCCACTCGGCGCGGCAATCGGGTCAGTCGGACCGGCCAGCGCCCGTACGCCCTCGATCACCCGCTCGCCCTCGACGACCATCGAGACGACCGGACCGGAGGACATGAACGCGACCAGAGGCTCGTAGAACGGCTTGCCGACATGCTCCGCGTAGTGCTGCTCCAGGATCCCGCGGTCCAGGCTGCGCAGCTCCAGCGCACTGATCGTCCAGCCGGCCTTCTTCTCGATACGGCCGATGATCTCGCCGATCAGACCGCGCGAGACGGCGTCAGGCTTGAGGAGGACGAGGGTGCGCTGGCTCACGGAGGGACTCCCTGGATATGAACAACGGTCAGCGGGTGCACTGAGGCTACAGGGGAGAGCCCATCGGGCCTTTACCCACCCACCCACAGGAGGGGACGGGCCGGAGGGGCCGGTGCCCAGGACGTCAAGCGAAGCGGTCCTGGACACCGGCCCCGGAGGTCCGTCACCGCACCCGACAGCCCCGCGCAGCGGATCACGCCCGCCGCGGGCGCGACGGCGCCGCACCCGAGAACGTGGAAATCAACCCGCCGTAGGCGATTCCGCCCAACGGGCCTTCGCCTCATCGATCTTGCGGCCGAAATGGACCGACGCCCACCACAGGGCGGCGAAGACCGCACCCAGGAAGAACATCGTCGGGACCACGAAGCCGCTGGCGATCAGGGCGATCTGCAGCGCCCAGCCGAGCTGGACGCCCCCCGGACGGGTCAGCATCCCGCACAGCAGCAGGCTCAGCAGCATCGCGATCCCGCTGACCGTCCAGACCGTGGCCGTGGACAGCTCGGTCATCTGCATCGCGACCAGGCCGGCGAAACCGATCACGAAGAATTCGCCTATCAGAGTGCCGGCACACAGCGTGCGCATGGTCAGCTCCTCCCCATGAGCAGCCGGGCCTCGCCGACCGTGATCACCGAGCCGGTCACCAGCACACCGGCGCCGGAGAACTCGCCCTCTTCCTCGGCGAGGGTGATCGCCGCCTCCAGGGCGTCGTCGAGCCGCGGCTCCACCTGGACCCGCTCGGCGCCGAAGACCTCGACGGCGATGGCCGCCAGCTCATCCGGATCCATCGCACGATGGCTGGAATTACGCGTCACCACGATCTCGGCGAAGATCGGCTCGAAGGCCTCCAGGAAGCCCCGTACGTCCTTGTCCCCGCTGGCGCCGACCACGCCGACCAGCCGGCTGAACCCGAATGCCTCGGTGACGGCCTCGGCCGCCGCCCGCGCACCCGCCGGGTTGTGGGCCGCGTCCAGCACGACCGTCGGGCTGCGGCGCACGACCTCCATCCGGCCGGGCGAGGTGACCGCGGCGAACGCGGAGCGGAGGGTGTCGATGTCCAGCGTGCGGGCGTGCTCCGAGCCGACGCCGAAGAACGCCTCGACCGCGGCAAGGGCCACCGCGGCGTTGTGCGCCTGATGGGCGCCGTACAGCGGAAGGAAGATCTCCGGGTACTCGCCGCCCAGCCCGCGCAGCGTCAGCATCTGCCCGCCGACGGCCACCTCCCGGGAGAGCACCCCGAACTCCATGCCCTCACGGGCGACCGTGGCGTCCACCTCGACCGCGCGCTTGAGCATCACCGACGCCGCGTCCACCGGCTGCTGGGCCAGCACGACCGTGGCGTCCTTCTTGATGATCCCGGACTTCTCACCGGCGATCTGCTCGGGCGTCTCCCCCAGCCGGTCGGTGTGGTCCAGCGAGATCGGGGTGATCACGGCGACATCGCCGTCGATGACGTTCGTCGCGTCCCAGGTGCCGCCCATGCCGACCTCGACGACCGCGACGTCCACGGGGCTGTCCGCGAAGGCGGCGTACGCCATCGCCGTCAGCACCTCGAAGAACGACAGGCGGTACTCCTGCTGGCCGTCGATCATCTCCACATACGGGGCGATGTCGCGGTATGTCTCGATGAAGCGCTCGGCGGAGATCGGCGCGGCGTCCAGGCTGATCCGCTCGGTGATGGACTGGACGTGCGGGCTCGTGTAGCGGCCGGTGCGCAGGTCGAAGGCGGCCAGCAGGGCCTCGATCATGCGGGCGGTGCTGGTCTTGCCGTTGGTGCCGGTGATGTGGATGGACGGGTAGGCCCGCTGCGGCGAGCCGAGAATGTCCAGCAGCGCCGCGATGCGCTGCACCGACGGGTCGAGCTTGGTCTCACCCCAGCGGCCCGCCAGCTCCTCCTCGACGGCGCGCAGCGCACGGTCGACCTCGGGATCGGCCGGCCGGGCGGGGATCCCGTCCCCCTGCGGCGGGCCGGCCTGGGCGCGCAAGGTGCGGCTGCCGGCCTCGATCACCGCAAGATCCGGGTCACGGTCGGTCTCCGCCTCGACCATTTCGTCGAAGGCGTCGGTCGGGTCGGGGTCGTCGTTCTGGGGGCGCTCGCTCACGCCGACCAGTCTACGAGGCACGTGTGACAGCGGTGCGCTGCGTTGCCCTCCGCCGGTACCGCGCCGCGGCCGGGGGCGGCCGGCCCGGTCCGCGCCCCGGCGTGCGCCCCTACGCCGGGGGCCGACCGGCGCCTACGGCAGCGCCGCCCTCATCATGGCCCGCGCGATCGGGGCCGCCAGCCCGTTGCCGGAGACCTCGTTGCGGGCGGCGTGCCCGTCCTCGACCATCACGGCCACCGCCACCCGGTGCCCCTTGCCGTCCTCGGCGTTCGAGACGAACCAGGCGTAGGGCGTACCGCTGTTGTCGACACCGTGCTGGGCGGTGCCGGTCTTGCCGCCGACAGTCAGTCCGCCGATCTTCGCGCCGGAGCCGGTGCCCTTGTCCACGACCGTCTGCATCGCCGACTGCAGCTGCCGGGCCGAGCGCGCCGACATGGCCTTGCCGTCGCCGTACGTCTTCGGGCCGTTCTCCTCGACGGTGTTGCCGCCGCCGTCGGTCAGCTTGTCGACCAGCTGCGGGGTCTTCAGCTCGCCGCCGTTCGCGAGGGCCGAGGTGACCATCGCCATCTGCAGCGGGGTTGCCTGGTCGTCGAACTGGCCGATCCCGGACAGCGCGGTCTGCGCCTCGTCCATGTTCTTGGGGTAGACGCTCTTGCCGGCCCGCACCGGGGTGTCCACCTCGCCGTCGTTGAAGCCGAACTTCTCGGCCTGCGCCTTCACCTTGTCCTTGCCCAGGTCGACGGCCATCTTCGCGAAGACGGTGTTGCAGGAGTACTGGAGCGCGGTGCGGATGTCCGCGTTCTTGCAGGGCGCGGCCTTGTTCTCGTTGGTGAGCTCGGTGCGGGTGTGCGGGAGGGTGTACGGGTCGGGGCTGGTGGTGGGCTCGTCCACCGAGGGGTACAGACCGTTCTCCAGCGCGGCCGCGGCGACCACCAGCTTGAAGGTGGAGCCGGGCGGCAGCGGCTGCCGCAGCGCCCGGTTGACCTCCGGGTGGTCCGCGTCACCGGACATCTTCCGCCACGCCTTCTGGTCGGTGCCGGCGGACCCGGCGAACGTCCCCGGGTCGTACGAGGGGGTGCTCACCATGCCCAGGATCCGGCCGGTGGCCGGGTCCATGGCGACCGCGGCGCCCTTCTTGCCGCCCAGCGCCCGGTAGCCGGCCTTCTGCACCGCGGCGTCGATGGTGGTGGCCACATCGCCGCCCTTGGCCCGCTTACGGGTCAGCGCGTCGGCAGGGCTCTGCAGCCGGCTGTCGGAGCCGTCCAGGAGATCGCCGTTCAGGCTCTCCAGCTGGTTGCTGCCGAAGATCTGCGAGGTGAAGCCGGTGACCGGCGCGTACAGCGGGCCGTCCTTGTAGGTCCGCTTGTACTTCAGCGAGGAGGAGGTGGCGGCGGAGCCGGTGACCGGCTGCCCGTCGACGAGGATGTTGCCCAGCGGCGCCGCGTACTTGCCGATCGTCACCCGCGGATTGTGCGGGTCCTCCCTGTAGTCGCCGGCCTTCGCACCCTGGAGCCAGGTGGCCCAGCCCATCAGCGCGACGATCAGGGCCAGACAGAAGACCGCGGCCCGTCGCAGGGGTTTGTTCATGGGGCGCGGCTCCTCGGTACGGGACGTGCGGTGCTGCCGCAACTACGGCATTCCGGTCCACCGTGCCTCGGCCAGATGAGAGGGCGATGAGAACGGCCGGACCGCCGCCGGGGCCCCGCCCGCCGGGGCCCGGACAGGCGCGGCGGCCCCCGGACGGCACCCGCCCGCACGCGGACCGGGAACAGCGCAGGCCCTCCGCCCGTGAGGACGAGGGGCCTGCGGTGTCTGCCGCCGTTACGCCTGGGGCAGGGAAGCCAGCTGCGCGGTGATCCGGACGATGTCGGCCTCCGCGGCCTCCAGCCGGCCGCGGATCTTGTCCACGACCTTCTCCGGCGCCTTGGCCAGGAACGCCTCGTTGCCGAGCTTGGCGGTGGCCTGCGCCTTCTCCTTCTCGGCCGCGCCCAGGTCCTTCGTCAGGCGCTTGCGCTCCGCCTCGACGTCGATGGTGCCGGACAGGTCCAGGGCCACCGTGGCACCCGCGACGGGCAGCGAGGCGGTGGCGCTGAAGCCGTCGCCGGCCGGCTGCAGCCGCAGCAGCGAGCGCATCGCGGCCTCGTGCGCGGCCAGCGCCGTACCGGACAGGTCCAGCTGGGCGGGGACCTTCTGGCCCGGCTGCAGCCCCTGGTCGGAGCGGAACCGGCGGACCTCGGTCACGACCTGCTGAACGGTCTCGATCTCCCGCTCCGCCGCCGTGTCCCGGAAGCCGGAGTCCTTCGGCCACTCGGCGATCACGACCGACTCACCGCCGGTCAGCGTCGTCCACAGGGTCTCGGTGACGAACGGCACGATCGGGTGCAGCAGCCGCAGGGTGACGTCCAGGACCTCGCCCAGCACCCGGCGCGAGGCGTCGGCGGCCGGGCCGCCCGCCATGAAGGTGGTCTTGGACAGCTCGACGTACCAGTCGAAGACCTCGTCCCAGGCGAAGTGGAAGAGGGTGTCCGACAGCTTCGCGAACTGGTAGTCGTCGTAGTACGCGTCGACCTCGGCGACAACCGAGTTCAGCCGGGACAGGATCCACCGGTCGGTCGCCGACAGCTGCTCGGCGGGCGGGAGTTCGCCCTCCACCGTCGCACCGTTCATCAGCGCGAACCGGGTGGCGTTCCAGATCTTGTTGGCGAAGTTGCGGGAGCCCTGGACCCAGTCCTCGCCGATCGGGACGTCGACGCCGGGGTTGGCGCCCCGGGCGAGCGTGAACCGGACGGCGTCCGAGCCGTAGGAGTCCATCCAGTCCAGCGGATTGACCGCGTTCCCGAAGGACTTGGACATCTTCTTGCCGATCTGGTCGCGGACCATGCCGTGCAGCGCGATGGTGTGGAACGGCGGGGTGCCGTCCATCGCGTACAGCCCGAACATCATCATCCGGGCGACCCAGAAGAAGAGGATGTCGTAGCCGGTGACCAGGACCGAGTTCGGATAGAACTTCTCGACGCTCGGGGTCTGCTCGGGCCAGCCGAGCGTGGAGAACGGCCACAGCCCGGAGGAGAACCAGGTGTCGAGGACGTCCGTGTCCTGGTGCCACCCCTCGCCGCTCGGCGGCTCCTCGTCCGGTCCGACGCAGACGACCTCGCCCTCCGGCCCGTACCAGACCGGAATCCGGTGGCCCCACCACAGCTGCCGCGAGATGCACCAGTCGTGGAGGTTGTCGACCCAGCCGAAGTAGCGGGACTCCATCTCCTTGGGGTGGATCTTGACCTTGCCGTCGCGGACCGCGTCCCCCGCGGCCTTCGCCAGCGGGCCGACCCTGACCCACCACTGCATCGACAGCCGCGGCTCGACGGTGGTCTTGCAGCGCGAGCAGTGCCCGACGGAGTGCGTGTACGGACGCTTCTCGGCGACGATCCGGCCGTCGGCGCGCAGCGCACCGACGATCGCGGAACGGGCCTCGAAGCGGTCCAGGCCCTGGAAGGGGCCGTGCGCCGTGATGACACCGCGCTCGTCGAGCACGGCGAGGTTGGGCAGCCCGTGCCGGCGGCCGATCTCGAAGTCGTTCGGGTCGTGGGCCGGGGTGACCTTGACCGCACCCGTGCCGAACTCCGGGTCGACATGCTCATCGGCGACGACCGGGATCCGGCGGCCGGTCAGCGGCAACTCGATCTCGGTGCCGACGAGATGGGCGTACCGCTCGTCCTCCGGGTGGACGGCGACCGCGGTGTCACCGAGCATCGTCTCGGCACGCGTGGTGGCGACGACGATCGAGGCGCCCGCCCGTCGCCCGCCACCGCCCTCAGTGGAGTCGCTTCGCTCCGCCCCTTCCACGTCCCCGTACCGGATGGAGACGAGCTCACCGTCGTCGTCCTGGTACTCCACCTCGATGTCCGAGATGGCGGTCAGACAGCGCGGGCACCAGTTGATGATGCGCTCGGCGCGGTAGATCAGTTCGTCGTCGTGCAGCCGCTTGAAGATCGTCTGGACGGCCTTGGAGAGGCCCTCGTCCATCGTGAACCGCTCACGCGACCAGGCGACACCGTCGCCCAGCCGTCGCATCTGGCCCGAGATCTGGCCACCGGACTCGTTCTTCCACTGCCAGACCCGCTCGACGAACGCCTCGCGGCCCAGGTCGTGCCGGGAGACGCCCTCCTTGGCGAGCTCGCGCTCGACGACGTTCTGGGTGGCGATACCAGCGTGGTCCATGCCGGGCTGCCAGAGGGTCTCGTAGCCCTGCATGCGCTTCCGGCGGGTGAGCGCGTCGATGAGGGTGTGCTCGAAGGCGTGCCCCAGGTGCAGGGAGCCGGTGACGTTCGGCGGCGGAATGACGACGGTGTACGGCGGCTTGTCGCTCTTCTCGTCCGCCTCGAAGTAGCCCCGCTCTACCCAGCGCTCGTACAGCGGCCCCTCTACATCGGCCGGCGTGTACTGAGTCGGCAGTTCGGGGGCGCTGTGGTTGCTCTGCTGAGTGTTCTCGGTCACGACGGACAGTGTACGGGCGCGGATGTAGCAGCTTCGAATCGGTTTCGCCCCCGGGGCAACGGTTGTCAGCGGCGTCGTACAGGATGTCGGCAGCGCATAAACATCGCAGAACTTCACACGCAGAACTTCAACTGAATTCAGTTGTCACGAGGGGAACCGCTCCATGAGCTTCAACCAGCCGCCTCCCGGCCCGTACGGACAGCAGCCCCCGCAGCCGGGCCCGTACGGCCAGCCGCAGCAGCCACCGGCCCCCCAGCCCGGTTACGGCTATCCGCAGCAAGGCGGCCAGGTGCCTCCGCAGCAGGGCTACGGCTACCCCCAGCAGGCCGGCCAGGCGCCCCCGCAGCAGGGCTACGGCTACCCCCAGCAGCCCGCCCAGCCCGGCTACGGCCAGCAGGCCCCGTACGGCGGCCAGCAGACCCCCTACGGCATGATCCCGCAGGGCCCGGAGGAGAGCGGCGGCAACGGCAAGAAGGTCGGCCTGATCATCGGCGCGGTCGCGGTCGTCGCGGCGATCGGCGTGGGCGCGTACTTCGCCTTCGGCTCGGGCGGGGAGGTGAAGCCGTACACGATCTCGTTGCCGGAGAAGCTGCTGAACGCGCAGTTCTCCAAGATGAAGAGCCCCACGGGAGGCGGGGCCGAGGACTTCTCGAACGACAAGGAGGCCAAGGCCCTCGGCATCACCAACAGCAAGGGCGTCCAGGGCAAGTACACGGCTGACGGCGGGCTGACGGCGACCGTGACCGGTCTCTACGGAAACGTCGCCGACCCCGAGGGCGCCGTGAGCCAGATGCTCGCGAAGGCCGACGAGAACCAGAAGAAGACCATGCGCAGCGCCAAGATCGAGGACGTCACTCCGACGACCGAGTACTCGCCGAGTGACTTCGACGGCACGGTGATGAAGTGCCGGACGCAGAAGATCACGGTCTCCCAGGGCGGCGTGACCGTGCCCATCACCGCCTCCACCTGCATCTGGGGCGACAACAGCGCCCTCGGCCTCGTCCAGATGGTGGCGGCCCCCACCCCCTCCGGGCCCGCCACCGCCTCGACGCCCAGCGCCGAGGAGCTCTCCGAGAAGACCGCCAAGATCCGCAACGAGGTCCGCAAGGAGAAGTAGCGGCCCCACGTCGCCCCGGAACCACGAGAGCCGCCCGGCAGCTTGGACGCTGCCGGGCGGCTCTCGTACAACCGATGGGCGCGCCTTACGCGCTCTTCTCCTGCGGCTCCCCCGAGTCGCCGCGGTTGCGCGGGACCAGGGTCGGGTTCACGTTCGAGTGGACGACGTCCTCGGTGATGACGACGCGGGCGACGTCCTTGCGGGACGGGATCTCGTACATCACCGCCTGGAGGACCTCCTCCATGATGGCGCGCAGACCACGGGCACCGGTGCCGCGGAGGATGGCCTGGTCGGCGATGGCCTCCAGGGCCGGGCGGTCGAAGTCGAGCTCTACACCGTCGAGTTCGAAGAGGCGCTTGTACTGCTTGACGAGCGCGTTGCGCGGCTCGACCAGGATCTGCAGCAGGGCCTCGCGGTCGAGGTTGTGGACCGAGGTGAGGACGGGGAGACGGCCGATGAACTCCGGGATCATCCCGAACTTCACCAGGTCCTCCGGCATGACGTCCTGGAGCTGGTCCTTGGACTCGATCTCCCGCTTGGAGCGGATCGTGGCGCCGAAGCCGATGCCCTTGGCGCCGGACCGGGCCTCGATGATCTTCTCCAGGCCGGCGAAGGCACCGCCGACGATGAAGAGGACGTTCGTGGTGTCGATCTGGATGAATTCCTGGTGCGGGTGCTTGCGGCCGCCCTGGGGCGGGACGGAAGCGGTGGTGCCCTCCAGGATCTTCAGCAGCGCCTGCTGGACGCCCTCACCGGAGACGTCCCGCGTGATCGACGGGTTTTCGCTCTTCCGGGCGACCTTGTCGATCTCGTCGATGTAGATGATGCCGGTCTCGGCCTTCTTGATGTCGAAGTCCGCGGCCTGGATCAGCTTGAGGAGGATGTTCTCGACGTCCTCGCCGACATAGCCGGCCTCCGTCAGCGCCGTGGCGTCGGCGAACGCGAAGGGGACGTTCAGCATCCGGGCGAGGGTCTGCGCGAGCAGGGTCTTGCCGGAGCCGGTGGGGCCGAGCAGCAGGATGTTGGACTTGGCGAGCTCGATGCCCTCATCGCCGCGGCCGGGGCCGTTCTCGCCCGCCTGCACCCGCTTGTAGTGGTTGTAGACGGCCACCGAGAGCGCCTTCTTGGCGGGATCCTGGCCGACGACATAGCCGTTCAGGAACTCGTAGATCTCCCGCGGTTTGGGGAGCTCCTCCCACCGCACCTCGGAGGTCTCGGCGAGCTCCTCCTCGATGATTTCGTTGCAGAGGTCGATGCACTCGTCGCAGATGTACACACCAGGTCCCGCGATGAGCTTCTTCACCTGCTTCTGGCTCTTCCCGCAGAATGAGCACTTGAGCAGGTCGCCGCCGTCACCGATGCGTGCCACGAGGTGCTTCCCCTTCGCCTGGGATCCGTATTGCTCCACGGACCCGGGTGCTTGCCTATCGACGGTACCTTGCCGGGCCCCCCGTACGGGCCCCCCTTGGACGGACTCGGTTCACTCGGTCCCGACCCGGTCCAAGGGGGCAACGCTCCGGCTCATTGTGCGAAGACCGCTAGCCGATCGAGACCGACGACTTCCGCGTCGACACGATCTGGTCGACCAGACCGTACGCCAGGGACTCCTCGGCCGTCAGGATCTTGTCACGCTCGATATCGTCCCGGATCTTCTCGATCGGGGTGGTGGAGTGCTTGGCCAGCAACTCCTCCAGCTGCGAACGCATCCGCAGGATCTCGTTGGCGGCGATCTCCAGGTCGGAGACCTGACCGCGGCCGGTCTCGCTGTACGGCTGGTGGATCAGGACCCGGGCGTTCGGCAGCGCCATCCGCTTGCCGGGGGTACCGGCGGCGAGCAGCACGGCCGCGGCGGAGGCCGCCTGGCCCATGCAGACCGTCTGGATGTCGGGCTTCACGAACTGCATCGTGTCGTAGATGGCGGTGAGCGCCGTGAAGGAACCGCCCGGGGAGTTGATGTAGATCGAGATGTCCCGGTCGGGGTCCATCGACTCCAGGCACAGAAGCTGCGCCATGACGTCGTTGGCCGAGGCGTCGTCGATCTGCACGCCGAGGAAGATCACGCGCTCCTCGAACAGCTTCGCGTACGGGTCGTACTCGCGCACACCCTGCGACGTGCGCTCGACGAAGCGCGGGACGATGTAGCGAGCCTCGGCCGTCGGGCCGGAGAACTGGGAGCGCGGGCCGGAAAACTCGGACTCGGCGCCCTGCGAGAGGCCGCTGCCGGGGAAGTTGTTCATCGTGGTGTTCACCGTCCTGGTGGCGATCAAGTGGGCTGGGGGCTGAAGGGCGAGTGGTACGGGGCCTCAGGCGCCCGTGCCGCCCCCGCCCGGAACGCCGGCGGCGGAGGTCATGACATCGTCGATCAGGCCGTATTCCTTGGCCTCATCGGCGGAGAACCAGCGGTCGCGGTCGGAGTCCTGGGTGATCCGCTCGACGGTCTGACCGGTGTGGAAGGCGGTCAGCTCCGCCATCCGCTTCTTGGTGTGCAGCAGCCGCTCGGCGTGGATCTTGATGTCGGACGCGGAGCCGGCAAGACCAGCGGAGGGCTGGTGGATGAGGATCTCGGCATTCGGCAGCGCGAAGCGCTTGCCCGGGGTGCCGGCGCTCAGCAGGAACTGTCCCATGGAGGCGGCGAGGCCCATCGCGATCGTCACCACGTCGTTCTTGATGTACTGCATGGTGTCGTAGATCGCCAAGCCGGCCGAGATCGAGCCGCCCGGGGAGTTGATGTAGAGGAAGATGTCCTTGTCCGGGTCCGCGGCGAGGAGAAGCAGCTGCGCGGTGATCTTGTTGGCGATGTCGTCGTCGACCGGCTGGCCGAGGAAGATGATCCGCTCGCCGAGCAGCCGGTTGTAGACCTGGTCGCCGAGGCCACCGAAGGTCGGCTCAGCGGCGGCGGAAGGCATCGGGATCGTCACGTGTCCACCTGCTCGTTGTCGGACGGCTCCAGGCCGTCTCAGCGTCGTCTTCTGGGGCGCGGGGATCGGCGCCGTGTGTCGCCCCGGCGCGGTTTCAGGGACTCCCCTGCCCTCGTATCTACGGACCCTAACGCGCAGGTCGGACAACGCCATCCCGCATCGATAACTGTTCGCTGTGAGCGCAGGCTCACCGGTCCGGTACGAGTACGGGCCCGAACACGCGGACGTGCGTGTTCGGGCCCGTAATCAGCGGTCTTCGTGACGCCGCGAGGCGACCGGGGCTCAGGCCTCGGGCTTCTCGTCGGCGGCCTCGGCGTCGGTGCCCTCGGCCTCGGCCTCGACCGTCTCGGCGGTCTCGTCCTCGTCGTCGAGGTCGATGACCTCGCCGTTGCTGTCCTTGACCGTGGCGGCCTCGACGACGACCGCGAGGGCCTTGCCGCGGGCGACCTCACCGACGAGCATCGGCACCTGGCCGCCCTCGACGACGGCCTGGGCGAACTGGTCGGGGGACATACCGGAGGACTGCGCGCGGCGCATGAGGTGCTCGGTGAGCTCCTCCTGGCTGACGTTCAGCTTCTCCTTGTTGACCAGCTCGTCCAGGATGAACTGGGTCTTGATGCCCTTCTCGGCCTGCTCCTTGGTCTCGGCGTCGAACTCTTCCTCGGTCTTGCCCTGGATCTCCAGGTACTTCGCGAGGTCGAGGCCCATCTGGCCGAGCTGGTGGTTGACCAGGTTGTGCTTGCGGGTCTCGATCTCGTCCGCGAGCAGCTTCTCGGGGATCGGCACCTCGACGAGCTTCAGCAGCTCGTCCAGGACCTTCTCCTGCGCCTGGGTGGCCTGGTCGTACTTCTTCATCTGCTCAAGGCGCTTGCGGCTGTCCGCGCGCAGCTCCTCGAAGGTGTCGAACTCGCTCGCCAGCTGCGCGAAGTCGTCGTCCAGCTCGGGAAGTTCGCGGGACTTGACCTCGGTGACCTCGACCTTGACCTCGGCCTCCTTGCCCTCGGCGGAACCGCCCTTGAGCTCGGAGGTGAAGGTGGCGGAGTTGCCGGCCTCGACGCCCTTGACGGCCTCGTCGATGCCGTCGAGGAGCTCACCGGAGCCGACGGTGTAGGTGACGCCCTCGGCGACACCGTCCTCCAGGACCTCGCCGTCGACCTTGGCCTCGAGGTTCAGCGTCAGGACGTCGCCGTCCTGGGCGGCCCGCTCGACCGGGGCGGTCGTGGCGAAACGCTCACGCAGCTGCTCGACGGACTTGTCGATGTCCTCGTCCGACACCTCGACGGCGTCGACCTCGACCTCGATGCCGGAGTAGTCCGGGATCTCGAGGGCGGGACGGATGTCGACCTCGGCGGTGAAGGCCAGCAGCTCGCCGTCCTTCAGCTCGGTGATGTCGACCTCGGGCTGGCCGAGGACGTTGAGCTCACCCTCGTTGACCGCCTCGGTGTAGAACTTCGGGAGCGCGTCGTTGACGGCCTCCTCCAGCACGGCACCGCGGCCGAACCGCTGGTCGATGACGCGCGCCGGGATCTTGCCCTGGCGGAAGCCCTTCACCGTGACCTGCTGGTTGATCTTCTTGTACGCCGCGTCGAGGCTGGGCTTGAGCTCCTCGAAGGGCACCTCGACAGTGAGCCGAACCCGAGTCGGGTTCAGGGTCTCCACGGCGCTCTTCACGGTTCGGTCTCCTTGGGGCTGACTTCTGGGGTTCTGCTTGAGATCTTCCCGTATCCGGCTGTTCCGGTACCGGCCGATCACGCCCGGTACACAGACACACGGGCACGCAGCTTGCATAGTAACCGCAAGGAGGATGACGCCCACAACGCGATCTTGAACAGCGGCCGGTCATACGGTGCCGCCACGGTGGGCTGAGGTTGTGCCCGACTGGTGTCGTCGGGCTGACCTGCTACTGGTCGGGGTGGCCGGATTCGAACCGACGACCTTCCGCTCCCAAAGCGGACGCGCTACCAAGCTGCGCCACACCCCGTCGGTGCGACACGTAGGGTACATGGCTGTCGACGCTACGGCTGCCAGTTATCGGGGCGCCCGGTGGCGGGAGATGGGGGCGTACGCGGCGACGCGCACCGTCCTCGGGAAGGGATGTGCGGTGCACCGCCGCGACCCGCTAGGATGCACTGCGTGCCGAGGTCCGTGCGACCTGTGGCGCTCGCGGGCGTAGCTCAATGGTAGAGCCCCAGTCTTCCAAACTGGCTACGCGGGTTCGATTCCCGTCGCCCGCTCGCAGGAGGAAGCCCCAGGCCGGTCGGCCTGGGGTTTTCCGCTGTACGGACCGGGTAGCCGGGTTCCTGCACCCCTCTTCGCTCCGCGGTCGCGGATCAATAAGGTGGCCTGCATGGAGATCTGGCTCAATCCCGCGTGTTCCAAGTGCCGTTCCGCCGTGGAGATCCTCGACGAGGAAGGCGCCCGGTACACCGTGCGCAAGTACCTCGAGGACCCGCCGAGCGCCGATGACCTGCGGGGCGTGCTGACGCGACTGGGTCTGGAGCCCTGGGACATCACCCGGACCCAGGAGGCCGAGGCCAAGGAGCTGGGGCTCGGGAGCTGGGAGCGCACCGACGCCGCGCGCGAGCGGTGGATCGCGGCGCTGGCGGCGCACCCCCGGCTGATCCAGCGGCCGATCATCACCGCCGACGACGGCTCGGCGCTGGTGGGACGCAGCGAGGAAGCCGTACGCGAGGCAGTGGCGCGGACCGGGGGCGAGACCTCGTAGGGCGGGACCTTGTGCGGCGCCTGGCGGAGGGCCGGCGGACCACCTAGAAGGTGATGTGGTTGATGGTGTCCGCCAGGGAGTTGAGGAATTTGTTGATGGACGGCGCCACGCCCGTGGAGGCGAGGAAGAAGCCGAACAGTATGGCGACGAGCGCCGGTCCCCCCTTGAGCGACTTCCCTCTGATCAGCACGATCATGATGATCCCCAACAGCAGCACAACTGACAGCGAAAGAGCCACAACTGATCACACCCTCGGTCGGAACGCCTCACCGGCCCGGGGGCATGCCGCGCACACCCCCCTGCACCCATCGTGCCACCAACTCCATGCCCACTGCAGGCCGGTGACGAATCATCGGCCAACGCTTTGCCCGATTCCGGCCGCCCGCGGCCGAGGGGCCATGGCGGGGTGGCGTACGGACGGCGAACGGACGGCGAACGGGCCACGACACGGGGGGCCGCGCGGGGCCGGGACGAGGCGGGCTCAGGGCGGGGAAAATTCCCCGCCTGACGCCGCGTCGGCAATTCGCGGCGATCATTTTCCCGCCGCATTCTGATCATTAACCGGCCACGGGGAATTTCAAATTCGTGGCATCCGTCACTGCCTTACAGGGCGCTTGAAGGGCTTATTAGCATTCGGACATAAGACTAAGGAATGGGACATTCCCCCAGAGTCGTTTGCGGGGGATACGGTCCGATTTGGGGGGATAATAGGGGGTGAATCGGGCAGCCTTGAAGGGCCCGACCCCCGGCGATTGCGGATTTTATCCGGGCACTCTCCCGAGCGGCACCCAAAGAAATAACGAAGGGCCCGCAGACGGTTTTACGCGCCTGCCGACCGCCGCTATCGTGCCTCAAATGTTTCCCGCTGCCTCGACACCCCGACGCGCGATGCCCCCTGCCCGGAAGGCGGCGGGTACGGACCGGACCGGGCCCACGGCTCAGCCGTCCGGCGCTGCGGAGGGCGCGGCGGCGCCCGCGCCGAAGACCGGTGGCCGTAACCCGTTCTTCGACAATGCGAAGTACCTGGCCATCGTGCTGGTGGCGATGGGGCACGCATGGGAGCCGCTGACCGACGGCAGCCGGGCGGCCGAGGCGTTCTACATGACCGTCTACACCTTCCACATGCCGGCCTTCATCATCATTTCCGGTTACTTCTCGCGCAGCTTCGACATGCGCAAGGACCGGCTGCAGCGGCTGGTCACCGGGGTCGCGGTCCCCTACGTCCTCTTCGAGACCGCCTATGCGTTCTTCAAGCGCTGGGCGGACGACGATCCCGGGCACCCCATCAGCCTGCTCGACCCGTGGTTCCTGACGTGGTTCCTGGTGGCCCTGTTCATCTGGCGGCTGACCACCCCGCTGTGGCAGGTCGTGCGCTGGCCGATTCCGCTCGCGGTGGCCATCGCCGTACTCGCCTCCGTCTCACCGGACATCGGGGACGATCTGGACCTCCAGCGGGTGCTGCAGTTCCTGCCGTTCTTCGTCCTGGGGCTGATGCTGCGGCCGGAGCACTTCAAGCTGGTGCAGCGGCGGGCGGTGCGGATCGCATCGCTGCCGATCTTCGCCGCGGCGCTGGTGATGGCCTACTGGGCGGCGCCCCGGATGTCCTCGGCGTGGTTCTACCACCGGGACAGCGCCCAGGAACTGGGCACCACCTGGTGGGTCGGCGCGGTGATGACCCCGGCGCTCTTCGGCTGCTCGATCGTGCTGGTGGCCTGCTTCTTCGCCTGGGTGCCGACGCGGCAGACATGGTTCACGGTGCTCGGCGCGGGAACTCTCTACGGCTATCTGCTGCACGGCTTCCTGGCCAAGGGCTCGCGGTTCTGGGGCTGGTTCGACGACTACGCCTGGCTGCACACCCCGCTCGGTGAGATCGCGGTCACGCTGCTCGCCGGCGGCATCGTGACGGCGCTGTGCACACCTCCGGTCCGCAGGGTGTTCCGCTTCGCCATGGAGCCGACCATGGCCTGGGCGTTCCGCAAGGACCCGGCCGATACGGCGCGGGCGCGCGTCAGCGCCTGAGGGGCCGTGCGCCCGGCCGGACGGATGGTGTGGTCGGTTCACGCCATGTCGTGGCCGGTGTCCCGGGCCCGCTTCGCCCCTGGGAACGGCCGCGGAAAAGGCCGAAGAACGTCCCCCTCGCGTCCCTCTGGTGAGGGCATCCGGCGGGACGCGTCCGACCCCGGCGTTGCCGTCCGGCCCCGTTACGCGTCCCGGCAGATCAGCAGCAGCGCCCGGTCGTCGTTGACGTCCTTGGCGACGGCCTCGATCAGATGCCAGGCGGCACCGGCGAAGCCGCCGGCGACATAGCGGTCGGCCTCACCGGTCAGCCGGTCGATGCCCTCGGCGATATCGCGGTCGGCGGCCTCGACCAGGCCGTCGGTGAACAGCATCAGCACGTCGCCCGTCCGCAGCGTGCCCTTGACCGGGTCGAACTGGGCGCCGTCATAGACGCCGAGCAGCGGCCCGTCCCCCGACTTCTCCTCCCAGCGGCCGGTGCCGGCGCTGAGCTGCAGCGCCGGCAGATGGCCCGCGGAGAAGAGTTCGTAGTCGCCGGATTCCAGGTCGAGGACGAGGTGGATGGAGGTCGCGAACCCCTCGTCCCAGTCCTGGCGCAGCAGATAGCCGTTGGCGGCGGGCAGGAAGGCGTGCGGCGGCAGCGAGCCGAGCAGCCCGCCGAAGGCGCCGGAGAGCAGCAGTGCGCGGGAGGCCGCGTCCATGCCCTTGCCGGAGACATCGGTCAGCACCACTTCGAGGATGGTGCCGCCGTGGGTGCGGGAGGCCACCACGAAGTCGCCGGAGAAGGACTGTCCGCCGGCCGGGCGAAGCGCCATCTCGTGGTGCCAGGCCTGGGGCAGCTTGGGGAGCGTGCTCTGGACGCGGATACGTTCGCGCAGGTCGAAGAGCATGGTGCCGCCGCGCCGCCAGGGCACCCCGACCCGGCTGCGGAACTGGGCGATCAGCAGCCCGAAGAGCCCGACCGCTGCGACGACCAGGACCGTGCCCGGAGTGATCCGTTCCGGTCCTTCGTCGTACGGGCCGAACAGTGCGGACTCGACGACCAGCGCGGTCGCGGAAGCGCCGTACAGGACGAGGAGGTTGGCGGGCCGCAACAGCAGTCCGCCGGCGATGACCGGGAGGACCAGCGCCGTCGGGGCGATCCATTCCGGCCACCAGAGTGTGCCCGCGGCGATGGCGGGTATGGCGATGAGCAGGGCGGCCAGCGCGAACCGGTCGGAGCCCTCGCCGCGGAAGTAGTCGACACCGGCCTTGCGCACGCCGATGCGGGCCCGGTGCAGACCTTTGTGCATCCGGGCCGTCAGGGTTTCCGTTCCCTGGCCGCTTGTCATTGCTCTGGGACCTTATCCACCCGTTCGGCGGTGCGTCGATTCGCCGCACGTCAGGCCGGAAAATTCCCGGGAAACCCCGTTCGAAATGCGGTCGCGCCGCCGTGGAGCGTGCTGCTAGGGATGAGGCATGGCGACGGAATTACGGATGCTGCGGGACGTCGAATGGGACTCCTGGTCGGACACGCTGAACCGGGCGTTCGGCGAGCCGCCCCCGGGCCCCGAGCAGCGGGCCGTCCGGCGTGAGGTCACCGAGACCGGCCGCTCGTTCGGCGTCTGGGACGGCGCGGACTGTGTCGCCACGGCGGGGGCGTTCTCCTTCGGGCTCACCGTGCCGGGCGGCGCCGAGGTGCCGGCGGCCGGGGTCACGCTGGTCAGCGTGCAGCCGACGCACCGCCGCCGCGGGCTGCTGCGGGCGATGATGCGGCACCAGTTGACGGACGTCCGGGAGCGCGGGGAGCCGCTGGCGGTGCTGACCGCTTCGGAGCCGGCGATCTACGGCCGGTTCGGCTACGGCGCGGCGGCCCAGGATCTGCAGCTGACCGTGGACACCGTGCGGCTGGCCGCCCCCGAGCTGCCCGGTGTGGACGAGGTACGGCTGCGGCTGGTGGAACCGGCGGCCGCGCTGGACGACTGCGAGCGGGTCTACGCCCAACTGGTGCCCGCCCGGCCCGGGATGCTGGCGCGGCGGCCCGGCTGGGCGCGGATGGCGGTGCTGGACCCTCCGGGCGAGCGGGAGGGGGCCGGGGAACTGCGGTGCGTGGTGGCCGAGGTGGACGGCGAGGTCCGGGGCTATGTGCGCTATGCGGTCAAACCGGTCTGGAACGACGCCGGGCCGGCGGGGGTGGTGCGGGTGCGGAACATCGAGGCACTGGACCCGGTGGTGTACGCGGCGCTGTGGCGCTTCCTGTTCGGGATCGATCTGACGTCGTCGGTGTCGGTGCGCAGCCGGCCGGTGGACGATCCGCTGCCGCATCTCGTCGGGGACATGCGGCGCTGCGGACCCGTGCTGCGGGAGTCGCTGTTCGTACGGCCGGTGGAGGTGGGCGCGGCGCTGGCGGCGCGGACGTACCGGACACCGGTGGATGTGGTGCTGGAAGTCACCGACCCGTTCTGCCCGTGGAACGAGGGGCGCTGGTGGCTGACCGGTGACGGGACGGGTGCGTCCTGTGCGCGGACCACGGACCCGGCCGGGCTGGCGCTGTCCGTGCGGGAACTGGGGGCGGCGTATCTGGGCGGGTTCTCCCTGACGGCGCTGGCGGCGGCGGGACGGGTGCGGGAGCTGCGGCCCGGTGCGCTGGCCGCGGCTTCGGTGGCGTTCGGGTCGGATGTGGCGCCCTGGCTGCCGCACGGGTTCTGAGGGCCTCCCCCACTCCCGGGTCCGCGGAACGGCGTGGCGGTCCCGGGCAGAATCCCGCCCGTCAGCCGCCGCCCGTGACCGGCTGGCAGCCCGGGCACCAGAAGAGGTTGCGGGCGGCGAGACCGGCGGTGCGGATCTTGCTGCCGCAGATGTGGCAGCCCATGTGAGCGCGGCGGTAGACGTAGACCTCGCCGCCGTGGTCGTCGACCCGGGGCGGGCGGCCCATGGCCTCCGGCAGATGCTCCGGGCGGACGGTGTCGATCCGGTTGTGCCGGACGCCCTCGGCCATCAGGAAGACCAGATCGGCCCAGAGGGCGTCCCATTCGGCGCGGGTGAGGTCGCGGCCCGCGCGGTAGGGGTCGATGTGGTGGCGGAAGAGGACCTCGGCGCGGTAGACGTTGCCGACGCCGGCGATGACCTTCTGGTCGAGCAGCAGCGCCGCGATGGTCGTACGGCTGCGGGAGATCCGCTGCCAGGCGCGAGTGCCGTCGTCCCCCGGGCGCAGCGGATCGGGGCCGAGCCGGTCGTGTATCGCGCCCTTCTCGGCGTCGGTGATCAGTGCGCAGGTGGTGGGGCCGCGGAGATCGGCGTACGCGGAGGGGTTCGCGAGACGGAGGCGCACCGTGTCGGTGGGCGGCGGGGCGGGGGCCGCGCCGAAGCCGAGCTTGCCGAACAGGCCGAGGTGCACATGGACCCAGCGGTCCCGGCCGAAGCCCAGGAAGAGGTGTTTGCCGTGCGCCTCGGCGCCGGTCATCACCTGACCGTCGATGAGCGCCGCACCGCCGGTGAACTTGCCCTGCGGACTGCTCACCCGGACCCGTTCGCCCTCGAAGCGGGAGCGGTGGTCCAGGGCGAGGCGGTGGATCGTATGCCCCTCGGGCACGGAGGTCCTCCAGTGGGCGCGCCCGCCCGCCCCGGAGGCCGGGGCGGGCGGGCGACGGGATGAACGGTGGTCAGCCCTGCGGGTGGTGCGCGGGGATGGCGGGCAGCTCGCCAGTGGTCTCGTAGGCCGAGAGCATCTCGATGCGTCGGGTGTGACGCTCCTCACCCGAGTAGGGGGTGCTGAGGAAGACCTCGATGAACTTGGTCGCCTCTTCCTCGGTGTGCATCCGGCCGCCGACGGAGATGACGTTGGCGTTGTTGTGCTCGCGGCCGAGCTTGGCGGTCTCCTCGCTCCAGGCCAGCGCGGCCCGTACGCCCTTGACCTTGTTGGCGGCGATCTGCTCGCCGTTGCCGGAGCCGCCGATCACGATGCCGAGGCTGTCCGGGTCGGCGGCGGTCTTCTCCGCGGCGCGCAGGCAGAACGGCGGGTAGTCGTCCTGGGCGTCGTAGATGTGGGGTCCGCAGTCGACGGGCTCGTGGCCATGGGCCTTGAGCCACTCGACGAGGTGGTTCTTGAGGTCAAAACCGGCATGGTCGGAACCGAGGTACACGCGCATGCGATGAGTGTGACACGGGCGCCGCCGGGTAGGCGCGGCTGGGTCTGCCCAGGGGCCGTGTACGGAACGCCACCTCCCGCCTTCCGTCCGCAAGCGCATCGCGTAACCATCCAGGGTTTCGCACAACAATCCGGCTGCAGACCTTCCAATCCACGGTTAACGAAGATCTAATGCGAGAGATCCCATCCGCGAACCACGAAGGACGGTGCTCATGGGCGCGCACCCGCCTACTACCACCAAAACGGTCCCTATCACCGGCGAACCCGGCAGCGGATCCACCGGGGGACCGTCGCAGGACGGGCTGCAAGCAGGACTCAAGAACCGCCACCTGTCGATGATCGCCATCGGCGGGGTGATCGGCGCCGGCCTGTTCGTTGGTTCAGGCGCCGGGATCGCGGCCGCCGGACCGGGCATCCTGCTCTCGTACGCGCTGACCGGCCTGCTGGTCGTGCTCGTGATGCGGATGCTGGGCGAGATGGCCGCGGCCTCTCCCACCTCGGGGTCGTTCTCCGCCTACGCGGACCGGGCGCTGGGCCGCTGGGCCGGTTTCACGATCGGCTGGCTGTACTGGTTCTTCTGGTCGGTCGTACTGGCCGTCGAGGCGACCGCGGCCGCCGCGATCCTCACCGGGTGGGTCCCGGCCGTCCCGCAGTGGGCCTGGGCGCTGCTGGTGATGATCGTGCTGACCGGTACGAACCTGGTCTCGGTCGGGTCGTTCGGCGAGTTCGAGTTCTGGTTCGCCGGGATCAAGGTCGTCGCGATCGTCATCTTCATCGTGGTCGGCGCGCTGGCGATATTCGGGCTGCCGCCGGGCGGTGACCCGGTCGGGGTGTCGCATCTGACCGGGGACGGCGGGTTCCTGCCGAACGGTCCCGGCGCGATCCTCTCCGGCATGCTGCTGGTGGTCTTCTCCTTCATGGGCAGCGAGATCGTCACGCTGGCGGCGAGCGAGTCGCCCAACCCGGTGCAGGCCGTCCGCAAGGCCGTCAACAGCGTCATCTGGCGGATCGCGCTCTTCTACATCGGCTCGATCACGGTGATCGTGACGCTGCTGCCGTGGGACGACCCGGAGGTGGCGAAGAGCCCGTACGTGGCCGTGCTGAAGTCGCTGGAGATCCCGTACGCGGGCACCGTGATGGACGTCGTGGTGCTGACCGCGGTGCTGTCCTGTCTGAACTCCGGGCTCTACACCGCCTCCCGGATGGCGTTCTCGCTCGGTCAGCGCGGCGATGCGCCGAAGTCGTTCGCCACCGTCAACAAGGGCGGCGTCCCGGCGGTCGCGATTTACGCTTCGGTCGCCTTCGGCTTCATCGCGACGATCTTCAGCTACACCTCGAAGGACACCATCTTCCAGTTCCTGCTGAACTCGTCGGGCGCGGTGGCGCTGTTCGTCTGGCTGGTCATCTGTGTCTCGCAGCTGCGGATGCGCCGGATCATCGAGCGGGAGACTCCGGAGCGGCTGACGGTGCGGATGTGGCTGTACCCGTGGCTGACGTACGCGACGATCGGGCTGATCGTCTTCGTCATCGGCTACATGTTCTACGACCCGGACGGGCGCGAGCAGATGGTGCTGTCGGTGGTCGCCGCCGTGGTGGTGCTGGCGGTCGGGCTGATCCTGGACCGGCGCCGGCCGCGGGAGCGGGACGCGGCCCCGGCCGAGCGCGCGTAGCGCCGTACGGCGGCAAGGAAGAGGGCGGGGCCCGCACCGGATCGGTGCGGGCCCCGCCCTCTTCGGGTCGGGCGGCTTCAGCGGCGCCCCGCCAGCTTCCAGGCCGTGGGCAGCGCGCCCATCGCGAGCGCGGCCTTGAGGGCGTCGCCGATGAGGAACGGGACCATGCCGACGGCGACCGCCTCGCCGAGGGACATCCCGGTGCTCAGCGCCAGGTAGGGGACGCCGACGGCGTAGATCAGGGCCATGCCGGCGGCCATGGTGGCGGCGGTGCGCAGCACTCCGCGGTCGCCGCCGCGGCGGGCCAGCGCGCCCACGGCGGTGGCGGCCAGCAGCATGCCCACGATGTAGCCGAAGGTGGCCCCGCCGGCGCCCGAGGCACCGCCGGCGAACCACGGCATGCCCGCGAGCCCCGCCAGGGCGTACAGCGCCAGCGACAGCAGACCGCGGCCCGCCCCGAGCGAGGCGCCGACCAGCAGGGCGGCGAAGGTCTGGCCGGTGACCGGGACCGGGGAGCCCGGGACCGGGACGGCGATCTGGGCCGCGATACCGGTGAGCGCGGCCCCGCCGAGCACCAGCGCGGCGTCACGGACGCGGGCGCGGGAGGCGGTGGCGGCCGGCAGCAGATCGGCGAGGACCGTGCCGGGACGGACGAGAGCGGCAGTACTCATCGGGACTCCGCGAGGTGTGAGGACGGATATGGGACGGGACGCGACGACGTTAGTCCAGTGGGCCGCCGGCGATCATCGTGTGGCGGTGACAAAGCCGTACCGGCCCGCTTGGAGAGTTCATAACAACTGCCACCCTGCCCGGCCCTGAGGGGGCACGTGGCGTCTTTGCAGGTCACGTGATGCTCATCACGGCCGGGGCCGCCTTCCGGCGCCGGTTTTGTGGTAGCGCACGAGGTGCGGCGACACTGGGTCCGCCCCGCGGTGACCTGTGGAGTTCCCCCAAACCCGCCGGCGGCCCCCGCCGCCTCGGCCCTTGCGAGAGTACGAGTCCATGCACGACGCAACGACCCAAGCCGGTGAGCCCGCCCTCGGCGCGGGGACCGGTGAGAAAGAGCCGCTGTCCGCGGGGCTCAAGCAGCGCCATCTGACGATGCTGGGCCTGGGCGGGGTGATCGGCGCGGGTCTGTTCGTGGGCTCCGGCGCGGGGATCGCGGTGGCCGGCCCGGGGATCGTGCTGTCGTATCTGATCGCGGGCGCGCTGGCGATGCTGGTCATGCGGATGCTCGGCGAGATGTCGGCGGCGATGCCGGCGTCCGGTGCGTTCTCGGTGCACGCCGAGCGGGCGCTGGGCCGCTGGGCCGGGTTCAGCGTGGGCTGGCTGTACTGGTTCCTGCTGGTCGTGGTGCTCGCCGTGGAGGCCACCGGTGCGGCGCAGATCGCCAACGGCTGGGTGCCGGCGGTGCCGCAGTGGGGCTGGGTGCTGATCTTCATGGTCGTCTTCACCGTCGCCAACCTGGCCGCGGTGAAGAACTTCGGCGAGTTCGAGTTCTGGTTCGCGGCGCTGAAGGTCACCGCGATCGTGCTGTTCCTCGCGCTGAGCCTGCTCGCGGTCTTCGGGGTGCTGCCGGACACCGAACCGGTGGGACTGGCGAACCTCACCGGGCACGGCGGCTTCCTTCCCCACGGCTGGGCCGGGGTGATCTCCGGTGTCCTCGCGGTGGTGTTCGCGTTCGGCGGCCTGGAGGTCGTCACCATCGCCGCGGCCGAGTCGGACGATCCGGCGCGTGCGGTGGGCCGGGCGGTGCGCAGCGCGGTGTGGCGGATCCTGTTCTTCTACGTCGGCTCGATGCTGGTGATCGTGACGCTGCTGCCCTGGTCGTCGATGCAGCCGGGCAAGAGTCCGTACGTCGCGGTGCTGGACAGCATCGGGGTGCCGGGCGCCGGCCAGATCATGAACATCGTGGTGTTCGTGGCGCTGCTCTCCGCGCTGAACGCCAACCTCTACGGCTCCTCGCGGATGGTGTTCTCGCTCGCCGAGCGCGGTGAGGCGCCGCGGGCGCTGCTGAAGGTTTCCGGCGGGGTGCCGCGCCGGGCCGTGCTCGCCTCGGTGGCCTTCGGGTTCGTCTCCGTGCTGCTGAATCTGAAATGGCCGGATTCGGTCTTCCTGTACATGCTCAACGCGGTCGGCGCGGTGCTGTTGTTCGTGTGGGGGCTGATCGCCGTCTCCCAACTGCGGCTGCGTCCGCGGATCGAACGCGAGACGCCCGGGAAGCTGACCCTGCGGATGTGGGCGTTCCCGTATCTGACCTGGGCGGCGCTGGTGGCCATGGGCGGCGTGCTGGTGCTGATGCTGACCGATGACACGGCCCGGCCGCAGCTGTTGTGGTCGGCCGGGGCGACCGGCGCTGTGCTGCTCGTCGCGGGCCTCCGCGAACTCCGCGAACTCCGCGGACGGCGCGCCGGGCGCTGACCCACCCTGCGCCGAGGGTCACACCGCGTCGTATTCGACGAGGAATCAGGCACACATAGTGACGATCACGTCTGAATACCGAACATTCGCTGCACAAGTGTTGCCCTGAGCGGACACCGGCACTCAAACTGAGCCCGCTTTGCCGAGGACCCCGGAGTTGTGCCGTCGGCAGGCCCTTCGCGACCTGCTGCCCCGGCGGGGGTCCAGGGGGCCCGGCAGCACCGTCGCACCGGTCGCGGCCCCGGGAGAACGCAGTAACGCCTTGCTCCGCTCTCACCTACTGGGACAGGTACGACATGAATCGGACACCCTCGTCCGCCGCCGCCGCGCGCGAGCAGAGCGACGCGGTTCAGGGCGCGGGCCCCGACAGCGGCTCCACGCTGTCCAACGGCCTCAAGCAGCGCCACCTCTCGATGATCGCCCTGGGCGGGGTGATCGGCGCGGGCCTGTTCGTCGGCTCGCGCGAGGGAATCGCGGCGGCCGGCCCCTCGATCGTGCTGGCCTACGCCGT
This sequence comes from Streptomyces sp. Je 1-4 4N24, assembly GCF_026239515.1. Lineage (NCBI taxonomy): Bacteria > Bacillati > Actinomycetota > Actinomycetes > Kitasatosporales > Streptomycetaceae > Streptomyces > Streptomyces sp. Je 1-4 4N24. The sequence goes on along the minus strand of NZ_CP110836.1, from coordinate 6,094,774 downwards.
GTCCGGCGCCCTGGTCATGCTGATCATGCGGATGCTCGGCGAGATGGCCGCGGCCAATCCGGCCTCCGGCTCCTTCTCCGTGCACGCCGAGCGCTCCATAGGCTCCTGGGCCGGATTCACGGTCGGCTGGATGTTCACCGCGCTGCTGTGTGTGGCGGTGGCCGCCGAGGCGATGGGCGCCGCGGACATCATGGTCCAGTGGTTCCCGGGCTCCGAGCCCTGGATGTGGGTCCTGCTGTTCATGGTGATCTTCACCGGCACCAATCTGGCCGCGGTCAGCAACTTCGGTGAGTTCGAGTTCTGGTTCGCCGCCCTGAAGGTCGCGGCGATCGCCATCTTCCTGGTCCTGGGACTGCTGGCCATCTTCGGCCTGCTGCCCGGCACCTCCGCACCGGGCACCACGCACCTCACCGGTGACGGCGGCTTCCTCCCCAAGGGTGTCGACGGCCTGATGGTCGGCCTGCTGGCCTCGGTGTTCGCCTACGGCGGCCTGGAGACGGTGACCATCGCGGCCGCCGAGTCCAAGGACCCGGTCCGCGGCGTCGCCCGCGCGGTGCGTACCGCGATGTGGCGGATCGCCCTCTTCTACGTCGGCTCGATGGCCGTCATCGTCACGATCATCCCCTGGAGCGCCCCCTCCATCGCCAAGAGCGGTCCGTACGTGGCGGTCCTGGACTACCTGGAGATCCCTGCGGCCGGCCAGGTCATGAACGTCGTCATCCTGGTCGCCCTGCTCTCCGCGGTGAACGCCAACCTCTACGGCTCCTCACGGATGGCGTACTCGCTCATCTCCCGCGGCCAGGGACCGGCCTTCCTCGGCAAGGTCAGCGGCGGCGTCCCGCGCCGCGCCGTCCTGCTGTGCGCCGCCTTCGGCTTCTTCGCGGTCGTGCTGAGCTTCCTGTGGCCCGACACGCTCTTCCAGTGGCTGCTGAACATGGTCGGCGCGGCCGTCCTGGTGGTGTGGGGCTTCATCGCCGTCGCCCAGCTGCGGATGCGCCGGATGCTGGAGCGCGAGGCGCCCGAGAAGCTCGTGGTGAAGATGTGGGCCTTCCCGGTGCTGACCTGGGTGGCGCTGGCGGGTATCGCCGCCGTGCTGCTGCTGATGCTGCGCGATGAGAACCAGCGCATCCAGCTGCTGTTCACCGGCGGCTTCGGGGTGGCGCTGACGGTGATCGGACTGCTCCGGCAGCGGGCGCTGGGCCGGGGCGCGGGCCTGTCCAAGCAGTAGCGCTCCCCCACTCCCCATCAGGCGGGGCGGGACCTCATTCCGAGGTCCCGCCCCGCCTCCGTCTTTGGGACCAGGCCGGTCACCGCAACCGGCCGGTGATCACTGCTGCTGATAGCGTGCTCTTGCACATCATTTGCAACTACTGCATGTAAGCAGCTTGGAGGCGGGATCGGCATGGCGACCTACACACTTCCGGAACTCCCCTACGACTACGCGGCGCTGGCACCGGTCATCAGCCCCGAGATCATCGAGCTGCACCACGACAAGCACCACGCGGCGTATGTGAAGGGTGCGAACGACACCCTGGAGCAGCTCGCCGAGGCGCGCGACAAGGACCAGTGGGGCAGCATCAACGGCCTCGAGAAGAACCTCGCGTTCCACCTTTCCGGCCACATCCTGCACAGCATCTACTGGCACAACATGACCGGTGACGGCGGCGGCGAGCCGCTGGAGAAGGACGGTGTGGGCGAGCTGGCCGACGCGATCGCCGAGTCCTTCGGCTCGTTCGCGAAGTTCAAGGCCCAGCTGACCAAGGCCTCCGCCACCACCCAGGGCTCCGGCTGGGGCGTCCTCGCCTACGAGCCGGTCACCGGCCGGCTGATCGTCGAGCAGATCTACGACCACCAGGGCAACGTCGGCCAGGGCTCGGTCCCGATCCTGGTCTTCGACGCCTGGGAGCACGCCTTCTACCTGCAGTACAAGAACCAGAAGGTGGACTTCATCGAGGCCATGTGGCAGGTCGTGAACTGGCAGGACGTCGCCAAGCGGTATCGCTCCGCTCAGGAGCGCGCGAACAACTTGCTGCTGGCGCCGTGACACAGGGTCCGCCGCACAGTCGTCCTGCCTCGTGATCGTCTTCTCACCGCTCACCCGGCAGGCGGAATGAGGAAGGGCCCCCGTGAGGACGTGACTCGCGGGGGCCCTTCTGCGTTGGACAGGGTGCTTTCCCCGCCGCAGCGGGGGTGACCCGATCGGTCCCTGAGTGCGGGTCCGATTGATTTCTTGCTCCCCGCCAACGCGGGGGTTCACTCGAAGCTCGGCCCTGCCGTCCGCGTCCGCTTGATCTCGTAGAAGCCCGGGATGGACGCGACCATCAGCGTGCCGTCCCACAGCTTGGCGGCCTCCTCGCCCTTGGGGGCGGGGGTGACGACCGGGCCGAAGAAGGCGATCTGGTCGCCGTCGTGACCCGGGACGGCGATGACGGGAGTGCCGACCTCCTGGCCGACCAGGTCGATGCCTTCCTTGTGGGAGGCGCGCAGCTCCGCGTCGTAGGCGTCGGAGTCCGCAGCGTCGGCCAGCTCGGCGGGCAGGCCGGCCTCCGCGAGGGCGTCCACGATCGTCTCGCGGGTGCGCTCCAGGCCGCGGTTGTGGAAGCGGGTGCCGAGCGCGGTGTAGAGCGGGCCGAGCACCTCGCTGCCGTGCTGCTGCTCGGCGGCGATGCACACCCGCACCGGGCCCCAGGCGGTCTTGAGCAGTTCGCGGTACTCCTCGGGCAGCTCGTCGAGCCGGTCCTCGTTCAGCACCGCCAGGCTCATCACATGCCAGCGCACCTCGACCGGGCGGACCTTCTCCACCTCCAGCATCCAGCGGGAGGTCATCCAGGCCCAGGGGCACAGCGGGTCGAACCAGAAGTCTGCGGGGGTCTTCGCGGTCTCGGACACAAGGTCTCCTCTTCACGGCTGTGCGCGTCGGTCAACGGTGCAGTTCCTGGAAGGTTCAACCGCCGGCGGGCGTGCCATGATTCCCCGTGTTCGATATTCGAGACGAGGACGAGGGAGTCACGGCGTGCCAGGTGAGAATCTTTCCCGGGACGAAGCACGTGAGCGGGGCCGGCTGCTGCGCGTCGACGCCTACGACGTGGCGCTGGACGTCCGCTCAGCGGTCGCCCGTGACGCGTCGGCCGAGACCTTCCGCTCCCTGACCACCCTCCGCTTCCGCTGCGCCGAGCCCGGCGCCTCGACCTTCGTGGACCTGCTGGCACCGTCGGTCACCTCGGTCACCCTCAACGGCCGGGAGCTGGACCCCGGGACGGTGTTCGACGGCACCCGGATCACGCTGGACGGGCTGGCCGCCGAGAACACCCTCGTCGTCGACGCGCAGTGCGCCTACAGCCGGACCGGTGAGGGCCTGCACCGCTTCGTGGACCCCGAGGACGGCGAGGTCTACCTCTACACGCAGTACGAACCGGCCGACTCCCGCCGGGTCTTCGCGGACTTCGAACAGCCCGATCTGAAGGCGCCGTTCACCTTCGAGGTGACCGCCCCCGAGGGCTGGCTGGTGGTCAGCAACGGTGCGCAGGAGGGCGGGGCCGAGGGCGGCCGGCACCGTTTCGCGACGACGAAGCCGATCTCGACATACATCACGGCCGTGGTCGCCGGCCCGTACCACTTCGTCTCGGACACCTACCGCCGGACCTTCGAGGACGGGACGGAGCTGGAGATCCCGCTGGGCGCGCTGTGCCGCAAGGGCCTGGCGAAGCACTTCGACGCGGACGACGTCTTCACCGTCACCAAGCAGGGTCTGGACTTCTTCCACGACCACTTCGACTTCCCGTACCCGTTCGGGAAGTACGACACCGCCTTCGTCCCGGAGTACAACCTCGGGGCGATGGAGAACCCCGGCTGTGTCACCTTCCGTGAGGAGTTCATCTTCCGCGGGAAGGTGACCGAGGCGTCCTACGAGCGCCGGGCCAACGTCATCCTGCACGAGATGGCGCACATGTGGTTCGGTGATCTGGTCACCATGCAGTGGTGGGACGATCTGTGGCTCAAGGAGTCCTACGCGGACTTCATGGGGGCCTTCGCGCTGGTGGAGGCGACGCGCTTCCGGGACGGCTGGATCACCTTCGCCAACCGCCGCAAGTCCTGGGCCTACCGCGCCGACCAGCTGCCCTCCACCCACCCGGTCACCGCCGACATCCGTGACCTGGAGGACGCCAAGCTCAACTTCGACGGCATCACCTACGCCAAGGGCGCCGCGGTCCTCAAGCAGCTGGTGGCGTATGTGGGGCAGGAGGCGTTCCTGGAGGGCGCCCGGCGCTACTTCAAGCGGCATGCCTACGGCAACACCCGGCTGACGGATCTGCTGACGGTGCTGGAGGAGACGTCCGGCCGGGACCTGGCGAGCTGGTCGCGTGCCTGGCTGGAGACCGCGGGCGTCAACTCCCTGACCCCGCAGGTGACCTATGACGCCAAGGACCGGATCACCGAGCTGAGCATCCTCCAGGAGGCGGCACCCGAGCAGCCGGAGCTGCGGCCGCACCGGGTCGCGGTGGGCCTCTACCGGCGCCAGGGCGCGGACCCGGCGCTGGTGCGCTACGCCCGTGCGGAGGTGGACGTCTCCGGGCCGCGGACGGTCGTGCCGGAGCTGGCCGGTGCCGAGCGGCCCGAGCTGGTGCTGGTCAACGACGACGATCTGACGTACTGCAAGGTCCGTTTCGACGAGGGGTCGCTGGCCACGCTGCGGGCCCGGCTCGGCGATCTGGCCGACCCGATGGCGCGGGCGCTGTGCTGGGCCGCGCTGTGGGGTCTGACCCGGGACGGACTGATGCCGGCCCGCGACTACCTCGACCTGGTGCGGCGGTTCGCGGGCCAGGAGACCGACATCGGTGTGCTGCAGTCGCTGCACGGGCAGGCGCAGACGGCGCTGGAGTACTACTCCGCGCCGGACCGCCGGGAGCCCGCGGCGCGGGAGCTGGCCGAGGGCGCGCTGCACGAGCTGCGGCTGGCCGGGCCCGGCAGCGGCCATCAGCTCACCTGGGCCCGGCACTTCGCCGCGCTCGCCACCACGCCCGCCGATCTCCAGCTGCTCAAGGGCCTGCTGGACGGTACGGCGAAGATCGACGGCCTGGACGTGGACCAGGAGCTGCGCTGGACCCTGCTGGAGCCGCTGGCCGCCCACGGTGTCGCGGACGAGGCCCAGCTCACCGCCGAGCTGGCCCGCGACGACACCGCGTCCGGCAAGCGCCACCAGGTGCGCTGTCTGGCCGCCCGCCCCTCGGCCGGGGTGAAGGCGCAGGCGTGGGCGGACGTCGTGGAGCGTGATGCGCTCTCCAACGCGCTGGTGGAGGCGACGATCGCCGGGTTCGCGCAGCCCGGCCAGCGGGAGCTGCTGGCCCCGTACACCCCGCGCTACTTCGCGGAGATCGAGCGGGTGTGGCGGGAGCGTTCCATCGAGATCGCGATGGACGTGGTGCGCGGGCTGTTCCCGTCCTGGCAGGTGGAGCAGGCCACGCTGGACGCCGCGGACCGCTGGCTGGCCGAGCACGAGCAGGCGGCGCCGGCGCTGCGCCGGATGGTGCTGGAGGAGCGGGACGATCTGGCCCGGGCGCTGCGGGCACAGGCTTGTGACGAGGCGGCCGGGGCGCGGCCGTAACCCCCGTGACGACCAGCCTTTTTCGGCAGTCGAACGCCCGTACTTTAGTACAGGGTTGTCCGGTTTGTGGTACGGGCGTGTAACAGCGGTTAGGGGGCGGAGCGGGGGCGGGAATCGACCCGGCATGAACCACGACACCCCGCTCTCTCCCCTCCCCCTCCAGCACCTGACCACCTCCCGGTGCCGGGTGATGACCACCCGTCAGCTGCGTGAGCACGGCATCGCGGCGGCGGAGACCACCGAACGCTGCCGCCCCGGCGGCAGCTGGCAACAAGTGCTCCCGGGCATCTACCTGCTCCATCCGGGGCCGCCCACCAGCGAGGAGCGGCTGCATGCGGTCCTGCTGTACGCCAGTCACCGGGGGCCGACCGTCCCCCGGCAGGGCAGTCCGTCGGGGGACGCCCCGGAGGCGATGATCACGGGCCTGGCGGCGCTCGCCCTGCACGGCTTCACCGAGGCGCCCCCGCTGCTCGCCCTGGACCGTATCGAGGTGCTGGTCTCCCGCACCCGGCGGCTGCGCTCCACCGGCTTCGCGCGGATCCTGCGGGCGGTCGAGCTGCCCGTCCCGCAGGACGTCACGGGGGTGCCGGCCGCGCCGGTGCCGCGTGCGCTGGCGGACGCGATCGGCACGCTCACCGACGCCTCGGCGGTGCGCCGGCTGCTGACCGAGGCGGTCCGCGGCGGCCACTGCGAGGCGAGTGCGGTGGTACGGGAGCTGAGCCGGGCCCGGCTGCTGACCCGGCCGCACGTGGTGGACGCGGTGGACACCCTGCTGGCCGAGGGTCGGGCACTGGCCGAGCAGCAGCTGTACGCGCTGGTGCGGGAGCACGGACTGCCGGACCCGCTGTGGAACGTCGATCTGCGGCTGCCGGGCGGGCCGCACCTGGGCGGTGTGGACGCCTTCTGGCCGGAGCACTCGGTGGCCCTGGAGATCGACACCCGGGCACCGCGCGCCGAGGAGGACCCGCTGCACTCGCCGTTCTTCCACAAGCGCGAGCATCTGGAGCGGCTGGGCATCACCGTCGTCCGCTGTCTGCCCCGCACCCTGCGCCAGTCCCCGGAGCAGCAGGCCGCGGTGGTCCGTACGGCCCTGATGGCCGCCGGGGACCGGGAGCCGGGTGCGTATGTGGTGGTCCTGCCGCGCTAGCGCGGCGCCGGGCCCGTCAGCGCTTGAGCAGCAGCTCGACGTTGCGGTCCCGGGCCGTGCCCGCGAGGTCCGAGCGGGCCTCGGGGGCGTTGAAGGACAGCTCGCGGTAGAGGGCGGCCAGCCCGGTCTGCGAGAGGTCGGTGAAGTCCGTGCGGTGCGGGGCGGCCGACTCGACCAAGGTGGTGAACAGCGACAGCGTGCCGTCGTGGTTGTCCACCAGCTCGATGACCCGGGCCAGTTGCGGGAAGTCGATGTGCGAGGCGGTGGAGATCTCCCAGAAGCTGCCGTGCGCCATGATCTCGTTCTTGTGGCTGTGGCCGTTGATCCAGCCGACGACCGCGGGGTGCGCGGCCAGCACCTCGACCAGCTCCGGGCCGCCGTGCCGCTTCTCGTGCGGCCGGGCCGGGTCGGGGCGGGTGTTGTTCATCGTCTTGCTGGTGTGGTGGCTGAAGACCAGCACATGGGCCTTCTCGCCCTTCTCGTTCTCCTTCAGGGTCCGCTCCAGCCAGCGCAGTTGGGCGTCGCCGACCGAGCCGGTGTAGTGGCCGCCGGGGTCGGTGGTGTCCAGGCTGATGCCGAGGACGTCGTCGGAGATCCGGAAGCTGTAGTAGAGGCGGGTCCCGTCGAGGTGCGCGGCGGTGTAGCCGTGGCCGTGCGGGCCGGGGCCGGTGTGCGCCGGGTCCAGGTGGGCGCGCAGATACTCGGCCCGGGTGAAGGGAGCGCGCCGCTCGTCCGGGGTGACCCTCCGGGACTGCTTGGCGTGCGACTTCAGCAGCCGCTTGAAGTCCTCCCCCTTGGGGTCGAGGCCGTCCTTGACCGCCTGCCACACCTTCGCGGCCTCGGCGGCGGGCAGCGTCTCCAGCTTGCGCTCGCCGGTGGCGACCTCGGTCCAGAACGGGTCACCGGGCGCATAGCAGCCGCCGGGCAGCGAGTCGTGGTTGCCGACCGTCGAGTACCAGGGCATCCGCAGGCCGGGGCTGTGGACGGTCCGGATCGCCGCGTCCAGGAACCCGTCCAGCCGGGGGAATCCCAGCGCCTTGTCGGCGTCGCGCACCGCGCTGTCCGGCTGCCAGTACAGCTTCAGCCCGCTGTCCTGGACGCCTTCGTAGCGGCGCGGGTCGCCGGAGTTCGGGGTGATCCGGCCGCCGCTCATCGCGGTCAGGTACCACTCCAGCTCCAGCTTGGAGTTGTTGTCGGTGTTGTCGCCGGTGGTCATCACGAAGGACAGCGGGGCGCCGGTGGCGGGCCCGCCGGGCAGCGCGTTGACCCGCTCGATCAGCGAGACGACCCCGGCCACGGACAGCGCCTCCTGCGGCCGCCAGGCGCTGGCGGTCTCGGCGCGCAGGTACTCGTAGCGCAGCGGGCTCTGCACATCGACCAGGTGCAGGTCGGTGAACTGCACGAACGAGGCCAGCGCGGTACGCCGCCGGTCCCGTCCGCCGTGTGCGGTGCCCAGCTCGGTCCGTACCACCCGGTCCCAGGCGGGGCCGTCGCCGAGCCGGCGGAAGCCTCCGCTGCCGCGCGGGGCGGACACACCGCCGAGGGTGGTGCCCCGGGTGTAGGGGACACGGGGGACGGCGGGGGCCTCGACCGGTACGGGCGCGGCCGGGGCCGGGCCGGGGCTCACGGTGGCGGCCTGCGCCGTCCGGTCCTGGCCGAAGGCGAGCCCGAGCCCGGTGGCCGCGCCGACGGCTCCGGTGGCGGCGAGGAACGTACGGCGGTCGAGAGTGGCGGCGGCGGACCGTATACGGGACATACGCGGGCTCCCCGGGTGCGAACGCAAAGGCGGCCGGGCAGCACAACTGCCCTGTCACCTTGGATGGTTGGCACCGGGGGTGACCTGGACGTGAACGCCACCGCAACGCGGAGAACCCATCACCGCACAGGGACCTCCGCGTCATCGGCCGGTCACCGGCCTCTGTTGTCGGCGGCGAACGCCGGTCACCGGCCGTTCACCCTGCGGGGCAGCGGGGGCGGCACGGCCGTCCGGTCAGCCGCACTCCGCCCCCGCCCGGCCCGCTATGCCCCACCGGCCTCCCCGCCGCGCGGCCACACCGCAATGGCGACCAGTACGGCGGCCCAGACGCCCAGCGGCAGCAGCGGCCAGTAGAACTCCAGCTCGCCCTTGTGGAAGCAGTGCACACCCCAGACCGCCGACATGATCACGGCGCCGCCGAGCCAGTAGCGCCACTCCTCGATCCACGCCCGCAGGTCCCTGCGGTCCCGCTCCCGGTCCGAGATCCGCTCGGCAGGATCACGTCGCTCCGCCATCACTGTCCCCCTTCGCGTCAGCCTTCGCGTCAGCACGCCTTCGGGGCCGCACCCCATCTTGAGAATACGACCGTATCTCAAAAAGAATACACCCGTATCCTGACGGCGGACCCGCCGGCGGAAACCGCCCGACGGCGGGAGTGAGGAGGAGCACACCGTGCCCAGAACCGTGGACCGTGCGCAGCAGCGCCGGCAGATCGGTGCCGCCGTGTTGCGCCTCGCCGCAGAGCAGGGCCTGGACGAGGTCAGCGTGCGCACCGTGGCCGCCGCGGCCGGCCGCTCACCGGGTGCCGTACAGAAGTACTTCCGCACCAAGGACGAGCTGCTGGCCTTCGCCGCCGAGCTGGCCGGTGAACGCATCGAGAAGCGGATGGCCGCCGTCGAGCGCGGTCTGCCGCCGCGCGAGGCGCTGCGGGCACTCGTCCTCGCCACCCTCCCCCTGGACTCCGAACGCCGGGCCGAGGCCGCGGCCCAGCTGGCCTTCGCCACCCGTGCGGCCCACCATCCCGGGCTCGGCGCGATCCGCCGGCGGGTCGACCAGGAGGTCCGGGAGGCCCTCGGTGGCTGGCTGGCGTCCGCCGGGCACGGCCGCGGCCCGGATCCGGCCGCCGACTGCCTGGCCCTCGCGGATGCCGTGCTCGCGCTGTCCGACGGGCTGGCGCTGCGGCTGCTGTACGCGCCCGGCGACCGGGACGCGCTGCTGCGCGCCCTCGACCGCGCGCTGGAGGCGCTGCTTCCGCCGCCGGTGCCGCATCCTTGAAACGTGGATTCCGGCGCCGTCCACGCTCCACGGAATGGAACGGATTGGACAACGCGACGGGTATCACACACATGATGGAGGCACTACTGAGCAGGTGTTCCGAGCAGACACCCTTGTCAGGCCAGAAAGAAGGAGTCCCATGAGGATCGGAATCGTCGGAGCCACCGGACAGGTCGGCGGCGTGGTGCGGGGCATCCTCGCCGAGCGGAACTTCCCGGTCGAGCAGCTGCGGCTGTTCGCTTCGGCCCGGTCCGCCGGACGCACCCTTCCGTGGCAGGACACCGAGATCACCGTCGAGGACGCGGCCACCGCCGACTACTCGGCGCTGGACATCGTGATCTTCTCGGCGGGCGGCGCCACGTCCAAGGCGCTGGCCGAGAAGGTCGCCGACGCCGGCCCGGTCGTGATCGACAACTCCTCGGCCTGGCGCCGTGACCCCCAGGTCCCGCTGGTCGTCTCCGAGGTCAACCCGCAGGCCATCACGGACCGGCCCAAGGGCATCATCGCCAACCCGAACTGCACGACCATGGCCGCGATGCCGGTGCTGCGTCCGCTGCACGACGAGGCCGGTCTGGTCTCGCTGGTCGTCGCCACCTACCAGGCGGTCTCCGGCAGCGGTCTGGCCGGTGTGGAGGAGCTGGAGGGCCAGGTCCGCAAGGTCATCGAGCAGGACGCCACCAAGCTGACGCACGACGGTGGCGCGGTGGAGTTCCCGGAGCCGGACAAGTACGTCGCCCCGATCGCCTTCAATGTGCTGCCGATGGCCGGCTCGATCGTCGACGACGGGCTGAACGAGACCGACGAGGAGCAGAAGCTCCGCAACGAGAGCCGCAAGATCCTGGAGATCCCGGACCTGAAGGTGTCCGGCACCTGTGTCCGCGTCCCGGTCTTCACCGGTCACTCGCTGCAGGTCAACGCCCGCTTCGCGCGTCCCCTCAGCCCCGCCCGGGCCCAGGAGCTGCTGGCCGGCGCCCCCGGCGTCACCCTCTCCGACGTGCCCACCCCGCTCCAGGCCGCCGGGCAGGACGCGTCCTTCGTGGGCCGCATCCGTGAGGACGAGACCGCCGAGAACGGCCTGGCGCTGTTCGTCTCCAACGACAACCTCCGCAAGGGCGCGGCGCTGAACGCCGTCCAGATCGCGGAGCTGGTCGCCGCGGAGCTGCGCGGCTGACCGCCCCCGGCGCACGACGGCGGGTGCCCGTACGGAGTCTCCGTACGGGCACCCGCCGTTTTCACGGTCAGGGCCGCCGGACCTCGAAGTGGAAGCAGCCGTACTCCACGGCCCGGACGTGCACCAGCGCCACCTCCGGGTCCGCGAACGCCTCCCCGAGGGCCGCGTCGAACGCCGCCGGGGCGTCCTTTGGGACCTCCAGGAACCGGCCGCCGACGATCTCGCCCCGGGCGTTGTAGCGGCGCAGCACCCGCAGGGCGCCCGCCCGCACGGCCGGATAGCGGCCGGCCGCGGCGTCCGGCCCGCCGCACGGCTCGGCGTGCACGAACACCGGGCCCTGCTCGTCGTAGGCCCCGGGCCGCGCCCCGGTCGCGTCCGCCCAGCGGCGCAGCGGCGCGTACGAGACCAGTGCGACCCGCTCACCGGCGCGCACGTCGCGCAGACAGCAGCGCAGCGGACTGCCGACGGCGTTCAGCGGCACCCCGTCCTCGCGGGCGGTGAACGGTGCGGCGGGCCGCCCCGCGTCATCGGTTGCGCAGAGCTCCTTGTGGGCGGTCGCCGGGAGGGGACGTGCGGTGTAGGTCGTCATGGGCCCAGCCTCGTGCGCGCGGGCCGCGCACGCTGGCGGGAATCGGACGCCGTGATCGGCGCGCGCTCCGGAGCGCCGGAGGCCGGCCGGGCGCAGCCGCTCTCCACTCCTTCGATCACCACCCCGCGGAGGCCGGACCACGTGGAAGGATGGCCGAAGAGTCCGATGTGATGACGCATGCGAAGGAGATGGCCGGGTGCCTGGCACAAATCTGACCCGCGACGAGGCGCAGGAGCGGGCGCGCCTGCTGACCGTGGACGCGTATGAGATCGATCTCGACCTCTCCGCCGCGCAGGAGGGGGGCGCCCCCGGGTCGGCCGAGGACGGGAGCGCAGGAGGCACGTACCGGTCCGTGACGACGGTGCGGTTCGACGTCGCCGAGGCGGGCGCGGACTCCTTCATCGATCTGGTCGCGCCGGCCGTGCACGAAGTGGCGCTCAACGGCGAGGCGCTGGATCCGGGCGAGGTGTTCAAGGACTCGCGGATCGCGCTGACGGGGCTGCGGGCCGGCCGCAACGAGCTGACGGTCGTGGCGGACTGCGCCTACACCAACACCGGTGAGGGGCTGCACCGCTTCGTCGACCCGGTCGACCAACAGGCCTATCTGTACACCCAGTTCGAGGTTCCGGACGCCCGTCGGGTGTTCGCTTCCTTCGAGCAGCCGGATCTCAAGGCGACCTTCCAGTTCACCGTGAAGGCCCCGGAGGGCTGGACGGTGATCTCCAATGCGCCGACGCCGGAGCCGAGCGACAACGTCTGGCGCTTCGAGCCGACCCCGCGGATCTCGACCTACATCACCGCGCTGATCGTCGGCCCGTACCACAGCGTGCACAGCACGTACGAGAAGGACGGGCGGACGGTGCCGCTGGGCATCTACTGCCGGCCGTCGCTTGCCGAACACCTGGATGCCGACGAGATCTTCGCGGTCACCCGGCAGGGCTTCGAGTGGTTCCAGGAGAAGTTCGACTACGACTACCCGTTCGCGAAGTACGACCAGCTCTTCGTGCCGGAGTTCAACGCCGGCGCGATGGAGAACGCGGGCGCGGTGACCATCCGCGACCAGTACGTCTTCCGCTCCAAGGTGACGGACGCGGCGTACGAGGTGCGCGCGGAGACCATCCTGCACGAGCTGGCGCACATGTGGTTCGGCGACCTGGTCACCATGGAGTGGTGGAACGACCTGTGGCTGAACGAGTCGTTCGCCACCTACACCTCGATCGCCTGCCAGGCCTACGCCCCGGGCTCGAAGTGGCCGCACTCGTGGACGACGTTCGCCAACTCCATGAAGACCTGGGCCTACCGGCAGGACCAGCTGCCCTCCACGCACCCGATCATGGCCGAGATCAATGACCTCGACGATGTGCTGGTCAACTTCGACGGCATCACCTACGCCAAGGGCGCCAGCGTCCTCAAGCAGCTGGTCGCCTATGTCGGCATGGACGAGTTCTTCCAGGGCGTGCAGGCCTATTTCAAGGCGCACGCCTACGGCAACACCCGGCTGTCGGATCTGCTCGGCGCGCTGGAGGAGACCAGCGGGCGGGATCTGAAGACCTGGTCGAAGAAGTGGCTGGAGACCGCCGGGATCAACATCCTGCGGCCGGAGATCGAGGTGGACGGCGCCGGCGTCATCACCTCCTTCGCGGTGAAGCAGGAGGCTCCGGCGCTGCCGGCCGGCGCCAAGGGCGAGCCGGTGCTGCGGCCGCACCGGATCGCGGTCGGCGCCTACGAACTGCAGGACGGCAAGCTGGTGCGGACCGAGCGCATCGAGCTGGACGTGGACGGTGAACTGACCGCCGTGCCCCAGCTGGTGGGCAAGGCGCGGCCGGCCGTCATCCTCCTCAACGACGACGATCTGTCGTACGCCAAGGTCCGGCTGGACGAGGAGTCGCTGAAGGCCGTCACCGAACACCTCGGCGACTTCACCGAGTCGCTGCCGCGCGCCCTGTCGTGGGCGTCGGCCTGGGACATGACGCGGGACGCCGAACTCCCCGCCCGTGACTATCTGTCGCTGGTGCTGTCGGGCATCGGCAAGGAGTCGGACATCGGCGTCGTCCAGTCGCTGCACCGCCAGGTGAAGCTGGCGCTGGACCTGTACGCGGCTCCGGAGTGGCGCGAGACGGGTCTGGCGACGTGGACCGCGGCGGCCCTGGAGCAGCTGCGGGCGGCCGAGCCGGGCAGCGACCACCAGCTGGCGTGGGCCCGCGCGTTCGCCGCCTCGGCCCGTACGGACACGCAACTGGACCTGCTGCAGGGCCTGTTGGACGGTACGGAGGAGATCTCCGGGCTGGCCGTGGACACCGAGCTGCGCTGGGCGCTGCTGCAGCGGCTGGCGGCCACCGGCCGGGCGGACGAGAAGGCCGTCGCGGCGGAGCTGGAGCGGGACAAGACCTCCGCGGGCGAGCGGCATGCCGCGACGGCGCGCGCGGCGCGTCCCACGGCGGAGGCGAAGGCCGAGGCCTGGGCCTCGGTCGTGGAGTCGGACAAGCTCCCCAACTCCCTGCAGGAGGCCGTCATCGGCGGCTTCGTCCAGCCGGACCAGCGGGAGCTGCTGGCGCCGTACACCGCGAAGTACTTCGCCGCGGTGAAGGACATCTGGAACTCCCGCAGCCATGAGATGGCGCAGCAGATCGTGGTGGGTCTCTACCCGGCGCTGCAGGTCTCGCAGGAGACCCTGGACGCCACGGACGCCTGGCTGGCCTCGGCCGGGCCGAGCCCGGCGCTGCGCCGGCTGATGACCGAGTCGCGGGCGGGGATCGAGCGGGCGCTGAAGGCGCAGCGGGCCGACGCGGCGGGCTGACCGGCCCACGTTCCGGTTCCGCCGTCGCGGATTCCGCCGGACCCTCGTCATGGGGGTTGTTCGCCGTGGCGGCGGGAACTTCTCCTGCCGCCACGGCTGGTGACGCCGCCCGGCGGACGGGCGCCTGGTGCGCTGCCGTCCGCCGGACGAGGGGCCCCGCTCCTCGATCGCTCGGGGAGGTGGCCGCCGGGCCCCGTCCCCCTCCCGCGGGGCCCGGCGGAAACAGGCGTGCGGCTCAGCCGCCCAGCGCGTCGAAGCGGCGGCCGAGTGCGGTGCGGCCGGCCTCGGTGAGGGCGCCGTGCAGCCGCATCCGGGCGAGGCCGCCGTCGGGGAAGACGTCCAGCCGTACGTGGGTGGCGGTGACGGCCGCCGGCAGGGCGAAGCGGTGCGGGGTGTCGGGCTGGAGCTTCGTCTTCGGCAGGATCTCGAACCAGGAGGCCTCGTCGGCCGGGTCGCCGTCGCACCCGGACAGGGCGGCCCAGCCCGCGGAGTTGCCCTTGAGGTAGGCGGTGTCGATCTCCACCGCCCTGATCTCGCCCTGCGCGGCGAGGCGGAAGCGCACCCAGTCGTGGGTGCCCTTGACCCGGCGGCGGCGGTTCTCCCAGCCGTCGTCCATCTTGCGGGAGAGATCGGGCCGGATGATCTGGGTGGGCGAGGAGTAGAAGCGGTCGGAGGCGTCCTCGACGGTGCCGCCGTGCAGCACGGAGGCCAAGTCGAGGGTGCCGAGCACATCGAGCCACGCCGGGTCCGGCACGACCTCGCCGTGGACCCGGAGGCGGGCTATGCCGCCGTCGGGGTGCTGCTTGAGCCGCAGATGCGTGAAGCGGCGCTCGACGGTGACCTCGAAGCCGTTGGCGGCGTGGCCGCGGACGGGGGTGCGCGGGACCAGCTCCTCCCACTTCACCTCGTCGGCGAGCAGCTCGTCGGGGCCGGGGCTGCCGGGCAGCGAGGTGGCCTCGACGGAGACCTGCTGAGGGTAGTTGCCGCGGAAGTGAGCGGTGTCGACGACGATGCCGCGGATCACGCCGGGGGCGGCGAGCCGGATGAGCGCCCAGTCGTGCGCGTCGTCGTCCGGGAAGGGATGGTCGCCGTCGGTGCCGCGGCGGCGCCGGGTCTCCCAGCCGTCCATGATCTTGCCCTTGTGGCCGAAGTGCTCGGGGTCGAAGACCGCCGGAGCCGGCTTCAGCAGATTCTCGCGCTCGGCGAAGAACTCGTCGTTCGCGGCGATCACACCGGCACCGAGACGGCGGTCGGCGAGGTCGACGAGCGAGGTGAAGGGGAAGTCCCCGCCGCGGTAGTCGGCGTAGGGGTCTCCGCCACCGTACGGGTTGGCGTCGTTGGCGTGCGGATCAGTGGTGTCGGCGGCCGGGTTGGCGGTCATCGTTGCCCTTCGATGGTGTGGAGGTGCGGACCGCTTCACGGTCGCAGTGGACCACCCCACAGGTCCATCGAAAGTTTTTGAGGAATACGTTCAGCTGGACTGAATGGTTTCCTCTCCCGGCGGCTGCGCGGCGGCCGCCTGCCGCAGCGCGGCCAGCACCCGGGCTGGCCCCGGCGCCCCTTCGGAGCCGCGCCGGGCGGCGGCGATCACATGACGGCGCGGCTGGTCCGCGTGCAGCACCCGCAGCGCGACCCCGCCGCCGTGCTCCCGCCGTACGCCGCGGCCTGCGCCGACGCCGCCCGCCATGGCCATCCGGGGCACCAGCGCCACCCCCATCCCCGCCGCGACCATCGCCCAGATCGCGCTCCAGTCGGCGGCGGCATGCGCCTGCTCGGGCACGAACCCGGCGTTCTCACAGGCGGTGGTGGTGATCTGCGACCAGGGCCCGCTGCTGCCGAAGATCCAGGGCTCGCCCGCCAGATCGGCCAGCCGCAGCCCCGGTTCGGCGGCCAGCGGATGACCGGCCGGCAGCGCCACGTCCAGCGGGTCGGCGAGCAGCGAGACCCGGCTGAACTTGGGGTCGCGCGGAGTGGGGGCGTGCGCGGCGAGCGACAGCGCCAGATCGACACTGCCCTCCGCCAGCAGCTCGTACGCGGCCTCCGCCTCCGCCTCCCGTACGGCGACCGACAGCCCCGGGTGGCTGCGGCGCAGCTCCTGTACGGCGGGGACCACCAGCGCGGGAATGGCGGTGGAGAACGCCCCGACCCGTACCTGGCCGGCCTCCCCCTGGAGGTAGCCGAGCAGTTCCGCGTCGGCGCGCTCCAGCTGGGCGAAGACCGCCTCGGTGTGCCGCAGCACCAGCTCGGCGGCGTCGGTCAGCCGCACCCGCCGGCCATGGGCCTCCAGCAGCGTCACCCCGAGGGCCTTGGCCAGCCCGGTCAGCTGCTGGGAGACCGCCGAGGGCGTCATGTGCAGCGCCTCGGCGGTCGCGGTGACCGTGCCCAGCTCGTGGAGGGTGCGCAGGATGCGCAGCTTCTTGAGGTCCCAGTCGGCCATGCGGGAAGCGTACGCACCCGCCGCCGCGGTCACCGCGGACCACGGCAGCGGGGAGCCGGCCGGGTCAGGCCCGGCGGTTGGCCTCGCGGCGGGCGAGGATGGCGGCCTGGCGCTCGTCGAACTTCCGCGCCTGACCGTCCAGGCCGTCCATGAACAGGCCCAGCTCCTCCTGCGCGGCCAGCCCGGCCGGACCCAGTCCGCCGATCTCCAGCACCTTCAGAAAGCGCAGCACCGGCTGCAGCACATCGTCGTGGTGGATCCGCAGGTTGTAGATCCCGCCGATGGCCATCCGGGCGGCGGACCGCTCGAAGCCGGGCATCCCGTGGCCGGGCATCCGGAAGCCGGTGACGACATCGCGCACCGCGCACATCGTCTGGTCGGGCGCCATCTCGAAGGCCGCACCGAGGAGGTTGCGGTAGAAGACCATGTGGAGGTTCTCGTCGGTGGCGATCCGGGCCAGCATCCGGTCGCAGACCGGGTCACCGGAGTGGTGGCCGGTGTTGCGGTGCGAGATGCGGGTGGCCAGCTCCTGGAAGGCGACGTACGCCACCGAGTGCAGCATGCTGTGCGAATTGTCGGACTCGAAGCCCTCCGACATGTGGGCCATTCGGAACCGCTCCAGCTCGTCCGGGTCGACGGCCCGGCTGGTGAGCAGGTAGTCGCGCATCACGATGCCGTGGCGGCCCTCCTCGGCGGTCCAGCGGTGCACCCAGGTGCCCCAGGCGCCGTCGCGGCCGAAGAGGGTGGCGATCTCGTGGTGGTAGCTGGGGAGGTTGTCCTCGGTGAGGAGGTTCACGACCAGGGCGATCCGGCCGATGTCGCTGACCTTGGACTGCTCGGGCTCCCAGGCCTCGCCGTCCAGCGGTCCGGGGAAGTTGCGCCCGTCGCTCCACGGTACGTACTCGTGGGGCATCCAGTCCTTGGCGATCTTCAGATGGCGGTTGAGTTCCTTCTCGACGACCTCTTCGAGCGCGTAGAGCAGCTGGGCGTCGCTCCAGGCGGCCTGGCCGAGCTCTCCGTTATGGCGGGCAGGGGCGATGGTCACGGGGGAACTCCTGGGGACGATGACCTACGGGTCCGTAGGTTTGACCTACGGCTGCGTAGGTTACGTCATCGTAGGTTAGGGCCGGTTAAACACAGCCCCCTCGCAAACCGGCCGAAAATCGCGCGATAGCCGCCTCGCAACCCCTTTTTCACCTGCGGAAATATCCGGGTACGACAAAGGGCGCCCCTCGGTTCTTGTAACCGATGGGCGCCCTTGAGGCGTCACTTGGTGCCCGGTGTCAGGCCTTGGACCCGGCCTGCTTGCGGGGCTTGTCGCCCACCATGACCAGCCCGGCGATGACCAGGAAGAGAACGATGGGCAAAGCGACGAAGAGGCCGAGCGTCTCGATCACGCTCAGACCCGGACCCGGGTCGTCACCATCGTCGCGGGTGAGCGCAAACGCGGGGGACGACATCAGCAGCATCAGCGCGGTGCCGGCGGTGATGGTTCCGGCGCGCAGGACATTCTTATTGACCTTGTTGCTCACGAAGTCAACGTATCGGACGCCTCGGCGCCCCGCGCGCCCGGGGTGGCACAACCGGCGCTCCCGCGGGCTCAGCCGCCGGCGGCCCGGCTGCGGTGCAGCGTGACCGGCGCCACCCGGTTCCGCCCGCGGGACTCCTCGACAACGACCCGTACGGCGTCCGCGGTCACCGGCCGTGGGAGCGTGAGAATCCGCCGGTGTCCGATGGTGGTGCCGTGCGCGAGCGTCGTCCAGGTGCCGCCGGTCCGCGCCCGGACGGTGAACCGCTCGACCCGCTGGCCGTGCCGGATGTCCTCGGCGACCCCGATCCGGTCGAACGTCCAGGGCCCGGGCCCGGCCGTCCGCAGATCCGTGCCGTAGGTCTCGCGTACGGCGGTCCCGAAGGCGGTGAGCGAGGCGACGTCCTCGGCGGCGATGCGGCCGTCCCTGGCGGGCGGGACGTTCAGCAGCAGCGAGGCGTTGCGGCCCACGCTCTTCTCGTAGAGGTCCATCAGCTGCGCCGGCGTCTTGGGGCGTTCGCCGGGGTGGTGGAACCAGCCGGGGCGCAACGAGACATCGGCCTCGGCCGGGTACCACTGGAGGTATTTGGTGGTGGGCGCGAGGAGCTTGGCGCGGGAGCCGATGTCGGGGTCGGTGGAGTCGTGGGGCAGCCCGCCGGCTCACGGTCCAGGGGTCGTCGGCGGAGGGGGTGACGCTCCACTCCGTCTCGCGGGCGATGCCGTTCTCGTTGCCGACCCAGCGGGCGCCCTGCGGTCCGGCGAAGACGACGGTGTCCGGGGAGAGCCGGTGGATCATCCAAAACCACTCGGCGACGTGGTACTTCTGCGTGATCCCGGCGTCCGACCAGGGGTTCGCGCCGTCCAGCCACAGTTCGTCGAGCGGACCGTAGCGGGTGAAGAGTTCATAGACCTGGTTGAGGTAGTAGGCGTCGTAGTCGTCCGCCCGGACCCGGAAGGCGGGCAGCGCGCCGCTGCGGACCGCGGCGGCGCGGTCGTCGCCGGGGACGAGGGTGGGGATGGTGCGCTCGGTGACCTTGCTGCCGTTGCCGAAGCGGCCCAGGCCGCGGGGCGCCCGGTCGCCGTCCTCCAGGGCGACCCGCTCGGGCAGGCTGAGCGGGAGGCCCTCCTGCTGCTTCTTGCGGATCTCCGCGACCCACCGTGTGTGCCAGGCGTGCGGGAGTTCGGCGCCGTCGGAGGGCGAGAGGTAGATGCCGACCTTCAGCCCGGCCCGGCGGGCGGCCTTGACGTACGCGCCCACGACATCCGGGCTGCCGGGACTGGCGGCGACGGAGTGCGGGGTGTAGCGGCTCGGGTAGAGCACGAAGCCGTCGTGGTGCTTGGCGGTCAGCATCACCTGCTCGGCGCCGGCCGCCCTGTACGCGCGCATCCACTGGTCGACGTCGATACGGGAGGGCCTGAACAGCTTCCCGTCCTCGGCGCCGGAGCCCCATTCACGGTCCGTGAAGGTGTTCATACCGAAGTGCGTGAAGGCGGTCACCTCCCGTTGCTGCCAGGCGAGTTGGCCCTTGGTGGGGACGATATGGGCGGCCTTGTCGATGATCCGGGCCGGGGTGTCACAGGGTTCGACGGCCATCTGGGAGGCGGGGCGCACGGGCCGGTCGCAGGGGCCGGCGGAGGCGGTCGACGACGACCGGGCCAGGGAGCTCTGGACGGGGGCGAGCGCGGCGGCCGCGGTGAGCGCGAGTGCGCACAGCGTCCGCCGGGTGCTGCGAAGTGCCATGGTTCCCTCCAACTCGCCGACCACGCTTGGCCAATGGTCGGATGTCTGGATGGTGTCCACGGCATGGTGCCGGACGGTGCGACGTCCCGGAAGGGGGTGTGCGGCGAGCGCTGCCGGGGGTGCGCCTAGCGACTCCCGTCCGACAACTCCCGCATCAGCGCGTGCAGTCGGGGTGAGGCGGCCAGCTCTTCCAGGGTGTGCGGACGGCCGTCGGGGCCGGCGATCGGCAGGCGCCAGTTGGGGTATTCATCCCATGTTCCGGGGAGGTTCTGCGGGCGCCGGTCCCCCACCGCGTCGGGCAGCCAGACGCCGACCATCCGCGCCGGGGTGCGCAGCAGAAAGCGGTGCACGGCCTTGACCGCCGCCTCCTCGTCGCCCTGCCCCTCGGGCAGCAGTCCGCGCCGCACCAACTCCCCCATCCACTCGGCGAGTTCATAGGTGGCCCGGGACCGCTCCCGCTCCGGCGGGCCGGCGAGCAGCCCGAGCCGTTCGCGCAGGGCGACATCCGCACCGGTCAGCCGGGCCGCGGTGGTCGGCAGATCGTGGGTGGTGACGGTGGCGAGACAGCCGCTGCGCCATTCGCCGGGCGCCAGGATGCGGGCGGCGGCTCCGGAGCCGGGGGCGGCTTCCCGGGCCTCGACGGCCTCCCGCGCCACGTTGTCCTCGCCCGCCGGACCCGCGCCGGAGCCATCGGGAACGGCCTCAGGCGCGAGGGCGGCGCCGGGGCCGTCGACCACGTCCGTCACTTCGCCCGCTTCGGCCGCCTCCGCCGCTTCCGCCGCTTCGGCCCGCGGCGCCTCATCCCGCTCCCCACCCCCGTAGTCCCGTTCGAACCACAGCACCGACGTCCCCAGCACGCCCCGGGCGGCGAGGGCACCGCGGACGCCCGGCTCGACGGTGCCCAGGTCCTCGCCGATGACCGCGGCACCGGCCCGCTGCGCCTCCAGGGCCAGCACGGAGAGCATCGCCTCACCGTCGTAGCGGACGTAGGCGCCCTCCGTCGGCGGCCGGCCCTCCGGGACCCACCACAGCCGGAACAGCCCCATCACATGGTCGATCCGCAGGGCACCGGCGTGCCGCAGCAGTCCGCGCAGCAGCTCCCGGTAGGGGGCGTAGCCCGCGGCGGCGAGCGCGTCGGGGCGCCAGGGCGGCAGGCCCCAGTCCTGGCCGCGGGCGTTGAAGGCGTCCGGTGGCGCCCCGATGGACATCCCGGCGGCGAAGGCGTCCTGCTGCGCCCAGGTGTCGGCGCCGGAGGGATGGACGCCGACGGCGAGGTCGTGCACCAGCCCGATGGCCATCCCGGCGTCCCGCGCGGCCCGTTGGGCGGCGGCCAGCTGCTGGTCGGTGAGCCAGGCCAGCCGGCAGTGGAAGTCGATCCGGTCCAGCAGCCGGTGCCGCAGCCGGGCGGTGCCCGGGGACCGTGGGTCGCGCAGCTCGGCGGGCCAGCCGCGCCAGTCCGGGCCGTGCCGCTCGGCGATCGCGCACCAGGTGGCGTGGTCCTCCAGCGCCTGGCCCTGTTCGGCGAGGAAGTCGCAGTACGCGGCCCGCCGCCCCGGGCTGAGCGGGACCGCCCACACCAGCTCCAGCGCCTCCCGCTTGAGCGCCCAGACGGCGTCCCGGTCGATCAGTGCGCCCCGTTCGAGCACTGCGGAACGGAGTGCGTGGGCGCGGGCGGCCAGCTCGTCGGCCCGTAAGCGCGCGGTGCCGGCGAGGTCGGCGTACTCCGGGATGTGTTCGATCCGCAGATGGACCGGGTCGGGGAAGCGGCGCGAGGAGGGCCGGTACGGCGACGGGTCGGTGGGCGGGCCGGGGACGGCCGCATGCAGCGGGTTGAGCTGGACGAAGCCGGTCCCCAGGGCGCGCCCGGACCAGGCCGCGAGATCGGCGAGGTCCCCGAGGTCGCCCATGCCCCAGGACCGCTGGGACAGCAGCGAGTAGAGCTGCACCAGAAAGCCGTGGCTGCGGCCGGGCGGTGCGGGCACCCGGTCGGGCGCGACGATCAAAGGGGCGCGGGCGGTCCGGCCGCCGGGGGTCCGGGCCTCCAGTACATGGATGCCCAGGGGCAGCCGGGCGAGCGCCGCCGGATCGGGCGCCCCCAGGTCCGCCGTCCCCCCGCCTTCGGTCTCGACCCGGAGGACGGTGCCTTCGGGGAGACCCGTGAGGTCGGGTGGGCGGTCAGGGCGGGCGACGACGGTGCGGGGAAGCAGGGCACGGCCCGCGCCGTCCTCGTACGCGGCCAGGGCGGTGCGTACGGCGTACGGGGTCGAGGCGTCGACCCCGAGTGCGCCGAGTACGGCGACGACGGTGTCGTCGGCGGTCTGGACGCTCTTGCCCGGCGAGGGTGCGTACGACGTGGCGATGCCGTGCAGCCGGGCGAGCCGCGCGCGGCCCATGGGTCCTCAGACCTCCATGGACTCCGTACCCATGCCCGCGGCCGTCGGCTCGCTGGTCAGCGGCAGCTCGGCGGCGATCGGGACCTCGCTGGTCAGTGGGGCGGCGTCGGCGAGCGGGGGCTCGCTGGTCAGGGGCGGCTCGACGAAGCTGTAGGAGCCGGAGCCGTCGAGGCCGGAATCGGGGTCGGACACCCCGTCGAAGAGATCGGGCTCCATCGTCGCACCTCCCGGTTTGGAGGACAGAGCGTCGAGGAGCAGTTGAGCGGATGCGGCCACGAGGGCCTCCCGTTCATCGGTAGTGGGACACGTGGGCCCTACCCACTCGACACGTTCGCAGACGTATCTGCTCACGAAACGTGACCCACGTCACATTATGCCTCACGCAGGCGATTTCACTGCGTCGAACTCCGGAAGGCGCAGAGAACGCGCAGAAAGCGGGCCCCGCGACGAAAGTTCTGCGGACCGGCGGACCCCCGCGAGCCCCTCCTGCAACACCGGACGTACCCGTCCGTACCCAGCCGTCCAGGACCCCGCCATGGCCCGGTTGACACCCTCACCGCCACAATGGTGGGCTCACGGCCGAAGGTCTGTCCGAACGGGCATCGGCGGGGAAAACGGGGCGCCGGTGCAGACCGGTAAGCGATGGACGGGGACGAGGAGCAGCCGTGCGAGGCCGGGGCGTATGGAGCGTCGGAAAAATCGGTAGGGGCGGCAGGGCGAGCGGCGCGGGTGCCCGCGCGCGGGTGGCGGGGACCACCGCACTGGCCGCCGCGGTCATCGGGGGTCTGCTCGGCGGGGCGCCGGGCGCCCAGGCCGCGCCCGCGGGCCCCGCCATCGGCACGCCCGAGCAGCCGGACCGGCCGGCCGGGGCGGGGCGGACGCCCGCCGTCTGGCCGCGCCCCCAGTCGATGCAGGAGCTCGGCACCGCCGTGCCCCTCTCCGGCGAGGCGGCCCTGGTGGCGGCGCCGGACACCGATCCGTACGCGCTGGACGTGCTGCGCGGGCTGCTGCGCGACGCCGGGGTGCACACCGTCCGGACACTGGCGCCCGGTGACCCGCTGCCCGCGGCCGGGCCGGTGATCCGGGCCGGCGGCGAGCAGGCCGCGGACGCGCTGCGGTCCCTTCGGGCACCGGCCCGCGGGGATCTGCCCTCCGGCGGCTACCGGCTGGCCGTGGGCCAGGTCGCGGGCCGGGACACGGTCGCCCTGGACGGCGTCGGCCCGGACGGCCTCTTCCACGCCGCGCAGACGCTGCGGCAGCTGGTCACCGATGGGGCCGGCAAGGGACGGCAGCTGGCCTCGGTGACCGTGCGGGACTGGCCCGGTACGGCCGTGCGCGGCACCACCGAGGGGTTCTTCGGGCAGCCGTGGAGCCGGCCGCAGCGGCTCGCCCAGCTGGACTTCATGGGGCGCACCAAGCAGAACCACTATCTGTACGCACCCGGCGACGACCCGTACCGGCAGGCCCGGTGGCGCGACCCCTACCCGGCCGCGCAGCGCGACGACTTCCGGGCGCTGGCCGAGCGGGCCCGCGCCAACCACGTCACGCTGGGCTGGGCCCTCGCCCCCGGCCAGGCGCTGTGCTACTCGTCCGACGAGGACCTGCGGGCGCTGCGGCGCAAGGTGGACGCGATGTGGGCGCTGGGGGTGCGGTCCTTCCAGCTGCAGTTCCAGGACGTCAGCTACAGCGAATGGCACTGCGACGACGACAAGGACACCTTCGGCGCCGGCCCGCAGGCCGCGGCCAGGGCGCAGGCCCGGGTCGCCAACGCCCTCGCCGCACACCTCGCGGAGCGCCATCCGCAGGCCCCGCCGCTGTCGCTGATGCCGACCGAGTACTACCAGGACGGCTCGACGACGTACCGCAGCGCGCTGTCCGATGAGCTCGGCGACGGGGTCGAGGTGGCCTGGACCGGTGTCGGTGTGGTTCCGCGGACCATCACCGGCGGGGAACTGTCCGCCGCCCGCCAGGCGTTCGGCCACCCGCTGGTGACCATGGACAACTACCCGGTCAACGACTACGCCCAGGACCGGATCTTCCTCGGTCCCTACCGGGGCCGTGAGCCGGCCGTCGCCACCGGCTCCTCGGCGCTGCTCGCCAACGCCATGGAGCAGCCGCTCGCCTCCCGTATCCCGCTGTTCACGGCCGCCGACTACGCGTGGAACCCCCGCAACTACCGCCCCGCGGAGTCCTGGGAGGCGGCCGTCGACGATCTGGCGGGCGGCGATCCGCGGGCCCGTGCCGCGCTGCGGGCGCTGGCCGGCAACGACTCCTCCTCGGTGCTGGACCGGACCGAGTCGAAGTATCTGCGGGTGCTGATCAACCGCTTCTGGGCGGCCCGCGAGGCGGCGACCAACCACGGCCGGCCCGGCCGGGACGCGGACCTCGCCAAGGCGGCGCGGGCGCTGCGGAGCGCGTTTCGGACCATGAGCAGCGCCCCTGACGACCTGAATGCGGATCTGGCCGCCGAGGTCCGCCCCTGGGCGGAGCAGCTGGCCCGCTACGGCAGCGCCGGCGTGCACGCCGTGGACACGCTGATGGCGCAGGCCCACGACGACGGCGACACCGCCTGGTCCGCCCAGCGCACGGCGCAGCGGCTGCGCAAGGAGATCGGGCGCAGCCCGGCGACGGTCGGCAAGGGGGTGCTCGCACCGTTCCTGGAGCGGGCGATGACCGAGGCCGACGCCTGGACCGGCGCCCGCCACGAGACCCCCCGGCCCGCCGGGAAGGACGCCGGCCCGACGTCGCTGACCGTGCCCTTCGAGCGGGCCCGCCGGCTGGCCGCGGTCACCGCCCTGACCGAGCCGGGCCCCGCCGCCGGCGCCGTGTCCCTGGAGGCGCATGTCCCCGGCGAGGGCTGGCGCCGCCTCGGCCGGCTCTCCGCCACCGGCTGGACGGAGTCGCAAACGCCGCGGCTGCGCGCCGACGCGGTACGGCTGACCTGGGCGAACGGCACGAAGGCGCCGTCCGTGAAGGCGCTGACCCCCTGGTTCGAGGACACCCCGCCGGCCGGGCTCGAACTCTCCCGCAAGGAGGCGGACGCCCAGAACGGCGGCAGTGCGACGGTGGACGCCCTGATCTACTCCCGCCGCCCCGGCGACATCCACGAGAAGCTGACGGTCAAGGCACCCAAGGGCTTCACCGTGCACGCCCCGAAGGAGGTCACCGCACCGCGGGGCGGCACCGCCACGGTCCGCATCACGGTCGATGTCCCCGAGGACACCCCCTCGGGGACGTACGAGATCCCGGTGGACTTCGGCGGCGCGGAGCAGACGCTGACGGTGCGGACCTACCCGCCCACCGGCGGCAAGGACCTGGCACGCGGCACCGTCGCCACCTCCTCCGGGGACGAGACGCCCGATTTCCCGGCGTCGGCGGCCACCGACGGCGATCCCGGGACCCGCTGGTCGTCCACCGCCGAGGACGGCGCCTGGCTGCAGTTCGCCCTGGCCCATCCGACCCGCCTGGGCCGGCTCGTCCTGAACTGGCAGGACGCCTACGCCGCCGGCTACCGCATCCAGGTCTCCCCGGACGGCCGCACCTGGCGTACGGCGGCCACGGTCCGGGACGGCAAGGGCGGCCGGGAGTCCGTCCGGATGGACGCCAAGGACGCCCGGTTCGTCCGCATCCAGGGCGACAAGCGGGCCACCCGCTTCGGCTACTCACTGTGGTCGGTGGAGGCCTACGCGGTGACGGAGCCAGGCGGCGAGGACAGGCCGGGCGACGAGGACAAGCGGGGCGGCAAGGACGCACCGGGCGGCAAGGCCAAGCACTGAACGACGTCCGGGGGCCGTCGGGAGCCGCGCACACAGCGCAACCCCCCACGGCCCCCGGACGGAAAAACCCGGACCTACGCCGATACGGCGTCGATCCGGGCCAGGGCGTCATCCGCGCCGTACGGCTGCAAATACGGCAGCCAGCGCGGGTCACGATGGCCCGTACCGATGATCCGCCACGCCAGTCCTGACGGCGGGGCGGGCTGATGCCGGAGCCGCCAGCCGATCTCGGCGACATGGCGGTCGGCCTTGACGTGATTGCAGCGCCGGCAGGCGGCGACGACGTTCTCCCAGGTGTGCTGACCTCCGCGGCTGCGCGGGATGACGTGGTCGACGCTGGTTGCGACGCCACCGCAGTACATACAGCGCCCGCCGTCACGGGCGAACAGCGCCCGGCGGGTCAGGGGCACGGGGCCGCGAAAGGGCACCCGCACGAACCGCTTCAAGCGGACCACGCTCGGAGCAGGGATGACATGGGTCGCGCTGTGCATCAGGGCGCCGGACTCCTCAAGGCTCACAGCCTTCTCATTGAGTACGAGGATGAGCGCACGGCGGAGCGGTACGACGCCGAGCGGCTCGTACGACGCGTTGAGGACCAGGACATGCGGCACGGGTGCCTCCTTGTACGCCGGCGGCGCGTGGCTCGCGCCGGGACGATCTCCCCACAGTGTCCCCCGCTGCCTGGTCGGAGCGCCACCATGACCGAGTAACGGGCCGGAGGTGTTTTCCACCACACCCCGCGCACCGCTGTCCGGATCCCGCTCTTTCCGGCCCGCGTAAAACCTGCCTGCTCGAACAAGAGCGCGGACCGTTCTCATTGCCCCGTTAGTGTGGTTGGTCTGCCCGGTCCCTGGGGTCCCACCGAGGCCCGGGTCTGCTGTCCCACACGGAAGGTTCGACTGTGTTCTGGTCCGCTTCGCCGGTCGCTGCCGCGCACCTGAGCGCCGCCACACCCGGCTCATCCGGCCCGGCGTCCCTCGACGACGCCACGGAGAAGGCCACCAACGCCGCCGGATGGGTGCAGGAGAACTGGGGGACGTGGCTCACGTCCGGCCTGCAGATCTTGCTGATCCTCGTGATCGCCGTGGTGCTGCGGCATGTGATCCGCCGCACCATCACCAAGCTCATCGAGCGGATGAACCGCACCGCGGCCGCCGCCCAGGGCACCGCGCTGGGCGGACTGCTCGTCAACGCCGAGAGACGCCGGCAGCGCTCCGAGGCCATCGGCTCGGTGCTGCGCAGCGTCGCCTCCTTCGTGATCATGGGCACGGCCGCCCTGACCGTGCTCTCGGTCCTGAAGATCAACCTGGCGCCGCTGCTGGCGAGCGCCGGTGTGGCCGGTGTCGCCATCGGTTTCGGCGCCCGCAACCTCGTCACCGACTTCCTCTCCGGCGTCTTCATGATCCTGGAGGACCAGTACGGCGTCGGCGACGAGATCGACGCCGGGGTCGCCACCGGTACGGTCATCGAGGTCGGCCTGCGCGTCACCAAGCTGCGCGGCCCCAACGGCGCGATCTGGTACATCCGCAACGGCGAGGTCAAGCGGATCGGCAACCTCAGCCAGGGCTGGTCCACGGCCGCCGTCGACGTGGTGATCGCCGCCGACCAGGACCTGGAGCGGGCCCGCGACACCATCACCACCGCCGGCCAGGAGATGTCCAAGGCCGAGCCCTGGAACGAGCAACTGTGGGAGCCCGTGGAGGTCCTCGGCCTGAGCGAGGTGCACCTGGAGACGGTCACCATCAGCGTCTCGGCCAAGACCATGCCCGGCAAGGCCCTCGGCGTGGAGCGCGAACTGCGCTGGCGCATCAAGCACGCCCTGGACGCCGCCGGCGTCCACCTGGCCCCCCGCCCGCTCCCCGAGGACGAGGAAGCGGAGGCCAACGACCCCGCCGCCGGTATGGCCGCCCCCTCGGCCCTCAACAACCCGCTCTCCCCGCAGTCCATGGCGACGAACCCGATCGCCTCACCGTCCAAGCTGGGGAAGTAGGCGGGTGGCGACGGCTGCCTGAGGGCTCCCGTAACCAGGGAGGGGCGCATCGACTGGGTGTCGGTGCGCCCCTCTTCCCTTTCGCGGTCCGGGGCGACCGGCTTCCGTTTCGCGGTCCGGGGGGACCGGGCGGGAGGCGGTGTTGGGGGCGTGTGCCGCCCGGGGAGGGGACTTCGCCGTGGGGCCGTCGCCCGGGGCGCGAGGGCTGAGGGCTGTCCGCCGCGGGCCTTGAGCCGCTCCCCCGCCCGGCCCATTGACGCCGCTCCGGCCCACGGCCTACCTTCCTGAGCACCGATGGGAAAGTTTCTTAACAGAAACGCGCGGTCGTCCCGGCCGCCGGTGAACGGGGTGATGGTCATGGCCGGTCAGCAGCCGGTGCGGCGCGTCCCCGGGACGCCACGGGTGCTGCGGGCCATGAACGACCGGGCCGCGCTCGATCTGCTGGTGTCGCAGGGCCCGTTGACCCGTACCCGGATCGGGGAACTGACCGGACTGTCGAAGCCCACCGCCTCGCAGCTGCTGACCCGGCTGGAGGCCGCGGGCCTGGTGCGTACCACCGGCAATGTGACCGGCCGGCCGGGGCCCAACGCGCAGCTCTACGAGATCAATCCGACGGCCGCGCACCTCACCGCACTCGCCGTCGACCAGCAGGGGGTCACCGCCGCGGTCGCCGACATCACCGGGCAGGTGCTCGGCGAGGAACGGGTCGGCACCGACACGATCGCCGAGGACGTACCGAACCGGACCGCGCAGCTGGTCGCGCAGGCCGTCGACGGAGCGCTGTCCAAGGCCGGGCTGGGACGCGGGCAGCTGCACGGGGCGGTGATCGGCACACCCGGCGCTCTGGACCCGCGGACCGGGCGGCTGCGCTACGCGCCCCATCTGCCGGACTGGCACTCGCGAGCGCTGAAGGAAGAGCTCGCCGAGGTGCTGGGCATGCCGGTCACCCTGGAGAACGATGTGAATCTGGCGGCCGTCGCCGAGCAGCACGACGGAGCCGCACAGGACGTCGACGACTTCGTACTGGTGTGGGCGGACGAAGGGGTCGGCGCCGCCCTCGTGCTGGGCGGTCGGCTGCTGCGCGGCGCCACCGGAGGCGCGGGCGAGATCGGCTATATGCCGCTGCCCGGCGCCCCGCTGTCCCGGGGCGGCGAACGCGGCGCCGCCCGGGCGGACGCCGACGGCGGCGGCTTCCAGCGGCTCGTCGGCGCACCGGGCGTCATCGAACTGGCCCGGGAGTACGGGGCCCCCGACGTCCGTACGGTCGCCGAGGCACTGGCGCACGACGCGGTGCGCGCCGAGATCGCCCGGCGGCTGACGACCGGGCTCGCCGCCGTGGTGGCGGTCGTCGACCCCCAGCTGATCGTGCTCGCCGGCGAGGTCGCCCAGGCCGGCGGGGAGGCCCTGCGCGCCCTGGTCGAGGAGGAGTTCACCGGGCTCGCACTCCCCCGCCCCGTCCTGCGCCTCAGCCGTACGGAAGGCAATCCGATTCTCCTCGGCGCACTGTGGACGGCGCTCGCCGCTACGCGCGACGCGGTGTTCCCCGCCGGCTGACGGACACCACCGGCCACGGCACCCCGGCCGCCACCACCGAGCCAACGATCACCCGCCACCCACTACCCACCAACGACCAGAGGCACCGGCCGCCGGCCGCCGACCGCCGGCCGCCTCAAGGAAGAACAGCGCCACTTCCCCAACTCCCCCTGCCGTGAAGGAAGTCCGCCATGCCGCTTGTGGGTAGAACTGTCCGGCTCTCCGTGGCCCCGGCCGGCGCCGGGCCGCTCGTCCCGAAGGCCTTCTTCGAAGGCGTCGCGCTCACCGGAGTGAAGGGCTGATCCTTTATGACGTCTCCCCAGGGGCACACCCTCCGCCCCCGCATCAAGCTCGCCGTGGTCGGCGGCGGCTCCACCTACACCCCCGAACTCATCGACGGTTTCGCCCGGCTGCGTGCTCTGCTGCCGCTGGAGGAACTCGTCCTCATCGACCCGGACACGGAGCGGCTGGAGCTGGTGGGCGGACTGGCCCGGCGTATCTTCGCCCGGCAGGGGCACCCGGGCCGGATCTCCTGGACCGGCGACCTGGACACCGGTACCGACGGTGCCGACGCCGTGCTGCTGCAACTGCGCATCGGCGGCCAGGCCGCCCGCAACCAGGACGAGACCTGGCCGCTGGAGTGCGGCTGCGTCGGCCAGGAAACCACCGGCGCCGGCGGCCTCGCCAAGGCGCTGCGCACCGTCCCCGTCGTCCTCGACATCGCCGAACGGGTACGCCGCCGCAACCCCGCGGCCTGGATCGTCGACTTCACCAACCCCGTCGGCATCGTCACCCGGGCCCTGCTCACCCACGGCCACAAGGCCGTCGGACTGTGCAATGTCGCCATCGGCTTCCAGCGCACCTTCGCCACCCTGCTGGGCGTCGCCCCCGAGCAGGTCGAGCTGGAGCACATCGGCCTCAACCACCTCACCTGGGAACGGTCCGTACGCGTCGCGGGCAAGGACGTGCTCCCCGAGCTGCTGGCGGCACACGGCGACACCCTCGCCGGCAAAGTCCGGATGCCCCGCGCCCTCCTCGACCACCTCGGCGCCATCCCCTCCTACTACCTGCGCTACTACTACCAACATGACGCCGTCGTACGGGAGTTGCGCAAAAAACCGTCCCGCGCCGCGGAGGTCGCCGCCCTTGAGCGGCAGCTGCTCACGCTCTACGGCGATCCGGCGCTCGACGAGAAGCCGGAGCTTCTGTCCCGGCGCGGCGGGGCCTTCTACTCGGAGGCCGCGGTGGCGCTGACCTCGTCGCTGCTGGGCGACACCGGCGACGTCCAGATCGTCAACGCCCGCAACGACGGCACCCTCCCCTTCCTCCCCGACGACGCGGTGATCGAGGTGCCCGCAACGGTGGACTCGATGGGCGCCGCGCCCCTGGCCGTACGCCCCCTGGAACCGCGCTACGCCGGGCTGATCGCCCATGTCACCGCCTACGAACAACTCGCCCTGGAGGCGGCACTGCTGGGCCGCGACGGCCGTACCACCGGCCGGGCCGACGGGCGCAACGCCGTCTTCTCCGCCCTCCTCGCCCACCCCCTCGTCGGCCAGCTCGACCAGGCGGACCGGCTCACCGACGCGCTGATCGCGCACAACCGGGAACACCTCACGTGGGCCTGACCCGCACGGCGCTGGCCGTCGACGCGGGCAACAGCAAGACCGATGTGGCGCTGGTGGCCGAGGACGGCAGTGTGCTCGCGACCGCCCGGGGCGGCGGCTTCCGGCCGCCGGTGGTGGGCACCGGGCGGGCGGTCGACGTCCTGGCGCCGCTGGTGGCATCCGTCCTGGCGCAGGCCGGAGCGGCCTCCGGCCCCGTCGGCCATCTCTCCGCCTTTCTCGCCAACGCCGACCTCCCCGTCGAGGAGGCGCGGCTGACCGCCGAGATCGCGGGACGGGGGTGGGCGCGCACGGTGACCGTCCGCAATGACACCTTCGCCCTGCTGCGGGCCGGGCTGCCGGACGACGGGGAGCCCGTGGGCGTCGCCGTGGTCTGCGGGGCCGGCATCAACTGCGCCGGGCTCGGACGCGACGGAGCCACCGCGCGCTTCCCGGCCCTCGGCCGGATCTCCGGTGACTGGGGCGGCGGTTCATGCCTCGCCGACGAGGCGCTGTGGTGCGCGGCCCGCGCCGAGGACGGCCGCGGCGCGGCGACCGGGCTGGCCCGCGCACTGCCCGCCCACTTCGGCCTGACCACCATGCGGGAACTGATCGAGGCACTCCATCTGCACGACATCCCCGGCCACCGGCGCCACGAACTGCCCCCGGTGCTCTTCGCCGTCGCGGCCTCCGGCGACCGGGTCGCCCGCGCCCTCGTGACCCGCCAGGCGGAGGAGGTCGTCCTGCTGGCCGGGGTCGCCCTGGAACGCCTCGGCCTCCTCGGCGAACCCACCCCCGTCATCCTGGGCGGCGGCATCCTGGCCGCCCGCCACACCCTCCTCCATGACCAGCTCACCCAGCTCCTCGCGGACCGCGCCCCCAAGGCGGTTCCGCATGTGGTGACCGCCCCGCCGGTACTGGGCGCGGCCCTCGACACCTTGGACCGGGCGGGAGCGAAAGCGGGGGCTTATGGGCGGGTGCGGGGGTTTGGGGGGTGGGGGGTGGGGTGCTGAGGGGACTGGGGGGCTGAGCCTCCGCCCTGGGTTGTGTGCCTCCCGCCTCCCCTGGGGGGCCTCCCCCTCCCCCCACCCCCCCAGCCCCCCGTTCGGCGCCCGCCCCGCCTCACCCCACCCGCACGCTGTCCCCCCGCCATGTCTCCGCGCGCTCGCCCGGGGCCAGGACGAGGTCCCGGGCGGGGGCCTCGCCTGGTACGGCGGTGGGGCGGGCCGCGGGTCTGGGTGGGGCGCAGTAGTTGCGCTCCGTAACGACGGTGATGTAGTGGTCGGTGTCGTTGACGATGAGTGTGGCGGAGCCGTCCAGGCGGTGGTCGAGGGGGTAGCTGCCCTGGGGGTCGATGTAGGTTGTGCCGCCGATGGTCAGAAAGCCTCTGGCCGAAGGGGTGTTGTCCGAGGTGGGGCCACCGCCGGCCGTGGCGGCTGCGAGGGGGCCGAGGAGTTTCCTGATCCGGCGCATGGCGTTGCCTCCGATTCGTCAGGCGCGGTGGACCCGTACTCAGCGGTTGAGGCGGGATCCGGCTTCGTTACTCAGCGTAGTCGGAGGTGGGTGGGCGGGGCAGCGGCGCGTGGGAGTGAAGTGGGGGGCGTGGGGAGGTGGGCGCGCGCGGTCGGCGGGCCCGGGTCAGTCGTCGAGCGGGAGGGCGAGGTCCCGTACGTGGCCGGCCAGGAGGAGGACGGCCGCGTCCACGGCGGCCTGGGGGTCCTGGGCGCGGATGGCGTCGGTGAGGCGGGAGTGCGGGTCGGCGGGGGCCGCGGTGGCGGTGTCCAGGCAGGCGGCGCGGCGGAGTTCCTCGCGCAGGGCGGCGCTGAGGGAGCGGTAGATGTCGGCGAGGACGGGGTTGTCGCTCGCCTCGGCGACCAGGACGTGGAACTCGGCGTCGGCGGCGGTGAACGCCTCGCTGTCGTGCGCGGCGAGGGCGGCCTTGCGGCGGGCCAGTGCGGCTTCGATGCCCGCGAGTTGGGCGTCCGTGCGGTGGGTGGCGGCCTGGCGGGCG
Source organism: Streptomyces sp. Je 1-4 4N24 (assembly GCF_026239515.1). Taxonomy (NCBI): domain Bacteria; kingdom Bacillati; phylum Actinomycetota; class Actinomycetes; order Kitasatosporales; family Streptomycetaceae; genus Streptomyces; species Streptomyces sp. Je 1-4 4N24. Next base: position 6,061,424 of record NZ_CP110836.1, on the reverse strand, counting down.
GCGACCACGTCGAGGCCCTGGCGGACCTGGGTGACATGGCTGAGTTCGGCGCGTTCGAGGCGGCGGCGGAGGGCGACCGCGCTGTCGTCGTCGGAGATCACGAACGTGCCGTCGCCCTGCCGGGGCTCCAGGAGGCCGGAGTGCACCAGGGAGCGGACGGCTTCGCGGACGGAGGCGCGGCTGACCCCGAGGGTTTCGGAGAGTGCGCTCTCGGGCGGGATGCGGCTGCCCACCGGCCAGGTGCCGTTCACGATCTGGCCGCGGATCTCGTCGGTCGCGGTCTCCACGAGCGACACCCTGCCCTTGCGGACCGACTGCACGAGATCACTCCCCCTTCGGCGCGACATCCGCGGCCCGGTATCACCTGATGTCTGATGACTCATTGCCCACTGTAATGCGGGGCACGGCGGTGCGGCGGGCCCGTCCGTGGATCGCGATCCGAACAAGATCGGGGCATTCGCGGTGTGGGTGTCAGCGGCTGCGGACATACTGCTGCCCATGCACCGGTCCCTTTCGTGAGCGCTCCCGGGCGCTGTGCGCGGGGGCCCGGTCCCGCCGTCAGCGCCCCAGGGGGAGGTTCCGTGTCGACCAGCAGCGTGTCGCCGCCTGCCGCGGAGCGCCGGACGGCCTGGGCCGAGGGGCTGGACGAGCTGCGTGCCGCGGCGACGACCGAGCCGGGCCGGCTGCGGGTGATCGGTGCCGTACTGGCCCTGCTGGTCGTGCTGTTCGGTGCGGTCACGGCCTGGCAGGTGTCGGACCGGGCGGCGGCCGCGGACGATGTGGTGGAGCACAGCCAGCCGCTGACGGCGGACGCGGCGAGCATCTACCGTTCGCTGGCGGATGCCGATACGACCGCCGCGGCGGGCTTCCTGGCCGGTGGCGAGGAGGGCAGGGCGACGCGTGACCGGTATGCCGCCGATATCGCGACGGCGTCCTCCTTGCTGGTCAAGGCGTCGGCGAACAGCGCGGGTTCGGACGGGGCGGGCGCGCAGATCGCGAAGCTCAACGGCGGGCTGCCGCGCTATACGGGGCTGGTGGAGACGGCGCGGGCCAACAACCGGCAGGGGCTGCCGCTGGGCGGTGCGTATCTGCGCTATGCGCATGAGCAGATGCGGACGGAACTTCTCCCGGCCGCACGGGCGTTGTACGACGCGGAGACGGACCGGCTGGCCGCGGACTACTCCACGGCCAAGGCGTGGCCGTGGTGGGCGCTGGCATCCGGGGTGGTGGCGCTCGGTGCGCTGGGGTGGGCGCAGCGGCGGCACTTCCGGCGGACCAACCGGGTGTTCAACCGGGGCCTGTTGGCCGCGACGGCGGCGTCCGTGGTGGTGCTGATGTGGCTGGTGGCGGGGCATGCGGTGGCGCGTGGGGGGCTGACCGGGTCGTATGAGCACGGGGCGCGGTCGCTGCGGGTGCTCAACGAGGCGCGGATCGATGCGCTGCGGGCGCGGGGGAACGAGAATCTGACGCTGGTGGCGCGGGGTGCGGTGCTGACCGACGGGCGGCAGGATTTCTACGAGGCCGGTTTCCGCTCGGGGATGACGGATCTGGCGGGGGCGGGTGAGCGCGGTGCGGCGCCGGCGGCGAGCAGGCTGGGGGCGGCGCTGGCGCTGGCGGACGACGAGGCGGGGCGGCGTCCGGTGCGGGATGCGCTGGCGCAGGTCCGGCGGTGGCAGGCGCGGCATGCGCAGGCGCGGGCGGCGGACGACAGGGGTGATTACGACCGGGCGCTGGACGGGGTGATCGGCGCGAAGGGGTCCACCGGGGAGTCCTTCGACCGGGTGGCCTCCGGGCTGCAGCGGGCGCTGGTGCATGAGCAGGCGGAGTTCCGGTCGGCGGCGGACGGGGGGCGTGCGGCGCTGGGCGGACTGCCGGTGGGGGCCGGGGTGCTGGCGGGGCTGGCGGCGGTGGGCGCGGTGCTGGGGATCGGGCGCAGGCTGGCGGAGTACCGGTGAGGGAGCCGGGTGAGGGGGACATGAGGATGCGCGCGCGAGGGCTGTTGGATCTGCGTGCCGTCCTGGCGCCGGTCGCGGCGGGGATGTGTGTGATGGCGGCGGCCGCGGCGGTGCTGGTGCCGTCGCTGGGCGGTGGCGCCGGGGAGGACGGGCCCGGTCGTGGTGGTGCGGCCGCGCCGGCGGTGACGCACCGGGCGTACGGGCCGGGGGCCCGGCCGGCCGTCACGAAGTGCACGGCGCGCAACGCCGCGGAGAGTCTGCGGCCGTCGCCGGACGACGGTGCGGCGGTGTCACGGATCAAGGAGAAGGGGCAGTTGGTCGTCGGGGTCGACCAGAACACCTACCGGTGGGGGTACCGCAATCCGGCGACCGGCGAGCTGGAGGGCTTCGACATCGAGCTGGCGCGGGCGGTCGCCGAGGACATCCTGGGGCCGCACCCCAAGGTGGTCTTCAAGGCGGTGCCGACCAGTCAGCGGATTCCGGCGCTGCAGCGGCGCACGGTCGACATGGTGGTGCGGACGATGACGATCAACTGTGCGCGGAAGGACCAGGTGGCGTTCTCCACGGCGTATTTCCAGGCGGGGCAGCAGGTGCTGGCCCCGAAGGCGTCGAAGGTCACGGCGTTCGACGATTCGCTGCGCGGCAAGCGGGTGTGCACGGCGGCGGGTTCGACGGGCGAGAGCGAGCTGTCGGCGCGGCGGCACGGCGCGAAGGTGCTGACGGTGCCCAATCAACTCGACTGTCTGGTGCGGCTGCAGCTGGGTGAGGCGGATGCGGTGGTCACGGACAATGCGCTGGCCGCGGCGCAGGCGGCGCAGGATCCGGCGGTGGAGCTGAAGGGCAAGCCGTTCACGGACGAGCCGTACGGCGTGGCGATGAACAAGGACGACACGGATCTGGTGCGGCGGGTCAACAAGGTCCTGGACGACTACCGGGGCGACGGGGGCGCGGAAAGCCGCTGGATGCGGGCGTACCGCACGTGGCTGGAGGACGACCTGCCGGGCATATCGGGGCCGCCGTCGCCGGAGTACAGCGACTGATCGCCCCAAGGAGCGGTGTGCACGGCTGATCGCCCCATGGAAGGGCCGGATGAGGTCACTATGGAGGAGGAAGCGGGAGGAGCAGACCGCAGCGGCCACGGGGTCGCCGCAACCGCCGTGCATCGTACGCGTATTGGAGAGGTGATCGATGGGGGTCCCTGGACCCTTCCCCGGTTCTCCGGGGAGGCCCGATGCCCCGGTGCTGGACCGGGAGGAGGTGGATCGCGCCCTTGCGCGGCTCGGTGCCGAGTACGAGGCGATCGAGACATCCCTGCTCGCGTTGCAGGATCACGCGGGGCGCCGGCTGCTGGAGGGCGCCGAGCTGTCCGGCACCACCAAGGAACGCTGGGCCGCCGCGGAGCGGTCGATCACGGTGCTGTGGTCGCTGTTCGATGCGTACACGGCCGCGCTGGAGGCGGCGCGTGAGCTGCGGGAGCGGCGCCGCTGGCCGTCCGCGGAGGATCTGGCGGAGCTGACGGAGCTGCTGCACGGCGAGGGGGTGACGGTACCGGGCGCGGCCGCGGCGGACGGTGGTCCGGAGGGCGGCCCGGCCCAAAGGGGCGAGCGGTTCAGTCTGGAGGGGCTCGTCGAGCGGATGAACGGGCTGTACGCGCGGTCGCTGGATGTGATCGTGGCGGCCGATGCGGTCTGGTCGGCGCTGCCGGCCCGGATAGATCTGCTGTCGGCCGAGTTGCAGCGGACGCGTTCGCTGGCGCATTCGGTGGGGGTGCGGCCCGGGGAGCATCCGGCGGGTGACGATCTGGAGCGGATCACCAAGGAGCTGCTGCGGCTGCGGGAGCGGGTGATCGCGGATCCGCTGGCGTTCTGGGTGTCGTCGTCGACGGGGAGTTCGGCGCCGGGCGGGGGCCGGCCGGACACCGGGCGCTATGACCGTGCGGCGCGGGCGCTGGAGGAGATCCGGCGGGAGGTGGCGGCGGTGCTGGATGTGCGGCAGGACGCGGAGCGGCGGCTGATGCAGCTGCGGGACGTGCTGTCGCGGGCGGACCGCACGCTGACCGAGGCGCGGCAGGCCCGTGGCGAGGTGCTGGCGAAGATCGCCGCGTCGGAGGTGCCGGCGGTCAGCGGCCCGTCGACGGCGCTGCACGAGCAGTTGGCGGCGGCGGCCGATTACCGCAGGCGGGCGCAGTGGCACCGGCTCTCGCCGCTGCTGGACAGTCTGGAGGAGCGGGCGGAGGACGAACTCCACCGGGCCCGCGAATCGTTGACGGCGGTGACCGCGCCGCTCGCGGTGCGCGCCGAGCTGCGGGGCAGGCTGGACGCGTACCGGGCGAAGGTCGCGCGCCACGGCATGGCGGAGGATCCGCTGCTGACGGAGCGGTACGACCTGGCGCGGCGGATGCTGTGGAGCGCGCCGTGCGATCTGCGGGCGGCCGAGCAGGCGGTGTGGCGTTATCAGCAGGCGGCGGCGGAGGCGTTGGTTCCGCCGCAGCCGGAGGGGCGGGGGGAGTGGTGACGGAGCAGGCCGACGAGCGCTGCCAGCGGCGGGACTGTGCGGGCAGTTACGAGGATGTCGGCGGCGGTGAGCGGTACTGCGATCTGTGCGGTCTGGCGCCGGTGGTCTCACCGGGCGGTCTGCTGTCGTCGCCGCCCACGGGCCTGACGGGCCGGGCTTCGGCGGGTGTGACGGCCGCGCGGGAGGCGGCCGGAGCGTTGCTGACGGTACCCTCCCCCGCCCCCGGTTCGGGCGGCAGTGGGCCGTCCGGGCCCGGTTCCGGCGGCAGTGGGCCGTCGGGCCGCTCCTCGCCGTCGGGCCGCTCGTCGCCGTCGCGGCGGTCGGTGTCCGGACGGCTCTCGCGCGCGGGGTCGGGCGGGGCCCGGACGCGCGGGGTGTCGGCGGTGTCGGTGCACGGCTCGGGCAGCGGTGCGTCCTCCGGGCCGTCGCGCGGGCGGCTGGGCGCGGGCCTGGTGGCGGTGCCGGAGGTGCCGCGGCCCGATCCGCGGACGGCGGTGCTGGAGGATCCGGAGGTCCCCGAGCGCAAGCGGTTCTGCAGCCGTGCGGACTGCGGGGCGCCGGTGGGCCGGGCGCGTGGTGAACAGCCGGGCCGTACGGAAGGGTTCTGCACCAAGTGCGGCCATCCGTACAGCTTCGTTCCCAAGCTGCGGCCCGGTGACATGGTGCACGACCAGTACGAGGTCGTGGGGTGTCTGGCGCACGGCGGGCTCGGCTGGATCTATCTGGCGACCGACCGTGCGGTCTCCGACCGGTGGGTGGTGCTCAAGGGGCTGCTGGACACCGGCGACGAGGAGGCGCTGGCGGTGGCGGTGTCCGAGCGGCGCTTCCTCGCCGAGATCGAACACGCCAACATCGTGCGGATCTACAACTTCGTGGAGCATCTCGACCGGACGACGGGCAGTCTCGACGGCTACATCGTCATGGAGTACGTCGGCGGCAAATCGCTCAAGGACCTCGCCAACGACCGGCGCACCCCGCAGGGCCGGCGCGATCCGCTGCCCGTCGAGCAGGCCTGCGCGTACGGCATCGAGGCACTGGAGGCGCTCGGCCATCTGCACAGCCGCGGCTACCTCTACTGCGACTTCAAGGTCGACAACGCCATCCAGCAGCACGACCAGCTCAAGCTGATCGACATGGGCGCGGTGCGCCGGATGGACGACCACGTGAGCCCGATCTACGGCACGATCGGCTACCAGGCGCCCGAGATCGCCGCTGTGGGCCCGTCGGTCTCCTCCGACCTCTACACCGTCGCGCGCACCCTCGCCGTCCTCACCTTCGACTTCCAGGGCTATACGAACATCTTCGCGGACTCGCTGCCCGATCCGGACAACATCGAGGTGTTCCGCACCTACGAGTCGTTCTACCGGCTGCTGGTGCGGGCCACGGACCCGGACCGGGCGCGCCGGTTCGCCTCCGCGGAGGAGATGGCCGAGCAGCTGACGGGGGTGCTGCGGGAGGTGGTGGCGCTCCAGTCGGGCGAGCCGCGGCCCGCGCTGTCGACCCTCTTCGGGCCCGAACTCCGGGTGACCGACACGGAGTTGATGCCTCCGGCGGACGGCGACAGTTCGCTGCTGGGCGCCCGGGGGCCGGCCCCGGCCCGCACGGCGGAACGGGCGTCCGGCGGTCCGCTGCTGCGCCCCCTGGACGTCGCGGGCGCCGCCCTCGCGCTGCCGGTGCCGCGGGTGGACCCGGGTGACCCCAACGCCGGGCTGCTGGCCGGGCTGCCGGCCGCCGGGCCCGCCGAGCTGCTGGGTGCGCTGCGCGCCGCGCCCGCCGACTCCCTGGAGCTCCGGCTGCGGGAGCTGCGCGCCCGTCTGGAGGCGGGGGACGTCGCGGCGGCACGGGAGGTGCTGGAGGCGATCGCGGCGGAGCCCGCCGGGCCGTGGCCCGCCGCGGGGCGGGGCGGCGGCGAACCCGCCACGTGGGGCGCGGACTGGCGGGTGGTGTGGCATCGCGGCCTGGTGTCGCTGACGGCCGACGACCGCGAGAGCGCCGCGCTGGCCTTCGACGCGGTCTACGACGCCTTTCCCGGTGAACCGGCGCCGAAGCTGGCGCTGGGCATCTGCGCGGAGCTGCTGGGCCAGTGGGACAACGCGATGGAGTACTACCGCCTGGTGTGGGCGACCGACCGCAGTTATGTCGGCGCCGCGTTCGGGCTGGCCCGGGTGCGGCTGGCGACGGGCGACCGCGGCGGCGCGGTCGAGGTGCTGGAGTCCGTACCGGAGTCGTCCATCCACTACATCGCGGCGCGGAGCGCGGCGGTCCGCGCCCGGCTGCGGGAGCGGCCGCCCCGCGATCCGCTGCTGGCAGATCTGCGGGCGGCCGCCGAACAGGTCGAGGCGCTCGCGGACTTCGGTCTGGACACCGAGCGCCGGGAACAACTCGCCACCGAGGTACTGGGCAGCGCCCTGGACTGGGTACTCTCCGGTAGCCACGGTGCCGGTCCGGACGGCGCAGCGACCGCTTCCGAGCGGCCGGCGCTGCTCGGAAGCCCGCTGGACGAGCGCGGTCTGCGCTTCGGGCTGGAGCAGTCGTACCGTCTGCTGGCGCGGCTGGCACAGCGTGGTGAGAAAAGGATCGAACTGGTGGAACGGGCCAACCGCTTCCGCCCCAGGACGTGGGTGTGACATGGGTGTGACTGGGCCGTCCCGGTGTCCGGGCTGTGACGAACCGCTCGACGCGAAGGACAATTTCTGCGGGCGGTGCGGCGCCGATCTCCTGCCGCCCGCCGCACCGCCGGCGTTCGGCGCCCCGGCCGCGCCCGGCGCTTCCGCCGTGCCGCCCCCGCCGCCCGCGCCACCGATGCCTCCCGGTCCGCCGCCGGCGCCCGCACCGGCCGGGCCGGCCGGGCCGCCGCCCCCGGACCCGCAGGCCCGGCTCCCGTACGGGGACGCCGGTGCGCCGCCGATGCCGGGCCACGCCCCGCCGGTGCCCGGCCATGCGGTGGCCGACACCCCGCCGCCCGCCGACCCGCGCGTCGCCGGATACGAGGCGGTCGCCGACGCGGCCGCCGCCGGGGCCGCCGCCGGGACCGGTGTGTCCTCCGGTGTGCCCGCCGCGGAGCCCGTGGCGCCGGGCGCGGAACCCGTGGCGCCCGCCCCGGAGCCCGTCCCGGAGCCCGCCGCCGAGACCGTGGCGCCCGCCGCGGCGGAAGGCCCGTCCGGCACCGCCGTCACCGACGGCACGCCCGCCCGGGGCACCGCCGTCTGCACCGCCTGCCGGTCCGGGGCCGTGGACGCCGAGGGCTACTGCGCGCACTGCGGTCACGCCCGGCCCCGCCCCCGCGACCACATGGAGTGCGAGGTGGGGGGCATCGCGGCGGTCAGCGACCGCGGCCACCGGCACCACCGCAACGAGGACTTCTTCGCGCTGCGTGCCGCCACGCTGCCGGACGGCACCCCCGCCGTGGTCGCCGTGGTCTGCGACGGTGTCTCCTCGGCGACCCGCCCGGACGAGGCGTCCTCGGCGGCGTCCGAGGCCGCCGGGGAGGCGCTGCAGACGTCCCTGCCGCGCGGTACCCACCCCGCGCAGGCCATGCACGAGGCCATCCTGGCGGCCTCCTCGGCCGTCGACGCACTCGCCTCCGACCCGTCCCTGGTCCATGACGAGCACCGCCAGCAGAACGCCCCGGCCTGCACCTTCGTCGGTGCGGTGGTCGGCGGCGGCCTGCTGACCGTCGGCTGGGTCGGCGACAGCCGCGCCTACTGGATCCCCAACGACCGTACGGCGCCGCCCGCCCGGCTCACCGAGGACGACTCCTGGGCCGCCCAGATGGTCGCCAACAACCTGATGTCCGAGGCCGAGGCGAACGCCGACGAGCGGGCCCACGCCATCACGGGCTGGCTCGGCGCGGACGCGTACGAGGTCGAGCCGCACACCGCGACGTTCAAGCCGGACGGGCCCGGGGTCGTGGTGGTGTGCACCGACGGGCTGTGGAACTACGCCGAGAGCGCGGAGCAGATGGCCGCGGTGCTGCCGTACGACGCCCCCGCCCGGCCGCTGAACGGCGCCCGCACCCTGGTCACCCACGCCCTCGACGGCGGCGGGCACGACAACGTCACCGTGGCGCTGGTGCCGTTCCCCGCGCCGGCGGGGCAGCCGGCACCGGCCTGACGGGCTCACCGCCGAAGAGCGTGGGCGGGGGTGCGCGGCACGGCGCGCCCCCGCCCGTACGCCCCCTCATGCGCCATGCGCCATGCGCCATGCGCCATGTACGACGCACCACGTGTACCGACCGACCGGTTACGGCGTCTCAAGGAGCGGAACGGATGGCCAACTTCGCCAAGTCCCGGGTGCCGCGTTTCTCCACCGAGGTGTACCAGAACCCCTATCTCCCCGAGGGCGGGCGGGAGGTCCACGCCATCGTCACGGTCACCGCGACCGGCGGCGGAACGACCGGGGGCCGTCCGGTGCCGGGGGCGGGTACCGGCGGGCCGGACGCCGGCGTGGTGATCATGGTGGACTGCTCCGGGTCGATGGACCATCCGCCGGTGAAGCTGCGCGGCGCCCGGGAGGCGACGGCCGCCGCCCTCGACACCCTGCGCGACGGTGTCGGCTTCGCGGTGGTGGCCGGAACCCACCGGGCCGTCGAGGTCTACCCCGGAGGCGGCCGGCTGGCGGCGGCCGGGGCGGCCACCCGCGCCCAGGCGAAGGAGGCGCTGCGCACACTGACCGCGGGCGGCGGCACCGCCATCGGCAGCTGGCTGCGGCTGACCGGCCGGCTGCTGTCGTCCGCCGGGGCCGGCATCCGGCACGCCATCCTGCTCACCGACGGCCGCAACGAGCACGAGTCGCCGCGAGAGCTGCGGGACGCCCTGGACGCCTGCTCCGGGTCGTTCACCTGCGATGCCCGCGGTGTCGGCACGGACTGGGAGGTCAAGGAGGTCACCGCCATCGCCTCGGCGCTGCTGGGCACCGCCGACATCGTCGCCGATCCGGCCGGTCTGACCGCCGACTTCACGCGGATGATGGAGGCGGCGATGGGCAAGGAGGTCGCCGATGTCGGCCTGCGGCTGTGGACGCCGCTGGGCGCCGAGACCGTCTTCGTCAAGCAAGTGGCGCCCACCGTAGAGGACTTGACCGGCCGGCGCCGGGAGTCCGGTCCGCGGTCGGCGGACTATCCGACCGGGTCCTGGGGCGACGAGTCCCGCGACTACCACCTGTGCCTGCGCGTCCCGGCCGCGGAAATCGGGCAGGAAATGCTGGCCGGCCGGGTCTCGTTGATCTTTTCCGCCCCGGACGGCGATCCCGCGCAGAGCCCGCCCCGGCCCCTGCCGCAGGGCCTCGTACGGGCCTTGTGGACGGACGATGTGGCCGCTTCCACCGCGATCAACCCACAGGTGGCGCACTACACGGGCCAGGCAGAACTGGCGCAAGCCATCCAACAGGGGCTCGATGCCCGCAAGTCGGGCGATATCGACGGTGCCACGGAGAAACTGGGCCGCGCGGTACAACTGGCCGGAGCCTCGGGGAACGAGGAGACTGCGAAACTCCTTGCGAAGGTGGTGGACGTCGTCGATACGGCGACCGGTACTGTGCGACTGAAGGCGAAGGTCGCCGAGGCGGACGAGATGACTCTCGAAACGCGCTCGACGAAAACCGTTCGCGTGAAGAAATAGCCACGATCAGTACCGAGCAGCACGACCGAAAGAAATCGGTACGGAGGGGGAAGAACCGACATGCCTACCTGCCCGAGCGGCCACCAGTCGGTGGCCGAAGACTGGTGCGAGGTGTGCGGCCAGCGGATGGCGGGCGCTGTCCCCCCGCCGCCCTCCCTGCCTGCAGGATTCCTGAACGCACCGCCGCCCGGTCAGCCCACCGGCCAGCCCGGACCGCCGCCCGGACAGCCCGGACCGCCGCAGGGCCAGCCCGGTCCGCCGCCCGGACAGCCCGGACCGCCCCCCGGTGGTCCCGGCCCCGGCTTCGGTGGCCCCGGTGGCCCCGACTCCCAGGGCGGCCAGGGCGGCTATGGCTTCCCGCCCCCGCCCCCGCAGCCCGGCCCCGGCGCGCCCGGCCCCGGCACCCAGGGCGGCCAGGGCGGTTACGGCTTCCCGCCGCCCGCACCCGGCCCTGACTCCCAGGGCGGCCAGGGCGGATACGGCTTCCCGCCCCCGCAGCCCCAGCCCCCGCAGGGCGGCCCCGGCCCGTCCGGCCAGCCCGAGACCTGCCCGCAGTGCGGTACGCCGCGTGAGGCGATGGCGCCGTTCTGTGAGGGCTGCCGCTACAACTTCCTCACCAACTCCCCGACGTCCTACGCCCCGCCGCCCGGCGCCCCCGGTCCCGGCACGCAGGGCGGCCAGGGCGGCTACGGCTTCCCGCCGCCCGCACCCGGCCCGCAGGGCGGTCCCCAGCAGGGCGGTCCGCCGCAGGGCGGCCAGGGCGGTTACGGCTTCCCGCCGCCGCAGCCCCAGCAGCCCCAGCCCCCGCAGCAGCAGGGCATGCAGCCCGGCGGCCCCGGCCCCGGCGGGTTCCCCGACCAGCCCGGACCCGGCGGCTTCCCGCCCGGCCCGCCCCCCGGCATGCCCGGACCCGGTCCGCAGGGCGGCCCGCCGCCGCAGCAGGGCGGCGACGACTGGACGCTGAACCCGCCGAGCGCCCAGGCCGCTCCCCCGCCGATGGCGCCCGCGCCGCCCGGCCCCGGTCCGCAGGCCCCGTACGAGCAGCAGCAGCCGCCCGCGCCGTTCCCGCCGCAGCAGCCGGGACCGTACGAGCAGCAGCCGCCCTTCGAGCAGCAGCAACAGCAGCCCCCGTACGAGCAGCAGCCCGGCCCGTACGAGCAGCAGCAGATGCCGCCGCAGCAGCAGCCCGGCCCGGACCAGCAGTGGAACGGCGGCCCCGGCCAGGGTCCCGCGGCACCGCCGCAGGGTCCGCCGCCGGTCGTCGGTGCCGGCTGGGTGGTGGCGGTCGCGCCGGACCGTGAGTACTTCATGGCGATGATGGGGCGCAGCGGCCCGGAGGCGGCGGGCCTCAACCTGCCCTCGTACTCCCCCGAGCAGGTGCTCCCGCTGAACGGCCAGATCGCGGTCGGCCGCCGCCGCAACAGCACCGGCGAGTCCCCGGACATCGACCTGGGCAGTGCGCCGGAGGACCCGGGCGTCTCGCACCAGCACGCGCTGCTGGTGCAGCAGCAGGACGGCAGCTGGGCGGTGGTGGACCAGAACTCCACCAACGGCACGACGATCAACCTCGCCGAGGACCCGATCCAGCCATATGTGCCGGTGCCGCTCCATGAGGGCGACCGGGTGCATGTCGGTGCCTGGACGACGCTGACCGTCCGCCGCGGCTGAGCAGCCACCGGTCGTACGCGACCCCGGGGCGTGATCAACCGATCACGCCCCGGGGTCATTTCCGGCCGCGGCCTACGACCGAAGTCCTCCGCCGGGACGTCTGCCACCATGGACGGGTGAACAAGATTCCACGCGGCACGCTCGAGGAGCAGACCTTCTACGAACAGGTCGGAGGCGAGGAGACCTTCCGGCGCCTGGTGCACCGCTTCTACCAGGGAGTCGCCGAGGACCCGCTGCTGCGGCCGATGTACCCGGAGGAGGACCTGGGTCCGGCCGAGGAGCGGCTTGCGCTCTTCCTCATGCAGTACTGGGGCGGCCCCCGCACGTACAGCGACGGCCGCGGTCACCCCCGGCTGCGGATGCGGCACGCCCCGTTCACCGTCGACCGGGCCGCCCACGACGCCTGGCTGCGGCACATGCGGGACGCGGTGGACTCCCTCGGCCTGTCCGAGAAGCACGAGACACAGCTGTGGAACTACCTCACCTACGCCGCCGCCTCGATGGTCAACGCCGCGGACTGAGGAACGCCTCACACCGCCCCGCGCCTTCGCCGTCATGATCCGGCCAGGGTTATCCACAGCCCCCTCCGCCCGCGCCGCTCGTCTGACACCATTCGTTCATCTGTGTGGTGCTGAGCGCGGTAAGGGGGATCCGTGTCCGGCTTTGTCTTTCTGCGGGTGCGTGCGCACCGTCTGCTGCTGGCCGCTGCCCTGCTCTCGGTGCTGCTCACCACGACCGTGCTGACGACGCTCGCGGCCTTCTCCGGCGCGATCGGGGACGCGGGGCTGCGGCAGGCGCTGCGGACCCGCGCCGCGGCGGCCGCCGCGTTACAGGTGAAGGCGCAACTTCCGCCCGGGGCACGGGATGCGGCGGACCGGGCGGTCGCCCGGGGCGCCCGGCGGGCCTTCGACGGGCTGCCGTTCACGGTGCACACACTGGTCCGCTCCGGGCCGTATGCGCTCCCCCGCACGCTGCGGGCGCCGGACACCCGCAAGGGTGAGCCGGACCTCACCCACCTCGCGGCCCTGGACCGCTCCCGTCTGACCCTCACCGCCGGCCACTGGCCCGGCCCGGCCGCGCACGGCCGGCTGTCGGTCGCGCTGCCGGAGGCCGCGGCGGCCCGGCTGGGGGTCGGGCCCGGCCGCCGGTTCACCCTCGACAACCGGCTGTCCGGCCCCGCCCGTCTGGCGGTCGAGGTCACCGGCGTCTACCGGCCCAAGGACCGCGCCGACCCGTACTGGAAGCTCGACGACCTCGGCGGGCGCGGGGTGCGTACCGCCGGCTTCACCACGTACGGGCCGCTGCTCACCGATCCGGCGGCGTTCCGCGGCGGGTCGCCGGCCCAGGACTCGGTGGGCTGGCTCGCCACCGCCGACTTCCGCTCCCTGACCGCGGACCGGCTGGCCGCACTGGCCGCCGCGGCCGGTCCGGCGCCCAAAGCGCTGATGGCCGATCCGGCGTTCGCGGGCCGGGCCACCGTCACCAGCGATCTGCCCGCCGCGCTGGGGCAGTTGCAGCGGGCGCTGCTGGTGAACCGTTCGACGGTACTGATCGTCGCGCTGCAGCTGATCCTGCTGGCGGGCTATGCGCTGCTGCTGGTCGCCCGGATGCTGAGTGCCGAGCGGACCGGCGAGACGGCGCTGCTGCGGGCCCGCGGCGGGTCCCGGTGGCGGATCGCGGGGCTGGCCCTGGCCGAGTCGCTGCTGCTGGCGGCCCCGGCCGCGGTCGGCGCGCCGCTGCTGACCGGACCGCTGAGGCAACTGCTGGCCGGCCAGGGCGCCCTGGCCCGTATCGGACTGCCGCTGGACACCGGGCTGACCGTGCCGGTCTGGCTGACCGGCCTCGGCGTGGCGCTGGGCTGCGCCCTCGCGGTGGCCGCGCCCGCGCTGCTGCGGACCGGGGCGGACGGCCCGCGGAGGCGGCGGGCGCGGCCCGGTGCCACGGGGGTCTCCTCTCCTCGCACGGGGCTGAAGACCTGGGGAAGGACCGGGGCGGACCTCGGGCTGCTGGTGATCGCCGGGGTCGCCTACTGGCAGCTCCAGCGGCAGACGGCGGGCGGCGACGGGACCGGCAGCGGGGTACTGACCGGGGACTCCGCCGGCCAACTGGGCATCGATCCGGTGCTGGTGGCCGCCCCGGCGCTGGCGCTGCTCGCCGGTACGGTGCTGACGCTGCGGCTGCTTCCGCTCGCCGCCCGGATCACCGAGCGGGGCGCGGCCGGCGGCCGGGGGCTGGCGGCGGCGCTGGCCGGCTGGCAGATCAGCCGCCGTCCCCTGCGCGGCGCCGGCCCCGTGCTGCTGCTGGTGCTGGCCACGGCCCTGGGCATGCTGGCGATCGGCCAGGGCGCGTCCTGGGACCGTTCGCAGGACGACCAGGCCGACTTCCGCGCGGGCGCGGCGGTACGTGTACTCGCGGGCCGGACACCGCCGTTGGGCCAGGGCGGCGCGTATGCGGCGGTGCCGGGGGTGGCCGCGGCGCTGCCCGTCGGGCAGGCCGGTCTGGAGCTGTCGGACGGCCGGTCCTCCTCGCTGCTCGCGCTGGACGCCCGGCGGTCGGCGGGGGCCCTGCTGCTGCGCGGCGACCTGGTGGGCGGCGGCGCGGACGGCCCGAGGGGCCGGGCGGCGGACGGTGTGCTGCGCGCGGTGGCACCGGACCACGGGCCCCCGGTGGGGGTGCAACTGCCGCCGGACAGCGACCGGTTACGGCTGACCGCCGCACTGCGCTCGCTGCGGGCACTGCCGCCCGCCCCAGGGCAGCAGTCCCCCGGCCGGCAGGCCGCCGGGCGCGACACCGGGCCGGTGCCTGCGACCCTCTCCGCCCTCGTCACCGACCGCCACGGCATCCCGTACACCGTGCCGCTCGGCCCGCTCGCGGCCGACGGCGCACCGCACACCCTCAGCGCGGACCTCGGCGCCGCGGCCGGCGCCCCGGCGGGCCGCCCGGCCGGTCCGCTGCGGCTGACCGGTCTGCTCGTCGACACGGACCAGTCGCCGGTCTCGCACCGTCAGCGGCTCACCGTCACTGCCGTGGAGGCCGCCACCGGCCACGGCCCGTCCCGGTCCCTCACCGCTCCCGCCGCCCTCGCCTGGAAGGCGCGGATCACCGATGAGAGCAGCTCCGTGGGCGGGCCGTCCGGGCCCAGGGCGGGCCGGTCCCAGGTCCCCGACGGCGGGCTGCTGTCCCAGACGTACGACACCGGCGCCAGGCTGGACGACTGGGGGGCCGCGGTGACCACGGTGCGGATCACCGCCGCGCACCCCGTGCGTCCGCCGCTCGCCGCCGTCGCCACCGAGGCGTATCTGCGCGACAGCGGATCGCGCACCGGCTCCCTCGTCGAGGTGCCGGTCAACGGCAGTCCGCTGAAGGCCCGGATCGTCCGGGCGGTGCGGGCGCTGCCGGGGCCGGCGGACGCGCCGAACACCGGCGGACTGCTGGTCGACCTCGGTGCCGTCAACGAGGCGCTGTCCGATCGCGGCGCGCTGCCGCTGACCGCCACCGAGTGGTGGCTGCGCCCTGCGCCGGGTGCGTCGGCCGAGGTCATCGAGGCGCTGCGGGCCCGCCCCGACACCGACCCGGGCCAGGTGCTGGTCCGTGACGAGATCGCCGGGCAGCTGCACGACGATCCGCTGGGGCTCGGCCCGCAGAGCGCGCTGACCGCGGCGGCCGCGGTCGCGGTGGCCCTGGCGGCGGTCGGCTTCGCCGTCAGTGCCGCCGGGTCGGTCCGCGAACGGGCCCGGGAATTCGCCGTGTTGCGGGCCCTGGGGGCGCCGCGCCCGCAGCTGGCCCGGATGATCGTCGCCGAGCAGGGCGTCCTGATCGCGCTGGCGCTGGGCGTCGGTGCGGCGCTGGGGACGGCGCTGACCCGGGCGGTCGTCCCGCTGATCGTGCTGACCGAGCAGGCGGGCCGCCCGGTGCCGCCGGTGCTGGTGGAGCTGCCGCCGGGGCCGGTGGCCGCGCTGCTCGCGGCGGTCGCGGCGGTGCCGCTGCTGGTCGTCGCGGCCATCGGGCTGCGCCGCGGCGATCCGGTGCGGGCCCTGCGCAGCCAAGGAGTGCAGTGAGATGACAAGGCATGCCGTGGGGCCGGTCCGGTGGGGTGAGCGCCGGTGACGGCACGGAACGGGAGGAGCCGGCCGCGTCCGGCGCGCGCGGCGGCGCTGGCCCTGGGCGCGCTGGTGCTGGTCACCGCGTTCCTCGCGGCGGCGTTCCCGCGAGGGGTGGCGGCGTACGAGACGCGGGGGGTGCGCCATGCGCTCGGCTCGGTGCCGGCCGGCCAGCGGACGGTGGAGGTCACCGTCTCGCGTACGGACGTGACCGGCGGCGACCCCGCGGCCGCCTATGCCGCGGGGGAGCTGGCCCGCCAGGACCGGGCGATCCGGGGCAGGTTCCGCGCCCCGCTGCGGATCGCCGGGGGCGAGTCCCAGCACGGCGTACGCACCACCAAGCCGTTGTCCGCACAGGACGCCTGGCTGCCCCGGCCCGAAGGCGTCGCTCCCGGCCTCTCGCTCTACGCGGCCGCCGGGCTCGGCGACCGTGCCACGCTCGCCGAGGGCCGGCTGCCGCACGGCGCGGCCCCCGGGAAGCGCACCCTGGAGGCGGCGGTCACCGTCGCCACCGCACGCGCCCTCGCCCTGCATGTCGGCAGCGAACTCCATCTGGAGGGCCTGACCGTACGGATCTCCGGGCTGCTCACCCCACGCGCCCCGGACAGCGCGTACTGGGCCGTGGACCCGCTGATGACTGCCGCCCGCCAGGACGTGACGCCGGGCCTTCCGCCGCACCGGTTCTGGCGTGCCGGGCTGCTGCTGTCGCCGCAGGACGCCCCGGCGCTGCTGTCCACCGGCGGCGAGCCGGAGAAGTTCTGGCGCTACCCGCTCGACACCCGCGCGCTGACCGCCCGGGACGCTCCGCTGCTGCGGGACCGGCTGGTCTCCCTCGAACACGGCGCGGCGCTCGCCCGGTTGCGCGCGGTGGCGGGCAGCGGTGCGCTGGCCGACAGCGCGGTGGACGGGCTGCTGGACTCCTTCGCGCGGACGCGGACGGCGGTCGCGCCGGTCATCGCGGTGGCCGCGTACGGCATCGGCACCGTCGCGGGGGTGGTGCTGCTGATGACCGCCGGGCTGACCGCGGCGCGCCGGCAGGACGAACTGGCCCTGCTGCGGGCCCGTGGTGCGTCGCTGGCCGGGCTGGCCGGGCGGCTGGCAACGGAGACCGGGGCGGTGGCACTGCCCGCGGCCGCGGCCGGGGGCGGTCTGGCGCTGCTGCTGGTGCCCGGGGAGGGGGCGTCGCCCTCACTGCTGGCGGCGGCCGGGGCCGGGCTGCTGGGGACGCTCGCGCTGCCGTTGCGGGCGGTCGTCGCGCACCGTCGTCCGCGTCCCGTGGAGCGCGCCGACGCGGCGGGCGCCCGTCCCTCCCGGCGCCGTACGGTCGCCGAACTGACCGTGCTGGTACTGGCGATGGGCGCGGTGCTCGCGCTGCGGGGCCGCAGCACGGCGACGGGCGGGGTGGACGCCCTGGTCAGCGCCGCCCCCGTGCTGGTCGGGGTGATCGCCGCGCTGGTCCTGATGCGCCTCTACCCGCTCCCGCTGCGGCTGGCGGCCCGCCCCGCCGCCCGCACCGCCGGGCTGACCGGCTTTCTGTCGCTGGCCCGCGCGGGCCGCACCCCGGGCACCGCCGGACTGCCGCTGCTGGCCCTGGTGGTGGCGCTGACCACGGCGTCCTTCGGCGGCTCGGTGCTGGCCGGGGTCGCCTCGGCACGGGACCGTGCGGCGCTGACCGCGGTCGGCGCCGAGGCCCGGATCTCGGCCGGCAAACCGCTCCCCGAGGAGTTGCGGCGGGCGGTCGGCAAGGTGCCGGGCGTCGTGGATGCGGTACCGCTGCGCATCGACGTCCAGGCCGCCGACGACAACGGGCCGCCCCTCTACCTGGTCATCGCCGACGCCGAGGCGTACTCCCGGCTCTCGCGGGCCACCGGCCTGGGCGCGTTCGCCGCGCGGGACCTGGCCGACCCCGGCGGCGACCGGCCGCTGCCCGCGCTGGTGTCCCCCCGTTTCCTCACCCGCTTCGGGCACGCACCGATGGCCCTGCAGCCGGAGTTCGGCCAGCTCGTCATCCGCCCTGAGACCGTACGCGCCGACACCCCCGCCCAGCCCGGCGGCGACTTCGTCGTCATCGACGCCGGGAGCGTCGCCCGCCGTTACCCGGACACCTACCGCGACCCCGCCACCGGGCCCTCCACCCTCCTGCTGTCCGGCCGCTCCCTGGACACCGGGGCGCTGCGCTCCGCCGTGCGCGCCCACACCCCGGCGTCGCTGCCCGTCCGGCTGGCGCTGCGCTCCGCCGTACGCGCCGAGTTCGCCGACTCGCCCCTCCAGCAGGGCGCGGTACGCCTCTACACCGCCGCGGTCGCGGCCGGCGCCGGCTTCGCCCTGCTCGCCCTGTTCCTGTCCCTCCTCCAGTCCGCCCCGGAGCGCACCCAACTCCTGGCCAGGCTGCGCACGATGGGGCTGCCCCGGGCCCAGGGGCGGCGGCTGCTGGTCCTGGAGGCACTGCCGCAGGCACTCCTCGCGGCCCTCGGCGGCGCCCTGGCCGGCGCCGCCACGATCCGGCTGCTGGGCCCCGGTATGGACCTCACCGCGCTCGCCCTCCCCGGCGCCTCGGGCGGCGGCGCGGCGGGCGCCGTACGACTGCACACCGATCCCGCGTCCCTGCTGCTGCCGTCGGCGGGCGTGGTCGCCCTGGCCCTGGCGGTGGCCCTGGCCCAGGCCTGGCTGAGCGGACGGCGGCGCGAGAGCACCGAGTTGAGAGCGGGGGACACCCGATGACCACACGGCCCGACGGCACACCACCGGACACACCCGTCCCCGGGGCGGCCCCGGCCTCCGCGCCCCGGCCCGCCGCCACCAGCCTGGCCGAGCTGGAGCGGCGCGCGGCCTCCCGGCGCGGGCAGCCCGCCTACGGGCATGACGCGCTGATCGCCTGCGACCGGCTGGTGCGGGTCTTCGCCACCGACGGAGTGGAGGTGCAGGCCCTCCAAGGGCTCGATCTGCTGGTCGCGGAGGGCGAGTTGATGGCGCTGGTGGGCGCGTCCGGCAGCGGCAAATCAACCCTGATGAACATTCTGGCCGGTCTGGACGTGCCGACCGCGGGCGCCGCCACGGTCGCGGGCCGCGATCTGCTGACGATGGACGCCAGGTCCCGCCTCGGCTACCGCCGCGAGGTGGTCGGCTTCGTCTGGCAGCAGACCGCCCGCAATCTGCTGCCCTATCTGACGGCCCTGCAGAACGTGATGCTGCCGATGCAGCTGCGGGGCGGCCGGCGGCGGGCGGCCCGTACGAAGGCGGCCGGGGAGCTGCTCTCCATGCTCTCGCTCGACCACTGCCGGGACCGGCGTCCGCACCAGCTCTCCGGCGGCGAACAGCAGCGCACCGCCATCGCGGTGGCGCTGGCCAACACCCCGTCCGTCCTGCTGGCCGACGAGCCGACCGGCGAGCTCGACTCGCACACCGCCGAGCAGGTCTTCACGGCCTTCCGCACCGCCAACGAGGAGCTCGGCACCACGATCGTGATCGTCACCCATGACCAGGCGGTGGCGAGCGAGGTACGGCGCACGGTCGCGATCCGCGACGGCCGTACGTCCTCGGAGGTGCTGCGGCGCACCGAACGGGACGCCGCAACCGGCCAGGAGTCCCTGGTGGCACGCGAGTACGCGATGCTCGACCGGGCGGGCCGGCTCCAACTGCCGGCCGACTACACCAGCAGCCTGGGCATGGCACACCGCGTCCTGCTGGAGCTGGAGAGCGACCACATCGGGGTGTGGCCGGACCACACGGCGGACGGGGCGGCGCGGGGCGGGGGCCGGGGCGGGGACGTCAGCGAAGGGTCGGACCGGGGCGAGCGCGGGGACGCGGACGGGAGCGGGGACGCGGACGAGGGTCGCTGACCGGCCTCGATGCCGGGGGGCGTCGCCGGGGTGACCGGCGCGCCGAGCGGCCCTCACCGGGCAGCTGCCTCCCCGGCGGCCGTACCGGTCAGACCGGTCAGACCGGTGTCACCGTGAGACCCGACAGCCCGGTCAGCCCCGCCGGGCCGCCGGTCCGTACGGCGATCGACCCGTACGGGGTGCTCAGCCGCAGCCAGCCGCCCGCGGACAGCAGACTGAGCGGCTGAGGCCCGGACTGCGCAGGCCGGGCGCCGGAAGAGGCGCCGCCGCCCGTGAGCGCGCCGGTCCGCACCGGCCGCAGAAAGCCCAGCGACTGCGCGGCATGGGCGGCGCGCAGCGGGAGATGGGTGTCGCCGAGGGTGCGCGACCAGATCTCCCGGCCGATGCGGTCCCGTTCGGTACGGGTGCGGTGCTGCGGCGGCAACGCCTCGTCCCGGGCGCGGAATTCGGCGACCGCGGCGGCCACCGCCCGCACCAGGGCCTCGGGCGCGGGCAGCCCCGGCACCCGCTGCCAGCCGCCGCGCGGCGGCAGCATCCCGGTCCACGGCGGACCGGTGACGGCGGCGGGCACGGTCAGCTCATCCGCCGACCCGTCCACGCCTTCGAGGAGTTCACCGGCGGAGACCGTCCGGTCCAGGCCGGTGTCGTCGGCGAGCCGGGCGGTACGGATCGCCAGCACCTCGAAGGACGGCGGGCGGCCGAAGACGGCGAGCACCCCGCCGCCGGCCTGGAGCCGTACCGCGGCGGCGCGGTCGTAGTGGATCAGGCGGGCGAGGAAGGCGGCGAGATCCGCCGCCTCCCCCGCATCGGCCAGGTGCAGCGCCGTCATACCGCGGCGGATCCCTCCTGGTGCGCGGCGTCATCCAGATACTCCTTGAGGATCGCCTTCTCCTCCGCGGTGAGGCGGCGGGGACGCTCCTCGGTGAAGTTGAACGGGACGACGACGGTCGAGGCCCGCAGGTAGAGGGTGTCCTCGTCCTTGACCTCGTAGCCGACCGTCATCGACGCGGCGCTGATCTTCGTCACCCACAACTCGACGGTCACCGGGGCGTGCCGGTGGACCAGCGGCCGCACATAGTCGATCTCGTGCCGGGCGACCACCGAGCCGCCCGTGAACGACGGGCTGCCGCCCCCCGGCGCCAGCCGGTGCATGAAGTCGATCCGCGCCTCTTCGAGGTAGCGGACGAACACCGCGTTGTTGACATGGCCGAACGCGTCCATGTCCGACCAGCGCAGGGGGCAGGAGTAGAGGTGTCGCACGCCGGTCAGCCCCGGGTGAGCTTCTTGTACGTGGCGCGGTGCGGGCGGGCCGCATCCGCACCGAGGCGCTCGATCTTGTTCTTCTCGTACGAGTCGAAGTTGCCCTCGAACCAGAACCACCGGGATTCGCCCTCGTACGCCAGGATGTGCGTGGCGACGCGGTCGAGGAACCAGCGGTCGTGGGAGACGACCACGGCGCAGCCCGGGAACTCCAGGAGCGCGTTCTCCAGCGACGACAGGGTCTCGACGTCGAGGTCGTTGGTCGGCTCGTCGAGGAGCAGCAGGTTGCCGCCCTGCTTGAGGGTGAGCGCCAGGTTGAGGCGGTTGCGCTCACCGCCGGAGAGCACACCGGCCGGCTTCTGCTGGTCCGGCCCCTTGAAGCCGAAGGCGCTCACGTAGGCACGGGAGGGCATCTCAACCTGACCGACGTTGATGTAGTCCAGCTCGTCGGAGACCACGGCCCACAGGGTCTTCTTGGGGTCGATGTTCTCGCGGCTCTGGTCGACGTAGGAGATCTTGACGGTCTCGCCGACCTTGATGTCGCCGGAGTCCGGGGTTTCCAGGCCCTGCAGCATCTTGAACAGCGTGGTCTTGCCGGCGCCGTTCGGGCCGATGATGCCGACGATGCCGTTACGCGGCAGCGTGAAGCTCAGATCCTCGATCAGGACCTTCTCGCCGAAGGCCTTGTTGAGCTTGTCGACCTCGACGACGACATTGCCCAGACGCGGGCCCGGCGGGATCTGGATCTCCTCGAAGTCCAGCTTCCGCATCTTGTCGGCCTCGGCGGCCATTTCCTCGTAACGGGCCAGTCGCGACTTGGACTTGGCCTGCCGCCCCTTGGCGTTGGAGCGGACCCACTCCAGCTCTTCCTTCAGACGCTTCGCACGCTTGGCGTCCTTCTGGCCCTCGACCTTGAGGCGGGTCTGCTTGGTCTCCAGGTACTTGGAGTAGTTGCCCTCGTAGCCGTGCAGGCGGCCGCGGTCGACCTCGCAGATCCACTGGGCGACGTGGTCGAGGAAGTACCGGTCGTGGGTGACGGCGACGACGGTGCCGGGGTACTTCGCCAGGTGCTGCTCCAGCCACTGCACGGACTCGGCGTCCAGGTGGTTGGTGGGCTCGTCGAGGAGCAGCAGGTCGGGGGCCTCCAGCAGCAGCTTGCACAGCGCGACACGGCGGCGCTCACCACCGGAGAGGGTGGTGACCGGCCAGTCGCCGGGCGGGCAGCCGAGGGCGTCCATGGCCTGTTCGAGCTGGGTGTCCAGGTCCCACGCGTTGGCGTGGTCGAGGTCCTCCTGGAGCTTGCCCATCTCCTCCATGAGCTCGTCGGAGTAGTCGGTCGCCATCAGCTCGGCGACCTCGTTGAAGCGGTGGAGCTTGCCCATGATCTCGGCGGCGCCGTCCTGCACGTTCTGCAGCACGGTCTTCGACTCGTCCAGCGGCGGCTCCTGCAGGAGCATGCCGACGGTGTAGCCCGGGGAGAGGAACGCGTCACCGTTCGACGGCTGCTCAAGCCCGGCCATGATCTTGAGCACCGTGGACTTACCGGCGCCGTTGGGACCCACGACACCGATCTTTGCGCCCGGCAGGAAGCTCAGCGTCACGTCATCGAGGATGACCTTGTCGCCGTGCGCCTTGCGCGCCTTGCGCATCGTGTAGATGTACTCAGCCAAGAGAAACCGTCCGGCAGATTGGATCGATCAGGGTCTGTGCGGCACCGCCCCGGGGCCATCGTGCCTGGCGACCGTGGGAGGGCAGATACACCCCATCTTGCCGTACGCCTGCGCTCAGGCGGAAACGAGTAGGTCAGCACACCCCGCTCCGCACCGACCTGCCACGCCCCGGTGTCCGCTTGATTGCCGTCTGTCAGCGTTGATCACTCGGGAGCGGACCTTCGCCGTGCGTCCGCCGTCATACGTCTGGACCGACATACGTCTGGACCGACATAGGTCTGCCGCGGCAGAAGGGGAAGGGCGAGGCGAGGCCGGGAAGCGGGGGCCGAGGGGCGGGCAGACACCGAGAGGCCGAGCGGACGCCGAAGGCCGGCCCACCTCCGACGGCCGGCGCACCGCCGACGGCCGGGAACGCCGAAGGCCGGGAACGCCGAAGGCCCCGGAGCGCTGCTGCGCTCCGGGGCCCTGGGTACTTCACCGGCGACCGCCCACTCACCCTCGGGTCATCGAGTCACCCTCGGGTCATCGAGTGGTCGCCACGAACGGCCGGACGCCGGGGGCACCGGCCGCCGGGTGTCACTGGGCGGGGGTGCCGGCCTTCTTCTTGCGGAGGAAGAACACCGCGGCGCCGCCGACCACGACGAGGACGACCGCGATGCCCGCGATCACCGGGGTGGCGTTGCTGGAGCCGGTCTCGGCGAGGTCGCCGCCCTTGTCCCCACCGGTGTCCCCACCGGTGCTGCCGCCGACCGAGGCCGGGCTGGGCTGGCTGGAGGGCTTGCCGCCGCCACTGCCGGCGGTCTTGCAGTCCAGGACGCCGGAGAACGACTTCTTGAAGCCGCCCTCACCCTTGATCGTGATGTCGTACGGCTGGTCCTCGGCCACCGGAACGGTCACGGTCTGCGACTTGCCCGGGGCGATCTCGTAGTCCTTGCCGGAGAGCTGGAAGCGGAACGCCTCATCGCCCTTGTTGCTCGCCGTGACGTCCACACCACCCTTGGCGCAGTTCTTCTCGGCGGTGATCGCCGGGATGGCACCCTGCTTCTTCCAGGAGAACGTGGCGGCCGCGGAGACCGTGGACTCGCTGGAGCCGGCCAGGATCTGGGTCTGGCTCTTGGCGTGCTCACCGATGCCGGTGAAGGCACGGCCGACCGGGACCTTGGTGGCGGCCTGCGCGGTCAGCGAGCTGCTGCCGTCCGCGGCACCCGCGGGCACGTCGAAGAACAGCTGGGTGCCGTCGGTCGCGCTGGTGACCGGCTTGCCGTCCTTGCCGACGACCTTGGCACCGGCAGGCACACCGGCGGCCGGGGAGATCGTGACGCTGTCGGCGTTGGTGTGCACGGTGACCGGGCCGAGCTTGCTGCCGGACTTGCCGGAGACGGCCGGCGGGTCGAGCGTCAGCGAGGCCTTGGGCTCGGCGACGTTCTGCGCGCTCTTCTCGAGGTAGTCGGCGAGCTTCTCGGCCGCCGGGTCGACCGCGTCCACCTTGGCGTGGTCGGAGAAGCGCCAGATCGCGACCTGGGTGCCGGCCGCGGCGGTCTTCTCGGTGAGGTTCCCGGCACCGGCCTTGGCGGCGAGCGCGGCCAGGTCGTTCACCTGCGGGTACGAGTTCTGCAGAATCCAGCGGATCTTGCCCGCGTCCCCGTTGTTGTGCAGCGACGAGGCGCTCCAGGGCACTTCCTGGTACTTCGCCTGCTGCTGCGTCGGGTTGTGGATGTCGATGCAGTACGTCTGGAGCGTGCCGCCGTTGTCGACCGCCATCTCGAAGAGCCCGGCGCCTACACGCTGGTCCCCTCCGTCGTTGTGCACGACCGCCTGGTCGAAGGTCTTCAGACCACCGAGTGTGGCGGTGGCACCCCCGTGGGAGGGGGTCGTCCCGTCCGCCGCGGCAGGCCCCGCGGTGGCTATCGCACCCGCCGCGACCAGGCCGGAGGCCACGACCGCGGCGGCAAGGCGGGCTGCGCCCCGCCTCTTTATCGAAAGCATGAAATTCCCCTCTGGGCGAGGCGGTCGAGTGGGAGAGGTTGCCTCGCCGGAAAGATCCCAAAGAACTCAACAGCCGAACACGTCAGCCCCCGTGAGTACTTGTCGGATCTTAAGGAGCAGGCGCACCAGGGTCCCCAGTAATGGCATCCCATAAGCGATCCGACTCGTAATCGTTACCGACAACGGGCACCCTGACTTGACATTATCGACAAATCGCCGGAACTTTTCAGGGCACAGTGACCTTCTCCGGCGCATGGGTCACGACTGAAGATGGTGCGGCGGACCCCTCAGGAGACTCGGCGACGGCTGCAATCCCGCTGGTCGTAGGCGTTTTGGCGACCGTGGAGGCCTTCGCGACCGTCTGCTGATTGAGAACTGCCGGAGCCCTGGCGCCTCTCCGTGCTCTGGCGGCTGATGGTGTTTTGGCGGCCGGCTTCGCTCTGGAGGCCGGCGGTGCTTTGGCGACCGTCCGTGCCTTGACGGCAACGTCTGATGTGTCGGCCTCCGTCGGTGCGTTGGCGGTCGTCCCGGTGCGGTCTTCCGGCAACGCGCCTTCCCACAAATCTTGTTGCGATGGTGGAGAGGGGCGCGATGGCGGCGATGGTTGCGGAGATGGGGGCGGGGGCGAGGACGGCGACGATTGCGATGGATGCCGTTGCGGTGGTGCTGACGTGCCCGGTGCCGGGGTCGATTGCGGTGCCGGGGTCGGTTGTGGCGCCAGGGTCGGTTGCGGCGCCGGGGAGGGTTCCGGAGCCAGGGACGATTGCTGCGCCGGGGAAGGTTCCGGAAGCCGGGTCGATTGCGGCGCCGGGGAAGGTTCCGGAGCCGGCGACGATTGCTGAGCCGGGGCCGGTGGCCCGTCCGCTCCCGTACGCAGAGACCGGAGGACTCTCCGGAATGCGGCGGTCCCGCGCGCGAGATCGTGGCCGATCGCCACGGCATCAACCTCCGCCGAGAACCAGCGCTGCCCGCCCTTCTCGGGTGGCTGTTCCCCCTCCCGCAGCCGTAACCGTCCCTGGACGATGAGTGGTTCACCCACTGCCACGGACGCCGCCACATTGTCGGCGAGCCCACGCCACGACCGGACCGTATAGAAACTCGTCTCCCCGTCGGTCCAGCGTTCCTGCGCCTTGTCCCACCGGCGGGACGTCGCCGCCAGCCGGAACCTCGCGACCGTCACACCCGCCGCCGTCAGCCGGTGCTCCACCGCCGTCGCGGCATTTCCCACCAGCGTCACCATCGTGTCGTTCACCTGATACGCCTCCCCCGTGTCCTGCGCTCGCTCTCGTCACGTACTGCTCTCATCACGTGCCGCTCTCGTCACGTGCTGCGCTCGCTCTCGTCACGCGCTGCTCTCGTAGCGTGCTGCTCGCGCTGCGTTGACCTCATGCTGCACGGGTTCGGCGGGCGCCGCGGCGGCGTGTGGACAGGTGGCCGACTGTGGACAACTCGGCCACCCGGAAGAGGGATCACGGCGGGCTGTTCACAGCCCACCGGTCACCGGCTGCCCTCCCCGCCACCTTCCGGCAGCCGTCGGGCGTTCCTCTCCCTCCCCGGGCGCCACGGCCCCCTCTCGGAGACCACGGCCGTCCCATCGTTCCGCCACCCCGCCACCCCGCCGCCCCGCCGCTCAGCCGCTCAGCAACTCCCGCCCCCGCCCACCCATTGCTTCCTTCCGCCGTCACGCGCCCGAAGCCACCGCGTACTGCTCCCGCACCTCGCGGTAGCGCAACAGCTCGGCGGCGACCGGCTCCAGCACCCGCGCCCGCCCGCAAGCCGCCGCCGCACTCCGCAGCCGCCGCTCGGCGTCCTGCCCGTAACGCCGGGCCGGGCCGCGCGCCACCACCCGGCACATCCACGCCAGCGCCGGCCCGCCCACCGACCCGAGAACCGCGGGCAGCAGCCCGGAGGACCAGGCCGTCGCCTCGCCCACGCCCGTGACCGCACCCAGCAGCCACAGGACCCCGACGACTTGGAGTACGGACAACATCCCCTGGAGCGAGGCGGCAACCGTCCACCACCGCGGCTTCACGGCCGGTCCGCCCCGTAGCGACTCCTCGGCCTCCGCCGCCACCTTGTCCAGCGCCTCCGGCAGCCCGTAGGCACCGCGGTCCGCCGCGTCCCGCACCGCGTGGGCCCACGGCGCCGGCAACCCGTGCGCCGCCTCGGCGGCCACCGTGCGGACGGCATGCTCCACCACTGGCCGGGCCGCCGCCCGGCCGTCCACCACCGACGCGTCCCCAGAACCGGCCGCAGCAGCCCCATCAGCGCGCCGATGCCCGGCCGCCGACTGCCGCCCCACCAGGCCCTGCTGCATACCGGTCCGCCCGCCAGCGGTCAGTTCCTCGACCCCGTCGCCGTTCCGCCCGGTACGGCTCCACTCCGCGCAGGCCTCCCCCACGGCGACCCGCCCGTCCCGGCCCCGCCCCGCTCCCGCCCGCCCGATTCGACGGCCGCGCACCGCGCCGCCCCACCCCGGGTCGGTCCGCCCGACGCCTGCCGCCCCCGCACTTGTACGCCCTCCCCGGTAAGCCCCCACCCCCGTCGTCCCAGCCCCCGCCGCCCCCACTCCCGTCATCCCCGCATCGGTCGCCCCCACCCCGAAGCCAAGGGCCCCCCGGCTCCCCCGCCGCCCCCGCATCCGCATCCGCATCCGCATCCGCATCCGCGACCACGGAGACCCACAGGCACGCTCCGCATACCGCAGCCAATCGCGTTCCGCCGCCCGCCCGGTGGCCACCGCCCCCACCGCCTCCGCCAAACGGTCGTCGAACTCCGCACGGGCCCGTTCGGTCAGCCCGACCCGGCTCTGCGCCACGTACACCGACCGCAACCGATCGGTCGCCGCATCCACATCCGCCGCCAGCCGCCGGTCCGCCGCACCCCGTTCCGCGACGAACTGGCCGAGCGCCTCCCGCAGTTCCCCCACGCCCCTGCCGGTCGCGGCGGACAGCGCAAGCACCGCCGCCCCGGGCTCCCCGTGCTCGCCGAGCGCCAGCCCGTCCTCGTCCAGCAGCCGGCGCAGATCGTCCACCACCTGGTCAGCGGCGTCCCCGGGAAGCCGGTCCACCTGGTTGAGGACGACGAACATGACCTCGGCGTAGCCCGCCAACGGCCGCAGATACCGCTCGTGCAGCACCGCGTCCGCGTACTTCTCCGGGTCCACCACCCAGATCACCGCGTCCACCAGCTCCAGCATCCGGTCCACCTGCGCGCGGTGCTCGGTGGCCGAGGAGTCGTGGTCGGGCAGGTCGATCAGGATGAGTCCGCGCAGCTCGGAGCTGCCGTCCGCCGGGGCGTGCCGGCGGTGGGTGGGCACGCCCAGCCGGTGCAGCAGCCCGTCCGCGCCCGGCCGGCTGCCCGGCCAGACGCAGGCAACCGGCTCCGCGGTCGTCGGCCGCCGCGGCCCGACCTGCGAACGGTTCGCCCCGGCCAGCGCGTTGAACAGCGACGACTTACCGCTGCCGGTCGCCCCCGCGATGGCGACGACGGTGTGCTCACCGGACAGCCGGTACCGCTCGTCCGCCGTCTCCAGTACCCGGCCCGCGCCCTCCAGCGTCCGCCCGTCCAGCCGGGTCCGGGACAGCGCGATCAACTCCCGCAACGCATCCAGCCGCCCACGCAGCCCACCCCCCACGGCTCGCCGCCCCCCGTCCGCGACCCACCGGTACGCGCCTCCACCACCGCTCTCCACATCGGCCGGCGAACGCGGCTGCACCATCGCCTCCACGCGCCGGTCGGCACGTGACGCGCTACGTGTTCCGCCGCTACGGGCCCTCTCCATACGCGCTTCCGTGCCATGCACTTCCGCGCCGGGGAATTCCGCACCACGGAATTCCGCTCCATGCACTTCCGTGCCACGGGCTTCCGCACCATGTCCGTCCGCTCCACGGGCTTCCACACCATGCATTTCCGCGCCACGGGCTTCCGCAGCCCGGGCTTCCGCAAGGTGGGATCCCCTGGCACGGGCCCCCTCCGCCGAGGTACCGCCTCCCGCCCGCACACCCGACTCGGCCCGGGCCCCGACCGGCGCGGCAACTCCAGCCGCAACAGCCGCCCCAACAGGCGGCCCCATCCGCGTCCCCGGCCTGGGCACCCCTGCATCCCGCGCCCGCCGCGCGATCAACCCGTCATCCCACGCCCCGCCCACGCCCACCCGTCGCACAGCCGACCCCCCAGCCGCTGCAGGTTCCTCCTCCGCCACCGACACCGCGGCCCCGTGAGCCTCCCAAGCCTCCGCAGCCCCCACACCCTCCCCAGAAGACGCAGGCACCACAGCAACCACAGGCGCTGCACCCACCTCAGGCTCCCCCTCCACGGCAGACGCCATCGCCACCACCGACTCCCCCGGGCTCCCACCTCCCCCGAACACCCGGCCCTCCCTCGGCGCTACACCTTCCCCCGGCGCCCTCCCGCCCCCCGACGTCACTCCCCTCCCCGACATCACGTCTCTCCCCGACGCCGCATCCCTCCTCGACGCCACACCACCCTCAACCGGCATCACGCCCTCCCCCCTCACCTCACCGGCCTCTCCCTCCCCCGTCCCCCGCCCCTTGTCCGTCGAGCCTTCCCCGGAACCAGCCACCTCGGAATTGCTCACCCCGACACCTCCTCCTTCTCCATCGCCCTCGCCCGCTCCTCCGCTTGCCGCTGCTCCCGCGGCCTTTCCTTCTCCGTCCCCTCCGGCTTCTCCTTCTGCTTCTCCTTCTGCACTACGGACAGCGCGGCGATCAGCTCCGCCTGCTGGTCCAGTGGGACGGTCAGCTGGTCCAGCGGTGCCAGCCGCCGCTCGCGCTCACCGTCCAGCGCGCGCTCCAGGTAGATGGCCAGAAGCCGTCCGCCGCGCTCACAGAGCCGCAGCGCGGTCTGGGCGCCCAACAGGTCGGCGAGGTTCTCGCCCGCTGTACGGGCGCGACGGCCGCCGAGCAGAGCGGTGGCCAACAGCGCGGCCGACTCCTCCGGCTCCACCGACCCGGCACGCTCCCCGGCCTGTCCGGCGCGCGCCTCACGGGTCTCCTCCTCGGCCAGCTCCTCCAGGCAGCGCCGCCAGCGCCGGACGATCACACCGAGCCGGCCGCCCGCACCCGAGGCGCCCGCGGCGGCCGTCAGCGAGACCTCGGCCGCCGCGGGATCCCGCCGCCAGGCATCCGCCGCCCGCTCATCGGCCTCGTCCACGGCGCAGGTCAGCAGCGAGGTGAGCCCGTCGGTCAGCGCGTCGAGCAGCTCGTCCGACCGGCCGTCGAGCCCATGGTCACGCCAGTGGGCACGCGCGTCCCCGGACAGCACCTCACCGGCCGCGACCTCCTGCCGTACCCGCTCCGCGGCCCGCTCGTACGCCTCCTCGACCCGGCCGGCCAGCCGCAAGGCCGCGGCGTGCTGGGCGGCGGCGGCCCCGGCCAGCGCGGGCAGCCGGCTGCGCAGCGAGGCGATCACCCCAGCGGCCGTACGCTCCGCCGCGGCGGCGCGGGCGACAGGGTCCTGGGCATGCCGCTCCAGCCAGCCGCGCAGCGCCGCGACGGCCGTGGCGGGCAACAGCCCGCTTCCCCCGCCGGCCGACTCGGGCAGCTCGGGAATGGTGAACCGGGGGACATGGCCGAGACCGGCCCGCTGGAGAAGTTCGGCGTACCGCCCGGAGATGTCGGTGGCGATCTGATGCGGCACCCGGTCCAGCACGGTCACCAGCGTGACGTCGTACTCCTTGGCCGTCCGCAGCAGATGCCAGGGCACCGCATCCGCGTACCGGGCCGCCGTGGTGACCAGCACCCATACATCCGCCGCGCAGATCAGTTCGGCGGCCAGTTCCCGGTTCCGCGCGACCAGCGAATCGATGTCCGGTGCGTCCAACAACGCCAGCCCACTCGGCAATGCCGGATCCGTCTCGATCCGCACCGTCAGCATCCCCGCCTCGGCCCCGCCCCCCACCGCGGCCGCACCGCCCTCCCTCCCGAGGCCTGCGCCACTCCCCCCACCCACACCGTCGTACGCCCCATAACCATCCCCAGCCCCCTCCGCCTCCCGCTCCCGATACACCTCGGAGGCAGAAGCCTCAGAAGCCTCACACCCAGCCGCTCCCACCCCACGAGCGCCAACCACCCCGTGCGCGCCCCCATGCCCCTCCTGACACGCCTCCACCCCATGCCCCCCGTGAGGCCCACGCTCCGCACCGGCCCCGTTCGTCATACGGGCGCCCTGCCCGCCCACCACCGCACGCCCACCGCCGGCCGCCGGCCCGCCCACCCCATGGACCCCGACCCCGTAATCCCCCCGGCCCAGGCCACCGCCCGCCGCATACTCCCCCTCGCCGCCGTCATCCTGCTCAGGGACCCACACCCTGGCGAGCTGCGGCAGGACGCGTGGTCCGGCGAACCAGTGGAGATCGTCGGGGTGGCAGACCAGCACCGGCGTACGCGTCGTCGGACGCAGCACCCCGGCCTCCGAGACCCGCCGCCCCACCAGCGAATTGACCAGCGTGGACTTGCCCGCGCCGGTCGATCCGCCGATCACTGCGAGCAGCGGTGCCTGAGGAGAGCGCAGACGGGGAATCACATAGTCGTCGAGCTGGGCGAGCAGCTCGGCCCGGTTGCGCCGGGCGCGGGCAGCGCCCCGGAGTGGCAGTGGAAAGCGTGCGGCGTCGACGCGGTTACGCAGAACGGACAGTGCGTCGATCAGCCGGGGTCGTACGTCCAAGGTCACCACATGTGCAGAATGCCCAATTTCGTTGGGTTTTTGAAGCGTATAACCCCTCGTGCGCGCCGCAAGAACCCCCACAGATCGGGATAAGTGGCGCGCGAGACGTTCGCGACACGTGAGGCGCAGGCATAACGAGTGCACAACACCCGCCGCACGAGGCGCCAAAAGCGGTGCAGGATTCGTACCTGCCTGCGATTATCGGGACCGCTTCACCGAACCTCCACAACGTGCCACGGAGGTGAAGCAACCGGGACGAGGCACCCGGACCTCTATCCTTGTCCGCGGTCCGTGATCCACGTCCACACCCGGCCCCCGTAGCTCAGTGGATAGAGCAGGTGCCTTCTAAGCACTTGGCCGCAGGTTCGAGTCCTGCCGGGGGCGCCATCGCCCGTACGGTGTTCAGCCCTCCCTCGTGGAGGGCTTTTTGCTGGTCGGGGGCGATTCAGCGGGTCCGGCGCGCGGCGGCTTCGGCAGGGTCGGAACGGCTCCCGGGGGCGAGGGTGGGAGTCCGGCTGACTGGCCGGTGATGCAGCGTGTGTAGGTGGCCAGGAGCACGGGAACGCTGTTGCCCGCCCGCCCAGGCGGCGACCGGGACGGGCAGTCCCCGATCCCGGCCAGGAGGCGGGCGGCCTGGCCGGGAGGGAGCAGAGACCGCCTGTCCACAGCCCCGGCAACTCACCTGGGTAAAACGGTCCGCTGTTCATGCGCCGCTTCCGCAGAAGAAGGAGCTCTGCGAGCGATGAGTCTGCGCCGTCCGCGAGGTCCAGTTGTTCGACAGATCCCTCACAACCTGATTCGGAGATCGCATGACTGACGCAACGGACACTGCTCCCGCCCGTTCCCTCAGGGTGCCCGGCGCACATCTGCATTACGAGGTGCGCGGCGAGGGTCCTCTCATCGTGCTGGTCGGTGCGCCGATGGACGCCGCTGCCTTCGCCCCGCTGGCCGGCCTGCTCGCCACCGACCACACCGTGCTCACTACCGACCCACGCGGCATCAACCGCAGCAGGCTCGACGACCCCGGGGAGGAGTCGACTCCACAGCTGCGCGCCGACGACCTGTCCCGGCTGATCGCCCATGTCGACGCGGGCCCGGCCATGGTCCTGGGCTCCAGCGGTGGCGCCGTCAGCGCGCTCGCCCTCGTCCAGGCTCACCCCGATCACGTGCACACCGTCGTCGCCCACGAGCCCCCGCTGATCGAGCTGCTGGAGGAGCGGGAGCAATTGCGCGCCGGGACCGAGGACCTGGTCGCCACCTACCTGGCCGGCGATGTGACGGGGGCCTGGAAGAAGTTCTTTGCGCAGGCCGGCATCACGATGCCCGAGCCCGTGATGGAGCAGATGTTCGGCGAGGATCGCGATCCGCGGCAGGTGGCGGACGAACGCCGCTGGTTCGCCCACGAGATGCGGGCCTCCACCTACTGGCGGCCTGACACGGCAGCCCTGCGCATGGCGGCGCCCCGCATCGTGGTGGGCATCGGCGAGGACTCCGCCGGACAGCTCTGCGACCGAACCTCCAGCGCGCTCGCTCAGGCGCTGGGTACCGGGCCGGCGAAGTTCCCCGGCGGCCACACCGGGTTCGTCGAGACCCCCGATGCCTTCGCCACCCGCCTGCGCGTGGTCCTCCGCGAAAGCTGAGCCACTGGAACACGTGCGGAGGGGGCGGTTTGCGCCCAGGCTGGCCACGCGCTTGCCGACGGGCGAGTTGTACTCGTGAGCGTCTTGTACGCGTGATCGTCTTGTACGCGTGAGCGTCATGGACCGCCTTGCGGAGCGCCGGTGGGTCCCGGGCCGGTCGGCGTCGAGGATGACGTCCATGATCCGGCACAGGTCGTGCCGGGGCGGGCGGGAGTCTGATGCAGACCTTGCCTCTGCGCTCGGTGCGCCGTGTCGTCAGGGTGGGCTCGATCAGCTCCGGGGGGGGAACGTGGGCCCCTGGCTTCGCGAAGCCAGGGGGCCGCCCCTCAAAGCCGACGGGGCGCCCAGGCGGTCTGTGCCTGGGCGCCCCGGCAGGGGATGTGGTGGCGTCGAGGACCGTCTAACTGGGGCCTCGGAGGCCGTTCCCGGTCAGCTGCGGGGCCGGCCGGTGGTCTGGAGTTGCTTGTCCTGGGGCGTGCTCTTCGTCGTGATGTGCGGGTTGCGCGACTTGAGGATGGCCCAGCCGACCGCCAGGCAGACGGCCCAGCCGGCGCCCACGTACAGCGAGATGCGGCTGTCCGGGTCGATCGCGATCAGGACGGTCACCAGGAGCAGGAACGCCACCGCGATCCAGCTGCAGACCGTGCCGCCCGGTGCCGGGAAGGACGAGGCGGGCAGGCGGCCGGCGACGACCGCGCGGCGGTAGAGGATGTGGCTGATGAGGATCATCAGCCAGGTCCAGATGCCGGCCGCGGTGGCCACCGAGGTGACGTAGCCGAACGCCTTCTCCGGGACGATGTAGTTGAGGATCACGCCGATGCCCATGAGGGCGGCGGAGAGGGTGATGCCGAGGGCCGGGGTCTTGGTGGAGCTCAGCTTGCCGAGAATCCTCGGGGCCTCGGAGTTGGCGGCGAGGTCGCGGAGCATGCGCCCGGTGGAGTACATGCCCGAGTTGCAGGACGACAGCGCGGCGGTCAGGACGACGAAGTTGATGATCGCCGCACCGGCCGGGATGCCGATCTTCGCGAACGCGGCCACGAACGGGCTGACGCCCTCCTCGAACTCCGTCCACTTGACGACCATCAGGATCACGCTCAGCGCACCGACGTAGAAGACGATGATGCGCCACGGCAGCGTGTTGATGGCCTTGGGCAGGGTCTTCTCCGGGTCCTCGGACTCGCCCGCGGTGACACCGACCAGCTCGACGGCGAGGTAGGCGAACATCACGCCCTGGAGGGTCATGAGGCTGGAGCCGATGCCGTTGGGGAAGATCCCGTCGTGGGCCCAGATGTTGGAGACCGCAGCGGCGTCTCCCGCCTGGCTGAAGCCGAAGGTGACGACACCCAGACCGATCACGATCATGCCGATGAGCGCGGTGACCTTGACCATCGAGAACCAGAACTCGATCTCACCGAAGATCTTCACCGAGATCAGGTTGGCCACGAACAGCACGACCAGGAAGACCAGCGCGGTGACCCATTGAGGGATTTGTGGGAACCAGAAGTGCACGTAGATCGCGGCGGCCGTCAGCTCGGCCATGCCGGTGACGACCCACATGAGCCAGTACGTCCAGCCCGTGACGAACCCGAAGAAGGGGCCGAGGAACTCGCGGGCGTACTCCGAGAAGGAACCCGACACGGGGCGGTACAGAAGCAGCTCACCGAGCGCTCGCATGATGAAGAAGACGATCACGCCGGCGAGGGCGTACATGAGGATGAGGCTGGGCCCGGCCTTCGCGATGTTCGCGCCCGCGCCCAGGAAGAGACCGACGCCGATGGCGCCGCCGATGGCGATCATCTGGACCTGACGGCTGCCGAGACCCCGCTCGTAGCCCTCTTCCGGTGCCTCGCCCGAGGCTCCGTTGCCGTCGCCGGGGTTCGTGCCGACCTGCGTTGAGGTCATGTGTGGTGCGCCCTTCCGCTCCATGCCGACCCGCGCCTCACTTGGCTACGGATCGGGTTTCGATCCCCCCGGATGCTGATGGAGTTGCATGCCGGCGATCGGCCGGCTCAAGCGCCCCCTACGCGGACATGGGTGATGTCCGTCAGGCGGTCGTGAAGATGTACCACGGGCGAATTTCAGCCAGCATGATGCAGATCACGGAGCAGATCACCCAAAGCGCTCCAGGCTGGGCAAATTACCGGCTGCTGTGACCTAATCGATACGCGACCCGAGCGGCACGCCGGGAACGCGCCCACGCATTGCCGACCCTTCGTGGCAGTCAGTACACGGGATTTGTCTGATATTTGCGTGACCAAGGTCGTTCAAGGCGGGGGCGAGGTGACGCAGCGCGAGGAGCGCGCGGAAGCGGAAGCCGTCGACCGGGAAGGCGGAACGGCGTCGCCGGTGGCGAGATCTAGACCCTGTCCAGCCAACCCCGTCCACCCCCGCCGGCCCATGAAAGCCGTACAAACCAGGCGTAGGCTGGCAGAACGCCTTATTCCGCTGTGAGTGAGCGATGGAGGCGGTGGATGACCGACCCGCGCGGCTTTCTCAAGGTCCCCCGTCGGCCCGTTCCGGCTCGCCCCGTCGAGGAGCGGCTGAGCGACTGGAACGAGGTCTACGCGGGGCAGGCGCTGCTGCCCCTGGTGGCCGAGCAGGCGGGGCGCTGTATGGACTGCGGCATACCGTTCTGCCACAGCGGGTGTCCGCTGGGGAATCTCATCCCCGAGTGGAATGCGTATGCGACGCGGGGCAACTGGCGGGCCGCGGCCGAGCGGCTGCATGCGACGAACAACTTTCCCGAGTTCACCGGGCGGCTGTGCCCGGCGCCGTGCGAGGACGCCTGTGTGCTGGCCATCAACGCCGATCCGGTGACGATCAAGAACGTCGAGCAGGCCATCGCCGACCAGAGCTGGGAGCGGGGGTTCACGGTCCCGCATCCGCCGGAGCGGCTCAGCGGGAAGAGCGTCGCCGTCATCGGCTCCGGGCCCGCGGGGCTGGCGGCGGCGCAGCAGCTGACCCGTATCGGGCACACCGTCGCCGTCTACGAGCGCGCCGACCGTATCGGCGGGCTGCTGCGCTATGGCATCCCCGCGTTCAAGCTGGAGAAGCGGCACCTGGACCGGCGGATCGCGCAGATGCGGGCGGAGGGCACCAAGTTCCGCACGGGGGTGGACGTCGGCGGCGAGGCCGATGTCACCGAGCTCCGCAGGCGGCACGACGCGATGGTGGTGGCCGTCGGCGCCATGGAGCGGCGGGAGCTCCCCGTTCCCGGGCGGGAGCTGTCCGGTATCCACCAGGCCATGGAGTATCTGACCCTCGCCAACCGGGTCGCCGAGGGTGACTACGCCGCGCCGCCGGTCACCGCCGAGGGCAGACATGTGGTGATCATCGGTGGCGGGGACACCGGTTCGGACTGTCTGGGCACCGTCCTGCGGCAGGGCGCGGCGTCCGTGGTGCAGCTGGACATCAACCCGGAGCCGGGCGACGCCCGGGCGGACACCGAGCCCTGGCCGGTCTACCCGAGGGTCTACCGGATCTCCCACGCCCATGAAGAGGCCCGGGGCCGGGCGGGCACGGATCCGCGGTTCTTCTCCTCCGCCACCCTCCGGTTCGAGGGGGACGCGGCCGGGCGGGTGCGCGCACTGCATCTGACGGAGGTGGAGCCGACCGCCAGGAGGCCGCTGCCGGACACCGAGCGGGTGCTCCCGGCGGAGCTGGTGCTGATCGCCCTCGGCTTCTCCGGGCCGGAGCGGGGCACCGGGCTGATGACGCAGCTCGGGCTCACGCTGGACGCCCGGGGGAATTTCGCCCGGGACACCGGCTTCGCGGCCGCGCGGGGCCGGCGGCCGGGCGGAGCGGGGCCGGGTGGGACCACGGCGGCGGACGGGGCCGGGGCGGCGGACGGGGCCGGCACAGTGGACGGCGTCTTCGTGGCGGGCGATGCGGGGCGGGGGCAGTCGCTGGTGGTGTGGGCCATCGCGGAAGGCCGGGCCGCCGCGGCGGCCGCGGACCGCTATCTCACCGGCTCCACCGCACTCCCCTCCCCCATCGCCCCGACGGACCGGCCGCTGGTGGCGTGACGCCCGTGACGCCACGGGGTGCCCGCCCCGCGGCGTACGGCTCGCCCCGATGCGCGCGCGTACCGCTCACCCCGATGCGTACGGCTCACCCGGGTGCGTGGGCCGCGCTCGGGTGGTGGTGGTTGTGCGCGGTGGGGAGTGGTGGGCGCTGGAGGGGACGGCAGGGGCGTGCAGAGCGGGCGGGTGCGAGGGGTGGGCTTCTGGAGCCCCCTTTTGCCCCTTTGCTACTGGGCGCAACGCCCAGGCGACGACTTGACTTTGGTCATGGCGATTCAGCCCCGCTTGTTGGGTATTGACCTTCCTGTCCCGTTCTCTCTGTATATGCCAACGTGAATCGTTGGCGGCATGTGCTTGGAGGCGCACCATGGCCGCCCGACCACTCGTCGCGCGTCAGACCAACCAGCGGCTGCGGTCGCTCATCCAGGAAGCCTCATTGTCCAACTCCGCGCTGGCCCGCCAGGTGAACGTCCTGGGAGAGGCGCAGGGTCTGGATCTGCGGTACGACAAGACCTCCGTGAGCCGGTGGCTGAGTGGTCAGCGGCCACGCGGCCGGGTGCCGGCGATCATCGCCGAGGCGCTGAGCGGCAAACTCGGCCGCACGGTCTCGACGGAAGAGATCGGCATGGCCAACGGCAACAGCGTGACCTGCGGGGTCGGTCTCCACTTCGCGGCCACGGTGGAGGACGCGCTGGAACAGGTCCGTGAACTATGGCATATGGACGCCGAGTCCAGGGGGCTTTTGTCGCGTTCCGCCATGACCGCCTCGGCGTTGGTCGAGCCCAGCAGGGACTGGCTGATCAGTTCCCCGGATCCGCAGGTGGCACGCAGCTGGCGGCTGGGGCCGCGGGTGGGGGCGACCGATGTGGAGCTGGTGCGGGCGACCACCCAGGCGCTGGCCGAACTCGATCACCGGGTCGGCAGCGGATATGTCCGGCCGGTCATCGTCTCCTGTCTCAGCAGTGTGCTGTCCGGTCTGATGGACGGGAGTTACGCCGAGGCCACCGGACGGCAACTGTTCGCCGCGGCCGCCCGGTTGACGGAGCTCGCCGGGTACACGGCCCTGGACGTCGGGCAGCCGGGCCTGGCGCAGCGGTACTACATCCAGGCGCTGCGACTCGCGCAGGCCGCGGACGACCGGTGCTACGGCGGCTATGTGCTGGCGGCCGGGCTGAGCCATCTCGCCGTCGGCGCCGGCTGCTCCCGGGAGGCGGTCCAGCTCGCCCGCGCCGCGCAGGAAGGCACCCGGGGGCGGGCCCCGCTGGCCGCGCAGGCCATGTTCTATGCGACCGAGGCCCGCGGTTACGCGATGCTCGGGGACGCGCGGATGTGCAAGATACTGGCGGACAAGGCCACCGAGGCGATGGCGCATGTCGTTCCGGGGGACAGTCCGGAGTGGATCGCGCAGTTCGACCGCGCCTATCTGGCGGACGAGTTGGCCCACTGCTACCGGGATCTGAAACAGCCGCGGCCGGCCGCCCGGCGGGCCGAGGAGGCCCTCGCCCGGCATCCGCGGACCCGGGTACGGCGCCGGTCCATCGATCTGCTGTTGCTGGCCACGGTCTTAGTGCAGGCCGGTGACGTCGAGGAGGGGTGCCAGGCCGCCGTACAGGCGGTGGCGCTGCTCGGCAGGATGAAGACGGCGCTCGGGGAACGGTACTTGCAGCACTTCAGGGACGAGTTGCGGCCCTTCGGCGACACGACGCCGGTGCGCGAATTCGAGACCCTGGTGCAGGAGAGCGGTGTGCGGGTGCCCAAGTGACGCCCGTCCGTCGGGGGGCGGACCGGCGGGCGGGGCAGCCGGTCGTGGGGGCACCGACGGCCAGTGGGCCCGTACCGTCCCGCGGGGAGGGGGTGCGGAGCCGGAGCCCGGCTGACCGTCGGCGGTAGAGAGCCACCCTCAGGGGGGCACCTCAAGGGGTGCAGCGGCAGAGGGGTACCGGTCGCCGGTGGCGATCCGGCCCGCCGCTTGGGGTGTTCCGTCGTGCGAGGCCCGCCGGCCTGAACGCCGGGACCGGCCCTTGTGGAGGTGTTACGGCCCTTGTGGAGGTGCTACGGCGCCACGCCGTGCCGTACTCCGGCCGCCAGCGGCACCGCCGCCCACACGGTGCAGCCGCTGTCCGCCTCGACCCTGCGGCCCCATTGGGAGGAGGACTTGGCGACCAGTTCCAGGCCGCGGCCGTGCTCCTGTTCCTGTCCCGGGTGGCGCCTCCGCGGCACCGACGGCGTTCCCCCGCGGTCGTGCACCTCGATGTGCAGCTGGTTCTCCGATCTCCCTATCCGGCAGGTGATACGGGTGCCGGCGGAATACTGGATGGCGTTGGTGAACAGTTCCGACAGGACGAGCAGCACCAGATAGCGGGTGTCCTCGTCGTGTATGCGTTGTCCGTCGAGCCAGGAGCGCGCCAGGCTGCGGCAGACCGGTACGGCCCGCTTCAACGCGGGCAGTCGAAGCACCACTTGCTGCCCGGAACCCCAGCAGTCGGCGGGGACCAGGGAGTTTCCTTCCTCGGGCCAGCCGGCGATATGCCGGGCGGTCACCATGACTTCGGCCGAATGCATTGTGGTGGGTAACATGACTACCCCTTTCGTACATGCCTCATGGACTCCGATGCCGCTTTCGCCTCATGAAGCACTGCCAGCGCCATCGCTCGATCTGTCCTGGCGGCCTTCGGAGTTCGCCGCGCCTCCGGTGTGCACCGGTCCGCTTCCGACCTCTTTCCCGTATTAATTCAAGCAGCGCGAGAGCCCGCCCGGGAAGGCGCAGTGTGCAGCAATGGGAGCAGCCGGGGATATTGCCGACGCGAAATACTATCACCATAAGAAAACGGTTGCGCATTATCCGTAATGTAATTAATGAGTATGCGCGGAGACCGTGCCGGAAATGAATTCCGCGAGAATGCGGAAGAAATGCTACCGCTTCGGCGGGGCCGTGAACAGGCCGACGCCCGGCGGGCCTGAGCGACCCGCCGGGCGTGGTGTGCCCCCGATGACCGAGGGGCTACGGTGCCGTCAGTTCCAGGCCCAGCTGCTCGGCGATACCGGCGGCGAGGGCGGCGAGCGTGGGGTGCTCCCAGACGAAGTTCCGCGGGAGGCTGAGGCCGAAGGAGCGGTCGATGCGGGCCCGTAGCTCCATGGCCAGCAACGAGTCGAATCCCAGGGATTTCAGCGGGGTCTGCGGGTCGAGCGAGCTCTTGCCCAGCCGCAGCACGTCGCGGACATGGCCCGCCAGATGCTCCTCCAGCGCCGCCCTCCGGGCCAGTCCGGCCGGCAGGGCGGTGAGCTTGGCCCGCATGTCCTCGGTGGTGTCGTCCGGTTCCGGGGCCTGCTCCGCCGGTGCGTCGCCGGACATCCCGCTGAAGAACGGGAGATGCCGGCCCGCGGGCGGCAGCCAGGTGTCGGGCGGGCCGGGGAGTACCCCGGTCTGCACCCGCCGGTGCGCCAGCAGCGTCTGCAGCGCCGCCAGCCCCTGGTCCGTGGGAATGGTGCGGTAGCCGCGGGCGCTGAAGTCCGTGGCGACCCCGATCTCGCCCCACGGGCCCCAGTTGACGGCCAGCGTCGGCATCCCCTGTGCGGAGCGCCAGGCCGCGAACCCGTCGAGCCAGGAGTTCGCCGCGGCGTAGGAGCCCTGGCCGGGGTTGCCCAGCAGCGAGGCCATCGAGGAGAACGCCGCGAACCAGTCCAGCGGATGCCCCTCCGTGGCCCGGTGGAGCTGCCAGGCGCCGTCCACCTTCGGCATCCAGACCCGCTCCAGCTGGTCCTCGGCGACGTTGGCGATCACGGCGTCGTCCAGCACCATGGCGCAGTGCACCACACCGTGCAGCCGGAATCCGTCGGCCACCGCCGTGGACACCAGCCGGTCGGCGACGTCCGGCTCGGCGATGTCACCGAGGACCACCGACACCTTGGTGGTCTTGCCGATCACCGTGGCGAGCGTCTGTGCGGCTTCGGGGGACGGGGCGGAGCGGCCGTTGAGCACGAGATGGCCGGCGCCGTGGCCCGCGAGCCATTTCGCCGTGGCCAGCCCCAGGCCGCGCAGCCCGCCGGTGACGATATAGGCGCCGCCCTCCTGTACGGGCAGATCCATGTCGGGCAGCACCGCGGGGGCCTCCCCGCTGTCGGGCACGGTCAGCACCAGCTTGCCGACATGGTCGGCGGCCGCCATGGTCCGGAAGGCCGTGGCGGCCTCCGACAGCGGATACTCCGTGCAGTGCAGGGGCTTGAGCCGGCCCTCCTCGAACGCTTCGAGGACCTCGCGCCACAGCGTGGCGAAGGTGTCGGGGCGGTTGCGCCGCAGCTCGATCAGGTCGACGGTGCTCAGGGTGACGTTGTGCCGCAGCGGCAGCATGCCCAGCGGGGCGTCCGCCAGGATGTCGCGGACCCCCAGCTCCACGAAGCGGCCGAACGGGCGCAGGGTCTCCAGGCCCGTCCGGATGGCCGCTCCGGACAGCGAGTTGAGGACCACGTCCACGCCTTCGCCATGGGTCGCCTCGCGGGTGCGTTCGCCGAATTCCAGCGTGCGGGAGTCCATGACGTGGCGGATGCCCATGCCCCGCAGATAGCGGCGCTTGTCCTCACTGCCGGCCGTGGCCAGCACCTCGGCGCCCAGCAGCCGGGCCACCGCGATCGCCGCCATACCGGTGCCGCCGGTGGCGGAGTGGATCAGCACCCGCTCCCCGGCGGTGAGCCGGGCGACCGAGCGCAGCGCGTACCAGGCGGTCAGGAAGGCGATCGGCAGCCCGGCCGCGACGGCCGGTTCGATGCCGAACGGGACGGGGGCCACCGCGTCGGCGGGCACGGTCAGGAACGATCCGAACGCGCCGCCCCGCAGATCGACCGCGATCACCTCGTCGCCGACCTGCGGACGTTCCACCCCGTCGCCGACCGCGCTCACCACACCGGCGCATTCGAAGCCGATGCGGTAGCGGACGTCCGTCTCACCGGGGAGCAGGCCCATGGCCGTGAGCACATCGCGGAAGTTCAGGCCGGCGGCGGTGACCCGCACCTCGACCTCGCCGGGCCGGGGCGCGCGCCGTTCGGTGACGGCGTACTCCAGGCTCGACAGATCGCCCAGGTGTCCGGCGCGCAGCCGGAACCCGTCCACCCCGTAGCGCACGGTGCAGGCGGTCGCCGCCTCGTCCTGCCCGCCGCTCGGCGCGGCATGCTCCAGGCGGGCGACGTACCGGCCGTCGGCGCGCAGGGCGACCTCGTCGTCGTCCGCGTCCGCCAGCAGTTCCAGGGACACCTCCTCGGGATCGGCGTCGTGCGGGTCGGCGTCCACCAGCACCGGCCGGAGCTCGGGGTGTTCCAGGGCGCCGACCCGCAGCAGTCCGCGCAGCGCGGTCTGGCCGAGGTCGACCTCGTCGCCCGGCACCACGGCGCGGGCCCCGCGCGTGACGACGTACAGCCGCGGCGTGTCCGTGGTGGCGGTGATCGCCTGCAGGGCGCCGAGGAGTCTGCGGGTGCGCCGCAGGGACTGCTCGGTGGGCTCCCCGCCGTCCGCGGGGCCGCACACCAGCACCACACCGCGCGGGGTTTCGAGGGTGGCGGCCAGCCGCCCGGTGAAGGCGTCGCGGAAGGTGTCGAGGGAGGCGTCGTCGAGCGCCCGGTCCCAGACGACCGTGCGGGCGCAGCGGGTGCGCAGCGCCGCGGCCAGCGCCTGCGCCGAGCCGTCCGCTTCGCCCACGATGACCCAGCTGCCCGGTGCGTGGCCGCCGTCCGGGGCCGCACGGGGCGTGGAGCGCCAGCCGATCTCCAGCAGCCAGTCGTCGACCGCCGGGGTGCCGCGGGCGGCCGCGCGCCGTGCGAAGCGCAGACCGTTGACGACGAGCACCACGGCGCCGCTGTCGTCCAGCAGGCGCACATTCGCCACGATGGCTTCCGGCGTGATCTCGCTGACGTGTGCGTGGCAGTACACGGCGGTCGCGGGGTCACCGATGAGGCGCAGCGCCTGCATGCCCACCGGCAGCACCAGCGCCTGGTCCTCCTCGCTGATCAGCGGCGCCACGGCGAGCTGGGCGCAGACGTCGAGGAGGACGGGGTGGACCGGCAGCCCGGGGGGCGGACTGCTGGCCTGGCGCGGTACCGCGACCTTGGCCCAGAAACTGTCGTTGTGGCGGCCGGCGTTCAGCTGGAGGACACCGGTGAAGGCCGGGCCGTGTTCCAGGCCGCGCCGGCGCAGACCGGCGTAGAGATCGGCCGGGTCGACGGACAGCGGGTGGCGCAGGCCCATCTCGTCGACGGATCTGGGCCGGAGCTCGGGCCGCAGGCTCAGCCGGTGCAGCACCGCGTCCGCCTGCGGTTCCCAGTCGCCGTTCTCGTTGCGGGCGAGGATCTGGCACTGGGCCCGGTCCGGTGCGGTCATCGTGACGACGGTGGAGACCTCGGTGTCCGGCTCCAGCCGCAGCAGCTGCTTGAAGTGGACGTCGGTGACCTCCACTTCGTGCGGTGCGGCGCCGAAGACCTCGCAGGCCACCGAGAGGGTCAGACCGCAGTGGGCCGCTCCGGGGAAGACCGCGTTGCCGTGCACCCGGTGG
Organism: Streptomyces sp. Je 1-4 4N24; assembly: GCF_026239515.1. NCBI lineage: Bacteria > Bacillati > Actinomycetota > Actinomycetes > Kitasatosporales > Streptomycetaceae > Streptomyces > Streptomyces sp. Je 1-4 4N24. Next base: position 6,017,929 of record NZ_CP110836.1, on the reverse strand, counting down.
TCGGCGAGCCAGGGCAGTGCGTCGGTACCGGCGTCGGCACGCCAGCAGTGCCGCACGGGCTCGCCGGGGAATTCGGTGTGGTGGCCGGGCAGCTGGGCCCGCGGGGCCTCGGCGAGAGCCGTGGGCTGCGGGGCGTCGGCCCAGTGGTGGCGGCGGTCGAAGGTGACGGTGGGCACGTCCACCAGCTCGCCCTCGGCGTAGAGGTGCCGCCAGTTGACCGGCACCCCGGCGCAGTGCAGCGCGGCGAGCTGGGTCCGCAGCGTGGACTGGTCGTCCTCATCGCGGCGCAGCGTCGGCAGGACGACGGGGTCGGTGACGAGACCGGCCAGACTGCTGTCGACGGAGTGGGTGACCACGGGGTGCGGTGAGATCTCGACGTAGACCACGTGCCGGTCGGCGGCCGCGGCGGCCACCGCCTCGGCGAACCGCACCGGGCGGCGCAGGTTGTCGCACCAGTAGTCGGCGTCGAAGGACGGCGTCTCCCCGGGGTCGACGACCGTCGAGTAGAACGGCACCTTGGGCTGCCGCGGCGTGAGAGAGGCCAGCGCCGAACGCAGCGCCGGCAGCACCGGGTCCACCAGCGGGCAGTGGGAGGCGACGTCCACCGCGATCGGGAACACCGGGATCTTCCGGGCCTCCCAGGCGGCGGCCAGCCGGCTCACCTCCGTGGTCCGCCCGGCCACGACGGTGGAGTCGGGCGCGGAGAGGACGGCGACCGACACGGTGTCGGCGGCGCTGCCGGCGAGTTCCTCGCGCACCGTGGCGGCGTCCAGGCCGACGCTGAGCATGCTTCCGCTGCCGGCGATGTCGCTCAGCAGTCCGGAGCGCCGGCAGATCACCCGGACCCCGTCGGCCAGGGTCAGCGCCCCGGCCACCACCGCGGCCGCGACCTCGCCCATGGAGTGGCCGATCACCGCGGCGGGTTCGACGCCGTACGAGCGCCAGGTGGCGGCGAGGGCGACCTGGAGGGCGAACAGCACCGGCTGCACCGTGCCGCAGCCCTGGACGGGTCTGCCCTGCCGCACCACATCGAGCACGGACACCTCGCTCTGCGCCTTGATGAGCTCGTCGAGCTCGGTCAGCGCGTCGAGGAAGGCCGGTTCGGTCTTCAGCAGGCCGCGTCCCATGCCGGGCCATTGGGAGCCCTGGCCGGAGAACACCCACACCGGCTGCCGCTCGACCGCGGCGCCCACGGCACCGGTCACCACCGCCGGGTGCCGCTCCCCGGACGCGAACGCCCGCAGCGAGCCGATGAGTTCGCGGCGCGCGGAGGTCACCACGCCCATCCGTCCGCGGCCCGCGCAGCGGCGCAGGGCCAGGGTGTGCGCGATGTCGCGGAGCGGGACGTTGGCGCCGTCGCCCTCCATCCAGTCCGCGAGCCGGGTGGCCGCGGTCGGCAGGACGTCCGGGGAACCGGCCGACACCAGGAAGACATCGGAGGACGTCCGTGTCGGGCGGCCGAGGTCCTGGCTGCGGGCGAGCCGCGGTTCCGGGGCCTGTTCGAGCACGACATGGGCGTTGGTCCCCGAGAAGCCGAAGGAGGACACCGCGGCCAGCCGTGTGGCCGTGCGCAGTGGCCATGCGGTCAGTTCGGTGGGGACGAAGAAGCGGGTGCCCCCGGGGGTGATGGCCGGGTTCCAGCGCCGGAAGTGCAGATTCGCCGGGATGGTGCCGCGCTGCAGGCACAGCACGCTCTTGATCAGCCCGGTGACTCCGGCGGCCGGTTCCAGATGCCCCACGTTGGTCTTCACCGACGTCAGGGCGCATCTCCCCGGCCCGTAGCCGTAGACCTCGGCGAGGCTGGCGAACTCGATCGGGTCGCCCACGGGGGTGCCGGTGCCGTGGGTCTCCACCATGCCCACGTCCCGTGGGTCGACACCGGCCTGTCCCAGGGCGTCCAGATACAGGGCCCGCTGGGCGGTCACCGACGGCGCGGCCAGGCCTTCGGACGCGCCGTCCTGGTTCGTGGCCGAGCCGCGCAGCACCGCCAGCACCCGGTCACCGTCCCGTACCGCGTCGGTCAGGCGCTTGAGCACCACGACGCCGCAGCCTTCGCCGCGCACGAACCCGTCGGCGTCGGCGTCGAAGGTCCGGCAGCGTCCGCCGGCCGACAGCATGCCCATACGGGCGAAGGAGCGGGTGATGCGCGGCTGGAAGCTCAGGGTGACGCCGCCGGCGAGCGCGACATCGCACTCTCCGGCGCCCAGTGAGCGGCGTGCCATGTGCACGGCCACCAGGGAGGAGGAGCAGGCGGTGTCCAGCGCCACACACGGCCCCTGCAGCCCGAGCAGGTAGGAGATCCGGCCGGCCGCCACACAGTGCCCGTTGGTGAGGATCGACCCTTCCAACTCCTGTGGCTGGCCGGCCAGTTGGTCCATGTAGTCGCTGTAGCTGATCCCGGCGAAGACGCCCGTCTGGGTGCCGTTCATCCGGTCCGGCGGGAGGCCGGCGTGTTCCAGGGCCTCCCAGGTGACCTCCAGCAGCAGGCGGTGCTGGGGGTCCAGGACGTCGGCCTCCCCGCCCGCGACGCCGAAGAAGGCGGCGTCGAAGCCGGTCACCTCGCGTAGATAGCCGCCCTGACGGGGCGTCGGCGCCCGGCTCCCCGGGCCGGAGGCCTCGGGAACCAGGCGCCGGCGCTCCGCGGGCAGCTCGCCGACGGCGTCGCGCCCGTCGACCAGCAGCCTCCACAGGGCAGCGGGCGAATCGGTGTCGCCGGGAAGCCGGCAGCCCATGCCGATCACGGCGACGGGCTCTGTCTGGTGGGTCGGTCGTGACTCGGATGGCGAGCCGTGCATGTCGTTGCTCATCGGGTCTCCGTATGTGGGAGGTGATCTGCCCGTGGTCACACGGCTTCCGGACTGCCGAGGAGGATGGCGTTCTTCACGCCGCCGACCTGGTAGTTGAAGCTCAGCGCGTAGTCGAAGTCGAGCGGGCGGGGCCGCACGCCGGGGACGGGGTCGAAGGGGAGCCCGTCGGCCGGCTGCTCGCAGTTGGCGGTGGGGCAGACCTGCCCCCGCTCCATCATCATCAGCGTCATGGCGACGCCCAGGCAGCCGGCCGGTGCGCCGTTGTGGCCGAAGCAGCCTTCCTGGGACGTCATCAGCACATCGCTGTCGGGTCCGTACAGCTCCCGGATGGCGGCCGCCTCGAAGGCGGTGACGACGATGTTGCCGTCGCTGCCGCCGTGGACGTACGGCACCTCGTCGATCCGCCACCGGTCGCCGAGGCAGCGGCGGACGGCGGCGACGAGCTCCGCGCCGGTCTCGTCGGACGCGAGGGGGTTGGCCAGTCCGTCCCGCGTCATGGCGGTGGCCAGCACCTGGCCGTACATGTGCGCACCGCGCCGGGCGGCGTGCTCACGGCTTTCCAGGATCACCGTGGCGGCGCCCTCACCGTGGTTGATGCAGTCCGCCCGCCGGTCGTAGGGCCGCATGAGGGAGCTGAAGGACGGCAGCAGCTCCGGCATTCCGGTGGTCCGGAGGTCGTCGTAGGTCTGCTGCGCGCCGCTCAGCAGCCGCTGGATGTTCTGGATGAGGTGGACGTTGAAGACGTCGACCCCGGTCACCACCGCGACATCGACCTCGCCCTGGGCGATCATCCGCCGGGCGTTGCCGATCTGCACGGCGGACGAGGCGCAGCCGCACGAGACGGTGTAGCAGGGGCCGTTGGACTGGGTCAGCGCCGCCTGGACCAGGGCGACGTCGGAGGGTGTCACGGCTTGTTCGGCCGCGACGAACAGCTCCATGGCGTCCGGTGCGCTGGTCTTGCCGGGGTCCGCGCTCAGCACCGAGAGATAGCTTTCGACGTTCGCGTCGACACCGCCGCGCCCGACCAGGATCGCGGCCTCGCTCAGGGCACCGCCGTAGAACGTCAGCCCGGCATCGGTGGTGGCCTCCGCCATCGACACCAGGCCGAAGCGGTGCGCCGAGGTGTAGTGGCGGGAGAAGAACGGCGGCACGTCCGGGAGGCGTTCGTCGAACATCTCCTGGGTGAGCTCGACCGATCCGTAGTAGACCTCGTCACGCTTCAGGCAGGACTGGCCGTTGGAGATCACGGCCCACATGTCGTCGGCAGTGAAGACCGGCTCCGTCCGGCCGGGCAGACAGAATCCGACACCCGTCACCACCACATCGCGGCTCTTGTTTTGTTCTCCGGAGTTCCCGGACTGCTGGTTCATGACAGAACTCCGTCCCTCACGAGGTTCAACATGTTCGTTCTCCTCTGCACATCGCTTTCTTCTGCGGGACGCACAACGCCTACTCGGCGATTCGTGTGCGGTAACACCAGCGGTAGACCGGGACCTGTTGTCCGCCCAGGTCCGCGTACTCGCCGTAGAATTCGAAACGTTCGTACCCGTTGCCCCGGAGGAGCCTTATCGGATCGCCCGCGTCGTCGTGCAGGTGCTGCGGCAGGGCATTTCCCTCCGGCCCGTCGACGAGGATCACCATTCTTCTTTTCGCCATACTGTTCTCCGGTGTTCTGTCGCAGTGGGTTATGTGGGGGGCAGGCTTCGGAGTGAGGTGGGGGACCCGGGTGCAGATCACTGCGGGACCGGTTACGGCGGGGTGGCAACTGCCTTACCGGCCATGAGGGATGGAGCGGCGACGGCGACGGCGACGGGGAGGTCGTCGACGGCGGTGAGGGCGCGGCGTAAACGGTGACCGTGACGGTCCCGGCGGCGCCCGGGGCAGGCTGCGGGGTGACGGCCCGCTCAGGCCTTGTTACTGAATTCCGCCGCGGAAAACGCGGCAGGACGGGTGCCGGTGAAGCGCACGGTGGCCATCGTCGCGCTTCCGTTGTCGAGGGAGCGGCCCGCGCCGCGCACGAGGCAATTGCCGTTCCGCGAACGGGAGATGGGGGACTCCACACCGGCGGTTTCGGTGATATCGCCATCGGCACAAGGGAATTCGGTCCGGATGCCGCGAAAGCCGGTTCCGGCCGGTACGGGCCGTCGGCCGGCGCCGGCCGCAGCGGCCGCTCCGGCCGCTGCGGCGGTGCGGAAATACCGGGCGGATTCCCCGCGGACGGGGAGGGGGCACCGTCCCGCCGGGGAATCCGCAGCGGTGGTGCGCCGGAGCGCGGCGTCCGCACCGCCGTTGCCGTACGGCGTGTGGAGCGGGTGGGTACGGTGCGGTGCCGGCGCCGGCGTGGTGGTGCCGCACGCGGGGGCCGGACCGGCCGCGGTCACGAGCGCGGCTTCGTCACCCGGCATCGGGGTCGGGAGATTCAGGTCACCGCCGGACCGGTCGGGTTCCGGTGCGGTCGCGGTGAGGGCCGGGATCAAGGCAGCTGCGCCGTTGACCCAGCGAAGAGTGGAAATGGTTCGCATGAAGCCCCCTGATCCGAATGTGGGGGCCGATCAGCCGGTGCCGAGGTGCCGGCACCGGCTGACGGATCCAAAACCCTCTACCGGGGACGCCCATACGGCATCTCGGTCTGACCGCAACCAGGCGCTGGGCCGGGCCAACGGGTAGGCCAGGTGCCGCTCCCCGGAGAGGATGGGCGGCCCACCGGTTGGATGCGACTAGTTATCCATGCGGCTCGGCGGGCTACAACAGTCAACCGATAAGGCCACCCGTTCGGAGCAGCGCGAAAAGAGGAAACCCGTACCAACTTGCGCAATGGCCTTAGAAGATGCCTTTATTCCACTCATGACTGATGAAGCGTTTGATTGCTCACTGCTCCCGCTTGATCGCGATGTAGAACCGTGTGCAGCAGCAAGCTCGCCGCTTGTCATTCTTGTATGTGGAACACAGCGGGAACCGACGCGCTGTCAATAGCCGAGCGCCGCCGGCCACCGCTGATGGTGACAATGGAAGTCACTTCGACATCGGCAAGCCTACGCCGTTTCCGCATCTTCCGTTGTCCATAAGCGAGTTGGAGGTGCGTCCACAAATTCTCCCGTACCGGTGAGTGATCCACGGGAGGCCGTCGGCGCGGACCGTCTGTGCTGTGGAGCCCGGCCCATTAACGACCTTGGCCGGCTGTCGTTCCCCTTCCGCAGCAGCGGCGCTGCAAAGCGCTCTCCGTCGGGCCTGCAGTTCACCGCACCGGCCACCGGCACGATGTGGTCACGATTCCTCGACTTCGGTTTCACGCTCACGAGCGCATCGCGCCCTCGGCTCCGCCGGCCGAATAACTTCCCAGCAGACAAGGGTGATTCGATAATGAACGATAACGCCGTGTGCCGGATTCCGTCCGGGAACGACACACACACGATGTCGCTCGCCGCCTACGGGGAACGGAGGTGGGCGGCAGCGATGCACGGCCTGGAAACCCTGACCATGTCCCCCTACCAGGCCGGGTGGCGGTTGCGGGTCGTGCCCAGCATCGGGCACGTCCTCGTGCGCAAGGTCACCCGCCGGGTCGTCAACCGCGCGCTGCACTGCTGGATCGCCGACGAATGCGGGCTGTCGACGGTGAAGAACAGCCTTGCCGTCCTCGTCCGCGTCCTGGAACAGGCCGTCCGGGACGGGGTGCTGGACGCCAACCCGGCGCGGGTGGCCGGCTGGCAGCAGGAGTACCAGCGGGCGCAGGCCGAACGCACCGCTCCGCGGGCGCTGGCGCTGCCCGACGCGGACGCCCTGGAACGGCTGGCGGTCACGCTCGTCCAGCGGTCCTCCGACGGCTACGAGGGGTGGGGCGACATCGTCCGCTTCGCCGCCTGGACCGGCACCCGCTTCAGCGAGGTGTCCGCCCTGCAGGCCCAGGACATCGACGCGAGCACCTGGACCTGGCAGGTCCAGCACTTCACCGTGTCCGAGCCGGAGGGCCTGCACGACCGCCCGTGCAGAGGCAGACATCACCGGGTGGTGCCGCTGCGCCCCGCCGCCCGGGAGCTGGCCGCCGGGCGACTGGAGAGGGCGCGGCACACTCCCCCGGCCCGGCTGTTCACCGGCCCACACCGGAGCCGGTTCACTGCCGCGGTGCTGCGGGACGCGACCCACTGGGACGACGTGGTGGACGAGCTGGGTCATGAGTACCTCCGGCGCCAGGACCTGCGCCACACGGGCCTGACGTGGATGGCGGACGCCGGGCTCCCGCTGCCGCTGCTGTGCGGCGCCGCCGGGCGGCCACCGGGGGACACCCGGCGCTATCTGCCCCCTGACGGGCATCGCCTCTCCGCGGAGAGCCATGGGGAGCCACCGGCGAGTTCGGCCCCCGCCCGTACCTCGGGCGGGGGCCGAACCGTTTTCCTGCACCCCCCTACGGAGTGACGGTGCCGTGCTGCCCGGCTAGGTCCGGCCGGGGACGGTGCGACCGGTGGACCTCAGGCGCCGGGACCCGGACCGTCGTCCAGGGGTGCGGACCCTCACAGGTAGGTGAAGGAACCGGCGTTGACGCTGCCGGCCGGGGTGACGACGGTCACCTGCACCGTCGTCCCGCTGGTGCCCGGCGGCACGGTGCCGGTCACGGTGGTGCCGCCCGCATTCACCGTCACGCCGGTGGCGGGTGTGGCTCCGAAGAGCACGCTCGCCCCGAAGAGGTTGGTGCCGACGACGGTGAAGGCGGCTCCCGCGGACCCGGAGGACGGCGTCACCGTTCCGGTGATCGTCGGGGGCAGCGGCAGGTAGGTGTAACCGCCCGGGACGGACGCGGTGCCGCCCGGAGTGGTCACCACCACCGGGACATTGCCTCCGGCGGGAGGCCCGGCCGGAGTGACACCGAACAGGACTGTTCCGGTGGGGTCCGTACCCAGCACGGTCGCCGCGTTGCCGCCGATGGTGACGCTGCCGCCCTGCAGGCTCGAACCGATGACGGCGAACGGCGTACCGCCCGCGGTCGGCCCTGCGTTGGGGCTGATGGCCGCGGCCACCGGGGCGCCCGTCGCGACATAGGTGTACGACGCCGGGTTGCTGGTACCGGCAGCATTGGTGACGGTGACCTGCACCGGGCCCGCGGCGTGCGCCGGGGCCAGGACCGTGACGGTCAGCCCCAGCGGGTCCTGCCCGACGATGGTCGCCGACGTGCCCCCGAAGAGGACGCTGGTGGCGCCGCCCAGGCCGAGGCCGACCAGCTGCACCGTGTTGCCGCCCGCGGTCGGCCCCGTGGCCGGCACCACGCCGAGCAGCACCGGTCCGATCGCCAACGGCAAGGCCGGCACTGCCGGTTGAAGTGTGGGTGTAGTCATGAAAGTCCTCCTGCTGTGTGAGCTCGTTGCTCGGCCCGCTCGTGGCAGACATGGCGCACACGCCGGGACCCGAGCACTGACAGCAGCCGGCCGTACAGGAGGACGACGCAGACGGGCGCACAGTGGCCGGCTCACACCTGGGCGGTGCGGGGGCCGTCGCGCTCCTGGCCGTCCCTCACAGCCCTGCAGCGAAGAGGACTGGTGGGCGGGCCGACTACCGAAGCCCGAGGGGGATGGACGGCCCACCGACAGGCCCCACCAGTAACCCAGAAGAGTTGCCGCCGGACAATCACGTTGACCCCGAAGCACCCGATCGGCCCAGCGCGAACTACGGGGGTTCACTACGGTCCCCCATCCCGCTGGACTCGACCCAGACCTACGGGACTTGGAGGGCGGGCAGATGTGGAGTCCGGCCATGCGGACCGTCCGGTGATCGTGGGTGAACCTGAGCTCACCGGGAGGCAGGCTTCGGGGTGCGGGGCTCCGCTCCGAAGCCCCGTAGTGGCCTTGAGGCCTCGCCCGGTCAGGGCGGCCGCCGCACAGAGGAAAGTAAAATCTTAGGCAAGCCTAAGCTAAGTTGATGGCTCATGGTCCCTCCGTGGGGCGCCTCTGTGAAGGAGATTGAGCCATATGACCGCACTCGCCCACCGCATACGCCGTACTACCGCGCTCGCCGTGAGCCTCGCCGCCGGCAGCACTCTCGCCCTGGCCGGAACCGCGGCGGCGCACTCAGGGAACCCGTGCGGCTCGGTGGCGAGTTCCGCTCCGGTTGCCAAGGGTCTGTACCAGACCGCGTACTCCGAGCGGAACCACGTGCTCTGGGCCACCTCCTCCGTGGGCGAACCGCCGGTCACCAACTCCAGCCTGGTCAAGCTCGATCCGCACACCCTCAAGGTCGAGGCGATGTACAGACCGCCGGTCACCAACCCGGAGACCGGCGCCGTCGAGGCCGTGTACGGCATAGCCGTCGACGACACACACAACACCGTCTGGACGACGAACACCCGCGACCATTCCGTGGGCGTCTACAGCCAGCGCACCGGGAAGCGCCTGGCCACGCTGCCCGGCGTGAACCATGCCCGCGAGGTCGTCGTCGACGAGAAGCACAACCTGGCCTGGGCGAGCAGCTTCGGCGACGGCAGTGTCGTCGCCTTCGACACCCGCACCTACAAGGAGAAGAAGCGGCTCACGCTCGCCGGATCGAGCCCCGCCGGCATGGCGGTCGACGAACGGACCGGAACCGCCTACGCCACCGACTTCGCCAACGACCGGATCATCGAGATCGCCCCGCGCGCCAAGAGCCCGCGCCTGATCCCGGCCGGTGACGGCCCTCTCTCGATAGCCCTGTCCAAGGACGGCCGCACCGCCTACTCCGCCGACCAGGCAGCCGGCACCGTCTCGGTGATCAACCTGCGCAAGGGGGCCGTCACCATGACCGTGCCCACCGGTGCGGGCGCGAAGTCCGTGGCCACCGATCCGCGCTCGGGCCGGATCCTGGTCGCCAACCGCACCACGGCCACCGTCACGGTCGTCGACCCCCGCAAGGGCACCGTCGTCGACAGCCTGACCACCGGCGCCAACACCAACCATGTCCACGTGGCTCACGGCGCGGCGTTCGTGGCCGCCAAGTCGGGCTCCGGTCCCGAGGGCCAAGACCTCCTGCACCGCTTCCCCCTCGGGTACTGACACCCCCACCACCGCGGTTCGGTCCGGAGCCGCACCGCGTCCCGCCCAGACGTCATGCAGCGTCAGTTGCCGCTACCCCACACCCACCGCCCTCGCCCCCGAGACCGCCTCCGCGACCAGTGCCGGATAGTCCTCCAACGTGATCGCCGCGGAGATGTCGTGGCCCTGTTTCAGCATGGCGGTGACGGTGGACGGGGTGTTCAGGGCGGTGTTGCGGGCGTCTATCGCCTCCTGGGTGGTGGGGGCGAAGAACTCGCCGGCACCGCGGCCGCCTTGCTGGCAGCGGGTGGCGTAGGGGCGCAGCTTCTGTTCGTAGCGGGTGAAGGCCGTGCGGTGGTCGCCTTGGGCGAGGGCCAGTTCGCCGGCGAGGACGTAGGCGCCGATGATTGCCGCGCCGGTGCCCATGCCGCCGAGTGTGGCGCCGTGTGCGGCGTCTCCGAGGAGCGCTGTGCGGCCCGTGGACCACTGCGGCACATCGGCGCGGCTGATGGAGTCGAAGTAGAGGTCGTCGGCCGCCCACAGAGTGTCGATCACCTCCGGTGTGCGCCAGCCGGCCCCTTCGTAGGCGTGGGCTATCGCCTTCTTCTGGGACCGGAGGTCGCGCCGGTCGTAGAGGAGTTGCTCCTCGGAGGCGAAGACGCAGAAGGTTTCGCCGGTGTAGCCCGGCTCCGCGGCGCGGCGGGGCAGGCGGCCGACCGTGGCCAGCCGGCCGGGTTCGCCGTGGCCGACCGGGCGGGCGGCCAGGTCTCCGGCGTCTGCGGGCAGGTCCCATGCGGCGATGTAGTAGCCGAGGTGGCTGACGAACTGCTCCTCGGGGCCGAAGGCGAGCCGGCGGACGGTGGAGTGCAGACCGTCGGCGCCGATCACGAGGTCGAAGGTGCGGGGCGCGCCCCGTTCGAAGGTGGCGTGGACGCCGTCGGCGGTCTCGGTGAGAGAGGTGAGGGAGTCGCCGAAGACGTACTCGGGGGTGGCGCCGGGGACGGCGTCGTCGTCTTCGGGCGGGGTCAGGCTGTGTGCGTAAAGGAGGCGGGAGAGGTCCGAGCGGAGTATCTCGACCTCGCCGGCGGCGAACTCGGGCGGGAGGGTGGCGAGGTCGCGGCCCTGCCCGTCGATGAAGCTCATGGGGGTGCCGGGGCCGGTGCGGTGCCGTCCGATGTCGTCCAGGACGCCCATGCGCTCCAGGACCGCCCGATGCGCCGCGCCGCGGAAGTCGACCGCGAAGCCGCCGCCGCGCAGGGCGGGGGCCACCTCGATCACGGTGGTCCGGTAGCCGTAACGAGCCAGCCAGTAGGCCAGGGCCGGGCCGGCCACGCTGGCGCCCGAGATCAGAACTGCCGGGCGTGGTGGTGCCGTTCGCTTCCCCCGTGCCCGGCCGGGCCCGCCTGCGCCCGGGTGCCCCGTCGTCGTTCCGTCCGTCATCGCGCGCTCCCCCGTCGATCGGTCGTACTGACACAAGAAACTGTATCCGATGGACACTGTTCTGTGTACCCCGGACACAGTTTTAGGATGCGGGGATGGCCGGAGACGACGAGAAGCGCAGTGTGTTCGGGGATCAGGCGGGCAGCGTCGCGTTGCTGTGGGGCGGGCGCGAGCGGCCCAGCCGGGGCCCCAAGCCGGCGCTGAGCCTGGAGCGGATCACGCGTACGGCCATCGGCCTCGCCGACACCGGCGGGCTCGGGGCGGTCTCCATGCAACGGGTCGCGGCCGAGCTGGACTTCACCAAGATGTCCTTGTACCGCTATGTGCCGGGGAAGAGTGAGCTGGTCGCGCTGATGATCGACCTGGCGATGGGGGAACCGCCGAGCGCACCCTCGCCGGACGCCGACGGCCGTGGCGACGGCGAGCCGTGGCGGGTCGCGCTGCGGGCCTGGGCGCACGCGCTGGCCGCGCTCTACGACCGGCACCCCTGGCTGCTGGGCGCGGCCGTCGGCCCCCGGGTCATGGGCCCCAACGAACTCGGCTGGACCGAACGCGCCCTCGCCGCGCTCTCGGACACCGGCCTGACCGGCGCCGAGCAGCTCGACGCCGTGGTCGTGGTGAGCGGCCACATCCGGGCCATCGCCCAGGTCGCGTCCTCGATGGGGCTGGGCAGCGCCCGGGCCAGGGAGCCCGAACAGGTCATGAGCGCGGCGCTGAACGAACTGCTCGCCGGCCGCGCCGACCGCTTTCCCGCGGTCGCCGCGGCCGTCGCCGCCACCGAGGCCGACAGCGCCTCCCGCGACCAGGCCGGGGAGTTCGGCCTGGAGCGGATCCTGGACGGCCTGGCGGCCTATATGAGCCGGGCCCGGGGCCTGGCTTAGGACGTCGTCCGTACGGAGGCGGCGGGCAGCGAGCGCAGCCAGTCGAGCAGGAGCCCGTTGACCTCCTCGGGGCGTTCCTGCTGGATCCAGTGGCCGCAGCCGTCGAGAAGGTGTGAGGCGGACAGGCCGGGGAGGGTGCGGGGGAACGCCTTGATGGCGTCGGCCATCCACTGGGTGGGGGCGTCGTGTTCCCCGCCGATGAAGAGGGCGGGCTGGGTGAGCGGGGCCCCGTCCCAGGCGGCGAGGTCCTCCCAGTCCCGGTCGACATTGCGATAGCGGTTGAGGCCGCCGGTCAGACCGGTCCGCTCGAACTCGCCCGCGTAGAAGTCGAGATCGGCCTCGGTCAGCCAGGAGTGCGGGGGCGGTCCTGCGGGGAAGCGGTCGGACAGCTTTCCGCCCCGGGGCACGGAGAAGAGGCCGGCGCCGGCCGGGTCGGCCGAGGGCTCGGCATCGCCCGAGAGCCCGGCGTAGAACCCGGCGAGCCAGCCGCGGACATCGACTTCGATCTCCGCCTCCGCCCGGCCCGGCTCCTGGAAGTAGTTGATGTAGAACTCCTCGGCACCGCCGAGCTGCGCGAAGGCCTCGGTGGGCCGGATCGGGCCGCGGGGTGCGTACGGCACGCTCAGCAGGGCCACGGCGGTGAAGACATCGGGCCGCAGCAGCGCCGAGTTGGCGGCAATGGGTGAGCCCCAGTCGTGGCCCGCGATGACGGCGGTCTCCTCACCGAGGGCGCGCACCACGGCGACGTTGTCGGCGACATGGGCCAGCATCCGGTAGGCCGCCACCTCGCGGGGCTTCGACGAACGCCCGTAGCCGCGGACGTCGAGGGCGACCGCCCGGTAGCCCGCCGCGGCGAGCACGGGGAGCTGGTGGCGCCACGAGTACCAGGACTCGGGAAATCCGTGGACCATCAGGACGAGCGGTCCGGTGCCCTGCTCCACCAGGTGGATGCGGCCGGCGGGGGCGTCCACCGTGCGGTGAACCGCCGCCGGCAGCGGCGCGGCGGAGGGCCGGCCCGGTGCCGATGCCCGGTCTCCCGGGGTCGGGGCGGGTGTGGGCGTCGTCTTGGCGGACTGCGGCATGCTTCCTCCTGGGGCGAGTACGGCCGCGCTCATGAGGGCGGTGGGCGGTAGGCGGTGGAAGGAGCGGGACGACGGGTCGTCATGGCCCGTCGTCGTCCGGCGCGTTCCGTTCCGGCCCGTTCCGTTCCGTGCCTTTCCGCCCACGATCATGGCGCTGCCCCTACGGCGGGCGCGACCCTTCTTGCCGGAACGGCAAAGGCCCGCCGGGGCCGCCGGACCGCTCCCCCTACAGGCGCACCGTCCGCCTCGGCTGTTCCTTCGCGCCCGTCAACAGGCCGTGCAGGCTGGCGAATTCATCGACACACTTGGCGGTGCCGTTGACCACACAGTCCAGGGGTTCGTCGGCGACCCGGACCGGGACGCCCATCTCCTGGCGCAGCCGCCGGTCCAGGCCGCGGAGCAGGGCGCCGCCGCCGGTGAGGGCGATGCCGTGCTCGACGATGTCGCCGGAGAGCTCCGGGGGGCAGTCGTCGAGGGTGCGGTGGACGGCGCGGACGATCGCCTCGACCGGCTCGGCCAGTGCCTCGCGGATCTCCTCCTCGGTGATCTCCTGGATGCGGGGCAGGCCGTTGACGTGGTCGCGGCCGCGGACCGTGTAGGTGGACGGGCGCTCGGGCTCGCCGTCCTCGTCGACGTCGACCGGGGTCCAGACCGCCGAACCGATCGCGATCTTGATGTCCTCGGCGGTGCGTTCACCGATGTCCAGGGAGTGCTTCTTCTTGATGTAGGCACTGACGGCGGCGTCCAGGGCGTCACCGGCGACCCGTACGGACTGGGCGGTGACCAGGCCGCCCATGGAGACGACGGCGACCTCGGTGGTGCCGCCGCCGATGTCCACCACCATGCAGCCGACCGGCTCGTCGACCGGGAGGCCGGCGCCGATCGCGGCGGCCATCGGCTCTTCGATGAGGTGCACTTCGCGGGCGCCGGCGCCGCGGGCGGAGTCGATGACCGCGCGCCGTTCGACACCGGTGATGCCGGAGGGGACGCAGATGACCACCCGCGGCCGGGAGAAGCGGCGGCTGGGCAGGGCCTTCTTCATCAGGGCGCGGAGCATCTGCTCGGCGGCGTCGAAGTCGGCGATGACCCCTTCGCGCAGGGGGCGCATCGCGGTGATCCCGGACGGGGTGCGCCCGATGGTCCGCTTGGCCTCCACGCCCACGGCGATCACGTCACCGGCGGCGTTGACCGCGACGACGGACGGCTCGTTCAGCACCACGCCCTTGCCGCGGGCGTACACCAGGGTGTTGGCGGTGCCGAGGTCGATGCCTATGTCGTACGTACCGGACGAAGTGCTGGACGCCATGGGGAGTTCGTGTGCTCTCTCGCGACGGGGCGGGCCTGGGGCATTGCGCTGCAGACAACCCCATGGCCACCAATGGTGATCTTTGCGGGCAATTGTTAAGACTACTGGGGACGCCGAATGGTTCCCCTCCGTACCACTCCTGTCCATTTCACCGGCTGCTGTTCTCCTCCGTCCCGGGTGCCGCCGGGCTGTCCGTTTCCGGCTCCCTGGACAGCGCCTCGGCCAGGTCGTCGAGGGCGTCGAGGAGCAGATCCGCGACGCGCAGGGCGACACCGCGGTTCTCGTCCTCCGCGTCCCATCTCTCCCATACGGCGCGCAGCTCGCTCCAGTTCAGTTGGCCCCGTTCCCGGACGGCCAGGGTGGCCTCCTCCAGGGAGGCGCGCAGCTCGAAGGCGAACGCGGTGGCGCCCGGCGAGGACGCGGCATCCCGTTCGGGCAGGTGGACCTCCAGGATCATCGTGACCCGGCCCATCGTGGCGAGCGCGGTGCTGGCCGCCTTCGCCGAGGCGAGGGAGAGCCCGCGGTGGCGTACGGGTTCCTTCTCGGCTCGGGCCTCGCTCTCCTCCCAGGCGGCGCGGGCGGCACGGGAGTCCAACAGGGCGTCGCGGACCTGCCGGGGGCGGCGTTCGGCGGGCGTGGCGTAGAGGTCGAACACGGCCAGCGCGTACTGCCCGTTGGCCGCCAGCCAGGCGGCGAGGCGGTCGCGGAGCTTGGGGGTCTCCCAGGCGGGGAACAGCGCGTACGACAGCATCGCGAGCAGTCCGCCGAGGAGGGTCAGCACGACGCGTTCCTGGACGGTCTGTTCCCAGCCGGCGCCGGCGATGCCGAGCAGGAAGACGACATAGGCGGCCACACACGCCGAGGTCACCGAGAAGCCGGTGCGCATCAGCAGATACATCAGCCAGACGCAGACCACGGCCAGCCCGGCGCTGACGTACATGCTCGGATGCGCCACGGCCATCAGCGCCCCCGCGATGCCGACACCGACGAGGGTGCCGCTGAAGCGGGCCACGCCGCGGGAGTAGGTCTGGGCGAAGTCGGGGCGCATCACCATGACGGAGGCGAGCGGCGCCCAGTAGCCGTGGCCGAACGGGAGGGCGGTGCCCAGCAGATAGCCGGCGGCGGCGACCGCGGCGACGCGGAGGGCGTGCCGGAAGATGTGCGAGGTCCAGCGGGCCTCGCGGTGCAGGGCGCGCAGGGCTCCCGGGACCAGTTTGGGGACGCTGGGGCGCAGCAGATGGCCGCGTTCGGCGTCGGTGGTGGGGCGGGTGGCCTCGACGGGCTCATCGGTGAGTTCGACGGCGTCGGCGAGCAGGGAGATCAGGCGGTAGGCGGAGCGGCGGGCGGCCCCGTGGAGCATCGGGCCGGTCGCGGGGACTTCGAGGGTGGCCATCGCCTCGGGGGGCAGTCGGACCGGGCTGGCGTGCCGTACGGCGTGGGCGACGGCGTCCAGGACGGTGGCGGCGGCGCCCAGCAGGTCGCGGGCCCGGTCGCGTTCGGGCCCTTCCAGCGGGGGGCCGACGACCGGGTCGGCGAGGGAGGCGAGGACCGGCCGGACGCGTTCGGCGAGGCCACGGGGGCCGTGCAGCTGTACGGGGCGGCGCCGGGCCTGACGCGCGGTCACGGCGGAGGCGAGCCGGGCGTCCATCAGGGGCGCCGGGTCGAACGGGGCGACCGGGTCGTGCCGCAGCCGCCGGGCGTAGTCGGCCTCGGCGGCCAGGGCGTCGGCGAGCGCATCGCGCTGGACGCCCCAGGGGCGGACCGGGAAGACCACGATGAGGGTCGCCTGGACGACGCCGCCGAAGAAGATCAGTGCGGCGTGTTCCGCCGCGCCGAGGACGGAGGTCGGCAGGGTGACGGTGACCAGCATGATCGCCACGGTCTGGGTGCCGGCCAGCCCGGAGACCGGGCCGATCGCCCAGGCCATGCCCGCCAGGAACGTCCAGCCGGCCAGGAGCAGGACGAAGGCGACGACATGGGCGGCGGCCAGATAGCCGAGGAAGGTGGAGACGGCCAGCGCCCCGGCGACGGCGAGTGCGAGCACCGGGCGCGGCCGCATGCTGCGCTGGAAGGTGACGATGCCGGAGGAGAACGCGCCGAACGCGGAGGAGACCGCCAGCGCCGGGTCACCGAGCCACAGGCACAGCCCGATGACGATGGCGACGCCGACCGAGCCGCGGATGGCGATCAGCGGGGTGAGCTTGGTCCGCTCGATGGTCAGCCCCGAGCGGGCGGCTTCCTTGAGCGCACGCGACCAGGTCATAGCGAGAGGATACGGGCCAAAGTCAGGGGTTCCGGTATGGCCGGAGCAGGCTCCGCGTGCCCGCGTTCCGCCCTTCGCACCGGGAAAATCCCGGTAAAACCGTCTTCCGCCGCCCGCACAACATCCCAGGTCACGAAGGGGATGGCCGGATTCCGGGCGGGCGGTGCGAGGAAGCCGACACTCCGGCAGGGAAACCGCGGGCCGCCCCCCTTCCTCTTGCTCCACAGCCGGGACCGATCCCGGCTGTCCGGCAAGGAGAAAGACCCGTGCACAGAGCCCTGTTCCGCCCGGTGATCGCGCTGATCGCCCTGACCGTCCTCGCCACCACGGCCGGCTGCGGCACCGGCGCCTCCCAGGCCTCCTCCCCCATACGCTTCGGCAGCACCCAGGCGGACGCCGCGCTCCAGCCCGGCCCGCCGGGGAAGCGCTCGCTGGTGCAGTGGCCCACGAAGCCGATCAGCTTCGACGTGGAGAGCCGGGTCGGCGGGGCCGGCGAGAACACCCCGATCGGCGTGACCACCCTGCACGGCCCGAAGTCGGGCTTCACCGGGAAGGTCTGGGTCTGGGCGCCGCCGGAGTACTACGAGAAGCGGAACGCGGACAAAGGCTTCCCCGTGATGGAGGCGCTGCCCGGCGCGTACGGCTACCCCGTCAACTACTGGATCGGCGCCGGCCTCAAACTGCAGGAGAGCCTCGCCCGGTGGTCGAAGAACGGCAGCAGTCTGCCGTTCATCGTCGTCATGCCGGTGCTCAATCCCGACGACAAGCAGTACTACGACGGCAGTGACATACCGGGCCACCCGAAGATCGGCACCTGGCTCAGCCAGGACGTGCCCGACCTCGTACGGCAGAACTTCCGCACCCTCAGGACCCGCGACGCCTGGGCGATCATGGGCTCCTCGTCGGGCGGGTTCGCGGCGCTGAAGAACGTGCTCCAGCACCCGGACAGGTTCAAGGTGGCGATACCCAACGGGCCGGACATCGTGCCCGACTCACCCCTGTGGAAGGGCCACGCCGGGGCGAAGCGGGACAACAACCCGGAAGTGCTGGCCCGCCGGCTGATGGCACGCGGCGGACCGGAGGTCTACCTCGCCTTCCAGGACGGCTCCCGGGAGCACACGGTGCTGCCGAAGGTGCGCAGGTTCCGCGCCCGGTACGGGCACGGCCCGGTGCACACCCGGCTGCAGATCGTGCCGGACGGCACCCACAGCGCGGCGACCTATGTGCGGGGCCTGGGCGAGGGCACGATGCGCTGGGTCAGTGCGCACATGCAGGGGCCGACGGCCTGACGGGGCCGGCCCCGTCAGGCGGGCACCGCGGCACACGGCCCGCCCCGGCACCCCGCCGTCACGGCCGCCCCGCCGTCACGACACCACGTCCTTGCGCGCGAACCCCCGGAACGCCAGCGCGCACAGCACCAGGGCGTACGCCACCGAGACCGCCGAACCCTGGATCATCCCGGACCACTCCATCCGGGGCTGCAGGGCGTCCACCCAGGAGTACTGCCAGTGCGCGGGCAGCACATCGCGCCAGGTGCCGAGGGCGGTGACCTGGTCGAGGACATTGCCGACGATGGTCAGCCCGACGGCGCCGCCGACCGCGCCCAGCGGTGCGTCGGTCACCGTCGACAGCCAGAACGCCAGGGCCGCGGTGACCAGCTGGCTGACGAAGACATAGCCGACCACCACGGCCAGCCGCGGCACCGCCTCGCCCGCGGACAGCGCGCCGCCGGTGGGCAGTTGCAGCGGGCCCCAGCCGTACGCGGCGCTGCCCACACCCAGCGCGACCAGCGGCAGCAGCAGCATCGCTGCGGCGCTGAACGCCAGCCCGACGGTGAGCTTACTCAGCAGCAGCCGGGCCCGGGGGACCGGCGCGGCGAGCAGATAGCGCAGCGAGGACCAGCTCGCCTCCGACGCGACCGTGTCTCCGCAGAACAGCGCCACCGGCACCACCAGCAGAAAGCCGGCGGAGACGAACAGCGCGGTGGCCGCGAAGTTGCCGCCGGACGCGGTGGCACTGTCCATCAGGGTGATCCGGCCGTTGCTGCGGCTGTCCGGGTCGCCGCCGATCGCGAACGCCGCCACCAGCACGAACGGCAGCAGCGTCAGGATGGCGGCGATCACCAGCGTGCGGCGGCGGCGCAGCTGGCGCCGGGCCTCGACGCGCAGCGGGAGGGTGCGGCGCGGGCGGTAGCCCGGCGCCCGCGCCGTGGGGGTCGCGGTCATCGGTCCCCTCCGATCAGGGTGAGGAAGGCGTCCTCCAGGCGTCGGTGCGGGCCGACGCGGTCCACCGGGACCTCCATCCGGAGGAGTTCGGCCAGCAGTTGGGGCGTGCCCAGGCCGTCCAGCCGTACGAGCAGGCCGCCCTCGGCGCGTACGGCCGAGGCCACGCCCGCCAGCGCGGCCACCTTCTCCACGACGGCGTCGCCGATCTCCTCCGCGACCCCGACCAGCAGGGTGTCGCCGGAGCCGGTGATCTCGGCTACCGGACCGGCCTGCACCAGCCGGCCGCGGTCCATGACGACCAGATGGGTACAGCTCTGTTCGACCTCGGACAGCAGATGGCTGGAGACGATGACGGTGCGTCCGGCGGCGGCGTAGCGGATCATCACGTCCCGCATCTCCCGGATCTGCGGCGGGTCGAGCCCGTTCGTCGGCTCGTCGAGGATCAGCAGATCCGGCAGGCCGAGCATGGCCTGGGCCAGGGCGAGGCGCTGGCGCATGCCCTGGGAGTAGGTGCGTACGGCGCGTTCCAGGGCGTCGCCGAGACCGGCGATCTCCAGTGCCTCGTCGAGGTGCGCGTCGGCGGCGGGCCGGCCGGTGGCCTGCCAGTACAGGTCGAGGTTGGCGCGGCCGGACAGATGCGGCAGGAAACCGGGGCCCTCCACGAACGCGCCGACCCGCGACAGCACCGGGGCGCCCGGCCGGACGGCCTGCCCGAAGATCCTGATCTCGCCCTCGTCGGGCGTGATCAGCCCCATCAGCATCCGCAGGGTGGTGGTCTTGCCGGCGCCGTTGGGCCCCAGCAGGCCCAGCACCTGCCCCTTGCCGACGCGGAAGGACAACTCCCGTACGGCATACCGGTCGGTGGACTTGGCATACCGCTTGCTCAGGTCGCTGATCTGCAGCGGGACCTCGGCGAGCGCCGGATCGGGCGCGGGCGCCGCGGTCCGGCGGCGGGCGGTGAGCAGCAGCAGCGCGGCGACGGCGGCGGCCGCGGCGGGCAGCGCCCAGGTCCAGGCGGGCAGCGGGGCGGCGGCGCCGCGCACCCCGGGCGCGGTGGGCACGCTGAGGGCGCCGTCCTTCAGGGAGACGGTGTAGGTGGCGGGTTCGGCCGGTGAGGCATAGCCGAGGTCGGTGGCGGAGAGCACCAGCCGCAGCCGGTGGCCGGCCGCGAAGTCATGGTCGACGGTGGGCATCCGGAGCCGCACGGTCCGGCCGTCGTGGGCGTCCTTGATCCGGTACGGCGTGACGAGCTGGGACGGCAGCACCTGGCGGCGGCCGTCCGGGGCGACGTCGTAGACCTTGGCGAAGAACACCGCGTCCGGGGTGTCGGACCGTACGTGGACGGTGGCGGTGGGGCTGCCGGTGAGATGGACGGGGCTGTCCAGCGGCGCCGATTCGAAGCGGGCGTACTGGCCGGCGAAGTCCAGGGACAGTCCGCCGGCGCCGAGCGAGGAGAGGTTGCCGAGCGCGCCGACCCCGGGCACCGCGGAGATCGCCGGCGGTCCGGCGCCGGGCGGGTTGCTGAAGGTCTGGGTGCGGCCGGTCAGCCGGATGCGCCGCGGATCGTTCTCCAGTCCGGTGTAGCCGTCCGCGTGCGCGCCGCGCAGCCGCACCGCGCCGTTGGTGGAGTCCACTCCCCCGCTGCGGCTGATCCGGAACCCGGGCCCGGTCCCGGCGTGCTCGTCGCCCTTGAGGTAGCGGTCGAACCAGGCCTTCGTCCGTCCCTCCAGCCGGGCGGTCTCCCGGTCCCCGCCGTCGTGCCCGCCGGCGATCCAGTCGACGTCGACCGGCGCACCGTTCTTGCGGAGCTTCTTGTAGAGGGCGTCGGACTGGTCGAGCGGGAACAGCGAGTCGGTCTGGCCCTGCATGATCAGGGTCGGCACCTTGATGCGGTCGCCGACGGCGGACGGGCTGCGGTCCGCCAGGAGGGCGCGGGCCGCGGCGTCCGGCTTGCCGCTGACGGCGACCCGCTCGTACATCCGGCACAGCGCGGGCTCGAAGCGCCCGCAGCCACCGGACGTGGTGGGCGCGGGGCCCGCGGAGCCGGTGGGGGCGCCCGCCGAGCCGGTGGTGAAGAAGATCCCGGCCCACAGCTTCTTGAACACGCCGTGGGGGAAGAGGGCGTCGGCGAGGTTCCAGTAGGTGATCTGCGGGGCGATCGCGTCGACGCGCCGGTCGTGGCCGGCCGCCAGCAGCGAGATCGCACCGCCGTAGGAGCCGCCGGCCATCCCCACCCGGGGGTCGCCGTCCTTGTCGAGCTGCACCTCGGGGCGCTCGGCCAGCCAGTCGATCAGCCGCCGGGCGTCGGCTACCTCGCCGTCCGGGTCGTTCAGCCCGATGCTGCCGGTGGACTTCCCGAAGCCGCGCGCCGACCAGGTCAGTACGGCGTATCCGTCCCGGGCCAGCCGCTCGGCCTGGGGGCGGAGGTCCTTCTTGTTGGCGCCGAAGCCGTGGGCCAGCAGCACCGCGGGCCGGCGCCCCCCGGAGTCGCCCCCGGCGGTGAAGAAGGAGGTGTCGATCCGCACCTCCTTCTTGCTGCCGGGCTTCTCCGGCATGGTCATCAGCCGGTCCGTGCGGTGGACGGCGGGCGCGGCGTCCGAGGAGGCGGCCGCCCAGGTGCCGCCTCCTATGAGGACGGCCAGCGCGCCCGCGGCGGCGTACCAGCGCCGGCCGCGCAGTCGGATACCTCGGAGAGCCATACCGTGAATCCTAAGGAGGAGCCGATACGGGCGGCCGGTACCCCGGGCTGAACCCGGCAGCCTCCCTGGGGAGTAGGGTGCGCGCTCCCGTACCACGGACGCGGTACGGGGCCGGGGGCCAGGGCCCGCCGTCCGGAGCGGCCGGTCCGGGGTGCACGGAGCGGCTGATGACAGCCCCGGAGGGCGGGGCAGGACGGCCGCGGAGGACGGGGCCTCGCCTACCGGGGCAGGACGACCCGCATCACCATTCCGCCGCCCTCGCGGGGCCGGGCGGTGATGGTGCCGTCGTGGGCGCGGACCACCGACCGGACGATGGACAGGCCCAGACCGACACCCTTGTCACTGCCCGTGCGCTCGGTCCGCAGCCGCCGGAACGGCTCGAAGAGGTTCTCCACCTCATACGCCGGAACCACCGGCCCCGTATTGGCCACCACCAACACCGCACACCCCGGCTGCGGCTCGGTGACCACCTCCACCCACCCCTCCTCCGGCACGTTGTAGCGCACCGCGTTCTGCACCAGATTCAACGCGATCCGCTCCAGCAGCACACCATTGCCCTGCACCAACACCTGATGACGCACCCCGCGCAGCTCCACCCCCTTGGCATGCGCCTCCTCCCGCGTCTGGTCCACCGCCTGCGCCGCGACCTCCGACAGATCGACCGGCTTCTTGTCCACCACCTTGTTCTCACTGCGCGCCAACAACAGCAGACCCTCCACCAACTGCTCACTGCGCTCATTGGTCGCCAGCAACGTCTTGCCCAGCTGCGCCAGCTCCGGCGACGCCCCCGGATCGGCCAGCTGCACCTCCAACAACGTCCGATTGATCGCCAACGGCGTCCGCAGCTCATGCGACGCATTCGCCACGAACCGCCGCTGCGACTCGAACGCCCGGTCCAACCGGTCCAGCATCTGATCGAACGTGTCCGCCAGCTCCTTCAGCTCATCATCCGGACCCCCCAGCTCGATCCGCCGATGCAGATCCGAACCCGCCACCCGCTGCGCCGTCCGCGTGATCCGCCCCAACGGCGACAACACCCGACCCGCCATCGCATAACCGAACGCGAACGCCACCACCGTCAGACCCACCAGCGCCGCCAGGGAGCGGTTCAGGAAGGTGTGCAGCGCCAGTTCGCGCTGGTCGCGGAGGCAGTCGCTGATCGCCGAGTTGATCTCGGCGACCGTGCCGACCGACGGCAGGCCGGGACAACTGACGTTCCCCACCCTGACGTTGGTGCCGAAGACCCGGAACTCCGGGGTGCCTTCCTTGAGGGTCTGGGCCGCCAGGATGTAGATGAGCGTGAGCAGGACGACCCCGGCCATCAGGAACATGCCGCCGTACAGCAGCGTGAGCCGTATCCGGATGGTCGGCCGCAGCCAGGGCGCCGGGCGGCGCGGCGGGTCGGGGCGCACGGTCGGCATCGGTGGCAGGGCGGCCGGCGCGGGTGCCCGGGAAGCGGGTGCCACGGCCCTCAGCCCCGAGGGGCCGACGAAGCGGGCACTGCTACCGATAGCGGGGCAAGAGGTGTACGCACGACTGATCCTTCCTCAGATGCCTTAAGGCACAGGAGAGTTGCCAGGCACTGTCCATCCTGCACAAAGGGGTCATAAACCGGCAGTAAGCAACGGCTCACCTCCCGGCCCACGGCCCCCGCCCGCATCTGCCCGTCGATCGCCGGGCTCGCCTTCCGGGACCCCTCACAAGGGGCCCGGAAGGCGAGCCGATACGGACTAGCCGGCGGCCGGTTCCGGTGCCGTCAGCCGGTACCGTGCGAGCCGGTCATCGCTGCTCCAGCGCACCAGCCCGGCCTTCTCCAGAACGCGGCCGGACGCCGGGTTCGACAGCTCCACGTCCGCACACACCGTGTGCACGCCCGGTGCCGTGAAGGCGAACGCCACCAGGGCGCGGGCGGCCTCGGAGGCGTAGCCGCGGCCCCGCCGGGACGGCACGACGCCGTAGCCGATCTCCAGCGACCCGTCGCGCGGCGGCCAGAACAGCCCGATGGCGCCGACCACCCGGCCGCCGTCCCGTTCGAGGATCTGCCGCTGGCCGTGGACGCCGCGCGCGTCGGGGTTCTGGGCGGTGAAACCGGCGATGACCCGGTCACCGTCGGCGGGGAAGTCCGCCGCCCAGTGCGGCTGCGGTGTCCCGTCGAGCACGGCGGCGAGCTCACCGTCGGACCACGGCCGCAGCAGCAGCCGTGCGGTGAGCAGATCCCTACCGCGCGGCACAAAGGCGGAATCCGGGGAATTCCGGGGGCCTTGGGGGTCCCGGGAATCCGGGGAGAGAGGAGAAAAAGAGGAAGACACGCGTCACTCCTGGTCGTTGTCGACGACCGGGCCGCGCTCAGGACTTCGGGCGCACAGGCGTCCCGCTCAGGCGGCGGCCCGGACAAGGGCATGCTGAGGAAGCGGCCGGCGGGCCATATTCATCAACCTCCCTCGTCCAGCAGTGGTCGCGCTCCGGGCGCGCGCCGTCGCACCGTACCAACCGGTGGGCTGCCGCCCCCAGTTGTTTTCCGCGGCGGTCGGCCGGAGCCGGTCACGCGGGGCGGGCACCGCCCTGTGCGCACCGGCCCCGGCGCCGGGTCAGTACTGCGGCGGTCCGAAGCCGCCCTGCGGGGGCGGCGGAGTGCCGGGCGGCATCGGCGGGGCACCGGCCGGCGGCATCGGCGGACCGCTGACCGGGGGCACCGGGCCGGCGGGCGGCTGCCAGGCCGGCGGGGCCTGCGGGCCGGGCGGCGGGACGAAGCCGGGCGCGCCGAACTGCGGGGACGGGGACGGCGGATACCAGGCGGGGGCGACCGGCTCACCGCGGCCCATCAGCGCCAGCAGCGCCACCGACCCGAACAGGTCCAGCGCCAGCTGGAAGTGGTTGATGATGCTCAAGCCGGGCACGGCGCCGGACAGCTCGAACAGGGTGCCGGTGACGGCCATCCCGATCACCGACAGCAGGGCGCCGGGCAGCGACACCACCGCCAGCCCGATGGCCAGCCCGCGGGCCGCGGAGCCGCGCATCAGGCTGTTGAGCGCGGCCGGCGCGGTCAGCGCCAGGAAGAACACGGCGTACCAGCCGGAGGCCATGCCCAGCAGCGAGCCGAGGGCGCCCTTGCCGAGGTAGAACATGGCGAGGTACTCGCTGCCCTGCGTCAGCATGTAGATCTGCCAGACCAGGTTGACCAGCACCATCGCGCCGAGCACCAGACCGCACACCACACCGGCCGTCCTGGCCGGGCGCATCGGCGGGTCGCTGGGCTGCTGACGCGGCCAGGAACGCATCCCGGCGAGCAGCACGATGCCCGCGACGAGGGACAGCAGGAACAGCCCCAGGCTGCTGAGGAAGACGCTGTCGAAGGTGTCGGTGCCCGTTTCGGCGTGCCGGAACCAGCGGTTGTCGCTGGTGTGGGTGCCGACGCTGATGATGGCCTGGAACGCCGTGGCGAAGGTGAGGGTGGTGGCGACGGCCAGCAGCCCGCCGGCCACCCGCTGCCCCGCGAACGCCGTGAAGACGGCCGCCAGCTGGACCAGGGCCAGGCCCAGGTGGAACGGATTGGTGACCTGGTTGAGGCCGCCGGAGTTCTGCATGGTCCAGGATTCCCAGACCCCGTCGATGCCGAACTCGCTGAGGTCGACGACCAGCCAGGTGGCGGTGAAAAGGAAGAACAGCAGGCAGAATGCCCCGCCGGTGATGCGGGCGCCCTTGGCGAGCGCCATGGATTGGTGCATTTCGTCCCCCGGTTGTGTCAGTGCGTGGCGAGGGAGCACGGTAGCAATGCGCCGGTCCGCGGTCTGCCCCTGGACCTGCAGTTCTTCACCGTCTCCGCGCATGGTGCCCCGGACGCCGTCACGATCCGGACATGCCGGACCCCCGGCCGGCGGGGGTCCAGCCGGGGGTCCTCAGGACGTCCTCAGTGGTTGCTGGGGAAGCCCAGGTTGATGCCGCCGTCGGACGGGTCCGGCCAGCGGGTGGTGACGACCTTGCCGCGGGTGTAGAAGTGCACGCCGTCGTTGCCGTAGATGTGGTGGTCGCCGAAGAGCGAGTCCTTCCAGCCACCGAAGGAGTGGTAGCCGACCGGCACCGGGATCGGCACGTTCACGCCGACCATGCCGGCCTCGACCTCCATCTGGAAGCGGCGGGCCGCGCCGCCGTCGCGGGTGAAGATCGCGGTGCCGTTGCCCCACGGCGAGTTGTTCATCAGCGCGATGGCCTCGTCATAGGTCTCGACGCGGACCACGGACAGCACCGGGCCGAAGATCTCGTCACGGTAGGCGTCCATCTCGGGCGTGACGTTGTCCAGGAGGGAAACACCCATCCAGTGGCCGTCCTCGTAGCCCTCGACGGTGTAGCCGGTGCCGTCGATGACGACATCGGCGCCCTGGGCCGCGGCGCCCGTGACGTACGAGGCGACCTTGTCGCGGTGCACCTTGGTGATCAGCGGGCCCATCTCGGAGGCCGGGTCGTCGCCGGGGCCGATCCGCAGCTTGTCGGCGCGCTCCTTGATCTTGCCGATCAGCGGGTCGGCGGTCTCCCCGACGGCCACGACGACGGAGATCGCCATGCAGCGCTCACCGGCCGAGCCGTACGCGGCGTTGATCGCGGAGTCCGCGGCCAGGTCGAGGTCGGCGTCCGGCAGGACCAGCATGTGGTTCTTGGCGCCGCCCAGCGCCTGGACCCGCTTGCCGTTGGCGGTGCCGGTGGTGTGGATGTAGCGGGCGATGGGGGTGGAGCCGACGAAGGAGACCGCGGCGATGTCCGGGTGCTCCAGGATGGCGTCGACAGCCACCTTGTCGCCGTTGACGACGTTCAGCACACCGTCGGGCAGCCCCGCCTCGGCGGCCAGCTCGGCCAGCTTGAAGGCGGCGCTGGGGACCTTCTCGCTCGGCTTGAGGACAAAGGTGTTACCGCAGGCGATGGCGAGCGGGAACATCCACATCGGCACCATCGCCGGGAAGTTGAACGGCGTGATGCCGGCGACCACACCGAGCGACTGACGGATCGCCGCCACATCGACGCGGGTGGATACCTGGGTGGACAGCTCGCCCTTGAGCTTCTCGGGGATGCCGCAGGCCAGCTCGACGATCTCCAGACCGCGGGCGACCTCGCCGAGCGCGTCGGAGTGCACCTTGCCGTGCTCGGCGGTGATCAGCTGCGCGATCTCCTCGCGGTGCGCGTCGAGCAGCTCGCGGTACTTGAACAGCACCGAGGTGCGCTTGGCCAGGGAGCTGCTGCCCCAGGTCCGGAAGGCTTCCTTGGCCGCGCGGACGGCCGCGTCGACCTCGTCGGCCGAGGCGAAGGCGACCTGCTTGTCCTGGGCGCCGGTGGCCGGGTTGTAGACCGGGCCGAAGTTGCCGGAGACGCCCTCGACGGGCTTTCCGCCGATCCAGTGGCTGATGGTCTTCATGCGGGGGGCCTTTCTGGGCTGACGGCTTCGGGCAGGGGTCACAGGTGGCGGCGGCGCCCGGCGGTGTGCCGGTCGTACGCCTCACGGGCGGCCACCGCCGCCGGACGTGTCGCGGTCTCGGCAACAGGAACATCCCACCAGGCCTGAGCCTCCGGCGCGCCCGGCACAGTGTCAGCCGTTTCGGTCTCGACATAGACACATGTGGGCCGGTTCGCGCCACGCGCCTCGGCGAGCGCCGCGCGCAGCTCACCGACCGTGGCCGCCCGCAGGACGTGCATCCCGAGCGAGGCGGCGTTGGCCGCGAGATCGACGGGCAGCGGCGCGCCGGTGTACGTGCCGTCCGCGGCGCGGAAGCGGTAGTCGGTACCGAACCGTTCGCCGCCGGTCTCCTGGGAGAGCCCGCCGATCGAGGCGTAGCCGTGGTTCTGGATGAGGACGATGTTGATGTGGATGCCCTCCTGGACCGCGGTGACGATCTCGGTGGGGTTCATCAGATACGTACCGTCGCCGACCAGCGCCCACACCGGCCGGTCGGGGGCGGCCATCCGCACACCGATCGCGGCGGGGATCTCATAGCCCATGCAGGAGTAGCCGTATTCGAGGTGGTACTGCCTGCGGGACCGGGCGCGCCAGAGTTTGTGCAGGTCACCGGGGAGGGACCCGGCCGCGTTGACGAGGATGTCGGTGTCGTCGACCAGGGCGTCCAGCGCGCCGAGGACCTGGGTCTGGGAGGGCCGTACGGAGGCGTCCCGGGCACCGAACGCGGCGTCCACCCGGCGTTCCCAGTCCGCCTTCGCCACTCCGTAGGCGGCCTCGTACTCCGCGTCGACGCGGTGTCCGGACAGCTCCTTGGTGAGCGCTTCGAGTCCGGCGCGGGCGTCGGCGACGAGGGAGGCGGCGCCGAGCTTGTGGGAGTCGAAGGGGGCGATGTTGAGGTTCAGGAACCGCACACCGGGCGCGGCGAAGAGGGTCGCGGAGGCGGTGGTGAAGTCGGTGTAGCGGGTGCCGACGCCGATGACCAGGTCGGCCTCGCGGGCGAGCGCGTCGGCGGTGGCGGTGCCGGTGTGGCCGATTCCGCCGACATCGGCGGGGTGGTCGTGGCGCAGCGAGCCCTTGCCGGCCTGGGTGGACGCGACCGGGATGCCGGTGGCGTCGGCGAAGGCGCACAGCGCGTCCTCGGCCTCGGAGTGGTGCACACCGCCCCCCGCGATCAGCAGCGGCCGGCGGGCGCCACGGACCGCGCGCACCGCATCCGCCAGGGCATCGGCGTCGGGAAGGGGCCGGGTGACCCGCCAGACCCGGTCGGCGAAGAACTCCTCCGGCCAGTCGTACGCCTCGGCCTGGACGTCCTGCGGCAGCGCGAGGGTGACGGCACCGGTGTCGACGGGGTCGGCGAGCACCCGCATGGCCTGGAGGGCGGCGGGGATCAGCGCTTCGGGCCGGGTGACCCGGTCGAAGTAGCGGGAGACCGGGCGCAGCGCGTCATTGACCGACACGTCCCCCGCGTGCGGGACTTCCAACTGCTGCAGGACGGGGTCTGCCGTCCGGCCGGCGAAGGTGTCGCCGGGCAGCAGCAGGACCGGGAGGCGGTTGACGGTGGCGAGCGCGGCGCCGGTGACGAGGTTGGTGGCGCCGGGGCCGATGGAGGTGGTGACGGCCTGGGCGGAGAGCCGGTCGCACTGCCGGGCGTAGCCGACGGCGGCATGCACCATGGCCTGCTCGTTGCGGCCCTGGAGGTACGGGAGCACCGGGGGCCCGGGGGTTGCCCCCTGCCCGGGGGTTGCCCCCTGGTGGGACGCGGCACCGGATTCCAGCAGGGCCTGGCCGAGACCGGCGACATTGCCGTGGCCGAAGATGCCCCAGCAGGCGTTGATCAGGCGGTGCCGGCGGCCGTCCCGCTCGGTGTACTGGTGGGCGAGGAACTCGACCAGGGCCTGCGCGACCGTGAGCCGGCGCGTCGTCGGAGCGTTCATCGGGCGTCTCCTGCGGGCGCTTCGTAGAGGGGGAGGCGGGGGTCGACCGGCCGGCCGGGCCAGGTGGAGCGGATCCAGCCGTGATCGGGGTGATCACAGATCAGCCACTCGCGGGCGCCGGGACCGGCCATCACGTTCAGGTAGTACATGGTGTGGCCGGGCGCGGCGATGGACGGGCCGTGCCAGCCGTCGGGGATGAGTACGGCGTCCCCGCTGCGGACCTCGGCCAGCACATCGGTGCCGCGGCCGCGCCCCGAGGGGCTCACGCGCTGGTAGCCGACCCCGTCCGTACCGCGCGCGGACGCGATCTCGAAGTAGTAGATCTCCTCCAGTTCGGACTCCTCGCCGGGGCGGCACTCGTCGTGCTTGTGCGGCGGGTAGGAGGACCAGTTGCCGCCGGGGGTGAGCACCTCCACCGCGATCAGCCGGTCGCATGCGAAGGTGTCCGCCGCGCCGAAGTTGTTGACCTGGCGGGAGCAGTTGCCGGTGCCGCGCAGCTCCACGGGGACGTCGGACGCGGCCCCGTAGCGGGCGGGCAGGCGGTTCTCGCAGCGGGCGCCGGTGAGCGCGAAGCGGCCGCCGGCCGCGGTGGCGATCTGGACGTGGGCGTCACGCGGCACGTAGGCGAAGTCCGTGACCCCGCTGAACACGCTCTCCCGGCCGGTCAGTTCGAAGGTGTCGCCCTCATCGGTCAGCACCGTGCAGCCGCCGGACAGCGGCAGCACGATCCATTCGCTGTCGCCGGTGGCGAAGGCGTGGTGGGCACCGGGCGGCAGGTCCAGGACGCGCAGCGAGGAGTGGTCCCAGCCCGCCCGCTTCGGGTCGATGTCCAGGGCGTACGGGCCCGCTGCCGTGGCCCCGGCCCCCAGATGGAATTCAGTGCTCATAAGTCGAGTCTCCTGCGGAAATCGCGGCGTTCACAGCAGGCCCACGGCGGTGTCCACGGCGGCCGCGACATCCCCGTCGGCCGGGTAGAGCAGGGAGCGGCCGACGACCAGGCCCTGCACGGTCGGCAGCCGCAGCGCCTTGCGCCACTTCTCGTAGGCGGCTTCCTGGTCCTGGACGGTGCTGCCGATGTCGCCGCCGAGCAGCACGGTCGGCAGGGTGGTGGTCTCGCAGACCCGGGCCATGGCGTCGGGGTCGTCGGTGACCGGCAGTTTGAGCCAGGTGTAGGCGGAGGTGCCGCCGAGTCCGGAGGCGATGGCCACCGAGCGGGTGACGGCCGCGGCGCTGAGGTCGTTGCGGACCGCGCCGTCCGCCCGGGAGGAGAGGAACGGCTCGACGAAGACGGGGAGCTGCCGTTCGGCCATCGCGTCGATGGCGCGGGCGGTGGCCTCCAGGGTGGTCAGCGAGCCGGGGTCGCGGTAGTCGATGCGCAGCAGCAGTTTGCCGGCGTCGAAGCGGAGCCGGGCGAGGTCCTCGGGGCGATGGCCGGTGAACCGGTCGTCCATCTCGAAGGAGGCGCCGGCCAGACCGCCGCGGTTCATCGAGCCCATCACGACCTTGCCTTCGAGGGCGCCGATCAGCAGCAGGTCCTCAAGGATGTCGGCGGTGGCGAGCACCCCGTCCACACCGGGCCGCGACAGCGCCAGGACCAGCCGTTCGAGCAGGTCGAGGCGGTTGGCCATGGCGAGCTGCCGGTCACCTACGGCCAGCGCGCCGCGGGCCGGGTGATCGGCGGCGACGATCATCAGCCGGCCGCTGTCGCCGAGGAGCGGGCGACGGGTGCGGCGGGCGGCGGCCTCCGCGACGGCTTCGGGGTGCCGGGCCCGCAGCGTCGCGAGGTCACTGATCCGAGGGGTCAAGGCTCAACTCACCTTCTTGAGTGCACAGGTGGAGGGGGTACGGCCACCGGGCGGGCCGGTCCGGGCGGTCACCGGCCGGCAAGGAACGCGTCGACCTCGTCGGCCGTGGGCATCGCCGAGGAGCAGGCGAGGCGGGAGGCGACGATGGCGCCCGCGGCGTTGGCGTACCGCATCATCGGCTCCAGCTCCCACCCGGCGAGCAGGCCGTGGCACAGCGCCCCGCCGAAGGCGTCCCCGGCGCCCAGGCCGTTGACGACCTCGACGGGGGTGGGCGGCACCTCGGCGGTGCGGCCGTCACGGTGGACGGCGAGCACGCCCTTGGGTCCCTGTTTGATGACGGCGAGTTCGACGCCCCTCTCCAGCAGCGCCCCGGCGCAGGCCTTGGGGTCGCGCAGCCCGGTGGCGACCTCGGCCTCGTCGACATTGCCGACCGCGACGGTGGCGTGCCGCAGGGCGGCCTCGTAATACGGGCGGGCGGTGGCCATCGCCGCGGCGCCGGTCGCCCCGCCGTCCCCGGAGGCGCCGCCCTCGCCGCCCCAGAACATCGGCCGCCAGTCGAGGTCGAAGACGGTGGGGCCCGCCTTGGCGCGGGCCTCCAGCGCGGCGAGGGTGGCACTGCGGCTGGGCTCCTCGCAGAGCCCCGTACCGGTGATCCAGAAGATCCGGGCGGCCGCGAGGGCGTCCTGGTCGAGTTCTTCGGGGCGGATGACCAGGTCGGGGGCCTTGGGACGGCGGTAGAAGTAGAGCGGGAAGTCGTCCGGCGGGAAGATCTCGCAGAAGGTGACCGGTGTCGGGTAGGCGTCGACGGAGGTCACCCAGCGGTCGTCCACGCCGAAGTCGCGCAGCGCCTGGTGGACGTAGTCGCCGAACGGGTCACGGCCGGTGCGGCTGATCACCGCGCTGCGGCGGCCGAGCCGGGCGGCGGCCACCGCGACATTGGTGGCGGAGCCACCGAGGAACTTCCCGAACGTCTCGACCTGGGCCAGCGGCACACCGGTCTGCAGCGGGTAGATGTCGACTCCGATGCGGCCCATGGTGATCAGGTCGTACGGCTGGGTCATGTGCGCCCCTTCGGGTCGGCCGGCGCGGCGGGTTCGGCGGGTTCGGCTCCGAGGAAAGGTCTAACGGGGAGAGCCAGACCCTGTCAATACTTTGTCCTTACATACTGACGTCAGGGAGAACATTGGATGCGCGACATGGGGGGAGCCGAGATGAACGCGAGGGGAGCCGGAGCGAAGGCACGGGGGAAGCCCACGTGCCCCCGGAAGGGGTTCGCGTGACCTCGGAAGGGTCGCGTGAACCCGGCATGGGCCCGCGCGATTCCGGAAGGGGCCCGCGCAATCCCGGCATGGACCCGCGTGCCCCCGGAAGGGCCGCACGATCCCGGAAGGGGCCCGCGCGATCCCGGAAGGGGCCCGCGCGATCCCGGAAGGGGCCCGCGTGATCCCGACAGGGGCCCACCTGCCCCAAAAGGAGCCCACGCACCCCAGGGGCGCGGCACCCGGCCACACTCCGGCGCACCCCGAGTGACAAAGTCCTTAAGTCCTTATGTCAGGACGAAGTCTTGACACTCCCCGGGGCGGCAGAGAGGCTGTGCCCCACAACCCCACCCCAGCGCCTCCCGGTCACCGTCGACCGGCGAGAGGAGAGCCGCAGCATGTCCGTTCCCCATGCCGCCCAGCCCGTCCTGGACCGCATCCGCGTCGGTTCCGCACCCGACTCATGGGGGGTCTGGTTCCCCGACGACGACCAGCAGGCCCCCTGGCAGCGCTTCCTGGACGAGGTCGCCGAGGCAGGGTACGAGTGGATCGAACTCGGCCCGTACGGCTACCTGCCCACCGACCCCGCCGTCCTGCGCGAGGAGATCGCCCGCCGCAGCCTGCAGGTCTCGGCCGGCACGATCTTCACCTCGCTGCACCACGGCCCGTCCGTATGGGACAAGACCTGGGCGCACGTCTCCGAGGTCGCCACCCTCACCCAGGCGATGGACGCGGGGCACCTCGTCGTCATCCCGTCCTTCTGGCGCGACGACAAGACCGCCGAGGAGCTCGAACCGCGCGAGCTGACCGTGGAGCAGTGGAAGCACCTGACCACCGGCATGGAGCGGCTGGGCAAGCGGGTGCGGGACGAGTTCGGGCTGGACATCGTCGTACACCCGCACGCGGACACCCACATCGACACCGAGGAGCACGTCGAGCGGCTCCTGGACGCCACCGACTCCGACCTCGTCAACCTCTGCCTGGACACCGGCCACTACGCCTACTGCGGCGGCGACAGCGTCAAGCTGATCCGCACCTACGGTGAGCGGATCGGCTACCTCCACCTCAAGCAGGTCGACCCGGACATCCTCGGCGAGGTCGTCGCCAAGGGCACGCCGTTCGGCCCCGCCGTCAAGCAGGGCGTGATGTGCGAGCCGCCGCTCGGCGTACCGGCACTTCCGCCCGTCCTGGAGGCCGCCCAGGAACTGAATGTCGACCTCTTCGCCATCGTCGAGCAGGACATGTACCCCTGCCCGCCCGACCAGCCCTTCCCCATCGCGGAGCGGACCCGCCGCTTCCTGCGCTCCTGCGGCGCATGAGCCGCCGGCACCTCCTGCGGGTGCCGCGGGTGCGGCGGGTACGGCGGTAGGCCTCGTGCGCGGATGCCGTATACGTATGCCTCGGACGCCTACGTCGGGTACGCCTACGTGGGGTACGCCTGCGCCCGGCAAGCCTGCGTCCGGCAAGCCTGCGTCCGGCAAGCCTGCGTCCGGCGCGCATGCGCCTCGCACGCGGCCGCCTCGTACGCCTGCACCTTGTACACGGCCGCCCCGCACACCTGCACCTTCTACACAGCCGCCCCGTACGCCTGCGTCTCGTTCGCGGCCGCCCCGTACACCTACACCCCGTACGCGCCCGCCTCGCGACGCCTCCTCCTCTTACCCCGGCAACGATTACGGAGCGTAACCAGTTCCGTTCTCAGGGTATCCCTCACACTCTGTAGCACGTAAGGACTTGTGGACGACATGACTTCGCACGAAACGCTGGGCGTGGCGATCATCGGCACCGGCCGGATGGGCGCCGACCACGTACGCCGGATCAACGAGGTGATCAGTGGCGCCCGGGTGGCGGCCGTGGTCGACATCGACGCGGCGCGGGTCAAGCACCTCGCCGACGGCATCGAGGGGTGCACCCCCTACACCGACCCGGCCGCCGCCATGGACGACCCCGGGGTGGACGCCGTACTGATCGCTTCACCGGGGCCCGCGCACGAGGCGACGCTGCTGGACGCCTTCGCACGGGATCTGCCCGTGCTGTGCGAGAAGCCGCTGACGCCGGACGCCGCCTCCGCGCTGCGGGTGCTGGAGGCCGAGCAGGCCTTGGGGCACCGCCGGGTCCAGGTCGGTTTCATGCGCCGCTACGACGCCGACTACCGCGCCCTCAAGTCCCTTCTGGACCAGGGCACTTACGGCCGTCCGCTGATGCTGCACAACAAGCACCGCAACGCCGGCAGCACGCCCGGCTTCACCAACGCGATGATGATCAACGACTCGGTGGTGCATGAGATCGATGTGACGCGCTGGCTGCTGGGGGAGGAGATCACCGCGGTGCGGGCGCTGCGCCCGGCCCCCACCGGCAACGCCCCGGAGGGTCTCAGCGACCCCCAGCTGATCCTCTTCGAGACCGCGGGCGGCCAGGTCGTGGACACCGAAATCTTCGTCAACTGCGGCTTCGGGTACCAGGTCAGCTGTGAGGCGGTCTGCGAGGGCGGCACGGCCAGGATCGGTGACGACCACGGGGTGTTCAGCAACACCGCGGGCCGCTGGGGCGGTGCGATCACGCCCGGTTTCGTGGAGCGCTTCGAGGAGGCCTACGACCGGCAGGTGCAGCGCTGGGTGAACGCCACCCGGCGCGGTGAGGTAGAGGGCCCCAGCTGCTGGGACGGCTATGCCGCGGCCGCGGTGTGCGAGGCGGGTGTGCGCGCCCAGACGACCGGCGAGCGGGTGACGGTCGAACTGATCGAGCGGCCCGCGCTGTACGGATGAGGCCGCCCGTCGCCGAGCCGTACCGCTGAGGCGGCGCACCCCCTTGCCCCCTGTGCCCCGAGGCCCTCGCCGCCCAAGCACCCGGGCACCGGGCACCCAAGCACCCGGGCACCCGTCGAGCCCGCACCCCCTCGCCCCCCTCCACCGATGCACGCCGTACCGCCGCGGTGCGCCGCCCGCTCCCCCGGGCCGCGCACCGCACCTGGTCCACCGAAAGGCCCCGCACCATGTACGTCGCTCCCGACGCCGGCCCGCACGGCCATCTGCCCCCGCACCAACATCCCGCTCCGGACGCCGGGTTGACCGGCCGGGCGCGGGCGGACCGGAGCTGCTGATGGCGGCTCCGACCGGCCAGATGGCGTCCGCCGGCCCGCACGAGGGTGCGCGGGCCCGCCACGCCAGACGCTTCATCGTCGGCATCGCTGCCATTGCCGCCCTCGGCGGCGCCCTCTTCGGCTACGACACCGGAGTGATCTCCGGCGCGCTCCCGTTCATGGAGGGCCACTTCGGCCTCACCTCCCTGGGCGAGGGCATCATCACCAGCGCGCTGCTGATCGGCGCGGCCTTCGGCTCGCTGATCGGCGGCCGGATGTCCGATGCGCTGGGCCGGCGCAACTCCCTGCTGTGGGCGGGCGCCGTGTTCATCGGCGGTGCGCTGGCCGTCGCGCTCTCCCCCGATGTCCCGTTCATGACCGTGTCGCGCTTCGTCCTCGGCCTCGCCGTCGGCAGCGCCTCGGTCATCACCCCGCTCTATCTCTCCGAGATCGCGCCCCCGCACATCCGCGGCCGGCTGGTCTCCTTCAACTCGCTGATGATCGTCAGCGGCCAGTTGCTCGCCTACCTCATCAATGCCTTCCTGGCGCAGTGGGCGGCCTGGCGCTGGATGCTGGGCCTGGCGGCGCTGCCGGCCGTGGCGCTGTTCGTCGGGCTGTTCTTCC
The DNA here is from genome assembly GCF_026239515.1 of Streptomyces sp. Je 1-4 4N24. NCBI lineage: Bacteria > Bacillati > Actinomycetota > Actinomycetes > Kitasatosporales > Streptomycetaceae > Streptomyces > Streptomyces sp. Je 1-4 4N24. The sequence continues at coordinate 5,982,096 of NZ_CP110836.1, read as the reverse complement.
TGCCCGACACCCCGCGCTGGTACATCAGCAAGGGGCGGCAGGACGAGGCGGCCCGGGTGCTGCGCCGTACGCTGCCCGCCGAGGAGGTCCCCGCCGAGCTGGCCCGGATCGATCACGCCCGCAGCCTGGAGGCGGATGCCCGGCAAGGCGGCTGGCAGCAGCTGCGCACGCCTTGGGTACGGCGGCTGTTGCTGGTCGGTATCGGTCTGGCGACCGTCCAGCAGATCACCGGTGTGAACGCCGTGGTGTACTTCGCGCCCAAGATCCTGGCGTCGACCGGTCTGGGCACCGGTGCCTCGATCACCGCCACCATCGCGGTCGGGGTGATCTCGGTGCTCGCCACCGCGCTCGGGATGTTCCTGATCGACCGGGTCGGCCGACGGCCCCTGCTGCTCACCGGCCTGGCCGGGATGACCGTCTCGCTCGCCCTGCTCGGCGCCTCCTTCCACCTCCCGCACTCCCCCGGCGTCAGCGCCCTGGTGCTGGGCCTGATGGTCCTCTACATGGCCTTCATGCAGGGCACTCTCAATACGGGGGTGTGGCTGCTGCTGGCCGAGATGTTCCCGCTGAAGGTCCGCGGACTGGCCATGGGCGCCGCGGTGTTCGTGATGTGGCTGGTCAACTTCGGGGTCGCGCTGGTCTTTCCGCTGCTGCTCGACGCGGTCGGCGCCGGCACCACCTTCCGGTTCTTCGGCGCGATGTGTGTGCTGTCCCTGGTGTTCTGCAAGCGGTACGCGCCGGAGACGAAGGGGCTTGCGCTGGAGGATCTGGAGGACGAGCTGCGGAAGGCGGCGGGGGCCGCACCGGCCGCGGCCTGACGGGGCGTCGGCAGGTTGCCGATCGCGGGAACCACGGACCGCGTCCCCGGCGTCACTACGGGTGGAATCACCTCCAACGGGGGAAACGGTGGAATTCGTGAATACCAACGCACTCAGCCATGCCGTCAAGCGCACGGCCGTCCTGACCGCGACCGCGGGTCTGCTGACCGCGGGTCTGCTCACCGGTCCGGCGTCCGCCGACAGTCCGGCCGCCGGGCGGGCCGACACACGGGCCGCCTGCGTGTACTACAACGGCAACGCCCTCACCGTCTACGGTCAGCGCGGCGACCGCGTCCGGCAGGTGCAGTGCCTGCTGGCGAACCGCCGCTATCTCCCCTGGGGAGATGTGACGGGGTACTTCGGCCCCAAGACCCGGGCCGCGGTGAAGAAGTTCCAGTCCCGGCACCATCTGACCGCTGACGGCAAGGTCGGCAAGAAGACCTGGTACGCGCTGTACCACGCCTGATCCGCGTCCGGCCGTCCACGGCACTCCTGTGGCGGGCCGGTTCCCCAGCCGGGGACCGGCCCGCCACACGTCTGTGTGCCCGCTGCGCCGTGGCCGCGCAGGCCGCCCTCCCCCTTCCGGATCATCCCGCACCCCCTTCCGATCGCCCCGTCTCCTTCCGGGTCGTCCCGCCCCCGTCACAGCCGTCCGCCCCGCGTCACAGCTGTCACCGTTACGCGCGCCTTACGTCACAGCCGTTCAACAGCCCCTCCCCGATGGTTACTCGGTGTCGTTGTCCAGGCACAGGGTGAGTGATCACCTGGCCGTACGCAGCCCCCTGCCGGCTCTCCGGGCCGACCCTGCGTACGGCGCTCAGGAGGTGGCAGAGATGACCGACCGCAAGCTCTGGTCGTACAAGGAGATCGCCGCGCACATCCAGGTACAGCCGGACACCGTGCGCTCCTACCGGAAGCACGGGTTGCTGCCCGAACCGGATCTGGTGGAGGGCGGAAAACCGTACTGGTTCGCCGATACGGTCAGAAGGTGGGTGGCGCAGCGACCGGGCCAACGCGGCCGGCGCTGAGAGCCACCGGACCGGCCCCGGGGCGCTCGGGCGGCATCGCCCGCCAAGTGTTCCCGGGCGCCACGAGTGGTACGTCCCCCGGCGCGGTCAGTCGGGCCGGGGTGGTGCCGTCGACCCTCTGATCTCCAGTGCGGGGGCCACGAGTTGCTGTCCGGCGGGGGCGTCCGGGCGCTCCATACGGTCCAGGAGGCAGCGTGCCGCGCGTCGGCCGACCTCGTGGCTGGCGTTGTTCACCGAGTTCAGCCAGAGGTGGCGGATGCGGGAGAGGTAGGTGTTGTCGTAGCCGACGAGGGAGAGGTCGGCGGGCGTGCGCAGGCCCAGCTCCTGGGCCGCGGACAGCGCGCCGACACCGGAGATGTCGTTGAACGCGAAGACGGCGGTGGGGCGTTGGGCGGCCGGATGCCCGGCACCGGGGCGCGAGGTGACGGGTGGCGTGACGGCCGGCGGGGTGAGCAGCCGGACGGCGGCGCGGGAGCCGCCTTCCTCGGTCCCGTCACCGCTCGCCACTACGGAGCTCGCGGCCAGGCCGTGGGCGCGCATCGCGGCCTCGAAGCCGCGCCGGCGCAGCTCGCCGACCAGACCCTCTCCGGCGATGTGGGCGATCCGCCGGTGGCCGAGGCCGATGAGGTGTTCGGTGGCGAGCCGGGCGCCGCGCTCGTCGTCGTTGGCGACGAGGTCGGTGTGCGGCAGCCGGGGTTCGTGGTTGCCCGCGATGACGGTCGGCAGTCGTTCGGCGACCTCGGCGAGGCCGTCGGTGTCCGGGAGGGTGCCGACGACGACGAGTCCGTCGACCCGCAGCTCCTGGAAGGTGCGGGCGAAGTCCTGGCCGGCGCGTCGGTCCAGCCGCCCGTCGGCCATCAGCATCCGCAGACCGTGCGCCTGCAGCAGCGAGTTCAGGCCGTCGAGCACCTCGACGAACCAGGGGTTGCGCATATCGTTCAGCAGCACCCCGACGGTGTGCGTACGGCGGGCCACCAGGCTGCGGGCGGCGGCGTTCGGCCGGTAGCCGAGCTCCTCGATGGCGTCCAGTACGGCCTGCCGCTTGGTGTCGCTGACCCGCGGGGAGCCCTGCAGCACCAGCGAGACCAGTGATTTGGAGACGCCCGCGCGCTCGGCGACACCGCGGATCGTCGGTGGCCGGTCCGCGCCCGGCCGTGTGCCGGTACATGTGCCGTTCCGTCCGTCGGCCTGGCCGTCCGTCCGCCCGTCGGCTCGCTTGTTGGACCGTTCCATGAACGGAAATCCTTCCATCGGCGCAGGTGGGCGTCAATGCGCAACCTTCTCTTCCTGCGGGGTGGTTGACATGCGGACATCAGGACATGCAGGGTGCGGATACCTGCGAGGGTTGGACCGTTCCAATTCCCCGCGCCCCGCATCCCCCTCCTCCCCTCTCTCCGTCCCACCCCCTGTCCGCGCCCCTCCCCTCCCCCTCCCCCGGAAAGGAACCGAGGCATGAAGATCGGGCTGATCGGCACCGGGCGCATCGGTGCGTTCCACGCCAACACCCTCCGGAGCGTCCCGGGCGTCACCGACCTGGTGGTCGCGGATCTGGATCCCGCACGGGCCGCCGCGCTGGCGGACACCCTTGGTGTACACGCCGCCCCGGGCATCGAGGAGATGTACGCGGACGGCCTGGACGGTGTGGTGATCACCGCCGCGACCAGCGCCCACGCCACGCTGATCCACCAGGCCCTGGACGCCGGGGTGCCGGTGTTCTGCGAGAAGCCGGTCGCCCTGGACGTGCCCGGCACGGTCGGGGTGGTGGAGCGGGTGCAGGCCGGCACCGTGCCCGTACAGATCGGTTTCCAGCGCCGCTTCGACGCGGGCTACCGCACCGCCCGCGAGGCACTGCACTCCGGTGCCCTGGGCCGGCTGCACACGCTGCGCGCCTGCACCAGCGACCGGACGCCGCCGCCCGCCGGCTACATCCCCACCTCCGGCGGGCTGTTCCGGGACTGCAGCATCCATGACTTCGACATCCTGCGCTGGCTGACCGGCCGTGAGGTGGTCTCGGTCTATGCGCAGGGCAGCAATCGCGGGGCGTCCTTCTTCGCGGACGGCGACGATGTCGACACCTGCGCGGCGCTGCTGCGCTTCGACGACGACACCCTGGCCACCGTCACGGCGACCCGCTACAACGGCGCCGGCCATGACGTCCGGCTGGAGGTGTGCGGCTCCGAGGGCGCCCGCTTCGTCGGGCTCGACGACCGGGCGCCGCTGCCGTCCGCCGAGGCGAAGCTGTCGTGGCGGCGGGCGGCCGATCCGTACGCCACGTTCATGGAGCGCTTCCACGACGCCTACGTCACCGAGCTGGGCGTCTTCACCGAGGTCGCGGCGGGCCGTACGCCGAGCCCCTGTTCACCGGCGGAGGCGCTGGAGGCGCTCTATGTGGCCGAGGCGTGCGAGCGCTCGCGCCGCACCGGTCAGCCGGTGGCCGTCGCGGAGGTCCGGGCCTCGGCCGGGGGCGCGGTTCCGGGCGCGTGAGGGCGCTCGGGGCGGGCCTCGGGCACCGCCCGCCCCCCCGTCACGTCGCCGCCACGGAGGAGGCCCGGCCGCCGGGATCCTCGCCGCCTCCTTTGCGGGGGCCGCCGCTCTCGCCCTCGCTGCCGTTCTCCGAGGGTTCGCGCAGGGCGCGGCGGCGGGCGGCCCATTGGATCGCGGCGCCGACCGTGGCGACCGCGCAGGAGACGCCGAAGCCGATGGCGGCGGCGTGGAGCGGGCGGCCGGTGGTGGCGCTGCCGAGGTAGCCGAGGCCGACGGAGTAGGTCGCCCAGGTGGCTTCGGCGATGCCGGCGCCGAGGACGTATTTGCGCAGCGGGTAGCGCAGCACGCCGGAGGCCAGTGCGCCGGCGATCCGCCCGCTGGGCAGGAAGCGTACGGCGATGACGAACGGCAGGCCGTAGCGCTGGATCCGGTCAGAGGTCCACTCCAGTAGTGCCCGGCGGCGGGGTTTGCGCCGCATCCAGGCCCGTACGGGTCCGCCGAACCGCCGCGCGACCAGGTACATCAGCAGGTCTCCGACCAGGGCGCTGCCGGCGACGGTCAGCAGGATCAGCGGGAGGAACAGCTCTCCCCGGGAGGCGAGCACACCGGCGGAGACGAGCAGGGCGGAGTTGGGGACCAGTGGCGGCAGCGTGGTGAGCACCAGCAGGCCGTAGAAGGCGAGTACGTCCATCCGGCCGCCTCCTCGGATCCGCCCCGAGCCCGTTATCCCAAGGCTGACGCGTGGTGGGGCGCACGGCAACGCGGTGCGGGTGTCCATGGCTTGGATTGATACCCCCCAGGGGTATACAGTGCGTAAGGTCGGGGGCACCGGCGGTCGCCTGAGCCTCGCGTGGCACGCTGCGGCACTCCGGCACTTGCACCACACGGAACACATCGGCACCACAAGGAGAGTCCCCCATGGCTGAGAACAGCTCCTGCTGCACCCCGGAAGGCTCCTGCCACTCCGGCGGCACCGACGTCCAGGTCGGCGCGGTGACCACCACCTACAAGGTCACCGGTATGACCTGCGGCCACTGTGAGGGTGCGGTGTCGGCCGAGATCGGTGAGATCGCCGGGGTCAGCGCGGTGCAGGCGGTGGCGGCCACCGGCCTGGTGACCGTCACGTCCCAGGCCCCGCTGGACGAGGAAGCCGTCCGCGCGGCCATCGACGAGGCCGGCTACGAGCTCGTGGGGCAGGCGGCCTGATCCCGGCGTCCGGTCCCCTCACGCCGGGGCCGCACCCTCACCGAGGGGGCCGGCGCCGCGAGGGCCTTCTCGTCGGCCTTCGCGATCACCAACAGTCGCGGCTGCGAAATTTCACACAGCCCTTACAACTAACACAACACCCATACCGGAGGGCCCCGATCTTCAGATCGAGGCCCTTGACCGCATTCGCCCCCATATGGCAAGAGACCCAGATCACACTCATCGGAACGTAACCATTGAGGGGGGTCGTGAGTCTAACCGGGCAGTGCAGGCACCCCGGCGGGGCTTGCACTGCAACAGCCGTGCTGATCTTGGGGGATCGTGCCCGGCTACGCGTGGCCGGGGCGACGTGCCCGGGGAGCTTTGAGCGGCCCTCCCGAACGTGCGCGTCCCGGCAGATCGCGGTGCAACCCGGAACGCCCGGACGGATCCCGTGGGGGGAATCCAACCGGGACAAGGGAAGCGCCCCGCGCTCTGGACCCGTGGGGGGATCCGGAGGCGGGGCGCTTTCTGCTAATGACCGTGAGGGCACCCTGGCGGGGCGGCCGTCAGCGCTCCTCGACCGGCACGAAGTCGCGCTCGACGACACCGGTGTAGATCTGCCGCGGACGGCCGATGCGGGAGCCGGGCTCCTTGATCATCTCGTGCCACTGGGCGATCCAGCCGGGCAGCCGGCCGAGCGCGAAGAGCACGGTGAACATCTCGGTCGGGAAGCCCATGGCCCGGTAGATCAGGCCGGTGTAGAAGTCGACGTTCGGGTAGAGCTTGCGCTCGGTGAAGTAGTCGTCGGAGAGCGCGTGCTCCTCCAGCTTCAGGGCGATATCCAGCAGCTCGTCGGACTTGCCGAGCGCGGAGAGGACATCGTGCGCCGCCGCCTTGATGATCTTCGCCCGGGGGTCGAAGTTCTTGTAGACGCGGTGCCCGAAGCCCATGAGCTTCACGCCGTCTTCCTTGTTCTTCACCTTGCGGATGAAGGAGTCGACGTCGCCGCCGTCGCGCTGGATGCCCTCCAGCATCTCCAGCACGGACTGGTTGGCGCCGCCGTGCAGGGGGCCCCACAGGGCATTGATACCGGCCGAGATCGAGGCGAAGAGGTTCGCCTGCGAGGAGCCGACCAGGCGGACCGTGGAGGTGGAGCAGTTCTGCTCGTGGTCCGCGTGCAGGATCAGCAGCTTGTCGAGGGCGCTGACCACGACCGGGTCGAGGTCGTAGTCCGCGGCCGGCACCGAGAAGGTCATCCGCAGGAAGTTCTCGACGTACCCGAGGTCGTTGCTCGGGTAGACGACCGGGTGGCCGACCGACTTCTTGAACGCGTAGGCCGCGATCGTCGGGAGCTTGGCCAGCAGCCGGATCGTGGAGATATGGCGCTGCTGCTCGTCGAACGGGTTGTGGCTGTCCTGGTAGAACGTCGACAGCGCGCTGACGACCGAGGACAGCATCGCCATCGGGTGGGCGTCCCGGGGGAAGCCGTCGTAGAAGCGCTTGACGTCCTCGTGCAGCAGGGTGTGGTAGGTGATGTCCTGCTTGAAGTTCGCCAGCTCATCGACGGTGGGCAGCTCGCCGTTGATGAGGAGGTACGCGGTCTCGACGAACGTGCTGCGCTCTGCAAGCTGCTCGATCGGGTACCCGCGGTAACGAAGAATCCCGTTCTCACCGTCGAGATAGGTGATCGCGGATTTATACGCCGCGGTGTTGCCGTAACCGGAATCCAGGGTCACCAGACCGGTCTGGGCGCGCAGCTTCGAGATATCGAAGCCCTCGTCGCCGACGGTGCTCTCGACGACCGGGTAGCTGTATTCGCCGTCCCCGTAACGCAGTACTACAGAGTTGTCGCTCACGTCATCCCTCACCGACGTTGTGCCTCTTCTTCGAGGTGCCCTGACTGCCTATACCTTCCCCCATTTGGGCCTTGGATGTGCACTCGGGGTCGGCCATAGGGCCTGTCTGCGGCACTCAGTGCCGTCCGAGTGCCCATCCTGCCCCTCTTCGCCCTGAATAGGAAAGAGGGGTGACATCACATCGCCCCGGCGAGCCGGTGATCCAGTGCCGTACACCGCCGACCGGCGGATACCGTGCGGACGGCTTGTCCCAGGGCTTTCCGGGAGCCGACCAGCACCACCAAGCGCTTTGCCCGGGTCACGGCGGTATACAGCAGATTGCGCTGCAGCATCATCCAGGCACTGGTGGTGACCGGAATCACCACCGCTGGATACTCACTACCCTGCGAACGATGGATCGTCACGGCATAGGCGTGGGCGAGTTCATCGAGTTCGTCGAAGTCGTAGGGAACCTCCTCGTCCTCATCCGTGCGCACGGTCAGCCGCTGCTCGTCACAGTCCAGTGCGGTGACCACGCCGACCGTGCCGTTGAAGACGCCGTTGTTGCCCTTTTCGTAATTGTTCCTGATCTGGGTGACCTTGTCGCCGACACGGAAGACCCGGCCGCCGAAGCGGCGCTCGGGCAGATCGGGACGGGCCGGGGTGACGGCCTGCTGGAGCAGGCCGTTCAGGGCGCCCGCCCCGGCCGGACCGCGGTGCATCGGGGTGAGCACCTGGACGTCCCGGCGCGGGTCGAGGCCGAACTTCGCCGGGATGCGGCGGGCCACGACATCCACCGTCAGCCGCCCGGCCTCTTCGGCGTCCTCCTCGGCGAACAGGAAGAAGTCCGTCATTCCGGACGTCAGGGGCGGCACGCCGGAGTTGATGCGGTGGGCGTTGGTGACCACCCCGGATTGCTGGGCCTGGCGGAAGATCCTGGTCAGCCGTACCGCCGGCACCGGGCCGGACCCGTCGAGCAGATCGCGCAGCACCTCGCCCGCGCCCACCGACGGCAGCTGGTCGACGTCCCCGACCAGCAGCAGATGGGCGCCCGGCGGCACCGCCTTGACCAGCTTGTTGGCGAGCAGCAGATCCAGCATCGACGCCTCGTCGACGACCACCAGATCGGCGTCCAGCGGCCGGTCCGCGTCATAGGCGGCGTCCCCGCCCGGCTTGAGCTCCAGGAGGCGGTGGACCGTGGAGGCCTCCGCCCCGGTCAGCTCCGAGAGCCGTTTGGCCGCCCGGCCCGTGGGCGCCGCCAGCACCACCGTGGCCTTCTTGGCACGCGCCAGCTCGACGACGGACCGGACCGTGAAGGACTTGCCGCAGCCCGGCCCGCCGGTGAGCACCGCGACCTTCTGCGTCAGCGCCAGCCGCACCGCCTGCTGCTGCTCGGGGGCCAGCTCGGCGCCCGTCCGCCGCGCCAGCCATGCCAGCGCCTTGTCCCAGTCGACGTCCCGGAACGCCGGCATCCGGTCCTCGTCCGTCCGCAGCAGCCGGGTCAGCCGGCCGGCCAGGGAGATCTCGGCGCGGTGGAACGGCACCAGATAGACGGCGGTGACCGGCGGCGCACCGTCCGCGCCGCCCGGTACCTGCTCGCGGACCACGCCCTCCGGGTCGGCGGCCAGCTCGCCCAGGCAGTCGATGACCAGTCCGGTGTCGACCTGGAGCAACTTCACCGCGTCGGCGATCAGTTGCTCCTCGGGAAGGAAGCAGTGGCCCTGGTCGGTGGACTGCGACAGGGCGTACTGCACGCCCGCCTTGACCCGGTCCGGGCTGTCGTGCGGAATGCCCACGGACTGTGCGATGCGGTCGGCCGTCAGGAAGCCGATGCCCCAGACGTCGGCGGCCAGGCGGTAGGGCTCGTTGCGGGTGACGGAGATGGCGGCGTCACCGTACTTCTTGTAGATCCGCACCGCGATGGAGGTGGACACCCCGACGCCCTGGAGGAAGACCATGACCTCCTTGATGGCCTTCTGCTCCTCCCAGGCCGCGCCGATCAGCTTCGTCCGCTTGGGGCCCAGGCCCGGTACCTCGACGAGGCGGGCGGGCTCGCGCTCGATGATGTCGAGGGTGTCCGTGCCGAAGTGCTCGACGATGCGGTCCGCGATCCGCGGCCCGATGCCCTTGATGAGTCCGGAGCCCAGATAGCGGCGGATGCCCTGGATCGTGGCGGGCAGGACGGTGGTGTAGTTCTCGACCGTGAACTGCTTGCCGTACTGCGGGTGGGAGCCCCAGCGGCCCTCCATGCGCAGCGACTCCCCCGGCTGCGCCCCGAGCAGCGCGCCGACGACGGTCAGCAGATCGCCCGAGCCGCGGCCCGTGTCGACCCGCGCGACCGTATAGCCGTTCTCCTCGTTGGCGTAGGTGATCCGCTCCAGGACCCCTTCGACGACGGCTGCGTTGACCATGCACCGACCGTACCGCCGGGGTCTGACACCGCGCGGGGATCCGCCGTCGCGCCGGGTCAGGGAGGCCGCGCCGGGCCGGGACATCGCGCCGGGTCCGGGACGCCGCGTTCCCATCGAGGGGCCCGTCCGATGGTCGGGCCCCTCGATTCCCCCTCCGTGCCGGTCCCGGATCCCCCCGGATCCCTCCCCTTTCGGGACCAACGTCAGCTATGACCTTTGTGGGCGGTCAACGGTTGCACACCTCCGCGGAGTTATTTCCCGGCCGCCGAGGTGCGGTCCCCCTGTCGGCCGGAGGTCGTCCGGCGGCCGTCCGGCGGTCATCCGACGTGCGTACGGACGCGCCGCACGATCTCGGCGAGTACCTCGGCGCCGTCCCGTGCCCACAGCGCCGGGTTGAAGATCTCCACCTCGACCGGGCCCCGGTAGCCGGCCGTCTCGACCCGCTCCCGGAACCACCGCAGATCCACCGAACCGTCCCCGAGCTGCCCACGCCCCAGCAGGACGCCTTCGGGCAGCGGGGTGACCCAGTCGGCGAGCTGGAAGGCGGCGAGCCGTGAACCGGCCGCGCCGCCGGTGCCGCCCGCGCGCCCGATCTGGACGCCGACCGTGTCGTCCCACCACAGGTGGTAGGTGTCCACGACCACCCCGACCCGGTCGGCGGGGAACCGCTCGGCGAGGTCGAGGGCCTGCGCGAGCGTCGAGACCACGCACCGGTCCGCCGCGTACATCGGGTGCAGCGGTTCCAGCGCCAGCCGTACGCCCCGCTCAGCGGCGTACGGCGCCAACTCGCCCAGCGCGTCCGCGACACGCTCCCGGGCGCCGGGCAGATCCCGGCTGCCGTGCGGCAGTCCGCCGGAGACCAGCACCAGGGTGTCGGTCCCGAGGGCGGCCGCCTCGTCGAGGGCCGCCCGGTTGTCGTCCAGGGCCGCGGCCCGCGCGCCCGGGTCCAGGGCGGTGAAGAACCCGCCCCGGCACAGGCTGGTGACCCGCAGCCCGGCGTCCCGGATCAGCCGGGCGGCCGCGGCCACCCCGTACTGCCGCACGGGCGCGCGCCACAGGCCCACGCCCCGTACGCCCGCGCGTGCGCAGCCGTCGGCCAGTTCGGGCAGCGACCACTGGCGGACGGTCTCCTGGTTGAGGCTGAGACGGTCGAGGAGCGAGGGGGTGGCGTGGCTCATGCGTCGTCCGCCCCGTACACCGTGAGCAGGGTGCGCATCCGGCGTGCGGCGCGTTCCGGGTCCGGGAACAGGCCGAGCGCGTCGGCCAGTTCGTGGGCGCGCCGCAGATGCGGCAGCGAACGGGCCGACTGGAGGCCGCCGACCATGGTGAAGTGCGACTGGTGGCCCGCCAGCCAGGCGAGCAGGACCACACCGGTCTTGTAGTGGCGGGTGGGTGCCGCGAAGAGGTGCCGGGCGAGCGCGACGGTCGGGTCCAGGACGGCCCGGAAGCCCGCGGTGTCCCCGGTGTCGAGGCGGCGTACGGCGGCCGCGGCCAGGGGGGCGAGCGGGTCGAAGACGCCCAGCAGGGCATCGCTGAAGCCGTGCCCGTCGCCGGCGATCAGCTCCGGGTAGTGGAAGTCGTCGCCGGTGTAGCAGCGCACGGCCGGCGGCAGTTGGCGGCGCAGCCGTACCTCCCGGCCGGGGTCCAGGAGGGAGATTTTGATGCCGTCCACCTTGGCGGGGTGGTCGGCGACGAGGGCGAGGAGCGTCTCGGTGGCGGTGTCGGGTTCCGTGCTGCCCCAGTAGCCCGCCAGTGCCGGGTCGAACATCTCGCCGAGCCAGTGCAGGATCACCGGCCGGGTGGTCTGGCGCAGCAGGTGGCCGTAGAGCTCCCGGTAGTCGTCCGGGCCGGTGGCGGCCGCGGCGAGCTGACGGGACGCCATCAGGACGGGGCGGGCACCGGCCGCCTCGACGGCGGCGAGCTGCTCCTCGTACGCGTGCCGGACGCCGGCCAAGGAGGCGCCGTGGGCGGGGAGTTGGTCCGTTCCGGCGCCGCAGGCGAGCAGGCCGCCGACCGCCCGTGCCTCGGCGGCGGAGCGCCGGATCAGCTCTGCGGCGGCGCCCCAGTCCAGGCCCGCACCGCGCTGCGCGGTGTCCATCGCCTCGGCCACGCCCAGGCCGTGCGACCACAGATGGTGCCGGAAGGCGAGGGTGGCGTCCCAGTCGACGGCGGCCGGGCCGTCCGGAGTGGTGTCGGCGTGCGGATCGGCGACCACATGGGCGGCGGCGAAGACCGTGCGGGAGCGCAAGGGGGGCGGCGCGGGAGCGGACCGGGATACGGGGTCCGGCGCGGACGGGGACGCGTGCGCCGACGCGTTCACCGGCTCAGCTCCGGCACGTCCAGGCGGCGGCCCTCCGCCGAGGACCGGCGCGCCAGTTCGGCGAGCTGGACGCCGCGGGCGCCCGCCGCCAGGTCCCAGCGCCAGGGCTCGTCGCGTACGACATGCCGCAGGAACAGCTCCCACTGCGCCTTGAACCCGTTGTCGAAGGCGGCGTGGTCGGGGACCTCCTGCCACTGCGCGCGGAACGGCTCGGACGCCGGGACATCGGGGTTCCAGACGGGCCGGGGGGTGCCGGCGCGGTGCTGGATGCGGCAGTGGCGCAGCCCGGCGACGGCCGATCCCTCGGTGCCGTCCACCTGGAACTCCACGAGTTCGTCGCGGTGCACCCGGACCGCCCAGGAGGAGTTGATCTGCGCGACGATGCCGCCGGCCAGTTCGAAGATGCCGTAGGCGGCGTCATCGGCGGTGGCGTCATACGGGGTGCCCGACTCGTCCCAGCGGCGCGGGACGTGGGTGGTGAGATGTGCCTGGACGCTTCTGACCGGCCCGAACAGTTCGTGCAGGACGTACTCCCAGTGCGGGAACATGTCGGCCGCGATGCCGCCGCCGTCCTCAGCGCGGTAGTTCCAGGAGGGGCGCTGCGCCTGCTGGAGGTCACCTTCGAAGACCCAGTAGCCGAACTCGCCCCGTACGGACAGGATGCGGCCGAAGAAGCCGCTCTCGACGAGGCGGCGGAGCTTGCGGAGGCCGGGCAGGAAGAGCTTGTCCTGGACGACGCCGTTCTTGACGCCCGCCTCCTGGGCCAGCCGGGCCAGCTCCAGGGCGCCGTCGAGACTGCTCGCGGTGGGCTTCTCGACGTATAGGTGCTTTCCGGCGGCGATGGCCTTGCGCACCGCTTCCTCGCGGGCGGCGGTGATCTGTGCGTCGAAGTAGATGCCGATGGTGCCGTCGCCCAGTACGGCGTCGAGGTCGCAGCTCCAGTGCTCCACGCCGTGGCGTTCGGCCAGCGCCCGCAGTTTGTGCGCGGAGCGGCCGACGAGGACGGGCTCCGGCCGGATCCGTGTCCCGTCGGCGAGTGCGAGGCCGCCCTGGTCGCGCAGGGCGAGGACGGAGCGGACCAGGTGCTGGCGGTGTCCCATGCGCCCGGTCACGCCGTTCATGGCGATACGTACGGTCGTGTGTGTCACGGCCCGGCCTCTCTCGCTCGCGGCAGATGAGGATCGTCATGCGGGGGCGTTCTCTCGTGAGGACGCTAGCCCGCGCGGGCGGGCGCCGACAGGGCGCGGAAATTCCGCTGCGCGGAGCGGCCCCGGTCGCTTATTCTTGACTCAGTCAAGGGTGAGGGGTCGACGATGACAACCGGGACGACATCCGACACGACTTCCGGCGCGGCGTGCGACGCCACGCCCGACGTCCGTGAGCTGCGCAGATTCAACCGCTTCTATACGAACCTGATCGGCGCCCTCGACTACGGGCGGCATCTCTACACCCCGTTCACGCTCACCGAGGCCCGGGTGCTCTACGAGGTCGCCCACCACGAGCGGGTGGACGCCGCCGATCTGCGGGCCTCGCTGTCGCTGGACGCCGGCTATCTGAGCAGGCTGCTCGGCAAGTTCGAGGACCGCGAGCTGATCACCCGCGGCAGGTCCGAGCGGGATCCCCGCCGGCAGCGCATCACGCTGACCGAGGGCGGCCGGGAGGCGGCCGGCCTGCTGGAGGAGCGCTCGCAGGACGCCGCCGGATCGCTGCTGGAGCGGCTCCCGGCCGGGGACCGGGCCCGGCTGGTGGACTCGATGCGGACCATCCGTGCCCTGCTCGGCGAGGGCGCGGAGCAGCCGCCCGAGGACCGGGGGCCCAAGATGACGCTGCGCACGGCCCGCCCCGGGGACCTGGGCTGGATGGTGGAGCGCAACGCCGCGCTCTACTCCGCCGAGTACGGCTTCGATCTGAGCTATGAGGCGCTGGTGGCCCGGATCGTCGCGGAGTACGCCGAGGCCTTCGACCCGCGGTGGGACCGCACCTGGATAGCGGAGCTGGACGGGCGCAGAGCGGGCGCGGTCATGTGTGTCCGGGACGGCAGGCCCAAGGTCGCCCGGCTGCGGCTGCTGCTGGTGGAGCCGGACGCGCGCGGCCACGGGGTGGGCCGTCAACTCGTCGATTCCTGTGTGGAGTTCGCACGGGAGGCCGGGTACGGCGAGATGGTGCTGTGGACCAACTCCGTCCTGGGCGCGGCCCGCAGCATCTATCAGCGGGTCGGGTTCGAGCTGGTCACCGAGTCGGCGCACCACAGCTTCGGGCAGGACCTGGTCGGCCAGGACTGGCGGCTGGTGCTGTGATGGCGCGCGCATTGCGGGCAGGGTGGAGGGGACGGACGACGATGACGTGACCGACGAGGAGGAGCCCAGGCATGGTCAGCACGGGCAACACGCACGGCACCACCCCCGCGATGCGCTTCGCGTTCTCCACCCTCGGTGTGCCCGGGATGCCGGTGGCCGACGTCCTGCGGCTGGCAACCGGGTCCGGGTACCAGGGCGTGGAGCTGCGGGCCCATCCGGAGGAGCCGGTGCATCCGCTGATCGGGATGCGGGAACGGGCCGCGGTGCGCAAGCAGTTCGCGGACGCCGGGGTCGAGATCCTGGCCGTGGCCGGATACGCGCAGGTCGCCGCGGCCCGGGATGCGGCGGGCGAGGAGGAGCTGGCGCAGGAGCTGAGCGAGCTGGTGTGGCTCGCCACCGATCTGGGTGCGCCGTATGTGCGGGTCTTCCCCGGCGGCGGGGAGCGCCCGGCGGCCGAGGCGGACGCGGATGCCGCCCGGCGGCTCGCCGCGGTGGCGCCGCTCGCGGCCGAACGGGGCGTCCGGGTGCTGCTGGAGACCCATGACTCGCACCGTACGGGCGCGGATGCCGCCCGTGTGCTGGGCCCCGTGGGGCACCGTCAGATCGGGGCGCTGTGGGATGTGCTGCACAGCTGGCTCGGCGGTGAGGAGCCGGCCGACACCCACGCCGCGCTCGCCCCGCATCTGGGCTATGTCCAGGTCAAGGACGTCGCCTCGGCCGAGGACCGCACACCGCTCCCGCTCGGTGCCGGCGCGGTCCCGCTGGCGGCCGTCCTGGAGACCCTGGGCCGGGAACCCGCAGGTGCCCACGGCCCCGTGCCCGCCCCCGAGGGCACCTACGACCAGGGCGCGGGCGGCTGGCTGTGCTGGGAGTACGAGAAGCGCTGGTACCCGGAGGCGGCCGGGCTCCCCGACCTGCTGGCCCCGGGCCGCATCCACCTCCAGCGGCTCCTCGACGGGCCGGACGCCTCCTGAGCGGGCTGCCGTCGGGCCGACCAGGGATATAGCCGTCGGCCCGCCCCCTGGCGTGGCAGTCGGCCCGGCCCCGGACACGGCCATCGGCCCGGCCCCGGACATAGCCGTCGGCGCGACTCCACTCCGGACACGGCCGTCGGCCCGGCCCCGGAGGGCGGCGTCCGAGGCGGCGTCCGACGCTCCATCACACATCCCCGGCCGCCGCGCAATAGCTGGGCGCCACCACGGATCGAGTCATTGACCGACAATAGTTTTCCGGCTATCCGTGTCTCCTTGGAAGTTTCCTTCAATGAGCCGAGGAAGCCCTCCGGAAGGAGCGCAGATGCACTCCAGACGTACCGTCCTGACCACCGCGGCCGCCGCGGCCGCCGCTGCCACGGGCGCGGGTGCCGGCCTGGCGCACGGCACGGCGCCCGCCGTCGGACACCAGCCCGCCGCCCCCGCCCCCTCCGCCGCCACCCGGGCCCGGCTGCGCCGCCTCATCTCCCGTATGACTCCGGAGGAAAAGGTCGGCCAGCTCTTCGTCATGCGGGTCTACGGGCACTCCGCCACCGACCCCGACCCGGCCGATGCCGCCGCGAACCAGAAGGAGATCGGGGTCGCCAACGCCGCCGAGCTGATCGCCAAGTACCACGTCGGCGGCATCATCTACTTCGGCTGGGCGCACAACACCCGTGAGCCGCACCAGATCGCCGACCTCTCCAACGGCATCCAGAAGGCCGCCGCCGCCCAGCGCGTCCCCGTCCCGGTGCTGATCTCCACGGACCAGGAACACGGCATAGTGGCCCGCGTCGGCGCGCCCGCCACGCTCTTCCCGGGGGCGATGGCGCTCGGCGCGGGCGGCTCCCGCGACGACGCCCGTACGGCGGCCCGGATCGCCGGCGAGGAACTGTTCGCGATGGGCATCCGGCAGGACTACGCGCCGGACGCCGATGTCAATGTCAACCCCGCCAACCCGGTCATCGGCGTGCGCTCCTTCGGCGCGGACCCGCAGGCCGTGGCCCGTATGGTCACCGCCGAGGTGAAGGGCTATCAGGGCGCCGGGATCGCCTCCTGCGCCAAGCACTTCCCCGGTCATGGCGACACCGACACCGACAGCCATGTCGGGCTGCCGTACATCCACCACAGCGCCGAGGAGTGGGAGCGGCTGGATGCGCCGCCCTTCCGGGCCGCGATCGCCGCCGGGATCGATTCGATCATGACGGCGCATATCGTCGTGCCCGCCTTCGACCCTAGCGAGGACCCGGCCACCCTCTCCCGCCCCATCCTCACCGGCATCCTGCGCGAACGCCTCGGCTACGACGGGGTGGTGGTGACGGACTCCCTCGGGATGGAGGGCGTCCGGGTGAAGTACGGCGACGCCCGGGTGCCGGTGCTCGCCCTGAAGGCCGGTGTCGACCAGCTGCTGAACCCTCCGGACCTCTCCGTCGCGCACGGTGCCGTCCTGACCGCGCTCAAGGAGGGCGAGCTGGCCGAGCGGGACCTCGACACGAAGCTGATGCGCATCCTGCTGCTCAAGGAGCGGCGCGGACTCTTCAAGGACCCGTACACCACCCACCGGGCCGTGGACCGGACGGTCGGCACCCGCGGTCACCTCACCGCCGCCGACCGGGTCGCGGACCGCACCACCACACTGCTGCGCAACGACACCGGCATCCTGCCGCTGTCCCGGCGCCGGGAGCGCAGGGTGCTGGTGGCGGGTGTCGACGCGGCCGCGCCGTCCGGGACCGGCGGTCCGCCCACCACGGTGCTGGCGCGCGCCCTCACCGAACTGGGCTTCACGGCCACCGCCCTGTCCACGGGCCTGACGCCGACCCAGCAGCGGATCGACGAGGCGGTGGCGGCGCTCGGCGAGCGGGACGCGGTGGTGGTGGCCACCTACAACGTGACCGCGGCCTCGGGCCAGCGGAAGCTGGTCGACGCGCTGCTCGCCACGGGTAAGCCGGTGGTGCAGCTGGCGGTCCGCAACCCTTATGACATCGCCCAGTTGGGCGGTGTCCGGGCGGCCCTGGCGAGCTACTCGTGGACGGATGTGGAGCTGCGGGCGGCGGCCCGGGTGATCGCCGGACAGCGGGATCCGGCGGGCAGACTGCCCGTGCCGATAATGCGTGCCGACGCCCCGACCCGGGCGCTCTACCAGATCGGCCACGGGCTGACGTACTGAGCCGGGGCCGGAGACGGACCCGGCGCGCTCCCCCGGTCACGGACCCGGCGCGCTCCCCCGGTCTCGGGGAGCGCGCCGGTTGCGTGCTGTCACCTCACTGCGGGCGCGGGGCGCTGCGGCCCACGGCGCCCCGCGGACTCAGGGCCGCAGCAGCGGCATCCGCCGGAACTCCTGCTTGTCCAGCTTCTTGTCGTCCGGGGCCAGCGGGGCGGGCTTGCCTTCCGGGGCCTGGACCCCGGCCCAGTCGAGAAGCTCGGCGGTGGCCCTGGTGCGGTCGGCCTCCTTCAGCTTCGCGATGTTCGAGCCGTGGTTGCCGCCGGGCACGGTGAAGACGTAGGAGTCCCGTGCGCCGTTCTTGCCGACCTCGAAGTGCTCCGAACTCCACGGGTCGTACTGGCCGTTGACGAACATCATCCGGTGCGCACGGTGCCGCACCCAGCGGTCGATGTCGGGCATCGCGCGCTTGTCGAAGCGCATCGGGATGTCCTTCGGCACGAACGACCGGGAGTTGTTGATGCCGGGGTACTTCAGCAGGCCGGCCAGCTGCGGGTAGCGGTAGCCGGGCTCACCGAGCTGGGTGCCCGCCTGGTAGTAGTACGGCGTGTAGGGCTCCATGCCCTGGTCGGTGTAGCTGTCGAAGCCGCCGACCTTGTCCATCCACTTCCACAGCTCGTCGGTGGAGACGGTCGGCTCGGGGACCTCGGCGCAGGCCGTCTCGGCCGGCTGGTACTGCCAGAAGCCGAACACCAGGTCCGTGACCATGACTTCATAGGCCCGGTCGGCGTTACCGACCTTGGTGAAGGTCTGCTTCTCCTTGTCGGCCCAGTCCTGGAAGCGCTTGACCATCTCCCCGCGGCGCAGCAGGGCCTCGCGCTCGATGGCGGTGAGGGCGGTGCGGCACTCCTTGGTCCCGACGGTCCGGAAGAACCGGTCGTACGCCGCGTCCGCGTCGTTGCGTACGTCGTTGGGCGCGACATAGGCGACGGTGCCGTTCATGTCGTCCGGGAAGAAGCGGCGGTAGTACGTGGCGGTCATACCGCCCTTGCTGCCGCCGGTGTCGATCCAGTTCTTGCCGTAGATCCGGTGCAGCGCCCGGAAGATGCGGTGCTGGTCGTTGGCGGCCTGCCGGATGTCCAGCTTCTTCCAGTCGGTGGGCGTGGGCCGCGACGGGGTGAAGTACCGGTATTCCATCGAGACTTGATTGCCGTCGATGATCTTGGTGGGCTCGCTGCGGGACGGTGTGGTGCTCACGTTGTACCCGGAGGTGAAGAACACCGTCGGCCGGTCCACCGACTTGTGCAGCAGGGTCAGTCGCTGCTGGAAGGTCCCCTTCGAGGGGTGCCGGTGGTCAACCGGCTGGCTGTAGTTCAAAACGAAGTAGCGGTAGCCGTCGACCGGCTTTTCCTCGACGAGGCTCATTCCCGGGATCGCGAGGATCCGGTCCTTGATGTCCTCGGTCTCCGGCCCTGCGGCGGTAGCCGCCCCGGCCGGCACGCTGCCGGCTCCCGCCGTGCCTATGAGCACCGCGAGCGACAGCAGCCATCTGGTGGCCTTGCGCATGCACCCTCCCCTTGGGATAGCAAAGGTCGGGCTGAACCTATCGGCGCGACGGGGGTGCCACCAGCCCTTGGCGCCGTTCGGAGGATCGGCCTCCCCGGCGCCGGGCGGGCGCGGACCGGTCGCGGAACGGCCGGGAGTCGGTCCCGGAACGGTCCGGACCGGCCCCGGAACTGCCATGGAACTGCCATGGAACTGCCCCGGAACTGGCGCGGAACTGGCGCGGAACGATCTGGAACAGCCCCGGACCGGTCGCGGACCGGGCCCGGGGCTCGGGCCTGAGACCTCACGCCTCGGGCCTCAGCCCTCACCCTCAGGCCGCGAGTTCCTCCTCCTCGCCCGTGAAGGTGCGCCACAGCTCCGCATAGCGGCCGTCGCGGGCGAGGAGCTGGGCATGGCTGCCGTCCTCGACGATCCGGCCGCGGTCGAGCACCACCACCCGGTCGGCGCGGGCCGCGGTGGTCAGCCGGTGGGCGACGACGAGGGTCGTACGGCGCCCGACGAGCCGGTCGGTGGCCTGGTTGACGACCGCTTCGGTGGCCAGGTCCAGGGACGCGGTGGCCTCGTCGAGCAACAGCACGTCCGGATCGACGAGTTCGGCACGGGCCAGGGCCAGCAGCTGGCGCTGGCCGGCCGAGAGGTTGCGGCCGCGCTCGGCGACCTCGTGGAGGTAGCCGCCGTCGAGGGTGGCGATCATCGCGTGGGCGCCGACGGCCCGGGCGGCGGCCTCCACCTCGGCGTCGGTGGCGTCCGGCCGGCCGTAGGCGATGGCGTCGCGGACCGTGCCGGTGAAGAGGTAGGACTCCTGGGGGACCACACCGAGGCGCCGGCGGTAGCCGGTCAGGTCCAGCTCGCGCAGATCGGCGCCGTCGACCCGGACGGCGCCCGAGGACGGGTCGTAGTACCGCGCGACCAGCTTGACCAGGGTGGACTTACCGGCGCCGGTCTCGCCGACGAAGGCCACGGTCTGGCCGGCCGGGATGCTCAGCGCGATACCGGCCAGCGCCGGGTCCTCGTCCTCGCCGTAGTGGAAGTGCACATCGTCGAAGGTGATGTCGCCCCGCAGCGCGGGCACCTCGCGGGGCCGCTCGACGGCCGGGGTGGTAGTCGGCTCGCGCAGCAGCTCCTGGATCCGGCCGAGGGAGACGGACGCCTGCTGGTAGCCGTCGAAGACCTGGGAGAGCTGCTGGACGGGGGCGAAGAACAGATCGATGTAGAGCAGGTAGGCGACCAGCGCACCGGCGGTGAGGGTCTCGGAGCCGACCCGCCCGGCACCGACGATCAGCACCAGCGCCGCCGCCACGGACGACAGCAGCTGGACGAAGGGGAAGTAGACGGATATCAGGAACTGGCCGCGGACCCGGGCCCGGCGGTAGGCGTCGCTGCGGGCGGCGAACCGCTCCGCGCCCTGCCGCTCGCGCCGGAACGCCTGGACGATCCGCAGTCCGGACACGCTCTCCTGGAGGTCGCCGTTGACGACGCTGATCCGCTCGCGGGCCAGCTCGTAGGCCTTCACGCTCTGCTTGCGGAAGAAGTACGTGCCGATGATCAGCGGCGGGAGGGTGGCGAAGACGACCAGGGCCAGCTGGAGGTCGATGGCCAGCAGCGCGACGAGTATGCCGAAGAAGGTCAGCATCGAGACGAGGGCGGTGACCAGGCCGGTCTGCAGGAACGTGGACAGGGCGTCCACGTCCGTCGTCATCCTGGTCATGATCTTGCCGGTCAGTTCCCGCTCGTAGTAGTCGAGCCCGAGGCGCTGGAGCTGCGCGAAGATCTTGAGGCGGAGGGAGTAGAGGACCCGCTCACCGATGCGTCCGGTCATGCGGTTGCCGCCGATCTGCGCGACCCACTGGGCCAGGACCACGACCAGGGCGATGGCGGCGGCCGTCCAGACACCGATCAGCGCACCGCGGCGGACGCCCTCGTCGATGCCCTGCCGGATCAGGACCGGCAGCATCAGCCCGGCGAGGGCGTCCACCGCGACCAGCGCCAGCGCGAAGGCCAGCGGCCCGCCGAAGCCGTGCAGCAGCCGGCGCAGGCCGTAGGAGCGCTCGGGGCGCACGGCTTGGTCCTCGTCGACGTCCGGGGTGTCGGTCGCGGGCGGCAGCGCGGCGACCTGGGCGAGGAGTTCGGGTGTCGCGGGCAGTCCTGCCATCGCGGCGCCGATACCGGGCCCGGCCGCGACGGCCGCGCGGGCCGCCATCCCGGCTCCGCCCGCCTCGGCCTCCTGCTCCCGGCGGACCCACAGTTCGGGGGTGATCGTGCCGTCCGCCCCGGTCCGGCCCGCCGCGCCGTCCCGCGCCCCGTCGGGCCGGTCGGTATCCACCGCCGGGTCCCGTTCCAGCAGTCCGCCGGCGGCGAACTCGCCGTCGAAGGCGCCGGCCAGCGCACCGGCCGGGTCCCGCTCGACGCCGCCCAGCTCCTCCGGATCGGTCAGCAGCCTGCGGTAGAGCGGACAGCGCTCTTCGAGCTCCTCCTGGGTGCCGAGGTCGACCAGCCGCCCGCCGTCGAGGACGGCGACCCGGTCGGCGAGCGCCAGGGTGGAGGCCCGGTGGGCGATGAGCAGGGTCGTCCGGCCCGCCATGACGCCGCGCAGCGCCTCGTGGATCTCGTGCTCGACCCGGGCGTCGACCGCCGAGGTCGCATCGTCCAGCACCAGCAGCCGGGGGTCGGTGAGGATGGCGCGGGCCAGGGCGACGCGCTGGCGCTGGCCGCCGGACAGGGTCAGCCCCTGCTCGCCGACCTTGGTGTCATAGCCCTCGGGAAGCTCGGAGATGAAGCCCTCGGCCTGGGCGGCGCGGGCCGCGGCGCGCACCTGCGCGTCGGTGGCGTCCGGATGGCCGTAGGCGATGTTGTCGCGCACGGAGTCGGAGAACAGGAAGCTGCTCTCGGGGACCAGGCCGATGGCGGCCCGCAGCGACTCCAGGGTCAGCTCGCGCACATCGTGGCCGCCCACCAGGACCCGGCCCGCGGAGACGTCGTAGAAGCGCGGCAGCAGCAGCGAGACCGTGGACTTGCCGCTGCCGGACGTGCCGACCACGGCGACGGTCTCACCGGCCTCGATGCGCAGCGAGAAGTCCTCCAGGACGGGGCGGGCGGCGGGCGGGGAGTCCTGGGCGGGCCCGGCGTCCTCGTCCGCGCCCCCGCGCAGCGGTGCGTACCCGAACGTCACCCGGTCGAATTCGACGGTGGCCGGGGCGTCGGCGGGCAGCTCGTGTGCGTCCGGCCGCTCGGCGATCGAGGGCTCGGTGTCGATCAGCTCGTAGACCCGCTCCACACCGGCCCGTGCCTGCTGGCCGACGGTCAGCATCATCGCCAGCATCCGGACCGGTCCGACCAGCTGCGCCAGATAGGTGGAGAAGGCGACGAAGGTACCGAGGGTGACCTGCCCCTGGGTGGCCATCCAGCCGCCGAGGGCCAGCATCGCGACCTGGCCGAGCGCGGGTACGGCCTGCAGCGCGGGGGTGTAGCGGGCGTTGAGCCGGACCGTGCGCAGCCGCCCGGCGAACAGCCGGCGGCTGACCTCGCGCAGCTTGCCGGTCTCCTGCTCCTCCTGCCCGAAGCCCTTGACGACCCGCACCCCGGAGACCGCGCCGTCCACGACACCGGCCACGGCGGCCGCCTGTCCCTGGGCGTACCAGGTGGCGGGGAAGAGGCGGGCGCGGCTGCGCTGGGCGATGAACCACAGGGCGGGGGCGGCGGCCAGCGCGACGACGGTGAGCAGCGGCGACAGCACCGCCATCACCACCAGCGAGATCACGAACAGCAGGACGTTCCCGATCATCATCGGGAGCATGAACAGCAGGCTCTGGATCAGCTGGAGGTCGCTGGTGGCACGGCCGACGACCTGGCCGGTGCTCAGCTCGTCCTGCCGCCGGCCGTCGAGCCGGGCGATCGCGCCGAACATCCGGGTCCGCAGATCGTGCTGGACGTCCAGGGCGAGCCGGCCGCCGTAGAAGCGGCGGATGTAGGTGAGGACGTAGACCACGACCGCGGCCGCGACCAAGAGAGCGGCCCAGGGGCCGAGGGCGCGCTCGTGCCGGACGATGACCTCATCGATGATCAGCTTCGGTACGAGCGGGACCAGGGCCAGCACCGCCATCCCGGCGAGCGAGGAGCCGAGGGCCAGCAGCACATCCTTCCGGTACTGCCAGCAGTCGCGGGTCAGCCGCCGCGCCCAGCCCGCTCGTTCCGTGTCCGTCCCCGCCACCCGATGCCTCCCGCCCATCGACACTTGTCGAGGGCACCAACACCACACGGGGCGGATTTCATCCCGCCGTGACAAACTTCTGTACGCATCCCGCCCGGCGCGGCGGAACGGCCCCGGCACGGCACGGCGGAGGGCCCCGTCTCCGCACGGCGGACGGCCCCGCCCCGGGTGGTCCGGGACGGGGCCGTCGCTCAGGCGGCGCGGCGGGTTACTTCCCCCGCTCCGCCGTCGGGTCGTCCTTCACCCGCTCCACCGTCAGCTCCGAGATGCCCGGATGCGGCTTGGGCTTCCCGTCGGCCGCCGGGGTCCGGTCACCGTTCACCGTGACCCGGACGTACCGGGCCGGGGTGCGGCCCGAGTATCCGGTCCCCGACCAGTGCTTTCCGTCCTGGGAGACCTGGACGTTGTAGGACTTGGGCCGGGTCTTGTTCCAGTGCGGGGTGATCTGGCCGACGCGGGTGGTCCGGCCGAGGTCGACGGTGAGGGTGCCGGTGGCGGCGTTGGGCACCCAGGCCGTGGTGCTGTTGCCGTCCACCGCGGCGCCGGCGTAGAGACCGGGCTCCTCCGAGGTCGCGGTGGCCGAGGTGCACCGGGCCGCGTTCGAGGTCGCCGCCAGATCCGGGCGGCGGGTCTTGAGGACGGCCGGCGCGCCCCGGCTGACGATCTTCTCGCCCTCCGGCGACTCGATCCGCATCGGGGCCCCGGCGGTCAGCCGCACGGTGGTCTGGTGCGCGCCGATCGCGATGTCGTAGGTCCGCCCCTGCCAGTGCAGACCACGCAGGGTGACACCCTCCTTGAGCTGCGGCGGCAGCATCGGGTCGAGACGGACCCGGTCCTCGCGCAGCCGCAGCCCCGTCAGCCCGTGGGTGAAGGTCTGCAGGAAGCCGCCCTTGCCGGTGAGGAAGTCCTGGGCGGGCTTGCCGGCGTGCGGATCCTCGGCCCCGGCCTTCTCGCCGCGCGCCTCGGAGAACTGGTCGAACGGCCCGCGGACGAACGGCTTGATGGAGCGCTGCAGGTAGGTGTACGTGGAGCAGCCGGCCTCGCCGATCCCGGCGGCGTCGATGGCGTGCACCGAGTCCGTCATGGCCGGGCCGTCCGGGTCGGTGTGTCCGGCGTAGAAGTCCAGCGTGCGGGCCGCCTGCGTCTGCGACATCGGCCATTCCAGCGGGTACATCAGCAGCACGGTGTCGGCCTGCTTGATGGTCGTGCCCTTGTACCCGGCGTACTGCTCGAAGACCTTCTTCTTGCTGTCGTAGGGGATGCGCAGCTTGTCGGCGATGGTCTTCCAGGAGGCCGGTGCCTTCTCGCCGAGGATCTCGGCGACCCGGCCGGCGTGCCGCAGCGCGGTGGCGGCCCCGGCGTTGGTGAACACCGCGTCGTTGACGCCGTTGCTGTACTCGTCGGGCCCGGCGACGTTCTTGACGGAGTAGCTGCCGTCGGTGTTGCGGGTGGCCCGTGAGGACCAGAATTCGGCGATGCCCTTGAGGACGGGCCAGCCGCGGGACCTGAGCCAGGCGGTGTCCTTGGTGGCGAGGTAGTACTGCCAGGTGGCGAGGGAGATGTCGCCCATCAGGTGGTTCTGGGTCTTGCAGTGCGGCGGGTCCCAGCTGTGGCACTCGTTCCACAGATCGCCCTTGCTGCCGCTGGTCCAGGAGTAGAACAGCCCGTCATAGCCGAGCTTGCGGGCGTTGGCGGCGGCCCCGGCCCGGGTCTTGTAGCGGTAGTCGACGATCGATTTGGCGAGTGCGGGGTGGGCGGCGAGCAGGCCCGGGTACATCCAGGTCTCGGCGTCCCAGAAGATCTCGCCGGCGTAGTTGTCGCTGGTCAGGCCGGTGGGGCCGATGCTGTTGCGGTTGCCGGCGCGGGTGTTGGCCAGCAGTCCGTACTGCGCCGAGCGGACCCAGGACTGCAGGTCGCGGCGGCCCTTGACCTCGATGTCGCTGCGCCACAGCCGCTTCCAGGCGTCGGTGTGCCCGGCGAACAGGGCGTCCCAGCCGCGGTCGGCGGCCCGGCGCGAGGCCGCCTCGGCGGCGGCGCGCGGGGAGTGGGAGGTGAGCGCGGTGTCCACGCCGACGTACTTGGTCAGCTCGTACGAGCGGCCGCTGCTGACCGGGAAGGACACCCGCTGCCGGTTGCTCAGCTTGTCCTGCCGGGCCGCCGGTCCGGGCGGGTCGGCGCGTACGCCGGGCCCGGTGCGCAGGGTGGAGGCCACCGCGCCCTCGGTCTTCGTCCCGTCCGTGCGGAACCCGACGTCCATGGTGCGGCCGGTGTCCGTGCCGCCGGCTTCCTTGCCGCCGGCCTCCTTGCCACCGGTGGCGGGGCCGCCGGCCTCCTTGCCGCCGGCCTCCTTGCCCCCGGCTTCCTTGCCCCCGGTGGCGGGGCCGCCCTCCGACGCCGTCATCCGGCGGGCGCCGCGGCCGTCGAGGCCGTCGGTGACCGTGGCCGAGCCGCTCCAGTGGGGCGTCATCCGCAGGCGTACGGCGCCGGTGTGGGCGTCGGTGCGGTCGGCGAGCACGTCGTAGACCAGATCGGTGGCCCGGCCGTCGGCGGCGGTCCAGGTCAGCGACGTACGGACGAATCCGCAGCGCAGGGAGAGGGTCTGGCGGTAGTGCGAGATCCGGCCGGGCGCGGTGGCGGAGGAGAAGGTGTCGGGGCGTGCGCCGCCGGTGGCGACGTCGAGGGTGGTCCAGGTGGGGATCGCGGCGATGGCCTGCCGGCCCTTGAGGTCCTTGGGCCCCTTGGCATACAGCCCGGAGACGAACGAACCGTCGTATTCGGGGGTCTTCAGCGGCCAGCCGGTCGCACCGCCGGGTGCCGCGTAGCCGGTGCCGTTGGGCGGTACCCGCTGTCCGAGGTAGCCGTTGCCGACGTAGGCGTGGTGGCTGTCCTTGGGGTCGATCTTGGTGGCGGTGGCGGTCCAGCCGTCTTCGCCGTCGCCCTTCAGACAGGGCCCCTGGCCGGAGCCGGCCGGTTCCGGCGCCGGAGTGGGCACCGAGGCGGAGGCCGATACGGGGGCGAGGACCGCTATCAGGGCGGTGGCGAGCAGGGGGGCGACCAGCTTGCGGGAGCGTGGCGCGGCCGGACCGGCCGCTTGCTGCGGCGGCCGGTCCACGGGGTGCTGAGCCGAAGGGTGCATGGTTCTCCGTCGTCTGTACGCGGTCCGCGCCGCTTGCCGCGGCACGGACTCACCATGGACATCATCAGGCCCCCGCCTGCACGGCACCCTAGGACGATTCCCCCGTCCGGGTCACGGGATCGACGCGGCCGACTTCGGTCCGCTCTCGCCGGGGCACCCCGATTGGTCAACAAGGCCCTCGATACGGCACACTTTTAGACTGACCAGTCAGATCAAAAGGGGAGGGGTGCCGGTGAACACCACCCGCCAGGGGGCGGCGGTCAACGCCAGGGGAATCGGAGTGGAGGGCCCACGGGGATGGGCCTTCAGAGGGATCGACCTCACCGCGGAGCCGGGAACGCTGATCGCGGTCCAGGGCCCCTCCGGCTCCGGCCGCACCTGTCTGCTGCTGGCCCTCACCGGCCGGATGCGGATCACCGAGGGTGAGGCGACGGTCTCCGGACTCCCCCTGCCCAAGCGGATGGGGACGGTGCGCAGCCGTACGGCGCTGGCGCACGTACCGGGCGTCGCCGACCTCGAACCCGCCCTCACCGTCGGCGAACACCTCAGGGAACAGGCCCTGCTGGGCCACCGCGTCAAGGGCTCCCTGAGCGCCTCGCTCCCCTGGGGCAAGCGCCACAAGGAGGCCACCCGGGCCCGGATCGACGCCGCCCTCGCGGCCGCCCGGCTCGACCCCGGCACCCTCCCCAAGGGCCTGCGGACGGCCGTACACGATCTGGAGCGGATCGAGGCGCTGCGGCTCTCCGTCGCGCTCGGGCTGATGCACGGCCCGCAGCTGCTGGCCGTCGACGATGTGGACCTCAAGCTCTCCGACGCCGAACGCACCGAGGCCTGGCAGCTCCTGCGGGACCTCACGCGCGAGGGCCTCACCGTCGTGGCCGCCGGCGACGGCGCACCGGCGGACGCACTGACCGTCAGCACCGCGCGGACGGACTCCGAAGCCGCCGGCCCCACCCCCACCCCCGTCCAGGACGACCCCCACACCCCCGAGGAGGAAGCAGCGCATGCGTTCGCCGAGACTGGCCGCGCTTGAGCTCAGGCGGTTCGGCAGGGGCAAGCTGCCCCGGCTGGGCCTGGTGGCCCTGACGCTGATCCCCCTGCTCTACGGAGCCCTTTACCTGTGCTCCTTCTGGGACCCGTACAGCCGCCTGGACAAGATCCCGGTGGCCCTCGTCAACGAGGACCGGGGTGCCACCACCGGCGGCAAGAAGATCACCGCGGGCGACGACCTGTCCGAGAACCTCAAGGACAGCAAGAAGTTCCACTGGGAGGACGTCAGCTCCGCCGACGCCGCCAAGGGCGTCGAGAACGGGACGTACTACCTCTCGCTGACCGTCCCCAAGGACTTCAGCAAGCGGATCGCCTCCAGCTCGGGGGACACCCCGCAGACGGGCGCGCTCCAGGTGCGCACGAACGACGCCAACAACTACGTCGTCGGCTCGATCTCCAAGACGGTCTTCTCCGAGGTCCGCGCCAAGACCTCGGCCACCTCGTCGCGGGCCATGCTCGACAAGATCTTCATCTCGTTCTCCGATCTGCACGACAAGACGGCCGAGGCGGCGGACGGGGCCGGCAAGCTCGATGACGGCCTCGGCACCGCCAAGGACAAGACCGGCAAACTGGCCGACGGCCTCGGCGAGTTGAACAAGGGTGCCGGCCGGATCAGCAAGGGCACGGCGGAGGCCGCCACGAAGGCCAGGCAGCTGAGCCTGGGCGCGCGCAAGGTCTCGGACGGTACCCAGCAGCTCGCCGACAAGGTCCACGGCATCGCCAGGAAGGACCTGCCCTACCTCCGCGAGCACGGCAAGGACATCGGCCGCAAGGCACAGATCGTCGCCGACCTCACCGAGCAGCTCGACGAGGACCTCGGCAAGCTGCCGGGAGACTCCGCCAAGGCCGCCCAACAGGCCCGGGAGAACGCCGACAACGCCGCGGACCTCTACCGGGAACGCTGCAACGGCCTCGTCGACGCCGACCCCGACTGCCCCAAGCTGAAGGCGATCGCGGACGGCAGCGCCCTCGCCGCCGACACGGCCGAGAAGGTCAACGACACCGTCGCCCACACGGACTTCGGGCAGCTGCGCACCAAGGTGCGGGAACTGCACCAAGGTGCCGCGATGGTCGCCGAGGAGGCACCGGGCATCGCGAACCGGGCCGACAAGGCGATCGGCCAGATCAACCAGCTCAACGCGGGTGCCCACAAGGTCTCCCAGGGCGCCGGACTGTTCGCCGACGGCATCGGCACGCTCGCCGACGGCGCCGGCAAGCTCCACGACGGCCTGGGCGTCGCCAAGGACGGTGCCGACAAGATCTCCGGCGGCCTGTTCAAGCTCAAGGACGGCAGCAACCAGCTGGCCGACGGGCTGCACAGCGGCGTCTCCAAGATCCCCGACTACAACAAGAAGGACCGGGACACCCGCACCGAGGTGATGGCCGACCCGGTCGAGCTGGCCGCCAAGTCGCTGCACAAGGCGCCCAACTACGGCACCGGCCTGGCGCCGTACTTCATCCCGCTCTCCCTCTGGGTCGGCGCGATGGTCGCCTTCATGCTGCTCCAGCCGCTGGGCAAGCGCGCACTGGCCGCGGGCGCCCCGGGCTGGCGGATCGCCCTCGGCTCCTGGCTGCCGGCCTACGCCATCGGCGTCGTGCAGGTGCTGGCGCTGATGGCCGTGCTCCACTGGGGACTCGGTCTGGAGATGGCCCGTACGGCAGGCACCGTCGGCTTCCTGCTGCTGGCCACGGCCTGCTTCACCGCCATCATCCAGCTGCTGGGCGCGTTCTTCGGACCGGCCGGCCGGGTGCTGACCCTGGTCGTCCTGATGCTCCAGCTGACCTCGGCGGGCGGCACCTATCCGGTGCAGACCAGCCCCGGGTTCTTCGCCGCCATCCACCCCTTCCTGCCGATGAGTTACGTGGTCGACGGCCTGCGCCGGCTGATCACCGGCGGTGACCTCGCCATCGTGCAGCAGGGCTGTGTGGTCCTGGCGGTCTTCACCCTGGGCGCGCTGGCCCTGACCGCCCTCGCGGCGCGCAGCCGGCAGGTCGTCCGGATGAAGGATCTGCATCCGGAACTCAGCCTGTGAACGTCCCCACGGTCCGACGGGGCGGTGCCGGCCACGGCACCGCCCCGGGGGCCGCCCCCGGCCCCCGGCGCAGCTCGACGCGCCGCCGGATCTTCGACGCCGCCGTCATCCTCATCGCGGAACAGGGCTTCTCCGCCACCACCGTCGACGAGATCGCCGACCGCGCCGGCGTCGCCAAGGGCACCGTCTACTACAACTTCGCGAGCAAGAACGTCCTCTACGAGGAGCTGCTGCGGGACGGCATCGATCTGCTCGCCGACTCCCTGCGCCGGGCCGCCGACGCCACGGCGGAGCGCGGCGGCACCCGGGTCGACGCCCTGGACGCGATGATCCGGGCCGGCCTGGACTTCATCGCCGGCTCCCCCGCCCTCATCCAGCTCTACGTCGCCGAGCTCTGGCGCACCAACCGCACCTGGCGTGCCACCCTCACCTCCGTGCGCGGCCGTGCCCAGGCCGTCGTCGAGGACGTCCTCCGGGACGCCGTGCGCACCGGTGAGCTCTCCGCCGAGCTCGACATCCCCCTCACCGCCTCCGCCCTCCTCGGCATGGTCCTGGTGGCCGCCCTGGACTGGCAGTCCTTCCAGCCGGACCGCTCGGTCGAGGACGTCCACGCGGCGCTGTCGCGGCTGCTCCAGGGGCGGGTGGGGGCGGGCGGCGGCGCGCCGGAGGCGTAGTTCGGCGGCCCGCCTCAGGGGTTCAGGTGGGTGGGCGCGAACATCCGCAGCCGGGCCGGGAGGACGACGACCGACGGGCCGGCGGCCGCCAGCGCCGCCGCCAGGTCCGTACGGAGCCGCTCCGGGCTCGTGCGGACCGCGGGGACCCCGAACGACTCGGCCAGGGCCACGAAGTCCGGCCGGGTGAGTTCGGTGGCGGTGGCCTCGCCGAACGCGTCGGTCATGTACTCGCGCAGGATGCCGTAGCCGCCGTCGTCCACGATCAGCCAGGTCACCGGCAGGTCGTACTGCCGGGCGGTGGCCAGCTCGGCGATCGAGTACATCGCGCCGCCGTCGCCGGAGACCGCCAGCACCGGCCGCGCCGGATCGGCGACCGCCACGCCCAGCGCCGCCGGGAAGCCGTAGCCCAGCCCGCCGGCGCCCTGCGCCGAATGCAGCGCGTTGGTCCGCCGTGGGTCGAAGGCGGACCAGGCCCAGTAGGCGAGGATCGTCATGTCCCAGCAGCTGACCGCGCCGTCGGGCAGCGCCTCCCGCACCGACGCCAGGACCTGCTGCTCCAGGTCGAGCTGCTGCCCCGCGATCCGGTCGCGGACCCGCGCCAGGAGGCCGGACACGGCGGCCTCGGGGGCGGGCGCTCCGGCCCCTCCGGTCCCTTCGGCCTCTTCACAAGCCTCTTCGGCGGCGCCGGTGTCCCGGGGCCCGCGCTCCCCGACCTCCTTGACCAGCGCGGCCAGCGCAGCCCGGGCGTCCGCGTGGATGCCCAGCGCGGCATGGTTCGACTCCAGCTTGCCGAGGTCGGCCTCGATCTGCACGACCTGCCCCAGCGGCCGGAACGTGTGGTAGTTCGAGGAGAGTTCGCCCAGCCCCGAACCGACGACCAGCAGCGTGTCCGCGTCCTCCAGGAAGGTGGTGGTGTAGCGGTCCTCCAGCCAGGACTGGAGGGAGAGCGGATGCTCCCAGGGGAAGGCGCCCTTGCCGCCGAAGGTGGTGGCCACCGGTGCCCCCAGCTGCTCGGCGAGCGCCAGCAGCTCCGCCTCGGCCCCGGCCCGGACGACTCCGCCGCCGGCCAGGATCACCGGCCGCCGGGCCCCGGTCAGCCGGTCCGCCGCCGCCGCGATCAGCTCCGGCCGCGGCAGCAACTCCCGGGGTGTGGCGTCCAGTTCACCCACCGGCGGGATACCGGCCTCCGCCAGCAGCACGTCCTGCGGGATCTCCAGCCACACCGGCCCGTGCGGGGCGCTCAGCGCCGACTCCCAGGCGGCGGCCACCGCCGAGGGGATCTGTGAGGCGGTACGCGCCGTGTGGACGGACTTGACCACACCGCGGAACGAGGCGCTCTGGTCGGTGAGTTCATGCAGATAGCCGTGGCGCCCGCCGCCGATCCCGGCCAGCGGCACCTGACTGCCGATGGCCAGTACGGCGGCCGACCCGGCCGCCGCCTCCTGGAGCGCGGCCAGCGTCATCAGCGCACCGGGCCCGGTGGAGACCAGCAGCGGCGCGACCCCGTGCGTGGCCCGGGCGTACGCGTCGGCGGCGAAGCCCGCGTTGTTCTCCACCCGCAGCCCCACATAGCGCAGGGTGGAGCGGCGCAGCGCGTCGAACACCCCGAGCGCATGCTGCCCCGGCAGCCCGAAGACGGTGCGCGCGCCGAGTGCGGCCAGCGACTCGACGACCAGGTCACCGCCGGTGCGCCGGTGCTGGGTTGCCGTGGGGTGGGGGATGCTCATGGATACGTGCTGCCTTCCTTGCCGGGGCGGACGTGGGGAGGGACGGACGGGTGGGCGGGCGGATGCGGAGGGGTGGCCGGGCGGTGGGGGCCGGGCGATGGGGGGCCGGGCCTGGGGGCCCGGGCACGGCTCGGGGACGGTCTGCGCCGGTGTCAGGCCCGTCCGGCGGGTCAGGCCCGTCCGGCGGCGGAGGGAGGCTGCAGCGCCAGCGCCACCGCCCCGGCCGTATCGCCTTCCGGCTCCCTCTCCGGGCCGCCCTCCGGATCGCCGTCCGGATCGCCGTCCGAGTGGCCGGCCAGCCGCGCCCGCCAGGCGGCCAGTACCGCCGCGTCCGTGGGCGGGGTGGCCAGGCTGACCGCCACATACGCCACGAGCGAGGCGATCAGCCCGTAATAGATCGGCTCGTTGGCGAGGACACCGAGCCAGACCATCAGCCCGACGACGGTCAGCCCGCCGACCGCGACCGAGGCCAGCGCACCGGCGGCGGTGCCTCGCTTCCACAGCAGCCCGCCGAGGATGGGCACCAGCAGCCCGCCGACGAGGACGTTGTAGGCGAGGGTGAGCGCCTCGACGACATTGTTGAGCGCGATCGCGATGACGATCACCGCGAGGCCCATGAGGAGGATGAAGAGGCGGTTGCCGCGCACCTCGTCATGCGCCACCGCCCCGTCCCCGGCGTCCGCCCCGTCCCCGGCGTCCGCCCCGGACCGGGTGCCGCCGTCGCCGGACCCTCCCGCGGCCGGCCGCCGCCGCTTCGCGGCGACGCCCTTCACCCGGGACCAGATGTCGTTGTTGGCGACCGTGGCGCAGGCGATGAGCGCGCCCGAGGACGTGGACATCACCGCGGACAGCGCCGCCGCCAGCACCAGCCCGCGCACACCCACCGGCAGCGCGTCCTTGACGATCGTGGCGAAGGCGTCGTCCGGGCTGCCCAGATGCGGGTAGAGCACCTTGGCCGCGGTGCCGATGACCGCACCGGCCAGGGCGTAGGCCAGACAGTACGTACCGGCAGCGGTGCCGCCCAGGCGCGCCACCTTGTCGCTGCGCGCGGTGAACACCCGCTGCCAGATGTCCTGCCCGATCAGCATGCCGAAGGAGTAGATCAGCACATAGGTGAAGACCGTCTGCCCGCCGATGCCCAGGGGCGCGAAGTAGCCGTCCGGCAGCTGGGCCTTCATCTCGGCGAAGCCGCCCGCCTTGATGACGGCGATGGGCAGCAGGAGCAGCAGCACACCGATCGTCTTGACGACGAACTGGACCATGTCGGTGAGGGTGATCGACCACATTCCGCCGAGCGTCGAGTACGCGACGACGATCGCCCCGCCGAGGATGATCGAGAGGGACCGGTCCAGGCCGAAGAGCACATCGAAGATGGTCGCGTAGGCGATGGTCGAGGTCACCGCCAGCATCAGGGTGTACGCCCACATGACGACACCGGAGATGATCCCGGCGGCGCCGCCGTAGCGCAGGTCGAGCATCTCGGAGACCGTGTAGACCTTCAGCCGGGCGATCCGGGCCGAGAAGAAGACGCTCAGCGCGAGCAGCCCGAGGCCGATGGTGAAGACCATCCAGGCGCCGGAGAGGCCGTACCGGTAGCCGAGCCCCACGCCGCCGATGGTGGAGGCGCCGCCGAGCACGATCGCCGCCATCGTTCCGGAGTACATCGCGGGGCCGAGGCGGCGGCCGGCGACCAGGAACTCGCTCTTTGATTTGGCGCGCCGCATCCCCCACCAGCCCATGGCGAGCATTCCGGCCAAATAGAGCACGATCACCGCATAGTCGACAGCCATGGGCCATCCCTTCCAGCTGCGCCGAGGGGGAGAGGGGGGAGAGGGAGAAGCGAGAAGTGCGAGGGGGGTGGGGTGTGACAGGGGGGACGACGGGCGCTCGGCGAGCGGGGGTCCCGTCCAAGCGCCGCGTCCCGGAGGTTGACCCTAGGAGGCGGCAGGACGACGCTGAAGTGTACGTTTCCTCCACTCGTCACCCTCCGATGTGGATGGTCCGCACATGCCGCACCCGATGCCTCCGCCGTCCACCCCGCCGGTGCCGCTGGCGGATCTCCTCGCCCGTACGGATCTGGGCCTGCGCCAGATCGCCGGCCCGCGCGAGGGCATCGCCATCCACTGGGTGCACACCTCCGAGATGGCCGACCCGGTGCCGTACCTCCTGGGCGGCGAGATGCTGTTGACGGCGGGGGTGCATCTGGCGGAGGTGATGGGGGGTGCGGAGGGGGCGGAGGGGGCCGCAGCGGGGCCGGACGCGGTGGATGCGGCGGATGCCGTCCCGGCGGACACCGCACGCGCGCCGGGCGCCCTCGATGCCTATCTGGACGGCTACGCCGCCCGTACCGTCGCCGCCGGTGCCGCCGCCCTCGGCTTCGGGATCGCGCCGGTGCACGACACCGTGCCCGCCGCCCTGGTGGCGGCCTGCGACCGGCACGGACTGCCGCTCGTCGAGGTCCCGGCGGGCACCCCGTTCACCGCCGTGGAGAGCGCCGTATGGCAGGCCGTGACGGAGGCCAGACACCGCGAACTGACCCGGCTCAGCGAGGCACAGCGCGCCCTGGCCGCGGCCGCCGCCCGCCCCGACCCGGCCACCGCCGTGCTGCGCACCCTCGCCCGCCATGTGCACGGCTGGACCGCGCTGCTCGCCCCGGACGGCGCGCAACACGGCTCAGCCGGCCCCCGCCCCGCCACCGCCGTCCGGACCGCGGCCGGCCGTCTCGCCCAGGTGATCGGCGCCGGCGGCCCGTCGTCGGCCACCGACACCCTCCCCGGCACCTCGCTGTCCGCCTACGCCCTGACGGGCCGCGGCCGCGACCGTCAGGCGCTCGCCCTGGTCGTCGCCGCGGACCCGCACGACCCGCCCGCGCATGCCATCGCGGGCGTCGCCGCCGTACTCCTCTCCCTGATCACCGGCCCGGCCGCCGCCCACGGCCCGGCCACCGCCGAGCACTCCGCGGCCCTGGTCCGGCTGCTCCTCGGCGCCCGCCCTGCCGATGTCGCCCCGCTCCTCGGCCCGTCCCTCTGGACCGTCGTACACGCCGAACGCCGCCGCGACACCACGGAGTCGGCGGCCTCACTCGCCGCCGCCCTGGGCACCTCCCTGGTTGCCCCGGGTGCGGCCGCCGAACCGCCCGCCGCCCCTGGGAAGCGCCCCGGCTCCGAGGTCCCTGGGACGCGCCCCGACTCCGAGGCGACGGCTCCCACCGAGGCCGGCGCCGAGGCGACCACCGCCCCCGGCGCCACCCCCGCCCTGCGCGCCCTGATCCCCGCCGGCCACGAGATCACCGCACACCCCGGCTGGACGCTCGGTGTCAGCGAACCCGCCCCGGTCGCCGAGCTGCCGGCCGCCGACCGGCACGCCGCCTCCGCCCTGCGCCGCGCCCTCGCCGGCCGCACCGCCCTGGTACGCCACCGCACCCCCGGCCCCCACAGCGTCACCTCCCTCGTCGCCCCCACGGACGCCCGGCGGCACGCCCAGGCCCTGCTCGCCCCGCTGGCCGACTCCCCTCCCCTCCTCGCCACCCTGCACAACTGGCTCGCCCTGCACGGCAGTTGGGACCGCACCGCAACCGCCCTCGGCATCCACCGCAACACCGTGCGCCAGCGCATCACCCGTATCGCCGGCCTCCTCGACACCGATCTGGACGACCCCGACGTCCGGATGGAGCTGTGGTTCGCCCTCCGCACGCTCGACCGGGACACCGCGCGGACCTGACGCCCCGCTCCGACTCCCGCACAACCGGGTCCGGCCCGGCGGCCCACTCGGCCGAACCAGGCGCATGCCGCACCTCCTGACGCACCCTCCGCCCCGGGCCTCCGGTGGAACGCGGCCTCTCCATCGGTAACACCCTTGTGACAACGCGCTCCTTGAGGCGGAACGGGCATGCCCCACTAGACTCGTTGAATGTTGTGCGGTCGTGACGACGCTTCCAGGGAACGGGGGACGCCATGGCAGGAGATGGGCTACAGGCCGACATTCCGTCACTGAAGTCCGGTGGCAAGGACTTCACCAATGTCGGCCGGCGCTATCAGAGCGCGGTGACGAAGCTGAAGAACGCGCTGACCGGCCTGGAGGGCAAGGACACTCCGCCGTGGGGCGATGACGAGATCGGTGAGAAGTTCGGCGTGGTCTACGAGGGCCTGCGCGACGGCATGTACGAGTCCATGGGGCATCTGGCCGCCAAGCTCCAGGAGATCGGCGGCGCCCTGAACACCATGGCCGACAACCACGAGGCCGACGAGGACTTCAACGACTCCCTGATGAAGCAGCACATCGCCAACGCCGAGGCGGAGAGCCAGCAGATCATCGCCCTCAAGTCGCCCCACGTCTGACGCCACCACCAACTCACCTGAGTCTCACGTTTCGTGACCAAGCTTCACCGCTTACCGGGGGATTGCCGCCATGTCGCTCATGCTTCCTGACTGGCTCGAGTGGGTACTCGAGATGCTCGGCTACGACTGGCCGACGGGCGACGAGGACAAGATGAACGACTCCGCCGGCCAGTGGCGGGAGTTCGCCCACGCCGTCGAGCAGTTGCAGGCCGAGGGCGTGTCCGCGGCGGGCAACGTGCTGTCGGCCAACTCCGGCGACAGCATCGACGGCTTCAGCAAGACCTGGGAGAAGTACTCCGGCAACGGCTCCGGCTACCTCGACGACGCCCGTAGCGCCGCCGAACTCATCGCGTTCGCGCTGGACGCCGGCTCCGGGGTCATCATCGGGATGAAAGTCGCGGTGATCGCCCAGTTGGCGATCCTCGCGGCGGAGATCATCGCGGCTCAGGCGGCCGCGCCCTTCACCCTCGGCCTGTCCGAGATCGGCGCAGCCGCCGCCACCCAGGCCACCCGTCTGATCGTGCGCCGCATTCTCAAGGAAGCCCGTGAGGCGCTGGTCGAGGCGATCGTCGAGACGGTGAAGGAGCCGGCCGTCTCCGCGCTGGAGGCGATGGTCTCCGACGCCATCGCGCAGGGCATGAACATGCACTTCGGGGCCCAGCAGGGCTTCGACGTCGGCCGCAGCGCCAAGACCGGCGCCGAGGCGGGCGTGGAGGCGCTCAAGAACTCCGGCCAGACCTTCGCCGAGTCCCTGCGCGACGGGGCGGGCGGCCGGGCGGGCCACCATGCCCGCAACGGGCTGGAGCACGCCGCCGGCCGGGGCGGGAGCGAGGACAGCGGCGGAGACGGCGGAGGCACGAGCGAGTCCAGCGGCTCCGGGGCCGGGAGCAACTCCGGGAGCGGGAGCAGCTCCGGAAGCGGCAGCGGCAGCGGAGACGGTGCGGGCTCGGGGAGCGGGTCGGGGTCCGCGAGCGGTTCCGGCAGCGGGTCGGCGAGCGGGTCCGACGGTGGCGGGGCGGGCACCGACAGCGGCTCGGGGGCCGGGGCCGGGTCGGGAACCGGTTCGGGGTCGGGGCCCGGGTCCGGCGCCGGTGAATCGAGTGGCGGTGGGAACAGCTCGGGCAGCGGCAACGGCTCCGGCGGCCCGTCGCATGCCCCGCGCGCCGGCGATTCCGGTACGGGCACCGGCTCCGGCAGCGACCCCTCCACCACGGGCGACAGCTCCACGCCCGGCCCGGACGGCAACCGCAACACGCCCCAGGCCCAGCCCCTGCCGCCTCAGGACCAGCGCACCGCGTTCGACGAGGGGTACACGGGCGGCAACAACCACAACCCGTACGGGGGCTCCACACCCGGCCCGGACTCGGGCAGCACCACCCCCGACTCGGGCGGGCCCGGCCCTGACTCGGGCACCACCCCCGACTCCGGCGGCCCCACCCCGGACGCCGCGCGCCCGGACTCGGACTCCGCGAGCACCCGGCCCACCCCGGACGCCGCCCGCCCGGACGCCATCAGCACCCAGCCGGCACCGGACAACACCCCCGACTCGGCCCGCCCGGACGCCATCAGCACCCAGCCGGCGCCCGACCACACCCCGGACTCGGCCCGCCCGGACCCCGACTCCCTCAGGACACAACCGGCCCCGGGCCCGTCCGTGCACCCCGACGGCGCACCGACCCCCGACTCCGGGACGACGACCCCCGACCCCGCCCCGGCCCCGGACCGCTCCTCCGCCGGACCGTCCAACTCCCCCACCCCCGACGGGCCTTCCCACCCGGACGCGTCCCAGCAGCCGCAGCAGGCGTCGCCCTCCCCCGACCCGGTGGCCGGCAACCCGCCCACCAACACCGACAACTCCCCCCAGGGCGACAGCAACAGCGGTCACAGCGGCTCCCAGAACAACGGGGACAACTCCGCATCCGGCGCGGGCGGACGCCCCTCCACCCCGCATGTGAGCGTGCCGTCCCAGGGCGCCCCGGTGCAGCACTCCTCGTCCGGCCCTCCCATCGGACAGCGTGACCCCTCGCCCGGCGACCCCATGCCGCATGTGCGCGACGAAGACACCACCGTCACGACCCAGTCCGCCGGCACCATGACGGCACCACCGCCGACCCCGCACACGGCGGACCCCAGCACCGGTACGCCCTCCACCCCGCAGCAGTCGCCGCAGAACACCCCGCAGAACCCCGGCCCGATGATGGGCCCGCCCACCGCCGTGCCCCCGCAAGGCGGCCCGGCGACGCCCCACTCCGCCCCGCCACGCGGCGGCACACCGTCCAACGGAAACGCGTCCGCCCCCTCCAACCGCCGCCCCGACGGCTCCCAGGCCATCCACGACGCCACCCAGCAACGCCGCCCCGAGCCGCCGCCGCACAACCCCCGCCTGGACGGCCCCCGCCCCACCACCACCTCACCGGGCCCGAACCGCCGCCCCGACGGCTCCCAGGCCATCCACGACGCCACCCAACAGCGCCGCCCCGAGCCGCCGCCGTACAACCCCCGCCTGGACGGCCCCCGCCCGGACCAGGACCGGCAGAACCAGCAGCACTCGCAGGACAGCCGGTCCCCCCAGGGCCAGAACCAGGCCCCCCAAACGAACCAGCCGAATCAGCAGAACCAACAGGGCCCGCGTCCCGACCAAACCCAGCCGGTACGCCCGGACCAGACCCAGCCGGTACGTCCCGACCAGGCCCAGCCGCGCCCCGACCAGACTCAGCCCGTACGCCCGGACCAGCAGCACCCCCATGACCAGCGCCCGGACACCACCCGGCCGGACACACCGCGCCCCGATGCCACGCGCCCGGACCAGCCACGTCCCGACGCCACTCGCCCCGATGCCACCCGCCCGGACGACCCGCGCACCCCCCAGAACGGGCGACCCGACCCCCGCCAGCAGCGTCCCGACCAGGCCCAGCCGCGCCCGGACACCACCCGCCCTGACGCGACCCGCCCGGATACGCCGCGCCCTGACGCCCAGCGTCCTCCGCAGCAGCAACCGCACGGCCCCAACCAGCAGCGTCCGCAACAGCAGCCACAGCAGCAGCCCCATCGCCCGGATCCGCGTCAGCAGCCCGAGCACCAGCCGACGAACCAGCCGAACCGCCCGGACCCCCATCACCAGCCGACGCTCCAGAGCCACCAGCCGCAGTCACAGTCGCAGTCGCAGCCGCAGCCGACGAACCAGCAGCAGCCGCAGCACCAGAACCAGCAACCCCAGCAGCAACAACCCAACCAGCAGCCACAGCACCAAGCCCCGCCCCAGCCCCACAACCAGAACCAGAACCAGAACCAACAGCCACAGCACCACCAACCGCAACAACAGCAGCAGCCCGCGCCGCCCAACCACCCCCCGCAGCCAAGCCTCAACGACGTCCGGGCGAGCCTCAACCACCAGCCCAGCGGCCTGTATTCACCGTTCCCGCACGACCAGCAGGCGTTGGAGAACCAGTTCCCGCGCAACCCGGACGGCAGCCCGCAGCGGCATGCGGACCCCTTCCAGCCCTGGTCCCAGCTCCAGAACGACGGCGGCCCGACCGTTCCCGGCCGCTCCAACAACTGCGCCGACTGCACCCGTTCGTTCATGGAGTCCTGGTACGGCAACCCGCAGGTCTCGGCACCCCGTACCTACGACAACGACGGCCATGGCGGCCTGGACCGGGTCAGCGGTGAGCGCGACGGCACCAACAACATCCAGAACTGGGCCGGCACCAACTTCCGCCACTCCGGCCAGAACGCCCAGGACAGCTACCAGCGCATCGCCGACGAACTCCGTCAGTCCGGCCACGGCTCGGCGGCCGCCGTTCTCGTCACGTGGCCCAAGAACCCCGACGGCTCCGGCGGCGGCGCCCATGTCTTCAACGCCGTCAACCACAACGGCCGGGTCGTCTGGGTCGACAGCCAGACCGGCGAGATCAGCCCACAGCCCATCCACACCCACGCCGACGGCGTCTGGCACCTGACTCTGGACGCCGACCGCAAGCCCTTCGACCCCGCGGCCAACCAGCAGCAGGGCCAGGGGCAGGGTCAGGGTCAGGGCCAGGGCCAGGGACAACACCAGAACCCGCAACAGCACCCCCAGACCCAGCAGCCGGGCCCGCACCAGTCCCAGAACCAACCCCAGCAGCCGGGCCCGCACCAGTCCCAGAACCAACCCCAGCAGCCGGGCCCGCACCAGTCCCAGAACCAGGGCCGGCCCCAGAACCAACCCCAGCAGCAGAACCCGCAACATCACCCGCAGAACGCCCCCGGCCCACACCCCGCCGGTACCCCCAGGGACGGCACCGCGGGTGACGGCACCACGTCCGACGCCTCCTCCGGCCGCCCGGATCACCCCTCCCCGGGCGATCCGTCGCCGTCCCACCGGACCCCGGACAACGAAACCCCGGACAACGAAACCCCGGCCGACGAAACCCCGGACCACCGGCCCCCCGACCGGCACACCGACGACAACCCGCCGGCCGCGGACCGCCGTCCCCCCGAGAACCCGTCCGGCCAGGACAACCCCCAGCCGCCGTCCGACCCGTCGGGCACCAAGCGGCCGGCCGAGGACGAGATCGAGCAGGGCGGCTCCAAGCATCCGCGTACGGACATGGAGATCGACAGCCCGGAGCCCGAGGGCGGGCACGGCGACGGCCACCCTTCGCCGTCCCCGATGGACATCGACAGCCCGGAGCAGCAGACCGGTTCGGACCCCCATTCGGCGGAGAACACCCGGGAAGAGCGCAACTCCGACCTGCCCGAGCCCGAGCGGACCACGGACCACCACGCTTCCCTGCCCCCGGACTCGGAGCAGCAGGGAATCCGGGTCGACCCGAACCATCCCGACGCGCCCCATCCGCACCCCGTTTACCGCATCGGGCTCGATCCGGTCCACGACCGCATGCAGCACTGGGCGAACGACGGAAGCCTCGCCGAACTGCTTCAGCGGGCCGCCGACCGCAAGGCCGCCGCCGACGCCGCCCGGGCGAACAACAAAAAGCAGGACGGCAAGGACCCCGTCGACATTCCGCCGACGGCCTTCACCGAGCGGGAACTGCGCGAGGTGCTCGGCAAGGACTTCGCCGACATGAACGACGGCCAGCGGGGTGCCGTCGTCGCCACGCTCGCCCGGATGAGCCAGGCGTTCCACGAGGACAACGGCGTGGGCCAGAGCCCTCAGCGGGCCACCGACGGCGAGAACCCGTACCACGGCGCCCCGCCCCGCAAGAAGGACGGCAAGCCCGACCCCATCGAGCAGAACGAGGTCTCCGCCGGTGCCCACTCCCGTGAGCAGGCGAAGCCCGCGGGGTCGTGGCCGGAGACGTACCGGCAGCCCGGCACGCCGGAGCACCAGGCGCTGACCGATCTCCGCGACGCGCGTCGCCCCAATCTGGCCGGCCGCGATCTGACCACCGCACACGTCAACCAGCTGCTGCGCCAGGCGGGTTCCACCCGGCCCGACTTCACGGGCAAGAACTACGCCGTGATCGAGGTCGTCGACAGCGAAGGGAACAGCACCTACGTCGTCGACTCCTCGATTCCGGCGGGAAACTCGGGTTACACCCCGCGGCACTCCGAACGGCACCTGCTGGAGTGGGTGGAGCGGCTCAACAAGAGCCAGACGGCCAGCGGCCAGGGCACGTACGACATCGCCGGTCTGTACACCGAACGCGAGCCGTGCGGCGAGGGGCTGGGGCACGCCCACTGCACCACGGAGATCCAGAAGCGCCCGCCCTTCCCGGTCTACTACAGCACGACCTACCGGACCGATCCGGAGGGCCAGCCGGCCCGTGACGAGGAACGTGCCCGCCTCCAGCAGGAGCGCAGGGACCTCCTGGCGAGCATGGAGGGCCAGTCGGAGGCCGCCCAGAAGGCGGCCCTGCGCAAGGCGGAGCTGTCCGACTCCAAGATCGATGAACGGGTGAAGGCCCACCGGCAGCCCAACGAGCAGATCATGGACGAGGAGATGGACAATCACCTGCGGAAGATGGGCCGTATGTGG
This sequence comes from Streptomyces sp. Je 1-4 4N24, assembly GCF_026239515.1. Lineage (NCBI taxonomy): Bacteria > Bacillati > Actinomycetota > Actinomycetes > Kitasatosporales > Streptomycetaceae > Streptomyces > Streptomyces sp. Je 1-4 4N24. Next base: position 5,939,873 of record NZ_CP110836.1, on the reverse strand, counting down.
GCAACCACCCGCATGCATATGCTGCCGAAGCCGTAGTCGAGGAGAGCAGCGATGAGCAGTAACACCCCGGTGCTGGAGACCATTTCCGCGCAGGCGGCGGCCGGACGGCTCCTGCGGTGGTGGCAGGACACCTCCGATCCGCTGGCGCCGGGGGGCTGGCTGAGCCTGGTCGGCGAGGGCGCGGCCGACGGCGGGCAGGTGCTGCGGGAGGTGGGCGCACAGGTCGCGTCGAGCGTCCTGGTCGATGCCACGGAGCGCACCGCGGAGGAGTTGCTGGGGGAGGTGCTGGCGGCGCTGGGGCTGGAGTCCCGGCGGTACGGCGGCCTCCGGTGGATCTCCGAGGTACGTGCCCTCCCGGAACGGCGGCTGGTGCTGCTCACGCATGTGCACCGGATGGGCCGTACCCGTCGTTCGTACGAGGCGGAGCGGCTGCTGACCGGAACGCTGAAGGCGCTGTGCGCGCGCACCGGACTTCAGGTGATCGCCCAGGTGGACGCGCCCGGTCTGCTGCGCTCCGGCGACGCCGGCCTCCGGCTGGAGCCGGCCGGAGCGGACCCGGCGCCCACCCCGCCGGCCTGGCCGGACGAGGTGCGGGCCCTGGCGCTCGCCGAGCCCCGTACGGTGCCGCCGCGCGCCTGGGCGGCACTCGTGGCGGGCCTGCGCGCGGACGCCGGCCGGCCGGTCACCGAGGACGCGCTCCCGACCGTGCCGGCCGCGTACGAACGGTGGCTGGAGCGGCGCGAGGACGGTGTCGGCTTCGTCGACGAGGCGGTGGCCGAGTCGCTGCGGCGGGAGACCGCCCCGGAAACCGTCACCCGGGTGAACCGTCATATGACGGCCTGGCTGCGGACGCTCGCCCCGGAGCTCGCCCACCCCGACGGCTGGGCGGCGAGCGGAGCGCTCGGCACGTACGCGGCAGCGGGGCTGGCCATGCACGCGGCACAGGCCGACCACGAGCAGAAGTGGACCACGCAGACCCTCGACGAACTGGTCGCCAGGGGCGAGCTGGTGGCCCATCTGCCGCAGACGGCCCTGCTCGATGCCGCGCGCTGCGCACACTACGGCGGCATCGGCAGCAACAGCGCCGCGGCGGACGCCGCGTACCTCTGGGACTACGGAGTGGTCCCGGCCTCGCAGACCGCCTGGGCCGCCTGGCTGCACCTGATGGCGACCGCCCGGGGCGACGAGGACTTCGTGGCCGGACTGCTCGCCTCGGGGATCCGCCTCCCGTGGAAGGCGGTGTGGACCCGCTGGCGTCCGCCGGGCGGTTTCCACACCTCGTTCCTGGCACCGGGCGTGGTCGGCGAGACGGCCGAGGTCCGCTGGCACGGCCGGCCCGCCGTGGCCGCGCTCGGCACACCGGAGGTGGACGTCAGCATCTGGGACGCGCAAACCGGCGAACCGCTGGCCGGCCCCTGGCCGGAGGACTCCGTCGTCCCGGAGGACGCCCAGGCCGCCCTCACCTGGCCGGACGAGTCGGGCACCGGTGACCCGATCACCACGCTCGCCGCACTCGAAGCCGCCGTCCCGGGCACCGACACGGCACATCCGAGCCTGCTCTCCGCTCCGGTGCTGACCGTGGGCGAACTGGCGATTCTGGGCGGCCCCGGCGGCCTCTTCGCCCTGGCCCCCGCGAAGGGCTGGGAGGAGACGGCCGGCACCCCCTGCCGCGCCCCGCTCTCCGGGCCGTACGCGGCGGCGGGCCCGACCACCCCGCGGCACGCCACGCCCCCCGGAGCGGCGGACCTGCGCGCCGTCGTGGGCGGGGACGCCTTCCGCCCCGTCAAGGAGGACCAGCTGCCGGCCGGCCTGGCGGAGGACGGCGCCCGCGAGGTGCTGACCGGCATCGGCGTCCCCGCGTTCGACGAGAGCGGCCTGCGCCTCGCCCCGGACGACGACGCCTTCCTGACCGAATTCACCTGGCCGGACGACGCGGCCGAAGACCCCGAGAGCGAGGGGCCGTTCTTCCGCCTCGGCCGGTGGATGGGCGGTGACGTGGTCCTGGACGGGACCGGCGGCGCGGTCTTCCGGGTCACGGACGAGGACGACCCGGTCGACGGCGCGCTGGTCGCGTCCTCCCTGGAGAACTTCCTCGCCATGGCCGCCCAGTGGCTGACCGGCCTGCGCATCTCCGCGACGGTCGACAACAGCGACGAACAGTACGCGCTGCGCCAGCACGTCAGCGGAGAACTCTGGATGCTCGACGACGCCGGCTCGCAGTCCGACGCCTGGATGTACATCTTCGAGAACGACTGACGGGGCGGTGACGGGCGGGCGGTGAGGGCCGGCGCGCGGGCGGTGAGGGTTGGGCACGCGGGCGGTGAGGGTTGGGCACGCGGGCGCGGCCGGGGCGGCGTGCCGGGCCGGGGCCGTTCCCGCTGCGGGCCGGGGTCGTGGTCGTACCGGGCCCGCCCTCATAGGGCGCCAGGGCCAGCCGCCCCCGGCGCCCGATTCCCGTTACTCCCCCTGCCGCCCCGCCGCGATCTGCCGCGACATGATCGTCGTCAGCTCGTACGCGGTGTGCGAGGCGGCCACGGCGGTGATCTCCGCATGGTCGTACGCGGGCGCGACCTCGACGACGTCCGCCGAGACCAGGTTGCAGGACGCGAGCCCGCGCAGGATCTCCAGGAGCTCGCGGGAGGTCATGCCGCCCGCCTCCGGCGTGCCGGTGCCCGGGGCGTGCGCGGGGTCCAGCACGTCGATGTCGATGGAGATGTACAGCGGACGGTCACCGATGCGCTGGCGCAGCTGGTCGGCTACCTCGTCCACCCCACGCCGCATGACATCCGCCGAGGTGACGATGCCGAAGCCCATCTTCTCGTCGTCGTCGAGGTCCTTCTTGCCGTAGAGGGGGCCGCGGGTGCCGACGTGGGAGAGCGCGGAGGTGTCGAGGATGCCTTCCTCGACGGCGCGGCGGAACGGGGTGCCGTGGGTGTATTCGGCGCCGAAGTAGGTGTCCCAGGTGTCCAGGTGGGCGTCGAAGTGCAGCAGCGCGACCGGGCCGTGCTTCTTGGCGACGGAGCGCAGCAGGGGCAGGGCGATGGTGTGGTCGCCGCCGAGGGTCATCATCCGGGCGCCGCCGGCGAGCAGGTCGTCGGCCGCGGCCTCGACCGTCTCCACGGCCTCGTTGATGTTGAAGGGGTTCGCGGCGATGTCACCGGCGTCGGCGACCTGCGCGAGCGCGAACGGGGACGCGTCCTGGGCCGGGTTGTACGGACGCAGCAGCCGGGACGCCTCACGGATGGCGTTGCCACCGAAGCGGGCTCCGGGACGGTAGGAGACGCCGGTGTCGAAGGGGACACCGACGACGGCCACATCGGCCCGGCCGCCGACCTCATCGAGGCGGGGCAGGCGGGCGAAGGTCGCGGGCCCGGCATAGCGCGGGACGCGGGAGGAGTCGACGGGGCCCACGGGCCCGTTGGATGCGCTGGCTGCGGTGGTCATGACGGTGAGGTTAGGGAGCGCCGAGCGCGGGGCCCATGGACATTTGCGCACCCGGGGCCGGGGTCGTTCGACATTTTGGCCAGGGGGCGCGCAAGGGCGGTGACCAGGCAATACGGGGTGTCCGCAGCGCGGTGCCGCGGCTCCGGCATCCGCACCCCGGTGTCCGCGCTGCGGAACTCCCCCGCCCCGGAACAGGTGTACGGGCACAATGGGCGCTATGCCGATAGCCTCCGCAGCCACCGCCCCCTCGCGCGCCGAACTCGTCGATCATCTCGTACGGACCCGGATCGCCGGTGACGTCGCCACCCCCCGCGAGAACAACCTCTCCCACTACCGCAGGCTCGCCAACGGCGACCGCCACTACTGGTTCGGCCTGGAGTTCGGCGACCGGTGGGTGGACGAGCAGGATGTGCTGGCCGTGATGGCGGAGCGCTGCGGGGTCATCGACGATCCGCACCACCGGCAGGGACAGGACACCATCGACCCGGAGTTGACGGTCGACGCGCTGGACCGGACGGCCGCGGTGCTGCGCAAGGCGGCCGCCGGGCAGCACCGGGTGCTGTTCGCGACCGGCCACCCGGGCGGCCTGCTCGACGTCCACCGGGCGACCGCCGAGGCACTGCGCGCGGCGGACTGCGAGATCGTCGTCATCCCTGACGGGCTGCGCGCGGACGACGGCATGGTCTTCCAGTTCGGTGACGTGGCGATGCTGGAGCGCGGTGCGACGCTCTGGCACACCCACTCCCCCGAGCCGATGGCCGCGATCCTGGACGGCCTGGAGCAGGCGGGCCGCCCGCTGCCGGACCTGGTGATTGCCGACCACGGCTGGGCGGGCTGTGCGGGCCAGCGCGGTATCGACGCGGTGGGTTTCGCGGACTGCAACGACCCGGCCCTCTTCCTCGCCGAGGCCGAAGGCACCCTCCAGGTGACGATCCCCCTGGACGACCACGTCCTCAGCCCCCGCCACTACGACCCGCTGACCGCGTACCTGCTGGACGCGGCGGGGCTGGTCTGAGGGAGCCCCGGACCGAACGCCCCCGCGGCTCGTCTCCCGGCTCGGCGCCTCCACGGAGCACAGCGGCGGATCAGAGAAATCAGAGAACGCAGAAGCCCCGTCCACCACGCCACAGAGGGCGGCGCACGGACGGGGCCGGTTCCGTCGGTCACTCCGCTCACGCTCGCGGAAGCCCGGCCTCGGGCGCGGGGTTGCCGCGACGGGCGCGGCGGACTCCGATCAGCAGCAGGGCGCACCCGACCACGAAGAGCGGCCAGGGCGTGAACGGGAGGACCACGGCGTCGACGACGGTCCAGCCCCCCAGCGTCCAGCCGATGAATGCCGGCGGGGTGATGCCGCGGCGGTCCAGCCACAGCACCGTCAGGCCCACCAGGATGAGCGGTATGCCGAAGCTGGCCAGGCTCAGCCAGTACGCGCTGCCCGCCGGGCTCATGTCGGCAAAGTCCTCGCTCCACAGTCCACCGCTGAACCAAGTCCCGGCGTAGCGCCCGGCCTTCTCCATCGTCAGGGCGCCGACCGTGTGTCCGGTGCCGCATAACGTGATGATCCAGCCAGCCCACTTGATCATCTGAGTTCTCCGTTCTCGTCGCGAAGCCACGCCGTGCGACTTCCTCGCGGTTGTCTCTGCGCAGCGGGAGCCAGCGAGCTCCGAAACTCTAGTTCCGGTACTACAGTTTCGATACTCACGTTCCGTATCATGCAGCCATGACAGCGAGAAGGCAACGGGGTGGACGCCCCCGGGACAGTCGTGTGGATCACAAAATCCTGCAGACCACCCGTGAGTTGATCGACGAAGTCGGCTACCCGGCCCTGACCGTCGATCAGGTCGCGACGCGCGCCGGGGTCGGCAAGGCGGCGATCTACCGCCGCTACGCCTCCAAGGCCGAGATGGCGTTCGTCGCCACCGTGCACGAGCAGCAGCTGCCCCCGCCGGCCGACACCGGCTCCTTGCACGGGGACCTGCTGGCGCTGGTCCGCGCGTTCCACGTCCGCATGGCCGCCCCGGCGGCCCGACAGCTGGCACCGGCCCTGATCAGCGAACTTGCCGGCAATCCCGAACTGGACACCCGGTTCCAGGACACCTTCCTGGCCACCGAACAGGCCGCCTTCGCCGAGATCATCGAACATGCCGTGGCCCGCGGCGAGTTGGCCGGGACCGTCGACCCCGCGATGGCCCACCTGCTGCTGCTCGGCTCCCTGGCGTCCGCCCTGTACCTCCTCAGCCTGCCCGTCGACGACGCGATGGTCACCGACCTCGCCACCGCCGCCACAGCAGGAATCACCGCCCTGGCCGACCGTCACCACAACGCTTCCGGCGAAGCCGCCGAGCCGCACTGACAGGGCCGCTTCCCCTGCGCGAGCGGGATCGAGTCGAGCAGGTCATGTCATGGAAGCCCCGTCCACCACGCCACTGAGGGCAGCGCATCGACGGGGCCGGTTCCCTTCGTCACACGGCCCAGGAGTCGGCCGGGTCATCCAGCCACACCCGCTGCCCCTCCGCGGTGACGGTGAGACCGAACCGGGTGTGGTCCGGCTCGCCCCGGCCGGCCCACCATCGGAGGGCCGCCTCTACTTCGTCCCACAGGCGACGCGGGCCCGACTGGTAGACCGTGGCGTCCGGTTCGCCGCTGCGGAACACGGCGGCGGCCCATGACCGGCTCCTCAGATCGAAGAACCACGCCTTCGCGGTCCCCCCGTCGGACCTGTTGATGACATGGGCGCAGTCGGGCACACACAGCCCCATGACGAACCGTGCGGGCTCGTAGCGGTCCCCCAGGTCTGTCAAAGCGACCGTCGTACGGGAGACGCCGGCATCGCCCGGGAAATCCGGCACGTGCTCCCTGAACCGGTTCCAGTCCAAGCGCTGTTCCCGCAGCTTCATGAACTCGACCATGCGCAGGAACGGGCCCGACGCGGAGCCGTCCTCCCGCACGGTCAACCGGACAAGTGCATCCTGGTCGCTGTAGTGGGTGCCCCAGGGGGCAAGGATGACCGCACCCGGCCGTGACTGCTCCAACCAGCGCGGCGGAACGGCTCGCACCCCCGCCGTGACCATCACCCGGTCATACGGCGCCCCGTCCAGCCAACCGTCCCCACCGTCCCCGTGGACCGTCCCGGGGTGGAGTCCGGCGCGCAGCAACGCTCCTCGGGCTTGACCGGCGACCGCCTCGTCGATCTCGACGCTGACCACGTTCCCGCCCCCCAGCCGGTGAGCGAGGAGTCCGGCGTTCCACCCCGTGCCGGTGCCGACTTCGAGCACCCGCATACCGTCGCGTACGTCCAGGTCGCGCAGCATCGCGGCCACGACTGACGGCATGCTCGCCGAACTGGTCGGCACGGTCCCGGGCTCGCTGCCCGTGTGCTGTCCGTCGTCCCACTGGATGACGAGCGGGACGTTCGCGTACGCGGCCCGCTCCCACCCTGCGGGGTCGTCGCTCCGGGAGACGGACACGCTGCGGCCGGTCGCCATGTCGTGCGCCCAGACGAGATCCGGCAGGAACAGCGCTCGTGGAACGGCTCTGAACGTCTCCGCCCAATCGGGCGTCAGGGCCCCCGCTTCGAGGAGGGACCGCGCCAGCTCGTCACTGGCGCGGCGCCCCTGCTGAGAGTTGGGGCTCACTTGCGGTGCGTCCCGTCGCCGGGCGGCATGTCACCGTCCGGGGGCGGCGGAGGCGGCGGCGTCCAGGGCTGACCGGGGTGCCCGTCCCCGTCGTCTTCCCCGCCGCCTTGCTGCGCGCCATCCGCAGCGGTGATGATCTGCATGCGCACTCCGTGCTCCTCTCCTTCATTCAGTTGGTGGTTCCCTGTACTTGCTACCCACCCGGACCGCTCAGGCTGTCCAGAACTGGTGTCCGGGGCTGTGCCCGGCCCCCGGCCGGGTCCACCCAGTCCAGAGGCGGGAGTTTGGGTTGTCAGCCTCCGTCTGTGGCTAGCGTCGTTCCGACACGCGACGCGGTCGGCTACCGCTCCTCACCGGCTCAGCCGCGCACCTCTGCTCTCCGCAACGCGATGCACGTCCCGCAGTGCCGCACTCAACTCGCGTGGTCGGTGACTCGCTCATCGCGCGGCCACCTCTGCCCCGACCGTCGGACGAGGGTCGGCACCCGGAGCCGGCGCTTCCGACAACAGGCCGTGATGGACGTGGAGTTGACGCCGATCCGCGTGCCGTCGTTCGTACGCCACCAGGTACGGGCGCACCATGGCGGTGTCCTCGCCCCGCAGCATCGGTACACGCACCAGCCACGACCGTACGGGCGGCCGATCCGTACGCGGCGGCATGGCTCCGTACGGGTACGCACCCGCCGACCGATGACGCCCCGGCGCGGGCAATAACAGCCGCAGCAGCAACTCGAAGATCCTGGCGATACCGTTCGGCATGTCGACCTGCTTTCCTCAGGTTGGCCATGCCCCCGGGCCGTCCCAACACGGTCGCGGGGGTCTTCTGACCCTCTCAGCGTGCCGACAGCGGAAGGCCGGAACTATCAGTCATCGCTGATAGCTCCGGCCATGGACTCTCAGAGCGTTACATACGGAGCCATGAGCCGTAGTTGCTGAAGGTGTCAGGCATTCTGCGCCTGGCTGAGTCCAGACCGGCGTACGTCTCCCGCACGGTGGGGTGGTATCGCGTCTGCTGCGGGGCAACCTTGCGGGCCTTCAGCAGACTCTTGAATGCCGCGTCCGTGCGTCCCGTCCACATCAGTGCCCGCGCCACCTCGGCATGGTGGTGCGCCAGCCGGGACGGAGGCCACCCGTCCGGAATCGTGATCTCTTGCGCCGACTGCACGGCCTCCGGGTATAGGTCCAGCTCTGCGAGCACGCTGACCCGGTGAACACCGACGTTGGTCGGCCCGAACGACAGCCAGTGGACCTGTTCGGCAGGGCCGGTCCGCTCCGCGATCCGCTGTGCCTCACCGAGGTGCCCCTCTGCGGTGTCCCTGTCCTTGTCGCGGCCCGCCAGAACGGCCGCTCCTAAGTGCAGTTGGCCCGTGACGGCGTCAAGCACCCGCCCGGAAGCGGCCTGATCCAGGTCGGTCAGGCCGAGCCGGACCAGTCGCTTCCCGGTGCGGTAGTCGCCCGCCCGCAGGTACGCCACACCGCGCATGTACTGACGCACTCCACTGAGCACCGCATCCGACGCCCGCTCGGCCGACCAGCCCATCCGGTCGAGCGCCACCATGCCCAGGTCGCAGAAGCCCAGTTTCGCCGCCACGTCGTAAGCAGTGCGGTACGTGCTCGCCAGCAGGCGCCAGTTGCTGTCCGTGGGGTGCAGGTGTGCCGTCGTCGTGGCCTCGTGGATCAAGCCGGGAAGTTCGGCGGCAACCTGCTTGATGTTCGTCGCCCGCACCATGGCGCACAGCCGATCGGCATCGGCTGCCAACTCCTCCGCCGTGCGCGGGGATACGTCCGGGTCGGGGCCGAGGTCGTAGATGTTGAGTGCTTCGCGAATCGGGTTGATCAGACCGTCCAGCTGGTCCTGGCGGAGTTCTTCGAGGTAGGGCTGTCCGGTCAGTTCCGTCACCGGCACCGAAAGGGCCCGGGCCAACGCCCCGAGCACCGAAGGACTTGCGGACAGGGCTCCTTGCTCCACTTTGGTCAACGTGCTGTACGAGACGTGGGCAAGGTCGGCCAACTCGCGTTGGGTCAGGCGTCGCACCTTGCGCGTGTGCGCGATGCGTGCGCCCGTGTGGTCATCGTGCAGTGAAGGCATACCGCTCTCCAGTCCCTCGCAGCCATTCGGAACGGTACCGGCACGGGCGGACAGGTGAAGGCTCTCCGCTCCTGATCCACAGGGTTCACGACAGAAGGCTGTGGTGGGATGGCGTGATGAATCGTCCCGTGCTTTACCTGTTCGGTTCCGCCGCCCCGCCCGTCCAGCAGTTTGCCGAAGTGGCGCGCAGCGCCCGCACAGTTGGGTTCGACGTGTGCATCGGCCTGACGCCCACGGCGGCCCGGTGGCTCGACGGCGAGGTGCCGCTGCTGGAAGAGCTGACGGGGTACCCGGTCCGGTCCGAGTACAAGCAGCCGGCCGACCCTGATGTGTGGCCTCCGGCCAACGTCATCGTGTTCGCACCGGTCACCTTCAATTCCCTCAACGCCTGGGCGCTCGGATTGACGCACCACTTCGTGGTCGGGGTGGTTGCCGAGGGCATCGGCAAGGGCATTCCCACGGTGGCGATGCCCTGTGTGAACACCGCGTATGTGCAACATCCGCAGTTCGACCGGTCAGTGGCGACACTGCGCGGCGCGGGCGTGTCGGTGTTGTACGGGCCCGGCGGCTTCGAACCCAACGAGCCGGGCAAGGGGCGACCGGAGGGCTATCCGTGGCAACTGGCGATGGCTGAAGCGGCGCGGGTCGTCCGCGTCACGCCATAACGGTCGCGGGAACCGGTCACGACCGCTGTCGGGGACCTGGCACGGCACCCCGGGGGCGACCCCACGCAAGGCACCCCAGCCGACCCACCGCCTAACCCCGCGGCACCCGGATAACCCCCTCCTGAATCACCGACACCGCCAACTGCCCCTCCGCCGTGAAGATGCGGCCCTTGCCGAGGCCGCGGCCGCTCTGGGCGGTGGGGGACTCCTGGTCGTACAGGAGCCACTCGTCGGCGCGCAGGGGGCGGTGGAACCACATGGCGTGGTCCAGGCTGGCGCCGACCACGTCGCCGACCGCCCAGCCGCCGCGGCCGTGCGCGAGCAGGATCGAGTCCAGCAGGGTCATGTCGGAGACATAGGTGACCAGGCAGATGTCCAGCAGGGGGCGGGGGATCTCGCCGTCGTCGTCGAGCTTGCCCTGGGTGCGGAACCAGACCTGGGACCGGGGGTCGCGGGGTTCGCCGACGGTGACGTAGGGCGGCTCGTCCACGTACCGGAGGTCGATCGCGGCGCGGGCCTCCAGGAGCCGCTCGGCGACGCCGGGGGCGAGGAACCGTTCGGCGTGGCGGGGCAGCATCTCGGCGGCGGTGGGCAGCTCCAGCGGGTCCGGTGCCGGCGGCATCGGCTCCTGGTGCTCCAGCCCCTCCTCGGCCGCCTGGAAGGAGGCGGAGAGGTGGAAGATCGGCTGGCCGTGCTGGACGGCGACGACCCGGCGGGTGGTGAAGGACCGGCCGTCGCGGATCCGGTCGACGGTGTAGACGATGGGGGCGCCGGGGTCTCCCGGGCGCAGGAAGTACGCGTGCAGGGAGTGCGGAGGACGGTCGGCGGGGACCGTGCGCCCGGCCGCGACCAGGGCCTGGGCGGCGACCTGGCCGCCGAAGACCCGGGGGACGACCGAGGCGCGGCTCTCGCCCCGGAAGATGTCCTGCTCGATCCGCTCCAGTGCGAGCAGATCGAGCAGGGACCGGAGTGCGTCGTTCACGTGCGCGGTGCCCTTACGGCCTAGAGGCCCATGGACTTGGCGATGATGGACTTCATGACCTCGCTGGTGCCGCCGTAGATGCGGTTGACGCGGTTGTCGGCGTAGAGGCGGGCGATGGGGTACTCGTTCATGAAGCCGTAGCCGCCGTGCAGCTGGAGGCAGCGGTCGATCACGCGGTGCGCGACCTCGGTGCAGAACAGCTTGGCGGAGGCGGCCTCGGCCGGGGTCAGCTCACCGGCGTCCAGGGCTTCGAGCGCGCGGTCGGCGACGGCCTCGGCGGCGTCCACCTCGGCCTGGCAGGCGGCCAGTTCGAACTTGGTGTTCTGGAAGGAGGCGACCGTCTTGCCGAAGATCGTGCGCTCCTGCACGTACTCCTTGGCGAACCGGACGGCGGCCTTGGCCTGGGCATAGGCGCCGAAGGCGATGCCCCAGCGCTCGGAGGCGAGGTTCAGGCCCAGGTAGGCGAAGCCCTTGTTCTCCTCGCCCAGCAGGTCCTCGACCGGGACCTTGACGTCGACGAAGGCCAGCTCGGCGGTGTCGGAGATCTTCAGGCCGAGCTTGTCCAGCTTGCGGCCGACGGAGTAGCCCGCGGACTTGGCGTCCACGGCGAAGAGCGAGATGCCGAAGCGGCGGTCGTCCTCGCGGGGGGCGGCGGTGCGGGCGCAGACGATGACGCGGTCGGCGTGCACACCGCCGGTGATGAAGGTCTTGGCGCCGTTGAGGACGTAGTGCGTGCCGTCGTCCGACAGCTTCGCGGTGGACTTCATGCCCGCGAGGTCGGAGCCGGTGCCCGGCTCGGTCATCGCGAGCGCCCACATCTCCTCGCCGCTGACGAACTTCGGCAGGAAGCGCTTCTTCTGCTCGTCGGTGGCGAGCATCTGGATGTAGGGCAGGCCCAGCAGCACATGCACACCGGAGCCGCCGAAGGTGACGCCCGCGCGGGAGGTCTCCTCGTACATCACGGCTTCGAACTTGTGCGAGTCGATACCGGCGCCGCCGTACTCCTCGGGGACCCGGATACCGAAGACGCCCAGCTCGGCGAGCTTGTAGTAGAAGTCGCGCGGGGCCTGCCCGGCGGCGAACCACTCGTCGTGGACGGGGACGACCTCGGCCTCGATGAAGGCGCGTATGGTCTCGCGGAACGCCTCGTGATCCTCGTTGAACACCGTACGGCGCATTGCTACGTCGCCTCCTCCAGGTCGCCGGCCCAAGCGCATGGCTAAGCGCTTGCTCAGCGAAAGCTACCGGCCAGTTACCTAAGCTGTCCAGAGGTCAACGAAAATGCGTGCGAGTGAGAGCGCCCACCAGGGATTACGGGACAGCCCTTAGGCGCCCGGCACCGACGCCGAGGCCGCCATCGGCTCCCCGGCCTCCGCCTCCCCCACCACCGCGCCGAACGCGCCGAGCGCGAGCCGGTGCAGCAGTTCCGCCATCTCCGTACGGCCCGGGAGGGCGCCCGGGCGGCCGAGGTGCGGGGTGGAGTTGAGCAGGCCGAAGACGGCGTGCACCGCGGCGCGGGCCTGTGACTCGGAGGGGCCCGGGTGGACCCGGCGGACGACCTCCACCCACAGCTCCACATACTGCCGCTGGAGCTGGCGGACCCGCTTGCGGTCGGCCTCCCGCAGCCGGTCCAGCTCCCGGTCGTGCAGGGTGATCAGCGGCCGGTCGTCCAGCGCGAAGTCGATATGGCCGTCGATCAGCGCGTCCAGCACCGCCTCGGGGCTCCCGCCGCCCTCCGCGACCCGCATCCGGCCCCCCGCGAGCAGCCGCTCGCTGATCCCGACCAGCAGCTCGGCGAGCATCGCGTCCTTGCCGGCGAAGTGCCGGTAGAGGCCGGGGCCGGAGATACCCACGGCCGCCCCTATCTCGTCCACGCCGACGCCGTGGAAGCCGCGCTCCGCGAAGAGCCGGGCGGCCTCCTTCAGGATCTGCTCGCGGCGGCTGGTCGGGGCGGAGGGCTGCGCATTACTCATGCCGTCGATTGTAGACAGCCGGGTTAGTGCTCGTTAACCTGAAGGCAATGAGGTTAACGCCCATTAACCCGGATGGCCCGGCAGCCGCGGACCGCGGCACCGGGACAGTCGACCGAGCAAGGGGGCTCGTAACGATGGAGCAGGCACCGGTGCTGGGGAGTACCGCCGATCCGGCGTCCGACTCCTGGCGGGCCAATGAGGCCGCGCACCGCGAGCTGGCCGCGGAGCTGCGCGAGAAGCTCGCGGCGGCCCGGCTGGGCGGCGGCGAGAAGGCCAGGGCGCGGCACACCGCCCGCGGCAAGCTGCTGCCCCGCGACCGGGTGGACGCCCTGCTGGACCCCGGCTCGCCGTTCCTGGAGCTGGCGCCGCTGGCCGCGGAGGGGATGTACGGCGGGGCCGCACCGGCCGCCGGGGTGATCGCCGGCATCGGCCGGGTCTCCGGCCGCGAGACGGTGATCGTCGCCAATGACGCCACGGTCAAGGGCGGCACGTACTACCCGATGACGGTCAAGAAGCATCTGCGGGCGCAGGAGATCGCCCTGGAGAACCGTCTCCCCTGTCTTTACCTCGTCGACTCCGGCGGCGCCTTCCTGCCGATGCAGGACGAGGTCTTCCCCGACCGGGAGCACTTCGGGCGGATCTTCTACAACCAGGCGCGGATGTCGGGGGCGGGGATTCCGCAGATCGCCGCGGTGCTCGGCTCCTGCACGGCGGGCGGCGCGTATGTCCCGGCCATGAGCGACGAGGCCGTGATCGTCCGCAACCAGGGCACGATCTTCCTGGGCGGGCCGCCGCTGGTGAAGGCCGCCACCGGTGAGGTGGTGACCGCCGAGGAGCTGGGCGGCGGCGAGGTGCACGCCAAGACCTCCGGGGTCACCGACCATCTCGCCGAGGACGACGCCCATGCGCTGCGCCTGGTGCGCACCATCGTCTCCACCCTCGGCGAACGCGAGCCGCTCCCCTGGACCGTGCGGACCGTCGAGGAGCCCAAGGTCGACCCGGCCGGTCTGTACGGGGCGGTGCCCGCGGACTCCCGTACGCCCTATGACGTCCGGGAGGTGATCGCGCGGCTCGTGGACGGCTCCCGCTTCGCGGAGTTCAAGGCGGAGTACGGCACGACGCTGGTCACCGGCTTCGCCCATATCCACGGCCACCCGGTCGGCATCGTCGCCAACAACGGCATCCTGTTCTCCGAATCCGCCCAGAAGGGCGCCCACTTCATCGAGCTGTGCGACCAGCGCGGCATCCCGCTGCTGTTCCTGCAGAACATCTCCGGCTTCATGGTGGGGCGTTCGTACGAGGCCGGCGGGATCGCCAAGCACGGCGCGAAGATGGTGACGGCGGTGGCCTGCACCCGCGTCCCCAAGCTGACGGTCGTCATCGGAGGCTCCTACGGGGCGGGCAACTACTCCATGTGCGGACGCGCCTATTCCCCGCGCTTCCTGTGGATGTGGCCGAACGCCAAGATCTCGGTGATGGGCGGCGAACAGGCCGCCTCCGTCCTCGCGACCGTCAAGCGCGACCAGCTGGAGGCGCACGGCGAGGAGTGGAGCGCCGAGGAGGAGGCCGCCTTCAAGGCGCCGGTCCGCGAGCAGTACGAGACCCAGGGCAACGCCTACTACGCCACCGCGCGGCTGTGGGACGACGGAGTGATCGACCCGCTGGAGACCCGGCAGGTGCTGGGGCTGGCGCTGACCGCCTGCGCCAACGCGCCGCTTCCCCAGAAGGACAGCACCGCGCCCGGCTACGGCGTCTTCCGGATGTGAGAGGGATGTCCACAGGAATGGCCACCAACTTCGACACCGTGCTCATCGCCAACCGCGGCGAGATCGCGGTCCGTGTCATCCGCACGCTGCGCACCCTCGGCATCCGCTCGGTCGCCGTCTTCAGCGACGCGGACGCCGACGCCCGCCATGTCCGCGAGGCCGACACCGCCGTACGCATCGGTCCGGCCCCGGCCGCCGAGAGCTATCTGTCCGTGGAGCGGCTGCTGGACGCGGCCGCCCGGACCGGCGCCCAGGCGGTCCACCCGGGCTATGGCTTCCTCGCCGAGAACGCCGCCTTCGCCCGTGCCTGCGCGGACGCCGGGCTGGTCTTCATCGGCCCGTCCGCCGAGGCCATCGAGCTGATGGGCGACAAGATCCGCGCCAAGGAGACGGTGCGCGAGGCCGGTGTCCCGGTCGTCCCCGGCTCCTCGGGCAGCGGGCTGACCGATGAGCAACTGGCCGCCGCGGCACGGGAGATCGGCGTACCGGTGCTGCTCAAGCCGTCCGCGGGCGGCGGCGGCAAGGGCATGCGGCTGGTCCGTGACGAGGCGCTGCTGGCCGACGAGATCGCGGCCGCCCGCCGCGAGGCCCGCTCCTCCTTCGGCGACGACACCCTGCTCGTCGAGCGCTGGATCGACCGGCCCCGGCACATCGAGATCCAGGTGCTGGCGGACGGCCACGGCAACGTCATCCACCTCGGCGAGCGCGAGTGCTCCCTCCAGCGCCGCCACCAGAAGGTCATCGAGGAGGCCCCCTCGGTGCTGCTGGACGAGGCCACCCGTGCCGCGATGGGGGAGGCGGCCGTGCAGGCGGCCCGCTCCTGCGGCTACCGCGGCGCCGGCACCGTCGAGTTCATCGTCCCGGGCAAGGACCCGTCCTCCTACTACTTCATGGAGATGAACACCCGCCTCCAGGTCGAGCACCCGGTCACCGAACTGATCACCGGCATCGACCTGGTCGAGTGGCAGCTGCGGGTCGCGGCCGGCGAGCATCTCCCGTACGCCCAGGAGGACATCACTCTCTCCGGGCACGCCATCGAGGCGCGGATCTGCGCCGAGGACCCGGCGCGCGACTTCCTGCCGACCGGCGGCACGGTGCTCACGCTGCACGAGCCGCAGGGCGGCGGAGTGCGCACGGACTCCGGCCTCTCGGAGGGCGGGGAGGTCGGCAGCCGCTACGACCCGATGCTGTCCAAGGTGATCGCCCACGGACCGGACCGGGCGAGCGCGCTGCGCCGCCTCCGGGCCGCGCTGGCCGGGACGGTCACCCTCGGCGTCACCACCAACGCCGGTTTCCTGCGGCGGCTGCTGGCCCACCCGGACGTGGTCTCCGGCGAACTGGACACCGGTCTGGTGGAGCGGGAGGCGGCCGGTCTGGTCGACGGCACGGTGCCGGACGAGGTGTACGCGGCGGCCGCGGCGGTGCGGCAGGCCGCCCTGGAGCCGGCGGTGGAAGACGGCGGCTGGCGCGACCCGTTCGCCGCGCCGAACGGCTTCCGCCTCGGCGGCGAGCCCGCGCCGGTACGCCACTGGCTGCGGGTGCCAGGACACGACCCGGTGCCGCACGACGTACGTCCCGGCGCCCCGGCCGGGCATCTGGAGCCGGGCCGCGTACGGGTCACCGTCGACGGGGTGGTGCACAGCTTCCACCACCGCGGCGACTGGCTCGGGCGGGACGGCGACTCCTGGCAGGTGACCACCCACGACCCGGTGGCCGCGGCGCTGCGCGGGGCCGCCGGGGCGCACGGTGCGGACACTCTGGCCGCCCCGATGCCCGGCACCGTCACCGTCGTCAAGGTCGCCGTCGGAGACGAGGTGGCCGCGGGCCAGGGCCTGCTGGTGGTGGAGGCGATGAAGATGGAGCACGTCATCTCCGCACCGCACGCCGGGACCGTCACCGAACTCGACGTCACCGCGGGCTCGACCGTCGCCATGGACCAGATCCTGGCCGTGGTCGCCCCGCACGAGAGCCCCGAGGAGCCCGCCGCGTCCGCGGGCGGCCTTGAGGGCGGGCAGGAGAGCGCCTCATGACCGCGTCCGGACTGCCGATGGAGATCCGCGCGGAAGGGCTGCCCACCCGCGTACGGATCCATGAGGTCGGCGCGCGCGACGGGCTGCAGAACGAGCAGACCGTGGTGCCCACGGAGATCAAGGCGGAGTTCATCCACCGCCTCGCCGCCGCGGGCCTGCCGGCCGTCGAGGCCACCAGCTTCGTCCACCCCAAGTGGGTGCCCCAACTCGCCGACGCCGAGCAGCTGTTCCCGCTGCTGGACGATCTCGATCCGCAGCGGCTGCCCGTGCTGGTCCCCAACGAGCGCGGGCTGGACCGGGCGCTCGCCCTGGGCGCCCGGCGGATCGCGGTGTTCGGCAGCGCCACCGAGTCGTTCGCCCAGGCCAACCTCAACCGGACGGTCGACGAGGCACTGGCGATGTTCGCCCCGGTCGTCGCACGGGCCAAGGACGCCGGGGTGCACGTCCGCGGCTATCTCTCGATGTGCTTCGGCGACCCCTGGGAGGGCCCGGTGCCCGTCGCGCAGACCGTCCGGGTCTGCCGGGCGCTGCTCGACCTGGGCTGCGACGAGCTGAGCCTGGGCGACACCATCGGGGTGGCCACCCCCGGCCATGTGCAGACCCTGCTGGCCGCCCTCGGCGAGGCCCAGGTCCCCGCCTCCCGTATCGGGGTGCACTTCCACGACACCTACGGGCAGGCCCTCGCCAACACCTTCGCCGCGCTGCAGCACGGCATCACCACCATCGACGCCTCGGCGGGCGGCCTCGGCGGCTGCCCGTACGCCAAGAGCGCCACCGGCAACCTCGCCACCGAAGACCTCGTGTGGATGCTGCACGGCCTCGGCATCGAGACCGGGGTCGACCTGCACCGCCTGACCGCCACCAGCGTGTGGATGGCCGGGGTCCTGGGCCGGCCGAGCCCCTCGCGCACCCTCCGAGCCCTCTCCCACCAGGAGTGACCCTCATGTCCCTTGACCACCGTCTGCCCGCCGAGCTGGAAGAACTCCGGCGTACGGTCGAGGCGTTCGCGCACGACGTCGTCGCCCCGAAGATCGGCGAGTACTACGAGCAGCATGCGTTCCCGTACGAGATCGTGCAGGAAATGGGCCGGATGGGCCTGTTCGGGCTGCCCTTCCCCGAGGAGTACGGCGGGATGGGCGGCGACTACCTCGCCCTCGGCATCGCCCTGGAGGAGCTGGCCCGGGTCGACTCCTCGGTGGCCATCACCCTGGAGGCGGGCGTCTCCCTGGGCGCCATGCCCGTCTACCACTTCGGCACGGAGGAGCAGAAGCGCGCATGGCTGCCCAAGCTGTGCAGCGGTGAGATGCTCGGCGCCTTCGGCCTCACCGAACCGGACGGCGGCTCGGACGCCGGCGCCACGCGGACGACCGCGGTGCGCGACGGCGGGGACTGGGTGATCAACGGCAGCAAGTGCTTCATCACCAACTCCGGTACGGACATCACCGGACTGGTCACCGTCACCGCCGTCACCGGCCGCAAGGACGACGGCTCCCCGCTGATCTCCTCGATCATCGTGCCCTCCGGCACCCCGGGCTTCACGGTCGGCGCCCCGTACTCCAAGGTCGGCTGGAGCGCCTCGGACACCCGCGAGCTGGCGTTCGCAGACGTCCGGGTCCCGGCCGCCAACCTGCTGGGCGAGGAGGGCCGCGGCTACGCCCAGTTCCTGCGCATCCTCGACGAGGGCCGGATCGCCATCGCGGCGCTGGCCACCGGTCTGGCGCAGGGCTGTGTGGACGAGTCGGTGCGCTACGCCAAGGAGCGGAAGGCCTTCGGCCGCGCGATCGGCAGCAACCAGGCGATCCAGTTCAAGCTCGCCGACATGGAGATGCGTGCCCATACCTCCCGGCTGGCCTGGCGCGATGCCGCGTCCCGGCTGGTGCACGGCGAGCCCTTCAAGAAGGAGGCCGCGCTCGCCAAGCTCTACTCGTCCGAGATCGCGGTGGACAACGCCCGCGAGGCCACCCAGATCCACGGCGGCTACGGCTTCATGAACGAGTACCCGGTCGCCCGGATGTGGCGGGACGCCAAGATCCTGGAGATCGGCGAGGGCACCAGCGAGGTCCAGCGGATGCTGATCGCCCGGGAGTTGGGCGTCGTCTAGGGCATGGCCCGGTGCGGTGAAGGCAGGCGGTCCGGTCGCTTCGGTGACCGGGCCGCCACTTTTTGTGCGCGGTGAACGGAGCGTTCGACGGTGCGGCGGTGCTGCAGTGCTGCGGTTGCTGCGGTTGCTGCGGTGCTGACGTCCCGGACACCGCGCGCCCCTGTGCGCGTCCGCGCCTGTACCCCGGTGCGTCGGGAGCATGCGGCGGCCGGAGGGCGCGCGGGCGCACCACCATGATCCGCCTGCCTCGCTTCGGGGTTTATGACTCGTGGATGCGAGTTCGCCCCCTTTCACGCCGTACCGGCGTGCTCTCCCTCCTGTTTGGCTTGCTCCTGAACACGGCCATTTTGGTCACCGCAGGCCGTTTTGCTCACTTCTGTTCATGTCCCGGGAGGGAATGTGTCCGTACCGGACGGCGTCACCGGTTCCGCTGCCGAAGAGCCCGCTCTCGCACCATCCGCAGACAGCGCGCTCACCAGCCTCAGCACCCAGGCAGCGCGCCAACTGGCGACCACCACCAAGTCCGAGCCCCAGATGCAGGCCATCACCTCACGATGGCTGCTGAAGACGCTGCCCTGGGTGGACGTCAAGGGCGGCTCCTACCGGGTCAACCGGCGTCTGCAGCTCCGCGTCGGCCGGGGCCGGGTCCAGTTCGAGCACAACGGCGCGGACGACATCAGAGTGATCCCGCAGACACTCACCGAACTGCCCGCCCTGCGCGGCTACTCCGACACCGAGGTCCTCAAGGAGCTCGCCGGCCGCTTCCGGGTCCGGGAGGTCCGGGCCGGCCAGGTCCTCTTCGAGGCCGGTCAGCCCACCACCGAGGCGTACCTCGTCGTCCACGGCCGGTTCGCCCGCTACACGGTCGGCAAGTACGGCGAGGAGGAGGTCATCGGGGTCGTCACGGACGGCGACCAGATGGGGGACGAGGCGATCGGCCGGCCCGACCCCCGGTGGCTGAGCTCGGTCCGGGCCGAAACGGCGGGCGTCCTGATGGCGCTGCCCTGGGACGTGGTCCGGGAGTTCACCGACCGGGTGCCCTCCCTGGCCGCCCATCTGACGGCGTACGCGGAGCGGCAGCAGCGCCCCATGAACCGCAAGGGAGAGGCGGAGGTACCGGTGCGGGCGGGGCACGTCGGCGAGCCGACGCTGTCCGGCGGCTTCGTCGACTACGAGCTGGCCCCGCGCGAGTACGAGCTCTCCCTGACCCAGACCGTGCTGCGGGTCCACAGCCGGGTCGCCGATCTCTACAACGACCCCATGGACCAGACCCAGCAGCAGCTCCGGCTCACCGTCGAGGAGATCCGCGAGCGCCAGGAGTGGGAGCTGCTCAACAACCGGGAGTTCGGACTGCTGCACAACGCCGACTACGGCCAGCGCATCAGCACCTACACCGGCCCGCCCACCCCGGACGACATGGACGAGCTGTTGTCCATGCGCCGCAAGACACGGCTGTTCCTGGCCCACCCGAAGGCGATCGCCGCCTTCTTCCGGCAGTGCAACAAGCGCGGTCTGGTGCCGGGCACGGCGAATGTCGACGGGCACGAGGTGCCCGCCTGGCGCGGCGTCCCGATCTTCCCGTGCGGCAAGATCCCGGTCAGCGACACGCACACCAGCAGCATCCTCGCACTGCGTACCGGTGAGGCGGACCAGGGAGTCGTCGGTCTGCGCCAGACCGGTATCCCCGAGGAGTACCAGCCCGGCCTCAACGTCCGGTTCATGGGCATCGACCCGTCCGCCGTCATCAACTACCTCGTCACCGCCTACTACTCGGTGGCCATCCTCGTGCCCGACGCCGTCGGAGTCCTGGAGAACGTCCAGATCGGCCGGAGCGCCGACTGATCAGGTGGAGTCCCGAACCATGAGCACGCCCCCGAACACCGCCGCCGCGTTCTCGCTGCCCGGCCCGCCGAACCTCGCCCGCACCCTGCGGACCCGGCCCCCCGGCGGAGCCGTCCCCGGGCTGAGGTACCGGCCCGCCGCCCCCGCCGACCCCGAGAAGGCCGAGGAGATCGACCGCAGGCTGGAGGCCTGGGCCCGCCAACTGGACCTGTTCCCCGCGCAGTGGACCGGGGACTTCACCCAGTTCCAGTTCGGCCGGGCCGTCGTCCTGCAGCATCCCGGTGCGGCCGACCTCGAACGCCTCACCGTCGCGGGCAAGCTGCTGCTGGCCGAGAACATCGTCGACAACTGCTACTGCGAGGAGGACGAGGGCAAGGGCGGCGCCCACCGTGGCCTCGGCGGCCGGCTGATCATGGCCCAGTCGGCCCTCGACCCGCTGCACGGCACCCCCGAGCTGGAGGAGGAGTGGCGCCACGGTGTGCAGGCCGACGGACCGCTGCGCTCCTACCACTGGGCCCTGAAGGACTACGCGGCCCTCGCCACCCCCAGCCAGACCGACCGGTTCGTCCAGGACATCGCCCGGCTGCACCTCGGCTATCTCGCCGAGGCCGCCTGGGCGGAGACGCGGCATGCGCCGCGGGTCTGGGAGTACCTGGTCATGCGGCAGTTCAACAACTTCCGTCCCTGTCTGTCCATCGTCGACGCCGTGGACGGCTACGAACTGCCCGAGGCCCTCTACGCCCGCCCCGAGGTCCAGCGGGTCACCGCTCTGGCCTGCAACGCCACGACCATCGTCAACGACCTGTACTCCTTCACCAGGGAGCTGGCGAGCGACCCGGACCATCTGAACCTGCCCCAGGTGGTGGCCGCCAACGAGCAACGCGGCCTGAAGGCCGCCTACTTGAAGAGCGTCGAGATCCACAACCAGATCATGGAGGCGTTCGAGACGGAGTCGGCTCCGCTGTCCGCCATCTCGCCCCTCCTCGAACGGTACGTCCGCGGCCTGGCCGACTGGGTGTCCGGCAACCACGAGTGGCACGCCACCAACACCGACCGCTACCAGCTGCCCAACTACTGGTAGACCGATCCGCGCACCACAGCAAGGAGTCACCGTTGACCATCGCTCACGCCGACACCGCCCGCACACCGGTGCCGACCCAGTCCACGTACCAGTCCCGGGTCGCGGACTACTGGAACGCCGAGGAGAACCCGGTCAACCTCGAACTGGGAAAGATCGACGATCTCTACCACCACCACTACGGCATCGGGGACGCCGACCGGTCGGTGCTGAACGAGCCGGACCCCGGCAGGCGACGCGACCGGGTCACCGGTGAACTGCACCGGCTGGAGCACGCCCAGGCCGAACTCCTCGCCTCCCACCTCGGTGACCTCTCCCCCACCGACCGCGTCTTCGACGCCGGGTGCGGCCGCGGCGGCGGCAGCGTGGTCGCGCATCTGCGCTACGGCTGCCACGCCGACGGGGCCACGATCTCCGCCAAGCAGGCCGACTTCGCCAACGGGCAGGCCCGCAAGCGCGGTATCGACGACAAGGTGCGCTACCACCACCGCAACATGCTCGACACCGGCTTCACCCCCGGCGCGTACGCGGCGTCCTGGAACAACGAGTCGACCATGTACGTCGAGCTGGACCTGCTGTTCGCCGAGCATGCGCGGCTGCTGCGGCGCGGTGGACGGTATGTCACGATCACCGGCTGCTACAACGACGCCTACGGACGCGCCTCCCGCGAGGTGTCCCTCATCAACGCCCACTACATCTGCGACATCCACCCGCGTTCGGAGTACTTCCGCGCCATGGCCCGCAACCGGCTCGTCCCGGTGCACGTCGAGGACCTGACGGAGGCCGCGCTGCCGTACTGGGAGTTGCGCCGGGAGGCCGACCATCTGGTCACGGGGATCGAGGACACCTTCCTGACCGCGTACCGCAACGGCAGCTTCCAGTACCTGCTGATCGCCGCCGAGCGGGTCTGAGGGCCCTGAGACCGTGCCGGGCGTCCGTCGACGCCCGGCACGGCCGGCTCAGCGTGCGGGCCAGGGCACGTCCGGGGAGCGGTAGTAGCCGATGCCCAGGGCGTCCCAGCGCGGCCCCTGGGCGGCCAGCCGCACCCTGTAGTCGTCCCAGTCGTGTGTGCTCGCCGGCGACCAGCCCAGCTCCGCGATACCGGGCAGCCGCGGGAAGGCCATGTACTCGATGTGCGCGGAGGTGGAGAGCGTCTCGGACCACAGGGGTGCCTCGACGCCGAGGAGGGAGTCCGCGGGCGCGCCCTGGAGGTAGCTGCCCGGGTCCCAGTCGTAGGAGCGCCTGGTGTCGACATAGCCGGCCCAGGACAGGCCCAGCGGCGTGTTCTTGTCGTACTTCATGTCGAGGTAGGCGCGGTCGGCGGGCGAGAGGACCAGCCGGGTGCCGTTCCGGGCGGCGTCGGCGACCTGCTGCCGCTCCGCCGCGCTCGTCTTGTCGTAGCCCCAGTACTGCGCGACGGCGCCCTTCGCCGGGTGCGCCCCGGTCAGCTGGTGCCAGCCGACCACGGTCTTGCCGTACTTGGCGACCACCGGCTGGACCTTGTCCATGAAGGCCACGTAGTCCGCATGGCTGGTGGAGTGCGCCTCGTCGCCGCCGATGTGGAGGTAGCGGCCGGGTGTCAGGGCCGCGAGCTCGCGGATGACATCGTCCACGAAGTCGTAGGTCTCCTTCTTCTGCACGCACAGGGAGCTGAAGCCGACCTCGGTGCCGGTGTAGAGCGGCGGTGCCTGGCCGTTGCAGTTGAGCGGGGCGTAGGAGGCCAGCGCGGCGTTGGTGTGGCCCGGCATGTCGATCTCGGGGACGACGGTCAGATAACGGGACGCGGCATAGCGGACGATCTCGCGGTAGTCGTCCTTGGTGTAGTAGCCGCCGGCGCCGCCGCCGACCTGGGTGGAGCCGCCGTAAGTCGCCAGCCGCGGCCAGGACTTGATCGCGATCCGCCAGCCCTGGTCGTCCGAGAGATGCAGATGCAGCTTGTTGATCTTGTACATGGCGAGCTGGTCGATGTACCGCTTGACCTGCGCCACGGTGAAGAAGTGCCGGGAGACGTCGAGCATCGCGCCGCGGTAGCCGTAGCGCGGGGAGTCGGCGATGGTGCCCCCGGCGATCCGCCAGGGCCCGCGCCGGGCGCCCTGCCGCTCCACATCGGCGGGCAGCAGCTGGCGCAGGGTCTGGACGCCGTGGAAGAGGCCCGCGGGGCGGGCGGCGCTGAGGGTGACCGCACGGCCGTCGGAGGTCAGCCGGTAGCCCTCGTCACCCAGCCCCCCGGTGCCGCTGCCGCCGAGCCGGAGGACGATGCCGTCCCGGCCGTCCTTGGTGGTCACGGGGAGGGAGAAGCCGGTGGCGGGCCGCAGCAGCCCCGCCAGATAGCCGGCGATCCGCTTGGCCTCGCCGGAGCCGCCGGGCACCCGGATCCGGGTGCGGTCACCGAGGGTGTACGCGTCCCCGCCGCCGCGTACGGACGCGGGCGCGGGGATCACCCGGTCCAGTGGGGTGGCGGCCCGGGGGGCGGCACCGGCGGCGCCCTGCGGCGGTACGGCGGCGGTTCCCAGCCCCGCCGCCGCGACCAGCAGCAGCGAGAACAGCAGTCTGCGTCGTCTCATCGACGGTCCCTTCGGCGAACCTCGTGCATGGCATGGTGCATGGCATGGAGCGACCGAACGGTGACCATGCGTACCGTGAGCCTTGATTCCGGTCAAGGTTTAGACCACTTTCCGGCCCCCAAACCGGGGACGTGCCCGATAGCGGGCAGATTTCTTGCGAATCTTCGCGCCGCCCCGCAGTATCAACGGGTGCTCGAACGCCGTCACCGCGCTGAAGCGCCGCACGAAGACCTGGTGGACCACCTGGTGCGCAGCACACCGCTACAGCGCGGTGAGGCCGCCCGGGTGGTGCTGGACGTGCTGGCGTACTTCGACGAGACCACGGAGGAGTTCGTCCGCCGCCGCCATCGGGAGCTGCAGTCCCAGGGACTGCGCAACGAGGAGATCTTCGAACGGATCCGCCACGAGATGCCGCACCGCGCCGTGGCCCCGCCCGATCTCTCGGCCCGCCAGCTGCGCCGCCTCGTCTACGGCTGACGGCCGCGCCCGGGACGCCGGGCAGCACGAACCATTGCCACAACGTTTTTCTGGGAGGGTCACTGCATGTGCGGGATCGTTGGATATATCGGCAAGCGTGATGTCGCCCCGCTGCTCCTCGAGGGTCTGCAGCGCCTGGAGTACCGGGGCTACGACTCCGCGGGCATCGCCATCCACGCCAAGGGCACCGGCAAGGCCACGGGCGGCCTGAAGACCGCCAAGGCCAAGGGCCGGGTCCGCGAGCTGGAGTCCCGGCTGCCCAAGCGCTTCGCGGGCTCCACCGGCATCGCGCACACCCGCTGGGCCACCCACGGCGCGCCGACCGACGAGAACGCCCACCCGCACCTGGACACCGAGGGCAAGGTCGCGGTCGTCCACAACGGCATCATCGACAACGCCTCCGAACTGCGCGCCAAGCTCACCGCCGACGGCATCACCTTCGCCTCCGAGACCGACACCGAGGTGCTGGCCCACCTGATCGCCCGCTCCCCGGCCGAGAAGCTGGAGGAGAAGGTCCGCGAGGCACTGCGGCACATCGAGGGCACGTACGGCATCGCCGTGCTGCACGCCGACTTCGCCGACCGCATCGTCGTCGCCCGCAACGGCTCCCCGGTCGTGCTCGGCATCGGCGAGCACGAGATGTTCGTCTCCTCCGACGTCGCCGCGCTGGTCTCGCACACCCGCCAGGTCGTCACCCTCGACGACGGCGAGATGGCCACCCTCAAGGCCGACGACTACCGCACGTACACCACCGAGGGCTCGCGCACCACGTCCGCCCCGGAGACCGTCGAGTACGCGGCCGAGTCGTACGACTTGGGCGGCCACGACACCTACATGCACAAGGAGATCTCCGAGCAGGCGGACGCGGTGGACCGCGCGCTGCGCGGGCGGATCGACGACCGCTTCTCCACTGTGCACCTCGGCGGCCTGAACCTCGACGCCCGCGAGGCGCGCGGGGTGCGCCGGGTGAAGATCCTGGGCTGCGGCACCTCGTACCACGCGGGCCAGATCGGCGCGCAGATGATCGAGGAGCTGGCCCGGATCCCCTCGGACGCCGAGCCGGCCTCCGAGTTCCGCTACCGCAACCCGGTCGTGGACCCCGACACGCTGTACGTGGCGGTCTCCCAGTCCGGTGAGACCTACGACGTGCTGGCGGCCGTCCAGGAGCTCAAGCGCAAGGGCGCACGGGTGCTGGGCCTGGTGAACGTGGTCGGCTCGGCGATCGCCCGGGAGACCGACGGCGGGATCTACGTCCACGCCGGCCCCGAGGTCTGCGTGGTCTCCACCAAGTGCTTCACCAACATGGTGGTCTCCTTCGCGCTGCTCGCCCTGCACCTCGGCCGGATCCGTGACCTGTCCGTCGCGGACGGCAAGCGGATCATCGAGGGTCTGCGCAAGCTGCCCGCGCAGATCGACGAGATCCTCAAGGGCGAGGAGGACATCAAGAAGCTGTCGGCCGCCTACGCGGACGCCAAGTCGATGATGTTCATCGGCCGGGTGCGCGGCTACCCGGTGGCGCGCGAGGCCTCCCTGAAGCTCAAGGAGGTCTCCTACATCCACGCCGAGGCCTACCCGGCGTCGGAGCTCAAGCACGGCCCGCTGGCCCTCATCGAGCCCGCGATGCCGACCGTCGCGATCGTCCCCGACGACGACCTGCTGGAGAAGAACCGCGCCGCGCTGGAGGAGATCAAGGCCCGCAGCGGCCGCATCCTGGCCGTCGCGCACCAGGAGCAGGAGAAGGCCGACCACACCATCGTCGTCCCGAAGAACGAGCCCGAGCTGGACCCGATCCTCATGGGCATCCCGCTCCAACTGCTCGCCTACCACACGGCGTTGGCCCTCGGCCGCGACATCGACAAGCCCCGCAACCTGGCAAAGTCCGTCACGGTCGAGTAGCAGCCGGGGGGGGAGCCCGACGGAGCGCTCCCCCCACTCCACCCCAATCCACTCCACCGAAGCGACAGTTGAGCACCCCACCACGGCGCCCAGCCACCTCCGCGAAAGCGGCGCCGGCTCAGGCCCAAAGGGGAGCACGGGGAGTTGGTCCGCGCCGACGGCGCGTCAGGGAATCACGATGACCGGGCGCTGCGCCCGGCGGGCCAGCCGGCCGGCCACCGAGCCGAAGATCCGGCCGACGATGCCGTGCGTGGAGCCGACCACGATCGCGTCGGCCTCGTACTCCCGGCCGACCTCCTCCAGCTCGTGGCAGATGTCGCCGCCGCGCTCGACGAGGATCCAGGGCACCTCGGTGAGATGGTCCGCACAGGCCAGCTCCAGGCCGAGCACTTCGGTGCGGTGATCCGGCACATCCACGAAGACCGGGGGCTCACAGCCCGCCCAGACGGTCGTCGGCAGCCGGTTGGCCACATGGACGATGATCAGACCCGAGCCGAGGCGCCGGGCCATACCGATTGCATACGCCAATGCTCGCTCGCTCGACATGGAGCCGTCGAAGCCGACCACGACGCCGTGCCGGAACGCGGGGTCGCAGGAGTGGCGCGTCTTTTCCGCCGCATCGAGGTCCGCCATGGGATCGGCGACCTGCTTGCGGTCCGCGGGTTCGGGGATTTCGTGACCGGCCATTGGTGTCTCGGCGAGGACGTCCTCTTGCGGAGGGGCGAACGGGGAACGGCGATTGACTTGATCCGGCAGTTGACTGAGCTGGCGCGCCCGAGGTGCGGGAGCCATAGTTCAAAGAGGAACGATACGACTGGGAATCATCTTCCCAACCCGATACCCCAAGAGTACGGCGCCACTCCCCCGCTGCCCAGAGCCCGCCACGGACGCGGGGCGCCCGCGCGAGGTGGGTGGGGCCTCGAACGTTCCCCGGAGCATGCCGGAGCGTGGCGCGGATGGCAATGCCCCGGCCTGCCCCCGTACGTACCCCTCGCGGTGACCCATGATCGTCGTCGGCGTTGTAGTAGCAGCCCGTCCGAGGGGAGTGCGCGGTGCCGTTGCCGTCCGACAGATCACCCGACCCAGTGAGCGATGTGGTGCGCTGGGGCGCGTTCAGCTGCGCCCTGGTACCCCTCGTACTGATCTTCAGCGGCGCCTCCTGGGCCGGCGCGACCGGCGCCGCCGCCGGTCTGGCCGCTGTGACCTGTGCCTGTCGCGCACTGTTGCGGCATTCCGAACGGACCGCCGCACGGGTCCGCGTGCGCGAGGTCGGAAGACACCGGGACAGAAGCGGACGTTCAGGGGCGACGGCGCACGGGGGCGGCCGGCATTCCGAAGGGCGTACGCCGGTCGATTGAGGGCGCCTGCAAGTCTGCGCGCGACCGTTTTCAGCCAACTTCCGGCCGAGGTCCACACCTTGTCCGCGGCCCCCCTCAACCCTGGCGTGAGCAGGGAGGAAAGGACCGCTGGGCATGGTTGTGCCCTACTGCGAACGGGCAGAGCCGAGACGCGTACTTCCCATGTAGGCCCGACGAGTGGAACGCTTCGTGATCGAATGCTTCGCGCCAAGTTGCCATATCGACATACCAGCGGGTGGTGAACTTGGCACTCCATCCTCACGGAACACAGTAGATTCGATCTTGGTAGCAATGGCGGGGGAACTGTGCAGGACCGAGAGGGCGAGACGACCGAGGGGGGCTTAAGTGCCATGAGCCAGGACTCCGCTGCCGTACCAGATGCCGCACGCAAGCTCGCCGCCCGACGACGCCGCGAAATAGTCGCGGTGCTCCTCTTCAGCGGCGGCCCCATTTTCGAGAGCTCCATTCCGCTCTCGGTCTTCGGCATCGACCGACAGGACGCAGGCGTCCCGCGGTACCGGCTGCTTGTGTGCGCGGGCGAAGATGCGCCTTTGCGCACGACCGGGGGGCTCGAACTTTCCGCCCCCTACGGGCTGGAGGCGATCTCCCGTGCCGGGACGGTCGTCGTACCGGCCTGGCGTTCCATCACCCAGGCCCCGCCGCCCGCCGCGCTCGACGCGCTGCGCCGCGCGCATGAAGAAGGGGCCAGAATCGTCGGGTTGTGCACGGGGGCGTTCGTCCTCGCCGCGGCCGGACTGCTCGACGGCCGCCCGGCCACGACCCATTGGATGTACGCACCGACGCTCGCCAAGCGTTATCCGTCCGTCCATGTGGACCCCCGCGAGCTCTTCGTCGACGACGGCGATGTGCTCACGTCCGCGGGGACGGCGGCCGGTATCGACCTGTGCCTGCACATCGTGCGCACCGACCACGGCGCGGACGCCGCGAACGCGCTGGCCCGCCGGCTCGTCGTGCCGCCCCGCCGGACCGCGTCCGACATGGGGCACCAGCGCTACCTGGACAGGTCATTACCTGAAGAGATCGGCGCCGACCCGCTCGCCGAGGTCGTCGCCTGGGCGCTGGAGCATCTCCACGAGCAGTTCGACGTGGAGACGCTGGCCGCGCGCGCGTACATGAGCCGGCGCACCTTCGACCGGCGCTTCCGTTCCCTGACCGGGAGCGCTCCGCTGCAGTGGCTGATCACCCAGCGGGTGCTGCAGGCCCAGCGGCTGCTGGAGACCTCCGACTATTCGGTGGACGAGGTCGCCGGACGCTGCGGATTCCGCTCGCCGGTCGCCCTGCGCGGCCACTTCCGACGGCAGCTGGGCGCCTCGCCCGCCGCCTACCGCGCGGCCTACCGCGCGCGCCGGCCGCAGAACGGGTCCGAACCCGCGCTGAGACCGGAGCGGGCGGAGCGTGCCGAGCGGCCGGAGCGCGAGCGGGCGGCGCTGGGGGCGGGCGGCGGGGACCGGTATTCCGCCGCCGCGCTGGCCGGCCACGGGCTGGCGACCGCCGAAGCGGCCGAAGCGGGCAAACCGCAGTCGGACGCCTACGCCTCCCGCCTGCCGGACTCCCCGGTCGGCCGGGGAGCGGGCCGCCCCGTGCTGCCCGGACAGCGGGAGCGCCCCGTAGGGTGAGATGTATGAACGATCGCATGGTGTGGATCGACTGCGAGATGACCGGACTCTCGCTGGCGAATGACGCGCTCATCGAGGTGGCCGCCCTGGTCACCGACTCGGAGCTGAATGTGCTGGGCGACGGGGTGGATGTGGTGATCCGCCCTCCGGCCGAGTCGCTCGGCACCATGCCGGAGGTGGTGCGCCAGATGCACACCGCCTCCGGGCTGCTGGAGGAGCTGGACAGCGGGACGACGCTGGAGGCGGCGGAGGCGCAGGTGCTTGCGTACATCAAGCAGCATGTGCCGGAGCCGGGGAAGGCGCCGCTGTGCGGCAACTCCGTCGGCACCGACCGTGGCTTCCTGCTGCGCGACATGCCGACACTGGAGAGCTACCTCCACTACCGGATCGTCGATGTCTCGTCCGTGAAGGAACTGGCCCGGCGCTGGTTCCCGCGGGCCTACTACAACAGTCCGGACAAGAACGGCAACCACCGGGCGCTGGCGGACATCCGCGAATCCATCGCGGAACTGCGCTACTACCGGGAGGCGGTCTTCGTGCCGCAGCCCGGCCCCGACTCGGACACCGCGAAGGCCATCGCCGCCAAGCACGTCCTGCCGGCCGAGCGGCAGTCCACACCGTAGTGAGCCGGAGGGCGCGTGTCGCGCGGTGCCCGGGTCCGCCCGTGACCCGCGCGACACGCCCTCGGTCCCGGGACACCAAACCTGGGCGCGAGCACCCCTCCGGACCCTGTACACTTTTTCTCAGCCGGTGGGGAAAAAGAACCACACAGCACCGGTCATGGTGGGTATAGCTCAGCTGGTAGAGCACCTGGTTGTGGTCCAGGATGTCGCGGGTTCAAGTCCCGTTACTCACCCCACTTCAAGGCCCCCGACCTCAGGTCGGGGGCCTTGGCGTTTGTCGGCGTACCGGCCACCGTATATGCCGCCATATATAGGGAGCGGATATGAGGGCCGGCTTCCGGAGACGGATGCCGGGTTCAGTAGCCGACGGTGAAGCGTTCGCCGAGGTGGCGGGGCCGCTCGATCTCGTCGAGGACGGCGACGGCGTAGTCCTCGGTGGATATCCGGCTGTGGCCCCCGGCGTCGGTGACCAGATCGTCGGTGGCGGTGCGGTAGCTGCCGGTGCGCTCGCCGGGCGCGATGATGGCCGCCGGGCTGAGGTTGGTCCAGCGCACATCGGAGACGGAGCGGTAGAAGTCCAGCGCGTCGCCGTGGGCGTGCATGATCTGCAGCAGGAATTCGGGGAGGCCCTCCGCGTCCCAGACCTGCTTGCCGTCCGGGGTGCGCAGCGAACCGGCGCCGCCGACGGTGAGCAGCCGGGGCGCCGCGTCGCCGAGGGTGCGCAGACCGGCGACGAGGGACTCGGCGGCGGGCCTGATCGTGGCGATATGGCCCGGACCGTCGCCGCCGCCGACCGCGCTCACCAGGACGTCCTGCCCCTTGGCCGCGGCGGCGACGGAGCCCGGGTCGAGGATGTCGCCGGTGGTCACGGTCAGGTGCTCATGGGTCGTGGCGATCTTCGCGGGGTCGCGGACGACCGCGGTGACCCGGTGACCGCGCCGGAGGGCCTCGTGGAGGATGCGGCTTCCGATGGTGCCGTTGGCCCCGAAGAGAGCGATCGTGGACATGATGGGTCTCCCAGCTGTTCCGTGGTCCCGGTCGGGACTTCCGTTTTCCGTCAGCTGATGTGCTGACGTCTTTACGCTAGGGGCACCAGCAGGACGTTTCGGGGTAGCGAGGAGACCAGCGATGGTCAGAAAGCGACAGGAGGGCGGGGAGCCCGTTCCGGAGATCCGGGAGGTGGCGTTCTCCGCGCCGGCCGGGCGGCCGGCCGGGGTGGAGGTGCTGACGCTCGCGGAGCTGCGGGCGCGGGCGGACGCCTGCCGGCTGTCCACCCCACACCGCCCCGGCTTCCACCATCTGCTGCTCCTGGACCGCGGCCGGCTGGTGCACAGCGTCGACTTCCGGGAGCACGTCATGGCCCCGGGCGATCTGCTGTGGTCGCGCCCCGGGCAGGTCCAGCACTTCGGCGATCTGACGGGTGCGGAGGGGCGGCTGGTGCTCTTCGAGGCGGGCTTCCTGGATCCGGCGACCGCGGCCGCGGCCCGGATCGAGGACTGGTACGGGCCGCCCGTACGGCATCCCGACGGCGCCGCGGCGCGGGGCGTGGCCGAGGCGCTGCGGCAGCTGCACACCGAGTTCGGGGCGCTGGGCGGGCTACCGCTGGAGATCCACCTCGATGTGCTGCGGCATCTGCTGGCCGTCCTGGTGCTGCGGGCCGCGCACCCGGGCGGTGCGGCGGGCGGGGACGGCGACGGGGCCTGTGCGGCGAGCGCGACATATCTGCGCTTCCGGGACGCGGTGGAGCGGGGCTTCACCCGCAGCCGCCGGGTCGCCGACTACGCCCGCGCGCTGGGCTATGCGCCGCGCACCCTCTCCCGGGCCACCGAGGCCGCCGCCGGAGTGGGGGCGAAGGAGTTCATCGACCGGCGGGTGGTACTGGAGGCCAAGCGGCTGCTGGCGCACGGCGATCAGTCCGCGGCCCGGATCGCGGACCGGCTGGGCTTCGCCGACGCCACCAACTTCAGCAAGTTCTTCCAGCGGCAGACGGGCACCACCCCGATCGCCTTCCGGGTGGCCGTACGGGGCGGTGCGGGCTGAGGACATGCCGCACACGGAGAAGGGGCGGGGCGCAGCGGTTGGGGGACCCGCTGCGCCCCGCCTCGGGGGCGAACGGTCCGGGGGGGGGACGGACCGCCGGTGGGGGTCAGCCCTTGTACGCGCCGAAGGCCTTGGTGAAGTCCAGCGGGCTCTGCTCGATGGAACTGCAGGTCGGCTGCGCGGAGTTGCCGGTGCCGCCCGGGCAGGCCTTGTCGCGGGTGGAGGACCACATCGACAGCCAGGCCAGGTGCTTGGCCTGGGCGAACTTCACCAGCTGGGTGGCGTCGTCGCGGCGGAAGATCTCGGACTGGACGTCATTGACGCCGATCATCGGGGTCACGGCCACGGTCTTCCAGGCGGCCGCGTCGCTCAGGCCGAGGGCCTTCTTGAGCTGGCCCTGGGTGGCGGTGGCGGCCTGGGTGGCGTAGGTGCCCATGTCGCCGCTGTAGGCGGGTCCGTAGTCCATCGCCATGATGTTGACGGCGGAGATCTTGACGCCGTTCTTCTTGGCGTCGGCGACCAGGTTCACCCCGTCCTGGGTCAGGCCCTCGGGCATGACCGGCAGGGTGAAGGAGACGTCGAGGCCGGGGTGCTTCTTCTGGAGCTGGGTGATGGCCTGGGCGCGGCGGGTGTTGGCGGCGGTGTCCGGCAGTGCGCCGCCCTCGATGTCGAAGTCGACCTTGGTGAGCTTGAACCGGTCGATGACCTTGCCGTAGGCGGCGGCCAGTTCGCCCGTGGAGCCGCAGGCCAGGCCGAGTTCGGAGCCGTTGGCGCCGCCGAAGGAGACCCGGACGTCGCCGCCGGCCGCGCGCAGTGCGGGGATCTGCCGGGCCACCGGGTTGTCGCCCAGCTCGCCCGAGCCGCCCCACTTGGGCACACAGCCGCCGCCGGAGGTGACGAAGGCGAGGTGGAAGTTCTTCACCCCGGTCTTCTTGGCGGTGTCGGCCAGGTCGTAGGCGGGGCTGAGCGAGGTGTCGACGTACGGGGCGAAGCCTGCCGCTGCCTTCGCGGCGGTGGGGGCGGGCCGCGGGGCCTTGGTGGCCATGGCGGAACCGGCGATGGCGAAGGCGCCGCCGGCCGCGACCGCGGCGGCCACGCCGGTCACGATCAGCTTGGTGGTGCGGCTCTTGCGCCGGCGGTGTACCGAGGAAGTCATGGCGTGCCTGCCTGTCGTCACATGGGGGGGTGGGGTGCACCGTGGTGCGTCCCGCACGCTAGCGCCAACGAAACGGACAAATGCCGGGAATGGCATGGCAGTTGGCGGAATTATGGCGGCCTTAAGGCAGCGGAAGGGAGTGGTTAAGAGCCCCCGGCATGTGCCTCCTTCAGGTGCCGGTGCGGGCCGCCCGCCGCCCCCGGGTACGGAGCGTGCGGCGCAGCCGGTGGCCGCGTCGTCCGCCGTGCGGGGCGCGCCGGCCGTCCAGCGCCAGCCAGATGCGCACCTCGGTGCCGCCGAGCACCGAGCGGCCGATGCGCATATCGCCGCCGGTGGACTCGGCCAGCCGGCGCACGATGTCCAGACCGAGGCCGGTGGAGCCGGCACCCCCACCGCCGTGGCCGCGGCGCAGCGCGGCGTCCGGGTCGGCGATGCCCGGCCCGGCGTCCGAGACCAGCACGATCACCGCCTCTTCCGCGTTGTGGACATCGACCGCGAAGGCGGTGCCCTCGGGCGTGTGCCGGAAGACGTTGCCGAGCATCGCGTCCAGGGCGGCGGCGAGTTCGGGGCGGGCGACGGGGATGCGTACGGGGCGGTCCGCGCCGGCGACGCGTACGGTGCGGCCCTCGTCCTCGGCGAGCGCCGACCAGAACGCCATCCGCTCCCGGATCACCTCGGCGGCGTCACAGCCGGCCGCGGCGGCCGCCTGCTGGGTCTGGGCCTTCTGCTCGCGGGCGGTCCGGATGATCTGGTCGACCTCGCGCTCCAGTTGCTCGACGGCGGCCCGGGTCTGCTCGGCGGCCGGGGTGTCGCCGAGCGAGGCGGCGTTGAGCCGGAGCACGGTCAGTGGGGTGCGCAGCCGGTGCGAGAGGTCGGCGGCCAGCTCCCGCTCGTTGGCCAGCAGTTGGACGACCTGGTCGGCCATGGAGTTGAACGCGCTGGCCGCCAGCCGCAGTTCCTTGGGGCCGTCCTCCGGGACGCGGACGCCGAGCTCGCCCTTGCCGAGGTCATGGGCGGCGCCGGCGAGGCGTTCGGCGGGCCGGACCATGCGGGTGCCGAGCCGGTCGGCGACCGCGACCGAGCCGATGACCAGCGCGAGACCGACACCGGCCAGCACCAGCCAGGAGGTGGTGACGCCCTTGGTGAGCGCCGCGTCGGGGACGAACACCTCGACGACGGCGATACCGGAGGCGACCGCGGTCGGCTGGAGGAGCGAGGAGCCGCCGGAGACCGGTGAGATGGAGGCCCGGCCCAGCTTGACGGCCGCCGCCACATCGGCCTCCGGGGCGCGCCGGGCGCCGATCTCGGCGGATCTGCCGTTCCTGCCGCTCGCCGGGACATGGACGCCGATCCGGCCGCCGGAGCCGGTCTCGGCGCTGGCGACGGCGCGCTCCAGCTGGGTGCGGTCGGTGGTGATGGCGAGGACCGGGCCGATGGTGGCGGCCTGCCGCTCGGCGCTTCCGTAGGCGCGGTCGCGGGCCAGCTCCTTGACGACCAGGCCGAGGGGGACGGCGAAGGCGACCACGACCATGGCGGTGACCGCCAGCGCCACCTTGACCAGGGCCCATCTCACTG
This sequence comes from Streptomyces sp. Je 1-4 4N24, assembly GCF_026239515.1. Taxonomy (NCBI): domain Bacteria; kingdom Bacillati; phylum Actinomycetota; class Actinomycetes; order Kitasatosporales; family Streptomycetaceae; genus Streptomyces; species Streptomyces sp. Je 1-4 4N24. The sequence goes on along the minus strand of NZ_CP110836.1, from coordinate 5,904,943 downwards.
TTTCTCATCCTTCGCTTCTCCGCCCACGAGGCGCAGAGGTGCGGCTCTCTCCGCCGTCTGCGGCCCGGCGGTCTCGCGCGCTCCCCCAGCTACCGCTGGGAGGTACCCCCAGCTCACCGTGGTGGCTCCAGCTTCACCCCGACGCCCCGCAGTGTGTGCAAGTACCGTGGTTGCGCCGCGGTTTCGCCCAGTTTGCGGCGCAGCCAGGACAGATGGACGTCGATGGTCTGGTCGTCGCCGTAGGACTGCTGCCAGACCTCGGCGAGGAGTTCCCTGCGGGGGACGACGACGCCCGGCCGGCCGGCGAGGAAGGCCAGCAGGTCGAACTCCCGGCGCGTCAAGTCGAGTGCGACACCGTCGAGTTCGGCCTGCCGGCGCAGCGGGTCGATGGACAGGCCGCCGACCCGGATCACTCGTGAGGGCGGTTCCGCGCCGGCCGTCGCGGACCGGGAGCGGCGCAGTACGGCCGCCATCCGGGCCGAGAGGTGCTCGACGGAGAACGGCTTGATGAGGTAGTCGTCGGCGCCGTCGTTCAACAGCCGGACGATATCGGCCTCGTCGTCCCGGGCCGTGGCGATGATCACCGGGACATCGGTGATTCCGCGAAGCATCTTGAGCGCCTCGCCCCCGTCCAGATCGGGCAGACCGAGGTCGAGGATGACGACGTCGAAGCCGACGTGTGCCACCTCGCGGAGCGCTTCCAGGGCGGTACCGACACTGCGTACCGTGTGGGCGGCCTCGGTCAGATGCCGGATGAGGGCCGAGCGTACGAACTGGTCGTCCTCGACCACGAGCACACTTGCCATGGGCGGCACCGTACGCCATTCGGGCGGGCTTCCCTGCCCGATGTTGACAGCGGAGCAATGCGGTCCGCGGTGCTGGACGGGCTGCACAGGGACAGGGCGGTGGTGCAGTATGACCCGGATGCAACGAGGACTGGTTCACGCGGCGGCCTGGACGCTGGCGACCGGCGCCGCGGTCACCCTGTCGTGGTTCGGTGTGCACACCGTGCTGTCCGGAACGGCGTACGACGCGCCGCGTGCCCTGCCGCTCTCCGAGCAAGTGGCCTCCTCGGGGCGGCAGTCGGACGACGGCGCCACACCGCGGGCCTCCTCCACGCACCGCCCCAAGCCGTCCCCCTCGCCCGGCCGCAGCAAGGCGCCCGGCGACCACGGACCCTCGCGGCCGGCCACCCCGTCACACACCGGCTCCCCCCGGTCGGGGTACCCGGGCACCGGCCGGCCGGGCGGCTCCGCCCCGGTCTCCGACGGCCGGGTCAAGAGCTACTCCACGGCGGGCGGCCGGGTGGTCATCGACATGGGCAACCGGTCCGCCGAGCTGGTGTCGGCGACCCCGAACCCGGGCTGGGAGATGCAGGTGTGGAAGCAGGTCGGGTGGCTGCGGGTCGACTTCACCGGCGGCGGCGCCCATACGTCCGTGATCTGCACCTGGAACGGCCATCCGCCGGTCGTGGAGACCAGCGACCACGCGACGTAGGGGGGTGTCTTCTCCTCGAACCGCCGCGCGCCGCCCGTCAGTCGAATGCGTCGGCCGGCGGGGCGGGTGAGGGGAGGGCGGTGGCGTCGGTGACGGGGGCCGCGCCGCCGGTGAAGTCCAGCAGCGCCCGGCCGTGTTCGACCCGTCCGGACTGGGGATCGGTCGCCGCCCGCCGGGTCAGTTCGGCGACCGGCAGCTCCCCGTCGGCGGCCAGCAGCACGGCGTTGCCGAAGCGCCTGCCGCGCAGCACGGCCGGGTCGGCGGTCAGACACAGCTCGGGGAAGACCGTACGGACCGTGGCGATCTGGGCGCGCAGAAACCGCAGCGGCGGCCCGTCGGCGAGATTCGCCGCGTAGAACCCGCCGGGCCGCAGCGCCCGGTGTACCTCCGCCACGAATTCGGTGCTGGTCAGATGCGCGGGCGTACGGGCACCGGCGAAGACATCGGCGATGATCAGATCCGCCCAGCCGTCCGGGATCTTCGCCAGGCCTGCGCGGGCGTCACCGCCACGCACCCGGATCCGCCAGCCGCTGTCCCACGGCAGCTGCCGGCGTATGAGAGGGACCAGCGCCGCGTCGATCTCCACGACCTGCTGGGTGGACCGCGGCCGGGTCGCCGCGACATAGCGGGCCAGGGTCAGGGCACCGCCGCCGAGATGGACGACGCGCAGCGGTTTGCCGGCCGGTCCGGCCAGATCGGCGAGGTGGCCGAGCCGCCGCTGATAGGGGAAGTCCAGATATGCCGGGTCGTCGAGGTCCACATGGGACTGCGGAGCACCGTCGATCAGCAGCGTCCAGCCGCGCGGCCGGTCCCGGTCGGGACGCAGCTCGGCAAGCCCGCCGTCCACCGTTTCGGTGACGGGCTCCGGGCCGCCGCGCCCCCGTCTGCTCTTCGCCATGCCCTCCAGTATGGCCTGTGCCCGGGATGCCGTATCCGCTGGTCAGCGCGATACCGGCGCCCGGAGGCCAGGGGCCGGGCGTGCGGGGCAGTGTGGCGAACCACCCACGACCGAGGTCACGGGTGATCCGCCAACTGCACATCATGACCCGTGCCGGCCCGATGTCCATCCGGACCGGCGGGCGGATCACCTATTGACGCATGCGTTCCCGAACGCCGGGTTCAACGCCGCGACAAGGTTGAGGCTGTTGCCGCAGATGTTGATCGGGATGTTGATCGGGACCTGGACATTGTTGCCACTGAGAATGCCCGGGGAACCCGCGGCAAAGCCCGCCGCATTGGCGCCACTGCGGTGGTTGTACAAACCGCGGTGGTCGTGACGGTAGCTGTCGTGATGGTCGTGGTGACCACGGCCGTGGTCCCCGCTTGCAGATGCGATGCCTGCGCCACCCAGAACCATGGCACAGCTGGCCGCAGTCATCGCGGCGGTCGTAACAAACCGCTTCATCCCATTCTCCTTTCAGTTCGCGAATGGGGCAACCGGTCACAACGAGCGGAATGAGTCAGGGATGCGGGCATTCCCTCTTCCGGGAAATCGTTAGCCCTTCTGGCAGTAACGGCGGGACGGCACGAAGCCCGGCATTCCGCTGAATGGCCGCCCCCGACCGGGGTCCGGCGTGCCTGCCGCGGTTTCCAACATGATTTCTGTCAGAGTGCTCTCCTGTTTGACTGATTGAAGTCGGAGAGGAAGACATGCGGAAGTCGATGGACCGCACCGGGCGCGGCGTCGTATGCGCACTGGCGTCCTTGGCATTGTCGGCCGCCTTGTCTTCGGCGGTGGCCGCGCCGGCCGCCAGGGAATCCGCACGAATTCCGTTCACCGAGCGCTATCACGCCACCCAGCACGGCGGTATCGCGCGCGCCGCCAACTCCTCGGTCACCTGCAAAACGGCGGCCGGCCGCACCGCCACCCCGTGTGCGGCGGTCCAGCAGGGTTCCGCCGGCGCGAACGGCCACTACCGGATGGCGTACATCGACGTCGACTCCGACGCCCGCACCGCCAACTCCAGCAGTGCCACCCTGCGGATCCCGGCCGGTTCCCGGGTGAGCTACGCCCGGCTGTACTGGGGCGGCAGCCTGCGGGGCAGCGGACAGAAGGCCGCCAGGGACAACGGCCGGGTGCTGCTCGCCGAGCCCGGCGGCCGGTACCGGGAGGTGCGCGCCGACACCATGACCGGGCACCGCCCGCACTCCGCGACCGAGGGATTCCAGGCCTCCGCGGAGGTCACCGAACTGGTGCAAAACAGCGGCGGCGGCGCCTACACGGTGGCGCAGATCAATATGGCGACGAGCCATTCCACGGCCGGCGTCTGGGGCGGCTGGACATTGGTGGCCGCATACGAGAACAAAAAGCAGCCGCTGCGCAGAATCGCGCTGTGGGACGGCTTCCAGTCGCTGGGCGCGGACCGCCGGGAGCTTTCGGTGCGACTGCCCGGACTGCGTATCCCGGCAAATTCACACGGCCGCGCGGGCGTGGTGGCATACGACGGCGACCGGGGCCACGGAAATGACACGCTCACCGTCCGGGCCGCCAGGCACCGCGCGCACACGGTGCGGGATGCCGCCAATCCGGCGAATGATGTGATGAATTCGACGGTCACCGATTTCGGCCGGGCAACGATGCGGTGGCCCGCTTACCGGAACACGCTCGGATTTGATTCCGATGTATTCGACATCACGCCCGCGCTGCGGTCCGGCGGCGACCGGCTCACTTTCCGCTTCACCACCCGCAATCCCGGATATCTGCTCGGCGCGCTCTTCGTCCAGACCGATACCAGGCGCTGAGCGACGCGCCCCGGGAATTCCGGAGAGCAGAGAGCGGATCAGCCGATGCGGATCAGCCGATGACGACGGAGAGCGCGGATGCGCACCGCTCCGCCCGGGTCCCGCCCCCGTCGGCGGTCCCCCGCCCGGCGGCCGCGGTCCGTCCGCCGCGCGGGCCGGGGCGGGAAACCCTTCCCCCGCCCCGGCCCGGCCGCGGTGTACGGCGACGGACCGTCGCCCCGCTGCTGGCCGCCGACGCCCTGGCCACCGCGGCCACCGCGCTGCTCGTCCTCGGCCCCGCAACGGCGCCGGCCGCACTCGGCCTCCTCCTGGTGGGACTGCTGCTGCTCCACGCCCACGCCGGTCTCTACCGTCCTGGCCCCGCCCCGAGCACGCTGAACGATCTGCCGACGCTGCTGGTCCGGTCCGCCGTCTGCTGGTGTGCGGCGGCCGCGGTGCTCGCCGCCGTACGCCCCGGGCAGGTGCTGCCGCCGGCCCTGCTGGTGGGTGCGGTGGCGGTGCACACCGCACTGGGCTGCGGCGGCCGGGCCGCGGTCCACCGGGCCCGCCGCGCCGCCGCCCGCCGCCGGCCCCGCGCCACGCTGATCGTCGGCACCGGCCCGGCGGCCCGGCAGCTCGCCGCCGTACTGCATGCCCACCCCGAGTACGGGATGCGCCCGGTGGGCGTGGTCACCCCGCCGTCGCTGCCGCCCGCCGGATCCGACGCGACGGGCACCGCCGGTCCGGACGCACCCCCGGGTGCCGTCGGACCGCCGCTGCCGCGGCTCGGATCCGCGCAGGACGTCACCCGCGCCGTCATCCAGCACACCGTGCGGGACGTGGTGTTCACCCTGCCGCCGTACGGCGATCCGCACACCACCGCACTGCTGCGCCGCTTCATCGCCCAGGGCTCGGCCGTCTGGCTGGCCGGCCCCGCGGCCGCCCGCGAGGGCCGGACGCCGCATGCGGACACCGACCACCTGAGGGGCTTCGCCTGCCGGCTCCTGGACACCGCCCCGCCGCGGCACGGCGGTGGGAGCAAGCGGCTGCTGGACCTCACGCTGGCCGCGTCGGGGCTGGTGGTCACCGCCCCGGTGCTGCTGGGCTGCGCCCTCGCGGTACGGCTCGCCGTCGGGCCCGGTGTGCTCTTCCGGCAGGAACGCATCGGCCGAGGGGGCCGCAGTTTCACCCTGCTGAAGTTCCGCACCTGGCAGCCGTGCGACGAGCACGAGGCGGCGACGCGGTGGAGCCTGGCGGACGAGTGCCGGATGAGCCGGGTCGGCCGGCTGCTGCGGCGCACCTCGCTCGATGAGCTGCCGCAGCTGTGGAACGTGCTGCGCGGCGAGATGAGCCTGGTCGGGCCGCGCCCGGAACGTCCCTTCTTCGTCGAGCAGTTCCTTGGGACCTGCCCCGAGTACGGCGCCCGGCACCGGATGCCGGCGGGCATGACCGGCCTGGCGCAGGTGCACGGGCTGCGCGGCGACACCCCCGTCGAGGACCGGGTCCGCTTCGACAACCTCTACATCGACAGCTGGTCACTGCGGCAGGACCTGCTGATCCTGCTGCGCACCGTGGCCTCGGTGGTGCGGCTGGAGGGCAGATGAGCGCGGGCGCCCCGCCGCTGCGCCGCCCCGGCCGCACCGCCACGGTGCCCGTCCCGCCCGGCGGGCCCGGGGGCGAGGGCGCCTGGGATCCGCCGGGCTCCCGTAACCGCGCCCTGCACCCGCTGCGGCGCCGTGCCCTGCCCCCCGACCGGACCACCACCCCGGCCGCTACCTCTGGAGGCATCCGGTGAAGGTTCTGCACGTGATCACAGACCTCGACGTGGGCGGCGCCGAGCAGCAGCTGCGGCTGCTGCTGCGCCGGCTCCCCGCGTACTGCGAGGTCCTCACCCTGACCGGTCCGGGCCCGGTCGCCGAGGGCATCGAGGCCGACGGCACCCCCGTCCGCCACCTCGGCATGACCGGCAACCGGGACCTGACCGCACTCCCCCGTCTCGCCGGGCTGATCCGTGACGGCGGCTACGACCTCGTGCACACCCACCTCTACCGGGCCTGCGTCTACGGCCGGGTCGCCGCCCGGCTGGCCGGCGTACGGGCCGTGGTCGCCACCGAACACTCCCTGGGCGACGCGGTCATCGAGGGCCGCCGGCTGACCCGTGGCGTCCGCGCCCTCTACCGGGCCACCGAACGGCTGGGGACGGCCACGGTCGCCGTCTCGGACACCGTCGCCGCCCGGCTGCGCCGCTGGGGCGTACCGGAGCAGCGGATCCACGTGGTCCCCAACGGCATCGAGGCGCACCGATTCGGCTTCGACCCGGCGGCGCGGGCGCTGGTGCGTACCCGGCTGGGCCTGCCGCTGGATGCCTTCGTGGTCGGTGGCGTCGGCCGGCTGGTGCCCGGCAAACGGTTCGATGTGCTGGTCCGCGCGGTGACCCAGCTGCCCGGTGTGCACCTGCTGTTGGCGGGTGCGGGGCCGGAGCGGGAGATGCTGCGGCGGATGGCGGAGCAGTTCGGCTCGGGCGACCGGATCCATCTGCTGGGCGAGCGCGACGGCGCGGTCGACACGGCGGCCGCCGGCCGAGGGGCCGCCGGGCCCGATATCCCCGGTCTGCTCTCGGCCATCGACGTCCTTGTCTCGCCCTCCCCGGACGAAGCGTTCGGGCTGGCCGTCCTGGAGGCGCTCGCGTCCGGGCTGCATGTGCTCTACGGCAGCTGCCCGGCGGTCGACGAACTGCCCGCCGACCAGGCCCCCGGCGCCCGCCGCTTCGGCCTCAACGTCCATGAACTGGGCACCGCCCTGCGGGACCTGCGGCGTCAGGGCCCGGGCCGGCTGCCGGTCCCGCCGGTGGTGCGGCGCTATGACATCACCCGCAGCGCCGAGGCCCTGATGTCCGTGTACGAGCAGGCCGTGGCCGCGATCTCGGCACGGCGCAGGGAGCCGGCGGTCGTGCCGCCACCGCAGGGCCGGCCCGCCGCGCTCCCCGCGGCAAGCGTGTCGCTGCCGGACCCGTCCCGGTCGCCCGACCCGTCCCCGCTCCCGAACAGGTAGGCAGCGCCATGGCCGAGGCCGTGAAGCAAGAGACCGGGGCGGCGTACGGCGGGACGGTGCGCGCCGCCGGGAGGGTGCGCGCCGACGGGGGGGGAGGAGCCACATCGCGCACACCGACCCGCACCGCACCGCACAAAAGAAAGAGCAGGGAACTTCCATGTACGACCTCGTCGTGGTGGGCGCCGGCCCCTACGGACTCTCGATCGCCGCGCATGCGGCGGCGGCCGGACTGCGGCTGCGGGTCCTGGGCCGGCCGATGGCCTCGTGGCGCGATCACATGCCCGACGGCATGCTCCTCAAGTCCGAGCCCTGGTCCACCGATCTCTCCGACCCGGCCGGCGGCCACACCCTGGCCGACTACTGCGCCGCCCACGAGCTAACCGCCGAGCACGGCGTCCCGCTGCCCCTCGACACCTTCGCCGCGTACGGCAGATGGTTCGGCGAACGGGCGGTGCCGCAGGTCGAGGAGGTCACCGTCACCGCCGTACGCCCTGACGGCGACGGCTTCCACGTGGAGACGGACACCGGCGAGCAGATCCCGGCCCGGACCGTGGCGCTCGCCCTCGGGGTGATGCCGTTCGTCAACCGCCCCTGGCCGCTGCTCGAACTGCCCCCGGAGCTCGCCTCGCACAGCAGCGACCACCGCGATCTGCGCCGCTTCAGCGGCCAGGACGTCACCGTGCTCGGCTCCGGGCAGTCCGCGCTGGAGACCGCGACGCTGCTGGCCGAACAGGGCGCCCGGCCCCGCCTCGTGGCCCGTGCCGACCACCTGCGCTGGAACGCCCCGCCGCAGCCGCTGGCGCGCGGCCGGCTGCGCGCGCTGCGCGACCCGCACTCCGGGCTCGGCACCGGCTGGCCGAACTGGCTGTGGTCGAAGCTGCCCGGGACGGTCCGCCGGCTGCCCTCGGGGACCCGGGTGCACATCGCGGAGAACGCGCTGGGCCCGGCCGGCGCCTGGTGGCTGCGGGAGCGCTTCGAGCCGGCGGTACCGGTGCTGCTGAGCCACCGGGTCCGGGCGGCGGCTCCCCAGGATGACGGGGTGCGGCTGCACCTCACCCATACGGACGGCCGCACCGAGACCCTCGACACCCAGCACGTGGTGGCGGCCACCGGCTTCACCCCGGACCTCGGGCGGCTGCGGCTGCTCCCTCTCCAAGTGCGCACCACCCTGCGGACGGTGGGCGGCAGCCGGGCGCCCGAGCTGAGCTCCGGCTTCGAATCGTCCTGGCCCGGGCTGTTCTTCGCGGGGCTGCTGACGGCGCCGTCGTTCGGCCCGTCGATGCGCTTCGTGTACGGCGCGGGCTTCACCGCGGCGCGGCTGCTGCGCGGCGTACAGCGCCGGCTCGGCGACCGCCGGGGCGCCACCACCATCCCCCGCCCGGCGCGGGACAGCACACCGGCCGCCCACTAGAGGCCGCCCTAAGGGGCCACCCGCCCGAAGGGGCCGTCCGGCATCGGCCGGGCGGCCCCTCTCACGTACGGTCCGGCCGGTGTCACTGGCAGCGGTCGACGGCCTCGATCGTGCGGGCCGCCTCGCCGAGCGCCGCGCGCAGGACGGCCGGATCGGTGGCGGCGGCGCCCGCGCCCTCCGGCGGCACCAGCCAGCCGGTGCCGGTCACCGGCGGCTCCTCCGCCGGGGTTCCTTCACCGCACAGTGCGCCCAGTGCGAGACCCCGCCCGGAGGTCTGGGTACAGGCACTGCCCGGCACGTCCCAGCCGTCCGCCGTGCCCGCGGGCACCAGAAAGCCGAGGGTGTCGCAGGCGCCGTCATGGAGGACGGGGCCGACCCCGTCCCGCAGCCGGAGGATGTCGACGGCCTCCAGGCCCTGCCGGGCCGGCACCGTGACGAGGTCACACGCCTGGGCCGGTACGGCCGGTGCCCCCGCCGCGACGGCCGGTCCCCGCCCACCGCCGGCCTGGCCCGCGGACCCGTTGCCGCCCCTGCTCACGCCGGTCTCCCACACGGAGAACCCCTCCTCCTGCACGTACCCGACCCTTTACACCGACTTCAACGGCCGGACGTGTCAACAGCTACGGCGGCGTAACGCTGCAAAGGATGGCAGTTCATGGCAGATCGCGCGCGAGATATCCGATTTGTAGCCAAACTGTGCGTATCGGAGCCATCACAGCCGGTACGGTCATCCCGCCGCACCGCCAGGAGGCGGCAACGCCACCTGATGGCACGGAGAGGGCACGGAGAGGGTCCGCCATGGCGTCGCCAGCAGCTAGTTCAGCGTCGTCCCGCACCGTACCCGCCCGCCCGAACCTCGCCTTCCGACAGCTGCGCGGCCGGCTGTCACCGGGCGAGTTCGCGGCGGCGGTCCGACGGTCCGCCCGTGAGATCGGCGAACAGGTCTCGTGTGACGCCCGCTATGTGGGCCGCGTCGAGTCCGGGGAGATCCGGTGTCCGAACTACGCCTACGAGCGCGTGTTCCGGCACATGTTCCCCGGGCTGACGCTGCCCGACATGGGGTTCGCGCCGCGCGAGGCGGTACGCGGACGGGGGGCGCGTACGGCGGCGGTCAGCGCCGCGCCCCTGGCAACCGACCCCGACCACCGCGATACCCGTATCCAGATCTGCGAGGAGAGCGACGTGCTGCGTCGCGCGTTCATCACCGGCGGCCCGGCAGCAGCCCTGGGCTTCGCCGCCCTGCATCCCATCGAGGCCGCTGCCGCCGCCGCGTCAGCCCATGTGCCGGGCCCGCGCACCCCCGGCCGTCCCGGGACCGCCGAGGCCGCCGCGGTCGAGGAGGCCGTCCGCCATATCCGGCTGCTGGACGACCGGCACGGCGCGGAGGGCATCTACCGCCGCGCCGCCCAGCCGCTGCGCGCCGCCTACGAACTGCTGGACGCCGGCGTCCAGCGTCGCTCGGTGTCCGACCGGCTGCACGCCGGGGCGGGTGAACTCGCCATCACCGTGGGCTGGCTGGCGCATGACTCGGGCCGTTTCGAGGACGCCCGCTCGCACTACGCGGAAGCCCTGGCCACCGCCCGGGTCTGCGGTGATGCCGCCCTGGAGGCGCACGCCTTCTGCAATACGGCCTTCCTCGCCCGCGATGCCGGCCGGCCGCGGGAGGCGGTGCGGGCCGCGCAGGCCGCGCAGCAGGCCGCCAAGCATCTGGCCTCGCCGCGGCTGCTGTCGCTGCTGGCGCTGCGGGAGGCGGGCGGCTGGGCGGGGCTGGCCGACCGCGCCGGCTGTGAGCAGGCGCTGGCGCGGGCCGAGCGGCTGTTCGCGGGCGGGCCGCGGGACGGCGACCCGGAGTGGATGACGTTCTACGGCGAGGCCGAACTGGCGGGCCTGGAGGCGCAGTGCTGGTCGGCCCTGGGTGACGCGGGGCGCGCGGTGGAGCAGGCGCGCCGGGCGGTGGCGCTGCAGGATTCCCATTTCACCCGCAATATCGCCCTGTTCACCGCGGAGCTCGCGGGCGATCTCGCGGACAGTGGGGAGCCCGAGGAGGCCGCCGCGGCCGCGGCCCGGGTGCTGGCGCTGCTGGAGCAGGTCCGTTCGGCCCGTATCCGCGCGATGCTCGACGGCACGGCCCGGACGCTGCGGGCGTACCCCGCCGGTGGCGCGGTCACCGACTTCCTGGAGCGGCACGCGGCCTCGGCCGCGTCCGGCGGCGGGACGCCGGCCCCGGGCTCCGCGGGCTGACGGCCCACGGAGCGGCAGGCCGACGCCCCGTCAGGCGGCCTGCGGCGCCCGCGCCCCCGGCCGGACCGTGGCGGCCGGGCGGCCGTCGTTCAGCCGAGGTGCCCGGTGTCGTTCCAGCGCTCGATCGCCGGTTCCCCGTAGGCCCAGCCGAGCACCGACAGGGACGTCGGCTCCAGCCGGATCCGGGCGCCGAAGGAGATGTCCAGGCCCAGCCAGCGGGCGCCGAGGGCGCGCAGGATGTGGCCGTGCGCGAAGACCAGCACATCGCGGTCGGCGGACCGGGCCCAGTCGATGACCTCGTCCGCCCGCGCGGTGACCTCGGCGAGCGTCTCCCCCTCCGGCACCCCGTCGCGCCAGATGAGCCAGTCCGGCCGCCCGGACTTGATCTCGGCCGGTGTCAGGCCCTCGTACGCGCCGTAGTCGATCTCCATCAGCGCGTCCCACTGCTGCGCCCGGTCGCCGAACCCGGCCAGCTCACAGGTTTCCTTGGCGCGCACCAGGGGGCTGGTGCGGACCTCGACGCCCGGCAGTCCGTCCCAGGGGGCGCGGTGCAGCCGCTCGCCCAGCAGCTTGGCGCCGCGCCGGCCCTCGTCCAGCAGCGGGACGTCCGTGCGGCCGGTGTGCCGGCCGGACAGGGACCACTCGGTCTGCCCGTGCCTGGCCAGGAATATGCGCGGTGCCATGGTCGTACCTCTCGCCGATCGCTCGGCTGCTCGTTCTCGGTGCGGGCGGCGTTGACCGCGGGCTTTCCATCATCGCGCATCGGGTCGATTTGTCCCTGACCGGGGAGGCCGTTCCGCCCGGGACCCGGCGCCCGGGGCGGTCGCGCCTACAGCGTATGGGGCGTCCGGAGGGGCATCCGGCGGCGGGCGGTCGCCCCGTATGTCGGTGCCGGATGCGAGACTTCCGCGGGTGAACGCTTTCCGCGACAGCCGACCCGCGTCAGCCGCCCCTCCGGCGGGGCGGCCGACGGCGACGCCGAGCCCGCCGCCGGGGGACCTCCCTCCCGGCGTGCGCCGGGGGAGACTCACCGAGCTGCGCGGCCCCGGTGTCCGCCCCCGCTCCCTCGACGCCCGCGCGCTCGCCGCGCTGGCCGCCAACCCCGGCTGCCGGCGCCGCGCGCTGCTGGACGGCGCGGGCATCGACAAGGGCGCGCTGGCCCAGGCGCTGGGCTCGCCCGCGGCGTACGGCCAGTCGCAGTTCGCGATCGTCCGCGGCAATGCCTTCGAATCCCGGGTGAAGGCCGACGGCGGCACGGAGCTGCTGCGGCTGCTGCACGAGCGGCTGGCGCCCGGCACCCCGCCGCCCGCGCCGGAGGAGGTCGCCACCCCCGATCTGTCCGCGGCCGGGCCCGAGGGCCGGGCGGCCCGTACGGCGCTGGCGCTGCGCGAGGCGACCGCGGCCGGCGGCTGGGCGCTGCTCGACCATCCGATGCTGGTCGTCGAGGTGGCCGGCTCGCCCGCCTATGTGGAGCCGGATGCGGTGGTGGTGCATCCGGACGGCAGCTGGACGGTCGTCGAGATCAAGTCCTTCCCGATGATCGACGGTTCGGCGGACGCCGCCAAGGTGGGCGCCGCCGCGCGGCAGGCGGCGGTGTATGTGCTGGCCCTGGAGCCGGTCGCCGGTCATGCCGGCGCGCACACCGGCCGCACGGTCCGGGTCCGCGACCGGGTGCTGCTGGTGTGCCCGAAGGACTTCTCCAACCTCCCCACCGCCGCGGCCGTGGACGTCCGCAAGCAGCTGGCCACGACCCGGCGGCAGCTGGCGCGCCTCACCCGGGTCGAGGAGATCGCCGCCGCGCTCCCCGACGGGACCACCTTCGACCTGCGGCTGGCGGACGACGGGAAGACCCCGACCCGTCGGCCCGAGGAGCTGGCCGAGGCCGTCGAGGCGGTCGACGCGGCCTACGCCCCCGAGTGCCTGGCCGCGTGCGAGCTGGCCTTCCACTGCCGTAAGCGGTCCCGTGAGGACGGTGCGGTGGAGGCGCTGGGGCGCGGTGTCCGGGGCGAGTTGGGCGGGCTGCGGACCATCGAGGAGGTGCTGGCGGCGGCGGGTCCCGACGGCCCGGAGCCCCCCGAGGCCGCCGACGACGGGCCGGACGACCCGGCCGTCGTAGCGCTGCGCCGGGCCGCCGCGCTGCGGGCCGAGGCGCTGGCCCGCCCCTCCGTGCCGGGACCGCGAGCGGAGGAGCCGGGATGCCGCTGATCGAGACACTGGCCCGGATGGAGGCGGTGGCCGCGGGCAGCGCCCGGCCACGGTGCACGGTCCGCCACCGCCATCTGTCCGAACGCCCGTTGGTCTTCGTCCCGTTGACGACCGCGGGCGAGGCCGGTGCCCCGCTGGGGGCGCTGGTCGGCACGGACCGCGAGAAGCCGGTGCTGCTGGCCGTCCCGCAGCCGCGCGACCGCGATCTGCGGTTCGCGTTCCTCGCCGAGCTGGCGGAGTCGGTGCTGCCGTATGTGGACGGCTTCGCGGACGCCATCGAGTGGGAGGAGCGCAAGGAGACCGACCCGGAGACCGGCAAGAAGGTCCCGGTGCAGGTCGAACTGTGCGCCAACGCCCCGCAGTTGATCGTGCCGAGCGCCGCCGGCATCGAGTTCGTCCGGCTGCTGGGCCGCTCGATGCGCTTCCGGCGGACGGCCGAGCAGGAGCCGGAGGCCCCGTATCCCGCGCCGCCGCACGTCCCGCTGCTGGGCCGCTGGCTGACCCATTTCGGCGAGCGGGCGCGGGTCCCGGGCGCGAGCCTGCTGCTGTCCATGACGGGCCTGCTGACCCGCCATTGGGCGACGGGCCAGAGCGTGCTGGAGGACCAGCACCTGGGCGCGCTGCTCTCCTGGATCGACCCGCCGCCGGGGCTGTCCGGCCGGGAGGCGGCCGAGCGCGCGGAGTCGGCGCGGGACGCGGACGGGCAGTTGCTGTGCCCGCCGGCCGGCCCGGCCACCGACCCGGCGTTCGACAACCGGCTGCTCGCCCCCGCGATGGCCCGCTACGACGCCGGGCTGCCGGGCGCCGAGGACGCGCTCCGCACCCTCGTCGAGGGGCAGCTGCGGCCGGCCTGGGACGCCGTCTGGCAGGGCATCGACCTGCTGCGGGAGCTCCCCGCGGGCACCCGGGTCCCCGACCGCTGGAAGCGCGACCGCTGGTCGTACACCGCGCACCGGGACCGGATCCGCGCCGGGGAGCCCCCGCAGCCCAAGCAGGACGACGCGGTCACCGCCGCGCAGAAGCTGTCCGCCCGGGAGACCGCACAGGCCCAACTGGACGCCCAGGAAGCCCTGGACGACCCGTTGGTGATGGCGGGGCGCCGGCTGGCGGGCGAGGCGTTCCAGGGCACGGTCACCGCCGTCGAGATGGCCTTCTCCGAGGGGCGGCGGCCGATGCCGCGCCCGCTGGTCACCCTGCGGACGGCCGACCGGCCGCAGCTGTCCGGGGGCGGCAGGCTCTACCGCGCCCTGGCGGACGGCAAGACCCAGACCGCCGAACTCGTGGGGTATGCGGCCGAGGAGCCGGGGACGCTGGTGGTGCGGCTGACCGGCGGGATGGGGCGCGGGAAGACCCCGGAGCCCGGTTCGGTGCCGGAGCCGGACGAGGTGGTGTGCTGGACGCTGTTCGAGCACGCCCCGCGCGGCGGCCCGGAGCTGCCGGATCCCGAGGACACCCCGTGGACCCACGGCGGTCCGCCGTCCGGTGCCGCGGACGCGCCGCACCCCGCCCCCGACCCCGTGACCGCGGAGGACTTCCTGTGACCCGCGCCCGGCCCTCGACCGCCCTGGAGCACACTCGCGTATGACGGCCACTCAGGACCCCACCGCCGCCGGCCCCTTCGACCCCGCCGCCGCGGCGGCCGCGGCGACCGACGCGATCCTGCGGGACACGCTGCACGGCACCCGGCGCGGCGTGGTCGTGGACTCCCCGCCCGGCGCCGGAAAGTCCACCCTCGTGGTGCGGGCGGCCCGCGAACTCGCCGCCGCCGGACGCCCGTTGATGGTGGTCGCGCAGACCAACGCCCAGGTAGACGACCTCGTGCTGCGGCTCGCCGAGAAGGATCCGCAGCTGCCGGTCGGCCGGCTGCACAGCAGTGAGCCCGGCGCGTTCGACCCGGCGCTCGCCGAGCTGCCCGCGGTCCGTACGTCCGCGAAGGCCGCCGATCTGGCCGGGATGGACATCGTGGTCTCGACGGCCGCGAAATGGGCGTACACCAAGGTCGACGAGCCCTGGCGGCACGCCATCGTGGACGAGGCCTATCAGATGCGCTCCGATGCGCTGCTGAGCGTCGCCGGGCTCTTCGAGCGGGCGCTGTTCGTCGGCGACCCGGGCCAGCTGGACCCCTTCAGCGTGGTCGGCGCGGAGCAGTGGGCGGGGCTGGCCTACGACCCGTCGTCGAGCGCGGTGTCCACCCTCCTGGCGCACAACCCCGATCTGCCGCAGCACCGGCTGCCGGTCTCCTGGCGGCTGCCCGCCTCGGCGGCGCCGCTGGTCTCCGCCGCGTTCTATCCGTACACCCCGTTCCGCAGCGGCACCGGCCACGGCGACCGCCGGCTGGCGTTCGGGGTGCCGGGCGACGGCTCGGGCGTGGACCGTGTCCTGGACGAGGCCGCCGAGTCCGGCTGGGGCCTGCTGGAACTCCCCGCCCGCCATACGCCGCGTACGGACCCGGAGGCGGTCCGCGCGGTGGCCCATGTCGTGCGCCGGCTCCTGGACCGCGGCGGCGCCACGACCAGCGAGGCCCACGGGGCTCCGGAGGGGGCCGCGCCCGCCCCGGCACCGCTCACGGCAGGCCGGATCGCGGTCGGCACCGCCCATCGCGACCAAGCGGCGGCCGTCCGCGCCGCACTCGCCGACCTGGGAGTGAGCGGCGTCGCGGTGGACACCGCCAACCGTCTCCAGGGCCGCGAGTTCGATGTCACGGTCGTCCTGCATCCGCTGTCCGGCCGGCCCGACGCCACCGCCTTCCATCTGGAGACCGGCCGGCTGTGTGTGCTCGCCTCCCGCCACCGGCACGCCTGCATCGTGGTCTGCCGGGCGGGCGTCGCCGATCTGCTGGACGAACACCCCTCGACCGAGCCGGTCCGCCTCGGCGTCACGGTCAAGTTCCCGGACGGCTGGGAAGCCAACCACGCCGTCCTCGCCCATCTCGCGGAACACCGGGTGGCCTGGCGCCCTTAGGGGCCGGGCTGGACGGCGGCCCGCAAGGCGTACGGCCCCTCCCTCGGGGCCCACTTGCGCGCAGCGGGACAATGGAATGCGGCACACGATCTGGAGGTAGGTACATGTCCGAGCCGCGACCGGCTCCCGACCCGCGTGGTACGGCACCCGGACCACGGCGGATGAAGCCCGCGCAGCTGCTCTTCGAGCCGCCCGAGGCCGTCGCCGACCCCGAGCACTTCTTCGGCCTGGAGTCGATGGAGGACCCGCGCGAGCTGCTCGGCCGCGCCACGGAGCTGACCCTCGCCTTCCGCGCCGCGGCCGACCGCGCCACGGAGTTCCAGGCGCTGGCGGCGGCCCAGCTGTCCGACCCCAGCCGGTTCGACCGGCTGCCGCTGGCCGCGCTCGCGGAGCAGGCGGAGTGGACCGAGGACTATGCGCAGAAGATGATCGAGTTCGGCCGCAGCCTGATGCGGAGCGGCGGCACCCTGCCGGGCGACATGGACTGACCGCCCCGGCCCCGCCCACCGGCCCCCAGGAACCCCGCCCACCGACGCGCCCCACGACGGCTCATGGTCCATGATCATGGGCCGCTGGCATATGCAAGGGGGGAAAGATACCGGCTCCCCCACCGCCCCGTCCCGTTTTCCGCCAATCAGCCAAGTCCCGGGTGCCGGCTGGGTAGACCTGTCCCCATGAGCGACTGGCTGCCTGAGACCCCCCGCACCCTGGCCTTTCCGACCGCGGCTTATGTCACCCTCGCGGGCGCCGACTGGCTCGCCTCCGCCAGCCCCCATCCGGACGAGATGCACACCCTGTGGGCCACCCGCCCGGCCGCGCCCAGCGTGCTGCCCTGCGGCACCGCCTTCGACGTGATCAACGCCCCGGCGCTCTTCGGGCGGCGGATGGTGGACCGCTTATGGTCCGACGGGCCCGGCTCGGGGCCGGTGGCGGCGCACCGCGGCCGGATCCTGCTCTTCGCCGCCCCGGGCACGGCCCAGCGGCTGCCGGCGCTGCTCGTCTGGGAGGAGTGGGCCACCGCCGTCCCGCCGCTGCTGTGCCACGGCAGCGGCGACGCGGTGACCGTCCCGCCGCTGCACCCCCGCCAGAGCCCCGCCGTGGACCGGACCGCGGGCGCCGGCGCCCCGGCCGACGAGGATCCGGCCGCCCCGTCCGTCTCCCGCTGGCTGGTGGCACCGGATGTCCGCAATCCCTGGCTGCCCGGCCCCGACGTACTGCTCTGGGCCTGTGTCCGCGCGGCCCGCTCGATGACCGGCCCGGTGCACGAAGCCGCAGCTCAGCACCCCGTTTCGATGCTGACCGCGGGCTGAGACAAACCGATTTTTGTCCTCCCCGACCAGGATGCTAATGTTTTCCCCGTCAGCAGGCGCCGCTAGCTCAGTTGGTTAGAGCAGCTGACTCTTAATCAGCGGGTCCGGGGTTCGAGTCCCTGGCGGCGCACAGACGGTCGAAGGCCTCCACTCCGGTGGGGGCCTTCGTCGTTCCGGTGTACGGCGCGGTCAGTGCGGCGCGGCCCCGCGGTTCACCTTCACCGCCCAGTCCCCGTCGGCCGTCCGGCCCTCGACCTGGATGCGTACCCCGTCCTCGGCGTCGTCCATGCTCTCCCCCACGCCCAGCGGCGCGTCCGCGAGCGGCGGGTAGACGGAGGTGCCCCAGCAGGCCGAGGTGGCCGGATGCCCGTCGAGCACCTGCACGGGGCCCGACCCGGAGGCCGTCCGGCTGCGTACGCGGTAGACCAGGACGCCCTCGGTGCACAGGGAGCGGTCGTTGCCCATGGCACCGCGTGCCTCGATGGCGAGCGCACTGTCGGGGCCCGTACGGACCACCAGGAGCCGCGGCCGGCGCTGGGCGCGGGGTTCCTCGGGGGCGGACAGGGTGCGCAGGGAGTGCAGGGCGCGTCCGGTCAGATCGACGCAGTCAACCTGGCTGTCGGCGATCCAGCCGAGCTTCCACTTGTGCCAGGCGAAGGGGTCCGGCGCCAGTCCGAACTGGCTGCCCATGAGGTCCCAGTCGCCGACGTAGGTGTCCCAGTCGCCCTTGCCGTCCTCCGGCCGGTGATAGAGGTCCGGCAGGTCGAAGACGTGCCCGGTCTCGTGGGCGAGGACATTGCGGTCCGGCGGGCTCTGCTCGAAGACGGTGACGAACCGGTGCAGATCATGATCGTCGGCGTGCAGCGGGCGATCGAGGTTGACGACCTTGGTGGCGTCCGAATCGACACCGGGGGCGTCCGGGTCGGCGACGAAATAGACCACGTCGTACCGGCTGAAGTCCACGGAGGGATCGGCGGCGGTGACCGCGTCGCGCAGGTAGGACGAGCGCCGGCCGGCGTCCCAGTCGCGCTGTATCCCGTAGGAGACGGACGAGCGCGGCATCTGCACCCAGTGGTGGTGGATGTGCGGGCGCAGCCGGAACTTCCCGTACGAGGCGCGGTCGAAGAAGCCGGAGGTGGCGGGGAAGTAGTCGTGGGACAGCTCCGGTGGCGCCGAGAGGGGCCGGGAGTCCGGGAAGGACAGAAAGATCATGACCGCGTTGAGCGTGCGGTCCGGGCGCGGATAGGCCCCGTTCCAGCTGTCGACGCCCTCGGAGTGGTGCGCGTCGGTGCGTCCCAGGGCGCACGGGAGCACGGCCTCGGAGGCGGTGGCGGGTCCGGCGACGATCGAGGTCGCGATGAGCGCGCTCAGGGAGGTGGCGACGGCCGCGACGCGCCGCAGGGTGCGGCGATCCGCCCCGTCGGGTGTCTGGGCGCGCGGCACACATACCTCCAGGGACGGATTCGGAGACCTCATCTACCCTGTGGCGATTTAATGCTATTCGTCCTGTTTTGAAGGCCCGGACGAGTGACCGGCGCGTCTTGGCCGTCTCGTAACGGAAAGTCACAAACGGCCAACGGGGCAATCCGTACGAACAGAGCCGGGCAGAAATGGCTGAAGTTCCGTCATGCGCGCGGACGATCACGGCTGCGTCGCTGGATCGGCCGTCGTGCCAGCCTCTATGATCGCCACACTTTCCAGCGCGAGATCCCCCCTCCATCACGAGACAGCGCCACGCGGGAGCGAGCAGTGAGCGGACACCCCGACAGCCCGGGCCGCACGCCCGGAGCGACGCTCCCCTCAGTGACGGAGCGTGATGAAACGACCAAAGAATCCGCCGAGGCCCGGCCGGCCCCCAGCGGACGCTGCGACGACACCGCGGCCTCGCTCGGCGACTACCGCGCCACGTTCTACGCGGCGCGGGTGGCGATGGCCGTCCTCAACCGCGACGGCCTGGTCCTCGCCGCCAACCCGGCCTTCGGTGAGCTGGTCGGCGCCGACCCGGCCGAGCTGGTCGCCGCCACCGCGTCGGACCTCACCGACCTCGGTGCCGACCCACGGGTGTGGACCGCCTACCGCGAGGTGCTGTGCGGCCGCAGCGACCGGATGCGCTGCACCCGCCGCCTCAAACACCCCGAAGGGCACTCCGTCTGGGTGGAGGTGACCGTCGAGCCGCTGACCCCGGAACCGCTCAGCGGCGAGGAGCGGATGCTGCTGTCGGTCGCGGACATCAGCGACCGGCACGATCTGCTGGCCCGGCTGCGGCATCTGCAGATGCACGACCCGGTGACCCGGCTGCCCAACCGGGCGCTGTTCTTCGAGCGGCTCTCCTCCGCCCTGGAGACCGCCTCCTTCGAACCGTCCGGCACCGGCCGCATCGGGCTGTGCTACCTCGACCTGGACGGCTTCAAGGCCGTCAACGACACCCTCGGGCACCGCGTCGGCGACCGGCTGCTGAGCGCGGTGGCACAGCGGCTGACGCGCTGCGCGGAGAGCGCCGCGGACCGCGGGGCGGGCCGGGGCGGGCATCTGGTCGCCCGGCTCGGCGGTGACGAGTTCGCTCTTTTGGTGGAGGACTCCACCGGCACCGACCAGCTCGCCGAACTCGCCCAGTGCGTCCTGGACGCGCTGCAGCGCCCGTTCGACCTGGCCGGGCAGCGGCTGTCGGTGTCGGCGAGCATCGGCGTCGTGGAGCGGGCCGCCACCGGCACCACCGCGACCGGTCTGATGCAGGCCGCGGACACCACGCTGTACTGGGCCAAGGAGGACGGGAAGGCTCGCTGGACGCTCTTCGACCCGGAGCGCAATGCCCACCGGATGACCCGGCAGGCGCTCTCCAGCACCCTGCGCCCGGCCGTGGACCGCGGCGAATTCACCCTGGAGTACCAGCCGCTGGTCGGGCTGGGGGACGGCCGGGCACAGGGGGTGGAGGCACTGGTGCGCTGGCGGCATCCGCAGTTCGGGACGCTGTCGCCGAATCGGTTCATCGCCCTGGCGGAGGAGAACGGCGCGATCGTCGAGCTGGGCCGCTGGGTGCTGGAGCGGGCCTGCCATCAGGCACGCGCCTGGCAGCTGGCGCACCCCGGCGAGCCGCTGTTCGTCAGCGTCAATGTGGCCGTACGTCAGGTGTGGGACTCCGACCTGGTGGCGGATGTCGCCGGCATCCTCGCCGAGACCGGGCTGCCGCCGGAGCTGCTGCAGCTGGAGCTGACCGAGTCCGCGGTGATGGGCTCGGCCGGCCGGCCGCTGCAGGCCCTGCAGGCGCTCAGCGACATGGGCGTACGGATCGCCATCGACGACTTCGGCACCGGCTACTCCAACCTCGCCTACCTCAGCCGCCTCCCGGTTTCCGTACTGAAGCTGGACGGGTCCTTCGTCCGCGGCTTCCGCTCGCAGGAGCATCCGAACCCGGCGGACGAGATGATCGTGGAGGCGCTGGTGGCGCTGGCCCACCGGCTCGGCCTCACGGTCACCGCCGAGTGTGTGGAGAGCGCCGAACAGGCCGAGCGACTCCGCCGGATCGGCTGCGACACCGGCCAGGGCTGGCTCTACTCCCGCCCCGTCGCGCCCGACCGGGTGGCGGCCCTGCTCGACGCGGGCCGCCACACGGGCGCCTGAGGGCCCCCACGTACGCGGCTCGGGGCGGCGCCGGGGCGGGCGGACCCCCGTTCCGTCCGCCCCGGCGCACACATCCCACCGCGACGGCGCGCAACCCCCACGGCGAGGGCCCGGCGGAATCAGCCCCGGCCGCAACCACCCCGTACGACGCCCTCAAGCCGGCAGGCCGTACGCATCCGCGATCAGCTCGTACGAGCGCAGCCGGGCCGCGCCGCCATGGGCGTTGGCGGTGATCATCAGCTCGTCGGCGCCGGTGCGCTTGGCGAGGTCGTCCAGGCCCTGGCGGACGGTGTCCGGGGTGCCGTGGACGACATTGCCGAGCCAGCTGTCGACGAAGCCCCGCTCCAACTCGTTGAAGCGGTACGCCTCGGCCTCCTCCGGGCTGGGTACCAGGCCGGGGCGTCCGGTGCGCAGCCGGACCATGGACAGCGCGCCGGTCATGACCTGACGGCGGGCCTCCTGCTCCGACTCGGCGGCCAGCGCCGCGACCCCGATCAGGGCGTACGGCTCCGACAGCACCTCGGAGGGGCGGAAGGACGCGCGGTAGAGGTCCAGCGCGGGGAGGGTGTTGGCCGCGGAGAAGTGGTGCGCGAAGGCGAACGGCAGGCCGAGGGAGCCGGCGAGCCGGGCGCTGAAGCCGGAGGAGCCCAGCAGCCACAGGGGCGGGCGGTGCGGGTCCTGGACGCCGCCCGCTGAGGTCGCCTGCACCGGGCCGGGGACGGCATGGATCTTGGCGTACGGGTGGCCGTCGGGGAAGGAGTCGTCCAGAAAGCGGGTCAACTCGGCCAGCTGCTGCGGAAATTCGTCCGCCCCCTCGTGCAGCCTCTCGGTCCTGCGCAGCGCGGCGGCGGTGGCCCCGTCGGTGCCCGGCGCGCGCCCCAGGCCCAGGTCGACCCGGCCGGGGGCCATCGCCTCCAGGGTGCCGAACTGCTCGGCGATGACGAGCGGGGCGTGGTTGGGCAGCATGACGCCGCCGGAGCCGAGGCGGATGCGGGTGGTGTGGGCGGCGAGGTGGGCGAGCAGCACCGCGGGCGAGGACGAGGCGACGCCGGGCATGGAGTGGTGCTCGGCGACCCAGTAGCGGTGGAAGCCCCGGCGTTCGGCCGTACGGGCGATATCGACGGCCGTGCGCACCGCGGCCGAGGCGGTGCTGCCGGCGCCGACCGTCACCAGGTCGAGCACCGACAGCGGGACGGGTGCGGTGCCCGGGGCGGTGCCCCGTATCCCGTCGCCGGCCGTCTCGCCGCTGCCCCGGGTCTCCTCGTCTTCGCCGCTCACGGTGCGGGTCCTCCTCGCGTCGGTGGTCTGCGAGGAGGACAACCGGAGAGGATCTCCACTTATTCCCGGGTCAGTTTCCCGGCGCGGCACCGCGGTCGGCGGGGCCGCCGGACCTCCCCCGCCCGGGGACCCTCGGGCGCGCTACGCGTGCGCGGTCCGCGAGAAGAGGGTGCCGAGCGCGGGACAGCTGATCGTGCGGTCGAGCAGCCGGAGCCCCTCCCAGGCCGTCACCTGATTGGCGGTGAGCACCGGCTTGCGCAGCTCCGCTTCGAGGGCCGGCAGATGTTCCGCGGTGTGCAGTGCGGTGTCGGGCAGCAGCACCACCTCGGCGTCCGGATGGTCACCGGCACGGGCGAGCGCCAGCACCTCCTCGACGCCCCAGGTGCCGACCTCGGCGGCGGTGATGATGCCGCTGCCACGGGTCGAGACGACCTCCGCACCCGCGGACTTCAGGAAGGCGTGGAAGCGCTCGGCCACGTCGTCGGGGTAGGTGGCGGCGATCGCCACCCGCCGGGCGCCGAGCGCCTGGACGGCATGGGCGAAGGCGAAGGACGTACTGGAGGCGGGCAGGCCCGCGGTGGCGGACAGCTCCCTGACCTGTTCGTGGGCGCCCTCCCAGCCGAAGACGAAGCTGGCGCTCGTACAGGCCCAGACGACGGCCTCGGCGCCGCGCTCCTTGAGTTCGTCGACGCCGGCCGCCAGCCGCCCGGCGGAGCCCATCTCCAGCAGTGCGTCGACGCGATGGGCGTCCTCGCCGATATCGGTGTGCACGAGCGGCAGGCGGATCCCGCCGCCCAGGAGCGCTTCGAGCCGGGGGTAGTCGTCCTCCGCGGAGTACCCGGGGTAGAGGAAGCCGACCGATGCCATGCAGGTCTCCCTTGCGTGTACGGCTGCGGGTGCAGGGGGGTTCGTGGGTGCGGGTGCGCTCACGGGTGGTGCGGTGAGTCCGGGAAGGAGTGCTGCCGGCGAGAGGAACGACGCCGGCAGCATCCGGGGTGGAGGTCGGGTTCGGACCGGCCTCAAACCGGGGGCAGGCCTCCCGTGTCATCGGGCGGATACGGCGGCGGATCAAGGCCGTCGAGGAGCTCCCCCTCCGGTGGGGCGGGGGGTCCGGCGAAGGCCGCCTCGGGGGTCACCCGCGGCACTCCTTCTTCCGGCCCTTCCGCCGTTGCGGTCATCGCGGCCGGGCCGCGCCGCGCCACCGGATCGAGCAGCGCCTGGTACGGGCCCACCGCCTGGACGCCGATGGCGCGCAGCGCGGCCCACATCGTGACCTGATTGGCGGACAGCACCGGCATCCGCAGCTCGGCCTCCAGCTGCGGGATGACGTCGTAGGTCGGCAGGTTCGTACAGCTGATGAAGAGGGCATCGGTGGCGCCGACGACGGCCGCGCGGGCCATGTCGACGACATCGCGGTACGGCACCTTCCAGATGTGCCGGGTCAGCCCGAGGTAGGCGCGGCCGGTGACGGTGATGCCGGCCTCACCGAGATAGTCCTCCAGGGAGTCGGTGACCGATTTCGTATAGGGCGTGACCACGGCGATGCGCCGGGCGCCGATCTCGCGCAGCGCTTCGATCAGTGCGCCCGAGGTCGTGAGGGAGGGAACCTCCCCCGCCTGGACCATGGCGGCGCACATGGCCCGCTCGCCCGCGACCCCGCCGACGAAGCTGCCCGAAGTACAGGCATAGGAGATGACCTGCGGTGATACCGCACACAGCGCCTGGACGGCAGCGTCCAGCGTTTCGTGCTCGCTGACCAGACGGGCCAGATCGAGGCTGACCTCGACGGGCACAAAAGGGGTGCGGGTGAGGTGGAGGGACACGTCGTCGGGAACCCAGCGCCAGAGCTCTCGGTCGAGCGCGAAGTCGAAGGGAGCGACGACACCCACGCCGAGCTGCGGCTGTGGGCCACCCAGAAAAGAGACGTCCATGAAGGCCCCTAGAAGAAACGAAGGGCTGGAATGGCCAGGCCAGTGGCCGGGGATGAGGTGCAGCCGGATCAAGCCGGGACGTCGGGACAGAGCCGTTGTTGACACGGTAGATACGACTTCCTAGCGTGGTCAATCCTCGCATCTCAGGCATCTGTCGGCGCCCCTTTCCATGGAAAGGGGCTCACGTTTCAGAACGGTTTCTGGCTATGTCCGAAAGCACCGTCCTCGTCCTCGGTTCCGACCCGCCGCCGAAGCTGGACCGGCTCACCGGCCGGGCTCGGGTGATCTTCACCGACGAGGACTCGCTCGCCGACCGACTGCCCACCGCCGACGTACTGTTGGCCTGGGACTTCACCTCCGACGCGATCCGCAGAGCCTGGCCGGTGGAGGGCCCCAGGCCGCGCTGGGTGCACACCGCCAGCGCGGGTGTGGACCAGCTGCTGTGCCCGGCGCTGGTCGCCGACGACACCCTGGTGACCAACGCCCGGGGCGTCTTCGAGCAGCCGATCGCAGAATATGTGGCCGGGCTGGTGATCGCCATGGCCAAGGACTTCTACGGAAGTTGGGAGCTGCAGCGGCAGCGGCGCTGGCAGCATCGCGAGACCCTGCGGCTGGCCGGCAGCCGGGCCGTCGTGGTGGGCTCCGGACCGATCGGCCGGGCCATCGGCAGCACCCTGCTGGCACTGGGTGTCAAGGTCGATCTGGTCGGCCGCCGGGAGCGCCCGGACGATCCGCAGTTCGGCCTCGTGCATGCGAGTGACGCGCTGAACGACCTGCTGCCCCAGGCGGATTGGGTGATCTGCGCGGCGCCCCTGACCGAGGCCACCCGCGGCCTGTTCGGCAAGGAGGCGTTCGCCAGGATGGCGCCGCGGGCCCGGTTCATCAACGTCGGGCGCGGGCCGCTGGTGGTCGAGGACGCTCTGGTCGCGGCGCTGCGCGAGTGGCGGATCGCGGCGGCGGCGCTGGACGTCTTCGAGGAGGAGCCGCTCACCGCGGCCAGCCCGCTGTGGGACGTGCCGCATCTGATCGTGTCGCCCCACATGAGCGGCGACACCCTGGGCTGGCGGGACGCCCTCGCCGAGCAGTTCCAGGACAACTTCGAGCGGTGGTCGGCGGGCGAGCCGCTGGACAACCTCGTCGACAAACGGCTCGGGTACGTGCCGGTGCAGTGACGGGGCCGGCTGCCGGGCCCCGGCGCGGCAGCCGCGCTCCCCCCACCGCCGTCCCGCCCGGGGGCGGCCGACGCTCGGAGGACGCATGACCACCGAACCGACCCACCTCGCCGACCTCTCCGCCACCCGGCTCACGGCCGGGTACGCGGCCGGCGAGTTCTCCCCCGTCGAGGCGGTCCGGGCGGTGCTGGAACGCGCCGAGGCCGCCCAGGCCGCGACGAACTGCTTCACGCTGATCGACGCGGACGAGGCGCTGTCCGGCGCCAAGGAGTCGGCGGAGCGCTGGCGGGCCGGGGAACCGGCCGGTCCGGTGGACGGGGTGCCGGTCACCGTCAAGGATCTGATCCTCACCCGGGGCGCCCCGACGCTGCGCGGTTCGCGCACGGTGCGGGCCGAGGGCCCCTGGGAGGAGGACGCCCCGTCGGTCGCCCGGCTGCGGGAGTCCGGCGCGGTGTTCGTCGGCAAGACCACCACCCCGGAGTTCGGCTGGAAGGGCGTCACCGACAGTCCGCGGCACGGGGTAACGGGCAATCCGTACGACCCGGCGCGCACCGCGGGCGGCTCCAGCGGCGGCAGCGCGGCCGCGGTGGCGCTGGGCGCGGGCCCGTTGAGCCTGGGCACGGACGGCGGGGGCTCGGTACGTATCCCGGGTTCGTTCTGCGGGATCTTCGCGCTCAAGGCGACCTACGGGCGGGTGCCGCTCTATCCGGCGAGCCCCTTCGGGACCCTGGCGCATGTCGGGCCGATGACCCGGGACGCGGCGGACGCGGCGCTGATGATGGAGGTGATCTGCGGGGCGGACTGGCGGGACTGGTCCCAGCTCGGTCCGGCCGCCGGCTCGTTCCGAAAGGCGCTGGCCGGTCCGGTCTCCGGACTGCGGGTGGCCTTCAGCCCATCGCTCGGCTGGGACGTGCCGGTGGCCCCGGAGGTCGCCGCGGCGGTCCGGGCGGCCGTCGACACACTGGCCGGGCTCGGCGCGGTCGTCGAGGAGATCGACCCGGGCATCACCGACCCGGTGGAGGCCTTCCACACGCTGTGGTTCAGCGGCGCGGCGCGGGTGGTGCAGCATCTGGACGACGCGGACCGGGCGCTGCTCGACCCGGGGCTGCGGGAGATCTGCGAGCAGGGTGCCCGCTACAGCGCGCTGGACTATCTGGCCGCGGTCGATACGCGGATGGCGCTCGGCCAGGCCATGGGCCGTTTCCACAGCGCCTACGACCTGCTGGTGACGCCGACCGTGCCGATCACCGCCTTCGAGGCGGGCACCGAGGTGCCGGCCGGCTCCGGTCACACCCGCTGGACGGGCTGGACGCCGTTCACCTACCCCTTCAACCTCACCCAGCAGCCGGCCGCGACCCTGCCCTGCGGGGTGGACACGGAGGGGCTGCCGATCGGCGTCCAGCTGGTCGGCGCGCGGCACGCGGACGCGCTGGTGCTGCGCGCCGCGCATGCCCTCTACGAGGCGGGGACGGCGGAGATCCCCGCGCCGCCTGCGCCTAGGCCGTAGCCCCTAGACCCGCCGGAAGTTGAGGCTTTCGCCCAGGGCACCGGCCCGCCACAGGTCCTGACAGGCTTCGGCCATCCGGTCCAGACCGTCGACGACACTGCCCCACACGATGCCCGGCACCCAGCCCGCGTCACCGTTGATCAGTAGATTGTTGCGCTCGTAGAACAGCGCAAGATCGACGACGGTGGCGCGGCCCTGGTGCGCCGCCTGTGTCTCGTAACCGTAGGACTTGGTGCCCAGTTGGGTGTCGGTGAAGGTGAAGTAACACAGATCGCCGGGGATCGGGGTGATCGTCGGATTCTCCAGCGGCGGCTCCTCGGGAGCGAACGGCGCCAGCAGGGCGTAGATCTCATTGCGGGCGTACTTGGCGTGGTAGACGTCGCCGCCGAGTGGGAGGGCGTCCCATACGGCATTGCAGGTGATCGGCGCGCGGTCGTCGAGCAACTTGGCCGTGCAGCTCACGCCGCGCTTGTCCAGGGAGACTTCGATGAAGCGATCGGTCATGCCCCGATCGTAGGTGGGCAATACCGGCGTACGGAACAAGTCCGCGGCGCTTCCATCAAGGGCTGGAAACGATTGGCATATGTGTGAGACGTGCGGGTAGCCGCGCGCCCATGGCTCCACCACAGGAGAACACCAAAATGATCAAGAGAAAATTGGCAAGCGGCATCCGCCGCCGCTCGCTGCTCGCGGGGGTAGCGGCGCTCGGCGCAGCGGGTGCGGTGGGAGCGGCCACGGGCTGCTCACGGGTCGACGTCTCGGGCGCGACCGGCGGCGGACATCTGCTCGAGGATCTGCGGAAAAAGGGCACCGTCCGCATGGGAATCGCCAGCGAACCGCCCTATGCGTCCATCAACAGCAAGGGCGAACTGACCGGCGAGGCCCCGGCCGTCGCCAAGACGATCTTCCGGCGGCTGGGGATCAAGAATTTCGAGCCGGTACCGGTCGAGTTCCAGGCACTGGTGCCCGGTCTGCATTCTTTCCAGTACGACGTGATCGTCGCGGGAATGTTCATCAACAAGGCCCGGTGTGCGGCCGTCCTCTTCTCCGACCCGGACTACGAGAGCAAGGACGCCTTCCTCGTACGCAAGGGGAACCCCGACAAAATCCATTCCTACGCGGATATCGCCAAGGGGAAATTCCGGATGGGTTCCGGTATCGGCTATGCCGAGATCGACTACGCGGTCGGCAACGGCGTCAAGAAGGACACCATCCAGACCTACGGTGACCAGATCGCCGGAATGGAGGCCCTGGAGGCGGGCCGTATCGACGTCTTCGCCGGCACCGCGCTGACCATGATCGAGGCGCTGAAGACCGGCGCCCACCCCAAGGTGGAGATGACCAGGCCGTTCACGCCGGAGGTCGACGGGAAGCCCCAGCGCGACGGCGGCGGCTACGGCTTCCGGCTCGGTGAGACCAAGCTGCGGGACGCCTTCAACGCCGAGCTGCAGAAGATGAAGAAGAGCGGCGAACTCCTGCGTATCGCCGAGCCGTACGGCTTCACCAAGGAGTTCATGACCGACCTCACGGCGAAGGAGCTCTGTAAAAAGTGACCGGCGCGCTGTGGGAACTTTTCTTCGAAGGGCTGTGGATCACCGTCCAGCTGATGGTCTACAGCGCCGCCCTGGCCGCTGTTGTCGCCTTCGGCATCGGCCTGGCACGCACCTCGCGGTTCCGGACCGTCCGCTTCCTGTCGGGTGTCTATGTGGAGTTCTTCCGCGGCACCTCGGCACTGGTGCTGATGTTCTGGCTGTTCTTCGCGCTGCCGCTGCTGGGCTGGCAGCTGGTCGGCATCTGGGCGGGCACCCTGGCGCTGGGACTGTCGTACGGGGCGTACGGCTCCGAGGTCGTCCGCGGTGCGCTGCAGGCGGTGGCCCCCGCCCAGCGTGAGGCGGCCATCGCGCTGAGCTTCACGCCCGGTCAGCGGCTGCGGAAGGTGATCCTGCCGCAGGCCGTCCCCGAGATGATGCCGCCGTTCAACAACCTGCTGATCGAGCTGCTCAAGGGCACCGCGCTGGCGTCGCTGCTGTCCATCGGCGAACTCACCTTCCAGGCCAAGCTGGCCCGGCTGTCGACCGGCCAGAGCGCCGAGATCTACGGAATCATCCTCGTCCTGTACTTCGCGGTCGCGTTCGTGATGACCCGGATCATGCGGGTGCTGGAGCGCCGCGCCAAGGCCTCGGTCGGCCGGGCGGTACCCAAGGGTGAGGGCTGGTTCTCCCGCAAACTGCCCGTCGAGAAGCAGGGCCCCGAGGCGCTGGCCACCGGAGGAAAGCCGTGAACAACTGGTCATGGAGCTACATCTGGGAGATCATGCCCCAGATCCTCGAAGGGCTGTGGATCACCGTCCAGGCGACGTTCTACGGCTCGCTGGTGTCCTTCGCGCTCGGGCTGGTGTGGGCGATGGCCCTGCGCTCGGGGAGCCGCTGGGTGACCTGGCCGGTCAGCATCTTCGTCGAGTTCATCCGCAACACCCCGCTGCTGGTGCAGCTGTTCTTCCTGTTCTTCGTGCTGCCGGGCTGGGGGCTGGCCTTCTCTCCGCTGACCACGGGCGTCATCGGGCTGGGCCTGCACTACTCGACGTACACCTCCGAGGTCTACCGCGCCGGTATCGACGGGGTGCCGCCCGGCCAGTGGGAGGCCGCCACGGCGCTGAACCTGCCGCGCCGGCGCACCTGGACCGCGGTGATCCTGCCGCAGGCGTTCCGCCGGGTGGTGCCCGCGCTCGGCAACTACGTGATCGCGATGTTCAAGGACACGCCGCTGCTGGCCGGTATCACCGTCGCCGACATGCTCTTCCAGGCGAACAGCATCAGCGCCACCACCTTCGACTACCTGGAGCCGATCACCGTCGTCGGCATCCTCTTCGTGGTCATCTCCTACCCCACTTCTCTCCTCCTGCGAGCCCTGGAGCGTCGTCTTGTCCGCTGACAGCAATCACCCGAAGGACCACTCCGGAGAAACGGCCAACCCGGCGGTGGACGGCACCGAGCTGATCCGCTTCGACCACGTCACCAAGCGGTTCGGGACCAACACCGTCCTGGATTCCCTGGACTTCACCGTCTCCTCGGGCAAGCACGTCACCCTCATCGGCCCGTCCGGTTCCGGCAAGACCACGATTCTGCGGCTGCTGATGACGCTGCTGAAGCCCGACGAGGGCACCATCAAGGTCGGCGGCGAATATCTGACGCACGAGGAAAAGGGCGGCAAGCTCGTACCGGCCGGCGAGAAGCACATCCGCGAGGTCCGCAAGAACATCGGCATGGTGTTCCAGCAGTTCAACCTCTTCCCCAACATGAAGGTGCTGCGGAACATCACCGAGGCGCCGGTGCACGTCCTGGGGATGGAAAAGGACGCCGCCGAGGAGCGGGCCCGCGAACTCCTCGATCTGGTGGGTCTGACCGAGCACCTCGACAAGTACCCGACCCAGCTCTCCGGCGGCCAGCAGCAGCGGGTCGCCATCGCCCGCGCGCTGGCGATGCGCCCGCAGGTGCTGCTGCTGGACGAGGTGACCTCGGCGCTCGACCCGGAGCTGGTGGCCGGGGTGCTGGACGTCCTGCGGGACATCGCGCACACCACGGACATCACCATGCTCTGTGTCACCCATGAGATGAACTTCGCCCGGGACATCTCCGACGATGTCCTGATGTTCGACGCCGGGCGGGTCATCGAATCCGGCTCCCCGGAAAAGATCTTCACGGAGCCGGAGCACGAGCGCACCCGGGAATTCCTGAGCGCGGTGCTCTGAACGGCGCTCAACAGGCAGTGAGTTCGGGTGGTGGGCCCCGCCGAGGGGGCGCACCACCCTTTCTCTTTTCCGCACACCGGCGCCATGGCCGACGAATTCCGGAATAGCACCCCGCCGCCTGACGGCACCGGGCGGCGATGCAGCAAGCTCAAGGGCACCAGCGGGGAAAAGATGATGATGACCTCCTGAGGCCCCGCACCCTCCCGGCCCCCGGCCCGGCGCCGGGGGCCGTACGGCACGAAGCCGCCGGCGGCCCGGCACTGTGACCTTGGCATATGCCAAGGTCTCTAGCCCCAGTACAGATGACCGGGGCGCGCTTCTTTTCAGTCAAGACCCCCTCCCCCGAGGGCCGTTGGCCGCTATCGTGAGGGAAGCCCCGCTGTCCGGGATCGGCCGCGCAAGCCCGGCCGTGACCACCGACGGCGGTCACGACGCAAGCGGTAACAACCTGCTAGGGGGACACCGTGGCGCTGAAGCCCGAGCCGACCGCGCCGTTCCATTCGGTGCAGTACGCCCTTCGCGTGCTCGAAACGGTCTCCAGGCACGCCGAGGGCGTGACCGATGCGCAGATCGCCCGCGAGACCGGCCTGTCCCCGGCCCAGCTCGGACACATGCTGGCGATGCTCCGGCGCGAGGGCTATGTCGAGCAGGTCACCGACGGGGCGTATGTCATCGGCGAATCGCTCCTGCTCCTGGGCTCGGGCGGCGACCGCGACCAGGCCCTGCGCGACAAGCTCCAGCTCACCCTCGACCAGCTGCGCGACTCGGTCGGCGCGGCGGTCTACATCAGCCGGTACATCGACGGCGAGGTGAAGATCCTCCACTACGCCGACGGACCGCTGGCCCCCAAGGTCAACGAGTGGGCCGAATTCCACCGCACGGCGCACGCCAGCGCGATCGGCAAGTGCCTGCTCGCGCAACTCGACCACGACGGCCGCAAGGACCACCTCTCACGGCACAAGACCGCCCGGCTCACCTCGCGGACGATCACCAACGAGAAGGTCCTGTTCCACAAGCTCGACAGCCAGCCGCCCACGGTCCCCGTCCTCGATCTCCAGGAGTACGCCGTGGGCACGGTCTGCGCGGCCGTCCCGATCACCGCAGGTGCGACGGTCGGCTGCCTCGCCCTGTCCATGCCGCTGGAGCACGCCCACCGGCTGCGCCAGGCCGCCGACACCCTCAACCGTCAGGCCGCCCCGGTCCTGCTGTCGCTGGCGATCTGAGCCGGGGCACGGGCAGGGCGGCGGGGCCGGACGGCACAGCTCTGCCGGCCGTGGTCCTGAGCACCCCTCTCGACCAGGTAGTATTTCTTTCGTCAGCGCGCGCCGCTAGCTCAGTTGGTTAGAGCAGCTGACTCTTAATCAGCGGGTCCGGGGTTCGAGTCCCTGGCGGCGCACGTATCGAGTGGGCGTTCCCGGTTCTCCGGGAACGCCCACTTCGTTGTGTCCGGACCCGCGCCAGGGGTCGAGGGCCGATGGTGCCGGCGGGGGCGTCAGGAGAGGTCGACGTCCGAGCAGGCGTAGAACGCATTGCCCGTGTCGGCGATGTTCCAGACGCCGAGGATGAGGTGGCGGCCGGACTTCTGGGTGGGGACGGTGCCCTGGTGCTGGACGGTCGCGTCCGGCTGCGCACCGCCCATGGGGACCGTCATGAACGGCTCGGGTTCGAGGTCGGCGCGGGTGAGCGGCTTGCCGGGGTCGTAACCGTCCTTGGTGATGAAGTACTGGAAATCCGTGGTGGCATGACGGGCCGTCAGCCGCCAGGTGAAGGTGTAGCCCTGCCCCGGGGAGAGCTTGGTGCCGGGCCAGGCGCCGCCGCGCGGATCGTCGAGTTCGGCGAAATTCCCATGGCCGCCGGAACAGATCTTGCCGTCCGCCGGGCCGGCGGCCGGGAAGCCCTTGGGGGCCTCCACGCTCTGCGGTTCGTACTGGATCGCGCCGCAGTCCTTGACGGTGCCGTTGGCGCAGAGCGCCTGCCGGCTGGGGGGTGCGTCGCTGTAGCCGTGACTGGCGGCGCTGCCCGTCGAGAGGAGGGAGACGCCGAGGACGCCGAGGCCGATCACGGCAGCACTGATCTTTTTGCGCATGCTTCGCTCCTGAAGAACGTGGGGGGAGTTCCATGAGCCGAGAGGGAGAGGCAGTGCGGTCTAGACCAAATGGCAGACTAATCAGCGCACACTGAGCATGTCCATACCAAGGTACGGACCAATGTCGGACCACTGTCGGACCGAGGGCTGCCCACCGGGGGCCGCACCGAGGGCGACCGGACGCACGCCACGGGGGGCGCGAGCGGGGGGGCCGCCGCGGGTCAGGCCGCCTTCATGAGCGGAGCCGCCGTGGGGCGGGCGGCGGCCTGGACCAGTGCCGTATAGGTGCGGCGGAGGGCGATCAGGGACTCCTGGGCCTCCCGATAGACGGCGGCATCGGGGCCACCGCGGTGGGCGAGGGTGCGCACGGGAGCACAGTGGCGGTCCATCGCGCTGAGCCAGGCACGGTGCTGCGCCGGCAGATGGCGCCGCAGCAGCTGGCGCCGGCCCTCCCGCATACGCCGGGCGCCGATGCCCAGTACCGCGTCGGCGGCCTGGAGCACCGGCGGCTCCAGGGCGCCCTGTCCGGCGAGCGCGGCGAGCACCGCGCGCTGCTGCGGAGTGGCCGGTGCGGCCGACAGGTCCGCCGCCTCGGCGAGGAGCTGGGCGCGCAGCGCGTGCTGGACCCGGACCAGACGGCGCAGCGCCGTCGGGGTGGAGGAGTCGTCGGGTGACCGTCCCGCAAGGGTTTCGGCGAGCCGGAAGAGCCAGATCCCGTGCGCCTCCAGGCGGGTCGCGGCCAGCATCAACCGGTCGAGCCGGCTGAGCGGTTGGCCTTCCGGGGCCCAGCGGACTATCGGCACCAGCGCTTCCGTGCGGGCCAGCTGGTCGATGGGGATATGGCGGCGCGGTTTGCGTTCCGGGGCCCAGTTGTGGAGCGCGAGGGTGGGCAGCGCGACGAACTGGTCGTGGTCGATACGGTGCGCGATCGCTGCCCAGAGGTCGAGGAACGCCTCGTCGGCGACCTCGCGCGCGGCCGGCGCCTGGGGATCGAGCCCGCACCAGCCGCAGGAGACCGCGATGACCGCGATCCGCATGGCGGCGGCCTCCGCGTTGCGCAGCGAGAGCCGGGAGACGCGTTGCCGCAGGGCGGCCAACTCATTGGCGTGGTGCGCCCGTTCCACGAGCGCGACGGCGGCCTCCCGGTCGGGCACGATCGCGGCCGCGCGCGCCATGGCGTCCAGCCGGGTCCAGGTACCGATCAGGGACCGGACGGGTGGCCGCTCGGGCAGAAAGCCGTGCGCACAGGGGTCGTGCGGGGCGGCCGTGGCGGCGTCGGCGGAACCGTCCGGCTCCCCGTCGGCACGCCCCGGCCGAGCGCCCGCCGACTGCCCCTTACCGTCCGGGCCGGCCGGCCCCGCGTCCCCTTCCGCGCGGCCTGAGCCCGTGGTGCGGCGTGGGGCGGGGAGGGGGGAGGCGGGGGTGGCTTGGGTGGCGGAGGGTATGCCGGGGCTGGAGGGGGTGCCGTCGGTGGAGCGTATGCCGTCGCCGGACGGTATGGCGGAGGCGGGATTCGCGGCGGCGGGCAGCACTCCGGAGCTCGGGACGGGCGTGCGGGGCCCGGTCGTCGTCACCGGTCCGGTCGTCGTCGGCCCGGCCGCGTTCACCGGCTCGGCCGTCGTCGTCTTCATGATCGCCGTGTCCCCCATCAGCACTTCCCAGCGAACAGCCGGGCCAGGTGTGTGTCCATGTCGAGGTAGCCGCCCTCGTCGCCGGGCGGCACGATCGCCGCGGTCTGCTCCAGCCAGGCGGTCAGCTCCGTCGCGCGTACCGACAGCTCGCAGACGCTGTCGTCGGTGGACAGCTCGATATGGACGCGGCGCGGTTCGCCCGGCCGGCGGAAGGGCCACACCCGGACGTCCCCCTCCCCCGCTACGTCATGGAGCCCGGCCAGCAGGAGGTCGCGGGCGAACAGCCAGGTGGCGACCGTCTGGCCGCGGCTGATGAAGGCGACCTCGACCTCGTACGGACGGTCGCTGCGGTAGCTGAACCGGCCGGCCACCGGAACTGCTTCGTCCGGCCCGAGGAGGAGCCGCATCTCAAGGGTGCGCTTGGCTGTCGACACCACGACGATCAACCTTTCCGACGGAGGGGCGAGTCCCGGGGACCCGGTCCGGGGCGCGCGTCCTGGCAGACGTTGCTGTGGAGGGTGGGGTTGCAACAGGCGCAAGAGGAGTGACGGACGCCATGGCCGGCGCCCTCTGGACAATGTTCAGTTCTTGCGCCTCGGCGCTCGCCTCAGCCTCTCAACCGGCAGGAGATATCGCATGTTGACGGGGCAACTGGTGACTGTTGGTATGTAGAGGGCAAAAGTGTCCTTCTCGTAACATTTCGGTCAGGGGGGCGATCGGAACCCCTGAAGCTAAGCGGCTTTTGTCCTGTGTGTACGGAGATCTGCCCTGCGGTGGGAGTACGGGCGAGGGGCCGCCGGACGTGGCAGGGATCACATGGGCCGGGGGCGTGAGCCGCGCGGCCGAGGGTACGGAGCACCCTCCGAGTTCGTGTAAAGTTCTTCAGGTCAGCGCGCGCCGCTAGCTCAGTTGGTTAGAGCAGCTGACTCTTAATCAGCGGGTCCGGGGTTCGAGTCCCTGGCGGCGCACGTCACACTGAGGCCCCTCGCCATGCGAGGGGCCTCAGTCGTGTGCCGGGCAGGGCGCGAGATCTCCCGCCGCCGTCGGGGCCATCAGGGCACACGGGCGGCGGTCACCCGGGAGGAGTAGCGGCTCCCCTGGTCGCAGCCGACCGGACTCAGGCTCGACGCCGACCGCCGGCGGACGGGGGAACGTGCGTGCGAGGGTGCAGGAGCGTCGACCCTCATCGCCGGGAACGCTGCCACCCGGAGGCGGGAACGGTGTCACCGGCCGGCGGCAGTATCGAGAGGGTGGCGGAGGTTGACCGCCTACCGGGTCCGACGTTCAGCCAATTCGCCGTACTGGCCGGTCACTTACGCAGATTCGGCGGAGCGGGTCGAATCCGTTGCGGATCTGCCCATCCCCTGTTTTGCGGGTGAATTCCTTCAGATACCGTTCCAAACCGTACGCATGACCGCAAAGGCTCCGTCCGGCCCGTCCGGTCGAGGCGGCTTCGATGAGTAAATCTTCGCGCCGCGCGCGCCCGATTCCGCCGACTCCCGCTATTTCATTGCCAGTTGCTGACGGACTTTGCGAACCGGGGGCGTTTACTTTACCGGACGGGTAACTCCGCGCTCACGGAGCGTGTTATTCCAGCTATCGCGCCCGGAACCGCCAACAAGGCAGAAATGAGGCGCCGTTCCAGGTCAAAGCGATGCGCGGGGCACCATATGCCGCCCCATATTGCCTATCCTTGTCCCCATACTTTGTGATCAGCCTTGCAATCAGGGGGACCGTTCGGCACTCTGACCTGGGAACTCGGTCGGAATGCGGCGGGGTTCGCAGGACTGAGAACAAAGGGATACGCCGGTTGGCGTGATGTGAACGCGGGGAACCCGCTCCTTGGCAGGATTACGGGGCGTTCCTCATGCAACCGGAACACGGCCGTCAGCATCTGACGGTGCGGGCGGCCGACACCAGTGAGCCCGAGTCGGTCGAGGGGGACCGAGAAATTCGGGCTACCAGCACACGGCACGCAGCCAGTTGCGTGCGGGGGGATGGACCCATGACGTCGCCACCTGACGGTGCCCGACCGCAGCACTCGTACGATTCGTCCGCCACCGCGCGCCTGCGTCTGCCACGCCAGCAACGGCAGCGGCGCGCCCAGCGCAAACCGCTGCCGCGCTACGACTACGAGCACTACAGCAGACTGGCCGGGCCGCTCACCCAGCCGGACCCGGACAAGCCGTACAAGGTCCGCTATCGCTCGCTGCTCGCCGACGAGCCGCACCGTATCCGGGCCGCCCTGCTGCTCGGTGCCGCGCCGCTGCTCTCGTTCGGGCTGCTGATCTGGCTGATGCAGCCCGGCCACTGGACCGAACGTGACTACCCCGCCTACGACTTCCTGCCGGTGCTGGACACCGTCATGCTGGTCACGATCGGGCTGATCGAGTTCTTCCGGTGCATGAATGTGCTGTCCAACGCGCATGCCACCCTCGTCGCCCGCG
Source organism: Streptomyces sp. Je 1-4 4N24 (assembly GCF_026239515.1). NCBI lineage: Bacteria > Bacillati > Actinomycetota > Actinomycetes > Kitasatosporales > Streptomycetaceae > Streptomyces > Streptomyces sp. Je 1-4 4N24. The sequence continues at coordinate 5,868,128 of NZ_CP110836.1, read as the reverse complement.
ACCCCATACCGGTCATACCCGAGAGCGGCACCCGCGTCGCGTTCCTCACCTCCTTCGTGCCGGGCAAGGAACCCCTCGCCATGGTGACGAAGACGCTGGAGGCGGCGGTGAAGATACGCCACCGCGGGCTGCTGCACGTATGGCTGCTGGACGAGGGCGACGACCCCGAGGTCAAGGAGGTCTGCCGGCGTCTGGGCGTGCACCACTTCACCCGTAAGGGCATCCCGGAGTGGAACCGGGCCAAGGGGCCGCACCGCGCCAAGACCAAGCACGGCAACTACAACGCCTGGCTGGCGGCGCACGGCGACGACTACGACTACTTCGCCTCGGTCGACACCGACCATGTCCCGCTGCCCAACTATCTGGAGCGGATGCTCGGCTTCTTCCGCGACCCGGACGTGGGCTTCGTCATCGGCCCCCAGGTGTACGGCAATTACGACACCTTCGTCACCAAGGCCGCCGAGTCCCAGCAGTTCCTCTTTCATGCGCTGATCCAGCGGGCCGGTAACCGCTACGGCGCGCCGATGTTCGTCGGCACCTCCAACGCCGTACGCATCAGCGCGCTCAAGCAGATCGGCGGGCTGTACGACTCGATCACCGAGGACATGGCGACCGGGTTCGAGATACACCGGCACCGCAATCCGCAGACCGGGAAGAAGTGGCGCTCGGTCTACACCCCGGATGTGCTCGCGGTCGGTGAGGGGCCCACGGCCTGGACGGACTTCTTCACCCAGCAGCTGCGCTGGTCACGCGGGACGTACGAGACGATCCTCAAGCAGTTCTGGAAGGCGCCGTTCACCCTGCCCTTCGGCCGCCTCGTCAACTACACCATGATGGTGATCTTCTACCCGATGTCGGCGCTGAACTGGATCCTGGCGGCGCTGAGTTGTGCGCTGTTCCTGGGTCTCGGCGCCTCGGGTGTGGAGATCGATCCGGCGGTGTGGATGATGCTGTACGGCAACGCCTCGGCGCTGCAGATCGGCCTGTACATCTGGAACCGGCGGCACAATGTCTCCCCGCACGAGCCGGAGGGCTCCGGCGGTGTCGCCGGCATGGTGATGTCCGCGCTGTCCGCGCCGATCTACGCCCGGTCGCTGTTCGACGCGGCGCTGCGCCGCAAGAGCAAGTTCGTGGTCACGCCGAAGGGCGACTCGTCCAGCCCGGACACGCTCTTCGGGACCTTCCGGGTGCATCTGTTCTTCCTGCTCGTCTTCGGGGGCTCGCTGATCGCCTCGTTCGTGCTGGGGCACAGCCATCCGGCGATGGTCATCTGGGCCGTCCTCGCGATGGTGATCACCGCCGCACCGATCGTCGCCTGGCGGATGACCGTACGCGAGGAGCAGCAGAAGCGGAGTGCGGCCGCCGCCACCTCCGGTGCCACGGACGGTGCTGCGGCCGGCGGCGGGAGTCCGCCGCAACCGGCGGACCCGGCCGACGGCGGGGACCCGCCCGCGTCGGCCGCTGACGACGCCGCCGCTCCTGCCGCTGACGGCGCCGCCGCTCCGGCCGGCGACCCGGCCGCCACCACCGAACAGACCATGCAGATCGCCCTTGGGGGACGTCACACATGAAGTACCGTCCGAGCCGTCGCACCCGCAGAGTGGCGATAGCAACGGCGGTGGTGCTCGCGCTGGCCGGGATGAACGGGCCGGCCCTCTACGGCTTCGCCTCCGAGCAGTACCACCAGTACAAGATCAACAGGCCCGAGTACAAGGCGGAGAACGGCCACTGGGATGTCGTCAACGTCCCGGAGAAGTACCGCATCAACACCATCCACGCGGCCCTGCTGCACACCGGGAAGGTGCTGCTGGTCGCGGGCTCCGGGAACAACGCGGCGAACTTCAAGGCCAAGTCGTTCCGTACGGTCCTGTGGGATCCGGAGAAGAACACCTTCAAGAACATCCCCACCCCCAAGGACCTCTTCTGCTCCGGGCACACCCAGCTCCCGGACGGCAAGCTCCTGGTGGCCGGCGGCACCCAGCGCTACGAGAAGCTGAACGGCGATGTGAAGAAGGCCGGCGGCCTCATGATCCTCTACAACGAGAATCCGGACGGCCCGAAGACCTTCCCGGCCGGCACGCTCTTCACCGGCAAGAAGAACGGCAAGACCTTCACCTCCAAGGACCCGGTCGTGGTGCCCCGGGCGAAGAAGAAGACCGACCCGGCGACCGGCAAGGTCACCGTCGTGCACAGCGAGGCCCGGGTCTATGTCGAGGCCCTCAAGGACGGCCCGTCGCACTCCACGGGCACCCAGGACAACTACCGCATCCACGGTCTGACCGGTGCGGATGCCCGTAACCTCTACGGCATCGCGCAGAAGCTGTCCTTCGACAAGAAGGACTTCCAGGGGATCAAGGACAGCTTCGAGTTCGACCCGGTGGCCGAGCGCTACATACCCGTCGACCCGATGAACGAGGCCCGCTGGTACCCGACGCTCACCACCCTGCAGGACGGCAAGGTCCTCTCCGTCTCCGGGCTGGACGAGATCGGGCAGGTGGTCCCCGGCAAGCAGGAGATCTACGACCCGAAGACGAAGAAGTGGCGCTACCTGCCCAAGCGGCGCTTCTTCCCGACCTACCCGGCGCTCTTCCTCACCGACCAGAACCGGATCTTCTACACCGGCTCCAACGCCGGCTACGGCCCGGACAACATCGGCCGCAAGCCCGGCATCTGGGACCTGAAGACGAACAAGTTCCAGTACGTGCCCGGGATGAGCGACCCGAACATCCTGGAGACGTCGATGTCGGTGCTGCTGCCGCCGGCCCAGGAACAGCGGTACATGGTGCTGGGCGGGGGCGGGGTCGGCGAGGACCCGAAGGCCACGGACAAGACCCGGATCGTGGATCTGCACGCGCCGTCGCCGCGCTTCAAGGACGGCCCGCCGCTGTATGCGAAGGCCCGCTACCCCAGCAGCGTGATCATGCCGGACGACACCGTGCTGACCACGAACGGCTCAGGTGACTACCGCGGGCGCAGCGACTCCAACGTCCTCAAGGCGGAGCTGTACGACCCGGCGGCCAACACCGCCCGGCAGGTGGCCGATCCGCTGGTGGGCCGCAACTACCACTCCGGTGCGCTGCTGCTGCCCGACGGCCGGGTGATGACCTTCGGCTCCGATTCCCTCTTCGCCGACAAGGACAACACCAAGCCGGGCGTCTTCCAGCAGCAGATCGACCTCTACACCCCGCCGTACCTCTACCGGAAGTCGCGCCCGGAGCTGACGGGCGGAGGGACGAAGACGCTCTCGCTCGGCGACCGCGCGACCTACGGCTCCCCGCACGCCACCGGCATCAAGAAGATGCGGCTGATGCGCCCCGGCTCGTTCACCCATGTCACCAATATCGAACAGCGCTCCATTGCGCTGGACTTCACGGTGGCGAAGGACGGGAAGGGTGTGACGGTCACCCTGCCCAAGGACCCCTCGCTGGTGCCGCCCGGGTGGTACATGCTCCACGCGGTGGACGGCGAAGGGACGCCGTCGAAGGCGGTGTGGGTGAAGATCGGTCCGGAGGGGACGTAGGTCCCGGGGGGAGGTACGTCCCGAGAGGTCGTACCTCCCGAGGGGAAGGTCCCGAGGGGACGTAGGTCCGCCCGCGTTGTGGCCCGGTGGAATGTCTTCCGCCGGGCCCTCGTCGTGGGGGGGCAGGCTTGCTGTGCCGTTGCGGCGGGGTGTGCCCTCTCCGTGGCTGCCTGCCGGAGGTGAGTTTGTCCTCGCGGCGGGGTGGGGCTTGTCGTGGGGGCGGGATGTGGCGTCGTGCCGTGACGGCGGCCGGGCATTGGTCGCCGGCACGGCAGGACGCGGGGCCTACTTCGCGCTATCGGCCAGGCCGAGGGCGTACTTGGGCCACCAGGTGCCCGCCTTGGGGCCGCCCTTGCAGGTGCCGTCCGACTCGCCGGGGCGCTTGATCCACAGGTAGGCGGCTATCTGCGGGTCATCGGTCTTGGTGGTGGGCGGGGTGCCCAGGGCGCGGCCGGGTGGGTTGCACCAGTTCTCCGGGTCGTCGCCGCCGGGGGCCGGGCCGTTGCCGTTGCGGCTGGTGTCGATGACGAAGGGCTTGCCGCCGACCATGGCGGACAGCTTCTTGCCGTACTTCGTGTTCTCCGCGGTGGTCTGGTAGTTGGAGATGTTCAGCGCGAAGCCGTCGGCGCGGTCGATACCGGCCCGCTTGAGCGGTTCGACCATCCGGCCCGCGTCCTTGATCCAGTGGGGGTTGCCGGCGTCCAGATAGACCTTGGTGTGCGGCAGCGCCTTGAGCTTGCCGACCGCCTCCGTCAGCAGGGCGTAGCGCTCCTCGTGGAACTGCTGCGGGGTGCACTTGTCCTCGATGTGCGGCAGTGCGTCGGGCTCCAGGATCACGGTGGTGGCGCGGTCGCCGATGCCCTTGAGCACCCCGTCCAGCCAGGAGCGGTACGCGTTGCCGTCGGCGGCGCCGCCCTTGGAGTAGCTGCCGCAGTCGCGGTGCGGGATGTTGTAGAGCACCAGCAGTGCCTCACGGTCGGCCTTGGCGGCCGCCTCGGTGAAGCCACGGGCCTCGCCTTGCGGGTCGTCGATGCCTATCCATTCGGCGACCGGCTGCGTCGCGATCTTGTTGACCAGACGGGCGTCGCCGGATTTGCCGTCCTTGCCGTATGCGGACACCTGACGGGCCGCCTTGCTGTCCGGGTTGACCCAGAACGGGGTGACGGCCTTGGGGCGTTGGCCCGGTTTGCCCGGCACGCTGCCGTCGCTGTCGCTGCCGGACGAGGAGCAGCCGGCGACCAGCAGCAGGGCCAGCGCGCCCACCGCCGCCCTCGCCGATGCCACACCGGCATGCGCGGAGCGCCGCCGGCCGTCGCGGGACCCGCCCGTCGGACCGACCCCGGCCATCCGTCGCAGATTGCCGTACATCCACTCCCCCCTCGGAGCATGAACACGGAACATGGTCGGCAGGGGACCACCGGCCGCATCCATCGTGGCACACGCCCGACTTGCCCGGGTCGGCCTGTGGACAGGCTGGCTACCGATCGTCCACAGGCCGCTGTTCGCGCCGGCCCGGGTGACGGTTGTGACGGCTGTGATGGTTGTGGCGGTTATGGCGGTCGGTGGCTGTGCCTGTGGCTGTGGCGGCTCAGCGGGCCCCGGTGTGCGGGGGGTGCTGGTAGGACGTCAGGTATGCCGAGACCACGGTGACGTTCGTGGCGCTGCCGCCATGCCGTCCGGGGTCACGGCCGAGGCTGCCGTCGCCGGTGATCAGGCGGAGTTCGGAGCGTCTCCGGTCGTGAGCGGCGTAAGCCTTGCGCGGGTCGAAGCGGTGGCGGTCGTAGAGCTGGATGTCTTCGACGGTGAAGCGTGCGGTGCTGCCGTCGGCGCGCTGGATGTCCACCCTGTCCCCCGGCTTGAGGCGGGGCAGACGGTGGAACACGGTCCGCTGGGCGCCGGGATCGCGGTCGGCGCCGCCACGGGCCACGAGCAGCGCCGCGCCCGCCTCGCCCGGTTGCGGCCCTTCGGCGTACCAGCCGACGGGCTCCGGGGAGGTGTACGGGGGCGGGGTGAGCATGCCGTCCCCGTCGAGGCCTCGTCCGGCGATACCGGCATCCCGTACACCGAGCGCATCGATGGTGAGCCGGACGGGCCGTGCGGTGGTGGCGGCCGTTACCGGGGCGTGCGCATGCGGCGGTGCCTGTCGGCCCAACGGGCGCCCGGCGGCGGCGACATCACCGGTCGTGGCGAGCCGCGCGGCCACCCCGTCCACCAGGTCGCGGCCCCACAGCCACAGCCCCAACAGCAACACCGCCCAGGCCACACCGGCGAGGAGCTGCCCGGGGCGGTGGGCGGGGCCGGGGCGAGAGGCAGCGGGGCGGGGGCGAGAGCCAGGCGTGCGGTGGGGGCCGGTGTCGCGGACGGGGCCGGTACCCGTATGGGGAGTGGGGCGGGGGCCGGTACCCGTAGCGGGAGCGGAGGCCGGGCTGGTACCCGTATCGGGAGCGGGGGCGGCATGGCTGCCCAGTAGGGCAAAGGTGTTGAGCGTCTTATGGGTGCCATGGGCGCCGGGCGGGCGGGATGCGCCCGGGCCTCTGGATACCCCGGGTACGGCGCTCGTGCCGGGTACGTCGCCGCCCCGGCCGGATACGCCGGGTCTGGCGGTCACCCCGACCGCGCCTGCCCGCCCGTCTTCGTCAGCGCTCATCGGCGTCGCCCCGGCGCTCGCGGCGCAGTCTCAGCCGGAGCCGGAGCAGCTGCCCCGCGATGACCAGGATGGCGCCGCCGGCCAGCACCAGCCCCACGGCCGAGGTGCTGCTCAGCTCGTCGCTCGAGGCGGCTTTGGCTGCCTTGGTGGCTTTGGCGGGCTGGGTGGCTTTGGCGGGCTGGGGCAGGGACCGGTCAGGGTGTACGGCCGCCGCGTCGGCCGGTATCGCCCGCGAAGGGTGGACGGCTGACGCATCGGCCCGCACCGTTCGCGCAGCATCAACGGCCACCGCTCCGGCCTGCACCGTTCGCGCAGCGAGCGAGGTCCGGCCGATGCCGCTCGGGCAGACGGCGGTGCGCGGATGTGAGAGGGCTACCGAGCCGGAACGGATGCGGCCGACGCCTGTGATCAGGCCCGCGGCGGCCCGGGTGAGCGGCGGTGCGCCGTGGAAGGCCGCAGAGTGGACGGTGGCCCACCCGGCGGCGCAGCCGGTGCCCCGCAAGGTGACCGTGCCGCGTGGGGTGGCCGGGGCGGGGTGGGCCAGGACCGTTGCGGTTCCGGTTGCGGTTCCGGTGGCGCGTTCGTCCCCGCCGTACGCGGGCGCCGTCGTCACCGCGCACGCCGCGACCGCGGCACAGAGAGCAAGTTGCCGTGAGCGCATGGTGAACCTCCGATAACTCCGAAGGTCCGCCCACGCGAGCCCGGCCGCATCCGGTGCGGTCCGAGGCTGCGCCGTTCGGGTGGGGCCCACGGGCCACCAGCGGTCCACGGCCGGAGGAGGCCGCGGACCGGACAGCGAACCGGCCCGCCGACGGGCCGGCGGGCCGGAGCAGCCCGCCGACGGTCAGACCGGCTCCCCCACGAGCGACGCCGAGACGATGGGCCCGGTGCTCACACCGGCCCGGCCCCCTCACACCAGGTCAATGAGATCCGCGATCGAGTCCACCACGCGGGAGGGCCGGAACGGGTGCCGTTCGATCTCCTCGGGGCGGGTGAGACCCGTCAGTACGAGGAAGGTCTCCATGCCCGCCTCCAGGCCGGCCAGCACGTCGGTGTCCATCCGGTCACCGATCATCGCGGAGGTCTCGGAATGGGCGCCGATGACGTTCAGTCCGTGCCGCATCATCAGCGGGTTGGGCTTGCCGACGAAGTACGGGTCGATGCCTGTCGCCTTGGTGATCAGTGCGGCCACCGACCCGGTCGCGGGCAGCGCGCCCTGGGGAGAGGGGCCGGTCTCGTCGGGGTTGGTGGCGATGAACCGCGCCCCGTCGTTGATCAGCCGGATCGCCTTCGTCAGGGCCTCGAAGCTGTAGGTGCGGGTCTCCCCCAGGACCACGTAATCCGGGGAGTGGTCGGTCAGGACGTAGCCGATGTCGTGCAGCGCGGTGGTCAGGCCCGCCTCGCCGATGACGTAGGCGGTGCCGCAGGGGCGCTGGTCGTCCAGGAACTGGGCGGTGGCCAGCGCGGAGGTCCAGATCGACTCCCACGGCACGTCCAGGCCGATGCGGTTCAGCCGGGCGTGCAGGTCACGCGGGGTGTAGATGGAGTTGTTGGTCAGGACGAGAAAGGGCTTGCCCGAATCGCGCAGCCGCTTGATGAAGGCCTCCGCGCCGGGAACCGGAATGCCCTCGTGCATCAGGACGCCGTCCATGTCGGTGAGCCATGACTCGATCGGCTTGCGCTCTGCCACTGCCGGACTCCTGCCGTGCGTGAGGACCAGGGGCGCCGACCGCCTCCCGCACGCGCCGTGGACCACGCGTAAGGACCCGCGCGTCGTACGTACGGCCGACGCCCCCACCCTAAGTCAGCCACCGTGCCGCTGACCCTGGCGATCACCCGGGTCTTCTTCCAGGCGCGATACGGGACCGTTTCCGTCTCCTATGAGATAGCAGGACTTGCCCCCGGGACCGGACCACGGAAGCAATCGGGCCTGTTGCCGGTGAGAGAGATACATGGTGGACCACCGCCTCACGTCGGGCTGTGGGCTGTTCACGCAACCAATAGATATCGCTATTCGCGAATAGCGGCGAGGATGCAGCTACTCTGAGGCTTGTCACTTGTTCTGTAAGGCAGCACAGTTGTCGGGTGGGAGGACTTTCGACCGTGCCGGAGGATGCCGTGAACAGCCCCGAGTGGATCACCACGTCCGTGCCGTACCTGGCCCCGCGTGAACCGGGGCAGCGCGACGCGTGGAGCGCCGAGACCGCGGCCAAGGGCCGCCGGGGCAGCCAGCGCATCGTGCAGGCGGGGGAAGTGGCCGCCCCCGGCGAGATCGCGGAGCTGCTGGGGGTGCGGCCGGGCGACCGTGTCGTCGTGCGGCGGCGCATCATGTCTCTCGACGGACGGCCCTGCGAGTTGACGGACACCTACTACCCGCTGTCCATCGCCCAGGGCACCCGTCTCGCCGGGACGGCGAAGATCGCCGGCGGGGCGGTCACGCTGCTCGCCGAGCTCGGATACGTCGGCGTGCGGGCCCGCGAGGACGTCACCGCGCGGTTGCCGAGCGATGAGGAAGCCACGGCCCTGGAGTCGGAACTGTCGCAGCCGGTACTGCAGTTGCTTCGGCTCACTCTCGATGCCCAGAACCGGCCCGTCCAGGCGGACAGAATGGTGATGCCCGCGCAGCTCCAGCGGTTGCGCTACGACGTGAGGATCGGATGACCGACGTGACCGGCGACAGCACCGACACCTTCGACAACCGCCCCCTGCACGAACGTATCGCCGCCGACCTGCGCGACGAGATCATGAACGGCGATCTCGCGCCGGGCGCCAAGCTGCCGTCCACGGTCCGGCTCAAGGAGCGGTTCGCGGCCTCGAACGCGACCGTGCAGAAGGCGCTGGGGCTCCTGAAGGAGGAACGTCTGGTCGTCGGACGCGCCGGATCGGCCGTGACGGTACGGGAACACCGGCAGCGGACCATGCGGCCGGCCTCGTACATGGCCCCGGCGGACAGCGGTGACCGGTACCGCTGGCTCACCGAGGCGGAGAAGCTCGGGGCGCAGGCGCGGAGCAGGCTGCTCCGGGTGGCGGAAGTCGCGCCGCCCGCCGATGTGTCCGCGGTACTCGGACTCCCGGAGGGCGGCACGGCCCTGCTCCGTCAGCAGTTGCTGCTGATCGACGATGAACCGGTCGAGCTGGTCAGCTCCTACTACCCGCTGGAGATCGCCCGTGGCACGGCCATCGCCAAGCGGCAGAAGATCAAGGGAGGGACGCCGGTGCTGCTGGCCGAGCTGGGGTACCCGCCCCGGCTCAGCGTGGACCGGGTCTCGGCGCGAGTGCCCACCCAGGAGCAGTTCACCGCGCTGCGGCTGCCGGGCGATCTGCCCGTGCTCCGGACCCTCCGTGTCGTCCGCAGCGACGGCGACCTCCCCATCGAGGTCACGGTGATGGTCAAGGCGGGCCATCTCTACGAGCTGCAGTACGAGTTCACGGCCGAGTGAGGTTCGGCATGGACTTCATGTTGGCGTAGTTCATCTGGACATCGCCGTTGGCCACCAGGAAGGCCACCCCCGCGTCGCCCCGCAACGCCCCCTCGCCACCCCCTCACCGCCCCTCAGGTCACCAGGGCCGGCTGCCGCGTCCCGAACAGCGGCGCGAGTACCAGCTCCGCCGCGCCGTCCGCGACCGCCCGTGCGCCGCCCCGGGCGAGCGCCACCGGGACCGCGGCCCTGCCGCGGGCGCGGGCCTGGGCGTCGAGGGCCGCGGCCACACCGGTCCGGAACCCGTCCGGGTTCTCCAGTACGGTGCGCCCGCCGAGCAGCACCCGGTCGATGTCCAGCAGTTCGACGAGGTTGGCGGCACCGGTCCCCAACACCTCTGCCGCGCCCGGGAGATCACCGCGGGCCACCGCCGCCAGGCACAGCGCCTCGATGCAGCCGCGCCGTCCGCAACTGCACCGCGGCCCGTCCCACTGCACGGTCTGGTGCCCGAACTCCCCGGCGCCGGTACGCGGGCCCCGGTAGAGACTGCCGCCCAGGACGAGCCCGGCACCCAGGCCGGTGCCCAGATGCAGATACCCGAACGAACCGGCGCCGGACGGCATCCCCTGGGCCAGGCCGAGCGCCGCCGCGTTGGTGTCCTTGTCGAGGACGACGGGCAGGCCCAGGCGTTCGGCGAGCGCGTCCCGCAGGGGGAAGCCGTCCCACTGGGGCGCGCCGGTGACCCGGTGCAGGACGCCGGCGGTGTGGTCCAGCGGCCCCGGGCAGGCCACCCCGGCACCCAGCACCGGCGGGCCGCCGGCCTCCGCGCGCAGCGCCGCGACCTCCCGTCCGGCGGTGTCGAGCACCTGCCCGGCGCCCGCCTCGAAGGCGAGCGGGGCGCGGCGTACGGCCACCGGGGCGCCGGTGAGATCGGCGAGTACGGCGGTCAGCTCATCGCGGTCCAGGTGCAGCCCGACCGCGTGCCGGGCGCCGGGAACCAGCCGCAGGACGGTGGCGGGCTTGCCGCCCGTGGAGGCCCGGCGGCCCGCCTCGGCGGCCAGGCCCTCGGCCCGCAGCCGCGCGGTGATCTTGCTGACGGCCTGCGGGGTCAGCCCGGTGTGCGCGGCGAGCTCCAGCCGGCTCACCCCCTGCTCACCGGCCGCACGAAGCAGCCCGAGCACCACCGCGGCATTGTGACCGCGCAGCGCGGGGAGGTTGACGCCCGGATTTCCCGTGGCGCCAGGATTCCCGGCGGCGGCCGAAGTGCCGCCGTCGGCGCCCGGAGCGCCGCCGGTACCCGCCGCCCCGGCCCGGCCCTGGGAGATGTCATCGCTGCTCACCCACCCATTGTCCGCATCGCTTGCACTTTGGCAACAGCGTTGCTTAAGTGGGAGCCATGAGCGAGATGAGCGAGATCAGCGACCCCACCGGCACCGCTGCCCCCCATGGCCCGCTCCGCGTCGGCCTCATCGGCTACGGACTGGCCGGTTCGGTCTTCCACGCCCCCCTGATCGCGGCCACCGAGGGCCTGCGGCTCGACATCGTCTCGACCTCCGATCGGGAGCGGCAGGCGCAGGCCCGCGCCGAGCATCCCCAGGTCCGTACGGTCGACACCCCCCAGGCCGTGCTCGACCACGCCGCGGACCTCGATCTGATCGTGCTGGCGTCGCCCAACAAGACCCATGTGCCGCTCGCCACCGCCGCGTTGGAGGCCGGTCTGCCGGTGGTCGTCGACAAGCCGCTGGCCGCGACCGCCGCCGAGGCCGAGAAGCTCGCCGCGCTCGCCGACGACCGCGGCCTGCTGCTCTCCGTCTTCCAGAACCGCCGCTGGGACAACGACTTCCGCACCGTCCGCAAGCTGATCGAGGAGGGCACGCTCGGCGACATCCAGCGCTTCGAGTCCCGCTTCGAGCGCTGGCGCCCGCAGCCCAAGGGCGGCTGGCGCGAGTCCGGCGACCCGGCGGAGATCGGCGGGCTGCTCTACGACCTCGGCAGCCACCTCGTCGACCAGGCGCTGACCCTGTTCGGGCCGGTCGTCTCGGTCTACGCCGAGTCCGACATCCGGCGTCCGGGCGCGGAGGCCGACGACGACACCTTCCTCGCCCTCACCCACGCGGGCGGCGTCCGCTCCCATCTGTGGGTGAGCGCCACCACCGCCATGCTCGGCCCGCGCTTCCGGGTGCTGGGCAGCCGGGCGGGCTATGTGAAGCACGGTCTGGACCCGCAGGAGGCCGCACTGCGCGAGGGCCTGCGGCCCGGCACCGAGGGCGTCGAGTGGGGTGTGGAGCCGGAGTCCCGCTGGGGCCGGCTCGGCGCCGGGGCGTCCCCGCGGGCCGGTGGCGGTGAGCCCGTACCGACCCTGCCGGGCGACTACCCCGCGTATTACGCCGCGATCGCACGGGCCCTCCGCGAGGGCGTCCGTCCGCCGGTGACCGCCACCGAGGCCGCGGCCGCACTGCGCGTCCTGGAAGCCGCCAAGCTCTCCGCCGCCGAAGGCCGCACGGTCCGGATCGAGGCGCGCGCATGAGCCCGGCCGATCCGGACCGCGCCCCACGCACGAGCCCGGCCGGTCCGCGCCCGGCGGACGACGACGAGATCCGCGAACTGGCCGCGCAGGAGGAGCGGCTGGTCCTCGACACCTTCAGCAACGACGATGCCTGGCAGCTGGGCTCACTGCTGGTGGAGCTGGCGCAGGAACGCGGCGCCGCGGTGACGATCGGCATCCGGCGCGGCGCCCAACAGCTGTTCCACTGCGCACTCCCCGGCACCTCCGCCGACAACGACGCCTGGATCGCCCGCAAATCCGCCGTCGTCGAACGCTACGCCGAGTCCTCATACCTGGTCGGCGCCCGCTTCCGCGCCAAGGGCCGTACTTTCGAGGAGAGTTCACGGCTGGACCCGGACCGCTACGCCGCCCACGGCGGCGCCTTCCCGCTCCGGCTGCGCGGCACGGGCGTCGTCGGGGTGGTCGCGGTGTCGGGCCTGCCCCAGGCGGACGACCATGCGCTGGTGGTCGAGGCACTGGAGCGGTATCTGGCGGCGGGGTGACGGGGAAGCGGGGGCGCGGAACGCCCGCTTGTGGGTACGTTCTGAGTGCTACCGCAGAACGGAGTTCATCGTGCCACCGAGCATCGAAGAGCACACCGGCACACGGATCGCCCGATACCGCAAGCAGCGCGGCCTGCTGCAACAAGGACTGGCCCTGCGCGCCAATGTCTCCAAGTCCCTGCTGTCGAAAGTGGAATGCGGGCAGAAGCCGGCCTCCCCGGCCTTCGTCGCGGCTTGCGCCCGCGCGCTCAGCGTCTCCACCTCCGACCTTCTGGGACAGCCCTACGCCGACGAGTTGCGCCGGGACCGGATGGATGAGCTGATACAGCCCATTCGCGAAGGGATGGAGAACTGGGACGTACGCCTCGACTGGGAGACGGCTCCCCGTGCGGTCCCTCTCATCCGTGCCGACGTACAGCGCGCGCTTGTGCAACGCCGCCAGGCCGAATACACAGAAATGGCCCGCGCCCTGCCCGGCCTCATGGACGAATCCGTCCACACTGTTCACACCACCTCAGGTGAGGAACAGCGGCAGGCATACACATGCCTTGCCGGAATTTTCCAGTGCACGTTCACCCTGGCGTGGAAGCTCGGCTGCACCGACCTCGCCACCGTCGCACTGGACCGCCTTGCCTGGACCGCGCCACGCACCGACGAGCCGGGCTGGTCCGCCATGTATGCCGTCCTCCGCGCCCAGACCACACTTGCTTACGGCCGGTACGACGTCGGGATGCGGGTGGTGGACGGCGCGCTACGGGATCTTGAAGGTCAAGCCGCGCGCCGGCCGGCTGGCATCGAGGCCATGCGGGGGATGCTGCACCTTCGGGCTGCCGTGATCGCGGGCAGGGCCAAGGACCGGGACCACGCAGACGCCCGCCTCGCCGAAGCCCGCGCCCTCGCCGAGGAGACAGGTGAGTTGCCCGATTACGGGGTCACCTGGGGGCCCACGAATGTCGGTGTGCACGCGGTGGCCATCGCCTCGGAGCTGGACGAGTTCGGCCGCGCGGTGGAACTCGCGCAGGAGGTGCGCATCCCGCGTGGCTGGTCCCGTTCCCGGGCCGGTCACCACTGGATGGACCTCGCCAGGGCACACACCTGGGCAGGCCATCCGGCCGAGGCACTCGACTGCCTGCAACGCGCCCGAAGGGTCGCGCCACAGCAGACGCGATACCACCCCACGGCGCGAGAGACCGTGCTCGCCCTCAAACGACGCGAGCGGGCCCGGAGCGGATCGCTGGCGCAGTACGCGGAGTGGGTCGGCATCTAGCACGTCCGACAAGCGGGGAGTTGCACGATTCCGTGCAACTCCCCGCCTCCGGCTGTCGGCAGCCTGACGTGTAGTCAATCCCCCCGCGACCGCGCGAACGGCGGGGGACAAGGCCCACGCTGAATGGAGCGTCGACGTGCCGCACGGTATCGCCCGGACCTTCGCATCGCCGCTGCGCCGGTTACTTCCGCCACCAGGCCACCATCGGTCGACAAGGTGCGAGAGGACGGTGCCCGCATGACCAGCGGACCGCCGGAGGCGGCGCGGCTGCTCCCCTGGACGGGGACGGGCGGCAGCCGTGCTATCTCGTCGGGGACGGCACCGGCTTTCTCTCCCGTATCGCCGACGACACCGAGACCGCCCAGTTGGACATGGCGTCCGAACTCCTCGATCAGGCGACGCGCCTACTCGTCGACCGCGCCTGGACCTCCGGTGAAATTCACCTGCTGGCGCTTCAGTTGACCGAGTCGCTGCGTGAGGTGAAGCGGATCGCGGAGAGCCGGGGCGGGCGCCTGCCCTCGCCGGTCGGTGACGGCACCGATGATCCCGACGAGACCGACACGGACGAACACGGCACAGCCGGCATCGACGGGCCCCCGCCCCTCCACCGCCCGCCCCTCAGGCGCCCTTGAGTTCCTGCCGCTGCCGCCCCAGGCCGTCGATCTCCAGCTCCACGACGTCGCCGGACCGCAGATACGGCTTGGGCTCCGGGTGGCCCATGGCGACGCCGGCCGGGGTGCCGGTGTTGATGACGTCGCCCGGGTAGAGGGTCATGAACCGGCTTACGTAGCGGACCACTTCGGCCACCGGGAAGATCTGCTCGGCGGTGGTGCCGTCCTGCTTCAGCTCGCCGTTGACCCACAGCCGCAGGCCGAGGTTCTGCGGGTCGGGTACCTCGTCGGCGGTCACCAGCCAGGGGCCCAGCGGGTTGAACGTCTCGCAGTTCTTGCCCTTGTCCCACTGGCCGCCGCGCTCGATCTGGAAGGCGCGCTCGGAGACGTCATGCGCGACGGCATAGCCGACGACCGCCGCCAGCGCCTGTGCGTCGGTCTCCAGGTAGCGGGCCGTCCGGCCGATGACGACCGCCAGCTCCACCTCCCAGTCCGTCTTCACGCTGTCCCGCGGGACCAGCACGGTGTCGTCGGGGCCGACGACCGTGTCCGGGGCCTTCATGAAGAGGATCGGCTCCGCGGGGGTCGCGGCGCCCGTCTCCCGGGCGTGGTCGTGGTAGTTCAGCCCGATGCACACGATCTTGCCGATCCGGGCCACCGGCGGGCCGGTGCGCAGCCCGGCCGGATCGAGCCGCGGCAGCTCACCGGAGGCGGCGGCGCGGAGCTGCGCCAGTTTCGCCTCGTCGGCGAGGAGCGCTCCGTCGATGTCCGGCACCAGGCCCGACAGGTCCCGCAGGGCCCCGGTCCCGTCGAGCAGCGCCGGGCGTTCGGCCCCCACCGTTCCGACACGCAGCAGCTTCATCGGTTCAACTCCCGTGGTCGAAGGTCGGCCGGGAAGGCGTCTTCCCGGCCGGCCGATGGGGGACGGCCATCGAGCGATTTGGCTGATCGTCCAAGAAGGGGGTCCAGTCCGCAAGACCCCGTTCACGGACTGGACCGTTACTGAGGGGTAGTGGTGATCTCCTCGGAAGCCCCGCCGCCGGACGGCGCACCCGCCTCGCCGGCCGGGCGAGAGCCGTTCCGGGAGTCGGCCCTGCCGTGGGAGTTGGCAGGCGAGTTGGCCTCAGAGTTGGCCCTGGTGTGGGAGCCGGCCTGGGAGTTGGCCCTGGCGCGGGCCGCCCGCTGCCGGGCCGCGCGGCTCTTCGGCGTACGCCGGCCCGCCCGCTGCTGTGCCGGGCGCTGCCGCGGCATGCGCTCGCCGGACGCCCCGCCCGACGCTCCGCCCGACGCCCCGTCAGCCGCCGCGGCCGCTGGCGCCCCGGCCGGGGACGCCTGCTCCCCGGCGGACACGGCCTTCCCCTTGGCCGAGGCAGTCTTCCCCTTCGCCGCCGGGCCCCCCGCGATGCCCGTCTCCTGCGCGTCGCGCCCGCGGTCCCGGTGCAGCAGTGCCCGCTCGCACGCCGTCCAGGTCGTCGTCGTGACCATGTAGAGGCCGGCGGCCAGCGGCACCACGGCCACCGTGATCAGCGTGCCGAAGGACAGCAGCGGCATCACCTTGGCCATCGAGGCCATACCGGGCACTGCGGGGTTGCCCGCGGCCGGCTGCGGGGCCTTGGCCATCGTGGCCCGGGCGCGCCGGAAGTTCCAGGTGGCGACGGCCGCGATCAGCGCGAACAGCCCGAGGTAGACCAGCCCCTGCGGCCCGAGGACCCCGCCGTCGGCGAGCGCCTCGGTCCAGTGGCCGTCGAGCGGCGCACCCAGCAGCGTGTGGTCCAGCAGGCCGCCGCTCCCGGTCGAGAACAGGTGGTACATCACGAAGAAGACGGGCAGTTGCAGCAGGGTCGGCAGGCAGCCGGCGAGCGGCGAGGAGCCGGTCTTGGCATACAGGTCGGCCATCGCCTTCTGCAGCCGCTCGGGGTTGCCCTTGTGCTTGCGCTGGAGTTCGGCGAGCTGCGGGGCGAGCGCCGTACGAGCCTTCTCACCGCGGGCCGCGGCACGGGCGAGGGGGTGCAGCGCGGCGCGGACCCCCAGGGTGAACAGAACGATGGCGGCGGCCATGGCCGCGGAGCCGAAGAGCGGGGCGATCGCCTGGGCGCCGTGCGCCAGCGCCTCGCCGAGGAAGCCGAACATGGACATGGGTGAGCCCTCCACGGGTCTCGTCGTGCCGGGATGTGGATTCGGCGTGACGAGCCGCGCGGACGCGGAAAAGCGGTACGGGGACCGGACCGATGCGCCTACGCAGCCGTCGGGAGGGGACGGCCCGGCGCTCGGGGACGCGGGCGGCCGGCCGCGTCGGGATCACGTTGTGGCAGAAAGGCCGTACGCCGCTCGCGGTCGCGGATGGCCGTACGGATCCGGCCCGGTGGCATGGGCCGGGCGCAGGCCGCGATCAGGAAGGCGCGGCACAGGAGCAGCAGCGCGGTGGTGGTCGCGGCGGCGGTCAGGGCCGTGGTGAGACCGGTCTGCGTGAGCAGGAATCCGGCCAGGACGAAGAACAGCGCTGAGGTCCAACGGACGCCTGGGGGCACCGCCCGGACGGAGTCCGGGGGAGCGTCGGCGATGCGGTACATCCAGCGCCCTCCTCAGGTTGTCCGGTCGTCAAGACTTGTCGTCTTCCGCTCAAGAGTAGCCACACATCTGGGCAGCCGGGAGACCGGCCGGTAGCTTGCGCCCTCCCTGCCGTCGGGGACGGCAGGGAGCAGGGGGAATTCAAGGGGGAACACCTAGGAGGTGCTGTGCGCGACATCAGCGTTCCGGCCCTGGCGGCTCCGCTGCGGACCGGCGGCCTGGCCGACTCGGTCTTCGACACCGCCGCCCACCAGCCGGATTTCGCTCAGCTCGCCCGCCGCGACGACCGGACACCCGGCAGCTGGCGGGAGGTGTCGGCGGCGGAATTCCGCGACGAGGTCATGGCCCTGGCCAGGGGGCTGCTGGCGGACGGGATACGGCCCGGCATGCGGGTCGCGCTGATGTCCCGTACGCGCTACGAGTGGACCTTGTTCAGTTATGCGCTGTGGGCGATCGGCGGGCAGCTCGTCCCGGTCTATCCGACCGCCTCGGCCGAGCAGCTGCGCTGCATCCTCGCCGGGGCGAAGGTCACCGCGATCGTCGTGGAGAACGAGGCGCAGGCCATGACCGTGGCCGAGGCCTGCGACGAACGGGCCAGGCTGCGCCGGCTGTGGCAGCTGGACCTGGACTGCGTCCGGCGGCTGACGGAGGAGGGCACCCGGCTGACCGAGGCCGATGTGCACCGGCTGCGGCACGCGGTCACCCCGGACACCATCGCGGCGATCGTGTACACCTCGGGGACCACCGGACGCCCGCGCGGCTGTGTGATCACCCACGCCAATCTCGCCGCGGGGTGCGACACCCTCTACGCGGGCTGGGGCGGGCTGCTGGCCGCGCCCGGCGAACGCCCGTCGCTGCTGGCCTTCCTGCCGTTCGCGCACATCTACGGGCTGATGGTGCAGGTGGCGTGTCTGCGCGGCGGGGTGAAGCTCGCCCACCAGCCCGATGTGACCTCGGACGAACTGCTGCCGGCGCTCGCCTCGTTCCGTCCGACGTTCCTGTTCGCGGTGCCGCACGTCTTCGAGAAGATCTGCACCCGCGCCCGGCAGGCCGCGGAAGAGGCGGGCCGGCGGCGGACGTTCGACGCGGCGATGACGGTGGCGGTGCGCTACGCGGAGGCCCTCGCGGCGGAGGCGCAGGGCACCGGGCGCGGCCCCGACCCGTTCCTGCGGGCCCGGCACGCGCTCTACGACCGGCTGGTGTACTCCCGCATCCGGGAGCTGCTCGGCGGCCGGGTGCGGACCGCGGTCTCCGGTGGCTCACCGCTCTTCCGGGAGCTGGGGCTGCTCTTCGCCGGCGCCGGTATCACCGTCTATGACGGCTACGGCCTGACGGAGACCAGCGGCGCCATCACCGTACAGCCGCCCGGCCGGGTGCGGTTCGGGACGGTGGGCCTGCCGCTGCCGGGCAGCTCGGTGCATCTGGCGCTGGACGGCGAGGTGTGGGTGCGCGGCGCGGTGGTGTTCGCCGGCTATCTCGACGAGGACGACGACGCACCGGGCAGCGGGCTGTACGACGGCTGGCTGGCGACCGGCGACCTCGGGCATCTGGACGAGGACGGCTACCTCGTCATCACCGGCCGCAAGAAGGACATCATCATCACCAGCAACGGCAAGAGCGTGGCCCCGCAGGGGCTGGAGCAGCGGCTGTGCGCCCATCCGCTGATCTCGCAGTGTGTAGTGGTCGGCGACAACCGGCCGTATGTGACCGCGCTGATCACGCTGGACCCGGAGGCCCTGGACCACTGGCACAAGCTGCGGGAGGCGCCCGGCACGGACTCCGGCGCACCGACGCCGGAGGAGCAGCTGCAGGCGGAGGTACGGCGGGCGGTCGCGCGGGCGAACGCCTCGGTGTCCCGGGCCGAGTCGATCCGCGCGTTCCGGGTGCTGCCGGGCGAGTTCAGCCAGGAGTCCGGGCTGGTGACGCCGTCGCTGAAGCTGCGGCGGGCGGCGATCGTACGGCGGTACGCGGCCGAGATCGAGGCCCTGTACGCCCAGGGACAGCGTGAGGAGCCCGAAACCCGGCAGGACCGGCGCAGATGGGCGGCGGCGGGCCTGTACGCGCGCTGAGGGCGCAGGACAGACCACCTCTGGACGGGCTCGGCCGGGCATACGGCAGCCGGCGCACGTCACCCGTATCCGGCCGGGCCCGCCCGCGGCACCGTAGCAGTGCCGCGGCGGGCCCGGCCTTTATTTGTCCAGGGGTGAGGACCCACGACCGCAGGCCCGTCAGGGCACTTAGCGTCCGGTGGCATTCCAGTACGGACGATCCGGGAGGCCGTGTGCGGTCCATCCTCAGCAATTCCGCAACATCCGGGCGGACCATCGCCACCGGACTGGTGGTCGCCGCGCTCGTGGCCACGCTCGCGGCACTGCTGCTGCCCGTCCAGCTCTTCGGTGAGACCGCGTCGGCGGCCACGAACACCGTGACCTACGACGATGACGGCGGCGGCACGGTGAGCACCCGCTACGGTCCGCTGACCGCCATGGACCGGGACTTCGTACGGAAGGTCAGACTGGCCGGCCTGTGGGAACTGCCCGCGGGCCGCCAGGCGCAGGAACGCGGGCAGACCGCGGCGGTCCGTACCGCCGGCGCCACCCTCGTCGCCGGGCACACCGAACTGGACCGGCGGTCGATCGAGGCCGGGCGGGCACTGGGCATCTCGCTGCCCAACCAGCCCAACGCCGATCAGCAGGGCTGGCTGGCACAGATGAACGCCGCCCAGGGCGACGACTTCGTCCCGACGTTCGCGGAGCTGCTGCGACGGGCCCACGGCAAGGTCTTCGGCCTGATCGCCATGGTCCGCGATCAGACCAAGAACTCCATGGTGCGCGCCCTGGCGAACCGGGCCAATGACGTCGTCCTGCAGCACATCACGGTGCTGGAGAAGACCGGCGGCGTCGACTTCAACACCCTGCACAGCAGCTAGGTAACGGAGCCCTGGCATGCCACGGCGGCGCGGTCGCCGGCCGGGACGACGGCGGACCCCCTCGCCCACGGCGGGGGACGCACCCCGCCCTCCACCACCCGCGAACCGGAAGAAACGACACCCGCACCCAACCGACACCCCTCACATCGGACGAAGCGAAGTGATCTCATGAGGCAACGGCAACAAGCCCATAAACGCTCGCGTTTGACGAACAGAATGCTGATCGGCGCCACCGCCCTGCTGCTGGGCGGCGGCGGTCTGGCCGCCTACGCCACCACGGCACTGGCCGGCAACAACACTCCGGACGCGGCGGCCGGCCACTCCCAGCACACCGCGAGCGCCTTCACGCTCTCCTGCCCCGATGTGGGCGAACGGCTGCGCCAGGTACCCCGCAGCGCCAAGCTCCCGGTCTCCAAGGGGCTGTCGGCGCTCGACAAGCAGGTGCACGACGCCTACCACAAGATGACGGGCGGCAGCGGGGGCAGCGGCGACAGCGTCCTCAACGGGCTGAAGACGAAGCGGCAGACGACCATCAAGATGATGGTCTCCGCGATCGCCAAGGACGCCAAACGGCCCAGCTACCTGCTCAAGATGAGCGGCTGCACCATGAAGCCCGTCAACGAGGGCGCGGGCGAGGGCGGCAACGACTCCACGAAGTCCGTGCAGGACGGGTGGTACCAGGGTCAGACGCAGAACCAGACCCAGGGAGCGACCGAGGGCCAGGACCCCGGTCAGGTACAGGGCCAGGACGCCGGTCAGGTGCAGGGCCAGGACCCGGGCCAGGACCAGAACGGCGGGCAGCAGCAGGGCCAGGCCGGCGGCCCCTCCCCCGACGACTTCGTCGACATCAACAACGTCCAGCCGAACGCGGACGCCCCGCCGTTCGCCGCCCCCCAGGGAGACAACGCCTCGACCGGCACCTTCACCACCGAGTGCGGCCGCAATGAGGACGGCCACTTCAACTCCGACAACGTCATCGTGACGCCGGGCGTCAGCAACGGCGCCCACCACACCCACGACTACGTCGGCAACAAGGCCACCGACGCCTTCTCCGACGACAACAAGCTCGCCGCCTCCGACACCACCTGCAACAACGGCGACCAGTCCACCCACTACTGGCCGGTGCTGCGCAAGCTGGACGGCAACGCGGAGCAGAAGCCGGGCGCCGCGCAGGACGCCAACATCGGCACGACGCTGACCCCGGCGACGGTCACCCTGACCTTCCGGGGCAGCCAGTCGGGCGAGGTGCGGGAGATGCCGCGCTTCCTGAAGATCATCACCGGCGACGCCAAGGCGTTCACCAACGGCACGAAGAACGCCAACGCCTCCTGGAGCTGCACCGGCTTCGAGGACCGGCAGCTGAAGGACAAGTACCCGCTGTGCCCGCAGGGCTCGCAGGTCGTACGGACCTTCGCGTTCCAGAACTGCTGGAACGGCCAGGACATCGACAGCGGCAACCACCGCGACCACATGGCGTTCTCCGACCAGAACGGCAACTGCCCGCAGGGCTTCCAGGCGGTCCCGCAGCTCGTCCAGCGGATCACCTACGACGTCCCGCAGGGCAACAGCTTCGCGGTGGACAGCTTCCCCGAACAGCTGCACAAACCGGTGACCGACCACGGTGACTTCATCAACGTGATGCCGGAGAACCTGATGCGCGAGGCGGTCGACTGCATCAACAACGGCCAGGAATGCAACTGACGGACCAGTGGCCCTGAGGCCTACGGGCCGCAGGGCCCTTACCGCAGGGCACTTGACCGCAGGCCACTTGACCGCAGGGCACTTGACCGCAGGCCCCTTAGGGGATACGTCCCCTAAGGGGCCTGTGGGCCCCCTGGACCCGACAACGCAGTGGCCCCGACCCGGATTCCCGGGGCGGGGCCACTGTTCTGCGCCGAGGGGCTGTCGTGGTGCCGGCGGTACGCCGTCGGACCGGCCGGCCGTCAGCTCAAGGGGCGCGGTGGTTCATCCGTCGGCACTTCAAAGACCGTTGACGCGGGCCTCACGGGCCATGCCAAGGGGACGTATGGAGGACGCGACGGCACGGGCGCGGCGGCCGGCCCGCGCGCGGTAGCTGCGGACGTGTGCCATCAGACGCCGGCTGCGCAGCGCCATCTCCAGCTCGAAGCGGGTACGCGGGTCACGCAGCACCGGACCGAAGAGCTTCTCGATCTGGCGCAAGCGGTACCGGACCGTCTGCGGGTGCACATGCAAGAGTTTGGCCGCCTCGGGGGCACCTCCTCCTTCCAGCCACGCCAGCAGCGTGACTTCGAGCCGTTCGCTCTGCCGGGGCGTCAGCTCCTCCAGCGGGCCGAGCCAGCGGGAGGTCAGGGCGTCCGCCAGCGACTCGTCCTGGAGCAGCAGCAGCGCCGAGAGATGGTCGTCGACGAACGCGGGCCGCGACTCCGGGCCGACCCGGCTCGGGGCCAGCGTGAGCAGATACCGCGCCCAACGCAGCGAGGACGCGGTGTCGGTGGCCGGCACCACGTGCCCGACCGCCGCCGGCCGGCCCTTGAGCGCCGCCTCCAGGCGGGCCCGGGTCTGGGTGGCCGGGTCGGGGACGAACAGACAGGTGTAGCCCTCGACATTGCCGATGAGGGCATGGCCCAGTGCCGCGGCGAGCTGGGGTGCCTCGGCGGGGGTGGCGAGAACGACGGCCTGGAGGGTGTCGGGCACCGGCCAGCCCGCTGCGCGGGCCAGTTCGTGCAACCCCTCCTCGGGTACCTCTCGTTGGCCGGCGAGCACGTCGAACAGGTCCTGGCGGGCCCGGGCCACCGGCATCGGTGTGACAACTGAGGGCACCGCCGGAGGTTTACTTTCCGACTCTTTTTGGTACCCCAGAACTGTCAGCAAGGCCTGTTCAAGCGCCCAATGTGCGTCTTCTACGGGAGTATCCCCGAGAAGTGCGGACAATGCGGGAAATCCGCGTTGCAACTCCGCGACCAACTTCTCGGCGAGATCCGGGAGTTCATTTCTCACTACCCGGTTCCACTCGCCGCGGGGACGCGACCAGATGCGGTTCAGGAGATCACACATCGCTACCTCGATCCTGGCGGGGATGCGGCTGGTACAGGGGATTGGCGCCCCCCCGTGCGCCTGAGTCGGCATCATCCGGAGTCCCCCCGCGCGACCGCGATGCCAGTGCAGGAATTTGTCACAGCGCGATAAACCTTACGAAAGCCTGAACACGTTCGGAGATGCTTTTGCACATCCGGATTACGGCCCTGCGTATCCACCCGGTTACAGAATGTTTAGTGTTACCGGGGGTCACCCGAACAAAAGCCCCGGGCAAATACCGCCCCCGGGAGATTTCATAGAAATTCGCATCCCGCACCCGTGCCCTGACACCGGGAGGTCCGATGTCCGCACCGCGTTTGCAGAGCCGCCGCGCCGCACACCGTGCCCGGCCCTCGCCCACTCCACCCCGCCCCCGGCGCCCTCCCAACGAACCCGGCCCGCCGGACCGGCGGGCTCCCGGCGGCGGCTTCGCCGGAACTGCCGTGCTCCGCCCGGCGCTTCCCGCGGCCCTGCTGCTCTTCATCGCCGTCACCCTGCACTCGGGTGCGGCGGAAACCCTCATGCGCTTCCTGGACTTCGGCGCCGGGGTCCTCGCGCTGGTCTCGCTGTCGGTCACCGTGCTGTGGGGCCTGGCCGCCACCGACCGGATGGTGCTGCACTCCGGCCACCGGCTGCTCGCCCAGGCCGTGCACCGCGGCACCGCGGTCGCCGGCCTCGGCTTCCTCGGCCTGCACATCTGGGTGAAGATCGCCGAGGGCCACACCGGCGCCACGGCCGCCGCGGTGCCCTTCACCGACGGCGCCCGGCCGGTCCTCATCGGCCTCGGCACCCTCGCCGCCTACACGTTCATCGCCGTCGCGGTGACCGGCGCGGTGCGCGGCGCCTTCACCGGCCTGTCCGGTGCCCGCTGGTGGCGGGCACTGCACATGTGCGCCTACCTCGCCTGGGGCCTCGCCCTGGTGCACGGCCTCAAGTCCGGCCGTGCGGCGGCCGGCTGGGCCGTCGCCGGATATGCCATCTGCCTCACGGCGGTGGCCGTACGACTCGCCCTGCGGCTGCGCGACGCACGCAGGAACACAGGAGAACTCCCATGACCGCCCCCGCCCCCACCCAACTGCTGCCGGTTTTCGCCGAGGCCGAGCCCGTACCGACGCTGGCGTCCTTCGGACCGCCGCGTCTGCTGGCCGGCCTCGACGAGATACCCCGCATGGACCGGGTGGCCCATCTGTCCCGGCACGGCAGTCTCCCCCAGCTCACCCCTCAGGAGCTGGTGGCGCTGGCCGAGGACATCGATCTGCGCGGCCGCGGCGGCGCGGGCTTCCCCTTCGCCCGCAAGCTGACCGCCGTCATCGACGGGATGAAGCGCGCGGACGGCAAGGGCGCGGTGGTCGTCAACGGCAGCGAGGGTGAGCCCAGTTGCCTCAAGGACACCGCGATGCTGCTGCACGCCCCGCATCTGGTGCTCGACGGCGCGCTGCTGGCCGCCGACGCGCTCGGCGCGCAGGAGGTCGCCCTCGGGGTGACCCGCACGGACGTCCTGACCTCCGTGCAGCGCGCCATCGACGAACGTGGCCCGGTCCGGCCGGCTTTACGGGTCACCCTGCTCACCGAACGCTTCGTCACCGGCGAGGGATCCGCCATGACGAACGGACTGGGCGGCGGGCCCGGACTGCCCTCGGGCCGCAAGATCCGCTCCAGCGAGCGCGGACTCCACGGTGTGCCGACCCTGCTGTCGAACACCGAGACCTACGCCCAGCTCGCCGTGGCGGCCCGCCTCGGCGCGCTCGGCTACCGCACCGCGGGCCTGCCCACCGAGCCCGGCACGCTGCTGCTGACGGTCGCCGGCAGCCGGGTGGTGGAGGTCCCCTACGGCGTCTCGCTGGCCCGGGTCCTGGCGCTGTGCGGCATGGACCAGGGGCAGGGCGTGCTGATCGGCGGCTACCACGGCACCTTTGTGTCCCCCGCGGACGCGCTGACCGCGAACCTGTCGAAGGAGTCGCTGGCCGAGTACAACGCGGTGCTCGGCGCCGGGGCGGTGCTGCCGATCCCGTACGACACCTGTCCCGCGGGCGAGACGGTACGCGTCGCCCAGTGGATGGCCGCCGAGTCGGCCGGCCAGTGCGGCCCCTGTGTGCTGGGCCTGCCCGCGCTCGCCGACCAGCTCGACCGCGCCGTACGGGGCGGCGGGGAGAGCGCCCTGGAAGCCGTGCAGACCCGGATGCGGGCCGTGGAGAAGCGCGGCGCCTGCAGCCACCCGGACGGCACCTCACGCTTCGTCGCCTCGGCCCTGCGGTCCTTCCCCGAGGAGTTCGAACGGCATGCGAAGGGCTTCGGATGCGGCCGCCCGGTGACCGGTGCCCTGCCGGTCACGGGGAACCCGCCGCTGGCGGTCACCGCCCCCGCCCCCGCCCCGGCGCGGGTGTCCGCGCCGCCGCAGGAACGGCTGCTGGTCGACTGGACGCTGTGCCGCGGCCACGGCCTGTGCGCCGATGTCGTGCCCGGCGTCGTGAAGCTCGGCGCGGACGGCTATCCGCAGTCCGCCAGCATGCCGCTGCCGGCCCGGATGCGGCGCCGCGCCCAGCTCGCGGTGCGCCGCTGCCCGGCGCTGGCCATGCGGGTGCAGGGCGGCAACTGACGTGCCGCACAGGCCTTTTGCGCCCGGGGAAAATTCTTCGGCGCCGTTGAACGCCCGGCCCCCCGTAGCGCGTATTCCCCGGGCGACGGCACCCCGCCGCCGCCGTCGCCCGGACGGGAACTGAACGGGCGGCCGGACGAGCAACACAGTCACCACCTCAGCAAGCGACGGAACCACCCACCGGCAGAGGAGACATCATGATCAATCGACGTCGTGCGGCATTCGCGGCCGCGGCGGTCGCCACCCTGGCGCTGACCACCGCCTGCGGCAGCAACGGCACCCAGAGCGCCGGCACCACCACCACCGACAACGTCCAGCCCGCCGGCCAGGGCACCAGCGACTACGGCTCCTCCGGCGGCATCGGCGCGGACGGCTACGGCCAGGCGGGCGGCGCCAACGGCAGCGGCAAGGCCCCGAAGGCCGCGCCCAGCGCCGGGAAGCTGGCACTCCACCAGGACGCCAAGCTCGGCACGGTCGTCGCCGACTCCAAGGGCATGACCCTCTACCGCTTCGACAAGGACACCCCGGACCCCGCCAAGTCCAACTGCAACGGGTCCTGCGCCACCACCTGGCCGCCGGTCCCCGCCGACGGCGCCACCGCCCCGGCCGGCATCGACGAGAGCAAGCTGGGCTCGGTCACCCGCGCCGACGGCGTCAAGCAGCTCACCATCGCCGGCTGGCCCGCCTACCGCTACATCAAGGACACCAAGGCCGGTGACACCAAGGGCCAGGGCGTCGGCGGCACCTGGAACGCGCTCGCCCCCGACGGCAAGAAGGCCGGCGCCCAGGAGCCCAGCGACGTCTCGGTGTTCAACCACCCCGACCTCGGCGGCATCCTCGTCGACGGCAAGGGCCGCACCCTCTACCGCTTCAACAAGGACAGCGCCTGGCCGATGAAGTTCGGCTGCAACGACGCCTGCCTGGACACCTGGAAGCCCGCCAAGCCCGCCGACCGCTCCAAGCTCAAGGGCATCGCCCCCAAGCTCATCTCCACCGTCACCCGCCCCGACGGCACCCGCCAGCTGGCCGTCGACTGCTGGCCGGTCTACTGGTTCACCGGTGACGAGCAGCCCGGTGACATCAACGGCCAGGGCAAGATGGGCCTGTGGTTCGCGGTCTCCAAGGAGGGCAAGAAGATCACGACGACGCCCGAGGGCTGACCCGCCCGTCCTGCGACGGCACACCGTCCCGCGGGAACTCGTCGTCCAGCGCCAGCACCTCGGCGTCCGGCCTCTCGTCCGTGGCGCGCGGCCCCAGCCAGGTGACCACCAGCGCCACCGCCACATTCACGGCGAGCCCGACGATCCCCGCGTTCATCCCCCACACCGGGTCGTGTCCCCCGAACACCAGGACACACACCAGCGTGAAGCCCGCCACCAGGCCGCTCACCGCGGCGTGCAGTGTCAGCCGCCGCCACACCAGCCCCAGCAGCAGCATCGGCACGAGCTGCGCCATGCCCTCGTACGAAATCAGGGACAGCCGGACGAGGGTGTCGGGGGCGGTGTAGGTCAGCAGCAGTGCCAGCGCCCCGGCCGCCACCACGACCAGCTGCGACCACAGCTTCTGACGCGCGCCCGTCGCCCCTCCCCCGCCGTCCCCGGAAGCCGCCCCGGCCGCCCCCTTGTTGAGACGAGGGATCGCGCCCAGCACGCTCCTCCCCCACATCGTGCCGATGACCAGCATGAACACGGCCATCGGCACGATGGAGGAGAGGGCGGCGGCCACCCCGACAAGCCCCACGGCCCAGGCCGGAAGGGAGTCCACCACCATCGTGAACAGCGCGAGGTTGGAGTCCGCGCCGGCCAGGCCGGGCACCACGAACAGCGCCGCCATACCCAGCAGCATCGGCACGAACAGCAGCACGTTGTAGAAGGGGAGGTAGAGGGCGTTGCTGCGCAGCGCCTCGGCGTTGCGGGCACCGAGATAGCCGGCCACGGTCGTCGGGAAGATCACCACGGTCAGGGAGTTGACGAGGGTGGTGGTGATGAACCAGACCTGGCCCAGTCCGCCCGAGGCGTGCCCGGGGAAGGTCAGCCACTGCGGCTTCTCGGCGACGATCCGGTCCAGGAAGGGCCCGTAGCCGTCGAAGTAGTGCAGCGGCACATAGATGGCGAGGAAGCCGAGGGTGCCGATGACGAGGAGGTCCTTGAGCACCGAGACCCAGGCGCTGCCGCGCAGCCCGCTGATCACCACGAAGCCGGTGGTGACGGCGAAGCCGAGGAAATAGGCCCAGTTGATGCTGATGGCGCCGTAGGAGATGGTGGAGACGACCACGCCCATGCCGGTGATCTGCAGCTGGATGTACGGCAGCAGACAGACCGTGGCGAGGAGGGCGACGGCGGCCCCGAGCCAGGGCGCGCGGTAGCGGTGCGCGATCATGTCGGTGATCCCGACCAGGCCGTGCCGGCGGGCGTAGGCCCACAGCATCGGCCCGACGACGTACCCCAGCGCATAGCCGCAGGACATGTAGGCCAGCACATAGAGCACCGGGGCACCGAAGTTGTAGCCCCAGCCGGCCGCACCGAGGTAGCTGAAGCTCGTATAGCTCTCGCCGGCCATCAGCACCCAGATGAAGACCGTGCCCATGCTCCGGCCGCCCACCGACCACCCGGTGAGCCCTCCTCCCTCCCCCTTTCCCCGCACCGCGAGCAGGCCGAGGACGACGGTGAGGACCATGAAGCCGCCGAAGATGCCGGTCGAGACCGCGGCGTTCATATCCGCCCCCGGGCACGGTCACCGCGCCGGGCCAGCCACACCGCGAGCGGGGTGGCCAGTGTCGCCAGCAGCATCCAGAAGAACAGGAACGGCAGACCGAGCACGGTCGGGGTGACCCGGTTCACCAGCGGCAGCACCACCAGGAACAGCACATACGGCAGCAGCAGCCACAGCAGCGCGGGACGCCTTCTCGAACCCGGGGGCGGGCCGCCGGAGGTCTGGTTTCGCTTTCGCACGAGCCGAGAGCCTAGGGGACACCGGCCCGCGGTCACCGGGACTGTGTCGACCGCAACACGGCCCAGACCACCAGCCGGTAGGTGGAGGTGTACTCCGGCGTACAGGTCGTCAGGGTCAGATAGGCGCCCGGCGCGGTGAAGTGGTAGGCGGGGTGCACGCTGCTGTACGGGACCGCGGCGAGGACCGTGCCGTCGCCGGGGGTGGTCCGCGGCAGGGTGCGCCGCACGGCATAGGTGTAGCGGGCCTCGGCGGTGTCGATGAGGACGGTGTCGCCCGGACGCAGCCGGTCGAGACGGCGGAACGGCTCACCGTGGGTGTTGCGGTGCCCGGCCAGCGCGGCATTGCCGGCCCGGCCGGGCTGCGCGCTGTGCGGATAGTGGCCGACATAGCCCCTGTTGAGGACCGCGGCCTTGGCGACGCCCTGGGCGACGGGGGCGGTGAGGCCGATCCGGGGGATGCGCAGGACGGCGTACGCCAGATCCTCGGGGGGTGCCGTCGTCCGGTTCCCGGTGCGGTGGGCGGGCGGACCGGACGGCGCGGCGCCCGGTGCGGTGCGCGCGCCCGGACCGTCGTCCCCGGGCACGGGGGCCGGGCCGGGTGCCGGCGGCCGGGCGTCCCACTGCCGCTCCAGCCGGCCCACCTGGTCCCGTGCCG
This sequence comes from Streptomyces sp. Je 1-4 4N24, assembly GCF_026239515.1. Taxonomy (NCBI): domain Bacteria; kingdom Bacillati; phylum Actinomycetota; class Actinomycetes; order Kitasatosporales; family Streptomycetaceae; genus Streptomyces; species Streptomyces sp. Je 1-4 4N24. The sequence continues at coordinate 5,838,860 of NZ_CP110836.1, read as the reverse complement.
CGTGCTGCGCCTGACGGTTGGTCCACCACAGCTGGTGGACGACGAGCAGCAGCAGGACGGCGCCGAGCGTCACCGCCAGCTCCGCCGCCGTCCACAGCGCCCGCGCGGCACGGGAGCGACGGGTGCGCCGCCCCTGTACGACTACCGGTATCCGCTCCCGCACGCGGGCACGGTAAGCCCTGCGGGCACAGGTCACCAGAGGCGCGCACGGTCCGGCCGGCGAACGGAGTCAGCCGCCGAAGGCCTGCGAGACGGAGTAGATGCACAGCCCGGCCAGCGCGCCGACGACGGTGCCGTTGATGCGGATGAACTGCAGGTCCCGGCCGATGTGCGCCTCGATCTTCTTCGAGGTGTGCTCGGCGTCCCATCCGGCGACGGTGTCGGTGATCAGGGAGGTGATCTCGCTCTGATAGGTCGTCACCACATAGACGGCCGCACCCTCCAGCCAGTTGTCCACCTTGCCCTGCAGCCGCTCCTCGCCGGCCAGCCGGCGGCCCAGGGACAGCAGCGCCGCCCGTACCCGCAGCCGCAGTTCGCTGCGCTCGTCCTCGGCGGCGGCGACGATCATCGCGCGGACCGAGCCCCAGGCCGAGGCGATCAGATCCTGCACCTCGCCGCGGCCCAGCACCTCGGACTTCAGCCGCTCGACCTTGTCCCGGGTCCCCGGGTCGGACTGCAGATCCTCCGCGAAGTCCCGCAGGAAGCGGTCGATCGCCCCGCGCGCCGGATGCTCGGGCATGTCCCGCATCTCGGTGACGAAGCGCAGCAGTTCCTTGTAGACCCGGTCACCCACCTTGCGGTCGACGAACCGCGGGGTCCACCCCGGTGCGCCGCCGGAGACCGCGGTCATGACGGAGTCGCCGTGCTCGACCAGCCAGTCGTGGGCGCGGGCGACGACCAGGTCCACCGCCCGCCGGTGGCCGCCCTCCGCGACGATCTTCTCCAGCATGGTGCCGACACCGGGCGCGATCTCCTGGGCGTCCGCCCGGCGGGTGATCGCCTCACCGACCACCGCCTGCACATCGGAGTCGCGCAGCACGGTCAGCGCGCCGCGCAGCGCGGTGGACAGCTCCTCGGTGACCCGGTCGGCGTTCCTGGGTTCGGCGAGCCAGCCGCCGAGCCGCCGGCCGATACCGACGGAGCGCAGCCGGCGCCGGACGACCTCGGCGGAGAGGAAGTTCTCCCCGACGAAGTCACCCAGACTCTGACCCAGTTGGTCCTTTTTGGTGGGAATGATCGCCGTGTGCGGAATGGGCAGCCCCATCGGCCGCTTGAACAGTGCGGTGACCGCGAACCAGTCGGCCAGCGCACCGACCATCCCGGCCTCAGCGGCCGCCGCGACAAACCCGGTCCAGCCACCCGCCCCGGCCGATCCGGCCCATTTCGCCAGTACGTAGACCACGGCGACGGCCAGCAGCATGCCCGTGGCCAGCGTCTTCATCCGGCGCACTCCACGCCGGCGCTCCTCGTCGGCGATGCCGAAGACGAAACCGCCGCCGGGCGCCGTGCCCGCCACCGGCGCCCGCTCCGCCCGGGGCGCCGCATCCGCTCCTGTGCGTTCCATCCGCTCCACCGCTCCCACCGTGCCCCCGCCGTCCGTACGCCCTATCCTGCTCCGCACGACGGCCACGTTCCGACCGTCATCCCACTGTGACCTACTCCTGGAACGAACCACGAGTTCCCCGCGTCCATGCCGTGGAGGCATCGAGCGGGGCGCCGGGCGGCTCCCCCGCGGTCCGTGGGATCATGAGGGACCGATCGGACCGCAACGGTGCCGCTGATCATCCGCTGCCCTTGCCCGCCCGGAGCGTGCTGCTCCGCTTTACCCAGGAGACCTCTCCCGCATGAAGAAAAGTGTGGGTTACTCCCTGCTCGCTGGTCTGGCGGCAGTGGTGGTGCTGATCTCGACCGCGATATTCGTCGGCTTCGGCGGCGAGAGCGGCGGTCCGGGCAGTTCCTCGCACAAGCCGCGCGACCCCGCGGCCCCCGCGGTCTCCGGGCAGTGGGTCGGCACCTGGTCGGCGGCCGCGGCGGCGGCCGAGCCCGGCACCCTGAACGGCTACGCGGGCATGTCGATACGCAATGTCGTGCACACCAGCGTCGGCGGCTCCGGTGTCCGCATCCAGCTCTCCAACCTCTACGGCACCCGTCCGCTGGTGGTCAGCCACGCCTCGCTGGCGCTGGCCGCTGCCCCCAGCAACCCCACCGCCGCGACCGGCACCATGCGGCGGCTGGCGTTCGGCGGCAAGCCCGCGGTGACCATCCCGGCGGGCGGCGCGGTCTCCAGCGACCCGACCCGGCTGAAGGTGCCCGGCGACGCGGACCTGCTGGTCACCACGTACTCGCCCTCCCCCTCGGGCCCCGCCACCTACCACCCGTACGCCCGGCAGACCTCCTACCTGGCGCGCGGCGACCGTGCCGAGGACGCCACCGGCGCCGCCTACACCGAGCAGAGCCCGTACTGGCGGTATCTGACCGGCGTGGACGTGTGGAGCACCGAGGCCCGCGGCGCGGTCGTCGCGATCGGCGACTCGATCACCGACGGCATCACCTCCACCCCCGGCGCCAACCACCGCTGGACGGACTTCCTCGCGGCGCGGCTGCGCAACGAGCCCGGCGCGCCCCGCTACGGCGTCCTCAACCAGGGCATCAGCGGCAACCGGCTGCTGGTCAACGGCAGCCGCTTCTCGCCGAACAACGGGCCCAGTGTGCTGTCCCGCCTGGAGCGCGACGCGCTGTCCCGAACCGGTGTGAAGGCCGTGATCGTCGAGATCGGACTGAACGACCTCTTCAAGTCCCCACGGCAGCTGGACCCGCAGAAGATCGTCGCGGGGATGCGGGAGATCGTCCGGGAGGCGCACGCCCGCGGTCTGCGCGTCACCGGCAGCACCCTTACGCCGTTCGGGGGGCACCGCGGTTACTCCACGCTGCTGAATTCGGTCCGCGAACAGGTCAACCGCATCATCCGCTCCGGCACCGTCTACGACGAGGTCGTGGACTTCGACAAGGCGCTGCGCGACCCGGCCGCGCCGGTGCGGCTGCGCCCCGCCTACGACTCCGGCGACCACCTCCACCCGAGCGACGAGGGCTTCCGCGCCATGGCGAACGCCGTGAACCTCGCCCACCTCAAGCAGGCGGCCCCCGCCGCGCTGTAACACCAACGGAGCAGGCGCGCCGCCTCGGGTACAGGCCCTAGTCCAGCTCCTTGCGCCCGTCGTCCTTGAGGCGGCGCCGCTCCTCCTTCAGGCGGCGCCGCTCGGCCCTGGGCAGCTTGCGTTCGACGCTGACGCCGCCCATCAGCGCCAGGCCCCTGACGACCACACGGGGCGCGCCGGGCTCGCCCGGTGTCCCGTCCTCCCGCGCGTCGAAGCCGCCCATGATGCCGAGCCCGCGCACATCGACCTCGACGCCCGGCGGCACCACGATGTTCACCCCGCCCATGAGCACCCAGCAGTCGATGACGACCTCGGGCCCGGCGAATTGCGCCTCGCGCAGATCGATCTGGCCACCGCCCATGAGGCAGGCCGCCGTGAAGCGCCGCCCGATCGTCCAGCGGCCCTTGCGCTGGAAGCCCCCCATGAAGGAGAGGCCGACCGCGGACCCTTCCGTGCCGCTGACGATCCGCTCCGCCCACCGGGTCGGCGCACCGCTCTCCTTGCGCAGCGACAGCGGTGCCGGCCCGCCCGCCGCGGCCACCGGCAGATCGGCGGTGAGCGGCTCCAACTCCCCGTAGGTGCGGGCCTTGTACGTCGCGTCGAGCCGCTCGTCGAACTCCTCCATCGCCAGCCGTCCCTCCGCGAGGGCGTCCCGCAGGATCTCGGCGACCCGCTCACGGTCGGTGTCGGAAGCGCGCAATTCCGGGAGGTCTTCAGTCATACGGACACATTAGAGGGCGTCACCCGCCCTGCCCCCGTTCCCCGCGACATCCCGCCACGTCCCGCCGCCCGCGTACAGCTCGGCGATCAGGGTCTCGATGTCCGGCTCCCGCACCGACAGATCCACCAGCGGATAGCGCTCGGCGACCGCCGCGACCAGCGGCGCCGCGCTCTGCGACGCCGGGAACGCCAGCCACTGCCGGGGCCCGTCCACCCGGACCGTACGGGCGCCCGGTACGCCCTCGATGGGGGGCAGTTCCCGCGCCAGGTCCACCACCAGTGTCCGCTCGCCGTCGCCGGCCGCCCGCAGCCCGTCGAGGCCGCCGTCGTAGACCAGACGACCGTGGTCGATGACCATCACCCGGCGGCACAACTGCTCGATGTCGGTCAGGTCATGGGTGGTCAGCAGGACCGTGGTGCCCCGTTCGGCGTTCACCTCGCGCAGGAACTCGCGCACCTTCGCCTTGCTGATCACATCGAGGCCGATGGTCGGCTCGTCCAGATACAGCACTTCGGGGTCGTGCAGCAGCGCCGCCGCGATATCGCCGCGCATCCGCTGCCCCAGCGACAACTGCCGTACGGGCACGGTCAGCAGCGGGCCCAGGTCCAGCAGTTCGACACAGCGCTCCAGGTTGGCGCGGTGGACGGAGTCCGGGATCCGGTACATCCGCCGCACCAGCTCGTAGGAGTCCTTCAGCGGCAGGTCCCACCACAGCGTGGTGCGCTGCCCGAAGACCACCCCGATCCGGCGGGCGAGCCGGGTCCGCTCCCGCGCCGGGTCGATGCCGGCGACCCGCAGCCGGCCGCCGCTGGGGACGAGGATGCCCGTCAGCATCTTGATGGTGGTGGACTTCCCGGCGCCGTTCGGCCCGATGTAGCCGACCATCTCGCCGCGCGGCACCCGGAAGGAGATGCCGTCGACGGCCCGGACCTCCTGCCGCACCCGCCGCAGCCGGCCCGCCCTGCGCCGTACCGGGAAGACCTTCTCGACACCGTCGGCCTCGATCAGCTGCTCCGCAGCGCCGTCACCGCTCACCACACCCACTCCTCCGTCGTCCCGTCCGCGGCCCATGAGGCGCCCTCAGCTGCCGGTGCTGCGGTACCCCCGCAGCCCCAGCCGCCACGCCAGCCCGGCCCCCGTACACATCAGCGCCGCCACCACCGGCCCCAGGAAGTCCACCCAGCCCGGCAGCCCCAGCGGGTCGGGGCGGCCCAGCAGCCGCAGCGCGGGCAGCCAGTTCACAAAGGCCAGCGGAACGAGGTAGGTGACCCCGCGCACCAGTTCCTTGGCGAACACCGTCGGCGGGTACTGCAGCAGCGCATTGCCGCCGTAGGTGAAGGAGTTCTGCACCTGGGCCGCGTCCTGCGCCCAGAACTGGAAGGCGGCCCCGGCGGTGAAGACCGCCGCGAAGATGGCCGTGCCGCACACCGCCATCAGCGGCACCATCAGCACCCGGCCCACCGTCCAGTCCACCTCGATACGGGGCAGCGCCCAGCCGAGCACCAGCAGCGCCTGGGTGACCCGGCCCACCCGGCGCAGCGCGAAACGGTCCGCCGCGATCTGCGCGAAGACCGGTACGGGGCGCAGCAGCAGCGTGTCGAGGGTGCCGTCCCTGATCCGCCGGCCCAGCCCCTCGATGCTGCCCAGCAGCAGATCCGCCAGGCCCAGCGCGATCCCGGACGTCCCGTACAGGAAGGCCACTTCGGGCAGTGTGAAGCCACCGAGGGCCTCGATCTGCGAGAACATCAGCATGATCGCGACGAAGTCCAGGCCGTTGGCCGCGAAGCTGCCGACCGTCATCATCACGAACGAGGTCCGGTAGGCGAGGGTGGAGCGCACCCACATCCGCACGATCAGCCCGTACGCGGACAGCCCCTGCGCCACCGCCGCCGCCCGGCCATACCCGGCCCGCTCCGGCGCCTGCCCGCTAGCCACCGTGCACCACCACCTTGCGGGTCGCCGCCGACTGCACCAGCCGGCCCAGCGCCAGCAGTGCCACCGCCCACCCCGCCTGGAACAGCAGCCCCCGCACCAGCGCGTCGCCGCTCCGGACACCCATCAGCACATCGGCCGGCACCTGCAGGACCGCCGCCCACGGCAGCAGCTGGACCACCTCCCCGAAGCCGCCGGGGAAGACCCGCAGCGGCAGCACCATCCCCGTGAAGAACATGCAGGCCAGCCCGCTGATCATGGCCAGCCCCGAGCCGTCGAGGAGCCAGAACGACGCCAGCGCGACGAGATACCGCAGCGCGAAGCTCACCAGCACCCCCAGCAGCACCGACAGCACAAAGCAGCCCCAGGTCGGCACGTCGCCGGGCAGCGCCAGCGGGAAGGCCAGGGCGCCCACCGCCATCGGCGCCACCCCGCGGCCGATCAGCTGCACCCCGGCCCGCCCCAGATCCTCGGCCAGCCACCACAGCTGGAGATCCGCGGGCCGGTAGAGGTCCACCGCGATATCGCCGGTACGGATCCGCTCCTGCAGCTCGTCCAGCCCGCCGCCGCCCATCAGCGCCGCGGTGGCCAGCAGCGCCTGCCCGGTCCATACGAAGGTCAGCGCCTGCGCCTGGTCGTAGCCGCCCAGATGCGGCCGCTCGTCCCACAGCGCGATATACGTGTAGGCGATGATGAAGCCGAAGACGGTATTGGTGAACACCCCCGCCGCGGTGGCGATCCGATAGGTGGCGTACCGCCGGAAGCTGCCGGCCGCCACCGCCGCGTACACCACGCCGCCCTCCCCCAGCCCCGTTCCCGTCGGACGCGCAAAGCACCGGAGCCTAAGCCGCGGGCACGGCGGGCACCATCGAATTATCACCGCTTCGGGTGAGCCGTGGGCGCCATTCAGCCGGTCAGGTGGCGGACCCCGGTGCGCGCCACCCCCGCTGACCGGGACGCATGATGCGAGAGTTTCCCAGCGGGCGGCAGTTGCTCTTCCGGCGTACCGCGCGCAGTCCCCCGACACGACACCGTCCGCCGCAGTACAACCTCCGGCGGCGGCCGAGGAGTCCATACCGACATGAGCGGACAACGCACAGGCTGGCGCCGTGTCATCCCCACCTGGCGCACGGTGCTCAGCACCACGCTGCTGTTCCTGCTGCTCGTCGTCGGCGGGATGATCGCCGGCTATCTGCTCGTCGGCATCCCGCCGGCCAACAGCGCCGCCAAGGCCCAAAGCAACATCTACCTCTACTCCGACGGCTCCGAGCTGGCCCACGACGGCGAGATCAACCGGCAGAACGTCACCCTCAGCCAGATCCCCCGGTCCGTCCAGCAGGCCGTACTCGCCGCCGAGGACCGCGACTTCTACTCCGAGTCCGCGGTCGACCCCGCCGCGATGGTCCGGGCCGCCTGGAACACCCTGACCGGCAAGGGCAAACAGTCCGGCTCCACCATCACCCAGCAGTACGTGAAGAACTACTACCTCGGCCAGGAACAGACCCTCACCCGCAAGGCCAAGGAGTTCTTCATCGCCATCAAGCTGGACCGCGAGGTGAGCAAGGACAACATCCTGGAGGGCTACCTCAACTCCAGCTACTACGGCCGCAACGCCTACGGCATCCAGGCCGCCGCCCGGACCTACTACGGCCGCGACGCGGAAGCACTGACCACCGCCCAGGGCGCCTATCTCGCGTCCCTCCTCAACGCCCCCAGCGCCTACGACCTCACCACGCACCCCGAGAACCGGCAGCGGGTGCTGGCGCGCTGGAACTACGTCCTGGACGGCATGGTGACGAAGAAGTGGCTCGCCCCCGCCGAGCGGGCCGCGCTGGAGTTCCCCACGACGAAGCGCGCCAAACCGTCCCCCGGACTGTCCGGGCAGCGCGGCTACCTCGTCGAAGCGGTCAAGAACTACCTCACCGGCCACCACATCCTCGATGAGGACACCCTGCGCGGCGGCGGCTACCGGATCACGACCACCATCAGCAAGAAACGCCAGAACGCCTTCGTCAAGGCGGTCAACACCCGGGTGATGGACCGGCTCGACGACTCCCGGAAGGTCGACCGCTACGTCCGGGCCGGCGGCGCCTCCATCGACCCCGCGAGCGGCCGGGTCGTCGCCCTCTACGGCGGGGTCGACTACGCCCAGCAGTACGTCAACGGCGCCACCCGCAACGACTACCAGGTCGGCTCCACCTTCAAGCCGATCGTCTTCGCCTCCGCCGTACAGCACCGCTCCACCACCCAGGACGGCACCCGGATCACCCCGAACACCGTCTACGACGGCACCAACAAGCGGATGACGGTCAGTCACGGCCGCGCCACCGGCTTCGCGCCCGCCAACGAGGACGACCGCTCCTACGGCCCGATCACCGTCACCGAGGCCACCGACAAGTCCGTCAACGCCGTCTACGCCCAGATGGGCATCGACGTCGGCCCCGCCAAGGTCAAGTCCACCGCCGTCGCCCTGGGCATCCCCGCCGACACCCCCAGCCTCGCCTCCTCCCAGGGCGCGGTCTCGCTGGGCACCGCCACCCCCAGCGTCCTGAGCATGACGCAGGCCTACGCCACCCTCGCCGACCACGGCACCCACCGGCCGTACACCCTGGTCGACAAGGTCACCAAGAGCGACGAGGAGATCGAGCTGCCCGAGCGCGAGGAGACCGCCGCCGTCCCGCGGACGGCCGCCGACACCACCACCGCCATCCTGCGCGGCGTCGTCGACGGCGGCACCGGCACCGCCGCCCAGGGCGCCGGGCGGCCCGCGGCCGGCAAGACCGGCACCGCCGAGGAGGACAAGGCCGCCTGGTTCGCGGGCTACACGCCCGAACTCGCCACCGTCGTCGCGGTGCTGGGCCAGAACCCGAAGAGCGCCGCACAGGAGCCCCTGTACGGCGCGGGAGGCCTCTCGCGCGTCAACGGCGGCGACTACCCCGCCCAGATCTGGGCCGACTACACCGCGGCCGCGCTGAACGGACGCCCGGTCCGCGACTTCGACCTGCGCCTGGAAGCGGGAGCCGAGCCGTCCTCGCCGGAACCGTCCGGCAGCGATTCGCTGTCACCCGGCGCCTCGGGCACCCCGACACCCGGCTCCACCGGCTCGCCCACCGAACCCGCCCCGCCCACCGCCGCCCCCACCCGGCCGACCGTCGGCCCCCCCACCCCGACGCCCCCCACCGAGCCCGGGCCGACCACACCACCCACCAACGACTTCCCCACGGTGCAGCCGCAGAGCGAGGAGCTGGAGCGGCAGATGCAGTGGAGGTGGGACGGATAGCGACACGCGCCCGTGCCTTCCCACGGGAGCGCGCCGCGCGTCTGCCGGGCGGGCGTCAGTGCCCCGACGTCGCCTTGAGCCCGACCACCGCCACGAGCAGCAGACAGATGAAGAAGATCCGCGCCGCCGTGGCCGGTTCGCCGAGCACCATCATGCCGACCACCGCCGCACCGGCCGCCCCGATGCCGACCCACACGCCATAGGCGGTACCGATCGGCAGGGTCCGGGCCGCGTACGAGAGCAGCAGCATGCTGGCGACGATGCCCGCGCCGGTGAACACACTGGGCCACAGCCGGGTGAAGCCGTCGGTGAACTTCATCCCGATCGACCAGCCGACCTCCAGCAGACCGGCAACCATGAGCAGAATCCAGGCCATGACGGCACCTCCGCGAAAGAGCTTCAACAGGGGTGCGTCGTCTTGTCCTGACCCGGTACGGCGCGTCTCGTCGGGTACCTTCCGAGGCTAGCAAAGGGCAGCAGAACGGGCGGTGACCCCGGTCACCGCCCGCTTCCAGGGGCTACGGATACAGCCCGGTTCCGAGGGCTACAGGTACAACCCGGTGTCCCGAGGGCTACAGGTGCAGCCCGGTGTCCCGAGAGCTACAGATACAGCCCGGTCGAGTCCTCCGCGCCCTCCAGCCGCTCCGCGGCCACCGCATGCAGATCGCGCTCACGCATCAGCACATACGCCACGCCGCGCACCTCGACCTCGGCCCGGTCCTCCGGGTCGTACAGCACCCGGTCCCCGACCTCCACGGTCCGCACGTTCTGCCCGACCGCGACCACCTCGGCCCAGGCCAGACGACGGCCGACCGCCGCGGTCGCGGGAATGACGATGCCCCCGGTCGAGCGGCGCTCGCCCTCGGGGATGTCCGTCCGGACCAGCACACGGTCGTGCAGCATCCGGATCGGCAGCTTGTCGTGGGTGTCCTTGGCGTTATTCGGGCTCACGGCATGACGGTACCTGCCCGGCGACGCCCGGCACGCACCGCGGGCCGCCCGGGGCCCGGGCGCCGCAGACGGCCTAGCTACGCCGCCTGGCGCGCAGCGTCAGCAGGCCCACCACGGCCACACCGATCAGCGCCACCGGAACGATCCGCTCCAGTCGCGGCGCCCCGTCCTCCGACACCAGCTGCGCCCGCACATCCGTCACCGCGCGATTGGCGGCCACATAGGCCCGCCCCGCCGTACGGTCCACGACGGCCGCCGCCCTCGCCTTGGCGTCATCCATGATCGTCTTCGGGTGCAGCCGCACACCGATCTCGTCGAGCGTGACGGCGAGCTCCTGCCGCCTGCGGACGATGTCCGCCTCGATCTGCGCCGGGGTCCTGGCTTCCGCCACCGCGCTGCCTCCGTCGTCTCGCGCCGATGCGTACGGGGGCCGGGCACGGGGCCCCGTACGGAACCGGCCACACACTGACTGCCGATTCGTGATGGACAGTCTGTCAGCTCACACCCCCACGCGCCCCACAGCACCCCCGTTTCGCGCACCCGAGGCGCCCCCGGCACCGCTCCGCACCCCGGCTGGCTAATGTCGGGGCGTACGGATCCACCCTAAGGAGAGCCATGAGCGCGCGACTGCAGCCCGGCGACACCGCCCCCGCCTTCACCCTGCCCGACGCGGACGGCAAGCAGGTCTCGCTCGCCGACCACAAGGGCCGCAAGGTCATCGTCTACTTCTACCCGGCCGCCCTGACCCCCGGCTGCACCAAGCAGGCCTGCGACTTCACCGACAACCTCGACTTCCTCACCGGCCACGGCTACGACGTCATCGGCATCTCCCCCGACAAGCCGGAGAAGCTCGCCAAGTTCCGGGAGAAGGAAGAGCTCAAGGTCACCCTGCTCGGCGACCCCGACAAGACGGTCCTGGAGGCCTACGGCGCCTTCGGCGAGAAGAAGCTCTACGGCAAGACCGTCACCGGCGTCATCCGCTCCACCGTGATCCTCGACGAGGACGGCAAGGTCGAGCGCGCCCTCTACAACGTCAAGGCCACCGGCCACGTCGCCAAGATCATCAAGGACCTGGGGCTGTAGCCGCCCCCTGAGGACGGACCACCCCCGGGAACACCACCCACCGTCCCCCGCGTTACGGCCCCGAGGGGGCCCGCGCATCCCCTACGGGATGTGTTCGCCCCCTCCCTAAGGGCACGACGCCTCCGGAGCCGGCGCCACCGCCCGGTCCGGCAGTTCCAGCACCGCTTCGGCGCCGCCCTCCGCGGCGGCGCCGAAGTCCAGCCGCGCACCCAGCACCTCCGCCTGGCCCGCCGCGATCGTCAGCCCCAGACCGTGCCCGGTGCCCCGCTCCGGCGCGGCCGTACGGAACCGCCGCGGCCCCTCGGCACACAACTCCGCCGGATAGCCCGGACCGTGATCGCGCACCACGATCCGCGAACCAGCCACCGCCACCTCGATCGGCGGCTTGCCGTGCTTGGCCGCATTCGCCAGCAGATTCACCAGCACCCGCTCCACCCGCCGCCGGTCCGTCTCCACGATCCGCGGCTCCCCCTCCACGGTCACCGACACCTCGTCCACCCCGCGCTGCCGCGCCGCACGCTTCACGATCCCGCGCACCAGCGACGGCAGCTCACAGGCGTCCAGATCCGCCCGCTCCACGCCCGCGTCCAGCCGCGACACCTCCAGCAGGTCCTCCACCAGCCGCCGCATCGCCTGCGCCCGGTCCCGCACCAGCTCCACCGCCCGCGGCTGCGGCAACAGCTCCGCGGCCGCCACCAGCCCGGCCACCGGCGTCCGCAGCTCATGCGCCACATCCGCGGTGAACTCCCGCTCCGCCTGCGCCTGGGCCGCCAGCGACGTCGCCATGTGATGCACACTGCGGCCCAACTCGGCCACCTCGTCCCGGCCGTTGCTCGCCAGCGCATCCGCGTCCGGCGGCGCACCCGCCGCGATCCGCCGCGCCGCCGCCGCACTCAGCCGCAGCCGCCGCGACAGCCGCTGCGCCACGAACCACGACACCCCCGCCATCAGCGTGACCGTGCCGCACCCCGCGATCAACAGTGCCCGGTCCAGCGCCACCTGCGCCGGATCGTCATCCGGATACGCCGCCGACACCGACAGCGACCGCGACGGCGCACTCCCGTCGCCGCCCCCGACCCCGGTCGCCGCCCACACCCGCGGATCCTCACCACCGCTGACATACGTCCCCGACTGGTTCCTGAACACCGCGTCCCGCAACGGCGACGGCAAGGTCGCATCGTCCAGCTGCGCCCCCAGCGCGAGCGTGCCGTCCCGCTCGTAGATCTGCAGCGCCGAACTCAGCCGGTCGTCCTGATACGCCCGCGCCGACCGCTCCCACTCCGCATCCGCTATGTGGCGCACGGCAAACCCGAGCACCACCACGGCCAGCGCGGTCATACAGGAAATGGCCAGGGCGATCCGGCCTCGAATGCCCATCACGCGAGGTTGTACATCTCCGTCGTGTCACCGAGCGGCGTGGAGCCCTCGTACGTCACCTCCAGGCCGGTAAAGGTCAGCTCCCCACCGACCCGCTCCGGGTCACGGAGGCGGAAGGTGGCCGGGAATCCGGCATCCGTGCCCACCCCGGCATCCGTCCTCTCCAGCTGCACCACACCCACCCCCAGCGCCTCCCGCTCCCCGTAGTACCTCCACGTGATCGCGGTCGCCACCATCTCCGCATCCTCGCAGGTCAGCGTAATCACATGCGGTTTGGTCTCCGGCTTCCCGCGCCCGCAGTCCCGGACCCCCGGCAGCCCCCCGGACTGCTTGCCGTCGTCCTTCACGTCCTGCACCGCCGACGTCTTCGGCGCGGCGTCCACCGCCGACGCACGGTCCGACGACTGCCCGAACCACACCCCGCCGGCCGCCAGCGCCGTCACCACGACAAAGGCCGTCAGCGCGGTACGCCCCCGAACCCAGCGGGCCCCTTCGCGGTCCGTCATCACGCTCTCCTCCCGGGGACGACGCCCCGTACCCCCACAGCAAACACGAATGCCGCCCCCGGTGCCGCCACTCTCCCGTCCCCGCGACACAGGCTGATTGCTTGAACACTGCAGTGACCGCTCGGCTGTGTACCAGTCCTGTAACAAGGCCTGCCGCACCTCTGGCGCATCCCCGCCACGGCCCTGTCACCACCCCGCTCCGGCACTCCGGACGGACCGGCCGCCCGTGACGTACCTCAATTCATCCGGCCGGAGTGGTTTGGATCCACGCTCCGCTGCGCAGACGCACCTGTCGTATCCCACGCGCACCACGCGCTGACCGACCCGAGAGGACCGCCTCGTGCCGACCGGCAGCACCGAAGCCGACCCCGCTCCCGAACAGGACCGGGAAGCGCTCAAGCGCCACCGGGTGCTCTTCCGTGCCGTCGCCCGGCGCAAGAACCCCAAACTGCGGCGCACCGACATCACCGTCACCGACGAACGCGTCGTCAAGCGCGCCGTGAAGGCCGCCGCGCTCGGCAACGCCATGGAATGGTTCGACTTCGGGATCTACAGCTATCTCGCGGTCACCATCGGCAAGGTCTTCTTCCCCGGCGGCAGCGACACCACCAGCCTGCTGTCGTCCTTCGCGACCTTCGCCGTGGCCTTCCTCGTACGGCCCCTCGGCGGCGCCTACTTCGGCCCCCTCGGCGACCGCATCGGCCGCAAGAAGGTCCTCGCCCTCACCATGATCATGATGGCGCTGGGCACCCTCTGCATCGGGCTGATCCCGTCCTACGCCGCCATCGGCTTCTGGTCGCCCGTCCTGCTCATCCTCTTCCGCCTCGTCCAGGGCTTCTCCACCGGCGGTGAGTACGGCGGTGCCTCCACCTTCATCGCCGAGTACGCCCCCGACAAGAAGCGCGGATTCTTCGGCAGCTTCCTGGAGATGGGCACTCTCATCGGCTACACCGGCGCCGCCGGCATCGTGCTGCTGCTCAACACCACCCTCGGCGACGAGGCCATGCTCAGCTGGGGCTGGCGCCTGCCGTTCCTGATCGCCGGCCCGCTCGGCCTGGTCGGTCTCTACCTCCGGGTCAAGCTCGACGAGACCCCCGCCTTCCAGAAGTTCGAGGCCGCCCAGACCCACGGCGGCGGCAACTCGGCCGTCGAGACCGAGGCGGAGTTCTCCCACCTCTCCGAGAACGCCCCCAAGAAGAAGATCGGCGAGATCTTCACCCAGCAGTGGCCCACCCTCATCCTCTGCATCGCCCTGGTCGGCGCGTACAACATCACCGACTACATGCTGCTGTCGTACATGCCGACCTACCTGACGGACACCCTCCACTACGAGGAGTCCCACGGCCTGCTGATCCTCCTCGGCACCATGGCCGTCCTGATGTGCCTGATCAGCACCGTCGGCAAGCTGAACGACCACTACGGCCGCAAGCCGCTGCTGATGACCGGCATGGTCGGCTTCTTCGTCCTCGCGATCCCGTCCTTCCTCCTCGTCAAGCAGGGCAGCATCCCCGCGGTCTGCACCGGTATGGCCCTCCTCGGCCTCTCCCTGGTCTGCCTCCTGGGCACCATGTCCGCCGCGCTGCCCGCCCTCTTCCCCACCAACGTCCGCTACGGCTCCCTCTCCATCGGCTACAACCTGGCCGTCTCCCTCTTCGGCGGCACCACCCCCCTGGTGATCACCGCCCTCATGGACGTCTTCGACAAGAACGTGATGGTCCCCGCCTATTACACGATGGGCGCCGCCCTGGTAGGCGTCATCGCCGTCGCCTGCATGAAGGAAACCGCCCAACAGCCCCTCGAAGGCTCCCCACCCTCCGTGGCCACCAAGGAAGAAGCCGTCGAACTCATCGAGGCCCAGTCCCCGGAACCACGCTTCTGACCTGCCCCATACGGCGCCGAGGGGCCCCGGGGAACCCTTCCCCGGGGCCCCTCGCCTCTGCGCACCACATGCCGTAACCGGCCCCGCGTTCGATCGTTGTTCCGTTCGAGAGGGTGCACTGGAGGGGTGGGCCTGATGCCTGGGACGGGGGAGCATGCCGGTCAAGTACACGCCGGAGCGGCTCGCGGAGGCCGCACGCGCATCATCGTCGTTCGACGACGCCGTGCGCTGGTTCGGCGGGACACCAACGCCGGGCAGCAGACGCTACCTGCGCGCGCGGATGCGGGAGGCGGGCGTCGGCACCACGCACTTCGCGCCCCCGGGCGTACGGCACACCGCGGCCGGACTCCGTGAGCTGGTGGCCTGCTCGCACAGCATCGCCGAGGTCGTACGCCGCCTCGGCATCAGTCCGGTCGGCGGAAATCAGGCGCACATCGGCCGGCGCATCGCGGAACTGGGCATCGGCACCTCGCATTTCACCGCCCCGCCCCGCGAACACGCCAAGATCGCCAAGCATGATTGTCTGGTGCTGGGCTCATCGGCCGACGGCCGCACCCAAGGTGTGCGCCTTCGCAAAGCATTGCTGCGCCGGGGAGTTCCGGAGCGGTGTGCGCTATGCGGCACGGGCACGGAATGGAACGGCAAGCCGTTGCGCCTGGAAGTCGATCACCTCAACGGTGACTGGTGGGACAACCGCGAAGCCAACTTGCGCTTGCTCTGCCCCAACTGCCATGCGGTGACCGACACTTACCGCGGCCGTAAGCCACGGCGGACGTGACGTCCCGCCATGGCCCGGCACCTGACCTACACCCGTGACCTGCTGACCCGTACAGCCGCTGACTCCACCAGTCTGGTCGACATGCTGCGCCGGCTCGACGCGCCCTTGGGCAGCGGTCCGCGCAGATACTTACGCGACCGGTTGAAACACCATGGCGTCGACACCACGCATTTCGTCGATGAGCCGCTCCCGCCTCGTCAGCGCCGTGCGTACACCCGAGCCCTGCTCGAAGAAGCCGCCGCGCAGTCCCACAGCATCCGGGAGATGCTGGAGTACATGGAGGTTCCGCCGTACGACAGCGCGTACACGCACCTCCACAGGAAGCTGGAGCAATTCGGCATCGACACCTCCCACTTCACCCGCCGCGGACGGGACTCCGTCCTGCTCCCACGCTGTCAACTGGAAATGGCCGTGGTCGCCTCACAGAGCCTCGCCGGAGTCCTCGCCCACCTCGGCCGGACCGACAACAGCACATCCCGGAGAGCGCTGAAACGCAGCATCGAGGCATACGGCCTGTCGACCGAGCACTTCACCGGTCAGGGCCACAGACGTGGGCTTCCCTCGCCGGCCCGCAAGTCTGCCGACCACATCCTGCGGCAACGCGAACCCGGTTCCCGACGCGAGAAGACGGTGTTCCTACGCCGCGCCCTCGACGAGAAGAAGGTTCCCCGGCAGTGCTCGGAATGCAGCCTCGGGGACACCTGGCAGGGCAAGCGGCTCATCCTGGAAATCGACCACATCAACGGTGACCGGCTGGACAATCGTCTGGAGAACCTGCGCTATCTGTGCCCCTCGTGCCACAGCCAGACGAGAACTTTCTCCTGCCGGTCAGCGCACCCGGCCATCCCCGCGCAACCCCGCGCCCGGGCACAGTAAGGTAGGCGCGCGGGCCCGTACCCCAGCTGGCAAGAGGGCGCCGGTTTAGGTCCGGTGTGTCGTGGGTTCGAGTCCCACCGGGCCCACCTGCGCTCACGGCCTCCCAGTCCTCGGACGGGAGGCCGTTTTGCTGTCCGGCCTCAGCCCAACAACTCCCCCACCACCGGTGCCAACGCCCTAAAGGCCTGGCCGCGATGGCTGATGGCGTTCTTTTCGGTGGGGGTCAGTTCGGCGCAGGTACGGGTGTCGCCGAGGGGCTGGAGGATGGGGTCGTAGCCGAAGCCGCCTGTGCCGGAGGGGGTGTGGCGGAGGGTGCCTTCGAGGGTGCCCTCGACGACGCGTTCGGTGCCGTCGGGCAGGGCGAGGGCGGCGGCGCAGGCGAAGTGGGCGCCGCGGTGCTCGTCGGCGATGTCGCCGAGCTGGGCGAGGAGCAGGTCCAGGTTGGCCCGGTCGTCGCCGTGGGTGCCGGCCCAGCGGGCGGAGAAGATGCCGGGCGCGCCGCCGAGGACGTCGACACAGAGGCCGGAGTCGTCGGCGACGGCGGGGCAGCCGGTGGCCTGGGCGAGGGCGTGGGCCTTGAGGAGAGCGTTCTCGGCGAAGGTGACGCCGGTTTCCTTGACGTCGGGGATGTGGGGGTAGGCATCGGCGCCGACGAGTTCGATGCCGAGGTCGGCCGCGTCGAGGATGGCGCGGAGTTCACTGACCTTGCCGGCGTTGCGGGTGGCGAGGATGAGGCGGCGGGGGTGAGCGGAGGGTTGGCCGGTGTGAGTCTGCATGGGACCCGATTATCCCGGCTATCCCGGGGTGCAGATCTTGGTCATTTCGCCGGTCCCGTCGACGATCGGCTGGATGTCGGGGGCCTTGTTGTTGTCGAGGTCCTTGCGGGCGGCCTTGATGCCGTCGTTCGTCTTGTCGATGGCCTTGGACAGGTCGGCGTCGTTCGCGTCGTCGCTGAGCTTGCGCAGCTTCGCGTCGATGTCGTCGAGGGCCTGCTGGGTCTTCTGCGGGTCGCTGACGGCGTTGTCCGCGGCCTGCTGGAGCTTGTCGACGGCGCTGACGACGGAGGAGGCGGTGTTGGCGCAGTCCATGGCCTTCTGGACCGCTCCGCAGGCGGAGAGCAGCGGTATCGCGAGGGTGGCGGCGGCGAGTGCGGCGAGTGCGGTGGTGGCGGGGCGACGCTGCGGGCGCGTGCGGTGGGCCATGGCGCGGTGTTCCTTCCCTTGGGCGTGTTCGGGTAAAGGAAGAAACGCGGGGCGGGGTTGTTTTGGTTGCGCTAGTACGCCGCCCGTCCGCAACCCCACCGTGAGCCGCGCCCCGTCCGTCAGATGAGGCCGGGTCCGTCAGATGAGGCCGGTCTGGGTGAGCAGCATGGCGAGGGCGACGACGAGGGTCCAGCCGAGGATGTTCTCCAGGAGCCGGGAGTCGTCCCCGGGCCCGCCGGTGCGGGCGCGGGTGCGGGGCGCGGTGGCAGCGGTGGTGGACATGGCTCCACAGTGCGGGTGCCGTGGTGGCTTTTCCAGAGCGGCAGGCCCCATGAGAAAAGGGTCACACGGGGAGGTTTGCGGGTCCTCCCCCTGTGGTGGGTGGCTTCATGCGGTGGGCGGCGGTGCGCTCCGGGTGCCCGGGGCGCGGGCCGGTGTGCCGCGCCGGGTGCTCAGAGCGTGCGGGCCAGTGCCGCCCGCTGGGCTCCGTCGAGTTCGGCGCAGCCGGCGACGGCGAGGTCGAGGAGGGCGTTGAGTTCTTCGCGGGCGAAGGGTTCGGCCTCGGCGGTGCCCTGGACCTCGACGAAGCGGCCGTCGCCGGTGCAGACGACGTTCATGTCGGTCTCGGCGCGGACGTCCTCTTCGTAGCAGAGGTCGAGGAGGGGCGTGCCGTCGACGATGCCGACGCTGACGGCGGAGACGGTTCCGGTGAGGGGCTTGCGGCCGTGCCGGATGAGCTTCTTGCCCTGGGCCCAGGTGATGGCGTCGGCGAGGGCGACGTAGGCGCCGGTGATGGCGGCGGTGCGGGTGCCGCCGTCGGCCTGGAGGACGTCGCAGTCCAGGACGATGGTGTTTTCGCCGAGGGCCTTGTAGTCGATGACGGCGCGCAGGGAGCGGCCGATGAGGCGGCTGATCTCGTGGGTGCGGCCGCCGATCTTGCCGCGTACGGATTCGCGGTCGCCGCGGGTGTTGGTGGAGCGGGGCAGCATCGAGTATTCGGCGGTGACCCAGCCTTCGCCGGTGCCCTTGCGCCAGCGCGGGACGCCTTCGGTGACGGAGGCGGTGCAGAAGACTTTGGTGTCGCCGAAGGAGATGAGGACAGAGCCTTCGGCGTGCTTGCTCCAGCCGCGTTCGATGGTGACCGGGCGGAGCTGTTCGGGGGTGCGGCCGTCGATGCGAGACATGGCGTAGACCCTATCGGGAACGGCGAGGGCCCCACTCCGGGGCGGTGGACGTCCGGTGCGGGGCCTTCGGGAGTGACCGGGGGTCAGCTCACATCATGTCTTCGATCTCGGCGGCGATGGGGTCGGCGTCGGTGCCGATGACGACCTGGATCGCGGTGCCCATCTTGACGACGCCGTGGGCGCCGGCGGCCTTGAGGGCGGCCTCGTCGACGAGGGAGGAGTCGACGACCTCGGTGCGGAGGCGGGTGATGCAGCCCTCGACCTCTTCGATGTTGTCGAGTCCGCCGAGCCCGGCGACGATCTTCTCAGCCTTGCTGGCCATGTCCACTCCTGCTTGTCTCGGCCGCCGGCGGTTCCGCCGTGCGGTTTCACACCGTAACGCACGTTCAGCCCAACTATGTGGGCGTTTGTCCGCTGTCTGACGAAGGATGGCGATCACCGGAGTGCGCGCCGGACAGCCGGAAAAAGGCCGCGGTGCGCACCCCTAAGTGGTCTACACCACCAGTATGCGGTAAGCACCAGGGCGGTTGTCGACGGGCCGACTGCCGGGAGGACAGGGATGAGCGCGAACGCGGCGGCGGCACCGGGGAAGAGGTGGGGGGCGAACCTCTTCCAGGGCCTGCAGAAGATGGGGCGCAGTCTGCAGTTGCCGATTGCCGTCCTGCCCGCCGCGGGGATTCTCAACCGTCTTGGCCAGCCGGATGTGTTCGGCGCGGACGGGCTGGGCTGGGACGCCGTCGGCAAGGTGTTCGCGGCCGCGGGCGGTGCGCTGCTGGATTCGGGGCTCGGTCTGCCGCTGCTGTTCTGTATCGGTGTGGCGATCGGTATGGCCAAGAAGGCGGACGGGTCGACGGCGCTGGCGGCGGTGACCGGTTTTCTCGTCTATTTCTCGGTGCTGCACGCGTTCCCGTCCGGCTGCGCCGCGGGCCAGACCTACACCCAGGCCGGCCTGTGGAGCGGTGTGTGCCTGGACAGGACCGATACGGTCACGCAGGCGGAGTTCCAGAATCCGGGGGTATTCGGCGGCATCGTCATGGGATTTCTGTCCGCGTGGCTCTGGCAGCGCTTCCACCGGGTGAAGCTGGTGGACTGGCTGGGGTTCTTCAACGGCCGCCGGCTGGTCCCGATCATCATGGCCTTCGTCGGCCTGGTCTTCGCGGTGCTGTGTCTGTTCGTGTGGCAGCCGATCGGCGATGCGCTGACGAGCTTCAGTGAATGGCTGTCGGGGCTGGGGGCGTGGGGCTCGGGGATTTTCGGTGTCGCCAACCGTGCGCTGCTGGTCATCGGCCTGCATCAGTTCCTGAACACCTTCGTCTGGTTCCAGTTCGGCAGTTTCACCAAGCCGGACGGCACGGTCGTCCACGGTGACATCAACCGGTTCCTGGCGGGCGATGCGGATGCGGGGCAGTTCACCACCGGGTTCTTCCCGATCATGATGTTCGCGCTGCCGGCGGCGGCGCTGGCGATCGCGCACTGCGCCAAGCCGCATCGCCGCAAGGAGATCGCGGGCATGATGCTGTCGGTCGGCCTGACGTCGTTCGTGACGGGTGTGACCGAGCCGATCGAGTATTCGTTCCTGTTCGTCGCGCCGGTGCTGTACGCGATCCACGCGGTGCTGACGGGTGTGTCGATGGCGGTGAGCTGGGCGCTGGGGGTGCACGACAGCTTCAGCTTCTCGGCGGGGCTGATCGACTACGTCATCAACTGGAGCCTGGCGACCAAACCCTGGCTGATCATTCCCATCGGTCTGTGTTTCGCGGCGGTGTATTACGCCCTCTTCCGTTTCGTGATCACGAAATTCAATCTGTCGACGCCCGGCCGCGAGCCGGATGAGGTGGGGGACGCGATGGAGCGGGAGAACGTGAAGTAGGACCTGGCCCGGAACACCCGCCGGGAGTGGCCGCACAGGCCGCCGCCCGGCCTTCCGGGACGCTTTTTGCCGGCCCCTGAGTCCGATGACCAGGGGCCGGTCGCCATGTGGTCCACACCACTTGGAAGAATGGATTCCTTTATGTCGGGGCTACGTGCTAAGAATGGTCTAAACCACTAGTGGTGTAGACCAAGGTGTAGACCAAGCGCGGGCCGTCCCCCCTTCGAGTGCCCGCCTCACCAGGAGGAATCCGATGAGTTCGGCCACCGCAACGGCGGCTCCCGACAAACAGGGCCGCGGCTCCCGCGCCATGGCAGTGGCCCAGCGCATCGGCCGCAGCCTCATGCTGCCGATCGCCACGCTTCCTGCGGCGGCGCTGATGGTGCGGCTCGGCCAGCCGGACATGCTCGGCCGGGAGTCGTTCCCCGGTTTCCTGAACAAGATCGCCGAGTTCATGGCGGCCGGCGGCGGGGCACTGCTCGACAACATGCCGCTGCTCTTCGCCGTGGGCATCGCGATCGGCTTCGCCAAGAAGGCCGACGGCTCCACCGGCCTGGCCGCGGTCGTCGGCTACCTGGTCTTCAAGCAGGTGCTGGGCACCTTCGCCGACGACAACCTGCCGAAGATCCAGAAGGTCGTCGACGGGAAGATAGCCGACGTCGCGCCGCCGGTGGACGCGGGCGTTCTCGGCGGTGTGGTGATGGGCATCGTGGTCGCCCTGCTCTATCAGCGCTACAGCCGCAAGAAGCTCCCGGACTGGCTGGGCTTCTTCAGCGGCCGGCGCCTGGTGCCGATTCTGGCCTCCTTCGCCGGCCTGGTGATCGGCATCGCCTTCGGCTACATCTGGCCGGTTCTGGGCTCGGCCCTGCACGACTTCGGTCAGTGGCTGGTCGGCTCCGGCGCCGTGGGCGCGGGCATTTTCGGTGTCGCCAACCGCGCGCTGATCCCGGTCGGCATGCACCACCTGCTGAACTCCTTCCCCTGGTTCCAAGCCGGCGACTTCGACGGCAAGCACGGTGACATCGCCCGCTTCCTCGCCGGCGACCCGCACGCCGGCCAGTTCATGACCGGCTTCTTCCCGATCATGATGTTCGCGCTCCCGGCCGCCTGCCTGGCGATCGTGCACTGCGCCCGCCCCGAGCGCCGCAAGATCGTCGGCGGCATGATGCTCTCGCTCGCGCTGACCGCCTTCGTCACCGGCGTGACCGAGCCGATCGAGTTCACGTTCATGTTCATCGCCCCCGTGCTCTACGCGATCCACGCGGTGCTGACCGGCGTCTCCATGGCGCTGACCTGGGCTCTGGGCATGAAGGACGGCTTCGGCTTCTCGGCCGGCGCCATCGACTTCCTGCTCAACCTGGGCATCGCGACCAAGCCGTGGATGCTGGCCCTGGTGGGGCTCTGCTTCGGAGCGCTCTACTACGCGGTCTTCCGCTTCGCCATCGTCAAGTTCAACCTCCCGACGCCGGGCCGCGAACCCGACGAGGAACTCCCCGAGCCGGAGAAGAAGGCCAAGTAAGCCGGCCTCCCGGACAGTTCGGCGGCGGTCTCCCACCTGAACGGGCGGGGAGGCCGCCGCCTCTTTCCGGGGGCCGGTCATCGCTGAAGTCGACGGGCTCCACTGGATGGACTCTGCCTGGAGGGGCTCCATCTGAACGGACACCCGGCGCGTGCCGCGTGCGCGAACCGCCTTGGCCTTCCGGGGACGGGCTCACGGGGCCGGGGACCGACGCGGTGGCGCGTGCTGAGGCAGCGAGTCCTGGACCGAACGGCAGGACCGTGAAATGCGCGCGAGCATCAAGCGCAGATCGGTAAGGCCCCGTTCCAGACTCTCACTCGTCCCGAGGCGGACCGCCTGCGCATAGTCGTCGGGAACATCGTCGTATCTGCCGCAGGACAGGGCCAGCAGCCCCCGCAGTTCGGCGTACTGGCCGGCCGGCCTGCTCCCGACGCGCGGGCCGCGTTCGGCCTCCGCGTCGAGCCGGTCGACGAGTTGGGAGAGCCGCGCGACCAACCGGCTGCTCTCCAGGAGGGTCGCGAAGTACGTCTGCTCCACGGTGCGCCCGAAAGCGTTCAGAACTGCCAGGCAGCGCTCGATACGTTCAGGGTCTCCGGCCCGGAAGGCGAGTTCGCCGAGCAACGCGAAGGCCTCGTCCCGGCGTTGGCGCTCATAGTCCGTAGCACCCTCACGGCCATACGCGCTCACCGCGGCGACGAGATCGTCGAACGTCTCCGCGGCCGCCGACGCGGTCACCATCCGGTCGGCGACCACTTCCCGGGCCGAGTAGAACACCCACGTCGGATTCCCCGGTTCCTCCCGGCGGCACAGGTCGATCAGCCTGCCGTCGCGCTCTTTCTTGCCCTTCCGCTCGATGACCTCCGGCTCATAGCCACCGTGGGTGAACTCCACGTCCACGTCGACGGTGGACGGCGCACTGCCATCCGCGTAGAAGAGGTGCTCGTGTACGCGGCCCCGGAAACGCAGGGCACTGTCCGCCCTGAGCAGTCGGTGGAGCCCTCTGTACACATCACCGCCACCGGAGTCGGCGACACGCGGCGACAGCACGAGGTCGGCTCCCGGGCACACGTGATCGACGGCGCGTACGGCGCGACGGATCCTTCCGGAATCTCCCTCGGTGAGCCGCTCGTCGGCGTCGACGAACAACAGCCAGCCTTCGCCGACGTGCTCGAATGCGTGGTTCCGCTGATCAGCGAAGTCGTCCTGCCAGGGACGGTGCACGACGTCGAGCTGAATCAACCCGTCCGCGGCAGCACGAGCAAGCTCCACCGTGCGATCGGTGGACCCCGAGTCGATGATCAAAATCCGGTCGGCCTCATCTGCCAGTGCCGCCACCGTCCCGGAAATCATCTGCTCTTCGTCGCAGGTCAGGACAACCGCGGTCAGCGGACTTCGCCCCGATTCCCGGTAGGCGTGATTGAGTTCATTCCATTCACCGCATACTGGGACGTCGGTCAGCGGCTCCGGAACGTTGACAATGATGTGGAGATCTTCCGCCAGTTCCCCGGTCTCATCGACGCAGGCAGCACGAAGACCTTCGAGCGTCCGGCTGCTCATGGAGGCTTCCATCATTCTCCGACCGTCATAGTGAAATCGAAATCCACACCGGCCACTTCGCGATGCGACACCATAATCTTGGAACAATCCAATTCGTCCAGATTTTTCCAGATGCGCACGTAGGTGTCTTCGTCGATCCCGCTGAAGGTTTCGTCGAAGAGGAACACATCGGGCGAATGGAGCACCGCCCGGGCTATGGCCAGCCGCTGAGTCTGCCCCCGAGAAAGGATCCCGCCTTCCTCCTTCAGATACTGATCGTAGCCATCCGGGAGTTCGGCAACCACCTCGTCGAAACAGGAAACACGAACAGCCCGTTCGATTCCCTCGCCGGAGCATTCGGCACCGAGGGTCAGGTTCTCCCGAACCGAAGCGGAAACCACCAGCGGATTTTCCGAGACATACAGGATGCGCCGCCTCAGCGTATCCTCGTCGAACTCCCGTATGTCCGTCTCGCCCACGGCGACCGATCCGCCGAACTCCGGGTAAAGCCCCGCCACAACCTTGAGTACGGTACTTTTCCCTGCGCCGTTGAGGCCTCGTACGGCCACCCTCGCCCCGTGCGGGACCACGAAAGACAGAGAGGAAACGACAGGTTTTTCCACGCCGGGATACCGGAACGAGAGGTCTTTCACCAGCAGTTCGCTGCCGCGTTCCTCCTCCGCCTCCGTTCCGCTGCCCGCCCTTTTGAGGCTCAGACGCGGGTCCTCCAACTGGGAGCTCACGTCACGGTAGCGGCCAAGCGCGGCGGTGTCCCGCTGGATGGAGACCTGGAGTACGGCCAACTGCTCCGCGGAGCCGAGGAAATAGCCGGCCAGCGTGAAGAAGCTCATCAACTCGCCGAGAGCCATGGCCCCGGAGTTCACCTGCAGCATCCCTACCCAGGCTGCGGCGATCGTGAAGATACCCTTGTTCGCCACCTTGATGACGCCGTTCAGATTCTCCAGCCGACCAAGCTTGACCTCGGCCCGGATGGACCGTTCAAGCTGGTGGTCGAGGCGGCTCGCAGCGTATTTCCGCCGACCGTGCGCGATCACGTCCAACTGGCCCCGCAGCACGTTGTACGCCTCAGCCTTGAGCGAGGCGTCCCGCTGGAGCGCTTCCTCGGCTTGCTCCCGCACTGATGGATACAGGGCCCAGGACGAAATGAAATCGACCGCGGCCGAGACCAGCACGATGCCGCAGAGCTGGGGCGAGGCCCAGGCGAGATACCCACCCGAGAGGAGCAGGGTGCACAGGTCGATGGCAACGCCGACCGTGACGGTGGCGACCAGGCCCCGGATGGCCTGCACATCACTGAACCTGCTCACCAGATCGCCGGTTCGCCGCGTAGCGAAGAAGGTGAGTGGAAGCCGCATCAGTTTGCGGGTATACGCCCGCGTGAGATCACGCTGCAGCGAACGGCTCAAGTTGATGAGCAGTCGCCCCCGTATGTACTGGAAGAGCGCGGCGCCACCTGCGATCAGAGCGGCGGCCAAGGCCGAGAGACCCAGTCCGCCGAGGTCTCCGGTCGGCAAATACTCGTCGACAGCAACCTGCAGATAGAAGGTGGTACTGGCAATGAGCAGGGCCGCGGTGACTGCGGTTATCAGGCCGGTGCCCAACAGACTGCGTTTACGTTCTGCGGCGATCTGCCATACAACGCTGTTCCTGCGGGCGTGCTGGAGCACGCTACGGATGGTGAGCTTCCGCTGGGGCGTATCGGTCACCAGAACTTCGCCGTTGAACCATTCGGCGAAGTGTTCCAGGCTTACGACAGCCGGCCGGAAGCGAACGGGATCGCTGACGATCAACTGCCCATCGCTGCGCACCTCATGTACGACAACAAAATGAAGAAGGCCTTCCTCCTTCATCACGGCGATGGCAGGACCAGATTTCCGGACAGCAGTACGCAATTCTTCGGGCGACACCCTCAACAGGAGCGATTCGACGCCATACCCCGCCAGAACGTCTCGCAGCCGAAGCAGCGAGGCACCTCCATGACCGAGGCCGGCGGACTCACGCAACGTGGCCGTATCGACCACCACCCCATGCCGGTTGAGCACCATACGCATACAGGCGGGGCCGCAGTCGGTCTCGCCCTCCTGATGCGCGTGGTAGCGCTGCCACTTCATGGGGTCTTGCTCCTTCGGGAGAGTGAGTTTCCCTCATCGGCACCCTGCCCCCGTCCGCCGAGCGGACAGGGGCAGGTGAGTACCTTCAGATCAGTGCACCGGGCAGATCAGAGCTTCGGCCCCTTGCCCTTGCAGTTCGACCGGTACAGGTCGAGGTAGTTGCTGCTGGGGACACAGCCGTGGGACGACGTCGCGCCAGTCGTGATCAGGTTGTACAGGTAGGTGCACTGGGCCTTACTCATGCCGCCGCCGACGATCTCGGCGGACTCGTCGTCGCGAAGAGTGGACAGGCCCATGTTGCGCAGATCAGACAGGCTCATAAGTTCCCCTGGTCGTTTGGTCGTTGATGCGCGGCCACGCATACCCATCCCACTACGACTGGTCTAGTCCACGCAAGTTTTGATCAAGAGAAGGAGATCACACACCGTCAGATTCAAGGCCCTGAACTCGGGTTCTGTCGAATCCTGACGCCTCGGGCCGCCGGATCGACGGACCAGTACCCCGGTTCCGGATGGTGGGTGCCATGCCCTGAGAGACGCTGCTGGTTAATTCGACCCTCACGTGACGTCGGTCTCCACGATCCGGTTGTGGTCGTGGAGACCGACATTGTTGTGTGGGGTGAGTGTCGATGTCGATGCAGCCGAAGGGCCCGGGGGAGATTCCGGCGGAGACGGTGCGGGTGGCCCGTGTCGCGTTCCCGAAGGGGAGCCTGGCGATCCGGGCCCGAGCTGGGGCCGCTGTTCCGGGACGGGGACTTCGTGGACCTGTTCGCCTGCCGGGACCGGCCTGCCTGGTCTCCCACTGGGCTGGCGCTGGTGGCCGTGTTGCAGTTCGTGGAGGGGCTGACCGACCGCCAGGCCGCGGAGGCGGTGCGGGCCCGGATCGACTTCAAGTACGCACTCGGGCTCCCTCTCGACGATCCCGGCTTCGACTTCTCGGTTCTGTCGGAGTTCCGGGAGCGGCCGGCCGGATCGGGGGGCGGGCGGCGGCTGCTGGACGGGGCGCTGGGCGCGGCCCGGGAGAAGGGGCTGCTCAAGAGCGCGAGCCGGGCCCGTGCGGACTCCTCGCACGTACTGTCGTCGGCACGCCGCCCTGTATCGGCTGGAACTTTTGGCGGAGACGATGCGGACAGCACTCAACGCGCTGGCTCAGGCCGCCCCGGACTGGCTGACCCGCGTCGTGGAGACGGACTGGTTCCGTCGCTACGGCGCCCGGGCTGAGGACTCCCGTTTCCCCAAACCCCGCACGAAGCGGAACAAAATGGCAGAACGGATCGGCCGGGACGGGATGCGCCTGCTCCAGGCCCAAGGGTCTGCCGGTCATACGCGTGCGGTTCCCTGCCAGTCGCTGCGACCCTTGCCCCCATGTACGCTCATGCGTCAGCTCGGCCACGGGCCGCCGCCGGGAACTCATGCTGCGGCACCAAGAGGCCGGACACGACGTCATCCACACCATCCGAGCCGAGCAGCAGACCAACGCCTGGAAAGAGCGCTACAAGATCCGTGCCGGCGTGGAGGGGCACCATCTCCCCGGCCGTCGGACGCTGCGGCCTGCGCAGGTCCCGCTACCGGGGCCTGGACCAGTCTCCAGCACCAGCTCACCGGAGCCGCGATCAACCTCGCCCGCATCGACGCCCACCTCACCGGCACACCACGAGCCCGCACACGTACCAGCCACTTCGCAGCCCGGTGCCCCGCCGACGCTCGACGGGGGCACAACAGGGGCCGAATGAACCAACAGCGTCCCCGAGGGAACGGCCCCCTGCTCGTGCGGCAGCCCTCCTCCCCGGCCCCCCGTTCCAGCCCCCGCAATGCCTCCGTACGAGATCCCCCGCCCGCCCGGGACGGGACGAGCCCCCCGGGGGTGCCGTCACCTTCCCGGTGGTGTGCTCACACCTCGTAGACGGCCCCCGCCTTGGCGGCCTCGACCGGGCCGTCATAGACCTTCTGGGCGTCGCGGATGCTGATGTCGGCGTCGGTCCACGGCGGGATGTGGGTCAGCACCAACCGCCCCACGCCGGCCCGCCGGGCGCTCTCGCCGGCCTCCCGGCCGTTGAGGTGCAGATCCGGGATGTCTTCCTTGCCGTACGTGAAGGACGCCTCGCAGAGGAAGAAGTCGGCGCCCTCGGCGAGCGACTCCAGCGCCTCGCAGGGTCCGGTGTCCCCGGAGTACGTCAGGGTCCGGCCGCCGTGCTCGATACGGAAGCCGAAGGCCTCCACCGGGTGCCTGACGCGTTCCGTACGGATCGTGAACGGCCCGATGGTGAAGGTGCCGGGGGTCAGGGTGCGGAAGTCGAAGACCTCGCTCATCGCGCCGTCGTGCGGCACATCGGCGTGGGCGACGGTCAGCCGCCGCTCGGTGCCGGCCGGCCCGTAGACCGGCATCGGCGCACAACGCCCGCCGTCCGGGCGGTAATAGCGGACGACGAAATAGCCGCACAGATCGATGCAGTGGTCTGCATGCAGATGCGACAGGAGTACGGCATCCAGGTCATAGAGGCCGGAGTGGCGCTGCAGCTCGCCCAGGGCGCCGTTGCCCATGTCGAGGAGCAGCCTGAAGCCGTCGGCCTCCAGGAGGTAGCTCGAGCAGGCCGATTCCATGGAAGGGAACGACCCCGAGCATCCGACGACAGTGAGCTTCATACGGGCGTGAACCTCCGTGGGCGGGGGCGGCGGCCGGCTTGTCCATGCGGGGATTCCCGGCGGGGCCCTGCCGGGGTGTTGCCGGGTCCTTGGCGGTCTGTGCGGTGCCCACGAGCGTAAGCCGCAAAAGGTCCTGTGGCTCCTCCAGCGGGGCGAGCTGTGGGCGGAATCACCAGTCTGGGCTGTCGCCCCGTACGCCCGTACGCAGGACCGCTGCCGTCACGGATTTGTGCCGGGCCGCCGCCGTCCGCGGAGTGCCCCCGGCCTTCGCCGGGGGCATCCGGGTACTACGCCCAGAGCTGGCCCTGCAGCGTGGCGATGGCGGCCTCGGTCGACTCGGCGGTGTAGACGCCGGTGGAGAGGTACTTCCAGCCGCCGTCGGCGACGACGAAGACGATGTCGGCGCTCTGGCCCGCCTTGACCGCCTTCTTGGCGACACCGATCGCGGCATGCAGCGCCGCGCCGGTGGAGATGCCCGCGAAGATGCCTTCCTCGGCGAGGAGTTCGCGGGTGCGGCGGACCGCGTCCTCGGAGCCGACCGAGAAGCGGGTGGTGAGCACGGACTCGTCGTAGAGCTCGGGGATGAAGCCCTCGTCGAGGTTGCGCAGACCGTAGACGACGTCGTCGTAGCGCGGTTCGGCGGCGACGATCTGGATGCCCGGGACCTGCTCGCGCAGATAGCGGCCGACGCCCATGAGCGTGCCGGTGGTGCCCAGACCGGCCACGAAGTGGGTGACGGAGGGGAGGTCGGCGAGGATCTCGGGGCCGGTGGTGGCGTAGTGCGCACCGGCGTTGTCGGGGTTGCCGTACTGGTAGAGCATCACCCAGTCGGGGTGCTCGGCGGACAGCTCCTTGGCCACCCGGACGGCGGTGTTGGAGCCGCCGGCCGCGGGCGAGGAGATGATCTCGGCACCCCACATGGCGAGCAGCTCGCGCCGCTCGGACGAGGTGTTCTCCGGCATGACGCACACGATGCGATAGCCCTTGAGCTTGGCCGCCATGGCGAGCGAGATGCCGGTGTTGCCGCTGGTCGGTTCGAGGATGGTGCAGCCGGGGGTGAGCCGGCCGTCCTTCTCGGCCTGTTCGATCATGTGCAGCGCGGGACGGTCCTTGACCGAGCCCGTGGGGTTGCGGTCCTCCAGCTTCGCCCAGATACGGACGTCGTCGGAGGGTGAGAGGCGCGGGAGGCGGACGAGAGGGGTGTTCCCGACCGCCGCCAGCGGGGAGTCGTAACGCATCAGCGCATGCCGCCCGACCGCCGCCCGACCGCCGCCCCTGCCGGACGGGGCTGCGCCCCGGCACCTCCTGCTACGGCCGGGAGGATCGTCACGTTGTCGCCGTCGGCGAGCTTGGTGGAGATGCCCTCCAGGAAGCGGACGTCCTCGTCGTTGAGGTAGACGTTCACGAAGCGGCGCAGCTGCTCGCCCTCGACAAGGCGCTCGCGGATGCCGGTGTGCCGGCTGTCCAGGTCGGTGAAGAGGTCGGCGAGGGTCTCTCCGCTGCCCTCGACGGCCTTCTGGCCGTCGGTGTAGGTGCGCAGGATGGTCGGGATTCGGACCTCGATGGCCATGGGAGTGCTCCTGTCGGAGTGCGGTGGCGGATGCTGTGCGTCCCGGTGCACGGTGGTCGGCAGGCCGGGAGGACGTCGGGGGACGCGGGAAGTGCGGGTGGCGCGCGCCGCGCGCCTGAAGGGGGCCGGTCAGGCGCCGGCGCAGCGCGGACAGATGGCGCTGGAAAGGCGGCACAGATCCACGTGCAGCCGTGCGGCTCCGCAGCCGAACGCGCCCAGCAGGGCGGATGCGGAGCGACGCGTGGCGAGCGGAGCGAGCAGCAGCATGCCCGGCCTCTTCTCGCTCACGTCGTGGTCAACCATGCGGTCATCGTATCGATTCCCGGTCCGGGTATTGGAACCTCGTCCCATGATGCGGACGATTGGTGTACGCCAGGTGGGACGCGCTCAGGAGTACGCCGCCACGACCTCGACCTCTTCCTCCGTGACCTCGCCGTTCACGATCCTGAACGAGCGGAACTGAAAGGGTCCGGCATCGTCGGTGTCGGCGGTGGATACCAGGACATAGTGGGCACCGGGCTCGTTCGCGTAGGAGAGGTCGGTGCGCGAGGGGTAGGCCTCGGTGGCGGTGTGCGAGTGGTAGATGATCACCGGCTCCTCGTCCCGGTCGTCCATCTCGCGGTAGAGCTTGAGCAGGTCGGAGGAGTCGAATTCATAGAAGGTGGGCGAGCGGGCGGCGTTCAGCATCGGGATGAACCGCTCGGGGCGGCCGCTGCCTGCCGGGCCCGCGACCACGCCACAGGCCTCGTCGGGGTGGTCCTGGCGGGAGTGCTCGACGATCTGGTCGAAGAGGGCCTTGGTGAGGGTCAGCATGGCGCCAAGAATAGCCAGCGGGCCCGTACGTACCGAAGAGTGGTACATACGGGCCCGCATGCTGGACAGTCGGGCGGCTCCGCCGACCGTCCGGGGTGCTGCCTCAGCTCTTGGTGTCCTTGGCGGCAGCCTCCCGCGGTGCCCCGGCGGCCGCCAGGGCCGCCGCGTCCCGCCGCTTGATGCAGAGGTAGCCGACACCGAGGATGAGCGCCCACACGGGAGCCGCGTAGAGCGAGATCCGGGCATCCGGGTCGGCGCCCATCATCACGATCACCATGCCGATGAAGGCCAGCGCGAAGACCGAGGTGAAGGGGCTGCCGGGGGCCTTGAACTCGGACTGCGGCAGCTCGCCGCGGTTCGCCTTGGCGCGGTAGCGCAGCTGCGAGGCCAGGATGACGATCCACGCCCACATACCGGAGATGGTGGCGAAGGAGACGACGTAGTTGAACGCCTCACCGGGCCACTGGTAGTTGATGTAGACGCCGAACAGCATCATCGCGACCGAGACGCCGGTGCCCCAGGTGGGCAGGCCGTTCTTGCTCAGCCGGGTGAAGAACTTCGGTCCCTGGCCGTTGAGCGCGAGGTCGCGCAGCATCCGGCCGGTGGAGTACATGCCCGAGTTCGCCGAGGAGAGCGCGGCGGTCAGCACGACGAAGTTGACGATGCCGGCACCGGCCGGCAGGCCGATCTGCTGGAAGGCGGCGACGAACGGGCTGACGCCCGGCTTGAACGCCGTCCAGCTGACGACGGACAGGATGATGATCAGCGCGCCGATGTAGAAGAGGCCGATCCGCCACGGCACGGTGTTGATCGCCTTGGGCAGGACCTTCTTGGGGTCGGTGGCCTCGCCCGCGGTGACGCCGACGAGCTCGACGGCGAGGAAGGCGAACATCACGATCTGCAGCGTCATCAGCGTGCCGCCGATGCCCTTGGGGAAGAAACCGCCGTCGGACCACAGGAGGCTGAAGGAGGCGGTGTCACCGGCGTCGGAGAAGCCGAGGGTGATCACGCCGAGGCCGATCAGGATCATGCCGATGATCGCGGTGACCTTGACCATCGAGAACCAGAATTCCAGCTCACCGAAGATCTTCACGGAGATCAGGTTGATACCGAAGAGCGCACACGTGAAGACGAGTGCCGCGGCCCATTGCGGTATGTCCTTGTTCCAGTACTGCACATACGTCGCGGCGGCGGTCACTTCGGTGATGCCGGTGACGACCCAGAACAGCCAGTACGTCCAGCCGGTCACAAAGCCGATGAACGGGCCGAGGAATTCGCGTCCGTACTCCGAGAAGGAGCCGGAGACGGGCCGGTACATGAGCAGTTCGCCCAGGGCCCGCATGATGAAGAAGATGACCAGACCGACGATGGCGTAGGCGAGGATGATGCTCGGCCCGGCCATCGAGATCGCCTTGCCCGCCCCGAGAAAGAGGCCGGTACCGATGGCGCCGCCAATGGCGATCATCTGGATCTGACGGTTTCCCAGCCCCCGCTGGTAGCCCTCTTCGGGGGCCTGTCCAGGTGCCTCGTTGCCGTCGTGCTGCTTGTCGACCTGCACAGAGGTCATGAGTGGTGCGCCTTTCTCCATTCCGACCCGGTCTGTCCGGATCGGGTCCCGATCCCCCCGGATGGAGTTCCTGCACGCCGACGGTCGGCCGGCTCAAGCGCTCCCGCAGCGACAGGGGTGGCGTCGCCCACGGCAGGTCGTGAACATTTAACACGCGCCACTGAAGATCGACTAGAGATGGCGTGAACCGAACCACAAGGAAAACAGGACAAGTTGCGCCAACGACGGCAAGCCGCACCACTGCAGTGATGCGATCGTTATCCGGATTTGAGCATCCGCTGAGCGAACACTCGGCACATTCCCGGGTTGGTACGCCCGGGTTTCAGCCCATGAGTGACTCGACGAGAGTCTCCTGGAGCCCGCCGAGCCAGAGGTATGCCATCACCATCGGCTTGCGGGGATCGCTGTCCGGCAGCCGGAGCAGCTCGCCGCCGTCCTCCTCATCGGTGACTTCAAGCCGCGTTCCGATGGCCAGCCGGAGGTCGTTGAGCGCCCCCAGCCACTGCCGGCACTCGTCGGGCTTCAGCCGCAGCTCCGCGCTGCCGCCCTCGGGCGCCAGGGTGTCCAGCGCACGGATCAGCGCGAGGGCGTCCTCGCGCTTGCGGGAGCGCAGATCGTTCTCGGTGTAGCGGCGGAATTCGGCGGAGGCGGCGCGGACGTCGTCATCGGGGACGAGGTCGGGCCCGCCGTAGGCGTCGGGGAAGAAACGGGCCAGGACCGGGTCGGCGGGCGGCTCGCTGGGCCCGTCGTTGAAGACCGACGCGAGCAGATCGTCGCTCTCGCTCTCCCCGGTCTCCTCGCCCGGACCGATCAGCTCCATCAGCTGGACCGCGAGGCTGCGCAGGATGGAGATCTCGACCTCGTCGAGGGGAACGGCGGCGCCGCCGTCGGGCAGCGGCTCGAAGTGCCCGCTCATTTGCGGTCCTGCTGAAGGGTCGCCCACAGGCCGTAGCCGTGCATGGCCTGCACGTCGCGCTCCATTTCCTCGCGGCTGCCGCTGGAGACCACCGCGCGGCCCTTGTGATGGACGTCGAGCATCAACTGGTGCGCCTTGTCCTTGGAGTAGCCGAAGTACGACTGGAAGACATACGAGACGTAGCTCATGAGATTGACGGGGTCGTTGTGGACGATCGTGACCCACGGGACGTCGGGTTCGGGGACCTCGAAGGGAGCCTCGCTCGACTCGGGACGTTCGATCTCGACCGGGACACTGAGCGTGCAGCGATGCGGCCGGAGCGTGGTCGTGGGTGACGGGTGGGCGCTCACAGGCCCCATGCTGCCACCCGGGGACGGGCGACGCACAAATGCCCCTCGCGCGGGCCGCGTCGGCGAGCCGCACACCGCGCTCGCGGGCAGCCTTTTGTCCACCCCGGAGCACTATCGTCAGAGTGACGAGTAATGGGGGTAGCATCTCCCCCATGAACACAGCAGACCTGGGGCTGCCGGTGGCCGTGCCGTCGACTGCGCTCTTCACCGACCAGTACGAACTCACCATGCTGCAGGCCGCGTTGCGGTCCGGCACCGCGGACCGGCGCTCGGTCTTCGAGGTCTTCACCCGCCGTCTCCCCGAGGGCCGCCGCTACGGCGTGGTCGGCGGCACCGGCCGGGTCCTGGACGCGGTGGAGAACTTCCGCTTCGACGAGACCATCCTCGGCTTCCTGCGCGGGCGCGGCATCCTCGACGAGCCGACCCTGGAGTGGCTGGCCGACTACCGCTTCCGCGGCGACATCTGGGGCTACCCGGAGGGCGAGGTCTACTTCCCCGGCTCCCCCGTGATGCGGGTCGAGGGCACCTTCGCCGAGGCGGTCCTCCTGGAGACCGTGATCCTCTCGATCCTCAACCACGACTCCGCGGTGGCCGCCGCTGCCTCCCGGATGTCGGTGGCGGCCGGCGACCGCCCGCTGATGGAGATGGGCGCCCGCCGCACCCATGAGCTGGCGGCGGTGGCCGCGTCCCGCGCCGCGTACGTCGGCGGCTTCCACACCACCTCCGACCTGGCCGCCGGCTTCCGCTACAACATCCCCACGGTCGGCACCAGCGCCCACGCCTTCACCCTGCTGCACGACACCGAGCGGGACGCCTTCACCGCGCAGGTCGACACCCTCGGCAGCGGCACCACCCTGCTCGTGGACACCTTCGACGTCACCGAGGCGGTGCGCACCGCCGTGGAGGTGGCCGGCCCGGGGCTCGGTGCCGTACGGATCGACTCCGGCGATCTGCTGCTGATCGCCCACCGGGTGCGCCAGCAGCTGGACGAGCTGGGCGCCGACCGGACCAGGATCGTGGTCACCAGCGATCTGGACGAGTACGCCATCGCCTCGCTGGCCGCCGCCCCGGTGGACGCGTACGGCGTCGGCACCCAGCTGGTGACCGGCAGCGGGCACCCGACCTGCTCGATGGTCTACAAGCTGGTCGCCCGCGCCGACGGCGAGGATCCGGGCGCGCCGCTGCGGCCGGTCGCGAAGAAGTCGATGGGCGCCAAGACCTCGCTCGGCGGCCGCAAGTGGGCCGCGCGCCGGGTGGATGCGGAGGGCGTGGCCGAGGCCGAGGTCATCGGCACCGGCCCGGTCCCCGCCGAGCTGGCCGACCGGCAGCTGCTGGTGCCGCTGGTGAGCGCCGGCAAGGTCGTGGCCCGCGAGCCGCTGGACGCCGCCCGCGACCGGCACATCGCGGCCCGCGCCACGCTGCCGCTGTCGGCGACCCAGCTCTCCCGCGGCGAGCCCGTGCTGCCCACCGAGTACGTGTGACCGGGCGCCGCTGAGGGGGCGCACGGTGCCGGGCGGCGGCCGCCGTACGCCGCGCCCGGTATCCGCCGTCCCGCCGGGCTCCGCCCCACTCCCGCAATCCCCCTCCAGTGGCTACCCTCGGTCACACCACCACTCGCGCCCCTCCCCGATTCCCAGCCGGAAGGCACGCACCATGCACCGGGCATTGATCGTCGTTGATGTGCAGAACGACTTCTGTGAGGGCGGCAGCCTCGCGGTGGCGGGAGGTGCGGACGTCGCGGCGGCCATCACCGATCTCGTGGGCCAGGCGGCCGGCAGCTGCTACCGCTATGTCGTGGCCACCCGGGACCACCACATCGACCCCGGCGATCACTTCTCCGACACCCCGGACTACGAGCACTCCTGGCCGGTGCACTGTGTGGCCGGCACGGAGGGCAGCGGGTTCCACCCCAATTTCGCCCCGGCGCTGGCCTCCGGCGCCATCGACGCGGTCTTCGACAAGGGCGCCCACACCGCCGCGTACAGCGGTTTCGAGGGCGCGGACGAGAACGGCACCCCGCTCGCGGACTGGCTGCACGCCCACTCCGTCAGCGAGGTCGATGTGGTCGGTATCGCCACCGACCACTGTGTCCGCGCCACCGCCCTGGACGCGCTCGGCGCCGGGCTGCGCACCCATGTCCTGCTGGACCTGACCGCCGGGGTGGCCGCGCACAGCACCGAGCGGGCACTGGAGGAGCTGCGCGCGGCGGGCGCCGAGCTGACCGGCAAACCGGTCCTCATCGGCGCCTGACGGGCCCGTCAGGCGGCCGGACGTTCGTTCCCTTCGGCCGGCTCGGCCTCCACCGCCGGGCGGGCCGGCCGGGGCCGCAGCAGCGCCCGTATCGGATGCCACGACTCGGTGTCGTCCTCCGGGGCCTCGCGCCAGACCAGGCCGTCGGGATGGTGCAGCACGGCCGTGACCTCGTCGGGTGTGGGCGGCTCGGTGTTGCCGCGCAGGTAGACGGACCGCAGACCGAGGTTGCGCAGCCTGGTCAGGGCGCGCTGGCGGTTGACGGCATGGACCAGGACCCGGACCCGGCAACCGCAGTCGTACAGGCCCGACCGCGCGCCGTGCGGCGGTCTGGGCAGCGAGAGGGCGACCACCACGCTTCCGCCAGGAAGCCTGATGAATCCACCACCGGACATCGTCATATCTCCCCCGTGAGACTTCGCGTCAACAAGGAACTGTAGAACGCATCTAAACGCGAATCGGCCGCCGCCCGCTAGGGGGCGACGGCCGAACAGCATCTGACCTGCGGTTTTACGTTTTACTTACCGGCAGAGCCGACCTTCAACGTCACCGTGGAGCCGTCGCGGGCCTCCTTGGTGATCTTGATCTGGGTGTTGGTGTCAGGAACGATCACACCGCCGGTCGGGTTCGCCTTGTCGTAGTAGACGCCGCGGTGGTCGTCGAAGAGCGTCACGCCCTTCTTCGAGGTGATCTTCACCGGCTTGCCGTCACGGTGGAGCGTGAGGGCGTCGGTCCGGAAGCGGGTGAAGGTCGAGTCGTAGGACTGGAAGCGGTTGCGCATCAGCTTGCCGTCCGCCCAGCGCTCGGCCTTGGGGTGCGCGTCGACCGGGAGGATCTGCCCGCGGCCCGGGTGCAGACCGACGTTGTTGTCCGCCTGCGAGGTGTCCCACAGCCAGATCAGCACACCGTTCTGGTACGGGAAGTGCTCCACCCAGCCCGGCTTGGCGGTGGTCCAGCCGAAGTTGTACGGGCCGACCTTGAGGGTCTTGTCGTACGACACGTACTGGCGGTTCTCGGCGAGGTAGTACTGCGGGTAGTCCTTGGTGAAGGACGCGCCGATGCGCGAGAAGCCCTTGCCGGTCCAGCCGTTGTCGCCGCCCTCGGCGTTGTCGCTGAACAGCGGCTTGCCGTCGGCGACGACGCTGACGGTGTCGGCCGCGAAGCCCTTCTGGGCCGCGCCGCCGTCGGTCTGGTAGCGGAAGCGCAGGTCGATCTTCTTGCCCGCGTAGGCGTCCAGCGGGTAGACGAGGTCCTGGTAGGCGCCCACGGTGCCGGTCAGGGCGGGCTTGTCGCTGCCGTCGCGCGGGATGGCCTTGCCGCCCGCGGTGCCGTCCAGGGCCGTCCAGTCGGTGCCGCCGTCGGTGGAGACCTCGGCGTAGAGGTAGTCGTAGTCCTTCTCGATGTCCCACCAGCCCTTGAGCGTCAGCGACGCCTTGGCCTTACCGGTGAGGTCCACCGGCCGGGACAGCGTGTTCTTCAGGTTGTCGCCCATACCGCTCCACCACTGCTTGGAGCCTTCCGCGGGCTGGACGATGTCGGTCTTGACCGCCTTGGCCGGCAGCTCGACGACCACCGCCTGCTTGTTCTTGGTGTTGTACTCGGCGACGCCCAGCTTGTGGGTGGACTTCTTCGCGGCCTTCGCCTTGCCGTAGTTGAGCCAGCCCAGCTGCAGCTTGTCCCAGGCACTCATGTCACCGGGCAGGTCGCCGATGGAGTCCTTGCCGGTGCCGAGCCAGGAGCCGCCCGACATCAGCGACCAGAAGTCCACGGAGGACTCACCGGTGCCGCTGGTGTCGTACTCGTCCGGCAGGCCCAGGTCGTGACCGTACTCGTGGGCGAAGACGCCGAGTCCGCCGTTCTCCGGCTGCATGGTGTAGTCGCCGACCCAGATCCCGGTGTCGCCGATCTGGGCGCCGCCCGCCTTGTTCGCACCGGGACCGGTCTTGCCGGCGTCGGTGCCGTACGCGTACCAGCGGTGCGCCCAGATGGCGTTGGTCTTCTGGACCCCGCCGCCCGCGGACTCGTCCTCACCGGCGTGCACGATCTGGAAGTGGTCGATGTAGCCGTCGGGCTCGTTGAAGTTGCCGTCGCCGTCGTGGTCGTAGCGGTCCCACCGGTCGTACTTGGCGAGGTCCGTCTTGATCTGCGCGTCGGTGCGGCCGGCCGCCTTCTGGTTCTTGGCCCACTGGTTGACGCCGTCGCGGATCAGGTCCCAGGCGCTGGCACAGTTGGTCTGACCGCAGTAGTTGGAGCCGTAACGGGCCTCGTTGTAGTCGACCTTGACCCAGTCGGAGACCTCGCCCTCGACGGAGTAGCGGCCCGAGGACTGCTTCTCGTAGTACTTGGCCAGCGACTGCTTCTTCTTGTCGTGCGAGAAGTAGAGGTCCTGGAAGTGCTTCTGGTTGTAGTCCTTCTGCCAGGCCGTGCTGTTGTCCTTCTTACGGTCCGGCTTGGCTATCTGGTTGTGCGCCGGGCCGGGGTCGCCGCCGTACTTCTTCACCGGGGGCTTGGGGCCGTCGCCGTCCGGGTCGAACATCGTGGTGTCGTCGACCTTGTCGCCGAAGTCCACGAGGACGGTGAAGATCCGGTCGGTCTTCTGCCGGGCCAGCTCGACGTACTTGCTC
The DNA here is from genome assembly GCF_026239515.1 of Streptomyces sp. Je 1-4 4N24. Lineage (NCBI taxonomy): Bacteria > Bacillati > Actinomycetota > Actinomycetes > Kitasatosporales > Streptomycetaceae > Streptomyces > Streptomyces sp. Je 1-4 4N24. The sequence goes on along the minus strand of NZ_CP110836.1, from coordinate 5,800,147 downwards.
TTGCCGAGCTTGACGACCTGGGAGCCGTTGCGCTCGGTCGCCTTGGCGTCGCCGGCGATGACCTGCTGCAGCGCTTCCCTGCGCTCGGCCGCCTCCCGGTCACTGAACGGGCCCTTGAGGTCGTGGTCCACGGCCCGCTCGGGAGCCGGGTCCTGACGCTTGGCGACCGGCGACGGCCCCTGCGCGTCGGCCGTCGCCACCCCCGTAGACAAAGCGGCCGCCCCGATCGCGGCAATTGCCGTGGCCAGGGCGGCCGATCTGAACACCCTTCTGCTGTCTCTCACTTGGCGCTGTCCTCCCCATCGAACCGGTCACTGTTCGAGGGCATTCGACCGGAAGTACGATGAAAAAGACAGATCTTGACTTGGGCACGTCAGCGAAGTACGTTACTCGGTCCGCGAGTTGCGGCTATCGGACATCGGGCGACGGCATCGCGCCGGACGCCGGATCATCGGGCAGGGGCCGGGTGTATATGCCCGCTGGGCATGCGCCCCCGCCCCCAGCAGCCATGACGTCCTGCCGCCCGCGCAGCCGCGGCGGCGTTGTGCGCCCCCTGTGCCCCGAGCCGTGGGTTAGGTCACGCTTACTCGGCGTTCCGCTCGGGCAATTACGACCGTAGGCTCCTTTTCCGGCGCGCCCTGACCAACCCCCCTGCCGACCCTCCGAGGACGGATTCCGCCATGCCTCGTCCGACCGCCGCACAGCTCGCCTACGGTTCGGCCACCGTCTTTTTCTCCACCCTCGCGATGCTGCTGCTGTCGCAGACGCAGACCGGGATCGGGGTCGCGGTCATCGCCATCGCCGGGCTCGGGCTCGGGCTGCTGGTCGCCATGACGGTGCCGATGCCCGGGGTGTCACGGGTGGTCCGCCGGCATGTCGTACGCAACGGATCGCCCGCAGCGTCCGCCCCGTTGCGGGCCGTTCCGGCGCCGTCCGAGCACCCCCGGCCCGCGGGCGCGCCGCAGCGCACCGCCTGGGGCGGCGTCACCGCGGGCGCGGGTGAGGCCCGGATCGGCGAACACTCACGCTGAGCCGGTGGGCGGCGGCGTCTCCGTGGACACCACCACGGTCTTCGCCGCCTTGTCGTGCAGACACTGCTGGTACGGCTTGTCCCAGGTACACCACAGGACGTTGATCAGCCAGAAGATGAAACCGCAGCACGGGATGATCTCCGGCAGCGTATAGACCGCGGCCCGGACCCAGCCGGGCTGGCCGTGCGGGATCGAACCGTCCGAGAGCATCGCCACCCGGATCTTCATCGCCATCTTGCCGACGGTCTGGCCGCGGCTGCTGAGCATCAGCCCCTCGTAGATGAGGTACGCCAGCATGGTGACGCCCGAGACCGTCGACTGCCGGCCGGCCTGGTCGCCGTCGGTGCTGAAGAAGTCCACCCCGCCGACGATCGCGGTCATGATCAGCCAGGCCGGCACCCCGATGATCACCGCGTCGATGATGCGCGCCACGAGCCGGCGACCGCGGTTCGCCAGCGGCGGCATCCCGGCCAGCGGATCGGCCACTCCGTACTGCCCGCCGTAGGGATCGCCGGCATACGGGCCGCCGCCGTAGGGGCGACCGCCGTACGGGCCTCCTGCGGGCGGCGGGGTGCCCCCGGGCGGCGGCGGACCCCCCGGGGGTGGTGCACCGCCTTCTCCGCCGCCCGTACCGCTGCCCCCCGTACCGCCGCCGTGCGGAGCGTGGTTACGGGGCGAGCCGTTCTCCCGGGGAGAGCTGTTGCGGGGAGCGCCGCCCGCCGGCGGCTCCTGCGGCTTCTTCAGGAACGGGTCGTTCTCCGGCGGCTCACCGGGGCCGGGCCGGGGCTGGTCGGTACTCATGGCCCGAGTCGACCCCTTGTCGCGGCCCGCCGCATCCGGCGAGGTCCGTTCGGGGGAACGGATGCGGCCGCGGCGGCGGCCCGGCGGCGGTCAGCCGGACGCGACGAAGGTCCGTGCCAGCTTGTCGTGCCAGCACTGGCGCCACGGCCGGTCGAACAGGCACCAGACGACGTTGAGCACACCGACGACGAGGATGCCGAGCACGCTGTAGAGGAACCAGCGCTTGAGCGCGGCGCCGAGGGTCGGGGTGTCGTGGCTCTCGATGTCCAGGACCCGTACGCCGCACAGCTTCTTGCCCAGGGTGCGGCCCCACTTGAGGGTCGGCAGCGCCTCGTAGAGCGCACCGCCGATCAGCAGGACGGCCAGGAGGGTGGCGAAGACCGGGGTGGTCGTGCCGTCGACCAGATAGACCGTCACCTGGCGGCCGGACTGCTTGGCCGCCTCCACCTTGGCGTCGAGGTGGTCGGTGACCGTGCCCCACATGGGGACGGCGACCGCGGCGGTGAGCGCGCCCAGCACCAGGGTGTCGATCAGCCGGGCCGCGAACCTGCGGCCGAGACCGGCCGGATGGCCCTGCGCGGCCTGCGCCAGCGCCGAGAAGGGGTCGGCGGCGGCCGGCGGCTTCCAGGGGATGACCCCGTCGGCGTCGGCGCCCTGCGGACCGGGCCGGGCCGGTGCGGCACCGCCCTGCGGCGGCAGGCCGGCCGCGGGGGCGGACGCCTGCTGGCCGGGCTGCTGCACCGGGGCCTGCGGGGCGGGACGCTGCGGGGCCGGGCTCTGGGGCGCCGGGGTCTGCGGGGCCGCGGCTTGCGGGGCCGGCGTCTGCTGCGGGGCCTGGCTCTGCGGGGCCGGGCGGCTCTGCTGCCGGTCGCCGCCGGCCGGCAGCGACTGCGGGGAGCCGTCCTCGGGGGCGTCGGACGGGGTACGGCCGCCGCCCGCGACGCGGATCGCCATCGTCTCGTTGCCCTTGGCGGGCTTGCCGCCACCGGGCCGGACCGCGCGGATCGCGGTGGTGCCCTGGTCGCCGGAGTTCCCGCCGCGGCGGGCGGCCGGGTTCACGGCGCGGATGGCGACCGTCCCGTCGGAGGGGACGCCCGGCCCCCGCGAGGCCGACGAGGAAGCGCCGGGCACGTCACCCGCTCCGGCGTCGGCGCCCTGCTCCTCACGCTGCGGCGGCACCGCGCCCCAGGAGGCGGCGCCTGACGGAGTACCGGCGGGGGCCTGGTCCGGCGAACCCCAGGAGATCCGGCGGTCGGGCTCGCCGCCGAATCCGCTCTGCCGGGAGGCATCGGCCTGCCAGGCGGCGGCCGACTCGGGGCTGGTGCCGTGCAGCCGGGCCGGGTCGTCCCAGCTCACGGGTTGGGCGGCGACCTCACCGCTCTGGCGTACGGCGGGCACCGCGGAGCCGCCGGCCGCCTCCTCCTCGTCGAAGAAGACCGGGCCGGTCTCCTCGACGGCAGGGGAGGGCGACGGGGCCGCACCGGGCGGTGGGGCGGGCATCGCCTCGCCCTCGGCGGGGGCGGGCCGGCTGGTGCCCGGCACCCATGCGGCACCGTTCCAGTACCGGATGTAGCCGGGGATGGACGGGTCCGGGTAGAAGCCTGGCGTGGGGCTGCCGCCGGCGGATCCTGAGGTGGGAGCGCTCATATCCGTAGTCCCGCTATCTGTACTCGGCCTGGTGGGTGTGGGGTGCAGTCTGCCGCAACGCGGCGTCCACATCTATCAGACCCCGGGTTCCCGCGGTGGCCGTGCCCGCCGACGACCACCTGGAAGAGGCGCGGGAAAAAAGTTGTACGAAGTCGTGTAAGGGTTCGGCGGTTGGCGGCTCTCTCTCCGTGCGGGCCCGGTATCGGGGGCCCCGCAGGAAGCGAAGAGAGGCGGACGCCATGCACACCGTGGTGGAACGAGAGCTGGAGCTGGGCCTGGTCCTGTCGCCGGAGCACAGCATTCCGGTGCCGGCCCGGCTGAGGTACCGGACGGATGACCCGTACGCCGTCCATGTCACCTTTCACATCGGTTCGGACTCCCCCGTCAGCTGGACGTTCGCCCGCGAACTGCTCGTCGAGGGCGTGTTCCGGCCGTGCGGCGACGGCGATGTGCGGGTGTGGCCGACGAAGCGGGACGCCCGCAGCCTGGTCTGCATAGTGCTGGACTCGCCGGACGGGCAGGCCCTGCTGGAGGCACCGGCCGCGGCGGTCTCGGCGTGGCTGGAGCGCACCCTGCGGGTGGTCCCGCCGGGGTCCGAGCAGGCGCATCTGGGCCTCGACAAGGGGCTGAGCGACCTGTTCGCGATGGCGTCCGGGGACGAGCTGCGGCCGGGCGGCCCCTGGCCCGCGGACGAGTCCCCGGAGCCCGGGGCGTAAGGGTGAGGGGCCAGGTCTCCGGGGGGACGGGGCTTGACGAGGCGGCCGGTGCCTGACGTCGTACGGCCCGGCGCCGCCTCAGCCCCGGTACGCCTCCAGCAGCCGCAGCCACACCTCGCTGATCGTGGGGTAGGAGGGAACCGCGTGCCACAGCCGCTCGATGGGGACCTCACCGGCCACCGCGACCGTCGCGGAGTGCAGCAGCTCGCCGACGCCGGCACCGACGAAGGTGGCGCCGAGCAGCACCTCACGGTCCAGGTCGACGACCATCCGGGCCCGGCCGCGATAGCCGTCCGCGTACAGGGACGCCCCGGCCACGGCCGCCAGGTCCTGGTCGACCACCCGGGTGCGGTATCCGGCCTTCTCGGCCGCGGCGGCGGTCAGGCCCACCGAGGCGGTTTCCGGGTCGCTGAAGACGACCTGGGGGACGGCGAGGGTGTCCGCGGTGGCGGCGTGCGCGCCCCAGCGGTCGGACTCCAGGATCGGGACTCCCCGGGCGCGTGCGGCGATCGCGGCTCCGGCGATCCTGGCCTGGTACTTGCCCTGGTGGGTGAGGAGCGCGCGGTGGTTGACGTCGCCGACGCCGTAGAGCCAGCCGCCGGTCACTCCCGTCACCCGGCAGCTGTCGTCGACGTCCAGCCAGGAGCCGGGCGCCAGGCCGACCGTGTCCAGGCCGATGTCCTCGGTGCGCGGGGCCCGGCCGGTGGCGATCAGGAGTTCATCGGCGACGATCTCGTCACCGGAGTCCAGCAGGATGGTGACCGGGCCGCCGGGGGCCTCCCGGCGTACCTCGCGCACCTCGACGCCGGTCCGCAGGAAGACACCCGCCTCGGCGAGCGACTCCGCGACGAGGTGGCCGGCGAACGGCTCCATCCGGGGCAGCAGCCCGTCGCCGCGGACCAGCAGCGTCACCGACGCGCCCAGGGCCCGCCAGGCGGTGGCCATCTCGACGCCGACCACACCGCCGCCGACCACCACCAGCCGGCCCGGCACGCTCTTGGCGCTGGTCGCGTCGCGGCTGGTCCAGGGCCGGGCCTCGGCGAGCCCGGGGATGCCGGGCAGCACCGCGCGGCTGCCGGTGCAGACCGCGACCGCATGCCGTGCGGTGAGCACCCGGCCGCCGTCGACGACCACTCTGCGGGGACCGGCCAGCCGCCCCTGGCCGCGCACCAGGTCGATACCGAGCGAGTCCAGCCAGCGGACCTGCCCGTCGTCCTTCCAGTAGGAGGTGAAGGCGTCCCGGTGGGCGAGTACGGCGGGCGCGTCCAGTGCCACGTCCGCGGCGTCCTTGAGGCCGGGTACCCGGCGGGCCTCGGAGCGGGCGGTGACCGGGCGCAGCAGGGCCTTGCTGGGCATGCACGCCCAGTAGGAGCATTCGCCGCCGACCAGTTCGCTCTCCACGACGACGGCGCTCAGCCCGGCGGCATGCGCCCGGTCGGCGAGGTTCTCACCGGTCGGCCCCGCTCCCAGCACAATGACGTCATACGCCTCATCAGCGGCTTTGGTGGCTTCGGTCGCTGCCATCGGCTCTCGCTTCCTGCGTGGGCATGAGGTGGCCCGCGGGGCGGGTCCTTCTGGCCATCCTCGGCCCAACGGGCGGTCAGCGCATCCGGCGTTCGACCGCTTCCTTGGCCTCGGCGAGCCCGGAGCCCGTCACCTCGCGGTGCACCTTGATGGCCTGGATCTTCTTGCCCTGCGTCAGCAGCTGGTCGATCTCGGCCATTCGGGCGTCCTGCGGCTCTTCGACGCCGGCGTGCGCCAGCAGCAGGTCCACCTTGCGCTCCAGCTGCCGGAGCCGGCGTTCCAGCGACCTGGAGCGGCGGTCGGTGGCCGAGACCAACATGATGGCGGCCAGCACGAGAAGAGCGATGACGACGGGCAGTACGGAGTCCATGGCGATCACTTTACGAGGCGGCTGCGCGTGCCATGAACACGGCAGTCGCGGCCGGTCCGTGCACGGTGCCGCGGACGGCCGGTGCGCCGTCCGTGAGGATCTCGCACTCGGCGTAGGCGTCCGGGCCGTCGAGGGTGAGGGTGAGCATCGGCATGGCGCCCACCCCGCGCGCGTCGGTCACCACGAACCACGGCAACTCCGGCCGGGTCACCTGCTCTTCACTGCCGGAGTCCTCCAGCGCCTGGACGGCGTAGGTGATGTCGTCGACGCCCTGGCCGGTCACCCGGAAGGTGACCATTCCCTCGCCGGGTCTGTACGGATCATGGATCGTCATGGGGGCAGTCAACCGTCCTTCCCCTGCCGTGTACATCCGGTCAGCGGCCCGGGCGGCGGCGCACGGGTGCGCCGGGTCAGGGCAGATGCCAGATCTGGGTCGTCACGAGGTAGAAGACCGCGGCCCAGAACACCATGACCGCCGCCACGATGCCGAGGCCGGTGAGGCGGGTCTTCGCCGCCGGTGCGTCCGGGGGCGGCCGCAGCCACCGCCTGAGCATCGGGTTCACATAGAAGGGCATGGTCAGGAAGCTCATGATGAAGCTCGACAGCAGGTTGCCGATGAGCAGTCCGAGCCAGAGCGGCAGGTGCAGCGGTGACAGGGCGAGCGTCAGCAGCACCACGGTCGGGTAGAGGCCGACCCAGACCGCGACGGAGGTCTTGGTCTCCGAGGGCGGCGGTGCTTCCCTGCCGTTCTCCTCGAAGGCGAACCAGCTGCCGAACGAGTTGTCGATGGTGCGCATGCGGAAGTCGTGGAACTTCTCGCCCTCGGCGAGGACTTCCTTCCGCTCGGCCGAGGTCAGCCAGGCGTCGAGATGCTCGGCGCTGTCGAACCGGTACAGCGTGGTCCATTCTTCCTGGAGTCCTTCGACCGGGCGGAAGAGCTCGGTTCCGCGAAAACCGTCGAAGGTGCTCTCCTCCTGGGTCATATGGCGCTGCCAGGCGAGAAAGGCGTCGACGTGGTCCGGGTGGACGCGGTGGGTGACCACCACGGTCACCAGCGGGTCCGGTTGCCGGTTGCCGCCGCTGACCACCTGCTGGGTCGCGGGGCCGTCCAGATATTTGCTGCCGCTGTCGAGAAAGCGCTGCCGGGTGACGCTGTTGATCCACGCCTGCAGATGGGCTATCGAGTCGAACCGGTAGACGACCACCCAGTCGGGCTGGAGGGGTGTCGGCGGGGAGATCTCGGCGCCGAGGAATCCGGCGTAGCCGGCGGCCGCGGCATTGACTTCCTCCTGCCACGCGTGGAATTCCTGCTCCAGTCCGGGCCGGATCTTCTGGCCGATGATGACGGTCGCCTCGGTGCCCTGGGGCTTTTCGGTGGTCATGTGCTCAGCCCCGTCGCCACCGCCGCGCTCTCACTGAGTTGTCGGTAAATGCGTTCCGGGGTCAGGGGCAGTGCCCGGTAGCGGACGCCCGTGGCGTCGTGGAGCGCGTTCGCCAACGCGGGGGCCACCGGGTTGATACAGCATTCCGCTATCCCCTTCGACCGCAGGGGCCCGACGGAATCCGCCGAGTCCACCAGGAGCACCTCGGTGCGGGGGATGTCGGCGTAGGCGGGGATGCGGTAGTTGCGGAAATTCGGGTTGACCATGACACCGTCCGCGTTGACCTGGTGATTCTCGGTCAGGGTGAAGCCGATTCCCTGGGCGACACCGCCTTCCACCTGTCCGCGGACCTGCGCGGGGTTGATGATGACGGCGGCGTCGGTCGCCTGGACGCTGTAAAGGATGCGGATCTCACCCGTCACCCGGTGTACGGCGATACGGAATCCCTGCGCATTGGAGGTGACGCTGCGGGGCGAGCCGTAGGCCTTGCGGGCGGCGGTGAAGCGGATTCCGCGGGCGCGGGCCGCCGCGACGAGCTCGGCCAGCGAGACCCGCTGGTCACCGCAGATGACCCCGTCGTCGTCCATCGAGCACATCACGACATGGGTCCCTGTGTACGCGGCGGCACTCTCCAGAATGCGGTCGCGCACGGCATTGGCCGCCCGCAGGACCGCATTGCCCGCCACGAAGAGTCCCGCACTCGCGAAAGCGCCGGTGTCGAATCCCGTGCGGTCGGTGTCGGACTGCACCAGGCGAATCCGCGACGGCGTGGTGCCGAGCTGGTTGGCGGCGATCTGGACATGCGCGGTCGACGTGCCCTCGCCGAATTCGACCGTGCCGATGGCCAGTTCGTACATGAGGTCGTCGCCCAGCGTGACCCAGGCCTCGGAGAGGTGCTCGGTCGGCGGTGCGGTCTCGTGCAGGGAACTCGCGACACCGGACCCGACCAGCCACCCGGGGCCGGGGGACGGCTGCTCGGCGGTGCGGGCCATGGCCTCGTCCACCAGGTCGAGGCACTTCGCGAGTCCGTCCTCGGTGAACACCACGTCGTCGGGGCCCTCGTGCAGGGCGAGCAGCGGATCGCCGGGCCGCACGATATTGCGCCGTCGCAGTTCGAGCGGATCCATGTGCAGCGCGCGTGCGAGTTCGTCCATCGCCGATTCCACGGCGAACGCCGGCTGCGTCATTCCGTAACCGCGCAGTGCCCCGCTCGGCACGGTGTTGGTGTAGACGGAGAACGCGTCGTACTTCTTGTGGGGGCAGCGGTAGATCATGACGGCGGCACCGCCCGCATACAGCGTTTCGCCGGCGTGATTGCCGTAGGCGCCCGTGTTCGACACATTGCGGACCTGGAACGCCGTGAGCGTGCCGTCCGCCTTCGCGCCGAGCTTGACCGTCAAGGTCATCGGATGCCGTGGCGAGGCCGTGGTGAACTCCTCCTCCCGGGTGTACTCGAAGGAGACCGGACGCCCGGTGTCCAGGGTGGCGAGCGCGGCCAGATCCTCCGAGATCACTTCCTGTTTGCCGCCGAAGCCGCCGCCCACGCGTGCGCAGAACACCCGGAGCTGATCCGGGCGCAGCGCGAACAGACGGGCCAGTTTGACCTTCCCGATCGACGGCGACTGCGAGCTGGTGCGGACATTCAGGCGGCCGTTCTCCATCCAGGCGATCGAGCCGTGCGTCTCCAGATGCGCGTGCTGCACCCGCGGTGAGAAGTACGTGCCTTCGTGGATCACCTCGGCTTCGGCGAACCCTGTGTCGATATCGCCGATCTGCGAATGGATCTCGACCAGGGTGTTGTGGACGGGATCCAGGACGAAGGGATCCACCGCTCCGTGCAGTTGTGGCGCCCCGTCGGCCATGGCCTCTTCGGGGTCGAATACCGCCGGCAGCACCTCGTATTCCACGACGACCCGCCGGCAGCCCTCTTCTGCCGCCCCGACCGAGTCGGCCAGGACCGCGGCGACGCGCTGGCCGGCAAAGCGGACCGTGCTGTCGAGGAGGTAGGTGTCGTCCGGATCCACGAGATGGTCGGTGTGGATCGCGGTGGAAAAGCGCCTGCGCGGCACATCTTCCCAGGTGTAGACCCGGTGCACGCCGGGGACGGCGAGTGCGGCGGTCTTGTCGATCGAGACGATCCGGGCGTGCGCATGGGGTGAGTGCAGCACCTTCAGGTGCAGCATGCCGTCGATATGGGTGTCCATCGTGAATTCCGCGCGCCCGGTGACCACATCATCGGCGGCCGGCGCATTGACGCTCGTGCCGACGGCCTTTCCCGGTGCGGCCTCCGCCACGCCGGTGACGCCTTTCACGGCATCCTCGATTGCCCGATAGCCGGTGCAGCGGCAGAGATTGCCCTTCAACGCCCGTGGCAGGTCCGCTTTCTGGGCCTCGGTGAAGGTCGCCGACGTCATGATCATCCCTGCGGTGCAGAAACCGCACTGGAATCCGGGGGCGTCGCGGAACTGCCGCTGCATCGGATGCAGATGGCCGGGTGAGCCGATCCCTTCGATCGTCGTCACCTCACGGCCGTCCGCGCGGAAGGCGGGGGTGATGCAGCTGTGGACCGGCTCGCCGTCCAGCCATACCGTGCAGGCGCCGCAATCGCCCGCGTCACAGCCCTTTTTGACGCCGTAATGACCGAGCGCACGGAGGAAGGTGCGCAGGCACTGGCCGGGGTCCGGTTCCTCGTCGAAGCTCCGGCCGTTCACGCGGTAGGTCATGCCGGTCCCCCAGCCACGAGTTCATGACGGATCTCTTCGGCGAAATGCCGTGTCAGGTGGCGGCGGTGGCCGGGGGTCCCATTGGGATCGGCGAACCAGACGTCGGAGGGAATGACGTCGATGCTCTGCTGCAGGGTCCGGGCGTCGGGCAGGGAGTCGAAGGCGATGCGCACCGGCCGTGTGGTGCCGGCGGTGAGGGTGAGCAGCAGGTCGTTCGTGCCCGGCGTTTGCGTACCGATGAGGAATACCGTCGAACGGCCGAGGCGGGTCAATGAGAATCGGCGGTGTGCGGTGCGTTTCTTCAGGGCGTGCGCCGGAATGTCGATGCGCCGCAGGATTTCCCCGGGGGCGAGCACGTTCTCATTGTTTCCGGTCACGAAGGCGAGGGCGTCGACAGTGCGCACGGATCCGTCAGGAGCCCACAGTTCGTACTGCGCCTCCAGGGCGACCGTCAGCGTGATCATGGGGCCGGCCGGCAAGGACATACAGATATTGCCGCCGACGGTCGCCGAGTTCCAGACCTTGAACGAGGACAAGAAGGCCTCGCAGCTTGTCGCGACGATGCCGCCCGCGCTCCACTCGTCCGGCAGCGCACAGGCATACAGCTCGCGGATGGTGCAGGTCGCGCCGATGCCGAGGCCCGCGTCGCCCGGGACGAGGGGATCCCACCGCAGGGCCGTCAGGTCGACCAGGCGGCGCAGGTCCGGCTGTTCCACGGAGTACAGCCAGGTTCCGCCGGCGAGCCAGGCATCCCCGGCGCGCCAGTCCGCGCCCGGCCGGTCGGACGGTCGCCGGACGACTTCGGTGATGGTGTTGAGGTCCATGGGAATTGTTCTCCCTCACGACGAACATCGTGTGCGCGGGGAACGGCGCAGCCTCAAACGACGGAATCCCTCTGTGGCCGCGGCGGTCGAATTATTCAGGGAAGGACCGGCGGGCGCAGATATTCTTGTTCAGGATAGGCAGAAGGAGCCGGGCTCGCCACGCCAGGGATGCGGCGGGAATCCGCGATATCTGCGGGTGCGCACAACCGGCAGTAAGATGCGCCACCGCACGGCCAGGGAAATTCCGGGGCCCTTTGCTCAGAAAAGCTTGCCGGGGTTGAGGATGCCCAGCGGGTCGAAGACCTCCTTGATGCCGCGCTGCAATTCCACACCCACCGGCCCCAGTTCGCGCGCCAGCCACTCCTTCTTCAGGACCCCGACCCCGTGCTCACCGGTGATGGTGCCGCCCAGCTGCAGACCGAGCGCCATGATGTCGTCGAAGGATTCCCGGGCCCGGCGGGACTCGTCCGGGTCGGCGGCGTCGAAGCAGACCGTGGGGTGGGTGTTGCCGTCCCCGGCGTGGGCGCAGACGCCGATGGTGAGGCCGTACTTCTCGGCGATGGCGGCGGTGCCGTCGAGCATCTCGGCGAGCCGGGAGCGCGGTACGCACACATCGTCGATCATCGTGGCGGATTTGACCCGCTCCAGCGCGGTCAGGGTCAGCCGGCGGGCCTGCAGCAGCAGATCGGACTCGGCGGCGGTCTCGGCGGGCACGACCTCGGTGGCGCCCGCCGCGGTGCACAGCGCGCCGACGGCGGCGAGGTCGGCGGCCGGGTCGGGGGTGTCGAAGGCGGCCAGCAGCAGCGCCTCGGTGCTGTCCGGCAGGCCCATCTGGGCCATGGCGTTGACCGCGCGGATGCTCGTACGGTCCATCAGCTCCAGCAGCGAGGGGGCGTGGCCGCGGGCCATGATCTCGCAGACCGCCTCGCAGGCGGCGGCGGTGGAGGGGAACTCCGCGGCCAGCGCGAGCTGCCCGGGCGGCTCCGGCTTGAGCGCGAGGACGGCGCGGACGACGATGCCCAGGCTTCCCTCGGAGCCGACGAACAGCCGGGTGAGGTCATAGCCCGCGACGCCCTTGGCGGTGCGCCGGCCGCAGGTCAGCAGCCGCCCGTCGGCGAGAACGACGTCCAGGCCGAGGACGTACTCGGCGGTGACGCCGTATTTGACGCAGCACAGGCCGCCGGAGGCGGTGCCGATGTTCCCGCCGATGGAGCACTCCTCCCAACTGGAGGGGTCCGGCGGGTAGTAGAGCCCGTGCTCGTTCACCGCGCGGGACAGCACCGCGTTGATGACACCGGGTTCGACCACCGCGACCCGGTCGACGGGGTTGATCTCGATGATCCGGTCCATCTTGACCAGCGAGAGCACGATGCAGCCGTCGGAGGCGTTGGCGGCGCCCGACAGCCCCGTACGCGCCCCCTGCGGGACGACCGGGACCCGCAGCTCGGTGGCCGTCCGCATGATGTGCTGGACCTGCTCGACGGTGCGCGGCAGCACGACCACTGCGGGCGTCCCGGCCTCGCAGAAGCTCGCCATGTCATGGGCGTAGGAGCCGGTGACGTCGGGGTCGGTGAGGATCGCTTCACCCGGGAGTCCGGCGCGCAGCCGTGCGATGAGGTCCATACCCTCAGCCTCGCATCCGTGGGCCGTACACGGAAGATCGTGTACGGCCCGTGGCGGCTCCTGTGGCTCCTGCGACTCCTGCGGCTCAGAGATTGCCGCGGCGCTCCTGCTCCCGCTCGATCGCCTCGAAGAGGGCCTTGAAGTTGCCCTTGCCGAAGCCCATGGAGCCGTGCCGCTCGATCATCTCGAAGAACACGGTCGGCCGGTCCTGGACCGGCTTGGTGAAGATCTGCAGCAGATAGCCGTCCTCGTCGCGGTCGACCAGGATCTTCAGCTCGCGGAGCGTCTCCACGGGCACCCGGGTCTCGCCGGCCCACTCGCCGAGAGTGTCGTAGTAGGAGTCGGGGGTGTCCAGGAACTCCACACCGGAGGCGCGCATCGCCCGGACGCTGGCGACGATGTCGTTGGTGGCCAGCGCGATGTGCTGGACGCCGGGGCCGCCGAAGAACTCCAGGTACTCGTCGATCTGCGACTTCTTCTTCGCGATCGCGGGCTCGTTGATCGGGAACTTCACCTTGAGGGTGCCGTCGGCGACGACCTTCGACATCAGCGCGCTGTATTCGGTGGCGATGTCGTCGCCCACGAACTCCTTCATGTTGGTGAAGCCCATGACCTTGTTGTAGAAGGCCACCCACTCGTTCATCTTGCCGAGTTCGACGTTGCCGACGCAGTGGTCGATGGCCTGGAAACGCCGCGGTCCGGTCTCCACCAGCGGCTCGACGGCGGTGAAGCCGGGCAGGTAGGGGCCGTCGTAGCCGGAGCGCTCGACGAGGGTGTGCCGGGTCTTGCCGTAGGTGGCGATGGCCGCGAGGACGACGGTGCCGTGCTCGTCCTTGAGGTCGTGGGGCTCGATGAGGCCGGTGGCGCCCTGGGCGACGGCGTGCTCGTAGGCGGCGCGGGCGTCCGGGACCTCGATGGCGAGGTCGATGACGCCGTCGCCGTGGGCCGCGACATGCTCGGCGAGGAAGTGGCCCCAGTCGGTGGTGGGCTTGATGACGGAGGTGAACACGAACCGGGCGCCGCCGGATTCGAGCACATAACTCGCGGTCTCTCGGCTGCCGTTCTCCGGACCGGAGTAGGCGACGCGCTTCATACCGAAGGCGGTCGAGTAGTAGTGCGCGGCCTGCTTGGCGTTCCCGACGGCGAAGACGACCGCGTCCATCCCCTTGACCGGGAAGGGGTCCGCCTGCCGGGCCGAGCTGGGGGTGGTGGGCTGAGTGTGCATCGTGGTGTCTGCCATGGCCGCAGAGTCTCTCCGATCCACAAGGTGCGCAATAGTTCGCGAATCTCCTGGGCATTATGCCTAGCAAAGGGGCGGCATCGCCGGGCTATCTGTACATGATGACCATCGAAAAGGAAGGGACGACCGATGGCGATCGATCATTTGGACGGAGCGCTGCTGGAGCTGCTCGCCGAGGAGCCGCGGATCGGCGTCCTGGAGGCGTCCCGGCGGCTGGGGGTGGCGCGCGGCACGGTCCAGGCCCGGCTCGACCGGCTTCAGTCGAATGGAGTGATCCGGGGCTTCGGGCCGGACGTGGACCCCGCGGCGCTCGGCTACCCCGTGACCGCATTTGCCACGCTTGAGATCAAACAAGGGCAAGGTAATGACGTACGTGCCCACTTGACGACCGTTCCCGAGGTGTTGGAGCTGCATACAACGACGGGACATGGGGACATGCTCTGCAGGCTCGTCGCCCGTTCCAACGCCGATCTGCAGCGGGTGATCGACCGGGTTGTGGGCTTTGATGGGATTGTGCGGGCCTCAACGGCAATCGTCATGGAAAATCCGGTTCCGTTGCGGATCGTCCCGCTGGTGAAACAGGCATCGGGAGACTGAACCGAGGAGACCGAGTGAGCTTCTGGGAGTACGTCGGCACCCGGCACGCCCAACTGCTGACGGATACGTATCAGCACGCCAGCGCGGTCTTCCAGTGCATGGTGCTCGCCACCCTGCTGGGGGTCTTCATCGCCGTGGTGACCTATCGCAGCGAGTGGGCGGGCAATCTCGCCACCACCTCCACCGCCACCATCCTGACCATCCCCTCCCTGGCCCTGATCGGTCTGCTGATCCCGATCGTCGGCCTCGGCGTCCCCCCGACGGTGATCGCCCTGACCCTGTACGGGCTGCTGCCGGTGGTCCGCAACGCCATCGTCGGGCTGCGCGGGGTGGACCCGGATCTGATCGACGCGGCCCGGGGCATCGGGATGTCGCGCACCGCCCAACTCGTCCGCGTCGAACTGCCGCTGGCCTGGCCGCCCATCCTCACCGGCATCCGGGTCGCCACCCAGATGCTGATGGGCATCGCCGCCATCGCCGCCTTCGCCTCCGGACCCGGTCTGGGCAACGAGATCTTCCGCGGGATCGCCTCGCTGGGCAGCGCCAACTCCCTCAACCAGGTGCTCTCCGGCACCCTCGGGATCGCCATCCTCGCTCTTCTCTTCGACGCCGCCTACGTCCTGATCGGACGCCTGACCATCTCCAGGGGGATCCGTGCCTGAGACGACAGAGACCACCCCGGCCTCCGGGGCCAGGATCCATCTGGAGAACCTCACGAAGATCTATCCGGGGAGCGCCGGCCCCGCGGTGGACAACGTCAACCTGGAGGTCAGGGCCGGCGAGATCGTGATCTTCGTGGGCCCCTCGGGCTGCGGCAAGTCCACCTGTCTGAAGATGATCAACCGGCTGATCGAGCCGACCCACGGGCGGATCCGGATCGGCGACGAGGACGTCACCGACATGGACCCGGTCAAGCTGCGCCGCAAGGTGGGCTACGCCATCCAGGCGTCCGGCCTCTTCCCGCACATGACGGTCGCCCAGAACATCGCCCTGGTCCCGAAGATGATCGGCTGGTCCAGGAGCAAGGTGACGGGCCGGGTCGAGGAGATGCTCGACCTGGTCGGACTGGACCCGCGCGAGTTCCACGGCCGCTATCCGCGCCAGCTCTCCGGCGGCCAGCAGCAGCGCGTCGGAGTGGCCCGCGCCCTCGCCGCCGACCCGCCCGTCCTGCTGATGGACGAGCCGTTCGGCGCCGTCGACCCGATCACCCGCGACCACCTCCAGGACGAGCTGATCCGGCTCCAGCACGAGCTCCACAAGACCATCTGCTTCGTCACCCACGACTTCGACGAGGCCATCAAGCTCGGCGACCGCATCGCGGTGCTCCGCGAGCACTCGCACATCGCCCAGTTCGACACCCCCGAAGCCATCCTCACCAACCCGACGGACGATTTCGTCTCCGGTTTCGTGGGCGCCGGGGCGGCACTCAAGCGGCTGAATCTGACCCGTGTACGGGACGTGGGCGTGGTCGACTTCCCCACCGCCGGCCTCGACGACCCGCTGGAAGCCATCTTCGACCGGCTGCGCTCCGGCTCCCACAACGAACTGCTGCTGCTGGACCGCAACGGCCGCCCGTACAAATGGCTGCGCCGCGGCGATCTGGCCCGGGCCAGGGAGTCACTGGCCCGCGCCGGGACCCTGGTCCAGCACACCGTGTCCCGGGACGCGACGCTGCGCGACGCGCTGGAGGCGGTGCTCACCGACAGCGCGGGCCGGGTGGCGGTCACCGGGCGGCGCGGCGAGTACATCGGCGTGGTCGACATGGAGACGCTGATGAACAACGTCCATGAGCTGCTGGAGGCGGACCACCTCGAAGCGGTCGAGCATCAGCACCAGCTCCAGGAGCGGCGCGCCCGCCAGACCCAGATGGAGCAGGAGGGCCTGGCCGGCGCGGGCGGCCCCGAGGGCGGCCCGGGAGGCACGGTATGAGCCCCCGTGACGGGAGCGGCGACAGCCCGCGCCGGCGCGAGCGGCACCCGAGCGATCACGAGGCGCTGGCCTTCAAGGACGACGTCGAGATGGAGCAGCGGGAGCGGGCGGCCGGGGAGGCGCCCGTCCCGTCCGCGCCGTCCGGCGCGCGCCGGATCAGCTGGCAGAAGTGGACCTTCATGCCGGTCTTCCTGGTGGCCGCGCTGCTCATCACCTGGCTGTGGTTCCGCGGCGCCCGGCTGGACTCCATCGCGCATCAGGCGGTGGACAACGGCAAGGTGTGGCTGGCGCTGCAGCAGCACATCAAGCTCACCGCGATCTCCACCTTCTTCGTACTGATCATCGCGATCCCGCTGGGCATCGCACTGACCCGGTCCAAGCTGCGCAGGGCCACCCCGGTCGCGATGGCCTTCGCCAACCTCGGGCAGGCGGTGCCGGCCCTGGGTCTGCTGATCCTGCTGGTGATCTGGCTGGGCATCGGGGCCCGTTCGGCAATCGTCGGCATGGTCATCTACGCGGTGCTGCCGGTGCTC
Organism: Streptomyces sp. Je 1-4 4N24; assembly: GCF_026239515.1. NCBI lineage: Bacteria > Bacillati > Actinomycetota > Actinomycetes > Kitasatosporales > Streptomycetaceae > Streptomyces > Streptomyces sp. Je 1-4 4N24. The sequence continues at coordinate 5,783,207 of NZ_CP110836.1, read as the reverse complement.
GCCAACACCATCGCCGGGCTGCGCGGTATCGACCCGACGCTGACCGAGGCCGCCCGCGGCATCGGCATGTCCCCCACCCTTGTGCTGACCAAGGTGGAACTCCCGCTGGCCGTACCGCTGATCCTGGCCGGTGTCCGTACCGCGCTGGTGCTGAACGTCGGCACCGCGACGCTGGCGACCTTCGGCGGTGGCGGCGGTCTCGGCGACCTGATCTCGGCGGGGATCGTCACCCAGCGGATGCCCGTACTGATCCTCGGTTCCGTGCTGACCGTGGCGCTCGCCCTGCTGGTGGAGTGGCTGGCCTCGCTGGCCGAACTGCTGCTCCGCCCGCGCGGCCTGGAGGTGACGGCATGAGCGGGCACCAGCCCCCGGCCGGGCACCGCCGCTTCGGGCGCCGCCGGGCCGCCCACCTCGCCGTCGCCCTGCTCGCCGCCCTCACCCTCGGCGGATGCGGCCTGGTCAGCGGCAGTGCGATGACCGACAACGTGCGGCCGGGCCCGAAGGCGGGCTATCCGGGCCGCCCGCTCTCCGGGGCGCAGCTCACGGTGACCTCGAAGGAGTTCACCGAGCAGATCATCCTCGGCCAGATGATGGGCATCGTCTTCGAGGCGGCCGGTGCCAAGGTCATCGACAAGACCAGCATCCAGGGGTCGATCGGCGCGCGGGAGGCCGTCAAGTCCGGCACGGCGGACGCCGCGTACGAGTACACCGGCACCGGCTGGATCACCTACCTCGGCCACACCAAGCCGATCGCCGACCCCCACGAGCAGTGGAAGGCGGTCCGCGACGAGGACGCGAGGAACGGCATCGTCTGGCTGCCGGCCTCGACGCTGAACAACACCTACGCGCTGGCGCTGAACTCAGCGAACTTCAAGAAGCTGGCGGTGCGCGACCTCTCGGACGTCGCGACGCTGTCCCGCAAGAACCCGGGCGCCGTGACGATGTGCGTGGAGAACGAGTTCGCCACCCGCAACGACGGTCTGCCGGGCATGGCGCGGGCGTACGGCATGAAGGTGCCGTCCGCCAACGTCCGCAAGATGACCGGCGGCGTCGTCTACACCGAGACGCAGAAGGGCACCTGTGCGTTCGGCGAGGTCTTCACCACCGACGGCCGGATCAAGGCGATGCATCTGCACGTGCTGGCCGATGACAAGCACTTCTTCCCCAACTACAACGTCGCTCCCGAGATCAACGCCAAGGCCCTGAAGAAGCACCCGGCGATCGCCGAGGTGCTGGCCCCGGTCACCAAGGCCCTCAACAACACCGTCGCCCAGGAGCTGAACCGCAAGGTCGACGTGGACGGCGAGGACCCGCACGAGGTCGCCAGGAACTGGCTGATCCAGGAGGGATTCATCAAGGAGGCGTGAGGGGCCGGAACCGCCACCGGGCACCCGGCCCGCGCCGCCCGGCCCGCGTCCGCCGGGCCGGGGTCCGGCGGACGGCCGGGACCCACCGAGCCGGGACCCAGCGAGCCGGGGCCCACCGAGCCGGGGCCCACCGCCTCAGCAGCTGGGGACCTTGCCCCCGGTCCGCAGCGCCTTCAGGGCGTCCACCGCGCCGTCGAGAGTGCCGACCGGGATCAGCCGCATCCCCTTCGGCAGCTCCGCCCGCGCGTCCGCGCACTCCTTGCGCGGGACCAGGAAGACCGTGGCCCCGTCCCGCCGCGCGGCCTGCGTCTTCAGCGGGACGCCGCCCACCGCGCCGACCTTGCCGCCGGCCGTGATGGTCCCGGTGCCCGCGATGGTGCGCCCACCGGTCAGGTCGTGGCCCGCGCCGTCGCCGTCCAGCTTGTCCACGATGCCGAGGGCGAACATCAGCCCGGCGCTCGGCCCGCCGACGTCCGCCAGGCTCAGCTTGACCTTGATGTCCTTGGCGGACCTGCCGACCTGCCCGAGCGCGGCGCTGGTGGCCGTGTCCTGGGACTCCCGCATCTGCCGTGCATTGTGCTCGGCGATCTCCTCGGTGTTCTCGCCCACCGGGTAGACCGCCTCCCGCGGCATCACGGCCTCGTCCGTACGGAACCAGCCCTTGACGAGGTCCGGCAGATGGACGGCGGCCTCCGGGCCGGTGGCCACAATCGACGTCATGCGCAGCTGCCCGCTCGTCTTCCGGGTCTCGGCGCCGGTGATGGTGATCACCGGCTTGCCCTTGTTGGCACCGAGGACATTCGCCGTCAGGCCCGGATAGGCGAGCGAATACGGCAGCGGGGCGAAGACCGCGGTGACGAGAAGGGCGAGAACGAGGGCGGTGCAGACCGCCAGGGCGCGGGTGCGTGCAGACACCCCGCCACCTTAGTTGACACCCGCCTCACCAGGGCCTTAAGGCGCTGCCGCCTCACGACACGGCCACCGCCCCTTCACACCCCACGGCCTCGCCCGCCTCCAGGGCCTCAGCGCAGCGCCTCGGACACCTCCCGGGCCGCGTCGACCACCCGCGGCCCGACCCGCTCGGAGACGGTGTCGGCGAGCATCACCACGCCCACACTCCCCTCGATGCCGCTCACCCCGAGCAGCGGGGCCGCCGCACCACTCGCACCGGCCTCCAACTCCCCGTGCGTCAGGGCGAGTCCGGCGTCCTGGGTCCGGCCCTGCCGGGCCTTGAGGATCGCCCGCCCGGCGGCCCCCCGGTCCAGCGGATGACGGAAACCGGCCCGGTAGGCCACGTGGTAGTCGGTCCAGGTCGGCTCCACCACGGCGACCGCCAGCGCCTCCGTGCCGTCGACGAGGGTGAGATGCGCGGTGGCCCCCACGTCCTCGGCGAGCGACCGCAGCGCGGGCAGGGCGGCCTCCCTGACCAGCGGATGCACCTGACGGCCCAGGCGCAGGACGCCCAGGCCGACCCGGGCCCGGCCGCCGATGTCGCGGCGCACCAGAGCGTGCTGCTCCAGCGTGGCCAGGAGGCGGTAGACGACCGTGCGGTTGACGCCGAGCTTGTTGGACAGCTCGGTGACGGTCAGCCCGTGATCGGTGTCGGCGAGAAGTTTGAGGACGCGCAGCCCTCGGTCGAGTGTCTGGGAGGTCTCTGCGGTCACGACGCCCCTCCTGGGTGAGTGGCGGCATCGGGCGCGACGCGCTGCGGGTCCCGGAGCAGCGCGCGCTAGAGGCCGCCGGCCGCATGGCACCGGCTGCGCTCCGCGGCGGCGCTGCCACGGGGCGTGTGCGTGACCGGGACAGTAGCGAGCCGGTTCGGTCAGCGGAAGAGTCCGTCCAGAATCCGGTCTCCCGTGCCCGAAATATCCCAGTAGGTCCACCCAGAGCGGCCTGTTGTGCTCCGTGTGGTGTTTCAAGGAGGGCTACGGCGTTATCCGGGTGTTACGGAAACGGACGGATCCGGCACACCGCTCCGGGGGACGGATACGGGCGCCGCACCACGGGAGCAATCGGGCGCGGGCGGCCCGCGTCGCGGACGCAAACGGGCGAGGCGGAGTCCCGGCCGGGGCGGGCACGGAAGAGGGCGGCGCACCGTCCCCACGGCACACCGCCCCACGGGCCCCGGACGGCCTCACCGCATCCGCGTCGCCCACTCCCGTACCTTCTTGATCCGCTCACCCAGCTGCCCGGCGGTCGCCTCCGCACTCGGCGGCCCGCCGCACACCCGCCGCAGCTCGGTGTGGATCACACCGTGCGGCTTCCCGCTCTGATGGACATACGCCCCCACCAGCGTGTTCAGCTGCTTCCTGAGCTCCAGCAGCTCCTTGTGCGTAACCACGGGACGCCGCTCGGCCGGCAGCTCCAGCAGATCCGCCTCCGCATCCGGCCGCTTCTTGCTGTGCGCGATCTGCCGGGCCTGCCGCTTCTGCAGCAGCATCTGCACCTGGTCGGGCTCCAGCAGCCCGGGGATGCCCAGGTAGTCCTGCTCCTCCTCGCTGCCCGCGTGCGCCTGCATACCGAACTCGGCACCGTCGTAGAGCACCCGGTCGAAGACCGCCTCCGACTCCAGCGCCTCGAACGAGAACTGCTCCTGCTCGCCGGTGTCCTCGTCCTGCTCCTTGTTCGCCTCCTCCATCTCCTTCTCGGATTCGGCGTACGGGTCCTCCTCCCCGTCCTTCTTCGGCTTGTCGAGGACGTGGTCGCGCTCGACCTCCATCTCATTGGCGAAGCCGAGCAGCATCGGGACGGTGGGCAGGAAGACGGAGGCGGTCTCGCCGCGCTTACGGGAGCGCACGAACCGCCCGACGGCCTGCGCGAAGAACAACGGGGTCGAGATGGTGGTGGCGTACACCCCGACCGCCAGCCGCGGCACGTCCACCCCCTCGGACACCATCCGGACCGCGACCATCCAGCGGTCCTGGGAGTGCGAGAAGTCATCGATGCGCTGCGAGGCCCCGGAGTCGTCGGACAGCACGAGGGTGGCGCCCTCCCCGGTGATCTCCCGGATCAGCTTGGCGTACGCCCGCGCCTGCTCCTGGTCGGAAGCGATCACCAGCGCACCGGCGTCCGGTATCGACTTACGGACCTCGCTCAGCCGCTGGTCGGCGGCGCGCAGCACATTCGGCATCCACTCACCGCGCGGATCCAGCGCGGTACGCCAGGCCTGCGAGACCGCGTCCTTGGTCATCGGCTCGCCGAGCCGGGCCGCGATCTCGTCGCCCGCCTTCGTCCGCCAGCGCATATTGCCGCTGTACGAGAGGAAGATGACCGGCCGCACGACGCCGTCGCCCAGCGCGTTCCCGTAGCCGTAGGTGTAGTCGGCGGAGGAGCGCCGGATGCCGTCGTTCCCCTCCTCATACGTCACGAACGGAATCGGGTTGGTGTCGGACCGGAAGGGCGTACCGGTCAGCGCCAGCCGCCGGGTGGCGGGCTCGAACGCCTCCAGACACGCCTCGCCCCACGACTTCGAGTCACCGGCGTGGTGGATCTCGTCGAGGATCACCAGTGTCTTGCGCTGCTCGATCCGGTTGCGGTGCAGCATCGGCCGGACACCCACACCGGCATAGGTGATCGCCACACCGTGGTACTCGCGGCCCAGCGGCCCCGCGCTGTACTCCGGGTCGAGCTTGATACCTATCCGGGCCGCCGCCTCCGCCCACTGCTTCTTCAGATGCTCGGTCGGTGCGACGACCGTCACCTGCTGCACGACATGGTGATGCAGCAGCCACGACGCGAGCGTGAGCGCGAAGGTCGTCTTACCGGCGCCCGGCGTCGCGACGGCGAGGAAGTCTCTCGGCTGGGTCTGGATGTAGCGGTCCATGGCCGCCTGCTGCCAGGCACGCAGCTTGTTCGCGGTACCCCAAGGGGCCCGTCCCGGGAAGGCCGGGGACAGGTGATGGTTATTGGTGGCGCTGGTGGTGGTAGTCACGGTCTCCGTCGGCTGGACTCGGGGATCGGCAACCGCGCCACCCTATCGCTGCGTTCCGCTGCGCTTTGCCTTCGGCCCCACGTTGTCGGCTGTCCCGCCGTGGGGGTTTGTCGCCGTGGCGCCTGGCGGCGGGCCGGTCCGCTGCGCGGGGCTGTCGGGGTGCGGTGACGGGCCTGCGCGGGTGGGTGTCCGGACTGCTTCGCTTTACGTCCGGACACCCACCCGCTCCGGCCCGTCCCCTCCCGTTGGGGGGTGGGAAAACGGTTGGTGGGGGTGATCATTGGTGGTCCACTGCTCCTCGCGAAGCAGGAGTGAAACGTCCTACGGACGCCCGCCCCCACCCACCGCCACTACTCCCCCAACGGGAGGGGACGGGCCGGAGGGGCCTGGTGTGTGGACGTAAAGCGAAGCAGTCCACACACCAGGCCCCGGAGGCCCGTCACCGCACCCGACAGCCACCCAGCCCGCCGCAGGCGCAACGGCGGGGAACCCGCAAGCATCACCCGAGCCCACGCCCCGCGCAGCGGACCCGCAACGGCGAGAAACCACCACGGCGGGTCAGCCGAAAACGTGGGAGCTACTTAAGACGGCTCGCCGTCACGGAGCCGGTGAGCGCGACCACCGCCATCGTCGCGAACACGGCCACAAACGCCGCGGGATGGCTCGCCGCGCCGGTCGCGGCGGGCCCGTGCGCCGCGATCGTCCCGCCGCCGAACGCGACGAACAGCACACCGCCCACGCCGACGAACGTGACATTGCCCAGCGCGTCCGACATCTGCAGGGACGCGGAGTTGCTGCCGGCCTCCTCGGGGCGGGACAGCTTCAGCAGCAGTACGCCGCCGCTGGAGATGTTCAGGCCCATGCCGAAGCCGCCGATCGTCCAGGCCACCGCGACGATTGCGGCCGGCACCCCGTCGATCAGGGCCAGCGGCACCATCACGATGGCCGCCGCCAGGAGCACCATGCCCAGGCCCATCAGCCGCTCCCGGTACGGCTCCAGGCGCGGCCGGCTCTGCACGTACGAACCGAGCGCCCAGGTCAGCCCGCCGCCGGTGAGGGAGAGTCCGGCGAGGGTGGCGGACAGTCCGCGCTGGGTGACCAGCATCAGCGGGATGAAGCTCTCGGCGGCGACCATCGCCCCGGCGGCGAGTCCGCGCATCAGCACCACGGACGGCAGGCCGCGCGCCGCCCGGAACGTACCGCGGGGCAGCAGCCGCACGATGCCCGGCGCCAGCAGGGCCAGTCCGGCGGCCGCGGGCAGCAGCGCGAGCCAGGACGGGTGCTGGCCCGCGTACTGCAGCAGGCAGGCGCCCACGGCGACGGCCAGCGCGAGCAGACAGCGCCGGCTGCCCAGCACCTGCCGCACTCCGCCCCGCGGGCCCGGCCGGGTCCGCGGCAGGGTGCGCAGCGCGGGCAGCATCACCACGAGCGGCAGCAGTATCAGGACGGGGATGGCGAGGAAGACCCAGCGCCAGCCGAGCTGTTCGGTGACGGTCCCGGCGACCAGCGGACCGACGATCACCGGCACCACCCAGGCCGCGGAGAACGACGCCATGATCGACGGACGCAGCCGCTCGGGGTAGGCGCGGCCGACGACCACGTAGAGCGAGACCACCACCAGCCCGCCTCCGATGCCCTGCACCCCGCGGCCCACGATGAACATCCCCATGCTGTGTGCGACGCCCGCGACCAGCAGCCCCGCCCCGAACGCGGCGATCCCGGTGAACAGCGGTCCGAGCGGGCCGCGCCGGTCGCTCCACTCCCCCGCGAGCGCCATCGCGAACAGACTCGCCGTGAAGAACGCGGAGAAGCCGAAGGCGTACAGCCCGATGCCGTCCAGGGCGCGGGCGGCGACCGGCATCGCGGTGTTCACGGCGCTCGCCTCGAAGGCGACGAGCGAGACGACGGAGATGATGCCGAGGGTGAGCGCGCGATGGGCCCGGCCGAGGATGCCGCCGTCCGGCCCGCCGCCACTGCCGTCCGCGGACCGGGCGGGGTGACCGTCCGCGGACCCGGCGGGGTGGCCGGGGGTGGCGACGGTCTCGGCGCCGGGTGCGGTGTCTGCGCCGTCGTCGGTGCCGATGCCGAGGTCGTGGCCGGTGCCGGTGCCGGTGCCGAGGTCGTGGGGGCGGTCAGCGGTCATCGGGCCAGCGTAAGGGCCGTACGGCGGTGGTGCCCCTGGCGGAGGACGGGGATCGGGTCGGTCGTCGGTCCTACGTCGCCCGGCCCGCCCGGACCGCCTCCGCCCCGTCCTTGCCGCCGTATGTCGGGCAAGCTGTCCGTATGCCGCACTTCCGTACGTACGACGATGCCGAGCTCCACTACCGCGTGCTCGGCCCGGACGACGCGCCCCTGCCGCCCCTGGTGTGCCTGGCCGGCGGTCCCGGGCGGGACGCCGCGTATCTGGGTGACCTCGGCGGCCTGTCCGCACACCGGCAGCTGATCCTTCCCGACAGCCGCGGCACCGGCGCCTCCCCTGCCGCCGCCGACCCGTCCCGCTATGCCTTCCCGCAGCTCGCCGAGGATCTGGAGGCGCTCCGCGCGCATCTGGGCCTGGAGCGGTTCGCGCTGCTGGCGCACGACGCGGGGGCCGCGGTCGCGCAGGCGTACGCGGCGGGGTATCCGCAGCGGCTGACCCGGCTGGTGCTGGTCTGCCCCGGCTCCCGGCTGCAGGGCGAACTCCCCGACGACGCATGGGAGATCTTCGAGTCGCGCCGCCACGAGGAGTGGTGGCCGGAGGCCTCGGTGGCGCTGCGGCAGCTGACCGAGGCGGCCGATCTGAGCGAGGTGCGGGAGCTGCTGTTCGCCGCGGCGCCACTCGCCTACGGGCGGTGGGACGAGCCTCAGCGGACCCATGCCGCCACGGAGGGCGCGCAGTTGGGGCCGGTGCCGCGGGCCGGGTTCTGGCAGGGCGTGGACGAGCAGCTGCGCGCGGCCCTGCTGGCCGGTCTGCACGAGGTGACCTGCCCGGTGCTGGTGGTGACCGGGGACCGGGACGCGGTGACCGGTATGCGGGCGGGCGAATGGGTGGCCGCATCGTTCCCGGACGCACGGGTGCACCCCCTGCACGGCGTGGGCCACTATCCCTGGGTGGACGAACCGGACCTGTTCGGACCGGTGGTGGAGGAATTCCTGCACGCGGTGTGAGGACGGCTCGGCGGGGAGCCGGGTCATCGACGCCTTCCATCACCCGGCCGGGTTTCATGAACCCCGTATTGCTGCGCCGTTTCCCCGCATTACCCCGCGTTACCCCGCGTTGCAGCCTTTTGGCATCCCGCCCCGCGCCCTTGCCGGGCTGGGTGCCCCGCGGCCTACAGTCGGGACAACAGCAGCAACCCGGCCGTGTGCCCGAGTGGTTCAGGGGCTCGCCTGCAAAGCGAGTTACGCGGGTTCGAATCCCGCCACGGCCTCTGTTTGCTTGATGAGGAAAACGAATGGGCGGCATCCCTGGAGGGATGTCGCCCATTCGTTTTCCATGGCGACCGACACATATGGCCAGCACATATGGCCGACAAAAGACAAAGGCAAGGAGGTCACCCGCTCCTTGCCAGTCTCAACTTATAGCGCACTGGGGGGCTTGCGGCAAGGCCCGGGTCGTGCCGCAGAATCCTCGGCCTGAGCAAGAATTCTGCGGAAATGGGCGTTGTGATGATCGATGTGATCGTTGTCGGTGGTGGACCGACCGGGTTGATGCTGGCGAGCGAGCTGCGGCTGCAGGGTGTGCAGGCGGTCGTGCTGGAGAAGTTGGCGAAGCCGACCGCGCAGTCCCGTGGGCAGGGCCTGCACGCGCGCAGCGTCGAGATGATGGACCAGCGCGGCCTGCTGGACCGGTTCCTCGCGGTCAGTGAGACGTTCCAGGTCGGCGGTCTCTTCGGCGGCATCATGAAGCCGTGGCCGGACGGGTTGGACACGGCGCACCCGTACGGCGTCGCCACCCCGCAGCCGGTCACCGAGCGGCTGCTCAACGAGCGCGCGCTCGAACTCGGTACCGAGATCCGGCGCGGCTGCGAAGTGGTCGGGCTGAGCCAGGACGAGGACGGGGTGACCGTCGAGCTGGCGGACGGGGCACGGCTGCGCTCGCGCTACCTCGTCGGGTGCGACGGCGGCCGCAGTGCGGTGCGCAAGCTGGTCGGCGTCGGTTTCCCCGGTGAGCCCGCCAAGGTCGAGACGCTGCTGGGTGAAATGGAGGTGACCGAGGATCCGGCGACGATTGCCGCTGTCGTCGAGGAAGTCCGCAAGACGCACCTGCGGTTCGGCGTCGCCCCCACCGGGGACGGGGTGTGCCGCGTTGTCGTGCCCGCCGACGGGGTGGCCGAGGACCGTGCGACCGCGCCGACCCTCGACGAGTTCAAGCAGCAGCTGCGGGCGTTCGCCGGCACCGACTTCGGCGTGCACTCGCCGCGCTGGCTGTCCCGGTTCGGCGACGCCACCCGGCAGGCCGAGCGCTACCGGGTCGGCCGGGTGCTGCTGGCCGGCGACGCGGCGCACATCCACCCGCCGACCGGCGGGCAGGGGCTGAACCTCGGTGTGCAGGACGCGTTCAACCTCGGCTGGAAGCTGGCCGCCGCGGTCACCGGCTGGGCACCGGAGGGCCTGCTGGACAGCTACCACGCCGAACGGCACCCGGTGGCCGCCGCCGTCCTGGACAACACCCGCGCACAGATCACGCTGATGGGGGCCGATCCGGGTGCGACCGCGCTGCGGGAGCTGTTCTCGAAGCTGATGGACTTCGAGGAGGTGAACCGGCACGTGACCGGGATGATCACCGCGGTCGGGGTCCGCTACGACTTCGGCGAGGGCCACGAACTGCTCGGCCGGCGGATGCGGGACGTGGAGTTGAAGCGGGGCCGCCTCTACGAGCTGATGCACGGCGGCCGCGGACTGCTGCTCGACCAGACCGGCCGGCTCTCGGTGGCGGGCTGGGAAGGCCGGGTCGACCACGTCGTCGATGTCAGCGAGGAACTGGACGTGCCCGCGGTGCTGCTGCGGCCGGACGGCCACGTGGCGTGGGCCGGTGAAGATCAGCAGGATCTGCTCGGCCGCCTGCCCCAGTGGTTCGGCGCCGCCGTCGGCTGAGCGCACAGTCGCGGCCCCGAGCCCCCTCTTTTACTTCCACGCCTTCCGGCTCCACACCGGCCGGGCCGCCGCGCCCCTACCGGCCGGCGGACAGCCCGGCCACGAAGCGGTAGATGTCCCCGGCCTCGCCGGTGTTCGTCGGGCGGCGCAGCTCCACCAGCGCCAGCGGACGGTCCACCGGCTCGCCGGTGTCCGGGTCGAAGGCTATGTAGCCACTGATGCCACGGACCCGGGACCTGCCGTTGGTCTGCTCCAGCATGGCCAGGACCATACGGGCGGTGACCTGGCGGGTGCCGTAGACGCCGACGGCGTTCCGGGCCGCCTTCCCTATGGTGTACGTGGCGTCATGGCCGAGCATCGCCTGGCCGCTGGCGAGGTCGGTGGTGGGGCCGCCGACCGCTTTGCGGTAGGCGCGCTCGAAGTCGTCGAACGGGCCGCTCCCGGCGCCGCCGTAGACCTCCTTGGATATCGCGGGGTGGGTGAAGGCGGTGTAGTAGACGGTCAGTTGGCTGTCCTTCCAGCGCTCGGCGAGGGTGGCGAGCTCGGCGCGGTGCCGGTCGCCTCCGGTGTCGAAGTAGACGCCCAGCGCACTGGAGCCGGAGAGCACCGTCGTACGGCAGTGCCGGCCGCCCTCCCCCGCCGCCTCGATGAACCGGCGCAGCTCCCGCCCCCGGCCCGCGAAATACACCGCGTCCGGCGGCTTCGGGTCACCGCAGACCTTGTCGGCGACCAGGGACAGCGCATTGCCCGCGGTCGCCGCCTCGTCCTCCCCGGAGCGGAACGGGATGACCTCGTCGTCCACGTCGAGGCCCGCGCGCCGTGCCGCCGCCGAGAAGTCCTCGTAGAGCGAGGTGTTGTAGTTGTCCTTCTCGTTGCCGTCCCTGATCACCTGGACGCGGTAGCCGGGGTGCTTGCGCTGCTGCTCCTTGAGGTAGCCCGCGGCGGCCGCGGTCTGGTCGCGGTTGGGGAAGGAGACCCGGTAGAACCCGGCCGTACGGGAACTCAGCCCGTCCGCCGCCACTGTCGCACCGACCATCGGCAGCCCGGCGGCGCGCAGCCGCTGCACGGCGCGCATCGTACGGTCGTTGCTCTGCCCGAAGCCCGCCACCGCGACCAGCCGTTCCTTGTCCTTCATCGCGATGAGCTGGTCGACGACCTGGCGCCAATGGCGGTCTCCGCGGCCGGTGTTGGCGAGCAGCAGCCGGATCTTGGGGAGTGTCGAGCGCTCGGCGTTCAGGGCGCGCTGGGCGAGGTAGGCGCCACTGATGGCCTGCCGGGTGGCCTCCGGCCCCCGGTCTGCGGAGCCGCCCGCCATGGCCTCCAGATAGGCGATGGCGACCGACCGTTCCCCGGACTTGGCGACCTCGTCGTTCTCGGTGTGGATCCTGTCGCTCAGCGACTTCATGTTCCCGAAGGCGTACGCACCGTCCGTGACGCCCACACACTCACCGTCGGCCACCTCGCGGACGCCCTCCCCGCAGCGCCCGTTCGTCTCGGCGATCTGCACCACGGCGGCGGCCACGACCGCCGCCGCCACCAGCACCGAAATGATCCACAGCCCCCAGCGCCGCGGGGGCCGGGGCGGTTCGAAAAGACGGGTGCTCACAGCCACGGCTCCTTTCCGTACTGCTTCGCCTTCCGCAGCAGCGCCGAGGTCCAGGGCACGCTGTCGGCATGCACCGCGAGGGTGTGGAAGCGGGCCTGGATCTCGCCGTACAGCTCGGCCCCGGGGTCACCGAGGGGGTCGCGGTACGGATCGCCGACCCGGTCCGTACGGGGGTCGTCCGGCGGCTCGGGGCCGATCCAGACCGCCGCGAGGAGCCGGGTGATGGTCCGCAGCCGCTGCTCCACGGCGCCCTCGCCCAGGTGCTCCACCAGCCGCTCGTAGCGCTCCCACAGCGGCTGATCGAGGGCCGGCCCGGCCTCGGCGAGCGGCGCGCGCCGCAGCCGGCACAGCTCCGCACACCACTCCTCCGGGGTGACCCGGTCGAACGCGTCGTCCAGATAGGCGGCCGCCGCGGCGAGATCGCCGCCCGCCAGCGCGTGATAGGCCGCGGTGGCCTCCTCCCCCGCGGCGGCCGCCCGGTCCCGCAGCGCGGCATGCACCGCCCGCCGCCCCCGGATACCGGCCGCCCCGTCAATGCCCCCGGCCGCTCCGCCCGCCGCGGCGTCGGGCTCGGGGACCGCGGCGAGCCGGCGCAGCAACAGCAGACGCAGCAAGGGGTGGGGGGTTTCCGTCCGGCCGTCGGACTCCTCGTCACCCCCGTCGAGATGCATGGTGCGCAGCACGTCCGTACAGAAGTCGTTGAACTCCTCCTGGACACGGGCGCTCGACTCGTCCCACAGCACCCGGCCCGTCTGCGCCTGCGCCAGGTCGACGGCGGCCGCGCCGCGGGCCAGCGCCTGCATCAGCTCGCTGCTGGCGTCTATCGGCAACAGCCGCTCCAGCAGGGCGTCCACGAGGTCCGAGGAGGGCTGCAGGACCTGCCGCAGCCGCGCCTCCCAGCCCTCCTCCGCCGGGCACTCCAGCAGGGCCTCCAACAGCTGTGCGGTGCCTGCCGGATGCCCCCGGGTGAGCTCGTGCACCACCCAGCCCAGCCATTGCACACCGTTGTCGGCAGCCGGCACCGGCACCCGGGGGCCGGCCGACCGCAGCGCCTCCTTGGCCTGCTGCTCGACCTCATGACGGACCAGATCGCGCAGCCGGCCCACCACCAGCCCCTTCACGACCTGCTCAGGAACGAACCTCTCCTCCTGCGCGGGCCACCGGCCGGGCAGCGCACCGGGCCGCCGCGGCCCGCCGAACGCAAAGCCCTCCAGCGCCGCCGGATAGCTCCCCGCGGTGGCGAGCACCAGCAGCGGATCGGGCGCCCCGGCCTTCCGCCGGGCATCCAGCAGCGCTTTGAGGAAGTCGTTGCCCAGCGGACTGTCGACGTTGTCCAGCAGCACCAGGCACTGCGTCGTACGCCGCTTGTCGCCGCCACGCGAGCCGTACGCCCGCCGCAGATCGTCCAGGAAGGCGTCGAAGAGCACCGCCTCGGCCCGCTGCCGCTCGGCCGCCTCGCGGTCGCCGTAGCGCTGATTGAGGTCGATCAGAAAGCCGTCGACGGAACCCCCGCCACGGCTGCGGCGCCGGATACGCGCCAGCCGCCAGCGCACCCGCAGCCGCACCCAGTGGCGCCGCCACTCCGGCAGCAGCGGCAGCGCGGCGGTCACCGCGGTCGGGGCGCCCAGAACCGTCGCGGCGTACGCGGCCAGCTGGTTGATCACCTCCGAGCGGTTACCCGGCGGCCCGACCAGCGCCTCTTCCATCTGTCGTACGGCGGCGTCCCGGTCGGCCGCGTCCATCCGCGCCGCGACCGCAATGGTCAGCAGCCCGAACGCCGGGAAGCTCAGCCGGGCGAAATCCCGCTTGGCCTCATTGAGCTGGAAGACCAGCGCGGCCAGCACATCGATCGGTTTACGGCCCTCCTGGCCCAGCGCCGCCAGATCGAGGCGGGCCACCGGAGCCCGCCGGGCCCAGTCCGCCAGATGGCGCAGGACCGTCGTCTTACCGCTGCCACGCGGCCCCAGCAACAAGGTGGCAGGCAACTCGGGCCGGCTGCCCGGCCTGCGCACCAACAACTCCTGGACGTACCGCTCCACGGCCCGGTCCCGCCCGGACTCCCCCGCCCATTCCTGCGGCATCCCGCTCCCCCTCGACCTCGCGAATCCCTGCGATCCCCGCGATCCCCACGACCGGCCGGCGCTCACTCCGGCCGCCCCAGGATCCTCCAATTCCCGCCCCCCGCAAGCACTTTGACCCCACCAGACCGTTTTCCTCCCCTCACGCGCCCCCATCTCGCCCACCGGAAATCACTCTAAGTGACCCCACTGACAATCTCCGTGACGGATAGAGAAAGCGCAGGTCATCGACCGATCGCCGCAGCAACGCGCAGGAGGCACACGCGCACGAGGCCCACGCCCGGCCCTGAACCGATGCGCAGCCGCTCACCTACGCCGATCGGCGGCACAGCCACCGGCTGCGCCGAACCGCTGCGCGGGCGCCGCCCCGCGAGCAGCTGCCCCTCCGAACCGGGGCACGACAGGGCCCCCGCCAACCCCAGAAGGACCGCAGCCGACAGCCAACGGCCACCCCCCAAAGGCACGCGACCAACCGGCAACCCCAAAAGGCGCGCAGCGCAGCCCCCAGTCGCCCCAGCCCCGTGAGCCCTACTGCTGCACCACCTGCGCCACCGCCGCCTGCGGGCGGATCGGGAGGCGGCCGATGGGGCGGCCGGTGGCGGCGCGGACCGCGGAGGCCACGGCGGCCGGTGCGGTGACGACCGGGACCGCGCTGGCGGGCTTGGCGCCGAAGGGGGCGACCACATCGCGCTCCTCGACGAGCTTGACGATGCGGATCTCCGGAGCGTCCAGGGCGGTCGGCAGCGCATAGCCGGTCAGGTCGGGGTGGCGGACCTGGCCGCGGGTGGTGCGCAGGTTCTCCATCAGGGCGGCGCCCATGCCCTGGGTGACCCCGGCCTCGATACGGGCCCGCAGCTGGCGGGGGTTGAGCACCCGGCCCACGTCCTGGGCGACGGTCATCTCCACCACCCGGATGGTGCCGAGCTCGATGTCGACATCGGCGACGCAGCGGATCGCGCAGAAGGCGAGTCCCACGAACGCATCGCCCTGGCCGCCCTCGTCCAGCGGCTCCGTCGGATGCGGCCGGCACTGGGCGGTGGCCCACAGCTCCTTGCCGTCCAGCGCCTCGGAAACGGTGGTACTGAGCACCCCGTCGTAAGAGGTGATCTTGCCGTCGTTGATCTGCAGCAGCTCGGTGGACATCCCGAACTTGTGGGCCAGCGGCTGCAGCAGCTGGGTACGGACCATCTTGGCGGCACGCTCGACGGCGCCGCCGGAGACCCAGGTGTGCCGCCCGTGGCAGGCCGGCCCGGCCGGCGGCTGGTCGGTGTCGACGCCCGCGACATGCACTTCCTCGATGCCGAGCGTCTCCTGCACGATCTGCCGCGCCAGCGTGGAGAACCCGGAGCCGGTCTCGACGGCTGCGCAGATGACGGTGGCGACCGAGCCGCTGACCTTGACGGTCGCGGTGGAGACCTCGTCGGTGCCCTCCGCGCCCAGCATGTGCACCATGCCCAGGCCATAGCCGACGCCGCGGCGTACCGCGCCCGGCTCGCCCGCCCCTTCCGGCCCGCCCGGCAGCAGCCACTCCGCTTCGGGCGCGTCCTTGGGCAGCTCGGGAAGCGGCGCTTCCTTGACGGCGTGCAGGAGTTCGGCGACCGGGGCGGGGCAGGTCACGGTCTGCCCCGTGGGCAGCAGATCGCCGGTGGCCATGACGTTGCGGAGCCGGATCTCGTCGGGCTCCAGGCCCAGCCGGGCGGCCAGCTTGTCCATCTGGCCCTCGTAGGCGGCACAGACCTGCATCGCGCCCTCGCCGCGCACATGGCCGGACGGCGGGTTGTTGGTGCGCACCGCCCAGCCGTCGACAACGGCGTGCGGGACGACATACGGGCCGCAGGAGAAGGAGACGGCGGCGGCGAGCGCATCGGCCGAGGTGTCGGCGTAGGCGCCGGCGTCCATGAGGATCTGTGCCTCCACCTTGACCAGCTTGCCGTCGGCGTCCGCGTGGTGGCGGTAGCGCAGCAGCGTGGGGTGGCGGTGGGCGTGCGAGAGGAAGGACTCCTCCCGGGTGGCGGCGAGCTTGACGGGGCAGCCCGTACGCAGCGCCAGCAGTCCGAGCGAGAGCTGGATGCCGGGGTCCTCGCGGTCGGCGGTGGCGCCGGGGACGCCGGTCACCACGACCTTGACCTGCTCCGGTTCGAGGCCGAAGGAGGCGGCGGCCAGATCGCGGTCGGTGTGCGGGTCCGTGGAGGCGGTGTAGATCTCCACGCCGCCATCGGGGCGCGGCACCGCGAGCCCGGCCTCGGCCCCGATGGGCGCCGGGTCCTGCCGGCCGATCCGGTAGAGCCCCTCGACCATCACCTCGCCCATGGCCTCGGCGTCGCCGAAGCGGAGCGGGATGTGCCGGATGAGATTGCCGTCCGGGTGCAGCGGCTCGGCCTCGAAGGCCAGTTGGGGGTCGGTGACCGCGTCCAGGACCTCGTACTCGACGGCGATGGCGGCGGCGGCCAGCCGTGCCGTGTCGGGGTGCTCGGCGGCCACCGCGGCGATCGGCTCACCGTGGTGGCGGACCTCGTCCTTGGCGAACACCGGGCGGTCGGCGGTGCCCCGGCCGTGCCCCGCGTCACCGGGCACGTCCTCGTGCGTGACGACGACGCGCACGCCCGGCATCTCCACCGCGTGCTTGGTGTCGATGGACAGGATCCGCGCGCGCGGATGCGGCGAGCGCAGCACCGCGGCCCACAGCAGCCCTTCGGCCCACAGGTCGGCGGCGTACGGGAAGGTGCCCTCGGTCTTCGCCGGCGCGTCGGCGGGCGGCAGCGAGACGCCCAGGCCGTGCGGCGGCGGCTCCTCGGGGATCTGGACGCCCGCCGCGGGGGTCGCGGTAACGGCACCTGCGCCGTCGGACGTACCGCTCATGCCGAAACCTCGCTTCGCTCGGCCTCGCATTCGCTCAGCGCGCACCTCTCCATCGTTCGCTCGCTGCGCTCGCTCATGCAGGGCCTCCCGGGTGCGGATCCTGGTCGTGCGGGGCGTGGCCCGTCTCGTCGGCGGGCCCCGCCTGGTGGGGAATACGGGCGGTGTCCGCGGGCGCCGCCCCGTCCGGTTCGTCCGCGGGCGCATAGGCGGCCTCGGCGGCCTCCGCACGGGCCTTGACGACCTCGTCGACGGCGTCCAGCACACCCCGGTAGCCGGAGCAGCGGCACAGGTTGCCGCACAGCGCCTTGCGGGTCTCCAGCTCGCTGGGGGCGTGGTTGCCCTCCAGGAGGTCGTGGACGGTCATCGCCATCCCCGGTACGCAGAAGCCGCACTGCACGGCACCGGACGCGGCGAGCGCGCACTGCACGTCGGAGGGCACACCGTTCTCGGCGAGCCCCTCGACGGTACGGACCTCGCTGCCCGCCGTGGTGGCGGCGGGTACCAGGCAGGACGCCACCAGCCGGCCGTCCACCTGGACGGAACAGGCCCCGCACTCGCCCTGTGAGCAGCCGTCCTTGGCGCCGGCCAGACCGAGGCGCTCGCGCAGCACGTAGAGCAGTGACTCGCCGATCCAGGCGTCGGTGACCGGCCGGTCGATGCCGTTCACCCGCAGGACGTAGGAGGAGGCGGGGTGTTCGTCGTGGTCGTCGAAGCCGGGATCGGCCGCCAGGTCGGAGGCGTGCGCGGCGGCGAGCCCGTCGACGAGGCCGGTGGACTCCCCGGGGCCCGCGTCAGCGCCTGTGGGCTCCCCGGTCCCCGTGCGCTCCTCGGCAGCGGCGGGGTCCCCGCCACCGGTGTGCTCGGCGTCGCCGGGGGGACCGGCGGCGTCGGTGGTGTCGTGCGGCGCGGCGCCCTCGTCCGTGGTGTCCACGGGGCCGGCGGGGCCGGTGAGGTCCACGGGCTCGCCGGGCTCGCCGGACCCGGTGGGCGCACCGGGCTCCGCTGTCTCCGTGCTCTCCGTGGTCCTCGCGGTCTCCGTGCTCTCCATAGGAGCGTCCGCCGCTCCGTCGGCCTCCGGCACGGCGGGCGAGGCGGGCGCCAGGTGCCCGGCCGCGTCGGCGAGCGCGAACTCGCCGGAGTGCTCCTGCTGTTCGCCCTCGGCAACCGGGATCGACCAGTTGCCCGCGCCGGGCGCGTCCGCAGTGCCGTCGGGACGGTCCGCCGCCTCCTGCTGGTGCATCGCCTCCCGCTGGTGCGGCGCCCCGTCGTGCGGCGGCTGCGCCGTCTCCGCGGCCGGCGGCCACTGGGCGAGCGCATCGGCCGGCAGCGACCAGTGCCCGGTCGCGTCGCCCGCCGCGGCGTTCCGCCCGCCCGCGCCCGTGGCGTACGGGTCACCGGCCGACGGACCGCCG
This sequence comes from Streptomyces sp. Je 1-4 4N24, assembly GCF_026239515.1. Lineage (NCBI taxonomy): Bacteria > Bacillati > Actinomycetota > Actinomycetes > Kitasatosporales > Streptomycetaceae > Streptomyces > Streptomyces sp. Je 1-4 4N24. The sequence goes on along the minus strand of NZ_CP110836.1, from coordinate 5,764,878 downwards.
TCTCCGGGCCGTTCGCCGCCCCGCTCGGCGCCGTGGCCCGGGAGGCCGCGCTCGTGCGCGTACGGGTCGCCTGCAGGGCCGCCGAAGGGGTCGTGGACCGCTCCGCCGTGCCCCGTCTCCCGCGGCTCAGCGGGGTGCGTCTCCGGCGCGCTCGTGGCGCTCAGCCCGGCGGTGAAGTTCCAGTGCCCGGTCCCGGCGGCCCCGCCGGTGTCCGCCGCGCTCCCGGCGTCGCCGTACGCACCGGACCCCGGGTATCCGCCGCCGTGGTAGCCCGCGGCGACACCATGCCCTGGATGCCCCGGATGGCCCGAATGGCCGGGGAGGCCCGGGTGGCCACCCGTAAGTCCCGTATGGCCCGTCAGGCCGTCGTCGCCGACCAGGTACTCGCCGGATTCCTCCAGGCCGTCGTCCGCCGCCGCGGGGACCGACCAGGCTCCGGTGCCACCCGCCTCGGGGCTGCCCGCCACGGGCCACTCCACGGTGTCGCCGCCCCACGGCTGGGCCGCCTCGGGCGCGCCGCCCTGGTAGCCCGCGGACGGGTCGTGGTGGGGTGCGTGCTCCGTATGGGCCGGGTATCCGGCGGTCGGGTCCGCGTAACCGGCCGAGGGGTCCGCGAAGGGCATCGTCCACTGGCCGGTGGACGACGGGTCGGTGCCCGTGTCCGCGACTGGCGGGGCGGTGTGCGAACTGAAGGAGGCCGGCGGGGTGTAGCCGTGGCCGGGTGCGGCGAGAGGCTCGGGGCCCGGGGTGTTGTACCGGGGCGATCCACCGCCGTAGACCCCGGTGGTGAAGCCCTCCGGGAGCTGCACGAAGGCCGTCGCCTCCGACTCGTACTCGCCGCCCTGGGGCAGCGGCTGCCAGCCCTGGTCGGGGTGCGGCTGGTACGGATGGCGGTTGTCTGCGTCGCTCATGAGAGCGCCCTCCCAAGTGCGCGGCGGGCCAACGCTGCCACCGTACGGCGCAGGTGCAGTGCGGCCGGCGGCAGGGTGGCCGGTTCCGAACCGTCCTCGGGCGGTGCCGGGTCCGGGATGCAGGCGGCCGCGACATAGTCGCCGAAGGCCGTCAGCGCCTCGGGCACCAGGCCGCGTTCGCCGTCCCAGTCGATGAGCGAGGCCACCCACTGCTCGGCCTCCAGGGGGCGCAGCGGCATGGCGGCGACCGCGCCCACCGCGCAGCGCACACCGCGCCTGGCCGGGTCCAGGACGAGTGCCACCGAGGCGGTGGCACGGCCGGGGCCGGTGCGGCCGGTCGCCTTCAGGAACGTCTGCGGGGCGTGCAGCAGCGGCACCCGTACGAAGCCGACGAGTTCGCCGGGGCTCAGCATCTCCCGGCCGGCCAGGAGGTGGCTGACCGGGATCTCGCGGCGGCTGCCCCCGGGACCGGCGATGATCACCGTGGCTTCCAGGGCGGCGAGCACCGGGAGGGTGTCACCCGTAGGGGCGGAGGTCACGATGTTGCCGCCGAGGGTGCCGGCGTTGCGGACCTGCGGCGGACCGGCCGCGCGGGCGGCGGCGGCCAGTCCGGGGATCAGGGCGGCGAAGTCGGGGCGTCCCATACGGGCGAGGGTGAGGCCGGCGCCGAGCAGCGCATGGCCGTCCAGGTACTGCCAGCCGCGGATCTCGCTGATGCGGCCGAGGCCCACCAGGGCTGCGGGTCTGAGGAGTCCGGCGTTGACCGCCGCCATGAGATCGGTGCCGCCCGCGACGGGCACGGCGGCAGGCATGTCCGTCAGCGCCGCCACCGCCTCGTCGAGCGAGGCCGGCAACGTCACCGTGTGCGACGCGTGCGGTGCGTGCGTGGTCAAGCCAGCTGCCCCTTCCCCGGTGTCCCGGCAGTTCCGCTCCGCCGTACGGTACGTGCTCACAGCCCGGACGTGGCAACTCTGGCACATCTTCCCGGGCCCTCGGCGCGAGGGTCCACGAAGGGACGATCCGTCCCCGAACAGGCTGCTGGTCCGGTTTCGTCCGCCACCACGGCGCGGAACTGCGGTGCGGTGCGTCGGCGGAGGCGTCCGGCGGGGCGCACACCGTCGTTGCGACGGCGGTCGGTACGGCGTACGGGGGAACCGCCGCACCGCACCACCGTCCCAGGGACCGGCCGTACGAGCGCCCTCCTTGCACCAGGGCTCACACGTTTGGGGGCGCTCCGTCGATCGGGCGTCCGAGCACCCCGGGGCGTTTCTGCCAGGGGAGGGGGCCGCCGGGCGGGCGGTAGCCGACGCCGAGGGCATCGAGGCGGGTGTAGTGGGCAGCCATCCGCCGGGTGAAGTCCTGGTAGTCGCGGTCGGCCGGGGCGAGCAGCCGCGACCAGGCGACCTCGGCGAAGGCGGCCAGCCGGGGAAAGACCTGGTAGTCGAGGCGCTGCTGACTGTCCATGGCCTCGGTCCAGGCGTTGGCCTGGGTGCCCAGGACATGCGCGGCCTGATCGGCCGTGAGCTCCGGTGGTACCGGCTCGAAGCGGTAGACGTCCTCCAGGGTCCGTACGAAGCCGATCGGCACCGGCTCGTCCGGGGAGGGGTGCTGACGGTGATCCAAATACACCTGCTGTTCGGGGCACATGACGACGTCATGGCCGGATTTCGCCGCTGCGATACCGCCCGCGTAGCCGCGCCAGGAGGAGACGGCGGCCCCCGGGGCCAGTCCGCCTTCCAGGATTTCGTCCCAGCCGATCAGCCGCCGGCCGCGGTCGGCGAGCCAGCGGTCGAAGTGCCGGATGAACCAGCTCTGCAGCTCGTCCTCGCCGGCCAGCGACAGTTCGGCGATCCGCGCCTGGGCGGTGGCGGAGGCCCGCCACTGGTCCTTGGGGCACTCGTCGCCGCCGATGTGCACGAACGGCGAGGGGAAGAGGCCGAGGACCTCCTCGAGCACGTGCTCGTAGAACCGCAGGGTGTTGTCGGTGGGGGCCAGTACGTTGGGGTTGACGCCCCAGGTGTCCCAGACCTTCAGGGAGGTGGTGTCGATGACGTCGGTGTTGCCGAGCTCGGGGTACGCGGCGATGGCGGCCTGCGAGTGTCCGGGGACGTCGATCTCGGGCACGACGGTGATATGCCGCTGGGCGGCGTAGGCGACGATCTCGCGGATGTCGTCCTGGGTGTAGTAGCCGCCGTGCGGGCGCTCGTCCCACAACGGGGAGGCCCGGTGCCCGAGTTTGGTGCGCTCCCGCCAGGCGCCGACCTCGGTCAGCTTCGGATAGCGCCTGATCTCGATCCGCCAGCCCTGGTCGTCGGTGAGGTGGAGGTGCAGGACGTTCAGCTTGTGGGCGGCGAGCAGGTCGAGATACCGCAGCACCCCCTCCTTGGGCAGGAAGTGCCGGGCGACGTCGAGCAGCATGCCGCGCCAGGCGAAGCGGGGGCCGTCCTGGATGGTCTGCTGCGGCAGGACGGCCGCGCGCTCCGGTGCGAGCGGCGCCCGGCGGAAGGCGTGCGGGCCGAGCAGCTGCCGCAGCGTCTGCGCTCCCCAGAAGACACCGGCCGGGCCGCCGCCGGTGATCCGTACGCCCCAACGGGCGTCGGCCGCCAGCTGGTAGCCCTCCGGGGGCAGGGCGGGGTCGAGGGCCAGGGCGAGGGCGTCCGTCGCCCTGCCGGAGCCGGGCGGCAGCGGCAGGCCGAAGGCCGCGCCCAGGGTGGCGCGCAGCCAGCGCGCGGTGTCCTCGGTGCCGGGTTCGGCCGCCAACGCGGTGTCCTCGCCCAGGCGGACGGCGCTGCGGTAGGGCCCGTCGATGCTCAGCGGCGCCGGGACCAGGCCGCCACCCGGTGCCGTGGGGGTGGGTTCCGTCTCGGGCATGCCGTCCGTCCTTCACCGCCGGGGACCGCCCAGGACCGGTCCGGCCTGTACGAGTACGCAGATACGCATACGCAGTGACGAGCGCGCAGATACAGGTGCGCAGATTGCAGATACGGGTGCGCGGAAGCGAAGACCAGCACGGGGGTGGTGGTCACGGGCGATGCTGCCATGTTCCCGCGCCGTTCGTCCCGTCCGGCGTGCGGAAGACCGGCCGCGCCGTTGCGGGGCGGAGTGCTCGGTGGCGCCGGTGCGGCAGACCGGGCGCACGGGAGTGCCGTGGTGGCGGGGCGGAGTCGACCGGCGCACGGAGGGGCAGGCGGTTCACAGTGGCGGTAACGGTGGCGGTGGCCGTGACGCGGGCAGCGCAATTCCGGGACGCTCATGGGTGGCTGTGCGCCCGGGGCGCCGGAACCTCGGCCGCGCGTCCGACCCGGGAAGCGGCTGCGGGCCGTGCGGCCCCCGTTCACCCAGGAGCCCGGCCGGGCACGCGGACGGGAACCGGCCCGGACGTCGGCGCGGGCGTCGGCGACCGAGCCCCGGACGGCAACGCAGGCAGGCACGCGGAAGGGCCCGGTCCACGAAGGACCCGGGCCCGTACCCGAGGCGGGGTGCCGTCACCGCAGGACGACGGCTGTGTCCTGCGGCTCTTCGGCTCTGCTGTGCTCATACGGCTGCGCTTGCGCGACTGCGCTCGTGCGGCCGTGCCCGTGCGCTGACGGACGGGCAGGACCGGCCCGGTGGGACGGTCCGCGGCGGTTACTTCTTGCCGCCGTCCTTGCCGCCCTTGTCCTTGTCGCCACCGGCGCCCATGGACTCGAAGATCTCCTTGCACATGGGGCAGACCGGGTACTTCTTCGGGTCACGACCCGGGACCCAGACCTTGCCGCACAGCGCCACGACGGGGGTGCCGTCGAGCGCGCTGGCCATGATCTTGTCTTTCTGGACATAGTGGGCGAAGCGCTCGTGGTCGCCGTCGCCGTGCGACACCTGTGGTGTCGGCTCTACGAGGGTCCCCGTACCTGCCCCGCGCTCGGGCTCAAGAGTGCTCATAACAGCCAAGGGTACTCACGCGCGCCACAACCCGGGAGCCTCGGCCCACCGCCAGGTGGAGCGTCAGACCCGCCGCCGCCACCCCGGCGGCCCCCCAGGGCAGCGCGGACGGTGCCAACCCGGCCCCGAGCGCCAGCCCGCCGAGTGCCGAGCCGACCGCGCTGTCCAGGTAGCGGCACACCCACCCCGGCCTCCGCTACCTCCGCCTGAAGAACGCGCCGGCCGTGCCCGTCCATCTGGCACTGCCCGCCCGCGACGCCCATCCGCCGGCCGAGCGCTTCTCCGCCCTGGGCACCACGGACGCACCCGGCGGCCGGTGACCGGCCCCGCCCCGGGGCCGCCGGGAAGCCACCGTCCTCAGGAAGCGACCGCCATCCCGCCCCGGTCCCCGGCCGTCAGCCCCAGCTCCGTGGCGAAGGCCAGCGCGGCGTCCGGCCGGACCTCGTACCAGGTGTCCTGGCCGCAGACCGTGTCGAGGAGGGTGGCGATGTCCTGTGCGCCGACCGTGCGGGCCTCGGCGGCGGCGAGGAAGGCGCGCACCGCCGTCATCGCGTCGACCTCGGTCTCCGTGCGGGCCGCCAGGTCCTCGGCGATCTCCCGGATCGCGTCGTCACCGGGCGCGACCCAGCTCATGGCCGTCTCCAGGCCGTCGTCCGGCATCTTCTCGGGGTACGGCGCGCGGGCCCAGGCGCCGTCCTGCCACCAGTAGACGAAGCCGAAGAGATTGCCGGCGGCGTCCTCCCGCAGCTCCTCCCAGGGCAGCCACTCGGGGCCGCCGTCCAGGAAGTCGATCTGCCGGCCTCCGCTGTGCGTGTGACTCCCGTCGGAGTCCTGGCCGCACAGCAGGGCCCGGCCGTCCTCGAACATCTTCAGCCGCCACCAGTAGCTTCCACCGACGTTCCAGCACTGCAATCCCTGGTCGCTCCAGGAGAATTCGTCCCCGTCGTCCACGGCGGCCGCCACTACCGCCAGCGTCGCGGCGCGCGCCCACAGGCGCTCCGGGTGGTCCAGATCCTCGGGCACGCTCGGCCGGTGCATGGCCTCTCCCCGTTTGTCCAGCGCGGCCCCGCCGACGCGGCCGCGCACCGTCCCCTGTCATCCCGCACCATAGCGACGGGCACTGACATTTCCCCATGACGAAGCCGTCACAATAATCAAGTCGTCAACAAAATCCGGCCCGTGGCACCCGCCGCAGAATCCGGCCCGCGGCACACCCCGCCGCCTCCACCCCCGGCACCGGCCGCGCAGCGCGGCGCCACCCGGGTTCAGTTCAGCGACGGATCGTCCGGATAGGTGGCCACCATCGCCAGCTCGTTGCGCTGCCGGCGCAGCACCGCGCGCCACAGCTGCTCCGGGTCGGGCGAGGAGACATCGCCGGGCTCGGACTCGACCACGTACCAGGCGCCCTCGACCAGTTCGTCCTCCAGCTGGCCCGGCCCCCAGCCCGCGTACCCGGCGAAGATCCGCAGACTGCCCAGCACCGCCGCGAGCAGCTCCGGAGGGGCCTCCAGATCGACCAGACCGATTGCGCCGTGCACCCTGCGCCAGCCCAGCGGCTCGTCACCCGACTGCACGTCCGCCCGGTCCGCGGCCGGCACACCGGCCATCTCCGCGCCGTCATCCCGGGGGCGGGCGCCGCTGTCCACCGACGGGACCCCGCCCTCACCGGACAGCCCGCCCGGCACCACGGCCACCCCGAGCGCCGAGTCCAGCGACACCGGTCCGCCCTGGAAGACCACTCCTGGCTCACCGGCCAGCGAGGCCCAGGGTGCGAGGATGTCCGCGACGCCGACGGGGGTGGGACGGTTCAGGACCACGCCGAGGGAGCCCTCCTCGTCGTGGTCGAGGAGCAGCACCACCGCGCGGTCGAAGTTCGGATCGGCGAGCGCGGGGGTCGCGACAAGAAGCCGGCCTGTGAGCGAGGACACCTCGGTCATGGCCACATGATCCCGCACTTCTGCCCGGAGCGGGGAGTCAACGCCCGGACCCGTGCGAGAGCAGGGCAGGGCGTACGGCGGCAGCACCGGCGCACACCCTCCGCGCCGGACAGCCCTTTGGGGACATTCCCCTGCAATTCCCCCAAAGGGCGATTACAGAGCAAAGACTGATCGTAGCGGAGCGTGTTGTGACAAAGCCATTACATGCTCAAAGCGTGCACGGGCCTACGGGCACACCCTCCGCCGCCCTTACCATTTTGGCTTGGCCCCTGCCCGTCTCCAGGAACGCGAGATCCATGACCGTCTCTACTGACGACGTACTGCTTGTCCACGGCGGCACCCCGCTCGAGGGCGAGATCCGGGTTCGCGGCGCGAAGAACCTTGTGCCCAAGGCCATGGTCGCCGCCCTCCTCGGGAGCGGCCCCAGCCGACTGCGCAACGTGCCCGACATCCGCGACGTACGCGTGGTGCGCGGGCTGCTGCAGCTGCACGGCGTCACGGTGCGCCCGGGTGACGAGCCGGGCGAGCTGGTCCTCGACCCGTCCCACGTGGAGAGCGCCAACGTCGCGGACATCGATGCCCACGCGGGCTCCTCCCGGATCCCGATCCTGTTCTGCGGTCCGCTGCTGCACCGCCTCGGCCACGCCTTCATCCCCGGTCTGGGCGGCTGCGACATCGGCGGCCGGCCCGTGGACTTCCACTTCGACGTGCTGCGCCAGTTCGGCGCGACGATCGAGAAGCGCGCCGACGGGCAGTACCTGGAGGCCCCGCAGCGGCTGCGCGGCACCAAGATCCGGCTGCCGTACCCGTCGGTCGGCTCGACTGAGCAGGTGCTGCTGACCGCCGTCCTGGCCGAGGGCGTCACCGAGCTGTCGAACGCCGCCGTGGAGCCGGAGATCGAGGACCTCATCTGCGTACTGCAGAAGATGGGCGCGATCATCTCCATGGACACCGACCGGACGATCCGGATCACCGGTGTCGACAAACTCGACGGCTACACCCACCGCGCCCTCCCGGACCGCCTGGAGGCGGCCTCCTGGGCGTCCGCGGCGCTGGCCACCGAGGGCAACATCTACGTCCGCGGCGCGCAGCAGCGGTCGATGATGACCTTCCTCAACACCTTCCGCAAGGTCGGCGGTGCCTTCGAGATCGAGGACGAGGGCATCCGCTTCTGGCACCCGGGCGGTCTGCTCAACGCCATCGCCCTGGAGACCGACGTCCACCCCGGCTTCCAGACCGACTGGCAGCAGCCGCTGGTCGTCGCGCTGACCCAGGCGTCGGGCCTGTCGATCGTGCACGAGACGGTCTACGAGTCCCGGCTGGGCTTCACCTCCGCGCTCAACCAGATGGGCGCGCACATCCAGCTCTACCGCGAGTGCCTGGGCGGTTCCGCCTGCCGCTTCGGCCAGCGCAACTTCCTGCACTCCGCGGTCGTCTCCGGGCCCACCAAGCTGCAGGGCTCCGACCTGGTCATCCCCGACCTGCGCGGCGGCTTCTCGTACCTGATCGCGGCACTGGCGGCGCAGGGCACCTCCCGGGTGCACGGCATCGATCTGATCAACCGCGGCTACGAGAACTTCATGGAGAAGCTCGTGGAACTCGGCGCCGATGTCGAGCTGCCGAACGGCGCACTGCCCAACTGAGCGCGGACGGGGCGGCTTTGCGGCTCCGGGGCGGCGGCCCCGGAGCCGGCCATGACCACGCCGGCTCCCCCGGGCCGCCGGGGCCGCGCGCCGACAACTGGCGTACGGGCACGGGCCGGTGGAGAACCCGACGGCAGAACCGGACGCAGGCCGGATGGTCTCCGCACCTGCCCGCTCCTACCGTTGCCCCATGTCGATCACCACACACCTGAGGGCACGCCGGACAGCGGCCGTCCTTTCCGTCGCGCTCCTCACCACGCTTCTCCCCGCAGGCACCGCGGCGGCGGCCACCGTCCGGCCCTCCCGTCTCCAACAGGACGCCGACGCACTGCGGGACGCCGGCGTCACCGGCTTATCGGCCAGACTGGAAACCCCCCACGGGTTCCGCACCGTCCGCAGCGGAGTCGGCGATATCCACACCGGGCGGCCCGTCCCCGCTGACGGGTACCTGAGGATCGGCAGCACCACGAAGACGTTCGTCGCGACCGTGCTGCTCCAGCTCGCCGGCGAGGGACGGCTGTCGCTCACCGACACGGTGGACACCTGGCTGCCGGGCGTGGTCCGTGGCCACGGCAATGACGGCCGCCGGATCACCCTGCGGCAACTGCTCCGGCACACCAGCGGACTGCCCGACTACATCAAGGACGTCGTCCCGGAACCGGGCGCAGCGGGATACCGCCACCACCGCCGGACCGCCTACACCCCCGAGCAGCGCGTCGCCCTTGCCCTACGACACCCGCCCGCCTCTCCTCCCGGTACACGCTGGGAGTACTCCAACACCAACTACGTGCTCGCCGGCATGGTCATCAAGGCGGTCACGGGCCACTCCTGGGAGCAGGAGGTGCGGGACCGGATTCTGCGTCCCCTGCGGCTGGCACACACCCTCACGCCCGGAAACCGGCCGTTCCTGCCGGGCCCCCATGCCCGCAACTACCAGCAGTTCGAGCCGGACGGGCCGATGACCGACACCACGATCGCCTACCTCCCCTTCGACGGGGACGCCGACGGATCGATGATCAGTACGGCGGCGGACACCGGCAGGTTCTTCAGCGCGCTGGTGCGAGGAAAGCTCCTGGCACCCGCTCAGCTCGCCGAGATGCAACGGACGGTCGACATCCCCGACAGCCACGGCGGTCCCCCGGGTACCCGCGCCGGACTCGGCCTCGTCTGGACACCGCTGTCCTGCGGCGGCGGGTACTGGGGGCACGCCGGCACCGGGTTCGGCTACGTGATGTGGCCCGCCGTGACCCCGGACGGGCGGACCACCCTCACCGTCTCCACGCACAGCCGCCCCGGGGACAACGACACCGCCGTGCGCCAGATCCGGGGCGTCACCGACCTGGCCGACCACGCCCTGTGCGCCGCGCAGGACGGCCGTGACGGCCCCTTTGGCGGACGTGGACCCGGCGGACCTCCCGTTCGGCCGGGCCGTTGATCCGGGGCGGGCACAGGCCACCTCACGGGCACCGGAAGGCCAACGCGGGCCCAGGCCGTGCCCGTACGGCTCCGGCGCTCCCCCGCCGAACGCAGAAAGGCGGCCACCCCTGGAAGGGATGGCCGCCCTGTCATGCCGTGCTGAGGGTGTTACTTACCCTTGGCGGCTTCCTTGAGCTTGGAGCCCGCGGAGACCTTCACGCTGTAGCCGGCCGGGATCTGGATCGGGTCGCCGGTCTGCGGGTTGCGCGCGGTGCGAGCGGCACGGTGGGTGCGCTCGAAGGTCAGAAAGCCGGGGATGGTGACCTTCTCGTCGCCCTTGGCGACGACCTCGCCGGTCACCTCGGCGAGGGCGGCCAGAACGGCGTCGGCGTCCTTGCGGGTCACCTCGGCGCGATCGGCCAGAGCGGCCACCAGCTCACTGCGGTTCATGTTTGTACTCCCGTGTTCTTCTTGCCAATGAGGCGTGAGATCGAAGCCGATGCTGCCAGGGTCCTCGGACAGTCCCCGGACCCGGGTCTGGTGCCAGACCCTCGCGCCCGATTACGCATCCTGCCCCCACCTGCGGCGGTAAAGCCAATCCGGCACCCAGGAGGGTCACACGAAAAGCGCCACTGCCTCGTTAGTGGTGACGCTCCGTGTTATTCCCGCTCCGGGCCGGCCCCACAGGGCGGCGGTCGCTTGCTGCCCGCCACCCTATGGGGGCCCCAACGACGGCGTGTCCAGCGACGCGCCGTACTCAGACCGCCGTGGTGGCCGTCACAGCCGGGTCGCCGCTCTTCGCGGCCTCCCGGACCGCACCGGCCACCGCGCCCGCGACCTTCTCGTTGAAGACGCTGGGGATGATGTAGTTCGGGTTGACCTCGTCCTCCAGGACGACGTCCGCGAGCGCTCCGGCCGCGGCCAGCATCATCTCGGTGTTCACCGTACGGGAGTGGGCGTCCAGGAGGCCGCGGAAGACTCCGGGGAACACCAGGACGTTGTTGATCTGGTTCGGGAAGTCGGAGCGGCCGGTGGCCACGACGGCGGCGGTCTGCCGGGCGAGGGCCGGGTCGACCTCCGGGTCGGGGTTGGCGAGTGCGAACACGATCGCGCCTTCGGCCATCCTCGCGACATCGTCGCCGTCCAGGACGTTGGGGGCGGAGACGCCGATGAAGACGTCCGCGCCGACCACGGCCTCCTTGAGGGTGCCGGTGACGCCCTCGGGGTTGGTGTTGTCGGCGATCCAGCGCAGCGGCGAGTCCGGGTCGGCGTCGACCAGGTCCGTACGTCCGGCGTGCACCACGCCGTGGATGTCGGCGACGACGGCGTGCCGGACACCGGCGGCGATCAGCAGCTTGAGGATGGCGGTGCCGGCCGCACCGGCGCCGGACATCACGACCCGGACGTCGTCGATCTTCTTGCCGACGACGCGCAGCGCGTTGGTGAGCGCGGCGAGCACCACGATGGCGGTGCCGTGCTGGTCGTCGTGGAAGACGGGGATGTCCAGGGCCTCGCGCAGCCGTGCCTCGATCTCGAAGCAGCGGGGGGCGGAGATGTCCTCCAGGTTGATGCCGGCAAAGCCGGGGGCAATGGCCTTGACGATCTCCACGATCGCGTCGGTGTCCTGGGTGTCCAGGCACAGCGGCCAGGCGTCGATGCCGGCGAAGCGCTTGAAGAGGGCCGCCTTGCCCTCCATGACGGGCAGTGCGGCCTTGGGACCGATGTTGCCGAGGCCGAGGACGGCGGAGCCGTCGGTGACGACCGCGACGCTGTTGCGTTTGATGGTCAGCCGGCGGGCGTCCTCGGGGTTGTCGGCGATGGCCTGGCACACGCGGGCGACGCCCGGGGTGTAGATCATCGACAGGTCGTCACGGTTGCGGATGGGGTGCTTCGACGACATCTCGATCTTGCCGCCGAGGTGCATCAGGAACGTACGGTCGGAGACCTTGCCGAGCGAGACGCCCTCGATCGTGCGCAGCTGCTGGACGATCTCGTCGGCGTGGGCCGTGGAGGTCGCCGCGATAGTGACGTCGATGCGGAGCTTTTCGTGTCCGGACGCAGTGACGTCGAGGCCGGTCACCGAGCCTCCGTGGGACTCGACGGCCGTGGTGAGCTGGGAGACCGCGGTTCCGCTCGCGGGCACCTCCAGCCGGACCGTCATCGAGTAGGAGACGCTGGGCGCCGTTGCCATGGCCGACTTCCTCTGCTTTCACCGTGTGGCTGGATTTGCCGTCCGATCGTCGCACCTACCGCGGAGTACGCGGTAGCCGCCCGGCATTGAGAACGTTTTGTTCGCGGGCGGTGGCTACTTCGGAAAACGACTTCCACCATACGAGATATTGCGCCCACAGTAAAAGACCACACAAAGAGGCCCACGTCACGGGGTGACGTGGGCCTCTCCTGCGTTCAGCGGCACCGACCCGCCATGCTCGCCTCGCGGCAAGTGGTCGCTCGTAGCGACGATGGTTGGGCCCGGGGGCTTGGATCGAGCCGGTGCCGTCACCCAGGCTAACAAACCATCCCCGGAAGCGAATCCCGTCCCGGGGGGCCGATTTCAAGACCCCTCGGACGGCGGCGCGCACGCCCGGCGCGGGCCGCCGTACGGGTGTCGGCAGGGGCCTGCGGGACGGTTCAGTCCCGCAGCAGGTCGGGTACTCCGGCCGCGTCCGGCTCGTCCCGTTCGGCCGACAGCACGGTCAGCTGCTGGGTGGCCCGGGTCAGCGCCACGTACAGGACCCGCAGGCCGGCCGGGGACTCGTCGGCGATCTCGGCCGGTGAGACCACCAGCGTCGCGTCGTACTCCAGCCCCTTGGCCTCCAGGGAGCCCAGCGCCACCACCCGGTCGCCGAGGGGGGCCAGCCAACGGCGGGCCTGCCCACGGCGGTTCATGGCCACCACGACGCCGACCGTGCCGTCCACCTCGCCCAGCAGCCGCTCGGCCTCGGCCACCGTGGCCTGCGCCAGCGCCGTGTCGTCGCCGGACCGGGCCCGCCCGTTCCCGTTCCCGTTGCCGTTCCCGTTGCCGTTCCCGTCCGCGACGAGTGCGAAGCGGGGCTCCAGGCCCGTGGAGCGGACCGCCTTCGGGGACGCCATACCGGGCATCGCCAGCGCCAGCACCCGGGCGGCCAGTTCGGCGATCTCCGCGGGGTTGCGGTAGTTCACGGTGAGCGTGAAGCGGCGGCGCGGGCGGGTGCCGAGCGCCTCGTCGCGGGCGACGGCGGCCTCGTCCGGGTCGGACCAGGAGGACTGCGCGGGGTCGCCGACGACCGTCCAGGTCGCGTGCCGGCCGCGGCGGCCGACCATCCGCCACTGCATGGGCGTCAGGTCCTGCGCCTCGTCGACGATGACATGGGCGTAGTCGGTGCGCTCCTCCTCCAGCCGTTCGCGCCGGCTGCGGCCGCCGCCCATACGGTCCGCGTGGGTGGTCAGCTCCTCCAGGCCGGTCAGGTGGTCCAGCGGATCGGCCTCGCGCGGGCGGGCCGGGCGCATCGGGGCGCCGAGGACCATCTGCAGCTCGTCCAGCAGCGCGACATCGTGCACCGACATCGGTCCGTGTCCGGAGCTGTCCAACCGCTGCAGCGAGCGGGCCAGTTGGCGTACCTCGCGCGGGTTGAGGAGACGGCGTGCCCAGCGGCCGAGCAGGCGCTCGTCGGCCATGGCGGCCAGCACCCCGCGCGGGGTCAGCTCGGGCCACCAGGCGTCCAGGAACTCCTGGAAGTCGTGCTCGGTGGTGATGTCCTCGTCGAAGCCCTCGCGGGCCTCGGCGGCGAGTTCGGGGTCGGTGTAGCGGCGCGCGGCGCCCGACTTGGTCCACAGGGCGTCCAGGATCAGCCGGCGGGCCCGCGGGCGCAGCAGGTTGACCGGTGCGGTGCCGCCGAGCGCGGAATGCCGGATGGCGCGCAGCTCGTCGGCGTCCAGCTCGATCCGGCCGCCGAACGCGACGATCCGCAGACGGGCGGGCGGGCCCGCGGCGGGCTCGGCCGGGCGCGGGGCTCTGTGGCGTCTTCTGCGACTGCCGTTGGCGGCCGCGTCCCGGTCGGTGGCTTCCCCGGACGCCCCGAAGAGGTCCTCCAGGGACAGCTGGGCGTCCCCGTCCGGGGCCCCTCCCCCGTTCGACCCGTTCGCCGCGGCCGTGGCGGCTTCCCGGCCGGTGTGCGGTGCGCCCGGCGCGGCCAGCTCCAGCGCGCCGCGGGCCGCCTTGCGCAGCAGCTTCTGCATCCGCGACGAGCCCTTGAGACGGGCCACCGCCGGCGGGTCGTACGCCCCCCCGTCACCCGACCGCCGCCCCTCATCGAGGCCCTCCGGGCCACCCCCGCTCGATGCCTCGGCGCCGTCCACGAGCGAGCCGAGTGCCCGGATGGCGACCTGGCCCTCCTCGCCCAGCGACGGCAGCACACCTTCGGTGTACGCGACCAGCAGCGGGGTCGGGGAGACGATCAGGATGCCGCCCGCGTAGCGGCGGCGGTCCTGGTAGAGGAGGTAGGCGGCGCGGTGCAGGGCGACCGCGGTCTTGCCCGTGCCGGGCCCGCCCTCGACCTCGGTGACGGAGGCGGCGGGCGCCCGGATCACCTTGTCCTGCTCGGCCTGGATGGAGGCGACGATGTCCCGCATGGTGTGGCTGCGGGCCCGGCCCAGCGCGGCCATCAGCGCGCCGTCACCGATCGCCGGCAGTTCCTCGCCGTCCAGCGTCGCGGTGACCTCCGGACGCATCAGATCGTCCTCGACGCCGAGGACCTTACGGCCCTTGGAGCGGATCACCCGCCGGCGGACGACCCGGCCGGGAGCGACCGGGGTGGCCCGGTAGAAGGGGGCGGCGGCCGGCGCCCGCCAGTCGATGACCAGCGGGGAGTAGTCCGCGTCGAGGACCCCGAGCCGCCCGATGTGCAGCGTCTCGGCGATCGTGGCGCGGCCGTCCTCGATCGCGCCGTCGGCGGGTTCGACGGAGGTGAAGGCGCCGTCCGGGCCCTTCTTGCCGTCCTTGCCGAGGAGCAGGTCGATCCGGCCGAAGAGGAAGTCCTCGTACTCGGAATTCAGGCGGTGGAGATGGACGCCGGCCTGGAAGACCTGGGCGTCACGCTCGGCGAGCGCGCCGGGCGTGCCGACCTGGCCGCGCTTGGCGGCGTCGTCCATCAGGAACTCTGCCTCGTGGATCTTCTCCTCAAGGCGCCGGTAGACACGGTCCAGATGCGTCTGCTCGGCCTCGATCTCGCGGTCGCGTACGGAATCCGAAGCGTGATCCGGTGCGTGCGTGGCGTTGTGCGCGGCCACCCAGGCCCCCTTCTGCTGTGCGTAGGGCAGCCGTCAACCGTACGCGAACCAGGCACCGCGCGCACCTGGTGAAAGGGACAAAGACGGGCGAGTTTGGTCGGATGTTGACTCAAGGCGCTACGTCGGGTGTGCCCGGCCGGAGGTTTGGCCGGTCGGAGCCGGGGCGGTCCTTGACCGGCGCCCGCACCGTATCGGGCCGGGCGCCGGTCCGGGCGCCCCGGATTCAGGCCTTCACCGTGGCCAGCCGCTTGCCGTCCAGCGTGTTGATCTCGAAGTGGTCGATGTCTCCGCGGTTGAGGGCCGCACCGCCCGTCGCGTAGAGGGGCTCGCGGTTCCACTTCGCGGCGCTGCCCGGGATGCCGTAGCCACCCTTGGGGACCGCCCAGGTGGTGATGGTCTGCCGCTTGCCGTCCTTGCCGACGGCGACCAGGTCGCAGCTCAGCGGCCCCTTGACGTTGGCGAGTTCGAGGACGACCTGGGTGCCCCAGGTCCGGGCGGCCATGGAGACGCCCGCCGAGACCTTGGTGTCCGGGTCGGTGGAGGTCACCTTCTCCCCCGCGGCGTACTGGGCCCGCACGGCGTTCGCCAGCGGCGGCGTCGGGGCCTCGTCCCCTTCCCCCTTGAGGGAGAAGACGGCGAGCGGCCCGCCGATGATCATCACCACGGCCGCGGCGACCAGGAACAGCCGGCGCCGGCTGCGGCCGCGGCGGGTGGCATGGACCTCGTCGAGCAGCCCGTCCAGCACCCGGGGTCCGGGGACGGCCGTGATCGTCTGCGGGGTGGGGGCGGACTGTTTGAACTCGGCGAGCACCGGCGTCAGCGCCATCAGCTCCTCGAGTTCGGCCGCGCACCGGTCACAGCCGACGAGATGCGCCTCGAACCGTTGCGCGTCGGCGGCGTCCAGGACGCCCAGCGCATAGGCGCCGACGTCGCTGTGCCGGTCCGGCTGCGTGGGCGGGATCACTCCGTCACTCCTCGTTCCTCGAGTGAGAGCTTCAGGGAGCGCAGCGCGTAGAACACCCGGGACCGCACGGTTCCGGCCGGCACGCGCAGCACCTCCGCTGCCTCGCTGACCGTACGTTCCTTGAAGTAGGTCTCGACGAGGGCCTCTCGGTGGGCCTGGCTCAGGTCGCTCAGCGCCTCGGAGATCGTCATCAGGCGCAGCGCCCGGTCGATCACATCGGCGGCGGGCATGGTCTCCAGCGGGGTCGCGTCGACCTCTTGGGGCCGGGCCTTTCGGCTGCGGTGCCCGTCGATCACGATCCGCCGGGCAACCGTAACCAGCCAGGGCCGGATCGAGCCGGTCGCCCGTTGCAACTGGTCGGCGTTGCGCCAGGCGCGCACCAGCGTCTCCTGCACCACGTCCTCCGCGCGATGCCGGTCGCCCGCCACCAATCGCAGGACGAAGGCGAGAAGCGGGCCCGCATGATCGTCGTAGAGGGCTCGCATGAGCTCCTCTTCAGGTGTCGTCCTGTCTGCCACGACGGCATCCTTACGCACTCCAACTCCCGGGTCGATAGCCCAGATCGCCCAAGATCGACGGGGACCCTGCCATGAATCGGACTTGCGGTGAGGAGTACGGACGGGACGGACGGGGCGTTCAGCGTCCGGCGGAAAAGTTTTCCGCCCTGGTGACGGGCTCCGCGACGGCGCCGCCGGACTGCTCCCGGCGCACCGTCGTCCGCCTCCGGTGCCGCGCCACCCGCTCCCGGTTGCCGCACACTTCGCTGGAGCACCAACGACGGCGGCGGCCCCGCGAGGTGTCCAGGTAGACCAGGGTGCAGCTCTCGCCCTCGCACTGCCGCAACTGTGCGCGCGCCGCCGTGTCGGTCAGCAGCCCGATCGCGTCCCGGGCGACCGCGGCCAGCAGTCCGGCGCACTCGGGCGGGCCGGGGAGGGCGCGGGCCAGGCTGCCGTCGGCGGCCCGTACGGCGCGGACGGCGGGCGGCTGCCCGGCGGCGGCCGCGGAGTTGAGCAGCGCCAGATCGGCCTCGGCCGCCCCGCCCCGCAGCTCGTCGTGCACCACCCGGAGCAGCAGCTCCCGCAGCCCGCGGAAGCGGCCGACCCAGCGCCCGTCGACGCCGTCCAGCGGGGTGCCGTGCGGCACCAGGCCCGCGCCGGTCAGCCAGGCCCGCAACGGGTCCGGGCCGGTGAGGCGTTCGGCGGCGGCGCCGTCCGCGGTGGCCGCCAGGTCCAGGCAGATCCGCCCGCAGTCGAACCGCAGCTCACAAGGCGCCGCCATGTGCCTGTCACTCCTTAGGGACCAAACGTGTGTGCTCCCAGAGTGCCCGGCCCACGGTCCGGCCGGAACCCTCCGGAGGCGGCCACTCCGCGCACCCGCGCCACGTGGACACACACCCCCATGCCACGTAAACACCGCGAGTAGACGCTGCACGTATACATCTGATGTATAGTCCGCCGCGCGGCGCTCCGCGGGCCTTCCGCACCGGTCCGCCGCATGCTTGGAGCGTGTCCCGACCCACCGGATAGGCCCCGAGCGCCTCAGCCCCTCCAGGACGAAGGTCTCCATGTCGCGCAAGTCTTTGCTCACGAACCGCGCCAGCCTCACCCACAAGCTCGGCTACGCGCTCCGCCACCCGGACCGGATCACCCCGTACGTCAGGCGCACCGCCCGCGACACCTGGCTGCGCCTCAAGCACCCCGGCCATGTGGCCTACTACCGGGCGGTGATGGCCTCCGACACCGGCCGCAACCCGGAGGCCGCGGTCGGCAGCCGCAGCCATGAGCGCTGGCTGGCACTGGGCGAGATGCAGTTCGACTACCTGGCCGAGCACGGTCTGAAGCCCAGCCACCGGATGCTGGACATCGGCTGCGGCAACCTGCGCGCCGGCTGGCGCTTCATCGCCTACCTGGACACCGGCAACTACTACGGCATCGACATCTCACCGGACATCCTGATCTCCGCGAAGCAGACCCTGACCACCTACGAACTCCAGGACAAACTGCCGCACCTGACGATCACGCAGGACCTGAAGCTGGACTTCCTGCCGTCCGCCCACTTCGACGTCGTCCATGCGCACAGCGTCTTCTCGCACTCACCGCTCGACGTCATCGACGAGTGCCTCGCCCATGTCGGCCGGATCCTGGCCCCCGGCGGCTTCTTCGACTTCACCTTCGACCGCACCGAGGGCGCCGAACACCAGGTGCTGCGCGAGGACTTCTACTACCGGACCGAGACCCTGCTCCAGCTGGCCCGCAAGCACGGCCTGGAGGCGCGCTTCATGGACGACTGGGAGGCGCGCCGGCACGGCCAGTCGAAGATCCGCGTCAACAACCCTCAGTAGGGCGCGCCTTGGGGATTTTCCCCGCCAATACGGCCCAGCCCTTCGCCCTACTCCCCGCCGTACTTGTCCGTGTCCGCATGCGGGTCCAACGACAGCCGGTAGCCGCGCTTGACGACCGTCTGGATCAGCTTGGGCGCGCCCAGCGCCACCCGCAGCCGGGCCATCGCGGTCTCCACCGCATGCTCGTCCCGGCCCGCGCCGGGCAGGGCGCGCAGCAGGTCCGCACGGGAGACCACCCAGCCGGGGCGCCGGGCCAGCGCGCGCAGCAGCGCCATCCCGGCCGGCGGCACCGGCCGCAGCGCCCCGTCCAGCACGACGGCGTGCCCACGGATCTCCAGCCGCCGCCCGGCCACCGGCAGCATCTCCACCCGGCCCGGCAGCTCATGGCACAGCAGCTGCACCAGCGGCCCGAGCCGGAAACGCTCCGGCTGGAGCGTGGGCACGTCCTCCGCCTGCAGCGGCAGCGCGGTCACCGGCCCCACGCACACCGGCAGCACGTCCTGCCGCAGCGCCGCCAGCACCTCTTCGCGGATACCGCGCTCCCCGGCCCGGCGCAGCAGGGACGCCGCGGCCGGCGCGCTGGTGAAGGTCACCGCGTCCAGCCCGCGCCCGGTCACCGCGTCCAGCAGCCGGTCGACCGGACCGATGTCCTCCGGCGGCATCCAGCGGTACACCGGGACGCCCACGACCTCCGCACCGTCGGCCCGCAGCGCCTCGACGAACCCCGGCAGCGGCTCCCCGTGCAGCTGGAGGGCCACCCGCCGCCCGGCGACACCCTCCGCCAGCAGCCGGTCCAGCACCTCGGCCATCGACTCGGAGGCCGGTGACCACTTCTCGGTCAGCCCGGCGGCCCGGATGGCGCCCCGCACCTTGGGCCCGCGCGCCAGCAGCTCCACCCCGGTCAGCCGGTCCAGCAGCGCCTCGCCCAGGCCCCAGCCCTCCGCGGCCTCGATCCAGCCGCGGAAACCGATCGCGGTGGTGGCCACGACGATGTCCGGCGCATGCTCGATCAGGTCCCGGGTCACCGCGAGCAGCTCGGTGTCGTCCGGCAGCGGGACGATACGCAGGGCGGGCGCATGCAGCACCTGCGCGCCGCGCCGTTCCAGCAGCGCGCCCAGCTCCTCCGCCCGCCGGGCCGCGGTCACCCCGACGGTGAACCCGTCCAGCGGCCGGACGGCCGGCTTCGGGTCCGGCTTCGGTTCCGGCCCCGCGTCCGGTCCCGGCCCGGGTGCCGTCCGCTCCTGCTCGCTGTGCTCCTGCTGTTGTTCGTGCATGGTCGTCCCGCTCCGCCCAGAGTGGTGTGGTGCCCTGTGCTTCCGTACCGCCGCGGCTCGGGCGGCACGGAGTGCCAAGTCGCCAGCGTGCCAACGGCACGTGACAACCCCGGTCCTCCCATATTTCCCCGTGGTTACGACGCTCCGCACGCCGCCCCGTCCGACCGGCCGGGTGCGGGCCAGGTGCGGACCGGCGCGGACGGGCGCGGTGGCGGGCGCCGGGCGAGCGCGGGTGAGCGCGCCGGGCGGGCGCCGGCCGCGGTACGGCGGCCCGGAGACGGGCCGCCGCCCATACCGCCCCGCCCGCTCACACCTCCGCGTACACCGGGCGCCGCCCCTCGTCCGCCGGTGCCGCCTCCGCCACATCCGCCGTACGCCGCGCACGGGCCGCGGGACGCAGGTATACGGTCCAGGTCACCGCGCCGCACACCACGTAGCAGCCGAGGAACGACACAAAGGCCGGCGTGCCCGACCCCGCCACCAGGAACGACTGGCGAAAGGCGAGGTTGATGGCCAGCCCGCCGAGCGCGCCCACCGCCCCGATCAGCCCCATCGCCGCCCCCGACAGCCGCCGCCCGTAGGCCGCGGCCTCCTCGCCCGCCAGCCCCCGCCGCAGCGCCTGGGCCTGGAAGATCCCCGGGATCATCTTGTACGTGGAGCCGTTGCCCAGCCCCGTCAGCACGAACAGCGCGATGAACCCGACGAGGAACACCGGCAGCGACCGCTCCGCCGAGGCATAGATGACGACCCCGGTGGCCAGCCCCATCGCCCCGAAGTTGCCCAGCGTGATCCGGGCACCCCCGAACCGGTCCGCCAGCCGCCCCCCGACCGGCCGGATCAGCGACCCCAGCAGCGGGCCGATGAAGGTCAGCGACGCCGCCTGGAGAGGCGTGCGCGCGAACTGGTTCTGCAGCACCAGCCCGAAGGCGAAGCTGTAGCCGATGAACGACCCGAAGGTGCCGACGTACAGCAGCGACATCACCCAGGTGTGCGGCTCCCGAGCGGCGTCGAGGGCCGCCCCGGTGTCGTTCGTCACCGGCGCGAGGTTGTCCATGAACAGCGCCGCACACACCGCCGCGACCACGATCAGCGGCACATAGACGGCCAGCACGATCCGCGGATGCGCGGCCCCCGCGGTCCCGATCACCAGCAGCCCCAGCAGCTGGATCACCGGCACCCCGATGTTCCCGCCACCGGCGTTCATCCCCAGCGCCCACCCCTTCTTCCGCAGCGGATAGAAGGAGTTGATGTTGGTCATCGACGAGGCGAAGTTCCCGCCGCCGACCCCCGCCAGCGCCGCGACCAGCATGAACGTCGTGTACGAGGTGCCCGGCTCCATCACCACCGCCGCCGCAGCGGTCGGCACCAGCAGCATCGCGGCGCTGATCACCGTCCAGTTGCGCCCGCCGAACCGCGCCACCGCGAAGGTGTACGGCACCCGCAGCACCGCGCCCACCACCGTCGGCATCGCCACCAGGAAGAACTTGCTGGCCGGATCGATCCCGTACTCGGGCCCCATGAACAGCACCATCACCGACCACAGGCTCCAGATGGAGAACCCGATGTGCTCGGAGAGCACGGAGAACACCAGGTTCCGCCGCGCGACCCGCTCCCCCGACTCCCGCCAGAAGCCCTCGTCCTCCGGGTCCCAGTGCTCGATCCACCGGCCGCCCCTCCTCGGCCGGCTCTCGCCACGACCGCCGGCAGGGGTCTCGTCAGGGCTCTCGCTACGGGTCTCTTCTGCCGCGGCCGTCATCGCGCCTCCCAGGGTTCAGGTCCTGCCCACTGACGCTAGGGATGGCGGGTTTCCGTACCGTGCCGCCCGGTGACACGGACGAAACCTTGCACTCACGGGGTGTGGCGACGGGTGGTGAGGCGGCCCGGACGCCCGTGCGGGTGCGATCTGCACATTTCCGCGGCGACGGTCGCGCTGCGTAACTATGCTGCCGCGCCAGGCGACCCGTACTCCCGGTGAGTACGGGCGCACACACGGTCACTGGCACCCAACTACGGGGAGTGGAAGGCCATGCAGCCGCGAAAGAAGCCCAGGAACCGGCACTCCGCAGCCATGGAAGTCATCGGCGCCCAACTGGCGATGTTCCGCATCAACGCCGGACTCACCCAGCGCGCCCTCGGGGAACGCACCACCGCCTCCGAGGAGACCATCGCCTCCATCGAACAGGGCAGGCGGGCCCTGATGCCGCATCTGGCGAGCGAGTTCGATCAACTCCTGCGTACGGGCGGGGCGTTGGCGACGGGGGTGGAGAAGCTGCCGCCGAAGGACAAGTATCCGATCTGGGCGGAGGAGTTCATCGGCTATGAGCAGTTGGCCATCGCGCTCTCCTGGTACGAGTACGGGGTACTCCCCGGCCTGCTCCAGACCGAGGACTACGCCCGTGCCACCTTCCGCAGCAAAATCCCGCTCCTCGACGAGGAGACAGTGGAGCGGCGGGTCGCGGGGCGGCTGGAGCGCCAGCAGATCCTGCACAGGGACAAGCCCGTCATCGCCAGCTTCGTCATCTCGGAGGCCATCGTGGCCAGCAATCTCGGGGGCCGGGAGGTCATGCGGGCCCAGATTTCCCACCTGCGGAGCTGCGCGGACCTCAATGGTGTCTCGATTCAGATCCTGCCGCTGAACCGCGAGCATCACGCCGGTCTCAACGGTCCGTTCGTGGTTCTGGAAACCCCCGATCATCAGCACCTGGCCTACACCGAGGCGCAGCGCAGCAGTGAGCTGATTTCGGACCCGGACGAGGTCAGCATCCTCGCTCAGAAGTATGGAATGCTGCGAATGCAGGCCCTCAACGCCGAAGAGACCGTGGGTCTGCTGGACCGGCTGCTAGGAGAGCGATGACCCACCTGACATGGTTCAAGTCGAGCTACAGCGGCAGCGAGGGCGGCGCCTGCCTCGAAGTGGCTTACGACTGGCGCAAGTCCAGTTACAGCGGCGACGAGGGCGGCGCCTGCCTCGAAGTCGCCTACGACTGGCACAAGTCCAGCCACAGCAGCGACGAGGGCGGCAACTGCGTAGAGGTGGCCGCTCACCCCGCCACCGTCCACGTCCGCGACTCCAAGGACCCCCAGGGCCCGCACCTCGACGTCTCGCCGCGTGCCTGGGCCGCATTCACCTCGTTCGCGGCACGTACTACTACCACCACCGCCCCAACCGCCCCGTAAACAGAGCTACTCGGCCGCTTCCCGCGGCGGGCCCATCCAGATCGTGTCCGCGCAGATGTTCATCTGCAGGCGCTTGCCCTTCTCGTCCCGGGCCACGACCGCGTGCCCGTCCGTGGAGTCGCGGGGCGCGGACACCACGGCGATGTCGTTGGTGACGGCTATGGGTTCGCTCAGCAGTGCGTCCTTGGGGCAGTCCCGGTAGCGCAGGCCGGTGGTGACCGTGGCGCCGCGCCGCAGGTCTATCGGCAGGGCCCGGCCATGCCCCTGGGCATCGGACTGGGGCCCCTTGCCGAGATGCACTGCGACGGCCGGGAAGCCGCGGAACACACACGGGTCCGTCCCCTTGTTGACGACGGACAGCCGGGCTTCGCGGTGCTGGGCGTGCGGCTTCTTCTTCAGGACGGTGAGCTTCCACCCCAGGCCCTTGGTCGTGCAGTTGGCGTGCAGCGCCGCCATCCGCGGGGAGCCGCAGCCCGTCAGGGCCAGGCCCGCCGTGACGGTCAAGGTCAGCGCGGCCGCCACCGCCGCGAGAAGTGAACGCCTTCGCACGGCTGCTCCCCTTATTCGTTCCACATACGTTCCCTGCCGTTTAGGAAAGGTTTTCGCGCGTCCGCGGTTGCCTGTGCGTGGCCACTTTCTGCGGTGTGTCGCGCGGCGCCGGTCCGTCACCCGTGCACGCCCGCCACCCGTGCACGCCCATCGCCCGCGCATCCGCCTCCGGGAGCCACCATGCGCTCCCGGGCAGCGCCAGCCAGGCGTGCCGCTCGGCCCGTTCCCGTGCGGCGGCCCGCAAGGCGTCCAGCCCCGGATGCCGCAGTCCGCGCCGCCACACCAGGGACACCGGCGAGAGCGGTACGGGGTCGACGAGCGGCCGCAGCACCATCCCCGGTACGTCCATGAACTCCACGCTCGCCAATACCGACCACCCCCGCTTGCGCACCACCCGTATGAACTCCTGCGAGCCCTCGATCTCCGGGAACGGCTCGGCCGTCGCGATTCCGCGGCCCGCGAAGAGCCGCTCGGCCAGGTCGGTCCACTCCACGGTCTGCGGATTGCCGGCGGCCGCGTAGAGCGTCTCGCCGGCCAGCTCCGCGAGCGGGACGGCGGGCCGTGCCGCCAGCGGATGATCGTCGCGCAGCAGGACCGCCATCGGCTCCAGGCGGACCGGCTGATGGTCGAGACCGGCGCGGACGTCGGCCGGCAGCGCCGCGATCCGGCCGAAGGAGACATCGAGCCGTCCGGCCGCGATCTCGGCCGCCGCACCGGTCAGCCCGCTGTGGAAGCGGGCGACCAGCTCACAGCTCTCCGGCACCCGGTCCCTGGCCGCCTCCAGCACCGCGTGAGCCGTGCCGATCGGGACGCTCACATCGACCAGCAGCGGCCGCTCCGGCGCGGCCCGGAACGCGGCGGCCAGCTCGTCCTGCGCGGCCAACACCCGCTGTGCGTACGGCAGCAGGCGCTCCCCGTCCGCCGTCAGCGCGACCCGGCGGGTGCTCCGTACGAACAGTGTGGCGCCCAACTCCCGCTCCAGCCGCCGGATATCGCGGCTCAGCGCCTGCTGGGCGACGTACAGCCGGGCGGCGGCCCGGGTGAAGTGCAGCTCCTCGGCGACGGCGGTGAACGCGCGCAGCAGTCGCGGATCGATGTCGTACGGCATCGGGCCATCCTGGCAGCACCCGCGGCGACGGCAGCCCTCAGCCCATTGACAACCCAGCTGTGTAAATGGGCGCTGAGCAGGTGTTGGACGGGCGAGGGGCCCGGCGACGACCGTAGAAGGCATGATCCTCTTCCTCGCCGCCCGCCCTGTGACGTCCCCCACTCTCGGCTCCGCTCGACCGGGGGGACCCCCATCTCCCGTACGCCCGGCCCCGCGCCGCCGCCGCGCACGCTTCCGCCCCTTCGCGCCCTACCGGCGGATCTTCGCCGTCCCCGGCACCCGCGCCTTCACGGCCGCCAATCTGCTGGCCCGGCTGCCCATGGGGATGCTCAGCATCAGCGCGGTCCTGATGATCGCCGGCTCGCGCGGCTCCTATGCGCTGGCCGGGGCGGTCACCGCGACCGGGCTGGCGGCAACGGCGCTGGCCGGACCGTGGACCGCCCGGCTGGTCGACCGCTACGGCCAGGCCCGTACCGCGGTCCCCGCCACCGCGCTCGCCACCCTCGGCTCGCTCTCACTCCTGCTCTGTGTCCACTACAGAGCACCCGACTGGACGCTCTTCGCCTCGTACGCCGCCACCGCGACCACCCCGAACACCGGCGGGATGTCCCGCGCCCGCTGGGCGCACCTGTTCCGCGACGACCCGGCCGCCCGGCACACCGCCAACTCCTTCGAACAGGCCGCGGACGAGCTGTGCTTCATGCTCGGCCCGGTGCTCGCCACACTGCTGTGCACCACCCTCTTCCCGGAGGCGGGTACGGCAGTGGGCGCGGCACTCCTGCTGACCGGGGTGCTGCTCTTCGCGGCCCAGCGCCGCACCGAACCCCCGGTCGCCGCCCGCACCGCGGACCGTCCCCCTGCCCGCTCCCCGCTACGCCTCCCCGGCCTCCCGCCCCTCCTCCTCACCTTCCTCTGCACCGGCGCGATCTTCGGCTCACTGGAAGTGGTCACCCTCGCCCACGCCGACGCCCAGGGCATCCGCTCCGCCGGGGGCGCCATGCTGGCCCTCCAGGCGGCGGGCTCCTGCGCCGCGGGACTGCTCTACGGCCTGCTGCGGCCGGCGGGCCGGCCCGGCCTCCGCTTCCTCGGCTGCACCGCGGCGATGGCGGCCCTGATGCTGCTCCCGCTGCTCGCGGCCGGGACGGGGAGCCCGGCGACACTGGCCGTCGCGCTCCTCCTGGCCGGTATGGCGACCGCACCGACCATGGTCACCGGCATGGGCCTCGTCCAGTCGCGGACGCCGCCCGGCCAGCTGAACGAGGGCATGACGCTCGCCGTGACCGCGCTGCTGGGCGGTATCGCAGCCGGTTCGGCGAGCGGCGGCTGGGCCGTCGACCACTTGGCCTTGGGAAGCGCGGCCTACGGCGTGCCCGTGGCGGCGGCCGCCCTCGCGCTGACCGTCACCCTGCTCACCGCCCGCCGGCGACCGGGCGTCCCGGCGGCGGTCAGCTGACCGGGTCCGTGAACGACTCAGGCCCCGCTGTCCTCTCGGACATGCGGGGCCTGGGCCTTACATGGGATGACGGGGTCTGGGGGGCCTTGCCCCCAGCTCTCCGTGTCGTGGAGATGGCGGGAATCGAACCCGCGTCCAACGGTGCGGAATCAGGGCTTCTCCGAGTGCAGTTCGCTGCGATTTTCTCGGCCCCGGAGATCACGCGAACAAGTCTCCGACGGGCCCAGTCACTGTTTGATTTCCTTCTATACCCCGTGACCGGGTCTAGAAGTTTAGTTCCCTAGCTGATGCCAGGATCCGGGTCGGGAACAGCCCCGGGCTGACACTTCGCAAGTCGCTACTTAGGCAGCGAGGGCGAAGGAATCGCGCTTGGTGTTGGCGATTATTGGTTGCGACATATGGTTAACGAGATCATTGCCGCTTCCTCGACTCGCTTCCCCTGCTTCGACATCCGCTGTCGAAACCGATCATCCCCATGTTGATTTATCAAGGTGGTACCTACGCCCCTCGTGGGGTGTGGAGCCATCGTACGGGAACAACGCCCGCGGTTGCCAGCGTATTCCCGGGAGCCCGGCCGGACCGGGCTCCGTCGGGCCTGATCAGGCCCGCTGCCGGCGCCGGGCCGCCGAGATCGCCCGGTCCGTCTCACGGCGGTCCTGCTGCTCGCGGAGCGTCTGCCGCTTGTCGTACTCCTTCTTGCCCTTGGCCAGCGCGATCTCGACCTTGGCCCGGCCACCCTTGAAATAGAGGGCCAGCGGCACGATCGTGTGACCCGACTCCTGGCTCTTGGACTCCAGCTTGTCGATCTCGGCCCGGTGCATCAGCAGCTTCCGCTTGCGCCGCGCACTGTGATTCGTCCAGGTGCCCTGGGCGTATTCCGGAATATGTACGTTGTGCAGCCAGGCCTCGTTGTTGTCGATCTGGACGAAACCGTCCACCAGCGACGCCCGGCCCTGCCGCAGCGACTTCACCTCGGTGCCGGACAGCACCAGACCACACTCATAGGTGTCCAGAATGTGGTAGTCGTGCCGCGCCTTCTTGTGCTGCGCCACGAGCTTGCGCCCGGGATCCTTGTCCTTGCCCTTGTCCTTAGCCATAGTGCGGCCATTTTCGCACTAAGACCCGCCCCCGAGGCCACTCAATACTGTGCGGGCCCGTTTCTCGGCACCGTTGCCCACCACCAGGTCGGGGGTGAGGCCGGTGTCGTCGACGGTCCGGCCGGAGGGGGTGCGGTAGTGGCCGACGGTCAGCTCGGCGACCGAGCCGTCCGGCAGCTCGCTGGGCATCTGCACCGCACCCTTGCCGAAGGTCGGGGAGCCCACCACGACCGCCCGGCCACGGTCCTGGAGCGCACCGGCCAGCAGCTCGGCGGCGCTCATCGTGCCCCCGTCGACAAGGACGACCAGCGGGACATGCGTATTCCCGCCGCGCTCCGCATACAGGGCGCGCTGACTGCCGCGGACGTCGTACGTGGCGACCAGGCCGCCGTCCAGGAAGGCGGAGGCGGTGGCGACGGCCTCGGTGACCAGGCCGCCGGTGTTGCCCCGCAGGTCGAGCAGCATGCCCTCGTCCGGGGAGGCCTGGCGCACCGCGCGGCGGACCGCGTCGCCGGTGCCCTTGGTGAACGCGGCGATCTTGACGCGGGTCGGGCCGCGGTCACCGGACGGCCGGTCGACGACGACGTTGCGGGCCTTCACCCGGGTGCGGTGCAGGGTCTCGGTCCAGCGGCGGTCGCCGCGCTGGAGATCCAGGGTCACGGGGGTCCCGGCCGCGGCGGCGGGGCCACGCGAGCCGCCGGGGGCGTCACCGCGCAGCCGGGCGACGACCTCGGTGACCGGGACGCCCCGGGTGGTGCGGCCGTCGACGGCGCGCAGCCGGTCGCCCGCCGTGATGCCGGCCCGTTCGGCGGGGCCGCCGGGCTGGACCCGGGACACCACGATCCGGCCGCCGGCCGCCTGCCGCACCCAGAGCCCGACGCCGACATAACCGCCGCCCAACTGCTCCTGGAAATCCTCGTACTCGCCCGGTGTGTAGATCGTCGACCAGCGGTCGCCGCTGCGGCTGACGACGTCGGCGGCGGCCTGCGCACCGGACTTGCCGTCCTCGACGGCCTCGGAAGCGGCCCGCTCGACGGCGGCGCGGTCCGCGAGGGACTCGCGGGTGTGCGCTCCGGAGGATCTGTGGTCCGGGGCGGTGCGCCCCACGGCACCCTCCGCCTCATCGCTCCAGGTGCCGGTCACCACGCCGGTGGCGAGCACGCTCGCGAGGAACAACGTCAGGGCCGCCCCGCGGCGAATGCGGCGGGGCCGGTCGTACGAACACGGGCCCGACATGCCGGTGAGTCTAGGGGACAAAAGGGCGCCGTACGGCAAGTTGACCGTACGGCGCCCCTTGGCAAAGCTCACACCTTGAGGTACTTGCGCAACGCGAAGAACGCGGCGAGCGCGGGCATCAGCAGCCCGATCAGGAGGACCAGCGGGAGGACCGCGACCACCGAGTCCCAGCCGATGAAGTTGATCACCTGGATCCTCTCCGCCAGCCAGTTGTTGACGAGGATGTACTTGCCGCCGACGATCAGCACACAGGCGAAGGCGGCGCCGAGCAGGCCCGCGATGGCGGCTTCGAGGATGAACGGCATCTGGATGTAGAAGCTGGACGCTCCCACCAGCCGCATGATCCCGGTCTCCCGCCGCCTGCTGAACGCCGACACCCGCACGGTGTTGACGATCAGCATCAGCGCAACGACCAGCATCAGCCCCATCACGACCAGCGCGGCGATGTTCATGCCGTTGAGGAGGTTGAACAGCGGCTCAACGGTGTCCCGTTGGTCCTGCACCTCCATGACGCCGGGCCGCTCGGAGAACGCCGACTTGATGACCGTGAACTTCGTGGGGTCCTTGAGCTTGACGCGGTAGGACTCCGGAAGCTGGTCGGGAGTCACCAGCCCGGCGACGGGCGTGTCACCGAACTGCTCCTTGTAGTGCTTGTAGGCCTGGTCGCTGGACTCGTACGTCACCTTCTGCACGATCGGCAGCCGGTCCAGCTCCGCCTTGATGTCATTCTTCTGCTGCTGGGTGGCCGCGCCCTTGGCGCAGTTGGCACCGGATTCGGCGTCGTTCTTGTTGCAGAAGAAGATGGAGACGTTGACCTTGTCGTACCAGTAGCCCTTCATGGTGCTGACCTGGTCGCGCATCAGCAGCGAGGCGCCGAACAGGCCGAGCGAAAGGGCTACGGAGACGATGACGGCGAAAGTCATCGTGAGGTTTCGGCGGAGACCGACGCCGATCTCCGACAGGACGAACTGGGCGCGCATGGCGTCCTTTCAGTACTGGGGGCCGTACACGCTTAGTGCTGGTAGCCGTACACGCCGCGCGACTGGTCGCGTACGAGCCGGCCCTTCTCTAGTTCCATGACCCGCTTGCGCATCTGGTCGACGATCTGCTGGTCGTGGGTGGCCATGACCACCGTCGTACCGGTCCGGTTGATCCGGTCCAGCAGCTTCATGATGCCGACCGAGGTCTGCGGGTCGAGGTTGCCGGTGGGCTCGTCCGCGATGAGCAGCATCGGGCGGTTGACGAACGCCCGCGCGATGGCGACGCGCTGCTGCTCACCACCGGAGAGTTCACCCGGCATACGGTCCTCTTTGCCGCCGAGGCCGACGAGTTCGAGGACCTCGGGAACGGTCTTGCGGATCTGGCCCCGCGGCTTGCCGATGACCTCCAGGGCGAAGGCGACGTTCTCCCCCACGGTCTTGTTGGGGAGCAGCCGGAAGTCCTGGAAGACCGTCCCCACCTGGCGCCGCATCTGCGGAACCTTCCAGTTGGAGAGCTTGCCGAGGTCCTTGCCCAGAACGTGCACGTGGCCATGGCTCGCCCGCTCCTCGCGCAGCAGCAGCCGCAGGAAGGTGGACTTGCCGGAGCCCGAGGAGCCCACCAGGAAGACGAACTCGCCACGCTCGATCTCGAGCGAGACGTCCCTGAGTGCAGGGCGGTTCTGCTTCGGGTAGGTCTTGGAGACGTTGTCGAATCGGATCACTGATGCACCACGGTCGACCTGGATAGGGGCACGGGTTGCCGAGTTGCGGCTCCCGTCGGTGTGCGTGACCATACGCGAACCTCGCAGGACGGCGCAGTCGCCGTAGGCGGTTGGTGCGTTTATTCACGGCACCTACGGGACAAAAGGCGCACAATCCCGCGGGGCGCGCCGTTCCGGTGAGGAGCTGGCACAGTGGAGGAGGGAACCAATGCGCCTTCCGGTGCGTTGGTGCAGTGGAGAAGGAGGTCGCATGACGTACGACCGACTGGTGTGCGCCAACTGCGCGGCCCCTGTGAACGAGGGCCGCTGCCCCGTGTGCCGGGCAAGCAGAGAACGGCTTCAGCAACAAGCGGGCGGTATCTTCGCCCAGCTCAGCCCCGCCATGCTGGTGGCGCTGATGGTCCTGCTGATCGCGGTGGGTCTGCTCCTCCACCAGGCCGTCTGACCCCGGTACGAGGCTTCCTCGGCGGTCGCGGGAGCGCGGACGCCGAGGGGCCCGGAACGCAGTCGCGTCCCGGGCCCCTCCAGCTGTGGCACGTCGGCGTCAGGCCGCCGCGGCGCCGCCGCCGTTCTTGTTGATCAGGCGGGGCAGCATACGGAAGCCCACACCGCCCGCGATCATCGTCGCCGCACCGATGAGCAGGAAGGTGGTACCGGAGGAACCGGTCTCCGCCAGCTCGCCGCCCTTGGCCTGCTGCTTGGCCTGGCCGGGGGTGTCAGCGATCTGCTCCTTGCCCTGGCCCGGCTGCTCGATCGGCTTGGAGCCCTCGTTGTCGGGGCCGGTGCCGTCGGTGTCACCGATGGAGCTGCCACCGTCGCTGGTGCCGCCGGAGTTGCCGGTGCTGCCGGAGTTGCCGGTGCCACCGGTGTTCTCGTCGCCGCCGGTGGTGCTGCCGGTGCCGCCGGTGGACTCGTCACCGCCGGTGGTGCTGCCCGTACCGCCGGTGGACTCGTCACCGCCGGTGGTGCTGCCGGTGCCGCCGGTGGACTCGTCACCGCCGGTGGTGCTGCCCGTACCGCCGGTGGACTCGTCGCCACCGATGCCGCCGGTGCTGTCGTCGCCGCCGATGCCGCCGGTGGACTCGTCACCACCGATGCCGCCGGTGCTGTCGTCACCGCCGATCTCGCCGCCGGTGCTGTCGTCGCCGCCGACCTGGCCGGTGGATTCGCCGCCGTCGGTGCTGCCGGTGGACTCGCCACCCGAGTCGCCGCCGCCGATGATCCCGCCGATAATGCCGCCGATGATGCCGCCGTCCTGGCCCGCGGTGTCACCCGGGCTGGCCGCGGAAGCAGCGCCGGCGGCGGTGAGCGACGCACCCGCCGCAATCACTGCACCGGCCGCAATGCGCGCTACGCGCAGCCGCGTCTTCTTCGTCATGTACTGCTACCCCCAGTAGCTGAACTCGTCATGGGAGCACCGCTGTGCGGGGCGACGAGCCGGTGCCGGGGTACGCGAGCCTCAGCTCCGCACAGCGGCCAGGCCGCTCAATTCCCCGTTACTGCACGCGCCCCAGACATACGCATGCCGCGCTCAGCCTTCCCAGTTCCGCCCCTATCGTCAAGGTCGATTAAAGGCCGGATGCCCGAATTACCAAGAGTTGCGCGGTACATGGACATACGACTGTGACCAAACCCCCACAGCAAAAACAACTGCCTCCGCGAGGGAGGCAGTTGTTTCACCTTCGGACGGGACCGGCCCGTTACTTCTCCTGCTGCTTGCGCCAGCGGATTCCGGCCTCCAGGAAGCCGTCGATGTCGCCGTCCAGAACACCGGTCGGGTTGCCTACCTCGAACTCGGTCCGCAGGTCCTTGACCATCTGGTACGGGTGCAGGACGTACGAACGCATCTGGTTGCCCCAGGAATTGCCGCCGTCGCCCTTGAGCGCGTCCATCTTGGCCTGCTCCTCCTGGCGGCGGCGCTCAAGGAGCTTGGCCTGGAGGACGTTCATCGCGGTCGCCTTGTTCTGGATCTGCGAGCGCTCGTTCTGGCAGGAGACCACGATGCCGGTGGGGATGTGCGTCAGCCGGACCGCGGAGTCGGTGGTGTTGACGCCCTGGCCGCCGGGGCCGGACGAACGGTAGACGTCCACCCGCAGCTCGGACTCGTCGATCTCGATGTGGTCGGTCTGCTCGACGACGGGCAGCACCTCGACACCGGCGAACGAGGTCTGGCGGCGGCCCTGGTTGTCGAACGGCGAGATGCGCACCAGGCGGTGCGTGCCCTGCTCGACGGAGAGGGTGCCGTAGGCGTACGGCACCTGCACGGCGAAGGTGGTCGACTTGATGCCGGCCTCTTCCGCGTACGAGGTCTCGTAGAGCTCGGTCTTGTAGCCGTGCCGCTCGGCCCAGCGCAGATACATGCGCTGCAGCTTCTCGGCGAAGTCGGCGGCGTCGACGCCACCGGCCTCGGCGCGGATGTTGACGACCGCCTCACGGGAGTCGTACTCGCCGGACAGGAGGGTGCGGACCTCCAGCTCGTCGACCGCCTTGCGGACGGCGGACAGCTCGTCCTCGGCCTCGGCCCTGGCGTCCTCGTCGTCCTCGGCCTCGGCGAGCTCGAAGAGCACCTCGAGGTCGTCGACCCGGCCACGCAGGTCCTCGGCCTTGCGCAGCTGCCCCTGGAGGTAGGACAGCCGGCTGGTGATCTTCTGTGCGTTCTCCGGGTCGTCCCACAGGGACGGCGCCGCGGCCTGCTCCTCGAGCACGGCGACATCGGCCCTCATCTTGTCGAGGTCCAGGACGGCCTCGATCGACCCCATGGTCGAGGAGAGGGACTTCAGCTCTTCGGATACATCGACGACTGCCACGCACCCAGCCTAACGGCTGCCACCGTCAGCGTGACCCGGCCCCGGCAGGCCGGACCCGCCGGGAGCCGTACGCACCCGGTCCACGGCGGCCCGTACACCGGTCACCGCGCCGGTCATCGCGCCGGTCATCGCCGGGCCCGGCGCGCGGCCACCGCGCGCCCGGGGAGCGTCACGGCGTGTCCGGTTCCGACTGATGGACGCCCGGTGTGGCGTCGCCCGGCTCGTCGTCACCCGAGGCCAGCCAGCCGCCCAGGCCGGCCGCCACGAGCGCCGCGGCGGCGGCCGCCCCCAGCTTGATCCGGCGGCGGCGCACCGCCTCAGGGGACGCACGGTGCCGGGCCGAGCCCGCCCGGCGCTCACCGGCGGCGCGCGGGGCCCGAGCGGTGCCGTGGGCGCCGCCCGCCAGCTCGTCCGGGCCCGGGACGCGCATGCTGGTGTGCGTCTCCCGGTTGGAGTCGGGGACCGCGCCCTGGACCAGCGGGACCGCGCCGCGCGGCGGCGTGGCCTCGGCCGGTGCCGCCGACGGGTAGAACGCCTCGTCGCGGGAGCCGGCGGCGCCCTCCTGCTCGCCCTCCGGGTCCTCGTCGTCCGGCTCGTCGATGTCCAGCGGCGGGATGCCCGCCAGACCGGGCAGCAGCTCCCGCAGCCGGGCGGCGAGCTCCGGGGCGCGCAGCCGGGAGGCCGGCGCCTTGGCCAGGCACTGCAGCAGCAGCTGCCACAGCTCGTCGGGGATACCGGGCAGCGGCGCCACGCTCTCGGTCACATGGCGGCGCAGCACCGCCCCGGGGTGTCCGCCCCCGAAGGGCGTGAATCCGGCGAGCAGCTCGTACAGGACGGTCGCCAGCGCATAGACGTCCACGGAGGCGCGCGGCGGCAGCCCCTCGATGATCTCCGGGGCGAGGTAGTCGGGGGTGCCGATGACCTTGGTCGAGCGAAGCGAGGTGGGGGTCCCCCCGGACGGAGTCTGGGGGAGGGTCCGGCGCGGGGAGTCGACGAGCCGGGCGATGCCGAAGTCGGTGAGCAGCGCGGGGTGCGCGCCACCGGGGCCGAGCGGGCCCTGCATGTCCAGCAGGACGTTCTCGGGCTTGACGTCGCGGTGCACGATCCGGGCGGCGTGCGCGGCGGCGAGCCCGTCGGCCACATCGGCGGCGATCGCGACGGCGGCCTCCGGGGCCAGCCGGCGTTCGCGCTCCAGACGGGTGCGCAGGTCGGTGCCCCGTACGAGCTCCATGACCAGCGCCAGGTCATTGCCGTCGACGACGAGATCGCGGACGCCGACGACATGGGGATGGTCCAGGCCCAGCAGGGCCGCCCGCTCCTGTACGAAGCGGCCGACGAGCTCCTGGTCGGCCGCGAGCTCCTCACGCAACAGCTTGATGGCCACGGCCCCTTCGGGACCCTCGCCCAGCCATACCGTGCCGGCACTGCCGCGCCCCAGGATCTGGTGGGCGGTGTACCGGCTGCCGATCTTCCGTGCCAAGACTGCTCCGACGTGTCGGGCCCCCGAGCGTCCTGCGGGGGCTGAGGTTGGCGTCAAAGCTACGCGGATGCCAGGGGGTTCAATGCCCCGGACGGTGGCAACCTTCACTTCTGTGAGCGAAATTCTCCGCCGGAAGTCGACAAATCCACTGAGTGGGTCTTAGGGCCCGTCCGGCGGATGACGGCCGGACAGGCCCGGGGCCGCCCGCGGCTGCACGGAGCGCGCGGACGGCCGGCGTCACCTGCCGAGTTTCTGCACGAAGTTCTGCACGCTCTGGTAGATCTCCCCGAGCTGTGCGAAGAAGCCCCTCGTCGTGCCGATCCACTCCTGGAGCGGGGTCAGCTCCCAGATCAGCCAGGCCGCCACGAACAGGAGTATCAGCGTGAACAGACAGCCCTTGAGGCAGCCCAGTCCGGGGATCTTCATCGGGTTGGCGCTGCGCTGACGGGGCTCGCGCCGGGGCCGGGGCTCCGGGGCGGGCGGCCGCTGCGGCTCGTAGCGCTGCGGCGGCGGCTCCTGGCGCCGCTGGGGCGCCTGCGGCTGCCGCTGCTGTTGCGGCGGCTGCTGCTGGGCGTACGGCACCGGAGCGGGCTGCTGGCGGTACTGCTGCTGCGGGCGCTGCGGCGGCTGCTGCTGGGGGGCCTGGCGCTGCGGACGGCGGCGCAGCGGATCCTCGCTGGGGTCCAGGTACTGCACCTGGGTCTGCTCGTTGCGGTCGCGGGCGGCCCTCATCTGGGACTCCCACGGGTGGGGACCGTCGGGCCCCTGCGGGCCGCCGGCCGGTGCGCCCATGGGCATCGGGGGCATGGCCCGCGTCGGGTCGCCCTGCCCGGCGGGGCCGTTCGGTCCGCCCGGTCCGCCCGTGGACGGCAGCACGCTGGTCGCCGCGGCCGGGTCGTACGAACCGGCGCCCGACGGAAGCACCTGGGTGGGATCGGCGTCGCCTCCGGGGCCCTGGCCGCCGTCGGCGCCCGTACCGGGGACCGTGGCGGGCGCGGGGTCGGGGGCGAGCAGCGCGGCCACACCGAGCGCGGCCTCGGCCTCGGCGGGACGGGCGTGCACCCCGATGCCGGCCGCGACGGTGCGCAGCGCACGGGCGAGGCTCTCGGCGCTGGGCCGCTCCTCCGGCCGCTTGCGCAGACAGCGCTCTATGACCGTCCACAGCGGCTCGGGCAGCGTGCTGGGGCGCTGCGGCTCCTCGCTGAGGTGCCGGTGCAGCACCTCCAGGGCGGTCGACCCGGCGAACGGCGGACGGCCGGTGACCAGCTCGTACAGCAGGATGCCGGCGCCGTAGATGTCCACGGCGGAGGTCTGCGGGCGGCCCTCGGCGGACTCCGGCGCCACATAGGCGGGGGTGCCGACGAACTCGTGGGTGCGGGTCAGGCCCGGGGAGTCGGCCAGCCGGGCGATGCCGAAGTCGGTCAGCATCGGGTGCATCTCGCTGCTGCCGTCCGACCCGGCGAGCAGGACGTTGGCGGGCTTGAGGTCGCGGTGGACCACACCGTCGGCATGGCTGGCGGCCAGCGCGTCGGCGATCTGGGCCGTGAGCAGCGCGGCGGCCACCGGGCTGAAGGGGCCGCTGTCGCGCAGATAGCGGTGCAGGTCGGGGCCGTCGACCAGGTCCATGACCAGGGCGAGCAGATCGCCCTCGACGACGAGGTCGCGGGTACGGACGATGTTCGGGTGGGTCAGCCGCAACAGGACGGAGCGCTCCCGCAGGAAGCGCATCACCACGTCCGCGTCGTGCGCCAGCTCCTCCTTGAGGACCTTGATCGCGACCGTCTCACCGGGCTCTCCGGCCACGGCGGCCTCGGCGCCCGCCGTCTCCCGCTGGCGGGCACGCCAGACGGTGCCCGTGGCACCGCGTCCCAGCGGCTCCTCGAGCAGGTACTTGCTGCCTACCGGCCGCACGTCATGCGCTCCCTGGTCGTGGTGGATCTCTTGCCCGGCCCGCTGGGTCAGCTGATCAACTCCGCGCGGACCGTCCGACCCACTGTAGTGCCGTCGCACAATCTTTTCGGTCCGGCGGCCCAGCGCGGGCTTGTGGAAAAGACGCGGGTTCGGGGCGGATGGTTGCCTGCCGGCGTCCGGGCGGTGCGGACGGGGCCCGCGGGGTCCGGTCCGGAGACCTTCCGAGCTGACCACGGCGGTCGAAATCCGGCCGGGCACGGCGCGCAAGCAGGCACTTTTTCGCCCTTAGAAGACCAATCAAGATCACTGAACGGCGGTCGGCGGGCGCGTTGTCAGTGGCAGGTGCGAGGATGCACCCAGCACGATGCGGTGGGGGCGCGCGGTCCTTGTCGCAACGTGCACTTGGGACTTGTACGTGCCGACGTGCTCGGGTGTGGTGGGGGGAGCGAGCGGGCCCCCTGCCGGATCCCGGCAGAAGGGACCGTTGACGGCGATGCAGATCCGGCTGACCGTCCTCGGGCCGCGCAGCGGCCACACCACACGGGCCTGCGATGTGCTGGTGACGGCCCCTGCCGGGACCGCGCTGGCGGCGGTGGCCGGCTCGCTCGCCGCCTCCGTGGCGGGCTCGGGTGCGGATGTCGGCGGTGCGGGCGGCGGCAGCGGCCCCGTCGTGCTGTATGCCGGGTCCGAGCGGCTCGATCCCCAGCGCGCGGCGATCGGCGAGCCCCCGCTGATCGACGGCGCGGTGCTCTCCCTGCAGAGCCCGGGACCCGCTCCGGCCCACGGCCTGCCGCACGGCTCCGCGCGGCTCCGCATCATCTCCGGGCCCGATGCCGGCGGGGTGCATCTGCTGCACGGCGGCCAGATCCGTATCGGCCGCTCCGCCGACGCGGACGTCCCCCTCGACGACCCCGATGTCTCGCGGCTGCACTGCGCCGTGACGGTCGAACCGGACGGCTCGGTGTCCGTCGCCGACCTGCACTCCACGAACGGCACCGCCGTGGACGGCACCGACCTCGACGAACGGCCCGCGCCCCTGCGGCCCGGCGCCCTTCTCCGTATCGGCGAGTCCGCCCTGCGTCTGCAGTCCGCGCCCGGCGCCCCGGACCCCGCCCTGCCGACCGCACCGGACGGCGAGGGCCATCTGCGGATCACCCCGGGCACCGCGGACAGCGTCGCGGCGGGACGGGCCGAGGGGTACCGGGCAGACGGGGCGGCGGGTCCGCACGGGGCCACCGTCGCCGCCGCCGGTGCCTATGCCGGAGCCAGTGCGTACGCCCAGACCGGCGCATCCGCTCCCGTGACGGCTCCCCCGCCCGCGCAGGCACCGGCCGCACCGGGACGACGGGACACCCCCTTGCGCGGCACCCCGACCGGGTACGGAGCAACGGCCCCCGGCGCAACGGCCCCCGGCCCCGGCTCGCCGCGCGCCGCCGGTACGCCCTACCCGGACGCCTCCACCGGCCATGTCTACGACCGCACCACCGACGACGGCACCCCGACGGCCGGTTGGGGGCCCGGCGTCCGGGAGCCGGCCGACGGTTTCGCGGACGCCGCACAGCAGCGGACACACGGCGGACAGCAGGCGCTGGCCCCTGCCGACGAGATGCCCCGTAAGGGCGGGCGGCGGGGCGGCATCGGGGCCTGGGCGCGACGGCTGGCCGGCGGGCGGCCCGCCGTGGAGCGGCCGGACGAGGCCTTCACGACGGAGTACGCACCGGCCGCTGACCCCGCGGCGGCCCTCGCGGACGCCCCAGACGGCGCCCGGAGCGCCGAAGGGCCCTCCGGGCCCGCCGCCGAGGAACGATGGCCGGATGCCGCCGCGATCCTGCTCACCGCGCTGGGCCCGGGGCCGCGGCTCTGGGAGCGCGGCCCGGACCACCCCGACGCGCTGACCGTCCGGCTGGGGACCGCCGCCCGCAGCGGCGGCCGAGCCGCGATGCCGGTCACCGTCGAACTGCGCAGGGCGGGCTCGCTCGGCCTCGCCGGGCCGCGGGCGCGACTGACCGGACTGGCCCGCTGCGCCCTCGCCCAGCTCGCCGCCCTGCACTCCCCCGCCACCCTCGACATCGTGCTGATCAGCACGGACCGGGCACGCCCGGCCGAGGAACGGGTGGCGGACTGGTCCTGGCTCGGCTGGCTGCCGCAGGTCCGTCCGGACCGCGGCCAGGACTGCCGGCTGCTGCTCGCGTACGACAAGGATCAGGCCCAGGCGCGGACCACCGAGCTGGTGCGCCGGCTCGACGACGGCCCGCTGGGCCCCGGCTGGGCCGACGCCGAGCGCGCGGAGATCGCCGCCGCCGCGGCCCGCCACCAGGGCCCGTACACCCTCGTGATCGTGGACGGCGACCCCGGCACCTCCGCGCTGCGCGAGACCACCGCCCGGCTGGCCGCGGCCGGTCCGGCGGCCGGTATCCATCTGCTGTGCCTGGCCGAGACCCCGGCCGCCTCCCCCGCCTTCCCACTGGCCGCCACCTACGAGGCGGCCCGGAAGGCCTCGCCCGCTTTCGGGGAGTGCGGAGCGGTCGCGGTGCTCAGCGGCGATGTCGCCACGGCGCTGCGCGTCGTCCAGCCGGGCTCGGGCCCCAACGGCACGGTCGCCACGGTGGACGCGGTCTCCGGCGCCTGGGCCGAGCGGTTCGCCCGGGCACTGGCGCCGCTGCGCGAAACCGACCCGACGGCCACGGCCGGCGGTGGCACGGCGATGCGGACGGCCGTCCCGCTGCCCGATACGGCGCGGCTGCTGGACGAGTTGGGGCTGGCCCGCGCCACCCCGGCGTCCCTGATGGCCCGTTGGGCCGCCGCCCTGGACACCGACAGGCCCGGCGCCGCCGCGGTGCTCGGTGCCGGACCGCACGGCCCGCTGTGCGCCGATCTCGCCGCCGACGGCTCGCATCTCCTCCTGGAGGGCGGCGCGGCCACCGGCAAGACCGAGCTGCTGCGTTCACTGGCCGCCTCGCTCGCCGCCGCCGACCGCCCGGATCTGCTGTCGCTGGTGCTGGTGGACGGCGGGGGCAGCGAGCGCGGCGAGGGGCTGCGGGTGTGCACGGACCTGCCGCATGTGACGACGTATCTCGCCGCGTCGGACCCGGTCCGGATGCGGGAGTTCGCCCAGGCGCTGTCCTC
Source organism: Streptomyces sp. Je 1-4 4N24 (assembly GCF_026239515.1). Classification (NCBI taxonomy): domain Bacteria; kingdom Bacillati; phylum Actinomycetota; class Actinomycetes; order Kitasatosporales; family Streptomycetaceae; genus Streptomyces; species Streptomyces sp. Je 1-4 4N24. The sequence continues at coordinate 5,725,557 of NZ_CP110836.1, read as the reverse complement.
GGAGCTGAAGCGCCGGGCGGAGATACTCGCCGGCACCCCGTTCGCCGAGTGGCGCAGCAAGCATCTGCCGGCACCGCGGATCGCCGCACCGCGACGTTCGACCGAGGGTGGTGACGGAGAGCAGGAACCAATCACTCTCCGTAATCGTTGCCGGAACAAGGAGGAAGGAGGCGCCACACCGGCAGACCCGTCAACGACCGGCACCCTGCGCCTCCGCGCCCGCAGCGGAGCCCCCGCCGAGGACACCGCACAGCAGCCCGCGGTGCCGATGCCGCGACTGTTCGTACTGGTCGACGACTTCGACGCACTGGTGGCCCCGGCACTGGGCAGCACGGGCCGCCCGGCCGCCGGGTCCGTGGTGCGCGCCCTGGAGGCGGTGGCCCGGGACGGGGCGGAGCTCGGGGTGCATCTGATAGCCGCCACCGGCCATCCGGACCGTACGGCGGAGACCGCGACCAGCGAACGGGCCGGTCTGCGCGTCCAGTTGGGCGCCGCCACCGATCCGTCCGAGCCGGTACCCACGGGCCGTGGACGGCTCCACCGCGCGGCGGACGGCTCCTCGACACCGTTCCAGGCCGGCCGCGTCACGGGCCGGATACCCCGGACGTCCACCCTCCGGCCGACGGTCGTCCCGCTGGAGTGGCAGCGGATGGGCGACCCGCCGGCCCGGCGCCCGCTGCGCGAGCTGGGCAACGGCCCGACGGACCTGGCCCTGCTCGCCAGCGCGCTGCAGCGGGCCGCACAGTCCTCAGGGGCGTCGGCCGCCCCGCCCCTGCTGTGAAGCGCGGGCGCCCACCCATCGCCGGCAGCACCGTCACGCCACCCGTAACCAGCTCCGTCGCGCCACCCATAGCCGGCCCCGTCACGTCACCCATAACAGCCCTGTCACGAAAGGCCGGTTGACGCGGAAGGCGGTATTGCGGACCCCGTGGCCAGGGCGTAGGACTGTCGCACACGGCGCTGCAGGGCGCAGCGCAGCGCAGCGCACCGGACACCGCATACCGCATACCGCATACGACAGCCGCACCGCTTCCGCACCGTGCGACGCAGCGCAGCGCGCGACGCGGCTGCAGCGCGACGTAGCACTCGCATCGTGTGACACACCGGCACCACGCGACACACCGGCACCACAAACGACGCACGCGCACCACGCGACGCACCTGCACCACGCGACGCCCGCGCTGCGCGACGCTGCGGCAGCGCGCGGGGCGGCGCCGCTCGGCGCGGAAGCAGGGCGCGGCGCAGTGCACCGCAGCGCCGCATCGGCACGACCGCACCACACGACCGCTCGGCACCACCGCACCGCACCGCCGCTCGGCACCACCGCAGCGCCGCACCGCAGCGCCGCATCGGCACGACCGCACCACACGACCGCTCGGCACCACCGCACCGCACCGCACCGCCGCTCGGCGCGACCGCGCGGCTCAGCACCAACGCACCACAGCTCGGCACCACCGCACCGCACCCCACAAACGGCACGGCAGGGGGACGCCGCGGTAGGGCGTGAGGTGGGTTTCTTTGTACCCGGCATGGCAGGCGCAGCGATAAGGGGCTACGGGGATGCGCAGACGACTCGACCGGATGGCTGGACGCGCCACGACCGTGGTGGCGGCGACCGCGGTACTCGCCCTGGCGTTGGGCGCATGCGGCAGCGGCGGCAGCGGCGGTGGCACGAAGGACGAGGGGAGCGGCGGCGGTAAGGGCGGAAGCACCGCCCCCACGGTGCAGCTCCCCTCGCTCAAGGGCCAGAAGTTGCAGGTCACCGCGGTGTGGACGGGGCCCGAGCGGGAGAACTTCGGCAAGGTGCTGGACGAGTTCGAGAAGCGCACCGGCGCCACGGTCGACTTCGTGCCCAGTGGTGACGACATGGCGGGCTTCATCGGGTCCAAGGTCGCCGGTGGCGGTCCGCCGGACATCGCGATGCTCCAACAGGTCGGTGTGCTCAATGAGTTCGCGCAGAAGGGCTGGCTCAAGCCGCTGGGCGCGAGCGCCAAGGCGCAGCTCGCCAAGAACTATGCGAAGGGCTGGCAGGATCTCGGCGCCCACAAGGGCACCCCGTACGGCGTGTACTTCAAGGCCAGCAACAAGTCGTTGGTCTGGTACAACGCCCAGGCGTTCGACAACGCGGGTGCCCACGAACCGAAGACCTGGCCGGACTTCGTCAAGGCGGCGGAGGTCATCGCCGAGTCGGGTGTGGAGCCCGTCTCGGTGGGGGGTTCGGACGGCTGGACGCTGACGGACTGGTTCGAGAACATCTACCTCTCGCAGGCGGGCCCGGAGAAGTACGACCAGCTGGCGCGGCACCGGATCAAGTGGACCGATCCGACGGTCAAGCAGGCGCTGACCACGCTCGGGCAGCTCTTCGGCCGTAAGGATCTGCTGGCGGGCGGCAACTCCGGTGCGCTGCAGACGGACTTCCCGACGTCGGTGACCCAGACCTTCAGCGGCGGTGACACCCCCAAGGCCGCGATGGTCTCCTCGGCCGACTTCGCCGCCGCCAACATCGCCCAGACCAAGGCCAAGGTCGGTACGGACGCCAAGGTCTTCCCGTTCCCGGCGGTGGGCGCGAAGTCCCCGGTGGTGACCGGCGGCGATGTGGCGGTGGCCCTCAAGGACACCAGGGCCGCGCAGGCGCTGCTGACGTTCCTGGCGTCGACGGACGCCGCCAAGATCTGGGCGCAGGCCGGCGGGTTCATCTCGCCCAACAAGGAGCTCGACCGGGCGGCGTACGCCGACGAGGTGATGCGCGAGATCGCCAAGGCGCTGGTCGCGGCGGGCGACGGCTTCCGCTTCGACATGTCCGACCAGGCGCCCGCCTCGTTCGGCGGCAAGCCGGGCCAGGGCGAGTGGAAGGACCTGCAGGACTTCCTGAAGAACCCCAAGGACATCGCGGGTACGCAGGCGCAGCTGGAGAAGGACGCCGCCGCGTCGTTCGGGCGCTGACGCCGACCGACTCGACCGGGACCGGGGGACCGTCACCATGAGCGACGCAGAGGTCAGCAGGGCGGGCGAGCGGAGCCGCGGGAGGGGCGGAGGCGGCGGGGCGGGCCGCAGGAGGCGCGGAGGCGCGGGCCGCGGGAGGGCCGGAGGTGGCGGGACGGGCCGCGGGCGTGTTCTGGGTGCCCGCCCGTGGCTCGCCGCGGTGTTCCTGCTGCCGGCGCTGCTGCTGCTCGGTGCGCTGGTCGTCTATCCGATCGTGTTCTCCGTCCAGCGCAGTCTGTTCGACGCGTCCGGTGACGGTTTCGTGGGGCTGGACAACTACGGCGCGATGTTCTCGGACGAGGGCATCCGCACGGCGCTGCGGAACAACGTCGTCTGGGTGGTGGTGGCGCCGACGGTTTCGACCGCGCTGGGGCTGATCTTCGCGGTGCTGACCGAGCGGATCCGCTGGGGCACCGCCTTCAAGCTGATCGTGTTCATGCCGATGGCGATCTCGATGCTGGCGGCCGGGATCGTCTTCCGGCTGGTCTACGACCAGGCGCCGGAGCGCGGGGTCGCCAACGCGGTGTGGGTCGGCGTCCATGACACCTTCGCCGATCCGGCGCCGTTCCCCGGCGCCAAGCCGCGGCCGCGTGCCGATCTGAAGCCGTCCGGGGGCGGCGCCTTCACCACCGGGTCGGCGGTCCGGGCGGGCTCCCCCGTGCTGCTGCCGCTGGTCGCCGGCCGGCCGGGCGATCTGCGCGGGGCGCAGCGGGCGGCCGCCGCCCTGCCGCAGCCGGGCAGGATCACCGGCACTGCCTGGCTGGACTTCACCCGGGGCGGTGGCGGCCGGCCCAATGCCGTCGACGGCGGTGAGAAGGCGCTGGCCGGTCTCCGCGTCGAGGCGGTCCGGGGCGGGAGGGTGGTCGCCTCGGCCACGACGGCGGCCGACGGCACCTTTGCGCTGCCCGTCGGCAAGGCCGAGGGTGCCCGGCTGCGGCTGCCCGCGGCGAACTTTGCGGAGGCCTATCGCGGTGTCGACTGGCTCGGCCCGGCGCTGGTCACCCCGGCCATCATCGGCTCGTACGTCTGGATGTGGGCGGGTTTCGCGATGGTGCTGATCGCGGCGGGTCTGGCGGCCGTGCCGCGGGAGCTGCTGGAGGCCGCGCGGGTGGACGGTGCGGGCGAGTGGCAGGTCTTCCGCCGGATCACGGTGCCGCTGCTGGCGCCGGTGCTGGTGGTCGTGCTGGTCACCCTCATGATCAATGTGCTGAAGATCTTCGATCTGGTCTACATCATCGCGCCGGGCTCCAGCGTCCGGTCCGCGAATGTGCTGGCGCTCCAGCTCTTCCAGTCGTCGTTCGGCACGGATGTCGACGAGGGCCTGGGCAGCGCGATCGCCATCTTCCTGCTGCTGCTCGTGCTGCCGGTGATGTACGTCAATCTCCGGCGCCTACGGAAGGAGCGTCGCCGATGACGACCGTGGAGGGTGTCGTACCGGCCGGGCGCCCCGATGCCGCCGGTGGTGTACGGGCCCGGCGGTCGCCGGCCGCGCGGATCGCGGCGCGGACCGGTGGCGGCGCGGTGCGGGTCTTCCTGGTCCTCGTCGCGCTGTTCTGGCTGATGCCGTCGGTGGGGCTGCTGCTGTCCTCGCTGCGCAGTCCGCAGCAGATCGCCGAGTCCGGCTGGTGGCAGGTCTTCAGTGAGCCGGCCCAGATCACCTGGGACAACTACAGCGGGCTGCTGTCCAACGACAAGGTGATGGGGTCGCTGCTGACCACGGCGGCGATCACGGTGCCGGCGACAGTGCTGGTCGTCGTCATCGGCTCGCTGGCCGGCTATGCGTTCGCCTGGATGGACTTCCCCGGCCGGGACGGGTGGTTCCTGGCCGTGGTCGGGCTGCTGGTGGTGCCCGTGCAGGTGGCGCTGATCCCGGTGGCCAAGCTGTTCGGGGCGGTGGGGCTGTTCGAGACGACGGCCGGGGTGGTCCTGTTCCATACGGCCTTCGGGCTGCCGTTCGCGGTGTTCCTGCTGCGGAACTTCTTCGCCGAGATCCCGCGCGAGCTGCTGGAGGCGGCCCGGCTGGACGGGGCGGGTGAGCTGCGGCTGTTCACCCGGGTGGTGCTGCCGCTGGGCGGTCCGGCGATCGCCTCGCTGGGGATCTTCCAGTTCCTGTGGGTGTGGAACGACATGCTGATCGCGCTGATCTTCGCGGACAGCGGCAATCCGCCGGTCACGGTCGCCCTGCAGCAGGAGGTGCGGCAGTTCGGCAACAACATCGATGTGCTGGCGCCCGGCGCCTTTCTGTCGATGGTGGTGCCGTTGATCGTCTTCTTCGCCTTCCAGCGGCAGTTCGTCTCCGGTGTGATGGCCGGTGCGGTGAAGTGATCTCCCCGCGGGGGTCCGGTGCCGCCGGGCTGCGCGCCATCTCCCGTTCACTTTCCTCCGCCTACGATGCCGTCGGTGCCGTGCCGCGCAGGGTGCGACAGGGCTCCGCCATGGAGACCGCCTGAGCGGCGCCCGCATGTCTCGTGGAACGAGGCGTGGCGCCCTGGCCCTGCCGGGCCGCCCCTGCGCGGCGGTCGTGGCACCGGGCACGCCCATAACTGCAGAGATGCACAACAGCAGACAGCAGACAGCAGCAATCTCCACGGAGTCCATGGAGTCCGCGGTGTCCATGGAGTTCATGGACGCCCCGCATTCCCCGCTCCCCGTATATCCACGGCAGACAGCGCCGGCACATACCGCACCTTCCTCCCCCCACGCACGTGTCGTCTTACGCCCTAACGTTCCCGACCGTCTGGAGACGGACCGCACATGACTGCCCCCATCGCAGACCAGAGTGCCGAACAACTCCCGCGCCCCACCCGGCTGTCCGAGGTCAAGGGCTGGTTCTTCACCGCGGACCAGCTGCTCTTCGACTGGTTCCTGAAGCGCCAGCAGGAGCGTTCGGAGCCGGGTGATCTGCTCGAACTGGGCGCGTACATGGGCAAGAGCGCCATCTTCCTCGGTGCGCGGCGGCGGGCCGGCGAGCGCTTCACGGTCTGCGATCTCTTCGACTCCCCCGCCGAGGACACCTCCAACTCCCAGGAGATGAAGAAGTCCTATGCGACCCTGACGCGCCGCGCGTTCGAGGCGAACTACCTTGCCTTCCATGAGGAGTTGCCGACCATCGTGCAGGGTCTCAGCTCGATCGTGGGCGACCATGTCGAGGAGGGCTCGGTGCGCTTCGCCCATATCGACGCCTCGCATCTGTACGAGCATGTGCACGGCGACATCCTCGCGGTGCGCGAGCTGCTCACCGGCAACGGTGTCGTGGTGATGGACGACTACCGTGCCGAGCACTGCCCGGGGGTGGCCGCCGCGACCTGGCAGGCCGTCGCGAACGAGGGGCTGCGCCCCATCTGCATCACCGGCACCAAGTTCTACGGGACCTGGGGCGATCCGGAGCCGTTCCAGCAGGCGCTGGTGGACTGGATCAAGGCCCGCGGCGACATCTGGCACGAGGTGCAGTACATCAACGATGCCCCGCTGGTCCGGCTGAGCGCCAAGGGCGCCGAGGAGCCCGCCCATCCGGTGTCCCGGTACACGTCTGCGGGCGCCCGTACCCTGCCGCGGCCTTCGGCCCGGGCGCCGAAGGCCTCCGCGGCCCGTCCGGGCCCGCGCGCGCCGCTCCCGGCCCGCAGCGCCCTGCGCCGGATCGCCCTGGACGTGCTGCCGCCGGTCGTCACCCGGGCGGTCGTGAACGCCCGTCGGCGCGCCCGCACCCACTGACGGCACCGGGCGGGGCGGGGCGGGGCCGGGCGACCCGGATCCGCCCCGTCCCGGGCACAGGGTCCGGGCACCGGCTCCGGGCACAGAGGCCGGTCACAGGTACCGGGCACCCGCAGGTCTACCGCGGCACCTGCCCCACCAGGACGAACACATTGGAGCGCAGCAGCATCCCGGCCGGGCGCGGCAGCGGATGGGAGTACGTCCGCCGTACCGTCAGCCCGGCGGATTCGGCGAAGGCGCGCAGCAGCGGGAAGTCGGTGAAGCGCACCGGGGCGGGGCCGGCCCGGTGCGCGGCCTCCTGCGCGGTGATCAGCAGGACTCCGCCGCCGGGCCGGACGTACGGCACATACGCCCGCAGCAGGTCTTCGACCTGCTCGTCGTCCAGGTGTTCCAGGACGTGCGCGGTCAGCAGTGCGTCGAAGGCGCCGGGACGGGAGTGCGGGCTCGCGAGGAAGGTGTCGGCCGTGTAGGCGGTCAGTCCGCGCTGCCGGCAGTGCGCCACGGACTGCGGGTCGTGGTCGACCCCGACGCTGCCGGGCGCGCAGTCGGCGAGGGTGTCGCCGGTCCCGCAGCCGATCTCCAGCACCCGCCCGGTGCCGATCCGCCGCAGCTGGCTGCGGAACGGGGACCGGGCGGGCAGCAGCCGCGCCGGTCCGCCGCGCCGCCGCTCGGCCGGCAGCCGCGCGGTGGAGGCGGACGGGGCGGTGCCCGCGGCGGGCGCGGGCCGGGCGGTCCGGATGTCGCCGCCGGGCGGTCCGGCGTCGGGGCTGTCGGTGGCGGCGGAGCTGTCGGTTCGGCCGGGCATCGGGACGCGGTCACCTTCCCTGGGGGAACACGGCGCGCGGGGCGCCGTAAAGCTGTGCAACGGGTCTACGGCATCGGACGCGGCCCGGCGCTACGGCGCGCCGATTTCGCACACTGAGCGTAATCAGGTGACCACGCAGTGTCGATGAGGCGTCTCACCCTTTCAGCGCAGATCCGGTGACCGTGCCGCCGTGGGCGAGTTGAACGGACCGGTCTTGTGCATCGCCAGTCCGGAAAGGCTTGGTCCGCGTATGAAGCCACGGCTCACCGTCGTCGTCCCGGTCCATCGCATCGAGGGGTCCGAGCGGAATGTGGAGGAGTGCCTGGAGTCGGTCGCGGCCCAGACGCTGACCGCGCTGGATGTGGTGCTGGTGGACCGTCCACCCGCGGCGGGGCGCGACGACGCCGGCGCCGCGGAGTCCGCCCCCGCCGCCCTCGCCCGGCGTTTCGCCGCCCGCGACCCGCGGTTCCGGATCGTCCACCACTCGGGGGACGGTCCGGCCCCCGGCTGTGGCGCGGTCCGCAACACCGGGGCCCGGCACGCCTATCCGCACACCGACTACCTCGCGTTCCTCGACGCGGGCGAGGATGTGCTGCTGCCGCGCGCGTACGAGGATCTCGTCGGTCTGCTGGACCGGTCCGGGTCGGACCTCGCGACCGGCAACGTCTACCGGCTCGGCGCGGCCGGCCGCAGCCAGTCCGCCCACCATCCGGCTGGCCGCGAGACCGTGCTGCGCACCCGCGTCGGCGACGACCTCACGCTGCTGTCCGACCATGTGGCCCGCAACAAGGTGTTCCGCCGGACCTTCTGGGACCGGCACGGCTTCGCCTTCCCCGAGGGCGAGTGGTGCCATGACGCGGCGGTGACGCTGCCCGCGTTCTTCCTCGCCGAGGCGGTCGATGTGCTGCACGAGCACGTCTGTTACCGGCGGCTGCCGGAGGGGCCCGACCGGCACCGGCGGCTGGATGCCCGGGGCGTACGGGACCGGTTCGCGGCGGTGGCCGGTATCCGGCGCTTCCTCGCCGACCCGGCCCGCGACGGCCTGAGCGGCCACCGGCGCGACTACGACCACGCGCAGCTCACCGAGGGGCTGCTCGACCTGGTCGAGTCGCTGCCGGGGGCGGCGCCGGAGTGCCGGACCGCGTTCCTGGACTGTGCCCGCGACTTCCTGTCCGGGGTGGATCCGCGGCTGTTCCCCACGCTCCCCGTGGAGCTGCGGATGCGCTGGTATCTGATCCGCGCCGGGCGGCTGGCGGATCTGCTGGCCCTGCTGACCCACGAGGCCCGCAATCCGGCCGGGTTCACCGTTGCCGGGCCGCCGCTGCGCAAGCGGGCGGTGCTGCCGCTGACGCCGCCGCTGGAGCTGCCGCCGGGCGTGACCCGGCTGGACCGTGCGGACTTCCCCGTCGTGGCCCGGGTCAGGGAAGCGGTGTGGCGGGACGGGGTGCTGGTGCTGCGCGGTTACGCCTATCTCCGCAACCTGGACGCCGCGGCCCGGCACCGCTACCTCAGGACGGCGGTGCTGTCGTGCGGGCGGCGGCGCATCCTGCTGCCGCTGCGCTCGGTGGCGATGCCGGAGGCGACCGCCGAGTCCGGTCAGGAGCTGCACTGTTACGACTGGTCGGGCTTCGAGCTGCGGCTCGATCCGGCCCGGCTGCGCAGGGGCGGGCGCTGGGAGGAGGGCGACTGGACCGTCGGGGTGCTGCTGGCGTCGGCGGGCGTGGTGCGGGCCGGGGCGCTGGAGGCACCGGACACCGGCTCGGGGGCCGCGCCGCGCGCTCATGACGTGGCCGGTGGCGGCGCGGACGACGGGGTGCGGATCACGCCCTGGTACGCGGGCGGGCGGCTGCGGCTGTCGGTGCACCGCCGCACCCGGCGGCTGGCCGGCCATGGTGCCGCGCCCGCCGGCGACCTGGATCTGACCGTCACCGTGCCCGGTCCGCCGCCGGCCGCGCTGCGGCTGACCCACCAGGGGACCGGCACGGTGGTGTCGTTCCCGGTGGAGACGGCGCCGGCCGGGGAGGCGGGCCCCGGGGAGGCGGTCTCCGGGGAGGCGGGCGAGGTGTCCGAGGGTGCGTACGGCGCCCCGTCGTCGACGCACACCTTCCGCATCCGGCTCGACGCGCTCGACGCGGCGCGCCCCACCCGGGACGGCGCGCCGCGGGCCATCCCGCCCGCGCACACCGTGAGCTGGGCGGCGGAACTGGTACTGCCCGGCGGCGGCACCGATCCGGTCGCCTGCGCCCCCGGGCTGACGCCGGTCCCGTATCCGCTGCCGCACGGCCGTGAGCTGGTCGTGGCCGCCACTCCGGCGGGGCACCTCGTGCTGCACGACCGCATCCCGCAGCCGTATCTGGACCGGCTGTTGTGGCGCACGGACGGCACGCTGCTCCTGTCGGGCGGGCTGCCGGCCGCCGCGCCGCACGCCACCGAACTGGTCCTCAAGCACGGGGCGCACGCCGCCGAGCTGGCCTTTCCCACCACGCACGACGAGGGCCGGTTCCACGGCACGCTGCCGCTGGGCGCGCTGCCGTCGCTGGCGGGGACGCTGCCGCTGCGCGAGGGCCGCTGGACGCTGCATCTGCGGGAACGGGGCGCGGTGGGCTCCCCGTTGGACGCCCCGGTCCGCTGTGCGCCGTCCGTGCTCGACGGGCTGCCGGCCTCCCGTACGGTCCGCGGCAAGCCGCTCGCCCTCGACCGGCACCGGCAGGACGAGGCGCTGGTGGTGGCGGGGCCCGCGCTGCCCGCCACCGACCGGGGCCCGTACCGCCGCCGGATGCTGCGCGAACAGCACTACTCGCTGCACCGTTCCCGCCCGCTGCGCGACACCGTGCTCTACAGCAGCTTCGGCGGCCGCGCGTACGGGGATTCACCGCGCGCGGTGCACGAGGAGCTGGTCCGCCGGGGCATGGAGGTGGAGCATCTGTGGGCGGTGCGCGATGCGCAGACCGCGGTCCCGGAGACGGCCCGGGCGGTGCTGGTGGGCAGCGCCGAGTGGCACGGCGCGCTGGCGCACAGCCGCTGGGTGGTCACCAACACGCATCTGCCCCGGTGGTTCACCCGCCGCGGCGGCCAGCGGATCATCCAGACCTGGCACGGCACCCCGCTCAAGCGGATCGGCGCCGACCTGGCCGGCACGCTGTGTGCCGGCCTGGCGCATCTGGCGCCGCGGCCGCGGGTCAGCCGGCAGTGGAGCGTGCTGCTGTCGCCCAATGCGCACAGCACACCGGTGCTGCGCTCCGCGCTGGGCTACTCGGGGCGGCTGCTGGAGACGGGACTGCCGCGTACCGACGCCCTGTTCGCCCCCGACCGCGAGCTGACCGCGGCGGCGGTACGGGAGCGCCTGGGGATCGAGCCGGGCAGGAAGGTCGTGCTGTACGCGCCGACACCGCGCGATGATCTGGCCTACGACGCGGGCCACCACCGGCTGCATCTGCCGCTCGATTTGGAGCTGGCGCGGCGGGAGCTGGCCGAGGACCATGTGCTGCTGGTCCGCAGCCATCCGCTGGTGGCCGACCGGCTGCCGGCCCACCATGCGCCGTTCGCGGTCGATGTGTCCGCCCACCCGGACGCGACCGAGCTGCTGCTGGCGGCGGATGTGCTGGTCACCGACTACTCGTCGCTGGCCGCCGACTTCGCCAACACGGGCCGCCCGATGCTCTTTCTGACCCCCGATCTGCCGCACTACCGTGACACCCTGCGGGGCTTCACCCTCGACTTCGAGGCCCGGGTGCCGGGACCCCTGCTCAGCTCGACCGGTGAACTGGTCGACGCGCTGGGGGACTTGACGGCGATCGCCGCGGCGGGGGCGGAGGCGTACGCGGATTTCCGGGAGACGTTCTGCCACCGGGACGACGGCGGTGCGGCGGGCCGGGTCGCGGATCTGATGGAGCGGTGACCGGAGCCGGTCCGCCGCAAGATGATGGTGTGCGGATCGGCATCCTGCGGCGCTCGCGTCGTTACAGCATGTGCAGGCGTCCTTACGGGCCCGGCACACCCCAAGCCCGGCTCCCGCCCGGCACGAAGACGGCAAGAGGGCGGAAAAGCGGAGCGGCGGGTGCAACCGCGCGACGGATTTCACCCTCTGAATCATCGGAAATGGGTTCGGAATTCCCGCTCGCGCCAAGAGATGCTGTCGACACGAAATGTAGATTTCAGTGACTGTGAAAGAAGCCCTTGAGCCACTGCCGGGGCCCACCATCACGCCATCCGCGCAGGTCAGCATCGTCGTGATCGCCTTCAACGATGCCGGCCACGTCGGCGACGCGGTGCGCTCCGCACTCGCGCAGGGGGCTCCCGGCGAAACGGTCACCGAAGTGATCGCGGTGAACGACGCCTCCACCGACGGCACCGGCGCCGCCCTGGACGCCCTCGCCCACAACGAACCGCGGCTGCGGGTCATCCACCGCGACACGAACAGCGGCGGCTGCGGCACCCCGCGCAATGACGGGCTGCGCGCCGCCACCGGGCGGTTCGTGATGTTCCTCGACAGCGACGATGTGCTGCCCCCGGGTGCGGCCCGGGCGCTGCTGGCCGCCGCTCTGGAGCATGACGCCCCGGTCGTGGCCGGCTCCTGTGTCCGCCGCGAGCTGCCCGCGCACCGCGACGTCCCCTGGCAGCCCGGCCTCTACCGCGAGCCGGCGCTGTACAGCTCCCCCGAGGCCGGCCCCCAGCTGGTCCGGGACACCCTGTGCGTCAACAAGCTCTACGAGCGGGCGTTCCTCGACAAGCACGCCATCACCTTCCCCGAGGGCCGCTTCACCTATGAGGACTTCGTCTTCACCGCGCGGGTGCTGGCCGCCGCCCCGCGGATCGCCACGATCCCCGACCACGTCTACATCTGGCATGTGCGGCGCTCGGCCGCCCGGCAGTCGATCTCGCTGGACCGCAAGGACGTCGCCAACTGGCAGGCGCGGATCGCGGCGCACCGGGCCAGCGTGCAGATCTTCCAGGAGGCCGGGCACAAGGCGCTGGCGCATGCCGCGAGCACCAAGTTCCTGGACCACGATCTGCGGATGTACGTCCGTGAGCTGCACACCCGGGGCGCCGACTACCGCGGCGAGTGGTGGCGGCTGACCCGTGACTATCTGGCCGGTTTCGACGAGGCCGATCTGCGGGCGGCCCGGGCCCCGGCCCGCTGGCTGGCCCGGGTGGTGCTGGCGTCGCCGGCGCCGCGGGACCTGGGGCGGCTGACCCAGCTGGCGGCCCGGCCCGGCCGGCTGCTGCCGCCGTACGCGGAGGCCGGGGGCCGCGCGGTGTGGTCCCAGGACCTGCCCGAGGTGGAGCTGGACGCGATCGGCACCAAGCCGATGCACCGGCTGCCGGTGACCATAGACGCGGAACCGGCCCTCAGCAGCCCCGGTGTGCTGCGGCTGCGGGTGCACGATCTGTACGGGCGGCTGGCCGCGGCCGGGCCGGAGAGCATCGACATCGAGCTGCGGCGGCGCCGGGACGACCGGCGCGGCCCGGTGCACACCGCCGCCCTGACCCCGGCCCCGGCCGCCGGCGGTTCGGAGGCCTGCTGGACCGCCGAGGTCGTGCTGGATCTCGGCGCGCTGGTCGAACGGGGCGGCCAGCACCGTGCCGACCCCGAGCCTTGGGATCTGATGGCGCAGGTCAGCTGCGCGGACGGGGCCGGTTTCCGGGCCGCGCTGCGGGCCATCGGGCCGGGGCTGCGCCGCCGGGTGCTGCCCAGCCGCCGCCATCTCCTGCTGCTGGTGCAGCCGTATGCGACGACCGGTGGGGCCCTGTCACTCCGGGTCGCCTCGGGGCTGCGCAGCGTATGGCGGATCGGCGCCCGGCGGCTGCGCCGCTGATCCCCACGGACCACTTCCCCGCACTCTTCGTCCCCGAGCCTAGGATTGACGCCATGTCTTACTTGATCACGGGTGGTGCCGGCTACATCGGCTCCCATGTCGTACGGGCGCTGCGCCAGGCGGGCGAGACGGTCGTCGTGCTCGACGATCTGACGACGGGCGTGGCCGCCCGGGTCCCCGAGGACGTCCCGCTGGTGGTCGGCTCCACGCTGAACCGCGCGCTGCTCGATGCCACCTTCACCGAGCACGGCATCACCGATGTCATCCACCTGGCGGCGAAGAAGCAGGTCGGCGAGTCCGTCGAGATGCCGCTGCTGTACTACCGGGAGAATGTGCACGGTCTCCAGACGCTGCTGGAGGCGATGGCCGCGGGCGGGGTCGGCCGGCTGGTCTTCTCCTCGTCGGCCGCGGTCTACGGCATGCCGGACGTGGAGCTGGTCACCGAGGACACCCCGTGCAGCCCGATCAACCCGTACGGCGAGACCAAGCTCGTCGGCGAGTGGATGGTCCGTGCGGCCGGCCGGGCGCACGGCATCAGCACCGCCTGCCTGCGCTACTTCAACGTCGCCGGGACGGCCACCCCCGAGCTGGCCGACACCGGTGTCTTCAACATCGTCCCGATGGTCTTCGAGCGGCTCACGGCGGGCGCCGCGCCGCGCATCTTCGGTGATGACTACGACACCCCGGACGGCACCTGCATCCGCGACTACATTCATGTCGCCGACCTCGCCGAGGCGCATGTGGCGGCCGCCCGCAAGCTCGCCGGGCCGGGTCCGGTGCGCGATGTGACGCTGAACATCGGGCGCGGTGAGGGGGTGTCGGTGCGCGAGATGATCGATCTGATCGCCGGGGTCACCGGGCATCAGGGCGTCACCGCCGAGGTCACCCCGCGCCGGGCGGGCGACCCGGCCCGGGTGGTCGCGGCCGCCGACCGGATCACCGACGAGCTGGGCTGGAAGGCCCGCCGCGACGTCCGCGACATGATCACCTCGGCTTGGGCGGGCTGGCAGCACCACCACCCGCAGGGCTGACCGCGGGCCGCGTATCGCGCATACGGCCGCCGGGCACCGTGTTTCAGCGGTGCCCGGCGGCCGTACGTGGTACGGGGGCCGTCAGGCGTGACGGTCAGCGGGCCCGGCGGGTTTGCGGGCGATGAGGCAGGCCTGCCGGGTCGACTCCCCCAGCCCCTCGTCCGGCTCGTGCAGCAGCCGGGTGCGCACCTCCAGGCCGGCCCCGGCCAGCAGACCGGCGATCCGGTCCGGCCGGCGCCGCCGGAAGTCGAGCGACACGGGGTGGCCGAACGGCTCCGCCACGTGCAGGGGCTCGTCCCCGACCTGGAAGGCGACCAGCAGGTGGCCGCCCGTGGCCAGCAGCCGGTGGAACTCGGCGAACAGCTCCGGCAGCCGCTCCTGCGGGGTGTGGATGATCGAGTAATAGGCCACGATGCCGCCGAGGGCCCCGTCCGGCAGGTCCAGGTCCGTCATCGCCCCCACCTCGTACCGGACGTCCGGGTGCGTCCGCCGGGCCAGCGCCACCATCTGCGGGGACAGATCGACGCCGAAGACGGGCAGCCCCAAGCCGGCCAGGTGGGCCGTCACTTGACCGGGCCCGCATCCGAGGTCGGCCACCGGTCCGGCGTCCGCGGCCCGTACGAGTTCGGCGAACCCGGCGAGTACCGCCCGGTCCATCGGCCTCGCGGCGAGGGCGTCGCGGAAGTGCTCGGCGTAGTCGTCGGCCACGGCGTCGTAGAACGTCCGGGTGGTCCGCAGGAAGTCCGGTTCGGTCATGGGCGCCGACCCTACTCCGCGGGCGCCGGGGCCGGTTGTGGGGTGCGGGGGCGCCGGTCAGGTCAGCGGATGCGAGGTCCGGCCGGACGCCTCGTCGATCTCGTCGTGTGCCTTGGTCAGCAACTTCATCGCCAGTTCGTTGAGCGCTCTGGCTCCCGCCACTTCTTCGCCGACCCTCGGCTGGTTGGAGTCGACGGGGTGACGGCTGGCGTATCCGTGGGACCGGACCTCGGTCCCGTCGGCGAGCCGTACCAGGGCGGCGGCGCGAGTGCGGTGGTTGTCCTCCTCGAATTCCAGCTCGACATGCCATCCGACAGCGGTCTGCAACATGACGATCACCTCCGGAGCCGCTGCTACCAGGGTGCGCCCGCTTGCCGTCCGCCGCACGATGTGCGGGGGCCGGGCCTCCCGGCAGGAGGCCCGGCCCCGGCGCTGTCGGCGGTGCCGCGCGCCTACCGCTGGAGGGTGATCGAGTTGATCGGCGTCATGTCCTTGTCGATGTAGTTGTTGGCCGGCAGGTAGCCCTGGCAGCCCGTGCCGTTGTAACCGGTGCAGGTCCGCATGGTCGCGCCCCCGGACTGGTTGTTGTAGATGCGGTGCACCCCGACCATGTTGCTGAGGTTGTGGGCCCCGTAGCTGTAGTAGAAGTGCGAAGGGTGGCCGCCGTTCCAGCCGGCGTTCTGCGGGTAGATGCAGACCGCGCCGTAAGGGCATCCCTGGGTGGTGGCGGCCTTCGCCGCGGCGGGTCCGGCGGTTCCGACGACCACGCCGGCCGGGACGACCAGCGCCGCGACGGCCATGGCCGTCATGCCGACTCGCTTCAGTACGGACATCTGTGTTCCCCCTGTCATACGGCCCCGCGGGGTCCTCTCCCGCGGGTGCACCGCTGCCGGTGCCTGACTGTGGGTCAGCCTGATTCAGCGGGGGCGGGCCGGGCAACGGCATTCGGCTATTGCCGAAAGGGGCTCGCCGGGCCGGGCGCCGCGGGCCCCGGGCGGGCCGGGGCCCGGGGGCGTACGGACGGGGTCAGCGGCGCGCCCGGCGCAGCAGGCCCGCCGCCGGGGAGCCGCCCGGCACGGTGAGGGTCAGCGGTGTCCGCCCGTCGGCGCCGCGGCCGGCCGGCCGGACCGGCAGCTCGCGGCGGAGCGGGCCCGCGGTCACCCGCAGGGCCACCCGCCAGGTGCCCGGGGGGCCGCCGCGCAGCAGGGAGCGCACGGTGTAGCGGTCGCCGGCGGCCCGCTCGACGGTGGTGCGCAGCGCCACCGTGCGGGTCGCGTCGTAGAGGATCAGCCGCAGTTCGGCGTCCACGGGGCAGCCGGGCAGGGTGAGCCGCGCGGTGAGGGTGGCCCGCCCGGAGCGGGTGCGGTGCGCCGTGCCGCGCAGATCGCCGCCGAGCGGGCGGCGCAGTCCGTCCCGGTCCAGGTCGAGGTGGAGGTGGCCGTGCGGGCGGGAGCGGAAGAGCGCGGCGACGGCCGGGCCGGCCGGGCCGCGGCCGACGATCCGGGGCGCGAAGCCGGTGTCGTCCTCGTCGTCCATGTCGTCCTCGGGGACCAGCCAGGCCTCGCGGCGGACGGCGGGCCCCTCGGCGCCGCCCGTGCCGTGCGCGGTGACCGCGATCTTGAAGCCCCAGACGCCGTCGGCCAGCGGTGCGCCGTCCGCCGCGGTCGCGGGGTCGACGGCGGCCCGCCAGGCGCCGTCCGCGGTGCGGGCCGGGATCCGGTGGGTGGTGCCGCCGCGGCGCAGCAGGATCTCGACGGTGTCGCCGCCGAGCCAGGGGAGGGCGGCGGTGCCCCGCAGGTGCAGTACGCCGCCCGCCCAGCGCTGCCGGATCAGCCGCTGGCGCAGCACCACGCGGTCGGTGAGGTCGTAGCAGGTGTCGGGGAGGGCGCGCCGCGGGTCGCGGAAGTACGGGTAGCCGGCGTAGACCCGGCCGTCGTCGTCGAGGTGCGGCGGGTCCGGGAGGGTCTCGGTGTCGGCGCGGACGACGGCGGTCAGCTCGTCGTCGAGCCCGGCGCGTATGCAGTGGGCGCGCAGCCGGAGCCGGGGCGGCAGGGCGGCCAGCACCCGGTCGGTGAGGTAGCGCTCCACGAGGGGGCGGGCGGCGGCCGCCATGGCTTTGCGGCCGGCCGGGTCGCGGGCGAGGTAGGGGGCCCCGAAGGGCATGAGTATCTCGCCGTGGAAGTGCCGGACCATCAGTTTGTCGCGGTTCCCGCCGGGCGGGACGGCGGCCGCGACCGGGTCGAGGACGGTGCCGATGTAGCCGAGGTACTCGCACCAGTCGGTGTCCTGGCGGCTGGCGTTGCTGTTGTCGTCGCGTCCGTGCAGGTAGTAGCAGGTGCGTTCGGCGAAGACGGAGACGACCTCGGCGCGCAGCAGGGCGGTGCTGCCGAACGGCAGGTCCTCGCCCAGCAGTCGGCCCTCGACGAAGCGCAGTTGGTGGCGTGCGAGGAAGGAGCGGCGGAAGAGCTTGTAGGCGGCCAGGGACCAGTAGACCGGGGAGTCGAAGACCGAGACGTGTGCGCTGGTGGTGCGCAGGTCGACGGGGGCCGCGCGGCCGTCGGCGCCGGCGATCCGGCCGTAGACGATGTCCGAGCCGTACCGCTGGGCCGTCCGGGTGAGCCAGAACAGCGCCTCGGGGTCGAGGCGGTCGTCGGAGTCGAGGAAGAAGACGTAGTCGCCGGTGGCGTGGGCGAGCCCGGCGTTGCGCGGCTTGCCCGGCCCGCCGGAGGCCTCCTGGCGCAGCACCGTCAGCTGGGGGTGGCGGCGGGCCTGTCCGGCCAGCCACTCGGCGCTGCCGTCGGTCGAGCCGTCGTCGACCGCGATCACCTCGATGCGGCGGCGGTCCAGCGTCTGGGCGAAGACGGAGCCGAGGCTGCGGTCGAGGTAGCGCCGGGTGTTGTGCACCGGCACGATCACGGAGACGGTCGGCGCCGGGGCATCCGGTCCGGTGGGAGCCGCGGCCGCGAGGTCGTCAGGGACGGACACCGTGCCCTCCGTTCTTTCGGCAGTCCCCCGGAATGCCCGGCATCCCAGCAGGGCAAAGGGGACCATCAAGACATATAACGCGGGGTGAACGTTCGCCGATCGTGGAGGACCGCCGGTGACCCCGGCGCCCGCCACCCCACAAGAGGCGGTCCGGCCCCTGAAGGTTGCCCACCCCCTTCCCGGGACCGGCCCCCCACGCCCGCCGTCGCGGCGAACATGGCGCCGCCGGTGGCCTGAAGCAGCCGCCGGCGGGAGGCACCAGGCGGGCACCGAGCTGACATACCCTCAGCATCGACGGGGGCCCGGACCGCCCCGCCGCCCAAGATGTCCCCATTTAGCGAGATTCGTGATGAGCAGCACAGAACTTTCAGGTTAAGGACAACAACCTTTTCGGGTGAACAGCAGTCAGAAGACTGACACCGCAAGAGATCCCTTTGGGCCTTTTTTGTGTTCTGTACTCAGCTCGCCACGAGGAGTAGCACCGCATGTCCGAGATAGGCCTCGACGCCGGACCCCGCTTCAGCATCATCGTGCCCGTGTTCAGAGTGCAGGGCTTCCTGCGCGAGTGCATGGACTCGGTGCTGACGCAGGAGTTCACCGACTTCGAGCTCATCGCCATCGACGACTGCTCGCCCGACCGCAGCGGCGCCATCCTCGACGAGTACGCCGCGCACGACGACCGGGTCCAGGTCCTGCACCTCCCGGAGAACGCCGGTCTGGGCCCCGCCCGCAACGCCGGCCTGGCACAGGCCCGCGGCGACTACCTCCTCTTCCTCGACAGCGACGACACCCTCGTGCCCGGCGCGCTCGGTGCCCTCGCCGAACGGCTGGCCGCCACCGGGACCCCCGAGATCCTGATCTTCGATTACGCGCGGACGTACTGGGACGGGTCCACCCGGCGCAATGCCCTCTCCGCGCTGCTCGACGAGTCCGGCGCGCCCTCCTTCCCGCTCGCCGAGCGGCCCCGGCTCCTCGATCTGCTGCAGATCGTCTGGAACAAGGCCTACCGCCGCGACTTCGTCGAAGAGCACGGTTTCGCCTTCCCCGAGGGCTACTACGAGGACGCCCCCTGGACGTTCTGCACGCTGATCACCGCGCAGCGGATCGCGGTCCTCGACCGGGTCTGCCTGCACTACCGCCAGCGCCGGCAGGGCGGCAACATCCTGCGCACCACCAGCCGCAAGCACTTCGACGTCTTCGACCAGTACGCCCGGGTCTTCGCGCACCTCGACGCGCACCCCGAACTGTCGCACTGGCGCCCGCACATGTTCCGCAAGATGGTCGACCACTATCTGACCGTCCTGGACAAGCCCGGCCGGCTGCCGCGGCACGCCCAGGCCGAGTTCTTCCACCGCGCCGCCCGCGACTACCGCCTACGGCTGCCGGCCGGCTTCGTCCGCCCCTCCGGTGTGGCCGGCGGCAAGTACGCACTGCTCGCCAGGGACGCCTACCCGGCGCTGGCCGGTCTGAAGGTCGCCGGCAAGGTGCAGCGCACGGTGCGCAAGCACGCCGGCAAGCGGGTCAGGCAGGCCAAGCGCAAGGCCATGGACCTGCGCTACCAGGCGCTGCTGCGGCAGCCGCTGGACGAGAATCTCGCGGTCTACTCCGCGTACTGGAACCGGCTGCCGTCCTGCAACCCGCTGGCGGTCTACGAGAAGGCCAAGGAGCTGGCGCCGGACGTGCACGGCGTCTGGGTCGTCAAGAAGCAGCTCGCCGACTCGGTCCCGGCCGGCATCGATCACGTCGTGCTGAACTCCCCGCGCTACTGGGAGGTGGTGGCCCGCGCCAAGTACCTCGTCAACAACGTCAACTTCGCCGACAACGTGATCAAGCGCGAGGGCCAGATCCACCTCCAGACCCACCACGGCACCCCGCTGAAGTCGATGGGCACCGACCAGAAGCGCTACCCGGCCGCCGCCAAGGGCATGAGCTTCCGCAAGCTGCTGGCCCGCGCCGACCGCTGGGACTTCTCCCTCTCCGCCAACCGGCACACCACCGAGCAGTGGGAGCGCGTCTACCCCTGCGACTTCGCGTCGGTGGACGCCGGTTACCCCCGTAACGACGTCTACTACCGGGCCACCGCCCAGGACGTCCTCGACATCCGCGAGCGCCTCGGCATCGCCCCCGGCAAGACGGCCGTTCTGTACGCGCCGACGATGCGCGACTACCAGGTCGGCTATGTCCCGCGGCTCGACCTGGAGAAGCTCTCCCGCGAACTGGGCGAGAACGTCGTCCTGCTGGTGCGCACCCACTACTTCTACGACCGTGACCCCGGCCTCCAGAAGCTCCAGGAGCGCGGTGCGCTGATCGACGTGTCCGGCCACCCGGTCGTCGAGGAGCTGTGTCTGGCCGCCGACGCCCTGGTCACCGACTATTCGTCGATCATGTTCGACTACGCCAACCTCGACCGGCCGGTCATCACCTACGCCGACGACTGGGACACCTACGTCCGCTCCCGCGGTGTCACCTTCGACCTGCTCTCGGGCCTGCCGGGCGACACCCCGGGCGTGATCGCCACCACCGAGGACGAGCTGATCGAGGCGTTCCGCAGCGGCCGCTGGGACGACGAGCGGGCCGCCGGGCTGCGCGCCGCGTTCCGCGCGCGGTTCTGCCAGTGGGACGACGGCCACGCCGCCGAGCGCGTGGTACGCCGGGTCTTCCTCGGCCAGGAGGCGGTCCCGGAGCCGCTGCCGCAGAGCGAGCGCACCGTCGCCCCCTCCCCCCGCGCCGCAGCCGCGGCAGCCGGCCTGCTCAAACTGCCGGCCCCACGAACCGCGGCACACGACGACGCGGCCCCCTCGGGCACCTCGGACGTCGAGATGGCGGGCTGACACACGGTTCCGCCCCTCCCGCGTACGCGACTGCCCCCGGACCGGGTCCCGCCGGGGGCAGTGGTGTGTCGGGGCGGGGATGCCCGCGCCGCCGCGGGCTGTGGGAACCCTCCCGTGGCCGGAATCCCTCTCCCCCCGGAATACCCGCCCCACCCCTCCCCGTTGTGGACCCGCAGGGGGCTCCCGCGCCCCCTACGGGATCCGTTCGCCCCCGCCCTAGGTGACCTCACTCCGGCCCGAGCGCCGCCCCGAGCGCCGCCACCACCGAGCCCGACAGCGCGTCGAGGTACCCCTTGGGCAGCTCGTCGCGGACGACCAGCAGCCGCCAGTACAGCGGCCCGGTCAGCAGATCCAGCGCCAGGCGGGCATCCACGTCCTGCGGCAGCTCGCCGCGCTCCACCGCCCGCGCCACCACCGCGGCCGCGACGCCCTCCTGACTGTCGTGCAGCGCCGCCTTCAGCGCCTGCGCCAGCTCGGGGCTGCGGGCCGCCTCCGCCAGCAGGTCCGGGATGATCTGCGAGGCCATCGGGTGCCGCAGCGCACGGGCCGCGACCTCCAGCAGCATCCGTACGTCTCCGGACAGCGACCCGGTGTCCGGCGTCGGCATACCCGCCACGGCCACCGCGGAGACCACGTCCAGGACGAGGTGCAGCTTGGAGCGCCACCGCCGGTAGACGGCGGTCTTGCCGACGCCCGCCCGCCGGGCGATGCCCTCGATCGACATCCGGGCGAAGCCCGCCGCGGCCAGCTCCTCGAAGACCGCGGCGCGGATCGCCTCGGTCTTGTCCTCGCGCAGTACGGCGGCGCCTGCCGGGGCCCGGCGCGCTGCCACGGGTTCGCT
This sequence comes from Streptomyces sp. Je 1-4 4N24, assembly GCF_026239515.1. Taxonomy (NCBI): domain Bacteria; kingdom Bacillati; phylum Actinomycetota; class Actinomycetes; order Kitasatosporales; family Streptomycetaceae; genus Streptomyces; species Streptomyces sp. Je 1-4 4N24. The sequence goes on along the minus strand of NZ_CP110836.1, from coordinate 5,703,799 downwards.
CCCACTGCCGTCTTTTGCCATGGCGTGAGCCTACCGTCACGACGCTACGGTTGCGTTTCGACGCGAGCTCCCTTTAGTGTCAGCGTCGCGACGATACGGACCCGTCCCGTCGCTGCACTCCGTTCCGCTTCCCCCGTACGCAAGCGAAAGCGGCCCCATGCCCCAGACCCTTGCTCCCCCTGCCCCGGCGCCCGCCCGGGCGTCCGCCCCCGGCGCATCCGGCGACCCCGAGCTGCGCGCACTGGCCGAGCGCCATGGCCTCACGGTGAGCGGCGCCCGCCCCTCACTGTCCGAGTACATCCGGCAGCTGTGGCACCGGCGGCACTTCATCTCCGCTTTTGCCGGCGCCAAGATGACGGCGCAGTACAGCCAGGCCAAGCTGGGCCAGGTGTGGCAGGTGGCGACGCCACTGCTGAACGCGCTCGTCTACTACTTGATCTTCGGTCTGCTGATCGGCACGAAGAAGGGCGTCCCCGACTTCGTCCCGTTCCTGGTGACCGGCGTCTTCATCTTCACCTTCACCCAGAGCTCGGTGATGGCCGGTACGCGGGCGATCTCGGGCAACCTGGGCCTGGTGCGCGCGCTGCACTTCCCGCGGGCCTGCCTGCCGATCTCGTTCTGCCTGATGCAGCTGCAGCAGCTGCTCTTCTCGATGGGTGTGCTGCTGGTCATCCTGCTGGGCTTCGGGCAGCTGCCGACCTGGTCGTGGCTGCTGGTCATCCCGGCGCTGGCGCTGCAGTTCGTGTTCAACACGGGCCTGGCGATGGTGATGGCCCGGCTGGGTTCCAAGACCCCGGACCTGGCGCAGCTGATGCCGTTCATCATGCGGACGTGGATGTATGCGTCCGGCGTGATGTTCAGCATCGACCTGATCCTCAAGGACAAGCATGTCCCCGCGTTCGTGGAGTGGCTGCTCAACGCCAACCCGGCCGCCGTCTACATCGACCTGATGCGCTTCGCGCTGATCGACAGCTTCACGCACGAAAAGCTGCCGCACCATGTGTGGGCGCTCGCCGGGGGCTGGGCGCTACTGATGGGCGTCGTGGGCTTTGTGTACTTCTGGAAGGCCGAGGAGCGGTACGGACGTGGCTGAGGTCAGGACGGAAGAGAAGAACGGCAGCCGGCCGGCCGGGGCGCGGATCCCGACCGTGATCGCGGACGATCTGCACATCGTCTACCGGGTGTACGGCACGGGCGCGGGCAAGGGCAGTGCCACCGCGGCGCTCAACCGCATCGTGCGCCGCAAGCCCTCCTCCGGGGTGCGCGAGGTGCATGCGGTCAAGGGGGTCTCCTTCACCGCTTACCGGGGTGAGTCGATCGGGCTGATCGGTTCCAACGGTTCGGGCAAGTCGACGCTGCTCAAGGCGGTCGCCGGGCTGTTGCCCGCGGAGCGCGGCAAGGTCTACACGCACGGTCAGCCCTCGCTGCTGGGCGTCAACGCGGCCCTGATGAACGATCTGACCGGCGAGCGGAACGTGATTCTCGGTGGTCTGGCGATGGGGATGAGCCGCGAGCAGGTCCGTGAGCGTTATGAGGGCATCGTCGACTTCTCCGGTATCAACGAGAAGGGCGACTTCATCTCGCTGCCGATGCGCACCTACTCCTCCGGTATGGCGGCCCGGCTGCGGTTCTCCATCGCCGCGGCCAAGGACCACGATGTGCTGATGATCGACGAGGCGCTGGCCACCGGCGACCGCAGCTTCCAGAAGCGCTCCCAGGCCCGCATCCGCGAGCTGCGCAAGGAAGCCGGCACGGTCTTCCTCGTCAGCCACAACAACAAGTCGATCCGCGACACCTGCGACCGGGTCCTGTGGCTGGAGCGCGGTGAGCTGCTGATGGACGGCCCGACGGACGAAGTCATCAAGGCGTACGAGGCGCACCGCTGACGCTGCGTCCGACACGGACACGGACACGGACAGAGCTGCGGCGCAGACGGACACGGCAGAGGGGCGCACCCGCGACGGGTGCGCCCCTCTGCCGTACCGGAGTCCGGGCCGCGCGGCGGCCCGGCTCCGTCAGCTACGCGTGCGCAGCAGCGTACGCATCGTCCGCATGGCCACGGACAGGTTCGCCAGATCGAAGCCCTCCGACCCGTGGATCTCCTCCAGCGTCGCGCGGGCGCGGCCGAGGATCGCCGCATTGGCCTGCTCCCAGGCCTTGAACCGCTGCTCCGGCGTCGAGGAGCCGTTGCCCACCGACAGCACGTCGGAGGTCAGCGCCGCATGGGCCGCGAAGAGGTCCTCACGGATCGAGGCACGGGCCATCGACTGCCAGCGGTCGTTGCGCGGCAGCTCCAGGATGCGGTCGAGGAGCTGGTTGATCCGCAGCCGGTCGCCCAGGTCGTAGTAGACCTCGGCGACATCCAGCGGTTCCTTGTCCAGCCGGTCCGCGACGGCGACGATGTCCAGCGCCGGGAAGACCGAGGAGAAGCCGGACACCTGGACGGCCAGTTGCTCGGGCACGCCCGCGTCGGTCAGCTCCTCCAGGATCGCCTGGAACCATTCCAGGTCGCTGCCCTGCAGCAGCTTCGGCAGCTCCGACCACACCTGGGAGACCCGGTCCGCGAAGAAGCCGATGGTCTCCGACAGCTCCAGCGGCTGCGGGCGGTTGTTGAGCAGCCAGCGGGTGCCGCGCTCGACCAGCCGGCGCGAGTGCAGCCGGATCCGGGTCTGGACATCGGCCGCGACGACATTGTCGAGCGCCTCGACGTCGTCCCAGACCTGGCCCAGCCGGAAGATGGCGCGGGCCGCGGTGTGCGCCCGGACGACCTCTTCGAGGGAGGCGCCGGTCTCCTCCCGCATGCGGTGCAGGAAGCTCGTACCGCCGGTGTTGACGGTGTCGTTGACCAGCACCGTCGTGACGATCTCGCGGCGCAGCGCATGCCCGTCGACCTGCTCGGGGAACCGGTCGTGCAGCGCCGAGGGGAAGTAGGCGTGCAGCAGCCGCTGGAGGTACGCGTCGTCCGGCAGCCCGGTCTGGATCAGCGCCTCGGCGACCGTGATCTTGGTGTACGCCAGGAGCACCGCGGTCTCGGGCTGGGTCAGTCCGCGTCCGGCGTTCAGCCGCTCACGGATCTGCCGGTCGGTGGGCAGGAACTCCAGCGCCCGGTCGAGATCACCGTCGCGCACCAGACGGCGCATGAAGCGCTGCTGGGCGTTGAGCATGCTGGAGGACTGGGCGAGGGCCAGCGCCAGCGCGGTGTTCTGCGCGTAGTTGTTGCGCAGCACCAGCGCGCCGACCTCGTCGGTCATCTCGGCCAGCAGCTTGTTGCGCTGCTTGACCGTCATATCGCCCTCCCCGACCACGGAGTTGAGCAGGATCTTGATGTTCACCTCGTGGTCGGAGGTGTCCACACCGGCGCTGTTGTCGATCGCGTCGTTGTTGATCTTCCCGCCGGCCACGGCGAACTCGATCCGGCCCAGCTGGGTCAGGCCCAGGTTGCCGCCCTCTCCGACGACCTTGACCCGCAGGTCCTCGCCGTTGACCCGGATGGCGTCGTTGGACTTGTCGCCCACATCGGCGTTGGACTCCGCCGAGGACTTCACATACGTCCCGATGCCGCCGTTCCACAGCAGGTCGACCGGCGCCTTGAGGATGGCCCGCATCAGATCGGCGGGCGTCATCTTCTTCACCCCGGCCTCGATGCCGAGGGCGGCCCGCACCTGCGCGTTGATCTGGATGGACTTGGCCGAGCGCGGGTGGATGCCGCCGCCCTGCGAGAGCAGCTCGGTGTTGTAGTCCCCCCAGGACGAGCGGGGCAGCTCGAAGAGCCGGCGGCGCTCGGCGTACGAGGTTGCCGCGTCCGGGTTCGGGTCGAGGAAGATGTGCCGGTGGTCGAATGCGGCGACCAGCCGGATGTGCTCGCTGAGCAGCATGCCGTTGCCGAAGACGTCACCGGACATGTCGCCGACACCGACGACGGTGAAGTCCTCGGACTGGGTGTCCACGCCCAGTTCACGGAAGTGGCGCTTGACCGACTCCCAGGCGCCGCGGGCGGTGATGCCCATGCCCTTGTGGTCGTAGCCGGCGCTGCCGCCGGAGGCGAAGGCGTCGCCCAGCCAGAAGCCGTAGGACTCGGCCACCTCGTTGGCGATGTCGGAGAAGGTCGCGGTGCCCTTGTCGGCGGCGACGACGAGGTAGGTGTCGTCCTCGTCGTGCCGGACGACGTTCTTGGGGTGCTCGACCTCGCCGCCGACCAGGTTGTCGGTGATGTCCAGCAGACCGGAGATGAAGGTCTTGTAGCAGGCGATGCCCTCGGCCAGCCAGGCGTCCCGGTCCTGCGACGGGTCCGGCAGCTGCTTGCCGACGAAGCCGCCCTTCGCGCCGACGGGCACGATGACGGTGTTCTTGACCATCTGCGCCTTGACCAGGCCGAGGATCTCCGTACGGAAGTCCTCCCGGCGGTCCGACCAGCGCAGACCACCGCGCGCGACCTTGCCGAACCGCAGATGGACGCCCTCGACCCTGGGCGAGTACACCCAGATCTCGTACGCCGGGCGGGGCGCCGGCAGGTCGGGGATGGCCTGCGGGTCCAGCTTCATGGACAGGTAGCTGTGCGGCCTGCCCTCGCTGTTCTTCTGGTAGTGGTTGGTGCGCAGCGTGGCCTTGATGACCGTGAGGAAGGCCCGCAGGATCCGGTCCTCGTCCAGGGAGGCGACCTGGTCGAGCGCGCCGTCCAGCTCCTCCAGCAGCCCGTCCGTCAGCTCCGTGCCGGCCCGCTGCCGGTCGGGGGACATCCGTGCCTCGAAGAGGGAGACCAGCAGCCGGGTGGTGTGGACGTTGTTGGAGAGGGTGTCCTCCATGTACGTCTGGCTGAAGGTCGAACCGGCCTGCCGCAGGTACTTGGCGTAGGCCCGCAGCACCATCGCCTGGCGCCAGTTGAGACCGGCCCGCAGCACCAGCGTGTTGAAGCCGTCGCTCTCGGCCGCGCCGGTCCACACCGCGGTGAACGCGTCCTGGAAGCGCTCACGGGCGTCGTCGCCCTTGATGTGTTCGGGCATCCGCAGCCCGAAGTCGTAGACCCAGGCGACGGTGGAGTCGGCGCAGCGCAGCTCGTGCGGACGCTCGTCGACGACCTCGACGCCCAGGCGGTTCAGGCCGGGCAGCACACGGGACAGCGAGACCGGCTCGCCCCTGCGGTAGATCTTGAAGCGGCGCTCACCGGGGCCGGCGTCGACCGGCTCGTAGAGGCTGACCGAGAAGTCTCGGCCCGGCTCACCGGTGAGCTTCTCCAGGTGCTGGACGTCGGCGACGGCGCTGCGCGGGCTGTTGTCGGCCTTGTACCCCTCGGGGAAGGCGTGGCCGTAGCGGCGCAGCAGCTCGGCGGCGCGCTCCTCGCCGACCTCGGCGTTCAGCGCCTCGGAGAAGCCGTCGGCCCAGGAGCGGGCGGCCTCCACCAGCCGGCTTTCGAGGCGGTCCGCGTCGGCGTCGGTGAGCTCCGCCAGGCTGGCGCCGGGCTCGACCCGGATGACGAAGTGCAGCCGGGAGAGGATCGACTCGGTGTTCCAGGCGGTGAAGTCGACGCTGGTGCCGCCCAGTTCCTCCTTGAGGATGTCGATCAGGCGCAGCCGCACACCGGTGGTGTAGCGGTCGCGCGGGAGGTAGACCAGCGCGGAGTAGTAGCGGCCGTACTCGTCCTGGCGCAGGTAGAGCCGCAGCCGGCGGCGCTCTTGCAGGTAGAGGACGCTGGTGGCGATGGACCGCAGCTCGTCGACCGGCGTCTGGAACAGCTCGTCGCGCGGGTACGTCTCCAGGATCTGCAGCAGGTCGCGGCCGTCATGGCTGTCGGGGCTGAAGCCCGCGCCTTCGAGGACCTCGGCGACCTTGCGGCGGATGACCGGCACCCGGCGTACGGACTCGGTGTACGCGGCCGAGGAGAACAGGCCCAGGAAGCGCCGCTCACCGACGACATTGCCGTCGGCGTCGAACTTCTTGACGCCGACGTAGTCGAGGTAGGAGGGGCGGTGGACGGTGGCGCGGCTGTTGGCCTTGGTCAGGATGAGCAGCTTGTGCTCACGGGCCTTGGCGCGGGCGTCGGCGGGCAGCCGGTTGAAGGACGGCGAGACGGGGTGGCCGTCGGCGGTCTCGCGGTGCGTCGGGTCGGCGCGCAGTATGCCCAGTCCGGTGCCGGGCACGGCGGTCAGCACATCCTCGTCGACGCCGCCCTCACCGGGCGCGGTGGTCAGCTCGTACTCGCGGTAGCCGAGGAAGGTGAAGTGGTCCGCGGACAGCCACCGCAGCAGCTCCTGGGCCTCCTCGATCTCCTGGTCGCCCAGGTCGTCGGCGACCGGCTCGGCGGGCAGCTCGTCGGCGATGCGGCCGGCGGCGGCACGCATCTTCTCCCAGTCCTCGACGGCCTCGCGGACGTCGGAGAGCACCCGCAGCAGATCGGCGGTGATCTGCTGGAGGTCCTCGCGGTCGGTCTCGCGGTCCATCTCGACATGGATCCAGGACTCGGTCACCGCGTCGTGCGGCAGCTTCGTGCCCTTGCCCTTGCCGGTCTTGCCGTGCGCGTCGCAGTTGGAGTCGAAGACCTCGATGAGCTTGCCGGCGACATCACGGCGGACGATCACCTGCGGGTGGATCACGACATGGATGCCGCGCCCCTGCCGGGAGAGCTCATTGGTGACCGAGTCGACCAGGAACGGCATGTCGTCGGTGACGACCTCGACGACGGAGTGGCTGCAGGTCCAGCCGTTCTCCTCGACGGTCGGGGTGTGCACCCGTACGTTCGCGGTGCCCTGAGGACGCATCTCCGCGAGGCGGTAGTGCGAGAGCGCGGCGCCGACGACATCGACCGGGTCACGATCGGCGAGGTCCTCGGGGGCGGTGTGCAGGTAGTAGCGCTGGAGGTATCCCGAAAGGGTGTCCGGGTCGAGGCCGCGTACCGGGTGCTTGCCCCCGGCCGGGCTGCTTTCAACGACCCGGGCGGCCCTGGCGAGCAGCTCGGTTTTGGCTTCGTCCAGCTTGGTCTGCATGTCCTCTGGCTCCTGTCGCGCGCCGTTGCGTGACGTTGTGGAAGAACGTGATGGAAGCCGCACAACGCCGCGACGCGGGGTGTCCTGTCGCTGTCGACGCTATGCCGCGATGAGAGAAGGCCGTGCCGTTATCGACAATCTTTGACAATGTCGACATGGAGTGGTGGCCGCAAAGACCAGCGACCGCCCGGTCACGGTGGTGCCCCGGGCGCACGGCAGGGGCCTCGATGCCCCCGCGGGTTATCGCGCTGATCACGGTGCAAGGCTATCGCTCCCCACCTGGGTGCCGTCATGGGCCGTGGGGGAACAAAACCTCGGCCCGAACTTAGACCTTCTGGACAACGAAACGCCGGGGTGGCGTGTGCCTGCCGCGACAGTGGCCGGATGCCCGGCGGAGCGGCGCAGGAGCGGCGTGTGGGACAGCCGTGCCCAGGAGGCACGGAACGGCCCCGGATCGGATCCGCCCTAGAAGGTGATCTCTCCGGCCAGCCCGACCGCCTCGGCGAGCGTGTCCACCACCGGCACCCCGGCGGTCTCCAGGCTCCCGCGGCTGTGCGATCCGCCCGTGTAGAGCACCGCATACGCACCCGCGTCCTGCGCCGCCACGGCATCGTCCACGGCGTCACCGATCACGACCGTACGGGCCGGATCCACGCTCTCCATCGCCGCCAGATGCCGCACCATGTGTGCGCTCTTGGTGCCCCCGGACGGCCCGGTCCTGCCGTCCACCCGCACGAACCGCGACTCGATCCCGAAGTCGCGCACGATCGGTATCAGCTCGTCGTGGCCGTACATGCTCAGGATCGACTGACTGCGCCCGGCCGACTGCCACCCCTCCAGAAGCGCATGTACACCCTCGGCGAGCTCACAGCCCAGGCGGTGCGTGCTGTAGTGGCGGTGGAACGCCTCGTCCATCACCAGCCACTCCGCGTCCGTCGGCATCCGCCCCATCAGCCGCTCGTAGAAGCGCGGCACGGGCACGCAGTACAGCTCCCGGTACGTCTCGAGGGTGATCGGCTCCAGCCCGATCTCCGCGAAGGCGGAGTTCGTCGCCCCGATGACGGCGTCGATGTCATGGAACAGCGTGCCGTTCCAGTCCCAGACGATGTGTGTCGCGTGCTTCCCCATGCGGTCCCCCAGATCGGTGCCCGTGCGCTTCCCCATGAAGAAAAAGTACCCGCCCCCACCGACAACGCGGCCGGACGGGCTTCCCGTCGCTCAGCCGATTCGCTCAGCCGATCAGCTGCGGGATCTCCTGCACCCCGAACCACATCAGGTCGTGGTCCTCCGCACCGTCCACCGTGAACTGTGCGTCGTCATCGCCCTGGTCCGCCGCGCCGAGCGCCGCCGCGGCCGCCGCGATGTCCGCCTCCGCGTCCGCGGCGTCCACATGTACCGCCGCGGCCTTCGACAGCAGCACGGGTCCGGCGACCCGCACCTCACCCAGCGCCGACTGGTCGAGCCCGCGGTCCGGGTCGGCCACCGCGGCGCCGTCGGGCACGTCCACGGCCACCACCACCCGCCGCCGTGCGGCCTCGGGGTGCCCGGCGAGCATCCGGAGCGACGCCTGGGCGGCGCGGCCGAGTGCCGCGTACTCCAGCTCCTCGATGTCGTCCGAGACGTACCACTCACGCAGCGCCGGTGTGACGGCGTACGCGCCGAGGGGGCCGGGGCCCAGCTCACCGTTCTTGTGCGCCTCTGCGAGACCGGAAAGGGTCAGGGGGACATAGACGCGCATGGCAGCCGCTTCCGCTCGATTCGCTCGACTCGAAGATTGTCCAGCCAGCATACGGGCGGGCGTCCCCCATCGTGCCGCCCCGGCGTCCCCCGCGCCGCCCGCCCGGGCCTGCTCCGCCGCCCCGCTCCCAAGGCCTTGTCCCGGGCCCGCGACACGGACGGGTGAACTCTTCGCACCCCCGGTTCCGGCCCGTCCGCGCCTTGCTGCCGTCCCGATCCCGCCGATAGAAGATCCCCACCACAAAAAGCTACCGCCCAGTAATTCACGGGCCCGGCACCACGGGGGCGATCACCAGCATGACCGGCACCGACCACACCACGGCACCCACCACACCCACCGCCACCGGGCGCACCACACGACCCGACGCACCCACCACACCTGCTGCACCTGCTGCACCCGACGACACCGGGGCGGGCCGCGGCCCGCGCAGCCGCCCCGCCGGCGCCCCGGCCCCGGCAACCCCCTCCGTGCCCCGGCCGCGACGGTCCCCCGCCGACCGCCGCCCGCTCGGCCCGGCCGGCAGCGGCCCCGGGTCGTCCGGCCGGAGCGGCCCGGGCAACCGTGGTCCCGGCTCCGGCAGCCGGGGCCCCGGCTCCCCCGCACGCGGCCCCGTCCGGACCGCTCCACGTCCCGCCCGCCCCGCCGCGGTGGCCGCCGCCGAGAGCCGCAGGACCCGCACCGGCACCCCCGTCAGCCCAGCTGGCGCTCCCTTGCCGACCGTCGGGGCGCAGCGCCGGGCCCACGAGAGCCGGCCGCATCACTGGTTCGCGCAGCAGCTGGTGCTCGCGCTCAGCGGGCAGCGCCCCGTACACGCCCTGCTGGGGCATGCGCTGCCCGCCGCCTACGACCGGCTGGCGGAGCTCGCCCCACAGGCGCCGCTGCGGCCTGCCACGGGCCCCGGACGGCGCGGCCCGGCCCCCACCGTGCGCGACTGCGGGCTGTGCCGGCCGTGCCGCGGTGTCATCGAGGCCTTCGCCAGGATCACGGCGGGTGAACGGCTGCGGGCCCTGGCCTTCCGGCTGGAGCTGGGCGCCGACTCCCGCTGGCGGTGCGCCGCCCTCGACATCGGTCCGGCCCCGGCCCTCCGGTGCCCGGCCTCATGACCGGCACACACAAGGGCGCCCCGGCCGCTGTCCGGCCGGGGCGCCCTCCGCGCCGCGGCTTTGGCACCCCGTGCCAAAGCCGCGTCAGCGCTCGCTCACTTCTTGCGGCGGCGCCCGGCGCTCTTCTGGGCCTTGCGCCGCTCGGCACGGGTCAGACCGTCCGACTCGGAACGGGCCGGCCCGGCCTCCTCGTCGCTGATGAAGTCGCCCTCGATGACACTGCCGTCGCCGTCCACCTTGGGGGCGGTGAAGTGCAGCCGGTCCGGACGCTGCGGCGCCTCCAGGCCCTTGGCGTGGATCTCCGGGCGTACCGCGGCGGCGGGCACGCCCTCGGCCACGCCCTTGTCCAGCGACGCCGGCTCCACCGCTTCCTGCACCGGGACCTCCTCGACCTGCTGCTCGACCTGGACCTCCAGGTTGAACAGGTAGCCGACGGACTCCTCCTTGATGCCCTCCATCATCGCGGTGAACATGTCGAAGCCCTCGCGCTGGTACTCGACCAGCGGGTCCTTCTGGGCCATCGCCCGCAGGCCGATGCCCTCCTGGAGGTAGTCCATCTCGTAGAGGTGCTCACGCCACTTGCGGTCCAGGACGGACAGCACGACCCGGCGCTCCAGCTCACGCATCACATCCGAGCTGAGCTGCTCCTCACGGGCGGCGTACTGCTCGTGGATATCGTCCTTGACGGCCTCGGCGATGAAGTCGGCGGTGATGCCCGCGCGGTCGCCGGCCTCGTCCTCCAGCTCCTCGATGGTCACCTTGACCGGGTAGAGCTGCTTGAACGCACCCCACAGGCGGTCCAGGTCCCACTCCTCGGCGAAGCCCTCGACGGTCTCCGCGTGGATGTAGGCGTCGATGGTGTCGTCCATGAAGTGCTTGATCTGCTCCTGCAGATCCTCGCCCTTCAGGACGCGGCGGCGCTCGCCGTAGATGACCTCGCGCTGGCGGTTGAGCACCTCGTCGTACTTCAGGACGTTCTTACGCGTCTCGAAGTTCTGCTGCTCGACCTGCGACTGGGCGGAGGCGATCGCCCGGGTCACCATCTTGTTCTCGATCGGGACGTCGTCGGGGACATTGGCCATCGCCATGACCCGCTCGACCATCTGCGCCTTGAACAGTCGCATCAGGTCGTCACCGAGGGACAGGTAGAACCGCGACTCGCCGGGGTCACCCTGACGGCCGGAGCGGCCGCGCAGCTGGTTGTCGATCCGCCGCGACTCATGCCGCTCGGTGCCCAGGACGTAGAGCCCGCCGAGGTCCTTGACCTCCTCGAACTCCGTCTTGACCGCGGCCTCGGCGCGCTCCAGGGCGGCGGGCAGCGCGGCCGCCCACTCCTCGACGTGCTCGACCGGGTCCAGCCCGCGCTGGCGCAGCTCCGCCTCGGCGAGGTCGTCGGGGTTGCCGCCGAGCTTGATGTCCGTACCACGGCCGGCCATGTTCGTGGCGACGGTGACCGCGCCCTTGCGGCCGGCCTGGGCGATGATCGGCGCTTCCCGGTCGTGTTGCTTGGCGTTGAGGACCTCGTGCGCCACACCGCGCTTGTTGAGCTGCTGGGAGAGGTACTCGGACTTCTCCACGGAGGTCGTGCCGACCAGGATCGGCTGGCCCTTGCCGTGCTTCTCGACGATGTCCTCGACGACCGCGTCGAACTTCGCGGGCTCGGTGCGGTAGATCAGGTCCGCCTGGTCCACCCGGACCATCGGGCGGTTGGTCGGGATCGGGACGACACCGAGCTTGTAGATCTGGTGGAACTCGGCGGCCTCGGTCATGGCCGTACCGGTCATGCCGGAGAGCTTGTCGTAGAGGCGGAAGAAGTTCTGCAGGGTGATCGTGGCGAGCGTCTGGTTCTCGTCCTTGATCTCCACCCCTTCCTTCGCCTCGATGGCCTGGTGCATGCCCTCGTTGTAGCGGCGGCCGGCGAGGATACGGCCGGTGTGCTCGTCAACGATCATGACTTCGCCGTCGATGACGACGTAGTCCTTGTCGTTCTTGAAGAGCTCCTTGGCCTTGATCGCGTTGTTGAGGTAACCGACGAGCGGGGTGTTCACCGACTCGTACAGATTGTCGATACCCAGCCAGTCCTCGACCTTGCTGACACCGGACTCATGGATGCCGACGGTGCGCTTCTTCTCGTCGACGTCGTAGTCGCCGGTCTCCTCGATGCCGCGCTGCGGATTGGCGGCCTCGCCCCGCTTCAGCCGCTGCACCAACTTGGCGAAGTCGCCGTACCACTTGGTGGCCGAGTCCGCCGGACCGGAGATGATCAGCGGCGTACGGGCCTCGTCGACGAGGATCGAGTCGACCTCGTCGACGACCGCGAAGTTGTGGCCCCGCTGGACGAGTTCGTCCTGCGACCAGGCCATGTTGTCACGCAGGTAGTCGAAGCCGAACTCGTTGTTCGTGCCGTAGGTGATGTCGCAGTTGTACTGCTCGCGGCGCTGGGCCGGCGTCATGTCGGCGAGGATGCAACCGACGCTCAGGCCCAGGAACTTGTGGACCCGGCCCATCATCTCGGAGTCGCGCTCGGCCAGGTAGTCGTTCACCGTGATCAGGTGGACGCCCTTGCCGGACAGCGCGTTCAGATACGTCGGGAGGGTACCGACCAGGGTCTTGCCCTCACCGGTCTTCATCTCGGCGACATAGCCCATGTGAAGGGCCGCGCCACCCATCAGCTGGACGTCGTAGTGCCGCTGGCCGAGCACGCGCTTGGCGGCCTCACGGACGGTGGCGAACGCCTCGGGCAGCAGGTCGTCGAGGCTCTCACCGTCGGCGTAGCGCTGCTTGTACTCGTCGGTGAGCGCCCGCAGCTCAGCGTCGGAGAGGGCCGCGAAATCCTCCTCGATGGAGTTGACCTGGCCCGCGATGCGGTGCAGTCTGCGCAGGATTTTTCCTTCGCCTGCACGCATGATCTTCGTCAAGACGGACACTTGGGCTGGTCTCCTTGCCGGTCGGGCCTGCACGGTCGAGTGCGCGGGCGCGGCATTTTTCCAAGGGGGCAGGCCCCGCCGCAACGGCCATCGTAAAGGAGGACGCCGCCGGGCCGGGAGGTACGCCGCAGCGAACCCCGCCGCCCCCTCCTCACGTGAACGCACGACGCCGCGAGAAGGTGCCGGGCAGGCGCCGGAATCACGGCGAAAACCCTTCGCCGTGGTGTGCACGAGCGTGCAGACTCACACGTCATGAAGCCCGTCACCCTCACCACCGAGCGCCTCGTGCTGCGTCCTTTCGAACCCTCCGACGCGCCCGCGGTGCACGCCGCGTGCCAGGAGCCCGATATCCCGCGCTGGACGAGCGTCCCCTCACCCTACGGGGTAGCGGACGCGGAGCAGTTCGTCGGCACGGCCGTTCCCGAGGGCTGGCGAGACGACACCGCATACCAATTCGCCGTCGTCACCCGGGCGGACGGCACCCTGGCCGGCGCGATGGGGCTGATACGCCTGGCCCGGCTGCACACGCCCGAGCGGCAGGCCGAGCTGGGCTACTGGGCCGCCAGGGAGCAGCGCGGCCGGGGGTACACCGTCGAGGCGGCCCGCGCGGTGCTGCGCTGGGCCTTCCGCGATCTGGGCGTGGAGCGCATGGAGTGGCATGCGGAGGCCGGCAACGAGGGCTCCCGGGCCGTGGCCGGCAAACTCGGCTTCCGGGTGGAGGGCACCCTGCGCGCCAAGCTGGTGCGCGAGGGCACCCGCCGGGACGTCTGGATCGGCTCCCTGCTCCCGTCCGACCTGACCGAGGAGCCCGGCCCGTACGGCTCCGGCGGCCCGGCCGCCCACGACGCGACACCGTATCTGCCGTACCCCGGGTGAGCGCCGTCGCACGTACCCGGGGTGAGCACCGTCGCACGTACCCGGGGTGAGCATCGGCTGCACGGGCCACGCTGCACGGGCGGTGCCGCACTGGCGGTGCCGCGCCCCGCCGCTCCCGGTCCGGCCGGGGCCGGTCACCGTCACCACCAGCGGTCATTCCGGGCCCGGGGGCATTGTCAGTGCCCGCCCCTACGCTTTCCCGCATGACCGCCGTGACGCAGCCAGCAGCTCTGCCACCGCCCGTGACCGCCCTGTCCCGCGACGATGCCCGGCGTATGGCGCTGCGGGCCCAGGGCCTGCTCGGCGCCCCGGACCGCCGGGCGGGGGTGCGCGGCGTGCTGCGTCACCTGGGCGCGGTGCAGCTCGACACGATCTCGGTGCTGGCCCGCTCCCATGAGCTGGTGCCGTACGCCCGGCTCGGCGCCGTCGGCCGCCCCGCCGTCGAGGCCGCCTACTGGGCCACGGCTCCTTCCGATGCGCCCGCGGCCCGGCCCCACAGCTTCGAGTACTGGTCGCACGCCGCCTGCATCCTGCCCATCGAGGAGTGGCCGCACTTCGCCTTCCGCCGCCGCGCCCGGCGGGCCAAGGGCCACCGCTGGCACGTCATGGAGGACTCCGAGCGCTCCTGCGCCGCCGTCCTGGACCGGCTCACGGCCGACGGCCCGCTGACCACCTCCGACCTGGGCGGCGGCCGGAACGGCGGGGAGTGGTGGGACTGGTCCGAAACCAAGATCGCGGTGGAGTGGCTGCTCGACACCGGCCAGGTCGTCTGTACGCAACGCCGCGCCTGGAAGCGCGTCTACGACCTCGCCGAGCGCGCCGTCCCGGATGCCCTGCTCCATGACGACCTGGACGACGCCGAGTGCCTCCGCCGCCTGGTCGCCCAGGCCGGGGCCGCCATGGGCGTCGCCACCCGTGCCGACCTGGCGGACTACCACCGCCTCAAGGCCGACCAGGTCGATGCCGTCGTCGCGGACTCCGGACTGGTCCCGGTCGAGGTCGAGGGCTGGGGAAAGCCCGCCTGGGCCGACCCCGCCGCGCTGGCCGCCCCGCCCCGCGGCCGGCACCGCACGACCCTGCTCTCGCCCTTCGACTCCCTGATCTGGGACCGGCCGCGCACGGAACGGATCTTCGGATTCACCCACCGCCTGGAGGCGTACGTCCCGCGCCCCAAGCGGATACACGGCTATTTCGCGATGCCCCTGCTGGCGGGCGGCCGCCTGGTGGGCCGGGTGGACCCGGCCCGCGAGGGCACCACCCTCATCGCCCGCCAGGTCTCGATGCAGGGCCCCAAGGCCGTCGCCCCCATGGCCCAGGCCCTCCGGGAAGCCGCGACCTGGGTCGGCTGCGACTCCGTACGCGTCGACCGCTGCGACGACCGGAAACTGGCCGACGCCCTGCGCTCAGAGCTCACCCACATGAGTGACTAGAACCCGTTGATGACGGCTCCGGGGGCGCACACCGCCCCCGGCCCTCCGGCACACGGAAGGCAGGCCACCGGCGCTGGATCGCTCACCCTGGCCGGCCCGGTCACCCCGGCCGGCCCGCTCACCGGATCTCGAGGATCTTCTCCCGCATCGCGTACACCACCGCCTCCATCCGGGAGTGCAGCTGCAGCTTCTCCAGGATGTTGCGGACGTGGTTCTTCACCGTGTTCTCGGAGATGAAGAGTTCCTTGGCGATATCGCGGTTGTTCATGCCCGTGGCGACCAGCTTGAGGACCTCCAGCTCACGGTCGGTGAGCCGGGGCGCGGGCACCAGCCTGCGCTCGTCGGTCCGCTGGATCATCGACTTGAACTCCGTCAGGAGCTTGGACGCCATCGACGGGCTGATCTGCGACTGGCCGTCGGCCACGGCGCGGATCGCGGTCGCCACCTCGTCGGTGGAGATCTCCTTGAGGAGGTAACCGGTGGCGCCGGCCTTGATCGCGTCGTAGAGATCGGCCTCTTCGTCGCTGATCGTGAGCATGATGATCTTTGCACTGGGGGCCACCTCCTTGATGGAGGTACACGCCTCGATTCCGCCGCGCTTGGGCATCCGTACGTCCATCAGCACGATGTCGGGCAGCAGATCCGCGGCCTTGTCGACCGCCTCCGCGCCGTCCCCCGCCTCGCCGACGACCTGGATGTCCTCCTCCTGGGCCAGAACGATCTCCAGGCCCCGCCGGAAGAGTGCATGATCATCCACGACCAGGACCCGGATCGGCTCCTTGCGCGGCACGCTTACGGCCGGGCCGGCCCCGTCATCACTCCCGGCACCGCTGTGGTCATCATCCGCGTCGTCGTGCACGGGCCCGAAACTGTCCCCCATGGATCCTCCCCGTCAACTACTCGGCCGAGAGGCCAGAGCTTGGATATAAGGCTGGTTGACAACAGCCCTCTGCTGCCGGCCCGATCAATGTCATACGACCGTCTCCCCGGCTCGTCGCCGATTCGTGTCCACATACTCCCTGGCCGGCACAAACACTATACGGCTTCAACTCCTGCTCTCTCCGGGCACGATGGTGCCCCCGGCGTACGCCGGGGGCACCGAGCGGGTGGGGTTCAGCCGCCCAGCGCGCCGCCTGCGCCGCCGGGCTCCTCCTCCCCGAACAAGTCGGGGTTCAAGTGGATGACTCCGTAGTCGTATGCGTGCCGCCGGTAGACGACACTCGGAAGCTTGGTGTCGGCGTCGACGAAGAGGTAGAAGTCGTGTCCGACCAACTCCATCTCGTTGAGCGCCTGGTCGAGCAGCATCGGCGCGGCCGAGTGGGTCTTCTCGCGGACGATCAGGGGTCCCTCACCCTGGACGTCGATCGACCCCATCCTGGTGGTCGGCACCTTCTGATCGGCCTCGGCGGCGAGTTCGCCGTTGGTGTTCAGGCTTGCGGCGTCGGGCACGGTGACAGCGACTTCACTCGCCGGAATGCGGCCGTTGCCGCGACGCGAGTAGCGCTTGTCGTGCTGCTTCCGCAGACGCGCCTCGAGCTTGGCGGTTGCCAGATCCAGCGCGGCGTACGGGTCGGCTGCGGCCGCCTCGGCCCGGACCACCGGGCCACGGGAGCGGAGGGTGATCTCCACTCGGTCGGAACGGTCGGCCTGCCGCGGGTTGGGCTCCTTGGACACCTCGACGTCCAGGCTGATCACCTTGGCGTCGAGCTTCTGGACTTTGTCCAGCTTCAGCTTCTCGGCCACGTGCTTGCGGAACCGCTCGGGCACCTCGGTCTTGCGGCCCTTGACGACGATGTCCACGCAGAACTCCGTTCCCGGATCGCTCCGCTCATCAAGCGGAGCAATTCCTTCTTGCACCAGGCTCCGGTGGTTGCCGAAGCCTCGGACTTGGCGACTTTCACCTCCTCCTCCCCCGACGACCAGCTCTCCACTCCCCCGTTTTCAGGGTCGCTGCAAACACCCCTGATCGCACGCATCGCGACATTCGAGGCAAAACACCCGCCAAGTCCTCACAACCGAACATAGCTCTCCCGGACGGATGTCGGCACCCCCTCGGAGCCGTCGGCTCCATTTGGGTGACCTTTCCTCCTCAACTACTTGCCACGTGGTAATGCCTCGATTCGTGCGCCGTCGCTCCCGAAAGCACTGCTCGGCGCCGCCACCACCGCGGCTCCGGCCACCCTTCCGCCGGCCGCGGTGACCGCCCGGGCCGCCTCGGCGAGTGTGGCCCCCGTCGTCACCAGATCGTCCACCAGCACCGCTGCCCGGCCCGTCAGCAGCCTCCCGGCCCCGACCCGCACCTCCAGTGCACCGGTGACATTCGCCAGCCGCTGCCGGGCGCTCAGCCCCGCCTGATCGGCCACCGCGCGCCGCTGCCGCAGCACCGCGAGCACCCGGGCACCCGTCCCCGTCCCCGTCCGCCGCAGCTCCCCGGCCGCCGCCAGCGCGATCCTGCGCACCGGATCTTGCCCGCGCCCCGCCACCGATCTTCGTGCCGACGGCACGGGCACCAGCAGCAGCGGCCCGCCGCCGGCACGCAGCCCCCGCACGGCCCCGCACAGCACCGCCCCCAGCGGCCCGGCCAGCCGCAGGGCACCCCGCTCCTTGTGGGCCAGCAGCACCGCCCGCACCTCGTCGGCATACGGGGCCCCCGCCCACACCCGGGGCAGCCCCCCGGGTTCCGGCCACGGCCGCACCCGCCGCGCCCCGCGCCCGTCCCGCGCAAGCACCCGACGGCATTCGGCACACAGCTCCGTACGCGGCCGACCACACCCCGCACAGTCGACCGGCAGCACAAGACCGGCCAGTTCGCGCCACACCCCCTGCATGACTCCACTGTCCCGCCGTTCCCGCCCGGCCACCACCCCTGTGGATAACCGCGGCCGCGGACAGACGGATCAGCCGCACGGGACATCACGGCAGGCAGCCGGGCCCGCCGCCTCCCCGGCCCAGGGCGGGGCGGCGCAGGTGGTCAGCGTTGTGCCGGTGCCCGCGCCGCCACCCGCGTCACCTGCGTCACCCGGGATAGACCGGCGCCGTCCCGTCCTTCGCCACGGTCTTCCAGTTCGAGTCCAGGGGCAGCCGCACGATGCCCTCCGTGGCGTCGGCGATCAGCGGCCTGGCGTCGTCCTCCGAGGCGGCCACCGCCTTGACACCGTTGACGCCGGGCAGCGTCTTCGCATTGGACGCCGAACCGTCGGTCTCCATGAACTGCATCTGCTGCACGCCGCCGGACTCCCGTCCGACCACCACCAGCCGGCTGCCGCCCGCCCAGGAAGCGGCCACCACGTCCTCCAACTGTGGTGCGATCGGCCGCAGTTCCTGCACCGACAGCACCGGATGCGCCGAACTTCCGGTCCGCTCGACCCGTCCGAGCTGGAGCGTCGTACGCCCCTTGTCCTCCACCAGGACCGCGATCCGGATCCCGTCCGCGGCCACCTTGATCGCCTTGATCCGCCGCCCGCCGAGGCCGGGCACCGCCACCTCTTCGGGGTCGCCCTTGCCCTCGCGCATCCGCAGCAGCCGCGAACTGTGCGCATGGCGGTCCGCGATCCACAGGTCGCCCAGGCCGTCCCAGCTCGGCGCGGTCAGCCCGCTGTCGGCATCGTTGGCCGGGCCGGTGCTGGTCAGCAGCGGCTCGCCACGTTTGATGTCGTCCTCCATGGCGGCCACATACAGCGACCGTCCGTTGCTCGACACCCCAGCCGCGGTGTCCTCACCGTGCGAGATGGCGATCGAACGCAACGGGGTGTGGCCCGTTCCGAACGGCCCGCGCACCGGCGTCGGTTCGGTCGCGGAGTCCGACATGGCGACGACCTTGTGGCCGGCGTCGATGAAGTACTCGTTGGCGGCCCGCCCGGTGCCCGGTGACAGGGCGAAGTCGCGCTCGGCCTGCTCCTGGGACAGCGCACACAGCGAGTTGTCGCTGTCGTCCTGGAGCTCCACCTCGCTGACCTTCGAAGCCTGTGTCATGTCCTGGACGGTGAAGAAGAGCTGAGCCGCCATCCGCTTGCACTGGGCGGTGTCCGTGCTCACCGCCTGCTTGCTGAGCTTGACGTGCAGCGCGTTGGAGTCGTCCAGCGCCAGATCACTTGCGGCGAGCCGGGTGCCGGACGGGAACGCCGAAGTCGTCACCTGGTTCAGCCAGTCGGTGGGCCCGGACAGCAGGGCTTCCACACTGGCCGTGATCGGCTTTATCCGCTGCCGCAGATAGACCGGGTCGGCGACGAGCGCGTTCCGGTTCGCCTTCGGCTCCTGCGACTCCGAGTTGTAGGACGCGAAGTAGTACTTGTTGACCGAGCGGTAGATGCGCTGGAAGTCGGAGAGCCCGAGCACCAGCCCGTTGGGCAGCCGGTCGATACGCCACTGTCCCCCCTCCTTGATGAGGTGGATCGTCCGGCGGTAGGGCTTCTCCTCCGGGGTGTAGGCGTGGCTGTCGTCCACCGTTGCCACCTGGCTGCCGGAGAGCGTGACCGTGTAGCCGTTGGCGTCCTCGCGGTTGGGCTGCAGCTTCGGCTCGGCCTTCGGGCGCTCCTGGAGCACATTGGTGGCCTGGAACGGCCGCCAGGTCCGCTTCGCCGACTTGGCCAGATACTGGGTGGCCGTACGGAAATCCGCCTCGTCGCTGGTCGTCGCGTCGAGGAAGCTGCGCACGATGTTGGTGGGCTGCGCACCGTCCTGCGGGGGTACGCCGTAGACCCGCACCTGCGACTCACCTTCGGAGCGCGGCGACTGGTCGACCGAGGTGACTTCCCCGCCGTCCGGCATCGACGCGCAGCCCGCCAGCAGCACCGCCGCACAGCCGAGCAGCAGAAACTTCCGCGCCGGCCCGGCTCCCCTGCGGGCGCGGGGAGGGGACCCGGCCCCCTCCCCGTGCTCGCCTCCGCGCTCAGTGTCCACGCAGCCCGCCTTCCCGCTCCACGCCCTGTCCGGCTTCCTGCTCGGCCCCGCCCTCGCGGGCCGGCTCGTCGATGCGCGCGCCTTCGTCGCGCGCTGCCGCTTCGCTCCGTGCGCCCCCGCTCTGCGGCACCACACGGGCGCCGCTGCCGGGCAGCGCCGTCGGATCGGCCTCCGGGCGGGCCACCTTCGGCTCCGGTACGGGTGAGGTCGAGTCGCCCGCCTGTGCGGCGCGCGTCTGCACCGGGATCGTGGACGCCTTGTGGCCCGATCCGGTACGCGGCTGCCCCGCCTCGTCCAGTCCGCGGTGGCGCCGCGAGTCCTCCGGCTCCAGGGGTATCGGGGACCCGCGCAGGGTCTCGCCGGCCGTACGCGGCAGCGTCAGCCGGAACTGCGAGCCGCCGCCCGGCTCGCCCCAGGCCTGCAGCCAGCCGCCGTGCAGCCGGGCGTCCTCGACGGCGATGGACAGGCCGAGTCCGGTACCGCCGGTCGTACGGGCCCGGGCCGGGTCCGCGCGCCAGAAGCGGTTGAAGACCCGGGTGGCCTCGCCGGGCTTGAGGCCGACGCCGTAGTCACGCACCGCGACGGCCACCGCGCCGCCGCTGCGGCCTCCCGCGGACGCCAGCCGCACCACCACATCGCGGCCCTCACCGTGCTCGACGGCGTTGACGACGAGATTGCGCAGCACCCGCTCCACCCGGCGGGGGTCTGCCTCGGCAATGACGGGCTGCTCGGCGCCGCGCACCACGATCCGGGTGCCCTTGCGGTCGGCGAGCGGCTCGGCCCCCTCGATGACGCGGTGCACCACGTCGCGCAGATCGACCGGCTCGGCCTCCAGGGCGGCCGCGCCGGCGTCGAACCGGCTGATCTCCAGCAGCTCCGCGAGCAGTGATTCGAAGCGGTCGAGCTGGCCGCGCAGAAGCTCGGCGGAGCGCGCGGTGGCGGGATCGAACTCATCCCGCGCGTCATGGATGACATCGGCCGCCATCCGTACGGTCGTCAGCGGCGTACGCAGCTCGTGCGAGACGTCCGAGACGAAGCGGCGCTGCATCCGGGACAGCTCCTCCAGCTGCTGGATCTTGACCTGGAGGTTCTGCGCCATCTTGTTGAAGGACTCACCGAGCCGGGCGATGTCGTCCTCGCCGGTGACCTTCATCCGCTCCTGGAGCAGGCCGGCGGCCAGCCGCTCGGAGATCCCCGCGGCCATCCGTACGGGCGTGACGACCTGCCGGACCACCAGCCAGGCGATCGCGCCGAGCAGGATCACGACGAACACCCCGGCGGTCGCGAGGGTCCCCGTCACCAGCTTGAGCGACTCCTCTTCCTGGGTGAACGGGAAGAGGTAGTAGAGCTGGTACTGATTGCTGTTCACATCGTTGAGCCGCTTGCCGATGATGAGCGCCGACACACCGTCGTCCGACCCGATGCGCTTGATCTGGGTGAACTGGCGGAACGTCCCGGCTTTGGTGTCCAGCTTCCGCCGCAGATCGGCGGGCACACTCCGCTCGGGATCGACATCGCCCGAGGCGCGCGGCCCGCGGGTGCCGGGACTGGAGTCGCCGAACGGTTCGTCCGAGTCGGAGCTGAGCGCCACGACGGAGAAGACGCCCTGGCCACCGCTGGCGAGCTGTTCCACCAGGCCGGTCAGCCAGGTCGCGGAGTCCTGGGAGCCGCGGTTTCCGGTGCGGGCGCCTTCGTCGGGCCGGGTGTCGTCGGCGCCGTCGGCCATCTTCTGGGCGACGCTGAAGCCGCCCACAGCCTGACTCTGCGCGGCCCGGTCCTTGGCCGTGAGCAGGCCGTTACGGACCTGCCCGACGACCACGACACCGAGCAGCAGCACCACGGCGAGCGACATCAGCAGCGTGGTCGCCACCACGCGCAGCTGGATATTGCGCCGCCACAGCCGCAGGGCGGGCAGCAGCGGCCGCCGCACCCAGCGGCTGAAGAGCCGCAGCAGGGGGTGGACCGGCCCGCTCACCGCGCCGTCGGGCAGCAGCTGCCCACCGCGCAGCAACCAAGCGGACAACCTGCCCGAAAAGGACATATCACCCGCCGGGCCGACGGTACGCCCCCGCTTTCCCTCCGGGGTCGAACCGTCCCGGATCATCTCAGCTGGGCCCGGCCTTGTAGCCGACCCCGCGCACGGTCACCACGATCTCCGGCCGCTCCGGGTCCCTCTCGACCTTGGAGCGCAGCCGCTGCACATGGACATTGACCAGCCGGGTGTCGGCGGCGTGCCGATAGCCCCAGACCTGCTCGAGCAGCACCTCACGCGTGAACACCTGCCACGGCTTGCGCGCCAGCGCCACCAGCAGATCGAACTCCAGCGGGGTCAGCGCGATCGACTGCCCGTCCCGCTTCACCGAGTGGCCCGCCACATCGATGACCAGGTCACCGATCGCCAGCTGCTCGGGCGTGGGCTCCTCCGAACGCCGCAGCCGCGCCCGGATCCGGGCCACCAGCTCCTTGGGCTTGAACGGCTTGACGATGTAGTCGTCCGCGCCCGACTCGAGCCCGACCACCACATCCACCGTGTCGCTCTTGGCGGTCAGCATGACGATCGGCACCCCGGACTCGGCACGGATCAGCCGGCAGACCTCGATGCCGTCCCGTCCGGGCAGCATCAGGTCGAGCAGCACAAGATCGGGCTTTGTCTCGCGGAAGGCCGCAAGGGCCTTGTCACCGTCCGACACGAACGACGGTTCAAAACCTTCGCCACGCAGCACGATGCCGAGCATCTCTGCCAGTGCGGTGTCGTCGTCGACGACCAGGACGCGTCCCTTCATTCGGCCATCATCCCATTACCTGATCGTGACTTACTCCATCGTGACGTGGAACACACCTCTGCCAGCCCGTCCCGGGTCACCGGAGACACCACTCCGGCCTCCGTGACGATCGCCGTCACCAGCTCCGGCGGAGTGACGTCGAAGGCCGGGTTGTAGGCCTGTGCGCCCAGCGGCGCCACTGGTATGCCGGTGCCGGCCTCCGCCCCGGGCCCCTGCACAAACGGCAACGAGAACTCCGTCACTTCCTGGCCCGGACGCTGCTCCACTTCGATATCCGCCCCCTCCTCGGTCTCCAGATCCACCGTGCTGGTCGGTGCCACCACCACGAACGGAACGTGGTGGTAGCGCGCCAGCACCGCCAGCGGATAGCTGCCGACCTTGTTGGCCACCGACCCGTCCGCCGCGATCCGGTCCGCTCCGATCAGCACCGCATCCACCTCGCCCCCGGCGAACAGCGACCCCGCCGCCCCGTCCGAGAGCACCGTGTACGCCATACCCGCCCGCGCCGCCTCATAGGCGGTCAGTCGCGCCCCTTGCAACAGCGGCCGTGTCTCGTCCACCCACAGCCTGCGCAGCTCACCGGCCCGGTGCGCCGCCAGCGCCACCGCCAGGGCGGTGCCCTCGCCCCCGGACACCAAGGCACCCGTATTGCAGTGCGTGAGGATCCGGTGACCGCCGCCAGGCAGCAGCTCGCCCAGAAGCGCCAGCCCGTCCTCCGCCATCCGGGCACTGGCCTCGATGTCCTCGGCGTGCACGGCCCGCGCCTCGGCCAGCGCCGCGGCCGCGGCGGCCTGAGCACCGTCCTCACCGAACGCCGCACGGTACGCGGCAGCCGCCCGCCGCACCCCGTACCCGAGATTGACCGCGGTCGGCCGGGCCTGTGCCAGCGCCTCCACCGCCTCCTCCACGTCAAAGCCGCGTGCCGCAGCCAGCGCAACGCCGTACGCGCCCGCGATGCCCAGCAGCGGCGCCCCACGCACGGCCAGCGTCCGGATCGCCTGCACCAGCGCCGGAACGTCCGTGCAGACCAGCTCGACCTCCTCCGCCGGCAGCCGCGTCTGATCAAGGAGGACCACTACGGGCCCCTCGGGCGGCTCCTCCCAGCGCAACGACGGAATCGTGAGCGCCCCGGCGCCCACCTCGGATACCTCGTACTGATCGCCCATTCCTTCAGTCTGCCGCCGACCGGCCCTCGAACAGAAGGTCCCCTCGTCCTCCGGGCACCGGTACACAACGCCGGTGGCCATGACACGATGACTGCCACCGCGGACCCCGGACCCCGGCCGCCCCGGCGGACGGGCAGCAAGAAGGAGCGACGATGAACAACTCTCCGGGCTGGGCCTCGCCCGGATCCACTCCCTCCGACGAGCCGGCCCGCGGCACCCAGGAGCAGCCCACCCAGGCAGACCAGACCGGCCCTGCCGGACAGCCGTCCCCACCGAACTGGTCCAAGGAGCAGCCACCCGCCGGCCAGTGGTCGGCCCCCGCCGGTATCCCCGGCCAGAGCCGCGGCCCGCACGGACGGCCTGACCAGAACACGGCCGGCGACCGCACCCGTGCCACATCGCCCGGCTACGGCGGGCCCGGCTGGGGCGGTGCTCCGGGCCCCGGCAATCAGCCCCCCTGGGGCGGCGCCTGGGCCCCGACGCCACAGGCCGCCAAGCCCGGCGTCATCCCGCTGCGCCCGCTCGCCGTCGGCGAGATACTCGACGGCGCGGTCGCGACCATGCGCGCCCACTGGCGCACCGTCCTCGGCATCTCGCTGATCGTCGCGGTGGTCTCGCAGACCGCCGTCACCGTGGTCACCGGTCTGTGGTTCCAGGGCGCCGACCGCGCCCCCTCGCTGTCGAGCGAAAACATCCCGCCGCTCCGCGAAACCATGCGTGAGATGGGCAATTCGCTCGCCGCCACCGGCATCACCTCCGTGATCGGGCTGCTCGCCACCATCATCGCCACGGGGCTGCTCACCATGGTCGTGAGCCGGGCCGTCCTGGGCCGCTCGGTGACCCCCGGGGAAGCCTGGCGCGATGCGCGTCCCCAGCTCCCGCGCCTGCTCGGCCTGCTCGTACTGCTCCCCCTGCTCATCACGGCCATCGTCACGGTCGGTGTGGCGCCCGGCATCATCCTCGTCGCCACGGGCATGCCCAAGGCGGGACTGCTCCTCGCCCTGTTCGGCGGGATGGCCGCCACCGTCGTGACCATCTGGCTGTGGGTCCGCTACAGCCTCGCCTCCCCCGCGCTGATGCTGGAGAAGCAGGGCGTCATCGCCGCGATGCGCCGCTCCGCGAAGCTCGTACGGGGCGCCTGGTGGCGAGTGCTGGGCACACAGCTCCTCACCTACCTCCTGATCGGCATCGTCGAGTTCATCATCCAGATCCCGGCCACCCTCGTCGCCTTCCTCATCGGTGGCGAGAACCTCATGGACTGGGCGAACGGCACCAGCAGCTCCACCGGCTGGTCGTTCCTGATCGTGCTGGGCGTCGGAGCCGTCATCAGCTCCACCATCACCTTCCCGATCAGCGCCAGCGTCACCGCGCTCCTGTACATGGACCAGCGCATCCGCCGCGAGGCACTCGACCTCGAACTCGCCCGCGCCGCAGGCCTCCCCGGCTACGGCGCCGACGCCCCCACCGCGCACCCGGCGCCCTCCGCTCCCGCAGCCACGGCCCCGGCCGAGGGCCACGCACCAACAGCCGCGCCGGCCGCCGCCGGCACACCCGCAGACGGGATGCCGGCCGACAGTTCCGCCACGGACAGCACCGAGGCAGACGGCTCCAAGACGGGCGGCACCAGCGCGGACGCCACCGAGCCAGGCACCGCGGCCGCCCCGGAAGCCCCGGAAGCCCCGGAAGCCTCGGAAGCCTCGGAAGCCTCGGAAGCCCCAGCCAAGTCCACCCCCGCCGACGGCCCCGGGCAACACCCGGACAACGCCACACCGGGAAGCTGATGCGGTGACCACAGGGGGGAACGGGGCCACGCTCGCACGACTCATGGCGCGCCCCGACGACGACATACCGGTGCGGACTCCACGCGTCCCCGCCCGAGAGGCGGCCGAGCGCGAGCTGTCCGACCCTCGGTACCACCAGCACGACCCCAACCCGATCCAGCGTGCCCTCGATTGGCTCTGGGAACGCGTCAACGACCTCTTCCACGCGGCCTCGGGCGCCACACCGGGTGGCTGGATCGGGCTTCTCGCCATCGCCGCATTCGTCCTGCTGCTCGTGGTCGCCCTCCGGCTGCGACTCGGCGCGGTGCGCCGCACTCCGACCACGAGCGGTGCGCTCTTCTCCGACACCCCCCGCACCGCCGCCGAACACCGCGCCACCGCCGACCGGCACGCCGCAGAGGGCCACTGGAACCAGGCGATCCAGGACCGCATGCGCGCCATCGTCCTCGCCCTCGAAGAGCGGACACTGCTCACCCCCGGACCGGGCCGCACCGCCGACGAGGCGGCCACCGAAGCGGGTTGGACACTGCCCGCGTACGCCGACCGGCTGCGTACCGCGGCACGCACCTTCGACGACGTCACATACGGCGGCCGCCCCGGCACGGAACGGGCGTACGCCCTCCTGACCAGCCTCGACACCGACCTGCAACACGCCAAGCCCGACCTGGCCACGACACCGACCAGGAGCCGCGGATGACCACGGCCGCCCCGGACACCTCCGCGCTCCCTCCCACCGTTCGCAGCCTGTGGACCCGGTCCCGCGGACCGCTGCTCGCGCTCCTCCTGCTCGTCATCAGCGGTGTGGCGATCGCGGCTCTGCAGTCCGGCGAACAGCACGGGCGGCTCGACCCCCGGTCCTCCGACCGGACCGGAAGCCGGGCCATCGCCCAACTCCTGGCCTCTCACGACATCTCCACCCAGGTCGTGACCACCTCCGAGGAAGCCGCCGCCGCGGCCGGTCCCCACACCACACTCCTCGTCACCAACCCCGAGATGCTGACGCAAGATCAGCTGACGGGCCTGCACACCGCGACCGCCCACACCCCCGGCCGCACCGTTCTCCTCGCCCCTGACTCCTCGTCCCTCGAAACCTTCGCCCCCGGCGTCCGGAGGGATTCCCCGGCCGATATCTCGGCCCGCAGGCCCGCCTGTTCCCTGCCGGAGGCCCGACGCGCGGGGAACGCCCTCCTGGGCGGCCTCAGTTACACAACTGCCGCCGGCGGAACCGATCGTTGCTACCTCAGCGGCGGCCGTCCCACCCTGCTGCGCCTGCCGGCCTCCCGCACCGGCCGCGACACCGTGCTCCTCGGCTCCCCCGATTTCCTCTACAACCACCACCTCGCCGAGCACGGCAACGCCTCGCTGGCCCTTCAACTCCTCGGTACGCACAAGCATCTGGTCTGGTACCTCCCCTCCATCAGCGACCCGTCCTCCGCTCAGGACAACCAGCGCGGCTTCCTCGATCTCGTCCCTTCCGGCTGGTACTGGGCCCTGCTCCAACTCACCTTTGCCGCCGCCCTCGCGGCCCTGTGGCGCGCCCGTCGCCTCGGCCCGCTGGTGCCGGAAAAGCTCCCCGTCACCGTCCCGGCCGCCGAAACCACCGAGGGCCACGCCCGCCTCTACGAGCAGACCAACGCCCGCGACCGGGCTTCATCCGTGCTGCGCTCCGCAGCCCGCACTCGACTCGCCCCCCTCATCGGTGTGTCCCCGGCCCACGCCCACACTCCCGACATCCTTCTCCCGGCCCTTCACGCCCACTTGACCACCGCCCCCGGCGTCGACGCAGACCTCCATGCCCTGCTCTTCGGCCCGGCACCCGCGGACGACAAGGCCTTGGTCCACCTGGCCGACCAACTCGACGCACTCGAATCCTCGATCGTTTCCCAAGAGAGGCACGCCCCCCGTGAGCACCCCGACCGCTGACAGCGCCCGAGCCTCCCTGGAGGACCTGCGCACCGAGATAGCCAAGGCCGTTGTAGGCCAGGACCCCGCCGTCACCGGCCTGGTCGTCGCACTGCTCTGCCGCGGTCATGTGCTCCTCGAAGGCGCTCCCGGCGTCGCCAAAACCCTGCTCGTTCGCGCCCTGTCGGCCGCTCTCGAACTCGACACCAAGCGCGTCCAGTTCACCCCTGACCTGATGCCGAGCGATGTCACCGGCTCGCTGGTCTACGACGCCCGCAGCGCCGAGTTCTCCTTCCAGCCGGGCCCCGTCTTCACCAACCTCCTGCTCGCCGACGAGATCAACCGCACGCCTCCCAAAACCCAGGCGTCGCTGCTCGAAGCGATGGAAGAGCGTCAGGTGACCGTCGACGGCACAGCTCGCCCCCTCCCCGAGCCGTTCCTGGTAGCCGCCACACAGAACCCCGTGGAGTACGAGGGCACTTACCCGCTCCCCGAGGCCCAACTCGACCGGTTCCTACTGAAGCTGACGGTGCCACTCCCCGCCCGTCACGACGAGATAGACATCCTCACCCGGCACGCGGACGGCTTCAGCCCCCGCGACCTCAGTGCCGCAGGGCTGCGCCCTGTCGCCTCCACCGCTGACCTCGACGCTGCGCGAGCCGCGGTCGCCAAGACCGCAGTCTCCCCCGAAGTCACCGGCTATATCGTCGATATCTGCCGTGCCACCCGCGAATCCCCCTCGCTCTCTCTCGGCGTCTCTCCCCGAGGCGCCACCGCTCTGCTCTCCACGTCACGAGCCTGGGCCTGGCTCACCGGCCGCGACTATGTCACCCCCGACGACGTCAAGGCCCTTGCTCTTCCAACGCTCCGACATCGCGTCCAGCTCCGCCCCGAAGCGGAGATGGAGGGAGTCACTGCAGACTCCGTGATCAACGCCGTACTCGCTCATCTCCCCGTCCCCCGCTGAGACGACACCGTGGCCCTCACCGGACGCATCGCCCTCATCTGCGCATGCGGAGCCCTCTTCGTCGGCTTCGTGCTGCCCAGCTGGCTCGGCATCCTCACCGTCCAGCTCGCCCTGCTGATAGCAATTTTGTGCGATCTCGCACTCGCCGCGCCAGTGCGAAAGCTCCATTTCACCCGAACCGGTGACACAACCGTTCGACTAACAGGTGAAGCCCACACGCACCTCACCCTCACCAATCCGAGCCGCCGCACCCTGCGCGCCCAGATCCGTGATGCCTGGCCTCCGAGCACCTTCCAGCCCGGTTCGGACATCGCCGCGTCCCGCCACACCCTTCGCATCCCGGCCGCCGAACGCCGCCGCCTCACCACCACGCTCCACCCCACCCGCCGCGGTGACCACCACGCGGTCCGCGTCACCGTCCGCTCCTACGGTCCGCTCGGCCTGGCAGCCCGGCAAGGAAGCCAACACGTCCCATGGACGCTACGCGTGCTTCCGCCCTTCACCAGCCGCAAACACCTGCCCGCCAAGCTCGCCCGGCTCCGCGAACTCGACGGCCGCACCAGCATCCTGACCCGCGGCGAAGGCACGGAGTTCGACAGCCTCCGCGACTACACCCCCGGTGACGACACCCGCTCCATCGACTGGCGCGCCACCGCCCGCCGGCAGAACCTCGCAGTCCGCACCTGGCGCCCTGAACGCGACCGCCGCATCCTGCTCGTCCTGGAAACCGGCCGTACCTCGGCCGGCCGCGTCGGCGACATCCCCCGCCTCGACGCCTCCATGGACGCCGCCCTGCTGCTCGGCGCCCTTGCCGCCCGCGCCGGTGACCGTGTGGATCTGCTCGCCTACGATCGCCGCGTACGCGCCTCGGTCCAAGGCCGCACGGCCCGCGATCTCCTCCCGGCCTTGACCAAAGCCCTGGCCCCCCTCGAATCCGAACTGGTCGAGGCGGACGCCCGCGGCCTGGCTGCCACCATCCACCGCCGCACCCCGCGCCGGTCCCTGATCGTCCTCTTCACCGGCCTGGACGCGGCCCCCGTGGAGGAAGCCCTCCTGCCCGTCCTCCCTGGCCTCACCCGACGCAACGAGCTCATCGTCGCGGCCGTGGCCGACCCCCGCATCGAGGAAATGGCCGTCGGCCGCGACTCACCTCAGGCCGTCTACGCAGCCGCCGCCGCGGAACAGACCCGCGCCGCCCGCCGCCGCACCGCAGACCGCCTCCGCCACCACGGCATCACCGTCATCGACTCCACCCCGACCCGCCTGGCCCCCGACCTGGCCGACGCCTACCTGACCCTGAAGTCCACCGGCCGCCTGTAAGACCGCCCCTTCTCCCTCGCCCCTAGCCCAGGCGGCGCCTGCAAATACCTCCGCCGACACGTGGCATACAGGGGAGCTGCTCACCCAGCCGGGGAGGCGGCGCTACTTGGGCGTCCAACACCTCAAAGCCCCGTGCAGACACTGGCAAGCACACTAGTAAAGGAAAGTCACGCACCGGTAAGGGCTCATGCGAGGCTCACCCGGCACTCCACGTACCAAGCCAGGTCAGCACCGGCCCACAGGGCACCCCCGCCTCGATGCCCGCCCGTCGGCCGGCGGAAATACCTACACCCCTACAACGCAAAAATGCCTTGTTCCCCGAGTCGAAACTCGGAGAACAAGGCATTTTCAAAATTTGTTCGGCGGCGTCCTACTCTCCCACAGGGTCCCCCCTGCAGTACCATCGGCGCTGAAAGGCTTAGCTTCCGGGTTCGGAATGTAACCGGGCGTTTCCCTAACGCAATGACCACCGAAACACTATGAAGTTAACCAACCCGGCACAATCACAGGTCGTTACTTCAGAACCTACACAGTGGACGCGAGCAACTGAGGACAAGCCCTCGGCCTATTAGTACCAGTCAACTCCACCCGTTACCAGGCTTCCATATCTGGCCTATCAACCCAGTCGTCTACTGGGAGCCTTAACCCCTCAAAGGGGGTGGGAGTCCTCATCTCGAAGCAGGCTTCCCGCTTAGATGCTTTCAGCGGTTATCCTTTCCGAACGTAGCCAACCAGCCATGCCCTTGGCAGGACAACTGGCACACCAGAGGTTCGTCCGTCCCGGTCCTCTCGTACTAGGGACAGCCCTTCTCAAGACTCCTACGCGCACAGCGGATAGGGACCGAACTGTCTCACGACGTTCTAAACCCAGCTCGCGTACCGCTTTAATGGGCGAACAGCCCAACCCTTGGGACCGACTCCAGCCCCAGGATGCGACGAGCCGACATCGAGGTGCCAAACCATCCCGTCGATATGGACTCTTGGGGAAGATCAGCCTGTTATCCCCGGGGTACCTTTTATCCGTTGAGCGACGGCGCTTCCACAAGCCACCGCCGGATCACTAGTCCCTACTTTCGTACCTGCTCGACCCGTCAGTCTCACAGTCAAGCTCCCTTGTGCACTTACACTCAACACCTGATTGCCAACCAGGCTGAGGGAACCTTTGGGCGCCTCCGTTACTCTTTAGGAGGCAACCGCCCCAGTTAAACTACCCACCAGACACTGTCCCTGATCCGGATCACGGACCCAGGTTAGACATCCAGCACGACCAGAGTGGTATTTCAACAATGACTCCACAACCACTGGCGTGGCCGCTTCAAAGTCTCCCACCTATCCTACACAAGCCGAACCGAACACCAATATCAAGCTATAGTAAAGGTCCCGGGGTCTTTCCGTCCTGCTGCGCGAAACGAGCATCTTTACTCGTAATGCAATTTCACCGGGCCTATGGTTGAGACAGTCGAGAAGTCGTTACGCCATTCGTGCAGGTCGGAACTTACCCGACAAGGAATTTCGCTACCTTAGGATGGTTATAGTTACCACCGCCGTTTACTGGCGCTTAAGTTCTCAGCTTCGCCAACCCGAAAGTTGACTAACCGGTCCCCTTAACGTTCCAGCACCGGGCAGGCGTCAGTCCGTATACATCGCCTTACGGCTTCGCACGGACCTGTGTTTTTAGTAAACAGTCGCTTCTCGCTGGTCTCTGCGGCCACCACCAGCTCACCGAGTAAATCGGATCACCAGCAATGGCCCCCCTTCTCCCGAAGTTACGGGGGCATTTTGCCGAGTTCCTTAACCATAGTTCACCCGAACGCCTCGGTATTCTCTACCTGACCACCTGAGTCGGTTTAGGGTACGGGCCGCCATGAAACTCGCTAGAGGCTTTTCTCGACAGCATAGGATCATCCACTTCACCACAATCGGCTCGGCATCAGGTCTCAGCCTTAACGTGTGACGGATTTACCTACCACACGGCCTACACCCTTACCCCGGGACAACCACCGCCCGGGCTGGACTACCTTCCTGCGTCACCCCATCGCTTACCTACTACCACCTTGGATCGGCGGCTCCACCACGTCCCTTTGTCCGAAGACTCCAGGCCGGCTTCACGGCCTTAGCATTAATGGATTCGATATTGGGCGTTTCAAAGCGGGTACCGGAATATCAACCGGTTGTCCATCGACTACGCCTGTCGGCCTCGCCTTAGGTCCCGACTTACCCTGGGCAGATCAGCTTGACCCAGGAACCCTTAGTCAATCGGCGCACACGTTTCCCACGTGTGTATCGCTACTCATGCCTGCATTCTCACTCGTGAACCGTCCACAACTCGTTTCCACGGCTGCTTCACCCGGCACACGACGCTCCCCTACCCATCACAGCGGGCGTTAGCCCTCATGCTGCAATGACACGACTTCGGCGGTGTGCTTGAGCCCCGCTACATTGTCGGCGCGGAATCACTTGACCAGTGAGCTATTACGCACTCTTTCAAGGATGGCTGCTTCTAAGCCAACCTCCTGGTTGTCTCTGCGACTCCACATCCTTTCCCACTTAGCACACGCTTAGGGGCCTTAGTCGATGCTCTGGGCTGTTTCCCTCTCGACCATGGAGCTTATCCCCCACAGTCTCACTGCCGCGCTCTCACTTACCGGCATTCGGAGTTTGGCTAAGGTCAGTAACCCGGTAGGGCCCATCGCCTATCCAGTGCTCTACCTCCGGCAAGAAACACACGACGCTGCACCTAAATGCATTTCGGGGAGAACCAGCTATCACGGAGTTTGATTGGCCTTTCACCCCTAACCACAGGTCATCCCCCAGGTTTTCAACCCTGGTGGGTTCGGTCCTCCACGAAGTCTTACCTCCGCTTCAACCTGCCCATGGCTAGATCACTCCGCTTCGGGTCTTGGGCACGCTACTCAACGCCCTATTCGGACTCGCTTTCGCTACGGCTTCCCCACACGGGTTAACCTCGCAACATACCGCAAACTCGCAGGCTCATTCTTCAAAAGGCACGCAGTCACGACTGCATGTGCAAGCACATACAGCGACGCTCCCACGGCTTGTAGGCACACGGTTTCAGGTACTATTTCACTCCGCTCCCGCGGTACTTTTCACCATTCCCTCACGGTACTATCCGCTATCGGTCACCAGGGAATATTTAGGCTTAACGGGTGGTCCCGCCAGATTCACACGGGATTTCTCGGGCCCCGTGCTACTTGGGTGTCTCTTAAACGAGCCGTTGATGTTTCAGCTACGGGGGTCTTACCCTCTACGCCGGACCTTTCGCATGTCCTTCGCCTACACCAACGGTTTCTGACTCGTCCCACAGCCGGCAGACTGCAGAAAAGAGATCCCACAACCCCAACCACGCAACCCCTGCCGGGTATCACACGTGACTGGTTTGGCCTCATCCGGTTTCGCTCGCCACTACTCCCGGAATCACGGTTGTTTTCTCTTCCTGCGGGTACTGAGATGTTTCACTTCCCCGCGTTCCCTCCACACTGCCTATGTGTTCAGCAGCGGGTGACAGCCCATGACGACTGCCGGGTTTCCCCATTCGGACACCCCCGGATCAAAGCTCGGTTGACAGCTCCCCGGGGCCTATCGTGGCCTCCCACGTCCTTCATCGGTTCCTGGTGCCAAGGCATCCACCGTGCGCCCTTAAAAACTTGGCCACAGATGCTCGCGTCCACTGTGCAGTTCTCAAGCAACGACCAGCCACCCGTCACACACCTGCAATCAGATGCTTCACCGGGGCCGGCATCGCGAAGGTCCAGACTCAAGTCCGTACCCTCAGATACTCAACAGCGCGCCCGGCCCGACCAGTTGAAGACTCACGTTCCACGCCGAAGCAGTACTAATGATCCCAACCGACCGTGCCGAATAGTCAACGTTCCACCCATGAGCTAACCACCGTCGAACATTTGCCGACGTAGTGGCTCTGGACAACCTTGCGGCTGCCTAGATGCTCCTTAGAAAGGAGGTGATCCAGCCGCACCTTCCGGTACGGCTACCTTGTTACGACTTCGTCCCAATCGCCAGTCCCACCTTCGACGATTCCCTCCCACAAGGGGTTGGGCCACCGGCTTCGGGTGTTACCGACTTTCGTGACGTGACGGGCGGTGTGTACAAGGCCCGGGAACGTATTCACCGCAGCAATGCTGATCTGCGATTACTAGCAACTCCGACTTCATGGGGTCGAGTTGCAGACCCCAATCCGAACTGAGACCGGCTTTTTGAGATTCGCTCCACCTCGCGGTATCGCAGCTCATTGTACCGGCCATTGTAGCACGTGTGCAGCCCAAGACATAAGGGGCATGATGACTTGACGTCGTCCCCACCTTCCTCCGAGTTGACCCCGGCAGTCTCCTGTGAGTCCCCATCACCCCGAAGGGCATGCTGGCAACACAGAACAAGGGTTGCGCTCGTTGCGGGACTTAACCCAACATCTCACGACACGAGCTGACGACAGCCATGCACCACCTGTACACCGACCACAAGGGGGACCCTGTCTCCAGGGTTTTCCGGTGTATGTCAAGCCTTGGTAAGGTTCTTCGCGTTGCGTCGAATTAAGCCACATGCTCCGCTGCTTGTGCGGGCCCCCGTCAATTCCTTTGAGTTTTAGCCTTGCGGCCGTACTCCCCAGGCGGGGAACTTAATGCGTTAGCTGCGGCACGGACGACGTGGAATGTCGCCCACACCTAGTTCCCAACGTTTACGGCGTGGACTACCAGGGTATCTAATCCTGTTCGCTCCCCACGCTTTCGCTCCTCAGCGTCAGTATCGGCCCAGAGATCCGCCTTCGCCACCGGTGTTCCTCCTGATATCTGCGCATTTCACCGCTACACCAGGAATTCCGATCTCCCCTACCGAACTCTAGCCTGCCCGTATCGAATGCAGACCCGGGGTTAAGCCCCGGGCTTTCACATCCGACGTGACAAGCCGCCTACGAGCTCTTTACGCCCAATAATTCCGGACAACGCTTGCGCCCTACGTATTACCGCGGCTGCTGGCACGTAGTTAGCCGGCGCTTCTTCTGCAGGTACCGTCACTTTCGCTTCTTCCCTGCTGAAAGAGGTTTACAACCCGAAGGCCGTCATCCCTCACGCGGCGTCGCTGCATCAGGCTTTCGCCCATTGTGCAATATTCCCCACTGCTGCCTCCCGTAGGAGTCTGGGCCGTGTCTCAGTCCCAGTGTGGCCGGTCGCCCTCTCAGGCCGGCTACCCGTCGTCGCCTTGGTAGGCCATCACCCCACCAACAAGCTGATAGGCCGCGGGCTCATCCTTCACCGCCGGAGCTTTCCACCACCAGACCATGCGGTCGGTAGTCGTATCCGGTATTAGACCCCGTTTCCAGGGCTTGTCCCAGAGTGAAGGGCAGATTGCCCACGTGTTACTCACCCGTTCGCCACTAATCCCCTCCCGAAGGAGGTTCATCGTTCGACTTGCATGTGTTAAGCACGCCGCCAGCGTTCGTCCTGAGCCAGGATCAAACTCTCCGTGAATGTTTACCCGTAATCGGGTCAACACACACGAGAGCGGAACCACCGGACGGAATAAGTCCAGCAGTTCGCAGCGTCCTCGCTGTGTGTGCCACCCCGACCGCATGGGCCGTGGTGGACTTTCAAAGGAACCTCATCCGCCGGAAGTGTTTCCGGTAGACGGGGTATCAACATATCTGGCGTTGACTTTTGGCACGCTGTTGAGTTCTCAAGGAACGGACGCTTCCTTTGTTCCTGTTTCACCAGGATCTCCGGGCGCTTCCCTTCGGTCTTGCGTTTCCGACTCTATCAGATCCTTGCGGGCCCGATTTTCGCCGACGCGTTTCCGCCTTTCGGCTTCTTCGCGTTTCCAACCTTACCAGATCCGTTTCCGTCTCTGGCCCCTGTTGGAGCGGGGTCGGCCGCTTCGCTTTCGCTTTTCGGCCTTTCCGACTCTAGCAGATCCGTTTCGGTCCGTTGCCGGTCCGAATTCGTTTCCGATTCCCCGTCGGAGGGGGTTTGCCTTTTGGCTTTTCCGACTTTATCAGAAGAGATTCCACCGAATTGATCGGCCGGGGCTTCCGGTAAGTGGTCGGTTGCGCTTCGCCGAATGGAAATTCCGGCCGAAGCGGAGAAGAGACTAACCGTCGCGGATGAACTTGTCCAGTTCGTTGCAACCGTTCAAATCTACCTCCCCCTGCTACCCGTGTCAACGGGTTTCTGGGGCGAAGAGGAGATTAGCAGGTCAGCAGGGCCCGATGCACATCACGCGGCGATCGGCAGCGCGGCGTCACGGTCGGAGAGGTCGACGTCGCCGGTGGCTCCGGCGCGTACGGCACGGCCGCCCAGGACATAGACGTACAGGAGGAAGGCCAGTTCGGCGGCTATGCCGATGCCGATGCGGGCCCAGGTGGGGAGGCCGGAAGGGGTGACGAAGCCTTCGAGGGCGCCGGATATGAAGAGGACGGCGGCGAGTCCGATGGCGACTCCCAGGGCGGAGCGCCCTTCCTCGGCGAGGGCCGTACGGCGGGTGCGCGGGCCGGGGTCGATGAGGGTCCAGCCCAGGCGGAGGCCGATGCCGGCGGCGACAAAGACGGCGGTCAGTTCGAGGAGGCCGTGCGGAAGGATCAGGCCGAGGAAAGTGTCGAGGCGGCCCGCCGAGGACATCAGGCCGATGCCGACGCCCAGGTTGAGCATGTTCTGGAAGAGGATCCACAGGACGGGGAGGCCGGCGAAGGCGCCGAGGACAAGGCACAGAGCGACGGCCTGGGCATTGTTCGTCCATACCTGGGCGGCGAAGGAGGCGGCGGGGTGGCTTGAGTAGTAGGTCTCGTACTGGCCACCGGGGCGGGTCATGTCGCGGAGGTCCTCCGGGGCGCCGATGGCTGCCTGGACCTCGGGGTGGGCGGCTATCCACCAGCCGATGAGGGCGGCGACCGCGGTGGAGAGGATCGCGGTGGGAATCCACCAGTGGCGCAGGCGGTAGACGGCTGCCGGGAAGGCCGTGGTGAAGAAGCGGGCGGTGTCGCGCCAGGAGGCCTTGCGAGCACCGGTGACCGTACTGCGGGCGCGGGCCACCAGGGACGTGAGGCGGCTGGTCAGCGCGGGGTCGGGAGCGCTGGAGAGGAGGAGGGAGAGGTGGGTGGTGGTGCGTTGGTAGAGGGCGACCAGTTCGTCGGCCTCGGCTCCTGTGAGGTGGCGTTTGCGGCGCACCAGTGTTTCGAGGCGGTCCCATTCGGCGCCGTGGGCCGTGACGAAGACATCGAGGTCCATAGGGTGTCGCTCCTCGCAGCGCCGTGGGTGAGTGCCGGGTCAGCTTGGCAGACTGGCCGTGTCCCGCGTGGGGTGGGCGGGACTTCGGGGATCGAGAGGGAGTGGGGCGCGGCGTGAAGGAACTCGTCACGGGTGAAGCGGTGGTGCTCGGGCTGCGGCCGGCCAGGCTGCCGAGCCGGGGGCTGGCGGTGGCGGTCGATGTGGCCGTGGCCTGGGTGACTTACATCGGCATCTCGCTGATGCTGGTGAGCGCGACTTCATCGATGGACAGTGCGGCGATGGCGGCCGTGTCGGTGGCGGCGTTCGTGCTGGTGCAGGTCGGGATTCCGATCATCGTCGAGACGCTGAGCCAGGGCCGGTCGCTGGGAAAGGTGATCTGCGGACTGCGGGTCGTACGGGAGGACGGCGGACCGATCCGGTTCCGGCATGCGTTGGTGCGCGGGGCGATGGGCGCCATCGAGATCGTGATGACGATGGGGGTGGTGGCGGCCATCGCGTCGTTGGTGTCGGCGCGGGGGCGTCGGGTGGGTGATGTGTTCGCCGGAACGCTGGTCATACGGGAGCGGATGCCCGTGGCGGAGACCGGGACGGCGCTGCCGGCACCACCTCCGTGGCTGGTGGCGGAGCTCGGGGCGCTGGATCTTTCGCGGGTACCCGATGGGTGGTGGCTGACCGTGCGGCAGTACCTGGCGCGGATGGGACAGCTGGATCCGCAGGTCGGCGGGGCGATGGCGGGGCGGCTGGCGGAGGACTTGCGCGGGTTCACCGGCGTGCCGGCGCCCGCGGGGGTGCATCCGGCCACGTATCTGGCGGCTGTGGCGGGGGAACGGCAGGCGCGGGAGTCGCAGCGGGCGTTCGGGGCGTCGGGGGCGGCCGGGCCGTCGTCGGCGGTTGTCGGGGCGGCGTCTGTGGGGTGGGGAGAGGGTGCTCCCGGTGGGTGGCCCGGTGCTGGGGGTGGCGGGGGTCGGGGCGGTGAGTCGTGGTCGTCGGTTGAGCCCATGGAGGGGCCGGGGGAAGCCGTGTCATCCGGGAGTGGGGATGTGGCGTCGGTGGCGGGCGGGACTTGGGCTTCGCCTGGGGGTGGAGTGGGGGCTCCTGGGGCTGCGGCCGGTGACGGGGTGATGCGTGGTGAGGGTGCCGCGTCCATCGGGGCGCCGGTGCGGGAGGGCGCGGGTGATCAGGGGGACGGCGGAGGGGGGCGGCCGCCGCGTACGGGGTTTGCGCCGCCGGTGTGAGGAGGCCGGTGACAGGCGGGGCAGGGCGGTGCGGGGTGTGCTGCGCTCGGGGCGGGAGGTCCGTCCGGCTTTCGCCCCGTGTTGGCGGTGGGCGCGCAGGGGGCGGTGTCCTGGCCACGGGGGGGGGTGAGGTCGGCCTGGCCCCGTGGGGTGTGGTGAGGTCGCGGCGCTCAGGGCTCAGTGCAGCCGGATGCGGCGAGGCGGGATGGGAGCGGGCACCCCGCCGGGTGGTGTCGCGGCTGTGGGACGTCCGCGAATGCCCTGTGGCAGTGATTGCAGTGAGAGCGGGCCGCTGCGCTGATCGTGGCCGCATTCGACAGGTGGCAGTTGGGGGCCGGGCATCGGCGCGATGCGTCGGGTGTCGGGCGGTGTGACGCGTCGGGGTTCCAGGAGTGCGGCACGTCCGGACTGGCGCCTGGTGGAGGCCAGTGAGCTGATCGGGTACAGCGCTGGGCAGCGGTGGCGTACGTACGGCCTCGGTGTGGCCGGACCGTGCCCGCCGCCAGGTGTCGTGCTGGAAAGGCTGGGGACGGTGGAGTCCCCGGCACTCGCCGCTGCGGGCCGAGGTGGGGACCAGCCGCCGGCGGGGGCGCGGTCTCGGCGTTGCGGGTGCGGGGTGAGACCGGCGGAGCGGGTGGGTCAGGGGAAGGTCGACGGTGGGGATTCGAGGGATTCGAGTTCGATGCCGGGGGCGGAGAGGACCACGTCGCCCGCGATGTGGACGGTGTGCTGTTCGCCGGTTTCCAAGTCGTTGACCTGGTATTCGTCGGCGATGAGCGGGGCGTTGTCAGTGGCGTGTGGTGTGCTTTTCAGCAGGGCCCAGGACTGGTCGAGCGTGCGGGGGGCGAGGACGGGGGGTGTGAAGGCGACGAGGCGGGTGCGGACGGCGCCGGCGCCGAGGGCGGGGCGCAGCAAGCGCGCGGTGGCGATGAGGAACGCGGGGGACGCGCCGGTGAAGGCGTGGGCCGGGACGTTGCCTTCGGTGGCGTGTTCACCGGTCGGGTCGGTGCGTACCCAGGTGACGCCGTCCAGGGCGGCGCCGCGGACCTGCCAGGCGGAGGCGTGCAGTTCGAGGCGGATGGGGCGGCCGAGTTCGTCGAGGGTGAGGTCGACGGAGCCGATGTGGTCGCCGGAGGGGTTGACGATCTGGGAGACATAGCGCCAGCCGGAGGGGCCGGTGGCGCAGTGGAAGTGCTCTTCACCCAGGGGGGTGTGATCGTGCGGGTCGTGGAGGGAGTAGTGGCCGCGGGGCATGAGGTGCAGTCCTTCGGCCGGCGACGGGCCGGTGAGTCGGGGAGGGCGGGTCTGTATGGGGACCTTATGGGCCAGGCCCCCGCCGTGAAGGGCGGGGGCCTGGTGTCACCGGCTGCTGTGGGTGCGCACCGGCTGGTCAGGGGAGCTGACCGGCCGGTGATCGCCGCTGGATCAGTAGCGGTAGTGGTCGGGCTTGTACGGGCCCTCGACCTGGACGCCGATGTAGGCGGCCTGCTCGGGGCGCAGCTCGGTGAGCTTGACGCCGAGCGCGTCGAGGTGGAGCCGGGCGACCTTCTCGTCGAGGTGCTTGGGCAGCACGTAGACGTCGGTCGGGTACTCCTCGGGCTTGGTGAACAGCTCGATCTGGGCCAGCGTCTGGTCCGCGAACGAGTTGGACATCACGAAGGAGGGGTGACCGGTGGCGTTGCCCAGGTTGAGCAGACGGCCCTCGGACAGCACGATCAGGACCTTGCCGTCCGGGTGGGTCCAGGTGTG
Organism: Streptomyces sp. Je 1-4 4N24; assembly: GCF_026239515.1. Taxonomy (NCBI): domain Bacteria; kingdom Bacillati; phylum Actinomycetota; class Actinomycetes; order Kitasatosporales; family Streptomycetaceae; genus Streptomyces; species Streptomyces sp. Je 1-4 4N24. Next base: position 5,663,696 of record NZ_CP110836.1, on the reverse strand, counting down.
CACCTGCGGCTTGACCTCGTCCTTGACGATGCCCTCGAGCTTCGCGAGACCGGCCATGTCGATCTCGTTGTCGAAGTGACCGATGTTGCCGACGATCGCCTGGTGCTTCATCCGCGCCATGTGCGACGCCATGATGATGTCCTTGTTGCCCGTCGTGGTGACGAAGATGTCGGCGGTCTCGACGACCTCCTCCAGGGTGGTGACCTGGTAGCCGTCCATCGCCGCCTGCAGCGCGCAGATCGGGTCGATCTCGGTGATGATGACCCGGGCGCCCTGGCCGCGCAGCGACTCCGCGCAGCCCTTGCCGACGTCGCCGTAGCCGCAGACCACGGCGGTCTTGCCGCCGATGAGGACGTCGGTGGCGCGGTTGATGCCGTCGATCAGGGAGTGGCGGCAGCCGTACTTGTTGTCGAACTTCGACTTGGTGACGGCGTCGTTCACGTTGATCGCCGGGAAGAGCAGGTCACCGTCGCGGTGCATCTCGTAGAGACGGTGCACGCCGGTGGTGGTCTCCTCGGTCACACCGCGGATCTCGGAGGCCAGGTTCGTCCACTTCTGCGGGGACTCCGCCAGCGTGCGGGTCAGCAGCTCCAGGACCGCGAGGTGCTCGTCGCTCTCCGCCGTCTCGATCGCGGGGACCTTGCCGGCCTTCTCGTACTCGACGCCCTTGTGGACGAGGAGGGTGGCGTCGCCACCGTCGTCGAGGATCATGTTCGGGCCGCCGGTGGGCGAGTTGGGCCAGGTCAGTGCCTGCTCCGTGCACCACCAGTACTCCTCCAGGGACTCGCCCTTCCAGGCGAAGACCGGGATGCCCTGCGGCGCGTCGGGCGTGCCGTGCGGGCCCACGGCGATGGCCGCGGCGGCGTGGTCCTGGGTGGAGAAGATGTTGCAGGACGCCCAGCGGACCTCGGCGCCCAGAGCGGCCAGGGTCTCGATCAGGACCGCGGTCTGCACGGTCATGTGCAGAGAACCGGTGATGCGGGCACCGGCCAGCGGCTGGGCGGCGGCGTACTCCTTGCGGATCGCCATCAGACCGGGCATCTCATGCTCGGCGAGGGTGATCTCCTTGCGGCCGAAAGCGGCGAGGGACAGGTCGGCGACCTTGAAGTCCTGGCCGGTGGCTGCTGTCGTCATGCGGGCTGCTCCTCGAGCGTCGAGGTGGATGGGCGGGCAGTCTGCGGCGCGGGCTGGGGTCCCCCCAGCTACCACTGGGGGAGTTCGAGCGTACGCGGAAGCGGACGCACCTCTCCCCCTGGCCACAGCGCAGTCCGTCGGAGGCCCTCTCTCCCTCGGCCGGTCCGCGGTGCGGGCCGCCCGACCGCCATCAGCAGCGACGTCTGGCACTGGTCACGAATCTACACCGATCGGCCCAGTGAACCCCAGCCCGGAGGGGCCGGTCCGGTGTGGTCCCGGCCATTGAGGGGCGCGGGGACGGCCCGTGATTCCCGGGTCCGGGTCGGCCGGCGACCGGCGTCCCGGCTGCCGCGGACCGTGGCGTCGGAGGGGTTTGCGGGCGCTGTGCCGTCATGCAGGATGCCTGGAGCGCGGAACACTTGCACGACCGCGCGCACGTTCATAAGGAGAGCCACGTGACCACCAGTCCAGCTGAGCCCCTCAAGGGCGCGGGGACGAGCGGGCAAGGGCTGAAGCTGCTCGCAGTGACCGCCTGCCCGACCGGTATCGCCCACACGTACATGGCCGCGGAGAAGCTGGCCCAGGCGGCCCGGTCCCTCGGGCACGAGATCAAGGTGGAGACGCAGGGCTCCATCGGGGCTGAGAATCTACTGTCTGACAACGATGTCAGGGACGCGGACGCCGTCATCATCGCCGCGGACAAAGACGTCGACCGCAGCCGGTTCGTCGGCAAGAGGGTCCTGGCGGTCGGGGTCGCCGAGGGCATTCGCCACCCCGAGCAGCTGATCGAGCGGGTGCGGAGCGCGCCGGTGTACGGGGGCGCGGAAGGTGCCGGGGCCGGTCCAGGTGCCGGGGCCGGTACGGGAGCCGGCGCGGCTCCGGCTTCCGGGGGTGCCGGCGCCGGCAAGGAGCGCAGCGTCGGGTACAAGGCGCTGATGAACGGCGTCAGCTACATGATTCCGTTCGTGGTGGTCGGCGGACTGCTGATCGCGATCTCGCTGGCGCTGGGCGGGCATCCGCAGGCCGACGGCGGTCTGGTGATTCCCGACGGTTCGTTCTGGAAGCACGTCAATGACATCGGCGTCATCGGCTTCACGCTGATGGTGCCGATCCTGTCCGGCTATATCGCGTATGCCATCGGCGACCGGCCCGCGCTGGTGCCGGGCATGATCGGCGGCTGGATCGCCAACACGGGCTCGCTGTACGACTCCAAGGCGGGCGCGGGCTTCATCGGTGCGATCGTCACCGGCTTCCTGGCCGGGTATCTGGTGCAGTGGATCAAGAAGGTCGAGGTCCCCAAGTTCGCCCGGCCGATCATGCCGATCATCGTGATCCCGATCGTGGCGACGACGGCGCTCGGGCTGTTCTTCATCTACGTGATCGGCCGGCCCATCTCCTGGGTGTTCACCCATCTCACCGGCTGGCTCGGCGGGATGACCGGGTCCAGCGCGATTCTGCTCGGCGCCCTCCTCGGCCTCATGATCGCGTTCGATATGGGCGGTCCGGTCAACAAGACCGCGTTCCTGTTCGGTGCTGGGCTGATCGCGTCCGGCAACCAGACCGTGATGGGCATGTGTGCCGCGGCGATCCCGGTGATGCCGCTCGGCCAGGGGCTGGCCACGCTCGTCCGTCGCCGCCTGTACTCCGAGCAGGAGCGGGAAACGGGCATGGCGGCGCTGTTCATGGGGCTCTTCGGGATCTCGGAGGGCGCGATTCCGTTCGCCGCGGCACGGCCCGCGCAGGTCATACCGGCGAACATGCTCGGTGGCGCGGTGGCCGGCGCCCTAGCGGGGATGACCGCGGTGACGGACGCGGTGCCGCACGGCGGGCCGATCGTGGCGGTGCTGGGCGCGGTCGGCGGGGTGCCGGCGTTCTTCCTCGCCGTAGTGGCCGGCTCGGTGGTCACGGCGCTGACGACGGTGATGCTGGTGGATGTGGCGGAGCGGCGGAAGAGCGGCGGGGTGCCGGCGGCTGCTGGTGCCGATGTGGGGGCTGATGCGGGTGCTGATGTCGCCGCCACCGGGGGCTCCCCGGCGGCGGGGGCGGAGCCGGCGGGGACCGGGGCGGAGCCGGTCGGGGCCGGGGCGGAGCCGGTCGGGGCCGGGGCGGAGCCGGTCGGGGCCGGGGTCGGCGTGGGCGCGGGAGCCGTTGGTGGTGCCGGCGTGGTGTCCCGTACGGCCGCGGAGGTGGTGTCCGTTCCTCCGGCGGCGGGTTCCGTTCCGTCGGTGGGGGGTTCCGGTCGGGCGGCGGAGGGTTCCGTTCCGCCGGAGGGGGGTTCCGTTCCGTCTACGGAGGGTTCCGTTCCCGCGCAGGCCACCGCTTCGGCGCGGGAGGCGGATGGCGCGGCCGGTGACGCCGCGGTCAGCGGTGGCAACGATGTCAGCCGCGACGGCACCGACCGCGATGAGGTTCCCGACGTCGAGGTGCTCTCCGGCTACCTCACCGAGCGCACCGTCAAGACGCAGCTCGTCGCCGACGAGAAGGAGGCGGCGATCCGCGAGATGGCCGAGCTGTTGGCCGGCACCGGCAAGGTGGCGGACGTCGACGAGCTGGTCCGGGTGGCGCTGGCCCGTGAGGCGCAGGGCACGACCGGGCTCGGCGAGGAGATCGCCATCCCGCACGCCAAGACGGACGCGGTGACCGCTCCGGTCGTCGGCTTCGCACGGTCGGCGGACGGTATTGACTGGGGTTCGCTCGACGGCACACGCGCCAGGCTGGTCTTCCTGATATCGGTGCCGGAGGCGGCGGCCGGTGACGAGCACCTGCGCATCCTGGCGCTGCTGTCGCGCAAGCTGATGGACGCGGACTTCCGGGCGCGGTTGCAAAGCGCGGAGGACGAGGCGCGGGTTCTGCGCGTTCTCGGGGAGATCCAGTAGGGCGGGGGCGAACGCATCCCGTAGGGGAGCCGCGGGCCCCCTGCGGAGCCACAACGTGGTGGGGCCGGGGAGGTATTCCCATGGCCGGGGGTGGGGCGGACTCCCGCGGGCACGGGCGGGCTCCCATGGCCAGGGCAGTACCCGCAGCCGGTGCAGTACTGCCACGGACGGGGCGGTATAGCCACGGACGGGGCGGCAGTCCCGTGGCTGGGGCGGCGCCACGGACCGGGCGGCAGTCCCACGGCTGGGGCGGGATAGCCACGGACCGGGGGCAGCAGCCCCGTGGCCGAGGCGCTGAACCCACGGCCGGGGCGGCAACCCGTGGCCGAGGCAGCATCCCCCCGGCTCGCAATCAGATCGACGGGCTGGGGTCCGCGCCAAGAGGCTCGGCGTCGTACGTCGAAGGCCCCCGCGCTCCTGAGGAGTGCGGGGGCCTTGCCGTGCTCTGGGGCCGGGGGACTGCGGGGCTCAGCCGGTCAGGCGCCCGCGTCAGCCACCCTCCGGTTCACTCCCCGCCCGGGGTCTTCGACGGGTCGGTGCCGGCGGCGGCCGCGGTTTCGTCGTAGATGTCCGGCTCCAGGTAGATGACGCGGGCGATCGGTACGGCCTCGCGGATGCGGGCCTCGGCGGCGTTGATGGCGTCCGCGATCTCGGTGGCGGTGCCGTCGTGCTGGACCGCGATCTTGGCGGCGACCAGCAGCTCGTCGGGGCCGAGGTGGAGCGTCCGCATGTGGATGACGCGGGTGACGACCTGGCCGTCGACGACCGCGGCGCGGATCTTGACGATCTGCTCGGGGCCGGCCGCCTCGCCCAGCAGCAGCGACTTGGTCTCCGCGGCCAGGACCAGGGCGATCAGCACCAGCAGCGCGCCGATGCACATGGTGCCGATGCCGTCCCAGATGCCGTCGCCGGTGGCGATGGTCAGGCCGACGCCGCCCAGCGCGAGGACCAGACCGACCAGTGCGCCGAGGTCCTCCAGCAGCACGACCGGCAGCTCGGGGGCCTTGGCGCGGCGCACGAACTGGGCCCAGGTCTGCTTGCCGCGCAGCTCGTTGGACTCCTTGATGGCCGTACGGAAGGAGAAGCTCTCGGCGATGATCGCGAAGACCAGGACGCCGACCGGCCAGTACCAGTTGTCCAGCTCGTGCGGGTCGTGGATCTTCTCGTAGCCCTCGTAGAGGGCGAAAACGCCGCCGATGGTGAACAGCACGATGGAGACCAGGAAGCCGTAGATGTAGCGCTCGCGGCCGTAGCCGAAGGGGTGCTCGGCGGTCGCCGCGCGCTTGGCCTTCTTGCCGCCGAGGAGCAGCAGGCCCTGGTTGCCGGAGTCCGCGATGGAGTGCACGCCTTCCGCCAGCATCGAGGACGAGCCGCTGAAGGCGAAGGCCACGAACTTCGCTGCGGCAATCGCCAGGTTGGCGCCCAGCGCCGCAACGATCGCCTTTGTCCCGCCTGATGCGCTCATAGGTGCCGCATATCCCTTCCGTCGTCCGGGCTTTACCGCCCCTTTAATGCTGTGCGGCGGTCATTGTTGCAGCCCGGTCCCGGGCCGTCGCCACGAGCCCACCTGGCGGACGGTTTCCGGCCGCCGGCACGGGCCTTTGGGGTTCCGCCTGTGCCGCCGGAACGCGCAGCGCCGGGGGCTACGCCACCACTGTCGCGCGGAACAGCGTGCCGTCTCCAGAGAGGGCGATCCGCTCGCCGGCCGGGACGAACGCGGACTCCCCGGGGGCCAGGGTCAGCCCGGCCGCGGACCCCGCATCGGCGTCCCGCAGCTGGACGGTGCCCGCCGTGCACAGCAGGATCTGCGGCGTACGGGAGGCGAGCGGGTGCGGCGCGGCGCCGGGGGCCAGGACGAAGCGGGAGAGCCGGAACTCGTCGATGGGGGTCTCGTAGACCTCCTCACCGTCGACGTCCTCGGGGCGCAGCACGCCCGCGTCACCGGCCTCGAAGCGGACCACCTTCAGCAGCTCCGGTACGTCCACGTGCTTGGGGGTCAGACCGCAGCGCAGCACATTGTCGGAGTTGGCCATCAGCTCGACACCGAGCCCGCTGAGGTAGGCGTGCGGGATGCCGGCGCCGAGGAACAGCGCCTCGCCGGGCTGGAGCCGGACGTGGTTGAGCAGCATGGCGGCGAGGACGCCGGGGTCGCCCGGGTAGTGGTGGGCGAGGACGGCGTAGGCGGCGTAGGCGTCGGCGTGCGGCCCTGCCTCGGCTGCCAGCCGCTCGGCGGCGACGGCGGCGTGCTCGACGGTCCCGGCGATCGCGTGGTGCTCGGCGCTGAGTACGGCGGTGAGCACCTCGCGCAGCGCGCCCTCCTCGGGGGTGGCGCGCAGGATGTCGACGTAGGGCTTGAGGTCGTCGACGCCCAGGCCCGCCAGGAGGTCGGCGGCCTGCGCCGGGTGCCGGAAGCCGCACAGACCGTCGAAGGGGGTGAGCGCGACGATCAGCTCGGGCTTGTGGTTGGTGTCCTTGTAGTTGCGGTGGCCGGCGTCGATCGGGACGCCGCGCCGCTCCTCGTCGGCGAAGCCTTCCGCGGCCTGCGCCCGGTCGGGGTGGACCTGGAGGGAGAGCGGGGAGCCGGCCGCCAGCAGCTTGAGCAGGAACGGCAGCCGGGGGCCGAAGGCGCGGACGGCGTCGGCGCCCAGTTCGGTCTCGGGGGCGGCGTCGATCACCTCGGCCAGGGAGACGGGGCCGTCGCCGCGGTCGATACGGGAGGGGGCGCCGGGGTGGGCGCCCATCCACATCTCGGCCTGGGGTTCGCCGGTCGGCGTGGTGCCCAGGAGCTTAGGGATGGCGGTGGTCGAGCCCCACGCGTAGGGGCGCACGGTATTGGCGAGGCGGTCCATGGGGCGGCTGCTTCCTGACGGTCGTACGTGCTGCGGGGTGCTGCTACGGGCCTGCGGGTGCGGGCCGGCCGTCAAAGATCACTCGGTCCCGGCGAGCGCCAGGTAAACGGCGGCGAAATCCACGATGGCGAGTAGCTCAGCGGCCTTCTCCAGATCGCTGCCGGTGTCGGCTTCCAGCTCGCTGAGGGCGGTGTCGCGCTCCTCGGCGAGTGCCTGGGCGGCGCGGGTGGCGGACAGCGGGCCCGGCTCCTCCTCGCGCAGCAGCACGACCCTGGCGTGCAGCGCGGCGGGCTGCTCGACGCGGTCGCGGAAGAAGTCGTCCGGGTCGGCGCCGGCGGCCAGGGCGCCGGCGAGCAGGGTGCGGTGGGTGGCGAGCGCCTCGGGCAGCTCGGCGGCGAGCGCGGGGCGGCCGGCCAGCCCGGACAGTTCGGTGGCGAAGTGCCGGCCGACGGCGCCGGCGAGGGGGCCTTCGGTCCAGATCAGCGGGAGCGCGTCGGCGAGGTCGGCGGCCAGTGTCTTGCCGGGGTTGGTGTACGTCGGGATGGCCGGGCCGCAGCGTTCGGCGAGCTGGTCGAGGCGGTCGGCGAGCTTGCCCAGGGCCTCCGGCGGGGCGCTGAGCAGGCCGATCCGGTCGGCGAGCGAGAGCAGCGGAATGAGCACCGACCAGAGGGTGCCGGGGGCGGCCGGCGGGGCGCCCTCGACGTCGAATTCGGCGTCGTAGGGGGTGGTCGCCAGCGGGACGGCGAGGCCGCGGGCCTGGGTGACGGCGTCGGCGAGCGGGCCGCCGGCCGGGGTGACGGCGACGACGGCGCAGCCGCGGCGGGAGGCCTGCTCGACCAGCTCGGCGAGGCCGGGGTCGGCGGCGTCCGGGCCGGGGAGCAGCAGCAGGTCCAGGGGGCCGGCCCAGCCGGGGAGCGCCCAGCGCAGTGCGCCGGGCAGCGGGGCGACGCCGGTGGGCTGGATATGGGTGACGGGGCAGCTCCCGCCGCCGAGCGCCCTGAGGAGGTCGGCCACTCCGGCCGCGGCGGGGCCGGGGCCGGCGACGAGCACGGCGCGCGGCCGCCCGTCGGGGGTCAGCTCGGGGATGCCGGACTCGGCGGCGCTGCGGGCTGCGGTACGCACCCGGGCGCCGGATTCGGCAACGCCGCGCAGCAGACCGAAGCGGTCGGCTCCGGCCAGCGCGTCAGGGGTGTCGAGGAGTGACTCGTCGAGCATGGTGGGCGCGGCCTCCGAATCGCCGGGACGGGCGGGGGTGTGCCGGGCGGTGCCGGGCTGACCCGGCGGTGCCCGGTCAGGCGGGGCGGCGAGCCTCGTCGACGAGGAGTACGGGGATGCCGTCCCGGACGGGGTAGGCGAGGCCGCAGTCGCCGGAGGTGCAGAGCAGCTCGGGGTCGGAAGCGGGACCCGAGGAGTCTCCGGTCCGGTCCTGGAGCGGGGCATGGCACGCCGGGCAGGCAAGGATCTGGATCAAGCTGGCTTCGACCGGCATGGAGGCTGCTCCTTCGGGGCGGTTGCGGCTTGGCCAGCGTACCGCCGGACGGGGTGCGGGGGCTTGCTCGGCGGGGTTTCGGGGTGGTGCACGGGGGTGCGGGCGGCAGGGATGCCGCTGCCGCCCGCCCCCTCGGCGACGTGCTCAATTCCCCGCCCGGTCCTTGTGCGGCGGGGTGCCGGGACTCAGCCGCGGATGATCGCCAGGGCCTCGTCGCGGACCCGGTCGGCGGTGGCGGTGTCGCGGGCCTCGACGTTGAGCCGGAGCAGCGGCTCGGTGTTGGAGGCGCGGACGTTGAACCACCAGTTGTCGGCGGTGACGGTCAGTCCGTCGAGCTCGTCGAGGGTGACGTCGTCGCGGCTCTCGTAGGCGGCCTTGATCGCGGCGAGCCGGCCGGTCTGGTCGTCGACGGTGCTGTTGATCTCGCCGGAGGCCGCGTACCGGTCGTACTGCGCGACCAGCTGCGACAGCGGGCCCTGCTGGCCGCCGAGGGCCGCCAGGACGTGCATCGCGGCGAGCATGCCGGTGTCGGCGTTCCAGAAGTCGCGGAAGTAGTAGTGCGCGGAGTGCTCGCCGCCGAAGATGGCGCCGGTGGTGGCCATCTCCTCCTTGATGAAGGAGTGCCCGACGCGGGTACGGACGGGGTTGCCGCCGTTCTCCTTGACGACCTCCGGCACCGACCAGGAGGTGATCAGGTTGTGGATGACCGTGCCGCCGGGGTGCTTGGCCAGTTCGCGGGCGGCGACCAGGGCGGTGATCGCGGACGGGGAGACCGGGTCGCCGTTCTCGTCGACGACGAAGCAGCGGTCGGCGTCGCCGTCGAAGGCGAGGCCGAGGTCCGCGCCGGTCTCGCGTACCCGCGCCTGGAGGTCGACGATGTTCTTGGGATCGAGCGGGTTGGCCTCGTGGTTCGGGAACGAGCCGTCCAACTCGAAGTACATCGCGTCCAGTTCGAGCGGCAGGCCCTCGAAGACGGTCGGGACGGTGTGGCCGCCCATGCCGTTGCCCGCGTCCACCACGACCTTCAGCGGGCGGATGCCGCTCAGGTCCACCAGGCCGCGCAGATGGGTGGCGTAGTCGCCCAGGACGTCGCGCTGCGAGACGGTGCCGGGCGCGGCGACCGGTTCGGGGGCGCCCTCGTCCGACCACCGCTCGACGAGCGCGCGGATGTCGGCGAGGCCGGTGTCCTGGCCGACCGGGGCGGCGCCGGCCCGGCACATCTTGATGCCGTTGTACTGGGCCGGGTTGTGCGAGGCGGTGAACATGGCGCCGGGCAGGCCCAGGGAGCCGCTGGCGAAGTACAGCTCGTCGGTCGAGCAGAGACCGATCTCCGTGACGTCCGCGCCGCGGGCCGCCGCACCGCGTGCGAAGGCGCCCGACAGGCCGGGCGAGGAGGGCCGCATGTCGTGTCCGATCACGATCGCGTCCGCGGCGGTGACCTCGGCGAAGGCCGCCCCGAACAACTCGGCCAGGGGTTCGTCCCACTGGGTGGGGACGACGCCGCGTACGTCATACGCCTTCACGATCTGCGACAGATCAGTCACAGCCAGCCCTCCTGGAGAGTCTCTATGTAACTCCCAACCTACCGGGCGGCCCTGTGGGGTGGCCGGGTATCCCCGCGCGGGGGCACCGTTGCCCCGATACGGCGGGCGGGTGCGGTGAGGGGCGCCCGGGGAGTCGGCTCGCGCCGTTCAGGAATCGGGTGAGCGCAGCACCCGGAGATGGCCGCGGCGGGCGACCTCCATGGGGTGGGTGTCGCGGTCGCCGGGGGTGTGGGTGCCGCCGGCGGCGCGTTCCTGGGGGCGGGCCGCCTCGCGTACGGCGTTCGCCAGGGCTTCGAGGTCGTCGCCGCTGGGGCGGGGCGGGCCGGAGTCGAGGGCTAGGCGGACGACCTCCCAGCCGCGGGGCGCGGTCAGCCGCTCGGAGTGCTCGGCGCACAGGTCGTAGCAGTGCGGTTCGGCGTAGGTGGCGAGCGGTCCGAGCACGGCGGTCGAATCCGCATAGACGTACGTCAGCGTTGCGACGGCGGGGCGGCCGCACGCAGTGCGCGAACAGCGACGTACAGGGCTCACGACGTTGGACGGTACCGCACTCTTGAGCGGGCCGCGACGACTCTCCCCCGGCTCACCCAACCGTGTCGTCCCGCTTCGTCCGATGCGTCTGACCTGCACCCGCTCGACCTGACCTGGACCAGCCGGGCCGGGGCGGACCGCATGCGGTGCGGAATCCCGTCACGACTCGATGCATTTCCTGCCATTCCGGTGTCGATCTGCGATCTCATGCAGGGATGCAAACGAACACAACGCGGACAGGTACGGTCAGTCGGCGACATGCCACGTCTTGTCGTGCTCCCCGGTGTCCGGGGGTCCTTGACGGCTACGCTCGATGCTGATGGACAGGCCTGTACCTCCCCGACCGCCGGAGCCGCGGCTCCGCCGCCGCGACCGCCACGGCCGCGGCATGCGCGGCCCGATCGCGCCGCCCCAGGTGCCGCTGTCGGTGACCCGCGCCGAGGCTTTCGTGGATCTTGTGTATGACTCCCGGGACCGGCTGGAGCGGCGCTGGCCGCAGCTCTCCCAGGTCGACTTCCTGGTCCTGGAGGTGCCCGGTTTTGGCCCGGACGACGGGCCGGACGCGACCGAGGACGCGGAGACCGTGCCGCTGGGGCGGATGCTGCCGGCCGCGGGGGGATATCGCGACCGGATCGTGATCTACCGGCGGCCGGTGGAGATCCGTACGAAGGGCCGCGACGAGCGGGCGATGCTGGTCCACGAGGTGGTCGTCGAGCAGGTCGCCGAACTCCTGGGGCTGGCCCCGGAGTCGGTGGACCCGCGCTACGGCCAGGAGTGAGGCCGCCGCGCGGGTCCGTCCGCGAATCCGTCCGCGGGTCCGCGGTCAGTTCGTGAGCACCGACAGATCCTGCCCCGCGGTCGGGACGAGGACCGAGCCGCGGTCGTCGGGCAGCGGCTGGACGGTGAACGCGGGCAGCCCTCCCTGGGGGCGGGCGAGCGTGCGGGCCGCGTGGACGGGGCCGCTGCCGGGCTCCGGCTCCACCGTCAGGGCGTAGGTCCCCTTCAGGCCCGACGGGCGGGGCGGCTCGGCGTCGAGGCTGGTGCCGCCCTTGACCGTGTACGTCTTGGTGACCGGGGTGCCGCCGCCGCTGCCGGCCGACGCGGTGACCTTCACCTTGGCGTCCTTGCCCTTCTCGGGCGCGACCAGCGAGAGGGTGCTGCCCCGGTCGCGGTTGTCGGCGGCGGTGGCGCGCTTCTCGACCGGCCGGGTCGCGGGGATGAACGCCATCTCCTGCTTGGCGCCCTTGCCGCGGGTGACCCGCAGCGCGGCCGTGACCGGGGCCTTGGCGTCACCGTCGGAGGGCGTGAGCACCAGCGAGCCGGCCTCGCCCTTGGTGAGGTCCTTGAGATCCACGGCGGTGGTCATCCCGCTCTTGAGGTGCAGGGTCTCCAGCCCGGCGGGCGTGATCAGCCCGGTCGGGGTGGCCAGTTGCACCTTCAGATCGGCGTCGGACTCACCAGGGGCGAGGGCGACCAGCCGCACCGAGGTGGCGTCCTTCGGGATGCCGGGCAGCACCACGCTCGGCGACGGATCGGCGGCGGGCGGCAGCCAGTCGCTGCCGAGCTTGCTGTCGCTCGCCTGGACGGCGGCGCCGACCCGGCCCTCACGCGCGACGACATGCAGCGAGGCGTTGGTGGTCGGGGAGGTGGTCAGGGTCGAGAGCAGCACCGGGACCGTGGCATGCGGCGGTACGGAGATGTCCTCGCCCGCCGAACCCGCCAACGACCCGTCCTTGCCGTGGAGTTCGAGGTCGACGACGGCCGGGGTCGCGTCGGGGTTGGTGAGGTGGACATAGTCCTGGCGGTCCGTGGCGGTGCTGACACCGGGGAACCAGAACGTGGTGTCGGGGGTGGTGCAGCTCAGCCCGAGGAGGCCGCGGCCCGAACCGGCGGCGACGGAGGTGGTCTGCTGCACGGTCCAGCCGGGCGCGAGAGTGCCGTCGGCGGCGCCCACGAGGGCGGGGGCGTCGGGGCTGTCGGTGGTCGCGGTGACCGGCTTGCCGGCCTCCTGGAGGGGCACGACGGGCTTGGTGTCGCGGGGGCCGACGGTCTGCCCGGCGGCGGAGTCCGCAGCGCCCTTGCCCTTGCCCTTCTTGCCCTTGCCGCCGGCACCGCCGCCGGCGTCCCGCACGGTCCCGGCGGGCCGCAGCTCGGCGGTGCCCTTCTTGCCGTCCGCGCCGGCCGCGGCGCCCTTGGGGGCGAAGGCGGTGTAGGCGGTCTCGCCGACCTCGGAGGAGGTCGGGGCGGGGCAGAGCAGCGCGGAGCGCTGGACGGGCAGCCGGCTGCTGCCGCGGGGGGCGTCCCGGTCGCCGGTGTCCGGGGCGGCCACGGCGGCGACGCCGGTGACCGCGGCCAGCGCGACGGCCACGCCGATCAAGGACATCATGGTGCGCTTCACTGCTGGTCGCTCCCGTCACGGCGCGGCTCGGGGTAGGAGCCGGAGTACCCCGGGTACTCGGTGCCGTCGTCGTAGGGCTGCTGGTGCTGCGGCCCGCCGTCGCCGTACTGCTGCTGCCCGTAGCCGTACGGGTCGTAGGCGCCCGCCTGGTAGGGGTCCGCGTACGGGTCGGTGGCCTGGAAGGGATCGGCCGGCGGGTACGGCTGACCGTACTGTCCGGCCTGGTACGGGTCGGCGGGTGCGTAGGGCTGCTGTCCGGCGGGGTTGCCCGGTGGCACGGTCCCGTCCGGGGCGGCCTGCTGGGCGGCCTGCTGGGTGGCCTGCTGGGTGGCCTGCCACTCCTCGTAGGACGGCTGCTGCGGCACCGCGGCATACGGGTCGCCGGGAGCGGTGGGGGCACCGCCCCGGACCGTGTCCTGGGCGGGTGCCGGTGCGGCCATCGGGTCGGCGCCCTGGCCCTGCGGCTGCTCGCCCCCGCGCGCCGCGGGGATGCCGGATCCGGCGCCCTCGGGGGCACCGGCCGCCTCGGCCTGGGCCCGCAGGCGGCGCGCCCGGCGGCCGTCGCCGGACACCGCGGCGGCCTGCGCGGCGGCCGCGTCCTCCGGCAGGTCGTCGTCGATCTCCCGGCGGCGGCCCGGCAGCGCCAGCACCACCAGGGTGACGGCGAGCAGGCCCTGCGCCCACAGCCAGAGGGTGTGGCCGAGGGGGTTCTCATGGGTGAGGTCGAGCGTGCCGCCCTCCGCGGGGAGCACGAAGCCCTGGGCCCAGCCGTCGACGGTCACCGGCTTGAGCGGGGTGCCGTTGAGGGTGGCCTGCCAGCCCTCGTCGGCGGCGTCCGCGAGGCGCAGCACCCGGCCGGCGTCGCCGCCGGTCACCTTGGTGTGCGCCTCGACGGGGCCGGACGGGACGGCGACGGGTGCGGCGGCCTCGCCCGCGCTGGTGCCGTCCTTGGCCTCGCCCGGGACGATCGAGACCCGCGAGACCCGCCGGTCGACGCGCCACAGGGCGCTGCCGTCGTCCTGGCTGAGCCGGGTCAGGCCCGGCGTCGCGTCCAGCACCCGGCCCATTTCGCGCGGTGCCCCGTCCCGGACCAGGACGTAGCGGACCGCATAGCCGCCGAGCTGGTTGGTCTGGTCGGCGCCGGAGCCGGCCACGAGGTGGGCGACGATGCCGGCGAGCCGCTTGTCCTCGCCCGCCGAGGCGGCCAGGTCGGCGTCACCGAGCCGGGCGCCGGAGCCCCGGACGAGGGTGTAGTCGACATGGCCGGGCGAGCCGTCGAGCACCAGGGTGCGGGCCCGGTCGGCGGTGCCGGACTCCTCGGCGACGAACGCCGGGACCTGCTCCGGGGTGCGCCGCTCCAGCGGGCCGGCCGCGCCGGTGATCATCCAGCTGGCCGCGGCGTAGAGCGGGGCGAGCACGGACGCCAGCGCGATCAGCACGGCGACCGGCTGCTTCCAGCCGAAGCCGAGGCTGGCCATCCGGGTGCGGATGCCCTCGGCGCCGATCGCCGCGGCACACAGCAGCGCCAGGCCGTAGACCAGCATCGCGGGCCCGGTCCAGCCGGAGCCGTTGCCCAGCGCGGCGAGCAGCAGCCCGGCCAGTGCCACCACCCAGGCGGTGCGGATCGCGCGCCGGCGCTCGTCGCGCAGCGTCGCGCCGAGCGCGGCCAGCACGATGCCGAAGAGCAGCACCCCGCCGGCGGCCTTGGGCCCGCCGGGGCTGAGCCCGATGAGGTCGAGTACGGACGCGGAACCGGCGCCGTAGTCGAGCCCGGCCTCCTGGAAGAAGGCGGAGGGCCGGCTCAGCAACGTCAGCGACCAGGGCGCGAGCACCACGAACGGCACCACGGCCACGACCAGGAAGCGCAGCCCGTAGGCGAGCAGCTGGTCGCGGTTCCCGTCCAGGAAGCGCAGCACCAGCAGACCGATGCCGAGCAGCACCGCGATCGGCCAGACGACCGGGGTGAAGGCCATGGTGAAGGTGATCAGCAGGGTGTACGCCCAGGTGGCGCGCCAGCTGGGCCGGGTGCCCGCCGGCAGCCGCAGTCCGGCGGCGGCGATCGCGGCCCGTGCCATCAGGGGCAGCAGGACGGCGAGCACCGCGGTGCCCAGCCTGCCGCCCGCCAGCGCACCGGCGGCCGCGGGCAGGAAGGCGTACGCGATGCTCCCCCAGGCGCGCAGCAGCCGGGAGGCGACCAGCGGGCGGGAGGCGAAGTAGGCGGTGAGTCCGGCCAGCGGGACGGAGCAGACCAGCAGCAGGGTGACGGCGAAGCCGGTGCTGCCGAAGAAGATGCTCGACACCAGGGCGACGATCGCCAGGTAGGGCGGCGCGGAGGCGCTGCCGCCGACGCCGACCGCATGCCAGCTGTCGAGGTACGCCGACCACAGGTCGGACACGCTGCCGGGCGCGGGCAGCATCGCGCCGCCGGTCAGCGCGCCGGAGCCGAGCAGTCCGCGGCAGGCGATCAGTGAGACCAGCAACAGCAGGAGGAAGAGCACCGGGGCCGGTTTGCGGGCGATCCGCTTGAGCCGGGCGAACTGCTCGATCTCCAGGAATTCGGCGTCGTCGCCGCCGGGCCCGGACTCGACCGCGCCATGCCGGCCGGCCGAGGCCACATCCGGTGCGGCGCGCCCGGCGAGGTTGCCGGCGACCTGTTCGACGGTGGCCCGGACGGTGGCGCCGGGGGGCGGGAAGAGCGGCCGCAGCTCGCTCGCGTCGACCGCGGGCCGGCCTCTCCGCTTGCGTGCGGCGAGGATCTTGCCGGGCCGCAGCAGGGTGCCGAAGAGTCCGGCGAGTTCGTCAAGCGCCTGGCCCGGGACCTTGCCGACGAGGTAGGCGAGCACCCGCAGGAAGGTGCCGATCAGCAGCCGCAGCAGGACGTACGGGAGGGTCGCGCCGCGGGTGTTGGTGAGCAGGGTGTAGACGGCGCCGGCCTTGTCGACGCGGTGCGGGTTGGCGACCGAGCGGCCGACGCAGTCGATGGGGCGGCGTTCGCGGGCGGAGGCCTCGGCGTGCCGCAGGATGGCCTCCGGCGCGACCAGGACCTGGTGCCCGGCGGCCTGGGCGCGCCAGCACAGGTCGACGTCGTCGCGCATCAGGGGCAGCCGGCGGTCGAAGCCGCCCAACTCCTCGTAGACGTCACGGCGGATGAGCATGCCGGCGGTGGAGACGGACAGCACGGGACGGACCTGGTCGTGCTGGCCCTGGTCCTGTTCGCGGCGGTCCAGGCCGGTCCAACGGCGGCCGCTGCGGGCGATGCTGACCCCGGCTTCGAGCAGCTGCCGGCGGTCGTACCAGCTGCGCAGCTTGGCGCCGACGATGACGGCTCCGGGGCTGGCATCGGCGACCCGCAGCAGCTCGGCGAGCGCGTCCGGCTCGGGTGCGCAGTCGTCGTGCAGCAGCCACAGCCACTGGACCGGTTCGCCGTGCGGCAACTCCGGCATCTCGTAGGCCTCGTCGCGCCAGGTGCGGGTGACCGGGTCCCAGCCGCTGGGCCGGCGCAGATACGGCAGATCGTCGGGGGTGAGCACGGGGGCCGTGCGGACGGCTTCGTCGACGGCGGTGCCGAATCCGGAGCGGCGGGCGAGGTGCAGCACCCGCTGGTCCCCGATGGCCTCGGCGAGCAGCTGGGCGGAGTGGTCCGCGCTGCCGGTGTCGGCGCCGATGACGTTCTGCACCGGGCGCTCCTGGCCGAGCAGGCCGGTGAGCGCGTCGGGCAGCCAGCGGGCACCGTCATGGGAGACGATCACGGCGGTGACGACGTGCCGCGGGAACTCTGGGGTGGCGGCTGCATATGAGGCGGCCTGGGCCGCCGACTGGCTGTGCACGGACATCGAGGTACGGGCCCTCCGGACCCGGGAGTTCGAAGGCCCGCGGCGAAGTCGCGCTGGGCCACCGCCCCCGGAAGACACTGCGACGGACTACGAGGCGACGCGCGCGCCCCGTGGGGCGGCGGCGCATCTCGGACGGTGCCCCACACTAATGGTTCGCGTCGGTGCCCCGACCGGGTCCGTACACAGCAGTCCGCCTCCGGCGAGCAGGTCGCTGGAGGCGGAGAGTTCGCTATAGGGGGATATGGGGAGTTGAGGGGGTGCGGCGGCATGGTCCACGAGGCCGCGCGCCTTCGGTCCGGCCGGCTGCGCTGTCATCGTCAGACGGCGGCCTTCTTGAGCCGGCGGCGCTCGCGCTCGGACAGACCGCCCCAAATGCCGAAGCGCTCGTCGTTGGCGAGCGCGTACTCAAGGCATTCGGACCGGACTTCGCAGGCGAGACAGACCTTCTTGGCCTCGCGGGTGGAGCCACCCTTCTCCGGGAAGAAGGACTCGGGGTCGGTCTGGGCGCACAGTGCGCGCTCCTGCCAGCCGAGCTCCTCGTCCGCCTCCTCGACCAGCAATTCCTGGAACAGCTCGGTCATGTGCGCCCCTCGTCTGTCTTTACGTCCCCGTGATCAAGCCGTGATCGATTTCGGCTGAACGACACGAGTGAAATTACAAGTGTGGTGATCCGGGCCAGTCAAGCCGAGATCTGCTATTGAGCCTCTTATTCACTCGGCGGAACCAAGCGGATGCGGAAAGTGTTCAAATCAGTAAAAACCAGGACACTTTCCCGGGCGTGCCACCCGGCACGTCCTCTTCACTCACCAAGACGCGACCAGGCGGCGTTCACGTTGCACCCCGCGCGCCGAAGCGGGGGAGATCACAGACCGATCACGGGTCCACAACGGCGTTTGAAAGCGCGGTTGCCGGTCGATGTCTCCGTGTCCGTAGCTGCACAAACCTTTCGCCGGGCGGAGTAACCGGATGAGGTGAAAGATTTACGGCAAACCCGACATCAAGTTGACATCGCGTCGCGGACCCGGTCTCCTTTACCCCATGCCAGCGACTCCCGCGCTCCGACTGACCCGTGCCTACGGGTCGCTCTGCGCTGCGCAGTCCCGCTGTCGCTGTTCCAGCTGTTGAAGCCACTGAGCTCCAGCCTTCCGCTCGCACCACCCCGCAGCGCCCCTGCTCCGCGTCGCCGCGCCGCGCCCCCTACCGGGAGAGCCCGCGCCGCGCCGCAGCCAGTTCGCGTCACCCCCGCACTTCGCCGAGGAACCGAAACCCCATGAACAGCGACGTCCAGATCGCCGGCGACCCGCTCGCCATCCCCCACCTGCTGCCGCCCGTTCCCGCACACCCGGCCACCGTCGCCGGCTTCGCGGGGCTGGCCCGCTCGATCGCCGCCGACCGCGCCGCCTGGGCCCCGCTGGTCCGCTACGACGCCACCACCCGCTGGTACCACCGGCTGCGCACCGTCCCCCAAGCTCTCGACGCCGCTCGAGCAGGGGGTGCCCCCATCGGCTACGAGGTGTGGCTGCTGAGCTGGGTGCCGGGGCAGGGCAGCGGCCGGCACGACCACGGGGCGTCCTCCGGTGTGCTGACCGTCCTGGAAGGCGAGTTGACCGAACACGCCGAGGACGGGCCCCGTACCCTCACGGCCGGCGCCCAGCGGGTGTTCGCCCCCGGCTACGTCCACGAAGTCGTCAACGACGCCCTGACGCCGGCCGTCAGCCTGCATGTGTACTTCCCCGGACTGACCAATATGCCGATGCATCCCAGTCAGGCCGCGGACTCCGGGGCCGTCACCACCTCTCCCGGGATACTGGCCCCCTGACACCGCCTCGTTCCGCCCGACATGCCCACCCGTCGCCCGACCACCGCCCCTCATCGAGTCGCCTTCGGCTGACACACTGCCCACCCGTCGCCCGACCACCGCCCCTCATCGACTCAGCCTTCGGCTGACACACTGTCTCCATGCGAATCGTGGTTCTGGCCGGCGGTATCGGCGGCGCCCGCTTTCTGCGGGGACTGAAGGCAGCGGCTCCGGACGCGGACATCACCGTCATCGGGAACACCGGCGACGACATCCATCTGTTCGGGCTCAAGGTGTGCCCCGACCTCGACACCGTGATGTACACGCTCGGCGGCGGCATCAACGAGGAGCAGGGCTGGGGCCGTGCCGACGAAACCTTCCGGGTGAAGGACGAGTTGGCCGCCTACGGCGTCGGCCCCGAGTGGTTCGGGCTCGGTGACCGGGACTTCGCCACCCACATCGTGCGGACCCAGATGCTGAGTGCCGGATATCCGCTCAGCGCCGTCACCGAGGCGCTGTGCGCGCGCTGGAAGCCCGGTGTGCGGCTGCTGCCGATGTCCGACGACCGGGTCGAGACCCATGTGGCCGTCGACGAGGAGGGCGAGCGCAAGGCGGTCCACTTCCAGGAGTACTGGGTGCGGCTGCGCGCCTCGGTGCCCGCACATGCAGTGGTGCCGGTCGGCGCCGACCAGGCCAAGCCCGCGCCGGGCGTACTGGAGGCCATCGCGGCGGCGGATGTGGTGCTGTTCCCGCCGTCCAATCCGGTGGTCAGTATCGGGACGATCCTGGCGGTGCCCGGTATCCGGGAGGCCATCGCGGACGCCGGGGTGCCGGTGATCGGGCTCTCGCCGATCGTCGGCGACGCCCCCGTCCGCGGAATGGCCGACAAGGTGCTGGCGGCGGTGGGCGTGGAGGCGACCGCCGCGGCCGTCGCCCGCCACTACGGGTCCGGGCTGCTGGACGGCTGGCTGGTCGACTCCGTCGACGCCGGCGCGGTCGACGAGGTCGAGGCCGCCGGTATCCGCTGCCGGGCCGTACCGCTGATGATGACGGATCTGGACGCCACGACCGCGATGGTGCGCGAGGCGCTGGAGCTGGCCGCGGAGGTCCGGGCGTGAAGGACGCCTCCGAGGTGCCCGCTTACCGGGTGTGGGCGCTGCCGGGAGTGCCCGAGGTGCAGCCCGGCGACGACCTCGTCAAGCTGATCGCGGCGGCCGCGACCGCTGAGGGGATGCCCCAACTCGCCGACGGTGACGTGCTGTTGGTGACCTCGAAGATCGTCAGCAAGGCCGAGGGCCGGGTGGTCGAGGCCGCCGACCGCGAGGCGGCGATCGACCAGGAAACCGTGCGGGTGGTGGCGCGCCGCGGCACCCTGCGGATCGTGCAGAACCGGCAGGGGCTGGTGATGGCCGCGGCCGGTGTCGACGCCTCCAACACCCCCGCGGGGACGGTGCTGTTGCTGCCGGAGGATCCGGACGCCTCGGCGCGTGCCCTGCGTGCGGGCCTGCGCACCGCGCTCGGCGTCGACGTCGGCGTCGTCATCAGCGACACCTTCGGCCGGCCATGGCGCAACGGGCTCACCGATGTCGCCATCGGCGCGGCCGGGGTGCGGGTGCTGGACGATCTGCGCGGCGGCACGGACGCGTACGGCAATCCGCTCAGCGCGACGGTGGTGGCCACCGCCGACGAACTGGCCGCCGCGGGCGACCTGGTGAAGGGCAAGGCCGACGGGCTGCCGGTCGCGGTGGTGCGGGGTCTCGCCCATGTCGTCGGGGAGACCGGCGAGCCGGACGGGGCGCGCGCCATGGTGCGCAGTCCCGAGGACGACATGTTCCGGCTGGGCACCTCGGAGGCCGTACGGGAAGCGGTCACGGCACGGCGTACGGTCCGCGCCTTCACCGGCGAACCGGTCGATCCCGGGGCGGTCCGGCGCGCGGTGGCGGCGGCGGTCACGGCCCCGGCGCCGCACCACACCACGCCCTGGCGGTTCGTGCTCCTGGAGTCGCCCAAGGCGCGGGGGCGGCTCCTGGACGCGATGCGGGACGCCTGGGTCGCGGATCTGCGCCGGGACGGCAAGTCGGAGGAGTCCATCGCCAAGCGGATCCGGCGCGGCGATGTGCTGCGTGCCGCGCCGTATCTGGCGGTGCCGTGCATGGTGACGGACGGCTCGCACCCCTACCCCGACGCGCGGCGGAGCACGGCGGAGCGCGAGATGTTCCTCGTGGCCCACGGCGCGGGGATCCAGAACTTCCTGGTCGCGCTGGCGGGCGAAGGCCTCGGCTCCGCCTGGGTGTCGTCGACGATGTTCTGCCGGGACGTGGTCCGGGACGTACTGGGGCTGCCGGAGGACTGGGAGCCGATGGGGGCGGTGGCCATCGGGCGTCCGGCGGCGGCACCGGCCGCGCGCCCGGCACGGAACGCCGAGGACTTCGTCGTCGTGCGCTGACCGGCACGACGGAGTCGTCGTGGTGCGCTGACCGCGCCCGCGCCGGTCACAGCCGGGCGATGTCCCCCACGGGGAAGCGTGGCGCGCGGCGCGGCGGGACGCGGCCGGACAGCAGGATCAGCCGGGCGGCGCGGTGCCGCTGGCCCTCGTAGGGCGCGAGGAGTTCGAGCATCTCCTCGTCCGTGGTGCCGCGGCGGCCGGTGAGGGCATAGCCGATGATCTTCGGCAGATGCAGATCGCCGACCGTGATCGCGTCCGGGGCGCCGAGGGTGCGCTGCAGCGTCTCCGCGGCGGTCCAGGGGCCGATGCCGGGCAGCGCCATGAGGCGTCGGGTGGCGTCCGCGAGGTCCATCCGCGCGGCCTCCTCCATCCGGCGGGCGGCCCGCACGGCGCGCAGGATCGCGGACGAGCGCTTGGCGTCGACGCCCGCGCGGTGCCACTCCCAGGAAGGGATCAGCGCCCAGCCGCGCGGCTCCGGCATCACCCGCAGCCGCGCCCAGGGGCCGGGGGCGGGCTCGCCGTGCCGCTGCAGCAGCAGCCGCCATGCGCGGTAGGCCTCGTCGCTGGTGACCTTCTGCTCCAGGATCGAGGGGATCAGCGACTCCAGGACCAGGCCGGTGCGCGCGAGCCGGACGCCGGGGTGGCGGCGGCGGGCCTCATGGACGATGCGGTGCCGGGCGGTCAGCTGCGCCGGGTCGTCGGACTCCCCCAGCAGCTCGGGCAGGCGCTCCAGCAGCCAGTCGGCGCCCGGCCCCCAGGCCTCGGCCTCGACCTGGCCGGCGGCCGGGCGGGCCGCGATACGGAGCGTGCCGGGCCCCTCGGGGGTACGGCAGGCGCGCCACAGTTCGCCGTCGCGCACCGCGAACGCGGGGTCGCCGGGGCCGCGCTGCAGCACACCCAGCGTGCGGTGCAGGTCGAACGGGCCGGGCGGGTCCCAGGTGCGGGCGGGCATGCGGCCAGGTTAGGCGATGGGGGTGACGGCGGGGGCGGGGCGTAGATGGGGTGACGGCGGGGTGGGCCGTGGGTGGGGGTGGCGGCGGGGCGGGCCGTAGGGGGTGGGCGAACAGATCCCGTAGGGGTGGCGAGCGCCCCCTCGGGGGCCACAACGTGGTGGTGCAGGGCGGCATTCCCGTGGTGTGCCGCTCCGGTGGTGCCCGCTCCTGTCGTGCGCCACTCCTGTGGTGCGCCACTCCTGTGGTGCACCGCTCCCCTGGTGCACCGCTCCCCTGGTGCGCCACTCCTGTAGTGCACCGCTCCCCTGGTGCGCCACCGGAGCGGCGGGCCGTGGGTAGCTGCCTGCTACTGGTCGGACGAGAAACGCACCGAGCCGGCGGGGATGTCGGCGTCGCACCAGATGCGGATGCCGCCGCGCAGCTCGTTGTCGGCGCCGATCCGCGCGCCGTCGCCGATGACCGCACCGTCCAGGACCGTACGGGCCCCGATGTGCGCCCCGGCGCCGATCAGTGCGTCACGGAGCCGGGCGCCCGGCTCGATGACCGCGCCTTCGAGAACGGCGCTGCCGTCGATCTCGGCGCCGGCGCCGATGACGGTGCGCGGGCCGACGACGGTGCCGCCGGTGAGCTTGGCGTCGGCGGCGACCTCGGCGGTCTCCAGGACCAGGCGGTCCCCGCAGCGGCCGGGCACCGCCGGGGACGGGGCGCGGCCGAGGACCAGGTCGGCGGAGCCGCGGACGAAGGCCTGCGGGGTGCCGAGGTCGAGCCAGTAGGTGGAGTCGACCATGCCCTGGAGGTGGGCTCCGTCGGCGAGCAGGCCGGGGAAGGTCTCGCGTTCGACGGAGACCGGCCGGCCGGCCGGGATGGTGTCGATGACCGACCGGTTGAAGACATAGGCACCGGCGTTGATCTGGTCGGTGACGATCTCCTCGGGGGTCTGCGGCTTCTCCAGGAAGGCGGTGACCCGGCCGGTGTCGTCGGTGGGCACCAGGCCGAAGGCGCGCGGGTCCTCGACCCGGGTGAGGTGCAGGGAGACGTCGGCGCCGGAGGTGCGGTGGGTGCCGACGAGGGCGGCGATGTCCAGGCCGGTGAGGATGTCACCGTTGAAGATCAGTACCGGGTCGTCGGGCGCGGAGTGCAGCCGCGAGGCGACATTGCGGATGGCGCCGCCGGTGCCCAGCGGCTCCTCCTCGGTGACGTACTCCAGGTGCAGGCCGAGCGCCGATCCGTCGCCGAAATACGGCTCGAAGACCTCGGCGAGGTACGAGGTGGCGAGAACGATGTGCTCGACGCCGGCGGCCCGGGCGCGGGCCAGCTGGTGGGTGAGGAACGGCACACCCGCCGCCGGGACCATGGGCTTGGGCGTATGCACCGTCAGCGGGCGCAGCCGGGTGCCCTTGCCGCCGACCAGGAGGATCGCTTCAGTCACCTTGTCGTCTCTGCTTCCTGCTGGGGTCGGCCGATCGGCGGACCAGTGTAGGCAGACGGGGCCCCGGGCGCCCTCGGTGGTGGGGTGCCCCCCGTGCCGTTCCGGCCATGGAAGGAGCGCGGGCCAAGGGGCGAACGTCGTGGCGGCTAAGACGTGTCGGCGGCAGGAACGGTTGAGTGGTCCCCGCACCCTGCGCCGTGGCAGAACCGCGCCCACCCGGAGGGTGCCGTCGTGCCCGGCCGGCAGCGGATCAGCGGCCCTGCAGGGCGGCCGCGGCGAGACGGGTGCCGGCGAGCTTGTCGTAGAGGTGGACGCCGGGGCAGTCGGTGGTGAAGCCGTCCCGGTGGCCGGAAATGACGTGCAGCGGGACCTTGGTGCCCTTGGGGAAGCGGTTTCCGCCGCCGGACAGCAGCTTGGTGGTGGCGCGCGGATCGACGCTGTAGAGGCCCAGCTTCCACGCCGTCAGACGGGCGATGGCGTGGACGGCTGGTTGCGGCGGCTCGTCGTCGGTGAAGGTGCCGAGGACGGCGATACCGGTGCTGTCGGTGTTGAACCCGAGGGTGTGGGCGCCCATGACGGCCTTGGCGACGCCGCCCGCGCGGCCCTCGTAGACCGTTCCGCACTTGTCGATGAGGAAGTTGTAGCCGATGTCCCGCCAGTGGTTGCTCTTGACGTGGAAGCGGTACATGGCGCGGATCAGCAAAGGGGCCTCGGCGCAGTCGTAGTTGTTGCCCGAGCCGCTGTGGTGGACGAAGGCGGCGCGGACGGTACGGGTATAGGTGAAGGCCTTCTCGCGCAGCTGCTCGTCGGCGCCCCAGCCGGCCCGGGTGACGATCCGCGGACGCGGTCCGACGTAGGAGTGGCCGGGCGGCGCCCCGTCCTCGGCGGGGAGGTCGGCCTTGGAGGCGGCCTGGTCGAGGGCCGGGATCTCGGTGGCGCCGAGCGGGGCGAGCCCGGCGTTGGCGGCGGAGGCCGCGGTGGCCTCGGGGGTGAGCGGGGCCGGGGGGTCGGCATGTGCGCCGCGGACGGCCCGTGGAGCCCTGCCGGGGTCGACGAGTTCCAGCCGGAGTCCGCCCGGGAGGGCGGCCCGTGCGCGGTGGCGGGACTCGGGGGTGATGCGCAGTTGGACGGCGTCGGAGTCGCCGACCCACAGCGGCGCGGTGCTGCCGCGTACCTCGCTGTCGCGCCGCTCGGCGGAACCGAGGTCGGGCGCGTCGTCGTTGTGGACCTGGACGTCCTGCCAGCCGGACCAGTCGCCGCTGCCGGTGGCGCGGGTGCGGACCTGGACCCGGCCGCGCAGCTCGGCGGCGGCGTCGTCCCAGACGACCCCGAGGAGGGAGAACGGCCGTACGGCGCGGGCCGGCAGGCCGAGTGACTGGGGGGCGGGCGCCGGGGTGGTGTCCCGGGCGTCGGGGTGCGGGGCAGCTGCGCCGAGCGCCGCCACCGGCAGGGACTGGGTGCTGCCGGGCAGCTCACCGGAGGGTGCGGACCGCGGCGCGGCGGCGGGGGCGGCGCTCGCACCGGCCGTCGGGGCGAGGGGCAGGGCGAGGGCGGCGGTGCACACGGCGCCGAGACAGATCGCGAGGAAGGGGCGCATGGACAAAATCCTGGACATGGGCGGAGCGAACGCGCCAACGGTGATCTGACGGGGCATCGGCCGATCCGGTGGCGCGGGCCCGCCGGGCCCGACCCGCCGTCAGCCGCCGCCGCGCGTACCCTGGCCGCGATGAACGCCACCGATCGCACCCCCGCCGACCTGCTGAGTTCCGCGCTCGCCGCGGACCCGGCCCGCCCGCTGGTGACCTTCTACGACGACGCCACCGGCGAGCGCGTGGAACTGTCCGTCGCGACCTTCGCCAATTGGGTGGCCAAGACCGCCAACTACCTCCAGGGCGACCTGGCCGCCGAACCCGGCGACCGGCTCGCGCTGCTGCTGCCCGCGCACTGGCAGACCGCCGTCTGGCTGCTGGCCTGTGCGTCCGTGGGCGTGGTGGCGGAGGTGGACGGCGATCCGGCCGCCGCCGATCTCGTCGTCGCCGGGCCCGACCGGCTCGATGCGGGGCTCGCCTGCTCCGGGGAGCGGGTGGCGCTGGCGCTGCGCCCGCTGGGCGGCCGCTTCCCGCAGCCGCCGGCGGGCTTCGCGGACTATGCCGTCGAGGTGCCGGGCCAGGGTGACCGGTTCGCGCCGTTCGCACCGGTGGACCCGGGTGGCGCGGCGCTGGTCGTCGGCGGCGAGGAGCTGACCGGGGCGGGCATCGTGGCCCGTGCGCTGGCCGACGCGGGCGCGGCCGGGCTGCCGGAGGCCCCCCGGGTGCTGTCGGGGCTGGGGTACGACACCTGGCAGGGCCTGTCGTACGGGCTGTACGCGCCGCTGGTGACCGGCGGCTCCGTGGTGCTGTGCCGCCACCTGGACCGGCTGGGCGCCGAGGCCGAGGCCGACCGCGAGCACAGCGAGAAGATCACGTTCCGGGCGCCGCTGCCGCACTGAGAAACGGCGCTCCCCCGTCCGGCGGACCGGACGCCCCCCAGGGCGGGCCGGTACGTCCTTTTCGGTCCATGATCTTGAGTACGTACAACCATGCGCGGGTTTCGTCCGTCTCTTGTTCCGTCCGGGCCCTGCGTGCGGGCGCGACGCCGACTCCGTGAGGGATGGACGCACACGTGACCGAGAGCCCCGAGCCCCGCAGGTTCGCCGGCTGGGCCGCGCGCCCGGCCGGGGGGCCGGGAGCGGGCGGGCCGGGGCGCCCGGACCGGCGGCACTGGCGTCGCTTGGCCGCAGTCGGGATCACCGGTTTCGTGCTGGCCGGGGCCGGTACCGGCTGGGCGGTGTACGCGAAGCTCAACAGCAATATCCGCACCGACAGCGCCACCGAGCGGGAGCTGCGGAAGTGGGAGTCCGAGCGGCCGCCGGCGGGCCCGCCGAACGCCGCGAACGTGCTGCTGATCGGCTCCGACAGCCGTAACGGCGGCAACGGCAGATACGGCCACAGCCGCGGCCAGCGTTCGGACACCACGATGCTGCTGCACCTCGCGGCGGACCGGAAGAGCGCCACCGCGGTGAGTATCCCGCGCGATCTGATGGTCGAGGTGCCGCACTGCAAGCGCCCGGACGGCACGGAGACCGCACCGCGGGCGGGCCAGTTCAACGGGGCGTTCGCGGCGGGCGGCCCGGCCTGCACGATCCGGACGGTCGAGAAGATGACCGGGATCCGCATCGACCACTACTTGATCATCGATTTCGTCGGCTTCACAAAGATGGTGGACGCGGTGGACGGCGTCGAGGTCTGTCTGCCCCGGCCGGTGCACGATCCCGCGGCGCATCTCGCGCTGCCCGCCGGCCGGCAGACCCTGCACGGTGAGGAAGCGCTCGGTTACGTACGGGCACGAAAGAGCCTGGGAAACGGCAGCGATACCCAGCGCATGGAGAGGCAACAGCGATTTCTTGGCGCACTCGTGAAGAAAGTGCAGAGCAATGGTGTCCTACTCAATCCGACCCGGCTGTATCCGGTGCTGGATGCCGCGACGAGTTCACTGACCACGGACACCGCGCTGGCTTCCCTGAAGGGCCTGTACGAATTGGTGCGCAGCGCCCGCCGCATTCCCACCGACCGGATCCAGTTCATGACCGTGCCGCGGCGGGAGTACCGCTTGGACCCCAATCGCGATGAGCTGGTGCAGCCGGACGCCGGACGGCTCTTCGGGCAGTTGCACAGGGATCTTCCGGTGACCGTGACGCCCCCGCGCGACGCCGGGGAGGTACCGGTCCGCACCGGAAACGGATCTTCGGACGACCGGCCGGGCGAACGGCCCGGGCCCTCGCCGAGTTCGGGCCCGACCTTTCCCGGGACGACGGCGGAACACGGGATCTGCGAATAAAGATGCCGCAAAACAAGCCGACGACTCGAATGGATTGGGCGGATTGCCCAGTTGTAGGTAAGTGGAATTTGTCACGAGCGTCGCGGGGCGCTGAACTGGGCGGATAGTGTGAGCGATCCGGTCGCACGACCAAGCTGACCGATGACCTGGCAATGCACGATCGACCGACCGAGCGCCTTGAGGGGATGGCGCCGCGTGGCACCGACGGAGGACTCAAGGCACCGTGGACGCGCAAGGCCGTGGGCGGGCGGGCGACAACAATGTCGATCCCGCCGATCAGTGGGTGTTCGATCCGGACACCGGCAACTACGAACTGCGGCTTGACCCTGCCGGTCAAGCCGCCGCTCGGCCCTCCGACCGCAATGCGGCCGGCAGACGCGCCGCCCGCAAGCGGGACGCCGATGCCGGCGACACCGACACCCGACCGCTGCCGACCCAGCGCGGCCGGCAGGGCGAGGGCACTGCGGACGGGGACGGCGAGCGCCCCGCCGGCGGGCGGGCGGCGCGCCGTGCGGCCGCCACCCGCACGGCGACCGCGACGGCAGCGGAGGCGGGCCCGGCGAGCCGCCGTAAGCGCAAGCCGAAGAAGTCGGGGAAGAAGCGGGCGCTGCACTGGACCGCCGGTGTGGTGGGCTTCGTCCTCGTCGCCGGCTGCGGCGCCGGGTACTTCATCTACCAGCAGCTGGACGGCAACATCTCCAAGGTCGATGTCGGCGTGGAGAACGACGCCGTGTCCGACGGCCCGGTGAACCTGCTCATCATCGGGACCGACTCCCGCTCCGGGAAGGGCAACGGGGGCTACGGCGACGCCGGCAGCGTGGGGCACGCGGACACCACGATCCTGATGCACATCTCCAAGGACCGGACGAACGCGACGGCGATGAGCATCCCGCGCGACATGATCACCGACATCCCCAGCTGCCCGACGAAGCAGAAGGACGGCTCGACGAAGAACATCCCCGGTGAGCAGGGGGTGCGCTTCAACACCAGCCTGGGCCAGGAGGGCCGGGACCCCGGCTGCACCTGGCGCACCGTCGAGAAGATGACCGGACTGAAGATCAACCACTTCATGATGGCCGACTTCAACGCGGTCAAGGAGCTGTCCAACGCGGTGGACGGTGTCGAGGTGTGCGCGGCCAAGGACATCAACGACCCCAAGTCGCACCTGAAGTTGAAGGCCGGCCGGCACGTCGTCAAGGGCGAGCAGGCGCTGGCGTTCGTCCGTACCCGGCACACCGTCGGCTTCGGCAGTGACCTGAGCCGTATCGAGCTGCAGCAGCAGTTCCTCAGCTCGCTGATCCGCAAGCTGAAGTCCAGCGCCTTCAGCAGCCCCGGCAAGCTCTACGACGTCAGCCAGGCGGCGACCAAGGCGCTCACCGTCGACACCGGTATCGGCACCGCGGGCAAGCTGCTGGACTTCGGTACCGACCTCAAGAAGGTCGACATCGACAAGGTCACCTTCGCGACCGTGCCGGTGCTGGACAACCCCGACGACCCGGCGACCGTCATTCTCGACAAGACGAAGGCGGATCCGCTGTTCGCGATGGTGCGGGCGGACCACACCCTGGCCAAGGGCAAGAAGGGCAAGGGCAAGAAGTCCGCCCCGGTCAAGAAGGCGCCGCCCGAGCGCGTACGGGTCGATGTCTCCAACGGCGGCGGGCCGATCGGCTCGGCCCAGGAGACCGTGGACTGGCTGCAGAACAACAAGGGCGCCAAGCTCTCCACCAACGCCGGCAACGCGCCGTCGAAGCTGGCCGCCACCCGCCTCGAATACGGGCCCAACCAGGCCGACCAGGCCGCCACGCTGGCCGACTGGATGGGTCTGCCCAAGAGCGCGCTGAAGAAGTCCTCGCAGAACGCGGGCGACCGCGAGCCGATGAAGCTCGTCCTCGGCAAGGACTTCAAGGCACCGGGTTCACCGGTCGAGGCGCCGACCGAAACCCCGGACGGGGTGCAGAACGTCAATGCAGATGACAAGAACATCTGCGCAAAGTGAATTGAGCGGGATCCGGCCGCCCCGCCGAGGCGCCGAGCGCACCACCGGACTGACAACGGGGAGAGGGCCGAATGGGGCAGAGCAGTGTGCGGGGTGACCGGTCGCGTCGGAGACGGCGGCCGGAAGCTGAGGAACCGGTGCGGGACGACGGCGTCTACGAGGACAAGGGGCTGCCTCCGGACGCGCCCGGCTGGACGCCTCCCGAAGGCGGCGCCGTGTCCTCCGAGGGCGGTGACGGCGATGTGCCCGCCGAGGGCGGCGGGCACCGCAAAGGGGGGCGGCCGTCCCGCAAGGGCCGCAAGGTGCTGCGCTGGACCGCCCTCACCCTCGCCGTCCTGATAGTGGGCGGCGCGGGTGCCGGGTACTGGTACTACGAGCACCTCAATGCCAACCTCCGCAAGGCGCCGAGGTCCCTGGGCGGGGGCGGTCTGCAGAAGCCGGACCCCAACGCCTTCGGGCAGAGCCCGCTGAACATCCTGCTGCTGGGCTCCGACGGCCGGAACAGCGCCAAGAACATCGAGCTCGGCGGCGCCCGGCAGGACGCGGACCGCAAGCCGCTCGCCGATGTGCAGATGCTGCTGCATGTCTCGGCGGACCGCAGCAACATGTCGGTGATCTCCATCCCGCGGGACACCCGGGTGACGATCCCCGAGTGCACCGACCCGAAGACCCGCAAGGTCTATCCGCAGACCTCCGGGGCCATCAACCAGTCGCTCCAGCACGGCGGTCCGGGCTGCACGCTCGCCACCTGGCAGGAGCTGACCGGCATCTACATCGACCACTTCATGATGGTCGACTTCGCCGGCGTGGTGGACATGGCGGACGCCATCGGCGGCGTCCCGGTCTGCGTCGACAACAACGTCTACTCGCACGACCGCAAGGGCCACGGCAGCGGGCTGAAGCTCACCAAGGGCACCCACTCCGTCAAGGGCGTCCAGGCCCTGCAGTGGCTGCGCACCCGCTACGGCTTCGAGGACAACACCGACATCGGCCGGGCCAAGGCCCAGCACATGTACATGAACTCGATGGTCCGTCAGCTGAAGAAGGACGCCAAGCTCACCAACCCCGGGGAGCTGCGCGATCTGGCGGAGGCCGCGACCAACGCGCTGACCGTCGACGACGGCCTGGACACCGTCAAGAAGCTCTACGACCTGGGCGGCGATCTCAGCCGGGTGCCGACCAAACGCATCACGATGGTCACCATGCCCTGGCAGTACAGCGCCGACGAGTCGTATGTCTTGCCCAAGCCGGGCGACGCGGAGGAGACCTTCGGGCTGCTGCGCAACGACACCGCGCTGGACGGCAAGGACAAGAAGAAGAAGGCCACACCGGCCCCCAAGCCGTCAACGCCCAAGGACCAGCTGAAAGTTGTGGTGCAGAACGGCACCAACAGCACGGTCAACGGCCCGGTTTCCGGCCGCGCGTCGGTCATCCAGCAGCAGCTGTCCGGCCTGGGCTACACCGCGGCCGGCACCGACTCCGCGCTCACCACACAGGCCGACACCACGATCACGTACCGGGACAAGGCGCGGCGGGGCGACGCCCTGGCGCTGGCGAAGGCGCTCGGCCTCCCCAAGGAAGCGGTACGGGAGTCGAGTTCGGCCACCGGGATGCGGCTGGTGGTCGGCAACGACTGGCGTAGCGGCTCGGCGTACCCGAAGAAGCCGGGCGACGAGAAGGGCGCGGACAAGGCCCCGGACAGCGCGGACGCGCTCAACGGTGAGGACACCAAGGCCTGCATGAAGGTGAATCCGGGGTACACCTTCTAGGTTTTCGGCCGGCCTGGGTTTCCCTGCCGCCCTAGGTTTTTCCCCGCCGCCCGCCCCACCTTGTTTTTCCCCGCCGCCCACCCCCCTTCGGGGGGTGGGGCGGGTATAGGAGGGTCGGGTACAGGAGCGGCGGGCACAGGAACGGCGGGTGCGCTCGCAGAGCGGTGCACCCGCAGAGCGGTGCACCCGCAGAGGGGTGCACTCGCAGAGGGTCGGGTGCGCTCACAGAGGGCGGGGTGCACCCGGCACTCGCAGAGGGGTGCACTCGCAGAGGGGCAGGCACCCGTAACTCCCCAGCTGCCCCGTCTACTCCGCGTCCGCCGTCGGGGTCATGACCGCCGGGCGGCGGCTGGCGATGACCTTCTTGGCGAGCGCGCGGGGGCTGGTCAGGAAGCCCGTGCCCCAGGCCATGTGCATGGTGGCCAGGGCGACCGGGATCTGGAGGCGGGCCTTCAGCGACAGCCCCTTGCCGGCCGGCACCGAGCCCGCGGTGATGGCGGCGAGGTAGCCGGCCGGGACGACCAGGCCCCAGGGGGTGACGGCCGCACCGACCACCAGGCCCGCCGCGATGGCGCACACCGCGGTCGGCGGCGCGAGATAGCGCAGATTGATCGAACCGGCGTGGTAGCGGGCCACGACATGGCGCCACTTGCCGTAGTCCTTGTACTGCTTGGCCAGCGCCTTGATGCTCGGCCGCGGGCGGTACTGCACCTTCAGCTCGGGCGAGAACCAGACCTGCCCGCCGGCCTCACGGATCCGGAAGTTCAGCTCCCAGTCCTGGGCGCGGATGAACTCCTCGTTGTAGCCGCCCTGCTGCTCCAGCGCCTCGCGCCGGAACACCCCGAGGTAGACGGTCTCGGCGGGACCGGCCTGCCCGCCCGTGTGGAAGGCGGCATTGCCCACACCGATCTTGGAGGTCATGGCCGCGGCGACCGCGTCCTCCCAGGCGTTCTCGCCCTCGGCGTGCATGATGCCGCCGACGTTCGCCGCGCCGGTCTCCTCCAGGAGGCGCACAGCTGTGGCGATGTAATTCTGCGAGAGCATGCCGTGGCCGTCGACGCGCACCACGACCGGGTGCCGGGACGCCTTGATCGCGGCGTTCAGCGCGGCGGGGGTGCGGCCGGTGGGGTTGGGCACGGTGTGCACCCGGGCGTCCTCGGCGACGAGCTCGGCGGCGATCTCGTCCGTACGGTCCGTGGACGGGCCGAGGGCGATCACCACCTCCATCTCACCGGCGTACTCCTGCTCCAGGATGTGCCGGACCGAATTGCGCAGGTGACGTTCCTCATTGAGCACCGGCATGATCACGGAGACGGCCGGGGGCTGCTGCTGCGGCATGTTTCCTCAGGGGTACGGCCCGCGGCGGAGCCGCCAGCGACGGCAGCGCCCGCCGGGAGACTGCAGAATCGCGCCTCACGTTACCGCGAATGGGGGACACCCTCGGACGCAGCCGGGTGGCCGGGCGCCGGATGCCCGGCGTGTGGTGCTTTGCGGCCGATCATATGGACCTACGGTGTCCTCGTCTTATTGATCAGCATGTGTCTGCCTCTTGTGTCTGCTTATTGATCAGCATGTGTCTGCTTCTTGCCGTTCCGCCCGCTCCCCGCCGGGCCCCGCTCCCGCCCGCCCAGCCGCGGAGGTGTCCCCCGTGACCGCGCCGTTCCGCTCCCCCCGTCCGGCCCGGCGCCGGGCCGCCCGGCCCCGTGTGCGCCGGCGCCCGTCGGGCCCGCGCTGGGGGCTGCGGATCGGCGCGGTCGTGTCGGTGCTGGTGCTGGCCGCGAGCGGCGTCGGGCACGCCGTGGTCACCGGCGTGGAGAGCGGCATCGGCCGGGTGGACGCCTTCAAGGGCATGAGCAACCGGCCCGGGGGCGGAGACGGGCTGAACTTCCTGGTCGTCGGCACGGACGGGCGCGACCGGCTCACCGCGGCGGAGAAGCAGAAGTACCACCTCGGCGGTGCGCCCTGTCACTGCACCGACACCCTCATGCTGGTCCACCTCTCCGCCGACCGGGACCGCGCCAGCGTGATCAGCCTGCCCCGCGACTCCTACGCCGAGGTCCCCGCGCACACGGACGCCGTCACGGGCCGGCAGCGCGCCAAGCACGCGATCAAGCTGAACGCGGCCTACGCCGAGGGCGGCCCCAGCCTCACGGTGCGGACCGTCGAGCACATGACGGGGGTGCATATCGACCACTACCTGGAGGTCGACTTCACCAGCTTCATGCGCAGCGTGGACGCGGTCGGCGGGGTGGAGATCTGCACCGTACGGCCGCTGCGCGACCGCTTCACGGGGCTGGATCTGCCGGTCGGCAAATCGCGGCTCAACGGCGGCCAGGCGCTGCAGTACGTGCGCTCGCGGCATCTCGACGGCTCCGCCGATCTCGGCCGGATGCAGCGCCAGCAGCGCTTCCTGGCCGCCCTCATCCACAAGATCACCTCCTCCGGAGTGCTGATGAACCCCATCCGCTTCAGGGACGTCGCCGACACGATGCTCCGGTCCGTACGGGCCGATTCGGGCTTCGGGGCCAACGACCTGGTCGACCTCGGGCAGGCGATGCGCGGGTTCACCCCGTCGTCCTCGGAGTTCACGTCCGTGCCGCTGGGCGATGTGGCCCAGCCGGTGCCGGGCGTGGGCTCGACCGTGCGCTGGGATCCGGTGCAGGCGCCGAAGCTCTTCCGGGCGATCCGCGAGGACCAGCCGATCACGGTGCCCCGGGACCGGAAGGAGCCGCGGGCCAGGGTGGTGGACATCCCGCCGGGTCAGGTCCGGGTGCGGGTCGACAACGGCAGCGACCGGACCGGGCTGGCCGCCACGGTGGCCCGGGAGCTGCACGCCACCGGCTTCGCCACCACCGGCGTCCCCGGCAACTCCGCCCTCGGCAAGGTGCCCCGGACGATGATCGTCTACGACCCGCGCTGGGACCGCTCGGCCCGCTCGCTGGCCGCCGCGCTGCCCGGCGCCGAGCTGCGGCCGGTGGCCGGGCGGGGGCCGGTGCTGCAGGTGACGGTCGGCCAGGGCCATACGGCGGTGCAGCGGGTACGGGCCGAGGAGCCGCCGCAGAAGCCGGGCCGGATCACGGCGATCACCGGGGACGAGGCAGTGTGCCCATGAGTGTCCCCGCGCCCCGTCGCACCCTGCCCGGGCCGCCCGTGCGCCGGCCGGACGCCCGCTGCCGGGCGCGACGGGTCACGGTGGCCCTCGCCGCGCTGGGCCTGGTCGCGGCCACCGCCGCCGCGGCGCCGCCGGCGCCCCCCGCACCGACCGGCTGCGGGGAGCTGGTGCGCGGACAGCTGTGTCTGCAGGGGCCCGTGGGGGCCGACGGGATGTACACCGCGACCTACCGGCGGCACGGGTCGGCGGCCGGCCTCGACGAGATCATCGTGCGGCTCGGTTACCAGCGCAAGAACGACCGGATCACCGCCTTCCCCGGCTGGTTCGGCACCCGGCGGACACAGGGCGGCGCCGTCGGGCTGAGCGGCCGGGTGGAGATGCTCGCTGATGAGTGCATCCGGGGCGTCATGGAGCGCGGGGAGACGTTCTACGTCACCAAATGGAGCTGCAGTTGATGTCCAGGATGTTTGCGATGTACGAGATGTCCTGAAAGGGGCGCACTGTGTGGCAGGTTGTGCTGGGCATCACCCCCACCACGGTGACGCTCTTCCTGTTCTTGGCGCTGGCGGCGGCGGTGGCGCTCGCCCTGTGGACGGCGCTCGTGCCCGACAGCGGCGCACCACGCACCACGGCCCGGCTGCTGCTGGCCGGCTGGCTGCTGCTGCTCCTGCTGGCGACGCTCGCGCCCAGCCAGCCGGTCGGCTCCGGGGACGCGACGGTGTGGTGGCGGCCCGGTGAGGGGCTGTTCGACCTGGGCGCCCAGCTGGAGCCCGGGGAGCTGGAGATGCTGGTGCGGCGGCAGATCGCCAATGCCGCGCTGTTCGTGCCCGCGCCGCTGCTGCTGCGGTTCGCGGTGCCACGCGCGTCGGCCGCCGCGACCTTCCTGCTGGGCGTGGGGCTGTGCCTGGTCATCGAGACGGCGCAGCTGCTGATGCGTGCCGGGCGGATCGCCGATGTCGACGATGTGATCTGCGCGGCGGCCGGCACCGTCATCGGCACGGCGCTGGCACTGGCCGCGCAGCACGGGGTCGCCGTTATGCGTCGTCGAGGCCTTCCGCGGCGCGCCGTTCGCGCAGCTCCATGATCGCGCGCCGCCGGGCGAGGCGGTGCGTCCGGCGGATCTGCGCCTCCTGGTAGCGGCGCTGGTCGCGCTCGGTCTCGGGGAGCACCGGCGGCACCCGGCGCGGCTTGCCCTGCTCGTCGACGGCGGCGAAGACGAGGTAGGCGGAGCCGACCTGCTGGGCGGGGCTGGATTCGTTCCAGCGCTCGGCCAGGACCCGTACGCCGACCTCCATCGACGAGCGCCCGGTCCAGTTGACCTGGGCGCGCACATGCACGAGGTCGCCGATCCGGACCGGTTCGAGGAAGGCCATCTCGTCCATGGAGGCGGTGACGGCCGGTCCGCCGGAGTGGCGCCCGGCCACCGCACCCGCCGCATCGTCGACGAGCTTCATGATCACGCCGCCGTGCACCGTTCCCAGGAGGTTCGTGTCGCCGGCCGTCATGATGTGGCTGAGCGTGATGCGGGACACGGAAGTGGGCTTGCCCACCACCTCGTCCTCGGGGTTGTCGGTGACGAGTTCGGTCATGCAGCCAGCCTATGCGGCGCCCGAAGGGCACCACTCCACACCGATCGTGAGACTGGTCTCGCCGTTTCCGCAGGTCCGTGACCCAGGTCTCACCGTCTCCGCCGGAAACCATCCGGAATGGTTGCTTCCATTCGTGCAGGTCGGAATGGTCATGTCCCTTTGCGGTATGCCACGGAAGGCCGCCGTAGCTTTGCATCAGCTCTGCAACAGCACTGGCCCGATCCCGCACCCGCCCTATGGCGACCCCCTCCGCGGCATGCACACTTCCCCGTATGAATGAGTGGCCCAATGGGTGGTCCGGCGACCAGAGCGGCAACCGGTACGGACACGGCAGCGGCAGTGCCGAGCCGGAGGGTGCGCGCGCCATGCGCCAGGTGCGGCGCGACGCAGGCCCCGGCTATCAGCGGAATGAGCCTCCGCTGCCGCCGTCGATGTCCCCGCGCGGGGGCGCGGCCGTGCCTCCGCAGCAGTCCCAGGGCTACGACGACGCATACGACGGGTACAACACCGGCCAGGTCTACGGCGGTGGCCGCGGCGGCGGTGGCGGATACGACGACGGCTACGGCGACGGCCGTGGCGGCCGGCCGCGCCCCCGCTGGGGCAAGCGCATCAAGTGGACGGTCATCACCCTGGTCGCGGTGCTGGCGGTCACCTCGGTCGCCACGTACTTCTGGGCCGACGGCAAGCTCCGCCGCAAGGTCGACCTGAGCAAGGTCATCGACCGGCCGGAGACCGGCGACGGCACGAACTACCTGATCGTCGGCTCGGACAGCCGCGAGGGCATGACCGCCGAGCAGAAGCGCAAGCTGCACACCGGCTCCGCCGAGGGCAAGCGCACCGACTCGATGATGATCCTGCACGACGGCAGCAGCGGCCCGACGCTGATATCCCTGCCGCGCGACTCGGACGTGGAGATACCCACGTTCGTCGGCTCGGACTCCGGCAAGAAGTACCAGGGGACGGGGCGGCACACCAAGCTCAACGCGGCCTACGCCGAGGACGGCCCCGAGCTGCTGGTGCGCACCGTCGAGTACAACACCCAGCTGCACATCGACCACTACGTCGAGATCGGCTTCGCGGGCTTCGCCAACATCGTGGACGCCATCGGCGGGGTCGAGATGGACCTCCCCAAGGCGATCAAGGACAGGGACTCCGGCGCCGACTTCCCGGCCGGCAAGCAGACCCTCAACGGCCAGCAGGCGCTCGCCTACGTCCGCACCCGGCACGCCTTCGCCCAGCAGGACCTGGACCGTACGAAGAACCAGCAGAAGTTCCTGGCGACGCTGGCGAGCCAGACCGCCACCCCCGCCACGGTCCTCAACCCCTTCAAGCTCTACCCGACGATGAGCGCCGGCCTGGACACGCTCATCGTCGACAAGGACATGAGCCTGTGGAGCCTGGGCGAGATGTTCTTCGCGATGAAGGGCGTCACCGGCGGCGAGGGCAAGTCCATGAACATGCCGGTCTCCGGCAGCAACGGCGGCAACCTGGTCTGGGACAAGGCCAAGCTCAGTCAGCTGGTGCAGCAGCTCAACAACGACGAGAAGGTCACGGTCAGCGGCAACTGACCGCGGACACGAAGGGCCCCGGACCGCCGCTGCGGTCCGGGGCCCTCTGCCGTCCTTACGGGCTTACTGCGGCAGGTTGCGCGCCATCACGATCCGCTGGACCTGGTTGGTGCCCTCGTAGATCTGGGTGATCTTGGCGTCCCGCATCATCCGCTCGACCGGGTAGTCACGGGTGTAGCCGTAGCCGCCGAGCAGCTGGACGGCGTCCGTGGTGATCTCCATGGCCGCGTCGGAGGCGTAGCACTTGGCCGCGGCGCCGAAGAAGGTCAGGTCCTCGCCCTTGCCGCCGGCCGATATCCGCTCGGAGCGGGCGGCCGCGGCGTAGGTGAGCTGACGGGCCGCCTCCACCTTCATGGCCATGTCGGCGAGCATGAACTGGACGCCCTGGAAGTCACCGATCGGCTTGCCGAACTGCTTGCGCTCCTGGACGTAGCCCTTGGCGTAGTCCAGGGCGCCCTGGGCGATGCCGAGCGCCTGGGCCGCGATGGTGATGCGGGTGTGGTCCAGGGTCTTCATGGCGGTGGCGAAGCCGGTGCCCTCCGCGCCGATCATGCGGTCGGCGGGGATCCGGACGTTGTCGAGGTAGACCTCGCGGGTCGGGGAGCCCTTGATGCCGAGCTTCTTCTCCGGGGCGCCGAACGAGACCCCCTCGTCACCCTTCTCGACGACGAACGCCGAGATGCCCTTGGAGCGCTTCTCGGGGTCGGTGACGGCCATCACCGTGTAGTACTCGCTGACGCCGGCGTTGGTGATCCAGCGCTTGACGCCGTTGAGGATGTAGTGGTCGCCGTCGCGGACGGCCTTGGTCTTCATACCGGCCGCGTCCGAACCGGCGTCCGGCTCGCTCAGGCAGTACGAGAACATCGCGTCGCCCTTGGCCAGCGGGCCCAGGTACTTCGCCTTCAGCTCCTCGGAGCCGGAGAGGATCACCGGCAGCGAGCCGAGCTTGTTGACCGCCGGGATGAGGGAGGACGACGCACAGACACGGGCGACCTCCTCGATGACGATGACGGTCGCCAGCGCGTCGGCGCCGGCACCGCCGTAGGCCTCCGGTACGTGGACGGCGTGCAGGTCGTTGGCGACCAGCGCGTCGAGCGCCTCCTGCGGGAAGCGGGCCTCCTCGTCCACCGCGGCGGCGAATGGCGCGATCTTCGCCTCGGCGAGCGAACGCACCGACTCGCGGAGCATGTCGTGCTCCTCGGACGGCCGGTACAGATCGAAATCAGCGGTTCCCGCCAAGGTTTCTCACTCCCCTGTGAGCTGAATGCCAGTGCTAACTACCGTTAAGTAACCCGATACGTCTCCGGATTCTAGGCGCCGATCCCGGCTGCGGATACGTGAGGTTGCCGACAGTTACACAAGCACCGCCTGCGGGGCCGGAGTGGGCCGTTCCCTGCCCGACTATGCTCGGTCAGCGCCGTTTTCCTCAGTATGCGTCTGGAGCGTCCATGCCCCTCAAGATCACCGTGATCGGCACCGGCTACCTCGGCGCCACCCACGCCGCGGCCATGGCCGAGCTGGGCTTCGAGGTGCTGGGGCTCGACGTGGTCCCCGAGAAGATCGAGATGCTGCAGCGGGGCGAGGTCCCGATGTACGAGCCCGGTCTGGAGGAGCTTCTGCGCCGCCATGTCGCCGGGATCGAGGGGGCGAGCGGCCGGCTGCGCTTCACCACCTCCTACGAGGAGGCCGGGGCGTTCGGCGATGTGCACTTCGTCTGTGTGAACACCCCGCAGAAGCACGGTGAGTACGCCTGCGACATGTCGTACGTGGAGAGCGCCTTCGACGCGCTGGCGCCGCATCTGACCCGGCCCACGCTGGTGGTCGGCAAGTCGACGGTGCCGGTGGGCAGCGCGGCACGGCTCGCCCGGCGGCTGGCCGCGGCCGCCCCCGCGGGCGAGGCCGCCGAGCTGGCCTGGAACCCGGAGTTCCTGCGCGAGGGCTTCGCCGTCAAGGACACCCTGCACCCCGACCGGATCGTCGCCGGAGTGGCGGGCGTGGGGGCACCTCCCAGCGGTAGCTGGGGGA
Source organism: Streptomyces sp. Je 1-4 4N24 (assembly GCF_026239515.1). NCBI lineage: Bacteria > Bacillati > Actinomycetota > Actinomycetes > Kitasatosporales > Streptomycetaceae > Streptomyces > Streptomyces sp. Je 1-4 4N24. The sequence continues at coordinate 5,624,484 of NZ_CP110836.1, read as the reverse complement.
GCGCCGAGGAGCTGCTGCGCGAGGTGTATGCCACGCCGATCGCCGAGGGCTCGCCGTTCATCGTCATGGACTACCCGACGTCCGAGCTGGTGAAGACCTCCGCCAACTCCTTCCTGGCGACCAAGATCTCCTTCATCAACGCGATGGCGGAGGTCTGCGAGGCGGCCGACGGCGATGTGGTGAAGCTGGCCGAGGCCATCGGGCACGACGACCGGATCGGCAAGAAGTTCCTCCGGGCCGGTATCGGCTTCGGCGGCGGCTGCCTCCCCAAGGACCTGCGGGCCTTCATGGCACGCGCCGGTGAACTCGGGGCCGACCAGGCCCTGACGTTCCTCCGCGAGATCGACTCGATCAACATGCGCCGCCGCGGCCACATGGTCGAGCTGACCCGGGACGCGGTCGGCGGCGGCTTCCTCGGCAAGCGGGTCGCCGTCCTGGGCGCGACCTTCAAGCCGGACTCGGACGATGTCCGTGACTCCCCCGCGCTCAATGTCGCCGGCCAGATCCACCTCCAGGGCGGCCAGGTGACGGTGTACGACCCGAAGGGCATGGAGAACGCCCGGCGGCTCTTCCCGACGCTGGCGTACGCGGACACCGCGCTGGAGGCGGTGCGCGGCGCGGATGTGGTGCTGCATCTGACGGAGTGGCGCGAGTTCCGTGAGCTGGACCCGGCGGCCCTGGGCGAGGTGGTCGCCGAGCGCCGCATCCTGGACGGCCGCAACGCCCTGGACCCGGCCCTGTGGCGCAAGGCCGGCTGGACGTACCGCGCACTGGGCCGCCCCCAGGCGTAACTGCCTGCCCCCTACTCGGACTCCGCGCGTCGGGCGCGGTAAGTCCGCATCTTCGCCCGGCTGCCGCAGACCGCCATGGTGCACCAGCGGCTGCGGCCGGCCGGGCTCTTGTCGTAGAAGACCCAGCGGCAGTCATGGGCCTCACAGGCCTTGAGCCGGGTCCAGGTGCGGTCGGCGACCGCGGTCGCGATGCCCGCGGCGACCAGGGCGGTGAGGTACGCGGCACCGCCGAGCCCGGCGGCCGGGCGCAGTGCGGCGCCGCCGTCGGGCCGTACGGCCAGGACGAGCGGCGCGGCGGCGAGCAGCCGGTCCAGCGTCCCGGCGGCCGACTCGGGTACGGCGGTACCGGCGGTGTGCGCCAGACAGACCTCCCGGAGCGCCTCCCGCAGCTCCTGCAATTCCCCGAGCGCCGTCTCCTCACCATGTCCGGCGGGCACCCCGTGGTCATGCAGAAAGGCGCCGAGGCCGCCGTCGTCGGTCAGCGCGTCCTCGCCGGTCTCGATATCGAGGGTGTTCACCAGGTCCTGCACCAGCCGCAGGGAATCCGGAGCCGTTCGGGATGCCACCCTTGCGATGTTACCGATACCTGGCATCATGCAGTAACGAGGTTACCGGTTGGAGCAATGAGGAGGTAACGCCATGAGCGCGATCAAGTTCGGCGTCATCGCACTGGACTGTCCCGACCACCGGGCACTCGCCAACTTCTACGCCGAGATGCTCGACTGGCAGGTGACGGGAGGCGACGACGACTGGATCGAGGTCGCCGGCCCGACCGGCCGCATCCTCGCCTTCCAGCAGGTCGCGGACTACCGCCCGCCGCAGTGGCCGGGCCAGGACGTGCCGCAGCAACTGCATCTCGACTTCGACGTGGCGCGCGCGGACATCGACGAGGCGGAACGCAAGGTTCTCGCCCTGGGGGCGAAGCTCGTCCAGAGCGACGAGAAGCTTCGCGAGTGGCGGGTGTATCTGGATCCGGCGGGGCACCCTTTTTGTCTTTGCCTTAAGTAACCCCACGTTTTCGGCTTTCCCGCCGTGCGCTGCGCTTTGCCTTCGGCCCGCGTTGTCGGCCGTCCCGCCGTGGGTGTTGCTCGCCGTTGCGCCTGGCGGCGGGCCGGTCCGCTGCGCTTTGCCTTCGGCCCCACGTTTTCGGCTTTCCCGCCGTGGCGCCTGCGGCGGGCGGGGTCCGCTGCGCGGGGCTGTCGGGGTGCGGTGACGGACCTCCGCGGGTGGGTGTCCGGACTGCTTCGCTTTACGTCCGGACACCCACCCGCTCCGGCCCGTCCCCTCCCGTGAGGGGGATGAATAAACCTTGGTGGGAGTGGTCGCCGGTGGTCCACTGCTCCTCGCGAAGCAGGAGTGAAATACCGCCTACGGACGCCCGCCCCCACCCACCGTCACTACTCCCCCAACGGGAGGGGACGGGCCGGAGGGGCCTGGTGTGTGGACGTAAAGCGAAGCAGTCCACACACCAGGCCCCGGAGGCCCGTCACCGCACCCGACAACCACCCAGCCCGCCGCAGGCGCAACGGCGAGGCACCCGCAAGCATCACCCGAGCCCAAGCCCCGCGCAGCGGACCCGCCCGCCGCCAGGCGCAACGGCGGGACAGCCGAAAACGCGGGAAGGCCAGCCAAGCGCAGCGGACCCGCAACGGCGAGAAACCACCACGGCGGGTCAGCCGAAAACGTGGGGGGTCACCCAAGCGTCACGTGGGACGGCCCCCGCCGCGCCCGCTCGGAACGGGCCACATCCTCCGCCGCGCGCAAAGCGCGCACCGCGTTGCGCCACGTCAGCTTCGCCAGGTCCGCCTCGGACCACTTGCGGTCCAGGAGTTCGGCGATCAGGTTCGGGTAGCCCGCGACGTCGGCCAGGCCGTCAGGCGTGAAGGCGGTGCCGTCGAAGTCACCGCCGATACCGATGTGGTCGACGCCGGCGACCTCGCGCATGTGGTCGAGGTGGTCCGCGACGGTGGCCGCGGTGGCCTTCGGGCGCGGATTGGCCGCCTCGAAGGCCCGCTGGACCGTCATGCCCGCCTCGGTGGTGTCGAGGTGGTGCAGCCCGTGGGCGCGCATGTTCTCGTCGGCGCGCAGGGTCCACTCGACGGCCGCGGGCAGCACGAACTTCGGCACGAAGGTGGCCATCGCGACCCCGCCGTTGGCGGACAGCCGCTCCAGCACGTCGTCGGGGATGTTGCGCGGATGGTCGCAGACGGCACGGGCGGAGGAGTGCGAGAAGATCACCGGCGCGGTGCTGACGCGCAGCGCGTCCCGCATGGTGTCGGCCGAGACATGGGAGAGGTCGACCAGCATCCCGCAGCGGTTCATCTCACGGACGACCTCCTCGCCGAAGGCCGACAGGCCATGGTGGCGCGGCTCGTCGGTCGCGGAGTCCGCCCAGTCGATGGTGTCGTTGTGGGTGAGCGTCATGTAGCGCACGCCCAGCTGGTGCAGCGCGCGCAGGGTGGCCAGCGAGTTGTTGATGGAGTGGCCGCCCTCGGCGCCCATCAGGGACGCGATGCGGCCCTCCGCACGGGCCGTCTCCATGTCGTCGGCGGTGAGTGCCAGACGCAGCTCGCCGGGGTAGCGGGCGACCATCTCCCGGACCACATCGATCTGTTCAAGGGTGGCGCTGACGGCCTTGTCGCCCGCGTAGTCGGCGCGCACGTACACCGACCAGAACTGCGCGCCGACGCCGCCGGCCCGCAGTCGCGGCAGATCGGTGTGGAGGTGCGCGGACTGGTCGGCGGCGATATCGCGCCGGTCGAGGTCGTAGCGGACCTGCTCGCGCAGCGCCCAGGGCAGGTCGTTGTGACCGTCGACGACGGGCCAGCGGGCGAGCAGGTCCTGCGCCGCCCCCTGGGAGGAGCTCACTTGGCGCCGCCGAAGCCGAAGCCGTTCGGGGTGGCGACCTTGTTGCGCAGCCGCTTGCCCTTCTCGGTGGCCTGGTCGTTCAGCTCCTGCTGGAACTCCCGCATCCGGCCCATGAGTTCGGCGTCCTGGGTGGCGAGGATCCGGGCGGCCAGCAGTCCGGCGTTACGGGCCCCACCGACCGAGACGGTGGCGACCGGCACTCCGGCGGGCATCTGCACGATGGAGAGGAGGGAGTCCATCCCGTCGAGGTACTTCAGGGGGACGGGGACGCCGATGACCGGCAGCGGGGTGACCGAGGCGAGCATCCCGGGGAGGTGGGCCGCGCCCCCGGCGCCCGCGATGATCGCCTTCAGGCCGCGCTCCGCCGCGTCCTCGCCGTACGCGATCATCTCGCGCGGCATGCGGTGCGCGGAGACGACATCGACCTCGTAGGGGATCTCGAACTCGGCGAGGGCCTGGGCGGCGGCCTCCATGACGGGCCAGTCGGAGTCGGAGCCCATGACGATGCCGACCACGGGGGACGCGTCGGAGGGGCGGAGTTCGGGCTGGGGGCGCCTCCCAGCGGTAGCTGGGGGAGGGCTGGACGTCATTCGGTGATCGTTCCTCGCAGATAACCGGCGGCATGAGCGGCGCGCTCGCGCACGTCGGCCAGGTCGTCGCCGTAGGTGTTGACGTGTCCGACCTTACGGCCGGGCTTCACGTCCTTGCCGTACATATGGATCTTCAACTGCGGGTCCCGCGCCATGCAATGGAGGTACGCGTAATACATGTCGGGGTAGTCGCCGCCGAGGACATTGGCCATCACCGTCCAGCGGGCGCGCGGGCGCGGATCGCCGAGCGGGAGGTCGAGCACGGCACGGACGTGGTTGGCGAACTGCGAGGTGATCGCGCCGTCCTGGGTCCAGTGACCGGAATTGTGCGGCCGCATGGCGAGCTCGTTGACGAGGATCCGGCCGTCGGAGGTCTCGAAGAGCTCGACGGCCAGATGACCGACGACCCCCAGCTCCTGGGCGATGCGCAGCGCCAGCTCCTGGGCCTGGCCGGCCAGCTCGGAGTCGAGGCCGGGCGCCGGCGCGATCACGGTGTCGCAGACGCCGTCGACCTGGAGGGACTCCACGACCGGGTAGGCGACGGCCTGGCCGTGCGGGGAGCGGACGATGTTGGCCGCCAGCTCGCGGGCGAAATCGACCTTTTCTTCCGCAAGGACGGGCACCCCGGCACGGAACGGCTCGGCGGCCTCCTTGGAGGATCGCACGAACCAGACCCCCTTGCCGTCATAGCCGCCGCGGACCGTCTTGAGGATCACGGGAAAACCGTCCCCCTCTGCCGCGAAGCGCTCCACGTCCTCGGGGTCGGAGACGATGCGGTGCCGTGGGCAGGGCACGCCGATCGCGTCCAGCTTCGCCCGCATCACCCCCTTGTCCTGGGCGTGCACCAGCGCGTCGGGACCGGGCCGTACGGGGATGCCGTCGGCCTCCAGTGCCCGCAAGTGCTCGGTGGGAACGTGCTCATGATCGAAGGTGATCACGTCACAGCCACGGGCGAAGGCGCGCAGCGTGTCCAGGTCGCGGTAGTCGCCGATGACGACATCACCGACCACCTGAGCCGCGGAATCCTGCGGAGTGTCGCTGAGGAGCTTGAATTTGATGCCGAGGGGGATACCCGCCTCGTGGGTCATACGGGCGAGCTGACCGCCGCCGACCATGCCGACTACCGGGAACGTCACGCCCCCCAGGGTATCCGCACGGCTTCACTGCCCCGATACCGGCTTGGATGATCCTCCGAGTTCGCACGTTCGAAGATCGTCGACGGAAGATCGACACCGGCCCGTGCGCACGGGCCGGGGTGCGGGACCGGTGCCCGGAGCGGGCCCGGCAAAAGGGGAGGCCGAATGGAGAACAGCGGCATATCGAGGGGCCTCAGGACGCTGGTGATCGTCGTCGCGATCACCGCGCTGCTGATCGCCCTGCACTCGATTTTCAGCCAGTTGTCCGCGCCGGAGGTCTATGACGCGGACGACACCGAGATCGCGGTCTCCCCCGGTGACCGCTTCAGCGTGCGGGTCCCCGACGGCCCCGCCGGCGGCTATCACTGGATCATCGCCGAGCCCCGCCCCGACCCGGCGGTCCTCAAGGCGGTCGGCGGGCGCGTGGCCACCGGAGGCCCGCCGGCCGGGTCCGACCGCCACCTCTCCTTCGAGGCCGTCCGCCCGGGCCGTACGGACTTACGGCTGCTGCGCTGCCGGCGCTGCGGCCCCGGCGCGGCCGACGAAGCGGGCGCCCGGAGCCTCAACTTCCGCGTCACCGTCCGCTGACCCGTACGGCCGCCAGGGCTTGCGCACGGCCTCGCCACGTGGCAGGCGCCCCTATCGGGGCGTGGTTAGCATGAGGGAGCGGACCAGGGTTGACGGCCCGCGGACACCGCCCACAACGGGGAGCTGAACGATCACCATGAGTGAACGGAGCGCACTGCGGTCCCGGCTGGAGGCGCTCACTCGTGAAGTGGTGAAGTTCGGCGCGGTCGGCGGCGCGGGTGTCGTGGTCAACTTCGCGGTGTTCAACCTCGTACGGCAGCTGACCGAGGTGCCCGTCGTCCGGGCCAGCATCATCGCGACGGTCGTGGCGACCGGCACCAACTACCTCGGCTACCGCTACTTCACCTACCGCGACCGCGACAAGCGGGGCCGCACCAAGGAGCTGACGCTCTTCCTGCTGTTCAGCGCGCTCGGCCTGGTGATCGAGAACGGCCTGCTCTACGTCGCGACCTACGGCTTCCACTGGGACAGCCCGCTGCAGAGCAACATCTTCAAGTTCCTCGGCATCGGCGTCGCCACGCTCTTCCGCTTCTGGTCCTACCGCACCTGGGTCTTCCGCACGCTGCCCGCGCGGGAGGCCATAGAGACGGCCGAGTCCTTCCTCGCGGACGGCTCCCGCCGCCCGCGCAGCGCCTCCCGGAAGTAGCCCGGGGCACTGCGGCCGCACCGCTCACCCCTCGGGGGGCTCCGCCTCCCGGGCCAGGAACAGCGCGAAGACCGGTGGATGCTGCTGGAGCAGCTCCAGCCGCCCGCCGTCCGCCTCCGCCAGATCGCGTGCGACGGCCAGCCCGAGACCGGTGGAATTACGGCCGGACACGGTCCGCTCGAAGACCCGCGAGCCGAGGTCCGCCGACACCCCGGGCCCGGCGTCGGTGACCTCGACGACCGCCTGATTGCCGGTGACCCGGGTGCGCAGCGCGACCGTCCCGTCGCCGTGCATCAGGGAGTTCTCGATCAGGGTGGCCAGCACCTGGGCGACGGCACCGGGGGTACCGACGGCCCGCAGCTTCTTCTTTCCGGAGCGCACGATCGCCCGTCCCGCGCTGCGGTAGGCCGGCCGCCACTCCTCGATCTGCTGCTTGACCACCTCGTCCAGGTCGAAGGCGACCGCGGAGCCGCTGCGCGGGTCCCGTGAGTTGGTCAGCAGCCGCTGGACGACGTCCGTCAGCCGCTCCACCTGCGCCAGGGCGATGGTGGCCTCTTCCTTCACGGTGTCCGGATCGTCGGTGACGGTGATCTCCTCCAGCCGCATGGACAGCGCCGTCAGCGGAGTCCGCAGCTGGTGGGAGGCGTCCGCGGCGAGGCGCCGCTCGGCGGTCAGCATCCGTGCGATCCGCTCCGCGCTGGCGTCCAGCACATCGGCGACCCGGTCCAGCTCCTGGACGCCGTAGCGGCGGTGGCGCGGGCGGGGGTCACCGGAGCCCAGCCGCTCGGCGGTCTCCGCGAGATCGGTGAGCGGCGCGGTCAGCCGGCGGCCCTGGCGGACGGCCAGGATCACCGCCGCGATGATCGCCAGCAACGCCACGGCGAGAATGACCAGCAGCGTCCGGCCGATCTCCGCGCTGACCATGGAGCGGGACTCCTGGACCGTGACGGACTCGCCGCGGTCACCGCGCACCTTGGACTCGATGACATCGCCCGAGGGCCGCTTCCCGATCTCGATCGGCTCCTTGCCGGGCACCGTGATCCGCGCGTACCGCTTGGGGGTGATCTGCTCGGAGAGGATGTCCGGGGTGATCTTCTCGCCGCTGCCCAGCCGGCTCTCCACTATCCCGACGAGCCGGACCGCCTCGGAGACCACGCTCTCCTGCGCACCGGCCTGGATGGTGCGGGTCTCGACGATGACGAGCGAGACGCCGAAGACGGCGATCACGACGAGCACCACGGCGAGCGTGGAGTTGATCAGGCGGCGGCGCACAGGCTCCTGGCTCTTTCAGCTTTTTTCGAATCGGAAGCCGACACCGCGGACGGTGGCGATGTAGCGGGGGTTGGCGGCGTCGTCGCCGAGCTTCTTGCGCAGCCAGGAGATGTGCATGTCGAGCGTCTTGGTGGAGGACCACCAGGTGGTGTCCCAGACCTCGCGCATCAGCTGATCGCGGGTGACGACCCGGCCGGCGTCGCGCACCAGGACCCGCAGCAGGTCGAACTCCTTCGCCGTGAGCTGGAGTTCCTCCTCCCCCATCCAGGCGCGGTGCGACTCGACGTCGATCCGTACGCCGTGGGTGGCCGGCGGCTGCTGGGGCTCGGCGGTGGAGCCGCGGCGCAGCAGGGCCCGTACGCGGGCGAGGAGTTCGGCGAGCCGGAAGGGCTTGGTGACATAGTCGTCGGCGCCGGCGTCCAGGCCCACCACGGTGTCCACCTCGTCGGCGCGGGCGGTCAGCACCAGGATGGGGAAGGAGTGGCCTTCGTTGCGCAGTCGGCGGGCGACCTCCAGGCCGTCCATCCCGGGCAGTCCCAGGTCCAGGACGACGAGGTCGATGTTCCCCTGGAGACCGGCGTCGAGCGCGGTCGGGCCGTCCTCGCGCACCTCGACTTCGTAACCCTCGCGGCGCAGTGCGCGGGCGAGCGGCTCCGAGATGGACGCGTCATCCTCGGCGAGCAGTACACGGGTCATGGCCCGATGGTAGTCCGATGTATCGGCGCCGAGGGGCGGACCAGCGCGGATGGCCGACGACGGACCGTTCCTGCACCGATACCGCCCTGAGCTGCGGAAGCCTCGGGCGCGCGCGAGGGCGCGCGGTCCCCCAAGGGGCGCGCATGGTTCCCCGTTACGGTGTGACCGTTGTCTCACGCAGCTCATCGGCGGCGGAACCAGCCGTATGGTGGTTCGACGTACATCGCACAGCCTTCGGGGCCTTTGACGCTCAACTGACGTCATCGGTCCCTCGTTGTGTGCCGGGCCGGTACCAACAGCCCGGATGCACAGTGATCGACCTGCCGACCGGGACCGGCGCGCTTGCACGACGGGGCGCGGAATCCGGGGTACGACCGTCCTTGCGGGCCCCTCGTGGGTACCGGACCTCCCGGACGTGGGGGTGGGCGGGAATACGCCGGAGCCGGTCACCCCCACCCGGGCGCGTATCGGCCTGTGAACGCGTCCCGTAGCAGCAAGGAAGCATCCATGGCGTCCAGCCTGACGAAGGACGCGGCCCAGCAGGGGAACCCTGCGGACGGCGGCAAAACCTTCTTCGGCCACCCGCGTGGCCTGGCCACTCTCTTCATGACCGAGATGTGGGAGCGCTACAGCTTCTACGGCATGAAGGCGCTACTCCCGCTGTACCTGATCGCGCCCGGCGGCATGAACATGCAGGCCACCACGGCGACGGCGATCTACTCCGTGTACATGGCGATGGTCTATCTGCTCGCCATGCCGGGCGGCTGGATGGCGGACCGCTTCTGGGGACCGCGCAAGACGGTCGCCATCGGCGCCTCCGTCGTCATCGCGGGCCACATCACGCTGGCCCTGCCCACCGCGGCGAGCTTCTTCGCCGGTCTCGTACTGGTCGCGCTCGGCTCCGGCCTGCTGAAGGCGAACATCTCCACGATGGTCGGCCACCTCTACAACGGCCCGGAGGACCCGCGCCGTGACGGTGGCTTCACGCTCTTCTACATCGGCATCAACATCGGTGCCTTCCTGGCCCCGCTGAGCATCGGCACCGTCGGCGAGAGCGTCAACTGGCACCTCGGGTTCACGCTCGCCGCCGTCGGCATGGCCCTCGGCCTCGCCCAGTTCATGCTCGGCACCCGCCATCTGAGCCCGGAGAGCAGCGTCGTTGCCCAGCCGGCGACGCCGCAGGAGAAGTCGTCCGCGCTGCGCAAGGGCCTGATCTGGCTGATCGTCGCGGCCGTGTTCTACACCCTGCTCGGTGTGACGGGTAACTTCGCCGACTGGGCGCTGATGCCGATCACCATCGCCGGTCTGGTCATCCCGATCGCGGTCCTGGTCCGCATGAAGCGCGACAAGGAACTCACGGAGCTGGAGCAGTCCAAGCTCTCGGGCTACATCTGGTTCTTCGTGGTCGCCGCCGTCTTCTGGATGATCTACGACCAGAACGGCTCGACCCTGTCGATCTTCGGCGAGCACTCCACGACGAACAACCTGCTGGGCTTCGACTTCCCGACGTCCTGGTACCAGTCGCTGAACCCGATCTTCATCATGGCGCTCGCCCCGGTGGTCGCCTCGGCCTGGCTGTGGCTGAACAAGCGGGACAAGGAGCCCAGCACCGCCGTCAAGTTCGCCTCCAGCCTCGCGCTGATCGGCATCTCGTTCGCGGTCTTCCTCATCCCGCTGATCGACACCGCCGCCAACGGCGGCAAGGTCAGCCCGATGTGGCTGGTGGCGATCTACTTCATCCAGACGGTCAGTGAGCTGTGCCTCTCCCCGGTCGGCCTGTCGGTCACCACGAAGATGGCGCCCGCCAAGTACAACTCCCAGATGATGGGTGTCTGGTTCCTCGCGGTCACCGCGGGTGACTCCGTGGCAGGCCTGCTGACATCGCCGCAGCTGAACGTCGACCTGAACACCGGGAGCGCGGTCGCCGTCGAGGCCGCCTTCGCGGTCGTCGCCGGCCTCGGCATCTGGATCTCCCGCAAGCGGATCAAGAAGCTGATGGGCGGCGTCAACTGACGCCTGCCGGCCCCGGATCACGGAAGGGGGCGTCGCACCGCCGGTGCGACGCCCCCTTCGTGCGTCCCGCGGACCTGCCGCGTCAGCGGACCCGCGCCCGGCGCCGCGGCGAGAACGTGAACACCGCGCCGCCCAGCAGGATGACGGTGCCGGCGACGAGGCCGAGCGCCGTCAGCGCGCCGTGGTCGCCCGCCCCGGTCTCGGCGAGGCCGCCGCCGCTGCCGCCCGAGACACTGGCCGGTCCCGCCGCGCTGCCGCCGGAGGCCGCCGCGCCGCCGGAGTCACCGCCCGTGCCGGACGTACCGCCCTGCTGCGCCGAGGTGTCCAGGGCGAGCGAGACCCCGGGGTCCTTCTCCGGGGTGCAGGTGGTGGTCGTCCCGAGGGCGTTGACGGTGAGCACGCCCGGGGTCAGCGTGGCCTTGCCGGTGGCCCCCGGCTTGTAGGTGCCCTTCAGGTCGGGGATCTCGATCGGCTGGCCGGACTTGATGGGCTCGGCGTTGGTCGGCCCCTCGACCTTCACCGACCCCTTGTCCGCACCGCCGACCTTGACGTCCATCGACGGCTTGACCGAGTCCTTGGGGATGTCCGCCGGGCTGTCCATGACGGACTTGCCGAATTTCACCGTCAGGTCGTAACTGCCGCCCTTCTTCACGGCGTTGATCTGCACCGGCGAGGTCGCCTTCTTGTCCCCGATCGGCGTCTTGCAGGCGTAGGGGACCTCGACCTCCTTGCCCTTGTACGCGGTGCCGTCGGGGTCACCGCCAGAGCCGCCGGAGGCCGTACCGCCGGAGGAGCCGGAGGTCGTACCGCCGTCGGTGCCGCCACCGGAGGCCGTACCGGCGGAGCCGCCGGTGGTGCCGCTCGTGGTCCCGCCCGCCGTGGTACCGCCGGTGGTCCCGGTCGTGGTCCCGCCCGTAGTACCCGTCGTGGTCCCGCCCGTGGTGCCGCCGGAACCGCCTCCGCCGTCGGTCACCTTGATGGTGACCGCGGGCTGCACCGTCTCCTTGGGCGAGCACTTGGTGTCCGTCGAGATCGGCCGGTTGACGTTGATGTTGTAGAAGCCGGGCGTCAGGGTGACCTCCCCCGGCTTCGTCAGCTTGAGCTTGCCCTTCATGTCGGACAGCTTCATCGCGCCGCCCTTGGGGATCGGCGGATTCTCCCGCGGCCCCTGCATCGCCAGGTCGCCGGTCTGTGCCCCGGCGACCTTGATCGTCCCGGTCGGCTGGACGGTGTTCTCCCCCAGGTCGAGGATGTCGGGGTTCTTGGAGGCCCCCTCAAGGGTCTTCCAGACCACCTCGACCTCCTCGCCGACCTTCGCCGTCCCCGGCGCGCTGACCGCCACCTTGGTGGTGCCCTGGATCGGCGGCAGCCCGGATATCGGCGGCGGCAGACACTCCGTCTTGTACGACACCTCCGCTGCCTGGGCCGTCCCGGCCGCGGTCATGATGCCCGCACCCGCGAGCACCAGCGCGGCCGTCGAGGCCACCGCAGCTCTCCTCCGTTGCCTCATCACGCAGAACCTTTCGACGTCGGTCGTTCGGTTGATGTGGTGGTGGACGGTGCGGTGTCCGGGGTGAACCACGGCAGCGCGGCACCGTCGCCCGGTGTACCGGGGCCGGCCGTGCCGCGCGCACGCGGGGTTCGGTTCCTGATGCGTTGTCCGGTGCCGGCCGCGCCGGACCGCCGGCCCGCGGCGTGGCCGCGTGCGGCCGGGTGCGTCCGTCCCTCGGAGAGCCCCCGGCCCGGCCCGTGCGGGCGGACCCGGTCCACGAGAGCCATCCCGATGCGGAACACCGCCGTCGGGACCACGAGGCAGAGCAGCACCCAGAAGAGCGTCACGCCCCATGGCCTGCCGACCCCCCATGGCTGCTCGACCAGGACCTTGCCGCCGTATTTGAGGGAGACCAGATAGTCCCCGTGTGCGCCGGCCGGCAGCTCGACCGGCAGTCTGACCTCGGCCTTCTTCCCGGCGGGGACGGTCCCCCGCCACTGCTGCTCCGCCCACTCGGGCGCGAAGACCCCGTGGGAGGTGCCGACCTGGAAGACCGGGTCCTTGGCCGGCTCCGAGCCGAGGTTGCCGACCGTGACCCGCAACTCGCGCTGCGCCGGGGCGCCGAACCAGGTCAGCAGGCCGCTGCTGCCCGCCAGCCGCGGCTGGGCGAGGACCGCCAGCCGGCCGCCGGTGCGCTCCTTGGGCAGCGGCGCCACCGGGTGGCCCGCCACCTTGAACGCCGCCTCCGCGTCGGCCGCCGCACCGGTCACGGTCGCCACATGCACCACACAGGGGCAGGGCTTGGGCGGCTCGGCGACCGGGAGCTTCCGGCGGAACGCGCCGTGCTCATCGGTGGTGACGGCCCGCCCGTCCCCGTTGGCGCAGGAGTTGGTGCCACCGATCATGTTCTGTCCGCAGATCAGCAGCGTGAGCAGCGCCTTGGGCCGCCAGCCGCGGCCGGTCACGGTCACGGTGCCGCCCTTGCCCGCCTCCTTGGCGGAGAGCCGGACGGTGGGGGTGCCGTCGGCGGCGGTGGCGTACGGGGCGGAGGCGGCGGTGACGTCCGGGGCGGCGTGCGCGGCCGCGGCGGGCAGCAGGGCGGGCGCGAGGGCCAGGCACAGCACGAGCACGGCCGCGGCCCGCCGTCGCCTCCGTGGTACGGCACGCCCCGCGGTGCGCGCCGCCCGGAGCGCGCGGACCGTGCCGCTGGCCATCGACCTGCCCGTGCCCGTCCCGCCGTTCACGATCGCGCTCCTGATCCGGTACTGGCCAATTCCGCTGCCGGGTCCGCCGCTTGTCTCTCGGACGGCCGCTTGCCGCCGTCCGCGCTCCGCACGGGCCCGCCGCCCCGTACGCCGCCCGGCCCCCGGGAGCGGCGTCGCCGACGGACGATCACCAGGCCGCCCGCGCCCGCCACCAGGAGGAACGCCGGCCCGGCGACGACGCCCCGGGGCAGCGCGGTGTACGAGGTGGTGGCGGACCCGTGTGCACCGCCGTCCGCCGTCACCGTGAGCCGCACCTCCACCGCGTCCAGACCGGGCGGATCGGCCCAGGGCTCCGTCAGCTCGGCGCTCTGTCCGGGGGACAGCCGGCCCGGCAGGGTGCGGATGCCCCGCCGCAGCACCGGGCCGAAGAGCCCGTCGGCGCGCACCCCGAGCCGCGGGGTCAGCACCGTGTTGCCGCGGTTGACCAGCGTGTACCGGATGACCGCCGCATCGCCCCGGCCGCGTACCGACACGTTCTCGACGGTCAGCGCGGCCAACACCGGCCCGGACACCCGCAGATGCACCGGTACGGTGTCCCGCCCGACCGGGCCGCGCCCCGGGCCGGCCGCGGTCGCGGTCGCGACGAGCGTGGCGGGGTGGTCGCCGGGGGCCGCGTCGCGCGGCACGGTCACCGTGAACGGGACCGTCGCCCGGGTGCGCGGCGGGACCGTGACCTCCTTGGCGGCGAACGCGATCCATGCGCCGGAGCCGCGCAGCCGTACGGTGACGGCCCGGCCTGTGGGGTTGCGCAGGGACAGCCGGTCGTTCATGACGGTGCCCGGCGTGCCCTCCAGGTAGAAGTAGGGGCGGTCCTGGGCGCTCGGTGTGGCGCCGTCACCGGGCGCGGGCGCGGCGGACCAGCCCGGCGGCGCCGGTGCGGCGGCCGGCCGGGCCGCGGCCGCGGCGGGGCACAGCAGCACGGCGGCGGTCGCGAGGATCGCACCGCTGACCGCTGTGCGGGGACGGAACGGCATCGGCGGCTCCTGGTGCGAGGGGGCGCCTCCCCGTGCCGGCCGGGGAAGCGGGACGTACGGAGAACGGCGGGGCACCGCGCGGGTCCTGGCCTCCCGCGCGGCGGGTCACACCCGCTGGTGACGGCGGGTCAGCCAGAGCGCACCGGCCGCACCGGCCAGCAGCACCGTGCCGCCGAGGGTGCCCAGCGCGACGGCGGAGTCCGCGGGCCCGGTCTGCGGCAGCTGCCCGCCGGCGGAGGCGCCGCCGGTGGCGGAACCGCCGGTGCTTCCCGAGGCGCCGCCGGACCCCTTCACGTCCAGGGACAGCGAGGGCTTCGGATGGTTGCTGGGTGTGCAGGTGGTGGTGGTGCCAAGCGCCTTGATCGTGAGGGTGGAGGCCGTGAAGGTGACCTTGCCGCTGCCCTTGGGCGTGTAGGTGCCGCTCAAGTCACTGATCTTGATGGGGGTGTTGGCCGGAATCGCCTGGTCGTTGGGCGGCCCGGCGACCGGCACCGTACCGCTCTCCGCGCCGCCCAGCTGGATCAGCGCACTCGGCTTCATGGCGCCCTTGCCCAGCTCGACGGGGCTGGAGGAGACCCCCTTCTGGAAGGACATGACGAGCTTGTACGCGCCGCCGCTGGGGGTGCTCTTGATGTCGATGGGCGAGACCGCGCCCTTGTTGCCGATCGGCGTTTTGCACTGGTAGTTGACGTCGATGACCTCGGCATGGGCGGCCGGTGCGGTGAGCATCACCGCGGACCCCGCCGTCATCGCCACGGCCACGGCGAGGCCGGCCGCCCGGCTCGGGCGCCTGCCGTGCTGTTCGTAGAAGCGGGCCACCTCGGTTCCCCTTCTCCCGGGAGCGCACCGCCTGGATGTTCTGACGGCACATCAGATTGGCCGTCAAGGTACGCCGGGGACCTTGCCGAGGGAAGGCACAGCACAGCCCCGATCGCTCCGGGCCCGGGGCGGCGCGGAATTCCGGCCGGGAGCACGGCGGTCCGGATGCGCCGAACGGCAGATTCCGCAAACGACGAAGCGCGGGCCCACCGGCCCGCGCTCAACTCTTCTCCGACGAAGCCGCCCCCTCAGGACGGCGCGGCGAGCTCCGCCCATACGGTCTTGCCCGCACCGTCGGGGTTGCGCACCACACCCCAGTCCAGGCACAGCCGCTGCACGATGAACATGCCGTGACCGCCGGGGCGCCCCGGACGGTGCGGGCTGCGCGGCGCCGGTGAGCCCGTACCGAGGTCGCTGACCTCCAGGCGCAGCACTTTGCCGGTGCAGCGCAGTCGCAGCTCCTCCGGCCCCTCGGCGTGCAGACAGGCGTTGGTGACCAGCTCCGAGACGACGAGCAGCACATCCTCCGCCGCGGCCCGCTGGTCCGCGCCGGCCGCCGGCAGCCAGCCCCAGTCGTGCAGGGCCTGCCGGGCGAAGTCACGGCCACGCGCCACGGCCCCTCGGGTGCCCGCCAGGCGCAGCCGGCGGATCTGGCCCGCCGGGATGGCGGCAGCCGGGGCGGCGGCGGAAGCACCGGCGCCGCCCGACTCCGGGCCGAGATCGCCCGGCGGGTACGGCCGGGTGGTGCTCATCAGCGCTTCACCTCACCGATTCGCCTGTTCACGGAAAACAGATACTGACTGATTCAACGGATTCAGATGTCTCCTGCCCGACCGGACCGTGAGAACACCCACTTCTTGGGTACGGAAGTTGTGACACGTACTACGTGCCCGGAATGCAACCTTCCGGACACCGCTGCCACGTCAGTCGGCCAGGGCCGCGTCGAGAGAGTCGTGCACCGTGAAGACCGCCTCGGCGCCCGTGATCTCGAAGACCCGGGCAACCACCGGCTGCATCCCCGCCAAGTGCACCCCGCCCCCCTCGGCCTCCGCCTTCAGGCGCGCGCCGAGCAGCACATTGAGACCGGTGGAGTCCATGAACTCAAGGGGTGAGCAGTCCACCACCAGGCGTGCGTAGCCGTCGTCCACACAGCCTTCCAGTGACTCACGCAACAGATCAGCCGTGTGGTGATCCAGCTCACCGGAGACCGTCACCACCGCGCTGGCGCCGTGATGGCGGATCTCGACGTGAAGCCGGCCCCGGCTTGCACTGCCGACCGTCCCGCGGTCCATGCGCGCGCACCCCTCTTGCTGTCTAGACGACTGTTTGCTTACGACTGCGCTGGTCGAACCCTACGCCTTCCTGTCGTCTGTCGGTAGCTGAACAATCCGCGTATTGCCCAATATATGGACAACACGCACTTGCCATCTTCAGGCAAATCCAGGTAGGCGTAGAAGCACACATCCGAAACGGCCGGCTTTGGAGGCGCCGCACACCGCAGCTTCACGTAGAGGCATCGGCAGCCATATGCCGAGAACGATGGAGGAGACCATGTCACCCCGGCTCGACGAACTGCGCACCGACGACACCCGGCAGTCCGCATCGTCGACACCCCCGTCCGACCCGACCGGACAGATCCCTGCCCAGTCACTGCCTGTCGAATCAGATCTGGCAGAGATGACTGAGGTAGACGATCTGCCCGAGATCCCGCCGTTCGACGAGGTGGGCCCGGTGGACGCGAGGGCTCTGTCCAAAACCCTCTTCGAGCGACTCGAATCGCTTGAGGAAGGCACGCACGAATTCGCGTACGTCCGCAACACCCTGGTCGAGCTCAATCTCGCTCTGGTGAAGTTCGCGGCCTCCCGGTTCCGCTCCCGCAGCGAGCCCATGGAGGACATCGTCCAGGTCGGCACGATCGGCCTGATCAAGGCGATCGACCGCTTCGAACTCAGCCGTGGCGTCGAGTTCCCGACGTTCGCCATGCCGACCATCGTCGGTGAGATCAAGCGCTTCTTCCGTGACACCAGCTGGTCGGTGCGGGTCCCGAGGCGTCTGCAGGAACTGCGTCTGGACCTCGCCAAGGCCGGCGATGAACTCGCGCAGAAGCTGGACCGCGCCCCCACGGTGCACGAACTCGCCGCGCGGCTCGACATCAGCCGTGACGAGGTCGTCGAGGGGATGGCCGCGAGCAACGCGTACACCGCGAGCTCGCTGGACGCCCAGCCCGAGGAGGACGACAGCGAAGGCGCGCTGGCGGACCGCATCGGCTACGAGGACCACGGTCTCGAAGGCATCGAGTACGTGGAGTCCCTCAAGCCGCTGATCGCCGAACTCCCGCCGCGCGACCGCAAGATCCTCTCGCTGCGCTTCGTCGCCAATATGACGCAGTCCGAGATCGGCGAGGAGCTGGGTATCTCCCAGATGCATGTCTCCCGTCTGCTCTCCCGCACTCTCGTGCGGCTCCGCAAGGGGCTCATGATCGAGGAGTGAGCAACCCGCGGTCCCTGCCGGCCACGGCCGGCAGCCGCCCGCGCGGAGGAGGGCCTGCCCCGGGATCGCTCGGGACGGGCCCTCCTCCGCTGCGGCCAGGACGCGAACTCGGCAGGCGCCACCTCCCCGCCCCCGAAGATCGCCTCGGCCTGCTCGAACACCTCACGCCCGACGCTGTGCACCCGGGCAGTGGCATCGAGGTGTGCACGCCCCGCCGGCCGGTCGACGGCCGGCCACCGCGCGGGATCGGCCGGCACGGCGCCGGACGGCCCCCGCACCCCATTGCTCATGACCCCATGCTCGCAGCAGGGTCCGACAACCGGGGCGCGCGGACCGCCCGGTGACCGCCGTCAGACGAGAACGCCCTTGTGCCACACCGCGGAGACGAGCGGGACGCCCGGCCGGTAGGCGAGGTGGACGTGCGAGGGCGCGTCCAGGAGGGCGAGGTCGGCGCGGGCGCCGGGGGTGATCCGGCCGACGTCCGTGCGGCGCAGTGCGCGGGCGCCGCCCGCGGTCGCCGCCCACACGGCCTCGTCGGGCGTCATTCCCATGTCGCGGACGGCCAGCGCGATGCAGAAGGGCATCGAACTCGTGAAGGACGAGCCGGGGTTGCAGTCCGTGGACAGGGCGACGGTGGCGCCGGCGTCGAGCAGCGGACGGGCGTCGGGCCACCGGGCGCGGGTGGAGAACTCGGCGCCCGGGAGCAGGGTGGCGACGGTGTCGGACTGCGCGAGGGCGTCGATGTCGGCCGGGCTGAGGTGGGTGCAGTGGTCGGCGGAGGCGGCGCCGAGTTCGACGGCGAGCTGGACGCCGGGGCCGTGGCCGAGCTGGTTGGCGTGCACCCGGGGCACCAGGCCCTTGGCCTTTCCCGCGGTGAGGACGGCGCGGGCCTGGTCGCCGTCGAAGGCGCCCTTCTCGCAGAAGACGTCCACCCAACGGGCGTGCGGGGCGCAGGCGTCCAGCATCGGACCGGTGACGAGGTCGACATAGCCGGCCGGGTCGTCGGCGTAGTCGGGCGAGACGATGTGCGCGCCGAGGAAGGTGACCTCGTCGGTGTGCTCGGCGGCGATGCGCAGCGCGCGGGCCTCGTCCTCGACGGTGAGCCCGTAGCCGGACTTGGTCTCCTGGGTGGTGGTGCCCTGGCGGAGCGCCTCGGCGAGGTAGCGGGCGATGTTGGTGTGCAGGGCCTCGTCGGTGGCGGCGCGGGTGGCGGCGACGGTGGTGCGGATACCGCCGGCGGAGTAGGGGCGGCCGGACATCCGGGCGTTGAACTCCGCGGTACGGTCACCGGCGAAGACCAGGTGGGAGTGGGAGTCGACGAAGCCGGGGATGGCGGCCCGGCCGCCGGCGTCGACGGCGTTGTCAGTGGCGGGTGCTTTGCTGGAGGGACCGACCCAGGCGATGCGGTCGCCGTCGATGACGACCGCCGCGTCCTGGATCAGACCGAGGGGGCCTTCGCCGAGGGAGGGGTCGTTGGTGACGAGCTGGGCGATGTGGGTGATGGCGGTGGTCGGCGCTGAGGTCGTCGTCATCGCGGGGGTGTTCTCCTTCAGCCGCGTACCGCGGCGATGGATGCGGCGAGGGCGGTGGGTACGTCGGGGACAAGAGTGTGCACACCGTCCCGGACGATCTGCCGGCCGCCGACGATGGTGTGTCGTACGTCCGCCGCGGAGGCGGCGAATACTGCCGTTTCGGCGGCCAGCCGGGGCAGTGGTCCGGCGGTGCGTACGGAGTCCAGTGCGATCGTGGTGAGGTCGGCGAGCGCCCCGGCTTCGAGGGTTCCGGCGTCTTCCCAGCCCAGGGCGGCGTGTCCGTCGGCGGACGCGGCGCGCAGCAGGGCGGCGGCCGTCCAGTGTCCGCGGGTGCGGGTGCGCAGCCGTTCGTCGAGCTCCATGGCGCGGGCCTCTTCGAGCAGGTCGATGACGGCGTGGCTGTCGCTGCCGAGGGAGAGCGGGCTGCCGCGGCGCTGGAGCTGAGCGGCCGGGCCGATGCCGTCGGCGAGGTCGCGTTCGGTGGTGGGGCACATGCACACACCGGTGTGGGATGCGCCGAGGAGCGTGATGTCCTCATCGGTGAGGTGGGTGGCGTGCACGGCGGTGGTGCGGGGGCCCAGCGCGCCGTGGTCGGCGAGCAGTTGTGTGGGGGTGACGCCATGGGCGTCGCGGCAGGCGTCGTTCTCGGCGGTCTGCTCCGAGAGGTGGACATGCAGGGGGGCCTGCCGTGCGCGGGTCCAGTCCGCGACGGTGCCGAGCTGGCCGGCGGGGACGGCGCGTACGGAGTGGATGGCGGCGCCGATGCGGGCGTGCGCGCGCTCCTTGAGGGCGTCGGCGCGCTCGGCCCAGCGGTCGGCGGTGCCGTCGGAGAAGCGCAGCTGGTGGTGGTTGGGCGGGGCGCCGAAGCCGGCCGAGAGATAGGCGGTGTCGAGGAGGGTGATGCGGATACCGGCCTCGGCGGCGGCGGAGAGCAGCGCCTCGCCCATCGCGTTGGGGTCGCTGTAGCGGGTGCCGCCGGGCGCGTGGTGCAGGTAGTGGAATTCGCCGACGCAGGTGATGCCAGCCAGCGCCATCTCGGCGTAGACGGCGCTGGCGAGGGCGTAATAGGTGTCGGGGGTCAGCCGGTCGGCGACGCTGTACATGATCTCGCGCCAGGTCCAGAAGGTGCCGGTGCCGACCTGGACGGTGCCGCGCAAGGCCCGGTGGAAGGCGTGCGAGTGGGCGTTGGCGAGGCCGGGGAGGGTCAGGCCGCGCAGCGTGGTGGCGCCGGGCGGCGGGGTGTCCGCTCCGGTACGGACGGCGGTGATCCGCCCGTCCGCGGTGTCCACGGTCACGCCCGGCTCGACATGGGTGCCGAGCCAGGCGTGTTCGAGCCAGTACGTCGTCGGTGTTGCCTGCGGCGTCAGCGGCACGCCAGCCCCTCCAGTACGTCGGCGAGTGCGGTGACCCCGGCGACGCAGTCGTCCTCGTCCGCCGCTTCGGCGGGTGAGTGCGAGACGCCGGTGGGGTTGCGGACGAACAGCATCGCGGTGGGGACGGTTCCGGACAAAATACCGGCGTCGTGTCCGGCTCCGGTGCCCAGGACGGGCACGGCCCGCTCCCCCGTCTTGCCGAGGATCGCGCTCAGCTCGTCCCGCAGGGCGTGCTGGAACTCCACGACGGGCGTGAAGGATTCGCGGACGACGGTCAGGTCCACCCCGTCGCGGGCGGCACGCTCGGCCGCGGCCCGCTCGATCCCGGTGATCACGGTGTCGAGGGTGTCCTGGTCGGCGGCGCGGGAGTCCAGCCAGCCGCGGACCAGCGAGGGAATGGCATTGACGCCGTTCGGCTCCACGCTGATCTTCCCGAAGGTCGCCAGGGCCCCGGACAGCCGGGCCTGCTCGCGGGCGGCGAGCACGGTCGCCGCGTAGCTGAGCATCGGGTCCCGGCGGTCGTCGAGACGGGTGGTGCCGGCGTGGTTGGCCTCGCCGTGGAAGTCGAACCGCCAGCGGCCGTGCGGCCAGATGGCGGAGGCGAGGCCGACCGGGTCGCCGGACAGGTCCAGGGCGCGGCCCTGCTCGACGTGGAGTTCGACGAACGCGCCGATCCGGGCGAGCCGTTCGGGGTCCGGGCCGATGGCCTCGGGGTCGTATCCGGCGTGCTCCATGGCCTGCGGGAGGGTGATGCCGTCGCCGTCGCGCAGCCGGTGCGCGGCCTCGGTGGTCAGCGCCCCGGCGGCGAGCCGGGAGCCGACGCAGGCCAGGCCGAAGCGGGCGCCTTCCTCGTCGCCGAAGTTGACGATCGCCAGCGGCTTGTCGAACTCCGCTCCCCTCCGGCGCAGTTCGTCCAGCGCGGCGAACGAGGAGACGACACCCAGCGGGCCGTCGAAGGCGCCGCCGTCCGGTACGGAGTCCAGGTGGGAGCCGGTGACGACGGCGTCGCCGGGGGCCACGTCCTGATAGCCGGTGGCGCCGAGCCAGGCCCACTGGTTGCCGTTGCGGTCCAGTTCGTAGGTGAGTCCACGGGCCTCGGCCTGGGCCCGGAACCACGCACGGCAGTCGGTGTCGGCACCGGTCCAGGCGTAGCGGCGGTAGCCCCCGGAGGAGGAGTCACGGCCGAGGGGCCGCAACTCCTCCCACATCTCGTGGAACGAGGCGGTCACGCGTCCCCGCCTTCGCGCATCGGGATGCGGACACCGCGTTCGGCGGCCACCTCGTCGGCGCGCTCGTAGCCCGCGTCGACATGCCGGATGACGCCCATGCCGGGGTCGTTGGTGAGCACCCGGCGGATCTTCTCGCCGGCCAGCGGGGTGCCGTCGGCGACGGTGACCTGTCCGGCGTGGATCGAGCGGCCCATGCCGACGCCGCCGCCGTGGTGCAGCGAGACCCAGGAGGCGCCGGAGGCGACATTGACCATGGCGTTGAGCAGCGGCCAGTCGGCGATCGCGTCCGAGCCGTCCTTCATGGCCTCGGTCTCGCGGTAGGGCGAGGCGACGGAGCCGCAGTCGAGGTGGTCCCGGCCGATGGCCAGCGGGGCGCGCAGGGTGCCGTCGGCGACCATCTCGTTGAAGCGCTCACCGGCCTTGTCGCGCTCGCCGTAGCCGAGCCAGCAGATCCGGGCGGGCAGGCCCTGGAAGTGGACCCGCTCACCGGCCATCTTGATCCAGCGGGCCAGCGACTCGTTCTCCGGGAAGAGGTCCAGGATCGCCTTGTCGGTCGCGGCGATGTCACGGGCGTCGCCGGACAGCGCGGCCCAGCGGAACGGGCCCTTGCCCTCGGCGAACAGTGGCCGGATATAGGCGGGGACGAAGCCGGGGAAGGCGAAGGCCCGCTCGTATCCGGCGAGTTGGGCCTCGCCGCGGATCGAGTTGCCGTAGTCGAAGACCTCGGCGCCGGCGTCCATGAAGCCGACCATGGCCTCGACGTGCCGGGCCATCGACTCGCGGGCCCGCTGGGTGAAGTCGGCGGGCTTCTCGGCGGCGTAGGCGGCCATGTCGTCGAAGTCGATGCCGACGGGCAGGTAGGCCAGCGGGTCGTGGGCGCTGGTCTGGTCGGTGACGATGTCGATCGGCGCGCCCTCGGCGAGCATCTGGGGCAGCAGCTCGGCGGCGTTGCCGAGCAGACCGATGGAGAGCGGCTTGCGCTGGTCACGGGCCTCGACGGCGAGCTGGAGCGCATGCTGGAGGCTGTCGGCCTTCACATCGAGGTAGCGGTGCTCGATCCGGCGCTCGATGGCCCGCGGGTCGACGTCGATACAGATGGCGACGCCGTCGTTCATGGTGACGGCGAGCGGCTGGGCGCCGCCCATGCCGCCGAGGCCGGCGGTGAGCGTGATGGTCCCGGCGAGCGTGCCGTGGAACTTCTTCGCCGCGACGGCCGCGAAGGTCTCGTAGGTGCCCTGGAGGATTCCCTGGGTACCGATGTAGATCCACGAACCGGCGGTCATCTGCCCGTACATGGTCAGGCCGAGGGCCTCCAGACGGCGGAACTCCTCCCAGTTGGCCCAGTCGCCGACGAGGTTGGAGTTGGCGAGGAGCACCCGCGGTGCCCATTCGTGCGTCTGCATCACGCCGACCGGCCGGCCGGACTGGACGAGCATCGTCTCGTCCTGCTTGAGCGTGGTGAGCGTGCGCACCATCGCGTCGAAGGAGCGCCAGTCACGTGCGGCCTTGCCCGTACCGCCGTAGACGACGAGCTGGTCCGGATGTTCGGCCACCTCCGGATCGAGGTTGTTCTGCAGCATGCGCAGCGCGGCTTCCTGCTGCCATCCCCGAGCACTCAGCTCCGTTCCGCGCGGTGCCCGCACGGGTCGCGGTCCCGACATGGGCCGTGCCTCCCTGACGTCGAATGGATTGAGCTATTCACATATTGGGGTCGTTGAATAGTGCTAGTCAATAGGGCGCGGTGAGCCACATGCGACGCACCGCACGAACCGGCCAATCCGGCCGGGATTTTTGACTTGCCCACCGGGAAAGTCTGCGCTAACTTTCCAAGTGGGCAAGTCAACGGGGAACAGCTCGACCGCCTTGGGGAGGCGATGACCATGACCACGACAGTGGATGCCGAACAGGCCTGGCAGGATCTGCAGCGCATCCGGGTCCCGCAGGAGCGGGTCTACGACGAGATCGAGAGAACCGCCCATGACGACACCGGGGCGACGTACACCACCGCCGCCCTCATGTGGACGTTCCTCGCCGTCTCCGGCCTGGATCTGCCCAGGTGGGCCTTCTGGCTGGCGCTGACCGCCTACCTCACCGTGCTGGCCACCCTGGGCGTGGTCCACAACCGCCGGACGCGGATGCGGCTGCACCGCTCGCGCCACAGCTGGCGGTCGTTCGCGACCTTCTTCGCGGGCGCTGCGGTGACCCTCGTGGCCATCGTGCTCTCCGGCCGTCTGGTCGACTGGCTGGCGCTGCCGTTCGGCAGCCTGATCCAGGCCACCGTCTCGGCGGGCACCTTCGTGCTCTTCGTCGGCCCGGCGAACCGCTGGGCGGTCAGCACGCTCCGCGACCGGGGCGGAAGAGCCACCGACGGAAGGACGGCCCGATGAGCACCCCGAGCGGCTTCGACGAACTGATCCACCCCTCCACCCGGCTGTCCGTGGTGGCGCTGCTCGCCGCCACGGAATGGGCCGACTTCCCTTTCATCCGCGACAGCCTCTCGCTCAGCGACTCCGCGCTCTCCAAGCAGCTGCACACCTTGGAAGAGGCCGAGTATCTGGAGATCCGCAAGGAGGGCGGCGGCCGCAAACGCCGCACCAAGGTACGGCTGACGGACCGCGGCCGGACCGCCTTCGAGGGGCATGTGGCCGCGCTCCGGGCCATCGTCGAGGGCGCGGGCCCCGCCGCGGCACCCGCATCCGCGCCGGAGGCCGCCGCAGCGACGGCATCAGACACCCGGCAACGGCAACACCACGCGAAGGCGGGCCGATGACGACGACCGACCACCAGCCCGTGGCCCCGGCCACGACGGCCCCGGCCCCCACGGCCTCCTCCGCACCCCGCCAACCCGTCATCCGGGTACGCGACTTGCGGATGTCGTACGGCAGCGCACACGTCCTGCACGGTATCGACCTGGACATCCACCGCGGCGAGATCTTCGCGCTGCTCGGCCCCAACGGCGCCGGGAAGACCACCACCGTCGAGATCCTGGAGGGCTTCCGGCAGCGCTCCGCGGGCGAGGCCGTCGTCCTGGGCACGGACCCGGCGCGCGGCGACGACGCCTGGCGCGCGCGGATCGGCCTGGTCCTGCAGTCCTGGCGCGACCACCGCCGCTGGCGGGTCGCCGAGCTGCTGACGCACTTCGCCACCTACTACCCGCGGCCGCGCGATCCGGCCGAACTCCTCGCCCTGGTGGGCCTCACCGAGCAGGCCGGCCAGCAGGTCGACCGGCTGTCCGGTGGCCAGCGCCGCCGTCTGGACGTCGCACTCGCCATCGTCGGCCGCCCCGAACTCCTCTTCCTGGACGAGCCGACCACCGGCTTCGACCCCGAGGCCCGGCGCGACTTCCACGATCTGGTCGAACGGCTCGCCCGCGACGAGGGCGTCACGATCCTGCTCACCACCCACGACCTGGCCGAGGCCGAGCGGCTGGCCGACCGCATAGCGATGCTGGTCAACGGCCAGATCCGGGCCTACGGCACCCCGTCGGAGCTGGCCCGCAGGGCCGCCGCCCAGGCCGAGGTCCGCTGGACGGCACCCGACGGTACGTCCCGGCGCGAACGCACCGAGGACCCGTCCCAGCTGGTCTGGGAGCTCCACCAGGAGACGGGCGGACCGGTCGCCGACCTGGAGGTCCGGCGGCCGACGCTGGAGGACACCTATCTGCACATGGTCCACCGGGACACCGGGGACGGCGCCGACGCCGGGACCACGGAAGCGAGCGAGGCCGGATCCTCGGACGGGGAGAAGCGAGCCGCATGAGGGGGACCGAAGTGACACGCGTGACCGCAGCGACAGCGGCGACGGACACGACCGAGGGGGACGTCACCACGGACACGACGCACACACCGCACACGACGGGCACGACCGGCACGGACCGCACCACCGGTGCGGCGACACGGGAGGCCACCGCACCGCACCCCCGCCGCCGCTACTGGCGCGCCGGAGTCCTGCGCGGCGGAATCGAGCTGCGTCATCTCCTGCGCAACCCCAAGGAGTTGAGCGGCCATCTGGTCAATGTCGTCGTGGCGCTGCTGCTCGCCGGCTACATCAACGACAAGGTGCCCGGCACCCAGGTCCCGATGGCTCATCTGACGCTCTCGGGCTTCGCCGCCTATCTGCTGTTCCAGATCGGGCTGGTCAATCTCCCGCAGATCCTGGTGACCGAGCGCGAGGAGGGCGCACTGCTGCGGCTGCGCGCCACCCCCGGCGGCATACCGGCCTATCTCGTCGCCAAGTCGCTGCTGGTGGTCGCGATGGCGTTCGGCACGCTGGTCCTGCTCTTGGGAACGGCCGCGCTGCTGGTGGACGGGCCGCTGCCGCACGGGCCGGCAGGCTGGCTGACGCTGCTGTGGGTCAGTGCGCTGGGACTGCTCGCCGTCGTACCGCTGGGAGCGGCCATCGGCGCCGTGCTGCCGAACCCGCGTGAGGCACTGGCGCTGATCATGCTGCCCGTCATGGCGCTGCTGATCACCTCGGGGGCGATGTTCCCGCTCGCCTCGCTGCCCGCGGTGGTCCAGAAGATCGCCTCCTTCTTCCCGCTCAAGTGGATGGCGCAGGGCCTGCGCTCGGCCCTCCTGCCGGACGCCGCCCGCGCCGCGGAACCGGCCGGCTCCTGGGAGCTGCCGACAGTGGCCCTGATACTCACCGCCTGGGCCATCCTCGGCTTCCTCCTCGCCGTCCCCCTCCTCCGCCGCGCCGCCCGCCGCGAGTCCGGCTCCCGCCTCACCGAACGCCACCGCAAGGCAGGCCTGAGCGGGGGCCGGGCGGCCTGAGGCAGAGGCCGGTTGCTTGGGCCGGGGAGCGGCTGGACTGGGCCGGGCGGGCTGGCCCGAGGGGGCGGGGCGGGTCGCCTGCGGCCCGGGGGCTGAGGGCTCGGAGACCAGGTGCCCGGAGCGCGGACGGCCGGAGGCCCGGGGCCAGGACGGGCCCAGGCCGGCGGGTCCGACGCCGTAGCGGCCCCGAAGCCGGCGCCGGCTCAAATCCAGAGCAGGCCGCCACAGGCCTCAAACGCGCTCTGACCAGCGCCTTCCCCTCCGCCCCTCCCCCACCCCCGTATCCGTTGGCGTCACACCCCCGGCCAATGATGGAGTTGTCCCATGACGTTCACGGATCGAGACCGAGCCGTAGAGGCAGCCGTTGCGCAGGGGCTGGTGGGTCCCGACGAGCCCGTGGCCGGGCTGCTGGACATTGCCGGGATCCGGCGTTCGGCAGGTGAACTCCGCGCCGCCTTCGAGGAGTTCACCGCTCCCGGCACCCCGGTCCTGCACGCCTTCGCGGTGAAGGCCGCCTCGCTCATCCCCGTACTGCGGCTGCTCGCGCAGGAAGGGCTCGGCTGCGAGGTGGCCAGTCCGGGCGAGCTGGCGCTGGCCCGTGCCGCCGGGGTGCCGGTCGCGCGGACCGTCCTGGACTCCCCCGCCAAGACCCTCGCCGAGCTGCGTGAGGCACTGGCCCTCGGGATCGCCGTCAATGCCGACAACCCCGAGGAACTGGCCCGGATCGACGCGCTGATGGCTTCCGCGCCGAGCAGCGCCCCCATCGGCCTGCGGGTCAATCCACAGATCGGCGGCGGCACCATCGGGGCGATGAGCACCGCCACCGACACCTCCAAGTTCGGCGTCGCGCTGCGTGACGAGGGCGCCCGCGAGTGGGTCGTGCGCGCCTTCCTCGCCCGCCCGTGGCTGACCCGGCTGCACGCCCATGTCGGTTCCCAGGGCATGCCGCTGGAGCTGATGGCCGCGGGCGTACGGGCCCTGTACCTGCTGGCCGAGGAGATCAACGAGCAGGCCGGGCGGCGTCAGATCGGCACCCTCGACATCGGCGGCGGCCTGCCGGTGAACTTCTCCTCGGACGCCCACACCCCGACCTACCGCGAGTACGCCGCGCTGCTCCACTCGGCCGTCCCCGGTCTGCTGTCCGGACGCTACGGCCTCGTCACCGAGTTCGGCCGCTCACTGCTGGCCAAGCACGGCACGGTCCTGGCCCGCGTCGAGTACGCGAAGTCGGCCGGCGGCCGGCCGATCGCGGTCACCCACGCCGGCGCCCAGGTCGCGACCCGTACGGTCTTCGTCCCCGAGGCCTGGCCGATCCGGGTCGCCGCCTACGACGCCGAAGGCAGCCCCAAGACGGGTGCTCCGGTCGCCCAGGACATCGCGGGGCCGTGCTGCTTCGCGGGTGACCTGGTCGCCGAGAACCGTCCGCTCCCCCTCCTGGACGCCGGCGACCACGCCGCCCTCCTGGACACCGGCGCGTACTACTTCTCCACCCACTTCGCCTACAACTCCCTCCCCCGCCCCGGGGTTTACGGCTATGCGCCGGACTCGGACGGCACCGTCCGCTTCGCGACCATCCGCACCCCGCAGACCCTGGAGGACCTCACCGCGGAGAGCGGCGCGGCACACGCGGCGGCGCTCAACGACCTCGGCCGGCCGTAGCCACGCCGACCACCACCGGGGCCGCCCGGCGCCACACCTGCCGCCACCGGGCCCGCCGGCGCCGCACCGGCCACCAACAAGGCCGCCCGCACCCTCACCGGCCACCACCGAGCCCGCCCGCACCACATCTGGCCGGGCCCCCGACCGCCGCTCCTCACCGGCCACCACCGAGCCCGCCCGCGCCGGGCCGGCCACCACCGAGCGCACCCGCACCACCACGGCCACCACAAGCCCGCCCGCACCGCACCCGGCCGGGCCCGCTGCCGTCGCTCCTCAGCGGCCGGCCCGCGTCCCCCTGGCCCGCGTTCCTGCGCGCGCGCCACCGGACCGGGTGTCTCCGGCCCGTGCGCCACCAGGCCGCGCGTCCCCCGCAGCCGTCCCGGTCAGCACAAAGCCGCGGACCTCCTTGCCCGCCGCGCCGCCCCGCCGGGCGGACTCCGTACGCACCCACAGCAGCGCCTCGTGCTCCCTCTCCCAGCGGCCCAGCCACCACGCCTTGCCCCACAGTCCGAGCGCGGCGCCGGCCATCAGCAGCCCACCGGCCGTGGGCAGTACACCCGACGAGGCGACCGCCACCAGGAAGGCGAGCAGCAGCCACCAGCGGTGCGCCCCCCGCCAGATCCGGAGGGTGACCGACCGGTCCTGCAGGATGACGGCCTTCCCGGCCCGCGACGCGTCGCGCGCCAGCGCCGCATACCGTCCGCGCCGCGCCATGAACACCCCGAGCGCCCCGCCCGCGAACAGCGCCGCCCCGGCCGCCAGTCCGGCCGTCCGCCCGGTCAGCCCCGGCACCAGCGCCCCGATCCCCGCGGCCAGCAGCCCCGGCCACCACAGCCAGCCGGCCGGTGCCCGCACCACCACCGCCACCCGCGCCAGCGCATACGCCCCATGCCCCACGACAGACCTCCTCGCCCCGAGACCGCTACGCCCTTCCTGTCCGGCACACCTGTGCCGGCGGCGGATCGTAACCAGCCCGGATGAGGATTCCCTGAGACGGCGCGGAGGGGCGCGGGGAGGGGAGCGAACGTCGGCCGAGGGGGGCGCGGTGGTCCGGGAGGCGGCCGGGAGAGCGCCGTGACCCGCCGGGCGGTGCCACCGGAACGGGTGAGGCCCGCCCCGCCCGCTCACTCCACGAACAACCCCCGCGCCGCCGCCCGCGCGTCGAATTCCTCCAGCCGGGCCTGGGCGTCCGGGAGGGCGTCGCACATCGCTTCCAGGAGGACGCGGCCCAGGAGCATGGGGGCACAGGCCGTGTCGAAGGCCAGGCCGGTGCCGACGGCGGCCGGGAGGAGCAGGTCGGTGTGGTGGGCGACGGGGGCGAAGGCGCTGTCGGCGACGGTGACGACGGTCAGACCGGCCGTGCGGGCGTACTCCAGCGCGTCGACGACCTCGCGGGGGTGGCGGGGCAGGGCGAAGCACAGGAGGGCGCTCGCCCCGGCGCGTACGGCGGCGTCGATGCGGTCGGTGAGCATGGTGCCGCCCTCGTCCAGCAGCCGGACGTCGGGGTGGACCTTCCGGGCGAAGTAGCTGAAGCCGGCGGCCTGGGCGGTGGCGGCGCGCAGGCCGAGGACGGGCAGCGGGCGGGAGGCGGCGAAGAGGCGGCCGGCCTCGATGACCGGCGACGGGTCGGCGAGGGCGGCGGCGAGATGGCGGAGGTTGTCGATCTCCGCCTGCACGGCCTGCTGGTACTCGTTGTAGGAGCCGGTGTCGCCGGGCTTCTCCGTGGGGGCGACCTCGCGCAGATGGCGGCGGAGCGCCGGGTAGCCGTCGAAGCCGAGGGCGACGGCGAAGCGGGTGACGGACGGCTGGCTGACACCGGCGAGTTCGGCCAGTTCGACGCTGGAGAGGAAGGGCGCGTCGGCGGCCCGGCGCACCATGCAGTGGGCGATCCGGCGCTGGGTGGGCGTCAGCCGGTGGCCCTCGAAGAGCTTCTGCAGCCGGGCGGCGGTGCCGGTGTCCGCACCGGCGTCCACGCCGGAGTCCGTCCCGGCACCCGCTCCGGCGTCAGTACCGGTGCCCACCCCGGCGCCCGGCCCCGCGGCGGCCCGCGCGCCCTGCGTCATACCGGCCCGGTCCCGCGGCCCGTCGCCGGCCGCGCCACCAGTGCCGCCGCCGATGCCACCGCCGTTGTCCCCGTCCCCGCTCATCGCCTCTTCTTCCCGGCCCGGTCGGGGGCCTTGTCCTGTGTCGACCGACTGTACGGAATTCCTGGCCCGCTCCGGTCCCGGGTACGCACGCGATCCGGCCGTACGGCATCGCCCCCGCCACCGGCGGCCACCCCTGTCACCGCCCCACCCGGCTGCCGCACAGGAGCGCACCGGCACCCAGCAGCCGCCCAGTCACCGGTCCTCCCGACTGCCGTACGGGAGCGCACCAGCCACCACCCGCCGCCCCAACTACCGGGCCCACCCGCCCCGCGCCGCCCCCACCCCCCGTACCCGTCATAGCTCCGCCAGCCCGTCCAGCAGGCCCGTGGCCACTGCCACATCGTCGGTCAGCGGGCGGTCCTCCATCCGCGGGTCGAGGGCCTCGGCGGCGAGGGTGAAGGCGGTGGCGAGGGGCAGGCCGGGGTCGGGTTCCAGGGAGCGCATCCGCAGGGCCCGTACGGCGGCGACCAGTTCGCAGGCGAGGATCTGGCGGTAGTAGGTGCAGGCGCGCAGGGTCTGACGGGCGCCGAGGGAGGCGAAGCTGGCCTGTTCCTCGACGCCGCGGGAGAGCACGGCGTGGCCGAGCGAGGCCGGGTGGGAGACCGCGCGCATCTCGCCGAGCGCGGCGCCGGCCGCGTATTCGAGGATCATCACGCCGGAGCTGGCGGGCGCCGCGTCGCCCAGGAACGGCCGAAGCCGGGTGAAGTCGGGCTCGGAGAGCGCGGCGAGCCGGGCGGTGGACAGCCGGGCGGTCTGCAGGACGGCCAGCCGGAAGGCGTCCAGGGCGAGCGCGGCGTGTGCGGCGTAGAAGTTGCCGTGGTGGTAGGCGGCCTGGTCCTCGATGCTGATCAGGGGGTTCTCGGCGGCGGCGTTCACCTCGACGGTCAGCACCCCGTCCAGAGTGTCGGCGGCGTCCAGCGCGGGGCCGTGTATCTGCGGGATGCAGCGGAACCCGTACGGGTCCTGGATGCGGCCGAGCGGCGGGGTGGGTCGGGGCGGGATGCCGGAGAGGGTGCGCAGCCGGGTGGCGGCGGCCGCGGAGCCGGGGTGCGGGCGGGCGAGCAGGACCGGCTCGGCGAAGGGCTCCCAGGAGCCGCCGACCGCGAGGAGGGAGAGCGCGGCGACCGGGAGCGAGGCGGCCAGCAGCCGGCGCAGTTCGTCGAGGGCGAGCGCGGACTGGCCGAGGGTGAGGGCGTTGCTGCTGATCAGGGCGAGGGCGTCGTTGTTGTCGAGGGCGATGGGGGCGGGGGCCCGGCCGCCGGGCGCGCAGTGCCAGGGGTGTTCACCGGCCAGCGCGAGGCCGGTCTGGGCGAGCGCGGCCAGGTCGCCGGTGCCGACGGCGCCGTGTTCGTTGACGACGGGGTGGGCACCGGCGTCCAGGGCGGCGAGGAGGGAGGTGATGACGGCGGGGTTCAGGCCCGCGCCGCCGGCCAGCAGCTGGTTGGCGCGTACGGCGAGCATGGCCCGGACCTCGCGGGCGGGCAGCGGGTTGCCGATCGCGCCGGCGTGGCTGCGCAGCAGCCGCAGTCCGTGGTCGGCGTCGGCGGCCCCGACGTCCTCCGTGCGGTTGGCGCCGACGCCGGTGCTGCGCCCGTAGACCCGGCCGGTGGCGGCGAGGCGGCGGGCGGTCTCCCAGGATTCCTCGGCGCGGGCGAAGGCCTTGGGGTCGGGCGCCGCGGGGTGCGCGGTGCGCTCGGCGAGGGCGGCGATATCGGTGGGGTGCAGAGCGCTGCCGTCGAGTGTGATGCGCCGGCCGGTGCGGGGACCGTTGTCCAGCATGTGAGAAACCAAGGGGCTCAACTCCCTCTTATAACGCGCTTTGTGGACGGAAGTCCGACACCTCTTTCCGTACGGTGAGGCGACGTAACCGGCGGGGTAACAGGCGATTCGCTTCCGCCTATTGACTTCTATTCACGCGCCTATGACTCTGCATGACCATATGCAGGCCGGGCAAGGGGCAGCGGATGATCAAGTTCGACGCAGTCAGCAAGCGATACCCGAATGGCACCACCGCCGTGGACGGGCTGTCCCTGGATCTCCCTGAGGGCGGGGTCACCGTCCTCGTCGGCTCGTCGGGATGCGGGAAGACGACCACCCTGCGGATGGTCAACCGCATGGTCGAGCCGACATCCGGCACGATCAGCGTCGGCGGCCGCGACATTCTGGAGGCGGACGCCGCCGAGCTGCGCCGCGGCATCGGCTACGTCATCCAGCAGTCCGGTCTCTTCCCTCACCGTACGATCCTGGACAACATCGCGACCGTCCCGCTGCTGCTGGGCTGGGGCCGGCGCAAGGCCCGCGCCCGCGCCGCCGAGCTGCTGGAACTGGTCGGTCTGCCCGCCGACGCCGGCAAGCGCTATCCGCACCAGCTCTCCGGCGGCCAGCAGCAGCGCGTCGGTGTCGCCCGTGCGCTCGCCGCCGACCCGCCGGTCCTGCTGATGGACGAGCCGTTCGGCGCGGTCGACCCCGTCGTCCGCACCCAGCTGCAGAACGAGCTGCTGCGGCTCCAGGAGGAGCTGCGCAAGACGGTCGTCTTCGTCACCCACGACATCGACGAGGCGGTACGGCTGGGCGACCGGATCGCGGTCTTCCGCACCGGCGGCCGGCTCGTCCAGTGCGCCCCGCCCGCCGAGCTGCTGGCCCGTCCGGCCGATGACTTCGTCGCCGACTTCCTGGGCGCCGAGCGCGGGCTGAAGCTGCTCTCGCTCACCACCCTCGCGGATGTCCCCTACGCGCCCGGCCGGGAGATACGCGCGGACGAGCCGGTCGGCGCGATATCCCGCGACGGCGACCGCTGGCGCCTGGTGACCTCCCCGCGCGGCGAACCACTGGGCTGGCTGGACACCGACGCGTTGCCCGCCGGCGGCACGGCCGGCGAGGCGCCCCTGGAGGCCGTCCGTCCGCTGCGCGACAGCGACTCGCTCCTCTCCGCGCTCAACGAGGCGGTCTCCTCCCCGGCCGCCGCGGTCGCCCGGGTCACCGCCGACGGTGTGCTGACCGGCCTCACCTCCCGCGACGCCATCCACGAACGGGCGGGCCGCAGCCACGCGGAGGCGGGCCGGGCGGCGGCCGCCACGGAGCCGGCCCCGGAGCCGCCCGTCGCCAAGGACGCCGAGGACGGCAAGGACGCCAAGGACACCGACGACGCCGCGTCCCTCAAGACCGCCTCCGCCCCGGAGCCCTCCGCATGACCATCGAGTGGGGCTGGTTCCCCGACCACGCCGACGAGATGGCCGAGCTCACCGCGGACCATCTCGCCACCGCCGTCCCCGCGGTCCTCCTCGGCCTGCTGATCGCGCTGCCGCTGGCGGTCCTCGCGCACCGTGTACGGCCGCTGCGCGGCTTCGTCCTCGGTGCCTCCAACATCCTCTACACCATCCCCTCCCTGGCGTTCTTCGTCCTGCTGCTGCCGGTCACCGGGCTGACCCGCACCACCGCCATCGTCGGTCTGACCGCGTACACCCTGGTCGTGCTGGTGCGGAACACCGTCGAGGGCCTGGACGCGGTCCCGGTCAAGGCCCGTGAGGCCTCCCAGGCGATGGGGACCAGGCCGCTGCGCACCCTGCTCACCGTCGAGCTGCCGCTCGCCCTCCCGGTGATCATGGCGGGCGTACGGGTCGCCACCGTCATGTCGATCTCCCTGGTCAGCGTGGCCAGTTACATCGGCTACGGCGGCCTCGGCCAGCTCTTCACCGACGGCTTCCAGCGCAACTACCCGACCCCGGTCATCGCCGGGGTGGCCCTGACCCTGCTGCTCGCCCTGGTCGCCGACGCGCTGCTGGTGACCGTCCAGTGGCTGTGCACCCCCTGGCGGCGCGGCACCTCCCGGCAGCGCACCTCTCTGTGGCGGAAGGCAGCGTGACGCGCCGATGCTCGAACTCCTGAAGAACCTCCTCTCCTGGCTGACCAGTCCGGCCCAGTGGTCCGGCCCCGAGGGCATCGCCGCGCGCATCCTGGAGCACCTGGAGTACTCGGTGCTCGCCACTCTCGCCGCGGCCGTGATCGCGCTGCCTATCGGCCTGCTCATCGGGCACACCGGCCGCGGCGCCTTCCTCGCCGTCAACCTCTCCTCCTTCGGCCGGGCACTGCCCACCGTCGGCCTGGTCACCCTGGTGTTCCTGGCGGGCGGGCTGAGCGTCTGGCCGGTGTATGTGTCCCTGGTCGCGCTCGCCGTGCCCGTGATCATCACCAATACGTACGCGGGGATGGCCGCCGTCGACCCCGAGGTCAAGGACGCCGCCAAGGGCGTGGGGCTGCGCGGCCGCCAGGTCCTCTGGCAGGTCGAACTCCCGCTCGCGCTCCCGCTGATCATGACGGGCGTACGGCTGGCGACCGTGCAGGTCGTCGCCACCGCCACCATCGCCGCCTATGTCAGCTTCGGAGGGCTGGGTCGCTATGTCTTCGACGGCCTGGCGCAGCGCGACCTGGTGCAGGTCCTCGGGGGTGCGGCCCTGGTCGCCGTGCTCGCCGTCGTCGCCGACCTGGCGCTGGGCGGTCTGACGCGGCTGCTGTTCCGCGGCCGCCCGGCCACCGCCCGCTGAGCGTCCGCCGCTCCCGTCCCCTCCGTACGTCCCGAGGAGTCCCGCCCATGAACCGTCGTACCGTCCTGACCACGCTCCTCGCCGGCGCCTCCGCCCCGCTGCTGGCCGCCTGCTCCTCCGGCATCACCTCCCTCAAGGGTGACGGCGTCGGGGGCGACAGCGGCAGCAGCAGCGGCGGACTGACCATCGGCACCGCCAACTTCACCGAGAACCAGATCCTCGGCTACCTCTACGCGGGCGTGCTGAACGCCGCCGGCGTCAAGACCACCGTCAAGCCCAACCTCGGCTCCCGCGAGATCGTGGTCCCCGCACTGCGCTCCGGCGATATCGATCTGCTCCCCGAGTACCAGGGCAGCCTGCTGCTCTACCTCGACGAGAAGGCCACCGAGACCGAGGCGGGCGCGATGCAGAACGCGCTGGCCACCGTGTTGCCGAACGGCCTGGAAGTCCTCCCGTACGCCGCCGCCGAGGACCGCGACAGCTTCGCCGTGACCCGGGAGACCGCCGACCGCTACGGGCTCAAGACGCTCGCCGATCTGCGCAAGGTCAACGGCAGGCTGGTGTTCGGCGCCGCCGCCGAGATGAAGAAGCGGGTCGTCGGCGTCGTCGGCCTCAAGGAGCAGTACGGCGTGGAATTCAAGGAGTTCAAGGCGCTGGACTCGTCCGGACCGCTGGTCAAGGGCGCGCTGAAGAAGGGCGACATCGATATCGCCAATGTCTTCACCACCGATGTCGACACCGCGGAGAACGGCTGGGTCCTGCTCGGCGACCCCAAGAACCTGATCCCCGCCCAGCACATCGTCCCGCTGATCGCCTCCCGCAAGGCCGACTCCAAGGTCCGCAAGGCCCTCGCCCGCCTCGGCAACACCCTCACCACCCCCCAGCTCACCGAGCTCAACCGCCTCGTCGACAAGGAGAAGCGCGACCCGGACCGGGTGGCCGAGGCCTGGCTCAAGAGGCAGAAGCTGGGCTGACCCCGGGGCCGTCGTAGCGGAGCGGCAGTCCGAAGAGCGGGAACAGCCGCTCGGTGTCCAGGAAACACTGCAGTGCGGTGACCCGGCCGTCCGCCGCCTCGATGACCTGGATCGCCCAGGGCGTGCCGTCCGCACGGTACTGCCCGAACGCCGCCCGGCCGTTCGCCCTGACCGGCACCAGATGCGACCCCTCGCAGCCGCAGCCCGGCCCCAGCAGCCACTTCAGGATGTCGGCGCGGCCGCGCAGCCACAGCGCGTACGGCGGCATGGACAGCGTGGAGTCCTCGTGCAGCACGGCCGTGAGCGCGTCCATGTCGAACCGCTCGAAGGCGTCGACATAGCGCCGGAGCAGTGCCTGCTGGGCGTCGTCCAGGGGCTGCGGCGAGGCGTCGGCGGTGGTGTCACCGGATGCGGCGAGGGTGGCACGGGCCCGCTGCAGCGCGCTGTTGACCGAGGCGACCGAACTGCCCAGCAGCTCGGCGACCTCGCTCGCCGACCAGCTGAGCACCTCCCGCAGGATCAGCACCGCCCGCTGCCGGGGCGCCAGCCGCTGCAGCGCGGAGATGAAGGCGAGCCGGACCGACTCCCGGGCGACGGCGGTCTCCGCCGGGTCCCCCGCGGACGCCAGCACCCGCTGGTCCGGGACGGGCCCGACCCAGGTCGTCTCGGGCAGCCCCGTGCCGATCGGAGTGTCCACGCTCGACGGGGAGGCGAGATCCATCGGCCGGGCCCGGCGGCGGCTGCCCTTGAGCAGATCCAGGCAGACATTCGTGGCGATCCGGTAGAGCCAGGACCGCAGCGAGGAGCGGCCCTCGAACCGGTCGTAGCTCCGCCAGGCCCGCACCATGGTCTCCTGCACGGCGTCCTCGGCCTCGAATGCCGATCCCAGCATCCGGTAGCAGTAGCCGGTCAGCTCGGTACGGTGCGCCTCCAGCCGGTCCGCCGGCTCCCCCGGCGACGCGTCCGGTCCGGCACCGTACGCCGTCGCGGATCCGCTCCGCGCCGTGGCTTCGCTCATCGAGGACCGTTTCATCGAGGATCCGCCCATCCGCCCGTCGGCCGACCGGTACACACGCCCCGACCGTACCGGAGCGCCCGGCACCAGTCTGCTCCCCGGCCCTGCGCCGTGCGGCCGGAGAGCGGGCCCGGCGGCCTTCCGGGACTCGCCCCCCGCGGTGTCACTCCCGCCGGAGCTCCACCGCCGACCCGCGCTCCGAAAGGCGCGGGGCGCACAGGATGCGCTTGCGGCGGACCCGGCGGCCCTCGATGGCGGCGACCGCGAGGCGGGCGGCCTCCTTGGCGATCTCGGTCAGGCCCCAGTCGACGGTGGTCAGGGGCGGGGTGAGGACCCGGGAGACGGGGTGGTCGTCGAAGCCGACGACGGAGAGGTCGCGGCCGACGGTGAGGGAGGCCTCGGCGGCGGCCGCGTAGACGCCGTAGGCGATGGAGTCGGAGAAGCAGAAGACGGCGGTGGGCGGGGCGAGCGCACCGGCCGGCCGGCGGCCGTCCGGGCTGTTGGCCAGGACCCGGCGGGCCATCGCGGTCGCCGCGTCCAACTCCTGGGGGCAGGGCAGGACTTCGACCTCGATCCCGAGGCGGTCGGCGGCCTCGCGGACATAGACGTCGGCGGGGCGGTCGGGGGTGGAGGGGCCGGTGGGGGTCAGCACGGTGACCCGGCGGTGGCCCAGCCCGCGGAGGTAGTCGAGGACGGCGTCGATGCCCGCCCGGTTGTCGAAGAGCACCTCGCCCGCCGTACGGGCCCGGCTCAGCGCATCGCCGATGGAGACCACCGGCACGGCGTCGGCGATCTTCGACCAGCCCTCGGCGGACGGATCGACGGGTGACACCAGCAGACCGTCCACCCGCTGGTCACGGAGCTGTTTGGCGAGGGTCAGTTCACGATCCGGGTCGCCGCCCGCGTCGAGGATCAGCGCATAGCGGTCACCGGCCAGCAGCTCACGCCCTATGGCCGCCATCAGCTGCTGCTGCCACAGGTCCTGCAAGTCACCGGCGAGCACCCCGACCGTGCTCGTACGGCCGCTGGCGAGCGCCCGGGCGATCGGGTCGGCCTCGTAGCCGAGCTCGGCGGCCGCCTTGCGCACCCGCTCCTCGGTCTCCTTGGAGACATGCTTGCCGCGCAGCGCGTAGGAGACGGCGGCGGTGGAGAGTCCGGTGGCCTCGGCCACCTCGCGGAGGGTGGTGCGCTTATTGGGCCTGGCCATGTCCGGAAGCCTACCGTTCCTAAGGGGTGTCTCCCTTAGCAATGCTGGCCGGTATTGGCCGCATCACCGTGAGCCGGACTGGGTCCGGTTCCGCTCCGAACGGTCTTGAGCGCGGGGAGCAGCACGGGCTGGTCGCCTTGGCCCCGGCAGGTCTTGTCACCACGGTGTGGCGTGCCTGTGGTCCTGGGCGGGCCCGTGGTCCCGCGCGCCCTGTGGCGGGGCACGGTCTGGCCGGTAGCTCTCCGCCCGGCCATCCTCCGGTGGCGGGCGGTCACACCTGGCCGACGCCGTGCCCCGTATCCCAGGGCGCGCCTGCCGATGGCCACCGACGCGGCATGATGCCTGGTGACCGTGGACTGGTGGGCTTGTTGCTGGAGGGGGCGCTGCCAGTGCTGTGCTCCCCAGCGAGAGGTGTATGCCGGGTCGACCGCGACCACGACCAGGTCCCGGTGGTAGGCCATGCCGCGCAGGCGTTCCCGGAAGCGGGCAGTGGGGATTCCCGCCACAGTGCGGCGGAAACTCTTGCCCCGCTGGCCGCGCCCCATGGTTTCGCGGCCGGTCTGCCGGGCTTCGGTGAAGCCGAGATTCTCGATCGCGATACCGACGCAGCCGTATCGCTTGACCAGGGCGATCAGTTGGCTGAGCGCGGCGCGCAAGCGCCCGTCTCGCTGAGATGCAGGGCCACTGAGGTCGGTGGTGATGGTGCAGGGTTCACCGATGGGGTTGCCGTGGGCGTCGATGACGCAGGCGGCGAGGTGGTCGGCGTTGAAGTCCACCCCCAGCAGCCGCGCACCGGCCTTGGTTAGCTCCTCCGGGGTGAGCGGTGCCGAGGCCGGGGTGGACCAGGACGCGTCCAGGTACCAGCGCCCGCGCGTCGGATCACAGACGATGTCGTAGCGCACTGCGCGGTGGGCACTCACCCGGCCCAGCCACTCCTGCCGCCTGTGGTGGAAACCGACGGTGCATGAGAGGCGGTAGCGCCCGCGAGGGGCATTGGCAAGGTGCCGCAGCGAGCCGGGCAGCACGATCGTCACGCTGCCGTCGGCCGGGTCCACGGTGATCGTGTAATTGCCGTACGGGGCACCGGATTCCCCGTCGGCGGTCAAGAACATGCGGGCGGCGTCCCACCTGCGACGCCACTCGTGCTCCGTGAGCTGTGCTTCCGGCAGGTTGTGCCGGACCTTCGCCAGCCGCCTGCCACCCACCACAACCGCCGGGCGACCGTCCTCGATACGCCGCTCGACCTCGGCCAGCCGTGCAGTCAGTACACGAAGATGGCGCTGCTTCTGGAAGCGTTCGACCTGATCAGCGTAGCCGCGCACACCGTGCTCGCGGCGCCCACAGGGTGCCTTCAGGCGGGCGGTCACCTTGCGGACCGCCCGGCGCAGTCTCCGCGCCCGCCCCGAGCCTCCTCCTCTTCCAGTCCCAGCCCCTTCCCCTCCGCCCCACCCCTTGACAGGAGCCGTGTTAATCGGTTCACTTAAACGCATCAGTTAATCGATTAAGTGAACCGATTAAGAACGGTTAACCAGAGACCGGAGACTGGAGGAGCGGCACCGTGCCCACCGACGTCCACCAGCACCTCTGGCCACCCGAGTTCCTCGCCCTGCTGCGGTCCCGCACCGCGCCGCCCCGGCTCGACGGCTGGACGCTGCACCTGCCCGGTGAGCCGCCGTACGCCGTCGACCCCGCCGACCACGACATCGCGGCCCGCGCCCGGCTCGCCCGCGCCGACGGCCTGGACCTCGCCCTGGTGTCGCTCTCCAGCCCGCTCGGCATCGAATATCTGCCGCCCGCGGAGGCCGGCCCCCTGCTCACCGCGTTCCACGACGGCGCGCTGGACCTGCCCGCCCCCTTCGGCGTCTGGGCCTCGTCCTGTCTCTCCGCTCCCGAGCCGGACACCGCGGCGCTGCGGCGCGAGCTGGCGCGCGGCTGCGTGGGCCTCCAGCTCCCCGCCACCGCACTGCTCGACGCCGCGGGCTGGGACCGCTGCGCACCGCTGCTGGAGGTCGCCGCCGAGCAGGACAAACCGCTGTTCGTCCACCCCGGCGCGGCCCCGGCCGCCGAACCCGCCGCGCCCGCCTGGTGGCCCGCCCTGGTCCCGTACGTCCAGCAGCTGCACGCCTCCTGGTTCGCCTTCCGCGCCTTCGGCCGGCCGCGCCACCCGGACCTGCGGGTCTGCTTCGCCGCGCTGGCCGGTCTGGCGCCGCTGCACGGTGAACGTCTGGTCGCCCGCGGCGGCGGCCGGGACCGCGGCCGGGTGGACTGCCGCGCCTTCTACGAGACGTCCTCCTACGGAACCCGTGCGGTGGACGCCCTCGTACGGGCCGTCGGCATCGATGTGGTCGTCAGCGGCAGCGACCGCCCGTATGCCGCCCCCGTCCTCCCCGACCTCGGCGCGGACGCCGCCGTCCACGCCCTGCGCCATGCCAACCCGGCCCGCCTGCTGGGCCCGACGAAAGGAGCCCGCCCATGACGGACACCGCCTCCCAGGCCGACACCGCCCGTGAGGTCCCCGACGGCGAGCAGCCGTTCACCGCACTGCCCGAGCGCAACCTCGGCAAGCGCGAGCTGCAGGCCCTGGTCGACCGGCTCGCCGCGCGCCCCGACCTGTGGCGCGAGCAGGTCGCGTTCTCCGACACCGAGCGGCACTACGCCTCGCTGTACCGCGACGAGTTCGTCGACGTCTGGCTGCTGTGCTGGACCCGGCAGAACGACACCGGCTGGCACGACCACGACCTCTCCTCGGGGGCGGTGCGCGTCGTCCAGGGCGTCCTGACCGAGTCCAACCCCCGCATCGGCGGCGAGCATCTGGCCACCGCGGTCGGCGCGGGCGCCTCGTTCTGCTTCGGGCCGGACCACATCCACCGGCTCACCGGGGCGACCGACGACGCGGTGTCGGTGCACGCCTACTCGCCGCCGCTGTGGCGTCTGGGCCAGTACGACATCACCGAGGACGGGCTGATGCGGCGGGTCTCGGTCTCGTACGCGGACGAGCTGCGGCCGATGGACGCGACGACGGCCGCCTGAGCCGGCC
Organism: Streptomyces sp. Je 1-4 4N24; assembly: GCF_026239515.1. Lineage (NCBI taxonomy): Bacteria > Bacillati > Actinomycetota > Actinomycetes > Kitasatosporales > Streptomycetaceae > Streptomyces > Streptomyces sp. Je 1-4 4N24. Next base: position 5,583,358 of record NZ_CP110836.1, on the reverse strand, counting down.
GTTACCAGTAATTAACCGCGGTAATCGATCCCACCTATTGACCTTCCATTCACCGCCATCGATCCTGCATGAATCCATACAGGCGCGACCCGAGGCGGACTCATGGCAGGTGTGGTCGAACAGCGCTCGATCGACGTCGTCCCCGACGACGAACGGCACGGCAGCGCGGTCAGCCAGTTCACCCTCTGGCTGGGCGCCAACCTCCAGATCACCGCCGTCATCACCGGCGCCCTGGCCGTCGTCTTCGGGGCGAACGCCTTCTGGTCGCTGATCGGGCTGCTGCTCGGCAACCTCCTGGGCGGGGCGGTGATGGCGCTGCACTCCGCGCAGGGGCCGCGGCTCGGACTGCCGCAGATGATCACCTCCCGGGCCCAGTTCGGGGTGCGCGGTGCGGTGGTCCCGCTGGCGCTGGTCATCGTGATGTACATCGGGTTCTTCGCCAGCGGCAGCGTGCTGGCCGGGCAGGCGGTCGGCGAGCTGACCCACCTCGGCGAGACGCCGGGGATCGTGCTCTTCGCCGCGGTCACCGCCGTCGCCGCGGCCGTCGGCTACCGCCTCATCCACACCCTCGGCAAGATCGCCGGCCTGGTCTGCGCGCTGGCCTTCGTCTACCTCGGCATCCGGCTGGTGCAGCGCGCCGACCTGGGCGCCCTCCTCGCCGACCACCGCTTCGGGCTGCCGGTCTTCCTGCTCGCCGTCTCGCTCTCGGCCTCCTGGCAGCTGGCGTTCGGCCCGTACGTCGCCGACTACTCGCGCTACCTCCCGCGGCACACCTCGGCGCGCGCCACGTTCTGGTGGACGCTGTCCGGATCGGTGCTCGGCTCGCAGTGGTCGATGACGTTCGGCGCGCTGGCGGCCGCCGCGGCGCCGGCCGCGTTCGTGGGCCACGAGGTCAGCTACATCGTCGGTCTGGGGGGCGCCGGACTGATCGCCTCGTTCCTCTACTTCGTCATCGCCCTCGGCAAGCTCACCATCAACATCCTCAACACCTACGGCGGCTTCATGTCGCTGGTCACCAGCGTCAGCGGCTTCCGCGGCCAGCGCACCCTGTCGCCCCGCGGCCGCTCGGCCTACATCGCCGGGATCATGGTGGCCGGCACCGCCGTCGCGCTCCTGGGCAAGGACTCGTTCCTGACGTCCTTCAAGGACTTCCTGCTCTTCCTGCTGACGTTCTTCACGCCCTGGTCGGCGATCAACCTGGTCGACTACTACCTGATCTCCAAGGAGCGCTACGACATCCCGGCGCTCAGCGACCCGGCCGGCCGCTACGGCGCCTGGAACGTCCGGGCGCTGACGGTCTATGTCCTCGGCGTGCTCGCCCAGCTCCCGTTCCTGGTCACGCACTTCTACACCGGCCCGCTGGTGGCACCCCTCGGCGGCGCCGACATCTCCTGGCTCGTCGGACTCGCCGTACCGGCCGTCCTGTACTGGTTCGCCGCCCGTCACGACACCGCCCGCACGGCCGAGCCCGGCACGCGCGAGGGGGAGCGCTCCCCCGCCGGATTGGGGGGTTAGCCCCAGCGCGCCGCCCGCCCGCCGTCCGTAGTCTCGGCAGCATGGCGACACACGACCCCGATCTGCGCAAGGAACTCGACGCGACCCTCCAGACGCGCAAGGAGCTGGGGCCGGAGTACGAGTCGGAGCTCCTGGAGTCCTTCCTGGAGAAGCTGGACGCGAACGTCGACCGGCGGGTGCGGCGGCAACTCGCCGAGCAGCAGATCCAGGTGGCGCGCGGCACCCTGCCGCCCCGCCGCGCGGGCCACGGCAGGGAGTTCTGGGAGCGGTTCGGGGTCGCCGCCCTCTCGCTGGTGCTGGCCATCCCGCTGTCCACGGTCGCGGCGGTCCATACCGGGGTGCCGGGCCTGCTGGTGACCTGGGCCGGGATCGTCGGCGTCAACGCCGCGCACGGCACGGTCCGGTGGAATTCGCTGCGCCCGCGTACGGGCCGCCGCGAGGGCGCGGCGGACTGAGACTCCGTCGGGAGCGGTGCGGGGAGATGTTGCGGGGACCGCCACACCCCGGCCGGAGCCGGGGGCGGGACGACGGCGGTCCCCGCAAGGGACGCGCGCCCGGGTCAGGGCCGGTCGTCGCATCCGGGCGGCGACGGTGGAGGTCCGGGAGCCGCTCCGGAGGTCCTTGTCGCCGTGCATCCCAATGTGCCTGACGCGTGTTAAGCCCGTGCTGCGAGCACATGACGCATACGTGCACCGTGCGGCGACGGCCCGTTTCCTGACGGCCACTTGACGCCGTGACGGATACGGGAACGGGCCGGGGCCGCGGCCGGGGCGCCCGGCGGCCGCCACGGGGGACGGCCGCCGGACACCACTGCTACTTGCCGGCCTCGCGCGCCAGATAGGCCAGCAGGTCCTGCCGGCTCACCACGCCCTTCGGCTTGCCCTCGACGAGGACGATCGCGGCGTCCGCCGTCTCCAGAACCGCCATCAGATCGGCGACCGGCTCGCCCGAGCCGACCTGCGGCAACGGCGGGCACATGTGCTTCTCCAGCGGGTCGGTCAGCGAGGCGCGCTGGGTGAACAGCGCGTCCAGCAGCTCACGCTCGACGACCGAGCCGACGACCTCGGCGGCCATCACATCGGGGTGCCCGGCGCCCGGCTTGACGATCGGCATCTGCGAGACGCCGTACTCGCGCAGCACCTCGATCGCCTCGCCGACGGTCTCCTCCGGGTGCATGTGCACCAGCGAGGGCAGCGCGCCCTCCTTGTGCTGCAGCACCTCGCCGACCCGGGCGGCGGCGCCGCCCTCCTCCAGGAAGCCGTAGTCGGCCATCCACTCGTCGTTGAAGATCTTGGAGAGATAGCCGCGGCCGCTGTCCGGCAGCAGCACGACCACCACATCGTCCGGTCCGAGCTTCGCGGCGACCTCCAGCGCGCCCACCACGGCCATCCCGCAGGAGCCGCCGACCAGCAGGCCCTCCTCCTTGGCCAGGCGGCGGGTCATCTGGAAGGCGTCCTTGTCCGAGACCGCCACGATCTCGTCGGCGACCGTACGGTCGTACGCCGTCGGCCAGAAGTCCTCACCGACACCCTCGATCAGGTACGGGCGCCCGGAGCCGCCGCTGTAGACGGAGCCCTCCGGGTCGGCGCCGATGACCTTGACCTTGCCGTCGCTGGCGTCCTTCAAATAGCGGCCGGTGCCGCTGATCGTGCCGCCCGTGCCGACACCCGCCACGAAGTGGGTGATCCGCCCGTCCGTCTGCGCCCACAGCTCGGGACCGGTCGTCTCGTAGTGGGAGCGCGGATTGTTCGGGTTGCTGTACTGGTCGGGCTTCCAGGCACCGGGCGTCTCGCGCACCAGCCGGTCCGAGACGTTGTAGTACGAGTCCGGGTGCTCGGGGTCAACGGCGGTCGGGCAGACCACCACCTCGGCACCGTAGGCCCGCAACACATTGATCTTGTCCGTGGACACCTTGTCCGGGCAGACGAAGATGCACTTGTAACCCTTTTTCTGGGCGACGATCGCCAGGCCCACACCGGTGTTGCCGGAGGTGGGCTCGACAATCGTGCCGCCCGGCTGAAGCTCACCCGACTGCTCGGCGGCCTCGATCATCCGCACGGCGATCCGGTCCTTGACCGACCCGCCCGGGTTGAAGTACTCGATCTTCGCCAGGACGGTGGCCTGGATACCTCGAGTGACGTTGTTGAGCCGCACGAGCGGGGTGTTGCCGACTAGCTCAATCATCGAATCGTAAAACTGCACGGTGGTCTCCGCGGTCGGGGGCACGCTCTCCTGCGCCCGTGCGGCCAGCCTATTGCCCGGGTCCGTTAGAGGAGGGGTGCGTTGCGTTCCGTGCAGGAACGGGCAACACCCTGTTGTAGGAGTTCTTGCCGATTTCAAGCGCGTCCGGCCCCCGGGGCCGTGGCGCGCCCGCGCTGCACGGGGAGGTGCCCGGCCCATGCCGATGACGATGTCCAGGGCGAGAGTGGCCCGGCGGATCGCCACCGCCGCGGCGTTCGGCGGCGGCGGGGTCGGGCTGCTCGGCGTCGCCACCGTCGGGGTGCTGCTGACCGAGGTCCGGCTGGCCCGCCGTACGGTCGGCGGCTCCAGCGACATTCCACCGTGCGCCGACGGCCGCTACGGCGCCGCCTTCGGCCACCGCACCGACCGCCCGCCCCTGCGCCTGGGCTTCCTCGGCGACTCCACCGCCGCGGGCCAGGGGGTGCACCGCGCCTCCCAGACACCGGGCGCCCTGCTCGCCTCCGGCCTGGCCGCGCTCTCCGAGCTGCCCGTCGACTTCCGCAATGTGGCGCTGCCCGGTGCGCAGTCCGACGACCTGGAGCGCCAGGTGGAGCTGATGCTGGCGGCGGGCACCGAGGTCCCGGACGTCTGCGTCATCATGATCGGCGCCAACGACGTCACCCACCGGATGCCGCCCGCGCAGTCCGTACGCCATCTCTCCGAGGCGGTGCGCGCACTGCGCGCGGCGGGCTGCGAGGTGATCGTCGGCACCTGCCCTGATCTGGGCAGCGTCGAGCCGGTCTACCAGCCGCTGCGCTGGGTGGCCCGGCGGCTCTCCCGGCAGCTGGCCGCCGCCCAGACCATCGGCGTGATCGAGAGCGGCGGCCGTACGGTCTCCCTCGGCGATCTGCTCGGCCCCGAGTTCGAGGCGCGTCCGCGGGAACTGTTCGGGCCGGACAACTACCACCCGTCGGCCGAGGGCTACGCCACCGCCGCGATGGCCGTGCTGCCGACGCTGTGCGCCTCGCTCGGCCTGTGGCCGGAGGAGGAGCGTCCGGAGCCCGCCCGGGGCGAGGGCATCCTGCCGGTCGAGCAGGCGGCCGCCGAGGCGGCTTCCGAGGGCGGCACGGAGGTCACCGCCTCCCGGGCCCCCTGGGCGCTGCTCAAGCACCGCAGGCGCCGTCAGCTGCCGGCGGCGGAGACGACGGATCCCTCGGCCGTCACCCCGTGAGGGACCGGGCGGCGGCCCGGCGGTGAGCGACGCGCGGGGGAACGGGGCGGGGCCGTACGGGAATACCCGGCGGCCCCGCGCCGTTCCCATAAGCGCCCGCTTAGAAAAGAGGCCCGCATCACAGCACGCACCCCGTGACCTCAGCAGTACGTGCAGGTAACTTCCCTCACAGTCCGCCCTTTTCCCGCGCACCTGGAGCCGTGTGATGCCCGAAGCCGTGATCGTCTCAGCCGCCCGCTCCCCGATCGGCCGCGCCTTCAAGGGCTCGCTGAAGGATCTGCGGCCGGACGACCTGACCGCGAAGATCATCGAGACCGCGCTCGCCAAGGTCCCCGAGCTGGACCCCACCGACATCGACGACCTGATGCTCGGCTGCGGCCTCCCCGGTGGCGAGCAGGGCCACAACCTCGGCCGCATCGTGGCCGTCCAGATGGGGATGGACCACCTCCCGGGGTGCACCATCACCCGTTACTGTTCCTCCTCGCTCCAGACGACCCGCATGGCGCTGCACGCCATCAAGGCCGGTGAGGGCGATGTCTTCATCTCGGCCGGGGTCGAGACGGTCTCGCGCAGCGTCAAGGGTTCCTCCGACGGCCTGCCGGACACCCACAACCCGCTCTTCGCCGACGCCGAGGCCCGTACGGAGGCGCGTGCCGGGCAGGAGGGCGCCGACTGGCACGACCCGCGCGAGGACGGCCTGATCCCGGACGCCTACATCGCCATGGGCCAGACCGCGGAGAACCTCGCCCGCCTCAAGGGCGTCACCCGCCAGGACATGGACGAGTTCGGCGTACGGTCCCAGAACCTCGCCGAGAAGGCGATCAACGACGGGTTCTGGGAGCGGGAGATCACCCCGGTCACGCTGCCCGACGGCACGGTCGTCTCCAAGGACGACGGTCCGCGCGCCGGGGTCACCGTCGAGGGCGTCTCCGGCCTGAAGCCGGTCTTCCGCCCCGACGGCCTGGTGACCGCCGGCAACTGCTGCCCGCTGAACGACGGCGCCGCGGCGCTGGTCATCATGTCCGACACCAAGGCGCGCGAGCTGGGCCTGACCCCGCTGGCCCGGATCGTCTCCACCGGCGTCTCCGGCCTCTCCCCCGAGATCATGGGCTACGGCCCGGTCGAGGCCAGCAAGCAGGCCCTGCGCCGCGCCGGCCTCTCGGTCTCCGACATCGACCTGGTCGAGATCAACGAGGCGTTCGCCGCCCAGGTGATCCCGTCCTACCGGGACTTGGGCATCGACCTGGACCGGCTGAACGTCAACGGCGGCGCGATCGCCGTCGGCCACCCCTTCGGCATGACCGGTGCCCGTATCACCACCACCCTGATCAACTCCCTTCAGTGGCACGACAAGCAGTTCGGCCTGGAGACGATGTGCGTGGGCGGTGGCCAGGGCATGGCGATGGTCATCGAGCGGCTGAGCTGACCCGCGGCGAAGACGAAGCCGCAGGGGTGTGCGCGACAAAACGGACCAACTTCCGCCCCGCGCACACCCTTCGCGCTCGAATGAACACGGGCGGCGACACGGCGTGACCTGCGCCACTCGGTAACGAGATCGCGACCCAATCTCCCCCAGGATTGTGACCAACGCCCTGGGGGAGCAGTGTTCTTGCAGGTCAGCACGGGGGCACCCACACATACGAGCCCTCATTCCCCCTCCATTTCGGGACATACGGCACGAGGTGCGGTCGCCGACCACCGGCAGCCTGATGTAGGAAGTCGGAGAACATTCTGCTAACGGGAGTACGCCGGTGACCGAGCGGCTACCAGGTGTGATCCCGAGCGAGCGCATCAAGGGGGTCTCCCGTCCGACCGGCCGGGGGCAGTCCGTGTACCGATGCGCGGCCCGCGCGACCAGGGCCGCCGAGCGACGTGGGGAGGACGCATGAGCGAGTGCCCCGATCGAATCGAGAGGTGCGCGTCTCGCGCATGCGGCACCGAACGGAGAGAGGTTCCGGCGTGAGCGAGCGCAGCGAGCGAACCATTCAAGGGGGCGCGCCTCGCGCATGCGGGGCCGAGCGAAGCGAGGATTCGGCATGAGCGTCACCACCCTCTTCCTGCTGACGGGCGCGGCCACCGCCGTGGCGCTGGGCGCCGCCGCCCTGCGCACCGCCCGCGGCCTGCGCCACCAGATCGCCGAGCTGCACGCCGAGCTCCTCGCCACCCGTCAGGACACCCCGGCCGACGCCGCGGCGGCGCACCCGGCCACCGCGGCCATCCCGGCCGCCCGCACCGTCCCGGCCGCCGAGACCCCGCTGGCGGACATACGCGCCGCCGTCGCGGACGCCCTGGCCGAGGAGCGCGAGCGCGAGCTGGCCGAGGCCCGCGCCTTCTGGGCCGCGCAGGAGGCCCGGGACGCCGCCGACGCCCCGTCCCTGCTCGGCGGGCTCGTCGGCCTCGGTGACGAGGGCCTGCTGGACCAGCGCGAGCTGTCCGAGCGCCCGGAGTCCGACCGGCTCGACACCCAGCCGTTCCTGCCCCGGCAGGCGGATCTGGCCGGCCTGGAGCCGCTGCTGGGCCCGGACGCCCTGGAGGCGATGGAGTCCCTGGAGTCCATGGAGGCGCTGGAAGCCCTGGACGCGCCGGAGTTGGAGCCGGTCGAGGAGACCGAGTCCGCCGAGCTGGCCGCCGCGCGCCGGCGCCACCCCTCGCACCCGGACTTCTCCCCGTCCCCGGTGATCAGTGATCATGAGCGCACCGTGGCGCGCCTGGAGGAACTGGCACAGGACGCCACCCCGCTCGCGGACGTCCGCCCCGGCCCGCTGGGCACCCTGGACGTCTATGTCTTCGCCGACGGCACCACGCTCTGCCTGACCCCCGGGCAGCGCGAGACCGCGGAGCGCGTGGCCGGCGCACTGCACGCCGGGCGCACCCCCGTCCTGCTGGGCGGCTCCGGTATCTCCGGGGCGTACGCGCTGACCTTCTCCTGGGGCGAGACCCGCGAGGAGAGCGTCTACATCCTCGCGGACCGCGTCATCGCCTCACTCTGACCGCGGCGCGGCGGGCCCGGCACCCTTCAGCAGCGGTCCGCCACCGCCCGAACGCCTCGCACGGCCTCCGCCAGTTCGTCGGCGGGGGCCACTTTCGCGTCAGAGTCCGCCGTCCCGTCGGCCATCCGCGCCGCCGCGGCCCGCAGCGCCTCGACAAGGTCATGGCCGGCCACCGCCAGCTGGTCGCCGGCCGCGAACATCCCGGCGTCCGGCAGCTCGTACGGGGGCTCTCCCGGCCGCTCGATCAGCTGCGCCCGGGTCGCCAACTGCCGCGCCAGTGCGAGTCCTTCGGCCGCCGCGCCGCGGTCGAGCCTGCTCTGGGGCAGCGCGCGGAGGCGGTCGGCGAGGGCGTCCACGGCGGTCTGCAAGGGGGTCACGTCAAGCACGTCGTGAGCCTATGCGCCACTCCCGGGTGGTTGCCAACGCCCGAACGCTCAGGCACGGTGGGCTGAAGAACCAGCATCGACCGCGTCCGGAGGCGCCGATGTCTCAGCTCTTCTCCGAAGAGACCCACCGGAACATGCTCTCCCGTATCCCGCAGTGCACCGGCCGGGAAATCTCCGACTGGCTGCGCGCCGTTGACGAGGGCCCCGCCCTCTTCCGTTTCGATGAAAAAGTCAGCTGGCTCCGCGGCGAGCACAACCTCGCCTACGGCCACGCCAAGGCCATCGTCCACGAATACGACCTCAGGCGCGCCGCGCGCAAGTTCTGATCCACGGGCCGGGCCCAGTAGCCGGTCCGGCCCCGGACACTCACCTCATCCGACACCACTCACGCCGAAGGGCCCGCGGGCAGTTCGCCCGCGGGCCCTTCGACGGTGGTGCCCGACGCGCGAGGCGCCCGGCACCGGGGGTCAGTCGCCCCGGAGGATCGAGATCAGCCGCAGCATCTCCATGTAGATCCACACCAGGGTCAGCGTCAGACCGAACGCCGCCAGCCAGGACTCCTCACGCGGAGCGCCGTAGGCGATGCCGTCCTCGACCTGCTTGAAGTCCAGCGCCAGGAAGAGCGCGCCGAGGACCACGCCGACGATGCCGAAGACGATGCCCAGACCGCCGCTGCGGAAGCCGAGGCCCTCACCGCCGCCGAACACCATGAACAGCACATTGACCAGCGACAGCAGGACGAAGCCCATTGCCGCGATCATCACGAAGCGGGTGAAGCGGGCGGTGACCCGCACGATCCGCGTCTTATAGGCGACCAGCATGGCGACGAACACCGCCATCGTGCCCAGCACCGCCTGCATCGGGGCGCCGTTCATCTTCGGCAGGTCGTTGATGAAGCCGCTCAGCGCACCGAGGAAGAGGCCCTCGAGCACCGCGTACGCCAGGATCAGCGCCGGCGACGGCTTCCGCTTGAAGGACTGGACCAGCGCCAGCACCATCGCGACCAGACCGGCCCCGATGGCGAAGCCGAGGTTCTGGGTCAGGAACAGCCAGCCGACGGTGGCACCCGCGATGACCGTGCCCAGCGTCATGCCCGTACGCGCGACGACATCGTCCATCGTCATCGGGCGGGTCTGCGGCGTGTACTGCGGCGGTGCCTGGGTGACGTCCTGCTGGCCCTGGGCGTACGGGTTGGTCGCGTCCTGTGCGTAGGGGTTGCCGCCCTGCGCGTAGGGGTTCGCTCCGGCGTACGGGTTCGCGGCGGGGCCCCCGGCCTGCGGCGGCGCGTTGAAGCCCGCGTAGCCGGTGTCGCGGCTGAACCCCCGTCGCGAGAAGACCGGGTTGCTGCTCCTCATCTCACTCCTCCATGGCCGCCCTGCGCGGCCTTGACGGCAAGCGTAATGGCTTGGCAAAGGCGCGTCGCTAGTTCTTGAGCAGGATCTTTCCCTGAACCCGGGACGGCACATCCGCCATGAGGAGGACGTACGGGACGCCGGAGACGTGCCCGGGGCGGGGCCTGGACCGCGTTGCGCCACCGCCCCGCCGTTCCGCTGCCACACCGTCCCGCCGTCCGGTCCCGGGCATTTTGGGTATTCGATCTCCTGCCACCGTCTTGACGCCTTCTTGCCGCCCTCTTGTCATCGTCCGTTGTCGTCGTCCGTGGTCGACGGGCGGCGCCGTCGCACGTGAACTGGGATTTTCCTTCCGCTCCGCCCGGGGCTCCTTCCCGCTGCCGCCCGGACGGAATCCGATAAATGTCTGATCGCAACGGACGTCACCGGACGCGGCAGGCAACCGATTCGCGGGAGGGGCCGTCTTCCCTGCCGGCCGGAGCGTGTCCTGGTGGGTGGATCTGCAGGGCTGACGCAGGGTCAAGATCCGAACCCCGGAGTGCCCCATCTCGATGCTCCCGTGGCTCACCGTCCGTAGCGCTATGGGCGCGATCGGTTGTAATCCGAGGGTACAGATAGGGCTATTCTGGCGGGAAACAGCAGCGAAAGAGGGTTGAGGTGCCTGTGCCTGACGTCTCAGTAGTCGTCATCGTCTACAACGACGCCGACCGGTTGCCGACCGCGGTCCAGTCCGTGCTGGATCAAACGCTCCGGGACGTCGAGGTGGTGATCGTCGACGACTGCAGCACCGACCGTTCTTTCGAAGTGGCGCAGCGGCTCGCGGCCGACCACCCCGGGCGGGTCAGAGCCTTCCAGCTGCCGGAGAACAGCGGTGCGGGAGGCGAACCGCGGAACGTGGGCATCCAGCACACCGAGGGCCGCTACGTCATGTTCCTGGACAGCGATGACGTCCTGGAAATCAATGCGTGCCGCAATATGCTGGAAGCCGCCGAGGAATCCGGATCGGATATCGTTTCCGGTCTGTGCGTCCGGCTGCACAAGGACACCCGCAATCAGAAGCGCGACGAGTGGTACGCCTGGCTGTATTCCACGACCCGCACTCTGGAATCCGTCACGGAATTGCCGGACCTGTTCGTCTGGGACACCCTGTCCACCAACAAGTGCTATCGCCGTGATTTCCTCATCGAGAACGATCTCCGATTCCCCAAGGGGATGTTCTACGAGGACCTGATGTTTATCGCCGATGCCTATCTCGCGGCGGAGCGCATCACCCTGATCCCCAATCAGGTGTATTTCTGGCACGTATACGAACGGGCCGCCGTGAAGTCGGTGACGAACCGGCGCCACGAAATGACGAACTATACGCACCGGCTGGAGATCCACCGCCGCATCGACGCATTGCTGGCGGAGCGCGGGCTGGACGAGCTGAAGCTCGCCAAGGACGTGAAATTCCTCAAGCACGATCTGGTGCTGCATCTGCGGGACCTGCCGTTCCGCGACGATTCCTATCGCCAGGAGTTCTCCGAACTCTCCCGGGAATACCTCGAAAGCATCGCCCCCGAGGCGTACGAGCGGGTCCAGCCGATACAGGCCATCTGCGCCTACCTGCTCCAGCAGGGTGACTGGGACCACCTGATCCCGGCGGTCGACACCCTCATCAACCGTGACAAGGTCTCCTCACCGCTCGCCGAGCACGACGGCCGGATCTACTGGTGCGACGGCCATTTCGACGATCCGTTCGGGCGCGAGCTGCTGGACGTGACCGACATCGGCTACCACGAGAAGCCGGTCAACCAGCTGTTCCTGCGCAATCAGCTCACCAGCTTCCGCTCGTCCGGCAGGACGGTCTCGCTGGCCGGCCGGATCACCAACCCGCTCGGCGTCGTCCCGCCCGGCGCCCGCCTCAAGGGCGAGCTGGAGTTCAGTGCCCGGCGGCGCAGTCTGCAGTCCTTCCGCTTCCCGGTGCACGAGCTGCGCCACGACGGCGACACCCTCCACTGGGAGGCCGCCGCGGACCTCACCGCGAAGCTGCGCCCGCTGGGCATCGTCGACACCATCTGGGACGTACGGCTGCGCCTGGACGTGGACGGGGTGCGCACCACGACCCGGCTCACCGTCGCCGCCACCGGGCTGTCCGAGCCGCTGCCGGTGCGGCCGCGGCTGACACGGATGGTCGCCGACCACCTCGAACCGCATGTCTCGGCCAAGGGTCATCTGGCGTTCCGCCTGGTCAGCGAGGGCCACAGCGCCGAGCGCGTACAGGAGCTGATCACCCGCGGAGTGCGCGGCAAGCCGGGGACGCTGGCCAAGACCGGCTACCGCAAGGCGAAGGCGCTGCGCAAGAAGGTCACCTCCGGCGACAACAAACTCCGCGCCTACCACGAGGTGTTCTGCCGGCTGCCGGTCAAGAAGCGCACGGTGGTCTTCGAAAGCCACCTGGGCAAGCAGTACAGCGACAGCCCCCGCGCCCTCTACGAGGAGATGCGCCGGCAGGGCCTGGACTTCGAGGCGATCTGGTCGTACTCCGGGTCCCCGAAGGACTTCCCGAAGGACGTCACTCTCGTACGGCGCTGGTCGCTGCCCTACCTCAAGGCGCTGGCGCAGGCGGAGTTCTGGGTGGACAACCAGAGCTACCCGCTCAAGCTCACCAAGCGCCCGGAGACCACCTACCTCCAGACCTGGCACGGCTCGGCGCTGAAGAACATGGGCTTCGACCAGCCGGCGCTGAAGGCGCAGACCCGCCGGCAGCAGGCGGAGCAGCAGCGTTCGCTGGACCGCTTCGACCGTTTCCTGGTCCGCTCCGAGCACGATGTGCGCACGCTGGCCAAGGCTTTCCGGCTCCAGGAGAGGACGCTGCTGCGGGTGGGTTACCCGCGCAATGACGCTCTGGTGCACGCCCGGCAGCGGGAGGCCGAGCGGGGAGTACGTGAACGCGGGCCGCTCGCCGCGGAGTTGGGCATTCCCGAGGACCGGACCGTACTGCTTTACGCACCGACGTTCCGCAAGGCGGGCGGCCGGCACGGGCGCTTCGAATTGCCCTTCGACGTGGAGCGTTTCGCCGATCAGTTCGGCGACCGCTATGTCCTCCTGGTGCGTTCGCACTACCTCAATCATGTGGTGCTGCCACCGACCGTGCAGGGCCGGGTCATCGACGTATCGGCGCGCCACGATGTGACGCCCCTGCTGGAGCTGGCCGACGGGCTGATCACCGACTATTCGTCGGTGATGTTCGACTATGCGCTGCTCGACCGTCCGCTGGTGTTCTTCACCTACGACTACGACGCGTATGTGCACGAGGGCCGCGGCACCTACTTCGATCTGCTGGAGCATGCACCGGGCCCGGTGGTCCGTAACGAGGACGATTTCCACGAGACGATCAAGTCGTTCGAGTCGCAGACGCTGGAATACGCACAGCGCCGCAAGGAATTCGTCGCCAAGTTCGGCGAATACGACCGGGGCGACGCCGCCCGGAGCATCGTCGATCAGTTTTTTGCGCAGTGGAGCCGTTGATGACCAAGTCGAACGCAGCCGAGCCGCGGGACATCTTCTTCGTGTCCAACAGCGTCAACGAGCTGGGTGGCATCACCAGTTGGTCGCACCAGATGGCGCGGCTGTTCAGCGAGCGGGGCCACCGGGTGCACCTCGTCGGCGTGGTGCCGCCTCCCGAGGGGCGGGTCCACGAGATGGCCCCCGACGTGCCGTTCGGGACCACCACGCTGTACACCGAGCACCCGCCGACCGTCGCCCCCGTGCGCGGCCTCAAGGACAAGCTCAACCTGGTCGAGCAGCGCCGCCGGGCGGCCCGGGAGGCCGGGATGCGCGAGCAGGCGGCCAAGTTGAGCGCACTGTTCCGGACGGCGAAGCCGGGCGGTGTGGTGATCGTCACTCAGGTGTGGGCCATGGAGTGGGTCGCACTGGCCGATACCGCGGGTCTGACGGTGATCGGTATGAGCCATGAATCCTTCGACACCTGCCGCAAGTCCTCCCGGTTCGCCCGGGTCAAGCGGTTTTACCGGGACGTCGACCGGATGCTGACGCTCACCCGGGAGGACGCGGACCGCTGGATCCGGCAGCGGATGGACAACGTCGGCTTCATGCCGAACCCGCTGCCCTTCTTCCCCGAGGTGCCCTCGGACCGCTCCCACAAGTGCGTCGTCAGCATCGGCCGGCTGCACGAAGAGAAGGGCGTGGACCTGCTGTTGGAGGCCTGGGCCAAGGTCGCCCCGCAGCACCCCGACTGGACGCTGCGGGTCTACGGCTCCGGCGAGGAAGAGGGGGCGCTGCGCAAGCAGGCCGCTGAGCTGGGCATCGCCGCCACGGTCGCATGGATGGGCCGGACCGGTGATGTGCCGGGCGCGCTGCGGGAGAGCGCGGTCTTCGCGCTCAGTTCGCGTGGCGAGGGCTTCCCGCTGGCGCCCATGGAGGCGATGGCGACCGCTGTGCCGTGTGTGGCGTTCGATGTGGCGCCGGGCGTCCACGAGATCATCACGGACGGCGTGGACGGATTCCTCGCCCCGCCGGGCAATATCACCGAATTCGCCCGGCATCTCGACGCCCTGATGTCCGACAAGGAGCTTCGGGACACGATGGGCGAAGCGGCCCGGGAGAACATCCAGCGGTTCTCCACGGAGGAGATTGTCGGCCGCTGGGAGAGCTTGTTCGCGCTCGTGGAGCGCTGAGCCGACAACTCACAATGCGGGAAGGGGCCGTCGGCTTTCCCCGGCTGCCCCTTCTCGTTGAAAATTCAGTTAAGCTCCGCTGCGTGCGGAGTGCCCGGAGCCGGACTTGAACCGGCACGGCCCGTAGGCCAGCGAGGTTTAAGCTCGCCGTGTCTGCATTCCACCATCCGGGCCTGGGATCCCCCATGCCACCTCAAAGAGGGCAGCACGAGCGTAGCCCGCAGCGCACGACGCAGATCGGCCGCTCTTCCCGAGGTTGTCTTATTTTATTGGCAACTGAGTGAGCATCAGCGACCGGTACAGGCCTTCGGCACATGCCTGAAGCCCTCCTTCGCCGGGAAGCCCCCCGGCGCATTTTCATGCCCGAATTGACGGAAACTCGACGCCTCGTCAGCGTGACCCTCACCCCCGCCGGACCGCCCCTCCGGCTGCTGCCGACGCGGTATCAGCATCCGGAGTCGTCTCCTCCGCAGGGATGACAGGCACGTCCCCGCTACGCCCCAGGGGTGGTCCAGGACGGCCACAGGGGTTGACGTCCTGGCCCTGTGCCCTGACTCACGATGGAAAGGTCCGCCTTCCGTTCGCCGCCCGAATCCTCGTGGTCGCGGCGGAACTGATGGCCCCCCTCGTACGACAGGAGCACCTCCCCGTGACCACCCACGACTCCAGCGTCGCCACCGCCACCCGCACCACCGCGGCGGCCGCCCGCGCCACGGACCTCACCAAGGTCTACGGACAGGGCGAGACCCAGGTGGTCGCCCTGGACGCGGTCTCCGTCGAGTTCCGGCAGGCCCAGTTCACCGCGATCATGGGCCCCTCAGGATCCGGCAAGTCGACGCTGATGCACTGCATGGCAGGGCTGGACTCGATCTCCGGCGGCTCCGCCCGGATCGGCGACACCGAACTGACCGGGCTGAAGGACAAGAAGCTCACCCAGCTCCGGCGCGACAAGATCGGCTTCATCTTCCAGGCGTTCAACCTGCTGCCGACCCTGAGCGCACTGGAGAACATCACCCTGCCCATGGACATCGCGGGCCGTAAGCCCGACCGCGCCTGGCTGGACCGCGTGGTGCAGACCGTGGGCCTGGCCGACCGTCTCAAGCACCGCCCCAGCCAGCTCTCCGGCGGTCAGCAGCAGCGCGTCGCGGTCGCCCGCGCGCTCGCCTCCCGGCCCGAGATCATCTTCGCCGACGAGCCCACCGGCAACCTCGACTCGCGCTCCGGCGCCGAGGTCCTCGGTTTCCTGCGCAACTCCGTGCGCGAACTGGGCCAGACCGTGGTGATGGTGACCCACGACCCGGTCGCCGCCTCCTACGCGGACCGCGTGGTCTTCCTCGCCGACGGCCGGATCGTCGACGACATGCCCGGCCCGACCGCCGACACGGTGCTGGAGCGCATGAAGGGCTTCGACTCCCTGCACCGTACGAGCTGATCAGCAGCCGCCCCCTCACCCGGACCTCTCCTCCAGGACCCCTCATGTTCCGTACCGCCTTGCGCAATGTGCTTGCGCACAAGGCCCGGCTGCTGATGACCGTCCTCGCCGTGATGCTCGGCGTGGCCTTCGTCTCCGGCACCCTGGTCTTCACCTCGACCATCTCCGACGCCTTCCGCACCAGCTCCGAGAAGAGCTTCGACAACGTCGATGTCTCCTTGACACCACCGTCGTCCGACGGGCCTCCCGGCACCCGGGCCAAGGAGCCCCGGCTCGACGGCAAGGCGCTCGACACCGTGTCCCGTCTCCCCGGCGCCGCCTCCGTCACCGGCACCGTCAACGGCTTCACCGGGATCGGTGACAAGGACGGCAAGCTGATCGGCTCGGGCGAGAGCCGCGGCAGCAACTACTTCCCCGGCAAGGACGGCAAGGACGCCCGCTACCCGATGAAGCAGGGCACGGCCCCCACCCGCGCGGACCAGTTCGCGCTGGACGCGGGCACCGCCGCGAAGGGCGGCTACCACGTCGGCGACACCGTCCGGATATCCGCCGACGGACCGGTCCGGCAGCAGAAGCTGACCGGCATCTTCACCACCGACGACGGCCGGGTCGCCGCCGGCGGCTCGCTGGCCCTGTTCGACACCCGGACCGCGCAGCAGCTGCTCGGACTGTCCGGCGGATACAGCCAGATCGACGTCAAGGCCGCGGCCGGGACGTCCCAGGCCGCACTCCAGCAGGCGATCGGCAAGGCGCTGCCCAAGGACAGCGCCACCACCTTCACCGGCAAGGAACTCGCCGACGTCGAAGCCAAGATGATCGACCACGACATGCAGGGCATGAAGACCGCGCTGCTGGCCTTCGCCGCCGTCGCGCTCTTCGTCGGCATCTTCCTCATCGCCAACACCTTCACCATGCTGGTCGCCCAGCGCACCAAGGAGCTGGCGCTGATGCGGGCGGTCGGCGCGAGCCGCCGCCAGGTCACCCGCTCGGTGCTGATCGAGGCGTTCCTCGTCGGTGCGATCGCCGGTGTCTCGGGCCTGGCGGCCGGAATCGGCATCGCCGCAGTGCTGCGGGAGGTGCTGAACGGCTTTGTCGCGAAGTTCCCCGAGGGGCCGCTGGTGGTCTCGCCCTCCACGGCCGTCGCCGCCCTGGGCATCGGCACCGTCATCACGGTGCTGGCCGCCTGGCTGCCCGCGCGGCGCGGCGCTAAGGTTCCGCCGGTTGCCGCGATGAACAGCGTGCACGCCGTCGCCACCACCAAATCGCTGCTGGTCCGCAACACCCTCGGTGCGCTCGTCGCGGGCATCGGCACGGCCTCGGTCATCCTCGCCACCTCCGTGTACGACGGCGACAACACCAGCAAGATCATGCTCGGCGGCGGCGGGATGCTGCTGCTGGTCGGCGTGTTCATCCTGACGCCGCTGCTGTCCCGTCCGCTGATCGCGCTGGCCACCCCCGTCCTGCGTGCCTTCGGCGTCTCCGGCCGCCTCGCCCGGCAGAACGCGCTGCGCAATCCGCGCCGTACGGCCACCACCGCCTCCGCGCTGATGATCGGGCTGACCCTGATCACCGGCATGACGGTGATCGCGGGCAGCACGCAGAAGGGCATCGACAAGCTGGCCGTCGATGCGCTCAAGGCCGACTACACGGTCTCGATGCAGGGCAACACGCAGCTGCCCACCACCGCGGAGCAGAAGGTTCGCGACGTGCCCGGCGTCACCGCCCTCACCCCGCTGCGGGAGGGCATGGCGACGATCGGCACCAGCAGCGCCGCCCGGCAGCCGACCCAGCTGACCGGTGTGGACGGCGCTCAGTTCGGCTCGCTCGTCCGGCTCGACATCAGCGAGGGGTCGCTCGGCACCCTGCGCGGCGACCGGGTCCTGGTGGACGAGAACACGGCCACCAACAAGGGCTGGCGGGCCGGCACGCGGCTCCCCGTGACGTTCGAGGACGGCAAGAAGGCCACTCTGACCGTCTCGGGCGTCTACAAGGGCAACGAGATGCTCAACGGCGTCCTCCTGGACAACCGCGCCCTGGCTCCGCACCAGAAGGACATCAGCGACAAGCAGCTGCTGGTCAAGATGGCCGACGGCGCGACCGACGCGAACAAGGACGACCTGGTCGAGGCGCTCGGCAAGAACCCGGCGGTCACCGTCGCGGACAAGAAGGACGTCTCGAACGCCATCGCCTCGATGTTCACCCTGCTGCTGAACATGCTCTACGGCCTCCTTGCCATGGCCGTGATCGTCGCGGTGCTCGGAGTCATCAACACCCTGGCGATGTCGGTCTTCGAACGCTCGCAGGAGATCGGCATGCTGCGGGCGATCGGCCTGGACCGGCGCGGCATCAAGCGGATGGTGCGGCTGGAGTCACTGGTCATCTCGTTGTTCGGCGGGGTGCTCGGCATCGGGCTCGGCGTGTTCATGGGCTGGGCCGTCGGTCAGCTGATCAGCACCCACCTGGCCACCTACGAACTGG
Source organism: Streptomyces sp. Je 1-4 4N24 (assembly GCF_026239515.1). Classification (NCBI taxonomy): domain Bacteria; kingdom Bacillati; phylum Actinomycetota; class Actinomycetes; order Kitasatosporales; family Streptomycetaceae; genus Streptomyces; species Streptomyces sp. Je 1-4 4N24. Next base: position 5,565,114 of record NZ_CP110836.1, on the reverse strand, counting down.
TGCTGCCGTGGGCCCGGATGGGCCTCTTCCTCGGCCTGGCCGCGCTCGTCGGTGTACTGGCCGCCCTGTGGCCGGCGTTCCGGGCGGCGAGGCTGAACATGCTCGCCGCCATCAAGGCCGAATAGCGCCCCGGCGCCGGTCCCGTTGCCCGCCCACCCGCTCCCTCATGGCAGCGGGTGGGCGGGCGGCGTTCAGCCGCGGTGGGTGCCGGAGCGCCACTCACGCGCCCTCAACGTCATGTCCGAGGCCCCGCCCTCCGGTGTCCGGACCGCCAGCACCTGGTTGACTCCTATCCGGTTGCGCTCGAAGGACAGCGCCGACGCGGCCATGTAGAGCCGCCACACCCGGGCCCTGCCCGCGGAGGTGAGGCGCGCCGCCTCGGCCCAGTGGCGCTCCAGATTGGTGACCCAGCTCCGCAGCGTCAGCGCATAGTGCTCCCGGATCGCCTCCACGTCCCGCACCTCGAACCCGGCGTCCTCCAGCTGGCCGACGGTCCGGCCGATCGGCGCCAGCTCACCGTCCGGGAACACATACCGGTCGATGAACTCATCGACGTGGTACGCCTCCTCGTCCGCGAGCGGCCGCCGGGCGATCTGGTGGTTGAGCAGCCGCCCGCCGGGCTTCAGGAGGGAGTACAGGGCGCCGGCGTACTCCGCGTACTGTGTCCGGCCGACGTGCTCGGCCATCCCGATCGAGGAGATCGCGTCGAACGGCTCGTCCTTGATCTCGCGGTAGTCCTGCACCCGGATCTCGATCCGGTCGGCGAGCCCGGCCTCGGCGATGCGCTTACGGGCGAAGGTGGCCTGCTCCTCGGAGAGGGTGATGCCGACCGCCCGTACGCCGTACTCGCGGGCCGCGTGCAGCACCATCGAGCCCCAGCCGCAGCCCACGTCGAGCAGCCGCCGGCCCTCCTGGAGGCCGAGCTTGCGGCAGATCAGGTCGAGCTTGTCGCGCTGGGCGTCCTCCAGGGTGGCCTCGGGGCTCTCCCAGTAGGCGCAGGAATAGACCATGGACGGGCCGAGCACCAGGGCGTAGAAGTCGTTGCCGACGTCGTAGTGGTGGCTGATGGCTTCCTTGTCGCGGCGCAGGGTGTGCAGCGGTCCGCGGCGGCGTCTGACCTCTTCCGCGGGCGGCGTCGGCGGGACCGGGGCGCCGGCCAGGCTCAGCAGTTCCCGGGCCGCGGCGCGGATCTCCGGGCGGGCCAGGGCGCGGAGCACGGCGGCGCGCTGCGGCTTGGGGGCGTCGTCGCGCTCCCAGATCAGTCCGGCGAGCCGGTCGAGCGCTTCGTAGAGATCGCCCTCGATGTCGAGGTCGCCGGCCACCCAGGCGCGGGCCAGGCCGAGTTCGCCCGGCCTGAACAGCAGCCGGCGCAGCGCCCGGCGATGGCGGATGACGAGTGTGGGTGCCCCCGGCGGGCCGGACTCGCTGCGGTCCCAGGCGCGGATGCGCACCGGAAGCGGTGCTCCCAGCACCTCCTCGGCGAGCTTGGTGAGCCGTCCAGCGGCGTCGGCCATGTCGCACACCTCCGTGTTGACGAGTCGGGCAAAGAAGATTCACCCACCACGTAAACGCCAATGGGGCGCCCAGTTAGTCCCGTTCACACGTAAGAGAACCGCACACCGCCCGGTTTTCGCCAGAGTGGACACGCCAAAGGGCGCCCGCCCCACGGATGGCGGACGCCCTTCGGGCTGGTCGGCGTAGCCGACCGGGAATTCAGGAAGCCTTGGCCTTGGTCTTGTCCCCGGCCTCGGCGGCGGTCGGCGGGGCCGGCGCCGGCTTGGCGGCCTCGTAGAACTCCTCGCGGGGGTTCTCCATGGCGCCGAGCGAGACGACCTCGCGCTTGAGGAACATCGCCAGGGTCCAGTCGGCGAAGACCCGGATCTTGCGGTTGAACGTCGGCATCGCCATGCCGTGGTACGCGCGGTGCATGTACCAGGCGAGACGGCCCTTGAGCTTGATCTTCATCTTGCCCATGACGATCATCGCGACGCCCTTGTGCAGGCCCAGACCGGCGACCGCACCCTTGTTGGCGTGGCTGTACTCCTTCTGCGGGAAGCCCCGCATACCGGAGAGCACGTTGTCGCCGAGGACCTTGGCCTGCCGCAGCGCGTGCTGCGCGTTCGGCGGGCACCAGGCGTTCTCGTTGCCGTTCTTGCGGCCGACCATGTCCGGAACCTGGGCGTTGTCGCCGGCGGCCCAGATGTAGTCGGTGCCCTGCACCTGGAGGGTGGTGCCGGTGTCGACATGGCCGCGCGGGCCGAGCGGCAGACCGAAGCGGGCCAGCGCCGGGTTCGGCTTGACGCCCGCGGTCCACACGATGGTGTTGGAGTCGACCTCAAGGCCGTTGTTGAGCTTCACATGGCCGTCGACGCAGGAGTCCATGCCGGTCTTGAGGTAGACCTCGACACCGCGGCCCTCGAGGTGCTCCTTGCCGTAGGCACCGAGCTTCGGGCCGACCTCGGGGAGGATCTTGTCGGCGACGTCGACCAGCAGGAAGCGCATGTCCTCGCGCTTCACGTTGTTGTAGTACTTCGCCGCGTCACGGGCCATGTCCTCGACCTCGCCGATGGTCTCCGCACCCGCGAAGCCACCGCCGACGAAGACGAAGGTCAGCGCCTTGCGGCGGACGTCCTCGTCGGTCGTGGAGTCGGCCTTGTCCAGCTGCTCCAGCACGTGGTTGCGCAGGCCGATGGCCTCTTCCACGCCCTTCATGCCGATGCCGCTCTCGGCCAGGCCGGGGATCGGGAAGGTACGGGAGACCGCGCCCATCGCGATGACCAGGTAGTCGAAGGGCAGCTCGTACGCCTCGCCGACCAGCGGGGCGATCGTGGCGACCTTGCGGTCCTGGTCGATGGTGGTGACCCGGCCGGTGAGAACCTCCGCCTTGGGGAGCACGCGTCGTAGCGGAACCACGACGTGGCGGGGGGAGATGCTGCCGGCTGCAGCTTCGGGGAGGAAGGGCTGGTACGTCATGTACGAGCGCGGGTCGACGACCGTGACGGTCGCCTCGCCGTACCGCATCTGCTTGAGGATGCGGCGTGCCGCGTACAGGCCTACGTACCCACCGCCTACAACGAGGATCCTGGGACGCTCCGTGGTGCTCATGCAATCGAGTATCCACCCCCACATGGGGGGTCGCTCGTGAGCCCCTTCACAAGCACTCGGGGGGCATCTGCTACACTCCGCCGGCTTCGTGACCGACGCCATAGTCCAAAGCGGAACCACTGTATGCCGTAAGGCGTTGGAGACCCGCGTTGATCAGGCGTTGTTCCGGCGTCACGGCCGGTCGGGCGGCTGAACCACCGCCTCCGCGGGTGTGCCGACGCGATCTACGGAACCGCGCATTCTCCGGGTCGAGGAGACCTGGGACCTTCGAATGAGGGCCGGAAGCTGAGATTGTTCGTCCAACGACAGGCTTTTTCATGTGAAGGATTTCACGAACCTTTTTCCCGGAGCCGTCCGCGGAGCCCTCCGAAGCCCCCTGAAAACCGCTCGGACGGGCCTTCCGCCCACTCAAACGGCCGGTCTGCAGAGGCCGTTGCCGACCTCGTGCAGAGTCAGGGCGAGGCCGCGGCCCTGACCATGGCCCTGGGCATCATGGCGCGTGGATCGCCTCGCGCATCGAGTCGGCGTACTCCGGCGCGAACACCTCGAGGAGATGTGGATCGATGTCCGGAGAGTAGATGACCAGAAGCTTGTGCGAGCCGGCCCCTCCGACCGCCATCGCCTGGTCCTCCACCACCCAGACGTCGGTGGCGTCCATGTCGCTGTCCACCAGGTATGCGAGGTCCCGGGTCCCGGGCTGTGCTCCCTTGCTCGCCATCTCCTCGTGGACGGCTTTCTTGCACGTCACGTTTCCGAACAGCCCGCTCAGCCGTGCGTCCGACTGCGGCCCGACGGCGACGCGCAGCACGGGGGGCTCCACGGAGACCATCATGTGGATGGCCGTGTTCTCCCGCATCGCCGCGTGGCCTCCGACCGAGATACTGTTGCAGACGCCCTTCGCCGACCACCGGACACGGCCGTCCTCATCCACATGGCCTGCGCTGTAGTCGAGGGTCGCCTCATGTACCTCGGCCTCGGCGTTCTCCTCCGCCGTCTGGCAGTCCGGGCACAGATGCCCGATCGCGTATCCCTTGTCCAGGACGACGTTCCAGCCGTCTTCCTCACCGCGCAGGGGCCGCTTGCAACGGTCACACACGATGTCCGTTGCTTGTTCCACTTCTTCCGGTTCCGGTACCGGATGGCGCGTGCGCCGTTTGCGCTTGATCGCATCCCACATGGTGTCCTCACCGCCTGTGGAGTGTCCCCCCGGATACGGTCCAGGGTAATTCCGCGCCCCGCTTCCCGGTGCCCCGGCGCTTCGAGTTCGGCCCCGGCGCCGCTGGGTGCCGGCGCACCGGGCCGCAGGTCGTGCAGAGGTCGGCCGAAGGCACCTCGTCACCGCATCAGAGCAGGTCAGCCCTGCCTTTCGTCTTCTCGGCCGCCTCAGCCGGCGAGGCTCCAGGCAATCCCGTCCAGGATGTCGTGCTCGCTGACGACGACCTCCCCGGCGCCCACCCGCTCCATGATCGACAGCAGTACGAGCGCGCCCGCGGCGATCACATCGACCCGGCCCGGGTGCATGACGGGGATGGCCGCGCGCTCGGCGTGGGTGGAGGACACCAGACGGTCGGTGATCTCGCGGACCTTCGCCAGGGGGATCCGGGAGTGGTGAATGGCCTCGGAGTCGTACTGGTTCAGGCCCAGCGCGATCGCGGCGACCGTGGTCACCGAGCCGGCCAGGCCCACGAGGGTGGCCGCCTCGCGCAGCGGGACGGTCTCCTCGGCCCGGTCCAGCGCCGCGGCCACATCGGCCTTTATGGCGGCGATCTGGCCCGGGGACGGCGGGTCGCTGATCTCGCCCCCGTGCACCAGATGCCGCTCGGTCATCCGTACGCAGCCGACATCGACCGAGCGGGCGGCGCGGACGGACGCGTCACCGAGCACGAACTCGGTGGAGCCGCCGCCGATGTCGACCACCAGGAACGGGCGCTCCAAGTCGGCGCGGCCGGTGAGCTCCTTGGTGGCGCCGTTGAAGGAGAACTCGGCCTCCTGGTCGCCGGTGATCACCTCGGGCTCCACCCCGAGGATGTCCACCACGCCGCGGACGAAGTCGTCGCGGTTCTCCGCGTCCCGGGAGGCGGAGGTGGCCACGAAGCGGACCTGCTCGGCGCCCAGGCCCTTGATCACCGCGGCGTACTCACGGCAGGCCGCGAAGGTGCGCTCCAGCGCCTCGGGCGCCAGCCGCCCGGTGCGGTCCACGCCCTGGCCCAGCCGGACGATCTGCATCCGGCGGTCGAGGTCCTTCAGCTCACCCGTCGCCCCCGCGCCGCAGGCGCTATCGGGCGCAGTGGCCTCCGCGACCAGCAGCCGGATGGAGTTCGTACCGCAGTCGATGGCGGCGACCCGCTTCACTTGGCGTCTCCTTCGGGAGCGTCCTGGGCACCGGGAGCGTCCGGGCCCCCGGCGGCGTCCTGGCACGGGGTCACGCACGGCCCCTTCTTCCACCACTCCGGCAGCATCGCGAGGGCCTCGTCACCGAGCGGGTTGACGCCCGGCCCGGCCGCCAGCGAATGCCCGACGAGGACATGCAGGCACTTGACCCGGTCGGGCATACCGCCCGCGCTCGGGAAGCCCTGCAGCACCTCGATGGCGTCCCGCCGCCGGATGTAGTCCTCGTGGGCCGCCCGGTAGGCGGCGGCCAGCTCCGGGTCGGCCGCCAGCCGCTCGGACATCTCCTTCATCACGCCATTGGCCTCCAGCGTGCCGATCGCGGAGGCCGCGCGCGGGCAGGTGAGGTAGTAGAGCGTGGGGAAGGGCGTGCCGTCCTCCAGGCGCGGCGCCGTCTCGACGACATCCGGCTGGCCGCAGGGGCAGCGGTGCGCGATGGCGCGCAGTCCGCGGGGCGGGCGGCCGAGCTGCTCCTTGAAGGCGGCGATGTCCGCGGCGGTGGGCTCGGTGGGCTCGGTCTGGGGCGGGGGGGTGTCCATGTGCGCTTTCGGTGAGGTGAGTGGTGTGGAGGGGCGGTGCGGCGCGGCGGGCCGCACGCTGTCGACAGTACGGGCTGCCGTCCGCCGGCGGTACGGGCCGGCGCTACCGCTTGTCGGCCGCGTCGACGGCGTCCCACAGATTCTCGTACCAGGGGCGCTGCGCCGCTTGCGCCCCCTTGGGCGCGGAGCCGGTGCCGGAGCCGTCCGGGACGATGTATCCGGCCTCGCCCGGCATGACGTAGTGCAGATGCCGGCGGGCCTTCTGGCGTACGAACGCCGGGTCCTGCCAGCGGGCCTTCTGCTCACGCAGCCGGTCCAGGGCGGCGCCGGCCTCCTGGGCCTTGCGGCGCTGGTCGGCGATGTCCGAGCGCTGGGAGACGTACTGCCTTATGGGATACGCGAGGGCGACGACCAGGGAGCACATCACCAGGGCCAGCAGTGCGGCACGGCCGGTGAGGCGGTTGCGGCGGGGCGGGCGGGCGCGGTAGACGCGGGCGGCGGCCTGCTCGCCGAGCGCCTTGAGTCGGGTCGCGGTCGAGAACCGGTCCGCGGGCACGTCGTCTCCCCTTCACTGACGGACGCCTGACTGCTTCAAGCAGGTACGTCCCCGGCAACGGTACGGGACCGTCGCCGGGGACGTACGGGGTGCCGGGCGATTGCCTCGCCCGTTCAGCCCCTGCTGCCTTGTCCGGCCCGGCAGCGGGCCGCCTTCGTCAGCTGCTGTGGCGGAAGCGCGGGAAAGCGGAGCGGCCGGCGTAGACCGCGGCGTCGTCGAGGATCTCCTCGATGCGCAGCAGCTGGTTGTACTTGGCGACGCGCTCGGAGCGGGCCGGGGCGCCGGTCTTGATCTGGCCGCAGTTGGTGGCGACGGCGAGGTCGGCGATGGTGACGTCCTCGGTCTCACCGGAGCGGTGCGACATCATGCACTTGAAGCCGTTGCGCTGGGCCAGCTCGACGGCGTCCAGGGTCTCGGTCAGCGAGCCGATCTGGTTGACCTTCACCAGCAGCGCGTTGGCGGAGCCCTCCTCGATGCCGCGGGCGAGGCGCTCGGGGTTGGTGACGAACAGGTCGTCGCCGACGAGCTGGACCTTGGCGCCGAGCTTGTCGGTGATGACCTTCCAGCCGGCCCAGTCGTCCTCGAACAGCGGGTCCTCGATGGAGACCAGCGGATAGGCCGCCACCAGCTCCTCGTAGTACTCGGTCATCTCGGCGGCCGAGCGGTCCTTGCCCTCGAACTGGTACGTGCCGTCCTTGTAGAACTCGGAGGCGGCGACGTCCAGCGCGAGCGCGATGTCCTGGCCGGGGGCGTACCCGGCTTCCTTGATGGCCTCGAGGATGAGGTCGAGGGCCTCGCGGTTGGAGCCGAGGTTCGGGGCGAAGCCGCCCTCGTCGCCCAGGCCGGTGGCCAGGCCCTTGGCCTTCAGGACCTTCTTGAGGGTGTGGTAGACCTCGGCGCCCCAGCGCAGCGCCTCGGAGAAGGACTCCGCGCCGATCGGGGCGATCATGAACTCCTGGATGTCCACGTTGGAGTCGGCGTGCGAGCCGCCGTTCAGGATGTTCATCATCGGGACGGGCAGCACGTGCGCGTTCGGGCCGCCGAGGTAGCGGAACAGCGGGAGGTCGCTGGCCTCGGAGGCGGCGTGCGCCACGGCGAGGGAGACGCCGAGGATGGCGTTGGCGCCGAGCGAGCCCTTGTTGTCGGTGGCGTCCAGGTCGAACATGGCCTGGTCGATCAGCCGCTGCTCGGTCGCGTCGTAGCCGACGAGCTCCGGGCCGATCTGCTCGATGACGGCCAGGACGGCCTTCTCCACGCCCTTGCCCAGGTAGCGGTTCGGGTCGCCGTCACGGAGCTCGATGGCCTCGAAGGCGCCGGTGGAGGCGCCGGACGGGACGGCGGCACGGCCGGTGCTGCCGTCGTCGAGGCCGACCTCGACCTCGACCGTGGGATTACCTCGCGAGTCGAGAATTTCGCGGGCTACGACGACGTCGATCGACGGCACGTTGTCTCCTTCGTGGGTGTCTGGCGTTCTGCGCATGAGCCTAACGGCCCCGGGCGCGTCCGCCTGCCCTTGGCCCGCTCCGTGGGACGAAAACAGGCCCAAAGGCCCAGTTCACGGGACGTTTGGGCACATTGTTCACTAAACGGGAAAAGTTGCTGAACAGCGCCGGTCAGCGGCCTGCCGCCCGCCGGGGCGCTCCGGGCCCGTGACCCGGGACATGAGAAACCCCGCCACGGCGCGCCGGGGGAAGGGCGTGCCGTGGCGGGGCGGTCTCACGGAGGAAGGGGGCCCGCCGCTCGGGCCCGGAGCCCCGGTGAGAAAGCGGCTCAGACGGTGAGCTGCTGACCGGGGATGATCAGGTTCGGGTTGCCGCCGATGACCGACTTGTTCGCCTTGTAGACGGACTTCCAGTCGGTGCCGTGGGCCTTGGCGATCTTTGCGAGGGTGTCGCCCGCCTTGACGGTGTAGTTGCCGTCACCCGTGGACTTGCGCTCGGCGGACCGCGAGGCACGGTCCTCGGAGGCGGACGGGGCCTTCTTGGCCTCCGGCTTGGCGGACTCCTGCTTCGGCGCGGACTTGGTCTGCGCGGAGGTGTCGACGTCGGCGGCGGGGCCACCGGCGGTCAGGTTGCCCGCACCGGCGCAGGTCCAGGCACCCGGGCCCTGGATGGCGAGGAGCTTCTCGGCGGCGGCGATCTGCTGGGCCTTGGTGGCCAGGTCGGCGCGCGGCGCGTACTGGGTGCCACCGGCGGCGGCCCAGCTGGAGTTGGAGAACTGCAGGCCACCGTAGTAGCCGTTACCGGTGTTGATCGACCAGTTGCCGCCGGACTCGCACTGGGCGACCTTGTCCCAGGTGGCGACGGAGGCGGCGGAGGCGGAGGTGGCGCCCATCAGCGGCACGGCCACGGCGGCACCGGCCACACCGGCGAGGGTGGCGACGCGGACGGCCTTGGAGGGACGACGGTGCTTGCCCTTGAAGATCAGCATGGTTCGTTCGTTTCCTCACCGACGCCTACGAGGTGAGCTGTCGGGTTCGGACTGATGAGTCGCCCGGCCGTGTGCGCAGAACGCACGTGGCTTCACCCCAAGCCGGTTGACCCGTTTTCACGGGCGGGGCCGGCACAAATCCTGGGTCCCCCGCTCCTGCCTTCGGCGCTTGCGCGTCAAGTGCCTTCGACCACCGGCAGGATTCGGCGTGTGATCGAAGGGCCCGCTTTGGCGAGCGGTCCTGACGTTAAGCAGTAATCCCCTTGGGGTTCAAACCCCACCATCTGAACCAAGTTGACCGTTTTTGATCACGGGTTGGTTACATATCCGCAGGTGAGGCCCGGTATGCCGGGGTTGAGTAACCCGGGCCCCACCACAGTCAACGAGACCCTTGTCTCACTTTCCCAAAAGAGGGCGAAGGGTGCCGAACTACCCTGCGTTCCGGCCGAGATCGAGCTGCTGGCCGGGCTGGATCAGGTCCGCGTCGGAGCCGATGACGCCCTCGTTGCGGTCGTAGAGCTCGGCCCATCCGCCGGGCAGCCGGTGGGCCGTGGCGATGGCTGACAGGCTGTCACCCGGGCGCACCGTGTAGTCGCCGTCGGCCGCCGGGCCCGTGCGGTGCGCGTCATCGCCGCGCGAGGCGTGCCGACCGCCGGAGGACCGGCCGCCGTCACCGTCACCGCCCTCCCCGTCGCCCGCCTCGCCGCGGTGCTTGCCCTTGGGCACCTCGTGCGGGGTGCCGCTGCTGTCCGTACGGCTGCCGCCGTCGGACGGGTCCGCGGAGGGGTCGTCGGACGGGTCGGCGGACTGCGACGGGTCGTCGTCCCGGTTGCCACCCCGGTCGTCGCCCTGGTCGCCGTCCCGGTCTCCGGGCGTCGCCGGGTCGGACGGCTCCGGGCTCGTGGACGAGTCGCCGGGCTCGGCGGTGTCCGAAGCGTCGGGCGAGGGCGTCTCGTCGGACGGCAGCCCGCTCGACTCATCACTGGGCTCGTCGCTGGGCTTATCACTGGGCCCGTCGCTGGGCTTGTCGCTGGACCCGTCGTTCCGTCCGGAGGAGTCCGCGCCGTCGTGGGCGTCGGAGGAACCGGGGGTGTCCCAGGGGTCGAGGGAGCCCTCGGAGTCCGAGGGGTCGGGCGCCGGGGTGCTGGTGCTGCCCGGGTCGACCTCCGGTGCCCGGCCGTCGTCGGTCAGCCCGGCGTTCACCGCACAGCTCGGCCAGGCGTCCGGCCCGCGGTCGTCGAGGATCGACTCGGCGACCGCGATCTGCTGGGAGCGGCTGGCGAGGTCGGGGCGCGACGCATAGGACGAGCCGCCGTAGTTGTCCCACATCTCCTGGGTGAGCTGCAGGCCGCCGTAGTAGCCGTTGCCCGACGCCGCGCTCCACACCCCGCCGCTCTCACACTGGGCGACCTTGTCCCAGGTCGCGGTGTCGGCGGCCTGTGCACCGCTCGCGGCGAACAGCGGCAGGGCGAGGCCTGCGCCGGTCACTCCCGCCGTGACAAAGATGGCCGGTGCCTGACGGGGTCGACGATGTCGGCCGTTCCCGGAACGCATGCGGATGCCTTTCGCGCGGCGGTTGAGTTGTTCGACGAGCTCTTCGAGCTGCTCGACGGGGCTTCCGGCCGGCCGACGCACGCGAGCGGCACCGTTACACCGGTCCCCCACATCACCGCTTCGACCGATCGAGTGAAGCCTGTCGATCGTCGGGTCGAAAGGTAGCCGGGGTCAGAGGTAGTCACAAGTCGGTGTAGTGCGGATCACGTAAAGGTCACGCAGTTGACTCTGTGTCACATCGGGCTTCGTCGCTGGTCAGGGACGCTCCGGAGTGAACTCCACCGGAAGTGAACGCAGTCCGCGCATGATGAGCCCGCCACGCCAGCGCAAATCGTCAGGTTCCGCGGCAAGCCGGATGTCCGGGAGCCGGGTCAGCAGGGTCGCCAGCGCACTCTGCCCTTCGAGGCGGGCGAGCGGCGCACCCAGGCAGTAGTGGATGCCGTGCCCGTATCCCAGATGCTGATTGTCACGCCGGGTCAGATCGAGCACATCCGGCTCGTCGAAGCGCGCCGGGTCGCGGTCGGCGGCGGCCAGCACCACCAGGACCGGGTCCCCCTCGGCGATCCGCTGCCCGCCGAGCGTCAGCTCCTGGGTCGCGAACCGCCAGGTCGCCAGCTCCACGGGACCGTCGTAACGGAGCAGTTCCTCGATGCCGGTGGTGAGCAGGTCGCTGTCGCCCGCCGCGATCGACTTCTGCAGCAGCTCACGCTGGGCGGGGTGGCGCAGCAGCGCATAGGTGCCGTTGCCGATGAGGTTGACGGTGGTCTCGAAGCCCGCGAAGAGCAGGATGAAGGCCATCGCGGCGGCCTCGTTCTCGGTCAGATGCTCACCGTGGTCCGACGCCCTGATCAGGGCGGAGATCAGATCCTCGTCCGCCTCGGCGGTCTCCCCCAGGGACTCGCGCTTGCGGTGGATCAGCTCGGCGAGATAGCCGCGCATCTTCTTCACGGAGCGGGCGACGCCGCCGCGCGGCCCTCCGCCGTGCCGGATCATCATGCCCGCCCAGTCCCGGAAGTCGTCCTGGTCCTCGCGCGGTACGCCCAGCAGATCGCAGATCGCGTAGATCGGGAGCGGAAAGGCGAACTCGTGGATGAGGTCGGCCTCGCCCTTCGCCGCGAACTGGTCGATGAGGTGGTCGGTCAGCTCCTGGACCCGCGGGGCGAAGGCGGCGACCCGGCGCGGGGTGAACGCCTTCGAGACCAGGCGGCGCAGCCTGGTGTGGTCCGGGGGGTCGATGTTGAGCAGATGCGTCATGAGGTTGGCGCTGCGCTCGCCCGGGATGCCGACCTTGCCCTTGCCGTGCGCGGCCTCGCTGTGGTGGACCGGGTTCTTGGACAGCCGGGCGTCGGCGAGCGCCTGCCGCGCCTCCGAGTACCGCGTCACCAGCCAGGCCTCGACACCGCTGGGCAGCTCGGTCCGGTGCACCGGCGCATGCTCGCGCAGCCAGGCGTACGCGGGGTACGGGTCGGAGGCGAACTCCCAGGTGAACAGCGCGGGGGCGGGCCCGGCGGCGGGGCAGCCCGCGGGGGCGTCGGCGGCGGTGGTGTGGGGCTTGTCGTGCACCTTCCGACCGTAACCGCTGGGCGCACAACGGCGCGCCCGCCCACCGGCCGGGCCCGCGCCGCCCTACGCCGGATCCACCCCCAGGCCGGTCAGGAACGCCACGGCCGCCGGCGACGGGCCGAGAGCGCTCCACACCACCCGCTCGGTCCGCTCGGGCGCCGGCCGCACCCGCACGATGTGCAGCCCGGCCAGCTCGGAGGCGATGGCCTCCGGCACCATGCCGACGCCCAGGCCCGCCCGGACCAGCTTCGCCAGGAACTCGACCGTGGTCACCTCGTACGCCACCTCCGAGGTCAGCCCCGCCGCACGGAACGCGTCCTCGCGCTGCCGGCGGGCCGCGGACCCGGCCGTGAAGTCGACAAAGGTCTCCCGCGCCATCCGCGACAGCGTGGTCCACTCCCGCTCCGCCAGCGGATGCCCCGGCGGCACGACGGCGACCAGCTCACCGCGCGCCAGCTCCTTCTCCCGTACGCCGACGGTGCGCGCGGCGGGCACCAGCCCGACGAACGCGACGTCCAGCACGCCCTGCCGCACCTGTTCGAGGAGCTGGTCGCTCATCGCGGTCTGCAGACTGATCCGCACCTGCGGGCACCGCGTACGGAAGGCCCCCAGCTCCCGGGCGAGATCCACGGCCGCGACGGTGGAGATCGCACCGACCGCGAGCCGGCCACGCACCTCCCCGGTCGCCGCCGCCACCTCGGCGCGGGCCCGCTCGGCAGCCTCCAACGCCTGCTGGGCGACCGGGACGAAGGCCTCGCCGGCGGCGGTCAGCCGGACACTGCGGCTGGTCCGGTCGAAGAGCCGGGCACCGAGTTCCTTCTCCAGCCGGGCGATCTGATGGCTGAGCGCGGACTGCACCACATGGCAGCGCTCGGCGGCCCGGGTGAACCCACCGGTCTCGGCCACCGCGACCACATACCGCATCTGCTGAAGCTCCATGTCCCGCACCCTAGCCAGCAACGATCGCGATTCACGATGGATGCGATGAAAACGATGTGTTGGACTCATTGATCTGCGCGCCCCAGGCTGGGACGTGCCCGCCGCCGCGGTGGCCGTGGGCGTACAGGGGAGGTCAGGTCATGGAGACCGAGCACATACCGGAGCCGCCCGCCGGGGACGCGCCGGGGGCACGGCCGGGACTGGGCCGCGGCACCCTGCTGCTGATGTCGGTCGCCGCCGGACTCTCCGTCGCCGGCAACTACTTCGCCCAGCCGCTGCTGGACCTCATAGGCCGCGATCTGCACCTTTCCGCGTCCACCGCCGCGTTGGTCGTCACCGTGGCCCAGGTCGGCTACGGACTCGGCCTGCTGCTGCTCGTCCCGCTCGGCGATCTGCTGGAGCGACGCAGGCTGGCCGTCACCCTGACCGCGGCGACCGCGGTCTTCCTCACCGTCACGGCAAGCGCCCCCCACGCCGCCCTCCTGCTCACCGGCACCGCCCTGACCGGCCTCACCTCGGTCGCCGCCCAGGTCGTGGTGCCGTACGCGGCGACCCTCGCGGCGCCCGCCGAGCGCGGCCGGACCGTGGGCACCGTCATGACCGGGCTGCTGCTCGGCATCCTGCTGGCCCGTACGGCCGCCGGGCTGCTCGCCGAGCTGGGCGGCTGGCGCACCGTGTACTGGATCAACGCGGCGCTGATGCTGCTGATGGCGGTGCTGCTGCGGCTCCGGCTGCCGGCCCTGCGCACCACGGCCGGGCTGCGCTATCCGGCGCTGCTGCGCTCCACGCTGGCGCTGTTCGGCCAGGAGCCGGTGCTGCGGTGGCGGGGTGCGCTGGGCGCGCTGACCTTCGCGGGCTTCAGCGTGCTGTGGACGGCGCTGGCGTTCCTGATGTCCGGACCGTCCTACGGCTGGCAGGAGTCGGCCATCGGGCTGCTGGGGCTGGTAGGCGCGGCCGGTTCACTGGCCGCCTCGGTGGGCGGACGGCTGGCGGACCGCGGCCTGGCACACCGGGTCACCGGCGCGGCCGCGTTCCTGCTGCTGGGTTCCTGGGGCCTGCTGGCCCTCGGCGGAGCGGGCGGCACCTGGTCCCTGGCCGCGCTGCTCGCCGGAGTGATCGTCCTGGACCTGGCCGCGCAGGCGGTCCACGTCAGCAACCAGAACCTGGTCTACGCGGTCCGCCCCGAGGCCCGTAACCGCCTCAACTCCGCCTACATGACCAGCTACTTCGTGGGCGGCGCGGTGGGCTCGGCACTGACCTCGGCGGTCTGGGGCGCGACGGGCTGGGGCGGGGTGTGCGTGCTGGGAGCGGGACTGGCGGCGGTTGTCGTGGTCCTGTGGGCGGTGGAGCGGATGCGGCGGCGTGCCTCCGGCGGGGGACGGGCGGGGCGGGGGCAGACGGCCACAGCCGAGGCTCCGGCGCCGTCGCTCACGTCCTGACGAGCGGCGCTCCTGCCCACACCGATGCTCACGCCGACCGCGGCGGCGCCCTCGCGCCCCGGTGCCGACCCGCACAGGGTCGGTGCCTCCGGCCATCGCGAGGCGCCGGGAGGGCTTCAGGGCCGCTCGAACACTGCCGTCACCGCGGCGGTGGAGCCGCCCGGCCCGGGGGGCTCCACCGCCGCGGTGAGGCGGGCGTTCAGCTGTCGCCGCGGTGAGGCGGGCGTTCGGCTGTCGCCGCGGCGAGGCGGGCGTTCAGCTGTGGGCGCTGATCACACCGCCGGCGCTGAGCACGACGTTCACGCCGTTGGCGACGAACCCGATGTCGTGCTGGTTCGCTTCCACCGTGTCGTCCGCGTCGCCGCTCGGGCTGAGGAACTGCGCGCGGTAGTGGAGTTCGCCGACCTTCGTGACCTTGACCGTCCAGCCGCCCGCGATCTTGAAGGTGCCCGGCCCCTGGTGTCCGCCGCCCATCCAGGAACGGACCTGGCCGTCCGACGTGAGCACGAGGAACATGTCATTGGCGTCGAGCCCGGCGTCCTGCCCCTTCGCCTCCAGCGTGGCCAGGACCGAACCGCGGGCGACGATCTTGGCGCGGTAGTGCTGGTCGCCGACCTTGGAGATCTCGGCCGTGCTGACGCCGTCCGCCAGGCGCTGGGTGCGGACCGGGGATGCCGCCTTGCCACCATTGGTGGCGTGCGCGCCGCCCGACTGCTTGCCCGCCGCGCCGGACTTGGTGTCGGCCTTGGCACCGGGGCTCGCCGGGGCACCGGAGCCCTGCGCGCCGGCGGAGGAACCCGCGCCGCCGGACTCGACGGCAGCAGCCTTGTCCGACTGGCCCGCGGGCTTCGTGCCGGCGGCGTCCGACCCGGAGCAGGCGGTCAGCGTGAGGCCGGCGGCTGCGGTCAGGGCCAGGGCGGCCATGCGCAGGGTGCGGCGACGAGCGGTGCGGACGGTGTTGGAGCTCATTTCGGGTCCCCCCAGGACAGTCGGTGACGTTGTCTCCTCGGTACGTCACCACTCTGACCGGGCCCACTGTCGCAAGGCTGCCGCTCCGCTAACGTCCGGCTAACACGGGCGTGAGCAGCGGAAGGACGCCAAGGAGAACCCGAAGGCCCGGGCGCGGCCGCCTAGTTGGAAATGGGGAATCCCATAGCCGGCACATAGCCGCCTGCCGGAACCAGGGGCATCCGCCCGCTCAAGGTCATGGCCACCGGCGTCCCCGCCCCACGGCGACCGGAACGGTCAGGACCCTCAGGACTCTCAGACGTCACGCAGACCCATCGGACGTGTCCTGCCCGGCGCCGCCCTCCACCGCCAGCACCGCGTCCCGGTAGGCCCGCGCCGCCGCCCGCAGCGCGGCCTCCGGGTCGACGCCGTCCGCCTCGGCCCGTATGGCCATCGCCAGCAGCTCATAGCCGATCCCGTCACCCGTGGGCGGGGCCACGTCCAGTCCGGCCGACCGCACCCGCGACGCCAGCTTCGCCGCGAGCGCCAGCCCCGGCTGCGCCAGCGGCACGCCCTCGGTCACCGACTCCCGCTGCTTCTCCTCCGCCTTCGTCCGCAGCCACTGGGCCCTGACCTCTTCCGGAGTGGCCGCGTCCGCCTCCCCGAAGACATGGGGGTGGCGGTGGAGCAGCTTCTCCACGATCGTGCCCGCCACGTCGTCGATGGAGAACGGCTCGTCCGGATCGTCCTGAGCGATCCGGGCGTGGAAGACGACCTGGAGGAGCACATCGCCGAGCTCCTCCCTCAGCTCCGCGCGGTCCCCCTCCTCAATGGCCTCCACCAGCTCATACGCCTCCTCGATGCCGTACTTGGCGAGGTCGCGGTGCGTACGGACACTGCTCCAGGGGCACTCGGCGCGGATCTGGTCCATGACCTGGACGAGGTCGAGCAGCCGGGCGCCGGGCAGATCGTAGGAGCCGGGCAGCAGCTCCAGGTCCGGCATGGTCTCCCGGCCGGAGCCGGCCAGCCGGGCCAGCCCGTCGGTCAGCGCGCTCTCACCGTCCGCCGAGGTCAGCACGACGGCCGTACGGTCCTCCGGCACGCAGTAGTCGACCAGCTCGCGGGCGGTGGGGGCGGCCGTCTCCACCTCGATGCCGGCCTCCCGCAGGTAGGGCAGCTGGGGATGGTCCGGATCGGCGCTCAGCACGCGGTCGGCCGCGCGCAGGATCTGCCATGCGGGCCAGGACAGGAGCCCGGGGGCGACCCGGTGGCTGGTGGTGAGCAGGACCAGGCGTCCGGTGCCGGTGCCCTCGGGGCGGGCTTCGGCGCCGGTCTCGGCGGCGGAGGCGTCAGCGTTCACGCCTCGAACGTAACGCACCCCACTGACACCGCCGGGCGCCGGTCGGGGCTCGTCCGGTCCGGCGCCGGGCGGCCCGATGGCGCACCCGGCACGGACCGCGCGTACCGGCTACAGCTCTCAGGCCTGCTGCTTCGCGGGCTCCCCCGTGATCCACGGATCCTTGGTCTCGCCCAGGATGACCTGCTGGTCGTCCCACTTGCCGAACCGCGGATTGACGTCGATCCCCATGGACCGGGAGGTCTTGGCCAG
Organism: Streptomyces sp. Je 1-4 4N24; assembly: GCF_026239515.1. Classification (NCBI taxonomy): domain Bacteria; kingdom Bacillati; phylum Actinomycetota; class Actinomycetes; order Kitasatosporales; family Streptomycetaceae; genus Streptomyces; species Streptomyces sp. Je 1-4 4N24. The sequence continues at coordinate 5,548,044 of NZ_CP110836.1, read as the reverse complement.
CGCACGGGCGAGCTTCTGCTGGCCCTCCGGCGCCCGGCGGTCCGCGTGCAGATGCTCGGCGACACCGTCGAGCAGCAGCTGATTGCGGACCATGGCGTCGATCTCGTCGGGGGCGACACCCTGCTGGAGCCACATCGCCTTCAGCCGCTCGCCGCCACCGGCCTGCTTCTCGGCCTTGGCCCGCCACTTCTGGATGTCGCCGCGGCTGACCGTCACCCCGGCGTCCTGCGCACCGCGCTCCAGCACCTCGTCGAAGATCATGCCGTTGAGGGTGGCCAGGCTCAGCCGCCCGGTGTTCATGATGAGCTGACCGCCCTGCGGGGACTTGGCCTGGGCGGCGCGTACGTCCTTCACCTTCGCCTGCAGCTGCGAAACGGTGATCCGCTTCCCGTCCACGATGGCCGCGGCACCGGGGTGGGCGTCACTGCCGCACGCGGCGAGCAACGGGGTCGCGGCCAGCAGGGCGGCGGTGGCGGATACGGAGAGCGCTGTCCTTCGGCGGAACACTTGGCCTCCCGGCAGATCGTGCGACGGAGTCTCGACCTTGATTGATCGATGCTATGGAGTCGGCGTGGCCCAGGCCACTGCTTCGGCCAACGATCTGTGGCGGGGTGGGTTCTGCTCCGGTGTCCCTTCTCGTTGCCGTCACCGTCGGCGGACTTCTCCGTTTTTGGCGGCCGTAGGGTGGGCGGCATGATCGAAGCGGTGGTATTCGATGTCGGTGAGACTCTGACCAGCGACGATCGATACTGGGCAGCGTGGGCGGACTGGCTCGATGTCCCGCGTCACACCCTGTCCGCCCTGGTCGGCGCCGTGGTTGCCCAGGGGCGGGACAACGCCGACGCCGTCCGCCTGCTCAAGCCCGGCATCGACCTGGCCGCGGAGTACGCCGCGAGGGAAGAAGCAGGGCGCGGGGAAACGCTCGACGAGAGCGACCTGTACCCCGATGTGCGACCGGCGCTCGCTTCCTTGCGCGCGGCCGGCTTTCGGGTCCTTGTCGCCGGGAATCAAACCGTTCGCGCGGGCGAGTTGCTGCGGGGCCTGAATCTGCCGGTCGATGCCCTCGCCACGTCGGGCGACTGGGGCGTCGCCAAACCGACGCCGGAGTTCTTCGAGCGGGTGGTCCGGCTCGCCGCTACCGCCCCCGACCGCATCGTGTACGTCGGGGACCACCCGGCCAACGACATCGCACCGGCCGCCGCCGCCGGCCTCCGGACCGCGCATCTGCGACGCGGCCCCTGGGGGCACCTCTGGTCCGACACCCCTGAAGCGGCGGTCGCGGACTGGCGCATCGAGGGGCTTGATGACCTGCTGCCGTTGGTGTCCGGGTGACGGATGGCCGACGCGGGACCGGCCTCAACTTCCGTGCGGACGGGGAGTGTTCGGGTGCCTGTGTGTCACGACGCGAGTACGGTTCGGAGTCGCTGCACCGAACGGAGCCCATATGACCGCCGAAGCTCACGCCGGGGTAGGCAAGCGCATCGCCTACCGACGCCGGCTCGCCCGCCTCACTCAACAGCAACTCGCCGACGCTGCGCGGGTTCACGTCGGGACGCTCCGGAAGATCGAGCGGGGAGCCCGCGGAGCCGGAGACGCAGTTCTTGAATCGATCGCAGCGGCTCTGGGCGTCGACCCCTCGGTCCTGCTCCCCCGCTACGACCGCGCTGAAGACCGGGTGAACCAGGCGATGCCCGTCCTGTCCGCCGTGCTCGCCACGTACGACATGCCGGACGACGGTCCCGTGCGCCCCCTTGCCGACTTGCACACCGCGGCCTCCGAGGCAGAAACATGGCGGCTGGGTGCCGAGTACGTGCGCATCAGCCGCAAACTGCCCGCGCTCCTGGCCGAGTTGTCCCGGGCGCTGCACCGCAGGCCGGATGGCGAGCGTGGCACTGTGGCCGGTCTACTCGTCAGCGCGTACCGGACGGCGGACGCCGTTGCCTATAAGTACGGTGCCCTGGACCTGTCCGCCCGCCTCATCGATGTGATGCGCTGGGCGGCTCCGCAGGCTGAAGACCCGCTGGTGAACGCATCTGTGGCCTACGTCCGCACGGAAACCTTCTTCGCCGCCCGCGCCCATCACGCCGGGCTCCGTGCCCTGGAGCAGGCCGTGGACGCCGTACCGGCTACTGGCGAGACCGCCGCTTGGGCTGCTCGCGGGGCCTTACACATGCGGGCAGCCGTCATCGCCGGCCGAGCGGGGCAAGCAGACGCAGCACACACCCACCTGGACCTTGCTCGTGCTCTCGGCGACCGCGTACCCGAATCGGTCTACCGCGGCACCGCGTTCGGCCCGGACAGCGTGCGCATCCACGAAGTGTCCGTGGCGGTCAGTCTCGGCGACAGCCATGCGCAACGCGCCCTGGAGGTCGCGGCTGCCTGGCAGCCTCCGCTCACACTTCCCGCCGAACGGCGCTCCGGTTTCTACATCGAGCTCGCCCGCGCCCAGTTGTGGGCAGGACGTCCGGATCACGCCTTCGCATCCCTGAAACGCGCGCGGAGCATCGCGCCACAACACGCACGCGAACACCAGTGGGTCCGTCAGGATGCCGCGACTCTGCGGCGGTTGAAGCGCACCGACGCCGAGTCACTCACACATTTCGCCGATTGGTGCCACGCCACAGGCTGATCCTGACCGACCCTCACTGGGTCACTTTCCCCTCTTGGGCCGGGCCACGATCCTCATACGCCCATATCGAGAGGAATCAAGGTGACACAACCCGCTATGCCGACGGCGCCGACCGGCGCCACCATCCTCCGCCTGGCTGGAGTCACGCGATGAGGCCCCAGCAGGCTCCGGCCGACATGAAGAGTGACCGTCGGCCGCGTCGGCCCACACGTCCGATCGACATTGCCACCATCCAGTCCACGATCGACGAAGTCCAAGCCCTGCGCGGGTCGTCCGCGAAGCCAGGTCAGCTTGTCGACCTGGAACTGTTGCTGCGGGGACACATCGCCGAGCTGCTGGCGGAAGCCAAGGCCGCGGCGGACCTGATGTGGCGCGGCAGTATGGAATGGTCCCTGTTGATGGGCCGGTTGAGCGGCATCCGGTTCCAGGCCGACCGGGGCCTCGGTGAGGGCGTGCTCTCCGCCCACGTACAGATCGCCCAGCTTGCCTTGGACTGCCAATGGCTCCTGGACGAGTACGGAGGTGCCGGCTATGAACACGCCACCGCATCTGAAGCCCACGCCCCGCTGCAGCATCCCGAGGTATAAGCGGACGTCCGGCCATCGCGCCCCGGGGCGGCTGGAGGCGCCCCCGTCTCACCCCTGCACCTGACTCAACCAATACAACGTCCGCCGCAGCTCCTCCGGGAAGGGGTGGTGGGGGCCGTGCAGGCGTTCGGCGTCGTAGAGGAGGCGGGTGAGGGATTCCTGGGCGGCGGTGCGTTCGCCCTGGGCGAGGAGCAAGTGGCCTATGGAGCGGCGGATTTCGAGGGGGCGTACGGGGTCGTCGGCGTAGTGCTCGAAGTAGGGGAGGAGGGCGCGGTACTCCTCCAGGGCCTGGGCGACCTCGCCGAGTTGTTCGAGGCACTGGGCGGCCTCGTAGTGGAACTGGAGGGCCTGGCGGGTGGCGCCGGCGCCGGATTCCTTGGCGAACTCCTCGGCCAGCAGGCGGAGTTCGGGCAGGGCGCGGCGGTACTGGCCGTCGTCCATGAGGGTCGCGGCGTACTGCTTGCGCAGGGTGCGGACGACCGGGGAGTGGGCGCCGTGCCGTTCGGCGGCGGCGGGCAGGATGCCGCCGAGGATGTCCACGGCGCGGGTGATCCGGCCCTGGTCGAGCAGGCTCTTGACCTCGTCGACGGCGGCTGCGACGTCCGGTCCGGAGGTGGAAGGGGAGGCAGCAGAGGAAGCGGAGACGGAGGAGGTGCGGGGGTCGGAGGCGGAGGTCCAGGCGCCGGGGCGGGAGGTGCGGGCCGCGGGGGCGGCGGAGGTGCGGGGGTCGGCGGCCGGGCGGGCGGCGGAGGCCCCGGCCGGGACGGACGCCGCGGCGGAGCCCGGCCCCAGGTAAGCAGCCCCCGCGGAAGCAGCTCCTACTGAGCCGGACCCGGCGGACGCAGCTCCGGCCGAAGCAGCCCTCGCCGCGCCGGCCCCGGCCGGAACCAGAGGCTCCGGTACCTGGGGTGTGGACAGTGCGGTCGGTGTGGGGGCGGGGGCCGGTCCCCCGGAGGAGCGGACCGGCCAGGGGGCGTGTGGCCGGCGGAAGGGGCGGGTGGGGTCCATGGGGGCGAGGGGGGTGGGTGGGGACTGGGCGGCCTGGGGGCCGATGGTGGCTGTGGGGAGCAGGGGGGCCAGGGCCTGGTAGACCTCCTGGGCGTCGGCGGGGCGGGCCTGGGGGTCCTTGCGGAGGAGGTGGAGGACGAGGGATTCGAGGGCCTCGGGGACGTCGGGGCGCAGGGTGCGTACCGGGACGGGCTCCTCGTGGAGGTGGCGGTGGAGCACGCCCAGGGCCGTCGAGCCGGCGAACGGGACCTCGCCGCTGAGGAGTTCGTGGAGGAGGACCCCGAGGGCGTAGAGGTCGGTGTGCGGGCCGACGGCGCCGCCCATCGCCTGTTCGGGCGCCATGTAGGCGGGGCTGCCGATGGGGGAGCCGGTGTGGGTGAGGCGGGTGGTGTCGGTGTCCAGGGCGGAGGCGATGCCCAGGTCGAGGATGACCACGGAGCCGTCCGGCCGGATCATGACATTGCGGGGCTTGAGGTCGCGGTGGACGATCGGGACGGCGTGGACGGAGGCCAGTACGGCGCAGAGCTGGGCGGCGACGGAGACCGCCCAGGGCCACGGGTAGGGGTCGTGCTCGGCGAGGTGGTCGGAGAGGTCGGCGCCCTCGACGTACTGCATGACCAGGTAGAGGTCCTCGTCGTCGCTTCCGGCGTCATGGACGGTGACCAGCCCGGGGTGGTCGACCTGTGCGGTGACCCGGCATTCGCGGACGAAGCGGCGGCGCATCTCCTCGCCGTCCGGGGTGCCCGCCACCCGGTCGGGGCGCAGCAGTTTGACGCCGACCCGGCGGTCCAGGCGGCGGTCGTAGCCGATCCAGACCTGGCCCATCCCGCCCTGCCCGAGCAGCGCGGAGAGTTCGTAACGCCCCCCGATGACCCGGCCGTTCACCGGCCCTCCTCCTTGCGGAGGTAGTCGCTGAGTTCATCGAGCTCGGCCCGTACCCGGTCGATGCGCTGCGGGGGCTGGGGCCGGTCCGGGGGCGGGGCGTACGGGCCGGCGGGCGGCGGTGAGGGGCGGGGCGGGGCACCCGGTCCCCCGGGCGGCGGCAGCCGGGTCTCGGTCATGGCGTACGGGTTCACGGGGGCGGCGCCGCCCGGTGCCCCGTACGGCTGGGTCTCCTGGGCGTGGTGCGGGACCGGGGGCCGGGCCGGACCGTAGGGGTGCGGCGGCGTCCCGGCGGCCGGCCCCCCGGCCGGGTATCCCGCCGGGCCGGCAGCGTAGGCGGAGCCGTAGCCCGGCAACTGCCCGGCGGGCGGGCCGTACAGCTGCCCGGCCGTCCGCGCCGCCCGCAGGTCGGCCGCGAGGTAGTAGGCCACGGCGCCGGCCATCTGCAGCAGGATCACGGCGACCGCGACGTCCGTGTGCCAGTCCGTCGCGGGGTAGCCCCCCGACCACACGATGGTGCCGGTGAGCAGGACCAGATCGGCGCCGAAGAGCCACCATCCCAGCGGCTTGCGCTGGACGATCGCGGCCCGCAGCAGCGCGGCCCAGGCCAGAAAGCCCAGGCTGAGCACCGCGACGGCCACGAAGACCACCCGCAGCAGGATGACCGTCGACCGCGCCGGGGGACGGTGCGGAGGGAGGGCCGGGACGGGGCCGTGCATTACTGCTCCTGACGGATCGGTTCATGGCCGGTGGGGCCGTGCTGCCACGGCGGCCTCGCGCGCGGGCGCGCGGGAATATTGAGCACCTGCCTGCGAGCGTATATACGACGCCGACCGCGCGTGCGGGGTTGTACGGATTGGACGATCCGATCTGCCGGTCCCGGGACGGCACCGCCCGGCCGCCCCGCCGCCCCTCCGACAGGGGGCCGTCGGGGTCCGTCGGGGGTCCGCCGGGTCAGTCCGGCGCCACTGAGCCGTCCGTCAGCCCGTCGTGCAGGCCCTGGACCAGTTGCTCGCCGAGCCGGGACGCCAGCCGCAACGCCTCTTCGAAGGCGGCCAGATCGCGGAACCGCTGCCCGAAGCGGCGCTGCTCGGCGAGCGCCAGGCGGGGCAGTTGCAGGCGGCGGACATCGAGCCGGGTGGCGGTGGAGGCATAGCTGCTGGCCTGCCGGGTGTTGGCGGTGCCCCGCAGGAAGCCGGCGAGGAACCACGGGTCGAGGGCGGCCGGGTCGGGCCGCAGCAGGGTGAGGTTGCGGCCGAGGGCGGCCCCGGCGGTGGCCTCGTCGACGACCCGGGCGATGGCGCCGCCGCCGAGGACCGGGACGACGACATCGCCCGTGCGGACCAGGACCGGCTCCTCGGCGGGGCCGGAGGCGGGCGCTTCGGGGAGGGTGCCGGACGGGGCGCCGCCGCCGATCACGTCATGGTCGGTGAGCACCGCGGGCACGCCCCCGAGCTCGGGGGATGCGGTGCCGGCGCCGCCCGCGCGCAGCACCAGGGCGCCGGAGCGGGCGAGTTCGCCGACGGTGGTCAGCGGCCAGCGGGCGGTGCCGGGGTCGGGGACGGTGTCGCCGGCCGCGGGCCGCGGGGTGAGCTCCGTCGTCCGGGCGAGGGTGGCGGTCAGCCGGTCGCGGACCCGGGCGAGTTCGGCGGGGCCGCCGGCCGCCGCGGGCGGCGGGAGGTGCCGGGCCGGGGCGAGGTCGACATCGTCGTCGAGAAGGTCGATGGCGGCCAGCGACCGGCGCACACCGGGCCGTTCCTCGATGCCGCCCTCGCGGTCGAAGGTCTGCCAGGCCTCGACGGCGGTGTCGTGGACGCTCTGCCAGTCGGGCCTGTCACGGCCGGCGGGGGTGCCGGTCGCGAGGTCGGCGGTGTCGACGACGAGGAGCTGGGGGACGGGCGGCCGGCCGCCGCCGGGCTTGCGCAGCACCCACAGATGCAGCGGGACGCCGTTGGGCGGGGCGGCACCGGCGGGCAGCGCGATGACGGCGCGCAGTGCGCCGCGGCGCAGCAGGTCGGCGCGGATCCGGCGGCCGGAGCGGCGGGAGGCGGCGGCGGGCGGCATGAGGAGGACGGCGGTGCCGCCCGGCCGCAGCCGGGCCAGTGCATGCTGGACCCAGGCCAGTTCGGATTCGGTGCGGGCCGGGAAGCCGTACTCCCAGCGGGGGTCGTAGGCGAGTTCGTCATGGCCCCAGTTGCGTTCGTTGAACGGCGGGTGCACCAGGACGGCATCGGCGGCGAGGTCCGGGAAGGCATCGGCGCGCAGGGTGTCAGCGGCGCGGACCCGGACGCCGGGGGTGCGCAGGGCGAGGCGGAGCGCGGTCAGCGCGGCGAGGTCGGGGTCGGCCTCCTGGCCGTGCAGGGTGACGGGTCCTTCGGGGGCGTCGGCCTGCGGTGCGGCGTCCTCCGCACCGTCCGTCCTGTCGCCCTCCGCACCGTCCGTCCCGTCACCGTCCGTCCCGTCACCGGTCTCCTGCCCGGCGCGCTCCTGGGCGGCGGTCAGCAGACCGCCAGCGCCGCAGGCCGGGTCGAGGACGGTGCGCAACGGGCCCGCCGAAGCGGCCAGTTCGGCCATCAGCGCGGCCGGTCCCGGCGGGGTGAGGGTGTACTGCCGGGGGTTGGCGTCCAGGTGACGGCCGAGCAGGAAGGCGTACGCCTGCGCGGCGCCGTCCGCGGCCGCGAGATCACCGGCGGCCCGCACCAGCGCGGCGGACGGGGCGAGCGCCTCGCGGGTCAGTCCGCGGACGGGGTGCTCCGGGCCGAGTCGGGCGGCGAGGACGGCGTCGAGCATCGCGGGGAGTACGCCGGTGAGTTCGGCGTCGTCGGCGGCGGTGCGCAGCTGCTGCCAGACCGCGGGCCGCTCATGGACCAGCAGCAGGACGGCGCCGGCCTGGCGCAGCGCGGCCGCGGTGCCGGACGGGTGGCCGACGAGCTGCTGCCAGACCCGTTCACGGAGCGGGACCTCGGCGAGTTTGCCCTGGTCGCGCAGCCATTGCTCGATGTCATGGAGGGCGAAGGCGGGACTGGTCTCGGTGCCGCCGACCGGTTTGGGGAAGTCCGCGTGCCGGCGCCGCCAGTTGCTGACCGCGGCCCGGCCGACACCGGCGAGCCGGGCGATCCCGGCGGCGGTCACCTCGGCCGTGCCGACCGTCGCGTTGTCCGGTGATGCGTTGTCCGGCACCTGGCTGACTCCCATCCGTGGCCCCCGACGCTGTGTCGGCAAGCATACCCAGCAGCCACACACCCGCCCCTTCACAGCGTGAACTACTCAACTTCATTCATTCATGTTGACTCGGTTCACACGCTCTGCTGTTATTGACCCATCGCTTCGGCAGCACTTGATTCGAGCGCCCGGAAGGGGCCCCTTCGCATGTCTCAGCAGATGCACTACCAGCCCGCACCACAGGGACCCGCCGGCGCTCCGGCCCCCCAGGCGGCCCGCAACGGGCTCGGCATCGCCGCCCTGATCCTCGGCATCATCGGCGCGCTCAGCGGCATCCCGATGATCCTGTTCTGGCTCGCCGGACCGCTCGGCGTCCTCGCCCTGATCTTCGGGCTGGTGGGCCTCAGCCGCGCCAAGAAGGGCCAGGCCACGAACAAGGGCGTGGCGGTGACCGGCACGATCCTGGGCGCCCTCGCGATCGTCCTGGCGATCGTCGGCATCATCGTCACCGTGCTGGCGGTCAACAAGGCCGTCGACGAGGTGAACAAGCAGGTGGAGCAGAGCTCCGGCCAGCCGAAGGACGGCTCGGGCCAGAGCGCCAAGGACCTCGGCCCGGGTGACACGGCGAAGTACAACAACGGCGTCCAGGTCACCGTCTCGAAGACGGCCCCGTACACCGTCGACCCGAGCACCGTCGTCAGCGGCCACACCAACGGCAACAAGGCCTACAAGCTCACCGTCACGATCAAGAACACCGGCAGCAAGCCGTTCGACAAGCCCCTCGTCCAGACCAAGGCCCGGGTCAACGGCAAGGAGGCCGAGGAGGTCGACGACGACAAGCACGGCATCCTGCACCACGACTACGGCAACGAGATCGGCCCCGGCGAGACCGCCAGCGTCGAGATGGTCTTCGACGCGCCGCCGAGCGCCAAGCAGCTCGACGTCGAGGTCACTCCGGACCTGCTGCTCGACTCCTCCAGCTGGAAGCTGACCCTCTGAGCCACCGGCTCCCCTCCCCGCTCCGGCCCCGGCCCGGCACCGCGACCCCGCGGTGCCGGGCCGGCCGCCGTCCGCTCCCGGGAACGGACCGGCCCACGCCCGCGTCTGACCCACTGCCAACCCGGCACATCGCGGCTCAGCGCCCGCCGGGCGGTCCGGTCAGCCGCTTCGAGTATCTTTTCGGGCAGGGGAGAGTGAGGATCCGCATGGACACGGCCGCAGCAACGGCTGGGGGCGCCCCCGGACGGATTCTGGGAGCGGACAGCGGCAGCGTGCCGCCGCCCCGGGCCGCCGAACCGGCCGCCCCCGCAACCGCGACCACCGACGCACCACCGGCCAGGACCGGCCGGCTGCGGCGCACCGTCCACCGTCTGCGCACCCGGACCGCGCCCCTCCGCGCCCCGCACCTCGACCCGTACTGGACCGCCGGGTTCTTCTTCGTCGCGTTCACGCTGCTGTCCGTCTGCCGGTTCCGCACCATGTCCATCTCCTCGTGGGACCTGGGCATCTTCGAACAGGCCGTACGGGGCTACGCCCACTTCCAGGCCCCGATAGTCGACCTCAAGGGCCCCGGCACCAACATCCTCGGCGACCACTTCAGCCCCGTGCTGATCCTGCTCGCCCCCTTCTACCGGGTGTTCCCCTCCCCCCTGACCCTGCTGACCGCGCAGGCCGCGCTGTTCGCCGTGTCCGTGCTGCCGGTCGCCCGCGCCGCCGCCCGCTACCTGGGCCGCATCCCGGGCCTGGCCCTCGGCTTCGCCTACGGCCTGTCCTGGGGCGTGCAGAAGGCCGTCGACTTCGACTTCCACGAGATCGCCTTCGCACTGCCGCTGATCGCCTTCGCGCTGGAAGCGGTGCTGCGCGGACGGTGGACCGCGGCGGTGTGCTGGGCCGCGCCCCTGGTGCTGGTCAAGGAAGACCTCGGGGTGACCGCGGCCACCATCGGCGCGCTCGCCCTGATACGCACCCGGCGGGCCAGCCCCCTGGCCATCGGCCTGGTCGCCTTCGGCATCACCGCCACCGCCGTCACCCTCGGCGTGCTCATACCCGGCTTCAACGGCTCCGGCTCCTACGACTACTGGACCAAGTTCGGCGCCGACGGCGGCGGGGCCGCCATCCCCCTCGACACCGCCCTCCGCACCACCCTGTGGGTCCTGCTCCCCACCACCGGCCTGCTCGCCCTGCGCTCCCCTCTTCTGCTGGTCGCGCTGCCCACCCTGGGATGGCGCTTCCTCTCCCACGAGCCCCACTACTGGGGCATCGACTGGCACTACAACGCCGTCCTGATGCCGGTCGTCTTCCTCGCGCTGATCGACGCCCTGCCACGCATACGCGTATCGGCCCGCCCCTGGCTGCGCTCCTACGCCCACCATCTGCCGGCCGCCGTCCTGGCCGCGGCCCTCGCGCTGACGACCACACTCCCGCTGGCCCGCCTCACCGAGGCCGGCACCTACCGCACCCCGCCGAACGTCACCGCCGACGAGAAGCTGCTCGACCGCATACCCGACGGCGCGACCGTCGAGTCCGACATCCGGCCGCTGAGCCGCCTCACCCACCGCACCCAGGTCTTCTGGACCGGCGACACGGGGGGGCTGTCGCCCGACTACATCGCCCTGCAGCTACGTGATGACCGCACCCCGCGACAAGTCCTGGCGGACGCGAGTGCGCGGCATCCGCGCTCGACGTATGTGCTGCTCGGCGGCACGGCGGATCTTCTGGTGTTCCACAGGACCTCTGGGCGTTGACCTTCCCCCCACGTTGTCGGGTGGCCCGCCGTGCCGGTCCCGCCTGTCGGCGGGGGTGGCGATTGGGGTGGGGCCCCGGTTTGTGGTGGTGCCGGGTTCGGGGCCTCCGGGGTGGGTGTTCGGACTGCTTCGCTTTACGTCCGAACACCCACCCCTCCGGCCCCGCCCCCTCCCGTACGCGATGGGACCCCACCCCGGTGGGGGTGAAGAAAGCAAAAGACCAGTAGCTCGCCCGCGCCACGATGCGGCCGAGCCACTGGTCTTTGGAAACCCTCACCCCCACCGGACGGGGGCCGCCATCCGGACGGGAGGGGGCGGGCCGGAGGGGCCTGTGTTGTGGACGTAAAGCGAAGCAGTCCACAACACAGGCCCCGGAGGCCCGCACCCGGCACCCACCACCAACAACAAGCGGCACCCGCCCAAACACCCCCACCCCCGCCGACAGGCGAAAACAGAAGAGGCACGGCGGGCCACCCGACAACGTGGGAAGCGGGGCTACGAGCCCAAAGAGGCACGGCGGGCCACCCGACAACGTGGGAAGCGGGGCTACGAGCCCAAAACGGCTACGAGCCCAAAACGGTCGAGAGGAACTCTCCTGTCCACGCGAGCAGCTCGCGTCCAACGACGGGCTTGCCGCCGATCTTCCCCGTCGTAGGCCGCGGAACAAGAATTTGTTGCGCGGCCGGCTTGAGGACCGTACGGGGGTAGAGCCGCTTGAGGCGCAGCTCCTGGGACTCGCGCAACTCCACGGGGCCGAAGCGGATGTTGGCGCCCTGGAGCGTGATGTCGGCGACGCCGCACGCGCGGGCCAGCATCCGCAGGCCGGCGACCAGGAGCAGGTTCTCGACGGGCTCGGGCAGCTTGCCGTAGCGGTCGGTGAGCTCCTCGCGGACGGCGGCGATGTCCTCCTCCGAGGAGGCGGAGGCGATGGCGCGGTAGGCCTGGAGGCGCAGCCGCTCGCCGGGCGCGTAGTCGTGCGGGACGTGCGCGTCCACCGGGAGTTCGATCTTGACTTCGAGCGGGGGCTCCTCCTCCACGCCGCCTTCGAGGGAGGCGCGGTAGTCGGCGACCGCCTCGCCGACCATACGGACGTAGAGGTCGAAGCCGACGCCGGCGATATGGCCGGACTGCTCGCCGCCGAGGAGGTTGCCGGCGCCGCGGATCTCCAGGTCCTTCATGGCGACGTACATGCCCGCGCCCATCTCGGTGTGCTGGGCGATGGTCGCGAGCCGCTCGTGGGCGGTCTCGGTGAGCGGCTTCTCCGGCGGATAGAGGAAGTAGGCGTAGCCGCGTTCCCTGCCGCGGCCCACCCGGCCGCGCAGCTGGTGGAGCTGGGAGAGACCGAAGTTGTCACCGCGCTCGACGATCAGGGTGTTGGCGTTGGAGATGTCGATGCCGGACTCGACGATCGTGGTGGAGACCAGGACGTCGAACTTCTTCTCCCAGAAGTCGACGACGACCTGCTCCAGCTGCGACTCACCCATCTGGCCGTGGGCGGTCTGGATCCGGGCCTCGGGGACGATCTCGCGGAGCCGGGCGGCGGCCTTGTCGATGGACTCGACCCGGTTGTGGATGTAGAAGACCTGGCCCTCGCGCAGCAGTTCACGGCGGATGGCGGCGCCGATCTGCTTCTGTTCGTAGGGGCCGACGAAGGTGAGGACCGGGTGGCGCTCCTCGGGGGGCGTGGTGATCGTGGACATCTCGCGGATGCCCGTGACCGCCATCTCCAGGGTGCGGGGAATGGGGGTGGCGGACATGGTGAGGACATCGACGTTGGCGCGGAGCTTCTTCAGCTGCTCCTTGTGCTCGACGCCGAACCGCTGCTCCTCGTCGACGATGACCAGGCCCAGGTCCTTGAACTTGGTATCGGAGGAGAAGAGGCGGTGGGTGCCGATGACGAGGTCGACGGAGCCCTCCCGCAGCCCTTCGAGGACGCCCTTGGCCTCGCTGTCGGTCTGGAAGCGGGACAGCGCCTTGACGTTGACCGGGAACTGGCCGTAGCGCTCGGTGAAGGTGCCGTGGTGCTGCTGGACGAGCAGGGTGGTCGGGACCAGGACGGCGACCTGCTTGCCGTCCTGGACGGCCTTGAAGGCGGCGCGGACCGCGATCTCGGTCTTGCCGTAGCCGACATCGCCGCAGATGAGGCGGTCCATGGGGACCGACTTCTCCATGTCCTCCTTGACCTCGGCGATGGTGGTGAGCTGGTCGGGCGTCTCCGCGTACGGGAAGGCGTCCTCCAGCTCACGCTGCCAGGGGGTGTCCGGGCCGAAGGTGTGGCCGGGCGCCGCCATCCGCGCGGAGTAGAGCTTGATCAGGTCGGCGGCGATCTCCTTGACGGCCTTCTTGGCGCGCGCCTTGGTCTTGGTCCAGTCGGCGCCGCCCAGGCGGTGCAGCGTCGGGGCCTCGCCGCCGACGTACTTGGTGACCTGCTCCAGCTGGTCGGTGGGGATGTAGAGGCGGTCGCCGGGCTGGCCGCGCTTGGCCGGCGCGTACTCGACGAGGAGGTATTCGCGGGTGGCGCCCTGGACCGTGCGCTGCACCATCTCGATGTAGCGGCCCACACCGTGCTGCTCGTGGACGATGAAGTCGCCGGTTTCCAGGGTGAGCGGGTCGATGGTCTTGCGGCGGCGGGCCGGCATCCGGGCGCCGTCCTTGCCGGCCGCCTTCTGGCCGGAGAGGTCGGTCTCGGTGAGGACGGCGAGCCGCAGCGACGGGTCGAGGAAGCCGTTGTCGAGGGAGCCGCAGGAGACATGGACGACGGACGGGGAGATTTCGGCGAGTTCGGCGTCCAGGCGGGCGGGGATGCCCTCGCCGCCGAGGACCTCGACCGTGCGGGCGGCCGGGCCGTGCGCCTCGGTGAGGAACACCGTGCGCCAGCCGTCCGCGAGCCACTGCTTGGTGTCGGCCAGCGCCCGCTGGGTGTCCCCGCGGTAGGTGTCGGGGGCGTGCATGCCCAGCTTGAGGGTGTCGCCGTCGGTCTCCAGGTCCTCGTCGGCCGCGAAGGGACTGACCGACCACCACATCATCCCCAGCTCGCGCGCCCGGTCCCGGACGTCCGCGATGCCCCACAGGGAGGCCGCACCCACATCGATCGGAGCCGCTCCCCCGCCGGCGCTGGCCGCCCAGGACGCCTGGAGGAACTCCTGGCTGGTCGCCACCAGATCGGCGGCCCTGGTGCGCACCCGCTCCGGGTCGCACACCACGGCCATCGAGCCCTTCGGCAGCACGTCCAGCAGCAGCTCCATGTCGTCCACCAGGACCGGAGCCAGCGACTCCATGCCCTCGACCGCGATCCCCTCGGCGATCTTGCCGAGGAGTTCGCCCAGCTCGGGGTGCTGCTCGGCGAGCGCCGCGGCCCGCTCCCGCACCTGGTCGGTCAGCAGCAGCTCCCGGCACGGCGGCGCCCACAGACCGTGCTCGGCGACCTCCAGGGACCGCTGGTCGGCGACCTTGAAGTAGCGGATCTCCTCGACGTCGTCGCCCCAGAACTCGACGCGGAGGGGGTGCTCCTCGGTCGGCGGGAAGACGTCCAGGATCCCGCCGCGGACCGCGAACTCGCCGCGCTTCTCGACCAGCTCCACCCGCGCGTACGCGGCCGCCGCCAGACCGTCGACGATCTCTTCGAGGTCGGCGGTCTCGCCCGTGCGCAGACTGACCGGCTCCAGGTCGCCCAGGCCCTTGACCTGCGGCTGGAGCACCGAACGGATGGGGGCGACGACGACGGAGACGGGGCCGGCGGTGGGGTCGTCCTGGCGCGGGTGGGCGAGCCGGCGCAGCACCGCGAGCCGGCGGCCGACGGTGTCCGAGCGCGGCGAGAGCCGCTCGTGCGGCAGCGTCTCCCAGGAGGGGAACTCCACGACGGAGTTGTCCTCGCCGGCCGGCATCAGGCTGCGCAGCGCGGCGGCGAGATCCTCGGCCTCCCGGCCGGTGGCGGTCACCGCGAGCACCGGGCGGCCGGCCTGCCGGGCGAGCGCGGCGATCGCGAAGGGGCGGGCGGCCGGCGGCCCCACCAGATCCACCTGCGGGCGGTGGCCGTCGGCCGCGGCCTGCACCGCTTCGGCGAGCGCCGGGTCCCTTACGACGACGTCGAGCAGACCAGTCAGGCTCATGAGAAGGTTCCGTCCCAGCGAGGCGAACAACGCAGCAGCCCGACACGTCTCACGGGCCGGGGTTGCCAAGCGTACGCCCGCCCACTGACAGGCCGGGCCCGGAGCCCGGAACGCCCGCGCCCCCGTACGGCGCATCGGGACACCGCGGGAGCCGTGGTTCCGCACCCCGCGGCCCCCATGGAAGGGTGCACCCTACAAGGACATCCGGAGGGGGAACGGTGAGCGGAAGCACGCGGCGTACCGGAGACAGCGGCACTCTGCGGGCGCCGGGCCCGCCGCCCGCGGGCCCGCCACGCCGTCCCGTCGTCGCCGCCCTGATGCTCGGGATGGCGCTGGCCGCGCTCGACTCGACGATCCTGGCCACCGCCATCCCCCAGATCGTCGGCGATCTCGGCGGCTTCGCGGTCTTCTCCTGGCTGTTCTCCGGCTATCTGCTGGCCGTCACCGTCACCCTGCCGGTCTACGGCAAGCTCTCCGACACCTTCGGCCGCAAGCCGATCCTGATCACCGGCATCGTGCTCTTCCTCGTCGGATCGCTGGCCTGCGCCGGGGCCTGGAACATGGCCTCGCTGATCGCCTTCCGCGTGGTGCAGGGCCTGGGCGGCGGCGCCCTCCAGGGCACCGTCCAGACCATCGCCGCCGACCTCTACCCGATGAAGGAACGCCCCAAGATCCAGGCCAGGCTCTCCAGCGTCTGGGCCACCTCGGCGGTCGCCGGGCCCGCGCTGGGCGGACTGCTCGCGGCCTATGCCGACTGGCGATGGATCTTCCTGGTCAATGTGCCGGTGGGCGCGGTCGCCCTCTGGCTGATCGTGCGGCACTTCTCCGAGGAGGAGCGGAGCCGGCCGGCCCCCGGCGCCCGCCCCCGGGTGGACTGGCCCGGCGCACTGGCGATCTTCGCCTGCGGCGGGCTGCTGCTGACCGCCCTGGTGCAGGGCGGGGTGGCCTGGGCCTGGCTCTCCACCCCGTCGCTGCTGCTGTTCGCCGGCAGCGCGGGGTGCGCGGCGCTCACCGTCCTCATCGAGCGCCGGGCCGCGGAGCCGATCATCCCCGGCTGGGTCTGGCGCCGCCGCACCATCTCCGCCGTCAACCTCGCCCTGGGCGCCCTGGGCCTGCTGATGGTCGCCCCGACGGTGTTCCTGCCCACCTACGCGCAGTCGGTGCTGGGCCTGAGCCCGACCGCCGCCGGTTTCGTGCTGTCCGTGATGACCCTGAGCTGGCCGGTCTCGGCCGCCCTCAGCAGCCACGTCTACAACCGGCTGGGCATCCGCACCTGCGCGATGCTCGGCATCGGCGCGGCCGGACTGGTCCTGCTCGCCTTCCCGCTGCTGCCCTACCCCGGCGCGGCCTGGCAGCCCGCGCTGATCATGCTGGCGCTCGGCGCGACCCTCGGCCTCTTCCAGCTCCCGCTGATCATCGGCGTCCAGTCCTCCGTCGGCTACACGGAGCGCGGCACCGCCACCGCCTCCATACTCTTCTGCCGCCAGGTCGGCCAGTCCCTCGGCGCCGCGCTCTTCGGCGCCCTCGCCAACGCCACCCTCAACGACCGCCTCGCCCACGCCCCTTCGGGCATCCGCCCCGGCCTGCCCGACGACCTCGACGCGGTCTCGCGCGCTTTGGAACACCCCGGCGACCTCACCGCGCAGGCCACCGACTACCTCCGCCGCGCCGTCGACACCACGGTCGACCATGTCTACCTCGGCGCCGCCGCGGCCGCCGGGCTCGCACTGCTCGCACTGCTGCTGGCACCGCGGCGCTTCCCGCTGCACACGGACTCCGTGGGTACGGGCCCGAACGAGGGGGAGCCGGGCAGGACCTGACCGGGCGACCGGCCCCGGGGCGGCGGGGCGGCCGTGTGGTCAGGCGCCCGCGCCGCCGCCCGCGCGCGGCAGCTGCGTCTCCAGGGTGTCTTCCGCATCGGGGCCGGCGTCCGGGACGGTGCCGGCGTCCCGCCCGGCGCCCCGCGGCTCCGTCGCGTCGTCCTCGTCCGGTGCCGGTGCCTTCCCGGTGAGCGCCGCCAGGCTGTTGCGTACATGGGTCATATGGGTGCGGACCTCTTCGCGCTCCGCGTCGTGCTCCCGCAGGATCCGCTCCGTGGTGCGCTCGATGCGCTCCACCTCGGCCTGCGCCTGGGCCAGCAGCCCGGCGCCACGGTCCTCGGCGTCCTCCTGACGGTGCCGGGCGGCCTCCTCCGCCTCCGCATACAGCAGCTCGCCGTCGGCGCGGGCGGCCTTCCCGCGGGCGTCCAGCTCCGCGACGAGCCGGTCCATCTCCGCCTCCATCTGCGCGAATTGCCGACCGGCCGTGTCCCACTCCTCGGCCTGCCGCTTCTCCTGGTCGCGCAGCAGCTGCGCGGTGCGCCGCTGCACCTCCGCCAGCTCTTCGGCCGCCTCCTCCCGCAGCTTCCCGGCCTCCTCGGTCGCCACCGCCACCAGCTCCGCGGCCTCACCCCGCGCCGCCTCACCCGTGCGCCGGGCCCGCGTCTCCGCCTCGCCGCGCCGGGCGTACGCCGCCTTGTCGGCCGCCTCCCGGACCTCGTCCGCATGGACCGCGGCCTCGTCCCGGATCTGCTCGTCCGCCTGCTGCGCCTCGGTTCGCAGCCGCGCCGCCTCCGATTCCGCGGTCGTCAGGATCAGCCGGGCCTCACGGCCGAGCGAGGCATACGTCTGCGGCGGCAACTGCGCCACATGGGCCCGCAGTTCCGTGAGTTCGGCCTCCATCTCGTTCGACAGGACCGTGAGCCGCGCGGCGCGCTCCCAGCAGGAGTCACGGTCGACCGAGAGCCCCTCGACCCGGCGGTCGACATCCTCCGGCCGGTAGCCACGCCCTCGTACGGTCTCGAACCCGTGAGGCGAAACCGATGCACTCATCCCTCAAGCCCCTCTCCGCCGCGCGCGGCAGTGGTGCGACCCGCAGCCTTCCGCGCCATTTCGCATCGTTGTGTGCAGCACTGTGCCGTTACGCGCATTTCCCTGGGGATCGGTGCGAGATCGCACCCTCGCGGCACTTCACCCCATCCACCCCACCAGGATGCGTCATTTGGTGCCAGAAGTCGGAATCCGGTCATCGTGGCGCAGCGCCTCGAACAACTCCCTCGCCCCGTTCTCGTCCCACGGCAGCACCGACCCGACGCCGCTGACCATCACCCCGGGCCGGTGCACCGGAACCGTCGTCGCCGTACCGCCGCCCCCGGCGATCTGCTTCATCGACCAGCCCATATCCAGCAGCCGCGCCACATCCGCGCCCTCGTCCACGAGCAGCGCCGCCAGCGAGGCGTCCCTCACCCGCGTCAGCCGGTCCGGATCGAGAAGCACCGACGGGGCGGCCATTTCGCCCGCCACCGCACCGAGCAACTGCCGCTGGCGCTTCACCCGTCCGAGGTCACCCTCCGGGTCGGCATACCGGGCCCGTACGAACGCCAGCGCCTCGGCGCCGTTCATCTGTTGGCAGCCGGCCGGGAAGTCCGCGCCCGACTTCTCGTCCTTCAACGGGGCGTCCAGACACAGCCGCACCCCGTCCAGCGCGTCCACGACCTGCACGAACCCCAGGAAGTTCACCTCGGCATAGCGGTCGATCCGCAGCCCGGTCGCCTGCTCCACCGTTCGGGTGAGCAGCTTCGGACCGCCGTCCGCATACGCCTCGTTGATCTTCCGGCTGCCATGGCCGGGTATCGGGACGTAGCTGTCGCGCGGCAGGCTGACCAGTGTGGGGCCGTGCTCACCGGAGTGCAGCACCATGATCGTGTCGGTGTTCTGCACCTCGTTGTTGCCGACATGCAGCTGCTCGCGCTGCTGCGGGGTCAGCGCGGTACGGCTGTCCGTGCCGACCAGCAGCCAGTTGGTGCCCTCGCCCGCGGCCGGCCGCCCGGCGTACTCGCCCAGCGCGTCGACATGCTGCAACTGCCGACCCGTCGACACATACAGCCAGGCCCCGCCCGCACACACCAGGGCGACCAGCACCAGCAGCGTCACCAGGGTCCAGGTGAACCACGCCCACGGGCGCCGGCGCGGCGGCCGGCCCGTCCTCCGCCCACGGTGCCACCACCGCGGGCGCGCCGCCCGGTACAGCGTCGTCGACGACGCCTGTGACAGCGGGGATATCGGACGGCCCATATACGCATGGTCAGGGCGCCCGACCCAACCCGCAGGTCGAGCGCCCTGACCATGCCCGGCAGCGGTGCCTGCCGCCGGCCCGTTGACGCGCCGCTAGCGAGGTGCGGTGCCAGGCGCCACGGGCCCACGCCGGCCCATCGGACAGGCCCTACAGCAGCCCGTCCCACATCTGTTCCAGCAGCACCGACCACCAGGTCTCCGGCGACCCCAGCGCGGGCGGATCCAGCGCGACCAGCTGTGCCTGGAAGTCGACGGTCCACCGGCCCGCCTGCTCGGGCGTCAGCCCGTACCGCAGCCGCCACATCCGCCCCAGCATCGCCAGACAGCGCGTGAACTCCGGCAGCCCCGAGTTCACGAACTGCGGCGTCGCCGGCTGACCACCCGGACCGGCCTCCATCGGCACCGCCACGATGTGCGCGGTCCCGTACTGCACACACAGCTGACGGCCGAAGTCATTGCCCATCACCAGATACGAACCGGCATCCGCGGCCGGCTGCACCATCCGCTCCGCCGCCAGCTCCGCCAGCGTCGGCACCGGCCGGTGCGGCTGCGCCTGCGCCCAGAAGAACGGCCCGAAGTCGACCGGCAGCCCGGCCCACACCAGCATCTGCGCCACCACATCGGGCACCCCCTGCCGGGAGACCGCCCGCTGGTCGAAACGGAACAGGGCCTGCGGGCCGAACGCCTGCTCCAGCTCCTGCCCGATCACCTGCGGGGGCACCGGCGGCACCGGCTGCACCTGCGACGGATGCGGCAACGGCACCCGCACCGGCGCCGGCCGCGCCGGACCGTCCGCGACCTGGTGCAACTCGCCCTGATGCTCGACGAGATGCCGTACGCCCTGCTGGCGCGAGGCATGGTCCCTGCCGTACGCGGCGGTGTGGCTGATCCGCACCTGCGGCCAGTTGTCCCGGATCATCCGGGCGCAGTAGCCACCCGGCAGATCACAGCACTCCAGCTCGGTGTGCAGCTCCAGCACCTGCTGCGGCGGCACGTTCATCTGGCGCAGCTCATGCAGCAGCTGCCACTCCGGATGCGGCGTACCGGGCGCCGAACGGCGCACGATCTTCTGCTCGGACCCGTCCGGCGCGCGATAACTCAGCACGGCCATATAGCCCGGCCCGACCGTCGGCTGGCCACTGGGCGCCTGCGGATAGCCGTACGCACCGCTGCCGCCGGGGCCCGGCGCACCGGGCGGCCCCTGCACAGGTCCGGGCGGCGCCGCGGGCGGGGGCGTGGGACCGGCCGACGGCGGCACACCGGGAGCACCCGGACCACCGGCCGCGCCGGGTCCACCGGCACCGCCGGGCAGCGCCGCGCCGCCCGCCAGCATCGTGGCGGCGGCATGCACCCCGCCGCCACCGGTACCGCCCGCGGCGGGCGGGGCGGGCGGGGCGGGCGGCGGGGGCGGACCGCCCTGGCCGCCGGAGCTCCGGCCGTCCGCGGGAACCCCGGGCTTACCGGGCGGACCGGGAGGCTTGGGCGCGCCCGGCACACCGGGCGGCGCGGGCGGCGGCGGGACCCCGGGGCCACCGGCGGCGCCGCCCGGCCCGCCCGCACCCCCGAGGCCGGCTGCCTGCACGGACGCACCGTCGGCGAGCATCGTCGCGGCGGCATGCACCCCGCCGGAGCCGGGACCGCCGGACGCCGGGGCACCCGCCCCGCCGGAACCGGAAGCCCCGGACCCGCCGGAACCGGCCGACGCCTCCGCGCCGCCCGGCCCGTCCACCGCGCTCAGATCCACCTCGGCCGCGTCCAGCTGCGAGACCAGCTGCGTCGGCACATAGCCACCGGCCGGCGCACCGGGCGCACCGGGGCCGGACGCCGCGGGCCCGCCGGGCGGGCGCACCCCGTCCTCGCCCGTACCGGCCTCCGCGGCCTGCGCCGGGTCCTGCTGCGCACCGTCCCGGCCCGCACCGGGCGGACCGGGCGGACCGGGCGGACCGGGCGGACCGGGCGGCGGGGGCGGGCCCGCGGCGGCGTTACCGGGCAGTGACGAGCCGTCGGCCAGCATCGTCGCCGCGGCATGCACCCCGCCGCCCGCGGGCGGCGCCCCCGGAGGCGGTACCCCAGGCCCGGCCGCGGCGGGCGAACCGGCTCCGGGCGTACCGGCACCCGGCGGGGGCGGCACATCGGTGACCGGCGGACCCGACGGCGGCGGCAGATCCGGCAGCCCCCCGGCGGCCGGCGGCGCGGACGGCATCGGCGGCGGCAGCGCACCGCCGCCGGGCCGGGCCCCGTCCGGGGCATCCAGCGCGGGCGCGACCTGCGTACGCGGCAACTGGCTGCCGCCCTGCAGCAGTTCGGTCTTGGCTTCCGGCCGGGCCCGCGGCGCCGACGGAGCGTCCTCCTCCTCGTCGAAACCGGCCAGCGGAGGCGCGAACACCGTCGCGGGCAGCCCCACCGAACGGTCCTCGCCGCCTCCGGCGGTCGTGTCCGCCTCGGCCCACGGCGTCGGCACACCGGAGGGACCCGCGCCCGCACCCGTCTCCGCGGCCTGCGCACCGCTCTGCGCGGGCCCGCCGTCCGTACCGTTGACGCTCACCTCGGCCCAGGCATCCGACGCCGACGACGCGGGCGCAGGGTCGGGAGCAGGCGCGGGAACGGACGGCGCGGCAGCCGCCGGCGCCTCCTCCGCGCCCCGCTGCTCCGCAACCCCCCTCGCGTCCGCCGCCTCCTGCAGCCACTCCGGCGGCGTCAGCAGGAACGAGGTGGCCTCCAGGTCGATCCGCTGCGGCGGCGCCTCGGCCACGCCGTACCCGCCGTCCGCGGCAGCGCCGTACTCCTCCTCGTAGCGCCGGATCACCTCACCCACCGGCAGCCCCGGCCACAGCGTCGTCTCTCCGCTGTCCCGCGCGATCACCAGCCGGGCCCGGCCGCCATCCGTCGCCGGACCCCCCTCCCGGTCCTCCGCCCAGGCCACGAAGCCCAGATCGAACTCCCGCACCCGCACCTCACGATGGAGCGCCGCCGGCACCTCGCCGTTCACCCACCGCTCCGCGCGCTCCTGCGCCTGCGCGAACGTCACCACCGCGCTCAACCCCCCACCGCGACCGCGTACGCGAAACCACCGTCGACCATCAGATCCGCCACCGTCTCCAGCTCCGGCGGATTGCCCGCCAGCCGCTGCAGGAAGTCATCGAAATCCGCGCCGCACGGCAACAACAGCCGCTCGACCCGCTCCTGCACCGTCCACCCGTCCTGGTCCCGCGCATCGTCGTACGGGCAGAACCACACCGAACCGAGCGCCTCACCGCGCACCTTCACCGCGACCACCCCGCCCTGCACGAACGCCACGCCCAGATAGTCCTTGGTGAAGTGGTCCCGCAGACACTTGTTCACATAGAGCAGATCGTTGACCGCCGCGTCATCGCGCACCGTGAAGAACGGCTGGTCGACCAGCAGCCCCAGCTCCGCGTCCAGCGCCGCCCCCACCGGCGCACAGCCGCCCGCCGCCTTCAGGAACGACCGGTACGCGCCGGGCAGCCGATAACCCAGCGCCTCCTCGGCCTGCGCCAACTGCTCCTCACCCACCGAAAGATCACGGTGCGGCAGTCCGAAGTGCGCCGGCCGCGTCTCCTGCAACGGCCGGGTACCGCGCTTGTCGTGCGCCACGGCGGCCGTCGCCAGCCCGCCGTGATGCCGCAACAGCGCCTTCACCTCCACCGGAACCAGCTCCATGCGCCGGGTACCGGCCACGTGATGCCAGGTCCAGCCGTGCGGAGTCGCCACGGCCGGCACATCTATCCACAGCTCGTGCCCCTGCGCATGCAGGGCCGCGTTCGCCGACACATAGTCCGTCAGCCGCAGTTCGTCGACGCCGAAACCCTCCGGCGGCTCGGCGATCTCCGCCGCCGCGCGCGCATACGGCGAGAACTCCGGGAAACCCCGTTCGTCCATCCGCACACCGGCGGGGTACCGTGCCGCACGGACCGGATCCGGAAAATGCACGACCTGCCCGGCATAGGCCGAATTCGGTGGCGCGGCATGTCCCGCCGCCCGGGGGCCGGGGAGTGCCCCCAGCCCTTGCCGACCTGTCGTCATCGCGCTTGCCCCCTGGCTGAAGCTGGCTTTGGAGCACAGCCTAAGCCGTACCGCCTCGCCGTCCCCCCTCCCCCGCCCCCGCTCGTCAGCCCCGCGACACACCGACGTCACCCACCGCCCCACCACCCCCGAGCCCCCCGCGCACCACCCCGCCCACCAGCCCCGTTGCCCCGCGACCGACGCCCCGTCAGCCCGCCGTGAGATCATCGACAGCCCGCCCGACTACCGCAACACCCAGCACATTTGGCAGGCTGACCTCCCCCACCTACGGCGGGGGGACCCCCAGCTACACGGGGATTCGGGGAGGGAAAGCACCACCATGAGCACCACTGCACGCCACCACAACGCAGCCGCAGGCGACCCCCGCATCGGCTGGAGCGGCCCCGCGGACGCCGATCGCGCCCCCGCCCTCCACCACCGCCGCGACGGCATCCTCCCCACCATCGGCGCCGCCCTGTCCGTACGCGGACAAACGCTCACCTGCACCGCCAGCAAGGCCGAACAGCCCCCCGCCCTGCACCCCCTCGTCCAGGACTTCCTCGACACCCTCGCCACCGCACAACGCGAGCGCTTCACCGGACGCTGCCCCGAAGCGGTCCTCCTCTCCCGGCACCTCACCGCCGTCGAGGGCAACCGCGGCAAACGCGCCTCCCGCAAACCCCTCACCAACGGCGAAGCCCGCCGCTCCCTCAAACACTCCAAGATCACCGCACGCCACATCCGCGAGGACGGCGACCCCCGGCACGGCAGCTACGCCCCGCCCTGCCGCTCCTGCGACGCCCTCCTCGCCCACTTCGGCGTCATGCCCATCAGCGGCACCGCGCCCACAGGAAGCTGACCGCCACCATGCCGCCCACCACCCCCGGCCCCCGCACCCCGGCCCACGACCGGACCGACTCGACCCGCTTCCCCGCCGCCGTCGACGTCGCCCTCCACGAAGCCGGCTGGCAGCCCGGCCGCTGGAACATAGAACAGGCGGAACACTGGGCCGACACCCTCCGCGCCCACACCTCCCCCGCCGGCCACCGCCACACCGTCTTCCCCGCCGCCGTCGAAGCCTGGGCCGAATTCGGCGGACTGCACATCACCGGCCCCGGCCCCGGCCGCCACATCGCCCCCGCCCCCTTCGCCATCGACCCCCTGCACGGCCTCCACCTCGCCCGCACCCTCGGCGACCTCGGCCGCGCCCTGGAAACCGACGTGGCCCCCCTCGGACGCGAAGAACTCACCACCCGCGACGGCGACACCTACAGCCAGGCGACCCTCGCCATCGACACCGAGGGCCGCGTCTACAGCCTCGATCACACCGGTGACTGGTATCTGGGGCCGGACATCGACAGTGCGTTGGGGGTGCTGGTGTTGGGGACGCGGCCCGTGCGGCTGGGGATGGCGGCCCACGTTGGCGACTGAGCCGCCGTGGTTCTTCCGTGGTTTTTTTCCCGCCTTCGGCGGGTGCGCGGGGGGTGTGTTTGGGCGGGGGCCGCTTGTTGTCGGTGGTGGGTGCCGGGTGCGGGCCTCCGGCACCTGTGTTGTGGACTGCTTCGCTTTACGTCCACAACACAGGCCCCTCCGGCCCGCCCCCTCCCGTCCGGATGGCGGCCCCCGTCCGGTGGGGATGAGGGTTTCCAAAGACCAGTAGCTCGGCCGCATCGTGGCGCGGCCGAGCTACTGGTCTTTTGTTTTCCTTCACCCCCACCGGGGTGGGGTCCCATCGAGTACGGGAGGGGGCGGGGCCGGAGGGGTGGGTGTTCGGACGTAAAGCGAAGCAGTCCGAACACCCACCCCGGAGGCCCCGAACCCGGCACCACCACAAACCGGGGCCCCACCCCAATCGCCACCCCCGCCGACAGGCGGGACACGCACGGCGGATCACCCGACAACGTGGGAATCCGGCAACACCGCCGATACACGGAAGCCGCCAGAATCCGTCGGGCCCGATACGAAGACGCCGCCCAGGGCCGTTACGCGCTCCCGCATGCCCACCAGGCCGTTGCCGCCGCTCGGCAGGCCCGCGTCGGCGGCGCCGCCCTCGCAGGGACCGTTCTCCACCTGGACCGCCAGCTCACCATCCCGGTGCGCCAGCCGCACCCGGGCCCGTGCCCCCGGCGCATGCTTGTGCACATTCGTGAGCGCCTCCTGCACCACGCGATAGACGGTCCGCTCCACCCGCGGCGCATAGTGCCGCCCATCAGAAGCAGCCGGCTCCCCCTCGGCCACCCCGTCCACCGTCAGCTCGACGACCATCCCGGCCGCCCGGGACTGACCCACCAGGGCCGCCAGCTCCGCCAGATGCGGCCCCTCGGCATCCGTATCCCCGGCGGCCGACGCCGACGCCCCGCCCGTCGGGCCGCCGTCCTCCGAGGGCTCCGCCGCAGCTCCGGCCACGGACGGCTCCGGGGACCGCGCCTGCACCGTCGCCCCCGCCCGGGAAGCCACCGCCGCCAGCCGCTCCGGCGCATCCGACACCGCGGCACCCCATACCGCCGCCCCGTCGGCCGTACGCAACACCCCCAGCATCTCCCGCAGCTCCGTCAGCGCCTGCCGCCCCATGTCGCCGACCAGACCCGCGTTCTTCGACGCCTTCTCCGGGTCCTTCAACGCCACCGCCTGCAGCGCCGCCGCATGCACCACCATCAGACTCACCCGGTGCGCGACCACATCGTGCATCTCCCGCGCGATCCTCGTCCGCTCCTCATTACGGGCCCACTCCGCCCGCTCCTCGGCCCGGTCCGCCAGCAACGACAGCTCGCGCTCCAGACCGTCCGCCCGCTCCCGCAAACTCTCGACGAGCCGCCGACGGGCCCCCACATACAGACCCCACAGCACCGGCGGCGCCGTCAGCACCAGCCCCAGTGCGAGCGACATCGCCGGGATCAGCCACATCGGCGGCTGGAAGTCCTCCTGCGCCGCCACGTCCTGCCGCAGGCTGAGGAACGTCGTCACCAACGTCCCCGTCACCGTCATCCCCGCCAGCAACGCCGTGATCCGGCGCGGCACCTCCGACGCGGCGAGCGTGTACAGCCCCACCGTGCTCAGCAGCCCGCCCATCTCCGCCGGGATCACCGCTATCGAGACCAGCACCACCACCACCGGCCAGCGCCGGCGCAACAACAGCACCGGCCCCGCCAGCAGGCCGAGCAGTATCCCGAGCAGCTCGGGCAGCTGCGCCCCCTCGGCGAATCGCGCCCCTTCCAACGCACACTCCACCGTGGAAGCCGCCGCCAGAAACACATCCAGCACGGCACTCCGGCGCCGGGCCCACCACCACGGCCCACTCACCGGCGCACCCCGCGCGCCCACACCTTCACTTGCCCCCGTCGCGGTCATACCGACCAGCCTACGGGCGCCCGCCCCCGATCCCCCGACCCATTACCGGCCCCGACCCAGGCCCATTACCAGCCCTTACCACCGGTTTTCACCCGAACTATTGAATCGCCCACATTTTCGACCCCGTCGCACACCTGCACGCGTCACCCTGTTCCCATGCCGAACCCCCATCGGGAACGCCCCGACTACGAGTCCTTACGCCCCCAGGCCGTCGCCCTGCGCCGGGCCGGCCTCAGCCGCCGCCAGATCCGCGACCGCCTCCACCTCCACAACAACGACATCCTCAACCGCCTCCTCGAAGGGGTCCCCGCCCCCGACTGGACCCGCCGCCCCAACGCCAAGGACGACCTCCGCGCACGGGCCCGCGAGCTGCGCAAACAGGGCCTCACCTACGACCGGATCCAGGTCGAACTGGGCTGCTCCAAGAGCTCGATCTCACTTTGGGTGCGGGATCTGCCCAAGCCGAAGCCGCGCCACACCCCGGCCGAACAGGCCCGGATCGCCCGCGAAAAGCGGTGGGAGCACGAGCTGGCGGTACGGGACAGGGAGCGCCGGGAAACGAAGAGCGCAGCAATCCAGGAGGTCGGTGACCTATCAGACCGGGAGCTCCTCTTCGCCGGAGCCGCTCTCTACTGGGCCGAGGGCTCCAAGGACAAGCCGTACAGACGGCGGGAACACGTCCAGTTCGTCAACAGCGACCCCGGCGTCATCGAGGTCTTCCTGGCCTGGCTGCGCCTGCTCGGCGTAGAGCCGGATCGGATTGCCTACCGGGTCATGATCCACATGACTGCCGACGTGGAGGCAGCCGAGCGCTACTGGGCCGAACTTGTCGGCGTGGACGTCGCCGCGCTCCAGAAGACCACGATCAAGAAGCACAACCCCAAGACCACGCGCAAAAACGTCGGGGAGGGCTACCGCGGCTGCCTGGTGGTCCGGGTGCTACAAAGTGCAGAGCTATACCGTCGCATCGAAGGCTGGTGGTACGGCATAGTGTTGGGTGCCAAGCGGCCAGACTGACGAGATGTCCGGTTTGGGCCGCTTTACTATCCCCTGTGGTGTAATTGGCAGCACTGAGGCTTTTGGTGCCTTATGTCCGGGTTCGAGTCCTGGCAGGGGAGCACACCCACAACAGGCGATTTTCCGGGTCCTGACCACCACGTCAGGACCCGCCCGCGTTTCGGCTGCAATACGCACCGGTATCCTTCGGATGACCACCACCCGAAGTAGCCAAGAAGCCGAAGGGCATCCCCGTGAGCGCCAACCGCCCGGCAGCCGTCGTCGTTCTCGCAGCGGGTGAGGGCACCCGCATGAAGTCGGCCACCCCAAAGGTCCTGCACACCCTCTGCGGCCGCTCCCTCGTCGGACATGTCGTCGCCGCCTCCCGTGAGCTGGACCCCGAGCATCTCGTCGTGGTCGTCGGCCACGCCCGCGAGCAGGTGCAGGCGCATCTCTCCGCGGTCGATCCCGCCGTGCGCACCGCGGTGCAGCACGAGCAGAACGGCACCGGTCATGCGGTCCGTACGGCTCTGGAGGAGCTGAGCCAGAGCGGTGTTGCCGTCGACGGCACGGTGATCGTCGTCTGTGGTGACACTCCGCTGCTGACCGGCGAGACGCTCCGGCTGCTGGGTGACACGCACGCCGCGGACGGCAATGCCGTCACGGTGCTGTCGGCCGAGGTCCCGGACGCGACGGGTTATGGGCGCATCGTGCGGGACGAGAGCTCGGGCGCGGTGACCGCGATCGTCGAGCACAAGGACGCGAGTGTGGCGCAGCGGGCGATCCGGGAGATCAATTCCGGGGTGTTCGCTTTTGACGGGCGGCTGCTGGTCGATGCGCTCGGCAAGGTGCGGACGGACAACAGTCAGGGCGAGGAGTACCTGACCGATGTGCTGGGGATCGTGCGGGAGGCCGGGCACCGGGTCGGTGCGGCGGTGGCCGGTGATCACCGGGAGATTCTGGGGATCAACAACCGGGTGCAGCTGGCGCAGGCGCGGCGGCTGCTGAACGACCGGTTGCTGGAGCGGGCGATGCTGGCCGGTGTGACGGTGGTGGATCCGGCGTCGACGTGGGTGGATGTGTCGGTGACGTTCGAGCCGGATGCGACGGTTCACCCGGGTACGGAGCTTCTGGGTGCGACGCATATCGCGACGGGTGCCGAGGTGGGTCCGCATTCGCGGTTGTCGGACACGTCGGTGGGTGCGGGCGCGGTGGCGTCGTTCACGGTGGCCGAGGGCGCGCGTATTGGCGAGGGGGCGAATGTCGGTCCGTACGCGTATCTGCGTCCGGGTACCGATCTTGGCCCGAAGTCGAAGGCCGGTACGTATGTGGAGATGAAGAACGCGTCGATCGGTGAGGGCACGAAGGTGCCGCATCTTTCGTATGTGGGGGATGCAACGATTGGTGAGTTCACCAATATCGGCGCGGCGAGTGTCTTTGTGAACTACGACGGTGAGGCGAAGCACCACACCACGGTCGGGTCGCATTGCAAGACGGGGTCGGACAACATGTTTGTGGCTCCTGTCACGGTCGGGGACGGTGCTTATACGGCGGCCGGCTCTGTTATCACCAAGGATGTGCCCCCGGGTTCGCTGGCGGTCGCGCGTGGCCAGCAGCGGAATATCGAGGGTTGGGTCGCGCGTAAGCGGCCTGGAAGCGCCGCCGCGCAGGCGGCTTCGGCTGCTCGCCAGGAGTCCGAGGGCGAGCGGTGATCGTGCAAGGGGTGCGCCGTGCGGGGCGTACCGTGATGAACGCACGCAAACTGTGATTCGAGGAGATTTGCTGTGACCGGGATCAAGACGACCGGCGAGAAGAAGCTGATGCTCTTCTCCGGCCGCGCCCACCCCGAGCTTGCCGAGGAGGTCGCGCACCAGCTGGGTGTGGGCCTGGTCCCGACGAAGGCATTCGACTTCGCCAATGGCGAGATCTATGTCCGCTATCAGGAGTCGGCGCGTGGCGCGGATTGCTTTTTGATTCAGAGCCACACGGCTCCGATCAATAAGTGGATCATGGAACAGCTGATCATGATTGATGCGCTGAAGCGGGCTTCCGCTCGGAGCATCACGGTGGTCGTGCCGTTCTACGGCTATGCGCGTCAGGACAAGAAGCACCGTGGCCGTGAGCCGATTTCGGCGCGGCTGATCGCGGATTTGATGAAGACGGCGGGTGCGGACCGTGTGGTGACGGTTGATCTGCACACCGACCAGATCATGGGCTTCTTCGACGGCCCGGTGGATCATCTTTTTGCGCTGCCGGTTCTTGCGGACTATGTGGGCGCGAAGGTGGACCGGGAGAAGCTGACGGTGGTTTCGCCGGACGCGGGCCGGGTGCGGGTGGCGGACCGTTGGTGTGACCGTCTGGGTGCGCCGCTGGCGATTGTGCACAAGCGGCGTGACAAGGACGTGGCGAACCAGGTCACGGTGCACGAGGTCGTCGGTGATGTGAAGGACCGGGTGTGTGTCCTGGTCGACGACATGATCGACACGGGTGGCACGATTTGTGCGGCGGC
Organism: Streptomyces sp. Je 1-4 4N24; assembly: GCF_026239515.1. Taxonomy (NCBI): domain Bacteria; kingdom Bacillati; phylum Actinomycetota; class Actinomycetes; order Kitasatosporales; family Streptomycetaceae; genus Streptomyces; species Streptomyces sp. Je 1-4 4N24. The sequence goes on along the minus strand of NZ_CP110836.1, from coordinate 5,517,935 downwards.
GGATGCGCTGTTCGCGAATGGTGCCTCGGATGTGATCGTGACGGCGACGCACGGTGTGCTGTCGGGTCCGGCGGCGGACCGGCTGAAGAATTCGAAGGTGAGCGAGTTCGTGTTCACGAATACGCTGCCGACGCCTTCGGAGCTGGAGCTGGACAAGATCACGGTGCTGTCGATGGCGCCGACGATTGCCCGTGCGCTCCGTGAGGTGTTCGAGGACGGTTCGGTGACGAGCCTCTTCGAGGAGCAGTGAGTGCAGGGCGTCGGGCGGGCCTGTGAGGTAGTCCGGGTCTGATCGACTTTGGGGCGGCCTCCCGGCCGGGTAGACTCATCGAGTTGCTCGGCGAGGGAGGCCGCCTTTTGGGTGGTTGTCCGTTATCGACGCGCTCTTCGTAGCAGGTCTGTCGTGGGCCGGGTGACGCCCACCGGATGTTTCTGAGATACGAGGAGTGCAGTCATGGCCGAGGTCAAGCTCACCGCCCAGGTTCGTACCGATTTCGGTAAGGGTGCCGCCCGTCGTGCCCGCCGCGCCGACCTGGTTCCCGCGGTGATTTACGGTCACGGTGCGGAGCCGCAGCACGTGGCGATCAACAACCACGCGCTGATGATGGCCCTGAAGACGCCGAACGCGCTGCTGCGTCTGGAGTTCGACGGCAAGAACGAGCTGGTCATCCCCAAGGCCGTGCAGCGTGAGGCGATCCGTGGCTTCCTGGTGCACGCGGACTTCCTGGCCGTGAAGAAGGGCGAGAAGGTCAACGTCGAGCTGCCGATCCACACCGAGGGCGAGCTGGCCCCGGGCGGCAACCTGCTCGAGTACGTGCTGAACACCCTGCCGGTCGAGGCCGAGGCCACCCACATCCCGGAGTCGGTCACCATCTCCATCGCGGGTCTGGACGCCGGTCACTCGGTGCAGGCGAAGGACATCGCGCTGCCGGCCGGTGTGTCGCTGGCCGTTGAGGACGACGCCGTGGTGCTGCAGATCGTCGCGGCGCAGGCGGAGGCGCCGGCCGAGGAGGCCGCCGAGGGTGAGGGCGCTGAGGGCGCCGAGGCCTGAGTCGTTTTTGCTGAGGCGGGTTCTCAGCGCTTTGTCCAGCCGCTGCCGCGCGCCTTTGGGCGTGGGGTGGCGGTTGGGCTGTTTCATGGGCAGTTGCGGTCGGGGCCGGCGGGTGTGGCCGGCGGATGTGGGAGTGGCTGAGATGGCGGACGCTGATCCGTGGCTGGTGGTGGGGCTGGGTAATCCGGGCCCGGAGTATGCGCGTAATCGCCACAATGTGGGTTTCATGGTGGCGGATTTGCTGGCGGAGCGGATGGGGGGCCGTTTCAAGGCGCACAAGGCGCGGGCGCAGGTGGTGGAGGGGCGTTGTGGTGCGCCGGGTCCGTCGAGTCGCCGTGTGGTGGTGGCGAAGCCGTTGTCGTTCATGAATCTGTCGGGTGGGCCGACGACGGCGTTGCGGGATTTCTACAAGGTGCCGGTGGGCAACATCGTGGCGATTCACGATGAGCTGGATATTGATTACGGTGCGCTGCGGCTGAAGCTGGGCGGCGGTGACAACGGTCACAACGGTTTGAAGTCGATCACGAAGTCGTTGGGGGCGGAGTATCACCGGGTGCGGTTCGGGATCGGGCGTCCGCCGGGCCGTATGCAGGTGGCGGATTTTGTGCTGAAGGATTTTTCGGCGGCGGAGCGGCGCGAGCTGGATTATTTCGTGGACCGTGCGGCGGATGCGGTGGAGACGCTGATCGTCGATGGTCTGGAACGGGCGCAGACCACGTACAACTCGTGAATGGGACAGCGGGGGTCAGTCTCTGACGAACCGTTGTCCGAGGTTGACGGGTGTGGGTGGATGGCCAAGGATCGCCGCCATGCCCAGAAGCAGTACGCGTACCCGTCCGGTCAGACGTAGTCGTATCCGGCGGGCCGGTGAGAGCGCCTATGGGGCGCTCCTTGTCGCCAGGACCGGGTTGATGGGTCTGCTGGCGTTGCTCCTGCTGGTGGCGGGGGTGTGGACGTCGTGGCACACGGCGCAGTACGCGATGCTCACCAAGGGGCGGGAGCGCGGAATGATGACGGTGTCGGCGTGTGCGGGTGAGCGGTGCACGGGCCCGTACGTTCCGTCGGCGGGTGCCGGCCGGCGGCTGGCGAAGGTGTCGATCGCGGAGGCGGCGGCGCCGGACAAGGGTGCGCGGGTCGAGGTGACGGTCAAGCCGGGGACGACGCAGGTGGTGCGGACCGGGGCGGCCGGGATTCTGCATGCGTGGGTGCCGTTCGCGGGATCGTTGTTGCTGGCGGCGCTGGTGGTGGCCGGGGGGATGCGGCTGCGGCGTACGGCGTGGGTGATGGGGTTGTTGGGGGCGGTGTTGTTGGGCGCGGCGTTCACGGCGCTGTAGAGCTGACGACGGCGGCGGCCCGTCCTCCTTGGTGGGAGGGCGGGCCGCCGCCGTTGTGTGGTGCCGGGGTGGGTCAGCCGGTGTTGCGCAGTCCGGCGGCGACGCCGTTGACGGTGAGCAGCAGCGCTCGGGCGAGGACCGGGTCGGGCTCCTCGCCGCGTTCGGCGGCGCTGCGCTGGCGGTCCAGCAGCGAGACCTGGAGGTAGGAGATCGGGTCCAGGTAGGCGTCGCGGATGTGGAAGGTCTGCTTGAGGACGTCGTTGGAGTCGAGGAGTTCCTTCTCCCCGGTGACGCGCAGGACCTCGGCGACGGTGAGTTCGTGCTCGGCCTTGATGACGTCGAAGACGTGCTTGAGCTTGTCGGGGACGAGGGTGTCGACGTAGTGCTGGGCGATCCGCAGGTCGGTCTTGGCCAGCGTCATGGTGACGTTGGACAGGAAGTTGCGGAAGAAGTGCCAGTACTCGTGCATTTCGTCCAGGACGCTGTCGAGTCCGGCCTCGCGGGCGGCCTTGAGGCCGGTGCCGACGCCGAACCAGCCGGGGACGATCTGGCGGGACTGGGTCCAGCCGAAGACCCACGGGATGGCGCGCAGCCCGTCGAGTCCTGCGCCGGAGTCGGGGCGGCGGGAGGGGCGCGAGCCGAGGTGGAGCTCGGCGAGCTGGTCGACGGGGGTGGAGGCGAAGAAGTACGCGGGCAGGTCCGGGTCTTCGACGAGGCGGCGGTAGGCGCCGTGGGCGGCGTCGGAGACGGTTTCCATGGCGGCGTCCCAGCGGGCCAGGGCCTCGTCGGACTGCCGGGGGGCGGTGTGCAGGGCGGAGGCCTGGAGGGTGGCGGCGACCGTCAGTTCCAGGTTCTCCCGCGCCAGCGACGGGACGAGGTACTTGTCGGAGATGACCTCGCCCTGTTCGGTGACCTTGATCTCGCCTTCGAGGGTCCCGTAGGGCTGGGCGAGGATCGCGTCGTGGGAGGGGCCGCCGCCGCGGCCGACGGTACCGCCGCGGCCGTGGAAGAGGCGCAGCCGTACGCCGTGCCGGTGGGCGACGTCGCGCAGCAGGCGCTGGGCGCGGTGGATCTCCCACTGGGAGGTGGTGATGCCGCCGAACTTGGAGGAGTCGGAGTAGCCGAGCATGACCTCCTGGACGTCGCCGCGCAGGGCGACCAGGCGCCGGTAGGAGGGGTCGGCGAGCATCTCGTCGAGCAGCTGGTCGGCGATCTTCAGCTCGTCGGTGGTCTCCAGGAGCGGGACGATGCCGATCTTGGCCCAGCCGGCGTGCAGGTCGATCAGGCCGGCTTCGCGGGCGAGGACGGTGGCGGCGAAGACGTCGTCGGAGCCCTGGCACATCGAGATGATGTAGGACTCGACGACCTCGGGCCCGAAGGTGTCCTTGGCCTTGAGGATGGTGCGGAAGACACCGAGCGTCTTGGCGCCGGCCTCGTCGAGCGGTGCCGGGGTGGGGGCCAGCGGGCGGCGGGAGCGCAGTTCCTTGGCGAGGAGCTTGCGGCGGTAGTCGCGCGGCATGTCCACGTAGCGCCAGGATTCTTCGCCGAGGCGGTCGAAGAGCTGGCCGAGGGCGTGGTGGTGCGCGTCGGCGTGCTCGCGGACGTCCATGGTGGCGAGCTGCAGGCCGAAGGCGGCGATGGTGCGCAGGGTGCGCTCCAGGCGGCCGTCGGCGACCAGTCCGCCGCGGTGTTCGCGCAGCGAGGTCTGGATCAGGGCGAGGTCGTCGAGGAGCTCCACGGTGCCGAGGTAGTCACGGCCGGGGACGTGGGGGGTGTCGCCGGCGAGGCGTTCGCGGGTGTTGACGAGCTTCTGCCGGACGCAGGTCGCCTTGAGGCGGTAGGGCTCCTCGCTGTTCAGCCGCTTGTAGCGGGGGCTGATCTCGGGGAGGAGGTCGAGGTCGCGCTGGAGGGAGGCCAGCAGCTCGTCGGTGGCGCCGCAGTTGCGGATGGAGTTGGACAGTGCGCCGCGCAGCTCGTCGACGTGCTCCAGGGCGTCGGTGATGCCGTGCTCGTGCTGGAGGAGCAGGACGTCCCAGGTGACCTGGGGGGTGACGTTGGGGTTGCCGTCGCGGTCGCCGCCGATCCAGGTGCCGAAGGTGAGCGGGCGGGTGCCGGCGGGCAGTTCGGTGCCGGCCCGTTCCAGCTCGGCGGCGAGGTCTTCGAGGACGTCGCCGACGGCGCCGCGGCCCAGCTCGTCGAGGTAGTAGATGGCGTTGCGGGCCTCGTCGGTGGGCTCCGGGCGGGCGACGCGCAGCTCGTCCGTCTGCCAGATGAGGTCGATGTTCTCGGCCAGGCGCAGGTCGGCGCGGCGGCGCTCGCCGTCGGGGCTGTCGAGCAGCTCGGCGACCTTGCGGAGCTTGGTGAGGACGGAGCGCCGGGCGGCCTCGGTGGGGTGCGCGGTGAAGACGGGGCGTACGCCGAGGTTGCGGGCGGTCTCGCGGAGGTGCTCGGGGTCGGCGTCCTTGAGCATGTCGGCGGTGCGGGCGAGGATGCTGCCCTCGGCGGCGCGCCTGGCGCCCAGCTCCCGGCCGCGGTGCACCTGCTCGGTGACGTTCGCGAGGTGGAAGTAGGTGGAGAAGGCGCGCACCAGCTTGGCGGCGGTGGCCAGGTCGGTGTCGCCCAGGAGCCGGGCCGCGGCTTCGCCGTCGGAGCGGGTCAGGGCGCGTACCCGCTCGACCAGGTCGAGCAGTTCCTGCCCCTCTTGTCGGACGAGGGTCTCGCCGAGGAGATCACCGAGGCGGCGGATGTCGGCACGCAGGGCGACGTTGTCGCTCGGGCCGGCTTCGGGGCCTTCGATGGACACGATCTCGGCCGGAGTGTTGTCGGCACTGCTCACAGGTGCGGCTCCTTGCAGCGATCAGGGACGTCGCACCGCGACCCGTGGGAGGGGTCGGAACGGGCGACGGGGTGGGCAGGTCTGATGCGGGCGGGTTGCGGACCGCGCTGTCCGACGTCCCCAGGATAGGTCTGCCCAGCATCTGCAGATCACACCGTCCGCTGGGTGGGCACTGCGTCACAGGTGAGGGGGTGTGGCGCCTGTCACGGCCTTGCCCGTGGCGGCGGCACTGCCATACTTACGAGACCGTAGGTTACGGTCCCGTAGCCGTAGCCGTGCCCCCGAGCCCCCGACGAGGGACACCATGACCGCTGGTCCTGAAGCCGTAGAAGATCCACCGATTCCTGCCGATTCCGCCGCCGGTCCGTCCGCCGGTACGCCGTCCGCGACGCTGGGCGGCGAGCAGCGCAGGTCGCTCGAACAGATCACGCTCCTGCTGTTCATCACCGTCCCGTTCGTGGCCCTGGTGGCCGCGGTGCCACTGGCCTGGGGCTGGGGGGTGAGCTGGCTCGATCTGGGGCTGATGGTGGCGATGTACTACATCGGCTGCCACGGCATCACGATCGGCTTCCACCGCTACTTCACGCATGGCGCGTTCAAGGCGAAGCGACCACTGCGGATCGCGCTCGCGATCATGGGCTCGCTGGCCGTGGAGGGGCCGCTGGTGCGCTGGGTGGCCGACCACCGCAAGCACCACAAGTTCTCCGACGCCGAGGGCGACCCGCACTCACCGTGGCGCTTCGGCGAGACGGTGCCCGCCCTGATGAAGGGGCTGTGGTGGGCGCACATCGGCTGGATGTTCGACGAGGAGCAGACGCCGCAGCAGAAGTACGCACCGGACCTGATCAAGGACAGTGCGATCCGTACGATCTCCCGCCAGTTCGTGCTGTGGACGACGGTGTCGCTGCTGATCCCGCCGCTGGTGGGCGGCCTGGTGACCTGGTCCTGGCAGGGTGCGCTGAGCGCGTTCTTCTGGGGTTCCCTGGTCCGCGTCGCGCTGCTGCATCACGTGACGTGGTCGATCAACTCCATCTGCCACGCTGTCGGCAAGCGCCCCTTCAAGTCCCGGGACCGTTCGGGGAACGTCTGGTGGCTGGCCGTCCTCTCGTGCGGTGAGTCCTGGCACAACCTGCACCACGCGGACCCGACCTGTGCCCGGCACGGGGTGATGAAGGGGCAGCTGGACTCCAGCGCCCGCTTGATCCGCTGGTTCGAGAAGGCGGGCTGGGCGTATGACGTCCGGTGGCCGGATGCGTCCCGTCTCGATGCCCGACGCGCGGAGAAGGCCGCCGGGGGTGCCTCCCGGCGGTAGCCGGGAAGGCATGATTGACGGGTGGCGATCGACGACAGCAGTACCAGCGGCAGCAAAAGCAAGTCTTCCTCCGCGGGGACGCGGCGGGCCCGCAGGGTCCGGATGACCGGTGCGGAGCGCCGGGAGCAGCTGCTGGACATCGGTCGCACGCTCTTTGCCGAGCGGGGCTACGAGGGCACGTCGGTGGAGGAGATCGCGGCGAAGGCCGGGGTGTCCAAGCCGGTGGTCTACGAGCACTTCGGCGGCAAGGAGGGCCTGTACGCGGTGGTCGTGGACCGCGAGATGCGGCAGCTCCTGGACATGGTGACGGGCGCACTGACCGCCGGCCATCCCCGCGAACTCCTCGAACAGGCGGCTTTCGCGCTGCTCGACTACATCGAGACCTTCACCGACGGCTTCCGCATCCTGGTCCGCGATTCCCCCGTGGCCCAGTCGACGGGCACCTTCGCCTCTCTCATCAGCGATATCGCCACCCAGGTCGAGGACATCCTGGGCCTGGAATTCAAGGCCCGCGGCTTCGACCCGAAACTCGCCCCGCTCTACGCACAGGCCCTGGTCGGCATGGTCGCCCTGACCGGCCAGTGGTGGGTCGACACCCGCAAGCCGAAAAAGGCCGAGGTCGCGGCCCATCTGGTCAATCTCGCCTGGCACGGCTTGGGCAACTTGGAGGCAAAGCCTCGGTTGATAGGGCATCGGAAGAATTGAGGGGCGGGAGGGCCGGGGCTGAGGGCGGCGCTCTCGGGTTCGGCGGACCGACGGTTCGATTGCCGGGTATCTGCCATGGCATCTCCATGGCGACACCTCGCGGTGATGACTCCACGGTGATGCCTCAAATGGCGACCCACCCGATGATCACCGTCTGGCACACTGGTCGGCCGTCGTCATCACCGCGTCTCACCAGGGGCCACGAGACGGTCATCCGGGTACGCGAGGGTGGGACCTTTGCGGGACGAGGCGAGCCGGAACAGGAGCAACAAGCCGAATGACCGAGATAAAGTTCTGCCTTTCACGGGAAGAGTATGCGCAGCACTTCGCCGCGCTGCCCGAGCATGAGGCATGGGGAGCTCTTCAAACGGGAAACGGGAGGTTCGCCGCCGAATCGCCTCTGGCCCGGGTTCATCGCCGCGGCGGAAGCGACGTCCGGGAGCCGGCCTTCGCCCTCACATCGACGGCAGAGCCCGCGCAGACCCTGTGCACCGTCGCCCCCCAGGCCGGCGCGGCCGACCCACAGACCGCCTATGCGGTGCATGACGGATCCGGCCGCTTCATCGGCCGGATCATCCACGAGCGTTCCCCACTGAGAATTCGCCAGGCGTGGCGCATCGAGGACGCGGCCAAACAGTGCAGCGCGGTCGCCTATAAGGGGAATATCCGCGGCTGGATCGGATATTGGGCGATCTCACCGTTCTGGGCCGTCATGGCGCTGATCCACCTCCTCAACGGTGACCTGCATCCGAGCGGTTCACTGTGGAGCAAGCCCCACCGCGCCCGCTGGCGCATGCGGGCCGGCGGCGGACCGAGGAAGGCCGCCCTCGACTTCAACACCGGCCGCTACCGCGCAGACACCGGACTGCTGGATGTACACCTCATCTATGCGCAGGCCGCGCTTTACGGCGTGTAGCAGCGAGCCGGGCGCCGCTCTCCTATCCCCGGAGCGCCGCCAGGCAGATATCCTGCGAATGATCGAGCGTTTGGCGACATTTCCGACACGCCGCACACCCACTTTCCCCTTTCTTTAATGTGTCTTTACCGCACCCCAGGGCTTTGCCTTACTCCTCTTTTACCTCCGCGTTTTCACCGCGCCAGGTGATCACGATACGGTGAGCGGATGCGCCGATTCGGGATCGCCGCATCCAGGAAATCGCCGAGCGACGGGGGAATCACGCCATGGCGGCAGACTTCAAAATCGACGTCGAGCGTGTTCAGGGGATGCTCAATAAACTCGCGAATGCCGATGACCGCATGCGGGACGCGCAGCACCGCCTGAACAAGGTGGGCCCGAAGGCCCTGGGCACCGATGGCCTCGATGATGCCTGTGATGAATTCCAGGGTCAGTGGGGCGACGGTATCAAGCGCATCGCGGATGCGGCGAAGGATATTCACGAGAAGCTCAAGATGACGCTGGATGCCTATAAAGCGGGCGAAGAGGAAAACGCCAAGATGCTCGGCAAGAAGTAACCACCGCCTCGGCCCGAGAAGCGACTGACAACAGGGGGAAGCGCATGTCCTGGCGCAGCATGTTCATCGACGACGACTCGGCCTGGCCCGGGGTCGGATTCAATCCGGCCAAGGGGGATCTGCACGCCATCCAGGCACTCTCCTCGGACGTGAAGTCCGTGGGCGACGAGCTGGATGAGCTGGACCATCTGCTCAAGGCGGTCGGCAAGAGTGACGGCGCCTGGGAGGGCGAGGCGGCCCGGAACTTCGCCAAGAAGCTCGGCGAACTACCCAAGTTCCTCAAGCAGGGCAGCGAGTCCATGCACGACTGCGCCAAGGCGCTGCGCGGCTGGCACGGCCATCTGCAGGCGTTCCAGGAAAAGGCCGGGAAGATCGAGGCGGAGGCGGCGTCGGCCCGTAAGCAGGCGGAGTCGGACCTCGATCACTACAACGACGTGTACCAAAGGTACTCGCCGTACTTCGGGCAGCCGATGGAGCCAGCGGCTGCCAAGCGGATGGACCACGAGATGGACACGGCCAAGGACAAGGCCGACCACTCCAAGGACAAACTCGAAGAGCTCATCCGCGAGGCCGAGCGCATCTACGCGCAGTGGAAAGACCGCGCCGGCGAGGCCGAACGCGCGATCCTGAAGGCGTCGGAGAACCACCCGCCGGATCTCCACTGGTGGAGCAAGGCGATGGACGGGCTGAAGGCCGGCTTCCGGGCGTTCACGGACTGGCTGGTCGAACACGCCGACCTGCTGTCCACCATCTCGTCGGGCCTGGCCGCGGCCGCGCTCGCCTGCGAGTTCGTTCCGGTTGTCGGGACGGCGGTGGGTGCCGTGCTCGCCGGCGCCTCCGCGGTCTGCGCCGCCGGTGCGATGGCAGGCCACTGGATCGGCAATGCACGAGGCAACGGAACTCCGGGATGGAAGATCGGGCTCGATGCGCTCGGGGTGCTCCCAGGCGTGGGCGGCATCGCGAAGTCTGCATTCGCGGGCGCCAAAATCGGCACACGCGCCGCGAGCATAGCTGGGGCCGGTGGACTGGGAAAGATGGCCGCCGGAGCCCAGGGCCTGACGAGGGGATACAAACTCGGCGAAAAGGTCTACGAAGGCGTGCGGTCCCCCCTCACCCAGAAGGGCATCAACTTTTGCCTGAAAGGAAAATTCCCGGAGGGAAAGGTGCCGGCTGCCGTGGAGGCCGGCATCCAACTGCCCATCAAGGCTGGATCATTCGCTCATGGCATCGAAAAGCAGTTCTCCGATCATTCGGGATAAAAACAGCTCCCGGTCGGCGCTGAAAGCAGAAATGAAATAGCGTTCGCGCGATCATAACGGGCCGCACGACGCGAGGGTCGGCGGGAGTCCTTTCGGGGGACGGTCGGCCCAGCGGCGCACGACCCGGCCGCGGGAACACTGAAAGGACCGAACCATGTCGAATGACGCCGGAGATGTGACGGCAGACGCACCGTCCCTGCAGTCGAAAACGTCCAGACTGCATATCGGCTGGATCATTCCGCCCTTCATCCATGAACTTCCCGTGAATGCCGTGGATGACGAAGCAGCGGCCGACCAATTGTACTCGCTGGTCACGGAACTCCTGCCACACCACCCTCCGGAGTATCAGTACCGCTTCACGCTGGGCCTCTCGGCGCAGTTGGAGCCAATGGCGGCAGCCAACGTCACCTATGCCGGCCTCTGCCCGCTCGAAGTAGAGGGACGGCCGAGTCTGTCGACCATCGTGGTCAGTCAGATGGAGCACGACAGTGAGGACGAGGCCGAGCTGCTGCGCAAGACACGCGAGCTCCTCGAGCGAAAGTATCCGGACGACGACTGCCAGACCGTGGAGTTGACGTGCGGTCCCGCGCTCACCCGCATCGGCACCTCCAGGCTTGTCATCAATGCGGAGTGGTCGGCATCCGGTAATGAGCTGCCGGTTGTCCTGACGCAGATGCAGGCCTACATCCCGCTGCCCAGTACCGCGGAAATGTTGGTCTTCGAACTCAGCTCACAAGCGAGCGAGGACTGGGGTCTGCATGCCGAAGTCTTCGGCGAAATCCTCAACACCGTCGACTGGGGGACGGAGCAGGAAGTTGAGGACTATCGCGCCATGCAGGGCGGGGGCTCGGCCGGTGCGTCGGCCACCGTCGCGACGGACGAGTCCGTCAAGAAGGCCCTGTACTGGCACTCCAGCAGGCTGGTGGATGCCGTCGCGCTGCACGGCAGCATGGGCGGCGGCGACGTCGCCTCCCTCACGTGTGCCGAGTGCTGGGCCAAGGGCCTGCGGTCCGCTTGTTCGGCCCGGCACAGCTGGTACATCGGTGAGGTGACGAGCGGCGACCTCACCCGCGCGCTGCCGCGGGTGATCGAATCCTTCGCCTCGCAAGGTTGGCGGACGGGCGGCGAGAGCACCGGAGAACGGGTCCGCCTCCGGGCCGGGGACGAGGCACCTGAGCAATCGGCGGGTTATGCCTTCACCGCCTCGGTTGACATCGAATCCGGCACGTTCACCGCCGAGGTGACCGCCCCGTGCACCCGCGCCGCTGCCCCTGCTGATTCCCTGTTTGGTTAAGAGGAGCTGAGAATGATGCGGGCTGATCTGGAGCAGAGAATCCCCGCGCTACTGCCCGCGGGCGAGGTTTATCTGGGCGGGTTCACCACGTCACGCTCGCCATGTGCCAGCGGTACGGGTGGCTGCGACGTGCCGGACAAGCGACGGCCCAGGGTGCTGGCCGACGGCCGGTCCAGTTCTGGAGACTTCCTGGGAAAGTTCGGGGAATTCGTCTTCCGTTTCCTGACCGCCGACTTTTCGTCGCCCGGTCAGTTCGACAGGGTGACCGATCCTGCCAAGAGGGCGAAGGCGCAGAAGAGGAAGAACAAGTTCTTCGGCGGCTGGGACAGCCTGGCCGGGCAGTGGCTGGCGGCAGCTCAGCCGCGGGCCAAGGTGGGAGTCGTCACCGCGGTCGCGCTCACCGAAAGAAATTTTCACTTCGTGTACGCGCAGTACAACCGCTGGAACGGGAAACTGGACGAGGCGATCGAGCTGGGTCCGGCCTTCCGCCGGGACTGTCTGTCCTGGACGCGGCTGACCGGCGCCCATGACCACGACGTGCAGCTCGGTTTCTCCGACGGCTCGTGGGGGACGCTGTTCGGTCCCGGCACGGAGGAATGTGCGAAGTTCTTCCCGCACACCCTCGGCAAGCGGGACCCCATCCCGTAAGCCCGGCCCGATGCCGGGATGAGCCGTCGCCGAAGGCCGGAAGTCCCCTCGACTCGACGCCCGGCTGGAGCCGGCCCGTGCCGGCCTCGGACCGGCAGTCGCCACGAACGGCGAGCTGGATGTGGTCGAGGCCGGTGATCACGGCGCGGGTCACCTCGGAGGGGGAGAGTCGGGGCGCGGCTGCGGGGGTGGCGGCCGGCGGTGGGCGGGGCGCTTCAGCGTGTCGTCGGCTTCTGGGCGACGGCGAAGATGCGGCGGAAGGGGAAGACCGTGCCGTGGCGGCCCGTGGGGTAGGCCTTGCGGAGGGCGTCGCGGTATTCGGCGAGGAAGGCTTCGCGGGCGGCCGGGTCGTTCTCCAGGGCGGTGAGGACGGGGCGCAGGGCGGTGCCCTTGACCCAGTCGAGGACCGGGTCGTCGCCTTCCAGGAGCTGGACGTAGGTGGTTTCCCACACATCGGCGGCGCAGCCGAGGTCGGTGAGGCGCTCCAGGTATGCGGCCGGTTCGAGGATGTGGATGAAGCGGCGGCCGTGGGTGTTGAGCCGCTCGCGCCACTGGGGGGCGTCGCACAGTTCGCCGAGGAGGGCGTGGCTGGGTGAGGTGAAGTTGCCGGGGACCTGGAAGGCGAAGGTGCCGCCGGGGGCGAGGGCCTCGATCCAGCGGGCGAAGGACTCCGGGTGGTTGGGGACCCACTGCAGGGCCGCGTTGGAGACGATCAGGTCGTAGGTCTCCTCGGGCGTCCAGTCGGCGGCGTCGGCGGGGGCGAAGTCGAGGTGGCCGCCGCCCGGGGTGGGGCCGGCGTGGGTCTCGGCCTCCTTGAGCATGTCCGGGGAGTTGTCGAATCCGGTGATGTGCGCGTCGGGCCAGCGGGTGGTGAGCTGGGCGGTGACGTTGCCGGGGCCGCAGCCGAGGTCGGCGATGCGGGCGGTGCGGTCCTGCCGGGGCAGGTCGGGTATCCGGTTGAGCAGGTCGTGGAACGGACGGGTACGGTGCCCGGAGTGGCGGAGATATTGCTGCGGATCCCAGGTTGGTGCGTCGTGCATGTTCGAAACCCCTTTGCCGATGCAGGGCTGACACAAGGCTGGCACGGTCTGGTTCGGGCCGTCTCGGCCGGAAACCGAGCCCCCGCCGACGATGCCCCATAGTCCAGCGAAATATATCTCGACGTCAAGAGACTTCATGTCGACAGACCCTCTACACTGATCGTCATGGAGGACGAGGTCGACCGACTGGTCGCAGCATGGCGCCGCGAGCGCCCGGACCTCGACGTGGAGCCGCTTGAGGTCCTCAGCCGCGTCTCCAGGCTGGCCAGACACCTTGACCGGGCCCGCCGTATCGCCTTTTCCGAGGTGGGCCTGGAGCCGTGGGAGTTCGACGTACTCACCGCGCTGCGGCGCGCCGGGGCGCCGTACCAGCTCTCCCCCGGAGCGCTGCTGACGCAGACGCTGGTCACCTCGGGGACGATGACCAACCGCATCGACCGGCTGGCCAAGAAGAACCTCGTCGAGCGGCTGCCCGACCCCAGCGACCGGCGCGGAGTGCTGGTCAGACTGACCGCGGAGGGCCGCGACAAGGCCGACCGGTCGCTGGCCGGACTGCTCTACCAGGAGCGCGCCATCCTCGCCGAGCTGTCCCGCCAGCAGCGCAGTGAACTGGCCGGACTGCTGCGGCAGTTGACCGGGCCGTTCGACAACACTCCCGGATAGCCATCCAGGGGAAGCCCAGGCGCGTCGCGAAGACAGTTCTGCACCGGCGTACGACCGTTTGGCCCACCGCATTTGACGGCGCGTAAGAAGATGGCGCGCGCCCCCTGAATTCGCGTGCGCCCCTCGCCGCCCCTGTCCCCTTGCCCGCCGCTCGCCCCGTGGGCTTGGATCGCGCCATGAGCCAGCAGCGCGCACCGCATCCGGCGAACGGCCCGTACGGCAGGCGGTTCGAGGGCCGTACGGTCCTGGTGACCGGGGCCGCCGCCGGGATCGGGGCGGCCACCGCCGACCGGCTGGCGGCCGAGGGCGCCGGGGTACTGCTGCTGGACATCGACGACGCGCGCGGCGAACACACCGCGCGGCGCATCCGGGCGGCCGGCGGGCGGGCCTCGTACGAGCACTGCGATGTGGCGGGCGAGGACGACTGGCGGCGGGCCGTCGAGGCGGCGCGGCAGCGCTACGGCCCGGTGGACGGGCTGGTCAGCAACGCCTTTGTGCCGTCTGTGGCGACCGCCGAACACACCCCGCTGGCGGACTGGGACCGGCAGCTCGCGGTCAATCTCACCGGTTCGTTCCTGGGCGTACGCGCCGCCCTGGCGGATCTGCGGGCGCGCGGCGGGGCGGTGGTGCTGACCTCGTCCGTGCATGCCCTGGTCGGGCTGCCGGGGCGGCCGGCCTACGCCGCCGCGAAGGCCGGACTGACCGGTCTGGGCCGTCAACTGGCCGTCGAGTACGGGCCGGAGGTGCGGGTCAACAGCGTGCTGCCGGGCCCGGTGCTGACGGCGGCCTGGGACGGGATCGGTGAGGAGGAGCGGCTGGCCAGCGCCGCGGAGACGGCGGCGCGGCGGCTGGGGCGGCCCGAGGAGATCGCCGCGGCCATCGCCTTTCTGCTCTCCCCCGAGGCGTCCTTCGTCACCGGGGCGAGCCTCGTCGTCGACGGCGGCTGGAGCGTGTACAAGAACTCCTCGTGAGCCGGTTCTGCTGACGGCGGGGCCGCGGCGCCCCGCCCGGGCCTCGATCCGTAGGGGGATCCATGGGCATCCATTTCGGCGGCGACTACAACCCCGAGCAGTGGCCCGAGGAGGTGTGGGCCGAGGATCTGAAGCTGATGAAGGCGGCCCATGTCACCATGGTCACCGCCGGGATCTTCTCCTGGGCCAAGGTCGAACCCCGGCCCGGGACCTGGGACTTCGGCTGGTTCGACCGGGTCATGGACGGGCTGGCGGGTGCCGGTATCGCCGTCTGTCTGGCGACCATGACCGCGTCACCACCACCGTGGCTCTCCCGCGCGCACCCCGAGATCCTGCCCGAGGACGCCGACGGCCGGCGGCGCTGGCCCGGCGCCCGGCAGCACTACTGCCCCTCCAGCCCCGTCTACCGCGCCCACGCCGTACGCCTCGTCGAACAGCTCGCCACCCGCTACGCCGGCCACCCCGCGCTCGCCATGTGGCACATCGGCAACGAATACGGCTGCCACACCCGCCACTGCTACTGCGAGGTGTCGGCCGACGACTTCCGGCGCTGGCTGCGTGAGCGCTACGGGAGCGTCGACGCGCTCAACGCCGCCTGGTCGACGGCCTTCTGGTCGCAGGCGTACGGCGACTTCGACGAGGTGCTGCCGCCCCGCACCGCGCCCACCTTCCCCAACCCCGCACAGCAGCTGGACTATCTGCGCTTCGGTGACGAGGCGCTGCGCGCCTGCTATCTGGCCGAAAAGGCGGTGCTGGAACGTGTCACCCCAGACATTCCGGCCACCACCAATCTGATGCCGCAGCACAAGCCGGTCGATGCCTTCGCCTGGTCTTCCCATATGGACGCGATGGCGCTGGACTTCTACCAGGATCCCCATGTGCCCGACGATCACATCCGGGCCGGATATGTCTTCGATCTGATGCGCTCGGCGCGCTCCGGGCAGCCCTGGATGCTGCTGGAACAGGCGCCGGGCGCGGTCAACTGGCGGCCCCGCAACGGCCCCAAGCCGCCCGGTGCCATGCGGCTGTGGAGCTGGCAGGCCGTCGCCCAGGGCGCGGACGCGGTGCTGTTCTTCCAGTGGCGGCAGTCGCTGGGCGGCGCGGAGAAGTTCCACTCGGCGATGCTGCCGCACGGCGGGACCGACACCCGCATCTTCCGTGAAGTGACGGAGCTGGGGCGGGAGTTGGCTTCGCTGCCGGGAATCGAGGGGACCCGGTCGCGGGCCGGGGTGGCGCTGCTGGCGGACTGGCACAGCTGGTGGGCGCTGGAGCTGGACTCCAAGCCGTCGACCGCGCTGGACCACTCCCGTATCGCACTGGACCACTACCGGCCGCTGTTCGAGGCGGGCGTGGTCTGCGATGTGCTGCCGCCGCAGCGCGACCTGTCCGGCTACCGGCTGGTCGTGGCGCCCAACCTGTATCTGCTCAGCACGCAGGATGCCGAGCGGCTGGCCGCCTATGTACGCGACGGCGGACAGCTGCTGGTGTCGTTCTTCTCCGGGATCGTCGACGCACACGACCGGGTGCACCCCGGCGGCTACCCGGCGCCGCTGCGGGCGCTGCTGGGGCTGCGGGTGGCGGAGTTCTGGCCGCTGGACGCGGGCCGGTCGGTGGCGGTCGATGGGGGTACCACCCTGCTCGAGCGAAGTCGAGAGCTTGGGGGAGATTACGTGGGGCAAGCGGACCTGTGGTCGGAGGCCCTCGACCTCGAAGGGGCCGAGGCGCTCGCCCACTTCACGGACGGGGAGCTCGCCGGCCGGCCCGCGGTGACCCGGCACTCCTACGGGCGGGGCACGGTCTGGTACGTCGCCACCCGGCTCGAACCGGCGCTGATGCGGGCGCTGCTGGACGAGGTCCGCGCGGCGGCCGGTGTGGAGCCCGTACTGCCGGGGCTGCCCGCGGGCGTCCAGGCCACCGTCCGCGAGGGCGCCGGCGGCCGCTTTCTCTTCCTCCTCAACCATGGGACGGAGACCGCCGAGGTCGGGCTGCCGGCGCCGCTGCGGGATGCGCTCGCGGCGCGCGGGACGGCCGGGGCCGGGGCCGTCGACCGGATCACGCTGGGGGCACGGGGCGTGGCGGTGCTGACGGAGCCGTAGGGCGTGCCGGGGGCCTGACCCGATCCGTCGGACCGGCGCCAGGAGCCCGCGGCGGGCTCAGGGCCCCGGCCGTCCCACGGGACCCGGCCGTCCCACGGGCCCCGGCCCGCTCACGGCACCGGCACCGAGGCCGCCGCGGCCGCCGCCTCCAGCTCGACCGGGCCGACCCCGGCCCGGCGGGCCAGCGCCACCGCCGCGAGGGTGGAGTGCACCCCGAGCTTGCCGAGCACGTTCTGCATATGGGTACGGACCGTGTGCGGGGAGAGGAACAGCCGCTCGGCGACCGCCTTGCGGCCCAGGCCCGCCACCATGCAGCGCAGCACCTCACGCTCGCGCGGGGTCAGCGACTCCACCAGCCGCTCACTCTCCGAACGGTGCTTGCGGGCGGCCGTCAGCTCCCGCAGCACACCGGTCAGCAGCGCGGGCGGCAGATGCGTCTCGTCACGGAGCACACCGCGGATCACGGCGAGCAGCCGGGAGAGCGAGCAGTCCTTGGCGACCCAGCCGGAGGCACCGGCCTGCAGGGCGGCGGCCGCGCGGCGCGGGTCGTCGCGGTCGGCGAGGACGACGGTGCGCAGATACGGATGGCTGGTGCGCAGGCCGGAGACCAGCGCGATCCCGTCCCGCGGCACGGCGCGCGGCACGGTGTCGCGGGCCGCTCCCTGTGCGGGCACCGCGAGCAGCGGCGCGGCGAGGTCGGCGTCGGCAAGCAGCACGTCGAAGCGGTGGCCGTCGGTGGCCGCCCGGTCCAGATTGCGCAGGGCAGCGGGGGCGCTGCCCGCGGCCGCGACGTCCACGTCCTGTTCCGCGGCGAGCGCGGCCGCCAGGGATTCGGCGAAGATGCGGTGGTCGTCGACCACCAGAACCCGGATGCGTTGCACAGAGACCCCCTGTCTCGGTGAACGGACCATAGCGGGCACGGCGCCCGAGTTGAAGATCGCCTCAGCCGCACGGCCACCGCCGTGCCGACATTGCTACCCCACCCCGGGCGCCGTACCCGAACGGTCTCGCCCCCTGATCGGCACCGGCCCCCACCGGTGCAGGTTCCCAGCGTACGGACGGGGTGCGGCGAGGGAAGGTGATTGGCGAAACTGCTTCCCCCGCCGGGCCGTTCGGTGCCTGTCCGGTGGCTTCACGCCGTCCGGCGCGCCCTACTCGACGCGGTGCGCCCCCGCGCTCGCGACCGCCTCGAAGATCCTCGGGGCGGTATGGCCGGCCGCCGCGAACGCCTCGGTGACCGCCGCGCCGGCGGCCGGGGCGTCCGCCTCCTCGACGAGCACGATCGCCGAGCCGCCGAAGCCACCGCCGGTCATCCGGGCCCCGAGGGCGCCCGCCGCCAGCGCGGAGTCGACGGCGAGATCGAGCTCACGGCAGGAGATCTTGAAGTCGTCGCGGAGCGAGGCGTGGCCGGCCGTCAGCAGCGGGCCGATGGCGCGGGTGCGGTCGGCGTCGAGGCAGGCGATGACCTTTTCGACGCGGTGGTTCTCGGTGACGATGTGCCGGACGAGGGCCTGGACGACGGGATCGCCGGCCAGTCCGGACAGCGCCTCGGGCAGTTGCGCGTAGGGCACGTCGCGCAGGGCACGCACCCCGAGCGCCCGCGCGCCACGCTCACAGCCGGCGCGCCGCTCCGCGTATGCGCCGTCCCCCAGCTCGTGCTTCACCCGGGTGTCGACCACGAGGAGCCGCAGCCCCTCCCCCGCCAGGTCGAACGGGACCTGGCGCCGGGCGAGGTCGCGGGTGTCCAGGAACAGGGCGTGGCCCTCGGTGCAGCAGGCCGCGGCGGTCTGGTCCATGATCCCGCAGGGCACCCCGACGAAGGCGTTCTCGGCCCGCTGGGCGAGCTGCGCCAGCCGCTGCGGCTCCTGGCCGAGCGCGTACAGGTCGTTGAGGGCGAGCGCGGTGACGACCTCCAGGGCGGCGGAGGAGGAGAGTCCCGCGCCGGTGGGCACCGTGCTCTCGAAGTGCAGATCCGCGCCGCCGACGGGCAGTCCTGCCTCCTGCATCGCCCAGACGACGCCGGCCGGGTAGGCGGCCCATCCGCCGCTGCGCTGTGCGCCGCCCCGGCTCGTCTCCAGCGCCCCGGAGGCCGTCTCGGGCCATGGCCGCAGCTCGTCGAGGCGCAGTGCGACGATGCCGCCGTCGGCGCCGCCGGAGTGCAGGCGCAGCACCCCGTCGGTGCGGGCCGAGGCGGCGGCGAGGGTGGTGTGCGGCAGGGCGAGCGGCATCACGAAACCGTCGTTGTAATCGGTGTGTTCACCGATCAGGTTGACCCGGCCGGGCGCCGCCCAGATGCCCGTGGGGGCGGCGCCGTACACCGCGGCGAACTGCCCGGCGGTGTGCTGGGCGCCGTGCTCGCGTCCGGTGGCCGGGGTGGCGGTTCCGTGTGCGACCATCAGGACTCCTTTGTCCGGTTTGTTCGGTCGAGACGCTGCGCGAACTCCCAGGCGTCGGCGACGATGCCGGCGAGGTCGGCGCGGCTCGGGCGCCAGCCGAGGCGGTCGATAGCGGTCTGCGCGGAGGCCACCAGCACGGCGGGGTCGCCGCCGCGGCGCGGGGCGGCCACCTCCGGGACGGGGTGCCCGGTGACCTTGCGGACGGTCTCGATGACCTCGCGGACGGAGAAGCCGTTGCCGTTTCCGAGGTTGCAGATCAGGTGCTCACCGGCGGTGGCCGCATCGAGGGCGAGGAGGTGGGCCTCGGCGAGGTCGGCGACGTGGATGTAGTCGCGGACACAGGTGCCGTCGGGGGTGGGGTAGTCCTCGCCGTAGACGGAGATCGCCGCGCGCTTGCCCTGGGCGACCTGGAGGACGAGCGGGATCAGGTGCGACTCGGGGTCGTGGCGCTCGCCGCAGCTGCCGTAGGCGCCGGCGACGTTGAAGTAGCGCAGTGAGACGGCGGCCAGGCCGTGGGCGGCGGCCTCGCCGCTGATCATGTGGTCGACGGCGAGCTTGCTGGCGCCGTACGGGCTGGTGGGCGCGGTCTCGGCGGACTCGGTGATCGGGGTGGACGCCGGCTCGCCATAGGTGGCGGCGGTGGAGGAGAAGACGAGGGTGCGGACACCGGCGTCGCGCATCGCGGCGAGCAGGTCCATGGTGCCGCCGACGTTGTTGCGCCAGTACTTCTCGGGGTTCACGACGGACTCGCCGACCTGGGAGAAGGCGGCGAAGTGCAGCACCGCGTCGTAGGAGGGGTCGAGCCACTTCGCCGCGTCCTGGATGCGGCCCTCGATGAAGTGGGCTCCGGCGGGGATGCCCTCGCGGTGGCCGGTGGACAGGTCGTCCAGCACGGTGACCTCGTGGCCGGCCTGCAGCAGATGGGCCGCAACGACGCTGCCGACGTATCCCGCACCACCGGTGACCAGGTATTTCTTGCTCACTCGCTCGCTACCTCTCGCAGTCGCTCGGCCGCGGCCTCCGGCGGCACATCATTGATGAACACGTTCATGCCGGATTCGGAACCCGCGAGAAACTTCAGCTTGCCGGAAGTTCGGCGGATGGTGAAAAGCTCAAGGTGGAGTGCGAATTCTCCGCGGTTCCCGGCGCGCAGCGGCGCCTGGTGCCAGGCGGCGATGTACGGCGTGCGGGCGGTGTTCGCCGCACGCTCCCCGCTCCCGCCGCCCGACTCCTCGAAGATCCGGTCGAAGCGCCGCAAGACTTCCAGATAGATCTGTGGGAATTCTGTGCGCGCGGCCTCGTCGAGGGCGAGCAGGTCGGGGACCCGGCGCTTGGGGTAGAGGTGCACCTCGTAGGGCCAGTGGGCGGCGTACGGGACGAAGACCACCCAGTGCTCGCCCTCCAGGACGATCCGGCGGCCGTCGGCCAGCTCGTCGGCGACCGTGTCGTCGAAGAGGTTGCCGCCGGTGGCCTCGCGGTGTGCGGCGAGCGAGGTGAGCATCCGCTCGGTGCGCGGGGTGAGGAAGGGGTACGCGTAGATCTGGCCGTGCGGGTGGCCGAGGGTGACGCCGATCTCCGCGCCGCGGTTCTCGAAGCAGAAGACCTGCTCCACACCCGGGAGTTGGGACAGTTCCGCGGTGCGGTCGGTCCAGGCCTCCAGGACCAGGGCGGCCTGCTCCTCGGTGAGGTCGGCGAAGGAGGCGTCGTGGTCGGGGGTGAAGCAGACGACCTCGCAGCGGCCGCTGTCGCCGGCGAGGGAGGGGAAGCGGTTCTCGAAGACGGCGACGTCGTAGTCGGGGGCGGGGATCTCGGAGAGCCGGCCGTCACGGGAGGGGCACAGCGGGCATTCGTCGGCCGGGGGGTGGTAGGTGCGGGCCTGGCGGTGTGAGGCGATGGCGACCGAGTCGCCCAGGAGCCGGTCGTGGCGGATCTCGGAGGCGGTGGCGACGGGGTCGAGGGGGCGGTGGTCGGCCTCGTCGCGTACGGCGTCGTCCCGCAGGTCGTAGTAGATGAGCTCCCGGCCGTCCGCCAGCCGGGTCGTCGTCTTCTTCACGGAGCTCCTCACACGCCTACCAAACACAAACAAACACAATGAAGCACAACTAAACAGCGGCGTCAACGCTGGGCGCAGCACGGGATCCCGCAGGGGCATTTACGACATATCGACAGGCCCGATCACAGATCAACAACTCAACCAAACAAAAGTATTCAGTTTCTGAGGGTGCGGGCGTAGCTTTCTGTGCGTTCTGGTCGCGCAAAGAAGCGAGTTCCCACCATGATCACCCTGGCCGAGGGGCTACGGCTCCCTACCAACGGGCTGGATTACACGATCCTGGCCCTCTACTTCGTCGTCGTCCTCGGCATCGGATTCGCGGCCAAGCGCAGCGTGAAGACGAGCCTGGACTTCTTCCTCTCCGGGCGGTCACTGCCTGCCTGGGTCACCGGCCTCGCGTTCGTCGCCGCCAACCTCGGCGCCACCGAGATCCTCGGTATGGCCGCCAATGGCGCGCAGTACGGGGCCTACACCGTCCACTGGTACTGGATCGGCGCCATCCCGGCGATGGTCTTCCTCGGCCTGGTGATGATGCCGTTCTACTACGGCTCCAAGGTCCGCTCGGTGCCGGAATTCCTGCTGCACCGCTTCGGCCCCTCCTCGCACCTGCTCAGCTCGGTCATCTTCGCCGTCTCATCCGTACTGATCGCGGGCGTGAACCTGTACGCGATGGCGATCGTGCTGCAGGCGCTGCTCGGCTGGCCGCAGTGGGTCGCGATCGTCGTCGCGGGCTTCTTCGTCCTCGCGTACATCACCATCGGCGGTCTGTCCTCGGCGATCTACAACGAGGTGCTGCAGTTCTTCGTCATCCTGGCCGCGCTGATCCCACTGACCGTCGTCGGCCTCAAACGCGTCGGGGGCTGGGACGGCCTGACCGACTCCCTGACGTCCTCGCACGGTGATGCGTTCCTGACCGCCTGGAAGGGCACCGGCATCGGCGAGGGCAACCCGCTCGGCGCGAACTGGCTCACCATCGTCCTCGGCCTCGGCTTCGTGATGAGCTTCGGCTACTGGACCACCAACTTCGCCGAGGTGCAGCGCGCCCTGTCCGCGAAGAACCTCTCCGCCGCCAAGCGGACCCCGCTGATCGCCGCCTTCCCCAAGATCTTCATCCCACTGGTGGTGGTCGTCCCCGGTCTGATCGCGCTGGTCATGGAGCCGACGCTGGGCAAGTCCAAGGACGGCCTGCAGTACAACGACGCGATCCCGGTACTGATGCGGGACCTGCTGCCCAACGGCGTACTGGGCATCGCCGTCACCGGCCTGCTCGCCGCCTTCATGGCCGGCATGGCCGCCAACGTCTCGTCCTTCAACACCGTCTTCACCAACGACATATGGGCGGCGTACCTCAAGAAGGGCCGGGAGGACGCCTACTACCTGAAGACGGGCCGGGTGGTCACCGCGGTCGGCGTACTGACCGGCATGGGCACGGCGTTCATCGCCGCCAGCTTCAGCAACATCATGAACTACCTCCAGACGCTGTTCTCCTTCTTCAACGTCCCACTGTTCGTCGTCTTCATCATCGGCATGTTCTGGAAGCGGACCAGCGCCGCGGCCGGCTTCTGGGGGCTGCTCTCCGGCACCGTTGCCGCGATGGTCAACTACTTCTGGCTCTACAAGCAGGGCATCATCGCGATCCCCTCCGACCAGGGCGCGAACTTCGTCTCCTCCATCGTCGCCTTCGTCGTCGGCGCGCTCGTGATGTTCGTCGTCACGATGGTCACCAAGCCCAAGTCCGTCGAATCGCTCGCCGGCCTGGTCTACGGCACGAGGTCACCCGGTATGACGGAGCTGCCCGCCGAGGGCGACGACGCCTGGTACCGCAAGCCGGCCCTGCTGGGCTGGGGCGCGATCGTCCTCGCCGCCATCTGCTACATACCGTTCTCCTTCTGACCCTGCCTGAACCAGCGGAGTTGACGCACCATGAGTGACTACCAGCACGAGGTCGCGGAGCTGGAGCGCGAATCGGCGACCGCCGCGCGGCTCTTCGACGTACGGCGCATCATCGGCGGCCTGTTCGTCGTCTACGGCGTGATCGTCACCATCGCCGGCGTGATGGCGACCGACGCGGACCTCAAGAAGGCCCAGAACATCAACATCAACCTGTGGACGGGCCTGGGCATGCTCGCCCTCGGCCTGTTCTTCCTGATCTGGATGAAGCTACGGCCGGCGGTTCCGCCTACGGCTGGGGAGCTGGCGGAGGAGGGTGGGGGCGGGGCTGGGGAGGGGTGAGGGCGGGGGCGTGATGGGCTGAGCGGGGTGTGGCGGGGGCGGGGGCGGGGGCGGCTTGTCGGGGCCTGCCGCCGCGCAGGGCTGGGCGCGGCTAACGCGGGGGCGGGACCGGCTCGTCGGGGCCTGCCGCCGCGCAGGGCTGGGCGCGGCTAACGCGGGGGCGGGACCGGCTCGTCGGGGCCTGCCGCCGCGCAGGGCTGGGCGCGGCTAACGCGGGGGCGGGACCGGCTCGTCGGGGCCTGCCGCCGCGCAGGGCTGGGCGCGGCTAACGCGGGGGCGGCGCCGGCTCGCCCGATCCCGCCACGGCGCAGTGCGCGGCGCGACTACCGAGGCGGCGGCACCGGCTCGTCGGGGCCCGCCCCCACCGCGCCGCGCGCGCCACGGCCGCCCGCCCGGTCCAGCAGCCCCGTACGCGCCGCCAGCGCGGCGGCCTCCAGCCGGGAGCCCACCTCCAGCTTCATCAGCACCCGCTGCACATGCGTACGCGCCGTACTCGGCGCGATGTCCATCCCCGCCGCGATCAACCGGGTGTCCTCACCGTCCGCGACCCGCATCAGCACCTCGACCTCCCGCGGGGTGAGGAGCTCCAGCAGCCGCGCCCCCTCGTCGTCCGGCTGCGCCGCGGGGTGCAGCAACTCCTCGAAGGCCTGCTGCAACAACTGCGGCGACACCGCCGACTCCCCCGCCCGCGCCTTCATCATGGCGCGCTCCACACCTTCGATCCGCTCGTCGTTACGCACGTACCCGGAGGCCCCGGCCGCAAAGGCGGCAGCAATCCCACGCGGACTGGGCACCGGCCCCAGCACCACCACCGCGACCTGCGGCCGCTCCTTCTTGATCCGCACGACCGGGTCGAAGGCCCCCGGCCGGGCGGGCGCGGCGGTACCCAGCAGACACACCTCGGGCGCCCGGCTCACCACCAGCTCCGCGGCCCCCGCGCTCGGCGCGGCCGCCGCCAGCACCCGGTGCCCGCGTAGTTTCAGCGCCGAGGCGAGCGCCTCCGCGAGCAGACGATGATCGTCGACCACCATGAGCCGCACGCCCATCGAGCAACCTCCCCCGCTCCAGCGGGCCCCGGCGCGGCCCCCGGCCGGGCCGCTTGTCCCCGGGAAGCTACACGCTCGGCTGCGATAGCGCGCCCCCTACCGGGAAGAAGCCCCCCGGAATGCTGGAATCCCGGCCATTCGGGGCCGGTTGGTGTGGGGATGGGAGCCTTGGGGGCGGTGGCGTGGGGCTGCGACGTCGCCGTATCCATGGGAAGTGCGCATTCAGGGTCCGTCGTTGGGCGTGACACTGGCTCCGGCTCCGGCTCCGGCTCCGACTCTGCGGAGCTGCTTGCTCCGGCGACCGGTCAAGCCGCCGACATAACAAGAGCGTTCCGCCGCAGAGTTGAACAGTGACGGGCCGACGGCAACACACCGCACTGTTCCGTTTTGGCGAGCAGGTAGAGCCGATCGCGCGCCGGACGCTCCCATGGACGGCACCGCCGAACCGATCCGAACGCCGCACTCCACCAACATCGTTGAATTAAAAAGAAACCGCCGTCCGGTTCTCGGCGCGAGTGTCGCCGACGGCGTTGTCAGTGCCGTATGCGAAGGTTAGTTCGGCAGTTGAACGGAGCATCGGGGGAGGGGTCGAGCCCGCTATGTCATTGACCTACGAGGTAGCGGCACTTCATGCAGGGCGACCAGATCCAGCCGCTTTGGTGGGGGAATTCCGCCGTACACATGTCTTGATCCCAACGATCAACGAAACACTCATGTCCACGGAGTTGGACGGCATCCGCTGGCTGTACGCGTTCACCGACGAAGACACCCTGACCCGCTTCGCCCTCTCCCGCGGCAGCGAGCCCGGGACGGAGTGGCGGTATGTGACCGCATCCGGCGCCCGGGTCCTTGACGTGCTGATTCCTGCCTGCGAGGGCCCGACGGGGGTGGCGTTGGATGCGGGCAGTGAACAGGGTGCGCTCTTCCCGCCGATGGCCGGAATCGTTCCGACCAGCGCGGCCATCGATGTATCAGCGGACGGCATTTCGGACGTACCGCACAAGGGGGAGGAATAAATGGGCCTGGTCGGCGGAAACGGTTACCAGCTCGAACCCGAGGCTTTTGAGCAGCTCACCAAGGGCATCAAGGCCGCGACGGCCGAACTCAAAGAACTGGGCTTTGATGTGGAGGCCCAACTGGGGCGCGGTTTCGACCGGTTGTCCCTGGACAGCATGGAATGCGGCGATGACGGCCTGGCCGCTGTGATGGATTCCTTCTGCGACCGCTGGGGCTGGGGCGTGCGCACGTTGATGCAGGACGCCAACGAATTCTCCAAGAAGCTCGGAATTACCGCCGGCATGTACTACGAGCAGGAGCAGTACGTCTCGGACGCACTGAAGCAGACGGTGAACGCGGCGATGGGCGACCCGTCCAAGACGGCAGAGGAGCTGCACAACACCTCGTGGGCCGACATCGGCGCCGACAACCCCTTCTCCCAGGTCGCGAACGCGGACTTCGACCCGACGTCGAAGGCGTCGATGGACGCGCATCAAAAAGTGGCAGAGGGCGCCCAGCAGTTCAGCCACGACGTGACCTCCGTTCCTGACCGGATCATGCACGGCGGCGAGGACCCCGCCGACGTCAAAACGGAGTTTCACGAGCCGAAGGGTTCGCAGGGCCAGGGGGGTAACAGCAAGTGAGCTGGGTCGGGGATGCCGTCAACGCCGTAGGCGAGGGCGCGAGCAAGATAACGGGGGCGGTCGAGCGCGGTGCCGGTGAGCTGATCGAGCACGGCTCCGACCTGACCGGTGACGCCCTGGAGGCGGCCGGTCTCGACGACGCCGGACATGCCGTCCGCTCCGCCGGCGCGGACGCGGCCGGTGCCCTGGGCGCCCACGTCGACGAACGCCAGCTGGGCGAGACGGAAGACCCCAAAGAGCTCATCCACGGCGACGTGGAGAAGATCAACGAGACGGCGTCCCACCTCAAGGACTTCTCAGCGGCCTTCGACCGGGTGGCCGACGGGATGCGCAAGCTCGGCTCGGGCCAGCACTGGAGCGGCAAAGCGGCGGACGCCTTCCGTGAGAAGTTCGATATGCATCCCAAGCAGTGGATGCACGCCGCCGATGCCTGCGACGACGCCTCGAAGGCGCTGAAGTCCTATGCGGAGACGGTGTCCTGGGCACAGGGCAAGGCCGGCGACGCGATCGACAAGTACCGCAAGGCGCTGGAGGCCACCCGCCGGAGCGTCGAGGCCTACAAGACCAAGGTCGACACGTACAACGCGCAGGTTGACTCGTACAACGCCGCCGTTGACGGGGGCCAGGACCCGGGCGCCCAGCCGCAGAAACCGGTCGTGTACGAAGACCCCGGTGCCGAGGGCCGTGAGGCGGCCCAGGACATGCTCAAGAGCGCCCGCACCCAGCGCAACGAAGCTGCCGGACGGGCCCGTAACGCCATCAAGGGCGCCCTGTCCCACGCTCCTGAGAAGCCCACGTGGCTCGACTCGGCGGGCGCGAACCTCAAGGACGGCGGCGAGGCGTTCGTCTTGGCGAACGCGCACATGGCCGGCGGTGCCCTCAAGGCCGGGGCCGACACCCTCAAGCTGGCCCGGACGATCAACCCACTGGACCCCTACAACGTCACCCACCCCTGGCAGTACCTCTCGAACACCTCCACCACCCTCATGGGCCTGGCGCAAGCCCCCCTCCACCCCATCGACACCGCCAAGGGCGTGCTCGGCTCCGGCTGGGGCAGCGACCCGTTCGACTCCGGCGCAGCGATGATCGTCAACGCGATCGGCGGCAAGGGCGCGGGCAGCCTGGCCAAGGGCGCGGCGAAGGCAGGGGCGAAGAACGCGGCCAAGGGCGCAGCGCGGACGGCAGCCAAGGAGGGCGGCAAGCGCACCGTCATGGACCGGCTGCGCAGGGCCTGGTGCAAGACCTTCGGCAGCGACCCCATCGACATGGCCACCGGCCGCATGATCCTGCCGCAGACCGACATCGCCCTCCCCGGCAGCCTCCCGCTCTCGTTCACCCGCACCTTCGAGTCGTCCTACCGCCAGGGCCGCTGGTTCGGCCCGACCTGGATGTCCACCGTCGACCAGCGCCTGGAGATCGACGCCGAGGGCGTCATCCTCATTGGCGAAGAGGGTGATTTCCACCTCTATCCTCACCCTGCCGTGGGCGTCCCCACCATGCCCACCGACGGTGACGGCGCCCCGCTCGAACTCACCCCGGACGGCGACTACCTCCTCACCGACCCGGCCACCGGTGTGCGCCGCTACTTCACCACCTACACCGAAAACCTCGCCGTCCTCGACGAGATATCCGACCGCCGCGGCAACCACCACACCTTCGACTACACCGAAGACGGCACCCCCACCGCCATCACCCACAGCGCCGGCTACCGCCTCCTGCTCACCACGGACGAGGGGCGCATCACCGCCCTCCACCTCGCCGGCGCCGCCCCGGACGGCAGCGACCAGCTCCTGGTCACCTACGGCTACGACGAGCTGGGCAACCTCACCAGCACCACCAACTCCTCCGGCCTGCCCCTACGCTTCGGCTACGACGACCACGGCCGGATCACATCCTGGACCGACACCAACAACAGCAGCTACCTCTACCTCTACGACGACCAGGACCGCTGCACCTCACAGGGCGGCATCGAAGGCCACCTGCGAGGACACTTCTCCTGGGGCGACCCCGACCCCACCACCGGCCTGCGCACCAACCTCCACCACAACTCCCTCGGCCAGGTCACCACCTACCAGGTCAACGACCACCACCAGATCGTCGCAACCACCGACCCCACCGGCGCCGCCACCCGCACGGTCCGCGATGCCAAGCACCGCGTCCTGTCGTCCACCGATCCCCTGGGTCGCACCACCCACATCGACTACGACGATGAGGGCCGGCCGGTGAGCGTCGTCCTCCCCGACGGCAGCCGCTCCACCACCACCTACAACGACCTCGGCCTGCCCCTGACCACCACCGGTCCGGACGGCACCACCTGGACGCACACCTACGACGCCGACGGCAACCGGACCTCCACCACTGACCCCACCGGGGCCAGCACCACCTACATCCACGACGAGCGCGGCCATATCGCCGGCGTCACCGACGCCTTGGGCAACACCACCCGGCTCTATTGCGACAAGGCCGG
Source organism: Streptomyces sp. Je 1-4 4N24 (assembly GCF_026239515.1). Classification (NCBI taxonomy): domain Bacteria; kingdom Bacillati; phylum Actinomycetota; class Actinomycetes; order Kitasatosporales; family Streptomycetaceae; genus Streptomyces; species Streptomyces sp. Je 1-4 4N24. Next base: position 5,489,419 of record NZ_CP110836.1, on the reverse strand, counting down.
CCTGCCGGTGTCGGTCACCGATCCCCTCGGCGCGGTGACCCACTACCGCCGCGATGCTTTCGGCCGCACCACCTCCGTCACCGACCCCCTCGGCGAAACCACTCACATGGTGTGGACCGTCGAAGGCAAGCTGGCAGCCCGCATCGACGCCTCCGGCGCCACCGAGGAATGGACCTACGACGGCGAGGGCAACCGCCTCACCCACACCGACGCCATCGGCCAGACCACCCGCTTCGAGTACACCCACTTCGACCTGCTCACGGCCCGCACCGACCCCGACGGCGTCCGCCACGAGTTCACCCACGACACTGAACTCCGCCTCACCCAGGTCACGAACCCTCAAGGCCTGACCTGGAACTACAGCTATGACGGCGCAGGCCGCCTGATATCCGAGGTCGACTTCGACGACCGCGTCCTGGCATACGCCCACGACCCCGCAGGCCAACTCGCCAGCCGTACCAACACCCTTGGCGAAGTCACCACCTACACCCGCGACGCCATCGGCCGCATCACACACAAGGACGCCGCCGGTCTCGTCACCACCTACGTTCACGACGCCAGCGGCAACCTGCACCAAGCGGCCAACCCGGACGCCACCGTCACCTACACCCGCGACATCCTGGGCCGCGTCACCGCCGAAACGGTCAACGGCCGCACCATGACGTTCACCTACGACGCCCTGGGCCGCCGCATCTCCCGCACCACCCCCACCGGTCACACCACCACCTACACCTACGACGCCGCCGGCAACCGCACCGCCATGGACATCGCCGGCCACGTCCTCACCTTCGACCATGACGCTGCCGGCCAGGAACTCACACGGACCATAGGCAGCCATCTCCAGCTCACCCACATCTGGGACCCCACGGGCCGCCTCACCGCCCAGTCCTTCACCGCAGCAGCCACCGGCGCTCTCCCGGCCCCCGCAGAGGCTGCCCCGGCACCACACACCACTGTCGGAGCACAGCGGCTCCTCCACCGCGGATACACCTACCGCCCTGACGGCAACCTCACTGCAATCGACGACTCCCACACCGGCCGCCGAACCTTTGACCTCGACCGCGCCGGTCGCGTCACTGCCGTCCACGCCACCGGCTGGACCGAGACCTACGCCTACGACGAAGCCGGCAACCAAACCCACGCCACCTGGCCCGACCGCCACGCAAACCCTTCAGCCCGAGGCGACCGCACCTACACCGGCACCCGCATCATCCGCGCCGGCACCATCCGCTACGAACACGACGAACTCGGTCGTGCGACCCTCCGCCAAAAATCGCGCCTCTCCCGCAAACCAGACACCTGGCGGTACGCCTGGAACACCGAAGACCGCCTCACCACTGTCATCACCCCTGATAGCACAATCTGGCGTTACCTCTACGACCCGTTCGGTCGCCGAATGGCCAAACGACGCCTCGCCGACGACGGACAAAGAGTTGCTGAGGAAACCGCCTTCACCTGGGACGCGGCCACCCTCACTGAGCAAACCACCTACACATCTACAGCCCGTGAAACGATCACTCTCACCTGGGATCACGATGGCCTAGCTCCCCTGACCCAAACAGAACGCAAAACCGCAGCACCGGACCGATCCGGTGCTGCACAAGAAATTATTGACCAACGCTTCTTCGCCATCGTCACTGATCTGGTGGGCACTCCCACGGAACTGGTTGATCCCACCGGAAACTTCGCCTGGCGCACGAGCTCCGGTCTATGGGGGGACACCACCTGGAACGCCAACGCCACCGCCTACACCCCCCTACGGTTCCCCGGCCAACACTTCGACCCAGAAACCCAATTCCACTACAACGTCCAACGCCACTACGACCCGGCTACGGCGCGCTACCTCACCCCTGACCCCTTCGGCCTGGACCCGGCCCCCAATCCAGCCACCTATGTCCGCAATCCCCACACCTGGACCGACCCGCTTGGGCTCGCTCCCGATGCCTGTACAGCGGCCACTTCGGGAAAGCCGAGCTTTCCCGACGAGACCGTAGAGGCCACACCTGAGATCGTGGCACCAAAACCACTAAAGCCAAACCAAGCCTGGGATGCCATCAACGACTTTTTGGGGCCAGGCGAGCACACGAACACCCATCCCCGAACGGGAGTTCCTGACCCGCACCGTCTAGTATCAGAGGACGGGCAACGCAGCACCAGAATCGGGCCCCACGAAATGAACAGCAAGAATACAAAATTCCACTTCCACATGGAGAAGTGGGCCTTCATTTCACCGATGAACAAATGGATAGTGGATAACACGATGGTTCGAGTTCCCTTGGGGCTTAAATAATGGAGATCGAAATCCTGCGTATCATCGACCAGGAATCTGCAGAAGTGCATTTTCGATGTCGGGCAGGGGAGGCGCGAGGCGTTTGGCGAGGCGACTCTCCAGCCACCCTCGGAACACACCATATCGAGATCGACGTTCCAAATCCTGCACAATCTTGGAATTCCCGCACCCCGACAACACCACTCATCGCAGGCGACCCCGAAAACCAGAATTCCGTAACCACAATTGCAGGAACACTAGAATCCCTAGGGGAAGATGCGATCGCCTGCATTCGAGTCGACCAGGATATTCTGATGATCGAACTCGCTTCAGGCGATGAAGAGCCATCCGTTGGTACCGGCATCGAGATCCATACCACAGCCATTCACCTATACCCCCTCGATCTTTGAGGTGAAATCCGGAAAACTTCGTCACGTTATTCACCTTCCACATCCGATCCGACAAGGGCTGGGCATCCGCGATGCGATCAAGGATGGGTAGAAACGTGTCGCCTCATCGGCCATTCTGCAGCTATCAGGGAGTGCGACTCGACCTGCGAATCCGGGCAATTCAGGATAGTATCTCCGAGCCTTCGGCACCGCCTCGGGCCAGGGTTGTGATCGCAGCGGCTCGCGTCTGACTCCAGGGTGGCCGAGCGATGTGATGCTATTTCCTGTTCTGGTGCCTCGCCGGAGCAGCGATGCAGCCAGTTCACCGGCACAGGTCGGCTCCGAAACCAACCATGGGTGAACGTCCTGGACCATGTGGGGTCAGAGAAAGAGGAACTAAACCTCCCTCTCTGCGTAAAGACTCAGGGCGACCACCAGTTGTCGGACGTCATCGACGTGCTGTTAAAGGGGCAGCACATCGGGATGAGACTGGCGTAATCAAGGGCCCCTTATCGAACTTCCGGTACGCCTCGGAAGAGAAAGAAGTAAATGACTACTCCGCAACAGCCACCAGCCGGCTTCGGGCAGGCGCCGGGTTACGGGGCGCCACAAGGGATGCCGCAGCCCGGCCCACCGCCGGCCGGGTATCCGGTGGGTGCCGCCCCCGGCGGACCGGCGCCGTACGGGCATCAGCCGCATCCCGCCGGGCCTGCGCCCTACGGGCAGCCCGGACCCTACGGAATGCCGCAGCAGGCGCCCCCGTTCGGTTACGGCGGCCCAGGCATGCCGCCTCCCATCCCACCGAAGCGGAACGCCGGGAAGACGTGGGGCATCCTCGGTGCCGTGGCCGGTGTGCTGGTGATCGGGACTCTGGCCTCGACCGTGGCGGCCAACGGCGGAGGGAGTTCGTCGGGCGGGTCCGACGGCGGGCCGAGGTACCGGGTCACGGTGCCGCAGACGCTGGCAGGCGGGGAGTACAAGCTCGCCAAGGACATATCCCAGCAGGCCGGCAGTGCGGTGCCGCCTGACGGGGCCAATGAGCACAACATCAAGGCAGTGGGCGGGCAGTACTCGTCGGGAACCAAGTCGCTGGTGATGCTGGGGCTCTACGGCGTCATTGATGATCCCGAGACGGCCATCGACCACGCCATCCGTGGCATGACGCGCGACGGCAAAACGGAAGTCGCCGTGGCGGACAAGAAGTTCACGCCCACCGGGGGCGGAGATTCGCTTACCTGTGGTGTGGATGTGCGGACGGAGATGGGCCAGAAGGTCACGCTGCCGTTCTGTATCTGGGCCGATTCCAGTGCGAGCGCGAATGTCGCCGAAACCGACGCCTCGGATCTGTCGAAGGATCCGCAGTCCGTCGACCTTCAGGAATTCGCGGACAAGGCGGCCAAGATCCGCAGTGAGGTCAGGAAGCCGCTGGGCTGAGGCCCCGCGGATGGAGGCGGGCGCCTCCTGAAGTTCCGCCGGTCACCGTGGTACCGGTCGTTCTCCCACGGTGGGCGGCGTCGCTCCAGGAGCCGTGCGTCGGCCCGACCCTGGACGGCAGGACCTGCAGGACCTACGCCTCCTCCGCCAACTCCAGCCACCGCATCTCCAACTCATCCTTCTCCGAGCTCAGCTCGCGCAGCTGGGCGTCGAGACCCGCGACCTTCTCGAAGTCAGTCGCGTTCTCGGCGATCTGGGCGTGGAGCTTGCTCTCCTTGTCGCCGATCTTGTCCAGTTGGCGCTCGATCTTCTGGAGTTCCTTCTGGGCGGCGCGGTTGACGGCGGCGGCCTTCTTGGGGGCCGAGGTCTGCGGGGCGGGGGCCGGGGTGGCGGCCTCGATGACCTGGCGGCGGCGGTCCAGGTACTCGTCCAGGCCGCGCGGCAGCATCCGCAGCGTGGCGTCGCCGAGCAGGGCGTGGACGCGGTCGGTGGTGCGCTCAATGAAGTAGCGGTCGTGGCTGATGACGATCAGCGAGCCGGGCCAGCCGTCGAGGAGGTCCTCCAGCTGGGTCAGGGTCTCGATGTCGAGGTCGTTGGTGGGCTCGTCGAGGAAGAGAACGTTGGGCTCGTCCATCAGGAGGCGGAGGATCTGCAGGCGGCGGCGCTCACCGCCGGAGAGGTCGCCGACCGGCGTCCACTGCTTCTCCTTGGTGAAGCCGAACTTCTCGCAGAGCTGGCCGGCGGTCATCTCCCGGCCCTTGCCCAGGTCGACCCGCTCGCGCACCTGCTGGACGGCCTCCAGCACCCGCAGCGTCGGGGGGAGTTCGCCGACCTCCTGGGAGAGGTACGCCAGCTTGACGGTCTTGCCGACGGTGATCCGGCCGGCCACCGGCTGTGCCTCGCCCTGGGTGCGGGTGGCCTCGGCCAGCGCCCGCAGCAGCGAGGTCTTACCGGCGCCGTTGACGCCCACCAGGCCGATCCGGTCGCCGGGGCCCAGCTGCCAGGTCAGGTGCTTGAGGAGGATCTTCGGCCCGGCCTGGACGCTGACGTCCTCCAGCTCGAAGACGGTCTTGCCGAGGCGGGAGCTGGCGAACTTCATCAGTTCGGCGTTGTCGCGGGGCGGGGGGACGTCCGCGATCAGTTCGTTGGCGGCCTCGATGCGGAAGCGGGGCTTGCTGGTACGGGCGGGGGCGCCGCGCCGCAGCCACGCCAGCTCCTTGCGCATCAGGTTCTGCCGCTTGGCCTCTTCGGTGGCGGCGATCCGCTCCCGCTCGGCCCGCGCGAAGACATAGTCGCTGTAGCCGCCCTCGTACTCGTGGACGTCACCGCGCTGGACGTCCCACATACGCGTACAGACCTGGTCGAGGAACCAGCGGTCGTGGGTGACGACGACGAGCGCGGAGCGGCGGGCGCGCAGATGTCCGGCCAGCCAGGAGATGCCCTCGACGTCGAGGTGGTTGGTGGGCTCGTCGAGGACGATCAGGTCCTGTTCGGCGATCAGCAGCTTGGCGAGCGCGATGCGGCGGCGCTCGCCACCGGACAGCGGGCCGATGACGGTGTCCAGGCCCTGGGTGAAGCCCGGCATGTGCAGATCGCCGAAGAGGCCGGTCAGCACGTCGCGGATCTTGGCGTTGCCGGCCCACTCGTGGTCGGCGAGATCGCCGATGACCTCGTGCCGGATGGTGGCGGCAGGGTCGAGGGAGTCGTGCTGGGTGAGGACGCCGAGGCGCAGCCCGCCGTTGTGGGTGACCCGGCCGTTGTCCGCGTCCTCCAGCTTGGCGAGGATCCGGATCAGGGTGGTCTTGCCGTCCCCGTTGCGCCCGACGACGCCGATCCGGTCCCCCTCGTTGACGCCGAGCGAGACACCGTCGAGCAGGGCACGGGTTCCGTACACCTTGCCGACGGCTTCCAGATTGACGAGGTTGACGGCCATCTCACTCCTGCACTCAGACCTGCGCTTCCGACCTGCACGTCAGATCGATCGACCTACCCAGCCTAGTCGTCGTGCGGAGGTGGGCCGCCGGGAGATAAATACCTGTGGATAAGTGCGGGGAGATGAGTACCGGGAGATGAGTAGCCGTACTGATGGCAGGGCCGGCGGGCGCTCCTAGCGTGGGCCGCATGATCAACGAGCGGGCTCCGGAAGCCCTTCCTGTGCGCGACGCGGCACCGTCGGTGACGGGTTCCACCGTGGGCCGCGTTCTCATCGGCCTGCTGGTGCTGGCGTTCGCCGGGGTGACCGGGCTGTTCGCGCCGCTGCTGGTGATGGCGAGCGACAGCTGCTCCGAGGAGGACGCCCGCACGATCTGCTCCGCGGGCGCCCAGCAGGTCGTCGGCGGCCTGCCGGTCGGCGCCGCCTTCGTGGCCGCCCTCCTGGCGGTGGTGGGCATGGCCAACAGGAGCACGGCGGGCTGGGGCTGTCTCCTGGCGGCGCCGTTTCTGCTGGTCGTGTCCTGGGTGGTGGCGCTAGGCCTCGCGGGCAGCTGAGGCAACCGCCTCACCGTTGTAACGTGCCGTCATGGCACCGGACATGGGCATGGAAGTGGAGACCGTACGCGGGCTGGTCTACGGCCCGAGCGGCAAGCAGCTGGACGTCCACCGTCCGGCCGGGACGTCCGGGGCGATGCCGACCGCGCTGCTGTGGCACGGCATCGGCCCCGACGAGCGCGACGTCCTGGAGCCGCTGGCGCGGACGACGGCGGCCCTCGGGGCGCTGGTGCTCGTCCCGGACTGGCGCTCGGACGCCGCGGACGGCGGCCGGGCGCAGCTGCTGGAGTCGCTGGCCTTCGTCCGCAAGGAGGCGGGCGGTCTGGGCGGCGACGAGGCGTCGTACGTACTGGCCGGGTGGTCGGCGGGGGCCGGGGCCGCGCTCGGGGTCGCCCTGTGGCCCGAGTCCGTGGCGGAGTGGCGTCCGCGGGCGGTGGTGGCCGTGGCGGGCCGCTACGACCTGCCGGCCCGCACCACCGGGACCGCCCCGCTGGACGATCTCGCCGCGGGCCGCGACCCGGGCGTACCGGTCCATCTGCTGCACGGCACCCGCGACACCGTCGTGGACGCCCAGCACTCCCGCGCCCTCGCCGCGACGCTGCGGACCGTGGGCCGGGCGGTGACCCTCCAGGAGCCGGAGACCGACCACGCGGGCGTCATCATGACCGCGTACGACCCCGCGGCGGACCAATGCGTCCCGACGACCGCCGAGCACGCGGTACGGGCGGGGCGGCTGGTGGCGGGGGCGCTGGCGGGGGTCGGCGGGGGTATGGCGTAGCGCTCCCGCCGGTGTCTCGGGGCGGGAGCGCTACGCCGGACGACCAGGTGGTGAGCCTCCGGGCGGCCGGTCACCAGGGAACGCTTCTCTGCGGTCCTGTTGCCCGGTTGCCCTGTTACTCGGTGGCCATGTTGCCCAGTGCTCCCGTGCTCCCGTGCTCCCGTGCTCCCGTCTCCCGTGCTCAGCTCAGCGCTTTCTCGATGGCCTCGAAGATGTCGGCGTCGGTCTCCTGCTGCCAGGCCGGAAGGTCGGGCCAGTCCGCGACGCAGCCCGGCTTCGGGTCGTCGAAATGCTTGACATCTGGGCCGTCCAGCAGGTCGCGACGAAGCGGCCCTTCTGCTCCCGGGACAGCCTGGACGTGTGCCCGTCGCTGAACTCGATGAAGTGGCGCACCTGCTCGTAGACCGACCCGGCTGCCTCACGCTCCCACGGCGGGGTGTCGACCCACGGAGCGACGTAACCGGCCTTCGGCTCCCCGGGGAAGTGCTGATGCACACCGACGATCCAGGTCTCCCGGAACAGTCATGCACCCTCGGTCTGCAACATGCCATCCCCTCTCGTCACGGCGTGCTCCGCATGGCGATCTCCGCCCCCAGCTCCGCCGCACGGTGATCGCGGCTCAGGCGGCCGAACTCGTCGCACAGGTCTCGGAGCCCACGGGCGATGTACCCGGAGGATGAGGCGCGAGCCAGTGGTGCGGACAGCGGCGGAAAGGTACTGCGGTGCGCCCTCGGCTGCGGGCAACGAAGGCCGCACCGAATGTCATTACCCATGGGAAACAGTGACGTATAGGCTGCATGATCGGGCTCGCAGACCAACGGGCTCCGCAAGGAAACAAGGGGGACACGATGAAGAGCAAGCTCGCGCTGTCACTTGGTGCAGTCATTCTCAGTACGGCATCGGCAGGGCTCATCTCGGCCACCCCGGCCGCTGCCGCGGGCTACGAACACTTCGAGCAGGTCACATGCTGGAATATGAAGTACACGCACACGAGTTGGAGCGGGACATGCAATGTCCCGTTCGGCCACGCTCGAGCAGTGGCTGAGTGCGCCAACGGAAAGATCCATAAAGGCGCGTGGACGGGGCGTGGCACCTGGAAGTTCGGCATGAGCTGCGGCAAAAGCCGGATGGGCGGCATGAATGTGGAGGCCAAGAGCAAGTGAAGGCTGCGCCGGTCACTCCGCACCCGTGAGACGTTGCCACTGAATATCCGTCGGGGGCACCACCCCCGACGGATCGCAGCGGGTCACGGAATGATCCCGAGCTGATGGTCGGGCCTCCCGAGTGCCTTTGTGAGTGGCACCTAGGTGCGTGTCGGTCAGCGGCGGCCGCCGCCACCGGACGACCAGGTGTTGAGCCTCCGTACGGCCTCCTCCAACTCCCGGCGGCGGGCCGCCTGATCCGCGGGAGGCCGCGCCTGCTCCGACGGACGGACGGGGACGGACGGCCGGACGAGACGGCCGTCCTCACCGCACAGCGGCAGCAGCTCGGGCGGCAGTCGCCGGACGCGCACGAGGCGACGCCGCACCGGAGGCTCCGGCAACCAGGCCGTGGGCGAGAGGGCGCCGGTACTACTGCTCGCCCGATGGCCGCCCTGCCCCGGAAATAACCAACCCAGCAGCCTTTCGAGGATTGTTCGAACGAGGCCGCCTGGCCCACCCTTCAACGGGTGGCCGCCTTGCGGAGAACCTCGGTGAGCCGGCGGGCGGTGGCCGCGTTGCAGTTACCGAGGGCGACCAGCGAGACGCCGTACACGCCCGCGAAGCCCGGCAGATCGACGCCGAGCGACGGCAGCGTGATGCCGTGGTCCATCAGCGCGGTGCGCAGCTCTTCGGCACTTTCGTGTACGTCGTCGGGGAGGGAGCGGTCGAGGGGCATGGACCCCGCCTTTCTGTACGCATAGCAACGAACCGCTTACAGAGTGATGTGACGCGGCGTAGCGTGAAAGGGGTTTGGGCTCCCGGGCGTGGTCCGGGGAATGCGCGGTGTGACGTGGTGGAGATGTGGGAACCGCCGGGGCCCGTCCGCAATCACTGTGAATCAGCTACACGTACGGCGGTGAACCGTGGCACGACGCAAGGACATCGACGGGTCGGCGGGAGTTCCGACCTTCTACGGCAAGGAGCTGCGCTACCAGCGGGAGTTGGCCGGGCTCACGCTCCAGCAGCTGGTCGAGGGCAGCTTCTACGGCCCCAGTCACCTCAGCGAGATCGAGCGCGGCGAACGGCGGATGCCGGCGGAGCTGGCCGAGCACGTGGACAAGGTACTCAAGACGGATGGCTTCTTCCAACGGCGCTGCGAGGACGTGCGGAAGGCGAGGCGGACGGGCCATGCCGAGTACTTCGAAAGCGTCCTGGAGGCGGAGAAGTACGCGGAGACCATCGAGGAGTGGTGCCCCACCCTCATCCCTGGGCTGTTGCAGACCGAGCCGTACATGCGGGCAGTGGTGCGGGCGACCCATCCGCTGGCGCCCGACGAGGAGGTGGAGGAGAAAGTCAGCGCCCGCACGGCGAGGGCTCACCTCTTCGAGAGTGACCGCAAGACCCCGGAGTACTGGGTGATCCTGCCCGAGTACGTGTGGCGCTGCCCGGTCATTCCTGCGGCCGAGATGGCTGATCAGCTCGAACGCATCGCAGAGCTGGCAAGGAGGCGCCGGATCGTTCCACAGGTCCTTCCGTGGAATTGCGGACCGCACCCCCTCATGACGGTGGGCTTGGCCAAGATCATGACCTTTGCGGATGCTCCGCCGCTTGCCTACCTGGAATCGCAGTACAGCGGCGACACGATCGACGATCCGGCCCTCGTGAAGAAATACCGCAAGGCATACGATCGGCTCAGGGCCGCCGCACTTGCTCCCGAGGCGACCCTGACCATGATCGAGGCGGCCGCAGAGGACTACCGAAGTGACAAACGACCGGATTGACTTGAGCACCGCCGTCTGGCGCAAGAGCAGCTATACCAACGGCGACGGCGGGGACTGCGTCGAGGTGGTCGACGATCTCCCCGGCATCGTCCCCGTCCGCGACTCCAAGGACCCACACGGACCGGCGATCATCTTCCCGGCCACCGCCTGGTCGACCTTCGTCACCGCCGTCAAGGACACCGACCTCCCGGGCGTCTGAGTCCTCCCGGGCGCCTGAACGCTCCCAGCCGGCTGACTTCCAAGGCACGTTCCTATGTGGTCAGCTCAGCGCTTTCTCGATGGCCTCGAAGATGTCGGCGTCGGTCTCCTGCTGCCAGGCCGGAAGGTCGGGCCAGTCCGCAACGTAGCCGGGCTTCGGATCGTCGAAATGCTTGAACATCTGGGCCGTCCAGCAGGTCGCGACGAAGCGGCCTTTCTGGCCCCGGGACAGCCTGGACGTGTGCCCGTCGCTGATCTCGATGAAGTGGCGCACCTGCTCGTAGACCGACCCGGCTGCCTCGCGCTCCCACTGCGGGGTGTCGTCCCAGGGAGTGACGTAGCCGGCCTTCGGCTCCCCGGGGAAGTGCTGGTGCACTCCCGCGATCCAGGTTTCCCGGAACAGTCGTGCACCCTCGGTCTGCGACATGCCATCCCCTCTCATCACGGCGTGCTCAGCGTGGCGATCTCCGCCCCCAGCTCAGCCACGCGGTGGTCGCGACGCAGGGGGCCGAACTCGTCGCACAGGTCTCGGAGTCTAGGGGCGATGCACCCGGAGGTTTTGACCCCACAGCGACATCCCTCCCACGACGGTGCTGCCACGCCGGTATCGAGAACCGCCCCCGCCCCAAAGAACCTCCGCCCTACAAAACCCTCGCCCCCACCGCCGGAGAATCCGCCATCCGCACCTGTCGGCAGGTCCCCGACGCCATCAACGCCGACGCCACCTCCCGCGCCGCCTCCGCATCCTTGACCAGGAAAGCGGTGGTCGGCCCCGAGCCGGACACCAGCGCGGCCAGCGCCCCGGCCGCGGTGCCCGCCTCCAGGGTCTCGGTCAGCGACGGCCGCAGGGACAGAGCCGCGGCCTGAAGGTCGTTGGCCAGAGTCGAGGCCAGCGCACTGGCATCGCCAGCCTCCAACGCGGCCAGCAGCTCAGGCGCCGCCTCCGGCTCCGGCACATCCGTCCCCGCCGTCAGCCGGTCGAACTCCCCGTAGACGGCGGGAGTGGACAGCCCGCCGTCGGCGACCGCGAAGACCCAGTGGAAGGTGCCGCCGACCGGGAGCGGAGTCAGCAACTCGCCGCGCCCCCGCCCCAGCGCCGCGCCACCGACCAGGCTGAACGGTACGTCGCTACCCAACTCGGCGCAGATATCGAGGAGTTCGGCGCGATCGGATCCCGTCGACCAGAGCGCGTCGCAGGCCAGCAGGGCGCCCGCGGCGTCCGCGCTGCCGCCCGCCATGCCGCCCGCGACGGGGATGTCCTTGTGGATGTGGAGGTGGACCTTCGGCTCGATGCCGTGGCGGGCGGCGAGCAGTTCGGCGGCGCGGGCCGCCAGGTTCGTCCGGTCCAGGGGGATCTGATCGACGTCGTGGCCCTCGGCGGTGATCCGCAAGGTGTCCGAGGGGGTGGCGGTGACCTCGTCGTAGAGGCCGACGGCGAGGAAGACGTTCGCCAGGTCGTGGAAGCCGTCCGCGCGGGCGGCGCCCACGGCCAGCTGGACGTTGACCTTGGCCGGTACCCGGACGGTGACCGGGGTGCCGGTCGGGTCGGCCGTGCCGGTCGGGTCGGCCGTGCCCGTCACGCCGGTCGCGCCCGTCGCGCCGGTCGGGTCGCTCGCGCCGGTCGAGTCGGTCGTGCCGGTCGTGCCCGTCGCACCCGTCGGGTCGGTCGTGTCGGTCATGCGGCTCCCCCTGTCTGACGGATGCCGGGCGTGCCGCCCGGTCCCTTGTGCTCGGCGATCCGCGCGAACTCCTCTACGGTCAGTGCCTCGCCGCGGGCCTGCGGTGAGACGCCGGCGGCGACCAGGGCGGCCTCCGCCGCGGTGGCCGATCCGGCCCATCCCGAGAGCGCGGCGCGCAGTGTCTTGCGGCGCTGGGCGAACGCCGCGTCGACGACGGCGAAGACCTCGTCGCGGCTCGCCGAGGTCTCGATCGGCTTCTCGCGGCGGACGAGGGAGACCAGGCCGGAGTCGACGTTGGGGGCGGGCCAGAAGACGTTGCGGCCAATGGCGCCGGCCCGCTTGACCTCGGCGTACCAGTTGGCCTTCACGGAGGGCACGCCGTAGACCTTGTTGCCGGGGCGGGCGGCCAGCCGGTCGGCGACCTCGGACTGCACCATGACCAGGGTGCGGTCGATGGTGGGGAAGGTCGCGAGCATGTGCAGCAGCACCGGCACGGCGACGTTGTAGGGGAGGTTGGCGACCAGCGCGGTGGGGGCGGGGCCGGGCAGCTCGGTGACGTGCATGGCGTCGCTGTGGACCAGCGCGAAGCGGTCGGCGCGGCCGGGCAGCCGGGCCTCGACGGTGGACGGCAGCGCCGCGGCCAGCACCTCGTCGATCTCGACGGCGGTGACCCGGTCGGCGGCCTCCAGCAGTCCCAGGGTCAGCGAGCCGAGGCCGGGGCCGATCTCCACGACGACATCGTCGGGCCGGACGCCGGCGGTCCGCACGATACGGCGGACGGTGTTGGCGTCGATGACGAAGTTCTGGCCGCGCTGCTTGGTGGGGCGGACGCCCAGCGCGGCAGCCAGCTCGCGGATGTCGGCGGCGCCCAGCAGGGGCCCGGGATCGTCGGTGGTGCTCTTGCTCATGCCACAGCCTCGTTGCGCTCGTTCACCCGTGAAGCTTACGGCCGCAGACCGGCCACGGGCTCGCCCCCCGGCTGATGTAGAGCTTCTTGGCCCGGTAGGTCTGCTCGCGGGCGGGTGCGTCCTGTGGCCGGCCGTGGCCGCCGAGGGCCCGCCAGGTGGCGACATCGAACTGGTAGAGCCCGCCGTAGGTGCCCGAGGAGTCGACGGCGTTGGGCCGCCCGCCCGCCTCGCACTGCGCCAGCTTGTGCCAGGCGAGGTGGTCGGCACCGCGCACGGAGGTGGGCAGCTCCCTGATGCCGAGGTGCACGATCTGCGGGCGCGGGGCGCGTACGACCTCGCTGTGCAGCCGCTTCGCTTTCTGCCTGACGCCGTTGACGGTGCGCACCCGGTAGGTGACCCGTCGCACACCGGGCCGCCCCTGCTGGACGACGGCCACGGTGCCGCGGGCCAGGCGGGGGTCGGTCCGGTGGACCGTACGGAAGGGGATGGGTTTCTCGCGGACCTCCTTGGAGCCGGTGATCCGCAGCACCGAGATGGTCTGGCCGTCGCGCGGGAAGCTCTCCGGCGGCACCGAGGTGGTGTCCTGGCCGCGCAGGGCGAGGCCGGCCTCCGCGAGGGCCTCGCGGACGGTGGCCGCGTTGGTGCGGACCCGGTGCTCGCGGCCGTCGGCGACGATCACCACCGAGCGTTCGGTACGGACGGCCAGCTCCATGCCGCGCTGGGCGATGCGCCGGGAGCGGGAGGCCGACAGGTAGGCGCCGTCGGCGCGGACACCGAGCTGGTCGAGTGCGCCGGCGACGGTGTCCGCGGTGGTCCACACCGTGCGGCGCTGCCCGTCGATGGTCAGCACGACCGGGCGGCCGTGCCGGACGACGACCTCGTCGCCGCTGCGGAGGGCGGTGCCGGGGGCGGGGGCGACGATGTCGTGGGCGCCGATGTCGAGGCGCTCGTGGGCCAACAGGTCGTCGACGTCGGCGGCGAAGGTGTGCAGGGTGCGCGGGGCGCCGTCGACGGTGAGCCGGACCGCCTTGTCGTGCGCGATGAAGGCGGTGGTGCCGCCGGCGAGGAAGGCCACGACCAGGGCCCGGGGCAGCAGCAGGCGCAGCGCGTCGGGGTGTTCGGCACGGCGTCTGCGACGGCCGCGCGCGGCGCGGTGGCTGCTCTGCGAATGACTCACGGCGCGCTCCACATGCCCCGGCTGCGGTTGACGGCGGGAATGTAGCGGAGTCGGCGTCACTCTCCCAAGTCGGACCGATACGGAAAGTGACCGGATCGGGGGATGCGGGAGGATGCGGGAGGGCTTTCCGGTGGGGCGTACGGGCCCTTCGGCGGTAGGCGGGAGTCCGCCGCGAACCGTCAGTAACCGAAGGCCCGCGCCGTGTTCGCCGCGATGGCGGTGGCCAGGGCGTCCTCCGTCAGCGCCGTGACCTCGGCCATCGCCCGCAGCGTGACCGGAATGAGGTACGGGGCGTTGGCCCGTCCGCGGTACGGGGCGGGCGTGAGGAAGGGGGCGTCGGTCTCGACGAGGACGAGTTCGGGCGGGGCGACGGCGAGTGCGTCACGCAGCGGCTGGGCGTTTTTGAAGGTGACATTGCCGGCGAAGGACATGAAGTAGCCCGCCGCGGCGCAGATCTTGGCCATCTCGGCGTCGCCGGAGTAGCAGTGGAAGACGACCCGGTCGGGTGCGCCCTCCTCGCGCAGGATCCGCAGCACATCGTCGTGTGCCTCGCGGTCGTGGATGACCAGGGCCTTGCCGTGCCGCTTGGCGATCTCGATGTGTGCCCGGAAGGAGGCCTCCTGGGCGGCCATGCCTTCGGGGCCGGTGCGGAAGTAGTCCAGGCCGGTCTCGCCGACGCCGCGGACCTGCGGGAGGGCGGCCAGCTTGTCGATCTCGGTGAGTGCGGCGTCCAGGGCACTGTCACCGCCGGGCTCCCTGGCTCCCTGCCGGGACCAGCCGTCGGCCTCTCCGAGGACGATCCGGGGCGCTTCGTTGGGGTGCAGGGCGACGGTGGCGTGCACGCTGTCGTGGGCCGCCGCGGTCTCGGCGGCCCACCGCGAACCGGCCAGGTCGCAGCCCACCTGGACCACGGTGGTCACACCGACGGAGGCGGCCTTGGTGAGCGCCTCCTCGACGGTGCCCTCCTGCATGTCCAGGTGGGTGTGCGAATCCGCGACCGCCACCCGGAGGGGTTCGGGCAGCGGCGGCGGGGTGTTCTTGTCCTGCGGTGCCATGGCCGCGATCCTACGAGGGGCGCGGCACGGAGCTCACCTGCGGTGGTGCTGGAAGGGGTGCAGCAGGTCGGAGAGGTGCCAGTGGTGGCGTCCGGCGTCCTTGTCCCCGGCGGTGCCGCCGGTGGGGTCCGGGTCCGGGTCCGGGTCCGCCGCGGGGGTTTCCTTCTTCTTCTCGCTGCCGGGCTTCTTCTCGCTGCCGGGCCGGCGCTGGTGCATGCTCGCCATCGCGGCGGAGACCATCGAGACCTGCCCGGAGCGCATGATGCGGACGACGTCGGTGCCGCAGTTCAGGCAGGTGGGGCAGGTCAGCGGGGACGGGACGCGCACGCCGTCCGCGTAGTAGACGACCTGCGGCTCCCCCTTGCCGTCGACCTGGTGGACTATCTCGTAGGCCTGTTCCCAGCCGTAGCCGCACCGCATACAGGCGAAGGAGTACGCCTCGTGCGCTGCGGCGTCGGGCCGGGGGGCGGGGTGGTCTCCGCTGGTGGTCGTGGGGGAAACGCCGGTGGTCTTCGCGAAATCGTTCATGTGCTGCGCTCCTCTTGTCCGCTGGACAAGGTCTCCGGGAACCGTTCGTCCCACGTCCAGTGGACGCCTTTCCCGGTCACAAAGCAGCTGATCGCCGACCGTATTGGCCCAGATTTGGCCGGGGACAGGGAAAACTCCCCGCCGTCCCGGTCTGCGCTTTACCTTTCAGGCCAGTCATTTACCTTCCGATGGGTCGGTTTTCGCCGCGTTCTTCGCCGCGACCACCGCATCGAAGACCTCGCGCTTGGGCAGCCCGGCATCCGCGGCGACCGCGGCGATGGCTTCCTTGCGGCGCTCCCCGGCCTCCTCGCGGACCCGCACCCGGCGCACCAGCTCCTCGGCGCCCAGGTCCTGCGGCCCGGTGTCCGGGGCGCCCTCGACCACGATGGTGATCTCGCCGCGTACGCCCTCGGCCGCCCAGGGCACGAGGTCCTCCAGCCGCCCGCGCTTGACCTCCTCGTAGGTCTTGGTCAGCTCCCGGCAGACCGCGGCGCGCCGGTCGGCGCCGAAGATCTCGGCCATCGCGGCGAGGGTGTCGTCCAGCCGGTGCGGCGCCTCGAAGTAGACCAGGGTGCGCCGCTCGTCGGCGACCTCGCGCAGCCGGGTGCGCCGCTCACCGCCCTTGCGGGGCAGGAACCCCTCGAAGCAGAAGCGGTCCACCGGCAGCCCGGAGACGGCCAGGGCGGTGAGCACCGCGCTGGGGCCCGGTACGGCGGTGACCTTGATGTCGCGTTCGACGGCCGCGGCGACCAGCCGGTAGCCGGGGTCGGACACCGAGGGCATCCCCGCGTCGGTGACCAGCAGCACCCGCGCCCCGCCGGCCAGCGCCTCGGCCAGCTCGGGCGTCCGGGCCGCTTCATTGCCCTCGAAGTACGAGACGATCCGCCCGGACGGCTGGACCTCCAGCGCCTGGGTCAGCCGGCGCAGCCGCCGGGTGTCCTCGGCGGCGATCACATCGGCGGCGGCCAGCTCGGTGGCGAGCCGCGGCGGCGCGTCCGCGATCTCTCCGATGGGCGTCCCTGCAAGTACCAGCGTTCCAGTCACCTTCCCATCCTCCCAGGGCGCCGCCGTGCCCCGGCCGGTCGGTGTCCCCCGGTGTGCTCCCCGCCGGTCCACAGGCGGCTTCCCTACGATGGGCCGGGTGACGAGTGACACCACCGCGACCGACGCCGCCGCGCAGTACGCCCCGGAGCCGCCCGGAGCGCCCCCCGTGTGGCAGCGGCGACTGCGCCGCTTCGGGCTTCCCGTCCGCCCGCAGACCGATGTCCGCGCGCGGCTGGTGCCCGCCTTCCCCGAGCCGAGCGGCCGTCTGTGGGCCGTGTTCGGCGCGGGCCCGGAGGCCGCGGCCCGGCTGACGCGCTGGTCGGCCTGGGCCGGTCCGCTGCTGGTGGCGCTGTTCGCCGGGGTGCTGCGGTTCTGGAACCTGGGCAGCCCGCGGAAGGTGATATTCGACGAGACGTACTACCCCAAGGACGCCTGGTCGCTGCTGCAGTACGGCTACGAGGGCACCTGGGCCAAGAACGCCAATGACGCGCTGGTCGGGCATCCGCCGGAGCTGCTGCTCTCGCCGGAGCACTCGTATGTCGTCCACCCGCCGATGGGCAAGTGGCTGATCGCGCTCGGCGAGGGCGTGTTCGGGATGAACCCCTTCGGCTGGCGGTTCATGGTGGCGCTGCTCGGCACCCTCTCGGTGCTGCTGATCTGCCGTATCGGCCGCCGGCTGCTGCGCTCGACGGCGCTGGGCTGTCTGGCGGGCTCCCTGCTGGCGGTGGACGGTCTGCACTTCGTGATGAGCCGGACCGCGCTGCTCGATCTGATCGTGATGTTCTGGGTGGTGGCCGCCTTCGGCTGTCTGCTGGTGGACCGGGACCGCACCAGGGGCCGGCTGGCGGCGGCGCTGCCGGTCGGCCATGGGGGCACCTCCCGTTCGGGCGAAGCCGAGAACGGGGGAGGGGTCGCGCGCCCGGACGAGAGCGTCGGTGACCGGATGCGGCTCGGGTGGCGCCCCTGGCGGATCGCGGCCGGGCTGTGCCTGGGCCTGTCCGCGGCGACGAAGTGGAACGGGCTGTACTACCTCGCGGCCTTCGCCGTGATGGCGGTGCTGTGGGATGTCGCGGCACGCCGTACGGCCGGCGCCCGGCGCCCCTTCCGCTCGACGCTGCGCCGCGATGTCCTGCCCGCCTTCGGGGCCACCGTCGTCGTCGCCGTCGCCACCTATCTCGCGTCGTGGTCGGGCTGGATCGCCACCAAGGGCGGCTACTACCGCGACTGGGCGACCACACCGGAGGGCCGTACGGGGGCCTGGGTCTGGCTGCCGGACTGGCTGCGCAGCCTGTGGCACTACCAGACCGAGGTCTACTCCTTCCACACCGGACTGACCACCCCGCACGCCTACCAGTCCAACCCGTGGAGCTGGCTGGTCCTGGGCCGTCCGGTCTCGTACTTCTACGAGGACCCCAAGGCCGGCCAGGACGGCTGCACGGTGGCCGAGGGCTGCGCCCGTGAGGTGCTGGCGCTGGGCACGCCCCTGCTGTGGTGGGCGGCCTGCTTCGCGCTCCTCTATGTCCTCTACCGCTGGCTGTTCCAGCGGGACTGGCGGGCCGGGGCGATCCTGTGCGCCGTCGCGGCCGGTTATCTGCCGTGGTTCCTCTACCAGGAACGGACCATCTTCCTCTTCTACGCGGTGGTGTTCGTCCCGTTCCTGTGTCTGGCGCTGGCGATGATGATCGGCGCGATCGTCGGGCCGCCGGGCTCGACGGAGCGCCGGCGCACGATCGGCGCGGTCGGCGCCGGTGTCCTGGTTCTCCTGATCGCATGGAATTTCATCTACTTCTACCCCCTCTATACCGGGATGCCGATCCCCAAGTCGGCCTGGCACCACCGGATGTGGTTCGACACCTGGGTGTGAGCGACGCCCATTCGACAGTTCCGTAACAGCTGTACAACAGCGCGTCACCGGACCGTGCCCGTATCGAGACTCAGGGCCCTCCCGTGTCCCTTAGAGTGCGAGGCACGTTCTTGTGTGCGTATTCAGGGACGAGGCTCTGGGAGGGAATCGGTGGCATGCGCCGTGAGGTGAAGTACGGGCTGATCGGCGGATCGGTGGCCCTGGTGGCGGGAGTCGTGGGCGGCTTCACGCTGTTCGGCGGCTCGGACGAGTCGCCGCAGGAGGTCAGATCGGCGGATGCCAAGTCGGGTGAGAACGGGACCAAGGTGGCAACCGGCCCGTTGTCGGCCAAGGAAGTGCAGACGACCTCGCGGGAGTTCCTGACCGCGTGGCAGTCCGGTGACGCGACCAAGGCGGCCGGGATGACGGACGACCCGGCGAAGTGCAAGAGCGCGCTGGAGGCCCTGGGCAAGCAGGCGCGGTTCTCGAAGGTGACGCTCACGCCGGCCGCGCCGACCGGCGGCAAGGTGCCGTACACCGTCGCGGCGCAGATCGACTACAAGGGCACCAAGTCCGCCTACTCCTACCGCACCTCCGCGACCGTGGAGCGCGACAAGGCCACCGGAAAGCCGCAGATCGCCTGGCAGCCGACGATGCTGCACCCGGGCCTGGCCAAGGGCGACCAGCTGCGTACGGGCGAGGCCGAGGCGCCGCCGATCAAGGCCGTCGACCGCAAGGGCGCCGCGCTGACCCCCGAGGCGCATCCGGCGCTGGCCGGGGTGCTGGACAGCCTGCGCGACAAGTACGGCGACAAGACCAACGGCAAGCCGGGCGTGGAGCTGTTCATCCACCGCGCCAAGAGCGCCAAGCCCGCCGACCAGCTGCCCGACAAGACCCTGAAGGTGCTCTCCAAGGGGACGCCGGGCACGCTCAAGACCACCCTGGACGCCGGAATGCAGTCGGCGGCCGAGCGGGCGGTCAAGGGCAAGAAGTCCGCCTCCGTGGCGGCGGTCAAGCCCAGCACCGGCGAGATCCTGGCGCTCGCCAACTCCCCGGAGAAGGGCTTCAACCTGGCTACCCAGGGGTCCCTCGCGCCCGGCTCGACGATGAAGGTCGTGACCGCGGCGATGCTGATGGACAAGGGCATGACCTCGCCGGGCAAGTCCCACCCGTGCCCCAAGTACGTGACGGCCGGCGGCTGGAAGTTCCAGAACCTCAACAAGACCGAGATCAAGAACGGCACCTTCGCGCAGAGCTTCGCCGCGTCCTGCAACAACGCCTTCATCTCGCAGGCCAAGGACCTCAGCGACGACGATCTGACCAAGGAGGCCCGGGACGTCTTCGGCATCGGCCTGAACTGGCAGACCGGCATCCCCACCTTCGACGGCGCGGTGCCGGTGCAGAGCGACGCCCAGATGGCGGCCTCGCTGATCGGCCAGGGCGGGGTGCGGATGAACCCGCTCACTGTCGCCACGATCTCCGCGACGGTCCGGGCCGGCTCCTTCCACCAGCCGTACATCGTCTCCCCGTCGCTGGACCACCGGACGCTCGCCAAGGCCCCCCGCACGATGAAGCCGTCCACGCTCAGCGGTCTGAGGTCGCTGATGAAGCTGACCGCGACATCCGGTACGGCCGCCGAGGCGATGTCCGGGGTCAGCGGTGACATCGGCGCCAAGACCGGCTCCGCCGAGGTCGACGGCCAGAAGAAGCCCAACGCCTGGTTCACCGCCTACCGCGACGACCTCGCCGCGGCGGCCGTCGTCCCGGCGAGCGGCCACGGCGGCTCCAACGCGGGCCCGGTGGTCCGCGCCCTCCTCACCGCCCGCTGACGAGCGCGGGGCGCCCACGCGGCGCCCCGTCTCAGCGACCGGAAGTGACTCGCATGGCCCGTACAGCTTTCGCTAGCGTGCGGGCCATGAGCGATTCCGCGTCCGGCAGTGCCCCGGGAACCCAGACCGCCATATCGCCCGCCGCGCGCGAGCGCACCACGTGACCCCGCTCGTCGTCGCCGCGGTCCTGCTGGCCGCCGTCACCCACGCCGGCTGGAACGCCATCGCCCACGGCATCCGTGACCAGCTGCTGGCCTTCACCCTGGTCGGTGGCGGCGGTGCGGTCTGCGGTCTCGCCCTGGCCGCCGTCACCCCGCTCCCCGCCGCCGGCGCCTGGCCCTACCTCCTGGCCTCCGCCGTACTGCACATCGTCTACCAGGCCCTGCTGATGCAGTCGTTCCGCCTGGGCGACTTCGGGCAGATGTACCCCATCGCCCGCGGCACCGCGCCCCTGGTCGTCACCGTCCTGGCCGCCGTCTTCGTCCACGAGATCCCCGACGGCTGGGCGCTGGCCGGTGTCGCCCTGGCCTCCGCCGGGCTGGTGGGCGTCGCCCTCTGGGGCATCCGCGGTTCAGGCACCAAGCCGCACTGGCCGGCCCTCCTCGCCGCCCTCGCCACCGGCCTCGCCATCGCCTCGTACACGACCGTCGACGGCCTGGGCGTACGCGCCTCCGGCAGCTCCCTCGGCTATATCGCCTGGCTGATGCTCCTCGAAGGCATCGCGATCCCCGCCTACGCGCTCGCCACCCGCCGCCGCCAACTCCTCACCGAACTCCGCCCCTTCGCGCTGCGCGGGCTGGCCGGCGGGGTGCTCTCCGTCTTCGCCTACGGCCTGGTCCTGTGGGCCCAGACCCGCGCCCCCCTCGCGCCGGTCGCCGCGCTGCGCGAGTCCTCGATCATCGTGGGCGCCGCCATCGGCGCCGTCTTCTTCAAGGAACGCTTCGGCGCCCCCCGGATCGCCGCGGCGGGCCTGATGGTCATCGGCATCGGCCTGATGCTGCACACCGGCTGAGGGGCGCCGCGCGGACGGCTCAGCCGCCGGCCCGTGCGCCACGGACGCGCCGCACCAGGTCCTCCGCGGCCTTCGGCCATGCCTCTTTCTCGAAGGCGAAACCCGCTTCGAGCAGCCGGCCGGGCACCACCCGGCGGCTCTTGAGCAGCAGTTCGGTGTCGGAACGCAGCGCGAACGCGCCCAGCTCGGCCATCCACTTCGTAGCCGGCAGGCCCACCGGGACGCCCCAGGCGGCCCGCAGTGCGCGCATGAGGTCCCGCTGCGGCAGCGGACCGGGCGCGGCGAGGTTCACCGGCCCGGTGAGGTCGCTCCGGTCCACCAGGAACTCCACCGCGCGGACGAAGTCGCGGTCATGGATCCAGGACACATACTGGGCGCCGCCCGCGACCGGTCCGCCGAGCCCCAGCCGCGCCAGCCGCAGCAGCACATCGAACACCCCGCCGCGATCCGGGCTCATCACCATGGCGGAGCGCAGCGCGACCTTGCGGGTGTCCGGGGTGGCGGCCTCCTCCTGGGCCCGCTCCCACTCCTTGGCGATCTCGACGCTGAACGCCCAGTAGTCCGGGACGCCGGGCTCCGAGCCGCCGATCTCACCGGCCGCCTCGTCGTGGGGCGCGTCGAAGCGGTGGGCGTAAATGGTGGCGGTGCTCATCTGCAGCCAGACGCGGGGCGGCCGGGCGGCCGCCGCGATCGCTTCGCCCACGACCCGGGCGGAGTCCACCCGCGAGCGCATCATCTCCTGGAGGTTGGCCGGGGTGTAGCGGCAACTGACGCTGCGTCCGGCCAGGTTGATCACGACGTCACTGCCGTCGACCGCCGCCACCCAGGGGCCGGGCGTCGCACCGTCCCAGACGACGTCCCGCGCACGGACCGGGCGTCTGGTCAGCACCACGACCTCGTGACCCGCCGCTGTCAGCGCACGGTTCAGGATTCCGCCCACCTGACCGGTCCCGCCGGGTATCACTATCTTCATCAGGCTCCCTCGTCGCGCACGGCCAGTCCTGGCCCCGCCGTTTCCCGTGTTGCCGGGTGTGGGAGCGCCACACCCGGCAACCGGCCGATGCCGTGGCCCGGGGAGGTCAGCGTCCGGGGTAGACCGTGCCGTGGGGCGGGGTCTTCAGCGTACGGAGATAGGTGTCGATCGCCCGTGCCGGGAGGGGCGACTGGCACTTGCGGTAGAGCCAGTGGTCCATCGCGTCGAGGACGGCGAGCTTCCCCTTCGGGAATTCCTGAGCCATCCGACGCGCGCCCGGAAGCGGGGTCGCCAGATCGTGCTTGGCGTTCACGACGAGCACCGGCGGAAGCGGGCCCTTGGCCCGGACCGGCTCCGGCTCGGGCGCGGCCGGCCAGCCCTGGCAGCCGAGGATCATGTCCAGGGCCTGGGAGTTGTAGCGGCTGTGCGGGTTGGCGGACTGGGTCCGCTGACGCAGCTCCCGGTAGTGGGCATAGTCGCGGAGGCGGAAGTCGTAGTCCCGGCACATCACGGTGCGCCAGGCGGGGACGGGAGAGCTGTCGGTCCAGTAGACCTTGCCCTTGCCGCTGTTCAGGGCCCCCAGCTGCTCGGCGGTCGGCTGGGGGTTCCACTTCTGGAGGTAGTCGAAAAGGAAGCCGGACAGCTGGTCGGCGGTGACCTTCTTCCGCGTGGGGCCGTGCCGTCCCGGTTCGAACAGCCTGCCCGCGTCGGCGCGCGCGAACAGCCCGCGGACGACGGCCTGCATGTCCTGGCCCTTCAGCGCGCAGGAGGTGTCCTTCGCGCACCAGTCCGCCAGCTGCCGCACCCCGTTCTCGGCGGCGGCGGAACCTTCCGCGAGGAAGCGCTCGGCGTCCGGCCGGGACGGGTCCATGGCGCTGTCGAGGGCCAGCGCCCGGAGCTTCTGCGGGAAGAGACGGGCATATTGGCGGCCCATGAGCGTGCCATAGGAGTGCCCGAGGAAGCTGATCTTCTTCTCACCGAGGGCGGCGCGGATCGCATCCATGTCACGCGCGACGCTGACGCTGTCCATATGGTCGACGACCGGACCGCTGCGTGCCCGGCAGCTGTCGGCGAGCTGCTTGTTGAGCGTACGCATCCGCTGGAACTCGGCGGCGTTCTTCGGGCGGGTGGGGATCTTCCCGGCGAGCCTGTCGTCGCACCGGAGCTCTCCGCTGCGGCCGATACCGCGCGGGTCGAAGCCGATGATGTCGAAGCGGCTCCTGATGTTCTTGGCGTAGCCCTCGACCGGGTTGTCGGCGAAGTAGGCATCGTCCAGGCCGGTCGTACCGGGCCCGCCGGGGTTGGAGAGCAGGACACCGATGCGCTTCTTGGGGTCGGTGGCCTTCTGGCGGGCCACCGCGATCTTCATCGTCGGCCCGTCCGGCTTCGCCCAGTCGACCGGAACCTCCAGCGTCCCGCACCGGGTCCGCTTGCTCGGGGCGGGGTAGGGCGGCTCGGCCTTGGGGCAGGCGGACCACTGGATCGACCGCACCGGGGCCTCCCCCGCCGCCGGCTCCGCACTCGCCGGAGTCGCCCCCGCACTCGCCGGCACGAGCAGCGACGCGGCAAGCGCCACCACCCCCGCCGAGGCCGTGCGGCCAACACCCCTACGACGCCGGCGCGACCGGACGTCCACACTCTCGACCGGCCCGTCCCCGGGCCGGGAGAAGGAATCTGAAGCATTCATGCCGCACACCCTCACGCCCCCACATGATGGCCCTTCCATGGCCAGACGATGGCGACGTAACAGAGACACCGCGGCACCCAACTCCCCACCGAAACCCACCACATGCCCTCCCCCCACCGGGCCGGCCCGTCCACAAACGGGAGGGTGCGGGGCCTCCGGGGTGGTGTTGAGGACGTAAAGCGAAGCAGTCCTCAACACCACCCCGGAGGCCCCGCACCCGGCACCCACCACCAACAAGAGGAAGGGTCAGCCCACAAACCTCCCCCGCTCCCGCCGAAGGCGGGCGAAAACTACAGAAGACGCACGACGGCGTCACCCGGCAACGTGGGAAACCGCCCGCAGCAGCGCTTGCGCACGCGCATCCGCCGTCACATTCCGCTGCATCCCATTGGTGACATAGCCGAACGCCAGCCCGCTCTCCGGATCGGCGCAGGCGAGCGCGCCCCCGCGCCCGGGGTGGCCGAACGCGCCGGGCGCGAGGAGCGGGGAGGACGGCCCGTGGAGCATGAAGCCCAGGCCGAACCGTGTAGCGACCAGGAGGGTGCGGTCGAGCCCCGCGGACTCCTCGGTCCGGGCGAGGGTGAGCGTCGCGGGCGCGAAGAGCCGGGCGCGGCCGTCCACGGGACCGATGAGTGCGGCGTAGCAGCGGGCGAGCGAACGTGCGGTGGCGACGCCCGCCGAGGCGGGCAGCTCGGCGGCCCGGTACTCCGGCGCGTTCTCGTCGGGGGCGGGCGAGATCGCGGCGAAGGCGCGGCTGGTGAGCGAGCCGGGATCGGCGTACGCGTCGACGACGGACTGCTTCGGGCGGACCCGGAGCCCCGAGGCGGCGGGCGGCGCCGGGGGCTCGACGGGGGCGAGCCGCCCGACGCGGGACTGCGCCTCCTCGGGGAGGCCGATCCACAGGTCGAGGCCGAGCGGCCCGGCTATCTCGTCGGCGACCCAGCTGCCGATGGTGCGGCCGGTGGCCCTCAACACCAGCTCGCCGAGCAGCCAGCTGTAGGTCTGCGCGTGGTAGCCGTGGTCCGTGCCGGGTTCCCAGGCGGGTTCCTGGGCGGCGAGGGCGGCGGGGCCGCTGACCCCGTCGATGGCCTGGTCCGGGGTGAGCGGGGCGTCCAGGACGGGCAGTCCGGCGCGGTGCGAGAGCAGATGGCGGACGAGTACGCGTTCCTTGCCGGCGGCCTTGAACTCGGGCCAGTACGTGCCGACCGGCGCATCGAGGTCGAGCTGTCCGCGCTGGTGCAGCAGCAGCGGGACGACGGCGGCGATGCCCTTGGTCGCGGAGCGGATCACCTGGGCGGTGCCGGCCTCCCAGGGCGCGGCGTCCGCCGCATGCTTGCCGGCGTCCCCGTCCCTCGTGCCGCCCCACAGGTCCACGACCTTGCGCCCGTGCCGGTAGACGGCGACCGCCGCGCCCCGCTCACCGCGCCGCGCGAAGTTGGCCATGAAGGCGTCCCGGACCGGCTCGAAGCCGTCCTCTACCGTGCCCTGGACGTCCACCACTGATTCCCGCTTCCCGTTCATCCGCCGCTGTCGTGACCCCATCCATGGTGCAACGTGCGGATCAGTGCTGATGACCAGGACCGCGGCCCGTGGCGTTCGTCACATGCGCACCCCGCGGCAGGCCCCGGGAGGGCGTCAGCGGTGGGTCACAGCGGGACGTCGACCGACCGCGGATCGAAACCGAAGGGCAGCTCCAGCCGGTGGGTGCGCATCAGTTCCTCGTCGCACAGCAGCTCCTGGGTGGTCCCGTCGGCGACCAGCACACCGCCGGAGAGCACGACGGACCGCGGGCACAGCTCCAGCGCGTACGGCAGATCGTGGGTGACCATCAGGACGGTGACGTCCAACGACCGAAGGATGTCGGCGAGTTCGCGGCGGGAGGCGGGGTCGAGGTTGGAGGACGGTTCGTCGAGGACCAGGATCTCCGGCCGCATCGCCAGCACCGTGGCGACGGCGACCCGGCGACGCTGCCCGAACGAGAGGTGGTGCGGCGGACGGTCGGCGAACTCCGCCATCCCGACCCGGGTGAGTGCTTCGGTGACCCGCTCGTCCAGTTCGGCGCCGCGCAGCCCCGCGGAGGCCGGCCCGAAGGCGACGTCCTCGCGGACGGTGGGCATGAACAGCTGGTCGTCGGGGTCCTGGAAGACGATGCCGACGCGGCGGCGGATCTCGGCGAGGTGCTCCCTGGCGACCGGGAGCCCGGCGACCTCGACGGTGCCGGCGCCCGCTTCAAGGATGCCGTTGAGGTGCAGTACGAGGGTGGTCTTGCCGGCGCCGTTGGGCCCGAGCAGGGCGACCCGCTCGCCCCGGCCGACGGTCAGGTCGACACCGAAGAGCGCCTGATGGCCGTCGGGGTAGGCGTAGGCGAGCCCGGAGACGGCGAGGGAGGGGGCGGGCGTGGCGGTGCTCAAAGGGTCCATCCCAGGAGGCAGACGGCGAGCGCGGCGAGCGGGAGGGCGGCCGCGCGGGTCCATTGTGTGCGGGTGGCGGCGCTGCCGTCGACCACGGGCATGGTGCCGGTGTAGCCGCGGCTGACCATCGCGAGGTGGACACGCTCACCGCGCTCGTAGGAGCGGATGAACAGCGCCCCGGCCGATTTGGCGAGCACGCCCCAGTGGCGGACGCCACGCGCTTCGAAGCCGCGGGAGAGCCGGGCGATCCGCATCCGCCGCATCTCGTCGGTGATCACATCGCCGTAGCGGATCATGAAGGAGGCGATCTGGACGAGCAGCGGCGGCATCCGGAGCCGCTGCAGGCCCAGCAGGAGTTCACGCAGCTCGGTGGTGGACGCGAGCAGGACGGACGCGGCGACGCCGAGCGTGCCCTTGGCGAGGATGTTCCAGGCGCCCCACAGCCCGGACTCGCTCAGGCTCATCCCGAAGACGGCGACCCGCGGCCCCTCGGCGACGAACGGCATCAGCACGGCGAAGGCGACGAACGGCACCTCGATCAGCAGCCGCTTGAGCAGGAACCCGGCCGGGATCCGCGCGGCCGCGGCGGTGGCCGCGATCAGCAGCGCGTACAGCCCGAACGCCCAGACGGCTTCGCGTGGGGTGGAGACGACGACGAGGACGAAGCAGAAGACCGCCGCGATCTTGCAGTGCGCCGGCAGCGCGTGGACCGGCGAATGCCCGTGCCGGTACAGCTTGTGTGCTCCCCCACTGCTGAACGCGTGGGAGGTACCCCCATCCGCACCCATCTCAGACGCTCTCCGACGGGCGCCCGGCACCCGCGTCCGGCCGCTCCGCGGTGGCGGCGCTCCGGCGGCGCCGCACCACGACGAAGACGCCGGTGCCCACGGCCAGCGTCGCGCCGACGCCGATGACCCCGGCGAGGCCGCCGGACAGCCGCGGGTCGGTGATGTCCTTGACGCCGTAGTCGGCGAGCGGGGAGTCCTTGGCGGCGTGGTCCTCGGCCTTGCGGTCGATGCCGTGGTCGTGGGCGACCTTCTCCAGGCCGTCGGGGTTGGCGGAGGCGTAGTAGCTGAGGCCGCCCGCGCACACCAGGGCGGCGGCGAGCCCGGCCAGCCAGACGCGGCGGACGGAGCGGCGCGCGGGGACCGGGGCGGCGGCCGCGGGCACGGGTGCCGGGGCGGCCTCCGGGGCGGGCTCGTCGGCCGGAGCGGCGAGCGGTGAGGTCCGCAGCTCCAGCGGCTTGGTCAGCCCGCGGGCGCCGTACACGAGGTCGGGGCGCACCGCGATCACGGCACCGACCGTCAGGGCGGTGATCGCCGCCTCGCCGATCCCGATCAGCAGATGCACGCCCACCATGGCCGTGAAGACCTTGCCGATCGGCACATCCGCGGTACCGCCGAGCGCATAGAGGGCGGTGAAGGCGACCGCGGCCGCCGGCACCGAGAGCAGCGCGGCGACGAACGAGGCCACGGTGATGGAGCGGCGCTTACGCGGCAGCACCTTCACCAGCCCGCGGAACACGGCGTAGGCGACCACGGTCGTCACGATCGCCATATCGGTGATGTTCACACCCAGCGCGGTCAGCCCGCCGTCGGCGAACAGCACGCCCTGCATCAGCAGCACGACCGAGACGCACAGCACGCCGGTGTACGGGCCGACGAGTATCGCGGCCAGCGCACCGCCCAGCAGATGCCCGCTGGTGCCCGCCGCGACCGGGAAGTTCAGCATCTGCACGGCGAAGATGAACGCCGCGACCAGCCCGGCCAGCGGCGCCGTCCGCTCGGCGGCCGCCGCACCGGCCGGCCCCGCACCCGCCAGCTCACGCCGGGCGCCGCGCAGGCTGACCGCCACCGCGACCGCGGCGACCGCTCCGGTCGCCGCGGACACCGGCGCATTGATGAATCCATCGGGTACGTGCATCTCGGCTTCTCCGCTTCAGGCTCTGCAACCCACCAATGGTGGTGCCTCCTGCAAACAAGTTGCAAGAGCGCCCATGATGCGTAACGGCCACGACGCCGCCGAAGGGGGGTCCCATCTGGACACCCTCGGGAGGTGGCACATCTGTACGAATGACCGGAAACGGGCGCCGCCCCGCCACACGAGAGTGGCCGGGTTCACCCGACCGAGTTGCCGCCGCTTGCCCGGCCCGAAACGATGGGTGCGTGAGCGATGCACCCGAGGCCGTCGGGCCGCGCCCGGAGCCGAACCCCGCCAAGCCTCGTGGACGGCTGCGCCGGATGCCGGCCCGGCCGGACCCGCCCGGCGGCTCATATCTGCGCTTTCCGCATCTGCACGGCGGTCTGCTCTGCTTCGCCGCCGAGGACGACCTGTGGATCGCCCCGATCGCCCCGGACGGCGAGGAACCCGGCCGCGCCTGGCGGCTGACCGTGGACCGCACCCGCGTCGGCCACCCCCGCTTCTCCCCCGACGGGCAGCAGATCGCCTTCACCACCTGGCGCAGCCTCGACCCCGAGGTCCATCTCGCGCCGGTCGACGGCGGCCCGGCCCGCCGGCTGACGTACTGGGGCAGCACCGACGCCCGGGTCTGCGGCTGGACGCCCCCCGACCACGAGGGCCACTCGCACATCCTGGCGGTCTCCTCGCACGGCCAGCCGTTCTCGTACTACTCGTGGGCCTACAGCCTGCCCACCGACGGCAGCCCCGGCGGCCAGCTGCCCTGGGGGCCGGTCTCCGACATCGCGGTCGCGGACATCGGCGGGGAGCACCGCACCCTGCTGCTGAGCGGCAAACCGCCGCACGAGCCCGCCTCCTGGAAGCGCTACCGGGGCGGCGCGATGGGCCGGATGTGGCTGCACGGCACCCGGCTGCTGCCGGACCTGCACGGGCACCTCGACTCGGTGATGTTCGTCGGCGGCCGGGTCGCGTTCCTCTCCGACCACGAGGGCATCGCCAATGTCTACTCCTGTCTGCCCGACAGCACCGATCTGCGCCGCCACTCCGACCACGGCGACTTCTACGCCCGGCACGCCTCGACCGACGGCGAGCGGATCGTCTACCAGTGCGCCGGTGAACTCTGGCTGATCGACGACCTCACCCCGGACGCGGTACCGCGCAAGCTGGCGGTGCGCCTGGGCGGTCCGCGGGCCGGCCGGCGCAGCTACCAGGTCCCTGCCGCCTCGCACGTCACCGCGCTCGCGGTGGACACGACCGGGCGGGCCAGCGCGGTCGGCGTACGCGGCAGCCTGTACTGGCTCACCCACCGCGACGGCCCGGCCCGGACGATCCATGACGTCCCGGGCGTACGGGTCCGGCTCCCCGAAATGCTGGGCGCCAGCGGCCGGATCGCCTATGTCACCGACGCCGAGGGCGCGGACGCGATCGAGATCACCAACCTGCCGCGGGCCAGCGCGCCGGGCGAACCGCGCCGGCTGGCCGCCGGTGAACTGGGCCGGGTCCACGAGATGACCGCCGCCCCGGACGGCGAACGGCTGGCGGTGGCCGCGAACGACGGCCGGCTGCTGCTGGTGGACGTGGCCCGGCCGGAGGAGGGGGCGAGCGAGGAGGAGACCGCCTCCGGCGGTGTCACCGAGCTGATCCGCTCCACCAACGGCCCGGTCCGCGACCTGGCGTTCTCCCCCGATTCCCGCTGGCTGACCTGGTCGCACCCCGGCATCGGACGGTCGCTGCGGCAGATCAAGATGGCCCGGCTGGCCGACCGGCACATCGTGGACGTCACCAACGGCCGGTTCGAGGACGAGCAGCCGGTGTTCACCCGCGACGGCCGCTATCTGGCGTTCCTGTCCTGGCGCGGCTTCGACCCGGTCTACGACGTACACACCGGCGATCTGTCCTTCCCGCTGGGCTGCCGCCCCTATCTCGTCCCGCTGTCGTCGGCGACCCCCTCCCCCTTCGCGCTGTCCCCGGAGGGCCGGCCCGCGGCGGGCGGCCTGGACCCCGACGAGGTTCCTCCCCCGGCCGGCGAAGGGCCGCTGCTGGTCGAGGTCGAGGGGCTGGAGAACCGGGTCACCCCGTTCCCGGTGGCGGCGTCCAAGTACTCCTCCCTGGAGCCGGTCAGCGGCGGCGGGCTGGTCTGGCTGCGCTGGCCGATCTCCGGTGCGCTCGGCGAGACCTTCGCCAACCCGGCCGAGACCTCGGGCCGTCCCACCCTCGAACACTTCGATCTGACCAAGGCGCGGCGCACCGAACTCACCAGCTCCCTGGACGGGTTCGCGCTCAGCGGCGACGGCTCCCGGCTGGTCGTCAACGACGAGGGCGAGCTGCGCGCGGTCCCGGCGACCGAACAGCCCGACAGCGACTCCACGGTCTTCCTGGACCTGCGGCGCATCCTGCACGATGTCGATCCGGTGGCGGAGTGGCACCAGGCGTTCGAGGAGGCGGGCCGGATCACCCGGGCGTACTTCTGGGAGCCGCGGATGTGCGGCATCGACTGGGACGCGGTGCTGGCGCAGTACCGGCCGCTGCTGGACCGGGTCGCCTCCCCGGACGAGTTCGCCGACCTGCTGCGCGAGGTGATGGGCGAACTGGGCACGTCGCACGCCTATGTCACCGGCGCCCGGCGCAACGAGGGACCGCCGCACTACCAGCGCGCCATGGGCCTGCTCGGCGCCAACCTCGTGTGCCGGGACGGCCGTTGGGTGGTCACCCGGATCCTGCCCGGTGAGTCCTCGGACTCCAAGGCCCGCTCCCCGCTGGCCGGTACGGGCATCCGCGAGGGCGCGGCGCTCACCCATGTCGACGGCCGCCCGGTGGACCCGGTGACCGGCCCGTATCCGCTGCTGGCCGCGGCCGGCGGCACCACCGTGGAGCTCACGTTCTCCCCGCCGGAGGACGAGGGCCCGGCCCGCCGGGTCGCGGTGGTCCCGCTGATCGACGAACGGCCGCTGCGCTACCAGGACTGGGTGGCCAAACGCCGGGCGGTGGTACGGGAGTTGAGCAGCGGCCGGTGCGGCTATCTGCACATCCCCGACATGGGCGGCTCCGGCTGGGCACAGTTCAACCGCGATCTGCGGATGGAGGTCTCCCGTCCCGCCCTGATCGTGGACGTACGGGGCAACGCGGGCGGCAACATCTCCGAGCTGGTGATCGAGAAGCTGACCCGCACCATCATGGGCTGGGACCTGACCCGTGACGCCGAGCCCGTCTCGTACACCAGCAATGCGCCGCGCGGCCCGGTCGTGGCGGTCGCCGACGAGATGACCTCGTCCGACGGCGACATGATCACCGCGGCCTTCAAGCTCCAGGGCCTCGGCCCGGTGGTCGGCATGCGCACCTGGGGCGGGGTGGTCGGGATGACCGGGCGGCACCGGCTCGCCGACGGCACCGCGATCACCGTCCCGATGAACGCCGCGTGGTTCCGGCTCTACGGCTGGGGCGTGGAGAACCACGGCGTCGAGGTCGACATCGAGGCGCTGCGCTCCCCGCTGCACTGGGCCGAGGGCCGCCATCCCCAGCTGGGCGTCGCGATCCGTACGGCGCTGGAGCTGCTGGAGCGGCATCCGGCGGCGATGCCTCCGGACCTGTCGGACGTGCCGGACCTGCGGCGGCCCCCGTTGCCGCCGCGCAGCGGAGGCGCGGCCGAGGCGGCAGGCGCCTGACGCGAGCGGGCCCGGGCCGCCTCACCCCGGGCCGATCAGGAACTTCTGGTCGTCCTTCCCCGTGCAGGGCCGGGCGAGGGCGGTGGCGCCGGGCTCGTCGCCGCCGAGGGTGACGCATCGCTCGGCGCCCTCACCGCTCAGCCGCAGCCGGTACGCCGTCCCGCCGGCGCCCGTCCGCCCGCCGGCCGGTTCCACCCGGAACAGCTGTGCCGGCCCACCCGCCCTGCAGTCGTCCCACGGCTCCAGCAGCCCCTCCAGGCCGGACTCGCGCAGCAGGACCAGACAGCCCTTGCCGTGGTCACGATGGGTCCACTGGATGCGGTGGCGCCCCGCCCCGGCCGCCGTCAGATGCGTCTGCGGCGGCACGGCCTCCGCACAGGGCCGCTGCACGGCGACCGTGCGGTACCGGCGCACCCGCAGCACCCGCCCGTCCGTCAGACACAGGCCCGGGGCCCGCAGCGGACGGATCCGGACCTCGCCCGTGGGCAGCGGCGCCTTCGCCGCGGCCCCGTGCGGGGCGGTGCCGTCCCCGGTCAGCAGCGGTATGCCGACGGCGAGCAGCAGCGCCACCAGCGCGGCGGCACCGCTCAGCAGCACCCGCCGGCTGCGGTACGGGCTCCGGCGCGGGGCGTCCAGTACGGCAGCGCCGGCAGCGCCACCGGGCGCCTCCCCGGCATCCGGCGGCTCCCCGCCATCCGATGGCTCCCCGGCACCGGCCGCCGCCCGCTCCTCGATGCCCTGCCGCGCCGCGAGCCACGCGCCGACCTCGTCCTCCGCGCAGCCGCAGGCCCGGAGGAAGACGGCGAGGAGTTCGGCCCGCGGCAGGGTCCGTCTGCGCAGGACGTCGGCGAGGGTGCTGCGGGCGAGCACCTCGCCCCGTTCCGCCGCCCGCTGTTCGAGCTGACGGTACGTCAATCCTGATTGCTCCTTGAGCTGTTGCATCAGTTCGACGAGTGCGACCGCGTCACCGGCCGCGGCCGGACATAAGCCGCCGGATCCCCCCGTGCTTCTCATGCGGGCCATTGAACCGCCGCCGGGCCGCGGCCACAACACCGTGCCCGTCACCCCGGACAGCACCCTTCGCCCCTCCGGACAACGCCGCCGGGCCCCGTCCGACCTGCCCGGACCTCGCACGCCTGTCCGGGCCGGCCGATTCCCCTTGCCGGACAGCCGCGGCCCCAGCAGGGTCATGTCCTGCCCGGCCGGCACCGCCCCACACACCAACGAGCCACCACACAACGGGAGATACTCCGATGGGAATCCGTCACCGGATCGTTCCGCTCGCCGCCGCACTGGCGCTCACCGGCGGCCTCGCCGCCACCGAAGCCGCCCCCGCGCTCGCCGCCCACCCGGCGACCGGACCGACCGCCCAGCCGGCCGCCGCGGGCGGTACGTACCTCTACTTCAACAAGAACCAGAGCAACCCGAGCGACTCGCGGCTCTACCTGATGAAGAGCGTCCCGAACGCCAAGGACAAGGTGCTCGCCAAGTACCGTGCGGGCTCCGGCAACGGCGGGCGCAACGCCAAGAACGAGTGCGCGAGCATGCAGGGCTGGCTGCCCAACGGCAGCTACCGGGTGCTGGACCACACCAAGCGCCACAACGGCGGGCCCCGGGGCATCAACGGCTATGCGATCCACGTCCAGGACAAGGTCTGCAAGAACGGCAGGACCAAGCGCACCGAGCTGTTCGTGCACAGCGAGATGAACGTCAACGGCACACAGGGCGCCCGGCAGCCCGGCCGGGACAACCCCTACCGCTGGGACGGTGTCCGGGACTACTACTCGCTGGGCTGCATCAAGCTGACCCCGGCCCACATCATGAACCTGTTCGCCAAGGCCGGGCACTACGGCTGGCCGAAGTCGCTCAAGGTCGTCAGCTGACCGACGGCACCGGCCGTCGCCGACTGACCGACGGCGTCGACTGACCGACGGCACCGACTGACCCTGCAGGCACGAGGGTTGGGGGAACACGGGGAAGTGGTGGGGCGCACCCGGGCGGCCGGGTGCGCCCCTCCCGCACGCCGCGGCCCGGACCTCGCCGGCACCCCTCTGACCTGCCCGGACATCTGGGTTCCGATCCGAGACGGACGATCACTTCCCGGTAATAGAACCATTACATCGGGGTCGTACCGTTCCCGCCCGGGGCAGCCGCTGCGCGCCCCGCCAACACCCCCCGACCTCAACGGAGATACACCGATGGGAATCCGTCGACGGATCCTTCCGCTGGCCGCCGCACTGGCGCTGACCGGCGGACTGGCCGCCACCGAAGCCGCCCCCGCACTGGCCGCCCGGCCGGCGTCCGGGCAGACCACCGGAACGGCCGCGGCCGACGGTACGTACCTCTACTTCGACAAGAACCAGAGCAACCCGGGCAACTCGCGGCTCTACCTGATGAAGAGCATCGCGAACGCCAAGGACAAGGTGCTCGCCAAGTACCGTGCGGGATCCGGTGACGGCGGCCCCAACGGCAAGGACGAGTGCGCCAGTTCGCAGGGCTGGCTGCCGAACGGCGCCTATGACGTGCTGGCCCACGACGC
This sequence comes from Streptomyces sp. Je 1-4 4N24, assembly GCF_026239515.1. Classification (NCBI taxonomy): domain Bacteria; kingdom Bacillati; phylum Actinomycetota; class Actinomycetes; order Kitasatosporales; family Streptomycetaceae; genus Streptomyces; species Streptomyces sp. Je 1-4 4N24. The sequence goes on along the minus strand of NZ_CP110836.1, from coordinate 5,454,677 downwards.
GCACTACAACGGCGGGGACCAGGGGATCAACGGGAAGGTGATACACGTCCAGGACAAGGTGTGCGAGAACGGCCGGACCACCCGCGCCGAGCTGTTCGTGCACAGCGAGATGTGGCCCGAGGGCAGCCAGGCGGACGCTCAGCCCGGCAAGGACAACCCCTACCGCTGGGACGGCGCCGATGACTACCGCTCGCTGGGCTGCATCAAGCTGAGCCCGGCCCACATCACGAACCTCTTCGCCAAGGCGGAGCAGTACGGCTGGCCGACGGAGCTCAAGGTCGTCAGCTGACATGCGGTGGGGCGCACCCGGTCGACCGGGTGCGCCCCTTCACGCATGGCGCGTACGCCGCCGCGCGTGGTGTTCAGGACGAGCCACGTCAGCTCTGGAAGCGGCCCTCGGCGGCGTCCATCGCGTCCTGGGCCGGCCGGCGGCCCTGCTGGCCACGGTCACGGGGCTGCTGCCCACGGTCCTGGCCGCCCTGACGACGGTCGCTCTCCCGCTCGGGGCGCTGACCGCCGCGCTCCTGGTCCTGGCGCTGACCGCGCTCGTGACCCTGCTCGCGAGCGTCGCCCGAGGCCTTGTGCGCCTGGTCCTTGAGCTCGTTGGCCTTGTCCTGGAACTGGTCCTTGATGCCCATGCTGTTCACTCCTAGTGGGGTGTAGGGGGGTTGGGCCCCGTTCAGCGTGACACGCCCGGACATTGCTCGCATTTCGATCACGGATGACTACGCTCCGTGAGAATCAGCAGGTGCTCGGCGGGCGCTCACCGGTCCGCCCGCTCCTTCTCGTCGGCCTCACCGCCGGCGCCCACCAGACCGACCCGCCTCCCGTCCAGCCGGTCCCCGAGGCGCCGCATCTCCCGCCGGCCCGCCGTCCCGACGAGCGCGGGCAGATATCCGCGGACCGACTGCATCCCGCGCAGCCACCACTGCCCGTAGACATGTACGGAGCGGCGCTCGATGCCCGCGACGATCCGGTCGACGGCGGGGCCCAGCGGATAGGTCTTGTTCGACGGCCAGGGCAGCCGGGAGCGCAGCTCGCGCATGATGTCGTCCTGGTCGGCGCCCCGCACCATGTCGGTGTCCGTCCAGCTCAGATAGCCGACACCGACCCGTACGCCCTTGTAACCGACCTCGGCACGCAGACTGTGCGCGAACGCCTCGACGCCCGACTTGGACGCGCAGTACGCGGTCATCATCGGCGCCGGGGAGATCGCCGCCAGCGAGGCGATCTGCAGGAAGTAGCCGCGGGATTCCATGAGAACGGGCAGGAAGGCGCGAGCGGTGACCGCGCCGCCGATGAGGTTGACCTCGATGACCCGCTTCCAGGCGACCGGGTCGGAGTCGACGAACGGGCCGCCGGTCGCCACCCCGGCGTTGGCGACGACCACATCGACCTTCCCGAAGCGGTCCTTGACCTCGCCCGCCACCCGGGCCATCGCCTCGTGGTCGGTGACATCGGCGTGCCAGTGGTGCGCCGGGCCGTGCAGTGCGGCGGCGACCGCGCGCAGCTCGTCCGGCTCCAGCCCGACCAGCGCCAGCGACGCACCGCGCGCCGACAGCTTGCGGGCCAGCAGCGCACCAACCCCGCGCGCCGCGCCGGTCACCACGACGACCTGCCCCTGCAGACTCCTGCTCGCCCTCATGCCGTCTTCTCCTTCTTCTGCCGCGCGCCGCTTGGTACTTCGGCGGTGGCGGCCGCCCCGCTGCCGGTGCTGTGCAGATGGTCCTGTACGAGCGCGCGCAGCCGGCCGGAGACCGCGCCGGGGTCCTCGATCGGCGTCATGTGTCCCAGGCCCGGCAGCTCGGTCAGCCCGCGGAAGTCGGGGAGGACGGAGGCCAGCCGGCGGGCGTGCACCAGCGGGGTGAGCCGGTCGGCGGTGCCCGCGAGGACCGCGGTCGGCAGCTCCAGCCTGCTGACGCCACCGGTGAGTTCGAGGCCGGCCAGTACCGTGCCCCAGCGGGCCCGTACCCCGGCCGGGCAGGCGTGCACAATGCGCGCACAGGCCTCGATCTGCTCGGCGGTGGCACCGGGGCCCATGGTGGCGTACTTCAGCGCACGCTTGGCGAGCGGCGATACGGGGCCGAGCGGGGCCCGTGAGCGCAGCAGCAGCCGGTGGGCGCGGCGGCGGCCCTGCGGGCTGCGCAGCGCGAACACCCGTGATTCGGCGGGCAGATCGGCGCTGCCGGTGCTGCACAGCAGCGCGGCCGCGGCCCGTTCGCGCAGTTGCGGCCGCTCGGCGGCGGCCATGATCGTCATGCCGCCCATCGAGTGGCCGCCCAGCACGGCGCGTTCGCCCCTCTCCAGGGTCGCCTCCAGTACGGCGACCAGGTCGTCGGCGAGTGCATGGGTGCTGTGGCCCGCCGGACCGGCGGCGGGGCTGCGGCCGTGGCCGCGCTGGTCGTAGACGACGACCTTGTGGTCGGTGGCCAGTTCGCGGACGACCGGGGCCCAGAAGGCGGTCGAGCAGGTCCAGCCGTGTGCCAGGACGACGGCCGGGGCGGACTCGGGGCCATGGACCTCGGCGTACAGCCGGGCGCCGTCGGCCGAGGTGGCGGTCAGCGTCGTACGCGGTACCGGCGGGGCGTACGGACCGCTGGTGACATGTGCGGGCCGGCGGCTCATGCGGTCACCTCCGCGCGCTCGCCGGTGCTCCGGCCCGCGGGCCTGGTGCCCGGTGGCCGCAGCACCTCGTACTCCGCGAGGTCGACCTGCCGGGTGACCTTCTTGAACTCCGAGGTCGTGCCCGGCCAGACGGTCGTGTTGCGGCCGTTGGCGTCCAGATACCAGCTGTCGCAGCCGCCGGTGTTCCACACCGTGCGGGTCATCCGCTGCTGGACCCTGCGGTTCCAGTCCTGCACGGCGGACGGCCGGGCGTCGAGCGCGATCTTTCCGCCGAGGACGTCCAGCTGGCGCATGAAGTCGGCCAGGTAGTTCAGCTGCGCCTCGATCATCAGGATCATCGAGCTGTTCCCGAGGCCGGTGTTGGGCCCGATGACGGTGAGGAAGTTGGGGAAGCCGGCCGCGCTGGCGCCGCGCAGCGCCTCCATGCCGTCCTTCCACTCCTCGGCCAGCGTCGTCCCGTTGGCGCCCGTGACCCGCTGCGCGATCGGCATGTCGGTCACATGGAATCCGGTGCCGAAGACGATCGCATCGGCCTCCACCTCGCTCCCGTCGGACCCGACCAGGGTGCTGCCGCGGACCTCCGTGAGCCCCGCGGCGACCAGGTCCACATTCGGCTGCGCCAGGGCCGGGTAGTACGTGTTGGAGAGCAGGATCCGCTTGCAGCCGATGCGGTAGTCGGGCGTCAGCGCGGCCCGCAGCCCCGGGTCCTTGATGGCCTTCTTCATATGGTTCCGGGCCAGGAACTCGATCAGGCCCAGCTCATTGGGGCGCTTGGTGAAGGCGCTGACCTGCATCTCCCTGAGCCCCCACAGCAGCCCGCGGCGCGCGGCCCGGGTCGCCGGGAGCTTGCTGTGCAGCCATTTCTCGGCCGCACTGATCTTGCGGTCGGCGCGCGGCAGCACCCAGGGCGGGGTGCGCTGGAAGAGCGTGAGGCGCTCCACGTCCGGCTGGACGGCCGGCACGATCTGGATCGCCGAGGCGCCCGTACCGATCATGGCGACGCGCTTGCCGCGCAGGTCGTAGTCGTGGTCCCAGCGGGCGGAGTGCGAGACCTTGCCGGGGAAGGTGTCCAGCCCGGGAATCTCGGGCACCTTGGGGTCCGACAGCGGCCCGGTCGCCGACACCACCACATCCGCGGTCAGCGGGCCGCTCGCGGTCTCCACCTCCCAGTGCAGCGCGTTCCCGTTCCACCGCAGGCTGAGCACCTCCGAATGGAAGCGGAGGTGCGGGCGCAGCCCGAAGGTGTCGGTGACCCGCTCCAGGTACGCGCGGATGTGCGGCTGCCCGGAGAAGTTGCGCGGCCACTCCGGGTTGGGCGCGAAGGAGAAGGAGTACAGGTGCGAGGGCACATCGCACGCACACCCCGGATAGCTGTTGTCCCGCCAGGTGCCACCCACCGCGTCGGCCCGCTCCAGGACCACGAAGTCGGTGATTCCCTGGCGCCGCAGCCGGACCGCCGCCCCCAGGCCACCGAAACCCGATCCGATCACCGCAACCCGCACATGCCTGCGCTCGCGCTCGGCCATCCCGCCGCCTCCCGAGTTCGACGTTCTACCTGCCATCTTCGGTGCCATGACCTTCGGCGTCACAGCCGCCCGCCCAACTACGCCAGCAATCACTGGCGCAATTGGAGCGTAAGGCAGCCACGTACCGAGCGGTAGGGGGCGGGCGGCAGGAAGTTACCGCCGGTCGCACACCGGCCCCGCGTCATACCCCCGGCATAGGCTGAACCCGTGGCAGCGAACGAGAACACCCCCGACGAGCGGACGGAGCCCGCGGAGCACCGTCCCGCACGCGAATTCCGCATGGCCGACCTGGCCGAGGAAGCCGGCATCACGGTCCGTACGCTGCGCTTCTACCGCGAGCGCAAGCTCATCCCGCCACCGCGCCGCGAGGGCCGGATCGCCTGGTACAACGAGCACCATCTCGCCCGGCTGCGCACCATCGGCGCCCTCCTGGAGCGCGGCCACACCCTCGGCGGCATCGCCGAACTCCTCTCGGCCTTCGACACCGGCCGCGACGTGGGCGAACTCCTCGGCCTGGAGAACACCCTGGTCCCGCCCTGGTCCGAGGAGACGCCGGTCCGCCTCACCCCCGAGGAACTCGCCGACCACTTCAGCGAGGACATCACCGCCGAGAACCTCAGCACGTCCCTGGACATCGGCTATCTCGCCGTCGACGGCGACGAGTTCGTGCACATCAGCCGCCGCCTCCTGGACGCCTCCACCGAACTCGTCAACCAGGGCATCCCGCTGGCCGCCGTCCTGGAAGCCGGCCGCCAGGTACGCGCCCACGCCGACGCCCTCGCCGATGTCTTCACCACCCTCATCCGCACCCACCTCCTGTCCGACGTCCTCGCCCGCGTCTCCGCCTGCGAGGACGTCGGCCCCCACGAGGTCGACCACCTCACCGAGACCATCGAGAAGCTCCGTCCCCTCTCCAAGGGCGTGGTCGAGGCCGAGCTCTCCATGGCCATGGACCGCCGCGTCCGGGCAGAGGTGGCGAAGTGGCTGCCGCAGGAGGGACGGGAGGGGACCTGACCGCGGACCGCCGGGCGGACACGGCTCAGGGGCTGTCTCCCCGATCCGCCCTGATCGGGGAGACACCCCCTAGCACCGTCGCAGCCGGTACCGCGCCGCATGGTCGCGCAGCCGCTGCCGGGCGAGGTCCCGGTCGGCCGGGGTCTCCTCGGACGTGACGAGCTGCTCGGCATAGATGCGCACCAGCTCGGTCCGCACGAAATGCCCCTGCACCTGCTCCTCGACCAGGTGCGCATCGCTCAGTTCGGCCAGGTGGCGGTGGGTGCGTTCGAGATCGCGTCCGGCCAGGGCCGCGGCGGCGTCCACGTCCACCTCCGGGCCGGGGTGGAGACCGAGGAGACGGAACAGCCGGGCGGCCCCGCTCGACAGCGCGCGATAGCTGAGGTAGAGGCAGGCCTCCACCGCCAGATCGGCGTCGTGTGCGGACAACTCCTGCAGCCGGCGCCGCTCATCGGCCAGCTTGCTCGTCCAGCACCCCAGTGACCAGTCGGGGTGCGCCATCAGCCGGGCAGCGGCGATCCGCAGCGCCAGCGGCAGTCTGTCGCACCGCTCGACGAGTTCCCGGGCGGCGGCCGGGTCCGCCGCGATGCGCGCCCGGCCCAGCGCGTTGCCCAGCAGCTCCAGGGCGTCGTCCACGATGAACGGTCCCACCGTGACCAGGGCCGCCCCGTCGCGGACCACCAGCCCGCTCAGCCGCCGCCGGCTGGTCACCACGGCCAGACAGCCCGGAGCCGCGGGCAGCAGCGGGCGCGCCTGTTCCGCCGTGCCGGCGTTGTCCAGCAGGACGAGCATCCGCCGTCCGGCGAGCAGCGAACGGTACAGCGCCGAACGCTCCGTCAGGGACTCGGGAATCTTCGCCTCCGCCACCCCCAGTGCCCGCAGAAACGTTCCCAGCACGGTGCCCGGCCGCATCGGGGGACGCTCGAACCCCCGCAGGTCGGCGAAGAGCTGCCCGTCGGGGAACTCGGCCTTGTGGCGGTGCGCCCAGTGCACCGCCAGCGTGGTCTTGCCGGTCCCGCCCCCGCCCGCGAGCACCACACAGTCCGGCCTCGGAAGCCGGTCCAGCTTCTGGTCCAGCGCGACGATCTCCCCCACCCGCCCGCAGAAGTCGGCGATACGGGGCGGGAGTTGGGCGAGGGAGGTCAGCGGGGCCGACGGGCAGCAGGAGCCGTACGCCGCGGCGGAGTCGTACGGCGCGGCGGGTTCAGGGCCGGACCCCGGACCGGGGTGGGAACGGGGAGCGGAGCCGGGGCCGGGGCCGGGGCCGGCCGACGGGCGGCGGGCGAAGGGCGGCGCGGCCGCGGACTTCCCGCCGAGCACCGCCAGATAGGTCTCGCTGAGGGCCGGGCCGGGATCGATGCCCAGCCGGTCCTCCAGATGCCGCCTGGTGCGGTGGAAGTGATCGAGGGCCTCGGCCTGCCTGCCGCTCGCCTGCAGCGCACGCATCAGCAGCGCGGTCAGCTCCTCGTGCAGGGGATGCTCCGCGAGCCAGGCGGTCAGCTCTGTTATCAGTTCGCCGTAGCGGCCGAGCATCAGCAGCTTGGAACCGAGCTCCTGCAGCGCCGCCACTCTCGCCTGGGTCAGACCGACACCCAGCGTCCGCCGCACCCGTTCCCCCGGCACATCCGCCAGCGGCTCACCCCGCCACAGCCCGAGGGCCTGGCGCAGCTTGGCGACGGCGGTCCGGGGTTCGGCCTCATGGGCGTTGGACACCAGATACCGGAACCGGTTGACATCCACCGCGCACGGATCGGCGAGCAGCACATACCCCTGGCCGCGGGTGGCGATTTCGGCCTGGCCGACCAGCAGCTGCCGCAAGCGGTGCACATGATTGTGGACCACGCCTCTCGCTCTGGCCGGCGGATCCGCGTCCCAGGCCAGGTCGATCATTCTGCTCACCGTGATCACCTGATTGACCTCGCTGATCAGAATCGCGGCCACGGTGCGCAATCGCCCGGTTCCCAAACTCAGCAGTCGCCCATCGTTCACTTCAATTTCAACTGGCCCTAGTAGCCGCAACTGAACCATTGTGACCTCGAGTTCACGCCGCCGATGGACGCACGGCAAACCGCCCCTTTTTGCAGGAAGAGCACCGGTAGGAACGCCAGGTTCCGATTCCCTCACCCGCTCTCACTATATGGACACCCCCAGTGAATTGACGAACAGTCAATAGGGGCGCGGGCTCGCCGGCGGGACTCCGTGATCACGACGTGAGCGGATCATGAGCCGGGCCGCGAATCATCGTTTCCGCCGGCGGCAGTGGCTTTCCCCAGCGGCTGCCCCGGCCGCCTCTCCGGTCCCCCCACCGCATCGGGGACCGGAGAGGACCGCTGTCCGCACCCCCCATGAAGGAGAACCATGTTCACCAAGAACGTTGTGAAGAAGAGCCTCGCCACGGCGGCTCTGTGCGCAGCGCTGAGCGGCACGGCGCTCGCCTTCCCGGCGACGGCCTCGGCCGCACCGGTCGCCGCCGCGGCTGCGGCGGGCGAGTCGCCGGTCAGCGTCGGCGCCAACGCGAACCTCAACTTCAACGTCGACGTTCTCGGCATCGCCAACAAGATCGAGGCGTCGATCAAGACCAGCCAGAACCGCGAGGGCTTCGTCAAGAACCTGGCGGAGTCGGCGTTCTACGCCAGCGGCGGAAAGTACAACGTCGTGGTCCACAACCTCAGCCAGGGCTACGCGGACAACTTCCAGGGCGTCAAGGCGTACGGCTCCGCCACCTACGACAGCGTGGTCTACGGTATCTGGGTGTTCGAGGAGGGCGAGTTCACCAACAAGGGCGACGGTGGCTTCATCAACTGGGCCTTCAAGGGTGCCTGGGAGCGTCCCGACAACGGTGGCTACGTGAAGTTCTCCCGCCTCTCCTGAGGCACGGGTCGCACAACTGGCCCGCCCCCGCATGACGGCCTGCCGGATGATCCGGCAGGCCGTTCCGCATGACACCCACCACAACACAAAGGCCGCCCGAGAGATCCCTTGCACCGGACCGACCCCATGAATTCCCTTCGGCCACACCTCGACACCGCACCCGGAATTACGGGGTAATAGGGCCCTGTCACGGCCGCCTCCGCATCCAGCAGAAGGACGGCGACGGGGAAAGCCCTGGAGAGACCTTCTGCCGCTTGGGCAGCGGTCTCTCACCGTACGGTTACCGCGCCGCTACCGCCCTTTTCAGAGCGTCGCGGTGCTCCCAATTCCACGGGGCGTCGCGAAGTTCATCAGGCAGCCCTGCAAGCCCTGCCGTGATGTGGTCCACGGCGTCCGCGTACCGGGCGAGGCCCAGATTCGCCAGACCCATGTTCAGACGGTTGAACTCGGGCGTGAGCCAGTAAGCCGTGTCCGGGGGCGGCAGTTCAGCGGCAGCGGTCGTCAGCCTCTCCGCGTTCTCGACCAAGCGAAGGGCGTCGTCCCGCTCCCCCGACTCCGCCATGCCGGCTGCCGCCTGGAGCAGGTCCCCGAGACGCTGAGCGGGGTGGGCGCCCGGGGTGTGCGCGGCAGCGGAGTACCAACGGGCAACCCCGTGCGGTCGGCCCTGTTGACGTGCGATGTACCCCTTGAAGTTGAGCGCCTGCGCGGCCAGCGTGCCATTGCCCACCTCGTCCGCCAGCTCCACTGCGTCGTTCAGCAGATGCACTGCCCTGGCGTCCTGGCGCTCTTGAGCGAGCATCCATCCGCCGAACTGGAGGAACTCAGAGGCGACTTCCGCCAATCGGTTGCGATGTGGCCCCCGGGCGCCCTTGAGCAGGTGGATCACCTCGTTCATCTGCGTCAGGGTGGCCGGAAGTACCGACTGGGGCCTGACCGTGTCATCCAGCCGTCGGTACGCGGCAAGGACCCCGGCCAGGGCGTCCACGGTCCCCGCGTCCAGCCGGGAGGGGTTGGCCACGCTGCGGGTCATCCGAGAGCGGTCGTCATCGTCGAGCAGGGTTCCGGCCAGCGCTCCCCCGGTCTTGAGCAGATCGTCAAGTGACCTGGCCAGCTTGGGCGACGGCTGCTGCTTCCCATTCAGCACCCGGGACAGGTAGGCGGGGTCGTAGTTGATGGCACGCGCGGCGGCCTTTATCGAGTAACCGTTGTCATGCAGAGCACGGCGGGCAAGATCAGCGAAGTCGTCGTCACGCATCGCGCCTCATCACTCAGGGGTTGACCGAGTGACTTCCACTGTAGTCAACGCTGGTCAACTCCCGTGTGAGCTAGCGGCGTACCGACCATGGGAGCCATGACAGAGCCCACGAAGTACCCGACGGCACCGGTGGAACTGCCGTTATGGATGGACCTGGAGCCCGTGCCCGTGACCGGCTGCGATGTGTGCGGCGCACTGGCCAGGGAACGGGACGCCGCGCGGCGTGCCGGAGACGGCTCCAAGGTGAGCGACTGCAATGTGGAGATCCAGCGGCACCCGCACGGCACGAAGGTGGCCCGGAGGTGATCGCGCGGGCTGTTACCGGCCACCCCGTGGAAGACGAGTGGGCCCCGACCGGAACTAGCCCGGAGCGGGCGGACGTGCCCGGTCTGAGCTGACGGGCTCAGGGTCTCGCCCCGGTCCGCCCCTTGACCGGGGTGCTGCCGAGGCAGTGAGGCAGACCGCTTCGGCCCCGGGAAGCCGAAGCGCCTCTTGCCGCCCCGTCCGGCGACGGCGAGCACCACAGCCGGATGGGGCGCCCTGCCGCGAGCTACCGCTCGAACACCACCGTCACCGGCGCATGGTCCGACCACCGCTGGTCATAGCTGGCCGCCCGCTCCACCGACGCCTTCACCGCGCGCACCGCGAGGCCGGGAGTGGCCATGGCGTAGTCGATGCGCCAGCCCGCGTCGTTGTCGAAGGCGCGGCCCCGGTACGACCACCACGAGTACGGGCCCTCGGTGTCCGGGTACAGGCTGCGGACGACATCCACATAGCCGCCGCGGGCCTCGTCCAGGACATCGGTCAGCCAGGCGCGCTCCTCCGGGAGGAAGCCGGACTTCTTCCGGTTGGCCTTCCAGTTCTTCAGGTCGGCCTCCTGGTGCGCGATGTTCCAGTCGCCGCACACCACCACCTCACGGCCGTCCGCCGCGGCCCGCTTGCGCAGCTCGACGAGGTAGGGCAGGAACTCCGCCATGAAGCGTTCCTTCTCGTCCTGCCGCTCGGTGCCGACCTCACCGGAGGGCAGATAGAGGCTGGCGACGGTCACCCCGGGCAGGTCCGCCTCGACATAGCGGCCGCTGGTGTCGAATTCCGCCGAGCCGAAGCCCACCTGGACACGGTCCGGCTCCCGCCGGGTGTAGAGCGAGACCCCGGCCCGTCCCTTGGCGGCCGCCGGCGCGTGCACGGTGTGCCAGCCCGCGGGCTCGCGCACCTCGTCCGGGAGCTGGGCGGTCTCGGCCCGTACCTCCTGCAGGCACAGCACATCCGCCGCGGTCCCCGCCAGCCACGGGACGAAGCCCTTCTTGGCCGCGGCGCGCAGCCCGTTCACATTCACAGAGGTCACGGTGAGCATCCGGGCACGATACCGACCCTCCGCACCTCATCGCGCCGGGCGTCCGCTCGCCCGTACGATTTCTGGAATGGAGATACGTCCCGTCCGCTATGACCACCCCGACGCGGTCACGCTCGATGAGCTGGTCCAGCAGGAGTACGCCCGGCGCTACGGCGACGGTGACATGACCCCGCTGGACCCGGAGATGTTCACCCCTCCTCACGGTGCGTACCTGATCGCGTACGCCGGCGCCCGCCCGCTGGCCACCGGCGGATGGCGGCGGCAGGAGGACGCGGCGGAGGGGTACGCGGTCGGCGACGCCGAGATCAAGCGGATGATCGTGGTCCCGGAGGCACGCGGACGGGGGCTGGCCCGGCGGATCCTGGCCGCCCTGGAAGCGGACGCACGGGCCGCGGGGCGCTCCCGCATGGTGCTGGAGACCGGGATCAAGCAGCCCGAGGCGCTGGAGCTGTATGCCTCGTGCGGCTACGCACTCGTCGAGAAGTTCGGTCTGTACCGGACGTACGACGACAGCCGGTGCATGGCGAAGTTGCTGGTGGCTGAGGGCTGAGGCAGCCGGGGCGCCGCTCGGCCCGCGCACGGGCGGGCGTCCGGCCCTGTCGGCCCGACCCCGCCCCGGCCCTGCCCCGACCACGGCCCGCCCTCCCCCGGCCCGGAGATTTATTGACAGGTGTCCGCGCCGCTCCCCATACTCATTCCACTAATCAACTAGCTAAAGGGGGGATCCGGGTGAGCGACCCGAGCCCATGGGCCATCGAGGCCGAAGGACTGGGGAAGAAGTACCGTCGCGGCTGGGCGCTGCGGGACTGCTCCTTCCGGCTCCCCGCGGGCCACATCTGCGCCCTCGTCGGCCCCAACGGCGCCGGCAAGAGCACGTTCCTGGGCACCGCGACCCGGCTGGTGCAGCCGACCACCGGCACGCTGAAGCTGTTCGGCGTCCCGGTCTCCGACCCGGCCGTCCTGGCCCGGGTCTCCTTCCTCGCCCAGGACAAGCCCCTCTACCCCCGCTTCACGGTGGCCGAGACGCTGCGGCTGGGCCGTGAGCTCAACCCGCGCTGGGACCAGGAGCTGGCCGAGCGGATCGTCCGCTCCGGCAAGGTGCCGCTCAGCGCCCGCATCGGCACCCTCTCTGGCGGCCAGCGCACCCGCGTCGCCTTCGCCCTCGCCTTCGGCAAGCGGCCCGAGCTGCTGCTGCTCGACGAGCCGATGTCCGACCTCGACCCGCTCGCCCGGCACGAGATGTCGGGGCTGCTGATGGCCGAGGCCGCCGAACACGGCACGACCGTCCTGATGTCGTCCCACATGCTCTCCGAGATGGAGGTCATGTGCGACTACCTCCTCGTCCTCGCCGAGGGCCGGCTGCGGATGGCCGGCCAGACCGAGGACCTGATTCCCGCGCACCTGCTGGTGACGGGCGTCGCCGAGGGGGACGACGGGGTGCCCGAGGGGCTGCGGCGGCAGCACACCGTGGTCGAATCCCGGGTCACCGGGCGGCAGTTCAGCGCCCTGATCCGGGCCGGCGGCCCGCTCTCCGACAGCTGGGAGGTGCTGTCTCCGAGCATGGAGGAGGTCCTGCTGGCCTATCTGCGCTCACCCGACGCCCCCACGCTGATCGCGGACGAGTCCCGCGTCGACGGACCGCGAGGGGCCGCGGCATGAGCAGCACCAACACGTCCGGCCTCGCCGGTGCCACGGGCGCCGCGGACGGCGCGGACGGAGCGGACGGCGCGAGCGGCCTCGCCGGTACGGCCACCGGCCGCCGCGGCCTGCTGCACGGCCTGCCCTGGCTGGTCTGCCGCCGGCACCGCACCTTCCTGCGCCTCGCCCTGCTGGTCACCGTCGTAGGATGCGCAACCTTCGCCTACCAGCGCATCGGCGTGATGGACTTCCTGCACGCCCGGGGAACCACCCCCGACACCGAGGGGCGGCTGGCCAACGACTTCCAGAACGCCTACGGCAACGTGTTCCTCAGCGGCAGCCAGCTGCTGGAATACCTGCCCGTCCTCATCGGCATCTTCGTCGGCGCACCGCTCATCGCCGGCGAGCAGGAGCACGGCACCATCAAGCTGGTCACCACCCAGTCGGTGAGCCGCGGCCGCTGGATCGCCGCCACCCTCGCCCTGCCGCTGGCCGTCGCGGTGCTGTGCACCACCCTGCTGTCGGCCGCCTTCACCTGGCTGTGGACGCCGGCGCACAGCCTGGCCATGGGCAGCGACTGGCTGGCGGGCGGCCCCTTCGACAGCACCGGCCCCGTCCCCGTCGCCAGGACCCTGTTCCTGACCGCCTGCGGGATCGCCCTCGGCATGCTGATCAAGCGGGTGGTGCCGGCCATGGCGGCCACTGCCGTCTTCACCGTGGTCACCGGCGTGGTCTGGGCCGAGCAGGTACGCCCCCGCCTCGGCGCCCTGCGCAGCGTCACCTACCCGTATGCCTCCGAGGACGGCCCCCGTCTGCCGGTCGACGCCGTACGGGTGGACGACTGGGTGTCCACCGCGGACGGCACGCTCTACGGCTTCGGCACCTGCATCAACGACGACACCGAGGCCTGCCGGGCCAAGCTGGGCATCGTCAACCGGGTGACCCAGTACTTCGACTACGGGCAGATGGCCGGGATGCAGTGGCGGGGCGCGGGAATTCTGCTGGCGCTGACCGTCGTGGTGCTGGCGTTCGTCGTCTGGCGGGCGCACCGGCGGCCGCTCTGAACGGCCAGCCGCGCGACGGCCGATACGGGCGGCCGGCCGCGGGAGAATTCCGTACGGGGCACGTGCCGGGCGGCGCTTTGACACCCGGCACGGCCGGCCTGATCATCAAGCGGTCGGACAGCCCGGCCCCGGCGCCCCACAGGACGGCACGGGCGAAAGAAGCAGAGAGGTGGTGAGCGTCGTCGAATTCCGGATCGACCGTCGCAGCGGTGTCGCCACCTACCTCCAGATCGTCCAACAGGTCCAGCAGGCACTGCGGTTGGGGGTCCTCGTGGAGGGCGACCGGCTGCCGACCGCCGCGCAGGTGGCCGCCACGACCAAGGTCAACCCCAATACGACCCTCAAGGCCTACCGCGAACTGGAGCGCGAGGGCCTGGTCGAACCGCGCCCCGGCCTCGGCACCTTCGTCAGCAGGACGCTCGCCCGTCCCCAGTCCGCCGCGGACACCCTGCTCCGCGAGGAACTCCGCTCCTGGATGGACCGGGCCCGCGCGGAGGGACTGGACCGTGAGGACGTCCAGGCCCTGATGAACTCCGTACTGCAGGACCGGTATCCGAACGGCTGAGCCGGAGGGCTGATCCCGACGGTCGAGCCGGAGGGCTGATCCGGACGGTCGAGCCGATCTGCTGATCCGGACGGTCGATCCCGGCGGGCGCCCCGGGCGGAGCGGCGGCGCCCCCCTGCGCTCCCGCCCCTCCCCTCCCCTCCCCTCCCCTCTCCTCCCCGCTTGACCCTCACGCAACGTCAGGCCGCACGCTGAAGGAACGGCACGGCCCCGGCCACCGGTGGCCTCACCACCGGAAGACGGCGGGCCGGCCGGACACCACGGGACGAAAGGCGCTGCGATGAGTTACTCGGTGGGGCAGGTCTCCGGCTTCGCGGGGATCACGGTGCGGACCCTGCACCACTACGACAAGGCCGGCCTGCTCTCCCCCAGTGACCGCAGCCCCGCCGGCTACCGCCTCTACAGCGACACCGACCTCGCCCGGCTGCAGCAGATCCTCTTCTACCGGGAACTCGGCTTCCCCCTCGACGAGATCGCCACCATCCTGGAGGACCCGCAGGCCAACGCCCTGGACCATCTCCGTGCCCGGCACCGCCTCCTCAACGACCAGATCACCAAGCTGCACCGGCTGGTCGAGGTCGCCGAACACGCCATGGAGGTCCAGCAGACCGGTGTGGAGCTGACCCCTGAGGAGCGGTTCGAGGTCTTCGGCGAGGTGGCCTTCGACCTCACCTACGCCACCCAGGCCCATCTCAAGTGGCAGCACCACGAGGGCCATCAGCGCTCGATGGCGCGGGCCGCCGCGCACTCCAAGGAGGACTGGGCGAAGATCATGGCCGAGGCCGCCGACTGGCGTCTGCGGCTCCTCGCCGCCTTCGACGCCGGCGAGCCGGCGGACGGCACACCCGCCATGGACCTCGCGGAGGAGCACCGGCAGCACATCGCCCGCTGGTTCACCCCGTGCCCCACCGATATGCACGGCCGGATCGCCGACGACTTCGCCGCCGATCCCCGCGCCTTCGCCCTGGTCGTACCCCCCACCGAACAACGCCCCGGCCTCGCCCCGTACCTCCGCACCGCCGTACACGCCAACGCGGTACGCCAGTCGCCGCCGCACGGGGGCTGAGGGCCGTACGGGAGCTGAGCGCCGCACGGGGGCTGAGCGCCGTACAAGGGAGTCAGCGCCGTACATGAGCTGAGCGCCGTACGAGGGATGAGTGCGGCGCGAGGGCTGAGTGCCGCACGCGCTTCCCGGCGGCCCCCGGTCGCCCCGCCTGACGGCCAAATACCCGGACCCGGCGCCCGTATCTCCCACCGCCTCACCCGCCCGGCCCACCTCACACACGGAACGACCGCGGCCCTCCCTCTCCGCCACCTCCGCCACCTCCGTCGCCTCCGTCGCCTCCGCCTCTCCACCGCATCCGCCCCATCTCCCCTGCGTTCGCCGCGTCTGCCGCTTCGCCATGCCCGCATGCCGGCCATGCCCGCCGCAGAACACAGCCCGCAGCCCGCAGCACACACCACGCAGAACACACCACCCTCCCCAGACCCGAAGAAGGCTGAGGCCGACCGCCCATGACGCACATCCTGATCACGGCCGCCGGGTCCCACGGCGACATCGCCCCGTACACCGGCGTGGGCGCCCGGCTCCGCGCCGCCGGCCATGAGGTCGCCCTCGCCACCCACGACAGCTACGCCCCGCTCGTACGGGCCGCCGGCCTGGAGTTCCGCCAGCTGCCGGCCGACCCTCGCACCCGTCGCGCCGACCCCGCGGAAGCCGCCGGGCCGGACCGGCCCCCGGCGCCTGGCGGCACCCGCGCCCTCATGCGCCAGGCCACCGCCTTCATCAAGGAACTGGGCGGCGGTATCGCCGACGCCGCCCGCGAGGACACCGGCCTGCTCCTGCTCTCCGCCACCACCGCACCGCTCGGCCACCACCTCGCCGAGGCGAGGGGCATCCCGTCCCTGGAGCTGCCCCTCGTGCCCGCCGCCCCCACCGGCGACTTCGCCCCGGTCGTCAGCGGCGGCCGCTCACTGGGCCGCTGGGGCAACCGCGCCGCCGGCCGGCTCTCCCTCCGCGTCGTCGACCGCCTCTACGCCGACGCGGCCCGCGAGATGCGCGCCCGCCTCGGGCTGCCGCCCGCCACGCCCCGTACGGTCCGCCGCCGCGCCGAGGCCGCCGGCCGGCCGGTCCTGTACGGCTTCAGCGAGGTCCTGGTACCCCGCCCCACCGACTGGCGCACCGGCCTCGACGTCGTGGGGAACTGGTGGCCCTGGCATGCGCCGGACGACCGACTCCCGCCCGTCGTCGAGGACTTCCTGGCCGCGGGCCCGCCCCCGGTCTTCATCGGCTTCGGCAGCATGGCGGGCGGCGAGGGCGAACGCCTGAGTGCTCTCGCGGCAGCCGCCCTGCGCCGCGCCAAGGTCCGCGGCGTCCTCCAGTCCGGCTGGGCCGGTCTGACCACCCGGCACACCTCCGCGGACGCCGACCTCCTCACCATCGGCGAGGTCCCGCACGCGCTCCTCTTCCCCCGGATGTCCGCGGTGGTACACCACTGCGGCGCCGGCACCGCCGCCGCGGGGGTGCGCGCCGGAGTCCCCACCGTCCCGGTCCCGGTCACCGCCGACCAGCCCTTCTGGGCCGCCCGCCTGGCCGCCCTGGGCGTCGCCACCGCCCCGATCCCCTTCAAGGACCTGTCCACGGACCACGCCGTCGCCCGCCTGGCCCACGCCATCAGCCAGGCCACCGCCGCCCCGGCCCGCCGCGACCACGCCACCGCCGCCGCCCACCGTCTCGCCACCGAGGACGGCGCCGGCAAGGTCCTCAAGGCAGTCGAGCGCCTGGCTGCCTGAGCCCGCCCCGCCACCGTGCCCCGACCTCGTGCCCCTGCCCCGTCACCGCCACCGCCACCGCCACCGGTGTCGCAAACACCGGGCGGCCGGCGAGCCCCGGCTCGTCACCCCACCGGCCGCCGGACCACCGGGACCCGCCCGGACCACCGGGACCCGCCCGGACCACCGGGACCCGCCCGGACCACCGGGACCCGTCCGGACCGCCGGGGCCCGTCCGGCGGGCGGTCCGCCACCCGTTCGGCGGCCCGGTGCCCCGCCCCGGGATGCGACCACCGGCCACAGGGCGTGGGCTCGCAACTATGACCACGTTCCGCAAAAGCACCCCGCTGCGCAGAATGCTGCTGCTCGCCATAGCCCCGACGGCCATGGGCTGCGTCCTCACCCTGGCGGCGTCCGAGGTGGCCGTCGCCGCCTCGGCCGGCACCTGGAGCCACCCCACTAAGGCCCGCCACCGCATCAGCTCCCCCTACGGCGTCCGCGGCTCCTGGCAGGCCGGTCACCACACGGGCATCGACCTCGCCGTCCGCCCCGGGACCAAGGTCAGGTCCGTGGGCTCCGGCACCGTGGTCCTC
Organism: Streptomyces sp. Je 1-4 4N24; assembly: GCF_026239515.1. Taxonomy (NCBI): domain Bacteria; kingdom Bacillati; phylum Actinomycetota; class Actinomycetes; order Kitasatosporales; family Streptomycetaceae; genus Streptomyces; species Streptomyces sp. Je 1-4 4N24. The sequence continues at coordinate 5,437,400 of NZ_CP110836.1, read as the reverse complement.
GCCAAACGGTCGGGCGCCTACGGGAAGGCCGTGACGATCCGGATGAACGACGGCCGCTACACCCTCTTCGGCCACCTCTCCCGTATCACGGTCCGCCCCGGCCAGAAGGTCCGCGCCCGCACCCGCCTCGGCTACAGCGGCGCCACCGGCCGCGCCACCGGCCCCCACCTCCACTTCGAGGTACGCACCAGCCGCCGCTACGGCACGGACATCAACCCCCTCACCTACCTGGCCAAACACGGCATCCGCCTCACCCCCCACACCTCTGCCGCACCACGCCACCGCCATCGCCACAAGCACCACCACCGCCACCACAGGCACCACCACTAGGGAGACACCCCCCAGCCCACCGGCCGACAAGCCCACGCCTCACCACCCCTGAGCCCCCCTCAGCCCCGGGCTTCCGCCGGTCGCCGCGGCTGCCGTGCGTTCCTGCCGTACGCAGAGGCGGGTATGAGCTTGCCGGGGAGGCCCCCGTGGCAGGTACGCCGACGCCCAGACCGGTGGCGTACTTCACTGCCGCACGACACGAAAAAGCCCCCACCGGATCATCCCGGAGGGGGCTTTGACGTACTGTGCTGTGGACCTGAGGGGATTCGAACCCCTGACCCCCTCGTTGCGAACGAGGTGCGCTACCAGCTGCGCCACAGGCCCTTGCGACGAGTGAAACTCTAGCATCTCGGTCGCGGTGCTCGGAAATCGCTTCCGGTGCTGGTCAGCGGAGGGCTGTCACTCGTTCGCCGCGCGCGGGCGGTCCTCGTCCTCGTACTGGTCGAAGAGCGGGGTGCGGCCGCGGGCGCGGCGGCCGGCGTGGGTGGGGCGGTCCTGAGAGGGCATGTCGGGCTGGGCGTGGTCGGGGGCGGCACTGGAGCGGGCGGAGCTCCAGGCGTCGTCGGCGTCCAGGTCGACATGGCTGGTGGCGCGCGGGGCGACCGGGGCGGTGACGTAGGTGGGCAGGGGGACCGGGACCGGCTCCCAGCTGCCGGCGGCGGGGCTCGGACGCTCGCGCTCGCGCTGCTGGTCGACCCACTCGGCGTGGTCGGTCTCCTCGACCAGGGCGCGGCGGCCCGCGGTGTGGGCGGGGGTCGCGGGGCGGGGCGGTTCCGGGGCGGCCTCGGCCGGGGCGTCAGCGCGGGCGTCGGCCGGGTGCTCGTCGGCGGGCGGCTGGTCGGCCGCCTGCTGAGGGCGGCGCCTGCCCTCCCGCAGTCGCTGGGCCGCCGCCTCCGCCTTGCGCCGGTCCATGGTGAAGGTGAAGCGCCGCCGCTCCTGGGCGCGCAGGTAAATGATGTACGCGGTCAGGAGGAGGGCGGGGAGCGCGGGGGCCCAGAGGAAGGGGATACCGCCGACCGCGGCGACGATGGCGCCGACGGTGAAGGTGAGGAACAGGATGGTGATGGTGCGCCGGCGGCGGGCGAGAACCTTGGCGCGCTTGGTCCGCTCGGCGGCGGAGGGGCGCGGAGGGGTGGCCTGCACCCGGGTGTGGACGGCCTCGGCTGGGTCCGCCGGAGCGGGATCGCCAAAGTCCCGGGCGGCGGCCTCGTCGGCCGGAGCGTCCGGGTCCGCTTCGTCGCCCGCATCGTCGGCGGGGTACTCCCCGTGCCGCTTGTCGTAGCGGCGCTGCATGGCCGCGCGTCCGGACAGCAGCCGGATGGCGGTGCTGAAGCGCTCGGTCGGACGGGCCTCGTTGAGCTCGTCCTGCCTACGGAGCCACATCGGCACCAGATAGGCGGCCCAGGCCCCGACGATGACTGCGTAGATGAGGCCGCTGCTTCTCACAACTCACACGGTAGAGGGGTTTGCAGGGGGCCATCCGCCAATTGAGCCGGTGTGTCGCACGATCTGGCTGATATCTCGAACTTTTTTGTGATCGTAGAGATCAGCACCTCAGCCAATCCGGTCAATCAAGGAATGGATTCGAACATTTATTTTATTTGTGGGGTGCGCCCGGTGTGCGGGGTCTCCCTCGCCGCCAGCGGTTGATCAGGCCTTCGGGCACCTCTTCCGCGGTGAGGGCGTAAACGGCGTGGTCGCGCCAGGCGCCGTCGATGTGAAGGTAGCGCGGGCGGATGCCTTCTTCGCGGAAACCGAGCTTTTCGACCACCCGGCGGCTGGGGGTGTTCTCCGGGCGAATGCAGATCTCGATGCGGTGCAGGCCCACGGACCGGAAGCAGTGGTCGACGGCGAGCGCCACGGCCGTCGGAATGACACCGCGGCCGGCGACTTCCTGGTCGACCCAGTAACCGACATGGCCGGAGCACATGGAGCCCCAGGTGATGCCCGCGACCGTCAGCTGGCCGACGAGCCGGCCACGGTATTCGACGACGAACGGCAGCATCCGGCCGGCGTGCGCCTCGGCGCGGAGATGGCGGACCATCTGACGGTACGTGGGACGGTGCGGCGGGGCGAGGCCGGGCGGGGGCGGCGGGATGGTCGCTTCCCAGGGCCGCAGCCAGTCGCGGTTACGGCGGTTGACGTCGCGCCAGGCCCGTTGGTCGCGCACCCTTATCGGGCGGAGGGTGACATCACCGTCCGTCAGGATCACCGGCCAGGGCGCGTTCAGCTCGGGCTCCCGGAAGGTCTGGGGTGGTCGCCGCCCCGGATCTGGTCGACGGCGTGCGGCAGCAGGTCTGCGAGGACGGCGAGGCCGTCGCGGACACCGCCGGTGGAGCCGGGGAGGTTGACGATCAGGGTCGTACCCGCGACGCCCGCCAGGCCGCGGGAGAGCGCGGCGGTGGGGACCTTCGTCCGGCCGGCGGCGCGGATCGCCTCGGGGATGCCGGGGACCTCGTAGTCCAGGACCCGGCGGGTGGCCTCGGGGGTGCGGTCGGTGGGCGAGAGGCCCGTACCGCCGGTGGTGAGGATGACCGCGTAGCGGGCGGAGGAGACGGCGCCGCGGAGGGCGGCCTCCACCGGCTCGCCGTCGGGCACCACCTGCGGGCCGTCGACCTCGAAGCCCATGGCCGCCAGGCCCTCGGCGAGCAGCGGGCCGCCCTTGTCGGCGTAAACGCCGGCCGCGGCGCGGTGGGAGGCGGTGACGACCAGGGCGCGGGCGGGTGTCATGACCGGCTCCAGTCGCCGGACTTTCCGCCGGTCTTCTCCTCCACACGGATGTCGGAGATCACCGCGGCCTTGTCGACGGCCTTGACCATGTCGACGACGGTGAGGGCCGCGACGGACACGGCGGTGAGCGCCTCCATCTCGACGCCGGTGCGGTCGGTGGTTTTGACCGTGGCCGTGATCTCGACGGCGTCGTCGGTGAGGGAGAGGTCCACCGTCACGCCGGAGACGGCCAGCGGGTGGCAGAGCGGGATCAGCTCGGGGGTGCGCTTGGCGCCCATGATGCCGGCGATCCGGGCGGTGGCCAGGGCATCGCCCTTGGGCATGCCCTCGCCCCGCAGCAGCTCGATGACCTGCGATGACACCAGGACGCGGCCGCGGGCGCGAGCGGTGCGGGCGGTGACGTCCTTCTCGGAGACGTCGACCATCCGCGCCGCGCCCGCCGCGTCGAGATGGGTGAGGTGTTGCTGGCCGCTGCTCATCGTTCTCCCGGTACCAAACTGCCGCCTGTGGGACGACACCGTACCCCCGGCGGCAGCGGGCTATCCGAGCAGGACGACGTCCACCTCCGCGCCCGCGGGGACCTCGGTGGTGTCCTCGGGGACGATGATCAGCGCGTTGGCGTGCGCCATGGCTTTGATCAGGTGGGAGCCGGCGCCGCCCACGGGGGTGACCGTGCCGGCCTCGGCGTCGTAGGAGCCGCGCAGGAACTGGCGCTTCCCCTTGGGCGAGGAGGCCACGGCCTCGGTGCACCGGGCGGGAGTGGTGGGGCGGTGGACCTCGGGCAGCCCCATGAGGGCGCGGATGGCCGGGCGGACGAACAGCTCGAAGGAGACATATGAGCTGACGGGGTTGCCGGGCAGGGCGAGGAGCGGGATGCGGTCGGGGCCGATGAGGCCGAAGCCCTGGGGCTTGCCGGGCTGCATGGCGAGCCTGCGGAACTCGACCGTGCCCTCCTCGGCGGACAGCGCGGCCAGGGTTTCCTTGACGACGTCGTACGCGCCGACGCTGACGCCGCCGCTGGTGACGAGGATGTCGGCCCGGATGAGCTGGTCCTCCAGGGTGGAGCGGAGGGTCTCGGCGTCGTCGGCGACGGCGCCGACGCGGTAGGCGATGGCTCCGGCGTCGCGGGCGGCGGCGGTGAGCTGGAAGCTGTTGGAGTCGTGGATCTGGCCGGGCCCCAACGCCTCGCCGGGCTGGACCAGTTCGCTGCCGGTCGACAGCACCACGACGCGGGGGCGGGGGTGGACCCGGACCGTGCCGCGGCCGATGGCGGCGAGCAGGCCGATCTGGGAGGGGCCGAGGACCGTGCCCGCCCGCAGGGCCGGCTCGCCTTCGGTGACATCGCTGCCGCGGGCGCGGATATGGGCGCCGGCGGCGGCCGGGCGGTGGACGCGGACCTCGCCGCCGGCGTCCTGCGGGGCGGCGCTGTGGGCGCGCATCGTGGCGGCCGGTCCCTGGCCCGTGCCGCCGTCGGTCCACTCGACGGGGACGACGGCGTCGGCGCCGGGCGGCACCGGGGCACCGGTCATGATGCGGACGGCCTGGCCGGGCCCGATCCCGGGCAGCTCGCCGCTGCCCGCCGCGACATCGCCGATGACGGTGAGAGCGACCGGGGCGCTCTCCGTGGCGTCCGCGACATCGGCGGCCCGGACCGCGTAGCCGTCCATGGAGCTGTTGTCGAAGGGCGGCAGGGCGACGGGGACCGTGATGTCCTCGACCAGGACGCAGCCCTGGGCGTCGAGGAGTTGCAGCTCGATCGGGTCCAGCGGGCCGATCTTCGACAGGACGTCGTCGAGATGCTCGGCCACCGACCAGACGCGGTCCTGGTGGCGGGTCTGGTCGGTGGTGCCGTTCAACGTCTTACATCTCCTCGGTGACGTAACTGCGAAGCCAGGTCCGGAAGTCCGGGCCCAGGTCCTCACGTTCGCATGCCAGTCGGACAATGGCACGCAGATAGTCGCCGCGGTCGCCGGTGTCATAGCGGCGGCCCTTGAAGACCACGCCGTGCACCGGGCCGCCGAGGGCGGGGTCGGCGGCCAGCGCCTGGAGGGCGTCGGTGAGCTGGATCTCGCCGCCGCGGCCCGGGGCGGTCTTGCGCAGCACCTCGAAGACGGCCGGGTCGAGGACGTAGCGGCCGATGATGGCGAGGTTGCTGGGGGCGTCGGCCGGGTCGGGCTTCTCGACCAGGTCGGTGACGGCCACGACGTCGTCGTCGCCGGTCGGGGCGGCCGCCGCGCAGCCGTAGAGGTGGATCTGCGCCGGGTCGACCTCCATGAGGGCGATGACGGAGCCGCCGTACTGCTCCTGTATCTCGACCATGCGCTGCAGCAGCGGGTCGCGGGGGTCGATCAGGTCGTCGCCGAGGAGGACCGCGAAGGGCTGGTCGCCCACGTGGGGTGCGGCACACAGCACCGCGTGGCCCAGGCCCTTGGGGTCGCCCTGGCGTACGTAGTGCATGGTCGCCAGGTCGCTGGACTCCTGCACCTTGGCGAGCCGGGACTCGTCGCCCTTGCGGTGCAGCGCCTCTTCGAGTTCGTAGTTACGGTCGAAGTGGTCCTCGAGGGGGCGCTTGTTGCGGCCGGTCACCATCAGGACGTCGGAGAGCCCGGCGGCGGCCGCCTCCTCCACCACGTACTGGATGGCGGGCTTGTCGACTACCGGGAGCATCTCCTTGGGTGTGGCCTTGGTGGCGGGGAGAAACCTGGTGCCGAGGCCGGCTGCGGGGATGACAGCCTTGCTGATCCGTGTGTGCGATGCGGTCATGCGCGACACCATAACCGGCCCTATCGGAACGATGATGAGGGACCGGTGAATAGAGCATGAGAGCGGGAGCAAGGGCGCACAGTGAGCATTGAGCACGATAGAAAGCGCAGGTTGCGGCGGGATCTCCTGGAGGTGAGGAGAGCGTTGCCGCCGGATGTCGTCGCGGCGACGGGCGAGGCGCTGGCCCGACGTGCCCTGGAGCTGGACGAGTTGGTGTGGCCGGTCGCGCCGCGGCCCGAGGCGCTGCCCACCGTCGCGGCCTATGTCTCGATGGGCGGCGAGCCCTCCACCCGGGCCCTGCTCGACCTGCTGCGGGCGGCCGGGGTGCAGGTGCTGCTGCCCGTACTGCTGGCGGACAACGATCTGGACTGGGCGCTCTACGAGGGCGCGGAGGGGCTCGTACGGGCGGGCCGCGGGCTGCTGGAGCCGGACGGGCAGCGGCTGGGCCCGGAGGCCGTCACGGAGGCGGACGTGGTGCTGCTGCCGGGGCTCGCGGTGGACCGCAGCGGGCTGCGGCTGGGGCGCGGCGGCGGCTCCTACGACCGGGTGCTGTCGCGGCTGGAGCGGGCCGGTGCGCGGGCGTCGCTGGTGGTGCTGCTGTACGACGCGGAGGTGCTGGCGGAGGTGCCGGGCGAGGCACACGACCGGCATGTGCATGCCGCGGTGACCCCGTCGGGGGTGCACCGGTTCACGGAGCCGGGGGAACGTCCGCAGGACTGAGGCGGGCCGTGGACGGGCGGGCGGCCGGGCGGAGCCGGAAAGCCGTCGGGCGGACCGGATTCCTCCGGCCCGCCCGACGGCTCAGCAGTCACCAGGCGGCGGCGTGCGCGCCGCCCGCCCCTACGGCGACAGCGTCAGGGTGTCCTTGCCCGCCTTCTTGACGGCCTGCTCGCTGTACGCCCAGGGCAGCAGGTCGCCCTTGGCCCACTTGTCGGTCTGGTCGTAGTAGTGCGCGTCGTAGGCGTGCCCGGAGGCGCCGGTGAGGTTGATCCAGCGGGACTTGTCGAGGTCGGCGAGGTTGACGACCATCCGCATCGACGGGACCCAGGTGACCTTGTAGCCGCCGGCGGCGTTCCAGCCGGTGGCGTCGACCGCGGCCTCGCCGCCGCCGACGTTCCAGGGGCCGCGGTTGAACAGGCCCTGGAGCATGCCGGGCCCGTCGGTGCCCAGGGTCTGGTTCTTCAGGAACATCTGGTGCAGCCGTCCCCAGCTCCAGTTGTCGATGTTCTTGCCCAGCTTGGAGGTGAGCTCGAAGCGCGCGTCCTTCATGGCGTGTGCCAGAAGCTGGTCGCGGTTCTTGTCACCGGGGCGGTTGGGCCGGTCCTCGGTCTTCCACCAGTCGTTGTCCTGGTCGTCGAGGATGGTGCGGACGACCTCGTACCAGCGGTCGCCGCCGTCGGGCTGGGCGGAGTCACCGGCCCGCTCGCCGCATTCGCGGATGTACTTGTCGTTCTCGTCGGCGGGGCCGGTCTCGTCCGCCGGGCGGACGGTGAGGCACTGCCCGTCGGGGCGGACTTCCTTGGGCATCTTGTTGCCGAAGGCGAGCTTGAGGGTGTTGCGCCAGACGGCGTTGAAGTAGGCGGCCGCGGCGGAGTCGGGCTCCTGGGTGAAGTCCCAGCCCTCCAGCAGCTGCTGGGCGTCGCGGACGTACTTGTCCTTGATGTCGATCTTCGTCAGGTAGGGCGTCAGCAGCCGTGCGATCTCGCTGCTGTTGTCCTTCTGGAAGGTCTGCATGTCGTCGGTGGAGACCTTGCTGCCGTCCTTGATCTTCGACTCGATCAGGTCGTTGATCCGCTGGCTGCGGGAGCCGTAGCCCCAGTCCTTGGTGAGGAGGTAGGGGTACTTCTCGTCGGCGACGGCCTGGTTGGCGGTGACGATGTAGCCGCGCTTGGGGTTGTACTCGTACGGCAGGGCCTTCTGCGGGATGTAGCCGGTCCACTGGTACTTCGGGTTCCAGCCGGGCGCCGGGTAGGTGCCGTCGAACTGGCCGTCGCCCTTGCCGCGGACCGGGATCCGGCCCGGGGCCTGGTAGCCGATGTTGCCCTTGGTGTCGGCGTAGATCAGGTTCTGGGACGGGACCTCGAAGTGCGCGGCGGCCTTGCGGAAGCCGTTCCAGTCCTTGGCGCGGTTGAGTTCGAAGACGGCGTCCATGGACTTGCCGGGGTCCAGCGCGGTCCAGCGCAGCGATACGGCGTAGCCGTCACCGCGGTCCGGGGCGGCGTTGCCGACCGGGGCGTCCTTGCCGACATCGGCCAGTTCGTTGTCGCGGTCGGAGACGAGCGGCCCGTTCCTGGTGGACCGGACGGTGATCTCGTGGCTGTCGCCGCCGGCGACCTTGATGGTCTCCTTGCGGGTTATGAAGGGCCGCTGCTTGTTGTCGTAGAAGTACCCGTCGGCGTTGACCTTCTCCAGGTACAGGTCGGTGACGTCCGCGCCGAGGTTGGTCATGCCCCAGGAGATGTCCTGGTTGTGGCCGATGACGACGCCGGGCATCCCGGAGAAGGTGAACCCGGAGGCGTCGTAGTTGCACTTGGGGCTCGTGGTGCGGCAGTGCAGGCCCATCTGGTACCAGAGCGAGGGCATCTGCGGTGCCAGGTGCGGGTCGTTGGCGAGCAGCGGCTTGCCGGTGGTGGTGTGGGCGCCGGAGACGACCCAGGAGTTGGAGCCGATGCCGTTGCCGTTGGGGCCGAGCAGCGCGGGGACCTTGTCCAGCGTCTTGGACAGCGAGGACAGCTGCGACTGCACTGCCGCGGTGGCCCCGCCGGGGCCGGCCGGGGCGGCGTTCGCCGAACCGCTGGGCTTGAACTCCTTGGAGGCGGGGTCGACCGCACCGCCCTCGACGATCGGCTTGTTCCGCTTGTACGGGTATGCCGGGTAGAGCTGGGCGATCTGCGCGGGGGTGAAGCGGCTGGTCATCAGGGAGCGGTCGATCTCCTCCTGCATGTTGCCGCGCAGGTCCCAGGCCATCGCCTTGAGCCAGGCCACCGAGTCGACCGGCGTCCACTTCTCGGGCTTGTAGTCGTTCTCGAAGTCCAGCGCCGCGTACTCCAGGGACAGCGCCGAGCCCTCGTGGTCCTTGAGGTAGGCGTTGACTCCCGCGGAGTAGGACTGGAGGTACTTCTTGGTGCTGGGCGACAGCTTGGTGTCGTACTCCTTCTGCGCCACCTCGCGCCAGCCCAGAGTGCGCAGGAACGAGTCGGTCTTGACCTCGCTCTTGCCGAACATCTCCGAGAGCCGGCCGGCGGTCATGTGCCGCCGTACGTCCATCTCCCAGAAGCGGTCCTGGGCCTGGACGTATCCCTGGGCGCGGAAGAGGTCTTCGTCGGTGTCGGCGTAGATCTGCGGAATGCCGTGGGCGTCGCGGGTGACGTCCACCGGGTTGGTCAGACCCGGGAGTTTGAGCGAGCCCGTGGTCTGCGGGAACGACGCACGGACGGTACTGACACCCCAGAACGCGCCGAAGCCGATGCCCGCCACGAGCAGCAGCACGACCGTGATCGCGACGAGACGGCCGCGCCGCCCCTTCTTTTTCCTGGGGACTGGGCCGGACTTGTTGGCGGGCATCTCTGTCCTTCGAGGGGCAGGGTGGGAGTGCTGGAGCAACCATAGGCGCACGGGTTCGGCGACCCCTACGCGGAGTCACCACCGGCACATCCAACCTTCAAGTAATGGTAAATTGTTAGTCTCAGTAACTAGATACGGTAAGGAAAGCCCGCCCCGGAACCCGTGCGAGGAAGGATCAGCTCCTGACTGTCGACCATCTCAACGAACTCCTGCTGATCTGCTCGCTCGTACTGCTCATTGCGGTCGCCGCGGTACGGCTTTCCTCGCGCAGCGGGCTCCCCAGCCTGCTCATCTACCTGGGGATAGGCGTCGCGATAGGACAGGACGGGCCGGGCGGCGTCATCTTCGACAACGCCGAGCTGACCCAACTCCTCGGCTATGCCGCGCTGGTCGTGATCCTCGCCGAGGGCGGCCTGGGCACCAAGTGGAAAGAGATCAAACCGGCGCTGCCCCGGGCGGCAGCGCTCTCGACGGTCGGCGTCGCGGTGAGCGTGGGGGTCACCGCGGCCGGAGCGCACTATCTGGCCGGACTCGACTGGCGCCAGGCGCTGCTGATCGGTGCCGTGGTGTCCTCCACGGACGCCGCGGCCGTCTTCTCCGTGCTGCGCAGTGTGCCGCTGCCGGCTCGCCTGACCGGCGTACTGGAAGCCGAATCCGGCTTCAACGACGCCCCGGTGGTCATCCTCGTCGTCGCGTTCTCCACGTCGGGACCGGTCGAGCACTGGTACACCCTGCTCGGCGAGATCACGCTGGAGCTGGCGATCGGCGCCGCCATCGGACTGGCCATCGGCTGGCTCGGCGCGTACGGCATGCGGCATGTGGCGCTGCCCGCGTCCGGTCTGTACCCGATCGCCGTCATGGCCATCGCGGTCTCCGCCTACGCGGCCGGCGCCCTGGCGCACGGCTCCGGCTTCCTCGCCGTCTACCTGGCCGCGGTCATCCTGGGGAACGCCAAACTGCCGCACGCGCCGGCCACCCGCGGCTTCGCCGAGGGCCTCGGCTGGCTCGGCCAGATCGGCATGTTCGTCCTGCTGGGCCTGCTGGTGACCCCGCACCGCCTGATCGACGACATCGTCCCGGCGCTGGTGATCGGCATGATCCTGACGCTGGTGGCCCGGCCGACGTCCGTGTTCGTGGCGCTGCTGCCGTTCCGGGTGCCGTGGCGGGAGAAGACCCTGCTGTCGTGGGCCGGGCTGCGCGGCGCGGTACCGATTGTGCTGGCGACCATCCCGATGGTGGGCGATGTGCCCGGCAGCGAACGGGTCTTCAACATCGTCTTCGTCCTGGTCGTGGTCTACACCCTCGTCCAGGGGCCGACGCTGCCCTGGCTGGCCAAGCGGCTGCGGCTGGGCGAGGACGAGGAGGCCGCCGACCTGGGCATCGAGTCGGCGCCCCTGGAGCGGCTGCGCGGCCATCTGCTGTCCATGTCCGTCGGCCCGACGTCCCGTATGCACGGTGTCGAGGTCGGCGAGCTGCGGATGCCCGCGGGCGCCGCGGTCACCCTCGTCGTACGGGACGGCTCCAGCTTCGTGCCCTCGCCCTCCACGGTGCTGCGGCGCGGCGACGAGCTGCTGGTGGTCGCCACCGACCCGGTGCGCGACGCGGCGGAGAAGCGGCTGCAGGCGGTCTCCCGGGGCGGCAAGCTGGCCGGCTGGCTGGGCACCGGTGGCCCTGCCGCGGGGCGCGGCCACCGCCACCACTGACGTCCCACCGCACCCCCGGGCACGGAAATGTGCTGCATCTCTCCACGGATCCCAAGGAATTCCGCGTGAAGCCCTGACCAATCCCAGGGCTTCACGCGCCGCGGCCTGTAGTATGAAGAGGCACATCGACGAACCAACTCTGCCTGATGCAGAGCTGGCGCGACCGCTCGGCGGCCGCGGTCCCCTGCCCCACGCAGAGCCACCTTCCCCGGTGCGGACCACGCGGTATCACTCGGTCCTGCGCGAGAGGACAGCTCTCGGCGCGTACCCGTGACGACCTCGCGGGTGGCGCTACCAGGCGGCAGAAAGGCCCGGCCGTGGCATCCGCGGTCAAGGACTCCCGTTCCGGATACGGACCACTGCTCCGCACCCCTGGTGCTTGGACATTCCTGCTGCCCGGCTTTCTGGCCCGGCAGCCTTTCGCCATGCTGACGATCGGCATCGTGCTGCTCGTCGAATCCACCACCGGCTCGTACGGCACCGCGGGCGCGGTGTCCGCCGCGACCGGTGTCTCGATGGCCCTGTTCGCCCCGCAGAGCGGCAAACTCGCCGACCGCTTCGGCCAGCGCGCGGTGCTGATCCCCGGCGTCCTGGTACATGTCGCCGGTGTCGCTGCGCTGATCACCCTGGCCCTCGCGCACGCCCCCCTGTGGGCGCTGTTCGCTGTGGCGGTCCCCACGGGCGCCTCGACGCCGCAGGTCGGCCCGATGGTGCGGGCCCGCTGGGCCGCCCGGCTCGGCGGCAGTCCGCTGATGCCGACGGCCGCCGCCTTCGAGTCGGTGACCGACGAGTTCACCTTCGTGGTCGGCCCGGTGCTGGCGACCGCGCTGTGCACCGGCATCCACCCGGCGGCCGGGCTGGTCGCCGAGGCCGCGCTGACGCTGGCCGGTGGGCTGCTGTTCGCCGCGCAGCGGCGCAGCCAGCCGGCCGTGCACCGGACGCAGGCCGGCGACCGGCCGCGCGTCTCGGCGCTGTCGGTGCCCGGCGTACGCGTCCTGATCGTGGCGTTCCTCGGCATCGGCGCCGTCTTCGGCGGTATGCAGGTCTCGCTGACGGCGTTCACCCAGCACATCGGGCAGCCCGGCATCAACGGCGTGCTCTACGGGATCTTCGCGGGCGGCAACATGCTCGCCGGTATCGCCTGCGGCGCCCTCGCCTGGAAGGTCGGCCCGCGGCGCCGGCTGCTCGTCGCCTACGGGCTGCTGGCGCTGGCCACCACCCCGCTGTGGGCGGTCACCGCGGTGCCGCTGCTGGGCGCCGTCGGCCTGGTCGTCGGCCTGTGCATCGCCCCGGCCCTGATCACCGGCTACACGCTGGTGGAGTCGCTGGTGCCGGCCGCCGCCCGTACCGAGGCGTTCACCTGGCTGACCGGTGCGGTCGCGCTGGGCCAGGCGGCCGCGGCCACCTCCGCCGGCCAGCTGGCGGACGGCTTCGGGCCGAGCACCGGATTCCTGGTGCCGCTGGCCGGTACGGCGCTGGCCCTGACGGTGCTGCTGACGCTCCGCGCCCACCTGCTGCCGCGCCCCTCGGCCGGGGCCGCCGACGCCCCGGCGCACGGCGCCGACGACCGGGTCCCGGCCGTTTCCGACGACCGGGAACGGGAGCTGGCGCGCGCCTGACCGAGCGTGGAGTCGGTCACCGTCCGCCGGTCACGGTGGACTGGCGGGCGGGAATACTGCAATATGGAGCGTCGTTAGCACTCATCGAGTGAGAGTGCCAGGAGGAAGACTAGTGCCGACCTACCAGTACCAGTGCACCGAGTGCGGCGAGGGCCTCGAGGCGGTGCAGAAGTTCACCGACGACGCGCTCACGGAGTGCCCCGCCTGCAACGGACGCCTCAAGAAGGTGTTCTCCGCGGTCGGCATCGTCTTCAAGGGCTCCGGCTTCTACCGCAACGACAGCCGCGGCTCGTCGTCCAGCAGCAGCCCCGCGAAGAGCTCCTCGTCGGGCACGACGTCCTCCTCGGACTCGGCGGGCTCCTCGTCCGGCAGCTCCGACAGCAAGTCCTCCACCCCGGCCGCCTCCTCGTCCGCCGGCAGCACCTCGGGCACCAGCTCCGCCGCCTGACCCGCACTTCTCCGGACCCCGCCGTCACCGACGGCGGGGTCCGCGGCGTCAGGGCCTCCTTCGGGTCTTACGGCCGCCTTCCGTCTCCGCCAACCGCCTTCCCCCACCGCCGCGCCCCGATAGTGTGACCGGCATGGCTGACGCGGAGATTGGCGTTATCGGCGGATCGGGGTTCTACTCCTTCCTCGACGACGTGACCGAGATCACAGTGGACACCCCGTACGGGCGCCCGAGCGACTCGCTGTTCGTGGGAGAGGTCGCCGGCCGCCAGGTCGCGTTCCTGCCCCGGCACGGCCGCGGCCACCATCTCCCGCCGCACCGCATCAACTACCGCGCCAACCTGTGGGCACTGCGCTCGCTCGGTGTACGCCAGGTCCTCGGCCCGTGCGCGGTCGGCGGACTGCGCCCCGAATACGGTCCCGGCACCCTCCTGGTCCCCGACCAGCTCGTCGACCGCACCAAGGCCCGCGCCCAGACCTACTTCGACGGCGAGCCCCTCCCCGACGGGAGCGTCCCCAACGTCGTCCATCTGGCCTTCGCCGACCCGTACTGCCCCACCGGGCGCCGGGCCGCCCTTTCGGCGGCCCGCGGCCGGGACTGGGAGCCGGTCGACGGCGGCACCCTCGTCGTCGTCGAGGGCCCGCGCTTCTCGACCCGCGCCGAATCGCGCTGGCATGCCGCACAGGGCTGGTCGGTGGTCGGCATGACCGGCCACCCCGAGGCCGTCCTGGCTCGCGAACTGAGCCTCTGCTACACCTCGTTGACCCTGGTCACCGACCTGGACGCGGGCACCGAGACCGGTGAGGGCGTCTCCCACGAGGAGGTCTTCCGGGTCTTCGCCGAGAACGTCGGCCGGCTGCGCGAGGTCCTCTTCGACGCGGTCGCCGGACTCCCCGACAACGCCGCCCGCGACTGCCTGTGCACCGGCGTCCACGCCGGCTGGGACCTGGGCATCGAGCTGCCGTAACCCCCCGACGACGCGCTCGGCCCTCCCTCTCCCGGGTGGCCGGGTTGTCCACAGAGGCGGGGTCGTCCACAGCCCGGAGCGGGCGGGCGGGGTCGTGCGGCACGGTGGTGATCCGCGGTTCACCCGACCTCACCACCCCACAGGCGGTACCACCATGCTCCGCACCTCTCCCGCGCCCCCTGCCCCTACCGGCCCTACCGGCCCCGACCCTCTCTCCCCGCCACTCCCCGCTCCCCCGCCGTGTGAAGTGCCGCACTTCACGCCGGTACGGGCCGACGGCGGGCGGCACCGGTGGGGACGGACCGCGCGACAGCGCTTACTGGCCGCGGGCCTGGCGATGACCGCCGCAGCACTGGCCGGCGGGGCGTCGTACGGTGCCGTACGAGACACTCCCGCCCCCGGCTGCCCGTCGGCAACGGCACCGGGAGGGCGGTGACCATGCTCCAAGATCAAGTGGCATCTGCTCCCACCCCACGCGAGACTGCTGCGAATGGCGGGGCACCCGCCGCGCGCCAATGGGGGCGCGCCCACCGCACCGGTACCGCGGTATCCGTCCACGGCGTCCGCACACTGGGGCCACTCCGCCGGAACCCCCGGTTCCGCGCAGCCGCACCGGCCGCTCGACGCTTCGTGTCACACGACTGGACACCCCGGCCCTGCCCTGCCGTAAGTTGCGGTGCTGATTGTTGGTGCACCGTTCGTAGTGAGCATGGAAAGAGGCTGTCAGGTGAGCGAGAGCAAGGGCGTCCTTCAGGGATTCAGGGAATTCCTGATGCGCGGCAACGTCATCGAACTCGCGGTCGCGGTCGTCGTAGGTGCGGCCTTCACCAACATCGTGAACGCGGTGGTGAAGGGCATCATCAACCCCATCGTGGGCGCGCTCGGTTCGCAGAACCTCGATCACTACCAGTCCTGTCTGACCGCCACCTGCGCCAAGGATCCAAAGACGGGCGCCTTCACCGACGGGATCTACATCCTCTGGGGCTCGGTGCTCAGCGCCGCCCTGACGTTCCTGATCACCGCCGCGGTCGTCTACTTCCTCATGATCCTTCCGATCAACAAGTGGAAGGAACGCCAGGCGGCCCGGCAGACGGCCGAGGCGGGCCCTGCGGACCCCACCGAGATCGAGCTGCTCACCGAGATCCGCGATGCGCTGCTCGCCCAGCGCACCGGCTCACCGTCCGTGCCCTCCCCCGCCTCGGGCACCATCGGCACGCAGAAGACCCACGAGTAGCAGGCGCCCACGGCCGGCAGATGCCGCCCCCTCGCCTCGCTCAGAGGTGGTGGGGCGGCTTTTCGTCGAGGAAGCGGGCGAGGTCGGCGGCGCTGTCTCCACCGGCCGGGCGGTCGCCCCAGCCACGGTCGGTGTCGTCCGAGGACTGCTGGTTCAGCGGGTCATCGAAGATCAGCTTCGCCGCGGGCCTGGCCGCCGCCGGCCGCTCAGCGGGCGAGGACGCGGGGGCCTGCTCGGCATCGGAGGCGTCCCGCTGCTCGGCGGTCGGCTCAGCTTCGGGTTCGGGGGTGGTGCTCACCCCTCCAGAGTACGGGCGGGCCGGGACCGCCCACCGACCGGCGGCCCACAGCACCCTCTCGGGACGGCTCGGCATGAGCGAGGCCCACACCGCCCCTGCCGGGGGCGGGGGCCGGAACGGGGTCCGTCGGTCACGGGTGGTGGAGCGCCTGGGCGCGGGCCAGGTCGAGAGGCCCGTCCTCAGGGATCTCCAGGAAGTGCTCCACCTGCCACGCCTGTGCGGTGCGGGCCTGCCGATTGGTGGTCTCCACCCACGGCGGGTAGATACGGAAAGCCCGCTTTCCGCCGGAGCCGTTCCTGGAAACGATGCCCCGTTCGCAGAGCACCTCGCGCGAAAAGATGAAGTGCCCGAAGCGGTGGCCCTCGCGGGTGCTGATGACGAAGAGATCCACCGGATCCCCGGAGTCGAACGGCTGGATCGGCCCGCCGGTGCTCCGCTTCCACACCGTGACGAACTGGCCGACCTTCGTCGGGGTGGTCTTGGCAACCCGAAACCTGACGGAGGAGCCGTCGAGAGTGAATTCATGTGCCGCGTACTCAGCGCTCTCCGCTTCGCGCACCGGCCAGGAGCAGGTGAACCCACAGGGGTCGTAAACCAACGTCTTCGCCGCGAGGAGCTCAGCATGCAGGGAATCCCCATCCACCCAGCTCTCGGAAACTGCGGGCCGGCACTCCGAGGATTCTTCGGGCTTTGTCTCCATTCCTCCATCGTGTCATTGCCGACCGTCGGACATTTCGGCGGGATATCGACGGCCAGGGCGGGCGGGGGTGCGCGGCCAAGGCCGCCCGGTCGGATGCGGCGGGCGGAGGTGCGCGGCCAAGCGTGCCCGCGGTCGGATGCGGCGGGCGGGGGCGCACGGCCAAGGCCGCCCGGTCGGATGCGGCGGGCGGCGCGTCGTTCTCAGGCGCCGGCGGTCAGGGCCAGCTCGCCGACGACCTGGTCGCCGCTCATCTCCCCGGTCGGGCGGAACCCGAGCCCAAGGTAGAAGCGCTCGGGCCCGTGCTCACCCGGAACCCAGCTCACCGTCACACGACGCTGCCCGCGCCGTCGGACCTCCGCGCACACGGACTCCACAGCGAACCGGCCGTACCCACGGCCCTGGTGTCCGGCGGCGATGTTGAGTCGCCAGATCCCGGAGCGCAGCCTGTCCTCCGGGTTGTCCGGGTCGAAACGAACCAGGAAGAACCCCATGACGAAGCCCACGAGTTGCTCACCGTCGAAGATCAACCGAGGCCAGGCGACCTCGGGTTGCGCATACGCCTCGGCCAGTGACCGCACCACCGGCGCCACCAGCCGCTCCTGGTCGGGTCGCACCTTCAGTCGGCATGCGACCTCGACGTTGTCCGGTGTGACCTTCTCCAGGCGCAGCATTGACGTCATAGCGGGAAGGTACCGGCCGGGTGCCGAGAGCACGACGCAATAAAGGACGCGCGAAACGTCGTCCGCCGGGCCCCGACCACCGCCGTCATGAGCTGGGGAGATAGCCACCCCTGTGAAGCGACGTGAGCCGGGTGGGGCTGCGAACGCCCCCTCCGCTAGCGGCCCTTGTCGTGGGTGGGGATGAGGTGCGGCCGGTGGCCTTCGAAGGGCCGGGTCGGCGGGCCCTGTGAGGCGCGGCTGCGCCTGAGGGGCCGGTTGCGGTCGCTGCCGGGCAGGGGGTGGCGGGGGTGCGCGTACTCATGACGAGCCATGGGTCAGCAGCCTTTCCGCTCGGGGGTGGTGGGGGTGGTGGGGAGGGTGGGGGCGGGGGGAGCGAAGTTCTGCAGTGTGGGGGTGCGGGTGCCCAGGGCGCGGGCGACGGTCGGGAGGCGTACGGCCGCCGAGGCCCCCGGTGTCGCGCGGGGCGTGGGTGGGGGCGGCCGGAGCGGCGCCACGGTTGCCCCCGAAGCCGCGGCCCAAGGTGGGCGGGGCGTCTGGTGGCTGTGGCACGTGCTCCACGCTAGGCGCGGATGAGGCGAATGGCCCGTTTGGTGACCTGAGTGGGTGAGGGCTGTGCCTCGTCGGTGGGTGAGGGCTGTGCCCCGGTGGGGGAGGCTGTGCCGCCGATGGGCGAGGGCTGTGCCGCCGATGGATGAGGCCGCGGTCTCGTCAGTGGGTGCGGGCCGCGCCTCTCAGGGGGTGGGGAGGCTGTTCTCTGGAAGGGCTGGCTTTCCGGAGATGGCTGGTCCTCTGGAGGCGCCACGCTCGCCTGCCCTGCGCTCCCCCCCCAGGGCCACTCTCCCTCAAGCGCGCTCCCCGCAGGGCCACGCTCCCTCGCGGCGCGCTCCCCGCAGGGCCGCCCTCCCTCGCGGCGTGCTCCCCTCGCAGGGCCGCGATCATGTGGCCACGCACTCCTCCGAGAGCGGCGCTCCCCCGTCCCCGGAGTGACCCGTCGAGGTGCCGCGCCCTTGAATCGGTGCGCCCACAGGCCGCGCCCTCGAAGAGAGCCCTAGAAGGGCCTCGCTGATACGCCACGCTCCCTTGAGGACGGGCTCCCCCGGAGTAATCCGCTGAGGGACCGCGCTCCCTTGAAGGAGGAGGCTCGCTCTCCCGGGCCTGGGGCGTCGCCGCGTAGGCCGGGCCTGCTGGAAGGAGGGAGGCAGCGGTTGTTCGGGGCAGTCGTGACGTCAGTGGGTGGCGGCCGGCACGCCCAGGGCCTCGTGCCACCACAGGTCGCGCCCCGGCTTCCAGGAGACCGGTCGCGAGCACCGGTTCACCACCAGGACGGTGCGGTCCACGGCTCCCCCCGAAGCCGCGCCCCGCGCCAGTGCATGGTCGAGCAGGGGCTTCACCGGTCGTACGGCCCCGTCCCAGAACGCCGCATCGGCCGTGATCAGTACCCGGGCCGAGGACTCACGGGTCCGCGCGACCAGTTCGGGCACCGTCAGCGAGACCGGCAGCGTGGTGCGTATCGCATCCAGCCGTCCGCAGGCGAGGGTGGCGATCACCGACTCGGGCACCAGCGGCAGATGCACCGCGACCCGGTCTCCGGCCCGTACTCCGAGCCGGCGGAGTACGGTGGCGGCGCGCTCGGCCTGGTCGAGGAGCATGCCGTGCGTCAGCTCCTCCTGGCGTCCGGGCTCCCCACTCCAGGTGAGGGCGATCCGCGACGCCTCCGGCTCTTGTACTTCCCGGGCGTCATCTGCATGCTCTGAAGTCACACGGCGCAACATGCGGTTCAGCATGGAGATCACCGATCAACGATCGCTGAACGTCCGTTGTACGGGGCCGGCGCCGCCCCTTCCCGCACCCACGCGGCAGCAGATCGCTCCGGGGCCTTTCGGTCACCGCATCGCCCGCCCCGGCTCATCGCTCCGGGCCTCCCGGCCGTGCGGGCAAGCCGCTCCCTGGTTCCTGCCCCCTTCCGGTGCACTCCATCCCCCTCTCCCCCTCCTTTTCCCGTTTTCCTCCGCAGGCGCGAGAGGCGGACCCGTGAGAGGCGGCCCGATGCCCGTCATGCCGAAACCCGAACCGCACCCCCACCTGGGCCCGCAGGCCCGTTGGGCGCTCGCCGCCGTTGCCACCGGCGCGTTCTGCGTCCAACTGGACTCCTTCGCACTGAACCTGGCGCTGCCCGTCGTCCGCGACGCGCTGCACGGTTCTGCGACGGTCACCCCCTGGGTCGTCAGCGGCTATCTTCTCGCCGCGGGGTCCCTGATGCCCGTCGCCGGCCGTCTGAGCGATCTCTACGGGCGGCGCCGGATGCTGACGGCCGGGCTGGCGCTCTTCGGTGTCACTGCCGTCCTGTGCGCGCTTGCGCCGTCGCTGCCGCTGCTGGTGACGGCGCGGGTTCTGCAGGGCGCGGGCGGCGCGTTGATCATGCCTGCCGGGCTGGCCCTGCTCACCCATGCCTGTCCTCCGGGGCGCGGGCGCCGGGCGATGGGCCGTGCGCTGGGGCTGGCCGGACTGGCCACCGTCTGTGGCCCGTTCCTCGGTGGTGTGCTCGCCCGGTCCGTGTCCTGGCGGGCCGTCTTCTGGCTGACGGTGCCGCTCGCCCTGGCCGCCGGGCTGTGTGCCCGCCGGGCGGCGGAGTCCCGCGATCCGGACGCCGGACAGTCCCTCGACCACGTCGGTGCGATCGCCGCGACGGGCGTGGCGGCCTGTCTGGCCCGCTGGCTGGAGCACGCGGACTGGGGATGGGCGGCCGGCGCGGCGCTGTTCGGCGCGCTGTTCGTGCGGGCCGAGCGGCGCTCGTCCGCCCCGCTGGTGGACCTGGCCCTGTTCCGTAACCGCCCGTATGTGGCGCTGACCGTGGCCGGTGCGGTCGCCAACTCCGCGACCGTGGCGCTGTTGTACGTGGTCCCGTGGACACTTCAGCAGGCCGAGGGGTGGTCGGTGCTGGAGGCGGGAGTGGTCTTTGTTGCCCCGGCGGGCGCACTGGCCGTCGGGGGTCCGCTGGCCGGACGGGTGCGTCCGGGGGCGGCGGTGCCGGTGATGGCGCTCTGTCTCGCGTCCGGCGCAGTCGCGCTGGCGGCCACTACACGCGGTACGGGCACGCCCGCCCTGCTGATGGCCGCGACGGCTGCCGCGGCCGCGCTCGGGGTGGCCGGCGGGCTGGCCCTCACCGGCACGCAGGCGGTGGTGCGCCGCGAGCGGGCGGGCGAGGCGTCCGGGGTGACCAAGGCCGTGATGACGGCCACGGCGGGGGTCGGGCTCGCCCTCACCGCCGCCGGGACGGGTGGTGGGGCCCGCCCGTCCTTGGTGCTCCCCGCCGCCGTCTGCCTGGCTACCGCCGCGGCGCTCGTGATCGCTCGCGTACTTGGGGTTCGTCTCGTGGTTGGGCTCGCTCCCGTACTCGGGCGCGTCCTTGTACGCGCGCTCGTCTCCGTGCGCGCGCCCCTTCTCGTACGCGCACTCCTCCCCGTAGGCCGCCGGGTGACCGGCACCGGCACCGAAAGGGCCAACGCGGAGCGGACCGACGTCGAACGGACCGACGCGGAGCGGCCCGACATCCAACGGACCGACGCGGAGCGGGCCAGCGCCAAGCCGCCCGGCACCGATCAGCCCGATGCCGAACGGACCGACCGATGCCGAACGGACCGCCGTGAGTGAGGCGTTCGCGCGTGAACGGGCCCGCCGCCGGCCCCCGTGCCCCTACTACACGCCCGCCCCCGCCGCCGCCTCATACCCCCCAATCACATCGCAGACCTCTCCAAAACCGCGTGCCTCCAGCAGCGCTGCCGCTATTACCGAGCGGTTGCCGCTGCGGCAGTACAGGACCACCGGGCGGGCCGGGTCCAGTTCGGCGATGCGGTGCAGCAGGCCCGCGAGGGGGATGTTGCGGGCGCCGGGGAGGGCGCCCGCCTCGTACTCGGCCGGGTTACGGACGTCGATCAGCTGGACGTCGGCCGATGTGACCTCGGCCGGTCCGCCCGTGCCCAACTGCGGCTCGCACAGTGCCAGTTCCTCATGGCGGATGCGTCGGCTGCCGCGGCTGAGTGCGGGCGTGCGGTCCAGTACGGCGGTCGGGTCGGGCAGATGGCCGAGGACGTGGTCGTAGCCGATGCGGGCGAGGCGGAGGCGGGCCTCCTGTTCCGTGCCGGGGTCGGCGAGCAGCACGATCGGGGTGTCCGGGGCGACCACGCTGCCGGCGTACTCCGCGAACCGGGTGTCCAGGCTCGTATGGAGCGAGCCGGTCAGATGCGCGCGGGTGTAGGCGGCCAGCGGGCGGCAGTCGAGGAGAACGGCGCCCTGCCGGTCGCGGGCCGCGAGGGCCTCGTCCAGGGTGAGGGCGGGCGGCGGGCCCGGCTCCAGGAGGGGGTGGCCGTCGCGGTTGAGGGCCGCGTCGTGGGCGAAGTAGCCGGGGGTGGTGGGCTGCCCCGCGGTGACCAGGCGGATGAAGTCGGCCTCCGGCATGGGCTGGAGGGCGTAGTTGAACCGGCGCTGGTCGCCGATGGTGGAGCTGGTCTCGCTGGAGAGGTTGCGTCCGCAGGCGGAGCCGGCGCCGTGTGCGGGAAAGACCCGGGTCGCGTCCGGGAGGGTCAGGAGTTTGGTGTGCAGGGAGCGGTGCAGACGGGCGGCCATGCCCTGTGGTGTGTGCCCGGCGGCGGAGAGCAGGTCGGGGCGGCCGACATCACCGACGAAGAGGGTGTCGCCGGTGAGCACTCCGAACGGTACGTCGTCGTCGGGGTGTTCGCGCAGTACCAGGCAGATGGATTCGAGGGTGTGGCCGGGGGTGGCGAGAACGGTGAGGGTGACCCCCTGGCCGTCGTGCGCTCCGAGCGAGATGTGTTCGCCGTCCCGTAACCGCCGTATGGGGAAGCCGGTTTCGGCGGCCTCACCGAAGGCGATGGTGGCGCCGGTGGCCCGCGCGAGTTCGAGGTGGCCGGAGAGGAAGTCGGCGTGAATGTGCGTCTCGATGACGAGTTCGATCCGCAGGCCGGCGGCTTCCGCGTCGTGCAGGTAGTCGTCGATGTCGCGGCGCGGGTCGACGAGGACGGCGCGTCCGGTGGCCGTGTCGCCGATCAGGTACGACGCCTGGGAGAGGCAGTCGAGGTAGTACTGCGCGAAGTGCACGGTCGGCCTCCAGGGGTGCGCGGGGCCCGTGCGCGGCGGCCGGGGCCCGTTCGGGCAGGGTGCGTTGTGCGGATGCACGGATGTACGTACATTAGGTAGCCGGATGGCGGGCGACAAGCCGGGGAGGCCGGGACGGCCCGTCACCCTGTATAGAGCCGCTGCTATTTGATTCGGCATCAACTGATCGCACACAGTCATTGCGTGCGCATCGCTTGGTTCCGCATCCATGGCTCCGGCATCACCACTGCAACCCCCGTACGCCCGCGGAGGAATCCACGATGACGACCGAGCCGCCGCACGGCGCGCACGGCCCGCGTTCCCTGGACCGGCGCTCGCCGCTGCCCTTGTGGGCGCAGCTCTCCGCCGATCTGCGCCGTCGGATGGAAGCCGGCGCGTTCCGTGAGGAGTTCCCGGCCGAGCACCGGCTCACCGGCGAGTACGAGGTCAGCCGGCACACCGTCCGGGAGGCGCTGCGCAAACTGCGTGCCGACGGCCTGGTGATCGCCGAACGCGGCCGGACGAGCCGGCTGGACACCCGCCGCATACAGCAGCCGCTGGGCTCGCTCTACAGCCTCTTCCGCGAGCTGGAGGGCCAGGGGGTGGAGCAGCGCAGCGAGGTGCTCCGGCTGGAGCGGACCGTGGACGGCACGATCGCCGGGAATCTGGGGCTGGTCCCGGAGGCGCCGCTGGTCGTGCTGGAGCGGCTGCGGCTCGCGGACGGCGAACCGCTCGCGCACGACACCGCGTATCTGCCCGCCGACGCCGCCGAGCCGCTGCTGGACGCCGACTTCGGGCACACCTCGCTCTACGGCGAGCTGACGCGGCGCTGCGGGGTGAAGGTCACCGGTGGCCGGGAGCGGATCCAGCCGTTCCTGCCGGACATCCGGCAGGCGTGGCTGCTGGGGCTGGCCGACCGGGAGGCGGCGTTCGCCATCGAGCGGCTCGGGCAGGCCGGGGAGCGGCCGGTGGAGTGGCGCGAGACGGTGGTGCGCGGCGACCGGTTCACCTTCGTCGCGGAGTGGTCCGACCACAGCCGGGCCGTCGCCCTTGCGCCGCGGGCCTCGTGTCCGTCCTCGTAGCCCTGACGGTGCTGCCGTGCGGGTTGCTGATCGGTCTGCTGCTGGGCGCGCTCGGCGGCGGTGGGTCGGTGCTGGCGGTGCCGGCGCTGGTCTATCTGCTGGGGCAGTCGCCGCACGAGGCGACCGCGGGGGCGCTGGTCGTCGTCACGGTCGGCGCGGTGACCGGACTGCTGTGCCATGGCCGGGCCGGACGGGTCCGGTGGGCGGCGGGTGCGGCGTTCGGGGCGCTGGGTACGGCGGGCAGCTATCTCGGCTCCCGGTGGAGCGCGGCCCTGGATCCCACGGTGCTGATGGCGGCGTTCGCGGGTCTGCTGCTCGTGGTGGCGGCGATGCTGCTGACACGGGGACTGCGCGAGCGGCGTGCGGCGGAGGGTGTCCGGCCCTTACGGGACCCGGCGATGAGCTCACCGTTACGGGACGCCCCGGAAGCCGTGCCCTTACGGCATCCCGCAGACACGGTGTCCTTGCGGGACGCCCCGGAGATCATGCCCTTACGGGAGCCCGCGGAGACGGTGTCCTTACCGGAGTCCGCGGAGACGATGTCCGTACCGGACCCCGGGGAGACGGCGCCCCTACCGGCGTCCGCAGATCCGCTGTCCTCACAGGAGCCCGCAGATCCGCTGTCCTCACAGGAGCCTGCGGAGAAGCCGTTCTCACAGGAGCCCACGGAGAGGCCGTCCTCACAGGGCCCCGCCGAACCGCATCCCCCACAGGACCCCGCCGAGACCGTGCCCTTACGGGGCACCGCGGGCCCGGCGTCCTCCGGCGACCGGGGCGGCGCCGCCCGCCGGATGCCCCTGCGCCCCGCCCGCTTCGTCGTGACCGCCTCCGCCGTCGGGCTGCTCACCGGCTTCTTCGGGGTCGGCGGCGGGTTTGTCGTCGTACCGGCCCTCACCCTGGTGCTGGGCCTGGAGATGCCGGTCGCCATCGGCACCTCGCTCCTGGTCATCCTCATCAACTCCCTTACGGCGCTGGGCACCCGGGCCGGTACGGGCGCCCTGGACTGGCCGCTGCTGGCCGGTTTCGCGGCCTGTGCGGCGCTCGGCAGTCACCTCGGCAACCGCCTCACCAACCGGCTGCGCCCCCAGGTCCTGGCCACGGCCTTCGCCTGCCTGGTCACCGTCCTCGCCGTCACCATGGCGGCCACCGCCCTGCCCCGCCTCTGGTAGCCCGCGTCCCGCAGGCCGACCGACCTCCGATCCCGACCCCACCCGATTCCCCTTACCTTCCAGGAGGAGCACATGGCCCCCGCGCCCGCCGCCCCGTCCCACCACCAGGTCCTCATCGTCGGCGGCGGCACCGCCGGCATCACCGTCGCCGCCCGGTTACGCCGTGCCGGGGTCCGGGACATCGCGCTGCTGGAGCCCTCCGAAACGCACTGGTACCAGCCGTTGTGGACGCTGGTCGGCGGCGGTCAGGCGCCGCTGCGTGCCTCGCTGCGCACCGAGGCGGACGTCATGCCGCCGGGGGTGCGCTGGCTGCGGGAGCGCGCCACCGATGTCGACCCGGCCGCCCGTACGGTCACCACCGCCTCGGGCCGGGTCCTCTCCTACGGGCGGCTGGTGCTCGCCCCCGGCCTGCAGCTCGACTGGGACGGGGTGCCCGGCCTCGCCGCGGCCCTCGGCCACGGCGGGGTGAGCAGCAACTACCGGCCCGATCTCGCGCCGCTGACCTGGGAGTTGATCCGCCGGATGCGGAGCGGCACGGCGGTGTTCACCATGCCGTCCGGGCCGGTGAAGTGCGGCGGCGCCCCGCAGAAGATCGCGTATCTGGCGGCGGATCACTGGCGTAAGCGCGGGGTGCTGGGTGCGATCCGCACCATTCTGGTGCTCCCGGAGCCCGCGATGTTCAAGGTGCCGGTGTTCTCCCGTGCGCTGACGGAGACGGCCCGGCGGTACGGCATCGAGGTGCGGCTGAGCTCGGAGATGACCCGTCTCGACGGTGCGGCGCGCGAGGCGGTGATCACCGATCACACCACCGGCAAGACCGAGACCGTCCACTACGACCTGCTGCACGCCGTACCGCCGCAGCGCGCCCCCCAGTGGCTGGCCGACGGCCCGCTCGCCGACCCCGACTCCCCGTACGGGTACGTCAAGGCGGACCGGGCAACGCTCCAGCACCCGGATTTCCCGAATGTGTTCGTGCTGGGCGATGTCGCCAATCTGCCGACGTCCAAGACGGGCGCCGCGATCCGCAAGCAGGCTCCGGTCGCGGTCGCCAACCTCCTCGCCGGGCTGCGCGGGCGCCCGGCCGGCGCCCGCTATGACGGCTACACCTCCTGTCCCCTGGTCACCGCCCGGCACAAGATGCTGCTCGCCGAGTTCGACTACGACCTGCAGCCCACGCCGTCGATCCCCTTCCTCGACACCACCCGGGAACGCACCGACATGTGGTTCCTCAAGCGCTACGGCCTGCCGCAGCTCTACTTCAAGGGGATGCTCAAGGGCCTGGCGTAACCCCACCCCCACGGTGGGGGGAGCGTAACCACACCCCCCACCGGGCAGGGCTCACGCAAGGGGCGCATCACCCCCCTAAGGGCGATCCCCCACCCCCGCCCTAAGCCCCCGTCACCTCCCCCACCACACACCCCACGTTGTCCGGCGCCCCCGCCTCGCGGGCCAGCCGGATCAGTTCGCGTACGGCCTGGTCGGGGCCGTCGGCCGCGGTCAGCACCTGCTGGATCGCCTCGGTCGGCACCACCCCGGTCAGGCCGTCGGTGCACAGCAGATAGCGCTCCCCGGGCCGGGCCTCCAGGAGTTGCAGATCGGGGGCGAACTCGGTGGACCCGTCGAGCGACCGCAGCAGCTGTGTGCGCTGCGGATGCGAGGCCGCCTCCTCGGGGGTGAGCCGGCCCTCATCGATCAGCGACTGGACGAGGCTGTGGTCGTGGGTGATCTGGAAGAGGCCGGAGTCGCGCAGGACGTAGGCGCGTGAGTCCCCGAGGTGCAGCAGCGCCAGCTGTGCGCCGGAGCGGAGCAGCGCGGTGAGCGTGCTGCCGGTCGCCGCGTCACCCGCCGGGGCGGCGCGGTGGGCCCGGCGGGCCGCCTCCTCCAGGACGCCCAGCAGGTCCGCCGTGGTCAGGTCCTGTTCTTCCAGATCCTTGAGCGCCTCGATCGCGGCGGTCGCGGCCGGGCCGCCGTCCGGGCCGTAGCCGTCGGCGACGGCCAGCAGCCGCGGTCCGGCATGGGCGGCGTCCTGGTGGAGCGGACGTACCAGCCCCTGGTCGGTCAGGGCGGCGCAGCGCATCGTCAAGGGAGTGTGTGGTGTGGTCATGGCGGTGTTCTTCCTCTCCAACTGGTCGACGAGGAAGGCGGCCAGGTCCCGGCGGGCCGCGGTGTCGGCCTCGACCTGCGCCCAGTACGCGGCGACCGCCACGGCCGCCGCGTCCGGTGACAGCTCGCACACCTCGCGGATGCGGGCCAGCGGCATACCGAGCCGGCGCAGCCAGGCCACCAGCCGGGCCCGCTCCAACTGGGCGGGGGCGTAGCGGCGGTAGCCGCTGTGCGGGTCGACATGGGCCGGGGGCAGCAGGCCGAGCTCGTCGTAGAGGCGCAGTGCCTTCGGCGAGAGCCGGGAGGCCTTGGCGAACGCCCCGATGGTCAGCAGCGCACCGTCCTCGCGCGGCGCCGTGCCCCCGTATCCGTCCACCGTCCGCCCTCCTCGTACCGGGCGCCTCGCCCGGTACGGCCGATGCTGGGGCTTGCCCCAAGGGCAAGGTCAAACGCCCGCCACCGCCCCGCCCGGACCGGCCGGACCAGCCGGACCGGCCTGCCCCGCCGCCTCCGTCACGCCCGCGGTATCGCCGTCCCGGTCGCACCCCGACCCGTCTGCCTCGCCCCCACTGTCACCCCCGCGGTATCGCCGTCCCCATCGCGCCCGGACCAGCCGGCCCCGCCTGCCCCACCGCCTCCGTCACCCCCGCGATAC
This sequence comes from Streptomyces sp. Je 1-4 4N24, assembly GCF_026239515.1. Lineage (NCBI taxonomy): Bacteria > Bacillati > Actinomycetota > Actinomycetes > Kitasatosporales > Streptomycetaceae > Streptomyces > Streptomyces sp. Je 1-4 4N24. The sequence goes on along the minus strand of NZ_CP110836.1, from coordinate 5,410,243 downwards.
CCCCACCTCCCCCGCATCCGCCGCCCCAGGAGCCAGCCGGTTGAGCGCGGCGGCGGTCAGTGCCTCGACGCCCATGGTGAGGGTCGGCCGGACCACGGGGACGAAGTGCGGCGAATGGTTGGACGGGATGTCCTGGGCGAGCCGTCCGGCCGCCAGCGCCGTCCGGAACTCCTCCGGGTCCCAGCCGCCCAGCCACCAGTAGTAGAGCGGGGCCCCGGCGGCGGTCGCCAGCAGTCCGGCGTCCTCGCTGCCGGTGGCCGGATCGTAGGCGAACAGCCGCTGCTCTCCGAAGAGTTCGGTGAACTGCTCGTTGACCTCCCGCAGGGTCGTGGAGTCGTTGACGGTGACGGGGAAGGAGTCCAGGACCTCGGTGTCCGGCGCGCGGTCCGCCCCGGAGGCGGTGGCCTCGGCGCGCGCGATGCGGTCGATGGCGGCCAGCACGGCGGTGCGGACGGTCTCGTCGAAGGTGCGGACGCTGAGCCGTACGACGGCCCGGTCGGGGATGACATTGGCGGTGTCCCCGGCGTGGAAGGAGCCGACCGTGACCACCGCCTGGTCCTTGGGCGCGACCTCGCGGGCCACGACGGACTGCACCCGCTGGACGAAGGACGCCGCCATCAGGATCGGGTCGATGGTGGTCTCGGGGCGTGAGCCATGGCCGCCGGTGCCATGGAAGGTGATCTCCAGGCTGTCGGCGGCCGCCATACAGGGGCCGGGGCAGTAGGCGATCAGCCCGGCACCGAGCGGGGCGACATGCTGGGCCAGCACCACATCGGGGGTGGGGACCAGGCTCTTGCTGTAGAGACCGGCGTCGATCATGGCGCGGGCGCCGCTGCCGACCTCCTCGGCAGGCTGGAAGAGCGCGATCAGAGTGCCGGACCAGTGGTCGCGGCCCGCCGCGAGCAGGTCGGCGGCGCCCAGCAGGCAGGTCACATGGACGTCGTGTCCACAGGCGTGCATCCGGCCGGGGACCGTGGAGGCATAGTCCAGACCGGAGTTCTCGGTGACGGGCAGCGCGTCCATGTCAGCGCGCAGCAGCACCACGGGGCCCGGGCCGTTGCGCAGGACGCCGACGACGCCGGTCCCGGCGATGCCGGTGGTGACGTCATAGCCGCAGCCGGTCAGCCGGCGGGCGGCCTCTGCGGCCGTACGGGTCTCCTGGAAGCCGAGTTCGGGGTGGCGGTGCAGGTCTTCGTAGAGGGCCACGAGGTCCGCGAGGCGGTCGTCGAGCGGGGCCAGGACGGCAGCGGGGGCGGAGCTGCCGCGGGGGCCGGCGTTAGCGGTCGTGCCTGTCGTGTCGCTGTCGCTCATACACGCATTCGACCATGAACGGCCGGCCGGCATCGAGCGGCGGCCCCCGACATCCCCCGGAACCCTCCCGTACGGGTCCCCGCCCGTCCCTGGCCGGACTTCGCGGTTGCCGCTCTCTCCGTTCGTGACACCGGAGCCCGTGCCTGCAACCGTGGATCACCGCCTGCGACCGGGACCAGCAAGCGCAAGCCGATGACTGGAGGCTGACGTTGGCCATTTCCCCCAACCCACCGACCGGCGAGCCCCGCGACCTCACGGCTCATCTGATGGACCAGGCCATGGGCCATCTCTTCTCCGCCGCCCTGCGCACCGCGGTGCAGCACCGCATCGCCGACCATCTCGCCGAGGGCCCGCGCACCGCCGAGCAGCTGGCCGCCACCACCGGCACCCACGCGCCACATCTGCGCCGCGTACTGCGCTATCTCGCCACCCGCGGCATCTTCCGGGAGGACGCAGCGGGCGCCTATCAACTGACGTCGGCCGCCCGGCCGCTGCGTACGGACGTCCCCGATTCGCTGCACGCCGCCGTGCTGATGATGACCGACGAGATGTTCCTGCGGACCTCGGCCGCCATGCCGGAGGCCGTGGCACACAGCGGCGCGTCCTTCGAGCGGATCTTCGGGGCACCCCTCTTCGCGCATCTGCTGTCGGACCCGGCCGCCCGCCGGCTCCTCGACGACGGGATGTCGTCGCTGTCCGCCCCGGTCGACGAGGCGGTGGCCGCCACGTACCCCTTCCCCGCGGCCGGCACGGTCGTGGACGTCGGCGGCGGCCGCGGCGGCCTGCTGCGCGCCGCGCTGCGCCGCCACCCCCAGCTGACCGGTGTGCTCTTCGACCAGGCGCCGCCGCTGGCCCACCACCTCCTGGACGACGACGAGTTGAAGGGCCGCTGGCGCACCCAGGAGGGTGACTTCTTCGAGTCCGTACCGGAGGGCGGTGACCTCTACGTCCTCAAGCACGTCCTGCACGACTGGCCGGATGAACCGTGCCGGCGCATCCTGCGCAGCTGCCACCGGGCGATGGCGACCGGCAGCCGGCTGCTGGTCATAGACTCCGTGCTGCCGCCGGGCAACACGCCGCACTTCGGCAAGACCATGGACGTCGCGATGATGGCGGTGGTCGACGGGAAGGAGCGCACGGCGGAGGAGTTCGCGACGCTGCTGTCGGCCGGCGGATTCCGGCTGACGCGGGTGCTGCCGACCTCGGCTTTCCCCTCGATCGTGGAGGCGGTCGCCGAGTAGCCGCCGCCCCGGGCACACCGCCCCCGCTCCCCTCGCTGGCGACACGCCGCACGCCGTCCCGGGCGACACGCCCCACCCAGCTCCCCTCCCGAGCGACACGCCCGCCCCGCCCCCCTTCGTGGGCGACACGCCGCACGCCGCTCCCCTCATTGGCGACACGCCGCGCCCCGCTCCCCTCATTGGCGGCACCGCCCGCCCGCGCTGTACTGAGGGCGGCCGCAACGGCCGACGAGAGGAGCTGACGTGCCGGTCCTCATGCGGGCGCGCCGCCGCGACGAGGAGCACCGCGCCGCCACCCCGCTGGAGCTCTTCTTCGACCTGTGTTTCGTCGTGGCGATCGCCCAGGCCGGCCGCCAGCTGGCACATGCGCTCGCCGAGGGGCATCCGGGGCACGGCGTGTCCGGCTATCTGATGCTCTTCTTCGCCATCTGGTGGGCCTGGATGAACTTCAGCTGGTTCGCCTCGGCGTACGACACCGACGACGCGCTCTACCGCGTGGTGACGCTCGTCCAGATGGCGGGGGTGCTGGTCCTGGCCGCGGGCGTGCCGCGGGCCTTCGCGCACAGCGACTTCACCGTCCTCTGGTTCGGGTACCTGGTCATGCGGCTGGCCATGGTCACCCAGTGGCTGCGGGCCGCCCTCGGCAACACCGGCGCCGAGCGGCGTACCGCGCTGCGCTACGCCTTGGGGGTGACGGTGTGCCAGGTCGGCTGGCTGGGCCTGCTGGTCCTGCCCGTGCACGACATTCCCTGGGTGTTCGTGGTCGTGGGCCTGCTGGAGCTGGCGGTCCCCACGCTGGCCGAGCGGGAGCGGCAGACGACCTGGCATCCGCGTCACATCGCCGAGCGCTACGGCCTGTTCACCATCATCGTGCTGGGCGAGACGATCGCGGCGGCCACCCTCGCCGTGCAGTCGGCGCTGGACCGGAACGACGCGCTCGGCACGCTGCTGCCGATCGCGGGCGGCGGGCTGCTGCTGGTCTTCGCCGCGTACTGGATCTATTTCGCGGTGCCCATCCACCTTCACCTCCGCTCGAACCGTCAGGCGTTCCTGTGGGGCTATGGGCACTACCTCGTGTTCGGCTCGGCGGCCGCGGTCGGCGCGGGCATCGAGATCGCGGTGGAGGAGTCCTTCGGCAGGGCGCATCTGTCGGCGTTCGCGGCGGCCGCCTGTGTCACGGTGCCGGCGGCGCTGTTCATGCTCACGGTGTGGCTGATCCACTCCCGGCACCAGAAGCGCGGCCTGGCCCAGCATCTGGTGCTGCCGGTGTCGGCGCTGCTGGTCCTGGTGTGCACCTTCGCCGGGGACTGGGCGGTCCTGGCGACCGGGCTGGTGGCCTCCGCCACCGTGGCGGCCGGTGTCGGCCTCACTTCCCGTCAGGGCACCGCGCTGGTGGAGTAGCGGCCCCCGTCACCCATCTCGACGATCGCCCCGGCACCGATCTCCTCGAAGGTGCGACTGCGCCCCCGCGAGGCCTACGGCACCGCCTCGCCCCACCTCTCTCTGTGGACCTGACGCCCCGTCCAGCCCTGCTCTGACCCTGATCCCGCATCAGATTCGGCCATCTTCGCCCTCCTCCGGACGAGGGGCTCTCTCCAGCACGGCCGCCACTCCGGACCCACCCCATTGCCCGTCAATTACCCACCAATGGACCCCACTTCCCGCCACTTCGCCCCCATGTTCCCCACTGTTCACATGGACCAGCGGAGGCGCGCGGACGCTGAAGCGGTAGGGTGCAGATTGCCCTTTTTATGACAGGGGGTGTACCTGTGGAAGACCGCAGGAAGCCCCGGGACCGACCGCCGTCCGTACCTGAGGAGACGCCAGCCATGGCCCGCCACGCTCAGTCCCGCGCGCGGACGAGACTGTCCCGGCGCAGCAAGGCCGTGAGCGGTCTCGCCCTCTCCACCCTGGTCGGAACCGCCCTGTGGGCGTGGCCGGCCTCGGGCGACGACCACAACAGCGGGACCGACGCCAAGAGCACCATGTCGACGACGGCTTCCGGCCCGGACACGCCACGTACGCCCGTGTCCGCGCCGAAAACCGCCCCGAAGGCCGCACCGAACGCCCCGGCCGGACGGCCGATCCCGGGCCTCAGTGACGCGGCCAGGAAGCGGATACCGGCCGACTCCCGGCAGGTTCTGGTCGTCACGGGCCAGGACATGGACTCCTTCCAGTCCCGTGTCGTCCTCTACACCCGCGAGGAGGGTTCGGACGACTGGGAGCCGGGCCCCACCTGGGCCGCGCACAACGCCGCCCGCGGCTGGACCGACGACCACCGCTACGGCGATCTGCGCTCGCCCATCGGGGTCTACCCCCTCACCGACGCGGGCGGCCTGCTGCCCGCGCCCGAGGGCACCAAGCTCCCCTACGACCGCAACAGCAGCTTCGTCGCCGACGGCACCGGTGTGGAGGGCGAGCCGCTGGCCGGCGCCTTCGACTACGTCATCGCCATCAACTACAACCGCGAGCCGGGGACCTCCCCCCTGGACCAGCAGCGCCCGTGGGGCGCCGCCAAGGGCGGCGGCGTCTGGCTGCACGTCGACCACGACGGGCCCACCCAGGGCTGTATCAGTCTCAAGCCCAAGGTGATGCGGGAGCTGCTGCGCACCCTCGACCCCGACCTGCACCCGGTCATCGTGATGGGACCGGCCGATTACTGAGCAGCCGGCGGGCCCGCCGTACCCCACGGGGCCGCAGGACGCCCTCACCGACGTCCTCGGCCTCCGGGTCGGCCACGCCCAGCGCATCGGTGACGGCTATCTGACCGGCACCACCGTCGTCCTGGCTCCCGAGGGCGGCGCCGTCGCGGCCGTCGACGTACGCGGTGGCGGCCCCGGCACCCGGGAGACCGACGCGCTGGACCCGCGCAATCTCGTCCAGCGCGTCGAGGCGCTGGTGCTGACCGGCGGCAGCGCCTTCGGTCTTGACGCCGCGTCCGGTGTCGCCGCCTGGCTGGAGGACCAGGGCCGGGGCTTCCGGGTCGGCCCGGACCCCGCCCAGGTCGTCCCCGTCGTGCCGGCCGCGGCCCTCTTCGACCTGGGCCGCGGCGGCAACTGGCGGGCCCGGCCGGACGCCGCCATGGGCCGGGCGGCGGCCGCCGCCGCGGCGGGCACCGAGCCCGGCGCTCCGGTCGCCCGGGGCAACACGGGCGCCGGCACGGGCGCGGTGGCCGGCGGCCTCAAGGGCGGCATCGGCACCGCGAGCGCGGTCCTCCCCTCGGGCGCCACCGTCGCCGCCCTGGCCGCCGTCAATGCCGCGGGCTCCGTCACCGACCCCCGCACCGGCGCCCTCTACGGCCTTCTGTACGAGGACCCCACCGCCCTGCCGGCACCCGAGGTCCACGCCGCCGCCCTGCGCCGACTGGCCGAGGCCCGGGAGATCTCCCTGACCCGTTCGGCAGCGTCCGTCCGTCCGCCGCTCAACACCACCCTCGCCGTGGTCGCCACCGACGCCACCCTCACCCGCGCCCAGGCCCACAAACTCGCCGGCACCGCCCACGACGGCCTGGCCCGCGCCATCCGCCCCGTCCATCTCCTCTCCGACGGCGACACGGTCTTCGCCCTGTCCACCGCCACCCGCCCCCTCACCCCCGAAGAGCCCCCCACCGACCCCGCCTTCGGCATCCACACCGAGGCCGGCGCCCTGAACGAGCTCCTCTCCACCGGCGCGGACGTCCTGACCCGCGCCATCGTCAACGCGGCCCACTCCGCAGAAACGGTGCGCGGCCCCGGCGGCGTCTTCCCCTCTTACCGCGACCTGTACGGAACCGCCTGACCGGCATCCGGCACGACCGGAAGACCGCCACCCCGCACAGCCGTGACACAACGGACACGCCGGACGACCGCCCACCCGCCCCCGTAGACGTGCCACCAACAAGCACGGCGGGAAGGCCACCCACCCCCGCAGGCCGTGACGGCAACCGACACCGCGGGACAGCCACCCGCCCCGCAGCCCCTGACGACAACCACCACGGCGGACAAGCAGCCCCCACCCCAGGCAGCAACGGCAAACGGCGGGACAGCCGCCCACGGCCCCAGGGCCGTGACCGCAACCGCCAACGGCGGGACAGCCGCCCACGTCGGAGGCCGGAGGGGATGTCCCGTGCCCCGCCCGCAGGACCGGAGCGAATGCCGGGGCACCCAACCCCACGTACCAGAACCGCCCGCGCCGAGGACGGGGTACGGGACATCCCCTCCGGCCCCCCACCCACCAACGGGCGGCGCACCGGCCTCAACCACTCACCACGCACCAGCCGCACACCGGCCTCAACCACTCACCGGCACCGGACACCACGCGCCACACACCACGCACCACCAGGCCACCGCGCCCCGCGCCCCGCGCCCCGCGCCCCGCGCCAGCAACCACCCACCGCACCCGCACCTCACACCCCGCACCCCACACTCAAACCCCCACCGCCCCCAACACCGACCCCGCCCCATACGTCACACCCATCGCCACCACCCCACCCCCCACATTCCGCACCATCGCCCGCCCCACCGGCGCAAACCCCAGCCGCGCGCTGCCCCACCCGCACAGCCCCAGCGCCACGACCACCGCACCCACCGTGATCCACAGCCGATCCGCGGCCGGCGGCAGCACCATCGCCAGCAACGGCAGCAACGCCCCCGCCGTGAACGCAAGGAAGCTCGCCCCCGCCGCATGCCAGGGATTGGTGAGTTCATCTGGGTCGATGCCCAACTCCACCTCGGCATGGGCCCGCAGCGCATCGTGCTCGGTGAGCTGCTCGGCCACCTCCCGGGCAAGCTGCTCGTCCAGCCCCTTCCCCTCCAACATCTCGGTCAGCTCGACGAGTTCCGCCTGCGGCTCTGTCGCCAGCTCCCGCTTCTCCTGCGCCAGCGCGGCCTTCTCCGAATCGCGCTGGGTGGAGACCGACACATACTCACCGGCCGCCATCGACAGGGAACCGGCCAGCAGCCCCGCCAGCCCCGCCGTCAACAACGTGCCGCGTTCGTCGGTGGCTCCGGCGACCCCGACGACGAGTCCGGCGGTCGACACGATGCCGTCGTTGGCGCCAAGGACCGCCGCCCGCAGCCAGTTGAGCCGGCTGCCGAGCCCGCCGCCGTGCGCCTCGTCGTGGTCCGTTGTCTGCGAGGTCATCGGACGAGCGTCTCACCCGTACCGGCCGTGCCCCGCTCGACGCCCCCGCGCCGCCCCGGAATGGCCGGTGGTAGAAACGGCCTTATGTCCGCACCGCCCCCCTCACCGCCTCCCCAGCCCCCACCGCCCACGCTCGTCCAGCCGGCGCCCCGTAAGCCCGCGCCCCGCCGCCGACTGTGGTGGCACCGGCTGATATTCGGGCTCTGGTACCGACCGGTGGAGGTGCTGGACGAGGCGCGGGACCGCAGCGCCTGGAGCGCGGCGGTGCTGCTGTCGCTGATCAGTGGCGCCATCGGGGTGCTGTCGGTGGACGCGTTCCACACCCAGTGGGCCGTCGACCGCACCGCGGGGCTCCAGCTCATCGGGCTGGCCGAGGCGGGGGTGCTGCTCGCCAGCTTCGTGCTGGGCGCGGTCGCCCATGCGATCGCCCGCACCCTCGGCGGTATCGGCCGCTTCGCGCCGACCGCGAGCCTGTTCATCGTGCTCTTCTGGGTGACAGATCTGCCGCGGCTGATGATCGCCGCCTGGCTGCCGAGCGACGCCACCTTCGTACAGGCCGCGACCTGGACGACCTGGGGCTTCGGCTATGTCCTCGCCATACTGCTCATACGCGGCCAGCACCATCTCTCGACGTGGAAGTCGGCGGCCGCGGTCTCCGTACAGATGCTGGCCGCACTGGCCCTGCTGAGGCTGGGCCCGGTCCGCTGAATCCGGGGCCACCGCCTCGGCCTCACCGGCCACATCAGCCGCACCGCCCGCACTCAGCAACTTCGAGTGCGGGCAGCCACCAACCACCGGCCACCACGGCCACCGGCCACCCACGACCGCCGGGGCTACGACTACCCGACTACGGCCGCCCGGCCACGGCCACCGGCCACGGCCCGCTCAACTACGGCTGGTCAGCCGCCGTACGAGCCCCTCGAACGCCGCCCGCTCGGCGGCGCTCAGCTCCACACACTCCGACGGCGGCCCGTCCGGCCCGGTCTGCCGCGGCACCGAGCCGAGCAGCTCCGGCTGTACGGGCAGCCCCGCTCCGGGCAGCCCCTCCGGGCCTCGCGACGAGAACGAGCCACCCGGTGCGTACCGTCCACGCGAGGCGTACCGTGTCCGCATCTCCCGCTGGTCCCGCCGCAGGGCGGCCTCGTACCGGCCCCGTCGCAGCAGTCTGGTCATCCCGACGGCCCAGACGACGCCCAGAGCGACAAGGACGCCGAGGCCGATCTGCTGCAGAATCGAATCGGAGGGAAGCATGTGGTCCTCCTGGACGGATGGGGGCGCTGGGCCAGGGCTTGTCTACGGATCGGTCCAGGAGCCAGTAGACACCACGCTTCAGGACTTCCGACAGGAGATCTTGGGCCGAAAGTCCCTAAGTGACACATCTCCTATGACATTTCGCCACATTTCCGGCACGGCCCGCGAAGGCGCCACCCCAAGAGGCCGCCCCAAGAGGCCGCCCCGGCAGGATTCCCCCCGCCCCGTTGGACACCCCGGAGGCTTCCCCCGGCGAAGATCGTCCCGGACGATGACGGCACCTCGTCCGCGACGTGAGGAGTACGCACGTGCCGCAGCCGCACCGGCCGCAGCCCCGGCCGCCCGCCGACGCCGCCCCCGAGCCCACCGGCACGGAGCCCACCGACACCGGGACCGACACCGAAACCACCCCGCCCACCGGCACCGCCCCATCCGCCGACGCAGCCCCGCCCGTTGCGCCGCCCGCCCGTGCCCTGGACGGCATCCTCGTCGCGGACTTCAGCCGGGTGCTGGCCGGGCCGCTGGCCGCCGCGACGCTCGCCGACCTCGGCGCCGAGGTGATCAAGGTGGAGCGGCCGGGCACCGGTGACGACACCCGCGCCTGGGGCCCGCCGTTCGTCGCGGACCCCCCTTCCGGCGAATACCCCCCTTCCGGCGAGGAGCCCGCACCGCACGAGGGCGGAGCGCCGCGGCGCGGGACGGCCGCGTACTTCGACGCCGCGAACCGCTCCAAGCGCGGTCTGGCGCTGGATCTCGGCGATCCGGACGATGCGGCCGCGGCCCGCGAGTTGGCGCGCCGGGCCGACGTACTGATCGAGAACTTCCGCCCCGGCTCGCTCGCCAAATACGGCCTGGACCACACCGCCACCCGCGCCGCCAATCCGGGCCTGGTCCACTGCACCATCACCGGGTTCGGCTCCGGTGCGGGCGCCCGGCTGCCCGGCTACGACTTCGTCGTGCAGGCGGTCGGCGGGCTGATGAGCATCACCGGCGAGCCCTGCGGCACACCGCTGAAGGCGGGCGTCGCACTGGTGGACGTGCTGACCGCGAAGGACGCCACCACCGGCATCCTGGCGGCGCTGCGCCACCGCGACCGCACCGGCCAGGGCCAGCTGGTCGAGGTCAATCTGCTGTCGTCGCTGCTGGGCTCGCTGGTCAATCAGGCGTCCGGGCATCTGGCCACCGGCCGCGATCCGGGCCCGATGGGCAATCGTCATCCGAGCATCGCCCCGTACGAGACGCTGGCCTGCCGCGACGGGCAGCTGCTCGCGGTGGCGGTGGGCAACGACCGTCAGTTCCGGGAGCTGGTGCGGGCACTGGGCGCCCCGGAACTCGCCGAGGACGTCCGCTTCGTCCGCAATGAGGACCGGGTGCAGAACCGCACAGATCTCATCAAAGCGCTGGAACGCCGGCTGGCCTCGGACACCCCGCGCGGCTGGACCGAGCGGCTGACCGCCGTGTCCGTGCCCTGCGGCCCGGTCAACACCGTCTCCGAGGCCCTGGAGTTGGCGCAGCGCCTCGGTCTCGACCCGGTGACACCGGTCGGCGAGGGGCGTATCCCCCAAGTCACCAGCCCACTCCGTCTTTCCGGGACGCCGGTGGCCCAACCCTTCGCCCCACCCCGCCTGGACGAACACGGCACGGCACTGCGAACCTGGCTGTCGGGACCGGCCGACCACCCCCTGCCGCCGCACATGTGACCTTCATCACAAGACCGCCGTACCCGCAACCAAATCCGTCCGCTCGTGCTGTTTACCAGCACGGAATCACAACACCCCTGTTATGGAGCAGCTCGTGACAACGCCGGACAACCTCGCGCCCGCTCGGTCCCGCACCCCGCACCAGCTGCTCCCCTCGGTCGAGCAGCCGGCGACGGGCGCCCCGCGCCGTAACCGGCGGATGCGCCGCACGCTCGCCGTGACGGCGCTGTTCGCAGCGGGTGCGCTGACCCTGTCCGCCTGTGGCGGGGACGCCTCGGCCGGTGGCAACGACGACGGCAAGAACGGCCAGGCCGGCGCGGACGCCGCGGCCGCCAAGAACGCCTCCGACGTCAAGATCAAGGTCTCGTCGGACGACGGCGCCACCAACGCCAGCATCAACGACACCGGTGTGAAGGCCACCGGCGGCAAGCTGACCGAGGTGAAGCTCACCGAGGCCGACTCCGGCAAGGACGTCGCCGGTGCCATATCGTCCGACGGCACGTCCTGGAAGCCCGGCGTCCAGCTGGAGCGCGGCACCAAGTACCGGATCGTGGCGAAGGCCAAGGACGCCAAGGGCCGGGCCGCCACCGAGAACGCGAGCTTCACGACGGTCTCCACGGCCAACAGCTTCATCGGCAGCTACACCCCCGACAACGGCAAGACCGTCGGCGTCGGTATGCCGGTGTCCTTCAACTTCGACAAGGCGATCACCAACAAGAAGGACGTCCAGTCCCACATCACGGTGACCTCCAGCAGCGGCCAGAAGGTCGTCGGCCACTGGTTCGGCACCCAGCGCCTGGACTTCCGTCCCGAGGACTACTGGAAGGCCGGCTCCAAGGTCACCATGAAGATCGACCTGGACGGGGTGAAGGGCGGCCAGGGCATCACCGGTGTGCAGTCCAAGACGGTGTCCTTCACCATCGGGCGCTCGCAGGTCTCCACGGTCGACATGAACACCCAGCACATGACGGTCAAGCGGGACGGCAAGACCCTCAAGGACATCCCGATCTCCGGCGGCAGCCCCGAGAACCCCACCTACAACGGCCAGATGGTCATCTCGGAGAAGTTCGAGCAGACCCGGATGGACGGCTCGACGGTCGGCTTCAAGAAGAAGGACGGCAAGGGCGAGTACGACATCCCTGACGTCCCGCACGCCATGCGGCTGTCGGCCTCCGGCACCTTCCTCCACGGCAACTACTGGGGCTCCCCGTCCATCTTCGGCCAGGCCGGCACCAGCCACGGCTGCGTCGGCCTGAAGGACAACAAGGGCGGCGGGGGCAACACCGACGGCAAGTGGTTCTTCAACGAGTCGCTGATCGGCGATGTCGTCGTCGTGAAGAACTCGAAGGACGAGACCATCAAGCCGGACAACGGCCTCAACGGCTGGAACATGTCCTGGGCCGAGTGGCAGCAGGGCAGCGCGGTCTGACGGACGACGCCCGCGGCACACACCCGAAGGCGGTGGCCGGTCCCTGGTAGGGGCCGGCCACCGCCTTTGTGCGTACGGGGCTGCTGCGTACTGGGGCGGCTGCATACGGGGCCTGCATACGGGGCCGCCGCATATGGGGCCGCCGCATACGGCTCCGGCGGATCAACGGGTCCGCCACCCCGGCTGGGCTGGGCCGCGCCGGGCCGTGCCGGGTCAGTCGTCGGCCCACCTCAGCGCGGGTGCACCAGCTCCACCAGTCCCGCCAGCCCCTCGCTCCCGTGGCCGTCCGCCACCCGCCGCTCCATCAGCGCGAACAGCGGCGCGAACAGTTCCGGGCTGACGCCCTGTGCGCGGCTGACATCCCCGATGCTGTCGTTCGAGACCTGCATGGCAAGGGGGGACCCGGTGACGCTGTAGTCGCCGGAGTCGATCTGTGCCGCCATCGCGGGCAGACCGCCGGCCATCGCCCCCAGCCACGGCTGCAGCAGCGTCGTGGTGAACTCCGCCACCGATCCGCCCGCCGAGCGCACCAGCGCGGCCGCGTGCAGAAAGCCGCCGAACATGCCGTACATGCCGCTCAGCAGCGCGAGGTCGTGCAGCGGCGCGAGCCCGGGGTCCTCGCCCAGGTAGACGCTGCGGGCGAACGCGTCCAGCACGCCCCGGTGCGCCTCGAAGGCCTCGCGCGAACCGCTGTAGAGCACAAAGGCCTCCGGGCTCGCGATGATCTCGGGCACGGCCATGATGCCGCCATCGAGGTAGGCGGCGCCGAGGCCCGTCACCCGCTCCGCCATCGCACAGGCCTCCTCGGGCGACCCGTTGGTCACATTGACCACCACGCGCCCCTGCAATGCCGCCCGCCCGACTCCCTGTTGCTCCAGCAGCGGGCCGATATCGCCGTAATCGAGGATGCAGACGAGCACGATCTCGCCCGCCGTGACCGCCTCGGCCACCGAACCGGCGCACCGCGCCCCACGCGCAACGAGCCCCTCGGCCCTGCCGGGCGTCCTGTTCCACACGGTCACTTCATGGCCGGCCACCAGCAGCGCCTCCGCCAGCGCCGCCCCCATGCTCCCCAGCCCGAGGACCGCCACACTCTTCTTCACCGTCGTCACGAACCGAACTCCCGCCTCATTGCACCGGATTCAGCGGCCTCGCAAGGGATTCCGGAGGCCGCCACATCAGTCTTGGCCGGAGCTCGGCACGGGACAAGTACCTACTTTTTGGTGCGTACTTACCTCCAGGTGCGTGGCCGTGCATGGTCGTGCGTGGACACCCCCGCAACGCCGACGGCCCCCGTCGCGGGCGAGCGACGGGGGCCGGTCTTCGGGCCGGTCTCCTGGGACCGGGGGCGTCAGGCGCCGGGGAGTTCGCCGCTCTTCACGGCGGTGACGAAGGAGGCCCAGGCGGGCGCCCCGAAGAGGAGGGCGGGGCCGTGGGGGGCCTTGCTGTCACGGACGGGGACGACGGCGGGGAAGTCGTCCGAGACCTCGATGCACTCGCCGCCGTCCTGGTTGCTGTAGCTGGACTTGCGCCAGGTGGCGGCGGTCAGGAGGTCGTCGGAGACCTCGATGCACTGGCCGCCGTCCTGGTGGTTGCTGTATGAACTCTTGCGCCAAGTGACGGTGCTCAGGTGGATGGTTCGCACGAGGCTTCCTCCAACAGCTGCCTGATGAACTTCCGTGATTCAGCCGGGGTTAGGGCTAGGTCACGGACCAGATCGTAGCTGAGCTGAAGGCGTTCGACTGCTGCCGTTTCCTCGATGAGTTCGCCCGAATAGCCGGTCTCCACCCATGCCACGGTGCGTCCGTCCGGGAGTCGCAAGAACATGGCGTGCGTGTTCGTCAGGGCGTGGAGACCGGCTTCCTGTCTCACGACCTGAATCACGATGTTCCGTCGTTCGCCCATGTCCAGCAGGTGCTCAAGCTGCTTGCGCCACTCTTGGGCATCCTCCAACGGCGTGCGCAACACGGCCTCGGACACGACGGAGCGGAACCGAGCGGCATTGTCGCCGTCCAGCAACTGGTGTCGCCCTATGCGCGCTTCAACCTGTCGTGTCAGCTCTTCACCGCTGATGCCGCCCGCTGTGAGCAAGTCATGTGCGTACGCCTCTGTCTGGAGCAGACCCGGCAGCGCACTCACCGCGTAGTGCCACAGGCTCAACGCTTCCGCTTCCAAGGTCATGTACCGCCGGTACCGCTCCTTGAACTGCGTGGGATCTGCCACCGCCAACTCCCACAACGTCAGCAGCAGCCCAGGCGTCCCGTAGTGCTGGTCCAACGCCTGCACCACCTCCGGGCTCCCCAGCGTCTGCCCGCTCTCCATCTTGCCGAACAGCGACCAGTCCCAGCCCAGTACGTCGCCGAGCTGCCGGAGGGTGTCGCCCTTCTGGGCCCGTAGTAATCGCAGCTCTTCGACGTAGCGCTGGCGCGGCTCCTGGCTCCGACCGGTGACCGCTCGCCTCGGTGGCATGGCGACCTCCTCCGTGGAAGGTGTGGGACTAACGGTGCGTGGCGGCGAAATACGGCCCACAAGCAGCATTCGCCCGCCTTTCCGGCCGCTTCCCGTAAGGGCCGGAACACACACGGTAGTTGCGCGCCGGTCCTCCGGGCAGGGAAACGGCGGACAGAGGGCGGTACTGGGGGCGGTACTCATGGCGACGGCGCAACGGGCGGCGGCCGCCGGATGCTCCGACGGCCGCTGAACCGGTTGTGTGGGGATGGTGGGGCCCCGCTGGGACCTTACGGGTGGTAGAGCTCGGCGATCTTCGTGGCGGCGCCGTGGTCCACGGTCACCCGGACTGTGGCGTTGCCGAGCTTGGCCGCCTTGCGCAGGTCGGCGAGGGTGCACGGGAGGGTGCCGTAGCCGGAGCCGTCCACCTGGACGCGGCCGTCGGGGGCCCCGCAGAGCGCCGCCGCACCGAGCACCTTGGTGTCGTCGAGTAGGTGGAAGGCCTGCTCGCTACCGTTCTCCGGGGCGACCGTGAGCTTGTAGTCGGTGAGCCACTTCAGCGTGCCGACCCAGGTGCCGCTGACGCCCTGGCGTCCGGCGGAGGAACCGCCCTGCCCACCGGCGCCGACCGTCGCGGAACCCTGGCTCCGTTCGTGCCCGTACGCGACGCGCCCTTCCCCTGTGCGGCCCCGGAGCCACCACCCGCCTGCTGCCCACCCGTCGAGGACGAGCCCGCGGAGGCACCGCCCGAGGAGAACCGCCGGACGCAGAGGAACCAGGGGAAGGGGTAGGTGGAGGGATGGAGGGGCAGACGGGCCGAGGCCTCCACCGTGTGGGCGGTGGAGGCCTCGGGACAGCCCTTGGGCCTGCTCCTGCGGAGAGGGATCAGGCGGCGACCGTCACCTCGGCCTCGTCGTCGGCCGGGGAGGGGGCCGGGTGGGTGGGCGACGGCTTCCGCAGGCCCTTGAGGAGGATCACCAGGGCCGTGCTGACGGCCGTACCCGCGGCGATGGCGAGCAGATAGAGGAGCGGCTGGCCGATCAGGGGGACGACGAATATGCCGCCGTGCGGGGCGCGGAGGGTGCAGCCGAAGGCCATCGACAGGGCGCCGGTGACCGCGCCGCCGGCCATCGCGGAGGGGATGACGCGCAGCGGGTCCGCGGCGGCGAAGGGGATCGCACCCTCGGTGATGAAGGAGGCGCCGAGCACCCAGGCCGCCTTGCCGTTCTCCCGCTCGGTCTTGGTGAAGAGCCGGCTCCGGACGGTCGTGGCCAGCGCCATCGCCAGCGGCGGCACCATACCGGCCGCCATCACCGCGGCCATGACCTTCAGACTGCCCTCGTTGGGGTGGGCGAGGCCGCCGACCGCGAAGGCGTAGGCCACCTTGTTGAGCGGGCCGCCGAGGTCGAAACACATCATCAGGCCGAGGATCACGCCCAGGATGATGGCGTTGGCGCCGGTGAGGCCGGACAGCCAGTCCGTCAGCCCCTTCTGCAGCGCGGCGATCGGCTTGCCGATCACGAGGAACATCAGGAAGCCGACGATCGCCGAGGAGATCAGCGGGATGACGACGACCGGCATGATGCCGCGCAGCACCGGTGGGATACGGACCCGTTGAATCGCCATCACCACGGCGCCCGCGATCAGTCCGGCGATCAGACCGCCGAGGAAGCCCGCGTTGATGGTGAGCGCGATGGCGCCGCCGACGAAGCCCGGCACCAGGCCCGGCCGGTCCGCCATGCCGTACGCGATGAAGCCGGCCAGGACCGGGACGAGGAAGCCGAACGCGACGCCGCCTATCTGGAAGAGCAGCGCCGCCCAGCTGGCGGACTCGGTCCAGATGAAGTGCTCGGCGACGGACGGCGCCTTGTTGATCGTGTAGCCGCCGATGGCGAAGGCGAGCGCGATGAGCAGACCGCCCGCGGCGACGAATGGAACCATGTAACTGACGCCGGTCATCAGCCACTTGCGCAGCCGGGTGGCGAAGCCGTCGCCCGCGTCGGCGCCCTTGTCCATGGGTGCGGCGGCCCGCGCCGGGGCGCCGGCCTCGCCGTGTGCGGCCTTCTGCCGTACCTCGGCGATGAGTTCGGCGGGGCGGTTGATGCCCGCCTTCACCCCGACGTCGACGGTCGGCTTCCCGGCGAAGCGTTCCTTCTCCCGTACCTCGACGTCATGCGCGAAGATCACGCCGTCCGCGTCCGCGACGAGCTGCGGGTCGAGCCGCTTGAATCCGGCCGAGCCCTGGGTCTCGACGAACACCTCGACACCGGCGGCCTGACCTGCCTTCTCCAGTGACTCGGCGGCCATGTAGGTGTGCGCGATGCCGGTGGGGCAGGAGGTGATGGCGACGATGCGGAAGGGGGTGGCCGGGGCGGGAGCGGCCTCGGGGGCGGCCTCGGGGGCGGCCTCGGCGGGGGCCTCTGTGGGGGCGCCACCGGCTGGGCGCTCGGCGGCCGTTGCGGTGGTGGGGGCGGCGTCCGTGGTCGCCTGCGGCTCGGCGTCCCGCTCGGGTCCGGGCTCCGCTGCCGGTCCGGCCACCGCCTCGGGCTCGGGCGCTGCGTCCGGCTCGGGGGCCGCCGCCGGCTCGGGGATCGCCTCCGCCTCGGGGACCACCGCCGGCTCGTCCCCGCGGATCAGCGCCGCCGTACGCTCCGGTTCGGTGGCGGACCGCAGCGCGCCGGTGAAGGTCTCGTCCATCAGGTGCCGGGCGAGGGTCGAGAGGATCGACAGATGGTCGGCGTCGCCGCCCGCCGGGGCCGCGATCAGGAAGATCAGGTCGGCGGGGCCGTCCGGCGCACCGAAGTCGATACCGGAGGCGCTGCGCCCGAAGGCCAGCGTCGGCTCCGTGACATGTTCGCTGCGGCAGTGCGGAATGCCGATCCCGCCGTCCAGTCCCGTCGGCATCTGGGCCTCGCGTGCGGCGATGTCCGCGAGGAAGCCCTCCAGGTCGGTGACGCGACCGGAGGTGACCATCCGCTCGGCCAGGGACCGTGCGGCGGCGTCCTTCGTTTCTGCGGACAGGTCGAGGTCGACCAGTTCCGCCGTGATCAGCTCACTCATCGCGGGCTCCCTTGCGCGCGGTACCGCCGTGGGGGCGGTGGGGACGGGACGGGGGGTGGCTGGGGCGCCGCCCGGTGCGGGCCGGGGGAACGGCGGACGGGACGCAGGGATACGCCGCAGACCCGGCAACCACCGCTCCGTACGCGGCAGTCACGGCAAGAGTCCGCCGCGCGGCGCTCATGACACCGGCTCCGTCAGCAGGCGGTCGAACGGCACCGCGTCGGTGGTCCGGACGGCGGCCGTGTCCAGATCGGCCGGGGTCGGCATCAGGCTGCCGGGCAGCTGGACGGCGGCCGCGCCATGGGCCAGGGCGACGGCCAGGGCCAGCGGGCCCGAACCGCCCGCTGTGAGGAAGCCCGCCAGCGAGGCGTCGCCCGCGCCGACATTGCTGCGGACGGCCGCGACCGGGGCGCTGCCGAAGTAGGCGCCTTGCTCGTCGACCAGCAGCTGGCCGTCCGCCCCCAGGGAGGCCAGTACGGCGCGGGCGCCCCAGGCGCGCAGCTCCTCGGCGGCCTTGACCGCGTCGCCGAGGGTCGCGAGCGGGCGGCCGACGGCCTGGGCCAGCTCCTCGGCGTTCGGCTTGACGACGTCCGGGCGTTCGCGCAGGGCCGCGGTCAGCGAGGGGCCCGAGGTGTCCAGGGCGATCCGGGCGCCCGCCCGGTGGGTGCGGGCGACCAGCTCCGCGTACCACTCGGGGGCCAGACCGCGCGGGAGGCTGCCGCAGCAGGCGATCCAGTCGGCGCCCACGGAACGCTCGCCGACCGTGGTGAGCAGCGCCTCCGACTCCTCGGCGGTCAGCTCGGGACCGGTCGCGTTGATCTTGGTGAGGGTGCCGTCGGGTTCGGCGACCGAGATGTTGGAGCGGGTCTGGCCGGCCACCGGCACCCCCGCCACCTCGATGCCCTCGGCGCCCAGCAGCCCGGCCAGCGCCGCACCGGCGGGACCGCCCACCGGCAGTACGGCGACGGTGCGATGCCCGGCGGCGGCCACCGCGCGCGAGACATTGACGCCCTTGCCGCCGGGGTCGATCCGGTCGGCGGTCGCCCGGAGCACGGCCCCGCGGTCCAGCGCCGGGATCTCGTACGTACGGTCCAGGCTGGGGTTGGGGGTGACGGTCAGGATCATGCGCGAACTACTTCCGTGCCCGCACGCTCGATGGCGAGGGCGTCGTCGGGGCTCAGGCCGGTGTCGGTGATGAGCAGGTCCACATCCGACAGTTCGCCGAAGCGGGCGAAGTGCTGCTGCCCGAATTTGGCGGAGTCGGCGAGGAGGACCACCCGGCGGGCGGCGGCGATCAGCGTCCGCTTGACGGCGGCCTCCGCGAGGTCGGGGGTGGTCAGGCCGCCGTCGGGGGAGAAGCCGTTGGTCGCGAGGAACAGCACATCGGCGTTGATCTCGCGGTAGGCGCGCAGTGCCCAGTCGTCGACCGCGGCCCGGGTGCGGTGCCGGATGCGGCCGCCCACGAGGTGGAGGGTGAGCCCGGGGTGGTCGGCCAGCCGCGCGGCGACCGGCAGACCGTGGGTGACGACGGTCAGCTCGGCCTCCAGCGGGATCTCGGCGGCGAGCCGGGCGGCGGTCGTTCCGGCGTCCAGAATCACGCTCCCGGAGCTGCCGGCGCCGCCTTCGCCGCCGGGGAGCTCGGCGAGCGCGGCCCGCGCGATGCGCTGCTTCTCGTCGGCGGCGACGGCGTCCCGCTCGGCGAGGTCGGGCTCGAAGTCCAGCCGGCCGGCCGGGATGGCTCCGCCGTGCACCCGGCGCACCAGACCGGCCCGGTCCAGGGCCTTCAGATCGCGCCGCACGGTCTCGGCGGTGACCTGGAACTCCTCCGCGAGGGAGAGCACATCGACCCGGCCGCCTTCACGGGCGAGCCGCAGAATCTCCTGCTGGCGCTCCGGTGCATACATCTGCGTGAGTGTCCGTTCCATGCCCGAGCCTGTGGTTTCAGTGCGAGGCTACGCCCGGATTTCGACAAAGTAAACAGACACGGGCTTCAGTCAGACTCAAACAGACATCCGCGCCTGTGAGTCCTGCGGGCGCCCCTCGCAGGACCCGGACGCGACGGAGCCCCGACGCCGGAAGGGGCATCGGGGCTCGTCCGTCACAGACCGGGCCGCGGATCTCGGTGCGCGCACCCGCGCGCTCTTTACGCGGCCGCGTCGAATCCCGTGTCATGCGCCATCCGCTTCAGCTCCAGCAGCGCATGCTTCTCGATCTGGCGGATCCGCTCGCGGGTCAGGCCGTGCTGCTTGCCGACCTCGGTCAGCGTGCGCTCGCGGCCGTCCTCGATGCCGTAGCGGGCCTTGATGATCGAAGCGGTGCGGTGGTCGAGACGGTCGATCAGGTCCTCCAGCTCCTCGCTGCGCAGCAGCGTGAGCACGGACTGCTCGGGCGAGGCCGCGGAGGTGTCCTCCAGCAGATCACCGAACTGGGTGTCGCCGTCGTCGTCCACGGACATGTTGAGGCTGACCGGGTCGCGCGCCCAGTCGAGTACGTCGGTGACGCGGGCGGGCGTGGAGCCCAGCTCGCCGGCGACCTCCGCCGGCTCCGGGTCACGGCCGTTCTCACGGTTGAACTCGCGCTGCACCCGGCGTATCCGGCCCAGCTCCTCGACGAGGTGCACGGGCAGCCGGATCGTGCGCGACTGGTCGGCGATGGAGCGGGTGATGGCCTGGCGGATCCACCACGTCGCATACGTCGAGAACTTGAAGCCCTTGGCGTAGTCGAACTTCTCCACGGCGCGCACCAGACCGGCGTTGCCCTCCTGGATCAGGTCCAGCAGAGGCAGCCCGGCGCGCGGGTAGCGGCGGGCGACCGCCACCACCAGACGGAGATTGGAACGGATGAAGATGTCCTTGGCCTTGGCGCCCTCCTCGACCAGCCTTTCCAGCTCCTCGCGGCCGGCGCCCGCGGCATTGCCGTCGGCGACCTCGCCGTCCAGGATCTGCTGGGCGTAGACGCCCGCCTCGATGGTCTGGGACAGCTCGACCTCCTTGGCCGCGTCGAGCAGTGGCGTACGCGCGATCTCGTCGAGGTACATGCCGACCAGGTCGCGGTCGGCGATCTCCCCGCCTATGGCGCGAACACTGGTGGCCCCGTCGGAACCGCTGCTGCTTTCCTGACGGCGGGCGACGGCACGGGTTGCCATGCGTGTGCTCCCTTTGCGATGAGTCGGTCGCGGGACGGTGGGCGGGCCGGGTGGTGGCATCGAAGCCGACGCTCAGCGACTGGCCCGTCCGAAGGAAACAACGGCTGGAATCCGGACAGAATTCCCAGGCTGCCCCGCTATTTTTCTGATCTTGCAGTACCCTGCGCCCCCATTTAGGAGGTCACATGCTGCAACAACACGGGGAAGTGCAGGTCAGGGCGGGCGCCGATGCGGACCTTCCGGCCCTTACGGATCTTTACAACCACTACATCCGTGAGACGTGCATCACTTTCGAACTGGAGCCCTTCACTCCGGAACAGCGCCGCCCGTGGCTGCTCTCCCACCCCCAAGACGGCCCGCACCGTCTTCTGGTTGCCCAAGAGACGACAGAACGGACGAAAAACCCGCACAACGGGCCGCCGAGCCATCCCTCCACCGGCGCGGAGGCTTCCGGGGCCGGGCACGCGGAAGCTTCCGTGACCGGACAGGCGGCGGCACTCGGGGCCGGGCACGGGGCTTCCGGGGCCGGGCACGGGGCGGCTTCCGGGGTCGGGCGCCCGTACGGTGCGCTGCTCGGTTACGCGACCAGCAGCGCGTTCCGCTCGAAGGCCGCCTACGCCCCGTCCGTCGAGGTCACCGTCTACTGCGCCCCGCACGCCGCCGGCCGGGGCGTCGGCACGCTGCTCTACAAGGCCCTGTTCGAGGCGCTGGCCGACGAGGACGTGCACCGCGCCTACGCCGGGATCACCCAGCCGAACGAGGCCTCCACCCGCCTCCACACCCGTTTCGGCTTCCGGCACATCGGCACGTATACGGAGGTGGGCCGCAAGTTCGGCCGCTACTGGGACGTGGCCTGGTACCAGAAGGACCTGGGCTGAACCCGCTCGCCACCGGCTCCCCGCCGCAGCACGCCCGCTTCCGGTACCCGCCGTTCCGGTTGCCGCGGGCGGCGCCCGGGTGTCGCCTGGACAGGAGGGGGCAGCGGGGAAACCGAGAGGAGCCCGCCATGGACCAGCACGCCCAGCGGCACGGCGCGAGGGCCGCCCGCTCCCACGGCACCGTCGAACCCGAACACGGCGCGACGACCACCGCCCGTACCCCGCGGCCGGCCCCGGGAATGGCCGGGATGAAGGAACGGGCCAGGCGCATCCCGCCGACCGTCTCGCTGCCGATCATCACGGCGCTCGCCTTCGGCCTCTTCGTCATCTTCCGCACCCACACCGCCGGCGACAAGGGCGGCCCGGCCATGCTGTACGGGCTGGCCGCGTTCGTGGTGTCGGGCGCCCTGGGGCTGGTGGTGGCCCACTTCCAGTCGTCCCTGATCACCGAGACCCGGGCGACCGCCTACGGTGCGCTCTTCGGCTGCTCGATGGGCTGGGCCTACAGCCTCGGCGGCGAAACCATCCTCAAATCGTCCGCCTTCGGCTTCACCATGGGCGCCGTGATGTTCGTCGCCGCCCTCTACGTCTTCCGCACCCACCGCACCCGCGAGCCGCACGGCTTGCACCGTCCGCACAAGACCCACCACCGGGACGACCGGACGCACCGGCTGCCGGTGGCCACGCACTGACGCCACCACCCCCTGCCCTCAACCGGTGACGCCACCACCCCCTTGACCTCAACCGCAACGCCCAGGCCCGTCCCGGAGTCTCCCTGCTCATCGACGACATGGCGCCGGCCGACGACCCGGTCGCACCCGGCTGGGGCCGCGGAGTGGAGATCCGCGGCCGTGCCGAACTGCTGACCCTCGAAGCGCCTCCGATGGCGCCCGACTTCTTCAGCAACGACGTGATCCGCGTCCATCCGCGCCGCATCATCAGCTGGCACCTCGAACCGGACGACGGCCGCGCCGGGTCCCGCAACGTCGGCTGAGTCCCGGGGCGCCCCTCACTCCACCTGCAGCGCCGCATCGTCCGACCTCCGCCGGAGGGTGCGCGGCGCCCGTCCCGGCGACCAGGTCTCCACCACCACATACGGAGCCTCGGTGGACGTACGCACCACCTCCGTCAGCTCCGCCCGGAAGAGATGGAACGGCTCCGGCGGCCTCACCGCCGCCGCATAGCGCGCGACCAAGGCGCGGTCGGTCACCTCCACGGCCCGCCCGGACACCCGTACATCGCCACCGGCCAGATCGGCGCCCGGCCCCGGATTGGCATGCAGCGCGAACCGGGCGTCGCGCCGCAGATCGGACACCTTGCGCGAGCCGACCATCATGCCCAGCCACAGTTCCCCGTGGCGGAAGTCCGCCTCCAGCCCGGTGAGCCGCGGTGCGCCGTCCTTCCGCAGGGTCGCCAGGACGTGGTGCCGGTACGCCCCGAACCGCTCCCGGACCCGCCCGGCGAGTTCCGGCACCACCGCCTCCACCACCGACCAGCCGACCGCACCGCCGACACCGCCATCGTCGCCCGCACCGCTCCCGATGCCTTCCCGGCTTCTGCTCTCACCCGTCATGACGGCACCCTCCCCCCGATACCCGACATCTCCTGTCCGGTATGGACGCGGGAGGCGGGCCCGGTGACGCCAGGGGCACCGCGGCACCGGCGCACTCCCCGGAACCACCCCGCCCCCGCCTTACGACCAGCGCCGTAAGCCGCGGCCGACCAGCGGTGTAGGACGGAAGGCCGTTACGCGGCGCCGCCCCGCCGACCTAGCCTCGGGCCATGGAGACGACGAGCGGCACACTCGACGAAGCCCTGTTACGACTGCACACCTCCGGCCCCGAGTTCAGCGGCTATCTGAGCAACCACGGACCGATGGCCGTGGAAGCCATGGTCCGCAACGGCCAGGCCCGCACCGTCCACCGCTGGCTCGACGCCTATGCGCACAAGCTGGAGGACGTACCGTCCCCCCGAGCCCGTATCACCGACGCCAACTGGCAGGAGGCGCTGGGCGATCCGGGCCGGGTCACCGACTGGACGCGGTACTTCACCGGGCGGGTCGCCGAGCGCCCCTGGCGCGAGCTCCTCGCCGAGTGGTGGCCGCGGCTGCTGCCCGGTATCGCCGGCGCCGCCACCCACCCCGTTATCCGCGTGGGCCATGCCGTACGCAGCCTCCTGACGGAGGGTGAGGACGCCGCCAGGATTGCGGAGTTCGCCCATGCCCTCGGCTACTGGGCCGCCCGCCATCTGCTCCTGCCCGCGACGGTGCACCCCGCGGGCAGCGCCACCCCGGCCGAGGCGCTGTCCGCCCTCCCCCGGATCGCCGAACGGCGTGTGACACCGCTGAACGGCTACGCCCAACTACTGACCACTCCCGGCTGGTTGAGCACCACCGAGTCGCTGCACCTCCCCGATGACCCCGAGGCCGCACGCGCGGGCCTGACCGCCCTCGTGCGCGCCGCCACCCTCAACTACGCGGACCACGGCCACGGGAACGGCATCATGCTGGTGCACGCCGCCACCGCGCCGAACGCGGTGCTGCGCACCCTGCCGGCGCTCCCCCGGGAACTGTGGGCGAGCTCGTTCGCGGCGGCCTGGGCGGCGGCCTCGGCGATCACCACGCTCTACGCCGCGGACACCCCGCGTCGAGCACCGGACGCCGCCGCGGTCACACCCGACGAGGTCTTCGCGCGGGCGGTCGCCCACGGCAACGAGCATGCGATCAAGTTCGCGGACACCGCCCTGGACGTCGCCGCGGCCTCCGAGGACGGCGACACCCGCGCCCTGTCGGCAGCCCTGAACGCGGTGGAACTGATCGACCACGACGCATGACGCACATTGCCACTCCGCGGAGTCACACTTGGCAGTAGTCGGCGCGCGCGACCACAGCATTCGCCTGGGCCTATACTTGAATGTTCAAGCGTCTGGAGATTTGGGGGTAATTCGACCTTGTTAAAACTTAAATAACTCTCCGAGTGGTGAGAGAGTGGATGGTATGAGCAACGAACCCGCAGCCGAGCCGCGCTGGCTCAGCGACGAGGAGCAATTCGCTTGGCAGTGCTACCTCCACGCCACCACGCTCCTGGAGGACCACCTCGACCGCCAGCTGCAACGGGACGCCAGGATGCCGCATGTCTACTACGGCCTGCTCGTCCAGCTCTCCCGTGCACCGCGGCGCCGGATGCGGATGACCGAGCTTGCTCAGAACGCCAAGATCACCCGCTCCCGGCTCTCGCATGCGGTCGCGCGCCTGGAGAAGAACGGCTGGGTACGGCGCGAGAACTGCCCCTCCGACAAGCGGGGCCAGAACGCCCTCCTCACCGACGAGGGAATGCGGGTCCTGGAGAAGGCCGCCCCCGGACATGTCGCCGCCGTACGCTCCGCGATCTTCGACCGCCTCTCCCCGGAGCAGGTCGGCCAACTGGCCGAGATCTGCCAAGTGATGACCGAAGGACTGCAACCGAAAGGCGCCGACCTCCCCTGGCTGCGCTGACGGATCAGCGGAACCGGAAGTGGCCGACGCCGGTGCGGGCGCGGGAGCCGGACGAGCCGACGGCGGGACGCCGTACGGCCCGCCCCCCTCGGCTCAGTGCACCATCACCGGAACCTGCACCTCACCGTCGCCCTCGGACGAGCCCAGGACCGTGCTCTCGCCGTCGGCGGAGGAGGCCACCGGCGAACCGGCACCCGGCCGCCCGGTGTTGATGAAGGTGTAGGCGATCACGCCCGCCAGGGCCAGGATGCCGACCGCCCACCAGATGGCGGTGGTGTAGCCGTGCACCATCGACTGGAGCTTGAGCAGGTCGGCCGAGCGCGCACCGGCCGCGTGCGAGGTGGCGTACGCGGTGGTGGCGCCGGCCGCGATGGTGTTCAGCAGGGCCGTTCCGATCGCGCCGCCCACCTGCTGCGAGGTGTTGACCATCGCGGAGGCGACACCGGCGTCGCGCGGCTGGACGCCGTGCGTGGCCAGCGACATGGCCGGCATGAACGCCGTGCCCATACCCAGGCCCATCAGCAGGAAGCCGGGCAGGATCAGCGCGGGGTAGGACGTGTCCAGATCGATCTGGGTCAGCACCAGCATGCCGAGCGCGGCGACCGTGAAGCCGGGCGCCATCAGCAGCCGCGGCCGGACGCGGTTCATCAGCCGGGCGCCGATCTGCGTCGAGCCGGTGATCATGCCGACGATCATCGGGAGGAAGGCCAGACCGGTGGTGACCGGTGTGTAGCCCTTCACGATCTGCAGGTAGTAGGTCAGGAAGAGGAAGAGACCGAACATGCCGATCACGGCCAGGCCAAGCGACGCGTAGACACCGGCACGGTTCCGGTCAGTGACCACCCGCAGCGGCAGCAGCGGAGCCTTCACCTTGGACTCGACCAGCACGAACGCCAGCAGCAGCACCGCGGCCGCGACGAACAGACCCAGGGTCGGGCCGGCCAGCCAGCCGTCCGACTCGGCGCGGGTGAACCCGTAGACCAGCGAGACCAGACCGAGGGTGGCCAGGATGACGCCGGGGATGTCCAGCCGGGAGGGGTTACGGCCCTCCGCGGGCTCACGGATGACCAGGAACGCGCCGGTCGCGGCGACCACGGCGAACGGGATGTTGACGAAGAAGGTCCAGCGCCAGTTCATGTACTCGGTCAGCACCCCGCCGAGGATCAGCCCCACGGCGCCGCCGCCACCGGCGATCGCGCCGAAGATGCCGAACGCCTTGGCGCGCTCCTTGGCCTCGGTGAAGGTCACCGCCAGCAGCGACAGCGCGGCCGGTGCCAGCAGCGCGCCGAAAACACCCTGCAGCGCACGGGCACCCAGCAGCATCCCCTGACCGGCCGCGGCCCCGCCGAGCGCGGAGGCGACCGCGAATCCGACGAGCCCGACGATGAAGGTCCGCTTCCGTCCCCACAGGTCGGCGACGCGCCCGCCGAAGAGCAGCAGACCGCCGAAGGCCAGTGCGTAGGCGGTGATCACCCACTGCCGGTTGGCGTCGGAGATACCGAGATCCTGCTGGGCGGAGGGCAGCGCGATATTCACGATGGTCGCGTCGAGAACGACCATCAGCTGGGCGAGAGCGATGAATATCAGCGCTTTCCAGCGCCGCGGATCAGCGTATGGGGCTGTTTCAGGCATGGCGGGATCCACCTACTGGTGCAGTGAGCGAACAAGAGCGAAGAACGGGACGGATGAGGCGGCCGTCGGCGAAGCGACGGACCGGACGTGAAGACGATCGGGACGGAACGGACGTGGACGGGCGGGAGGAGACGGGAGGGGGCAGGCGGACCGGTGCGCCCCGACTTACGAGCGGCGCCTCAGGTCGTCCAAAGTGGCGGCGGCGCCAGGGAGTTCGGAGCGGGCCGGCGCCTGCAGACCGTCCAGGAACAGCTGCAGATGCCGGTGCACGAACTGGTCGAAGTCCGGACAGCCACTGCCCGGCAGCGGCCGGGTGAGCTGAGTGACCGCGACCATCAGATCACCGACGGCGATGTCGGTACGCAGCTGCCCACTGTCGCGTGCGGCGCCCATGACGGCCTCGACGGCCGCCTCCAGACGCCCGCGCGCCGCGAGCAGATCGGGGTGGTCCCGGTCGATGCCGTCGGAGAGCAACGGGCACAGCGCCCCGATCCGCTCCTCCACCGCGGCGTGAACAAAGCGCCTCAGCGCCTGGAAAGCATCGGACTCCTCGGCAAGGGCACTCTCCGCGCGGTCCGCGGTACGGGACATGACGGAGAGCGTGACGTGGTGGATCAACTCCAGGCGATCCGCGAAGTGACGGTAGAGCGTCGCGTTGCCGACACTCGCGCGTCGGGCGATTTCATCGAGCGGGACCTCGGCCCCGAACTCGACCATCGTCTCGCGGGCGGCGGCGATGATCCGCTCCCGGTTGCGCAGGGCATCGGCCCGCAGTCGGGGCTGCTGCCCCTGCTTCCCGGACTTCGCGCATGCGGCGACGGCGGTCACGGCAGCGCACTCCCCTCATCTTCCGGCACTTTCTCGGAACCTGACTTCTCGGAACCTGACTTTCCGGAACCTGGCTTTCCGGAACACTGCCCCGGCGCCCGATCAGGTCACCACTCCGTTGGCTGCTCCGGTCACCACTCCGGTGGCTGCTCCGGCGACCGGCACGAACCGGGGAGAGGTTCCCCGTTTCATCCGGACGCCTGGTTAAACGGGGAAACCCTCCCCGGATATTTCACGCCACCCATGTGAGCTGACCCACACCCCCGCCAGCCGCCCCTCCCCACGCACCCCAGGCCCGACCTCCGGCCTCACTCCGGCCTCACTCCGGCCGACCCCAGCCTCTGGGCCGCCGCCCCGGCCCCGGGCCGTCCCAACCTGCGGGCCGCCCCAGGCGCGCCCCGAGGCCACCCGGGCCGGGACCGCCCCACCCGGCCCCCGCATGCCTCCAGTTGACGTAACCCCGCGCGCGAGCGATCACCCGTCGACACAAGGTGATCGATATGAAGCACAAGGTCTCCGCGGTCCTGGCCGCAGGCGCGGCCACCGCAGCCGCGGCGATAGCCCTGGGTTCACCGCCCAGCGCCGTGGCCATACCCTCCGCGCCCGGCGCCCCGCCGAGCGGCCCGTGTGCGCTGCGCGGTATCAGCGACGACGTCGCCGAATCCGCCGACACCCCCGCCGGCTTCTCCCACTCGTCCGGCACCGTAGAGGCGCTCACCCTCTTCATCGACTTCCCGGACGCCCGCGCCACGATGTCCCCCCGCGCCCGCTTCGCCGAGTTCTTCCCTGCCGCGACGGACTACTTCCGCACCAGCTCGTACGGCAGGCTGACCTACCGCCCCAGGCCGCTGCTCCGGTGGATCCGCATGTCACGGCCGCTCGCTGCGTACGGCATCCAGCGCGGCGCCGGTTTCGACCCGGCCTCGGACGGCGGCTATCACGCGCTCTCCCGGGATGTCGTACGCGCCGTCGACCCGCTCGTCGACTTCCGCGACTACGACGTCATCAACATCATCGCCACCCCCAACGCGGGGCCGCCCGCCACCCGTACGGTCCTCTCGGTCACCTTCAGCGGCGGTGACATGGGGCTGAAGACCGCCGACGGGGTGCCGTTCCGGAATGCGTCCTTCATCTGGAGCCGGCAAACCGGGGTGAGCGCCTTCCGCGTCCTCAACCACGAGAACGCCCATAGCTTCGGCCTGCCCGACCTCTACTTCACGGACGGCCGCGACGCTCCGGCCCCCGCAGGGCACTGGGACCCGATGGACGAGGACTGGGGGCCGAGCAATGATTTCGTCGGCTGGCACAAGTGGAAGCTCGGCTGGCTCTCCGCCGATCAGGTGCACTGCGCCCCACGCCACGGGACACCCGGCGAACACACCCTCACCCCGGTCTCCGCCCCCGGCGGCACAAAGATCGTCGTCATCCCGACCTCCCCCCACACCGCCCTGGTCGCCGAGGCCCGCACCCGCGGCCTGCTGGACCCGACGGTCTGCCGCCCCGGCATCCTCATCTACCGCGTCGCCACCCGCGTCCCCTCGGGCCGCGGCCCCCTCCGCATCGTGGACGCCACCCCGCACAGCGGCGGCTGCTACCGCGACAACAAATACGTCGACCCGGAACTGACCGACGCCACCTTCCAGCCCGGCGACACCTACACGGACCGCACCACCGGCGCAGCCGTCACCGTCCTGACGGAAAACCCGGACGGCACCTATCGCGTACGGGTGACCCCGGCACGCGACTAGGTGTGCTGTCCGGAGAGGTTGGTGACGCGGCTGGCTGGGGTGTGGCCGCTGATGCCGGTGTGGGGTCGGTGGTAGTTGTACCAGTCCAGCCAGTCGGGAAACGCTGCCTGCCGTTCGGCGTCTGAGGTGTAGGGCCGGTGGTAGGCCCATTCGTCGAGCAGGGTGCGGTGGAAGCGTTCGACCTTGCCGTTGGTCTGGGGGCGCCAGGGCCGTGTCCAGCGCGGTTGGATGCCCAGGTCGCGGCAGGTCTGGCGCCAGGTGTTCTTGCTGTAGGACCAGGCATTGTCGGTCAGGACGCGTTCGACGGTGACGCCGCGGGCGGCGAACCATGCCGTGGCCCGTGTCAGGAAGCCCGCGCAGGTGCCTGCCTTCTCGTCCGGGAGGTCTTCGGTGTAGGCCAGGCGGGTGTGGTCGTCCAGGGCGGTGTGGAGGTAGGCAAGCCCGGCTCCGTTGCGGTTCTTGCGTCCGGCCGCGCGGCCGAGGACTTTGTGGCCGCCGCCGTCGGGGATGCGGCCGAGTTTCTTGACGTCGATGTGGACCAGCTCGCCGGGACGGGCGCGTTCGTAGCGGCGGACGGGCTCACCGGTGGCCCGATCCACTGCGGCCAGCGGCGGCAGGCCGCGGCGGGTGAGGATCCGGTGGGCGGTGGAAGCTGCGACGCCGGCGCGGGCGGCCAGTCGCAGTGGGCCGATCCGGTGCTCGCGTCGCATGCGGACGATGTTGTCCTCCACCGCTGCGGACGTGCGGTGAGGCTGGTGGTGGGGCCTGCTGGAGTGGTCCTTCATCCCCGCCCGGCCGTGCAGTTGGTAGCGGCCGGCCCAGCGTGCAGCGGTGGTGTGGCTGACCTGGAAGCGTTCTGCGGCCCGGCGCAGCGGCCAGCCGTCGTCGACGACGCACCGGGCCAGACGCAGCCTTCCGGTCGGCGTCAGCGGGGCGTTACGGTGGATCACGAGGGCCTCCTGCACTCGGCGGTAGATGTCGCAATCCCCACCGAGCCAGAAGGCCCTCACCTCGTTCAAGCACCAGCCAGGGCATGTCGCGTCACCAACGTGCCGGGACAGCACAACTAGGGCCTGGCCGCCCCTGACCCAGGGGACAGGCCCTAACCACCGCCGCCCGGGCACGCCCAGGTACGCCCAGGTACACCCCTCCCCCCACTGCTCCTTCCACTCCTTCTGCTCCTACTCCCCACACACCACTCCTCCCGCCTCCCCCCTCCCCTCCTCCCGCCAGTGCCGCCGGCCGATGCTGATCAGCCGCAGCTGACGGCGCGCCACCCGTACGACCTGCTCGGCCGCCCCCTCCGCACCGTCCGCCTCGGCATCGAGCAGTGCCGCGGCCGTCGTCACCAACCGGTCCACATACAGCTCGGCGAGCATCCGCACATCGTCATCGCGCCACCCCCCCGACACCGGCTGGGACTTGAGCGCCGCCGCGACCTCCTCCGCGAACCGGTCCAGCTCCCCCGCGATGGCCTGCCGTACGGCCCGCACCCCACCGTGCCGCTCACGCGCCACGAACCGGATGTGCAGCGGATGGTGCCGCACATGCTGCTCCACGACCGCGACCGTGCGGTCGATCCGCTCCTCGGCCGCGTCCTGCTCGGCGAGGATCGCCCGCACCATCACATGCAGACTCCCCAGCGCCTCCTCGACCAGGGCGACACCCAGCTCACCCATGTCCCGGAAGTGCCGGTAGAACGCGGTCGGGGCGATCCCCACCACTCGCGTGACCTCCCGCAGCCCCAGGCTGCTCAGGCTCTGCTCCTCCAGCAGCCCGAGCGCCGCATCGAGCAACGCCTGACGGGTCTTCTGTTTCTGGGCCTGCCGGACTCCAAGACTGTGACTCATGTCATCCAGTAAACAACCGTTCTCCGAACTACTCCACCCGGAGACGGTCGTAGACTGAAGGAACTGAGTGAACAACTGTCCTCTGGAACCGGAAAGGAAGATCATGCTCTTCCTCGTCGCAGCCCTCCTCCTGATGGGGATCCTGCTGGGCACCGCGGCACACATCCCCGTCCCCGTCACCCTCGTCGCGGCCGCCGTCATCGCCGGCTGGCTGCTCGTCTTCTTCCTCCGCGAACGCCGCCACCACGACGAGGTGACCTCCCGATGACCACGCTCAGCGAAGCCCTGCGGACGACTCCGACCACACCGGCCAAGGCCACGGGCCCGGCCACCTCCCGCCTCCACTCCCAAGCGGACGGCATGGCCGTGGCCTCCTTCATCCTCGGCCTGCTCGGCACCCTCGTCCTCAACCTCCTCCTCGGCCCCTGCGCCCTGGTCCTCGGCGGCCTGGCCCTGGCCCGCGGCACCACCCGCCGCGGCCGCGCCCTCCTGGGCATCACCCTCGGCGCCGCCGACCTGCTCCTCCTCGCCCTCCTCGTCACCACGGACGGCACAGTCAGCTGGCACATCGGCAGCTGACACCCGGAAGCCGGGCTCGGCCCGACCCCGAACACCACAACGGCGGTGGCCCTCAACAGGCCACCGCCATCCCCACGCCCCACCACACCCCCACCGCTCCCCCGGTGGGCCACGCCCACCACCCCATATCCCCCACACAAGCAATCAGCAGCGAACACATCAGCTACCCTGTCAGGGGTTCAACCCCATGCCTCCGTAGCTCAGGGGATAGAGCACCGCTCTCCTAAAGCGGGTGTCGCAGGTTCGAATCCTGCCGGGGGCACCACAAAATTGCAGGTCAGCACACTGAAGGCCTTGCAGGGAACCTCTCTGGAAGGCCTTCAGGTGTGCAATGGGAACGCCCTGGGAACATTGAAATGCACATTATTCGCACTTCGGACGTCCTTTAGTGATCTGACGGCCACCCACGTCTTGACCGCCAGGGGCGCGGCCCGTTCTCGGGGAAATCTGCCCCGGTTCGTCGAGGTGCGACGGCGTGAGTGCCCTGACTCGGGATCAACGCTTCCCCGATCCCGCCCCGAACGGGGCCGCGGCCATGACGGAGAGTCGCCCCCCTGCACAGTGGCGGTACCGTGCCGGAACCTCACCGGGTTCCTCGTTCCGCTGTCCCTTGTCGGCCGGAAGCGTCCCGGAACAACGCGCCACCGCGCCGAGCCCTCGGCTGTGCGGTGAGACACGTGAAGGGATAGGGCGGGTCTACTCCACGGCTCGGCCTGCGGTGCGCATCAGTTCACGGATCTTGTACCCGTAGGTCTCGGCGCGACTTTCCCCGGCGTAGCACAGCACCTCGTCGCCGTCGTAGTCGCCTTCGCAGGCGTCCAGGCCGTCGAGTACGCCGAGGGCCACGGCCTCGGCCGCGTCAGGCATGCCCAGCGCCAGACGGCGACGGACATCGGCCTCGTACTGCTCGATGATCGGCTCGATCAGACGGCTCGCGGCCTCGTATACGTCGGTGTACCCGAAGCCCGGGCGATAGCCGGTGCTCAGATGGTCGCTGTCCAGGGTGCGCAGGGCCTGCTCGACCTCGGCCGCCGTCCCCTCCTGAAGGGCGGTCAGTTCGACGCGGGCACGCGGGGCGAGCAAGTGGACGGCCAACTGGTCTGCTTCTGCGCGCAGTTCGGGCCGAGCATCCAGCAGCCGGTCCAGCACCGCGGCCTTCTCCACGGCGGTGAGTGCGTCCAGGGCTTCGCCGGGGGCACAGGGGGTGTCGTCGACGGGTGCGGCGTGCCAGGGCAGGCGCCGTTCGACGGCGTGCAGGGCGAGTGCCACGGCATGCCGGCACAAGCGTCCTGACGCCAGGGCGCACGGGCCGTCGCATTCCGCCGTCAGTTCCCGGCCTACGACCTGCACCCATACACCGCGAGCGGCGCCCGAGCCGTCCCGCACCAGGCCGCCGATGCCGCGGGACTCGCTCTCCGCCTCGATCACCGCACCGTCGGCGAGCAGGGTTCGCCCCTCGGTGACCTCGGTGTCGTCGGCGAACGCGTACACCGTCCCCTCGTCCATGACCACAGCCATGCGGTCATTCAAGCGCACCCCCCGGGAGAGTGGGCGAGCGGGCGGCCCTGGCCACTACGTTCGGTGCGGAGACGGCAACACCTCCGCGAGCACGAGGTACCGCAGTGGGCAAACGCAACCAGGAACGACGGCGCGCGAAGGAGAAGCAGCGAGATACGTGGCAACGTGCCCGGGCGGAGCAGGAACTGCGACTGCGGCGATCCCTTTCTGCGGGGTGGGCGGCGGGCGGCCGGGGCGCATCACCTGTCCGCCGTGAGCTGACTGCAGGAAACGGCTGCGACGTTCGCGACCAGCGAGACAGCGATGCCGGTTCGAACGGCTGGCGGGTTGGCACTTCAAAGGTGCAAGGCGGCCGGACCGTTCCACGGTGATCCGCGATCGCGGTGACCACCCCCACCAGCCCCGATCCCTGCCCTCGCCACCGTCCGGCCAACGCCGGGCCCGGACGCACGAATGGACTCTTGAATAAGTCCAGATATAATAAGCGCACCTATCCATGTAGAGGTGTGCCGTGGACAAACCTGCCGAGATGTTCGACCGCGACTTCGAGTGGGCCGAGCTGACCCGCTTCGCCGCCCTGCCCGGCCCGCGCGCCACCCTCGGCGTGGTCTCCGGCCGCCGCCGCCAGGGCAAGACCTTCCTCCTGGACGCCGTCACGCGGGCAAGCGGCGGCTTCATGTTCACCGCCACCGAGACCACCGAAACCGACGCCCTGCGCCAGTTCGGCGAAGCCCTCGCCCGCCACCGCGACCAGCCCACCCCGTTCCGCTTCACTCATTGGGACGAGGCCGTCACGGAACTCATGCGCATCGCCGACAGGGGCGGCCCCACCATCGCGGTCATCGACGAGTTCCCCTTCCTCGCCAAGGCCTCCCCCGCCCTCCCCTCGATCATCCAGCGCGCCCTCGATCCCGCCGCCCAGCACACCAACACCCCCGTACGGCTCCTGCTGTGCGGCTCCGCCCTGTCCTTCATGGGCGGACTCCTCGCCGGCAACGCCCCGCTGCGCGGCCGCGCCGGCCTGGAACTCGTCGTCCCCACCCTGGACTTCCGCCTCGCCGCCGAGTTCTGGGAGATCACCGACCCGCGCACCGCACTGCTCACCCACGCCATCGTCGGCGGCACCCCCGCCTACCGCCGCGAGTTCACCCAGGGCGACGCCCCCGCCGGGCCCCACGACTTCGACGCCTGGGTCACCCGCGCCGTCCTCAATCCCGCCCGTCCGCTCTTCCGCGAGGCCCGCTACCTGCTCGCAGAGGAACCCGACCTTCACGACACCGCGCTCTACCACTCCGTCCTGGCCGCCATCGCCGCCGGAAACGCCGCACGCGGCGGCATCGCCGACTACCTCGGCCGCAAGTCCACTGACCTCGCCCACCCGCTCAGCGTCCTCCAGGGCGTCGGCATGATCACGCACGAGGCCGACGCCTTCCGCCGCAACCGCTCCGCCTACCGCATCGCCGAACCTCTCATCGCCTTCTACCACGCGGTCATGCGCCCCGCCTGGGGCGATCTGGAACGCCCCGGACGCGCCCCCGCCGTCTGGCGCCGCGCCCAGTCCACCTTCCGCAGCAAGGTTGTCGGCCCGCACTTCGAACAGGTCTGCCGCGAATGGGCCCGCTGGCACGCGTCCCCCGCAACCCACGGCGGGCAGGTCACAAGAGTCGCCAGCGGCACCGTCAACGATCCTGCCGCGAAGACCAGCCACGAAGTCGACGTCGCGGTCCATGGCGAGACCGACAGCGGCCGCGAAACACTACTCGCCATCGGCGAAGCCAAATGGAACGACGTCATGGGAAAGGGCCACCTCGAACGTCTCCAGCACATCCGTGCTCTCCTCACCGCGCGCGGCACCGCCACCGACGTCACCCAGCTGCAGTGCTACAGCGGCACCGGCTTCACCGACGAACTGCGCCACCTCGCCGAGAACGACCCCGCTATCCAGCTGATCGATCCAGTTCGCCTCTACCACGGCGACTGACCCGGTCGCAGTCACCGCCCCTGTACCGGGAGAACATGACCTCCACCATTACTGGCGTCGCGGAGAGCCTCAGCTCACGCTCATTCCCAGTCTGCTGACCTGCGAAAACGGCCACTGGCTCAACTCCCTAGGAGCTGCTCCTCGTCGGGCCGATGGTCAGTCGTCGGTGGTGTGGGTGACCGGCAAGCGTTGGGTGAAGGTCTGGCCGCCGTCGCGGGATTCGTAGACGCCGTCCTGGGTTGCGATGAGGACTCGGTTGGCGTCGACGGCAGTCAAGGCTTGGGGCTGACCGCCGGGGACGGTGGCGGTCTTCTTCCAGGTGCGCCGCCGTCGGTGCTGCGGTGCAGTGCACCGGTGGGGTCGATGCCGTACAGCGCGTCCGGCTTGGTCCACGAGAGGTAGGCCATCACCGGCCCGGCGCCGCGGCTGAAGCTCTTGCCGCCGTTTGTGCTCTTGGCGATGCCGTTTTGAGTGGTGGCCAGCACGATGTCGGGGTCGTTGGGGCTGACAGCGATGTCGAGGGCGGCGAGTTCGGCGCGCTTGTCCCAGGTCTTGCCGTCCTTGCTGACGCGCAGGAGGCCACCGGTGCTGTCGTAGCCGTAGATGGTGTTGTGGGCGTAGTCCAGGACATGGAAGTCGACTTCGCCGCCGAGGGAGAGGGTCTTCCAGGTCTTGCCTGCGTCGGTGCTCTTGATCAGGCCGCGATTGGCGTGGTCGCGCTGCCTTCGGCGGGGTGACCGCTGCCGAGGAACGTCTTGGGGCCGGCGACGGTGAAGCCCATGTAGTCGGCGGTGTCGCTGACCCGCTGGGAGGAGCCGTCGTCCGCCACGGCGATGACGCCCTCGTGCGTGGCGACGTACAGCTGTCCGTCCGCGGGGTCGACGCCGAGCCCATGGATATGGCTGAGGGCCATTCCCTCGGAAGGAGAAGTCTCCGAGCCGGTGGTGCCGTTGCCGGAACCGCCTGTGCAGGCGGTCAGAACGGCCGCGAGCAGAGCGGCGACGGCAGCTGCGGCGGAAACGAGGCCGGAGGGCGCACGACGCGAACGGCGTGATCCACATCGAGTCTCCGGTCAAGGCCACTTTCTCCCTCGGTCAGTTCATGACCGACGTGAACTTGTGCCTCCCGGCTCCCTGGTCCGGATGGTTCACTTGGCGACTCACGGTGGCGATCACACAGGTCGGCGACTGAAGCGTTACGCCCAGACCGTGGTGTGTGCCGCGACGAGGTTGTCGGCCGGTGCCGCAGGCCACCATTCGCCCTCGTCGTCCCGGAGGTGGGATACCAGCACTGTCATGGCCGCCCGGTGTCACCCCGCGGGTCGCTAGTGTTGCCCCATGGGCGTGTTGGACACGGCCGAGCTTGAGGCCATGATCGAAGAGGCGACTGTCGATGCCTACAACGAGGACGACCAGCTGACCGGTCTGTTCACCATGCTTGAGGAATACCTCTGCCTGCCCTTCACCACCGCGGTTCTCGGCGTCGAGGTAACGGTGGACGGCCTCGACCTCACGCCGGACAGAAGGATCGTCGCCCTGTGCTCTCGCGGCGGCATGCGGCAATCGATCGGAATGCTGGAGCTGCCGTTGCCCAGCCCGGCGCCCGAGGGTGCGGAGTGGATCGAGGCGTACCGTCACTGGGCCGGTTGCGGTCGGGCACCTCACACCCCACGCGGAACCGGCTTGTCTGGGAGGGCTGAACGTGGCTGACGCCATACATGGCACGCAGCAGGGCGCTGGCGAACCGTCGCTGACCGACCTCATCGAGCGCAGTGCCGAGTTGAAAGGGCAGCTGGTCGCCTTCGGGCAGAGCACCCGCTTTGACCGGTGGCTGACGCCCCTTCTGCTTGAGGCCGCAGGGCCTGAGCGGCAGTTGGACGAGGGCGAGGCGATCCGGGTCATCGACCACTTCATCCTGCGGTACCGCCTGCCGGACGGTTCGACCGTGGTGGACTGGTTCGTCGCCGGACGGAAGGACTTGACCGCGGTCGACCGGGAGATGCTGCTCGGCTGGAGCGACCCCGT
Organism: Streptomyces sp. Je 1-4 4N24; assembly: GCF_026239515.1. NCBI lineage: Bacteria > Bacillati > Actinomycetota > Actinomycetes > Kitasatosporales > Streptomycetaceae > Streptomyces > Streptomyces sp. Je 1-4 4N24. Next base: position 5,373,006 of record NZ_CP110836.1, on the reverse strand, counting down.
CGAGGGAATCTTCGAGATCCAGCGCAAGGAAAAGGACGCCGTCGTCCTGCTGAACCTGGTCGACGACCTGGAGTACCGCACGTACTCGAATGTTGGGCGGGCGGCGTTCCGTGGCATGTCCAAAGGAGGATTCCTCCACACCTGCCTGGTACCCGTTCACTCGGCCGGCGGGGCGTGGCTGGTATCCGGGGCGATGACGAGCTACCCCAAGTCCAGTGCCACCGAGATCGCCCAGGCCGCTCTCCACCTGGCCACCAGCCAACCCGAACTGGTCTTCCGCAACCCCGAGAAGCTCGAGCAGGGATGGCAGCGGATGCGGGAGGACCGGGCCGCGTTCGTCGAGTTCTTCGGCGGCGATGAACTGGTCCTTCCGCCTGCCGAAGCCGAGGACCTCCTCAACGCCTACTACCGCCACCGCCAAGAGGCAGCCGTCGCCGGACAGCCCGACCGTGCCCGGGGCAGGCGGCCGTCTGACCTGGACCTGCCGTTCTTCGAGCTTCCGCGAGAACTCGCGGATTCGCACACCATCGGCGTCATCTATGACCAGGTCGACGGGCTCAACTTCTACGCGGACTACGGGATGTTGCGAGACCTCTTCGCGGACCCGGTGCGCGCGAGCCGTGGGCAGCATCAGGACCTGTTGCGCACGTACCTGCGCGAGGGGTCGATTGCGCCACTGCCGATCTGCCGACTGGCCGCCGCGCACCCGGAGACAGCCGACGCGGTGTTCCGGAAGCTGCTGCGGAAGCCCGGATTCACCTGGAGCGAGCACGGTGAGGCGCTGCTACGCCGACGCAAGCCCTGGTACTACGCGAACGAGCCCCGCCCTGGTGTCTCCGTAATCGGCGACCGCCTCGGCGCGCTCCTCACCGGCCGCCGGTAGCCGGCGTTCACACGGCAGCGACTGCTGCGCAACACTGCCCGTTCTCCGTCCAAGCCGTTTTTTCGGGAGCCCAGTGGGTGAGGGGTGAAAGCTGAGTTGACGAGAGTACCCGCGTCCGGCTCATCGCCATCTGAGCGGACAACTGCGCGCCGACCGAAGCATCAGCGGTGCTCAACGGAACCCGACTGGGCGACAGAGCTGCGTAGACACTCCTGCCGACTCTCGAAGACCCTTCCCAAGGCCTCAGTTGGGAACCTGATGGGAACAACAGGACAAAGAAGGCCCGCGAAGGATCGTGACAGATCACTCCCCCGTCGTTCCTCATGAGGACGTTGACCTGGGAAAACAGCGAAACATCAGGCCGGACAAGGCAAGACGAGTAACCTCATGATCATGCTCCTAAAGCGGGTGTCGCAGGTTCGAATCCTGCCGGGGGCACCATGCAGTACTCCGCTGACCTGGGGTTTCTCTCCCAGGGAGGCACCCTGTTCGGCCCTGGGCGCTTCGTCCGGGGCCGTTTGCGTGAGCAGACGGGGAGTTGATCTCCCGAATATCACCCGATGGACCAGCATCCTGTCGCCACCGCGTATGACGAGCAGGACGGCCTGCACACCCTTGCAGTTGTATGCGCAGACGCTGCCCGACATCAGGGACCTTCGCCGCCGCAGGGGCCGGCTCAGCATCGCCACCTCCGGGGGGGGCCACACCGGCCGCTACCGGCTGCTACCGGCTGCTGACCACCCTCACCGATCCGTCGGCCCACCCGGCCACTCCGATTACTGGGAAGGGAAGGTGAAGCGTAATCAGTCGCTGAGGTACAGGGCTTCCATGTGGCTGGTGGCGTGCTCGCTGTGTTGCACCCGCAGTGAGGAGGCGTCCAGGTCGGCCCTCCCCCACGGGTCCGCGCCGGCGAGGCAGGCCGTGGCGAGGGCGCCCCAGTCGTTCTGATTCGGGTCGTCGTCCAGGTCGAAGTACACGTCGAGGTCTTCGAGGACTTCCGTCGTGATCCCGAGGGCGGACATCACCGCCTGCGGGTCGCCGGTCACGACGAACGGTTCGTCACCGGGCCAGCCGCGGGCATGGAACATGGTGCCGTCCGGGAGCCACACGAGGTCTTCGGTGTGCTCGGCGCCGCAGTGCACCTCCACCCGGCCCACGATCCGTGCGTCGGGGAGGCGCTCCCTCAGCCGAGTGGCCTCCGCCAGCAGGGGCATGTCGTTGCCGTCGTCCGCGAACGCCGGATCGGAGATCGACACGAGGTTCCCCCACGCCCCCGCCTGCACGAGGTCCAGATCAGCTCTCGTGGCGACCGTGATCGTCTCGCTCTGCTTACGGGGGCCGAGGTCTTCGATCACGTCGTCGATCGTGCCCAGCGAGCGAGCGAACTCCGCTGCACGCTCCGGGTCGTTGGGCGGAAGGTGGTCGACCTCGACAGTGAACGGCGGGTTCAGGACAGTCAGTTCGTAGCGCACGCCGCTGCCACGGGTTATGCGGTCGGGCGGGAAAGTCCAGAAGCCTGTGTCAGACATGCCCGTCACCGTAATGGGTTCCCGATCTCGTCAAGGTGCACTCGCCCGCGCCCAGGCCCGGACCGCTACGCGTGGTTCCCACACGTGCTTGGCCGCACGGGCGCTCCCGGTCTGCGGGTGTCGCAGCAGGAGCCCGTACGGTTTGCCCATGGTGACTGCGACGGTCCGCGAGTGGCACGACGAGGAAGGGTGGGGCGTGCTCGACTCCCACGAGACGCCAGGCGGCTGCTTCGGCCACTTCTCCGACGTCCAGACGAGCGGCTTCCGCACGCTGTCGCCGGGACAGCAAGTCGACCTCACATGGGAAGCCCCCGGTTTCCAGCAGGATGGGTACGACTACCGCGCTGTGACCATCGTGCCTCGGCCTGCCTGACATCTACGCCTGACCTCAACAACGGCCCACGCCCACGGCCTCCCCCAGCCCGCTATGCCCTTCTAGGGCGAGGGCGTGAAGCCGGCGGAAAGGTCCATGTGGAATGGGGCGCCCGGAGTCGTTGGGGTCCAGCCCTCGCGAAGAGCAAGCTGGATGATCCGGGCAACGTCAGATGGCAGCACCGGCTTGGCTTCACGTACGAACCAGTTGCTCGGGTGCGGCTGGTTGGTGGTGACCACGAGCGTTGCCCCAGGGTTGTCTGCATGCTCGACCGCGAATGTGCACGGTGTCCAGGAAAGGGCCTGCAAGTAGGTCGGCCTGCGTCGCAACCGCCAGCGATAGACCGTGCTGCCGACGACGATGCGTCGCGATCCCTTGCGGCCCAGTGCCATGGCTCCTCCTCCGTCCTGCGTTCTGGCGTTCTGGCGTTCTGGCGTCGCCAAGCGGGATCAACGGTGGCGGGACGTCTGCGGCGGCTGGTGTATCGAGGCCACCGCTCGCCCGCGCGGGTCATCGGCTCGCGGGGCCAGGTTGATGACCCGGTGTAGCAAGGCCACCGGCTCCCCGGACTGCAGAGGGGGTAAGGCCGACGGTCCCTCCGTCAGGCCTCCACGTAGGCCGCGAGATGCTCGCCCGTGAGGGTCGAGCGGGTGGCGACCAGGTCGGTGGGGGTGCCCTCGAAGACGATGCGGCCGCCGTCGTGGCCGGCGCCGGGGCCGAGGTCGATAATCCAGTCTGCGTGTGCCATGACGGCCGGGTGGTGTTCGACGACGATGACCGACTTGCCGGCGTCGACGAGGCGGTCGAGCAGGCCGAGCAGTTGCTCGACGTCGGCGAGATGGAGGCCGGCGGTCGGTTCGTCGAGGACGTAGACGCCGCCCTTCTCGGCCATGTGAGTGGCCAGCTTGAGCCGCTGGCGTTCGCCGCCGGAGAGCGTGGTGAGCGGCTGGCCGAGGCGGAGGTAGCCGAGGCCGACGTCGGCGAGGCGGCCGAGGATGCGGTGCGCGGCGGGTGTGCGGGCCTCGCCGTCGCCGAAGAACTCCTCGGCCTGGGCCACCGACATCGCCAGCACCTCGCTGATGTCGCGGCCGCCGAGGTGGTGGTCCAGCACCGATGCCTCGAACCGCTTCCCCTCGCACTCCTCGCAGGTGGTGGCGACACCGGCCATCATCGCCAGGTCGGTGTAGATGACGCCGGCGCCGTTGCAGTGGGGGCAGGCACCCTCGGAGTTGGCGCTGAACAGCCCCGGCTTGACGCCGTTGGCCTTGGCGAACGCCTTGCGGATGGGTTCGAGCAGTCCGGTGTACGTCGCGGGGTTGCTGCGCCGGGAGCCCTTGATGGCTCCCTGGTCGACGGACACCACGCCGGATCCGGCGGGGATCGAGCCGTGTACGAGCGAGCTCTTGCCGGAGCCGGCGACGCCGGTGACGACGGCCAGCACCCCGAGCGGGATGTCGACGTCGACGTCCTGCAGGTTGTGCGTCGTCGCACCGCGGATCGGAAGCTTGCCGGTGGGCTTGCGCACCGTCTCCTTGAGGGCGGTCCGGTCGCCGAGATGGCGGCCGGTGACGGTGCCGCCGGCCCGCAGCCCCTCGACGGTGCCCTCGAAGCAGACGGTGCCGCCCGCCGTACCGGCGCCGGGGCCGAGGTCGACGACGTGGTCGGCGATGGCGATCGTCTGCGGCTTGTGCTCCACGACGAGCACCGTGTTGCCCTTGTCGCGCAGCCGCAGCAGCAGGTCGTTCATCCGCTGGATGTCATGGGGGTGCAGGCCCGCGGTGGGCTCGTCGAAGACGTAGGTGGTGTCGGTGAGCGAGGAGCCGAGGTGGCGGATCATCTTGACGCGCTGTGCCTCACCGCCCGAGAGCGTGCCCGACGGGCGGTCGAGCGAGAGGTAGCCGAGACCGATCTCCACGAACGAGTCGAGGGTGCGCTGCAGCGCGGTGAGCAGCGGTGCCACCGTTGGCTCGTCGCGGCCGCGGACCCATCCGGCCAGGTCGCTGATCTGCATCGCGCAGGCGTCGGCGATGTTGATCCCGTCGATCCGCGACGACCGGGCCGCCTCGCTGAGCCGGGTGCCGTCGCACTCGGGGCAGGTGGTGAAGGTGACCGCCCGCTCCACGAACGCCCGGATGTGCGGCTGCAGGGCCTCCTTGTCCTTGGACAGGAACGACTTCTGGATCTTGGGGATCAGCCCCTCGTAGGTGAGGTTGACGCCCTCGACCTTCACCTTGGTCGGCTCCCGGTAGAGGAAGTCCTGCATCTCCCTCTTGGTGAACTTGCGGATCGGCTTGTGCGGGTCGAGAAGGCCGGACTCGGCGTAGACCCGCACGGTCCAGAAGCTGTCGGACTTCCAGCCGGGGATGGTGAACGCGCCCTCGGCGATCGACTTGGAGTCGTCGTAGAGCTGGGTGAGGTCGATGTCGGAGACGGTGCCGCGGCCTTCGCAGCGCGTGCACATGCCGCCGGTACGGGTGAAGGTCTTCTTCACGGCCCTGGTCTTGGCGGCACCGCGGTCGACCGTGAGCGCACCGCTCGCCCGGACCGTGGGGACGTTGAAGGCGAACGCGTGGGGCGAGCCGATGTGCGGCTGCCCGAGCCGGCTGAAGAGGATGCGCAGCATCGCGTTGGCGTCGGTGGCGGTACCGACCGTGGAGCGGGGGTCGGCGCCCAACCGCTGCTGGTCGACGATGATCGCGGTCGTCAGCCCGTCGAGGACGTCGACCTCGGGCCGCGCCAGCGTCGGCATGAAGCCCTGCACGAAGGCGCTGTAGGTCTCGTTGATCAGCCGCTGCGACTCCGCGGCGATCGTATGGAACACCAGCGAGCTCTTGCCCGAGCCGGAGACTCCGGTGAACACCGTCAGCCGGCGCTTCGGGATCTCGATGCTGACGTCCTGGAGGTTGTTCACGCGCGCGCCGTGCACGCGGATCAGGTCGTGGCGGTCGGCCACGTGCGCAGGCGACTGCGTGTCCGTCCTCGGGGCCATGCTCATCGTGTCTCCATCTGTTACGCGGGGCCGCCTTCACGGTCTGTTACGTGGGGCCGCCGTCACGACCTGTTAGGCGGGCCCGCCGTCACGGGTTCCGTCGGTGTCGCCCGGCTCGATCTGGCCAGCCTTGCACGGGACGTCTGATTTCTCCCGGGCCTCGGCCCGTGGAGTCTCTGGGCCCGGGCGCGTGGTTGGGCTCGGGCTCGGCCTCGACTTCGGGCTCGGGCTCGGGCTCGGCCTCGGTCATCCGGACTGCTCAGCGCCGTTCCTGGATGCGGATCAGGTTGCCCGCGGGATCGCGGAAGGCGCAGTCGCGAACGCCGTACGGCTGCTCGGTCGGCTCCTGGACGACCTCGGCGTCGCTCGCCTGCAGCCGCGTGAAGGTGTCATCGAGGTCGCCGGTGGCCAGGAGGAGGGCGGCGTAGGTGCCCTTGGCCATCATCTCGACGATGGTGCGGCGCTCGTCGTCGGTGACGCCGGGGTCGGCGGCCGGTGGCGTCAGGACGATGGAGGTGCCGGGCTGGCCGGCCGGGCCGACCGTGATCCAGCGCATCCCCTGGTATCCGACGTCGTTGCGGACCTCGAAGCCGAGGGTGTCGCGGTAGAAGGCCAGAGAGGCGTCCGGGTCGTGGTGCGGGAGGAAGCTCGCGTGAAGGGTGATGTCCATGGCAGTCACGCTAGGTGCCGCTCGGTGCCGGCGCTTCTCGATTCCTGACCGGTCTTGGTCACCTGTCGCATCGCGACTTCTGACCGGTCCCGTCACCTGTCGCATCGCGATTCCTGACCGGTCCGGCCGGTTCGGTCACCTGGCGCTTCGCGATTCCTGACGGGTCTGGTCACCTGTTTCGCCACGCAGGACGGTATCCCCGCCGTCGCGCGCACCGCCTCGCGCCGGTAGACGCTGGGCGGCACCCCGACCAGCTCGGTGAAGCGGCTGCTGAAAGTGCCCAGCGACGAACAGCCGACCTCGAAGCAGACCTCGGTGACGCTGAGGTCGCCACGGCGCAGCAGCGCCATCGCGCGCTCGATGCGCCGCGTCATCAGGTAGCCGTACGGCGACTCGCCGTAGGCGCGCCGGAACTGGCGGCTGAGGTGCCCGGCCGACATGTTCACGCCGCGGGCGAGCGCTTCGACGTCCAGCGGCTGCGCGTACTCCCGGTCGATCCGGTCGCGCACGCGGCGCAGCCGCGCGAGGTCGCGCAAGTGCTGCTCTGCGGCGGGTCTGCTGGTCACCTACGAGATCGTGCCACGAGGCGTCGGCGTTGCCCAGTGGAGCGGCTTCGGCCTCCGTGTCCGGGGCCGTGGTGCGTGGGGCGGGGAGCCTACGGGGCCGGTGGGATGAGGCCCGTCTGCCAGGCCCAGGCGGCGATCTCGACGCGGTTGCGGACCTTCAGCTTGGACTGGATGTTGGCGAGGTGGGTCTTCGCCGTACCGGGCGAGATGACGAGTTCGGTGGCGATCTCCTGGTTGGTGGAGCCCCGGGCGACCAGGCGGACGATTTCGCGTTCGCGGTCGGTGAGGGTGTCGGGGGTGGTGGGGGTGGTGGGGTGGGGGCGCGCCGGCGGCAGGGACAGCCGCCGGAGGAGCCGTACGGTGATCTGCGGGCTGATCAGGGCGTCGCCCGCCATCGCCGCGCGCACGCCCTCGATCAGCAGGGTCGGCCCGGAGCGTTTGAGCAGGAAGCCGCAGGCGCCGTTGTGCAGGGCCGTGTGTACGTAGTCGTCGAGGTCGAAGGTGGTGACCACGACCACCCTGGTCGGCCGGGTGGCCTGGGGCCCCGCGAGCAGGCGGGTGAGTTCCAGGCCGTCCAGGCGGGGCATGCGGATGTCCGCCAGTACGACGTCCGGCCGGAGGTGGCGGACCAGGTCGAGGGCCGTGGCGCCGTCCGCGGCCTCACCGATGACGGTCATGTCCGGCTGCGAGTCGAGGACGAGCCGGAAGCCGCTGCGGACGTCGTCCTGGTCGTCGGCCAGGAGGATGCGGGTGGGGGCGCCGCTCATGTCGTCTCCTGGGGGAGCGTGAGGGTCTGCGGGAACACGGCCAGCACCCGCCAACCGCCGTCGTACGGGCCGTAGGAGAGGGTTCCGCCGGCCGCCTGTACGCGTTCGCGCAGGGCGTTCAGGCCGCGTCCGCCGTGGCCGTCGCGCTCCCACCGGGCGCGGAGGGCGGTGGCGGGAGCGGTTCCGGCGTCGTTGACGACCTGGACCTCGATCTCGCGGGCGGGTACGGGGCGGGCGGCGGGGTTGCGGATGGCAGGGGTGAGGGTCACCTCGACTCGGGCCGCTCCGGGGGCGTGCCGGCGGACGTTGGTGAGGGCTTCCACGACCATCCGGTAGGCCGTGGAGCTGGTTTCGCGGGAGAGGGTTCCGGGCGTGGCGGGCGGCATGGTGAGCCGGGCCTCGGTGGCTCCCGCGGAGGTGAAGCGCTCGATGAGGGCGGGGAGTTGGTCCACTCCTGGTAGAGGCTCGGGGCGGGGGGTGACCTCCGGGGGCGGGCCCTTGGGGGTGGGTGCTTGCTGGGGTGTGGGGGCTTCCTGGGGCGTCAGGGCAGCTGGGGGTTCCGGGGCGTCCGGGGCGTCCGGGGCGTCCGGGGCGTCCGGGGCGTCCGGGGCGTCCGGGGCGTCCGGGGCGTCCGGGGCGTCCGGGCGGATGATGCCGTTGCCGTTCGCCTCGTGCAGCATCCGTACCGTGCGGTCCATGGATGCCAAGGCGTTCAGCCCGGCTCTTTCGATGCGTTCCAGGGCTGGCAGGGCCTGGCCCGGGTCGGATTCGGCCACGAAGCGGGCGGCCTGGGCCTGCGCGACGATTCCACTGATGTCGTGTGCGACGAAGTCATGGAGATCTCGGGCGAGTTCGAGCTGCTGGGAGCGCCGGGTCTCGATGACCAGCCGGCACCGCCGGTGTTCCACCAGCCGTGGATAGCCGCCCACTACAGCAGCGCCCAGCACCGGCAGCGTCCAGAAGGCGGCGGCGCCTGCCAGGGGCAGCACGGACGGCGCCGGGACCAGCGGCAGCGTCCATGTCGCGACCGCCGCTCCTGCCACCACACCCGCGGCCACTGCCTGCCGACGCGGCGCCCAACGGATCACTACGGCGACGAGCATCAGCAGCACCGCCATCTCGGCCAGCCGCCATACGGATCCCCAGGGCGCCGATGGAGGGGCGGAGAACACCGTGGTCAGCAGCGACAGGCCTCCGGCGAGCGCCAGCGGGCGGGCGAGGCGGGCACGCGAGCGCGGCCAGCAGGCCACGGTCCAGAGGAGCAGGGTGGCGGACGCGACGGCCGGGACGGCTCCATAGGGGATCGCTGCCCATGTGCCGTACGCGAGGGTGAGGGCGGTCAGGGCTGCGCAGCCCGTTATGGCGGCGAGCACGGACAGGGTCGGGGGCCAGGCCGGGGTCGGGGTGAGGGTCGGGGTCGGGGTCGGGGTCGGGGTCGGGGTCGGGGTCGGGGTCGGGGGTAGGTTGCGGCGCCTCATATCGCGTCCGCTTCAACGTGGCGCCTCATCCAGGCCCACCCCCTATGTAATCCGCGGAGTTCATCGCCCCCGTATCGCTGCATCACCCTGCATCGGCCTGAACTGCCCTGCACCGCCAAGGCGTTCATCACCCCCACGCCGTCACCCCCACGCCACCCCCACGCCATCGATCCTACGAGCGGCCGTGGCGGCACTCCCTCCGCCGAACGGCAGAGATGACGCCTGCTCCGACGCCCGAGATCCGCTGATCGGCAGATGGTCCGGTCCGGCGGCCCGGCATCAGATTAGAGGCGTCATCGACAGGGCGGCGGCCGCCAAGTCTGCTGCATATCCAGGGAGTTCCTTGTGCCCGGCATCAATCCCTCCGTCCGTTCCTCTTCCGTCCGTTCCTCTTCCGTCCTTTCCTCTTCCGTCCGTTCCTCGTCCGGCCGTTCCTCGTCCGGCCGTTCGCCCTCCGTCCGTTCGCCCTCCGTCCGTTCCCCTTCCGGCCGTTCGTCCTCCGTAGCCAGGAGGCTCGGCTTCGTCGCTTCCCGTCGTCGCAGGGCCGCAGTGGGAGCCGTCGCCGCCGTGGCCTCAATCGCCGCGCTGACGGGGCTCACCCCCGCCACGTCCGCCGCGTCGGCCGCGCCCTCGGGCACCACGGCCGCCGCGAAGGCACCGGCCGGGCTCGCCCGGGTGAGCGGCCAGGCCCGCGTCTTCTATGCCTACTCGCCGCATGACGACATCCGCTTCTCCGTCGACGCGAAGGCAGCTCCGTTCAGCAGGCCGGTCGGCGGGCTGCCTCAGGGAATGCCCACCGATGCACGGGGAACGGTCACGATCTACCACTGGTCGCCCGAGAAGAAGCAGGGCCGACACGCGGAGGCCTCGGTGGACTGCCTGGCCACCGGGGGCGACACCGCGACGCTCAGCGCCGTGGTCACCAAGTCCGAGGACCCCGAGGAAATCGGGGATCGGCTGGGCTTCAGCGTCAAGGACGGTGGTCCCGGCAGGGGACAGTTCGGCTTCTCCTGGGCCGTGTCGAACGTCGATGTCGCCGATGGCAAGGCCGTCTTTCCGCATGTCGGGACCTGTATGGCACCGGCTCCGTTCGCGTCGGTGACGAAGGGCGGCTTCAAGGTCACACATGCGGAGCTGCCGCCGCTGCCGGCGGGGTGGGGGAAGCAGCAGGCTTACGGGGCCAGGGCCCGATGACGACGATCGAACGGTTCCCGCTCGTTCCCCGCGCGGTTGCGGTGGGCGGCGCACGCCGCGCCGGCGGAACATTCCCGTCCCGGCCGCGGTAGTCCCCGCGTCGCTGGGCCCGGCCGCGGTCACCGTGATCACGGCGCTGTCCTCGTTCGGCTGGGACGAGGAGATGACCGACCCCACCGCTCCGAAGGGCGCGGCTGCCTGGCTCATGACCGCCTGCTATCTGCCGCTGCTGGCCTGGGGCCCGCTCCTGGGGTGGGTGACGGTGGCGTACTACCGTCGGCGCCGCAAAGCCGGGTGAGGGCTGAGCTGAGCACGGCGACGCTCAGGCGGGGCGGAGCTGCACGTACTGTGCGGGGGGGGAAGCGGGGCCGCACGTTCTGCGCGGGGATCTCGTCCTGGCTGAAATTCCGGCTGAATGTCCGGCTGATTGTCCGGGCGGACGGTGGTGCCCAGTGCCGGGCGGTGCCGGGCGGTTTCCGGACGGTGCCGGGCGGTGCCGGGCGGTGCCGGACGGTGTGAGTTATCCACAGGGTCGACGGCGACCCCCGCGGAACTCGTAGGCTTTCGGAATGGCTCTGGCGGACGTGGAAGTGGTCGTGGACATGGATGTGGAAGGCGCTTCGGACGCAAGCGAGGCGGTGCAGGTGCTGCGCCGGGTGTTCGGGTATGACGCGTTCCGCGGCAGCCAGCAGGAGATCATCGAGCACGTCATAGGGGGCGGGGACGCAGTCGTCCTGATGCCGACCGGTGGCGGCAAGTCGCTGTGTTATCAGATTCCCTCGCTGGTCAGAAGCGGTGTGGGGGTCGTGATCTCGCCGCTGATCGCGTTGATGCAGGACCAGGTCGACGCCCTGCGGGCGCTCGGAGTGCGGGCCGGGTTCCTGAATTCGACGCAGGATCTGGAGGAGCGGCGGCTCGTCGAGGCCGAGTTCCTGTCCGGGGAGCTGGATCTGCTGTATTTGGCGCCCGAGCGGCTGCGGGTCGAGCAGACGCTGAATCTGCTCGACCGCGGGAAGATCTCGCTCTTCGCGATCGACGAGGCGCACTGTGTCGCCCAGTGGGGCCATGATTTCCGGCCGGACTATCTGGCGCTGTCGATGCTGCACGAGCGCTGGCCCGAGGTGCCGCGGATCGCGCTGACCGCCACCGCGACCGAGGCCACGCACACCGAGATCACCTCACGGCTGCGGATGGCGGACGCCCGGCATTTCGTGGCGAGCTTCGACCGGCCGAACATCCAGTACCGCATCGCGGCGAAGAGCGAGCCGAAGAAGCAGCTGCTGGAGCTGCTGCGGAACGAGCATGCGGGGGACGCGGGCATCGTCTACTGCCTGTCGCGGGCCTCGGTGGAGAAGACCGCACAGTTCCTGGTGGACAACGGCATCGCGGCGGTGCCGTATCACGCGGGGCTCGATCCGCGGACGCGTGCCGAGCACCAGGGCCGGTTTCTCCGTGAGGACGGGCTGGTCGTGGTCGCCACGATCGCGTTCGGGATGGGTATCGACAAGCCGGACGTCCGGTTCGTGGCCCATCTGGATCTGCCGAAGTCCGTGGAGGGCTACTACCAGGAGACGGGCCGCGCCGGGCGGGACGGGCAGCCTTCGACCGCCTGGCTGGCGTACGGGCTGCAGGATGTGGTGCAGCAGCGGAAGATGATCGACGGGTCGGAGGGCGACGAGGCGCACCGACGGCGGCTGTCGGCCCATCTCGACGCGATGCTGGCGCTGTGCGAGACGGTGCAGTGCCGGCGGGTGCGGTTGCTGGCCTACTTCGGGCAGGAGAGCAGCGCCTGCGGCAACTGCGATACGTGTCTCGTCCCACCGCAGACCTGGGACGGCACGGTCCCCGCCCAGAAGCTGCTGTCCACGGTCGTTCGGCTGCAGCGTGAGCGCGGGCAGAAGTTCGGCGCGGGCCAGATCATCGACATTCTGCTGGGGAAGAAGACCGCCAAGGTCATCCAGTTCGATCACGACGGGCTGAGCGTCTTCGGGGTGGGAGACGACCTCCGCGAGGCCGAATGGCGCGGTGTCGTACGGCAGTTGCTGGCGCAGGGGCTGCTCGCCGTCGAGGGTGATTACGGCACGCTGGTGCTCACGGAGGCGAGCGGCGAGGTGCTGGGCGGCCGGCGCGAGGTGCCGATGCGGCGGGAGCCGGAGAAGGCGGCGCGGGCGGCCCGGACGAAGGCGAAGAGCAAGCGCGCGGCGCCGGCGGACCTGCCGGAAGCGGCGCTGCCGGTCTTCGAGGCGCTGCGCGGCTGGCGGGGCCGTACGGCCAAGGAGCAGGGCGTGCCCGCGTATGTGATCTTCCACGATGCGACGCTGCGGGAGATCGCCACGCTCGGGCCGACGACGACGGCCGAGCTGGGCACGGTCAACGGGGTCGGCGAGAACAAGCTCGCGAAGTACGGCGCGCAGATCCTGGATGTGCTGGCCGGGCAGGAGACTCAGGACAACGCGGGCACCGATGCCGACGCCGACGCCATGCCGACGCCCAAGGTGGCTCAGGAGCATCACGCCGCACCGGAGCCCGATGACGAGGAGCTGCCGGAGCCGCCGGATGACATCGACTGGTGAGGGCGGCTGCGGTGATGCGGCTCGTCGTGGTGCGGTATGGCGGTGATGCGGCGGGCCGGGCCGGGTCGGCCGGGCCCGGGGGCCCCGCGGCGAGCAGCCGCCCGTCGCATGGGGCGGGCGGCCGGCTGGGCTCGGCGCGAGTGCCGGCTGAGCTGATGACGGTGGCCGGCTGATCTGTAGCCAGGTTCATGAACGGGACGATGCCGGTGCGTTCTTCGGTGCGGCCGAACACCTTCGCGGCGTGGACGTCGTAGGCGGAGAGGTAGGCCAGGGCACCGCCGCGTCCGTAGGTGTGATTGACGCTCATCGCCCTGGCCTTGCCGGGGGCGAGGGTGGGGTGGCAGCGGCACCGGGCCTGGATGGAGGTCTTCTCGTCCGCGCTGATCACGTACTCGTCATCGCCGAGCTGTTCGCCCTGTCAGGTGCGGGCGTACGGGTCCAGCACCCAGGCGGCCTTCAGCCGGAAGCCGGGGCTGGTGATGAAGATCCAGGAGCGGTGCTGCCAGGGCTTGAGCGCGTCCTGGGCCAGCCAGCGACGCACGGTCGACGCCGACATGAACGGGGTGGCTTTATTCACGGGTCGTGACAGCGGTTGTTCACGGGATTGGGAGGCGCCCCGATCGACGGTCGGGTGATGTTCACGAGTTTTGACAGCACTGCGGTCCTTGCTGGGACAGCTTCGGGATGCTCCTGGCGAGCGGGGCTGGGCAAGCCACACTCCGGGCGCCGGGTTTTCCCCAGTGCAGAGGGGGGCTGGCCCCACCATCGACCGGCCCGCTGGCCGGATGGTCCGGCAGGCATCGGACAACGAGGCTGAATGCATACGGTCCACCAAGCAAAAGGGAACCCTCTGTGATCAGCTTCAAGCCGCTGCGTCGCTGTACCGCCCGCATCGCTGCCATCGGCGCTCTCGCCGCTGCGGCCTGCGTCACCGTCATGGCCGGCAGCGCAGGAGCTATCGTCAACGGGTCGGACTCCACCGAGAGCTACCCCTTCATGGCGGTCATCCCGGAGTCTGCCCCGGACCAGGGTCTGATCGACGGGAACTGTGGGGCGTCGCTGATCGATCAACAGTGGGTGCTGACGGCGGCCCACTGCATAAAGGGCCAGGGGCTCAAGCTGGACGGCATCGTGCGGGTCGGCAGCGACCACCGCAAGTCCGGCGGCACCGTCCGGAAGATCGACCGGACCTTCGTCCACCCCGGCTATACGAACGGCGACAACAAGGTCGCCAACAAGAACGACATCGCGCTGGTACGCCTGGACCGCCCGGTCGCCCAGCAACCCATCAAGGTCGCCGAGCAGGCAGGGAGGCCCGGTATGCCGACCCGGCTCCTGGGCTTCGGCACCACCGTCGACACCGAGTTGAAGTTCCCGGACCGGCTGCAGGAGCTGAACACCCGCAGGGGCGCCGAGTCCGAGTGCGCGCCCGGGTACGCGGACCGGACCCGGCTGTGCACGATCACCACCGTGCCCAAGGCCATGGCCTGCTTCGGGGACTCCGGCGGACCGCAGGTCCAAAAGGGCCGGAACGGCCGCTGGGAGCTGATCGGCGTCACCTCGGGGCCCGGCGCCCCGAAAGTGCCGTGCTCGCAGGGCCCCGGCCTCTACACCAGCGCGCCCGCCTACGCGGGCTGGATCGACAAGACCATGAAGACCAACGGCGCTCCGTCGACTGCGGCCAAGGGCTCTGACCTCGCCCAGACCGGCACGAACGACAACACCGCGGTGATTGCCGGCGTGGCTGCCACGCTGATCACCGCCGGTGGCGGCACCGCCCTCGCCGTACGCCGCCGCAAGACCCGCCACGCCGCCTGAGCGCACCCGCCGCAACCCAAGACGGCGGCCCCCTCACCAAGGGCCGCCGTCCTTCGCCGCGTCCTGCACGCTCGCTCCCCCGAAGAGCAGAACCCAACCAGCCCTCAAGGCCAATAACCCGCCATCGGAAATGGGCACTCATCGCACCTTCGTCCAGATCACGGGAATCCGGACTCGAGTGGCAGAGCCCCGTCACAGATGTCGATCGCTCCGTTCAGCTGGACGACCCGGCGCTGCCGTCATTTCTCGTGAACATCCACGAGTCGGCTGGTGGCCGACTGCTGCTGAAACTCATCGACAAACGCTGTCGCTGAAAGCGAACGAAGCCAACGGGGCGATGCCCCGCCGGGCGGCCTCGCGGGCCAGTTCCGGGCACGACCGGCGTGAGAGCGGTACTTCACTCTCGGCAGGCAGCCGGCAGGCCGGCGCCTTGACCTCGGCGGCCTCCAGCGGTGTGAACGAGGCGGAACGGCCGCAGCATTGACGGTCTTTGAGCCCGGGCAGGCCCGCCTGGGCGAACCGGCCACGCCAGCGGCGCACCGTGTCCCAATGCAGCCCCGTCTCCCGGGCGATGCATGCGTTGGAGCGTCCACACGCGGCGTGCAGCACCATCTGTGCACGCACCCGCAGCCGGTGCTCGGTCTTGTGGCCGTAGGCAACCTTCTTCAACCTTCTTCAACTGCACGCGTTCGGCGGCACTCGGGGCTATCGGACAGGGGGTGCGGACGGGCATGGCGGGCGAACCAATCGGCCGAAGTGGATCGCTGGTACCCCGCAGCCTGCCCCGCCCGTCACCGCCCCAGCCCCCGCAATGACCGGTGCCAGAGGCCACTTGGACAGGGAAAACGCAACTTCGACATGGCCCGCAGAGGCAGCTACCTTCACCTGGTCTTCGGCGATCGCCCACGGTCGCACAGGAGTTCCTTCAGGCTGAGCCACCCGCGACGGGATGAGTTGGTCACGCCCCACGAATCCTCGCCCCCATGCGTAAGCCACCGAACCGGGTCCACACCAGGCACCCCCAACCAAGGAGAGACGCATGCCCCATCTTGCGCTGTACACATTCGGCGTCCTGAAGTCACCTCTCGCCGATCCCGCACCTCTCACGCGCGAGTTCTACGAGATTGGTGAGGCCGTCTACCGGAAGATCAGTCAGCACCCCGGATACCTCGCGCGTGCTGAACCGGCAGACGGTGACCGGGGCGTGCTCTTCGAGGCGGACTGGGGTGCATGGGGAGAGTTCGCCGTACCGACTTGGTACGGCAAGGGCCATACGGTGGAAACCACCGCTCTGGCCGCGACCCTCTCACTCTGGACCGACCTGCGCCCCGCCTTCGACGCCGTCTACACCGGTCTGCACCGTGAGGCGCTGAACAGGCGTTACGACTGGTTCGAGAGGACGGAACACCCGAATTACGTGTGCTGGTGGGTCTCCGACGGCGTGATACCCACCTGGCGGGACGGGGTTTCCAGGCTGGAGCACCTCCACGACCACGGCTCCGCGCCGCACGCCTTCACCTTTCACCACTCATTCGCCCCGGACGGAACTCCGACCAGGATCAAAGGCATCGGGCCGAAGAGCGACCAGGTTCGCTGACAAGGAAGCCTGAACGACTGGGTTCGCTGTCAAACGCCTCGATTGAATGACGGCGAACAGATGCGTCTGCGCTACGGCGGATCCGCCAGTACCTGGGGCTCCGCCCTCTACCTCGCGAGCACCGATGAATACCAAGACGCCATCCTGCCCACCAGCGGCTTCGCCCCCCGAAGTCGCCCTCGGCTGCGCCTGCGGCCTCTACCTCACCGACCCCAGCATCTGCCCCCGCACCACACACAACACAGGCTCCACAGTCAACTTCCGAAGGATTTACGGAGCCGACCACTAAGGCCGGGCCATGAAGTGCGTCCGGAGGGGGAATTCGGCCGCTTTGGCCCGGCCTGAGTACGGGCGCCGTCACACGACCGATCCCAGAGATCTCGGTGACTGTTACACAACGGATGGATCGCCGTTAAGGACGCTCCGTAGCGTGCTGAGCCTTATCGCATCCCTACGGCGGCCCGAGCCGCCCACGACGAGGAGTACCCATGCGGGCCCAGCGCCGCTCCGTGATCCGAACCGCCACCGTTGCGACCGGTGCACTGGCCGTGCTGCTGCTTCCTGCTGGCGCCGCCTTCGCCGCCGACTCCACCGCCCCCTCGGAGAGCCGGACCTCCATCATGCTGCCCGACGACGGGCTGGCCGGACTGGCCGAGAAGGCCGGCCAGCTGCCCAAGGCTGGGCTCATCGGTGGCGCGAGTGCCCTGGGCGTGGCCGGTACGGCCATCGCCGTCCACCGTCGACGCCACGGAAGCCGCGGCCAGGAAGCCTGAGCCGTCGGCCGGGGCTGAACCCGTACGCCGGGCCGCAGCCTGTACGTCAGGCCTCAACCCGTACGCCGGGCCGACTCCTGCCCCCGGACGGAGGCCGGACCCCCGGATGGAGCACGGACACCCGGATGGAGCTCGGTCCGAGCCCGGCCCCGGACCGAGCCCGGCCACCCGGGCTGAACCCGGACCGAGCCCGGGCGGAACGCAGACAGGGCCCGGCGGAACCAGACAGGGCCCGGACTCCGGCCGTCAGTCCAAAGTGCCCGACACCCGGACGACGAGCCCAGCCCCCAAGAGGCCCCCGCCGCCGCGGTCGCCCGCCCCTACTCCTACTCCTCCTCCCCCACCAGCCGCTGTACCTCCTCATAGCCCAGGACCTCGCCGCCCGCCCCGGCCGCTTCCGTCGGCTGTTGACCCGTACGGATGGCGTCCGCGGCCGTGAGGGTGGCCTGCAGGGCGGTCCGGAAGAGCAGCGAGCCGGTGCTGATGCGGCGTACGCCCAGCTCCGCCAGACGGCTGACGGTGTGCCGGCCGGGAGCGAAGAGGATGTTGAGCGGGGCGGGGATCTCGGCGGCCAGCACCGAGATCTCCTCGTCGGCGACGACGCCCGGTACGAAGACGCCGTCCGCGCCCGCGGCCAGGTACGTCTCGGCGCGCGAGAGCGTCACCGAAAGCGGCGGTGGGCTGTCCGCCCGCCAGTGGGTGTCGATCCGGGCGTTGAGGAACAGGCCCGGTGCCCGCTCCTTCACCGCGCTGATCAATTCGGCCTGACGCGCCGGATCCCGCAGCCCCTCGCCGCCGGGCAGCCCGTCCTCCAGGTTCAGCCCGGCCGCCCCCGCCTCCGCCAACTCGGCGGCCAGGTCGCCCACTTGCCCCGCATCGCCGCCGAATCCGCCCTCCACGTCGACCGTGTAAGGGCAGGTCAGCCGGCCGTTGAGCCGCAGCGCCAGCGCCACGGTGGCGTCCCGGACCTCGGCGAGCCCGCGCCCGTCCGGATAGCCGTGGGCCGCGGCGACGCCCAGGCTCGTGGTGCCGACTGCCGCGTATCCGGCCCCGGCGAGTGCGACGGCCGAGATGACGTCCCAGGCGTTGGGCAGCAGCAGCGGCTGGTCGGCGTGGTGCAGCGCATGGAAGTGGAAGGTGGCGTACTCCGGGGAGGTGCTCATATGGGCACCGTAGGCCGGAGTCCCATCGGTAGGTGCCGAAGACTCGCGGCGGAGAACGGAGTCATGACCACTCCGGCGTACAGCCACCGCGCGCCACCGCCCCGTCCACCCCCTCGAAACCGCGCACCATCACCGCCCGGCCCGCACCCCGCGACTCCCCCATCGCCAACCGACCCGCGCTCCACGACTCCCCCATCACCGCCCGGACCGTCCACCGCGTGTCCCCTCATCGCCGCCCGGCCCACCCCGTCCACCCCTCGAAACCGCGCACCATCACCGCCCGGCCCGCACCCCGCGTGTCCCTTCATCGCCGACCGGCCCGCCCTGCCACGCCCCGAAACCGCCGGCCGGCCCGCCCCGCCGCGCCCCGAAATCGCCGCGCGCCCGCCCTCCCCGGCCTCGTACCGTACGAGCATGATCGAGACGCCGCGCCGGAGCGGGAACGCGCCCGCCACCCTCACCCTCTGGCGCCCCACCGGCCCCGAGGAGCTCGCCCTGGTGGAGGCCTCCGGCTGGCGCGCCTGGCCGCCGCGCCTTCCCGACCAGCCGATCTTCTATCCCGTACTCAACGAGGACTACGCGATCCGGATCGCCCGCGACTGGAATGTGCCGGCTTCCGGCGTCGGTCATGTCACCCGCTTCGAGATCGAGGCGGACTTCGCCGAGCGCTATCCGGTGCGGCAGGCGGGCGGCAAGACGATCCTCGAACTGTGGGTCCCCGCCGAGGAGCTGGCGGAGTTCAACCGGCATATCGTCGGGCGCATCGAGCTGGTCCGCAGCTTCCGACCGCCTCAGGGGGAATGACCGTACGGGAATGACCGCACGGGAACGACCGGGCGGGGAAGGCCGGGCGGGGAAGGCCGGGCGGCGGACGACCAGACCGCTCCTGCGCGCACCGCCCCTGCGCACACCGCCCCTGCCCACACCACCCCGCAGGGCCGGCCCCGCCCGAGTCGCCCCCGAGCCCGCCCCCTACCTCCCGCCGCCGCACTCCCCCGGCCGCCCGTACACCGTGATCTTGGCGCCCCGTACCTCCCGGCTGCTGCAGACCTCGAACGCGGCGCGCAGTGTGTACCGCTTGGCGATTTCCTGGTCGTTGTCGTCGGCCGGCTGGCCGTCCGGGTCGCCGGCGACGACGATCCGGCGAGCGGTCAGCATCCGGTCGCGGATGACATCGCCGGAGCGCTCGGTGCCGTAGAGGGTGTGTGAGGCCAACGGGCTCTCGGCCAGCGCGAGATCGTGCAGCCCGCGGAAGTCGCGCGGCAGGGTCGCCCGCCAGATCCGCCGCCGGGACGGCATGAACAGCAGGCCGTCGCCGGGCTCGGACACCTCCCGTACGGCGTGTGCGACCGCGGTGACATCGTCGACCCGGCTGTCCGGGCTGCGCAGATGGACGTTGACCGGCAGCAGCACCGCCAGCAGCAGCACCACCGCCATCGCCCGCCGCAGCAGCCGCCCACGGGTCTGGCCCCGCTCGTCGGCCGGCCGCAGCAGCCGCGCCAGCGCGGCGCCCGCGAGCAGCGCGAACCCCACGACGTAGTAGAGGACATAGCGGTCCACGTAGGCCGGCTCGACATGGGAGAGCAGCAGCAGGAGGAGGGTGGGCAGAAGCAGCAGGGGGACGCCGAGGGCACGCAGCCCGATGGGGCCGCGGGAGCGGATCCGGACGCGGGAGCAGGCGATGCCGAGGACGGCGAGCACGGCGAACGTCAGCAGCTGGAGGGGGTCCGGCCACATGAGCCAGCTGATCTGCGCCGACTGCCGGGTGCTGAACACCGCGAGCGGGGCCAGAGCGGCGAGGACGGTGGCCGAGGCGAGCAGCCAGGAACGCAGTACGCGGCGGGGCAGCCGCGCCAGGACCACCGCGGCGCCGTGCGCCGGCAGCGCCAGCGCCGCGAACTCGTGCAGCAGACAGGCGGCCAGCATCAGCGCCGTATAGCCGAGCCACAGCCCTCTGCGCGGACCGGCCGCGGCCAGTACCAGCACATAGGTGGCCCAGACGACCAGCGCGCAGACCATCGCGTACGAGCGGCCCTCCTGCGCGTATTGCTGGACGACCGGGATCAGCCCGAAGGTGAAGCCCGCCAGCAGCCCCGCCCGCCGGCCGACCAGGCGCTGCCCCAGCAGGGCGACCCCGGCGGCGGCGACCGTCATCGCCGCCACGGACGGCAGCCGCAGACCGACCGCATCGCCGAACGCGCCGCGGAAGGTGGCGTCGTAGCCGGCGAACCAGACATGCATCAGCGCGTAGTACAGACCGTGCACGACATCGACATGCAGCAGCGTGGACCACAGGTCGGCCAGGCTGCGGTGCGCCATGTCGTAGGTGACCGCCTCGTCCCGCCATATGGCGTCCTGCCGGCGGATCCCCCACGCCCCCAGGAACAGCATCAGCCCCGCGGGCATCAGCACCACCGCGCCCTGCGCCACCCAGGCACCGCGGGCGGCGACGGCGGGTGCGTACGTCTTCTGCGCTTGCGCTACGTCGATGACGGACTCCGGTCACGTACGGGACGGACGGACAGACGAACGGTCAAACGAGGGGTCGGACGAAAGGTCAGGCGAGGGGGCGGATGAAAGGCCGGACTGGCCGACCGGGCGACCGGGCGACCGACCCGGGTGGTCGGGCAGCCGCCGGGCGGACCATCAGGCGAGGAGCAGGCCCACGAACCGGCGGCGGGCCGGGAAGAGACAGTGCCCGGGAAAGACTACGGACGCGGCACGTGACCGGGACAGGAATGGGCGGAGAGGGAGACCCGGTCAACTCCCTCCCCCCGGCCGAGCCAATGGCCGGGGCGCCAGACCGACGAGCCGCCAGGCCGACAGGCCGACGGACCGGGGACACAACGCTGACCAGCCGACGGACCGGGGACACAACGCTGACCAGCCGACGAACCGGGGACACAACGCCGACCAGCCGACAGACCGAAGACGCCGGCCCAACCAGCCGACAGCCCGGGGACATCCGGCCGAGAACCGGAAGCTCCGCCCCCGCCCACGGAGCCCCCGGCCGCCCGCCGCTCAGCCGAGCCGGACCAGCTTCGCGCCGAAGGACGGCTCGACGAGGTCCTGCTTCAGGGCCACCGGCACCTTCTGCGCGCTTTCACCCTCGCCGACCGTCAGCACACCCACCTCGGTGCCGGCCTTCGCCGTGTGCGGGATGCTCTTGCCGCCGTCGCTCATGGAGAACTTCGCCTTCATACCGGCCCAGCCCACCGCCGACAGGTTCTTGGTCGCCACGACCGGCGTCTCACCGCCGAGCCCGTCATCCACATAGCCGACGACCTGGCCCTTCTTGACCACGGTGGCCGAGGCCAGCGCCTCGCGGACCCCCGTGATCACCTTTGAGGTGTTGCTCAGGACCAGGCCGAGCGAGCTGCCGCCGTTGGGGTCCGGGCCGCTGACGTGCTGATCCATCGTCACACCGATCAGCAGGGGGGTCTTGTCGCCGACCGTGCGGTAGGCGGCCCACATGAACGCCCCGCCGGCCGCCGTGCTCGACCCCGTCTTGATGCCGCGGACCTTGCCCGCCATCGTCGTGAGCAGCTCGTTGTTGTTGAAGATCCGCTCCGGCAGCCCCGGGATCTGTTCGTTCTCGGTGCTCACGACCTTGCGGAACGCGTCGTTCTTCATGACCTCTTCGGCGAGCTTGAGCTGGTCGACCGCGGTGCTCTTGGTCGACGCGTCCAGGCCGCTGGGGTCGGTGTAGGTCGTCTTGGTCATCCCGAGGTCCTTGGCGGCGGCCTGCATCTTCTTCGCGAACGCCTTCTCGGACCCGGCGTCCCAACGCGCCAACTGCCGCGCGGCGTTGTTGCCGGAGGGGATCATCAGCATCTGCAGCATCTGGTACTGCGTGAACTTCTGGTCCTTCCTGAGCGTCACACGCGACTCGTCCTCGTTGTGCGAGTCGGCCTCGGCCTTCGCATCGATCGTGATCATCTGGCCCTTCTCACCCAACTTGAGCGGGTGATCGCGCAGGATCACATACGCGGTCATCACCTTGGCGACGCTCGCGGTCGGTACGGGCTTGGCCGCGCCGGACGTGCCCAAACTGCCGACGCCGACGACCTTGGCGGCGGACTGGCCCTGGTCGGGCCAGGGAATCGAGAGCTTGCCGCCCTCGAAGGTGAACCCGGTCGACCCACCGACGGCGAGCTCCGGGTCGGGCAGCGGGCGCACCGCCTGGGCGACCACGAAGATGATCACCAGCAGCACGGCCAGCGGGGTCCAGATCTTGAACCGGCGCACGACCGTACGCAGCGGGGTCTCGGGCGGCGGCGGGGTGTTGGTGAGCTGCGCCAGGAGGTCGAGCGGCGGCAGCGGCTGCTGCTTGGTGCGCTCGGCCTCGGGCAGCTCGGACGGGGCGGCCGTGGCACCCGTGGCGCCCGTGGTGGCGGGCGGCATGGCGCCCGGCCGGTCCGCGGGCTTGGGCGGCGCGGTCGGCTCGGCGGCCTGCGCGGCCTTCGCGGGCTCGGCGGCCGGCAGCGCGCCGCTCGCCTTGCCGGCCGGCTTGGCACCGGCCTTGTCGCTCGCCTTCTCCCCGGGCTTGTCCTCGGCCTTGTCGGGCGTACGGGCGGGGGTCTTCGGCGCCGTCTTGCCCAGCGACTTGCCCGCCGTGCCGTCGTCCGCCGACTTCAGCGCCACGAACTGGCTGGTCCGCTCCGAGTCCCGCTCGGCGACATTCGCAGCCTTGGCCTTGGCCTCATCCTTGGCCTCGGTCTTGACCTCATCCTTGGCCTCGGTCTTGGAATCTTCCTTGGCCGCGGTCTTGGCCTCGGGCTTGGACGCGCTCTTGGAACCGCTCCTGGACTCAGCGCCCGCCTTGTCCTTGGCACCGGCCTTGTCCGTGGCACCGGCCTTGTCCGTGGTGTCCGACGTGCCCTTGCTCCCGGGCTTGCCGGTGCTCTCCGGCTTGTCCTTGGCGTCGGTCTTGTCCTTGGCCTTGCTCGTGGCCGCGTCGCCGCCCTTGGCGGGCGGGGAGATCTTGAACGCGGTGGTCGCCTGATCGACGGCCTCGGCCTCGGCGCCCTCCCCCTTCAGATTCGCGAAGGCAAAGACCCGGGTCGCGTTGTCGACCGCCGACTCCTCGGTCCCGGCAGCGGCCTCTTCACTGCCCTTGCCGTCGCCCTTGCCGTCACCGTTGCCGTCACCCTTGCCCGCACCCGCCGCAGCGGCAGCCCCACCGGGCTTGCCCTTCTGCGGCCCGACGGTCTTGAACACGGCGGTCGGCTGGTCCACGACCTCGGCACCCTTGGACCGCGACTCACCCTGGGCCCCGGACGCAGGCTTATCCCCGGACGCAGGCTCGGCCTCGGGCTCGGCCTTACTCTCGCTCTTACCCTTGGACTCCGGCTGGGACTTGGCACCGGCCTCGGAGCCGCCACGACCCGCGCCGGCGTCACCGTCGGCCTGGGGGTCGGCGTCACCGTCAGGCTCGGGGTCAGCGTCGGCTTCGGACGCCACCGCAGGCCGCTCCTCCGCCTTTGCTTCCTGCTTTGCGGCAGCACCCTCGGCACCCCCGTCCGCGTCCTCGGACACCTCGGACGCGTCAGCGCCGGCCTTCTCGGCCGCACCGGAACCGGCCTTCTCCCCCGCCTCGGCCCCGGACTTCTCCCCCGACGCCGCCTCGGACTCCACATCCGACGCCGCGGCGGCATCGGCTCCGCCGTCGCCGCCCTCACCCGCCTCGGCGTCCTCCTCGGCGTCCTCATCGCCCTTGCCCGCGACCCAGGCGGCCACAGCGGCGCGCAGCCGCTCGTCGCCACCCCCGGAGCCCTCGGCGCCCTCCTCGGCCCCCTGAGGCTCCTCAGACGCACGTTCGGACCCCGACTCGACCCCGGCCCCGGGACCGCCCTCCGACGCGGGCTCCGCCCCGGATTCCGGCTCCGCCCCGGATTCCGGCTTCTCCGCGCTGTCCGGCCTGGGCTTCGCCTTCGCCCCGGACGTGGCTTTCGCCCCGGACTTCGCCTTCGCCGCCGTCTTCGCCACCGGCTTCGCCTTCGCCGTGGACTCCGGCGCCGGAGCAGGCTTCGGCTCCGCCGCGGCCTCCGCCCCGTCCTCAGGCTTCGGATCCTTCCCGGAACCCGATTCCTTCGCCGGTTCGTCCGGCTTCCCGCGGAAGGCAGACAGCCGCGGATCACGTTCGCTCCGCGCCGTCTTCCCCGACGACTGCTTCTTGTCCGACTTGTCGGGGGACTCGCCCGCCACCGATGTCTCCTTCATACGTCCCACTGCTGCCTGGCCCAGTGTTCCCAAGTGTCCTGTGTCCACGTGGCCCCATCTCGCCGCCACGCGTACCGGTAGCCGCAGCACCCCACAGAAAGATGTCGCCGACGTGCAAGACGAGAACGACATACCTACCGGTTCCCTACCGAACCCCCCACGCACCCTCGACAGATGAATGTGAGAGGGGTCACCCTGTCATTCATCCACGCGGGGAGGCATGGATGGGCAGGAGCCGCAGAACAATTCCGGAGGAGCTTCTGCTGCTCGCTTTGGACCCGACCACGGGGACCACAGCGCAGCCGCAGTCGCTCGACCTCGGCCTGGCCGGGGCACAGCTAGTAGAGCTGGCTCTGGCAGGACGGATAGCCCCAGACGGGGATCGTATCGCCGTGGTGATGGCACGGCCGACAGGAGATCCAACTCTGGACTCCGCGCTCGAACTGCTGCGCCGACGCGGCAGTCCGGTGCGCGCGGTCCACTGGATCGGCGGGCCCCGACTCGGGCTGCGCCAGACCTACCTCACGCATCTCGAACGGTGCGGCATGGTCCATGCCGTGGCGGGACAGATGTGCGGGGTACTGCCGACGACGCGCTACCAAGCGACGGAGACGGCCATCAGCCGGGAAATCAGGGCCCGGCTGGACAACGCGATCCGCACCGGCGTACCCCCGGACCCGCGGACCGCTGCGCTCGCCGCGCTGGCCCATGCGGTCGGGCTCGGCAAGCATCTGTATCCAGGGAACGAAGGGCGTTCATCGCGCTCCCGTCTCCGGGATCTGATCCGGCACGACCCGATGGGCGGACTGGTCGCACACGCCGTCATGGATGTGCAGAACGGTGTCGCGGCCCAGCCTCGGCGGCAGCAGGCGGCCGGCGCGACAGCCGTCCGGCAACCGGCCGCACGGGCCACGGCGGACCCGGCCGGAGCGCCGGTCCAGTCGCGGCACGGCCACGGCCGGATGGCCCGGGTGGGCGCCCGCTGACGCCGTAGAACGCCGTACGACACCTCGTACCACCCAGCGCAGCACCCGCATCACCCGCACCACCCGCCCCAAAGTCCCGTTCGGGAGCCGCAGCACCAGGCGCGGGGTGGCGGGCCGGCCGATCTGGACGACGGCCGGCCCGCCACCCCGCGCATCTGCTCGCTCGCCTTCTGTGTGCATTTCACTGCGCGGCGTCACCTCGGAGTGGCAGTCTGCTGAAAAGGAAACGACAGCAGTACGGAGCCGGAGGTGCACGTCCCGTGGCGTCCAATGTCAATCCCACCGTCAGGCGACGCCGATTGGGCCAGGAGCTGCGAAGGCTCCGTGAGCTCAAAGGCATGACGGCGGAGGAGGTGGCCGAGGCATTGCTGGTCTCCCAGTCGAAGATCAGCCGCCTGGAAAACGGCCGCCGCAGCATCAGCCAGCGCGATGTCCGCGATCTGTGCGGGGTCTACGAGGTCGAGGACCACCGCATCGTGGATTCGCTGATGCAGATGGCCAAGGATTCGCGTCAGCAGGGTTGGTGGCACGCCTTCGGCGACATCCCCTACAGCGTCTACATCGGCCTGGAGACCGAGGCGGCCTCGCTGCGGATCTACGAGTCCCTGCTGGTGCCCGGCCTGCTGCAGACCCCCGGATACGCCGAGGCGGTCATTCCCGGCACGGTCCCCGAGCTGGCGCCCGACCATCTGGAGAAGCGCATTCAGGTGCGGATGCGCCGCCAGGAGCGGGTCACCGACTCCGAGCGTCCGTTGCGGCTGTGGGTGGTACTGGACGAGAGCGCGCTGCGGCGCGTGGTCGGCAGCCATCTGATCATGCGCGAACAACTGGACCATCTCGTCGAGATGAGCCAATTGCCGCATGTGACGGTGCAAGTTCTGCCGTATGACACCGGTGCGCATGCCGGAATGTCGGGAACGTTCTCCATCCTGGAATTCGACGATGCCGCCGATTCCAGCGTGGTGTACATCGAGGGCGTCACCAGCGACCTCTATCTGGAGAAGACCAACGATGTGCACAAATACACGATCATGTACGAGCATTTGCGTGCGCAGGCGTTGAGTGCGGAGCACAGCCGGGAGTTCATCGCTGAAGCGGCGAAATCCCATGCAGACGCCATGAGATGACACCTACCAGGGAGTCAATAGCGCGGAATCAGCGCGGAATCCGGGATTCCGGCGAAAGGGATCGCACGGTACACCTGCCGTCGCCCTCATGAAAAGAGATCAAGAAATATGCCCTTCGTACGGGTGAACGGCCTCTGCGGCTGGTGATGTTGGCGCGTAGCGTCATCAGTACCGAATCCGCGGTAACTCAGAGCGAGTTGGAGTCAACATGGCCGTGCAGCCCAATTCCGCATTCTCCTGGACCAAGTCCTCGTACTCCGGTGGCAACGGCGCCTGCGTGGAAATCGCCGTGCCGACCGCCGCAGCCATCGCAGTGCGGGACTCCAAGGACCCCGACGGTCCGCGTCTCACGTTCGACAACTCCTCCTGGCGCCACTTTGTGTCGGACGTCGCCGGTGGCGCGTTCGACGCGGCATGACCTGAGCCGTCACCGTCCGCAATCCGCAGATGTGAGCCCTCTCGACTGGATCGCCGTCCCGGCCGAGGGGGCTCGGCCATGCCCGGGCCCCTCCGGCGGGCGCGCCGGTAGCCGTGCGCGTACGACCACCGACCGCATCGGTCAGCGCAGTTCGGACACATACCGGTCCGTTCCGGGCACGGTCGGAAGGAACGGCGCCACCAGCTCCACCCGCCCCAGCCCCGACTCCGCGACCTCCTCCTCCAGGCCGGCGAACTGCTCCGTCCAGCCGTCGCGCGGGTCCCGCTGGAGGAACCACAGCAGGGTCAGCCGGGTGTCGACGCCCTCGACCTGCCGCACATACGGCATCCGGTCCCCCGGCAGCGGCGTCGGGCGGAAGACCGTGACCATCGCGGCCGGTGAACCCGACAGCCGCCGCGGCAGATGCCGGGCACACAGCCACTCCAGAAGCGCGTCCCGCCGCTCCGGACCGTCCGCGTCGATCACCTCCAGCACCAGCCCGGCGTACGGGTGGTCCAGTGCGTGGAAGTCACGGGGACCCGCCGCACCGTCCCGGTAGACCGTCGCCAGATGGTCCTGGAAGGCCGTGAAGACATGCGTACGGCCCTGGTGGACCCGGCCGTCCCGGTTGAGGCGCTTGTTGATGCCGACGGTCCACTTCATGTGCTCGTCGTAGCGGCCCGCGGTGATCCAGTACGTGGAGAGATAGCAGCCGGCCGTGACCGGCCGGGCGACGGCGGACTTCTCGGGACGGCGCAGCAGTTGCAGCTCGCGCGTGGCCACCCAGCGGCGGCCGGCGAAGATCCACGGCATCGCCATCGCGCCCGCGATGTAGTGGTCGTCCTCGTACGAGCGGTTGTAGGCGTATTCATGGCCGGGGTGCGGTTCGACCATGGTGATCAGCGCATGGCCGGGATGCACGCCGTAGGGGCCGACGGCGGCCAGCTCGGCATAGGCGGCGGGCCCGGGGTCGACGGCCGCGGCGGTGGTGACCTCTGGCGTTCCTTCGCTGTCTGCGGTCATGACAGACAGGTGTAGCTGACGCAGCATCAGATGGGGGGGGCGGGCGGTGCACGAATCGTGGGAGACCGCGCGCACGGAACCGCCCCGGCCCGCCCGCGGCCCCACCCGCACCAGCTCATCATGCGGGCACCCCTGCTTTCCGGCACCGGGCCGCTTAAGCTGCCGGGCATCTGCAGCTAACGATGGTTAATCGCAGACCACGAGCGATTGGAGTCGCCATGCCGGACGCGATACTTGCCCGCGCAGCCACCCCCGTCCCCGGGCTCGCCGCCCGTGCGGCGCGGACCGGTAGCTCGCCCGTGCGCGACATCCTGGCGCTCACCGCCCGGCCGGAGGTCATCTCGTTCGCCGGCGGGCTGCCCGCGCCCGAGCTGTTCGATACGGCGGGCCTCGCGGCCGCCTTTCAGCATGTGCTGGCCGAGGACCCGCTGCGGGCGCTGCAGTACTCCACCAGCGAGGGCAGTCCGGCGCTGCGCGCGGCCATCGCGGCGCGCACCACCGCGCGCGGACTGGCCACCGACGCCGACGACCTGCTGGTGACGACCGGTTCCCAGCAGGGGCTGACGCTGCTGGCCACGGCCCTGCTGGAGCCGGGCGATGTGGTGCTGGTCGAGGACCCCTGTTACCTCGCGGCGCTGCAGATCTTCTCCTTCGCCGGCGCCCGGGTGGTGCCGGTGCCGACCGATGACGAGGGCCTGGACCCGGTCGCGCTGGACGAGATCACCGCGCGGGAGCGGCCCAAGCTGCTCTATGTCGTGCCGACCTTCCAGAACCCGACCGGCCGCACGCTGTCCGCCGAGCGCCGGGCCGCGGTCGCCGAGGTCGCCGCCCGGCGCGGGCTGTGGATCGCTGAGGACGACCCGTACGGAGAGCTGCGTTTCGAGGGCGCGCCGGTGCCGTGGGTCGCGTCGTTCCCCGGGGCCGAGGACCGTACGGCGCTGCTCGGCTCGTTCTCCAAGGTGATGGCGCCCGGTCTGCGCCTGGGTTCGCTGCGCGCGCCGGCCGCGCTGCGGCGTGCCTGTGTCGTCGCCAAGCAGGCCGCCGATCTGCACACCTCGACCGTCGACCAGGCCGCGGCGGCGCGGTACTTGGCGGTCGCGGACCTGGACGCGCATCTGGGGCGGGTGCGCGACGCCTACCGCGAGCGGCGGGATGCGCTGGTCGACGGGCTGGCCGCGGCGCTGCCCGAGGGCTCGCGGTGGAACCGTCCGGCAGGCGGCATGTTCGTGTGGGCGACGCTGCCCGAGGGGTACGACGCGACGGCGCTGCTGCCCGAGGTGGTGCGGCATGACGTCGCCTACGTCCCCGGCGCGCCGTTCTTCGCCGGGCCGCCGGACGCCACGGCCGCCCGTCTGTCGTTCGTGACGCACCCGCCGGAGGAGGTCCGCGAGGGGCTCGACCGGCTGAAGAAGGCGCTGGGGGGCGCGCGTCGGCACGCGTGAGCGCGGACGGCCGGTGCCTGCGCCCGAACGCGGCGGGCGGCGGAAAATCCGCTTCCGGACAGCCGTCGCCCTGCCGGAAACTGGAGGTCCACGGCGCGTGGACCTCCAGTGAACCTCCCGGGAGGCCGGATGACCAGTGGCCCCGACAATCCGGCGGACACGCCGGAGAACGACCCGGCGAACACGCCGGAGGACGACCCGGCGCGCGGCCCGTCGGACCCCAGCCCCGATCCCGACGCCGATTCCGATGCCCTTCGCGAGCCACACGCCGGTCCGGGTCCCGATCCCGATGCCCCTCGCGAGCGGCTCCCGTACCGCGTCCGGGCGCGGCTCCGCGGTGCCGGGCGGTGGCTGCGTGCGCATACCCGGCATGCGCTGGTCGTGGGTGTCGTCACGGCGGTCGCCGGTGCGCTGGCCACCGTGGGCGCCGACCAGCTGCCGAAGCTCTTCGAGGAGCCACCGCCCGGCTGCCCCGGGGCGGGCTGCGACGGCAGGAGTCCCAAGGACAGCGGGTGCGCGTATGACGCCACCACCTGGGAGCCGAAGGAGGGCAACCCGGTCCGCATCCACCTGCGTTACAGCAAGAGCTGCGGTGCCGTATGGGGGCGGATCGTCAACGGCGAGCCGGGGGACATGGTGACGCTCCGGGTGTCGGGCGGCGCGGCCCGCAGCGCCTCGATCGACTACCGGCACGACAAGTACACGACCATGGCGACCGTCGGCCCCACCTTCCGGGTGCGGCTGTGCGCGGTGCCCACGACCATCCCCCGCCGCACCGTCACCTGGGTCAAGTACTGCTTCGAGGCGACAGAGCATGTGCCCTGGGAGTGACCCCTGCGTCCCTCCCTCTTGGCGAACGGCTCTGGTCTTCCCCGGCCCCCGGGCCTAATCTGACGTGCCATCAGATATGAGCTGGGCGGCCCGGCCGGGAGGCACCGATGCTGCTGCGGAACAAGACCGTCGTCGTCTCGGGCGTAGGGGCCGGGCTCGGCCATCAGGTTGCGGCGGCCTGTGTGCGGGAGGGCGCCTCGGTGGTGCTGGGGGCCCGGACGGAGGCGAATCTGGCCAAGTCGGCGGCGCAGCTGGACCCTTCGGGCGCGCGTACGGCCTGGCGGGCGACCGATATCGGTGACGAGACGCAGTGCGCGGCGCTGGCCGGGCTGGCCGTGGAGCGGTTCGGCGGGATCGACGCGGTGGTCCATGTCGCCGCCCTGGACTCGCTCTTCGGGGGGCTTCGGGACGCCGACTTCGACTCCTGGCACCGTGTGGTGGACGTCAACCTCCTCGGCACACTACGGATGACCCGCGCCTGTCTGCCCTCGCTCACGGCACGCGGCGGCGGCTCGGTGGTGGTGATCGGCACCCAGTCGTCGGTCGCCGCACCGTCACAGGTCCAGCAGGCGGCGTATGCGGCGTCCAAGGGCGGGCTGGTCTCGGCGATGTACTCGCTGGCGCGCGAGCTGGGGCCGGACCGGATACGGGTCAACACCGTGCAGCCCGGATGGATGTGGGGCCCGCCGGTGGAGGCGTACGTACGGGTCCAGGCGCAGAGCGAGGGCGTCCCGGAGGCCGAGGTGCTGGCCCGGCTCACCGAGCGGATGGCGCTGCCCGAGCTGGCGACGGATGCGGATGTGGCCGAGACCGTGGTCTTCCTGGCCTCCGACCGGGCGCGTGCGATCACGGGCCAGTCGCTGCTGGTCAATGCGGGGGAGCTGATGCGGTAGCCCCGCCCGCCGGGCACGTAATTCTCCTTTCGGCAACGCCGCGAGGTGCGGTGCCCGGGGGCACCTCCCAGCGGTAGCTGGGGGAGCGTCGCAGGCCCACGGAGACCGGGGAGACTCCCCCTAAGCCCTCGGATACCGGGCGAGCCAGCCCGGCGACGAGCCGGCCGGGCCGTGCAGCGCGGCGCCCTGCGTCATCTCCATCGAGAAGTCGTCGGCCAGCTGCAGGATCGTGTCCCGGCCCTCCAGCTCGACCAGCCAGACCGGCGGCAGCGCCGTCTCGCCGTGCAGGGTGCCCAGCAGATTGCCGCAGATGGCGCCGGTGGAATCGCTGTCGCCGCTGTGGTTGACGGCCAGCAGGAGGCCGTGCCGGAGGTCCTCGGCGACCAGTGCGCAGTACACGCCGATCGACAGCGCCTCCTCGGCCGTCCAGCCCTCGCCCAGGGACTCCACCCGGGCGGGCGTCGGCATGCCCTGCCGTACGGCGCCGAGCGCGCGCTTGAGCGCGTCGGTGGTCTCCTCGTGGCCGGGGCGGGTGGCCAGGTGGGCCAGCGCCTTCTGCACGGCGCTGTCGAGGTCGTCGCCACGGGCCAGCGAATGGCTGATGATCGCGAAGGCCCCGGCCGCCAGATAGCCGGTGGGGTGGCCGTGTGTCTGTGCCGCGCACTCGACGGCGAGCTGGAAGACCAGCTGCGGCTCCCAGCCGACCAGCAGCCCGAACGGCGCGGAGCGCATCACCGCGCCGCAGCCCTTCGAGTCGGGGTTCTTGGGATGGTCCAGCGTGCCCATCGCCTCGTCGCCGAGGCCGCTCAGACAGGCCCGGCCCGGTGCCCGCCGGGAGTACAGCCACTCCTCGCGGGCCAGCCAGCCGTCGTCCTCCTTGCGCTCGTCCGGGCCCCAGTCGCGCTGGGTGGCGGCCCAGCGCAGATAGGCGCGGTGGACGTCGGTGGGCGGGTGCCAGGCTCCGGTGTCGCGGCGCACCTGGGCCCGGATCAGACCGTCCACGGTGAACAGGGTCATCTGGGTGTCGTCGGTGACCGCGCCGCGCCGCCCGTAGGCGGGCACGAAATCGGTCACGCCCTCCTGGCCGTGCGCCTTGCGGATCGCGTCGAGCGAGTCGAATTCGATACCGGCGCCGAGCGCATCGCCGATGGCACCACCGAGCAGACAGCCGCGTACCCGGCTGCGGAAGTCCTGCTGCTCCGCGCGCCCCCAGATGGCGCCACCGCCCGCTGCGCTCATGCCGAAACCTCGCGTCGCTCGGCCTCGCACTCGCGCGGCGCGCACCTCTGAACGGCACGCTCGCTGCGCTCGCTCACTGCGCCCTCCTGAAGCTCACTACGTCCCGGGGGGCCTTGCGGGGCCCCTGGCGCAGCACTGTAATCGACCGAGAATGATCAATTTTTGGCCAGGAGGGTATTGCGAATAGTCATTCGTAAGGAGGCTTTTGGCCGGTACCGTCCCGATGGGTACCGGCCCGAGGGGTACGGGGGCGGTCGGTGCGGGCTTGGCCGGTACGGGGTGCGGCGGTGCGGGGCCCAGCGGTAGGGGGCCCGGGCGGTGCTGGGCGCGGCGAGTCGGGAGGGGCCGCGTCGGGGTGGGGGCGCGCATGTGTGGGGCCGTACGGGCATGGGGGCCGGCCTTGTGTGGCCGTCCGGCCTTGCGCGCCGCCCGGACCGGCCCGTCAACTGGGCTGAGGCGGTACCGGTCATCCGGACGTGGGACCCGCCCCACGAGCCGACAGGCCCGGTCAGCCCTGCCCGGACGCCCGCCGGCCGCGCGGCGGAGACCACAGCCCTCTCGCCGCTCCGCGACGGACGCCCTCGCCCATCGCGCCTCGGGCGGCGCCGCCCTCAGGTCAGTCGCGAAGCGGCCACCGGTCTCGTCCCACCGGATGTCCCGCACCTCTCCCGTCTCTCTCTCCTCTCCCGCCCCCACCTGGGCGTTCATCCGTTCGATGATGGCGGCGGCGCCCGTTGGGCATGCTCTCCCCATGTCCGAGTACGAGTGGGATCGCACCACCATGGCTGTCGTCGCCTCCGCGCTCTCCGGAGACAGCGACGGCGCGGTGGAACTCCTTCGGCCGCTCCCCCAGAGCGATGTGTGCCATATCGCCGTACGCCTTGCCGCCATGGCGGCCGACGCCCTGATCGTCGCCGCCCAGGACAGCGGAGGCGACCGCGAGGAGGCACTGTCGCAGTGGCAGCAGTGCATCCTGCAGCACGAGGCGGAGTACGAGGGAGGAGTGGGGGACTGAGCGGCCGCGGCGGTACGGACGCGGGCCGAGGACGGTCATGACGGCGCGGCCCAGCCGCTGACCGGCCCCGGAACCCTCACAAGCCTTCTGCCCTGCTCCCGCAGAGTAGCCGTCGGCGGAGCTGCGGGGACGGGGCTGTGGACAACCGCGGTGCCGACTCCCGCCGGCTACTCCACGACCGGCAGCAGCTCCGGCAGATGACCGTCCGACGCGAGGGCGGCGGCCCGGCGTTCCTCGGTGACCGGGGCGTAGGTCGTGGTGCGGGGGCGGGCCGGGCGGCCGGCCAGGTCGGCGATGGCGATGAGGTCCTGGATGGAGCGGTAGGAGCCGTAACTCGACCCCGCCATTCGGGAGATGGTCTCCTCCATCAGGGTGCCGCCCAGATCGTTGGCTCCGGAGCGGAGCATCTCGGCGGCGCCGTCCGCGCCGAGCTTGACCCAGCTGGTCTGGATGTTGGTGATGTGCGGGTGGAGCAGCACCCGGGCCATGGCCGTCACCGCGCGGTTGTCACGGGTGGTGGGGCCGGGGCGGGCGATACCGGCGAGGTAGACGGGGGCGTTGGTGTGGATGAAGGGGAGGGTGACGAACTCCGTGAAGCCGCCGGTCTCCTGCTGGATCTCGGCGAGCAGGCGGAGGTGGCCCAGCCAGTGGCGGGGCTGGTCGACATGGCCGTACATCATCGTCGAGGACGAGCGGATGCCCAGCTCATGGGCGGTCTTGACCACCTCGACCCAGGTGGCGGTGGGCAGCTTGCCCTTGGTGAGGATCCAGCGGACCTCGTCGTCGAGGATCTCGGCGGCGGTGCCGGGGATGCTGTCCAGACCGGCGGCCTTGGCCTCGCTGAGCCATTCACGGATGGACAGCCCGGTACGCGTCGCGCCGTTGACGACCTCCATGGGCGAGAAGGCGTGCACATGCATACCGGGGACGCGTTCCTTGACGGCGCGCGCGATGTCGAAGTACGCGGTGCCGGGCAGGTCGGGGTGGATGCCGCCCTGCATGCACACCTCCACCGCACCCACGTCCCAGGCCTGTTGGGCGCGGTCGGCGACCTGGGAGAGGGAGAGCGTGTAGGCGTCGGCGTCCGTGCGGCGCTGGGCGAACGCGCAGAAGCGGCAGCCGGTGTAGCAGACGTTGGTGAAGTTGATGTTCCTGGTGACGATGTAGGTGACGTCGTCGCCCACGGTGTCGCGGCGCAGCTCGTCGGCGAGGGTGCAGAGCGCGTCCAGGGCGGGCCCGTCGGCGTGCAGCAGCGCCAGGGCCTCCGCGTCGGTGAGCCGGGTGGGGTCGTCGGCGGCCTGCGCCAGGGCCTGGCGTACGTCGGAGTCGATGCGCTCCGGCGCCATCCCGGGGGCGGCGGCCTCGCGCAGCGCCTCCCAGTCGCCGTAGACCTCGTCGAAGTCGTCGCGGCGGTCGGCGGTGCGTCCTTCGGTGTCGATGGTGTGGTGCAGGTCCGTACGGCCCGAGGAGCTCATCGTGAAGCCCTCGTCGGGCTCCTGCCAGGGGCGGCCCACCACCGGGGCGTCCTCGACGGCCAGGCCCGTCTCCGGGTCGGCGAGGGCGCGGACATGCGGCAGCAGGCGGGGGTCGAGCCAGGGCTCACCGCGCTGGAGGAACTCCGGGTAGATGGGGAGCCGTTCGCGCAGCTCGAAGCCGGCCGCGGCGCAGCGCCCGGTCAGCTCGTCGATCTGCGGCCAGGGGCGCTCGGGGTTCACATGGTCGCGGGTCAGCGGGGAGACGCCGCCCCAGTCGTCGATCCCGGCGTCGATGAGCAGCTGGTATTCGCCGTCGACCAGGTTGGGCGGTGCCTGGATACGGGTCGAGGGGCCCATGATGTGCCGGGCCACCGCGATCGTCGCGGCCAGCTCCTCCAGTTCGGCGTCCGGCATTCCGCGCATCGCCGTGTCCGGCTTGGCGCGGAAGTTCTGCATGATCAGTTCCTGGATGCCGTGGTAGGCGCGCTGGATGCGGCGCAGCGCGAAGAGGGACTCGGCGCGCTCCTCGTACGTCTCGCCGATGCCGATGAGCAGCCCGGTGGTGAAGGGGACGTTGGAGCGGCCGGCGTCCTCCAGGACACGCAGCCGGACGGCCGGTTCCTTGTCGGGCGATCCGTGGTGCGGCCCACCGGGCTCGCTCCAGAGCCGCTCGGCGGTCGTCTCCAGCATCATCCCCAGGGACGGGGCGACGGGCTTGAGCCGCTGGAAGTCCGTCCAGGACAGCACCCCGGGGTTGAGGTGTGGCAGCAGGCCGGTCTCCTCCAGGACGCGGATGGCCATGGCACGGACGTAGGAGAGCGTGTCGTCGTAGCCGTGCGCCTCCAGCCACTCGCGGGCCTCGGGCCAGCGGTCCTCCGGTTTGTCCCCCAGGGTGAACAGGGCTTCCTTGCAGCCCATTTCGGCGCCGCGGCGCGCGATGTCCAGCACCTCGTCGGGCGACATGAACATCCCGTGGCCGTCCCGGCGCAGCTTGCCGGGGACGGTGACGAAGGTGCAGTAGTGGCACTTGTCCCGGCACAGGCGCGTCAGGGGGATGAAGACGCCCTTGGAGTACGTGATCACGCCGGGGCGGCCCGCGGCCTCCAGGCCGGCGTCCCGCACCCGGGCCGCGGAGGCGCACAGGTCTCTGAGGTCCTCGCCGCGTGCCTGCAGCAGCACCGCGGCCTCGCCGGCGTCCAGCGCGACACCGTCGCGGGCCCGCTTGAGCGCGCGGCGCATCGCGTTCGCCGTGGGGCGGCCGGCGGCGGGCCCGGCGTGCGTCTCGCGGTCGGTCCCTTGGTCGGATGCCTGGTCAGGTACCTGCGCGCTGGAAGTCATCCTCCGAGCATACGAGCGCCCACCGACAGCCCCGCCGCCGGAGAAAGGGCCGTTGATGTGCCTCTGATCACTGCGGACGGAGGTTCCGTCCGGGTACGGAGGGGGCACTTCCCGGCGGCGGCGCACCGCACGCCTACATACTCGCCAGCAGCTCGTCCGAGTACGTCCGGGTCAGGAACTCCATGTTGTGGCCATCGGGGTCGAGGATGTAGACACCGCGGCCGCCGTCCCGGGTGTTGATCTCCTGAGGCTTGGAGTGCATGGGGTCGGCCCAGTAGGACAGCCCGCGCTCCTGTATACGGCCGAAGATCCCGTCGAACTCCTCCTCGGTCACCAGGAACGCATAGTGCGTCGGGACGAATTCGCCGCCTGCGACATGCTCGGCGTAGTCGAGGGCCACCCCGTTGTCCAGCTTGAGGGCGGCGAAGGGGCCGAACGCCTTGGGCTCGGGCACGCCGAGCAGATCGGCCAGGAAACGGGCGGAGGCAAAACGGTCGGTGCTGTGCACGATCGTGTGGTCGAGGCGAGGCATGGGGGCTCCTTGATCTCTCTGGTCCCGTGACCGACATGGTCCCGTGACCGACGTGGTCCCCTGATCTGCGGGACCGTCGAACCGCCGGTCTTCCGGACCGTGGACCGATCTCCTTGGACCGTTGACTGCGGGTGGCTCAACGGGTCCTCACCTCCGACGCTACGACCGGAGGGGGCGGATGCGAATCGGTCTCCGGTACCGGCCCGGACGGGAGGGCCGTACACCGCTGGTCCTAGGGCGCCCCCGGCGCGGTCGCCCTCCCCGGTCCGTCAGGCCTCGCAAGGGGCTGCCTCCGGACGCACCCGCCCGCCGTCACCCATCCGGCACGGTGCGCTGCCCTGTGTCACAAGTACTGCGCGAAGTCGTCCAGCGTCCGCAGTACCTCCGCCTCCCCGGCCGGTGGCAACTGCAGCACCACTTCCTGCAGCCCCAGTTCGCGGTAGTGCGCCAGCTTGCCGGGCGAGGGGTGGACCGCGTACGGCACCACCACCGGCTCACCCGTGCGCCCGGCGTCCGACCAGGCCTGCCGCAGCACCGGAACGGTCTCGGTCAGCCCCCGCCCGCCGATCGGCAGCCACCCGTCCGCGTACTCGGCGATCTGCCCGAAGAGCTTGGGTCCGGCCGCGCCGCCGAGGAGGATGCGCGGCGCGCCGTGGGCGGGCTTGGGGTGCGCGAAGGACGCCCGTACGGACCCGAACGTGCCCTTGTACGCGGTCGGTTCCGCGGCCCACAGGGCGCGCATCAGCGCCACCCGGTCGCGGGTCAGCTCGCGCCGGGTCGACCACTCCACCCCGTGGTCCGCGGCCTCTTCGACGTTCCAGCCGTAGCCGATGCCGAGGGTGAAGCGGCCCCCGGAGAGGAAGTCGAGGGTCGCGACCTGCTTGGCGAGGTCGACCGGGTCGTGCTGCGAGACGAGGGTGATGCCGGTGCCGAGGGCGAGCCGCTCGGTGACCGCGGCGGCCTGGCCGAGCGCGATGAACGCATCAAGGGTGCGGCCGTATTCGCGGGGCAGCGGCTCGCCCATGGGAGCCGGGGTGTCCCGGCTGGCCGGGATATGGGTGTGCTCGGGGAGATAGAGACCGGCGAATCCGCGCTGTTCCAGCTCGCGGCCCAGCCGGTCCGGCCGGATCGTCTCGTCGGTCAGGAAGATCGTGGTCGCGATCCGCATGCTGGGACACCTCCGCGTCGGGCGTGTGCGTGACCGCATGGTGCCTCACCGCCCGACAGTTATCCACAGCCCTTTCCCTCGGTGTCGCACCCGCGTACAACAGTTTTCACACGGCGCGACGAGCCTGCCGCGAGGCGGCACGTATCGGACACGACACGACGTGGGGGCGGGGATGGAACGACGCGATGTTCTGAGACTTTCGGCGGTTGCGGGCGCGACGGGCGCGCTTACGCTCGGACGTGTGAGCTTCGCCGACGCAGCGCCCGCGGGTGCCCGGCCCGGAGGCAGGGCGGGGGAGCAGACCCGGCGGGTCACCGGCCATCTGCCCACGGGCTCACCCGACTTCGTGTATCTGCCGGTCGAAGTGCCGCGCGGGGCGCGTGAGATCGCGGTGGCCTACCGCTACGACAGACCCACCGTCCCCGAGGGCACGGCCGGTAACGCCTGCGACATCGGCATCTTCGACGAACGGGGCACGGACCTCGGCGGCGCCGGCTTCCGCGGCTGGTCGGGCGGCGCACGGACGGAGTTCTTCCTGCGCGCCGACGAGGCCACCCCCGGCTACCTCCCGGGCCCCGTCAACGCCGGCACCTGGCATATCGCCCTCGGCCCGTACACCGTCGCCCCGCAAGGGCTGTCCTACGACGTCACGATCACCCTGAAGTACGGCCCCCGGGGCCACACCCCGGCGCCCGTCCATCCGCCCGAGCGCGCCCGGGGCCGGGGCCGTGCCTGGTACCGCGGCGACAACCATCTGCACTCCGTCCACTCCGACGGCAAGCGCACCCCCGCCGAGATCGCCGCGCTGGCCCGCGCCGCCGGACTGGACTTCATCAACACCTCCGAGCACAACACCACCTCCGCGCACGGTGCCTGGGACGGCCTGTGGGGCGATGACCTGCTGATTCTTACCGGCGAGGAGGTCACCACCCGTAATGGGCACGTGGTGGCCATGGGCACCGACCCCGGCGTCTTCATCGACTGGCGCTACCGGGCCCGCGACAACGCCTTCGGGAAGTTCGCGCGCGCCATCCGCCGGGCCGGAGGCTTGGTCATCCCGGCCCATCCGCACGCCACCTGTATCGGCTGCAACTGGAAGTTCGGGCTGAACGAAGCCGATGCGGTGGAGGTCTGGAACGGCCCGTACACCCCCGATGACGAGATCACCCTCGCCGAGTGGGACAACACCCTGGTCGCCCACGCCCAGGGCCGGGCGGACTGGCTGCCGGCCGTCGGCCACAGCGACGCCCATCGCGACCCCGATGTCGTCGGCCTGCCGCAGACCGTGGTGCTCGCCGACGATCTCTCGCGCCGGGCCCTGCAGGACGGCATCCGGGCCGGCCGGGTCTGGATCGCCGAGTCGTCGAAGGTCGGTCTGTCCTTCTCCGTCACCGGTGAGCGGGGCGAACACGCCGGAATCGCCGAGCGGCTGGCGGTCTCCCGTACGACGAAGGTCACCGCGCGGCTGACGGTCTCCGGCGCCCCCGGCTGCACGGTCTCCTTCCTCACCGACCAGGGGCGGCTGTACTCCACCCCGCTGCCGCCCTCGGGCGACGGCACCGTCAGCTGGCGGACCACCCCGGATTACGCCGCCTACATACGCGCGGAAGTCCGCCACCCCTCGACGACACCGGGCATGCCGGGCCCCATGGCGGCCATGACCAACCCGGTCTTCCTCGGCCGCTGGGGCTGAGCCCGACCGGCTGAGACCGACCGGGCGCGGCGGACGGCGGGCGGCGAGCAGCGCCAGGCGTGCCTCCGCCGCGAGTTGGGTTGGCCAGAGTGGGGCCGGGTGGTGCTGACCGGCTCACCCCGGCCACACGATCGCCTGCAGCTCGCTGTACGCATGCAGCGCGTACGAGCCTACGTCGCGCCCCACCCCGCTCTTCTTGAAGCCGCCGAACGGCGCTTCCATGTTCCGTCCGAGGGTGTTCACGCCGACCCCGCCGGCGCGCAGCTGCCGCGCCACCCGGAAGGCGCGGGCTACATCGCCGGACCACACGTAGTCGATGAGCCCGTAGTCGCTGTCGTTGGCGAGGGCCACCGCCTCGTCCTCCTCGTCGAAGGGCAGGACGACGACCACCGGGCCGAAGATCTCCTCCCGTACGACCCGCATGTCCCGGGTGCAGTCGGCCAGCAGCGTCGGTGCGACATAGAAGCCTCGCTCCGGCGCGGACGGCCGTTCGCCGCCCGCCACGACCCGGGCGCCTTCCTTCCTGCCCAGCTCCACATACGACTCGATCCGGTCGCGGTGCGCCGCCGAGATCACCGGCCCGACCACCGTCCCCGGCGCACGGGGATCGCCGACCGTCAGCCGCCCGAGGTACCGCGTCAGCCGCTCCACCAGCGCGTCGTACACCCCGCGCTGCGCGATCACGCGCGTCGGCGCGGTGCAGATCTGCCCGCTGTAGAAGGAGTACGTCGTGCCGATGCCGGTCACCGCCGAGTCCAGGTCCGCATCGTCGAAGACCACCGCGGCACCCTTGCCGCCCAGTTCCATGAGCTGGCGTTTCATACCGCGACCGCACACCTCGGCGATGCGCTGCCCGACGGCCGTCGAGCCCGTGAAGCTCACCATGTCCACATCCGGCGCGTCCACGGCCGCCTCGCCGACCGCCGGGGAGGCGCCGCTGACGACGTTCACGACCCCCGGCGGCGCCCCCGCCTCCGCGAGCGCCGCCGCCATCCGGTACACCGAGAGCGGGTCCTGTGGGGCGGGCTTCACCACGACGGTGTTGCCCATCGCCAGGGCCGGGGCGACCTTGCCCGCCGGGTTGGCCCACGGGTTGTTGTAGGAGGTGATGCAGGTGACGACGCCGACCGGCTGCCGTACCGCCAGGGCACCGAGCACACCCGCCTTCCCCATCGGCCCGGCCTCGTTGATCTGCGGCGGAAGCCCCTGCTCCACGGGCTCCAGCGCCCCCTTCGCATACCGCCGGAAGCGCGCCACCGCCACCGCCACCTGCATGCCGCGCGCCGTGCCGGTCGTCGCACCGCTCTCCGCCTGCG
This sequence comes from Streptomyces sp. Je 1-4 4N24, assembly GCF_026239515.1. Classification (NCBI taxonomy): domain Bacteria; kingdom Bacillati; phylum Actinomycetota; class Actinomycetes; order Kitasatosporales; family Streptomycetaceae; genus Streptomyces; species Streptomyces sp. Je 1-4 4N24. The sequence goes on along the minus strand of NZ_CP110836.1, from coordinate 5,331,915 downwards.
CCAGCTCGGCGTGCGCCGCGAAGTCGCGTTGCAGCACCTCGGCGGCCCGGTCGAGGATCTCGGCACGCCGCTGCGGCGCCGTACGGGACCAGGTGTGGAAGGCCTCGCCCGCCGCGGACGCCGCCTCGTACACCTGCTCCCGGCTCGCCTCGGGCGCGAGCCCGACGACCGTCTCCGTCGCCGGGTCGATGACCTCGTAGTGGCCGCCGTCGGGCTCGACCCACGCCCCGTCGACGAACAGCCGTTGCGGGGACGTCACTTGGCGCTCACCGCCACCGTGCCCGGCGCGCCGCACCGCAAGCCACCCAGGCTCCGCGCCACGCCCCGCACCACAGGCTGCCGCTCGCCCACGACCGCTACCTCGCCCGCACCCCACCCCACGACAACCGTCGCCTCGCCCGTCCCCCGCGTCCCCAACCCCACACCCGTCACTTCGTGCTCACCGTCCTCGTGTCCCGCCCCGACCGCAGCACCGTCCCCGGGACCGCGCCGGTCACCACGTCCTCGCGGATCGTCTCGACACCGTTGACCCACACCGCGTTGATGCCGATCGCCTTGGAATCCAGGCGCGGGCTGTCGCCGGGCAGATCGTGCACGAGCGTGGCCTTGCCCGCGTCGATCCGCTCCGGGTCGAAGAGGACGAGATCGGCGTGCCGGCCCTCCTCGATACGTCCCCGCTCCCGCAGGCCGAAGAGCTGTGCGGGGTCGTCGGTGAGCATCTTCACGGCCTGTTCGAGACCCATCAGCTTGCGGCCGCGCAGACAGTCACCGAGGAAGCGCGTCGTGTACGGGGCGCCGCACATCCGGTCCAGATGCGCGCCCGCGTCCGATCCGCCGAGCAGCACGTCCTCGTGCCGCCAGGTCTCGGCGCGCAGGGCCCAGGAGTCCGGGTCGTTGTCGGTGGGCATCGGCCACAGGACCGTCCGCAGCTGGTCGTTGGCGCAGATCTCCACCAGGCACGCGAAGGGCTCCTGGCCGCGCTCGGCCGCGATGTCCTGTACGACGCGCCCGGTCAGGCCCTCGTTCGCCGGGGAGTAGGTGTCCCCGATGACATACCGGCCGAAGTGGGTGAGCCGCCGGAAGACGCCCGCCTCCTTGCTGTCCGCGCGCCGCAGCATCTCGGCCCGGACCCCGGGGTCGCGGAGCTTCTCGATCCGTTCGGGGACCGGCAGGCCCAGGATGTCGCCCCATCCGGGGATCAGGTTCAGGGCGCAGAAGGTCCCCAGGGACATGTTCATGGGGGTGAGGATCGGCATCGTCAGGGCCACGATCCGGCCGCCCGCCTCCCGGGCCCGTGCGCTCGCGACCAGCTGCCGCGGCACCCGCTCGGGCACGGCCGCGTCGATGGTCAGCACATTCCAGTTCAGGGGGCGCCCGGCCGCCGCGCTCATCCCGGTGAGCAGCTCGATCTCGGCATCGCTGAACTGGTCGAGGCAGCCGGCCACGATCGCCTCGATCTGGGTGCCCTCGTGCTCACCGACGGCCCGCGACAGCGCGAGCAGCTCGGCCGGCGCGGCGTGCCGGGAGGCGACCGGCTGCCCGTCCCCGTCGGAGTGGGTGGCGGACTGGGTGGTGGAGAAGCCCCACGCGCCGGCCGCCATCGCCTCGTGGAAGAGCGCGAGCATCCGCTCCAGCTGGGCGGGCGTCGGCTGCCCGCCGACGGCGTCCTCCCCCATGACATAGCGGCGCAGTGCGCAATGTCCCACCATGAAGCCCGCGTTGACGGCGATCCGCCCCTCCAGGGCGTCCAGGTATTCGCCGAACGAGCTCCACGACCAGGGCGCGCCCTCTTCGAGCGCCACCAGGGACATGCCCTCGACCTTGGACATCATCCGGCGGGTGTAGTCGGCGTCGGCGGGCCGCTCCGGGTTCAGCGGGGCGAGCGTGAAACCGCAGTTGCCGCCCGCCACGGTCGTCACCCCGTGGTTGAGCGAGGGCGTCGCGTACGGGTCCCAGAAGAGCTGCGCGTCGTAGTGGGTGTGCGGGTCGACGAAGCCGGGGGCGAGGACGAGCCCGGTGGCGTCCTCACTGCTCCTCGCCTCCTCGGTGACGGTGCCGGGCGGCGCGACGACGGCGATACGGCCGTCACGGATGCCGACATCGGCGGTGTACGAGGGCGTGCCCGTCCCGTCCACAACGGTCGCGCCCTTGATCAGATGGTCGAGCACGGTGTGCGCCCCTTCCCCTCGGCGGAATTCAGCTGCCCGCGGCCGGCCGGAACCGGGTCGTGCGGTGCACCGGATCCGTGTCGATCTTCGGGATCACGTGCTCGCCGATGAGCTTGACCGTGTTCATCGTGTCCTCGTACGAGATCCCGATCGGCAGCCCGAAGCTCAGCTGGTCGGCGCCGGCCTGCTCCCAGCGCTTGCACTGCCCGAGCACCTCGTCCGGGTCACCGCAGATCATCAGCTCCTCGGCGATCAGCAGCTCGATGATCTCGGTGGTGTAGTCGGGCAGCAGCTCGGGCCACTCGGGGATGCCCTCGGGCCGGGGGAAGGTGTCGTGGTAGCGGAAGACCAGCGACTGAAGGTAGTTGAGTCCGCCGTTGACCGCGATCTCCACGGCCTTGTCGTGCGTCTCGGCACAGATCGCCGTCGAGGTCACCATCACGTTGTCGTTGACGAAGTCACCGATCGGCTCGGCATCCCGGATCGCCGTCTTGTACTGCTCCAGCACCCACTCCATGTCGGAGACCTTCTGCACGCTGAAGCCGAGGACCCCCAGGCCCTTCTTCGCCGCCATGGCGTACGAGGTCGGCGAGCCGGCCGCGTACCACATCGCCGGGTGCGAGGCCCCGTACGGCTTGGGGAAGATCTTGCGCGGCGGCAGCTGCCAGTGTTTGCCCTGGAACCCGGCGTACTCCTCCTGGAGCCACATCTTCGGGAACTCGGCGATGGTCTCTTCCCAGATCTCCTTGGTGTGGTTCATATCGGTGATGCCCGGCAGGAACCCCAGGATCTCGTGGCTGCCGGCGCCCCGCCCGCTGCCGAATTCGAAGCGCCCCTCGCTGAGATGGTCGAGCATGGCGACCTTCTCGGCGACCTTCACCGGGTGGTTGACCTGGGCGAGCGGGTTGAAGATCCCGGATCCCAGATGGATCCGCTCGGTCGCATGGGCCAGATAGCCGAGGAAGACGTCATTGGCGGAGAGGTGCGAGTACTCCTCCAGGAAGTGGTGCTCGGACGCCCAGGCGTACTTGAAGCCGGACTTGTCCGCCTGGATGACGTACTCGGTCTCCTCCATCAGCGCCTTGTGCTCCGCGAGCGGGTCGGTCTCGGCCCGCTTGCCCACATATCCCTGTACAAAGAGCCCGAATTCCAAGGAGGTTCACCGTCCCTGTGCCATATCTGACGCACCGTCAGATTCGATGTGTGCCGACTGTTCCACCGCACACGGAGAGCGTCAATAGCCGCCACCGCAGGACATGACGAGCTGTCAGATGATGCTGACCCCCGCCAGCCACCCACCGTCGACGACGAACGGCTGCCCCGTGATGTACGACGAGTCCTCGCACGACAGGAAGAGCGCCAGCTTGGCGACCTCCTCCGGCTGCCCGATCCGCCCCAGCGGCACCAGCTTCTGGTAGAGCTCGTCCACGGCCCGCTTCGACTCCGCCGGATCGATGCCCGGGTCGAGCGCGGCCGGGTTGGTCATCGGGGTGTCCACCGCCCCCGGGCACACCGCATTGACCCGGATCTTCCTGGCCGCCAGCTCCACCGCGGCGACCCGGGTCAGCCCGAGGACCGCATGCTTGGTCGCGGCATACGCACCGACGAAGGCCATCCCCGTCAGCGCCGTGTAGGAGGCGGTGTTGACGATCGTGCCGCCACCGGCCGCCTCGATCTCGGGCGCCACCGTACGGATCCCCAGGAAGCAGCCGACCTGATTGACCTGCACCACCTGCTGGAACTCCTCCAGCGGCGTCGACACCAGCTCGTTGAAGCGCAGGATCCCCGCGTTGTTGACCAGGCCGTCGATCTTCCCGAAGGCGTCCTTGGCGGCGACGGCCGCGGCCTGCCAGTCCGCCTCCTGCGTCACATCCAGATGGACGTACCGCGCGGCACCCTCCCCCAGCTCCTTGGCGAGCGCCTCACCCTGCCCGTCCAGCACATCCCCGAGCACCACCCGCGCGCCCTCCGCGACGAACAGCCGCGCCTCCTGCTCCCCCTGCCCCCGCGCCGCACCGGTGACGATGACAACCCGCCCGTCGAGCTTGCCCATGCCTGCCACTCCTCCACTGGTGAGAACGTGACCGCTGGAGCGTGCGCCGTCAGTCGTTGAGCAACGGCGCGACCTCCGCCCCGAACGCCACCATCTGATCCGTCAGTTCCTCGCGGCTCCGGCTGCGGAACCGCACCTGAATCTGCTGTACGCCCATCGCGCGGTACTCCCGCAGCGAGTCGGCGATCCGCTCCGGCGCCCCGGACAGCGTCCGCCGGCCGACCGCCCACCCCGGCTCGCCGACGTACAGCGGCTCGGCGATGGTGCCGATCACAACCGGCTCCTCGATTCCGGCCGCCTCCCTCAGCCGCCGCAGCCTTGCGATCTGTCCGGGCAGCTGTTCGCGCCGGTCCCCCTGCGGGAGCCAGCCGTCGCCACGCTCCGCGGCCCGCCGTACGGCGGCGGGCGAGGAGCCGCCCACCCAGATCGGCGGCCGCGGCGTCTGCACGGGCCGCGGCGCCTGGCCCAGCCCCTCGAACGCGAACCACTTCCCCGCGAACTTCGGGAACTCGTCCGGCCCCAGCGCCGCCTTCAGTGCCTCGACGGTCTCGTCCAGCACCGCCCCACGCCGCCCGAAGTCCACCCCGAGCGCCTCGAACTCCTCCGGTACGTGCCCGGCACCCACCCCGAGGATCAGCCGCCCGCCGGAGAGCCGGTCCAGCGTCGCGTACTGCTTGGCCGTGATCAGCGGATGCCGGAGCCCGACCACCGCGACATGGCTGAGCAGCCGGACCCGTTCCGTGACCGCCGCCAGATGCGCGAGCGTCGCCACCGGGTCGTACCAGACGGTGCTCATCGCCTCCGCCAGCCGGCGCGGAATCGCCAGGTGCTCACAACAGGCCACGTACGCGAACCCGCACCGGTCCGCCACCCGCGCGATCTCGACCAGATCAACGGGCCCGGCAGCCGCCTCCCAGCTCTCCGCAAAGAGCGTGCTCTGCGACTGCACCGGCAACTGCATCCCGCACACCAGCCGCCCGCCCTCCGGCCGCCACACCCCATCACGCACGCCGTCCACCGGCACCCTCCCGCCATCTGACGAACCGTCATATGTATCGGCGCGAGACATCGTGGCGCCTGGCGCCTCATCAGACAAGGGCGGCGTCGGGGCGCAATCGGCTACGCGGCGCCCCGGGAGGCCCGCCACATCGTGTGTTCGCGGCTGATCGCCTCCTCGGCGTCGGCCACCTCCTGCGTCCAGTCCGACTCCTCATGGGTCGCGGACAGCCGCTGGTGCACGATGCTCAGCTCGGTCGCCGCGAAGGTGTAGGCGCGGCCGAGCGACTCGTACTGCCGCACCGCGAACCAGGCGGCTCCGGCACCCAGCACCGCCGCCAGCACACCGGGCAGATCGAAGTCGATGACCTCCAGCAGGCGCAGCACGGCGGCGAGCACACCCAGCCCTTCCACCACGATGAGGCCGATCCGCCAGCGACGGGCCAGCGCAACGTTCATGGCCGCCTTGGTCCCGTACCACTGCTGCTGGTCCGCGATGCGCCCGGTGAGGTACGCCTGCTTACGGACCGCGAACGGGCTGCGGCGCAACTCGCCCATGGCCGGGGTGGCGGCCATCGAGCCGACCGGGACGATGCTATCGGCCGGCGCCTCCCTGAGCAGGACCTCCAGCCGCTCGTGGAACCTGCGTTCCGCGGTGTCCGCGGGCAGCGCGGCCGGGAACGGCTCGCCCGCCACCGCGTACCGCCAGGACAGCGTCTTCGCCGACTCCGCCAGGGCACGTCCGTCGTACCAAGCGCGCTCCGGCCGCTCCGCGAGCATCCACACCTCTAAGTAGACGGTCGCCAAGAAGGCCAGGAGCACCACCGCCACCGCGGCGTCCTTGCCCGACACCGCGCAGACGGCGGCCAGGATCGCCAGCACCAGACGCCATTTGTGCCCCACATATGGCGGCGCTGCCCCGAAAGAGAAGCGGCGTCCGCCGACCGGAACACCGCCGGAAAATCCGCTTCGCCGAGTATCTGCCCCTCGCTCACCGCAGCCCGCCCCCTCGCATCCCGCAACATGAGTCCGAAATACGAAAGAAGTGTAGAGCCGATCGACGGGGCCATCCTGGCATTCAGGGAAGGGGACCGGGACGAGGACGAGACGGGTGCGGTGACACCAACTTCACGGCTGCAAGGCGCCGTTGCCACCCTCCCCGGCGATGTGGATGATGCGGCGACGGGGACGCGCGGTGGCCCGCACCCGACCTGACGACGGGGGAACCGGAATGGCTGGTCAGAACGTCTCGCAGCACACCCACCGATATGATGCCTTCCTTTCCTACAGCCATGCGGCCGACAGCGCCAAGGCCGATCATCTTCGGCGAGGGCTGCAGAATTTCGCGCGCAGCAGCTGGCGGCAGTTACGCGCGCTGCGCATCTTCCTCGACAATGCCTCGCTGTCGGCGAACCCTGGGCTGTGGCCCGAAATCGAGCGTCATCTCGCGGATTCCGGCGCCTTCCTCCTGCTCGCCTGCCCGAGGTCCGCCGGCTCGGACTGGGTGCAGAAGGAGATCAACTGGTGGCGCGCCGGCCTCGGGGCGCGGCGGATGCTGATTGTCGTCACCGGTGGCGAGCTGAAGTGGGACCACGGGGCGGGGGACTTCGACTGGGAGCACACCACCTGCCTGCCACGCACCATGGCGGGGATGTTCAGCGACGAGCCGCGGTGGGTCGATCTGCGCTGGATGTCGGAAGAGGATCCCGGCTCGCTGCGGGACTCGCGCTTCCAGCAATGCGTGGCCGACCTGGCGGCCCCGCTGCACGGGCGCCCCAAAGAGGATCTGATCGGTGCGGACGTCACCCGGCAGCGCAGGACGAAGCGGCTCGTACGCGGTGCGCTCGCCGTCATCACCGCTCTCGCCGTTACGGCGGGCCTGGGATGGGTGAACGCCGTCCAGCAGCGGGACGAGGCCCAGCGGCAGGCCCGGCTGGCGACCTCCCGGCAGCTGGCCGCGACCGCCCTGAACCTCAAGGACGGAAATCTGCGGCTGGCGTCGCTGCTGGCGATCGAGGCGTACCGCATGCAGGAGTCGCCCGAGGCCATCGCCACGCTGAACCGGCTCTCCACGGACAGCCCTCACCTGGTGAGCATGGTGTCGAGCGCGAAGGACATCAGCGCGCTCGCCTTCAGCACGGACGACAAGGCGGTCGCCGTCGGGGACGAGGGCGGTGCGGTGGCGGTATGGCGCGCCGACGGCCGCGCCCTGCGCGCCCGGACCTCGCTGCCGGGCCGTATCACGGCAGTGGGCTTCAGCCAGGACGGGAAGCGGCTGGCCGCCGGGGACGGCAAGGGCAATGTGGGGGTCTATGACCTGACGCGCAAGACACTGCGGCGGCTCGCTCCCCGGCCGAAAAGCGTTTCCTCGCTGGGATTCGGCCTGGCGGGACAACTGGCCGTCGTGGACGACGACGGCACGGTGGCACTGTACGAGGAGAGCGGCAAGAAGGTCCGTTCGAAGCGCCGCGGGCACTCCGGCAAGGTGACCGTCTTCCAGAACGTCGATTCCCACCTTCTGGTGCGCGACGGGGTGGGTGGCGGCGCCCTGTACACGGTGCCCGAGCTGCGCACGGTCCTGGAAAGCAATCAGCTCTCGGTGCCCGCGGGCCAGTACGTGGCGGCCGTCTCCAACGGTGGCCGCTGCTTCGGCTACCTCAAATTCGGGCAGTTGATCAGCACTGGACTACCGAAGCTCAAGGGCCATGAGTCCCTCGCCGGCACCTGCCCGGACTTCCCCGCGCTCCCCAACGAGGAAGCCAGGCTGCTGGCGCTGTCCGACAACGGCCGGATGGCCGTGGGCACGGCATCCGGCATCACGGTGGCCGACGCGCAGACCAAAGGGCAGTCCGGCCAGCTCCGCAAGCTCACCGGTGTCGGCCGCCCCTCGCTGCTGCAGTTCTCGGACACGGGCGACAGGCTCGCATCCGCACACGGCAGGACGGTCGCGCTGTGGAACTTCCAGCAGTCTTCCCGGACGGCTCATCCGCACGGCCTGCCCCTCTCGGACGACCAGACCATGATCCACAGCCCGGCGCTGGCCGCCGGGCCGGACGGCCAGGTCGCCTGGAGCAACCTCATGCAGGACGACCCCTTCGGCAAGGAAACCAGGCTGCACGTCTGGAGCCCGAAGCGCCGCGGCCTGCTCGTGGGCGGGGACGCCCTCCTCTACGACGCGCTTGCCTTCAGCCCCGACGGCCGGACCCTGTACGCCGGCCAGGGCGGCGAGGTGCAGTCATGGCAGATCCAGGACACCCGCTTGGTGAAACGGCACACGGTGACCTTCTCCGGACGGCAGGACGACTACCGGGACCCCGTCATGATCGCCCCGCGCGCGGACGGCACCCTGGTCATCACCACGGACGACGGGGCCGTCCATGTCGCCGACCCGTCGGCGCAGCGCACCCGGATCGCGGTACCACCCGGTACCGGCGACCCTCAGCGCGGGCTGCTCTCCTCATTGAGCGACAACGGCCGGACGGCCGCGGTGGAGAACACCAAGGGCGCCGTCGACCTCTACGACGTCGGCTCCGGCCGGAAAATGCAGTCGGTTCGCCTGGACGGCGAGAAGGTGAATGCTCTCGCGCTGGCCGGCGGGGGACACGCACTGTTCCTCGACGGCAGCAGAGGAACCTTCGCCCGCTGGGACCTGGACGAACAGCGGTTCCGCTGGCAGAGCGACGAACCGAACGGGGCCCGGGTGACCGCGAGCGCGGACGGCCGTACGGTCCTCACCCTGGCCGACAGCGGCGCCTTGACCAGGTGGGACGCGGACACCGGGGACCGGCTGGGCGGCCCCGACATCCCCATCCCGCCCCACACGATGTCCGGGTTCGGCGGCATCGGGGAGCACACCGGCTTCGTGATGGACCGCGCAGGCACCCTGTGGACAGCCACCGAAGGCGGCGAGGTCCTCTCCTGGGACTTCTCGGTGAGCTCCTGGATCGAGGGCCTATGCCGGATCGCCGACCGCAATCTGACCGACGCCGAATGGCGCCGCTATGTGGGGACCACCCCGCCGTCCCGGCCTACCTGCGAGTGACGGCACGGCAGAACCGGCGCGGCACCGAATAGGCCCGGCGTCTACTCGCCCGCGGGCGCGCCGCCACCTTGCCCCTCGGGGCCGCGACCTGCCGCGGGCGGACGTGCACCCCGGCTTTCCGCGACCCGGCGCATGTCCCGCAGCGCCGCGGTCAACCCGGTGGCAAGGTAGCGGAGCTCCCTCGCCGTTGCCCTGGAGTCGCTCAGCATGTGGTCGGCATGGCCGAGCAGTTCATCCGCCATGCCGAGCTGCAGGCTCTCGATATCGTCCGCGACCCGGGATACGTAGCCCGTGCCGTCACCCGCGAGGAAGCACGGCTTGCCCTCCGGGGTCGACCACGGCAGCAGCCGGAACGTTGTCTGTGGCTCGTTCATGGCGCGGCCACCTCGACCCCGTGCTCCGGGCGCGGTCCGAGAACCACGCCGTCCACGGCCAACCAGAGGGTGCGACGGCGGGAACCTGGGCGTTGTGCCCGCTGTCGCCGCTCGTGCGCGACGACGTACGGGCGGACCATGACCGTGTCCTCACCCGGCCTTACCGGCACGCGCGTCAGACACCCCGCCGGTGCGGCCGCGCGGGGTGCGGCGGGGTAGACGCCGACCGCCCGATGGCGGCCCAGCGACGGCAGCAATAACCGCAAGAGCGGCTCGAAGATACGGGCGATACAGCGCGGCATGTCGACCTGCTTTCCTCAGGTTGGCCATGCCTCCGGGCCGCCTTTGCCGCGGTCGCGGGGGCATTCGGTAGTCGTACGACGACTGACCGTAGGGGCCCTGAGGAGGGAGAGGGGTCACACTTTGTGCCCCCTCGTTCAGGCCGCCAATACGCCGAGCTTGACGGCAAGTTCGCTCGCCCGGCGCCGCTGGGCCGGGTTCTTGGACTCCGCCTCTTCGAGGACGATGCGCCGCGCATAGCCGTTGTACCGGACGGTTTCCGGTGCCGCCTCGTGGGCCTTGCCGAGGGCTGCCAAGGCGGCCTCCGCCTGACCATCGAGTTGATATCCGCGCGCTTCCTCGATCCGGTGTCGCGCACGCCGGGGGCGGGAGGGAATCGTCGTGGAATCCGCGGCAGCCGCCTGTCGCACGCTCTCCGCCCCCGCGTGCAACTCGACTGCGACGGTGACGGCATGGGCTCCCATGACAGCTCGGGAGAATGAGGTCACGGGGTGGTAGTAGTCAGCGGGCAGCCGCTCCGCCATGGCACGCGCCGAATCCCAATATCGCCAGGCAGTTCCGGTGTCCCCCCGACGAGCTGCGGTATATCCCGCCTCGAATTGCAGCGCTCCGGCAATGGCGAGCACATCGTCGGGCGCATCCGGCAGGAACGCTTCCAGGTAGCGGAGCGTTTCCAGATTCACCGCGTCGGCAGCGTCGAAATGTGCGTGCCCACTGTCACGGTGCGCCTGAGTCGCCAGCCACGCCGAGATACCGATGGCGTGAGGGTCTTCGGATTCCTGTGCGGACATCATTCCGCGCTCCACGACCCGCCACAGCAGGGACGCATCCGGCTGGTACGCGAGAAAGAACTGGCTCAGGCTGTACGCCTCGGACAACAGTCTTTGCGCCGCTCGCCGCTCGCTCGCCGAATCGGCTTGCATTACCGCCAACTGCGTGTCCCGGATGAGCTCGGGCAGGAGAGCCCCGATGACGTCGCGATGGTTCGGGGCGGAATGCCGGGCACCCCACGCGCGGACAAGGCGCTCCCGAAGGTGCGCCGGCGGTGGAGCTTCCCGTCGCGTCGTCAAGGGGAACGTGTTGAGGGCCGCCCTCACTGCGGGCAGTCGGACGTGCCCAGGCCCGGTGAACATGGCGATCGCCATCGACTGATCACCCGTGAGGTCGGAGAGATCCCTGACCCTGAGGGCCTCCGCAATACGCAAGACGGTCGGCAGCTTGGGCATCTGCAGGCGCCCGCCCTCGATCTGCTTGACCCAGCTCGGCGACTTCCCCAGCAGCCCGGCCAGGACGTTGCGGCTCATCCCTCTACGGGTCCGCAGGATCTGCATGCGCTGACCAAAGGCAACCGGCTCGGCGAACGGGTCCGGCGTGGCATCTGAAGACACAGCCTTGCCCCTCTCTGTGCAGCTCGTCACTGCCAGAGTACGGGGCTGGGCCCTCCTTGTTGATCCCTTGTGGAAACCGCTGCTGCGGCGGGCCGGGGCGGATCGCGTACCGGGCCATCCGGACGGATGGCGTCCGTCCGCCCCCGCCAACGCCTCGCACCAACCCTGCGACGACTCGGCAATCACCGCGACCTCCCGGCAGTTGCCGACGTCCTGGAACGGGCCCAAGCCTGAGATCAAACCGGCGCCGTTGTCATCTCCACCCACCGCAGATACGCGTCGGACCCGGCAACGATCCGCACAGCAGACACCTCCGGGCTCTGCCACGGGTGGCGCTCCAGCAGATGCGCCTCGATTTCCTCGTATCGGTCGGCACGGACCTTGAGGAGAAGCTGCCACTCCTCGCCCGTGCCGAACTCGCCCTGATGCCAGAACACGGAGACGACCGGCCCGACGATCTGCGCCCCTGCGGCGAGCCGCGCGGAGACGACCGACTGCGCCAGCTTCACAGCCGCCTCGCGGTTCTCCGTCGCGGTGGACACCTGAAGAAACTCAGTCATGCGGCGGCCATATCCCCGACTCGGCAAAGGAGGGGCCGGCGTGGAGGACTGAGGACTGCGCGCACCCCTTCCCCCTCAGCTCCCGGCCGGAGTCCCCCGCCTCAGCCCCCCTCCCCCGCCCAAAGCCCCTCCCCCGTCAACCCCAGCAGCTCAATCGCATTCCCCCGCACAATCCGTTCCACCACATCCGCCTCCAGGTGCCCCATCTGGGACTCCCCGACCTCCCTCGACTTCGGCCAGGTGGAGTCCGAGTGCGGATAGTCCGTCTCGTACAGCACATTGCCCACACCTATCGCGTCCAGGTTCTTCAGGCCGAAGGCGTCGTCGAAGAAGCAGCCGTAGACATGCTCGGTGAAGAGTTCGGACGGCGGGCGGAGGACCTTGTCGGCGACGCCGCCCCAGCCGCGGTTCTCCTCCCAGACCACGTCAGCGCGCTCCAGGACGTACGGGATCCAGCCAATCTGGCCCTCGGCGTACATGATCTTCAGGTTCGGGAAGCGGTCGAACTTGCCGCTCATCAGCCAGTCGACCATCGAGAAGCAGCAGTTGGCGAAGGTGATCGTCGAGCCGACGGCGGCCGGGGCGTCGGCGGAGGTCGAGGGCATCTTGCTGGACGAGCCGATATGCATGGCGACGACCGTGCCGGTCTCGTCGCAGGCGCGCAGGAAGGGATCCCAGTAGTCGGTGTGGATGCTGGGCAGGCCCAGATGGGGCGGGATCTCGCTGAAGCAGACGGCGCGGACGCCGCGGGCCGCGTTGCGCCGTACCTCCGCGGCGGCCAGCTCGGCGTCCCACAGGGGCACGAGGGTGAGCGGGATCAGCCGGCCCTGCGCCTGCGGGCCGCACCACTCCTCCACCATCCAGTCGTTGTAGGCGCGCACCCCCAGCAGGCCCAGCTCACGGTCCTTGGCCTCGGTGAACGTCTGGCCGCAAAAACGGGGGAAGGTGGGGAAACAGAGGGCGGACTGGACGTGGTTGACGTCCATGTCGGCCAGACGGTCGGGGACGCTGAAGGAGCCCGGACGCATCTGCTCGTAGGTGATGCCCTCGAGCTTGATGTCGTCGCGCGCGTAACCGACGGCCGTGTCGAGACGGGTCAGCGGACGATGCAGGTCCTCATAGACCCACCAGTCGGCTATGGGCCCGCCGTCACCCACGTCACCCATCTTTGGGGCGAACTTTCCGCCCACGAACGTCAGCTCCTTCACGGGCGCCCGGACGATGCGCGGGCCGACGTCGCGGTACTTCGACGGGAGCCGGTCCCGCCAGACGTTGGGGGGCTCCACCGTGTGGTCGTCCACCGAGATGATCTTGGGGAAGGTCTCCATGGCGGATACGGTAGCGCCGATCTGACGATGCGTCAGCTATGCGGAACGGGGTCCTGAGACCAGGGGGCGCACGGAAGATTCACCTCCGCGCCCCCTGTGCGCGCCACTCCATCCCCGGCACCGATCACCCGAGGAGGCTTTGTGCACGGTCCGGACCCCTACTGACGTAAGCAGCCACGACAAGGCAGACTGGCCGTTGCACACAGCGAGGTAGTGCGCACAGCGCGAATCGATGCCACACACGGCAGGGGGGCACCATGGACGACGGTCCGGGGCGGGAGCGGCTCCGCTTCACCGTGCTCGGTCCCGTACGGGCTTGGCGCGGCGCAACACCGCTGGCAGCGGGCTCTCCGCAGCAGCGGGCGCTGCTCGCCGCACTACTGCTGCGCGGCGGACGCACCGCCACCGCGGCCGAACTCGTCGACGCCCTCTGGGGCGACGAGCCGCCGCATGCCGCGCTCGCCGCGCTGCGCACCTACGCCTCCCGGCTCCGCAAAGCCCTGGGCGACGACGCCGCAACCCTGGTCAGCGAGTCCGGCGGCTATGCGATCCGCCCGGTGGACGGCCGTCCCCTGGACCTCGACGCCGACCACGCCGAGCAGTACGCCGCCGAGGCGGAGAAGGCCAAGGCGTCCGGCGACCGCACCCACGCCCGTGAACTACTGGACCAGGCACTGGCGTTGTGGGACGGCGAGCCGCTGGCCGGCCTAGCGGGCCCGTACGCCGACACCCAGCGCACCCGTCTCCACGAGTGGCGGCTGTCCCTCACGGAGTCCCGCCTCGAACTCATACTGGAAGCCGGCTGCCACGCCGACGCGGTGTCCGAGCTGACCGCACTCACCGCCGCCCACCCGCTGCGCGAGCGACTGCGCGAACTGCTCATGCTCGCCCTGTACCGCAGCGGACGGCAGGCCGAGGCGCTCGCGGTCTACGCCGATACCCGTCGGCTCCTCGCAGACGAGCTGGGGGTCGACCCGTGCGCCTCGCTCTCCGACCTCCATCAGCGGATTCTGCAGGCGGACCCGGATCTGGACGCGCCCGCCGTCAGCTTTGACTCGGACCCCGCAGGCCCCGCCGTGGTGCGCCCCCAGCAACTCCCGGCCACGGTGGCCGACTTCACCGGCCGCGCCGCCTTCGTCTCCGAACTCGGCGACCAACTTGCCACCGCCGAGGGCAGCGTGATGGCCGTCTCGGCCCTGACCGGCATCGGCGGCGTCGGAAAGACCACCCTCGCCGTGCATGTCGCGCACGCGGCCCGCGACCACTTCCCCGACGGGCAGCTCTACGTCGACCTCCAAGGCGCCGGCCACACCCCCTCCGAACCCGTTGCCGTCCTGGGCGCCTTCCTTCGCGCCCTGGGCACACCCGATGCCTCCATCCCCGATGGCCTGGAGGAGCGTTCGGCCCTCTTCCGCTCCCTCCTGGCCGGCCGACGTGTGCTCGCCCTCCTGGACAACGCCCGGGACGCCTCCCAGGTCCGGCCGCTGCTGCCCGGCACGGAGGGCTGCGCCGCCCTGATCACCAGTCGTGCCCGCATGATCGACCTGGCCGGTGCACATCTCATCGATCTGGATGTGATGAGCCCGGAGGAAGCACTTGCGCTCTTCACCCGCATCGTCGGCGAGGAGCGCGTCACCTCGGAGCGGCAGGCCGCCATGGCCGTCGTCGGGGCCTGCGGTTTCCTCCCGCTGGCCATCCGCATCGCCGCCTCCCGGCTGGCCGCCCGCCGTACATGGACGGTCTCCATCCTGGCGCGCAAGCTCGGCGACGAGCGCCGGCGTCTGGACGAACTGCGGGCCGGCGACCTCGCCGTCAAGGCCACCTTCGAACTGGGCTACAAGCAGCTGGAGCCCGCACAGGCCCGTGCCTTCAGGCTTCTGGGGCTGGCGGACGGCCCGGACATCTCGCTCGCCGCGGCCGCCGCCGTACTCGACATGGACGCCGAGGACACCGAGGAACTCCTCGAATCCCTCGTGGACACCTCACTCCTGGAGTCCGCCGCACCGGGACGCTACCGCTACCACGACCTGGTACGCCTCTACGCGCGTTCCTGCGCCGAACGCGATGAACACCCGCCGTCCGAGCGGGATGCGGCGATCTCCCGGCTGCTGGACTTCTATCTGGCAACCGCAGCATGTATGTACGCGCTCGAGCGTCCGGGTGACCGGTTGATCGACCACATGGAGAGCACCAGCTACCCCGGCCTCGTTTTCGCCGACCGTGCGGCGGCATTGGAATGGCTGTTCAACGAAGCCGGGTGCCTGCTCGCCTGCGCTCGGCAGTCCAGCAGCCCGGACACCCTGCGACGGGCCGCCGATCTGTTGCAGCTCACGAAGGACCTGGCCGAATCCGGTGCCGACGCGCTGCAGTACGAGCAGGCCAATGCCGCGCTGCTGACGGCCGCCCGGGAGGCCGGGGACCAGCACGCGGAAGCACGTTTCCACCTTGCGCTCACCTATGTCCGCACGTTGTCGGGACGGCTGGACGAGGCCGATGAGAACGCCAAGTCCGCCATGCTGCTCGGACTTGCCTCCGAGGACCCCTACGTATCGTCGTTCGCACCCAACGACCGTGGGATCATCGCCAACGCGCAGCACCGGCATGCCGACGCGGAGGGCTACCTCCGACAGGCCCTGGCCGCTTTCCGCGACGACGAGAACCGGCAGGCCGAGGCCAGCGCGCTGTGCAACCTTTCCCGCGTCTATCTGGACACCGGGCGGGTGGACAGCGCCATCGATCTGGCGGAAGAGGGGCTCTCGATATACCGCCAGCTGGGGGCCAAACGCCGTCTTGCCAACGGCATGTACGCCCTCGCTCTCGCCTACACCCAGGCCATGCGGCTGGAGGAGGCGACCGAGCAGCTGACCGGCGCACTGGCCATCTTCAGGGACAGCCGGCAGCGCTTCTGGGAGGGCATGACCAACTTCCGGCTCGCCGAAGTCGAGCTCGCCGCCCGCCGTCCCGCCACCGCCGCAAACCATGCCGAACAGGCGCTGACCTCATTGCGGGGCATCGGCGGCGATTCCTGGCGCGCAACGGTACTGACCACGCTGGGGCGCGCCCTGCACGCACTCGGGCAGACCGGCCGTGCGCGCGTGTGCTGGCAGGAGGCACTGGCGACTTTCGAGCGTCTGGGATCCTCGGACGGCATCGCTGTCCAGGCACTTCTCTCGCCTACCGCGGTCGCATAAGCGCGTCCGTCCAACGGTGGACTCCGACGTTTATCGATCGTTCATCGCGGCGGGCCACTCTTATCAGCATCGAACCGCCGCCTCGGGGGGCAAGCGGCTCGGTGCCCAGGCCGCGCAGTTAAGGTGAGCGGCCATGCTACGCCCGTCCGGCGGCCCACGGGGGAGTCGCCGGCCGGGTGACCAAGCAGTAAGCGCCCACACAGGAGTTGATCCAAGTGACCGCCGACAACAAGGCCCCTGTCCCAGGAGACCGGGACATCATCCGGCCCATGGACAACCACCAGCCCATCAGCGGAGCCGGCGTCACCACGCAGGTGAAGAAGTCGGACGACCGGGATGTCCTCAAGCCCATGGACAACCACCAGCCCATCACTGGGGCCGGTGTCACCACCCAGGTGAAGAAGTCGGACGACCGGGATGTCCTCAAGCCCATGGACAACCACCAGCCGATCGCCGCGCCCCTGACCGATGACAATCACCAGCCCACCCCGGGGAGCGGCGCTTCTCAGAAGGGCTGACACCCGTTCATACGACTCCGGGTGAGGGCCCGTCGAACCAACGGGGGGTATACGGGGGCTCGCAGGCCAACGGGGGGGTATTCGGGGGATCGCAGGGGCCGGTTTCGATGGCGTGGAGGGGATGCCGTCGAAAGCCGGTCCCTGCGGCGTTTTGCCTTCGCGGGGCAAAACTGGCGACATTTATCCTATTTCCCTGATGATCGAACATCTGCCCTCAATTGCCGCTAGCTTGTTTCGGGAACAGCAACCTTCCCTGGCCCCTGAGGAGTTGGAATGACCCACACAAAGAAGGCCTTTATCGTCACCGCCATCGCGCTGGTCGCGCTGGGCGGCGCCACGCTGCCGGCCACGGCCGACAACCACATGCCCGCCCCGCCCCACTCCCTGGCGATCCAGGACAACCACGCACCGGTGATACCGCTCAACAGCCACACCCCGGTATCGCCGCTGGACAATCACATGCCCTGATCGCACCACCGAGCTATCGCGCCAAATCGCACGACTCGGCCGCTGATACTCGATCCGGGATGTGGCACGAAAACGGGGGCCGGGCTGACGCTCGGTCCCCGTTGCCATTCGCTTCTGCCTCTTGAGGCCGCGGGTGACGGTCAGCCATACCGCGGCACGCCCCACAATCTTTCGTGGAATACGGTGCGATGAAGCTGCCGCGGGGACCCCCCTCTTCCGCGGGCACTGCACACCCCTCGCCGAGCGCCGCCGTCGCGGCCGCGCCCCTTTCCTGACACCAGAGCTGACGCTTCGTCAGCTCTGGTGCTACAGTCACGCGGCACTCCCCGCCCCGCTCCGCTCGCAGCCAGGAGGCGCGCCGTGTTCGAACCCGCCCGTATACAGACGCTCTGGGAACTGGTCGAGTACCGTGCGCGGGCCTCGTGCGGGATGCCGATGTTCTTCGACGGGCACGGGCGGAGCGTCACCTTCGACGGGGTGCGGGACGAGGCGCTGCGGGTGGCGGCCGGGTTCCGGGAGCTGGGGATCGGGGCCGGGACGCGGGTGGCCTGGCAGTTGCCGACGCGGATCGGGACGGTGGTCGCGTCGCTGGCGCTGGCCAGGCTGGGGGCCGTACAGACACCGGTCATTCCGCTCCACCGGGAGCGTGAGGTCGGCTTCATCCTGGCGGAGTCGGCGGCGGAGTTCGTCCTCGTACCGGGCGTGTGGCGGGGGTTCGACCACACCTCGATGGTCCGGAAGCTCGCCGGGGACGGGGTGCGGGTGCTGCCGGTCGGGGACGGGCTGCCCACGGCGGACCCGGTCGGGGACGGGCTGCCCACGGCGGACCCGGCCGGGCTGCCCGCTGCGGCACCGGTCGGCGACGGGGCCACCACCTGGATCTACTACACCTCCGGCACCACCTCCGATCCCAAAGGGGTGGAGCACACCGATGCCGGCCTCATCGCCGGTGGTGTCGGGCTGGCCACCGCGCTCGGTATGTCCGCGGACGACACCGGCTCCATCGCCTTTCCGTATGCGCACATCGCCGGTCCGGACTATGTCATCGCGATGCTGGTCAGCGGGTTTCCCGCGGTCGTCCTGGACACCTTCGAGCCGGGCCGCGCGGCCGCCGTCTACCGGCGGCGCGGGGTCACCATGGCCGGCGGCAGCACCGCGTTCTACCAGGCGTTCCTGGACGAGTCGCGCCGCTACCGGCGGCGGCTGCCGCACGCGGGGCGGCTGATTCCGTCGCTGCGGCTGCTGTCGGGCGGCGGGGCACCGATGCCGCCGGAGCTGTATACGGCGGCCGGCCGGGAGCTGGGGTGTGCGATCGTGCACGGCTACGGGATGACCGAGTGCCCGATGATCGCGATGGGGACGCCGTACGACAGCGACGAGCAGCTGTCGCGGACGGTCGGCAAACCGGTCGCGGGGGCGCAGGTGCGGATCGTCCGGCCGGACGGGTCCACGGCCGGCACCGGGGAGACCGGCGAGGTCACGCTCAAGGGGCCGATGCTCTTCCGCGGGTACACGGATCCGGCGCTGACCGCGGAGGCGTTCACCGCCGACGGCTCCTTCCGCACCGGCGACCTGGGGCGGCTGCGCCCCGACGGGCATCTGGTGCTGACCGGGCGGCTCAAGGACATCATCATCCGCAAGGGCGAGAACATCTCCGCGCAGGAGATCGAGGATCTGCTCCACACCCATCCGGCGGTGGCGGAGGCCGCGGTGATCGGGCTGCCGGACCGGGAGCGCGGCGAGCGGGTGTGCGCGGTCGTCACACCCACCGATCCTGCCGCACCGCCGCTCACCCTGGCCGGGCTGACCGCGCATCTGCGGGCGGCCGGGCTGATGACCCAGAAACTGCCGGAGCAGCTGGAGACCGTCGGCGCGCTGCCGCGCGGCGGGCCGCTGAACAAGGTGCTCAAGACGGTGCTGCGGGAGCGGTATACGGAGTAGCCGGAGCCGTACGGCGGTGTGGCCGGAGCCGTACGGCGGTGTGGCCGGAGCCGTACGGCGGTGTGGCGATGAGTTCCGGGGGCCGGTGGAGTCTTCACTGGGAGTGGCGCCGGAGGTGTGCGCGGTATGCGTCCGGGGCCGCCCCGGCAGGACGCCCCCGGCAGGACGGAAGGACCCGGACGATGACCGAGACGATCGACTTCGCGGCGCAGGCGCGGCTGGTGTCGCAGCTCGCGGCCCGGACCGCCGAGGAGCAGCTCGATGCCCCCACCCCCTGCGAGGCGTACGCGGTGCGCCATCTGCTGGGCCACCTCGTCGGCCTGGCCGCGGCCTTCCAGGAGGCGGCGCGCAAGGACCTCGGGCCGATGACGAGCGTCGACCCCGGTGCGACGGAGCCCGATGTGGAGCCCGGCTGGCGCACCGAGCTGGACCGGAATCTGCAGGGCATGGCGGAGGCCTGGCTCGCCCCGGAGGCCTGGGAGGGCGAGACCCAGGCGGGCGGGGTGACCCTTCCCGCGGCCATCGCGGGCCGGATCGCGCTCAATGAGCTGGTACTGCACGGCTGGGACCTGGCGCGCGCCACCGGCCAGGAGTACGCGCCCGACGCGGCGAGTCTCGGGGTCTCGTATGCGCTGCTCATGCAGTTCGCCGAGAGCCCGGAGCGCGGGCCGTTCGGCCCGCCGGTGGAGGTGGCGGCGGACGCACCGCTCCTCGACCAGGTGGTGGCGCTCAGCGGCCGCCGGCCGGACTGGACGCCTCCGACGTCGTAGTCGGGGGCCCGAACGGCTCGACGGGGCGGTGCCCGGCCCTCCCGCGTGCGGCGCTGGACGTACGGCGCCGAGTGCGGCGAGTGCGGAAAGTGCGGCGTGCCCTGGACGCGGGTGTGGCGGTGAGGGGAACAGGCGCGGGGACAGGCCGGGGGCGGGCGGCATCCTCACGCGGGGGCGGGCCCCTGGGCACCCTTTCGCAGCCGGGTCTTGAGGATCTTGCCGCTGGCGTTGCGCGGGAGTTCGGTGACGAAGGTGACCTCCCGCGGGACCTTGTAGTTGGCCATCTCGCGGCGGGACCAGGCGATCAGATCGTCGGCGGTGAGCAGGGAGCCGGGGCGGCGGACCGCATAGGCCTTGCCCACCTCGCCGAGGCGGGGGTCGGGTATGCCGACGACGGCGACGTCGGCGATGTCCGGGTGGCGGCCGAGGAGTTGCTCTATCTCTGCGGGATAGGCGTTGAAGCCGCCGACGATGAACATGTCCTTGATGCGGTCGGTGATCCGGAGGTTGCCGTCCGCGTCGAGCACGCCCACGTCGCCGGTGCGCAGCCAGCCGTCGGGGGTGAGCGCGCGGGCCGTGCCGGCCGGGTCCTCGAAGTAGCCGGACATCACGTGGTAGCCGCGGACCAGCACCTCGCCGGGGTCGCCGGGCGGCAGCGGGCGGTCCGCGGCGTCGACGACCCGTACCTCGGTGCCGGGAAGGGCACGACCCGAGGTCGCGGCGATCACCTCGGGCGGATCGCCGCGGCGGCACATCGTGACGACGCCCGAGCTCTCCGAAAGGCCGTAGGCGGTCAGGACGGTGGAGATCTTCAGCTCGCTGCGCAGCCGCTCGACCAGTTCCAGGGGGACCACGGCGGCGCCGGTGACCACCAGGCGCAGTGCGGAGAGGTCGTGCCGGGCGCGGGCGGGGTGGTCCAGGAGCTGCTGATGGAGGGTGGGCGGGCCGGGGAGGACGGAGATCCGCTCGGCGGCGATCTTGGCGAGCGCGGTCTCCACGCTGAAGACCGGCTGGGGGATCATCGTCGCACCGCGCAGCAGACAGGCGATGATCCCGGCCTTGTAGCCGAAGGTGTGGAAGAACGGGTTGATGATCAGGTAGCGGTCGTCCTCCCGGAGGCCGGCCAGTTCGCTCCAGACGTCGTAGGCGCGCAGGGTCTGCGCATGGGTGATCACGGCGCCCTTGGGACGGCCGGTGGTGCCGGAGGTGAAGATGATGTCCGAGGGGGCGTCGGAGCGCACGGCGTCGGCCCGGTCGTGCACGGTCTCCGGTGGCACCGCGGCGCCGCCGGCGAGGAACTCCTGCCAGGTGACGAAGTCGGCGGGGGCGTCGTCGGAGAGCACCACGACCTTTTCCAGCCGCGGCAGTCCGGGCAGCGGGCCGTGGCCGGTGCCTTCCCGGGCGGCGCGGCGGAGTGCGGCGAGGTAGGACGTGCCGAGGAAGGTGCCGGTGATGAAGAGGAGCTTGGCGCGGGTGCGGCGCAGGAGGTAGGCGGCCTCGGTGCCCTTGAAGCGGGTGTTGACGGGGACGAGGACGGCGCCGGCGGTGACGGCCCCGAGGGCGGAGACGATCCAGTCGAGGGTGTTGGGCGCCCATACGGCCACACGGTCGCCGGGCACGACCCCGGAGGCGATACAGGCGGCCGCCGCCCGCTCCACCCGCTCGCCCAGCTCGGTGTACGAGACCCGGGTGCGGCCCTCGATCACGGCCTCCCGGGAGCCGTACCGCCGGGCGGCCGCGCGCACCAGGCGGGGGATGGCGCCGTACTCCAGGTCCGCCCGCGCCTCCACGTCGTCGCGCATCGCACTGCCTCCCGCCGAAGAGCTGTACGCCAGTAGCTGACTGTCCGTCAGATTAGCGGTAGCCTCCTCCGCTGTCAGCACTGGCGACCGACCACGGAGGTGGCGATGGGGGCGACCCTCAAGGACGCTACGGCGATAGCCGGCATCGGACAGACCCCGTTCGCCCGGCAACTCCCGGAATCCGAGAAGACCTTGGCCTGCCGGGCGATCGTCGCGGCACTGGACGACGCCGGGATCGCCCCCTCGGAGGTGGACGCCTTCGCCTCCTACACCATGGAGGAGACCGACGAGGTCGAGATAGCCAAGGCCATCGGCGCCGGGGACGTCACCCACTTCTCCAAGGTCGGCTACGGCGGCGGGGGTTCCTGCGCCACGGTGGCCCACCTGGCCGCCGCCATCGCCACCGGCCAGGCGAGCGTCGGTGTCGCCTGGCGGTCCCGTAAACGCGGCTCGGGACCGCGCCCCTGGAAGAACACCCGGGTCCAGCTGCCCACCCCGGGACAGTGGACCCGCCCCTTCGGACTGCTGCGCCCCGCCGACGAGATCGGCATGCTGGCCCGCCGCTATATGCACGAATACGGCGCCACCCGCGACCACCTCTTCAACGTCGCGCTCGCCTGCCGCAACCGGGCCAACCAGAACCCGGTCGCGATCATGTACGAACGCCCGCTGACCCGCGAGATGTACATGACCGCCCGCTGGATCAGCGAGCCGCTCTGCCTCTTCGACAACTGCCTGGAGACCGACGGCGCGCTGGCCTGTGTCGTGGTCGCAGCCGAGCGCGCCCGCGACTGCCGGCAGCGGCCCGTCTACGTCCACTCCGCCGCCCAGGGCCTGCCCGCCCAGCACCACGGCATGGTCAATTACTGGAACGACGACCCGCTCACCGGCCCCGCCTGGACGGCCGCCCGGCACCTGTGGAAAGGCGCCGACCTCGGACCGCAGGACGTCGATGTGGCCCAGATCTATGACGCGTTCACCCCCCTGATCCCCCTCTCGCTGGAGGGCTACGGCTTCTGCGGGCGCGGTGAGGGCGCGGCCTTCACCGAGGGCGGCGCGCTGGAAATCGGCGGCCGGCTCCCGCTCAACACCGGCGGCGGCGGTCTCTCCGAGGCGTACGTACACGGTTTCAACCTGATCACCGAAGGCGTCAAACAGCTGCGCGGCACCAGCACCGCGCAGGTCCCCGACGCCGCCACCTGCCTGGTCACCGCGGGCGAGGGAGTCCCCACCTCGGCCCTGCTGCTGAGGAGTTGAGACGTCTTGAACACCCGGGAGTCCGCTCGTGAGCCCGTGCACGAGTCCGTTCGCCATGCCATGACA
This sequence comes from Streptomyces sp. Je 1-4 4N24, assembly GCF_026239515.1. Taxonomy (NCBI): domain Bacteria; kingdom Bacillati; phylum Actinomycetota; class Actinomycetes; order Kitasatosporales; family Streptomycetaceae; genus Streptomyces; species Streptomyces sp. Je 1-4 4N24. Next base: position 5,308,693 of record NZ_CP110836.1, on the reverse strand, counting down.
CCGATCGTGGCATCCGCCACTGACAACCGGCCCGAGATGGGCGCCGACCTGCTGCTTCCTGTCCCGGACGAGGACGGCGCGCCCTTCTGGGAGTACGCAGCCCGGGGCGAACTGCGCGTCCAGACCTGCGCCGACTGCGACGAACTGCGCTTCCCGCCCCGGCCGTGCTGCCCGCACTGCCAGTCCTTCGCCGCCCGCTGGCAGCGGATGAGCGGCCGCGGCCGGATCTGGTCCTATGTGCTGCCGCACCCGCCGCTGCTGCCCGCGTACGCCGAGCAGCCGGGCTACAACGCGATCGTCGTGGAGCTGGCCGAGGCCCCGCGCATCCGCCTCGTCGGCAACCTCGTCACCGCCGCCGACGCCCCCCTCAACTCCGTCGACCCGGCCCGGCTGCGCATCGGCGCCCCGGTGAAGGCCGTCTTCCACGCCATGCCAGGAGGCGTGACCGTACCCCGCTGGCTCCTGGAGCGGCCATGACGGTCCGCACCGAGATCGAGGACGGGGTCGCGCTGGTCACCCTCGACCGGCCCGAGCGGCACAACGCCGTCGACCTCGCCACCGCCGCCGAACTCGCCGACACCTGGCGGGCGTTCCGCTTCGACGACACCGTACGGGCCGCGGTGCTCACCGGCGCCGGCGGGCGGGCCTTCTGCACCGGCATCGACCGCTCCGTCGACGTCCCCCAGCCGTCCTCGCCCTACTCCCTCGACGACCCGCTGCTCCGCATCGGCCCGAAGGCCAACGACCTGTGGAAGCCGGTCATCGCCGCCGTCGAGGGCATGGCCTGCGGCGGCGCGTTCTATCTCCTGGGCGAGGCCGAGTTCCTCGTCGCCGCCGAGAACGCCACGTTCTTCGACCCGCACACCACCTACGGGATGGTGAGCGCGTACGAGTCCCTCTATATGGCGCAGCGGATGCCCTACGGGGAGGCCGCCCGGCTGGCCCTGATGGGGACGGCGGAGCGGCTGGGCGCACTCCGGGCGTACCAGATCGGCCTGGTCTCCGAGCTGGCCGCACCCGGCGCCGCGGCCGAGGTGGCGCGGCACCGCGCGGCCGTGCTCGCCGCCCAGCCGACCGAGGCGGTCCAGGGCACCGTACGTGCCCTGTGGGCGGCCAAGGAGACAGCCAGAGCGCAGGCCCTGGCGCACGCTCCCCAGCTGATCGCGCTGGGCAGTCTGCCCCCGGACCGCCAGGCCGCGCTGTTCGCCGCCCGCAAGCGGCACGGCGACGGGCACGGTGAGGGGCACGGCAACCAGGACGGCGGACGGGGCGACGGCCAGGACGGCGGACGGAGCGGCCGGCCCCTGGTCAGGTGACGACCGCTCCCCTACGGGTCACATACGGCTCTTGTGCGCCCGGGTGATCTCGCAGGTGAACCAGAACCGTCCGATGGAGGACTGGTTGACGGTGTACTTGGCGGTGTACGTCTCGGTGTCACCGGGACCGACGGTGATCGAGCGCTCGTGCAGCCCGTAGGCCTTCCCGTCAGCCGGCTTGGCCTTCATCCAGTTGACGGCCATGTCGTAGGAGAAGGAATCGTTCATGGACGGGTTGGTGATGGAGACCGTGTACGTGAACTGGCGCAGCGAATCGGAGAAGTCGCAGCCGCTGCCCCTGACGTCCGACCGCCCGTCCGGGTCGTAGGTCTCCTGGGTCGGCGAGGGCGAGAAGGTGGGCTCGTACGACGGGGTCGGGTCGTTCGGGTCGTACCCGCTGGAGAACGTCGGGCTCGGGAAAGAGCTCGGGACCGTCACCCGGGGCCGGCCGAAGGCACAGCCGCCGACGGTCGCCACCGTCACCAGCGCCAGCCCGGCCGCGACCGCTGCCCTGATACCCGTACGGGCGCCCCCGTGGATGCCCGTGCCCCTGCGCATGCCCTGCTTCATTCTGCCCATCCCCCGTGGAAACCGCTGAGCCGTCACTCTTGAATTGACGCGTGCACGGCACCCTAGCAAGCGCCGGTGACACCCCTTACGGGCCCCGGCTACGCGGGCGGGCGTACTTGTCTCGCGCGTGCAGGGGCTCAGGCGTAGCGTCGGTCCCGGAGGATGACCGGACGACCCGAAGCGAGGCGACGCCCGTGGTGCGCAACGTTCTCGGGTCGCTGATCGCCCTCGTCGGAGCGACGGCCGCCGTCTGGAGCCCCTTCCGTCCCTGGTACGACGGCCGTCACGGACGTGACGTGCGGATCGAGGACCTCTTCAACGGGCTCACGCGCACCAGCGCCGCCCTCTTCGGGTCCCTCCTCCTCCCCATGGCGTTCGCCGCCCTGCTGACCCTGATCGGTGTCGCCCTGCGCTCCCGGGTGCTGGTCTCCCTCGCGGGCCTGGTGGTGCTCGGCTTCACGATTCTGTGGATGGTCCGCCAGGGACAGGCTGCGACCGAGCTGACGGCCGGCGCCCGCGGTCTGGGGGTGGGCGTCGCCAACGCCCTCGGCGGCGGCGCGCTGCTGCTGCTCGGCGCCCTGATCATGCGGGGCCGCCCCCGCCGGGTCTACGACCACGGCTATGACGACCGGCAGTACGACGACGGCCGCTACGGACGCTACGCGCACGATGAGCGCTACGACGAGCGCGAGCCCTACGACCCGTATACGCCCTATCCCCCGGGGACTCCCGAACCGTGGGACGCGGGCCGCCCGGGGGCCGAGGAGTGGAACCCGGAGCCCTATCCGACCGGCCCCGGACCTGCCGGCCCCCCGGCCGGTCCCGGCGGACCCGGCGGTCCCGGAGGCGGCCCCTACGGGCAGCAGGAGGACACCCCCACCACACCGCTGCCGATCACCCCGCCACCACCACCGCCCCCGCAGCAACAGCAACAGCAACAGCAACAGCAACAGTGGACACAGGCACAACAGCGGCCACAGCAACCGCCCCCGCAGCAGCCGCAGCCGGCTCCCCCGCCGCCGCCCACCATGCCGGCCCATAAGCAGCCGCCCACGCCTCCGGTGGAGTGGGGCAAGGAGCAGCGACAGCCACGTCCCGCACCGCCCGAGCAACCCGAACGGCGCGAACAGCCCCCGGAGGAACGGGAGTAGACGCACGGGCAGATACGGGGGCGGCGCACGCGGGCCGCCCCGACCACCGCGCACGCGGGCCCCGCCCCGACCACGGCGGCGTCACAAGCCCCGCGCCCGCCCCCCGGCGTCACAAGCCCCGCGTCACGACCGCCGCGCCAGCCCCGTCCCCTTGGCCGCGTCCAGCGCGTACACACAACGGTCCTTGCTGCAGGCGTACACCACACCGCCGACCGCCACCGGCGAGCCGGTGATCTCGCCGCCGGTCTCCAGCTTCCAGCGCAGCTGGCCGCCCATCGCGTCGAGCGTGTAGAGGCAGTGGTCGGCCGAGCCGAAGTGCACCCGGCCCTCCGCGACGACCGGGGCGCCGACGACCTCGGCGCCGGCCTGGAACCGCCAGCGCGGGGTGCCGGTCACCGCGTCGAGTGTGTAGAGCGCCTTGCCGCTGCCCAGATGGACCGCGCCGTGCGCGACCAGCACCGGTTCGGTGGACTGCCGTGCCTCGGTGGCGATCCGCCAGCGGTCGCGGCCGTCCGCCGGGTCCAGCGCGTAGACCGTGCCGAGGTAGTCCGCCAGATAGACCCCGCCGCCGGTGACGGCCGGGCCGGGGGCGAAGGCGGGCGGGCTCAGGAACACCGCGGGCGCCTCGAAGTGCCAGCGCACATCGCCGCGTGCGATGTCGATCGCCAGCACCCGGGTCCCGGCCACGACATAGACCGCACCGTCCGACGCCGGCAGCAGCCGCATCGGCACCCCGCCGCAGGCCGCCGCGTCGCCCACCGGATACGACCAGCGCTCGGCGCCGGTCCGCGCTTCCAGTGCCTTCAGCCGGGCGTCGGCCCAGACGAAGACCGTCCCCTCGTGCACCACGGGCCCGGCCTCGGCGGTCTCGAAGTCGGTCTGGACGCCGCCGGTCTCCCACAGCAGTTCGCCGTTGCCGGCCTCCCATGCCTGGACTCCGCCCCCGCGGGTGCTGGTGACGACGGTCCCGCGGTCGACCTTGAGGGCGTAGACCCAGCCCTCGGTGGTCAGCCGCCAGCGCTCGGTGCCGTCGTCGGCGTCCAGCGCGTACAGGCTCGGGCCGTCCGAGGCATGGATCCGGCCGTCCGCGACCGCCATTGCCCAGGCGACGTCACGGGTCTTGAACTTGCGGCGTCCGCTGGCCACATCGAGCGCATGCACCTCGAAGGAGGTGACGTAGAGCAGGTCGTCGGCGACCGCGGGAGTGCCCCACACATCGTTCGACATCCGGAACCGCCAGGGGCGCCAGCGGCCCGGTTCGGCGGGCGGTGCCTCGGGGGGCGGGGGCGGTGCGGCCTCACCGCGGGCCGGGCTCTCCCCGCCGTTGGCCGGGCCCTGCGGAGGCACCCCGGCCGTGGGTCCGGCGCCGGGCGGCCGTACCCAGTTCGTCGCAGCACCGGCCTGCCCGCGCGGCGGCGGTGCGTCGGCGCGTGGACCCGGCCCTATCGAGGCGGGCGAGCCACCGAGCTGTACGGGACCGGCGGCGCCCTCCCCGGGGGCGGCCGACGGGACGGGTGGTGCGGAGGACAGTGCGGCCGAGGGGGGCGGAGCGGCGGCGGGCGGCGGCGCGGAGACCGGGGTCACCCGGGCCGTCGAGGCGTCCGGGCCGAGCACCGCGGGCTGCGGCATCGGGCCGGGGTGGGCACCGCGCGGGTCGCTGACGCGGTGCGCGCCGGGGCCCGCACCGATCTGGCCGGGCCAGCAGGACTCCGCGGCGGCGGGGGCGCTCTCCGGCCGCGGCGGCGCATGGGCGGGCTGCGCTGCGGGCATCGGGGGCGACACGGGCGGGGCCGGCGGTGCGGCGGGCGCCGGACGGCTCGCACCGCGGCCGGAACCGGCCCGCTGACCGTTGCCGGGTACGGCGGTGCGGCCGCCGCGCCGGCTCTCGATGAGGCCCACCGCGCCGGGCGGCAGCCAGGCCGAGGCGGTACCGCTGTCGTCGCTGCCGGAGCCGAAGAGGTGCGGCGCGAGCTGGGACTGCAGATCGGCGGGGGACGGCCGCTGGCCGGCCTCCATCTGCATACAGGACTCCATGAGCGGACGGAGTTCGTCCGGCAGCCCCGCCAGATCGGGGCCCTCACGCAGCAGCATGAAGACGGTCTCGACCGGATTGGCGCCATGGAACGGCGCATGCCCGGTGGCGGCGAAGACCAGCGTCGACCCGAGGGAGAAGACATCGCTCGCGCCCGTCACACTGCGCGAGTCACGGGCCTGCTCGGGTGACATGTAGGCGGGCGTGCCCACGGCCACATTGGTCATCGTCAGACGGGTGTTGGACACCCCGGAGGCGATACCGAAGTCGATCACCCGGGGGCCGTCCTCGACGACCAGCACGTTCGACGGCTTCAGGTCGCGGTGGACCAGGCCCGCACCGTGGATGGACTGCAGCGCCTCGGCGATCCCGGCCGCCAGCCAGCGCACCGCCTGGGCCGGGAGCGGCCCGCACTCATTGACTATTTCCTCGAGGGAGGGCGCGGGGACATAGGCCGTCGCGAGTCAGGGCACCGCCGCACGCGGGTCGGCGTCCACCACCGCGGCCGTGTAGAAGCCGCTGACCGCGCGGGCCGCCTCGACCTCGCGTGTGAAGCGGACCCGGAACAGCTGGTCCTCGGCGAGCTCGGTACGCACCGTCTTGATCGCCACGCGCCGGCCGGACGCCGAGCGCGCCAGATAGACCAGCCCCATGCCGCCGGCCCCGAGACGGCCGAGCACCTCGAACGGGCCGATCCGCCGGGGATCGTGCTGCGTCAGCTGCTTCAGCTGCTCCACCACTTACCTGCCACCTCCCCGTGGGGCGTAAAAAAGAGACTCTCAATAGCCACGAGCCGCCGAGAGCCACTGCCCCGTGCAGCGTCTCCCCGCCTGCGGCGAGGACTGTCGAAACGGCCGTACGCGTGCTGATTCTTCCTGGCCGAGCCGACGGTTGCGAACCCGGGGCCTGTCCGCCGTGTCACGGCATACCCCCCGTAGCCCGCACCGGGCCTGTTACCCGACGTCACCCCACCCCGCCTGACGTGCTCCGATACGTCCGGCGACGGGTGATTGCCGAGCGGGTTACCGGCCGGTTGGGGCTCCCCTGTGCGCGGCACCGCCCGATATATGGACGTTCACCATTCCGTTTGACGGGCACCTCAGGGGAACGGTTCAGCCTCTGGGGCATCCGATGGCCGCGGTGGCCGAAATCATGCCGTTCCGCCGACCGCACACACTCACCCCCCACCGGCCCTGCCCTCCCCGTCGTCACTTCCGGCCCCACGCCCCAATTCTGCGCGTTCGAAGGTCATTTCGGCGGCATCGCGCCTGGCGTGGCGCCTTGATTGATGCGCGAGCAGCGCAAAGCCCCGGCTGCCGCGGCGGCCATATGTCCACGCTAGCGCCGGTTCACGAAGTATGCGCGACGGAGATTCGAACGCAGGGTCGATTCCCGCGAGGCCCGGAGGGGGCCATGGAGTCGACGGAGAAGCGGGGGTGAAGTTCAACTGACGGCCACCATCGCGCACTTGTTGCACGGAGGGTGACCACTTATCCACCAAAGTTGTCCACAGGCTGTTGATAACACCGTTCACCGGTTCGGACCAAACGGCGCCATACGAGCCGTGCTCGCGGGCGGGCCCGCCACCAGGGCACTCCCCGGGGCCACGCACCCCTAACTCCCCCATCCCCATTTGCAGGCAGCCAAATCGCGCTCCGATCACCCCTCGGTAAGCTGACGGCATGACAGGACAAGTTCGAACCGTCGACGGCAGAGTTGCCGGCCGCCGCGGACAGGCGACGCGGCAAAAGCTTCTCGACTGCCTCAGTGAAATGCTCAGTTCGTCCCCCTATCGGGACGTCAAGGTCATCGATGTGGCCCGAAAAGCGGGGACTTCACCCGCAACGTTCTATCAGTACTTCCCGGACGTCGAGGGCGCCGTCCTCGAAATCGCCGAGGAGATGGCCAAAGAAGGCGCCACTCTGACCGATCTTGTCGCCGGACGCTCCTGGGTGGGCAAATCCGCCTGGCAGGCCGCGGAGGATCTGGTCGAGGGCTTTCTCTCCTTCTGGCGCAAGCACGACGCGATTCTGCGCGTCATCGACCTGGGTGCGGCCGAGGGCGACAAGCGTTTCTACAAGATCCGCATGAAGATCCTCAATGCCGTCACCAACTCCCTTACGGACTCCATCAAGGAACTCCAGAGCAAGAACAAGGTCGACAAGGACGTGAGCCCGGCCGCCATCGCCGGTTCGATCGTCGCGATGCTGGCCGCGGTTGCCGCGCACCAGAAGGGCTTCCAGAGCTGGGGCGTCAAACAGGCCGAGCTCAAGCCGAATCTGGCGCTGCTGGTGCACCTTGGCGTCACCGGAAAGAAGCCGACCAAATAACGAAGTAACCGCGACAGCAGTCGGGGAAGCGGCCGGAGAAGCTGCCGCGCCTCGAAGTCCCGGTGCTCCCGGGACGGTTCGCCGTCGGTCCTGTGTCCGTCCTGCCATAGCTGTACACCACACGCAGCGGGCGCCGCGCGGCCCCTCCGGGGTCCGGCACGGCGCCCGCTGCGCGTATGCGGCGCACCGGCTCGGGCAGAGCCGACGCCCCCTTGCGCACCCGGCCCGCTCAGCGCCGCTCCAGCCGGAACAGCCGGATCTCCCGTGTCACCCGTGCCTGATACGCGGCGTACGGAGGCCAGAGCGCCAGCGCCGCCCGCCATGCCCGCGCCCGCTCCTCACCGGTCAGCAGCCGGGCCCGCACCGGAATGTCCCGGCCCCGCCAACTCACCTCGGCCTCCGGATTCCTGAGCAGATTCCCGGTCCAGGCCGGATGCCCCGGCCGCCCGAAATTGCTGCCGACCAGCAGCCAGCCGCCGCCCTCCTCCGGTACGCACGCCAGCGGAGTACGCCGCGGCAGCCCGCTCCTGGCGCCGGTCGCGGTCAGCACCACACCGGGTAGCATCCGGGCACTGAGCAGCACCTTTCCGCGGGTCAGCCGGTGCACCGCACGGTCCAGGGCGGGGATGACATGCGGCGCGATCCGGGCGAACGTACGGGTCGCGGAGACCTTCATGAGCAACCGCTCACCCGGCGGCATCAGACCTCCACCGCCGCCGTACGGCCCGGCGCACCGGCCGGCTCCCCGCCCCCGCGCGGCTCCCCCGCCGCGTCCGGGAACAGCCCCGCCTCCTCCGCGGCCCGCGCGCGCAGCCGGTGCACGGGCCCCAGCAGCAGCTCGTCGCAGGCCGCGCGCTTGAAGTACAGATGCGCCTCGTGTTCCCAGGTGAAGCCGATACCACCGTGCAGCTGCACCGCCTCGGCCGCCACCGCCCGCAGACTCTCCAGTGCCTGCGCGAGCGCCAGCGCCCCCACCCCGGGCTCGGCCGCACCATACGGACCGGGGGCGCCGCCGGGCGCGTACGGTCCACCGCCCGCCGACCAGGCCGCGTAGTACGCCGCCGAGCGGGCCGCCTGCAGCCGCACATACAGATCGGCGAGCCGGTGCTGCACGGCCTGGAAGGAGCCGATGGGCCGGCCGAACTGCTCACGCTGCTGGACATGGGCGACGGTACGGGCCAGCGCCGTATCGGCCGCGCCGACCGCCTCGGCGGCCAGTGCCGCGGCCGCCGTCAGACCCGTCGCGGCGAGCGCCCCGGCCACCGCCGCCTCGTCACCGTCCCCCTCCCCCAGCAACTCGGCCGGTACATCGCGCAGTTCGAGGCGCGCCTGCGGACGGGTCTCGTCCAGTGCGGTCTGCCGGATCCGCAGCAGACCGGGCACACCGGGCTCCGCCCCGGGCCGGATATCGCTCCCGCCCGCCGCCGCCCGTACGAGGAAGAGCAGGGTGCGGCCCTGCGCGAACCCACCGGTGTGGGCGGCCACCACCAGCACCTCCGCGGTGTGCCCGTTGAGCACCTGCCCGGCCTCCCCGTACAGCCGCCAGCCCCCGCCCGCCGGCCGCCCGCCGTTCTGCGACGGGACGGCCTCGCACTCCCGCGGCGCCCTCCTCGCCTGGATTCCGCCGGCCCGGCCGCCGCCCGACCAACCGCCGTCGTTCGGCCCGGTCAGCGCCAGTGCGGTGGCGAGCCGGCCGCCCGGCACGGCCAGCGTCGCGGTCAGCTCCCCGGCGGCGAGGGCCGGGAGCAGTGCGGTGCGCTGGCGCTCGCTGCCCAGCGCGAGGATCAGCGGGGCGGCCAGCGCGGCGGTCGCTATCAGGGGTGAGGGAAGGACGACGCGGCCGGTTTCCTCGCAGGCCAGGGCGAGTTCGGTGGGCCCGCAGCCCACCCCTCCGTACGCCGTGGGCAGCGCCAGACCGGGCAGGCCGAGCCGGCCGGCGAGCTGCTGCCACAGCTGTGCGTCGTACCCCGCCGGGGTGCGTACCGCCGCCTTGACCTCGTCCGGACCGCAGCGTTTGAGCAGCAGTTCGCGCAGCGTACGGCGGATTTCGTGCTGCTCCTCGGTGAACGCGGCATCCATCGGCGGGCTCCTCCCGGCCGTGCGACAACGCCCGTCCGGTCGACGGGCCCCCGCTTCCGATCTGACGGGCCGTCATAGTAGGGACGGGGGGTGCACTTTCCTAGGCCGGTTCGCAAGTCATCGGCGCCGCCGGGGAACGAAGGCTCAGGACACGCCACAGGCAGGGCGGAGCCGGGTCACGTCGCCGTGACCCGGCTCCCTCGGTCCCGCCGGCCGGTCAGCGGATGAGGTGGACGGTGAGGTTCGTCTCCGTGTCACTGACGTTGACGGCGTGGACGGAGCCGTGGGCGGTGCGGTAGCGCCCGGTGCCTCCGGTGATCGCGAAGTCGATGTTGCCGGGGCCGGCGGCGGTGACGGTGAACCGGCCCTGCGCGGTGAGCTGCCCCAGGGGAAGCGCCAGGTCGGACGTGCACTGGAGGTCGAACTCGTCGGCCGGGGCGGTCCGGGTCAGCGTGCAGATCTGGCTGTAGGTGCCGACCTGGACGATGCCGCGGAAGAGATTCCCGGTGTTGACGAATTCGTCGCCCTGGCTGGGCCCGGACGAGCCGTCCACATCGACGAAGGTTCCCTGAGTCTGCTTTGCGACCAGCTGGAATACGGTCTCTCCCGGGGGAAAGGAATCGGCACCGGCGGCCGATGCCGCGGGTGCACAGAAAAGGATGGCCGACAGTCCGGTGGCCGCGCTCAGCAGAACCTGCTTGAAGTGACGCACAGTTTTCTCCTCTGGGACTGGAAGGGAATTTCACTGACGCTGTGCCGTGAGGTGCCTTGCTTCCCGGACCGATGGCGCGTGGACGGCATGACCCCGCGACTCCCGCCCGGCCCGTCGGCCGGGATTCGGGTCGGCCGGAAACTCGGTGTGCCGGTGCCGCACCGGCCGGCCGGGTCCGCCCGGCCGGCCGTCCGGCGTGCCCGGGTCGATCAGACGTCGGGGCCGGACACGTAGGTGAACCCGCCGGAGGGGGTGCTGCCGTCGGGGCCGGTGACCGTGACCGTGACGGTGCCTGCGGCGCCGCTGGGCGGCGACGTGGCGACCACGCTGGTGTCGGAGACGATCTCGAAGGGCGCCAGGACGCCGCCGAAGGTGACCTGCTCGGTGTGGGCCAGGTCGGTGCCGGTGATCGTCACAATGGTGCCGCCGGAGGTCGGTCCCGTGTTGGGGCTGATATCGGTGACGGTGGGCTGGCTGAGGTAGGTGTAGGTCAGCCCCACGGCGCTCCCGCCGGCGGTGATCACGGTGACGGCGACGCCGCCCGGCCCCGGCGCACCGGCGGCCCTGATGGTGACCTGGGTGTCGGAGACGCTCTGGATCACGGCACGGGTGGCGCCCAGGTACACATCGATCGCCCCGGAGAGGTTGCGGCCGGTGATGACGATCTCGTCGTCACCGCCGGCGACGGGCCCCGCGGCGGGGCTGATGCCGGTGAGGGCGGGCAACGGCACGTAGTAGAAGGTTCCGAGGAAGCCGGTGCCACCCGGGGTGGTGACCGTCACGGGGACGACACCGCCTCCGGCGGGGCTGGTGACGGTCAGCGAGGTATCCGTATTGGCGGTGACGGCGGCCTGAGCGGTGCCGAAGCGCACGGCGCCGGCGTTGGCCAGGTGGTGTCCGGTCACCGTCACGGTGTCACCGCCCCCCGTGGACCCCTGGTCGGGAATCACGGTCGTCGCGATCACACTGACGGTGTTGGCCTCGGCGTTGACCACATAGGCGTGCGTCCCGTCGGGGAAGACCGCGATGCCGGTGGGGCCGGCCCCCACCCCGATGTTCTCGACGACGGTATGGGTGGCGGTGTCGATCACGCTCACCGTGTCCGGGAGGGAATTCGCCACGAACACATGGGCATCGTCCGGGCTCACCGCCAGGAAGCGCGGCTGGGCGCTGACGCCGACGGTGGCGATGACGGCGTTGGTGACGGTGTCGACCACGCTCACCGTGGAACTGCCGGCATTGGTCACATAGAGGCGGGACCCGTCGGGGTTGAGCGCCAGCAGGATGGGGACATCGCCGGCCGTAATCGTCGTAGTGACGGTGTTCGTGGCGGTATCGATCACGCTGACGCTGCCCGAGAAGCACGCCACGTAGGCGCGGGTCCCGTCCGGCGTGATGACCACGCCGGTCCCCCCGGCCCCGACGGGGACCGTGTCGGTGACCGTGTTGGTGGCCGCGTCGATCACGCTCACCGTGGTGCCGGCCTGCTGTGTCACGTAGACGCGGGTGCCGTCCGGGGTGACCGCCGCCATCGTTGGTCCCTCCCCTACGGGGACGTTCGCGACGATGGCATTCGTGGCGGTGTCGACCACGCTGACAAGACCGTCGTCGGCGACGGTCACATAGCCGCGGGTGCCGTCCGGGCTGATCCCCACGAAGCTGGGCCCGGCCCCCGTGGGGATGGTGGCCGTGACGGTGTCGGTGACGGTGTCGATCACGCTGACCGTGTCCGAGCCCCGGTTGGCGACATAGGCGCGGGCCCCGCCGGGCGAAAGGGTAATTCCCTGGGGCAGCACACCCACAGGAATGACGGCGCCTGCCACAAAAGCGGCGCGCAATTCGGAATCCCGCACCTGAGCAGGCGCCGGAATGTGCGGCGTAAAGGCGAACATGACACTCCCTGAGGCAGGCGGGACGATCTTGTCCCGCACACGGAAATGTCTGCTCCGCCGTATGGGCAAACAGCGAGCAGTCAACCGGCCTGGAGCGGCCGGCGAAATGCACAAAGCGATGTGAGAATACCCTGCACGGGAAACCTTTTAAAGGCCGCCGCATATCTCTGATTCTCCGATAATCGCTTTAAGTCCGGCCTCCCCGGAACACTGCGGCCGCGGGGACGGGGACGCATTCCAGCCACCGCGCGTCGAGGCCGGCCGCTCGGAGCCACACTCCGCGCCCTGCCCGCCCTACCAAATCTGATGTACCGTCAGATTCATGCCTACAGGGACCACTTACGGGAATCGCAAGGTCGCCGTCGCCGGAGTCGCCCTGTCCGATTGCGGACGCGTGGACCAGGCCACCCCGTACGCCCTGCACGCCCAGGCCGCCCGCCGGGCACTCGCCGACAGCGGGCTGGACCGTTCGGTGATCGACGGCTTCGCCTCGGCCGGTCTGGGCACCCTCGCACCCGTCGAGGTCGCCGAATATCTGGGCCTGCACCCGACCTGGGTCGACTCGACCTCGGTCGGCGGGGCCACCTGGGAAGTGCTCGCCGCGCACGCCGCCGACGCGATCGCCGCCGGCCATGCCAACGCCGTACTCCTCGTCTACGGCTCCACCGCCCGCGCCGACATCAAGGCCGGGCGCCGCACCTCGAACCTCTCCTTCGGCGCCCGCGGCCCGCTCCAGTTCGAGGTCCCCTACGGGCACACCCTGATCGCCAAATACGCCATGGCCGCCCGCCGCCATATGCACCAATACGGCACCACCCTGGAGCAGTTGGCCCAGGTCGCGGTCCAGGCTCGCGCCAACGCGGCGGCCAATCCGGACGCCATGTACCGCGACCCGATCACCGTCGACGATGTCCTGGGCGGACCGGTGATCGCCGACCCGTTCACCAAACTGCACTGCTGCATCCGCTCCGACGGCGGCTGCGCGGTCCTGCTCGTCGCCGAGGACTACGTCCCGGACCTGGCCAAACCCCCGATATGGGTGCTCGGTTCGGGCACCGCGGTGTCGCACACCACCATATCGGAGTGGGACGACTTCACCGTCTCCCCCGCGGCGGTCTCCGGACAGCTCGCCTTCGCCCGCGCCGGGGTCCGCCCCGCCGAGATCGACCTCGCCGAGCTCTATGACGCCTTCACCTATATGACCTTGGTGACGCTGGAGGACCTGGGGTTCTGCGCCAAGGGCGAGGGCGGCGCGTTCGTCGGGGAGGGGCGGCTGCTGCGGGACGGGGAGTTGCCGGTCAACACCGACGGCGGCGGGCTGGCCGCCTGCCACCCCGGTATGCGGGGGCTGTTCCTGCTGGTCGAGGCGGTACGCCAGCTCCGCGGCGAGGCCGGCCCGGACCGCCAGGTACGCAAACCCGACGGCCGGCTGCCCCACCTCGCGGTCGCCTCGGGCACGGGCGGCTGGTTCTGTTCGTCGGGGACGGTGGTGTTGGGGCGGGGGTGAGGCGGGGCCCGCGACGGCCTCGGGAGGCCGGGCCCGGCGGGAGCCCCGGCGGAGACTCGCGGGCGGGCCCGGCGCCGGGGTCTCAGGGGAGCGGGAGACCGGCGGTCGCTCAGTCGGCGGCCGGGCGGGTGCCGATACTGAAGGCCGTGCCGAAGGGGTCGGTGATCGCGGCCATGCGGGCGTACGGGGCGTCCTCGGGGGTGCCGGCCGTACCGCCGGCGGCGACGGCGCGGGCCGCCACCGCGTCGGTGTCCGCCACCTCGAACACGGTCTGCCAGCGGGAGGCCGGAGCCGTGGGGTCGCCGAAGACACCGCCGATCTCATGGCCGTCGGGCCGGCGCAGGAAGGTGAAGTCGAAGCCCGGGAGGTCGTCGTTGCCGTCGAGCGTGAAGTCGAAGACGGTGGTGTAGAAGCGGCGGGCGGGCTCGGGGTCCGGGGACGCGAGGTCGTTGCGGATCAGGGTGTCGGGCTCGTTCACCAGCTCACAGCCCGGCAGCGTACGCCCCTGCCAGAGGCCGAAGCGAGCCCCGACCGGGTCCACCACGACGGCCGTACGGGCCAGGCCCGCCACATCCGAGGGCGGCACCGGCACCGCCCCGCCGCACTCGACGATCCGCTCGGCCACCGCGTCGCAGTCGTCCGTGGCCAGATACGGCAGCCACCAGGACTCACCCTCGACGTCCGCGGCGGACACGGGCCGCAGCGCCGCCACCCGCCGTCCGCGCAGCAGACACAGGGTGAACGGGCCGGTCGCCGCCGACCGCTCCACGTACTCCCAGCCGAACAGCGCGCGGTAGAACTCCTTCGCCCGGTCGAGGTCGGGGACCCCGAGATCGATCCAAGTCGGCGTTCCGAGCGGCTGATTGATGCTGATCTCGCTCAACGTCTGCTCCTTCGCGGTGACATTGCCCGCGACCGACGTTAGTGGCCCTTTAGGACAGGGCGTGTCCTAGAGAGGCAGCAGGCGGAACGGCAACAGGCAGAGCGGCCGTAGGGAAAGCGGTCGTAGGCAGAGCGCCCTACGCGGCCCATCATGGACAAACGTCATAGACAAGCGTTTAAGACGCTCGTATAGTCGGGGCACCGGTCGGCGAGTGCACCACGACCGAGCGCCACGGCCGAGAGCCACGGCCGCGTGGCGCAGCGCAGGCAGGAGCACCACGTCCCCGAAAGGAACCCCGCCATGTCCGGCACCGTTTCGCCGTCCCCCCGCACCAGGCCACGGACCGTGCTGATCTCCGGCGCGAGCATCGCCGGCCCGGCGCTCGCCCACTGGCTGCACCGCTACGGCTTCGCGGTGACCGTCGTCGAGCGCGCCCCCGAACTGCGGACCGGCGGCTACAAGGTCGACATCCGGGGTGCGGCCGTCGAGGTCGCCGAACGGATGGGAATCCTGGAGGACATCCAGCGCGCCAGTACGGACATGCGGACCGGCGCGTATGTGAACGACGACGGCGAGCGGATCGCCACCCTCCCCGCCGACATCTTCGGCGCCCGGGTCGGCCGGGACGACGAGATCATGCGGGGCGATCTGGCACGCATCCTCTACGAACGCACCCGGGCGGATGTCGAGTACGTCTTCGGCGACTCGATCACATCCCTCACCGAGCGGCCGGATGATCACCACGACGCCCGCCACGACGGCCGCCAGAGCCACGCAGGCCACGCAGGCCACGACACCGACGGCACCTGCGGCGTCGAGGTCACCTTCGAGCGCGGTGCGCCCCGCCGCTTCGACCTCGTCGTCGGCGCGGACGGGCTGCACTCGAACGTCCGGCGGCTGACCTTCGGCCCGGAGGAGCAGTTCGTACGGCACCTCGGGGCGTATATCTCCGCGTTCTCCCTGCCGAACGAACTCGGCCTGGACCGGGAGGAGTTGTACCACGCCGTACCCGGCAAGCTGATCTGCGTCTACAGCTCGTCCGGAGACCCGGCGGCCAAGGGCATGCTCACCTTCCGCTCACCGCGACTGGCCTACGACCATCGCAAACCGGCGGAGCAACTGGCACTGCTGGAGGCCGCGTTCAAGGATGTGGGAGTCGCCCCGTCCGAAGGCTGGACGGAGGTCCCGCGGCTGCTCGAAGCGGCCCGCGAGGCGGACGACTTCTACTTCGACGGACTGCAGTTGATCGAGATGGACCGCTGGTCGCGCGGCCGGGTGGTGCTGCTCGGCGACGCCGCGCACTGCGCCTCACCGGCATCCGGGCAGGGCACCGGGATGGCGCTGGTCGGCGCGTATGTGCTGGCCGGAGCGCTTGCGGAGGCAGGCCGCGGCCCGGAGGAGGCGTTCGACCGCTACGAGAAGGAGATGCGCGGCTATGTCGCGGTCAATCATGCGCTGGCGGCGAAGTTCGCGAAGGAAATGACGGCGGACTCCCGGCGGCAGATCCGGTTCCGTCATCTGATGATGCGGATCCTGCCGCACATGCCGTGGAAGAACCTGGTCGCGAAGAAGATCGCCGAGGACGTCCAGCGCGGCGCCAACGCGATCACCCTCCAGGACCATCCGGTACCGGCCGCCGCCACCGGTCGCGCTCCGGCCGACGGATGCCCGACGTACGCTGCCTGACATGACCGATCACCCCGCGCACCAGGACTCCCCGGACGCCACGCCCGCCGACGCCCCGGCGCACCACTCCGACGACGCGGAATCCCAGGCGTTCCGCGAGTTGCTGCGCGGGCTGCGGGTCTGGGACGTCGAACTGCCGTCGTTCGACCCGGCGACGGCCCCGGCCGAACCGCTCCCGCTGTTCCGGCAGTGGCTGCGCGAGGCCGCCGAGGCCGGTGTCCCCGAGCCGCACACCATGACGCTCGCCACGGCGGACGCGGCCGGCGCCCCCTCCGTACGGACCCTGATGCTGCATGACGCCGATGAGCGCGGCTGGCACTTCGCCTCGCACCGCGGCAGCCGCAAGGGCCGCGAACTGGCCGTACGACCGCGGGCGGCGCTCGGCTTCTACTGGCCGGCGGTCGGCCGCCAGGTGCGGGTCCACGGGCCGGTGACGGCGGCGGGCCCCGAGGAGAGCGCCGCCGATCTGCACCGCCGCTCCACGGGCGCGCTGGCCGCGGCACTCGTCGGCCGGCAGAGCGAGGTGCTCGGCTCGGTACAGGAGATGGCGCGCGCCTCGGAGGCGGCCTGGGAGCGCGCCCGGCGCGAGCCGGAGGCGCCGGTGCCGAGCTGGACGCTGTATGTGCTGCACCCCGAGGAGGTCGAGTTCTTCCAGGGCGATGCGCAGCGCCGTCACGTGCGGCTCAACTATCGCTATGAGGACGGGCGTTGGACGCAGGAGCTGCTCTGGCCGTGAGGCGCTGGCGGACGGGGCGGACCGGTCGGCTCGGACGGACCGGCCGGCTCGGACGGACCGAGTGCACGGAGCGCCACCCGCTCCGCCCGCTCCGCCCTCACAGCTGCTGATACATGATGTGCAGCCCCACATAGCCCTTGGTGGGGTGCAGGAAGCCCTCGGGGAGGGTCGTCATGATCTGGAATCCCAGGGACTTCCAGAGTGCGACGGCACCGGTGTTGGTCTCCACCACGGCGTTGAACTGCATCGCGCGGTAGCCCTCGGCGCGGGCCCAGGCCAGTACGTGCTCCCCCAGGGCCCGGCCGACGCCGCGTCCGGCGTACTGCGGATCGATCATGAAGCTGGCGCCGGCGATATGCGAGGCGCCGCCCATGTGGTTGGGGTTCATCTTGGCCGTACCGAGGACGGTGCCGGAGTCGTCGACGGCGACGACCGTGCGGCCGGGCGGTGTCAGCAGCCACATCTCGCGGCCCGTGGCCTCGTCGAGGTCCCGCGGAAAGGTGTAGGTCTCCCCGGCCGCCACGATGGTGTGGAAGAAGGGCCAGATGGCGGGCCAGTCGGCCGCGGTCGCCTCACGAATCAGCACGGCCACAGCATGCCTCGGGCCCGGCCGGCCCGCCACCGGAATTCGCCGGGGGCCTGGCCGGGGGGCGGGGCGCCGGGGCTCCGAGGGTGCGGGTTGCTCACACCGGCCGGAAGACGGGGATGGCGACCGCGGCGCCCTCACCCCCGAGGTTGCCCTCGCCCGCTCCCCGGAAGTGGACCACGAGCGGCATCCCGATCCGCAGCTCCCGCTCCGGGCAGTCGATGATCTCGGTCATCATCCGGGGGCCCTCGGTGAGATCGACCACGGCCGCGACGTACGGGACCCGGTCGCCGAACGGCGGGAGATCGTTACGGTGCACGACGGACCAGGTGTAGAGGGTGGCGCGGCCGGCGGCCGGCTCCCAGCAGACGTCCTCACTCCAGCAATACGGGCAGAACTCGCGCGGATAGTGGTGGGCCGCACCGCAGCCCTCGGCCCGGCAGCGACGCAACAGCAGCCGCCCCTCGGCCGCCGCGTCCCAGTACGGCCGGGTGAAGGCATCCACCTCCGGCAGATCGAACCGCACGGCGCCCCGCGAGGCGCTCCGTGCCGCGCCTGGTGCTGCGCCCGGCGCCGCGCTCCGCGCCCCCACCGCCCCGGCAACCCCGGCAGCACCCCCCGCCCTGGCAGCCCCGCCCGTCACTGGAACACCCCCAGCACCTCGTCGAACGCCCCTGTCGGCCGCCTCATCGCGAACAGGGCGACGAGGGAGATCAGCGTCGCCATGGCGTTCCGCCCCTGCTCCGCCCCGCCATGGTGCATCGGCACCGGAGCCCCACCGAGCCAGCTCGTCCGCATCCCGCACACCCTCCCGCTGCCGCACCGGGCGTCGGGTCCCGGCACCATACGCCGCGCCGGACACTCACCCCGCTCACCCCTGACGGTACGTCAGTTCAGCTGACGCGGACCGGGTGCGCAAGGGGGCCGACGCGGTCCGCCCGCGCGCCACAGTGGACGGAGGCGCGCAACCTTTCCCTTGCAGGACCATTCCTGACAGGGCGTCAGTTTAGTAATCTGACTATGCGTCAGTTATTGGAGAGCCGTCACACAGGAGCGGGCGTCTGCGATGCTTGGATCGACTCACGGCACCCTCACCACTCACTCCCGGCCGGCCCGCGTCGTGGCCTGTGGGGAGCAACCACCACACACCGTCCACGGTATGAGTGAACCGCACCGCGACGGCGGGGGACAGGGCGCCTGCCCCGTCGACCGGGATGTCAGCGGCCGTCCACTGCACGCTCCGGTGCCCGACCTGGACCGGTTCTTCCGGCCCGAGTCCGTGGCGGTGATCGGCGCCTCGGACCGCGAGGGCCGCCCCAACACCGGCATCACCCGTCAGCTGATCGCCTGGGCGGAACGGGTCGGTGCCCGGCTCCACCCCGTCAACCCGGGACGCACCGAGGTCTTCGGGCAGCCCTGCCATGCCGGCGTCGCCGATCTGCCGGAACCCGTCGATCTCGCGGTCCTCCTGGTCGGCGACCCGCTGCCGGTCATCGAGCAACTCGCCGAGGCCAAGGTGAAGTTCGTGGTGGCCTTCGCCTCCGGGTTCGCCGAGACCGGCGAGCGCGGTGCGGCCGCCCAGGCCCGGCTGGCCGAGGCCGTCGCCCGCTCCGGCCTGCGGCTGCTCGGCCCGAACACCAACCTCAACGCCTTCGAGAAGTTCCGTACGGACCTGGACGGACCGGCCATCGCCCTCATCACCCAGTCAGGCCACCAGGGCCGTCCCGTCTTCAGCCTCCAGGAACTGGGCATCCGCCTTTCGCACTGGGCCCCCACCGGCAACGAGGCCGACCTGGAGACCGCCGACTTCCTCTCCTACTTCGCCACCCGTCCCGAGGTCGGCGCCATCGCCGCCTATGTAGAAGGCCTCAAGGACGGCCGCAGTTTTCTGCTGGCCGCCGACCGCGCCGCCCGCAACAAGGTGCCCGTCGTCGCCGTCAAGGTCGGCCGCACCGAGACCGGCGCCCGGACGGCCGCGTCGCACACCGGCAAGCTCACCGGCGCGGACGAGGTCGTGGACGCCGCCATGCGGCAGTTCGGGGTGATCCGGGTGGACGGGCTCGACGAGCTGCAGGACACCGCGACGCTGCTGGCCCGCGCCAGGAAGCCCACCGCCGAGGGCGTCGCCGTCTATTCGATCTCCGGCGGCACCGGCGCCCACTTCGCCGATCTGGCGACCGCGGCCGGTCTGCGGCTGCCCGCCCTCGCCGCCGCCAAGCAGGCCGAACTGCACCAGTGGATACCCGACTACCTCCACGTCGCCAATCCGGTCGACAACGGCGGTCACCCGGTCGGTGACTGGCGCGGCCGCAAGATCCTCGACGCGATCCTGGCCGACCCCTCCATCGGCATACTGATCTGCCCGATCACCGGCCCCTTCCCGCCGATGAGCGACAAGCTCGCGCAGGACCTGGTGGACGCGGCGGAGCAGACGGACAAGCTGGTGTGTGTGGTGTGGGGCTCGCCGGTCGGGACGGAGGACGCCTACCGCCACACCCTCCTCGGCTCCTCTCGGGTGGCGACCTTCCGCACCTTCGCCAACTGCATCACCGCGGTCCGCGCCTACCTCGACCACCACCGCTTCGTCGACGGCTACCGCTCCCCCTTCGACGACGCCCCCCGCGTCCTGTCCCCGTCGGCACGCAAGGCGCACGCCCTGATGCGGCCGGGCCAGCAGCTCAGCGAGCACGCGGCGAAGCAGCTGCTGCGCGCCTACGGCATCCGGGTCCCGCGCGAACAGCTGGTGACCAGCGCGGCGGCGGCCGTACGGGCCGCGAGCCTGGTCGGCTATCCCGTGGTCATGAAGGCCTCCGGGCCGCAGCTCGCGCACAAGACCGAACTCGGCCTGGTCAAGGTCCATCTGACCTCGGCCAGCCAGGTCAGGGACGCCTACCGCGAGCTCACCGACATCGCCCGCTACGAGGACACCCCGCTGGACGGGGTGCTGGTCTGCCAGATGATCGAGCGGGGTGTCGAGATGGTCGTCGGCGTCACCCGGGACAGCCTCTTCGGGCCGACCGTGACCGTCGGCCTCGGCGGGGTGCTCGTGGAGGTCCTGCAGGACGTCGCGGTGGGCGTACCGCCCTTCGGTGAGGACCAGGCGCGCGCGATGCTCGACGAACTCCGCGGCCGCGCCCTCCTGGACGGTGTGCGCGGAGCGCCGCCCGCGGATATCGACGCGCTGGTCGAGGTCGTCCTGAGAGTGCAGCGGATGGCGCTCGAACTCGGTGACGAACTGGCCGAGCTGGACATCAACCCGCTGGTGGTGCTGCCGCGCGGACAGGGCGCCGTGGCCCTCGACGCGCTCGCCGTCTGCCCTTGACCACACGCGCACCCGCGCCCACCTCCACAGCGCCGGCCACCACGCCGCCGACCGCCATGACCACCCCGACCGCACCCTCTGGAGCCGCTCCCCCATGACACCCTCACCGTCCCCCGGTTCCGTTCCCCCTGCCGAGCCCGGCGAGCCCGCCGCCCGCGCGGAACCCGTCGATTCATTGGTACTGCACACCACTGACAACGGCGTCTCGTGGCTCACCCTCAACCGGCCGGACGCGATGAACGCCCTCACCCGTGACCAGCGCGAATGCCTCATCGGCCGGCTCGCCGACGCCTCGGCCGACCCGGATGTGCGGGCCGTCGTCCTCACCGCGACCGGCAAGGGATTCTGCGCCGGCGCCGATCTGCGCGGTTCGCCGTCGGCCGGTGAACGGGTCGCCGGTGATGTCGCCCGGCTGATCCGGGACGGCGCCCAGCGGCTCATCACGGCGGTGCTGGACTGCGAAAAGCCGGTCATCGCCGCCGTCAACGGCACCGCGGCCGGGCTCGGCGCCCATCTCGCGCTCGCCTGCGACCTGGTGCTGGCGGCCGAATCGGCCCGCTTCATCGAGGTGTTCGTCCGCCGGGGCCTGGCCCCGGACGGCGGCGGCGCCTACCTCCTGCCGCGGCTGATCGGCCCGCAGCGCGCCAAGGAGCTGCTGTTCTTCGGGGACGCCGTACCGGCCGCCGAAGCGGAACGACTGGGTCTGGTCAACCGGGTCGTGCCGGACGGTGAGCTGGCGAAGACGGCCCGGGAGTGGGCCGAGCGGCTGGCGGCCGGCCCGACCCGCGCACTGGCCCTGACCAAACAGCTGGTCAACGCCTCGCTCGACACCGACCGGGCCACGGCCTTCGCCGCCGAGGCCACCGCGCAGGAGATCAATATGACGACGGCGGACGCACAGGAGGGGGTCGCCTCCTTCGTCGCGCGTCGCCATCCGGTGTTCCGGGGACGGTGACCCTCCCCAGGCCGCGTTCCCGGAGCCCCCGCGGGCCTACTTCACCCCGGCCGGGCACTCCGGCACCTCACTGGTGTTCCGCGTCCGCACCCCCGGCAGCCAGCCCCGCACCCCCTGCCCGCTGGTGACCAGATACCAGCGGGTGGAGGTGATGCCCGCTTCGTCGCGGACCATCCGGCCGTCCGTCACCACACAGCGCGCCGCCAGCGCATCGCCGTGCCAGACCCGGCCGGCGGAATTGCCGCGCTCGGCGTACTTGGCGTGCGGGTCGTTGGCCAGTCGCAGCGCGCACTCCAGGGAGCGGCCCGTGCGGCAGGCCCGCTCGCTGTTGTGGACCGTTATCTTCACCGTCGGCGGCGGCCCCGCGGGCTGCAGGGTGACGGGCCCGGGACGCACCAGCCACCACACCCCCAGCGCCACCGCGGCCACCGCCGCCGCCACCACGAGCATGACCATGCGCGGCCGCCTCTGGGACAGCGGCAGCACGACGGGTGCCTGCTCCGTGCCCGGGTCCCTGATGCGGTCCCACAGGCCGGGCGGTGTCTCGATCTGTTCGTCCGCGAGCCGTAGCCGTGCGCGCAGCAGCGCCTCGGCATCGTCCCCGGCTCCGTCGCCCCGGCCACCGCCGAGGTCCAGGCCGTCGCCGCCCGCACCGCCCGCACCGCCGTCGTAGCGTGGCCCCACGCCCACCGTGCCGTTCACCTCCCGGCCTGCCCGTGCTCCGATTCAACGAGGTAGGCGCGCAGCCTGTCCAGCGCACGGGCGCGATGGCGGGCGGCGGTGCCACGATGCACCTTCATTATCTTGGCGGCCTGGTCGATGGTGTAGCCGTCGAGGTCGACGAGGATAACGATGCCGGCCTGCCGGTGCGACAACCGCCCTAACAGGCGCACCGCTTCGATCTCGGCCTGCCGCCGCTCCACGCCGCCGTCCCAGCCACCGGGCGCCCCGCCGAGGCCCCCACCGGCGCCGCCTCCCGCACCGGCCTCCTCGACGCCCTCCAGACCGTCGACCAGCACCTGGCGCCGGTCCTTGCGGTAGGCGTCGCGGGCGACGTTGAGGACGGCGGTGAAGGCGTAGGCGTACGGCTCGGGATGTGCGAGGAAACGCTGTGGCCGGGCCGCGAGTTTGAGATACGCCTCGTGCACCACATCCTCCGCGGACTGTCTCGATCCGGCCAGCATCACCGCCCTCCGGTACAACCGGGGCAGCAGCCCACAGAAGACCTCGTCGAAGGTGGGTGACGCGGCAGACGAAGCTGACGATGATGTCGCATCGGCCATGTACCGGAACTCTCCCCCGTGCTCGGCTACGGACGCGGCCGGAGTGGACGCTACCCGCGCGGACGACACGCAATCAGAAATCCGGCCCCCAATTTCCCCAGAATCCGCCGCAGATCACCCCGAGTAACCGGGAAACCACACCTGTGAGTGGTGCCCGCTCCGCACGCCTTCACATCTGACATGCCATCAGATTCAATAAGGGCATGATGGGACACGCGGGAATGGCGGCCACGGTCGTGCGATACCTACGCTCCGTCGGCGCGCCCACCACGGCCGCCGAATCGTCCCCCGCCACCCCGCTGCCGCGGCCCACGCTGCGCGCCGTACGCGAGGACGAGCGCGCCCCTCTGGACCCGGCCGAATTCCGCTCCGTCCTGGGGCACTTCGCCAGCGGCGTCACGGTCATCACGGCCCCCGGGGAGCCGGGCCCGGCCGGTTTCGCCTGCCAGTCCTTCGCCTCGCTCTCACTCGACCCGCCGCTGGTGACGTTCATGGTGGCGCGCACGTCGACCACCTGGCCGCTGATCGCCCGCGCCGGGGTGTTCTGCGTCAACATCCTCGGCGCCGGACAGGGCGACCTGTGCCGCGGGTTCGCGGTCAGCGGCGGCGACAAGTTCGCCGGCGTCGCCTACAAGGCCGCGCCGGCGACCGGCTCCCCACGACTGGCGGACGTCCCCGCCTGGATCGACTGCACCGTGCAGGCCGTCCACACCGGCGGCGACCATCTCATCGTGGTCGGCCGGGTCGAGGCCCTCGGCACCGACCCGGCCGCCGCCGCGAACGGCCCGCTCCTCTTCCACCGGGGAGCCTTCGGGCAGTTCCGGCCGTGAGGGCGGCGGTACACCGACGAGCGCCGACCGGCCCGGCCTCGGAGGTTCATACCCCGGACAACAGGCCCGCCCCGAGAACGCCTGCGCCCTCTCGGCCCGGCATTGGGGATCAGCGCTGGGCCGTGACCACCCGCCCGTCCCCCGGGCCCTCCCTCCGCTGCCGGATGACCAGGGCCATCAGCGCCGCGACGGCGCACAGTGCGCCGGACGCGTACCAGACCGGGTTGTACGTACCGAACGCATCGCGCGCCAGGCCGCCCAGGAAGGCGATCAGCGCGGCGCCCACCTGATGGGCGGCCAGCACCCAGCCGAAGACGATCGCGCCGTCGTCGCCGTAGTGCTCGCGGCACAGGGCGATGGTCGGCGGGACGGTCGCCACCCAGTCGAGGCCGTAGAAGACGATGAAGAAGACCATCGGCGGGTGGACGGTGTCGGACAGCAGCAGCGGCAGGAACATCAGCGACAGGCCGCGCAGTCCGTAGTAGGTGGCCAGCAGCCTGCGGGTGTTGAAGCGGTCGGTGAACCAGCCGGACGCGATGGTTCCGGCGATATCGAAGATGCCGATCACCGCGAGCAGCGAGGCGGCCGCCGTCATCGGCATGCCATGGTCGTGCGCCGCGGGCACGTGGGGGTCCCCCCTGCTCCTTAAGAGCTTGGGGGAGGGTCTTGACCAGGCCGTTCGTCGTGGCACCGCAGATCGCGAAGGTGCCCGCCAGCAGCCAGAACGGTCCCGTACGCGCAGCCGAGAGCAGCGCCCGTACGGCACGCCGGGCCGCGCCCCGCTGAGGCGGCGGCTTGGGGAGGAACTCCGTCGCCCCGTACGGCGCGACGCCCACGTCCGCCGGGTGGTCGCGCAGCAGCAGCCACACCAGCGGGACGACGGCGAGCGCGGCGAGCGCGACGGTCACCGCGGCCGGCCGCCAGTCGTGCCGGTCGATGATCCAGGAGAGGAGCGGGAGGAAGACCAGCTGTCCGGAGGCGCCGACCGCGGTGAGGATGCCGGTGACCAGCCCGCGCCGGGCGGTGAACCAGCGGCCGGTGACCGTCGCCGCGAAGGCCAGCGCCATCGAGCCGCTGCCCAGACCCACCAGCACACCCCAGGACAGGACGAGTTGCCAGCTCGCGGTCATGAAGACGGTCAGCCCGGCGCCGGCCGCAATCACCGTCAGGGCGACCGCCACCACCCGCCGGATGCCGAACCGGTCCATCAGCGCGGCGGCGAACGGCGCCGTCAGCCCATAGAGCGCGAGGTTCACCGACACCGCAAAACCGATGGTGCCGCGCGACCAGTGGAACTCGGCGTGCAGCGGCTCGATGAGCAGGCCGGGGAGGGAGGCGAAACCGGCCGCGCCGATGATGGTGAGGAAGGTGACGGCGGCGACGGACCAGGCCCGGTGCGGGCGCCGCCGACGGGGCGCCGGGGCAGGGGCGGGGTCCGCCGTACGCAGGGGAAGTTCGGGTGTCTGGGTCACCGGAGCAGCTTCGTGCGTCACCCCCGGGCGGAACGAGTGGCCGGAAGGCCAGGGTTCATCAGGATCGGGCCAGGGCCCTAGCCGAACGTCAGCACACCCCGGGCCACCCGCCCATGATGTGCGTCGTCCGCCGCCGTCGCGAAGTCCTCCACCGGATACGTCCGGGTCACCAACTCGTCCAGCAGCAGCCGCCCTTCGCGGTACAGCCGGGCGTACAGCGCAATGTCCCGCTGGGGCCGCGCCGACCCGTAACGGCAGCCCAGTATCGACTTGTCGAGATACATCGACGACACCAGGAACGAGGCCTCCGCGGTGGCCGGCGGCACACCGAGCAGCACCGCCTGGCCGTGCCGGTCCAGCAGATCGACGGCCTGCCGGATCAGCCGGGTACTGCCCACACACTCGAAGGCGTGGTCGGCGCCGGTCGGCAGGATCTCCTTCACCGCCTTGACGCTGTCGGCCACCGCCGACGCGTCGATGAAGTGCGTCGCCCCGAACTGCCGGGCCGCCGCCTCCTTCGCGGGGTTGGCGTCCACCGCCACGATCACCGACGCCCCGGCGATCCGCGCCCCCTGGAGCACATTGAGGCCGATCCCGCCGGCCCCGATCACCACGACCGAGTCCCCGCGATCCACCTTCGCCCGGTTGAGCACCGCCCCGACGCCGGTCAGTACCCCGCACCCGATCAGCGCGGCCGAGGTCAGCGGGATGTCCTCGGCGATCTTCACGGCCTGCACCGCCTTGACGACCGTACGCTCCGCGAACGCCGAGTTCGACGCAAAGCTGAACAGCTCGCGCTCGCCCCGCCAAAACGGCTTCTGCGGCATCCCGATCGCCTTCCGGCACATCGTCGGGCGCCCCCGGTCGCACTCCGCGCACGCCCCGCAGTTGGCCAGCGTCGACAGCGCGACATGATCGCCGGGCGCCACATGGCCGACGCCCGCGCCCACGGCCTCGACCACCCCGGCGCCCTCGTGCCCCAGCACCACCGGCACCGGAAACGGAATGGTCCCGTCGACCACCGACAGATCGCTGTGACACAGTCCCGCGGCCCGGATCCCGACCAGCACCTCACCCGGGCCCGGATCCCGCACCTCCAGGTCGTCCACGACCCGGGGCTGCTCGCCGTCGAATATGACGCCTCTCATCACCGCTCCAGTCTGGGCAGGCCGAGCACGCGCTCGGCGATGATGTTGCGCTGGATCTCGTCCGAGCCGCCGTAGAGGGTGTCGGCCCGGGTGAACAGGAACAGCCGCTGGAGTGCGTCGAGTTCATACGGAGCCCGCGCGGTCCAGTCGACGGGCCCGAGCGCCGCCGCGGCGCCCCGCACCCGCATCGCCAGCTCCCCGAGCCGCTGATGCCAGCCGCCCCACAGCAGCTTCGCCACACTCGGCGCCCCCGCGTCCCCGGCGGCACCCAGGGTCCGCAGCGCGTTCCACCGCATGACCTTCAACTCGGCCCACTGTCCGACGAGTTGCTCACGTAGCACCGGATCCCGCAGCGACCCACAGCGCACCGCGGCGGCGATCACGGCGGCCAGCTCCGCGGCGAACCCGATCTGCTGCACGAGCGTGGACACCCCCCGCTCCCGCGCCAGCAGCCCCATCGCCACCCGCCAGCCCGCGCCCTCCCCACCCACCACGTGCGGGGCCATCGCCCCGTCGAAGAACACCTCGTTGAACTCCGCCGTCCCCGACATCTGCCGGATCGGCCGCACCTCGATCCGCCCCGGCTGGTCCATCGGCACCAGCAGGAACGAGAGCCCCCGGTGCCGCCGCTCCCCCGGATCCGTCCGCGCCAGCACGAAGCACCAGTCGGCCTCCCTGGCCAGCGACGTCCAGATCTTCTGCCCGCTGACGCGATGGCCACCGCCGTCGCGGACCGCCACCGTGCGCAGCCCCGCCAGATCCGACCCCGCCTCCGGCTCGCTGTAGCCCTGGCACCACAGCTCCTCCCCCCGGGCGATGGCCGGCAGAAACCGCCGCCGCTGCGCCTCGTCCCCCTCCGCGATCAGCGTCGGCGCCAGCAGGTTCTCCCCGATGTGCCCCACCCGCCCCGGCGCCCCGGCCCGCGCATACTCCTCGGCCCACACGACCTGCTGGGTCAGACTCCCCACCCGGTTCCCGTACGCACCCTCCGCACACTCCCACCCGAGCCCGATCCACCCCCCACTCCCCAGCTCCCGCTCCCACGCCCGCCGCCCCCCGACCCCCTCGTACGCACCGACGAGATGACCCTCCAGCCACTCCCGAGCCTCCGCCCGAAACGCCTCGCCTTCTTGCCCGAACTCAAAGTCCACAACGCCCTCCCAGGCCCGCCCCCACCAACCCCCAGAACTCCCACCCACGGGAGGGGACGGGCCGGACACCCACCCGCCCGCCGCAGGCACAACGGTGAGAAACACCCACGGCGGGACAGCCGACAACGTCGCCCGGGGCCCGCGCAGCGGACCGGCGACAAACCCCCACGGCGGGACAGCCGACAACGTAGGCCCGCCACCTACCGATTCGGCCGCGCCTTCGCCTCGGCCGCGGCAGCCATCCCCGCCACCCGCCCCAGCATCGGCATCGGATCCGTCCCCACCGACCCCGGCAACACCTCCGCCACCCGCTCCGGCGTCCACCCGCCCCCCTCGGCATATACGGAGCGCAGCTCCACCGGCTGGGCCCAGACGGCGATCTTCGGCCCGGCGACCGTATAGACCTGCCCGGTGATCTCCCGGGCGCGCTCGCTCAGCAGATAGACGACCAGCGCCGCCACGTCCTCCGGCTCACCGATCTCCGTCAGCTCCATCGGCACCTTCGCCGACATCCGCGTGCGCGCGACGGGCGCCACCGCATTGGCCGTGACCCCGTACTTGTGCAGCCCGAGCGCGGCGCTCCGCACCAGCGAGATGATCCCGCCCTTCGCGGAGGCGTAGTTGGCCTGGGAAACCGACCCCTGGTGATTCCCGCTGGTGAAGCCCACCAGGGCCCCGGACCCTTGGCGCCGCATCACCGCGGCCGCCGCCCGGAACACCGTGAACGTCCCCTTCAGATGAGTGGCGACCACCGGGTCCCACTCCTCCTCGGTCATGTTGAAGAGCATCCGCTCGCGCAGGATCCCGGCCACGCACACCACGCCGTCGATCCGTCCGTACTGCGCCAGCGCGGTGTCCACGATCCGCTGGCCGCCGGCCATGGTCGACACATCGTCGGCGACCGCGGCCGCGACTCCTCCCGCCGCCTCGATCTCCTTCACCACGGACTCGGCGATCTCGCTGCTGGGTGCGCCGCCCTCGATGGAGACCCCGTAGTCGTTGACGACCACCTTCGCGCCCTGTTCCGCGCAGGCGAGGGCGACCGCCCGGCCGATGCCGCGGCCCGCCCCCGTGACGGCGATCACCTTGCCGGCCAAGAAGTTCCCCATGGCGTGACCCTTCCCGCAGTTTCTGACGGACCGTTAGATTTTTGAGCAGACCCGGTACGAACACAAGACCCCGGGCCGAACCCGGCCCGGGCGCCCCGAGGAGGGCCCATGCCCCTGCCGCAGGAGTTCCACGAGATCGCCAAACGCGTGAACAACTGGGGGCGTTGGGGCGCGGACGACGAGATCGGCACGCTCAACCTGATCACCGGCCAGGTCGTCCGGGAGGCCGCCGCCGGCATCCGCAGCGGCCGCCGCATCCCGCTCGCCCTGCCCCTCCGGCACGACGGCGTACAGACCGGCCTGATCCCGGGCCGGGTCAATCCGCTGCACACCATGACGGCCGTCAACCAGGAGATCTTCGGCCCCGGTACGGTCGCGACCTCGGACGACGCGGTCACCATGGGCCTGCAGTCCGCCACCCACTGGGACGGCCTCACCCATGCCTCCCACTCCGGGCGGCTCTACAACAACCGCCCCGCCGACTCGGTCACCGCGCACGACGGCGCCACCTGCCTCGGCATCGAGAAGGCCACCCCGGTCGTCTCCCGCGGCGTCCTCCTCGACGTGGCCCGAGTGCACGGAACCGACGTACTGCCCGGCGGGCACGCCGTCACACCGGAGGACCTGGACGCCGCCGAGGAACTGGCCGGGACGACGGTCCGGGCCGGCGATATCGTCCTCGTCCGGACCGGACAGCTGCGGCACTATCTCGCGGGCGACCGGCAGGCCTACGCCTTCCCGTCACCCGGCCTGTCGCTGCGCACACCAGAGTGGTTCCACGCACGCGATGTCGCGGCGGTCGCCAACGACACCCTGACCTTCGAGATCTTCCCGCCGGAGATCGAGAACCTGTGGATGCCGGTGCACGCCCTCCACCTCGTGGAGATGGGCATGCTGCAGGGCCAGAACTGGAATCTGGAGGAGCTGTCGACGGCCTGCGCGGAAGAGGGCCGCTTCGCGTTCTTCCTGTCCGCGATGGCCGAACCGTTCGTCGGAGCGTCCGGTGCGCCGGTCGCCCCCGTGGCGATCCTCTGAGGCGGTCCTCCGAGGCGGTCCTCCGAGGCGGCCGCGTTTCGCGTCGAGTCGCCGGCCACACCGGCCGGCGACTCGACGACGCCCGGCCGACCAGGTGGCGGTGCGCTCATGCGCGCCCCGAGCACGGCACCGCGGACCGCCACCCTTCCCCGGCTCCCGCCGGGCCCCCGACCAGGCCACGATCCGCACTCGTCAAGACCCCGGACCGGAATCCCGGCCCTCCCGGCGGCCTCGGCGTCCCCTCACGGCGCATCGCTTCACCCAAGAGTGATCAACTGAGCACGCCACGTCAACACCTGGTCTGGACTAATTTCGTTACACCCGATTCGCCCTACCTGGCGGCGGTGCGCCGGTGGTGCGCCGATCGGCGCGATTACGCCTGGTGTGTCACGGCACGTGAGGCCGTGCAATGGGGCTCATAAGCGCCCAGATCGGACCCGGCTGCCAACAGCAGTGGCCGGCCGCGGTCCACCTCGCACCAGATCCGCTTGCCGGCGCCCTCCTGCTGCCAGCCCCAGCGGTCGGCGAGACCGTCGACCAGCTCCAGGCCGCGGCCGTTGGTGTCGTCGCCGTCGGCGTGCCGCTGGCGCGGCGGGCGGGCGCTGGCGTCCACCACTTCGACCCGGACCGTGCCCACCACGGCACCCGAGCCGGAGAAACACATCCGCAGCTCGGCCGCCGCGCCGGTGTGCACCACGGCGTTGGTGACGAGCTCGGAGATCAACAGGATCAGCGTCTCCGCGAGCGGCTCATCGACCCCTATACCGGAACCCACGAGCCGCGACCGGGCCCACCGCCGGGCCCGCCCCACCTCCGCGGGGTCGGGCCGTACGTCCAACTGCACCTGAAGCACCTGCACCGCTCACACCATCCGAACCGGCGGAAACATCGCCTCGCGCCTCCACGGAGTCACGGTGCGTGACCCCGGCGATGCACAGCATGGTTGACGTTGAGTCACCCCAACAAGCGCTTCGGGCATATTCCAGCGCAAGGGAGTATGCGTCCTGCATACTGTGCGACGCACTTTGCGGGGAGTCGAACAAGGGGGGCGACCGGGCCCCTGCCTTAGGCGGGCGGCGCGCAGTCCGTACCCCGGAGCCGTCATTCCGACGGCACCGGGTTCGTTGCGCCACAGAACCACTCGCACCCAACGGAGAGTACCCGAGCGGAGCGCCGACTCCCCCCTGTGACGAGTCACGCCTAGGACACAACCCGATATCGACACTCCGTGACCGCTTCTGCGTAGTGAGTCCGACATTCCGCACACGGGGTGCCAGAGTCTGACATCACCGGCCGCCGCGCACCTCCGGAACGGCCTTCGCGCCCGCGCCGTCAGGCGATCAGGCCCGCGGCCAGCAGCTCCTCCGCCTCGCCCGCCGTTCCCCAGCGCTCGGCGTGCAACCAGGCCCGCTTGAGGTGCAGATGCACATCGGCCTCCCATGTGAAGCCCATTCCGCCGTGGACCTGCAGACAGTCCCGTGCGTTACGCACCGCGGCCTCGTCGGCGAGCAACTTCGCGCCCGTGACGTCGAGAACACCCTCCGTGATCGACGCCGCATACACCGCACTTCGGGCCATTTCCGTCCGTACCAGCATCTGCGCGCACAGCTGCTTGACCGCCTGGAACGAGCCGATGGGGGCGCCGAACTGCTCGCGCTCACGGGCGTGGCCGGCCGCCATCTCGACCGTGCGGACGGCACTGCCGAGCTGCTGGGCGGCGGTGAGCAACGCCGCCTCGCGACGGAGCCGGGGGGCGTCCAGGGCAACGGGCTCGGTGCGCGGCAGGTCCAGGACGCGGGCGAGCGGGGTGAGGGGATCGACGGAAGCAAAGGGGGCGCAGGACACCCGGTCCGGCGCACTCCGGTACGCACCGCTTGTGCGCCCCCGTGCGCCCTCCACCAAGATCAACTCATCGCATCCGTCCGGGTGTTCCCACAGCATCGGCTCCCGCGCCCCTTCGCACAGCCCGACGATCTTCTCGCCGGTCGCGACGCCGTCCACCACCCCGGCCAGCAGCTGGCACGCCACCAGCGGCCCCGGCAGCAGCGCCCGCCCGGCCTCCTCCAGGACCAGCACCGCCTCCGGCAGCCCCAGCCCCACCCCGCCGTCCTTCTCCGGCAGCCGCAGCGCGAAGAATCCGGCCGCACCCAGCTCGCGCCACAGCGCACGGTCCGGCCCGGGGTCCTCGACGGCCGCCCGCAGCCGGTCCCGGCCGAACCGCCCGGCCAGCAGCTCCCGGGTGCCGTCCTTCAACGCCCGTTGCTCATCGGTGAGTTGGAAGTCCATCGCCGGTCATCGCCCCTTCGGCAGGCCGAGGATCCGCTCGGCGACGATGTTCTGCTGGATCTGCGAGGTGCCGGCCGCGATGGTGTACGAGAGGGACGACAGCCGGTCCGCGACCCACTCGTGGTCCGCGTCCAGCGCCCCGGCGCCCAGCACCTCGGCCGCCGTGTCGTACAGCTCCTGCCGGGCGTGCGAATAGCTCAGCTTGAAGACCGAGCCGCCGGTGCCCGGGACGCCTCCGCTCCCCCGCTGCCCCCCGCGCGCGGGGGCCCGCATCGCCTCGCTCACATTCCACTGGGTCAGCCGCCACAGCGCCGTGAACTCCGCGTGCAGCCTGCCCAGTCTGCGGCGCAGCACGGCATCGTCCCAGCGGCCGTTGGCGCGGGCCGCACGGGCCAGCGCGCCGAGCACCCGGCGGCAGGCCACCACCTCGCCGACGAAGGCGGTGCCGCGCTCGAAGGACAGCGTCACCATCGTCACCCGCCAGCCGTCGTTCTCCGCACCGACGCGGTTCCCGGCCGGGACCCGTACGTCGTCGAGGAACACCTCGGCGAACTCCGTCGAGCCGGCGAGGGTGCGCAGCGGCCGGACCGTCACGCCCGGCGCGTCCATGGGCATCGCCAGCCAGCTGATGCCGCGGTGCTTGGGCGCGGCCGGATCGGTGCGGACCAGGAGTTCGCACCAGTCGGCGACCTCGGCGTGCGAGGTCCAGATCTTGGCGCCGTTGATGACGTACGTGTCCCCGTCGCGGACGGCCCTGGTGCGCAGCGCGGCGAGGTCGGAGCCGGCATCCGGTTCGCTGAAGCCCTGGCACCAGACCTCCTCGCCGCGCAGGATCGGCGGCAGCCAGCGGGCGCGCTGCTCGGCGGTGCCCTCGGCGGCGAGGGTGGGCCCCGCGTGCAGCAGCCCGACGAAGTTCGCACCGACGTAGGGCGCCCCGGCGCGCTCCGTCTCCTCCAGGAAGATCAGGTGCTGGGCGGGGGTGGCGCCCTGCCCGCCGGCGTCCCGCGGCCAGTGCAGGCCCGCGTATCCGGCGTCGTACAGCATCCGCTGCCAGGCCGTGTCGTACGCCCGGCGGCCCGGCCAGTCGGTCGCGGCGGGCGGTGCGGGGAGCCGGGGAAGCACCTCGCCGAGCCACCGGCGCAGCCGGGCCCGGAACTCTTCCTCCTCGGGTGTGCAGGTGAGGTCCATGGCGGCTACTTGCCGAGGTCCGGGCGGGTGCGGACCGCGTTGCCGCGCACCGGCCCGTGGCCGGAGAAGTGTGCGGGCCCGGTCGCACGGCCGTCCACGCCGATGCTGCGCGGCAGCTCCCTCGGGTTCGCCATCGCTGTCCCCTCACCCATATCTGATGCACCGTCAGAAGGAGGCTAGCCCCGACCCCTCTGGACCGACAAGGCGTCGGCCTCTAATCTCGGCGGGCGATCTGACGCAACGTCAGCAACAGGGAGGGGCAGATGACCGGCACCACCTTCTGGGACCTGGTCGCCCGGCGCGCCGCCCGAACCCCTGACGCGCCCGCCCTCATCCAGGGGGCCGAGTCCGCCCGGCAGGAACGGCGGATCACATTCGGCGCCCTGCACCGGCGCGCGATGGGGGCACCTCCCGTGCCCTTCAGGCACGGGGGAGGGTCGCGGCCGGCCTGTACGAGAGGGGCGTACGGCCCGGCAGCCGGGTCGTCTGGCAGCTGCCGACCCTCCCCCGAGCTCTTAAGGAGCAGGGGGGACCCCCACCGAGACCGTCCTGTTCAGCCTCGCCCTGGCCCGGATCGGCGCCGTCCAGAGCCCGGTCGTGCCGCTCTACCGCGCGCATGAGGTCGGCCAGGTACTGCGCCGCACCCGCGCGGCCTTCTTCGCCGTCCCCGGCGTGTGGCGCGGCTTCGACCACCGCGCCATGGCGGACCGTCTCGCCGCCGGTCTGCCCGGTCCGCTCACCGTCATCGAGGCGTACGACACGCTGCCCGACGCCGACCCGGCCGTCCTGCCCCCGCCGCCGGCCGACGCCGACGAGGTCCGCTGGATCTACTGGACCTCCGGCACCACCGCGGCCCCCGAGGGCGTGCTGCACACCGACCGCAGCCTGCGGACGGCCGGCCGGTGGCTGGGCACGGCGCTGCGCCTCGGCCCGTCGGACATCGGCTCGATGGCCTTCCCGTACGCCCATGTCGCCGGGCCCGACTACACCGTCATGCTGCTGGAGCACGGCATTCCGGCCGTCCTGCTGGAGCACTTCGCGCTACCGGGCGCGCTCGCCGCCTACCGCCGCCACCGCGTCACCCTCGCCGGCGGCTCCACCGCCTTCTACGCCCTCTTCCTCGCCGAGGCCCGCAAGCTGCCGCCCGGCCGCCGGCTGCTGCCGTCGCTGCGCCTGCTGGCCGGCGGCGGCGCACCCAAGCCCCCCGCGCTGTACCACGAGGTCGTCGCCGGGCTCGGCTGCCAACTCACCCACGGCTACGCCATGACGGAGGCCCCCATGGTCACCATGGGCGACCCGTACGACAGCCCCGGGCACCTGGCCGGCACCGACGGCCGGCCCCCCGCGGGCATGGAGATCCGTATCGCCCCCGGGAGCGGCGAGATCCGGCTGCGCGGCCCCGTCGTCTGCCGCGGCTACCTCGACGAGCCCGCCCCCTTCGACGCCGACGGCTTCCTCCCCACCGGCGACCTCGGCCACCTCACCCCCAGCGGGCACCTCGTCGTCACCGGCCGCCTCAAGGACATCATCATCCGCAAGGGCGAGAACATCTCCGCCCAGGAGATCGAGGAACTCCTCTCCCGCCATCCCTACATCGCCGACGCCGCCGTCATCGGCCTGCCGGACACCACCCGCGGCGAACGCGTCTGCGCGGTCATCGAACAACCCCCGGGAGCCCGCGAGTTGACCCTCGCCACCCTCACGGCGCACCTCCTCTCCCACGGCCTCGCCCCGCACAAGCTCCCCGAACAGCTGGAGCTGCTGCCCGCCCTGCCCCGCGACACAACCCTGCGCAAGGTCCGCAAACAGCAGCTGCGGGAGCGGTTCGGGGGGAGCGGGGCGGGGGCGGGGTGAGGCGCCCGCCCCACCGCCCGCCCCGCCGCCTGCCCCGCCGCCTGCCCCGCCGCCTGCCCCCAAAGGCCCGCCCATGGCGGACACCCCCTGTCCTCCACCCCCCATACGCTCCCCCCCATGAGTCATTCACGACCCCATATCGGCACCGCCGGGCGGCGGGCCCGGATCGGGCGGCGGCAGTTGCTGGCGGGCGGGCACCGGGCGGACCGTGCGGAGGAGGTCGCCGAGGCGGTCGTGGGGCTGCATGCCAGCGATCCGGCGACCGTTCATCTCGCGGCCTGTGCGCGGCTGGCCGTGCCGGATCCGGCGGAGGTGGAGCGGGCGCTGTACGACGACGGCTCGCTGGTCCGGATGCTGGGGATGCGCCGCACCCTCTTCGCGGTCGGCGCCGGGCTCGTACCGGTCGTCGCCTCCTCCACCGCACGGGCGGTCGCCGCCAAGGAGCGGGCGGGGCTGGTCCGGTGGCTCACCGAGGGCGCGCCGGGGTGGGACGAGCGGCGGCTGGCCGAGGCCGAGGCGAAGGTGCTGGCCGTGCTCGGCGGGCGGGGTGCGGCGACCGCGGCCGAGCTCACCGCGGAGGTGCCCGAGCTGCGCGATGCCATCGTGGTCTCCCCCGGCAAGCCGTACGAGGCCACGGTCGCCGTCTCCAGCCGCATCCTGCGGGTGCTGGCCGCCGAGGGCCGTATCCGGCGCGGACGGCCGCGCGGCGGCTGGACCAGCAGTTCCTTCCGCTGGACGCCCGGCACCGCGTTCGCCGAGCTGCCCGCGCCACCGGCCCCCGAGGCGCGCGCCGCACTCGCCCGCCGCTGGCTCGCCTCGTACGGCCCGGCGACCGTCGAGGACCTCAGGTGGTGGACGGGCTGGACGCTCACCGCCACCCGTCAGGCGCTGGCCGCCACCGGCGCCGTCGAGGTGACCCTGGACGGCGGCACGACGGGCGTCGCACTGCCCGACGACCTCGGCCCGGTCGCCGCCCCCGAACCCTGGGCCGCCCTGCTCCCCGGCCTCGACCCCACCACGATGGGCTGGAAGGCCCGCGACTGGTACCTCGCCCCGGACCAGGTGCCGCAGCTCGTCGACCGCAGCGGCAACATCGGGCCGACGGTGTGGTGGGACGGCCGGATCGTCGGCGGCTGGGCCCAGCGGGCGAACGGTGAGATCGTCTGGCGGCTGCTGACCGATGACGGAGGCAGCGAGGCCGCCGCGGCGGTGACGGACGCGGCGGCCCGGCTGGCGGCCTGGGTCGGTGAGGTCCGCTTCACCCCGCGCTTCCGGACGCCGCTGGAGCGGGAGTTGAGCCGGTAGCGACCGGCGGCGGGCCGGTGCCCGGCCGCCTCAGCGCGGCCGGTAGGCGCTCGTCGCCTGCCCGTAGAGCTGGTCCACCTCGTGCCGGCCGCGGTCCGGGCCGATGACGAGGACGAGGTGGTAGCGGCCCTTGTGGATCATCGCGAGGTTCCGTACGTACACTTCGCGACCGCTGCTGTCGCGCCAGGAGAAGGTACCCTCGGCCATCGCCGTCTTCCCGACGTCGATCCGCTGGAGGCCGGAGGCCGAGGCCCAGCCGGAGGAGCGGTACGGCGCCAGCTCGGGCTCCTTGTTCTGCAGATACGCCATCGGGTCGGTGCCGAAGCGCGCCGTCGTGTCGCGGCCGGGCACCACCACCAGCTCATAGTCCCCGCCGACGTACCGCACCTGGCCCCGGTCGTTCGCACCGCGCCGCTGCCAGCCCTCGCGGACCGCGATCTGGAATCCCGCCGGGTCGCTGCGTACCTCGAAGCCCTTGGCGGGCTCGGCGGGCGCGGTGGACTGCGGGGCGCCGGTGCCGGCGGAGGCGTGGTCACCGTCGCTCTCCTGGTCCCCGGACGGTGCGGGACTGCCGCCGGGCGCCGCGCCCGAGGTGCCCGTACGGTCCGCACCGCGCTCGCCCGCCTTGGAGTCCGAACCGGACTTCGGCAGGAACGCCATCGCATAGACGACCGCGCCGACGAGCAGCAGCAGGATCGCGGTGAGCAGCACCCGGCCGAGGTGGCGCGGAGTACGCGACGGGCGGGGCGCGGCGGCCGGGCCGGCCTGCCCGCTCATCTGCCGCTCGTACGGGTCCCGGTCCGCGGGCCCGCCCCGTCCGGGCGACGGGGCAGGGTTGCCGGACTTGGCCGTGCGGGCCGGTCTGGACTGCCGGAGCGGCTTCGGCTGCTTCGGGGGGCGGGGCGGACGGGCGGTGGAGACCAGCGGGGTGGACTGCTCCGGGGCCGGCGCCTGCGGTACGGGCGGTGCAGCCGCTGCGGTGGCCACGGCGGCCGGTGCCGGCTGCGGCCGTGCGCGGCGGGGCGTCCGGGTCTTCTTGTGCCGCCCCTTGCGGACGAGTTCGCCGCGGCGCCGCACGATCGGCAGCCGCCGCGGGTCCGCTCCCTCCGCCGGCATCGTCACCAGCCGGCTGCCGGCCTCCGGCTCCGGTGCGGTACGGATCAAGGAGCGCAGCCAGCCGCTCAGCTCCTCGGCATCCGGGCGGTCGGCCGGGTCCTGGCGCAGCAGGGACTCGACGACCGGCCGCAGCGCCCCGCACTCCTCGGCGTCCGCGGGCGGCTGCGAACAGACCAGCTGCGCCAGTTCGACGGCGTTGTCCTCGGGGAACGGCGGCTGCCCCTGCACGCTCCGGTAGAGCAGCGCGCCGACCGCCCACAGATCGGTGGCCGGGCCGACCGGCGGCGCCAGCTGCCAGTTCTCGTGCACCGGTCCGGCCTGCTCCGGCGCCCAGCGCTCGGTGACCGGGCCGATGACGGTCAGCCGCGCCTGCCGGGCCCGTTCGGCGGCGAGCCCGGCGGTGGGCCGGCCGTACGCGGGCGCGGTGGTGTCGCCGTCCGAGGCGGGCTTGGTCAGCGAGGTCTTGGCGTCGGGACCGGCCGGTGTGGGCTCATCCGGGGCGGGTGCGTCCGGGACGGGTGCGTCCGGGACGGGTGCGTCCGGGACGGGTGCGTCCGGTGCGGGCTGTTCCGGCAGGGCTCCGGCCGTGGTGGGCGGCTCGGCTCCGCACAGCGCCTCCTGGGCCGCGCCCGCCGCCAGACCGGTCAGGATGGCCCGGCCGTCGTCGCAGACCAGGACCGTACGGGCGGTGATGTTGCGGTGCAGCCGGCCCTCCGCGTGCAGCACCCGCAGCGCGGTGAGCAGATCCGCGGCGATCTCCGCGGCGCGGTGCGGGGACAGCGTCCGCTCGGCGAGCAGCGCGGACAGCGGGCGGGCGAAGAGGAGTTCGGCGACGATCCACAGGCTGCCGTCCTGCGCGAAGACGTCGAAGACCTGCTCCAGCCGGGGGTGGTCGGCCAGCTGGGCGGTGGTCGTCGCGGCGTCCAGTGCGCGTCGTACGGCGGGGTCCCGGGGACTGCGGTCGGCCACCCCCGCCCCGCCGGTCAGCCGCGGGGCACCGTAGCGGCCGCCGGCACCGCCCTCGGCGGGCCCGGCCGGCTCCGCCCCCACGACCTCCGCTTCGACGACCTCCGGCAGCGGCACCTGGCGGACCAGCACCTCCTGTCCGCTGAACGTGTCGAACGCCCGGGACTCGGTGAAGTCATCGTCGCCGAGGGGCCGCAACGGCAGGCGGTAACGCTCGGCGAGCACCCTTCCCGCGTACTCGTCCACGACGCCTCCCCGCAGCGCGCGCTGTGTCTACCGTCGCGCCGGAACGCCCTCGGCGCTGGCGCCTCCGGTCACTTCCGGTCGTATTCCCGCCGATTGCGGATGCGTACGGTCTTCGCGGTCTCACGATACGTGCCCGCACCGGAGCTTGCGGCCCGGTCTGCGCAACGACGCGCGCTCTGTCCGTTCCTCGCCCGGCCGCTGCCCCGGTCCCGCCCTCAGTCCTTGATCGCGAAGGTCTTGAACGCGGTGCTGACCACGTTCTGACACTCCTTCTCCGACCAGGCGTCCGCCTTGCAGGTGATCATGATGGCGTAGCCGTGCTGGTCGTCGGCCTTGAAACCGCGGTCGAGGACCCGGACCTTCTGGCCGCTCTGCCGGCGCGTGAAGGACCAGTCGGCGACGGTCGGATAGCCGCGCCACTTCACCGACTTGATGCTGATGAGGCGGTAGTCCTCGCTGGAGCCGCGCACGGCCGGCTCCAGGCTGCGCCAGGAAGCCGCCGCGTCGGTGCCGGGCTCGGCGTTGTAGTCCACCTGGACGCGGGGGAAGCCGCCCGAGGCGCTGTAGATGACGCCGGAGCCCTGCCCCGCGGTGGCCGTCTGCTTGAAGCCCTTGGGCATCGCCATACCGAAGTGGAACCGGCCGTTGGAGACCTGGGCGAAGCCGTCCGGCACCGCCTTGCCGTCCTTGCCGTCCTTGCCGCCGGTGTCGCCCTTGTCCTCGGCCGGGCTGACCCCGCCCGGCGGCTGCGGGACCGGCGAGCCGGGCCCGTCCTTCGCGTCCTCGCCCGTCCCGGCCGATTCCGTGGAGGGCTTCGCCTTCGCCGCGGACGACGCCTTGTCGTGCCTGCCGGCCGGCTTGCCGCTGTTCTTCGTGGTGTCGCCGCCGCTCAGCGCGACGGCCAGGACCGTGCCCAGCACCGCCAGGGCGACGATCACGGCCACGATGATCAGGGTGCGGCGCGGGACGACATCGGTCACCGAAGCACGCGTCGACGGACGGTTCCCGTCACCGGGTCTGGAGTCCGCACGGGCCCGCGCGGCGGCGGCAGCGGCAGTGGCAGCCGCACGGACCGTCTGCAGGGCGCCGCGCAGCCGCTCCTTGGCGGCCTCGGTGTCGAACCCGGGGCGGGTGAGCGTCGGACGGGAGACGCCCGAGCCCGCCCGGTCCGCAGCGGTCGTTTCCTCGGTGGCCGGGGTGGCCGCCTGCCGCGGGCGCTCGGTCCGCTTCGGGGTGCTGGTCGCGGCGGTCTTGGCGGCACCGGCCTTGGCGGCGCCGGCCTTGCTCTTGCCCGCCTTCGTACCGCCGGAAGCGGACCCGCTCCCGGCCGCCGGCTCCGCCACCGGGGCGGCGGCGGGTTTCGGCTTCGGCTTGCGCGGCACCCGCGACCTGGGGGCGGGCTTCGGCTTCGGCGCGCTCTCGGGCTTCGCCGTCGTGCGCTCCTTGGGCACCGTCGGCAGCACCATCGCCCGGGTCTCGTCCAGCGGGGGCTCCGGCTTCTGCGCCTCGGGGGCGTGCACCACATCGAGCAGCAGCGTCCGTGCACCGGCGTCGTCCAGCCGGCTCGCCGGGTCCTTCACCAGCAGGCCGAAGATGACCTCTTCCAGCGCACCGGCGCTCTTCGGCGGCTCGACCGGCTCGGTCATCACCGCCGTCAGCGTGGCGATCGCCGAGCCCTTGTCGTACGGCGGCACGCCCTCGACACAGGCGTACAGCAGCCCGCCCAGCGACCACATGTCGGCCGGCGGGCCCGGCTTGTGGCCGCGGGCGCGCTCCGGGGAGATGTAGGAGGGGGCACCGACGAGCATGCCGGTCGAGGTCACGGAGGGGTCGCCCTCGACCTGGGCGATACCGAAGTCGGTCAGCACGACCCGGCCGTCGTCGGACATCAGGACGTTGGACGGCTTCACATCGCGGTGCAGGATGCCCTCGGCGTGGGCGGCACGCAGCACATCGAGCACCGCCAGGCCGACCTCGGCGGCCCGGCGCGGGGTGAGCGGGCCGTCGTCACGGACGACCTCGGCGAGCGAGCGGCCCTCGACCAGCTCCATCACGATCCATGGGCGGTCGTCCTCGTCGACCACGTCAAAGACCGTCACCGCGCCGTTGTTCCGGATCCGGGCGATCGCCTTGGCCTCACGCAGCGTGCGGGTGATCAGACGGCGCTTCTCGTCCTCCTCGACCCCGCCCGGGAAGCGCAGTTCCTTGACTGCGACCGTACGGCCCAAGACCTCGTCGCGTGCCCGCCAGACGGTACCCATGCCGCCCCGGCCGAGAACATCGGCGAGCCGGTACCGGCCGGCGAGCAGCCTGCCCTCCTTGCCGTTCATCTCGACCTCGTCGCCCACTGAATCCCCTCTGCAATCCAGCCGAGTTGGCAGCTTCGACGTCCCATCGATCACCAAACTGGCCCAACTCGGACAACCCACCCTGGCAGAGCCTTCATTCTCCCTCATCCGCGGCCGTGCGGAAGGCCCGGGTCGGTGCGGGACGACACCTCGTACCCGCCATGAGGGCACCGGCGAACGGGAGTCCCGATGACGAAGCGCCCGCGCCGCCCGGCCGCGGCCCGCACCCTCCGCCCGGCGCCACCCCGGCCGGCCACCGCCACGCCACGGTCCGCACAGGCGCCCTGGCGGCCCTGGCCGCACCCTTCCTGACAGCCTGTATCAGCCGGCCCCGCTTCACCCCGCGCCCCTGGGGCGCGCCCAGCCGCCCGCGACGACGGCAACGGGACACGGCGACCGCAGCGACCTGACAGGGTGACGATCCGCCGTCTAGGGGCTGTCGGGCCCGTCCTCCATGGCGGAGCTCAGCTCGGACAGCAGGGTCTCGAACTGCTCCAGCAGCTCGGCCGGGTAGCGGGACAGGACCGCGTCCTGGCGCGCGTTGGCGGGGCCGAAGAACTCGTCCGCCAGCTCCCCGACCCGGGGACTGCTGTGCAGGGTGACGATCCGCCGGTCGGCGTGTCCGCGGGTACGGGTGACATACCCGGCCTCTTCGAGCCGGTTCAGCAGCGCGGTCATGGCCCCCGAGGACAGCGGGATACGCCTGCCGAGCGAGGCCGGTGACAGCGGGGTGCCCCGCTCCTCGGCCGAGGCGATCTCCAGCAGGGCGAACGCGTCGGTGGAGTGCACACCGATCCGGGCGGCGAAGCGACGGCCCAGTTCGGTGAAGCTCGCTCCGTAGTTCCTGAGCCCTCCCGCCAGCCGCTCACGCCGCGCCCCGACACCGCCGGACACCGGTTCCTCCACGAGGCCCCTCCGCCTTCCCTCCGCCACCGCAGGGCGGCGGCACATGTTGACAACCCGCCGCGGTTCACCATAGCTTCCCGCTGGAATTACTTCACCATGAAGTTTCTTCGCTAGCGAGTCACTTTACGGCAGAGTTACACCTCCCCCTCCCGACCCCTGGAGCGCTGATGCTGAACGCCCCCCGCCTCGACGGCATCGACCCGTTCGCCGCAACCGTCCGCGGCCTCACCGAGCCCGATCCGGTCCGCGCCGCGCTGCGGGCCGCCGGCCCCCTCGTGGAAGTGGACGCCCCAGCCGGCGGACCGGCATGGATCGTGACCGACGACGCCCTGGCCCGCGAGGTGCTCACCGATCCCCGGATCGTCAAGGACCCCGCGTTCGCGCCACCCGGCTGGGACACCGCCGGGCTGGAGCAGACCGCCGCCGAACAGCCCTCCCTCACCACCCTCGACGGCCCCGAGCACACCGCTCTGCGACGCGCCCACGCTCCGCTCCTCAACGCCCAGCGGATCCGCGCACAGTCCGAACGGGTCCACACGATCGCCCGGGAGCTGCTCACCGGACTCGGCGCCGGCCGCACGGTGGTCGACCTGATGGCGGGCTTCACCACCCGCTATCCGCTCACCGTCCTGCTCGATCTGCTCGGCATACCCCTCGACCACGTCGACCGGGCCGCCGACGGCTGCCGGCAGATGTTCAGCGACGAACCCGGCGCGCAGGGCAGGGCGATCGCCGCACTCACAGAACTCGCCGCCTCCGGGCTCGACGAGGGCGGCCGGGGACTCGCCGTGGAG
This sequence comes from Streptomyces sp. Je 1-4 4N24, assembly GCF_026239515.1. NCBI lineage: Bacteria > Bacillati > Actinomycetota > Actinomycetes > Kitasatosporales > Streptomycetaceae > Streptomyces > Streptomyces sp. Je 1-4 4N24. Next base: position 5,265,899 of record NZ_CP110836.1, on the reverse strand, counting down.
CTGCGCGACCGGGTCCCCGCGCACACCACCCGCAACCAGCTGCAGTACCACCTGTTCGGGCTGGTCTTCGCCGGACAGCTCACCACCGACGCCGCCCTCGGCGTCCTGATCGCCCGCGCACTCGCCACCGGCCCGCACCGCGGCCAGGCGGACCGGACGGATCTCGACGCACTGGTCCGCGAGACGCTACGGCAGCACCCGCCCGCCCCGTTCACGCTCTGGCGGTTCACCACCACCGAGACCGAACTCGCCGGGACACGGCTGCCCGCCCGGGCGCCCGTGCTCGTCGACATCCAGGGAATCAACACCGACCCGGCCCGTTCCGCCGGACCGGACCTCACCTTCGGCGCCGGCCCGCACTTCTGCATCGGCGCCCAGCTCGCCCACCTCGAACTGCGCGCGGTGGCCGCGGTGCTGCGCACCGACTTTCCCGACGCCCGCCTCACCGTCCCCTTCACCGAGCTCCGGCTGACCGGCATCGGCGGCCTGCAGGGAAGCCGGCTGACCGCCCTCCCCGTCGCCCTGCACGGCTGACGGCTTCCCGCTCCGGTCCGCGGCCCGGTAGCAGGGCGCTCTAGAGCGGCACGATGTCCGGCGCCCCCAGGCGCGCCGCATCCGCCGTCAGATCGTCCGGCTGCCGCTGCGATTCGCGCTCCGCCTCGACGCGCTTCTGGTAGTGCGCGATCTCCTTCTCGATCTGGTCGCCGTCCCAGCCCAGCGCGGGCGCGATCAGCTCGGCCACCTCGCGGGCGCTGCGGGTGCCCCGGTCGAAGGTCTCGATGGAGATACGGGTGCGCCGGGTCAGTACGTCGTCGAGGTGGCGGGCGCCCTCGTGGGTACAGGCGTAGACCGCCTCGGCCCGCAGATAGTCCTCCGCGTGCGCCAGCGGTTCGCCCAGCGACGGATCGGCCACCACCAGCTCCAGCAGCTCCTCGGTCAGCGAGCCGTAGCGGTTCAACAGATGCTCTATACGGGCCACATGCAGTCCGGTGCGGGCCGCGATCCGGGCCCGCGCGTTCCACAGCGCCCGGTAGCCCTCGGCCCCGACCAGCGGCACGTCCTCGGTCACACAGTCCGCGACCCGCTGGTCGAGGGCGTGCACCGCCTCGTCCACCGCATCCTTCGCCATCACCCGGTACGTCGTGTACTTGCCGCCGGCCACCACGACCAGCCCCGGCACCGGATGCGCGACGGTGTGCTCTCGCGACAGCTTGCTCGTGGCGTCCGACTCCCCGGCCAGCAGCGGGCGCAGCCCCGCGTACACCCCCTCCACGTCGTCCCTGGTCAGCGGGGTCGCGAGCACCTCGTTCACATGCTCCAGCAGATAGTCGATATCGGCGCTGGAGGCCGCCGGATGCGCCTTGTCCAGATCCCAGCCCGTGTCCGTCGTCCCCACGATCCAGTGCCGCCCCCAGGGGATGACGAACAGGACGCTCTTCTCCGTCCGCAGGATCAATCCGGTCGTGGAGTGGATGCGGTCCTTGGGGACGACCAGGTGAATGCCCTTCGACGCACGGACATGGAACTGGCCGCGCTCCCCGATGAGCGCCTGGGTGTCATCCGTCCACACCCCGGTGGCGTTGACGATCTGCTGCGCCCGGATCTCGTAGTCGCCGCCCCCCTCGACGTCCTCCACCCGCACGCCGACCACTCGCTCGCCCTCGCGCAGAAAGCCCACCACCCGTGCCCGGTTGGCGACCTGCGCCCCATAGGCGGCCGCGGTCCGCACCATCGTGGTGACATAGCGCGCGTCGTCCATCTGCGCGTCGTAGTACTGCAGCGCGCCGACCAGTGCGTCCTTCTTCAGACAGGGCGCCACCTGCAGCGCCCGCTTGTGCGACAGATGCCGGTGCACGGGCAGACCGCGGCCGTGCCCCGACGAGACCGACATCGCGTCGTACAGGGCCACGCCGGAGCCCGCGTACCAGCGCTCCCAGCCCTTGTGCTGCAGCGGATACAGGAACGGCACCGGCTTGACCAGATGCGGCGCCAGCCGCTCCAGCAGCAGCCCCCGCTCCTTCAACGCCTCTCTGACCAGCGCGAAGTCCAGCATTTCCAGATACCGCAGACCACCGTGGATGAGCTTGCTCGACCGGCTGGAGGTGCCCGATGCCCAGTCGCGCGCCTCGACCAGTCCGGTGGACAGACCGCGCGTCGCCGCGTCCAGCGCCGTTCCCGCGCCGACGACTCCGGCGCCGACCACGAGAATGTCCAGCTCCCGCTCCGCCATTCGGGCGAGCGCCTCGGCCCGCTGCGCCGGTCCCAGTATCGCTGTCTTCACTGCTGCCTCCCGCTGTGATCGGGGCCACAACCGCCGTCCGTCGATTCTGTCCACGCTGCGTGCCGGTATCCACCCTTCGCTCCTGACGGCAACACCCCGCCGCCTTGATCCACCAATCCCTATTCTGGGTCAAATATCCGCTTAGTGTATTTATGCGCCCTCCGCACACGTCATGCGCACACGCCATTCGCAGTCGCTCGGGAAGGACGGCCGCAGCATGCCCGCAGACCTCGCCGTCATCGGACTCGGTCACCTCGGCCTCCCTCTCGCCCAGGCCGCCACCGCCGCCGGCATCGGCACCATCGGCTACGACCCCGACCCGCACACCGCCGGGCTCTCCGGCGCCGACGGGCCGCTGTCCGCCACCGAACTCCGCCGGCTGCTCTCCGCCGGCTTCCGCACCACCACCGACCCCACCACCCTCGGCCGGGTCCGTACCGCCGTCCTCTGCGCGCCCACGCCCCTCGGCGAGGACCGCGCCCTGGACCTCACCGCCCTCGCCGACGCCGCCCGCACACTGGCGGCACAACTGCGCCCGCACACCACGGTGATCCTCGAATCCACCGCCTACCCGGGCACCACCGAGGAATTCCTGCGCCCCCTCCTGGAGGAGGGCTCGGGCCTCACCGCCGGACGGGACTTCCACCTCGCCTGCTCCCCCGGCCGCCACGACCCCGGCAACCGGACCCACAGCTACGCCAACACCCCCAAGGTCATCGGCGGCCTCACCCCCGCCTGCACGGAAGCGGCCGCCGCCTTCTACGGCCGCCTCACCGACAAGGTCGTCCGCGCCCGCGGGCCCCGCGAGGCCGAGACCGCCAAGCTCCTGGAAACCAACTACCGCCACATCAACATCGCCCTGATGAACGAGATGGCGGTCTTCTGCCATGACATCGGCGTCGACCTGTGGGACGTCATCCGCTGCGCCGAGACCAAACCGTTCGGCTTCCAGGCCTTCCGCCCCGGCCCCGGGGTGGGCGGTCATGCCGCCCCCATCGACCCCAACTACCTCTCCTACAAAGGCCGTTCACTGGGCCACCCGCTCCGCATGGTGGAACTGGCCCAGGAGGTGAACGGCCGGATGCCGCGCTATGTCATCCAGCGCTGCGCCACCCTCCTCAACGAACACGGCAAATCCGCCCGTGGCGCGCGGATCCTGCTCCTCGGCGTCACCTACAAGCCGGACATCGGCGACCAGGCGGGCTCACCGGCCCGCGAGATCGCCTCCCGCCTGATGGAACTGGGCGCGCACCTCACGTACCACGACCCCTACGTTCCCCAGTGGAACGTTCTGGGCCGGCCCGTCCCCAGGCCCGACTCCCTGTACGAAGCCGCGGCCGCCGCGGATCTGACGGTCCTGCTGCAGCCGCATCGCACGTACGACCTCCAGGGCCTGGCCGTGAAGGCGCAGCTGCTACTGGACACCAGGGGTGCCACTCCTACGGGCGCCGCGCATCGTTTGTAGCCGCCGTTTCGTTTGTGCCCGCACGTTTCGTTTGTACCCGCACGTTGTCGTCTGCGGCGCCGTGTCGCCTCCCGGCGGGGTGGGGGGTGTTTGGGCGGGGGCCGCTTGTTGTCGGTGGTGGGTGCCGGGTGCGGGCCTCCGGGGCCTGTGTTGTGGACTGCTTCGCTTTACGTCCACAACACAGGCCCCTCCGGCCCGCCCCCTCCCGTCCGGAATGGCGACCCCCGCCCGGTGGGGATGAGGGTTTCCAAAGACCAGTAGCTCGGCCGCATTGTGGCGCGGGCCGAGCTACTGGTCTTTTTGCTTTCTTCCCCCCACCGGGGTGGGGTCCCACAACTGGCGGGAGGGGGCGGGGGCTCCGGGGTGTGTTGTCGGACGTAAAGCGAAGCAGTCCGACAACACACCCCGGAGCCCCCGCCACCGGCACCCACCACACACCAGGGGCCCCACCCCAAACACCACCCCCGCCGACAGGCGGGACAGGCACGGCGGGGGCACCCGACAACGTACGGCTAGCGCCGAGGGGCCACCGTCACCTCAACCCGCTGGAATTCCTTCAGCTCGGAGTACCCCGTCGTCGCCATCGCCCTGCGCAACGCACCGAAGAAGTTCATGGAGCCGTCGGGGGTCGTGGACGGCCCCAACAGCACCTCCTCCGTCGTGCCGACCGCCCCGAGGTCCATCCGCTTGCCGCGCGGCACGTCCTCGTGCACCGCCTCCATGCCCCAGTGGTGGCCACGGCCCGGCGCGTCGGTGGCGCGGGCCAGCGGGGAGCCGATCATCACGGCGTCGGCGCCGCAGGCGATCGCCTTCGGGAGGTCACCGGACCAGCCCACACCGCCGTCGGCGATGACGTGGACGTAGCGGCCGCCGGACTCGTCCATGTAGTCGCGGCGCGCGGCGGCGACATCGGCGACCGCGGTCGCCATCGGGACCTGGATGCCCAGAACGTTCCGCGTGGTGTGCGCGGCGCCGCCGCCGAAGCCCACCAGCACACCGGCCGCGCCGGTACGCATCAGGTGCAGCGCCGCGGTGTACGTGGCGCAGCCGCCGACGATGACCGGGACATCCAGCTCGTAGATGAACTGCTTGAGGTTCAGCGGCTCGGCCGCGGAGGAGACATGCTCGGCGGAGACGGTGGTGCCGCGGATCACGAAGATGTCCACGCCCGCGTCGACGACGGCCTTGGAGAACTGCGCCGTACGCTGCGGCGACAGCGCGGCGGCGGTGACGACGCCCGCGTCGCGCACCTCCTTGATGCGCTGGCCGATCAGCTCTTCCTTGATCGGCGCGGCGTAGATCTCCTGCAGCCGCTTGGTGGCCGTGGCGCCGTCCAGCTCGGCGATCTCGGCGAGCAGCGGTTCCGGGTCCTCGTACCGGGTCCAGAGACCTTCCAGGTTGAGGACGCCCAGGCCGCCCAGCTCACCGATGCGGATCGCGGTCTGCGGCGAGACCACCGAGTCCATGGGAGCGGCCAGGAACGGCAGCTCGAAACGGTAGGCGTCGATCTGCCAGGCGATCGAGACCTCCTTCGGGTCGCGGGTGCGGCGACTGGGTACGACGGCGATGTCGTCGAATGAATATGCCCGGCGGCCGCGCTTGCCGCGCCCGATCTCGATCTCAGTCACGTGTGTGGCCTTTCCCTCTACGTCTGCCGTTCCAGTATCCCCGACGCACCGAAGCCCGCGGCCGGGGAGGCCGCGGGCTTCACGGCAGGGCCGTGGTAGCGCCGTGGGGAGGGGCGCGCCGCGCCCCCTCCTCAGCGACGAGAGTAGTTGGGCGCCTCGGTGACCATCTGGACGTCGTGCGGGTGGCTCTCCTTGAGACCCGCCGCGGTGATCCGGACGAAGCGGCCCTTCTCCTTGAGCTCGGGGATGTCGGCGGAGCCGACGTAGCCCATGGAGGCGCGCAGACCGCCGATGAGCTGGTGGGCGACCGACGCGAGCGGGCCGCGGTAGGGCACCTGGCCCTCGATGCCCTCGGGGACCAGCTTGTCCTCGGAGAGCACGTTGTCCTGGAAGTAGCGGTCCTTGGAGAAGGACCGGGCCTGGCCGCGGGACTGCATCGCGCCCAGCGAACCCATACCGCGGTACGACTTGAACTGCTTGCCGTTGATGAAGACCATCTCGCCGGGCGACTCCTCGCAGCCGGCCAGCAGCGAGCCCAGCATGACCGTGTCCGCACCGGCCGCGATGGCCTTGGCGATGTCACCGGAGAACTGCAGACCACCGTCACCGATCAGCGGTACGCCCGCGGCGTTCGCGGCCTGCGCCGCCTCGTAGATCGCGGTGACCTGCGGCACGCCGACACCCGCGACGACACGGGTGGTGCAGATGGAGCCGGGGCCGACACCGACCTTGATGCCGTCGGCGCCCGCGTCGATCAGCGCCTGGGCGCCGTCGCGGGTGGCGACATTGCCGCCGACGACATCGACGTTGATGTTGGACTTGACCTTGGCGATCATGTCGAGGATGCCGCGGCTGTGGCCGTGCGCGCTGTCGATGACGAGGAAGTCGGCACCGGCCTCGACCAGCGCCTGCGCCCGCTCGTAGGCCTCGCCGCCGACGCCCACCGCGGCACCGACGACCAGCCGGCCCTCGGCGTCCTTGGCGGCGTTGGGGTACTTCTCCGCCTTGACGAAGTCCTTGACGGTGATCAGGCCCTTGAGCACGCCCGCGTCGTCGACCAGCGGAAGCTTCTCGATCTTGTGGCGGCGCAGCAGCTCGATGGCGTCCTCGCCGGAGATGCCGACCTTGCCGGTGACCAGCGGCATCGGGGTCATGACCTCGCGGACCTGACGGCTGCGGTCCATCTCGAAGGCCATGTCGCGGTTGGTCACGATGCCCAGCAGCTTGCCCGCGGCGTCCGTCACCGGCACACCGCTGATGCGGAACTTGGCACACAGCGCATCGGCATCGGCGAGGGAGGCGTCCGGGCGGACCGTGATCGGGTCGGTGACCATGCCGGACTCGGAGCGCTTGACCAGGTCGACCTGGTTGGCCTGGTCCTCGATGGACAGATTGCGGTGGAGCACGCCCGCGCCGCCCTGGCGCGCCATGGCGATGGCCATCCGCGCCTCGGTGACCTTGTCCATGGCCGCCGACAGCAGCGGGATGTTCACCGTGACGTTGCGCGAGACCCGGGACGCGGTGCTCACCGCGTTGGGCAGCACCTCCGACGCACCGGGCAGCAGCAGCACGTCGTCGTATGTCAGCCCGAGCATGGCGAATTTGGCGGGCATACCGTCGACGTTGTCACTCATGACACCTTCCCCAATGCTCTTGCCTCAGCGCGGACTCCCATGCTAACGGCCTAATGAGGTGTCCCATTCCACGAGCGATGAGGGCCTCGTCACTTGTGTATTTCTACGGCGACATCCGGCTGTTTCCCACCGGCAACCGCTACTGCTCGGCCAGTGCCCGCAGCCTGCTCAGCGCACGGTGCTGGGCGACCCGCACCGCCCCGGGCGACATCCCCAGCATCTGCCCGGTCTCCTCGGCCGTCAGCCCGACGGCGACCCGCAGCAGAACGAGTTCCCGCTGATTTTCCGGAAGGTTCGCCAGCAGCTTCTTGGCCCACTCGGCGTCACTGCTCAGCAGCGCCCGCTCCTCGGGGCCGAGGGAGTCGTCGGGCTGCTCGGGCATCTCGTCGGACGGCACGGCCGTGCTGCCCGGATGCCGCATCGCGGCCCGCTGCAGATCGGCGACCTTGTGCCCGGCGATGGCGAAGACGAACGCCTCGAAGGGCTTGCCGGTGTCGCGGTAGCGCGGCAGCGCACAGAGCACCGCGACACACACTTCCTGCGCCAGATCCTCGACGAAGTGCCGGGCGTCACCCGGCAGCCGCGACAGCCGGGTACGGCAGTAGCGCAGGGCGAGGGGGTGCACATGGGCCAGAAGATCATGGGTGGCCCGCTGGTCCCCCTCGACGGCGCGTGCGACGAGATCGCCGATTTCCTGCTTCCCGTCATCGCGCATCGGACCATGGTGCCTTGGCGCCGCGCGATCCGCGGCATCAGGTCCGCACTTGTGCACCGAAGCGTTATGAGCGGTAGGTGCGCCAGCTGTTGTCATGTCCTGCACCCTCCCCTCGTGCCCGACCGGCCCGTCCCCGAGGAACTCCATACCCCCAAGGATGCGGCACCGCGCGGCGAATCGGACCGCCGTCGTACGCCGACGGCTGCGGGGCGCCGTGCCGCCCCGCCCGCCACAGGGCGGGCGGGGATCTTCACTCCCCCGCATCGCTGCACGTCACAACGCCTTAACGGACCAGTCCCCAGCGGAAGCCCAGGGCCACCGCATGCGCCCGGTCCGAGGCGCCGAGTTTCTTGAAAAGGCGCCGGGCGTGGGTCTTGACCGTGTCCTCCGAGAGAAAAAGCTCACGGCCGATCTCGGCGTTCGAACGGCCGTGGCTCATGCCCTCCAGCACCTGGATCTCGCGCGCGGTCAGCGTCGGCGCGGCACCCATCTCGGCGGACCGCAGCCGGCGCGGGGCGAGCCGCCACGTCGGATCGGCGAGCGCCTGGGTCACCGTCGCCCGCAGCTCGGCGCGCGAGGCGTCCTTGTGCAGATAGCCGCGGGCACCGGCGGCGACCGCGAGCGCGACACCGTCCAGGTCCTCGGCCACCGTGAGCATGATGATCCGGGCGCCCGGGTCCGCGGACAGCAGCCGGCGCACGGTCTCGACACCGCCGAGACCGGGCATCCGTACGTCCATCAAAATCAGATCCGAACGATCGGCACCCCAGCGGCGGAGGACTTCCTCGCCGTTGGCCGCGGTCGTCACACGCTCGACGCCGGGCACGGTCGCAACCGCCCGACGGAGCGCCTCTCGGGCAAGCGGGGAGTCGTCGCAGACGAGGACGGATGTCATGACCGCCCTCCGCAGCTGATGCGCGTCACCTTGAGCCTCCAGGCTGGTACGTATCGTCACCTGAGCGATTGGCGGCCTCGGACATTTGCCCGGGGTCTACCTCTGCCAACCGCCTCCGCACTCTCAACGACGGTCACTCGAAAGAGTTACGGCTTCGGCGACCGAGTTCAGCACGCTCCGTGAGGAGCCGGATACGCAGACGACTCATCGGGCGACCGGCATCCGCGCGTGCACCCTATGCCCTATTTGGCTCTCTTTCTTCCATTTTCGTGGTGACTATGACTAGATTCGCAATGAGTCATATTTACATCTACTTCGACAGTAGATGTACCGTCGTGAGCACCGAGCCCGAATCAGCATCGCTTCGAGGGGACAAGCAATGGCAGATTTCTCCCGCCTCCCGGGCCCGAACGCAGACCTCTGGGACTGGCAGCTGCTGGCCGCCTGCCGCGGCGTGGACAGCTCGCTGTTCTTCCACCCCGAAGGTGAGCGCGGAGCGGCCCGCAGCGCGCGTGAGACATCGGCGAAGGAGGTCTGCATGCGCTGCCCTGTACGGGCCGAGTGCGCGGCGCATGCGCTGGCTGTCCGTGAGCCCTACGGGGTGTGGGGCGGCCTGACGGAGGACGAACGCGAGGAACTCATGGGCCGGGCCCGGCACCGGCTGGTCCCCGCCTCCTCCATGACCGGTCACGCGGGGATCTCCGGCGCCTGACCTTCGGGGGCGGATCGCTCCTGAAGAAACGTTCCTGCATGGCGGCACGGCTGCCCGCCTGCAGGGCTCCGGCGGGCCATTGCCGCCGTGAGCGAGGGGTTCGGTGCGGCCGTTGTCCCCGGCCGCCTCGGTGCGGCCGTAGTTCCCGGCCGCTGCGGTGCGGCCGTAGTTCCCGGCCGCTGCGGTGCGGCCGTAGTTCCCGGCCGCTGCGGTGCGGCTCAGCGCCTGGCCGCGTCCACCAGCTGGTTGAGCGTCGCCGCGACGGCGGGGACCTGTGCCAGGTCCGGCAGCGTGAGCGCGACGATCTCGCGGTGCACGGCAGGCTCCAGACGTACCGCCGTGGCTCCCTTGGGGCGCACCGACGCCAGCGTGAGCTCGGGCAGCGCGGCGACCCCCAGGCCGGCGCCGACCAGGCCGATGACCGCCGGATAGTCGTCCGTCGCGAAGTCGATACGCGGGGTGAAGCCCGCGCTCTCACAGACCTCCACGAGATGCCGGCGGCAGCGGGGACAGCCCGCGATCCACGCTTCGTCGGCCAGCTCGGCGAAGCGCGCGGCACCCGCCTTCGCCAGCCGGTGGCCGGCCGGCACCAGCCCGACCAGCCGGTCCGCCAGGATCGGGCGCACCACCAGGTCGTCCCACTCCGCCCCGGCCGCCGGGTCCGCACCGCGCACCTCGGGATAGCGGAAGGCCAGTGCGATCTCGCAGTCACCGTTGCGCAGCATCTCGATCGAGCGTGGCGGCTCGGCCTCGACCAGCGAGACCCGGGTACCCGGATGCGCGGCGCGCATCGTCGCCAGGGCGGTCGGCACCAGCGTCGAGCTGCCGGAGGGGAACGACACCAGCCGCACCCGTCCCGCGCGCAGGCCCGCGATGGCGGCGATCTCCTCCTCGGCGGCGGTGAGCCCGGCCAGGATGCCGACGGCGTGCCGTACGAGTGCCTCGCCCGCCTGGGTCAGCCGCATCTCGCGGCCCGCGCGGACCAGCAGCGGGGTGCCGGCGGACTGTTCCAGCGCCTTCATCTGCTGGCTGACGGCCGGTTGGGTACAGCCCAGCTCCCGCGCGGCGGCGGAGAACGAGCCGGTCCTGGCCACGGCGCGCAGCACACGGAGATGACGGGCCTCGATCATGCTTCGAGCATAAGCGCGTCTTGGGTCGATCGTGAAAAATCGAGACGTTGCTTTTGGGACGCATGGCCGGCGTGGATCAATGGGACGCATGAGCTGGGTAGACGCCGAGAAAGCGGGCCCGGACCACGCCCGACCGAACAACGGAGCACCATATGAAGCTGCTGAGCGTGAATCTCGGGCGGCCCGCCCCGTCCCGGCACACCGATGCCGAGGGCGGTACCGGCATCGACAAACGCCCCGTGGACGGCCCGGTGACGGTCACCGCCCCGGGGCCCAAGGGCGTCGGAGGCAGCGGACTGACCGGCGACGCGGTGGTCGACCTGCGCCATCACGGCGGCGACGACCAGGCCGTCTACGCCTATGCACGGGAGGATCTGGACGACTGGCAGCGGGAGCTGGGCCGCGAGCTGGCCAACGGGGCCTTCGGCGAGAACCTCACCACGTCGGGTGTGGAGGTCACCGGCGCCCGTATCGGCGAGCGCTGGCGGGTCGGCCCGCAGCTGTTGCTGGAGGTGAGCTCACCGCGGATCCCGTGCCGGACGTTCCACGGGTGGATCGGCGAGCGCGGCTGGATCAGGCGGTTCACCCAGGCCGGGGTGCCCGGTGCGTATCTGCGGGTGATCGAGCCGGGCGAGATCCGCGCCGGGGACGCCGTCGAGGTGGTGCACCGCCCCGATCACGAGGTGACGATCGGGCTGATGTTCCGGGCCCTGACCACCCGGCGGGAGCTGCTGCCGCGACTGCTGGAGGCGGGTGCCGCGCTTCCCGAGGAGGCGCGGCGGAAGGCGTCGAAGCATGCGGAGCGGGCGAGGGGTTGAGCCGCCTTCCGGACCGGGCGGGGCGGGCTCCCGGGGCGGTGGGCGCGGGGTGTGCCGCCGGTGGTCCGTGGGGCGGCCGCGCCGCCGGGGGTTGGGGCTCGGGCGTCGTGCCCGGGGCGGATAGCGTGCCCGTATGACGACTGCATTGATCACGGGAGCGACGGCGGGCATCGGGGCGGCGTTCGCCCGGCGGCTCGCGAGTGACGGCCACAGCGTGGTGCTGGTGGCGCGCGACGAGAAGCGACTGCATGAGCAGGCCACCGAGTTGCACGACCGGCACGGCATCGAGGCGGAGGTGCTGAGCGCCGATCTGGCCACCGAGGAGGGCATCGCCGCCGTCGAGGCCCGGCTCGCGGACACCAGGCACCCGGTGGACATGCTGGTGAACAACGCCGGCTTCGGCAACAAGGGCGAGTACCTCGAAGTCCCCATGGCCGACGAGCTGACGATGCTCAAGGTGCACTGTGAGGCGGTGCTGCGGCTGACCACGGCCGGGGTGCGCGGGATGCGGGACCGGCGCCGGGGTGCGGTGGTCAATGTGGCGTCGGTGGCGGCGTTCGTGCCGCGCGGCACCTACGGCGCGAGCAAGGCGTGGGTCGTGCAGTTCACCCAGGGCGCGGCGCGCGATCTGGCGGGGAGCGGCGTGCGGTTGATGGCGCTGTGCCCGGGGTTCGTACGGACCGAGTTCCACCAGCGCGCCGGGATGGGGACGGACAACATCCCCGGGTGGATGTGGCTGGACGCGGACAAGCTGGTCGACGCCGCGATGAAGGACCTGACGCGGGGGAAGTCGCTCTCCATTCCCGACCCGCGGTACAAGGCGCTGATGGGCGCCGTGAAGCTGGCGCCCCGTGGCGTGCTGAGCGGGCTGACGTCCCGTACCGGCCGGAAGTACGGGCCCCGCTGACGCCTGGTCACTTCGCCTCTTGCCGGGTGCGGTGCCGTGGTGGTGCCATGGCCGTGGCGTGCGGGGCGGGGCTGTGGGGTGCGGGAAAGCCGGCGCCCCCACAGGCCCGTCCCGGCGAAACGGCACAGGACACGCAACGACGCGCATCGACGGGAAGGGACGGGAAGCGACGGGAAGCGACGGGAAGGGACGGGAAGGGACGGGACGGCGACGAGCGCCGACGCGCCCCGGCGAAGGAGGTCCGTTGAGCACGAGGCACCCCACCTCCGACAGTCCCCCCGGGCCTGGGGGAATGCCGCCGGTCCGGCCCAGCGTGCTGCTGTCGATGGGCCCGGGTGTCGCCGAGCGGCTCCTGGACGGCCGCCACCACACCCGCCTCGCGGCCCTCGCCCGTACCGACCCGAGCCTCGTCGCCCACGATCTGGCCGACCCCGCCCCCGGGATCGCCGCCGCCCTCGCCGACGCCGAGGTGCTGCTCACCTGCTGGGGCGCACCGCCCCTGACCGGCCGGGTCCTGGCCGCGGCCCCCCGGCTGCGGGCCGTCGTCCACGCGGCCGGATCGGTCAAGCACCACCTCACCGACGCCTGCTGGGACCGCGGTATCGCCGTCACCTCGGCCGCCGCCGCCAACGCCCTCCCGGTCGCCGAGTACACCCTCGCCGCGGTTCTCTTCGCCAACAAGCGCGTCCTGCACTCCGCCCACCGCTACCGCGGCCTGCGGGCACCCCATGACTGGCCGCACGAACTCGCCGGGGCCGGCAACTACCGCCGCACCGTCGGCGTCATCGGCGCCTCCCGCATCGGCCGTCGCGTCATCGAGCTGCTGCGCCCGTTCGACCTGCGCGTCCTGTTGTACGACCCGTACGTGGACACCGCCGAGGCCGCCCGGCTCGGCGTGACCACGGTCCCCCTCGACGCCCTCTGCGCCGAGAGCGACATCGTCACGGTGCACGCCCCGCAGCTGCCCGCCACCCGCCATCTGCTCGGCGCCCGCGAACTGGGCCTGATGCCCGACGGCGCGACCCTGATCAACACCGCCCGCGGCTCGCTGGTCGACGGGACGGCCCTGCTCCCCGAGCTGGTGACCGGCCGGCTGCATGCCGTCCTCGATGTGACCGAGCCCGAACTCCCGCCCCCCGGCTCGCCGTTGTACGACCTGCCGAACGTGCTGCTGACCCCGCATGTGGCGGGGTCGCTGGGCACCGAACTCCACCGACTGGCCGACCACGCCCTCGACGAACTCGAACGCTACGGCCAGGGCCGTCCGTTCCTCACCCCCGTACGGCCGGAGGATCTGCACCGCTCGGCATGAGTCGGGCAGACCCCTGCCCGGCGCGGGTGGGTGCCGTACTCCCGTCCCCGCCGGAAAACCCGAAGACCCGGCCCCCGCAGCAGCGGGAACCGGGTCTCAGGTGAAGCAGGCCGATGAAACGCGTCAGCCGGGGCGACGGCTCACATCAGCGAGCGCGGCGCTCAGGTCAGTGCGCGTGGCCGTGACCGTGACCGGCCTCCGGCTCCTCCTCCGCGGGCTTCTCGACGACCAGGGTCTCGGTCGTCAGGAGCAGCGAAGCGATCGACGCGGCGTTCTCCAGGGCGGAGCGGGTGACCTTGACCGGGTCGATGACGCCGGCCTTGACCAGGTCGCCGTACTCGCCGGTGGCGGCGTTGAAGCCGTTGCCCTTGTCCTGCTCGGCGACCTTCGCGGTGATGACGTAGCCCTCGAGGCCGGCGTTCTCCGCGATCCAGCGCAGCGGCTCGACGACGGCGCGGCGGACGACGGCGACACCGGTGGCCTCGTCACCCTCCTTGCCGAGGGAGCCCTCCAGCACCTTGCCGGCGTGGACCAGCGCGGAGCCACCACCGGAGACGATGCCCTCCTCGACCGCGGCGCGGGTCGCGGAGATGGCGTCCTCCAGACGGTGCTTCTTCTCCTTGAGCTCGACCTCGGTGGCCGCACCCACGCGGATGACGCAGACGCCACCGGCGAGCTTGGCGAGGCGCTCTTGGAGCTTCTCGCGGTCCCAGTCCGAGTCGGTGGTCTCGATCTCGGCCTTGATCTGGGCCACCCGGCCGGTGACGTCCTCGGCCTTGCCGCCACCGTCGACGATGGTGGTGTCGTCCTTGGTGACGGTCACGCGGCGGGCGGTGCCGAGCACGTCCAGACCGGCCTGGTCGAGCTTGAGGCCGACCTCCTCGGCGATGACGGTGGCACCGGTGAGGGTGGCCATGTCGCCGAGCATCGCCTTGCGGCGGTCACCGAAGCCGGGGGCCTTGACGGCCACGGCGTTGAAGGTGCCACGGATCTTGTTGACGACGAGGGTCGACAGGGCCTCGCCCTCGACGTCCTCGGCGATGATCAGCAGCGGCTTGGAGGCACCGGCCTGGATGACCTTCTCCAGCAGCGGCAGCAGGTCCTGGATCGAGGCGATCTTGCCCTGGTGGATCAGGATGTACGGGTCCTCGAGGACGGCCTCCATCCGCTCCTGGTCGGTGACCATGTACGGCGAGAGGTAGCCCTTGTCGAAGGCCATGCCCTCGGTGAAGTCCAGCTCCAGACCGAAGGTGTTGGACTCCTCGACGGTGATGACACCGTCCTTGCCGACCTTGTCCATCGCCTCGGCGATGAGCTCGCCGACCTGCTTGTCCTGCGCGGACAGGCCGGCCACGGCGGCGATGTCGGACTTGTCGTCGATCGGACGGGCGGTCGCGAGGAGCTCGTCGGACACGGCCTTGACGGCGGCGTCGATGCCCTTCTTCAGGGCGGCGGGGGAGGCGCCGGCGGCGACGTTGCGCAGACCCTCGCGGACCAGCGCCTGGGCCAGCACGGTGGCGGTGGTGGTGCCGTCACCCGCGATGTCGTTGGTCTTGGTCGCCACCTCCTTGACGAGCTGGGCGCCCAGGTTCTCGTACGGGTCGTCGACCTCGACCTCACGCGCGATGGTGACACCGTCGTTGGTGATCGTCGGCGCGCCGAACTTCTTGTCGATGACGACGTTGCGGCCCTTGGGGCCGATCGTCACCTTGACGGTGTCGGCAAGCTTGTTGACGCCGCGCTCAAGGGCGCGACGGGCGTCCTCGTCGAACTTCAGGATCTTCGCCATCGGTTGCTTCAAGTCCTCTCATTGCGATCCTCGGCCACGGCGTGGGGACCGCTGTCGCTCAAACGAACTGCGCCCCTGCCCCGGGTTGTTTAGACGCGGGAACCAGGGGCGCAGATCACAGCAAAACTGGGTGACTTACTTCTCGACGATCGCGAGAACGTCGCGAGCCGAGAGAACGAGGTAGTCCTCGTTGTTGTACTTCACCTCGGTGCCGCCGTACTTGCTGTAGAGCACGACGTCGCCGACCTTCACGTCGAGCTCGACGCGCTTGCCGTCCTCGACCCGGCCCGGGCCCACGGCCAGGACGACGCCCTCCTGGGGCTTCTCCTTGGCGGTGTCCGGAATGACCAGGCCCGAGGCCGTGGTCTGCTCGGCGTCGAGCGGCTGGACCACAATGCGGTCCTCAAGCGGCTTGATGGCAACCTTGGAGCTGGTGGTCGTCACGATCCGACCTCCCCCTTCGGAGATCTCACGGGGTTAACTGTCTGAGGTGGCGACCAGGTGGATCCGTCGTCGCGGGTGCCGGACCTGCCCGTCGCTGTGTCTGGCACTCCCCACTGGAGAGTGCCAACGCTGAGACTATGACGCGGTTAGCACTCGGTCAAGCGGAGTGCCAGCGCGGCGGGGGGCTCTTCCCCCGCCGCGGTTGACCGGCCGTACGGAGCCGGGGGTGGCGGCCGTACGGAGCCGGGGTTCCGCGGCCGCCCGCATTCGGCGATCATGGGCATCCCTCGCGGGGGCGGGGCGGGTGACGAGGCATCCATCGGGCAGCTTCCCGCCAAATCGGACACACCTACTCCTGGCCTCGCAACCACGCCACCGGCTGCCTCGTCTACCTCCCCGACTGCCGGGCCGACGAACCGGACCCGTTCCCGGCCGGCCGGCGGCCTCGACGAATGGCGGAGGAATCCCGTGTGTGCAGCGACCAGAGTTCCCCGGAGGGCCAGGGTCCCGGAGAGCGATGTCGAACGCACCATGACGTTTGCCGCGCTGGCCCAGGCACCGGACCGGCGGAGAACCGAGGCACGGCTGCTCGCCCTCGTCGTCCTGATCGCGGTCTTCGGCTACACCTACACCGGTCTGTCGATGAGCGGCCGACTGCCCGGCGGGCTGGCCGTCTTCACCGTCACCATGCTGCTCATGGCGCTGCTCCCGCATCTGGTCCTGCGCCGCTTCGCGCCCCGGGCCGATCCGCTGATCCTGCCGGTGGCCACCCTGCTGACCGGGATCGGGCTGGTGCTGCTGCACCGCCTGGACATCACCTATGCGCAGACGCCCCGGCTGAAGACCGCCGCGGCGGCCAACGGCCAGCTGGTGTGGACGGCGATCGGAGTGGCGGTCTGCATCGCCATCCTCCTGATACTGCGCGACCACCGCATCCTGCAGCGCTACATCTATCTGACGATGGTGATCGCACTGGTGCTGCTGATGGCACCGGCCTTCTTCGGCGCCGATATGTACGGCGCCAAGCGCTGGATCCTGCTGGGGCCCCTGTCGCTGCAGCCCGGTGAGTTCGTGAAGATCATGATCTCGGTGTTCTTCGCGGGCTATCTCACCGTCAACCGCGATGCGCTGGCGCTGGCCGGACGCCGCGCCCTGGGCATCCAGCTGCCCCCGGGGCGGCAGCTCGCACCGATCTTCACGATCTGGGCGATCAGCCTGCTGGTGCTGATCTTCGAACGGGACCTCGGCACTTCGCTGATCTTCTTCGGCGTCTTCGTGATCATGCTCTACATGGCCACCGACCGCACCAGTTGGGTGGTGTGCGGTCTGCTGATGGCCACGGTCGGCGCGGCCGTGGTCGGCTCCCTCGAACCGCATGTCCACGGCCGGGTCACCGCCTGGCTGGACCCCATGCGGGCGTTCACCAAGGCCGGCCAGGCGGAGCACATGTCCGACCAGCTCGGACAGGCGCTGCTCAGCTTCGGCAGCGGCGGCATCAGCGGCAGCGGCCTGGGCCAGGGCCACCCCGAGCTGATCGGCTTCGCCGGCAACAGCGACTTCATCCTCACCACCGTCGGCGAAGAGCTGGGACTGGCCGGGGTGATGGCCGTGATCATGCTGTACGTGCTGCTGGCGCAGCGTGGCCTGCGGGTGGGGCTGAGCGCCCGCGACCCCTTCGGCAAGCTGCTCGCCGTCGGGCTGTCCGGAGCGCTGCTGCTCCAGGTCTTCGTCGTCTCCGGCGGCGTCACCGGCCTGATCCCCCTCACCGGCAAGGCCCTCCCGTTCCTCGCCAAGGGGGGCTCCTCCCTGGTCGCGAACTGGGTGATGGTCGCCCTCCTCCTACGGATCAGCGACCACGCGCAACGCCGGCGTGAGCCGGCTTGATTTCTTCCCACGTTTTCGGCTGTCCCGCCGTGGGTGTTGCTCGCCGTTGCGCCTGGCGGCGAGCCGGTCCGCTGCGCTTGGCCTCGGCCCCACGTTTTCGGCTGTCCCGCCGTTGCTCCCCCACTGCCTGAAGGGCGTGGGAGGTACCCCCACGCGGCGGGCCGGGTCCGCTGCGCGGGGCTGTCGGGGTGCGGTGACGAGCCTGCGCGGGTGGGTGTCCGGACTGCTTCGCTTTACGTCCGGACACCCACCCGCTCCGGCCCGTCCCCTCCCGTGGGGGGATGGAAAAGCGGTTGGTGGGGTGATCGTCGGTGGTCATGTGCTCCTCGCGAAGCAGGAGTGAAAGTGCCGTCTGCGGACGCCCGCCCCCACTCACCGTCACTGACTCCTCCCACGGGAGGGGACGGGCCGGAGGGGCCTGGTGTGTGGACGTAAAGCGAAGCAGTCCACACACCAGGCCCCGGAGGCCCGTCACCGCACCCGACAACCACCCAGCCCGCCGCCGGCGCAACGGCGAGCAACACCCACGGCGGGAGGGCCGAAAACGTGGGAGGACAATGACACCGTGAACGCGCTCGACACTTTTTCCACCCTGCTCACCCCGGAGGGCCAGGCCCTGCTGGCCGAATTGCGGGACCACGATCCGGCGGATGAGCTGGCGGCAGCCACCCGGCTGCGGCGGGAGCACCCCGCGGAGCTCGTTTCCGCGGCGCTCGGGCAGGCGCGGCTCCGGCAGCGGGCGGTGGCGAAGTTCGGGGCGGACGCCTGGCGGATGTACTTCACGCCGAACGGCGTCGAGCAGTCCACCCGCGCCACGGTCGCCACCCACCGCGCCACCCGCCTCGCCGCGCTGGGCGTCCGTACGCTGGCCGACCTGTGCTGCGGCATCGGCGGTGACGCGCTCGCCCTGGCGCGGGCCGGGATCCGGGTACTGGCCGTCGACCGTGACCCGTTGGCCTGTGCGGCGGCGCGGGCCAACGCCGAGGCGCTGGGGCTCGCGGAGCTGATCGAGGTGCGCTGCGCGGATGTGACGGAGGTGGACGTCGCCGGGTATGACGCGGTGTTCGTGGATCCGGCGCGGCGCAGCAAGGCGCGGGGCGGCCGGATTTTCGACCCCGAGGCGTATGCGCCGCCGCTGTCCTGGGCCGTCGAGGCGGCCCGTAAGGCACCGGTCGCGGCGTTGAAGATCGCGCCGGGGGTGCCGCACGAGGCGCTGCCCGAGGATGCCGAGACGGAGTGGATCTCGGACGGGGGCGACGTCAAGGAGGCCGTGGTGTGGTTCGGGACGGGTGAGGGCGGCGCGCCCCGGCCGGTGCCCGGCGGCCGCCGCGCCACCCTGCTTCCCGCCGGGGACTCCCTACTCGGCACCGGGCTGCCGGACCCGGCCGCCGGCGACGACGCGCCGCACGCGCCGGTCGGCCCGGTCGGTGACTGGCTGTACGAGCCGGACGGGGCGGTGATCCGGGCCCATCTCGTCGCGGATGTGGCCCGGCAGGTCGGCGGGCGGCTGATCGACCCGACGATCGCCTACATCACCGCGGACCGGCTGACCGCGACGCCGTACGCGACCGCCTATGCGATCACCGATGTGCTGCCGTTCCACGTCAAGAAGCTCAAGGCGCTGCTGCGGGAGCGCGAGGTCGGTATCGCGGTGATCAAGAAGCGGGGCTCCGCGGTCGAGCCCGAGGAGCTGCGCAAGAAGCTGAAGCTCGGCGGCGGACGCAGGTCCTGCACGATCTTCCTCACCCGGGTCGGCGGCGCCCCCAGCATGCTGCTGGGGCACCCGGCCACGGACCCGCTCACGCCAGGTCGGTGAGGTCCTCGGCGTAGATCTGGGAGAGCGGCTGCGGGCCGATGTACTGCTGGCAGGTGCACTGGCCCGCTTCGTACTCCAGCGGCCTGTGGTCGGCGTCCCACGCCACCGCCACCTCAACCCGCTCATGACACTTGCCCTTTTTGTCATGCTTGGCGAGGTGGTGGGTGCAGCCGCACACCGGTTCCGGCGGCTTCTGGGCGGCGGCCAGTTCCTGCCGTTCCTGGCGGGCGGTTTCCAGGCGCTCCATCTTGCGTTCGTGCCGGGTGCGCAGCGCCGTGCGGGCGGTGTCGGCGACCTTCGCGAAGCCGCCCGCCATGAAGAAGATGAAGACCCACCAGAACCAGTCCACGGCCTGCCGCCTCCCCACGTACGCGCTCGGTACTGCACGTCAGGGTAAGACCTCGGGCCGGATGCCGGGCCGGGGGTGGCGGCGAGGACTCGCAGAAGTACAAAACGAGCCCTCGCCGGCCCTCACGAGTAGAGGTTGTGCTTGCTCATCTCGTGGACGTGGTCATGGTCGTGGTGGTGGGTGTGGTCTGCGGGTGCGTCCTCGGGGAACTCGCCGGGCACATGGGGCTCGGTGACCGGGAGCGACGAGTCCGCGGAGAGGTCCCAGGCGGAGGCCGGGCGGTTGCGGGCCACCATTTCCGCGCCCAGGGCCGCGACCATCGCACCGTTGTCGGTGCACAGCTTGGGCCGCGGCACCCGCAGGGTGATGCCGGCGTCCTCGCAGCGGCGCTCGGCCATCGCCCGCAGCCGGGAGTTGGCCGCGACCCCGCCGCCGATCATCAGGTGGTCCACACCGTTGTCCTCGCAGGCCCGGACGGCCTTACGGGTCAGCACATCCACCACGGCCTCCTGGAACGACGCCGAGACGTCCGCCACCGGCACCTCCTCACCGGCCGCCCGCTTCGCCTCGATCCAGCGGGCCACCGCCGTCTTCAGACCGGAGAAGGAGAAGTCGTAGACCGGGTCACGCGGGCCGGTCAGACCGCGCGGGAAGCGGATCGCGTCGGGGTTGCCCTCGCGGGCGTAGCGGTCGATGACCGGGCCGCCCGGGAAGCCGAGGTTCAGCACCCGCGCGATCTTGTCGAACGCCTCACCGGCCGCGTCGTCGATGGTTGAGCCCAGCGGCCGTACGTCGGAGGTGATGTCCGGGGCCAGCAGGAGGGAGGAGTGGCCGCCGGACACCAGCAGGGCCATGGTCGGCTCCGGCAGCGCGCCGTGCTCCAGCTGGTCGACGCAGATGTGCGAGGCGAGGTGGTTGACCCCGTAGAGCGGCTTGCCGAGGGCGTAGGCGTACGCCTTGGCGGCCGAAACGCCGACCAGCAGCGCACCGGCCAGGCCCGGTCCCGCGGTGACCGCGATCCCGTCCAGGTCGGAGGCCGCGACCCCGGCGTCCTTCAGGGCGCGCTGGATGGTGGGGACCATCGCCTCCAGGTGGGCGCGCGAGGCCACCTCCGGCACCACGCCGCCGAAGCGGGCGTGCTCGTCGACGCTGGAGGCGACCGCGTCGGCGAGGAGGGTGTGGCCGCGGACGATGCCGACACCGGTCTCGTCGCAGGAGGTCTCGATGCCGAGGACGAGCGGTCCACCGCGTGAGTCAGCCATGGTTCTCAAGTTCCTTGTACGGAGGGTGCTTCGGAGGAGGTCTGGGTGGTGCGGCGCATCACGAGGGCATCGACATTGCCGGGCTGGTAGTAGCCGCGGCGGAAGCCGATCGGCTCGAAGCCGAAGCGCTCGTAGAGGCGCTGGGCGCGGAGGTTGTCGACCCGGACCTCCAGCAGCACCTCATGGCATTCGAAGTCCGTTGCGGCGCCGAGGAGTTCGGTCAGCAGCCGGGCGCCGAGGCCGGTGCCCCACTGGTCGCGGGCGGTGGCGATGGTCTGGATGTCGCCGGTGCCGTCGATGGCGGCCAGCCCGCCGTAGCCCACCAGCCGGCCTGCCTGCTCGGCGACGAGATAGCGGCGGGTGGCGTACGGGCCGCGCGCATGCGCCAGCTCGGACCAGAACATGCCCGGCGACCAGGCGTCCTCGGGGAACAGCTCCCGCTCCAGCTCCAGCACCGGCGCTATGTCCCACCAGCGCATCTCGCGCAGCATGGCACCGGGCCGGGCGACGTCGCCGCGCTGGGGGTCCCCCCGGACAGCGTCTGGGGGAGGCGCCGAGGTCTGGTGGTCGGGCGACGGGCGGGAACTCACCGGGCAGTGACCACCTTGTAGTTGGCGGGTACCTGCGCGTCCGGACGCCGCAGATACAGCGGCTGCGGCGGCAGCAGCTCCTCGCCCGCCGCGAGCTTCCCGGCCGCCAGCTCGGCCAGCGCGGCGGCGGACTGGTGCTCGGGCGCCTCGCGCCGTACGCCGGTGAAGACCGTGTCGTAGAGCAGCGCGCCCGCGCCCACGGCCGGGACGCCGGCCACCTGGTCGGCGAGGTCCGCGGGCCGGTCGACGGCGGGTTCGGTCAGCCTCGTGCGGGCATCGCCGTAGCGCGCCCAGTAGACCTCCTTGCGGCGGGCGTCGGTGGCCACGATGAAGGGCTCGGTCAGCCCGGAGGCGTGGGCGAGGCCGTCCAGGGTGCACAGACCGTGAACGGGTACGCCGAGCGCGGCGCCGAAGGTGGCGGCGGTCACCAGGCCGACGCGCAGCCCCGTATACGGTCCCGGGCCCACGCCGACCACGATGTCGCTGACCTCGTCGAGCTTGTGGCCGGCCTCGGCCAGCACCCGGTCGACGGCGGGCAGCAGCAGCTCGCCGTGCCGGCGCGCATCCACCTGGCGGGACTCGGCGAGGACGCGGGTGCCGTCATGGAGCGCGACGGTGACGGCGGGGGTGGCGGTGTCAAGAGCTAGCAGCAGCACGTCCTTAAGACTACGGCTCGGCGGGTGGTTCCGGTTCCCGGTGCTACCGTCGCCCCCGTAGCCCAGCAGCAAGCAGCCCGGCGCCCTGGCCCGGGACTCCCCGCCGGTGGCAGGGAGAGGGAGGAAAGGTGGCACAGCGGTGCCCGCTAAGAGCAGCACGATCGTCACCGCGCTGACCACGGCGGCCGTGGTCGCGGTCGGAGTGCTCGGCTACCAGGCCGCGGCGTCCGCCCCGGACACCCTCACCGAGGCCCGTAAGGACAGCCACCACAGCACCCCCAAGAAGCACCCGGACCGTCCCGGCAAGAAGGAGAAGGCGCCCGCTCCGGCCCCGATCCCCCCGGCGTCCGGCAAGGGCCAGCGGATCGTCTACTCGCTCGATGCCAAGCGGGTCTGGCTGGTCGGCGCGCAGGAGAAGGTGCGGCGTACGTTCACGGTCGCGCCGAGCACGATCAGCCCCCCGCCGGGGACCTACGCGGTCGGCTCGCGGTCGGTCAGCGTCACGGGCTCGGACGGGATAGCGATCGAGCATGTGGTGCGGTTCGCCACCGTCGGCAACGTCACGATCGGCTTCAGCGCGGCCGTCGACGGCTCCCGGCCCACACCGGACCCGTCGAAGAAGACCGGCGGTATCCGTGAGTCGCGGGACGACGGCAAGGCGATGTGGGACTTCGCGCTGCAGGGCACCAAGGTCGTCGTGGTCTCCTGACCACGCGGCTCCCGGACGGTCCGCCTTTCGCCCCTACGGGCTACGCCGCGTCGCGGCCCCCGGTGGACGCCGTCCCGGGCTCGGACTCCTCCTCCGCCTCCGGCTCGTCCGCCAGCCTGTCCCGACGGGCTTCTTCGGCGGCGTCGGGGGGCGTGGAGACCGCGCTGGCCGCGGCGCACGCCGCCAGCAGTTCATTCATGGTCGGCGTCTCGCGCGCATCGCGCCCGGCCGCCGCGAAGGGGGTGCTCTCACGCCCGTCGGGCGAGGGGGCGGGCTGGTGGGCCGACATGGACGCCTCCCGGGGGTCCTGGGGCAAGCGACAGAAGCTAGGCTGGCTACTTAGGCTCACCTAACTGGGGTCTCCACCCATGTCACCACGCCCGGCACCCGCTACGCAACATCTTACCGACGGCTTGTCGGAAACTACGGACGTCCGGCCGGATCCGTGACCGGGCGAAACGGCCGCCGCGGCCGCCCCGCCCCCGTCGTCAGCAGGTCTCCAGCGCGGGCAGACCGGCGTCGGCCCAGCGCGTGCCGAGGCCGGTGACCGTCACCTCGCGCACATCGTCCTTGTCGGCCTCCAGGGCCTCCTCCGCGCCACCGTTCCCCATGGCACGCCCGATGACCACATGCAGCCGGTCCTCGGCCAGCTCCTCGACCTTGCCCTCGCCCCACTCCACGACCACCACCGACTCCGGCAGCGAGACATCGAGGTCCAGGTCCTCCATCTCGTCCAGCCCGCCGCCGAGCCGGTACGCGTCGACGTGCACCAGCGGGGGGCCGCCGGCCAGCGAGGGGTGTACCCGGGCGATGACAAAGGTGGGAGAGGTCACGGCGCCGCGCACGCCCAGGCCCTCGCCCAGGCCGCGGGTCAGCGTCGTCTTGCCGGCTCCCAGCTCACCGGTGAGCAGTACCAGGTCACCGGGGCGCAGCAGCGGGGCCAGACGGCGGCCCAACTCCTGCATCTGTTCGGGGGACTTGACGGTAATGTGCGCCATCGCGCCGGTGGTGCTCATGCCGCAAATGGTACGTCCCGCCCGCCAAGCTTCGGACTGCCCGGCCACGGCCCGCAGGCCGTGGCCCGGCAGGCCAGGGGCTCAGGCGCGGGCGTGCCGGGAGCTGCGGGCCGCCGCGCCGGCCCGTTCCACCAGGGACACCAGATGCTCATTGACCAGCTCGGGCCGCTCCAGCATCACCAGATGCCCGGCGCCGGGGACGCACACCAGCTCCGCCTCGGGCAGCACCTCGACGATCGCCCGGCTGTGGTCGGCCGGGGTGATCAGATCGCTCTCCCCGGCGAGCACCAGCGCGGGCACCGCGTCGTACGCGACCAGCGCCTCGGTCTTGTCATGCACCGCGAACGCCGGGAAGAACTCGGCGACCACATCGATCGGGGTCGCCTCGATCAGCCGCTCGCCGAAGCGCGCGATGCCCGGGTCCACCTTCTCCGGCGTCCCGAACGAGTACCGCTTGATCAGTCCCGCGAACAGATCGGCGGTGGCCCGCCGTCCGCGCTCGACGATCTCGCGCTGCCAGCCCAGCGCCTTCAGCACGCCCGGCGCGAGCCAGTGGAAGGCCTTGACGCCCATGGACGGCAGCCCGAAGGCGACCTCGCTGAGCCGGCCCGCGGACGTGCCGATCAGGGCCACCCCGACCACCCGCTCCGCGACGTACTCGGGGAACTGGTCGGCCAGCGCCATCACCGTCATGCCGCCCATGGAGTGCCCGACCAGCACGATCGGCCCCTCGGGGACCGCGGCGTCCAGCACCGCCTTCAGGTCCCGGCCCAGCAGGTCGATGGTGACCGGTTCCGTGCCGTCGATCTGGCCGTGGCCGCGCGAGGAGCGGCCGTGGCTGCGCTGGTCCCAGTGGACGGTGCGCACCGTGCCGCGCAGCGCGGAGCGCTGGAAGTGCCAGGAGTCCTGGCTGAGGCAGTAGCCGTGGCTGAAGACGACCGTGGGAGCCGCGGAGCGCCGGCCCAGCGCCGCCGTCAGCCGCTTGCGCAGGCCGCTCTGGGCCTCCTGCGCGGCCCGCGCCTCCTTCCCGCGGACGGGTTTGGCGGACCGGTCGGCCTTGGCGCCCTTGCCGTTCCTGGCCTTGCCCGGGTGGCCGTCCTTCTCCGGCCGGGCCGACTCCACGCCCGGCTCGTCGACCTCGTAGTACAGCTCGGTGCCGTCCTCGGCGATCGCCGCGCCCGGTGTGCCGCGCAGCGTGCCGTACGGGCCGGCGGCGTCCAGCGCGAGCCGGGCGCGGCGGCGCATCCCGCGGCCGACCGTCATCCGCTCTATCGCCACCCCGGCCGCGG
This sequence comes from Streptomyces sp. Je 1-4 4N24, assembly GCF_026239515.1. Lineage (NCBI taxonomy): Bacteria > Bacillati > Actinomycetota > Actinomycetes > Kitasatosporales > Streptomycetaceae > Streptomyces > Streptomyces sp. Je 1-4 4N24. Next base: position 5,240,598 of record NZ_CP110836.1, on the reverse strand, counting down.
CACCCGCCGCGACCACACCGATCGCGGCACCGGCCACGCCGGCGTGCCGGCCCGCCCGTGCCCAGTTGCCGGCCGCCTCGACGGCCGTCTCGACCGCCTGCGCGGCGGCCTCCTGTCCCTCGGTCATGCCGTACCCCCCGTGAGCGCGCTGTCTCCTCCGGCTTCGTTCCGTATGCCGCTGTCCACGTAGACGCGCGGGACCCGGCTTCCGATCCGTGTGACGATCTCGTAGCCGATGGTTCCGGCCACCCTGGCCCAGTCCTCCGCGGTCGGCTCACCGCGGTCCCCCGGGCCGAACAGCACCGCCGGATCGCCCGGCTCGGCGCTGTCGCCGCCCAGGTCGACCACGAACTGGTCCATCGCGATCCGCCCGGCGACCGTCCGCCACTTGCCGGCGACCAGCACCGGACCGGTGCCGGAGGCGTGCCGCGGGATGCCGTCCGCATAGCCGAGGGGGACCAGCGCCAGGCTGGTCTCGCCGGGGGTCGTGTAGTGATGCCCGTACGACACGCCGTGGCCCCCCGGGACGCGCTTGACCGACGCGAGCGAGGCCTCCAGCGTCATCGCGGGGCGCAGCCCGAAGTCCTGGGAGGTGCCGACCTCGGGGCTGGGCGAGATGCCGTAGATGCCGATGCCGGTGCGGACCAGGTCGAAGTGCGCCTCGGGGAGGGTCAGCAGCGCCGGGGTGTTGGCGATGTGCCGCACCTCGGGGCGCAGCCCGGCCGTCTCTGCGGTCTTCAACGCCTCCTGGAAGACGGCCAGCTGGGCGGCGATCGAGGGGTGCCCGGGCTCGTCGGCGCAGGCGAAGTGCGACCAGACGCCGGTGACGGCTACCGTGCCCTCGGCCTCGGCGGCGCGGGCCGCGGCGGTCAGTTCCGCCCAGTCGGCGGGCGCGCAGCCGTTGCGGCCGAGCCCGGTGTCGATCTTGAGCTGGACCCGGGCGGTCCGGCCGCACTCCCGTGCCGCGCCGGTCACCTCGCGCAGCGCCCACAGCCCGCTCACCGCGACGTCGATGTCCTGCTCGACGGCCCGGCGCCAGGGGCCGCCCGGCGTCCACAGCCAGCACAGCAGCCGCCCGGTGTCGCCCGCCGCCCGCAGCGCGAACGCCTCCTCGGGCAGCGCCGTGCCCAGCCAGTCCGCGCCGGCCTCACGGGCGGCGCGCGCACAGCGCACCGCCCCGTGTCCATAGCCGTCGGACTTGACCACGGCCATCAGCTCTGCCCGGGGTGCGCGGTCCCGCAGTGCACGCACGTTCGACCGCACGGCGGCGAGGTCGATGGCGGCGCGGGCGCGCTTTGCTGTCTCGTTCATCCCCCTCAGTGTCGCAGGCGACGCCGCGGGGCCCCGGGGGACGGGCGGGGAAACCGCGCTCACACGCCGGGCTTCCGCCCCCAGACGTACACGGTGTCGCCCTTCCTCAGCACTTCCCACGCCCTCCGCGCGTCCGTCATGGTGAGGTTGACGCAGCCGTGCGAGCCGGGCCCCGAGAAGATGTCCTCGTAGACGCCGTGCAGCGCCTCCCCGCGGTCGAAGAACTGGGCGTACGGCATCCGCGTGCCGTACAGGTTCGAGATGTGGCGCCGGTGCCGCAGATAGATCCGGTACGAACCGGTGCGGGTCTCCATCGTCGGCGCGCCCGACCGGATCACCACCGGTTCGAGGATCACCCGTCCGCTCTGCTGCACCCACATCAGCTGCCGGTTCAGATCGACACACGCGGTCCGCTGGGGAAGGTTCGGGCAGTGACCGGCCCGGTTGGGGTCCTTCTTGGCCCGCATCAGCCGCACCGTCGCCCCCGTGACCGGTCCCGCGAATCCGGTCGCCGGCGCGATGCGGTGCGCCTGCTGGAACCGCCGGATCGCCCGGCAGTCCCCCGTGCTCTGCCGCCCGTCCACCTGCCGCCCCAGATAGCGCTCCGCCTGCCGCTGGTAGGGCCCGGTGGAGGCACTGCACCGCAGCGCCCTGGTGCCGGTGTGCGCCACCTCGGACCGCGGCACGTACTCGATGTGCCGGGACCCGGCCGTCTCCCGCCCCGCGCGCGGGATCCCGGGAACCAGGTCGGGCAGTCGGTACGCGGCGGACGGGGGCGTCACGGCCACCGCGGGCGACGGCGCCACGGCCACCGCGGGCGGCCCGGCGACAACGAGGAGCGAGGCGCAGACCAGCAGCGCGGAAAAGGTGCGTTTCATGCCCTCACGCATGCCGTGGCCGCGCGGTCGTACAAGCCCACCGGGCACCAGGTTCGCCCTGGTGCCCGCACCGTTCCCCCGCGGGGCGTAACGCCGGACCGGCAGCTGTCAGTCCGTCACATCACGCCAAGCGGCGGCCAGATGGGCGGCGACATCCGAGGCCAGGATCGGCGCACCGGTCGGCCCGGCCGCGCGGCGGGCCGCCAGCCCGTGCAGATACGCGCCGACGGAACCCGCGTCCCGCGCCGGGAGTCCCGCGGCGAGCAGCGACCCGGTCACCCCCGACAGCACATCCCCGCTCCCGGCCGTCGCCAGCCAGCTGGTCCCGGTGGGGTTGACCCGTACCGGACCGTCCGCCTCCGCCACCAGCGTCGTCGAGCCCTTGAGCAGCACCGTGGCACCGTACTGCGCCGCCAACTCCCGTACGGAGGCCAGCCGTGCCGCCTCGACCTCCTCACGCCCGCGTCCGAGCAGCGCGGCGGCCTCCCCCGCATGCGGCGTCAACAACGTCTCAGCCTTCCGCTCCCGGGTTCGCTGCGGCGACAGGAACCGCAGACCGTCCGCGTCCACCAGCACCGGCACCTCCGCCGCCAGCACCTCCTCCAGCGCGTCCGCCTCCTCCCCGATGCCGGGCCCGATCACCCACGACTGCACCCGGCCCGCCTTGTCCGGCGGCCCGGGATGCACCAGCGTCTCCGGGAAGTGCGCCAGCACCGCCTCGGCGGCCGGCCCGACATACCGCACGGCCCCCGCACCGCCCCGCAACGCGCCCGCCACCGCGAGCACCGCCGCCCCCGGATACCGCGCGGACCCGGCCACCACCCCGACCACGCCGCGCCGGTACTTGTCGCTCTCGGGCACCGGACGCGGCAGCAGCTCCGCCACGTCCGCATGCTGCAGCGCCTCCATCTCGGCGTCCTCCGGCAGCGTGAGCCCGATGTCCACCAGCCGCAGCGCGCCCGCCCGCTCCCGCGCCGGATCGATCAGCAGCCCCGGCTTGTACGCGCCGAACGTCACCGTCGCATCGGCCCGTACGGCGTCCCCGTGCACCTCACCGCTGTCCGCGTCCACACCACTGGGCAGATCGACCGCCACCACCCGCGCCGACTCCCATGCGGCCCGGGCGAGTTGAGCGGCCTCCGGGCGCAGCCCACCCCGTCCCCCGATCCCGACGATGCCGTCCACGACCAGATCGGCCCGTGCGATGTCCCGCGGCGCATCGTCCGAAACCCGCCCCCCGGCCGCCCGCAGCGCGGCCAGCCCGCCCTGATGGGCCCGTTCGGGCGACAGCAGCACGGCCACCACCCCGGCCCCTCTCCGGGCCAGCCGGGCACCGGCGTACAGCGCGTCCCCGCCGTTGTCACCGCTGCCCACCAGCAGCACCACCCGGCTGCCGTACACCCGCCCCAGCAACTCCCCACAGGCCACGGCCAGTCCGGCCGCCGCCCGCTGCATCAGAGCCCCTTCGGGCAACCGCCCCATGAGCTCCCGCTCCGCGCCCCGCACGGTCTCCACGCTGTAAGCAGTCCTCATACCGACAAGTCTCACCCCTCACCCACCGACCGACCCGCATTTCCTCCCACCGGGCAGGCCAGTCCGGGATCCGACGGGCCGACACAGCCCTGGGGGAGAGAGGGGGGCGGGCCGAGGAGAGGACGGCCACCTCCTGCCTCCCCGCCACCCGGAGCAGCAGCCTGAATTCCATCCACGGGTCCCCCACGGCCCGCCACCGCCGAACACACGGGAGGGGACGGGCCGGAGGAGGCGGTGTCAGGACGTAAAGCGAAGCAGTCCTGACACCGCCTCCGGAGGCCCGTCCCCGCACCACAACGACTCGGGGCGCGCCACGGCGGGACCGACCCCGCACCCACCGCGGGACCGGCCCAGAACACCCGCACCCCCACCACGGCGGCGCCCGCCGCAAGGGGGAACCCTCACCCCTCCGCAATCACCACAGCAGAAGCCACCCCCGCGTCATGACTCATCGACACATGCCACGACCGCACCCCGAGCTCCACCGCCCGCGCCTCGACCGTCCCCTGCACCCGCAGCCGCGGCTGCCCGCTGTCCTCGACATACACCTCGGCATCGGTCCAGTGCAGCCCGCCCGGCGCCCCGAGCGCCTTGGCCAGCGCCTCCTTGGCGGCGAACCGCGCCGCCAGGGAGGCGATACCGCGCCGTTCACCGCTCGGCAGCATCAGCTCCTCCTCGATGAACAGCCGCCGCGCCAGCTCCGGCGTACGCTCCAGCGCCTCGCCGAAGCGGTCGATCTCGGCGACATCGATGCCGACCCCGATGATCATTCCACCGTCACCGACTTGGCGAGGTTGCGCGGCTGGTCGACCTCGTTGCCGCGGGCGGTGGCCAGCTCACAGGCGAAGACCTGCAGCGGGATCGTGGACACCAGCGGCTGCAGCAGCACCGGCGTCCGCGGAATCCGTACGAGGTGATCCGCGTACGGCACCACCGTCTCGTCGCCCTCCTCCGCGATCACGATCGTGCGCGCCCCCCGGGCCCGGATCTCCTGAATATTCGACACGATCTTGTCGTGCAGCACGGACCGCCCCCGCGGCGACGGCACCACCACGACGACCGGCAGATCATCCTCGATCAACGCGATCGGCCCGTGCTTGAGCTCCCCGGCCGCAAAGCCCTCCGCATGCATGTACGCGAGCTCCTTGAGCTTCAGCGCGCCCTCCAGCGCCACCGGATAGCCCACATGCCGCCCGAGGAAGAGCACCGTGTTCTTGTCGGCGAGGGAGCGCGCCAGCTCCCGTACCGGCTCCATCGTGCCCAGCACCTGCTCCACCTGGGTGCCGATGGCCGCCAGTTCGCGCACCACGTCCCGGATCTCGTCGCCCCACTTCGTGCCCCGCACCTGCGCGACGTACAGCGCCACCAGATAGCAGGCCACCAGCTGGGTCAGGAACGCCTTCGTGGAGGCCACCGCCACCTCGGGCCCGGCGTGCGTGTACAGCACCGCGTCCGACTCCCGCGGGATGGTCGACCCGTTCGTGTTGCAGATGGCGAGCACCTTCGCGCCCTGCTCCCGCGCATGCCGCAGCGCCATCAGGGTGTCCATCGTCTCGCCGGACTGGCTGATCGCGATGACCAGTGTGTGCCGGTCCAGGATCGGATCGCGGTAGCGGAACTCACTCGCCAGCTCCGTCTCGCACGGAATCCGCGTCCAGTGCTCGATCGCGTACTTGGCGATCATCCCCGCGTGGTACGCCGTCCCGCACGCCACGATGACGACCTTGTCGACCTCGCGCAGCACCTCGGGCGGAATCCGCACCTCGTCCAGGGACAGCACCCCCGACGCGTCGATCCGCCCCAACAGCGTGTCCGCGACCGCCTTCGGCTGCTCCGCGATCTCCTTCAACATGAAGTAGTCGTAGCCGCCCTTCTCGGCGGCCGAGGCGTCCCAGTCGACGTGGTACTCCCGCACCTCGGCGGGCACCCCGTCGAAGTCGGTGACCGTCACACCGTCCCGGCGCAGCTCCACGACCTGGTCCTGGCCCAGCTCGATCGCCTCGCGGGTGTGCGCAATGAACGCCGCCACATCCGAGGCGAGAAACGCCTCGCCGTCCCCGACCCCCACCACCAGCGGCGAGTTACGGCGCGCCCCGACGACCACATCCGGCTCATCGGCATGCACCGCGACCAGCGTGAACGCGCCCTCCAGCCGCCGGCACACCTGACGCATCGACTCGGCCAGCTCCCCGCAGGACGAATAGGCCTCGGCGAGCAGATGCGCCACGACCTCGGTGTCCGTCTCGGACTCCAACTCATGCCCGCGGTCGGTGAGTTCGGCGCGCAGCCCGGCGAAGTTCTCGATGATGCCGTTGTGCACGACCGAGACCCGGCCGGCGTTGTCCAGATGCGGGTGGGCGTTCTCGTCGGTGGGCCCGCCGTGAGTGGCCCAACGGGTGTGCCCGATACCCGTCGAACCGGCCGGCAGCGGACGGTCCGCCAGCTCCTTCTCCAGGTTGGCGAGCTTCCCGGCCTTCTTGGCCGCCGCCAGACCACCGTCCGCCAGCACGGCCACCCCCGCGGAGTCATACCCGCGGTACTCCAGCCGCTTCAGCCCGGCCAGGACGACATCAAGGGCGCTCTGCCCGCCCACATATCCCACGATTCCGCACATGGAGGCAGCGTACGCGCCACGTCCTGCGGCACCACGTACGACCACGCACCCGGCTCACCCACCGCACCGCCCGCCCTTCCCGAACGGGCAGAGCACCAGCCGCGCTTGCCGCTCACCCGGGTTCCGGCAGGGACCGGGGCGGGAGCCCACCGCCCCCTCAATACCCCCGCTGTATCCGCTCCTGCGCCTCCAGCACCGTCTCCAGGGATTCCTCGTCCGCCTCCGCGTCCGCTCCGGGCCCGCTGCCCGGCTCGTAACGCTCCAGGAAATCGGCGAGATCCTCCCCCAGATCCTCGTCCGGCAGCTCCTCCGTCAGCTCGGCGTACACCTGGGCGGCAAAGCCGTCCGCGGTGCCGTCCGCGCCGTCGTAGTCCGCCCCGGCGGTCCTCCCCCACGGCCGCTGTCCCAGCAGACCGGCCTTACGCGTGCGCACACGCACCCCCTGATTAGTCCTCGGCCCGGAGCCGGGCCTCTCCCCGTCACCGACGGTACCGGGCAATATCCGCCGGGTACAGACGACCAGGCAGAGAAGCACCCAAGCCAGGCCCGACGTCCACAAGACCACCCCGGCCGGCCACCCCGAGATGAACGGTGTGTGGCGGCTGCGCACAATGGGCGCGTGCCCCTGACGACCGATCCGCAGCAACGACGCCGCGCCGACAGCTCCCCGTACGTCGATCTGACGCGCGCACAGTGGAGCGCCCTGCGGGAGAAGACCCCGCTGCCCCTGACGGCCGACGAGGTCGAACAGCTGCGTGGCCTGGGCGATGTCATCGACCTCGACGAGGTGCGCGATGTCTATCTCCCGCTGTCCCGGCTCCTCAACCTCTATGTCGGCGCCAGCAGCAATCTGCGCGGTGCGCTGAACACCTTCCTCGGCGACGTGGGCGGCGGCCCCCAGCCCGGTACCCCGTTCGTCATCGGGGTCGCGGGCAGCGTGGCGGTGGGGAAGTCCACCACCGCCCGGCTGCTGCAGGCGCTGCTGGCCCGCTGGCCCGAGCATCCGCGCGTCGAGCTGGTCACCACCGACGGGTTCCTCTTCCCCAACGCCGAGCTGCACCGGCGCGGCCTGATGTCCCGCAAGGGCTTCCCGGAGTCCTACGACCGGCGGGCGCTGACCCGCTTCGTCGCGGATGTGAAGTCCGGCAGGGCCGAGGTCACCGCACCGGTCTACTCCCACCTGATCTACGACATCGTGCCGGGCGAGCAGCTGACCGTGCAGCGCCCCGACATCCTCATCGTCGAGGGCCTCAACGTCCTCCAGCCGGCGCTGCCCGGCAAGGACGGCCGCACCCGCCTCGGGCTCGCCGACTTCTTCGACTTCTCCGTCTACGTCGACGCCCGCACCGAGGACATCGAGAAGTGGTACCTGGGCCGCTTCCGCAAGCTGCGCGAGACCGCCTTCCAGAACCCGTTCTCGTACTTCCGCAAGTACACCCAGGTCTCCGAGGACGAGGCCCTCGACTATGCGCGCATGATCTGGCGCACCGTCAACAAGCCCAATCTGCAGCAGAACGTCGCCCCGACCCGCGGCCGTGCCAACCTGGTGCTGCGCAAGGGGCCGGACCACAAGGTGCAACGGCTGTCGTTGCGCAAGCTCTAGGAAGGGCGAACGCCGTGCTGCATCTGCGCCTGATCGTCCCTGCGGACCGTACGGACGAGGTGCTCCAGCTGCTGGAGAAGACCGTCGGGACGACCCATCTCGTCGTGCTGAGCGGGGCGGCCCGTGATCCGCGGGGCGATGTGGTGATGTGCGATGTCGCACGGGAGGCCGGTGACGGACTGCTGGCCCGGCTGCGGGAGATGGGCCTCGACAGAACCGGTTCGATCGCGATCGAGCACATCGACCTGTCCCTGTCCCGGCGGGCCGAGCGGGCGGAGGACGAGGCACCCGGCGAGGGCGCGGACGCCGTCCTGTGGGAGTCGCTGACCGACGCCACCCACGAGGAGTCCACGCTCTCGGCCACCTACCTCGCGTTCCTGACCCTCGCGACGATGATCGCGGCCTGCGGTGTGGTCCTGGACAACGCGATTCTGATCGTCGGCGCGATGGCGGTCGGCCCCGAGTTCGGCCCGCTGGCGGGGATCTCCACGGCCCTGGTCCGGCGCGCCCCGCGACTGGCCTGGCGCTCACTGGTGGCGCTGATCGCCGGCTTCGCCGTGGCCATGGTGCTGACCTGCGGCTTCAGCTACTTCATGGACGCGGTGGGGCTGTTCACCGAGCAGAAGGTCGAGGGCCCGCGCCCCAATACGTCGTTCATCTGGCAGCCGGACTGGATGTCGTTCGTGGTGGCCTTCCTCGCCGGTGTCGCCGGCACCCTCTCGCTGACCTCGGCGAAGTCCGGCGCGCTGGTGGGCGTGGCCATCTCGGTCACGACGGTCCCCGCCGCCGCCAACGCCTCGGTCGCCTTCGCCTACGGCGACTACGCGCAGACCTGGGGCTCCTCCACCCAGCTCGTCCTGAACCTGGCGGGCATCGTGGTCGCCGGCACGCTCACCCTGGTCACCCAGAAGTTGCTGTGGGCCCGGCACGGCGCCCACCCGGTGGCCCGCTAGCGGTACGGAACGGCCTCGCCCCGGAGCGGCAGCTGCCACCCCGGGGCGAGGCCGGAGATTCCAGGGGACCCGCGGTGCGGTCCCCTGCCTCAGCGGCGGCCGCAGCCACCGCGTACGGCACTCATCCCAGCGCCGACTTGACCGCGTCCGCCAGCCGCTCGGCCACCGCACGGGCCTGCTCGATGTCCGCCGCCTCCACCATGACGCGCACCAGCGGCTCCGTACCGGACGGCCGCAGCAGCACCCGCCCGGTGGCGCCCAGCTCCCGCTCCGCCTCGGCGACCGCCGCGGTCACCTCGGGCGAGGTGGTCACTCGGGACTTGTCGACGTCGGGGACGTTGATCAGGATCTGCGGCAGCCGCTCCATGACGCCCACCAGCTCGGCCAGCGGCCGGCCGGTCGCGGCGAGCCGGGCGGCCAGCATCAGACCGGTAAGCGTGCCGTCGCCGGTGGTGGCGTGGTCCAGCACGATGACGTGCCCGGACTGCTCACCGCCCAGCGCGAAGCCGTGCGCCTTCATCTCCTCCAGGACGTACCGGTCACCGACCGCGGACTGGACGAGGTCGATGCCCTCGCGCTCCATGGCCAGCTTGAAGCCCAGGTTGGACATGACGGTGGCGACGACGGTGTTCTTGCGCAGCGTGCCCGCCTCGCGCATGCCGAGCGCCAGGACGGCCAGGATCTGGTCCCCGTCGACCTCGTTGCCGTCGCGGTCCACGGCCAGGCAGCGGTCCGCGTCGCCGTCGTGGGCGACACCCAGGTCGGCTCCGTGCTCGACGACGGCGGCACGCAGCAGCTGCAGGTGGGTGGAGCCACAGCCGTCGTTGATGTTCAGGCCGTCGGGGTCGGTGCCGAGCGTGATGACATCGGCGCCGGCCCGCGCGAACGCCTCGGGCGAGACCCGCGCCGCCGCCCCGTGTGCGCCATCGATGACGATCTTCAGCCCGTCCAGACGGTTGGGCAGCACGCCGACGAGGTGCGCGACATAGTTGTCGAAGCCCTCGTCATAGACGGTGACCCGGCCCACGCCGGCACCGGTCGGCCGCTCCCAGGGCTCGCCGGAGCTGTGGGCGCGGTAGGTCTGCTCGATACGGTCCTCCAGCTCGTCGGCGAGCTTGTGGCCGCCGCGGGCGAAGAACTTGATGCCGTTGTCGGGCATCGGGTTGTGGCTGGCGGAGAGCATCACGCCGAGGTCCGCGCCGAGCGAGCCGGTCAGATACGCGACCGCCGGGGTCGGGAGCACCCCCACCCGCAGCACGTCCACGCCGGCGCTGGCCAGGCCCGCGACGACCGCGGCCTCCAGGAACTCGCCGGACGCGCGTGGATCGCGTCCGACCACCGCCACCGGCCGGTGACCTTCGAATGTGCCGGCTTCCGCGAGCACATGCGCCGCAGCGACCGACAGACCGAGCGCCAGCTCCGCCGTCAGATCCGCATTGGCGACACCGCGCACACCGTCCGTGCCGAAGAGTCGTCCCACTGGTGTCCTCCGAGTAGATGAGCTTGGACCAGAGCATTGAGTCCAGGTATACGCCCCTGGTCCCGGATAGCCGAACGCCCCGGCAGCACGGAGGTGCCACCGGGGCGTTCGCCAAGATGCTGCATGGTGCAGCGCGCGATTAGCGCTTGCTGTACTGCGGCGCCTTGCGGGCCTTCTTCAGACCGGCCTTCTTGCGCTCGACCGCACGGTCGTCACGCTTGAGGAACCCGGCCTTCTTCAGCGCGCCGCGGTTGTTGTCCACGTCCGCCTCGTTCAGCGCACGGGCCACGCCCAGGCGCAGCGCACCGGCCTGGCCGGAGATGCCGCCGCCGGAGATGCGGGCGACAACGTCGTAGCGGTTGTCGAGCTCGAGCACCTTGAAGGGCTCGTTGACTTCCTGCTGGTGCACCTTGTTGGGGAAGTAGCCCTCAAGGGTGCGACCGTTGATCTTCCACTGGCCGGTGCCCGGAACGATCCGGACGCGGGCGATGGCGTTCTTGCGACGGCCCAGGCCGGCGGCCGGCTGCGGGTCGCCGAAGCGGGAGGCGAGGGACTCGGAGGTGTACTCCGACTCCACGACCTCGGTCTCGGTGGTGTATTCCTCGACGGCGTCGTCGTTCTCGATGACGGTCTCGGGAGTGGTCTCGGCCACGATGCTCCTCAGAATTCTCTGTCGTCTTAGGGGGTGGCCGGACTTACTGCGCGACCTGGGTGATCTCGAACGGGACCGGCTGCTGCGCAGCGTGCGGGTGCTCGGCGCCCGCGTAGACCTTCAGCTTCGAGAGCATCTGACGGCCGAGGGTGTTCTTGGGGAGCATGCCCTTGATGGCCTTCTCGACGGCCTTCTCGGGGTTCTTGTCGAGCAGCTCGTCGTAGCGGACGGAGCGCAGACCGCCCGGGAAGCCCGAGTGGCGGTAGGCCATCTTCTGGGTCCGCTTGTTGCCGGACAGGTGCACCTTGTCGGCGTTGACGATGATGACGAAGTCGCCCATGTCAACGTGCGGCGCGTAAACGGGCTTGTGCTTACCCCGCAGGAGGGACGCGGCCTGGGTGGCCAGACGGCCCAGGACAACGTCCTGCGCGTCAATGATGTGCCACTGGCGCTGGACATCGCCGGGCTTGGGGCTGAACGTACGCACGGTTAGCCTTCGCTTCTTCAGAGGTGGGGTATCCCCTGGCCCTGAGGCCGCGGGGACGGGTCCTGTACTGGTCACCACGACCGATCACACCAGCAGGAGCGGCACTACGGGTGACGCAACCCGATCGTCCGTCGCTGGTCATCGGCCCGGTGGACCGCGTAAGGGCCCCCTCACGTGAGATAGAGCAAGCCAATACGCATAACGAACAGGCAGAATACCGGCCCGGCCCCGGTGGGGTCAAAACGCCCCCCGAACCGGCGTGCGGTACCGGCCCGCCGGCGCTGTCACGGTGACTGTGAGTATCACCCGTCTCACGCTGCTCACCCGCACCACCGGCGCACCGCCCGCCGCGCCTACCGCGACCGCTCCACCCGCCGCTCGTCCCACACCGGCTCCGCCGTCTCCCGCACCAGCCCGTCCGACCCGAACACCAGGAACCGGTCGAAGGACCGGGCGAACCACCGGTCGTGGGTGACCGCCACCACCGTCCCCTCGTACGCCTCCAGCCCTTCTTGCAGCGCCTCCGCCGACTCCAGGTCCAGGTTGTCGGTCGGCTCGTCGAGCAGCAGGGCGGTCGTACCGGACAGCTCCAGCAGCAGGATCTGGAAGCGTGCCTGCTGGCCGCCCGAGAGCCGCTCGAAGCGCTGCTCGGCCTGCCTCTCCAGCTCGTAGCGGCGCAGGACGGACATGGCGCCGCCCCGGTCCTTGGCATGTTCCTTCCAGAGGATGTCGACCAGGGTGCGGCCCTCCAGCTCGGGGTGCGCATGGGTCTGCGCGAAGTGACCGGGCACGACGCGCGCGCCGAGCTTCCACTCCCCCGTGTGCCGTACCTCGTCCCCGGCGAGCAGCCGCAGGAAGTGCGACTTCCCCGAGCCGTTGGACCCCAGGACCGCGACCCGCTCGCCGTAGAAGACCTCCAGCGAGAACGGCTTCATCAGGCCGGTCAGCTCCAGGTCCTTCGCCGTGAGGGCGCGCACGCCGGTGCGCCCGCCGCGCAGCCGCATCGTGATCTCCTGCTCACGCGGCGGCTCCTGCGGCGGCCCGGCCTCCTCGAACTTCCGCAGCCGGGTCTGCGCGGCTTGATAGCGGGAGGCGAGGCCGTCGTTGAAGGCGGCCTTGTTCTTGAGCATGTTCACGAGCTGCTTGAGCTGCACATGCTTCTCGTCCCAGCGCCGCCGCAGCTCCTCGAAGCGGGCGAAGCGCTCCTTGCGGGCCTCGTGATAGGTGCCGAACCCGCCGCCGTGCACCCAGACGTCGGAGCCCGCCGGCCCCGGCTCCACGCTGACGATCTTCTCCGCGGCGCGGGCCAGCAGCTCCCGGTCGTGCGAGACGAACAGCACCGTCTTACGGGTCTGCCGCAGCTGCTCCTCCAGCCACCGCTTGCCCGGCACGTCCAGATAGTTGTCCGGCTCGTCCAGCAGCAGCACCTCGTCCGTGCCCCGCAGCAGCGACTCCAGCACCAGCCGCTTCTGCTCGCCGCCCGAGAGCGTCCGCACCTGCCGCCACTGCGCCTTCTCGTACGGCATCCCCAGCGCCGCCATCGTGCAGATGTCCCAGGCGGTCTCGGCCTCGTAGCCGCGCGCCTCGGCCCAGTCGCTGAGTGCCTGGGCGTAGGCCATCTGCGCGGCCTCGTCGTCGTCCTCGGCGGTCATGATCGCCAGCTCGGCGGCGTCCACCGCGGCGGCCGCCTCCCTGATCCGCGGCTGCGCCACGGAAACCAGCAGGTCACGCACCGTGCGCTCATCCCGTACGGAGCCCACGAACTGCGGCATCGCCCCCAGTCCGCCGCTGACCGTCACCGCCCCGCCGTGCGGCTGCAGCTCCCCCGCGATCAGCCGCAGCAGCGTCGTCTTGCCGGCGCCGTTGGCTCCCACCAACGCGACCGACGCGCCCTCCCCCACCCGGAAGGACACATCCCCCAGCAGGACCCTCCCGTCCGGGAGGTAGTACTCCAGATGTCCGGCCTCAAGATGTCCCATGAGCGGGATTGTGACCGGCCTCCAAGCCTTCTACCAACCCCATTAGGATGCGCGGCATGAGCTTTGGGCAAGGCGGGCCGTTCGACGGCCCCGGGGGTTCTTCGTCGTCGACGCCGGACTGGGGCGCACTCGCCGAGGAGAGTGAGGCACAGTCCCGCCGCAAACGCCGGCTGTGGATCGGCGGCGGCGCGCTGGCCGCCCTCGCGGTGGCCGGCATCGTCACCGCCGCCGTCATGACCAGTGGCGGCTCGAAGGGCGGCAAGCCGACGGCTGCGCCCACCGCGTCCGACGAGGCCGCGGTGCCGGACGACAAGCCGTCCTTCCCGGACGTCTCCGTCCCGCCCCCGCCCAACCCGCGGGACTACATCTCCGACCCCAAGAAGGACAAGGCGCCGCTGACCCCCGCCACCCTCTTCCCGCAGAAGAGCATGGTCGTCGGCGAGCACACCTACCCGCGCACCAAGACCGCCGCCACCAAGGACTGCACCGCCGGCGCCCAGGGCCCGCTGGTCTCCTCGCTGTCCCACAACGGCTGCCGGAAGCTGCTGCGTGCCACGTACTCCAAGGGCGGCGTCGCGGTCACCGTCGGCATCGCGGTCTTCGACTCGCCCGCCAAGGCCGCCAAGGTCATGAACGAGAACAAGGCCAACCTCATGCCGCTGCCCGGCGGCGGGGTCCCCTCGGACTTCTGCCAGGGCACCAAGTGCCGGATGGCGACCAACGCCACCGGCCGCTACGCCTACTTCACGATCGCCGGCTACCTCAACGGCAAGGACGTCACCGGCACCGAGACCAAGGCCCGGCAGATCGCCCGCGACGGCGGCGCCTACGCGTTCAGCCAGATCACCCAGCGCGGCAAGGACCAGGCCGCGAAGGCCGCCGAGCAGCAGCTCAAGGACGCACGGAAGAAGGCCGGCCAGTCCTGACGCCCCCGGTGGCGCCGCCTTTTTGACGGCGCCACCGGGCGGCCCGTGCCGCCGCTCAGCAGCAGCCGGCCGCCGGCAGCGTCCGCCTGTTCCGCGCCTCCTGGTTGCGCGCCATCAGCAGGTCGTCGGCCGGATAGCCGACCTCCTCCAGCGTCAGCCCATGGGGCCGGACGACATGCACGGCGGAGTCCCGTACGCCCGCGGCCAGCACCTTGCCGGGCCACTCCACCGGCCGGTGCCCGTCCCCGACGAACAGCATCGCCCCGACCAGCGACCGCACCATGTTGTGGCAGAAGGCATCCGCCCGCACGGTCGCCGTGATGATCCCGTCCGCGCCCCGCACCCAGCTCAGCTCCTGGAGCGTACGGATCGTCGTCGCGCCTTCCCGCCGCTTGCAGTACGCCGCGAAGTCGTGCTCACCCAGCAGCGGCCGGGAGGCCTCGTTCATCGCCTCGACGTCCAGCTCCCAGTCGTGCCACAGCACATGGCCGCGCAGCAGCGGGTCCACCCCGCCGTGGTGATCGGTCACCCGGTACGCATAGCGCCGCCAGATCGCCGAGAACCGCGCATTGAACCCGTACGGCGCCTCGGTGAGCCGCCACACCCGCACATCCTTCGGCAGCCGCCCGGCCAGCCGCCGCAGCAGCTTGTCCTCGTGCTCGGCCCACAGCTCCGCGGGCAGATCCACATGCGCCACCTGCCCCCGCGCATGCACGCCCGCGTCCGTACGGCCGGCCACGGTGAGCTCATACGTCTCCCCGGAGCGCGTCACCGTCCGCAGCGCGTCCTCGATCTCCCCCTGGACGGTCCGCCGCCCGCCGGCCTGCTTCGCCCACCCGGAGAAGTCCTTTCCGTCGTAGGAAAGGTCCATCCGCACCCGGACCAGGCCCGGCTTCACTTCGTCACTCACACCAGCAATCCTCTCAACCCCGCGCGGTGCCGCCCGCACCCGAACGCGAAAGCGGGCCCGCCCCGAAGGGCGAACCCGCTCACGCGTAAGTCAGGACTCAGGCGTCCTTCGACTCCTCGGTCGCCTCGGCAGCCGTGGCCGCCTCCGCGTCCTTGGCCGCACGCTTGGTCGCGGCCTCGGCCTCACCGGTGGCCTGCTGGGCCACGGTCAGCGCCTCCACCAGCTCGATGACAGCCATGGGAGCGTTGTCGCCACGACGGTTACCGATCTTGGTGATACGGGTGTAGCCACCCGGGCGGTTCTCGAACCGCGGGGCGATCTCCGTGAAGAGCGTGTGCACGACGCTCTTGTCCGAGATCAGCTGCATGACCTGACGGCGGTTGTGAAGGTCGCCCTTCTTCGCCTTGGTCACCAGACGCTCCGCGTACGGACGCAGACGACGGGCCTTGGCCTCGGTCGTCGTGATGCGGCCGTGCTCGAAGAGCGCGGTGGCCAGGTTGCGCAGCATGAGGCGCTCGTGCGCAGCGCTGCCGCCCAGACGGGCACCCTTGGCGGGCTTCGGCATGGTGTATCTCCTTCTTTGCTGCACCGGCCGTATCAGGTACCGGTGTCAGTTCCCACGAGGCGGCCGCCCCGCGGAAGATTCACACGGCTGAGGCCCGGGGCACACGGCCCCGGACCCCTGCCGGACAAACTCAGTACTGCTCGGTCTCCACGAAACCGGCGTCCGCGTCGTCGTCGGCGCCGAACGCGTCGGCGGCGGCGGTCGGGTCGAATCCGGGAGGCGAGTCCTTCAGCGCCAGGCCCATACCGGCCAGCTTCGCCTTGACCTCGTCGATCGACTTCGCACCGAAGTTGCGGATGTCGAGCAGGTCGGCCTCGGAGCGCGCCACGAGCTCACCCACGGAGTGGATGCCCTCACGCTTGAGGCAGTTGTACGAGCGGACCGTGAGCTCCAGCTCCTCGATCGGCAGCGCCAGGTCGGCGGCCAGGGCGGCGTCCGTCGGGGACGGGCCCATGTCGATGCCCTCGGCGTCGATGTTGAGCTCGCGCGCCAGACCGAACAGCTCAACCAGGGTCTTACCGGCGGACGCCATGGCGTCACGCGGGCGCATGGCCTGCTTGGTCTCGACGTCGACGATCAGCTTGTCGAAGTCGGTGCGCTGCTCGACACGGGTCGCCTCGACCTTGTAGGTGACCTTGAGCACGGGGCTGTAGATGGAGTCGACCGGGATACGGCCGATCTCCTGGCCCACCTGCTTGTTCTGGACGGCGGAGACATAGCCGCGACCGCGCTCGACGGTCAGCTCCATCTCCAGCTTGCCCTTGCCGTTGAGGGTGGCGAGGACCAGGTCCGGGTTGTGCACCTCGACACCGGCCGGCGGGGCGATGTCCGCCGCGGTGACCAGGCCGGGACCCTGCTTGCGCAGGTACATCACGACCGGCTCGTCGTGCTCGGAGGAGACGACCAGCTGCTTGATGTTGAGGATGAGGTCGGTGACGTCCTCCTTGACGCCCGGCACGGTGGTGAACTCGTGCAGGACACCGTCGATGCGGATGGACGTGACCGCCGCACCCGGGATCGAGGACAGGAGGGTCCGACGCAGAGAGTTGCCGAGGGTGTAACCGAAGCCCGGCTCCAGCGGCTCGATCACGAACCGGGAGCGGTATTCGTCGACGACCTCTTCGGTCAACGAGGGACGCTGAGCAATCAGCATGGTGTTCGATCCTTCAGTCGTGGACGCCCGCTATTTGACGCCCGCTGTACTGACAAGGGTACGGGCGGCACGGCGCCATCGGCTCCGTACCGCCCCCACCGGTCAGCTCTTACTTGGAGTAGAGCTCAACGATCAGCTGCTCCTGCACCTGGGTGTCGATCACCTGGCGCTCGGGCATGCTGTGCACGAGAATCCGGAGGTTCGAGGGGATCGCTTCCAGCCAGGCCGGAACGGTCTTCTCGCCGGCCTCGGCCTGCGCCACCTGGAAGGGGGTCAGGTTCCGAGAGCCCTCGCGGACCTCGATGATGTCGTTCACGGACACACGGGCCGACGGGATGTCGGTCTTGCGGCCGTTCACATTGACGTGTCCGTGACGGACCAGCTGACGGGCGTGGTCGCGGGACTTGGCAAAGCCGGCCCGGTAGACCACGTTGTCGAGGCGGGTCTCAAGGATGCGCAGAAGGTTCTCACCGGTCTTGCCGGTCTTCTGGTTCGCTTCCTTGTAGTAGTTCACGAACTGCTTCTCAAGGACACCGTAGATACGGCTGCACTTCTGCTTCTCACGAAGCTGGAGCAGGTACTCGCTGTCCTTGGTGCGCCCGCGACCGTGCTCACCCGGGGGGTAAGGACGGATCTCGATCGGGCACTTCGCGCTCTCGCACTTGCTCCCCTTGAGGAAGAGCTTCTGCTTCTCCCGACGGCAACGCTTGCAGTCGGCCCCGGTGTAACGCGCCATTGTCTAGTTGTCTCCTACTTCAGGTGGTCAGACGCGGCGACGCTTGGGCGGGCGGCATCCGTTGTGAGGAGTGGGGGTGACGTCCTGGATCGAACCCACCTCGAGGCCGGTGGCCTGGAGGGAGCGGATCGCGGTCTCACGGCCGGAGCCGGGACCCTTGACGAAGACGTCGACCTTGCGCATGCCGTGCTCCTGCGCGCGGCGGGCGGCCGACTCGGCGGCCATCTGCGCGGCGAAGGGGGTGGACTTGCGCGAGCCCTTGAAGCCGACATGGCCGGCAGAGGCCCAAGAGATCACGTTGCCCGTGGGGTCCGTGATCGAGACGATCGTGTTGTTGAACGTGCTCTTGATGTGAGCGTGCCCGTGGGCGACGTTCTTCTTCTCCTTGCGGCGCACCTTCTTGGCGCCGGCCGTACGGCCCTTCGGAGGCATTCATTACTCCCGTGGAGGTGGTCGGTCCTACAGCGAAGACCGCTGGTAAGCGTCCTGTCCTGCTGAGGACTACTTCTTGCCCGGCTTCTTCTTGCCGGCGATCGCGCGACGCGGGCCCTTGCGGGTACGGGCGTTCGTGCTGGTGCGCTGACCGTGCACCGGCAGACCGCGACGGTGGCGCAGACCCTGGTAGCAGCCGATCTCGACCTTGCGGCGGATGTCGGCCTGGATCTCGCGACGGAGGTCACCCTCGGTCTTGAGGTTGTTGTCCACGTACTCGCGGATCTTGACGAGGTCTTCCTCGGCCAGGTCGCGAACACGGGTGTTCGGGTTCACGCCGGTGGCGGCGAGAGTCTGCTGCGACAGCGTCCGCCCGATACCGAAGACGTAGGTGAGGGCGACCTCCACACGCTTTTCGCGCGGGAGATCAACGCCTGCGAGGCGTGCCATTGATGTGGCTCCTGATGGCTATTCGGAGGTCTTCCGCAGCACCGTTCCCGTAAGACTCTGAAGAATTACGAGCCGGGTCCCCGGCCTCCGAGCCGGGGGTGTCGTCCCCACGCGAGTGATGCGGGGGTCGGGTGACTGCGTATGTACGTATGTGCTTGCGTCGCGCGAAAACTGCGAAATGCAGGTGGTCGGCGTGCGTCAGCCCTGGCGCTGCTTGTGGCGCAGGTTGTCGCAGATGACCATGACCCGGCCGTGGCGGCGGATCACCTTGCACTTGTCGCAGATCTTCTTGACGCTCGGCTTGACCTTCATGGGATGTGAGGTTCTCCGGGTCAGTGCCGTCACCCCACGGGAGCGGGGCGGCGACAAGATCTACTTGTAGCGGTAGACGATCCGGCCACGCGTCAGGTCGTACGGAGAAAGCTCCACCACGACCCGGTCATCCGGGAGGATACGGATGTAGTGCATCCGCATCTTGCCGCTGATGTGCGCGAGGACCTTGTGACCGTTCTGGAGCTCCACCTTGAACATGGCGTTCGGGAGGGACTCGATCACGGTGCCCTCGATCTCGATGGCACCTTGCTTCTTGGCCACGCTTCGCCCTTCGAATCGGCTACCTTGATCGACTATCCCGCACCACACCCTCAACCAAGAGGGCATACGGATGCACGAGAGCCGACGCGTCAGTCTACGCCAGCGTCCAGGAAAAGACGAATCCAGGATTATTGCCCATCAGGCGTGATCCTTACGCCCGGGCGGCCCGGCTCACGACAGAGCGGCCGGTTCACGCCAGGGGATCGGGCGCCGCCGTGATCCCCAGCTCGGCGAGCTTGGCCTTGCCGCCGTCCGGCGCGGTCAGCACCAGCGGGCCCTCCTCGGTCAGCGCGACCGAGTGCTCCCAGTGCGAGGACCAGCTGCCGTCGTTCGACTTGACCGTCCAGTCGTCGTCGAGGACGTGGGTCTTGGCCGTGCCGAGGTTCACCATCGGCTCGATCGCGATACAGAAACCGGGCACCAGCTTCGGGCCGCGGCCGCGCTTGCGGTCGACGTAGTTCAGCAGATGCGGGTCCATGTGCATCTGCGAGCCGATGCCGTGGCCGCCGTAGTCCTCGACGATGCCGTACTTACCGCTCGCCGGACGGGGCTGGCGGCGGATGTAGCCCTCGATCGCCTTGGAGATGTCCACCAGGCGGTTGCCCTTGGCGACCGCCGCGACGCCCGCCCACATCGACTCCTCGGTGACCCGGCTCAGCTCGACCAGCTCCGCCGAGTGACCGGACCCGACGAAGGCGGTGTACGCCGCGTCGCCGTGCCAGCCGTCGATGATCGCGCCGCAGTCGATGGAGATGATGTCGCCGTTCTGCAGCACCGTCTCGGTGTCGGGGATGCCGTGGACCACGACATCGTTGACCGAGGTGCAGATCGTCGCGGGGAAGCCGCCGTATCCGAGGAAGTTCGACTTCGCACCGTGTTCGGCGAGCACCTTGCGTGCCGCGTCGTCCAGGTCCTTGGTCGTGGCGCCCGGCACCGCGACCTTCCGGGTCGCCGCGTGAATGGCGGCGACCACCAGCCCCGCCTCGCGCATCTTCGCGATCTGCTCGGGGGTCTTGATCTCCACCATGGGGGCTGGCGCCTTCCTGAACCGACTACAACGCTTCTCCGGCGGTCGTCACAACCGCCCCGTACACGATACGGCCGCGGTACCCGTTGCGGGCACCGCGGCCGTAGGCAAGCCGTTTGCTGCTATGCGTCCCGGGACGGCAGGGCCGCCATCGCGCGCTTGGTGACCTCGTCGACCTTGCCCATCGCCAGGAGCGTGACCACCAGGTCCTGCGCCTTGTAGTAGTCGATGATCGGCTCGGTCTCCGTGTGGTAGACCTCCAGGCGCTTGCGGACGGTCTCCTCACGGTCGTCGTCCCGCTGGTACAGCTCGCCGCCGCAGACGTCACAGACGCCCTCGGCCTCCGGCTTGTTGTACTCGGCGTGGAAGACGTGGCTGCTGTCGTTGCGGCAGATGCGCCGGCCGGCGATCCGCTTGACGACCTCGTCCTCGGGGACCTCCAGGTCCAGGACGGCGTCCAGCTTGAGGTTCTTGTCCTTGAGGTACTCGTCCAGCGCCTTGGCCTGGCCCAGGTTGCGGGGGAATCCGTCCAGCAGGAAGCCGTTGGCGGCGTCGGGCTGCTCCATACGGTCCTCGGCCATCGCGATGGTGACCGAGTCGGGCACCAGATTGCCGGCGTCCATGTATGACTTCGCCTCGCGGCCGAGGGGCGTCCCCTGGCTGATGTTGGCGCGGAACAGGTCCCCCGTGGAGATGTGCGGGATCGCGAGGTTCTTGGCAAGGTACGCAGCCTGCGTACCCTTGCCGGCCCCCGGGGGTCCGACGAGGACGATTCGCATCAGCGGAGGAACCCTTCGTAGTTGCGCTGCTGAAGCTGGCTCTCGATCTGCTTCACGGTCTCCAGGCCCACACCCACGATGATGAGGATGCTTGTCCCGCCGAACGGGAAGTTCTGGTTCGCGTTGAAGAGCACCAACGCCACTGTTGGTACGAGCGCGATCAGCCCCAGGTACAGCGAGCCCGGCCACGTGATCCGGTTGAGCACGTAGCTGAGGTACTCGGCCGTCGGGCGACCAGCCCGGATACCCGGGATGAAGCCACCATACTTCTTCATGTTGTCGGCAACTTCTTCGGGGTTGAAGCTGATGGCCACGTAGAAGAAGGCGAAGAACACGATCAGCAGGAAGTACGTAACGATGTAAACGGGGTGATTTCCCTTGGTGAAGTTGGTGGCGATCCACGTCGCCCATGCCGCCTTCGACCCGCTGAACTGTGCAATGAGGGCTGGAATGTAGAGCAGCGATGACGCGAAGATGACAGGAATCACACCTGCCTGATTCACCTTGAGCGGGATGTAAGTGGACGTACCGCCGTAGGACCGGCGGCCGATCATCCGCTTCGCGTACTGCACCGGGATCCGCCGCTGAGCCTGCTCGACGAAGACCACCAGGGCGACCATCGCCAGGCCCACCGCGATCACCGCGAAGAACTCGATCCAGCCGTCGGCCAGCTTGCCGGTGAGCTTGATCTGCCACAGCGCGCCCGGGAAGCCGGCGGCGATCGAGATGAACATCAGGATCGACATGCCGTTGCCGATGCCGCGGTCGGTGACCAGCTCGCCGAGCCACATGATCAGGCCGGTGCCGGCGGTCATCGTGATGACCATCGTGATGGTGGTGAAGATCGAGTCGCTGGGCACGATCTCGCTGGCGACCGGGCAGCTCTGGAAGAGCGCACCGCTGCGGGCGGTGGCCACCAGGCCGGTGCCCTGCAGGATGGCGAGCGCCACGGTCAGATAGCGCGTGTACTGGGTAATTTTCGCCTGGCCGGACTGCCCCTCTTTCTTGAGGGCCTCCAGCCGGGGAATCACCACGGTCAGCAGCTGGAGGATGATGCTCGCCGTGATGTACGGCATGATCCCCAGCGCGAAGATCGTGATCTGCAGCAGCGCACCACCGCTGAACATGTTCACCAGGGCGAACAACCCGCTGTTACCGCCGGCCTGCTTCATGCAGGTCTCGACGTTCGCGTAATTCACCCCGGGGACCGGGACATGCGCGCCGATCCGGTAGAGCACGATGATGCCCAATGTGAACAGCAGCTTCTTGCGCAGGTCGGGCGTCTTGAACGCTCGGGCGAACGCGGTGAGCACGGTGCCTCCTGCGCCTCCCGCATGTGCGAGAGGTGACGGTCTTGAGGATCGACGAATAGTTAGCGGCCAAAACCGCACAGGCACGGCCCGTGCGGCGAACGTCCGGAGTCTGGTCCCGGACAAAACAACACTGCACGCCACCTTACCGGCGACCGTACCCCCTTGGAACGACCAACCGGGGATGCCCCAATCGCTGGGCATCCCCGGTCAGTTGAACCAACGAACTCAGATGAGCTCGGTGACGGTGCCGCCGGCAGCGGCGATCTTCTCCTTGGCGGAGCCGGAAACGGCGTCAACCGAAACCTGCAGCGCCACGGAGACCTCGCCCTGGCCCAGGACCTTGACGAGCTCGTTCTTGCGCACCGCGCCCTTGGCGACCAGATCGGCCACCGTGACCTCGCCACCCTGCGGGTAGAGCTCGGCCAGCTTGGCCAGGTTCACGACCTGGAACTGCTTGTGGGCGGGGTTCTTGAAGCCCTTCAGCTTCGGGAGGCGCATGTGGAGGGGCATCTGCCCGCCCTCGAAGCGCTCCGGAACCTGGTAACGGGCCTTCGTGCCCTTGGTACCACGACCAGCGGTCTTACCCTTGGACGCCTCACCACGACCGACACGGGTCTTGGCGGTCTTGGCGCCCGGGGCGGGCCGGAGGTTGTGGACCTTCAGCGGGTTGGTCTCCGCCATGTCAGTCGACCTCCTCAACCGTCACGAGGTGGCGGACGGTGTGCACCATGCCGCGGAACTCGGGGCGGTCCTCCTTGACAACCACGTCGTTGAGCCGCTTGAGGCCCAGCGAACGAAGGGTGTCGCGGTGGTTCTGCTTGCTACCGATGTAGGACTTCGTCTGCGTGATCTTGAGGTGCGCCATTACGCGGTCACCCCGGCACGCGCCCGCAGCAGAGCGGCGGGAGCAACGTCCTCCAGCGGCAGGCCACGACGGGCCGCGATCTCCTCGGGGCGCTGCAGGCCCTGAAGCGCGGTCACCGTGGCGTGCACGATGTTGATCGGGTTCGACGAACCGAGCGACTTGCTCAGCACGTCGTGGATGCCCGCGCACTCCAGAACGGCACGCACGGGGCCACCGGCGATCACACCGGTACCGGGGGAAGCCGGCTTGAGCAGGACAACGCCCGCAGCCTTCTCGCCCTGGATGGGGTGAGGGATGGTGCCCTGGATACGGGGGACCTTGAAGAAGTTCTTCTTGGCCTCTTCCACGCCCTTGGCGATGGCAGCCGGAACTTCCTTGGCCTTGCCGTAACCGACACCTACGGTGCCGTCACCGTCGCCCACCACGACCAGCGCGGTGAAGCTGAAGCGACGGCCACCCTTGACAACCTTGGCGACACGGTTGATCGCGACAACGCGCTCAACGTATGCGGTCTTCTCGGCGGCAGCGCCACCGTCGCGACCCTTCCGGTCCCGCCGCTCGCCGCCACCGGCACCGCTCCCGCGGCGCTGGGGTCCAGCCATTGGATTTACCTCTCTCTGTTACGTCCGCTAGCTCCGGAACCGGGGCTTAGAACTTCAGCCCGGCTTCGCGGGCGGCGTCGGCCAGAGCGGCAATCCGCCCGGCGTACTGCTTGCCACCACGGTCGAACACGACGGCCTCGACACCGGCGGCCTTGGCACGCTCAGCGACCAGGGAGCCGACCTGCTTGGCCTGAGCGCTCTTGTCGCCCTCGCCACCACGAATCGAAGCGTCCAGGGTCGACGCGGAGGCCAGCGTGTGGCCCGCGATGTCGTCGATGACCTGCGCCGTGATGCCACGGTTGGTCCGCGTCACCACCAGACGCGGACGCTCCGGCGTACCCGAAATCCGCTTACGGATGCGGATGTGGCGACGCTTAGCGGCGGCGCGCTTGTAGGCGTCACCCTTAGCGATCTTCACACCGTATGCCATGGCTTACTTACCAGCCTTTCCGACCTTGCGGCGGATGACCTCGCCGGCGTACTTGACGCCCTTGGCCTTGTACGGGTCAGGCTTGCGCAGCTTACGGATGTTCGCCGCCACCTCGCCGACCTTCTGCTTGTCGATGCCCTCGACGCTGAGCTTCGTGGGCGACTCGACCTTGAAGGAGATGCCCTCGGGGGCCTCGACCAGGATCGGGTGGCTGTAGCCCAGCGAGAACTCCAGGTTGGAGCCCTTCGCCTGGACGCGGTAGCCGACACCGCTGATCTCGAGCGCCTTGCTGTAGCCCTGGGTCACGCCGGTGATCATGTTCGCCACCAGCGTGCGGGACAGGCCGTGCAGGGCCTTGTTCTGACGCTCGTCGTTCGGGCGCGAGACGGTGATAACGCCGTCCTCACCCTTGGCGACCTCGATGGGAGCCGCGACGGTGTGCGCGAGGGAACCCTTGGGGCCCTTCACCGCGACCGTACGGCCATCGATGGTGACGTCCACACCAGCGGGAACCTGGATGGGCAGCTTGCCAATACGCGACATTAGCTATTCCTCCGTTCCCTGGTTACCAGACGTAGGCGAGGACTTCCCCACCCACGCCCTTCTTGCTGGCCTGCTGACCGGTCAGGAGACCGTGGGACGTGGAGATGATCGCCACGCCCAGGCCGCCGAGGACCTTCGGCAGGTTGGTGGACTTTGCGTAGACCCGCAGGCCCGGCTTCGAAATCCGCTTGATGCCGGCGATCGAGCGCTCGCGGTTCGGGCCGAACTTCAGCTCGAGGACGAGGTTCTTGCCAACCTCGGCGTCCTCGACGCGCCAGCCGGTGATGTAACCCTCCTGCTGGAGGATCTCCGCGATGTGCGACTTGATCTTGCTGTGCGGCATCACGACGGTGTCGTGGTACGCCGAGTTCGCGTTACGCAGACGGGTCAGCATGTCTGCGATGGGATCAGTCATGGTCATGAATTGGCCTTCGGCCTCTCTCGCCGGGGTTTCCTATGTGCGCCATCCCTCTCCCCGATCAGAGTCGGGACGGGTGCGGCGCGGGGACCTACGGCGTAGTAAGCGACTTTATGCGGGCACGGCCCGCGGTCGGTCTCAGGCGGCGGTGCGCCCAAACCCCTCTACCCTACGGGAAAGGAGGAGTGGACGCCCGCCGACCGAATGCTTACCGAGAGCCCTGGTCGTCCCAATGAAGGGATTACCAGGAGCTCTTGGTCACGCCCGGCAGCTCGCCACGGTGAGCCATCTCACGAAGGCACACGCGGCACAGGCCGAACTTGCGGTAGACGGAGTGCGGACGGCCGCAGCGCTGGCAGCGGGTGTACGCGCGCACACCGAACTTCGGCTTGCGAGCAGCCTTGGCAATCAGAGCCTTCTTCGCCATCTCGCTCACGCCTCCTTGAACGGGAAGCCGAGGTGACGAAGGAGAGCGCGGCCCTCATCGTCGTTGGTCGCCGTGGTGACCACGGTGATGTCCATACCCCGGGTACGGTCGATCTTGTCCTGGTCGATCTCGTGGAACATGACCTGCTCGGTGAGACCGAAGGTGTAGTTGCCCCGACCGTCGAACTGCTTCGGGGACAGACCACGGAAGTCGCGGATGCGCGGCAGCGCGAGCGACAGCAGGCGGTCCAGGAACTCCCACATGCGGTCACCGCGGAGGGTGACGTGGGCACCGATCGGCTGGCCCTCACGCAGCTTGAACTGCGCGATGGACTTACGGGCCTTGGTGACGGCCGGCTTCTGGCCGGTGATCGTGGTGAGGTCCTTGATGGCACCCTCGATCAGCTTGGAGTCGCGGGCGGCGTCGCCCACACCCATGTTGACCACGATCTTGGTCAGACCGGGGATCTGCATGACGTTCTCGTAGGAGAACTCGTCCTTCAGCTTCCCGGCGATCTCTTCGCGGTAGCGCGTCTTCAGACGCGGCGCGTTGGTGGTGGCAGTCATCAGATGTCCTCACCGGTCCGCTTGGCAACGCGGATCTTGTTGCCCTCGTCGTCGAAGCGGTATCCGACGCGGGTGACGACCTTGTTACCGTCCTTCTCCACGACCAGCTGAACGTTGCTGACGTGGACAGGGGCCTCGGTCGTCACGATGCCGCCGGTCTTCGAACCACGAGCGGTCTGTCCGGCCTTGGTGTGCTTCTTGACCCGGTTGACACCCTCGACCAGGACACGGTCCTCGCGGGGGAAGGCCTGGATGACCTTGCCCTGCTTGCCCTTGTCCTTACCGGTGATGACCTGGACCAGGTCGCCCTTCTTGATCTTCATCGGTTACAGCACCTCCGGCGCGAGCGAGATGATCTTCATGAACTTCTTCTCGCGCAGCTCCCGGCCCACGGGGCCGAAGATGCGGGTGCCGCGGGGGTCGCCATCGTTCTTGAGGATGACGGCCGCGTTCTCGTCGAAGCGGATGTACGAGCCGTCCGGACGGCGGCGCTCCTTGACGGTGCGAACGATGACCGCCTTGATGACGTCACCCTTCTTCACGTTGCCACCGGGGATCGCATCCTTCACGGTGGCGACGATGACGTCACCGATGCCCGCGTAGCGGCGACCGGAACCACCGAGAACACGGATGCAAAGGATTTCCTTCGCACCAGTGTTGTCGGCGACCCTCAGTCGCGACTCCTGCTGGATCACGTCTATCTCCTGTGTGTCTGCCGGTTCCCGGCAGGGGCCGCCTCGTACGAGACGAAGCCCCTGCCGAGCCTGGCGGAACTGTTCCTAGGGGGTCCCCCTAGGAGGGATTACTTGGCCTTCTCGAGGATCTCGACGATGCGCCAGCGCTTGGTGGCGGACAGCGGCCGGGTCTCCATCAGGAGGACGCGGTCGCCGACGCCGGCAGCGTTCTGCTCGTCGTGCGCCTTGAGCTTGTTGGTACGGCGGATGACCTTGCCGTACAGCGCGTGCTTGACGCGGTCCTCGACAGCGACGACGACGGTCTTGTCCATCTTGTCGCTGACGACGAGGCCCTCACGGGTCTTGCGGAAACCGCGCTCGTTCGTCTCAGTCACATTCTTCTCGCTCATCAGGCGCTCTCCACCGTCTCGATGCCCAGCTCGCGCTCACGCATCAGGGTGTAGATCCGGGCGATGTCCTTACGGACGGACTTGAGCCGACCGTGGTTCTCAAGCTGTCCGGTCGCCGCCTGGAAGCGGAGGTTGAACAGCTCCTCCTTGGCCTCACGAAGCTTGCCGACGAGGTCCTCGTCATTCAGCTCGCGCAGCTCGGTCGCCTTGGTACCGGCCGCCATCACGACTCACCTGCCTCGCGCCGCACGATGCGGCACTTCATCGGAAGCTTGTGGGCGGCGCGGGTCAGCGCCTCCTTGGCAACCTTTTCGTTCGGGAAGGACAGCTCGAACATCACCCGACCGGGCTTGACGTTCGCGACCCACCACTCCGGAGAACCCTTACCGGAACCCATGCGGGTTTCGGCCGGCTTCTTCGTGAGCGGGCGGTCCGGGTAAATGTTGATCCAGACCTTGCCGCCACGCTTGATGTGACGGGTCATGGCAATACGAGCGGACTCGATCTGCCGGTTCGTCACGTAGGCCGGGGTCACAGCCTGGATTCCGTACTCACCGAAGGCCAGCTCGGTGCCACCCTTGGCCATACCGCTGCGCTTCGGGTGGTGCTGCTTGCGGTGCTTGACCCTGCGAGGGATCAGCATGTCGGTCAGGCCTCCGTTCCGGGGGTCTCCGCCGGAGCAGCGGCAGCGGCCTCGGCCTTGGGGGCCTCGGCAGCGGCGGTCTGCTGCTGCGGCTTGCGGCCACCGCGGCCGCCACGCTCGCCACCGCGGCGCGGGCGGTCGTTGCCGCCACCGCGGGCCGGGCGGTTACCCGCACGGGCGGCAGCGTTCTCGGCACGCACCTCGGCGATGTTCTTGACGTCGCCCTTGTAGATCCAGACCTTCACGCCGATGCGGCCGAAGGTGGTCTTGGCCTCGAAGAAGCCGTAGTCGACGTTCGCGCGGAGCGTGTGCAGGGGCACACGGCCCTCGCGGTAGAACTCCGAGCGGGACATCTCGGCGCCGCCGAGACGGCCACCGCACTGGATCTTGATGCCCTTGGCGCCGGCCTTCATCGTCGACTGCATGCTCTTACGCATGGCGCGACGGAAGGAGACGCGGGACGAGAGCTGCTCGGCGACGGCCTGGGCCACGAGCTGAGCATCGGTCTCGGGGTTCTTGACCTCGAGGATGTTCAGCTGGACCTGCTTGCCGGTCAGCTTCTCCAGCTCGCCGCGGATGCGGTCGGCCTCGGCGCCGCGGCGGCCGATGACGATGCCCGGACGAGCGGTGTGGATGTCAACGCGGACGCGCTCACGGGTGCGCTCGATCTCCACCTTGGAGATACCGGCGCGCTCCATGCCCTTCGTCATCATGCGACGAATGGCGACGTCTTCCTTGACGTAGTCCTTGTACAGCTTGTCGGCGTACCAGCGGGACTTGAAGTCCGTCGTCACGCCGAGGCGGAACCCGTGCGGGTTTACCTTCTGGCCCATTACCGGGTTCCTTCCTTGCTGCTGACGACCACGGTGATGTGGCTGGTCCGCTTGCGGATCCGGTAGGCACGGCCCTGAGCACGCGGACGGAACCGCTTCAGGGTCGGGCCCTCGTCGACATAGGCCTCGGAGATGACGAGGCTGCCGGCGTCGGTGTGGTCGTAGTTGTGTGCAGCGTTGGCAATGGCGCTGTCCAGCACCTTGCCAACCGGCACGCTCGCGGCCTGCGGGGCGAAACGCAGGACCGCCTGAGCCTCCGTGGCATCCATGCCACGGATAAGGTCCACCACGCGGCGGGCCTTCATGGGCGTGACGCGGATGTACCGCGCCTGGGCCCTGGCTTCCATGGTTGTCCCTTCGGTGTCAGTCATAGTCTTCGCACTCCGGTCGATCAGCGACGACGCGACTTGCGGTCGTCCTTCTCGTGGCCGCGGAAGGTGCGGGTCGGCGCAAACTCGCCGAGCTTGTGGCCGACCATCGACTCGGTGACGAACACCGGGACGTGCTTGCGGCCGTCGTGCACCGCGATCGTGTGGCCGAGCATGGCCGGGACGATCATGGAGCGGCGGGACCAGGTCTTGATGACGTTCTTGGTGCCGGCATCGTTCTGAACATCCACCTTCTTGGAAAGGTGGTCGTCGACGAAGGGCCCCTTCTTGAGACTGCGCGGCATCTAAACCCGCTCCTAGCGCTTCTTGTTCGTCTTGCGGCGGCGGACGATGTACTTGTTGCTCGCCTTCTTCGGCGAACGAGTACGACCCTCCTTCTGACCCCACGGCGAGACCGGGTGGCGACCACCGGAGGTCTTGCCCTCACCACCACCGTGCGGGTGGTCGACGGGGTTCATCACGACACCACGCACGGTCGGGCGGACGCCCTTCCAGCGCATACGGCCGGCCTTACCCCAGTTGATGTTCGACTGCTCGGCGTTGCCGACCTCGCCGACAGTGGCGCGGCAGCGCACGTCGACCAGGCGGATCTCACCGGACGGCATACGAAGGTGAGCCATGCGGCCCTCCTTCGCCAGCAGCTGCACGGAGGCACCGGCAGAGCGGGCGAACTTCGCACCGCCGCCCGGACGGAGCTCGATCGCGTGGATCGTCGTACCCACGGGGATGTGACGCAGCGGCAGGTTGTTGCCCGGCTTGATGTCGGCGCCAGCGCCGTTCTCAATCCGAGCACCCTGGACCAGGCCACGGGGCGCGATGATGTAGCGCTTCTCGCCGTCTGCGTAGTGCAGCAGCGCGATGCGCGCGGTGCGGTTCGGGTCGTACTCGATGTGCGCGACCTTGGCCGGCACGCCGTCCTTGTCGTGACGACGGAAGTCGATCACTCGGTAGGCGCGCTTGTGGCCACCGCCCTGGTGGCGAACGGTCACACGACCGGCGTTGTTACGGCCGCCCTTGCTGTGCAGCGGGCGGACCAGCGACTTCTCCGGCGTGGACCGCGTGATCTCGACAAAGTCGGCGACGCTGGAGCCACGACGGCCCGGGGTCGTCGGCTTGTACTTGCGGATACCCATTTCTCAGTCCTCGTCCGATTCCGGACGACTCGGACTCCGTTAGGAGACCGGGCCGCCGAAGATGTCGATACGGTCGCCCTCGGCGAGGGTCACGATGGCGCGCTTGGTGTTCGCGCGCTTGCCGTAACCGGTGCGGGTGCGCTTGCGCTTGCCCTGCCGGTTGATCGTGTTGACCCCGGTGACCTTGACCGAGAAGACCGCCTCGACGGCCTGCTTGATCTGGGTCTTGTTCGCGCCGGGCGCGACGATGAACGTGTACTTGTTCTCGTCCAGCAGCGCGTAGCTCTTCTCCGAGACAACCGGCTTGACGAGCACGTCACGCGGGTCCGAGAAGGTCTTGCTGGTGACGACGGCCTCAGTCATCAGGCGTCGCTCCCTTCGGTCTCAGCGGCCTTGGGGCCAGACACGAAGGACTCGAAAGCGGCCTTGGTGAAGACCACGTCGTCGGAGACGAGCACGTCGTACGTGTTCAGCTGGCCCGGCTCCAGGATGTGAACCTGGGGCAGGTTGCGGGCGGACAGCCACGCGGCCTCGTCGCTGCGCTCGGCGACCAGAAGCACGTTCTTGCGCTCGCTGACCTTGCCGAGAAGCGTCTTGGCGGCCTTGGTGGAGATGTCGCCCTCGACCACGCCGGCAACGACGTGGATGCGGCTGTTGCGGGCCCGGTCGGTGAGGGCACCGCGCAGGGCGGCAACCTTCATCTTCTTCGGGGTCCGCTGGCTGTAGTCACGCGGCACGGGGCCGTGGACGATGCCACCGCCGGCGAACTGCGGCGCACGGGTCGAACCCTGACGCGCCCGGCCGGTGCCCTTCTGGCGGTACGGCTTCTTGCCACCGCCGCGGACCTCGCCGCGAGTCTTGGTCTTGTGCGTGCCCTGACGGGCCGCGGCCAGCTGTGCGACAACGACCTGGTGGATCAGCGGAACGCTGACCTTGGCGTCGAAGATCTCCGTGGGGAGCTCGACGGTACCGGCCTTGTCGCCTGCCGGCGAAAGGATGTCAATGGTGCTCATCGGTTACCTCAGGCCCCCTTGGCCGCGGTACGGACCAGGACGAGGCCGCCGTTCGGACCAGGAACTGCGCCCTTGATGAGCAGCAGACCCTTCTCCGCGTCAACGGCGTGGACGGTCAGGTTCTGGGTGGTGACCCGCTCATTGCCCATACGGCCGGCCATCCGCATGCCCTTGAACACGCGGCCCGGGGTGGCACAGCCACCGATGGAGCCAGGCTTACGGTGCACACGGTGGGCACCGTGGGAGGCCTTGCCGCCATGGAAGCCGTGACGCTTCATGACACCGGCGAAGCCCTTGCCCTTGCTCTTGCCGGTCACATCCACCTTGACGCCGGACTCGAAGGTCTCAGCGGTCAGCTCCTGGCCGAGGGTGTACTCACCGGCGTCGGTGGTACGGACCTCGACGAGGTGACGACGGGGGGTGACGTCGGCCTTCGCGAAGTGGCCCTTGAGGGGCTTGTTCACCTTGCGCGGGTCGATCTCGCCGAAGGCGATCTGGACGGAGTCGTAACCGTCCTGGTCATTGGTGCGCACCTGGGTAACGACACAGGGGCCGGCCTTCACCACGGTCACCGGGACGACACGGTTGTTCTCGTCCCAGACCTGGGTCATGCCGAGCTTCTCGCCCAGGATGCCCTTGATCTGCTTAGCCATCTCTTCCGCGCCTCTCAGAGCTTGATCTCGATGTCAACGCCGGCCGGAAGGTCCAGGCGCATCAGCGAGTCAACGGTCTTGGGCGTCGGGTCGAGGATGTCGATCAGGCGCTTGTGCGTGCGCATCTCGAAGTGCTCGCGCGAGTCCTTGTACTTGTGCGGCGACTTGATGACGCAGTACACGTTCTTTTCAGTGGGCAGCGGCACCGGGCCCGCGACCGACGCACCAGTGCGGGTCACCGTCTCGACGATCTTCTTCGCCGAGGAGTCGATGACCTCGTGGTCGTAGGCCTTGAGCCGGATGCGGATCTTCTGTCCCGCCATGGCTACTTCGTAGTCCTGTCTCTCGTAACGCTCTGGGACCCGGTGCGCTGCGCCTCAGCGGAAGCGCTGTTCTTCTCCGACCCACGCGGTCGGGCGTGTCGCACCCCTTCTCGTAAATCCCCGTAAAGGGAATCCTTCAAGAAGGAGAAGGCAGGGGAAGAACACCCACCGGGTGCCTGGCCGAGGCACCCCGCTGACGCTTCCCGGAAGATTCCCGTATTTCCGGCCCTGAGAAGGGACGACGAATACCTGGGACTCGCTTCCGGTCCTCCCGGCGGGAGGCGCGCAGCATCGGCACTCAACCGAGCAACCTGGACAGTGTGCCACACCTGGGACGCGTAAGGCCAATCGGACCCCAACTGTCAAGGAGCCCCGCCCACCTGACGGTGGACGGGGCTCCTCATGAGCTCCGGGGAGCTACGACCGGATCGACCGGATCAGCGAAATTACTTCGTGATCTTGGTGACCTGGCCGGCGCCGACGGTCCGGCCACCCTCACGGATGGCGAACTTCAGGCCCTCCTCCATGGCGACCGGCTGGATCAGCTCGACCGTCATCTCGGTGTTGTCGCCCGGCATGACCATCTCGGTGCCCTCGGGGAGGGTCACGACGCCGGTCACGTCCGTGGTACGGAAGTAGAACTGCGGGCGGTAGTTGTTGAAGAACGGGGTGTGACGGCCACCCTCGTCCTTCGACAGGATGTACGCCTGGGCCTCGAAGGAGGTGTGCGGCGTGACCGAGCCCGGCTTGATGATGACCTGGCCGCGCTCGACGTCCTCGCGCTTGATGCCGCGGAGGAGCAGACCGACGTTCTCACCGGCCTGGCCCTCGTCGAGGAGCTTCCGGAACATCTCGATACCGGTGACCGTGGTGGTGGTCTTCTCGGTCTTGATGCCGATGATGTCGACGGTCTCGTTGACCTTGAGGACACCACGCTCGATACGACCGGTGACAACGGTGCCACGGCCGGTGATCGTGAAGACGTCCTCGATCGGCATCAGGAACGGCTTGTCGACGTCGCGCTCGGGCTGCGGGATCGACTCGTCGACGGCGTTCATGAGCTTGAGGACGGAGTCGCCCCACTCCTTGTCGCCCTCGAGCGCCTTGAGCGCCGAGACCTTGACGACCGGAACGTCGTCGCCGGGGAACTCGTACTCGGAGAGGAGCTCACGGACCTCGAGCTCGACGAGCTCCAGGATCTCCTCGTCGTCCACCATGTCGGCCTTGTTCAGGGCGACAACGATGTACGGAACGCCGACCTGGCGGGCCAGGAGCACGTGCTCCTTGGTCTGCGGCATCGGGCCGTCGGTCGCGGCGACCACGAGGATGGCGCCGTCCATCTGCGCCGCACCCGTGATCATGTTCTTGATGTAGTCCGCGTGACCGGGGCAGTCGACGTGGGCGTAGTGACGGTTCTCCGTCTGGTACTCGACGTGCGCGATCGAAATCGTGATACCGCGCTGGCGCTCCTCAGGAGCCTTGTCGATCTGGTCGAAGGCCGAGGCCTCGTTCAGGTCCGGGTACGCGTCGTGCAGCACCTTGGTAATGGCGGCCGTGAGGGTCGTCTTACCGTGGTCAATGTGACCGATGGTGCCGATGTTGACGTGCGGCTTAGTCCGCTCGAACTTCGCCTTCGCCACTGGTTCCTCCTGAAGTGGTTCTGTACGCCTTACTCATCGGCGCCAGGTGATCTTTGCTGGGATGCCGGCTGCCGGGGCATTCCTCACGGATTGCGGGGATTACCCCGGCAGACGGTGTCAAGCCTAAAGCGTGTTCCGACTCTCGGGAGACGGACCTATTCGCCCTTGGCCTTCGCGATGATCTCCTCGGCGACGTTCCGGGGAACCTCGGCGTAGGAGTCGAACTGCATCGAGTAGCTTGCGCGACCCGAGGTCTTGCTGCGGAGGTCGCCGACGTAGCCGAACATCTCCGACAGGGGGACCAGGCCCGTGACGAGCTTGGCGCCACTGCGCTCCTCCATGGACTGGATCTGTCCACGGCGGGAGTTGATGTCGCCGATCACATCGCCCATGTAGTCCTCGGGCGTGGTGACCTCGACCTTCATCATCGGCTCGAGCAGGGCCGGGGAGGCCTTGCGCGCGGCCTCCTTGAAGGCCATCGAACCAGCGATCTTGAAGGCCATCTCCGAGGAGTCGACCTCGTGGAAGGCACCGTCGAGGAGCGTGACCTTGACACCGGTCAGCGGGTAGCCGGCGAGAACACCGAACTCCATGGCCTCCTGGCAGCCCGCGTCCACGGACGGGATGTACTCCCGCGGGATACGGCCACCGGTGACCTTGTTCTCGAACTCGTACCCGTCGCCCTCGAGCGGAGCGATCGCGATCTGCACCTTCGCGAACTGGCCGGAACCACCAGTCTGCTTCTTGTGCGTGTAGTCGAGACGCTCGACGGCCTTGCGCAGGGTCTCGCGGTAGGCGACCTGCGGCTTGCCGACGTTGGCCTCGACCCGGAACTCACGCTTCATACGGTCGACCAGCACGTCGAGGTGCAGCTCGCCCATACCCGCGATGATGGTCTGGCCGGTCTCCTCGTCGGTGTGAACCTGGAACGAGGGGTCCTCTTCGGCGAGTCGCTGGATGGCGACACCCAGCTTCTCCTGGTCGCCCTTGGACTTGGGCTCAATGGCGACCTGGATGACCGGGGCCGGGAACTCCATCGACTCAAGGATGACCGGGTTCGACGCGTCGCAGAGGGTCTCACCGGTGGTGGTCTGCTTCAGACCCATGACGGCGACGATGTCACCGGCACCCACCGACTCGATCTCCTCACGCTTGTTCGCGTGCATCCGGTAGATCTTGCCGATGCGCTCCTTCTTGCCCTTCACCGAGTTCTGCACCTGCGAGCCGGCCTCGAGGCGGCCCGAGTACACCCGGATGAAGGTGAGCTTGCCCAGGTGGGGGTCGCTCGCAATCTTGAACGCAAGAGCGGACAGCGGCTCGTCCTCGGACGGCTTGCGCTTGATGACCTCTTCCGGGTCGCTGACCGCGTGGCCCTCAATGGCCTCGACGTCCAGCGGGGAGGGGAGGTAGCGCACGACCGCGTCGAGCAGGGGCTGCACACCCTTGTTCTTGAACGCGGTACCGCAGAACACCGGAGTGACGGTGGTGTTCTCGGCCTTGCCGGAGGCGATGGTGATCCGGCGGATCGCCGCGTAGAGCTGCTCCACGGTGGGCTCCTGGCCCTCCAGGTACAGCTCCATGATCTCTTCATCGTTCTCGGCAACGGCCTCGAGCAGCTTGCCGCGCCACTCGTCGGCCGCCTCGATGTGCGTGTCCGGGATGTCGACGGTGTCGTACATCTCGCCCTTGGCGGCCTCGGCCGACCAGACCAGGGCCTTCATGCTGACGAGGTCGACGACGCCCTTGAAGTCCGCCTCGGTGCCGATCGGCAGCTGCATCACGATCGGGGTCGCGCCCAGGCGGTCCACGATCATGTCGACGCAGCGGTGGAACTCGGCGCCCGTACGGTCGAGCTTGTTGACGAAGCAGATACGCGGAACGCCGTAGCGGTCCGCCTGACGCCAGACGGTCTCGGACTGGGGCTCGACACCGGCAACGCCGTCGAACACCGTCACCGCACCGTCCAGGACGCGCAGCGAGCGCTCCACCTCGACCGTGAAGTCGACGTGGCCCGGGGTGTCGATGATGTTGATGGTGTTGTCGACGTCTTCCAGCGGCCAGTGGCAGGTCGTCGCGGCAGACGTGATGGTGATGCCGCGCTCCTGCTCCTGCTCCATCCAGTCCATCGTGGCAGCGCCGTCGTGGACCTCACCGATCTTGTACGAAACACCGGTGTAGAACAGGATCCGCTCGGTGGTGGTCGTCTTGCCCGCGTCGATGTGGGCCATGATCCCGATATTGCGGACCTTGGCCAGGTCAAGCGAAGTGGTGGCCATAGTGGCTCAATCTTCTCTCGGTCTCGATGTGGGTTGCGACTACCAGCGGTAGTGCGCGAAGGCCTTGTTGGACTCGGCCATCTTGTGCGTGTCCTCACGCTTCTTGACCGAAGCGCCGAGGCCGTTGGAGGCGTCGAGCAGTTCGTTCATGAGGCGCTCGGTCATGGTCTTCTCGCGGCGGGCGCGGGAGTAGCCCACGAGCCAGCGGAGCGAGAGGGTGGCCGCACGGCCGGGCTTGACCTCGACCGGGACCTGGTAGGTCGCGCCACCGACGCGGCGGGACTTGACCTCAAGGGTCGGCTTGATGTTCTCGAGCGCGCGCTTGAGCGTGATGACCGGGTCGTTGCCGGTCTTCTCGCGCAGACCCTCCATGGCGCCGTAAACGATGCGCTCAGCGGTGGAGCGCTTGCCGTTCAGCAGAACCTTGTTGATGAGGGAGGTCACCAGAGGAGAGCCGTAGACCGGGTCGATGATGACCGGGCGCTTCGGGGCGGGGCCCTTACGAGGCATTCTTACTTCTCCTTCTTGGCGCCGTAGCGGCTGCGAGCCTGCTTGCGGTTCTTGACGCCCTGCGTGTCGAGGGAGCCGCGGATGATCTTGTACCGAACACCCGGCAGGTCCTTCACACGGCCGCCACGCACGAGCACGATCGAGTGCTCCTGGAGGTTGTGGCCCTCACCCGGAATGTAAGCAGTGACCTCGATCCCGCTGGTCAGACGCACACGCGCGACCTTACGCAGGGCCGAGTTCGGCTTCTTCGGGGTGGTCGTGAAAACACGCGTGCAGACGCCACGGCGCTGGGGGGAACCCTCGAGCGCGGGCGTCTTGTTCTTCTCGACCTTGTCCTGCCGGCCCTTGCGGACCAGCTGCTGGATCGTAGGCACCGTTTCTCCGGTTTCTGTGTGCCAGTCTCGGTAAAGCTAACCTGGAACATCCCCGACCCACGCGGTCGGGTGTGTCGAATACTGCAGTCCGGTCCCTCGCTGGAACGAGTGAGGCGGCAGATTGCGGTGTCAAAACCCGGCTTCCGTGCTGGTCCCCCCAGCGGGAGATTTCGCGCACGGCAGCCCAGGGACACCCCAGGCACAAGGTCAGAGCGTACCTACCGCATTGGCTGCGGTCAAAACAAATGCACACGCGAAGGACACGCCGGACTCCTCACGGCGTTGCGGTCACCGTAGTGCGATCCACGGCCGTACGGAAGAAGGCGCCACGCCCCCGCGCCGGCCCTCCCCCGGCGGCACCGCGTCCGCCGGCCGGCCTCCGCTCGGCCCCCTAGAGATTGACCGCGGCGGAGAGTATGAACACCAGCAGGAACAGCGCCCAGCCACCGATCGCCAGCCAGCCCAGAATGAGACCCGTGAGGGCCTGGCCGTCCCCGCGCTCGCCGGAGCGGCGGATCTCGGCCCGCGCCTTGTGCCCCAGGATCACCGCCGGAATCGCCGTCAGGCCCCACGTCACCGGCGTCATGATCCCGCAGACCAGTGCGCCCGTCGCCGAGCTGTTCGTCGTCACCGGCACCGGCATCTGCATCGGCATGAAGGTCGCCGGCACCATCGGCCGCTGCGGCACGAACTGTGCCTGCGGCACCGGCCCCTGCGGCAGATCCGCGACCAGCATCTGCAGTTCGGCGTGTGTCTGCGCCTTGTAGGCCCGCGTGAGCCGCTGTTCGTACTCCGGCTGCTGCAGCCGCCCCTCGGCGAACCCCGCCTTGAGC
This sequence comes from Streptomyces sp. Je 1-4 4N24, assembly GCF_026239515.1. NCBI lineage: Bacteria > Bacillati > Actinomycetota > Actinomycetes > Kitasatosporales > Streptomycetaceae > Streptomyces > Streptomyces sp. Je 1-4 4N24. Next base: position 5,202,668 of record NZ_CP110836.1, on the reverse strand, counting down.
ACATCGACCGTCCGCTCACGATCGGCGTGCGAGGCGCGCATGGCAGGCACCTGATTCGACGGCTGCGCCGGCTGACCGCCCTGCCACGGTTGGAATGCCACTTCGCGAACCTCCCCCCGCTCGACAGTTGTCCCCATCTTCTCATCACAGACGCAGGGATGGGAGGACAAGTTCCCCCGCGCGGCCCCCAACTCGGCGGGAGCGCCCGACGCGAGCGCCGCGCCGACGCCGCAGGGCGGCCACCCCCGAAGGGATGGCCGCCCTGTTGCTGTCGTACGGACCAGGCTTACTGGTTGTACGGACCGTAGTCGTAGTCCTCCAGCGGGACCGCCTGGCCGGAGCCGGTGCCGAAGGGCGAGTAGTCGATGTCGTCGTAACCGACGGCCGAGTACATCGCGGCCTTGGCTTCCTCGGTGGGCTCGACCCGGATGTTGCGGTAGCGGGACAGGCCCGTACCGGCCGGGATGAGCTTACCGATGATGACGTTCTCCTTGAGGCCGATCAGGGAGTCCGACTTGGCGTTGATCGCCGCGTCGGTCAGGACCCTGGTCGTCTCCTGGAAGGACGCCGCCGACAGCCACGACTCGGTGGCCAGCGAAGCCTTGGTGATACCCATCAGCTGCGGACGGCCGGAGGCCGGGTGGCCGCCTTCCGCCACGACCCGACGGTTCTCGCCCTCGAACTTCGTGCGCTCCACCAGCTCGCCCGGCAGCAGCTCCGCGTCGCCGGACTCGATGATCGTCACACGGCGCAGCATCTGCCGGATGATGATCTCGATGTGCTTGTCGTGGATCGCCACGCCCTGGCTGTTGTAGACCTTCTGGACCTCGCCGACCAGGTGGACCTGGACGGCACGCTGGCCGAGGATCCGCAGCACGTCGTGCGGGTTCACGGCACCCACGGTCATCGGCTGGCCGACCGTGACGTGGTCGCCCTCGCCCACCAGGAGACGGGCACGCTTGGAGACGCCGTAGGCCATCTCGTCGCTGCCGTCGTCCGGGGTGACGACGACCTTCTTGGTCTTCTCGGTCTCCTCGATCCGGACGCGGCCGGCCGCCTCCGAGATCGGGGCGACGCCCTTGGGCGTACGGGCCTCGAAGAGCTCGACGACACGCGGCAGACCCAGGGTGATGTCGTCACCGGCCACACCACCGGTGTGGAAGGTACGCATCGTCAGCTGGGTGCCGGGCTCACCGATGGACTGGGCGGCGATGATGCCGACCGCCTCACCGATGTCGACCAGCTTGCCGGTGGCCAGCGAACGGCCGTAGCAGAAGGCACAGGTGCCGACCGCGGACTCACAGGTCAGGACCGAGCGGGTCTTGACCTCCTCGACGCCCGCGTTAACCAGCGCGTCGATGAGCACGTCACCGAGGTCGACGTTCGCCGGGGCGACGACCTTGCCGTCGACGACGACATCCTCGGCCAGCATGCGTGCGTAGACGCTGGACTCGACGTCGTCCGCCTTGCGCAGGACACCGGCGGCGTCCTTCGAGGCGATCCGCAGCTTGAGGCCGCGCTCCGTGCCGCAGTCCTCCTCGCGAATGATGACGTCCTGGGAGACGTCGACCAGACGACGGGTGAGGTAACCGGAGTCGGCGGTACGAAGGGCGGTGTCCGCCAGACCCTTACGGGCACCGTGCGTGGAGATGAAGTACTCGAGCACGGACAGACCCTCGCGGAACGACGCCTTGATCGGACGCGGGATGGTCTCGTTCTTCGCGTTCGACACCAGACCACGCATACCGGCGATCTGCCGCATCTGCATCATGTTTCCTCGGGCACCCGAGTCAACCATCATGAAGATGGGGTTCGTCTTGGGGAAGTTCTCGTTCATCGCCTCGGCGACCTCGTTGGTCGCCTTGGTCCAGATGTTGATCAGTTCCTGAGTGCGCTCGTCCTTGGTGATCAGACCGCGCTCGTACTGCTTCTGGACCTTCTCGTCCTGGGCCTCGTAGCCCGCGACGATGGCCTTCTTGGCCTCCGGCACGACGATGTCCGAGACGGCGACGGTGACGCCGGAACGGGTCGCCCAGTGGAAACCGGCCGCCTTCAGGTTGTCGAGCGTCGCCGCCACGATGACCTTGGGGTAGCGCTCGGCCAGGTCGTTGACGATCGCGGAGAGCTGCTTCTTGCCCACCGAGTAGTCGACGAACGGGTAGTCCTCGGGCAGCAGCTCGTTGAAGAGCGCGCGGCCCAGGGTCGTCCGCAGCCGGAAGCTGTCACCCTGCTGCCACTCGGGCTCGCCCTCCTCCGGAACCGGCGGGGTCCAGCCGCGGGGCGGGACGGTGCCGATCGGGAAGCGGATGTCGACCTTCGCCTGCAGCGAGAGCTCACGGGCGTCGAAGGCCATGATGGCCTCGGCGACCGAGCCGAAGGCCCGGCCCTCACCCTTGACCTCGCGCTCCTCTTCATCCGTGGTGAGGAAGAAGAGGCCGAGCACCATGTCCTGGGTCGGCATGGTGACCGGACGGCCGTCGGCCGGCTTGAGGATGTTGTTCGAGGACAGCATCAGGATGCGGGCCTCGGCCTGGGCCTCCGCGGACAGCGGGAGGTGGACGGCCATCTGGTCACCGTCGAAGTCCGCGTTGAACGCGGTGCAGACGAGCGGGTGAATCTGAATGGCCTTGCCCTCGACCAGCTGCGGCTCGAAGGCCTGGATGCCCAGACGGTGCAGCGTGGGCGCACGGTTCAGCAGCACCGGGTGCTCGGCGATGACCTCTTCGAGCACGTCGTAGACGACCGTGCGGCCGCGCTCGACCATGCGCTTCGCGCTCTTGATGTTCTGCGCGTGGTTGAGGTCCACCAGGCGCTTCATCACGAACGGCTTGAAGAGCTCCAGCGCCATGGCCTTGGGCAGACCGCACTGGTGCAGCTTGAGCTGCGGGCCGACGACGATGACGGAACGCGCCGAGTAGTCGACTCGCTTACCGAGCAGGTTCTGACGGAACCGGCCCTGCTTACCCTTCAGCATGTCGCTGAGGGACTTCAGCGGGCGGTTACCGGGACCGGTGACCGGACGGCCGCGGCGGCCGTTGTCGAACAGCGCGTCGACGGCCTCCTGCAGCATCCGCTTCTCGTTGTTCACGATGATCTCGGGGGCACCGAGGTCAAGGAGACGCTTGAGGCGGTTGTTGCGGTTGATCACACGGCGGTACAGGTCGTTCAGGTCGGAGGTCGCGAAGCGGCCACCGTCCAGCTGCACCATCGGACGCAGGTCCGGCGGGATCACCGGGATGCAGTCCAGCACCATGCCCTTGGGGCTGTTGCGGGTCTGCAGGAAGGCGGAGACGACCTTGAGGCGCTTGAGCGCACGGGTCTTCTTCTGGCCCTTGCCGGTACGGATGATCTCGCGGAGGCGCTCGGCCTCCTCGTCCAGGTCGAAGGTCTCCAGGCGCTTCTGCAGGGCAGCGGCACCCATGGAGCCGTCGAAGTACGTGCCGAAGCGGTCACGCAGCTCGCGGTAGAGCAGCTCATCGCCCTCAAGGTCCTGGACCTTGAGGTTCTTGAAGCGGTTCCACACCTCGTCGAGACGGTCGATCTCGCGCTGCGCACGGTCACGCAGCTGCTTCATCTCACGCTCGGCGCCCTCGCGCACCTTGCGGCGGACGTCCGCCTTGGCGCCCTCGGCCTCCAGCTCGGCCAGGTCGGTCTCGAGCTTCTTGGCGCGGGCCTCCAGGTCGGAGTCGCGGCGCTGCTCGATCTGCTGACGCTCGACGGAGACATGCGCCTCCAGCGAGGGCAGGTCGCGCGTACGACGCTCCTCGTCCACCCACGTGATCATGTAGGCGGCGAAGTAGATGACCTTCTCGAGGTCCTTGGGCGCGAGGTCCAGCAGGTAGCCCAGCCGGCTCGGCACGCCCTTGAAGTACCAGATGTGGGTCACGGGAGCGGCCAGCTCGATGTGGCCCATCCGCTCACGGCGCACCTTGGCGCGAGTGACCTCGACGCCGCAGCGCTCGCAGATGATGCCCTTGAAGCGGACGCGCTTGTACTTACCGCAGTAGCACTCCCAGTCCCGGGTAGGACCGAAGATCTTCTCGCAGAAGAGTCCGTCCTTTTCGGGCTTGAGCGTGCGGTAGTTGATGGTCTCGGGCTTCTTGACCTCGCCGTGGCTCCACTGACGGATGTCGTCAGCGGTTGCCAGACCGATCCGGAGCTCATCGAAGAAGTTGACGTCGAGCACTATGCGTCAATCCCTCTCAGGGTTGTAAGTCTTGGGGTCTGAAACGGGGGTCCTGGGGCCGGCCGGGGAACCATCACTGGCTCCCCGGCCGAACTCCCGTCAGACCTCTTCGACGCTGCTCGGCTCGCGCCGGGACAGGTCGATGCCGAGCTCCTCCGCAGCGCGGAAGACGTCCTCGTCGGTGTCGCGCATCTCGATGGACATGCCGTCCGAGGACAGCACCTCCACGTTGAGGCACAGGGACTGCATTTCCTTGATGAGCACCTTGAAGGACTCGGGAATGCCGGGCTCGGGGATGTTCTCGCCCTTGACGATGGCCTCGTAGACCTTCACGCGGCCGGTCACGTCGTCGGACTTGATCGTCAGCAGCTCCTGGAGGGCGTATGCGGCGCCGTAAGCCTCCAGCGCCCACACCTCCATCTCACCGAACCGCTGGCCACCGAACTGAGCCTTACCACCCAGCGGCTGCTGGGTGATCATCGAGTACGGACCGGTCGAGCGCGCGTGCAGCTTGTCGTCGACCAGGTGGTGCAGCTTGAGGATGTACATGTACCCGACCGAGATCGGGTCCGGGAAGGGCTCACCGGAGCGGCCGTCGAACAGCTGCGCCTTGCCGGAGCCCTTGACCATCCGCTCGCCGTCGCGGTTGGGGAGCGTCGAGTCGAAGAGACCCGCCAGCTCGTCCTCGCGCGCACCGTCGAAGACCGGGGTCGCGACGTTGGTGCGGGGAGCGACGTCGTCGGCGCCGATCGCCTGCAGACGCTGCTGCCAGTCCTCGGAGCCCTCGACCTTCCACCCCTGGCTGGCGAGCCAGCCGAGGTGGATCTCCAGGACCTGTCCCGGGTTCATTCGGGACGGGACACCCAGCGGGTTGAGGATGATGTCGACCGGGGTGCCGTCCTCCAGGAACGGCATGTCCTCGACCGGCAGGATCTTCGAGATGACGCCCTTGTTGCCGTGACGGCCGGCGAGCTTGTCACCGTCGGTGATCTTGCGCTTCTGGGCGACGTAGACGCGGACCAGCTGGTTCACGCCCGGGGGCAGCTCGTCGCCCTCTTCACGGTCGAAGACGCGGACGCCGATGACCTTGCCGATCTCACCGTGCGGCACCTTCAGCGAGGTGTCGCGCACCTCGCGCGCCTTCTCACCGAAGATCGCGCGGAGCAGGCGCTCCTCGGGGGTCAGCTCGGTCTCACCCTTGGGCGTGACCTTGCCGACGAGGATGTCGCCGGCGACGACCTCGGCACCGATACGGATGATGCCGCGCTCGTCGAGGTCGGAGAGGACCTCTTCGGAGACGTTCGGGATGTCCCGGGTGATCTCCTCGGGGCCCAGCTTGGTGTCACGGGCGTCGACCTCGTGCTCCTCGATGTGGATCGAGGAGAGGACGTCGTCCTGCACGAGGCGCTGCGACAGGATGATCGCGTCCTCGTAGTTGTGACCCTCCCACGGCATGAACGCGACGAGCAGGTTCTTGCCGAGCGCCATCTCGCCTTCGTCCGTGGACGGACCGTCGGCGAGGACCTGGCCCTCGATGACCCGCGCGCCCTCGTCCACGACGACCTTCTGGTTGAAGGAGGTGCCCTGGTTGGAGCGGGTGAACTTGGCGACGCGGTACGTGGTGTACGTGCCGTCGTCGTTGGCGACGGTGATGTAGTCCGCGGAGACCTCCTGGACCACACCGTCCTTCTCCGCCTTGATGACGTCACCGGCGTCGACCGCACAGCGGTACTCCATGCCGGTGCCGACCAGCGGCGACTCCGCCTTGATCAGCGGAACGGCCTGGCGCATCATGTTCGATCCCATGAGCGCACGGTTGGCGTCGTCGTGCTCGAGGAACGGGATCATGGCGGTCGCGGCCGACACCATCTGGCGCGGCGAGACGTCCATGAAGTCCACCTCGTCGGCGGGGACGAGGTCGACCTCGCCGCCACGACGGCGGACCAGGACACGCTGCTCGGAGAAGCGCATGTCGTCGGAGAGCTTCGCGTTCGCCTGGGCGATCAGGAAGCGGTCCTCCTCATCAGCGGTGAGGTAGTCCACCTCCTCCGTGACCTGGCCGTCGACGACCTTGCGGTACGGCGTCTCGATGAAGCCGAAGACGTTGACCCGGCCGTAGGAGGCCAGCGAGCCGATCAGACCGATGTTGGGACCTTCAGGGGTCTCAATCGGGCACATACGGCCGTAGTGCGAGGGGTGCACGTCACGGACGTCCAGGCCGGCCCGCTCACGGGAGAGACCACCCGGGCCCAGCGCCGACAGACGACGCTTGTGGGTCAGACCCGACAGCGGGTTGGTCTGGTCCATGAACTGGGACAGCTGGCTGGTGCCGAAGAACTCCTTGATGGAGGCGACGACCGGCCGGATGTTGATCAGGGTCTGCGGCGTGATCGCCTCGACGTCCTGGGTGGTCATGCGCTCACGCACGACGCGCTCCATACGAGCCAGACCCGTGCGGACCTGGTTCTGGATGAGCTCGCCGACGTTGCGCAGACGACGGTTGCCGAAGTGGTCGATGTCGTCGGTCTCGACAACGATGGAGTTGCCGTTCTCGCCGATCGTCTCGGTCTCGCCGGCGTGCAGCTTGACCAGGTACTTGATCGTCGCGATGACGTCATCGGTGGTCAGCACACCGGCGTCGAGCGGCTCGTCGCCACCGAGCTTCTTGTTGACCTTGTAGCGGCCGACCTTCGCGAGGTCGTAGCGCTTGGGGTTGAAGTACAGGTTCTCGAGCAGCGTCTGCGCGGCCTCGCGGGTCGGCGGCTCGCCCGGACGCAGCTTGCGGTAGATGTCGAGCAGCGCATCGTCCTGACCCTGGGTGTGGTCCTTCTCCAGGGTGGCGCGCATGGACTCGTACTCGCCGAACTCCTCGAGGATCTGCTCGGTCGTCCAACCGAGCGCCTTGAGCAGGACGGTCACGGACTGCTTGCGCTTACGGTCGATGCGCACACCGACCATGTCGCGCTTGTCGATCTCCATCTCCAGCCAGGCACCCCGGGACGGGATGATCTTGGCGGAGAAGATGTCCTTGTCGGACGTCTTGTCGATGGAGCTGTCGAAGTACACGCCCGGCGAGCGCACCAGCTGCGAGACGACGACACGCTCGGTGCCGTTGATGCAGAAGGTGCCCTTGTTCGTCATGAGCGGGAAGTCGCCCATGAAGACCGTCTGGGACTTGATCTCGCCGGTCTCGTTGTTGGTGAACTCAGCGGTGACGAAGAGCGGAGCCGCGTACGTGAAGTCGCGCTCCTTGCACTCATCGATGGAGTTCTTCGGGGGCTCGAAGCGGTGGTCGCGGAACGTCAGCGACATCGACCCGGAGAAGTCCTCGATCGGGGAGATCTCTTCGAAGATCTCTTCCAGACCGGACTTGGTGGGGACTTCCTGCCCACTCTCCAGCGCAGCCTCGACGCGACCCTTCCATGCGGCATTGCCGAGCAGCCAGTCGAAGCTTTCGGTCTGCAGCGCAAGGAGGTTCGGAACCCCGAGGGGCTCCTTGATCTTCGCAAAAGAGATGCGCAGCGGGGCGGTGCTGTCGCCGTTGTTCGTATTGGCAGTCGAGGCGTTGCGCGAGGCGGCCAAGAGGGGGTCCTTCCGAGGGCTCGGACTCACTACGCGCGTACCGGTCCCGAATCGAGCAGACTGAGGGAAAGCCCAGATCAGGGCAGATCATTCAGCTTTGCTCGGGCTCGGGTATGCCCCTGGTGACGGGCAGGGAGCAGCTAACAGGCAGCGCAAAGGGTCAGTGTAGCCACTTGGCACACTGATGTCCAGAGCGAGTTTCCGGAGACCGGTTCAGCACCGTGATACCGATCTTCTCCCTCCGGGAGGTCATGCCCTCCGCACCGGAGGAAGCCCTCGTTTGTTCTTCTCAATGCCATGCGCCTGCCGAAAGCCCTGCGCCAGTGGCGCACACCGATGCTTCCCTCTTCGTCCGCGATCCATGCCTCGAACCCTGGATCGCTTCTGCGTCGCGTCCCGAGAATTGCGCGCCGCGTCCGGTTCGTCAAGGCCCCCCACCTCTGGGAGATCGTCACATGGGGGCACGTCCGGGCAACGATGATCACCATACTCGCACGCAGGCACGAGACAATGCAGCCGTGGCGAGCACGCCGAAGGGCGACCACCCGCATGGGTGATCGCCCTTGGCTGGTGTCCCTGACGCCTCAGGCGCTCAGGACGCGAGTCCGAAGACCCGGTGAAGTCACTTGACCTCGACGGAGGCGCCGGCGCCCTTGAGGGACTCGGCGGCCTTCTCGGCGGCGTCCTTGGCGACCTTCTCGAGGACGGGCTTCGGGGTGCCGTCGACGAGGTCCTTGGCCTCCTTCAGGCCCAGGGAGGTCAGCTCACGCACGACCTTGATGACCTGGATCTTCTTGTCGCCCGCACCGGTGAGGATGACGTCGAACTCGTCCTGCTCCTCGGCCTCGGCGGCGGCCGGGGCGCCCGGGGCACCGGCGGCGGCAACGGCGACGGGGGCAGCGGCCTCGACGTCGAACTTGTCCTCGAACGCCTTCACGAACTCGGAGAGCTCGATGAGGGTCATCTCCTCGAACTGCGCGAGCAGGTCTTCCTGGCTGAGCTTCGCCATGGTGGCGGTCCTTCCACTAATTCGGCTGGTGCCGGATGTACATGTCTGGCGGGCGTACTACGGGCCCGCTGAGCGTCCGAGTGATTACTCGGCAGCCTCGGCGGGAGCCGGCGTACCGGCACCGCCCTGCTCGACCTTGCTGCGAAGCGCGTCCGCGGTGCGGGCGAACTTCGTGAGCGGGGCCTGGAAGGTCGCCGCGGCCTTGGCCATGGACGCCTTCATGCCACCCGCCAGCTTGGCGAGCAGAACCTCACGGGACTCGAGGTCCGCAAGCTTCTTGATCTCGTCGGCGGACAGCGCCTTGCCTTCAAGGACACCGCCCTTGATGACGAGAGAGGGGTTTTCCTTGGCGAAGTCACGAAGACCCTTCGCCGCCGTGACCGGGTCACCGGTCACGAAGGCAACAGCGGTCGAGCCCTTGAGGTGCTCGTCCAGCTGAATCCCGGCCTCCTTGGCCGCGATCTTGGTCAGCGTGTTCTTCACCACACGGTACTGAGCGTTCTCGCCGAGAGAACGACGCAGCTCCTTGAGCTGCGCCACAGTCAGTCCGGTGTAAGAAGTCACAACAGCTGCGTTGGAACCACGGAGCTTCTCAGTGATCTCCTCAACGGCTGCGATCTTGTCAGACGTCGCCATGAGCCTCGGCCTCCTTCCGGGTGATGAGGACCGCGCAGAAGGGGCTGGGCAAAACAAACGCCCCGGCGCAGGCGCACGGGGCGTACTCAACCAGGGCGGAATTCCGTCCGGGAGTTCATCCATACACACCTGCGCAGGCCGTCCGCAGCTAGCGGATCCTTCGGCCACTACACGTCCGGGACCGGACGCGCAGAGACAACCAGCGGTCTTTGGCTTCCGCATACGGTACGGGAGAGCCCTGCGTCAGGCAAATCGGCCGAGAGGGGGCGCGGGCGCCGCTCACGGCTGCTGGAGCGCGTCCTGCGGGCCGGCCGCGCCACGGGGGCAGCGTGGGCCCGGAAGGGCGGCACAGCATGCGTCAGGCCCCGCCCTCCTTGCGGGAGAGCGGGGCCTGACGACAGTGGTCACACGCTATGAGGCGCCGATCGCGGAGATCAGACGGCCTCGTCCTCGACGAGGAGGTTGCGGGTGCGGTTGGCGTCCAGCGGGATGCCAGGGCCCATCGTGGTGGTGATGGTGGCCTTCTTGATGTAGCGGCCCTTGGCGGCGGACGGCTTGAGGCGGGAGATCTCCTCGAGCGCCGCGGCGTAGTTCTCCACCAGCTTGGTCTCGTCGAAGGAGACCTTGCCGATGATGAAGTGGAGGTTCGCGTGCTTGTCCACGCGGAACTCGATCTTGCCGCCCTTGATGTCGGTGACAGCCTTGGCGACATCCGGGGTGACCGTGCCGGTCTTCGGGTTCGGCATCAGACCACGCGGACCGAGCACGCGGCCGAGGCGGCCGACCTTGCCCATGAGGTCCGGGGTGGCGACGACGGCGTCGAAGTCCAGACGGCCCTTGGAGACCTCGTCGATCAGTTCGTCCGAGCCGACGATGTCGGCGCCGGCGGCTTCCGCGGCCGCAGCACGGTCACCGGTCGCGAAGACCAGGACCCGGGCGGTCTTACCGGTGCCGTGCGGGAGGTTCACGGTGCCACGGACCATCTGGTCCGCCTTGCGCGGGTCGACACCCAGACGCATGGCGACCTCGACGGTCGCGTCGAACTTGACGGACGCGGTGTCCTTGGCGAGACGGACGGCCTCGAGGGGGGCGTACAGACGCTCCCGGTCGATCTTCGCGTCCGCGTTGCGAAGAGTCTTGCTGCGCTTCACTTCTGCTCCTGGTGCAGTGGGGTGGAGTCGTGGTGCGGACCAGCGCCTGGCCCTGCCACGTGTGGTGCCTGAAGGGCTGGGATCAGCCCTCGACCGTGATGCCCATGGAACGGGCGGTGCCGGCGATGATCTTCTCGGCGGCGTCCAGGTCGTTGGCGTTCAGGTCGGGCATCTTGGTGGTGGCGATGTCACGGACCTGGTCACGCGTGATCTTCGCGACCTTGGTCTTGTGCGGCTCGCCGGAGCCCTTCTCCACGCCCGCGGCCTTCAGGATGAGCTTCGCGGCCGGCGGGGTCTTGGTGATGAAGGTGAAGGAACGGTCTTCGTAGACCGTGATCTCCACCGGCACGACCATGCCACGCTGCGACTCGGTCGCGGCGTTGTAGGCCTTGCAGAACTCCATGATGTTGACGCCGTGCTGACCCAGCGCGGGGCCGACCGGCGGAGCCGGGTTTGCGGCACCGGCCTGGATCTGGAGCTTGATAAGCCCCGTGACCTTCTTCTTCTTGGGAGGCATGCTCTCTCCGGGTCCTAGTGAGAGGTGTTTCGCCATTCCACCCGGTCATCCGGATGGAGGCATACCGCACAACGATAACGGGTATGGTCGTGCGGCCAAAAACCGAGCAGGTCAGACCGGCTGTGAGCCCGTCTGACCTGGTCGATTTGGCTGGTGTTCCGGAAGAACCTAGTTCTTCTGGATCTGGTCGAAGCTGAGCTCGACCGGGGTCTCGCGGCCGAAGATCTCGACGAGGCCCTTGACCTTCTTCGAGTCGGCGTTGATCTCGTTGATCGTGGCCTGCAGCGTCGCGAACGGGCCGTCGGTGACGGTGACGGAGTCGCCCACCTCGAAGTCCAGCACCTGGACCTCGACCTTGCGGGACGGCGCCGGCTTGCCCTCGGCCGCGGCGGCCTCCTTGGCGGCCTTCTCCTCGGCCTCCGGGGCGAGCATCTTGACGATCTCGTCCAGCGTCAGCGGGTAGGGGTCGTAGGCGTTGCCGACGAAGCCCGTGACACCCGGGGTGTTGCGGACGACGCCCCAGGACTCGTTCGTCAGGTCCATGCGCACCAGCACGTAGCCCGGGAGCTTGTTCTGGCGGATGGTCTTGCGCTCGCCGTTCTTGATCTGGGCGACCTCTTCCTGCGGCACCTCGGCCTGGAAGATGTAGTCCTCGACGTTCAGCGAAACGGCACGCTGCTCGAGATTGGTCTTCACGCGGTTCTCGTAACCCGCGTAGGTGTGGATGACGTACCACTCACCGGGGAGGCCGCGGAGTTCGTCGCGGAGGGCGGCCACCGGGTCGACCGGCTCCTCTTCCTCTTCCTCGGCGGCTTCACCGGCGGCTTCGTCCTCGTCCTCGACGTGCACCGCGGCGGCCTCGGCGGGCTCACCGGCGGCGGCTTCCTCGGCGTCCAGCTCGTCGACCTCGTCGGCGGCCTGGACGATCTCGAGTTCGGTGTCGTCGCCCTGGACCTCGGCCGAGGCAGCCGCGTCCACGTCGGCCGCTGCCGTCTCGGCGGAGTCGGCGGCGTCGTTCAGGTTCGGGTCAGACACGGTGGCTGCTTCTTCCTGGCTTCAAGGGGTTGAACATGCGAAATGGGCGCCCGCTGAGGCGCCCTCCGCGGGATCAGCCGAAGACGTACCCGACGACTCGGTTGATTCCCAAGTCAATCACGGTTACGAGACCGATGATGATGACAACGAAGATGATCACCACGGTGGTGTACGTCGACAGCTGGCTGCGCGTGGGCCAGACGACCTTGCGGAGCTCCGCCACGACCTGGCGGTAGAAGAGCGCGAGCCGTGCGAAGGGGCCCTTCTTGCCGCGCTTGCCGCCGCGACGGGGCTTCTTCTGGGATTCCGCGGTTTCGTCCTCGGAACGACCGCGCTCAGGCATGTCGATGGAGCCCAGGGCGTCCGTCACTCGTCCTCACCTGAATCCGGGTCGTGGCCGTGCCGCGCCCGGTTGAGCCGCACGGCGGTGCATTTCATACGTACGCGTGCACGCACCGTGGTGAAGAAGTGCGTGTAGCAGGGCCGGAGGGACTTGAACCCCCAACCGCTGGTTTTGGAGACCAGTGCTCTACCAATTGAGCTACGACCCTTTGTGGTTCCCCCAACCTACCGCATGCGGCCGACTGCACTACGTGCGTGCACCGCGGCGACCTGTCGGGAGCCAACGGTCAGCGAGTGTACGTGCTTCAGAGCCGGGCGTCGAACAGAAACGTCCCGGGTGGTGCCCGCAAACCGATGTGCCGGGCTCGTCAGAGGTCTGGGACGATGCAGATATGAGCGCTGCCACTCCTCCCGCTTCGTCCCCCGCAGACCGCCGGGTCTCGGCCCGCGTCGGTGCGATCTCCGAGTCCGCGACCCTCGCCGTCGACGCCAAGGCGAAGGCCCTCAAGGCCGCCGGACGCCCGGTGATCGGCTTCGGTGCCGGTGAGCCCGACTTCCCGACGCCCGACTACATCGTCGAGGCGGCGATCGAGGCCTGCCGCAACCCGAAGTACCACCGCTACACCCCGGCCGGCGGCCTCCCCGAGCTGAAGACCGCGATCGCCGCGAAGACACTGCGCGACTCCGGCTACGAGATCGAGGCCGCGAACGTCCTGGTGACCAACGGCGGCAAGCAGGCGATCTACGAGGCCTTCGCAGCGATCCTCGACCCGGGCGACGAGGTCATCGTCCCGGCGCCGTACTGGACCACCTACCCCGAGTCGATCCGTCTGGCCGGCGGTGTGCCGGTCGATGTCGTCGCGGACGAGACCACGGGCTACCGCGTGACCGTGGAGCAGCTGGAGGCGGCCCGTACGGACCGCACCAAGGTGCTGCTGTTCGTCTCGCCGTCGAACCCGACCGGCGCCGTCTACAGCCGCGAGCAGGTCGAGGCCGTGGGCCGCTGGGCCGCCGAGCACGGCCTGTGGGTGCTGACCGACGAGATCTACGAGCACCTGGTCTACGGCGACGCCGCGTTCTCGTCGCTGCCGGTGGTCGTGCCCGAGCTGCGCGACAAGTGCATCATCGTCAACGGTGTGGCGAAGACGTATGCGATGACCGGCTGGCGGGTGGGCTGGGCGATCGGCCCCAAGGACGTCATCAAGGCCGCCGCGAACCTCCAGTCGCACGCCACGTCCAACGTCTCCAACGTCGCGCAGGCCGCGGCCATCGCGGCGGTCTCCGGCGATCTGACGGCCGTCGAGGAGATGAAGGTCGCCTTCGACCGGCGCCGCAGGACCATCGTGCGGATGCTCAACGAGATCGACGGGGTGCTGTGCCCGGAGCCGGAGGGCGCGTTCTACGCGTACCCGTCGGTCAAGGAGCTCCTGGGCAAGGAGATCCGCGGCAAGCGCCCCCAGACCAGCGTCGAGCTGGCCGAGCTGATCCTGGAGGAGGCGGAGGTCGCCGTCGTCCCGGGCGAGGCCTTCGGCACCCCCGGCTACCTGCGGCTTTCGTACGCGCTGGGCGACGAGGACCTGGTCGAGGGCGTGTCGCGGATCCAGAAGCTGCTGGCGGAGGCCAAGTGATCAAGACCACCTACGAAAAGTCGTAGGTGGTCGCGCAGCGGGCGTCCGGAGCCTTCCGGGCGCCCGCTCGCGCGTTCTCCCGGACACCCCTTCGGGAAAGCTCTACCGGCGCACCGCCCGGATGCGGCAAGATCTTGGGATGGAGAGCGTTCGTGCCCGCGGCGAAGCCGCAATCCGAGACCTGTGCCGATTGCCGAAGGCCCATCTGCACCTGCACTTCACCGGTTCGATGCGGTCCACGACCCTGCTGGAGCTCGCCGACAAGTACGGCGTCCATCTGCCGGAGGCGCTGCGGAGCGGTGAACCTCCCCAGCTGAGAGCCACCGACGAGCGCGGCTGGTTCCGTTTCCAGCGGCTGTACGACATCGCGCGGTCGTGTCTGCGGTCCCCCGAGGACATCCAGCGGCTGGTGCACGAGGCCGCCGAGGAGGATGTCCGCGACGGGTCGCGCTGGCTGGAGATCCAGGTCGACCCGACCTCGTACGCCCCCCGGCTGGGCGGGCTGATCCCGGCCCTGGAGATCATCCTGGACGCGGTGCACAGCGCCTCACGGGACACCGGCCTCGGCATCCGCGTCCTGGTGGCCGCGAACCGTATGAAGCACCCCTTGGACGCCCGTACGCTGGCGCGTCTCGCGGTGCGCTACGCCGACCACGGCGTGATCGGCTTCGGGCTGTCCAACGACGAACGCCGGGGTTTCGCCCGGGACTTCGACCGTGCCTTCGCCATCGCCCGGGAGGGCGGTCTGCTGGCGGCGCCGCACGGCGGTGAGCTGTCGGGACCGGCGAGCGTCCGGGACTGCCTGGACGATCTGCACGCCGGCCGGGTGGGGCACGGCGTACGGGCCGCGGAGGATCCCGTGCTGCTGCGCCGGCTGGCCTCACGCGGGGTGACCTGCGAGGTGTGCCCCGCGTCGAATGTGGCGCTGGGCGTCTACGAGAAGCCGGAGGACGTACCGCTGCGGACGCTCTTCGACGCGGGTGTGCCGATGGCGCTGGGCGCGGACGACCCGCTGCTGTTCGGCGCGCGGCTGGCCGCGCAGTACGAGATCGCCCGCACCGCGCACGGCTTCACCGACGCCGAACTGGCCGAACTGGCCCGGCAGTCGGTCCGCGGCTCACGCGCCCCACAGGACGAGCAGCAGCGGGTGCTGGCGGAGATCGACGCCTGGCTGGCCGCGTAGGGCCGTCCAGGGCCACCCAGGCGCCTTCCAGGGCATGCCGTGCGGATCGCCCAGGGGGTGTGTTCCCGATCAGGCGAGTCCGCCGTGATCGGGAAGACGTTCCCTAGAGGCTGACGCCGACCGTGACGGGTTCGTTGACGAGTGTGACGCCGAAGGCCGTGTGCACGCCGTCGCGGACCTCGCGGGCCAGGGCGAGCAGGTCCTCGGTGGTGGCCGCGCCGCGGTTGGTGAGCGCGAGGGTGTGCTTGGTGGAGATGCGGGCGGGGCCGGTGCCGTAGCCCTTGGTGAAGCCGGCCCGGTCGATGAGCCAGGCCGCGGAGGTCTTCAGCAGGCCGTCGCCCGCCGGGAACGCGGGCGGGGCGACGTCGGGGCCGAGACGGTCCTGGACGCGGCCGACGAAGACGGCGTACTCGGCCTCGGTGAGGATCGGGTTGGTGAAGAACGAGCCCGCCGACCAGGTGTCGTGGTCCTCGGGGTCCAGCACCATGCCCTTGCCGGCACGCAGGGCCAGCACGGTCTCCCTGGCGACGGCGGCCGGCACCCGGTCCCCGGCCTCGACGCCGAGGGCACGGGCGGTCTCGGGGTACTTCAGGGGCGCGGAGAGGCCTCCGGCGTCCTCCAGGGCGAAGCGCACCCGCAGCACCACGAACCGGTCGGGGTGCTGCTTGAAGCGGCTGTGGCGGTACGAGAAGCCGCACTCCTCGTTGGGGATCGTGACGGTCTCGCCGAGACGGCGGTCGTAGGCGACGACCTCGGTGATCGTGGTGGAGACCTCCTGGCCGTACGCGCCCACGTTCTGGATCGGGGTGGCGCCCGCGGAGCCGGGGATGCCGGCCAGGCACTCGACACCGGCCAGTCCCGCCTCGACCGTGCGGGCGACCGCGTCGGACCAGTTCTCGCCCGCGGCGAGCGTGAGAGCCGTGCCGTCGAGCGCGAAGCCACGGGTGGCGAGGCGCAGGGCCGTGCCGTCGAAGCCCTTGTCGCCGATGACGAGATTGCTGCCGCCGCCGATGATCAGCAGCGGGGTCCCGGCGTCGTCGGCCGCGCGGACGGCAGCGATCACCTCGTCGTCGGTGGTGGCCGTGACGAGGCGGGTGGCCGGGCCGCCGAGGCGGAAGGTGGTCAGCGGGGCGAGGGGGGCGTCGTGGAGTTCCTGCACGCGCCCAAGGGTACGGGGGCGGTCCGGCAGCCCTCGGCCGGACGCCCCCCGGCGGCCCCGGCTCAGGCCAGGCGGACCACGGCGCGGGACATGCCCAGCACCTTCTGGCCGGCGCTCATGGCGGTGAGGTCGACGCGGACCGTACGGTCGTCGTCGTCCAGCTTGGCGGCGACCTTGGCGCTGACCTCGATCAGCGCGCCCGTCTCATCGTTGGGGACGACGACGGGCTTGGTGAAGCGCACACCGTATTCGGCGACCGCGCCCGGGTCACCGGCCCAGTCGGTGACCACCCGGATCGCCTCGGCCATCGTGAACATGCCGTGGGCGATGACGTCCGGCAGCCCGACCTCCTTGGCGAACTTCTCGTTCCAGTGGATCGGGTTGAAGTCACCGGAGGCGCCCGCGTACCGGACGAGCGTGGCGCGGCTCACGGGGAAGGTCTGCGCCGGGAGTTCCATGCCGACCTCGACGTCGTCATAGGAAATCTTCGCGGTCATCTCAGGCCTCCTTCGTGGCGCGGGCCACCAGCTTGGTGAAGGCGGTCACGACGTGTTCGCCCGCCTCGTCGTGCACCTCGCCACGGATGTCGATGATGTCGTTGCCGGCCATGGTCTTGATGGCCTCGATGGTGGAGGTGACGGACAGTCGGTCCCCGCTGCGCACCGGCCGGGTGTAGGCGAATTTCTGGTCGCCGTGCACCACCCGGCTGTAGTCCAGACCCAGTTGCGGGTCCTCGATGACCTGCCCGGCGGCCTTGAAAGTGATGGCGAACACAAAAGTCGGCGGTGCGATCACATCGGAGTGCCCGAGTGCCTTTGCCGCTTCGGTGTCGGTGTAGGCGGGGTTGGGGTCACCGATCGCCTCGGCGAATTCGCGGATCTTTTCCCGGCCGACCTCGTACGGGTCGGTGGGCGGGTACGTGCGTCCGACAAAAGACTGGTCGAGCGCCATGGGCTCGCAACCTCCCTGTACTGATGGTGATAACGCCGTGAGGCCGCCCCCACGAATGGGGACGGCCTCACGGACGAGCCTGTGTTATCGCGTCTCGCGGTGCGCGGTGTGCGAGTTGCAACGGGGGCAGTGCTTCTTCATCTCAAGACGGTCCGGGTCGTTACGCCGGTTCTTCTTGGTGATGTAGTTCCGCTCCTTGCACTCCACGCAGGCCAGCGTGATCTTCGGGCGGACGTCGGTGGCAGCCACGTGAGTGCTCCTTGGACGGACGGGTGGTCGGATTAACGCATAAAAGAGTAGCCGATCGGAGGACCGACCCCACAATCGGCTACTGTCAGTAGCGGTGACCGGACTTGAACCGGTGACACAGCGATTATGAGCCGCTTGCTCTACCGACTGAGCTACACCGCTGTGATGCGAGGGGACCCCGCCCGAAGGCGGGAACCTCACACATCAGAGCCCCAATACGGAATCGAACCGTAGACCTTCTCCTTACCATGGAGACGCTCTGCCGACTGAGCTATTGGGGCGAGCGATGAAGACATTACACGGCCCGCCGCCAAACGTGAAATCCGTATCCGGGCCGTGCCCCAGCCGCCTCGCGCACCACACCGGTACGACTATTTCGCGCCTGCGCGAAGCTCTCCCGGCCGCGCCCTAGGCTCGGAAGAACGCTGCGTGATCTTGCACGCCGGTGCCTTCGAGGAGCGCGATGTCCGACAGCAGTTCGCCGCAGCCGCAGCCGGGAAAGCCCGGCGGGCCCGGCCGGTTCGCGAGGTCGGAAAACGGTGCGCTGGTGCTGTGCGGAGCCCGGCTCGCCGACGGGCGGACGGTGGACGTACGGCTCGGCGGCGGACGCATCGAGGCCGTCGGGACGGCCGGCAGCCTCGCCCCGCAGGGCGCCCGGGTCGACCTCGCCGGCTACCTCCTGCTCCCGGCCCCCGCCGAACCCCATGCGCACTGCGACACCGCCCTGACGGCCGACTCCGACGGCCCCGCCTCCAGTTCCCCCGAGGACGTCCAGCGGCGGACGACCGAGGCCGCGCTGCTGCAGCTGGGGCACGGCGCCACCGCCTCCCGAAGCCACGTCAGGATCGGCGACGTCCAGGGCCTGCGCTCGCTGGAGGCGGTGCTGCAGGCCCGCAGGTCGCTGCGCGGGCTGGCCGATCTGGCGGCGGTCGCGGTGCCGCGGGTGCTGACCGGGGTGGCCGGGGCGGACGGGCTGGCGATGCTGCGGGACGCGGTGAAGATGGGCGCCTCGGTGATCGGCGGCTGCCCGGACCTCGACCCCGATCCGGCCGGGTACGTCCAGACGGTCCTGGAGCTGGCCGGGGAGCACGGCTGCCCGGTGGATCTGCACACCGACGGTGACGATCCGGCGCGGCTGGCGCGGTTCGCGGCGATGTCCGGCGGACTGCGGCCGGGGGTCGCCCTCGGGCCGTGCGCCGGGATGGCGCGGATGCCGCGGAGTGTGGCGGCGCGGGTGGCCGAGCAGCTCGCGGCCGCCGGGGTCGCCGTCGTCTGTCTGCCGCAGGGTGACTGCACGGGCCTGGAGCGGTACGGCTCGCGGGTGTCGCGGCCGGCGCCCGTACGGCTGCTGCGGGCGGCCGGCGTCCGGGTGGCGGCGGGCAGCGGGGCGCTGCGGGACGTGGCGAACCCGGTGGGGCGCGGTGACCCGCTGGAGGCCGCGTATCTGCTGGCCTCCCTGGGCGAGGCCACGCCGGAGGCGGCCTACGGGACGGTGAGTTCGGCGGCGCGGGCGACTCTGGGCCTGCCGGAGGTACGTGTCGAGGCGGGCTTCCCCGCGGAGTTGCTGGCGGTGCGCGGTGAGCGGATCGCCGGGGTGCTCTCGCTCGCGTACAGCCGGATCGTGATCCACCGCGGGCGGGTGGTCGCCCGTACCAGCGCGGTGCGCGAGTACTGCGACTCGGCGGCGGATGTGGCGCTGGAGCTGCCGCGGCAGTCGCAGCGCTGAGCCGCGGCGGCGAGAAGGCACCCCGCCCCCGGCCGGTCCCGCGCACCGCGGCGGGGCTTCGGCGTACGGTCGGGATCATGCGCATTGTCATCGCAGGTGGACATGGTCAGATCGCGCTGCGGCTGGAGCGGTTGCTCGCCAAGCGCGGGGACGAGGTCGCGGGCATCATCCGCCGGCCGGAACAGGCCGGTGACGTGCTGGCCGCGGGAGCCGAGCCGGTGGTCTGCGACCTGGAGTCGGCGTCGGTGGAGGATGTCGCCCGGCACATGGAGGACGCCGACGCGGCCGTCTTCGCGGCGGGCGCGGGGCCGGGCAGTGGCATCGAACGCAAGGACACGGTGGACCGTGGCGCCACGGCACTCTTCGCGGACGCGGCCGAGGCCGCCGGGGTACGGCGCTTCCTCGTCGTCTCGTCCATGGGCGCGGACCGTGAGCCCCCCGAGGGCACCGACCCGGTCTTCGCCGCGTACCTGCGGGCGAAGGGCGCCGCGGACGCGGACGTACGGGCCCGCGCCGGGCTGGACTGGACGATCCTGCGGCCGGGCCGGCTGACCAATGACCCCGGAACGGACCTGGTGACGCTGGCCGACGCGACCGGCCGCAGCGAGGTGACCCGGGACGATGTGGCGGCCGTCCTGGCGGAGCTGCTCGACGAGCCGGGCACCATCGGCCGGACGCTGGAGCTGGTCGGCGGGGAGGTACCGGTGAAGGAAGCGGTGCGGGCGGTGGCCGGGCACTGAGGGCGGCGTCCGCCGGGTGGGCGGACGAGACGGGACCGGGCCCCGGTCCGCCGGGTGCGGGCCGGGGCCCGGTCGGCTTTCGCGCCGGTCGCGGCTCGGGTCGGGTCGGCCTTCGCTCCGGTCGCGGCTCGGGTCGGGTTGTGACTCGGGGTAGGTCGTGACTCGGGGCAGTTCGTGACCCGGGGCGGTTCGTGACCCGGGCGGTTCGTGGAATGCAGACCCGAGATGCCCAGGGCGTGGCCGGTGTCGTCCCTGCCGCTCATGCTGCCCAACTGGCGGTGAAGGCCGCCAAGTTGGCGACGTCCCTCGGGGAATCGCTGCCACTCCAGGCCGGGACCCCCAGGGCCAGGAGTGGCAGCGGAAGGGGGGCGTCGAATGCGTCGGGCTGAGGGGACCAGCCGCCTGACGTTCAACGGCCGCCCTAGGTGAACGGGCCCTCGACCGTGAAACGGCGCAGGTGCTGGGCG
This sequence comes from Streptomyces sp. Je 1-4 4N24, assembly GCF_026239515.1. Taxonomy (NCBI): domain Bacteria; kingdom Bacillati; phylum Actinomycetota; class Actinomycetes; order Kitasatosporales; family Streptomycetaceae; genus Streptomyces; species Streptomyces sp. Je 1-4 4N24. Next base: position 5,182,107 of record NZ_CP110836.1, on the reverse strand, counting down.
AATGCCTCGGCCTCGCCCGGCGGCCATGAGGACAGGCTCGCCATGATGTGAGCGGCCAGACGTGCCCGTAGCTCCGCCACTGCGCGTTCGCCCTGCTCGGTGAGGACGAGCAGGTGTGCGCGCCGGTCGTCGGGGTCCGCTTCACGGCGGATGAGGCCGGCGGCCTCCAGTCGTGAGGCACGTCGGGTGACACCGGAGCGGTCGACCCCGACGTCGGGAGCCAGGTCGGCCGCGCTGCGGGGCCCGGTCCGGGCCAGTGCGCTCAGCACCGGGTACGTCAGTTCGTCCACCGCCTCCCCCATGCCCTCGGTGAGCTGTTTGTGCAGCTGTGTGCGGGTGGTGCGCCTGAGCAGGAGGCCCAGCGCGTCTGCGATCTCGTGCCCTACCTCGTTCTCCACACTCCCAAGAATAGCGTGCGGCGCGCACGCATCTGCTGCTACGGTGACGGAAATGCGTGCGCGGCGCACGCACTTTCGGAGGGGAAGTCCCATGGCTCGTACCGGCATCGAGGCCGCCCTGAACGACCTGCTCTTCCACCGCGACCTCACCGTGCAGGAGGCCGCCGACCGCCACTTCACCCCGGAGTACCGCCAGCGCACGGACGGGCAGTGGGCCGACCGCGCCGGGTTCCTGGAGCACATCGCCCACCTGCGCACCCTCGTCACCGGCGGCCATGTCCAGGTGCACGAAGAGCTCTACGACGGCAGCAAGTACGCCGACCGGCACACCGCCCACATCACGAAGAAGGACGGCTCGACCGTGCGCACCGAGGTCTATGTGTTCGCCGACCTCGCGCCCGACGGCCGGTTCAGCCGCATCGAGGAGACCACCCTGCTGCTCCAGGGCACCGACGCCGACCGCAACATCGGCAGCGCCCGCTGAGATCCGGGGGAGCCGGAGCGCGGCCGGCTCCGGGGGTCGAGCGGGCCGGTGGTGCCGACACGCGAAAAACCCCTCCGATCTGCTTGTTTCAGCAGATCGGAGAGGTTCCTCCGCTGTGGCGGCGCCAGGATTCGAACCTGGGAAGGCTGAGCCGGCAGATTTACAGTCCCCTGAAGATCAGCCAGCCGTCCAGCGCTTGACCTGCGTAAACGGGCAGACGTTCAGGAGGCGCGGGCATTTCCGTCCACACGTCGTCCACAGACCTGCCTGGCAGAGCTTCTGTTGGCGCGAGGTGCGCGCCAGTCTTGACCTCGTGCGCTAGGACTTTGCGCGTTGGTCCGGAACGGCCATGTGCAACTGTTGGAGACCGTGCATTGCGGCATGGAACGCTGCCCCGATCTCGCGTGCCCTGTCCTCAGTCTTGATCGGCCACATGGAGATGTAGTCAGCTCCGATGTTCACCTGCTCCACGGTGCCATCCAGTACCAAAGCTTCGGCCTTAGAGTTCAGGATCGCCATCCCCTGGTCCGGGACGTAGGGCTTGCTGCTGGCCATGGCATCTAGCTCCACCTTCCAGTGGCGCCCATGGCGAGCGATACACACGAAGATCGCGTCGTTGGCCTTGGCGCTCCTGTAGGCCGCACGATGAGCTTCCAGCTCCGTGCAGTCGGGGATGAGCGCAGCTTGAAGAGGCATTCCAGGCGGCATCGGCATGCTGGCATCGTCGCAGGCACTCACGCCTACATTCAGGTGAACAGCCAGTTCAAGCAGATTCGATACGTCGCCGCCCCGTGCGGGCCCTCAGCAGCGCTCCACGGTCCCGTTCGATAGAGACGCCGGCACTGGCCTCAGCCATGACTGAGCTACCGCTCGGGCCTGATCGGTATCGATCTGACCGTTAAGGAATCAGGTGGAGTTCACAGCGCGAGCCGGTGAGGACAAGCTGCCACTGCGCCGGGCAACTTCGGCAAGACTGCTCCGATGACCGAAGTCCTGAGGCGCCTACTCGCGATGGTGTCCGTCCTAGGCGTGATCGGTGTGCCCTTCGGCATCGGATGGCTCTGGACGCACCCGCAGTCACGACCGTCGCGCTGGATACGCCACAACGCGGTTGACCCGATAACCACCCGCTACGCCGCGTGGATCGATCGGCGGACGCAGCGGCGGCTGGGGAATGCCTGCCGGAATCTGCCACCAACCTTTCCGCCCGTCCCATGGCATGAGTGGCGCTATGTCGCCATGCCGGTGAGGCAGTGGTGCGCCCGCTCCCCGTGGGCGGCCATCGCGCACGCCTTCAAACTGGCGATTCTGGCGGTGGCGGTGCTCAATGTCGGCACGCTCGTGAACATAGCCCGGTACGTCTGGCACAACCCTCCAGGTTCGAGGGGACCACGCCATCTGACGGGAGACCAGCTGGTTGACAACATGATGGCCGATCCCGCGAACCACCACTCGGTGAAGGGCGGGCAAAACCCTCTTGACCCGCTTGGTTCCTTGGTGCGCGCAGGTCAACATGCTGTCGAGTGGTTGGTGCACAAGGTGGAACCCGGGGTGTCGGCTGTCATGAACCCTTTGGCTGACCCTGTGGCCACGGCCACCACGGCAGCCGCGCTGGTGTTGCTGGCCATGTTCTTCGTTGCCATGCGGCCGGCCGCGACCGTCTTCGTCTGGCTCAGCGACACCAAGAAGGCCGGGAGTCAGCAAGAGAACCGGCCGCGGTCGATCCTGGCTGAGCGGCCAGGCATGTTCTCCCGTGCCCGGGTCGGGGAGACGGCCCAGTGGCGGCCTGTGGTTGTGCTCCTGGGCGTCTGCGGGAGTCTCGGACAGGCGTACAAGCAATGGGATACCGGTGGTCCCCTGGTTGCCCCGCGTGTGAGCCTGGCCGCTGCTGAACGGGCGGTGTGGTCAGCGTGGCGGACCCGGCACGATCGGATAAGACACTCACGTCAACAGGGGTTGAAGGAACATGCCGCGCTGGTGGTCGGGGCCCTGCGGGCGGTGGAGGCCAGGCAGGACACGGAGGCAGACACCGGGCAGGTCTTCGAGGACACGGCCCGCATGCTGCTGAAGATCGCCCAGCGGTATGGCGAGGGCCGCACGCTAGCCCTGTTGGACCCCGAGGACTTGAACGGGGTCACCCCGGCGGTGAACCGTGAATGGCTGCGCCTAACCATTCTCGGCAGCGTGGTGGTGGGCACGGCGGTGGGTGCGAACCTATTGGACGTCCCGGACTCGGCGACCGGGCCGCTTATCGGCATCATCAGCCTGGTGGCGGTTGGTGTGCTGTACGGGGCCCGTCTGGTGGCAACGGACCTTATCGACGTCATGCGAGGCCAAAGCCGCAAGTAACTCTGCGCAAGCGCTTCAGCGCTCTACCCGGCCTTCGCCAACGCTCCGCGACGGCTCGTCGCTCCGGCGCGTAGCTTCGTCGCATGCTGGCGCTCTTCGACCTCGACAACACCTTGATCGACCGGCGCGGATGCCTTCACAAGTGGGCCCGCGACTTCGTGCGCTCACGGCGGTTGCCGCGAGAGACAGTGGCCGTCATCTGTGATCAGCTACGGGAGCGGGCCTATCCAGCAGACTTCATACGCCTGCGGGAGACGCTCGGGGTCAGCGATCCCCCGGACGACCTCTGGCGTGAGTATGTCGATGGCGTCGCCCGGTCCGTTCGCCACTTCCCGGGGGTTCTGGAGGGTCTCGAAGAGCTGCGTCGTACGGGCTGGAGTACCGGCATCGCAACGAACGGCGCGGGAGACATCCAACGGGCGAAGCTCGATGCGACCGGCCTCACCCTGCTCTTCGACGGAGTCTGCATCTCGGGGGAGATCGGCGTCCGGAAACCGGCATACGGCCATTTCGAGGCTGCCGCCGAAATGTGCGACACCCGGCTGAGCGCCGATGGGTGGATGGTAGGCGACACCCCCGGCACCGACATTGAAGGGGGGATCGCGGCGGGCCTGCGAACGCTGTGGGTAGCCAACGGCCGTCCGTGGATCTATGGCCCCCGCGAGCCAGACATTGTGGTGAAGGACGTCGCGGAGGCCATAGACGCATTGCAAGGACTGGCGACTTAGGGGCGGAGTCCAGACTCCAGACCTTTGCCTCACAGGGCCCTAGCCGCAGAAACCGCAGAATACGCAGAAATCCAGAAAACGGGCCATGACCTGCAGCGATGACAAGCAGGGCTCGCTGCCGCAAAAAACGCGAGAATCGCCGCAAAAATAGGTGCAAGCCCTCATGCCGTCCGCGGGAGACCCCACGACCGCGCAGCAGATCATCCGATCCTGAACGGCTCGGCCACTGAAAACGGCCTCCCGTCCGCATCACGCGAACCAGAGGCCGTTCACCGCCCAGCGGGGTGCTCAGTGCAGGTCGGGTTGCGACAGCGGGAGGTCATCCGCTCGCAATAGGTCCAAGGCTTCCGAGATCTCCAAGCTCTGGTCCTTCGTCTGCGCCCAACGCTCCATGACGGCCGCCGTCGCCTCAGCCAGCTCGTCAGGAAGACTCAGCTCGCCGAGGGCCGACGCCACCTCGCGCATTTCCGGGCCCCAGCGCCATGCCCGCGCTGCCACTTTGGGGATGTACTCGGGCTCCGCCAGGTAGCTGGTCGAGCGGCCCTGTGCGATGTCGAGCAGCTCGTCCTGCACACCCCAGTCACGCGCGAGAGCGTGTGTCACAGCGGCCAGCACACGGCTCGCCTTCTGGTAGCTGCTGTACGAGAGCTTGAGCGCGGATGCCTTGCCGATGCCACCGCTGAGGGGTCGCGCGGCTACGGCCGTTCCTGCGAAGAGCTCGGCAACCGCCCTCGCGGCTTCGTCGGGGCCGGACAGGTATAGCCGCGCCGTCTTCGCGGCGGACGGGGGCGATCCGATGACCGAACCGTCCACCAGTCGGTCAGGATCTCGGATGGCGAAGGCACTGATGCTCGCCATCGTGGCCGGCGAGACCGCATTGGCATCCACGTAGATCCCGCTGAACTCCTCAGCACCTACCAGGCCCGCGACGGATTCGGCGTCCGCCGGCGGGCACAGGGCCATGATGATGTCGCAGCGACTGGCCATTTCGGCGATGTCGCGGACCTCGCTGAACCCCGCTGCGCGCTCTCTCGTGGCGGGGCTGCGGCCCTCAGGGCACCAGACGACCTCTGCCCCACGGTGTTTGGCCTGAGCGGCCACGGCCGCACCCATGCTTCCGGGATGCAAGATGCCGAGCGTCGTCACGACACCAGCCCCCGGATATCACGTACGGCCGCCGTCGCGTTGGCTGCCAGCGCCTCAGCGATGAGTTCCGCTGCCTCGGTCGGCGACTGGCGATGCGTTTCGACCACCAGAGACCACGGCTCTTCCGCGTGAGCCAGGAGGTCTTCCCGCGTCTCGTCCCACACGGCCAGGCGCGCCTCAACGTCCTTATCGCCGCGGGCCGCAGAGCGCTCGGCCGTGACTTCCTTGGGGCACCACAACAGAACCTTGGCCCAATGGAGCGGGAATGCCTGTACGGCGCTCGCGCCGGCCACCTGGCCCATGTGCAGGACTGGCGTTCGCCCTGCTTTGAGGAGTTCTGACAGACCGCCCCGGTCAATGGCGTACTCGGCGTTGTACCGGGAGTTCCGGTACAACAGCTCTCCCGCCTGGTCGAGTTCGTTGATGCGCTCCAGGGTCGTTAGGCGGTAGCCGGTTGTCCGGCCAGCACCGGCCTTGAGGCGCTGGAACAACGTGAACTCGCCGCGCAGCCGGTTCAGCTCCGCTGTGATCGTGTCCTTACCCGAACCCGGCGGACCGTACAGGATGACGCCAGCGCCGGTCACAGGCCACCGCCGCTCAGTGCATCCCTGGCTTGGTCAGCCATGGCGACGGCTCCGCCCAGCCGGTTGTCCACGACGAAATGCGGCCCCTGAGGCTTCATCTCCATGTCAAGGCCGGAGAGATATTCCTCCCACGATTCCATCTTCCACGCGTCTCGTGGGGCGCCTCGAAATTCGATGTACTCGCGCATCGATTCCGGATCGCATCGAACCCATATGGTAGCGACCGTGACACGCTTCGACCGGCAGCGATTATGGAAGCGTTGCATCCAGTCCGCCTGGGAGAACTCAGAAACGAACGGCGCATCGAGGATTGTCGAAATACCGCAGTTGAGGTTGTCCCATGCCGCCTCCAGGAGGCAGCGGTATTCCAGCGGACGCACCTTCTCGCGGTAGAGCTCCGAACTTCGGTCGTTGGCCTCTCCGCCGAGAGCAATGAGAAATTGGTCTACGAGTGGGCGGGTGATGGAATCCTTGTCGAGGATCGGCCACCCTGTGAGACTTCCGAGGAATTTGGCGAACTCAGATTTTCCGGATCCGGCGTATCCCCCCACCAACAGGACTGATGGAGTGTCGGCGACTCCACCGGCGGCGCGACGGCGCCATGCGTCAAGGACACGGTCACGCAATGCCGCACTGTCGACATCGTCGCTACCGGGCTGGATAACACCGAGGGCTTCCACGATCGCATTTGACGGGTCAGGGAGGCTCTTGTTCTGCGGGTCTGGGACGGATTCCACCCGCGTTTCCTCTCCGGGGAGAGCACGGCGGAAGCCAAGTTCGGCTTCGTTGCGGTCGTAGAGAAGGCAGTAGGCCCGGCGATAATGCGGACCAGGGTATATAGAGCCACTCTCATGACCCCAGATGGTCTGGAAGTTCGCGGCGATGTTGAAGCTGTGTCGCTGCGCTATTTCTCGAAGCTGCTCCCCCGTCTCTTCGAGAGTGAGCGCGTGACTTTCGCGGTACTGCTTCAGAAATTCCGGCTTCCAGTCTGGATTCCGCCGAGCCATCTGCCCCTCCTAGATAGCTACTCGAAGCCGCGAGTGTAGCGGCCTGAGAGGCCCCGTGAAAAACCGTGATAGTGGATGTGTAAGCGGATGTGTAAAAACCTTTGGGCTAAAAAGGCTAGGGACGCGTGATACCGATTCCCTTGCCCTGACGGTGAACTGACACCACGTCCGATCAGGAGGTGTCAATGCATCGCATCCGAAACTCAGTTGGCTTCGATCCTGGCCACCCGTTCGCGCAGTTCTCCCACCTCTGCACGAAGGCCGGCGACCTCCTGCCGCAGCTGGGCGACTTCGTCTTGCACCTCGCTGCTACCAGCGAGCTTCTGGGCGTCCGGCGTCAGGAACGCCGCCTTGCCCTGGTGGCTGACAACGAGCCCGTCGGCCTTGAGGTGCCGGACCGCTTCGCGAGCGACCGTGATCGAAACACCGAACTCGGCCTGGAGCTGCGACAGCGACGGCAGCTGCCCAGCCTCAGTGAACTCTCCGGCTCCGATGCGCTCACGAAGCCGATCAGCCACCTGCTGGTAGGCGGGCTTGCCGGACCACTCAACCATCTGCACCCCAGTGCTCGTATCGACCTCTGCCCCATAGTGCCCAAGCGTGATGGGCAATGCCAGCGTCCCCGAACTCACCGCGGAACGTAGGGGTTGACGGGACTCTGCCTCACAGTGCACTCTGAGGCAGAGCCGGGGAACGCCCTCAGCTCCGACCTTCACCGATGCCTCTGATCGGTAGGGCCGAGAAGAACCGCACTTCCACAGCGCCCGGAGGGCCCCGTGAAACGGGTCCGAAGGAAGCGTCTGTTCCTTGAGAACTGAACAGCGTGCTTATTGAACGGGGTGCAATTCCCCGTCCCCCGCAACGGCCCGGGTGATGGCCGCCGGCGGCCACTTATCCGCGTATCAGCTCTGGAGAACAGTCCTGGGGATCATCCCTTCATCACTGGAGGTCAGCCCCCTCGGTTGCCACCTGGTATGCGCCGCCCTGCTGGCGTCAGAGCAGTGACGATGACGCACCCGATTTCCCGGCTCGGGACCGGTGCTCCGTGGCAACGGCGCACCGATGAAGGCCGTATCCCTGCTTCCTGCGTCAGGTCGGTGTGAACCGACAACATACCCGGGCGCCGCCGGATGGACCGTCGGGCGGCGCCTGTACGACCTCCGGTCCACCCCTTCTGGATCCGCAGCGCTTGGCGCTGCGGCCGGTTGCCTCCTCCGCCCGTCCGGCCCTGTGCCGTACGGGCGGGGTTGAGGGGAGCCGGATAGTCCGGCCCTTCCGATGAAGGAGCACTCATGTCCCGTCTGGTCATTGGTTTCGGCGACGACGGCAAGTTCCGCAACGACATTCAGGACCAGGCCAGCGAGAGCTACACGGTGACCGCCGGCCCGAACGAGACCGTCACCGTCATCGACGGTCAGACCCAGGTCACCAAGGACGACGACACCAACTGAGCGTCCTCGCCGCCGCTGACGCGTTGCCCGAACCGCCCGTCGCGCACGCGGACACCAGTAGCTGTACCTGCGCACTTGCCGGGGCGGTCGCCTCTCACCACATCACCGCGACCGCCCCGGCTCTCCGTCCCTTCGACAACAAGGAGCCACATATGGATGCCTCTACCTTCGCTGCTGTCTTCATCGCCCTGTACGTCGCCCACAGCGTGGGTGATCACTGGGTGCAGACCTCGCACCAGTCGGCTACCAAGGGCCGCCCCGGCTGGGTCGGTCGTCTCGCCGACGCGCGCCACGTCGCCACTCTCACGGCTACAAAACTGGCCTTACTCCTGCCGGTTGCCGCGCTGCTGGGGCTGCGTCTGTCGGTACTTGGTCTGGTGATTGGCCTGGGCGTGGATGCGGTGACGCACTGGTGGGCCGATCGCCGCAGCACGCTGGCGTGGCTGGCCAAGGTCACCGGCAAGACCGAGTTCTACGGCTTCGGCACCGCCGCCCACCCCGCGCACCCGACCACTGCCGAAGGCAAGCCCGCCGCTCACCTCGGCACGGGTGCCTACGCGCTGGATCAGTCCTTCCACCACCTGTGGCTGCTCATTGCAGCCGTCCTGATCGCCACCGTCTGACCGCGCTACAGCTGCACCCGCTGGGGCGGTCGCCTCTCACCACAAGACCGCGACCGCTCCGGCTCTCCGTCCCTTCGACACAGGAGCAAGCCATGCGTACGTACATCGGCAACCAACAGATCGTGTCCACCGGCGAGTTCGAGGAACTGGCCTTCGGCTTCGAGGAGCAGGCGCTGGGCCTCGACCGTGAGCTGTTCCTCAACCCGTTCGAGCCGGAGACCGCCGACGAGCGCGCGGCCCGCTTGGATGCGGCCGCCGACATCCTGGCGGACCTGCGGGAGCAGGGCGAGCACGGCGACGAGATCGCCGCGTGGGACGCCCTCTACGCCGACGCCCTGACCGCCGTTGCGCCGCTGCGGCGCGTGCGCCGCGTCCGTCGCTCGGGCGAAACGGGGGAGGCGGCATGAGCCAGACCCTGACGATGCTGGCGGCTGCGGCGCCTCTGGCGGCCGGATGGTCCCTGCACTCCCGGCGGCTGCACCGCCGCATCGAGGCAGCCCGCAGGGACCCGTTGACCGGTCTGCTGACCCGTGACCCGTTCCAGGCCCGCGCTCGGAAGATTGCGGCGGCTGGGGCGTTCGCGGTGGTGGTCATCGACCTGGACGGCTTCAAGCAGATCAACGACACCTACGGCCACGCTGCCGGGGATGTCGTGATCGCTGCAAGCGGCCAGCGCCTGGGCGAGTGGAGCCGCAGCCACAGCGGGGCGGCCGGCCGCCTCGGGGGCGATGAATTCGCCGCCGTCATCCGCGTCTCCCGAGCTCGGGAGACGCGCGCAGCCATGAACGCGCTGACCGCGTCGCTCGCCGAGCCCGTGGAGTTCGAAGAACACCTGATGTGGGTGGGGGCATCGGCCGGGGTCGTCCAGCAGCACACCGGCAACCGCGTCGCGGACCTGTCGCAGTTGATGCGGTGCGCGGATGAGGTCATGTACGGCGCGAAGCAGACCGGCGGCGGTTGGAGGGTCGGAGCCGACAACGCGGCTCCCGCCTACCGGACGGTCAACGGCCGTCGGGATGGCCGTCGCGGCACCAGCGGGGACCACAGCCTCGAAGGAGGGTCGCTGTGAGCCAGATTTACAGTGCGCGGGGCGCGCGGCAGATGGACGCGGCCACCGTCGCCAAGGCCAACGCCGAAGCCGACCTGCTGCGGGCCCAGGCCGCCGCCGCGACCGGCAAGGCCAATGTCGACGTCGAACGCGTCCGGCGGGAAGCCGCGGCCCAGGCCCGCCGCGAGCGGCGCCGGGAACGCGAGGAGAACGCGACGGCCCGCCGGGAGCGGCGCCGTGCCGCATTTGCTCAGCTCGGCGGCCAGATGGGCGCGCACCGCGTGACGCTGGTGACCGTCGCGGTCATCGCGCTGTTCGTGTCGGTGGCGCTGCCCGCGCAGATCGACTTCCTGGGCAGCCGCTGGGCGTGGCCGATGGCCGTGGCCGGCGGGGTGTCGCTGGAGTCCCTGACGTGGATGTTCGCCATCCAGGGCCAGCGCCGCGAACAGCGGGGCCTGTCCGCCGGCGTCCACCGCGCCGGAACCTGGTCGGCCGCACTGGTGGCCGCTGGCATCAACCTGGCGCACGGCGCGCAGATGTGGGGTTTCGGCTTCGGCGTGGTCGCCGCGGTCGGCTCACTGGCCGCGCCAGTGGCGTATGAGACCTACCGCCTGTCGGTCTCCGAGGACGACACCGGCGCCAGCCCGGAGGAGATCCGGCACAACCGGCGCCGGCGCCGCCACCACCGCAAGGTGCACCGCGCCGCGACGCGCCTGCGGTGGGCCACCGTCCCGCCGATGGATGAGGCTCGTGCGTGGGAGACCGCCTGGCGGATGGTCCACGCCGCAGAACCCGGCGTCACCCGCCGGGAACTCAAGCGGCACACCAAGCGAGCCGGGAAGGTCGCCCAACTCGTCACCGAGCACGCCGACGCCGGACCGCTGCCCTCACTGGAGCTGTTCACCGGCCCCCGTACGGACGCTCCCGCAGCCGTGCCGGAGCTGGAGCGTACGGGTTCTGAAGAGGGGGGCGGGGAGCGTACGCAAGGCCGTACGGACGGGCCCGCGAACGGGCCGTACGAGCAGGTCAGGCCCCGGACGCCCCAGCCTCCGAAGCCGACCCGTACACCGCCCGTACGGCCTGCCCGTACGGGTGCACGGGCCGCGTCGGACAAGGCTTACGAGGATGCGGAGCTGGAGCGTACGCGCCAGCGCGCCGAAGAGGCGTACGCGCAGTCCCTGGACGCCGGAACGCCGATCGGCCCGGCCGCGCTGGGCCGGGAGTTCGGCTTCTCCGAAGGCTGGGCCCGCAAGCGCATCAAGGCCGTGGACGAACGCCGTACCACCGCCGCCCGCCAGGGCCTGCACCTGGTGACCGCAGCCGGACAACCCTGATGGCCGCGCCGGCATGTGTGACCTGCGCCTTCCCCGACGACGAACAGCAAGGAGCGCCTGTGAGGCGCACCGACGCCGTCCGCATGCACAGCGAAGAAGCCGCGGCTTACAGCCGGGCCGCCGAGACCGCCGTCGAGCCGACCCGCACCTGGCTGCTCGGAACGGCCGACGACCACCAGGCCATGGCCGACGCCGCGCGCCTCGGTGACTACCACTACACGGATCTGGAGGACTGACCGTGCCTCGCACCAAGCCCACGCCCGGACAGCAGCGCAAGCACAACGCCCGCCGCAGGGCCAAGCGCCTGGCCGACCACCGCATGCGCATGGCCAACCACGCCGCCAGCCAGCTCGTGAGCTGGGAGTGGGACGGCAAGCGCCCCGTCACTCCCCAGCAGGTCATCGCCAAGGCCACCGCCATGTACGGCAACTACCGCCAGGTCCGGGACCAGGCGATCACCCCGGCCGAGGCTCGCGCCGCCCTGGACACCGTCCTCAACAGCTGACCAGCCCGCTCCCTTATCCATTCACCTGATCAACACGAGGAGATCCGCTGTGACCAGCCAGAACGCTCAGCAGCAGGGTTCGCACCACTGGGTCATGACCCTGGAGCTTCCCGGCCGTGCGATGAACACGCTCTACGGCACCTGGACCCCGCCCGAGGGCGCGACCCGCCATGACGTCTTCATGGCCATCAAGAGCGACATCGGCCGGGAGGCCCCGGAGATGGCGCGCGCCAACGTCGTCTTCTTCTCGCTGGAGCCCAACCAGCTCTGACCTGTCCCGTCCTCGTTTCAACGGGGCCCGGACGTCTGCCGGCCAAAGCGCCGTCCGGGCCCCTTCCACCTCCCGTTTCCGGAAGGAAGCAGCAGTGAATCACGACGACGACCGCGAACTGTTCAACCGGCTGGAAGCCGACATGGCCGCCGACGCCGCCCGCCAGGAGGGTGCGGAGGTGGTGGACCTGGGCAAGGCCCGCTCCGCCCGCGGGGCGGCCGACGAATCGCCCGCCCCGGAGCCGACCGGCCGACCGGCGGAGCCGGATCCGTCCGCCCGGGTGCTGGTGGACGGCCCCGACGTCAAGGGCCCCGGCTACCTGGGCAGGCTGATGGGCGCCAAGCGCCGGGCGATCGTCCCGGAGTGGCTGAAGTCCACCGACGAACTGAAGACTGCCGCCACCTGGGTTGCTGGCCACTACGGCCACATGACCGGCTACCACGCCCTGCGCACCCCGGTCTACGCCGCCCGGCTGGCCTTCCAGGCGCCGCGCGGGGCCGCGAAGTTCCTGGGCGGCACGATGCGTTGGGTCTCCGACGCGGAAGGCGACCCGGTGCGCCGCGCCATGGTGACCAAGGAGGATGCAGCCACCTACCTCAAGCTCTCCCGCCAGCGCGACGGCCGCGTACGGCTGCGCACCCTCGTGGTCACCCTCGCCACGTTCATGGGCCTGGGGGCCGCGCTCGCGCTGTATGTGCTGGCCCCGGCCTGGCTGATGGCGGTGTCGGTGAGTGCAGTGGTGCTGGCCCTGGGCTGGGCCGGGGACGCAGCCGATGCCCCCGTCATCAACCGGGCCGTGGAGCTGCCCAAGGCCCAAAAGCTCACCTCCGACATCGTCCTGAGGGCGCTGGGTGCGCTCGGTATCCCGGCGATCAACCAGGCCCAGTCCAAGGGGCGGGAGGGGTTCACGTTCACCGCGCCCATCACCCGCGACGGCCCCGGCTGGCGCGCCGAAGGCGACCTCCCGTACGGCGTGACGGTTACCGACGTCATCGAGCGGCGCGACAAGCTGGCCTCGGGTCTGCGCCGGCCGCTGGGCTGCGTGTGGCCCGAGGCCGTGCCGGACGAGCACACAGGCCGCCTGGTGCTGTGGGTCGGCGATCAGGACATGTCCAAGGCCAAGAAGCCCGCGTGGCCGCTGGCCAAGTCCGGCACGGTGGACCTGTTCAAGCCGGTGCCGTTCGGCACCGACCAGCGCGGACGCTGGATCAACGTCACCCTGATGTACATCGCGGGCATCATCGGCGCCATCCCCCGCATGGGCAAGACGTTCCTGCTCAGGCTGCTGCTGCTCATCGCCGCCCTCGACCCGCGCGCCGAGCTGCACACCTACGACATGAAGGGCACCGGCGACCTCGACCCCGTCGGCAACGCCGTCTCCCACCGCCACGCCGCCGGAGACGACGACGAGGCAATCGAGTACGCCATCCGCGACTTCCGCGAGCTGCGCACCGAGCTGCGGCGGCGCACCAAGATGATCCGCTCGCTGCCGCGGGACATCTGCCCGGAGTCGAAGGTGACTTCGGAGCTGGCCAGCAAGAAGGAACTGGGTCTGCACCCGATCGTGATCGGGGTGGATGAGTGCCAGGTGCTGTTCGAGCACCCGAAGTACAAGGACGAGTTCGAGGAGATCGCCACCGACCTGGTCAAGCGCGGCCCGGCCACCGGCATCGTGCTGCTGCTCGCCACGCAGCGGCCGGACGCCAAGGCGCTGCCCACCGGCATCTCCGCGAACGCCTCGGCCCGCTGGTGCCTGAAGGTCATGGGCCAGCTGGAGAACGACATGGTCCTGGGCACCTCCGCCTACAAGCGCGGTGTGCGGGCCACGATGTTCTCCTGGGGCGACAAGGGCATTCACTACTTCGTCGGCGAAGGAGCCGATGCCCGGATCGTCGGCTCCGTCTACGTCGATGGCGTAGGCGCCGACGCCATCGCACTGCGCGCCCGCAAGGCCCGCGAGGACGCCGGCCTGCTCTCCGGTCACGCGCTGGGCGAGGAGCCCGAGGCGGATGCCTCCGCCGCCTATGACCTGCTGCGGGACCTGCTCGGCGTGATCCCGGCCGAAGAGGCCAAGGTCTGGAACGAAACCGTCGTGGCCCGCCTGGCCGAGCTGCGGCCCGACGTCTACGGCGAGTGGGCCGCCGAACAGCTCACCGCGGCCCTGAAGCCGCATGGCATCGAGACCGTCCAGATCGGGCGGCGCATCAACGGCAAGGTCGTCAACCGGCGCGGTATCGAACGCGCCCACCTCGCCGCCGCAGTAGCGGAGCGTGACGGAAACCGGGACGCCGGATAAGCCCGCGGGGCCGCTATCGCTAGCGGTAACCCTCGCTAACGTTAGCGGCCCCGCTAGCGCCCCACACCGCATCTGATCAGGCTGCTAGCGGATAGCGGCCCACCTGCGGAAACCCTCGAAAACCGCCCTGGAGGCCGTTCATGACCCGCATCAGCCTCGCTATCACCTGCCTGGCGGTAGTAACGCTCTGTTATGTCGCTCTGTGTGCTGTCTCGCCGTTCGGCGACTGCCGCAAGTGCAAGGGCTTCGGCTACGCGCTCAAGAAAGACCGCCGCGGACGGCTCCGCCCCGGCAAGACCTGCCGCCGCTGCCACGGCGACCGCAAGCGCATCCGCGTCGGCCGCCACCTGTTCAACGTCGCCATGCGCCTCCACCGCGACGGCACCCGCTGACCCCCTCCACCACCTCACGCCAAGGAGGCCCCTGTGGCCATCACCGTCTCCCTCGTCGCCCTCTTCGGCCTGGTCCTGTTCTTCCTGCTCCGCTCCAAGACCCTCGGCTGGGGCTCCGCCTTCATCGCCATGATGTTCGGCTTCTTCCTCGCCTCCACCGGCGCCTCCGGCCCCATCAACCAGCTCACCCACGCCGTCATCGACGCCATCGGCAACCTGTAGGAGGCGGCCGTGAACGAACCCCTCGTCGCCCGCCACTGGCTCGCCGCCGCGGCACCCAAAGCCGCCCCGGCCCTGGCCACCTCCACCGTGCTGATCCTCGCCCGCATCTGGAACGCCAACGGTGCCGAACACTCCGTCGGCGACGCCGTGTTGATGACCGCGCTCTCCCTCGGCGCGGCAGTGGCCGGCGCCCTGGCCTCGGTCGGGCGCGCCGGGGATGGCGTCATCGCGGGCACCGCGTTCGCCACCTCCGGGGCCCTGGCCCTGGCAGGGGTAGCGGGATACGCCGACGGCCTCTCACTGCCCCTGCTGCTGTGGG
This sequence comes from Streptomyces sp. Je 1-4 4N24, assembly GCF_026239515.1. Lineage (NCBI taxonomy): Bacteria > Bacillati > Actinomycetota > Actinomycetes > Kitasatosporales > Streptomycetaceae > Streptomyces > Streptomyces sp. Je 1-4 4N24. The sequence goes on along the minus strand of NZ_CP110836.1, from coordinate 5,166,950 downwards.
CCCTGTCCACCGCAGTGACCTACGGCCTGGCAGCGCGGCACTGGCGCACCGACCGCCGCGAAGCCGCCGCCCACGACCGGCACATCGGCGAGCGCCGCGAAGAGCACGCGCACGTGGAACGCGTCGAGGCGCTACGGGCCGGAGCGCAGATCGAGGTAGCCCGCGAAGGCGCCGCCTACGCCACCGCCCTGGCCCAGGCCATCACCGCACGCTCCGCCCTGCCCGGCTTCAACGCCGCCGAACTCACCCACGCGGGACTTCCCGAACTCCCCACCATCGAGATCACCAAGGAGCACTGAGATGGACATCGACCCCGACGAGATCGTCACCGTGGCACTCGACACCTACGACTGGGAGCACTCCTACTCCCGACTGCTCACCCGCCGCCAGCTCGGCGAACTCCTCCTCCGCTTCGCCGACATGGCCGACGAGACCGAAATGGCCTACGAGGAGAGCACCGCATGAGCCACCGTCCCTTTCCCCGGCTGCGCATTCAGCGCGCCACTTGGCCGCGCCCGGCTCTCATCCTGACCGACACCCCGCGCCCCGCCTGCCGCTACTGCGAGGGCATCGGCGGCATCGAGCACGAATACGGCCACCCCGAGACCGGCGAGTACGACGGCTCCCACTGGGAGCCCTGCGAGTGCTGGAACCAAGACCACCGCTGGGTCCTGCTGCCCCTGCCGCGCCTTCCCCAGCGCTGGCACCGCGCCGGCCGCGACCCGTGGGCCGCCAACGGCTTCAGCGACGAACCCCCCTTCTGACCCACACCAGAAAGGCACGACCTATGAGCGCCACCCGCAAGCCCCAGCACAGCGCGGACACCGCTGCCGAAGCGGTCCGCAAGTTCAACCACGCCACCCTGCCCACCCCACGCTCCCGCTCGGGCAGCCTGCACTACCCCGGGCAGGCGTACTCCAGCGTCGCCGCCTTCAAGCGCATGGCGCAGTACCTGCCGCAGTCCTTCGAGCAGACCCGAGGCTTCCTCACCCGGCTGCACCTGGAAGGCGCCCTCACCGCCGACTACGGCCTGGTGGCTGACCACGTCAGCGACGCCACGACCGCACTGGCCGAAGCCTCCCGCTGCGCGGACATGCTCGCCGACGCCCTCAACCGCGCACACAGCGCGCTGGCGCCCATCGGCTACAGCGGCGACATCGAGGACTGAATACGCCCGGGGCGGTCGCCTCTCACCACAAGACCGCGACCGCCCCGGCTCTCCGTCCCTTCGAAGAAACAGGAGAACCCCCAGCATGACACCTGAGTCCGCGCACGCACACCACGCCACCGTGCTGCCGATGCGCGACCGCACTGGCGACGACTTCACCCGCATCCCGCCCAACGACGTGGACGCCGAACAGGCCGTCGTCGGCGCCCTCATGCTCGCCCCCGACGTCATCGCCGAGGTCAGCGCGGTCATGGACCCCGCCGACCACTACCGCCCGGCCCACGAGACCGTCCACCGCGCCACCCTCCACCTGCACAGCCAAGGCCAGCGCGCCGACCCGATCACCCTCGGGCACCACCTCGAACAGGTCGGCGACCTCCACCGCGTCGGCGGCCGGTCCTACCTCCACACCCTCATCGACGCAGTCCCCACCGCCGCCAACGCCGTGTACTACGCCGAGATCGTTCACGACCTGGCACGGCGCCGCCGCAGCATCGAAGCAGGCACCCGTATCGTCCAGGCCGGCATGTCACCGGACGCCACACCCGAGGACCTGCGCGAAGCCCTGGCACTGGGCGCCGAGACCATGCCCGGCGTGTGGGCGGAGCCGATCCCGCTCAACCACCAGCCCAAGCTCCCCACCTTCCCCACCCACACCCTGCCCACCTGGATGCGGGCATTCGTGGAGGCCCTGGCCGAGGAGACCCAGACCCCGCCGGACCTCGCCGGAACCCTGTCCCTCGCTGTCCTGGCCACCGCCGCGGGTGGCCGCGTCGTTGTCCAGCTCCGCGGACGCTGGCGCGAACCGACGAACCTGTTCACGGTCGTCGCCCTGCCCCCGGGCAACCGCAAGTCGGCCGTCTTCTCGGCCATGACCGCCCCGCTGCACGCCGCCGAGAAGCTGCTCGCCTCCGAGACAGCCGGGCGCATCGCCGAGGCCGAAGTGACCGCCAAGATGGCCCGTGAGGCCGCCGACAAGGCCGCCGTTCAGGCGGCCAAGGCCGAGGGCCCCGAACGCGACGGGCTGACCGCCGAGGCCATCGCCCTGGCACAAGCTGCCGAAAGCCTCGAAGTCCCGGTCAAGCCGCGCCTGCTGGCCGACGACTCCACACCCGAAACCCTCACCACCCTCATGAGCGAACAAGGCGGGCGCCTGGCGGTGATGTCGGCGGAGGGCGGCATCTTCGACATCATCGCCGGCCGCTACTCCGGCACCCCCAACATGGAAGTCTTCCTCAAAGGCCACGCCGGGGACTGGCTCCGCGTAGACCGGCGCACCCGGGACGAGAACATCGACGAACCGGCCCTGACCATGGGCCTGGCCGTCCAGCCCGACGTCCTCAAGGACATCGGTCAAAACCGCAGCTTCGACGGCCGCGGCCTGCTCGCCCGCTTCCTGTACTCGCTGCCCGAATCGCTGGTCGGCTACCGCAAGTCCGACCCTGACCCCATCCCCGACCACGTCGCCGAACGCTACGACCGCACCGTCACGGCCCTCACGCTCTCGCTGGCCGAGTGGACCGACCCCGCCGTACTCCGGCTCACCCCCGAGGCCCACCAGGCGCTCCGCGCCTTCGACCAGCGCCTCGAACCTCAGCTCCGCGCCCGCGGCGGGCGGCTGGCACACATCACCAACTGGGCCAGCAAGCTGGTCGGCGCCACCGCCCGCATCGCCGGCCTCCTCCACCTCGGCCAGCACCTCGAAGACGGCTACACCCAGCCCATCAGCGGCGACACCATGGACGCCGCCATCGAGATCGGCGACTACTTCACCACCCACGCCCTGACCGTCTTCGACCTGATGGGCGCCGACACCACCCTCGCCCGTGCCCGTCTCCTCCTGGGCGTCCTGGAGGACAACGGCTGGGAGAGCGTCAGCCGACGCGACCTGTTCGCCAAGCTCTCCCGCTCCGAATTCCCCTCCGTCGGCGACCTGGAGCCCGTCATGGCGCTCCTGGAGGAACACGGCTACCTCCGCACCGAAACCCCGCCCCGCACCGGCAAGCGCGGCCGGCCCCCGGCCCCCCGCTACCTCATCCACCCCCAGGTACGGGAGCCCAAGGTATGAGCCACGAGCCCGCCGCTGATTTTTGCGGCAATTTCCGCGATTTTTGCGGCAACCACCCTCGCACCCTCATCGCCGCAGGTCACAGCGCATCTTCGGGCTTTTTTGCGGATTCTGCGGTTTCTGCGGCGGCCCCCCGTATCCGGAGCGCGAACCCGAATCCTGAAGGAGGGCACTGAGCATGGCCGTAACCCGTAAGCGCACACCCGCGGATGAGCTTGTGCCGCTGCCCGCAGTCCTGGACGAACTCGGAATCAGCCGGGCCTCCTGGTACCGGTGGCGCGACCGCGGCTACGGGCCCGAAGCGCGGCGCACACCGACCGGCCGTATCTGCGTGCGCCGAAGTGCACTGGACGCCTTCAAGAACGAATTGGAGGCCGCGTGACTGAGTGGAGCTACACCGTAAAGATCTGGGCCATCCGTAAGCGTGACTACCGGAAGCCCTACCAGCTCCGCTGGAAGGTGGGGAAGCGTCCGCACTCTGAGTCGTTCCTGACGTCGGGCCTGGCGGAGAGCCGCCGGGCCCAGCTCATCACGGCGGCCCGTGAGGGCGAGCCGTTCGACGTGGACAGCGGAATGCCTAAGTCCCTGGTCACGAAGGAGCGCGATATCTCGTGGTACGAGCACGCGCGCAAGTACATCGAGATGAAGTGGCCCCATGCCCCCGGGTCCACGCGGCGGACGCTTGCCGAGGCGATGGCGAGCGTCGCACCCGCGCTGGTGAAGGACACCAAGGGCATGGCGGACCCCAGGACCGTACGCACGGCCCTGTACAGCTGGGCGTTCAACATGAACCGGTGGGAGCAGGAGCCGCCGGCGGAAGTCGCCAAGGTGCTCGCCTGGTTCGAGCGGAAGTCGCTGCCTGCCTCGGCGCTCTCGGATCCCATGCGGGTCAGGGCCGCCCTGGACGCCCTCACCAAGAAACTGGACGGCAAGACGGCTGCGGCAACCACGATCCGCAGGAAGAGAGCGATCTTTCACAACGCTCTTGGGTACGCAGTGGACGCCGGGCTGCTGACCGATAACCCGCTCCCTCATGTCCAGTGGAAGGCACCCGAACAGGTGGAAGAGGAGGTGGACCCCACCTGTGTGCCGGACCCCGGGCAGGCCGCGAAGCTCTTGGCGGCCGTACGGGACCAGAGCCCCCGCGGCCGTCGCCTGGTGGCGTTCTTCGGGTGCATGTACTACGCCGCGGCGCGGCCGGCCGAAGTCATCGGGCTTCGTGTGCAGGACTGCGACCTGCCGCGACGCGGATGGGGGGTGCTGCGGCTCCGTGAGACGCGCCCCAGGTCGGGTTCCGCATGGACGGACAGCGGCGACGCCCACGACAAGCGGGGGCTGAAGCACCGTCCACGGAAAGCCGTCCGGCCGGTTCCCATACCGCCCGAGCTGGTCGCCCTGCTGCGGTGGCACGTGACGGCGTACGGCGTGGCCCCAGACGGTCGCCTGTTCCGCACACAGCGCGGCGGGCTCATCCAGGACACCGGTTACGGCGAGGTCTGGGCTGAAGCGCGATCACGAGCCCTGACGCCCGCGCAACGCGAATCGCTGCTCGCCAAGCGCCCTTATGATCTCCGTCACGCCGCAGTGTCGACGTGGCTCAGCTCAGGCGTAGAGCCTCAGCTCGTGGCCAAGCGCGCCGGCCACAGTGTCGCCGTGCTGTTCCGCGTGTACGCCAAGTTCCTCAGCGACGGAGACGAGGCTGCGAACGCCAAGATCTCCGCTCGCCTGGGGCAGCACAGCTGACGGGGCCAGAAATCCCGTCCACGCCCCGTCCACGCACTTCGAGGCGGGGCGTTCGAATGCGAGACAGAGCGAGACACTACGTGGATCGCGAGAGCGCATGACAAAGGGCCCCTGGTCTGCGGTAATCGCAGGCCAGGGGCCCTTTGCTTTCCTGTGGCGGCGCCAGGATTCGAACCTGGGAAGGCTGAGCCGGCAGATTTACAGTCTGCTCCCTTTGGCCGCTCGGGCACACCGCCAAGGTTTGCTGCCGGGAGACCCGCTGTGGGGCGGCGCTCCGTGGCAACGACGTAAACCATACCCGATGGCTGGGGGTGGTTCGCCACTCGATTCGGGAGCGCTGGATCTTGGACGGGTGGCTAGGCTTGGCAGGCGGTCCGGGGACGGGCCGCACCCCTGACGGATCTACGTACGAGGAGCCAACTCAACATGGCCGACTCCAGTTTCGACATCGTCTCGAAGGTAGAGCGGCAGGAGGTCGACAACGCTCTCAACCAGGCCGCCAAGGAGATCTCGCAGCGCTACGACTTCAAGGGCGTGGGCGCGTCGATCGAGTGGTCGGGCGAGAAGATCGAGATGCGGGCCAACGCCGAGGAGCGGGTGAAGGCCGTACTCGACATCTTCCAGTCCAAGCTGGTCAAGCGCGGGATCTCGCTGAAGGCGCTCGATGCCGGCGAGCCGCAGGCCTCGGGCAAGGAGTACAAGATCTTCGCCTCGATCGAGGAGGGGATCTCGCAGGACAACGCGAAGAAGGTCGCCAAGATCATCCGCGATGAGGGCCCGAAGGGCGTCAAGGCGCAGGTGCAGGGCGACGAGCTGCGGGTCAGCTCGAAGAGCCGGGACGACCTGCAGGCGGTGCAGCAGCTGCTGAAGGGCAAGGACCTGGACTTCGCCCTGCAGTTCGTGAACTACCGGTAGGAGCCCGGTTCACGGGTGCCACAGGATGGGGCGGCGCGCTTCGGTGTGCCGCCCCACCTGTGTGTCGGGCGGCGATACGGCGGCCCTGCGGGCGCTTGACCTCAACTGCGCTTGAGATTGCAGGGTCGTGGCATGACTTCTCCTCATGACGCACAGACCCACCCCGACGACGCACAGACCCGCCCCGGTACCGGACCCGGGACGCGGGCCGGGTTCCGTACCGATGTGTTTCCGGAGATCCGGCGGGCGGATGCCGGTGCCGTACTGATCAGCGAGTGGGACGCGGGCAGTCCGGCGGGGCAGCGGGCCGTCCTGGACGGTGTCGCCCACGCCTGGGAGGAGACACCTCTGCCGGCGGGCTTCCTGTCGCGGGTGCTGTTCGCCGGGACGGACGGACGCAGTGTGCTCAATTACGCGCAGTGGACGAGCGAGGCGGCACACCGGGAGTTCGTGCGGACCGAGAACACCGGGCTGAGCGAGCGGATCGCGGCCGTACTGGACGGTGGGGGGGACGTGGGCAATTCCGGTCCCGGCCGCTTCCGGCTGTACCGCAGCATGCTGCCGCACGGAGCGCCGCAGGAGCCGGGCTGCGTCGTACGCGTGGCCTTCCGGACGACGGGGCACGACGCGGCCCGGGGGCTCGTGGACGGGCTGCTGGAGCGGGTCGGTGAGCTGCAGCGGGGGGATGGCGGGATCGCCTCGCACTTCCACATCAGCGAGGACGGCGACCGGGTCGTCAACTACAGCGAGTGGACGGATCCGGAGTCGCACGAGCGGGAGGTCGGCCGGGCACTGCAGCCGCAGGGGCAGGTGCGGAGCTATATCGACAGCCTGCCGGGGGTCGAGCCGCTCGGGTTCCGGCGTTATGTGGCCCCTCGGGGGCTCGTACGGGGCTGAGGGCGAGGGGCCGGGCGGGGCGGGTGGTCAGCGCGCCGCGAAGGGCTCGTCCGTGGGGACGATGTCGCGGCCCAGCGGCATGAGGGAGACCGGGATCATCTTGAAGTTGGCGATGCCGAAGGGGATGCCGATGATCGTCACGCACAGGGCGATGCCGGTGATGATGTGCCCCAGGGCCAGCCACCAGCCCGCGAAGATGATCCAGATGACATTGCCGATCGCCGAGCCGGCGCCGGCGTCATCCCGGATGACGGTCGTCCGGCCGAAGGGCCACAGGGCATAGCCGGCGATCCGGAAGGACGCGATGCCGAACGGGATGGTGATGATCAGGATGCAGCAGATGATGCCCGCGAAGACATAGCCGAGCGCCAGCCAGAAGCCGCTGAGGACCAGCCAGAGGATGTTGAGGATGAACTTCATGATCAGCAGCCTTCCACGGGCGCGGCGGAGAACGTAACTGCCGGGCAAGACGCCCTGGACCGGGTGAAGCGTTGCGTTCATGATGCGGCGGTCGGTGGGCGGTGGCCACCGCTCCCCGCGGCCCCTGGCCCGTCAGGGGCGGTGGTGGCCCGCCATCTGTTCCAGGCGGGCGATGCGTTCGCGCATCGGGGGGTGGGTGGAGAACAGCCGGGACATGCCCTCGCCGGCCCGGAACGGATTGGCGATCATCATGTGTCCGGCGGTCTCCAGCCGCGGCTCGGGCGGGAGCGGAAGCTGCTGGGTGCCGGCGTCGAGCTTGCGCAGGGCGGAGGCCAGGGCCAGCGGGTCGCCCGTGAGCTGGGCGCCCGAGGCGTCCGCCTGGTACTCGCGGGAGCGGCTGACGGCCAGCTGGATGAGCCCGGCCGCGACCGGGCCGAGGATCATGATCAGCAGCATGCCCAGGAGGCCGGGGCCCTCGTCGTCGTCGGAGCGGCCTATGGGAATCAGCCAGGCGAAGTTGACGAGGAACATCACGACGGAGGCCAGTGCGCCCGCGACGGAGGAGATGAGGATGTCGCGGTTGTAGACATGGCTGAGCTCATGGCCGAGGACGCCGCGCAGCTCGCGCTCGTCGAGCAGCTGGAGGATGCCGTCGGTGCAGCAGACCGCGGCATTGCGGGGGTTACGGCCGGTGGCGAAGGCGTTGGGCGCCTGCGTCGGGGAGAGGTACAGGCGCGGCATGGGCCGGCGGGCCGCGGTGGAGAGCTCCCGGACCATGCGGTAGAGCTGTGGTGCCTCGAACTCGCTGACCGGGCGGGCGCGCATGGCCCGCAGGGCGAGCTTGTCGCTCTTCCAGTACGCGTAGGCGTTGGTGCCCAGGGCGACGACGACGGCGATGATCAGGCCCGTACGGCCGAACAGGCTGCCGATGACGATGATGAGGGCGGACAGTCCCCCGAGGAGTACGGCGGTCCTGAGCCCGTTGTGCCGGCGGTGCACGGTACGCCCTCCAAGCGGTGCGGCAGGGGAACCCTGTGCTGCGTTTCTCCACTCTCCAGTGGACCCTTACTCACTGGTCAACGCGGGATGAACGAGCCTGGTTCCCCGGTCCGCGCGGGGCGGGCCGGGCGGGGCCCGGGGCCGCGCCCGGTGGGGCCCGCCGCCTTACGGAAAGGCTGAGGGCCGCTCCTGGCTGTCAGGAGCGGCCCTCAGTGTGCGGGTGTCCGCCGTGCGTGCCTGTTAGAGCAGCGCCCCGGAGGCGAAGCGCAGGACGAGCTGCGGGGCGCCGGAGAGGGCGATGCCGAGGACGGTGGCGAGCGCGATGGCGGTGGCGAGAGGGGCCGGGATCCCGGTGCGGGGCGGCCGCTGCTCCGCCGGGGCGGCCTCGGGCGCTTCGGCGGTCTCGGCCTCCCGGAAGAGGACCGTGGTCCACTGCAGGTAGTAGTAGAGCGCGATCACGACATTGATCGCCATGATCACCGCGAGCCAGGCCAGACCGGCGTCGACGGCCACGGAGAAGACCGTGACCTTGGCGAACAGGCCGATGATGCCGGGCGGCAGCCCGGCGAGGCAGAGCAGGAAGAAGCCGAGGGCGAGCGCCACGACGGGCCGCTGGTGGTACAGGCCCCGGTAGTCGGAGATGCGGTTGGCGGGGCGCGTACGGGCCACCAGGGCGGCGACGGCGAAGGCGCCGAGGTTCACGGCCGCGTACATCAGGGCGTAGGCGACGGTGGAGCCGATGGCGTGCGCCGGGTCCCGGGTGTAGCCGGCCGCCGCGATCGGCACCAGGAGGTAGCCGGCCTGGCCGACCGACGACCAGGCGAGCAGGCGTACGGCGCTGTGCGCGCGGCGCGGGTCCTGGCGGAGGGCCGCGACATTGCCGACGGTCATGGTGAGGGCGGCGAGGACGGCCAGCGCCGGGCCCCAGACGTCCGCGTACGACGGGAAGCCCTGGACGGTGACGAGGATCAGGCCGGAGAAGCCGACGGCCTTGCCGACCACGGAGAGGTAGCCGGCGATGGGGAGCGGCGCGCCGACGTAGGTGTCCGGCACCCAGAAGTGGAACGGCGCCGCGGCGGTCTTGAAGGCGAAGCCGACGAGGGTGAGCGCGACACCGGCGCTCGCCAGGGTGGCCAGCCGCGGGTCGGGGAGACCGGTGAGGGCGTCCGCCACCCGGGAGAGGTACAGGCTGCCGGTGGCCGCGTACAGGAAGCTCACGCCGAGCAGCATCACGGCGGTGGCGGCCACCGAGGACAGGAAGAACTTCAGCGCCGCCTCGGAGGAGAGCCGGTCGCCGCGCCGCAGCCCCACAAGGGCGAAGGCGGGCAGCGAGGCCACTTCGAGGGCGATGACGAGGGTGGCGAGGTCCCGGGAGGCGGGCAGCAGGGCGGCGCCGGCCGCCGAGGAGAGCAGCAGGAACCAGTACTCGCCGGCGGGCAGGTCCTGGTCCTTGATGATGTCGATGGACAGCAGGGCGGTCAGCAGCGCCCCGCCGAGCACCAGGAACTGGATGACCAGCGTGAACGGGTCGGCCACATAGCTGCACACGTCGGGGTGCTCGGGGAGGCAGAAGGTGCGGCGGTCGCCGCCCAGGAGGGGCAGCAGGAGGAGCGCGGAGACCGCGAGGCCCGCTGTGGCGATCCAGCCCAGCAGCGGCTTACGGGCCGCCGGGAGGAAGAGGTCGGCGACGAGCACCACCAGGGCGACGGCCGCGGTGAGGGTGGGCGGCGCGAGGGCGACCCAGTCGACGGACTGGACCAGAGGGGTGATCGAGCTCATCACTTACCGCCTCCGAGGAGCTGCTGGACGGCCGGGTCGGTGAGGCCGAGGAGGGCCGCGGGCCACAGTCCGGCGAGGACGGTCAGGGCGGCCAGGGGGGTCCAGGCCGCGTATTCGTAGCGCGCGATGTCGGGGATGACAGGGGCCGCTGCGGGCTGTCCGGACGGGTCCTCGCCGGCCGGGTCGGCGGTGCCGAGCGGGGCGGTCGGGGCGAGGTGCGGGGTGCCGCCCATGCAGACGCGGCGGACGACGAGCAGCAGGTAGGCGGCGGTCAGCAGGGTGCCGAGACCGGCCATCACCATGAACGTCAGGAAGGCGGGGCGGCTGAGGCCGGCGGCTGGCTGGAAGGCACCGAACATCGCCAGCATCTCGCCCCAGAAACCGGCCAGTCCGGGGATGCCCAGGGAGGCGACGGCGCCGAAGGCGAGCAGTCCGCCGAAGCGCGGTGCCCTGCCGTAGAGGGCGGCACCGGTACTGCCCGCGAGGGCGTCGAGATCGGTGGTGCCGTAGCGGTCCTTGAGCGCGCCGACGAGGAAGAAGAGCAGGCCGGTGATCAGGCCGTGCGCGATGTTGGCGAACAGTGCGCCGTTGACGCCGGTGGGGGTCATGCTGGCGATGCCGAGCAGGACGAAGCCCATGTGGCCGACGGAGCTGTAGGCGATCAGACGCTTGAGGTCGCCCTTGGCGCCCTTGCGTACCAGGGCGAGGCAGGCGAGCGAGCCGTAGATGATGCCGACGGCGGCCAGCGCGGCGAGGTACGGCGCGAAGGTCTGCATGCCCTCGGGCGTGATGGGCAGCGCGATCCGCACGAAGCCGTAGGTGCCCATCTTCAGCAGCACACCGGCCAGCAGCACCGAACCGACGGTGGGGGCGGCGGTGTGGGCGTCGGGCAGCCAGCTGTGCAGCGGCCACAGGGGCGACTTGACGGCCAGTCCGATGCCGACCGCGAGCACCGCGAGCAGCTGGACGGTGTGGCTGAGCTGGGCTTTCGGTCCGTTGTCAGTGGCGAGTGCCACCATGTCGAACGTGCCGGATTTCACGCCGATGAGGAGGAGGCCGAGCAGCATCACGACGGAGCCGAGCAGCGTGTAGAGGATGAACTTCCAGGCCGCCGCCTGCTTCCCCGCCCCGCCCCAGCGGGCGATGAGGAAGTACATCGGGATGAGGACCATCTCGAAGGCGAGGAAGAAGAGCATCAGGTCGAGGACGGCGAAGGTGGCGAGGGTGCCGGCCTCAAGGGTGAGCAGCAGCGCCACAAATGCCTTGGGAGACGGGCCCGTCGGCATGTGGAAGTAGCTGTAGAGCGCGCAGAGGAAGGTCAGCAGCGCGGTCAGGACGACGAGGGGGAGCGAGATGCCGTCGATGCCGAGGTGGATCCGGATGTCGAGCGCCGGGATCCAGCTGATGTCGGTGGTGGCCTGCATACGGGCCGGATGGTCGTGGTCGAAACCGGCCGCCAGCGCGACGGCGGCGGCGAGCACGACACCGGTGACGGTCACCCCGTGGCGCAGTACGGCCTGGTCGGGGTTCTTGCCGCGCAGGCCGGGCGGGGCGGGGAGCAGTGCGGCGAGCGCGCCGACGAGGGGGAGGACGACAACGGCCGCGAGGAGAAGCTGCATAGCGGTGTGATTCACGGGTCAGGCCCTCCTCAGGGTTTCGGCTCCGGCGAGGCAGGCCACGAGCTGTGTCGGCTGGGGGTACGGGGGTCGGCCCCCGGGGGATGGCAGCACGGTCAGGCTCCCGTACCCGTGGCGACGAGGACGGCGGCGACGGCCAGGACGAGCGAGCCCGCCAGCAGCGCGCCGAGGTAGGTCTGCACGTTCCCGGTCTGGGCGCGGCGGACGGCGGCGCCCAGCCAGCGGGGCGCGGTGCCGGCACCGCGGACGTAGGTGTCGACGACCTCGCGGTCCAGGAAGCGGACGAGCGTGGCGGCGGCGCGTACGGGCCGGACGAACAGCGCGGAGTAGACGGCGTCGAGATGGAAGCCGACGGCGGCGTGGGGCTGCAGCGGGCCGAGGAGGAGGCGGCCGGGGTCGGCCGGGTCCGGGGCACCGGCCACGCTTCCGTAGACCGGGGCGTGGGTGGCGATGGCCGTCTCCTCGGCGAGCCCTGGTGAGGCGTCCGGGTCGGTGACGACCGCGCCGATGGGGGTGCGGGCGGCCAGGGCCGTGGTGTGGCGCCAGGCCGCATAGGTGACCAGGCCGCCGACGAGGGCGATACCGGTGCCCAGGACGGAGGTGGTCAGGGTCGGTGCGAGCGAGCGTCCGTCGAACCAGTCGGGCAGCAGAGGGGCGGCGAGGCCGAGCGCGGCGGTCGGGACGAAGAGCACCCACAGCACGGCGTTCATGACGACCGGCTGCGGGCCGTGGTCGGGGGCTTCGACGCCCTTGCCCCTGAAGGCCAGCAGCCACAGGCGGGTGGCGTAGGCCGCGGTGAGGAGGGCGGTGAGCAGGCCGGAGACCAGGACGGTCCAGCCGGCCGCGCCGGGGATGCCGTGCGCCGCACCGATGGCGGTGTGCTCGGCGGCGCCCAGGACGGCTTCCTTGGAGAAGAAGCCGGCGAACGGCGGGATCGCGGCGAGCGCGAGCAGCGCGACGGTGACGGTCCAGTAGGCGTCCGGGATGCGCCGGGCCAGGCCGCTCATCCGGGACATGGCGGCCAGGGAGTTGGTGCCCGCGGCGTGGATGATCACGCCCGCGCCGAGGAAGAGGAGGGCCTTGAACGCACCGTGCGAGATGAGGTGGAAGACGGCGGCGCCGCGGTCGCCGACGGCCAGCGCGCCGAGCATGTAGCCGAGCTGGCCGACCGTCGAATAGGCCAGGACGCGCTTGATGTCGTCCTGGGCCAGCGCGGCCAGACCGGAGCCGACCATGGTGATCGCGGCCATGACCGCCATCACCACCAGCGCGGCCGCGGAGGCGGCGAAGACGGGGAGGAGACGGGCCACGACATAGATACCGGCCGCCACCATCGTCGCGGCGTGGATCAGCGCCGAGACGGGCGTCGGGCCGGCCATCGCGTCCGGGAGCCAGGTGTGCAGCGGGAACTGCGCCGACTTGCCCGCGACACCCGCCAGCAGCAGCAGCGCGATCAGCGTCGGATGGTCCAGGCCGCCGTCGGTGACGGTCCCGAGGATGCCGGTGATGCGGAAGGTTCCGGCGTCGGCGGCCAGCGCGAAGATGCCGAAGAGGAAGGGGACATCGCCGAGCTTGGTGACGAGGAATGCCTTGAGGGAGGCGGCACGGGCGGCCTCGGTCTCCCAGTAGTGGCCGACGAGGAAGTAGGAGCAGATGCCCATGACTTCCCAGCCGACCAGCAGCAGCATCAGGTCGCCGGTGTAGACGACCAGCAGCATCGCGGAGGTGAAGAGGGAGACCAGCGCGGCGTACGAGGCGTAACGCGGGTCGTCGCGCAGATAGCCGGTGGAGTAGAGCTGCACACAGGACGCCACGATCCCGACCAGGACGGCGATCAGCACGGCGAAGCCGTCGAGGTGCAGCGCCAGGTCGATGGGGATCGAGCCGGTCGGGGTGAGCTGGGTGGCGACGTCGGTGGCCGGGCCGGTGCCCTGCCGGATCGCGACGGACACCGCGAGCGCGGCGGCGGCCAGCGTCGGCAGCACGGCCAGCGGCCGGACGAATCCGGGCGCGCGGCGGCCCAGGAGGAGACCTGCGACGGCCCCGAGGAAGGGCAGGAGGGGAACGAGAACGGCAGTGGTCGTGAGGGTCACGCGGCGGCCTCCGCCGTGGTGTCCGGCTGCGGGTCCCCGTCCCCGGCGCCCGCCTTCTCGGCGAGGTCACGGAGCCGGTCGATGTCGGAGCTGCCGCGGTTGCGGTAGACGAGCAGCACGATCGCCAGTCCGATGCCGATCTCGGCGGCGGCGATGGCGATGGTGAAGAGGGTGAGCGCCTGGCCGGTGTGCAGGGTGTCGCGCAGCCAGACGTCGAAGGCGACGAGGTTGAGGTTGACGGCGTTGAGCATCAGCTCGACGGACATCAGCACCAGGATCGCGTTGCGGCGGGCGAGCACGCCGTACAGACCGGTGCAGAAGAGGAGGACGGCGAGAACGGCCGGGTAAGCGAGATGCATCAGCGCTGCTCCTCTCGCGGGGCGGGGGCGGCGGGAGCGCGGGAGGCACCGGTCTTGAGGTCCGCCGCCGCGGCCCTGCCCTCCCCCGTCCTGCGGGACAGCACGATCGCCCCGACGAGCGCGGCGAGCAGCAGCACGGACAGCGCCTCGAAGGGCAGCACCCAGTACTGGAAGAGGGTGCGCCCGGAGGCTTCGGCGGAGCCCTGGGCGGCGCCCTCGAAGCTGATCCAGGTGGCGCGGAAGGCATCCACGACGACCCAGACCAGGCAGCCGGCCGAGGCGAGGGCCACGGCGAGCGCGGCCCAGCGGTTGCCCGAATCGGCGTCCGGGGAGCGGCCGATGGGCGCCTTGGTGAGCATCAGCCCGAAGAGCAGCAGGACGACGACCGAACCGACGTAGATCAGCACCTGCACCCAGGCGATGAACTCGGCCGTGAGCAGGAGGTATTCGACCGCGATCCCACCGAGGGCGACGACCAGCCAGAGGGCGGCGTGCACCAGCTGCCGGGTGGTGACGGTGATGACGGCCGCGCCGAGGGTGGCGATCCCGACGAGGACGAAGGCGATCTCGACACCCGTGGGTGAGAGGAAGCCCTGGCCGGCTGCGGTGGCGGCGAGCGTCACTGTCCCTCCCCTGGGGTGTCCGGTCGGTCCGGCGCGGAGGCCTCGGCCTCCGCCGCGGCCTGCTGGGCGGCGAGCTTGTCCGCGGCCTTACGGGCGGCGGCGAGCTCCTTGGGCTCCTCGGCCGCCGGGTCGAGCGCCGGGGGCTCGGGCACCGTCCACATCCACTCGCGGAGCTTGTCGCGCTCGTGGGTCAGATCACGGATGTCCGTCTCGGCGTACTCGAACTCCGGTGACCAGAAGAGCGCGTCGAAGGGGCAGACCTCGATGCAGATACCGCAGTACATGCACAGCGCGAAGTCGATCGCGAAACGGTCCAGCACATTGCGGCTGCGCTCCCGGCCTCCGGGGGCGGCCGGCGGCACCGTCTCCTTGTGGGAGTCGATGTAGATGCACCAGTCCGGGCACTCCCGGGCGCACAGCATGCAGACCGTGCAGTTCTCCTCGAACAGCCCGATGACGCCACGGGTGCGGGGCGGGAGGTCGGGCTGGACGTCCGGGTACTGGGCGGTGACGGAACGCTTCGTCATCGTCCGCAGGGTGACGGCGAGCCCCTTGGCGAGGCCGCTACCGGGGAAGCTCATGACGAGATCACCACCTTGACGACGCCGGTGAGGGCGATCTGGGCGAGGGCGAGCGGGATGAGGACCGTCCAGGCGAGCTTCTGCAGCTGGTCCTCGCGCAGCCGCGGATAGGTCACCCGCAGCCAGATGACGCCGAAGGCGAGGATCACGGTCTTCAGCAGCGTCCACAGCCAGCCCAGGCCGTCGGCGCCGAACGGGCCGTGCCAGCCGCCCAGGAAGAGGACGGAGGTCAGGGCGCAGAGGACGACGATGCCCGCGTACTCGGCGAGGAGGAAGAGGGCGAAGCGCAGTCCGGTGTACTCGGTGTACGCACCGAAGATGATCTCCGAGTCGGCGACCGGCATGTCGAACGGCGGCCGCTGCAGCTCGGCGAGGCCCGCGGTGAAGAAGACCACGCCGCCGACCATCTGCCACGGCACCCACCACCAGTGGAAGGCCTCGATGATGCCGGGCAGTGAGAGCGTGCCGGCCGCCATCGCGACGGAGGCCGCGGTGAGCAGCATCGGCAGCTCGTACGCCAGCAGCTGCGCGGCCGTCCGCAGACCGCCGAGCAGCGAGAACTTGTTCGCCGAGGCCCAGCCCGCCATCAGCGAGCCGAGCACCCCGACGCCCATGACGGCGAGCACGAAGAAGATCCCCGCGTCCAGGGCCTGGCCCACGGCGTTGTGCGGGCCTATCGGGATGGCGACCAGGACCAGGAGGTACGGCAGCAGCGCGACGGCGGGCGCGAGCTGGAAGATCCGCCGGTCGGCACCGGCCGGCACGATGTCTTCCTTCTGCGCGAACTTCACACCGTCGGCGACGAGCTGCGCCCAGCCGTGGAACCCACCGGCGTACATCGGCCCGAGCCGGCCCTGCATATGGGCCATGACCTTGTGCTCGGTCTGCCCGATGACCAGGGGGAACACCAGGAAGACGGCGAAGACGGCGAGGAGGCGCAGCGCGATGTCGAGAGCGTCGCTCATGGGGTGTCGCCTCCTGCCGGGTCCTGGGGGGTGGGGGGCTGGTCCTGGGGCGCGTCTTGGTGGGGTTGGGGGGCGGGCTCCGGGTCTGTGGGCGCCGCCGGTTTCTGCTCCGTAGTGGCTGCCGACTCAGGCTCCGCGGGGGCCGCCGGCCCAGGGTCGGGGGCGGCCGTCGGCTCAGGGTCGGGGGCGGCCGTCGGCTCAGGGTCGGGGGCGGCCGTCGGCTCAGGGTCGGGGGCGGCCGTCGGCTCAGGGTCGGGGGCGGCCGTCGGCTTCGGCTCCGGGGAGGCTGCCGGTTTCGGCTCCGGCTTCTCTTCCGACGTCTCCGGCTCGGCCTTCTTCTCGGGCTCCGCCTTCTTCTCCGGCTCCGCCTTCTTCTCCGGCTCGTCGAAGGCCGGGCGGGCGTGGTGCCAGGGTGCGTCGGAGGAGCGCGGGGGCGCCTCCTTCGCGGGGGTCGCCGGGGTCGGGGCGTCCTGGGCCGGCGCTTCCTTCGGCGCGGTGTCCTTCGGCGCGGTGTCCTTCGGCGCGGTGTCAGTCGCCGGGGCCTCAGTCGCCTGGGTGTCAGTCGCCGGGGCCGCCGTGGTCTCCGCCGCGTCCGCCGCCGCGCGCTGCTGACTGGCCGACCCCTCGCTCACCGAACGGGTACGACGGGCCGGCCGCTCCGGCCGCTCGGCACGTGCCGGGGCCGCCGGAGTTCCGGTCGCCTCCCCCGCCGCCTGCTGGCCGGCCGAGCCCGCGCCCGCCGTACGGGTACGCCGCGCCGGCCGCTCGCCCGCGGCGCCGCCGGCCGCCCGCGCGCCCCGCGCCGGACGCGCGGGCGCAGGCGGCAGCTGGCCCTTCAGCGGACCCCACTCGTTCGGGTCCGGGACGCCCGGGGGCAGCATCTGGCGCCGCTTGGGCCCGCCGTGCTCGGACTCGCCCGGCTCCTTGGCTCCCGGCCACGCCTTGGCGACCCGCGCCGCCAGCACGAAGTCCTTGCGCAGCGGGTGCCCTTCGAAGTTCTCCGGGAGCAGCAGCGGTACGAGGTGCGGGTGGCCGGTGAAGTCGACACCGAACATCTCGTGGGTCTCCCGCTCGTGCCAGCCCGCGCCCGCGTACACACCGAGGGCGGTGGGCAGCGCGGCCGCGTCATGCGGCACGGTCGTCCGCACGATCAGCCGGTGGACGGTGCCGGGGCGCGCCACCTCCGCGAGGTGGGCGCAGATCCGGAAGCCGGTGCCGGGCTCGTCGACGGCGCTCAGCCAGTCGAAATAGCTGCAGCCCAGGTCGTCGCGGGCGGCCGTCAGCGCGGTGAGCCAGCCGTCCACGGGGACGTCGACGGTCAGCAGGTCGTACGCCAGCTCCGCCGTGGCACCGGGACCGAAGATCTCGCTCGCCGGGCGCGGCAGCCAGCCGACGACCGGCTCGGCCGGGGGCTGCTCGGGCTGCTCGCTCCGGTCCGGCGCCGCCGACTGCTCAGGGGTCGTCGCCTGCTCGGAGGGCGTCGCCTGCTCGGAGGGCGTCGCCTGCTCGGGGGTCTCCGGCCGCTGCTCGGGCTGCTCGCTCATCGGTCTTCCTCCCCCGCCGGATTTGCAGCATCCGTCGGCTTCGGAGCGTCCGCCGGCTTCGGCGCGGGCGGCGTGACGAGCCCCCTGCGCAGCGCGGCGGCCGAGGGCCGGGCGGTGCCGCCCTTCGCGTACCGCTCCCCCAGCGATTCGCGCGCGATCTTCTCCTGGAGCTTGAGGATGCCCTGCAGCAGCGCCTCCGGACGCGGCGGGCAGCCCGGGACGTACACATCCACCGGGATGATCTGGTCGACGCCCTTGGTGACGGAGTACGAGTCCCAGTAGGGGCCACCACAGTTGGAGCAGGCCCCGAAGGAGATGACGTACTTCGGCTCCGGCATCTGCTCGTAGAGCCGCTTGACCGCGGGCGCCATCTTGTCGGTGACGGTGCCGGAGACGACCATCAGGTCGGCCTGGCGGGGGCCGGGCGCGAACGGGATCACGCCGAGCCGGATGAAGTCGTGCCGCGCCATGGACGCGGCGATGAACTCGATGGCACAGCAGGCCAGGCCGAAGTTGAAGACCCACAGGCTGTAGCGGCGGCCCCAGTTCAGGACCACCTTCATCGGTTCGGGCGCGAGCCGGGCGAGGGTGCCCAGGCGCCGCGGCTCCGGCAGGAACTCGGGGGCGGCGCCCTCGGCTGCGGAGCTGGCGGAGGCGGGGGTCACGTCCATTCCAGGACGCCCTTCTTCCATGCGTAGAGCAGGCCGACGGCGAGGAAGCCGAGGAAGATGAACATCTCCACCAGCGTCACGCCGCCGAAACCGGGGGCGGCGAAGATCGTTGCCCAGGGAAACAGGAAGATCGAGTCCACGGCGAAGATGACGTAGAGGAAGGCGTAGACGTAGTAGCGGACCTGGGTGTGCGCCCAGCCCTCACCGACCGGGTCCACACCGCACTCATACGTCAGCAGCTTCTCCGGCGTCGGTACCACGGGCCGCAGCAGCCGCCCGGCCCCGAAAGCCACGGCGACGAAGAGCACACCGATCACGGCGATGAGCCCGACGACCGAGTAGCCCTGGAAGTAGTCCGCGGCGACGGTGGTCCGTACGGTCGCGTCCGACACGTCCGCCCCTCGCTCCCTGACTGTGATTGTTCAACGACTTCGACGATCTGTACGGACCGGAGTCTAGGCCCTGCCCCGGCCGCGGTGAGCAGCCGCATCGTCGCGACTGGTGGGGTTGTCCCCACTTCGCCCTACCTGGGTGGCCGGCAGCGTAAAGGGAGCGTCCGGTTGTCTCAGAACCTGTCTCACGGACCGGACGGACGGCGGCGTGGGAGCCGAGGCGGGAGACGGAAGGGGAGACGGGGCGGGAGGGCTCGGGTCAGTGGATCGGGCCTCCGTCGAACGGGCTCCGCCGGTCGGGAGTGGTGGGGGCGGCGGGGGCGCCGGTGCCTCCTGGGGAGCCGGACGGTTCGGGGGCCGCCGCCGGCATCGTCGGCATCGGCTGTGGCGCCGGGACCCGGGGCTGCGAGGGAGCCGACGGCTGCGACGGGGACGGAGGCTGCGACGGGGCCTGGGGCTGCGGCGGAGACGGAGGCCGGGTGGGCGCCTGCGCCTGCGCCTGGGGGCGGGAGTGTGGCTGGTGCTGTGCGGGAGCCGGGTGCGCGGCCTGCGGCGGGTAGTACTGGGGCGCCTGCTGGGGCTGATGCTGGGCCTGGGCCTGCGGACCGGACTGGGCCTGCGGACCGGATTGGGAGCGCGGACCGGACTGGGACTGCGGACCGGATTGGGAGCGCGGACCGGACTGGGACTGCGGACCGGATTGGGAGCGCGGACCGGACTGGGACTGCGGACCGGATTGGGAGCGCGGACCGGACTGGGACTGCGACCGCTGCGGCTCCTGGTAGGCCGCGGAGACCGTCGCCTGGCCCGGGACGTACACCGGCGGCTGCCCCGGCGGGTGCACGGTCGTGTGCCGTTGCTGCTGCCGTCGGCCCGGTTCCCGCGAGACCGCACGGTCCATCACCTCGGCCGCGATCCGCGCCGCCGCCTCCCTCGTGCGTTCGCCGAGCAGCTCCGTACGGATGGCGCCGCCGGCCGCCAGATGCCGGTCGTAGGGCAGCGGCAGCACCGCCGCACCGCCGGCGCCGAGGTGTTCGGCGGCCCTGCGGACGTCGACGCCGCTGTCGGGGGAGGTGTGGGTGAGCACCACGACGGTGGTGGGCAGCAGGCCGGAGTGCAGCCCGCCGACCCAGTCCAGTACGGAGCGGGTGGCCGCCACGCCCTCCGGGGTCGCGGGGGTGACCAGCACACGCGCCTGCGTCGTCACCAGTGCGGTGCGCGCCACCTCGGCGGGCAGCGTCTCGCAGTCCACGACGGTGGCCGCGAAATGGCGGCGCAGCGAGGTCATCACGACGCGGTAGGTGTCGAGGTCCAGCCGGGTGCCGATGGCGCCCTGGCTGCCGGGCAGCAGCCAGCCGCCGCCCGCGAACGGGAGGAGATACCCGGTCAGGTCCGTGATCAGCATCGACGGATCGACGATCTGCGCCAGGTCACTGCCCGACCACCGCACCTCGCGTGCGCCGAGCCGGTGCGGCAGCGTGCCGAGCGCCGGGTCGGCCTCGACGGCGAGAACCGGGTCGGAGCGGTAGTGCGCGAAGGTGAGCGCGAGCAGGGCGGCGACGGTGGACTTGCCGGCGCCGCCGCGAATGCTGGACACGGCGATCTGCCGGCCCGTGGTCACGGGCTGCTGGATGGCGTGCGCGGCCTGGGTGACCGCGGCTGTTTCGGCGGCCGGGGACGAGGCGAAGACCCGGCGCAGCGCACGGCCCGCACGCCGGGCCAGGGGGTCACCACGGCGCGGCCGGGGCTGACCGTCGGCCAGTTCCGGCGGCAGAAGGGGCACGGAGAGGGGCGTCCGGGCCGGCAATCCCGGCCGGCCGTAGCGACCGGGAGCCGACGCCGGCATGGGCGCGGGGGCGGGCGCGGAGGCCGAGGGAGTGGACGGCGGGGAGGGCGGGGGCGCCGAGTGCGCGGAAGCCGACGGGGCGGGTGACGAGGGGCCGGGGCCGGGTGGCTGGATCGGTGCGGAGGGCTGAGCGGGTCCGGAGGGGTGGACCGATGCCGACGGCTGGACCGGTACGGACGGGTCGGCGGCTGTCGGTGGCACCGGCCCAGCGGCGGGCATGGCCCCGGCGGCGGGCGCCGGACGGGCCGCGGGCGCCGTATGGGCCGCGGGCGCCGTATGGGCCGCGGGCGCCGTATGAGCGGCAGGCATCGACTCGGTGGCAGGCGTCACCCCAGCGGGAGGCAGCGCAACAGCCGCAGGCATCGCCCCGGCCGCAGGCATCGACGCACTCGTGGGCATCGACGCGCTCGTGGGCATCGAAGCGCCGGTGGGCATCGCACCAGCCGCGGGCAGGCTCCCGGGAGCGACCGGCGCCCCCGGCGTCCCCGGCGTCCCCGGAGCAGTTGCCTGCCCGCCCTGACCGCCGCCCGCCTCGCTCATCGCTCCCGCCTCGACCGTCATACCCAACTCGCCGCTCTCGCCCGTAATTCCCGCCGCACCCGCCTCCCGTGCCGTATAGACCCCAGGAGCCGCCTTCATCGCCTTCATCGCATGCACCGCATCCACACCTCCTCCCCCTCCGGCTCCCGCCTCTTCCGGATGGCACTCCGCAGATGACATGACCCCTCCACCGCCTCTCCGGGTCAGGACGCGCCGAACAGCAGGCCGTAGAGCCCGAAGGCCCCAAGGGTGACCGGGATCAGTGCCACCATGCTCGCCGACTCGGCACGGTCCAGCCACCGTCGCAGCCGGGCGAGCGAGGGCTCCGGCACCCGCACCGCGAGCACTGCGACCGGCAGCACCGCCAGCAGACCCAGCACGGCCAGCGCCGGCCCCGGCGCCCCGCCGTCGGTGGCCCAGAGCACCACCAGCCGTACGCAGACCGCCAGACCGGCCGCCAGCAGCGCGACGACCTCCACCGCCAGCGGATACGCCCGTGCCCGTGAGCACAGCACACCGCACAGCAGCAGCGCGGCGAGCACGGTCCAGAGGCCGGGTGTCTGCACCGCGAGCACCCCCGCCGCGCCCGCCGAGGCCGCCGCGACCGCCGTGGCGGGAGCCAGCTCCCGGTGGGTGGCGCCCAGCGCGCCCGCCACCTGGTGGCGGCTGACCGGCGTACCGCCGGAGCGCAGGTCGTCGAGCCGGGTCAGACCGGCGGCCCGCAGCGCGAGACGTGGCAGCTGCCCCAGGACGAGGACGGAGACGAAACCGAGCACAACTCCCGTACGTGCGGGGGTGGTCAGTGCCAGGCCCAGCTCCCAGGCGCCCACCGCGAGCGCGAGCGACGCGGCGCCGGTCAGGCCGCCGCGCCCCTGCCCCGTACAGAGCCCGAGGAGGGCGAGCACGGCCGCCACGGTCAGTCCGACGGCGGCGAGCCTGGCGCTGCCGCCCGGGACCGCCTGCCAGGCCGCGGCCACGCCGAGCACCCCGCCGACCAGCAACAGGGCGGCTCCCGGGGCGTGCTGCCCGTGCCGCGCGGCGAGCGCACCGACGGCCGCACCGGCGGCGGTGACGAGGACGGCGGCGATGCCGAGCCAGAGGGCGATGCCCCCGTTCGCGTACCAACTGCCCGCGCAGGCCCCGGTGACCGCCGCGAGCAGCACGCTCGCCGTCACCGCCGTCCAGGCCCTGCTCCGCTCGCCCCAACCCCAGCCGCGGACATCGAGGGGGGCGGCCACCGCGTCGGTGAGGTCCCGTGTGGCGGAATCCGGCCGTCCCGCGGCGCCTTCCGGCTTCAGCAACTGGCCGTCGTAACCCCGCGCCATCGCCCCTCGCCCCTCCCGTTGTGCATCGCCACACCTTACGGTCCCGCCGACGCGCCGTGTCCACCACTCCGATAACGGGACAGGCACTGTGCCGCGCCTTCGTGCCGCCCCGGCTCAGGTGCTTTGACCTGCAACGGGACGCTTGATGCGGGGAGGGGAATGGGGCAAACCCCACCCCAGTCCCCCCAGCTACCCCATGGCACCCGGGACGGCGGACGGGCAGGCTGGGCGCATGACGGAGAGATCCCGCCCCAGTGCTGCCGAGGACGCCCTTGACGGCGCCTCACCACCGCCGCCCAGAGCGCCGCTCAGCGGCACGACGTGGCGGGAGATCGCCTATCTGCTGGCCAACTTCCCTTTGGGCATTGTGGCGTTCGCGGTGCTGATGGTGTGGGTCCTGCTGGGGGTGGGGCTGTCCATCATCGTGATCACGCTGCCGCTGCTGGTTACGGGGCTGATGGCGTGCCGGCAGTACGGGAGGCTGGAGCGGGCCCGGGCGCGGGCGTTGCTCGGGGTGCGGGTCGAGGAGCCGAGCCGGCTGCGGGCGCGGTACCCGGGGTTCCTGCCGTGGTTGTGGACGGGGCTGAAGGATCCGGTCGCCTGGCGGCATGCGCTGTTCACGTTCATCCGGCTGCCCTGGGCCGCCCTCACGTTCACGGTCGTCTTCGTCCTGCTCTTCCTGGGGTGGCCGGCGCTGCCGTGGGTGGCGCGCTGGCTGTCCAACGTGGACCGGGCGATGGTGCGCGGGCTGCTCTCGCCGTCCGACGAGCTGGAGCGGCGGATCGCCGAGCTGGAGTCGGACCGGGTGACGGTCACCGACACCGCGGCCGCCGATCTGCGGCGCATCGAACGGGATCTGCACGACGGCGCACAGGCCCGGCTCGTGGCGCTCGCCATGGGACTCGGCCTGGCGAAGGAGAAGCTGCTGGAGGGCCAGGCCGACGCAAGCGTGGCGGCGATGGTGGACGAGGCGCACGGCGAGGTGAAGCTGGCGCTGCAGGAGCTGCGGGATCTGGCCCGGGGCATCCATCCGGCGATCCTCACCGACCGGGGGCTGGGGCCCGCGCTGACCTCACTGGCCGGACGCTGCACGGTGCCGGTGACGACGGCCGTGGACCTGGCCGAGCGGCCGGCGCCCGCCATCGAGGGCATCGTCTACTTCACCGTCTCCGAGCTGCTGCAGAACGTCTCCAAGCACAGTGCGGCGCGGCGGGCGTCCGTCGAGGTGTGGCGGGTCAAGGGGGGAGGGCCCACCGGGGCCGCGGACAAGGGCGCTGATGGGCGGCGGGCGGGTGACCGGCTGCTGATCCAGGTGTCGGACGACGGGAAGGGCGGGGCGCGGCTGGACGGCGGCAGCGGGATGACGGGGCTCGCCGAGCGGCTGGGGTCGGTGGACGGTCTGTTCGTACTGGATTCGCCGGTGGGCGGACCCACGCGGGTGACGGCGGAGCTGCCGTGGCGGGCGCGGACGGGGGCCGGGGCCGAGGCGAGGACGGGGGCGAGGGCGAGGGCCTGAGGGGGCGTCGGCCGGTCGGCCTGCCGGTCGGCCGTCGGCCCGTCCGGGCCTCGGGGCGGCGGGGCGGCGGGGCGGCGAGGCGGCGAGGCATCGGCGCGGCGAGGCGGGTTGCGGCCGACCTCAGGTCCGGGGTGGGGATAACCCCAGGCGAAGACTGCGAGAACCCTCATGGTGCGGGGGGCGCCGGTCGCGGACGCTGGTCATGGCGGAAAAAGCCGCACGGAGCGGCAGAGCAGACAGCGGCACCGACAGGGCAGGCCGCGCCTGGCAGAACGGACGACGAGACGATGGATACCGCATACGCACCGCATCCCCGCGGCCCCCGTGTGCCCGTGGGGCTGAGTGCCCCGTTCTCCGGGCGCACCTGGCGGGAGTTCCTCTACCTCTTCCTCAGCCTCCCGATGTCCGTCCTGATGTTCGTGTACGCGATAACGGTGATCTCGCTGGGGGCCGGTCTGCTGGTGACGTTCCTGGGCATCCCGGTGCTGGCGGGCGGTCTGGCCGGCAGCCGTGCGCTGGGCGGTCTGGAGCGTGCGCGGGCCCGCGCTCTGCTGGGGCTGGACGTCGCCGATCCGGAGCCGGCCCGGACCTCCAAGCCGGGCCTGATGGGGTGGGTCGGGGCCGTGCTGAAGAGCGGGGTGTCCTGGCGGCACCTCGTCTACTCCGTGCTGCACATGCCGTGGGCGGTCTTCTCCTTCGTCTTCTCGGTGACGTTCTGGTCCGTCGGCTGGGCACTGCTGGCCTATCCGCTGTGGCGCTGGACGTTCCTCGCGTATCTCGACCAGCCGGGCCTCCAGATGTGGGGCGACGGCAGGGGCCACGGCATCTATCTCGACACCCCGGCGGACATCGGGTTCACCAGCGGGCTCGGGCTGCTGCTGGTGCTGGCCGGGCCGTGGGTGATCCATGGGCTGACGCAGGTGGACCGGGTCATGGTCCATGGCCTGCTGGGGCCGTCCTCCCTCGCCACCCGGGTGACGCAGCTGGAGTCGGACCGTGGGGTGGTGGTGGACACCGCGGCGGCCGACCTGCGGCGCATCGAGCGCGATCTGCACGACGGCGCACAGGCCCGGCTGGTGGCGCTCGCCATGGACCTGGGCCTGGCCAAGGAGAAGCTGGCGGAGGACCCGGAGGCCGCGGCCAGGATGGTGGACGAGGCGCACGGCGAGGTGAAGATCGCGCTCCAGGAGCTGCGTGACCTGGCCCGCGGGATCCATCCGGCGATCCTCACCGACCGGGGTCTCGGCCCCGCGCTGTCGGCGCTGTCCGCGCGGTGCACGGTCCCGGTGACGGTGACCGTGGATCTGGACCACCGGCCGGCCGCGGCGATCGAGGGCATCGCGTACTTCACCGCCTCCGAGCTGCTGCAGAACATCTCCCGGCACGCCCGGGCCACCAGCGCCACGCTCGACGTCTGGCGCACCGCGGACCGGCTCATGGTGCTGGTCGCGGACAACGGCCAGGGCGGCGCGCACACCGGTAGCGGCACCGGTCTGGCCGGCCTCGCCGAGCGGCTGGATGCCGTCGACGGCCTGCTGATAGTGGACTCCCCGATCGGCGGACCGACGTGCATCACCGCCGAACTGCCGTGGCGCGGATGACCGCCGGGCGGCGCTGAGGGGGCCGCCCGGGTCAGCACCCCGCGGGGGGGGACCCGCCCACTCGCGCCCGCCCCTCCCCGCCCGGCGCTCTCGGCCCCCTGTCTCCACCCCTGCTCCCCCTCACCCGCCTCGTTTCCGTCCGGATGCTGGGATGCTGGGGTCCGGCAGGGACGGGACGGGATGGCGCATGGGGGGATCTGAGCCGTGGAGGACAAGGTGCGGGTGGTCATCGCCGAGGACTCGGTGCTGCTCCGGGAGGGCCTGACCAGGCTGCTCACCGACCGGGGGCACGAGGTCGTGGCCGGTGTGGGGGACGCCGAGGCGCTGATCAAGGTGATCGGGGAGCTGGCGGACGAGGGAACGCTGCCGGATGTGGTGGTGGCGGACGTACGGATGCCGCCGACGCACACCGACGAAGGGGTGCGGGCCGCGATCCGGCTGCGCCGCGACCACCCCGGCCTGGGCGTTCTGGTCCTGTCACAGTACGTCGAGGAGCAGTACGCGACGGAGCTGCTGGCCAGTTCGAGCCGGGGCATCGGCTATCTGCTCAAGGACCGGGTGGCCGAGGTGCGGGAGTTCGTCGACGCGGTGGTCCGGGTCGCCGGGGGCGGGACCGCGCTGGACCCGGAGGTGGTGGCACAGCTGCTAGGCCGCAGCCGTAAGCAGGACGTGCTGGACCGCCTGACACCCCGGGAGCGGGAGGTGCTGGGGCTGATGGCCGAGGGCCGGACGAACTCCGCGGTCGCCCGGCAGCTGGTGGTCAGTGACGGTGCGGTCGAGAAGCACGTCAGCAATATCTTCCTGAAACTGGGCCTGGCACAGAGTGACGGGGATCACCGAAGAGTGCTTGCCGTGCTCACCTACCTCAACTCCTGAGCGTCTGACACTCTGTCAGATGGGCTGTCCGAGGTGTTTTCCGCCCAGGTCCAGGACTTTGGGCGTAGAACCAATGGAGGAGTCCGGAGCGTCATGAATAAGGGGGTCACGGGGGCGGTGATTTCATGACAAAACGCACCAGACCGGTGTCTCATGTTGACGTCCACCATGCGATCGGCCTAAGGAAGGCCACCCTTACCCACGTACGATGGTTATGGGACAACCGGTCGGTACGACACGTCCCGAGCCCTGCCTCCGGCGGGGACGCCGCACCCCTCGAGGGAGGTCCGAAGCAGTGACCAGCCAGGTCAGTAGCCCAGCCGAGCAGACCGACGCAGCGCTTGTCGGGGAACAGCGCGCTTCCGGTAACGGCGGCGAAGGCAAAGAAGTCCGACGTCTGGACCGGGTGATCATCCGGTTCGCCGGAGACTCCGGTGACGGTATGCAGCTCACCGGCGACCGGTTCACCTCCGAGACGGCGTCGTTCGGCAACGACCTGTCGACGCTGCCGAACTTCCCCGCCGAGATCCGGGCCCCTGCCGGGACCCTGCCGGGCGTCTCCAGCTTCCAGCTGCACTTCGCCGACCACGACATCCTCACGCCCGGTGACGCACCGAATGTGCTGGTCGCGATGAACCCCGCAGCCCTGAAGGCGAACATCGCCGATGTGCCGCGGGGCGCGGACATCATCGTCAACACCGATGAGTTCACCAAGCGCCCCATGGCGAAGGTCGGCTATGCCACCAGCCCGCTGGAGGACGGCTCACTGGAGGCCTACAACGTCCATCCGGTGCCGCTGACCACGCTGACGATCGAGGCGCTCAAGGAGTTCGGTCTCTCCCGCAAGGAGGCCGAGCGCAGCAAGAACATGTTCGCGCTGGGGCTGCTGTCGTGGATGTACCACCGGCCGACCGAGGGCACCGAGAAGTTCCTGCGGGCGAAGTTCGCCAAGAAGCCGGAGATCGCGGAGGCGAACGTCACCGCGTTCCGGGCGGGCTGGAACTTCGGTGAGACGACGGAGGACTTCGCCGTCTCGTACGAGGTCGCCCCGGCGACCAAGGACTTCCCCACCGGCACCTACCGCAACATCTCCGGAAACCTCGCGCTGTCCTACGGGCTGATCGCGGCGGGCCGGCAGGCGGATCTGCCGCTGTACCTGGGCTCGTACCCGATCACTCCGGCCTCCGACATCCTGCACGAGCTCTCCAAGCACAAGAACTTCGGTGTGCGGACGTTCCAGGCGGAGGACGAGATCGCCGGTATCGGCGCGGCGCTGGGCGCGGCCTTCGGCGGCGCGCTGGCGGTGACCACCACCTCCGGCCCCGGTGTGGCGCTGAAGTCGGAGACCATCGGTCTCGCGGTCAGTCTCGAACTGCCGCTGCTGATCGTGGACATCCAGCGCGGCGGGCCCTCGACCGGACTGCCGACGAAGACCGAGCAGGCCGATCTGCTGCAGGCGATGTACGGACGCAACGGCGAGGCGCCGGTGCCGATCGTGGCGCCCAGGACCCCCGCCGACTGCTTCGACGCGGCGCTGGACGCGGCCCGTATCGCACTCACCTACCGCACCCCCGTCTTCCTGCTCTCCGACGGCTATCTGGCCAACGGCTCCGAGCCATGGCGGATCCCCGACATCGATGAACTCCCCGATCTGCGGGTCCAGTTCGCCTCCGGCACCAACCACCAGCTGGCGGACGGCACCGAGGTGTTCTGGCCGTACAAGCGCGACGGGCAGACGCTGGCCCGCCCCTGGGCCGTACCGGGCACGCCGGGCCTGGAGCACCGCATCGGCGGCATCGAGAAGCAGGACGGCACCGGCAACATCTCCTACGACCCCGCCAACCACGACTTCATGGTGCGCACCCGCCAGGCGAAGGTGGACGGCGTCGAGGTTCCCGACCTCAAGGTCGACGACCCCGCCGACGAGAGCGGCCAGGGCGCCAAGACCCTCGCCCTGGGCTGGGGTTCGACATACGGACCGATCACCGCGGCGGTCCGGCGCGTACGGGGCGCGGGGGAACGCATCGCGCAGGCCCATCTGCGCCATCTCAACCCCTTCCCACGGAATCTCGGCGAGGTCCTGGCGCGTTACGACAAGGTGATCGTGCCGGAGATGAACCTCGGACAGCTCGCCACTCTGCTGCGCGCCAAGTACCTCGTGGACGCGCACTCGCACACCCAGGTCAGCGGAATGCCGTTCAAGGCCGAGCAGCTCGCGGAGGTCTTTAAGGAGGCCATCAATGACTGAGACGATCTCGGAGAGCTCCTCGCAGATCGAGGCGCTCTCCCTGGTGCCCAAGGCCGACGCCAAGCAGTCCATGAAGGACTTCAAGTCCGATCAGGAAGTGCGCTGGTGCCCCGGCTGCGGTGACTACGCCGTCCTCGCCGCCGTGCAGGGCTTCATGCCCGAGCTCGGCCTGGCGAAGGAAAACATCGTCTTCGTCTCCGGCATCGGCTGCTCCTCCCGCTTCCCGTACTACATGAACACCTACGGGATGCACTCCATCCACGGCCGCGCCCCGGCCATCGCCACCGGCCTGGCCTCCTCGCGGCGCGATCTGTCCGTATGGGTCGTCACGGGTGACGGCGATGCGCTGTCCATCGGCGGCAACCACCTCATCCACGCCCTGCGGCGCAACGTCAACCTCAAGATCCTGCTGTTCAACAACCGGATCTACGGTCTGACCAAGGGCCAGTACAGCCCCACTTCCGAGGTCGGCAAGATCACCAAGTCGACGCCGATGGGCTCGCTGGACGCGCCGTTCAACCCGGTCTCGCTGGCGCTCGGCGCCGAGGCGTCCTTCGTGGCGCGCACCGTCGACTCCGACCGCAAGCACCTCACCTCGGTGCTGCGCGAGGCCGCCGCCCACCCCGGCACGGCACTGGTGGAGATCTACCAGAACTGCAACATCTTCAACGACGGCGCCTTCGAGGTCCTCAAGGACAAGGAGAAGGCCGAGGAGGCCGTGATCCGTCTGGAGCACGGGCAGCCGATCCGCTTCGGCGCGCTGGCCCCCGACGGCTTCGGCTCCAAGGGCGTGGTCCGCGACCCGGCCACCGGCGACCTCAAGGTCATCGACGTCCGGGAGGAGGGCACGGGCGGTGTGCTGGTGCACGACGCCCACAGCCTCTCGCCCACGACGGCCTTCGCCCTCTCCCGGCTCGCCGACGCCGACACCCTCCACCACACCCCCATCGGTGTGCTGCGCAGTGTCGACCGGCCGGTCTACGACACCCTGATGTCCGACCAGCTGGACGCCGCCATCGAGCAGAAGGGCAAGGGCGACCTCGCCGCGCTGCTGACCGGCAACGACACCTGGACGGTCGTCGGCTGACCGACCGGCTTCGCCAGTTCCGCGGGTGCCTCCGGAAGCGTCTTACGGCGCTTCCGGAGGCACCCGTTCGTCGTAGGCCGTGATCACGACAGACTTCCCGTCCGGTGCGCCATACGGGTCCCCTCTTCTGCCCCGTGCCGGTCCCGCCTCCTGCGCCCTGCGGGTCCCCTCTCCGGCCCGCCGTGCCTGTCCCGGCTCGTGCGCCATGCAGCTCCCTTCTCCTGCGCCATGCGGGCCCCGCCCCCTGCGCCGTGCCGGTCCCGCGTCGGCGGGCGATGCTGAAGGGCGATCCCGCACCGGCTATCCGTACGCCCGTCATAGACGATCGTTTATGGCAGGCGTACGGTCGGGTCCTCAGCCAGCGACGCCCACAGGGGGTAACTCATGAGCTTCGTCGTCACCGGCGCCACCGGGGCACTCGGCCGACTCGTCATCGAGGAGTTGCTCCGGCGCACCGCACCGGGCGAGATCGTCGCCCTCGCCCGCGACCGCGCCAGGGCCGCCGACCTCGCGGCCCGCGGGGTGGAGATCAAGCACGCGGACTACAGCCGGCCCGAGACCCTCCAGGGTGCCTTCGCGGCCGGTGACCGGGTGCTGTTCATCTCCGGGAACGAGGCGGGGCAGCGCCTCACCCAGCACCGCACCGTCATCGACGCCGCGCGGGAGGCGGGCGTCGGGCTGCTGGCGTACACCAGTGTGCTGGGCGGGCCGACGGCCACGTTCTCGATCGCCGAGGAACACCTCGCCACCGAGCAGGCGCTGCTCGCGTCCGGGGTGCCGTACTGCCTGCTGCGCAACGGCTGGTACCACGAGAACTACACGGGCGCGCTCGCCACCACCCTGAAGACCGGCGCCGTCGTCGGCAGCGCGGGCGAGGGCCGGGTGGCCACCGCAGCGCGCCGGGACTACGCCGAGGCGGCCGCCGTCGTCCTCACCGGCAGCGGCCACGAGAACACGGTGTACGAGCTGAGCGGCGACACCGCCTGGACGATGGCCGAGTACGCGGCCGAGGTCTCGCGGCAGACCGGCCGGCGCATCCCGTACCGCGATCTGCCGCCGGAGCAGTATGTGGCGCTGCTTGTCGAAGCGGGCGTACCGGCGCTGGGCGCGCAGCTGGTCGCCGACGCGGACGCCGGGGTCGCCCGCGGCGAGCTGTCCGCGACGCCCGGCGAGCTGTCCCGGCTCATCGGCCGTCCGACCACGCCGATCGCCGAGGCGATCGCGGAGGCGCTGAAGGGGCTGGAGGGGCTGAAGGGGCTGAAGGGGCTGCCCACCTGAAGCGGCCGCGGCCTGGGAGCGCGGCCCGAAGCCCAGCCCCGTAGCGACGCCCGTACGGCCTGTCATGACCGTATTTCAAGACGGGCATGACAGGCGGTCCGGGCGGCGCTACGTTCCCCGGAGCGACGCAGCACCACCAGGAGGGCCCCTTGCAGCCTCGAAGCGACCAGCGCACCGGACTCGCCTACGGCCTCGCCGCCTACACCATGTGGGGCCTGCTGCCGCTCTACTGGCGGCTGCTGGAGGACGCCTCGCCGTCCGAGATCCTGGCCCACCGCATGGTGTGGTCGCTGCCCGTCGCCGTCGTCCTCCTCGCCGTGCTCCGCCGCTGGTCCTGGATCGGCCCGCTGCTGCGGCAGCCCCGAAGGCTCGGGATGGTCCTCCTCTGCACCCTGTTCATCTCGGCGAACTGGTTCCTCTACATCTGGGCGGTCAACTCCGGGCATGTGCTGGAGGCGTCGCTCGGCTACTTCATCAATCCGCTGGTCAGCATCGCCTTCGGCGTTCTGCTGCTGCGCGAGCGGCTGCGTCCGCTGCAGTGGACGGCGGTGGGGACCGGCACCGTCGCCGTCATCGTGATGGCCGTCGCCTACGGCCGGGTGCCCTGGATCGCGCTCGCGCTGGCCTTCTCGTTCGCGACGTACGGGCTGGTCAAGAAGGGCATCAAGCTCGACGGGATCGAGGGCTTCAGCGCCGAGACGGCCCTGCAGCTGCTGCCCGCGCTGGGCTTTCTGGTCTTCCTCGGCCTGCGCGGTGAGGCCAGTTTCACCACCGGCGGGGTGGGCCAGGCGCTGCTGCTGTCGGCCTGCGGTATCGCGACGGCGGTGCCGCTGATCTGCTTCGGCGCCTCGGCCGTGCGGCTGCCGCTGACGACGATCGGGATGCTGCAGTATCTGGCGCCGACCTTCCAGTTCGTGCTGGGGCTCACGGTCTTCCACGAGGCGATGCCGCCGGAGCGCTGGGCCGGGTTCACGCTGGTGTGGCTGGCCCTGGCGCTGCTGACCTGGGACGCGCTGCGGACCGCGGGGCGGGCGCGGACGGCGCTGGCGCGGGCCGCGGCACACGCGGGCGAGACGGCCGCGGCCGAGGCGGCGCAGTCCGCGGAAGCGGGCCGGGCAGCGGCGGCGGCACCGCACACCGCGGAGCGGACGGTGCCGCCGCGGCCCCCCGGGCTCACGCAGTGATGTCCCGAGTGGTGAAGCGCGCCCAGGCCGCCGAGCCGAACACCAGGGCGTACAGCGCCTGCAGGCCGAAGTTCTTCTGCAGCTGGTCCCAGTAGACGGGGTCGCGGAGCAGATCCGCGAAGGACAGCCAGTAGTGCGGGAAGAGATACGGCTGGAGGGCGTCCAGCTGCGGAATGGTGTCCAGGATCTGCACGGTGATCAGCAGGCCGACCGTGGTCGCCATGGCCGCGATACCGCTGGTGGTGAGCGTCGAGACGAACAGGCCGATGGCAGCCAGCCCGGTCAGGGACAGCGCCACCGCGACCGCGATGGCCAGCGCCCGCAGCAGCCCCTCGCCGAAGGACACGGAGGTGCCCGAGAGCAGGGTGACCTCGCCCAGGGGGAAGAGCAGTGCCCCGGTCGCCAGTGCGGAGAGCGCCACCACCAGGGTGCCCACCAGGCAGAACGTCAGGGTCGTGGCGTATTTGACCAGCAACAGACGGGTGCGGCCGGCAGGGGCGACCAGGAGGTAGCGCAGCGTCCCGCCGTGCGCCTCACCGGCGAGGGAGTCGCCCGCGATCACGCCGACGGACATCGGCAGGAAGAACGGCAGGGTCACCGCGAGCGAGGTGAAGACCAGGAAGAGGCCGTTGTGGGTGACCTGGGAGAGGAACGCCGGGCCGCCCGCGCCGCCGTCACCGCTGCCGCCCGGCCCGCCGTCGCCGGTCTCGATCCTGACAGCGATGCCGACCAGGACCGGTACGCCCGCGAGCACCGCCAGCAGTGCGAGGGTGCGCCAGCGCCGGAACGTCATGGCGATCTCGCCGCCCAGCAGCCCCAGCGACCACAGCGGCCGGGGCGTGCGCCGCACCGCCTCAGCCTGCGACATCGAAGCCCTCCCCGGTCAGTGACACGAAGACATCCTCCAGCGAGGCGCGCTCGGTGCCGAAGCCACGGACCCGTACCCCGGCGTGCACCAGCGCGGCGTTGAGGTCCGCGAGCTCCCGCGGCGCCCCGCCGTCCGGCCCGCCCATGGGGGCGTCCGGGGCCGGGAGTTCGCCCGTCACCCGGTCGTCGGTGATCTCCACGCCGCTCACCCCGAGCTCCTTCAGCACGCGGGCCGCGTCCGCGGTGTCGGGTGTGGTGACCGTGAGCCGGCCGTGGCCGTGCGGGCCGAGGACCGTGGCGGAGAGGTCGGCGACCGTGCCCTGGGTGATCAGCCGGCCGCGGGCCATCACCGCGGCATGGGTGCAGACCTGCTCGATCTCGTCGAGGAGGTGGGAGGAGAGGAAAACGGTCGTGCCGTCCGCCGCCAGCTCGCGGACCAGGGCACGGATCTCCCGCATGCCCTGGGGGTCCAGGCCGTTGGTGGGCTCGTCGAGCACCAGCAGCTCACGGGGCCGGAGCAGGGCAGCGGCCAGACCGAGCCGCTGCTTCATACCGAGGGAGTAGGCACGCGCCTTCTTGCCCGCCACCGCGGCCAGGCCCACCCGCTCCAGTGCCCGGCCGACCCGCGCGCCGCGGGTACGGGGGTCGGCGGCCGGGTCGGCGGCGTCGAACCGGCGGAGGTTGTCCCGCCCGCTGAGGAAGCCGTAGAGGGCCGGGCCCTCGATGAGCGCGCCGACCTCGGGCAGCACCCGGCGGCCCGCGGCGGGCATCGGCTGCCCGAGCACCCGGGCGTGGCCGGCGGTCGCCTCGATCAGGCCCATCAGCATGCGGATGGTGGTGGTCTTGCCACAGCCGTTGGGGCCGAGGAAGCCGAAGATGCTGCCGCGCGGTACGGCCAGATCGAGGCAGTCGACGGCGAGCCGCCCGCCGCGGTAGGCCTTGGTCAGCCCCCGCGTCTCGATCGCCCAGTCCCCGACCGGCGGACGCCCGGCCCCGGGCCCGTCGGCGGGCGGGCGCACCCCGTCGGGCCCCGGGGCGGGTGGTGCCGGCATCGGTCCCCCAACGTCGTACGAAGGCTCACGGGCTGCGCCGCGCCACCCGCGAAGGGGTGGCGCGGCGGTCCCGCGAGGCTGTGGTGGCCCGTTACTTGGCGGCGTTGGCCGCGTTGATCAGGCTCTGCTTGTCGACGGCGCCGACGTAGACCGTGCCGTTGTCCGTGATCAGGGCGTTGACCAGACGGGTGCTGAAGAACCGGCCCGAGCCGAACGAACCGTTGACCTTGTCGCCGATGCTGTCCAGGAACTTGGCGGCGTCACCGCCCGCGCCCTCGCCCTTGTCCTTGCCGGAGGGCAGACCGGCGCCCTCGCCCTTGATCGTGGCGATGGACGTCCAGCCCTTGCCGATGACGTTCAGCCCGCCCATGTCCTTGGCGAGCTCCTTGCGGGACGGGGCGTCCTTGCCGTGCTCGCGCTGCGCCGTCGCACGCTCCTTGTCGCCCTCGACGACCTTGGCGCCCTTGGGCGGGGTGAAGTCGAAGTTGCTCGCGGCGGGCTTGGCGAAGTCGACGTTGGTGTAGCCGATGTCGACGGCGGCCGCGCCACCGCTCTTGGGAGTCAGGGTGAACTTCAGCGGCGTGCCGTTCTCGGCGTCCACCGCGACCCGGATCGAGCCGACCGTGGAGCCGGCCTGCTTGGGCTTGATCAGCAGCTGGTAGGCGTCCCGTCCGGCGACCTTGGCGGTGCCGTCGACGGTGACCGAGGTCGTGTCACCGGCCGCCTTCAGGGCCTGCTTCGCGAGGTCCTGCGGCGTCGCGCCCTTCAGGTCCTTGGGCAGGCCCTCGGGGGCCCGGTGCTGCTTGCCGGAGCGGCTGTGGGGCGCGGTGCTGTGCACGGCGGTGTTGCTGCCGCTGTCGTACGCCCAGAGCTCGTTGCCGTCGTGGACGAGGCTGTACTCGGCGGCCTTGTCGACGATCGACACCCGCTGCTTGTCGGGGCCGTCGGCCGCGACGCGCAGTGTGTGGGCACCGGACGCCAGCTCCATCAGCTTGTTCTGGGGCGCTGCGGAGGCGCCGTCCCCGCCCTTCTCGCCGCCGCCCGGGGCGCCGCCGAAGCCGCCCGCTCCGCCGCCGACGCCCGGCAGGGCGGGCAGACCGAGGTCCGTGGTGACCCGGACCGTGCCGGAGAGCTGCTGGACATCCGACTTGGCGACCTTGGCTATCAGGTTCTGTGCCGAGATTTTCGGCAGGTCCGGAGAACCGGAGCCGGCGAACGCCGGGACCATCGTGGCTGCCGCCACCCCCGCCACCACGACCGGCACGCCATACCGCACCGCCTTACGGCGCCTCGTGGAGCGCTCCGCGTCCCATCCGTCGGTGACCTCGGTCGGTTCGTTCCGTGGCATCTGCCCTACCTCCGTCGTGTGCGGCGGCTGCTGTGCTGTCCACGTGTCCCCCTGGGGTCATGGTGACCTGTCCGCCGCGCTCAGGTGGTTCCATCTCACCAAATCGCGCGGCAGAAAACGTCAGCCCGCGGGAGCAACTCGTCCTACTGCTGAGGTATGACGCCCGGTCACCTCAGGGCGGAGCCCGTACGACAGAAGGCGGAGCATTCCCTAGGGGACGCGGGGACACGCCCTGGGGGATGCGGGGACACACCCTAGGGGCAGGCGCGGCGGGAGGCCTCAGCCCGCCCGGTGCACCACCGCGTCGCAGAGCCCTTCGAGGGCGGACCTGGCCATGCATGAGGACAGCGGGGCCAGCATCGCGCGGGCCTCCTGCGCATAGCGCACGGTGTCGCGGCGGGCCTCTTCGAGCGCCGGGTGGGCGCGCAGACCGGCCAGCGCCTCGGCGTGCCGTGCGTCGTCGGTGAGGTCGCCGGCCAGCAGCTCGCACAGCGCCCGGTCCTCGGGGGTGCCGGCGGCGCTTTCGGCCCGCGCCCGCAGCCGCAGCACCGGCAGCGTCGGGATGCCCTCACGCAGATCCGTACCGGGCGTCTTGCCCGACTCGTGCGAGTCGCTGGCGATGTCCAGGACGTCGTCGGCCAGCTGGAAGGCCGTACCGAGCCGCTCGCCGTACTGGGTGAGGATGTTGACCGTCGACTCCTCGGCGCCCGACATCATCGCGCCGAAGCGGCAGGCGACAGCGACCAGCGAGCCGGTCTTGCCCGCGAGCACGTCCAGGTAGTGGTCGATGGGGTCGCGGCCGTCGCGCGGGCCCGCGGTCTCCAGGATCTGGCCGGTCACCAGGCGTTCGAACGCCTCGGCCTGGATCCGGACCGCCTCGGGGCCGAGGTCGGCGAGGATGTGCGAGGCGCGGGCGAACAGGAAGTCGCCGGTCAGCACCGCGACGGAGTTGCCCCAGCGGGCGTTGGCGCTGGCCACCCCGCGGCGCACATCGGCCTCGTCCATCACGTCGTCGTGGTACAGCGTCGCCAGGTGCGTGAGCTCCACGACAACGGCGGAGGGCACCACACCCGGGCTGTAGGGGTCACCGAATTGGGCGGCCAGCATCACCAGCAACGGCCGGAACCGCTTGCCGCCCGCGCGCACGAGATGCTGCGCGGACTCGGTGATGAACGGCACGTCGCTCTTGGTGGCCTCCAGCAGGCCCTCCTCGACAGCCGCCAACCCGGCCTGGACATCGGCCTCAAGAGCCTGGTCCCGCACGCTCAGCCCGAAGGGCCCGACGACGGTCACGAGGGGTACTCCTGTCTGCTGACGATCAAACTGAATGTCGATCTGTCGCTGTCTCCACCATTGGCCAGCGTATCCGGTCGCAGTTCGATCACCGTGAGCGCCCGCCCCCCGAACCGCCCGGGAAGCACGGCGACCCCCCGGCCGGGAAGTTCCGGGTGATCTGTTGACGCGGGTGCGACGCGGAAGAGCGGCACCGGCGCACGCGGAGAAGCGGACCGGCAACGGCAAGCATCCCCGTTCCGCTTCCGCTCCGGCAAGGCCCCCGCGGACCGGGCATGGCCGGAAAACCCCACCCCGTCACGGCCCCGCCTCCAAGGGGACGTACCGGTCACCACCCGTCGCGAAAACACCACGGACCAGGACGACTTCCGCATCCGCCGCACCGCCTGCCGTCATGACCGGGCGAGGCCGCCCTCCGGCATACGGGGCACCGGAGGACGCCCGGAATACGGGGTACCGGAGGAGGCCCGGACGCGAGGTGACCCCGGCACCGGCCCGCGCGGCCGCCCCCGCCTCACCCGTACGCCCGCGCCACCGCCCGTGCCAGCCGCGGCGAGGCGAACTCCGTGCCGCACACGAAGCGCATCACCGGCCCGAACGAGGCGGCCGCCAGCAGCCCCGTGAAGTACAGCCCCGGTACGGACGAGCCGAAGCCGGCATCCAGCAGCGGACCGCCGGCCCGCGCCACGACCCCGGTGCGCAGCCCCTGCCCCAGGAAGTCCAGCGCCGCCAGATCCATCCGGTAGCCGGTCGCGGCCAGCACATGGTCGGCGACGACCTCCCCGCCCTGCCCGTCGGCGCCGCGTAGCGCCAGCACGGGACGGCCGT
Source organism: Streptomyces sp. Je 1-4 4N24 (assembly GCF_026239515.1). NCBI lineage: Bacteria > Bacillati > Actinomycetota > Actinomycetes > Kitasatosporales > Streptomycetaceae > Streptomyces > Streptomyces sp. Je 1-4 4N24. The sequence goes on along the minus strand of NZ_CP110836.1, from coordinate 5,129,207 downwards.
CGCGAACCGTGGCCCGTACGATCCGCCGCCCCTGCGTCACCCGCACCCGGTCGGTGAAGCGGTCCCGCAGCCACCACGCCCCCAGCGGGACGGGCACCCGGCGCGCCAGATAGCGCCGGGCGGGCACCGGCAGCCGGCGGAAGGCACCGGCGTGCCGGGTCAGCGCGTACAGCGGCCAGGCGGTGCCGGACGGCGACGGCGGGCGCAGCCGCGGCCGGCGGTCCGGCGGCGGGCCGAAGCCCACCGCGGCGGGGCCGCGCGCCACCACCCGTACGGCCGCCGCGCCCGCCTCGGTGAGCAGCACCGCGCTCTCCAGCGCCGACTGCCCGGCGCCGATCACCACCACGTCCCGCCCGGCCAGCGCGGACAGATCGTGGTGCTGCGAACTGTGCGAGACCGGCCCGGTGGCGGACGGGCCGTCCGGGATCGCGGCGGCCAGTTCCGGCGGCAGCTGCGCCAGTCCGGTCAGGCCGGTGGCGACGACCACCGCCCGCGCGCCGAGCTGCTCACCGCTGTCCAGCTTCAGCTCGAAGCCGTCGGCCCGCCGGTCGACCGAGACCACCCGGACCTGCTCCAGACCGGGGACCAGCCGCTGCTGCACCCACTGCCCGTACCGCACGAAGGTCTCCACGGGGAGCAGGTCCCGGTCCGAGACGTAGGACCCCTCCCCCGTCGCCGCGCAGAAGTCGCCGAGGGTGTGGCCGGGCCGGGGGACGCCGATGCTGGAGGCCGCGGGCGGCGAGGTGAGCAGCATGCCCGCGGGCATCCGGGTGCGCCAGCTCACCATCGGCTGCCCGAAGACGCGCACCGGCAGGCCGTACGCCCGTAGATGCGCGGCCGCCGACAGGCCGTACGGACCGGCTCCGATGACCGCTACCGGAGTGCTCACTTCGGTCCCTCCCCCATGTGAAGAACGGCAGTCCGGCCGCGTCGGCCAGGGAAGGAAGTTAGGCCTGAATTGCGCAGTGCGGCAAGGCTTTTCCGGACATGACCGATGCGTGGGGCGCAGCACACCGCGCCCCCGCCCACCCTCTGCGTACGCATCCACGCCATCACGCCCCGGGACCGCCCCGCTGATCACCGCCCGGCCGTACTCTGATCGACGGCCCCACGGCCCGCGGGCCACCAGGCCCCGGCCGCCCACCGGCGACGACGCACGCGAGGAGCTGTCCATGCCCGAGCAGAGCCCGTTCGACCTGGCGGAAGGCGATCCCTTCGGCCCGCACAACCTCCCCTACGGCGTCTTCAGCACCGCCGACGCGCCCGACCGGCGCCGCCTCGGCGTCCGCTACGGCAACCAGGTCCTCGATCTGAGCGCCCTGCCCAGCGCGCTGCCCGCCGCCATCCATCCGCACGCCGAACTGCTCGCGGCGCCGACCCTCAACCCGCTGCTGGCCGCCGGCCGCCCCGTCTGGCAGCAGATCCGCGCGGCCGTCCACGCCGCCGTGACCGACCCCGCGCACCACGACGAGGTGGCGCCGCTGTTCCACCCGCTGGACGGGGTCACGCTGCACCTCCCCTTCGAGGTCGCCGACTACGTCGACTTCTACGCCAGCGAGCACCACGCCACCAACGTCGGCCGGATCTTCCGCCCGAACGACGCGGCGCTGACCCCCAACTGGAAGCATCTGCCGATCGGTTACCACGGCCGGGCGGGCACCGTGGTCGTCACCGGCACCCCGGTCGTACGGCCGCACGGCCAGCGCAAGGCCCCCGCGGACGAGGCGCCCTCCTTCGGCCCGTCCGTCCGCCTCGACATCGAGGCCGAGGTCGGCTTTGTCGTCGGTGCGCCCTCCACGCTCCACGAGCCCGTCGCCCTGGGCGCCTTCCGCGACCATGTCTTCGGCGTCTGCCTCCTCAACGACTGGTCGGCGCGCGACATCCAGGCCTGGGAGTACGTGCCGCTCGGCCCCTTCCTCGGCAAGTCCTTCGCCACCTCCGTCTCCGCCTGGATCACCCCGCTCGACGCCCTCGACGAGGCCCGTACACCGCCGCCCGCCCGGGACTTCCCACTGCTGCCCTACCTCGACGACGCGGGCGCGGAACCGGGCGGTATCGACATCCGTATCGAGGTGCGCATCAACGGCGAGACGGTCTCCCGGCCGCCGTTCTCCGCCATGTACTGGACGGCCGCCCAGCAGCTCGCCCATATGACCGTCAACGGCGCCTCGCTGCGCACCGGCGATCTGTTCGCCTCCGGCACCGTCTCCGGGCCCGACCCCGACCAGCTCGGCTGCCTGCTGGAACTCACCCAGGGCAAGGGCCCCTACCTCCAGGACGGCGACGAGGTCACCCTCACCGCCTGGTCGCCCGGCCCCGGGGGCGCCCGGATCGGCCTGGGCGAGGTCACCGGCCGCATCCTGCCCGCGGGATGACCGGCACACCGCTCACCCTCCCGGAGGAGCTGCTGCTGCTCGCCCTCGAACCGGAACGCGGCCGGTTCCTGAACCACGCCAGCTACCTGCGGTACGGACTGGCCGGCGCGGCGCTCGCCGATCTGGAGGAGGCCGGGCGGATCACCGTCGGGGGCGGCGACCGGATCACGGTGAGCAATCCCCTGCCGCTGGGTGATCCGGTGCTGGGCGGCGCGCTGGCGGCGCTGCCCGGCCCGGACAAGCGGGGCCGGGGCATCAAGGCGGAGCGCTGGGTGCGCCGGGCCGGGCGGCCGGTCCAGGAGCTGTGTGTGCGCCGGCTGGAGCAGCGCCGCGCACTGCGCCGGGAGACCCGGCGCGCCCTGGGTCTGTTCCCGTACGAGCGCTTCCCGGCCGGGGCGGTGGATCTCGTCGGCCCGGTCCGGGAGCGCTTCGCCGCGGCGCTCGACGCCGGGTTCCCGGACCGGCGGGGCCGGCTGATGGCCGCGCTGGCCTCGGCGACCGACCTGGACCGCCGGCTTCTGCTCAGCCGCGGCTACCGCCCCGTGCGCCGCGAGATGAAGCGGTTCGCGCGGGAGTTCTGGATGACATATGCGGTGCAGCGCGCGGTCCGCCAGGACAAGGAGGCGGGGTCGAATGCGGCCTCCTCCTGAACCGGCCCGGCCCGGTCCGGTCCGCCCGGGATACCCCGTCTTGTCGCCTCAAGGGCGCTCCTACGTCACAGCCGCACACCAACTCCGTACCGGCGCTGCCGCAATCCGGGCGACGGCACAGGCCGCCGCCCACAGCCGCTGCTAGCCTCACGTCTCCTGACCCACAACGGAGGAGACGTACGTGCGCAAGGCAGCGCAGATCGCCGGGGCGGCAGCCATCGCCGCGATGCTGCTCAGCGGTTGCGGAAGCAGCGGCGGCAACGAGACCGGCAACGACAGCAAGCCGAGCAAGTCGCCGGACGCCGCGCCGTCGACTCCGGGAGGCGCCGACAAGCCCGCGAGCCCCGCCGCGGTCGAGGGCGCCTGGAAGAGCGGCCCGAAGAGCAACCAGCTGATCCTGGTGATCACCAAGGGCACCGTCGCGTTCAGCAACGGGCACAAGTCCGCCTGTCTGGGCAAGGTCCAGGAGATGGCCGGGATGACCATGGCCGCCGTCAAGTGCACCGACGGGGACACCACCCGCACCATGGGCACCCTCAAGCCCGGCGCGGACGGCAAGACCCTGACCGTCGACTGGAAGAACGGCCCCACCGAGAAGTACACGAAGTCGAGCGACGGCAGCGTGAAGATCCCCGACATGCCCGAGATGCCGAGCGGGATGCCCAAGAGCTGACCGCCCGCCCGGCACACGGCCGCCGCCCGGAACCCCCCGAGGGCTCCGGGCAGCGGCCGTTGCCGTACCGCGCGGCCCGTGCTCAGCGCACGAAGACCCCGGCCTGGCCGGCCAGATCGAGGAAGTACTGCGGCGCCAGACCGAGCACCAGGGTGACCGCGACGCCGATGGCGATGGCCGTGGTCGTCAGCGGGCTGGGCACCGCGACGGTCGGGCCGTCCGCCTTGGGCTCGTTGAAGAACATCAGCACGATGACGCGGATGTAGAAGAACGCGGCGATGGCCGACGAGAGCACACCGACCACCACCAGCCAGCCCGCGCCGCTCTGCGCCGCCGCCTTGAAGACCGCGAACTTCCCGGCGAACCCGGAGGTCAGCGGGATGCCCGCGAAGGCGAGCAGGAAGACCGCGAAGACCGCGGCCACCAGCGGCGAACGCCGGCCGAGCCCCGCCCACTTGGACAGCTGGGTGGCCTCGCCGCCGGCGTCCCGCACCAGGGTGACGACGGCGAAGGCGCCGAGGGTCACGAAGGAGTAGGCGCCGAGGTAGAAGAGCACCGAGGAGATGCCCTCCTCGCTGGTGGCGATGACACCGGCGAGGATGAAACCGGCGTGTGCGATGGAGGAGTAGGCCAGCAGCCGCTTGATGTCGGTCTGGGTGATGGCGACGATCGCCCCGCCCAGCATCGTGATGATCGCGACGCCCCACATCACCGGCTGCCAGTCCCAGCGCATCCCCGGCAGGACGACATACAGCAGGCGCAGCAGCGCACCGAACGCCGCGACCTTGGTGGCGGCCGCCATGAAGCCGGTGACCGGGGTCGGGGCGCCTTGGTAGACGTCCGGGGTCCACATGTGGAACGGGACCGCGCCGACCTTGAACAGCAGCCCCATCAGCACCAGCGCCGCACCGATCAGCAGCAGGGCGTCACTGCCCATGGCGCCGGCCAGCGCCGGATCGATCTGCTTGGCACCGTCCGAGATCACCTCGGCGATCCCGGCGTAGGTGACCGTGCCCGCGTAGCCGTACAGCAGGGCCACGCCGAACAGCAGGAAGGCGGACGAGAAGGCGCCGAGGAGGAAGTACTTCACCGCGGCCTCCTGCGACAGCAGCCGCTGGCGGCGGGCCAGCGCACACAGGATGTACAGCGGGAGGGAGAAGACCTCCAGCGCGATGAAGAGGGTCAGCAGGTCATTGGCCGCCGGGAAGACCAGCATGCCGCCGACCGCGAAGAGCGCGATCGGGAAGACCTCGGTGGTGGTGAACCCGGCCTTGACCGCGGCCTGTTCGGCGGCGCCGCCGGGGACGGCCGCGGGCTGCGCGGCGAAGGAGTCCACGTGGTTGCCGTGCGCCGCCGGGTCGAGCCGGCGCTCGGCGAAGGTGAAGACGGCGACCAGGGACACCAGCAGGATCGTGCCCTGCAGGAACAGTGCGGGCCCGTCGACGGCGAGGGCGCCCATGGCGGCGATATGCGCCTTGGCCGAGCCGAAGCCGCCGGCCGCCAGACCGATCACCGCGGCGAACGCGGCCGCCAGCGCCACCAGGGCCAGCAGCAGCTGGGAGGAGTAGCGGTGCCGGCGCGGTACGAACGCCTCGATGACGATGCCGATCACGGCCGCGCCCAGAACGATCAGCGTCGGCGACAGCTGGGCGTACTCGATGTGCGGCGCCGGGATCTTGCCCGGTGCGCCGGCCGCCACTGTCCACAGGCTGTGGACACTTGCCACGGAACTCACTTCGCGGCCTCCACGTCTTGATCATGCACGGCATGGCCGGGCCGGCCCTGGCCGGGCACGGCGTCCACCTTCACAGCGGGCTTGGGGTCCTTCTTGTCCACGACGGACAGGGTGTGGCCGACCGCCGGATCGACGAGGTCGGTGAGCGGCTTCGGATACACACCGAGGAAGAGCAGCAGCGCGATCAGCGGCGCCACCACCACCAGCTCCCGCACCCGGAGATCGGGCATGCTCTTCACCTCGGCCTTCACCGGCCCGGTCATCGTCCGCTGGTAGAGCACGAGGACGTACAGCGCGGCGAGGACGATGCCCAGGGTGGCGATGATGCCGATCACCGGATAGCGGCTGAACGTGCCGACCAGGACCAGGAATTCGCTGATGAACGGTGCCAGGCCGGGCAGCGACAGGGTGGCGAGGCCGCCGATGAGGAACGTGCCGGCGAGGACCGGGGCGACCTTCTGGACACCGCCGTAGTCCGCGATCAGCCGCGAGCCGCGGCGGCTGATCAGGAAGCCGGCCACCAGCATCAGCGCGGCAGTCGAGATGCCGTGGTTGACCATGTAGAGCGTCGCGCCGCTCTGGCCCTGGGTCGTCATCGCGAAGATGCCCAGGATGATGAAGCCGAAGTGGGAGATCGAGGCATAGGCGATCAGCCGCTTGATGTCCCGCTGGGCGACCGCCAGCAGCGCGCCGTAGAGCACACTGATCAGCGCGAGCACCAGGATGGCGGGCGTCGCCCAGCTGCTGGCCTCCGGGAAGAGCTGGAGGCAGAAGCGGAGCATCGCGAACGTGCCGACCTTGTCGACCACCGCGGTGATCAGCACCGCGACCGGCGCGGTGGACTCGCCCATGGCGCCCGGCAGCCAGGTGTGCAGCGGCCACAGCGGCGCCTTCACCGCGAACGCGAAGAAGAAGCCGAGGAAGAGCAGCCGCTCGGTGCCGGTGGCGATGTCCAGCTTGCCGGCCGCCCGTGCCTCGACGATCTGCTGCAGCGAGAAGGTGCCGGTGCCGAGCTGGTCGGCGGTGACGGCGTACAGCCCGATCACCGCGGCCAGCATGATCAGTCCGCCGGCGAGGTTGTAGAGCAGGAACTTCACCGCGGCGTACGACCGCCGGTTCGCGGACCGCTCCTCACCGTCCCCGCCCGCCCGGTCCCCGAAGCCGCCGATGAGGAAGTACATCGGGATCAGCATGGCTTCGAAGAAGATGTAGAAGAGGAAGACATCGGTGGCCTCGAAGGAGATGACCACCATCGCCTCGACCGCCAGGATCAGCGCGAAGAAGCCCTGGGTGGGCCGCCAGCGCCGGTTGGGCGTGGCCTCTTCCAGGGGGTCGGCGTCATGCCAGCCCGCCAGGATGATGAAGGGGATCAGCAGGGTGGTCAGCGCGATCAGGGCGACCGCGATGCCGTCCACGCCGAGTTCGTAGCGCACACCGAAGTCACTGATCCAGGCATGCGACTCGGTGAGCTGGAAGGGGCCCTTCGCACCGGGGTCGAAGCGGAACGCGACGACCAGGGCCAGCGCGAAGGTGGCCAGCGAGAAGAACAGCGCGAGCCATTTGGCCGCGGTGCGCTTGGCGGCGGGCAGCGCGGCGGTGGCGATCGCACCGACCGCCGGCACCACGGCCACCGCCGTCAGCAGGGGAAACGACATGGCTCAGACACCCCTCATCAGCAGGGTCGCGGCGACGAGAACGGCGGCCCCGCCCAGCATCTGGACCGCGTACGAACGGACGAATCCGGTCTGCAACCGGCGCAGCAGGCCGGACAGTCCGCCCATCGACGCCGCCGTGCCATTGACCGCACCGTCCACGAGGGAGCGGTCGACCCGGACGAGGGTGCCGGTGAGCTCTTCGCCGCCGCGCACGAAGACGATGTGGTTGAAGTCGTCCTGGAGCAGATCGCGGCGGGCGGCCCGGGTCAGCAGCGAGCCGCGTGGGGCGAGCGCCGGGACGGGCTTGCGGCCGTACATCGCCCAGGCCATGCCGACCCCGATGAGCAGCACCACGATCGTCGAGGCGGTGACCGTGGTGGCGCTGAGCGGGGAGTGGCCGTGCGCGAACGAGGTGACCGGCTCCAGCCACTTCACAAAGGCCTCGTTGACGCTGAACAGCCCGCCCGCGAAGACCGATCCGACGGCCAGCACGATCATCGGGACCGTCATGACCTTCGGTGACTCGTGCGGATGCACCTCGCTGGGGTCCCAGCGCTTCTCGCCGAAGAACGTCATCAGCATCACCCGCGTCATGTAGAAGGCGGTGATCGCGGCGCCCAGCAGGGCCGCGCCGCCGAGGATCCAGCCCTCGGTGCCGCCCCGGGCGAACGCCGCCTCGATGATCTTGTCCTTGGAGAAGAAGCCGGACAGACCGGGGAAGCCGATGATCGCCAGATAGCCGAGGCCGAAGGTGATGAAGGTGACCGGCATGTACTTCCGCAGGCCGCCGTAACGGCGCATGTCCACCTCGTCGTTCATCCCGTGCATCACGGAACCGGCGCCGAGGAAGAGGCCCGCCTTGAAGAAGCCGTGGGTGACCAGGTGCATGATCGCGAAGGCGTAGCCGATCGGGCCGAGGCCGGCGGCCAGGATCATGTAGCCGATCTGCGACATCGTCGAACCGGCCAGCGCCTTCTTGATGTCGTCCTTGGCGCAACCGACGATCGCACCGAAGAGGAGGGTGACCGCACCGACCACGACGACCGCCAGCTGGGCGGTCGGGGCCTCATTGAAGATCGGCCCGGAGCGGGTGATCAGATACACCCCTGCGGTGACCATCGTGGCGGCGTGGATCAGGGCCGAGACCGGGGTCGGGCCCTCCATCGCGTCGCCGAGCCAGGACTGCAGCGGCACCTGCGCCGACTTACCGCAGGCGGCCAGCAGCAGCATCAGCCCGAGGGCGGTCAGCTTGCCCTCGGAGGTGTCACCGGTCGCGGCGAGCACCGGGCCGAAGGCGAAGGTCCCGAACGTCGTGAACATCAGCATGATGGCGATGGACAGGCCCATGTCGCCGACACGGTTGACGAGGAACGCCTTCTTGGCAGCGGTGGCCGCGCTCGGCTTGTGCTGCCAGAACCCGATGAGCAGGTACGAGGCGAGGCCGACGCCCTCCCAGCCGACGTACAGCAGGAGGTAGTTGTCGGCGAGGACGAGCAGCAGCATCGCCGCGAGGAAGAGATTGAGGTAGCCGAAGAAGCGGCGGCGCCGCTCGTCGTGCTCCATATAGCCGATCGAATAGATGTGGATCAGCGAGCCGACACCGGTGATCAGCAGGACGAACGTCATGGACAGCTGGTCGAGCTGGAAGGCGATGTCGGCCTGGAAGCCGCCCACCGGGATCCAGCTGAACAGGTGCTGATGCAGGGCACGGTCCTCGGCGCCCCTGCCGAGCATGTCGGCGAAGAGCACCACCCCGAGGGCGAACGACGCCACCGAGAACAGCGTGCCGATCAAGTGGCCGGTGCGGTCGAGTCGGGTGCCGCCGCACAGCAGCAGGGCCGCACCGACCAGCGGTGCCGCGACAAGCAGCGCGATCAAGTTCTCCACTTTGTGCGACCCCTTACAGCTTCATCAGGCTGGCGTCGTCGACCGAGGCCGTATGACGGGTGCGGAAGATCGACACGATGATGGCCAGACCGACCACGACCTCGGCCGCGGCGACGACCATCGTGAAGAAGGCGATGATCTGGCCGTCCAGATTCCCGTGCATCCGCGAGAAGGTGACGAAGGCGAGATTGCAGGCGTTGAGCATCAGCTCGATGCACATGAACACCACGATGGCGTTCCGCCTGATCAGCACTCCGGCCGCGCCGATGGTGAACAACAGGGCGGCGAGATAGAGGTAGTAGACCGGGTTCATTTCTTGGCCCCCTCCTTGTGCTCCTTCGGTGTCGCGCCACCGGACGACGGCGGGCCGGGCTCGTCCTCGGAGCCCCGGCCCAGCCAGTCCTCGGAGCGCCGCTCCAGTGCCTTCAGCTCGGCGAGTGAGGCACCGGAGACATCGCGGATCTGGCCCCGTTCCCGCAGCGTCGGATTGACGCTGAGCTGGGAGACGGTGCCGTCGGGCAGCAGACCCGGAATGTCGACGGCGTTGTGCCGGGCGTAGACACCGGGGGCGGGCAGCGGCGGTACCTGCTTGCCCTCGCGGATCCGGGCCTCGGACTGCTCACGCTGCGTCTTGGCGCGCTCCGTGCGCTCCCGGTGGGTGAGCACCATCGCGCCGACGGCCGCCGTGATCAGCAGTGCGCCGGTGGCTTCGAAGGCGAAGACGTACTTGGTGAAGATGAGCGCCGCCAGGCCCTGCACATTGCCGCCGGCGTTGGCCTCGCCCAGGCCGTTGAACTCCTTGAGCGAGGCGTTGCCGATACCGGCGATCAGCAGGATGCCGAAGCCGAGGCCCACCCCGGCGGCGAGCCAGCGCTGGCCCTTGAGGGTCTCCTTGAGGGAGTCCGCGGCGGTGACACCGACCAGCATGACGACGAACAGGAACAGCATCATGATCGCGCCCGTGTAGACGACGATCTGGACGACGCCGAGGAAGTACGCGCCGTTGGCCAGGTAGAAGACCGCAAGGACGATCATGGTCCCGGCGAGCGAGAGGGCGCTGTGCACGGCGCGCTTCATCAGGATCGTGCACAGCGCGCCGATGACGGCGACGCTGCCCAGCATCCAGAACTGCACGGCCTCCCCCGTGGAGGTCATGGAGGCCGCGGCGGCGAGGCCGGTCATGCGTTCGCCTCCTTCTCCTGCGGGCCGTCGTCGGCCTTCTCGCCCTTGGAGGTCGCGGCCTGACGGACGGTCCCCGGCGCGGCCTCGGTCACCAGACCCTGGTAGTAGTCCTTCTCCGTCATGCCGGGGTAGATCGCATGCGGGGAATCGACCATGGTCTCCTCCAGGCCCGCGAGCAGCTCTTCCTTGGTGTAGATGAGCGATTCGCGGGACCGGTCGGCGAGTTCGTACTCATTGGTCATGGTCAGCGCGCGGGTCGGGCAGGCCTCCACGCACAGACCGCACAGGATGCAGCGCAGATAGTTGATCTGGTAGACGCGGCCGTAGCGCTCACCCGGGGAGTAGCGCTCCTCATCGGTGTTGTCCGCGCCCTCGACATAGATCGCGTCCGCCGGGCAGGCCCAGGCGCACAGCTCGCAGCCGATGCACTTCTCCAGCCCGTCCGGATGGCGGTTGAGCTGGTGCCGGCCGTGGAAACGCGGCGCCGTCGGCTTCTTCTCCTCCGGATACTGCTCGGTCAGCCGCTTCTTGAACATGGCCTTGAAGGTCACGCCGAAGCCGGCCACGGGGTTCTGGAACTCAGGCACCGTCGCCCCCCTTTCCGTCGTTTCCGATTCCGTCACTGACAGTGTCCGCCCCGCCACTGACAATCAGCTCCCGCTCCCGTCGCGGCCTGCGGCGCGGCACGGGCGGCACGGTCTGTCCGGGCAGCGGCGGTACGGGGAATCCGCCCGCCATCGGGTCGAAGGCACCGTCGCCGTCCGTCTCCTCCTCCTTCTCACCACGCCGGAAGAAGTCCACGACGAGGGAGATCAGCAGCAGCGCGACGGCGCTGCCGGCCACGTACAGCACGATCTGGGAGAAGTTGTAGCCCTCGTTCTTCAGCGCCCGGACGGAGGCGACCAGCATCAGCCAGACCAGCGAGACCGGGATGAGGACCTTCCAGCCCAGCTTCATGAACTGGTCGTAGCGCACCCGGGGAAGGGTGCCGCGCAGCCAGATGAAGAAGAACAGCAGCAGCTGCACCTTGATCGTGAACCAGAGCAGCGGCCACCAGCCGTGGTTGGCGCCTTCCCAGAACGTGGAGATCGGCCAGGGGGCTTTCCAGCCGCCCAGGAAGAGCGTGATCGCGACGGCCGAGACGGTCACCATGTTGATGTACTCGGCGAGCATGAACATCGCGAACTTGATGGACGAGTACTCGGTGTTGAAGCCGCCGACGAGGTCGCCCTCGGACTCCGGCATGTCGAACGGCGCGCGGTTGGTCTCGCCCACCATCGCGACGATGTAGATGATGAAGGACACCGGCAGCAGCAGGATGTACCACCTGTTCTGCTGCGACTCCACGATGGTCGACGTCGACATCGACCCGGAGTAGAGGAACACCGCCGCGAACGACATCCCCATCGCGATCTCGTACGAGATCATCTGCGCGCACGAGCGCAGTCCGCCGAGCAGCGGATAGGTCGAGCCGGAGGACCAGCCCGCCAGCACGATGCCGTAGATGCCGACCGAGGCCGTGGCCAGGATGTAGAGGACGCCGATCGGCAGGTCCGTCAGCTGCATCGGGGTGCGGACACCGAAGATCGAGATCTCGTTGCCCGCGGGCCCGAAGGGGATCACCGCGATCGCCATGAAGGCCGGGATGGCCGCCACGACCGGCGCCAGGAGGTAGACCACCTTGTCGGCCCGCTTGACGACCAGGTCCTCCTTCAGCATCAGCTTGATGCCGTCGGCGAGGGACTGCAGCATCCCCCAGGGCCCGTGCCGGTTGGGGCCGATGCGCAGCTGCATCCAGGCGACGACCTTGCGTTCCCAGACGATCGAGAACAGCACCGTCAGCATCAGGAACGCGAAGCAGAAGACCGCCTTGATGACGACCAGCCACCACGGGTCGCGGCCGAACATCGACAGGTCTTCCTGGGCCAGCACGCTGCCGGCGGCAGCGAGTTGATCGAGCTGCTGCATCATGCCTCCACCTCCTCGGCCGGCTCCGGCGTGCCCGGGGCGGCGGAGATCTTCACCAGGTCACCGGGGCGGGCCCCGGTATCGGCGGCGACGCCACCGCCCGTGGAGTTGAGCGGCAGCCACACCACCCGGTCGGGCATCGGCGTGACCTGGAGCGGCAGCCGGACCGAGCCGGCCGGCCCGGTGACGGCCAGCAGATCCCCGTCCTTGACCCCGGTCTCCTGCGCGGTGATCTCCGACAGCCGGGCGACCGCGGCGTGCCGGGTACCGGCCAGCGCCTTGTCGCCTTCCTGGAGCCGCCCCTGGTCCAGCAGGAGCCGGTGACCGGCGAGGACGGCCTCCCCGCTGTCGGGGCGGGGCAGCGGACGCCCGGTCTCCACGGGCTCGCCCGCGTACGGGCCGTCCCAGCCGCCGAGCCGGTCCAGTTCACGGCGTACGGCCCGGATGTCCGGCAGCGCCAGATGGACGTCGAGGGCGTCGGCGAGCATGTGCAGCACCCGGGAGTCCGGCAGCAGATGGCGGTGGGTCATCTGGTCCGGTTTGAGTGCGGCCTCGAACAGCCGCGCCCTGCCTTCCCAGTTGAGGAAGGTGCCGGGCTTCTCCACCACGGCCGCCACCGGGAAGACCACATCCGCCCGGTCGGTGACCTGCGAGGGCCGCAGCTCCAGGCTGACCAGGAAGCCGACCTCGTCCAGCGCTGCCAGCGCGCGGGCCGGGTCCGGCAGGTCCGCGACCTCGACGCCCGCCACGAGGAGCGCACTGAGTTCGCCGGTCGCCGCGGCCTCGATGATCTGGCCGGTGTCCCGGCCGTGCCGGTGCGGCAGTGCGGCCACGCCCCAGGCGGCGGCGACCTCGTCGCGGGCCCGCGGATCGGTGGCCGGCCGGCCGCCCGGCAGCAGACCGGGCAGGGCGCCCGCCTCGACGGCGCCGCGCTCGCCCGCCCGACGGGGGATCCACACCAGACGGGCCCCGGTGGCCGACGCCAGGCGGATCGCGGCGGTCAGCGCGCCGGGCACCGCCGCCAGCCGCTCACCGACGACGATCACCGAACCGTCGGCCCGCAGCGCCTCGGCCGCGGAACGGCCCTCGCCCTCCAGGCCGACACCGCCCGCGAGCGCGTCCAGCCATTCGGTCTCGGTACCGGGCGCGGACGGCAGCAGCGTGCCACCGGCCTTGATCAGCCCGCGCGAGGCGTAACCGGCCAGCCCGTAGGTGCGCTGTCCGCTCCTGCGGTGCGCCTTGCGCAGCCGCAGGAAGACGCCCGGGGCCTCCTCCTCGGCCTCGATACCGGCCAGCAGGACGGCCGGTGCCTTCTCCAGCGCGGTGTACGTGACTCCCTGGCCTCCCCCAGACTCCGTCCGGGAGGTGCCCCCAAGATCACGGCCGCGGCCGGCGACCCGGGACGCCAGGAAGTCGGCCTCCTCTGCGCTGTGCACCCGGGCCCGGAAATCGATGTCGTTGGTGCCCAGCGCGATCCGGGCGAACTTGGCGTAGGCGTAGGCGTCCTCGACGGTCAGCCGGCCGCCGGTCAGGACGCCGGTACGCCCCTTGGCCGCGGCCAGTCCGCGGGCCGCCGCCTCCAGGGCCGCGGGCCAGCTCGCCGGCTCCAGTTCGCCGGACTCCGGGTTGCGCACCAGGGGATGCTCCAGCCGGTCGCGCTGCTGCGCGTACCGGAAGGCGAACCGCCCCTTGTCGCAGATCCACTCCTCGTTGACCTCGGGGTCGTCGGCAGCCAGCCGCCGCAGCACCTTGCCGCGCCGGTGGTCCGTACGGGTCGCGCAGCCGCCCGCGCAGTGCTCGCACACCGACGGCGAGGAGACCAGGTCGAAGGGGCGGGAGCGGAAGCGGTACGCGGCGGAGGTGAGCGCGCCGACCGGGCAGATCTGGATGGTGTTGCCGGAGAAGTACGACTGGAAGGGGTCGCCCTCTCCGGTCCCGACCTGCTGGAGGGCGCCGCGCTCAAGGAGCTCGATCATCGGGTCGCCGGCGATCTGGTTGCTGAAGCGGGTGCAGCGCGCGCACAGCACACACCGCTCACGGTCCAGCAGCACCTGGGTGGAGATCGGCACCGGCTTCTCGAAGGTGCGCTTCCTGCCCTCGAAGCGGGTGTCGGTGTCGCCGACCTGCATCGCCTGGTTCTGCAGCGGGCACTCACCGCCCTTGTCGCAGACCGGGCAGTCCAGCGGGTGGTTGATCAGCAGCAGCTCCATCACCCCGCGCTGGGCCTTCTCGGCCACCGGGGAGGTCAGCTGCGACTTGACGACCATGCCGTCGGTGCAGGTGATGGTGCAGGAGGCCATCGGCTTGCGCTGGCCCTCGACCTCCACGATGCACTGCCGGCAGGCGCCCGCCGGGTCCAGCAGCGGGTGGTCGCAGAAGCGCGGGATCTCGATGCCGAGGAGTTCGGCGGCACGGATGACCAGCGTCCCCTTGGGGACGGAGATCTCGATGCCGTCGATCGTCAGGGTGACGAGGTCCTCCGGCGGGATCGCCGCCTCGCCGCCTCCCGAGGGAGCATTGGTCGTGACGGTCATGCATTCACCCCCAGGTGAGCGTCGTTGTCGGCCCACAGGGTCGACTTGGCCGGGTCGAAGGGGCAGCCCTTGCCGGTGATGTGCTGCTCGTACTCCTCGCGGAAGTACTTGAGCGAGGAGAAGATCGGCGAGGCGGCGCCGTCGCCGAGGGCGCAGAAGGACTTGCCGTTGATGTTGTCGGCGATGTCGTCGATCTTGTCGAGGTCGCCCATCTGCCCCTTGCCGGCCTCGATGTCGCGCAGCAACTGCACCAGCCAGTAGGTCCCTTCACGGCAGGGCGTGCACTTGCCGCAGGACTCGTGCGCATAGAACTCGGTCCAGCGGGTGACCGCCCGGACCACACAGGTGGTCTCGTCGAAGCACTGGAGCGCCTTGGTGCCGAGCATCGAGCCGGCCGCGCCGACGCCCTCGTAGTCGAGGGGGACGTCGAGGTGCTCGTCGGTGAACATCGGCGTCGAGGAGCCGCCCGGCGTCCAGAACTTCAGCCGGTGGCCGCGGCGGATACCGCCGCTCATCTCCAGCAGCTGGCGCAGGGTGATGCCCAACGGGGCCTCGTACTGGCCGGGGTTGGTGACATGGCCGCTGAGCGAGTAGAGCGTGAAGCCCGGGGACTTCTCGCTGCCCATCGACCGGAACCAGTCCTTGCCCCGGTTCATGATCGCGGGAACCGACGCGATGGATTCGACGTTGTTCACGACAGTGGGGCAGGCGTACAGGCCCGCCACCGCCGGGAAGGGGGGACGCAGCCGGGGCTGTCCGCGGCGGCCCTCCAGCGAGTCGAGCAGCGCGGTCTCCTCACCGCAGATGTACGCGCCCGCACCCGCGTGCACGATCACGTCCAGGTCGAGCCCGGAGCCCAGGATGTTCTTCCCGAGGAAGCCCGCCGCATAGGCCTCGCGCACGGCCTCCTGCAGCCGCCGCAGGACGGGCACGACCTCGCCGCGCAGATAGATGAAGGCGTGGTTCGACCGGATCGCATGGCAGGCGATCACGATGCCCTCGATGAGGGAGTGCGGGTTCGCGAAGAGGAGCGGGATGTCCTTGCAGGTGCCGGGCTCCGACTCGTCGGCGTTGACCACGAGGTAGTGGGGTTTGCCGTCGCCCTGCGGGATGAACTGCCACTTCATCCCGGTCGGGAAGCCCGCGCCGCCGCGGCCGCGCAGCCCGGAGTCCTTGACGTAGGCGATGACCTCGTCCGGGGGCATCGCCAGCGCCTTGCGCAGGCCCTCGTAGCCCTCGTGCCGGCGGTAGGTTTCCAGCGTCCAGGACGCGGGCTGGTCCCAGAAGGCGGACAGGACGGGCGTCAGAAGCTTCTCGGGGTTGGTCTCCCCGCCGGCCTCCGGCCGGGAGGCACCCCCGTGTTCGGCTGCCACTGTCATCACTCCCCCTCCTCTGCTGTGGGGCCGGCCGGGTGCTGGTCGTCCGAGGCCGACGTCTGCTGCGGTGCGTCGTGGGAGCTGGGGTGGCCCGAGGGCGCCTCGTCGGCGGGGTGGCCGGACGGGGGTTCGCCACCGGTTCCGTCGGGGGTGCCGTCGGTGGTGGAGCGCGGCGCGATGACGTGGTCGGCGCCGCGGCCGGGGAGGGCCTCACCCCTGGCCAGCCGCAGCCCGATCAGCGAGGCGGGACCGGCGCCGCCGGTGGCCTCGACGGCGCCCGGCCGCTCGTCCGGGAAGCCGGCGAGCATCCGGGCCGTCTCCTTGAACGTGCACAGCGGCGCACCGCGGGTGGGCTCGACGGCCCGGCCGGCCCGCAGGTCGTCGACCAGCCGCCGGGCGGTCTCCGGCGTCTGGTTGTCGAAGAACTCCCAGTTGACCATCACGACCGGGGCGAAGTCGCAGGCCGCGTTGCACTCGATGTGTTCGAGGGTGACCGCGCCGTCCTCGGTGGTCTCGCCGTTGCCGACGCCGAGGTGCTCCTTGAGCTCCTCGAAGATGGCGTCGCCGCCCATCACCGCGCAGAGCGTGTTGGTGCAGACCCCGACCTGGTAGTCGCCGCTCCGCTTGCGGCGGTACATGGAGTAGAAGGTCGAGACGGCGGTGACCTCGGCGGTGGTGAGGTCGAGCATCTCGGCGCAGAAGCGGATGCCGGTGCGGGTGACATGCCCTTCCTCGGCCTGTACGAGATGCAGCAGCGGCAGCAGCGCCGAGCGCGCGCCGGGGTAGCGGGCGATCACCTCCTTGGCGTCCGCTTCGAGCCGGGCCCGTACGTCCGCCGGGTAGTCGGGGGCGGGGAGTGCGGGCATTCCCAGCTGCACGTCCTGGTTTGCCGGAGTGGCGTTCACCGGTCGACGCCTCCCATCACGGGGTCGATGGACGCGACGGCGACGATGACGTCGGCGACCTGGCCGCCTTCGCACATCGCCGCCATGGCCTGCAGATTGGTGAAGGACGGGTCGCGGAAGTGCACCCGGTAGGGGCGGGTGCCGCCGTCGCTGACCACATGCACACCCAGTTCGCCCTTGGGTGACTCGACGGCCGCGTAGGCCTGTCCCGGCGGGACCCGGAAGCCCTCGGTCACCAGCTTGAAGTGGTGGATCAGGGCCTCCATCGAGGTGCCCATGATCTTCTTGATGTGGTCGAGGGAGTTGCCCAGACCGTCCGGGCCGAGGGCCAGTTGGGCGGGCCAGGCGATCTTCTTGTCGGCGACCATCACCGGGCCGGGCTCCAGCCGGTCCAGGCACTGCTCGACGATCCGCAGCGACTGGCGCATCTCCTCCAGCCGGATCAGGAACCGGCCGTAGGAGTCGCAGGTGTCGGCGGTCGGCACCTCGAAGTCGTAGTCCTCGTAGCCGCAGTACGGCTGTGTCTTGCGCAGATCGTGCGGCAGTCCGGCGGCGCGCACGATGGGCCCGGTGGCACCGGTGGCCATACAGCCGGCCAGGTCGAGATAGCCGATGCCTTCCATCCGGGCCTTGAAGACCGGGTTGCCGGTCGCGAGCTTGTCGTACTCGCCGATGTTCTTGCGCATCTTCTTGACGAACTCACGCACCTGGTCGACCGCGCCCGGAGGCAGGTCCTGGGCGAGGCCGCCGGGCCGGATGTAGGCGTGGTTCATCCGCAGGCCGGTGATCAGCTCGTAGAGGTCGAGGATGAGCTCACGGTCGCGGAAGCCGTAGATCATGATCGTGGTGGCGCCCAGTTCCATCCCGCCGGTGGCGATGGCCACGAGGTGGGAGGACATCCGGTTGAGCTCCATCAGGAGCACACGGATGACCGTGGCCCGGTCGGGGATCTGGTCGGTGATGCCGAGCAGCTTCTCCACGGCCAGGCAGTAGGCCGTCTCGTTGAAGAACGGCGTCAGGTAGTCCATCCGCGTCACGAAGGTGGTGCCCTGCGTCCAGGTCCGGTATTCGAGGTTCTTCTCGATGCCGGTGTGCAGATAGCCGATCCCGCAGCGGGCCTCGGTGACGGTCTCGCCGTCGATCTCCAGGATCAGCCGGAGCACCCCGTGGGTGGACGGGTGCTGCGGACCCATGTTGACGATGATCCGCTCGTCGTCGGCCTTCACGGCGGCCGCGGCGATCTCGTCCCAGTCGCCACCGGACACGTTGTAGACGGTGCCCTCGGTGGTCTCGCGGGCCAGCGACTCCCGGGTGTCGAAGTCGCTCGACGTGCGGTGGCCGGACGAGGAGTGGGAGTGCGGTGCAGTAGTCATCAGCTGTACGACCTCCGCTGGTCGGGAGCCGGAATCTGGGCGCCCTTGTACTCGACGGGGATGCCGCCGAGCGGGTAGTCCTTGCGCTGCGGGAAGCCCTGCCAGTCGTCCGGCATCATGATCCGGGTCAGCGCCGGGTGGCCGTCGAAAACGATTCCGAAGAAGTCGTAGGTCTCCCGCTCGTGCCAGTCGTTGGTCGGATAGACGTCCACCAGCGAGGGCACATGCGGGTCGGCGTCCGGGGCGGAGACCTCCACCCGGATCAGCCGGTTGTGGGTGATCGAGCGCAGGTGGTAGACGGCGTGCAGCTCGCGGCCCCGGTCGCCGGGGAAGTGCACCCCGCTCACCCCCGTGCACAGCTCGAAGCGCAGCGCCGGGTCGTCGCGCAGGATCCTGGCGACGGCCGGCAGGTAGCTGCGCTCGATGTGGAAGGTCAGCTCGTCGCGGTCCACGACGGTCTTCTCGATGACGTTCTCGGGGACCAGCCCCTGTTCGTCCAGGGCGCCCTCCAGCTCGTCGGCGATCTCGTCGAACTCGCCGTAACCGTCCTCCGTGCCACGCGGTCCGCCGTACGGCCGCGGGGTCGCGCCGGGCAGCCGGACGGTGCGGACGAGGCCGCCGTAGCCGCTGGTGTCGCCGCCGTTGTTGGCGCCGAACATGCCACGGCGGGTGGCGATCGCCTCTCCGGTGTCCTCGCGCTGCGCGGGAACGGCTTCCTCCTGGCCGTTCTGGCCGTTCGGCTCGGGACGCTCGGGGTTCTTCTGCTCACTCACCGCAGCAGCCCCTTCATCTCGATCAGCGGCAGCGCCTTGAGCGCCGCTTCCTCCGCCTCGCGGGCGGCCTGCTCCTGATTGACCCCGAGCTTGGTGTTCTGGATCTTCTGGTGGAGCTTGAGAATGGCGTCCATCAGCATCTCGGGACGCGGCGGGCAACCCGGCAAATAGATGTCAACGGGAACAATGTGGTCAACGCCCTGCACAATCGCGTAGTTATTGAACATTCCGCCTGACGAGGCGCAAACCCCCATGGAAATCACCCACTTCGGGTTCGGCATCTGGTCGTAGACCTGCCGCAGCACGGGCGCCATCTTCTGACTCACCCGGCCGGCCACGATCATCAGATCCGCCTGTCGCGGCGACCCGCGGAAGACCTCCATGCCGAAGCGGGCGAGGTCGTAGCGCCCGGCGCCGGTGGTCATCATCTCGATGGCGCAGCAGGCCAGTCCGAAGGTCGCGGGGAAGACCGAGGATTTGCGCACCCAGCCGGCGGCCTGCTCGACAGTGGTCAGCAAAAAGCCGCTCGGCAGCTTCTCTTCAAGTCCCATGTGTGACCCCTAGTCCCATTCCAGGCCGCCACGACGCCAGACATAGGCGTAGGCGACGAAGACGGTGAGCGCGAAGAGGAGCATCTCGACGAGCCCGAAAAGCCCCAGGGCGTCGAAGGTGACGGCCCAGGGATAGAGGAAGACGATCTCGATGTCGAAGACGATGAAGAGCATCGCCGTCAGGTAGTACTTGATCGGGAAGCGACCGCCACCGGACGGTTGTGGCGTCGGCTCGATTCCGCACTCGTAGGCCTCGAGCTTGGCCCGGTTGTAGCGCCTGGGCCCGACGAGGGTGGCCATCACGACGGAGAAGATCGCAAAGCCTGCCCCGAGGGCTCCCAGTACGAGGATGGGCGCGTAAGCGTTCACCGTCCTCGCTCCCTTCAGTCGACGATGACTGGATGGCGGTCCACCCGGGCCCTCCGGCTGCCCCATGGAGATCGTGCCTATGTGAGGCAGTTCACAAGCCCGAGCGCCTGCATCTTATGCCCGCTGGTCTGTGATCTGCGACACGGGGGTGACCAACGCCTTTGTGATCTCCACCACCCGGCGAAGGATCATGAAGTCGGATGAGCGGTGATCTTCATACGCGAAGCACGCGAGCGATCACGAGAGGTGACATTCGCGTGTGTTACCGCTGGTCAGCGCGCGATGGCCAATATCAAGTGGCTACCGCTACAGGCAAATTGGTGCTGGGCACGGCCAACTGCTATATGCAGCAGACCGCATGGACGCGCCCCTCTCGTGACCCGGTCGTGATCGTCGGTACGTGCTTCCGTTCACGAGCGACCGCCCGACGTCAGGTCACGGGAACATAACGGACACTCAAGAGTGACCTATCCCACGCTATTTCCATCACTAAGTGCTTGACGCCCGGGAAGCCTTGGCGTGGCGGATGAGGAAGTGGTAGGCGCCCGCCGGGCCCGCATGGAGCAGCAAATGCCATGCGTAGGAACATGATCGCGAAATTCGGACATCCCGCCGCCGACGCGATGGGCGGACAAAAGTCCGGTTTGTTCGTCGCGTACGCGTCAAGTGTGGCGCACTGCACCTTTCTTGGCAGCAACCGGCGGCTCCTGATAGCCGTTATTGCCATGTCCCCGAACGCACTCATACCCAGCCACCGGAAGCCCCGCCGTCCTTCCGCGTCCTCGCGGGCGCTGCGCGCGGGCGTGACCGGTGGCTTCCTCACCCTCGCGGTGACCGGCGCGACCGTGCCGGCCAACGCCGCGGAAAAGCCCGTCTCCGAAACCCAGGAGATGCCGACGATCACGACGGCGCTGGCGACCAGCGCCGCCCGGAGCGCCGACACGGCCGAGCAGGTCGCGTTCAACTACGAGCGTCAGGCGCTCCAGGACAGCGCCTTCTCGCGCGCCGCCAAGGCCGCGGAGAAGCACAAGGCCGAGGCCGTGAAGAAGGCCAAGGCCGAGGCGAAGAAGAAGGCCGAGGAAGCCCGTAAGGCCAAGGAGGCCGCCGAGGCCCGTGCCTCGCGCTCCTCCGAGCGTTCGACCCTTTCCGCCCCGTCGTCGTCCACCGCCACCGGCAGCACCGCCACGCTCGTCTCCTTCCTCAAGGCGCAGCTCGGCAAGGCCTACGTGCTGGGTTCCTCCGGCCCCTCGTCGTACGACTGCTCCGGTCTGACGCAGGCCGCGTTCAACCAGATCGGCATCGACCTGCCGCGGGTCTCGCAGGACCAGTCCACCCAGGGCACCCAGGTCGGCCTGGACAACCTCCAGGTCGGCGACATCCTGTACTGGGGCAGCGCGGGCAGCGCCTACCACGTCGGCGTCTACATCGGCGACGGCAAGTTCATCGGCGCCCAGAACTCGAGCACCGGCATCGTCGAGCGCCCGCTCGACTACGACATGCCGACCGGCGCCGTGCGCGTCCTCTAGGACCACCGCACCCTCGACACCGCAAAAGGACCGCCCCTCTCGCCGCTCGGGAGGGACGGTCCTTTTCGTGTGCGGTGCCTCCGGGCCGTCCGGGGCGTCCCCGCCTCCCCTCGTCCGACGGATGATTCGCGCCGCTCAGCGCCACGATCAAGCCAGGTACGGGCCGGAGGCCGCCCGTCGAGCTACCGATGGGCGGTACGCGCCGTTGCACCTCTCGCCATATGCCGCACATACCGCTTATGCGCCGTGCGGCATCCGTAGAGAGAGGGAACCGCGCTTCGATGAACACCCATCGCACCGCTCACCGCCTCGTCAGCCGGGCCGCGACGGCCGCCGCCCTGGCCACCGCGCTCGGCCTGGGCGCCGTCCACACCGCGACCGCCTCGGCCCCGTCCGCCGCACCGCTCTCCGTCCGGCCCGCGGCGCCCGGCCCCGACGGTGGCTGGCATCAGAACGGGCTGCATCTGACGGCCGCCGAGAACAAGAAGGTGAACGGCTTCGTCGCCCGCGCCCGGCGGGCCGAGCGCGCCATCAGCCCCGGGGTCCGGGCGGCCGCCAGGATCAGCCATGCCGAACTGGTCGGCTTCGACCAGCGGCTGAAGTCGCCGGACTCGCTCAAGCGCAAGGTCGCCACCTGGATGCTGGAGTCACCGGGGCAGACCGTGGACGCATCGCTCCGCAAGATCAATGACGCGGTCCGCTTCACCCTCCAGTGGCCGGCCGGCACGTACAGCCGGGGCGCCCGCACCGCGGCCGGGTTGCTGTCCGCGTGGGGCAACGACTCCACCCGCTGGGCCAACACCTGGAACCGGCCCACCGGCTACAAGGCGATCAACTCCGCCTGGCGCGCGCCCCGCTCCGGCCAGCTCTTCGAGGTCCAGTTCCACACCCCCGAGAGCAAGGCGGCGCAGCTGGAGACACACAAGCTGTACGAGGAGCAGCGGCTGCCCGGCACGCCGCCCGAGAGGGTGCGGGAGCTCCAGGAGCAGCAGGACGCGATCTTCGCGGCGGTGCCGGTCCCGCCGGGCGCCGAGCGGCTGACCGCCCCCGCCCGCCGGCTGCCGTCCCCGGACCCGGCGCGCCGGCTCCCCGCACCGGCCCCCGCCCCCGTCGGCTGACCGGGCAGGTCACCGGGCGCCCTGCAGGGAGACGGCGGCGGGAGACGGCGGCGGGCCGAGACGTTTCCCGGGGCGGCCGCCCGCGTCGGCCGGGCAGCGGCGGCCGGGCAGCGGCGCCTGAGGCACGAACGGGGCCGGCCCCAGACATCCCGTCCGGGGCCGGCCCGCTGCGTCACGCCTTCGGGGCGACCTTGCTCAGCCCGTTGATGATGCGGTCCATCGCGTCGCCGCCCGTGGGGTCGGTGAGGTTGGCGAGCATCTTGAGGGTGAAGCGCATCAGCAGCGGGTGGGTCAGACCGCGCTGGGTGGCGATCTTCATGACCTTGGGGTTGCCGATGAGCTTCACAAAGGCGCGGCCCAGGGAGTAGTAGCCGCCGTAGGTGTCCTTGAGGATCTTCGGGTAGCGCTGCAGGGCCAGTTCGCGCTGCGCGTACGTGGCGCGGGCGTGCGCCTGCACGATGACCTCGGCGGCGATCGCACCGGACTCCATGGCGTAGGCGATGCCCTCGCCGTTGAACGGGTTGACCAGCCCGCCCGCGTCACCGACCAGCAGCAGGCCCTTGGTGTAGTGCGGCTGGCGGTTGAAGGCCATGGGCAGCGCGGCGCCACGGATCGGGCCGGTCATGTTCTCGGGTGTGTAGCCCCAGTCGGCGGGCATCGAGGCGCACCACGCCTTGAGGATCTCGCGCCAGTCCAGCTCCTTGAAGGCCGAGCTGGAGTTGAGGATGCCGAGGCCGACATTGCTCGTCCCGTCGCCCATACCGAAGATCCAGCCGTAGCCGGGCAGCAGCCGGTCCTGGGCGCCGCGGCGGTCCCACAGCTCCAGCCAGGACTCCAGGTAGTCGTCGTCATGGCGGGGCGAGGTGAAGTACGTACGGACGGCCACGCCCATGGGGCGGTCCTCGCGCCGGTGCAGGCCCATGGCCAGCGAGAGCCGGGTGGAGTTGCCGTCGGCGGCGACGACGAGCGGGGCGTGGAAGGTGACCGGGGTCTTCTCCTCGCCGAGCTTGGCGTGGACGCCGGTGATGTGGCCGGTCAGCTCGTTGACGATCGGCGCGCCCACATTGCAGCGCTCGTGGAGCCGCGCCCCGGCTTTCTGCGCCTGCCGGGCCAGCTGCTCGTCGAAGTCATCGCGCTTACGGACCAGTCCGTAGTCCGGGTACGAGGCCAGTTCCGGCCAATCCAGCTGGAGCCGGGAGCCGCCGCCGATGATCCGCAGGCCCTTGTTGCGCAGCCAGCCCGCTTCCTCGGAGATGTCGATGCCCATCGCGACCAGCTGCTTGGTGGCGCGCGGGGTCAGCCCGTCGCCGCAGACCTTCTCGCGCGGGAACGCGGTCTTCTCCAGAAGGAGCACGTCCAGACCGGACTTGGCGAGGTGATAGGCGGTGGCGGAGCCGGCGGGACCGGCACCGACGACGATCACATCCGCGCTGTGCTCCGATCGGGCGGGGGTCACGGAATCGGTCACGGACGCGGACTCGGTCACGGCGCTGTCTCCCGGAAGTCGATATCTGGATATCTGGGTGCCGACCGGCACTGGGCATGTGCAGTCTATGGGGGCCT
Organism: Streptomyces sp. Je 1-4 4N24; assembly: GCF_026239515.1. Taxonomy (NCBI): domain Bacteria; kingdom Bacillati; phylum Actinomycetota; class Actinomycetes; order Kitasatosporales; family Streptomycetaceae; genus Streptomyces; species Streptomyces sp. Je 1-4 4N24. The sequence continues at coordinate 5,104,994 of NZ_CP110836.1, read as the reverse complement.
TGGTGATCAGAACCTGAAGGGTTGTCCCGATGAAGTCTGTGCACACACCGCTCCCCGCAGTCGAACTGCGCGTGCCCACCGAGGAGGACGCGCTGCACTGGCACCGGGCCTTCAACCACCCGGATGTCATGGAATTCCATGGCGGCGCCCCCGCCGAACTCTCGGAGTACGACGAACTCACCGCCCGTCAGCGCCGGCACCACGCGGAGCTGGGCTTCTGCCTGTTCACCCTGGTGGACCCGGCGGACGGCGCGGTCATCGGCTTCACCGGAGCCCAGCCCTGGCCGCACGACTGGGGACCGGCCGGGGAGATCGAGATCGGCTGGCGGCTCGGCCGCGCCTACTGGGGCAAGGGCTATGCCACCGCTGCGGCGCAGGCGGCACTGGAATCCGTACGGGCGGCCGGGGTCCGGCACGTGGTGGCGATGGTGGCCGCCGCGAACGAGCGGTCGATCGCGGTCACCCAGCGGCTGGGGATGCGGCGGGCGGAGACGGTGATCACCCCTGAGGGGCAGCGGAAGGCGTACTGCCACCGGCTGGATCTGTGACGCCTGCCGCGCACGGAAAGGGCGCTGCGGATTCCTCCCGCAGCGCCCTTCGGGCGGCCCGGCGGCCATCGACGACGCCGGATCCGCCGGCGTCAGCCCCCGGCCGGCCTGCGCCCCCGGTGCAGCGCCACCACGCCACCGGTCAGATTGCGCCAGGCCACCTCGCTCCAGCCCACGCCCTGCAGTCGGGCGGCGAGTTCGGGCTGGTTGGGCCAGGTGCGGATGGACTCGGCGAGATAGACATAGGCGTCCGGGTTGCTGCTGACCGCGCGGGCGACCGGCGGCAGCGCCCGCATCAAATACTCGGTGTAGACGGTCCGGAACGGCGCCCAGGTCGGCTCGCTGAACTCACAGATCACGACCCGGCCACCGGGCTTGGTGACCCGGTACAGCTCCGCCAGCGCGGCATCGGTGTCCTGGATGTTGCGCAGCCCGAAGGAGATGGTGACGGCGTCGAAGACCTCGTCCGCGAACGGCAGCCGGGTGCCGTCACCGGCCGTGAACGGCAGCCACGGATGCCGCTTCTTGCCCTCCCCCAGCATGCCGACGGAGAAGTCGCACGGCACCACGTACGCACCGGCCCTGGCGAACGGCAGCGAGGAGGTGCCGGTACCGGCCGCGAGGTCGAGCACCCGCTCGGCGGGCCGTGCGGCCACCGCACGCTCCACCTCCTTGCGCCACAGCCGCGCCTGCCCCAGGGAGAGCACGTCGTTGGTGAGGTCGTACCGCGCCGCCACGTCGTCGAACATCGCGGCGACTTCGTGCGGCTGCTTGTCCAGGGATGCTCGGGTCACCCGGCCATTGTCCACCGTGCCGGCGCCGGACGACGCACCGGGCACGGCCCGGCACGCCCGCCGTCAGCGGCGGCGGTACACCAGCCGGCCGGCCAGGACGGTGGCCAGGCAGCTGCCGTCCTCGGCGAAGACCGCGAAATCGGCCGCGCCGCCGACGGCCAGCTCACGGGGGCGGCCGCCGGGCGGCTCCGCGAGCCCGGACCGCTGGACGGCCGTACGGACCGCGGGCCGGGTGAACGGCCCGGTCAGCGCCGTCGTCCCGGTGGCCAGCAGGCGCTGCAGGCCACGGCGGGCGCCGGCGCCCCAGCGGGTCTCGGTCATGCCGAGGGCGGCGAGCGCCTCGCCCGTGATCGGCTCGCTGCCGAGCTCATCGGCCTCACGCGGGTCGGGGTGGTAGGCGGCCTCCAACAGCGCGGCGCCCTCCGGTTCGTACCGGCCAGGCGTCAGCACACCGTCCCACTCCCGGACTCTCGCCCGGTCGCCGTAGACCGCCCACAGCTCCTCGTACGGGCCGATGGCGGCGATCCGGGCGCCGTCGACGACGACCGCATGCCCGGGAGCCGGCTCCCCGTCATGGCTGAGCCGGACACCGCGGACGCGGTGAAGTGTCAGCATCCGCGGCTCAGTTGGCCTCGACCAGCTTCAGTTCCGGATGCGCCGTGCCGCCCTCGATCGCCGTGGACGACAGATGCGAGACGACCTTGTCGTCGACCGGGTCGTTGGCCGGGTCGTCGTGGACGACCAGGTGCTCATAGGTGGTCGCGCGCTGCGCCGGGACCCGGTCCGCCTTGCGGATCAGGTCGATGATCTCCGTGCGGTTGGAGCGGTGCTTGGCACCCGCCGAGGAGACCACGTTCTCCTCCAGCATGATCGAGCCGAGGTCGTCCGCGCCGTAGTGCAGCGACAGCTGGCCGATCTCCTTGCCGGTGGTCAGCCACGAGCCCTGGATGTGCGCGACGTTGTCCAGGAAGATCCGGCCGATCGCGATCATGCGCAGGTACTCGAACAGGGTGGCCTGCGTCTGGCCCTTCAGGTGGTTGTTCTCCGGCTGGTAGGTGTACGGGATGAAGGCGCGGAAGCCGCCCGTACGGTCCTGGACGTCGCGGATCATGCGGATGTGCTCGATCCGCTCGGCGTTGGTCTCGCCGGTGCCCATCAGCATCGTGGAGGTCGACTCCACACCCAGCTCGTGGGCCGCCTCCATGATCTCCAGCCAGCGCTCACCGGACTCCTTCAGCGGAGCGATGGCCTTGCGGGGGCGCGCCGGCAGCAGCTCGGCACCGGCGCCCGCGAAGGAGTCGAGGCCGGCGGCGTGGATGCGCTGGATCGCCTCCTCGACGGACACCTTGGAGATCCGGGCCATGTGCTCGACCTCGGAGGCGCCGAGGGAGTGGATGACCAGCTGGGGGAAGGCCTTCTTGATGGCGGAGAAGTGATGCTCGTAGTACTCGACGCCGTAGTCGGGGTGGTGGCCGCCCTGGAACATGATCTGGGTGCCGCCCAGTTCGACGGTCTCCGCGCAGCGGCGCAGGATGTCGTCGAGGTCGCGGGTCCAGCCCTTGGCGGTGTCCTTGGGCGCGGCGTAGAAGGCACAGAACCTGCAGGCCGTCACGCACACATTGGTGTAGTTGATGTTGCGTTCGATGATGTACGTCGCGATGTGCTCGGTACCGGCGTAGCGACGGCGGCGCACGGCGTCGGCGGCCTTGCCCAGCGCGTGCAGCGGAGCGGAGCGGTACAGGTCGAGCGCTTCCTCCGGCGTGATGCGGCCGCCCTGCGCGGCGCGGTCGAGTACGGACTGGAGGTCGGCGTTCTCGGTCACCGGGGCGTCCCTTTCGCAGGCGGGCATCACGAACTGAACCAGCGTACGTCAGGGGTACGACAGCCTCGCTCGCGGCCGGACCGGGGCCCGAGCGGCGGCCTCCCGCCGTCACCCGGGGGGGGGGAGGCCGTCGCCCGACAGCGTCAGAGGTTCAGAAGTGCGGGACGCACCCCTCCACCGCCCTCATCAGTAGTACGGGTTGTACGCCTTCCTGCTGTAACAGGAGGAGACCGGGCTGCTGCCCCTGACCTTCTGGGCCTCGACCCGGGCGCTGACGATGCCCGCGCTCTCCGAGGCGTACGTCTTCCACCGCTTGATCGTGCCGGCTCCGCCGTGGTTCGCACGCCAGGAGTAGGTGACCCGCTTTCCGGAGCCGGTGACGATGTCGAGGCGCACCCGCACCCAGGCGCCGTCCGCCGCCAGATCGTGCGCGCTGAGCCCCACCAGGCCCAGCTTGGTCTTGCCGGTGTACCCCCAGTTCAGCGTGCCGCCCGCACCGCCGCCCGGCGTGGCGCACTGGGCGGTGTTGACGCCCGCCGCACCGGCCGGTCCGGACGACACCGAGACAAGCACCGCAACGGCGCCTGCCAGGGCGGCGAGGGCACGCGTACGTGTTCTCATGGGTCCCCCTGTTGCACGTATCCAAGATCCTTGCGCGCTCGCAAGATCGCCCCCATCCTGCCCGAACGCGCCCCCGTGCGCTGTCCACCGCTGCCCCCGCGCCGCCCGGCACCGGCCGGTGAACCGGGCCGCGCGGCCGCTCGCTACCGGGCGGCCGCCGCCTCCAGCAGCTGCACCGTCACATCCGCCGGGAAGCCGGTCGTCGGCCCGACCCGCCGGGCGAACTCCGTGACGCCTCTCAGCTGCTCGGGTCCGAAGCGGAAGTCCAGCGTGGTGAAGTACCGCTCCAGCACCGGCTCGTCGAAGGTCTCCCAGCGGGCGGCCTGCTCGGCGACCTTGGCGACCTCCTCCAGCGACAGATCACGCGAGGCGAGAAACGCCTCGTGCACCTTCTGCACCACGACCGGCTCGCGCTCCAGGTACTCGCGCCGGGTCGCCCAGACGGCGAAGACGAACGGCAGGCCCGTCCACTCCTTCCACATCTGGCCGAGGTCGTGCACCTCCAGGCCCAGCTGGGGCCCGTCGTGCAGATTGGCGCGCAGCGCGGCATCGCCGATCAGCACCGCCGCGTCCGCCTCCTGCATCATCAGGCCGAGGTCCGGCGGGCAGCTGTAGTACTCGGGCCGCACCCCGATCTTCTCGGCCAGCAGCAGCTGGGCCAGCCGTACGGACGTCCGCGAGGTCGAACCGAGCGCGACCCGGGCCCCGTCCAGCTGGTCCAGCGGCTTCTGCGAGACGATCACGCAGGACATGACCGGGCCGTCACAGCCGACGGCGAGGTCGGGGAACGCGACGAGGTCGTCGGCGGCCCGCAGGAATTCCACGAGCGTGATCGGCGCGATGTCGAGTTCCCCGCGGACCAGCTGCTCGCTGAGCTTCTCCGGCGTGTCCTTGCTGAGATCCAGATCGAGCAGGGTGCCCGTACGGGCAAGGCCCCAGTAAAGGGGCAGGCAGTTCAGGAACTGGATGTGGCCCACTCGCGGCCGGCTGCGACGGCGGCCGGCGTCGGCTCCCGCGGGTGCGTCTCCGAAGGTTGAATTGTCCACATGCGGAGGCTAGACCTGTCTCCCTTGGGGCAGCGCAGCGGGTCGCCGTATGGACGTTAGTGCGGTCGGTTAAACGTGATCTTTGGCTCTTCCGCCTCAGGAGCAGCACATGCTACGCTCAGCGCAAGTTGCAGTTTGGTTTCCCTTGCAGTACAGAGCCTGCGGAGCATGTGACCCCGCAGGCTCTTGTAGTTTCAGACTTCTTTGCAGGTTCTGGAGCAGGGCAACCCTTTGGCCCAAGGAGGGCTTATGGCTACCGGAACCGTCAAGTGGTTCAACGCTGAAAAGGGCTTCGGCTTCATCGCCCAGGACGGCGGCGGCCCGGATGTCTTCGTCCACTACTCGGCGATCAACGCCTCTGGCTTCCGCTCCCTGGAGGAGAACCAGCAGGTGAACTTCGACGTCACGCAGGGCCCGAAGGGTCCGCAGGCGGAGAACGTTACGCCGGTCTAAGTTGCCCGGCCCGGAATTCCTTCCAGGTCGCCCCTAAGCAGTACCCAAGGAGCCTCGCTCCGCCACTTCGGTGGCGAGCGGGGCTCCTGCCTTTTGTCCGCCGGCACCCGGCACCGCCACGAATGGCGGCCACATGAATTCTCGCCGTCCGGCACATGACACACCCGAATGCCACACGCAATAGGGAATTCCCTCCGCCAATGGCGGCCCGATCCACGGGACACCTCGACGCCGGCCGAGGCGACCCGTCGGTGCAAGGAAAATCCGGGCAGACTTACTGCCCCGGTCAGCCGAAAGACCCCACTCGGAACGGCCAGAACCGCCCCCTCCCCGGCCGCCGCCGGAAACGGCACGCGGCCGGCCATCCCGAGGGCGAGCGAGCCGCCCGCCGCAGGCCCCCGGGTGCGACTGACGCCCCGCGCGACTGTGTACCGAAGCGATCACGGAAAGTGGTCACATCGGAACATGACCCGGCATACCGTGGGCAGAATGAGCGAGCACTTGCCCCCGCAGAAGCCCTGCCCCGACTGCGCCGGCAGAGGCACCGTGGACTGGGAGACGCCGACCGGCGAGCGCGTCACCACACAGTGCTCCGGTTGTGGCGGCACCGGAACCGTCCTGGCATAGAGGAGGCAGAGGCAACATGGCGGCCTCCAGTAGGAACGGTAAGCCGGTCGGCCTGGACGAGCAGTACGTCGGCAAGCTGCCGTGCTCGACCTGCGGGATACGGTCGATGAAACTGCCCGGCCGGCAGGGCGGGTTGTGCATCCCCTGCTACGCCGATGAATGTGCGGCCGCCGGCCGGCGCGCGGCAACGGCGGGCTCCTGGGTCGCCGCGAGTTTCGTGGGCGACCCGTGTCTCGCCTGCGGTTCACGGTCCGTTGACGCCAACGGCTGGGCGTTCTGGTGCAACACCTGCGACATGCAGACGGCGGTGGCCCTGCCACCGCGGTGAGAAGCCCCGCATCGCGGGGGGGGCGGGACGAAGACGCTGTCGGTCCGCGCGCCCGGCCCCCCTCAGTCCCCTTCGTACAACTCGCCGCGCAGCAGTCGCCCTTGACGGTCTCTTGGAGCGTGTGGCCCGCCGTCCCCCGCTTCCGGCGCCACTCGGCTCCGGAAGCAGGCCGGAGCGTACGACCGGGCAGCAGGCCGGTGCGAAGTCAGCCAGATGTGGCGTCGCGGCATTGCACGTCAGCCCCCGTGCCACCTCCCCCACAGAGGTGACACGGGGTTCCAGTTTGACGCGTCAAAGGCTTTTGCTCCAGACCGGGGGTCATCTGCTTTCGTAGAGGCCCGCTATCTCCTTGGCGAAATCTCGGGCGACCGCGGCACGGCGGAGTTTCAGGGACGGGGTGAGATGCCCGGTTTCCTCGGTGAAGTCCACCGGTAGGACGGCGAAGCGGCGGATGGATTCGGCGCGGGAGACCAGCTCGTTGGCGTCGTCGACGGCGCGCTGGAGGTCGGCCAGCAGGCGCGCGTCGCGGACCAGCCGCTCGGGCGGCAGGTCCTGCTTCTTGTGCATCTGGCGCCAGTGCGCGAGACCGTCCGGCTCCAGGGTGAGCAGGGCGGTGATGTAGGGGCGGTTGTCGCCGATGACCATGCACTGGCCCACGAGGGGGTGCGAGCGGAGACGGTCCTCCAGAGGGGCCGGGGCGACGTTCTTGCCGCCCGTGGTCACGATGATCTCCTTCTTGCGGCCGGTGATGGTGAGGTAGCCGTCCGGGTCGAGGGCTCCTAGGTCGCCGGTCGCGAACCAGCCCTGGTCGGTGACGGGGCGGGCCGCGCCGAGGGCCGCGTCCCAGTAGCCGGAGAAGACATGGTCGCCGTGGATCAGGATCTCGCCGTCGTCGGCGATGCGTACGGCGGTACCGGGGAGGGGCCAGCCGACCGTGCCGATACGGGGCCGGAGGGGCGGGGTGACGGTGGTGGCCGCGGTCGTCTCCGTCAGGCCGTAGCCCTCGAAGATCTCGATACCGGCACCGGTGTAGAAGGCCGCGAGGCGGCGGCCGAGGGGTGAACCGCCGCAGAGTACGTGGCGGACCTTGCCGCCGAGGGCGGCGCGGATACGGCGGTAGACGAGGGGGTCGTAGAGCTTGCGGGCGCCCTTGAGGGCCACGCCGGGGCCCGGACCCGTCCCGTGTTCCTTGGCCTCGACGGCCTCGCCATAGGAGCGGGCGATACGGACCGCGCGGTCGAAGGAGGCCGCCCGGCCCATCTTCTCCGCGGTGGCCCGTCCGGTGTTGAAGACCTTCTCCAGGACGTACGGAATGGCCAGCAGGAACGTCGGACGGAAGCCGGCCAGGTCGGCGAGCAGGTCGTCGGTCCGGATGCTGGGGGCATGGCCGAGGCGGACGCGGGCGCGCAGACAGCCGACGGCGACCATACGGCCGAAGACATGGGAGAGCGGGAGGAAGAGGAGGGTGGCGGCGGGCTCCTCGCTGACCGATTTGAAGACCGGGTGCAGCAGCTCGACGGCGTTGTCGGCCTCGGCGAAGAAGTTGGCGTGGGTGAGCGCACAGCCCTTGGGGCGGCCGGTGGTACCGGAGGTGTAGATGAGGGTCGCGAGGGCGTACGGGCCGGTGGCGGCACGGCACTGGTCCACCGCCTCGTCCGGCACGTCGCGGCCCGCCGAGACGAGTTGGGAGACGGCGCCGGTGTTGAACTGCCAGAGGTGGTCGAGGGCGGGGAGTTCGGCGCGGAGGCCGCTGATGAGGCGGGTCTCGTCGACGCCCTCCACGACGCAGGCGCGGGCGCCGGAGTCGTGCAGGATCCACTGCGCCTGGTGGGCGGAGGACGTGGGGTAGAGGGGGACGGTGACCAGACCGGCCGCCCAGGCGGCGAAGTCGACGAGGGTCCACTCGTAGGTCGTACGAGCCATGATCGCGAGCCGGTCGCCGGGACGGAGCCCGTAGGCGATCAGGCCCTTGGCGACGGCGCGCACCTCGGCGGCGAACTCCGCGGCGGTCACGTCACGCCAGATGCCGCTGGGCTGCTTACGGGCGAGCACGACGTCGGCGGGGGCCTCGTCGGCGTTGCGGAAGGGGAGGTCCCCGAGCGAGCCACTGCGTACGGGCGGGGCCAGCGGGGGGACGTATACCTCGCGGACCGTGCCGTTGACCACGGTTTTCTGCGGCTCGGTGAGAGTGGGGGCGGAGGTGTGGGTGGGAGTGGGCGCGGTGAGTGATCCGGTGGGTGCACTTTCCTGGTGGGACACGAGCGGCTCCTCGTTTTCCTGTGGAGTGCGGGTTGCCGTGGGCTGGGGCCGTTTCGCCTACGTGGTGTGGGTGGTGGGGTCGGAGGGGACGCCCGGTAATCCGTCCTCGGCGCGGGCGGCCCTGGTCCCGGAGGTTGGGAGCCCCGGCGTTCGCTCCGGTCCTGCGGGCGGCTCACCGGACATCCCCTCCGACCGCCGTACGTGCGCGGCTCTCCCGCCGTACCGATCACCGTCACGGCCGTACGCAGCAGGTCTTGGCAGGGACCTGGCCATGGCCCCGCAGGTCGGGCGCGGCCGAGGTGGGGGCTGTGACGGACGGTGCCACCGGGCCGCAGCCGGCAACGCTGGACGGTTGGAGGGGATGTACCGGGGCCCGCCCGCAGGACCGGAGCGAACGCCGGGGCAATCAATCGCACGCAGCCGCGTCGCCCGCGCCGATGGGGGCACCTCCCGGCCGAAGGCTGGGGGAGGGTGCCGGTGCGTCCCCTCCGACCCCCGCGGCAACCACGCACCCCGCAAAACCCCAGCCCCCACGGACCCGGACGGCAGACACGGATCCCGCACGGCGCCAGCCCCCACAAAGCCGGACGGCAGACACGGACCCCGCACGGCCCCAGCCCCCGCCGGGCGGCAGATGGACCCCGAAGCCCGCCCCTCGGCGGCGTCGAACTACCGCACGTCATCGTGGTGTCGGCCTCGTCGGGTCCGAACACCGGCTTGGGATGGGTGAGTTGGCTCGGCACGGCGACGGTGCCGGCGTCCGACGGCGGACGGCTCGCTCGCGGCGGTGGGGGAATCACGCATCCTCGACCCAGCTCCTGACCCGACGGTAACCTTACTTCGGCGTAAATTTACGCGAGGACCGGCAGTTGGCCAATGCCCGCGCGCCACCTTCGTTCCGGCGATTCCGGCCAGGGTTACGGCGGACGTGCCCACGTCGACCGTGTTCCACGTACCGGTCACACTCTCCTCCGCCTACTGCCACACCCTTTCCACGTACCGGCCACGCCGGAAGGGCGAACCCCCTCAAGCCGCCGCCCCGGCCCCCGACGGACGGGGACCGGGGCGACAGTTGGTGGGCAGGCCGCGTCAACGCCTGGCGCAGGAGGGGCTCTAGTGGCCGACGAGACCGCTCGGCGACCATCTGTCCCCGCCCATCAGGCGGCCGAGGCCCGTCCAGGCGAAGTTCATCATCGTGGCCGCCGTGTCCTTGGCCGACGGATGCTCGGGTTCACCCGAAACGCCTTCGTCCGTACGGACATTGGCCCACTCGGCGAGCGACTCGGCCGCGCCGACCAGGGCGTGCGCGAGCCCGGCGACCTCACGTTCGGCCAGCTCGCCCACGCAGCCCGCCTCCTTTGCGGCCGCACCCAGCAACTCCGTGACGAACTCGACGATCCCCGCCCGCATCGAGGCCACTTCACGCGCGAACGGCTCACCGTGCGTCCGCGCCTGCTGGTGGAGTACGGCCCAGCCGTACGGATGCTCGGCGGTGTGCGCGAAGAAGCCCTTCAGGCCGCTCCACAGCTGCCGGTCGGCCGCCACCCCCGGCTCGACGGCCGCCGTCACGGCCGCCACCAGCGCCTCCGACTCCCGCCGGATCACCGTGTTGAACAGGTCTTCCTTCGAATTCAGGTAGAGATAGACCAGCGGCTTGGAGACTCCGGCCAGCTCGGCGATCTCGTCCATCGAGGCCGCCCGGTATCCACGCCGCGCGAACGTCAGCACCGCGGCATCCAGCATCTGCTCCTCCCGGACGGCGCGCGGCACCCGCTTGCCCTTCACAGCTCCCACCCTGAATGTCCCTCCATCCCGCCCCTTTACTGCAAAGTAAGTTTACGATCTTCGCTTCCCACCCCTCACCTCTTGACGCGTTCGCGCCATAGCGAGACGATACGTCTCGTCGCACTACGTCGCAGGGCGACGCCCTCGTCCGCATCACTCGGAGGACCGCCCCATGCAGCAGTTCATCGACGCCGCCCCCGGCATCCGCCTGTGGACCGAGCAGCGCGGCGCCGCCGACGCGGCCCCGCTACTGCTGGTCATGGGTGCCCAGGCGTCCGGCGTCGGCTGGCCGGAGCCGCTGGTCGACGCGCTGGCCGCGCACCACCGGGTGATCCGCTACGACCACCGCGACACCGGCCGCTCCACCTGGTCCTTCGACGAGCAGCCGTACCGGATCGCCGATCTCGCCGATGACGTGATCGCGGTCCTGGACGGGCTGGGCATCGACCGGGCACATATCGTCGGCATGTCATTGGGCGGCATGCTTGCCCAGATGGTGCTCGCCGACCACCCCGACCGACTGCTCAGCGCCACTCTCATCGGCACCATGGCCCTCAGCACCACCCCCTACACCCGCCCCGACGGCAGCACGGTCCCGGCCGACGCGCTGCCGGGCGTCGCACCCGAGGTCCTGGAGCTGTGGGCCCGTCCGGTCGAGGACCACGGTGCGGCGGCCGAGGTGGAGCGCCGGATCGAACACTGGCGCGTACTCGCCGGTGGCCGACTCCCCTTCGACGAGGACCACTTCCGCGCCTTCGAGCACCGCGTCATCGCGCACACGGGACACCACCGGGTGGGCACCGCGCACGGCCGTGCGGCGGACGACGGCATGCTCCGTACCGACCAGCTCGCCGAGAACGAGGTGCCGGCCCTGGTGGTCAGCGCGCCCGCCGAGCCGGTCTTCCCGCCGCCGCACCCCCAGCACCTGGCCCAGTGCGTCCGGGGCGCGGAGCTCGTCGAGATCCCGGGCATGGGACATGCACTGCCGCCAGCCGTACACGCACCGCTGACCTCGGCGATCCTGGCCCGCACGGGAGGGCCCACCACTCGGCTGGGCCGCACTGACCCCTTAGGTACAGTGCAAGCCAAGTAATCCCCCTGTTTCCGCCAAGACTTGGGATAGCGCGGCACAGGGGACGCGGCAGGTCAACGGGAGGACGGGGCGAATGGGCGGCACGGGGTACGACGTAGAGAGCACGGCTCTACGTCGCTATGCGAACGCGGCGGACCATGCGGCGGACCAAGTGGAGAAGATCCGCAACCGCGTCGGCAAACTGCAGCTGTCCAGCGGCGTGTTCGGTCAGCTTGCGGAGTCCGACAGTCTCAAGTCGGACTACGACACGCAGTCCGAGGAGGCGGTGAACGACCTCCACGACGTCAAGGAATCGCTGGGCGCCATCGCCGACGGGATCCGTCTGACGGCCGAAGCGTACGACAACAACGAGGATGACCAGGTCTACGCCCTCGGCGGGGGAGCCTCGTGAGCCAGGCACTGGAGCGCATCGGGTTCGACGTCGACTGGAGCAACCCGCTGGCGGGTGCGCTCGACTCCGTCATCCGGGGGGCCATCAAGGACCTCGGCCTCGACGAATATCTGGAAAAGGTCAGCGGCGACAACGAGAAGCTGATCGAAACCGCCAGGGAATGGCGAGCCGCGGCCCGCGACATGAACGACGTCGTCGAGGATCTGCTGGCCGAGCGCAAGACGTTGCAGCGGTCATGGACCGGCGAGGCGTCAGAAGCCTTCGGCGGCACCATGACGGAGTTCGAAAAGGCCCTCAAGGCCGAGGCCGAGGACATGAACACGGTCGCCGAACTCCTGGAGATGGCCGCCGAGGCGTGCACCGAGGCCGAGAACACGATGATCGAGCTGATCACCGAGATCGTCGAGGCCCTGCTGGTCGCGGCCGCGACGGCGGCGATCGTCGCACTGCTGACCGCCGGTATCGGCGCCGCGATCGGTCCGCTCATCGGCGCCGCGGGGGCCGCGCACCGTGCGATGAAGGCCGTACGGATCACCGCGAAGCTGGCGGACAAGCTCAAGGATCTCGCCGACCGGATGCGGGCGGTGCAAAAGCTGCGGCGGGCGCGTATCAAGGCCAAGGCGCTGTGGCGGAACAAGAACGCCCGCAAGAAGATCAACAAGAACCTCAAGCGAATCGGCAACAAGGTGGTGGGTGCCAAGGCGGCCGGTGCGGCCTTGGACGCGGCGCCGCTGGCCAACAGCGTCATCGAGCACCACACCGGCGTCGACGTCGGCCAAGTGGTCTCCGAGAAGACCGCCGGCGCCAGAGAGAAGGTCGGCGAAGCGGCCAACTCGGCCGAGCGTGCGATCCACGATGCCACCGGCGTCAAGGAGGTCCACGTCGGCGACAAGAGCTGGGACGTCGAGCATCAGACCCCCGTCGGCCCGAGCGCCCCGAAGGCCGAGCAGCCGACCGAGCAGCAGAAGCAGTACGCCGACCGGCCCGACTCCGAGCGCTTCACCGACCGCCTGGCCGACAGCGCAGCGCGGTCCAAGCCCGTCCGGGAGGTCTTCGGATGAGTCTGCGGGTCGCCTGGGGGAAGGTGCCGTACAAGGAGGCGAGGGAGCGCGCGGTGCAGGCGCTGCCGGCCGGGGAGCGGCTCGTACAGAATGAAGTCGCTTTCCCCGGATGGAAGTTGTCCAAGCCGTGGCGGTGGAACCGCCCCCGCGTCCTGGCCGGCCGACGTCTCCCGGGCGACCGCTGGGAAGGCACCAAACGGGCCTTCTGGTCGATCTACTGGGGTATCGAGGCGATCCTCGAACCGATCCCCGATCTCTTCGGGGGCCGGCGGCGGGGCAAGCCGCTCAAGGGCGGCTGGGGAAGCCTGGCGGGCGGGCTGGCCACCGCCCTGTGGCCGCGTGTGCCGACCACGGACGCGCTGCCGGTGCTCCAGCTCACCGACCGCCGGCTGCACATCAGCTATGTCCAGCGGGGCCGCCGCCGCGGCGAACTGGGCGCGGTCGAGCCGGGCTGGAGCGCGTCGGCCGAGCAGGTGGCCTGGGTCCGGCACCGTACCGACGTCGACGCCGACAGCTTCGAATTCGGCTTCACGGACGGCTCCTGGGTCCGGGTGAATCTGCCGAGCCAGCACGCCGTGTACTTCACTGAGTGCTTTCCCCGGACGGAGGCGGGCCGGCCTTAGCGGGACGGCCTTAGCGAGACGGCCTTAGCCCGCCGGCCGCCACCGGCCTCCCGGCGAGGCCGTACGCACGGATGCGCCCCGGCCTTGAATCCAAGGTCGGGGCGCATCGGTGTGGCAGGCCGAGAACTACGCGGCAGTCGGCACCGGCACGGACACCTTCTCGTCCGTGCCCTCGGCACCGGCCGTCTCCACGTTGATGCTCCGGGCTCCGTTGTAGGCGTCACGGTCGAGGATCTTCTCCCGGGCGGACACCAGGATCGGGATGACCGACTGACCGGCCACGTTGGTGGCCGTCCGCATCATGTCCAGGATCGGGTCGATGGCCATGAGCAGGCCGACGCCCTCCAGGGGCAGGCCCAGCGTGGACAGGGTCAGCGTCAGCATGACCGTCGCGCCGGTCAGACCGGCGGTGGCGGCGGAGCCGATGACGGAGACGAAGGCGATGAGGAGGTAGTCGCCGATGCCCAGGTGGACATCGAAGATCTGCGCGATGAAGATCGCGGCGATCGCCGGGTAGATCGAGGCGCAGCCGTCCATCTTGGTCGTCGAGCCGAACGGCACCGCGAAGGAGGCGTACTCACGCGGCACACCGAGGCGCTCGGTGACCTGCTGGGTGACCGGCATGGTGCCGACCGACGAGCGGGAGACGAAGGCCAGCTGGATGGCGGGCCAGGCGCCGCGGAAGAACTGCAGCGGGTTGACCTTGGCGACGGTCGACAGCAGCAGCGGGTAGACCCCGAACAGCACCAGGGCGCAGCCGACGTAGATGTCGACGGTGAAGGTCGCGTACTTGCCGATCAGGTTCCAGCCGTACGTCGCGATGGCGTGGCCGATGAGGCCGACGGTGCCGATCGGGGCGAGGCGGATGACCCACCACAGGGCCTTCTGGAGCAGTTCGAGGACCGAGCGGCTGATCTTGAGGACCGGCTCGGCCTTCTCGCCGAGCTGCAGCGCGGCGATACCGGCGACGGCGGCCATGAAGACGATCTGCAGGACGTTCAGCTCGGTGAACGGCGTGATGATGTCGGTGGGGACGATGCCGGTCAGGAAGTCGATCCAGGAGCCGGCCTCCTCGGGGGCCTTGCCGTCCTTGGGGGTCAGGCCGGTGCCCGCGCCGGGGTTGCTGAGCAGGCCGATCGCCAGGCCGATCGCGACGGCGATCAGCGAGGTGACCATGAACCACAGCAGGGTGCGGGAGGCGAGCCGGGCGGCGTTGTTGACCTGCCGCAGATTGGTGATCGACACCAGGATCGCGAAGAAGACCAGCGGCGCCACGGCCAGCTTCAGCAGCTGGACGAAGAGATCGCCGATGTGCTGCAGCGTGGTGGTGAGCCAAGCAACGTCACCGCTCTTGGCGATCCAGCCGAGCAGCACGCCCAGGGCGAGGCCGGCCAGGATCTGCACCCAGAACGGGATCTTGGGTATGCGGGAGGACGGGGGACTCTGCGGGGCCTGTGAGGACTCGGCGGTCTCGGCAGACGTGGACAACGGACACACTCCGGGGACAGGTGAGAGACGTCAGGGGACGGCGAAAAGAAGCGCCGGGAACTCGAGCGGCTGCGGAGCAGCTGCGTTGCGGGCCTCTCCCGCCCGGAGGGGTGGGGAGAAGGATCTCCGGCCGCTGGAGAAGAGAGGTCAGCGGCGGCAACAGGCCGCGGACATACAGCGGCAGAGATCGACATGCAGGCGCGCCACGAGCGGAGTGCTCATGGGGGACGGGGGCGCGGCTGCTGTCTTCATGACAAGCACGTTAACACTTGAACTTTGAGGAACCCAAAGAAAATCTTTGGGTTCCCGGAAGGGCCGTGCGCCGGAGCCTCCGTCAGAAACGCGACAGGCGCCCGGCCGTGGAGCGGAGTCCACGGCGACGGGCGCCTGTCGCGGAGGTGCGGCTGTGAGGCGTCTTACATAAAGGTCCAGGCCTTCAGAGCAGGCCGTCCTCCTGGCCGGCGTTGGCCGCGAGGCGCTCACGCTGGCGGTCGACCTTGGCGACGATCTGCTCGGACATCGCGTCCCGCTGCTTGCGCAGCAGCACAAAGCTGAGCGGCGCGGAGATCACGATGGCGAGCAGCAGCATCCACACGGTGTTGGCGGCGCCGATGGCGAGCGGAATGATCCGGAAGTACGCCAGCACCCACACCACGGCGAACGAGGCGACGAAGAGGCCGATGCGAAGGGCGGTGTAGCGGAGCGTGGCGAAGTTGTGGCTACTCACGGATGGGACCTTCTCCTCAACGGCAACCTAAAGGGTCTGCATCCAGTCAAGCACAGCGCTTCGGGCGATCTTCGCGGCCCCCGCCGCAGCCCGGTCCCGGCGCGGGCCCGGCTCCTCGGCGTCGAGATCGGCCCCTCGGCGGCCCGCCCGGCCCGGCGGTCCGCCCGTCAGCCCAGATCCAGCCACATGGTGATGTCGTCGCGGTAGTCGTCGTCGGCCACCCGGATTGCACCGGGCACCCGGCCGACCTCCTGGTAGCCGCAGGCCTCGTAGAAGGGGCGGGCGCCGGAGCCGCCGCGGCAGGTGAGGCGGAGGGCGGTGACGCCCTCGACGGAGCGGGCGGCGTCGGCGACCGCCGTCATCAGCCGGCGGCCGGTGCCCCGGCCCTGGAGGGAGGGGTGGACCATGACGGTGTAGACCCACAGCCAGTGCTTCATCAGGCGGTGGCTGTTGGTGGTGAGGAACGCCGTGGCCAGGACCCGGCCGTCCGCGTCGCGGCCGGCCACCAGGCGCTGGCGACCCTCGGCCATGGCCGTCAGATGCCTGAGCAGCTCCGGGCGGATGTCCTCGCGGGTCACCGGCGGGACGAATCCGACCGCGCCACCGGCGTTGGAGACATCGGCCCACAACGCGCATATTCCGTCATGGAGTTCGGGGGTGAGGGAAGGGTCCAGGTCGAAACGCACGTTCATGACCGGACCCTAACTCTCGCCTCGGCGGTGCTCCCGCGCAGGTCAGACGCGCATCGGCTGCGGGGATTCGCGGCGGTCCAGGTCCGGGCCCGGGTACTCGCGGATGGCCTCGTAGCGGGTGTTGCGCTCGACGGGGCGGAAGCCGGCGTCGCGGATCAGGTCCAGCAGGTCCTCACGGGTCAGCTTGTTGGGCGTGCCGTAGTTGTCCGCGTCGTGCGTGATCTTGTACTCGACGACCGAGCCGTCCATGTCGTCCGCGCCGTGCTGCAGGGCGAGCTGGGTGGTCTGCAGACCGTGCATGACCCAGAAGCACTTGATGTGCGGGACGTTGTCGAAGAGGAGGCGGGAGACCGCGAAGGTCTTCAGGGCCTCGGCGCCGGTCGCCATGGTGGTCCGGGCCTGGAGCTTGTTGCGGACCTTGCCGTCCTGCATGTCCACGAAGTCGTGCTGGTAGCGCAGCGGGATGAAGACCTGGAAGCCGCCGGTCTCGTCCTGGAGCTCACGCAGCCGCAGCACGTGGTCGACACGGTGGCGGGGCTCCTCGATGTGCCCGTAGAGCATCGTCGAGGGGGTCTTGAGGCCCTTCTCGTGGGCGAGGCGGTGGATGCGCGACCAGTCTTCCCAGTGGGTGCGGTGGTCGACGATGTGCTGCCGGACCTCCCAGTCGAAGATCTCGGCGCCGCCGCCGGTCAGCGACTCCAGGCCGGCGTCGATCAGCTCGTCGAGGATCTCGGAGGCGGAGAGCCCGGAGATGGTCTCGAAGTGGTGGATCTCGGTGGCGGTGAAGGCCTTGAGGGAGACGTGCGGCAGCGCCTTCTTCAGCTCGCTGAGCGAGCGCGGGTAGTAGCGCCACGGCAGGTTGGGGTGGAGCCCGTTGACGATGTGCAGCTCGGTGAGGTTGTCGTTCTCCATCGCCTTGGCGAGGCGGACGGCCTCCTCGATGCGCATCGTGTACGCGTCCTTCTCGCCCGGCTTGCGCTGGAAGGAGCAGTAGGCGCACGACGCGGTGCACACATTGGTCATGTTGAGATGACGGTTGACGTTGAAGTGGACGACGTCGCCGTTCTTGCGCGTGCGCACCTCGTGGGCGAGGCCGCCCAGCCATGCCAGGTCGTCGGACTCGTAGAGGGCGATACCGTCCTCGCGGGTCAGCCGCTCCCCGGCGTGGACCTTCGCCTCCAGCTCGCGCTTGAGGCCCACATCCATCGACGCAGCCATCCGGTCGCCTCCCAGTCTCTGCCGTATCGGTGCCGTTCTTCGGAGCCCGAAACGGGCTTCGTCGAGCGTACTCCCCCGTAATGGGGGCGGACGGGGCCCCCTGGCCACCCGTCCGCTCCGGTGTGTCCCGCCGGCGCCCGGTGACCTATTCGGCCTCTTCGGGCAGCTGGCCGACGCGGTTCTCCCACTTGGTGGAGAGCACGATCGTGGTGCGCGTACGGGAGACGCCCTTGGTGCCGGACAGCCGCCGGATGGTGCGCTCCAGACCGTCCACGTCACCCACCCGCACCTTGAGCATGTACGAGTCGTCGCCGGCGATGAACCAGCAGTCCTCGATCTCTTCGAGGGCGCGCAGCCGCTGCGCGACGTCCTCGTGGTCGGTGGCGTCCGACAGCGAGATGCCGACCAGCGCGGTGACACCGAGACCGAGCGATGCGGCGTCCACCGTCGCGCGGTAGCCGGTGATCACACCGGCCGCTTCGAGGCGGTTGATCCGGTCCGTGACGCTGGGCCCGGAGAGGCCGACGAGCCGGCCGAGCTCCGCATACGAGGCCCGGCCGTTCTCGCGAAGTGCCTGGATGAGCTGCCTATCCACCGCGTCCATGCCCTCAAGCCTTCCAATCTTTACGCATATTCGGGTTCTGCCTGTAGAATCTAAGGCATGCAGGGCTTCGACCCTGCGAATCTTTCAGGCGATCAAAAACGATCTCACAGGAGTTGTCACCGTGTACTCGATCGAGATGGCCTACGCCCGCATGCGCGAGCTGCAGGACCAGGCCAATCGTTCACGTGCCCACCGGTCCGCGGCACCGCGGACCCGGCGCCTCTTCGGCCGCGCCGCCGCGAAGAAGCGCTAAGGAGCCTCCGGGGCCTCCTCCACGTCCTTGGAGCCACCCCGCAGCTCCCCCTCCCAGCGCCGGTACAGCCCGTGCGGCACCTCGGCCGCATCGAGCGCCCGGCCCGCGACGAAGTCCACCAGATCCTGGATGTGCGTCGCCCCCGCATAGAACGCCGGTGAGGCGGGCAGCACCACGGCGCCCGCCTCGTCCAGCGTCACCAGATGCTTCAGCGTCGGACCGTTCAACGGGGTCTCACGCACCGCGACCACCAGCCGCCGCCGCTCCTTGAGCGTCACGCTCGCCACCCGCTGCAGCAGATCCTTCGACAGCCCGAGCGCCACCCCGGCCACACACGCCGTACTCGCCGGGACGATCAGCATCCCCTTCACCGGATACGAGCCCGACGAGGGCCCGGCCGCCAGATCCCCGGCCGGCCAGTACCGCACATCCGCCAGGTCCGCCTCCGTCACCGGAAACGTCGCCGGTTTGCCATCGGCTCCGCGCCCCAGCCATTCCCGCAGGTCAGCGCGCCAGTGCGCATCCCGGAAGGCAATGCCCGTCTCGTCCAGGAGGGTCAGCCGCGACGCCCGGCTGACGATCAGGTCCACCGCCTCCCCGGCGGCGAGCAACCCGCGCAGGACGGACGCGGCATACGGCGTCCCGGACGCGCCGGAGATCCCCACGACCCACGGACGGCGTCGGCCGGGGCCCTGCTTACTGGTGTCGTTGTGCGGCGGCTCCACGCATCGAGCCTATCCGGCGGAACCATGGACCCCCTCACGGCCGTTCCTACGTGTGCGCCCCTCGCGGAGCCCCGCCGAGGGCCGCCCCACCGGGGGACGAGAAAGGGACGGCCGGAGATGACATCACGCGCGAAGCCCGCGATCTTCCTGATGCTGGGCTGGGTGGCCCTGCTCTGGCTGCTGGAGGGCGTCGACTTCGCCACCGGCGGCGCGCTGGACACCTTCGGGATCGCACCGCGCGAGCCCGCCGAACTGGCGGATGTGGTGCCCGCCGCCTTCCTGCACTTCGGCTTCGGCCATCTCGTGGCGAACACCCTGCCGCTGCTGCTGCTCGGCCTGGTCGCCGCGCTGCGCAGCGGGGTCCCCCGCTTTCTCGCCGTCACCCTGCTGATCATCCTCGCCAGCGGGCTGGGCGTCTGGTTCACGGCCGCGCCGGACAGCAACACCGCGGGCGCCTCCGGTGTCGTCTTCGGGCTCTTCGGCTATCTCCTGGTGCGCGGCTTCATCGAGCGCAAGCTCCTCGACATCGGCATCGGCCTGGTGGTCGGCGTGCTGTACGGCTCGATCCTGTGGGGCGCGCTGCCCACCGACAGCGGCATCAGCTGGCAGGGGCACCTGTTCGGGCTGATAGGCGGGGTGCTGGCGGCCTTCGTCTTCCGGGTGCGCACTCCCGGCCACCTGACCGCCGACGATGTCCGACCCATCGCTTGACTTCCGCTCCCCGCCCTAAAGTGCGGGGATTCCTACCACGGTCGGCTGACCGTCTCGGTGGGTTCCTGCTTCGACGCGCTGTGCCGGGACGAGCCCCGGCCTTACCTGCGCTCCACAGGCTGATACCGCCAGTCCGGCGGCCTTGGCGACGTTGACCGCCGCGTTGATATCTCTGTCCAGAACAGTCCCGCAGGCCCCGCACGTCCATACGCGGATGTGCAGGGGCTTGGGGCCATCCTGGACGCCGCAGGCCGAGCACACTTGAGAAGTGGGCTCGAAGCGTCCGATGCGGAAGAACTTGCGCCCATGGATCTGGGCCTTGTACTCCAGCATCGCGACGAATGAGGACCATCCCGCGTCGTGCACGGACTTGGCCAGGCGCGTACGGGCGAGCCCCTTGACCGCCAAATCTTCCACTGCAATCGCTTGGTTCTCGCGAATGATCTGGGTGGAAAGCTGGTGGTGGAACTCGCGGCGCGCGTCGGCCACCTGCGCATGAGCACGGGCGACCTTGACGCGAGCCTTGTCCCGGTTGTTGCTGCCCTTGGCCTTGCGGGACAGGCAGCGCTGCTCCCGCTTGAGCTTCTTCTCGGCCCGCCGGAGAAAGCGCGGAGCGTCGATTTTGCGGCCGTCCGATAGAACCGCGAAGTGTCCCAAGCCGAGGTCGATGCCAACCTGTGGCGTGACCTCGGGCAGCGTCTCGGGCCGGTCTCCACGACGAAGGAGGCGAAGTAGCGCCCCGCCGCGTCCTTGACCACGGTCACCGTCGACGGAATCGACGGCAGGGCGCGGGACCACTTCACCCGTACATCGCCGATCTTCGGCAACACCAGGTCTCCACCGGGGGTGATCTTCCATCGTGCGTTGGCGGTGAACCGGATCGTATGCCGGTTGTCTTTGCGGGACTTGAAACGCGGTTCGGCGATCTTCGGTCCCTTGCGGGTGCCCTTCATCGACGCAAAGAAATTCGAGTACGCCGTGTCCAGATCCCTGAGCGACTGTTGCAGCACCACCGCCGAGACTTCGCCCAGCCATGCGCGGGCCTCGGTCTTCCTCGCCTCAGTGATGACCCGCTTGGACAGGTCACCGATCTTCGGATACGGCAGGTCCCGCTCGTGGGCGCTTTTGCGGGCACGCAGCGCGTCATTGAACACGACACGGGCGCACCCGAATGCCCTACCCAACGCGGCACGCTGAGGACCGTTCGGGTACAGGCGGAAGCTGTACCGAAGCTGCACGATCATTGGTCGTCACTGCGCTTACGCCCTTCACGCCGGGCGTCTCCTCCCCCAGGTTCCGCGAGGAGTACCCGAACTGGTCCGGCACTACTGGCGGGCACACCACCTGTAATCCGGCTCCTAATTCGCCGGATCGGTCGGCGGGCCCGACTGTTCGCCCGTGCATCGAGCAACAGAATCGCCCCAGGTGATCTGCAGGTCAGAGCATTGCTCAGAATCGCTTCACCACCGGACTGAAGCCCGGTGCACTGCGCTTAACCCCGGTAGCCTCAAGCGGAACGGAACGTGCGGGGCCGTGCACACGGCCCCGCACCGCACACGGCGACGCGCGCGAGACGCAGTACTTACGGGGTGAGCAGAGCATGTCCGACCACTACCAGCCCGGTTACGGTCCACCGCCCGGCGGACCGCAGCAGCCGTACGGGACACCGCAGCAGGGCTGGCCCGGCGCCGCGCCGGGCGGCTACGGCTACCCCGGCACGCCGCAGCCCGGCACACCGCAGCCCGGCTACGGCGCCCAGCCGCCCCAGCCTTCCTCGGGCCCCGCGATGTGGTCCCACCTCGGCGCGCTGCTGACCGTCACCGCGGGCACGATGATGTGCTGCGGCCTGGGCGCCTTCCTCGGCTGGATCTACCCGCTGTCCCTGCGTGGCAACGACCGCCACAAGCACGACCCGTACATCCGCCACCACGCCACCCAGGCGGTGAACTACGGCATCACCCAGGCCATCATGGCGGCCCTCGGGCTGGTCCTGTACGTCGCCAGCGCCCTCATCTTCGCGGCGGCCGCCACGGAAGAACAGCGCAACAGCTCCGGCCTCGCGGTCCCCCTGGTGACCGTGATCGTCATCTTCGGCGCCTACGCCCTGTCCGGCGTCGTCTGCGCAGTCATCGGCACGGTCAAGGCCACCCGCGGCGAGCTCTGGACCTATCCACGCCTGATCGCCTGGCCCCTCAGCAAGGGCTGAGGGAGGACGTCAGACCGTCGTCAGGCCGTCAGACCGTCAACCCCCGCACCAACAGATCCAGCAGCGCGCAGACGAAGAGCGCGATCCCGATGAACCCGTTGACCTGGAAGAACGCCCGGTTCAGGCGGGTCAGGTCATGCGGCTTGACGATCGTGTGCTCGTACAGGAACGCCGCCGCCACGATCACCAGGCCCAGCCAGAGGAACACCCCGGCACCGGTCGCCACGGCGTACCAGGCGAAGAGCGCCGTCGTGACGAGATGGCAGCCGCGCGCGCCCCAGACCGCGGCCGGGATGCCGAAGCGGGCCGGGACGGACAGCACGCCGACCTCGCGGTCCGTCTCCACGTCCTGGCAGGCGTAGATCAGGTCGAAGCCGCCGATCCAGATGCCGACCGCGAGGCCGAGGATCACCGCCTCCCAGGACCACGTCGCGCTGATCGCGAGCCAGGCGCCGATCGGGCCCATCGCCTGGGCGAGGCCGAGGATCGCCTGCGGGAAGTTGGTGAACCGCTTGCCGTACGGATAGACCACCATCGGCACCACCGCGAGCGGCGCGAGCGCCAGGCACAGCGGGTTCAGCAGGGCGGCGGCGCCCAGGAAGACGACGAGCGCGATCAGCGCGCCCGTCCACGCGGACTTCACCGAGACCGCGCCGGTGACCAGTTCCCGTTGCGCGGTGCGCGGGTTCCGGGCGTCGATCTCGCGGTCGATGATGCGGTTCGCGGCCATCGCGAAGGTCCGCAGGCCGACCATGGCGACGGTGACGAGGAGCAGCGGGCCCCACTGGATGTGCCGGCCGCCCTCGTACATCGCGGTCAGCGCGGCGATGTAGGCGAAGGGCAGCGCGAAGACCGAGTGCTCGATCATCACCAGGCGCAGGAAGGCCTTGGTGCGGCCCGGCTGCGGGACCGCTGCGGATGCGCTGCTCACGAGAGGCCGTACTCCTTCCAGCGGCGGTCGACCAGCGCCGCCGTCCGCGGGTCGGACTCGACCATCTCCGGCCAGCCCCCGTCCCTCGTGTAGCCCTCCTCGGGCCACTTCTTCGTCGCGTCGATACCCGCCTTGCCGCCCCAGAACTGCTGGTAGGAGGCGTGGTCGAGATGGTCGACGGGACCTTCGACGACGGTGAGGTCGCGGGCGTAGTCGGTGTTGCCGAGCGCCCGCCAGGAGACCTCGTGGAGGTTGTGCACATCGCAGTCCGCGTCCACGACCACGATCAGCTTGGTCAGCGACATCATGTGCGCGCCCCAGATGGCGTGCATGACCTTCTGAGCGTGCTTGGGGTACTTCTTGTCGATCGAGACGATCGCGCAGTTGTGGAAGCCGCCGGACTCGGGGAGGTGGTAGTCCACGATGTCCGGGACGATGATCTTGAGCAGGGGGAGGAAGAAGCGCTCCGTCGCGCGGCCCAGCGGGCCGTCCTCGGTCGGCGGGCGGCCGACCACGATCGACTGGAGCAGCGGCCGCTTACGCATCGTCACACAGTCGATGGTCAGCGCCGGGAACGGCTCCTGCGGCGTGTAGAAGCCGGTGTGGTCGCCGAACGGGCCCTCGGGGAGCATCTCGCCGGGCTCCAGCCAGCCCTCGATGACGACCTCGGCGTTCGCCGGGACCTGCAGCGGGACGGTCTTGCAGTCGACCATCTCGATCCGCTTGCCCTGCAGGAAGCCCGCGAAGAGGTACTCGTCGATGTCCCCGGGCAGCGGCGCGGTCGAGGCGTACGTCACGGCCGGCGGGCAGCCGAAGGCGATGGCGACCGGCAGCTTCTCCCCGCGCTTGGCGGCGACCTGGTAGTGGTTGCGGCTGTCCTTGTGGATCTGCCAGTGCATACCGATGGTGCGCTTGTCGTGGCGCTGCAGGCGGTACAGGCCCAGATTGCGCACCCCGGTCTCCGGGTGCTTGGTGTGCGTCAGGCCCAGGTTGAAGAAGGAGCCGCCGTCCTCGGGCCAGGTGAACAGCGCGGGCAGCCGGTCCAGGTCGACATCGTCGCCGCGGAGCACGACCTCCTGTACGGGCGCTTCCTTGACCTTCTTCGGCGGGACGTGCGTCATCCCGGCCAGCTTCCCGAACGCCTCGCGCACGCCGACGAAACCGTGCGGCAGCTCCGGCTTGAGCAGCCCGCCGATCTTGCCGCTGATGTCCTCGTAGGACTTCAGGTCGAGCGCCTTCAGGAGCCGGCGGTCGGTGCCGTAGACGTTCATGGCGAGCGGCATCGCCGAGCCCTTGACGTTCTCGAAGAGCAGCGCGGGACCGCCGGACTTCTGCACCCGGTCCACGATCTCGCCGACTTCCAGATACGGGTCGACCTCGGCCTTGATGCGCTTGAGGTCGCCTTCCCGCTCAAGTGCGCGCAGGAACGAGCGAAGATCGTCGTAAGCCATGCGTTCCAGTATCGGGTACGCACTACCCTGGACGGGTCACCGGGCCCCGCCGAGGGCCCGCCGTCGCGCGCAGGGGGCCCGTTCCGCAATGCTCAGGTATCTGCCGTTCCTACTGGTGCTGGCGCTGTGGATCTATGCGTTCATCGACTGCCTGAACACCCCCGAATCGCAGGTGCGCGGTCTGCCCAAGGTGGTCTGGGTCCTCATCGTCCTGCTCTTCGGCGAGGTGCTGGTCGGTCCGGTCGCCTGGCTGGTGGCGGGCAAGCAGCGGCAGCCGGTGAACGGCGGCGGCAGCACGCCGTCGGAGTGGCACCGCAGGCGCCGTACGAAGTTCGTCGCGCCGGACGACAACCCCGAGTTCCTTCAGTCCCTCAAGAAGGAGAACCCGAAGGACGAGGCGCTGCTCAAGGACTGGGAGGCCGATCTGCGCCGCCGCGAGGACGAGCTGCGCCGCAAGGAGACCGAGCCGGGCGAGTCGAACGGCCCGGAGGACACCCCGCCGGCCACGAGCTGAGGCGCTCCCCGCGGCGTACGGTGAATCCATGGACCGCACGCAGGACTGGGGGCAGGACCGCGACGAGTTCCGGCTGCACGGCAGCGTCGACGGCCACAGCGACCCGACCGGGCACCCCGACCATCTGCAGGAGCAGGCCCGCGCCATGCTGGCGACGGCGGTCGCCGAGGCACGTGCCGGACTGGCCGAGGGCGGCATCCCGGTCGGCGCGGCGCTCTACGGAGCGGACGGCACCCTGCTGGGCCGCGGCCACAACCGCCGCGTCCAGGACGGCGACCCCACCTTGCACGCCGAGACCGCGGCCTTCCGCGCGGCCGGCCGCCAACGCAGCTACCGCGGCACGACGATGGTCACCACCCTCTCCCCCTGCTGGTACTGCAGCGGCCTGGTCCGCCAGTTCGGCATCTCCCGGGTGGTCATCGGCGAGGCCCGCACCTTCCACGGCGGCCACGACTGGCTGGCCCGGCACGGCGTACGGATCGTGCTCCTGGACGACACCGAGTGCGCGTCGATGATGCGCGACTTCATCGGGGCACGGCCGGAGCTGTGGCGGGAGGACATCGGGGGCGAATGAGGGGCCGGGGCCGGGCATGTCGCGCCCGTTCAGGCCCACCGCCCCCCCACAATTCGCCGGCCCCACCCCCGCTCTCCCGCCAGGATGAGCCGTCATGAACAGCACCAGCCCCGACGTCCCCGTACGGGCCGCGCACTCGCCCGTGGACCCCGGGGGCCCCGTGGACCCCGTACACCCCGCCGAACCCCACCGCCGGATCCGCGCCCTGCACACCGATACGACCGTCACCGTCTACCAGGCCTACTCCCCCGCGCTCGGCCTCCCGGCCGCGCGGGACGGGCGCTTCCCGGCGGCCTGGAAGCGGGAGCGGATGACATGGATCAAGCCGTCGTTCCTGTGGATGATGTACCGCTGCGGGTGGGGCGAGAAGGCCGGCCAGGAGACCGTGCTGGCGATCGAGATCGACCGGGGCGGGTTCGACTGGGCATTGCGCAATGCCTGTCTGTCGCATTACGGCCGCGATGAGCACGTCGACCGCGAGGCGTGGCAGCGGGAGTTGAAGCGGTCGCCGGCGCGGGTGCAGTGGGATCCGGAGCGCGATCTGTGGTTGCGGGCGCTGCCGTACCGTTCGCTGCAGCTGGGGCTGGCGGGGGAGGCGTCGCGGCGGTATGCGGACGAGTGGACGGTGGCGATCACGGATGTCACCCCGCTGGCCCAGGAGGTCCGTGCGCTGGTGCGTGCCGGGGAGACCGCGGCGGCCGCCGCGCTGCTGCCCGAGGAGCGTCCCTACCCTGCACCCGAGGGAACTCCGGGCCTGGGCCGCGTGTCCTGACGCACCTTCGCAAACGCGTAATTCCGGCCACCGCGCGGTCCCCCGTGCGCTGCTTCGTGTGGCGTACGGGACGTAGCGAGGTCCGGCCAACTGAGCGCCGTTCACAGCCAATTGATGCATTGCCCAGCTACCTCCCCCTGCCCGGGAGACTCAGCCGCCGCCACAGTCAAGTCGGCCCGCTGAGGGCTCCCGCGACTCAGGGAGAGTGGCACATATGCCTGACATGACCCGACGAAGACTCCTCGGCTCCGCGGCCGGCGCGGTCGGCGGCGCCGCCGCGCTGTCGCTGCTGCCGCCCAGCGTCCAGAAGGCCGTCGCCGCCGGACCAGCACGTCACGGCTCACTGCACGACGTCGAGCACGTCGTGATGCTCATGCAGGAGAACCGCTCGTTCGACCACTACTTCGGCACCCTGCGCGGCGTCCGTGGCTTCGCCGACCCGGACGCGCTGACGCTGCCGGACGGCCGGTCCGTCTTCCATCAGCCGGACGCGCAGAACCCGGACGGCTATCTGCTGCCGTTCCGCCTCAACACGCACACCACCAGCGCGCAGGCCATCCCGTCCACCAGCCATGCCTGGTCGGTGCAGCACGAGGCGTGGAACGGCGGGAAGATGGACCGCTGGCTGCCCGCGCACCGCAAGGCCGACGGCGTCAACGGGCCGTACGTGATGGGCTATCACACCCGCGCGGACATCCCCTTCCAGTTCGCCCTCGCCGAGACGTTCACGCTCTGCGACAACTACTTCTGCTCGGTCTTCGGACCGACCTGGCCCAACCGGCTGTACTGGATGACCGGCACCCTCGACCCGGGCGGCACTCTGGGCGGTCCGGTGCTGAACAACACCGCGCCGCGGCCGTACCGCTGGACGACCTACGCCGAGCGGCTGGAGGCGGCGGGCATCAGCTGGAAGGTCTACCAGGAGGAGGACGACTACGGCTGCAATCTCCTGGAGCAGTTCCAGACGTTCCGGGACGCCAAGCCCGGGGAGCCGCTCTACGAGCGCGGGATGCGGGCGCAGCCGGCCGGCACCTTCGAGGACGACGCCCGCGCCGACCGGCTGCCGGCGGTCTCCTGGCTGATTCCCACGAGCCATCAGTCCGAGCATCCGGACTATCTGCCGGCCGCGGGCGCCGACTATGTCGCCAAGAAGATCGAGGCGATCGCGTCCAACCGGAAGGTGTGGGCCAAGACGGTCTTCATCCTCAATTACGACGAGAACGACGGGCTCTTCGACCATGTGCCGCCGCCGGTGCCACCCCCGGGGACGAAGGACGAGTTCGTCCGGGGTCTGCCGATCGGCGGCGGCTTCCGGGTGCCGTGTCTGATCGTGTCGCCGTGGACGGTGGGCGGCTGGGCCGCCGGTGACCCCTTCGACCACACCTCGGTGCTGCAGTTCCTGGAGCGCTGGACGGGCGTCGCGGAGCCGAACATCAGTGACTGGCGCCGGGCCGCCTTCGGCGATCTGACCTCGGCGTTCGGCTTCCGGCATGCGGCGCGCCGGCCGCCGTGGCTGCCGGACGACACCGCGCAGCGGCTGGTCGAGGCGCAGTGGGAGGTGGCGCATCTGCCGAAGCCGACGCTGCCGGGCGGCGGGCAGCGGCCGCCGCGCCAGGAGCGCGGCAGGCGCCGGCGGCGCTGAGGGCACGGTCGGCGCTGAGGGCGCGGGGCCGGGCGCGGCGCTCCCCGTGAAACGACGGTGCCGTACGGGGGCCTCAGGACGAGGCCTCCCGTACGGCACCGGGGCGGCGGTTCGCACCGCCGTGGAGCACGCCGGCGGCGGTACCGCTGCGGTCAGACTCCCGCGTACGAGTGCAGGCCCGACACGAAGATGTTCACGCCGTAGTAGTTGAACAGGTAGCAGGCGAAGGCGATCAGGCCGAGCCAGGCGGCCTTGCGGCCCTTCCAGCCGGCGGTGGCGCGGGCGTGCAGATAGCCGGCGTAGGCGACCCAGGTGATGAAGGACCAGACCTCCTTGGGGTCCCAGCCCCAGTAGCGGCCCCAGGCGGCCTCGGCCCAGATGGCGCCCGCGATGATGGTGAACGTCCACAGCGGGAAGACGGTGGCGTTGATGCGGTAGGCGAACTTGTCGAGCGAGGCGGCGGAGGGCAGCCGCTCCAGCACGGAGGTGGCGAAGGCGCCGGGCTGCTTGCCCGTCGGGTCGGCGAGCTTGGCCTCGTGGCGGTCGCGGAAGAGGAACAGCCCCGTGGAGACGGCACCGAGGTAGAGCGCCGCGCCGGAGATGATCGCGCAGCTGACGTGGATCCACAGCCAGTACGAGTGCAGCGCCGGCACCAGCTGGTCGCTGGCGGTGTAGAGCACCGAGACGGCCAGACCGAGGTCCAGCAGGACGCTGGTGACCAGCGGGAGGCCGATCCAGCGGACGTTCTTCTTGAGCACGAGCAGCAGCAGGAAGAGGCCCACCGCGACCGCGGCGAAGGTCGTGGAGAACTCGTACATGTTGCCCCAGGGGGCACGCTGCACGGACAGGGCGCGGGTGACGACGCCGCCCACGTGCAGCGCCCAGGCCAGCACCGTCAGCGAGATGGCGATCCGCCCGTAGAGGTCGCCCTTCTCGGTGCCGCCCGCGGCACCCGGCCCGTCGGGGACATCGCGGCTGCCGGGGGCGGACCTGCTGATGACCTTGGGGCGCTCCAGTACGGCGGTTCCGGCGGAGCCGCTCGCACCGGACCGGGCGGATGCCGTCGCGGGCGCCTGGGCCTGGACGGTCAGGGCGGCGGCGGTGCGGCCGACCCTGCTGCGGCTGCCGAACACCCACTCGGCCATGTGGGCGAGGAAGGCGAGCGTGTAGACCGCCATCGCCGAATAGACCAGCAGGTTGCTGTTGTGCGCCATTGTCTCGTTGGCTGCGGCAGCGAGGTTCACGCGCGCGCTCCTTCAGAGGGGTCAGCAGGTCCGTCAGAGTCAGTGGGCTCCGCGGGGTCTTCGGAGTCGGGGCCGGGACCGGCGTCCGGGGCCGGTCCGGGCTTCGGGTCGGGTGCCCGGCCGTCGTCGCCGGTGGCCGGGGCGAGGGGGGCGTCGGGCTCCAGTGCCAGCGCGAGCTCGGCGAGTTCCTCCGGCAGCCGGGCGGACTCGCTGCGGCCGAGTCCGGCCAGCTCGACGACGGTGTGCCCGTCGGCGTCCGCTTCGGCGCGGATCCACACCCGGCGCCGCTGGATGAACAGCGAGCCGGCCAGGCCGACCAGGGCGGCGGCCGCGCCGGTCAGGGCGAGACCGTTGCCGGGCTGGTGGCTGATCTTGAAGCTGGCCCAGCTCTTGATGCCGGTGAACTTGATGCTGCCGTCACCGTTGGGCAGCTTCATCGTCTCGCCGGGCAGCATCATCTTGGCGACCGGGCGGCCCTTGTCCTTGTATTGCTTGAGGCGCTTCTTGTCGAGCTGGTAGACGTTCTGCGGCAGCCCGGAGCCGACGCCCAGGTCACCGTGGTAGGCGGTCAGCGTCAGCACCGGGTAGTCCAGCGCGGGGAACTGGGAGAACATCGAGCCGGAGCCCTTGCCGCCGAAGGTCGGCACGAAGAAGCCCTGGAAGCCGAGCTGGTTGGGCTTGCCGCCCTTGGTCTGCGCGCCGGGCACCTTCACCACACCGGTCGAGGTGAAGTTCTTGGGGTCCTGCGGGAGGAAGGGCACCGCGCCCTTGTAGACGACCTTGCCGCGGCCGTCCTTGACGGTGACCTCTGGCGCGTAGCCGTGGTTGAGCAGGTAGACCTTGGAGCCGGCGATGTCGAGCGGGGTGTTCACCTCGATCGCGGTCTTGTGCTCCTTGCCGTCCGCGCCGGAGAAGTACGTGATGTGGGCGCGGAAGATCCGCGGGGTGCCCTTCTCCGGGCCGGACCGCTCGTAGGTCGCCTCGAACTTGTTGAGGGTGAAGCCGAAGGGCTCCAGGGTGTCGGTGTCGAAGAAGGCACCGGATGTGAAGTCGTCGTACTGGGTGAGGCTGTTGGCGAAGCCGTCGCCCTCGGTGATCAGCTTGCCGCCCTCGGACTTCCACAGGCTGCCGACGGCGAACGCCACCAGCATCACGATCAGCGCGAGGTGGAAGACGAGGTTGCCGACCTCCCGCAGATAGCCCTTCTCGGCGGCGACGGCGGTGCCGTGCAGGTGTGCGCGGAACCGCCGCTTCTTCAGCAGCCGATGCGCCGCCCCGAGGACCTCCTCGGGCGCCGCGTTGGTGCGCCAGGTGGTGTACGCGGGCAGCCGGGTCAGCCGGCGCGGGGCGGCC
Organism: Streptomyces sp. Je 1-4 4N24; assembly: GCF_026239515.1. Taxonomy (NCBI): domain Bacteria; kingdom Bacillati; phylum Actinomycetota; class Actinomycetes; order Kitasatosporales; family Streptomycetaceae; genus Streptomyces; species Streptomyces sp. Je 1-4 4N24. Next base: position 5,074,438 of record NZ_CP110836.1, on the reverse strand, counting down.
GGCGGGCGGCCGCGGAGCTGTCCGACGAACTGCCAGCTGCGCGGCACGATGCAGCCGATCAGCGAGATGAACAGCAGCAGGTAGATCGCCGAGAACCACACCGAGCTGTAGACGTGGAACATCCCGAGCTTGTCGTAGATGTCGGCGAGGGTGGTGTGCTCGTTCTTGAACTGGTCGACCTTGACCGGGTCGATGCTGGTCTGCGGGATCAGCGAGCCGGGGATGGCGCCGACGGACAGCAGGAAGAGCAGCAGCAGCGCGACCCGCATCGAGGTCAGCTGCCGCCAGAACCAGCGCGCCCAGCCGAGGGGGCCGAGCGAGGGGAGGGCGACGTCCTCCGTGGGCGCGGTCGAGAGCTGGGACCCGGCCGCGCCGAGATCGCTGCCCGTGTCGGCCGCGGGGCCCTCGTCGCGGGGGGTGCCGGTCTTGGTGGACATCAATCAGATCCCAACGGTGGAGCTTTGCGTCCAGGCCTGCACCTCGGACATCAGACTGTCCCAGACGCCGGTGACGAGGAGGATGCCGAGCGCGATCATCATGCCGCCGCCGAGCCGCATCACCAGCAGGTAGTGCCGCTTGACCCAGCCGAAGGCGCCGAGCACCCGGCGGAAGGCCAGCGCGACCGCGATGAACGGCAGGCCCAGACCCAGGCAGTACGCCACGGTGAGCAGGGCGCCGCGGACGGCGCTGGCATCGTAGAACGTGAGGGTGCTGACGGCGGCGAAGGTGGGGCTCAGGCACGGTGTCCAGCCGACGCCGAAGAGCACCCCGAGCACCGGCGCGCCGGCCAGACCCATGGCGGGCTTCTTGTGGAAGCGGAATTCACGCTGTCCGAAGCGCTTGAGGACGCCGGCGAAGGCCAGCCCGAGCACGATCATCAGCACGCCGAGGACGCGCGAGATGACGTCCTTGTACTCCTGCAGGTCCCGGCCGACGAACCCGAAGAGCGCGCCGCCGGAGACGAAGACGGCGGTGAAGCCGAGGACGAAGAGGGCGGCGCCGGCCAGCATCCGGCCGCGCTTGGCCTCGCCGAGGTCGGTGCCGGTGACGCCGGTGACGTACGACATATAGCCCGGCACCAGCGGCAGGACACAGGGCGAGAAGAACGAGACGAGTCCGGCGAGGAGCGCGATGGGGGCGGCGGCGAGCAGAGTGCCGTTGAGGACGGTCTGGTTCTCCGCGGCGGCGGCGAGCAGGTTCACGTGATCACTTCTCGGCGATCAGCGGTTCGACCATCTTGCGCAGATCGTCCTCCGCGAGCGGGCCGATCGAGCGCGCGGCGATCTTGCCCTGCCGGTCGATGGCGATCGTGGAGGGGATGGACTGCGGGTTGAGGCTGCCCTTGGGGAAGCGGAGCATCAGCCGGCCGGTCGGGTCGAACAGGCTCGGGTAGGGCACCTTGTGCTCTTCCTCGAAGCTGGTGGCCTGCGACTTCTCGGAGTCGCGGGTGTTGATCCCGAGGAACTGGACGCCCTTGTCCTTGGTCTCGTTCGCGACCTTGGAGAAGTTCGGCGCCTCGGCGATACAGGGGCCGCACCATGATCCCCAGACGTTGAGGATGACGACCTTGCCCTTGTAGTCGGCGACGTCCAGCTTCTTGCCGGTGGTGCTCTCACCGGAGAGCTCGGGCGCCGGCTGCCGCTCGCCCTTCTTGACGGTGTCGACACCGTTCTTGCCCTGGACGAAGCGGGTCTGGGCGGAGCCGCCGGAGGCGCCGTCGCCGCAGGCGCTCAAGGTCAGCGCGGCGGCCGCGGCCCCTGCGGCGAGCAGGGCGACGCGGCGGCGGCTCGTGAGGCGGCGTGGGGCGCGGCAGGCACTCATGTGAAAAGTTTCGCATGGGCCATTTCCGGATCTTCCACGCCCCCCTCACCGGCCGCGTCCCCGCGCGAAGGGACCTGTCAGGCCGCGGTCAGATAGGACTTCCAGCCGCCGGACGGCCGCTGTCCGACGGGGATCCGCTGGAGCCTGCGCAGCACCTCCGGGTCCTGTGCGTCGATCCAGTCGGTGAACTGCCGGAACGACACCAGATGGACATCGCGGTTCTGCTCATTGGCAATGTGTTTGATCGCGTCCTCGACGGCGTCCATATAGATGCCGCCGTTCCACTGCTCGAAATGATTGCCGACGAAGAAGGGCGCACGGTTGGTCTCGTACGCCCGGCGGAATCCGGAGATATACGCGTCGGTGGCCTGCTGCCGCCAGCCCGGGTAGTTGACCGGCGGGGCCTTCGTCGAGTGCTTCGACTGATTGGCGAGGAGGTTGTAGTCCATCGAGAGGACCTCGAAAGAGTGTCCCGGGAACGGGATCTGCTGGAGCGGGAAGTCCCAGAGGCCCATTTTCTTCTTCGGCCACATCTGCACACCACCGGGTGAACTGGCGTCATAGCGCCAGCCGAGTTCCCTGGCGGTGGGCAGCAGATTTTTCTGCCCGAGGAGACATGGCGTACGGCTGCCGACCAGTTCTTTCCGGTAGTCGAAGGGCAGCGGCTCCAGATCGGTGAAGCCGGTATGGGTCCGCCACCGGGTGACGAAGTCCATCGCCTGGTCGATCTCGGACTGCCACTCCCGCGGGGTCCAGTGCCGGACGGCGCCCGAACCGGAGCAGAAGTGCCCGTTGAAGTGGGTGCCGATCTCATGGCCGTCCAGCCAGGCCTCCCGCAGGTACCTGAGCGTCTCCTTGATGTGGGCATCGCTGAGGTAGCCGATGTCGGAGGCGCCCCGCGGATTCTTCGGCGGTTCGTAGAGGTGCTTTTGGGATTCCGGGAGGAGATACACCCCGGAGAGGAAGAAGGTCATGGCCGCGCCATGGTCCCTGGCGAGCTTGAGAAAGCGGGGGAAGAGGCCGTTGCCAACCTCTCCCGCACCGTCCCAGGAGAAGACCACGAACTGCGGCGGGGTCTGACCGGGCTCCAGCCGTTCGGGGGATTTCGGCTGATGGGGCTGGGCACCGGAATTCGCTGTCGAGCCGTCACCGATGAGCTTGGGGCGGGCCTGGACGGAGTTCTTCGCGCGCTGCTTGTTGGCTCCCGCGTCCGGGTCCGGCGAGGAGCAGCCGGCGACGCCCAGCGCCGCGGCTGCCCCAACTCCCATACCCAGCAGGTTTCGCCGGCTGATCGCGCGCATACCCTCGTCCCCTCGTGCTCGCCGAACTCAATATCCATATAAACGGACAACCGAGTGGAGGGCATGTTGAGCGTCGGGGGATCCGGGTCAATCGCTCAGGTATTTCATTCTGCGGGCTTTTGACGTTGCGCCAAGTGATGCACCGTCAGGCCCCGAAGGCCTTGGCCTTTCCCTTGACGGGTTTGGCGCCCGCCAGAAGATGGGAGGGAACCAGGTCGCGCGCCGGTTCGCTGTACCCCACCGAAACGATCTTGTCGCCGTGGAAGGTGAACGACGTCAGCGAGGCCAGCGTGCACTGCCGCCTCCGCGGGTCGTGCCACAGCCGCCGCCGCTCCGCGAAGCTGCGCACGATCCAGATCGGCAGCTGATGGCTGACCGCGACCGCCTCGTGGCCCCGTGCGGCATCGCGCGCCGCGCCCAGCGCCGCCATCATCCGTACGACCTGCTCGATGTACGGCTCACCCCAGGACGGCCGGAACGGGTTCGTCAGGTACTTCCAGTTCCCCGGCTTCTTCAGCGCACCGTCGCCGACCCCGAAGGTCTTCCCCTCGAAGACATTGCCCGCCTCGATCAGTCGCTCGTCGGTGGCGAGCTCCAGACCGTGCGCACCGGCGACCGGCACCGCGGTCTCCTGCGCACGCTCCAGCGGCGAGGCGACGACATGTGTGATGTCCCGCTCCGCGAGATGCTCCGCCACCCGGTCGGCCATCTTCCGCCCCAGGTCGGAGAGGTGGTAGCCGGGGCGGCGCCCGTAGAGAACGCCGTCGGGGTTGTGCACCTCGCCATGCCGCATCAGATGCACGACGGTGATGTCTTCGCTGCTCATGTCACCCATTCATTCAGTCGTCTCAAGCGGTCGCCGGCCCGTGCGCCCGCAGCCGTCTCAGGCCGTCGCCGCGGCCGCGGCGCGCGCGGCGGCCGGCAGGGCGGCGGCGATCCGCTCGACGGCCGCCGTGTCGTGCGCGGTCGAGACGAACCACGACTCGAAGGCGGACGGCGGGAGGTAGACGCCCTGCGAGAGCATCGAGTGGAAGAAGGCGGTGAAGCGGAACGTCTCCTGCGCCTTGGCCCCGTCGTAGTCGGTCACCTCGGCGTCCGTGAAGAAGACCGTGAACATGTTCCCCGCGGTCTGGAGCCGGTGCGCCACGCCCTCCTTCGCCAGCGCCGCGGTGACCAGGCCCCGCACCTCCGCCGAGACCGCGTCGACCTTCTCGTAGGCGGCGTCGTCCAGCAGCCGCAGCTGCGCGACACCGGCGGCGGTGGCGATCGGGTTCCCGGACAGGGTGCCCGCCTGGTAGACCGGGCCGGCCGGGGCGAGATGCGCCATCACGTCCGCCCGGCCGCCGAAGGCCGCGGCCGGGAAGCCGCCGCCCATGACCTTCCCGAAGGTCATCAGATCCGGACGTACCCCATCGATCCCGTACCAGCCGGCCTTGCTGACACGGAAGCCGGTCATCACCTCGTCGGAGATGTAGAGCGCGCCGTCGGCGGAGCACAGATCCTTCAGGCCCTGGTTGAAGCCCGGCAGCGGCGGCACCACGCCCATGTTGCCCGGCGACGCCTCCGTGATCACACAGGCGATCTCCCCCGGGTGCGCGGCGAACGCGGCCCGCGCCGCCTCCAGGTCGTTGTACGGCAGCACGATCGTGTCGCCGGCCTGCGCGCCCGTGACCCCCGGCGTGTCGGGCAGCCCGAAGGTCGCCACGCCCGACCCGGCCGCGGCCAGCAGCGCGTCCACATGCCCGTGGTAGCAGCCCGCGAACTTGATCACCTTCGGCCGGCCGGTGAACCCGCGGGCCAGCCGGATCGCCGACATCGTTGCCTCGGTGCCGCTGGAGACCAGCCGCACCTGCTCGACCGGCTCGATCCGGGCCACGATCTCCTCGGCCAGCTCGACCTCGCCCGCGCCCGGCGTACCGAAGGACGTACCGCGGGCGACGGCCTCCTGGACCGCGGCGATCACCTCGGGGTGCGAGTGACCGAGAATCATCGGTCCCCACGAGCACACAAGGTCGACATACTCACGGCCGTCGGCGTCGGTGAGGTACGGACCGGTACCGGACACCATGAACCGGGGCGTACCACCCACGGCGCGGAACGCCCGCACCGGAGAGTTGACGCCGCCCGGCGTCACGGCGGACGCACGGTCGAACAGCGACTGCGAAACAGGGGCTTCATACGGAAAAGACACGGTGATCCTGACCTGCATAAACGGAGGGAGGGCAGCGGCGCGTGGGCACGGCCCGGCTGACAACGGTGCGGGAATCCCCTCGCGGTACGCCTTCAGGCGCCGCTCGGTTCAATCTCGATCCTTTTTTGATTCCTCTCGCTTTCGACCGGGCGTCAGCCCCCACTCGTCTGCGAAACTGTGGAGACGTACGAGTAAGTCACGCAAGCAATGGTCTCAGAGGCGCACGGGGGCGTGCGGCCGGGCGTTTCACGCGCCGGTGACGGGGGAGGTCTCTGAGACGATGATCGGGTTGCGCGGCTGGGGCTGCGAGTGGTCGGGTGGAGATATGCATCGCGGTGGCGAACTGGGCGAGGGAACCAATGACCGGGGTCCCGAGCGCGCCCAGCGCGGCCGTCACCGGCGCGAGGAATCCACGGGCAACAGGACCACGGGCGGGGAAATCAGAGGCGGCCGCATGGGGGTGACGTACAGGTACTTCGGTGCGCCCAACGGTGCGACCGCGGCCCGGGTGCCGGTCTCCATGCGTCCCGAGGAGCTCGGCGGTGACGAGCTCGGCATGGGCGGCATGTTCAGCAAGATCAAGCCGGAGACGATGGCCGCCATGGTCCTCACCGGCATAGAGGGCATACCGCTCCATAAGGTTCCGCCGCTCGAACTCGTCGTCCTCCACCCCGACTACGCCGTCGTCAAGCTCCCCATGACCGTGGTCGACCCGCTGCGCGGGGTCGGCGAGGAGTCGGTCGGCGCGGCCGCCTTCATCTGGTCCACCGTTCCCGACCGCGGGGGCCCGCGGGACGCCTTCACCGTCTACCAGCTGCTGCACGAGTGGCAGGACTTCAGCCACCGGCTGCACGAGGCGGGGCACCAGGCGTACTGCCTGGTCTGGCCGTAACGGTTCAGCGCGGGTGCGGCGGCCTGCGCAGGGGACGGCGGGCCGCTCGCCGGGCCCCGCCGGTCACCACGTGGGGCGGGCCGAGACACCGCCGTCCACGACCAGCTCGTGACCGGTGATCCAGGACGCCATCGGCGAGGCGAGGAAGACACAGGCATCGCCCACGTCCTCGGGTGTGCCCAACCGCCCGGCGGGCACCGCCGCTTGCCAGCGATGCACCCCCTCCGGCCAGTCCTCCGCCAGGCCGGGCCGGCCGATCAGGCCCGGCGAGACGCTGTTGACGCGGATACCGTCCGGCCCGTACTCCAGCGCCGCCGCGCGGGCATGCATCACCACCGCCGCCTTCGACGCGCAGTAGTGGGCATGCCGCGGCGCCGGACGGTCCGCCTCGATCGAGGCGATATGGGTCACCGAGCCGCCGCCGGCCGCCCGCATCACGGCCGCCGCGGCCTGGGTGCAGGCGAAGACGCTGTGCACATTCGGGTCCGTCACCGCCCGCCAGTCGGCGAGCGACATCTCCGCCAGCTCCTGGGTCGGCTGCACGCCCGCGTTGTTCACCAGCGCGGTGAGCCGCCCGCGCCAGCCGGCCGCCTCCGTCACCAGTCGGTGGCACTCCTCCTCGACGGCCAGATCGGCGCGCAGCGCCAGCGCGCTCCCGCCGTCCGCCTCGATCTGCGTGACCAGCGCCCGCGCCGCGTCGGCGCCCGTACGGTAATGCGCGACGACGGCGGCGCCCGCGGCGGCGAACCGCAGCGCGATACCGCGGCCGAGGATGCCGGCGGCGCCGGTGACGAGGGCGACCTGGTCCCGGAGGTCGGGGAGGCCGGGGTGGCGGGGGGCGCCGGACGGGGCGTCGGACGAGGTGTCGGTCATGGCCGGCTCAGGGCGGTGATCCACGCTGCCTCCCCGGGGAAGCGCGCGGCCAGTACGGCGGCGTCCCCGTGCTCGTAGTCCTCGAAGGTGAAACCGGGCGCCATCGTGCAGCCGAAGAGCGTCCAGGAGCCGCCGTCGGCCACATCGGCGGCCATCCACGTACCGGCCGGCACCGTGAACTGGACATGCTGCCCGCCCAGGACGTCCGGCCCGAGGACGACCGTACGGGCCGTGCCCCCGCCGCCGTCCTCCCGGAGGAGGAAGAGGGTGAGCGGATCGCCCCGGTAGAAGTGCCAGATCTCGTCGGACGGGAGCCGGTGCAGCGCGGAGAAGTCACCCGGCTCGGCGGTCAGCAGCATCACGATCGCCGTCCCCTCTGGCCGCCCGTCGGGACGCTCGGGGCCCGCCCATGTACGCCGGTACCGCCCGCCCTCACGGGGCAGCGGCACCAGCCCGTAGAAGTCGATCAGCGCCTCGGGAAGGCGGTCACGGGAGGTGCGGTGCTCATCCATCTGCGGGCTGCCTCCGCCTCGTCTGCGACTGCCGGTTGATTCAGCCTAGGCACGAAGTCCGCGTGAGGCGGGCAAAATCGGACGTGTCCGAGGCGGCCGGCGACGCTCCGGCGAGGCCCCGGCCCACCCCCCGGCCGACGCTCCGTCAGCCGGCCGTCCAGTGCGGGTCGCGGCCCGTCTCCGCTGGCCGCCGCCTTCGGGCCGACCCGTGCCGCGGCCGCCGTACTGGAGCCGGCCGGGCGAGGACGCCCGGGTGGCCGCGCTCGACGCCTTTCTGACCCCGCTGCTGCGGGCCGGGCCGCGGACTCTCGCCCAGGCCGAGCTCGCCATGGGGCTGGCCGACCGGATCCGCACCGACCGTACGATCCGCCGGGTCGCGGACTTCGCACGGACCGAGGGCCTGTCCGTACGGGCCCTGCAGCGGCTGTTCGCCGGATATGTCGGGGTCAGCCCCAAGTGGGTGCTGCTGCGCTACCGGGTGCACGAGGCCCTGGAGCGCGCCGCCTCCGATGCGGAGGTCGACTGGGCCGCGCTCGCCGCCGAGCTGGGCTACAGCGACCAGGCGCATCTGGTCCGCGATGTCACCGCCACCGTCGGGGTCCCGCCGACCGCGTACGCGCGGTGAGCGACCGCCGGGCAGGCCGCCCGGCCCCGGTGGCGGTCAGGGGTGTTCGGCCGTCAGATAGCGCTGGACGGTGGGCGCCAGCCAGGCGATGACCTCGTCGTGGCTGAGGCCGACAGCCGGCGGGAGGTGCAGCACATAGCGGCACAGCGCCATGCCGAGTATCTGGGAGGCGATCAGCGCGGCGCGGGTCGGCGCCTCCTCGGGCACCGGGCAGACCGCGGCGAGGACCGGCTTGATCTGCTCGGCGAACACACCGCGCATCCGCTCCGCGCCCGCCTCGTTGGTGACGCCGACGCGCATCATCGCCGTCAGCGTCTCGTCGCACTCCCAGCGCTCCACGAAATGGCGGACGAGCCGGGCACCGGCCTCCTCGCGCGGGAAGTGGGTGAGGTCCGGGGCGTGCACTTCGATCTCGGAGGCGGCCGCGAAGAGGCCGGCCTTGTTGCCGTAGTAGCGCATCACCATCGACGGGTCGATGTCCGCGTCCCTGGCGATGGCGCGGATGGTGGCGCGCTCGTAGCCGTCCGCGGCGAAGCGGTCCCTGGCGGCGGCGAGGATCGCGGCCCGGGTCGCGGCGGAGCGGCGGGGGCGGGCGGGGTCGGCCGCTTCGCCGGGCGCGGGGCCCTCGGCGTCGGGGGCGGCGTCGGGGTCCGCGACGGCATCGGACATCGCAGCGGATGCCGCGGCGGGGGCGGCGTCCGGCACGGCATCCGTGGTGGAGGGGGCATGTTCGACCATGTCAACAACTGTAGGCCAACGACTGTTGACATGCCAGGCCCGGCCGCCCTACGCTTGCCAACAAGCGTTGACCAACATGCGTTGGCACAGCCATCAGCCACAGCCGCAGTCACCGTCACAGCAGGCACAGGAGGCGGAAGCCATGGACGCCATGAACCGCAGGACCGGCCGGAGCGAGAGCGGGGCCGACCCGGCCCGCGAGGGGCGCGACACGGACGTCATCGTCGTGGGCGCCGGACCGACCGGCCTGCTGCTCGCCGGAGACCTCGCCGAGGCGGGGCTGGGCGTCACGCTTCTGGAGCGACGCCCCGCCGAGATCAGCAACCTCACCCGCGCCCTGGTCGTGCATGCCCGCACCCTGGAGCAGCTCGATGCCCGCGGCCTCGCCGATGAACTGGTCGCCGGCGGCCATCCGCTCACCGGCCTCCGTCTCTTCGGCCGGGCCACCATCGACCCGACCCGGCTCCGCACCCGCTTCCCCTTCGTGCTGGTCACGCCCCAGTTCGAGGTCGAGCGGCTGCTGGAGCGCCGGGCCCGCCGGGCCGGTGTCACCTTCCGCCACGACTCCGAGGTGCTCGGCCTCGACCAGGACGCCAACGGTGTGACGGTGCGCTTCCGCACCGCCGAAGGGCTCGGCGCCGTCCGCGCCGCCCATGTCGTCGGCACCGACGGCGTCCGCAGCACCGTCCGCGAGGTGATCGGCCTGCCCTTCCCCGGCAAGTCCGTGATCCGCTCCCTGGTGCTCGCCGATGTCCGGCTGGCCCAGGAGCCCGATTCCCCGCTCATGGTCAATGCCAACGGCGAGGCCTTCGCGCTGATCGCCTCGTTCGGCGGCGGCTTGTACCGCGTCATCGGCTGGAACCGCCGCCACCAGGCCGACGACGACGCCCCGGCCGACCTCGATGAGATCCGCGAGCTGACCCGGCTCGCCCTCGGCAGTGACTACGGCATGCACGACGCCCGCTGGGTCTCCCGCTTCCACAGCGACGAGCGCCAGGTCCCCACCTACCGGGTCGGCCGTGTCTTCCTCGCCGGCGACGCCGCGCATGTGCACTCCCCCGCCGGCGCCATGGGAATGAACACCGGCCTGCAGGACGCCGCCAACCTCAGCTGGAAACTGGCCGCGGTGCTCCAGGGCCACGCTCCCGACAGCCTGCTGGACAGCTATCAGACCGAGCGCCACCCGGTGGGCAGGCAGGCCCTGCGCAGCAGCGGCGCCCTCATCCGGCTCGCCCTGCTGCCCACCGCCCCCGGGGACGCCGTCCGCGCCCTCGGCGCCCAGCTCATCGACCGTCTGCGGCCGCTGTCCCGCCGGGCGATCCGCACCATCTCCGGCATCGGCATCGCCTATCCGGCCGGGCCCGGCGCCCACCCCCTCGCGGGCCACCGCGCCCCCGACATCCGGCTGGCCGGCGGTGGCCGCCTCTATGAGCTCCTCCGCCAGGGCCGGTTCGTCCTCATCACCCCCGCCGGCGAGCCCGGCGTCCCCCAGGCCCCGGCGGGCGGCGGGGACTCCCCTCGCCCCGCTGCCGGCCGCGTGGTGACCGCCTCCTGGCGGAGCCCCCGCCGCACGGCCCTTCTCGTCCGCCCCGACGGCTATATCGCCTGGGCCACCGACGCCACCGCCCCCGCCGAGCGCGCCGCGGCGCTACGGGGCGCGCTCGCCCACTGGACCGGGGCCGAGGACGGGGCCCTCATAGCCACCGCCCTCACCCCTCCAATACATGCCGCAGATACGCCCGCGGGTCGTTGAGATAGCGCCGCCAGTGGTCGACCAGCCCCAGCTCCGCCCACTCCACTCGCCGCATCCCGTGCTCGCCGACCTCGACGATCTCGGCACCCGGCAGCGCCGTCAGCAGCGGGGAGTGGGTGGCGCAGATGATCTGCGCGCCACCCCTCCCCAACTCGTCCATCAGCCCCACCAGTTCAAGACAGGAGGAGAAGGACAGTGCCGCCTCCGGCTCGTCCATCACATACAGGCCCCGCTGCGAGAACCGCTCCCGGAAGGCCATCAGAAAGCCCTCCCCATGGCTCATGTCGTCCGGGGACTGCGACAGCTCCCCGTTCAACGCCACCATCGCGGTCTCGGCCCGCAGGAAGAACCCTTTTCGGCGGACCCGCGGCCCGCGCACCATCCGGCGCCCCTCCTGCGTCGGATCGAACCGCATCAGTCCACCGAGCAGCGACCTCTCCCGCGAGCTGACGTACTTGTATCCGGCCTTGCCGCCGTACGGATCCAGCCCGAAACCCTCCGCCAGCGCCTCGGCCAGGGTCGATTTCCCCGAACCGTTCTCCCCCACCAGGAAAGTGACCGGAGCGCGGAAGGCCAGCCCCTCCTCGGCCAGCTGGCGCACACACGGCACCGTCCAGGGCCAGCCGTCCTCGGCCGCCCCCGCCCCCTCCGGAACGTCCACGTAAGCCCGTTCGATCAGCATGCCCCCGAAGCTCTCACACCCCACTGACAGTCGCCCCGCCCGCAGCCACCCCACTGACAGTCGCCCCGCCCGCCCGGGAGCCGGGCTCCCGCTCCGTACGCTTCCCCCATGCTGATCGCCCGCTCCGCCGCCCTCTTCGTCGTCGCCGCCCTCTTCGAGATCGGCGGTGCCTGGCTGGTCTGGCAGGGCGTCCGCGAGCACAAGGGCTGGGCCTGGATCGGCGCCGGAGTGCTCGCGCTCGGCGTGTACGGCTTTGTCGCCACGCTCCAGCCGGACGCCGCATTCGGCCGGATCCTCGCCGCGTACGGCGGTGTCTTCGTCGCCGGATCGCTGGCCTGGGGCATGGTCGCCGACGGCTACCGCCCCGACCGCTGGGACGTGATCGGCGCGCTGGTCTGCCTGGCCGGCATGGCAGTGATCATGTACGCCCCCAGGGGACGTTGACCCGCCTGCATATCCTGGCCGCGGACCGTCCTCCCCCCGGCTCGTGCGGAGCAGGGGGACCCATCGCCCGAGGAGAGTGCATGACCGCCGAGGCCCGTACCGCCGTCGTCACCGGAGCGAGCAGCGGCATCGGCGCCGCCACCGCGCGAGCGCTGGCCGCGGCCGGCTACCACGTGGTGCTCACCGCCCGCCGCAAGGACCGCATCGAAGCGCTCGCCGCCGAGCTGCCGCACGCCGAGGCCTACGCCCTCGACGTCACCGACCGCGCCGCCGTCGACGCCTTCGCGGCCGCCCTCGACCGCTACCCGTCCGTCGACGTACTGGTCAACAACGCCGGCGGCGCCCTCGGTGCGGAGCCGGTCGCCACCGGTGACCCCGCCGACTGGCGGACCATGTACGAGGTCAATGTGCTGGGCGTGCTCCATATGACCCAGGCGCTGCTGCCCGTGCTCACCGCCTCCGGCGACGGCACCGTCGTCGTGCTCTCCTCCACCGCTGGCCATGGCACCTACGAGGGCGGCGGCGGTTATGTCGCCGCCAAGCACGGCGCCCATGTCATCGCCGAGACCCTCCGCCTGGAGCTGTGCGGCGAGCCGGTGCGCGTCATCGAGGTCGCCCCGGGCATGGTCAAGACCGACGAGTTCGCCACCACCCGCTTCCGTGGCGACACCACCAAGGCCGCCAAGGTCTACGAGGGCGTCGACCAGCCGCTCAGCGCGGAGGATGTCGCCGACACCATCACCTGGGCGATCACCCGCCCCTCCCATGTCAATGTCGACCTCCTGGTGGTCCGCCCGCGCGCCCAGGCCTCCAACTCCAAGGTCCACCGCAGCAGTTGAGACACCCTGCGGGCCGCCCCCGCCGGGCCGCCGGCCCCTGCATACGGGGCCTGGGTGACCCCCACCGGGCGCCAGGAGCTCGGCCATTCGGCGGCGGTTGGCTCGCGGCCGGTGCCGGACCGCGGTGTGGTGGACACGGAGGCGTGCCGACGTCCCGCGCAGGGGTGGCATCGGGCGCTCGGCCGTGGAAGGACGAGCCATGCTCATATCCGGGCGCACAGCGGGCCGTAGGCGTGGTGCCGCGGTCCTCACCGCACTGGTGACCTGCTCGACGGCACTCACCGGCCCGGACCTCGCCGCGGCCGGCGGTCCGCCGTCACCTCCGGCGTCCGCCCCGCGGCTGGAGTGGAAACCCTGCGTCCGGGACAGGGCGTTCGACTGCGCGACCGCGAAGGTGCCGCTGGACTACCGCAACCCCGGCGGTCGCACCATCGAACTGGCCGTCATCAAACGGAAGGCGACCGGTCCCGGGCGGCGCATCGGCACCCTGTTCTTCAACCCCGGCGGACCCGGCGGGCCGGGAACGGTCCAGATGCCGCAGAATTACCCGTTCTTCCCGCGCGAGGTGCGGGAGCGGTTCGACATCGTCAGCTGGGACACCCGCGGGGTCGGCCACAGCACCGCCGTGAACTGCTTCGCGCGACCTGGGGATGCCGAGGCCTGGGAGGCGAGCAAACCGGCCGGTTTCCCGGTCGGCGCACAGGAGCGGAAGACCTGGATCAGCGCGTTCGAGGAGCTGGCCCGCCGCTGCGGGCAACGTGACCCCGAGCTGCTGCGCCATATGTCGACCGCCGACATCGCTCACGACCTCGACCGGCTCCGCCGCGCGGTGGGCGACGCGCAACTCACCTACCTCGGGACCTCGTACGGCTCGTTCCTCGGCGCCACCTACGCCAACCTCTTCCCCGGCAAGGTCCGCGCCCTGGCCGTCGACAGCACCATCGACCCACAGGCCTGGACGGACCACGCCTCGCACACCGCCCCCCGGCGCCCGATATTCCTGCGCATGGGCGCGGACCTCGGCGCGGCCGCGATCCTGGACCAGTTCCTCGCCCTGTGCGGCGCCACGACCACCGCCCGCTGCGCCTTCTCCGCCGGCAGCCCGAAGGCGACCCGGGACAGGTTCGACCAGCTGATGCGGCGCCTGCGGGAGCATCCGGTGGGCACATGGACCTACGGCAAGACGGTCGATGACGTGGTGAGCGGCCTCGACATCGTCCACCCCGGATGGACGGACCTCGCCGGCAGGCTGCAGGACCTGTGGCGGGGCCGCGTCCCGCGGCCGCCCACGCCCCTCCCCGCACCACCGGTCCCGAATCCGTACACCGGCGTGGAACAGGCGAGTGCCATCCTCTGCTCCGACAGCCCCAATCCGCGTGACACCGGGGTCTACCACGCCCTGGAGGAGGCCAGTGCCCTGCGCGCGGGCGACACCGGACGCTTCTGGACCTGGGCCGCGGAGCCGTGTGCCACCTGGCCGGCGGTCGCCGCCGACCGCTACCGCGGCCCGTGGAACACGCCGACGGCGCACCCCGTCCTCGTGATCGGCACCGTCTACGACCCCGCCACCCCCTACTCGGGCGCGCAGGCCATGACCAAGGAGCTGGCCCACGCCCGGCTGCTCACCCACCACGGGTACGGGCACACCGCACTGCTCAACCCCAGCAGCTGCGTCAAGGCGTACGAGAGCCGCTACTTCATCGGCGGCACGCTCCCGCCGGCCGGAGCGGTGTGCCGGCCGGACACGCCCCCCTTCTCCGCCCCCAGGCCGAGCGGCGGCGTCGCCACCGGCGGCGGAGCGATGGCCGGCCTCGTCTCCTGAGCCGGCGGTCGCCCCGCAGGCCGGGTCAGCCCTTGACGCAGATGACCTGCTTGAGCTTCGCGACGACCTCGACCAGGTCCCGCTGCTGGTCGATGACCTTCTCGATCGGCTTGTAGGCACCCGGGATCTCGTCCACCACACCGGAGTCCTTACGGCACTCCACGCCCCGCGTCTGCTCCTCCAGGTCCCGGGTGGAGAACCGCTTCTTCGCGGCGTTCCGGCTCATCTTGCGGCCGGCGCCGTGGGAGGCGGAGTTGAAGGACGCGGCGTTGCCCAGGCCCTTGACGATGTACGAGCCGGTGCCCATCGAGCCCGGGATGATCCCGTACTCGCCGCTGCCCGCCCGGATCGCGCCCTTACGGGTCACCAGCAGGTCCAGGCCGTCGTACTGCTCCTCCGCCACATAGTTGTGGTGGCAGGAGATCACGTCCTCGAAGGTCACCTTCGCCTTCCTGAACTCCTTGCGGACGACGTCCTGGAAGAGCGCCATCATCACGGCCCGGTTGTGCTTGGCGTACTCCTGCGCCCAGAACAGGTCGTTGCGGTACGCCGCCATCGGCGGGGTGTCCGCGATGAAGACGGCGAGGTCACGGTCGACCAGGCCCTGGTTGTGCGGCAGCTTCTGCGCCTGGCCCATGTGGAACTCGGCCAGTTCCTTGCCGATGTTCCGGGAGCCGGAGTGCAGCATCAGCCACACCACCCCGTCGTCATCGAGGCAGAACTCGATGAAGTGGTTGCCCGAACCGAGCGACCCCATCTGCTTCGTGGCCCGCTCCTGACGGAACTTGACCGCGTCGGCGACCCCGTCGAACCGCGCCCAGAAGTCGTCCCACCGGGCCGTCGGGAAACCGTGGATCCGTCCCGGGTCCACCGGATCGTCATGCATCCCCCGGCCCACCGGAATCGCCTGCTCGATCTTCGAGCGCAGCCGGGAGAGATCACCGGGCAGGTCGTTGGCGGTGAGCGAGGTCCGCACCGCGCTCATTCCGCAGCCGATGTCGACCCCGACCGCCGCCGGGCAGACCGCGCCGCGCATGGCGATCACCGAGCCGACCGTGGCGCCCTTGCCGTAGTGGACGTCCGGCATCACGGCCAGGCCCTTGATCCACGGCAGGGTGGCGACATTGCGCAGCTGCTGCATCGCGACGCCCTCGACCGTGGCCGGGTCCGTCCACATCCGGATCGGCACCTGGGCACCCGGTACCTCGACGTACGGCATAACTTCCTCATTCCCCCGAATTTATGAAAAACGCAAAAGCCGGACAAGTTATCCGATCTTGGACGGCGAACCGGCATGCGCGGCAAGACGTGCGGTAGACATTGTGTCCATCGGCCGCTGACCGGCGGCAACCGCATTTCGTAGGGGAAGGAGCCGCGAGCGATGCCACGCAAGCCGTTCGTACCCGGCGCCGCACTGGTGGTGGCCGCGGCGCTGGCCGCCGGCCTCACCGCCTGCACCGGCGGCTCCAGCACCGGCGACGAGGCCGGCGACGCCAAGAGCGGCGGCACCGCCTCGTCGAGCCCGGCCGCCGAACCGGGCCGCTACCAGACCCTCCCCGAGGCCTGCGGGCTGCCCGCGCGCGGCACCCTCCGCGGCATGCTGCCCGGCGGCGACCAGCGACTTTCGCGCGCCGAGGCCAAGAAGATCTTCGACGGCCAGCCCGACATCACCTACGACACCGACCGCCGTGTCGGCTGCCGCTGGACCCGCGAGACCACCGCGGGCACCCGCCATCTGAGCCTCGACATCCAGCGCGTGGTGTCGTACGACGCCGCCGTCAGCGATGACGACAAGGCGCAGGGGATCTACGACAGCAAGGAGCTGGCCGCACAGATCCCGCCCGGCGGCAGCGGCTCCCCCTCGCCCACCACCCCGAGCCCGTCCGCCACGAAGGGGAAGGGCGAGAGCAAGGGCGAAGGGACCACCACGAACAGCTCGACGGGCGGGAACTCGACGGGCGGGAAGGGGAAGGCACCCTCCGGAAGCCCCTCGGGGGCGTCCGGCCCGAGTACGGACCCGAGTGCGGACCCCAGTGCGGACCTGAGCGACTCCACCGCCCCGCGCGTCCTGGACGACCTCGGGGACGCGGCCTTCCTCAATGACAAATTGGTCACAGCGGACTCGGGTGTGCACCGCGATGTCACTGTGGTCTTTCGCACGTCGAACGTCATCGTGACGCTCACCTACGACCAGTGGTCCACGGACAAGACGATGTTGCCGGAGAGCCAGGAACTGCAGGACAAGGCCCGTTCGCTGGCCGGCGAGCTGTCCGAGAGCCTCAGCGAATAGTCCGGATCAGGAAGATTGACCGAATAGGTAAGTGCAAGGAGATACGCCCGGTTTGGGCGTTGCGCTCATCGACAGGAACCGGTCACCCACCTCGCCGCGCCGCGTACCGTGCCCCTAGCCCTGCCCGTACGGGAGGAAAGGCGGACCACCGCCACGGTCGTGCACCACGCCGGCCTGACGACGACGAACAGCGAAGGAACCATGCACCGTTCAGCCAAGCGACTCGCCAGCCTTCTCACCTGCGCAGCAGTTCCGGTGCTGCTCGTCGCCGGCTGCTCCGGCTCGGACAGCGACAGCTCCGGTGACGCCTCCGCCTCCGCCGCTTCCAGCAGCGCGGCCAAGCCCTCGCCGTCCGTCGCGCCGGCGAAGTTCAAGAAGCTGCCCAACCCGTGCTCGGCGTTCTCCAAGGACACCGTCAAGAAGATGCTGCCCAAGGCGAAGGACGCCTCCGGGGAGCGCGGCACCTCCACGGACAACGCCGCCCACGGCACCTGCTCCTGGAGCAGCTCCGACGAGAACGGCGTCGACGGCACCCAGTTCCGCTGGCTGGACATCGGCTACCAGCGCTACGACTCCGACCCGGGCGTCGGCTCCGGCGAGAAGCGCGCCACGGACTTCTACACCAAGCAGGTCATCGAGGCGAAGGACACCAAGAGCGCCAAGAAGCTGGCGGCCGTGAAGACCTCCGGTACCGGCGACGAGGCGACCGCGATCACCTACGACGTGAAGAAGGAGGGCAACGACTTCAAGAACACCACGGTCGTCGCCCGCACCTCCAACATCGTCGTCACGATCAACTACAACGGTGCCGGCCTGGCGGGCGCGGACACCCCCAAGGGCGCCGACCTCCTCAAGAAGGCCCAGGCAGCCGCCAAGGAAGCGGTCACCGCCGCCGCCAAGGCCAACACCTGACGGCAGCGACGCCGCCCGCGCCCCCGGCCCGGCCGGGGGCGGGTGTGCGTCCGTAGCTGCACCATCGAGGTGAAGGCCCCCCGGCCCCCCGCCTCCCGGTCAGAGCCCAATCGTGACCCGGCCCCCTCCGTACCGGCACACGCCCGCCCGTAGGCATGTGCCAGGCTGTCGCTCGCAACAGACCGACTAAGAGGGGTTCTCGGGTGGCCGCGCCACTGAAGCTGACACGCACGCACCGGATACTCATCGGAGTTGTCGTCGCCGGCGCGGTGGTCATCGCCGGCATCGGCTTCGCCGGCTCCTACGCGGCCGTGCGGGAACTTGCCGTCAGGAAGGGCTTCGGCGACTTCGCCTACTTCTTCCCCATCGGCATCGACGCGGGCATCTGTGTCCTGCTCGCGCTGGATCTGCTGCTGACCTGGATCCGCATGCCCTTCCCGCTGTTGCGCCAGGCGGCGTGGCTGCTGACGGTCGCGACCGTGGCGTTCAATGCCGCCGTGGCGTCCGATCCCCTGGGCATGGGCATGCACGCCGTCATCCCGGTGCTGTTCGTCGTCACCGTCGAGGCCGCCCGGCACGCCGTCGGGCGGATCGCCGACATCACGGCGGACAAGCACATGGAGGGTGTGCGCCTCACACGCTGGCTGCTGTCGCCGGTCCCGACGTTCCTGTTGTGGCGGCGGATGAAGCTGTGGGAGCTGCGGTCGTACGACGCGGTGATCAAACTGGAGCAGGAGCGGCTCGTGTACCAGGCGCGCCTGCGTTCGCGCTTCGGGCGGGGCTGGCGTCGTAAGGCTCCCGTGGAGTCCCTGATGCCCCTGCGGCTCGCCCGGTACGGGGTGCCGCTGGCAGAGACCGCTCCCGCGGGGCTTGCCGCGGCGGGCATCGAACCGCAGTTGATGCCGGCGCCCCAGCAGTCCGTGACGCCCGCTCTGGAGCCGAAGGCCCAGGAGCCGGCCGAGGAGATGCCGAGCCAGTGGTTCGCGGCGCCGCAGCAGGTGACGTATCAGGGTGACTACGATCCGACGTACGTCCCGGAGCCGGAGCATCAGCTCTCGTACGACGAGCACCAGCAGGTGCCGGCGCGCGAGCAGGTCCCGGTACCGGCGCCGCGCGCGCCGGAGCCCGAGCCGCAGGTCCCGGTGCCGACCGGTGCAGGCGGCACGCGTCCGCTCGGCAAGGGCACCCCCGAGGCGGACCCGCAGCCTGCCCAGGCACCGGCCGCGGCCCCGACCGACGAGGACCTGTACCAGGTGTTCCGGCATTCCATAGAGGGCGAAGGCATGCCGACACCGGGCGCGTTCGCGGCGAACCTGCTGGCGCAGTACGGGATCCGCCTCCAGTCGCGGGAGCTGAACCGCTACATGGACCGGTTCAGCGACCGCCTCAACGCGGAGATGATGGACGAGCACATCGCGTAACGCGCAGGCCGGGGCCCGAACACATCCCGTAGGCCCCGCCCCTACACCGCCCCCGAGCGCGCCCGCTCCTGCTTGCGCTTCCTGGCCGTGTCGCCCCATACGGCCAGCGCCGCACCGGCCGCGAAGAGGCCGACGTAGGCGGGGGACGGCAGTGTGAACCAGTGGGGCAGCAGCCCCCAGGCGCCGTCGAAGAACACCTGGCCGATGAATCCCATCGCGCCCTGAATCATGACGATGAAGCCGAGTAAACCTCTCATGGCTCCAGCGTGAAGGGTCCGGTCCCGGGCGTCCTCGTCCCCGGGGCCGAACCCTTCTCCTCCCTCAGGCGGAGACCGCACGAGGGTGTCTACGACTCAGCGCGGCAGCAGCGCTGCCGCGGCCCGTCAGCCGCCGAGCAGCTTGCGCACCCGGTCGGCGCCGACGGCCAGCAGCAGGGTGGGCAGCCGCGGCCCGGTGTCCCGGCCGACCAGCAGGTTGTAGAGCAGGGCGAAGAACGCGCGCTGGGCGACCTTCAGCTCCGGGGTCGGCTTGGCGTCCGGCTCCAGACCCGCCTGGACCTTCGGCACGCCGTAGACCAGCGTCGTCAGACCGTCCAGCGACCAGTGCGTGTCCAGGCCGTCGAGCAGCAGCCGCAGCGAGCCGCGGGACTGCTCGTCGAGGGTGCCTAGCAGCTCCTCGTCGGGCTCGTCACGGACGATGGTGCGCTGCTCGGCCGGCACCTGGGTGGTGATCCAGTACTCGGCCCTGTCGAGCCGCGGCCGGGTCTCGTCCAGGGTGGTGACGGGGTTGTCCGGGTCCAGGTCGCTCAGGATCCGGAGCGTCTGCTCGTCATGGCCGGCCGTGATGTCCGCGACCGAGGCGAGGGTGCGGTACGGCAGCGGGCGCGGCGTACGGGGCAGTTCGCCGGCGGCGGTGCGGGCCGCGCGGGAGTACGCGGCGGCGTCGGCCGGCAGCGCGCTGCCGTCGGCGACCTTGGACTCCAGCTTGTCCCACTCGTCGTAGAGCCGCTGGATCTCCTGGTCGAAGGCGATCTTGAAGGACTGGTTGGGCTTGCGGCGCGCGTACAGCCAGCGCAGCAGCGGCGCCTCCATGATCTTCAGCGCATCGCCCGGGGTCGGCACCCCGCCGCGCGACGAGGACATCTTGGCCATGCCGCTGATGCCCACGAAGGCGTACATCGGGCCGATGGGCTGGTCGCCGCCGAAGATCTTGCGGACGATCTGGCCGCCGACGACGAAGGACGAGCCGGGCGAGGAGTGGTCGACACCGGACGGCTCGAAGATCACGCCCTCGTAGGCCCACCGCATCGGCCAGTCGACCTTCCAGACCAGCTTGCCGCGGTTGAACTCGCTCAGCCGGACCGTCTCGCCGAACCCGCACGCGCAGGTGTAGGCCAGCTCGGTGGTCTCGTCGTCGTACGAGGTGACCGTGGTGAGGTCCTTCGCGCACTGCCCGCAGTACGGCTTGTACGGGAAGTAGCCGGCCGAGCCGCCGCTGCCGTCGTCCTCGGCGGCCGCGCCGGAGCCCTCGGCGGCCTCCAGCTCGGCCTCGTCGACCGGCTTCTGCGACTTCTTCGCCGGGGCCTTCTTCGTGCGGTACTGGCCGAGGATCGCGTCGATCTCCGCGCGGTGCTTCATCGCGTGCAGGACCTGCTCGCGGTAGACACCGGAGGTGTACTGCTCGGTCTGGCCGATGCCGTCGTAGTCGACGCCCAGCTCGGCCAGCGCCTCGCTCATCGCGGCCTTGAAGTGCTCGGCCCAGTTCGGGTACGCCGAGCCGGCCGGGGCGGGCACCGAGGTCAGCGGCTTGCCGATGTGCTCGGCCCAGGACTCGTCGACGCCCGCGACGCCGGCCGGAACCTTGCGGTAGCGGTCGTAGTCGTCCCAGGAGATGAGGTGGCGGACCTCGTAGCCGCGGCGGCGGATCTCGTCGGCGACGAAGTGCGGGGTCATGACCTCGCGGAGGTTGCCGAGGTGGATCGGGCCGGACGGACTCAGGCCCGAGGCGCAGACGATCGGTTTGCCGGGGGCGCGGCGCTCCGCCTCGGCAATGACCTCGTCCGCGAACCTGGAGACCCAGTCGGTCTCGGTGCTCTGCTGAGCCACGATCGGCCCTTCCTCTTCCTGGTGCTTCCTGGGTGCGCCGTCCTGCGCGCGGACGCACAAAAGCCTGACGGTGCCCATTGTCCCAGACGGAAAATCAGTGGTAGTGCCGTGGGATACTCGTTGGCAAACCCTTTCCACTCCAGCGACACCTCCCTCTGGAAGAGAGCTCATCTCCATGGCCTCGGTCACTTCCCTCGCAGCATCGGTCAACCAGCGCGTCGCGGACGCCCTCTCGGCAGCCCTGCCGGAGGCCCGCGACGTCGACCCGCTGCTGCGACGTAGCGACCGGGCGGATTTCCAGGCCAACGGCATGCTGGCGCTGGCGAAGAAGCTCAAGGGCAATCCGCGGGAGCTGGCCACGCAGGTCGTCGCGGGCATCCCCACGGGTGACAGCGGCGCGGTGATCAAGGAGATCGAGGTCTCCGGCCCCGGCTTCCTCAACATCACCGTCGCCGACGAGGCGATCATCACGACCCTCGCCGCGCGCGCCGCCGACGACCGGCTGGGCGTGCCGTACGCCGACGGGGCCGGCACCACCGTCATCGACTACGCCCAGCCGAATGTGGCGAAGGAGATGCACGTCGGCCATCTGCGGTCGGCGGTGATCGGCGCGGCGATGGTCGAGATCCTGGAGTTCACCGGCGAGAAGGTGATCCGCAGGCATCACATCGGCGACTGGGGCACCCAGTTCGGCATGCTCATCCAGTACCTCATCGAGCACCCGCACGAGCTGGACCACAAGGGCGGCGAGGTCTCCGGCGAGGAGGCTATGTCGAACCTGAACCGCCTCTACAAGGCGTCGCGGGCGCTCTTCGACTCCGACGAGGAGTTCAAGGAGCGCGCCCGGCGCCGGGTCGTCGACCTCCAGGCCGGTGACGAGGAGACGCTGGCCCTGTGGCGGCGGTTCGTCGACGAGTCGAAGATCTACTTCTACTCGGTCTTCAACAAGCTGGACATGGACATCCACGACCCCGATGTCGTCGGTGAGTCCGGCTACAACGCCATGCTGGAGGAGACCTGCCGGCTGCTGGAGGAATCCGGTGTGGCGGTGCGCTCCGAGGGCGCCCTCTGTGTGTTCTTCGACGACGTCAAGGGCCCTGACGGCAACCCCGTCCCGCTGATCGTCAAGAAGACCAACGGCGGCTACGGCTACGCCGCCACCGACCTCTCCGCGATCCG
Source organism: Streptomyces sp. Je 1-4 4N24 (assembly GCF_026239515.1). NCBI lineage: Bacteria > Bacillati > Actinomycetota > Actinomycetes > Kitasatosporales > Streptomycetaceae > Streptomyces > Streptomyces sp. Je 1-4 4N24. The sequence continues at coordinate 5,052,038 of NZ_CP110836.1, read as the reverse complement.
CGACCGGGTCCAGAACCTCTCCGCCGACACGCTGCTCTACGTCGTCGACGCCCGTCAGTCCCTGCACTTCAAGATGGTCTTCGAGACCGCCCGCCGGGCCGGCTGGCTGGACGACAAGACGCATGCGGTGCAGCTGGCGTTCGGCACGGTCCTCGGCAAGGACGGCAAGCCGTTCAAGACCCGTGAGGGCGAGACGGTGCGGCTGGTGGACCTGCTGGACGAGGCGATCGACCGGGCGACCGCGGTGGTGCGGGAGAAGGGCGAGCCCATCGGCCTCACCGAGGAGGAGATCACCGGCAACGGCGCGCAGGTCGGCATCGGCGCCGTGAAGTACGCGGACCTGTCGACGTCGGCCAGCCGTGACTACAAGTTCGACCTGGACCAGATGGTCTCGCTGAACGGCGACACCTCGGTGTACCTCCAGTACGCCTACGCCCGGATCCGGTCGATCTTCCGCAAGGCCGGTGACGTGGCCCCCGCGGCGCACCCGGAGCTGCCGCTGGCCCCGGCGGAGCGGGCGCTGGGTCTGCACCTCGACCAGTTCGGCGAGACCGTCGCCGAGGCCGCCGCCTCGTACGAGCCGCACAAGCTCGCCGCGTACCTCTACGGCCTCGCCTCGCTGTTCACGACCTTCTACGACCAGTGCCCGGTCCTGAAGGCCGAGGGCGGCCCGGACCAGATCGCCAACCGGCTGTTCCTGTGCGACCTGACCGCCCGCACCCTCCACCAGGGCATGGCCCTGCTCGGCATCCGGACGCCCGAGCGCCTCTGACCGGCGCGCGTCGTTCCGGCCGCCCACGCGGCCCGCGTCGCACACGCTCCCGCCCAACGGCCCCGTACAGCACAGGAGTTGTACGGGGCCGCTCCGGCTTCAGGGGGGAGCCGGAAGAGCGGAGTCCGGCCGCGGACGGACGGCCTCAGGCCCGCACGACCGCAGCGCCGCTGCCCCGCAGTGCCTCAGCGCCTCACGGCCAGCGCTTCCGTACCTCGTCCTTGGCCTTCTCGCTCACATCGAGGCCCTGACCGGCGGTCTTCTCCGCCCGCCCCTCGGCCTGCAGCTTGCGGTTGTGCGTCGCCCGGCCGACGGCTTCCTTCATGGCGCCGATGACCTGGGCGCCCTTGGCCTGCATCTTGCGTTTGGCAGTCATGGTGACCCGCTCCTCGTCCGGTCGCGGTCTTCCTTGACAACCGGTCCCGTGCCCGGCACAGGGCGGACAAAACGTCGCGCACAGCAAAGCTCCCGCCCCCGGGGCCCGGGGACGGGAGCAGGTGCGGCGTACGGGCGCCCGGCGGCTCACAGCCCCCGCGCGACCTCCGTGGCCCAGTACGTCAGGATCATGTTCGCGCCGGCCCGCTTGATACCGGTCAGCGTCTCCAGGATCGCCTTGTCGCGGTCGATCCAGCCCTTCTCGGCGGCGGCCTCGATCATCGCGTACTCACCGGAGATCTGGTACGCGGCGACCGGTACGTCCACCGAGTCCGCGATCTTCGCGAGCACATCGAGGTACGGCAGCGCCGGCTTGACCATCACCATGTCGGCGCCCTCCTCCAGGTCGAGCGCCAGCTCGCGCAGCGACTCGCGGAGGTTGGCCGGGTCCTGCTGGTAGGTCTTGCGGTCGCCCTTGAGGGACGAGCCGATGGCCTCGCGGAAGGGCCCGTAGAAGGCGGAGGAGTACTTCGCGGTGTAGGCGAGGACCGAGACGTCCTCGTGGCCGGTCTGGTCGAGCGCGTCGCGGATGACACCGACCTGGCCGTCCATCATCCCGCTGGGGCCCACGACATGGACGCCCGCGTCGGCCTGGACCTGCGCCATCTCGGCGTAGCGCTCCAGCGTCGCGTCGTTGTCGACCCGGCCGGCGTCGTCCAGGACACCGCAGTGCCCGTGGTCGGTGTACTCGTCCAGGCACAGGTCCGACATGATCACGAGTTCGTCGCCGACCTCGGCCTTCACGTCCCGGATGGCGACCTGCAGGATGCCGTCCGGGTCGGTGCCGGCCGTGCCGAGGGCGTCCTTCCTGGCGTCCTCGGGCACCCCGAACAGCATGATCCCGGCGACCCCGGCCCCGGCCGCCTCGGCGGCGGCCTTGCGCAGCGTGTCACGGGTGTGCTGGACCACGCCCGGCATGGCGGAGATCGGCACCGGCTCGCTGACCCCCTCCCGTACGAACGCGGGAAGGATCAGGTCGGCGGGGTGCAGCCGGTGTTCGGCCACCATCCGCCGCATGGCGGGGGTGGTACGCAGCCGCCGGGGCCGCGCACCGGGGAAGCTTCCGTACTTCGTCATACCGCCCACGCTACGCCCGCTTTGCGCATGCCTTTGCCGACGGGCCGTCGGACGGGACGGGTCCGGGCTCCGGCGCACAACCAGAAGGGCGCCCCGGAAGAGGCGCCCTTCAAAGCCGTACGAACCGTGCTAGCTACGCGCTCTCCGGCGCGATCCGGGCCGCCGCTCGCTCGGCCGGGTGACCGGGTCCCCGGCCTCCAGCGCGGTGTCGCGCCGCGCCGCCCCGAAGTCCGCGAGCGCCTCGGCCAGCTTGTGCACCGAGGGCTCGGGCGACATGACGTCCACGCGCAGCCCGTGCTCCTCGGCGGTCTTGGCGGTGGCCGGGCCGATACAGGCGATCACGGTGACGTTGTGCGGCTTGCCGGCGATACCGACGAGGTTCCGCACGGTCGACGAGGACGTGAAGAGCACGGCGTCGAAGCCGCCGCCCTTGATCGCCTCGCGGGTCTCGGCCGGCGGCGGCGAGGCGCGCACGGTCCGGTAGGCGGTGACGTCGTCGACCTCCCAGCCCAGCTCGATCAGCCCGGCGACCAGGGTCTCGGTGGCGATGTCGGCACGCGGCAGGAAGACGCGGTCGATCGGGTCGAAGACCGGGTCGTAGGGCGGCCAGTCCTCCAGCAGACCGGCGGCGGACTGCTCACCGCTCGGCACCAGGTCGGGCTTCACACCGAAGGCGACCAGCGCCTTGGCGGTCTGCTCCCCGACCGCGGCGACCTTGATCCCGGCGAACGCGCGGGCATCCAGGCCGTACTCCTCGAACTTCTCCCGGACGGCCTTGACGGCATTGACCGAGGTGAAGGCGATCCACTCGTAGCGGCCGGTGACCAGGCCCTTGACCGCACGCTCCATCTGCTGCGGGGTACGCGGCGGTTCGACGGCGATGGTCGGGACCTCGTGCGGCACCGCACCGTACGAGACGAGCTGGTCGGAGAGCGACGCGGCCTGCTCCTTCGTACGCGGCACGAGCACCCGCCAGCCGAAGAGCGGCTTGGACTCGAACCACGAAAGGCGGTCGCGCTGCGCGGCGGCACTGCGCTCACCGACCACGGCTATGACCGGCTGGCCGCCGTCCGCCGACGGCAGCACCTTGGCGGCCTTGAGCACCTGCGCGACCGACCCGAGGGTGGCGGTCCAGGTGCGCTGGCGGGTGGTGGTGCCGGCGACGGTGACGGTCAGCGGGGTGTCGGGCTTGCGGCCTCCGGACACCAGCTCACCGGCGGCCGCGGCCACCAAGTCGAGGGTGGTGGAGACGACGGCGGTGGCGTCGCTGGCACCCACTTCGGCCCAGCAGCGCGCATCGGCGCTGCGGGCGTCGATGAAGCGCACATCGGTGCCCTGCGCGTCCCGCAGCGGGACACCGGCGTACGCGGGCACGCCGACGGCCGCGGCGATACCGGGCACGACCTCGAAGACGATGCCTTCGGCGGCGCAGGCCAGCATCTCCTCGGCGACGTATCCGTCCAGGCCGGGGTCTCCGGTGACGGCACGTACGACCCGCTTGCCCGCACGGGCGGCCGCCATGACAAGATTGGCGGTGTCCCTAAGGGCCGGGACGTCGGCGGGGATTGACGCCTCGTCAGCTGATGCCTGCAGTGGTGTGTCCACCTGTGCGCGGGCATGCACGCGCACGACGTCCAGCACCTGCGGGTCGGCGATCAGTACGTCCGCGGAGGCCAGCGCCTCCACGGCACGCAGCGTCAGCAGACCCGGGTCTCCCGGCCCGGCACCCAGGAAGGTGACCTGACCGGAGGCGGAGTGGTTTGGGGCGGTGGGGTTCAAAGTGCTCGCTCCCCCATAAGACCGGCCGCACCCTTTGCGAGCATCTCGGCGGCGAGTTCCCGACCCATGTTCAGCGGGGTCGACAGCTCGTCGGGAGAGGCGGGTACGTGCCCGGTGGTGGACATCTGCACCAGCGTGCTGCCGTCGGTCGTGCCGACGACACCGCGCAGGTGCAATTCGGTGACAGCCTGCTCGTCAGCCTTGGGGCCTCCCCTGCTCGAGCGAAGTCGAGAGCTTGGGGAAAGGTCGGCCAGTGCTCCGACGGGTGCGGAACAGCCGGCCTCCAGGGCGGCGAGCAGGGATCGCTCGGCGGTCACGGCGGCCCGGGTGTCCGGGTCGTCGAGCTCGCTGAGCCGGGCGGCGAGGTCCGCGTTGACCGCGGCGCACTCGATCGCCAGCGCCCCCTGGCCGGGGGCAGGCAAAACCACGTCGGGCGACAGCAGCTGCGTCGCCTCGTCGATCCGGCCGATGCGGGTGAGCCCGGCGGCGGCCAGTACGACCGCGTCCAGTTCGCCCTTTTCGACGAAGCCGATGCGGGTGTCGATGTTCCCGCGTATCGGCACGGTCTCCACACGCCGGCCCAGCGACCTGGCCCAGGCGTTCAGCTGCGCCATCCTCCTGGGCGAGCCGGTGCCGATGCGGGCAACCCGGTCCTCGTCGGCGGTCAGCTGCTCAAAGGTGAGCCCGTCCCTGGCGATCAGCGCGTCCCGGGGGTCTTCCCGTACGGGTATGGCTGCCAGGGTCAGGGTGTCAGGCTGCGCGGTGGGCAGGTCCTTGAGCGAGTGGACGGCGAAGTCGATCTCCCCGGCGAGCAGCGCGTCCCGCAGCGCGGAGACGAACACACCGGTGCCGCCGATCTGCGCGAGGTGCTCGCGGGAGGTGTCGCCGTAGGTGGTGATCTCCACCAGTTCGACGGGGCGGCCCGTGAGCGCGCGCACCACCTCGGCGATCTGCCCGGACTGGGCCATGGCGAGCTTGCTGCGCCGCGTGCCCAGCCGCAGTGCTCTCGTTGTGCTGTTGGTCATGACCGCTCCCGTGCATCGTGCCTGTCGGCGCGCGTGTCGGCCCGGCTGACGGCGGCGACCGTCTGGGGGTCGAGATCGAAGAGTTCCCGCAGGGCGTCCGCGTACCCGGCGCCGCCGGGCTCGCTGGCCAGCTGCTTGACCCGGACGGTGGGCGCATGCAGGAGTTTGTCGACGACGCGGCGCACGGTCTGGGTGATCTCGGCGCGCTGCTTGTCGTCCAGGTCGGGCAGGCGGCCGTCGAGCCGGGCGATCTCACCGGCGACGACGTCCGCGGCCATGGTGCGCAGGGCGACCACGGTGGGAGTGATGTGCGCGGCCCTCTGGGCGGCGCCGAAGGCGGCGACCTCGTCGGAGACGATGCCGCGCACCTTGTCCACGTCGGCCGCCATCGGCGCGTCAGCGGACGCGTCGGCCAGCGACTCGATGTCGACGAGGTGCGCGCCGTCGATCCGGTGCACCGCGGCATCTATGTCCCGCGGCATGGCGAGATCGAGCAGCGCCAGCGGCGCCTCGCGCCCGTCACGCGCGGCCGCGACCATCTCGCCGGCCAGGACCAGGCCGGTCGCGCCGGTACAGGACACCACGATGTCGGCGAGCGCCAGCTCCTCCGGGACGGAGGTCATCGCCACCGCACGGGCGGCGAGCCCGGTGGCGGCGCCGGTCCCGCCCGGCTCGGTGAGGATCCGGACCAGCCGCTCGGCGCGCTCGACGGTGCGGTTGGCGACGGCCAGCTCGCCGACGCCGGCCCGTACGAGGGTGGTGGCGGCCAGCGACGACATCGATCCGGCGCCGATGACCAGCGCCCGCTTGCCGCGCGCCCAGTCCTCGACGTCCCGGCCGGCCGCGAGCTGCTCCAGCCCGAAGGTGACCAGCGACTGGCCGGCCTTGTCGATGCCGGTCTCGCTGTGGGCGCGCTTGCCCACCCGCAGGGCCTGCTGGAAGAGGTCGTTCAGCAGCCGGCCCGCGGTGTGCTGTTCCTGGGCGACGGCCAGTGCGTCCTTGATCTGCCCGAGGATCTGGCCCTCGCCGACGACCATCGAGTCCAGGCCGCAGGCCACCGAGAAGAGGTGGTGGACGGCCCGGTCCTCGTAGTGGACATAGAGATAAGGGGTGAGCTCCTCCAGGCCGGCGCCGCTGTGGCGGGCCAGGAGGGTGGACAGCTCGGCGACACCGGCGTGGAACTTGTCCACGTCGGCGTAGAGCTCGATGCGGTTGCAGGTGGAGAGCACCGCGGACTCGGTGACCGGTTCGGCCGACACCGCGTCCTGCAGCAGCTTGCCGCGCGCCTCCGGGGCGAGCGCGGCCCGCTCCAGCACGCTCACCGGCGCGCTGCGATGGCTCAGTCCGACGACCAGGAGCGTCATGCCGGCATCACGGCGGGCATGTCCCCGTCAGGTCCCTTGCGATCGTCCGCCACCGCGGCGGCGGCCCGGGCGGCCGCAGCCGGCCCACCCGTGTCGGGCCCGCCCTCCTCGCCGGCCTTGCGCTGCTCGTGGAAGGCGAGGATCTGCAGCTCTATCGACAGGTCGACCTTGCGTACGTCCACCCCGTCGGGCACGGTCAGTACGGTCGGCGCGAAGTTGAGGATCGAGGTGACACCGGCGGCGACCAGGCGCTCACAGACCTGCTGGGCGGCCCCGGCCGGCGTGGCGATGACGCCGATCGAGACGCCGTTGCTCTCGATGATGTGCTCCAGCTCATCGGTGTGCTGGACCGCGATGCCCGCGACGGGCTTGCCGGCCATGCCGGGGTCGGCGTCGATCAGCGCGGCGACGCGGAAGCCACGCGAGGCGAAGCCTCCGTAGTTGGCGAGCGCGGCGCCGAGGTTACCGATACCGACGATGACAACCGGCCAATCCTGGGTCAGCCCCAGTTCACGCGAGATCTGGTAGACGAGGTACTCCACGTCGTAGCCCACGCCGCGGGTCCCGTACGAGCCGAGGTAGGAGAAGTCCTTGCGCAGCTTGGCGGAGTTGACCCCCGCCGCGGCCGCGAGCTCCTCGGAGGAGACCGTGGGTACCGAGCGCTCGGAGAGCGCGGTCAGTGCACGCAGATACAGCGGAAGCCGGGCGACGGTGGCCTCGGGAATGCCTCGGCTGCGGGTCGCCGGTCGGTGAGTTCGGCCAGTTGCCACGGTGCTCCTGCGGGTAGAGCGGGGCTGCGGGCGACCGCATGGAACCCGACCGCCCTGTCTTCTGCAGGCTATGTCTTTGTGAACGCGTGCACAAAGATGGTGTCCGGTTTGTCCGCCCAAAGTGACCGGGGTCACGCGGCTATTACAGGCCTCCGCGGAACCAACTCCCACGTCACACCGTTCACTCGCGCCACCCGTTTCACGGGGCAGCGCCGACGGGAGCACGCGCTCTCACTCCTTACCGCTATACCCCCGGAAACCTACAAATCGCCCACCGATGGTAATCGAACCGGGCCGGACCGGGCACCGCCGTGACCCGGCACAATGGCTCCATGGCCCCCTTGTTCAGCCGCAGCCCCCGCAAGAGCCCCGCCGACCGGATGGTCACCCTGATCGGCAAGCCGGGCTGCCACCTCTGCGACGACGCCCAGGCCGTGATCGAGAAGGTCTGCGCCGAGACCGGCGCGTCGTGGGAGAAGAAGGACATCACCGAGGACGCCGAGCTGCACCGCAAGTACTGGGAGCAGATTCCGGTCATCCTCGTCGACGGCGCCCAGCACGACTTCTGGCGGGTCGACCCGAAACGGCTGCGTACGGCCCTGGGTGCCTGAGCCTTCCGCGCTCCCCGGAGCCGCGCGAAACGGCCACGGACGGCCGTACGGGAGGGCCGTGCGGATGGCCGTAACGCCACCGTCCGCCGCCCCAGGCCTTCCTGACACGCGCCCGTAACCGGCTGCACCGAACAAACTGGCTACGCTGTCGGCATGTCGCCCGCTCGCCGATCCGGCTGGATGCCCTCCGGGGCGCTCTTCGACCTGGGCTGGATCCCTCGCCGCAGACGCCCCGCCACGGCCCGCAGCGTGCTGGCCGGCGAGGCCGCGGCCGAGGCCGCCCGCAAGTCCTCCCAGGAGGCGCCGCCGGTCGAGGAGACGCCCGCGGAGCCCGAATTCCCGGTCGTCGGGGACACGGCGGCCGCCGCCTTCTTCGACCTGGACAACACCGTCATGCAGGGCGCGGCGCTCTTCCACTTCGGCCGCGGCCTGTACAAGCGGCACTTCTTCCACAAGCGCGACCTGGCCCGCTTCGCCTGGCAGCAGATCTACTTCCGGCTCGCCGGCTCGGAGAACCCCGAGCACATGGCGGACGTCCGCAACAGCGCGCTGTCCATCGTCCAGGGCCACCGCGTCGCCGAGCTGATGTCCATCGGCGAGGAGATCTACGACGAGTACATGGCCGAGCGGGTCTGGCCCGGCACCCGCGCCCTGGCCCAGGCCCACCTCGACGCCGGCCAGAAGGTCTGGCTGGTGACCGCGGCCCCCGTCGAGACCGCGACGATCATCGCCCGCCGGCTCGGCCTGACCGGCGCGCTCGGCACCGTCGCCGAGTCCGTCGGCGGTGTCTACACGGGCAAGCTGGTGGGCGAGCCGCTGCACGGCCCCGCCAAGGCCGAGGCGGTCCGCGCCCTGGCGGCGGGCGAGGGCCTGGACCTGTCGCACTGCGCCGCCTACAGCGACTCCGCCAACGACATCCCGATGCTCTCGCTCGTCGGGCACCCGTACGCGATCAACCCCGACAGCCGCCTGCGCAAGCACGCCCGGGAACAGGGCTGGCGGCTGCGCGACTACCGCACCGGCCGGAAAGCGGCCAAGATCGGCATCCCCGCGGCGGCCGGGGTCGGTGCCCTCGCCGGCGGCGCCGCGGCCGCGGTCGCACTCCAGCGCCGGCGCCGCTGACCAGGCCTGATCACCGAGCCGGCCGGACGGCCATCCCCACTCCCTACCCCCTCCGCCGTCCCCTCAGTCCCGCCGCTGTCGGTCAGCCACAACACGCCTTCCAACCAGGCAGATTGCGTTCCCTTCCGATCAATAGTTGCTCAGTATTCGATACTTGATCTGCCACCAACCCGGCACGGACCGTAACTAATCGATGATTTGAGCAACTGGGTGTAGCGCTGCCTGTACGAAGCGTTATTCTCCTCAGACGCAATCCGGAACCCACACGTCCCTACGACGAGTGAACGGTCCCGCACTGCACGTGATGGAAGCTCTGCCTCTGGGAGTCCCGTGTACCCACACGTCGGGGTTGACGCCTCGGGCCTGGCTACGCTGCGTACGACACTCGTCGACCACCTGCGCAGTTTTGTCCCCACCGCGTACGCCGTCCCCGCATTCGCCTCAGCCGTCCCCGCCGCCGGACCCTGCTATGCCCTGGCCGACGGGAGTGCTGCGGTCGGAAAGGCCGCCGGCAGAACCCGCCGCTCCGGCACCGGCACGACCACCGCCCGTCGTCCCGCCGACAGCGACAGCCGTCGCATGATGGACCTCGTCGAACGAGCCCAGGCCGGCGAGGCCGAAGCCTTCGGCCGCCTCTACGACCAGTACGCCGACACGGTCTACCGCTACATCTACTACCGCGTCGGCGGCCGTGCCACGGCCGAGGACCTCACCAGCGAGACCTTTCTGCGGGCTCTGCGCCGCATCGGCACGTTCACCTGGCAGGGCCGTGACTTCGGCGCCTGGCTGGTGACCATCGCCCGCAATCTCGTGGCCGACCACTTCAAGTCCTCCCGCTTCCGCCTGGAAGTCACCACCGGAGAGATGCTCGACGCCAACGAGGTCGAGCGCAGCCCCGAGGACTCGGTCCTCGAGTCCCTCTCCAACGCCGCCCTCCTGGAGGCGGTACGCAAGCTCAACCCCCAACAGCAGGAGTGCGTCACGCTGCGCTTTCTGCAGGGCCTCTCGGTCGCCGAGACCGCCCGCGTCATGGGCAAGAACGAGGGCGCGATCAAGACCCTCCAGTACCGCGCGGTCCGCACCCTCGCGCGGCTGCTCCCCGAAGACGCCCGCTGACCCACCCCCTGTCCACATGCGCCGACGACCCGTCCCACGCCGTCATTTGCTCACTCTCGGCGACCGCCCATGCCCGGTCGGTCAGATCATCGTGAGTGCGTAACCCGAGTGCCGCGCCGCTCGTTGTGCGGGATGCAGGCTCCATGCGGTCACGCCATGCCCGCTGCCTCTCACTCGATCGAGTGGCCGCGGACCACGGCGTGCAACCATCCGGTCCATCTGGACAGTCAAAGCCAGTCCGGGGAGTCGAGCGGGATGACGAGAGGAGGTGCCGCCCGTGATCGCAAATGTCTCGGTGCACCGGCGGGCCAACGCCTTCGCCCAGGCCCTGGAGGAGCAGGTCCTCGAGGGCGCGGCGGCCGAGGACCAGGTCGACAATCCGGCCCAAGCGCCGGGCGAAGCACGGCTGTTGGCGGTCGCCGACGGCCTCGGGAAACTCCCGGGGCCGGAGATGGCCACCGAGGTCAAGACTGTCCAGCGCGCCCAGCTCATCGCCGCGATGGAGGCCGCCTTCGCCGAAGGCGCTCCGTCCGACGGTGCCAGGGTGCCCGAGCAGCGCGAACACAAGGGCGCGCACCGCGCCACGAAATCGATCGGCCGGCTGCGCCCGCGCTCCCGCCTCTCCAAGGGGCTGGCGGCAGGCGGGCTGACGGTCGGCGTCGCCGCCGGCGCCTTCAGCGGTGTCGCCGCGGCCAGCTCCGATGCCCTCCCCGGCGACTCCCTCTACGGCCTCAAGCGCGGCATGGAGGACCTGCGGCTCGGTATGGCCGACGATGACTCCGACCGCGGCCGGCTCCTTCTCGACCAGGCCTCCACCCGCATGATGGAGGTCCGCCGGCTGATGGAGCGCGCCCGGCTCGCCGACCTCGACCACGAGTCGCTCGGCGAGATCCGCAAGGCGCTCTCCGGCATCCGGCACGACGCGGGCGAGGGCCACCGCCTGCTGCACGCGGCGTATGAGCGCGACGGCTCACTCGGCCCCATCCAGGCGCTGAACTCCTTCACGCGGTCCCATCGCGGCACCTGGTCGCATCTGCGCGACAAACTCCCGGTGCAGCTCACGGACGTCCGCGACGAGGTCAGTTCGGTCTTCGACGCCATGGACAAAGAGGTCGGTCCGCTCCGCTCGCTGCTGCCGCCCACCCCGGACAGCAGGCGCCACCACCGCGACACGCCCGCCTCCGCGGGCACCGGCTCCGGCTCCGACGGCCGCCCGGCACCGTCCGGCAGCAAGTCCGCCCACGGCAAGCACTCCGGCGGCCCGCACGCCCCGCGCCCGTCGGCGTCACCCTCCCAGGAGGACGGCCTGCTCGGCGGCAATACGGGTGGGCTGCTCGACCCGCCGTCCAAGGGCGGCAGCCCGTCGCCGCACGACCGGGGCCACAGCGGTGGCAGGGACACCGGCGGCCAGCCCGATGTCACTCTCCCGCCGCTGATTCCGGGACTGCTTCCCGGTCTGGGCATCGACGGCGAGGATCTCCCGAAGTAGCGGATCGGTCCGGTGCCGGCGCGCTCGGTGTTCTTCTGGTCCTTCCCTCAGAAGAACACCGAGCGTCGCTGTACCAGCAGCTTGTAGAGGGTGTGCTGAATCGTTTCCCGTACCTGATCGGTCAGGTTGAACATCAGCATCGGATCGTCCGCCGCCTCCGGCGGATAGCCGGCCGTCGGGATCGGCTCGCCGAACTGGATCGTCCACTTCGTCGGCAGCGGCACCCCACCCAGCGGCCCCAGCCACGGGAAGGTCGGTGTGAGGGGGAAATACGGCAGCCCCAGCACCCGCGCCAGCGTCTTGGCGTTCCCGATCATCGGGTAGATCTCCTCCGCGCCCACGATCGAGCACGGCACGATCGGCACCCCGGCCTTCAACGCCGTCGAGACGAAGCCGCCCCGCCCGAAGCGCTGGAGCTTGTAGCGGTCTGCGAAGGGCTTGCCGATGCCCTTGAAGCCCTCCGGCATCACCCCGACGATCTCGCCGCGCTCCAGCAGCCGCTGGGCGTCCTCCGCGCAGGCGAGGGTGTGCCCGGCCTTGCGCGCCAGCTCGTTTATCACCGGCAGGACGAACACCAAATCGGCCGCCAGCAGCCGGAGATGACGCTGCGCCGGGTGGTTGTCGTGCACCCCGACCTGCAGCATCAGGCCGTCCAGCGGCAGCGTCCCGGAGTGGTTGGCGACGATCAGCGCTCCGCCGTCGGAGGGGATGTTCTCGATCCCCTTCACCTCGACCCGGAAGTACTTCTCGTAGAACGGCCGCAGCAGCGACATCAGGACCTGGTCGGTCAGCTCCTCGTCGTACCCGAAGTCGTCGACCTCGTAGTCGCCGGTGATCCGCCGCCGCAGAAAGGCCAGCCCGCCGGCGATCCGCTCTTCCAGGGACCGCCCGGGGTTCGGCCGCGGGGTCGCGGCCGGCGGATGCTCGGTCCGTGCCTCCGGTACGGGTGCCAGCGCCGCACCGCCTCCCGCGCGCCCGGCCCGCCGGGCCTTCCTGCGCGCCCGGGGCTCCTCGCCGAAGGGAATGACCTTGGCGTCCGCCATCGTGGATGAACTCCTCACTGGGTCGGGCCGCTGCGTGCGGGCAGCACGCCGGCGAGCCGGTCGACGGTGCGGGCGAGGGACTCGGGCGCCAGCAGCCCGGGTCCGCGGCTGCGGGCGAATTCCGCGAAGGTCTCCGCCGTCGTGTACTTCGGCTGGAATCCCAGTGTCTCGCGCATCTGTGTCGTTTCGACGACCCTGCCGTGCGTGAGCAGCCGGATCTGCTCCGGCGAGAAGTCCGTGATGCCGATGGACCGCAGCGCCGTACCGGCCCAGGTGACGGTCGGCAGCAGCAGCGGCACGGTGGGCCGCCCCAGCCGCCGGGAGGTCTGCGAGAGCAGCAGCACACCGTCTCCGGCGATATTGAACGTGCCGCTGTTGAGCGTGCCGCGGCGTGGCGCGGCGGCGGCGATCCGCAGCACCTCGATGGCGTCGTCCTCGTGGACGAACTGCAGCCGCGGGTCGTAGCCCAGGACGGTGGGCCATACGGGCAGCGAGAAGTATTCGGCGAGCGGGGAATCCGCGCACGGCCCGAGAATGTTGGCGAAGCGCAGCACACACACCGCCACATCCGGCCGGCGGCGGGCGAAACCGCGGACGTACCCCTCGACCTCGACGACGTCCTTGGCGAAGCCACCGCTGGGCAGCGACTTCGGTGTGGTGGTCTCGGTGAAGACGGCGGGGTCCCGGGGCGCGGAGCCGTAGACGCTGGTGCTGGATTTGATGACCAGCCGCTGCACCTTCGGGGCCTTCTGGCAGGCGCCGAGCAGCTGCATCGTCCCGATGACGTTGGTTTCCTTCACCGAGGCGCGGCCACCGCGCTTGCCCAACGGGGTGCCGTTGATGTCCATATGGATGACGGTGTCGACGCCCGTCTCGGCCAGGACCCGGGCAATGGCCGGATGCCGGATATCGGCTTTGAGGAATTCGGCGCCGCCCAGATGGTGCTCCGGTGCCACGGCGTCGACCCCGATCACCCGGTCGACGTCGGGATCGCGCTGGATGCGACGGACGAACCGACCGCCCAATTGCCGTGCGACTCCCGTGACGAGCACGACCTTGCCCAAGATCGACCCTTCCTTCCCGCCGCGACCACGCCCTGGCCGAGCTGTGCAGGCCACGCTATCGGGTCGGTGTTGCGCGGTGATGACCGCAGGATGCCCGTGGCCACATTTCCGTCCGACCACCGTCCATACGGCCCACAACGCACCGCAGCCCCCCATCGCACCAAGGCGATGAGGGGCTGCGAATTCGCGATCAGCGTCGCTTACTTCTTGTTACGACGCTGAACACGGGTGCGCTTGAGCAGCTTGCGGTGCTTCTTCTTCGCCATCCGCTTGCGCCGCTTCTTGATAACAGAGCCCACGACTACCCTCGCTCACTTCGAATCACTCGGTGCGGGGCGTCCGAGCCCACACTACCTACATCGGGCCAGCCTACCCGGCGCCGGGCGAACGGCGTAATCCGAGGGTCGGCGACGGACCCGTCAGGCTGATTCCACCCCCACAAAGGACTCACGGAGATAGTCGTGAACCGCCTGCTCCGGAACCCGGAATGACCTCCCCACGCGAATCGCGGGCAGATGGCCGCTGTGCACCAGGCGGTACACGGTCATCTTCGACACTCGCATCACCGTGGCGACCTCCGCCACTGTCAGGAACACGACCTCGTTCAGAGGCCTCTGGTCTGCCGCCATGTCACACCTGCACCTTCCGCATAAGACGGACACCGGCTTCCCCTCCGGTGACTCTTCGTCGCTATGCGCTCACTCCCCAGATTAGGGGCGGGTGATGCGAGTGGGGAAGAGGAGCAGCGAACAGCCGCCTATCGGGACAGACACGCCCGATTGATGACATAGCGCGCCAGGGGCCGATAGTCCGCGGCCCGCACCGCGTCATCGAGCGGCACCACCACGGACACCCGTCCCTCGGCCTGGCCGACGAACAGCGCCGGGTCGTCGGTGTCCGCCAGCCCGATCGCCTCAAAACCCAGCTGACCTGCCCCGCAGACCCAACCGTGGTCCCCGATCACCAGGGCCGGCAGCGGGCCCACGGTGTCCGCCGCGGCCGCCAGAGCGGTCCGTACCGGGAGCGGGGAATGGGTGTGTACGCCCCTGGCCCCGGGCGCGCCCCGCACGCCGGGTTCTCGCATCAGCGCGACTCCCCGTACGTACGCGAGTGTGCAGGGACGTACCCCGAACCGGGTCGCTATGTCGACACCGGCGCCATACGCCGGGGTGAGAACGGGGCAGCCCGCCGACGAGAGGGCGTCTGCGAGGGCGGCGTAGAACCCCAGCAGCCGGTGCGGATGGCCGGTGCCGATCAGCACCGGCGCCCGGCGGCCGGCGGCCGCGGCGACCCGTTCGGCGAACCCGTCCAGCGCGGCGACCGTCCGGTCGGGGTCGATCACATCCGGGCCGGAAGTATGCGCGGGATCGGCCGAAACCCCGCACTTCCGCCCCATCAGTCTCAGTACTTCACCGAGCGGCCAGTCCCGTTCGGGATCCAGCCCCAGCAGCGCTCTGGGATCGCGCGCCGCGAAGAGCCGGTAGCGCGCCAGACTCTTCTCCCGCGTGGTCGCGATCGTCCCCGCGAGCCGCGCCTCGATCAGGTGCGCCCGCAGCGCCCCGGTTCCCAACACGCGTCCCATACTGTCCGGTTGGTCGGCCTACGGTTGCCCGGACCGGCGGGTAGTCACACATCCGTGGGGCGCGGCGCCGGATACGGCCGTACGGGAGCGGCGGAGGGCGCCGCGCGGGCCGCCCGCCCGCGGGACCTCGGCTCCCGCACGGAGCACCTCGTCGCCGGGCGCCGTAACAGCGTTACAGGGACGTGGCGGACCTGGCGGGGGTTCCGGCCCTACGGGAGCAGCCCATGGGCCGGGAAGATCGCCCGACGGGTCGCCAGCACCGCCTGGTCCAGCCGGTCGGCCGGGTCATAGCCGTCGTCGACGAAGTTCCGCCACTGCGGCGTACGGCCGTCCGTCATCCGGTGCGGCGCCAACTGCCGGGTCCGGCGGAACACTTCGTGCCGCCAGGCCTCCGGCACCATCGCGGTCGGGTCGATCGGCCGGCCCGCCGCGATCGCGACCAGATGTGTCCAGCTGCGCGGCACCACGTCCACCACCGCATAGCCGCCCCCGCCGAGCGCGACCCACCGGCCGTCCGCGTACTCATGCGCCAGTTCGTGGCAGGCCTCCGCCACCGCGCGCTGGGCGTCCAGGCTCACCGCGAGATGCGCCAGCGGATCCTCGAAGTGGGTGTCCGCGCCGTGCTGCGTCACGATCACCTGCGGCCGGAAGGCCCCCAGCAGCTCCGGGACCACCGCATGGAACGCCCGCAGCCAGCCCTCGTCCGCGGTCCCGGCCGGCAGCGCCACATTCGCCGCGGTGCCCTCCGCGCCCGCCCCGCCGGTCTCCTCCGGCCAGCCGGTCTGTGGGAAGAGCGTCCGGGGATGCTCGTGCAGCGAGATCGTCAGGACCCGCGGGTCCTCCCAGAAAGCCGCCTGCACCCCGTCACCGTGGTGGACGTCCACATCCACATACGCGACCCGTTCGGCCCCCAGCTCCAGCAGCCGGGCGATCGCCAGCGACGCGTCGTTGTAGATACAGAAACCGGCCGCCCCGCCCGGCATCGCATGGTGCAGCCCGCCGGCGAAGTTCACCGCATGGGCCGCGTCGCCGCGCCAGACGGCCTCCGCCGCGCCCACCGACTGCCCGGCGATCATCGCGGACGCCTCGTGCATCCCCACGAACGCCGGATCGTCCGCCGTCCCCAGTCCGTACGACAGATCCGCGGCAGCCGGGTCCGCCGAGGCTCTGCGGACCGCGGCGATGTAGTCCTCGCGATGCACCAGCCGCAGGGTGGAGCCCCCGGCCGGCTTGGCCGCGACCACCTCCAGCGGCCCGCGGTCCAGCTCGAACGCCTCCACCAAACGCATGGTCAGCGCGAGCCGGACCGGGTCCATCGGATGCCCGGACCCGAAGTCGTAGCCCGTTACTGCCTCATCCCACATCAGCTGTGCGCGGCCGCTCATGTCCGTCACCGTATCGGGCCTCCGGCGCCCCGAACGAGCGGGCATACACCAGCGTCACCAGCACCAGGGCCATCGGTACGAGCATGGCCCCCCGATAGCTCCAGGCGTCACCGAGCGCACCGACCAACGGGGAGCCGATCAAGAAGCCCACGTAATTGAAATGTTCAGCCGCGCGACGGCCATGTCCGCGGCCTCGGGACCGTGCTTTTCGAAGGCGTGGCGCCCCGCCGCCGCAAACGTCTGGGGCACGAGCACACACAGCCCGAGCCCCAGCAGCGTGAACCCCGCCATCCCGGCCCAGGGCCCCGGCGCCGCCGCCACCACCGCGAAACCGCCCGCCGCGACCACCGCCCCGGTCCGCACCACCGCGACCGCCCCGAAGCGCCGCACGCCCAGGTCACCGACCGCCCGCCCGAGCAGCGTGGTGACCATGTAGACGTTGTACGGAAGGGTGGCGAGCTGCTCGGAACTCCCCAGGACGTCCTGCAGATACTTGGCGCTCCAGTTGGAGACGGTCGAGTCCCCGATATACGCGAACGCCATCACCAGACACAGCGGCCACAACAGCCGCATCGCAAGGGGCACCACGGCCCCCTCCGGCGCCGCCTCACGTCCCTCCTGAGCCCGCCGGCCCCGGTCCACGAACCATCGGGCCCACGAGCAGCGCCAGCGGCGCCAGAACCGCCACCGCCGGCCCGTACAGCAGCGCCAGCGACAGCTTCCAGTGCGCACCCGCCCAGGCCGGCGAGGCGCCCACGATGCCGCCCAGGCTGTACGCGGCATGGAAGCCGAGCATGATGCTCCGCCCGTACGCCCGCTGCAGGCTCACCCCGAGCATGTTCATCGAGGCGTCCAGCGCCCCCACCGTCAGCCCGAACACCGCCAGCGCCACCGCCGCCTGCGCCATCGAGCCGACCGACCCGACAGCCGCCGGCGCCAGACACACCACCGTCGAACCGATCCGACAGCCCGGTCTTCGTTAACGCCACCCGAATGCGCTCATGTCTTCCCGACGACCCCACGCAGTACGGCACCCCGTCCGCGTCCAGCTTCTCCAGCACCTCCTCGCCCACGCCCGCCACCGGCTCCAGACTTCTGCGGAACTCCTCGAAAGCGCATACCCATGAGCGTACCGAGCCCTGAACGCAGAAAAGCCCCGCACCATAAGGTGCGGGGCTTTCCCACAATGATTGTTCGGCGGCGTCCTACTCTCCCACAGGGTCCCCCCTGCAGTACCATCGGCGCTGAAAGGCTTAGCTTCCGGGTTCGGAATGTAACCGGGCGTTTCCCTAACGCAATGACCACCGAAACACTATGAAGTTAACCAACCCGGCACAATCACAGGTCGTTACTTCAGAACCTACACAGTGGACGCGAGCAACTGAGGACAAGCCCTCGGCCTATTAGTACCAGTCAACTCCACCCGTTACCAGGCTTCCATATCTGGCCTATCAACCCAGTCGTCTACTGGGAGCCTTAACCCCTCAAAGGGGGTGGGAGTCCTCATCTCGAAGCAGGCTTCCCGCTTAGATGCTTTCAGCGGTTATCCTTTCCGAACGTAGCCAACCAGCCATGCCCTTGGCAGGACAACTGGCACACCAGAGGTTCGTCCGTCCCGGTCCTCTCGTACTAGGGACAGCCCTTCTCAAGACTCCTACGCGCACAGCGGATAGGGACCGAACTGTCTCACGACGTTCTAAACCCAGCTCGCGTACCGCTTTAATGGGCGAACAGCCCAACCCTTGGGACCGACTCCAGCCCCAGGATGCGACGAGCCGACATCGAGGTGCCAAACCATCCCGTCGATATGGACTCTTGGGGAAGATCAGCCTGTTATCCCCGGGGTACCTTTTATCCGTTGAGCGACGGCGCTTCCACAAGCCACCGCCGGATCACTAGTCCCTACTTTCGTACCTGCTCGACCCGTCAGTCTCACAGTCAAGCTCCCTTGTGCACTTACACTCAACACCTGATTGCCAACCAGGCTGAGGGAACCTTTGGGCGCCTCCGTTACTCTTTAGGAGGCAACCGCCCCAGTTAAACTACCCACCAGACACTGTCCCTGATCCGGATCACGGACCCAGGTTAGACATCCAGCACGACCAGAGTGGTATTTCAACAATGACTCCACAACCACTGGCGTGGCCGCTTCAAAGTCTCCCACCTATCCTACACAAGCCGAACCGAACACCAATATCAAGCTATAGTAAAGGTCCCGGGGTCTTTCCGTCCTGCTGCGCGAAACGAGCATCTTTACTCGTAATGCAATTTCACCGGGCCTATGGTTGAGACAGTCGAGAAGTCGTTACGCCATTCGTGCAGGTCGGAACTTACCCGACAAGGAATTTCGCTACCTTAGGATGGTTATAGTTACCACCGCCGTTTACTGGCGCTTAAGTTCTCAGCTTCGCCAACCCGAAAGTTGACTAACCGGTCCCCTTAACGTTCCAGCACCGGGCAGGCGTCAGTCCGTATACATCGCCTTACGGCTTCGCACGGACCTGTGTTTTTAGTAAACAGTCGCTTCTCGCTGGTCTCTGCGGCCACCACCAGCTCACCGAGTAAATCGGATCACCAGCAATGGCCCCCCTTCTCCCGAAGTTACGGGGGCATTTTGCCGAGTTCCTTAACCATAGTTCACCCGAACGCCTCGGTATTCTCTACCTGACCACCTGAGTCGGTTTAGGGTACGGGCCGCCATGAAACTCGCTAGAGGCTTTTCTCGACAGCATAGGATCATCCACTTCACCACAATCGGCTCGGCATCAGGTCTCAGCCTTAACGTGTGACGGATTTACCTGCCACACGGCCTACACCCTTACCCCGGGACAACCACCGCCCGGGCTGGACTACCTTCCTGCGTCACCCCATCGCTTACCTACTACCACCTTGGATCGGCGGCTCCACCACGTCCCTTTGTCCGAAGACTCCAGGCCGGCTTCACGGCCTTAGCATTAATGGATTCGATATTGGGCGTTTCAAAGCGGGTACCGGAATATCAACCGGTTGTCCATCGACTACGCCTGTCGGCCTCGCCTTAGGTCCCGACTTACCCTGGGCAGATCAGCTTGACCCAGGAACCCTTAGTCAATCGGCGCACACGTTTCCCACGTGTGTATCGCTACTCATGCCTGCATTCTCACTCGTGAACCGTCCACAACTCGTTTCCACGGCTGCTTCACCCGGCACACGACGCTCCCCTACCCATCACGATCCCCGTTGGGGGTAATATCGCAATGACACGACTTCGGCGGTGTGCTTGAGCCCCGCTACATTGTCGGCGCGGAATCACTTGACCAGTGAGCTATTACGCACTCTTTCAAGGATGGCTGCTTCTAAGCCAACCTCCTGGTTGTCTCTGCGACTCCACATCCTTTCCCACTTAGCACACGCTTAGGGGCCTTAGTCGATGCTCTGGGCTGTTTCCCTCTCGACCATGGAGCTTATCCCCCACAGTCTCACTGCCGCGCTCTCACTTACCGGCATTCGGAGTTTGGCTAAGGTCAGTAACCCGGTAGGGCCCATCGCCTATCCAGTGCTCTACCTCCGGCAAGAAACACACGACGCTGCACCTAAATGCATTTCGGGGAGAACCAGCTATCACGGAGTTTGATTGGCCTTTCACCCCTAACCACAGGTCATCCCCCAGGTTTTCAACCCTGGTGGGTTCGGTCCTCCACGAAGTCTTACCTCCGCTTCAACCTGCCCATGGCTAGATCACTCCGCTTCGGGTCTTGGGCACGCTACTCAACGCCCTATTCGGACTCGCTTTCGCTACGGCTTCCCCACACGGGTTAACCTCGCAACATACCGCAAACTCGCAGGCTCATTCTTCAAAAGGCACGCAGTCACGACTGCATGTGCAAGCACACACAGCGACGCTCCCACGGCTTGTAGGCACACGGTTTCAGGTACTATTTCACTCCGCTCCCGCGGTACTTTTCACCATTCCCTCACGGTACTATCCGCTATCGGTCACCAGGGAATATTTAGGCTTAACGGGTGGTCCCGCCAGATTCACACGGGATTTCTCGGGCCCCGTGCTACTTGGGTGTCTCTTAAACGAGCCGTTGATGTTTCAGCTACGGGGGTCTTACCCTCTACGCCGGACCTTTCGCATGTCCTTCGCCTACACCAACGGTTTCTGACTCGTCCCACAGCCGGCAGACTGCAGAAAAGAGATCCCACAACCCCAACCACGCAACCCCTGCCGGGTATCACACGTGACTGGTTTGGCCTCATCCGGTTTCGCTCGCCACTACTCCCGGAATCACGGTTGTTTTCTCTTCCTGCGGGTACTGAGATGTTTCACTTCCCCGCGTTCCCTCCACACTGCCTATGTGTTCAGCAGCGGGTGACAGCCCATGACGACTGCCGGGTTTCCCCATTCGGACACCCCCGGATCAAAGCTCGGTTGACAGCTCCCCGGGGCCTATCGTGGCCTCCCACGTCCTTCATCGGTTCCTGGTGCCAAGGCATCCACCGTGCGCCCTTAAAAACTTGGCCACAGATGCTCGCGTCCACTGTGCAGTTCTCAAGCAACGACCAGCCACCCACCACCCCAACCCGAAGGCTGAGTTCACTGGGGCCGGCATCGCGAAGGTCCAGACTCAAGTCCGTACCCTCAGATACCCAACAGCGCGCCCGGCCCACTCCATCAATCCCCACGTTCCACGCCGAAGCAGTACTAGTGACAACCAATCAAGTGCGCCGAATAGTCAACGTTCCACCCATGAGCTAACCACCGTCGAACATTTGCCGACGTAGTGGCTCTGGACAACCTTGCGGCTGCCTAGATGCTCCTTAGAAAGGAGGTGATCCAGCCGCACCTTCCGGTACGGCTACCTTGTTACGACTTCGTCCCAATCGCCAGTCCCACCTTCGACGATTCCCTCCCACAAGGGGTTGGGCCACCGGCTTCGGGTGTTACCGACTTTCGTGACGTGACGGGCGGTGTGTACAAGGCCCGGGAACGTATTCACCGCAGCAATGCTGATCTGCGATTACTAGCAACTCCGACTTCATGGGGTCGAGTTGCAGACCCCAATCCGAACTGAGACCGGCTTTTTGAGATTCGCTCCACCTCGCGGTATCGCAGCTCATTGTACCGGCCATTGTAGCACGTGTGCAGCCCAAGACATAAGGGGCATGATGACTTGACGTCGTCCCCACCTTCCTCCGAGTTGACCCCGGCAGTCTCCTGTGAGTCCCCATCACCCCGAAGGGCATGCTGGCAACACAGAACAAGGGTTGCGCTCGTTGCGGGACTTAACCCAACATCTCACGACACGAGCTGACGACAGCCATGCACCACCTGTACACCGACCACAAGGGGGACCCTGTCTCCAGGGTTTTCCGGTGTATGTCAAGCCTTGGTAAGGTTCTTCGCGTTGCGTCGAATTAAGCCACATGCTCCGCTGCTTGTGCGGGCCCCCGTCAATTCCTTTGAGTTTTAGCCTTGCGGCCGTACTCCCCAGGCGGGGAACTTAATGCGTTAGCTGCGGCACGGACGACGTGGAATGTCGCCCACACCTAGTTCCCAACGTTTACGGCGTGGACTACCAGGGTATCTAATCCTGTTCGCTCCCCACGCTTTCGCTCCTCAGCGTCAGTATCGGCCCAGAGATCCGCCTTCGCCACCGGTGTTCCTCCTGATATCTGCGCATTTCACCGCTACACCAGGAATTCCGATCTCCCCTACCGAACTCTAGCCTGCCCGTATCGAATGCAGACCCGGGGTTAAGCCCCGGGCTTTCACATCCGACGTGACAAGCCGCCTACGAGCTCTTTACGCCCAATAATTCCGGACAACGCTTGCGCCCTACGTATTACCGCGGCTGCTGGCACGTAGTTAGCCGGCGCTTCTTCTGCAGGTACCGTCACTCTCGCTTCTTCCCTGCTGAAAGAGGTTTACAACCCGAAGGCCGTCATCCCTCACGCGGCGTCGCTGCATCAGGCTTTCGCCCATTGTGCAATATTCCCCACTGCTGCCTCCCGTAGGAGTCTGGGCCGTGTCTCAGTCCCAGTGTGGCCGGTCGCCCTCTCAGGCCGGCTACCCGTCGTCGCCTTGGTAGGCCATCACCCCACCAACAAGCTGATAGGCCGCGGGCTCATCCTTCACCGCCGGAGCTTTCCACCACCAGACCATGCGGTCGGTAGTCGTATCCGGTATTAGACCCCGTTTCCAGGGCTTGTCCCAGAGTGAAGGGCAGATTGCCCACGTGTTACTCACCCGTTCGCCACTAATCCCCTCCCGAAGGAGGTTCATCGTTCGACTTGCATGTGTTAAGCACGCCGCCAGCGTTCGTCCTGAGCCAGGATCAAACTCTCCGTGAATGTTTACCCGTAATCGGGTCAACACACACGAGAGCGGAACCACCGGACGGAATAAGTCTGGTGGTTCACAGCGTCCTCGCTGTGTGTGCCACCCCGACCGCATGGGCCGTGGTGGACTTTCAAAGGAACCTCATCCGCCGGAAGTGTTTCCGGTGGACGGGGTATCAACATATCTGGCGTTGACTTTTGGCACGCTGTTGAGTTCTCAAGGAACGGACGCTTCCTTTGTTCCTGTTTCACCAGGATCTCCGGGCGCTTCCCTTCGGTCTTGCGTTTCCGACTCTATCAGATCCTTGCGGGCCCGATTTTCGCCGGCGCGTTTCCGCCTTTCGGCTTCTTCGCGTTTCCAACCTTACCAGATCCGTTTCCGTCTCTGGCCCCTGTTGGAGCGGGGTCGGCCGCTTCGCTTTCGCTTTTCGGCCTTTCCGACTCTAGCAGATCCGTTTCGGTCCGTTGCCGGTCCGAATTCGTTTCCGAATCCCCGTCGGAAGGGGGTTCCGCCGTGGTGCGGCTATTTAGGCTGCCGCGCCTTTCGGCGTGATCACTACGTTAGCGGAATTCCTCTTTGACGCATAATCACGTCGCGGTCCGAATTTCGGCATGCCGAAATCGTTCCCGGTGAGGGGCCGTGCAGTAGTGGTGTGCCGCGAAGCGGCGGGATGGTTGTCGCAGAACCGTTCCGGCTCTGTGGCAACTCGGAGAACACTACGGACGGGGCAAGGCCGTGTCAACTCGCGTCAGTCAAGGTCACTCAGACGCCCGTCGGCGTCCGGCTGGGCGTCCTCGACGCGGCGCAGCAGACGGGTCAGCACCTGACCGAGGAGCTGGCGTTCCTCGCCGGAGAGGTCCTGGAGAAGGTCCTCTTCGAAGACCGAGGCCAGGCGCATCGCCTCCAGCCACTTCTCGCGGCCGTCGCGGGTCAGCTCGACGATGACGCGGACGCGGTTGGTCTCGTCGCGCTCCCGGGTGACCAGACCCTCGCTCGCCATGCGGTCGATGCGGTGGGTCATGGCGGCTGGCGTGAGGCCGAGGCGCTTGGCGAGTTCGCCGGGGCCCAGTTGGTAGGGGGCACCGGAGACGACGAGGGCCTTGAGGACCTCCCATTCGGCGTTGCTCAGGCCGAGCGTGGCGGTCTGTCGTCCGTAGGCGACGTTCATCCGTCGGTTGAGGCGCTGCAGTGCGGAGACGACCTGCTCCACCTGGGGGTCGAGGTCCTGGAATTCGCGCTGGTAGGCAGCGATCTGTTCCTCGAGGCTCGGCTCGGCAGCATCGGCGGCCGCATCGGAGGGCTCAGGCATGCGGCGCAGTATGACATGGAAGTCATTGGCGTTGAAGTTCTTCGACATGTACTCTTTAACTTCGAACTTTAGAGTTGAAGTCTTCAGGGTGAGACTGTCCGCCTCGGACCGGTCTCGCCCTGGCGTCTGTCCTGGCTCCTTGGTTCTCCCCTTGTTCGTCCGACGACCTGACCTAGGTAGGTGAGTGTGACCACCGCGATGGGCGCCGCGTTGCGCCGGATCCAGCTCGGGAACGCGCTGAGTGCGTTCGGGAACGGCTTCACCGTTCCGTATCTGTACGTCTATGTGGCGAAGGTGCGGGATCTTGGTGCGAGCACGGCCGGTGTGGTGCTGGCGATGCTGGCGGTGGCCGCGCTCGTCGTCCTGCCGCTGACCGGTCGGGCGATCGACCGGCGCGGACCGCTGCCGGTGGCCATCGCCGGTACGGTCTCCGCTGCCGTCGGTGCGCTGGGGCTCGGGCTGTCCGCCACGGAGCCGCTGGTCATCGCGTCGGCCATCGCGCTCGGTGCCGGGATCGCGGTCATTCAGCCGGCGCTCGCCACGATGATCGTGTGGTGCTCGACGACGCTGACCAGGTCGCGGGCGTTCGCCACCCAGTTCTTCCTGAACAACCTGGGGCTGGGTGTCGGTGGGCTGGTCGGCGGGCTGCTCGTCGACGAGTCGCACGCGTCGAGCTTTGTGCGGCTGTTCGCCATCGAGGCCGTGATGTTCTTGGTGCTCGGCGCGGCGGTGGCGACCGTACGGCTGCCGCGGGCGCCGAAGGTCGAGGACGCGGTGCCGACCGAGGAGCGGGCCAAGGGTGCCTGGCGGGCGATGTTCGCCGACCGGCGGATGGTGTGGCTGTGCGTGCTGGGGTTCGTGCTGTTCTTCGCCTGCTACGGGCAGTTCGAGTCGGGGCTGGCGGCGTATGCCACCGAGGTCACCCGGATCGCGCCGTCGAGCCTGGGCATTGCGCTCGCGGCCAATACGGCGGCGATCGTGGCGGCGCAGTTCGTGGTCCTCAAACTGGTCGAGCGGCGGCGCCGCAGCCGGGTGATGGCGCTGGTCGGCATGATCTGGACGGTGGCGTGGCTCGCCGCCGGGCTGTCGGGACTGGTGCACGGCGCGCAGATGGTGGCGACGGTGCTGCTGATCTCGACGTACGCACTGTTCGGTATCGGTGAGTCGCTGCTGTCGCCGACGGTGGCTCCGCTGGTGGCCGATCTGGCGCCGGCCTCGCTGATCGGTCAGTACAACTCGGCGTTCGCCCTGGTCAAACAGCTGGCGCTGGCGATTGGTCCGGCAGTGGGAGCGCTGATGGTGGGGCACGGCATGTACGCGGCGTACATCGGGATGCTGGTGGTCTGTGCGCTGGGGATCACCGGGTTGTCGTGGTGGCTGGGGCGGATGCTGCGGCCGGACCAGGACAATCCGCACCGTGCGGTGGCGGCGGTGCCCGCGGCGCGGGTGCCGGCCGAGTCGGCCGTGGTGCCCTGCGGGACCTGAGAGAACTGCGAGAACTGCGAGAACTGACGGTTCAACGGCCCCGGCGCCGGTCCCCTCGGACCGGGGCCGGGGCCGTTTGTCGTACGGCTATCCCCGGGGCAGCGCGAATTCGCACCAGACGGCCTTGCCGCCGCCCGGGGTGCGGCGGGAGCCCCAGGACGAGGCGATGGTGGCGACGATGGAGATGCCCCGGCCGGCCTCGTCGGCGGGTTCGGCGCGGCGGCGGCGCGGGAGGTGGTCGTCGCCGTCGGTGACCTCGACGATCAGACGGCGGTCCGTACGGCGCAGACGCAGGCGCATCGGCGGGGTGCCGTGCTGGAGGGAGTTGGCGACCAGTTCGCTGGCCGCCAGGACGCCGAGGTCGTGCAGCTCGGGCGAGAAGCGCCAGGAGGCGAGGACACCGGAGGCGAAGGCGCGGGCGCGCGGGGCCGCTTCGGTGCCGCCGTGGAGTTCGAGGGCGGCGTTGTGGAACAGCTCGGCGTCATGGCCGGTGCGGGCGGGGTGCTGGAGGACGAGGATGGCGACGTCGTCGTCGTGGGTGGCCGTGATGCCCAGGGAACGCAGCAGGCGGTCGCAGACGATGTCGGGGGCGCCGGCCGCACCGGCGAAGGCGCGCTCCAGGGCCTCGACTCCGTGGTCGATGTCCTTGTCGCGGCGCTCGACGAGGCCGTCCGTGTAGAGGACGGCGCTGCTGCCGGGGCCCAGCGGGACGGACCCCGAGGTGTGCAGCCAGCCGCCGGTCCCCAGGGGCGGGCCGGTCGGCTCGGCGGCGCGGTGGACCGTGCCGTCGGGGTCGCGGACGAGGATGGGCAGATGGCCGGCCGAGGCGTAGACCAGGCGGCCCTCGTTCGGGTCGTGGACGGCGTAGACGCAGGTGGCGATCTGGCTGGCGTCGATCTCGGCGGCCAGGCCGTCCAGGAGCTGCAGGACCTCGTGGGGCGGGAGGTCGAGGCGGGCGTAGGCGCGGACCGCGGTGCGCAGCTGGCCCATGACGGCGGCGGCGCGCACCCCGCGGCCCATGACATCGCCGATGACCAGGGCCGTACGGCCGGCGCCGAGAGTGATGACGTCGTACCAGTCGCCGCCGACCGCGGCGTCCGTGCCGCCGGGCTGGTAGGTGGCGGCGACACAGAGGTCGTCGGGCTGCTCCAGTTCCTGGGGCAGGAGGGAGCGCTGGAGGGTGACCGCGGCCTCGCGCTGGCGCGCTTCGCTGGCCCGCAGCCGCTCGGCGGACTCGATCTGGTCGGTGACCTCGGCGCCGAAGACCAGGACGCCCTTGTGCGGGGCGACGCAGGCGACCTCGGGGTCGGGGGCCGGGCCGCTCGCCGCGACCTCGATCGGGGTGCAGGTGAAGGTGTAGTAGCCGTCGCGGGTACGGTCGCCGCCGGCGCCGCCGGGGACCTTGCGGGACTTGACCGTACGTGGTTTGCCGCTGCGCAGGACCTGGTCCATCAGGGGGAGCAGGCCGAGTGCGTCGAGCTCGGGGAGGGCTTCGCGGGCGGTGTGGCCGGCCGGGCGCGGGCCGAAGACGGAGGCGTAGGCGCCGTTGACGTAGGCGAGGCGGTGCTCGGGGCCGTAGACGACGGCGACCAGGGCGGGGATGGTGCCCAGGATGTCGTGGACGGACAGGGCGTCGACGGTGGGCGGCAGGGTCGCGGGGGTGCGGTCCAGGGAGGGGGCCGGATCGGTGTGCTCGGCGCGGGCCGCGGGGACGGAGCCGGTGGTGGCGGCCGTCGGGGCGGACGGGGCGCCGTCCGCCACCGCGGGCACGTCGGACGGCGCCGGGGCCGCGGTGGGCGGGACGGCCGGCGTGCCGGATGCGGGGCGGGGTGCGGCGCGGTCGGACCGCGCGGCGGCGCGCCGCTGTGTGCCGGGGAGTTTGGCGCTCCAGCGCGTGAAGATCACGGAGGGGTACCTCTTACTTCGCGTCGTCGCGCGGGATCGGGCCGTCGGCATGGCGGGATCTCCCGGCCGGGGGCCGGGGGACGGTCGGCTGGGGACACTCTCGGCGCCCTTTTGCGGAATGCAGCAAACGTCCAGAATCCTCGTGATTGTCACTCTTTGCAGATACGAGCCCACCCATGGTCACACGTCCAGTGTGGCCGACCGGACGGACATCCGTCAGACGCCCGGGTGCCGCTGTGGAGTTCCGTGCTCCGGAACAACCGGCCGTCCCAGGGCTGACGGCACCTCAACACTCGTGGGGGTACGGCGCGTCAACTGGCTTCGTTGTGCCGTCCGGTTCCCGCGGCGAGTTCGAACTCGGCGCGCGGGTTCTCCAGCGAGCCGAGCGAGACGATCTCGCGTTTGAACAGGCCGGCGAGGGTCCATTCGGCGAGCACCCGCGCCTTGCGGTTGAAGGTCGGCACCCGGCTGAGGTGGTAGGCGCGGTGCATGAACCACGCCGGGTAGCCCTTCAGCTTGCGCCCGTAGACATGCGCGACGCCCTTGTGCAGGCCGAGTGAGGCCACCGAGCCGGCGTATTTGTGCGCGTAGTCCACGATCGGACCGCCGCGCACCGCCGCCGCGACGTTCTCGGCGAGGACCTTGGACTGGCGGACGGCGTGCTGGGCGTTGGGGGCGCACAGGACGCGGGGCGCGTCGGACCCGGCGGGCGGCTCGGCCGTCAGGTCGGGGACCGCGGCCGCGTCCCCGGCGGACCAGGCGTGTTCGACACCGTCCACCTGGAGCGCGGCGGTGCACTTGAGGCGGCCGTGGCCGTTCAGCGGCAGTTTGGTTTTGGCCAGAATGGGGTGCGGTTTGACGCCCGCGGTCCACACCAGGGTCCGGGTCGGGAAGCGGGAGCCGTCGCTGAGCTGGGCGACATGCTTCTCACAGGACTCCAGCCGGGTCTCCAGCCGTACGTCGATATTGCGGGCCCGCAGCTCCCGTACGGCGTAGCCGCCCATGTCCGGGCCCACTTCGGGCAGGATCCGGTTCGTCGCCTCGACCAGGATCCACTTCATGTCCTCGGGCTTGATGTTGTGGTAGTAGCGGACGGCGTAGCGGGCCATGTCCTCCAGTTCGGCGAGTGCCTCCACGCCCGCGTAGCCGCCGCCGACGAAGACGAAGGTCAGCGCGGCGTCGCGGATCGCGGGGTCGCGGGTGGAGGAGGCGATGTCGAGCTGTCCGAGGACGTGGTTGCGCAGTCCGATGGCCTCCTCGACCGTCTTGAAGCCGATGCCGACGTCGGCCAGACCCGGGACGGGCAGGGTGCGCGAGACCGAGCCCGGGGCCAGGACCAGTTCGTCGTACGCCACCTCGATTGCGCCGTTGCCGGTCTCCTCCGCGGCCAGGGTGGTGAGGGTCGCCCTGCGGGCGTCGTGGTCGATGGCGGTGACCTCGCCGATGACGACCTTGCACTGCGGCAGCACCCGGCGCAGGGGTACGACGACATGGCGCGGGGAGATCGAGCCGGCCGCGGCCTCGGGCAGGAACGGCTGGTACGTCATGTACGGCTCGGGGTCGACCACGATGACCTCGACGGTGCCCTGCCGGAGTTCCTGCTTGAGCTTCCGTTGCAATCGCAGGGCGGTATACATCCCCACGTAGCCACCGCCGACAACGAGAATGCGCGTCACGTCCTTCGAAGACACAGTCTTCACAGAGGTTCTCCTCGCGGTGTCGACCAGGCCCGGGGCGGCACCGATCCGAAAGCCGGCCGGCCGCGTGGCCCGCTTCGGGAGCTGCACCCCCGGGAAAGCACAGCACTGTTCCATGACGCACCCCCGGAGCGCCTTTGTCCACAGCCCCGTCGAAATGTATGACCGGGCGCGACCCTGGGGACGGAACGACGCATTCCGGCTGTCCGGGGCGAGGTGCGCTGGTCAGGGGGCGGGTGGCAAAGGAAGAGCGGGGGCGTAATCGGGGCGGATCAGACGCCTTGGGCCGATCGGGGGGCGCATTGTGCGGAACGCCCCCTTCATTCTTGACCCGAGCTCAACTATGTTCGTATCTCGTTGGGGTGCACCCTCTCGTCGGTACGCCCTGACTGTCAGGGCGGGGAGTCTCCGGGGGGAGACGTCATAACCGGGGGATCACTATGCACATTCAGGGCTCTCAATGGCCGGCCACTGTCGCTGTGGCACATGCCCACGACGGCGCCGGGAGCAGTCACGAGAACAGCAGACCCCACAGCAACGGCACCGCGGTGACCAACGGTGCCGGTACGGGGACGGGCGGCCGCAGCACACCACTGCGGGTGGACGCCCAGCGCAATCTGGAGCACGTACTGCGCGCCGCACGCGAGGTGTTCGGCGAGCTGGGGTACGGCGCGCCCATGGAGGACGTGGCGCGGCGGGCCCGCGTCGGGGTCGGCACGGTCTACCGCCGGTTCCCGAGCAAGGACGTACTGGTCCGCCGGATAGCCGAGGAGGAGACCTCACGGCTGACGGACCAGGCACGTACGGCACTGGGCCAGGAGGACGACCCGTGGTCGGCGCTGTCCCGCTTTCTGCGGACGTCGGTCGCCTCGGGTGCCGGGCGGCTGCTGCCGCCGGGCATCCTGCGGGTCAGCGCCGATGCCGAGCGGTCCGCGGGGCCGACGCCGGACGGCGCGGAAGGGCCGCGGGTGCCGGACGGCCTGAGCGAGGCACGGGTGCCGCAGCAGCGCACGGCGCCCGGCGCGGACGGGGCGGCCACCGATTTCCGGCCGGCCGAGCGGCGCGACACCCAGGAGGGTGAGCCGGCCGCCTCCGAGGAGGCGACCGGAGCCGAGGCGCTGCTGGACGTCGTGGGGCGGCTCGTGGAGCGCGCCAAGACGGCCGGTGAGCTGCGCGCCGATGTGACGGTCTCGGACATCCTTTTAGTGATCGCCACGGGAGCGCCCACGTTGCCCGATCCGGGTCAGCAGCAGGCCGCGTCCGCGCGGCTGCTGGAAATTCTGCTGGAGGGGCTGCGCTCACGCCCGGCCCGGTGAGGTCCGGCGGCCGGCTCCGTCCGGGTGGACCCGAGCGCCGGGTCCACCGGGCGGGGCCGGGCCGCGGGACGGTGCCGTCCGCGGACCGGGGAGCCCCCTGTCCGCGTGCCGGGGAGCGCGTCCGGACGCCGCGCACCACAGGGCCCGTACGAGGGCCGCGCACGGTGTGGGCCGTCTGTGCAGCATGGCCCGTACGGGTGAACGCCCGTGCGGTCGTCCGCGTGTGCACCCCGGATGAGTGGATGGCCGTCAGGACCCTCAACCGCCGGGGCCCGGTGTGGCACGCTGGCGCGGTATTCCGTTGGGACAGCGGCTTCGGGAGCCTCGGCGATGGGTGTTGACGGGCGGGACGAGCGGCGCGACGGTGCGGCCGGGGCGGGCGAGCAGCAGGCGACGCGGTCCGGGCAGGTCCCCGGCCAGGAAGGGCCGTTGGGGGCGACTCCTCCGGCCGGCGGGCCGAACGGGCCGCACGATCGCGCCGATGTCCCGGCGGGCGCGGGGCCCAGTGTGCCGCCGCAGCGGGAGCCCTCCCGCGGCGCGGGCCCGGCCGCCGGCGCCGAGGGCGGTGAACTGCCGCCTTCCGACGCCCAGTTGCTCTCCGATCTGCGGGCGGGCGACGACAGTGCGTACGAGGAGATGTACCGCAGGCACGCCGCGGCGGTCCGGCGCTACGCCCGGAGCTGCTGCCGGGACGTGCACACCGCGGAGGATCTGACCGGCGAGGTCTTCGCCCGCACGCTGCAGGCGGTGCGCGGCGGGGCGGGCCCGGAAACCGCGGTGCGTGCCTATCTGCTGACGACCGTCCGCCGGGTGGCCGCGTCCTGGGCGCAGACCGCGCGGCGGGAGCAACTGGTCGAGGACTTCGCGGTGTTCGCGGTGGCCTCGGCCGATGTGTCGGGCGACGACGCCACCCTGGACCTGGGCGCGGATGTGCGCGCCATGCAGGAGGCCGAGCGGTCGATGGCCGTGCGGGCGTTCCGCAGTCTGCCGGAGCGCTATCAGACGGTGCTGTGGCACACCACGGTCGAGGACGAGTCACCGAGCGAGGTCGCCCCGCTGCTCGGGCTGACCGCGAACGCCACCGCCGTATTGGCGCACCGCGCCCGCGAGGGCCTCAAGCAGGCGTATCTGCAGGCCCATGTCAGCCAGTCGCTGACCGCCGGCGGTGACTGCGCCCGGTACGCCGACCGGCTCGGCGCCTATGCCCGCGGAGGGCTGCGGATGCGGGCCGAGCGGGGGCTGCGCAAGCACCTGGATGCCTGTCCCCGGTGCCGGCTGGCCGCGCTGGAGGTCGCGGACGTCAATCAGCGGATCGGTGCGCTGCTGCCGGTCGCGTTCCTCGGGTGGCTCGCCGCCGGGTACGCCGTCAAGACCGCGGTGGCGGGCGCGGCGGGAGTGGCGGCCGGTGCGGCCGCGGCCGCCGGGAGCGGCGGGTCCGGGGCGACGGGAGGTTCCGGTGGTGCCGCCGTGGGCAAGGGGCTGGGCGGCACGGTCAAGGCCGGGATCGGGATCGGGGCGGCGGTGGTGGCGGGCGCGGCGCTCTCGCTGGCGCTGACCGCCTCCCCGGAGCCGGCGCCGGAAGCGCGGGCCCAGTCCCCGCGGCCGGCCCCGTCCGCACCGCAGCAGCCGGCGCCCGGAGCGTCGCATCCCGCACTGCCGCCGGCGGGGGGCGCCGCCCCGAAGCCGGACCCGACAGACAAGCCTGACCCGACACACAAGCCGGACCCGGAGCACAAGCCGGGCCCCGCGCCGAAGCCCAGGCCGACGGCGGCCCCTCAGGGGCCGACGCCCGCCCCGAGGCCGCCCTCGACGCCGACGCCGCCCCACCGGCCCACACCACCCGAGCCGACACCGCCCCGGCCCACACCGCCGAGGCCCACCCCGACACCGCCGCTGCCTGCCCCGGCCTCGTACCGGGTCAATGCGCTCGCCCACGACTTCATGGGGGACGGCAGCAGGCCGGAGGTACGCACCCTGGGGAGCAGCTGGCTGTGGCAGCGGCAGGCACCGCAGATCGCCGGTACGAGGTATGCGCACGGGGTGAGCGTGCATGCGCGGTCGTCGGTGACCATCGACCTCAACCGCCGGTGCACCGCCTTTGACGCCGTGGCGGGCGTCGATGACGTCAGTCCGGGACCGGGGGCGCTGCGGTTCTCCGTCTACGCGGACGGTGTGCGGCTGTGGCGGTCGCCGGTGGTGCGCGGCGGGGAGCCGGCCGTACCCCTGCACGTCCCGCTGGCGGGCCGGAAGACGCTGCGGCTGGTGACCGATCCGGCGACGCCCTTCGGTGCGGCGGCCCTGGCGGACTGGGCGCAGTCGACGATCATCTGTCGCTGACGCGCCGACGGCCCCCGGATCGCCGGTGGCCGAGGCGCCAACGACCCCTGGAGCACCTGTCGCTGAGACGCCAAGGCCCCTGTTCTCCGACCCGCTCAGGGGTGGCCGCGCCACCACGCAACGGAAGGGTGTGGGGCTCCGGCGGTGGGCCTCCGGCCCGCTGAGCTTCACGCCCACAGACCCGGGCTCACCCCAGCCGCGCCCGGGGAACCACTCCCCCCGCGACGGCCTTCTGACGCGGCGCCCCGGCCCCCGTCCAGCACGACCCCCGCCGCGCCACCAGCCGTCGCAACCACACTTCCGTGGAGACCAGTTCGGCCAGCCCGTCCAGCGGCAGTGCCTCGCCCTCGGCCGCCGAGCGCAGTGCCTTGCGGACCACCCGCGCCTCCACCAGCCCCGCATCGGCCAGCAGCGGGGTGTCGAAGAGCCGCACCAGGTCACCGACGGCGCCGCGCAGCCCGGCGCGTACCGCCGCCGCGTGGGTGAGCTGCGAGGTGGCGCCCCATCCGGGCGGCAGATCCCGGACCCCGGCCCCGGCCAGTACGGAGCGCAGCACCGAGGCCCGTGCCCCGGGCTGTACCCGCAGGGTGTCCGGCAGGGCGCGGCAGGCGAGCACCACCTGGTTGTCGAGGAACGGGGCGTGCAGCCGCTGGTTGCGGACCTCGGCGGCCTGCTCGAAGACGCGGTGGTCGGCGGCCTGACGGGCCAGCGCGGCACGGGCGCGCCGCTCGCCGGGGCGGCCCACCGCGGGCGAGCGGTGCACCGCGTCGCTGAGCCGAACCGATACTTCAGCCAGTGCCTCTCCCGTGAGCCAGCGCGCCGCGGGCCCCGGCCGGCACCAGGCGAGCGCGGCCAGTGAGGCGTCCACGGCTCCGCCGGCCACCGGCTCGTCGGCGAACTGCCGCTCCAGGAGGCGGCGCGCCGTATCGGCGATCCCTGCCGAGTAGGGCATACGGGCGAGCCTGCGGGCCGCGCGGTAGACGGTGAAGGGCACGAGGACGGACTGCGCGGAGGCGCCGTCCGCCTTGGCCAGCGCGGTGACCGGGCGCAGCAGATGGCGTCGGCGGCGGTCCATGAGGAGGTCGGCGAGCCGGGCCGGGTGGGCGTCGAGGACCTGGCGGGCGCCGTGCCCGACGAAGTGGTCCGCGCTGCCGGCCAGCAGCCGTCTGCGGTGGCGGCTCGCGGTGGTGAGGGAGGGGCCCGGCTCGTCCGTGAGCGGGCCGCTTTCCAGGTCCGTATACGGGAGGGCTTCTTCACCGGCCGCGACGACGACATGGTGCAGCCGCGGGTTGTCGGCGATGGTGCGGGCGCGCTCCAACTCGGCGTCGTGGGAGGCCTGGCCGCCATGGGTGGCACGGTCGTTGAAGGTGACGGCCAGGAGGCGTTCGCCGTGGCCGTTGAGCCTTCCTGGCCGGCCGGGAAGACCGGCGGCCAGCAGGGCGAGGGTTCCGGAGGCGCTGCCTCCGGAGAGGTCGGCGCCGACGCCGGGAGCCGGTGCACCGCGCGCCGCGCGCCGCTCGGCGGGTCCCATACCGGGCACCGGGCCGGGGTCGAGGCCGTCGAGCCCCTCCGGGTCGGGCGCGTGCCGGATCCCGGCCAGCCGCGCACGGACGGCTTCGACCAGGGCGTCGCGGACGCCGTCCACGGCTTGTTCCGGGGCGAGTTGGGGCGCGGCGACGGCGAGCGAGGCGGTCGGCTCGAAGGAGGTGATGTCGCCGGCGCCGCCGCGCAGCACCAGGGCGTGGCCGGGCGGGATCCGGTGGACGCCTTCGTACGGTGTGCCGGCGCCGAGCGCCTCGGGGAGGTCCGGGCAGGCCAGCAGCGCGGCCAGGTGGCCGATGTCGAGACCGGCCTCGACGAGGTCGGCGAGCGGGAGGGCTGCGGTGGCGTAGGCGGTGCCGCCGGCCCACGGGGTGTGGAAGACGGGACGGGCGCCGGCCAGGTCGCCGGTGACGGTGATCCGCCGCCCTACCTGGACGACGGCGGTGTAGCTGCCGGGCCAGGCCGTGAGATGACGCAGTGCGCCCCCGCGCGCCGCGAACAGGCCCACCTTCAGCTGGTCGTCGGTGGCTCCGCAGACGCCGAAGACCGCGAGCCGGGTCTCGGGGTCGGCCTGGACGACACGGACCTCGTCCGGCCGCCAGTCGCCGACCGCCCAGAGGGGATCCGGGCCGCCCCAGAGGAGCTGGGCGCCCACGGGGAGGACCGTGTGGCGCTCGTCGCCGGCCGCCGGCCCCGTGGCGGCACTGCTCCACCCCACCAACCAGCGCATCGCCGCCTCCACCCGATTCCCCGTGAGCCGGGGCCAACGGCCGCCCCGTACAGCGGATCGCCCGGCCCCTACCGAGCTGTTGTGCGGACCATGCTGCCATGACAGGGGCGCGGGAGAGGTGCTGGAGCGGACCTGTATACGGGCAGTTCGCGGGGCGGGCGGCCATCCGGGACCGCCGGCGGGCCTACAGGGGCGTCACGCGCTCACCGTGCGACGGGCCGTGAGCGGCGGAGCGGACGCGGCGGGGCTGCCGGCGGGACGGCCGCGCGAGCCGGTCCGGCGGCACACCTCACGCCGGGCGCGTGCACTCCGCCGCATGGGCCCCGGAAGGCCCCCCGTGTGGCCCCCGAGGCAGCTGGGTGTGCGCGGCGGCGCGAAATCATCACCCGTCGATTTTCGGCCAAAGTCCGTTCCATATAGCCCAGTTGACGCCATCAGGCGTGGTGTCAACCGGCGACTCGACCGGCCGGCGTCCGGTCGGCGTCCGGTCCGTGCGACGGTCCGGGAGGCGGGCTGCGCCCCCCGGACCGGACCGTCACCCGCGGGGAAATGAGGTGACGGTATCCCCCAGCCCACTGGATCCAGTGCAGCGGGCCGACCCACGCAGAAGACATGCAAGCGCTCCCGAAAGCGGGCGGCCAGCGCGCACGGACGGGCGCACGGGCACACGTACCCGGAGCACATGCCAATTCCCGCACCCCTGTTTGAACATGAATCTCGCCATCCGGGACACCGACTCTTAACGGTCGGGATCCGGCGAACTACTCTGGGTGGACGCATGCCCCGGGGTACCGGGGCGGCCGTCGCTGTGTCGAGGGGTGCGCATGTCCAGGGATATACGCGGGCCGAACGAAAAGCTCGGCACCGTTCTCGCCCTCGCGGGTATCAGCAATGCCGGACTGGCGCGCCGGGTCAACGACCTCGGTGCGCAGCGCGGACTGACGCTTCGTTATGACAAGACGTCGGTGGCGCGGTGGGTCTCCAAGGGCATGGTGCCCCAAGGCGCCGCGCCCCATCTGATCGCGTCCGCGATCGGCAGCAAGCTCGGCCGTCCGGTCCCGCTGCACGAGATCGGGCTGGCCGACGCGGACCCGGCACCCGAGGTCGGCCTGGCATTTCCCCGCGATGTGGGCGCCGCGGTGCGTTCCGCGACCGAGCTGTACCGTCTCGATCTGGCCGGACGGCGGGCCGGCGGGGGCGGCATCTGGCAGAGCCTGGCCGGATCCTTCGCCGTCAGCGCGTACGCCACCCCCGCCTCGCGCTGGCTGATATCCCCGGCCGACAGTTCGGTGGCACGGGAGGCGGCCGAGGCGCGGGACAAGGACGCCGCGGCGGCCGGCGACGCCGGGATCCCGCAGCACGTCGGCCACAGCGATGTCAGCAAACTCCGAGAGGCGGCCGAGGACGCGCGCCGCTGGGACTCCAAGTACGGCGGCGGGGACTGGCGTTCGTCGATGGTGCCCGAGTGCCTCCGGGTGGACGCGGCGCCGCTGCTTCTCGCCTCGTACAGCGACGAAGTGGGCCGTGCGTTGTTCGGGGCGACCTCCGAACTCACCCGGCTCGCGGGGTGGATGGCCTTCGACACGGGCCAGCAGGAGGCCGCGCAGCGGTACTACATCCAGGCGCTACGGCTCGCCCGCGCGGCCGCCGACGTCCCGTTGGGCGGCTATGTCCTGGCCTCGATGTCCCTCCAGGCGACCTACCGCGGCTTCGCCGACGAGGGGGTCGACCTCGCCCAGGCCGCCCTGGAACGCAACCGCGGACTGGCCACCGCCCGGACCATGAGCTTCTTCCGCCTGGTCGAGGCGCGGGCGCAGGCCAAGGCCGGCGAGGCGCGCGCCTGTGAGGTGGCGCTGAAGGCCTCCGAGGGCTGGCTGGAGCGCTCGCGCGGCGGCGACCCCGACCCCTCGTGGCTGGACTTCTACTCGTACGAACGCTTCGCGGCCGACGCCGCCGAGTGCTACCGCGATCTGCGGCTGCCCCGCCAGGTCCGCCGTTTCACCGAGCAGGCGCTGTCCCGGCCCACCGAGGAATTCGTCCGCTCGCACGGTCTGCGCCTGGTCGTGTCCGCGGTCGCCGAACTGGAGTCCGGCAATCTGGACGCGGCCTGCGCGGCGGGTACCCGCGCGGTCGAGGTGGCCGGGCGGATCTCCTCCGCCCGCACCACCGAGTACGTCCGTGATCTGCTGCACCGCCTGGAGCCGTACGGCGACGAGCCCCGGGTGGTCGAGCTGCGGGAGCGGGCCAGACCGCTGCTGGCGGCGCCCGCTTAGCGGCGGGCCGGCGCCCTCCCGGCCGCGCGAGCCGCGTACGGCCCGGCCGGGAGCAGGTGTCCCGGAGCCGTCCGATCGGCATTGTCAGTGCCGGCCGTCATGATGGGATACGTCGTCGGCGATGATGCGCAGGTCCGTGGCGACGGGCCGGCCTGCGGTCATGCGGTTGGGGAGGTGCAGTGGCGGCGTACGACTGCGAGGTGCTGGTGATCGGTGCCGGCATCGTCGGACTCTCTACGGCGTATGCGATCACGCGTGCCGCGCCCGGCACGCGTGTCGTGGTGCTGGAGAAGGAGCCCGGTCCGGCCCGCCATCAGACCGGACGCAACAGCGGCGTGATCCACAGCGGCATCTATTACCCGCCCGGTTCGCTCAAGGCCCGCTACGCCCTCCAGGGCTCCGCGGAGATGGTGAAGTTCTGCACCGAACACGCCATCCCCCATGAGGTCACCGGCAAGCTGATCGTCGCCACCGACCGCAGCGAGCTGCCGCGGCTGCACGGGCTCATCCAGCGCGGCCGCGAGCACGGCCTGCCGGTGCGCGAGCTGGGCCCCGCCCAGATAGCCGAGTACGAACCCGAGGTGCGCGGCCTGGCCGCCATCCATGTCGGCACGACCGGCGTCTGCGATTTCGGCGCGGTCGCCCGCCGTTTCGCCCGCCTCGCCGAGGACGCCGGTGCCCGGATCCGGTACGGCTCCGAGGTGACGGCCATCGGCCGCCGCCCCGGCCGGGTGGCGGTCCGTACGGCCGACGGCACCGTCCACCGCGCCCGCGCCCTGGTCAACTGCGCCGGACTGCACTGCGACCGGATCGCCCGGCTGGCCGGCGACGCCCCGGGCATGCGGATCGTCCCGTTCCGCGGTGAGTACTTCACCCTCGCCCCGGACCGCGCCTCCCTGGTCCACGGGCTGGTCTACCCGGTCCCCGACCCGGCCTTCCCCTTCCTCGGCGTGCATCTGACCCGCGGCATCGACGGCGCCGTGCACATCGGCCCGAACGCCGTCCCCGCCCTGGCCCGCGAGGGCTACGACTGGCGCACCCTGCACCCCGCCGAGCTGGCCGGCACCCTCGCGTACCCCGGCTCCTGGCGGATAGCCCGCCGCCACTGGCGCTACGGCGCCGGTGAGCTGCACCGGTCGCTGTCCCGGCGCGCCTTCACCGACGCGGTCCGCCGCCTGCTCCCGGCCGCCCGCGAGGAGGACCTGGTCCCCTCCCCGGCCGGCGTCCGCGCCCAGGCCGTCCTCCCCGACGGCACCCTCGTCGACGACTTCCTCTTCGCCGAATCCCCCGGCATGGTCCACGTCCTCAACGCCCCGTCACCGGCCGCCACGGCCTCGCTGCCCATCGGGCGGGAGGTGGCGCGGAGGGTGCTGGGGGTGATGGGAGCGGGGCGCGCATAACGCGACCGGCTCCCGGCCTTCCGCTCGTCCCGGAAGGCTGGGAGAGCGGAGGGGCCGGGAGCCGGAAGAGCCGGTGCGCCGGGGCCGTCAGCTGACCGGTGCCTTGAAGGCCTGCACGCTCGTCTTGTCGTGACTGAGCCCCGCGCCCTGGATGAAGAGCGTGTTGGTGTGTCCGTCCCAGGCCAGCGACATGAGGTCCGGGGAGCCCAGGGCGTGCTTCGGGTCGTAGAGCGTGCCCAGCACCTTCTCCTTGCCGTCCCGCACACCGGTCGACACCAGCACCGGATCCCGGCCGACGGCACCGGTGTCAGGCGCGTTCGTCACCGCGATCAGCCCTTCGGTGTCCAGCGCGGCGGGCGCCGAGGACCACTTCTTCCACAGCAGCTCCCCGGTCTTCAGGTCCATGGCCGCCATGCCGCCGGAACCGTAGCCGGACACCAGCACCTGCTCGTCCTCGTCGACGAAGGTGTCGCGGGGCTTGAGGCTCAGGTCCTTCAGTTCGCCTTCGAGCTTGAACGTCTTGTCCGGCTTCCCTTCCTTGGTGTAGGTGGAAAGGGTGCCTTCGGCGTCGATCACGTTGGCCTCGGCGCTCATGCGGATCGTCAGGGGTCGGTCGGACAGAATCTGCCCGACGGCCCGGCCGTCGCCCGAAACCGTCGAATGGATGCCGCTGTACTCCAGGTCCTGGAGGGCCAGCTGCTTCTTCGGCTTCGCGTCGGGGCAGTCACTGCCCACGGCCCGGTACTGCGGGCTCAGCCCCACCGTGGTGGTGCACTCGTGGCCGCGAGCGGTCAGCTCCCAGACCTTCGCGCCACCGGTGATGGTGAAACCGGCGTACGTGTCCCCCATCGCGACGGCAACGACCTTCGAGTTCACCACCATTTGCGGGCTGTCCTCGGTGCTCTCGCCCTTGAGGTTCTTCGACCAGAGCGTGCGCCCGGTGTCCGTGTCCACGACGGAGAGGAAGGAGCAGTCGTCGCCGCCCGCATCGAAGACCACGGCGCCGACGCCGTCGTCGCTCGCTTCCTTGGACATGGCGCAGACCTCGCCCGCGCCCTTGGGCGTCTTGACCGTCCACTGCTTCTTACCGGTCTTGCGGTTGTAGGCGCGCACACCGCCGCCGTCACCGAAGACGACGTCGTCATTGTTGAACCACATCGAGCGCAGGTTGTTCTCGTCCTGCCCCTCGCGCTCGGACGCGGGCGACGGCGCCTCCCACAGCCGCGACATGGCGTTCGCGGGCCGGTCCGCGGCCGGGTCGGCGGAGTCGTCCTCCGCGAGGAGGAAGTACCCCCCGACACCGGCCCCGATCAGCACGACCATCGCGATCGTCAGGATGAGCGGCACGGGCACCCCGCTGCGCCCCGGACCGGGGGGCTGCCCCGGGCCGCCGGGGAACGGTGCCGCCGTGGGCCCGCCGGGGAACGGCGGCTGTCCGGGGAACGGCCCAGGCCCCTGGCCCTGCTGCGGGTACGGCGGAGGCGGCTGCTGGCCTCCCGGCGGCGGAGGGGCGTAGCCCTGCTGAGGCGGCGGGCCCTGGGGCCCGCCCACGGGCGGCGGAAACTGCGCCGCACCCGGCCCGGGCTGTCCCTGCGGCTGATGCCCGGGCGCTCCCGTGTACGGGCCGGGCTGCCGGCCCTGGGACGGGACGGGCGGCGGAGCGGTCTGGCCGGGGGCGGGGTGGCCCGGAGCCGGCGGGCCGGCGGGCGGCATCCCCGCGCCCCCCTGGCCGGGCGGCTGCGGCCCCTGCGGATTCCCGGTGTATCCCTGGCCGCCCTGCGACACGGTGAACCAACCCCCTGGTTTGTTTTGCTCACGTCAACCCCGCATCGTATGCATGCCGCTACACACCGCGCCAACCTCCCTCCCCGCAAAGGGTTCCGCCCCGCCCGCCCCGGGCCGGCGCCTCGAAGGCTCCGGCTGAACCCGGGCCCTCCTCCCCCGGACCTGCGCCCCCGTAGAATCGACACACTGTGTCCGAGAACCCCACCACTCACGCCCCCGCCGCTGCGGAATCAGACGCTCCGGAATCCGCCGCCGCGGCCTCCGCCCGTCAGGAAACCGTGGCTCAGGAAACCGTCGCTCAGGAAGCCCCCGAGCTCGGGGCCACCGCCGTCTCGGCCGCCACCCCCCGGCGCGGCGAGCCCATGTTCCCCGACGGGACGGGCCCCGCCGCCGACCCCGCGGGTTCGCATCACGAGCGGCGGATCCGTTCCTTCCAGCCCCGCCGCAGCCGGGTCTCGCCCAGCCAGGCCGATGCGCTGCGCCGCCGGTGGCCGACATGGGGACTGGACATCGACGGGCTCTCCCGTATCGATCTGGACGCCTTCTTCGACGGGCGGCCGGTCGTCCTGGAGATCGGCTTCGGCATGGGTGAGGCCACGGCACAGATGGCCGCCGCCGACCCGGACACCGGCATCCTCGCCTGCGATGTCCACACCCCCGGACAGGGCAATCTGCTCGGTCTCGCGGAGCGGAACGGTCTGTCCAACATCCGGGTGGCCAACGGCGACGCGATCATCCTGCTGCGCGAGATGCTGGCTCCCGCCTCCCTCGCCGGCCTGCGCATCTACTTCCCCGACCCCTGGCCGAAGAAGCGCCACCACAAGCGCCGCCTCGTCCAGCCGGAGTTCATCGCCCTGGCGACCACCCGGCTCGCGCCCGGTGCCCTCGTCCACTGTGCGACCGACTGGGAGCCGTATGCCGAGCAGATGCTCGAGGTGCTCTCCGCCGAGCCGACACTGGAGAACCTCCACCCCGGCTATGCGCCGCGTCCGGACTTCCGCCCCCTCACCAAGTTCGAGGGCCAGGGCCTGGACAAGGGGCATGTCGTCCACGACCTCCTCTTCCGCCGCCGCGACACGTAGGGCGAACGCGCCTCGCTAGGGTCGATGGGTGTACCCGTCCCAGCCGCCCTCGCACCCGCCCCACGCGCCCGCCCCTCCCCCGTACACACCGCACACGTACGAGCCCTCGGCCGCGTCTGGCCGCCGCCGGACGGCGCCCTGGCGCAGCAAGACCCTCCGCGCGGTCGCGCTGGTGTCGATGCTGGCGCTCTCCGGCGTGATCATCATCGGCATGGTCCGCCAGGAGACCGGCACCGAGGGCTTCCTGGTCGGCCTCGGACTGGCCGTCTTCCCGGTACCGTTGCTGGTGGCGGCGTTCTGCTGGCTCGACCGCGTCGAACCCGAGCCCTGGCGCAACCTCGCGTTCGCCTTCACCTGGGGCGCCTGCGCCGCCACCCTGGTCGCGCTCCTCGCCAACGGCTTCGCGACCGACTGGCTGGCCGCCAACATCGCCTCCACCTCGCCCTCCGAGGCCGAGGCCTGGGGCGCCACGGTGATCGCGCCGGTCGTCGAGGAGGTGGTCAAGGCCGCCGCCGTGCTCCTTCTCTACCGCTTCCGGCGGCGGGAGTTCGACGGCATCACGGACGGCATCGTCCTCGCCGGCATCACGGCCACCGGCTTTGCCTTCACCGAGAACGTC
Organism: Streptomyces sp. Je 1-4 4N24; assembly: GCF_026239515.1. Lineage (NCBI taxonomy): Bacteria > Bacillati > Actinomycetota > Actinomycetes > Kitasatosporales > Streptomycetaceae > Streptomyces > Streptomyces sp. Je 1-4 4N24. The sequence continues at coordinate 5,009,599 of NZ_CP110836.1, read as the reverse complement.
CTCTACCTGGGCAACGCCTTCGGCGAGGACCAGTCCCTGGGCCACTCCGGACTGGACTCACTCACCGCCGGCACCTTCTTCCTCCGCATCATCGTCTCCCCCTTCGCCCACCCGCTCTTCACCATCCTCACCGGCCTCGCGTTCGGCATCGCCGCCACCCGCTACCCCCGCCGCCGCGCCGCCCGCATCGCCCTCGCCCTCCTCGGCCTGCTCACCGCCGTCCTCCTGCACGCCATCTGGAACGGCGCGTCCACCCTGGGCGACCTCGGCTTCCTCATCGTCTACGGCCTCTTCATGGTCCCCGTCCTCATCGCCCTGACCTGGCTGGCCATCTGGGCCCGCACCCAGGAACTGCTCTCCCTGCGCGGCTACCTCGCCCCCTACATCACCGCCGGCTGGCTCGCCCCCACCGAACCCACCGCCCTCTCCTCCCTCAAAACCCGCGCCCTGGCCCGCGACCTGACCCGCCGCACCCAGGGCCCGGCCGCCGCCCGCGCCGTCACCGAATACACCGCCGTGGCCACCGCCCTCTCCTTCCACCGCCGCCGCGCCCACCTCATGGGCCCACCCCCCGACTTCGCCATCCGGGAGCAGCATCTGCTGGAGCATCTGCGGGAGTATCAGGGTTGGGGGCGGGCGGCGTTGGTGGATGCGTGGATGGCCAGGGAGCAGCCATACGGCTCCGAAGACTCGCGTAACCGCACCAATTAACGCCTGCCCTGGGCCGCGCAACAGCGGCCGCCGGCCACACGCCCTTAGTCGCCGACGGGCCCTATCTCCGTCGACAGCGGGGTACGGAGCACCTTTACTGGGCAACTAGCCCTGGTCTATGGCTAGTCCATCCGTACGTGAGAACGAGGGAAGCGCCAACTTGTCCGAGACCCAGCAGGAACGTGCCGCTCGCTTCTTGGAGGCGCTTGCCTCCCTGCCTCTACATCGGCCATCAGGTGAACCATCGAGGGACCAGCCCATCGCACTCCTGTGGGCGATCAGTCGTGCGGTCGAACGCGCAGATCGCCTCACCTCATGGGAAAAGGCAAAGACCGACCTGCGGGCCATGTTTACGGAATACGGAGAAGCAGATTCAACCCCGGCACCCGAAAAAGCTTTCCAAGAGTTGGGCCAGCTTCCTTTCTGGGACTTTCTAGACGCAGCGGACGAGGGGAAATCGCCGCAAGGTGGACTAGAGTCCGCCCTCTACGAACACCTCGTCACAGATAAGGACCTGTGCAGGAATGCAGTAAAGCTACTCCACGATAAGTACTTCCCGGACCACCGGCACGAACTGCTACTTCTGGAAGCAGGACTCGCTGACGCAACATTTGACGGCTTCGGGCACCCTCCACATGTGCGCATCGGAGATGGGTTCAAGAGGCGGCGAACACTGGCTCGGGCCAAAGTTCACCGTCAAACAATGGCCGGAATTTGCGGAACAGCGGCCACCGGCGCCGAATCTATCGTCGTTTCGGGAGGCTACAGAGACGATGAGGACTATGGCGACGAAATGATCTACACCGGGCAAGGCGGCCGTGAAGAAACAACGAAGAAGCATTACAAGGATCAAGAGCTGACCCTGGGGAATGCAGCCTTGGTCACTAGCTTCGCCACCGGGAGGCCTGTACGAGTGATCCGTGGATCGGGCGGCGATCGACAGCACTCACCCGCGACTGGACTCCGCTACGACGGCCTGTACCGAGTTGAGGAGTACTGGTCACAACGCGGCGAGTCCAATTTCCTCGTATGGCGCTATCGCCTCCGCTCAATCGAACGCTTCGACAAACAGGCCGCCATCAACATTGCCCGCTCAACCCCTTCCGGTAATGCCGCACCAGGACGTAAAGAAACTTCCACTCAGCGCATCATCCGCAGCACAAAAGTGGCCGACTATGTAAAGAAAATACACGACTTCACATGTCAAGTATGCGGACTACGCATCGAAACTCCTACGGGCGCATACGCCGAAGCCGCGCATATTAAACCACTCGGGCAGCCACATAACGGGCCCGATGAGATCGACAATGTGCTATGCCTGTGCCCAAATCACCATACGGCCTTCGACTTCGGAATGCTCATCATCAACGATGATCGGACCGTGACGCAGCGAGGTTCGACACCTCACACCTATCGACTCCGCGAGATCTCTGGCCACACCATAAAGACGCAATACCTCGCGTATCACCGAAATCACCACGACCAATAAACGGCGTGGCAGATTAGGGCCTTCCGCAGCACCCCCTCTCTGGCGTGCTTTTGCGCGAGAGAGGGGATGCTGCCCATTCATTAGCCCCTAGCCCACGACGCCACGCTCCCCTTCGAAGCGCATTTGCGCATAGTCGAGAACCGTATCGGGATCCCACCCCTGCGTCTGAAGCCCTCGAAGGACTTCAGCGATGAGGCCAACAGCTGCCTCCTCCTGAGCAACTAGATGCAGCGACCTTCCTTCAGTCGCCGAACCAGGCATCGCCCGACTGGAGAACGAGAGCGGTAGCACTCCCCTCGACGACCGCGGGCCGGCGGCGCCACCGGCCTGAGCGGTGCAGGATGCGCCGATCTCACACCAGGTGGTTTTGCCGTGCGCGGCAGCGGTCACTCCCCAGCGGTCCGCCACCGCAGCAACCAAGCCAAGCCCGCGCCCCGTTTCCGACGTGGACGTGACACCAAGGGGCCTGGGGAGCCGCTGGCTCTCCTCATCCCGAACCGAAATGCGCAGATGCGCGTCACTCACCACAACCGACAGCACGGCGGCGGCACCTTCGCCCACATGGTTGATCACGTTCGTGGCGAGCTCGCTCACGCAGAGCCGTGCTGCGTCGCCGATCGCCGAAAGGCCCCAGAGGTCGAGGTAGCTGCTCGTCAGGCGACGTAACTCAGCCACCCCTGCTGGCCTCGCCATGAAGGGATAAACCCACTCCGCACTCGACATGCAGTGGTTGGCATTCATCTGACCCAACTCCCTTGCTTGCCCGCGACCCGGCGGCATCACGCTTGGCCACCGCGTGATGACTCTCAGTTCCCCGAGTGCGATAGTGGCAGCACGCATCCCTTCGTGCAATGTGCACGGCGGGATTCGCTCCATCGAGTGATTGGCCCGTACCTGACCCTCCAGCCAGAATGAACACCCGCCAAACCAAGGAGAGTTGCCATGGCCGGTTCGCCCACCGCTCGTCGCCGTCGCCTGGCGATCGAGCTGAAGAAGCTTCGTGAGGACCACGGACTCACCTGCAACCAGGTGGGCGAGTCACTGGACTGGAGCGGCTCCAAGGTGAACCGCATGGAGACCGGCCAAGGGCGCGTCCAGCCGTCAGACGTTGATGCGTTGTGTCGCTTCTACAACACCAGCGACGAGCTACGGGAACTCCTCAAGGGCCTTGCCAAACACTCCAAGATGCGAGGTTGGTGGCACGCGTACGGCAGTGCCGTGCCCACGTGGTTCTCCGTGTACGTCGGCCTTGAACAGGCGGCCTGTAGCCTGCGCACGTACGAGGCTGAGTTCGTGCCTGGGCTGTTGCAAACCGCGGACTACGCCAGGGAGCTCCACCGAGCTACGGCCCAGCCAAGACCAGAGGACGTCGAGCAGATGATTGCCGTACGCATGGAGCGACAGTCACTCCTCACCGGTCCCCATGCACCAGACTTGTGGGCGATCCTGCACGAGAGTGTGCTGCGGCATGCCATCGGGAACAGCGATGTGATGCAAGCGCAGTTCGAACTCTTGCTGAAGGCAGCGCAGTTGAAGAACGTCACGGTCCAGGTGCTGCCGTTCAACGCAGGTAGCTACCCTGCAACGGGGGCGTACACGATGCTGGGGTTCCCTGAGCAAGAGGACCCGGACATCGTGTATCGCGATGGCCTGACAGATGCTGTCTATCTGGAGCAACCCAGCGACATCGCTCAGTATGCAAAGGCATTCGACAACTTGCGGGCACTGTCCTTGAGTCCGCAACAGTCCAGTGCCCTCATCACCGACGCGATGCAAGGACTCACCTGATGACTCACACAGCACCTCTCGTCTGGCATAAGAGCAGCTACAGCAACGGTTCCGGCGGCAACTGCATAGCGGCAGCGGCACCCGATAGGTCCACCATCCTGGTCCGAGACACGAAAGTTCCCGGGGGCCAGATACTCAACTTCACCTGCGCGGCATGGCAGGACTTCGTCACCTGCGTGCAGCGCCCGGACTGGAGCGTCCGCGCCTAAGGCAGCACATCGTGCGGGATCCGCGAAAGCCGCGCGTAGGGTCGTCAGAGTTATCCCCTGATGTGGAGGTTTCTGTGATGACCGGCGTACCGACAAGCGTGATTGCAGCAACCGGCCTGCTGGGCGGCTACGCCGTAGCCCGCTGGACCAAGAAGCGGCCGCTCGGTGGGGTGGTGCTCGCTGCGGCCGGGGCCGTGGCGGCCAAGGGGTGGCAGCAGAAGGCGGGGAATGCCACGGCGGCGGCGCTGGGTGGGGCGTACGTGGCCGCGTTTGCCGGGTCGCATCCGTTGGCGAAGAAGATCGGGGCCTGGCCTTCGGTGTGTGCGGTGGCGGGTGGGGTTGCGCTCGCGTCCTGGGTGGCGGTGGACCGCCGGAAGTAGAGCGGGAGCAGAGAGAAGGGGCGGGGCCTTGGCCCCGCCCCTTCCGCCCGTCTGGCGTGTTTCAGGCCGAAGCCTCAGTCAGCAGCGTGAGTTCCGCGTCCGTCAGGGTCAGTTCGGATACCGCCAGCAGCGCCGGGAGCTGGGCCGTCGTACGGGCGCTGGCGATGGGGGCCGCGACGGTGGGCTGGGCGGCGAGCCAGGCGAGGGCGATGGTGGCGGGTTCGGCCTGGTGGGTGCCGGCGATGGTGTCGAGGGCCTGGAGGACGCGGCGGCCGCGGTCGGTGTCCACGTACTTGAGGGCTCCCCCGGAGCGGGCGCTGTCGACCTGGGTGCCCGGGCGGTACTTGCCGGTGAGGAAGCCGGAGGCGAGGGCGTAGTACGGCATCGCGGCCAGGCCGTGACGGGCGGCCACGTCGGCGAGTTCGCCCTCGTAGGTGTCGCGGGAGACCAGGTTGTAGTGGGGCTGGAGGGCGACATAGCGGGCCAGGCCCTCGCGGGTGGAGCAGGCCAGGGACTCCTCCAGGCGCTGCGCCGAGATGTTGGAGGCGGCGATCTCGCGGACCTTGCCGGCCCGGACGAGGTCGTCGAGGGCGCTGAGGAACTCCGGGACCTCGACCGACTCGTCGTCGTAGTGGGTGTAGTAGAGGTCGATGTAGTCGGTGCGCAGACGGGTGAGGGATGCGTCGACCGCGGACTTGATGGTGGCGGGGGCGAGGCCCTTGAGGTCCGGGTGGGCGCCGACCTTGGTGGCGATGACGACTTCGGAGCGATTGCGGCGGGAGGCCAGCCAGTTGCCGATGACGGTCTCGGATTCGCCGCCCTTGTTACCGGGGACCCAGGCCGAGTAGACGTCGGCGGTGTCGATGAAATTGCCGCCGCCCGCCACATAGGCGTCGAGCACGGCGAAGGACTCGGCTTCGTCGGCCGTCCAGCCGAAGACGTTGCCGCCCAGGGACAGCGGGGAGACGGAGAGCGAGCCGAGGGGCTTGTGTGTCGCGGTCATATCCGGTGGCAGCGTCGGGGGAAGAGGAGTTATTCCTTCCTCTTCCCCCTCCCGCAGCAACTCCCGGCGGATGCCCACAGGTTGAGCTCTTTGCGCGCGTGCCGAGGGCACCGGTCATGCGCGCAAGGCCGCCGGTCGAGCGCAGAGGCCGTCATTCATGCACCGAAGCCGTCGGTCAACCGTTGATGCCGCCAATCACACGCTGATGCAGCCAGTCACACGCTGAGGCAGCCAGTCACACGCTGAGGCAGTCGCTCACACATTGATGCCGTGGTCGCGGAGCCACGGCATGGGGTCGACCGGGTCGCCGGCGTCGGGGCGTACCTCCAGGTGGAGGTGGGGGCCGGTGACATTGCCGGTGGCGCCGACGCGGCCGATGACATCGCCAGTGTTGACCTTGCCGGAGGTCTTCACCATCGAGGAGAGGTGGCAGAACCAGACTTCGGTGCCGTCGTCGAGGGTGAGGACGATGCGGTAGCCGTACGAACCGGCCCAGCCGGCCTGGGTGATGGTGCCGGAGTGCAGCGCCTTGACGGGAGTGCCGGTCGGCGCGGCGAAGTCCTGTCCGGTGTGGTCCGCGGCCCAGCGGTCGCCGGCCTGGCCGAAACTGGCGGTGAGCGTGTAGGAGGACACGGGGGCGATGAAGCTCTTCGCCAGTTTGGCGAGGCGTTCGGCCTCCGCCTTCTGACGGGCCGCTTCCTCGGCCTTGCGCTTGGCCTCCATCTCGGCCGCCTTCTTGGCTGCTGCGGCCTTTTCGGCCGACTTCTGGTGGGCGGCGGCTTCCGTTGCGACCTGCTGGACGGCGGCCTGTTCGGCGGTGTCGCGTGCCTCCTGCTCGGCGGCGCCCTGCTGCGCGTCAGCCTGCTGGAGGATGCGGCTGCGCAGCGCCTCACCGGCGCCCGTGCCGCCGCCCGTGTCCGCGCTCGCCTGCGTGGCCCGGGTGAGCGGCCCGGAGGCGGCAGGAGCCGCGTCGTCGGCGACAGCGGATGCGGAGTCCTCGTCGGATATCAGCTCGCCGATGCCGGGAAGCGACTTGGCGTCCGGCAGGTTTTCGGAGAGGTCGTCGGCCATCCCGCCGATGTCGGGCATCGAGATCGGCACCGGCGGACGGTCCTCGGCCGAGGCCATTCCGCCCGCGCCGACCGCCGCGATGACACCGACACCCAGGACGGTGCCGCTGCGGGCGAGTCCGCCGCCGCGCTGCTTGGCCACCCGGTGTTTGCCGCGGACGGAACGGGTGGATTCCTCGGTGGGATTCCACTCCTCCCACGGTCCGTCGCCGTCATCGGCACCGGGGCCGGGGAAGGCACCTCGGTCATCGAGCTCGTAGGCGGACGGAGACTCGGGGGCAGGCCTGTTGGACGCCACGGAGGCGCACTCCTTTCCTTCCTTCTCGCCTACCGGGTTAGCTGACGGGTTCGGAGCAGGAAGGTCTCCTACGGGCGCCCGCTGGCGGAGGGCGTCCGATTCACCCCAAGGAAGTGGTTCCCCGGTTCCCTTGGTGCAGTTCGAAGTGCTTGGGGGTGCGTGAAAAGCGCGTGCGGGATTCGGCGTCGGCGCGCGGTGCCGCCTCTTGCGACGGCTGGGACGACCGCGCTGCGTTATCGGACAGTAATAGAGATGGCGACCGAATTCCAAGCGTTCCCACGAATCCTTATCGGCTCAGCACAAGCTGTGGCATGGACTTTTTCGGCCACCACGGCCACAAAACGGGCGAGTTGACCGCCCGGCGCTAAACGATCTCGCGCGGATTGTGCACCAGTCGTTATGCGGAGGGGTGCCCCTCAATTACGGAGGGTGAGAGCAGTAACGTCGGATCATGGTCGTCAACGTCGGGAACACCGGGAACGCCGGACGTGCTGCCGGTATCGCGTGGGGAGTGGCGGAGCGGTACCGGGAGTTCTCCTGGCGGGAGGCGCGGGGCCGGTCGGACGCGCACGAGGAGCTGAGCGCGCGGATCAGCCAGGACGCGGAGCTCTGCGACCTGCTGTCGGGATCGCTGCCCGCCGGCAACAAACAGCAGCCGAATCTCCTGCTCGCCGCCGTCCGTTATCTCGACGGCCCGCACGCCGAAACGGGCCCGCGCGGTGAGGCCGCGTACGGGCGCTGGCGCGAGTGGACGATCCGGCACTGGGACGAGGTACGCACGGTGATCATGCAGCGCGCCACCCAGACCAACGAACCGGCCCGCTGCGCCACCCTGCTGCCGCTGCTCGCCCGTCTGCCGCAGCCGCTGGCGCTGCTGGAGGCCGGTACGTCCGCGGGACTGTGTCTGCACCCCGACCGCTATCGCTACCGGTACGAGGCCGACGGCGAGGACGGGGACGGCCGCCGGGCGGGCGCCCTCCGCACCGAGCTGGGGGCGCCGGAGAGCCCGCTGGAGCTCACCTGCCGTACGGGAGGGGCCGCCGACGAGCTGCCCGACCGGATGCCGGAGATCGTGTGGCGGGCCGGCATCGACCTCGACCCGCTCGACCCGGTTGCCGAACCGGATGATCTGCGCTGGCTGCAGGCGCTCGTATGGCCGGGCGACGGGGAGCGTACGGCGCGGCTGTCCGCGGCCGTCGAAGCGGTGCGGCCGGCGCCGCGGCCGCGGATGGTGCGCGGCGATCTGCTCGACGAGCTGCCCGCGCTCGCCGCCGAGGCGCCGCCCGAGGCGACGCTGGTCATCTTCCACAGCTCGGTGCTGACCTACCTCCCGCCCGCCCGCCGCGAGGAGTTCGCCCGGCTCGTACGGTCTCTGCTCGACGGACGGCCCGGCGGCGGCCACTGGATCTCCAACGAGCACCACTCCGTGTTGCCCTGGATCACCGGCCCGGCACACCACTCGCCCCGCCCGGACGACCCGCTGCTGCTGACCCTCGCGCTCGACGGGCACCCGGTCGCACTCACCGGCCCGCACGGCCAGAGCCTGCACGGCCTCCCCGGGGCGACGGACATCCCGGGGAGCTGAGCGCGGCCCCGATATCCGTACGCGCGACCTGACCTCCCATACACACGGCCCGATACCCCGTACGCGCAACACGGCCTCCCATACACACGGCCCGACCCGTACACCCAGCCCGGCCCCGGACGCGCCCCGATTCCCGTACGCGCGCCCCGATTCCCCTACGCGCGCCCCGGCTCCCGTACGCAGCGCCCACGCCCCTCCGCGGCCCCGCCCCGTAGGTCGCCCCCAGGCCCCTACGAACGCCGACGCCTACGCCCCCATCGGCCGCTGCACCGCCAGCAGCGCCATATCGTCGGCCGGCGCGCCGCCCGTATGGCGTGCGACGTCCTCGACGACGGTGTCCAGGAGGACGTCCGGGCCGGGGAAGCGGCAGCCGCGCAGTTTGCTCGACGGGTTGTAGAAGCGGCCGAGCAGGTCCCGGGCCTCGGTCACCCCGTCGGTGAAGAAGAGCAGCAGGGCCCCGGCCGGGAAGAACGTCTCGTCCGGCCGGTCCGGCCGGCTCGCCATCTCGCCCAGCCCGAGGGGCAGCGCCGGCGCCGCGGGAGCCAGCTCGCGCAGACCGCCGTCCGGGGTGAGCAGCAGCGGGGGCGGGTGGCCCCGGTTGAGCACCCGCAGCACGGACTGCCCGTCGGCGGGGATCTCGGCCAGCACGGCAGTGGTGAACCCCTCGGTCCGCTCCACCCCGTTGCGCCGCCCGCCCTCCCGTTGCAGCGCCCGCTCCAGCCGCCCCGCCACCGCACCCAAGGTGCTCTCCTGTTCCGCCGCCTCGCGAAAGGCGCCGATGACGATCACCGCGGTCTCCACCGCCTCCAGCCCCTTGCCCCGTACGTCGCCGACGATCAGCCGTAGGCCGTGCGGGGTGTCCTGCACCGCATAGAGGTCGCCGCCGATCCGGGCATCCGCCCGCGCGCCCACATAGCGGGCGGCGAGGGCGAGCCCGGCGAGCCGTTCGGGCGGCATGGGCAGTACGGCGCGCTGGGCGGCCTCCGAGACGTCCCGTACGGAGGCCAGACGGGCATCGACCGTCCGGACGACCCGGTTGATGCCGAGGGCCAGCAGGGCGACGACAAGGACCGTGGCGATCTCCGTCACCGACTCGCTGTAGTTCTGCCCGGCGCTGCGGTAGGTGACGACCCAGATCTCGCCGAGCAAAGCGGCCAGGGCCGTGAGGGCGGTGCCCCGCAGGGAGAAGAGCGGCGCGGCGACCAGCGGGGCGGCGGAGAAGAAGGGGGCGGCCGTGTAACTGGCCGGCGTCCCCATGTCGAAGACGACCCCGCCGACGATGAGGATGGCGGGAAGTCGGCGCACCAGCAGACGGCCGGACCACGACATCCGGGAGCGGCCCTCCTCGCGGGCCCCGCGCTCCCCGTCGTCCTCGCCCTCGGGGGGCGCCTCACCTCGGAGCATCCGCACCGGCCTCTTCCCACTCCCGCCCGTCCGTACGGGCACCGCCGTGCCGGTCGCCTGGACGTCCCCAGGCTTGCCGGTACGGGGCGGGACGGCGACTCGTCGGGGGCCGGACGGGTCACCGGACCGGCCGCGCCACGTGAGGAAGAGGCGAGGGCGGGCGAAGAGGACCGGGCGCAGCGGCGGCCTCTCCAACCACCTCGTGCCACCCGCCTCGTGCCGCCCGATTCGCGCCCCCAAGCCCGTTCCGCCCCACAGCACTTGAGCCCCGCCCCGGACACCGCTCATGACCGAGGGCCCGGACCGCACACGGTCCGGGCCCTCAGGCCACTGCACACACCGGCCGGACGGTCTCCCCGTCCGCTTCTGGTGGGCCATCAGGGGCTCGAACCCTGAACCAATGGATTAAAAGTCCACTGCTCTGCCAATTGAGCTAATGGCCCGCACCGAGCAGCATAGCCCGAGGAGGTGCCGCAGCCCGAAGGCATTACGGATCAAGCCATGCGGCGGGGTGCCGCGGGGCCGGCCGACGGGCCCTGCGGGGCATCGGGTGTGCCGTACAACACGCAGGGCCCGTACGGCACTTGCGTGCGTACGGGCCCTGCGGATCAGCGTCGGTGATCAGCCGTTGCGCTTCCAGCGCGGCTTGTCCTCGCGGCGGCCGAAGGAGCCGGTCGGGGCGCCACGGTGGTCGTCACGACGGCCGTACGGGCGGTCGCCGCCGGAGCGGTGGCCACCGGAGGACGGACGGCCGGAACGGTCGTCACGGTTGAACGGACGGTCGCCGCCGCCGGAGCGGTAGCCACCGGAGGCCGGACGGCCGCCGGTACGGTCGTCACGGTTGAACGGGCGGCTCGGACGGTCGCCGCGGTCACGGTTGAAACCGCCACCGGAACGGTCGTCACGGCGCTCGAAGGAACGGCCACCGGAACGGTCGTCACGACGGTCGCGGTTGAAGCCACCACCGGAACGGTCATCGCGACGGTCACGGTCGAAGGAACGGCCACCGGAGCGGTCATCGCGACGGTCCCGGCCGAAACCGCCCCGGTCGTCCCGGCGGTCACGGTTGAAACCGCCACCGGAACGGTCATCGCGACGGTCGAAGGAACGACCACCGGAACGGTCATCACGACGGTCGCGGTTGAAGCCACCACCGGAACGGTCATCGCGACGGTCACGGTCGAAGGAACGACCACCGGAGCGGTCGTCACGACGGTCCCGGCGCTCGAAGTTGCCCCGGTCGTCGCGGCGCTCGTCCGACGCAGCGGCCTGGGCCGGAACGGCGGCCTCGGCCACCTCGGCGGCGGCGGTCTCGGCAGCGGCGGCGAGCGCCTCGGCCGGGTCCTCACCGCGCTCGCGGGCGGCACGGGCGGTCAGCCGGTCGGCCTCCTCGCGCAGCTCGCCGGCGCGGCGCTGCAGGCGCTCCAGCTCACGGGTGAGCTCGCTCACCTCGCGCTCGACCTGCTTGGCGGTGTTGTTGGCCGACTCGGCCTGGACCTCGGTGAGCGAGCGCGCACCGGTGATCCGGGCGACGTCCTCGTCGAAGGCGCCGGAGCCGCCGACGATGTGGCGCGAGGCGTCCACGCCCGCGTCCTCCATCAGCCGGAAGATCTGCCGGCGCTGGTGCGGCAGCGACAGCGAGACGACGGTGCCGGACTGGCCGGCGCGGGCGGTACGGCCCGAGCGGTGCAGGTAGTCCTTGTGGTCACCGGCCGGGTCGACGTTGAGGACCAGGTCGATACCGTCGACGTGGATACCGCGGGCGGCGACGTCGGTGGCGACCAGCGCGTTGACGTAGCCGTCCTTGAAGTCCGCGAGCACCCGTGTCCGCGCGCCCTGGGTCATACCGCCGTGCAGCGCGTCGGCCTTCACGCCGGACTCGACGAGCTGCTCGGCGATGCGGTCGGCGCCCAGCTGGGTGCGGACGAAGATGATGGTGCGGCCCTTGCGGGCGGCGATCGCGGCGGTGACCGGCGCCTTGTCCTTCGGCTTCACGACCAGGACGTGGTGGGTCATGGTGGTGACGTTGCCCTGGGCGCTGTCGACCTCGTGGCTGACCGGGTTGGTCAGGTAGCGCTTGACCAGCGTGCCGATCTCGTTCTCCATCGTGGCGGAGAAGAGCATCCGCTGGCCGCCGGACGGCACCTGGTCGAGCAGCTCGGTGACCTCGGGCAGGAAGCCCAGGTCGGACATCTGGTCGGCCTCGTCGAGGACGGCGACCTGGATGTTCTCCAGGGAGCAGGCGCCGCGGTTGATGATGTCGCGCAGCCGGCCCGGGGTGGCGACGAGGACGTCGACACCGCGCTCCAGCGCGTAGATCTGGTTGCCCATGGACGTACCGCCGCAGACGACCTTCATCTTCAGGCCGAGGACGTCGCCGTAGGGCTGGAGCGCATCCGCGACCTGCATCGCGAGCTCACGGGTCGGGGTGAGGATGACCGCGCGCGGCTTCTTCTTCTCGGTGTGGCCGCCGGCCAGCGTGGCCAGGGTCGGCAGACCGAAGGAGAGGGTCTTGCCGGAGCCGGTGCGGCCACGGCCGAGGATGTCCTTGCCGGCTAGGGCGTCCGGAATGGTCGCGGCCTGGATGGGGAAGGGGGTGGTGACGCCGTTCTGCGCGAGCTTGCGGACGACGCCCTCGGGCAGTCCGAGGTCGGCGAAGGTGACGGTGTCGGTGGCGGCTTCCGCCGCGTCGGTCTCGGGCGCCTCGTCGGCGGCCGTCACCTCGGGAGCCGTCTGCTCGTCGAGTGCGGGCATGACGGACTGCTCAGTGGAAATGGACATGCGAAATGCGAAACCTTCCGGAGTCTCGGCACGCGCCCAAACTCCGTGTGTTTCACACGACCGCCTCTATGCGGTCAGCCACGGCAAGGGAGAGAACGCGCCACGCGGCGCGCTTCTTTTCTGGCGCCGGGCAAATGGGATCAAACGATCTACCACCATACGCACTCCGCACCCCGGATGGCAAATGACCTTCTGACCAGGCCTTCCGTTCCCCCGGACAAACCTACCCGCCCCGCCCGGAACCCCCTTATGCCTCCTCGTCGTAGAGGTCCGACTCCGACGCCATCGGCGAGACGGGGGACGGGCCGGAGGCATGGGAGCTCGGCGGTGGCGGGGGGCTGCTGGCCGGCGGGGTCGGCTGCGCGGGGGGCGTACTGGGCGCGGGTGAGGCCGGCGGGGTGGCCGGGCGGTCGGGGTGGGACGGCGAGGGCTCCGCGTGTCCGGGGCGTCCGCCATGACCGCCGGAGCCGCCGTGGCCGCCGGCACCCGGCTCGGGGCCCGACGGCCGCACCGGGCGGGACGGCGTACCGGGCTCGGACGGCTCCGGCGCCGCGCTCTTCGACGGCTTGCCCTTCTTGCCCTTGCCACCGGCCGGGCGGCCCTCACCGTTGCGCCCCATGCGCCGCGGGCCGTCGCCCCGGCCGTCCACGGTCACCCCGTTGGGGCCGGACCACGCGTCCTTCCCGTCGTGCCGCGCGGTGCTGCCGGACGGTTTCGGCTCCTCCGGATCGCTCACGCTCATACAGCCGGCCAGCGTCGCGGCCAGCGCGGAGACGGCCACGGCCGCGGCGGTGGCCCGGGAGCGCACCCGGCCCGACGGAGGGCGCGACGAAGGGACGGGAGCAGGGGACGACGACGGGGACGGTGTCGGCGTCAGGGACGACTGGCGATGTGGGCTCGGGCGCACGGCGGGACCTCCGGATCCGGAACGCAGGGACGGCGGCACGGACGCCCTGCCCAACTCCCGCTCCCCACCTGAGGACACGCACCACGCCCGGCCGATCGCGCCGGGCGCGCGTTCCGGGGGCCGCCCGCACTCCCGACGGCCCCTGGGAGCCGCCCCCTAGGAGCCGGCCCTTCGACCGTCCCTAGCCGTAGCCCAGCGCGTGCAGCCGCTCGTCGTCGATCCCGAAGTGGTGCGCGATCTCATGAACGACCGTCACCTCGGTCTCCGCGACCACGTCCTCACGGGTCTCGCACATCCGCAGCGTCGGCCCCCGGTAGATGGTGATCCGGTCCGGGAGCACGCCCGCGTACCACTCGCCCCGGTCGGTCAGCGGCGTCCCCTCGTAGAGCCCGAGCAGCTCGGGGTCGTCGGTGGGCGGTTCGTCCTCGACGAAGACCGCCACGTTGTCCATCAGCCGGGTCAGTTCCGGCGGGATCCGGTCCAGCGCCTCGGCGACCAGTTCCTCGAACTCCTCGCGCGTCATTTCCAGCACACCACCATTCTCCGCCACGCTGCCTCCCCACCGATCGTCGCGGCCCGCCCGGCGCACCGCAGCCCAACCGGAAGCCGCCACTCCTCGCTTAACGGCGCCACGGACGGGCATACGGGACCAATGGCCCGCGCAGCGCGCTCCCGGACACCACACCCCGACACCCCGCAAAGCCCTCTGCACCGGCTGCTCCATACCGGCCTCCACGGCGTACGCGCCCTCCCGGCAGCCGTCCGCCGCGCCTACCGCTCCCGCCGTACGGCCCCCACCGCCGGCTTAGCCGAGTCACCGCACCCACTGACCCGCTCCCTCGGCCTGATAGCCGTCACCGTCGTCGGCGCCTGGCTGGGCCTGCTCCTGATCGGCAGCCTCCGTGTCCCCGTCGGCCCGATGGACACCAGCATGGCGCTGCGACCCTCGCTGGCCGGCGGCACCCGGATCGACGTCGCACCGCTCGGCGACCTGGAACTGAGCAGCCACCACGCGCCCGTACGGCTCGATGTCGACGTCGACCGGCTGGACCCGGTCCGCTCCCAGGCGCTGGTCGACCACCCCGAGCGGTTCGCCGGTCTGCAGGCCGAGGTCACCCACGACGTCACCCGCGGCGCCCTGGGGCTGGCGCTGCACTCCTGTGTCGCCGTGGCGTCCGGCGCCACCGCGCTGGGCCTGGCCGTCTACCGCCGCCCGCGCCGCGCACTGGCCGCCGGCGGTCTGGCGCTCACCCTGCTCGCCGCCTCCGCGGGCACCGCATACACCACCTGGGACCCCCAGTCCGTACTGGAGCCGAAGTTCTCCGGACTGCTCACCTCGGCCCCCTCCGTGGTCGGCAACGCCCGGAACATCGTCAGCGAATTCCACGTCTACCAGAAGGAGTTGGCGCGTCTGGTGACCAACGTCACCAAGCTCTACGACGCCACCTCGACGCTGCCGGCCTACCAGCCGGACCCCACCACCATCCGCGTCCTGCATGTCTCCGACATCCACCTCAACCCCGGCGCCTGGCGGATCATCGCCTCCCTGGTGAAGCAGTACCGGATCAACGTGATCGTCGACACCGGCGACACCATGGACCACGGCTCGGCCGCCGAGAACCACTTCCTGGACCCGGTCTCCACCCTCGGCGCCCCCTACGTGTGGGTGCGCGGCAACCACGACTCCCGCGGCACGCAGAAGTACCTGACCGGCCGACGCCACGTCACCGTCCTCGACCACGGCAAGGTCACCCAGGTCGCCGGCGTACGCATCGCGGGCGTCGGCGACCCGCAGTTCACCCCGGACCGCCGCGTGGTGGCTGCCGGTGACCCCGCCGAGCGCACCGCGGGCGGCCGCCTCGCCGACGCGCTGCGCACCCAGCGGCTGGCCGGCACCCCCGTCGACATCGCGCTGGCCCACAACCCCGCCGCCGTGACCGAGGCGGACGGCCTGGCCCCGCTGGCCCTGGCCGGCCATGTCCACCACCGCGAGAACACCCTGCTCCCCCAGGGCACCCGGCTGATGGTCGAGGGCTCGACGGGCGGCGGCGGACTGCGCGCGGTGCAGAACAAGAAGCCCGAGCCGGTCCTGGCGTCGGTGCTCTACCTGGACCGGACGACGAAACGGCTGCAGGCCTGGGACGAGATCACCCTCGGCGGACTGGGCCTTTCCCGGGCCGAGGTCAGCCGCCACCTCCCCCGGGAGAACCAACCCGGCGCCACGCCCTCACCGTCCACTTCACCGCCCTCGGCCGACCCGTCGTCCGGTCCCCCGTCCGGCCCCTCGCCCGGCTCTGCTTCACGCCCGGCCAGGAGTCCTTCCGAGCACCCCCGCTGAACCGTTTTGGCGAACGGTCCTCCCATCCCATATGCTTCTCACGTCCCCGACGGCGCCGGTAACGACGCCAAGGTGGCCACCAGCCCTCATCGTCTAGTGGCCCAGGACGCCGCCCTTTCAAGGCGGTAGCACGGGTTCGAATCCCGTTGGGGGCACGCATCACCGTGTGCGAGACTGGCTCACGCCGCTTTCGCACAATGCAAGGTCCTGTGGAGCAGTTTGGAGTGCTCGCCACCCTGTCAAGGTGGAGGCCGCGGGTTCAAATCCCGTCAGGACCGCTGCGGCTGGGTAGCTCAGTTGGTACGAGCGATCGCCTGAAAAGCGATAGGTCGCCGGTTCGACCCCGGCCCCAGCCACACCCATTGGGAGAAGGCCCCGATTCCTCGAATCGGGGCCTTTTTCGTCGCTATCCGACGCCGGCTTCCCGGGCGGCCTCGGAGGGCCGGCCCTCCGGCTGCCAGAAGATCAGCCGGGCACCGCCGGTGATCACCCCCGTCGCCGCCAGGCCCATGGCCATCCGCACCAGCCGCATATCGCCTTCCCAGTAGTGCCACGGACCGAAGACCAGCCAGCTGGCGAGCGCGATACCGGCGACCATCATGACGACGCCCGCTATGCGTCGTATTCCCTTGTCCATGCGGTCATCCTCGCGTATGCGCACAGGCGTCGTGATCCATCTTTCCGCCCCCGGTGCCCTCTCCCCGCGGCCACCCGGATGGCGGTGCCGCCGGCTCCGAAGGCCGCGGGCGCGAGGTGCGGGCGGGGCACCGGGCACCGTCCGCGCGGGCAAATGGTTCGCCAGTCGTTCAGGGGAGGTGAGATCCTGGGGGACGTATGTCCAGTCAGCCTGCCTCCGCCCTGCCCGACGGCTCTGCTCCCGCGCTGCCCGGCACCCCCGCTCCCGGCCTCTCCGACCTGCTGGAACGTCTGCCCGAGCTGATGCTGCGCGATCAGCAGCGGCTGGGCCGCCGGCTCGACGGCGCACGCCGTATCCGTAAGCCCGAAGCCCGGGCGGCGGTGCTCTCGGAGATCGCCGGCGGTATCGACGAGGCGGAGCTGCGGGTCGAGCAGCGTCGCGCCGCGGTACCCGAGATCACGTATCCGGAAGAGCTGCCGGTCAGCCAGAAGAAGGACGAGATCCTCGCCGCGATCCGCGACCACCAGGTCGTGATCGTCGCCGGTGAGACCGGGTCCGGCAAGACGACGCAGATCCCCAAGATCTGTCTGGAGCTGGGCCGGGGTGTCCGGGGCCTGATCGGGCACACCCAGCCGCGCCGGATCGCGGCCCGTACGGTCGCCGAGCGGGTGGCCGAGGAGCTGAAGACCCCGCTGGGCGAGGCGGTCGGCTGGAAGGTCCGCTTCACGGACCAGGTCGGCGGGGACACCCTCGTCAAGCTGATGACGGACGGCATCCTGCTCGCCGAGATCCAGACGGACCGGGAGCTGCGCCAGTACGACACGATCATCATCGACGAGGCACACGAGCGCAGCCTCAACATCGACTTCATCCTCGGCTATCTGGCCCAGCTGCTGCCCCGGCGCCCGGACCTCAAGGTCGTCATCACCTCGGCGACCATCGACCCGGAGCGGTTCGCCCGGCACTTCGGCAGCGTCGCGTCCGTAGGGGCGGCGCCGGACCGCGCCGGCTCCCCGCCCGCCCCGGACGCCTCCGGGAACGACGACGGGACGAAGCCGACGGCTCCGGTCGTCGAGGTCTCCGGCCGGACCTATCCGGTGGAGGTGCGCTACCGCCCGCTGCTGGAGGAGGGCGGCCAGGCCGCGAACAACCTGGAGGGCGACCGCGACCAGATCACCGCGATCTGCGACGCCGTGGACGAGCTCCAGTCCGCCGGGCCCGGCGACATCCTGGTCTTCCTCTCCGGCGAACGGGAGATCCGCGACACCGCGGACGCGCTCAACAAGAAGGCCCTCCCGTTCACCGAGGTCCTCCCCCTGTACGCGCGGCTGTCGCACGCCGAGCAGCACCGTGTCTTCCAGCGGCACACGGGCAGACGGATCGTGCTGGCCACGAACGTCGCCGAGACCTCGCTGACCGTCCCGGGCATCAAGTACGTCATCGACCCGGGCATGGCCCGTATCTCCCGCTACAGCTACCGCACCAAGGTCCAGCGGCTGCCCATCGAGCCGGTCTCGCAGGCCAGCGCCAACCAGCGCAAGGGCCGCTGCGGCCGTACCAGCGACGGCATCTGCATCCGCCTCTACTCCGAGGACGACTTCCTCTCCCGCCCCGAGTTCACGGACGCGGAGATCCTCCGGACGAATCTCGCCTCCGTCATCCTGCAGATGACCGCGGCCGGCCTCGGCGAGATCGAGAAGTTCCCGTTCATCGACCCGCCGGACCGCCGCAACATCAAGGACGGCGTCGATCTGCTGAGCGAGCTCGGCGCGCTCGACATCAAGCAGAAGGACCCCAAGAAGCGGCTGACCCCGCTCGGCCGCAAGCTCTCGCAGCTGCCGGTCGACCCGCGGCTGGCGCGGATGGTGCTGGAGGCGGACCGCAACGGCTGTGTCCGCGAGGTCATGGTCATCGCGGCGGCCCTGTCCATCCAGGACCCGCGCGAGCGGCCCGCGGACAAACAGCAGCAGG
Organism: Streptomyces sp. Je 1-4 4N24; assembly: GCF_026239515.1. Taxonomy (NCBI): domain Bacteria; kingdom Bacillati; phylum Actinomycetota; class Actinomycetes; order Kitasatosporales; family Streptomycetaceae; genus Streptomyces; species Streptomyces sp. Je 1-4 4N24. Next base: position 4,991,028 of record NZ_CP110836.1, on the reverse strand, counting down.
CCGACCAGCAGCACGCCCGCTTCAAGGACGAGACCTCCGACTTCCTCGCCTTCCTCAACCTCTGGCGCTATGTCCGCGAGCAGCAGAAGGAGCTGTCCTCCTCGGCCTTCCGCCGAATGTGCCGCAGCGAGTTCCTGAACTATCTCCGGATACGTGAGTGGCAGGACATCTACTCCCAGCTGCGTTCGGTCGCCAAGACGATGGGCATCCACCTCAGCGAGCAGGATGCGGCGCCGGACCCCATCCACACCTCCCTGCTTTCCGGTTTGCTTTCGCATATCGGCATCAAGGACACCGACGCCAAGAACGAGTATCTGGGCGCCCGCAGCGCCAAGTTCGCGGTCTTCCCCGGCTCCGCGCTCTTCAAGAAGCCCCCGCGCTGGGTGATGTCCGCCGAGCTGGTCGAGACGTCCCGCCTGTGGGCGCGGGTGAACGCGAAGATCGAGCCGGAATGGATCGAGCCGCTCGCCCAGCACCTGGTCAAGCGGACATACAGCGAGCCGCACTGGGAACAGAAGATGGCCGCGGTGATGGCGTACGAGCGGGTGACGCTCTACGGCGTCCCGATCGTCGCCCAGCGCAAGATCACCTACGGCCGGATCGATCCGGAGACCTCACGCGATCTGTTCATCCGTAACGCCCTGGTCGAGGGCGACTGGCGCACCCACCACCAGTTCTTCCATGACAACCGCAAACTTCTCGGCGAGGTCGAGGAGTTGGAGCACCGCGCCCGGCGCCGCGACATCCTCGTGGACGACGAGACGCTCTTCGACTTCTACGACCAGCGCATCCCCGCGGACGTGGTCTCCGGCGCGCACTTCGACGCCTGGTGGAAGAAGAAGCACCGCGAAGAGCCGGAGCTGCTGAACTTCGAGCACTCGATGCTCATCAACGAGTCCGCCGAGGCCGTCACGAAGGACGACTACCCGGATTCCTGGCGGCAGGGCAAGCTGAAGTTCAAGGTCACCTACCAGTTCGAGCCGGGCGCGGACGCGGACGGTGTGACCGTCCACATCCCCCTCCAGGTCCTCAACCAGGTCTCCTCCGAGGGCTTCGACTGGCAGATCCCGGGTCTGCGCGAGCAGCTGGTGACGGAGCTGATCCGGTCCCTGCCCAAGCCGATCCGGCGCAACTACGTCCCGGCACCGAACTTCGCGGCCCGCTTCCTGGACTCCACGGTCCCGCTGCAGGGCGCTCTGACGACGTCTCTGGCCGCGGGGCTGCAGCGGATGGTGGGCGTACCCGTGGAGGCCGCGGACTTCGACACGGCCAAGGTCCCGGACCACCTCAAGATCACCTTCCGGGTGGTCGACGAGCGGCGCCGCAAGCTCGCCGAGGCCAAGGACCTGGAGGCGCTGCGGCTGAAGCTCAAGCCGAAGACCCGGGCGGCCATCTCCAAGGCCTTCGAGCAGGCCGCCGAGCGGCCCGCCAGGGACCGCAGGGGCGGCGGGGGCGACGGGCCGGCGCCGGCCGGTCCGGAGCAGCGCACGGGACTGACGTCCTGGACGATCGGCACGCTGCCGCGCACCTTCGAGACCCGGCGTGCGGGCCAGCCGCTGAAGGCCTACCCGGCGCTGGTCGACGAGGGCAGCAGCGTCGCCGTACGCCTCTTCGACACCGAGGCCGAGCAGCTCACGGCGATGTGGGCGGGCACCCGCCGGCTCATCCTGCTGAACATCCCGTCCAATCCGGCCAAGTTCGCCCAGGACAAGCTGAGCAATCAGCACAAGCTCGCGCTGTCCCGCAATCCGCACGGCTCCATCGCGGCGCTCTTCGAGGACTGCGTCACCGCCGCCGCGGACCGTCTGATCGCGGCCCGGGGCGGTCCGGCCTGGGACGAGGAGTCCTTCCGGAAGCTGTTCGACGCGGTCCGCGCGGACCTGGTGGACGTCACCCTGAAGACCATCCAGCAGGTCCAGGAGGTGCTGGCCGCCTGGCAGGCGTGCGAGCGCCGGCTGAAGGAGACGACGTTCCCCTCGCTGCTGCCGTCCCTTACGGACATCAAGGAGCAGCTGGCGGCGCTGATCAAGCCGGGCTTCGTGACGGCGCACGGCGCCAAGCGGCTGCCGGACCTGATGCGCTATCTGGTCGCCGCCGACCGCCGTCTGCAGCAGCTGCCCACCAACGCCGAGCGGGACCGCACCCGTATGGCGAAGGTGAAGGAGATGCAGGACGAATACGCCTGGCTGCTGGAGCAGTTCCCACAGGGCCGCCCGGTGCCGGCCGCGGCCCTGGAGATCCGCTGGATGATCGAGGAGCTCCGGGTGAGCTACTTCGCCCACGCTCTGGGGACCGCGTACCCGGTCTCCGACAAGCGCATCGTGAAGGCGGTGGACGCCGCCGCGCCGTAGGAACCAGGGCCGCCGGTATCGAGTTCGACCGCACCCCCTGACCTGCTGTACAGTCTTGCTTCGCAGCCCGCCGCAAGCGGAAAGCGAAACGCAAGGTCCTGTGGAGCAGTTTGGAGTGCTCGCCACCCTGTCAAGGTGGAGGCCGCGGGTTCAAATCCCGTCAGGACCGCTTTTTTACGGCCCGCATCCCTCTCGGATGCGGGCCGTACTGCTGTCCGGACCGGGCCGCGCCCCGTGCGAAGCCGCCGGGCATCCCACAACCCGTCAGGTCGCACCCCACGGCCCGTATCGCGCACCGGTGCGGGCCGCCTCGCCGACCGCCTGCCGGCCACTCCCCACACCCCCGCAGGACGCCGTCCCTGCCGCTGTCCATTTCCGACCCCGCCGGATGCGGACCGTAGCCGGATTGGCGCCCGCTGTATTGACGGCGGCACGTACCGCCGGTACTCACTGAGGAAGGCGTGGGGGCCGGGGAGGTATGCGCAATGACGACTGCGGTACGGCACGAGACCAGGGCGCTGTTGCGGGCCCATCTGTCAGCGGCCACGGGCTACCGCCACCTGACGCGGCACTGCCCCATCTGTCATCAGCTGCAACGGCTCGCCATGGAGCCGCACACGGCCCGCTCCGGGCCTCCGGCGCCGGCGTCCACCTCCGCCTCGCCCGCGGCCGTCTGTGAGTCGCCGGCGGGCGAGGACGGGACTCCCGCGACCGCGTGACCACCAGCGCCCTCGCCACCCACTGCGCGGTGAGGGCCCGTTGGGTGTGGCGGGCGGGGTTCTCTATCGCAGTGGACGTAACGTCTTCAAGCGCCGCGTAGTGTGACGGGTGTCACCGAACAAGTTTGGCGCGATGCGGAACTTACACCCTCCCTACAACCGGTCAATTTAATATGTGCAATTGCACCACCCCTGAGGCGGCTCCGGAAAGGGGGCCGGGGTCCACTCGGAAAGGCCCTCACAGGGCCCGTGAAGACCCCCTGGCCGCCGTCCGGGACGGTGCCGGCGCCAGGCCGGCCCGACCGCTCCGACGAGCCCTGAAGCGGGCGCACACAAAAAAATCGCGCTGGACCCGGCGGAGTCCAGCGCGATCGATGACGTACCCAAGTGGAGCAGGTGTGGGGCCTGTGGGGCAGGCGCCGCGTCGTATGAAGCTGTGTGGAGCGGTCGAGCGGTGTGGCGCAAAGCGGGCGCTTTCGGGTTGGGGGCCCCGAAAACGACCTGGTTATGCGGTTGTTCAGGCCTCGCTGCGCTGCTGCGGGATGCCCGCGAGCAGTGCGCGGACCTCAGCCTCGCGGTAACGCCGGTGTCCTCCGAGCGTGCGGATGGACGTGAGCTTGCCTGCCTTGGCCCAACGGGTCACCGTCTTCGGGTCCACGCGGAACATCGTGGCGACCTCAGCAGGGGTAAGCAGCGGCTCGGCGTCAGGGGTGCGAGCGGTCATGAGCGGCCTCCTCGGGAGAACCGAACCATCACGGTTCTTTCCTCTAAATTCTGCACCTTGACCCACGTTGCCCGAAATGGCGGACGCGGGCCGAGTCGGTTATAGGACGAACGGCTTGTCCTCGGCACTACAACTACACCATCTGTCCAGCCACGTCGGCCAAACCGATGGAATTGCCCTCTCAGGTGTTCAACCTCGGCGGAAGCCGATGGACCGTGCCATAGCGGACAGTCACCCGTCCGTGACGATCAGTCACAACGTGATCAGCCGCCACAGAACCCTCAAGGAACGCAATACCGATCTATCCGCCCTTAGTTGGACGGAAGGAGCCCAGGTCGGGCTCCTTGTCCTATTTTGGCACGAGGGTATGGCTTGGGAGCAAGACCCGAAGTCAGTGCTTTAGGTCACGCTTGAGGCAATCGCCCGGATCAGGACCTACGTCCTTTACCGTCCAACCACCGAAAAGCGAACGCAGCGCTTCCGCACCACAAACCTTCGGCACCGCACCGGCGCCTCAGCTGGAGAACTGTCGTTCCCGCACCGCACGCCACCGCTGGGAAAGCTTCTCGTACGCGACCCCGGCCCGCTCGCCGTCCCCCTCGCGCAGCGCCGCCAGCCCCTCCGCCACCTCGGCGGCGGAACGGTCCTCGGCGAGCTGCCCTTCGGGCACCGCGTGCACCAGCCCTCCGTAATCCAGCTCCACGAGCGAACGCGGATGGAATTCCTCGAGCCAGCGCCCCACATCTACCAGGCCGTCGATCAAGGGCCCCTCTTCCAGGGCGTCCCGCAGGGTGCGCAGCCCACGGGCGACCCGCCGCCGCGCCTGCACCATCGGCGTCCGGTAACGCAGCACCGGCCCCTGATCACCCTTCGTGTACTCCCGCTCGCCGTCGGAGAACAGCACGAACCAGCGGACCGGGACATGCCAGGCCGCCCCGCGGATCCAGGGTCTGGCGTCCGGGTTGCGCTCCCGCCACTGCTCGTAGTCGGTGGCCGCCTGCCGGCGCACGACCGGGGGCAGCGCCGCATCCAGCACCGAGGCCGGCAGCAGCTCGTCCAGCGTCTCCAGGGCCTGCCAGCCGCGCAGCCGGGTGCGCCACGGACAGACGCAGGTCACCTCGTTCACGACGGCGATGAAGGCGTCCGCGCTCTCGTGGACCGGCACCGGCACCGGTGGGGTCGGCAGCAGATCCGCCAGCGCCCGGCGCTGCTCGTCCTGGGCAGTAGGGGTCTTCGCCCGCTTGGCATAGCGCGCCCAGTGGGTGCGCTCCGGCTCGGGGAACGCAGCCAGCGGCTCGTAGACCCGTAGATATGCCATGTACGGGACCTTCACCGACGACGCCAGGGCCACGCCCGCTCCTTCAAAGGGAAGTCCGCCGCCGGGAGATCCCGAGGGCCCCCGCCGGCCTGCGATACGACCAGATCGTCCCATGCCCGTCCCCCGGGAGAGGGTGATCCTCGGCACCTGACCGATCAACCCGCCCCGCAGGTCTTACGCTCTTTTCAACCGGCCCTCCCCACCCGTCGGAGGGCATCCTTCGCGACTTATGGGAGTCACCACAGTGACTGACGTACGTCCGGCCTCCGCCGGCACCGACGGCGGCGTTCTGCACACTCTGTTCCGATCGGAGCAGGGTGGCCATGAGCAGGTCGTTCTCTGCCAGGACCGTGCCAGCGGCCTGAAGGCTGTGATCGCCATCCACAGCACCGCCCTGGGCCCCGCCCTCGGCGGTACCCGCTTCCATGCCTACGCCTCCGAGGAGGAGGCCGTGCTGGACGCCCTGAACCTGTCGCGCGGCATGTCCTACAAGAACGCCCTCGCCGGGCTGGACCACGGCGGCGGTAAGGCCGTGATCATCGGTGACCCCGATCTGATCAAGACCGAGGAACTCCTGCTCGCCTACGGCCGGTTCGTGGCCTCCCTCGGGGGCCGCTATGTCACCGCGTGCGACGTCGGTACCTACGTCGCCGACATGGACGTCGTCGCCCGTACGAACAAGTGGACCACCGGCCGCTCCCCCGACAACGGCGGCGCCGGCGACTCCTCCGTCCTGACCGCCTACGGCGTCTTCCAGGGCATGCGCGCCTCGGCCCAGCACGCCTGGGGCGACCCGACGCTGCGCGGCCGCAAGGTGGGCATCGCGGGCGTCGGCAAGGTCGGCCACCTCCTCGTCGAGCATCTCCTCCAGGACGGCGCCGAGGTAGTGATCACGGATGTCCGCGCCGAGTCGGTGGACCGGGTCCGCGCCAAGTTCCCGCAGGTCACCGCGGTCGCGGACACCGAGGCACTGATCCGCACCGAGGGCCTGGACGTCTACGCGCCGTGTGCGCTGGGCGGTGCGCTGAGCGATGAGTCGGTGCCGGCGCTGACCGCGAAGGTGGTGTGCGGCGCGGCCAACAACCAGCTCGCCCACCCCGGCATCGAGAAGGATCTGTCCGACCGCGGCATCCTCTACGCGCCCGACTACGTCGTGAACGCCGGCGGTGTCATCCAGGTGGCCGACGAGCTGCACGGCTTCGACTTCGACCGCTGCAAGACCAAGGCAGCGAAGATCTTCGACACCACCCTGGCGATATTCGCTCGTGCGAAGGCCGACGGCATTCCGCCCGCCGCGGCCGCCGACCGCCTGGCCGAGCAGCGCATGGCGGAGGCCCGGCGCACCTGACCGAGGCCGGAAATGCGGCCTTGTCGGCCGGAAACAGCTGCTTGTGCGGCCCGCCACGGGTGATCAGGGAGACATCCCTCACCACCCGTCGGCGGGTCGCCGTACAGGACAGGTTAAAATCGCAGTTGACCAGCGGGGACGGGGCACCTTGCAGGTCGTGCCGAGCGGCGGGTGATGCGGGCGACGTACCGTATGGCCGCGGAAGCAGGTACCGTTAAAGCCCTACGGGCCGGTCTCTCTGTCGAGAGCCCGCTCTGATCCATGAACGCGTGTCAAGACTCTGGGGCCATCGAGCCCCGTCATTGAGGGGGTCGACCCATGGGGCGCGGCCGGGCCAAGGCCAAGCAGACAAAGGTCGCCCGCCAGCTGAAGTACAGCAGCGGTGGGACGGATCTCTCACGACTGGCCGACGAGCTGGGTGCATCACCGTCGAACCAGCAGCCTCCGAACGCAGAGCCGTTCGAGGAGGACGAGGACGACGACCCGTACGCACGGTACGCAGATCTGTACAACAGCGACGACGACGAAGAGGACGAGGGCGACTCGTCGGACCAGCGTCGTCGCGCTTGACCACGCTGTGCGCTCGCGGCACCCATAACAGCATCACGGACCCGGTCCTGGGCATTGCCCGGACCGGGTTCTGTGCTGCCCAGATGACTGTCCGGATGTCCGTTGGTGCGGCCGCCGCGCCGACGGCTGCCGACGAGGGCCGCACCTCCCATGGCCCGGACCGGGCCATGGGGCGGACTCGGCCGGTCAGCTCGCGTAGTCACCGGTCAGGGTCACTGCCTCTGCGTGGTCACCGCGCTCGGTGATCTCGCCGCTGACCCAGGCGTCCACACCGCGGTCTGCGAGCGTGGTGAGGGCGGCCTCCACCGAACCCTGGGGGACGACGGCGATCATGCCGACGCCCATGTTCAGGGTCTTCTCCAGCTCCAGGCGCTCGACCGAGCCGGCCGAGCCGACCAGGTCGAAGACCGGGCCGGGCGTCCAGGTGGCACGGTCGACCGTGGCGTGCAGACCGTCCGGGATCACCCGGGCGAGGTTGTTGGCCAGACCGCCGCCGGTGATGTGCGAGAAGGCGTGCACCTCGGTCGTACGGGTAAGCGCCAGGCAGTCCAGCGAGTAGATCTTGGTGGGCTCCAGGAGCTCCTCGCCCAGCGTGCGGCCGAACTCCGGGATCTCCCGGTCCAGGGCCATCCCCGCCCGGTCGAACAGCACATGACGGACCAGCGAGTACCCGTTGGAGTGAAGGCCGGAGGACGCCATGGCGATCACCGCGTCACCCGTACGGATACGATCCGCGCCCAGTACCCGGTCCGCCTCGACGACGCCCGTACCGGCACCGGCGACATCGAACTCGTCCGCGCCCAGCAGGCCAGGGTGCTCCGCGGTCTCGCCGCCGACCAGTGCGCAGCCGGCCAGCACACAGCCCTCGGCGATGCCCTTGACGATCGCGGCGACCCGCTCCGGGTAGACCTTGCCCACGCAGATGTAGTCGGTCATGAACAGCGGTTCGGCGCCGCAGACGACCAGGTCGTCGACGACCATGCCGACGAGGTCGTGACCGATGCTGTCGTAGACGCCCATCTTGCGGGCGATGTCGACCTTCGTGCCGACGCCGTCGGTGGCGGAGGCCAGCAGCGGGCGCTCGTACCGCTTCAGCGCCGAGGCGTCGAAGAGGCCTGCGAAGCCGCCGAGCCCGCCGACGACCTCGGGGCGGGTGGCCTTCTTCACCCACTCCTTCATCAGGTCCACGGCGCGGTCGCCGGCTTCGATGTCGACGCCCGCACTCGCGTAGCTGGCACCAGTGGTCTCGGGCATGGCTGAGAACTTTCGTGTCGTGTGTGTACGAGCTCTACGGGCGACGCAGCGCGTCGGCGCCGCCGACCCCGGCCGTGAGCGTCTGGACGCCGTCCACGTCGGACTTCGCCGGAGCCGCGGTCTCCGACTCCAGGAGGTGCTTGCCCAGCAGCTCCGGGTCGGGCAGCTCCATCGGGTACTCACCGTCGAAGCAGGCACGGCACAGATTCGGCTTGGCGATCGTGGTCGCCTCGATCATGCCGTCGATGGAGATGTACGCGAGCGAATCGGCGCCCAGCGACTTGCCGATCTCCTCCACGCTCAGCCCGTTGGCGATCAGCTCCGCACGGGTGGCGAAGTCGATGCCGAAGAAGCACGGCCACTTGATCGGCGGGGACGAGATCCGGATGTGGACCTCGGCGGCGCCGGCCTCGCGCAGCATCCGGACGAGGGCGCGCTGGGTGTTGCCGCGGACGATCGAGTCGTCGACGACCACCAGGCGCTTGCCGCGGATGACTTCCTTGAGCGGGTTGAGCTTGAGACGGATACCGAGCTGGCGGATGGTCTGCGAGGGCTGGATGAAGGTCCGGCCGACGTAGGAGTTCTTGACCAGGCCGGAGCCGTAAGGGATACCGCTGGCCTCGGCGTAGCCGACGGCGGCGGGGGTGCCGGACTCCGGGGTCGCTATCACCAGGTCCGCGTCGGCCGGCGCCTCGGCGGCCAGCTTGCGGCCCATCTCCACACGGGAGAGGTACACATTGCGGCCGGCGATGTCGGTGTCCGGGCGGGCCAGGTAGACGTACTCGAAGACACAGCCCTTGGGGCGGGCCTCGGCGAAGCGGCTGCTGCGCAGGCCGTCCTCGTCGATGGCGACCATCTCGCCGGGCTCGATCTCCCGGATGAAGCTGGCGCCGCAGATGTCGAGGGCGGCGGTCTCGGAGGCCACCACCCAGCCGCGCTCCAGGCGGCCGAGGACCAGCGGGCGGATGCCCTGCGGGTCGCGGGCGGCGTAGAGCGTGTGCTCGTCCATGAAGCAGAGCGAGAAGGCGCCCTTGACCTTCGGCAGGACGCGCGGTGCGGCCTCTTCGACGGTCAGCGGCTTGCCGTCCTCGTCGACCTGGCCGGCCAGCAGGGCTGTCACCAGGTCGGTGTCGTTGGTGGCCGCGACCTGGGTCGCGCGGCCGCCCTCGCGGGGCAGGGCGGCGACCAGATCCGCCAGCTCGGCGGTGTTGACCAGGTTGCCGTTGTGGCCGAGCGCGATCGAGCCGTGCGCGGTCGCACGGAACGTCGGCTGGGCGTTCTCCCACACCGAGGCACCGGTGGTGGAGTAGCGGGCATGGCCCACGGCGATATGACCCTGGAGGGAGCCGAGCGAAGTCTCGTCGAAGACCTGGGAAACCAGGCCCATGTCCTTGAAGACGAGGATCTGGGAGCCGTTGCTCACCGCGATGCCCGCGGACTCCTGTCCACGGTGCTGCAGCGCATACAGCCCGAAATAGGTGAGTTTGGCGACCTCTTCACCCGGAGCCCAGACACCGAAGACGCCGCAAGCGTCCTGGGGGCCCTTCTCACCGGGGAGCAGGTCGTGGCTGAGTCGTCCGTCACCACGTGGCACGGCACCGAGTCTAGGGCAGGTCGCGCATTCATCCGAACCGGGGATGGCCGCGCAACTGGAGAAGTGCATGAATGCGGGACCGTGGGTGATTGACGTGGCCACGACCGCCGGGCCGGTGGCCGACCGGTCGGTACCTCGCCTATTGCGGGCCGAGTGCCGCCCCGGCCGCCGCGCTGAACTGCGTTTTCTTCACTGCTGAGCGGATTGCGGTGCTCCGCTTCTCGCTTCCCCGCGGTCGCCCGTTGTGCGGCCATGGCCTCGCTCCTTCCGGGTTTGCCGCTCGCCGCGTCCGCCCCGTCCGTGTGAGATACGCGACGTGCACCGTCCCCCGCCGGGACCCGGTTCGAGCCGACCCGGCCCGATCAGCTCATGACGGGCAGATACGCGCCGATGTCGGCCCGCTCGCCGCCGGCGCTGACGCGCGCCGCGTCCACCGCCTCGGCCCACGTCGTCCGGCCGGTGGCCAGCCGTATCCAGGTCAGCGGGTCGGTCTCGACGACATTCGGCGGGGTGCCGCGGGTGTGCTTCGGCCCCTGGACGCACTGCACCACGGCGAACGGCGGCACCCGGACCTCGACCGAGCCGCCCGGCGCGCGAGCGGCCAGCACATCGGCCAGCAGCCGGGTCGTGGTGGCCAGGGCCTGGCGGTCGTACGGGATCTCCTGGCCGGTCGCCGCCGCGAGATCGTCGGTGTGCACGATGAGTTCGAGGCAGCGGGTGACCAGGAAGTCGGACAGCCGCATCGCGCCGGGGACGGCGGCCATCACCCGGTCATCGGGCTCCAGTCCGACGGCCTCGGTGTACTCCGCCGCGGTGCGCTCCAGCAGGTCCACGGGCTCGTGGGCGGCGGCCAGGGCGCGGCTGCGCTCGTCGACCGAGGAGGCGAGCGGGGCGGACGCGGACGGCCATTCCAGCAGGGTGGCCTCCGGCTGCGGCGGGGCCGGCCGCGCGAGGCTGCGCGCCACCGCGCCCACCGCCATGGCCAGATGCGCCACCAGCTCCCGCACCGTCCAGTCGCCGAGGCGGGTCGGCAGCGCGAACTGCTCGGGCGAGAGACCGCGTACGGCGTCCAGGACATGATCGAGCTGGGCCGCGACGGCGGCGCGGGTCTTCTTCGGGTCGTACTGACGAGCGCGCGGCTTCCGGGCGGCGGGTGGCATGTGGATCAGCCTAGGCGGGACCACTGACAGTGCCCTCGGTTTCCGCCACCGTCGCCGGGGCCGCCTCGAAGATCTCGCCGTTGGCCGGGACGCCGATGTCCTGCCAGGTGAAGGGAAGCCCGTCGGCGGTTTCGGAGTCGGCGGCGTTCATCAGCTGGAAGTGGACGTGCGGCTCGGTGCTGTTGCCGGAGTTGCCGCACTGACCGAGCTGCTGTCCGGCCCGGACCCGGTCCCCCGGGCGGACGGTGAGCGAGCCGCGGCGGACATGGGCGTAGAGCGCGTAGGTGCCGCCGCCCAGGTCGAGGATCACGTGGTTGCCGATGATCCGCCGGACGCCGCCCAGAGTGCGGCCGATTCCTTCGACGAGGAAGAAGTAGACGACCGCGAGCCATGACGTGCGGCTGAGGTGGTCGCGCTGGCGGTCGTCGGTGTGGACGACGGTGGCGTCGGCGACGGCGAACAGGGGCGCACCGAAGGCCGGGAAGTCCGCATTGCCCCGAGCGAGGGGCCACCAGCCGAAGCCGGGCCGTGCGCCGGGCTCGGGCTCGGCCACGATGTCGATGGCGTACGCCTGCCCGTAGGCCCGGGTGCCGTGGCTGGGCACCTTGTCGGCGGGGCTGTTCAGCGCCTTCCAGCGGCCGGTGACCGGCGCGGCGGTCACCACCGGCCCGGGAGCGGACCCGGTGGCGCCCTCGCCCTTCGTGCCGGCCCTCCGCCGGTGGACGCCGAATCCGAGCAGCAGCCACAGGACGAGCGGGATCCAGGTCAACCAGTACGCGAAGTAGTCGACGAAGAAGTTCGTGACGACCATCCCGACGAAGGTCAGCAGGCAGAGGCGGGCGGCGAGTGCGGAGAGCTTCCGTACGGACGTGGACGGCATGCGATTCCCCTGGGGTCGGCTCGGGTGGGTGTCAGGGCCCGGCGGCGGTCAGCATCACCAGCAGCGGTACGACGCGGTCGGTGGGTACCTCGTAACGGCCGCGGGCGGCGGTGTGCAGCCAGCCGGCGGCGGTCAGCTGCCGGAGGTGGTGGTAGATCTGGCCGGTCGTGCCCGTGCCGTCGAGCTCGGTGAGTTCGGCGGCGGTGCAGCGGCCGCCGAGGATCTCGCGCAGCAGCCGCAGGCGTACGGGCTGGCCGAGCGCCGCGAACGACTCGGCGGCGGCGGCCCAGTCGCGGTCCAGCACGGTGTCGGTGACCAGGCCGTACTGCCACTCGTAGCGCTGTCCGGCCGGGGTCCGTACGGCGCCGGTGAAGAGCACTCCGCCGTTGTCGGCGCCCAGCTCGGCGAGCTGGCCCTTCAGGCCCTGCAGGGCCCACAGCGCGTCATCGGGGTCCCGCTCGGGCGGGGGAGCCGGCCGGTCGGCGGCCTGCTCGAGCGCCGCCAGCCGTCGCTCCAGCTCGGACACCCGCTGTTCGAGATCCATGGTGAGAGATTACGTAACTACGTAATTCTTGGCAAGAGGGTTGCCCGTTAGGGGAAAGTCATCCGGCGCGGAAAAGCGGCGACGGCCCGCCCCCTTGTGGGGACGGGCCGTCGGACCGTCATATGGGGGCGGAGTGCACCGCCCCGCCCGGCCTCAGGCGATCAGGCCCGGGATCGTCGCCTCGTGCGACTCCTTCAGCTCGCTCAGCGGGATGCTGAACTGCCCCTGGACGTCGATCTCCGCGCCGTCGATCACGCCGATCCGGGTGGCCGGCAGGCCCCGCGCACCGCACATATCGGTGAAGCGGAGCTCCTCGCTGCGCGGGACGGCGACGACCGCACGGCCCGCCGACTCGGAGAACAGCAGGACGAAGGGGTCCAGCCCGTCGGGAACAACGAGGCGGGCGCCCTTGCCGCCGCGCAGACACGACTCCACCAGCGCCTGGATCAGACCGCCGTCGGAGAGGTCGTGCGCGGCGTCGATCATGCCGTCACGGGAGGCCGAGATCAGCACCTCCGCCAGCAGGCGCTCGCGCTCCAGGTCCACCTTCGGCGGCAGACCACCGAGGTGATCGTGCACGACCTGCGACCACGCCGAGCCGCCGAGCTCCTCGCGGGTGTCACCCAGGAGGTAGACCAGCTGGCCCTCTTCCGCGAAGGCGATCGGCGTACGGCGGTTCACATCGTCGATGACACCGAGCACCGCGACGACCGGGGTCGGGTGGATCGCCACCTCGCCGGTCTGGTTGTAGAGCGAGACATTGCCGCCGGTGACGGGCGTGCCGAGGGTCTGGCAGGCGTCGGCGAGACCGCGGGTGGCCTCGGCGAACTGCCACATCACCGCCGGGTCCTCGGGCGAACCGAAGTTCAGGCAGTCGGAGACCGCCAGCGGCTTGGCACCGGACGCGGCGACATTGCGGTACGCCTCGGCCAGCGCCAGCTGCGCGCCCGCATACGGGTCGAGCTTGGCGTAGCGCCCGTTGCCGTCGGTCGCGAGCGCGACACCGAGGTTGCTGTCCTCGTCGATGCGGACCATACCGGCGTCCTCCGGCTGCGCGAGGACGGTGTTGCCCTGCACGAACCGGTCGTACTGGTCGGTGATCCACGCCTTGGAGGCCTGGTTGGGCGAGGCCACCAGCTTCAGGACCTGCGCCCGCAGTTCCTCCGCGTTCGCCGGGCGGGCCAGCTTGGCCGCGTCGTCGGCCTGGAGGGCGTCCTGCCAGTCGGGGCGGGCATACGGGCGCTCGTAGACCGGGCCCTCGTGGGCGACGGTGCGCGGCGGTACGTCCACGATCTGCTCGCCGTGCCAGAAGATCTCCAGCTGCGAGCCCTCCGTCACCTCACCGATGACGGTCGCGATGACATCCCACTTCTCGCAGATCTCCAGGAAGCGGTCGACCTTCCCGGGCTCAACGATCGCGCACATGCGCTCCTGGGACTCGCTCATGAGGATTTCCTCGGGCGAGAGGGAGGAGTCGCGCAGCGGCACGGTGTCCAGCTCGACGCGCATCCCGCCGGAGCCGGCCGAGGCCAGCTCGCTGGTGGCGCAGGACAGCCCGGCACCGCCGAGGTCCTGGATGCCGTCGACCAGGTCTTCCTTGAAGATCTCCAGGGTGCACTCGATGAGCAGCTTCTCCTGGAAGGGGTCACCGACCTGGACGGCGGGGCGCTTGGTGGGCTTGGAGTCGTCGAAGGTCTCCGAGGCCAGCACGGAGACGCCGCCGATGCCGTCGCCGCCGGTGCGGGCGCCGTAGAGGATGACCTTGTTGCCCGCGCCGGACGCCTTGGCGAGGTGGATGTCCTCGTGCTTCATGACGCCGATACAGCCGGCGTTGACCAGCGGGTTGCCCTGGTAGCAGGCGTCGAAGACGACCTCGCCACCGATGTTGGGCAGTCCCAGGCAGTTGCCGTAACCGCCGATTCCGGCCACCACGCCCGGCAGGACGCGCTTGGTGTCGGGGTGGTCGGCGGCACCGAACCGCAGCGGGTCGACGACGGCGACGGGGCGGGCGCCCATGGCGAGGATGTCGCGGACGATGCCGCCGACGCCGGTGGCCGCGCCCTGGTAGGGCTCGATGTACGAGGGGTGGTTGTGGGACTCCACCTTGAAGGTGACGGCGTAGCCCTGGCCGACGTCGACGACACCGGCGTTCTCGCCGATACCGACGAGCAGTGCGTCGTTCTCGGGGGCCTTCTCGCCGAACTGCTTCAGATGGACCTTGCTGCTCTTGTAGGAGCAGTGCTCGGACCACATGACCGAATACATGGCGAGTTCGGCGCCGGTGGGACGGCGGCCGAGAATCTCCCGGATGCGCTGGTACTCGTCCTGCTTCAGGCCGAGTTCGGCCCACGGCTGGTCGGTGTCCGGCGTCTCGGCTGCGTGCTTGACGGTGTCGAGAGTCATGCGTTGACCAGCTTCTTCAGGATCGAGGTGAAGAATCCGAGGCCGTCGGTACGGCCCGTACCGATCAGCGGCTCCACGGCGTGCTCGGGGTGCGGCATGAGGCCGACGACATTGCCCGCCTCATTGGTGATGCCGGCGATATCGCGGAGCGAACCGTTGGGGTTGCCGTCCAGGTAGCGGAAGGCGACCCGGCCCTCGGCCTCGAGCATGTCGAGCGTGCGCTCGTCGGCGACGTACCGGCCGTCGATGTTCTTCAGCGGAACACTGATCTCCTGGCCGGACTCGTAGTCCACGGTCCAGGAAGTCTCCGCGTTCTCCACCCGCAGCTTCTGGTCACGGCAGATGAAGTGCAGATGGTTGTTGCGGAGCATGGCGCCGGGCAGCAGGTGGCTCTCGGTGAGCACCTGGAAGCCATTGCAGATACCCAGGACGGGCATACCGGCCTTGGCCTGCTCGATAACGGTCTCCATCAGCGGCGAGAAACGGGAGATGGCCCCGGCCCGCAGATAGTCGCCGTACGAGAAGCCGCCGGGCAGCACCACGGCGTCGACCTGCTTGAGGTCCTTGTCGCGGTGCCACAGCGGCACCGCTTCGGCGCCGGCCACCCGGACCGCGCGCTGGGTGTCGCGGTCGTCGAGCGTGCCGGGGAAGGTAAGGACTCCGATCCGCGAGGTCATGAGTCGACCCGCACGGTGAAGTCTTCGATGACGGTGTTGGCGAGGAAGGTCTCGGCCATCTCATGGATGCGAGCGAGGGCGGCGTCGTCGACCGGACCCTCCACCTCAAGTTCGAAACGCTTGCCCTGACGGACGTCGGCGATCCCCTCGAATCCCAGGCGTGGCAGTGCGCGCTGCACCGCCTGCCCCTGCGGGTCGAGGATCTCCGGCTTGAGCATGACGTCGACTACGACGCGTGCCACTGGCACTCCCGGTGGTGTGGTGCGTAAGGCGGTGTCCTCACAGTACCGTGTTCGAAAATCTACGCGCATAGATATACAGTGCGCCCGATCACGGTCCGGTATCGACAGGAGTGCACCGCAGGAAAAATCCTCGAAAAGATCCGGGGTCCGGATTGCGGGAAGACACGCTGACAAAATTAACTGGGCTTCACAATGCAATGCCCATCGCTGTACAAATGAAAAAGCATTGATCCCAATCAGCCGGATCCGGAGCATCACCCCATGTCAACAAGGGGTTGCTCCCCGAAAGGACCGATATCCGTGGCGCAGCGCGTAGTAGTAACGCTCTCCGATGACATCGACGGAGGAGAAGCCGCAGAGACGGTCGCCTTCGGATTGGACGGGAAGTCGTACGAGATCGACCTCAATCCCGCCAATGCGAAGAAACTGCGCGGTGCCCTCGCTCCGTTCGTCGAGGCCGGCCGCAAGCGGGCCAAGTCCGGCAAGGCCTACCACCGGACCGCGGTGACCCCCGATCCCGCGGCCGTCCGGGCCTGGGCCCGCTCCAACCAGATGGACGTCCCCCCGCGCGGCCGGATCCCGAAGAAGGTCTACGAGGCCTTCAACGCCGCCAATCACTGACCGAGTTACCGGCATCCCTCGGCCCGCGCGCAGCCGACTTGCACAGCACCCCTACTGATCAGCTAGAGTCTGGAGCACGCCGAGGGGCGAGGCCGAAAGGCCGGACCTCACGGAGTCACGCGGGTGTAGCTCAGTAGTAGAGCGCCCCCTTTCCAAGGGGGAGGCGCAGTGTGCAATCCCTGTCACCCGCTCTGACTGCTCGACCTTCCTAAAGGATCAGGTAGAGTAGCTGTCGCGCCGCTCGGTGAAAGCCGAGTGGATGCCTGCGGACGTAGCTCAGTTGGTAGAGCGCAACCTTGCCAAGGTTGAGGTCGCGAGTTCGAGCCTCGTCGTCCGCTCAGATAAAGAAGGCCCCGGTCATTGCGACCGGGGCCTTCTTTTGTGGCGCCACATCGCGCCACTCCCGCTTCCCTTGCTCCGCGCCTTGGCAACTGACATTTGTCATCAGCTGCGATGACAGCCCGCACTGCCCCGAACCTTGATCCGGCGGAACGCTGGTCTCATGAACATCGGGGAGAAAACCATCGGGGGCGTCGGACGCGGCGGCGCCAGAAGCGCCGGCTCCGGAGCCGGTGTGATCGAAGTCACCGGGCTGCGGAGGAGTTACGGTGCCGCCGGCCGGCGCACGGACGGTCGGCGGGAACGGGGCCGGCGCAACGGGCCCAGCGGGCCGAGCGGGCCGAGCGGGCCGAGCGGGCCGCGGAGCTTCGAGGCCGTGCGCGGGATCGACTTCGCCGTCGAGCGCGGGGAGCTGTTCGCGCTGCTGGGGACCAACGGCGCGGGCAAGACCTCCACTCTCGAACTGCTGGAGGGCCTGGCCCTGCCCACTGCCGGACAGGTCCGCGTCCTTGGCCATGACCCCTTCCGGGAGCGGCGCAAGGTGCGGCCCCGTGTCGGCGTCATGCTGCAGGAGGGCGGCTTCCCCTCCGAGCTGACGCCCGCGGAGACCGTGCGCATGTGGGCGGGGTGCACCAGCGGGGCGCGTCCGGTCGACGAAGCCCTCGGCTCCGTGGGGCTGGAGCGGCGCCGCAATGTCCGGGTGAAGCAGCTGTCCGGCGGTGAGCGCCGGCGGCTGGATCTCGCCCTGGCGCTGCTGGGGAGGCCCGAGGTGCTGTTCCTGGACGAGCCGACGACCGGCCTGGACACCGAAGCGCGCCATGCCACGTGGGAATTGGTCCGCGAGCTGCGGGACTCCGGGACCACGATCGTGCTGACCACGCACTATCTCGAAGAAGCCGAGGAGCTGGCGGACCGGCTGGCGATCATGCACGGCGGGCGGATCGCGGCCGCGGGCCATGTCGCGGACGTGGTCGCCGCGCACCCCTCGCACATCTCCTTCGAGCTGCCCACCGGATTCCATCTCGGCGACCTCCCGCCTCTGGGCGAACTGGGCGTCATCGGCCACGAGACGGACGGGCGCGCGGTCCGGCTGCGGACGGACGAGCTGCAGCGGGCCGCGACCGGCGTACTGCTCTGGGCTCAGGACAAGGGGATAACGCTGGGGAATCTGGACGTCAGATCCGCATCCCTGGAAGAGGCATTTCTGCACATCGCAAAGGGGCTGGAGAACGCATGAGTGCAAGCGTGAGGGAAGCCGGCGTCCCCGAGCGCGCCGGAACGGCCGGGGAGACCGGCGCCGCGGCGCGTCTTCTCTCCCTGGGGCGGGCCGAGTTGACCCTTCTCGGCCGCAACAAGACCGCGTTGACGACCTCGTTGATCATCCCGGTCGCCCTGGCATTCGCCATGAAAGGGGCGGTCAGTGGAATGAATCTGTCCGGCACCGGGCTGTCGGTCGGAACGGTGCTGCTCCCCGCGACCCTCGGTTACGTCCTGATCTTCGCCGTCTACTCCAACCTCACCGGCTCCTATGTCGCCCGGCGTGAAGAACTGGTCCTCAAACGACTGCGTACCGGTGAGCTGCGGGACCTGGAAATACTGACCGGCACCGCGCTCCCGTCGGTACTGCTGGGGCTGGGGCAATGTGTCCTTCTGGTGGTCCTGGGCGGCCTGGTGCTGGACGCCGGTCTGCCCACCGCGCCGCATCTCCTCATCGCAGGAGTGGTGCTCGGCATGGCCGCGGTCGTGGGGTTCGCCGCGGCATCCTCCGTGCTCGCCAAGTCGGCCGAGGCCGCTCAGCTGGCCGTGCTCCCCTTCATGATGGTGTCGCTGGCCGGGTCCGGGATGGTCGTCCCCCTGGACATCCTTCCGGAGCGCGTGGCGTCCGTTCTCGAACTGCTCCCGTTGTCACCGGCGATGGAGCTGATACGGGCCGGCTGGACCGGCGGCGGGGGCCTCAAGGAGACGCTGGGGCAGGTCATCACCGGCTTGGCCTGGAGCGGGCTCGCGTTGTTTGCTGTTCAGCGGTGGTTCCGCTGGGAGCCGCGGCGCTAGCGGTGCAGGGCGATCACGACGGGGGCGGACAGCGCATGATCGAAAAGCTACGGACGATGTGGCGGCGGCGGGGCCAGATGGCCATGATCGACGCCTACTTCCGCAGCAGTCTGTACCTCCTCCCCTGGCTTCCCGTGCTCATGGGGGTGGCGCCTGTGATGAGCCAGACGGGGGGCAGCCCTGTGCCGGTCACCTTGGCCGGAGTCGCCATGGGGCTGAATCTGGCACAGGGCGCGCTGGCCGTACCGCTGTTGAACCGCGCATTGAACCGCTATCTGGAACGGGGGGCGACACCGCGCACCCTGCTGTTCGTCTCGGGGGTGCTGACCCTCGTCGCCGAGGGCGCGCTGTGGACGCTGCTCACCGTCAAGGGAGCGGCCGACAAGGACAGTGTGAGTGCGGTGGCGCTGGCGATCGGCGCGACCCTGACACCGTTCTTCATGGCCCACAGCCTGGTGGTGTCCAAGCGGAAGTTCCTGGCCGCGCTGTCCGGCAGCGCCGCGGCGTCCATGGCGTTGCTCTTCCCGCTCACGGGCTCCTGGCTGGGCTCGCTGGGCATGGCGTGCCTGTTGCTCTTCGCCGGTATGTGGAGCTTTGTGCTGGCGCGACCCACGGGCTGGCTGCTCGGTGTGATCTGGAAGCTGGATGCGGCACGCGGCACCGAGACGCGGCTCGCGGTCGCCGAGGAGCGGCTGAGGTTCGGCCGGGATCTGCACGATGTCATGGGCCGGAATCTGGCGGTGATCGCGCTCAAGAGCGAGCTGGCGGTCCAGCTGGCGCGACGGGAGCGGCCGGAGGCCGTGGAGCAGATGGTGGAGGTGCAGCGGATCGCCCAGGAGTCACAGCGGGAGGTCCGGGAGGTGGTGCGCGGCTACCGGAAGGCCGATCTGCAGGCGGAGTTGGCGGGGGCCCGCTCCATACTGCGGGCGGCGGGGGTGGACTGCCGTATCGAGGGCGAGGAAGGGGCACAGCTGCCGCCGGAGGTGGAGTCGGCGCTCGGCTGGGTCGTCCGCGAAGGCACCACGAACGTCCTGCGGCACGCCGTGGAAGTGCGGCGCTGTGCGGTGCGGACCCGGATCGACCCGCACCGCTCGGTGCTGGTGATGACCATGGAGAACGACGGTGTCACCAGTCCGCCGGACGGGTCCGCCGCCGGTTCGCTCCCCGGCAGCGGTCTCAAGGGACTGCGGGAACGGCTCAGCCCCTTGGGCGGGAGCCTGACGTCGGGCCTGGTCCCGAACGGCTTCTTCCGGCTGACGGTCGAACTCCCGGTGGGGGCGGCGAGTGGGTAGCGGGGGCGGGGTGCGGAGTGTGTCGGTGCGGGCGGTCGCGGTGGGACGGAGAGGGGGATGACGGGGTGAGTGAGGGGGTGAGCGAGCGGGTGATCCGGGTGTTGCTCGCGGATGATGAGCACCTGATCCGTGGGGCTCTGGCGGCGTTGTTGTCGCTGGAGGACGATCTGCAGGTGGTGGCGGAGGCGGCGACGGGGCCGGAGGCGCGGGCGATGGCCCGGGCGCATGAGCCGGATGTGGCGGTGCTGGATCTGCAGATGCCGGGGGCGGACGGTGTGGCGGTGGCCACATCGCTGCGGGACGAGGTGCCGGGGTGCCGGTCGATGATCGTGACGAGTCACGGCCGGCCGGGGCATCTGAAGCGGGCACTGGAGGCGGGGGTGCGGGGCTTTGTGCCGAAGACGGTGTCGGCGCAGCGGCTGGCGGAGATCATCCGCACGGTGCATACCGGAAACCGTTATGTGGACCCGGAGTTGGCGGCGGACGCGATAAGCGCCGGGGAGTCACCGCTGACCGTCCGGGAGGCGGAGGTACTGGAATGCGCCGAGGCAGGGGCCCCGGTCACGGAGATCGCGGCGCGGGCGTCACTGTCGCCGGGGACGGTGCGGAACTATCTCTCGTCGGCGACCGCGAAGCTGGGCGCGGAGAACCGTCATGCGGCGGCGCGCATCGCCCGCGAGCGGGGTTGGCTATAGTGGACCCCGCACCGCGCGGCGGCGACTGATTTCAGGAGCTTTGCGCGGAGCATGCGGACGTAGCTCAGTTGGTAGAGCGCAACCTTGCCAAGGTTGAGGTCGCGAGTTCGAGCCTCGTCGTCCGCTCAGATGAAGGAAAGACCCCGGTCGGTGACCGGGGTCTTTCCGTTATGACCAGCTGAGGCCCGTGAGGCGCTGGTAGGCCTCGATGTACTTGGCGCGGGTGCTCTCGACGATCTCGTGCGGGAGGGCGGGCGGCGGCTCCTCGCCCGTACGGTCCCAGGCCGCGGCGGGGGACGTCAGCCAGTCACGGACGAACTGCTTGTCGAAGGACGGCTGGGCGCGGCCCGGCTGCCACAGATCGGCCGGCCAGAAGCGCGAGGAGTCCGGCGTCAGGACCTCATCGGCCAGGGTCAGCTGCTCGCCGTCGAAGCCGAACTCGAACTTGGTGTCCGCCAGGATGATGCCGCGCTCGCGGGCGATGTCGCGGGCCCGGCCGTAGACGGCGAGGGTGGTCTGCCGCAGCTGGGCGGCGACCTCGGTGCCGACCTGGTGGGCGACCTCCTCGTAGGAGACGTTCTCGTCGTGATCGCCGACGGCGGCCTTGGTGGCCGGGGTGAAGATCGGCGCGGGGAGCTCGGAGCCGTCGACGAGGCCTTCGGGGAGGGCCAGTCCGCAGACCGTACGGGTCTGCCGGTATTCGGCGAGGCCGGAGCCGGTGAGATAGCCGCGGGCCACACACTCCACGGGGACCATGTCCAGCGACTTGCAGACCAGGGTGCGGCCCGCCCAGTCGGCGGGGGCGCCGGCCGGGACGTCGGTGGCGAGGACATGGTGGGGCACCAGGTCGGAGAGCTGATCGAACCACCACAGGGACAGCTGGGTGAGGACGCGGCCCTTGTCCGGGATCTCGGTGGGCAGCACCCAGTCGTAGACCGAGGTCCGGTCGCTGGCGACCATGACCAGGTCACCGGCGGCGTTCCGGTAGAGGTCGCGCACCTTGCCGGTGTGGAGGTGGGTGAGCCCGGGGACCTCCACCGGCTCAGGCTTTTCTACAAAACCGGGCACGCTTCCTCCGCGTAGGTTGATCCAGGAGTCCTACCGATTCTCCCTTACGCGCGCCGGAGGTGTCGGACGGGGGCCGGGTGCGCCCCCGGAGCCCGGTGTCAGACGGGGCGGCGGGTGCCGCGACGGGTGCCCCGGTGGGCGATCAGCGCGAGGGTGGCCGCGGCCGGGACGACCGCCGCGAGCAGGACCGTGGCCGGGGCGAACCAGCCGGTGAGCAGGGTGATCGCGTACGGGGTGCAGAAGCCCAGGTAGCACAGGGCCCAGAAGCGCGCGGTGAGGCGGGCCAGCCGGTCCGGGGGTGCCAGGGCGGCGACCTCGGTCAGTCCGTACGCCACACACAGTCCGTATCCGGCGCCGAGGACGGCGGCGGCGAGCAGGGCCGCGTCGGGCCGTATGTGGGCGACGGCGAAGGCGGCGAGGAGCAGGCCGAGGATGACGGCGGCGAGCCCGGCGACGGCGGTGGCGATGCGGTGCCGGGCGGCGAGGCGGCGGGCGAGCGGGGCGACGAGCAGGCCGGTGCCGGGGGTGACCGCGGTGACGATGCCGGCGTACACGGTCTGCCAGCCGGTGAGCCCGGCGTCGACGAGCCCGGGGAGGGTGGCGAGGGCGATGCTGGGGGCGACGAACACCCAGGGGGCGACCGGGGCGACCAGCCGGCGGAAGGCGGTGCCGGGGGTGGGGGCAGGGACAGCGGCGGGGGCAGGCGCGGCCGGCGTGGTGGCCGCCAACTGTCCGCCGGTGGTGGCGGTTTCCGGGGTGCGGGCCGCGAGGAGGGCGGCTGCCGCGGAGAGGGCGAGGTGCGGGAGGTAGGCCGTGATCAGGGGCGCCGGGGCCCATTGGGCGGTCAGTGCCGCCGCCAGGCCGCCGGTGGCGAAGCCCGCGGAGAGGAAGAGCCCCGAGCGACGGGCCGCGGCCCCCGCCGCCGAGACGGTGTCGTACGGCGGTGAGGACAGCTCCTTGATCCAGGCGCTGCCGGCGCTGAGCAGGGCACCGGCACCGATGCCGGTCAGAAAGCGGCCGGGCCACAGCAGACCGGTGGCCGTCGCGCCCGCCATCAGCAGCGCGGTCGCCAGCGCGGAGATCGCGAGCGCGGTGAACACGACGGGGCGGCGGCCGCGGCGGTCGGCGAGCGGGCCGCCCAGGAACAGACCGGGGATCAGGCCGAGGACGTAGACGCCGAAGAGTGCGCTGGTGGTGGCCGCGGTCAGACCGGGGCCGGAGTGGTAGGCGCCGAGCAGGGCGGAGAACTGGTTGGCGCTCCAGCCCGACGCGGTCATGACCCATCCGGTGCGCAGCCAGTGGCGGGGCGCGAGCGGAGGGCGGCCGGTCGGGAGGCGTGCGGGTGCCGTGGTGGTCATGCAGGGCTTTGTACGGGCCGTGCGGGCCGCGGCGCCTCCGCCGTTCAGGAAGTGTGAACGGTCCCGGGGGCGGGAGCGGGCCCGGAATTATCGTGGGGCGCATGGATCTGCGGCGGCTCTCCTCCTTCCTTGCCGTGGTCGAGGAAGGGCACTTCGGGCGGGCGGCGACCCGGTTGTTCCTGTCTCCCGCGGCGGTGACCGGACACATTCAGCAACTGGAGCGGGAGTTCGGCACCCCGCTGCTGGAGCGGAGCCCGGTGGCGCCGACCCCGGCCGGGCGGCGGCTGGTCTCCCACGCCCGTACGCTGCTCGCCGCCGCCAACGCCGCCATGGACGATGTGGCGGACGTGGCCCAGGGGGCGGCACCGCGGCGGCCGCTGCGGGTCGGCGTCATGGGGCACGGATCGGCCGAGGTGACCCCGGCCGCGGTCAGCGCCTTCCGCCGGGCGCGGCCCGAAGTGCCGTTGTCGCTGGTGCAGTTGACCTTCACCGAGCACTGCAGCGCACTGCGCGAGGACCGGGTGGATGTGGCGTTCGTCCGTCCCGGGTTCCAGAGCGAGGGGATCACGGTCGATGTGCTGACGACCGAGCAGCGGATCGTGGTGGTGTCGGCGGCGTCCTCGCTCGCGGACGCCGCGCGGGAGGGGGTGCGGCGGGCGGACATCATCGACCTGCCGTATCTGCGGCTGCCGCCGCACACCCCGCGGCCTTTCACCGACTACCTGTACTTCGACGAGGGTGAACGGCGCAGCCCTGACTGTGCGTTGACCCCGCACGACTGTCTGACGAGCGTGGTGGCGGGGCGGGGCGCGGGCTCGGCGCTGAAGTCGTTCGCGCGCTACTACCCGTGGCCGGGCACCGTGTGCATACCGGTGCTGGACGCGCCGTGGGCGGACAGCGTGCTCGCGACCCGGGAGCAGGACCCCGATCCGGAGGTGCGGATCTTCCGGGCGCTGACCGTCGCGCTGGCACGGGAGTTGGGGCCGGCCGCCGCGCGGTAGGGCCTCTTCGACGCTGATCCGTCGGACAGGCTCTACCGCGCCGGGCTCAGTCGCGTTTGCAGATGCGGTCGAGGAGGTTGGCGGTGGCGCGCTGGACGCGCTGGTCGACATGGCCGGGGCGGTCGAGGGCGGGCGACCAGGCGAAGGTGCCGGAGGCGAAGACCCAGGCGCCACTGGGGGCGCGGTAAAGAGAGGTCTCCTGATGGCGGCGGGCGCCCTCGCTGTCGCGGTACGGGGAGTGGGAGAGCAGGATGCGTTCGGTGTGCTTGGGGAGGCTGGTGCGCGGGAAGTAACGGTCGGCCTCACCGGCGACCAGGCCGGGAAGCTCATCGCCTTCATGGGCGCCAGTGGCCTCCCACAGCCAGTGGCTGCCGTTGCGGACGACCAGGGGGGCCGGTTCGGGGACCCGGCCGGCGTACTGGATGCCCATCAGCCGCTGCTCGGGATCGCCGTTCTCCCGCCAGAGCGCGGGGCGTCCGGGGCCCTGGCGCTTGCGGCAGTGGAGCAGGGAGTCCGGGCCCGAGGGCGACGGGGAGAGGTCGACCTGCCAGTACATGGTGTTGGCGGACAGGAAGACCAGGGAGGTGCCGGTGTCCCGGGCGGCCTCGACCGTGCGGCGCATGGGCACCGACCAGTATTCGTCGTGGCCCGGGAAGACCAGGCCGCGGTAGCGGGACGGGTCGACCCGGCCGGCGTGCAGATCGCGGGCGTCGGCGTAGGCGAGGTCGTAGCCGTAGCGCTCGGCCCAGCGGATGAAGTCGTAGGCATGGCCGACATGGAGGGGCAGGCCGGCGCCGGCGTAGGGGCGGTCGAAGGAGACAGTGGTGGCGGCGTCCTGTTCACCGAGCAGGGCGCCCTTTTCGTCCCAGGCGTGGTAGAGGCTCGCGCCCGTGCGGCCGTCCTCCGGGTAGAGGTTGTAGGCCTGCCAGGTGATGTCGGGCAGCAGCAGGAGGAGATCGGCGGGCTCGTTGTCGCGGACGGTGAAGGGGATGTGGGAGCGGTAGCGGCCGTCGGCGGTGGTGAGCACCGCGACATAGGCGCCGAGGTTCCAGAACGTGGGGACCTGGAGGCGCCAGGACAGCCACCAGTGATGGCAGGAGACCGTGCGCTCGGCGGTCAGCGGGGGCGGCTGGACGATACCGGCCAGCCGCGGACTGGTGGTGACCTTGTGGGCGCCGGTGCCGCCGTAGTGGCCGATGCGGTAGACGTCGATGCTGAACGGCTGGGGCGGATCGACCGAGACCCGGAAGTCGATGGCCTCGCCGGGGGCCACCGCGCCGGGGCCGGCGAAACCTTTGATCTGGCGGTGCACGTCATCGGCGGTGCGCGGGCCGTTGTGCTTGTGGGGGACGGGCTCGCTCAGATCGCCCTGGGCGACGGCGGGGTCGACGTACCAGGGGATGATGCGGCCGGAGTCGAAGTAGTTCTCGCTGCCGCGCAGCCAGGGCAGCGGGCCCTGCCCGAACGGGTCCGTGACCGCGTGGGCGAGGGCGCCCGACTCCCAGCGCCTGATCTGATCCGTCGCCACCTTCCACTCCCCTCCCGCGTCCCCCATCGGCCGCGGCCCCTCGGGCCGGTGCTGCGCCGGCGGGGCGAACCCGGCCGGCCGTCCCCCAGCACATCACATTACGCACCCACTCCGTCACCCTTCGTCGTGAATTTAGATGCAACCGCCCCCGAAATGCGAACTGGAAGGGAACATTCAGCCGGTCGAGCGGGCTGACTTGGAGGGGCGGCGGCCCGCCGGCCGCCGTGGGCCCGGGGTCATACCAGCCGGACCGGCTTTTCCGGCCGTACGCCGATCGTCGTCAGCCAGCCGCGGAGCGGCTCCGCATCCCCGTCGTCGACCAGGCTGAGCACCGGGCGGCCGAGGTCGGCCCGGCGGGCGCCGTCGACCAGCAGTGCCGGGCCGTCGAGCCAGTCCAGGCCGGGGGCGGCGCCGGCGGTGTCGACGGCGGCGCAGCAGACCATGGCGGTGACATGGTCGGCGAGCAGCTCACGGCCCGTACGGGGCGGCTGCAGCGGGAACAGCGGGAGGCCGCCCTCGGCCATGCCGTCGCCCCAGGCCACTCCGAGGGCCGCGTCCTGCTGCGAGGTACCGCGGGCGGCCTGGCGGGCCGCCTCCTCGCGCTCCTCCCGCTCGACCTCCGCGCCCAGCCGGGCGGCGACGAGATCGCCCGCACTCTCGTCATGGGTGAGCCGGTCGATGACGCGGGCCAGCGTGGGGCCGGGGGCCGGGGCGGGCTGCGGCTCGCCATGGCGGTCGGCGGCGGGCGGACCCAGGGAAGGCTCGTCGGCGGGAGGGCGCTCTTCCGGGCGATCGCCGGGTGTACGGGCGGCGGTGCGGGCGTACGAGAGGGGCGGGGCGGCGGTCGCGGGGTCCTGGGCCGGGGCCGCCGACGCGGGCGGGGGCGGCGACGCGGGCGGCGACGCGGGCGGGGGCGCCCGGAGCGCGGTCGCCGGGAGGTTGTCGAGTACGCGGTGGAGGCGGGCGGCCTCCAGACGCCATTTACGGTCCACGACCTCTTCCGGGTACTGGTTCCAGCCGACCGGTGACCAGTCGGGTCCCGGCTCGGCCGGACCGCCGTGGAAGAGGCGGGCGGCCAGCAGGGAGGCGGCGCGGTCGATGGCGCCCGGCTCCTCCAGGAGGTCGCAGGCCGGGCGCTCGCCAAGACGGGAGGCGAAGCCGTCGGCGAGGCGGTCGCGGCGGGAGAGTTCGGTGAGCGCGGAGACCACACCGGCGTCCAGCCGGGACGGCCAGCGGCCCATCCGCCAGGCCGGCAGCGCGACCCGGGTCAGCAGCCGGTCCCAGCCCGCGTACGCCAGGCCGACCTGCTCCTGGGCGACGATCCGCAGGCCGTAGTCGACGGTCTGGGCGCGCTCGGAGGCGGCGGTCGCGACGGCGCGTTCCATGATCGTGGCGTGTTCGCGGCCGGCCCGGAGCAGCATTCGCGCCACCCGGCCGACGAAGCGCAGCGGGAGGTCCCGCAACGGGCGCCGGGCGCGGGCGGCGACCGCGACCGCGGCGTCCAGACCGCGGATGAAGCGGCGGGCGGCGGCTATGTCGGGATGGGAGGACGGGCCGGTGCCGGCGACGACGGGGGCCAGCAGGGCGCGCAGCTCGGCGACCCGCATCCACCACAGGAACGGCGAGCCGATGACCAGGACCGGCGCCTCGGGCACCCGGCGCTCCCCGCCGGCCGGTCCCCCACTACGGCCGGGCGGGCCGTGTGCGCCGTGTGCGCGGTGGGTGCGGTCCTCGAGCCAGCTGTCGCAGTCCGGGGTGAGCGCTATGGCGGAGGGCGCGGGGACCTCCAGGCGGTCGGCGAGATCACGTACCAGGCGGTAGAGGTCGGGGGCCGACTTCTCGGAGATCGGGACGGACGGGCTGAGGGCCGGTCTGGCGCGCGCGACGACCACGGCGACCAGCGCGGCCAGCAGCAGGCTGACCACCGCGAGGCCGCCGGTGATCCCGCGGGCGAGGTCCCAGCCGGTGCCCGCGCCGAGATGACCGGTCACCCGGCCGGCGAGCAGCACCACGGCCGCGGCCGCGGGCAGCAGTGCCACGGCCAGCGCGGTACTGCGGATCCGCAGCACCGCGAGGGCGCGGGCACGCGCCGCCAGGACGCCTGTTTCCGGACTTGCCACGAGCCTGTACACCCCCTGCTGTCCTGATGGAGCCGGACGGAGAGAACACGGGACGGACGTACGAGAATTGCGCGTTGTGCGGAGCGAGCTCACTCCCCACCCACTGTGGCACCGGCCACTGACATCGCAATGCCGGTGAGCCACTTGCCGGACGCCACCGTGATCACCGTGCCGGAATCCGGCACGGCCACCGCAGGACGCTTGCGCGGAACCCTAGTTGGGGGTTTTCGTCTCGTCAGCCGGTTACTTGGTGCGGTCACTCGATGGAATGGCTTTGGGCAAAGCCGGGAACCGGTGCCGGAAAGAGAGGGGCCCCGGGCGATTCGGCCCGGTCTGCACCCACAGACCTGGGGCATATGCCACGGTATGTGCCATGTGCCCCAGGGGAGATGCCATCAGCTGCGACCGGCGCGACGGGCGCGTCCGTGCGACCCGTGCGCCGTCGCGACGTCCCGGGACAACACGCCTAGGCGCCCTGTGCCTCCGCGGCGTCGTCCGCGACCTTGGCCGCGATGTCCGTGCGGTGCTGGGAGCCGTCCAGGGAGATCCGGCCGAGGGCGCGGTAGGCGCGCTGCCGGGCGGTGGTGAGGTCCGAGCCGGTGGCGGTGACGGACAGCACCCGGCCGCCCGCGCTGAGCACCGCGCCGGAGTCGTCGCGCTTGGTGCCGGCGTGCAGGACGTACGCCTTGGGGCCGTCCTGCGCCACGACATCGGCGAGACCGTCGATCGGGTCGCCGGTGCGCGGGGTGTCCGGGTAGTTGTGGGAGGCGATGACGACGGTGACCGCCGCGCCGTCGCTCCAGCGCAGCGGCGGGAGGGTGGCGAGGGTGCCGGTGGCCGCGGCGTGCAGCAGGCCGGCGAGCGGGGTCTTGAGGCGGGCGAGGACGACCTGGGTCTCCGGGTCGCCGAAGCGCGCGTTGAACTCGATCACGCGCACCCCGCGGGAGGTGATCGCCAGACCCGCGTAGAGCAGCCCGGAGAACGGGGTGCCGCGGCGGCGCAGCTCGTCGACGGTGGGCTGCAGGACGGTGGCCATGACCTCGTCGACCAGCTTGGGGTCGGCCCACGGCAGCGGGCTGTACGCACCCATGCCGCCGGTGTTGGGGCCCTGATCACCGTCGTAGGCCCGCTTGAAGTCCTGGGCGGGCTGCAGCGGTACGACGGTCTCGCCGTCGGTGACCGCGAAGAGGGAGACCTCGGGTCCGTCGAGGAACTCCTCGATGACGACGCGGTCGCAGGCCAGCGCGTGGGCGCGGGCGGCCTCGACGTCCTCGGTGACGACCACGCCCTTGCCGGCCGCCAGCCCGTCGTCCTTGACGACGTACGGCGCGCCGAAGGCGTCCAGGGCCTCGTCGATCTCTTCCGGGGTGGTGCAGACATAGCTGCGGGCCGTGGGGACGGCCGCGGTGGCCATCACGTCCTTGGCGAAGGCCTTGGAGCCCTCCAGCTGGGCGGCCTGGGCCGAGGGGCCGAAGACCGGGACACCGCGGTCGCGTACGGCGTCCGCGACGCCCGCCACCAGGGGGGCCTCGGGACCGACCACGACCAGATCGGCCTCCAGGCCGACGGCGAGTTCGGCGACGGCCGCGCCGTCGAGGGCGTTGACCCCGTGCAATTCGGCCACCTCGGCGATGCCGGCGTTGCCGGGAGCGCAGTGCAGCGCGGTGACGTCGGGGTCGAGGGACAGAGAGCGGCACAGGGCGTGTTCGCGGGCGCCGCCGCCGATGACGAGGACCTTCACGGTGGCAGCCTAGACGAGAGCTCCGGACACCCTGACGTCGGCCGGGCCCGGGGGCGAGCGGCGCCGGGGCGGCCGGAAACCGTGCGTCACCGCGTTGGCCACTCTTTCGGGTGAGACACCCGGCGGCCTTATACCCGATCCCGCACCACTTCCGGGCGGAAAGAGCGTGATCGTGGGGCCGACGCCAGCCGTTCGGCGGTAGGAAGGGGGCGGCGCGCAACGGCCGTCCCGTATGCCACGTGCGCACCGCGCGTATCTGTCACGCGTCACCGCACGTGTCTGTCATGCGTCACCGCACGTATCTGTCATGCGTGCAATCTGTAGAGAGCGTAGAGAGGGAGTGCCCGGGTGAGTCAGCCGGAGATGCAGCCCGAGGGACCCCCTCGGGAGAGCAGCCGCCCCACTCGGGAGAGCGGCGGCCGGGGCCCCGGCCGGAGGGATCTCGCGGGACGGGTCTTCCCGCTCGGCGACTGGGGGGAACCGGCCGACCGCCTCGACGCGCTCTATCTCTGGACCGAGGAGGGCGCGCTGCGCGCCGCCGACTGGTATCTGCACGACCGGCTGGCCAAGCGCCGCGGCGCGCGGGCGCTGCGGCTGGGCGCCGCGGCCGGGGTGAGCGTCGGCGGGGCGCTGCCGCTGCTGGATCTTGCCGGTATCTGGGAGGGCGGCGCGTCCTGGGGCTGTCTTTCGCTGCTGCTGGCGGCGGTGTGTCTGGGCGGCGACCGGTACTTCGGGGTGACCGCCGGCTGGATGCGGGATCTGGCGACCGCGCAGGCGATTCACCGTCGGCTGGAGGCGCTGCAGTTCGACTGGGCGACGGAGAGCGTGCGGGAGGTGCTCGGGCCGGCCGAGGGCACGGCGGGCGAGGCGGCGGAGCGCTGTCTGGGGGTGCTGCGGCGGTTCAACGAGGACCTCGGGGAGCTGGTACGGGCCGAAACGGCCGGCTGGATGGCGGAGTTCCGGACCGATTCGCTGCGCTTTGCCGCGGACGGGGGCGGCTCTGCCGCCGTTTCTCCGCGTCAGGAAGGGGCGCCTGCGGCGGGGCGGTTTGCGGTGCCGCATCGGGCGCGGCCGAATATGCCTCGGCAGCGGCCGCCGGAGTGATTGCTTCCCACGTTTTTGGCTGTCCCGGCGTGACGGTTTCTCGCCGTTTGTTGCCCGCTGCGCGGTGCCCTCGCCGTTGCACCTGGCGGCGAGCCGGTCCGCTGCGCTTCGCCTCGGCCGATACCTGCGAGTTGCCCGCCGTTGCGCCTGCGGCGGGCCGGTCCGCTGCGCGGGGCTGTCGGGGTGCGGTGACGGGCCTCCGGGGCAGGGGTGTGGGACTGCTTCGCTTTACGTCCCACACCCCTGCCCCTCCGGCCCGTCCCCTCCCGTGGGTGGGTGGGAAAAAGGGGGGTGGGTGGGAACGGGTGGTGGGCGGGAACGGGTGGTGGGCGGGAATGGGTGGTGGCCCAGGGGAGGCTGGTGGGTGGGTCAGCTGAAGACGATCATGGAGCCTTGGGCGAGGCTTCGGGTGGCGGCGGCGTGGAGGCCCAGCCATACGTGGCGTTCGCGGGCGAAGGGGCTGTTGTCCGGGGGGACGGCGTTCGCCCGTTCCTCCAGGGAGGTGGGGCCGGCCGGCGGGGCGGGGGCGGCGGGTGGATTGGCCGGATCGATGCCGAGGGATGGCGCAACCAGTTCGAGGTCGCGCAGCAGGCCGTGCGAGGAGCCCAGCGGGCCGCCGCCCTCCAGCAGTTCGTCGTTGGCGAGCGGGTGCGGGAAGTCGACCGGGACATAGGCGCCCGCGTGGTCGTAGTGCCACACCAGGTGGGACTGCTGCGCGGTGGCCTCGAACATCTCCAGCAACTGCTCGTAGTCGCCGCCCAGTTCGTCGACCGGTGTCACTTCCAGGTTGCACAGCCGCAGCAGGTAGGCGCGGCGCAGGAAGTGCAGGGCGTCGTAGTCGAAGCCGGCGACCGGCGCGACGTCACCGGACAGGCCGGGCATGTAGCTGAAGACCGGGACCGGTGGCAGGCCCGCTTCCGTCAGGGCCTTGTCATAGGCGGCGATCTCTTCGGAGAACGGGTTGTCGGGGCTGTGGCACAGCACATCGACGAGGGGTACCAGCCACAGGTCACATGCCACGAGTGTGGGCTCGCTTCCGGTCGGGGACAGGGACACCGGCGCACGTACAGCTACGGGTACGGCCCATTACGGCCGATGGTCGGGACAGCGTAGTGCTAGCCGCGCGTTCCGACGAGAGCGAGGGAGTGCTCGTTGTACTCGGCGATCAGCCGCTGCGCGGTGGCCAGGTCGTGCTGGATCAGGGCGTCGGCCAGCGCGCTGTGGCCCTGCCACAGCAGCCCCCTGAGGTCAGGTTTGCGGCGCAGCAGCGGCACCGCGAACATCCAGGTCTGGACGCGGATCCGGTCGAGGAAGTCGCTGATGTAGGCGTTGTTCACGATGCTGCTCAGCTCGCGCCAGAACCGCAGGTCGTAGCCGATCAGGACGTCCAGGTCACCGGCCCGCGCGGCCCGTTCGGCCTCGTCGGCGCGGCGCCGGATGGAGATCAGCACGCCCGCGGAGGTGGCGCGCAGTGCCTGGTCGGCGCCGCTGCGGAAGATGCCCTCGATGATCAGGGTGCGGGCCTCGACCATGGCCCGGAAGTCCTCGGCGGTGAAGGCGTGCACCTTGAAGCCGCGATGCTGTTCGACGTCGAGGAGGCCCTGGGCGCACAGGTCGAGCAGCGCCTCGCGCACCGGGGTTGCGGAGACGCCGTACTGCTCGGCGATCTCCTTGACGGTGAAGGGGTGGCCGGACGGCAGCCGGCCGGCCAGGACCTCGTCGCGCAGGGCGTCGGCGATCTGCTGGCGCAGGGTGCTGCGTCGTATGACTGAGCTGTCTCCGCCGGCGGGCATCGTGTGCGTCTCCTTAGACGTCCATGACCGCGCAAGTGGGAGCGGCCCCCGCCCACGATAGGCGAGGGCCGGGCCGGTCCGCTGCCCGAGGTTGCCGTGGGCATGCCGTACGGCACGCCTGTGACCTGCGGTTCCGGCCGCCGGGCGGACCCGGCCCCGGACTCAGACGGTGTGGGCGTCGGCCGCCGTCAGGGCCTCGTCAAGGGCGGCCAGGCCCTCCTTGGCCTCGGCCTCGGTGACCGTGCAGGCCGGGACGACATGCGTCCGGTTCATGTTCACGAACGGCCACAGACCGCCGCGCTTGCAGGCCGCCGCGAATTCGGCCATCGGAGCGTTGGCGGCGCCGGAAGCGTTGTACGGCACCAGCGGCTCGCGGGTCTCCTTGTTCTTGACCAGGTCCAGGGCCCAGAAGACGCCCAGGCCGCGGACCTCGCCGACGGACGGGTGGCGGTCGGCGATCTCGCGCAGCGCGGGGCCGATGACCCGCTCGCCGATGTCGGCGGCGTTCTCCACGATCCGCTCCTCGGTCATCGCGTTCATGGTCGCGACGGCGGAGGCGCAGGCCAGCGGGTGGCCGGAGTAGGTCAGACCGCCCGGGTAGGGGCGCTGGTCGAAGGTGGCGGCGATCTCGGCGCTGATCGCGACGCCACCGAGCGGGACATAGCCGGAGTTGACGCCCTTGGCGAAGGTCAGCAGGTCGGGGGTGACGCCGAAGTGGTCGGCGGCGAACCAGTGGCCGGTGCGGCCGAAGCCCGCCATGACCTCGTCGAGGATGAAGACGATGCCGTGGCGGTCGCAGATCTCGCGGACGCCGGCGAGGTAGCCGGCCGGCGGGACCATGATCCCGGCGGTGCCCGGGACGGTCTCCAGGATGATCGCCGCGATCGACTGCGGGCCCTCGAAGGCGATGGTCTGCTCCAGGTGCGCGAGGGCGCGCTCGCACTCCTGCTGCTCGTTCTCGGCGTGGAAGGCCGAGCGGTAGAGGAACGGGCCCCAGAAGTGGATGACACCGGCCGAGGCGGTGTCCGAGGGCCAGCGGCGGGGGTCGCCGGTCAGGTTGATCGCAGCGGCGGTGGCGCCGTGGTACGAGCGGTAGGCGGACAGCACCTTGGCGCGGCCGGTGTGCAGCCGGGCCATCCGGACCGCGTTCTCCACGGCCTCCGCGCCGCCGTTGGTGAAGAAGATCTTGTCGAGGTCGCCGGGGGTGCGCTCGGCGATCAGCCGGGCGGCCTCGGACCGGACGTCCACGGCGAAGCCGGGTGCGATGGTGCACAGCTTCGCGGCCTGCTCCTGGATCGCCGCGACGACCTTGGGGTGCTGGTGGCCGATGTTGGTGTTGACCAGCTGCGAGGAGAAGTCGAGGTAGTGGTTGCCGTCGTAGTCCCAGAAGTACGACCCTTCGGCGCCGGCGATCGGCAGCGGGTCGATCAGGCCCTGCGCGGACCAGGAGTGGAAGACGTGCGCGCGGTCGGCGGCCTTCACGTCCCGCCCGTCGCCCACCACCACCCTTCCCTGGTAGCGCTGCGCGCTGCTGTTGTTTTCGCCGGCAGCAGGGTCGGCGGCGGAGGCGGAGGGCGTCGTGGTCACGGTCAGTACCTCGGATCGGGTCGCTCGGGTCCGCCGGAGGACGGTCGCGGCGAACGCCCTCAGCCTAGGGATCACGGCCAGGCGCCCGGTACCGACAGTGTGTGTGACTCCACGCACGGCGCACGGACACTCTGTCCGGAATCGCGGGCTTCGGGCGGAGGTCGCTGTGCCGCTGCGCAGAGGGCCGGTACGGACCTGTTGAGGCGAAGGCTTCCCCTGTTGAGGCGAAGCTTCGCGAGTGGGATTCATTGACAGCATGCTGTCGATGGGACAGGATGCTGTCATAGAGACACAAGGAACGGCGGACCCGGTTTCCGCTGTCGGCCAAGGAGCTCTCATGACCTCGCGCACCGTGCACCTCGCCGCCTACGACACGCTTGCCGACTGGGAGTACGGCCACGCCATCGGCCATCTCCGCAGCGGCAGTTACTTCCGCCCGGCGCGGGGCGCCTACGACGTGGTCACCGTCGCGGCCACCACCGGCCGGCCGGTGACGAGCATGGGCGGGCAGCGGATCGTGCCCGGTCTCGCGCTGGACGCCCTGCGCCCCGAGGACAGTGCGCTGCTGATCCTCCCGGGCGCCGAACTGTGGGACACCGGCGAGGAGTTGGTGCCGTTCGCGGCCAAGGCCCGGGAGTTCCTGGCCGCCGGGGTGCCGGTCGCGGCGATCTGCGGCGCGACCGCGGGGCTGGCCCGGGAAGGCCTGCTGGACGACCGTCCGCACACCAGCGGCGCCGCCCCGTACCTCGCCGCGCAGCCCGGCTACCGGGGCGGCGGCCATTACCGCGAGGCCGATGCGGTGCGCGCCCGCGGTCTGATCACCGCGGGGCCGACCGCGCCGGTGGCCTTCGCCCGGGAGATCTTCGCCGAACTCGACGTCATGGAGCCGCGGATTCTGGACGCCTGGTACCGCCTGTTCGCGCACTCCGACGCCGATGCCTTCCCCGTGCTGATGACGGCGGGGGCGGCCGAGTCGGAGGGCGGGTCCGAGGCCGGCTCCGAGGGCGGGTCCGTATGAGCGCGTCCCGGGGCGACGGGCCCCGGTCCTCCGAGCCCGCGGCGCCCGAAGGCCCCCGGCCCCCCGAGCTCCTCAGCCGTACCGCCCTCTCCGTCTTCCGGCTCAACGGGCAGTTCCTCGCCGTCGCGGACGGCCTCGCCCATCCGGCCGGGCTGACCGCCGCCTGGTGGCAGGTGCTGGGCGCCGTGCTGCCCGAGCCGCTGTCCGTTGCCGGTATCGCCCGGGCGATGGGCATCACCCGCCAGAGCGTGCAGCGCATCGCGGACCTCCTTGTTGCGCGCGGCCTCGCCGAATACCGACCGAATCCGGCGCACCGACGCGCCAAACTCCTCGCCCCGACCGAGGAGGGCCGGGCCGCTGTCGCCCGTATCACCCCCGGCCATGCGGAGTTCGCCGCCCGGCTGCGCGAACAGCTCGGCGGGCCGGAGGGGTTCCAACGGGTCACGACGGCGCTGGAGGAGCTGTCGGCGGCGCTGGACGAGTTGGCCGGTCCGCCGAAGGCCCCGCCGGCCGCGGAGGACTAAGGGGCGGACGGGCCTGCCGGGGCGCGGCGGGCGCTCGATATCCTCACCGCGGACGAGAGACCGCGGGCAGCACCGGGAGCGGAGGCGCCGGCGTCCACTCGCCCGCTGGCGGCTTCGGGGGAAAGGGCGACGGGATCGTGGAACAGCCGATACGTGCTGGGCAGCAGGGACGGCCGGGGCGCGCGGAACGGGCCGGATGGCTGCGGCCGCTGGACGCACAGGATCCGGCGCGGATCGGGGACTACCGTCTGCTCGGACGGCTCGGCCAGGGCGGTATGGGACGGGTGTTCCTGGCCCGTTCGGACCGCGGCCGTACGGTCGCGGTCAAGCTGGTGCACCCGGAGCTGGCCGGCGAGGAGGAGTTCCGGGCCCGCTTCCGGCGGGAGGTACGGGCCGCGCAGCGGGTCGGCGGGGAGTGGACGGCGCCCGTACTGGACGCGGACACCGAGGCCGGGACCCCCTGGGTCGCCACGGGCTATATCGCGGGCCCCTCCCTGCAGCGGGTCGTCGGCGGCGGCACTCCGCTGCCCGAGCGGAGCGTACGGATCCTGGCCGCCGGACTGGCCCGTGCGCTGGGCGCGATCCATGCCGCCGGGATCATCCACCGCGACCTCAAGCCGTCCAATGTGCTGCTCACCATCGACGGGCCGCGGGTCATCGACTTCGGGATCGCGCGGGCGCTGGAAGCGGTCACCGGCAACGGGGTGACGCGTACCGGCGATTCGGTCGGCTCACCGGGCTTCATGTCACCGGAACAGGTGCGCGGCGAGCCGCTGACCCCGGCCTGCGATGTCTTCTCCCTCGGGTCCGTACTGGCCTACGCGGCGACCGGACGGCAGCCGTTCGGCACGGCCGACAGCATCGCGCACGCCCTGATGTTCCGCATCGCCCAGGAGGAGCCCGATCTCTCCGCACTGCCCGACGGGCTGCGCGAACTGGTCTCCGGATGTCTGGCCAAGGACCCGGAACAGCGGCCCACGCCCGCGGAGTTGGTGGCGCAGGCGGAGCGCGGGGCCGGGGGCGGGCCGGGCGCGGACGACGAGCCCTGGCTGCCGGGGGCGCTGATCGCCCGGCTGGGGCGGCATGCCGTGGAGCTGCTGGAGGCGGAGGACCCGCAGGACGGGGAGAACGCGCGGGGTGGCGACCGGGCCGGCGCACCGTCCGCGGTCCCGTCGCCCGCCCCGGAGGGACCCGGCGGGGTGCATGCGCTGCCCACCGCCGTCTCGCACACGTCCGCACCGGGCCGCACCCCGGCGACGCCGCCCCCGGGCCCCGTCGCGCCCGGTCCGGCGTCGCACCCGCCGCATACCGCCCGTGCAGACCATGGCCCCGCTGTCCCGGCGCCCGCCCCGGCGTCGCGCCGTCGTCGTGGTGCCGGTGCCGCCCGGTTCGCCGCGTTCGCGCTGGTGCTGGCCGGGGTCGGTGCGGCCACCGTGTACGCCGTGCTCGGCGGCGACGGCGACGGTGTACGGGCGGAGGACGCGCACGGCAAGGACGGCCGGGCATCGGGGCAGTCCGCCGCGAACGGGGGCATTCCGACGGACTTCCTGGGCACATGGGAGACGACCCTCGACGGCTCCGCCGTCAACGCCCGGCGCCTCACGCTCATCCAGGGCGAGACCGGTGACACCGTGCTGACGATGACGGCGACCGGAGCGTCCTACCGCTGCGCGTTCGCGGCCACCCTGATCAGCGCGGGCCCCCCGGTCCGCCTCGGCCCGTCCACGGTGGTCTCCGGACCGGACGGCTGCCGGCCCGGCGAGTCGAGCACCCTGGAGATGGTGGGCGGCACGCTGCGCCGCGTCTCCGACGACGGCAAGGCCCTGTCGTACCGCAAAACGGGGTGACGGCTGACAAGAAGGGGTGAAGGGCGCCCGGGTGACGCAGCGTCCGGCGGCGGCCCGGCGTGGGCCGTTCGACCGTTCCTCCTGGTCACATGGCCGTCGTTCCCCTGTCACCCCTCGATCGTTCTCCCGTCGTGACGCTCTGTCGGCCCTAGCGCGATCCCGGGCCGCCTAGGCTCGGGGGACGCCTGCTGCCGCCACGCGCCTCAGGCACGGAACGACACGGGGGAGGGTGCCCGGATGGACGGCCTGCGGGGGCTGACGGCCGACGATCCGCAGTGGATCGGGGACTACCGGCTGCTCAGCCGTCTCGGCAGCGGCGGGATGGGGCGGGTCTACCTCGCCCGTTCCGAGGGCGGCAGGACCGTCGCGGTGAAGCTGGTGAAGGCCGAACTCGCCGCGGAGGAGGAGTTCCGGGACCGCTTCCGCGCCGAGGTCGCGGCCGCGCGGCGGGTCGGCGGGCGCTGGACCGCGCCGGTGCTGGACGCCGACACCGAGGCCGCGGTCCCCTGGGTCGCCACCGGCTATATCGCGGGTCCCACACTGAGCGAGGTCGTCGGGTCGTACAGCCGCTCCGGCAGCTACGGCCCGCTGCCGGAGGATTCGCTGCGGCGGCTGGCGTACGGACTGTCCTGCGCGCTGCGCGACATCCACGGGGTCGGTCTGGTGCACCGCGATCTCAAACCGTCCAATGTGCTGCTCACCATCGACGGGCCGCGGGTCATCGACTTCGGGATCGCGCGGGCCCTGGACGCGGTCGGGGAGCAGACCCAGACCCGGGCCGGCACAGTGCTCGGCTCGCCCAGTTTCATGTCGCCCGAGCAGGTCACGGGGCAGCGCGTCGCCCCGGCCAGCGATGTCTTCTGTGTGGGCTCGGTGCTGGCGTACGCGGCGACCGGGCGGCAGCCGTTCGGCAATCCCGCTTCGGGTGTCCATGCGGTGATGTTCAAGATCGCGCAGGAGGAGCCGGACGTGGCCGCGGTGCCGGACGGGATCCGCGCGCTGATCCTGGACTGCCTGGCCAAGGACCCGGCGGCGCGACCCACCCCCGAGGAGCTCGCCGAGCGTCTCGGGCCGGTGCCCGGCGGCGGCCCGTCGGCCCCGCCCTGGCTGCCGGCCGAGCTGATCGCCCGCCTGGGGCAGCACGCCGTGCTCCTCCTGGACACCGACACCCCGCCCGGCGGCCAGCCGCCGACGGTGCTGACCACCAAAACCCTGCCCAGTCCAGCACCGCCCCCGCCGCCCACCGCGGCGGAGCGACGCCGCCGCCGTCGATGGCTCCCCCTCGTCGCCACGGCCGTCGTCGCGGCCGCCACGGCAGCCGGCGCGGTCCCGCTGCTGAGCAGCGGGGCGGACGCCGACGACAGCGCGTCCGACATCCCGGCCCGCTATGTCGGCACCTGGTCGGGCCCGGTGCTGCGGGACGGGACGCCGACCGGGCAGCAGCGGCGGTTCGTGATCACCCACGGCACGGTCGGCGAGGTGGTCGCGAACAGCACCAGCCTGGGCGCGACCTACGAATGCCGCAGCGACGGCAAGCTGGTGTCCGTCACCCGGCAGGACGGGCACCCGGCACTGCGGCTGGACACCAAGGTCGTCCGGTCCGTCCCGGCCGGCCGCTGCTCCGCGCTGGGCGAGCACACCCTGGAGGAGGGCGGCGCCGACACCCTGACCTGGGCCGCGGCCGGACGCACCGCGACGCTGCACCGCGTCGCCCCGGCCGACGGCACCGTCCCGTCCGGCTTCCTCGGCACCTGGCGGCGGCCGAACGACGACGGCTACGGCAGCCAGCAGCTGACCGTCAAACAGGCCCCGGCGGGCAGCACGGTCCTCAGCACCGTCGTCGTGGGCCGCGCCGGCCGCTGCACGGCGCACGCCGACCTCTACGCGGCGGAGGGCGGCAAGCTGACCGTCGGCCCGTCGGTCGTCGACCGGGCCGCGCCCGGCTGCACACCGAGCAGCACCTCCGTGCTCAGCCTGGCCGGCGACGGCACCCTGCACCGCGAGTTCCTGGGCGACGACAAACAGCCGCGCGGCTACTCCAGGGTGAAGTAGCCGCGCGGCTGCCTGCTGCGCTGCACCGGGGGAC
This sequence comes from Streptomyces sp. Je 1-4 4N24, assembly GCF_026239515.1. Classification (NCBI taxonomy): domain Bacteria; kingdom Bacillati; phylum Actinomycetota; class Actinomycetes; order Kitasatosporales; family Streptomycetaceae; genus Streptomyces; species Streptomyces sp. Je 1-4 4N24. Next base: position 4,951,470 of record NZ_CP110836.1, on the reverse strand, counting down.
CGCCCAGGTCCCCCGGCGGTGTCCCTAGGACAGGAACGAGTTGATCTCGATCGTCTCATCGCGGCCGGGGCCGACGCCGATCGCGGAGATCGGGGCGCCGGACATCTCCTCCAGCGCCTTGACGTACGCCTGGGCGTTCTTCGGCAGGTCGGAGAACGACTTCGCCTTGGTGATGTCCTCGGACCAGCCGGGGAGCATCTCGTAGACCGGCTTGGCGTGGTGGAAGTCGGTCTGCGAGTACGGCAGCTCTTCCACGCGCTTGCCGTCGATCTCGTAGGCGACACAGACCGGGATCTGCTCCCAGCCGGTGAGCACATCGAGCTTGGTGAGGAAGAAGTCGGTCAGGCCGTTGACGCGGGTGGCGTAGCGGGCAATGACCGCGTCGAACCAGCCGCAGCGGCGGTCCCGGCCGGTGGTCACGCCGCGCTCGCCGCCGATGCGGCGCAGCGCCTCGCCGTCCTCGTCGAAGAGCTCGGTCGGGAACGGACCGGCGCCGACGCGCGTCGTATAGGCCTTGAGGATGCCGATGACGCGGCTGATCTTCGTGGGACCGACGCCCGCACCCGTGCAGGCGCCGCCCGCGGTCGGGTTCGAGGACGTGACGAAGGGGTACGTGCCGTGATCGATGTCCAGCAGCGTGCCCTGGCCGCCCTCGAAGAGGACCACCTTGTCGTCGTCGAGCGCCTTGTTGAGGATCAGGGTGGTGTCGGCGACATAGCCCTTGATCTTGTCGGCGTAGCCCAGCAGCTCCTCGACGACCTGGCCGGCCTCGATGGCGCGGCGGTTGTAGAGCTTGGTGAGCAGCTGGTTCTTGACGTCGAGAGCCGCCTCGACCTTCTGCTCAAGGATCGACTCGTCGTAGAGGTCCTGGACGCGGATGCCGACGCGGTTGATCTTGTCGGCGTAGGTCGGGCCGATGCCGCGGCCCGTGGTACCGATCTTCCGCTTGCCGAGGAACCGTTCCGTCACCTTGTCGACAGTGATGTTGTACGGCGTGATCAGATGCGCGTTACCACTGAGCAGCAGCTTGGACGTGTCGACGCCGCGCTCGTTGAGTCCGCTCAGCTCGGAGAGCAGGACCGCCGGGTCCACGACGACGCCGTTGCCGATGACCGGGGTGCACCCCGGCGAGAGGATTCCGGAAGGGAGAAGGTGCAGTGCGTACTTCTGGTCGCCGACGACGACCGTGTGGCCGGCGTTGTTGCCGCCCTGGTAGCGCACCACATAGTCCACGGATCCACCGAGCAGGTCGGTGGCCTTTCCCTTGCCCTCATCACCCCACTGAGCACCGAGCAGCACAAGTGCGGGCACAGGCGTACACCCCTTCCGGGCGGGGCATGTCCAACGTGCGTGGATGGCGTCGGCGTGCCTTTTCACGCGTACGTCATCGCTAGAGCCGTCGGACCGGTGCCCCGGAATAGACGAAGCCCCTGGCGCAATAGCGCAAGGGGCTCTTGCACCGAGATGCTACCTGAGGAAGGACCGAGGTGTCGGCGCAGCCTTCTGGGCACTCTCCCGTGGACTCCGTTCGGGGGTACCCCCTGCTCGTGGTCATCGACCCGGTCGCCCGCAGTACGGACGGCGAGTCCGTGCGGATCGCGAAGGATGTCCTGTGCGCGGGCGCGGGCGCGAAAATCTGTCTTCCGGAGGGTCCGGAGGAATTCGCGCGGATGCTCGCCCGCCGCGGCCACCGGCGCCCGGTGGTGATCGGTGACGACCGGACGCTGCTGCGGGTGGTGGGCCTGCTGCACAAGGAGCGCGAGCTGGCCGCGGTGCCGCTGTCGATGGTCCCGGTCGGCGCCCCGGCCGCCGTCGCGCTGAGCCGCGCACTGGGCGTCCCCACGGACACGGTGGCCGCCGCGCGGGCCGTCCTGGACGGCGGGGAGCGGCCGATGGATCTGCTCACGGACGACAGCGACGGCATCGTGCTGGGCGGCCTGCGCATCCCCTGCGGGAGCGAGGCGACCCGGCCGGTGCACGGGGCGTATGTGCCGGGGACGGCCCCGCCGCCGGCCCCCGTCGGACCGGCCGACGCCCTGGGCGGACGGGGCGGCCCGCCGGACGGCCTCGACGGGCCCCGGCCGTGGTGGAAGCCGGCCGCGCGGACCGCCCGTACGGCGCTGGCGCTGCTGGCCGCGCCGGCGGCCGGCCTTGGCGCACGGCGGGCCCGGGTGCCGGGGCAGCGGCTGCGGATCGAGGCGGACGGAGTGCTGCTGGCGGATCTGGACCGGCCGGTGCGCGGGGTGTCGGTGGTGCCCGGCGGGCAGACCGGGGCGGACGGGCCGCGGCCGGGGGGCGGTGCCGGTGACGGCCGTGAGCTGGCCGAGGTCGTGGTGCACTGGCCGGGCGGGGCGCGGCCGGTGCGGACCCGGGCGCGGGCGGTGACGGTGTCCGGCGCGGACTTCCACTACCGGGCGGATGCGGTGGTCGGCGGGCCGGTCAGGACCCGTACGTGGACCGTGCAGCCGGCGGCATGGCGGCTCCAGCTGCCGCGGAACGGGTGAGCGGCGCCCCCGGGGTGCCCGTCTAGCGTTCGTAGTCGGTGCGCAGGTCGTCGCGGTAGGTGCGCCAGCGCTCCAGCATCCCGGCGAGTTCCTTCTGCATGAACTCGAAGAAGGCGAGGGTCTCGCCGAGCCGGCGGCCGGCGGGGGTGGTCTCGCCCAGGCCGGCGACGCCCTCGCGCAGGGTGCTCTCCCAGCGGGTGAGCATGTTGTCCCGGCGGGTCATCGCCTCGTACCACTGGTCGCTGTGCACGCGGTAGCGGTCGCGGCGGGAGCCGGGCTCACGTTCCCGGCTGACCATGTCGACCTGGGAGAGATAGCGGATCGCGCCGGAGACGGCGGCCGGGCTGACCTGGAGGCGCTCGCCGAGTTCGGCGGACGTCAGCACGCCGGAGTCGGAGGCCAGCAGACAGGCGAAGACCCGGGCGGACATCCGCTGCATACCGGCGTCGACCAGCTGGGAGGCGAACCGCTCGACGAACTGCGAGACCGCTTCGTCATCACGCGTGGTGTCGCCGCCGTACTGGCGGGTGTCGTCCGTCCGGTCCGCACTCTGCTGTGCCTGCTCGCTCATATCCGCATCATCTCCCCTGTTCAGAGCCACCCACCCCAAGTTTATACGGTTTCTTAACTTCACAAATTTGTGAATCTAGCGTAGCTTCAAAATCATGACCAAGGCAATCTCCACCGCCCCCGCGATCCGGGTCGACGGTCTCCACAAGTCCTTCGGCCGCACCCATGCGCTGGACGGCCTCGATCTGCAGGTGGCGGCCGGTGAGGTACACGGCTTCCTCGGACCCAACGGCGCCGGCAAGTCCACGACGATCCGGGTACTGCTCGGCCTGCTGCGCGCCGACGGCGGCACGGCCCGGCTCCTGGGCAAGGACCCCTCGCGGCCCGTCCCGCCCGCGCCGCACGCCCCCGTCATCTGGCGGGCACCGGCACCCTGTTGCGCCTTGCGCTGCGCCGCGACCGGTTGATGATCCCGGCCTGGGTGCCGGCCCTGGGCCTGGCCCACGGCCTCTCGGTCGCGACCCCGGCGGCCAACTGGGCCCGGTACTGGCCGCGGCGCTCTCCCAGGTCCCGGCGGTCTGGACGCTCACCGGTCTGGCGGTCCTCGTCTTCGGGCTGTTCCCGAAGGCCACCCCCGCCGTCTGGGCGCTCGTCGGCGGCTGCCTGGCCATCGGCTGGCTCGGCCCCTCCCTCAAGTTCCCTGCGTGGGCGATGAATCTCTCCCCGTACACCATCTCCCCAAGCTCCCCGGCGCCGACGCCACCGCCGCCCCGTTCGTCTGGCTGCCGGCGCTCTCCGCCCTCTTCGCCCTCCTGGGCCTGGTGGGGGTGCGCCGGCGCGACATCGGCTGATCCCCCGGCGGCCCGTCGCCCCACGGCCGGCCGTCCCCGAAGACGTGCGCCGTCGGAGCTGTAGCGGACTCCGGCGGCGCACTTCCGTACGCGGTGGTGAGTGGGCGCCCGGCTGTCCACAGCATGTGGATACAGCACACGACGTGGCCAACCGCCAGTCACTGTTCGCCATTTCACCTGGCGGTGTGTTAACTCGCAGTAACCCTGGAGCACTTGGTGACCAACCCGTTACTTTCCGTGGGCACGGTCGTGACCACGACCCGCGGCACCGGAGGGGTTCATGCGACGCATCACCACCAAGATCGGCATTCTCGCGGCGGCGGCACTGCTCGCCGTCACGGCGGCCGGACCGGCCCAGGGGAAGCAGGCGAGCGACGCCGCACAGCCCCACCGGGTCGACTCGGCGGCCTACTTCGTGATGACCGATGTCACCCGCGAGGAATTCGTCATCAAGCTCACCGACCCGCGCAAGATCCAGCACGCCCGGGATCTGCTGAGCGGTGCGACCAGCTCGGAGCCCCATGTCATCGGCCGGATCGACAAGCGCCCCGCCCCGTACAACTGGCGCTGGAGCTTCCACCTCCGCCCGGAGACGATCGACTTCTTCGACTTCGCCATCGAGGTCTGTGACGCCACCACGCCCTATGTCGAAGAGCATCTGGACGAGGCCGGCGGGCCGTTCCTGCCCGGCCTGATCTGGTGCCCCTGGAGCTCGAAGCTGCTGCGGGAGGTCCCGCAGCCGTAAGGGCGCGTGCCGGGCCGCCGGCCGGACTCGTCCGCCGGCGGTCCTCGCGCGTTCCGCCCGAGGCCCTCAGCCCCCCGGCGTCACCAGCCGCGCCTCGTACGCGAACACCGCGGCCTGGGTGCGGTCGCGCAGCCCCAGCTTCACCAGGATGCGGCTGACATGCGTCTTCACCGTGGACTCGGCGACCACGAGATGCTCGGCGATCTCCCCGTTCGACAGGCCCTGGGCGACCAGCACCAGGACTTCGGTCTCGCGCTCGGTGAGGTCGGCGATGCGCTCCTGGGCGGGGGCGCGGGGGGTGCCGAGGCGGGAGAACTCGGAGATCAGGCGCTTGGTGACGGTGGGGGCGAGCAGCGCCTCGCCGGAGGCGACGATGCGGACGCCGTCGGCGAGCTGGCCGGCCGAGGCGTCCTTGAGGAGGAAGCCGCTGGCCCCCGAGCGCAGCGCCTGGTAGACGTACTCGTCCAGATCGAAGGTGGTCAGCACCAGGACCTTGGCGCCCTCGTCGGCGGCCACGATCTCGCGGGTCGCCTCCAGGCCGTTCATCTCCGGCATCCGGATGTCCATCAGGACGACATCGGGCTTGAGGACGGCGACCTTGCGCACCGCCTCGCGGCCGTCGACCGCCTCCCCGACGACCTCGATGTCCGGCATGGCGTTGAGCAGGACGGAGAAGCCCTCCCGGACCATCACCTGATCGTCGACGATCAATACCCGGATCATGCGCGTGCTCCCCCAGCCTTGTTCTTGCCCGTCGTGTTCGCCACCGGGATGAACGCCGCGACCTCGAAACCGCCGTCCTCGGTGTGGTCGGCCGTCATCTCGCCGCCCAGCATTTGTACCCGCTCCCGCATGCCCAGCACTCCGTGCCCCGCGCCCGGGGACGGCTTGGCCAGCCGGCTGGGCGCACCGTTGACGATCCGCACGCCCAGCCCGCCCAGCACATAGGAGATCTCCACCCGGGCGTCGGCGCCCGGCGAGTGCCGCAGCGCGTTGCTCAGCCCCTCCTGCACGATCCGGTACGCGGACAGCTCGACGCCCTGCGGCAGCGGCCGGGGCGAACCGGTGACCACGGCCTCGACGGTCAGCCCGGCACCGCGGACGCTGTCGAGCAGCGAGTCGAGGTGGCCGAGCGTCGGCTGCGGGGCCTCCGGGTCGCTCTCGGCGAAGGTGTCCGGGTCGGCGGAGCGCACCACGCCGAGGATGCGGCGCAGCTCGGCGAGCGCGGCGACGGCGTTCTCCCGGATCGTCGCGAAGGACGTGGCGAGCTCGGGCGGGGTGTCCTTGACGCGGTAGGGAGCCGCCTCGGCCTGGATGGCGATGACGGACATGTGGTGGGCCACCACATCGTGCAGCTCGCGGGCGATCAGGGCCCGCTCCTCCAGGAGCGTCCGCCGGGTGCGCTCCTCCTCGGTGACGGTCCGCGTCCTGACGACCTGTTGGCGCTCCTCGCGCCAGGCACGGACCGCGGCGGCGGAGATCAGAATCACTCCGCAGAAGACCGCCACCGGCGCCGGATCACCCGGGTCCGTGCCGGTGAGCACCGTCAGGACCGCCGCCACGGCAAAGGTGACCAGCCACATCTCCATGGCCAGCCGCGGCCGGGTGCGCAGCACCACGAGGACCATCACCATGACGTGGGTGGCGAAGGCGCCGTTCGAGAAGAGGTTGGCGTACGGGGAGGTCGACTCGGCGAACGCCCCAACGGCGAACGCGGCCAACGACAGCCAGTAGGCGCCCACCGGGCGGAAGAGGGTGAGCATCGGCGGCGCGGCGAGCAGCAGGGAGAAGCCGGCGGCCACCATGCCGTGCAGCGGTCCGGGGCCGGAGCTGGCCAGGTCCACCAGGAGGACAAAAGCCGAGAAGAAGCCGACGGTCACATGCGGCAGCCAGCGTGCCCAGCGTCGCAGCCTCTCGGGCAGCCACGGCACCCACCGGGAGATCTTGGCATCTTCCAGCGGGGGCAGCGGGCGGAAGGCGAAGGCGTCGACGAACAGGTCCTGGCGCAGCCGGTGCAGCACGCCATGGGCTATCCGTGCCTCCGAGTGCAAAGAGTCCTGCTTCTGGGTCGTCTCGTTCACGCTGACAACGGTAAGCAACGGCGGACCCCCGGGCGTCCCCACCAGTGGGGATCTGCGGGGATCCGCCTCAAGTACTACAAGGTCAGCTCAGGCAACCGACAAGTGTGTGACAGCTGGGGCTGCCGGGGGTGACGGGGGCGTAGTGGCCCACGCCGGGCAGCTCGCGCAGGTCCGTGGTGCCGGGGCTCCGCGCGGCGTAGCGGCGGGAGAGCTCCACCGGGACGTCGGGGTCGTCGGTGCCGTGCAGGATCGTGACCGGGATGCCGGCCGGCGGATGGCGCGCCGGGTCGGCCGCGGCAAGGCGGTCCGGCAGACCGGGCCCGGCGCCGAGCAGCTCGGCGACCGCGCCGTCGCTCAGACCCAGCTCATGGGCGCGGGCGAGATCGGCGACCGGTGAGACCACGAGGACGCGGGTCACCGGGGTGCCGGGGCGGGCGGCCGCGAGCAGCGCGAGATGGCCGCCCGCCGAGTGCCCGACCAGGACCACGGCGGGGTCCGCCACGGTCTGCGCCAGCGCCGTGTGGGCGGCGCCGATGGCCGCCGTGACGTCCTCGAAGGTCTGCGGCGCCCCGCCGCCCGCGCCGACCCTGCGGTACTCGGCCAGCGCGACCGGCATCCCCTGCCCGGCCAGTTCGGCGGCGAGCGGAGAGAGATGGCGGCGGTCGTAGGCCGCCCGCCAGAAGCCGCCGTGCAGCAGGACGACCAGCGGCCCGCGGACCGCCGCCCGACCGCCCTCGCCCGACCGCGGCGCGTAGACATCGACGAGCTGGTCCGGATGCGGCCCGTACGCCACCGTCCGGTCCGGCGCCACCGGGGCGAGCCCCAGCAGCGCCGGCTCCTCGTCCGCCACACTCACCCGGCGGCCCCGGACGCCCCCGACTCCACCTCGGGCAGCGCCCCCAGCACCTCACCGAGCACCCGCGCCGCCCGCTCCGCGTCCGCGAAGGAGGTGTAGAGCGGGGTGAAGCCGAAGCGCAGCACATCGGGATAACGGAAGTCGCCGACCACCCCGCGCCGGATCAGCTCGTCCATCACCTCACCGGCGAGCGGGGTGCCGCCCTGCCCGTCCGTGGCGGACAGCTTGGGGGAACACGCCAGCGACACCTGGCTGCCGCGCCACTGGTGCTCGGACGGGGTGAGGGAGCGCACACTGCCCGGCGGTACATAGGCCGCCACGCACTCCAGGAAGAAGTCCGTCAGGGCGAGGCTCTTGGTGCGGACCTCCTCGATGGACACCCCGTCCCAGGCCTCCAGCGCCGCCTCCAGGGCGAGCAGCGACAGGATGTCGGGGGTGCCGACCCGGCCGCGCAGAATGCCGTCGGCCGGGACGTACGAAGGGTCCATCGCGAACGGATCGGCGTGCGAGTTCCAGCCCGGCAGCGGCGATTCGAACCGCTCCTGGAGGCTCTCGCGGATGTAGAGGTACGCGGGCGAACCCGGGCCGCCGTTGAGGTACTTGTACGTACAGCCGACGGCGAGGTCGACATGGTGCGCGTCGAGGCCGACCGGCAGCGCGCCGGCGCTGTGGCACAGGTCCCAGACGGCGAGCGCGCCCGCGGAGTGCAGCGCATGGGTGATGCCGGGCAGGTCGTTGAGCCGGCCGGTGCGGTAGTCGACGTGGTTGACCAGCGCCAGCGCGGTCCGCTCGGTGACCTCGTCGGCGATCCGCGCGGGCTCGACCGGCCGCACCGCGAGACCGGTCATCCGGGCCACGGAGCGGGCGATATAGCCGTCGGTCGGGAAGGTCGTGGCATCGACGAGGATCTCCGTGCAGCCCTTGCCGGCCATACGGACGCCGCCGATCAGCGCCTTGAAGAGGTTGACGCTGGTCGAGTCGCCGACCACCACCCGGCCGGGCCCCGCCCCGATCAGCGGGGCGATCTTGTCGCCGATCCGCTCGGGCGCGGTCCACCAGCCGGATTCGTTCCAGGACCGGATGCGCAGCTGCCCCCACTCGCGGGTGATGACATCGGCTATCCGGTCGGACACCCCGCGGGGCAGCGCGCCCAGCGAGTTGCCGTCGAGATAGACATCGGCGTCGCCGGACGCGTGATCGGGCGCGGGGTCGAGGACGAAGCGGTCGCGGATCGCGGCGAGCGCATCGGCGGCGTCCAACTCGGCGGCGCGCACGGCCTGTTCACGGGCCCCGGCGGGCTCGGTGCGGCCGGTGGCCTCGGGGAACTCGGGAGTCTCAGACATGGCTTCGCGCCGTCCACAGCTCGGGGAAGACATTCTTGCGTGCCCGCTTCTCCAGCCAGGCCACGCCCGCGGAACCACCGGTACCCATCTTTGCTCCCATCGCCCGCCAGGTCGCGACCAGATGGTCGTTGCGCCAGCGGCGGATCAGTTCACCGACATCGGTCAGCACCTCGCCGAGCCGGACCAGCTCGGAGTCCTGCGAACCGGCGTAGATCTCGGCCCAGACGGCCTCGACGGCCGGGTCCGGTTCGTAACGCTGCGCCGGGTCCCGCCGCAGCACGGCCTCGGGGACCGCCCAGCCGCGCCGGGCGAGCATCCGCAGTACCTCGTCCCACAGGCTGGGCTCCTGGAGGGCCTTCTCCAGCTCGGCGTGCTCCCGCGGCGCACCACGGTGCGGCACCAGCATGGACGCGGACTTCTCGCCGAGCAGGAACTCCATCCGCCGGTACATCGCCGACTGGAAACCGGAGCCCTCGCCGAGCGCGCTGCGGTAGGCGTTGAACTGCGCCGGGGTCAGCCGGGCGAGCGGCTTCCAGGCGGCGTTCAGCGCCTCCAGCTCGTAGGTGGAGCGGCGCAGCGCCTCCATGACCACCGGCAGGTCGTCGCGGCGCAGCGCCTCGGCGGCGGTGCGCCACTCATGGACGATGACGGTGAACCACAGCTCCATGACCTGGGTGGTGACCAGGAAGACCATCTCGCCGGGGTCCTCGGAGAGCGGGTGCTGCAGATGAGTGAGGACGCCCGCCTGGACATAGTCCTCGTACGGGGTCGTGCTGCTGGCGCCGATGCTCAGATCCGGGGCGAAGGGCGGGTCGGACTCGGCGGTGCCGGCCGATACCGGGCACCCGGCGGGCGCGGTCGATCCGCGGTCCGGGGGATCGATGGGAGACGGCTGCGACATGAGGGACTCCTCAGGTGCGAACTACCGGGTAGCGGTCCGCCCCTTCCTCGTCGGCTCGGGAGCCCCGGTCCCCTCGGGCGCGGGATGGCCCGGCCCACTGAAATCATCGGTGCTGGACAGCGACCGCGCAAGGGCCGACCGCGATCACGCGGCCGGCCCGTTGACCTGGGAGCTCCCTGGCAGCAGCACCGGCGGCCCCGCCACGGGGACCGGCGGCGGCCCGTCAGGAGAGGGTGTCGGCCGCGGTCGGCGAGGAGTCCCGCAGGAAGGTCGCGCAGCGCTCGTACTCGTCCTGCTCGCCGATCGACTGGGCGGCGCGGGCGAGGGCGTGCAGCGCCCGGAGGAAGCCGCGGTTGGGCTCGTGCTCGAACGGCACCGGGCCGTGGCCCTTCCAGCCGGCCCGGCGCAGCGCGTCCAGGCCGCGGTGGTAGCCGGTGCGGGCGTAGGCGTACGACTCGACGACCCGGCCCCCCTCGAACGCGTCGTCCGCGAGCTGCGCCCAGGCCAGGGACGAGGTCGGGTACTTCGCGGCGACATCGGACGGTGCCGTGCCCGCGGCGAGCAGCTCGCGGGGCTCGGGATCGTCGGGCAGATGGGTCGGGGGCGGTCCCCCGAGAAGGTTTTCGTGAATGGGCATGGTTCCAGTTTGCCAGTGCCCTGCGGGGTGGCCCCGCACCACGTTTTCGGCTTTCCCGCCGTGGGGGTTGTTTGCCGTTGCGCCTGCGGCGGGCCGGTCCGCTGCGCTTTGCCTCGGCCCCACTCTGCGGCCCTCCCGCCATTGCGCCTGCGGCGGGCCGGTCCGCTGCGCTTTGCCTCGGCCCCACTCTGCGGCCCTCCCGCCATTGCGCCTGCGGCGAGCCGGTCCGCTGCGCGGGGCTGTTGGGGTGCGGTGACGGGCCTCCGGGGCAGGGTGTCCGGACTGCTTCGCTTTACGTCCGGACACCCTGCCCCTCCGGCCCGTCCCCTCCCGTGGGGGGAGTTCTGGAGGTTGGTGGGGGCTTGCGTCAGCCCTCGTGTGGTGCGTTGTCTTCTCGTGTCTCGCCCGGGTCCAGTGGGGGTGCGGTCACCCCACAGTGGAAGGTCGTCTTCGCGTGGCAGGGCTCCTCGGCGCCCGGTTCGGGGCGTAGGGCGTCGGTCCGTACGGTCAGCCAGGCGATCAGTGCGCCGGCCACCAGGACGCCGGCGCACAGCGGCATGGCGCGCAGGAAGGCCGCGCCGAAGGCGTCCGCCGAGCGGTAGGCCTCCGGGCCGAAGCCCGCGAGCAGGGGCAGCGCCGCCACCGCCATCAGGCCAGCGGCCCGCGCCGCCGCATTGTTGATGCCGCTGGCCAGGCCCGCCCGGTCCACGTCCACCGACGCCAGCACGGTCGCGGTGAGCGGCGCGACCAGCGTCACCATCCCCGCGCCCAGCACCACCAGCGCGGGCAGCACATCGGCGAAGTAGGACGCGCCCCGGCCCACCCGCATCATCAGCAGCAGCCCCGCGGCACACAGCAGCGGTCCCACGGTGAGCGGGATGCGTGGGCCGATGCGCTGCCCCAGCTCTCCGGAGCGGGCGGAGAGCAGCAGCATCAGCACGGTGGTGGGCAGCAGCGCGGTACCGGCCTGCAGGGCCGAGTAGCCCACCACGACCTGGAGCTGGAGCACGGACAGGAAGAAGAATCCGCTGAAGGCGGCGTAGACGCAGACCGTCACCGCGTTGATGGCGGAGAACTGGCGGATACGGAAGATGGCGGGCGGCAGCATCGGATCGGCCCGTCGCCGTTCGACCTGGACGAAGAGCACCCCGAGCAGTACCCCGGCCACCGCGGGGAGGAGCACTCCGGGGCCGGTGCCGCCGTCCGGCGCGGCGATCAGCGCATAGGTCACCCCGGCCAGCGCCAGCGCCCCCAGCACCGCGCCCCGTACGTCGAAGCCGCGGTGCGCGCGGGCCCCGCGCTCCCGGGTCTCCGGTACGTGCCGCAGCGCCACCGGGACGCACACCGCCGCCAGCGGCACGTTCAGGAAGAAGACCCAGCGCCAGCCGGCGCCGTCCACCAGCCAGCCGCCGATGAACGGGCCCACCGCCGCGGCCACCCCGCCGAGCCCCGACCAGGCGCCGACCCCGCGTGCCCGGTCGGCGGGGTGGAGGACGGCCTGGATCAGCGCCAGTGAACCGGGCGTGAGCAGCGCCCCGCCGACGCCCTGCAGTGCACGGGCCGCGATCAGCACTCCGGCCTGCGGTGCGAGCCCGCACAGCAGCGAGGCCGCGGCGAACCACACCACGCCGATCACGAACACCCGGCGCCGGCCGAAGCGGTCACCGAGCGCACCGCCCAGCAGGATCAGCGAGGAGAGGGTGAGCAGGTAGGCGGTGACGGTCCACTGGAGGACCGCCAGATCCGCGTGGAGGTCCTCGCCGATCCGGGGCAGGGCGACATTGACGACCGTGCCGTCGAGCAGCGCCATCCCGGACCCCAGCACGGCCGTCAGCAGCACCCACCGGCCCTGTGCCGAGGCCAGCCGGACCGCGCCGGGCGCACTCGGTTCGCTCATACCGCGAGCATGCCCGTCCCCGCGCCCGCGCGCCCGCCCTGCGTCCGCGAGGCAGGGCCGGCACACGAAAGGCTCCGCATCCCGGACGGATGCGGAGCCCTTGTGCGCGGCGGCCGGCGGTGCGGCCCGCCGGTTACTTGATCTTGGTGCCGGTGGAGCGCAGGTTGGCGCAGGCCTCGGTGACCCGCTTGGCCATACCGGCCTCGGCCAGCTTGCCCCAGCTGCGCGGGTCGTAGGTCTTCTTGTTGCCGACCTCGCCATCGACCTTCAGCACACCGTCGTAGTTGCGGAACATGTGGTCCGCGACCGGGCGGGTGAAGGCGTACTGGGTGTCGGTGTCCAGGTTCATCTTGACCACGCCGTTCTCCAGCGCGGTGGCAATCTCCTGCTCGGTGGAGCCGGAGCCGCCGTGGAAGACGAAGTCGAACGGGGCGACCTTGCCGTACTTGGCGCCCACGCCCTCCTGGAGGTCCTTGAGCAGCTCGGGACGGAGCACGACATTGCCCGGCTTGTAGACGCCGTGGACATTGCCGAAGGAGGCGGCGAGCAGGTAGCGGCCCTTCTCGCCCAGGCCCAGCGCCTCGGCGGTGCGCAGCGCGTCATCGACCGTGGTGTAGAGCTCGTCGTTGATCTCGTGGGTGACGCCGTCCTCCTCGCCACCGGTCGGGGTGATCTCGACCTCAAGGATGATCTTGGCGGCGGCGGCCTTGGCGAGCAGCTCCTGGCCGAGGGCCAGGTTGTCGGCCAGGGTCTCGGCCGAACCGTCCCACATGTGGGACTGGAACAGCGGGTTCTGGCCCTTGGCGACGCGCTCAGCGGAGATGTCCAGCAGCGGACGTACGTAGCCGTCCAGCTTGTCCTTGGGGCAGTGGTCGGTGTGCAGCGCGACCGTGATGTCGTACTTCTCGGCGACGACGTGCGCGAACTCGGCGAGCGCCACCGCGCCGGTCACCATGTCCTTGTTGTACTGGCCGCCCAGGAACTCCGCACCACCGGTGGAGATCTGGATGATGCCGTCGCTCTCGGCCTCGGCGAAGCCACGCAGTGCGGCGTGCAGCGTCTGCGTCGACGTGACGTTGATGGCCGGGTAGGCGAACTTCCCTGCCTTCGCCCGGTCGAGCATCTCGTTGTAGACCTCGGGGGTTGCGATGGGCATCTGTCCGCTCCTTGTGTGTGCGGGTGTGCGTACTGGGCCCTGACCAGGGGGCGAGGACTTCGCCGTGCACATCTTCCCAGACAAGGCCTCTCGCTCCACATTGCCTGTCCGGCCGTCCCACTCCGTGGGCGGCCGGTTTCACGTGAAACCAGCCGCCCCTCGGCAAAGTCGCAGGTCAGCGCGGATTACCCCGATCCGGCGCGACCGTGGCGCCGGCCTCAGCCCAGGCCGAGGTCACCCAGCTGGTAGCCCGTGATATAGGGCAGTCCGGCCTCGGCGATGGCCGAGGCGGCACCACGGTCGACGATCGTTGCCACCGCAACGACCTCGGCGCCCGCCTCACGCGCCGCCTCGACGGCGGTCAGCGGCGAGCCACCGGTGGTGGAGGTGTCCTCGACGATCAGGACCCGGCGGCCCGTGATGTCCGGGCCCTCGATACGGCGCTGCATCCCGTGCGCCTTCTGCGCCTTGCGGACGACGAAGGAGTCCAGCCGGCCGCCGCGCGCCGCGGAGGCGTGCAGCATCGAGGTCGCGACCGGGTCGGCACCGAGCGTCAGCCCGCCGACCGCCTCGTAGTCCAGGTCGGCGGTGATGTCCAGCATCAGCTGACCGACCAGCGGCGCGGCCTCGCCGTCCAGGGTGATCCGGCGCAGGTCGATGTAGTAGTCGGCCTCCTTGCCGGAAGAAAGCGTCACCTTGCCGTGCACCACGGCCTTGTCCTTGATCTGCTGCAGCAGCTCGCCGCGCACGTCGTCACTCATGCGCACGAGCTTATGCGGTGCCTCGCGCGAGGCTCCGCCAGCTCCAGGTCATGGAGATCTCCAGCGGGTCGATCGGGGTGACCAGGCGCGGCAGGGTGTTGAGACCGTCCGGCGGGCCGGTCTGGGGCTCGACGCAGACCGCGGCCTCCTGCTCGTCGTAGACCACGGCCCATTCGGCGCGGCTGGTGATCTTCAGCTCCAGGCGGCCCGGCCAGGTGAGCGTGGCCTCCACGCCCCGCGGCATCCCGAAGCAGTCGTCCCAGGGTCCCGGCTTCTGCGGGATCCGACGGCCGGTCGGGAGGTGGTCCGCGCCCCGCTCCTCCTGCCACTCGGGCGCGAAGTCGAGGTAGACGTCCGCGCCGCCCTCCCCCAGGTTCCGCAGGAACCAGGGGTGCCAGCCGGCCTGCCCGGGGAAGGAGTCGGCGGTCGCCTCGACGCCCATGGTGAGGGTGAGCGAGCCGCCGTCGTCGGCGAGTTCGACGAGCTGGGTGACCCGCCCCGGGTACGGCCAGGGCGCCGCCGGATCTGCGAGGTCGTAGGTGAAGACCCCCTCCGTGGCGCTCGTCCGCACCGTGCGCCAGCTCAGGTCGCGGCCGGTGCCGTGGATGGCGTGCGGCGCGGCGTCGATCGGCATCTGGTGGAGTTCGCCGCCATTGCGGAACTGCCCGTGGGCGAGCCGTCCGCACCACGGAACCATCGGGAAACAGCCATAGCTGCTGCCCTGCCGCAGCAGCTCCGTACCGCCGACGCGGAGGCTCGCGATCCGGCAGCCTTGGTCCGGCCGGACGGTCAGTTCGGTGTCGCCGGCGGCCAGTCGCACGCCCTCCGGCGTCCGCGCCGCGCGCTGCGTGGTGTTGTCGGTGCTCACGGAACCGAGCCTAGGGTGTCCGGCGGATCAGGGCCGGAGAGGCCGCGGCGTCCGGCGCACTGCACTCGCTCGCGGCCCCAGCGACGCACCGCGCCCCTCGCGGGACGCCACGGAGCGCGTCCGCCACGGGCCGCGGGCCCGGGTCAGCGGCGCCGGCGCAGTACCCGGCCGACGACCACCGCGGACGCCAGCACCACCGCGGCCGCGGGCGCCGCCCAGCGCAGGGTCACGGAGGTGCCGTTCGACTCGGGTGCGGGCACCGGCGCGTACCGGCCGCGCGGCGGGGCGTGATCGACCTCTTCCGCGCTGCGCCCGATCATCGTGCGGCGGGCGTGCGCGGCCTCGGCGGGGGCGAGCCGGTCCGCCTCGTCGCCGTAGCCGTGCTCGGGGTGCACCGAAGGGAAGGTGTCCGCGGAATCGCCCGCGGCGGCGTCCTCGCCGGCCTCGGCCGCCGCACCGGGGTCCGTCGTCTCGTCGGCGTCCGGGTCGAGGGACGGGGGCGGCACCTCGGTGTCGAACACCCCGGACCCGGCCGTCTCCTCGGCGTCATCGGCCGGTCCGCCGTCGTCGGCCACCGGCCGCCGCTGCAGATCCCCTGCCAGGTTCTCCGCGAAGCGGTCCAGCAGCCGGCGGCCCACAGTGGCGGCGGACTGATCGCTGGCGTCGGCGAGCCGGCCGTCGCGGTGGACCGTGCCGGAGCAGCTCAGCATCGTCCCGGGACCGGGCTCGGTGGCGGGGGAGAGCCGTACGGCCAGAGTCAGCGCAACCGTCCCGTCGCCCCGCGCCTCGGTGCCCTTGGCCTCGACGGTCACCGCGGCGCCCGCACCATCGTCACCAGGCACCTCGTCCGCGGCGGCGCTGACCGTCAGCGTGCCGCGATAGGTGATGGTGGAGCTTCCGATACGCAGTCGCAGCCGGCCCTCCGGACAGTGGGGGGCGGCATCGGCGTCGAGCTGGACTCCTGGGACACAGCGCGCCACCCGCTCCGGCTCGGTGAGCGCCTGCCGCACGGTCCCGACGGGAAACGGAACGTACACCTCATGCTCCATGACATGGGAGCCTACCCAGCGCCCGCGGACCCGTGCCCGCCCACGCGGAACTTTCTGACACCGGGCCGGAACCCGCCACACACCGCTGCCCGCCGCACACCCCGCACCCGCGCGGCCCCGGCCGTTGTCCGGCGTGGTCCGCGCCCGCCGTCACCGCGTTCCGTCGTGCCCGGCTCAGTCCAGATACCGCGGATGCATCAGCGTCGACGCCGGCAGCCCGGCCCGCCGGTCGTGGGTCTCCGCCCGCCGCCCGGCCAGCAGCTCAGCGGCGCTGAGACCGGCCAGTGGGGGTGCGTCGGGCGCCAGACCGAACGACGGCCGGTGCCGCGCGGCCAGCACGAAGCCCCAGTACCGGTTCCCGGCCGAGGGCGCGGCGGCCGGCACCTTGGCGTCCACCGGCGGGACGGCGCCCGCCGAGCGGTCCGGGCCGCCGGAGAAGGCCGCGGGCCGGCCGGACAGCCGGTACGGAACCGTCGCCAGGCCCACCGACCGGACCGTCGACTCCACCGTCCAGTACAGACGCGAGCGCTCGACCGGCGGCCCGGCGTGCACCACCAGCCGCCCGTCGCGGGCCAGCAACCGCGCCGCGAGGCCGTAGAACTCCTGCGAATAGAGCTTGGTGCTCGCGGTGATCCCGGGGTCGGGAAGATCGGAGACGATGACGTCGTACGGCGCCGCCCGCCGTCCGGGGCCGCCCGTGCCCCGCTGCCGCAGCCACTCGAAGGCGTCGGCGGTCACCACCCGCACCCGGGGATCGGCGAGCGAGTGCCGGTTGAGGCGCGCGAGTCCGGGGTCGGTGCGCGCCAACTGCAGGACGCCGGGGTCGAGTTCGACGACGGTCACCGAGCGGACCGAGCGGTAGCGGAGGATCTCGCGCACCGCGAGGCCGTCGCCGCCGCCGAGCACCAGCACCCGGCCGTGCGGGCCGCCCGCCATCGCCGGGTGCACCAGCGCTTCGTGGTAGCGGAACTCGGTCTCCGCGCTGACGCGGAGCCGGCCGTCGAGATACAGCGCCAGCGGTCCGCCGGAACCTTTCCTCCCCCGCCCCGCACCGACTCCGGCCCCCGTCCCACCGGTCATCACCACTTCCTGGACGCCGGTCTGCACCGCGACCCGCGCCGATGAGCCGTACACCGCCTGCCGGGCGGCCCGTTCGAACGGCGTGGCCAGCAGCACGCCCGCGGCGAGCAGCGCGAGGACCAGGGCGTTGACGCCGAAGAGCACCCAGCGGGCGCGGGCACTGAGGTCGCGGCGGAACAGCCACAGCACCAGCACGGCGCCGGCCACCACATTGACCGCACCGGTGAGCAGTGCGCCGGTCAGCTGGCCGAAGCCGGGCAGCAGCAGAAAGGGAAAGGCCAGACCGCCGACCAGCGCGCCGACGTAGTCCGCGGCGAAGAGATCGGCGACCGCGCCGCCCGCGTCCTGCCGGCGCACCCGCTGGATCAGCGTCATCAGCAGCGGCACCTCGGCGCCGATCAGGATGCCGATGGCCAGGGAGAAGCCGACGAGCGCGGAGCGGGACTGGCCGAACCACGCGTAGCAGGCGTAGAGCGCCATCGCGGAGCTGCCGCCGACCAGCGCGAGGCCGGCCTCCACGGCGCCGAAGCCGACCGCCGCCCGGCAGCGCAGCCGCTTGGCGAGCAGCGCGCCGACACCCATCGCGAAGACCATGACGGACAGCACGACCGACGCCTGGGTGACGGAGTCGCCCACCAAGTACGTGGCCAGGGCGACCAGTTCGAGTTCGTAGACCAGACCGCAGGCGGCGCAGACGAAGACGACGGCGAGGACGAGCAGCCGGCCGGGTCCGGCCGGCACGGGCAGTCGCGCCGGTGTCATGGCTTCCGGCGGGCTGGGAGTGCCGGTGGGAGCGGACTCTGGCGGGTCGATCATAAAGTGAACGCTACGTGACGATTCTGTGGCGCTCCGTCACCCACACGAGTACACCTCACGGGCTACACCCCTCAAGCGGAGCGTTGACGAAGCGTGGGGCGCGAGGGCACACCGCGTCGTACAGGCCGCGCACTCCCCGCCATCCGCGCCCTCCTGAAACTCCACGCCCCCGGCGCACAGCCTGCGCGCCCCTCGCACCACGCACTCCCCAGCGCCCTCCAGTCGACCGGACCGGTCACTATCGTCCGGCCCCCGCTAGACCGCCGCGGCCCTCGCCCGTACGCCCACCCGGGTACGGGTGGCCACCAGGCGGCCCTCCTGCGGATACGCGTGCCAGGTCCGCCAGCGCACCTGCCCCTGCTGACGCTGCGCCAGCATCGCGGTGAAGGCGTGCGGCGAGCCGGGGAACGTACCGGCGAGACCGTGCGGATGCTCGGCCACCAGCGCGAGCAACTCCTGCGCACGGCCGGCGAACGAGCCGCGCGAGAGGGTCTCCACATGGGCGGCGAATTCGTACTCCCAGTCCCCCAGCCGCTTCGCCACCCCGAGCGGCAGCGGTGTGCTGCTGCCCGGCATACAGGCGACCGTTTCGGAGCAGGTGCCGTTCTCCTCCTCGAGGAGCACCTGGTGAGAGGCGCCGAGGAGCCTCAACTGCACCTGGGCGTCCTGGAGTTGGAGATCGAGTACGGCGAGGGCGGGCAGGGGTTCCCTGCCCAGCGCCCAGGCCAGGTCGGAGGCACGGGTATCGGTGTACGCCGTCGTCAAAGAGGTGAGCATGGGTCGGCTCCGCAAGCACGCAGTGGAATGGTGGGCCGGCCCGCCCGAAAAGGATCAGGGATGTACGACTGCCTGCCGGCTCGTGCCCACGTGGGGTCGGAGAACGTGGGGGATTCTCTGGGGAGAGGGAATCATGAAAGCCCCGTCGCCCACAGCGCTTTTACCCATCTTCTCCGGGTTTCCATCCGCTCGGGGGCCTTGCAGTTCAGTTGTTCAACGACCAAGCGCCCGGCGGGTGTTGGCCTTTCGACCAGCACCCTCCGGGCGCATATGCGACAAGCAACTAGCCATCCGCACATATGGAGTTGGCGCGGAGCACCGTCGGCTCAGCAGCCCGTCGGCTCAGCTGCCGCCGCCTCCGCCGCCACCGCAGCCGCCGCCTCCGCCACCGCCGCCACCACAGGAAGAACCGCCACCACAGGAGGAACCGCCGCCGCATCCGCCGCCCGAACCTCCGTCACCGCCGGCCCACCAGCCGCCGCCACCGGAACCGCCGGAGCCCCCTCCGCGCCCCGTGCCCGACCCGCTCCGCGAGGCCAGGGCAACCAGGCCGATCACCCCCGCGCAGATCACCACGAAAACCACAATCCCCATTTGCCTCACACTCCTTTCGTTCCCCCGAAGCGAGGCACCCGCTCCGTCCGGCGCCCTGTGCGCCGCTCCGGCACCGTCCGGTGCCGTGGACCGTCCTCGTCGACGGCCGTCTCATTCCTTTGTGCGGGGCTGATGCCCCGGCCCCGGCGTCTCAAAGCACAGTTGAGGAAGTCCAGAGGTTCGGCGGAGGATGGCGCCCATGGACCGACCGCTGCTCAACCGCCGCCTCGCCGAATTCGGCACCACGATCTTCGCCGAAATGTCGGCACTCGCCGTCCGGACCGGCTCCATCAACCTCGGCCAGGGCTTCCCCGACGCCGACGGGCCGGAAGAAGTCAGGGAGGCGGCGGTGCGTGCCCTGCGCGACGGCCGCGGCAATCAGTACCCGCCCGGCCCCGGCATCCCCGAACTGCGCACCGCCGTCGCCGCCCACCAGCAGCGCTTCTACGGCCACCTCGGACTCTCCTACGACCCCGACACCGAGGTCCTGATCACCGCGGGCGCCACCGAAGCCCTCGCGGCCTCTCTGCTGGCGCTGCTGGAGCCGGGCGACGAGGTCATCGCGCTGGAGCCCTACTACGACTCCTACGCCGCCGGTATCGCGCTGGCGGGCGGCCGCCGCGTCCCGGTGACCCTGCGCGCGGACCCGGAGTCCGGCACCTACCGCCTCGACCTGGACGAACTGCGCGATGCCATCACCGGCAGCACCCGCCTGATCCTCCTCAACACCCCGCACAACCCCACCGGCACGGTGCTGTCCCGCGAGGAGCTCGCCGAGATCGCCCGCCTCGCCTGCGAGCACAACCTCCTCGTCATCACCGACGAGGTCTACGAACACCTCGTGTTCGAGGGCGAGCACCTCCCCCTCGCCTCGTTCCCCGGGATGCGCGAGCGCACCGTCACCATCGGCTCGGCCGGCAAGACCTTCTCGTTCACCGGCTGGAAGGTCGGCTGGGTCACCGCCCCCGCGGAGCTGGTCGGCGCCGTCCGCTCGGCCAAGCAGTTCCTCACCTATGTCTCCGCGGGCCCCTTCCAGTACGCCGTCGCCGAGGCACTCGCCCTGCCCGACAGCTACTTCGCGGAACTGCGCAACGACCTGCGCGCCAAGCGCGACGTCCTGGCCACCGGGCTCACCGCGGCCGGCTTCCAGGTCTTCCGCCCCGCCGGCACCTACTTCATCACCACCGACATCCGCCCCCTCGGCCACGACGACGGCTTCGCCTTCTGCCGCGCCCTCCCCGAACGCGTAGGCGTCGTCGCCATCCCCAACGCCGTCTTCTACGACCACAAGACCCAGGGCGCCCCCTACGTCCGCTTCGCCTTCTGCAAGCAGGAGGCAGTACTCCGGGAGGCGGCGGAACGGCTGCAGAAGCTCTGACCTGGCCGCGGGCCGTGTCTCGCTCTTCTGCGGCGCACCGTCGGAGCAGCCGGCACCGACAGCCTCCTTGCGTGCGCCGCAGAAGCAGCCACCACGTTCCTACTGAGGGGCGACCGGCATGGCCTCGAAATCGTCGAAGAGGTAGGCGTAGACCTGCGCGAGATAGGCCCGCAGCTCCCGCCCGTCGGGGAATTTCACATACGTCAGCCCGAACCACTGCTCCACCGTCAGCGGCTCATTCGTCACCAGATGCATCAGGCCCGCGCGAATCCCTTCCTGATAGTCGGGCCAGGCCAGGTCAAACGTCTCCCGCAGCATGCCGAGATCGTCGACCGCTTCGACGCCGAGAATTGCGGCACAGAAATGCACGAAGCGGCGGTCGATGCCGGGTACGTCCAGCCCCAGGTCGGCCAGTGGGGCGGTAACCGGGTCGATTTCCTCGTAGCCGCCCGGGTACGGGTAGAGCGTGGTGTTCCGCAGGTCGGCCGCGTTCTCCGGCCCATCCTCGCTCTCCAGATCCTGCACCGGGCGGTACACCCCGTACAGCAGACCGCGCGTCGAGAAGTCCGCATAAACGTAGTTCACTTCACCGCTGGGGCCGTACGGCTGCCTGGGATCGATCGTGATTGCCGTGGCCTTTCCCCCGCATTCCTCGCCCTCTCCGTAAACCGCCTCGAACGGCAGAATCGGCGAGAGGTCGTGATGCTTCAGCGCCGCCTCACGCAGGGCGTCGTCCGCTTGGACCATGGCCTCCTCGGTGTCGAAACGGCTCGCCCACGGGCCGGTACGGGGCGGCAGCTCGTCGCGGATCGACATGGGGGTGGGACTCCGTCCGTGAAGGTGGGTGGCACGCGGGGGGGGATCGTCTTCGTATGGCCCGGCGGCGCACCGGGCCGCCGTTACGTCCAGTACTTCTCCGGCGGCGGAGCCTCCGGGTCCGGGGCCACCGGCGGCTCCTTACGGTCGCCGTAGAAGTAGTCGTAGAGATCCTGCAGGTAAGCGTACAGACGGTCGTCTTCGTAGAAGAAGACGTGGGTCAGCTGGCCCCATTGCTCCGCGGTGACCGGGTGTTCTCGGAGAAGATACTCCAATGCTTCGTGTAGATGCCGGGCGAAGGGCGTGTCTCGCTTCGCCTTCCCCTTCATCTTGTCGATGTCGTCGATCCATTCGACACCGAGTGCGACTTCAAAGAATGTACAGATATCCGTATCCGTCGCAAAATGCGGAATACCTTCTCCTCGGTATCTCATGTATTCCTGTCCCTCTGTGGCTCCGGATACATTGTCACAAGCTTGTGTCCGCCGTTGCCATCCGGATCATAGATCGCCAGGAGCCCGGATCCTCGAAAGTCGACCGGCTTGTAGTTAATGCTTCCGCTCGCCTGGTCCACCGGGCTCTCCGGGTCGACATAGAAACCGCGAAAACGCTCGTGATGATCTCCCCCGGGCCCCCAAGCCTCCTCGGGCTGAAAGCGAATGTACTGCCGCTCCTGGTCATGGGGATCAAGCTTGCTACGGCCATGGATGTCGGCATGCATGAACGCTTCGTCCTGATCGCGGTTGAAGGCAGTGGAGAAGGAATCGCACTTATGCTTGCGATTCATGTCCTCCGCGTCCATGTACGCATTTTCCCCCAACCGCTCCTTGGCGTTCGGTCCATGCGCCGGGTCGATCTTCTCCTTGGTCTGCACATAGCCGTCTTGGTAGTGGTAGCGGGGATTACCGTCGGCATCCTTGAGCGGATCGCCGTTGGCGTCCACGGGCCCGGTCGGCTTACCCAGTCGTTCCTTCAGCATGTCATCGGTCGGATCGAGATGCCGCTGCGGACCGTGCCCCTCCCGGCGGAGGCCATCGACGCGCTCCGCGACGCGTTTCCTGTGCTTGTCCCGCAGGTCGTCCTCGCCAAGCACCCGCTGGCCGAGCTTCAGGTGAACCGCGTCCCGCTCGTCCTGGTGACGCCGCAGGTCCTTGCGAATCGCCTCTTCGGCGTCGTCGATGTTCTTCTTGGTGATGTCCAGCCCGTGCCCGATCGACCGGTGCCCCCTGGCCATGGCCTTGGACATGTCCGTGATCATGGAGTCGATGATCGGGCGGACCGCCTTCTGCACAATCATCCCGAATCTGCCCTTGCCGAGCAGTTTTCCGCGCGTTTTGGAGTCCAGATTGCTGCCGTGGTGCTCCACCTTCTCCGCATGCCCGTGAGCTTCCTTGGCCGCCTTCGCCAAGCGGTCGGGGTGCGCCTTGAACCCCTTGCTCATGCGGCACCCCCCGCAGCGCCCAGCGCAGCGTCAACGCCCTTGAAAACAAGGCCGGAGACGGCTTTTTCGATTTCGGCCTGGAAGGGCTCGACCGCCATGGAGACGAGTTCGGCGATGAGGACGTCCTCGATTTCCTGGATGACCTCTCTGATGATGCGTCTGCCGATCTCGATGGCTGCCGCCTCGGCGGCCGCGGCGATGCCGAGCGTGGCTACGGTGGCGGCTGCCGCGGCCGCCATCTCGACCGCGGTGATGACCAGTTGGGCGATGACCACACCCTTGGCGACGACCACACCGGTGGCCGCGACCTCCAGTGCCGTGGCCAGGACTTCGCAGCAATTGGTCAGGGCCGTATGGTGCTCACCGGATACCTGATTCCAGCGGCTGAGCAGTGCGTCGTAGGAGGCACCCTCGTAGGCGTCCGCGAGTCCTTTCAGCGTGGAGTCCAGCCCACTGTGCCCCTCCGCGAGGTTCTGGCCGAATTCCCGTACGTGGCCGGCCCACGCCCGCAGTTCGTCCTCGTCGATGTCGGGCCATTCCAGGCCCATCAGCTCCATGATCCAGACGACTTCACCAGGCAGTTCGATGGACAACGCCGGCCTCCCCCTTGGCTCCGCGCCCGCTCAACTCCGCATGTACGGACGAGCAATGTGACAAGAACGGTTCCACACGCAACAGAACATGATCAAGGTCAGTCGGACGTGGAATCGCTTACAGAGCGGGAGTGCGCGCCGCGCCCCGGTGCCTACCGCCCCGGCCGACCGCCATCGGCCGCGCCCCCGCCACAAACAGACGCGGGCCCCGGAGACATGAGTTCCGGGGCCCGCGCAGCGGGGTGGGTGTGGGACGGACGGGCTCAGGCCTCGTCGTCACCCTGCTTCTTGTCGGAGTCGCCTTCGATCTCGGCCTCCAGGCCGAGCTGCTCGACGATCCACTTGTCGAATTCGATGGAGGCGCGGACCCAGCTGACCGTGCTCGACACAAAGTGTTCGAGCGAGACACCGGTGCCGATCAGCATCGATGCTTCACCGATCAGACGGACCGTGCCGTCGTCATGGGTGTGGGTGTAGGCCTTGGGCCACAGCGTCCGGCGGTTCCAGTCGTCGATCGCCTCCAGCAGCTTCGACTTCTCATCGATGCCGTGGGGACGGTCGTAGAACGTGCGGACGGAGAAGATCTGCTGCTCCTCCTCGCCCCGGAACATGAAGTACGTGCGGAACTGCTCCCACGGGGCGGCGAGGTCACCCTCCTCGTCGACTACGTACTTCAGCTCCATCTGGTCGAGGAGCTGCTTGACCAGGTCCTGGTCTGGCACGACGGGACCATCAGGCCCCGACGGCTCGGGTTCGGGCTGGCCCCCGAAATTCGGAATCGAGGACGGGTCGATGCTCACCGTGGAATTCCCTTCGTATGGTCCCTGCCATCCTCCCCCACATCCGCCCCGTCGTGGCAACCCGGACGGAGCGGATGCGGGCAAGGCGTCGCCCTGGGCAACGATCGGCGGGCCGGACGGGTACCCGGGGCCGCGGCCCGGCCCGGGGCCGCGGCCCCCGCCGGCCGGCCGTCCCGGACGCCCCGGCCTCAGGCGCCCCGGTCACGGCACCGGACGCCCCGGACCCAGGCACCCGACACCAGACCCCCGGCCCCCGCCGGTCAGCCCGCCGGCCGCCCGGCCGCCTCCACCGACAGCTGGTCGCCGTCCACGTCCACCCGCACGGTGTCGCCCTCCAGCACCTCGCCCGCCAGGATGGCGCGGGCGAGCTGGTCGCCGATGGCCGTCTGGACCAGGCGGCGCAGCGGCCGGGCGCCGTAGGACATGTCCGGGGCGGGGGCGTCGACGACCGGTTCCTGGCCGAGCCAGGCGAGCCAGGTCAGGGCGCGGTCGGTGACGTCCAGCGTCAGCCGGCGGTCGCCGAGGCGGCGCTGCAGATGGTCGAGCTGGATGCGGGCGATCCGCTGCAGCTGGTCCGTACCGAGCGGGTGGAAGACCACCACGTCGTCGAGCCGGTTGAGGAACTCGGGCCGGAAGGACGCGCGGACCGTCTCCAGCACCTTCTCCCGCTTCTGGTCCTCCTTGAGCAGCGGGTCCATCAGGAAGGTGGAGCCGAGGTTGGAGGTCAGGATGAGGATGGTGTTGCGGAAGTCGACCGTGCGGCCCTGGCCGTCCGTGAGCCGGCCGTCGTCGAGGACCTGCAGCAGGATGTCGAAGACCTCGTGGTGGGCCTTCTCCACCTCGTCCAGCAGGACGACGGAGTACGGGCGGCGGCGGACCGCCTCCGTCAGCTGGCCGCCCTCCTCGTAGCCGACGTAGCCGGGCGGCGCGCCGACCAGCCGCGCGACGCTGTGCTTCTCGCTGTACTCCGACATGTCGATACGGACCATCGCCCGCTCGTCGTCGAAGAGGAAGTCCGCGAGCGCCTTGGCCAGCTCGGTCTTGCCGACGCCGGTCGGGCCGAGGAAGAGGAACGAGCCGGTGGGGCGGTCCGGGTCGGCGATACCCGCGCGGGTGCGGCGTACGGCGTCCGACACCGACCGTACGGCCTCGGTCTGGCCGATCAGCCGCTTGCCGAGCTCCTCCTCCATGCGCAGCAGCTTCTGGGTCTCGCCCTCCAGGAGGCGGCCGGCCGGGATACCGGTCCAGGCACCGACCACATCCGCGATGTCGTCCGGCCCGACCTCCTCCTTGACCATGGACTCCTTGGACGCCTCCTGCTCGGCCTCGGCGGCGGCCGCTTCCTCCAGCTCCCGCTCCACCCCCGGGATCTCGCCGTAGAGCAGCTTGGAGGCGCTGTCGAAGTCGCCGTCGCGCTGGGCGCGCTCCGCCTGTCCGCGCAGCTCGTCGAGCCGCTCCTTGAGCGCACCGACGCGGTTGAGGCTCTGCTTCTCCTTCTCCCAGCGGGCGGTCAGGCCGCGCAGCTCCTCCTCCTTGTCGGCGAGGTCCTTGCGCAGCTTCTCCAGCCGCTGGACGGATCCGGCGTCGGTCTCGTTCCGCAGCGCCAGCTCCTCCATTTTGAGCCGGTCCACGGCGCGCTGGAGCTCGTCGATCTCCACCGGGGAGGAGTCGATCTCCATACGGAGGCGGGACGCGGCCTCGTCGACCAGGTCGATGGCCTTGTCGGGCAGGAAACGGGAGGTGATGTAGCGGTCGGAGAGGGAGGCGGCGGCGACCAGCGCGGAGTCCGCGATCTGCACCTTGTGGTGGGCCTCGTAGCGGCCCTTGAGGCCGCGCAGGATCGCCACCGTGTCCTCGACGGTCGGCTCGGCGACCAGCACCTGCTGGAAGCGCCGCTCCAGCGCCGGGTCCTTCTCGATCCGCTCGCGGTACTCGTCGAGCGTCGTCGCGCCGACCATCCGCAGCTCACCGCGGGCCAGCATCGGCTTGAGCATGTTGCCCGCGTCCATGGACGAGTCGCCGCCGGCGCCCGCGCCCACGACGGTGTGCAGCTCGTCGATGAAGGTGATGATCTGGCCCTCGCTGGACTTGATCTCCGCCAGGACGGTCTTCAGCCGCTCCTCGAACTCACCGCGGTACTTGGCGCCCGCGACCATCGCCCCCAGGTCGAGCGCGACCAGCCGCTTGTTGCGCAGCGACTCGGGCACATCGCCCTTGACGATCCGCTGTGCCAGCCCCTCGACGACGGCGGTCTTGCCGACGCCCGGCTCGCCGATCAGCACGGGGTTGTTCTTCGTCCGGCGGGACAGCACCTGCACCACCCGGCGGATCTCGTGGTCCCGGCCGATGACCGGGTCGAGCTTGCCCTCACGGGCGGCCGCGGTGAAGTCCGTACCGAACTTCTCCAGCGCCTTGTACGTGCCCTCCGGGTCGGCGTTGGTCACCCGCTGCCCGCCCCGGTTCGCCTCGAACGCGGCCAGCAGCTTCTTGGCACCGGCGCCCTGCTGCTCCAGCAGCTCGCCGGTGCGCCCGCCCTTGGCGGCGATACCGATGAGGAGGTGCTCGGTGGAGACATAGGCGTCACCGAGCTCCTTGGCGCGCTGGGTGGCGTCCGCGATGGCGGAGAGCAGATCGCGGTCGGGCTGCGGCGGCGCGACGGTCGAGCCCTGCACGCTGGGCAGCGCGGCCAGCTGGCGCTCGGCCCCGTTGCGCAGCGCGGCGGCGTCCGCCTCGACGGCGGCCAGCAGGTCCATGATGTTCTCGTTGTCCTGCCCGGCCAGCAGCGCGAGCAGGAGATGCGCGGACGTCATGTCCGCATGCCCGGCGGTGACCGCCCGCTCATTGGCGGCGCTCAGCGCCTCCCGGCTCTTGTTGGTCAGCTCGGCGTCCACGTCCTCGCGATCCTCCTCGACTCGTCCTGCACGGCCTTGTTGCCCAGTCTGGACCCAGCCAGGGCCGCCCGATCCGGCACATCCTGCTCATACCAACATGCGATAAGTTGAGTCTATTCCACTCAAGGTTGGTTTGGGGAGCCGCCCCGCCCCTTCCTCGCTCACTCGTGCGAGCGAATCGGGGACGAACGCACCGTCACCGTCCGCGTCACCCGGCAACACTGGCCTTCGACCACAAGGAGGTGCAGCATGACGGCTATGGCACACGAGCCGATGGCGACGGACCAAGAGACCCTCCTGGATTACTTCCTCGCCCTGGATACCCCTGAGGGCTTCCGGGCCGAGCTGATCGAGGGGGAGATCATCGTGACGCCGCCGACGGATGGGAACCACGAGCGTTTCTTCAGCCGACTGACCAAACAGATCCTGGCGAAGTCCGTGACCGATATGGACGTCTCCGGAGGCAAGGGACTCCTGCTTCACCCCAGTGACCGTAAGAACCACGTGATCCCCGATGCCACCTTCGCGCCCACCGAACTGGATCTGTTCCTGGATGCCGAGCCCTGGATGCCCAGCGAAGGCATCGCCCTGGTCGTGGAAGTGACGTCGAGCAAGCCAGAGCACGACCGCATCATCAAACGCCACTGCTACGCCCGCGCCGGCATCCCGCTCTACCTGCTCGTGGACCGCAGCAAGGCCACGATCACGCTGTTCAGCGACCCCTCCGGGGACGACTACGCAGGGCACAACACCACCCCCATCGGCAAACCCCTCCCCCTCCCCGCCCCCTTCTCCTTCGACCTGGAGACCACCGACTTCCTCTGAATTCCGGGCCCCGAACTACTCTGGCCCCCATGGCCCATGACCTCAGCGCCCTCAGCCCGGAGTACCTCGCCTTCTGGGGCGAGTATCTGATGCCGACGCTCACCACTCTCCGTACGGACGGGACGCCCCATGTGGTTCCCGTGGGCGTCACCTACGACGCCGGACAGCGGATCGCGCGGATCATCACCCGCAAGGACAGCACCAAGGTCAAGAACATCCTCGCCGCCGGGGCGGACGGCGCCACCGTCGCCGTGTGCCAGGTCGACAAGGGGCGCTGGGCGACGCTGGAGGGCCGGGCCCGGGTGCGTACGGACGCCGAGTCGGTGGCTGATGCGGTGCGCCGGTACGCCGAGCGGTACGGCCGGACGCCGACGCCCAACCCCGACCGCGTCATGATCGAGATCGCGGTGACCAAGGCGATGGGCCGGGCCTGAGCGCCGGCCCGCGAGCCCGCTCCCCCTCCGAGGTGCCCCCTTCTGCCCGCTGGCCGGAAACGGTCCCTCCGGATCCGCCGCGGGCCACCCACCTGGTACTCAAGAGCGACGGGAACCGAACAGCTCCGCGCAATCACGGACGACATCGGACCTGTCCCCTGCAAAAGACAGCAGCTGGAGGCCGTATGGCGTCGGCATTGTGCATCGTGACGACCGTTCCGCGCCGTCCGTCCCCCACCCGGCCGCACCCGCACGCCGAGCTCTGCCCGCGCTGTGGCGGCCAGCTCGCCGTCAATCAGGACGGCTGGAAGATCTGTCACGCCTGCGGCTATGCCTCGCCGCCCGGTACAGCCCCTCCTCCACGGGCCGCTCGCGGGGGTATCGTCGCCCCCACAGTCGCCACGCCCCGGAGGGCACGATGAACTCGGTCCGAGTCACGGCGATCGCCTGCCTGATGCCGCTGTCCGAGCTGGACGAGGATCCGTTCCTGGTCGATGACCGCAGCCAGCACGACATGTGCAAGCAGTGGGCGGCGGCCCGTGACTACCACCTGACCTGCCAGCTCAGCCTGCATCAGCTGCGCGCCGACCACAGCGCACTGTGGCGTGATGTCGAAGAGGGCCTGGTCGATGTGTTCGTGGCGCCCAACCGCCGGGCGCTGGAGAACGCCATCGACGGCGCGGACGAGTTCACCGCGCGCTGCGCCGCGGCCGGCGTCCGCCTGGAGACCGCCGACCTCGACGAGCCGGTCTACACCCTGGCGATGAAGTCGCATGTGCACCGGCGGCTGTCGATGCCGACGGCGGGCTACAACGGCTGCTGAGCGGGCCGTGGCCGGGGCGCCGCCCGCGCACGCAAACGCGAGAAGGGCCGGGTCACCCCGGCCCTTCGTCACGTCATACGGGCGTACGCACCGCGGCCGGTCACTCCGGCCGCTTGGGGCGCCAGACCACCAGCGCGCTGCCCTGCTGCACATCCTGATACGGCACCAGATCGCGCCGATAGGAGGCATGCACCGCCGCCTCCCGCTGCTGCATCGCGCTGGCCGCGCCCTCCAGGGCGCCCTGCAGCTCGATGACCCGCTGCTGCAGGGCCGCGACCTGGTTCTCCAGCTCGATGATGCGCTTGATGCCGGCGAGGTTGATGCCCTCGTCCTGGGACAACTGCTGCACCGTACGGAGCAGTTCGATGTCCCGGGCCGAATAGCGGCGGCCCCGCCCGGCCGTGCGGTCGGGCGAGACCAGCCCCAACCGGTCGTACTGCCGAAGGGTCTGCGGATGCAGGCCGGAGAGCTGAGCCGCGACGGAGATGACGTACACCGGCGACTCATCGGTCAGTTCATAGGGGTTACGACGCTGCCCGCCCCGGCTGTCCATCTCAAGCTCCCTTCGCGGCCTGGAACAGCTCCGCCCGCGGGTCCGGCCCCGCGGTCGCCTCGCGATAGGACTCCAGCGACTCCTTCGCCTTGTCGCTGAGGTCACCGGGGACCAGCACCTCGATGGTGACCAGCAGATCACCGCGGGTGCCGTCCTTACGGGCCGCGCCCTTGCCCCGGGCCCGCATGGTGCGTCCGTTGGGGGTGCCGGCCGGCAGCTTCAGCGTCACCGGCGGACCGCCCAGCGTCGGCACCTTCACCTCACCGCCGAGCGCGGCCTCCGGGAAGGTGACCGGCACCGTGATGGTGAGGTTGTCGCCCCTGCGGCCGAAGACCGGGTGGGCGTCGACATGCACGACCACATACAGATCGCCCGCCGGGCCGCCCTGCTCGCCCGGGGCGCCCTTGCCGCGCAGCCGGATCCGCTGCCCGTCGGAGACGCCCGCGGGGATACGGACCTGCATCGTGCGGGCACTGGTCGCCCGCCCGCTGCCCTTGCAGACCTCGCAGGCGTCCTGGGCGATCAGGCCCCGGCCCTTGCAGTCGGCGCACGGGTCGGTGAGCGAGAAGCCGCCGCCCGCGCCCCGGCTGACCTGGCCGGTACCGACACAGGTCGGGCAGACCCGCGGGGTGCCGTTCTTGTCGCCGGTGCCGGAGCACGCCTTGCACGGCGCCTGGCTGGACATCCGCAGCGGGACCGTGGCCCCGTCGACCGCCTCGGTGAAGCTGAGCGTCACCTCGGACTCGATGTCCTGGCCACGGCGCGCATGGGTACGGGTACCGGCGCCGCCGCGGTTGAACAGGCCGCCGAAGACGTCGCCCAGGCCACCGCCGAAGCCGCCGCCCTGGCCGCCCTGCCCCTGGCCGCCGCCCCCGAAGAGGTCGCCCAGGTCGAAGTTGAAGCTGCCGCCTCCACCGGGGCCCGGACGGTAGCCGCCGTTGCCGAACAGGGTGCGCGCCTCGTCGTACTCCTTGCGGCGCTTGCTGTCGCCCAGGACGTCGTTCGCCTCGGAGATCTCCTTGAAGCGCTCCTCGGCCTTGGCGTCGCCCTTGTTGGCGTCCGGGTGGAACTCGCGGGCGAGCTTGCGGTACGCCTTCTTGATCTCCGCTTCGGTGGCGTCCTTCGGGACGCCGAGGACCTTGTAGTAGTCCTTCTCGACGAAGTCCTTGGTGCTCATCCCCGACGTCCCTCCTTCCGCACGGTTTTCGTTTCTGTCCTCACGTCAGCCCTCTTCCGGGCCACCGCTCTCCTCGTCCGAAGCCTTGGCGTCCTCGTCGGAGGTGGACTTGGTGCTCTGCGCACCGGGCTGCGGCTCGGCGACGGCGACCCGCGCGGGGCGGATCGTTCGTTCACCGATGCGATACCCGGGCTGCAGGATCGCCACGCACGTGGTCTCGGTGACATCCGGTGCGTACGAGTGCATCAGCGCCTCGTGGATCGTCGGGTCGAAGGGCTCGCCCTCCTTGCCGAACTGCTGCAGTCCCAGCTTGGCGACCACGGTCTCCAGCGATTCGGCCACCGACTTGAAGCCGCCGACCAGTTCGCCGTGCTCGCGGGCGCGGCCGACGTCGTCGAGGGTGGGAAGGAGCTCGGACAGGAGGTTCGCCGCGGCGATCTCCTTGACCGTGACCCGGTCCCGCTCCACCCGACGGCGGTAGTTCTGGTACTCCGCCTGGAGCCGCTGGAGGTCCGCAGTGCGCTCGTTGAGCGCCGTGCGTACCTGGTCCAGCTGCGCCTGGAGCGCTACGTCCGGTACGTCCCCGGCCGGGGCCGAGCCCGCCTTGTCGGCGGACTCGGCCTGCGCCGCGTCTTCGGAAGCGGCGTCAGAGGGGACGTCGGGCTTCTCGTCGAAGCCCGGGGTCTCCTCCGTCACGCGGCACCATCCTTCTTCGGCTTCTCGTCGTCGACGATCTCGGCGTCCACGACGTCGTCCTCGGCCTTGGCCTGCTCACCGTCAGCGGCGCCCTCGGCACCCGCAGCGGCCTCCGCGCCCTGGGCGTCGGCGTACATGGCCTGGCCCAGCTTCTGGGAGACGGCCGCGACCTTCTCGGTGGCGGTGCGGATCTCCGCGGTGTCCTCACCCTTGAGCTTCTCCTTCAGCTCGGTGAGGGCCTCCTCGACCTCGGTCTTGACCTCGCCGGGAACCTTCTCCTCGTTGTCCTTGAGGAACTTCTCGGTCTGGTAGACGAGCTGCTCGCCCTGGTTACGGGACTCGGCGGCCTCGCGGCGGGCGTGGTCCTCGTCCGCGTACTTCTCGGCCTCCTGGCGCATCCGGTCGACCTCGTCCTTCGGCAGCGAGGAGCCGCCGGTGACGGTCATCTTCTGCTCCTTGCCCGTGCCCAGGTCCTTCGCGGTCACGTGCATGATGCCGTTGGCGTCGATGTCGAAGGAGACCTCGATCTGCGGGACCCCGCGCGGGGCCGGCGGCAGACCGGTCAGCTCGAACATCCCGAGCTTCTTGTTGTACGCCGCGATCTCGCGCTCGCCCTGGTAGACCTGGATCTGCACGGACGGCTGGTTGTCCTCGGCCGTCGTGAAGATCTCGGAGCGCTTGGTCGGGATCGTGGTGTTGCGCTCGATGAGCTTGGTCATGATGCCGCCCTTGGTCTCGATACCGAGGGACAGCGGGGTGACGTCCAGCAGGAGGACGTCCTTGACCTCACCCTTGAGCACACCGGCCTGGAGGGTGGCGCCGATGGCGACGACCTCGTCCGGGTTGACGCCCTTGTTGGCGTCCTTGCCGCCGGTCAGCTCCTTGACGAGCTCGGCGACGGCGGGCATACGGGTGGAGCCGCCGACCAGGACCACGTGGTCGATCTCGGACAGGTTGATACCCGCGTCCTTGATCACGTTGTGGAACGGGGTCTTGCAGCGGTCCAGGAGGTCCGAGGTGAGCTGCTGGAACTGCGAGCGCGTGAGCTTCTCGTCCAGGTGCAGCGGGCCCTCGGCGGAGGCGGTGATGTAGGGAAGGTTGATCGTCGTCTCGGTGGAGGACGACAGCTCGATCTTCGCCTTCTCAGCGGCCTCGCGCAGGCGCTGCAGGGCCATCTTGTCCTTGGCCAGGTCGACGCCGTGGCCGTTCTGGAACTGCTTGACCAGGTAGTCGACGACGCGCTGGTCCCAGTCGTCACCACCGAGGTGGTTGTCACCGTTGGTGGCCTTCACCTCGACGACGCCGTCACCGATCTCCAGCAGCGAGACGTCGAAGGTGCCGCCACCGAGGTCGAAGACCAGAATGGTCTGGTCGTCCTTCTCCAGGCCGTAGGCCAGAGCGGCCGCGGTGGGCTCGTTGACGATCCGCAGGACGTTGAGGCCCGCGATCTCACCGGCCTCCTTGGTGGCCTGGCGCTCGGAGTCGTTGAAGTAGGCCGGAACGGTGATGACCGCGTCGACGACCTTCTCGCCCAGGTACGCCTCGGCGTCGCGCTTGAGCTTCTGCAGGATGAAGGCGCTCATCTGCTGCGGGTTGAAGCCCTTGCCGTCGATGTCGATCTTCCAGTCGGTGCCCATGTGGCGCTTGACCGACCGGATGGTCCTGTCGACGTTGGTGACCGCCTGACGCTTGGCGACCTCGCCGACCAGCACCTCGCCGTTCTTGGCGAAGGCGACAACGGACGGCGTGGTCCTGGCGCCCTCGGCGTTGGTGATGACGGTGGGCTCACCGCCTTCGAGAACACTGACGACGGAGTTCGTCGTGCCCAGGTCGATGCCGACCGCACGTGCCATTTCAATTCCTCCAGCTGACTTGAGTGGAACAGGCTCAAGAGTGCAGTACCGAAGAAAACCTGTCAACAGACCTGAGTCTGGGGCGCTCAACTTTTATGTCGCCCTTACCGTCACCAGGCCTCCACCGGAGGACGCCGAGGCCCCACACAGGGTTGCCTTCGCGACGCAGATCACCGGCCGGGCGGCTTCATGGGGCGGAGGAGAATGGGTAACCTCAGCGGCAGACCCAAAAAGTTACCGCTTAGTAGTTCCCACCGTTTTCCGCTCTCGCAGGTACGAGGAGCCTCCCATGCAACTCGCCGCGATCATCGTGTCGCTGGTGCTCATCGCGGTCGCCGTGGCGCTGTTCGGCCGCGCCCTCCTGCAGATCTACCGCCAGATGCGACTGGGCCAGCCGGTGCCCGCAGGCACCCGGACCGACGCTCCCGCCCAGCGGACCGTCACGGTGGCCAAGGAGTTCCTCGGCCACACTCGCATGAACCGCTGGGGCATCGTCGGCGTGGCGCACTGGTTCGTGGCGGTGGGCTTCTTCACCCTGCTGCTGACGATCGTCAACGCCATCGGCCAGCTCTTCCAGGCCGACTGGCTGATCCCGGTCATCGGCGGCTGGCTGCCGTGGGAGATGTTCGTCGAGGCGATGGGCACGATGACGACCGTGGGCATCCTCGCCCTGATCGTCATCCGTCAGCTGAACCGCCCCGGCGGCGCGGGCCGCAAGTCCCGCTTCGCGGGCTCCAACACCGGCCAGGCGTACTTCGTCGAGACCGTCATCCTCATCGTCGGCATCTGCATCGTGACGCTGCACGCCCTGGAGGGCGCCCAGCACGGCGTCGACCACTACGAGCCGGCGTTCTTCGTCTCGTACCCCCTGGTCGCGTTCTTCAAGGGGATGAGCCTCGGCACCCTGCAGAACCTCACCTACTTCTTCGCCGCCCTCAAGATCGCGACGTCCTTCATCTGGATGATCACGGTCTCGCTCAAGACCGACATGGGTGTGGCCTGGCACCGCTTCCTCGCCTTCCCCAACATCTGGTTCAAGCGCGAGGCGGACGGCGACGTCGCCCTCGGTGCCCTGCAGCCGATGACCAGCGCGGGCAAGCCGATCGACTTCGAGGACCCGGGCGAGGACGACCAGTTCGGTGTCTCCCAGGTCGAGCACTTCTCCTGGAAGGGCCTGCTCGACTTCTCCACCTGCACCGAGTGCGGCCGCTGCCAGTCGCAGTGCCCCGCCTGGAACACCGGTAAGCCGCTGTCGCCGAAGCTGCTGATCATGGCGCTGCGCGACCACGCACACGCCAAGGCGCCGTATCTGCTCGCGGGCGGCGGCAAGGACATGGAGGGTACGGAGCAGGCGACCGCCGAGCAGCTCGCCGACGTCCCCGCGTCCGCGCTGGCCGAGGCCGAGCGCCCGCTGATCGGCACCCTGGAGGAGAACGGCGTCATCGACCCGGACGTCCTGTGGTCCTGCACCACCTGCGGCGCCTGTGTCGAGCAGTGCCCGGTCGACATCGAGCACATCGACCACATCGTCGACATGCGCCGCTACCAGGTCATGATCGAGTCCTCGTTCCCGTCCGAGGCGGGCACGATGCTCAAGAACCTGGAGAAGAAGGGCAACCCCTGGGGCCTGGCCAAGAAGCAGCGTCTGGCCTGGACCAAGGAGGTCGACTTCGAGGTTCCGGTCGTCGGCCAGGACGTCGAGGACCTCACCGAGGTCGAGTACCTCTACTGGGTCGGCTGCGCCGGCGCCCTGGAGGACCGCGCCAAGAAGACCACCAAGGCCTTCGCGGAGCTGCTGCACATCGCGGGCGTGAAGTTCGCGATCATGGGCGGCGACGAGAAGTGCACCGGTGACTCCCCGCGCCGTCTGGGCAACGAGTTCCTCTTCCAGCAGCTCGGCGCCGAGAACGTCGCCACGCTGAACGCCGCCTTCGGTGAGTCCCTCAACGAGGACGGCGGGGTGGACGAGTCGACCAAGAAGCCGAAGTCGTCGAAGAAGATCGTCGCGACCTGCCCGCACTGCTTCAACACGATCGCGAACGAGTACCCCCAGCTGGGCGGCGAGTACGAGGTCATCCACCACACCCAGCTGCTCCAGCACCTGGTGGACGAGGGCAAGCTCACCCCCGTCACCCCGGTCGAGGGTCTGATCACCTACCACGACCCCTGCTACCTGGGCCGCCACAACAAGGTCTACACCCCGCCGCGCGAGATCATCGCCAAGGTGCCGGGCCTGCGGAACGAGGAGATGCACCGCCACAAGGAGCGCGGCTTCTGCTGTGGCGCCGGCGGTGCCCGGATGTGGATGGAAGAGCGCATCGGCAAGCGCATCAACAACGAGCGGGTCGACGAGGCGCTGTCGCTGAACCCCGACATCGTGTCGACGGCCTGCCCCTTCTGCCTCGTGATGCTGACCGACTCGGTCAACGGCAAGAAGAACGACGGCAAGGCGAAGGAATCCATCCAGGTCGTCGACGTGGCCCAGCTGCTGCTGGACTCCGTCAAGACCCCCGTCGACCCGGCGGGCGACGAGGAGCCGGAGGACGCTCCGGAGCCCGAGCCGGTGAAGTAACGGCACGGGCAGGAACGTTGGCCGGCGGCCGGTCCCTTTCACAGGGGGCCGGCCGCCGGCCTTTCCGGACGGCCGGTGGGGCCATTGCGGGGCGGCGGGCCACCGGAGAGCATCGGGTGCCGCGGCCGGCGACACGACAACAGGCTTATGGGTGGGGTGGATACGGCATGGGAAGACGGATCGCCGCGACGGCAGGGCTCGGGCTGGCTCTTCTCCTCAGCTCCTGCGGTCTGCTCTCCCCCGCCGGCGACGCACGTCCCTCCTCGCCCCACCGCGCCTCCTCGCTGCCGCGGGCGCGCCCCGTCCCCGCCGGCCACGGCAGCCGGACCGCCACCGACTTCAACGGCGACGGCCACCCCGACCTCGTCCTCGACAGCCTGCTCGCACCGTCCGGAGGCCATGACGACGACCCGGGCATCGGCATCGTCTACGGCTCCGCGCACGGACTCGGCCTGGCCACCCGGGAGTTGCTCACCCCGGCCCGCCACGCCGCCCCCACCGCAGGGACCGTCCCCGCGTCCTTCGACGCCGAGACCGTCTGCGATCTCGACCGGGACGGATTCAGCGACCTGGTCGTCACCACCGACCCGCCCTACGACGGCATCGGCCGCCCGCCCGTCCCCGTACAGCTCCTCTTCGGCTCACCGCACGGCCTCGGCCCTGCCCGTGCCGTGAAACTCCGCATCCCGGACCGGGCGAGATTCGGCAACGAATGGCCCGACCAGCCGGTCTGCGGCGACTTCGACGGCGACGGCGCGCCCGACCTGGCCGTCACCGCCTCCGGCCCCCGGATCAGCTATCTGCGGGGCCCGTTCACCCGCACCGGCGCCCCGAAGGCGGCCGGCGCACCGGTCGACATCCCCGGCACCGCCCTCGCGACCACCGCACCCCTGTCGTCGTCCGACATCGACGACGACGGCACCGACGACCTCCTCGTACGGGCCGCCGACCCCGGCCGCCGCGCCCGCAGCCGGCTCGCCCTCGGCGGCCCCCGGGGCCCGCTCCGTGCCGGCCCGGCCGCCTACCCGCCCGGCTACGCCACGGTCTTCGGCCGCTTCGCCGGGGCCGGGCGGGGGGTGACCTCCGTCACCGCCGACACCGGTGGTCTGCTCTCCGTCGGCGGCCGCCCCGGCAGAATCCGTACCGGCACGGGCCGGATCCCCACCCTCGCCGCCGGTGATGTGGACCACGACGGCAACCCTGACCTCGTCGTGGCCGGCAGCCGCCCCGCCCTGCTGAGCGGCACCGCGAACGGGCTCTCCACGACCGCCCGCCGCCTGCCCGTGCCCCGCCTTCCCGGCTCCGGACGCCCGCACTCCACGGTTCTCGCCCTCGCCGACTTCGACGGTGACCACCGCGCCGACCTCGTTCTCCTCACACAGCGCGACCGCACCCACGACAGGGTGACGGTGCTGCCCGGCGGTCCGTCAGGACTCGCCGCGCGGCCCGCCCACTCCTTCACCACGGCGGATTTCACAGCCCCCTGACGGTGCGCCAGCCAATTGTGGCCGGTGGCTAATACACTTGTCCCGGCGCGGGACACATCCGAGCATGACGCCATGAACACAGACACGGGCAGGGCCACGGCCGACGATCCGAGCGCCCTGGTGCGCCCCGCCCCACGCGAGACGCCGCCCGCCCCGCCCGTCACGGTCCGGCTCGCCCTCCCCACCGACGCCCCCGCGATCGCCGCCGTCCACCAGGCGTCACGGCAGGCCACCATGCCCTACCTGCCGCCCCAGCGCCGTACCCACGAAGAGGTCACCCGCTGGATCCGGGAGATCGTGCTGCCGCAGTGTCACACCCTCGTCGCCGTCCGTGGCACGGTCCTCCTCGGCTATGCGTCCCTGCAGGGCGAGCTGCTCGAACAGCTCTACCTCCGCCCGGAGGTCCGGCGCACCGGCATCGGCTCCCTCCTCCTCGCCGAGGCACGACGGATCCGCCCCGACGGCCTGTACCTGCATGTCTTCCAACTCAACACCGATGCAAGGGCGTTCTACGCCCACCACGGTTTCCGGGTGGTGGCGGCCAACGACGGCAGCGCCAACATGGAGAACCTGCCGGATCTCACCCTCCGCTGGACACCGGACCCCGGCCCCCGGCCCCCTCGGGGAACCCCCTAGGGGATGTCACAGGTCAGCAGCAAACCGGGGCCCGAACCCCCTGCTCCGCCACCCAATCCACGCGGACCAGGTACTTTCGAGTACGTGGCTGGATTCAGGATGGGTCGCGGACGGGATGCCCGCCCCGCGCAGAACGGACAGCAGGGGCAGCAGGGGCAGCAGGCTCCGTACGGGCAGCAAGGGCCGTACGGGCAGCAGCCCCCCTCGCCGCCTGGGCAATGGCAGCCGGCACCGCAGCAGTACGGCGGCGGACCGCAGGGGCAGCCGCAGCCGCACGGGCAGTACGGCGAGCCCGAGTACTTCGGCGACGGTGGCTATGAGCCCCAGCAGCAGTCCTACGCACCGTATACGAACGACAACAACCCTGGACACACCCAGCAGTTCAGCGTCGGCGACGCCCCGGACGCCTACGGTGCACCGGCCGGCCGGTACGACGGCGGCTCCGACCAGTACGGGGCGGGCGGCACCTACCGCGCCGGCCAGACCAGCGCGCCCCCGGCCGGCCCCCGGCTGCACTGGAAGCAGCTGCTCCCCGGCATCGTGCTGCGCCCCGACGCCACGTTCTGGCAGATGCGCGACCACCAGGCGTGGGCCCCGGCGCTGATCGTCACCTTCGTCTACGGCCTGCTCGCGGTCTTCGGCTTCGACAAGGCCCGCGAGGATGTGCTGAACGCCACCCTCTCCAACATCATCCCGTGGGTAGGTATCACCGCGGTGATGTTCATCATCGGCGCCCTGATCCTGGGCGCGGTCACCCACACCATGGCCCGCCAGCTCGGCGGCGACGGTGCCTGGCAGCCGACCATCGGCCTGGCCATGCTGATCATGACGATCTCGGACGCGCCCCGGCTGCTGTTCGCGATGTTCCTCGGCGGCGACAGCACGCTGGTCCAGGTCCTGGGCTGGCTGACCTGGCTCGCCACCGGCTATCTGCTCACCTCCATGGTCAGCAAGTCGCACGACCTGCCGTGGCCCAAGGCGCTCGGCGCCGCCGCGATCCAGCTGGTCGCGCTGCTCGCCCTGGTGAAGCTCGGCACCCTGTAGGCCGCACCGGCCACGGCAAGGGGCCCGCCCCGGAGCACTCGGCTCCGGAGCGGGCCCCTTGCGTATGCCGGGCTCGCTCCCTCCGGGCCTCAGGCGAACCGCTGCCCGGCCGACCCGTCGCACCCCTGCAGCCGCAGCGGTTCCTTCGCCCCGGCCAGCGTCAGGCACAGCGAGGGCGCGGCGGCCGGCCGGAGCGTGCCGCCGTCGGCCCGTACGAACTGCTGGTTGGCCGCGCCCGAGCAGTTCCACAGCACCAGCCCGGCCCCGGCCGTGTACCGCGCGCCCGGCACGTCCAGGCACCGGTCCTGGGTCAGCTCCACATGCAGCGACCGCTGCCCCGCGTCGTACCACCAGCCCTGGTTGCGCTGCCCGTGGCAGTCCCAGCCGCCGACCGCCGTGCCATTACGGCTGGCGCCCCCGGCCGCATCGACACAGCTCCCCGTCCCGGCGTTCTTCAGCGGCCGGTAGGCGTCGTCCCAGGCCCCCGGGTACAGCTTCGGCTGCCCGGTGCTCGCCGGATCGGCGCAGGCCGCCTCGCGCAGCCCCGACGCGTACAGCTGGGTCAGACACGAGGCGAACGCGCCGTGCCCGCGGGCGTTGGGATGGAAGGACTGCCGCACCGAATTCGAGTTCGGCGGGAAGGGGTTGGAGAGGTTCACATACAGCCCGCGGGCCCAGGTCTCCTCCATGCACACCTCGTGCCCGTGGAACAGCCGCGAGGCATCCAGATAGGTCGCGCCGGAGTCCCGCGCGGCCTTCCGCACCCCCTTCTCGAACGCCGGCACGGCGGCATTGCGCCCCCAGCCCGCGTCGGAGGTGTAGCCCGTGCAGCCGCCCGGCAGCTTCCCCGGATACCGCGGGTTGTCCTCGACGTCCGGCCCGATCGGGCTCGGATACGACATCACCACGAGCCGGTAGTCGCCGTCCGCGTAGCCGGCGTCCCGCATCACGGTCCGCAGATCGCCGACCGTCTTCCCGACCTTCGGCACCAGCCCGTCGACCCGTGCCTGCCAGCCCGGCTGGTACTTCGGCTCACAGGTGCCCTGCAGCAGGAACCAGCGGGTGACACAGTCCGTCATCACCGGCCCGAACTGCAGATCGTCATTGGCACCGGCCACCAGGAGCACCATCTTCAGCCGGGTGTTACGGGCCGCGATGGCGAGGCTGTCGCTCTGCACCAGCTCGTCGGCGTACTGCTTGCTGCCGCCGATCACGATGTTGCCGGTTCCCGCGCCCGAGCAGGCGGCGTTGTACGTCACCTCCGCCGCGATCCCGGTCCGGTGGATCGCCGAGTCCGGCGACCGGTGACACCAGTTGTCCGGACCGTCCGTCCCCGGCTCGTACGTCCCGACGCCCTCCCCCGAGATCTCACTGTCCCCCAGCGAGATCAACGAGGTCTTGCGCTCCCCGAGGGGCCGCTGGGCCGAATCCCCGTAGAGCCGGTCCGCCTCCCGGGCCCGGATCTTCTCCAGCTCGGGCGCCAGCGGCTTGGCGGCCGTGGCGCCGGCCGCTGCCGTGCCGCCCGTGGCCCCGGGGCTGGCGCTCGCCCCACCCGCCGCCACGGTGCACACCATGGTCAGGGCCGCCGTCGAGGTCGCCACGGCGGTCCTCAGCCGCCGCCCGCGCCCCGTCCGCAACCCGTATCCCGTACTCCGCCCACGTAACGCCCACCGCCCGCGTCTCGCACGCACTATGGGGCCTCCCTTCCGGTCTGCCGTCACCGCGGGTTGTACTCGGAGGTAGGCAACAGCGGAACACCGGGAACGGGATTGGCCGAAAGCGGTACAACGAAAAGCCGGCCGACCGCCAACTCCCTTACCGGGAGCGGCAATCGGCCGGCCCTGTCACCTCAGGCGTCGAGAATCTGCCCCTCGCGCCGCACCACCGGCGGCTCGACGCTCCACGGGAAGTTGATCCACTCGTCCGTGCGCTTCCACACGTACTCGCACTTCACCAGCGAGTGCGACTTCTCATAGATCACCGCGCTGCGGACCTCGGCCACCGTCCCCTGGCAGAAGTCGTGCACGAGCTTCAGCGTCTTACCGGTGTCGGCGACGTCATCGGCGATCAGCACCTTCTTGTCCGAGAAGTCGATCACGTTCGGCACCGGCGCCAGCATGACCGGCATCTCCAGGGTGGTCCCCACCCCGGTGTAGAACTCCACATTCACCAGGTGGATGTTCTTGCAGTCCAGCGCGTACGCCAGACCCCCCGCGACAAAGACGCCGCCGCGGGCGATCGACAGCACGACATCGGGCTCGTACCCGTCATCGGCGATCGTCTGCGCCAGCTCACGGATCGCCCCGCCGAACCGCTCGTACGTCAGGTTCTCCCGCACGTCACTCACGTATCTCTCTCAGACCTTCTGTGTCCACACGCTCTGCCACGCGCCCGCCCTGTAGAGCGCGCCCCCCACACCGACGCGGCCGTGTCATACCTGCGTGCGGTGGAAGTTCTTGAACGAACGGGACGGCGTCGGACCGCGCTGCCCCTGGTAACGGGAGCCGTACTTCTCACTGCCATACGGGTGCTCGGTCGGCGAGGTCAGCCGGAACATGCACAGCTGCCCGATCTTCATGCCCGGCCACAGC
Source organism: Streptomyces sp. Je 1-4 4N24 (assembly GCF_026239515.1). NCBI lineage: Bacteria > Bacillati > Actinomycetota > Actinomycetes > Kitasatosporales > Streptomycetaceae > Streptomyces > Streptomyces sp. Je 1-4 4N24. The sequence goes on along the minus strand of NZ_CP110836.1, from coordinate 4,909,434 downwards.
TTGATCGGCAGCGTGGCGACATTGCTCAGCTCCAGCGTCACATGCCCGCTGAACCCCGGGTCGATGAACCCGGCGGTCGAATGCGTCAGCAGCCCCAGCCGCCCCAGCGAGCTCTTCCCCTCCAGCCGGGACGCCAGATCATCCGGCAGCGTGATGACCTCATACGTCGAGGCCAGCACGAACTCGCCCGGGTGCAGGATGAACGCCTCATCGCCCTCGGGCACGACCTCACGAGTCAGGTCGGACTGCTCGATGGCGGGGTCGATGTGCGGATAGCGGTGATTCTCGAACACCCGGAAATAGCGGTCGAGCCGCACGTCGATGCTGGACGGCTGCACCATCGACTCTTCGTAGGGGTCGATACGCACCCGACCAGCATCGATCTCGGCCCGGATGTCCTTGTCTGAGAGAAGCACGCAGACGAGGATACGCGCCCGCCCGACCCCCCTCGCACGACGAGGGCCCGGCCCCCCACCAGGGAAGCCGGGCCTCGTCCCACTCTTCGTCCTACTGCCGGCCGCCGCCTCTCTCACGAGGCACGGCTGCCGCTCTCAGCGAAGTGCCGCGGCTTCCTTGATCGCCACCACACTTCTCTTGTCTTGATCGCTTGCTTCTCGTGACCGCTACCGCTTGGCGTGCTCGACGGGCACCGAGTGCCGCAGCCGAGCACAGCGCGGGCAGCGCAACAGCCGTCCGGGACCGAGCCGGTCGGTGGTCTGCATCGGGAACGAAGCGGTGCTGAACACGTGGCCCTCGGCACAACGTACGACGGTGCGCTCCATCAAGTCCCTCTCCCAACTGCGTGGACAACAAAAGCCACATTAGGGGATGAACTGGGCGCCACCACACGCGGCACTCCGACGCCCAACCGTACGCCCCAACTCCCGCACCCCGCACCCACATCCCACCCCGAACCACACCCCACCGAGGCCGCTGCCCACACCCCGCCGAGGCCGCGGACTGCACCCCGTCCAACACCCCCACTCACAGCATCCGGGCATGCCAAATGCACCGCGGGGCGGCGATGGGGTAGAGTGTGCGACGATGTTCCGCTCTCGATCCGAGACCGGATCACGCGGGTGTAGTTTAATGGTAGAACATGAGCTTCCCAAGCTCAGAGCGCGGGTTCGATTCCCGTCACCCGCTCCATAGTTGAGGCCCAGGTCGGAGACCTGGGCCTTGTTTGTTGTCTAGACCGCGTCAGGTGTCGCGCACCAGATCCGCACCAGAAGGCTTCTGAGCGGGCTTGCTGCGGGCGGCCCGCACGAGGCGCAACTCGGCCTGTCCCTCCGGCCACATGGGACCGTACGCAGCCAGGAAGACCATCAGGCGCCAGCGAGGCCCCGCTACCGGGGGAGTTGGGCATGGATGGTTTTGCCGGTTCCGGGGGCGGGGTGAGGGTCAGGTGGCTGGTGAGGTGGCGGATCATGTGCCAGCCGAAGCCACCGCTGCCGCCGTTGAGATCAGGTGTGCGTTCGCGGGGGGCCGCTGAGCTGAGGTCGCTGACCGCGGCGGTCAGCGTGTCCGGGCCGGCAAAGAGCTGGAGGGTGTACCGGCCACCGCCGTGGCGCAGTGCGTTGGTGGCAAGTTCGGAAACCACCAGGAGGAAGGTGTCCGCGCGCTCGGGGTCCGGTGCTGGAGTGAGGTTGTCAGTGAATGCGCGGGTCGCCTCGCGGGCCCGGTGGATGCTGTCCGGGCTTTCGCCCCGCACCACGGTCGGTACGGGATGAGGGGCGCTGGTGATCTTCATACCGTTCATGCGCGTACACCCCACCTGTGATCTGTTGCGCCTTTTGCCGTGGCAGGCAGCGCGCCCGCCCCTTCGGTTCCCACACCCCGGACAACGCGCTTCCTGGTGCAGTTTCCATCAGGCGCGGATGACAGAAGCCCGACCCTTACCTTCACAGAAAATCTGTCATGGCGGCGGTAGACATGCGCCCCCTCGGGGTTTAGTCTTTTCGTCGTAGCCAAGAGATCGAAGGGCGCGGCAGAGGTCGAACTGCCGCGCGTGCAGTGTCAGAAGAGGGCACGGCAGTGGAGTGGCGGGGCCAAAAGGTATGCACGTGGGCCCCGCGACTGACTGCCGGGCCGGGCGGCCCCCGGGGCCGCGGGCAGAACCGCAGGATCCGCAGTAGCAAGCAGGTCGGCAGGAGGAAGAGAAGGAGGCGACACCATCAGGATCGCCCGGGCGAGGAAGTGAGTCCGCTCGGGTACCGCAGGCCCCGGATTGGAAGGTGGTCCCCGGTCACACATCCGCGATCCCCGCACTTCCCGCCCTCTCCCGGGCGACGGTGCGGAAACAGAAAGCCGGCACCGCAGTAAGCCGGCAGATGGTGTTCACATCCCTCGGGGCCCTGGTGCGTGTTCGGCACCAGGGCCCCACGATGCATTCCCCCATCAGAGGTGCAAATGACCGCAGAAATCTCTCACGACCGTCTCAACGACGAGGATTACCCCGCCTACACCATGGGGCGGGCCGCCGAAATGCTCGACACCACCCCCGCCTTCCTGCGGGCCCTCGGCGAGGCCAAGCTGATCACGCCGTTGCGTTCCGAGGGCGGCCACCGCCGCTACTCCCGCTACCAGCTGCGTATCGCCGCACGCGCCCGCGAACTCGTCGACCAGGGGACCCCTGTCGACGCCGCCTGCCGCATCGTCATCCTCGAAGACCAGCTCGACGAAGCTCGGCGCATCAACGAAGAACTGCGCACTTCACCCTCCGGGCGCCGTCTCAAGACCGACGTCTGAACTCCGTTTCCGCGCCCGCCAACGTCGCCGCGCCCCGGGGACGTTCAGTCGCCGTCGGACAGGCCGGAGTCACAGCCGACCCACAGCAGCCACGCAGACGAGCTCCGTCGATATCGTCGCCGGAGCTCTTCGCCGTCAGCCTGACGCCAAGCGGGCTGAGCGCCACGGTCGAGGTGTTCCCTGATCTCGCGGCAGCATCCGAGGCTCCGCACCTCTGATTCACCGGGAGCCGGGCAGGCCATCGGGACGTGGGACGGACGAGGCCCAAGCGCCAGGTCACTGCTGTGGTCAGCAGACGGCGAGGGCGATGGCGATGTAGTGCGCGGTGAAGCCCGCCACAGTCAGGGCGTGGAAGACCTCGTGGAAGCCGAACCAATGAGGTGAGGGGTCGGGGCGCTGGAGGGCGTAGACCACCGCGCCCACGCTGTAGAGGAGACCGCCGGTCACGATCAGGGTGAGTACGGCCGCTCCGCCGGTGTGCAGGAAGTCGGGCAGGTAGCGCACCGGTGCCCAGCCCAGGGCCAGGTAGCAGGGGGTGTACAGCCAGCGGGGAGCTGCGACCCAGAGGACGCGGAAGGCGATGCCGACGAGCGCCCCCGTCCACACGATCCACAGCAGGACGGGCCGTTGGTCCGTAGGGAGGAGGAGCACGGCCAGGGGGGTGCAGGTGCCGGCGATGATGAGGAAAATATTGGCGTGGTCGAGACGACGCAGAACGGCGTCGCCGAGCGACCCCCAGGTGCCGCGGTGGTAGATGGCGCTCGTCCCGAACAGCAGCAAGGCCGTGACCGAGTACACGGCGCAGGCCAGGCCAGCCTGCGGGGTCCGGGCCAGGCTGATGAGGACGACGCCTGCGATCAGCGCGGCGGGGACCATTCCGGCATGGAGCCAGCCACGCAAGCGCGGCTTGATCGGCTCCACCAGGTCGGCAGCCCGCTCCACCAGAGCGGCAGCCGGGTGAGAGCCCTCCCCGGCACTGTCACGGTGCGCTCCGCGGGGTTGGCCGGCTGGAGCGCGTTCTCCCCTCACCGGGGCGAGGGGCACACTTCCGGATTCGGTGGCGTCGCGGGACACAGCTTCCGTCCTCCTTCGGACTGTTGGGCCTCGCCGGCAACCAGGTAGCCACGGCTGGAGTCACCCCGCAACAGCGTTTGGGGAGGTCAGCTCGGGCCGCCGGGCCTGCATCGCCACAGCGGTCCGGTCAGGCTCGGGCCGGGTGCCCCAGCAAAGCCGACGCCGTCTCCAGTGGTGTGAGACCGGTCGGTGGCACGAGCGCGGCAGCCGGGCGGCACACGAAGCCGAGGCGGCTCAGGGCTCGGGTCACTTCGCCGGCGGAGAAGTCACGACGGTCCTGCCGGGTGATGATCTCCCCGACCTGTTTGACGGGGTAATGGCGGCGGCCGATGAGCACGGACTCACCCGTGACGGGTTCGGGTTTGATGCCCTTCATCGCATCCTGCACCTCGGTCTTGATCAGGTTGAAGGGGAAGCGGGCGATGACGACGCGCATAGTGCCTCTACAAGGTCGAAGAGAAGCCGGAAACGGATCGCCGGCCCGGGTGGAGAGGTATCAACGGGTGAGGACGACGACGCCCAGGGCGTGCCCGTCCTCACCGATCACGGGTGAGGCCCGCAGCGCGCGTTGGCGCATGGCGCGTTCCGCGTCGTGTACAGACATTACGGGCGAAGTGAAGGGCCCACGGTCGTAGACGATGTCCCGCAACCGGGTCTCCTCGGTGTACCAGGAGCCTTGGTGGTGGGCTGCCATCTGGGAACGGGTGATCAGGCCCGTACACCGCCCGTCCTCGTCACGGACGAGGAGATGGTCGGTGCGGGCCCCGATGAGGACGGACAGCGCCAGGTCGACGATCATGTCGTCGCCGACCTGTGGTCCCGGCGACGTCATGACGTCGCCGGCTGCCTTGCCGGAGCAGTCCGCCTGGGGGTAGCTCTGAAGCATCAATCCTCCTGACGATGGTGATCCGACGTGCTGAGCGTGATCGTTTGGGGCCGGCCTAGGCGGCCGGGGCCGAGGAGGTCTGCCGCGCAGTCGGCGTCGCGGTTCGGGATGATCCGGCGGCACGGCGGGCCTGGGCGGGGCGGCTGCGGCGGCCGCGCGTGGAGGAGCCGCTGCGCTTGGCGCGTTCGACGACTGGTGCGGCGATGGTGACCGGGATGCCGGAGGGTGCCTGGGCGCCGGTGATACGGCTCAGTTCGGCCTCGCCGGAGCGGACCTGGGTGGACTGCGGGGTGATGCCCGCGTCCGCCATCAGGCGATTCATGGTGCGGCGCTGGTTGGGCAGGACGAGGGTGACGACGCTGCCGGACTCGCCGGCGCGCGCGGTGCGTCCGCCGCGGTGCAGGTAGTCCTTGTGATCGCTCGGCGGGTCGACGTTGACGACGAGGTCGAGGTTGTCGACGTGGATACCGCGGGCCGCGACGTTGGTGGCCACCAGGACGGTGACATGGCCGGTCTTGAACTGGGCCAGGGTGCGGGTGCGTTGGGGCTGGGACTTGCCGCCGTGCAGGGCCGCGGCGCGCACGCCGCTGCTCAGCAGGTGTTTGGTGAGGTTGTCCACGGCGTGCTTGGTGTCCAGGAACATGATCGACCGGCCTTCGCGGGCCGCGATCTCGGTGGTGGTGGCGTGCTTGTCGGCACCGTGGACGTGCAGCACGTGGTGCTCCATCGTGGTGACCGCGCCCGCCGAGGGATCGACGGAGTGGACCACCGGGTCGGTGAGGTAGCGCCGGACCAGGAGGTCCACGTTGCGGTCCAGGGTGGCCGAGAAGAGCATCCGCTGCCCCTCGGGCCGGACCTGGTCGAGCAGGGCGGTGACCTGAGGCATGAAGCCCATGTCGGCCATCTGGTCGGCCTCGTCCAGCACGGTGATGGCGACCTGGTTCAGCCGGCAGTCACCGCGCTCGATGAGGTCCTTGAGCCGTCCCGGCGTGGCGACGACCACTTCGGCGCCACCGCGCAGTGCGCTGGACTGCCGGCCGATCGACATCCCGCCGACGACCGTGGCCAACCGCAGCTTCAGCGACCGGGCGTAGGGGGTGAGTGCGTCGGTGACCTGCTGGGCCAGCTCCCGGGTGGGGACCAGGACCAGGGCCAGCGGCTGGCGGGGCTCGGCGCGCTGTCCGGCGGTACGGGCCAGCAGGGCCAGACCGAAGGCCAGCGTCTTGCCCGATCCGGTGCGTCCGCGGCCGAGCACATCGCGTCCGGCCAGCGAGTTCGGCAGCGTGGCGGCCTGGATGGGGAACGGGGCGGACATGCCTTCCGCACTGAGGGCCGCCAGCAGCGCCGACGGCATGTCCAGCTCGGCGAAAGTCTCGGCCGGGGGCAGGGCGGGAGTGTGGGTGACGGGCAGGGCGAACTCTCCCTGCAGTGTCGCGGGACGCCGCCCGGGGCCCCCGGAACGGCCCGTGCCCGAGCGGTTCGGCCCACCGGAGCGGTAGCCGCCGCGGCCTGAGCCTGACGAGCCGGCAGAACGGGAGTAGCGGTCATTCGTGCGAGCTGTGCGGTTCATGGAGAACCTTCCTCGATGCGGTACGTCGAGGAATTCCCGGCGGCAATAAGCCGCACACAAAGAATCGCAAGAACGAACCGATGAAATGAGATGAAACGAAGGGGGGCGGAAACATGTCGACCCCGCACGCCGAAGCGGGACCGGCAACGCCGCAAAGAAGAGCGAAAGAGTTGCCTGATCATGAATCCGGGCGGATTGTCCGTCGCGCGATAGCGGTCGGGAAATCGAACTCGCTGCCCGCACGCCGCTTGTGCGGCGCTGTGGGGCACACGGGAAGCACCGAAAAGCAACGAGCTGGGGCCCGCACCCAAGGTGCGGGCCCCAGCTACGGTGTACGCGTCAGCGTCAGGCGGGAACGATGTTCTCGGCCTGCGGGCCCTTCTGGCCCTGCGTGACGTCGAAGTTCACCTTCTGGCCCTCCTGCAGCTCGCGGAAGCCCTGGGCAGCAATGTTCGAGTAGTGGGCGAAGACGTCGGCGCCGCCGCCCTCCTGCTCGATGAAGCCGAAACCCTTTTCCGCGTTGAACCACTTCACGGTGCCAGTAGCCATGTCATATCTCCTTCGGGGCAGTGCCCGGAGCCCACACCATGCGGGCTCCGTGTCGCTGCGTTGATTGCCCGTCCGGAAATAAACACCGGAAATACGAAAGCGCTCCGCCATGTACGACAGCGAGCACGCTTGAAGTCTTGGGAACCACAACTGCAACTGAGATCGACGGTAGCACGGTACTGGCGGCCATGCGCGGCACATGATCCCGACGCTTTCGGGAGCGCAAAAAACCCTTACCGCACCAGTGGCCATTTCTGTAGTTGCGGCATGAGATATTCAGCATCGACGCTCGCCCCTATTCGACCGGAAATGCATCGACCCCCTCGGACAGCGCCCGGGCTCAGGCACGGGCCGGACACCATCCGTGCCTGGCCGAACCACACCACACCCACAACCGTCGGGGGCGGATCGCGGCGCGGCACGCCCCGTACCGGGCCACCGAATCAGCAGTCCAGCGGCGCGGGGTCAGCACACTCAAGATCACCCGGGAGGACGGGGGCCCGTGCTCACGGCCCCGGCAGCCGTCTTCGCCCTAGCTGCCACGTCGAGAACTTCGGCTCGTTCGAGACAGGCCGCCTCGGTCCTGCAAGGTGAATATCGGGCGCTGTAAGCCATGCCCGCCGGGATCGCCCGACGCTGTCTGAGGCAACCCCGGCGAACCTTTAATCGGGGTGGTGAGCACGCCGACCCTGCACGCTTGCACCAGCAATGCCGCCGCCGGTATCCACATGCCCCTCTCTTCCACCTGCCCGCAAGGGAATCTTGACGGCCAGCAGTTGCCTCCCGACGACGCCCGTGCCCTCCGCATGCCCCAACGAGCGGTAAATCACGGTCAATACGGGTCCCCACCGACCCTCTTCACTCTGCGCCACAGCCCACGTTTAAGCAGGTCAGACCCACAATGGTGCGTACACGCCCCATTGATTCCCAAGCTCAGAGCGCGGGTTCGATTCCCGTCACCCGCTCCATAGTTGAGGCCCAGGTCGGCGACCTGGGCCTTGTTCGTTGTCTAGACCGCGCTAGGCGTCGCGCATCAGATCCGCACCAGAAGGCTTCTGACGGGGCTTGCTGCGGGCGGCCCGCACAAGGTCGTCCAGCCCGCTCGCGACTTCCTGTTGCCGCTCAAGATCCGAGTGCTGGTAGATCAACGCGGCCTTCTCCGATGACTGGCCGGCGCGGACCATCGTGTCCTTGAGGGTGGCCCCGGATCGGGTCGCCAGGGTGTGACCGGTGTGACGAAGGTCCCGGACATCGTCGCCGAGCTCGGCTCCCTCGAGACCGACCCACGTGTCGTTCGCCAGGTGAACAGGCTCAGCCGGGCAACGGTGGAGACGGTGGACGACATCGAGCCGGAGGCATACCGGCTGGCCATCCTCTATCTCATCCATCGCATCTACGTCGGTGGCCCCTCGCTCCCTCTCGACGAACAGGTCCGCATCGTCTGGCGTATCCCCGAGCCCACGACACCCGTGTCACAGCCTTGATGAGCGCAAAACAGGGTACCCAGCAGCCCGCAGCCCGCTCAACAGAGAGGGGAACCACATCCGGACCGTCGCCGTGGGCGTGCGTGCCTGACGGCGATGCCGTCGGCCGCACCGTCTGCAGACGTGCCACAACGTGCCAGTAACGGTGGTAGGTAGCGGTCAACGTGGGGACTTAGACGGCCGGCCGGACGATAGCCCAAACGGACGTTTCCCCAGGACAGCGGCTGTGCTTGATTCCCAAGCTCAGAGCGCGGGTTCGATTCCCGTCACCCGCTCCATAACGAAGGCCCAGGTCAGCGACCTGGGCCTTGTTCGTTGTCCAGACCTCTCCGGCGCGCGCGTGCCCTCCGCGTGCCCCATCTCGCCAAAACGCCCCAGGCGGACGGGGCCTGACACCCTGCCTGCACCCCTGGAGCGAGCACCCACCTCGGATCGCGAGACGCATTCTTCGTGGCCTGCACCACACGCCTGCCTCGTGTATGCGAATTCGCTTTCCCGAAGGGGGAGTTGACCACCAGGCCGAACGCGCCGATCACGACGCCACCGCCCTGCTGGCCAAGGCCGCCGCGCGACACGAACTGGACAGCGCCGACTCGATCAGCGAAGTCCTGGTCTGGCGGTTGCAGCACCTCGGCTACGTCACCCAACCCGCGTCGGCGCCCAGGTCCCGGCGTCCTCGTACCGAGCCCGCCCCTCCTGTCCCTGCCGCTGCCGCCATCGCCCACCAGGAAGCGAACCGGCTCCGGCGACGGTGATCACGCCCGCCCCGACACCTCCGGACCGAGCAGCTCCAACGCCTCCTCCCAGTGGAAACGGTCCGCTCCGCCACCAGCCTTCGGCCGGTGGGGATCGTACGAGCCGATCAAGACGCCCGCCTCTCTCCGCGGCACTTCGGGCGCCTTCTCCGGCGCCCACCATGCCAGCCACATCGCCACAGGTCAGGGGGCAAGTTCGCAGGTTTCTGCGGTTCTGCTGGCGGACTGCCATACCCTCAGATCCGAAGGGAGCGCCGTCAGAGCGTCTTTTGGGTTGACCAGAGGGTGACGCCACTTCCCTGATGATTGAGTGAGGTCAAAGGACTCACAGGGGTGGAAGATGGATGCGTGCTGGTTGGTGTTCGTACCGGACCGTGAGGATCTTGCGCATCAGGCGGACCAACCAGCATCACCAACTGGTACAGCCCGATCGCCGCGGGCCGTCCGCCCGGCCTCACGACCTCGCCGAGCAGCTCCGCACACCGCCCGTACAGCAGAATCCGTTGCCCGCTGTCGAGCCCCGCGAGAGCATCAAGGTTCAATGGTCCGTCTCCTTTCGTTTGCGCTTCGCGACGCAAATGAAAGAGTGCGGGCCATTGTCATGTTCACGATTTTGAGTAATCCGCCAGGATCTGCGAATGACAGGTACCGTTTGATGTACACAACAGAGCCGACAGAAGCCCGCATCGAGGATGCGGGCAACATCTTGGTTGCGCCTTCGATATTGCAAGATAGCGACTTGATCAGGGATTTCTTCGGGTCCACAATCACGCCAGAGGACCTTGCTTCTGGTTCGCCCGACCTCGCGCAGAAGACCGTCTACCTGTGTGGCGACATATCCGGGATCAGCAGCCGCCAACTGCAGGCGGCGGACCGGGTATTCGTTGTCCGGGAGCTGTCACACGGTTACCATGAGGACGTCGACAAACCTTGGACCCTCGTCGGCCTCGGTCGAGTCCCCATCCGCGTACACGGCGTCGGCGTGTACTACCGTCGCTTTTTCGGACTCGGCGACGATTACTTCGGACGGATCCGTGCGGAGCACGCGTTCCAGTCCCTGACGGAGTCCACCAAACCTGGAACAGCCCATCGCAGCGGAATCTATCTGACGCCCGTCACGCGAAACGGTGATGAACTGCATTTCCGCCTGCTCCGGTGCTCCACGAATCTCTCGGGGTCGACCGAGAGCTTTCGCCCGACCGACACGCGCATCGTCGAGGCTCTGAACCGCGAGGCCGCCGCCGTCTTCCGGAACCAGGCACCACTCAATCACGTCCTCGCTCAGATCTACCACAACACCCGCGCCACGACCGAGCGCAAGCAGTCCAAGGCAAAGATCTCGGCCCATGCCGACAAGACCAAGGACATGCCCGTCAATGGCATCATGGCCTTCTGCACCTTCTATGACCGGCTCGACAAGCTGCAGCCCCTGGCCGAGGACGCCTTCGACTACGGTGCGAAGGGTGCCAGCGGGCTGACCAAACTCCACTTTCGCCTCAAGGACCCGACCGAAAAACGCGACGGAGTCGCGCTCCCCACGCAGTTCACCCTGATCCTCCACCCCGGCTCCGTGTTCTTCATGCCGCTGTCCACCAACCGCCTGTATACGCACGAAATCCGGCCCTCGACTTTGGACGCCGAGTTGCTCCCGACCCGCCTGGGATACGTGGTGCGCTGTTCGAGCGCCGAAGCCGTTCACAAGAACGGCCACACGTTCCTCAAACTGGCCGGAGATTTGGTGAAGCTGGGGCCACCCACATCGGACGGCATGAACGAGCTGCGCAGACTCTACGCCGAGGAGAACAGGACCACGTCCTTCATTGATTACGGCGAAGATTTCCTCTTCAGTATGAACACGGGAGACTACGTTGCACCCCGAGTCCAGGATCTCGGATGAGATCATCTCGTGCGCTTTGCCGACCGAGGAGAATCTCTTTGCGGAGCTGTCCACATCGGCTCGTTTGGAAGACGTAGGAAAAGGCCGGCGAAGCACCGTGATTACCAAGATCGACGAGGCAGGTGGTGTGCCTCTCGTACGCACTACCACTCGATATAGCAGCCCGACGCAGCGTTTCCGGGCAGTGCACGAACGGCTGGCGCAACAGATTCAAGAACGTGCGGCGCTTTCGGTCGGCTTCAACAACGCTCTCATCGAGAACTACACGAACGCCTACAAAACCATGGGCAGCCATTCCGACCAAGCCCTCGATTTGGCCGACGAGTCGTTTATCGCTGTCTTCTCCTGCTACCAATATCCTGAAGCGAGCCCACCAAGGAAGCTGATCTTCGAATCAAAGGGGTCCGGTGGCGAGAGGTTCGAGATCCCCCTCGCCCACAACAGTATCGTCGCGTTTTCTGTCGACTCGAATCGGCGACTCAGGCACAAGATCGTACTGGACACACCCGTCCCGACGGCGGACAACCAATGGTTGGGTGTGACCTTTCGAACGTCAAAGACCTTCGTTCGGTTTCACGACGGACATGTATACCTCCCGCAGGGTGCGCGCCTCATGTCGGCCGACGATGAGCAGAAGAGCGAGTTTTACCGACTACGCCGCCGTGAGAACAATGAAACGGACTTCATCTACCCTCTGCTGGCATACACCATCAGCGAGAGCGATCTGATGCCGCCCGTCTGACCTTAATTAGCGGCAGCCGAACGAGCCGAGGCCGAACGCTGTGAGGCGGGGCGCCATTGCGCGGACCTTGACGCACATGGCGTCGACCTCTTCATCGGTCAGCTTCCCAGCAGTGGCAGCTTCAGCCCTCGCCTCCGCGTGTTGAGCCGCGCGCGCCGCGGGATCGGCGGGCGGCACGTCCGGGCAGGAATCCGTCCTCTCCGCCCACCAGGATCTGGGGCTGAGCTGCCACGCCTCCACCCGACAGACGTGCTTCCTTCACGCGTGCAATCCGCGTAGGGCCAGCGGCACCGCCCGTGGCAGGCACCGCGCCAGCGCCTGCAGGAACGCTCGCATTCCGAGGCCGCTTCACCCACCGTGCCAGTGCCGTGCCAGGGAGGCCGGTAAACTACGGTCAACAACGGGCGGAGAACAGCTGGCCCCACCCGCCCCAGTCACGGTGTCTTTGCTGGTCAGATGGGTACTGGGTACGCGAAAGCCCCCTGATTCCCAAGCTCAGAGCGCGGGTTCGATTCCCGTCACCCGCTCCATATGGAAGCCCCAGGTCAGTGGCCTGGGGCTTGTTTGTTGTCAGACCATTTCTGGAGCGCGTGCCAGTCGCGTGCCATAACGCACCGATTGCCGCGCCGAATTGGCACTCGCACGCCCTTCCAGGGCGACCAGGCCCATGGCTTCAAGGGTGGTGGAGGGCATGACGAGTACGTCGTGGTCGGCGAAGGTCCTCCACAGCTGTGGACGACGGAGCCAGCCGAGGTAGTGACGCAGCCGGCCCCACCCCGGCTGCGTCACTACCCTGGCCAACGGGACACCCACGGCACTCGATCGGGAGACCCTGACGCTCGACATCGACAGCATCGACAAGCTCTTGCGCAACGGCGTCCGCGACAACGTCTACCCCGGTGCCGTCTGGGCCATCGGCGACGCCACCGGCACGAAGGCGAATGGCGCCGTCGGACTTCTGGCCGGAGGTCAAAGGCCACCCCCTCGGACAGGTCACCACCCGCCACCTTCTGTCCCACGCCGCCGGCCTCCTCCAGCGACTCAACGGGCTTGCCCGCACACGGATCTGGCGCCCCCTCGGGATGTCCGAAACGTCCTTCGGCCCCCTTCCCTCCCCGTCCATGGGGCGCTGCGCGCCGACTGAGATCTGGGACATCCGCTTCCTCTGGCCCACGCCAGGGCCGGCCGTGCAGGTGCGTTGGACGGGTCTGTGCCGAACTCAGGCGATGCGAGGCGGCATTAAAGACGCGTAAAGATTGCCGGAAACCGGCAATGTTTCGACTCGGCCATGCGTGCGACGATCCCTCCTGTTCAAGCGATTCGGGAGAACGAGGGAGGGTGTCCCAGATGGCCTGGTTTCTTGGCCTCGGCATAGCAGGCATCGCGCTACTCGTGCTCTCGCTGGTGTTCGACGGTGTCCTCGAAGGGGTCTTCGGAGGGGCCCTGGATGGGCTCTTCGACGGTCTGCTGTCGCTTCCGGTGGTCGCAGGTTTCCTGTCGATGTTCGGTTTCAGCGGCGCGATCGTGCTGGGCGGCACCGGCCTCGGTGCCGGTGCCGCCACGGGAGTCGGCGTCGCGGCCGGAGTCGCTGCAGGGTGGCTTACGTGGAAGTTCAGCCGCACGCTGATGCGCGATCAGACCGACGCCACGCCACGTCAGGAGGACCTGGTCGGCACCGCGGGATCGGTGGTGACCGCCATTCCCGCCGATGGCTACGGCGAAGTGCTGCTACGGCTCGCGGGCCATCCCGTGAAGCTGGCGGCCAGGAGCGCGGTACCCGTGGCCCGAGGTGCCGAGATCTGGGTGGAGGCATCGCTCTCGTCCACCTCGGTGGCCGTCCGGCCGGTCGAGCGCTGACCGGCACCGCCTCTCAGCCCACCCGCCCGAGCTGCCCCACCCGCCTCAACAGGTGACCGGAAGCCCATCACCGGCCACCAAGTACTGACCACCATTCGATCTGCCGACCCCTGGGAAGGCAGGGGGGATCCGATATGAGTCCAGTCATTGTCGCCGTCGTGGGAGTCGTCGTACTCCTCGTCCTGCTCGCCCTCGTCGTCATCACCCGCTACAAGGTCGCGGGGCCCAACGAGGCGTTCATCATCACCGGACGGCGCGGCAAGAAGTCCATCGACCCGGACACCGGACGGGTCAGCATCGACAACAGCGGCCAGAAGGTCGTGGTCGGTGGCGGGGTCTTCGTCGTTCCGTTCGTCCAGCAGAAGTTCTCCCTGGACCTGTCCAGCCGGCACATCCCGGTCGCCGTACGGGGTGCCGTCACCCTGCGGGGTGTGAAGGCCAACCTCGAAGGCGTCGCGATCGTCAAGGTCGGCGGCAGCGAGGACGCGATCCGGGCCGCGGCCCAGCGCTTCCTGCAGCAGCAGGACGGCATCGTCGGCTTCACCCAGGAAGTGCTCTCGGGTGCGCTGCGGGCGATCGTCGGGCGGATGTCGGTCGAGGACATCATCCGCGACCGTGCCGCGTTCGCCGGGCAGGTCGCGGAGGAGGCCGAGGCGAGCCTGTCGGGGCAGGGCCTGATTCTGGATGCCTTCCAGATCCAGGACATCACCACCGAGGGCTCCTACCTGGAGGACCTGGGCCGGCCGGAGGCCGCCCGGGCGCGGCAGGAGGCCGATATCGCCGAGGCGAACGCGAAGCGTGCTTCGGAGCAGGCCCGGCTCAAGGCGGCCGAGGAGATCGCCATCGCCGAGCGGACGTTCAATCTGAAGCAGGCCGAGATCCGTGTCGAGACCGAGGCCGCGGCCGCCCGGGCCAACGCCGCGGGTCCGCTCGCCGAGGCCGCGCGTCAGCAGGAGGTCCTCTCCGAGCAGGAGAAGGTCGCCGAGCGGCAGGCCGCGCTGACCGACCGGGAACTCGACACCAAGGTCCGCAAGCCCGCCGACGCCGCCCGCTACCAGGCCGAGCAGGAGGCCGAGGCCCGCCGTATCGCCCAGGTCAAGGAGGCCGAGGCGGAGGCCCAGCGCGCCCGACTGACCGGTGAGGGCGAGAAGCTGCACCGCGCGGCGCTCGCCGAGGCGGTACGGATCGAGGGCGAGGCCAACGCGGCGGCGATCGCGGCGAAGGGCTCGGCGGAGGCCGAAGCCATGCAGAAGAAGGCCGATGCCTTCGCGCAGTACGGCGATGCGGCCATGCTCCAGATGCTGGTCGAGGCGCTGCCGCAGGTCGTCGCCAAGGCATCCGAACCGCTCAGCGCCGTGGACAAGATGACCGTGATCTCGACGGACGGCGCGAGCCAGCTGTCCCGTACGGTCGCGGACAACGTCGCCCAGGGCATGGAACTGCTCAGCTCCACCACGGGCGTCGACCTCGCCGAGATGCTCAAGGGCATCACCCGGCGCGGGGCGACCTCGAAGGCGGAGATATCCGTACCCGAGCGGGCCGCCGCAAACGGGCAGATCCCGATCACTGACTGACCATCCAACAGGGGAAGGCAGGAGCCCGCCGGCAGATCGCTGCCGGCGGGTTCCTGCCTGTCTCGCGCCGATCTCGCCCTGAGCCTCTCCGGCCTCCATGTGTTCACTCCGGGAGATGGTGCGGCACCGGCCAGGAGTTGCGCGTCACCGGGCGCCGGCAATCCACATACTCCTGAATTCAGGATGTCATGTACTCTCGCTAGGTGTGCTGACACTTGCCTCCGACGTCGAGGTGCTGGCCCGGTTCGGCCGCGCGCTCGCCGACCCGATCCGCTGCCGCGTCCTGCTCGCCCTCCGCAAGGCCCCGGCTTACCCCGCCGACCTCGCCGACGCCCTCAGCGTCTCGCGCACGCGGCTGTCGAACCATCTGGCGTGCCTGCGCGACTGCGGCCTGGTCGTCGCGGTGCCCGACGGCCGCCGCGTCCGCTACGAGCTGGCCGATGAACGTTTCGGTCACGCACTGGACGACCTGCGCACCGCCGTGGTCGCCGTCGAGACCGACCGGACGTGCGCCGATGCCGACGAGAAGGGGTGCTGCTGACCATGACCGCCGAGGTACCTGCATCCCTCAGTCCCGGCCCTGCCCGCCGCGACGCACTCGCCCGCCTGATACGGCTTCTGGTCGCCGCAACCATCACGTACAACGTGATCGAGGCGATCGTCGCCATCACCGCCGGCACCCTCGCCTCGTCCACCGCTTTGATCGGCTTCGGCCTGGACTCGGTCATCGAAGTCTCCTCCGCCGCCGCGGTCGCCTGGCAGTTCTCCGCCCGCGACCACGCCGTACGCGAGGCCCGCGAGAAGACCACCCTGCGGATCATCGCCGTCTCCTTCTTCGCGCTCGCCGCTTACGTCAGCATCGACGCCGTACGCGCCCTGACCGGCACCGGCGAGGCCGAACGTTCCGTTCCCGGCATCGCGCTGGCCGCCCTGTCCCTCGCGGTGATGCCGTTCCTGTCCGCCGCCCAGCGCCGCGCCGGCCGCGAACTCGGCTCCGCCTCCGCAGTCGCCGACTCCAAGCAGACCCTGCTGTGCACCTACCTGTCCGCCGTGCTCCTGGTCGGGCTGGTCGTCAACGCCACCCTCGGCTGGTCCTGGGCCGATCCGATCGCCGCCCTCGTCATCGCCGCCGTCGCCGTCAAGGAAGGCCACGACGCTTGGCAGGGCAAGGGCTGCTGCGCAGTCCCCGCCGCGGCAGCGACCGAGGCCATCGACACGGAGGCGGACGCGTGCACCTGCCGCGCCGGATGCGACTGCTGCAACTGAGCTCCATCGGCTCAGGAGGAAGCCCGAGTCTTGTCGGAACTCGTGAACATTCCGGCGTCACCCTGGCGAACGCCCGCCTGCGAATGGGATGCCGAAGGGCTGTCCGTTCTGGCGAACAGAACCCATGTGTTAAGAAGGCGCAAGTACTACGCCAAGGGATGGGGACGGGTGGCACGGCGGGAGATACCCGAGGAGTTCCTGCACGGATACGACCGGATCCTCGACGAAGTGGCACAGACCGGGCGCCGCCTGAACCGTGACGAGCTCGCATCGCGGCGCACGGTGGGGGAACAGGCCGCCGAGGCAGGTCACAGCCTGCGCTCCCTGGTCAATGCCCATCTCACCGTCACGCGCGCTGCCTGGCCGCGCAATGCCTCGGCTCCCGCCGACAGTGCCCTCGCCGCCGTCGCGCAGGCGATCGACGCCCTCGCCGAGGGCTACGAACGCGCCCAGCACCTGGCTGTACGCCAAGAAGAGGCCGAACGTCGCGAATTCATCGACGACCTGCTCCACGGAGGCGCCGATCTGGGGCGTCTCGCCGAACGTGCCGAACGCTTCGGCCTGCGCTTCTCCCACGCCCACGCCGTCGCCGTGGCCGAGGGCACCGCCGCCTACTCCGAGGCCGACCCTGTCGCACGCCGCGTGGAACTCGCCCTCCTGGGGCGCTTCGGCGACCGCCAGATCCTGCTCACCACCAAGGACGGCCGCCTGATCTGCATCGCGCCCGGGGACCAGACAGACGTCCTGACCCACTTCGCCAAGCAGGCACACGCGGCCACGGACGGGGGCCGGGTCGCGGTGGGCCGTACCCATCCCGGCGCCGGCGGCGTCGTCCAGTCCTACCAAGAGGCTCTGAACGCCCTCGGCCTGGCAGAGCGCATGGACCTCGACGACCCCGTCCTCCACGCAGCGGACCTCCTCGTCTACCCCGTCCTCACCCGGGACCGCGAGGCCATGGCCGACCTCGTCCGCAGCGCCCTCGGCCCTCTCCGGCAGGCCCGCGGCGGCGCCCAGCCGCTGCTGGAGACGCTGACGGCGTACTTCGACTCAGGATGCGTATCCGCGGAAGCCGCCCGACGCCTCTCCTTGAGCGTCCGGGCGCTGACCTACCGCCTGGGCCGCATCCACCAGCTCACCGGCTCCAACCCGGCCGACCCCCTGCACCGCTACACCCTCCACACCGCCGTCATCGGAGCCCGCCTGCTCGACTGGCCGGCGAAGGAGCTGTGACGACCCTGGGAGCTTGCGTCACAACTTGTCCAACTCTTAAAGCACTTCGCATGTCACGGCTCAGGACGAGGCGCGATACTCGACCAGTGGACTCGATCTACCGCAGTACGACGGGCAGAGAGCTCATCCGACGCTGGTGCCTCGACCAGCTCGCCGCATGGCCGGTGCCGCACGAACGCAAGACGGTGACCGCCAAGGGCGCATCGACCCACGTGGTCCTCGCCGGATCCGGCGCAACGACCGTCGTGTTCGTCCCGGGCACCAACTTCAACGCTGCCGCGTCCCTGCCACTGGCCACAGCCCTGGTCGCCGCCGGCCACCGGGTCCTGCTGGTGGACGTCCCGGGCCAGCCCGGTCTCAGTTCCGGCGAACGTAACCTTTTCGGCGGCCAGCTGTCCTGGTACGGGGCGTGGCTGAGCGAGGTGATCGAGAAGATCTCGTCCGAGCCGGTAGCGGTGATGGGCCACTCCTTCGGTGCTGCTATTGCCCTGTCCAGCGACTGTCCCCGGATTGACCGGCTCATCCTGGCTTCCCCTGGCGGACTGGCCAGGCTGAGGCTGACCCCCACCGTGCTGGCCGCCTCGGCCGCCTGGTTCCTGCGGCCCGCACCAACGCACAGCACACGGCTCCTGCGAGCCATGCTCGCGCCTGGACATCTACCCCGCGAGGAACTGGTGAACTGGATGACTCTGGTAGCCCGGCACTCGCGCTCCAGCGGGGCGCCCGGCGCAGCCACCCCACCCGCGCGATCGATACCCCGCCTGGTCGTCACCGGGGAGCACGATGTCTTCCTCCCACCACGGCGGCTCAGCCCGGCAGTGCGCGCCACACTCGGCGCCGAGCTGGGTGTGATCCCCGAGGCCGGACACCTCGTGGTCGAAGAGCGCCCCGAATACCTATCCACATTGCTGGAGATTCCGGGCCAGCCCACCTCCGATGCCCCGGTGGAGTAGCCCGGCCTCCGAGCGTCGGGCCTACCGACCACGCAGGGCCGGGCCCACACAGCGTGTCACTCCAACCGTTCCCCGAGTCGTGACCGCGACGGCCGCCACGTAGAAACGCACGGGTTCTGCTTCTGGCCCGCGACTGCAACAGTGACCAGATGCGGCGGCGAGGTAGCACCACGACTGGCCGGTACGGCGTGTAGTGCTCCTCGGCGGGGCTGAGGACGGCACGAGCCAGGATCGGCGAGAGCACCAACTAGCGCATTCACCTGCGGAAACACAGGTAAGCGGGGCCCGTATACGCAAGGCGCGAGCGTATACGGACCCCGCTTGAGGAGCCGGGCCGCCGGGGGGCGGTCAGACGGTGGTCTTCACCGGCTCCTGGTCTTCGTCGGCCTCGCCGCTTTCTCCGGCCTTGCGGGCGCGGACGAACTCCAGGAAGGAGTTCAGTTCGCGCTTGACGACCGGGGCGAGGAGGTAGAGGCCGATGATGTTGATGACGGCCAGCATGAAGAGCACGGCGTCGGCCATGTCGATGAGAGTCTGCAGGGTCAGCAGGGATCCTGCTACGGCGAACAGGGTGTAGATGACCTTGTAGGTGAGCTCGCTGGCCTTGCTGCGTCCGAAGAGGTACGACCATGCCTTGAGGCCGTAGTAGCCCCAGGTCAGCACCGTCGAGATGGCGAAGAGCAGCACCGCGACGGTCAGGATGTACGGGAACCAGGGCATGACGGTCCCGAAGGCGTCGGAGGTGATGGTGACGCCCTGGGCGTCGCCGTTGCCGACCTTCCAGCTGTCGGGGCTTGCGATGACGATGGTCAGCGCGGTCATGGTGCAGATGACGACCGTGTCGATGAACGGCTCCAGCAGGGCGACCAGGCCCTCGCTGGCGGGGTGCTTGGTCTTGACCGCGGAGTGCGCGATCGGGGCGGAGCCCAGACCGGCCTCGTTGGAGAACGCGGCCCGCTTGAAGCCGACGATCAGGGCGCCGAGCACACCGCCGGCCACGCCCTCGGGGTTGAAGGCACCTTCGATGATGGCGCCGACCGCCGAGGGCAGGGCCGTGACATTCACCAGGATCACGGTCAGGCAGGCCGCGATGTAGATGCCGGCCATGGCGGGGACGAGCTTGCTGGTGACGGAGGCGATGGAGCGGATGCCGCCGAGCAGCACGATGCCGACGAGCGCGGCGACGAGGACGCCGAAGAACAGTGCGCCGGCGGACGAGCCCAGGATGCCGCTCTCGCCGCCGGTGACGGAGACCAGCTGGGCGTAGCTCTGGTTGACCTGGAAGAGGTTGCCGCCGAAGAGGCCGAAGAACAGGACCATGGCGGAGGCCAGGGTGGCGAGGACCTTGCCGAGGGTCTTGCCGCGGTTGCCGAAGCGGTCGACGAGCCCCTTGGGCAGATAGTGCATGGGGCCGCCGGAAACGCTTCCGTCGGCGTGCACCTCGCGGTACTTCACGCCGAGGGTGACCTCCACGAACTTGGTGGCCATGCCGAGCAGGCCGCAGAGGATCATCCAGAAGGTGGCTCCGGCGCCGCCGATGGAGACGGCGACGGCGACACCGGCGATGTTGCCGAGGCCGACGGTGCCGGAAACCGCGGCGGTCAGCGCCTGGAAGTGGTTGACCTCACCGGCCGACCCCTTCTCGTCGTACTTGCCACGCACCACGTCGACGGCGAGGCGGAACTTGCGGATCTGCACGAACCCGAACCAGCCGGTGAAGACCAGACCGGCGACCACGAGCCAGGCAACGATGAGGGGAAGATCCGTTCCACCGACGGGAACGGAGTAGAAGACGACTTCTCCGAGCCACTTGGCTATGGGCTCGAAGAATCCGCTGACCGCTTCGTCGACGGAATTTGTCATGGAGTCGAGTGACACGTGGCTACCTCGATGGCGCAGGGGCCAGAGCACGGGAGGGTTGCTCCGGCTGATGTGCGAGCTTTGAGCGAACGCCGTTGTCCGATCGGCGACCCGGGGTGCGGCGGTCCGCGGACTCGGACCGTGATCACCCTGGTCGTACAGCCGGTGCGTGCCGGCACTCCGCGGTGCGGCGAGGGGTGGGCCGCCTGCGGTGTTGCGCAGTTTTAGCACGCCCTTTACCAATCCATTAGTGATGCACGTCACATAACAACAAGTAACTTTCGAAAGTCGCAGCGATCGAGACCGACCCGTTATTCGGATTCGAGACTCCGAAGATCGAAAGCCTCGGCGATTCCCTTGCCGGGCTCCGGCAGCAACCGACGCGCCACAAAGGCGCGCTAGAGACCTGTCAAAATCGCGTAAAGAGCATGTATGGTTCCCCGCGGTGTGCCGGGAAGTCTGGTCGGCGAATGGGAGAGAACTCTCTTTACCGATCGGGGACACCTCATGGCGAGACCGGCCAAGCTCGTGCGAGACCTCGCAGAGCCCTGCCCCGCCACCCTCTCGACGGACGACAACTCCGTGGCTGCGCCGCCGATGCCCGTTGAGCGCCGGCTGCCCGCGCTGCTCGCCGCCGCTTCCGATCAGCTGCCGTACGCCGGCGTTCCGAGCGCCCGGCCCCTCAAGCAGCCGGTGCCCGACTTACGTACGGAACGCACCGCTGCTGAGCGCCGGCATCGACGAACGGCACCTCGACGAAGCCCCTGAGGGCATCGCGGCCTGACCGCCGCCGCATGGCTGCCGTCACGGACCTACCCGCCGCTGGCGCCGGCGGCAGCGCCCGCCGCGGGAGCCCTGCAGGTGGCAGGGCTCATGCCCCGGAATCACCCACTGGCAGCCGTGCCGTCATCGAACGCGACACGGACCAGGTCCAGTTGGAGGGCGAGATCACGATCGCCCGCTTGATGGAACGATTCATCGGAGAACTATGAACGACTGGCAGAGCTGGGCCGCGATCGCCATCTTCGTCGGCGCATACGCCCTGATCATCACCGAGAAGATCCACCGTGTGGCGGCAGCCCTCGGCGGCGCCGGCCTGATGCTGGCGATCGGGGCGACCGACGACGCGTCGGCCTTCCACTCCGAGCGCAGCGGCATCGACTGGAACGTCATCTTCCTGCTGATGGGCATGATGATGATCGTCGGCGTGCTGAAGAAGACCGGCTTGTTCGAGTACCTGGCCATCTGGTCAGTGAAGCGAGCGAAAGCCAAGCCCTTCCGCGTGATGGTCATGCTGATAGTGATCACAGCTGTGGCTTCGGCGCTGCTCGACAACGTCACCACCGTGCTGCTCATCGCCCCCGTCACTCTGCTGGTCTGCGAGCGCCTCGCACTCCCCGTCGCGCCGTTCCTGATCGCCGAGGTCCTCGCCTCCAACATCGGCGGCACCGCCACCCTCGTCGGTGACCCGCCGAACATCATCATCGCCAGCCGGGCCGGCCTGACCTTCAACGACTTCCTCGTCCACCTCGCGCCCCTGGCCGCCCTGCTGATACTGGCCCTCATCGCGCTCAGCCGCGTCCTGTTCCGCAAGTCCTTCCGGTACGACGAGGCCCGGGCCGCCGAGGTGATGGAGCTGCAGGAACGCGAGGCGATCCGCGACCCCCGCCTCCTCGTCCAGGGCCTGATCGTCCTGGCCCTGGTCGTCGCCGGCTTCGTCCTGCATCCGGTACTGCACTACGAGCCCAGCATCGTCGCCCTTCTCGGCGCCGGCCTGCTGGTCGCCGTCTCCACCGCGGAGACCGGCGACGTGCTCGGCGAGGTCGAGTGGCCCACGCTCGCCTTCTTCGCAGGGCTGTTCATCATGATCGGCGGACTCATCGAGACCGGCGTGATCGGAGAGGTGTCCAAGGCCCTCGCGGCGGCGATCGGCCACGACGAACTGGGCGGGACCATGGTCCTGCTCGGCGGCTCGGCCGTGCTGTCCGGCGTCATCGACAACATCCCCTACGTCGCCACCATGGCGCCCATCACCAGCGATCTCGTCACGGCGATGGGCGGCGCCGCCGACCACGTCATGTGGTGGGCCCTGGCCCTCGGCGCGGACCTCGGCGGCAACGCCACCGCCATCGGCGCCAGCGCCAACGTCGTCGTCCTCGGCATCGCCGAACGCAACCGCACCCCCATCTCCTTCTGGCAGTTCACCAAGTACGGCCTCGTCGTCACCGCCGTCACCGTGGCCATCTCGGCCGTATACGTCTGGCTGCGCTACTTCGCCCTGGCCTGACCGATGGCCACATGGGCACAGGCAGCGCTCGGATGCAGTGCCGTCGTGGCGGCACTCGTCGTCCGCACCGCACTCGGGGCGATACGTCGGCCGGGCACGGCCCGACGGCGATAGCGCTTCCTGACGAACAGACCAGCGGCGACGGCAGGCGCTGCCTCTGCGCTCACCCTTGGAGGCGCGCTTGCATGCGGCGGAAGCGGCCCGGGCCATGCCGTATGGGCTCTCCTTGGCGGGGTGCTGACCGCGTTCATCGTCGACCGGGGCATGGACCGAGGCAGGAGCGAATGAAGCTGGAGATCATGGAGAGTGGGCGTGACCGGGCTCGCGCGGCCACACGCCGGGGCGGAGCCAACATCGCGGTCACCGACACGAGGACTGGGGCAGGCGCCAGGCCGAGCGTGCACCATATGTGTTGCGTCAACGTCGTCGCCGGGAGCCCTGCGATGGGCGACGCTGGGACCAGAGCCCTTCCAAGCAGACGAGGAGCCGACCGTGCGCGCACGAGATCTGGCCGTTGACTACGAATCGGTGAACGTCGACAGCGATGCCCTGGCGGCGGCGCGGCTGATGGCTGAACACAAACTCCCCGGCCTCCTGGTGCTCGACGAGCAGGGCGAGCCCAGGGCGATCCTCCCGGCCTCCCAGATGGTCAAAGTCCTGGTGCCCGAGTACGTGATCGAGGACCCGGCCCTCGCCGCGGTCGTCGACGAAAAGCACGCCGACCGGCTCTGCCAAGCCCTGGCCGGGCGCAGCGTCGGCGACTGCCTGCCCATCGACGCACCCCCACCTCCCCTCGCGGACCCCGATGACACCGCTCTGGAAGTCGCAGCGCTCATGGCCCGCGTACGCAGCCCTCTGGTCGCCGTGGCCGAGAAGGCCAAGGAGGACGGCACACACCTGCTCGGTGTGATCACCGCAGCCCACCTACTGCACGAACTCCTCGAAGCATCGGGAAGCTAGCCCCCGGCACATCCCGCCGTGCCACGACATCCGACGCTTCACGGAGCGCGGCCCGTCCAACCCGGTGGCGAGGGGTCGCCCCTTCGATTCAGAGCCAGTCAAGTCACCCTCGAACTCAGCATCGAGTTACGGCACTCGGCGTCTGCGAGCGCGGTCTTAATACTCGTCCCAGCGGGGGAGACGCCCCGGTCTTCGTGCCGAAGCGCGGTCATAGCGGTCTGCCCCTGGCAGGACGGCCGGAGCTCCCGGCCATGGCCGGGAGCTTGCGCACGGTGCCCTGTAGCTGGCGGACGCTCTGCGTCACCGGCAACTTCCAGCGGGCCCCTCCGGCGCAGGACCGCCCGTCACTCCGCTGCGGCCTCTGAGAGCCGCGTCCTTCTCCAGTACTGCCGTCGCTTCTCCTCCTTCACGACGACACCGAGACGGGCGAGTTCCTCCCGGAGCTCACCGATGTCGTCGTCGGAGGAATCCTTCTTCTCCAACGCCTCCTGGCGCGCCTTGAGTACGGCGTCCGCGCCCTTCGGCAGTCCGGGAGTGCCGGGGACCCAGCGGCGGAACATGTCCTCGTACGGATCGGCGTCCGCCCACGCATAGCCGTGCCCGGTGAACGCGTCGGCGACGCGACGGGCCTCCAGGTCACACTCCTGCCGGGCGAGTTCGCCCCCGTCGTGGCCGAGCAGGACAAGCTGCTTGCCGTCGCGGAACACCCTGGCCACGGCGTCGTACGGAAACTCGTGCTCCCGGCCCTTGCGCAGGAGCGTGACGCACTGATCCGACAGCCGGATCACCAACTGCTCACGCTGGCCGATGAATCCGAGAGCCAGCCCCGCCACCGAACCCACAACGGGCAGCACCGGGGCGGGTAGCCACGCAAGAAGCTGGGCCGGCACCTGCAGCGGTGGCCAGGGGCATGTCGAGAGCCAGTCGGCCAGGAAGCCGACGAGCCAGCCGGCGCCCGCCCCCAGCACTGCGAGCCCGAGGTAGACACCCGCGGCGCCCCACGTCTGCTGACCAAGCACCGTGAGCCGGTCACCCGGCAGGTCCGGTTCCAGTCCCGCACCCCTCGTCATCGTCCTCCTCATCCCTGCCGTCACAGCCTTCCCCGCCGTTGGCGGAACAACATTCCGGGCATTCCTTCTATTACTCGCAGCAGGAATCCGAAGGGAACCGCATCTCTCGCATCGCCTCGTCTCCCTGCCTTCTGTATGAGGTGCGATTACTGCCGTAATTCGCGCATGGGAATGGAGGAAGCCCCGCCCCTGAAGGGGCCCGACAGCACGCCGAAATCAGGCATCCGTGCGTCACGCTAGGTAGGTCACATGACAGTCTCTGCATGACCGGATGATGGGCACGTAACACCCGCACGCACACCCCGCGTCAGCTTCCGGCGGTGGCTCGGTCGCGAGCAGCCTTGTGCTGCCGTCGCCGGTTGCCGCCCCAGGGGCCGGGGCCGTTGTTGGCCGTGAAGACCAGCCGGATGCCGCGGGTCGAGACCTCGGGAAGGTCGATGGCCGTCTGGGCAGTGAAGGCGTAGCGCCATAGTTGAGGCCCAGGTCGGAGACCTGGGCCTTGTTTGTTGTCCGGACCAGTTCAGGCGTCCCGCACCGGATCCGCACCGCTTCCCCCTCATTCGGCTGGAGGGAGAGCGGTCGCGACGTTCAGGCGGTCACGCTGCTCGGTCTTCCCGCCTGCCCTGGCGACTGCTCGCCGTCAGGCCGCGCAACGCGCGAAAGCCTGCACCCTGCCGGATTGGTTCGCCTCATTTTCGAATCGAATCGTCCACCGTCTGTCGCTCACCGCGCGGTTGCCCGTCACGTCGATGCTGGCGGAGGACACCAGCCAGCCACCGCTGACGGCAAAGGTGCCCCTGGGGCAGGTGACAGTGACGGTCTCGGCCTGGTTGGCCCCGATGGACCGGACCGGGCTCTCTGCGGTGACGACGCGGGGGTGGGCGGCTTCGTCATCGGCCAGTGCGGGGGACGCCAGGCTGACGGCCAACGCGGGTGCAGCGGCCAGGGCGAGGAGCTTGGTGCGGGACATGCTTTGACCTCTCTGAGTGGTTCGTGCGTTCTCTGCGAATCGAACGCACCAGCCCAGGCTAGGAACGGGGTGGACGGAACCGCCATCCGATGCGCCCCATTAGAGTGACGGAATGCGCACCATCGGTTACTGATCGTGGTGGCGCTGCCCAGGGTCCGACCTCCAACTACCGACGCAGGCCGCCCTGTTGACCGGAGCTCAGCGACCGTCGCGCCCATGGGTCGCATGGAGGGGTGCAACAGTTCCCCCTCCGGCCGTCTGCGGGCCGCGAAAGGGCACTCCCAGGTCAGCGACCTGGGCCTTGTTTGTTGTCCGGACAGCCCCGGTGCGGGCGTGCCCTCCGTGTTTCCCAACTCCCCTCTATGGATTGCACAGAGAGGTGGCGCACGGCACCTCAGGGGCCACGCGGTGGACGGTGCCTCGAATCCCGAGACGGGACTCCTTTGGCCTGCGCCACCAACGCGTCAAGTGAATGGGACGGCCTCGATCGGGCCGCATGATGCCCGGACGGCCGGGCCAGCGCCCCGGGCCCGGTCTGTGGTGCAATGGTTGAGTGAAGTTTGAGCATGACAACATGGTCGGGGTCCACTTGGCTGTGTCGCTGGTGAATCTTGAGTCGAGTGGTTCCTGGGGGTCTGAGGCGCTGGAACGGGCGCTGCAGGAGCATGCGATCCGGCGTTCGCGTGTCACCGGCTCGGCCGGTGAGGAGATCAGAGCGTGGACGCGGCTTTTGCGGCCCGTTTTTGAGGCTTCCTCCCAGGACCAACGGTGCGAGAAGATCAACGCTCTGCTCGCGGACGGCGCGGGAAGCGTGTACCTCACCACGCACGACGACCTGCGGCCGCATCTGCACTTCGCACCGGACGCCCAGGACGTCCAAAGCCGTGTGAAAGCCGTGACCGCGGGAGCTCTGGCCATCTTCACCATGGAGGCCGAGGGGGAACGGCTGGGCG
This sequence comes from Streptomyces sp. Je 1-4 4N24, assembly GCF_026239515.1. Lineage (NCBI taxonomy): Bacteria > Bacillati > Actinomycetota > Actinomycetes > Kitasatosporales > Streptomycetaceae > Streptomyces > Streptomyces sp. Je 1-4 4N24. The sequence continues at coordinate 4,882,749 of NZ_CP110836.1, read as the reverse complement.
TCTGCGCGCTGGACTCCTGCCGGACCGCCTTCGTCGACACCAGCCGCAGCGGTCGCCGCGCCTACTGCTGCGCGCGCTGCGCCAACACCGATGCGGTCCGCCGCCACCGCATGAAGCGGCGCTAGCGCTCCGCCCGGTTGCCGGCGTCATGCCGAGACCAGTGCCAGGACGAACGGGACAGCGGCGATGCCCAGGAGTGTCTGCGTCGCGGTGATGCCGGCCATCATCGGTGCGTCGCCGCCGAGTTGTCTCGCCATGATGTACGAGGACGATGCCGTGGGCAGAGCCTGGAAGAGCACGGCGATGATGAGCGCGTGGGAGCCCAGGCCGACCATCTGAGCCGCCAGGAGGGTCGCGGCGGGCATGAGGGCGAACTTGACGGACGACGACGTGAGGATCGGCGCCGCCCACGAGCGTGCCGCACCGAAGCGCAGCGCGGCGCCGATGCACAGCAGCCCCAGCGGCATCGAGGCGGCTCCGAGTGCCCCGAGCGCCGGCTCGATGCCCGGCGGCAGGCGCAGATCGAGTGCCTGCAGGAGGATGCCTCCCGCGCAGGCGAGGATGAGCGGGTTGGTCACGAGCTGTTTGACGATGCCCGTAAGGCGCAGGCGTGCGCTCCCGAACCGCGCGAAGACCAGCACGCACAGGACATTGACCGTGGGGACGATCACCGCGTTGCAGACGGCGGCGGTGGCGACTCCCTGGGTGCCGTACAGACCGGCAGCAATCGTCACACCGATGTAGTTGTTGAACCTGATGCTGCCCTGGAAGACGGAGGTGAAGCCGTCGTCCTTCAGTCGCATCACGGGCCTGAAGGCGATGACCAGTACGGCGACCGCCACCGTGGAGGCGATCAGAGTGCCTGCCAGGGCCCCTACCGGCAGATCGTCGGTGTCGGCCGTCGCCAGGCTGTGCAGGAACAGAGCCGGGAGCAGCACGTGATAGCTGAGGCGCTCGGCTTCGGACCAGAACCGCTCGGTGGTGATCATCGATCGCTTGAGCGCGTAGCCCAGCGCGATCAGCAGGACGACCGGAATCAGCGCCTTGATGGTCAGTGCGATCACGCCGGAGTCCCGTTCAGCGTGGCGACGATGATGTGGCAGCCCTCTTCCAGGGTGGCGATGTCGGTGGCGAAGGAGAGCCGCAGGTGGCCCGGCGCGCCGAAGGCGCTGCCCGGGACGGTCGCGCATCCCGCTTCGAGGAGGGTCTCCGCCGCTGCGAGATCGTCGCCGGTCACAAGGCGCGGAAAGAGGTAGAACGCGCCGTCGGGTTCCACCGTGTCCAGGTGCCGGCTCTGCCGCAGAATCGCCAGAGCCGCATCGCGTCGTCGGCGGTATGTTTCCCCTCGTTCCGCCAGAATCCCCTGGGCCCCCTCCAGGGCGGCAACCGCGGCGATCTGGCTCACGGTCGCCGTCTGCGTGCAGTTCTGGGTCTGTACGGCGGTGATACGACGGACAAGTTCGGCCGGCCCGAACCCCCAGCCGACCCTCCAGCCGGTCATCGCGTACGCCTTGGAGACGCCGTCGACGAGCAGGATCCGCTCGCGCAGGTCGGGCGCGACCTGCGCGATGCCGATGTACTCGCCCTCGCCGTAGCGGATGTGGGCGTAGATCTCGTCCGAAAGGATCATCGCCGAGGGGTGCCGTCGCAGGACCTCGGCGAGACCGGCCAGGGTGTCATGGCTGTAGGTGGCGCCCGAGGGGTTGCCAGGAGCGTTGAGCACGACCCAGCGCGTGCGTGCGGTCATGGCCGCTTCCAGGGCGTCGGGAGCGAGTCTGAACCCCGAGTCGGCCGAGCAGGGAACGATCACGGGCACGGCGCCGCACAGGCGAACCATGTCCGGATAGCTTGCCCAGTAAGGCGCCGGGATGATCACCTCGTCGCCCGGTCCGAGGGTGGCGAAGAGCGCGTTGAAGATGACCTGCTTGGCGCCGCATCCCACGGCCACTTCGGCATCTGTGTACCTCAGGGAGCGGTCTCGTTCCACTGCGCGCCGTGCGGCACGGCGCAGTTCCGGTATCCCGTTGGCGGGCGTGTAGCCCAACGGGCGGGCAGCGGCCTCCTGGGCGGCAAGAACCGCGTGCGCAGGCGGGGCGAAGTCGGGCTCACCGAGCGTGAGGTCGATGACGCGACGGCCTTCCGCCCGATACTCGGCCGCGCGGCGGGCCATCTCCAGGATGGGTGAGCCGGAAGGTGTCACCGGGCAGCCAGTCACCGGTCAGCCCTCCCCAAGGCGAACGGAACTTCCGTGGAACCGGTGGCCGTTCTGTCCCGCTGGTGGGTGTGGGAAGAGTCAGGGCCCTGGGCAGCGGGCGTCGAAGAGCGCATACCGACAGGCTGATGTAATACCCCGAGGCATGACAACCATTACAGGGCCCTGCGGGAGGACTCGGCAGGCCGGCACGCCGCCGCGACGTCTGAACCTGCCGGGCCACGGCCGGCAACTGAGCGTTGCCGAAGGCCGGACGCACGGTGCCGAGCAGCAGCCCCGCCCCCATGGCCCGCGTCCGGCCCGGCCTCGAAGAGGCTTCGCATGGGTCGCGCCGGCGCCGATGGCATCGACACCGAGCCCGACTCGGCCACCCGTGCCGTCTACACCGGCTCCGGGAGGCGGACCTTTGTACGGCGCCGCATCAGCACCGGTCCCACCAGCGCGACCAGAGCCAGTGACAGGATCGCCGCCGAGGCCGGCCGGGTGAGGAAGACTGCCGGGTCGCCCTCGCTGAATGCCAGAGCCCGTCGGAACTGGGACTCCATGAGCGGCCCCAGCACCGCGCCGAGGATGAGCGGTGCGATGGGGTAACCCGTGCGGCGCATGAAGAGACCGAGGACCGCCACCGCGATGGCCAGCATCACCTCGAAAGTGCTCTGCGAGAGCGCGTAGACACCGAGGAGGGCGAAGCACAGGATGCCCGCGCTGAGCACCGGCGCCGGGAGGCGCAGCAGCTTGACCCAGAACCGGATCATGGGGAGGTTGAGCACCAGCAGCATGACGTTGCCGATATAGAGGCTCGCTATGAGCGTCCACACCAGTGCGGGCTGCTGTGCGAACAGCTGGGGGCCGGGCTGGATGTTGTAGATCTGGAAGGCGATGAGCAGCACGCCGGCCGTGGCGGAGGTGGGGATGCCGAGGGTGAGGAGTGGCATGAGGACGCCGGAGAAGGCGGCGTTGTTGGCGGCCTCGGGGCCCGCTACGCCCTCGATGGCGCCCTTGCCGAACTCGTCTTCGCCCTTGCCGCGCTCCTTCCTGCGTTTCGCGAGGCGCCGCTCGATGTTGTAACTGAGGAACGTGGGGATCTCCGCGCCGCCCGCCGGCATCGCGCCGAAGGGCACGCCCAGGGCGGTGCCGCGCAGCCAGGGGCGCCAGGAGCGGCGCCAGTCGTCGCGGGTCATCCCGACCCCGCCGCGCAGGGAGGCAACCTGCTCCGACCGGTCGGGGGTGCAGGTGGTGAAGAGCACCTCGGCGACGGCGAAGAGGCCGACGGCGAGGGCCACGACAGGGATGCCGTCGTACAGCTGCGGCAGTCCGAAGGAGTAGCGGGCCTGACCGGTGAGGGCGTCGATGCCGACGAGCCCGAAGGCGAGGCCGAGGAAGAGACTCGACAGACCGCGGATCACCGAGTCGCCGATGAGCGAGGTGACCGTGACGAAGGCGAGCACGATGATGGCGAAGTACTCGGCGGGCTGGACCAGTTTCGCCAGGGCGGACATTCCGGGGGCGAGGAAGGTGATCACGAGCGTCGAGATGGTGCCCGCGACGAAGGAACCGATCGCGGCGGTCGCCAGGGCGGCTCCGGCCCGGCCCGTTCTGGCCATGGGATGGCCTTCGAGGGTGGTCGGTACGGAGGCTGTCTCGCCGGGAACGTTGAGGAGGATCGCCGTGGTGGATCCGCCGTACATGCCGCCGTAATAGATGCCGGCGAACAGCACGAAGGCGCCGACCGGGTCGAAGATGAAGGTGAGAGGCAGCAGCAGGGCCACCGTCGTCGCCGGGCCGAGGCCGGGCAGCACGCCGACCAGCGTGCCCAGGGTCACTCCGGCCAGTGCGAGAAGCAGGTTCTGCAGGCTGAGGGCGCCGGCGAAGCCGTCGCCGAGGTTGCCGAGAACGTCCATGTCAGAAGGCCAATCGGAGGTAGCCGGGCGGCAGGTTGATGCCGAACAGCCGGTCGAACACGAAATAGGTCGCGAGGGCGAGGGCGAGCCCGATCAGCACGTCACGCCGCAGGTTGCGGCTGCCCTGGATGCGGGCTGACGCGGCGTAGAAGACGGTCGTCACCTGCCAGTAGCCGACGAACGGCATGAGCAGCGTGTAGGTGACCAGAGCGCCCAGAAGAATCAGCGTCGGACGCCACCGCGCGGGGGCCGCGGGGGCCTGCTCGGTGTGCTCCGCACGCTCGGCGGGCTCCCCCGCTCCGGCCGAGCGGCCCGGCCGGGAGCCCAGGACCGCGCCGAGCCGAGGGCCCAGGAACGCCTGTACGACGCCGATCGCGCCGATCAGAGTGCCCGCCGCACCGACCAGGATCGGGAACGGCCGGGGGCCCACCGTCTGGAAGCCTCCGCCCTCCGGGATGAGGAATGCGCCGATCAGCACCGTAAGGCCCACGGCGAGGATGAAGAGCGCCATCGCCCGGGGGCCGAGCGGCGGCCGCCCGGAGCCCGGCCGGCCCGTGGGCCCCCCGGGCCCCGGGCGCCGCGGGAACTGCGGAGGCTGCCCGGCCGACCCGTCCTGCCCGGCCGACCGGTCCGGGCTGGACCGCTTCTGCTGAGAGGCGGTCACTTGACGAGCCCCAGTTCCTCAAGGACTTTGTTGACCGGCCCCTCCTGGTGCTGGATCAGGTCGCCGAACCTGTCGCCCGGCGTCCAGGCGTCCGCCCAGTCGTTCCGCTTCAGCACGTCCTTCCAGCAGCTTGAGTTGCGCATCTTGCGCACCGTGTCCACGACGGCCTGCTGCTGGGCACCGGAGAGCCCGGACGGGGCGAGAACACCACCGACGCTCCGGACGGCAGCCGCCTCCAGGCCCAGCTCAGCCAGCGACGGGGCATCGATGCCCTTGATCTCCTGTCCTTTGGGCTTCTCGGTGAAGGCGAGGACCTTCAGGGCCTTGGCCTCGATCTGGCCGCGGAGTTCGGTGAGGGTGGAGATGCCCACGGTCGCGGCGCCGTTGAGCAGCAGGCTGACGGTCTCGCCGCCACCGCCGGTCGGCACGTAGTTGATCTTGTCGGGTGAGACGCCTCTGCTCTTGCCGAGGAGCGCCGCCTGGATGTGGTCGCCGCCGCCGAGCGAGCCGCCGGTCCACTTGATCGACTTCGGCTTCTTCCTCAGGTCGGCGAGCAGGCTCTTCACGTCCTTGTACGGGGAGTCCTTCGGCACGACGACGGCGCTCGGGGAGCTGGTGAGGCCGGCCACGGGCGTGAGCGACTTCAGGTCGACCGGGGACTTGTTGACGGCGATGCCGCCCAGCACCGTCACCGTGTCCATCACCACGAGCTGGTGCGCGTCGCCCTTGTGCTTGAGGAACTCGGCCAGGCCGATGGTGCCCCCGGCCCCCGGTTTGTTGCTGACGGTGGCCTTCTCCCTGATGACCTTGCACTGGGTGAGCGCTTGGGACATACCTCTGGCGCGGGTGTCCCAGCCGCCGCCGGGGCTGCCGGGGGCGAGCACCGATATCCCCTTGGTGGGGTAGGCGACGGTCTTCCCACCACCGTCCTTAGCGTCGTCCGCGGTTCCCACGGCGCAGCTGCTGAGCATGCCCGCGGCCGTGAGGACGGCGGCGGCGCGGCGGGCCGGCTTGACGTGCATGTTCTTCATCAGGCGCGCTCTCCTTCCAGAATCGACGTGAAGAAATCCTTGACGGGTTCGAGGACGGACATCGGCTGGTGGCCCGCGCCCTGAACGACGTCGAACCGGACCGGGATGCCGTGCCGCTCGAAATCCGAGCTCAACGCCCGCAGCCGCTCCAGCCGGGTCCGGCCGTAGGCGTCCGCACCGTCCATCCAGTTCGAGTCGCCGATGTTGTTGATCTCCCAGGTCTCGGTGTCCTCGGATCCGACGACCATCTGCACCGGCACGTCCCGTAGCTCCGCGAGCCGCGGCAGCCGGCCGAACTTCTCCTCGAAGCCCTTCAGCCCCACCCACCAGTCCCGCTCCGGGTCGAGGTAGGTGATCCGGCCCGGGGCGCCGATCGAGACGCCGGTGAGCCGGTCCGGATGCAGATAGGCGAAGCGGTGGGCGAACTGCCCGCCGCCGGAGAAGCCGTGCAGCAAGAACCTGGAGGTGTCCGTGTTCCAGCGGTCGCCGGCCTCCGCGACGATCTCCAGCAGGACTTGGTCGTACCGGATGTCGCCGTACTCGATGAACTTGAAGTTGTGGAGGTCGTCGGGGTTGCCGATGCCGGCGGGAAACAGCGGGCACAGCACCAGGCAGCCGTTCTGCTCGGCCCACTCGGCGAAGTTGTCGCGGTACTGAGGGCCGCGTCGGCCGGTGCCGTGCTGGAGCACCGCGAGCGGCACCGGTGCGCCCTGCGGGTCGTGGGCACTCGGCACGTAGGCGCAGAACGAGAAACGCTGGTCATGGCGTGAGGCGAAGATCGTGGTCGCGCCACCCGAGTAGTACTCCGTCGGATGCGCGGGACCGCCTCGCTCCGCGAGACGTGCGTGACCGGCCATATGTCCTCCAAGCCGCAGGTCATCGGGTGTGTCGTGGAGGTGATTCTGTGAACCGGCCAAGGGCGGGGCAATAAGATTGCCGCCGGCGCGGTAAGGTTGAGGATGGCCGTGATCTTGATGATCGAGGCGGCGCGACCGGAGTGGATCACCATTCGGCCCTCGCCTCTGGCCGAGCTGTGCGCGGCGCTGCACGCGCTGGATGAGCCGGAGCACCACCCGGAGAGCGGGGCGTGGCTGTCGGCGGTGCACAAGGAATTCACCGACGACCTGCTGACGCGTGCGACGGTGTGGGCACCGCTGTGGGGCGCATTCCGGGCGCGCTATCTGCTGCCGCTGACCACGGGGCCCGAGCGCTCGCTGGACGCGGAGCTCGCCGAGGTGGCCCGGCTGCCCGTGGACGCCTTCGCCGCGCTGACGCTGGAAGCGCTGATCGGCAAGAACCGCGCCGCGGGCGAGCCGTCACAGGAGCCGACGGAGGTGCTGCGGCGGCTGCGGCTGATCTCGTTGCGCCGCTACGACCTCGGGCTTCGGCTCATCGGGGAACCCGCCCGGTTCCGGGACGAGTTGCTGGAGGTCCTCGCCGCCTTCGGCTCGACGCTCTTCGACAAGGAGTGGCGCCGGGTACGGGCCGACGTGGAGGCCGACACCCAGACCCGGCAGCGACAGCTGCACCTGCACGGTGTCGCGGCGGCCTTCGACGGCATCGGCACCGTGTCGGGCGACGGCCCACCGCGGGTGATCGTCGAGAAGCTGTACCACGCGACGGCACGGCTGGACGAGCGCACGCCCGGCGTGCTCGTGCCGAGCGTGCACGGAGCGCCCCACGTGGTCGTCAAGCACGCCCCCGGCTTTCCGGTGGTCGTGCAATACCCGGTGCTGCAGACCTCGGCGCCGGTCTCGGTGGAGGAGGCGCAACGGCGACTGGCGGTGCTGGCGGACCCGACACGACTCCGGATCTGCCAGAACATCCTGCGCCACCCCGCGGCCACGGCGGAGCTCGCGGCACGGCTGGGAATGACATCACCTCAGGTCTCACGGCATCTGCGCCGGCTGCGCGAGGCGGGACTCGTATCGACGCACCGGCACGGGGCGGCTGTGTACTACCGGCTCAACGTGGAAGCCATCGGGCGCCTCGGCCCGGATCTGCTGGCCGGCCTGCACCACTGAGGATCCCTGCCGAGGACGTCGAGCCCTACCCGCGCGCGGGGGGAGTCGCGAAAATCCGGTCCAGGTGGTGATGGAGCACCGCGAGGGCCGACTCCGGACTCCGCTGGCCCACGAGGATGCTGGTGCCCATGGCCGCCGTCATCGCGAGCAGACTGATCGCCTCCGTGCGTGCGTCGATGCCGGGACCGGCCAGACCCGACGCCTGGGCCTGTTCGAGCAGGCCGGTCAGGGCGTTCTCGGCGGCGTCGGGGTTGTCGATGAAGGGCTGGGCGGCCAGCGCGTCGTCGGTCACGGACAGGATCGAGTAGGAGCTGTAGAGGAGGTGGAAGGTGCGGCCCTCCTCGTCGGTCGGGAGAGAGGCCAGCAGCAGCGCCTCGATGGTCGCGCGCGGGCCCGGGTCCGGGCCTGCGGCGGCCAGGCGGGCGCCCACCCGTGCGGTGAAGCGGTCGGTCAGGTGCTGGAGCCCGTAGAAGAGCAGCTTCGCCTTGGTCTCGAAGTAGTACTGCACGAGCCGGAGTGACACGCCGGCCTCTGCGGCCACGTCGCGCATGCCGACGGCGTGCAGTCCTCGACGCCCCGCGACCTGGATGAGCGCCTCGGCGATCTGGGCGCGCCGTTCCTCGTGGTCCACGTGCTTTGGCATGTGCCGGTGTCTCCGCCCGTCGGTGTGGGGTTCGCGGTCCGGCTCAGCCCGGACCCTTTATGGTACCGCCGTACCAACATCATGGTACGGTCGTATCACGAAGAACGGATCTCCCCGGAGGTGCCCCCGTGCCCGAGAACACGAACCGTGTGCGCCGCGATGTCGGCCGCTACGTGAACGACGAGCTGCGCGACCGCTACTTCGCCGCCTGCGACGCCGTCTACGCGATGGGTGCGCCCGCCCGCTCCGAGACGGACGTCGAGACCAGCTTCGGCACCACGCACGTCTACCGGTACGGCCCCACGGATCCGGCAGCCGAGTCCCGTACGCCGGTGGTCCTGATCCACGGCGCGGGCTACTGCTCGGCGATGTGGTACCCCAACACCCCCGCGCTCAGCGCCGAACGGCCCGTCTACGCGCTCGACACCCCCGGCGACGCCGGGCGCAGCGTCCACCGCGAGCCCATGTGGCAGCCGGAGCGCGCCGCGCAGTGGCTCGACGAGACACTCGACGCCCTCGGCCTCGACCGGGTCCACCTGGTCGGCTCCTCGTACGGCGGCTGGCTGGTGCTCAACATGACCCACCGCCGGCCCGGACGGCTCGCGTCGGTCACCGCCCTCGACCCCGGCGGCCTGGAGAAGGTGGGCCTGCGCTTCTTCGCCTGGGTCTTCGTCAGTCTCTTCGCCAGCTTCGCCCCCAAGGCGCTGCGCCCGCGCCTCGCCTCCTGGCTGGAGCAACCGGTCATCGCCGTCCCCGAGTTGCGGACGTGGATCCAGGCGGGCGCCCGCGCCTTCCGGATCCGCCGCCCCGCGCCGCTGCCGCTGACCGAGGACGCGCTGCGCTCCATCCGGACCCCGCTCTACCTCATCATGGGCAAGCGCAGCCTGCTGGTACACCCGCAGCGGCAGCTGGAACGGGTGCCGCGACTGATCCCCGGAGCCCGTGCCGAGATCATCGCCGCGACGGGCCACGGCCCGCAGATCGACCACCCCGACGTGGTCAACGCCCGGATGCTGAGCTTCATGGAGGACATCGACTCCCTCGACCCGGCCGAGGCCGACGGCGTGGTCGACGCGTAGGACCTACGGCAGGGAGGGCTCCGGCACGGCCGAGCAAGCAGGAACATCAGCACAGGCGTGCCGGCCGCAAACCGCAGGCTCCTTGAAGGAACCCCCGACGCGCCAACCGCCCGCCTCAGCGCCGGTGAACGACGCCGGGAGCTAGCTGCTCCGCGTCGTGGCCCATCCGTGTGGACCGCCGCCCGGAGTACGGTGAACACGTCGGGATATTTCGAGCGTTCCCCCCTTGCCGGAGTCGAAAGGCCGGCGGTGGGGCGGGCCAGCTCATCTCCTCCCCCGTCGGCAAGTCGCGACGGACAACACGAGAAGGGCGACAGAACGCCAACCGTTCCAGGCGGCGGTAGGTGTGAGCATTCACCGAGGGGCACCTCATACGCCTGACAGAGAGGCCGGCATGAGACCTGTAGAACCGATGCCTTCGGCAGGGATGGCTGAGGTCCGTATCGTCGCCGCATCCCCCGAGGCCGCGCGCCGGGTCGCAGAAGTGCTCCGGCACTGCTTCCCCGCCGCCGAACAGCGCAGCTACCCCGCCGGCCACGACGGCGGGACCCGGCTCCACATCACGGTGGACACCACGCACACCTCCGAGCCCGTCGTGACGGCCGCGCCGTGGCGGGTGACCAGCGAGTCAGCCGCGCGTGACCGCCCGCATGCGGACGAGGTCTGAGGAAGCCGGCCTCAGACACGCGGCTGAGACAGGGCCGGCCCCTCGACCGGGCATCCGGCACTTCTCCGCCGCGATGACCGCGACACAGTTCTCCCCAGAGGTAGCAGTCATGGCATCACTGACCGAGCGGAAGGCGTACCGCGAGAAGATCATGCAGGCTCTGTATGAGGCCACAGAAGGCAACCGCCTCCTGGGTGTCACCGGAGCCAAGCTGGCCCAAGAACTCGCGATCCCGGCAGAGGATCTGGCTGCCGCCTGCACGTATCTGGTGGGCGAGGACCTGATCACGGTCGACTGGACCGCGGGCAATACGCCGGCCATGGTCACGCTGACGCACCAAGGCATCCGGCGCATGGAGGCCGAAGAAGAAGAGCACGGTTGACGCCCTGCTCAGGCGGCGTCCGAACCCTTCGGCTGCCACTCAAGGGATGCGTGTGGGGCCGGGAGAGCGAGGAAGCCGCGGTCCAGAGCTGATTGCGGTACTCGGATGGGACGGCACGAGGGGCCTGTCCGGGCACGGGAGCACGTGCCCCTACCGGCGGAGGGCCCGGAGGAACAACCCATCCGGCCGTTAGTGCTCTTGCTCCGCGCCGGGTACCGGTGAACCATGGCTGGCACCTTCACCACCCGCACCATCAACATGGCAACCGGCGCCACTGAGACCATGCACGACCTGACGAACGCGTGCTCCGCGTTCCTCCGGGAGGCGGCTCATGGGCGAAACGGACTGCTGAACGTGTTCACTCCCCACGCGACGTCCGGCCTGGCCGTCATCGAGACCGGCGCGGGCAGTGACGATGACCTGTTGGCAGCCCTCCGCGGCATTCTTCCCGCGGACGACCGCTGGGGGGACCGCCACGGTGGTCCAGGCCACGGCCGCGGCCACATGCTCCCGGCTCTGGTACCACCACACGCCACGTTGCCCGTAGTCGATGGCAAGCTGGAGCTGGGGGCCTCGCAGTCCGTCGTACTGGTGAACACCGACCGGGACGGCCCCGAGCGCCAGGTCCGGCTGTCCTTCCTCGGCTGACCGGACGACCCACGCGGTCCTGCGGCCGGCAGCCCCCGTTGGCAGCCGATGTCGCACGAGAGTGTCCGGCTGCCCGCACGGCAGGCGCTGCCTCTCTTCGCAATTCTCAAGTCCGAGACTGCTCCAAGGTCTCCTGTGCCCTTCGCCCCGTCGCTCCGGATCGGCTCGGCGAGCCTTACCCGGAGTAAGCCGGCACTACCGAGGGCAATTCGCACACCAGCCTCCATGCTCGTGTCGTTTTCGGCGATTCCCCCTCACCGCGAGTGCCCTGATGAACGAAGCGGAGCAGCGCCGGATCGCGGAGGAGACGGAACTGTCCCTGGTATCGGTCTGGGACTCCGAAGGGGGCCATGGAGCAAGCCTGCAGACCTGGTCACCGAGGAGGCGATGACCTTGTCGGGCGCGTCGACGCATCGCCGACTGCGCGAACGGTGACCTCAGCGTGCGCCGCCGCCCTCTCCTGCGAGCCTTGGCGACGGGGTCAGATTGAGTTGGCCGATGGCTTCCTTCACGTCCTGCGGCCAGAGCCACAGCCGGTAGACCGGCGGGACCCGGAAGTAGTCCTCCGGACCGTGCAGTTCGCGATTGCGCATATCCACGCAGTACCTCGTCCGCCAGGAGAACGCCTCGCCAGGCTTCCACTCCTGCCCCTCGGCCTTCTTCTTCGTGACGTCGTGAAGCTTCTCAAGGGCCCGGTACTCGTAGGCGAGCAGGGTTTTGGGGTCCTTCCAGATTCCCTTCTTGCCCTTGACCGCCTTGTCGGCGGCCTTGAGGAGGAGGGGAAGGTCGAGCTCGCCGGGGATGGAGGGGTAGATGACGAAGGTGGCCGCCCATCCTTCGGCGATGAGGTCGAGGTTGAAGGTCGGCCTCTTCTCCCTCGGCAGACTGGCCAGTTCCTTCTTCGAGTAGTTCGGCGCGATGTAGGCGAGCAGACGGTTGTTGTCGTCGAACTGGTCGTCGGCGGTGCGGATGAAGATGCTGCGCTCCTTGCCGGGTTTCCTGCCCTCGGCCAGCCTCTTCTTGATGTTCTCCGTGTTGAACGCGGCCGCCGTCGTGCCTTGGCCGAACTGCAAACTGCCCGCTTTCCCCGTCTCGATCTTCGGCAACAGGAATGCGGCGAGGTCATCGGAGATGGGCGCGATGCCCTCCCGTATCCAGGCGGCCAGTTGCTTGAATTCCTTGTCGACGTTCTCGGCCCGTTCAACCGTGTCCGCCGTCGTTTCCGGAGTGTCGACGGACAGCATGCGGACCGGCATCTTGACGTATGGCGTATCCCCGTCGTGTACCTCGACCAGGGCACGCGAGCCCAGCGACGGCATGGCGGTCCCGGCAGGTGTCCACAGGATCTCTACAGGGTCGGTCACGGCTGCTGTCCTTCCCGGCGTACGCCTTTGGCGCCTCCGCCCTCCGGCTCCACCCAGCGTCACGCCGTGCTCCCGGCGCCGCAACTCCGCACGGCCGGACACGAGCCGGCAGCGATTCAGGCGGAGCGCGGCCCCGCGGCCCCCGCCTCCTTCATTCGGGCCGGGCCGAGCGGACGCGACCGGAGCGGCGCAGGCTGCGCGTATGGCGGTATTCGCGCAGGAGGATCGTCAGCACGGCGGAAACGGCTGGGCGTGCGGGGGCGGCCAGGAGGCCCGGACCCTTGGCCTCGGCCGCGTCGGTGGTGGCCTCTTCCAGGGCTATCAGAGCCCGGACGAAGGGACGGTTGGCGGGTGGCACGAACCCGGTCACACAGTGGCTGGCGGCCAGGGCAGCACGGGCCTGTTGGAGGAGGTGCCGCAGCAGAGCACGGGCTCCGGGGGTGTCCTGGGCCTGTACGAGGTCGGCACGGGTCACGCCGTGGCTCAGCAGGGCGTCCTCAGGGAGGGTCAGCCTGTCGTCGGACAGATCCTCGGCGAGATCGTTGACGAAGTCGAGTCGCTGGCTGCCGTCTATGTAGGTGCGGCAGGCAGCGCGGTAGCCGGCAGGTTCGTCACCGGGGGCGAGCAGGCAGGCGACCAGCATGAAGGCGGGCAGTGAGTACGCGTCGAGATAGCGCTGGTAGTCCGACTCCGTGGCGAAGCCGGTGAATTCGAGTTCGGTGGCCGCGGTGCGGAGAAAGTCCTTGGCATGGAGGAGAAGGCGGGGGTGGCAGGCGCCGGTGTGCAGGAGCGGCCATTCTCCGGTACCGAGTTGGGGCCGAGTCGCCCGGTTCGGATGCGCGGGTTCGGTGCCCGGACCGAATGCGCGGTTCGGTGCCCGGATCGGAAGCGCGGTTCGGTGGTCCGTCCTCGAACCGCCGCTCAAAGCCCCACCCACGGCCCCCTGCCGTGCGTCTGCGCTGCGACCACACCGCAGGAACGGTATTCGCAACGGTTGTTAGTGAGGCGTTACCGGTGCACTAGCGATCTCCGTGAGAGTCATGTGCGTCCAAGGGCATGGGTTGAGGCCGCTGAGGCCTTCAGCCTTCTGCCCGCCCATCGAACGGGGGAGCACGACATGCAGAAGATGACACCGGACCACGACGCGGCTGTGGGGCGCCGGGCACAGGAATCGCGGCCTTCGCCTTTTCGAAGTTGACCACGCATCCGCCTCCCCCTCCTTCTGGGCGTCCCACTTCTCCGGTCGTCCCCCCACACCAGAACTTCGAACGAATGCGATGGGCACCGTTATGCGTGAATTCAGCCGTCGGGGCATATTTGGACTCGGGGTAGGAGCGGCCGCCGCGCTCTCCGTCGCCGGCTGTTCCCCCTCCGGATCGTCGGACTCCGACAAGGTCGGAACCAAGCCCGGACAGACCGCGAAGGGAAAGCCGATCGGCGACGGCTCGACCGCGTACACCGGAAAGCAGCCCAACCAGCCGCCCGCGCCGGAGAAGCTGAAGCCGGGCCAGAAGCCACCGCAGTTCGTGGTCTTCTCCTGGGACGGGGCGGCCGAGGTGGGCAACGGCCTCTTCCCGCGGTTCCGCAAACTGGCCCGCGACCACAACGCCTCGATGACCTTCTTCCTTTCCGGGCTGTATTTGCTGCCGGAGTCGAAGAAGCGCCTGTACCGGCCGCCGAACAACCCCGTCGGCGCCGCCGACATCGACTACCTCACCGATGACCACATCAAGGAGACGCTGAAGAACCTTCGCGCGGCCTGGCTGGAAGGCCACGAGATAGGCACCCACTTCAACGGCCACTTCTGCGGCGGCACCGGCTCGGTCGCCAACTGGACCCCCGCCCAGTGGGACTCCGAGATCGAGCAGGCCATGGACTTCGTCACCAAGTGGCGGACCAACACCGGCTTCACCGACCTCGAACCGCTGCCCTTCGACTACAGCAAGGAACTCGTCGGCGCCCGCACGCCGTGCCTGCTCGGCCAGGAGAACCTGCTGCCGACGGCGCGCAAGCGCGGCTGGCGGTATGACGCCAGCTCGCCCGGCGGCCTCCAGGTCTGGCCCACCAAGAAGCAGGGCATCTGGGACTTCCCGCTCCAGTCGATCCCGTTCGGCAACCTCCCCTCCGGTGTCCTCTCGATGGACTACAACATGCTGTACAACCAGTCGAAGAACTCCACCAAGGGTCCGCCGGCCAACTACCCGGGCTGGCGCAAGCAGGCCGCCGACGCGTACATAGCCGGCTTCCAGCGGGCATACGAGACGAACCGGGCCCCGTTGTTCGTCGGCAATCACTTCGAGCAGTGGAACGGCGGCATCTACATGGACGCCGTCGAGGAGGCGATCAAGCACATCGCCGACGAGAAGCACAAGGACGTCCGGATGGTCTCCTTCCGGCAGCTGTGCGACTGGCTCGACGCCCAGGACCCCCAGGTCCTCGCCGGCCTGCGCCAACTCGGCGTCGGGCAGCAGTTCACCGGACGCGGTTGACTGCACCGCAAGGGGGCGAAGATCCCTGCCCGCGGGTTCGACTCCCGTCACCCACTCCATAGTTGAGGCCCAGGTCCGAGACCTGGGCCTTCTTCGTGGGCTTGTCCCTCGCCACGCCCCTCCAGGCCCCGCGGCGAGGTGTCGAGCCATGTCCCGGGGGCGCACTTGAGCCACGCCCCGCCGACCCGCGGCCGGTGTCTGCGCCCGTGGTAGGGGCCGCGGTGTCGTACTGCGATTGCGGCAGGTCAAGTGTCTGCGGGCGCACGACGACGGGCGCGGGGGCGCAACGGCATCGTGATCCAGGTCGCAAGCGACGGGAAGACCACCGTCTGTCGAGGAGCCTGGAGCAGTTGTGGACCCAACAGCACACCGTGTGGCCGACGCAGAGGACGCCGCCCAGGCTGCCATCCGCAGCCGGCTGCGTGCGGCAGTAATCGATATCGCGCCCATCTTCGGATTCACCGTGAGCTTCGCTCTCACACATCGGCTCCCCGTCGCGCTGGCGCTCGCCCTGGCGGCGGCGGCCGGAGCCTGCGTCTACCGGGTGGTGCGCGGGGAGTCGGTGTGGCGCGCGCTCGCCGTCCTCGGTCTCGTGTGCGTCCAGGGGGCACTGGCCGCACGGACCGGAGAAGCCGCCAACTTCTTCCTGCCGAACCTGGTGATGCACAGCGTGGTCGCCCTGACGAACGCCGTGATGTTGCTGCTCGGACGGCCGCTGATGGGCGTGGTGGTGGCGCAGATCACGAAGGAGGGGCCCGGCTGGCGCCGGTGCACGGTGCGGCGGCGGGCGTTCATCAAGGGCAACCTGGTCATCCTCGTCGTGAGTCTGATGATGCTGTCGATCCAGCTGCCGCTGTACCTGGCCGGCGAGGCCGTCGCCCTCGGTACGGCCGACGCCTTCGGGCCCCCCGTCCTCGCGCTCAGCATGCTCGTGGGCTGGCGCGTCTACCGGCGCGCCCTGGGCGGCCATCACTGCGCCACCCACGACCGCACGACCACCGGGACATCCCTCCCTCTTGAAAGGACTCTTTCGTGACGAACACCCAGCCCCTCAAAACCCAGCCCACGGTGCGGAGTTGCCCCTTCGACCCGCCGGGGGACTACCGGACACTGCGTGAGCAGGAGCCGGTCGTGCCGATGACCTTCCCGGACGGTGTGACCGGCTGGTTGGTCACCAGGTACGAGGACGTGCGCACCGTCCTGGCCGACCCGCGGTTCAGCACGAAGGGCACCCTCCCGCGGCCCGGCGGCGTGGACGAGGTACCGCCGCCGGCTCCTGGGATGTTCCTCGCGATGGACGCGCCGGAGCACACCCGGTTCCGGCGCCTGCTCACCGGTCAGTTCACGGTGAAACGGATGCGGCAGCTGACACCGGCGGTGGAGCGGATCGTCGCCGAGCAGCTGGACGCGATGGCCGCGGCCAAGGGCCCGGTCGACCTCGTCCAGGCCTTCGCCCTGCCCATTCCCTCGCTGGTGATCTGCGAGCTGCTCGGGGTGCCCTACGCCGACCGTGAGGAGTTCCAGCGGAACTCGGCCACCATCATCCGGCTGAATCCCAGCCCCGAGGAATTCCGTCAGGCGCAGACCGCGATGCATGGGTACCTCCACCAACTGGTGCTCGCCAAGCGGGAGAAGCCCACCGGCGACCTCCTCAGCGAGCTGGTCCACTCCGGAGAGCTGACCGACGAGGAACTGGCCGGTGTCGGGGTGCTGCTGCTGATCGCGGGGCACGAGACGACCGCGAACATGATCGCGCTGGGCGCCATGTGCCTGCTGCAGCACCCGGAGCAGCTGGCGGCGCTGCGCGCCGACCCCTCCCTGATGGACAACGCGGTCGAGGAGCTGCTGCGCTACCTGACGATCATTCAGTTCGGGATCCGGCGTAGGGCGCTGGAGGATCTGGAGCTCAACGGCCGCCAGATCAAGGCAGGCAGCATGGTGGCCGTCTCGCTGGCCTCCGGGAACCGGGACACGGCACACCTCGCCGACGCCCCGGAGCGGCTGGACGTCGGCCGGCCGCACAGCCCGCACCTGGCGTTCGGCCACGGCATCCACCAGTGCCTCGGCCAGCAGCTGGCCCGGGTGGAGATGAAGGCCGCGCTGTCCGCGCTCCTGGACCGGTTCCCGGCGCTGCGGCTGGCGGTTCCGGTGGAAGAGGTGCCGATGCGCGACGACATGCTCGTCTACGGCGTCCACGAACTGCCCGTGACCTGGTGAGACCGGCACACCGCCGGCACCTCGTCGCACCACACACCACACGGAGAACCCATGAAGATCCTCATCGATGAGGGAAAATGCGTCGGGGCGGGCACCTGCGTGCTGGCTGCCGCTGACGTCTTCGACCAGCGGGACGAGGACGGCGTCGTCGTACTGCTCGACGCCGACCCGCCGCACGGCTTGCTGCCCCAGGTCAGGGACGCCGCCGCCCGCTGCCCGGCACTGGCGATCGAGGTGGTGGAGTAGTGCCCGCCATGGACCGCATCGTCCTGGTGGGCGCGTCGGCCGCGGGTCTCACCGCGGCCGAAACTCTCCGGCACGAGGGCTTCACCGGGACGCTGACCCTGGTCGGCGACGAACTGCGGCTCCCGTACGACCGGCCACCGCTGTCCAAGCAGGTGCTGGCCGGCGAATGGGAACCGCACCGGTGCGCCCTGCGCCGGGAAGCCGACCTCCAGCAGCTGCGCATGGACCTGAGAGCGGGCTGCCGGGCAACCGGCCTGGACACGGCGGAACGTGTCGTCACCCTGGCCGACGGGGACCGGCTGGGCTACGACGGCCTGATCATCGCCACCGGACTGCGCCCCCGTCGCCTGCCCTTCGGCCATGACCTGGCCGGCGTCCATGTGCTCCGCACCCTCGACGAAACCCTCACACTGCGCGCCCAGTTGCACGCCGGGCCGCGCGTCGTGGTGATCGGTGCCGGATTCCTCGGCAGCGAGATCGCCGCCACCACACGCGGCCTCGGCCTGGACGTCACCCTCGTCGATGTCGAAGCCACTCCGCTGGCCCGGCAGGTCGGCACCTTCGTGGGCGGTCTGGTGGGTGACATGCACCGCGACCACGGTGTCCGCCTGTGCATGGGCCGCCATGTCACCGGCATGACCGGCGAGAACGGGCGGGTCACCGCGGTGACGCTCGACGACGGTACGTGGCTTGCCGCCGATGTCGTGGTGGTGGCGATCGGCTCGGTGCCGGCCACCGAATGGCTGGCCGGCTCCGGGATCCCGTTGGGTGACGGAGTGCTCTGCGACCGCACCTGCCAAGCCGCGCCCCGGGTGTACGCGGCAGGAGACGTCGCCAACTGGGCCCATCCGGCGGCCGGTGGCCGCGTCCGCCTCGAACAACGCACCAATGCCACCCAACAGGCCATCACCGCCGCCCGGAACCTGCTGGCCGGTCCGGCGGAGGCCGTGCCCTACGCACCGGTCCCGTTCGGCTGGACCGACCTGTACTACACCAAGATCCAAACCTGCGGCTGGTGCCCCTCCGACGCGACCGTCGAGGTCGTCGACGGGGATCCGCGGGAACACCGATTCGTCGCGCTCTACAAGGTGGACGGCCGTGTGGTGGGCGCGCTGGGCTGGAACAGCGCACGTGCCCTGCGCGAGTACCGCAGTCACCTCGCCGGGAACACCGCCGCCTGACGCACGTCCTGACGGGGCGCCACTCCTGCCCCGTCAGCACTTCCCCGACCAGCGCCGCCTGCCGGCGACGGCTCCCGAAAGCCGCGCCGGCAGGCCGGTACCTCCCCCAAGCCCCATCCCCCCGTAGCCCCCGTAAGGAGCCACCCGTGATCTGCCCCGCACACCCACCCGTCGGCCCGTACGCGAGCGCGATCATGCCGTACGCGAGGTGAGCCGGCTGCTGTGTGAGGAGCCGGGCCGCACGGTCCGTCTCGTTCGATGTCGATGAGGCCATGCGCACCGCAGGGCCGGGCCGCCGGCATCGTCGGTCCGGCCGGGGCTGCGTACCGTGGGAGCGTGCAAATGATCGACCGGTTCAGCGCGTGGCAGCGGACGACCCGGCCACTCGTGGTCGACCTGACCGTCGCGCTGGCCTGCTTCCTCCTGGCCTCCCCGCTGGTCGTCGCCTTCGCCTACATCGACCGGGCTCCGGTCGGCTGGTCCGTCGTTGCCCTCGCGGTCTCCTGTGTTCCCCTGATCGCCCGGAACCGCTGGCCGATCACCGTGGTCGCAGTGACGGTGGCCATACATCTGGTCCAGTCCGCCCTGCTCCCGCTCGCCCGGCCGACGCCCGCCGCCACGGCTGTCGCTCTCTATACGGTGGCGATCCGCACCGACCGGCGCCGGGCCTGGCGCGTGGGCACCCTCGCGGCCGTCGTGCTCATCACCGCGTCGCTGGTCTTCCCCCCGGGTGCGCTACAGATGCCGCAGTCCCTCGCCCGCCCGCAGTCCCTCGCCCTGGCGGACAAGCTCCCGTCGTCCCTCGCCCTGATTGCCTGGACGCTCATGGCGGTGGCCATCGGCGACGCCGTCCGCAGCCGCCGCGAAGTGCTCACCGCCGCCGAGGAGCGGGCCGAGCGGGCCGAGCGCACCAAGGAGGAGGAGGCCCGCCGACGGGTCACCGCGGAACGCCTCCGGATCGCCCGGGAGCTGCACGATGTCGTGGCCCACCACATCACTCTGATCAACGCCCAGGCAGGCGTGGCCCACCACCTCATGCGCACCGACCCCGAGCCCGCCTACCAGGCGCTCGAACGGATCCGGGACACCAGCCGGGGGGCGCTGGACGAACTGCGCGCCACCGTAGGACTGCTCCGGTACGGCGAAGAGCCGGTCGAGCCCCGCGAACCGGCGCCCGGACTCGCCGGTCTCGACGCGCTGCTGGACTCCTTCCGCCACTCCGGCCTCGATGTCACGCTGGAGCGCACCGGGCCACCGGGCGAGCTGTCACCGATCACCGATCTGACGGCCTACCGGATCATCCAGGAGGCCCTGACCAATACGCGCAAGCACGCCGGCCCGGCCTCGGCACGGGTCCGCCTGGACTTCCGCACCGACGTCCTGCGGCTCACCGTCGACGACGACGGCCGTGGCACCGGGGGAAGCGGCCGTGGCACCGGCCCGGTCGCCACGGGCCTCCAAGGAATCCAGGAGGCCGGCACCGGCCACGGCATGATCGGTATGCGGGAGCGTGCCAAATCCGCCGGAGGTACCCTCACTGCCGGACCGCGCCCCGACGGGGGCTTCCGTATCGAGGCCGAACTGCCGCTGCGCGCCGGCCGAAAGGGCCGACCATGACCATCCGTGTACTGCTCGCCGACGATCAGGCACTCCTGCGCGGCACCTTCCGGATGCTCGTCGACTCGGCCCCCGACATGGAGGTCGTCGCGGAGGCCGCCACCGGCCGCGAAGCCGTCGAGCTGACCCGCAGCCACCGCGCCGACCTGGTGCTGATGGACATCCGGATGCCCGACCTCGACGGCCTCGCCGCGACCAGGCTGATCAGCGAGGACGAGGATCTCGCCGGTGTACGGGTGCTGGTGCTGACCACCTTCGAGAACGACGAGTATGTCGCGGAGGCGCTCCGCGCCGGGGCGAGCGGTTTCCTCGGCAAGGGCATCAACCCGGACGAGCTGCTCGATGCGATCCGGGTGGTCGCCGCCGGCGACTCCCTGCTCTCGCCGACCGCGACCAAGGCCCTGATCGCACGCTTCCTGGCCCAGCCCGCACCCCCCGGCCGGACCGCGTCACCGCAGCTGGCCGCACTCACCCCGCGGGAGCGCGAGGTGGTCGCCCTGGTCGCCGACGGCCTGTCCAACGACGAGATCGCCGAGCGCCTCTTCGTCACCCCGCTCACCGCCAAGACCCATGCGAACCGCGCGATGACCAAGCTGGGCGCCCGGGACCGGGCCCAACTCGTGGTCATCGCCTACCGGACGGGACTGGCCCGGCCTGACGGGCCCTGACCTCCGGCACCGGGGCGTCTCGGGCGTTGAGGCAACGGGCCGGCCGTCGCTCCGCGATGCTCGGCCCCCCTGTCCGGCTCTCCGGCTCTCCGCCGGCTCCGGACGCCTGCCCTGCCTGCCTTGTTCGAGGCGAATTGCCTCCCTGCCGAAGACACAAAAATCTACTCTCGTCAGAGTAGACATTGGGCTCTCACACGATTACGGTTTTTCTCGTAGCCAAGGTTGAACGCCCGGCGGAGGTTAGCCGGGAAGCGGTTCAGCCAGGCCGGTGCGGCGGTGGAGTTCCGAAGCCAGGGTGGTCGCAGGACGGTGACGGGACTGACGGCCGTACCGGGTGGCCCGCGGTGTTCAGGGGCCGCCACCGGCAGTACTCGGAGCGCAGACGGCTGCGGTCCGGCAAGTGATCGACACAGAGGAAGAACGGAGGAAGCAGACGCCATCAGGATCGCCCGGGCGAGGAGTACTCCCCCCGGGTACCGCACGACCCCGGATTGGCAGGTGGTCCACGGTCACGCAGCAGCGATCCCCGCACCCACGCCCCTCGCCGGGGCGGGGCCGCGGAAACAGAAGGTCGGCGCAGCACTAGGGCCGACAGATGGTGTTGAATTTCCTTCGGGGCCTTGGTGCCGTACGGCACCAAGGCCCCTCGACGCGCTCCCAAGAAGAGGTGCAGATGACAGCGGATGATTCGCTCGGCAGCCGGCTGGACGATGACGACTACCCCGCCTACACGATGGGTCGGGCCGCCGAACTTCTCGGCACGACTCCCGGTTTCCTCCGCGCCATCGGAGAGGCCCGCCTGATCACTCCGCTCCGCTCCGAGGGCGGGCACCGCCGCTACTCCCGCTACCAGCTGCGCATCGCCGCCCGCGCCCGGGAGCTCGTCGACCAGGGCACTCCGATCGAGGCGGCTTGCCGCATCGTCATCCTTGAGGACCAGCTCGAAGAAGCCCAGCGCATCAACGCCGAATTCCGCCGCGCCTCCGCAGCCACCTCGGACGACAGCTCGCACTGAGCCGGCGGGCGCCCGGACCGCGACGGGCGCCCGGGGACCGCCCTCCCGCCGTCGGGCTGCCGCCTTCCCGAGGCCCGCCCCACGGCGCCGCATCGACCGCGGCGCTACAGGTTGTCGCCCCAGCCGCCCTGGATCATGGTCTGGAACGCCCATGCGCCGTCCCGCCTGACCAGGATGTCGGCGTAACGCAGCTGCCGGCTCCGGCCGCCCATCGTCATGGTCGAGTCCGAGAAAACCACGGCCAGGACGGGCGAGAGGAAGACCGGCGTCCGCGTGGACTCGAAGGTGATGTCCTCGCTGCCGTCCCCCATCACCTGCGTCATCGTCGCGATGTACTGCTCGCGGTCCCACTGTGCCGCTCGGCCGTTGCCGGCCGCGTCGTCGCTCACGAGGTTGAGGGGGAACATCGCCAGGTCGGCCATGCTCTGAACGTCGCGCTTCGCGCTCTGTGCGTCGTACTCCACGAACCAGGCCTCCAGGCTCGCGCGGTCCTCGGCGGTCGGGACGTATCCGGCATCCGGCAGAAAGGTCACACAGACTCCTCACGGTCTCTTCGACACGGTCTCTTCGACGCATCAGCCGTCACACGGGCCACGGGCACGCGGCCGGCCATCGGCCATCAGGCGCCAGTCGTCAAATTTATCTACTCGGGAAAGGTATGCCCTCAAGCGCCTCTAGTCAAACTTGATTAGACATTGATCAGGTTCTCCGCGCGGTGCGCGTCGTGACATGTCCGGAGTGCGGGAGGTGCCGCCGGGAAATCTGCACGGAAGCGTCACACGGCCTACGCGTGGCCCTCGACGGGTGTCGTTAGCGTTACTGCCCGCTCGATCCCGCGTGCGAACTGGATCAGCTCGATCAGGTCGTCGGCGTCCGTGGCGGCGCAGCCAGCACAGAAAGATCGAAGATGGACTACTGCTCGTCGTGCCGCCGGAGTCTCAACGGGGCACTCGTATGTCCAGGATGCGGCGATTACGCCCCGGACATAGCCCCGCCCACCCACCGCCGGCAGAGCGCGATGGCCGCCGCCGCGAACTGGGAGTCCTGGCAGCCTGAGGAAGCCCCCGCCCCGGGGCCCCGCCAGGGCCGGTACGCCGATGCCGGTCCGTTCGGCGGCGGTGCCTCCGAGACCGCGCCGTTCGGCGGCGCCTTCGACGCCGTGCCGGCGGATACGGCCGACACCGCCGACACCGCAGCCGCCCCGGACGACGGTGCGCCCGGGGATGCCGAGGTCCCCGCGCCCACCGGGCAGGGCCGGGCGGCCCGGCGCCGCCAACTGGCCCGGTGGAAGAAGCACCGGCGCCGGGCCGCGGCCGCCACGGCCTTTGCCCTCGTCGGCGGCGGTCTGACCGTCAGCATGTTGCAGAACAAGCCCGCCACCAACGGCACCCACGCGGCCTCGAAGCCGGAGCCGGAGCGCGTGTCCACGCCCCGGACCGAGCCCGCCGCCTCGTCGACGGACCGGGCGGACAGCCAGGCGTCCCGGCACCCCGGCGCCCGCCCGTCCCTCCCGGCCGGCCGGCATGCGCGCCCCACCGCGGCCACTCCGCCGCCCGCCACGACGGCCCGGCAGCCACAGTCCGACGCCCCGTCCCATACCGCCGCGCCGCCCCGCGCGAGCGCGCCCACCGCGTCCACTCCGGACCGGGCGGCGCACCCCGCGCACACCGATGCCGCGACCAGCGCCCCCGCTGCCTCCGGAGGCTCCGGAGGCAGCAGCGGAGGCAGCAGCTCGGACACCTCGCCGACAGACACCGCGCCGACCACACCGGCCACACCGACCGCACCGGAGGCGGGGCAGTCCTCGCCGACGCATGTGTGTCTGCTGGGTGTGGTCTGCGTCGGCTGATACCGACGTCGTCGGTGTCCTGTGCCTGGCCCGGCTACCCGGCCGGCTGGCGTTCGCGCCTGCCGGTGGCCGGGGTGGCCGGGGATACGGCGCCCCCGGCCCTCTCCGCCGCGGACTCGCCGGCAGTGCCGCCGGTCGGCGACGTCCGGGTGCGGGCCTTGAGGACCTGGGTGCCGATGGCGAGCGTGACGGCCAGCAGGAGGACGTAGAAGACGCCGATCTTGCGGAGGTCGTCGAGGAAGAACCAGACGGATGCCAGGGACGTGAACCAGAAGGCGACGAGGGCGAAGCCGCCGGTGCGCTCGTCCTTGTATCCGGCGGCGAGGCACAGCGCGGAGACGACCCCCAGGACCAGGGCGATGATGACGTAGCGGGTTTCCCAGCCGATGTTGGCGCGCGCCAGCTCGGACCACACCGCCACGGCCTCCGCCACCGGGCCCCAGGCCACCGCGCAGGCGAGCCGGGCCGACCACAGCAGCAGCACCGATCCGGCGACACCGGCGAGCAGCGCGACCCGGGAGAACTGACCGACCTCGATCATGTCGGTCCGGGATATCACCAGGGACAGGAAGCAGCCGAGCAGTGCGACCGCGCCTTCGGCCGTCGGCCGGAACACCACCCGCGCCGGCTTCCGGCGGGCGGACCGCGGCGCCGGTGCGCTCCCGGCGGGCGCGGGCGGGGCCGCCGCCGGGGCGGGGTCCGCGGCCGCGGGATCGAGCGCGGTGGGGGTCGGGAGGCGGGGAGCCGGTGCGGAGCGGGGTGCCGCGGCGAGCGCCTTCTGCATCGCGGCGGCGTCCGCGAAGCGGTCCTCCCGGCGCTTGTGCAGGGCTCTGGCGATCACGGCGTCCACGGCGGGCGGGAGTTCCGGGCGGAGCTGCGAGGGCGGCACCGGCTCCGCGGCCAGATGCTGATGCATGACGGAGAACGGTGAGTCCCCGGTATACGGAGGACGCCCCGTCAGCAGCTCGTACAGCAGACAGCCCACGGCGTACAGATCGGTGCGGTGGTCGGTCTCGCCGCCGTTGATCTGCTCGGGGGCGAGATAGGCGGGGGTGCCGACCGCCACGCCGGTCCCGGTCAGCCGGGTGGCCACCTCGCTCAGCGCCTTGGCGATACCGAAGTCGACGACCTTGACCGCGCCGGACGCGGTGAGCATGACGTTCGCGGGCTTGATGTCCCGGTGCACGATGGCGTGCCGGTGGCTGTGGTCCAGCGCCGCCAGCACCTGACCCGTGATGTCGACGGCCTGCGCCACCGTCAGCGGGCCGTCCCTCAGCACCTGGCTGAGGGTCCGGCCCGCCACATATTCCATGACCAGATAGGGCTCGGCCGCACCGCCGCCGGCGTCCTCACCGACGTCATGGACGGTGGCCACACCGGGGTGGTTGAGCGCGGCGGCGGCATGTGCCTCCCGCTGGAAGCGGGTGAGGAACTCGGGCTGCATCGCCAGCTCGGCGGAGAGGGTCTTGACGGCGACGGTACGGCGCAGCCGGTGGTCGACGGCCCGGTACACCGTCCCCATGCCGCCGTGCCCGAGCTGCTCCACCAGCTCGTACCGCTGCCCCAACATCCTGTGTTCCACCGGGTTCCTCCAGGGACCGATCACGCCAACACGGCGGAAGACGTGCGGGAGGGCGGTCGGGTTCCCCGCCCCGCGGGGAGCGGCGGCACGGATGGGCGGTGCCGGGCTACCGGCCTTCCGGAGGCGAACTGCCCGCTCCGCCCGGCTCGATGACGGTGAGGGCGGCGGCCGGGCAGAGTCCGGCGGCCAGCCGGGCGGTGGCGCGCAGCCCGGGCGGGGGCACGGCGGTGCGGAGCAGCACCAGGCCGTCCTCGGCGTCCTGGTCGAACACCTCGGGGGCGGTCAGGGCACACATCCCGGCGCCGATACAGCGGTCGCGGTCGATGCTCAGCTGCATCGGGCTACTCCTTGTCCCAGGTGACGGGGAGCCGGTGCACCCCGTGGATGTTCATGGCGTCGCGCAGCGGTACGTCCTCCGGCGGGACGGCCAGTCGCAGCGTCGGGAAGCGGCGGAACAGCGCCGGGAAGGCCACCCGCATCTCGACCCGCGCCAGCTGCTGGCCCAGGCACTGGTGGACGCCGTGGCCGAAGGACAGATGGCCGGTCGCCTTCCGCCGCAGATCGAGGGTGTCGGGGTCGGGGAACTTCAGCGGGTCGCGGTTGGCGGCCTGCACCGAGACGGCGACGGTATCGCCGGCCCTGATCAGTTGCCCGTCCAGCTCGACGTCCTCCAGGGCCGCCCGCAGCCCGGTGTGGGCGATGCTCAGATAGCGCAGCAGCTCCTCGACCGCCTGGTCGGCGAGGCCGGGGTCGCCGCGCAGGGCGGCGGCCTGCTCGGGGTGGCTCAGCAGGGCGAAGGTGCCGAGCGCGAGCATGTTCGCGGTGGTGTCGAGACCGGCGGCCAGCAGGAAGCTGCCGACGCCGGCGAGTTCGTCATCGGTCAGTTCACTGGTGGTCAGATCGCTGAGCAGGTCGTCGGTGGGGTGGGCGCGCTTGGCCACCACCAGTTCGCGGACGCATTCCGCGAGCGCGGTCATGGCAGCCATCTGCTCCTCCGGAGCGGCGTCCGGGCTGCTCAGCATCGTGGTGTGCTCCTGGAAGCCCGCACGGTCGGACGGCGACACCCCGAGCAGTTCGCAGATCATCAGGGCCGGGACGGGGTGCGCGAACACCTGCACCAGATCGACCACCGGTCCCTGGCGCTCCATGGCGTCGAGGTGCTCGGCGGTGATCTGCTCGACGCGGGCGGTGAGTTGGCGCATCCGGCGGACGGTGAACTTTCCGGCGAGCAGCCGCCGGTAGCGGGTGTGCTCCGGTGCGTCGATCCCGGTGAGGTCGCCGAGCGGTGCCGGCGGCAGGGTGCCGGAAGGCCCGCCCGGGAGGGGGTAGCGCAGCAGCTCGTACCGGGAGCTGAAGCGGGGGTCGGCGGCTATCGCCCGGACCACGGAGTGGCCGGTGGCCAGCCAGCCCACGTGCCCGTCGGGGTAGTGCATCGGGCGCAGCGGCTGCTGTTCGCGCAGCTCCGCCAGCTCGGCGGGCGGGTCGAAGGGACAGCCCGCGGGCCGGGTCACCGGCAGGGTCACCGGCTCGGGGTGCGCCGCTGTTTCCTGAGCGGTCTGCTCGGTCGTGGGTGCGGGTGCGGGTGCGGACGGTTCGTGCTGCATGGGGTGTCCTCCGGTGCAGGTTGGCGGCACGGCGAAGCGCCGGGCGAAGTGCAAGGTGGAGTGCAAGGCCGAGTGCAAGGTGGAGCGCGCGGTGAAGTGGTGCGGGTGCGCGGCGAAGTGGCGCGGTGCGGTGCGTGCGCGCGGCGAAGTGGCTTGTGCAGCGGCCGGTGAAGTGGCTTGTGCAGGGACTGGTGGAGCTGCCTGTACAGGGGCCGGGGAGCGGCCGTTCAGCGGGTGGCGCTGCGGCGGAAGGCCGTGCGCGCCCACAGATAGCCGACCAGGGTGAGGCCGACGCACCAGGCCACGGCGGCTATCCACTCGGCGCCGACCCCGGTGCCCATCAGCAGGCCCCGCAGCGTCTCGATGACGGGGGTGAAGGGCTGGTACTCGGCGAACCAGCGCAGCCCGGTGGGCATGGACTCCGGGGGGACGATGGCGCTGCCGAGGAACGGGAGGAACTGGAACGGCAAGGGTATGTTGCTGGCCGTCTCGGGACTCTTGGCCACCAGGCCGATGGCGGCCGACATCCAGGTCAGCGCCAGGGTGAGCAGGGTGAGCAGACCGGCGGCGGCGAGCCATCCGAGGGGCGTGGCATGGGTACGGAAGCCCATGAGGAGCGCGACGCCGATGACGAAGGCGATGCTGACCAGCGTCTGCAGGACGCTGCCGACGACATGCCCGGTCAGGAAGGACGCACGGGAGATCGCCATCGTGCGGAACCGGTTGACGATGCCTTCGGTCATGTCGACGCAGACGCCGACAGCGGTGACCAGGGCGCCCGAGGTCGCGGCCATGAGGATGATGCCGGGCGCGACATAGTCGATGTACTCGGTGCTGCCGCCGGCCGCCCCGCCGATGCCGGTCCCCAGGGCGCCGCCGAAGACATAGGTGAAGAGAAGCAGCATCAGGACGGGCATCGCGATGACCGACACCGTCAGGGAGGGGTAGCGCAGCGCATGCTTCAGATTGCGCCGCAGCATCGTCCGGGCATCGCGGGCCGCGTAGGACAGGGTGGTCATCAGGCGTTCTCCTTCAGGGAGTTGGCCTCGCTGGCGGTCCGGTCGCGGCCGGTGAGGGTGAGGAAGACATCGTCGAGATCGGGGGTGTGCACCGTCAGTTCCTCGGCGCGGATCGACGCATGGTCCAGGGCGTCGAGGACGGCGCGCAGGGCGGGGACGCTGCCGTCACCGGGGATGTGCAGAGTGAGCGCTTCGCTGTCGTGTGTGGTGGCGCCGAAGAGGGCGGTGGCCGAGTCGAGTGCGGACGCGTCCTGGAACCGGAGGCGGATATGACCGCCGGGGATCCGTCGCTTCAGCTCGTCCGCGGTGCCTTCGGCGACCAGCTTTCCCCGGTCCAGGACGGCGATGCGGTCGGCGAGTTGGTCGGCCTCCTCCAGATACTGCGTGGTCAGGAAGATGGTGACGCCGTCGTCGGCGACCAGGCTGCGGATGATCTCCCACATGGTGCGCCGGCTACGGGGATCGAGTCCGGTGGTCGGCTCGTCGAGGAAGATGATGCGCGGGTCCCCGACCAGGGTCATCGCGAGGTCGAGCTTGCGGCGCATCCCGCCCGAGAAGGTGACGACGGGCTTGGTGGCGGCCTCGGTGAGTTCGAAGCGGCGCAGCAGCTCGGTGGCTCGCCGGCGCCCTTCGCGGCGGTCGAGATGGTGCAGGTCCGCCATGAGGAGCAGGTTCTCGCGGGCGGTGAGCAGGTTGTCGACCGCCGAGAACTGGCCGGTGACGCCGATCGCGGCGCGTACGGCATCGGCGTCGCGGACCAGGTCGTGGCCGGCGACCCGCGCCTGGCCGGCGGTGGCGGGGATGAGGGTGGAGAGGATCTGCACGGTGGTGGTCTTGCCCGCGCCGTTGGGCCCGAGCAGAGCGAAGACCGTGCCTTCGGGGATGCACAGGTCGATGCCGTCGAGCACCACCTTGTCGCCGTAGGACTTGGATAACCCGGTGGTAGTGATCGCCGACGCGACGGCGGTCGTGGAAGTCATGATCATGACAGTCCCGTTTCTTGGATGCGGTGGTAGTGGCCGCCCAGAAGCGGCCGAGGTCTGGTCAGGGGCGGTCGAGGCCTGGTCAGCAACGTCCGAGGTCTGGTCAGGAGCGGCGGATCAGGATGTCGCCGGCGCTGGTGTGGGCGCGTACTTCGACGGTGTCGGCACTGTCGCCGGGGCCTTCGGCGGCACCGAGGTCATTGCGCACGCTGCCGGCACCGGTGGTCACCTCCAGCCAGGCGGCGGTGGACTCACGGATGCCGACCTCCAGGTCACCGGCGGCGGCCTGGAGCACGACCTGGCCGCGGGAAACTTCGCCGATCCGGATGGCACCGTTGGCGGACTTGGCGTCGACTCCGGCGTGCGCGACACCGACGGAGATGAGGCCGTTGGACGCGCGCGCCCGCAGCGCGCCGGTGACCTCGCCGATCGTGGTCGAGCCATTGCCGTTCTTGACCAGAGCCTCGCCCCCGATCTCACCGACCTCGATCTGGCCCGCGCCGACGAGCTCGGCATCGCCCGACACCCGGTCCAGCCGGATGTCGCCGTAGTCGGTCCGCAGGTTGACGGCCTCCGCCTCGTCGACCTGGAGGTCGCCGAACGAGGTCTTGAGCCGGCACTCGCCGAGCCGGCCTTCCACGGTGAAGTCCGCCATGGGCGAGGTGCCCAGGATGTCCGATCCGGCCGGCAGCTCGATGGTCACATCGAGGGAGCCGGACTTGCCGAAGAGCGAGCGCTTCCTGGGGCCCTTGACGAGCAGCTTGCCGCCGGAGCAGGTGACCTTGGTCTGCTGCGCGGCCCGCACATCGGCCTCCGCGGTGGCGTCGCGCGGCAGCACCTCGACGACGGTGTCGATGCGCTTGCTCGCGGCGATCCGGACGGAGCCGAGGTCGAGCTCAATAGTGACGGAGAGCGGTTCGGGAGTGTCGAAAGCAGGCATGGCTGTGCCGTCCTCATGACTGGTGTGAGTTCCGCCGGGAGGGCGGGTGAATGAGTGAGTAAGCGAGTGAGTGAGTAAGCGAGTGAGTGAGTGAGCGTGCGAGAAGTGGTGCGGTGCGTGGGCGCTGTGCGTCGGTGCGGTGCGTCGGCGCAGGGGCGGGGTGGTTTTCGCGGCCCCCGGGTGGCGGCCGGTTCCCGATCCCCGGGCGTGGCCCGCCCTAGCGGACCCAGCCCGTGTAGCCCTGCTGGCCCCAGTGGCGGGAACTGCGGCCGGCGGTGGGGCGGCTGGGGGCGCCCGGCTCCAGGGCGGTGGCAACGGCCCGCACCAGCCAGGCGTTGACCGAGAGGCCTTCCTGCCCTGCGGCGTCCTCGACCCGGGCCTTGAGATGGGCGGGAAGACGGAAGTTGATCCGCGCGGTGCCGCCCTCGTCGGCGTCCGAAGGAGCCGGGGGCGCGGAGGCCCGCGGCTCACCGGCCGCCGCCTCGGGCAACTCCGCCTGCCCGTACGGCTCCTGGACCGGCGGTGCGGTCACCACGAACTCGGGGTCGAGCCCGCGCAGCCGCAGATCGACCGATCCCGGCGCCAGGTCGCGGGTGATCTCGGTCATGGCGGAGGAGAGTGCGTTCAGCAGCGTGAGCCGGACGGCCGACTCCAGGGGGGTGGTGAGCCGCTCGGCCAGGGCACGGGCTTCGTCTCCGCCCGCGTCCGCGGCGACCGCGAGCTCGTGCCGGAGATTGTCGACGTAGGGCGTGAGGTCCATAACGCCATAGTGGCACCATCATGGCGCCACCGCAAGTCACCATGGCGCATGAATGACACTAATGGCGCCACCGCGGCATCATCCGAGGCGCCATAGGCGCGCCACGCCACCTCACGCGCGCGGTTCGGGGGCGCCCGGGCACGAACGGGCGCGGCCGCCGCGGCAGTTGCCGCCGCGCACAGCGGCCCCGCCCTGCGGCCCCGCCCACGGCACCGGCCACTGCGGAATGCCGCCCTCCGGTCCGCTCGAATGCGCGGGCTATGGTGCTCCCGCAGACTGTGCAACCCGTGCGGCGGAGGAGAACTCACGGTGTCCGATCTGGGACGGCTCGTGGCCGACCGGTACCGGCTGGTGGAGCAGGTCGGCCGCGGCGGCATGGGCACGGTGTGGCGGGCCGAGGACGAGCTGCTCGGGCGGCCGGTGGCCGTGAAGAAACTGCTCGTACCGCCGCACCTGAGCGACGACGAGATCGAGACGCTCTACGAGCGCACCCGCCGCGAGGCCCGCAGCGCCGCCCGGATCACCCACCCCCATGTGATCGTGGTGCATGACGTCGTCGACGACGAGGGCCTGCCGTGCATCGTCATGGAGTACATCCCCTCGGTCACCCTGGGCGACCTGCTGAAGCGCAAGGGCGCGCTGCCGCCCGACGAAGCGGCCCGGATCGGCCGCGGGATGGCCGCCGCACTGCGCGCCGCCCACGACGCCGGGGTGCTGCACCGGGACGTCAAGCCCGCCAATGTGCTGCTCGGGAACGACGGGCGGATCGTCCTCACCGACTTCGGCATCGCCGTGCAGGCCGGGACGCCCTCGCTGACCCGGACCGGCGAACTGGTCGGGTCGATCCAGTACCTCGCGCCGGAACGCCTCCGGAGCGGCATCGCCGAGCCCGGCCCGGCCAGCGACCTGTGGTCCCTCGGGGCGACGCTGTACCAGGCGGTCGAAGGGCGCCCCCCGTTCGGCCGGGACACCGCGATCGAGACGGCGTACGCCATCGCCACCGAGGAGTGCCCGCCCCCGCGCAACGCCGGTGACCTGGGCCCGGTGATCGCGGGTCTGCTCGTGAAGGAACCCGGGGAGCGCATGGACGCCCATGAGGCCGAGCGCCTCCTGGGCGACCACACGGCCGGCACGGTGACCCCTCTCGGCGATCAGCCCACCCGGCCGCACCGCGCCGAAGCCCGGCCGCACCGCACCGAAGCCCCCGCGGTTCCCGCCCGGAAGGGCAGGCGCGGCCGCCGCACGGCGCTGTGGAGTGCCGCCGCCATGGCGGTCGCCGCTTCCGTGACCGGTGGTGTGCTGCTGTGGCCCTGGGGCGGTGCCGATGCGTCCGGCGCCCGCCCGGCCGGGGCGCACGCCCCCAGCCGTCCCCCGAGCACCAGCCCTTCCCCGCCGCCGCCACCGGTTCCCGCCGGATACCACCTCAAGGAGGAGGGTCCGGGCTTCTCCCTCCCCATACGGGACGGCTGGAAGCGCCAGGACCCGCCGGGCGCCGAGGTCGCCTATGTCTCCGGGCTGGCGGGCCTGCGAATCAACATCGTCCCGTTCGCCGGGGAGTCCGATCCGCTCCGGCACTGGCGGGAGACCGAAGAGGACCAGACGCGCCGGGACAACCCGGGCTATGAGCGGGTCAGGATGGACCCCACGACGTTCCGGGGGCGGCCCGCGGGCTACTGGGAGTTCACCTTCGACGGCTCGGCACGGAAGTACCGCGCGGTGGAGCTGGCGTTCAGCGGCACCGACGGCACGCAGTACGTGGTCTACCTCTCCGCACCGGACGCCCAGTGGAACCAGTACCGGCCGGTCTTCGACACCGCCGTCAAGGGAATCCGGCTCGGCGCTTAGCCTCCGCGCACCGCAGCCGCCTGTCCTCCGCGCACCGCAGCCGCCGGCCTCCCCTCAGCCGCCGCAGCGGGTGTCCGTCTGCTGCCGCCGCCCCGTCGTCAGGAAGGCGGTGACGGTGCGGTCGCCGCAGGCGGTGCCGTTGGCCAAGTAGGCGCCGTGGCCCCCGTGTTCGAGTGTGAGCAGCCGGGCCCGCTCGCCCAGCGCCCGGCGCATCTTCAGCGCGCCGAAGTACGGGGCGTAGGGGTCCCGGCGGTTCTGGACCATCAGGATGTTGGACGGACCGTCGGCGGTGATCCGGGTGGGCGGCTCCGCCGGTGCCTGCCAGAAGCCGCAGGGCGTGATGTTGGCCGGCATCCCGGCCGTGAGCGGGTGCCGGGCGCGGTCGGCGGCCACCGCGCGCCGGTGGGCGGGCACCGACGCCGGCCAGCGCACATCGTTGCAGACGGTGGCCGTTATGGCCGCCGCGTCCTGGTCCGGCAGCGGCCCCGCGAGGGTGTCCGGCAGCACCGGCTCGGCGGCCGGATTCTGGGCCTGCTGGATCAGCCGGGCGGTCTCGGCGAACAGACCGTCGCTCTGCAGGGCGTTCTGCAGCGCCTGCCGCAGCCGGTTGCCGGTCAGCGGGACGCCCGGCGTGGTGGACTCCTTCGGCTCGCGGTCCAGCTTCGCGGCCAGTGCGAGGAACAGCGGCCGCACGTCCTCGGGCCGCCGCGCCAGCCGCAGCCCCTGGCTCTCCCGTGCCGGGTCGGCGGCCCAGGCCGCGAAGTCGGGGAAGCGGGCGTCCGCGCCCGCCGAAATGTTCGCCAGCCATCCGCGCCCCACCCGGGTCGGGTCGGGGTCGCTGCTGCTGTCCAGCACCCAACGGTCGGTGTGCCGCGGGTACTTCTGCGCATACACCGCTCCGACGTACGTCCCGTACGAGTACGCCCAGGCCGACAGCTTCTCCTCGCCCAGGGCCCGGCGGAGGCGGTCGATGTCGCGCGCCTCGTTCACGGTGGTGAAGCTGCGCAGCACGGCACCGCCATGGCGGCGGCACGCCTCGGCGATCCGCCGGGAGCGGGCGGCATTCCCGCCGATCTCGCCGTCCGGCCCCGGCCAGGACCGCAGGGTCACCAAGTGCCGGTCGGCCGCGTCGAGTTCACAGCCCGCCCGGGTGCTCCCGCCCACTCCCCGCGGGTCAAAGCTGACCAGGTCGTACGCCCCCGCCATCGCCTTCCGCAGCGCCGGCCCCTTCGTCGCCAGCCGGTGCACCCCGGACCCGCCCGGACCGCCGGGGATCACCAGCAGCGTCCCCCGCCGCGCCGCGGGCCGCTCGCTGCGCATCCGGGTCACCGCGAGGCTCAGCTGCGGGCCGTCCGGGTCGCGGTAGTCGAGCGGTACGGGCAGCCGGGCGCACTCCTGGCCTGCCGGGCCGCCGGGCTCGGCGCAGGGCCGCCAGGTGAGGGCGGGCCCGGTGGTGCCGGGAGCGTCGGCGCGGACCGCCGGGGCGGCCGCGGTCAGGGTGGCGGCGACGGTGGCGACGGAGAGCGTGAGGAGGAGGGTGCGGTGGGCGTAAGTCGTCATGGGGCAAGGCTGGTTGAGCGGCCCCCCACTGCCCATCCGGCAGACCTGACACCGGGGGTGGGGTTAGCCCGAGTATGCGGCGGCGCGCGCCGTGGGCCACTACGGACCGGCCGGCCCGTCCGCGCTACTCGCCGATGCCGATCAGGGCCAGCGTGATGTTGTCGGGGCCGCCCGCCTCGATCGCGGACTTCCACAGTTCGAAGGCGGCCCGGCCGCCGCTGTGGAGTTGCAGCAGGTCGTTGAGGGCGTCCTCCGGGACGGGGTCGGTCAGACCGTCGGTGCACACCAGGTAGCGGTCGCCCGGGGACAGCGGCGCTTCGGTGACATGCGGGGTGATGGCGCTGAACTCCGGGGTGCCGCCGAGCGCCTGGGTGACGAGCGAGGTGGTGCGCCGTCCCGGCGCCGGCGGAGGGCTGTCGTCCACGCTCACCTGGCGCAGACCGTCCGCCGTCGTGTCCAGCACCCGGCTGTCGCCGACGTTGAACACCAGCAGCGACTCCGCCAGGACGACGGCTCCGGCGACCGTGGTGCCCATGGTGGTCAGCTCCGGGTCCCGGCCGGCGGCCGCGTACACCGCGTCATTGCAGAGGTTCAGGGCGTCACGGACGGCTTCCTCGGTGTCCAGGGCCGGGCCCAGCGCCGCCAGTTGCCGTACGGCCAGGGCACTGGCCACCTCGCCGGCCGGCTGCCCGCCGATACCGTCGGCGACCGCGACGACGAGCGGGGTGCCGAGCGGGAACACCAGGGTCTGCGGGTTCTCGGTCATGGTGCCGCAGAGCGTCCAGGGGCCGGCCACCAGGCTGTCCTCGTTGTGCTCGCGGAGCAGTCCGGGGTGGCTCAGCGCGGTCACGGTGACGTACTCCATACCCCTGTCCCGTTCCGGGCCTCCGCTCCGGCAGACCCCATGTCCCCCGGGGCGTTCCGTACCACCATTGTGGGCGCCGACGGGCGGCGGCGCGCGCCCGCCGCGAGACCCGGGGCAGGCCGGTCAGGCGCTCTCCTTTCCGCCCAGGGTGTTGCGCTGCATCAGACGGGAGATGTCCTTCCCGGTGATGATCCCCACGAGATGCCCCGCGTCCACGACGAGGATGCGGGCGCCGGTCCGCAGACTGAGCTTGTCCAGCGCCTCGGTCAGCAGATCGTCCGGGGCGGCGACCGCGCACTGGGACAGCGGGGTCGCGACCTCGCGTACCCGCAGCGTCTCCCGGCTCGGGGCCGGTACCGTCGCGAGCCGGCGCAGCTGCACGATGCCGCTGGGGCGGCCCTCGAAGTCGAGCAACGGCAGTGTGGAGTGCCCGGAGTGCACGGCCACCTCGTCGATGAAGCGCTGGACGGTCAGCCAGTCGGCACCGCCGGCCACCGGAGCGGACATCGCCTCGCCGACCCGGAGCCCCCGCAGCGCCCGGTGCAGGGCCGCGCGGCGCCGCTCCGCGCCGGCGACGATCATGATGAAGAGGCCGATGAAGACGATCCACAGCCCACCCGGCGCCCCGCGCAGCACCGAGATCCAGCCGGCGGCCACCAGCAGCAGCCCCATGATCTGGCCGCCCCGGGCGGCCGCCAGGTCCGCCCGCTCCCGGTCCCCGGTGCGCCACCACAGCAGCGCCTGCACCACCCGCCCGCCGTCCAGCGGCACGGCGGGCAGCAGATTGAACACCCCCAGGAACAGATTCGCCCAGCCCAGCCAGGCCAGGACGACGGAGGGCACCGCCCAGCCGGACAGCCCGTGCAGCCCGACCCCGGCCCCCAGCGCGATACCGCCGATGACCAGGCTGATGAGCGGCCCGCTGACCGCCACCGCGAAGGCCGCCCCCGCGGTCTGCGGCCGCCCCATCCGGGTCGTTCCGCCCAGCGCCCACAGCGTCACGTCCTGCACCGAGATCTTCTTGCGCAGGGCGGTCGCGGCATGTGCCGTCTCGTGCAGCAGCAGGCTGCCCATGAGCAGCGCGGCCCCGGCGACCCCGGCGACGGCGTATACGGCGTCCGAGCGCCCCGGCGTCCAGACGGGCAGGCCCTGCCGGCCGAGTCCGTACGCGAACAGGCCCACCAGCAGCGGCACACTCCAGTGCATACGCAGCGGTACCCCGACCACCTGTCCGACGCGGACCGAGCCGTTCATCGTCGTCTCCTGCCGGCCCGGCGTCCGGTCCCCCCGGGCAGGTCTCGCCGACCCGCGCTCCGTGAACCGGCCGCCCGGCACCCACCACAATTGTCGCTCGCGGAACCCGGGCCGGACAGGCCTACGCTGGAGGGACGGACCGGCACGCTGTCCGTCCGGACGGCGCCGCCGGTCGTCACCGACGAACCGCCGGAGGTGCGCCATGGGGCACAGCCACCACTTCCATCTGGATCAGGGTGACCATTCGATCACCGTGAACGTCGGGCCCGGCCGGTCCGGGGAGATCGAGCTCCTGGTCGACGGCAAGGTGGTCGCGTACCAGAAGGAACACAGCGCCGGCATGAATGTGCTGACCGGCGAACTCCCCGAAGAGCCCGCCCACCCCTTCCGGGTCCTGCTGCGCCAGCCGCACCTCGTCCCCTCCATGCCCCGGTGCACGCTGGAGCTGGACGGTGTGGAGCAGCCCATGCCGGAGCGGCTCGTGCTCTGAGCGCCGGGTGCCGGATGCCCGGCCGCCCCCGGTGGCCGGCCGGCCGCGGACCGGTCGCCCCTGCCCGCCGCCGGTCCTTTTCGCCTGCCCGCACACGGCCGCCCCTCCCGCGAAGGCCCCACGAAGTGTTGGGCCACCCGGCTGATTGTGGCCGCCGGGGGTTTTGCTCCCCGCGGGTTGAACGCCGGTGCGGGCCGACCACGGCAGCACGATACGTCTGGCATCCGAAGGACGAAGAGGCGAGGAGCGACGTGAGAAGAATTGCGCAGGCAAGCACTGTTGTCGGGGCGTGCGGACTGGTGCTGCTCGGCAGCGGGGTGGCCCAGGCCCAGGTGATTCCCAGCGATTCCCTGCTCGCCGCCGTCGTGGGCGCCGACGTCGGCACCGTGGCCGGCATGGTCTCCGGAGTGGTCTGCAACAACCGGCTCGCCGACTTCAACTACAACTCGCCAGTCTTCCGGTCGCCGCACCCCTGCATCAACGGTCCGGTACGCAGCGGCAACAGCCTGAACAGCGGCAACTTCATCAACCATGGCAACCCGAACAACAGCGGCAACATCGCCAACACCAACGGGTCGACCAACAGCGCCAACGCCGTCACCGGCGCCTCGCAGGGCAGCGGCAACAGCGTGCAGCGCATCGTGAAAGGCATCCTCCACTGACAGGGACCGGCCCCTGACACGGCTACGGCCCACGGCCTTCTTCGACAGCAGTTCCCCGAGCGCCCGGCGGATTCCGCCGGGCGCTCGCCGTTTCCCCCACGGCCGTGCGGCGCCTCGGCCGGACATACCTCCGGCCCCGGACGCGCCGGGGCCGGAGGGCAGATCAGCGTCGGGTCACAGCTTCTGCTTGCCGCCGCGGCCGATGTGCTGCTGGTTGTTGCTGGTCTTGTTCTCGGCTCCGGTCGTGCCGCCGGCGTCGTCGTTGGTGTTGCCGTTGACGTTGGTCGGGCTACCGCTGTTGCTGTTGTTGCCGGACAGGTGGACGTTCTGCGAGTTCCGGACGTTTCCGCTGTTCAGCGGCCCGTTGATGCAGATTCTGGCCCGGTGACGGCAGCTGAATCCGGCATGGAAGTTGGCGAAGGTGTCGCTGTTCCAGACGCCGTCCCCGTCGAACGGCCCGTCCCAGGCCTGTGCGGGCGACGCCCCGCCGACGGCCAGGAGCAGACCGCAAGCTCCTGCAATCACCACATTGACACGTGCCATGTTCTTCACTGTGTGCTCCTGCACCTCGCGGTTGGGTACCCCGCGTCTTGGTACCGGCCGTGCCCCCATCCACCAAGCCTGAGCAACGGCCCGTCCCGCGCATTCACTCGCACCGATCAGCGGATTCACCGTGACGGCCCTCAGGAGCACCGCGCCCGGCGGAACACCGAGCCCGGCGGAGCACCGCGCCGGGCTCACGCCCGCAGCCGCAGCCGCTGCCCCGGGTAGATGTGGTCCGGCCCCTTGTCGAGGGTGTCCTGGTTCAGGTCGTAGAGGGCCTTGCTGCCGCCCGGGGTGTGGGCGCGTTCGGCGATGACGGAGAGGCAGTCGCCGGGCTGCACCACATAGGTGCGGGCGGTGGTGTGGCCGGAGGAGGTGCGGCTGCGGGTGCGGGGGGCCGCCTGCGGGGCCGGATCGTCCGACCCGGCCCGCTCCGTGGCGCGGGAGGCGCTGTCGCCGTCGTCGGTGGTCCGGGCGCAGTTGGGCCAGGCCGACAGCCCTCGGTCGCGGGCGATGCGCTCGGCGATGCGGATCTGCTCGTCACGGGTGGCGAGGTCGGCGCGCGGCGCGTAGCGGCGGCCTCCGTAGGCGCGCCAGGTGGCCGGGTCGATCTGCAGACCACCGTGGTAGCCGTTGCCGGTGTTGACGTGCCAGCGGCCGTTGCTCTCGCAGGCGGCGATGCGCTCCCAGTCCGGGGCCGGGCCGGCGGGCGAGCCGGCCGCCGCGGCACTCGGGGCGGCCAGGCCCAGGACGCTCAGCAGGACCAGCAGCACGGACAGGAGCGTTTCGACGGACCGTTTGGCGAGGGGCGACGGCATGACGGCAATCCTCCGCTGTGCTCCGACAACGCCGTGGCGCAGTACTCGCCACGACCGGTGGGCACCCACCAACCAACCCGGCAATATGGTTTTTGCCGTGTCCGGGCGCCGCGACATGCGGGGGTTTCACCCGGGTGGGCGCGAAGTCCGCACCCGGGCCGCATTCCGGCCGGCAGCGGGGAATGCCTGCCGGCGCGTGCGCCGACGGCCCGGCGGGAATCCGGGAACTACCCGACCGGATAGGAGAAGGCCGGGGTGAGCGCGAGGGGTTCCGGGACGGCGACGGCGAACTCGTACGCGGAGGAGAACGCGATGTTCCGTACCGAGACCGGGACATCGAGGCCGTGCGGGCCGGGGACGGTGACCGTTCCGCGGTCGCCGGGGAACCCCGCCTCGATGCGCTCCGGCGCAAGGGACAGCCCACGGCCGACGGCCTGCAGGGCGGCGTCCTTGCGGACCCAGAAACGGGTGACGAGACGGTCGCGCTCGGGGGCCGGGCGGGTGGCCGCGATGCGTGACTCATGGCCGGTCAGCACCTCGTACGGGGTGTCCGGCGGGGAGGTTTCGGGGCGGACGGACTCCACCGAGAAGCCCATCCGGCGGGCGTCGTCCCCGCAGGCCACGACCAGCAGACCGCGGGTTCCGTACAGTTCCCAGTGGCCGTCGGCGGCCATCGCGGCGCTCACCCGCTCGGGGAGCCGGGCCAGCAGCCGGCGGCGGTCCGCGCCGTCGAGGGTGGCCCGGGAACGGCCGTTGAGGGCCGGGCAGTCGTCGGGGGAGAGGCCCGTGCCGGATCCGTGGGGAGAAGCGGAACCTACGGGGACGACGAAGACCGGGACGGGGGTGGCGGCGGAGTCCGGGTGACCGGGTGCGGGAGCGAGCGGTGCGGGACAGGCGCGGCCGGGGTGGGGACCCGGGTCCACCACGTGGTCAAAGGGGGTTCGGGGAGACAGATCGAGAAGAGCGGCGTTCGATTTCACGTACTTTCCGTCCTCCGCAGTTGAGCGGTGCCGAGGCCATACCGGGTGAGTGACTACCCGTCATATGGATGGCCCCTCCCCCTTTTTCGCCTCCATCGATCGATACGGACAGCCCAAGTTTGCAGACCCTCCGAGGCGTTCGGGTCATCCCTCCTGCTGATGTCCGGCTACATACTTCGATGTACGGGAGACCGCCCCGAATTCCGGCGCCAGGGCCAGGAGAACGGGTGACCCGCCGAATACTGTCCTGGTGTGTGGTTACGTCCATTCCCCCGTACGCAGGCGCGCCGCCGCCCCCTACCGCTCCGTGACCTCAGATTGGCAGTGGGTTTCTTCGCCGGCTGCCTGATCCTGTATGTCGTGGGCGGGCCGCGGGTCATGGGGGGCGATATTCCCGCCTGGCAGGCCGTTCTGCCGTTGCTCGTGCTGTGTACCGCGACGGTCTTCCGCAGTGCCCTGCCGCTGGCCGCGCTCGCCGTCGGCACGCTCACCGTCACCGTGGAGATGGTCGCCGGCGGCGGGATGGGACCCGTGCTCGTCTATACGGATCTGCTCTATGCGGCCGCCCTGTACGGAGCCCCGTGGCTGTGCCGGGTCCTGCAGATCGGGACCGTGGCGGCCACTCTGGCGGCCACCGTCGCGCTGGTCCTCATCGGCGACCGCTCCGAGGGGGTGACGACCGGCATCGTCATCGCGGTGCTGCTCATCTCCCCCGTATGGACCGCGGTGGTGATCCGCAACCACAAGGAGCGGGCGGATGCCGAGCGGGAACGCGCCGCACAGATCGACCGGCTGGCGGAGCTGGACCGCAAGACCGTGCTGCAGACCGAACGCACCCGTATGGCCCGTGAGCTGCACGACCTGGTGGCCAACCACCTCAGTGCCATCGCCATTCACTCCAGCGCCGTGCTCTCCCTGACCGAGGCACAGCGGGAGAAGGACGGTTCGGCCGAGGAGGATCCGGTGCTGCGGGCGCTCTCGGTGATCCGGGAGAACAGTGTGCAGGGACTGGCCGAAATGCGCCGGATGGTGGTGCTGTTGCGGTCCGAGCGGGGGGTGTCCGACGACTGGGACCGGCCGCAGCTCAACGCGCTCGGCGCGCTGGTCGATCAGGCCCGGCCGGCCGCCGACGCGGCGGGGCTGACCCTGCACGCCGAATTACCCGAGAAATTCCCCGAGGTGTCGTCGGTGATCGAGGTGACGGCGTACCGGATCGTGCAGGAGGCGCTGACCAATGTCCTCAAGCATGCCGCGGCGGGGCGGGTGCAAATCCACTGTGAGGCCGGCGACGAGCAGCTGACCCTCTCGGTCGACAGCCCGCTGGCCCGCCCCGACGGCCGGCCCCGGCAGCGCCCCGTGGACCGGCTGACGGCCGGTGCGGGCGCCGGGCTCGCCGGGATGTCCGAGCGAGCCGCCCTGGTCGGCGGCAGCTTCGATGCGGGGCCCGACCACACCGCCCCGGGGCGGTGGCGGGTGCGCGCGGTGCTCCCGCTGGCCCAGAACCCCTAGGAGACGAGAAAGGTGGCACAGCCAGTGAAGGAGTCAGCGGCGGACGAGCTGAGGGGCGGGCCGGCGACGGCGCCGGGGGAGCGCCCGGCGGACGGGCCCCCGGGCATCCGGGTGCTGGTGGCCGACGACCAGGCGGCCGTACGGTCCGGGCTGGTCCTGGTGCTGCAGACGGACCCGGCCATCACAGTGGTCGGTGAGGCCGGGGACGGTGCGACGGCCGTCCGTATGGCCGCCGAACTGCGGCCCGATGTCGTCCTGATGGACGTCCAGATGCCACAGCTCAACGGGATCGCCGCCACCCGCAGCATCGTGGCGCGCGGCCTCGCCCAGGTGCTGGTGCTGACCACCTTCGACCTCGACGAGTACCTCTTCGGGGCGCTGCGGGCCGGGGCCGGCGGCTTCATCCTCAAGAACGCGGAACCGGCCGTACTGGTGGGCGCGGTACGGGAGGTGGCATACGGGGAGGGGTTCCTCACCCCGGCCCTCGCCCGGCGGCTGATCTGCGAGTTCGCCGGGCGGCCGCCGGCGGCGGCGGGCGTCACCCTGCCGGACGGCGCCGCACAGGCCCTCGACACCCTCACCAAAAGGGAGTTGGAGGTGCTGGCCTGTAT
The DNA here is from genome assembly GCF_026239515.1 of Streptomyces sp. Je 1-4 4N24. NCBI lineage: Bacteria > Bacillati > Actinomycetota > Actinomycetes > Kitasatosporales > Streptomycetaceae > Streptomyces > Streptomyces sp. Je 1-4 4N24. The sequence goes on along the minus strand of NZ_CP110836.1, from coordinate 4,840,827 downwards.
CGCGGGCGGGCTGGGCAACAGCGCCATCGCGGAGCGCCTCGATCTCGCGGAGGGCACCGTGAAGACCCACACCAGCCGCATCCTGTCGAAGCTGAAGCTGCGCAGCCGGGTGCAGGCGGCGATTCTGGCGCAGCAGCACGGGATAGCCCTGCGGGGGTAAAAGAGAGCGCTCCCAGCGTGCGCCCCCGACCGGCCCCTGATTTTCTCCCGGCCGCCCCCCTAACCGTCCCCTAGCCGCCCCTGACAGGGCCGGGGAGTACATAGAAAGTGACAGCCGGCGAGCGGAAAGGGCCTACCTGCGGATGATCCGAATGTGCCGGACCGGACGGAACACTGGTCCGTACAAGGAGTCCGCCACCATTCACACGGAGCGAGGGAAACCCATGAAGGGTGTTGCCTTAGGCATTGTTCTGACGATCGCAGGTCTGGCCCTTTGGCTGACCACAGAGGAAGTGGAGAATGCAGTCATCTCGCTTCACAAGGCCGGGCTGATACTGGCGATCGTCGGTGCAGCGGAGACCTTGTTCGCACTACTGGGTCTCGCAAAGAAGACCAAGAAATAACGCGCCCTGCACAAAACAAAGGAACACCGGACAAAGGAAATACGGCGCTACGGAGACTTCATCCTGGCGGTCGTCATTCCCGCTTTTCGATGAGCTCCGTCAGCCGTTCCCGGGCCCGCTCGGCGTGCCGGTACGCCTGGGCCCGCCGGAACAGTTCCGCGGAATACCGGAAGTGCCCGACGGCCCTTTCCCGGTCGCCCGCCCGCGCACATGCCGCCGCGACCTCCCCCAGCGCGGCGGCCTTCTCATGGCTGCGGCCGGTGTCCGGGAGCGCGGCCAGCTCCGCGCCGAGGGCGAACAGCCGGGCGCGGTCACCGGTCACCTCGGCACCGGCCGCTTCCGCGGTCGTCAGCCACAGCGGGAAGCCCGGCTCCTGAGCCACCGAGGCGACCACCAGGCCGCGCTCGACGATGCCGCGGGCCGCCGCCGGCTCGCCGCGCCGCAGCAACAGCAGCGCGTAATGGCCGTTGATCTTCTCCCACAGCGGGAACCCGGCGGCGGGGGTGACCCGGCGCGCACACTCGCCCAGCAGCTCGGTGGCGCGCTCCGGCTCGCCCCGGTCCCGCAGGTCGAGCGCCCGGTGCAGATCGACGGAGGCGCGCGGCCCGGGGAGCACACCGTCCGCCGGGGGCCGGCCGTGGTCCGTGTCGGGCGCCCAGTCCGGGCAGCCGCTCCAATAGGCGCAGCGGGTCAGCACCTCAAGGACGAGCAGCGAGTGAAAGCCGGTGCCGGGGCGCTGGCCGGTGCATTCGAGGTGGCCGGTCAGCGCGTAGCGCAGTCCGTCCTGGACGCGGCCGGCCGACTCCAGCAGATCGGCGAGCGCGATCAGGGCGCGCAGCCGGGGCTCGGCGTACGGCTCGGGGGCGAGCACCTCCAGCATCCGCTGCAGGACCTCGGCGCCCTCATCGGCGCGGCCGAGCGTGCCCAGGATTTCCGCAATGGCGAGCTGGGCCTCGGTGAAAACATCGTCCTGTCGGTGGGCCGGCTCGATCTCGGCCAGTTCCCGGAATTCCGACAAGGCCCCTTCGACGTCACCGCCGTCCCATTGTCTGCGGGCCGCCACCAATCGTCCGACCAGGTCGAGCCGGCGGGCCCGTCCGGTAGCTTCTGCGGGCGCGGCGGCTCCGGATATTTCCGCCACACCGACCCCGAGGCGTTCCGCCAGAATCTTGAGTGCCCAACCGCTGGGAATGCGTTTCCCGTGCTCCACCAGCGAAATGTAACTGGATGACATTTCGGGTCCGGCAAGGTCATGCTGTGTCATTCCCGCACTGACCCGGAGTTCTTTGATTCTCCTCCCGGTGTCCGCCAGCTCAGGCATTCCACAAACCCTCCGGATTTCGAACGGTGGATGACCCCGGGCGGCCGCGTCAAATCGCCGAGTCACAATGAGTGCTCGGGACTTTACCAAGGGGTCAAGAAGAAGTCGACCAATATGCGGATACTTTCACCGGCCTTCGCCGAGCGCACCGAGATCATTTCGAGGGGATGCGCGCAATGCGGACATCGCCCGCAAGGAGCCGGCGCACCGCACCGGAAAACCGGTCGCCCGGTACACGTCATCGCACGGTCGCCGGGGCCCTCTGGGGCACACATCGGCGCGCTGCGCCGCGGCCCGGAGACACGTCACGGGCTCGCGGATATACGTCGGGGCGTCGGGCGGCACCCGCCCGGCCTGCGGTCCATACCGTAGACCACCCGCCGCTCACGGCCCGCGGAAGTCCCGGCACGCATGCGCTGCGTGCGGAGCTCGGGCTGGAGCTGGGAGGAGGCCCGGGGACCGGCGCCCTGGTCGGGGCGAAGCGGTAGAACTCCGGGGGTACGTCGGGTGGTTCAGGTCTGTGGTCGTGCGGTGGCTGAGGCTGTCACTGCTGCTTGGGCTGCTGCTTGGGCTGCGGCTGCGGCTTTGGCTGCGGCTGTCGCTGTGCCGGGTCTCCCGTTGATGCGGGTCTGCGTCCGTCCCGGCGCCTTCAGGTGGTTCACGTCTGCGTACGTTTCACGTGGAACATGCCGGCTTCTGCACCCTCGTCCGCGCCTGCACCCAGACCTACGTCCGAACTGCGTCTGCCTCTGTCTCTACGTCTGCCTCAACGGCTGCCTCTGCGGCTCTACGTCTGCTGCTTTTTGTCCATCTCCGGTGCAGCATCGCTGCGTGCTACCGCGATGGCTCATGTCTCCGTGCGGCTGTCACCGAGCGGCTGTCTCCGCGCTGCTGACTTCGCGCTGCTGACTCCGTGCTGCCGCGCGTTCTGTGCGCTGTCGCCTGGGTCATGCGTGTGTGCGCTGCAGCCGGTTCAGACGACGCGGGCGGTGTGTGCACGGTTGCGGGCCGCCGGAATGACGGCGGAGCGTGCGTCCGCGCCGGCCCTGGCGTCGTCCGGCGTGGTCCCGGCCGGGTCGGTGAAGTCGTCGGCCGTCAGCGGCTCGGCGCCGGCGGTGATGCGGCTGCGCATCCCCGGCGAGGTGCCATGGGCCTCTGCACTGATGCGCTGCTTGATCGTGGGCGGCAGCTCCGGGCGGGGGAACATCCGGCGGGCGGGCCCGGCTTGGCCGTACAGCGGCACGGTGCGGGGAGCGGGTACGGCACGGCTCCCCCTTTCCGGCTGGTGATCCGGCGCGGCGCAGCGCCCCACATCCGGGGCGTCACCACCCGGGGCCTCGGTGCCCGCGTTCCCCTTGCCCGCGTTCCCCTTGCCCAGGGTCCGCTCGTACAGTGCGGCGTCCCGGCGCGCGGCCGACGCCGCCGCGGAGACCCCCAGTGATGCCAGCAGCTTGCCGAGCATGACAAGGCACACCGCCCAGAACTTCATGACCTTGGTCGCAGCCATGGCCCCTCGCTTTCGGTCGGGATCTCCCCGAGAGATCCGTTGCGTCTACTTCGGTTGCGCTTCCTCTGTTGCTTCGCTTCAGTTGCGCCGCTTCCGGTGCACCACTTGGATGGCGTCGCTTCTGTTGCGTTTTCTTATGATGAGTACGTAATGGGCGGATTCGCGGACCGACGCCCCCGGATCGGCGTTCTTCCGATGAACACCACCCGTACGCAGTAGCCGAGGGCCGTGGGGGCAGGCGGCCGGCAGGTCGTAGGCCCCGGTCAGCCGATCGGTTGCGACCGGACCGAGCCCACCGCACGGCACGAGCACACCGCCCCGCTCATCACGGTGGGCGGTGGCGTACGACCGGGGGATTCTCGGCTGAGGGGGTCCGGCCCGGCGGGCCAACGCCGCGGGCCACTGTGGCTGTTTCACGTGAAACAGCCACAGACGAGGGCGAGTTGGCGGGCATCACCCCGGGCTGTCGCCCCTGCGCCGCGCCTCGTGCTCAGGCCGGTGTCGGCTCCCCCGTGCGGGCCATCTCCGCCATCATGCGGACGGCCTCGGGCTCGGGGGTGGTGGGCGGGATGATCAGGAGGTCCCAGCGGCCGTTGCCGGAGGAGACCAGGCAGATGGTGTCCGGGCCGGGGCGGCCGGTGGTTCTGCGGAGGCGGACGACATGACCGGCGACGAGGGTGTGGGAGGGGAGAGCGGACCAGGCCGCGCCGTTCACCGTGGCGTGGGTGATCCGGGGCCAGTCGAAGGGCAACGCGGTCAGCAACTCCGGGAGTTCGGCCAGCAGGTCGGTCGAGTGCGGCCACCAGAGACCGTCCAGGTGCCGGGCCGTATCGGTGTGTGGGGCGATGGTCAGGCGGGCGACGGAGGGCGGTGCGTGGTGCGGGGCGTGAGTTGGGTGGGGAGGGTCCCCGGCGGTGGTCATGCGGTGCTCCTGAGCCGGCGGGCCGCCACCCGTTCGGGGTCGGGCCAGCGCACGTCCCGGACCCAGCCGAGGCGTTCGAAGAGCCGGATGACGGCGGCGGACACATCGAGCTGGCCGCGGTCCACACCGTGCCGGGCGCAGGTCGGGTCGGCGTGGTGCAGGTTGTGCCAGCTCTCGCCGAACGACAGCAGGGCCAGCGGCCACAGGTTGGTCGCCCGGTCGTGGCGCCGGGTGCGGAAGGGGCGGTCGCCGATGAGATGGCAGAGCGAATTGACGCTCCAGGTGACGTGGTGCAGCAGCGCGATCCGGATGAACCCCGCCCACAGCAGGGCGGTCAGCGCGGTGACCCAGGAGCCGCCGAGCGCCCAGCCCAGCGCGAACGGCAGGCCGAGCGTGAGCAGACAGAGCGCGGGGAACGCCCGGTCCACCGCGCGGATCCCTGGGTCTGCGAGCAGATCGGGGGCAAAGCGGCGGTGCGAGGTGGGGTCGTCGCCGAACAGCCAGCCGATGTGCGAGTGGACCAGTCCGCGCAGCTGACCGCGCAGGCTGGTGCCATAGCGGTAGGGCGAGTGCGGGTCGCCGGGGCGGTCGGTGTAGGCGTGGTGGCGGCGATGGGTGGCGACCCAGTCGATGACATCGCCCTGGAAGCTGAGCGAGCCGGCGAGGGCGAGCGCGATGCGCAGCGCGGGGGCGGCCGTGTAACTGCCGTGCGTCAGGCCGCGGTGGAAGCCGATGGTGACGCCCAGGCCGCTGATGACGTAGAAGACGGCCAGGAGGACGAGGTCGGTGAGGTGGACGACGCTGCCCCAGAGGAGGGGGATCGCGACGGCCAGGCCGACGAACGGGGCGACGACGATGATGCCGGTCACCGTGACATACATCCGCCGGCCGCTGGTCGGCGGGGACACGGTGCCGCTGTCAGGGAACGGGGAGGCACCGTCGTAGTCCTGGGCCGACGGGACGGTGCGGGCGGTGGACGTCACAGGTCGTTTCCCGCCTTGCCGGAGGGCGGCGGTGGGCCGGCCGCAGGCGTCTCGGGACGGGCCCCGTCATGCGGCCGCTTGTGCATCCGCTGCCGTACGGACTGCTTCCAGTCCGCGTACCGATGGGTCGGCATCCGCCCGGCCCCCTGGGCGTTGACCCGGGCGATGAACAGCGCCCCCAGCGCCACCAGCGCCAGCAGCACGACCACGGTCCACAGAGTCTGCATGGTGCTCACCTCACTCGGGCGGGCCGCAGCAGCCGGCTCACCCGGTGTTGTGGTCCCCGAGTCCCTTGGTGTCTTCACGGTACCCCGCACCAGCCCGGCAAATCCCTTTAAAGGCGGTGATAGCCGGGCACTCTCCGTTGGGCGGCCACGGCCAGGCAATTTCTACACAGGTGTAGACGCCTCCTCGCCACGGCCGCGTGCCCCACCGCCCCGGCGAGGAGGCCGGAGAGGGGCGGCGCCGACGACGGCCGCCCTCCCCGCCCGGAGGTCCTGTCCTCAGACGTTGACGCCGAAGTCCGCCGCGATGCCCGCCAGACCGGACGCATAGCCCTGGCCCACCGCGCGGAACTTCCACTCCGCACCGTGCCGGTAGAGCTCGCCGAAGACCATCGCGGTCTCGGCCGAGGCGTCCTCGCTCAGGTCGTAGCGGGCCAGCTCCACCCCGTCCGCCTGGTTGACGACGCGAATGAACGCATTACGGACCTGGCCGAAACTCTGCCCCCGGCCCTCCGCCTCATGGATGGATACCGGGAAGGCGATCTTTGCGATCTCGGCGGGCACTGCCGACAGCGTGACATCGATGGACTCGTCGTCCCCCTCGCCCTCGCCGGTCAGGTTGTCGCCGGTGTGCTGCACCGAGCCATCGGGGCTGGTGAGGTTGTTGTAGAAGACGAAGTGCGCGTCCGAGACGACCTTGCCCGCCTCGGTGCACAGCAGCGCGCTGGCGTCCAGGTCGTAGTCCGCGCCCGTGGTCGTGCGGACGTCCCAGCCGAGGCCGACCGTGACCGCGGTCAGTCCGGGTGCTTCCTTCGACAAGGAGACATTGCCGCCCTTGCCCAGCGAGACTCCCATGGCTTCCCTCCAGGTGTTGCCTGCATTCCGGGTGAAGCCTCAAAATCTACAGGAGTGTAGAAGTACAGCGACGGGGATCGACGGGGCAGGCTGCAGGCCGGACAAACCACCGTCCGGATCCGGCCACTCAGTAAGATGCCCGGACGTCCCGGGCGTCGGGACACCCGGCGCGACGGGAGGCGACGACAGTGGGCGGAAAGTCCTTCGGGAAGGCGCCGGGCGGCGGGGGAACCCCTGAGCCGGGGGAGTCCGGCGGCTCCGGACAAGAGCGCACCCGCCGGCGCGGACAGGGCCAGCTGGAGGCCCAGGTGCTGGCCGCGCTGCACGACGCGTCCGGCCCGGCCACCGCCGCCTGGGTGCAGGAACGGCTCGGCGGCGACCTCGCGTACACGACCGTGATGACGATCCTCTCCCGGCTGCACGCCAAGCAGGCCGTCACCCGTGAGCGGTCCGGCCGCGCCTACGCCTGGACCCCGGCCGCCGACGAGGCCGGTCTCGCGGCACTGCGGATGCGCCGTGTACTGGACGGCGAACCGGACCGGGACGCCGTACTGACCAGCTTTGTCTCCGCGCTCTCCGCACACGACGAGCAGTTGCTGCGCACCCTCCTCGACCGCGCCACGGCGGACGGTCCCGCCACGGCCGACGGCCCGGCGCCCGCCGGCGGCCCGGCCGCTGAGCCCGGCACGGGCCGACGGCACTGACCCCCGCGGGCCCGGCTGCTGCGGTCGCCGCGGAGGACACGGCCGCCTCCGGGCTCTCCGCGCCCTCCGCGCTCAACGCAGCGGTTGCGCTGTTCGTCGTTCTCAAGGCGGCAACGCCGCTCTGAGTGCACACTGATCCTTGACCTCGCCGGGCCGGACACGGCGCACCGCACGGTGAACGCTCCGCACCGAGCAACTTCTACAACACTGTAGAACTTCCCGGTAGAGTGCGCGCAGATGCGCAACGGGCGCGGCCGGAGGGGGAGATGGCGACGAGGTGCGGACTCCTGACCTGGGACTGCCCGCCTCCAGAGGCGGAGGTCCGATGGGTGTATCAGCCGGTGGAGGTCCAATACCCGGACGGCAGATGGATGTTGGGCCGGATCAACGCCTGGTGGACGGACGGCGCGGGCGAGTTGTGGTGCCGGCTGCGTACCCTGCCCGGCGGCGCATGTCCGCAGTGGCTGCGTTACGACCCCGAGTCCATCCTGCTGCTGCCCAGCGCCGGTACCTGATCCGCCACCCCCTGTCGACGCGGCCGGTCCCCCCGGCCGCCGGGGCCGCCCCCTCACCCGTACCGCACCACCCGCATCACCAGCATCAGAAGGACCAGAAGGGCCATCGGCGTGCATGACAGGCAGACGCACCAGCAGACGGCCCGACGGGGCGCCGACGGCGCACCCGGCTCGTCCTCTCCCGCCGGCGACGACTCGCGCGCGCCCGGCGGCTCCCGCGCGTCCAGCACCGGCTCGCGCCGAAAATCCTCCGGTTCCGGCCGCCGGTCCGGGGGCGGCTCCCGTAAGGCAGGCGGGGCGGGCACGCTGCGGATGACCCGCCGGGGCCGCATCCTCGCCTGGACCGGCGGTGTGCTCGGCGTGCTGGTGCTCGCCACGGCCGGCGTCGGCGCCTGGGTCTACCAGGAGCTGGACGGCAACATCCGCGGCGTGGACATCGGGGTCGACGGCGACCGGCCGGCCAACCTCAGCCCCGGTTCCAAGAACATCCTGGTCGTCGGCTCCGACAGCCGCGCCGGCGCCAACGCCAAGTACGGCAGGAACCTGAGCACCATGCAGTCGGACACGCTGATGGTGCTGCACATCGCCGCCAACCGTAAGTGGGCCACCGCGGTCTCCTTCCCCCGTGACTCCTGGGTGGAGATCCCCGCGTGCACCCGCGGCAACGGCTCGAAGTCGTCCCCGCACCACTTCAAGATCAACGAGGCGTTCTCGATCGGCGGGGACTCCGGGAGCATCACCAAGGCCGCGGCCTGCACCATCAAGACCGTCGAGAAGAACACCGGCCTGCGCATCGACCACTTCACCTCGGTCGACTTCCAGGGCTTCAAGGGAATGGTCAACGCCCTGGGCGGCATAAAGGTCTGCCCCAAGTACGCCATCCACGACAAGAAGGCCCACCTCGACATGGACGCGGGCTGCCAGAACGTCCGGGACGAGAAGGCGCTCGGCTACGTCCGCACCCGCTACAGCGTGGGCGACGGCTCCGACCTCGGCCGCATCGGCCGTCAGCAGGAATTCATGAAGGCGCTGTCCGCGAAGGCCCAGTCGAAGCTCACCAGCCCGGGCGAGCTCTACGACTTCCTGAAGTCGGCCACCAAGTCCATCACCACCGACAACGCCCTGGCCGGCCTCAAGCCGCTGTACGACCTGGCCGCGACCGTTCAGGAGGTCCCCAGCGACCGCCTCACCTTCCTGACCGTCCCCAACTACTCGCGCGAGGCCGACGTCCCCACCGACAAGGCCAATGTCGTCTGGCAATACCCACAGGCCGGCGGGCTCTTCAGCGACCTCGCGCACGACCGGGAGGTCGGCGCCGCCGAGAAGAAGAAGCTCGCCGAGGCCGCCAAGCACCCGGTGACCGCCCGTTCCGTGCAGGTGCGGGTGCTCAACGGCACCGGCACCCCCGGCCAGGCGGCGGCCGCCGCCGAGCAGCTGCGCAAGCTCGGCTTCACGGTCATCGCCACCGGCAACGCCCCGACGACGGACAAGACCACGCTCACCTACCCGGCCGCGCTCAAGGCCCAGAGCGCCGTCCTGGCCGGCCGTCTCCCCGGCACCAAGGCGACGCAGTCGGCCGACGCGGCACCGGGCGCGGTGACACTGACCATCGGGCCGGACTTCGCGGCGGGCAAGCGCTAAGAGGGCTGCCCCTAGGGGAACGGCCGCTGACGCTTGCCGCCCGGCTGCCGGGAACGATGGCGCATCACCGCTTCGGTGTTCCCGCAGCGTGCCGTGCAGTACCGCCGTCGCCCGTTCCTGGACGTGTCCACATAGGCGCGGGCACATTCGGCGCGCAGGCATCGCCCGAGCCGTGCTCCCCCTTCCCAGCACAGGAAAGCAAAACGGGCGCATCGCGGCATGCCGACCGGACGCCGGGCCGGGGTCTGCCGGACGGCGTCCCGTGTGCCGAGGGCCTCAGACGCGCAGCCGTTCCACCGGCCGGGCTGTGTGCACCTCGATGTCGTGCGCGGCCCGTTGGAGCAGCTGATGGCTGAGGTCCGACATCGCCCGGGCCACCGCCAGCTCGTCGCCGATGGCCGGGACGTTCTCATCGGCAGGATTGCAGCGGGCCGCTCCCTGGCCGACCATCTGCCCGCCTTCCTTGCCGCGCAGCCTGGCCTCGGCCCTGACCTCGCTGTCGGTCTCGGTGATGCTGATCTCGGCGTTCCATGTCTTCGTGGCAGTCACCGGAAGCCTCCTCGTCCACCCCATGAGCAGCGCATGAACCGCCCCCACAAAAATCGTCGCACCGGCGCCCGCGGGTCGCACCTGGGGCTCACCACACCCGGATCCGGGGGATTTCCCCATGGTCCGGCCGCGACGGCGGCCATAGCCTCGTCACAGCGGGGGAGCAGGCGGGGCACGGGCCCTCACCTCGCCGACTACCGACCATTCACGGGGGAATTCATGCGTCAGCGGGTCCGCTTCATCGGGATCGTCGCGATGGCCGGCATCGGGGCGTGTGCCCTCAGCGCCTGTGGCTTACTGCCCGGCAAGACCTTCCAGGACGACGCCAGAGTGCCGAAGAAGATCACGTCCATCCGCCTGGACAGCGGCTCGGGGGGCCTCACGGTGCACGGCGGCAAGGGCGGCGGCACGGCCTCGGTCCACCGCGCGGTGTCGTACCACGGCGACCGTCCCGAGGGCGCCACCCACCGTGTCGAGGACGGTGTGCTGGTGCTCGCCGGCTGTGGCACGAACTGCACCGTGGACTACACGGTCGAGGTGCCGGCGGGCATCCCGGTGAGCGGGGAGACCTCGTCCGGGGCGGTGGAGCTGACCAAGGTGGGCCCGGTGAAGATGACCACCACCTCAGGGGACATCCAGCTGGACGGCGTGGCCGGCGCGGTCGACGCCCGGACCAGCAACGGCCGGATCACCGGCCGCGGTCTGTCGGGCGCGCGCACCTCGGCCGAGACCTCCAACGGGGCGATCGACCTCACCCCCGCCACCGCGCAGAACGTCCGGGCGAGGACATCCAACGGCGAGATCACGGTGCAGCTGCCGAAGGGCCCGTACCGGCTGTCCGCCGAGACCGACAACGGCGAGAAGCACATAGGCATCGCCCAGGACCCGGCGGCCCGCTTCCATCTGGACCTGACCACCAGCAACGGGGACATCACCGCGAAGCCCGCCTGACGGGCCGCAGCCTCCGGGGCGGGTGGTCGACCACCACGTCGGATAGCTTCCGGCCCCGGCCGCAGCCACCCGTCATGGCCGACCGCAGCCACCCGTCATGGCCGACCGCAGCCACCCGTCATGGCCGAACCGCGGCCTCCCGCCGGGGCGGGGGCCGAGGCCGGGCCCCGCCCCGCGGCGGGTCAGTCCTCCCCCTCCAGCTCCCCCTCGGTCTCCAGGAATGCCTGGCGCAGGGCCGCCAGTGTCTCGGCGTCCGGCTTTTCCCACATGCCGCGGGATTCCGCCTCCAGGAGGCGTTCGGCGATTCCGTGCAGGGCCCAGGGGTTGGCCTCCTCCAGGAAGGCGCGGTTCTCGGGGTCGAGGACGTAGGTCTGGGCGAGCTTGTCGTACATCCAGTCGGCGACCACGCCCGTGGTGGCGTCGTAGCCGAACAAGTAGTCCACGGTGGCGGCGAGTTCGAAGGCGCCCTTGTAGCCGTGGCGGCGCATCGCCTCGATCCAGCGGGGGTTGACCACCCGGGCGCGGAAGACCCGGGAGGTCTCCTCGACCAGGGTGCGGGTGCGGACCGTCTCCGGGCGGGTGGAGTCACCGATGTACGCCTCGGGGGCCTTGCCCTTGAGCGCCTTGACGGTGGCGACCATGCCGCCGTGGTACTGGAAGTAGTCGTCGGAGTCCGCGATGTCGTGCTCGCGGGTGTCGGTGTTCTTGGCGGCGACCGCGATGCGCTTGTAGGCGGTCTCCATCTCGGAGCGGGCCGGCCGGCCCTCCAGCCCGCGGCCGTAGGCGTAGCCGCCCCAGACGGTGTAGACCTCGGCGAGGTCGGCGTCGGTGCGCCAGTCGCGGGAGTCGATCAGCTGGAGCAGGCCCGCACCGTACGTCCCCGGGCGGGAGCCGAAGATACGCGTGGTGGCGCGGCGTTCGTCGCCGTGCTCGGCGAGGTCGGCCTGCGCATGGGCGCGGACGTAGTTGTCCCCGTCCGGCTCGTCCAGGCCGGCGGCGAGCCGTACGGCGTCGTCGAGCAGGCCGATGACGTGCGGGAAGGCGTCCCGGAAGAAGCCGGAGATGCGCAGCGTGACATCGATACGGGGGCGGCCGAGTTCGGCGAGGGAGATGGGCTCCAGCCCGTTGACCCGGCGCGAGGCGTCGTCCCATACGGGGCGGACACCCAGCAGCGCCAGCGCCTCGGCCACGTCGTCACCGGACGTCCGCATGGCGCTGGTGCCCCACAGCGACAGGCCGACGGACTGCGGCCAGTCGCCGTTGTCGTCGCGGTAGCGCGCCAGGAGGGAGTCGGCGAGGGCCTGGCCGGTCTCCCAGGCGAGGCGGGAGGGCACGGCCTTGGGGTCGACGGAGTAGAAGTTCCGGCCCGTCGGCAGGACGTTGACCAGGCCACGGAGCGGGGAGCCGGAGGGGCCGGCCGGGACGAAGCCGCCGTTGAGGGCATGCACGGCGTGGTCGATCTCGTCGGTGGTGGCGGCGAGGCGCGGGACGACCTGACGGGCGGCGAAGTCGAGGATGTCGGCGACCGCGGCCGGGTGGCCGTCGGCGACACCGGCCACCGCCGCCGGGTCCCAGCCGGCGTCCTCCATCGCCTGCACCAGGGCGCGGGCGGTGGCCTCGGCCTCGTCGGCGGTCGTACGGGTGGCCGCGGACTCGTCCAGTCCGAGCGCCTCGCGCAGACCGGGCAGGGCGGACGTACCGCCCCAGATCTGGCGGGCGCGGAGGATGGAGAGGACGAGGTTGACGCGGGCCTCACCGGCCGGCGCGCCGCCCAGGACGTGCAGTCCGTCGCGGATCTGGGCGTCCTTGACCTCGCACAGCCAGCCGTCGACGTGCAGCAGGAAGTCGTCGAAGCCGTCGTCGTCGGGGCGTTCGTCCATCCCCAGGTCGTGGTCGAGCTTGGCGGCCTGGATCAGCGTCCAGATCTGGGCGCGGATCGCGGGCAGCTTGGCCGGGTCCATCGAGGAGATGGCCGCGTACTCGTCGAGGAGCTGCTCCAGACGCGCGATGTCGCCGTAGGACTCGGCGCGGGCCATCGGCGGAACGAGGTGGTCGACGAGGGTGGCGTGCACCCGGCGCTTGGCCTGGGTGCCCTCGCCGGGGTCGTTGACCAGGAAGGGGTAGATCAGCGGCAGATCGCCGAGGGCGGCGTCGGGTCCGCAGGCCGCGGACAGGCCCGCGTTCTTGCCGGGCAGCCACTCCAGGTTGCCGTGCTTGCCCAGGTGGACCATGGCGTCCGCGCCGAAGCCGCCGTCGTCGGCGGAGGCCGCGATCCAGCGGTACGCCGCCAAGTAGTGGTGCGAGGGCGGCAGATCGGGGTCGTGGTAGATCGCGATCGGGTTCTCGCCGAAGCCGCGCGGCGGCTGGATGAGGATCAGGAGATTGCCGCGGCGCAGGGCCGCCAGCACGATGTCGCCGTCGGGGTTCCGGCTGCGGTCGACGAACATCTCGCCGGGCGGCGGCCCCCAGTGCTCCTCGACGGAGTCCCGGAGTTCCTGCGGCAGCGTGGCGTACCAGCGCTTGTAGTCGGCGGCCGGGATCCGGACCGGGTTGCGGGCGAGCTGCTCCTCGGTGAGCCACTCCTGGTCGTGGCCGCCGGCGTCGATGAGGGCGTAGATCAGCTCGTCACCATCGCCGGACTCCAGGCCCGGGACCGGCTCGGCGGTCTCGTCGCCGAAGTCATAGCCGTCCGCCCGGAGACGGCGCAGCAGAGCCACGGCACTGGCCGGGGTGTCCAGGCCGACCGCGTTGCCGATACGGGAGTGCTTGGTCGGGTACGCGGACAGCACCAGCGCGAGGCGCTTGTCCGCGGCCGGGATGTGGCGCAGCCGGGCGTGCCGGACGGCGATCCCGGCGACCCGGGCGGCGCGCTCGGGGTCGGCGACGTAGACGGGCAGACCGTCCTCGTCGACCTCCTTGAAGGAGAACGGGACGGTGATCAGCCGGCCGTCGAACTCGGGGACCGCGATCTGCGAGGCGGCGTCCAGCGGCGACAGCCCCTCGTCGTTCTCCTCCCAGGCGCTGCGCGGCCCGGTCAGGCACAGGGCCTGCAGGATCGGCACGTCCAGGGCGGCCAGCGCGCCCGCGTCCCAGGATTCGTCGTCGCCGCCGGCGGAGGCCTCGGCGGGCTTGCTGCCGCCCGCCGCGAGGACCGTGGTGACCAGGGCGTCGGCGGACCCCAGCGCCTCGATCAACTCCGGTTCGGGGGCGCGGAGGGAGGCCACGAACAGCGGCCGGGCACGCCCGCCCGCCGCCTCGATCTGCTCGCACAGGGTCCGGACGAAGGCCGTGTTACCGCTCATGTGGTGAGCGCGGTAGTAGAGCACGGCGACCAGCGGACCGCTCTCGTTGCGGCCTTCCCAGTCCAGCGGACCCCAGGACGGGGCGGGCTCCGGCGGCTCGAAGCCATGGCCGGTGAGCAGCACCGTGTCGGAGAGGAAGCGGGCGAGCTGGTCGAGGTTGGCGGGACCGCCGTGCGCAAGGTAGGCGTGCGCCTCGGCCGCGATACCGACCGGGACCGTGGACTGCTCCATGAGCTGGGCGTCGGGGGCCTGTTCACCGGTGAGCACGACGACCGGCCGGTGCTGGTCCTCGGCGAGCAGCACCTCCAGGCCCTCCTCCCAGGCACGGATGCCGCCGAGGAGGCGTACGACGACGAGGTCGGTGCCCTCCAGCAGCGCGGGGAGTTCGGCGACGTCGAGGCGGGCGGGGTTGGCGAGCCGGTACGGCACGGGACCCGTGGCCGCGCGGGCGCTGAGCAGGTCGGTGTCGGAGGTCGACAGCAGCAGAAGCATGCGAGCGCAGGCCTTCCTCGGGGTATCCGCGCCCCGGGTGGTCGTATGGACGGCGGGAGTTCCTGACTCACCCGGCAGCTGCCGGGTTCACAGTGGCGGGACCGCGCCGGATTCTCACCGGGCTTCCTCCCTTGGGCCCTAAGACCCTGCGCCGTCGCTGGCGTCCGGTGGGCCAGCCGACCCACCGACCTGCATAGTAAGGGCAGTGGACGGGGGAGGTAAGCGGGCCTCCGGACCGGCCGCAGCGGGACGGGGGCGCTCGCCTCCGTACCCGGATCCGGACCGGGAGCTTGGCCGGATCCGGCCCCGATGAGCCACCCGCCTCCGTGGGTATGCTCGCGGCCATGCCGCCCTCCCCCTCGATACGGCCCCAAGGTGCCGAACCGCCCATACGGGACCGCGGTGACGCCTGCCCGGGAGCGCTGCGGCTGCACTCCGCCGCCGACGGCCACCTCGCCCGAGTGCGGCTGCCCGCCGGAGACTTGACGGTACGTCAGGCCGAGGCGCTGGCCGACGCCGCGGACCGGCTCGGCGACGGCCACCTCTCGCTCACCTCCCGCGGCAACGCGGAACTCCGCGGCCTCCCGGACGGCTGCGGCGACCGGCTCGCCGTCCTGCTGCGCGACGCCGGTCTGCTGCCCTCCGAGCGCCACGAACGCGTCCGCAACATCCTCGCCTCGCCCCTTGCCGGACTCGACCGGCACACCCCTTCTGACGTGCGGTTGTGGGCCCGTGAGCTGGACGGACTGCTCTGCGCGAGCGAGTCCGCGACCGCGCTGTCGGGCCGCTTCCTCTTCGTCCTGGACGACGGACGGGGCGATGTGGCGGCACTCGGCGGGGATGTGAGCTTGGTCGCAGAACGGGGCGGGGTCGGGGCGCCGATGGGGGACGGGGAGCTGTCCGGGGCCGGGGACCAGCCTGGGTACGGGGGCCTGCCCGGGGCCGGGGATCTGCCCGGGGCCGGGGATCTGCCCAGATACGGATGCCCGGCCGGGTCCGGGGGTACCGCGCTGCTGCGGGTCGGCGACGACCCGGCGGCGCTGCGGATCGCCGGGCCGGACGCCCCGCGCGCCGCCCTCACCGCCGCCGAGGCCTTCCTGACCGCCGCTGAGGCGAGCGGCAGCGGCGCCTGGCGGGTACGTGAACTCCCGGTCGGACACGGTCTAACGGCCCGGGCCGTCGCGGAGCGACTGCGCGCGGCGGGCATCGGGTGCGCGGAGGTGGCCGGGGCGGTGGCTGCGGGGGTGGCCGGGGCCGGAACCGCTCATGTGGGCGGGTCCGCGGATGTGACCGGTACCACCGACGTAGCCGGGACCACCGACGTAACCGGGACCGCCGACGTAACCGGGACCGCCGACGCGACCGAGGCGCCCACACCCGCCTCCGCGCCGTACGCCGAGTCCGTCCCTGACGCCGCGTCCGTCCCGTTCACCCCCTCCGTCCCGTACGCCGGTTCCGTCCCGCCCCCCGCCTCCGTCCCGTACGCCGACTCCTCCGCCCCCGGCGTCATCGAGGGCACCGACGGCGCCCGTGCGCTCTCCGTCCTCGCGCCGCTGGGGCGGCTGTCGGTCGCCCAGTGGCGCCTGCTGACCTCCGTCGCCGCCGAGGACGGTGCCGGCGCGCTCCGCCTCACCCCCTGGCGCGGCATCGTCATCCCCGGGCTGTCCGCCGACACGGCAGTTCCCCGCCTGCGCGAACTGTCCACCGCCGGACTGATCACCGACCCGGACTCCCCCTGGCACCGCATCGGCGCCTGCACCGGCCGCCCCGGCTGCGCCAAGTCCCGTACCGACGTACGGGCCGACGCGTCGGCCGCCGTCACAGCGGGCACCCCCGTCCCCGGCGAGCCAGGACAGCAGCCCGCCCTGCGCCGGCTCCCCGTGTACTGGTCCGGCTGCGAACGCCGCTGCGGCCACCCGCGCGGCGCCTGGGTCGATGTGCTGGCGACGCCGGAGGGCTACCGCGTCTCCGTAGTACAGCCGCAGAGCACACCCGCCCCGCATCCCGCACCGGCGGCACCCTCCGCAGCTCCATGCCCCACCACCTCATGAACCGCCCCCGACCCACAGCGCCATGCCCCACCACCTCATGAACCACCCTCGACCCACAGCGCCATGCCCCACCTCCAGAACCGCCCCGTACCCGACAACCCCGAGGCCACAGTGACCGCGTTCGACTACGAGAAGGACGGGGCGACGATCTACCGCCAGTCCTTCGCCACCATCCGCGCCGAGGCGGACCTCGCCGGCCTGCCCGCCGACGTCAGCCGGGTCGCGGTCCGGATGATCCACGCCTGCGGCATGGTCGACCTGGTACGCGATCTGGCCTTCACCCCCGAGGTGGTGGCCCGCGCCCGCGAGGCGCTGCGCGCCGGTGCGCCGATCCTCTGCGACGCCAACATGGTCGCCAGCGGCGTCACCCGGAAGCGGCTGCCGGCCGGCAACGACGTCCTGTGCACCCTCACCGATCCGTCGGTCCCGGACCTGGCCGCCAAGATGGGGACGACCCGCAGCGCCGCCGCCCTGGAGCTGTGGCGGGACCGGATGGAAGGCGCCGTGGTCGCGTTCGGCAACGCCCCCACCGCCCTGTTCCGGTTCCTCGAAATGATCGAGGAAGGCGCGCCCCGCCCCGCCGCCGTCATCGGCATACCCGTCGGCTTCATCGGCGCCGCGGAGTCCAAGGACGCGCTGATCGCCCACCCGTCGGAGCTGGACCACATCGTGGTGCGCGGGCGCCGGGGCGGCAGCGCCATGGCCGCGGCCGCGATCAACGCCATGGCAAGCGAGGAAGAGTAAGCGTGAGCGAGCAGCAGCTGACCGGTCGCCTCTACGGTGTGGGCCTCGGCCCCGGCGACCCGTCCCTCATGACGGTCCGGGCGGTCCAGATCATCGCCGGGGCGGACGTCATCGCCTACCACAGCGCCCGGCACGGACGTTCCATCGCGCGTTCCATCGCCGCCGAGCACCTCCGCGCCGACCACATCGAGGAAGCGCTGATCTACCCGGTCACCACCGAGTCGACCGATCACCCCGGCGGCTACCGGGGCGCGCTGGACGAGTTCTACGAGGCCGCGGCGGCCCGCCTCACCGTCCATCTCGACGCCGGCCGCACCGTCGCCGTCATCTCCGAGGGCGACCCGCTCTTCTACGGCTCCTACCAGCACATGCACAAGCGGCTGGCCCACCGCTATCCGACCGAGGTCATCCCCGGCGTCACCTCCGTCAGCGCCGCCGCGGCCCGTCTGGGCAAGCCGCTGGCCGAGGCCGACGAGGTCCTGACGATCCTGCCCGGCACGCTCCCGGAGGAGGAACTGACCGCCCGCCTGTCCTCGACCGACACGGCCGTCGTCATGAAGCTGGGCCGCACCTTCCCCACCGTCCGCCGCGCCATGGAACGCTCCGGCCGCCTCCCGGAGGCCCACTACGTCGAGCGCGCGACGATGGCCGGCGAACGTACCGAGAAGCTGGCGGACATCGACGCGGAGACGGTCCCCTACTTCTCCGTAAGCGTCGTACCGAGCCGGATCGCGGACCTGCCGCCCAGTACGGGTACGTCCACAGACATGGCCACGGCCACGGGGACAGGGACGGGGACGGGGACGGGGACGGGGACGGGGACGTCAACTGGGACGGTCACGGCAGACGAACCGTCCGGCCCCGGCGAGGTCGTGGTCGTCGGCACCGGCCCGGCCGGGCCGCTCTGGCTGACGCCCGAATCCCGCGGCGCCCTGGCCGCCGCCGAGGATCTCGTCGGCTACACCACCTACCTGGACCGCGTCCCGCCGCGCCCCGGCCAGCGCCGCCACGCCTCCGACAACAAGGTCGAGTCCGAACGCGCCGAACTCGCCCTCGACCTGGCCCGGCGTGGCCGCAAGGTAGCCGTGGTCTCCGGTGGTGACCCAGGGATCTTCGCGATGGCCACCGCCGTCCTGGAGGTCGCCTGCCAGGCTCCCTACCGCGACATTCCCGTACGGGTCCTCCCGGGCGTCACCGCCGCCAACGCGGCCGCCGCCCGCGCCGGCGCCCCCCTCGGCCACGACTACGCGGTCATCTCCCTCTCCGACCGCCTCAAGCCCTGGGAGGTCATCGCCGAACGCCTGCACGCCGCGGCCGGCGCCGACCTGGCCCTCGCCCTCTACAACCCCGGCTCCCGAAGCCGCACCTGGCAGGTCGGCAAGGCCCGCGAACTCCTCCTGGAACACCGGGCCCCCGACACCCCCGTCATCCTCGCCCGCGACATCGGCGGCCCCGAGGAGTCGGTCCGCACCGTCCACCTCGCCGACCTCGACCCGCACCAGGTCGACATGCGGACGCTCCTGATCGTCGGGTCGTCCCAGACGCAGGCGGTACGGCGCGATGACGGGACTCAGGTCGTGTGGACGCCGCGGAGGTATCCGGAGGGGTGAGGCTGCCTGCCAGGTAGGGGGCTCCGGCTCGCGTCATGCGGGCGCCGGGGCTCCGTCCGGGCGTGGGGCCGGCTCCGGACCGCACCTCTAGCGGGCATCTTTCTCTGGTCCGCGCGGTGACCTGACGCCTGCCGAGCAGATCCATCCATCGAGTGCAACGTGAGGGGGCGCAAGGGCGGGGGACCTTGTCAGCGGACGACGTCGAAGACGTTCTTCTGCAGGCCGTTGGCGTACACCTCGTGCTCGACGAGCTTCAGTTTCTGGGTGTCCTTGTCCGTGCCACTGAACAGACGCTTGCCCGCACCCAGCAGCAGCGGGAAGACGAGCAGGTGGTAGCGGTCGATCAAGCCGGCGTCCGAAAGGGCCTGGTTCAGGGCGGCGCTCCCATGCACGATGATCGGGCCGCCCTCGGTCTCCTTCAACGCGGCGACCTCATCGAGCGAGCGCAGGATCGTGGTCTCGCCCCAGTTCGATACCAGATCGTCCTCCGTGAGGGTCGTGGAGACAATGTACTTCGGCATCACCTTGTAGTCGGCGAAGTCCGCCATGTCCGGCCACACCGGGCTGAACGCCTGGTAGCTGGCCCGGCCCAGCAGTATCGCGGTGGCTTCCTTCTGCTCCCGGCCCTTGATGTCGAATGCTTCGGGGAGGAACTCGATGTCCTTGAAGGTCCACCCGGAGTTCCGGTATCCGGGCTCGCCGCCCGGACCCTCCACAACGCCGTCGAGGGAGATGAAGGCGGTACTGATCAAGGTACGCATCGAAGGTTCCTTGGTGTCTCGTGTCCGGCTCTCAGCAGATTCGGCTGGTGCGCGATTGGATCACACGTGCGGCCCGCAGCGCACCAACAATGACCTCTGACTGCGGATCACGGAGAAACTCATCGGTCGTCGCCTGCCCTTCTTGCAACCCCTCCCGCATGGTCCACCTCATCCGGGCTTCTGGCCGGCGCCGGACCACGCCTCGTGCAACCCCTCCCGCCCCAGCCGCGTCTTCCGCACCATGCACGCGAATATGGCCCGCGTACAGCAACTACTGATCTTCACCCGGCTCCAGACGAGCAGCTGCGCCTTCGCCGTTGCGCTGCTCTCGGGGGTCGCGCTGTCCACCGTGCTGCCGCAGTTGCCCGTGGCCAGATATGACCTGTTGCTCGTCTACGGACTGCTGCTCACGCTGGTGTTCCGCCTGCGCGGGTGGGACAGCGGCAGGGATGTCCTGGTCATCGCCGTGTGTCACGCGATCGGGCTGGCCTTCGAGCTGGTGAAGGTCTCGCTCGGCTCCTGGAGCTATCCGGAGCCCGCGGTGTTCAAGTTCGCGGGCGTGCCTCTGTACGGGGGCTTCCTCTATGCCGCGGTGGGCAGCTATGTCTGCCGCGCATGGCAGCTGATGGACCTGGAACTCGTCCGCTACCGCCCCCGCGCCACCACGGCCCTGGCCGTGGCCATCTACGTGAACTTCTTCAGCCACCACTGGCTGCCTGACGTGCGCTGGCCCCTCGCCGCCCTGCTCGTCGCGGTCACGGGAGGTACGTCGGTGCGGTTCAGTGTGGGCAAGGCGCGCTACCGCATGCCGCTGGCGCTGTCCTTCGCGCTCATCGGCTTCTTCTTGTGGCTGGCCGAGAACATCGCCACCTACCTGGGCGCATGGCGCTACCCGCACCAGCTCCACGGGTGGCAACCGGTCGCCCTGGAGAAGTTCGGCTCATGGGCGCTCCTGATCAGCGTCACGTTCGTGATCGTGGCGGCAACCAGGCGGCGGCGCGGCCCCGGGTGACCCAAACGGGATGCGTCGAATGGGTGCGGTCACCGCGCTGTCGCCCAGAACGATGTGTAGGGCATCGCTCACCGGCCGGTCGCCTGGGCCAGACGCCGGTCGAGCTCTCTGTCCACGTCCTGCTGCTGTACCGCGGTGGGGTCATACCCGTTCCACCTCTTCAGCGCCGCGAGCGCCTTTGCCGCGCGCTCTGCACGCTCAGCCTCAGGGAGACGGACATGGGCATCGGACATCGTCGTGCTCCTTTCTCCCGCCTCTCGGGTACGGGTGCGTACTCGTACCCGAGAGGCCAGGTCAGCCGAGCCGACCGTCCTTCACGCCATCCATGAAGGCCGACCAGGCCGCGACCGGAAAGAGCAGTACGCCACCGGCCGGGTTCTTGCTGTCACGGACCGACACGGCGCCGGGGAAGCCGTCGGAGACCTCGACGCAGTTGTTGTCCCCTCCGTCGCTGTAGCTGCTCTTGCGCCAAGCACCACTTGCCAGGTTCATGGCCTGCTGCCCTCCGTTGACCTCAGCTCAGTTGATCGGCTTTTACGGTCGCTATGAACGCCGCCCATGCTCCGGCCGGAAAGAGCAGCACACTCCCGGTCGGGTTCTTGCTGTCACGGACCGGCACGGCGCCGGGGAAGCCGTCGGAGACCTCGACGCAGTTGTCGGCTCCGCCATCGCTGTAGCTGCTCTTACGCCACTCGGCGTCGACCAGGTCGCTGACTGTCTTCATGGTCTGCTGTCCTCCACCAACTGCTCGATGAACGCTGCTGAATCAGACGGCGAGAGGGCCTCGTCGCGGAGCCGATCGTAGGACAGGCGATATTGCTCAACCTCTTCTGGCTCTTCGATCAGTTCGCCCGACCTGTTGCCTTCCAGGTAGGCAACGGCACTACCGTCCGCCATCCACAAGAGCCAGAGCGAACCCCCCATCAGGCTATGCACTCCGGCAGAGAACGGAAGCACCTGAATGGTCATGTGCGGCAACTTGGCGGCCTCCAAAATCCGCACCAGCTGGTCATGCCAGATGACGGGGTCGCGCACCGGCCGCCGCAGCGCCGCCTCATCCAGGATGATCCGCACATGCGGCGGTCGATGACGCTGCAGCAACTCCTGCCTGCCCAGTCGGGCAGCGACGTTCTCCTCGATCTCGTCGGGGCTTATGGGCGTTGTCACCGACGACAGCACCACTCGTGCGAAGTCCTCGTTTTGCAGCAACCCAGGGATGGCACTCGCGTATGTATGCAGGATCGTCGCCTTCGCCTCGTACCGCATGAACTCCCGGTACTTGTCCTTGAACGCATCCAGCCGCGCCAGCCCCCACAGCCGCACCAGCAGCCCACTCGTGCCGTAGATCCGGTCCAGCGTCTCCATGACCGGCAGCTTCGAGAGGCGTTCGCCGGTCTCCAGGCGGTGCAGGTAGGTGCGGTCGTAGTTGGCCTCGTCGGACAGTTGGGCCAGTGATCTGCCGGACGACTCCCGTAACCGGCTGAGCTCGCAGGCGAGGACCCAGCGGGCCGAACCCGCGTCCTCCTCGGAATTCTTTTCGACCATTCTCAGACCCCCTGTTGCCCGTGCCGACGACAACGCCAACTCCCTTTCGAGAGCTGGTCGGAGTGACAACTCTAGGGCGGGGAAAGGGCATTGACAGCCCAGTCAGGACTCGAACGGAGAAGAGAAATGGGATTGGCGGAGCGCAGTCCGGCGGCCGGGAGGATCAGGGATGCGGAGCAGGCGCGGGACGAGCTGCGGGCGGCGCTGAAGGGGGCGGGCATCACCTTGCCGTCCCTGGCTCTGGACGGGGTGTCGCTGGTGGGGGACTTTCCTCGCCCGCTGGTGGATCTGGGGCGCTGCACGCCGGAGCTCGCGCGGCGGCTCGCGCAGGCGGTGGGGAAGTGCGCCCCGTGAGTGAGGAGACGGCCGACTCCTCCGACGCCCGCGACGCCGGCGGCGAAGGTGAGCAAGGGGAATGCGCAAAGCGGCGGGAAGAATTAGTGGAAAGGGTTCGGGAAGCGAATCGGCTCAGTGTGAATCGGCCGCGCTGAAAAGTCCCCGCAGCCATTCCGCCGCCTCCTGTGGCCCTTCCGCCACCGGCACCCCGTCGGGTACCGGCGGGCGCCGTACGACGACCACCGGGACCCCGGCCTCCCGCGCCGCCGTCAGCTTGGCGGCGGTCGCGGCGGCGCCGCTGTCCTTGGTCACCAGGACGTCGATGCGGTGAGTGCGGAGCAGCGCGCGTTCGCCCTCCACGCTGAAGGGGCCGCGGTCGAGCAGCACCTCCATACGGAGCGGGTGCGGGGGCTCGGGGGCGTCGACGGAGCGGACGAGGAACCAGAGGCCGGTGAGGTGGGCGAAGTGGGCGAGGCCCATCCGGCCGGTGGTGAGGAAGACGCGGGTGCCGAGGGCAGGAAGAGCGGCGGCGGCCTCGTCCAGGGAGGTGACCTGGTGCCATGTGTCGCCGGGTACCGGCACCCAGCCGGGCCGGCGGACGGCGAGCAGGGGAACATGGGCGGTGGCGGCGGCCAGGGCCGCATTGTGACTGATCGTGTCGGCGAAAGGATGGGTGGCGTCGATGAGCGCGTCCACCGCGTGCTCGCGCAGCCAGCGGGCGAGGCCCTCGGGGCCGCCGAACCCGCCGATGCGTACCTCCCCCGCGGGCAGCCGTGGCGCGGCGACCCGGCCGGCGAGCGAGGTCGTCACGCGCAGGGCGGGCTCCGGCGCGAGCTCCGGTGCCCCGGCAGGCTCCGGCGCCAGGGCGGCGGCCAGGCGGCGGGCCTCCGTCGTACCGCCGAGGATCAGTACATGGCGTGGCGGGCGGGCTGCGTCGGGCATGGGATGTGGGTTCCTCCGTGGCTGAAGCGCAACCGCAGGGTACGGGGAAGGCCGCGGGCGGGCGTAGTGCGCAGCTCGCGCACACCGGGCTGCGGCCCGGCTGGACGACCGGTGCCTGTGCGACGGCGGCGAGCACGGCCGCGTACACGGCGCTGCTCAGCGGCGAGTTTCCCGATCCGGTGACGATCACGCTGCCGAAGGGGCAGACGCCGTCCTTCGCGCTGGCGGTGGAGGAGCTGGCGCCGGGGCGGACGGCCGCCACGGCGGGTGTCGTCAAGGACGCGGGCGACGATCCGGATGTCACGCACGGGGCGCTGGTCCGGGCCACCGTGCGGGCGCTGCCCGCGGGGTCGGGCGTGGTCTTCAGGGCCGGGCCGGGGGTCGGGACCGTCACCCGCCCCGGCTTGCCGCTGGAGGTGGGCGAGCCGGCCATCAACCCCGTGCCGCGGCAGATGATGCGGGAGCATCTGGCGGAGGTCGCCGGGCGCCATGGCGGGCCGGGGGCGACGGCCGATGTCGAGGTGGAGATCTCGGTCGATCACGGGGAGGAGATCGCCCGCAGCACCTGGAATCCGCGGCTGGGGATCCTGGGCGGGCTGTCGATCCTGGGGACCACCGGGATCGTGGTGCCGTACTCCTGCTCGGCGTGGATCGACTCCATCCGGCGGGGTGTGGACGTCGCACGCGCGGCAGGGCGGCGGCATGTGGCCGGGTGTACGGGGTCGACGTCGGAGAAGGTGGCCGTCGCGCTGCACCACCTGCCCGAGGACGCGCTGCTGGACATGGGCGACTTCGCGGGCGCGGTGCTGAAGTACGTCCGGCGGCATCCCGTGGAGCGGCTCACCATCTGCGGCGGGTTCGCCAAGCTGTCCAAACTGGCGGCCGGGCATCTGGATCTGCACTCGGCGCGGTCCCAGGTGGACAAGGGGTTCCTGGCCGAGCTCGCCCGGCGGGGCGGGGCGGACGAGGCGCTGGCGGGGGCGGTCGCGGAGGCCAACACGGGCCTGGCGGCACTGCAGTTGTGCGCCGCGGCGGGTGTCCCGCTGGGGGATCTGGTGGCGGCGACGGCACGGGACGAGTCGCTGGCCGTGCTGCGCGGCGCGCCCGTCGCGGTCGACGTCATCTGCATCGACCGGGCGGGGATGGTGGTGGGGCGGGCGGAGCCGCGGGGGCCGGGGGACGCCCGGCGGGGAAGCCCTCAGCGGTGACGGGCTTCCCCCACGTCAGCGGTCAGTTCCGGTGCCCGCGGCCGTACCGGTCGGCGATGCAGTCGTCCTGGCTGCCGGTGAGCGATCCCAGCGCCGCACCGAGGGCGCAGGTGGTCAGCCGCAGCGGGTTGTCACGGAATCCGGGGCGCTCGTAGCGGCCCTCCCGGCGGTCGTAGCGGCCTTCGCGGCGGTCGTGCACCCGGCCCGGCCGGTCGTGCATCCGGCCCGGACTGTCGTGCATCCACGGCGAGCTGTCGCCCCTCTGTCCCGGGGTGTCCTTCGCCTGTGCGACATGTTCCTTTTCCTTGCCGTCGGCCGCGGCGACGGTGCCGCCGAAGAGCGTCAGCAGGGCTGCGGCGCCGACGACGCCGGCGGCCAGTCTGGTACGCATCGTGGCGTACTCCTTTGCTTCGGCCCCCCTTGGGTGTCGCAGCTTCCTTACCGGTCCCCGGCGGCGGGATAACGGGTATTCACC
This sequence comes from Streptomyces sp. Je 1-4 4N24, assembly GCF_026239515.1. NCBI lineage: Bacteria > Bacillati > Actinomycetota > Actinomycetes > Kitasatosporales > Streptomycetaceae > Streptomyces > Streptomyces sp. Je 1-4 4N24. Next base: position 4,815,614 of record NZ_CP110836.1, on the reverse strand, counting down.
CTGATGCGGTCGGAGAGCCATCCGGACGGGCCCGGAGGGGCCGCGACCGGTCCGGACCGTGTCCGCGGTTGCGTCCTCGGTGTGCAATTGCCCGAAACACAGCCCCGACGGACGCAAGCCCTTTCCCGCGCCACAGCACCCCGTTTCCGGATCAGGGGGAAGTGACACCCCCGATGGAGAGGAAAGCGGGGAAGGCAGACATCTCACCCCTTCACACTCACCGCGGGCTCGGCGGACGGTACCCGCAAAATATACGCGGAGGGCATGCATGAAGGGTTTTCCCAGGACACTTTTCCGATAGCCGCCGCACGGTCGGTTCACCACCAAGAAGCGGGCAAAAGTGCAGGTCAGGGCGATTATTGCGCTCGATTGCATACCGGTTAAAAACTGAACGGTAAGTTGCCTGGGAAAGCTTTGGCGTGATTGCATTCTGCGAGCACACGGACCGCCATTATGGACGCCACATTTCCGGCGCCCAACGGTCCCGTTACGGCCGCATTCGCTTTATCGGCAAATTCGGCTTTATCGGCAATTCGGTCTGCGTGAGTTCAGAACCCATAGCTTTGAAGGGAAGGGCACGCCATGAACGGCTTCACCCCTGCGATCGACACCTGCGAGATCGCCGACAACGAGCTGGACAACATTGCCGGTGGGCTCGCCAGCGCCGGTGCCGAGGTTGCCGGGCACGGTGCCGCCGTGAGCGTCGGCGGTGTCGTCGAGACCGCCGGGTCCCTCGCGTCGAGCCTGCCCGTCGGCCAGGTCGCCGGTATGGCCACGGTGGAGACCACCGGCTTCTGAGAGCGGCTGACCGCGGCTGACATCGACGTCAGCGGCAAGGCTTGACGGCCAGGAGCATTCCTCGCGCCCCACCGGTGCTTCGGCATCTCGGCAGGGCCGGCCGGAACCCCGGAACCTCCAGTTCCGGGGTTCACGCATGTCCGGGCCGGGATCCAGGAGGAATTCCGGTCGGTAGAAGGACTGCAGCCGCTGGCCACGGCCCCTACGCGTCCGCTACGGCGTCTCCGTGACCGGCGGCGTGCCCGACGGCCCGGCGCACGGCAGGTGCGATCGCTCGCGGTCCGCCGAGTAGAGATGGCTGTCGCGGAACTGCTCGGCACCCAGGGTGCGGCCGACCATGATGACGGCCGTACGGACCACGCCCGCGGCCTTCACCTGGCCGGCGATATCGGCGAGGGTGCCGCGCAGCACGAGTTCGTCGGGGCGGGAGGCCATGGCGACGACCGCGGCGGGGCAGTCGGCGCCGTAGTGCGGCAGGAGTTCGCCTACGACCCGGTCGACGTACATGGCGGCCAGGTGGAGCACCAGCAGCGCACCGCTGCGCCCGAGCGTGGCCAGGTCCTCGCCCTCGGGCATGGGGGTGGCCCGCTGCGCGACCCGGGTGAGGATGACGGTCTGGCCGACGGTGGGGACGGTCAGCTCGCGCTTGAGCGCGGCCGCCGCCGCGGCGAACGCGGGGACGCCCGGCACCACGTCGTACGGCACCCCGGCCGCGTCCAGCCGGCGCATCTGCTCGGCGACCGCGCTGAAGACGGACGGGTCGCCGGAGTGCAGCCGGGCCACGTCATGGCCCTCCTCGTGCGCGCGGACCATTTCGGCGGTGATCGTGTCGAGGTCCAGCTGTGCGGTGTCGATGAGCCGGGCGCCGGGCGGGCACTCGGCGAGCAGCTCGCGCGGCACCAGGCTGCCGGCGTACAGACAGACCCCGCAGGAGGCGAGCGTACGGGCGCCGCGCACGGTGATCAGGTCGGCGGCGCCGGGACCCGCGCCGATGAAGTGGACGGTCATGGTTGCTCGGTCTCCTGGGGGAGGGCGGTCGGGGACGGGGAGGCGGACGGCGGTTTCACGGCCGCCCACTGGGTCACCGGCATCGCCTGCCGCCAGCCGGTGAAACCGCCGACCGGCACGGCGTGGGCGACCGCGAGCCGGACCAGCTCGCCGCCGTGCCGCCGGTACCAGTCGGCGAGCAGCGCCTCGGACTCCAGCGTCACGGTGTTCGCCACGATCCGGCCGCCCGGCGGCAGCGCCGTCCAGCACGCGGCCAGCAGGCCGGGGGCGGTCAGCCCGCCGCCGATGAAGACCGCGTCCGGCGTCGGCAGACCGTCCAGCGCGGCGGGCGCGGAACCGGGGACGACCCGCAGTCCCGGGACGCCGAGCGCCTGCGCGTTCCGGCCGATCCGCTCGGCCCGTACGGGGTCGCGCTCGACGCTGACGGCGCGGCAGCTGCGGTGCGCCCGCAGCCACTCGATGGCGATGGAGCCGGAGCCGCCGCCGATGTCCCAGAGGAGTTCGCCGGGGGCGGGGGCGAGCGCGGCGAGGGTGGCGGCGCGGACATGGCGCTTGGTGAGCTGGCCGTCGTGCTCGTAGGCGGCGTCGGGGAGGCCGGGGACGGTGGAGAGCGGCGGGGTGCCGGGCGCACGGCGGCAGTCGAGGGCGAGGACGTTGAGGGGGTCGCCGGGCGGTGCGTCCCAGTCGTCGGCGGTGCCCTCGGCGGTCCGTTCGCGGGGGCCGCCGAGCTGCTCCAGTACGCGCATCCGGGTCGGGCCGAAGCCGTGGGCGCGCAGCAGGGCCGCGACCTCGGCGGGGGTGCCGGCGCCGGCGGACAGCACCAGCACCCGGCGGCCGTCGTACAGCGCGCGGACCAGGTTCCCGGTGGGCCGTCCGACGAGCGTGACGACCTCGGTGTCCTCCAGCGGCCAGCCGAGGCGGGCGCAGGCGTGGGAGACGGAGGAGGGGTGGGGGAAGATGCGCAGCCGGGGGCCGGCGCCGGGGGCCGGGGACCCGCCCGCCGTCTCTCCCGCGCCGGCGGCCGCCTGCTCCCCGAGCACCTCGGTCAGCGTCCGTCCGATGCCGTAGAACATCGGGTCGCCGCTGGCCAGCACGCACACCCGGCGTCCGGCGTACGTGGCGAGCAGCCCGGGGACCGCGGGGCGCAGCGGCGACGGCCACGGGACGCGCTCACCGGCGCACTCCTCGGGCAGCAGCGCGAGCTGACGGGCGCCGCCGATCAGCACCTCGGCGGTGCACAGGGCCTGCCGGGAGGCGGCGGGCAGTCCGTCCCAGCCGTCCGCCCCGATGCCGACGACGGACAGGGGTTCAGGAGCGGCCGGGGCGGGTGGTGCGGGGCTCACTGCCGGATACCTCAGAGGTCGGGAGGGGACGGGGACCGGTCCGGGGGACGGGAGCCGAACTTTACTGACCGGTCGCTCCGCACCGCCCCGCGGGGAGGCCCACCCCTCCCTCACGTCAGCAGGGCGATCAGGAACTGGCCCGCGAACAGGAACGCCGCGCAGAAGCCCGCGACCGCCGGCAGCCACTGCCAGATGCCGCGCGGGGAGTCGAAGCAGGCCAGGTAGCCGAGGACGGCGACCGTGCCGAGCAGGGCGCCGAGCCAGAAGGTGAGGCCGTCGCGGTGGGTGGACAGGATGGCGACGGCGGCCAGCAGGCCGAGGGGCGCCAGCAGCTGTCCCGTGCCGGGTGCGGGCCGCCGGGTCTCCCCCGTAGCGTTGCTCATGGCGCCGGATGCTACCCGGCAGGAGGAGCTTCGGCGGCTCACCGCGCCAGCCGGGAGCGGATGGCCAAGCTCCGTTTCCGCCCCCGCGCCCGCCCGCCTCCGCACCGCTCTGACCAGGCACGATCGTCCGTTCGACGGTAATGACAACGGTCACCGGTGCAGCCTTTGGATCTTTCGCGGAAGTGCGGTTTGCTTCGCAGCAAGGAGCCAGGAAGGAGCGCGCCGATGACCGAGCACGCCCATAGCCACGGGCACAGCCACAGCCACAGCCATGCACACGGAGTCTCACCCGACGCGGACCGGCGCTGGCTGCGGGCCGCGCTGATCCTGCTCACCTCGTACATGGCGGTCGAGGTCGTCATCGGTGTGGTCGCGCAGTCCCTGGCGCTGATCTCGGACGCCGCCCATATGCTCACCGACGCGGTCTCGATCGTGCTGGCCCTGATCGCGATGCGGCTGGCCGCACGGCCGGCGCGCGGCGGGTACACCTACGGGCTCAAGCGCGCCGAGATCCTCTCCGCGCAGGCCAACGGCATCACCTTGCTGCTGCTGTCGGTCTGGCTGGCGTACGAGGCGGTCGAGCGGCTGATCTCGCCGCCGAAGGTGACCGGCGGGCTGGTGCTGGTCACCGCGCTCTCCGGGATCGTGGTCAATCTGATCTGCACCTGGCTGCTGTCCAAGGCCAACCGCTCCAGCCTGAACGTCGAGGGCGCCTATCAGCACATCCTCACCGACCTGTTCGGGTTCGTCGCCACCGCCGTCGCCGGTCTGGTCGTCGTGACGACGGGCTTCGAGCGGGCGGACGCGATCGCCACGCTCGTGGTCGTCGCGCTGATGCTGCGGGCCGGAACGGGGCTGGTGCGGGAGTCCGGCCGGATCTTCATGGAGGCCGCGCCGGCCGGCATCGACCCGGACGCGCTGGGCGACCACCTGGTCGCCGCGGACGAGGTCGTCGAGGTGCACGATCTGCACATCTGGCAGATCACCTCCGGACATCCGGCGCTCTCCGCGCACATCCTGGTGGCGCCGGGCGGCGACTGCCACAAGGTCCGCCGCAGTCTGCAGGAGCTGCTGAGCGGGGAGTACGGCATCACCCACGCCACCCTCCAGGTCGATCACGTCGGCGAACAGGGCGCGGCCGATGAGCTGCTCACGCTGAGCCCGCGGCCCGGTCCCGGCCCGGAGCGGCAGGCCGGCCACTGCGAGGACGCACACGGTCCGGTGCACCGGCCGGGGCCGCACCGGCACTGAGCGGCCGGGGCGGCGAGCCCCGGGGTGCACTGTGGCCGCCGGAGCGGCGCGCCGCTTCCGCGTCCCCTCACTCGGGTGAACCCGGCCCGGGACAGCGCCGCCTGCCGCCGGTGACGGGGGCCGCGATGCTCGGATGACGGCATGAGAACCGCCGTTGTCTGCGCGCTGCTGTGCGCCGCCACGCTCCCCGGACCGTCCGCCGCCGCGTACGCCCCGAAGGCACCGCCCGCCGTCTCCGTCACGGTGGCGGTGACCGACGGCGCCGACGACGCCGAGTCCGGCAAACGGCTCGACTACCGCATCACCGTGCACAACCTGGGCGCCACCGAGGTCCACGGCGCCCGGATCGAACAGCGGATGCCGGCCACCACGACCTCGGCGACCGCGCCCGGCGGCACCGTCGAAGGGCACGGTATGGGCGAGCAGAAGGCGATCTGGCGCGCCGATCTGCCCGCGCACGACATCCAGGTCTTCACCGCCACGGCCGTGCTCGGCGGCCGCGCCGACCTCGTCGCCTCCGCCGCCCCCGGCACGCTCCGCGCCGCCGCCACGGTCTGTGTGTACGTCGGCGAATCCTTCGCGCCCACAGCCTGCTCGGGCGATCTGGACGACCTGCCGGAGACCGCTCCGGAGGGTGAGGGCGGCGGCTGGATGGGGTGGGCGGCGGCCGCCGTGGCGATGGCGCTGTTCGGGCCGGGGGTGGTGCGGGCGGTCCGGCGGCGGCGCGCCGCGCGGGCGGGCTGAGCCGGGGCCGCGCGCCCGGTCACCCATTGGCACCGTCCCGGCTCGCGGGCGGCGCGGGTTCCCACTTGCCTGGGAGGTGGCCGTAGGGCGCGTCCCGCGGAGCTCCTCCGGCCCGGCCGGTCCGTGGGACGCGCACCGGTCCGCCGTGCAGGAAGGACCGGACGCGATGTCAGCGAGCGCACCCGTACGCCCGGGCGGGCGGGTGACGGAGGGGGAGCGGCCGCCGCACGGGCCGCGGCGCGCACGGGGGCTGGCCGGTGGGGTGTTGCTGCTGGTGGGGGCGTTGCTGCTGCCGTTGAGCCTGGTCGCGCTGTGGGCGCGGGCCGAGCTGACCGAGACCGACAGTTATGTGGCGGCGGTGGCGCCGCTGGCCGGGAACACCGCCGTCCAGGAGGCGGTCGTCGACGATGTGACGGCCGGTGTGATGGCGCATGTCCGGCTCGACGGGCTGCTGAAGGCCGTACCGCGCGCCGAGCGTCCCGCGGTGCGGCGGCACTTCACCCGCGGGATCCGCCAGTTCGTGGCCCAGCAGGTGCGGCAGGTCGTCACCGGGAGCGGCTTCCCCGCGGTGTGGAACGGGGTGCACCGGACCGCCCACCGGACGCTGGACGGCCGGCTGGCCGCGTCCGGGCGGTCCGCGGTGACGCTGGATCTCACCCCGGTCGTGGAACGGGTCAAGCGTCAGCTGTCCCACAACGGCATGGGGCTCGACATTCTCCGGCGGGTGCCGCGGGCCGGGGTGGAGATCGTGCTGCTGAAGGGGCCGGACGTGCCGCGGATCCGGGCCGTCTACGAGCTCGTCCGCACCGGGGCGCTGCTGTTGCCGCCGGTCGCGGCGCTGTGTCTGACCGGCGGGCTGCTGCTGGCGCGGCGCAAGCGGCGGGCGCTGATCGGTACGGGGCTGGGCTGCGCGGCGGCCGCCGGCCTGCTGGCCGCGGCGCTCGCGCTGGTCCGCAGCCGCGCCCTGGACGCGCTGCCCGCGATGGTCTCCCGGCCGGCCGCGGGCGCCTACGCGGACGCCCTCACCGGACCGCTGCGCACCGGGTTCTGGCTGGTCATCGGCGCGGGAGGGCTGACCGCGGCGCTGGCCGCGGCGGGACCGCCGGCTCTCCGGGCCCTGCGGGCCCGCCGGCTCTCCGCCCGCACCGGCGCCGGCGCCGGTCCCTGACCGCCGCTCAGATCGCCAGCACCGTCTTCCCCTGTGCCCGGCCGGTGCGGCTGGTCGCCAGGGCGTCCGGTGCCTCTTCCAGGGAGACCTCACGGCCCACGAGGACCGTCAGCCGGCCCGCGTCGACATGGCCGGCGAGGATCTCCAGCAGCTGCGGGGAGGGGCGGTTGACGAAATTGAAGCCGCGGAGGTTGTGCTCGGTGAGCTCGTCCGCGTCGGCCGAGCCGATCAGCGAGACGGCGGTCCCCCCGTCGCGTACGGTCCGGGTCAGTTCGGCGAACTCGGCGGGGCCGCTGGTCATGTCGATCAGCACATCGACACCGCCCGGATGGTGCGCGAGGACCTGGTCGGCGATCGGGCCCGCGGTGTGGTCGACGGTCTCGGCGGCGCCCAGCGTGCGCATCAGTTCCGCCTTGGCCTGGCGGGCGGTGGCGATCACCTCGGCGCCGCGGCCGGCCGCGAGCTGGGTGATGAAGGTGCCGACGCCGCCGGTCGCGCCGACGATCAGCACCGTTCTGCCCTCGGCGATCCGGGTCTCCTCGACCAGGTTGTACGCGGTCATGCCGGCCGTCGGCAGTGCCGCGGAGGTGGCGTAGGTGACGCTGCGGGCGGCGTGCGCGATGCGGTCCTCGTCGGCGACGGCGAGTTCGCAGTACGAACCGCCGCCCTGCTCGGGCCGCTGGAACTGGCCGAACACCGCGTCGCCGATGGTGAACCGCCGCACCCCGCTCCCGATGGCGAGCACCTCGCCCGCCCCGTCCGATCCCAGGACGAGGGGGAACGCGGCCGGCACGGCATCGCCGAACATACCGTCGGCGAGCTTCCAGTCGACAGGGTTGAGTCCGGCGGCGGACAGCCGCACCAGGACCTCACCGGGCCCTGGTTCGGGCTGCGGCAGATCCATGAGCTGCGGCTGTTCACCGAATGCGCTGACTGCTACGGCTCTCATCGTGGCGCTCCCTTCCACCCTTCCGACCGGTGGCCGAAGTGGATCGTAAGCACGCCGGCCGGGCCGGAGGCGGCAGGAGGAGAGGCGGTGCGGCGGAAGCAACTCGTACGGCCCCGCACGCCGGGGCTGTCCGGCCCCCGTTCGACATGGCGCGGCTGCACGGGCCGTCGCGGCCCGGCCGGCGGTCCGCGACACCGGCGCTGCGCCCCGGGTGGCCCGTGCCGGGCGCCGCTCGGCTCCAGCCTGGTGAATTCCCCGGTCCCGGGGTCGCGGCGCAGGGCGTTCAGCTCTCCGGAAGGTCCGCCTCGGGTAGATATGACGCCATGCGCGTTCTGGTGGTGGAGGACGAGGAATGCCTCGCGGACATGATCGCCGCGGAGCTGCGCCGCGCCGCGATCGTGGTGGATATCGCCCACGACGGCCGCGCGGCGCTGGCCGGACTGCGGCTCGTCGCGTACGACGTGCTCGTCCTGGACGGTGAGCTGCCCGCACCGCACGGCGACGCCCTGCGCCGGTATGTGGTGGAGCACAGGCTGCCGACCAGGGTGCTGCTGCTCACCGCGGCCGGCCCGGACGACCGGGTGGCGGACCCGGAGCCGGCCGCCGACGACTGTCTGGCCAAGCCCTTCGCCCATGAGGAGTTGCTCGCCCGGGTCCTGACGCTGGGCCGGGCAGCGCGCCGGGTGGTACCGCAGGTCATCGAGCGGGCCGGCGTCACCGTCGACGCCGCGCACCGGCTGGCCGCCCGCGACGGCCGGGCGCTGGCGCTGTCGCGTACGGAGTTCGGGGTGCTGGAAGTGCTGCTGCGTGCACAGGGCGCGGTGGTCAGCGGTGACGAGCTGATCGAGGAGGTGTGGGAGGAGCACACCAGCTATGGCGACAACGCCGTACGCGTCACCCTCGGCGCGCTGCGCGCCAAGCTCGGCGACCCGCCGGTGATCGAGGCCGTGCCGGGCGCCGGGTACCGGATGACCGACGGGCCGGGGACGGGCGGCGAGCCGGAGCCCGGCGCACGGCGGGAAGCGGTCTGAGGAGGGCCTATCTCCGCCCCCACCCGTTTGCCCGCATGACGGGTCCGGCCGCGGGCCGCGGGATTCAATGGCGCAATGATCCGGTTCGAGTCCGTCACCAAGCGCTACCCCGACGGGACCACCGCCGTCGACGGCCTCTCCTTCGAGGTCGGCGAGGGGGAACTGGTGACACTGGTCGGACCGTCCGGCTGCGGCAAGACGACGACCATGATGATGGTCAACCGGCTCATCGACCCCACGCACGGCCGGATCTGTGTCGACGGTGCGGACATCGCCGGCGTCGACCCGGTCACTCTGCGCCGCGGGATCGGCTATGTCATCCAGCAGACCGGTCTCTTCCCGCACCGCACCGTCCTCGACAACACCGCGACCGTGCCCTTTCTGACCGGCTGGAAGAAGGCCAGGGCCCGCGAGCGGGCCGCCGAACTCCTGGATCTGGTCGGTCTGGACCCGGACGTCTACGGCCCGCGCTACCCCGACCAGCTCTCCGGCGGGCAGCGCCAGCGCGTCGGGGTGGCCCGTGCGCTCGCCGCCGATCCGCCCGTGCTGCTGATGGACGAGCCGTTCGGCGCGGTCGACCCGGTCGTCCGCGACCGGCTGCAGAAGGAGTTTCTGCGGCTGCAGGCCAATCTGCACAAGACGGTGCTGCTGGTCACCCATGACATCGAGGAGGCCATCCGGCTCGGTGACCGGATCGCGGTCTACGGCGCCGGCCGGATCGAGCAGTACGACACCCCCGCGAGCGTCCTCGGCGCCCCCGCCACCCCCTACGTCGCCGAATTCGTCGGTACCGACCGTGCGTTGAAGCAGCTCTCGGTCACCGGTATCGACCGCGGCGACCTCGAACGCCCTCCGTTCGCCCGGCTCGGCGAACCCGCCGCGGACGCCCTGGCCCGGCTGCGGACCGAGGGCGCCCGCTGGGCTGTGGTACTCGACGAGGACGGCACACTGCACGGCTGGGTGGGCACCGAGGAGCTGGCGGGCGGGGAGGGCACGGTCGCCGGTCACGCCCGCCGGATGGAGGCCTGGGTGCCGGTGACCGGCACGCTCAAAGCGGCCTTCAGCGAGATGCTCAAACACGATGCCGGCTGGATCGCGGTCCTGGACGGCCACCGGTTCCTGGGCGTTCTCACCCCGACCACACTCCATGAGGCACTGCGCCGCACCATCGGATCGGACGAGCGGGGGGTACCGCGGGAGCGGGCCGAGGTGGACTCGGTCCCTACGGAGTGAGGGCGCTCCGGGCGACAGGGGGGTGTTTCACGTGAAACGGCGCGCAGCGAGCCAGGACGGGCGTTTCACGTGAAACACCGCGCCCTGGCCTCCCGTGTCAGTTCTTGGGCAACAGCCCTTTGGATTTCAGGTAGTTGCGCGCCACATCCGCCGGCAGCCGCCGCCAGCTGTCCACCTGCTCGTTGAGGTACGCCAGGTCGGCGGTGGTCAGCACCTTGTTGAGGCGGTTGAGTGCGGCGGCCGGGCGCTCGCCGCCCGCCCGCGCGCGGTTGACGACGGGGACGACACAGTCGGCGTTCTGCAGCTTCTTGTCGTCGGTGAGCAGCACCAGACCGAACTGGTCGAGAGTGGCATCGGTGCTGGTGGTCAGCACCATCTGGTCCTGCCCGTTCTGCACGGCCTGCTTGGCGGGCGTGGTGCCGACACCCTTCGGGTCGATGGCCGTGATGTGGATCCCGTAGCGCTTCTTCAGCCCCGGCGCGCAGAACGGCCGCTGGACGCATTCATCGCCCGCGGCCAGACGCACCGGAAGCTTGGCGCTGCCCAGATCACTGAGGGTCTTGAGGTGGTGCTTGCGGGCATAGGAGGCGCTCACCGCGAAGGCGTTCTGGTCGACGGCCCGTCCGGCCGGGAGCACGGTCAGCCCGCGCGGGCCGGCGAGCCGGCGCAGCGCGGCCATGGTGGCGCCGATGTCGGGCGAGGCCACCGGCGCCGCCTTGGAGCCCTTGTTCTTGGCATGGAGCCAGTCCGCGAAGGTGGCGGCGTACTCGGGGACGACATCGATCTGCCCCACCTCCAGGGCGGGTTCGTACAGCTCCCGGTTGCCGACGGTCACGACCCGGGTCCGGTACCCGGCGTGGTCGAGCAGCGCCGCGTACATCTGGGCGAGCAGCTCGCTCTCGGTGAAGCCGGCCGAGCCGATGACCAGTTCACGGCTGTCATCGGGGGAGGCGGTGATCGCGGAGCGGGTCTCCAGCGAGGGGCCGCTGGCGCAGGCCGAGACCCCGAGGACGGCGGCGCCCGCAACGGCCGCCACAGCGGCCCTCATCGGATCCGTCCGCCCGCCCAGCCCGGCGCCCACCGCTGCGCCAGCTCGAAGGCGGCCTCCATCAGCAGCGCGAACACCGCGACCAGCACCGCTCCGGCGACCACCTGCGGGGTGCTGGCCAGGTTGAAGCCCGCGGTGATGATCCGGCCGAGGCCGCCGCCGCCCACCAGCGCGGCGAGCGTGGCGGTGGCCACCAGCTGGACCGCGGCGATCCGGATGCCGGTCAGAGCGAGCGGAGAGGCGAGCGGCACCTCGACCCGCCACACCAGCTGGGCGCCGGTCATCCCCATGCCCCGCGCGGCCCGCACCACGTTCTGGTCCACCTCACGCATCCCGACATACGCATTGGTCAGCAACGGCGGGATGGCGAACAGCACGAGCGCGATGATCGTCGGCCACTGCCCGTGCCGTCCAATCGGGGTGAGCAGCAGCAGGACGAGTACCGCGAAGGTCGGCACCGCGCGGCCGATGTTGGCGAGGTTGACGGCCAGCGCGCCGCCGCGGCCGAGGTGGCCGAGCGTCAGGGCGACCGGCAGCGCGATCAGGGCGCTGATGACCAGGCAGGCGAAGGTGAGCACGAGGTGCTGTTCGAGGCGGTGCCACACGCCGTTCTCCCCTGACCAGTTGGCGGCGGCGGTCAGCCATCTCCAGACCGCGGAGACGGTGTTCATGCCTGCTGCCCGGCCGCGGCGGCCGGCCGCTTCGGTCCGGCGATGGCCCGGGAACGCACCCGCGCCCGCCGGCCCGCCCGGCGCCAGGGCGTGAGCAGCCGTTCCACACCGAGCAGCAGCAGATCCAGGACGACCGCGATCAGCACACAGAGCACGGACGCGGTGAGCACCTGCGCCTTGAAGAACGCATTCATCCCGGAGTAGATGAGGTTCCCCAGTCCGCCGTATCCGACGATGGCACCGACGGTGGTGAGCGCGACCGCCGAGACCGTGGCGATCCGCAGCCCGGCCATCGCCGCCGGTACGGCCAGCGGCAGCTCGACGGTCAGCAGTTGGCGCATCGGCCCGTACCCCATCCCCCGGGCGGCCTCCCTGGCCTCGGCGGGGACCCCGTCCAGCCCCGCCAGGATGTTCCGTACGAGCAGCGTGAGGGAGTACAGCGCGAGGCCGACCACCACGAGGGTGGCGGACAGCCCGTAGAGGGGCAGCAGCAGCGAGAACATCGCCAGCGACGGGATCGTGTAGAGCACGGTGGTGATGCCGAGCACCGGCCCGACCGTCCAGCGTCTGCGGCGGGCCAGCAGCGCCAGCGGGACCGCGATCACCAGCCCGAGCGCCACCGAGATCAGCGTCAGCTGGAGGTGCTGGGCGAGCGCGTCGAGCAGGATCTGCCGACGGGTGCTCAGGTAGTCGCCGCAGATCCAGTCGTTGTGCGCCAGGCAGTCGTCCGGCGGCGGTGCGGTCACGGTACGAGTCCACCGCGGCACGGGCGGGGTGTCGCGGCGGGCGCGTCCGATCGGGGTGGGCGCGGACGGCCTCCACCGCCGCGCCTCCCACCCGCCTCTTCTGCCTCTCCCGCCACGTACACACCACACGTATACACGCGGTGTGTACTACCTATGTATAGTTCCCTCGAGTCCCCTCGACCGCTGTCACCGATGGTCGGCGCGGCGCGGCCCCGCCCCGTACGCGTCGGCTTTGCCATGCGCGAAAACGCAGGTCACGGGCTCGTTGCCGACCACCCGCGCCCGAAGAGAGACCCGTATGCCGAAGCCGATATCCGCGGCCCGCCGCACGTCCATAGCCGGGCTGCTGACGGCCGTCTCCCTGGCCCTGGCCCTCAGCGGCTGCGCCACCTACGACGTCACCGCCCCGGCCGACGCCCGCGCCGAGGCACCGGCGGCCGAGGTCACCAAGAAGGACGCCGCGCTCGCCGCGGGCAAGGACGCCAAGGCCCCCCGGGGCGCGGCCGGTGACGACATCGACTGCCGCAAGGCCAAGTGCGTCGCGCTCACCTTCGACGCGGGCCCCAGCGAGAACACCAACCGCCTGCTGGACATCCTCAAGAAGGAGAAGGTCCGGGCGAGCTTCTTCATGCTCGGCAAGAACCACGTCGAAAAGCGCCCGGCGGAGGTGAAGCGGATCGACACCGAGGGCCATGAGCTGGCCAACCACACCTGGTCGCACCAGATCCTGACCGACATGTCGCCCGAGGCGGCCAAGCGCGAGATGTCACGCCTCCAGGAGGCGGTCCGCAAGATCACCGGCAAGACGCCCCGGCTGATGCGCCCGCCGCAGGGCAGGACCGACGGAAGCGTCTCCGAGATCAGCAAGGACCTCGGCCTGGCGCAGGTCCTGTGGAGCGTGACCGCCAAGGACTACCAGACCAACGACTCGGCCCTGATCACCAAGCGGGTGCTCGAACAGACCGAGCGCGACGGCATCATCCTGCTGCACGACATCTACCGGGGGACCGTGCCGGCCGTGCCCGGCATCCTCAAGGAGCTGAAGAAGCGCGGCTACACGATCGTCACGGTCTCCCAGCTGCTCTCCCCGGCGAAGCCCGAGCCGGGGATGGTCTACCGGCCGTAGCGCGCCACGGCCGGTGCCGCAGCCGCCTTCCGTCACCCCGGCCCGACCCCGGAGGCCTCGGCCGGCCCGGCCGTCCCCTTGCCGCTGAGCCGGTGCCACCAGTGCCGGCGCCGCGGGTGCACGGCCCACCGCCCGGCGTCACGGCACACAACAGGGGCGCCGGACAGCTCCGGCGCCCCTGCTCGGTTCACTTGCGGCTCACCCCCGGGGGCGCTCCGCCTCCACCCGTCGGTGTCCCTTGTCGTCGGACGTCGACGGTGTCGGGGACGGCGTGGTCCGCCGGCCCGGGGCGCCGCCCTTCGCCACACCCGGCTTGCGCTGCGGCACGGCCTCGGTGTCCTGCGGGAACGTCAGCTGCTGGCTCTGCCACTCCAGGGCCGGCACGACCTCACGCCGCCAGGTCGTGAACTGGTGGCTGCCCTGCGGCAGGATGATCGAGTCGACCGTCATCGGCGACTTGGCCGCACGGAGGAACTTCATGGTGTCGCCGTAACCCGCCTCGCCCTTACGGCTGCTGGCCACCAGCGCGGAGATCTGCGGTGCGGGCAGGTTCTTCAGCCGCCACAGCAGATCGTGCTCCCGCTCGCGGCGGGCGCCGTCCGGGCCGGGGCCGAAGAGGCTGCCGGTGGTCAGGTCGTCCTTGATCGCGTAGTCACCGGAGAGCGAGACCGCCGAGGTGTAGACCTTCGGGTTGCGCATCGCCAGCTGCAGCGAGCAGGTACCGCCGGACGAGTAGCCGAACGCACCCCAGGCACTGGGGTCACGGCCCACCCGGTAGGCCGACTTCATGGCGTCCGGCAGGTCCTTGGTGAAGAACGTCTCGGCCTGCGGCCCGTTCGGCACGTCCACGCACTCGGTGTCGCGCGGCGGGGCGATCGTCGGCCGGACCATCACGATCACCGTCGGCTGCATCTTGCCCTGCGCGATCAGCCGGCCCGCGTTCTGCGGCACCTGGAGGTGCTGCGCAAGGTTCATGATCCCGCCGGGGTAGCCGCTGATGACGACCATGACGGGGAACCGCTGCCGGCGGAACTGCTGCTGGAAATACTGCGGCGGCAGATAGACGAAGCCCGGGTTGATGGCCCGGCTGCGACGGCCGACGATCTTCACGGACTCGACCTTGCCCACCCGGTCCGCGGGCCCCTTGGGCAGTCCGGTCACCCGGTCGAGCCCCTGCGGACCGGCCGGCTGGACGAGCCCGCCCTTCAGGTTGCCGACCGAGGCGTACTGGCCGCCGCCCTGGCTCACGGAGGCCGGCGCCTCCTCGGTGTTGCCCAGCAGTTCGTCCCAGTTGCCGTAGAACTCGAAGTTGGTGTTCACGGCGAGGGCGAGCGCACACACGATCGACACCTGGGTGACCACGATCGCGCCCAGCCTGCCGAGGACCGCCCCCACCCCGCGCCGCGCCAGGCGGGGCCAGAGCCAGACCGTGGCGGCCACACAGAGCACCGCCAGCACGATCACCGTGTATTCGAGCGACTGACTGGTCAGCCCCATGCGCCCACATCTCCCGTCACCCTAGGAAGGGTTCTTGCCTTCTTAACCGGCCGCCTTAGGCACAACGGACGGCTCAGGACAATGGTCACCGGAGAAGACGGGCACACCTGCGCATCGGATACCTGAACGACCTACTTCTTACCCTGCTCTTGCCACATCGTTTCCGCGGCGTGATGTGGAGGCCGGGGGGAGAGCCGCCGGGCGCGTCGCGGGACGGGGCCGGGGCCCGTGGAAGGGGCAGCGGCCCGCGGGACGGGGAGCCGGTGCCCGCCCCACGGGCCGCCGTCCGCTCTCAGACCCCGATGTCCCGTCCGTCCTTCCGCCACACGCTCACCACGGACGGCCGGACCAACTCCCCTTCGCCGTCCGGCCATTGCGAGGCGGGCCGCTCGACACTCGCCCCGTCCACCTCACCCGGATGCTGCACGGCGACCAGCACCCGCCGCTCCTGCACGACCGGCCCGCAGGTCTCGGCCCCCGTGGGCACCGTCAGGAACTGCCTGACCTCACCCCGCCGTTCTCCCGCGGTCGCCACCCCGAACAGCCCGTCATGGCTGCCCAGCGCATTTCCGTCGGTCGATATCCACAGATTTCCGTGCACATCAAAGGTGATGTTGT